>OZ242381.1:0-5444765 GCA_965209095.1 Candidatus Poribacteria bacterium | reverse complement strand
TTATGTATTGTAATTTCATTATAACGCAGGTAGGTCATAGTGTCAAGTTGATTGATAATGAGGGTGTGTAAAGTTTTCGGTACTGCACGTAGGAGCGGGGTCTCCCCGCCCTATAAGCGTCAATTTAGGGATATATCTTCTTGTGGGAGGGGTTTCTAACCCCGATAAACATTTTAAATTCGGACAAAATCGGGGTTAGAAACCCCTCCCACAAGAGAAAATTCAGCAACTTTTTCTTAAATTGACGCTTATGGGGCGAGGAGACCTCGCCCGGACGATATGTCTGAACGTGAGATAACCTTTGCCAAAGACTTTACACATCGCAGTTGGTTGAATAGGTTGCAAAAACCTGCAAAAATTGTCCGAACTATTGATACTTTAGAAAAGACGTTCTAATTATCTTTCACACCGTTAAATCTCACATCTTCAACTGGTTTTCCATCCGCATCCGTAACCCGCAGAAAGAATCCCCAACTCATTTCCTCATTGCAAACCTTGACGAGGATGGTATTTTTGCCTGCCTTGAGTGTTACGGGAATAGTGTTTTTGTCAAGTATTGCTGTTTGCGCGTTGGTATCTGCAAATACTTCTGTGCCGTTTAGCCATATTTTTGATTGGTCATCACTGCCAAAGCGGAAAAACACTTCTCGTTCATCAGGAGAGGTTACGGCTGTCCAAGCATAAGCAACACGCCAGTTGATATCCTCACCGAAATCTATGAAACCGTTGAAAGCATTATCCGTAAACTTTTTCCAACTTATTTGTTCGTCTATACCTTCATATTTTGCGGTGAGGTCAATCTGTGTTGTGTTTTCGGGGATGTATTTCGTATTATATCCGATACCCGCGGTGTTATCATAGGGTCCGAGAACGAGCCATGTGTTTTCATGGAGAGTGCCGGTTTGTTGCATCTGTTCCATTGCTTTATCGGTCATGTTGTTTTTACTATAGTATTCAGCTAAACCGAGGTTGACATTTACGTGGAAGGTCGGTTCGGGAGGTGGTGCGTTCAGCAACGCATCAGCAGTTTTGAATTTCAAATCCTCGAACGAATTGCCGTCAGCATCAGTAAGTCTCATATACATATCCCAAGTTTGTGTTGAATTGCACACTTTGATAAGGATGGTGTTCTCTCCCTGTTTCAATGTAACTGGAATGGTATGGCGATCAATTATTGCAGAACCCCCACCAACATCGGCTCTGGAATGTTCAAAGACGTGCTTCCCGTTCAACCAGATAAACCCTTGGTCATCGCTGTCAAATCTGAATATAATATCCCGTTCATCTGGCGAAATAACAACTGTCCATACATAAGCTGCGCAATAATCATTGATACCGTCTTCGTTACCGAAATCGTAACGTCCATTTAATTTCGTATCACTCGCTTTTTCCCATCTGATAAGCCTATCTTTTCCATAATACTTTGCAGTCGTGTCAATTTGTGTGGTTTCCTCCGGTATATAAGCAATAAAGTAACCGATACTATCCTTATTGTTGAACGGACCTAAGGTAATCCAAGCAGTTTCTGGAACAAAACCGGTTTTTAAAAGGTATTTTTCTGCGTTTTCAGGGGTGTCATTTTCCGCATAATATTCAGCGATAATAAGATAGATATTGGAACTTCCCGATGAAATAGTATCTTTCAATGCGTATAGCATCTGAATGTAACGTTGCTTGTCATGAGCATTCTTGATAGCTTCGGCGATTTCCTCCCACAACATTTCTGCATAATGTTCGTCTGATACAAGACTCAACGCATGTTTGAAATGTTTGAGTGCTTCATCATAAAGTCCATTCGCGACACATGCACGTCCAAGTGTAGCGAGATAGTCATAATCTGAATAGGTGTCTTTATGGAATGCGCGTTTCGCGTAATTGAGTGCCGTTTCTAAGTCCAGTCCTTTATCAAGAAGTTTCTCCGCAAAATTACGATAAGTGGATGCATTCTGTGCCCGATTGACTTCTTCCTGCCGAATTTGCAACCACTTATCGTAAGCGAGTTTCGCTTTTTCGGAATCGCCAACTTCATTGTAGAGATCCCCTAAAAGCTCATTTAGGGAAGCACTGTTATTCACTATTGCTTCGAACTCTTCAAGAATAGCGATCTGCTTATTCTCTTGTCCTTCGTCTGCATACAAACCAGCAATCGCTCGGACGGCTGACGCGGGATTGTTCTTTGAACGTGTTGCATCCAATGCCTGACGATATACCTTTTCGGCATCAGAAGTGCGATCAGATTTCATATAGGTCTTTGCCAATAGATCATAGAGATAGTATGAAGTTGGTTGCAGTTCTATTGTTTTTTCATAAGCAGCTACTGATTTCGCCCATTGTTCTGTTTGCGGTTGATTTTTATAGAGGGCACCAAGTTTTTCATACCACTGTGAGTTTTCTGGCTCAAGTTCGGCGAGTCTTTCGTATTGTGTAATCGCTTCTTGCATTTTTTCAGTGGCTTCGTAGCTTTGGGCGAGTTTCAGGATAAGTTTGGTATCGTTGGGATTTTCTGCAACCTGTTTCAGTTGTTCTGGTATCCATTTCTCATAGAGTTGACCCGTTTTCGCGACTTCGTTCATTCCAGTTTCTGCTCTCTCTTGCAGGTAGCTGCGCTCATCCGCATTTGCCATCTCTTGATACGCCTTAAAAGCGTCTTCATAACGATTCACACCGAGGTAACTCTTCGCGAGAATCTCATTCAAATACTCTTTCCAATCTCTGGCTTTAGAAACAGCGTTTTCAGCAAGTTCTATTGCTGGATCGTACATCTCATTTTTGAGACAGATGGTGGCAAGCGCGCCGAGGAATGAGGCATCCTTTGCATAGTTACTGGATGCAAGCTCAGAGTTGGCTTGGTGCAGCACGACTTTCGCCATATCTGGTTGGTTCATTTTATGGAAGGCAGCTACTGCGTAAAAATAGCTACGGAGATTCTTACGTCCCGTCGGTTTTGTTTCGCCAAGTGTCTGATATGCTTCGGCTGCTTTCTGATAATTCTCTGACTCCCAGTAGACTTCAGAGAGCATTTCAAGCACGGCACGGTCTTCAACATCCTTTTCAAGTTTGCTTTCAAAATGAGATGCCAATACATGAAGCTTCCCTTGATTTTTATAGACATTTATCAAAGTACTGCGTGTGCCATCACTGCCGAACCGCATTGTAATACCCGAAGAACTATAAGATGTTGATAGACCCTTTGCTATGATTTCCTTTGCAGCTTCGGCTTCATAGAATGCTAATGCCAAGTCTTCTCTACCCTGTTTTGCGTATAAATCGAGCAGTTCCCTCAGAAGATTATTTCGAGCATAAGTATCATTCGTCATTTCAACGGCTTTTTTATAGTGAACGGCGGCTTTCTCAAAATCACCGGTATTGCGAAAGTGTTGGGCACGTTGTTTTTGCATCTCTGGTGTGAGTGTGCCTTCCGTTTCAGCCTTCTGTAGCAGCTCTTCTAAATTACCTTGATAACGATAGAGGTTGACCAATTGCCGTTCAATGCGTTCTCGTGTCCATCCTGATGTGACTGTGATGGCGTTGTTCAATGCTTTTTCAGTTGCTGCAATGTCCTCTCTCATAAAATAGTGTTCTGCGAGTCTAAGGTAGATATCTTTGTTGCCATATCCGAATGCAGCCGCTTTTTTATAGTTCTCAATAACTGCAGCTGCATCACCTTCTGCCGCATAAAGTCTTGCAAGCCGTGCGTAATGTGCACCCACTTCTGGATACGTTTGGATGTATGCCTGTGCGATTTCAAATGCCTCGTTATGTTTGCCAGCAGCATGTAAGTTATCAACAAATTCATCTTGATACTCTATGTTTTCTGGATCAGTTTCAAGCAGTTTTTCCCATGTTTGTGCAGCTTCTTCGTATTGTTCTATACGCTCGTAAAGCGTTGCGAGTTCTGCGCGAGAGTCAAGGTCATCGGGTGCCGCTATTATAATGCGTTCATAGAGTTCTATTGCTTCCTCTATTTTGTTTTGCTCCACCAACTCCTCTGCCTTTTTGACGAATTCTTGTACTGGCGAACTATTTTCTTCGGTGTCTTGTGCTGCAAAACCCGTTGTGATTAACAAGCAAATGATTAAGAAGAAAAGCAATTTTGTGTGTTCCATAGGATTAGATCTCCGTTTAGTGCTATATTTTACTTTTCTCCATTATTCCAAAAACGTATTGAATTGTCAAGGTTTCTGCTATTTTATCGCGGGTTTACTCTAATTCCTTTGCCTTGTCAAAATCTGCTTTTGCTGCAACCTGTTGCCCAAGTGCTTCTTTTGCGAGTGCCCGGTCGAAGTAAGCTTTGGCATCCTTAGGATTTAGTTTTACGGCTTTATCATAATCGGTTATGGCATCTTCATAGTTGCCAAGCTTAACCTTCGCAAGGCCTCTATTATTGTAAAGAGCAGCATTCTTAGGATTTAGTTTTATGGCTTTATCATAATCGGTTATGGCTGCCTCATAATTTTCATGGGAAGCATACGCTCGAGCTCTATTAAAATAGATCCTCCCCACTTCTGGATTTAGTGCTACGGCCTTGTCGTAATCGGCTATTGCACCTTCATGATCGCCAAGTTCAACCTTTGCGAGACCACGATTGTTGTAAGCAACAAAGTCATCAGCATGAAGTTGGATAACTCTATCATAATCTGTTATTGCGCCTTCATGATCACCAAGTTTAGCCTTGACACCTCCCCGTTTGCAATAGTTCCTAATGAACTCAGGATTTAGTTTGATGGCTTTGTCAAATTCAACTATCGCTTTGCGATAACGTTTCTTCCTATAGTGCTGTTCCCCTTGAGCGTATTTTGCATAAGAACGGACAGGTTTTCGCTTGCGCCATTTTACCAAAGGTTCTGCTATCTCTGCCTGATCAAGTAGAGCCTTGAGCGGGCTTGAAGGGATGGCATGCCCGTAAAGACTGGATGAACCAACAACAATTCCGATAACCTGTCTTTTATCATTTAGCACAGGACTACCACTACTTCCATAGGATGTGATGACGTTCATTCGGATCAATTTGTCACTTTCTCGGATACTATGGACAGTGCCTTCTGTTACCTCATATTTACTATCGGGAAATCCTACGACAGAAATTGGTTCACCACTCTGCACAACATCACTGTTGCCGAGTGGAAGTGGCGTGCTTTCTCCCGAAACTTTTAGAACGACAAGATCGTTTTTGACATCAAACGCAGCAACACCTTTAACTTTCCAAGCGGCCTTTTTGTCAACCGATTTTACGAAAACAGGACTCCGAGGTGCGATGCCATGAATATTGGTTACAATCATGTTTGGTTTCACGAAAAATCCGCTCCCACTGCCGCCGAATGAAGGGATACGCGTCGTCTGTATACAGACTATAGAATGACTATTTTTGAGGTTTGTTAAGTCTTCTGTAGACATAGGACTCCTCAGAAGTGAAGGATGTTTTTTAATGAAGCTGGTGATTTTCAATAAGTGCTGGGTTTTGCTGAAACCGAACTTTTTCAATCTTCCTCGCTTCCCATAAATCAATCTTAGAAAGTATGAAAAACGTAAAAGCTGTAATTATTAGAAGCACAAATAGAACTTCATCATATTTTGCGATGTAAGTATCTTTCCTATTTTGTAAGTGCGCTGTTTTGACAACTCCACAAGGTACCGTAAGACCGCTACAATACTAAGCACACCTATTCCAATAAGAAAAATATTCAGAAGATCACTCTCATGTGTTGCAGTCAGTATAGTTACCACATTTGAAGTGAGAATGATAATAACAACTATATATTTAATAATGCGATCCATTTTGTCACCTCTTCCTGCTGATGGTTTTCACGTTATTTCTATTCCACCTTATTCTTAACGGATATTTTTTCCCAATCCCATAGCAGGACTGTGCCATCATCGCTTCCACTTGCAAGCGTCTTGCCATCATGTGAAAATACCAAAGTAGTGATTGTCTCCGTATGTCCAGATAGGGTTCCCAAATCGTTACCTTTTGTTTCCCATAATATGATTTCAGACCCTCTCGTATCAAGAAGGATCTCTCCATCGGGTGAGAATATTAAGACACTACTAAAACCACGATGTTTATCCGTAATTCTATTCTGTTCTTGGATACCTGTGGGTGTTACGCTCCATAAAACGATACCTTTTGGATCGCCGAGGGCGATGGTCGTGCTGTCGGGTGAAAATGCGAATGCATGATACCTTTCCGTGTTGGGTGGTGTGAGTTCGCGCTGCGTAGTAATATCCCATATCTCTGTTTCCGGGTATGTAGTGAGAAGTTTTCCATTGGTTGAGAATGCTAATTCACTTGTATGCCGTGATTTCGTGTTAAAGCGGAACAGTTCGGCACCGGTGTTCATATGCCATGCAAAAACACCTTCACGCCCAAAACTGGCAACGAGAATGTTGTTATCAGGCGAGAATGTGAGTGCATCCGTGTATCCAGCATGCTGCCAAGGACCAGGAATTTCTGCACCATTGGTTATGTCCCATAATTGAATGCTGTCACGTGTGCTATAAGAACCTTTGTCCCTATGACCATAAGGAGACAAATAGCGAAACCCCTTCATACCTTGAAAGACAAAACGTGTGGCATTTGGTGACAACACAATAGTGGCAACATCGTTGGATTGATCGTCAAAGGTATTCAGTTCATTCCCAGTTTGTAGACTCCATACGCCGACAGTGCTGTTAAACGCTGCTATTGTCAGGTTAACATCATCTTCAGAAAACGCAACTGCTTTCACGGATTCTGTATGTCCACTTTTGAATGTGACAAGTTCCTCTCCATTTTTCGGATCCCAGAATCGGATTGTGCCATCGTAGCTGCCACTTGCAAGACAGCCACTATAAGGCGATGTTCCTTCAGGTGCAAATGTTAGAGTACTGATAGTATTTTTGTGACCTAAAAGGGTCGCGCGTTCTTTGTGAGTATCTACATCCCAAAGTTTTATGACTTTATTAGCATCACCACTGGCAAGTGTTTTCCCATCCGCGGAGAATGCCAATGCGGTAATCCAACCTTCATGTGCTTCGAAAGTAGCAAGTTTGCGGCGTTTTTCTATATCCCACAACTGGACAGTTTTATCCTCACTTCCGCTGGCAAGCATTTTTCCATCTGGTGAGAACGCCAATGCCCAAACTTCTACATCAGCATCCTCTTTTTTAAAGAGACTGACGATTGCATGTCCTTTGAGGCTCCTCTGTTGTCTGCCTGTTGTTGCGTCCCATAAACGGATTCTGCCTTCGTCAGTTCCGATTGCAAAACTGCTACCGTCTTGAGAAAATACCACTGACTCATATCTACTAATACCTCGCGACTTAGACACTTTACTGCCGGTTTTCACATCCCAACGGGCGATTTCATCACGATTTACACTGATAAGTGTTGTGCTATCTTGTAAGAATGCAATTGCGTTTACTGCGTTAAGTGATAAGCCTGTTATTGCATGTTTGGTGTTAGTATTTACATCCCACAATTGAATAATAGAGTTGTTAAGTCCACCACTTGCGAGGGTTTTCCCATCTTGTGAAAATGCCAATGCATTTACTTGTCCAGCCCCCTCTGTGAACGAATCAGGCTTTTTATTATCAGGGGCATCATGTATGGGTTGCGATTGTGATGCTATGACGCGCGGGATATACGTCTCTTTTTCATCTGCTACATCGTATAGCCATACGCCGACATCCGTTCCTACGGCAAGGCGCGTGCCATCCGGTGAAAACCGCATGATATTAATTCCACCTTTGCCAAGTCGTGCGATTGCGCCTTCTGGTAGACCGACTTGTGTGTTGTCTTGTGCGGAACTGTTTGAAAACGTTGCAGCAACGCACAACAAAGTGATGAAAAATAGGTTTTTGATTTTCATAGGTTAATCTCCTCCATTTTCTTTTACTTTAGATATGATTTTGTCCCAATCCCATAGCAGCACCGTGCCATCCATGCTACCAGAAGCAAGTATCTTACCGTCATGTGAGAACCTTAGCGTTTCTATCGGTTCTGTATGTCCAGATAAATTATCCAGACGTTCACCTTTTTCCATATCCCATAACCGAATTGGGTAACTCTCCATATCACTTCCTGGACTAACCAAAATAGTGCCATCAGGTGAAAGTATCAATCCATCTCTGAATCCATCTAATTTTCCTGGTAGATAAGTTATATTATTAGGTTTCTCGGTTAATTCTATGTCCAAATTCCACAAGTAAATACCCTCTTTGCGGATCATGGCAAGGGTAGAACTGTCATGAGAAAAAACCGATACCCTTACATTCTCAATATTGGGCGGAGATATGTCACGTTGTGTCGTAATATCCCACACATGTGGACTGTGATCAGTACTCATGGCAGCGAGTTTTCTGCCATCAGGTGAGAACACTAATCTCCGTACGGACAAAGACTGTTCTGTGTTAAGTTGGAATAATTCAGTTCCTGTGTTAAGGTGCCACGCACGAATTCCTTGATTATTACCCGCTACAAGTATGTTGTTGTATGGTGAAATTGCAAATACTGAATCACTGATGCGACCATCCAGCCAAGGAAGAGAAAGTTTCTTACCTGCGGCTATATCCCACACTTGAAGATTGTTCGAATTGACACCTTCTCTACTACTTTGGAATCCGAATCCCCCCGGATTGGAGTAAAACATACCTTCGCTGCCACGACAAGCGAAATACGTAGCATTCGGTGACAAAACGACCGTTTCAGCTGCATTGTTATGTTCGTCCGTGAGGGTAATCAGTTCCTGTCGAGTCTTTAGATTCCATAGATCTAGAGTGCCATTAAATGCCACACTTGCGAGGGTTGTTCCATTTTCAGAGAATGCAATTTTTTTCACCCACTCTGTGTGTCCAGTTGCAAAGGTAGTGAGTTCCTTGCCATTATTCGGATTCCAGAAACGGATTGTTCCATCTGCACTCCCACTTGCAAGACACCCACTATAACGGGGTGTTCCCGCAGGTGCGAAAGTCAAAGCATTTATGGTATTTTTATGTCCTATAAGGGTGGCACGTTCTTTCCGTGATTCTAAATCCCAGATTTTGATTGCTTTCCTTGCGTCACCACTAGCAAAGATATTTCCATCATCTGAAAATGCAATGGCGGTAACCCAGGCATCATGTCCTTTAAGCGTCCCAAGTTCGGTATGGCTTTGGGTATCCCACAACTTCACTGTTTGGTCCTCACTTCCGCTTGCGAGGATTTTTTTATCTTGTGAGAACGCCAGGGTCAAAATGTTCTTATCTCTCCCATCTCCATGTCCCATGAAAGTTGCGTATTGGCTGTTTGTTGTTGTATCCCATAACTGAATTTTTTCTCCCAGATTCGCGGCAGCAAGGCGGCTGCCATCTTGAGAAAATACGGCATTATAACTTGGAACAAAAAAACTTTCTTCCGATAATTTTCTATCTACGTCTATATTCAAGTAAGTAATTTTACGGGAGCTGTTTATCCCGAAAAGCATTCCGTCATAAAATGCCAATGCGGATAATTTATTACTCCTTTGAGTTAATGTAAGCGTAGAGAGTTTTCTTTTAGTTTCTACATCCCAAACGTGGATAAAAGGATCGTTGGATCCGCCACTTGTGAGTTGTTTTCCATCAGGAGTAAATGCAAGTGCGTTTACTTGTCCACTCTGTCCAGTGAACAATGCCGTTACCTTTCCATCGGGCACATCGTATAGCCACAATCCAACATCCGTTCCGACAGCAAGGTGCATACCATCCGGTGAAAACCGCATGATATTAATTCCACCTTTACCCAAGCGTGCAATTGCACCTTCAGGTAGACCGACTTGTGTATTATCTTGTGCGAAGCTGGTTGGAAGTACCGCAGCAACGCACAACAAAGTGATGAAAAATAGGTTTTTCATTTGCATTGGTTAATCTCCTTTGTTTTCTTTTGCTTTGGATATGATTTGGTCCCAATCCCATAGAAGCACCGTGCCATCTCTTGAACTACTTGCAAGAATTTTCTCGTCGTGAGAAAATCGGAGTGTTTCAATTTGGTCTGAATGCCCGGCATGAGTTCCCAACATGTTTGCAGTTTGTACGTCCCACAATTGGACCCCGAAATAGGATCCTTTCTGCCATATTTCACCTGTTATACCTACAATTATGGTTTTTCCATCTGGGGAGAATGTTAAAGCGTTTATCTCTGTCCACTTTTCCATCAACATTGAAGTGGATATCTGTACGGTATTGAGATTCCACAAATGGATTTCGGAACGAGTCCCGACAGCAACGGTTAAGTTATCAGGTGAAAATGCCAAAACATCAGATCTCTTCGTGGCAAAGGAAAGGATTTTATTACCAGATTTTACATTCCAAATGTATGTTTCATCAGAATTTCCTCCACCTGTCGCAAGGATTTTACTATCAGAAGAAAACGCAAACACATCGGAACGATTATTAAATTGGATTACTTCATTGCCAGTGCTAACCTCCCATAAATGGATGCCATCGAATGAATCAATAGCTGCAAGTACTTTGCTATCAGGCGAAAAGGTAAGTATATCAGTACCAGAATAATTTTGTATTAAATTGATTTCTGATTCTGTATTCAGATTCCACAAACGAGTTATATATCTACCTCGTGATGCTGTTCTTACAACCCGGTACCCATTCCGTGTGGGTAATATGATGGAATTAGGGTTGCCTTTAACCACAAAGTGACTGGCATCCGGAGAAAGTGCCATGGCAGCAGTCAGTGCAATAGGAGCAACTTCAAATGAATTAAGTTTGCCGCCTGTTTTGATATCCCATGTCTGGATTGTTCCATTAAACGTACTGGTGAGACATGTCCTGTTTTCTTTTGAAAAGGCAACTGGACGTGTTCCCCTTGTGTGGTCTGTAGCCAAAATAGACAATTCTTTACCTGTCTTTACATCCCAGTATCGAATAGTCCCATCTAAACTCCCGCTTGCAACTGTCTTTCCATCAGGATTGAAAGCAAGAACACTAATGGTGTGAGTATGTCCATTGAGTGTATTAAGAGGCTGCCCTGTACGCGCGTCCCATAGACGTATTGTTTTCGTTGTGTCTCCACTGGCGATTATGGCGTTATCTGGAGAAAATGCTATGGAAGTAATCCAACCAGTGTGTCCATTAAGAGTTGTTTCTTCAGTAAGATTTGATGTGTCCCACAAACGTATCACTCTATCTTCACCACCAGTAGCTACTGTTTTACCATCCAGAGAGAATGTCAACGTAAAGACACCATGATCAGGTCTTTTTCTTATATTATCCGGTTTTAACAACCTTGGAATAATAGATTTCAATCTATCAGTGGTGAAAGTACCCTTTTTGGGAGTCTCTGGATATAGTAGAGTTATTTCCCCCGTGGGAGTCACACCTGCAAATGCAATATTGTTTAGCGTAGAAGACAAGGGACTAAAAACACCTTTACCCTTCTTTTTTGACAATATCTCTCCAGTGGCAACATCCCAACGGACAAGTACAGTGTCGCCAATCACATCGGAATAAAGACCAATCAGTTCTTTCCCATCCTTGAAAATGTTAATGCTGCGCCATCATTATTCATTTTAGCACTTAAAGTTTGAATGCTTTTACCTGTTTGCAGGTTCCACAAGAAAATAAACGGACTTGAACCTCCGCTACTTGCAAGTATGCGTTGATCGGGTGATATAACTAAATTGTCAACGCCTCTTGGATGTAGTAGTAAATGCTTTACTATTCCGGTGTTGGTATCGTAAATCCACACACCGACATCTGTTCCGACAGCAAGGTGGGTTCCATCGGTATAAAATTGCATCACAGTAATTCCGCCCTTTCCGAGCCGTGCGATTGCGTCTTCAGGCAAGCCACCCTGTGTGTTGTCTTGTGCAATACTGATTGGGACTATTGTTACCAATAAAATCAGTGTAAAAAGTAAAATGTGTTTTGTATTCATTAGTCGATATCCTTAATTATTTTCTTTTGATAGAGATTTTTTCCCAATCCCAAAGGAGTATTGTGCCATCCATGCTTGCGGTTGCAAGCGTTTTTCCGTCATGAGAAAACACAATTGCTTCAATATGTTCCGTATGCATTGTGGATAGTGCTTCCTGATTACCTGTTTCCACATCAATCAACTTCAGATTCCTACGTTGATACCCAATAAGGATTTTCCCATCAGGTGAAAATGTTAATGATTCGCCAAAACCCAACAATTCTGCGTTGAGTGGGGTATGCACATCTTCTGCTTCCGCGTTCAATTTCCATAAGTGCATTTCGTCATGACTTGCAATAGCAACAGTAGTACTATCTGGTGAAAAGGCAAACACTTCTGCTGGTTGTATATTGGCAGGAGTGATGTCGTTCTGTGTCGCTACATCCCAGATTTGTGGTTTATTATGTGATGCAAGTACAGCGAACTTTTGTCCATTAGGTGAAAAAAGCATCTGTCCTCTGAACAAAGGTGTATTTGAATTTAGTTGAAATAGTTCTGTTCCCGTTTCTCTATGCCACACACGAATTGTGCGGAAATCAATTGCTGCAAGGAGATTATTATCAGGAGAAATGGCAGGTGATGCAGTTCTTGGACCAGGAGGTATCGCTGGTACGGGATATTCCTTACCTGTTGACATATCCCATACTTGTAGGTTGCCGTTACCTAATCCTCTTATATGACCTCCAGTTCCTAATGCATTAAACGCTACCATAGCATTACCACTTTTACATGCGAAGAACTTTGCATCTGATGACAACGCAACAAATTGGGTTGTATCATTATGACCGGGATCAAAGGATTCCATCCGTTGAAAAGTCGTAAGATCCCATTTTTCTACAACCCCGTTAAATACAGCACTTGCTAAGAAAGTATCGTTTTCAGAAAAAGCAACCGTTTCCACCGATTCTGTATGCCCCGTAGTTAATGTAATCATTTCTTTGCCAGTATATGGATTCCAGAGACGAATAGTTCCGTCTGCACTGCCACTGGCAAGGCATCCACTATACTCAGACATTCCATCTGGTGCAAATGTTAGAGCATTTATTGTATTCTTATGTCCCTTTAGAGTCGTACGTACTTGTCTGGTTGCTATATCCCAGATTTTGATTTCTCCACTTGTATCACCGGTTGCCAATGTCCTGATATCATCTGAGAATGCAATTGCGGTTATCCATTCGTCATGTTTTCTGAGTGTGCCTATCTTTGTGTAGTTCTGTGTATCCCACAAGCGTACTGTTTTGTCTTCGCTCCCGCTTGCCAGAATATTACCATCAGGTGAGAAATCCAACGCGTGAATCTCTTTATCCTGTTTTCTGAACAGGGTTGCATGACCACTGAGTGTTCTTTTCCTCTTACCTGTAGTAGTGTCCCATAAGTGTATTTTGCTGTCATTAGTGCCAACTGCAAACTGACTACCATCACCTGAAAATGCTGCTGCATTGAATTGAACTATCTTTTTAGCCTCCGATAGTTCTTTACCAGTACTCGCCTCCCAATAAAATAGTCTCCCTCGTCTATCTAAACTTATAAGTGTTGTTCCATAGAAGGCTAAGGATACCGTGGAGTCACGCTGCTGTGTCAATGCAATTGACAACTTTTTTTCTCCTGTGTTCAACTCCCACAACTGTATAGTAGGGCTGTCTTCACCACAACTTGCTAAGGTTTTCCCATCTTGTGAAAATGCAAGTGCATTCACTTGACCACGTTGTCCAGTGAACAATGCGGTTTCTTTCCTATCCTCCACATCGTATAGCCATACGCCTATATCTGTTCCAACGACAAGGCGAGTGCCATCCGGTGAAAACCGCATGATATTAATGCCGCCCTTACCGAGGCGTGCGATTGCACCTTCTGGTAAACCGACTTGTGTGTTGTCTTGTGCAATACTGATTGAAGGTATCACAACAATCAACAACAAAATAATAAAAAATGGATGTTTCGTATTCATAGATTATTTTCCTCTGTTTTCTTTTGCTTTGGAGATGATTTGGTCCCAATTCCAGAGGAGGATAGTACCATCACTACTACCACTTGCGAGGGTTTTGCCATCATGTGAAAACACAAGTATTTCTATCGGTTCAGTATGACCAGAAAGGTCTATAATTTTGTGTCCGGTAGCGACATCGTATAGGTGAATTAAACTTCCTATAGGCCAATCCCAACTACTTGTAAGCAAGATTTTTCCATCTGGTGAGAACTTCAATGTGTAAATACTACTTTTAATTTCCTTAGCAAGATCAATGTTCCGTTTCCGTTTTGTTTTCAAATCCCAAAAAAAGGTATGATTCATAAAACCAACGGCAAGTGTAGAGTCATCAGGTGAAAATGCCAAAACCTCTGCTTCAGACCCAGATGAGTCAGTGAACGTAGCTGTAAGAGTTGCAAACTCGCTTCCAGTTTTTACATTCCACAAGTGGATTATGCCAGTTCCTCCTCCTGTTGCAAGGATAGTACCATTGTGTGAAAATGCTGCCACATTAGTGAAAAATTGTTTCGCTTCAAGTTTAAATAGTTCAATACCGGTTTTGACATCCCACAATCGGGTTTCGTTGGTATCACTTGCGGCAAGTATTTTGTTATCTGGAGAGAATGCAAGTGCTTTACAGTTTTGTTGAAAAAATGCAAGTTCGTCACCAGTGGGTAAAATCCATGATCGGATAACGTCGTGTGCTCGCAATTTATAGCCTATATTACCTGGTCCATGTGAATAGAATTCAGCATCAGCTCCGTTACTTGCAAAGAGTGTTGCGTCAAGCGAGAACGCCATTGCCTCTGTCATGTCGTAATGTGCAATAGGAGGTATAGTTGATTGTTGTTTTGTATTCGTATCCCAAATTTGCACGGTGCCGTTCGAGGCTGCAGTGGCAAGCATGTTGTTATTTGCAGAAAACGCTATAATTTTGACCGAATCTATATGTCCGGTAGCAAAAATAAAACTTTCTTGTGGTTTTTGTGTATTCCAGAATCTCACCGTTCCATCTGCACTACCACTTGCAAGTGTTTTACCGTCTGGTGCGAAAGTTAGGGCAATGATGCCATCTTTATGCCCCGTGAGAGTGACAAGTTTCCTGGATTCGCGTCCATTCCATAACAAGATTTTGCTATCTGCGCTGCCACTTGCAAAGGTGATGTTATCCGGCGAGAATGCCACGGCATTAATCATCTCTGTATGGCCTTTAAGAGTAGCCAATTCAATTCTATCTGCAGTGTCCCATAACCGCACCGTATTGTCATCATGTGCACTGACGAGGGTTTTGCCATCGGGTGATAATGCTAACGCTTGAACACCATTCCATATCTGCTTTTCTTTTCGGTTGCCTTTGAACAGGTTTGAGACGGATCTGAACAGGTTTGAGACGGACTTGGTAATTGAGAAATTCGACTTTCTATTGAAAATATCAATGACACGTCCAGTGGCTGTATCCCATAAATGTATCCCTCCACTACCTTCATTCCCACTGAAAAAGGTTTTACCGTCAGGATCAAGTGCTAAAACTACGCGTGAATATATACTAAGTTGCTTAGACAGGATCCGTCCGGTGTCAACCTTCCACTGTTTTATGAAACCACTATCACCAAGACTCGTTAGAATTTTGTTGTCTTTAGAAAATTTCATTGCTAAAGGCCCGTCGAACCTATTAGGTAACTTTATCCGTAAGTGTATTCTACCAAATTTTGTATTCCACAACTCAATATATTGATTTCCATTTCCTCCACTTGCAAGTATTTTTCCATCTGATGAGAAGGCAAGCGTATTCACTTGTCCAATATTTTGCATGGGCATAGCTATACCTTTCCCATTTGCAACATCGTATAACCACACGCCAATATCTGTTCCGACAGCAAGGTGCGTGCCATTTGGTGAAAATCGTATGGTATTGATACCACCTTTACCCAGGCGTGCAATTGCCTCTTCAGGCAAGCCTACATGTGAGTTGTCTTGGCAAAATCCGGTTGGTAGTATTACTCCTGTCAATAGAACTGTAATAATAAGCAGACATTTGGTTTTCATGTGTTAATTTCCTTCTAATTCTAACTATAGTTGGGACAATTCTTGTCTTGTAGTAGTTGAGTTCTCAACAGAAAGTCTATTTTCTACGAATTTCACATATTTAGGGTAATCCGAAAAAAATGGTGCACACGAGATGAAAATTAATTTATTTAACGGATAATTCTCATTTTCCCTAATGAAGTTTGACGTTCAAGTTAAGTATTCGTAGTTTTTAGGGTTTTTCCTTTTGTCTGAACCAGGATTTTCAGGATTTATAGGTTTCCAGGATTAGGGGTCTGAAATTTCAAAGTTCTTCTCTCCAGTTTGACGTTTATCTTTTGATTATCACATTGATTTTGCAGACTCTAATCCTGAAAATCCTTGTTCAGACAATGGGAATTGCGGGGCACGGAGACCTCGCACTACAATGAGAGACAGTCTTATCTGTGCAAAAACTTTACACACCCATTGCAGCATAATATGATTGACTGTTCTGGTACTTTATGCTATATTCTTACATATTGTATGGTAATAATCCACATCATAATTACTTTACTCACTATACACATTTTTTCGGAGGACAACTATGCCATTAAGAACACTAAAAGAACTTGTCGCAGAAGCAAAGGCGAATGTTGGACATATTTCACCTGATGAACTCACGGATGCAGGTGATTCTGTCATCTTAATTGATGTCCGCGATGAACCGGACTATGAAGAAGAACATCTACCAAATGCTGTCTCACTTCCACGTGGATATCTGGAACTTGATATTGATGAAGTGGCTTCTGATGAGGACACGCATATTGTAACTTATTGTGGTGGTGGAACACGCGCAACCCTTTCCGCACATACATTAAAAAACATGGGTTATGAAAATGTCTCTGTGCTAACAGGTGGTTTTCGGGGTTGGAAAGCATCAGGACTGCCAACTGAAAAATCTGATACATAATAATCAATATCAGTAGATTAGCACAAATTGGTTACCCTGTCAATTTCTGAATTCTCGGTATTTTGGATGAATCGTCCTTGTTTTATTTATACGGATATTTTGGAGACTACTATGCCACATAAATCACATTTACATTTCTGTTTTCGTTATTTTGTCAATTTTTTAATCCTTATATGTCCGATCATTGCTATATCACTAATTTGTAGTTGTAGTGACCAAAAACCACAGTTGAATGTTTTTACATGGTCAGGTTATGTCAGTGATGAGATACGAACTGGATTTGAGGAGGAATTCGGTGTAAATGTCGTTGTTGACACTTATGCTGCAAACGAGGACTTACTCGCAAAACTCTCAGTTGGTGCATCGGGGTACGATATCATAATGCCATCAGATTATATGGTTTCCATCATGGCAAAGTCAAATCTATTGGCTGAATTGAATCGAGATAACATTCCAAATTTCAAGAATATCAGTCAGGATTATCTCAATAAGTACTTTGATCCTGAAAATCAATATTCAGTTCCTTACACATTTGGTACTGCAGGCATCGCTTACGATTCATCTGTCGTTTCAGCAGAACCTGATAGCTGGACAATACTGTGGGATGAAAAATATAAGAATCAGTTTAGTATGCTTGATGACCCTCGTGAAACCCCAGGATTAGCGTTAAAAATGCTCGGTTATAGTCTCAATACAACCGATCCAGATCGACTAAATCATGCTAAAGACAAATTAATTGAGCAAAAGCCTCTTGTAAAGCAATACAAGAATGAAGCGGAAGAACTTCTTATTGCTGGAGATGTTGTAATGGCACACTGTTGGAGTGGTGATGCATTGCGTGCTGCAGAAGTACGTCCTGCCATTCGATATATAATTCCAAAGGAGGGGTCAAGCCAATTCATTGATACTGTCTGTATTCCAAAAAGCGCACCACATAAAGACCTTGCAGAAAAGTTTATCAACTACCTTCTACGACCTGCGATCAATGCCAAAATATCTGCATTTACCAAGTATGGAACTTGTGTTCCAGCAGCCAAGGAACATCTACCTGAGGAGATACTAAAACACGAATTTATATATCCCACAGCAGATGTGTTACAATCCCTTGAATGGATAAAAGACCTTGGTGATTTCACGCCACAATACAGTCGGGCATGGGATGAAGTTAAAGCAAAATAGACATTTACTTTTACATCCAGCGATCATATACCGCAAATTAATGCTAAAGTTCCCTGTATTGGAGTTGTCTATGACTGATATTGCATGTAACATAGAGATTATTCATGATTAGAAAACCTACAACAAGAAGTTTTTTCTTAAGTTGATGGTTATGTGTTCCGCCTATTCTTACCCTTCCCTACAAGACAAAACACATCCAGCATTTTCAAGCCAATTCCTTTTCTTGAAGAATTCGAACATCTATTACAACATAATTAGAATAGGTGACATGAATAGATAAGAATTGTGCAATTGTCAAACAAGATTGTTAATGGTAGTTTATTGAAATAATTGGACATTTCCTTTTGTTCGAGGTCACTCCGATTCACGACTATCATTCACTGCAGCCTTGATTCAAGGATCGCTCCTGTAGAAGATATGTCTATTTTTTCTCTACCACCATTTACGGTATATGATTATATGAAAGTGCCAAAATCGCTGCTTTATTTTTTCGACAACCCCATATCAATTGTTGTAAATTTCCTTGTTCTCTGTATCCTTGGGTCAAGTTTAGGTACGATTATGGATGCCCCTTTCAAATACGATACATGGGAATACTTATCGATGGATATTAAGACTGCTGTTGACGATCTACCTTGGTCTTTTTGGCAGTTCATTGATGTCCTGTCAGAAATCGTAAATGAAGCAGTCAGAGACTTTTCATATATAGCATGGTTGTTATTTATACCTTTTGCCTTAGCAATTACTTATCGGGAATCAGTAGGAAGTCAGAAAGGGATGGTAAAAGAACGTAAGGTTTGGAGGGAATTCTATGAAACTCAACTAAATGAAATCACAAGAGGAGATGAATTTGAAATAGAACACATAGCGAAGGACAAAACAAGTGATTCATATTTAAATATAATACTGAGAACTTTACTGTTCATGGTACGTAATCCCTTGTTATTAATATTACATTTTGCTGCATGGGTATATGCTCTTGCTATGTTTATCTTTCTCTTTTCACTTGATGAAGGAATCGTTGAAGCATCGAACAATTTTGTCAAATCCATTTTACAAAATGGCAAACACGCTATTTTCTTTGCCACTATTTCAAGTTTCAGAGAAGCACGCGGTTACTTGAAAGGTATTATCACAGAGAGAAAATTATGGATGAAATGGTATGATAGGCAAATTGATTACATTGAGAAGGGAGAATCTATTAGTAATCCTCCTCCATCTGAAAGGGTGCAATGGGATTCCTATTTATCAAAAATACAGAATACATTCAGATTGATCTATTCTGACACGACTCATTTTGGGATTCAATTTGCACTTTGGTGTGGAATATTTGCTATACTATCCCTGCCGTCATTTGGTTATTCGAGAATTCCGACATACATTAGTTTGATTGGTAGTTTTGTTGTCCCCGCAATGTTCGTAACATTTCTCATCTGTTATCGAAAGGCGAGAGGGATCATAAAGGGTAAAGATAAAGAGCAGCAAGTCTGGGTGCGCTGGGGTCAACAGCAAAAAATAGCAAAGATAAAAGAAACTGTACCGAAAGACCAACCAACATTGTATCAACAACTTGATGATTCCTACTTACTGACAACGAAGAAAACAGTGTCTATTATGTTGTGTAATCCGATAACACTTGTTATTCATCTCCTGGGTTGGATCATTGCATTTATAGTATTATTTGGAGCAACTAATTGGTTTCGTGTTGTTGAGTGGAGTAGTGATTTGACACAGTTTCTTATAGTTTTATCACTTGCTATCATCTCATACTACCAAGAAACGAGGGGCAGTCTTAAAGGTTTAATAAAGGAAAGAAAAGCTTGGACTGAATGGTATAACAATCAAAATTAAGCAGAGACAATCAGGCTACCATTAGTAGAAGTTTTTCACGGCTAATTAATTGCCGAAAAATTTCAATACTAATATATATAAGGAGAAATGTTATGAAAATTAGAAAAACTTTAGTCTTTATGTTTAAAAACCCAACACCCATTTTCTTGTATTTTCTTTTTTGTTGGATACTATTTTCAGCTTTAATTACCACAGCAGATGATCCTTTTCAATATGGAACATTGCCTGATGCAGCAGATGAAATCAAAAAAGTTGGTGAAGGATTACCTTGGTCATTATGGAAACTATGTACAGCATTGACACTCATGATTGAGGAAATAGCCAGAGACATGTCGTATGAAGGATTTTGGTTTATGATTATTCCTGCATTGCTTGTTGGTTACCTTGAAGCGAGAGGAAGTGTTAATGGGATTGAAAAGAAAAGAAAAGAGTGGATGAATTGGTATAACGATCAAACGAGAGAAAAGGAGTCTGGTGAATTCGGTGGAACACCGCAGTTTCCTGAAAAAGTTCCTGATACAGCTATTCCAAGGGGCAGTAGCATTACCGATCAATCTATTCTATATTTTCCGAAGCAACTTCTCATTCATTTTTTATATTGGATCACTGCTTTTGCGATACTTGCCATAGTTACCTATCTGACCGATGGCAAACAGGAGTCGATACGACATCTTGTGATGGATTTTGGAGAATTTTTGATTCCATCTGCTGTTCTCTCACTCCTATCAAGTTACCGATCATCGCGAGGGTATGTAAAAGGTATTAATGCTGAACAAGGTGAATGGACCAACTGGTATAAACTTCAAGCTGAACTCATAGCAGATGGAGAGAAATTAGGAGCACCACCTTCATCGGTAAGAAATGTGTCCTATTCTAAATATAAGACTGTAATAGATGCTGTCGTTTTCATTCTACGAAATCCAAGGCACTTGCTCTTTCATTTCGCAGCCTGGATATTTGCCAGTTTGTTGATCCTCTTTGTTTTAGCTGGAATCTATGGTGGACTAACCCATTTTCCACCAGTAGAAGATATTGTTTGGTTACTACTCGGCTTTTTATCAGTTCCTGCGGCAATTTTCACTATAATAATCAATTACAGAGCAGCAAGAGGTAATCTTACAGGAATGAAATTGGAACAAGAGGTATGGAATAGGTGGTATACACAACAGCAAGAAACACAGGAAAATCTGCCTATATCAGGTACTATTCAATCAGAATCATATCTAATGAATGTCAAAAAGACACTCATATCAATTGCACGTAAACCACAACTATTTTTGATACATTTTATCTGTTGGATTGCTGGATTTATTCTTGTCTATGGTGTCACCGATCTATTAGCATTAGAAGCATTGCCTGATTTTGCTCAAATCATTCTTGTTTTCCTACTTACTCTCATCTCATCCTTTCAAGAGATAAAAGGTAATCACAATGGAAGAAATAATCAACGACAGACTTGGATGGATTGGTGGGATCAACAACAAAATGATACTGAGAAGGATGCCCAATTTGCTCAACCTTCACCAATATTGGAAGTCTATTAGCATATAGACAATTGACTAAACTTATCAACAATACATTTTTATAACGCATCAGACATTTCTGGCTTGTGCGTTATGTATTGTCATAAATTAATTGACTTCAAATACAATTATCTGTATTATGCTTATTATGTCCTTTATTGGAACTAACCATCTATAACCGCTTTCATATAACTTCTCATATATAAAAGGAGACACACTTGAGCAGACCGAATATACTTTTCATAATGTCAGACGACCATGCATCTCATGCAATGAGTTGCTATGGGAGTCGTATCAATGAAACCCCGAATCTCGATCGCATTGCAGACGGTGGGATGATTTTCCAAAACTGTTTCTGCGTCAACTCAATCTGCACACCAAGTCGTGCAAATATCTTGACGGGTCTACATAGTCATCTCAACGGTGTAAAGACTTTAGGTGATAAACTTGATGGAAGAAAACCGAATGTAGCCAAAATGCTTCAATCAAGTGGTTACCAAACTGCTATGATCGGCAAATGGCATCTTGGACACGGAGGCGATGCTGACCCAACAGGATTTGACTACTGGAATGTCCTACCCGGTCAAGGGGATTATTACGATCCCGTTATGATTGAGGAAAGCGGTAGAACAAAACACGAAGGCTATGCTACAGATGTCATCACAGATTTCTCATTGGATTGGTTGAATAATCGTGATAAAGATAAGCCATTTTTCCTAATGTGTCATCACAAAGCACCACATCGTCCATGGGACTCAGATGAAAAACTTGTCCACATGTATGAGGATGAAGATATTCCCATGCCAGATAACTTCTTTGATGATTATTCAAATCGTTCAAATGCTGCGAAAGAAGCAAAGATGCGTGTCTTTGGACACATGAATGATCGAGACCTGAAGATTGAAAGATTCGGTTCCCCACCTGATGATTTATCCGATGAAGAATTAGCAAACTGGCAATATCAACGTTATATCAAGGAATATTTACGATGTGTCGCTTCTATTGATAACAATGTTGGACGATTACTCGATTATCTTGATGAAGACGGTATCGCAGACGACACCATGATAATTTATACATCAGATCAAGGTTTCTTTTTGGGAGACCACGGCTGGTACGACAAACGTTTCATGTATGAAGAATCTTTACGCATGCCATTTATTGTGCGTTATCCGCGTGCCATTGGTGCTGGAAGTTCTACACATGCAATGTCACTAAACATTGATTTTGCTGAGACATGGTTGGATTATGCAGATATACCAATACCTGAAAACATGCAGGGATCAAGCCTACGTCCAATTTTAGAAGGTGAAACACCTGATGATTGGCGTACACAGATGTATTATCGTTACTGGATGCACCTCTCACACCATCATGTCCCTGCACACTACGGTGTTCGGACACACAAACACAAACTCATCTATTACTATGGTGATCCCCTCGGAACATCGGGTTCAGTAAACCAACCCACAGAACCTGAATGGGAACTCTTTGATCTTGAAAAAGATCCGAATGAGATGTGTAGCGTCTATGACGATCCTGAATACGCAGATGTTGTCAAAGAATTGACCACTGAGTTATACCGCCTAAAAGAAGAAGCATTAGATGACGAATAAACCGATTCATATCTTTCTACGAAATGGAGGGTTCAAATGGATAATAATAACAATCCACTCAAGAGAATTCCGCCCGGTATGAAAGTTACCGCGCAGATGTCACCTGAACCGAGTGAAGCAGATCTGGAGTTTGCAAAGCAGATGGATGTTGACTATGTTGTACTCTGGACGAACGGTGCAAATGCAAATTACGACTATTTTATGAGTCGTCGCGAGATTTTTGAGAATGCCGGTTTGAAAATCTACGGATTCGGCAACAGTGATGTCCATAATCAAGACGGTATTGTTCTGAACTTAGAAAATCGAGATGCAAAGATTGAACAATACAAACGATATATTCGTGATTTAGGTAAAGCCGGTATTCCATATACGACATACGCGCACATGGGGAACGGTATTTGGAGTACGGAACGTGAAACGACACGCGGTGGTGCAAGTGCGCGTGCTTTCAATTTAAAAAGAGCACAAGAAGGACATTGGGGTGGTAAAAAGTATCCTATGCCTTTGTCACATGGACGTGAATATAGTGAACAAGAGATATGGGATAATTATACCTATTTTATCAAGCAGGCAGCACCGGTGGCTGAGGAAGCAGGTGTGATGATTGGTATACATCCAGATGATCCACCTGCAATTAATCTTGCTGGCATTCCCAGATGTATCTTTAGTAGCTTTGAAGGATACAAACGTGCGCTTGAAATTGCAGACAGTCCAAATGTAGGCATGTGTTTTTGTGTCGGTTGCTGGCTTGAAGGTGGCGACTTAATGGGCAAAGACGTGATCGAATCTATCCGTTATTTTGGAGAACGCGGTAAGATTTTTAAAGTTCATTTCCGCAATGTTGACAAACCGCTCCCACACTTTGTTGAAACATTCGTAGATAACGGTTATCAGGATATGTATCATGTTGCGAAAGCACTTCGCGAAGTAGACTTTAACGGTGTGTTGATTCCTGACCATATTCCAAGTATGGCAGGAGACCATCGTGTTGGGACAGCGTATACAATCGCCTATATGAACGCGCTCGTAAAACGCGCAAATGAGGAAGTTGCTGCGTAAAATAAGTAGAACGTATCTCATAAATCTTATGTAGTGCGGGGTCTCTGTGCCCCGCCACGTCATATATACAGAAATAACAGCGGGGCACAGAGACCCCGCACTACAATAAAGTTGGATTTCTGAGTTGAATAAGGTCAGACTATTTATGAGATATGTTGTAGAAAGTTGTAAGTGTCTAAAGTTAGTTACTTTAAATCAAGATTATGATAATTTTCTTGCAATAAATATTGAAAAGTGTTATAATTCTACAACAAATAGAATTCACCACTCCTCGTAGACACAAATACTATATATTTTTTGTGGTGATACAATAATCAATATTTGATAGTGTTTAAATAATTTCGCTTTTCGGAATTATTACCTTGTGATTAGCATATATTTGCTATCACGTAAATTGAAATATTTTCGGATTAGCTAGCAAACCGAAAATATATATTAAAGTTTTTATTGTCTATTTTGTAATTTTAGGAAGCGCGCATCTTACCTATTACCATCAAAATTGGACGTACTGAAAAAGGAGATTTCATAGCTATGAAAAAATTGGCAATTTTTCTCACAATTGCACTTATTGCCGTCATACCAATGGCTTATGCACAAAATTGGCAGCCAGCGGGCGATCAATGGATAGAAAAATGGTGGGCACTTGATTTAGTCATTAGAACCGGAGGTTTTGATGTTTCTGCATCAAAAGACTACCTGGCAGATGGCACTGTTGACGCAAGTACAAATGAATCCGTTTATTCTAATGACAGTGTTTCTACCCGTTTTGGTGCTGGACTAACCGGTAGAACCCCAGTCCGATTACCAGCAGACAACGGTGGTATTCTTACATGGTCTGTTGTGAATCTTGATATTACAAGCACAAACAACATGTATCAAAGTCATGGTATACCAAACAATGCCCCAAGTCATTTGAAAGACTTTATAACTTGGCACGGGATTATCCTTATCTTGTCCCCAGATAAAAGGACAACAACGATGTACCCCGCACATGATGACCATGCAGAAATTTGGCTCAACGGCAGAAAGGTCTATAACAACCCAAATTGGACAGGTGGTGCACAACAAGCGTCCCAACCTACAGAAATAGAACTCGTTGAGGGTGAAAACTTTTTGCATTTGAAGTGTGGTGAAGGCGGTGGTGGAGATTATGTCAACCTTCGTTTCTCCGAAGGCGACGAGGATCTCAAAATCGCTCCTACATTGGATGATAAATTCCTTGATGTTTTAACTCCAGTTGAACCGAAAGGCAAAGTCACCACAACCTGGGCAGATATTAAACGCAAATAAACTTTAGATAATTCATAAGAACAAAGACCCGTATCCATATTAGATACGGGTCTTTTGTTGTTATACCATTTCTAAATGATAACTTATCATTGCCAAAACACGCGTTTGTAGTCGCGCGATTCATTGCGCGACTTATATTCATAAAGCCTAATAAATCTTCTAATGCGACTTTATTTTTTGGAAATGTCTCTTTTTGTAGCACAAACTTTATGAAGATTAATTTATTAATTCGGTAATTTCTTTAGTCCCGTAGGGACGATATGTTTATAGAAATGTGATAACCTATCTTTCTTGAGTTCCGTAGGAACGGCATATTTATTGTTGATGTGCTTCGAAACATATCGTCCCTACGGGACTAAGGGAATGAGGGCATCCGCGCTGCTATAAACATATCGTCCCTACGGGACTGAAGAGCACTTAAAATGTTCCGAATATACATAATGAAAAATTTATACATAATGAAAAATTACCGATTTAATTACTTAATCTTCATTTAGTTTGTGCAGTATTAGATTACACTTTACAAAAACCTGTAATGAGACATCATTTTTGAAACGGTATTAGATAATATTGTAGGTTGGGTTTTGCATAAGCAACATCTATGGGGGTAAACCTTACCTACAAAATCGTGTCGTTATTTTACCACCTGAATTGTTCCAGTCGAAGCGACCGCTGATTTTGATGGATCGTACATAGCTTCAGCAGAAACCGGCGGCACCGTAAATCTCCCCTCCGTTACGACCCGCAGTGGATAGTAAAACACCTGTTCTCTTTGGTATTGAAACGATCCATAAAATAGCAATCTATCATCTCGAATATCTATGTAATCAGGTTTGAACACCTGTTGTTCCATAGATGACGTGCTTGCTTCAGGTGCTCTGCGAGGTAACTCACCTTGTTGTTGTTGCATAAATGGCCTGCCTGCGCGAGAAACCAAACGCGGATTCTCAATCTCCAAACCAGCAGGCAACATGTCAATCACAACGACATTTTCAAGGTCGCTTGTCAATGCCTTCACACTTACCTCAGCAACCACCAATTCACCTTGCTTAAAGACGTTTTTGACTTGTGATTTATCTGGGGTCAGGTAGCGACGGCTTATGTGCAATTCTCGTCCATATTCCTCAATGGATGAATCTCTGCTAATGCCGAATGCTTCCCAATAATAGTAACATGTCCCATTGCCCTTCACTGAAAGTTTCATTTGCGATCCATTCCAGTCTGAACTGGTAAATTGCTTTCCTGATGAATCGAAGTTAGCAAAATGTGCATCGTTTCGGTTGATTGTTCCGGTAAATTTCTTGTGCGATTGTTTCTTCAAGAACTTACCGAGAGCAAGAAAAGCGAAGACGTTCTCCTGTGTAGTCCCCCATCGTTGTCCTTTTGATGCAGCATTGGTTAGACTCTCCACGAGTTTTTGGACTGCAGGATGGTCCTCCTTGATCTCTACCAGCACATCTAAAATGATGGCTTGTGCGCGAATAGACGAGTCAAAATTGCGTCCTGTATCTCTCCGCGTTGTGTTTTCAAGGTCTATTTCATCAGGGAGTATTGACAGTGCGATATCAAGATCACTATTCAGAGCAAACGCACCTGCAAGATGAAATTGACTGTAATCGTGAAGTTCGCTCAATCTGTTATTTTTGAGGTAATGCATCACCGATTTTTCTGGTTGCCCCGCTGCTGCCAACACATAACATGCATAAGCTGCTTGTGTAAGGGTATATTTATCAGACTTTTTATTTGACCAGTTGATGGTCCCACCCTGTTTAGCTTGCGTTCTCAAACCTTCCAACATTTTGTTGTAGACAAGATTAGGAACTTGGTAACCTGCCTTCCGTGCTTCAACGAGAAAGTGTGCTGCGTAGATGCTGCTCCAATTGTTCACAGTACGTCTACCTTGCCAGTATTCAAAATGATGATTTGGCTGGAGCATATCTTCCAATTTTGTGATACCTGCCATAATATACTCGTCTATTTTATCATCTTCTGCTAAAGACGGTTCCACAATCTTTGTAAGGTCGCTCAGATAGAGTAAAGGAAATACCCGACTTGTTGTCTGCTCAAGACACCCGTGCGGATACTGAATCAAATACCGAAGTCCGCTTGCAAACCTTAGCGTGGGAAGCGGCGAGATAGTAAGCATAAATTCAGAGCTGTCCTCCCTGAGATTTGATGGGAAGATGAAATCATCTGGTTCACCTTCTCGGACAATACCGAATCCAGTCTTGGTAACTGGCGGTGCAGCTGAACGGAGTGGCAATCGGATAGGTGCATGCTGTATCTCCTCACCATTGCCAGATGCAGACAGATGAAACGTTGCAATGCCAACCGCATCGTGTGCAATTACATCAAAATAAAGATGCCCCTCCTTGTTAGCACCAATCTCCATCTGTTTTTGAAGTAAATCACCTTTGCTTATATCTCCATAATCCGTAAGTAATTGAACTGGACCCATAGCCTGAAGATTGACTTTGAAGTTAACTTTCTCGTCAGTGCCATTGTAGATTGAAACTGGCACACGAATTTGATCACCACCTGAAAGGAAACGCGGGAATGATGGCGTTATCACCACTGGCTCCCGCACCTGAATCTGCTCTGTTGCAGACCCATAATCTGGTCCGGAGAAAGCAACTGCCATCACTCGTAATGTGCCGTTGAATTGTGGCACATTGAAACGGACGTTACCACGTCCATCTGCATCAGTTTCCAATAGACCTGACCACAACGCTACCGAGGTTACACGCACTACAGCATCAGTATTAAGTCGTCCTAAGGCTCTTCCTCTCAATATAGCATCACCTATTATCCGACCACCTGCCATACCGCTACCCGAATAAGCCCTTAAAGCACTTATTCGACCGATACTTTCCTCCACCATTAATTGTTTTGCCATCATACGTTCCTTACCGGATTCTGAAATTGCCAAATTCAACAAATCATCAAGGGAGTCAATGGGATTGATAGGAAACTGGTCATCTCTTGTGATTGCATGATGGAATTCATAAGATGCGGTTACATGTTTTCTTTGCCGATATAGATGAGGATGCGGATCTGGCGTTTGCATATTGATGAGTTGAAGGATACCTTCATCTACAGCTGCGATGGTAACTCTATAAGGTTTCCCTTTGCGTTCACCACGCACGTGAAACTTTATATCTATCTCGGTGTTTGGACGAATGTGTTTGGGGGCATCAATTTCAACTTGCAACTTGTGCATTTCGGTATCAATGGTTAACGGCACGATTCCAAATGCTCGTGCAGGAGCATTTCTGTCCAACGATTTGGTTGAACGAATTAACATAGCAGAAAGATATGTGTTCGGGGCAAAAGAGTCCTCAACAGGAATCGTCAAGGTTGCAGATTTCTCATTCACCATATAGGTCTGATGGCTCAACACTTTGTCACGCTCAATTGTCAGGAGTACTTTGCCCGGGAAAGGTGGTTTGATCTCTAACTTGGCTTCTTCACCAGGACGATATGACTTTTTATCGAGTGTCATATCAAGTGTATTCGGATTGTCCATTGACCACTGTACACCGCTCCATTCAGATACATAAAATTGCATGGAAACCTTTGCACCGCCATCCACATCCTCTATTTCTATGCGATGCACACCGAGCGAAATAGGCGTGAAACTAATATCAGCAATATCTGAAACTGATTTCAGAGTAAAGGATTCCAACTGTTTCACTGTAGGATCGGTTCGTGTTCTCCATCGGTGTGGGTAATCAATTTTAGAAATAGTTACCTGCAAAGTTCTATTAGCAGTAGGATTTCCATCCGTATCAACGACAATATAGTCGAATTTTGTTTCCTCATGCTGTTTGACTGTTCCCGGCTTCTGCTGTTTAATACCGACATAATGTGTATAAGGATGAATCGTGAGTTCTTTTCCATGTGTAACTGCGCGTCCACCAGGTTCCTGTACAGTGGTCTGGATATATCCGTGTAAGGTTGTAGGTGGTTTCAAACCTTCTGGTAGTGTAAATTGGTATGTCGCTTTTCCCTCTATGTCGGTTACAGTTTCATTCAGATTAACCTTTTTGTATGGAGATGTTCGGGTGGGATCTGTGAAATTGAACTCACTCCATTTCTTGACTGACAAATAAGAATTCGGATGTGTATACCATATAGATTCAAGATCGTAGTATATGTTAACTTTTCTTCCTACCGCGGGTGTGCCGAACAGATTCATCGCCTTGACTTTTAGGTTAACTTCGTCTCCAAGTATATAAACTTCTTTATCAGTTTCTACCGATACTTTCATTCGGTCTGGCATAAATTCTTCCACTTGGAAAAAATCATAACCGATCTGTTTTTTGCCTGAATACATTCTGGCGTAATACTTACCTGTTGGAACGTGTGCTGGCAGCGGTATCTGGACTTCACATGCACCTTCTTCATCGGTCTCTATTTTAATCTCTTGGAACTTTGCATCAGATGGGTATGAGATTTCAATTCGTAACGGGAGTAAAACTGGAACTTGGCTGTTTTTTCCACGAACAATCCCAACGAGGTTAACAGTTTCCCCCGGACGATAAATACTACGATCTGTATAAAGAAATGCTTCATGTCCATCCTTTAGATAGGGGCTACCATATACATCAAATCCACTTGTAGAAAACACGTGACGTTGTAATTGCAGTAAAGAGAAATCGTCATCTTTCGTTGCAGTCAGTAGAAATTCAGGTTCGTTACTGAGAAGATCAGGTTCTAAGTCAAACCGGACATGACCTGTAGGGTCGGTTTCTTTACTGAGGAGGACTTGTTTATCATCATTATTGATGAGTTGTACAGTCGCGTTCCGAATCGGTTCTAAAGCATCAAGTGAATTCACCCATACATATATCTCTTTATCAATTCTTTTTGCGACAATACCGAGGTCAGTAATCAACACTAATTGTTCAGCATATCCTTTTCTCCCCTTATCCGAATGCACGACGACCTTAAAAACACCCGCATGTTTATCAGTCAGATATTCCTTTAGGGGTATCGTTGTTGAGATTACCTCGTTTAATTTCGACGCAATTGCCAGCTCACCTTGGTGAACAAGTGTCGGTAATTTTGAAAGATATACTTTTGAAATGCCTACTCCTACGTTTTCTATGTTGGATGTTACGATGTTGAGATTCAAGTCACTCTTACGGGGTAGGAAAAAGGTGTCGTCAGTGAAATATATCCTTGGTAGCAAGTCAGGCACGGTAACAGTTTGCACATAGGTGTCCCTTAAAAACCCATTTTCAGATGCAATACCGTTGTTAATTGTAACCGTGTATTCGGAACGATTCTCAAAATCTCCGTGAACTTCCAAATAGGTATTGTTCGCGACTAACCGAAATGGCAGCTTAGGTTCAACACTTATCTGGTCTTGAAACATGTCCACTGTGATTGGTGAACTAAATCTGAATCTGAGATATAGTTTGCTATCTCTCTGTAAGAAGTCTGCCCCTTCAATTCGCAGTTGCTGATATTGACCAATCTGTATTGAAGCGACACTGTCCTTTTCAAGTTCGATTTCTGTGCCTGCACATTTAAATCCTTTACCAATTCTTGCTTGAATAAGTTGTCCTTCAAGCAGCGGTTGAAACGCTTCGGTCTCAATCAGTACAGTTCTTGTAACAGCACTTTGAGGTTGGAATGCGTAAGGAATTTCAACATCTCTTCCAGATATAATCGAAAGATATTTCTCTAAACCATCGACTTTAACAGGATAGTTAAATGTAACGGCACCAACCGCCATGGCTTTTTTCAGATCTTTATCGTATCGGAAGTCTATCTTAGCCTGTTCCACCTTGAAAGGTGTAGTTACGTGATTGAACTTTCGCTGTCTAGTGAGAACGAGAGTCCCAGATGGGTCTATATCTTTAGAAATCTCAAAGACATATTCACTTGATGGTCCTAATGTGCCCTCTAAAAAGATACCGATTCTATACATTGCAACCCATCTTGCTTTTACTTCTACTGATGGCGTAATCTTAATTGCGTTTTTCGGTAATGCGGTGTAAAGGAGTTCTTCGTCAATGACATTTTTAGAAAATGTTATCAGGAAATCAGCAACGCCTCTGTTATGTTCTCTTGATGTGAAGGACTTCACGGTGAATTCAGTTTCTTTTTCTTCCTCGGCACTCACAAAATGTGTTGAAAGAAGAAGTGCAGCGAATAAGAAAATACCAATGATACGTTTTTGGAAGATGATGAATTTCATTTGATGTCTCCTCAATACATGTTGAATATAATGATTATTGAGCAAATTCTATGCCAACATTTAATGAATCGGATACACTATCCTACACCGAAAATGTCCTTTTTTGTGCAGCCTCACATCTCAATGTACTTTACGGTGCAGCTGCATTGTCAAAAGTGTGAGGATAAATCGCATATTTCACCGCTTTTATAGGCATATAGTACCATCTCTAATTGATTATACTAACGTGAGTTGATAATTGGAATTGGTATTACTCCAATTCAGTAATCGTTAAAAACTGATTAATACCAATATTTTCTAATTGCTGTTCAGTTCCATTTTGCCATTGGATCAGAATACTCTCAATTTTTTCCGCATCACCGATACCAAACAGCAACCTTAAATCACTTCCTGATGCATAACTCGATCCACTCTTTACTTCAGCAACCTGAGTGATTCCACCAGCATTAACAATAACTTTGGATCCAATCCCATCTCGATTGTTCTGTTTTCCTATTAATCTAATACTAATCCAATTATTCCGATTTCCTCCTTCATTCTTTAGTAATACTGCACGTTGATTTGAATTCATAATTACAATATCAACATCACCATCGTTGTCGTAGTCTGCTGACGCAGCAGCTCTTCCAACAAGTTCCTCAGAAAAATATGCCCCGGATGTCTGCGATACATCTCTGAATGTGCCATCCTCATAATTGTGAAAGAGTTGATCCTGCTGTGCATACTTCTCATAATCTGTCAGTTGTTCTATCACAGCTTGTGGATGACCATTTGCACTAAATATATCAACATATCCATCGTTGTCGTAATCTAAAAATAGTGGGCTAAATCCTACAAATGGTAAAGTCGGTTGCTGTAAATTGCTTTCTACTGTAGCTTCTGTAAAGTAGTATCCATCACCACCAGAACTATGCAATTTATAGAGCGTTGCTTTTTCCGAGTTTGCAACGATGATGTCTGATAAACCGTCGTGATTATAGTCTCCACTATCAACACCCATTGAACCTTCTGCTACCCCATTTTCATCATATCCTACACCGAGAAACAGACTTTCATCAGTGAATGTACCATCTCCGTTGTTATGATATAAAAAGTTTCGACTGGTATCGTTTGCAACATAGATGTCTGGATATCTGTCGTTATCATAATCAAAAGCAATTGCAGCCATGCCCCGTCCTTCACTCGGATTCATCAAACCTGCTTTTTCTGCCACGTTGGTAAAAGTGCCATCGCCATTATTTCTATATAGCACATCTGGTGTGCCAGCATAACTTCTGGGGTGTCCATACCCTACAATTCCCTTATAATAAGTAACAGGCATTGACAAATCATAAATGAGATAGTTGACAACGAATATATCCAAATCACCATCTATATCATAATCTAAAAAAACTGCTGCTATACTCCATAACAGATTATCTATACCCGCAGCTACTGTTATATCGGTAAAAGTGCCATCGCCATTATTCTGGTAAAGGTTGTCTTGTCCAAAGTTAGCGACATATAAATCTAAATCACCGTCATTATCAATATCCCCCGCAGACGCAGCCATGCCAAAGCCTGTATCACCACAGCCTGCCATTGATGTGACATCAGTAAATTGTCCGTTCCCATCATTGCGATAGAGTATATTTTGGGCTTTCTTCTCTATCCTATCCTTAGAAACGCCTTCAACAGGTACAGGGCCGCTATTGACAAAATATAGGTCTATGTTGCCATCTGAATTATAATCAAAAAAGACAACGCCAGATCCCATAGTTTCAATGATATGTTTATGATCAGTTTTTCCGTTATTATGTTTGAAATCTATTCCTGCTTCTTCAGTAGCATCTACATATGTAGGTAGTTCTTCTGAATAGCATAATGGGGCACAACAGAATGCAATTATTAGTGTTATTATTGTTTTTGCCATGTGGGTAACTCTATATCGGAAGGTGTCTATTTCTTCTGACTTTCTGCGGTTTTTGCCAATCGGAAGCCGACAAAGGATGTTTTTAAAGTAGGATACAAATAAAAACGAAAGGTTGTGCTACATCGTGTAAGTTTGTCAATCCAAGAACCCCCTCTGAGAACGCGCCAACTACCTACCTCTGGTCCCTTCGGATCCTGCTTAGGACTATGTAAATAGTAGACATCACTGTACCAATCTGCAGTCCATTCCCATACGTTTCCTGCCATATCCATAGCACCAAAATAACTTTTGCCTTTAGGGTAACTGCCTACAGGTGCGATGCGGTTCTCAAATCCATCGTCTTTTTCCGATGTGTTTGCGTTTGGGAGCATTGAATTTCCCCAAGGCCATATTCTGTCTGTATAGCCTCTTGCCGCCTTTTCCCATTCTGCTTCTGTCGGCAGTCGCATCCCTCTCCATTCGGCATAAGCCTTTGCATCATGCCAGGATACTCCAACCACAGGATGGTTAGGGAGTTTTGTCGCACGTTCTGGCCAACTTCCAATATTGGGTAGATGTGAAAAACTTTCAGGTGTATGTTGAACTTGAACTTGTGAGTTTTCACCATTTTCTTTCTGAAGACTCCGCCAAAATTCGTAATATTGTGCGTTGGTAACCTCGTACTTACTAATATAGTACGCTGATAGGTGAACCTTATGGATAGGTCTTTCATCTGCAGCACGGGCGTTACTTCCCATTGAAAATGTACCAGCAGGAATCAATATCATCCCGCTGTCTTCCTCATCTGAATGTATATAGAAAGTAAAGTTGACACAAAATATGATAATTAGGATAGTGATTTTTTTCTGCACGACTACTTCCAAGTTTACTGTCTATTTCTGCTGTTCTTTCTGTATAGACAGAAAATGTTGATATGCTTGATAATGCTGTTTAGCAAGTTTCTGTTGTCCGATGCTATTATATAGTTTTGAGAGATTAAGATGGTAATATGGTTGTTCTTCATTCAAGGAAACTGCCTTTTGAAAGACTGCAATGGCATTCTGCACATCGCCTAACATTGCATAAGCACTTCCGAGTGTATTGTAAAATAAGTCCTGCTTTGGCATCAGTTGTATAGCTGTTTTTGCGGAATCTACTGCCAACTTTGGATATTTAAGATTAATGAAAGTCTGACTGAGACCATGATGAAATCCTGCAATTGTAGCTGCAGATGCATTTTGTGCTTTCGCAAGCTCAATACATTTCTGAAAGACGGGTATTACTCTCTTATATTTCCTTTGTTGCATTAACACTTTAGCCAATCCTACCCAACCTTCAAGATTGTTTGGATCCACCCGTGTTAATCGAGTGTAACGCTCATGATCTGCTGCTACTTTTTGTAATGTTTGGTAAATCTGCATCTCTTCCCTACTTTTTCGTTGATTTCCAGAACGAAGATAGGCAGTTCCGAGCCCGAAATGTGGTTCAGCAAAATCCGGTGGACCGATTTCAATCGCCTTTTTGAAGCTTTTTATAGCATCATCATAAGCCTTTAAATTCAGATGAGCATTACCGAGTTCATTGTAATTTCCCGCTGCGTTAGGTTTCAAAGCAATTGCTTTGTTTAAGACTTCAACTGCCTTAGTAGGCTCGCGAAGTTTGACATAAACCTTACCAAGTACCTCATAGCCACGCGCATGTTGTGGTGAGAGTGATACTACCTTCTGAAGTGGCGTTAACGCATCTTCCCATTGATTTAACTTGAAATAAACGACACCTAAAGAGTAAAGCACTTCAATGTTGTCAGGTTTAAGCTCCAAAGAACGATTATATACTTCAACTGCTTTGTTCCAAGAGGAGTCTTCTGCATATATCATTCCTAAATAATGCAGTATTTCGTGATGGTTAGGTTCAATTGCAAGTGCAGCATTAAATGCCTCAATTGTTGCCTGATTATCCCCTTGAAATAATGCACGGAAACCTTTCTCTACGAATTCTACATATTCAGCATGCATATTCGTTTCTGCAGGAAGTTTAGCATTAGGTATACATAAACAAAGGCATACCAATACTATCAACTGTATTCGCATCAGTTTGTCCTAACTTATGTAAATGGATAATAGTATATCGAATAATAACTTCAATTGTATTTTATGTCAAGTGGTTTCTCATTAGGTGCAGTGTGAATTATTGTTGACAAGTAGAAGATTAATGCGTAAAATTAAAATAATCATTCACACTGAACGTGTATAGGAATAAGGAGTCTATCATGCTTACCCAAGATCAAGTGGATTTTTACAATGAGAACGGATATCTGAAAGTGGAGCAACTCTTCACACCTGAAGAAACTGAAGAACTTGCATCCGAAATGGTCAAAATAATCAATAACTGGGGACAAGAGACTATAGGTTGGCCCGGACCTTGGCGAACGAAATACTTAAAAGAGGAGGATCAGCAAACAACAAAAGCTGTTTTCATGCACAATCCTCACTTTTATTCTGCAACATGGGGTAGAGTGATTTTTCATGAACGCTTAACTGGAGCTGTTAGGTCCTTAATTGGAGACTCTGTCCAATGGCATCATACAGTTCTCCATGCAAAACCGCCAGAAAAAGGAACACCCTTTCCAATGCATCAGGATTATCCATTTTATCCACACGATGGACTGGATTTCGTTGATTGTCTCGTTCATCTTGACGATGCTCCTTTTGAAAGTGGAGCACTTAGAGTTGTGCCCGGGAGTCACAAGGAAGGTCCACGCGAACATATTACCGGTGAAGGAACCGCACCACACCTGCCTACCGATAAATTTCACCCAGATTTCATTGATTCAATCCCGATTCCAGCGACAGCAGGAGATGTGATTTTCTTTAGTTATTGTCTGATTCACTGGTCAGAGGTAAATCGGACAGAACAATGGCGGAAGGCAGTCCGATTTGGTTACCACACGCCAGAGATGCGTCCCGTTGGCCGTGAACCGCATGAACCGTATAACAACATTATGGCAGGTGGTTTCAGAGTGAATCCTTCTGCAGGAGAAATTCTTGCATAACATCTATATTTTTCTCAGAAATCGCTATTTCGTGGTTGAATTTTGTAGGAGTCAACTCCGAATTGCAACCAAACCGTTTTCAATCGGGAATCGGAGTTCTCCCTACAACTCAAATGCCCCAAGTTAATTCGATAGGTCCAATATACAAATTAAGATTAAGTTTACCAACAATTTTGTCATCTCAACACAATCAAGTCTGTAAATTCTATAAATTAACAGATCATATAAGCTTTAATTCCAATCATAAGTCTGCAGTAATTGGAGGGAATAGTGCCCACTACAAATTTCGCCAAAAGCAAATCACATAAGTTTTATCGACTTTACACATTTTGCCAAATTTTTGTATACATCTTAGGTCTATGTTTTCTTTCTGTTTCTAACACATCCGCTCAGGACCTATCTCTTGCTGAAAAGGTATTTGAGAAGTATCGCTCGTTTTTTCAACGTGAGGATATTCAAGAAATACTCCCCACAGTCCTTGAAGAAATAAAGAAACCTGAAAATAGGAGGTTCATATCTCCCACAACAATTGATCAAATTGTTGATAGCCCCGATCAGCTAAAACTATACATTCCTACTATTGATGATGAGTTCATTACATTATTGAAAGAAGATCAGGAGGTACAGACATTTCTAAGGGATACAGATGTTCAAACATTACTTCAGGATGTAGCTGTAATTGACGAACTAACAACGTTGATTTCTGAGAGTCAATTATCTCTTGCAGAAAAGGTTCATAAAAGGTATTTAGATTTATTCATGAGGGAAGATATCCAAGAACAACTTCCAATTCTTTTTATTGAATTGAAAAAACCTGATATACAGGAACTACTAACCCCTGCGACCATTAAACTGGTAATAGATGACCCAACTATCCTTAAGATACTACTACCTGATATTGATAACGAATTCATCAGATTGCTTAAAGAAGATGCTGAAATCATTGCATTTATCAATGATCCGGATGTACAGTTGCTACTTCAGGATCCAAAGGCAATCGACGAACTTGCAATGCTATTGAGTATTCCAGTTCCTGTCGTAGTAACTGTCAAAATCGTTCCAGCATCTATTGTATCACCAAAAGTTGGGGAACAACTTATCATTACTGTAGATGTCGCAAATGGCATTAATGTTGCTGGTTATCAGGGAACGGTTAATTTCGATTCATCTGCATTACGGTTTGTTTCATTAGAACATGGTACTTATCTATCTGGAGAATTATTACCTATTTCTACAAAAGTTGAAAACAATCAAATTTCATTTGCCCAAATTTCTATTGACACAACCTCAACAACTAAAGAAGGGACATTGGTAACAATTACCTTTGATGTCCTTGATGCGAAAGCTTCAATGCTAAGCTTATCAGAGATTATTATTTCTGGTTTAGCAGGAGCACAGTTTCAGGTTATAATTGAAAATTCAGAAATTTTGGAACCCCCAAAAACCCCATGGGATGTAAATAACGATGGGAGGGTTAATATTCTGGATTTAACTTTTGTAGCATCCCACTTTGGTGGAGAGAATCCGCCCCCAGAAGCAGATGTAAATGGGGATGGAAAAGTCAATATATTAGATTTAACGCTTGTTGCAAGTCATTTCGGTGAAACAACATAAGCAATTGATGATTATAGAATTGGAGGCGTTCTCACCCTTAAACCATTGGATAGAAACGACTGATGTGTGATAGCAGTTAATGTAAAGATGTATCCGACGATTAAATGGCAATTACGCTTTATAGAACTCTACCGTTGTGCCTGCCATGTCTGCAACTTTCTCAATTAAGCTATCACGTTCTTCCTGTTTCATCCCAGAAAAACGCTTTGCAATGTCTATTTTTTCCTTTAATTGTTCTGCATTGTCAGGTCCGGTGACAAGTGTGCTGACAGGGAAGGCCCATACAAAACGTATTGCCTCTTGAATACTCACACGATTTGGTACAACTCTTGGTTTGGGTCCGTGTTTTCCATGCCTGGACCCACCAAAAAATCCACCATTTGCTAACGATTTCATGCCGATAACACCGATGTTGCGTTCCACAAGCGTTGAAACTACACCCTCAATAAAACTCTCATAGCTTATGTCTGCTATGTTTACTGGCAATTGACAAGCATCAAATATATCAGACTTATTTAGGACACGTGTGTGAGCGGATGGACTCGTATGTCCTGTGAATCCGATATATCTTGCTTTTCCCGATTCTTTTGCCTCAACCATAACATCAAATACGCCATTATCTATTCTTTCATCAACATCTTCTGGGTTTCGAACAGCATGAACCTGCCAAAGATCAACCTGATCGGTTTTGAGTCTTTTGAGTGATTCTTCAAGATGTTTTCTTGCAGTTACTGCATCTCGAGCAGTTGTCTTTGTCATGAGAAAAATGTCATCACGATATTTTGGAATTAGCAGTTTGCCCAAACGTGTTTCACTCCCTCCCTTTTGATAGGATTCAGCAGAATCAAAGAATCTCACACCACCTTCCAAAGCGACATCAAGTGTCTTTTGTGCTTCTTTCTCATCCATTTCACCAATATGCCATCCACCAAGTCCTAACATTGTGACTGATTCATCTGTCCTACCTAACTTGCGTAACGGCAAGAGTGTAACTAATCGGTCAGTTGTAGGTTTCACTTCCTGACCTTCTGCTCTACCTGAAGATAAGAGAATACCTGTTGTTAATCCTGCCAATGACTTTAGAAATCCACGTCGATCAATCATAGTTCTAACCTCCTCTTCATATCATATAAAAATCCTAATTTATTGTCAATATCTAATAATATTTTGGGCAGAGGCATTCAAGGGTGTGTAAAGTTTTTGGCACCTTAGAATAACACAGGACGACAAAAATTCAGGAGATTATCAACAATATCTAAAACAGGACTTACGCATTCCCCTTGATAAGGGGGGTAGGGGGGTTAAAAAGGCGTAATTTCAATGATATTTTAGTGATTTAACCCCCTAAATCCCCTTATCAAGGGGACTTTAAGAGAAACTGCGTAAGTCCTGCTAAAATAATATAGATTCTCTATTATTTTACTTGACAATCACATATATGTATAGTATACTTAACATTTGTTTAGCAGATAGATCCAATTTAACTACGCAAGTTTAGAAACGCAAAAAGTCGACTCTCAGAGAAATCTTATGATATAACCATGATTTTGCACATCACGATTGTTCTATGCAAGTTCTGAACATATCATGAAGGACAGTAGGGGCATAGTCGCACAATTCATTGCTCCTCAGACATTACAACAGAAATGGTAATTTCAAGAATAGAATTGGTATAAACCAGCAGAGAGAATATCATGTTAACGCAGGACAATAGAAGTGAAAAACAGACTAAATCAGAAAACACCACACGGATCAATCGGATTATGATGTGGTGTCCATATACCTCAAATAATACATATCAGGACACCCAAAACTTAAATCACAAAACGTACCGAATCGAAAAATTGAAATTTCCAGAAATATACACGAAAATCATTCACAAACCCATATACAGACTGGACTCACAGCACCGTACCAAAAACGTACCAAAAACGTACCGTAATCCGAAAAAACGTACCAAACGGTACCTTTTCAAAGATCAAAAATGCAATGTCCTTTCAAGAAATTGATGACTATGGTGACAAAAACTTTACACACCCGGCATTCAATTGTCACTTGACCAATACAAGACTCTGATGTATAATGAGATAGTATATTAGATAGTGATGTCAGGTTAAACTTAAAAATAGGATTACGAAATGGAACATACGTCACACAACCCAATTCCTGATAAAACTGTTGTCTTGACCTTTGATGATGGATGTAAATCACAAGCAACCTTTGTTGTACCGATCTTGAAGTATTATGGTTTTGGTGCTACATTTTATATTACTGAAGGGCTTGGATTTCTAAAAAATAAAGAAGCATATATGACCTGGGAAGAAGTGCGGGAATTACATGATGCAGGATTTGAAATCGGAAACCATACAAGACATCATAAGAATGTTGCACATCAAACAGATCAAGAGTTAGAAAGTGATTTATATTTTATAGACAGACAATGTATGGAATATGGTATTTCAAAACCAACAACTTTCTGTTATCCTGGGTATAGTTATAATGAAAATGCTGTGAATGTTGTGAGAACTCACGGATTTCAGTTTGCACGCCGCGGTGTCGCTCCAGAGTTTCCATACAATTCTGAAGGTGGAAGGGGGCCTGCTTACAATCCCAAAGATCACCATCATCTCTTGATTCCAACCACTGGTGCCTCAGGTCCGAATTGGGATTTTGATGATTTCACTTGGGCACTTGATCAAGCTAAAGATGGAAATGTAACAGTGTTGACATTTCACGGAGTGCCAGATCTGGAACATCCGTGGGTGCATACAGAACCAGAGCAATTTGAAATCTACATGGAATTTCTATCAGAAAACAGGTTTACTGTCATCGCCCTTCGAGATCTTTCCAACTATATCAATATAAAATAGTCATGATTTACGCATAAACGCAAGGACTCTGATATGAGCCCAAATCTTGTACTACTGACGAAAAGCTGCAATGACTAAACATCCCCATCCCGCAATGAATGCTAATCCGCCTATCGGTGTGATAGCACCAAGCCAACGCAGATCTGTGAGACTGAGAATATAGAGACTCCCAGAAAATATTAGAATGCCGACAATGAAACACCAACCCGCAGCGGATATATACGAGTTTTGCCATTGTGAAAATGCCCATGCTACAACAATTAGTCCTATTCCGTGATACATTTGATATCTCACTGCAACTTCAAATATATCTAACATCTCCTCTGAGAGTCTATCTTTTAGTGTATGTGCACCGAATGCTCCTAATAACACGCTCAACAAACTAAATGCAGCACCGACCGCAAAGTATAAGTTTTTCATATTTCCCCTTCATTTATGTTTATCTATCTCAATTATATACAATCTGATGCAAATATGAACATTTATTTTTTCTGACAGACACACAAACATATATATGCAATTACAATTAGGTTTTTGTTGAAATAATTTTGTTCTTTATGCTAAACTATTATATCTTATAACGGCATAGTTTGACCTATTCCGTGTGGTTACAAAAGGAGAACTTACTACAAAATGAGACAATACAGAACAGAAGAGATTCGGAATATCGGAATTATTGCTCATTCAGGGGCAGGTAAAACTTCCCTAATTGAAGCGATGCTCTATAACGGTGGTGCAATTGAACGAATGGGAGCCGTGGATGACGGAAACACGGTTGCTGACTATGCCTCTGATGAGATAGAACGCAAAACCTCACTCAATTGTTCCGTGTGTATTGCGGAATGGGCAGAAAATAAACTAAATCTTATTGATACACCAGGTGCAGAGGACTTTTATGGAGACCTTCACGGTGTACTTCGTGTCGTAGATGCAGTTGTCGTAGTCGTTGATGCCACAACTGGTGTTGAAGGGGGTACAGAAAAAGTTTGGGAGGTAGCCGATAAATATAATCTTCCACGCATTCTCTTTATAAATAAGATGGACAAAGAGAACGCAAGTTTTGATAATGCACTCGCAAGTATATCTAAAATCTTAGAAACACGGGCAGTCCCCGTTCAAATTCCAATCGGAAAAGAAGATCAGTTTACAGGTGTTGTAGATGTAATTCAAGATGGTGCATTTCTTGAACCAAATGGAAACGCACCTGTCGCAAAATCTGATATTCCTGACGATTTAGCAGGAACAGCAGAAGAATATCGTGAAGCTCTTGTTGAAGTTGCCGCTGAAAGCGATGATGAACTCATTGAAAAGTTTTTTGAAGGTGAACTCTCTGAAGAAGAAATTCAGAAAGGATTACAAACAGGCATAATTGAAAATCAGTTTGTTCCAGTGTTATGCGGATCATCATTGAAAAATATTGGCGTGCAGCAGTTGATGGATGTGATAATTAGTTGTTGTCCATCCCCTGTGCAAGCAGGAGAAATCCAAGATGTAGATGACGAATCTAAAACGCGAGAACCGTCAACCGATGCGCCTTTATCTGCTGTCGTTTTCAAAACAATCGCCGATCCATTTTCAGGGCAACTCAGTCTTTTCCGTGTCTATTCCGGCACATTAGAAGGTGATAGCCAAGTCAACAACTCAAACCGTGGAGAAGTGGAAAGACTCGGTAAACCAACTTTTATAAACGGCAAGCAAGCCATCAACACGCCCAATGTACCTGCGGGTGATATAGGGGCATTGACCAAACTCACTGCGACACATACGGGGGACACATTGTGTGACAGAGATGCAAATATAAAACTCCCTGGAATTGAGTTTCCAAATACGGTTATCTCTTACGCTATTTCACCAGCACGAGAAGGTGATGACGAGAAACTTATGACTGCACTCACGCGAATCAGTGAAGAAGACCCATCCTTCGAAATAGAAAGGAACGACATTACAAAGCAGCTGTTGGTTTCAGGGCTCGGGGATCTACATATTACAGTGAATAGGGATCGGATTGTAGAGAAATTTGGTGTTGAGACACAAATAACTACTCCCAAAGTACCTTATCGCGAAACTGTTAGAAGAAGTGTGCAAAACATCCAAGAAAGACACAAAAAACAGTCAGGGGGTAAAGGACAATTCGGAGATGTCACCATTAATCTTGCACCGCTTGAACGGGGAGAAGGTTTTGAGTTTATTAATAATATCAAAGGAGGTGCAATACCGACTAATTATATCCCAGCTGTAGAAAAAGGAATAAAACAGAGGATGGAACTCGGAATCCTCGCAGGTTACCCATTAGTTGATATCCAGATTGACCTGCATGATGGAAAATATCATGATGTTGATTCATCGGATATGGCGTTCCAAATTGCAGGATCCATGGCTTTTGCATCTGCAGTAAAAGAAGCGAATCCATGCTTACTTGAACCGATTATGAATGTTAAGATCTCTGTGCCTGACCAGTATATGGGTAGTATCATTGGTGATCTCAACGGACGTAGAGGGCAGGTGATGGGGGTTGAACAAGTAGGAAAACGACAGATAATTCAGGCTATTGTCCCGCAGTCAGAAATGCTCCGTTATTCCATAGACTTGAAATCCATGACCAGTGCACGAGGCAACTTCACCATGGAATTCGCGAACTATGAAATAGTACCTGAAGATGTAGCGCAGAAGGTCATCGCTGAATCCACGACAGAAGAAGATGAATCTTAAATTATAGTTTACTGTTGATATAATTATTGTCCAATTTACTCTTTAAAATAGACACGTTCTGTATAGGGCACTCCTACTTTGTAATCGGTGTGTAAAGTTTTCGGCAAACAACTCATATCCATTGTAGTGCGGGGTCTCTGTGCCCCGCCCTCTTTCAAAACAAATTGCGGAGCACAGAGACCCCGCACTACAATAAGAGTAAGTCGTCCTTGTGCTAAAAACTTTACACACCCCTTTGTAATTGTCCAACGAGTAAACAGAAGGGAAATAATATGATGAGTAGAATACTCTATACAATTACAATTCTAATTGTACTCATTTCTGGGAACATTATTGCTGATACTTACCCATCACAAGAGATTCTTGAAGGCTTACCCCAATTCAAGACAAGGGTCAAACCTAAGTATCCCAAAGAAGCAATAGAATCTGAAATGGAAGGTAGAGTTTCACTCTTAGTGACCATTGATATTAACGGTTTGCCCAAAGATATTGTAGCATTAACCAAGTTAGGTTTTGGATTTGAGGAAGCTGCGATTGAGGCATTAAAGAAAACCACTTTTCATCCAGCTAAGAAAAATGGTAAACCTGTTGAGGCAAGGGTTAAGGTGCCTTATGAGTTTAAGCTTGCGCCATCTAATCCTAATATGGTTCTTATACCAGCAGGTGAATTTCAGATGGGTAACAATAGTGGTGATTATGATGAAGAACCGATGCATCTTGTCTACCTCAATACCTTTTATATAGACAAATATGAGGTGACTAATGTTCAATATAAAAGGTTTATTGATGCTAACCCACAGTGGCAGAAAGACAACATTCCAATGGAATACCATGATGGTTATTATCTAACAGATTGGAATGGGAATGATTTCCCGTTTGGCAAGGGCAACCACCCAGTTGTGTATGTGAGTTGGTATGCTGCGATGGCGTATGCAAAGTGGACAAACAAACGATTACCCACAGAGGCAGAATGGGAGAAAGCAGCTCGCGGCGGTTTGATTAGTAAGAAGTATCCTTGGGGGGATACCATTGACTCCACTAATGCCAACTATTTTGATGGAACTGGCAAAGAAATAACGCCTGTTGGTACTTATCCGGCGAATGGTTATGGATTGCACGACATGGCAGGTAATGTGCGTGAATGGTGTCTTGATGCTTATGTTGAATACTTCTATACCAATAGTCCGCGTGAAAATCCACTTGCCGGTGCCAAGAGTATTGATGAAGTTACAACAAATTTCATTACTCAAAAAGATAACCGTGTCTTACGCGGTGGTTCTTGGTTGAATAGTGGTCAATTGTTACGCATTTCAAATCGGAACTGGAGAGCACCTACTGCTACAAACCCGAATGAAGGTTTCCGATGTGTGAAGTCTGAGATTCCGTAAATTCTTATATCATTTCCCATATTTAATGTTTCATTATTATTCAGGACTTACGCAGTTTTTCTTAAAGTCCCCCTGATAAGGGGGATTTAGGGGGTTAAATCACTGAAATATCATTGAACTAACGACTTTTAACCCCCCTACCCCCTTATCAAGGGGGAATGCGTAAGTCCTGTTATTATTGGAAGAAACCCCTAAATCCCACAAGTGAGGAAAAGAAAACTTCCACACTGGAATATAATTTATTATAAATGGTATTTACTTATGAACGCAGTAACGTCATCTGTCTTTCCGTAAAATGTCGTTCCATCTTCCGCATCGGCTCAAGCCACTGCTGTGGCAAACGGATAAGACTCCGCAGAGAACTTGGGTTTTCAAAATAGGTATCGTCTATTTGCCAGAACTGCAGGCGCGGAAATGTCTCGTTGTTGTGTGTGAATGTTCCCATATCTGCTGCCTCTTGACGCATGCCTGCACTTACAGGCTCAATCGTGATAAAGATTCCGATTGCATCGTTCTTGTCCATCACGCGGCAGAATGCCCGGACTTGCGCGATTGTCGGTTTACCGCTTTTCACTTCTGCAAGGATACGCGTATCTGTCGTTTCTGCTGCGTCCGGGTCCCAAAGCGTGATATGCCCGACATGCGCCTCCCCATCCTTACCACCATCACCAGTTGATCGTGTCGGTTGAAGACCGAGTCGAGTAACTGCCCAATTTGAGAAGTCGTGATATTTCCTTTCGTCGCGGACAAGCATGTGAACTTCTTGCATGTTCGTCGGGTAGCCGTGGATTTCGTAGTCTCTTGACGGTTCTAAACCGTGTCTGTCAGCGAGGCGTCGCCGCATCGGGTCAAGTGATAGGATTGTGAGGTCAATCCCTATCCAAAACCGATTGAGCGTGTGTGCTGCGTCTATCGTTGTGCCGCACCCCGCGAACGGGTCCATCACGAGATCGCCTTCCTTGCTGGAGGCTTGTATCATGCGTTCATAGAGGGCAAGTGGTTTTTGTGTGGGATAGCCAAGGCGTTCTTTTGCTGTCGGAGCAATAACACTTATATTCCACACATCTCGCATTGGAGCACCAGGTGAATCTTCTCCTGTTTTTTGTCCGCGTACCCGCTTCCCTTCCTCATTGAAAACGTTTTTGATTTTCTTTCCACCGTCTGACTTTAATGTTGATTCTGCTAATGGTTCATAGAGTTGGTGCCATGTAGTATTCGCGCCTTTTGCGTAACGCAATATAACATCGTGCATCCGCTGGAAATTGGGTTGTTTCGCCGGCCAACGACGATATGACCATACGATCTCATTCCGAAAATGTTCATTTCTACTATGATTATCTTGATCCCAAATAGCATCCATCACGCCTTTGAGATAGTGGCTTGCAGTTGGGTCACAGTGTAGGTAGATGCTCCCGGTGTCATTGAGGATTCGGTGCATTTCTGCAAGACGTGGTCCCATAAACGCAAGATACGCACGCATAGATCCTTTGTTCCCAGATATTGCATTTTGTAGCACAAGGTCATAGCCACGCAGGCAAGTATGGAGTGCTTTGTAAGTGTCACTGGTGCGGGCGCGTCTTTCTATGTCAGCGCGGGCATCTTGTGCGGGGTCGTCCCATGTCCATGTATCCGTGAATGCTTTGGATTGTGCCAGCGAGTCAGTGAGGAATGCATTGTAATCGCGTCCGCTGTTAAAGGGTGGATCGGTGCATATTAGGTCGACACGTTGGTCGTCCATTTCCCGCATGACTTCAAGGTTGTCGCCGAAGTATAAGGTGTTCATAGTAGTTGTTGGTTATTGGCATTCAGTTACCAGTTTGTTGGCTTCGGTTTACTTTACTTTGGTGTATTGAACAGCAAAGTAATTTTACAAATAGTAGTATTTCAAACACAAATAGAAATATACGAACTATTAAAATTGTATTATCCTCAAAACTCCAATCGGTTTTCTTGATAAATAAATCAACAATAATAATAAATAAAAACGTAGGTATTGTAACTAACAACATACGAGACCAATCCGTCCAAATTATGCTGATATGTAAGAATTGCTGTCCGTAATTTTGAACTGGGAATATTTCATTCTTATACTTAGAATTGTAATTTGGATATTCAAGTGGATGACCTGAAATCTGTTCAGCCTTTTTGAGATAAAAGTTTCTGCGAGTTGCGTCATTATCCATTGCTATACCAACTCCTATTTGCCACATAACATATATAAAATGTATGCTAAGTGCGATTAAATATAGTAATGTTCCCTTGATGCCTTCAATCCATAAGTCAGTAGATGTAGGTTCTGGTTTGATAAGTTGGCGAATCCATAATTCAATGCTTATAGAACTTGGTTTGATTAGTTGATATAAAGCGAGAACAAGCAGCGTCATATAAGAGATAAAAATTCTGAATTCAACAGATCGCCTTTCTTCCATTCTCTTTACGCCGAACTCTGCAAGGTCTAACATTTTTCGGAAGTCGTCATTGTCTTTATCATCTTTGTTATTATCTGTTGTTTCATCTGCTTTGTTCATATTTACTCTATTCCATTAGGTCCGTAGGTTAGTTGCGCGTGTGAAACCAATAAAATCCGCGTAATCGGTGAAATCTGCGATTCAGACAATAACACCACAGACAAAGCAGATCTTCCAGCCCACGATGTGATTTAGAACATATCACGAATCCGGTAAAATATCAAATATTTTTCTAAAAGAGCGATGTGTCGCTTTCAAGATCAAGACATTCACCAGGTATTGGGAGCATGTCTTCAGAAATTTGATTTGATTGCGTCCAATCAATCTCGTGTGAAACATGTGCTTCGTAGGGAACCCTGACTTGAATTGTGTATTGGTTTTCAGGATGAGCGAATGCATCGTGAAGGTCAATTGTTCCAGATCGAATAAGGTTGAGACGTTCAGTGGAGACCGCAACACAAAGCCAAGTTAGGTATTTATCGTTTTCATCGGCAGCCACAACGAGGTAAAGATGACCTGCGGCGTTTTTGCAGGAGTAAAGAATAGGTTGATCGTAATATGCGTATACTTCTACAATCTCAAGTTTGCCTAATTCTGGAATATTGAGTATATCAAGCATTATTGCTACCTTTAAAAATACCACGTTCAAATCTGCTTAATCCGCGATTCAGACAAAACACCGCGGGCAGGACATATCTTTCCCGCCCGCGATGTGTTTTGTCTGTTTCATTTCAGCAGTGGATATTACCATATTTCTAAGTCTTTCAATCCTAAAATATCATCCGCATTAAATGATACTTTTGGAAACCATTTGTCCAGTAATGCGTAAGCCAACGGGTCACGTTCTTTGAAATCTTCGTAGGTTTCAAAATCACGGGTCCCTATGTAGTAAAACCAATACTGCACCATTTCTGCCCAATACTCGCCTAAGCTGTAGGACGCGTATAATCCGTCCCACGTGCCGTTTGCTATCGCTGTATCATAAGCCTTGTGAAATTCACCCTTCATAGTTCGGTCAAGATCATAAATACGCCCATGAAGCGCGTGAGCAAACTCATGCACAAAAGTACTCATAGAAAAAGAAGGATACCGATTTATTTCTGCAAAGCACCGACCGACATGAATGACATCAGTGTCAGCATACGCTCTTGGAATGTAAGCCGCATGCCAGGGGTGTTCAGGAGATCGTAATTGGTATTGATAAACAGGGCTGCCATCATGATGTAATTCACCAGTAACACCACACGTCCCACTTGCAGGCACGGGCCACTCTGGTATCAAGGACAAGGGAATAGTAATACAGTCTTCATCATGAGGTAACGATGATCGTATATCAAAATACCACAGCCCCCTAAGTTGCTTTCGCAGCTCAGGACGTTTAGAAGTCATGATCAGTACAATCCTTTTGGCAGCAACAAAAAATGCGTCAGGTGTGCATGTATTGCCAACAATAGCAATACTATCAGCGTCAATATACCGATTGTAAAACGCTTCCTGTTGCTCTTTCTCTGCCGCCGCTTTAGCAAGCAGTCTCTCATATTCTTCCTCTGCGTCTATCAGGATGCATTCAGGGCATTCTCGCATCACCCATTCCCAATGATAGAGCTGGGCTTCACGTACCCGCCGGATCGTTTCCCACGCCTCTGGCGTGATGTCCGTAACTTCCGAAGTTTCTGACAATATCAAATGAACATCATATAACACATTCAAATGAGCAGAGTCAGAGTCACTACACCCAATAACAAGGCAAGCAAATAGAAATAGCAAAAGTCTTTTTCTTATCATGTTTTCACCATCTCATGTAAAAAGAGGAATTTTACTTGATATCGTAGTGGAGTCCTTTTCTTATCATGTTTTCACCATCTCAGCAGTAGATATGATCATGTTATTGCGCCTGTATATGTTTGTTTCACCATCTCAAAAGAACCATAAAACGTCGTATTTTCATGAATCGCTTCATTTTCATCTTCAGCTGGACGTTCACTGGGTAACTGCCACAAAGTATATCACAGATTTACTAAAATGCCAAGTTTTGATACAAAAAAGGTGCGGTTGGGAAACCGCACCTATCAGGGATAATCATATATTTTTTGCTTAACCATCCAAATGGAAGATTGCCATCTTAGTTTCAGTCATCTCTTCAATAGCGTATTTTGGACCTTCCTTACCCATACCGCTCTCTTTCACGCCGCCATACGGCATCAAATCTGCACGCCACTGTGTGCCCCAGTTCACCATCAGATTACCAGATTCCACTTCACGCACAAATCGCATTGCCCAATCGACATTCTGTGTGAAGATAGCAGCACTCAAACCGTAGTTCGTATCGTTTGCAAGAGCAATCGCTTCGTCAATATCATTGACACGGGTGACACCAACTGCTGGTCCGAATACCTCATCACAAGAGATTTTCATCTCAGGTTTGACATTAGCGAGGATAGCAGGCGTTACAAACTGATCTTGTTTCTCACCACCAGTGAGGAGTTCTGCACCGTCCGATACGGCTTCATTTATCCATTCAGTGACACGGGTTGCATCAGCATCACGAATCATCGGTCCCATCCGTACACCAGATTCCAGTGGATTGCCGATACCTATTTGGGATACCTCTGCCTGGAAAGCATCTAAAAAATCACCATATATTTTCTCATGTGCAATGACCCGTTGTGTTGAGATACATACCTGTCCTGCATTAGAATAACCGGATGCTGCAGCTGCTTTTGCCACCTTCTCTGGATCGGCATCGGGCATGACGATGAGCGGTGAATTTGAACCGAGTTCCATCGTCACCCGTTTCAATCCTGCTACTTTACATATATGTTCTCCAACATCACGACTACCTGTGAAGGTAATCTTTCTAACTCGTCGATCTGCACAGAGTGTGTCTCCGATTTCACCACCAGGACCTGTCACACACTGGATCGCCTCAGGTGGTGTGCCAGCTTCCAAAAAGAGTTCCACCAATTTCAGGGCGGACAGTGGTGTGTCTGTTGCGGGTTTAATAATGATTGCGTTTCCACCTGCAATTGCAGGTCCTGCTTTATGGCAAACAAGATGTAGTGGGAAGTTGAAAGGACTAATTCCAGCGACTATACCGCACGGAACACGCACCGTAAATCCGAGTTTGTTTCGGACCCCTGGTGCACCTTCGAGCGGTATCGTTTCCCCTGTCATCCGTTTTGCTTCCTCTGCAGAGAGCGCGATGATTTCAGATGCGCGAGTAGATTCAACTGTTGCCTCGGCTAATATTTTACCTTCTTCACGGGTGATAACTTCAGCGAGTTCCGCAGCCCGTTCTACCATTAAGTCAGCAACTTTTCTTAGTATTTCATATCGTTCATAACCTGTCAAACCTGCCATGATTTTTGCCCCGCGTTCTGCGGTTTGTATAGCAGTTTCAACATCGGATGCATCCCCTTTCGGCACAGTATCAACTACTGACCCATCAAAAGGACTCAGAACATCTATTTTATTTGATTTATCAACCCATTCACCACCAACGTGCATTTGCATAATGCGTAATCTCCATTTCTGTTTAGGCACCCATGGTGCCTGCTACGTGTTATCGTTTTTTCAATAAACCCCAAGTTGTGGTTGCTTTAGCAGTGGCTTCAACAGCAGCATAATCTGCTAATCCATTATCCATTACGTCGTTAATTTGTGCTTCAGTTAATGCTTTTGTAAAGAACCCTACTTCATCAATAAGTCCTGATGCTGTTACAGGTCCTGGACGTGCACCAATCCAGATTGGTGATTGACTGGTATCCAATGTGCCACCACTCGCCTTTTCAACATCCAGTTTTCCATCAATGAACATCTTAACACTTTTACCATCATAGACTTTCGCTATATGATGCCACTTCCCATCTGCCACGATAGTTTTACCCGGCATACGAGTCTCCACGCCCTTGACGTGCCACATGAACACGGCATAATCAGCGTCGTGAATCCATATATCAAGATGACGTTCAAGCTTGGGCTCGGGCCAGTCATCTCCATTCCGCCAAACGACATATTGCCATGAAGCCTCATTTAATTTGGTCCAAGCGACAAAAGAATATGGGTCTGCGTTGAAAACTTCATCATGCTCAACACGGACGTAATTCACACCATTACCGGGAAATTCCAATGCCCCTCCGAATTTACCATCGCCTACCCATTTCAGTGTGCCTTTAATCTCTCCGTCATGTCCACTGACAATATCTTTAGCAACCTTGCCTCCCCCTTCATCAAATAACCATGTACTTTCCAAACCCAGTTTTGCTGCATTCACAGAAAAAACCGATCCAATGAGAAGCAATGTGATGCATGATATAGTTGTTTTCATCAGATTTCCTCCTTGAATTAACTCAAACGTGTTTAGACACGACAATTATCGAGTGCATCATCATCCAATTCTACACCTAATCCTGGTTTATCGGGTATCGTTGCATATCCGTTATCAAGCGGGATTGTTGAAGGTGTAACGATGTCATAAGCACGTAAAGCATTCAATGTGATTGAAGGCATCGTGGCATTCCGCATAACTGCTGCAAGATGCATCACATAAGTTGTCGTGATACCGAGACCGACAATCTGTATCCATACAGGCAGATGTGCTGCATCTGATATAATTGCTTCACGTTTAGCATTGGCAGCACGCGAATCAGGATATGCAATAATAAATGAATCGTTCATTCTTGCTCGTATTGCCTTAACAGGATCAGGGTTACCGAAGTGAATTGTAATCGGCATGTCTGTGTGTCGTTTTATCTCTTGATATCCTTCTATATGTGATTGGGGTATCGGCGTTTCAAAGGACTCAATATTGAAATCCTGCAATTGACGTGCAACCTCAAGCGTGCGTTCAGGTGTTTCAAATGAGTCATTAGCATCTACTCGGAGTTGGAAATCATCAGGGACTACCTCAGCGATTGCTGCTACCTGTTCGCGGACCTCAAACCAGGGACGTGCTTTGATTTTATGTAGACGATAACCGAGTGCGTAAGCGTGTTTTGCCTCTGCTGCCCATTCTTCGGGTGTCATATCAATTGACCAATACCCGAATGATGTTTTGTCGTGAACTTTTTCGCCTAATAGTTGGTGTACTGGAACACCGAGTGCTTTTCCCATGATGTCATAAAAAGCTTGTTGTAAAGGTGTCGGTGCCCAACCATTCATAAACTCAAACGGATTTCTATCAATGAATCTTTGAATAGATTCCTCCGATTGAAACGAACCATCCCCTATGCCAGTTATACCAGCATCTGTATGGACTTTGTAAACATGATCAATCTGATAGAGATTACGACTCGTCATCAATTCATATATACCCTCATGATAGGGAACTCTAACCTTGATAACTTCAATATTTGTAATTTTCATGCTATTGACTCCTCTTGTTCAGAAACATGTCATTACCAATAAATTGCTTCAGTAAACATATATTGTAATAGGCATTCTATTCATCTCGTCGTATCCAACTGACGACATCTTCAGCTTCCCCAGAACCACCTTCAACCCCATCGCTACCAAATGAGATGAGGTCATACCCATATTGGTCATGCACGCCGGGACGTATGTAAACATAAGGATTTCCCCATGGATCTTCAGTTATAGGAATCTGAATATAGGGACCTAACCAGTAAATTGGAATTGGGGGTTTTTCAGGATGTTCCCAAAGTGCTTTTAATCCTTGTTCCGTAGATGGATAGTCTCCATTGTCTTTGGCATATCTATCAAGAGCGATGCCAAGTGTTTCAATATCTTCAGCAGCCTGTGTCTGGAGTGCACGTCCTGCTTGACCGAGTAATCTCGGTGCCAACAGGACTGCTGCAATGACTACCAAAATGGCAATAACTATTAACAGTTGTACCAGTGTTATACCGGATTGTTTTGTATCAAGTTGTTTCACGAATGCGTCTCCGCGGTATCCGATTTCAATAGTTTGTAAAGTTTAGCATATAATGTTGATTGAGTCAACCCAACTATTTCAAATGAATCTGTGGCTCATCTTCATAAGCCGAATCTATCTGAACCAAACGTTGTAAAGTTATACAGAATAAACCAAATAGAGATTTGAGTAATGCAGTTTCTTTTATTATCCCAATGCAGCTGAAGTATAATTCATCGACACCTTCTGGAAAATCGGTGCCAAACCAACCTTCGTCATCTTTGATTGTAAAGTATATTCTCGGTTGCTGTTGACATAACTCCTTTATCTTTGGTTCTGCAAGAAGTAATTTAATTTTTTCAGGATTATTGCCTTTGATAATGAACTGGTCATCAAAGAAAGGATCGCCTATTTCTATATCTTGCATACCGAAGAATTTACCGATTGAACTGAAAAAGCCCTCTCGAGTGATTTTGAAATATAGACCGTCCTTGTTTATGAAAGGAGCACGCATCCGAGTGTATGTTGTTGAGGTAGTTGTTGTGCCTGTTGATGTTGTTTGGGTGTAAGTATCAAGTAGGATTTGCCATTCACCGTGTTTATAAATGAGTACGTCCTTCTTCCAAAATCCACCATCAATATATTCACCGCCGATGTCAGTTGCGATTTGTGCCCAGATTTCGTCCTTGGATGGACCGAAAATGCCTCTGCGTTTTTTCATTTTTATTCTCCTTATATGTTAAGAGTTTACTTCGGTATAGGTTTTCCATAACCCTTTCGGGTTTTCAACCGATAGACCAACATTTCCACATTCACCACAAACAGTGGCTCTCAACGCTTCTTTATGTAAACCTTTGAAGACAATTGCCTCTGGGTTTCTTGCAATTACAACTTCCAAATCTTCTCCAGAATGTGCGTCATAACGATCTCGGATTCGCAAGTTTGGCATGATTTTATCAGAACTGCACACTGGACATTTCATATTATTCATGTTATTTTCTCCTATCTAAAATACGATTTATGGCAGTTAACAAAATGTTTTGTTGGTATCTGCAAAGTGATGTTTACTGCTATTTACATTTCGTCCCTATGGGACTAAAGAATGTTCAGATGGCGTTTTTCTATAAACATTTCGTCCCGTATGAAGATTACTTAATCGGGTGATAATCCAACATATCGTCCGAGTTTTTGTGAACCCCCTTTGAACTGTTCCATGAACGCAATCATCCGTTGTTGAAGGATTTCCCATTCATCAGTGAGACGATGTAAATGTCCAGCGGATTGACGCACCCATCGCCACAGTTTTTCAATCGGGTTCGTCCACGGCGCATAGGTCGGTAGTTGTCCTATCTCTATTGGCAACTGAGGTAGTTTTCCTATTTTCGTAGCACCTTTCTCCCAACTCGATGGGAGTGGTTTATGAAACGACGATTTCTGTGGCAAAAGTGCTTCTAAGAGACGGGCATGGAGGTGAATAGGACGATTGTCTTGTATCATATAAATGTGTTTCGCATTGGGATACCTTTCACAAACTGCTGTGTAAAACGCATGTGTCGCTAACACGGTGGCACGCTCTACTTGATGGTAAACGACATCACCTGTGTGTGCGTTCAGTGAACCTATCCCAAAGCATGTCAGATATGAACCAAGTCCCTGATGAGCAAGCGGTTTTTTCGTGCCACGTTCTGTCCAATCTTTAGCTAATGTGGGACGCCGGTAAAAAGCAAACTCATCTTCGTATAGAGCAACATAGGTGTCGGGTTTTGCTTCGCTCGTGCCAACGCCTGAGAAACGTATAACATTTTTTCCTTATACGCAACATCAGGACTATGGATGTAGGTTCTACCACGTTTGTAACTAATGCCGAGCCGCGAGAGAATGTGATGCACACCCGACACAGAAATGTGAGCCAACCCCGGCACTGCTACCTTGATCTGTCGCAATGTCCAGCGCGTCGCATGTCCCGAGATGGTATCTGGCGACATGCCCACAATGTTTTGTAGCTCTGCCGCAGTTTTTTGTTCATCAGTGAGGTGAAGAGTGTGTCTTGGCATAGATTATATCCTCCTTGATGAACACTATAACAGATTTTTAGAATTATCCGAAGTATTTTTTATCTTCATTTGATATTAAATTTTGTACCACTGGTATTAAATGATAATTGGCTATTAGATTAGTTATAGTAAGGGTTTATAGACGTTTTTTAGGTGAACTAAAAATTTAACATTGGTGATTCTTTACATAAATGCATATTTTCGTAGGGTTAGGTTTCCTAACCCTACGGGCGAGGCGACCTCGCCCCTACGAAAGTCCAACATCTTGTTTTTATCAAACTCACGTTAAAAAAGGAACAGGCAGATACCCATAATGGATACCTGCCTGTTGTTTAGGTTATGTTGAATGTTTTGGTCCGGTGTGTCTACTGCCGCCAATGTGTTGAGAAGGTGCCCCAATCACTGGTGCACGTTCCGTTTGTGCAACGCGTGAATGTCACGCCACACCCAGGCCGCCGACACGTCTCCACTTGCGTATGCCATTTCAACCCATCAGGTTTACACTCATAATAGACTTTGTTGCATCGAGAACACCGCCGCCAGTGTACCCACTTATAATTCACAGTCGCGCTACAGCCATTACATGTGATCGTCGGGGCAGGATACTGGTGTGTATGCGACTGACATGCATAGAAACTGGTCACCGTGCAGCTATCGCCGTTGGTATTCGTTGATGTGCAACTCGCTTGCAAAGCATGCAAACTCGCATTGCTATTCAAATCCTTGTGTCCACACCCAAAAGTCTGATGCGGTTGACATTCATAAAATGTGCCACTATACCCCGATATTGTCGTCTGATGATCTGATGACTCAGATGAAGCGGGACCACTATGGATACCGCACGTATAAGTGACCTTCGTGGGCGTTTGTGTTGGCGTGGTGCTGCCACCGGAACTCGGACATCGACACCATCTATGACCACATAAACCAATACCCCCCGATTCTGTTGGGGAACCACACGAACCGTTATCATCACAATAATCATATTCGGCATTATAGCCACAACCGTAGGTGGAACTGGTGCCTGTGTTTGTGCTGGTAGGTGTGATTGTTACTGTCCCATCACCCCGCTGGCTCGTTTTGGATTCGCAGGATCATGAAAGGGGGGTATGGTGGCTCCTGGAGGGGCTGCGACATCATAAGCAGCGTCATGATGTGCGAGAAACGGATCGCCCGCCCTCGCCGGGTTAAACTTCTTTTGCATCAGACACATATTATTCTGTCGATCAAATGGCACATTGCAGTGATCAAGATTGACACAGTGTCCCGCTTCGTGTCCGATCACACCCTCCACCATTGTGTCAAGGTCCGCCTGATTTGGAAAGTGATCTTTTATACGCAGATAATAAACATACACACAGGTCTGTGGGCTGGGGGTATTCGGGGTCGCTGGCGCGATCCCTAAGGGACCATCAGCCCGGCTGTTATCTTTCGCGACACGAATAGCGTAAAAGCGTATTGACCCTGGAATCCCTGCATTATTGACGTTGATCCATCCCGTATTTTTATGCGGATTAGATTGATAGGCAATCACCTTCCCCGTGTTATCTCTTTCTCTCACATCAACAAACGGGTTTTTCACGTAGTTTGGATGCATCTTATAGAACGTATGTGAAGGCATAGCATCGGCTCTGGATATACTATAAGACCACATGTCGTTAGGTGTGTTAATATTTTCCTTTTTATCTTTGTCTTGCGGCGCAATCATCACCTCTTTGACGGAAGGGGAAAGCCGTTTATGTTCATCCGTTGCATTGAGCCATACCCCACGATACTCCTCTAAAACGATGATGGAGTCACCGTGATTGTTATTGAGAACGTTTTCATTATCCGCGGTCGGGTCATAGCCCCTTTTGCCGTTGGGTAAGATATTGGGTTGTCCGTCATCATTTTCCCACCCATCCGCAATCCGATTCTCGTTCTCATCAATCGGGATGCTTTGCGTCTTCGGCGTTGCAATCTCAGTGCGGTAGAAGACTAAACCTCTTTTCTTCACAGTGACGACTAACTTTCCGTAAGCTGCATAATCATAACTTCTCACGTAGACTGTTTTGGTGACAGTCGGCTCCGGATTTTCGGTCATGGTTTTATAGGACAGATGTTTATCGCTTTCATACTTCCAACTCAAGTTATCACCACGTAAAAATTTGAGGTCTCTGTCTGTTTTGGCTTTTTTTTGTGGATAGTTCGCACACGTTCCCTTCCATGTCGTCACATCCACCAATTTGGCATCTATCTTACAGTATTGATCCGTAGGAATACCTGTCACCTCAACTATCAATTCAAACTGGATGGTATGACTGGGGGCGTTTGGATTGGGTCCCTCGGGTTTCTTATGCTTGTCGAATTTGGGGGTAATCTTTATGGTGGTGGCAAACACGTCACCTATCCCCACAAAACAGAAACAGAAAACGAGTATCCATATAGCATTTAAACGTTTCATCGCAAAGTCTCCTTATTATTTGTTATGAATACGCGGGGCTTTGGGTGCCGCGCGTTTTGAAGAAAGTAATCGCTGCACTTCTTGTGCAAGGGCTGGGTCGTTCTTTTGTAGGCGTTTCATCCCTTCGTTTTGACCATGCCGTTGCAAGTATTCAAACGCACGCGTGATACGGCGTGCCTCAAAAGTCGTCTTTTGTCCACGAAGATGAGCGGATAACTCTTTGGCAAGAAAGTTATTCGTATCAAGCGGGGCATCGGTCATCAGCGTTTCTGCCCACTCTATAAAAGCATCTAACTCTTGCTGGGCATACGGATCATGAGGATGGAACATCTCTGGGCGTTCTGCTCTTTCAAAAAACGCCCGTTCTGCAGCACTTCGGGGGTCTAATGCCGATGGCGGTCCCAACGCTGATGGCTCTTGATCCTCATCAGCCTTATCACCAAAGAAAAAATCATCAGGTTGAGAAGCTTCAGGTAAAACCGATTCGGCTTTATCCACCGGGAGAGTAGGTTTGGCGGCATCCCCCAATGGTTCTGCAGGCACTTCAACAGGCTTTGGGGTTATCAGCGGTGTACCAGCCTCTATCGCCCATATCTGCTCTATAAATGCACCCGAATGCGAATTGTTCAACTGTTCTCCTGTGTTGTAATGAACCCACGCTGTTTTGTAATCCCCTAATCGCTGATACACATGCCCTAAATACAAATACGCGCTGGAATGAGGGTTTGAAACGCTCACTGCTTTTTGTAGATATGGGATTGCTTCTTCTGGGTGTCCTCCCAAAGTTCCTTACCTAAATCCTTGAGTATCAGTGAGGACTCTAGATGATATTCAAGGGCTTTTTTGAGGTAAGCTATCGCCCCTGCCTTATCATAATTTTCTCTATAGGTGTATAAGAGTATCGTGCGTGCCTCGGCTGCCGCATCGGAATAGGGGCGTTCTTGGATGATACGCTCGGCAAGCTCAAGTTGATCAACGGCACCGTCAAACGGAGAGATATATTCTGCCACATCAGCCACATCGTCCTCTGTTTCCGAAGTCCCCGTTTTATGCCATGTGTTACCGTGCCAATGCCCACTTTCAAATGTTTCCCCCGGCGGTGGCTGTCTCACACTTGGAGACGACACGTCTGTTGACTTCTCTGCCAACAACTTTTCTGCAGCTGCTAACTCTTTTTCATGCTGCTTCCGGTCTGACAGATCCTGAAAATATAGAAAACCCATGAAAATAAAAAGTAAAATAATTAGAATGCCACATATCCAATAAAATCGCTTATACATAAGTCTTCTCCTTTATTAGAAATAGATACGCTGTTGATACCACCGACTACTTCACAGATAGTGGATGACAAGGTTGATCTAACACTGTTGATGATTTTCGCTTTTGATGCAAAAGTCGCTCCACTGCCACCGAAAGTTCTGGGTCGCGCTGCTGTAGAAGTTTCATACCTTCAATTTGTCCGTTACGCTCCATCATTTCAAAAGCACGAACAATGCGTTCTGGCGTGAACGTAGTTTTTCTGCCGAGAAGATGTGATTCTAACGCCTTCGCTAAAAAGTTGTTGGTCTCTATCGGAGTATCCCTCATAATCGCACCTGCCCATTGTAGAAAACCCGCTAACTCTTTATCCTTCATCACAGGTGGAGCATCATGAAGTTGGCAGGCAGGTCCACTGCCACAAATATGGGATGCGGTGCCTATCTCCGCAGGTAATGTTTCCACAGGTGGAACAGATGTTTTGCCATGATCCATTGCATCCGCTTTTTGAGCAATCGGTTGAAGAAGTGGAGTCCCTTTTTCAATCATACCTATATTCAAACGACTATAACTTTCAGGGTTCAGTCGAACTGCTTACTTATAGTGAACCCAAGCCGTTTTATAGTCGCCAAGTCGTTCATACGCATGCCCCAGCGAATCATGAGCATAAGAGAGATCGTGAATAGGCAACCTGTCTGGAACATCAAGACTTATAGTTTTCTGCAAATACGCAATCACTTCTTTAGGCGTTTTATCCAAGCTGATGTGGACAGGCAGACGAATTGAAGACGAAGAGACAGAGGGATTTTCAGCCGCTCCAAGTGCCATCGGTTGAATATCCCACGTGCCATTTTGAAGTGCCTCTATTTCATAAGAAAAATCATCCACTTCTATATCATAGTGTCTATTCGGATCGCGAGGTAGACGCGCCCGCACACGTTCTTGTGCTTTCTTCAGGTACATCATCGCCTTTTTAGAATCACCCAATCGCTGATACGCCGTCGCTAAAATATCGCCATAAATCTCAGCACCATCCCAATCCTCCAAATGTTTGAGTGCTTTCTCAGCGAAACCGATTGCTTCGTGTGGAGATTCAAGAGCATTGATAAGGGCTACGCGACTTAGAAGATACGAAGACTCTGGATGATATGTAAGGGCATCATACAGTCGAGCAGGGTAAGTTGGAATATCAGTATCTCCATTTTCGTCCCATTCTGCAAGGAAAAGTCGCGCCTCAAGAGCATCCTCAGAATAGGGTCTATCTTTAATAATACGCCTTGCTAATACTAACGATTCTTTATCATAATCAAAGTGGACACCACTTGCGGACTGGCTGCTTCCTCTCTCACTCTTTATAGGCACTGTTCTATGCCATGTGTTGCCGTGCCAATGTCCTGTTTTGTTGGTTTCCCCTGGCGGTGGGGGTTTATACGCTGGATGTGTTGGGTCAGAAGGCTGTGGATGCGCGTGATCCTGCCCCTGCTGGGCAATGATGTCACGCTCGGTTTTTGAGTTATCACGGCTATGGATAACCACAGACTGATACCTCCTACAATTAATAAAATGAGTAGACAGATCAGCATGTATTTCGTGGTATATTTCAAGACTGACATTTCTGTTTTTCCTTCCGCTCTTTAGCGAAATTAGAGGTTTGTGTGAAGCGACACGGTATCAGTATGCCGCGTTTGTCTTATTCCTCTTGTAACGGACAAAGGATTCTTGTTTTTGGACAAATCAATCCGGGTTCTGGTTTATGTCCCTCATCAATGCAATCTGGAACAGTTCGTTGTTCACATGGTGATGATGGGTTCGCTATCTGTATAGCATCAATTGTTTTGATTGTGCCAAACAACAAGCCGCTGCCAATAAGAACTGTAAATGCAGTGGCGATGCCTACCTTTACTATATCAATTGTCGTTATAAGTATTCTTATTTTCACAATTATATATCCTCCAATAAAATTTGTCAAACATATCATACGTAAAACTTAAACACAAAAACCCGCGACGAGTCACTTCATCCAAGACGAAGCGCGCGTGCGGGTACAGAAAATATCGCACTGAAAACTTATATATATATGCAGAGTAACGGATGGCCACTATTTTCAATTAAGTGGCAATTGTCATGCTCAGTATTATTTTGAACTGTGTGATTTATATATTGATTGTTCATTGTTGAATCCTCAAATAGTAGAGAATACACTTCCCGATAATGAACTGCCAACACATTAAGGAATATTTACATATTACTTATGTGACTACATATTACTTATGTTACAACTTTTACGTGAATTTTACAATATTGGTTACAGTGGATGTCAACTTTTTGTGATGTAGTCGTTAAATATGATGTAGTCGTTGTTTGAAATAGGATTTTCAAGCAGATTATTGTTGGTTGCAATTATAAAAAGGATTGCACTTCAAGCATTAAGTCTGTATAATTTGAATACGAAATGAAAATCTTGAGATTGATGTAATTACGGACAGGGAATATAAAGAACAGTAATAGATAGGAGATTCTGATGGCAAATATAAAAATACCCAAAGGATGGGAGATTCCAGAAAACCAGGCAACTCCTGAATCAGTTTATATTAACCGTAGGAAATTTATCAAAGACCTTGGCATAGCAGGTGCAGGTGCAATATCACTATTTAGCTCCACCGCTTGTGCGCAAGATAGCAAGGTGGAGAAACAACTAAAACCTTTTCGTGAACAGCAGCTTGAACATAAGAAAAATGAAGCATTTTCCGTAACTCGTCCGAAAACTGAAGAAATTATCGCAGCAACTTACAATAACTACTATGAGTTCTCAAGTGGCAAAACGAATATTTGGAGATTGGTTGAAAGGTTTGAGACGCGTCCGTGGGAGATAGAAATCTCTGGACTCGTTGAAAACCCGATGAAAATAGACATAGATGATTTAATTAAACAGATGCCGCTTGAAGAACGTATCTACCGCTTTCGTTGTGTAGAAACGTGGGCGATGGTAGTACCGTGGATCGGTTTTCCAATGAAAGCACTCCTTGATAAGGTTCAACCGAAAGATAAAGCAAAATATGTGCGAATGACCACTTTTATGGATCCTGATGTAGCTTTCCAACAGAACAACGGTCGTCTGCCGTGGCCTTATGTTGAAGGGTTGACGCTTGCAGAAGCGATGAACGAGTTAACGCTGTTGGTTGTCGGTATTTACGGACATATTCTTCCACCACAACACGGTGCTCCTATTCGGTTGATTGTTCCATGGAAATATGGGTTCAAGAGTATAAAATCCATTGTCAGCATAGAACTCACTGACAAAAAGCCGAGAAACTTCTGGAACGTTATTCTTCCGAGAGAATACGGTTTTGAAGCAAATGTGAATCCGAATGTGCCGCATCCGCGTTGGTCCCAAGCCAATGAGTGGTTGATACCTACAAGGGATGTTTCATATCCAACTCGGATTTACAACGGATACGGTGAGTATGTTGCGCATCTATATCAATAAAATAAGCCAAGTCGCAGCCTATGTAGCACAATCTGTTAGATTGTGCATCTTAGTACACAAACTGACAGTTTGTGCTACAAAACTTGAGAAAAGTGTTCTATATTCTATAAGAAACAGTGTTTGCAGATCTAAAATCCTAATGAAGTTTGACGTTCAAATTCGGAATTGTCAAACGTAGGGGTTGGGTTTCCCAACCCATCTGGACCTTTATTAATCGTTCACTGGGCGAGGAGACCTCGCCCCTACGAATACCTAACTTGAATGTCAAACTTCATTAGGTAACAATTTTGGGTAATGTAATAAGAAATGTAGAGGAATGAAAATGAATTCACAAAACATAGCCAAATATAACCATAACACTCCATTACCAGATAACTTTACTATGACTTTGGAAGAATTTATTGAAAATGATGTTGAGGGCTATGAATATATGAATGGAGAATTAGTTCCAATGGCAGCGGCTGTAATATTACATGGTAAAATAAGTGTCAGAGTAATCCGGTATTTAGACTCTTTTGTTCATAAAAACCAATTAGGTGAGGTATACACAGCTGAAACTTCATTCCTCGTTGGAGAACGTGTGATGAAACCAGATGTGGCTTACGTTGCAGCATCACGGGTTCCAGAAGATGAAACCAAAGGATTTCCAATACCACCTGATCTTGCAGTTGAAGTCATTTCTCCTTCAGATATATTATGGAATGTATATGAAAAAGCACTTGCATATTTAAATGCAGGCACACGTATCGTTTGGGTGATTGAACCGGTTGCACGAACAGTAACCGTATTTCGTTCAATAACTGATATAAAGACACTTACACAAAATGATATTCTTACTGGTGAAGATGTTGTTGAAGGTTTTTCATGTCCGGTTGCAAGGTTATTTGAATAAGGAGATTCTATGAAACTTGGTTTAGTAACATATAATATGGCAAAAGATTGGGATATTCCCACAATTATTAAAAATTGTTCGGAGACTGGATTTGAAGGAGTGGAGTTACGGACAACCCATGCACACGGTGTTGAAGTCAGTCTCACAGCAAATGAACGCGCAGATGTTAAAAAGCAGTTTGAAGATTCCCCAATTGAACTTGCAGGATTAGGATCTGCTTATGATTATCATTCAACGGATCAAGATGCTGTGCGTCAAAATATAGAAGGCACAAAAGAGTACTCTCAATTAGCTGCAGATGTTGGAGCACCGGGTGTTAAGGTGCGACCAAATGGACTACCGAGTGAAGTGCCTGTAGAAAAAACATTAGAACAGATAGGATTAGCATTACGTGAGTGTGGCGAATTTGCTGACGACCTTGGTGTACAGATACGTTTAGAAGTCCACGGCGGTGGAACATCTGAGCTTAGACACATACGAACCATAATTGATTTTGCTGACCATGACAATGTATATGTGTGTTGGAATTCTAATTTTGGTGAAGTTGAAAACGGTTCAATACAGAAAAACTTCAACTATGTCAAAGGTAGAATCGGATTAGTTCATATCACAGAATTGCATCGTCCAGAATATCCGTGGCGAGAACTTTTTACATCATTGAAAGAGTCTGGGTATAATGGTTATACATTGGCAGAAATTGCTGGAAGTTCTGATCCTGTTCGAGTGATGAATTTTTATAGGGCATTATGGGAAGAACTCAACAGATAATTACATGGGCACGGATAAAAGGACTTAGATAGAAAAATATGAATCAAATTGAATTCTATAGTGCCAAGTTGGAATATGAAACTGATTCTTGGGATCTTAGTGAAGCACTCAATAACGGTGAAGATGTCATCGTTATAGATGCACGCACACCAGAAGCGTATTCACTTGAACATATTCCAACTGCGATCAATATTCCTCATAGAACAATGTGTGCGGAAACTACAGAGAACCTTGACAAATCCAAATTATTTGTCACATATTGTGATGGAATCGGTTGTAATGCTTCTACTAAAGGGGCTTTGAATATGTCAAAATTAGGGTTCAAAGTCAAAGAGTTAATGGGTGGATTAGATTGGTGGAAACGCGACGGTTATGAAACCGAAGGGGAACAAGGCGTTGAAGGGACAAAAATCAATTGTGGCTGCTAATTTTTGGAAAATCTAAATTTTTACTTGCATTTATGTCTTTGGTAATGTATAATTAATAGTGTAATTCATATTCCCTCATAGCTCAGTTGGTAGAGCAGATGGCTGTTAACCATCGTGTCGGCGGTTCGAGTCCGTCTGGGGGAGTTCTAATTGATGCTGGCGGACTTGGTGTTTCTTGTTCGTCAGCATTTTATTTAAGTATACCTACCCCGGTTGGAATTCCTGTGGGAGTATTGAATTCACTTTGTAAAGTGCTAAAGCTATATCTAATGATAGATTGAAAATGATGAAGGTTATGATTCCCCCTATTAAGTGTCAAGGAATTAAAAGCAAGATTGTTCCCTTCATAAAACGTGTTGTGGACTGGTCTTTTGAAGGAAAATGGGTTGAACCATTTATGGGTTCGGGTGTAGTTGGTTTCAACATCACTCCGCGCAATGCAATCTTTGCTGATAGCAACCCCCATTTGATTAACTTCTATAATGCTATAGTGACTGGTAAGATTGATGGTATGAAAGTTAGAAACTTCCTTGAACTGCACGGTGAGATTCTATCAAGATGTGGTCAAGACTATTATTATGAAGTTCGTGAGCGGTTTAATAAGACTCACGAACCGTTGGATTTTCTATTTTTAAATCGTTGTTGTTTCAATGGTCTGATTCGGTTCAATCGCAAAGGAGATTTTAACGTGCCTTTCGGGCACAAACCACAACGTTTTTCAAAAGGATATATAACAAAGATTGTAAACCAAGTTGACTATATTCATGTCATGACAAAGCATTTTAATTGGTCGTTCATTTGCCAAGATTTCAAGGATACACTTAAAGGTATTTCTGAAGACGATTTTACTTACTGCGATCCACCTTATGTTGGACGGCACGTTGATTATTTTGATAGTTGGGACGAAGAGAACGAAAAATACCTTTTTGAACTTCTGAGTCAATCTCCATGTAAATTCATTTTATCAACCTGGCATAGCAATCAATACAGAGAAAATGTCTTTCTGCAGAGTCTGTGGTCAGAATTTCAGGTGTTAACCAAAGAACACTTTTATCATGTCGGTGGGAAAGAGGAAAATAGAAGACCGATGCTTGAAGCATTAGTTATGAATTTCACACCTAAACCCGTGTGTGAAAAACCGGTAGAACGACCAGAGCAATTATTACTTTTTGAAAAGATAGCAGAATACCAACAAAGTGAAAGATAGATGCAATGGGATAGTCTCGCGTTGTCTTCAAAAGTGATTCTCATGGTCCATTACTTATGAATTTATCATTGTGTGTTAAAATGTCGTTTTTCGGAGACGTTCAGAATGTAACCACCCAATTGAATCAATGAGTTCATCTTGATACTCATGCATCATTACTTCAATGAGAGTAGGTTTTTCTGTAGTAAGTGCTTTGTACAATATTGGTTTAAATTCATCCAACTTTTCGACCCTCCATGCATCCGCACCATAAGATTTCGCAAATTCAACAAAATTTGGATTATGTAAGTCTGTATCAATGGTCCGTCCCTCAAAATTCACCATTTGAGAACCTTTAATCGCAGTCAATGCATAATCATTCACGACTATAGCAACAACATTGAGACCATATTTCATCGCAGTTGCCATTTCTATTGCTCCCATCATAAATCCGCCATCTCCGCTAAAACACACAACCGGACGATCAGGAAATGCCACCTTCGCACCTATTGCAGCGGGATAGGAATATCCTAATGCTACACCGATATTCGGATGTAGAAATGTGTGTGGATTATAAGTTGGAAGTTCAGCAAAGGTTGCATATCCAAGTGTATGCACATCAACAGCGTATATCGTATCTCGTGGGAGTACTTCCTGGAGATCAGGAATAATTGGCAATGGTGGTTGTGATTCAAACTTTCTACGAAGTCTTGGTAGCACTTCATTCCAACCGTTATCGTCTTGGGAAATATCCTCGACGAGTGCTTGCAGGGTCCGTTTCAAATCTCCTACAACACCTATATCACATGGATATTCGCGTCCAATCTCGTTTTCATCTTCGTCAATCTGGATAAAGGTCTTAGGAATTTGCATAGTCCAATTACGTGTATCTATTGAAGTGAACCTTGCTCCGATAGAGATGAGACAGTCACTTTGTTTGAGTGCTTCTTTACCTAAATATCCATAACAGTTTTGAAGTGCTAATGGATGGTCTTCAGATAACACACCTTTTGCACAACGGGAAACGATGACAGGGGCATTTAGTTTTTCCGCAAGCAACCTTAACTCAGTTCTTGCTTTAGTATGTACAACAGCAGAACCAGCGAAGATTAGAGGATATTTCGCATTACGTATCTTTTCTATAGCAGCACTAATATCTACATCTTCGGGGGGTGGTAAGCCATCACGTTCAACTCGTTTAGGAATCCTGACTTGTGCATTACCAGATGTCACATCCATTGGAAATTCCAACACTGTCGGTCCAGGTCTTCCGTTTCTCATTGCTTTAAAAGCATTTTCAACGACTATTGGTATCTCCGACACAGTATGTGCAATTGCACAGTATTTTGTGATTGGTTTAAAAAACTGCATCTGATCCAATCCGTGAAACATTTTACTCGGATGTCTGCTGTAGGTATCTGAATGACTCTGTCCTGTAATCAACAATACTGGAACACAATCGGTGTAAGCCTCCAAAATCCCTGTTGACGCATTACTGGCACCCGGACCGGGTACGGTGATTGCCACACCTACATCACCTGTAGCCCGTGCATAACCATCAGCCATTAGGGTAGCTGAATATTCATGTCTTACAAGAAAATGATTGATGGATCCTGTTCCTCTACGGAGCAGTGAATCGTAGATGTGAATGTTCTGAGTGCCGGGCATACCGAAAATAGTGGTAACCCCTTGTGCTTTCAAACATTCAATAAGTATATCGCTACCGTTCACATATCACGCTCCTTTATGCTTTTTCAAGAAGTCTTCCAACCAAGCATCCGGATCACGTCCAAACTTCCGTAGAATCTGACATCCAATTTTCTTTACGAAATTAGGAAGTAAGTTAAATAGTTTTAATTGCCAACTCATAATTATTTTGGAATGGAATATCTCTGTTTTGTGAACAACGCATCACCCGTAACTTTATCAAACAAGTGTATTCGATCAGGAACGAAGGACACATAAATTTGCTCCCCAATTTTTGCTTCAAAGTTGGGAGATGTGCGAGATTTGATAATCTTATGTGAACCCTCAGTATCTTTTCCAAGCGTAATTTCAACAATTGTTTCGGCACCAAGTGGTTCGACGCTGTAGACTTCCGCCTTAAATGTATTGATATCAGAGTCAAAAGTATTCGCTACGAATTCATGACTAACAAGAACATCTTCAGGATGTGCACCGATGACTAATTCTCGATTTGTATCAACATCACTAATCAATTTTGCGACAAGGTCATTTTGAATTGAAAATGAATGATCTTTGTTTCCATTATTAGACAACACAACCTTGTATGTTCCATCATTGTTATATATATTACACGGAATACAGTTCATGCTTGGACTACCGATAAATCCTGCTACGAACAAATTGGCAGGATGGTTGTAAATATCAGAGGGTGTCCCCAACTGTTGTATTCTACCGGAATCCAGGACTGCGATACGGTCTGCCATAGACATCGCTTCCACCTGATCATGTGTGACATAAAAGGTAGTGGTACCGAGTTGTCGTTGCCGCCATCTAATTTCAACACGCATTTCAGCGCGCAATTTTGCATCAAGGTTAGAAATTGGTTCATCCATAAGAAAAACTTGTGGTCGGCGGACCATTGCTCTTCCCAATCCAACACGTTGTGTTTCTCCACCACTCAACTGATTCGGATTTCTCATCAGAAGATGTTCAATATGTAACATTTGAGCAATATCTTTGACACGACTGTCTATTTCTTCAGCGGATAATTTACGAGGATGTAGTGGGAAAGCCATGTTCTCATAAACAGTGAGGTGCGGATAAAGAATATGTGATTGAAATACAAATGCAACATCGCGTTCAGCAGGGGTATTGTCATTGACACACACATCATCTAAGTAGATGTTACCTTCTTCAGGTCTGTCCAATCCAGCAATACTGCGGAGGGTTGTCGTTTTTCCTGCCCCAGTCTGTCCGAGCAAGACGAAGAATTCCTCGTCTTTCACATCAAGTGTAATATTGTCCAATGCAGTGAGTTCGCCAAAACGTTTTGTAATATTTTCAAGTTTTACTGTTGCCATATCTGTTTTGTTATGTGTAAGATATGTCCTTATTATTGCATAAATTGTCATGTGTGTCAATTTAAAGACAGGGTTATTTAGTTTTCAATATTTTTTCACATGTGTTTATTTTTATGAAAAGCAGATATAGTGTGACTTTTTACACTATATCTGCTGGACTTCACCTCAAAACTATTCCATATTTGAGGTGAATAATGACAAGAAAATCATCTTGTCACTTAAAAAATGTTATCAGAAGTTCCAGACCCCCGCAAGAGTAAAGGTAAACGACATCCATTAGCATCTATTCTGGCACTTATAGTGACTGGATTGATGTGTGGACATAAAGGATGGACATCTATAGCGACTTGAGTTCGCTCACAACCAGCACTCGCAAAAGCACTCGGTTGGACACATAAGAAAACGCCTTGCTCCGCAACGCTTCACAATCTCTTGAAGATATTAGATGCTGATGCTATAGAATGACATTGAGTCAGTAGATAAATAGTGTCAGTGACAAAACCAGCGAAATACCGATCTCAACAGAGATCCTCAAAGCTTTTGATGTCCGTGGTAAAGTCATCACTACAGACGCACTTTTGACACAGAAAACTTTCTGTCAAGAAATCATAGAGGGAATGGCGATTATGTGCTTTCTATCAAAAACAACCACTCTGACCTTTGCGATGATATCCAAAAACTCTTTCAAGACGTTCCTGACACACTTTCTGAGGACGCTACACATCCTCTGTTGGAAGACCCTATTTACCGAGACTTATGAAAAATCACATGGCAGACTTGAGACAAGGTGTATCAAGCACAAGTCTCAACGCATATCTGGACTGGCCATGTATTGTAGTGCCAAATTGATTAAATGCCGTCAACCGCCTCAGTAACTGCCGACTCAAGTAATTTCCAAATCTTCAGGTGGTCTTCACACGTACGTTGTTCCCATTGAGGTGTTAAAAGATGCGGCAATGGTATCAATTCTTGATTGAGGAATGGTCTTAAATCGAAATACCACTTCGTAACATAAGGAATTTGACCATCTGCATCGGGAGAACTTACATAACCTGCTTTGCCAAGCAGCTCATTTAATTTGTCGGTTAATGCCGAAAACCACTGGAATAATGAAAGGTCTGCAATTGTATGCATTTTTATACCGGGATAACCTTCCTGACTTGTCACAAGTGTAGTAGCAAATAGGAAGGGTAACCTGTTTAATGCTTCTTGCAGAATCTGCATTGCCATTTCTGATGTATCTACTTCTGTGTTGAGTTCCTCGTTGTCAGGTATCAGTTCTCTTATGCATACAATGAGTTGTTTCCAAATTTCTAAAGAATGCCTTGCGTCGTTATGACACACATAAAAACGGAATGAAACGTCGATCAAGACAACGGGTGCAGCAGAGGTGAATAAATCCTCAGCGTCTACTTGCTCGTATCGTGTGCGAATTGCATTAGGGACACTGATGTGTTCATTCAGTGTACTCTCTGTTTTGTGTAGGACTGCTGGTAAGAATTCATTCTTGGTCGATGTGTCAGAATTATCTAACTTCATCAGAATACTATTTAGAAAATCCAATGCTTTGCGCTGTGAACTCATGGGTTTGATTCCGATATATCCTCCAAATTGAGACCAGTTACGGTCTTTCCAATTCTCTTGATCTGGATGTCCACTGCAAGAGGAGGATGTTCTAATATTAGGTGATTGATTCAGTAAACTCACAAGTGTTCGAACCTCAAGGTCAATTTGTTCAAGGGGTGGATGTTTGGGTTTTGCAGGTGAGTCGCTCAATTCTCGCGGTGTATCTGGAATTGCTTTTTCCTTATGTTGCTCTCTGTCAAACAGTGGAACTTCACCGTTTTTCTTATATTGAAGAGAATAATTTACCGAAAGGCGGTATCCGTATACAAGAAACGGGGTTGTGAAACTATATGTGGGTATGTTAGCCATTAGAATCTCTACTATTTTGGGTTCCAGCATAGTGATATCTTCATCAGTGCATCCCATCTTCTTAAGACCTTTACGAATCCCGTATTTCCCAGAGGTTGCTCTTTCTTTTAATTCTTTGATTGCATTGGGATCACCTTTAGCCGCATTGACTACCAATCTTTCGTCTGAAATGTTTGACATTCTTATATTGCTCCTTTTTCCAAAGTTTAGCATAAATTTATCTTGGTGGGCAAACAGTTGCTAACTGCTTCTTTAAAACGGTTTCTATATCAATCCATAAATGGTTTCATATCCCAAAGCAGGATAGTTCCATCATAGCTGCCACTTGCCAGTAGTTCGCCATCCGGGGAAAATGCCAATGACCACACATCGGTTGGATGTCCGTAGAAGTTATGGATATTTTCTCCAGTGCTTATATCCAACAGACAGATTGGCATTAATTCTTGCCCATCTTGCCATGCCGCGCCAACAGCAAGGTAGTTACCGCAAGGTGAAAATTTAGAGGTCTGTGGTCTCTGACATTCTGTTGGTGGAATTATCACCATATAGATTGCCAAAGTAGATGAATCCCAAATTCGAATCTCGTTTTTCCCTGCTCTTTTAATCACCCCCGCAATGTGTGAACCGCATGGGGACAACCTGAGATTACCCCAGACCCGTTGCGTTTCGGAATCCGGTTGTTCGTGAAAACGTTGAATATTTTGTGATGAACCTTTATACAATGATGTATCTGAGCATATTGATGTATCAAGAGAACCTACTTGTTCACCGCTTTCTAAATCCCATCCGAGAATTGGACCGACTCGTGGCACTATGATCACTTGTTTCTTGTTTGGAGGTAACAATAATTGCCAACGTTTATAGTTTTGCACAATTGGATTTTGAATGTGGTGTAGTTTTTCCCACTGGTTTGAATCCCATATTGTGAAACTATCACCATAGAAACTGACAAAATGTTCACCGGTTGGAGAGAATTCCATTCTATTAATTCTTGATGGGTTTTGGGATAATTCAGCGATTTGTGTCCTTGATGCAATGTTCCAGATATTAATGATTTTTCGAATATTGGTAGTGACAAGGTATTCTTCGCACGGAGAGAACGTCACGTGCTTCACCCCTTTATACCTTTCGGTAAGTTCTGCGGCCTGTGTATCTGAAGTGAGATTCCAAACTTTAATAGTTCGAGCATCTACTAAGGCAGCTATGAATTCCTTACTTCTGGAAACAGAAATCGTCCCAGGTGAATTGGGATGTGCAAGGTCGATTTTTTGTTTCACCTGTCGGTTCGTAACATCCCATAACCTATATCCAGAAAAATCATTAGTACTGAGGAGTATACGACTGTCTTTGGAAAATCGAACGTCAGTGACCCCGCGTGATATATGTGTTGGAAGAGACTTAACTGTTGATGGATTACCCCGGGACCACACCTGCAGTTCACCGCATCTATTTCTGGTGGCGAAATGTGTTCCATCTGATGAAAAACAACCATATAAAGGTCTTGGAGATTCAAAGGTATCCACTGTTTCCTGTTGGTTTGCATCCCAGATTACCACCTCCCTGCTGGAAAACCCAGCAACTTGTAAGTTTCCATCGGCTGAATATGCAGGAACACTTCTCTCTAAATCTCGATTGTCGCTATGGACTGTCGGTGCCAGTTCCAGGTTCCCGTTGTTAACATTCCAGATAAGTATTTTGTTGCCTCGATTTGTAGCGGCAAGATATTTTCCACAGGGTGAGAATACAAGCTGAGCACATCCAATTGTTGAAGTATCAGTATAGTTATCTCGTAGTTTAGCAATCAGTTCCCCAGTTTCAATATGTACCACCGAAGTTATATTTTCTTCAAGGGTATATGCGATAAGACTTCCATCTGGTGAAAGAGCATTGGGATGAATGCTTACTTTTCCTGGTTCTGGTTGAATAGAAAGACTCTTAATGGATGTATCAGTGTCTACCTGCCAATCGTAAACGGTGAAGTGCCGACCCCCACCATTTTCTCGTGAAATTAAGTTGGAACGTGTTATGTATTTCCCCTCTTGTGAAAACAGCAGATTATGGGAAAATGCCGTCACTGCATCAGTATTTTTAGGTAAATCTATGCAGGCAGCACATTCAAGGTTATGTGTGTCCCAAACTTTCACAGTACCGTTCCAGTTTCCGGTAGCTATCCACCTTCCATCTTGTGAAAAGGTGATGTCAGATAACATGCCTTGTTTAGTATCCCACGCTGTGCTGAGTTTCATCGTATTTAGGTCGTACCACCAGCATCCGATAGTAGATGCAATCACAAGGGATTCACCATCGGGTGAGAATGTCATGCCGCCGCTAATCCAACCGTTACCTAAACGTGCAGTCGCGCCTTCAGGAAGGTTCCAAGTTGATAAATCTGATCCGTTTGTTTGTTCCTTATATATCAAAGTTCTCTCCTCTAAAATTATATTATGGTAGAATATGGAATTAATTAGACATTCTTTTCTGTAGGAGGGAACTCCGATTCCCGATAAAACGCTTTGATAGTCGGGAATCGGAGTTCCCTCCTACAGCACACGTGTATAATTGTTTGTATACTTAACCATAAAATACGTGAATTGTAAACCTATGTAACCCTTAATTTCTTTGATGCATTTGTCTTTACATCATAAAACAACCTACTTCAGATAAGGTTTCATATCCCAGAGCAGAATAGTTCCATCATAACTACCACTTGCCAGCAGTTCCCCATCCGGTGAAAATGCGAGATCATGGATATCTGTGGGGTGCCCCCAGAAGGTATGGACGTTTTCACCTGTGGCGACCTCCCATAAATTGATTGACATCTGCTCTAACCCTTTTTTCCACCAAGTACCGGAAGCGAGATACCTTCCACAAGAGGAAAATGCAAGCGGATAGGTCCGAGAAGCATCTACGGGCAGCAGTATCGCCATTCGTGTTTCTAAGGTTTCTGCATCCCATAATCTAATCTCATTAGCTATTCCTTTCCATCTCCGTTCCCGAGACAACTTGGCGGCGATGAGGGTGCCGCACGGAGAAATCTTTATATTACTAACATTCTTTATATTTCTAACATTTAAAAAAGTTGGCTTCTGAGTCCCCAACTTCTGTTTCCAATCAATGAATTGTTGGATTTCTTGGGGGCACCCTTTATATAGGGATGTATCTTCTAAGATTGCGTCTAAAGGGAGTGAACCTACCTGTTCACCATTCTCAATATTCCAGACCCGTGCAGTTTTGTCGTGGGATGCGGTGACGAGCTGCTTCCCATCAGGGTGAAATACCGCACTTCTAATCTCATCCGTGTGCCCAATGAGTTCGAACCGCTTTACCCATTGCTGCGTGTCCCATACATAGAGCTCACCGGACAGAGACCCACTGACCAAGCAGTTCCCTGTCGGTGAGTAAGCCATCTGTAGAACACGTTTTTCATGTCCAGTCAGTTCGGCAATTAGGGTGCCAGATGTAATATGCCAGACTGTGATAGCGATGTCGGTGCTATGGCGGACTCCTACGACAGCTGCAGCAAGAAATTCTTCACAAGGGGACAAAACACTGCTAAGACCCAAAGAGTACCCCTCTGTATTGGGACGGGAAATTCGTTGTGCCTGATGATTCACTACAGACCAGTCCAGAGTTGCAGGTCGGTGCCCACTAATTAGCGTCTTTCCTTTTTGAGAAAAACGCAACCATCTGACGATGTTTATATGTGCATCAGGCATAGGCACGACTCTAATAGGTTTTTCTGCTGTCCATACTCGGAATTCGCGTGAGTTAGCGGCTGCGAAATATGTCCCATCATCTGAAAAGCGACATACTGCCCTGCGTGTCCCAAATTCCAAAGTGTCTACCTTCTCGCGCTGCACCGTATCCCACATCACAACCTTTCCCTCATGGACTTCTGCCACACGCAATGCACCATCAGGCGTATAAGCAAGTTTTACATAAGTTGTGTCAGATACGGTATGTACTATTTCTGAGGTGGCGTTGTGAACATTACACACCTGCACATCGCCGTTCTGATGTGCTGCTGCAAGGTATTGACCACACGGGGAAAATACAAGACCTTGAAACCCTAAAGGGGCGGGACAACTAAAGTCTGTCTTATGTTCGCCGGTGTCTACATATAAGATCGTTATTGTTGCTTGGGGAGATACAGAAGACACATACGCGAGTAGATTCCTGTTAGGTGAAAAGCAGATAGGAAATCTGTGCCCCTTCGTATCCTCTGCTTCAATGGGAAACTGCAGGATGGGTTCGTCAGTATTTGTATACCAAGTATAGACAGCATTTCGTCTGCGACTGGACACAGCAAGATATTGCCCATCCTGCGAAAAGTGGAGCTCACTAACACTGGGACAGTCTATCTTAGTGATGCACTGCAGGGTTTGTGTTTCCCATACCTTAACGATGCCATCCCAGTTGGTGGTAGCAATCCACTGCGCATCGCGCGAAAAGGCGATCTTCTGAAGCACACCTCGTTCTGTCTCAAACAGTGCAAGAGGAGTAAGTGTGGGTAAATCATACAACCAACATCCGATAGTAGTTGCGACAGCAAGATATCTCCCATCGGGTGAAAAAGACATATCGTGCAACACACCCCGTCCTAAACGGGCAATTGCCCCTTTGGGTAGTTCCCATTTTGTCACATCCGTGTCGTCAAGCGGTCTAATCACTGGAGTTACAGCGGTTCTATTTTCCATTAAACCATCTCCTTTTATTGCGAATGTCCGCGCGAGGTCCGGTAACTTCGCGCGGCGATATGTTGTATAATGCAAGCAGCATTGCTATGTAATAGATGAATTGACAGAAATGTTTAAGTGTTAATAAACGGTTTCATATCCCAGAGCAGAATGGTGCCATCATAACTGCTACTTGCCAGAAGTTCGCCATCAGGTGAAAAATCTAAATCCTGCACGTCTGTTGTATGCCCCCAGAAAGTGTGTATATTTTCCCCCTGTTGCGACCTCCCATATTCGTATGGATACTCTGTCCAATCCTTTTCTCCACCAGGACCCGGAGATGAGGTATTTTCCGCAGGGTGAAAATGTAAGCGCAAACGGCCTGCTACACGTTTCGGGTAGTAGTATGAGCATCTGCGTTTCTAAGGTTGCTACATCCCGCAACCGAATATGTTCCTGTATCCCGCAGGCGATAGTTGTGCCACAAGGAGAAAAGGTGAGTTTCAAGGGGCAACACTTATAACGGTTCCCGATTTTTTTATATTTTTCAATATATTGGTGTATCTGTTCTGGATTGCCTCTATAGAGGGAGGTATCTTCTGGTAGTTCTGAAGGGAACAACCCGATCTGTTCTCCACTGACAATATCCCAAAGCATTCCAGCACTCCCTATTGGCACAACGGCGAGTTGCCTACCATCAGGGTGAAACGCAGTTGTCAGGATCTTACGGTTGTCTCCTGGTAGCGTATTGATTTTTTCTCCAGACTGTGTATTCCAGGCATCAATATCACCTGTCGGTGCTGAGCTGATAAAGTGTTCACCTGTAGATGAAAAACTCGTTGCACGCCAAGATCTATTTAAATTACTATCTGAGAGTTCTGTAATAAGGGTCTCAGATGCAATATCCCAGATTTCAACTGACCCTCTTGGTAGGTCGCGAAGTGCTAGTTTTTTCCAACAAGGTGACAAGGCACTGAGACGATACCACTGCTGTTTTTCTTCTGCCGTGAGGTTTTCAGTGAGAGATGTGCGTTGTGCTTGTATCTTCGGCGTTGGAAATATCTGTTCTGTTTTTCGCTGTGCCACATTCCAGAATACATGATACATACCAAACGCGTGTCCGCTTGCTAATGTCTTACCGTTGTTAGAAAAAGCAACCGAATGTGGAACAGGTTTATGATCAGCAGGACTTGAAACTTCGGTCGATGGAGACCCGACTGTCCACACATAGAGTTCACTGCGTGAGAGGATCATTGCGATGTGTGCACCATCGGTTGAAAAACGAAGATATGCAGTTGAAATACGACTCTGTTTAGGCTTTTGGCGTTCAAATGTATCAATTTTTTCTTTTCGGATAGCATCCCAAATCGCAACTTTATTATCATAAAGCTCAGCAACACGTAGCATGCCATCAGGTGTATAGGCAGGAATCAACCTTTTCCCGTTATAAGCGGTGGATTCCATTTCCAAAGAGCCGTTGTAAACATCCCACACCAACACCTCATTGTTCCGATTGGCAGCAGCAATATATTGCCCACAAGGAGAAAAGACGAGCCCTTGGTAAGCCAATGGTGCTAAGCAATTGAGTTGTGCGATGTGTTCATCGGTTTCAATATCGGAAATCGTGAGTGTGTGATGCGTCGTTCCAGCAGACACATAGGCGAGTAGATTCCCTATCGGAGAGAAACAGATAGGAAAACTGTGTCCTACCGTATCTTCTACGTCTATAGGAAATTTTGTGAAAGGATCATCCGTGTTTTGTTGCCATGCGTAGACAACATTTTGCTTGTCAAAAGAAGATGCTGCTAAGTATTGATTATCTTGGGAAAAGCAGAGATTTGTAAAATACCCTGAAGTTACTCCTACATTCTCACGATGGTTTATCTTCGCGAGACACTGCAGCGTCTGTGTATCCCATACCTTCAAAATGCCATCCTTATTACTGGTGGCAATCAACTGCGCATCGTGTGAAAAGGCAATGGTATCAAACATCCCGCTTTCGGTTTCAAACAGGGCGATCGGTTTCAGCGATGATCGGTCATACAACCAGCAACCTATTGGCGTTGCGACAGCAAGATATTTACCATCTGATGAAAATGTCATATCTGTTACCCTTCCTCTTGCTAATCTACCAATTGCACCATCAGGAAGTTTCCAAGTTGTTACATCTGTGTCGTCGAGTGGTTTCAATACTGAAGTTGAAGGTTTTCTGTTTTGCAAGAAATAATCTCCTTTTATTGTCAATGGACGCGCGAAGTTCGGTAACCTCACGTGTCAAGATATTATGCAAAATTAGCTAAGAATAGTTTGATGTAACCGTATCGCTATGCAGTAGATGAATTGACAAGGAATGTTTAAGAGTTGATAAATGGTTTCATATCCCACAATAAAATAGTGCCATCGTAACTACCACTTAACAGAAATTCACCATCTGGTGAGAAGGCAAGGGCTTGAACATCTGAGGTATGTCCCCAGAACGTAACGATATTCTTACCACTTGATACTTCCCATAACCTAATAGGCACTTTCATTCTCCATTCTTGCCACCATTCTCCCGAAGCCAGATACCGTCCGCATGGTGAAAAACATAATGCGAATGGCAACCCGACTCCTTGGGAACTATCTATTATTGTAGAAGTCTGATAAGTCGGAGGCGAACAGATTAGAATTTCGTTTATCCTACCACAAGCAAGCACATGACTACATGGTGAAATTGCCATTCTATGATTGCCTTTTCCAAGGTAGATGGGAGGCTCTTTTTCAGCTTTCAAATCCCACAGTGTCGCTTCAGAACCATTAGCGTTTATACTTACGAGTAACTTGTCATCTTGGTTAAATGTAAGAAACCTAATTTCACTATTGTTCTTATTGTTTTCTATGGTCTGGGTGAACATATATCGCACAGCACTGCTTGTCATATCCCACACATATATTTTGCCTTCACTATCTCCACATGCAAGCAGATTACCTGTTGGTGAGAGTGATGCAGCAGTTATGACCGCATCTTTATCAGGATGCGTGAACACATTTTCCTGCGTATTTTCTGTAATATTCTGCACCCTAACTGTATTTCCATCATATTCATAACTTGTAGCGTACACTTGTCCAGCGGTGGACAAAGAAACAGTATGTTCGTTACCGATCAGTTTAATCCCTCTTGGTGGTTGCTGCGGCTTTTCAATATCCCATAACCGGATATTGGCAACAGTTGCATTACGCATCCCTGATACCACCGTTTTTCCATCTTGTGAGAATGCAACAGTATTGGGATGACTTGTGAGATGTAAATGAGAAAACTTGCGCGGTTCTGTGTTTTCAGGTGTCCACACCGTCCATGCTTTTGCCCCAGCAACGATAAAATGTGAATTACCTGAAAAGAGTGTGCGTTGAATGTAACCTCCCTTTTCAACGTATGTATATCGTTTTTCAATATGTTCCATGTCCCACACCACGGCATTTTCTTCCGAAATCCCCACGGCATGTAGAGTGCCATTTTGCGAATAGCAAACATGCATGTGAGATTCATCAAATTGTTGAGTTGAGTCGTGCTGTTGCCAGGTGTTTGTATTCCACACTTGAACTGTACCATTATATCCTCCAGAGACAAGATACTGCCCACATGGAGAAAAGCAGAAACTATTGACAAAACCGATCTGTTCTGTAAGACGTGCGACACACTTACCCGACACAACATCCCACACCAATATAATGTCCTCGGTATCTAAGTATTCAGACGCTCCCACACATGCCAGTAGACGACTATCTGGAGAAAAAACGACGGGTCGGGCAAGAACACGTTGACGTTGTTCTTTTTCAGTATCATAAAACTGTGCATGTGCTCTACCTATTTCTGGTTTCCAAGTGTAAACTATGTCGTCACGCATACCTGTTGCGGCAAGGTATTGTCTATCAGGTGAAAAAGCAAGTTGCTTAATACTACTGGTACGAAGAGGTCCCGGAATTTGCTCTGATTCCCTTCTCATTTGGGTAATGCATACACCACTTGGAACATCCCACACCCTGATAAAACCATCTCCGTTACCTGTGGCAGCCCACTGTCCATCGTGGGATATAGTGATAGTGGCAAGCTGCCCCCGTTCAGTTTCCCATAATGCAACAAGAGACATGGTAGTCAGTTCATACCACCACACCCCAATTGAAGTAGCAACGGCGAGAAACCTACCATTTGGCAATAATGCAAGTTTGTGTATTCTACCCCGACCAAATCGAGCAATTGCTCCATCAGGGAGTTGCCAAGTTGTCACATCAGTGTTCGTCTGGGGTGATTGTTGATTATTCATCCAAGACCTCCAAATTTGTTGTGTTGTCAGATGTCTTAAGTGTAAATATAAGGTATTATGTTCCAGATGAGGACAGTGTCATTCAACTTCCACTTGCCTTATGAATATTTTGAGATAGCTTTTCTGCTTACGGATGAGTTATCCTCCATGTTTGAATAAAATAAAAAAATCATCTATTGTATCCAAGTAATTCCTTTTTTGATCAGTATCTGTCTGAGTTCTTGTGTGCATCGGTGAATCCAGATTTTCACAGTGCCATCTTTTGCATTAAGTATACGGGAAATCTCTGCAACACTACATCCTTCTAAATGTCGTAATATCCAGGCGATACGGTGGTTCGGTTTCGTTACCTGTTCAAGAGCCTTTTCTAATATTTCTTGTGCCTCCTGGCCGATAATCTGTTTGTCTGGCCCGGGGCCACTATCCTCAAATTCGTTCAACGGCGAGTCATCTTCTTCATAGGTTAAGACCGATTCACGTATCCGATCTCTTTTTCGTATTGCATCAACAATTGTATTAAACGCGAGTTTATTTAACCAAGCCCAAAAACTTCCTTTCTTGGGGTCCCATTTATCATCTTGTAGTGTTTCCCAGACCTTAGTAAATACATCCAAACTTGCCTCTTCTGCATCCTGATGGTTGTATTTTAGCATACGATATGCTTTGCTATAGACCCACTCATAGTGTTTATCAAACAACTGTCTAAACGCTGCTTCATTCCCTTGTTTGACTTGTGTGGCTAAGTAAGTGTCTTCGGTAGCAGATAATTTGTTTTTTGATTGGCGCGCCATAGACTAACCTCCTCTATCCTCCTTTAGCACAAAAATATATGAAACCAATTTCCGATGGCAAAGTAGCGAAATTAATTTATATTAAGCTACAAGAAAATATTAAATTTCTTTGTAAAAGATAGGATTTCATTATGAGACTAATAGGTTCACCCTAAAGTAGAGAATGTCCGAGGCGCAATGAATTGCGCGACTACAAACATCTAAAGGCATAAAAAATCGTTAATCTAAAGCGAAGGGAATATACTATTAGGTTTTTTAGTGTTGGGTTAGATTTGACATGAATGGAAAAATTAGTTAAAGAATGGGCTTACCTGGAATCGAACCAGGGACCTCGCGCTTATCAGGCGCGCGCTCTAACCTTCTGAGCTATAAGCCCTTAACAGAAGGTCGTTAGAAGAAAAGATAGTAAATTGAAAGTCAAATAGGAAGTCGTATATGCCTCGTAAGATTTAGAGCGTCTTGAACAAGGAGATTGTGTGAGAATGTCCTTGTTATTGCTCCTTAGAAAGGAGGTGATCCAGCCGCAGGTTCCCCTACGGCTACCTTGTTACGACTTCGCCCCGGTCATCGGTCTCACTTTAAACAGCTCCCTCCCGAAGGTTGGGTCACCGTCTTTGAATGCTACCAACTCCCATGGCGTGACGGGCGGTGTGTACAAGGGCCGGGAACGGATTCACCGCGGCATGCTGATCCGCGATTACTAGCGATTCCAACATTCATGCAGTCGAGTTGCAGACTGCAATCCGAACTGGGGCCGGCTTTTTGGGATTTGCTCCACCTCACGGTTTGGCGTCCCTCTGTACCGGCCATTGTAGCACGTGTGCAGCCCAGGGCATAAGGACCATGCGGACTTGACGTCATCCCCACCTTCCTCTGGCTCGTCACCAGCGGTCTCTTTAGAGTCCCCAGCATTACCTGATGGCAACTAAAGACAGGGGTTGCGCTCGTTGCGGGACTTAACCCAACATCTCACGACACGAGCTGACGACAGCCATGCAGTACCTGTCATAGCGTCCCAAGGGAAAACCATATTTCTATGGCGGTCACTAAGATGTCAAGCCCTGGTTAAGGTTCTTCGCGTTGCGTCGAATTAAGCGACATGCTCCACCGCTTGTGCGGCCCCCCGTCAATTACCTTGAGTTTTAACCTTGCGGCCGTACTCCCCAGGCGGGGTACTTAATGCGTTAGCTACAGCACAGAGGGAATCAACACCCCCTACACTTAGTACCCATCGTTTACAGTAAGGACTAGCGGGGTATCTAATCCCGGTTGCTCCCCAAACTTTCGCGCATGAGCGTCAGTCTTAGACCAGAAAGCCGCCTTCGCCACGGGTGTTCTATACGATATCTGAGCATTTCACCGCTACACCGTACATTCCACTTTCCTCTTCCAGACTCAAGTAAAGCAGTATCAAACGCAGTGGTTCGGTTGAGCCGAACCCTTTCACGTCTGACTGACTCTACCGCCTGCGCGCGCTTTACGCCCAGTGATTCCGGACAACGCTTGCCCCCTACGTCTTACCGCAGCTGCTGGCACGTAGTTAGCTGGGGCTTTCTACTACGGTAACGTCAAACCTGTTGCGTTATCAGCACCAAGCAATTCATCCCGTAACACAGAGGTTTACGACTCGAAAGCCTTCATCCCCCACGCGGCGTCGCATCGTCAGGGTTTCCCCCATTGCGAAATATTCTCGACTGCAGCCTCCCGTAGGAGTTTGGGCAGTGTCTCAGTCCCAATGTGGCTGACCATCCTCTCAGACCAGCTACCCATCGTAGTCTTGGTGAGCCGTTACCTCACCAACAAACTAATAGGACGCGGGCTTATCTCCGAGCGGCAGCCGAAGCCACCTTTCATTCGGTCGACCGAAGTCAACCGGATCGTATTTGGTATTAGCAACCCTTTCGGGTTGTTATCCCCATCTCAGAGGCAAATTACCCACGCGTTACTCACCCTTTCGCCACTTTCCATCGGACCGGAGTCCGATTTCTCGTTCGGCTTGCATGCCTAATCCACGCCGCCAGCGTTCGTCCTGAGCCGGTATCATACTCTCCACAAAAGTATTGAAGTACATCAACAATTAATTGAGGTGTACTCACAAGCTATTAATAGGCACGTCACGTTCACTATTTAACTTTCAAAGAACTACTTCACCTTCCAAGGTTGAAAGGTGAATATAATTATACACACTTAAAATTTGTTTGTCAAATAAAATTACGAAAAAATGCATAATTTTGACATAAATTATGCATTTTGATTGATTTTCTGCGTTTTTTAGCAGTTTTAGATCAGTGTAGATGGTTACATGTTGGTGTTTAGGATTTCTAACGTTTATCTTTAATCGTCTATAATCTCCGTTCCAGTTAAATCGTCTATAATCTCCGTTGTTTTAGTAGTTTCAATGTTGAAGCGTTTCACATTATCTCCTTCAAGCAGAGACGGGTCTAAATTTAAATCCGTGCCAACGACAACATGAGCACTGCCTCCCTGAGCCTTTGCCTGATTGAGCAGTGTAAGAACCCCCATCAATTGTCTGCGATTTTCTTGCTGTTCTTCAGGTAAAATCTTAATCCAGTCCTCAAAAAGCGCAGTCAGATCATCAAGTTCAACGGGGCCACCAGACATTTGTTTCAGTCTATCCATTATTGCGTCAACTTCGGAAGATTGACCGTATTTCTCGGCGAGATAAGCTTGTGCCTTTTCGAAGTCTGCCTCTTCAACGTCCTCATCAAGAAGTGATTTAACTTCTTCAGGTATGCCAAATGCGGACATTAGCGATGCAGCATCGAATTCGGGTGTTTCTGCCATTACTTCCTGGTCTGCCGTTGCTTCCTTGTTTTCTGTGGTATTCGTTGCCTCAGAGTCAATGACAGGTTTGGATTCAACCTTAAGATTCACGTTAACTTTTTTGGGTGATTGTGTTGCCTTAGACTGTCCGACGGGTTTGGTTGTATCACTTTCGGAGGCAGCTTTAGATGACGTAGTGGATTCGGGAGATTCCCCGATGTCTGATGCGAACTTTTCATAACTTCGTTGTGAGAAATAATGGGTGCCTGCTACAAGAAGTACACCAATTATTACTATTCCTACCAGTATTTTATAATCAAATTGTTTGAACATACTTTCACCTTATTAATAGGATTTATCGTTTAGGTAGTACTCATAGACATATGGTATGTACCACTGTTGATTTTGCTAAGTAATACACCATGCTCAATAAAATGTTCCAAAACGTAGTAATACCAATTCTAATTGACAAGTCGTCATAACATGTTGTAGGTCGGGTAGAGGAACGAAACCCGACTTTATTATAGTGTCATGTCCAAATCAATGCCAAATGCGCGTGGCAGAATACGCGTTTGGTATTCTGCATGATTTGTCGGGTTTCGTTCCTCTACCCGACCTACGAAATAATGTCATATTCTCATTTAGAATGGGTATAATATATGTGCAACTACCCTGCTGGTAGCAGATGGAGAGTGGAATTTCAGCATCACCAAGGATTTATGGCCAATAGGTGATGTCTTTTCCCTTTGCTTTAGCTGGATCAATGTATTTTGCTAAATCACGAAAGGCAATAACGGTGCAGTCTTTGTCATGTAGATAATTCATGTAAGTCTTAAATACCTTAGGGGGAACATTAACCCATGGATGTTCAAGGGCGGGTACACCGTGAAACGTTAGCACCGCGATTTTTCCATCTTTTGCTTGTTCAACTGCCCAAACTAAATCCTCAAATTTATAGTTCGGACCAGGAATACTTGACGGAATGACCAACGGGTGATAAACATCTGGATCGTATATTGGTCCACGTCCACCATCTCGATAATGTGGAAAATCCGGTGCAACGCCTCGGCGTGCGAAACGATACCCTTTTTCTGACAACGCTTCTATCGATTCCGGTCCGCGACAACTTGCAGGATAGGCGAAGGTCACAGGGACAGGGATACCGTATTCCTCACATCGTTTATCAATATGTATCAAGTCCGCCAGTAATTCTTCTTTCGATTGTGTGTTGGCGTGCGTATGATGCCGTGTGTGGTTTCCTATTTCAAAACCTTCATCGTGTAACTCACGAATTTCTTCCCATGTAACATAATGATCTTTGTTGTCGAGAAAACCGAGACCTTCAGTGATGTAGAACGTCGCCCCAAAACCGTATTGTTTTAATAGTGGTGCAACATAATTATAATCTGACTTGTTACCATCATCAAAGGTGAGGACAACCAACCCGTCAGGAATGGGTTGCAGTGTCTCGTCTTGAGATAAGTTTTGATTCTCTTCTTGCATTTTTACTCCTAACGATTTGTGAATTATCTTCTGCGGCGATGGTAAGCCGGTTGGACATCCATATCAATTGTGTTCCAATAATACTTCAGCGAATCGTCCGTTTCCCAATCGGAATAAACTTCTTCCCATTTCGCACAACCCAAATGGACGGTGAGCGCGTCCTCATCAACAGGTTCATTGACCGACTGGTAGCGGGCACTTGTTGCAAGTCGTATACGGTCATCTGTCATATTATGCCGACCTCTGTGAATCGTTAAACTATGAAACATGAGGACATCTCCGCATTTGAATGGGTTCCATACCCATTCTGTTCTGTCGGCAATCAATTCCCCTGATCGGACTCCACCGTCTTCTAATAAACCACGACGGTTTGATCCACGGGCAATCGCCAAACCGCCCAACTCGGTATCACAGTCTCCTAAAGGTGTCCACACAGTCCATGTTTCCTGTGAACCGCGAACCGGACTAAAGTCCTGATGCGGTGGTGTGGTGTACTGATGTTCTCCCGGAAAGATGACGTGACAGATGTGGCGTGGATGGATGAAAACGGATGTTCCAAACAAGACTTCCAAGACATGTAGGATACGTTCATGATGGGGAAGGGCATGGAAAAGTCGGAGTTTCTGGACATCAATATAGAATTGTATATACGTCTCGGATCTGCCCTGTTCACAGACGAAAACACCACTTCTGCGGATACCAGCATCTGGGTCAGAGTTCGGTGCAAGGAGTTCGTGCTGCTCTGCCACACGGAACACCTGTCTACGTAACTCAAGCACCGGTTCTGTTGGAAGCAGTCCGGGAAAGAAGATATACCCGTTTTGGCGACTGTGCTCAATAAGTCGGTCACGGTCTTCAATTAAGGCTGTACAATCTATGAAAGGTGATTCGGTATGCATTAGAATTATTCCACTTAACTTTATCGGACAGACTTGAGTTTTCCCCATGTGACGGGCAAGGCATCAGTAGGATCTACTGCCGTAATGTGTCCCACGGTTGTAACCAATACATTATCATAAACAGTATGTTCACCAGTCCAAGCTCTGAAACCTATTGCACCTTTGTTGTGGGTGTTATCTTTCCATATACAACACAAATTTAGATCCTTGCCTCGTTCACCCAAATGGATCTCGTAAGTTCCATCTTTTGCCACAATCTTTATCGTATACCATTTACCAAGTTCTGGATGCACACCTGATTCATTGTCTAACTTACCATGGTCAGGCACGTTATACGCGCCGTCTACTCGGGTAAACCACCAAAATTGATTACGTGCATCTGCTACTATTTGAACCAGTGTGCAATTATTTTGGTCTTTTGCATGCACAACCCAATTCGCTGACCATAGTGGGTCCACCATATTAAAGTCAACATTGAACTCAAATTCAGTTAAGTCAGGCACTTTGGAAATTCCCACGCCTCCACCGTTAACATCAAGTGTTCCACTATCCAGAGTCCAACCATCTGTAGGAATCCATTTATTGGTGTCAATATTATTCTGCTCAAAGTCATCCTCAATCAACACCTCACCAACACAAAGAGGTGCGGACACTGAGATGAGTAAAAATAAAAAGATTGTGAAGATGCTAAAGTTCATTTCTCTTGATTTCATCATAACTTCTCCTTTTTTAGATAGATTAACGTGAGTTCTATATATATATATATATATATATATATATGCTTAGAACGTTAAAGCGTCCCATTAGGATTGCTTCTTCTGAACTCATTGTACCATCTTGAGTTTGCCCCATGTAACTGGTAGAGCATCTTCAGGGTTCACTGCAAGCTTGTGTCCTATGGTTGTAACTAACACATTATCATACAGGGAATGTTCACCTGTCCAAGCTCTGAAACCGATGGCACCTTTGCTATGTGTATTATCTTTCCAAGTACAACATAGATTCAGATCCTTGCCTCGTTCACCCAAGTAAAGATCGTAAGTTCCATCTTCCGCAACAATCTTTATCGTATACCATTTACCAAGTTTCGGATGCACACCTGATTTATTATCTAACTTACCATGGTCAGGCACGTTATACGCGCCGTCTACTCGGGTAAACCACCAAAATTGATTACGATTGTCTGCGACAATTTGAACCAACGTACAATTGTTTGGGTCTTCCGCACGCACGACCCAATTTGATGCCCAAAGCGGGTCCACCATATTAAAGTCAACATAGAACTCAAAATCCGTGAAGTCCTTTTTGACAGAAATTCCTACTTCTCCGCCATTAACGTCCAAGGTATCACCATCCAAGGACCAACCATCTGTGGGTTCCCATTTACCTTTGTCAATTGCATTCTTATTGAAGTCATCCTCAAACAGCACTTTTCCAATACAGATAGGAGTATATATTGAGATGAGTATAAATGAAAAGAGTGTGAAGACGCTGAATCTCATTTCTCTTGATTTCATGATAACTTCTCCTTGTTTGAAAGATTTTGCTTCTTTTCATCAGAACCAATTACGAGCAAAATAACACATCTGCGATAAACTGTCAATCAAAAACCATTTCAAGGGTGTGTAATGTTTTTGCACAAACATCCCATTTCCCATTGTAGAGCGGGGTCTCTGTGCCCCGCTATCTTTGAATCTACCAAGACTTGCGGGGTACGGAGACTCCGCTCTACAATAAGAGACAGTCTTATCTGTGCAAAACTTTACATGCCCATTTCAAGGGTGTGTAATGTTTTTGCACTTGTCTGAACCAAGATTTTGTTTCTGAATCTCGGATTTGCGCGGATGACGCGGATAAGAGTTGGTGTATCAAAATGGTATAACTTATAGATTTATTGACCCTATACTTACCGTACCATTAAGGATTTTATGGAAAATAGGTTATGTCTTTACCAGTTGTTTTTGATGGATCAACGTATCTTGCCAAATCACGCAAGGCAATAACGGTGCAGTCTTTGTCACGAAGATAATCCATATAGGTCTCAAACAGATCGGGTGGGGTGTCAACCCACGGATGTTCAAGAGCAGGAACACCGTGAAATGTCAAGACAGCGATTTTCCCATCCTTTGCTTGGTCAACTGCCCAGACCAAATCATCAAATTTATAGTTTGGACCGGGGACACCTGTTGAGGGAATGACCAATGGGTGATGGACATCCGGATCGTAAGCAGGACCGCGTCCTCCTTCCAAATCATAAGGAAAGTCAGGACCGACACCACGTCGTGCGAAAGGATAGCCTTTTTCTTTCAATACTTCTATCGCTTCTGGACCTCGACTGTCACCGGGATAAGCAAAGGTCTTAGGAATAGGGATTTCATACGCCTCACACCGATTGTCAATGTGTATCAATTCTGCCAAAAACTCCTCTTTTGATAGCGTGTTGATGTTATTATGATGGCGGGTGTGGTTGCCGATTTCAAAACCTTCATCGTGCAACTCACGGATTTCTTCCCATGTAACATAGTGATCTTTGTTGTTCAAAAAACCGAGACCTTCTGTAATGTAAAAAGTTGCTCCAAAGCCGTAACGTTTTAACAGAGGCGCAACAAAATTATAATCTGATTTGTTGCCATCATCAAAGGTAAGGACAACTAATCTATCGGGGATGGGTTTCAGGATTTCAGTTTCTGGTATCTCTTGATTTTGCATTTGCTTCTTTAGTCCTATAGAACAGTTGAGAAGAGGCTACTACCCACCACTGATTGCAGGCAGGAAATGGAGTTCTGCGTCTTCGTCAACGCGATCGTGCATAGCAACTCTGGTTAGCACACCGTTGACATATACGCCGATACTGGGATGGATGCGGTCACCATCACAGAGTTTTGCTTTTGTGCCGGGGTATTGGTTTTCAAGGTTGTTGATTATCTCACGGATAGTAGCACCTTCAACTGTGACACTCTCTTCACCGTCTGTTAGGTTGCGTATGAGGGCGGGAATGGCGATGACTGGCATAGTAAGAGTTCCTATAATAGATAGGCGCGGCTAATGAAGTCTGACGTTCAAATTCGGAATTGTCAAACGTAGGGGTTGGGTTTCCCAACCCATCTGGACCTTTATTAATCGTTGACTGGGCGAGGAGACCTCGCCCCTACGAATACCTAATACCATTTCTATATGATAATCTAACATTAATTCGTAGGTCGGGTAGAGTAACGAAACCCGACACGTATTAATTATAACTGCCATGTCCAAATCAACGCCAAATGCGCGTTTGGCATTTGGCGGGTTTCGTGCCTCTACCCGACCTACAATATGTTATGACAAAATATCAATTAGAAATGGTATAACTTGAATGTCAAACTTCATTAGACATGTAGAAATCGTGAATTTTTCGTTTTTATATTTTGCCCATTGCTTTTAAAAGGCGATCAGGAGACATTGGGAGTTCGGTCATACGGATACCGATGGCATCGTAAATTGCGTTTGCTATGGCTGCTGGTGGTGGAACAATCGGCACTTCACCGACACCACGCACTCCATAGGGATGTCCCGGATTCGGCACTTCTACGATAACAGCATCAATCATCGGTAAGTCTAAACATGTCGGCATGCGGTAATCAAGGAAACTTGCGTTTGTCATTTCGCCTTCGGCGTTGTAGATGTATTCCTCATTCAATGCCCAACCGATGCCTTGCACGACTCCCCCTTGGATTTGCCCTTCAACATAACTTGGATGAATGGCTTTGCCGGCATCTTGCGTTGCAGTGTAACGCAGAATTTCAACCTTACCGGTATCTACGTCTACTGCTACATCAACGACATGTGTTGCGAATGCACCACCAGCACCTGCGGGGTCCATTGTAGCTCTGCCGACAACAGGACCACCCGTTTGACTCAGCTTGGCGGATAAGTCTCGGAAACTCATCTGTTCCTCTTTGCCGTTTATAGATGAGAATTCACCATCAGCAAACTGTACATTGTCTTCCTCAACATCCCAGAGTTTTGCGGCGCGTGCTTTCATCTGTCTCACAACATCTTGTGCCGCTTCATAAGCTGCATAGCCGGTTGCGTAAGTCGTTCGACTACCACCTGTGACTGCAGTGTATCCTATTGAGTTGGTATCAACGACGGTTGGATTGACAGATTCGGCAGGAATACCGAGAACTTCCGCAGCTTGCATGGCAATTGATGCACGCGTGCCACCAATATCCGTAGAACCTTCAACGAGGTTAACAGTGCCATCAGGATTGACATTAATTGTAACACTGGATTCCAGACCGATGTTGAACCAGAAACCCGAAGCAACGCCGCGACCATGATGTTTTTTACCATTCGGTGCAGTATAATGGGGATGTTCTTTCGCTGCTTCCACTGATTCGATGAAGCCGATGCGTGGATATACTGGACCGTCAGGACGACGATCCCCCTCTTTAGCACCATTCATCAGACGTATCTCAATCGGGTCAATGTCCAATTTCTCAGCAAGTTCATCAACGACGGTTTCTGTGCCAAACGCTGCATTGGTCGCACCTGGTGCGCGGTAAGGGGCTGATTTCGGTTTGTTAACAACAACGTCGTAACCATCAATTAGGACATTTTCAATGTTGTAAGGAGCAAAGACACACATAGCTCCTGCACCGACAGGTGAACCGGGATATGCCCCTGCTTCAAAGGCGAGAGATGTTTGTGCTGCGGTTATTTTTCCATCATGAGTAGCACCCATCTTAATGGTTATGAAAGAGGCTGGGGTTGGACCTGTGCCTTCAAATACATCAGCACGGTTCATCAGAACTTTGACAGGTTTGCCCGTCTTTTTCGCAAGGAGTGCTGCCACTGGTTTGATATATACGTTTATCTTGCCACCAAATCCACCACCAATTTCTAACGGGACCACTTTGATTTTAGATATCGGATACTGCAGGATTTCAGCGAGTTGTTCACGAACAGTAAATGCACCTTGTGTACTACACCACACTGTCAACTGTCCATCTTGATTGTAATGTGCTGTTGCGTTGTGAGGTTCAATATAGCCTTGGTGGACGGTTCCTGTCACAAATTCTCTTTCAATCACAACATCTGCTTCGGCAAACCCTTTTTCTATATCACCCTTTTTGTGTTGTAAATGACTGGCAATATTTGTCGGTTTGTCTTCTGTATCACCCAATGAGGATGTCGTCAAGTTTTCATGGAGAATGGGTGCATCTGGTTCCATCGCTTGTCGCACTTCTAAAACAGGGGGAAGCACCTCATATTCAATATCAATCAATTCGCATGCTTCTTCTGCAATATGAGGATTAGTTGCTGCAACTGCGGCGACTGCATGTCCTTTATAGAGCACTTTATCACTAGCTAAAATGTTATCACAGAGATATTTGAGATTAACCGCACCTTCCCCAAGGTCTGCCATTTTGTCTTCTGCTGCGGGTAGGTCTTGTGCTGTCACAACACCTTTAACACCCGGATATGCTTCAGCGCGGCTTGTGTCAATAGATACGATGCGTGCATGGGCATGCGGACTTCGTAGCACTCTACCGTGCAGGAGTCCAGTGATTTGAAAATCTGCCCCGTATATTGCCCTACCGGTGACTTTATCAACGCCGTCATGCCGTATAGGACGGGTTCCAATAACTTTATATTCTTTCTTTTCTGACATAAAGACGCTCCTTTTATGTAGCTTCGGCTGCGTCAAGTACAGCACGAACGATTTTATCGTAACCAGTACAACGGCATAAATTCCCCGCCAACCAGTATCGGACTTCATGTTCCGTTGGGTTTGGGTTGTTATCTAATAGTGCTTTTGCACTCATAATGAAACCTGGTGTGCATATACCACATTGCAGTGCGGCGTTTTCAAGAAACGCATCTTGGATCGGATGCAATTTGTCTGGATCGGCAAGACCTTCTATGGTTTCAACAGATTTCCCTTCAGTCTCTACACCTAAAACAAGGCATGAATTGACGAGTCTGCCGTCAAGTATGACACTGCATGCACCACAATTGCCGTTGTTACATCCCTCTTTCGCCCCAGTGAGGTGGAGTTCATCTCTGAGCACTTCCAATAAGCTCTGTCGTGGTTCACAGAGAAATTCCACTGTTTCGTCATTGATTGTGGTTTGAACGTGTGATCTTCTCACCATAATATCGGTTCCTTTTGTGTTTATAGTAACGTGAGTTTGATAATAGATATATGAGCTACATTTTGCATAAAAACTTAATCTCATAAGCAAGGTATTAATATTTGTTATCACTTATCAAGTTGTTGACGCAGTCTTTCTAATTCAGCTGCCTGTTCTAGAATCTTTTCTGCTTGTTCATTTGTGAGATGCTTTGCATCTCTCAATTGCTCCGCTTGTTCTTCAACCTTTGCCTCAGCAATTTCGCGAAGATGTTGTTCTTCTTCACGAAGGTTATTTTCTTCTATGGAGGTGGTTATCGGTGTTCCATCTGGTAGGTATGGACGCAGCAGCCGGAGATTCAAATCCACTTCTACATTCCATTTGAACAATAGATTTAATCACTCACTAAACAATGTGTTTGGTGTGCCTTGTGTCATTTCAACGATTTCACCGGAAGTGTCACGATACCAGCCACGAAACTCCGCAGGTCTTTCCAAATCAGGTTGATGGATAAAGTATTCTTTAGCCCCCATTTCACCTAAATATATCTGAACTTTTCTATCTCTATCCTCATGTATCGTGCTATCCGATAGAAACTCAAATATAGTATCAGGGACAGCACCTTCTGCCCATGTATAGAAACTGCGTCTCAGTGGTGTTTTCTTTGCACCCAACACCACAAATATATCAGGAGCAACGCATTTTTTCATGTCGCCTTCACTATAATAGATAAAACTATCAACGCCGACAAGGATATGCGGTTCTGAATAATAAAGACGAAAAAGTTGGTCAAAGAAAAAACTTATCTGTATCCCATGATAAAAGGTTGCTGCCATCGGTTCATCATCCTCAAATGGATAGCCTTCAATATAAATGGTCGGTTGTCCAGTCGCTTTGGGGAAGATGGGCATATATTTATTTACTTTGGTGTCAAAGTCCTTGATGCTGTCCATTCTTATCTCCATCGCTTTTCAATTCATTTCAAACTATATGGTTATCGTTAATAAATAGAGTTTAATAACTTCCTGTTCTCTGATATATTTCAATACCTTCGTCAATAATTGACGGACTTCCAGATTGTGCCCCGTGTTTGAAGTGTCCCACAAACTAACAGCATGTGCTACGCATACCCGCACAAACTAACAGCATGTGGGACAATCTTCCGTTTATTTAGGGAACACGAATCGGAGATCACTCAGACAAAAAATGTCTCATTAATTTCAAGGTTTACTATAGAATTATGCTGCATCTTTGACTCTTTGGATTGCTCCGTTGAGTGCGCGTCGTGTCAAAACACCAACAAGGTGTGTTCGCTGTTCAGCAGTACCTCGCATATCGCTGATGGGACGCGCAATGACTTGCGCAGCTTGTGCTGCCTCGTCAATAACATTATCAGAAATTTCTTTGTCGGTTAGAAATGCACTTGCTTCTTCAGCAAATAATGGAGTCGGAGCAACAGCAGCGAGAGCAATTCGCGCTGAGACGATACGTTGTTTCGCATTATCTAAAACTACAGAAGCACCTGCACCAACAACTGCGATGTCCATTTCATTCCGTGGGATAAATCTAAGATAATATGAACTTGAATTTTGCTGTGGTGCTGGTATTTTTAGAGAGACAAGCATCTCACCTTTTGCAAGTACTGTCTGACCGGGCCCTGTGCAGAAATCTTCAACGGCTATTTCACGTTCACCGTTTGGTCCTGCAATAACACAAGTGGTATTTAGTACAATTAGTGGTGGAATACAATCAGCAGCAGGAGATGCATTACAGAGGTTACCGCCTACAGCAGCACGCCCCTGTATTGCAGTGCCACCAATGATTTTGGTTGCGTCTACTAAACCGGGATACGCATCGCAAATGGCATCAACAGCATAAATTTGATAGCACGGCACAGCTGCACCGAGCACCAGTCCTGTCTCCGAGTTGTATGATAATTCGTTGACTTCGGGAATGGATTTAATATCTATCATCCAATCGAGTGTTCTTTTTCCCTCTCGTGCTTGAACAATAAGGTCTGTGCCACCAGCGAGTAATCGGGCTTTGTCCCCTTTTTCATCAAGCAATGTAACTGCCTCAGATACAGTTTTAGCATCAATATACTCATAGGCTTGCATAGGCAAAATCTCCCTTCAGTATGATATTGGATAAACTGATAATTTAGATTATACCATATACGTGAAAATATGCAAGTTTTTTGTTAGAAACCACAACAGACTATCCTGACTTTGGTTGTTCCCTTATTTTCCTATCGTATGATTTCAATGAAGTAATTTACGTCTTATGGTTTGTGTTCCTTTTTGGTGATGTAAACGCTTATGGCACAATTAACGTTTAGTGGCGTAAACACTAATTACATCTATCTTCTAAATTTCTCACGGGACTGTCAGCGAAGGATGGAAAAAATGAGACATACAAAATCACAGAATCATAACAGAGAATGGACACCAACACAGAACACTGATCAGGAAACTTACTTGTTAGAGATCATTCAAGAAAATTCACAATTGCCGGAAGAAGATCAGACACGTTATCAACATCTGTTGCACAGGTGTAAGAGTGAAACTATGAGCGATGATGAGTTTACCGAATATCAAACGTTGTTGCATCAATTGGAAATTCGTAATCTGAAACGAATTGAGGCACTTATGGCTTTGGCTCAAATAAAAGGAAAACGTTATAGAAAATGACTACCAAACAACTACTACTTGAAAATCAATCAGAGGCATTCAATTGTCGAGATACACATTTGTAGGAGGGGTTTCTAACCCCGATTTGAGATACACAGCAGCAGAATTCAGGGTTAGAAACCCCTCCTACAAGTTAACTTGGTGACAATTGAATGCCTCTGGAAAATCAATCCTTTAATTTGACACAAAACTGTTAGTGTGCTATACTACACATATCCATAGAATTACCTTATGAAGTTTGACGTTCAAGTTAGGTATTCGTAGGGGTGAGGTCTCCTCGCCCAGTGCACGATTAATAAAGGTTCAGATGGATTGGGAAACCCAACCCCATAAGCGTCAATTTAAGGATATATCTTCTTGTGGGAGGGGTTTCTAACCCCGATTCACATCTTAAATTCGGACAAAATCGGGTTAGAAACCCCTCCCACAAGAGAAAAATCAGCAACTTTTTCTTAAATTGACACCAATGGGGTTGGGAAACCCAACCCCTACGTTTGACAATTCCGAATTTGAACGTCAAACTTCATTAGGCAAACATCAACAGTCTTTCTTGAACATCTACCTGCCCTATATTTCTCGGTGCTATCAACGAAGGACGAGAACAAATGATACGAAACAAAGCACACAAAGCCAATTACAAGTGGGCAAAAAAACATATTGCTGACTTTGAACGTTATCTTGCTGAACAGTGCCTGCCTTATTTTGAGAAGGTTGCTGCTGAAGAGGCAGCACAATTTATGGCACCAATGTGGTGGAGCGTCGGATATGTCATTCAACGCGGTATGGCAGATAAGAAATCCGTTTCCCCAGATGACACCGATACACTCATAGATAGAGCTATGTTGTTACTGGAACTATTGACGCACAGTCAACACCCTATCTTCAATCAGATACTTGATGGATTTGTACTGCCGATGGCGAAAGAGTTAACATTGACAAAGACAATGATGCTATTAATGAACATATCATTAAGAGTATAGCATACATTGTCTACAAACTCAAAGAGGGGGAAACCTTATCAGTACCAGAATTAAACGGACCTGATGGAATCATGCTTAAAAGAGAAGACGCTGCTAATGCTGATGCTGCTTCCACGACAGAAAACAGACAGGCACAAGGAACCACACCCTAATTGCTTTGTAAGTTTACTATTCACCGACAAAACTGATAAATAACCACAATTCCGAGAAGTAATTTGAAGCATTATATGTTGTCGTTTACATTTTGTTAGGTTACGGCTTAACCCAACTTGCCAACTATACCATCGGTGCCAAATGGCCTCAAGTTATGGAATACATCAGATATGTAACTTTAGTTGTCGTAAGTATAGTTGGTGCATTACGATTTATTGCAAAAACAACGATTCGAACTTACCGAGAATTGAAAAAGGATCTAAGAGATGAACATGATTGAGACTATTAAAGAAAATACGCTTTGGCTAATCGGTGCAGTCTTAATAACTATACCACTTATAGCGTGTTATCCCATACTACTTTATATCGGACTGTCTATAAAAATCGCAACAATCGCTATGGTGTGTTTATCAATCATAGCCTACATTTTGTTAGTGACCCGTATTGAGCCATTATTAGGCAGAATGTTACCGTTCTTGAGTTCCAAAACACAGACCAAATTTTTTTTCAGCAAAATTGGCACTGGGTAGTGTTGATACCCAAAAGGCACAAAGTCCTAATTCATTCTCCACAGTAAGTGAGTTGGATATACTCAGCTCAAATAACGTGATAAGAAATCTCAAAGGCAACTGGGTTCATTCATAAAGGAAAATGTTGATGACAAAAACAACCTGCAAATCCCTAAAAAACATACTTTTCTATCTGAAAAACTACATCCTTATGTTTACACTCTTACTCTTTATACCCCTCTACGCAACCGCAGCAGAATATGACAATGACCCTATCAAAACCTTACTGCCCTTTGACGCAATCCCCGCAATCACAAAACCGCAATTCGTGCCAGCTGACAAAGCAAAATTAGACGCGGATGCACCTGTCATTTGCGTAACATTCAACGATGAAAGCCATGCATATTCAATCTATCTGTTGAACGGACATGAGATCGTCAACGATGTAGTCGGCGGAGAGAAAATCGCAACCACTTGGTGACCACTCTGCAATACGGCTATCGTGTATAGTCGGGAATTGGACGGTGAAACCTATACCTTCGGTGTCAGTGGAAAATTGTGGAGAGATTCACTGTTAATGTATGACCATCAAACACGTTCTCTCTGGTCACACATCACTGGAAAGGCAATTCAAGGACAACTAAAAGGTAAGCAGTTAAAACCACTCACCTCTATCCCTCAAATAGAGTGGAATACGTGGATGACGAATTATCCGAACACAAAAGTTCTTTCAGTCCCGTTTAGGGACCGTATGGTCGAAAGTTTAAGTCATGATTCATATCAAAGGTATCACGCCAGTCAAGACACTGGTGTGAGTGGAATGAAATACACAGATAAAAGACTACCGAATAAATCACTTGTGATCGGAGTTCAAGTCCAGCGAAAATATGGTGAAGGTGGATTAGCTGGACAGGCTGGTGCTGATGGACAAGACGGTGCTCCCGGACAAGACGGTGCTCCCGGACAAGACGGTGCTCCCGGTGAAGTTAGCCAATATAACACACAGTATCGCGCCTATCCGCTTATTCAATTTACTGAAACTGCTATGATCAACGATACAGTTAACGGTGTGCCTTTGTTAATTTTTCACGATAAAGAATCGTTTGCTACTGCTGTCTTTAAACGTATCGTAGACAATAAAGTGATAATTTTTACAGCCATAAATGGTCATTTCGCTCAAGATAATTCCGGCACAGAATGGAATCTCATTACAGGTAAAGCGACAAAAGGGAAACACAAAGGGAAACGTTTACAACGCCTATCCGCTGTCAATATTTACTGGTTCGCGTGGGCGCGTTTCTATCCTGAAACAACCATTTACAAACCTTAATCTATTGGTCCTCTAATTCAACGACTTCACCCGTCATATCACGATATATTGTCGGACGGATAACTAATTCCGGTATGTTGCTACGCGGTGGTAAAGTGGCAATTAGCAAAATAGCCTCAGATGTTTCTGCGACATCTACCATCATTGTGCGTGCTTCGGCATTTGGAGGAATAGGACGATTGTCCACAATTGGGGTTGCTACTTCCCCTGGAATTATCACACTTGCCCTAATGCCAGTATTCCTCAAATCATTGTTGAGAAACTCAGTGAAATTGATTACACCTGACTTTGCCGCGCCGTAAGCAAATCCACTGAATGGTCCCGGTGTGACCGCTGCAAGTGAAGATATATTGATAATCGTTCCCGATTTTGCTTTCAACATAGCAGGCACAACCGCTTGTGTGCAGAAAAATGTGCCTATCAGATTTGAATCTATGACTGAACGCGTCTCCTCAGGTGTCGTATTGAGAAGTCTGCGATTGTGTGAACTGTGTCCTGCGTTGTTTACTAACACATCAATCTTTCCGAAGTTATCAAGCACATCGTTTGACATCTGTTGAACTGCCTGGTAGTCAGATACATCAAGCGTCCAACTCACCGCTGTTCCACCCGCTGCGTCTACTTCTACTTTGACAGCATCTAATTTTGATTCTGTTCTTCCAATAATCACAACCTTTGCACCTTCTTGCGCCATTTTGATGGCAGCATCACGTCCAATGCCGCTGCCACCGCCTGTAATGATACATACCTGATCTTTTAGTTTCATTCACCACCTCCATTTGGTAAAATACGTTTAACAACTGCTTTCAACTCTTTAGAAAACGATTCCAGTTCGTACTGTTCATCAGAAATTTTATCACGATGCTCTTCAAACGAATACCCTCCCTTTCCACCTTCATTGAAATACACACTCAAAGGAAACCATGTAATACCCTTTCTAATTACTCTTATACCATTACCTCGTAGGTCGAGTTTCGTGCCTCTACCCGACCTACGAAATAATGATGGACAATCACTTAAAAATGGGATAAGTCAAAATACCACTTTTCCTCCTCGGTTAAAGTGGACTGAATAGTAAACATTAACATTCTCCATTGTTTCTTATTCTTTTGGATAATAGATTATCAAATCTATCCAAAATTTACAAGAGACGGTTGTTGTCCGTTAACTATACCCTTGACAAAAAGGAATATACACCTATAATTAACAATACATTCAGAATTTACTAAGGAGCATTAGAATGCCAAAACGGATAAAAATCGGACTGATCGGATGCGGTATGATATCTGGTTCACATGTCAACGGCTATCTTGCACATCCACAACATGCGGAAATTGTCGCTGTATGCGATACGGTTGATGCAAACGCACAACGGAGATCCGCAGAGGTGCTTTCAGGCGCAGAAGGGCGTGCAAACTCGGCTACGGAGGAAGCAAAAAAAGCAGATTCCGCTGAAGCCAAAGAACGATTAAATGATAACGCTGCACGTTGGGCAGAATATAAAGATAATGGAGTCAAAATATACAATGACTTCAATGAAATGATAAAGGGGTGTGACTTAGACGCAGTCAGTCTTGCCACACCACCCTTTGCACATGAAGAACCGACAGTGACAGCGGCTAACGCAGGACTCCATGTCTTCTGTGAAAAACCGATGGCACGCACTGCAACTGAAGCACGAAACATGCGCGATGCAACTGACAAAGCGGGGGTGAAACTCGCATATCAGAGCGGTGGGACATGTCTCAATAAAACGAGTTATGCGATCCGAGAGTACGTCACTTCTGGGAAAATCGGTGATGTCCACTACGGCAGACTCACCAGTTACCGTCTTCGCGGCAGACCGAATGTAGATATGTTTGGTTTCGGAAAATGGTTCCTAAACTCAGCTTACAGCGGTGGCGGAACGACTTATGACACAGGTGTCTACGACATCAACCGCTCAATCTATCTACTTGGTTCACCACAACCTGCCACAATTAGCGGTATCGCATATCGCGGCATGCCGCCAGAATATACCGGTGAAGAGATTAACGACGTTGAAGAATTCGTATCTGTGTTTGTTAGATTTAAAAACGGCATGTCGTTTACGTATGAACACGGTTGGTCCTGCAATATGGCACAACAACCTCAAGGCATCTTCATCTTCGGTTCGAAAGGGGCGTTCAGTGGTGATAAACTCTTCCTTGAAAAAGGGAAATGGGAAACTGATGATAAGGGTAATCGTAGACGTTATCAAGGCAATCTCGTTGAAACACCGTTAGAACTTCCTGATAGAAACTTCCCTGATAAGTTCCGCGACTTTCTTGATGCCTGCAACAGCGATGCACAACCCGTTAGCAACGGTGATGTCGGTCTGAAAACAACAGAGATTATGAGTGGCGCGCTTCTGTCGGCAAAACTGAAACGTGAAATCAGTGTGGAAGAGTTGTATGAAATAGAAGCACTCCGTACTGAACCGACACCGGGATGGCCAATACCGTAAAAGAACATGCGGTTTTCCTGAAGGACTGCTTCTTCAGCAAAAACCAGTCCCGTTAAATGACATGAATTTAAGGTTGACAAGTTGCCTTTCAATTGTGTATCCTTTATAGTGAATTACAAAATTAAGTTTACACTTTCTGTAGGAGCGATCTCCGAATCACGACAAAAATATGATATAGAGTTTTTCTTGATGATAGGAACCTTATCTATTTTCCTAAAAAATGCATAAATTAGAAAGAAATCTGCAATTTGCTATTAACTTTTTCTATTTAAGGTCTATATAAGATTCAGAAGGAAGTCTTAAAAGACAAGTATTAAAATAGAAAGGAGACCTCTCATGAAATTAAAATGTCAATCAGCAGGTGTGAAATGTCCACCTTACTCACATGAGGGTAAATTCCAACCTAACAACACAACAATTACCGGTTTTTTATCCGATTTGCGTCGGTGTGCCAACTGTATCGCTTATGAATCGCCATCGCTCCCCGCGTTTCGGGACGATTTAATACAAATTGCTTCCGTAACGCTCATAAAAAAAGGCCCCGCGTTCAATCCCACACATAAAAGTGGTGCCAGCTTCGGAACTTTCATCCGTCCGCGGATTTGCGGAAGTTTGATAGATGCAAAATATAAGGAACTTAAACATCGTGCACGTGAATGCCCTGAATCCTATATGGATGTAGCTGCAAACGGGACACGAAATGCCAATGACGAGAAAGGCATAGACCTTATTTCAAATGTTCCTGATACCAATGCCGAATGTTTTGTGGATAGACTTATTTGGGAAATAGCAGTTGCCAATTTTGAAAAAGTCTTGCCTCAACTCCTTGAAAACCTGACTTCCCGTGAACAACAGGTTTTCACCTGCATTCGAGAGGGTATGTCAAATTGCGATATTGCTAAGGTGTTGAAACTTAGTCCTCCGCGAATCAGTCAGTTAGCGAGAAATGTAGAACAAAAATTGCGCGTTGCTTGTAAAAGGATTGGGTTAATTGAATAGACTTTAGAACAGATACTCAAAATCCCTTCATAACAAAACGTGGTAGTCATTCTATTTTCAAATAATCATCCCTCAATTTAAAGGCGATTGCATGTGCTAAGCTTGCAGCTGGTTTGCAATCGTCTTTTTTTTTTTGTTTGAACGCACAACACGCGTCTATCAATACCAGACAACCAATCCAATGCTTGTTGTTGCATATCTGCTGACACTTGAAATTTTACCTACCAAACCTTAAAGCACCACACAATAAAGCGCAACCTAATTCTATTTCGATAAGCAAAATTTGAATTCAATCACGACAAAGTATGATGGAAATCACCGATTTTAACTTTTTTCCTACACCACACAAGGAAATTATAGAATTTGCAAGAAAAATTTGCTATTTACTATTAACTTTTTCTCTTATACACCTATATATAAGTATAAGTGTAAGTGATTCAGAAATTAATGCGGTTGTAATAATGTTAAAAACTACAAATAATTCACGGTAAATCAGGTTTCCTAACCTCGTTTATGCTTAGTGTATAATAAACTCAATAATCTATCATAAACGCAAACAAAAAGGAGTATCCAATGTCAACTACCATCCGTCAGAAAGATCGCATCGTTATTATAGAACCAACTGGGAAAATAATAGGCGAAGTTGTACCAGAATTGAGAAAAATCCTAATTAACCACATAGATAAATCCAAAAAACCTTATATCCTTATAAACCTCAAACGTGTGCATAAAATGGATAGTGCAGGGCTCGGAACATTCATATTTGTCTACAAAATGATAAGGGCAAAAGGCGGACGGATCGGAATTATCAATGTTGGCAAACACATCAAAAGCTTGATTGTCCAAAGCCGACTTATCAATATTCTTGAACATTTCAACACGGAAGATGCAGCAGTCAAAGCATTTTCAAATAACTATTACGAAGTATAAACATTATGTTGTTAGGCATCGTTGTTTTTGTTTTGCTGGTTTTGCTCGGTATCTCTATACGGAATTTTTAATAGGAGGTATTTAATTATGACCCGTAGAATTTACTGGGGATTAGTTCCCCTCATAATCCTATTGATCGGTATATCTGCAGTCATGTTAATGCGGAATACAGACACCGAACTCGATATTAATGTCTACAAACCTCTCTCACCAGAGGAGGAAGAACAGGTAGAACGTAATATCCAAGATGCTATTGAGAAGTCAAAAACACCCACTGCCAGACCGGGATACAAACTGGTTCAGCATGGTGACCATTACCATGAAGTGCCAATTTCTGAAACGGAGGTGTTACCCCAAAATAAAAAGTCAGCAGCTGTTCCGAAAACAGTAAAGGGCGGGTTGACTTATCATGCGGAACTTCTTGAATCGAATCCTGTGAAAGCACTTCGACTACAATCAGAAGAACGTGGGCATTGGAGCAAGGATCATATCCCGCCATTCCCACCTTCTGACACAGAAGCACAAGAGTTTGCTAAGAATATATATCTGGTGACTTATTATCAAAGTCTTGGCTATGGCTATGGAAATTTAGATCCTGAAGATTTTGATTCTGAAAGTAACCGTATATATGGAGATGCTGCGCGTGCGTATATGTCACAAGGGACTACTTTTAGTAATGAATATGAGGGTGCGCGTAGTAGGGATTTATGGCGATTAACGTGGACAAGGACTGATGCGGGGGAAATCACCCCTTATGGTGGTATGTATCCCATCCCTGGCACTGTTCACTTTGGCAGGGCGCGTATGTTCCAGTCAGACTATTTTCCAGATTTTATTGATGCTAATGGTAGAGAAATTAAACTCACTGCAGAAGATTTTTTTCTTCTTAATGAAAGTATTGTTCCCATTACCGAATAACACAAGGAGGTATTTTGTCATGTTGAAAAGAAGTTTCGTTTATGCCGTACTTATTGTTTGTGTGTTCTCTTTCCTGTCTATCCATAGCATATCTTATGCTGGCACAGAATTGAATACTTGGAGAAGTGCATGGCAATTAATGTACAACGCGAAAGAAATTGTGAAGGAAGAACGCGATCAGTATCATATCATTCAGGATGATGTGAAGGCGTTGACAGGCGAGTGGGATGATAATGAACAATCCAATATTAGCCATATAAATATAAGTGTGATTGCTGTTTGCGGTGCGATTGTCAGTGTTGCGAGTGGGGGTTCTCTGTATCCTGCGGCGTATGTTATCGCTGTAACTGTAGCGAAGCAGACAATTGCAAGTGGACAGCATAATGTCAAAAAGGAGAAGTATTTGACATCCATGGCAGCCTTAGTGCCGTTGATGGATGTTGCGGCGGTATCTGAACGTTATGCTGATTTATCGCAAGGGTCAACAAGGAGTTACACTGTCACTGTAGAGTGAATGTGACTACACGCTTCTTACAGGCAGATAGCGTTTATCGTTATCTGCCTTTTTCTTTCGGATTTCTGTTATGAATCCAAATCAACGCTAATACACTAATCTCTAATGTTCACCGCGGCATTCAAATTTCTTCACCTAAAAACAAAATTTACGTGAAAACCTAAATGCATTTAAGGTTGACAATTACGCTATAATTAGGTATCCTTATAAGTAGAAAAATATAAGATCTATTGTCGTTAAAATGAAAATGAAACGGAGGAACAGATGTGAAAAGTTTTGATTATTTTGAACCGACTACCCTCGCGGAAGCGTCTCGTCTTTTTGCAGAAGAACACGCGCAGCTCCTTGCAGGCGGAACCGACCTCGTTATCGGCATGAAAGCATACACCGAAACACCGCAATCCGTAATTAGTCTACAGAAAATCCCAGGATTAGACGGTATTACATCAAATTCAGACGGTAGTATCACAATCGGTGCGATGACGAAGGCACGTGAAGTTGAGTTGTCCGAAGATGTCCAAAAACACCACACAGCATTAACAGAAGGCGCGTCTGAAATAGGGTCTATCCAAATACGCAATCTTGCCACTATCGGTGGAAATATCGCACACGCTTCACCAGCAGCAGACACAGTCGCAGGACTACTTGTTGCTAACGCACAGGTTGATATCGCAAGTGCAGATGGTGGACGATCAGTACCTATCAATGAACTTTTCACAGGACCGGGACAGACAGTCCTAAAACCCGGTGAGATCATAACACAATTCCGCCTACCGAGTCCTGCATCTGGTTCACACTATATCAAACATAAAATTCGTGAAGTGATGGATTTGGCATTCATCGGAGTTGCCTCCGCTGTCAATATGGACAACGGAACGATTACAGATGCCCGAATTGGTCTCGCTGCTGTTGCCCCGACTCCTATCCGAGCAACAGAAGCGGAAAATCTCCTAAAAGGGAAAGAAATCACATCTGAACTTCTGGAACAAGCAGGCGAAGCAGCCGCAGCAGCAACCAGTCCGATTTCAGATTTACGCTGCACAGCCGAACACCGAAAACAAATGGTCAATGTCCTTACAAGACGAACCTTACAACTCGCTATTGAGAGAACATAAAGAATCTGCATTTGTATCTTAGCAAACTGATTATATCGCAACTAATGAAACAAGGAGAGAAAATGTCACGTTCTGATACAAGTTTTGGCATGCAAACTTCGCCAAAACACCCTGTCACACTAAATGTTAATGGAGATGAACACGATTTACTGATTGAACCGCGCAAAACGTTACTCGCAGTCCTTCGCGATACAATCGGTTTGACAGGAACTAAAGAGGGATGTAGCACGGGAGACTGTGGTGCATGCACCGTCATCGTTGATGGCAAAGCGGTCACATCCTGTATGGTACTTGGTGTCACCGCATCTGGAAAAGAAATTACCACTATTGAAGGCTTAGCCAGCGACGGTGAACTCCACCCTATTCAACAAGCATTTATTGATACCGGCGGTTACCAGTGCGGTTTTTGCACCCCCGGTTTTATTATGGCATCAAAAGCACTTGTAGACGAAAATCCTAATCGCACCGAAGAAGAATTCAGATTTGCCCTCGGCGGCAACATCTGCCGTTGCACTGGATATACCAAGATCCTTGAAGCCGTTCTACAAGCAGCAGAAGAGATACGGACTAACGCATAGATAACAAGCAGAATAAATCTGCCGAAATTGTCCAAAGGAGAAAAAGATGGCAAAAACACATCGTGGATCAGGCATCAGACACCTATACGTTGATCCTAATGGCAATGTGCATGAAGGTATATACAACAACGGACGTGGCACATGTCCCGCTTGTGGACGGACAGGTGTAAAAGTGCTTTATTCACGCGAAGTTGATGAACAGACATTCCAAGTCTGTAAAAGATGTAATACTGCCATTGGACGTGGGAAAATACAAATTCCAACAGCCGCCAATGTTGCAGAAGCGTAATCATAAATAGATCATGACTTACGCAGTTTCTCTTAAAGTCCCCTTGATAAGGGGGATTTAGGGGGTTAAAAAGATTAAAAACACTGAAATATCGCACTATTTAACCCCCTACCCCTTATCAAGGGGGAATGCGTAAGTCCTGAATAGATTATAAAACGGAGAAAGGAGAATTGCATGTCAGATTATTCGGTTGTCGGTAAAAAACTGCCGCGCGTGGATGCTGTTGAAAAAGTTACGGGTGCAGCACAATACGGTGCTGATGTCCATCCTGCTGGAATGCTCTACGGTAAAATCGTCCGTAGCAAACACGCTCACGCAAATATCCTCAGTATTGACACAAGCGAAGCAGAAAAACTCCCTGGAGTCAGGGCAATTGTGACACAAGACGATGTACCAAGCGGACGACGTGTCTTCGCTACGGATAAAGTGCTATATTTGGGGGAACCCCTCGCCGCTGTTGCTGCTACAGACGCAGATGTCGCGGAAGAAGCTGCAGAACTCATCAAAATTGAATATGAAGTGCTACCGGTTGTACAGGATGTGATGGAATCCATCAAACCGTCTGCCCCTCGTTTGCACGGAGATGAAACAAAAGACGGTCCAAACCGTCGAAAAATCAACGCAAAAATAAAGGAACTGTCTGATGCAGATTCAGATGGAAATAGCGATGCCACTCGTAAACTTCAGGCAGAATTAGATAAGTATCAAGATGAAATTTACTACAACATTTCTGCTGAAACCCATACAGAAGCAGGAGATGTTGAAAAAGGCTTTGCAGATTCTGATGTGGTTGTTGAAGATACTTATGTAATCCCTCGTGTCCATCAAACTTATATGGAACCACACGTCTCAGTTGCCAGTGCAGATTCTTCAGGAAAGGTCACAGTGTGGGCATCTACGCAAGGTCCATTTGCTATCCGTTCAGGTATCGCTGGCACACTCGGTATCCCACTCACCCAAATTAACGTCATCGGAACAACAATGGGTGGTGGATTTGGTGGACGTTTTGGCGTGATTATTACACATGTTCCCGCTGTGTTGCTCTCACAAAAAGCCGGGCGACCTGTCCGTGTGCAAATGACACGTGAAGAAGAATTCCTTGATGGCAGACCAGCCCCCGGATGTGTTATCAAAATCAAAACAGGTGCCACCAAAGATGGACAGATTCTTGCACGCCAAGCACTCGCATTTTGGGATTCCGGTTCTGTCTCTGGTGCCTCCATCGGAAGTACCATTAGAGTTCGTGGTGTCTACAAAATACCGAACATCAAGATAGACGCTTACGGTGTGCATACAAACAAATCTGGTACTGCTGCGTATAGGGCACCCGGTGCACCGCAAGCCATTTTTGCTGGCGAATCCCAACTTGACGACATAGCAGATAAGATCGGCATGGATCCTGTCAAATTCCGTCTGATGAATATGCGTGAAGAGGGAGACGCTGTGCCAGCCGGTGGCAGTGAACCGAGAGTCGGCTACAAAGAAACTTTAGAGGCAGTCGCCGATGCCGCAGGTTGGTGGGATCGTGAAACAGATGACAACCAAGGTTGGGGAGTCGCCGTTGGTGATTGGACAAATGGATGCGGCCCCGGTGGTGTTTATGTTTCTGTTCACGAAGATGGAAGCGCACGTATCTTCCACGGTTCTATGGATATTACAGGCACAGATACCGCAATCACACAGATTATCGCTGAAATCCTGACCGTCCCTTACGAAAGCGTCACAATCCGACGTGGAGACACAGACTCAGCTCCTTATTCCACAGGATCAGGTGGTAGCGTTGTCACCTTCACAATGGGTAACACTGCAAAACTCGCGGCAGAAGATGCACGAAAACGTATTCTTGCACTTGCTGCAGAAAGGCTAAATACAAACGAGGATAACCTTGAGCTCAGAGACGGGGCTGTTCATATTGTCACTGCAGACCCACCTAAATCCATCTCTTTAGGTGAACTTGCAGCGTACAGTCTATCCACAACAGGTGGTCCCATTGTCGGCAAAGGTTCTTTTGCACGTCAACCGAGCACACCTGCACTTGCAGCACAGATCGCAAAAGTTGAGGTAGATCCAGACACAGGCAGAACCAGAGTCCTCAAACTTGTTGCTTCACAAGATGTCGGTTTCGCCATAAATCCAATGGCAGTTGAAGGACAAATCGAAGGTGGGGTAGTACAAGGTTACGCATGGGCAATGATGGAAGAGATGCAATACGGTGAAAACGGAAACGTCAATCCTGGATTCGTAGATTACCGTGTGCCTACCTCTGCTGACCTTCCAACAGTTGAATCTGTTATCGTGGAAGTACCCGCTCCGAACGGTCCTTATGGTGCCAAAGGTGTTGGCGAACCGCCTATCACACCAACATTGGCTACAATGGCAAATGCTGTCAAGGATGCTATCGGTGTACGTATTACCGAACTACCAATCAAACCAGAAAATGTTGTTGAAGCACTGAAAAATAATGGACATTAGTTCTTGAATTTATAATCAACCACTGTGGTTTAAACCGCTGTGATAAAAGGAAATTTGGGCGGAGTGTGTTCCGCCCAGCAATTTTATGTTTGGTAAAATAAAAAACGCACATAATGAAAAACTGGATTATACATACCACGAAGGAAAAGGCAACAGAATCGTAGTCATAGGACACGGTGTCACCGGCAACAAAGATAGACCCGCACTCATCGCTCTGGCAGAAGGACTTGCTGATGTCGGCATCTCTGCATTACGCTTCTCATTCTCTGGCAATGGTGATTCTGATGGTAAATTTATAGATTCCACTATCACAAAAGAAGTTGCAGACCTTGGTAGTGTCCTTGATGTCCTAACAGACCGAAAAATTTGCTACGTCGGACATAGTATGGGCGGGGCTGTCGGTGTATTACGCGCAGCTTCCGATGAACGTATTGAAGCACTCGTCTCGCTTGCTGGAATGGTGTATACCAAAGAATTCGCTGACAGAGAATTTGGTGATGTTACGCCTGACGAAGGTTTTATGTGGGACGAACCCGATTGTCCCCTCTCACAACTATATATGGACGACATGGCAACGATCAATAATGTCGCAAAACAGGCAAGCAAGTTCGCAGTGCCATGGCTTTTGGTTCACGGTTCAGAGGACGATATCGTTCCAATCCAAGATAGCATTGACATCCTTCAGTTCGCAAACGAGCCTACCGAGATACTTGAACTAACCGGTGCCGATCACGTTTTCTCTGGGGAATCAACTGAAATCATGGTAGAAAACGTAGTTTCTTGGATAAATAAAAGGTTGTAAGGTATAAGTTTATATGGCACGTATTGATAAACTGGAGGAATTGTAATGGAATGGATACCAATTACTGCATTTGTTGCGTTTCTCATTGGTTTTGGTGTAGTTGTACGAAGAGCTACAACAAAGTAACGCAATTGATCATTTCCGACGAAACAAAATAGTGTATTCATTATCTTCTACATCATTTTAAATTTGGAGATTCTTTATGCCAGCACCTCGTCTATCTGTCTCATCGTGGAGTTTACATCGTCAACTCGGAAAACCCGCGTTTACCGGCCCCGCACACGACATGCAAATCCCCACTGAAACCCACAATAATGGCCCAATTTCACTTTTGGATTTGCCTATGCGTATTTTCGAATTTGGCATCAACACCTTTGAACTCTGTCATTTCCACATTCCTTCAGTTGATAAATCATACCTATATGAACTCCGCGCTGCACTCCAAGATGCTGACCTTGAACTTTTCTCTTTATTGATAGATGATGGAGACATCACACATGCGTCCCATGCAGAACGTGACATCGCTTGGATTGAAAAATGGATTGACATCGCTGGGGAACTCGGTGCTGAATGTGCACGCGTCATTGGAGGCAAAGCAGAACCATCGGAAGAAACCATAATACAAAGCCAAAACGCACTCTCTCGACTTACTGAACGGGCAGAAACTGCTGGCATCCGCTTGATGACCGAAAACTGGTTCTCTATCTTTTCCACACCGGAAAATGTCAACACAATACTAAACAATTTAGATGGTAAAGTCGGGTTATGTCTCGATTTTGGTAACTGGCGTGGGGACACAAAATACACCGATCTCGCAGCGATTGCACCAAAGGCAGAATCGTGTCATACCAAAGCACATTTTGCTGCCCCACGTGAAATTGACAAAGATGATTATGTCCAATGCCTTGAACTCACACAGAAAGCCGGGTTTGCTGGACCACATACCCTCATCTACGATGGTCCTGGAGATGATGAATGGGAAGGTTTGGCTATTGAACGCGAAGTTGTAAACCCTTATCTTAACTAAAGGTGCCGTTTTCGCGTGTGCATATAGAAAATTGAGGGGAAGACAGGATGAATAACGAATTTATCTCAATGATGACAGAGCGCATCGTGCAAGATTATGACCCCTTGCAGATTATTCTCTTCGGTTCGCAAGCAAGAGGGGATGCAGATCGAAATAGTGACATTGATCTACTCGTAGTTTTCCCAGAAATCTCTGATAAACGGAAAACTGCCATTGATATTATGCGGAACCTGTCTGACATACCTGTGCCGAAGGACATCCTTGTTTCAACACCTGAAGAACTTCAACGTCACCGCACGCGGATCGGTTCAGTGCTACGTTATGCCCAACAGGAAGGTAAAGTGCTTTGGAAAAGTCGGAACGAAGCCGCACACAGATCAAATCCGTTCTGTGATATGTCTATCAAAGAGGAAGAATCAGATATGCAAACAGCCGATAGACTTGAAGATACCACCCGATGGCTCCGCTATGCTGAGGAAGATTTGGAAACTGCAGAAACATTTTTAGAGCATCTGCACGTACCACCTCGTCAATGCTGTTGGCACGCGCAACAAGCTGCGGAAAAGGCGTTAAAAGCAGCATTAATTTTCTTACAAATTGATTTTCACAGAACACATAACTTAAATGATCTGCGGGACATGCTGCCTGAGAGTTGGCAATTTAAAACAGCGTACCCTGACCTGTCGAATTTAACCCGTTGGGCAGTTGAGGCACGGGACCCCGATCCCATGTCAGAAGCCACTGCCTCAGATGCAACTGAAGCTGTTGAACAAGCACGCGCTGTCTGGACATCCGTATCTAATTCACTCAAAGAACACGGTTTTCTTGTAGAACAAGACTTATGAATCGTTGAAAATGAAGAATAGGTAATAGATAAATAATGTTTTCAATATCACAAACACAACACAGTCTTACCATCGCTTGGCATGAACAAGAAGTCTTAGGATACCATTTTCCCGAAGACGGTAACCGTCCTTTCTGCCACCCCTTAAACCTACCCGGTGCACCACCGCTAACAATGAACGAACCCGGCGATCACGTCCATCACCAAGGTCTATGGGTCGCATGGAAAAAAGTGAACGATGTCAATTTTTGGGAACAACCCGCAAAAGGTGCAGACCCAACAGGCTACGGTAAAATCGTTCATCAACGGATTATTAGAGAGCATGCAACTTTCACCAGTGCATATTTGGTAACTGAAAACGCATGGATAGATTGGCAGGGAATAAAACACCTTACAGAGCAGCGGAAAATAATCATCCATCCTCCCTCAGAAGATTCAATGAATATATACATTACGTTGACGTTCAGACCAAACGACCGTGATGTTGTGCTTGACTTACGGCGCGGTGAACCCGGCGCAGATGGCAGATACTACAGCGGCATGGCAATCCGATTTGACAATATCATCACACCGGGAAAACTATTAGACGCAGATGGACGCACTGAACCGATGGATATCTTTGGAAAACAGAGCAAATGGTGCAGCTTCACTGCCACACATCCCGCTGACAACGAAACTTACGGGATTGTTATCATTGATCATCCCGATAATCCTCGCCATCCAACACCATGGTGGGTGCGTAATAGAAAGAACTACTGCCTAATACACCCATCACCTGTCTATTATGAACCGTTCCACCTTTCCCCACCTTATGATACTTTGACGTTGAAGTATAACGTTGTCCTCTACCGTGGTGAAGTAACAGACGTTATTTGGTCAAACTGATTGAAATTATACTTGACAAACTTACTTTTTGTGTTAATATAACTCAAGTTGCTACTTATTTGCGAATGCTCTTGTAGGAGGGGTTTCCAAATCAAAAATTGAAATTACCAGAAATACGCACAAAAAATCACTCACAAACCCATACACAGACTGCCCTCACAACCCAGTACGAAAAACCGAACCAAAACCGTACCGTAACATAAAAAAACGCACTTTACGGTACGGTTTCAAAGATGAAAAAATCAATTAATCTCATTTAGAACCTAATATCATGCCACAAAAAACTGCATTCGTCTACCACCCAGAATACCTCAACCACGACACAGGTTACGGACACCCTGAACGTCCCGACCGACTCAGAGCAAGCCTCGCAGCACTCCAACAAAGCGATGTTTGGGATCAACTACATCACATTGAACCGCAACCTGCCACCACTGAACAAATTGCCTACGCACACAATTCTGGCTATAGTGAACATATCCGACAATCCTGTGAGTCAGAAATCCCATTGTCCTACGACACGCCTGTTGGACATGACTCTTACGAGATTGCCTTACTTTCAACAGGAGGCGTGCTATGTGCAGCAGAGGCAGTCGTGATAAAGAAAGCAAAAAACGCCTTTGCGTTGGTGCGTCCACCAGGACACCACGCTACACCGGGGCAGAGCATGGGGTTCTGCTTGTTCAACAACATCGCTATTGCAGCGCGTTATTTACAACGGGAACACGGTGTAGGTAAGGTGGCAATCGTAGATTGGGATGTGCATCACGGCAACGGCACACAGGATATATTTTACGAAGATGGATCGGTTTTCTTCTTCTCTATCCATCAATCACCACTTTATCCTGGCACGGGTTCAAGGTATGAACAAGGAAGTGGAAAAGCCCGCGGCACTACGCTTAACATGCCGATGCCACGCGATACTGGTGATGACGAATATATCAGAGTCTTTGAGGATGTTCTTATACCTGCACTACAAGATTTTTCACCAGAGTTTATCCTTATCTCCGCAGGGTTTGATGCACACCATCTTGATCCGTTGGCTAATATTTACATAACTGCAAATGGGTTTGCGACACTAACCGAATTGGTTTTAGATGTTGCAGAGGAGGTTGCATCGGGTAATGTCGTTTCAGCATTAGAGGGTGGCTATAGTCTGGAAGGTCTCTCCGAATCTGTTGTGGCGCATGTGGAACGTTTGGTTGGCTAAGACTTTGGACTTACAACTATCTCGCGAAACTGTTCACTTCTTTTCCCCAACATGAATCGCCACAATACCCAAAGTTTTTCGATAATACTGCACATCTGTCAGTCCGCACTGCTCCATAATCTGTTTCAATGCATCGCAATTTGGGAACTGCATGACAGAACGCGGAAGATAACCGTAGGCATCATCCTTGTTACGGGATATGCAATTGCCAAGGAACGGCAAAATCTTCGTGAAATAGAAATAATATAGACTACGAAACACTGGATTGACAGGCTGCGTGAACTCCAGAATTGCTATTCTTCCACCGGGGACAGCAACGCGCGCCATCTCACGGATTCCCAACTCAAGATCAGATACATTTCTGATACCGAACCCCACCGAGACAATATCAAAAGTATTATCTGAGAACGGGAGGGTTAGGGTATCCGCCTCAATCGGAATGAAGGCGTGTTGCCTATTCTGCCGTTCCACCTTTTGCTTCCCGACAACTAACATCTCATAGCAAAAGTCCGAACCGATGACAGAACCACCCGTCTCAAGCATATCTGCATAAGCAAGTGCAAGTTCACCTGTCCCTGTGCAAACATCAAGCACCTTACTTGTTGGCGTTACACTGCTCGCTTTGACTGTCTCTCGCCGCCAACTCCTGTCAAACCGCAGACTTAGCAGTGAGTTGAGAAAGTCGTAGTGTCGCGCAATAGCAGAAAATAACTTCTTGATACGATGTGCCTGCATAGCGGTTTTTGTAGAGTTTTCTAATCCTGTAAATCCTGGTTCAGACAATTACCTACATTCTTAGCTCCGCACCGAGTTCTTGATTCAGGCGTTCTACAACTTTGTCATGAAGGTCATTTACTTCCTTATCTGTCAAGGTTTCGGTGGCAGAATGATATGTTATTGTGTATGCGAGACTTTTCTTGCCTTCCGGCACCTGATCCCCCACATATACATCAAACAATCGCACGGATTCAACCAACGCTCCACCAGTGGCATAGATAATGTTTATCGGTTTATCCGATGGTATATCCTGTTCTACCACAATCGCCAGGTCACGTAAGATACTGGGATAGATAGGGATTGGTTCAAATCGTTTGGAGAAATCGGCTGCATCTGCAAGTTTCTCAAGGTCAAGTTCAAAGAGATAAGCTTTGTAAGGAAGTTCGTAATTATCAAGCACCTTTGGATGTGCTTCTCCCAGAATCCCAATACGTTGATCACCCAACAACACTTCAGCATTACGACCCGGATGGAAGGTTGGTTCATCAGTGATTGCAAATTTCCATTCGGTTATACCGCAGACCTCAAGTGCGCCTTCTACAACGCCTTTGATGTCAAAGAAATCTGGTGGTTGGGACGGATTTCCGTAGACACCTCCTCCTATTTCTCCCGCAAGGATACCCGCAATGCGTGCGGGTTCCTCTCCATTCAGGAACACAGTGGACATTTCAAAGAGGGCAATATTATCTATCTGATGATTGTGATTGTGCTGTGCATTTTCAAGTAGACTCGGAAGCAGTGTCGTCCGTAGAATTGACATCTCTGGACTCAATGGATTTTGTAGTTTCAATGCATCACGGAGTGGATTGTCGTTAGTTAATCGGACTTTGTCAAAGCAGTTCGGATGGCAGAAACTATAGTTTATCGCTTCCATCATGCCAGAACCAAGCAAGTAGTGTTTTATACGTCTACGAACTTCATCTAAAATGTTTAGTGTGGGAACAGGTATATCACCTTTCGGTAACGTTGTAGGGATGTTGTCATACCCGTGAACACGCGCAATTTCCTCAATCAGATCAATCTCACGTGTAATATCTATTCTGTATGTTGGAACGGTTACTGTCAATATATTTTCTTCAGTATTCAACCTCCCTGCCCCCCTTATCAAGGGGGAAACTGGATTTTGTGTATGTTGGATGTCAAACCCTAAACGACTTAAAATCTGCATGATCTCTTCAGTTTCAAGTTCAGTTCCTAATATGAAGTTGACGCGTTCAGGACGAAGTTGAATCTGCAAAAGTTCACATTTCCCCGGATATTCATCAATAATACCATTGCATACCGTTCCACCTGCTAATTCCACAATAAGTTGCGTTGCGCGGTCAATGGCAGGAATAACTGCCTCTGGATCCGCACCACGTTCAAATCTATATGATGCCTCTGTGTTCATACCTAATGCTTTTGCGGTAGCTCGGACACTTGAAGGATCAAAATTGGCACTTTCCAGCAGCACATCACAGGTTGTGTCGGTAATTTCAGAATCGAAACCTCCCATAATTCCTGCAAGAGCAACAGGTTTTGTCGCATCAGCAATCACTAACATGTCAGGTGTGAGTTTGCGTTCCTCTGCATCAAGCGTTGTAATTATCTCACCTGCTGCAGCGCGGCGCACAACAATTCGGTTTTCCTCGAGTTTGTGATAATCAAATGCATGCAATGGTTGTCCATACTCCATCAGGACAAAGTTCGTAACATCAACGATATTATTGATAACACCGATACCGACAGACTCAAGCCGTTGTTTTAGCCATGTTGGAGATTCACCAATGTTTACCCCTTGAATAACACGTGCCGCATAGCGAGGACAGAGATCAGGTGCATCAATAGTAACAGAAGTTAATTCACGAATATCAGTATCATCTTCTTGGACATTCACTTCAGGTAGTTTTATATCATTACCTGTTTCTGCACGAACCTCGCGAGCGACACCGATTAAGCTTAGGCAATCTGGTCGGTTAGGAGTTATTTCCAGTTCAAGGACTGTATCATCTAACCCCAATGCATCGGTTACCTCAATGCCGATGGGAAGATCGGAGGATAATTCCATCAGTCCAGCAGCATCCTCTGAGAAACCTAACTCCTTCTCTGAACAGAGCATCCCGTGCGATTCTTCTCCGCGTAGTTTCGCTCGTTTGATTGAAATGCCAGTGGGTAAATCTGTGCCTATTGTTGCAACGGGAGCAAACATTCCTTCACGTACATTCGGTGCGCCACAGACTATCTGAAGTGTGTCTTCCTCACCAATATCAACCTGACATAGCACAAGTTTATCAGCGTTCGGATGTGGTTTAATAGCTGTCACCTTACCGACAACTACACCTTTTAATGCAGTGCCAAGTTCTTTGATGGATTCTACCTCAATTCCCAACATCGTTAATCTATCTGCAAGTTCTTCTGCAGAAAAATCGAAGTCTATGTATGTTTTCAGCCAATTCAGTGTTATGTTCATAGATAAGTCCTTCATAATCGCACGGAAATCGGGGTTACAAACCCCTCCCACAAGAGGGCTACCGCAGAATTTATCCTCCCATAAGAGGTCTAATGTTCTTTAAAACTGTCTTAAGAATCGGAGATCGTTTTCATAAAATGTGCGGATGTCTGGAATACGGAACTGTAGGTTTGTGATTCGTTCTACTCCCATACCGAAAGCGAAACCTGTAACTTCTTCTGGGTCGTAGTTGACCGCACGGAACACCTCTGGATCAACCGCACCTGCCCCTAAAATTTCAATCCACCCTGTGTGTCCGCAACTCCGACATCCTTTGCCACGGCATATTGTGCAGGATATATCCGCTTCTGCACTCGGTTCCGTAAAGGGAAAGAAATGTGGACGGAAACGCATCTGTGTTCGGTCCCCGAACATCTGACGTGCGAAAGATACTAACACTCCCTTCAGTTCGCTAAATGTAACATGTCTATCTACAAGCAAACCTTCTACCTGGTGAAACATCGGCGTGTGCGAAACATCGTAATCTACTCGGTATGCTTTGCCGGGAACAATAATGCGAACTGGTGGTTTCTGGTTTTCCATCGCTCGGATTTGAACAGGGGAGTTATGTGTTCTTAAAAGATGTCCATCAGTGAGATAGAAGGTGTCATGCAGATCGCGTGCGGGATGGTCTGGTGGTGTATTGAGCGCATCAAAATTATAATGTTCTGTTTCAACTTCTGGTCCCGTCACTACTTGAAATCCCATTTGTGTGAAAATCGCTTCAATCCGTTCTAACGTTTGCATGACAGGATGTGCTTTTCCATAAGCAGGTTTTCGTCCGGGAAGTGTAATGTCAATAGATTCTGCAATGAGTTGCTGTTCTTGATGTTCACTCTCCAGAGCGTTCTTTGTTTCTTCAAACGCTGTGGTTAAGGACGAACGCACCTCATTCGCGAGTTTTCCAATAATAGGACGTTCCTCTTTAGAGAGTTGACCCATACCCTTCATAACATCTGTCAACTTTCCTCTACGTCCAAAGTATTCAATCCTAAGCGATTCAAGTGCCTCTGCAGTTTTCACATCTTTTAATGCTTCCAACGCTGTCGCTTGAATTGCTTCTAATTCTGCTTTCATAGTTGCCTTATAAAAAGATTATGCCTGTCACGCTGTCCCTCTATCTCAAGTTGTGCTTGAGAGGTTATGGGGACGAAAGCGACAAGCATCTACTTCCGCGGTACCACCCCGCTTGACAGATTGATCTAATCTGTCCGCTTCATTTCTTGGTCAATTGGCTCCAGGATGAAATTCAGTAGTTGTTCCTAAAACCGTGCTTTCAGCCGATGGCACGGTATCTCTGATTGAGATGTCTCAACTACCTACTTTGTCCCTTCACAGCCTTTAATGACATAATTCCTAATTTACATCTTTATGTTGCTTTGCTCATTCCTAAACTCAGCAACTTTCCCTTCCAGTTGATTAATAACTTTTTCAAATGTTTCTATAGCTTGATTGGTAACACTAATATCAGGAGTGGTTGATCCAATTTCACTAATACTATGAGATAGTGATTTAACCTGATTCTCAAGATTGTCAAGTTGTTGATCGAACTCTCGATACTCAGTAAGGTCAATCTGGGTACTACTTTTAAGAGAATTAAGATTTTTATCTAGTAAGTCTATAACTTGATTAGATTCCTCGATAACTTCACGTAAATCCAAAAGTTTAGTTATAACATCATCCAAATCCTCGAGAGCACCTTCAATATCAATATCTAATCTGCCTATAATTTCATCAATAAAAGACGCGCCCATGTCAACACCTAAGATTTAATCGTTAAGTTTTCATAGATATTCGGAGGTAACTGAATTTTCCTATCTCGGAGTGTTTTTGACTCCTATTCTTGCTTTCTTGCTGCTCATGCATATCTGCATGAAATTTTCTACCAATTTACAAGACCTCTTTATCTACTGCAAGTTTATCATACATACAACTTGTGTAGTTAAAAGTTAATAAATTATTTTGTTGGGTTTCACATATATTTGCATTTATGCTATAAACATATCGTTCCTACGGGACTGAAGGACATATAAATATATGATAATGACAGACAAAACGTTTCTTTTGTGAAATAAAGTTTTATAGATGGTTATTTAGTACAACTCGTCATGTATAGAAAAATGCATCGGTTTTAACTACCCTTTTGCAAGAGTGACAAGTTGCTCAAATCCTGATGCATCATGGACAGCGATGTCAGCGAGGACTTTTCTGTCCAACTCTACTCCTGCGGTTTTAAGTCCGTGCATGAATTTACTGTATGTCAGTCCGTGTAGTCTTGCGGCGGCATTGATACGCATAATCCATAATCGTCTAAAGTCGCGTTTGCGGGCACGTCTATGTGCATAAGCGTGATTCCACGCTTTTTCTACCGCCTCCATTGCGGTACGTCTGAGATTATTACGTCCACCACGGAACCCTTTGGAATGCTTGAGTATCCGTTTCCTTCGCTTTCGACGGACATTTCCTGTTTTTACTCGTGCCATTTTGAACTCCTAATAAATTAAACGTTTCAAACGTTTCTCATTGCTTGGGTCAACTAATGTAGATTGTCGTAAACGTCGTTTCCGCTTTGCAGATTTTGATATAAACAAGTGTCCTGCATACGCGCGATTACGGCGTATCTTGCCTTTAGCAGTAAATTTGAAACGTTTTGCTGCGCCTTTATGTGTTTTCTTTTTCGGCATTACAATATCCTTTGGAACGGCTTATATAAACTGATTTATTGAATTCTTGATGAAGGTATAAACATACAAAATAAAAGAGGAGAAGCGAAGTCTCCTCACAAAGGCGCGTCTCTTTCAAAAGCCGTTAAATCAAAAGAGATGCGAAATTCTATGAACATAAAAACGCCTTGTTGTGTCGTTCATAGAACATATTAGACACAAAATTATGAAGATTTCGGTGTTAGGAGCATAGACATGACACGTGTTTCCATTTTAGCAGGTTGTTCTACCTCTGCCAGTTCAGCCACGTCTTCTTCCAATCGGGCAAGCATGTTTTTACCCAATTCTGTGTGAAGCATTTCCCGACCACGAAAACGTACAGTCGCCCGGACTTTCCAACCGTTTTTCAAAAAGTCTTCAACATGACGTTTTTTGAATTGGTAATCATGTTCGGCTGTATCAGGTCGAAATTGTATCTCTTTTAGTACAATCTTCGACTGTTTCTTGCGAGCTTCTCTTGCACGCTTATTCTTTTCGTACTGATATTTCCCGTAATCCATTATCTTACAAACAGGTGGGTTTGCATTTGGAGAAACTTCAACCAGATCCAACCCGACTTCTTCGGCACGATCCATTGCTTCGCGTGGTGTCATCACACCGACCTGTTTGTTTTCTTCATCAATAAGCAAAATCTCTTTGGCTCGTATTTGATAATTAGAACGAGTCTGTCTTTCCTTCGGTTTTTGCGTACGTCTGCCTCTATAGTGTATTTTTCACACCCCCATGTATAACTATGCATGTGCAACAGATACGGATTATTGAGAAAACGAACAACCTATATACTCCTACACACGACTAATCTTGTATTTATCTTTTCTGTAAAATAGACATCAATAAATCAATCTTTACAAATTGCTGGTCCACACTAAACTTATTTTGAATGTTTAGTCAAATTATTAATTATGGTATTATATCACATATACAACACAATTGCAAACTTAAAAATATCCGATAGTCCACAAAGTCCTTAGAACAATAATTCCGCCTGCTAACCCGCCAATAATAATGATTAATGTTATACTGATAATTTTGGCAAAACGAAGTATATTTTCAGCGAATTCTGGTTGTTCTTTCACCCACGCACGCGCGAGGTTGAAAGTTAAAACAACACTAATTAAGTTCAGTACTGCTGCCCCCATAAAGGCTAAGAAAATTCCATTGAAGTCTACCATCTCCATCGTTTCTATGATGGAACCGTACATTGAATAACGTAAGATGAGGATGATTAAGATAGCAGCTAAAATTAGAATAAATCCGATGAAAATTATGAGTGCTTTTTTAAATTCACTTCCCATCTAATGTTTAACTCTTAATAGATGATACCGTATTATATGACAATTGTAACATATTTGTGATTTATTGGCAAATTTGATCTGGGCATCAGGTGTGTAAAGTTTTTGGCACTGCATGTAGGGGCGGGGTCTCTCCGCCCGATTACTATCCCTTGTCACATTTCCATCCCAACCACGGCTGATGGATAGGATGTGTTCCAACGAGGGCGAGGAGACTTCGCCGCTACGATGTGTCTGAACGTGAGATAACCTTTGCCAAAAGCTATACACACCCATGATCATTTAGAAATGGTATAATTTACGGTTTGTACCCAACTATACCGTTTACACGTTAAAATTGCAGAGGAAATTACCTTTAAAATGTACAAAAGTAAAATTAGATGGAGTTATTATAATGAAACTGAAAACTCTTGCTATTATGAGTTTTGTAGTGTTAATGTTAGGAAATGTGATGGTTTCAGAAGGTTCTTCTGGGATAGACCATCGTGATATCTTTGTCGGTGCAAGTGCGCGGGCAGTCGGCATGGGGAGTGCTTTCACAGCGGGTCCCTCAACAAATAACGGTTTTCTATGGAATCCTTCTTCGCTCGGATTTATGAACGGATTGGAAGTAAATATGGGGGCGATTCCGTTTTCTGGGGAACCATCAGGACCAGATCAGGCGTTCTCGTTTTCAGCGAGTCCATACACGTTGGGTTTAACGAATAAGAATGTTGGCAGTTTATCTCTTGCATCCTGGTTCAACGGATGGAATAATTCCAACAATGAGTCGACACAGATTGTGCTTTTAGGTTACGGTTTAGCATTGGGACCGCAGGCATCCGCAGGAGCAAACCTACGCTACTTTCAGAACAATGAACCAGATATAAACAAGTTTCTCTGGAGCGTAGATATTGGGATGCAGTTCACTTATCCATTGGAAAAGTTAGGAGATTCTATTACCGTAGGTATAAATCTTTCTGAATTAAGTAACGGTATACGGAATGGTAATGGGGAGTTAATAGAACCTGTATATGAAAGTTTGCCGTTAGCCGCCCGTTTCGGCACAACATATCGATTAGACAGTGCCACATTGTTATCGGCAGATTTTGCTATCCGTGGACAGAATAATGCAGATTGGGGTGAACGACTTCGGTTGCACTTTGGTGCAGAACGGTGGCTTTTCAACAATCACTTTGGGTTACGGGTAGGATATACAGCGTTAACCGCATCCGATAGATTCAACTCTGGGCAATGGACACAAGGAATAAGTTTTCGGAATACTTCTGGACAGTTGGATTACGCCCATGTCAGTGGTGGCGTGTTAGACCAAAGCCTACACTGGATAACAGCAACGTTGCGATGGGGTGGAAACAGACGTAAATCTGCTCCAACTAAACCTGTTCCCCCTGAACCGGCTGCAGAAACAAAAACCAAAAACACAGTCGATACACAAGCATCATCTACGATTCTCATGCCGAAAACGCTTAATCTTGATGCAGAACCTGTGGGGGCTTTAGATGAATTAGAACTCACTGAATCTGCGATTTCTCCGAATAGTGATGGAATTAAAGATAGCACTACTTTCCGTTTCAAGGCGAGAGCAAATGAAAAATGGAAATTAACGCTTCGTGATGCATATACAGAAGCGGTTTGGGAAAAATCTGGTGCAGGTTCACCATCAGAGGATATTGTGTGGAACGGTATTGGAAGTGATGACAAATTAGTTCCCGATGGGGATTACGTCCTTCAATTGCATATTGTGGATATCCAAGGGAATTTACATCTCAGGAACAGCAAAAAACTTACGGTTGACCTGATTCCCACAACGATTGAACTCTCAAAAACTGGTGCCAAGAGCGTTGGTGTGAATGTATGGGACATCAATCAGGTTGCCAATTGGAAACTTGAGATATTTGATACAAACAACAACCTTGTTGAGAACAGTGAAGGTATAGGTGCACCACCTGAAACGATTGTTTTAACTAAGATCCCACAATTGACTACGACAATCTATAAATTTGTATTAAGTGTTCAAGATGCTGCAGGTAATCAGAGCACTCAGCAAGCACAATTGCAATTCGGTAGTGGAAGCACGAGTGACGAAACACAGACGGTGAATGCAACACCAAAATTAACATTGATGGTAGGTTCTTTCGCTGAAAGACGCAATGCAAATATGATGTCTGAAAACCTACAACGGTTATATCCGAATGAGAAGGTAAAGATATACACTGCGACAGTTAAAGGAAGGACAGTGCATCGTGTGACTATTGGTGCGTTTGTGGAACGGTCTGAAGCGTCATCACTGAAGCAGCAAATTCAGGAATCACAAGGTGTTGAACCCATTCTGATTACACTTTAATGTGATCACTTACATCCTATAAAACTCTGAAGCATTTTGGTAGAAGAATAGGTTTTTCTCTGAATCGGATGCGTCTTCAATAACTGACAGAAGTGCCTCATACCATTCCCGGTATGTTGCAGCTAAAGTGCATACAGGCCAATCGCTACCAAACATCAGGCGGTCATAGTTAAATACTTCAACCAGATGTCTGATGTAAGGTTTGAGTTCATCGGATGTCCAGTTTTCACTGGCAGTGGTCACGATGCCAGATACTTTGCAGTAGACATTATCAAAGGCGGCGAGTTCGCGCATGTGGGTTGCCCACGGTTCAAACTCTCCGTCTTTTATATTGGGACCACCGCAGTGGTTAATAGCATGTCTAACTTCTGGTGTGGCTTTTACTAAGTCAATGGCAGCGGGAAGTTGATCGTGTTTTGCGCAGAGTTCAAAAGAGAGCTCGTATTTCGCTAATAATCTCACACCGTTAATCAGTTCTGGACTGGCATAGAATTGATTGTCCGGATGGTGCCATGCCATCCGTCTAACACCGATAACAAGTTCAAACGCAGCGAGTTGTTCAAGTGTAGATTCAATGTCCGGCTTTTCAAGTGGTGCAGCGGCAGCAATTGCACCAATCATCCCGTCTGTTTCTGCAATGTGCGTTAGCCATTCTACCTCTGGCACGACATGTGTTTCGGCAGGATCGCCTTCAACATGCACCGATTTGACGACGTTAATATCCCCAATTGCGTCCCGATAATCCTGTGGTGTATATTGCTGTTTGAGCAAGTCAAACCCGTCTAACCACGGATATGGTAAGTTAGCTGTGTCCCATAGGTGCTGGTGTGTGTCAATTATTTTAAGCATTGGAATCCTTTTCGTTTTTCGAAGAGTATGTTGTTATTATACCAAACACAAGACTCTTGTCAAGGGTGTGTAAAGTTGAGCTAAAAACTTTACACACCTCCATTTGGTTAATTTAATATACTTGACAAAAATATATGATTCTTGTATAATACCACACAACTAAATTAAAACAATGGTTTGAAAAGTATTTTGTGGATTTATTGATACGTCCACATCTCACAACAACAGAATCTTTATGGAGGTATCCTCAATGCGAATCTTACTTTATCTGTCAATTCCACTCCTACTTTTTGTAGGAATTCTTTCAACACCTGCAGCAGTTAAGGATGATGGATTAATTCTCTACTTCAGTTTTGATAGAGCAGATGGAAATAAAATAAAAGATGAAACAGATGGCGGAAATGATGCTACGATTATTGCTGACGCTGAAATCAGTAAAGATGAAGTAGTATACGGGAATGGTGCATTACTTTGCGACACAAACAACTCCAGTGTAACAGTTGAATCCTTTGGTGAGTTAGCAGAATATAAGGATAATACATTTCTGTTTTGGCTCTATTTCACCAAAGCGAATTCTGGCGGTTGGGATCAAATAATAGCCAAAAAGGCACCAGGTATAGACCGAGCACCAGGAATATGGACATGCAATCGTGTTCCATTATATATCCACTATAGATATGAGCCAGGGAACCAAGGACCACACTGTGCTGGTCCCGATGGTGAAGATTCAGTATTCGAAATCGGTAAATGGTATCATATCGCAGGGTCCAAAAAAGGTGGTCAACTTTCTTTTTTCGTAGATGGTAAACAAACTCAACAAAACAATGTTCCAGAAAATCACGCACAAGGTGTTGAGAAAATGTATATTGGTAAGACAGGTTTCAATTCTGCTAAATTTTATCTTGATGAACTATATGTTTACAACAGAGCACTTGATGGCGATGAGGTGTCAGATGTCATGAATGGTGATCTTCTCCCTGTTGAAGCACAACATAAACTCTCTACCACCTGGGGACTGTTGAAAAAACAACGAGATTAATTTCTCATCCAAATTTATTGAGGGATGGTTTGAATATGCCATCCCTTATTCATTTCTTATCACAGTAAATCCATTTCAGAGGAGAATAATGAAAAAAGGTATTTGTATCGGGTCATTACCCGGAGATACAACCGAAGCACGGTTTAAAATCGCAAAAAAAGCAGGTTTTGACGGCGTTGAAATAGGAACATTACGTTCAGAAGAAGAACGCGTCGACATCAAACAATTGGCGGATGACAACGGAATTGAATTGTGCAGTGTTATGAATGGAAAACACTGGTCACATCCGCTTTCACATCCCGATGCATCAGTCCGAGAAGAGTGCCATCAGGCAATGCTGAATTCCCTTGCTACTGCGGATGTTATTGGGGCAGATACGGTTTTACTCGTCGCAGCTGTCGTCAATAATCAGATAACTTATGAAGATGCATATCACCGTTCACAAGCAGAAATACACAGATTGATCCCAACAGCAAAGGAAAAAGGACTTAGTATTGCTATAGAAAATGTTTGGAATAAATTCTTGTTGAGTCCAATTGAATTCGCACGATATATTGATGAATTTGAAAGTGACTCAGTGTCAGCATATTTTGATGTGGGTAACATTGTCGCTTACGGTTTCCCACAACATTGGATTCGTTCACTCGGTTCGCGTATTTCCAAAGTCCATGTCAAAGGTTTCAATGCCAATGAACATAGATTTACTTATCTGATTGAAGAGTGTACTATTGATTGGAACGCTGTGATGACATCTCTAAATGATGTTGGTTATGACGATTACATGACCGCTGAGCTGCCTGTAGGTGCAGACGACCCAGAAGGAACGGTACATCAGATTAGTGAGGACATGAGCAAAATAATTGCCGGAGAAGTCTAACTTTTTGTGTCTATATGGTAGTAATTATTCGACCAGACCACCATCAAATTGCATCTATTGCAGCCAATATAATTCGAGATGCTATCCTTAACAAACCCAACTTTGTGTTAGGTTTAGCAACAGGTAGCACACCAATAGCGTTATACAAATCACTCGTGCGTATGCACAAAGAAGAAAACCTTGATTTTTCTGGTGTGACTACCTTCAATTTGGACGAATATGTTGGCATTCCACTTGAACATTCGCAAAGTTACCACACATTCATGGCACAACACTTTTTTGATCATGTCAATATACCAAAGGCAAATCAACATATTCCACAGAATACATCAGATAATCATGAAAAATTCTGTGAATCTTATGAAGAAAAAATAATTTGTGCTGGTGGTATTGACATCCAAATCTTAGGTATAGGGACAGATGGACATATTGGATTTAATGAGGTGGGTTCATCGCTTGCTTCACGCACACGAATTGTAACGCTATCACGAAACACAATTGAAGCAAATGCGATACATTTTAATGGGGATGTCAAGGCAGTTCCAAAAATGGCAATTACGATGGGAATAGCAACCATCATGGAGTCAAAGCAGTGCCTGCTATTAGCATGCGGTACGTCAAAATCACAAGCAATAGCCAAAGCAATAGAAGGACCTATCACTTCAATGGTACCAGCATCCGCTTTACAGATGCATCCTAACACAGTGACTATTATTGATGAAGACGCATCAGCAATGCTGAATGAGGTAGAGTACTATAATAGGTCTTATGCAAATATGTTGTTCCTTCAATCACAGTAACACTTTCTGTGCTATAAACCGGTGGATAGGTTCAGACATCATCTTCTTCATCACATAAACCGTATTCTTTTGCTTTACGTTGTATCGTTCGACGACTGATTTCAAGGATTTTTGCTGCCTTTGCTTTATTATTTTCCGTATATTCAAGCGTTGCACGTAAGACTTCACGATTGATATCTTCAAGCGACATACCGACTGACACATTTAGAGATGGACCGCCGTTCCCATAGGTATCAGGACTATGTAAAGTTGGTGCAGAAGGTAGGACAGAATGCATTTCTTCTGCTTCCTTCAAGATTCGATCAGGTAGGTCATTTAATTCTAATGTCTGCTCGGTTGACATGACTACCAGACCTTCAATACAGTTCTTTAATTCTCGCACGTTCCCAGGCCAACTGTATTTCATTAGAGTACGAACTGCCTCTGGTGTGAGACTTTTCAATGTTTTACCATTTTCTCTGCAAAACTCCTCAAGGAAATCGTTTACGAGGAGTGGTATATCTTCCATACGTTCATTTAGTTTCGGAAGATCGATGGATACTACATTAAGACGATCATACAGATCGGGAAGGAATTCACCATTGTTACATGCAGCTTCTAAATCATGGTTGGTAGCACAGATAATCCGGACATCAACCTGAATTGTTTTATCTCCACCCACCCGTTCAAATTCACGTTCTTCAAGCACACGTAGGAGTCTTGCTTGATTTGACAGACTGAGTTGAGACACTTCATCAAGAAAAAGTGTGCCGCCATTTGCAAGTTCAAATCTTCCCTTGCGTTGATAGTATGCCCCACTGAATGCCCCGCGTTCATGACCAAAAAGTTCGGACTCTGCTAAATTTTCATTGAGTGTGGCACAGTTAAAGGCAATTAAATCTCCTTTTTGAAGACTCCTATGGTGAATCGCACGTGCTACCAGTTCTTTTCCAGTACCTCGTGCACCATAGATCATCACTGTAGCTCTCGTTGGAGCAATCTGGGTAATCATCTCGCGTATCTGCATAAGTTGTGGTGATTTACCGGTAAGTCTACAGAGCCCTTCTTTTTCGTCAATCTGTGATCGGAGTTTGCGATTTTCAAAGGTGAGTCGTTGATTTTGAAGCGTCTTTTGTAGGAGTGCTTTCAAATGCACAGGATTGAGCGGTTTGTAAAGAAAAAATGTGCCTTCATGTGCCAACATTACCTTGATCCCAATGTCAGTTTCAAGCACGTTTGGAACAGTGATAAAGATAACGCCAATATCAGGATGATGTTTCGTTGCAGCATCCAACAGTGTTAGTCCATCAATCCGTTCAGCTTTTAAAGGTGCAATTAAAATATTTATGGTTTCGTGTTCAAGTAGATGAAATGCCTGATACATATTACTTGTAACAGTTAATTCCAAACCTTCACCATCAAGCGTTTGACAGATTACCTCACGTTGACGTTGATCTGTATCGACAATCAGGACGTTATTTTGGATATTCATTGTCCTTGTTCCCACTGATAAATATCGGAATATCAATGTAAATGATACATTATGAAATTCATCATGTGAATTTGTGTGTATCATTTTACAAAGTATCTTTTACACATATATGTTACATAAATTATACCTGATGTATATGTGAACCGTCAAATAAAATGTTCATTACTAATACGTAGATTAACGATACAGGTTTTTGTTGACATTGAATCTCAATATGTGTATACTAATTAAAAATGCAACTTAATATAAATTCATAAGATTTTTCATTTCTTATCAAAGATGTAGAACTTATTTCTTCTCTGTTTATCATTCCGATACACAATATTTGTAACTTACGTAAGTGTCTAAAAGGGGGGTAGTATATGATTGATGATTCAAATAGAATCTATTTTATTGGTGGATTAACTTCATTTCTCGCGGGTCTTTTGATGTTATTTACAAGTATCATGTTCATTGTTCAGGGTGACCAACGTCCAGATGTGATACATGGGATAAGCGTTGTAATACCAATTCTAATTGTTCCAACAGTAATTGCAACAACTGTTCTTTTAATTAAAGATGTGAAAACAGGGGCGTTATTAGGTGTAGGTTTTGCATCACTTTGGGTGGTGATAGAACTGATCGCCCACGGATCCCAATCTGCTCCGTTGAATGCTATCAACGAGTTTATTCAAAATTCAACAACAAAGGAAATCGGCAATAACTTCTTAAAAGTATGGGAGGAATGGGGAAATGCACTTATGAAAATTGGTGCGTTCCTCTTTACTTTAGCAGCTTTTTGCTACGGTATTTCTCTACGTTCTTGGGGAAACCCTGCTTCAGCATATTTACTGATAATTGCCGCATTAACTTTTCCAATTACTTTTATCCCAGTAGTAGATTTTTACTGGCATGTTTTGGTCCGGGGTATTGCTTTCCTATTTTTAGGTGGTGTGTTAATGCTCGCAACCCGTCAAAGAGTAGATGAAGAATGGGAATCTTAATTGATTTCTGAATCCAACCAATAAGTGTGTGGTGGACAACATTGCAATTTATAAAGAGATAATTGCAATGTCTGTCCATCTATTCTCTTTCAGTATCTGTATCAACATCATTTAGCAAACGTTCCAATTCCGCCAATAGGTCGGTATCCTCTTGTTCATCTTCAGACGATTCATCTGTGTTGGTTTCGCTATCTTCTGATCCAACCGACTCTAAGTCTGACCGGAATTCTAATAAATTGCTCAGGTACCGTTCACGAGTAATGTTTTCTGCCTCTCCGTGTTCCTCGCGCAAACATTCGCCACAAAATTCTCCAATCTTCTGAATACCTAAGTCAATATGTTGTAGAGCCTTCTCTGGATCATTATCTTGTAAACTTAATTCAGCTTTGGCGATACTGTTCATCATAAGCATATATCCTTTATACTGATAGCTACTCCATGCAATTTCTGAAGGGGCGAATTCACGTGCCATATTCGTTACAGATAAATTAGTATCGGTATCCCGACGTACATCTTTCCACCGTTTAATGCCTGCAAACAGCAAATATCGTGTATACCTAAGGAAAGATTCCTCAAATAACGTTTCCCATTCATCTTCTGTCAGTTCAAAACCCTCTCTACTGCCATTTTCTTCTGCATATTTTTCTAATTTGCCAGAAAAATAATCGTAATAGGAATCCATCCCATGCGGTCGTACACCATCTGGACGCCCTGATGCATAAAGACGAGAAACTGTAAATGCGTTGGGTTGCACGACAACCACCTCTCTTCCATCTTCAATTGTCAATATCCTTATTGGATGATCTTCATCTAAGTTTATAACTTGGAGTATTCTGTCAAGAGCCTGAACCCAACGTGTGTTTCTTTGAATTGTTGTTGTGTTTGACATGTTAATTACCTTTATTTATGATAATCTTGAAGTGGACTGACTGAAATTTCACCCCGTTGTAATGCATCAATTGCGTTAACAGCTGCTGCCGCACCTGGAATCGTTGAGAAAATAGGGATGTCATGTTCAATTGCCATCTGTCGGATAAGCAGTTCGTTTGTCCGGTGTAAATCCCCAGTAGGTGTATTGATAATCAAGTCGACAGCATGATTTTTGATATAATCATGGATTGTCGGTCTCCCTTTACCAATACTATAGACAAGTTGTACATCCATTCCATTGCGGAGCAAAACTTTTGCAGTGCCGTGTGTTGCGATAAGCTCGAACCCCATGTCTGTGAGTTTTTTCGCTATAAAGATAACGGCACGTTTATCTTTGTTCCTCACACTGATGAAGGCATTACCTTTCAGTGGCAAGGTATATCCGCACGCTTTTTGTGCCTTTGCAAATGCACGTGATACGTCAGTATCAATTCCCATCACTTCACCAGTTGATTTCATTTCAGGCCCCAGACGTGAGTTTGCCCCAGGAAATCTGTTAAAGGGGAATACTGGTGCCTTCACACTAAAATAGTCAGGTTCAATTTCATTTGTGAAATTGAGTTCCTTTAGTGTTTTACCAGCCATCACACGTGCTGCCAACTTTGCCAAAGGCACACCAATGGCTTTGCTGACAAACGGAACAGTCCGAGATGCTCGTGGGTTAACCTCTAACACATAGATCTCATCGTTCTTTATTGCATATTGAACGTTCATCAACCCGCATACATTCAGTGCCTTCGCAAGGGCATAAGTATATTCCTTCAGTTGTTCGATCTGATCATCCACCAATGTGTAAGGTGGGAGCACACAGTCACTATCTCCAGAATGAACACCTGCCTCTTCAATATGTTCCATGATACCACCGATGACGGTTAACTGTCCATCTGAAATAGCATCCACATCCACTTCTATCGCTTCTTCAAGATATTTGTCAATTAAGACGGGGTGTTCTGGAGATGCTTGAACTGCGGAGTCCATATATTCTTGTAAGGGTTGTTCATCATATACAATCTGCATCGCCCGTCCACCAAGTACATAAGAGGGACGGACTATCACAGGATATCCCAGCGAAGATGCAACGGGGATAGCTTCTTCACTTGACGTAACAGTGGCATTGGGAGGTTGCATCAAATTGATTTCATCCAACACCTCTTTGAATAGTTGTCGGTTTTCAGATCGTGCAATGTCTTCAGGGCTTGTGCCGATAATCGGCACACCTGCCTCTTTTAGTGCCATAGCAAGGTTTAGCGGCGTTTGTCCTCCAAATTGAACTATAACACCAATCGGCTTCTCCTTGTCGTAGATGTTCAGGACATCTTCACACGTCAAAGGTTCAAAATAGAGACGATCAGAGGTATCATAGTCTGTGCTTACTGTCTCAGGATTACTGTTCACCATGATTGTTTCGTATCCATCAGTTTTGAGTGCCATTGCTGCATGAACACAGCAATAGTCAAATTCAATTCCCTGACCGATACGGTTAGGTCCACCACCTAAAATCATGATCTTCTTTTTATCTGTTGGTCGCACTTCATCTTCAGATGAACATGTTGAATAGTAGTATGGCGTTTCTGCCTCAAACTCTGCAGCACAAGTGTCTACTGTTTTATATGTTGCTTCGATGCCAACTCTTTTTCTCGTTTCGCGTACTTGGTCTTCAGAAACATCAAATAATTCAGCAAGTTGCCTATCTGAAAATCCGAATTGTTTCGCCTTGTGTAAAATAGACACAGATTCTGTTTCTGATGAATCCCCATTTTCAATGAGAGGTTGCATGTTTGATACTTCTAAACTATTTTCAAAAGCAACTATTTCTTGAAGATTATACAAGAAAAACGGATCAATATGTGTATAGCCATATATTTCATCAATACTCATACCACGTTTCAGTGCTGATTTTATGTAAAATAAACGTTCTACATTCGGAATAGTTAACTTGCTGGAAATTTCTGAGAGTGGTATCTGTTCAAGTGGATGATTGTCAAAACCTGACCAGCCAGTTTCTAAGGAACGCAACCCCTTCTGAAGTGCCTCCTTAAAGGTCCCTCCGATGGACATCGCTTCACCTACAGATTTCATCATGGTTGTGAGTGTTTCGTCTGTCCCTTGGAATTTTTCAAATGCCCATCTCGGTATTTTTACGACGACATAGTCGATTGTTGGTTCAAAGCAAGCAGGTGTCTCCGCTGTAATGTCATTCGGTATTTCGTCAAGATTATAACCGACTGCTAACTTTGCAGCAATTTTTGCAATAGGAAATCCAGTTGCTTTTGATGCAAGTGCTGAACTACGGGACACACGCGGGTTCATCTCTATTACGACTTGTTTACCTGTTCTTGGATCTACTGCAAATTGAATGTTGGATCCACCTGTATCGACACCGATTTCTCTGATAATCTTGATCGCCGAATCACGCATCATTTGGTATTCTTTATCGGTTAATGTTTGTATCGGAGCAACTGTGATACTATCTCCTGTATGAACACCCATTGGATCAACATTTTCAATGGAGCAGATTATAACAACATTGTCTCCGCCATCGCGCATCACCTCTAATTCAAATTCTTTCCAACCGATGATAGATTCTTCAATAAGCAGTTCGTTAATCGGGCTTAAAGCAAGACCGGTAGTTACCATTTTTTGATATTCTTCAATATTATATGCGATACCACCTCCTGTACCACCGAGGGTAAACGCAGGACGGATTATAGCAGGAAAACCTATCTCATCTATAAGGGATATGGCTTCCGGTAATGTATGTGCTATACCACTTTTGGGAACATCTAAGCCAATTTTTACCATCGCTTCTTTGAAAAGCGCACGGTCTTCTGCTTTTTGAATTGCTGGCAGTTTCGCACCAATCAGTTCAACGTTGTATTTGTCCAATACCCCCGCTTCTGCTAATTCAACAGATACGTTTAATGCAGTTTGCCCACCTAATGTAGGCAACAAGGCATCAGGTCGCTCTTTTTCAATAACAAGTTCTACCGTATCTGCTGTTATCGGTTCAACGTAAGTGCGGTCAGCGAAATCAGGATCTGTCATTATGGTAGCAGGATTACTATTTACCAGAACAATCTCATAGCCTTCCTCTTTTAAGGCTTTGCAGGCTTGTGTGCCAGAATAATCAAATTCGCATGCCTGACCTATGATGATCGCCCCAGATCCAATAATTAAGATTTTATTTATATCTGTTCGTTTTGGCATTTTTTATAATTTATAATAGTTATCAGTTTTTAGTTATATGTTATCAGTCTTGGCAATCAAATTTTCTGTGATCACCAGAGTTTTAATTCATCATTTCAGTAAATCTTGAAAAGAGGTAACTTGCATCATGCGGTCCTGGAGATGCTTCTGGATGATACTGGACAGAAAACACTGGATACTCACGATGATGCATCCCCTCAAGTGTATCGTCATTCAAATTTATATGTGTTATCTCAACGGTACTCGGCAAGGAATCAATATCAACACAGAAGCCATGGTTTTGTGAAGTTATCTCAACCTGATCGGTTTCAAAGTGTTTTACGGGTTGATTTGCACCGCGATGCCCGAACTTCAGTTTATATGTTTTCCCACCAAGTGCGAGTCCTAAAAGTTGATGCCCCAAGCAGATGCCGAAAATCGGTTTTTTACCCATTAAATCTTGTATGGTTGTAATCGCATAATCAAGAGGTGCGGGGTCACCAGGACCATTGGATAGAAATACACCATCCGGATCCGCAGCAAGAATCTCATCCGCAGTCGTTGTTGCTGGAACAACTTGGACTTCACAGCCATGCTCAGTGAGTTGACGTAAGATATTGTATTTAATACCAAAGTCCATAGCAATCACTCGGTATTTTCCTTGTTCAGAAGGAGTACCATTTTCTATTTGAAAATCTGAATTAATGCGGTGATTCCATGCGTAAGGATTTGGACATGTTACACGCTGCACCAGATCCCATCCAACTAATCCGTGCCAAGATTTTGCCTTTTCTACCAAACTATTTCCATCCAGATTACCCTCAGCATCTTCTGTAGCAAGACAACCGTTCATCACACCATGAACGCGAAGTCGGCGCGTTAAAGCACGTGTATCAATATTCTGAATACCGATAATACCATTCTCAGCCAAATAGTCATCTAAACTCCATTCTGAACGCCAGTTACTATGATATGCACTATATTCGCGCACTACGAAACCTTCTACCTGTGGACCGATTGACTCAACATCAACTTCGTTGCAACCGTAATTGCCAATTAATGGATATGTCATTGTTACGATCTGTCCTTTATAGGACGGATCTGTCAGAACTTCCTGATAACCTGTCATGCTTGTATTAAAGACTACTTCACCGACGGTTTCACCTGACGCACCAAATTGCTGCCCTTCAAAGACGGTCCCGTCTGATAATGCAAGAATCGCTTTCATGTTTACCTCAGTGTATGAGAGATATTCAATTCCGAATACCCGCTCGAATTGTCATTACTGGCCAACCTTTGAGTTCCCAACCATCAAATGGGGTGTTCCTACTCTTTGAACACGAATTTCCTACTTCATACTTTGCTGTTTTATCTATATCAATAAGTGTGACATCTGCAATCGCACCAATTGAGAGTGTTCCGCGATCAATACCTACTATCTCAGCGGGGATACATGTCAACTTCGCAATGGCTTCTTTCAAACTTAAATGTCTGGTTTCAACCAAATATGTCAATACAAGCGGAACACATGTTTCAAGACCAATTATTCCGTTAGGTGCATCTATCATACCGCGTGCTTTCTCTGATGGTGTATGCGGTGCGTGATCTGTTGCAATCGCATCTATGGTCCCATCACATAAACCTTCAATAACAGCGTTGATATCTCTTTCAGTTCTAAGAGGCGGATGCATTTTGGCGTTGGTTCCCTGTTTTTCAACCTCTGCATCCGTGAGAATCCAATGATGTGGACACGCTTCTGCTGTCACCTTGACACCTCTTTCCTTACCCCAACGTACTAAATCAACTGCACCTGCTGTGCTTACATGTAGAATATGCACATGTCCACCTGTCATTTCTGCCAACATGATGTCCCGTGCAACAATGATATCCTCCGCAGCATTCGGACTTCCGATTAGATTTAACCTTCGTGATGTTTCTCCCAGATTCATCACTGCACCAGTATTAAGGTTATGTTCTTCACAGTGAACCATAACTGGGAAATCAAGTTCCGTGCTTAAACGTAATGTTTCATACATTAGTGCAGAATTCATGACTGTAACACCGTCATCACTGACACCCACTGCTCCTGCGGAAAGCATACCGCGTATATCGGTCAATTCTTTACCCGCAAGGTTATGCGTAATACTGCCTACTGGATAGACATTCGCTGATGCACTATTGTTATGTTCCGAATCCCGTTGTGCAATCTCATAAATGTGTCTAATCTTTTCTGGAGAATCGTTCACAGGAGATGTATTTGCCATACATACCACAGATGTAAATCCCCCAGCAGCTGCTGCAGACGTACCTGTCGCAATTGTCTCCTTATGTTCATAACCAGGTTCGCGAAGATGAACATGCATATCAATTAATCCTGGCGTAACAATCAAGTCGGTTGCATCAATCACATCATTGACATCTTGTTCAAGTGTTCTACCAACTTGAGCAATTTTGCCATCAATTATCAGTACATCACCGACTTCATCAACATCATTTGCAGGATCAATGATATGTCCATTACGGATAAGCACTTTCCCCATGTTTTCTGTTTTACTCATTCTGTTCAGGTTCACATATCATTGCAGAATCTACACCGTGTTCTTCTACTAATTGTACTCTAACGAATTCTTTACGCGAAGTGGGTACATTTTTTCCAATATAATCTGCTGATATAGGAAGTTCTCGATGTCCTCTATCCACAAGAGCCGCCAGTTGAATTGCTGCAGGACGACCAAAATCCATGATCGCATCCATCGCTGCGCGTGTCGTACGACCTGTATAGAGCACTTCATCAACTAATATAACCGTTTTCTCTGTCACTTCAAACGGCATTTCAGTCGTATTCACCTGAATCTGTGATTCATGCAGATTAATGTCATCACGATAAAGTGTTACATCAATCGCCCCTACAGGTACAGTAATATTTTCAATACGCCCCAAATTTTCTGCAATTCTGTGTGCCAGAGTATCCCCACGGCTCTTTATGCCGACTAAGACCATGTTTTCAATATGCTTATGATTTCGCTCCAATATTTCATGTGCGATTCTGATTAGAGCACGACGTATCTCTTCTGCGTCCATAACTTGTGCTTTGTCTCGCATTTTCATGATGATTATCCCAAGTGTAATCGTTTGTCTAAATTCATTTCCATTTGCTCATCGACACCATAAAAAAACCCTCTCACTAAAAAGTGAGAAGGGACAAATTACTATATTTATTCCAACAAGGATGTCTCATACTCAAAACCATCTGTGATTGATTGACAAATAACTCCTGCTCAAATATGTTTATCTTTACAAAGAAACATATTGTGTTTACAAGAACTAAGTGTATGCATTCTCCGATTGTGAAAACCAACATCCTTTTTCCACCTCGCTGGATGGGATTAAAAGGCTTTCTAAACTAAACAACCATATTTCAATTAAGAATTATACCATATTTCTGTAAAAATTGCAAACACTATGTTTTAATGGGGTATGTAAAGTTTTTGGCACTAACTTTTCACCAACCATTGTGGGGCGGGGTCTCTGTGCCCCGCCATGTCTGAGAAATTGGATGTAACGGGCGGGCACAGAGACCCACCCCTACAATGTATAGAGAGAGGCGTTACCTGATATGAAAAAAGTTTGAATTGGTACAAAAACTTTACACACCTTTTCATTTGATATTAATTTTGTTCATGAGTATAATGTTATGAAATGGAAGGCAACTAATACTATAGAGGTGTTTTATACTATGAAAAACTTTTTCAGGTGTTTCTGTCTATGGATGGTTGTTCTGTTGCCATTCACTATACATGCTGAGGTTACTGGTGAAATTATCTTCAGACATAAAGATAACCCCAACGAGTTATGGATTACCGATGTGGAGGACACAAGCAACGCGCGCTTGTTTTTTAAGTTTAAACAGGAAAATATTATTCGTCGACTGTCTGTCCAAAAAGATGGACCTTTTATAGTGGTAGCTGCCGATCGAGATGCTAAGACTATTGAAGATGACATTTTTTTTATTAATACAAATAGGCTTAATGTGGGCGAACGCAATCTAACAAATAAACAATTCACTCACATTGTAGATGATCTCGCTACGTCATCAAACGGAGATATACTCTTCACAAATACTTTCCATGAACAAGCCATCTATCTTATTCCAAAGCATGAAATAGACAAACCGCATCCAAATATCAGAGTGTTAAAAAAGGTAGAAGCAGGCAGTGTTTCCTGGAAACCGAATGGAGATCAAATTGCTTACGATGTAACCTTCGGAGGTGTTTTTCTCTTTAATGTCGTGACCAAAAAGGAATTACGTATCAGCAAAGAAGGAAGGCATCCCGTTTTTTCACCAAATGGCAAAAAACTCGCTTTTATTAGTGAATCTTTTAGACAAACGTCTGAAATTGAGATTATCTCACTTGAAACGATGCGCACTTTGAAAATCATAAAAGATTTTATCCCACACGAGCGTTTATCAGACCTCAAATGGTCACCTGATGGCAGGTATATTATTTACACAGTATTTGCTTTGTGTCTCTTCGAAAAATGTGCTACCTACCACAATATCGCAGTACCACTTGATGCGGGGCCTCCAATAAGAATTTTGGATGATATACAAAAAGGGGGTGTGCCATATTTTGATTTCACAAGTACTGCGTCGCATGCTGTTGAACCCACAAATCGCCTAACCACGCTTTGGGGAAAACTGAAGCAGTAGAATGCTGGGTTTCGCGTGTGCTGTCTCCCATCTATAGACTTTATAAATAGGAGTTAGTCATGAAATACTTTCTTAAATACCTCAGTTTATGGTTGTTCGTTCTACTTCCACTTACAACACATGCCGAACTTACAGGTGAAGTTTTCTTTAGACACCCAGATAATCCTAATGAGTTGTGGATTACTAATGTATCGGATACAAACAACGCACGCCTGCTTTTTAAACAGAAAAATGTAATTAGCAAACTATCCGTTCAAAAAAACGGTCACTATATCGTTTCTATTACCGAATTCGATGAAGATACCATCCCACTTGACATTTTTCTTATTGAAAAAAACGATATCGATAAAGAAGAACACAACCTAACACATCAGAAATATACTCAGATTCTTGATGTTGATGTCACACAATACGGAGATGTGCTCTTCACAAACCGTCGGGTTGATGGAATGCGTAGACCAGAAAATACCAACATACCGCCTCCGTTTAGCGGTATCTATCTCATCCCAAATCGTGAAATAGAGAACCCTACTATACCTACTCCGCCCCTTATACCTCCACAAGTAGAGGATAAAGTAAATATACCTATGGAACCGCCTACCCCAAGAGCTATGGTGATAAAGTATATTGAAGCAAACCGTGTCGCCATCTCACCTGACAGAAAGCAGATTGCCTACGATACCGACGAGGGTGTTTTTATGCTCTATCTCGCAACTGGAGAAGTTACACGCGTCCGTAAAGGTGCAAGTTTTCCAACCTTTTCACCAGATGGCAAAAAACTCGCTTTTGTTTATAGATCTTTGGAAGTCGCTGTTGAATTGGAAGTTGTTTCAGCCGAGACCTTACGTTTCCTGGGGAACATTAAATACCAGACTCTACAGTTCCAAGGGGACATTGAAAAAAGAATTATAGGCCACCAGCAATTCTTAGACTTTAAATTTTCTCCTGATGGGAAATATTTAGTTTACACAACATACGGCGGTGGTTTTTTTAATCCGAATACTTCCTTTAACAATTACGCAATCTCACTTGATGGAAAAGAGCAGTTTAAGATTTTGGATGGTATATTTGATAATGGCGTACCAATGTTTGATTGGGTAACGAGTGAAGTGCCATATAGCGTCGAACCCAAGAATCGACTGACTACACTTTGGGGTAAACTGAAGCAATAAAACCTAACCCCTTAAACATCCCACTTCAAAACAACCCCCGTCCAAACATCAGGTTCATTCAGGAGTCCATCATAAGCCTGCTTAATCTGATCAGGTTTGAGGCGATGCGAAATTAACGATTCAACATCCAATTCCCCGCGTGCAATCCAATCAAAAATAGTCTGCTGCTTGCTGAATTGTGATATGCGATTGCCGGTATCAGGATACATCGGGACACACCACTCCAATGCACCACGGATGGTAATCCAACGAAGATGTGTATCAGAAAGAAGTTCTGTCAAATCTCCATGAACAGATACACGCGGCGAACCGAGAATTACAAGTTGTCCATGACTGGCAGTGACACGTAGTGCCTGCATCACAACACTGCTATGTCCAACCGCATCAACTGTGATATTACCCAATTCTCCGTATGTTAACTCTTGAATCTGCGCTTGGACTTCATCTGCATCGCCACCGACAGTCCACTCAATACCACACCGTTCCGCTAATTTGCGTCTCTCCTCCACAGGGTCAACACCAATAACACGACAGCCATGTATTTGGAACATCTGCGCTGCAAGATTACCAACCAATCCTAAACCGAACACAATGACCCGCGCGTTCGTTTCAATTTCTGCAAGAATAATAGAAGTCATCGCAACGCCCGCCATCCGAGACGCTGCGACAACTGCAGGATCAATTGATTCTCCAACAGGTGCGATTAATCTATCTTGCAAATACCGAATAATTGAAGCGTGTCGTCCATAAGTAAAGACACGATCTCCAGGTTTCGCGCGAGTGACATTCACACCAACATCACGCACAATTCCAACATTTGCATAACCGGAACGCCACGGATACGCACACCACGTTCCCTTTTGAAATACTTTCGGGTCTCTACCCGTATAGTTTGCCAGTTCCGTCCCACTACTGATGAACGTATATTCTGTATCTATCAATAACTCGTTAGGGGATTGTATAGAAGCATCAAAATCATTGATCTGTAATTCTACTTCGTTCTGTCCAGTTACAACGACCTCTCTAATTTTCATATTCGATTCCTTCAGATAATTCTTTCTGCTTAATCTCACGAATGATCGATTTTGTCCTTTGATATCTATAAAGTCCAAGAAAAAAAGTTATGGCACCTATAAACATCAATAAGCCGCCTATTGCCCCATCAGCAATCGGTGAACTCAAAATATGGAAATGCACAAAGGATAATCCCGCAATAAATAACGTCAAAGCCGTGCGGATATAAGCAAGGAATGTTCTCTCATTAGCAAGTATAGTCCTGTCCGCTGCGAGATGATCCCGCAATATCAGTTGCCCCTTGATACTCTCATAAGGTTTTTCTTGTTCTACCATTTAGTTCAATATATTCCTTTCTAAATCAGAGGAAAAAGACTAAACAGATTACACCTATGATCCAACCACAAAAGACACTCAAAAGGCGAACTGTTTTCGCAGTTTTACGATAATACTCCGTATACAGAGCAGGATGCTGCGAGTAAATCTCAACCCGTTCAGAAATGGACAAATCAATTTTCGGTATTAAAATGGACACGACAAGGATAGTTATACCAAGGGCAAGAATATAAACCTTTGGAAGAAAACTCAAACATATTCCTAAAACGCCCCACCGCAATTTTGAAACACTCTTCCGCGCATCTGTTTTAGCATGTGTAATCAGCAGTGCAGAAGATGTCTTAACTGAGTGTTTCATTTATCCTTTCAGTTACCTGTCAACCGTCATAACGGAGATTCTTGCCGTTGTCAGGACCTCCCTGATGCCAAACCCAAACATTGCGAAAAAATGCCTGTTTTTCTGGTGGCAACCCATCAATGATATGTTTCGGTACTGTCGGTTTGTGGAATTGACATCCAACAAAATTATAGCAATTAAACACTGCAATACGTGGACGATCTGGATTCTTCCAAGTATCCCCAGAATGACACAAGTTCTCTGTGAAGATAATCGCGGAACCGGGCGGACAACTATATGTCTCAAAAAGTGGGGAATCAACCTTACGATGGGACTCTGGGATATGGAAGTTCGCTTTATGACTACCCGGTAGAAATAGCGTTCCACCTTCACCTGCTTCTACTTCGTTCAGTTCAAAGACAACCCGCGTCAAGGCTGAGTATATTTTTCCATTAGTACACTGATAACTAAAGTTAGGATTCACATTTCGCACGCCACCGTGTGGTGGAGGTCCTCCATTACCCACAGACCTATAGGTGAACCAACTTGATTCCATCCGTATCTCACCTAAAATCTCCTTCAGAATATCGATTATAACAGGATGATCAATCAACATAGAGGATGCGCCACCGGGGAATTGCCGTTCATGCGGAGGTAACGCTTCTACATTGGTGCGGATGGTTTCGATTTGTGCCTTCAATTCATCAATTTCTGACCGTGTCAACACTTCTGGAATCAACAAATATCCTTTTAGGTCAAAGATAAATTTCTGTTCTTCAGTCATGAGATTCCTTCCTACATGATTGTTTGAATAATGTAAAAATTGTAGCAGCAATCTACTATAATTGGAAATGAAAAATGGAACAAAGTAGAACCATTCAGATCTACTTACACAAAAAAAATTTGACATTCACAACCAACTCAGTTATAATTATCATTTCTTTTCACAGTCCCTCACAATAAAATAAACGAATATGACCATTGCGGAGGTAAGTATGCACCTAATTACTTTAAAAGACTGGTCAGAAACAGAAATTCGAGAAACCGTAGAGAACTGCCTAAGAATCAAGAATCACCCTGAGAAATATAGACATGCCGCATCAGCATTGAGCCTCGCCTTGCTATTTCAAAAGACATCCACCCGGACACGGTGCGCTGGAGAGATTGGAATCGCACAGTTGGGTGGACATGCAATATACTTAGACTGGCGAACAACGAACTTCGGCTTGGCTGATCTCAGCGACGAAATGCGTGTCCTATCCGATTATGTTGATATTATATTAGCACGATTCCTAATACACAGTGATATCCGAAAGGCAGCAGATGCAGCATCCGTGCCGGTCATCAACGGCTGCTGCGATAGATACCACCCAACACAAGCTATCGGAGATCTTATGACAATACAAGAACATCTCGGTAGGTTGGAAGGTGTGAAAGTGTGCTTTATCGGTGTTCATAACAATGTATGTAATTCGTTAATTGCTGCTGGGATGAAGGTAGGACTTGAAGTAACCGTTATCGCTCCTGAGGTTAATCCTGCTGCCGTTGATGAAGAACTATGGACACAAGCGGAACAGATGGGATGCTATAAGTCAATTTCTACAGATACACTTAACACAAATGCAGCACTGCAGGAAGTCATCGCAGAAAACGATGTTGTCTACACAGATACATGGATTGATATGGAATTCTTTACAGATCCAAATTTTGCTGAAGAAAAAGAAAGGCGTATGAAATTGATGATGCCCTATCAGTTGAACCTTTCGCTTCTAAATGGAATTGATTGCAAGATAATGCATTGTCTGCCTGCCCATCGTGGCTATGAAATTGCTGGTGAACTTATGGAGGACTCTCGCGCAATCATTTTTGAACAATCCGAAAACCGTCTGCACAGCATGAAAGCAATCATACTCAAATTGCTTGAATTATCATAGGTCGTTGGAATATTGCATGAATGAATATCTAAAACAGCTTGAATGCAGCAGTTGTGGTGAAACTTTTCCACATACTATCCCACAGAATCTCTGTCATTCTTGCGGAAAACCACTTTTTGCGCGCTACGCACTTGACCAATTGACTGATACTTGGAAACCAAAGCAATTACAGTCAAGACCCAATTCTCTTTGGCGGTATAGGGAACTTCTCCCCATCATTGATGACAAAAATATCGTCCCACTCGGTGAGACGATGACCCCGCTTATCCACGCAAAGAGACTCGGGCTTCAATTTGATCTAAAACAACTCTGGATTAAGGACGAATCCCGTTTGCCGACAGGAAGTTTCAAGGCACGCGGTTTAGCCATGGCTGTCTCAAAAGCGAAGGAACTGGGTGTGAAGAAACTTGCAATCCCATCCGCAGGTAACGCTGCAACAGCCTTATCAGTCTATGCTGCAGCTGCGGGTATACCTGCCTACATCTTTATGCCGAAAGACACCCCCGCATATAATATTGAAACTTGTCAACTTACTGGAGCAAACGTCACACTTATTGATGGCTTGATTAGCGATGCGGGGAAGATAATCGCAGATCGGAAAACGGATGAAGGTTGGTTTGATGTCTCTACCCTTAAAGAACCATACCGCGTGGAAGGCAAGAAAACGATGGGGTTTGAATTGGCAGAACAGTTCGGATGGAAACTGCCAGATGTGATTATCTATCCAACGGGTGGTGGAACAGGTATTGTTGGCATGTGGAAAGGTTTCGCTGAATTAGAGGCTATCGGTTGGATAGGTAAAAAACGACCCCGATTTATCTCAGTTCAAACCGAGGGATGTGCCCCCATAGTTAAGGCATGGGAAAAAGGAAAAACAACTGCAGAACCGTGGCAAAATGCTCACACCATTGCAAGTGGATTGAGGGTGCCACAAGCAATCGGTGATTTTCTGATTTTGGATGCAATTCGGAAAAGTAAAGGAGCTGCGGTCACAGTTTCCGATGATGCCATCAAACAGGCTATGCAGCTCCTGCCATCAACAGAAGGAATATTGACCTGTCCCGAAGGTGCAGCTACAGTAGCAGCTCTAAAACAACTCATAGCAAATGGCACTATAAAGTCAACCGATCAGGTGGTGTTGTTTAATACAGGTGGGTATCAATCATAAGAAAAGATGTGAACGAAGAAATATCCGTGAGCACGAAACAATCACACTCACGGATATCCGACTTATCTATCTTCTTCTAAATAACCGTATTTCGGTTTCTTTTCCTTAGTTGTCTGTTCTTTTTTCATCGTCTCTGCTTCTGGATTGTTTGAACTGCTGAATGTTCTATTACCAATTTTATAGTCGGTAACTTTCAAAATTGGATATGGACCATCAAAACCAACAACTTTACCTTGTACTTCCACCTCTTGATTCTTTTGCGCTGCATCAATCCGAAGTTGATCATATTCTGGTGAGCTGGTGAACACAAATTTCTGGCCATCTGGACCAGTTGTTAAGGCGTGTAACAGTTCAGATGTGTGCGGTCTATGTCGTGTCCATGCCGGTATATCCCGAATACTACTGCGTGAGAAACCCGGATATGAAAACAAGCGTCCCTTCACAGTCGCTTCAGTCTTAAGGAGGTGAACTTGACTTATTCCGTGTCGTCCACGATAACGTGAGTCCTTCAACTGGCGCATTATGTCATATACATCAAAATGATGTGTTACGCTATATTTTGAAACGCCTCGTCTCGGTTTGACTTCCACAACTGTAGAAAAAAGTCTTTTCTTGCCATTCTTATCTACTGGCGTAGAAAAGGTAACATCTTTTGGTTCTGCCCACGGTGTCAACAAATGACGAATTCTTATCGCATCCGCGGCAGAAATTACATCGTTTATTTCTATCTTCAAGCTTTTCAGTTCGGCAACACTTAGTGTGCTCAGGCCGCAAATTAAAAACACGAACAGTGTAATACGAAAGATACTGCTGAAATATGTGCGTTTCATCATGTGTTCCTCGCTTGTATTATTTATCTTACATCCATTAAGTGTATTATACATTGATTTTCATAAAATATGCAAATGTTAATTGTGTTTATAGAAAACGTATCTCATAAATCATTGTAAGGCGGGGTCTCTGTGCCTCGCCATTTCTCAATTCATAGACTACAGTGGGGCACAGAGACCCCGCACTATAATGAGAGACATTTATATCTGTACAAAAACTTTACACACTTCTAAGGTTTACCATAAATTACGTTGATATCTATACTAACGTTCATATCAAACATTAGATGACAGGATGTCTATTATTCGGCAATACGTTTTGATGGAGAATCATAGGGCAACATCTAATGACTTTAGGAGATCTTGCCGTTTTTCCCAATCAGGTAGATATGTAGACATATACCCCTTAAACAACTTACCGTGATTCGGAACAAGCAGATGGACCAGTTCATGAACGATCACGAATTCTACTAATGTAGTCGGTATGTTAAGCAGGTCTGTGTTGAGCGTCAATCTGCCGTTGGTTGATATAGATGCCCACTTTCGCCGCATTTCACGCAAATGGATCTCCCGCACCTTAACACCGATACGATCTGCCCACTGCGTCACGGCATCTTTCAAATCTGATGGGTTATTCAATACGCTGTTTTTACATTGCATATTATTGGCAACGGCACACGGAATGTGCCTACTACTTTACGCGTTTCAACTTCAGCAACTTGTTTGTTGTTTCGATCAAATTGTCAGTGCCTACAGTGGGGTTTAAGGTTTTATAGAGCCTAATCCGCAAGTCTATTTTTTGATGTGCGTCCCATTGGTAATCCGGAAATTTCTCAAATTCTCTATTGATAGCTTGTGCTTGTCCTGGGGTGAAATCTTCTATAACGTTTTTGAGTTCTCTATAGATCGCAAAGGAGTTATTATCCAAATTCACCTCATTACGTTCTCTCGCAGCACTTGAATATTCCTCCGCTAATCTCCTGAACTCCGCTAAAATGTCTTTCGTTTCTGACTGACGATTTTCATAAGTCTCTATAGCTGCTTCTGCGCGTTCACCAATAGATCTTAAAAACGGCTGGGCTGCGCCTTCGTTCGCTACGGTCTGACGGAGTGCTTTCCGTAAATTTAGCACCTTAACCGTATCAGATGAATCGCTCTGATCTATTTCTTTCAAAGTGGTTTCGTTCAATTCATAAACAGCATGGGGCAACTCAAATAGATTGCCTTCCGTATGAGTCTTTAACAGTTCCTGCGTTTTAGAGGTTAACTCCTTATCAACGTAAATTTGTTCGGTATAAGCGTTACGAATTAACCCATATAGTGATGCAAGTGCTTGATAATCCTCTATAAATTCATGTAAAAAGGCATCAGGAGACAGGATATTATAGTAATTTTGTATCTGTTTGAAGAACGTGAAAAATGTCTCCCGAACATCCTTATCTTCAAAATATTTTACTGCTCGATCTTTCGCTTTATCGTCCGAACCTACGGTAAGCGGCAGATACTCCTGTGCATCTTCACGCATTAACTTTGCAAAAGCCTCTTTGAGTACATCAATGTTCTGAAGAACACTCTCTACTTCGTCAGAATCAAAGGCGAGTGCTTTTTCCAATTTCTCAAAGATGCCAACAAAATCAAGGACAAATCCCGCAGGTTTTACCAATCCATCTTCGTCCTCATACGGTCGGTTGACTCGTGCGATTGCCTGTAACAAGACATGGTCACGCATCGGTTTATCAAGGTACATGCAGTAAAGGATCGGCGCGTCAAAACCTGTCAATAATTTTTGGGTTACAATCAGGACTTTCGGTTGTTCGTTTTTATCAATGAATTGCTTACGAATTTCTTTCTCTCGATCTGGTGTGTGGTGGAACGATTTCATAAGTTCAGAGTCATTGTTGTTATGTGAGTAGACAACCTCTGAATATTCTGGTGACAGGTAATTGTCAAGTGCCTGTTTATATAATGCACACGCCTCACGGTCTACACCGACCAGAAACGCCTTGAATCCCATTGGCTCAATACGTGTCTTGAAGTCTTCGGCAATAAATTTGGCAATTCCATCTATCCTGTCGGGAGATTTCATCATCACTTTTAGCTCAACAGCGCGGTCAAGGATTGCGTTCAGTTCATCAGGATCGCTAATACCTTCAGTTTCAACGAGATTTAAGAATTCTCGATCTAATAGGTCTGGATCAACTTGCAAACCGGATGAAGCAAGTGCATAATGCAATTGGACAGTCGTGCCGTCTTCAATAGATTCAGCGATACCGTATTTATCAAGATATCCCTGTTCATCGTCTTTGCCGAATACTTTGAAAGTGCCTTCGCCTTTAGAAAGTTTATCAATCGGTGTTCCGGTAAACCCGATATATGTAGCGTTCGGCAGTGCTGCCATGAGGTAATTTCCGAAATCGCCGCCAGTTGTTCTGTGTGCTTCGTCAATTAACACGACCGTACTCTCGCGGGTGTTTAGGTTTGGAGGTCTCTTGTCAAACTTGTGAATCATGGACACGATTAAACCGCGGTAATCAGATGCTAAAATCCTCTCTAAGTCCTCTTTGCTTTGTGCGATTTCAAGCGTTGTGATGCCGTAGGCGGTGATATTTCTAAAGAGTTGGTTTTCCAATTCATTGCGGTCAACAATCATTAGCACGGTAGGCTTTTCCACTTGTTCGCCGCCGCGCAGGAGTCGTGCGGCAATTGTTATCATGGTGAGGGTTTTGCCGCTGCCCTGCGTGTGCCAAACCAATCCGCGCCGTTTGTTCGGATCGTTAACGCGATCAATTACTTTTTCCACTGCACGCGTCTGGTGTTGACGCAGCACAACCTTAGTGAGTTGGTCGTCTCGGTCCTGGAAAATAATTAACCGCTGCAGGACTTGCAGAAAACGTTCACGGTCGAAAAAGGTCTTTACATTCTGTTCATAGTTTGTACGTTCCTCTGTTTTCCAGTTAAACAGGTTTTTGCGATTAGTGTTCCATGTTACGCTATAGAAAAAACCGAGTAGATGCGTGACAGCGAAGAGTTGTGCCGTGGTGAACATTTCAGGTGTTTCGCGATGGTAGCGGCGGATCTGATCAACACCGAGTGCTAATCCATCGCGCTTGTTCGTATCCTTTGTTTCCACAACTGCCACCGGTATTCCGTTAATCAAGAACACGACATCGGCACGATTGGTATGGACAACACCTCGCTGTTCCCATTCATCGGTGACATGAAACAGGTTATTGTCGGGGTTCTCAAAATCAATAAGTGTGACATTAAGTTCGCGGTTTTCACTTGGAACAAAAATGGACTGTTCTCCGCGCATCCAAGATAGTGCTGTCTGGTTACCCTCAAGTGTCGAGTTGAGCAAACCGAGCTGCCGCATAACGTTTGCACAATTGGATTTGTCTAAGACTCCTTTGTTGAGTTTCAATATCTGTGCTTGTAACACATCGGTAAAATAGCGCGCGTTGGTATCACCACCACGCATGCGTCTCGCGTCTGATGTGGAAATATATTGCCAACCGATTTCATCGGCGTATTTTAGCATTGGGTCTTGAACTGCGGAACGTTCTGACATAATCGTTTCCAAATGTCAATTAGAGTGATATGGTGTTGATACTTTCAGGAAATTGGTAATTTTTTCTGTGCACGGATCTTGTCTATAACAGAGTTTTTCCGAATGAAAAATTACCAATTTTACCAATTAGTTGTGACACCATTTCTATTTAAGATCCCTCTTTATCCCCGTTTGCGGGTGAATGCGTAAGTCCTGTTAATTTATTCCGTGTCGTTGCTTTTGGAAGTATCGGGTAATGCTTTTGGTGCCTCCGATGTTGCGGGTAATGCTTCTTGTGCTTGGATATCTGCCTCTATTTCTGCGAGGATCAACTGACTATCAAGTGCGGGAAGAATGTCAAACGTAGCTTCAGTTTCGGGTTGATGTGCTTCTGCTATGGATTGATACAACGAAACCGCCTCTGCAATGTCTTTTGTAATAGATGCGTATTCTTTAGTCGTTAGTCCTATGTTGAAATTGAAAGCTGTTTTTTCAAGAGCGAAGTTCAGATTTTTTATGTGTGTATCAAATGCTTTGAGTAAATTATCCCCCATAGAACGCACATAAGATAGACGCCCCTCACGATACGCAGCACCGTACTTTTTGATGCAAAACTTTTTATCATTTGGATTGCACGTGCGCATGGATTCACGTAGAATAGATTTGGCTTTTTCATCGCTTAGGTCTTTAGCGAACTTGTATTTCTCTTTATAATAATTGAGCACATTATCAAGGACATCGCCTATTTTATTTCCACTGCCGATAGCATGTGCTACATATTCTCTAAAACGTGTGGATGTTTTCTTTAGTATTTCGGCGGTGAGTTCCTCTTTGTTTGTTTTCGTTGTTTTTGTTGTTTCTGACATCTTGTGCTCCTTTAAAAAACCATTAAATAGGACTTACGAAAATTGAGTAAATATCGGATATTTATGGTAGATTATAGAATTAATTGGATATACGATTTTGTAGTGTCCACTGTCAGTTTGCGTATTGAGATGCACAATCTAACAGATTGTGCTACATAGGTGACTGAGACTTATATTGGATAGGTGTTATATCCTATTCACATGCCGCCCCTACGATTAGGAATTTATATCACGTCCTTCGGTTTACTGTGTGATATTGATTTTAACATTTATATTTTGGGTTGTCAAGGGAAATTGATAATAATGTTAGGGTTTCACTTTGCTCCACTCAACCTATACCATATATATTATTTTGTGATAATAATTTTTATATTTCATATTTGTCAAGAGAAATTGGTAAGCATGGATCTTGTGAGGAAACCGTCAAATGTGATACATCTTATTCAACTATTTCAAACTTACCATCTGATGATTTCATTGTCAAGATACGATTTCCGCCAAAGCCCAATGTGCCGCCTGTGGCAGTTCCAACGTCCTACACGCTCTTCACCGTATTCTTTCTAATGCCAAGTACTTATTGTCCCTTTGTCTTGCAACCTTTCATGGTGTCTCTTTTTCTCTCTCGGTGGGGATTCATCTTCTTTTGAGTAGTCTTTGTGCTATCAATCCCCATAGATCTATATTAGATAATTCTTTGCATTTTTCTTTCAATGCTTTATCATCTAATATAGGAAGTTTTTTAAGGTCTCTTACTATTCTTATGAAATCTTGTTTATTTCCTATCCAAGGTAAATGATGTATCATGTGCGTCACTTGTGCTTCTTTTTTGGCTTTCTTACATCCTTCACAATCACGGAATAGGTGTAAATTATTAAACAAACATTCTATGTATTGTCCATCCCCATGATACGCATTTATAACCGATTGTGCATCTACTTCAACACAAGCTATTTTATTCTTATTGAAATATTCCCGCTTTCCTTTTTCTGTCTTATGCGTATTGTAGACTTCTATGACTCCCCTAACGTTGTTACTATCTGATAGGATAGCAATATCTGCTTTGTATTCGCCGATAGGGTATTCTGTAACACTTGTGGCATGTCCTCCGACATTTCTTATCTCATAATACTCGCAACCGCAGGATACTCCACTCATCTCACCTTCATATTCAAAGTATCCTTCACATATATATTCGTAGTTAAAGGACTGTTTACAAAGCAAGTCTATTGCAATTTGGTGTGTGATAAGATCACGCGAACACTCTGACATATCAGGTTTATGTGCAAAATGTGCTGCCTTGGTCTCACCGCGTTTTAAGATAAGGTTTTCCTTACAACTCGGACATGTAAAGTTTTGTCCGCGTTCTGCGGAATCCGCTGTTACGAGTTTTTCACCAATATAAGCATAAAGGTTTTTTAGTTCCATGCTTCATCTCTGCAGGTTAGATTTATTTCCCATGAGTGTGGTGTTTCTTAAAATCTAATATCGCGGTGACTGCGTCTTTTTCAAAACGTTCCGTTCTTGCAATGCTTTCTCTGTGAGTTTCCATCCCTTACGATTGGGGGATTCGGGGGACGTTTAACGAGTCCTTCTTGTGGATTGGGACTGGAACTGGGGAGATCAATGACTTCCCGAACAGTCTTAATGGGTATCCACGTATCATCCTTTTTCCCTTTTTGTGTTTCATAAAGGGTATCCAATACCAATTCTAATTAATATTGCATCATTTAGAAATTCTAATTTTATTCTCAGATTAAAGACCTTTCTTTTGTAGGAGCAATCTCACGGTCGCGCCCAGGAGGTCGCTCCTACCAGAACATTTTGACAAATGGTATATGTTACTAAACTCCAATCCGTGAAAACCACGATCCTGAAGATAAGCGTGATTGGAAAAGGCTTAAATTGACTGCTATGGTGGATTAGGAAAGAAATCCCGGTAATATTGGACTTGAAAAACCTTCCAACAAAAAGATGTGAAAGTTGCTGGGACGCTGTTAACGTTCTCGTGCGGCATATCGGTACTTAACATTTCTATTGATGTATCCGTTTAATCCTTGTCCCTTTTTAGCCAAATTTTTCATTTCTTCAATATTGTTTTGACCTGCGCTTTCATAAGTGTACTGATAAATTGCACCAGTAGAAAATTGAACTCTGATAAACTCTGATCCAATCTGATATGCGGCAACACCTGAATTGCCTCCGAGATTTTCATAAGTTGTGAACTTTATCTTTTGTGTTTCAGAAATTTCTTGCAATTCTTTGTCGTTTACTTGTTCGCAACCTGAACATCCTTTAAGCAGGAATACCACGATAAGCAATAGAGTTAGTGAGTTATTTATACGAATGTTCATTTTTCATTTTGTTTCTGTTGTGTTACAAGCGGCACAGCAGACCGCTGCCCTGTCATCAGTTCTTCAAGCATGGCGTGGAAAAGTTCGTCAATCAATTCAACTTCTCGTTCAAGGGTTGCTGTTTTTTTGTCTATTGCTCGGAAAATGTTGGCAATGGCACGTTGTTCGGGAAGTAAGGGTAGCGGAATTTCTAAGTTTGCAAGCGAGTCTTTGTTTAAGCGTTGCCGCCCAGTTGTCCCTTGCATTTTACCCGCAAGCGATATACGAACATTAGGTAATAGTAGATAATAGAAAAGGAAGAATTTGTCACTAATACCTGCAACTTCACGAATTGGAATTACCTCAGTTGTTGCAATACCAAATGGAGTTGGCAACTCTTGAATAATGCACTGTTTCCCATTTTCAAAAGATGGTGTGATTTTAGGAATAAGAATATCCCCTGGCTCAAAATAAGTCCCACTTTTTAGTTCGTCATTAGTTTTTAGCAGGAATTCTTTAGAAAATAGTTTTGCAATTGGAATCAATTCCATTGGTACAAACGGAATTTCATTATATTCTGAATATCGTAAGTCTCTCGGTTTCTTTGTAAACGTAGCAGCTTCTTCCAAACGTACAACTTCCCAACTCTCAGGAATCTCGCCAATCTCAGTCTGCTTGCGGGGTTTGCCCTTTGTGCCGTGTGAAAAGAAATAATCCATTAACGCTGCTTTGCGTTCGCGTTCTAATTCAATTTCGCGTTGTCGGGTAAACTTTGCTTCTTGGATTGTGTGTAAGATGTGGGCGATGGCGCGTTGTTCGGGGAGTGGAGGTAGGGGGATTGTAGTGTCTTTGTAATCTTGAAACATTAAGTTTCTTATTCCAGTTGTCCTTTGTTGTAGCTGCCGAGTTTGTCCAGAGTCATGAAAATATAGAAGGTAGAAAAAGAGATAAAAAGGCAATACTGTGTCGCTATCAATTACCCTTAAGCGACTTGTGAAATTACTAAAACAGTATTTTCCATCATTAAGATTAAAAAACACGACTCTACCGACAGGTTGTTTTGGACCTCCTCCAGACCGCTCAATAACAATGTCACCCCATTTCAGTTTTTTCTTGGCTAAATACCTCTGTTCTATAGGTAAAACTGCTACATCTGTTAAATCAAGGTATCCATCACTGGTGAAATTTGTGTTTCTTACAACTGCACATTCTTCAAATGGTGCTTTTTTTCCTTTCCAAATACCACTTTCAAAACTGAATAAATCTTGATTTGATAGTTTTATCTCTTTCCAATGTTCTGGCAAATTCATTTCGTTCATTGTATTCTCTCTGATTCAACCTATAAGGTGTCAAACTTGTGCAAGCTTGGTTTTGCTGTGCTTTATCCAACTTACGACACTGAACATTTTTTTAACGCTTCGTCAAACGTAATTTTACCCTCGCTCATTTGCCGCCGAGTCTTCAATATTTCTCGTGCTGTAGGCAGTCCTTTAACAACAATTTCCGCGTCAATTTGTAACCGATGAAACAATTGATTCAGTTCATTTATAATGTGTTCGCGCAGACATGCCCTCGCCCAATCAAACGTTATAAATCTATACATCCCGTAAAACTCTGTCCAAATTCTAAGCCCTGAACTTCGCATAGGCCAACCCCAACGTTTTGTAGTCTTGGCAACGAACAAATTCTTCTCTTTTTCATACCTTTTAACATTAAAGTATGCCGGCCACTTTTGCTGATTCAATTCATCCATCAAAAAAGATGGCACAATTTGTGAAGACCTTGAAAGTTTCTTGAGAATTGACCTGTAACCTCGAAAACCACCCAGCACTTTGGGCATTGCGATTTCCCAGATATCTTCTTTTGGTATAATAACGTAAGTTTTTTCCATAGCTGCCTGTCTGATTTAGGAACTATCTGGACACATTTTCCAAAAACACGGAACAATCGCTTATCTGGAAAACTGTACAATCGCCATGCACCCTCATTTTCCTGGTCCCTAATGATCTCATATACTGATCGTCCTCCAGATGCTAAATAGAGCGCAATTTTATTAACTACATCACTTAACATTTCTTTGAGGTTAGGTTCACTAAATAGATCGCGATCGGTAAGTGATTGAAGGATTGAAACCGCCTGATGTTCATGTTTAGAGCTGCCTTGTATTTCAACAGAAAAATCACTTTCCTGACTAAATCTACCACCGATCGGCATTACTGATATGTGAACGTCTTGAACGAACATGTGTGCACTTGGATTTGTATGAATTTCTCTGCTTAGACTTCTGAAATGTCTGGCAACACGTGGTTTTTTCAGAGGGTTAGGAGATTCATATTTGTGATTCTTTATTCGTGGCATCTTGATTTTCCTCTCTCCTTATTTGTTCCTCAAGTTCTCTACGGCGTTTCCAACCAAAATCCAGGCTTTCCCCACCTTCCTGTTGGTTAACGTACTTCGCGATAAATATATCAATTCCATCATAAAATAAGAAATCAAGATTTCTCGCAAATACTCGGACCAATGGGCTATCATGAACCGGCACAGTCTCGCGTTCAGACAGGATATAGGAAACTCTGGTTCCATAGTCAACTTCTTCACGTTTTACATCTCTGAGTTGTTCTTGTATGATTCGCTTCCACCTGTGTCTGAGAGTGCTTCTGTGTTCCATCTCAATACCAGATTCACTGAACGAAACAATCGCCGCAATATACTGAAGAAGCTGGCTTCCCGAAGCTACACTAAGATACGTATCCCATGCCTTCACTATAGGTTCTTTCAAAAGTGGAGCGTCATGATAATCAGAAAGTAGATAGACGTACCCGCTTATATCCATAAGGTCTAAAAGAGGTGCAGCAGCTATTTTCAAATTGTTTAAATTTTGCCAGTCAGTCCCTAAATCTTTAGAACGCAGTTTTTCAAACTGCAATAGGCCGCAAACTAAGTAACGTTGAAAAAGCGTCTCAACCATCTCAAAATCATTCTCGCACATAGCAAAAAATAACGCTTCACCAACTGTATGTAGAAATTGTCCTGCAAAATCTGGAAAAGACTCAGGTCTTGAAATCAACGAAAGTACAGCTTTTTCTTCAGACATAAGTTCTAACAGTTCTTTATCTCGCTGCCTGCATTTTTCAATTAGTTTATCAATGTCCAAACTTGGCCAAGGTAAACCTTCAACGCGCTGATCAGAATTTAAATCGTCCCAAATTTCGTTCAGAGTATTTATATGGTAATTGAACTTATTCCAGTACTCTGATTCTGTTGATATAATCACAGCTTTTAACCACGGATGTTGTGTAGATGATGGAGTCTCTATAACCTGCTTATAGATGTCGCCTACTTTCTCACAAAAACAGATCATAGCAGTACGGAGATTTTCCACTTCTTGTTGTGTTATTAGTTCTTGAAGATACCAAGGCGGACTAACCAAACCTCCCTCTACTTTTTCCTCAAACTCAAGTATTGGGCGCATCCATTCAAGCTGCGGCAAGATATGTAACGCAAATCCTGCTTTGTAGATTGACTTCTCTGATTTCCATTTGATATGGCTGATACGCAAACGTATCGCTTTCTGCCCATAGTGTTCAATGCTACGCATATATGCAAGTAGTGTGTTAATCGGCATCATTGCCAACAACTCACAAATTTGCATGTGTTCTAAGGGTTCTTTTGCAGCAAGATTTTCTTCCTCAACAAAGATGAGTTCCTCACACCATGAACATATTTCACCTATTTGGCTGAAAGCATGTTCAATTTGATGTTCTTCTGCAAGTCTTTGTACGTAAATATCAAGATAACTGAGAAGTTCTTTAACTATTGCATAACGTTTTTCTTTAATATTGATTTCTAAGCAAAGTTTCACAATCGGCAATATCGCTGATTCAATCCATCTTGGATCGCCTTCTAATTTTGGATGCAGCCCTGAAGCAGTTTCGTATGCGACAGATGTTTCCGTGTCACTTGTCCGATACCAATCAGGATGCACGTTACGCTGTTTATACCATAGACTATTCGTTGGAATTGATTTCTTTACCTTTTCATAGCGACGGAGAAATATGAGAAGATTTTTGCACAAATCAGCAAATGGTTTCCCACTCAAATGCATTTCTTCATCTGCCGCAAGATTAGACACAGCGATTAGTCTATCTATGTCGTCTTGAGCAACCTTATGAAAGTGAGTTTGAAACGATGGATCAGTCCATCTATAACCACCAACCTGAATCTGTCTGTATGATTGTTGCAAGCGTTTGATAATGGTTCCGGAAAGAATTGTGGGATCAAAAAGCCTGAATGTCCTGGCACACAATCGAACAAAACCGAGAATCATATATCCCACACCTATCAGAACCAATGGTATTGCCAATATGAGCGGTTTACGACCTATAATGTGAATAGCAAGCAAACATACGCTGAAAAAGGTAAGTAGAGCAAGATTGCGCATATATGCGTTTCCTTCCTGCTCCTTAGCAAGCAATTCTCTGATGTTATTGGGCACTTTCGCATAGTTAGCACCACATACCGAAATTATAGCAGCGTAATAAAGACCAATAAACACACCCCCGACACCGATGACAGACGCAAGAAAGGTTATATAATCGCTTCCATTGGGAACGGTAACACCAAATTTTTTAAACCAGGTAGAAGACAACAAAGAGACAAAAAATGGGTTAATTAATTCAAGTGCAATGGAAAATAGAAACGCTAATACTAAATGTCCTTTTATTCCCCATAAAAGAAACAACAAAGACTTTGTCGTTGTAATCCTTTCTGCTGTATTGTATCTTACTTTAAACAGCCTTTGATAAATTCCAAATGTGAGACGCGAAAATATGGATTTGGCCTTCAAGTATGTCTTATTTTGAGCAAGGAAACGAAACAGTGTAGTAATCATTATTTTTTATTACTGGACTAATCCAGTTCGGTTGGGAAACCGAACCTACCAGCATGGGTTTTTATTGTTTTTCATTCAATCCAAGTTGTGTTAACACATCTTCCAAAGCATTATCCGCTTTTTCGCGAGCAATACGTGCCTCTGTCAAATCTGCCAGAATTTCATTCACTGGACGGTGTTCAATTTTGTCACCGACATCTACAAACTGGGAAGGACTCAAGTTGTAATCGGTTTTCTGTGCATCTTTTAGAGTGATAACGTTGCTCAACTTTTCACGCGATTCCCATGCTTCATAGACTTCCGTTGCTGCTTTGATCGCTTTATCGGTTAGGATATTTTTCGGTTTTCCCTTCTCAAAATGCTGCGAGAGGTTGATAAGCAAGACCTGTTCTTTACGTTCTTCTAACTTGTTGCAGTTTAGCAATAAAATAATACCCGGTGCGCTTGTGTTGTAAAACAGATTTTCGGGAAGTAGGACTACACCTTCAATTAAGTCTCTTTCAACAAACTTTTTGCGAATATCACGTTCTCGGTCGGTGTGTTTGCTACCGGAACCGCGGGAGACTGCGCCAGTGTCAAGGACAATTGCTGCACGCCCGTTGTCTTTTAGAGAAGCGAGCATGTGCTGTACCCATGCCCAATCTGCTGAGGAACTTGGCGGGGTTCCGTCCGAAAATCTGTTCCAATTATCACTATCGTAAAAGTCATCGTCATATTCCTTCTGATTCCACATCGGATTTGCCATCACATAGTCGAAACGTTGGAGTTTTGAATTATCGGAAACGAAACGGGGATTGCGGAAGGTGTCTCCTATCTGAATATCTGCACTGATAAAATCGTGTAGAAAGGCGTTCATTTTTGCCATTGCGTAGGTCGTAGGAGTTAATTCTTGTCCATAGATACGTGGTGCTTGACTTTTTTCGTCTGGGTGCGTTTCATCAAATTGCAATCGTCCTTTGATAAGCAGCCCACCTGAACCGCACGTTGGGTCATAAATAGTGGAATAGGGTTCGGGATTAAGCAGTTTTGCCATTAACCATCCGACCTCTTTGGGTGTGTAGAACTCACCTGCACTTTGTCCTTGTCCTTCGGCAAACTTCCGCAATAGATACTCATAAGCACGTCCGAGGATATCTGGCTCCGCATTTTCAAGTCCAAGTCGATGTTGACTGATAACCTCAATCAGTTTTTCGAGGCGTTCGTCGTCAATAAGTCGCTGTCCGCTCTGACGTTCGTTGAAATCTTCTACATCCAGTACACCCTGTAACCGTGGATTTTGATTTGCCACTTCGCGCATTGCGTCGGTAACAAATTCTCCCAAGTTCCCGTCGGCAGGGTGGTTGCGAAGTGCTTCCCAACTATACTGCTGCGGAATATAAAAACGGACAATTGGGTCGTCACGATCTTTTTCAAGGGCATCGGTATGATCTGCTTCAGTAATTTTTCTGGCAATCTCCTCATTTCCGTATTCGTCGACGTGTTTTGCAAATTCGTCATCAAATACATCGGAGAGTCGTTTATAAAAGATAAGTGGCAAGATGAAATCTTTGAATTTTGGTGCATCGGTTGCACCGCGTATCACACAAGCAGCATCCCATAACCATGTTTCAAGTGTGGATACATCTAAATGTTCATCGTTTTCGGATTCCAAGGGGAGTGTGATTTGGGCGGTTTCGGTAGGGATTTTCTTTTTCGGCAAGAGACATGCTCCTTCTGTTTTTACTGTAAGTGAAATTGTAACATCTTTTTCAAAAAATATCCAATGTTTTCTGCAGAATGCATCTACATACAATCATATCTGTTCAATATGTGGACAGCTATGTTCAATTTCTTAACACATCCCTTAGCAGTTGATTACGATATTGCGTATATAAACGAAATTGTCAGTAATTCTAATTGGTATCGTTCTTGCTTATATATGTTATATGAATCGCTGTATATGCCAATCGGACTTCAACTTGGAAACAAAACATCTTGAAAATATGTATGAAAAATGCTAAAATCTAATCTATAAGTTTTACTATGAATTTGTATTTTTTAATATGTACAAGCGAAAAAGGATATAGAGAAAATGAAAAAAATGGTTTGGGCAGTGATGCTACTTACGATGTGTGTTTCACTTGGGCATGGTGAATATAATGGTGAATGTTGGATTATCAGTGGTGGCATGACTGTTTATAAATTACATGCAAACGGAACAGGAGATCCAACTGTAGTAGACAATCTGACAAATGCAAGTGATGTACAGGTCAACCCTGTGAATGGTATTGTCTGGATTGCTGTATCTGCGTCTAATACAGTTGTCAGGTACGATACAGTTGCTGGAACTTTCACGCAGTCACCAGCAATAAAATCACCGACAGGGATTTCTATAAATCCAGCTGACGGAACTGTATGGGTAGCGGGATTGGACGGAGTCCGAAAAATCTCAGCAGATGGCACGAGTTTTCTTGCAGAAGTCATACCACCGGATGGTCCAGCAAATCAAGATGCGGGCCGGTTCAGTGTAGTCGTGAACCCAAAGGATGGGAACTGCTGGATCGCAGATGGAAAAGGACCTATCGGACGCTATGATACGAATGGGAATAAACTTGCAACTGCACCACCGATGAAAGAACCAAAAGGTGGGATGTCAGTTGACTATCAAGGCAATGTTTGGGTCGCAGACACACAAAATAACGCTCTTGTCCGACTGTCTCCTGATGGAAAAGAGTTGGTAAAACTTTCTGACATTAAGGCACCAGTTTCACCCAGTGTGAACCCAAAAGATGGCAGTGTATGGGTAGCTTCAAACAATAATTTGTTATTGAAAATCTCTCCAACTGGTGCAGTAGAAAAAACTTATGAAGTAGGTATGGCAATTGTAGCCGTAAGTTATTCCCCCGCTGAAAATGAAATTTGGATTGCTGATTTGACTGGATCAAATTTTACGGGTGAAGTTAGCAAATGGAAAGCAAATGGTCAAAAACGTTTCTCAATCGCTGTACCAATACCCTCTAAAGTCTCCATTGGATTTTGGGAAGGGAATTGAGTGATACTTGAAAACGAAAATCAAGTTCATATTACACTGCCTTGCAACTTTGTTTATCCATTGTAGAACGAGGTCTCCGTGCCTCGTTACCTTGATCTCAATTCAAACAAATTTGATATAAATAAAAATATCTATAAGGTGTATCATGCGAAAAGTATGTTTCACAACATTTCTACTTTATCTTGTAATTTCTTTGGCTGGATATACATACGCACAATTCGTTCAGCATCCCGATTTTCAAATTGATTCCAAGAGTATTACCTTTTCCAACCCTACACCTGTTGAGGGAGAGGCAATATTTATCTGGGTCGATGTGAAAAATATCGGTGACATGGCACCGACGATGAATGAGGATTTAGTTGTAGACCTATACGAAGGAGACCCATCTACGCAACCGTTACAGATATTGAGCCCTGGTGTTATCTTAGAACTGAAGCCAGGTGAAACTGGACGTATTACAGCAAAATGGCAACCGCCTCCCGGCAAAACCGATATCTATGCAGATGTTAACCCAAAAGGTGACAAATATATCGCGGAAGCGGACTATACCAATAACAGAGCGCATGCAACAATAGTAGCAACACCAAGAACGTTCCCAAATGCAACAGAAGAACATATCCAAGCTGCTATCGATCGCGGTGTCGCCTGGATAGAATCGCGTCAAGGCAAGACGAGCCGCACCTGTCTGCAATGTGGCACTGAGAATCAGATTGTCCTATCATGCTTCTTATGTCAAGCCAGTTTAAAGGGGCTTGCAGAAAACTTTATTCCAGGTCCTGTATGGAATTTCGGTGAAGACCGTATACAAGAAACTTCCTTAGCCCTGCAATCATTACTCGCTGCTGGGAAAAAACAAACGGATCCGTCTGTTCAACAAGGACTAAACTTTATTTTGAATGAGGACTGGAATACGCTTGCTGTATACCAATATGCTGTCCTTATTCCTGTTTTAGTAGCAACTGAGAATAAAGAGTATCAGGGAAAAGCACAATTTGCTGTTAACAAATTGGTGGAGAAGCAACTACCTATTAAAAACGATGAATTTGCTGACCCTCGTGATGATGGTGGATGGGGATACGGCTACACTGCAGATGGTGCTCACATGAATATGGTTATCTACGCGTTATATGCAGCGAAACAGTGGGGTCTTGATATTCCACAAGATACGTGGACACGTGCTAAAAAGTGGATTAGCCGAAATCAAACAGATACAGGTGGGTGGCTCTATAATTTAGTTGACCAAGGTTCCCCCTGGGCAATTGGTGTCTACGGAAGTATGACAGCAACTGGGTTGTGGGCATTAAGAGCATGTGGTGTTCCCACTGAAGACATGCAAATTCAGAAAGGAATTGAGTGGATTCGAAAGCATTGGACACTTACCCGAAATCCAGGATCAAATTCTTGGTTATACTATTACCTGCTTTCTTTGCAACGTTTTTGCGAAATTCCACCTAAGTTAGATACGTTAGCTGGTCATGACTGGTACAATGAAATATCAGCAATGATGGTCTCAGAACAGCAACCGGATGGTCGGTGGCATGGTGCAGAGAGTGATTTTTTGGCAACCTGTTTTGCTGTGATGACATTAAGCCGTGCTCTGGTTGGCCCCACTGAACCAAATATCGGTGTAGTCCCGAATAGTTTACGGTATTCACCACCATCACCGCGTGTTGGAGAAGCTGTAAAATTAACTGCCACACTTAGAAATAGTGGTACACCGCTTGACGAAACTTTGAAGGTTATATTCTATGAAAATGACGTTGAAGTGAAATCAACTGAGGTATTGTGGTCATCTACACTGAATGAAACAGACGTTACAATAGATTGGGTGCCAAAACAGGAAGGCACTACGGAGATTTCTGTCCGTGTAGACCTTGATGATGCAGATAAAAGTGACAATAATGCCTCAGTATCAGTTGAGATATATCCTAAATCTACTTCTGCTACAGATGCTAAATTGGGTAAACCTAAAAAAATTGGAGAAAATCTATATCAATTAGGCACTGTGGTCCTAAACACCAACGCAAAAGAGATAACCATTCCAGGTGAAATTAACATATCAACTGATGACACCATAATAGAATTCTTTGCCTGTGGAACACTTGGTAAATCTCATGAAAGTATCCTAATTCTTGATGCGGAACCAATTCACTTATTTATAGCACTCGGATTGCTTGATCTTGAACCTGGTAGGAATCTCAATGTACAAGGGGATCCGCACGAACCGAAGGGATCCAAAGTTCAGATATGGGTGGAATGGAATAGAGGTAATGATGTTGCCTCCCATAACGCACGTGAGTTGGTATGGAATGCCATCACTGGGCAACCGATGCAGAAAACGCATTGGATTTTCACGGGTGGACGACTGATTAACAACCAACTCACATCTCAACTGTATCATAATTTAATCGCAGTCTATCGCGACCCCGATTCACTCATCAATAACCCCTTACCTGGTGGGACAGATGATAGCACATATCGTGTCAATACCGATGTGATTCCACCTAAAGGCACAAAAGTCAAAGTAAAAATCCGTCCTATATAACCGATTATCATAAGTATAAATGGAGAATACACATAATTAACGAAAGACATTTACCACATCAGCAATTTGATATTGTCGCAAAAGATCCCTTCTACGTCTTTCCAAAGGACATGGTTCAATTTCTATTGGGTAACCAAGAGTATGAGTTTATTGAACATGTAGATAGTAACCTAACCACAGTCGAGGCGCGGCACATGGATGTTTTGATAAAGGTATTGCTTGATGGAGAACCGGTGTTGATACACTGCGAAATACAAACTGACGATAGTGTCAGTCTTAATATGGTTCGACGGAATGTTGGATACATTGGAAGATGTTATGAAGATATGGAATACCTGTTTATTCGTATGTGTTATATTTACGGTCAACCGCAGGACATAAGGATCCTGGTGGTTATTTCCAAGATGTACCAAATCACCGTTTTATTGTTGAATATCAGGTTATACGTTTAAACGAGGTGGACGGAACTAAAATACTTGCTACTCGACAACCAGGGTTGATGCCGTTTACACCTTTGATGAGGCATCCAGATGATATGACATCAATTGAATGGACAAAACATTGTGTTGAAGTTACACAGTCGTTATCTGTAGATCTACCTCTACGAAATAATTTACTTGTAGAGCTATGGGTAATGAGTGGTTTAGCACATGGACGACAAGATATTTTGACATTACTAAAGGAGGATATTGTGGAAAATTCAACAGTATATCAACTAATTATAGAACGTGGTATAGAACGTGGTATAGAACAAGGCAGGAAAATAGGAGTAAAGGAGTTTGCAATTGATCAGATATTGGATACACTCAATAACCGTTTCAATATGAATACAGCTGCAACCTTAACCTCCTCACTACAGAAAATTGACGATTTAGAAGATTTTAAGGAACTAATACGGAAAGCTTCGATAGTAGAACATTTAGAGGATTTTGTCCACGTCTTAGAATCTTGCCGTAATGGTTCACAATAGTTCTTGGAAGGTCCGTTATGCCAATTTTTGAATATCACTGCAAGACATGTGAAACAAATTTTGAAGTATTACAACGCACAAATGATGTTAAGCAAATCCCAAAATGCCCTGATTGTGGTAATCAGAATACGAAGAAACGTCTCTCTACATTTGCAGCTAAAGGCACACAAAAGGTAACCGTTCAAGATAGTCCTACTTGAGCAATTCCCAATAATGGCAGTTCGTCATCATGAAACAGAAACCAGAAACAAAGATAAATGTCCTTCGTGAAATCGATTCCAACAAAGTATTCCCGGTATATCTGCTCTGTGGTACAGAGACATTTCTAATTGAAGGTACTCTGAAACAGATGTTTGATAAACTGTTAACACCGGACACACGTGATTTCAACCTAACCATTTTAGATGGAAACGTTGTATCGGTACGGGATATACTTAGCAATGTTGAGTTATATCCAACAATGTCTGATTGGCGAGTTGTTGTGGTAGAAAATTTCTCCGCATTTAAGTCGCAGAAACGCACTACATCACCTCTCACTGTTATACGAGAAGCAATGCTGTGTGAAACAGAGGACGTGCAAAAATGTGTAAATGATACAGCAAAACTTCTGGGTATCTCTACACAACAAATTGCTGATGGGAATTCAGATTACATCGGCGCAGTTGATGAGATTAGTGAGACGCTTGGTAGCAGTGTGCCAGAAGATATTCAAGCGTTTTTCACGCGATTACCACAACTTGCCAGCCAACTTGATGAACATCAAGAGGTCAGAAGTAGCAATGCAGACACAGAACTATTATTGGAATGGCTTGAAGGAGACCTGCCTGATACGAGTGTTCTCATCTTTGTTGAAAAGGATGAGGTAAGTAGCAATCATCGTATTGCAAAAGCAATAGGGAAAGTAGGGAGGTATGTTTCTTATGATCCATTGGAAAAAGGCACTTCGCTAAACAAAGATCCCCTATATAAGAAAGTAATGGATAAGTTTGCAACATACAACAAAAGAATAACACCGCGTGCTTTTGAACAACTTCGGACTCGTACGGGTGGCGACATGCACATGATTGCTGAAGCAATCAACAAGATTATCAACTTTGTTGGAGATAAACAACAGATAGATGAAGTTGATGTTCGTAATATCGTATCTCAATCTACTTACGATAGAATCTTTGACCTCACCGATGCGATTGGCAAACGTTCAACTCGACAGGGCTTAAAGAGCTTACGTGAAATATTGGCAAGTGGTGTAAATCCAAATATGATTGCTGGGGCTATCGTCAGCCACCTACGATTGACCTTACAAGCGAAATTAATCGCAAAACATAAAGAACTAAAACCGATTAGTAGACAATTACGTTACAACGATTTTATTTCAAAGATATTTGAACCGTTGGCTGAGGAAGTAGGTGGATTGCTACCGAATGCATCAGAACATAACATACTAAAACGCAATCCGTATCCAGCATATAAAATATTTCAAACATTAAATGCATTCACTACGGAAGAATTGGTGTCTGCGATGGAGAAAACATTGGATATGCAAATCCAATTCAAAACAACTGGCACCGATGAGGAACTTCTCCTTGAACAGTTAGTATACGATATCTGCAGCGATTCCAAACCGAGATGGCGTTAATGTGTCAGTGTATATATGACAGAATTGATCCCGATTTTCAGTGCAATATTTGAATATTCACGAGGATATGAAGCCATTGCAGCGTGCTCCCAAGCATCACCCAGATCAGAATTGAAGCATATCAACATCATAAGTCTATTTCTATCATCAAACACACCGAGATATTTTGCAGGATGACCGTCATACCTTTCATACGTTCTTCCACTGTATAGTGCGCGTAAACCGGGAATTTGAATAAGTTTTTCAATCTTATAGAAACAGCGGAAAATTGGATGTGTAACTGGTATTTCAACCGGTTCTCGGTTCGGAAATATTTTCTTGAATTCTTTATAAAACCACTTCCACTCTATCCCTCCGTGAAAATCATCAACAAAGAGAAAGCCGCCACGTAGTAGATATTCACGTAGATTTGCTGCTTCTGCATTACTCAGACGCATACTACCTACTTCAAGGACATAAGCAAATGGGTAATCAAATAGGTCTTTTGAACCGACTGATATGTGAATGCTGTCAGGTGCTACGTTAATGTTGGTCTGTTTTCTGAGTTGATAAATGAAGTTCCGATCAGATGCAGGATAATCAACTTCCCAATTACTTAATTGTGTGAGTCTGCCGCTGTATTTTAGGCGTACGAATGTGAAATCGTATTCAGGTGTAGCATCTGAAATTACAATGACATTCGGAAAGACTATGGTTATGAGGATTGACAAAATGAACGTATTTCGCATTTTTTCACTAAAAGTTTAAACTCCATCCAAAAGATGTTTGGTAACCTTGCCATGAATCCAAAGTTTTAGCAATATTAAATCTAAATACGCTTGCATCATGAAACTGTAGACCAATACCAACATCTGCTTTGGGGTCAAAGGAAAACGATGAGTCTGACATATTCCAAACTTGTCCTTCATCAAGGAAAAGGACAAAAAAGAAATTCTTAAAAAAATCACGATTGATTAAGTTTAGTAAACGGTAATGATATTCAATGTTCAGCAAAAATCCACCGTCACCCATAAATGCATATTTTGAGGATGCAAACTGATTTGCATCAGACGTTCCATCTGTTGGTCCAAAAAGAGGGTAGCCTCTCAAACCACCTAAACTACTAATGGCAAACTGTCTCTGTTCGGGTAACGGATTATCAGAGACCCCGAATAAGAACCGAGTTCTGACACGGTTATTATCCAAAGGAAAAGCATAACGAAGATGTATTTGAAGTCGGGTAAAATCAAAATCTGAACCCAAATTAGTGTTGCTATGTTCAACAAGCAGCGTATTATGCCAACCAAGATATTCTTGTTGCGTGTTGAAACTGTAATTCAATGTAAGACTGTGTATACGCCCAGGGGTGATTTCAGGATTTTCTCTGGCTTCAATATGCTTTGACACCCATTGTGCCATATTCCAATCGGTGCTTTTTTGAAGACTTTCGTGTGATTCAGCGATCATTGACAAATTCAATGTGTGTTCTGGTAAGCTTGGACTCCATTCTAATTGGACTTCAAATCCTTTTCTCAAATAGTAATTTGCCAGACCAGGATATCCCAATACATGTTGAAAAGTGAAAAAACCGTGCTTATAGTTTGGAAATAGTTCAGGAGCTACCACATCGGTCTGTCGGTAGACTTTCCCAGTCAATCCTAATTTCCAAAGATATGGTTCACCCCAATTTATTCTACCACCGAATCGGTAATGTAATTTCGGATTTCCTAATGTGGTGCTAATTCTACCAAATAGGTTATATGTGCATGTGTCTAATAAATCATTCACACTCCACCGCCACAAAGGTCCGATTTCTGTAGGTTTTCCAATTTGAAAACCAGTACCGAATTCCCAATCAGTAACACGGTTGAATCCCAGAAATAACGGTGGACGAAAACCGAGATATACATTAGAAGAAAGAGGCTTTTCTTCAAAGGTGATCGTGGCAACACGACTGTAGTTTTCTTCCTTCACCATCAGTTTTATCTCAGAGAAATAAGGCATTACTTTGAATAGGGTTTTTAATGCCTGTTCAATATTCTCCGATCCGTTATTGAGATTTCTACGAATATCTTGCTCTGATATCTTCTGATTTCCAACGATCTTTATCTCGTGAATAGGGGCATTTGCAGCTTTGAAACGTGTTGCACCTTGCGGAAATAACTCATCAATTTCAAGATTGGAAGTTGTAGATTTTATTTTCCGATGCGTGCCAGAACCATTGATGGTTATTGATCTTAATACTGATAATGATTTTGAACGTTTGCGGTTCTTTATTGTTAAAATTGCTATATTCTCTCCATTTTCCTCAGTGATCTTAACAGATACAGTCCGGCGAGGAGGGAGTGATTTAATTAGCATTGGTAACACATTGGCAAGATCACCCGAACCTTTTTCAAGAAACTTAAATATTTTTGTTTCCTCACCTCTCTGTGTATTCTGAATGATGAAATCATCAATGGGTAATCCTTCGTATTGCCAAGATGAAATCGGTTGAGCAATTGATGGGGCCGATGTGGGACTCTTCTCATTCTTCAATATCTCTGTTTTTAATGGTGCTAATGCAGAATCGGGTAGTTGACTGAGATTTTCCAATTCTGTTATCTCAATACCGAGTTGGTTAAGGTTTCTTATTATATTTACCACTTTTTTAGGTGGAATTTCTCCAGTTATATTTATCAGATACACTTCTTCTCCACTGCTTACAATTATAAAGATTCCAACAACAGATTCATTTTGTCTGAGTGTGAAAAGGGACAATTTTCCACTTCTCTGATAAGCATTCCATTTACGTGCTATCAGTAAATTATTATAGTAATTGAGCATCTGCTGATAATTGAGCCCTTTTTTGTGATAACTTCGCAAATATAGGTTGTCTACATAACTAAATGATGATGTAATATCAGGATCTGGATTATCCATCACTTCATCAATAGTGGGACGATCTAAATCAAACGCAAATTGTGGTGAAGGGGAATTCTGCCATTTGAATGTCACCTTACCACTATCGGTTTGTGCACTTACAGCAGTGCATATAAATAGCATAAAGAGTATCTTGATTTTATATTTCATCAATTCACAATCTATTTGGTAGACTGAAGTTCCCAAAACAGCAGTGTGCCATCAGGACCTGTGCTTATGAGTATTTTTCCATCCGAATTGAACGCGAGGTGTGTGACAGTTCCCGTATGTCCAGTAAGAGTTCTGATCAGTTTACCCTTTATAACGTCCCATAGGCGTATTGTCTTGTCCTCACTTCCACTTGCAAGTATTGTTCCATCTGGACTGAAAGTGAGGCAATAGACACCTTTTGTATGACCATCAAGTGTTTGTAGACTGTTTCCATTTGTTGCATTCCAGATATTGATGGTCCTGTCATAATTCCCATTGGCGATTATCTTTCCATCCGGACTAAACGCAATGCTAAGGATAATTTTATCAGCATGTCCCATTTGTGACCAACGCGCGACTGCCGTTTGAATATCCCACAAGTGAAGGTTCTTGGAATCAACAATTGCAAGTGATTTTCCATCTGGACAGAAAGCGAATTCTGATACATACCTGTCTTTATATCCTTTGAGTGTTCGGAACACCCCCGCATGTGTTACGTCCCAGAAACGAATGATGGTGTTAGAAACACTACCACTACTAATTGCGAGTATATTTGCATTTGGACTGAAGGTAAAGTGCTTTACACCAGATTTTACCATCTTAAGTCTTTTCAACGATGTCATGTCCCAAAGACTGATTGTATTGTCATCATTTTCACTTGCAAGTATTTTTCCATCCGAGCTAAACGCCATGATCCCGCCCCATCTCTTTATATGTGTTGAAAGTGTTCCTATCTGTACATTCTCTTCAGTATCCCATAAACGGATGATATTGTCCGCATTCGCAAATGCAAGTGTTTTCCCATCTTGTGTGAGGGCGAAACTATACATATATGGTGTATACCCCGTGATTGTTCTGAGTTGTCCTTTCTTCTTCAAATCCCACAAATAGATCGTGTTGTTGAGTTCGCCAGCGTGAGCGAGTGTTTTCCCATCTGGACTGAAAACGACACTATTAGCGAGTCCTGACTTATGTCCCGTGAGCGTGTATGTCTCGGTGAAAGTTTCCATATCCCATAAACGAATGTCTCCCTGTCCACTACTCGCCAATGTTTTTCCGTCTGGACTGAATGCCACGCTGTTGATCATTCTGTCGGGGCTAGCGTTAAGGATGGGCAGCTCAAGTCCTGCTTCTACATCCCACAAGCGAATAATTGAATCAGTTAAATTTCCCGCTGCGAGTATTTTGCTGTCAGGACTGAAAGCAATTCCCTTGTATGCCCCGCTATGCATATATCCTGTAAATGTATGTGACTTCTGCCACCCACTATTTTCGAAGTGCCACAAATGGATAATATTGTCATGTCCCCCGCCTGCAAGTATTTTTCCATCTGGACTGAACACGATGCGCTGCACTGAAGTCGTATGCTCTTTGAATGTCTGTGTCTGTATGCCAGTTTTCACATCAAACAACCGGATTTCTTTTCCCTTGCTGATGGCGAGTGTTTTTCCATCAGGGTTGAACGCGACACTGTAATCTCTGCTCATATTATCGCCGGTAAGAATCCCACGATGCTTTCGCTGAGGTATATCCCACAACAGGATTAAACCATCACTACCAGCACTTGCCAGAATTTTCCCATCTGGGCTAAAGGAGATGCTTTTGACAAAACCTGTATGTCCGATGAGTAGATCAAGTTCTTTCTCTGTCTTAGCATCATAGAGCCAAATACCGATACTGCTTGCTACCGCCAACACGTTACCATCGGGTGAATATGCTATTTCAGCAATATGACCTTTTCCAAAACGCATTTTTGTGCATTCTGGTAAGTGCCATTGTAGAGCATCTTGAGCAAAACTGTTTACTTGTAATATACCTATGAAACCGAGCATCAGGATGAATAGTAGGGTGCCCCATACAAAGAGATATGCACGGATTTTGTATTTTTTCACAGTTACGTTCTGAGATACATCACCATTATCAACTGTAATGTTAATGTCCTTATCATTGATTTTCATATTATTGATTCTTCAATACTATAGTAGACTTTAGAATTAATCAGACACTATGCTTCAGCGAGGTTAGGAAACCTCGCCTACCGTGGGAGGAACGTGCCTCATTGTTTCAAGGTTTCACTATAAAAACTGTGAGTGCTATGACTATGTTTAACCTCATTATAGGATTATTTGTTCATTTTCTGTTTTAATAATTTTAATGCATCTGGCACTTCAGGCTTTCCGGGATGGAAAATAACTTCTGCAGGTACAATTTGCCTTGGACGATTAGGTGGTTTATAGAACCATTGTAGTGCAATTTGGAAACGCGGCCCTTGGAAATATTGTATCTCAACTGGGTGAAATCCCGCGTTTAATCTAACAGAGGATCTTCTGCTTGCTGGGCCGTGTGTTCCATCATTATCTACAACCAATTTTCCGTTGATGTATAACTTGGAACCGTCATCAGAGAGCATTTCAAACATATAGACTCCCGGTGTATCCACTGCAAGTTTCCCGTGGAAATGGATAGCAAAGTTCTCAAGCACTTCCTGTTTCTTGGGGGTAGGAAAACCTTCTGTATAATGTCTTGCAGACACATCTAAATTTGCAGTGGTAAAACTATAGACAGGTGTCATTTTCTTGAAATTCGGCAAACGACGGATAGGTGTATCAGAGATGTAAACTTTACCTACTAAACCGTGTCCTGGCATTACATCAGTGTTAAAGATGCCAAGTCCTACATCTCCATCACTATATCCAATAGAAGGCAGGTCATCTGTGTTTGAGATTCCAGCTAATCTTTTTCCCATGCCGCCACCTTGGCCAGAACCTGATCCACCCCGACCTACTCCACGACTGGTTCCCCCTGCTCCTTGAAACTCAGGAATTACAACAGGTCCCGCAGCATCCACATCTTTTCCAAAACTTGCATTTGGTAAAGAAGATGTAATACTTTGTGGTATTTCAGCAAATGTTACGATTTCCGGTGCAAGGTCATCATAGATTGGTGCTTTTGGTGGATTCATTTCTGGAGCATATTTCGGCGCAGCACGAGAAATAGATGGTGATCCACTATCTGTTCTAATTTTCGGTTTAACAGTCTTATGTTCAAGCTTTGTTCTCCGTTTGATACGTTCAGGTGATTCGACCTTAAAAAACTCAAGTGTCAAAGGGTTTTCAAATTCATTGAGATGTCTTACGATAAATGGTGATATAGTCAAGACCAAAACGAAATGAAGACATAAGGAGATCAATAGTGAGATTTTACTTCTATTACTTTTCATGCTTTTGTTACCTCTTTATTTTGAATGTATCCTGTCATAAGTTAATGTATGTGTAAAATTAATTCTAATAACTATAAAAAAACATGAGATTATATTGAATGTTCTGATCTGAATCAAAAGCTTTTGCAACATTAAATCTGAAAATATCCACATCCGATGAAATCTGTAATCCTATACCCGCACTACCTTTCGGATCAAAATCCCATTTATCTCTATATTCGTTCCAAACCTGTCCTATATCAACGAATAGCACAGCATGAAAATCCTTTAAGAAATCAAATTGATTGATAGCAGGCAAACCTAAATTAAATTCTACATTGAAGAGATATCCTTCATCGCCGATAAATGAGTTGATTGGATATCCGTTGAGTGTTCCAATTCCTCCGATAATAAATTGTCGTTGTATTGGTAAAAGTGTGTTACCTATCTGATTCTCTGTTTTTTTACCAGACACCGAACTCAAGACAAACCGACTGCGAATTTGGTTTCGTCCGAAAGGGTGTCCATAACGCAAATGTACTTGAGCTCGTGTCCAATCGTAATCTGAACCAAATACTGAATTAGAATGTTCAATGAGATATGTGTTATGCCAACCGAGGTAGTTTCTTCTACTGTTGAAGTCAGATTTCAAAGTGATACTTCGGATGTTTGCAGGTGTTCCATCAAGGTTATCACGCATTTTTGAAGTGGAACGCCAGTTTAGGAAATGCCAATCTGTTGTTTTATGTAGGTTATCATGTTTTTCTGAAGCCAAAGTAATCCGGACTCTATTTGACCACTTAGGTTGCCAATGGAATGACACCTCCGCGCCTTTTTTCAAATAGTAGTCTTGATGGTCAGGCACACCAATTAACCGTAGAAGGAACAATCCTCTTTCCTTATATCCGGCATAAATGTCCGATGATATAGTAGTGATTGCGCGTTGGTAACGTGCACTAAACCCTAAGTTCCATTTTTCTCTTTTCCGCCAGATTTGGTTTCCACCTATTGAGTAATAACGTTGTTTATTCCCAAATCCGTAACCGAATTGTGCAAATAATTTTGGATTGTCTCTTGTGAGTGCTACTTCTCTGTTCCAATCGTAGTCAATTGGTGTTGCATCCCTTGATGGCTGCGAGCGGAAACCTGTTTCAACACGGGCACCCAGCTCCCATCCAGAGACACGATTAAATCCTATCCGAGGAATAGCATTCACATAAGGATTTTGTACAATCGGTTTTTCCATTAAGACTGTGATTTTTGCTATCCTCTGTTGACCAAACTCCACCGTTTCTATGGTAGCGGTATCAATTTCTGGAAATGTGTTAGGTAATGTTTTCATAAAATAGGCGATTTCTGATGGACCCTTTTCAAGAACAGATTTGAGCTTTTTCAAATCAAATTCCAGATTACCGTATATCTGTATTTCATGGATAGGTTCATCTTCTTCCGTGCGGAACTGTTGTGAAAGTTTAATAAGATCATCATCCTGAATTTCTTCCAAAAATAATTGAATCTGCTTTTCGTCCGTATCCACAGTGATTCTCTGTATATAAACTGAAGCTTCTGAACTTAATAATCTATTCAGCAAAATGGCAAAGTCTACGGGTCCATCTTGATGTATATTTCCACCAAACAGAATATCTTTTATTGCATCAATTCTCTGTTTCTGTGAGTCACCTCTACTTCTTGTGTGCGAATTAATTTCAATCCTTGAAATTGGATGTGAGTTGTAACTCCAGTCTCCAAGATGTGTTATTTGCATTGTGCCTGAAAACTTTGATAGTGATTCTGTGGATTCATTAAAAATACGGAGTATTGTTGAATTATTGTTTAAAAGTATATCATCAGCACTCCAAACAATTGACTCAGTTTGCGGTTTTGCTGTTTTAATTTGTTCTCCAAGCGATCTTAACTCTGGTATCCAAATTCCTAATAGATTTAAATTCGCCAATAATTTGCCAATCTGTTGTTGTGGTATCTGTCCAACGACATTGAGCAGGTATACCGATATCTTAGTTCTTACGATAGCAAAGATACCTATAACCTTTTCATCTGTATTAACAAGATAGTAGGTTTTGAAGTTTACATCCTGTGTAAATTCATACCACCCACTCTTCAACAATATGCTTTCAAAATAGGTTGCCAACTTTTCAAAAACTCCATCACTCTTACCGTAGGTGTGGAAATATATGTTCTCAACCGAGTTGAAAACTTCAGCAGTGGATAAAAGGTCTATCAGTTCCTGAGTTAAGTTAAACTCAAAAGTTGGTGGAGCGACATCTGGACAATCGAATGGAATAGTTCCAATTTGGTGCTGTGCCTGCGTGACTACAATACCAGAGAGTATTAGCAAGAAAGTGAAAATGTAATATTTCATTATAATAGATGCTCAGTTTTTATTATTTCCGAAAGTTGTCTATTATGATTTGTGCTTTGATAGGATAAATGATTAGAACAAAAAACTGATGTAATAGTATTGTTTTAACCATTTTAACAGATTACAGATGTGTTTGTCAAATGATGTTGAAGGCATGGGGGGTGTAAAGTTTTCGCATAGAACGCAAAATACAAGGAAATATCCCCTTTTTTACAAAAAAACACAAAAATTATCTTTTAATTGTAATAATTAACTTGACACCAACAATTTATTTGTGTTATTATATATTTCACATCATATTTATTTTTCTAAAGAGCAAAAACATGTACACAAATCCTGATGGACAATTCACACCGATTATCCGATACATACTCTTTTCAATATATAAAATATCAGGACTAAAAAACGACACTTCAATAACAATAAGTGTCAATATCCATGTCTTATACACATTCACCAAGTGCATTTTTATTACATCTATTTTAACCTTTACCAACATTCAAGTATCCATGAGTAAAATATTGGGCAATTGTCTGAAACAGGAAACCGATTTCACACGACAAAACCGAAAATGGAAACTGTACTATTTTAAATTTTTTCGATTTTAGAGATTATCCTTACAAACCCTTACGTACACTATGTTTAGAGCAATTTGAAAAATCGTACTATAGTACGAAAAACTGTACCATATAGTACGATTTTTAGGAGGAAGATTTCAATGAAACTTCAAGATAAACACAGAGAATTCGCTGTCAAATGTTACGCCAAATTCATGAACACTAATGCCACTATAGTCTTCAAATTAATCAACTACGGCAGAGAGGCACGGAAACCCAGACAAATCATCCAGAATACCATAAACGTATTCTACCAAGCGCATTTGGCATTCCCCGGGACAGAGGCATTCAATTGTCACTTTAAACTCTTGTAGGAGGGGTTTCTAACCCCGATTGTAAAGGTTTTTGCTCATCTAATCGGGGTTATAGGAAACCCCTCTTACAAAAATGCTTTTGACAATTGAATGCCTCTGTTCCCCGGGATTAGTAGATGGACCGGATTTTGATGCTGAATTTTCAGTGCTATTGATAAGATAAGCTGGACCGATGTTGGCAAAAGCAATCAATCGAGGTTGGAAACCCTGCCAACAAGAGAATAGATATCTTAATTGATGCCTATGTTGAAGTCTGGGATATATAAACGTCGATGAAAATCTGAGTAGAAACTTGCAATTATAATACATAGAATCTATTACATCAGATTCACGTTTTTTAAATATACTGTTATTTAATCTTGACATATTCTTACATTTTATGTAAAATTATGTTAAGTTTACATAATGTTGCTGTGTACTTATTGCTTAAAAAAGTTGTTATTCTGCTTTGGTCTATAAAACGAAGATAGTGGCATGGCATTCTGACATAAAATAAAAACAGGTTAAAATTTGGTATGTATACATGAGGAGGAATTATCTCATGCGTTTTTTGAGTTATATGTTTATAATTGCGTTACTTGGATTCTGTGGGGTTATCTCTGCACAAGCAGCGTTAGATGATGGTTTAATTCTGTATTTCAGTTTTGATAGAGATATTGATGGCACCGCAATTGATGGTACAGGTAATGGTAATAATGGTACTATTACTGACGCAAGTATTAATACAGATGAAAAAAAAGTTGGTTTAGGTTCTATTGAAATGTTAGATCAAAACGCGAGTGTAGAAGTTGAATCTTTTACGGCATTGGAAAATTATCAAGACAATAGTTTCGTGTTTTGGCTACATTTCATTCAGGCACATAACGGTGCATGGAGTCAGATTTTTGCTAAGAAAGCACCCGGTTCTGATCGTTCACCTGGCGTTTGGATCTGTCCAAGTTCTTTGAATATCCATTATAAATTTCAACCTAATAACCAAGGGAGTAACTGTGTCGGTCCAGGTGGTGAAAACCAACTCTTTGAAGTTGGCAGATGGTATCATGTTGCTGGGGTTAAAGAAGGTGGTAAATTACGTTTCTATGTTGATGCTGAAGTTGCCGGTGAATATGACGTGCCAGCGACTCATTCTCAAGGTGTAGAGAAATTATATATTGGAAAGACCGGATATAGATCCGCTACCTTTTACATGGATGATTTCTTTCTTTTTGATCGCGCACTTTCCACAGATGAAGTCTCTGACATAATGGAAGGTTTACTCATTTCGGTTGAACCACAAGATAAGTTGACAACAACGTGGGGCACACTGAAGACACAACGTGATTAACATCTAATAGATAACATAATATGTTCTTAATGGAATGGAAGGGGAAAATCAATAGGTATTTTCCCCTTCCGTTTTTATATCCTTGTATCGGTATGAGTGAATGCAATACTATCGTCTGCATGTATGCTTCTGTATGTTCCTATTTTTTTTCTACGGTTCGATATGTGTGAAGAGTGATACCGATTCTGAAAGAAATCTTTTGTCGCTTGGTCTACAATATATGGAGATGGAACAGTATGATAAGGCACTGACCACATTTGAGGAAATTCGAAGACAAGAACCGGGTAGTGGTATCTACTGTTATATCGGTATGGTATATCAAGAACAGAACAGATTGAGCGATGCAGTTGAAGCCTATAAGAATGCCTTAAATTACCAAGCACCTCCGCAAATACATAGCAGTGCCCATCTTCATTTAGGCATTGTCTACAAAGAACAAGGAAAAATATCCCTTTCACAAACTCATCTGAATAAGGCAATATCCCTTAACTCCAAAACCCCACAAGCTTATATCCATCTTGGTGAAGCGTATCTCCTGAAACGTCAATTTTCAGAAGCAGCAACAGCATATCGTAAGAGTATTGAACTGAATCCAAATTTTAGTGAATCGTATTACGGACTGGGGAGGGTTTCTGAAATGCAGCGGGATTTTACTTCTGCAGTTGAATATTATCTCAAGGCGATAAATCAGAATCCTTACGATCCTCAACCACATTATCGTCTTGCAATGACATACCGAAATCTCCAGAATCCAGAAGAAGCCAAAGCAGCACTGTCACAGTTTGAACTGATAAAGCAATATTCAGATAATGTACATCACTTTCGTGAAACGATTTATAAACATCCTAATAATCCTATATTGTATTTGAAGTTAGGTGAACTTCACGAAAAACACGACAATCCTGCTGATGCGCAACGTGTAGGGTGTGTAAAGTTTTTGTCACTTGATGCGTTGTAGAATAGATTTGTATAATCTATATGAAGATGGTATCCTTTCTCTATATTATATTTCTTTCAAAGGAAGGATACCGATGATTAGTATAACTTATGATAGTTGTGAAGTCAAAGAAAATGCGGAAGCTGCAAAGAAGTTAGTAGATGAGATTAACGATTTATTTGGAGACCTTGGTAGCGATTCTTGTCTGTCGTTAGCTGAAGCAGAGCATTATATTTTAGAAGGCACTCAGGCATTAGGACAAAAGTTGTTAGAACTCTATGCGTTCCAGCAAGCATCGGCTAAAGAGCCGGAAACGGTGTCGTGTCCCAAGTGTGAAAAATCGTGTCGTTCGTGGCGTAAGAGAGAACGGCAGATAACAACACTCTGTGGTGTTATTCGTGTTGAGCGGTGGGTTTATCATTGTGATGCGAAACACTACCATACACCTTGGGATATGAAGCAGCAGTTGAAAGGTAGCTATACACATCGTGTCGCAGAAAAGATGTGTCGTTTTGCGGCTAACTTTGACTATAGGGGGGCAGCTGAAGAGCTATCGCGTCAGGGTATTGATGTCAGTCACACGACCCTAAATAAGAAAGTGCGTGAATGGTCAAAAGATTTGCGTGCCTTGGAACAGGTGGACCTCCAAACCCTTGGAGCCAATGAGCGATGGTATGTGAGCACAGATGGGTGTCATACGAACTCATTAGAAGGTTGGAAAGAAACCAAAGTAGGTTGTATTTTTAGAGATTATCCCCAACTGGGACCGAATGGTATTTCCAGAGCGCGTCCTGAAAGCATTCGTTATACTGCCAATCGTCAGAATGCCGAACAGTGTGGCAAGGATTTATATGCGTTAGCGACCGGTAGTGGTATCTATCGAGAAGATATTATGAAGCAAGAAGTTGTGTTTATCGGTGATGGAGCTCCGTGGATTTGGAACAACTCGGATGAGTATTTTCCGAATGCGGTTGAGATTGTAGATTATATGCATGCAAAATCGCATCTATATGATGCAGCAAAATACGCCTTCGGAGAGCATGCGATTGAAAAGGTAGAGACTTGGACACAAAAGGTAGAACCTCTCCTTTTTGAGGGGAAGATCACCGAAGTGGCATTACACATTCGTTCTTTAGAGACAGAAAATCCTGATGAGAGAAAAAACTTTGAAAGAGAAGCAGGCTATTTTGAAAAACATACGAACCGTATGCAGTATAAAACATTTAGAGAGAAAGGGTATCAGATTACAAGTAGCGTGATAGAGAGTGCCTGTAAACATGTTGTGGCACAAAGGTGTAGACGCGCATCTATGAGATGGACAGATGAAGGACTCAATGCTATCCTTGAGTTGAGATGTATACTAAAGAACAAAACTTGGGATAAATACTGGTATCCAGACACAATAGCCGCATGATTCTTTAGTGACAAAAACTTTACACACCCCAACGTGTATATGAGATTGCAAACAAATTGCACCCCAGATATTTGCCGATCTATCACCGTCTTGGTAATTTATTTATTGACAAAAGAGATTTAGAAAGAGCAACAGCAACATTTCAGAAGATAACAGAAATTGATTCAACTAATGTTCAAGGTTGGTTGAAATTAGGGGTTATCTATATAAATCGTCAACAATTTGAACCTGCGATTGTTGCTTTCAAACGCGCAATTAAGGTGGATGAAACATCTGCAGAGGCACATAATAATTTAGCGAGACTATATGCTGGACTTGGTAAAGAAATGACACAAGCAGTTACACTTGCACAGAAGGCAGTTGCTTTGTCGCCAATACCAAAGCATTACGATACACTTGCGTATACATATTATCGTAATCAGCAGTATGCAGAGGCATTAGAAACCATCAATCGTGCCCTTGCACTTGCTCCGAATAATACTGAATATATAAATCTTCGTTCAAAAATAGAAGAGAAAATCAAAGAAAATAACAGTCCTAAATGAACACCTTTGAATGGGAAATTCAGCATGGTGATAAATGATCAGATCAGTGTAGTTGGAATATGTGGAAGTTTGCGAGAAGGTAGTGCTACCCATGCCGCACTATCTGTTGCCCTCACAGGCGCAGAAGAGGAAGGAGCAGAAGTAGAGTTAATTGATCTACGTGAATACCAAATTATATTTCAGTCTGCAGTAGCAGATGCATCTGGCTATCCAGTTGAAGTTCTCAAACTTAAAACGAAAGTAAGATACGCGGACGGTATTCTACTCGGTACACCTGAGTATCATGGCAGTTTTAGTGGTGCTTTGAAATATGCCTTGGATCTGATGAGCTATGATGAATTTGAGAATAAAGTAGTAGGTTTAATCGGTGTTTCTGGGGGACGGATGGGGGCAGTAAATTCGTTGTCAATGTTAAGAACAGTTGGGGCATCACTACATGCTTATGTTATTCCAACTACTGTATCAATTCCGTTGGCATCAGAAGCATTTGATGTTGATGGAAACTTACACGATCCAGAATTGGCTGAGAGAGTCAAGATGATTGGACGTGAGGTTACTCAAATCGCTGCCTTACATAAAATGAGAAAGAAATAAAACACAAATGACAAAGTTACATGAATGGAATAGATGGATCGGTACAGACGAATCAGGTAAAGGCGACTATTTCGGTCCGTTGGTTGTTGCTGGTGTATATGTAGATGCTGAATGTCGTGCCGATTTATTGGATATGGAGATAACAGATGGCAAAAAGATTTCAAACACACGTATCCGAAAACTTGCCGATTGGATGTGGAAACATTATGAAAGACACATTGTTGTTGAACAAAAAATGCCTGATAAATATAATAATCAATATGATGAACTCAAGGATCGGGGTGAAAATTCATCCAGAATTCTTGCCGAATTACATATTAAGGTGATTGAAGCACTTGCTAAACGGCATGATGTGAAACATGCTCTTGTAGATAAGTTTCCGTATAATGACATAACACGATTGCTTACGCAAAAGGACATTCAAATCAAACTTGAAGAGGGAGCAGAAAGGGATATTGCGGTCGCTGCAGCTTCAATCATTGCACGGGATAGATTCTTGACAGGGATAGAAACCCTATCTAACAGATATGAGCTTCAATTACCAAGAGGGGCATATCAGGTCATTGATGCTGGTAAGGATTTTGTTAAATTGTATGGTGAAAAGTCGTTGGGAAATGTAGCAAAACTTCATTTCCGTACAACGCAGTCTGTGTTGAGTTAGCGTTTGTGTTATCTAATGTAATTTGTCTACTGCATTAAGCAATTTTTCTGGTATAAGGTTAAGAGATATGAAACATTCAGATAGTTTCTTTTTCGCCCATTATGCTGAAGTTGGACTGAAGGGAAAAAATAGGATATTCTTTGAGAAAAAACTGGCAAGAAACATAAGATTATCATTGCGTGGAACGGGTTATGCAGAAGTAAAAAGACTTCACGATAGAATTGCAATATATCTTAACCAAGATACTGATGTTGCGGAAATAGAGAAACGGCTGAAAAAAGTTATGGGGGTTGCCCATTTTGAGCTCGTAGTTCGGAGCGGTAGAGATATTGATGCAATAAAAGAAACAGCATTTCAGTTGACAAAAGGAAAAGAATTTGAGACACTAAAGGTAGAAACTAAACGAACTGATAAAACTTTCCCACTAACTTCTCCTGAGATTAGTGGTGAAGTCGGAGGGTATGTCATTCAAAAGACAGGCGCAAAAGCCGACATGCATAACCCCGATTTAAGATTTTGGATAAATCTGACACACACAGATACATACATCTATACTGATAAGTTTCGTGGCGTAGGTGGATTACCGGTTGGTGTAAGCGGGAAAGTGCTTGTAATGCTTTCTGGGGGGATTGACTCCCCCGTTGCGGCGTGGCAAATGATAAAACGCGGCACGAAGGCAGTATTTATTCATTTCTATAGTTATCCGTATACAGATAAAGCCTCTTTAGAAAAGGTTGTTGAGTTGACTCGTATCTTATCTGAGTCGAATTATAAAAGTGAGCTCTATCTTGTTCCATTTGCTGAACTTCAACAAACGATAGTAACTGAAACACCTGCGCCATTTCGTGTTTTGCTGTATAGAAGGATGATGACACGAATTGCACAACGCGTTGCTTCCCTTGTTGATGCCGAAGCACTTGTTACTGGCGAAAGTTTGGCACAGGTCGCATCCCAAACACTACCGAACCTTCGTTCAATTGAAGCAGTCGCAGAAATTCCAGTGCTCCGACCATTAATTGGGTTTGATAAAGTTGAAATCATTGCAAAAGCAGAAGAAATAGGGACATTTGAGGTATCTACACTTCCACATCAGGACTGTTGTTCTCTATTTGTCCCGAAACACCCCGCAACACATGCAACACATGTGGAATTAGATAATGCAGAGAAAGGATTAGATATAAACACACTTGTTAAAGATGCTATGAATGGAATTGAGAAGAATATAGTTAGTTTTTCTTATGAACATTAACATCGAAATTTAGTAAAACCTTCTATTATTACTTGTTACATTATTTGTGTTTCCAATTCACAGATCCTAAGGAGGTAATGGTAAATGGAAAAGATTTTACTTATACGTCTTAGTTCTCTCGGTGATATTGTGCTGACAACCCCGGCGATTCGTGCGATCCGCGCCCATTATCCGGATGCATATATTGCCATGTTAGTTGCGAAACAATCAGCGGATGTTCTGCGACAGAATCCTCATCTCAATGAGATAATCCAATTTAATCGGTCTGCAAAAGATAAGGATACAGGGGAGATGTTGCGGATTTTACGTATTTTACGGCAGCGTAAATTCGCACTCACCTTCGATTTTCAACGAAAGTTACGGACAGAATTACTGATGTATTTGAGTGGTGCATCCGAACGTGTAGGCAAGGGGGTGTTATGTACTTTGCGTGTACCAGAACAGGGTGACAAACATGCCACTGACCACTATTTTGATTTGTTGCATGCTGCCGGTATACCCGCAGAAGATCATAAATTGGAGATGTTTCTCTCAAATACTGAACGGGTTGATGCATGTTACACGTTTGAAGAAAAAGGCATTTCAGAGATACAAGTAAAAGTCGGATTGTTTCCTGGGGCTGGATGGAAGTTACGTGAATGGATGCCGGAACGTTTTGCAGCAATTGGTGATAGGCTTGTTGAACACTATGATGCTCAAGTCCTAATATTTGGAGGACCAAAGGAAGGAGAACTTGTGCATAAAGTCAAAAACCTCATGCAGTGTCCAGCCATACCCTTTGCTGGTAACCTTCAGATACGTCAGTTAGCAGCATGTATTGAAAAGTGTGATCTATTTCTAACAAACGATACAGGACCAATGCATCTTGCAGCTGCCGTAGGAACACCCACTGTGGCACTGTTCGGTCCTGGTAACCACAACCGATTTCAACCTTTAGGAGATTCTCATACGATCATTCGTCATGATGTTCCATGCAGTCCGTGTAAACAATTCACGGATAGATGTAAGGATAATATCTGCATGAAGGGAATTACCATTGATGAAGTATGGAATGCTATATGCAGGACAATTGACAGGTGATACTGTTCTAATGTTTTACAACTTATCCACAGACGTTTGCAAAAACACGCAGTATATTTCCGCCTAAGACCTTCTGAATTGCTTCGTCAGAATAACCGCGTTCACTCAATCCTTCTGTAATTCTCGGATATTCAGATGCATCCTTAAGTAGGTCTCCTCCTCCGTCAAAATCTGAACCGATTCCAACATTTTCTATTCCTGCCACATCAATTGCATACTCAATATGATTAATTAATTTTGCAAATGGAGGTCTGTTTTGCCAACCGTCTTCCGTTATAAAACCAGGTACGAATGTAATTCCGATAACCCCACCGTTTACTGCAATTGCCTTAAGTTGTTCGTTGGTTAAGTTGCGGGAATGATTGCATAAGGTTTTGCAATTGCTATGCGATGCAATTATTGGATCGTTTGAAACATCCAATACATCCCAGAAACCGCGTTCACTAATATGTGAGACATCAACGAGAATTCCAAGTTTATTCATCTCCTTCACTAACTGAATCCCAAATTTAGTTAAGCCACCACCGGTTTCTCCTTCATCATTCCCAGTAGAAGCCCATGTGTTTGGGTTATGTGTCAATCCAATAGAACGCACACCAAGGTTGTAAAGAGAGCGGAGTATATTCAAACTTCGTTCAACAGCCTCGCTATTTTCAATTGCAAGAATGGCACCGAGCTTCCCTTTTGCTTTGGCTGCATGAATATCTGCCACATTTTGAACAATACAGATATCAGGTCCATTTGTACTTATCTCTGTATCCAACCAACCGAATGCATCCAATGCATAAGAGAGATGGTTCTTCCATGCCCGTGTTACATCAACAGCAAAAAACGCGATATCAATTCCACCATTTCGCATTTTCGGTATATTGAGTTGGATCCCTATAGCATCTTCTTCAGGAGGAACAGGTCCCCGAAGATAAGCAATCGTCCCCTTATGTTGATTACGGTTTTTCGTGTGTTCATCTGTAAAACTGATGTTTCCACGCCGAATATGCGCGACGATTGAATCGTTGTGAGCATCAATCACAAGAGACTGTATATGTAATTCTTGAGTAGATGTAGATTCAGGCATTCAATTGTTCCTTCTTCTATTATGATTAGTGTTTATCTGATTCTATCTCCAGTACCAGATGGTATTACCATATTGCCCCAAGGATTATTAGTGTATTATCCCTACAAAAAAAAAAAATGGTGATATGGCTTGGAAAATATTCTATGCATACTATTAACGTAAGTTTGATAATAAAATGTGAGTTTGCTCTAAACACTTTTCAAACCTAAAAAAAGCAGTGTTTTTGTAGCATAACCTGTTAGGTTGTGCCGTTTTTGCCAAAAATAACAGAGAATGCTGCGGATGAAACTTTTTCAAACTCACGTTATTACTGAATTCAGAGTTAATTGCCATATTAAGGTCACCAATTGTTACTTTTTGAAACAAAATATCATATAATTCGTTATATGTGTTAATATCGTGGGAAGGGCATGATTATAATGAACTTCATAGCAAAAACAGATATTGGTTCTCTCAGAGAGAGAAACGAAGATTCATACTATTTTGACGAAACAAATCGTTTATTTGCCATAGCAGACGGCATGAGTGGTCATGCTCGTGGTGACATTGCGAGTAGAATTGCCCTTCAAGTTTTTGAAGAGTGGATATCGGAAACTCCTAACCCCGCGAGTGATTTAGCACTCCTCAACCGCCTGACAATATTAGAAAGACTCGCAAATGATGCAAATCAGCGTGTTTATAATATGGGGCAGGAGTCTTTACAATACCAAAGGATGGGGACAACCCTTACTGCTGGTTTTGTTACTCCAACTTACTTGGCTTATGTTCATGTAGGTGATAGTCGCTTATATGTTCTGCACAACGATATTCTAACACAAATTACTACCGACGATTCATTAGTGCAGAAGATGGTCGAAAAGGGTGAAATCACTCCAGAAGAAGGGCGTGTCCATGCCAAAAGGAATATTATTACTCAAGCTATCGGATTAACAGCTGAAATATCACTTGCATCTGATATCTATCCACTTGCCCCTGGTGATATTATCCTTGCTTGCACTGATGGATTACATGATCTTATTACTGACGATACAGAAACTCGTAACATAATATCTTCCGCCCCTACACTTAAGGCCGCAAGTGAAAACTTAATTAGTAGAGCACTTGCTTATGGGGGGACAGATAACGTTACAGTACTCCTCAGTAATGTTGATTAATAGGATAGATAGATAAATTAATCAAGCAACCATTCTGATTTCTTCAAGATTGTCCTTCACCATTTGCCGTAATAAGACCCAATACCATCTCATCCTCATCAAACACTTCATTTGTCTCTAAATTTGGAACCTCTTTCATCTCAGGTAATTCAACATGTGGTGCCTCTGCCCATAAACGTTCTAAACTATAATAAGAACGTCTCTCATCTAAAAAAACATGGACAACAAAGTCTACATAATCCAATAAGATCCAATCAGCTTTCTTAGCACCTTCACGATGCCAAGGTTGTTGATTCCAATTCTCTTCAAGTTCATCTAAGATGGCTTCTGTAATGCCTTCAACTTGTACATCAGAAATACCACTGAAAATTGCAAAATAATCTGTAAAACAATCCAGCTCACGGAGATCAAGAATTACAGGATTCTGAGCACGGCGACCTATTGCAGCAGATGCAGCAGCTTTTACTATTTCTATTGTATTATTTGTTGCCATAATATAAATCTCCTAAAAATACGGATTCATTAGATTTGCCAGTCATAAGTTCTATCAATTCTCGGTAGGTGTGATAAGTTCCAACGTAAATTATTTGACAATTATCTTATATGTTGATTGCCCCTATCTTTTCTGTTCATACTTATCTATATTAGGAAAAGTACTATTGTAGGTATGTATTGTATTTGGATGAATTATCCCACCATTTTGTAGTAAAAAATCGATCTTATATCGTGCTACCAAATGAGTAGCTCGAATTAAATCTACCTCAGCCAATTGTCTGACCTGTTCGGCTTCTTTATATTCACGATTCGGTTCTGCAAAATCAGCAACATAAATCAATTTTGCAGTTAAGCCCATTGAAGCGTTCCCTGTTGTGTGACATCGAATTGCTTCAAGTATATCTAAATCGGTTACCTTGAACAATTCAATTGCATTTTTTACGCCTACAATCGCATGCAATAGCGCAGGCATGATCTTTTCTATTGGGTCAAGTTCTATTTCAAATCGCGATACAGTCGTGTACAACTGTTCGTTACTCATCCATTTTGCAACGTCATGTAGAAGCGCGGCCAGATTAACTTTCCAAACATCAGCATTATGATATCGTGCTAATGCAACTGCAGTCTCCTGAACAGAAATTACGTGGTCAAGACGTTCAGAATCAAGTTTGTTTGAGAGATAATGCAATATTTCAACTGACTTCGGATGATTCCTTAAGTCATCTGATCCAGGAAACGATGTGTCTAATATTTCGTTTACTGAAAGTGTTTTACTTGTAAACATATTAATTAGCAATAAACATAACGAACAAACTAATTCTTATCTGCACGGATTAGAACACACAACAGTCAGGAAGAATATGAGGATATATCAATCATACTCTAATTGTATCTTTGTCAAGCGTTTTTGCAAGAAGATCTTCTTCATTTTCATCAAAAGTTCCAGGTTCAATATCCATCAAATTGTCTGTTTCAGTGATAGGGGTACTAATGTGATATTCGTCGTTAAGCCATTTTCCCAAATCTATTGCTTTACACCTTTTACTACAAAATGGAAAATGTGGGGGTAACGGTTCTTCTTTTTTATAGTCAAATTCATAGTCAATTCCACAGATGCAACATTTCATATCGTAATTACTCCTAATCATACTAATTTGAGTGAAGTTTATTCACCTGATGATCAAAAACCAATAATCAATATAATCTAACTTTTTTCACCACTGTATAACTTATGCTCGTAGATATATTCAGCAACAGAATCTGGAACAAGATATTGAATAGAAAGATTTTTTTGTATACGTTTACGAATTTCAGTTGCCGATATGTCAATGCCTGTAATCCTATAGATTATAACTCTGTTACGAATTTCTGAAGGAACCAGTTGCAAGTCATAATTGGGACGTGTAGTTGCTATCATTGTGCACTGTTCGAGTACACCATCAAAATCTTTCCAAATTTTGTATTCAATTAATGAATCTGCTCCGATAATCCATGCAAGATCGGTTGAAGTGCCATAATTGTTACGTAGTGTTCTTATAGTCTGAATTGTATATGAGGGACCCTCACGATCCAATTCGATACGAGATACTTCAAAATTCTGATTGTTTGTTGTTGCTAACAAGACCATTTGATAGCGATGTTCAGCAGATACCATGTCGGGTTGAGATTTGTGAGGTGGTCGTGCTGATGGTACAAACAGTATTTTATCATATCCTAACCCATCGCGCACCTGCTCAGCACATAGTAAATGTCCGTGATGGATAGGATTGAATGTACCCCCCATGATTGCGATTTTCATCAGATTCTAATTTATACTAAAGTTTGGACAATATTGTTATATTCAAGTGCCTTTTCACAAGGCGTGTCTTTCTCTTGCTGAAAAGTATTCTTAAACCCGAAGTTTTGTTTGACATCTCGGAAAACTGTTTCAATCTGCCATCTGTTGCGATAGTATCGGACAATCTGTGGCACTTCAAGTGTCATATCTGTTGTGAAAACAAAGAAGCATTGATAAGATTTTGATGGTTTTAGGCGTGTGTGCATCACAAAGACAGTCTCCGTATTTTTTCGGTCTACCCGGTGGACACCGCATTACTCTTATAGCGTATTTTTTGTGGACATATCAGTTTCACCCAGACGGGAAAAGTGTCCACCCTATTGCTGTCTGACATAGCAGACCGAGTGCACCGAACTGATACTTGGATTGATTGATACTACGCCTGTGGAAACTGAAGTTTCTAAAAAAGTGTAATCCCTATTCTATGTGTCTGGTGATGTAATTCTCATCCATGTAGTATATCATAATAGGCACCAAGTTTCAGCAATTATGTTATTGCGTTTCTGTGATTTCAAATATCCGATACCTCTTTTTATTTCCATTACCAACATCTATTTCCTCTTCAATATACAACGGATAACCATACTCTCTATCTGTGACAGAGAATAGATAGGGAATAGCTCCTGCTTGCCGTGCTTCCTTTGCTTTCGTCTCAAGAATTTCTTGTTCAGCATCGTTTGTGATTTTCAGTGGATAAGTTGATCTGTCAGCATAATACATCAGATCAAAATGTGCCCCTGATCGTTGTTCATCAAGGAAAAAACAGACATTCTCGGGCATCTCCTGTTGAATACGTTCACCACTTTGGACGTATAATGGAATTTGTTCATTACGTTCAGTAACCATGTAAGATGCATAGACATAACGCCCCGCATAAAACAACGCAAGCATAAGGGCAACAACGCGTACTCCCATCCATATCCATCTCAATAATTCTTTCTGACGTAATAAGCGATAGATACCGTAAAAGATAGCAAACAGGAAAACAAATACAATAAGTTGCTCAACAATGACGAAATGTTTATTTATGAAAGGGGCAAAACCTTTTATGCTATCAAACTGAAATAACCCTATTCCTTTACCACTTACCGATACAGATAACCATTGCTCACTATGAACAAGCGTCCTCCCAATGGATATGACTGCAATAGACATCATTGATGCTCCCCAAATTGATGTATAAAGCCAATCTTGTTTCTCTAATATCCCATTACCCTGTGGTGTAAACAACTCGTTTGCAGGATGTTCAGCATATCGTGGTTGATACGCCCGACTGATAACCGCAGCCAAACACATTACCAACGCTGGCACGGAAATCATTGTTGCTGATGGCGTTTTCGTTTCTGCAAGTGTGTGAGGCAAAATCACTCCGATGCCCCACGCCAATACAAATAGTTCCGGCAGTCGCCAATGTCTGAACATCACCACAAGCAAGCACAACACAACTGCGAATATTGCAGCATAGATAAACGGATAGAACAGTGGCATATATTCAAACAATGGTCGATCCCATGATGCTCCCCATCCTTCAACATTTGTATTGAGATGGTCAAGAACACGTTTATGTTCCCATATAAACTCTTTCGGATATTTAACTAAGCAAAAAATTGTCCAAGGTGCGACTGTCGCAATCCCAGCAAGGAGTTGGACAACAACATCACTGAGTCGGATTTTCACATTTTCTTCATCTGGGACGGTATCATCCGTTTCTTCTTGCACCTCTGACGGTGCAGTTTGAACTCTTTTCGCTCTGTATTTGCGTATTATCCGTTTAGAAAACGCAACAGACCAAACGACAACAGCAAGTCCGAAAGTAATCAGTGCCAGATAACTCTTTGAAAGATACGCGATTCCCATTGCCACACCCGATAAGATGTAGTTCCTCCTTTTTCCTGATCGTATTCCACGAAGCAAAAACCAGCATGAAACTTGCACCCAGAGTAGCAACGCAATATCTATGTGATCCGAATAACGATAACCGTGAACTGAAGCAAAGAGAAACGGATTAAACGCCTGAAGGAACGCTGCAATAAGTCCCGCACGTTTATCAAAAAGATCGGAAGCGATCCTAAATGTCAACCATGCTGACAACACAAGACTGATAGCAGACGGTAAACGTAGTGCAAAAGCGTTTATCCCAAAAACAAAGTGTGATAAACAGATTTGCCACATAGCCACTGGCGGTTTATGTAGCCAAATGTGGTTGTTCCCCCAACTTTTGTAATCATATTTGAGCCACGGTTGATCGTAAAGTGTAAATTTTAACGGATGTTTTGTCAAATTCCGTGCGACTATTGCATGATAACCTTCATCCCAATAGTGAATCTTGCTATGTCCAAGGTTCCGTAATACTAATGTAAAGGATGCAATCAGAATACAGCAGAGTATTATCTTTATATGTATATTTTTACTATTTATGAATGTGTTTTCAAGAATCATCTGAATTTTGCAATATACCCGACTTGTAACCTTCTAATATATCTTATCACCCTGAATTTGAGAGTAAAATTGGGAATCCGATTCCACCAATAGCCATTAACACCCCCATAATCACATAAAAGATAAAGGTGATAAGTTTGATCGGACCGGACGAAAGACTGAAATGTTTATTCATCTCAGAGGCTATTTCTGGAAGCAGCGAACGGTGTTCACGTTGTTTGATCTTAATCATGCCAGCACCTAACCAAGACTGAATAGAAACTTGCAAGTCTGCATTAATAGATGTCAATCGCATTGTAGATAGGGATTCCTCATAAGGCAACTGTAGTTTTTCAAGAGCAGCGAGGAGTGCTTCACGGAACGACGTGTCGGTTATGCCATAAGCAGCATATCCTTTCAGTGCGAAACACATCATGACAAGAACAACTGTAAATATGGCAGGATTTAACCAATCCATCAAATCCATGTCAGGGAACGAAAAAAAGAATGGCATTATTATGATAGGAACAAAGGAAATAAACATGATTAATAGCAACCATCTATTTGATAGCAAAAACGGTTTTCTTGTCAGAATGCCGCGAAGCCCTATAACCAAGAAAAATGCTGCCATTATCCCAAATATAATCGTGAACATAATCGAAAACATGTGAAGCTCAAAGTCCATCTATCTTCTCCCTATACAACTGCGGTAGGTGCGGTTTTATAAAGATTAATTTATTAATTCGGTAATATTCGGGCGGGGAAACCCCGCCCCTACGATCATTTTTATGGGTTGGATTACCGAAATATTTATTTAATCTTCATCTAACCGCATACTGTTCCAAATTGCCTATACCAAGTCTATACCCAGCCATCTTCAATCATCAGTGTTAACGGTGATTCCATCTCTTCCATAGGTAACTGCACTCGTCTTCTTTTCCGAGATGACTCATAAATTGCCATAAGTAGTTCAAGCGTAGCATATCCACATTTACCACTTGAGCGATGTTCACGGTCTTCTTCAATGGCAATGATCATGTCTCGGACAGGGTTAATTCCGGAAGGTAGCTCAGGTGTTGTCCATGCTCCACCTGTCTCTTGATTGCGGTAACGGATTCCTGGTCCACCAGGTGCAGCGAGTTCTATCTCGCCTTCTGTGCCATAACAATAAATGTGATGGTAACCGGGTGCTGTATCATGTCCAGATTCTATGATACCACGCACATTATCTTCAAATTTGAAGTAGCCAATTGCGAAATCTTCGGAGTGCAGATCGTATTTGATCGGCGTACCGATACGTTCAATCTGTCCAATAACCCAACTGACAGGTTTGTCTCCGTGAAGATACAACATCAGATCAACGGTATGCGTAGCATTGTCCTTCAGATCACCGCCACCACAGATGCCATGAATGCGAAAGAGATCTCCGATAGCACCGTCAGCAATCATCTGTCTTGCATGCTGATAGGGTGTACTAAACCGCACTTGATGATCAATAGCCAACTTCACACCGTTCTCTGCACATGACTCAAGCATCGCCTTTCCTTGTCCAAGGTTCTCCGCCATCGGTTTCTCTGACAGAATACCTTTTACACCGTGTTTTGCAGTTTCAATCACAAGCGGTGCATGGTGTTTCGGACGTGTGCAGACTGAAACCAGATCAATATCTTCTGTTTTCAGCATTTCAATGTAATCGGTGTATTGTTTTTCTACTTCATACCTTTCACCATAAGCGTTAAGTCGTTCTTCATCAATATCTGCAATAGCAGTTATTTTTGCCCGTGGTTCATTCACATACCATCCAGCGTGCATGTGTGAAATCCCACCGCAACCGATGATAGCAACGTTATATATCTTGTCCATTGTATGTTCCTTTCATTACTATAAGCCAGATTCGTTGATTTTATTGTAGATATCAGTTCCCATATTGACTAATTTCTCTCGGATTTCATCCCAATCATCTCGGTCATTTTTGCCTTTGTCAAGGACCGGAAATATGACTTTTGTCTCTTTAGGTGGGTCAAGGTATTCCCAATTATTATAGTCTTCCTTTGGGAACAGTTCCATGATCTTATCTCTGCGTTCAACGTGATTAAGCTTTAAGAAGTCCAACCGAATATAACATGCCTTTTTGTTAAGAAATAACCACACCCGGACATTCTTGATAGCTTTCATAATCCAAGTGTCGGCACTCGCAGGTATAGGTTTTCCAGAAAAAAGTTCACCAAATTTGCCCTCGCGGATCGGTTCCCAAAATTCGCTGTACACAATATCACCTTTCTTTTCAGTTTGAATATCTATTGCCGGACGCGCCACATGATTAAAGAAAAGTTCATTGTGTGAATTTGCTTGTGCTTGGATTAAATACCAATTGACGTTGCTATCTTCATTGCGTAAATTGCAAGTAACAACCATCAATTCCTCAAAATCTTCTGCGACTAACACAGCCACATCAGCTTCCTTCAAACGCGCATAAGCCTCAAGTCTACCCCAATGATCCCAATCTGCCTTGTAGAATTGGTTTTCAACTACGAGTGTTCCATCTTCACCTATAGCGACAATATCTGCTCTACGTGTGCCAACGTTGGCTTCCGTTTCAGCGTCTTCAAAGCTGCCAACGTTAAGTTCCTTGAGATTCTCAGCAAGATCTGATGAGAAATCTTCTTCCCGGTTATAGATACTTGACAAAGGTTTTAATTGTTGAATTATCATTTAATTCTGCTCCATTTGCCTATTAAATATATTGATACATCAAATCTGTTATCAATCTCTCCATCGGGCTAAATGTTTCGCGTCATCCATGACTTTTAACACGAATCGCAATGCTTCATTAACGGCTCTTCATTAGGAAAAGCATCGGCAACATCTGGATCAAGGCGAACAATGTTTGTACCAGCGGCGTATTGCTCAGCATATTTCCCACGGACACCGTTTTTGAGTAAAGTTTTGTCATACTCAGGAAGCAATTCGTCATTAAGTGAGGTTATGTTAGACAGTTCATCAGAAAACATTATCACCAGATTCCCTAATTTTATTGTAGACAGGGCAGACGCAATGTGTTTAAAAGTCCCTTGATAAGAGGGATTTAGGGGGTTAAATGCCCCAATTTCTGCCTATTTAACCCCTTATCAAGGAGAATACGTCCGTCCTGATCGAAAATTAAAATAGCATCTTCAAAGACAAGAGAATTGGATTTTCACACCGAACCTTTGGTAAATTGTTTTCCTGGCAACTGCTGAATAGCACCTTTGAGTTCCAGCACCAAGAGCAAACTTGAAATTTGACTAATCGGCAACTGCGTTGTGCGGACTATAGTATCAATATGTGATGATGGTACTTCAATCGCATTGAACACCGTTTTTTCATCATCTGTTAAATCGGGGGGTGGAGCGACAAAAGCAGGACCTTTCTTTTCTGTAGAAGGGGTACTGCTTGTTTGTTCAAGTTCTCCCTTCAGAACAGGTGGTGTTTTAGAACTTTCTATGTTTCTGCCTGACTCTTGTGTTGGTGTAAGGGCAGAAATTTGGTGTAAGGCATTATAGATGTCGGTGCCCATGGCAACTAATTTCTCTCGGATTTCATCCCAATCATCTCGGTCATTTTTGCCTTTGTTCATGACAGGAAATATCAGTGTTGCCCCCTTGGGTGTGTCTTTATCTTCGCAATCATAAATTGATTCTTGAAATAATTCCTTAATCTTGTCCCGCCGTTCCGATCTGTTTTTCCCGTAAAGCCACAATCGAATATAACATTGATGGGCGTTAAGATTGAGGCATACCTCTACGCCACGAATAATCTTTGAAATAAATCCCTCGTTCCGGATAAGGACAGGTTTCCCAGCAAATAATTCGCCAAATTCACCATTACGGATTGGAGCCCAGAATTCGCTGTGCCCAACTTCAGGGTGCTTTTCAGTCTGGATGTCTATTGTGAACACATTTTCTGTCCGAGCGATCTCCGAATCTCGAGTTTTTTTCCCATTTTCAATCTTTTCTGCCGCTATTTCCATTAGGCGTTTTTCTGTTTCCTCAAGGCGTTCCTTTGTATCATCAGAAAAGAGATCCTCTCGTATTTCCTCTACCTCACGCTGTTTGTTCGGTCCATCGATTTTCTCAAGTATTTCAGCGATCATAGAAAGTTGTGTTCGAGTAAATTCTAGGTCTAAATCCCATGGTTGATGTGATGCTCGATTTCGTCCCTCTACTATCAATTGTACCACGCTCCGAGCCTCATAATACCGATCAATACGGTTAAAGTGTTTTTTAAAAGGGTCCCAATAATTTCTGAATAAATATGCAATATCTTTACACTCTATCTCTTTCACATCTTTTCTACATATATCTTTAATTATGCCTTTCGCTGTTTTTCCTGGAATTTGATTTAAACATCTAACAACAAAGGCATGCATAGCATCTAAGTATATGTCAAGTGCTTTTCGGAGCGCATCCCGGTTGGGATAATTACTGGTGCTCATGTTTATATCTCCAAGTGGTATTGAGGGTGTTATAGTAAATACCTTAACGGCTTCTTCATTAGGAAATGCAGCTGCAACATCAGGATCAAGTTTGATGATATTTGTTCCAGCAGCGTATCGTTCGACATATTTCCCACGGATGCCGTTTTTCAGAAGCGTTTCGTCATATTCAGTACGCAATTCGTCATTAAGTTCGGTTCTTTTATCCATTTTCGTATATTCTCCTTTCTTTACGGGCACTGATTATTCGGATACGTTGGTCACGATCCGTATGAGAAATAATTAGCAAATTTCTTTGCATAGACTCACCAATTGTAACGTATCTATCCTCACTCCGTGAATGATCTGGATCGGAAAATGTGAGGGATAACGGATCTGCAAATACAGTTGATGCTTCGTAAAAAGATATTTCATGTTTAGCAATATTATTCGTTGCTTTGTTAGGGTCCCATTCAAATTGCATTGTGTCAACTTAAATCCATCTTTCCAATAATCTGTAATACTACAGAATAATATCACCGAGCTTGTAACTTGGCTTTTTCTTCATCGTAGTTGTCATAGACACTCATTTCAGGACTTTCCCAGTCCTCAGTAAAGCACGCGAAACGTGCCCGTAACTCCGCAGCCTGAGCCTTATCAATTCCATGTTCACTTAGATTTATTGCTCCTTGTGGCAAGAAAGATACGATAACACGTGTGCCTTCGCTTATGTCATCTGGTGTTTCAGAGAGTTCAATTTTACCATTGCTGTAAATACCTTCAATTGTTTTGGACATGGTTATTCCTCCTTATTCTTCTCTTTTAATAAAGATCTCAACGCTTCATTAACGGCTTCATCATTAGGAAATGCAGCAGCGACATCTGGATCAAGGCGAACCATGTTGGCATTGATGGTGTTCTGCTGCATTCTTGCACTAATTTCCCAAATGTATGTGTCTACATCTCGGACAGACAGACCTAAGTGTGCCGAAGATGCTTCCAATAGGTGCAGTGCCTCAATAGCTGAAACATTTCGGTCTAATATCTTAGACACAAACCTGATGATGTGCAAGGTTTTGTGGTATCTGCACCAAATAGCATGCGAAGATACTGAAAACCAGCGATCCCAAAGCCTTTAATGTCCAGCATTTGATATTCTTCAGGTTTAGCATTAATTGCCCACTGTTTTAGAGTCTCTTCTTCTGGAACATCAGGTGTTTCCTCAACGATTTTGCAAACAAAGTCCACAACTGACTGAAGAGTATTCGCGCGTTCTTCATAATTGAAATCGAGTTCTTGTTGCATGAACACGTGAGGTGTTGGAAAACTCTCCATGAAACCTGCTAATGCGTTGACACTACATATATCAGGATGTTTTTCAACGAAAGTATCTAACCGAGGCTCAACAAAGTTATCATAATTTCTGTTCAGTGAAAGAACACAGTCAATTACGCGAACGGCCAGAGATCGTGACCATGCTGGGTCAACGTTTCCGTATCCTCGAACATCAGGTCCGAGTCTCCTGATGCCTTCTGCGATAGCGTCTATATCTGACTTTGCTGTATCAATTTCTGACATTAGAGATTCACTCCTATTCAAAAGTTTTTCTTCCTTATGGTTTTCCAACTCCTTTTTAAGGGTGTGCATTTGGATCATCTACTAACAGTCCTTCAGCGATAGCTGCGGCATTGAGCACCCTATCTGCAGAGAGAAAAGAAAGCGATGTAATTCCACTTGCAATACAAAGTGCCTGAACTTCACATGCCCCAGCAAGCTGCACCGCATCAAAGCCGCGTAAACCATAAGTTTCAGCTAATATCATCGCCCGATTCACCAATTGCTCAGTCATTTCAATGATCTGGTACTCGTTCAGTAAGTCATTTTTCAAGGTAGTAATTACCATCGCTGCATCAGCATCGATAATTGTACCATCCCGTTTCCGTCGCGAGACAGCAGAAACAACCTCAACACCTGTAATTCGGACAGTGTAAATTTCGTTTCCCGCAACAGGGTTAGTGATGCTGAGAACCCATGCTGAACCAATTTCATTGACGTAACGTTTAACAAGACAACTACTATCCATATAGTAGATCATCGCCTATTCCGATCCTCAATAATTGTTTCTGAGACAGGTTTCCCCTCGATCTCAATGAGTTGCCGTTCAATCGTGGCAGTGCCATGAGATTTCTTCACTTCTTTAACTAAGCCTTGCGACAGCAGGACTTGATGAAATACAGCCAGTTTATCAGCTTCGTCCTGCTCTTTCAATAGTTTCCGTAAGTGATGCCGCTCAGTGGGACTTAATGTTTTTATAGTTTCTGCGATTTCTTGAATTCGCATTGTTTGCCTCCTTGTTATCTTATTCAATTAAAAATCCAAACTCACACCCACCATAATCAAACGCGGAGAACTCCAAGAAGCTGGACTGGAATGCTTCTGGGCAGTTAACGGAATACCATACCTATCAAACGTAACGGCATCAAGTATGTTATACAAGTTTTTCGTGTTGAAGATATTCCGAATATCTGCAAAGAATGTATAGGTCATCCTACCAACACGACTCCGTTTACTAACTAACGCATCTACATTATAGGTTGCAGGATAACGTTTTGAGTTAATTGCAGGTTTAACAGGTGCTCTCGGATTTGGCGTATAGGGTAGACCGCTTGCGTATCTACCGACAAAGTTAACAGCAGAAGCAAATGGCAACTGTATATCTAATGCTGCAGAAACAATATGACGTTGATCCCAAGACAACGGATGACTCTCAGTTACTTCAGGTTGCTGGCGGTAATAAAGCAGATATCCCAGATTACGACTGGATCCTTTGCCTTTTGCCACGGAATAGGTATAACTGAGCATACCAGAAACCGGACTTCCACCTGTTCGCCACTTACGGATAGTCAGTTCAAATCCATGCACGCGTCCATAAATGTCATTGAAGAAATAACTATAATCGTTAGATATATCTACATGAATACTATTAACAAGGTTTTCTATGTCTTTGGTAAATCCTGTTATGTCGACTGTCAAATCATCCGTAAACTGCTGTGCAATACCGACCTCATAAGCGATAGTTTTCTCAGGTTCCAAGTCAGGATTACCCCTTCTACGTATTGCACCGCGCATATCAAAACTCAGGTTTTCATATAGATCATCACCGCGTGGTATCTGGTAGTAATGTCCATAAGTAAAGTGCAACTTCGCTCGATCTGTAATCGGGAATGATATACCGAGACGTGGTGCTATCATGTGTTTCGTTGATGCCTCAACCGGATTCTTGATAATTGGCAGTCCAACCGAATAGGTACTATCGTCCAATTTTATTGTGCCATCATCCTCGTTCAGAACAAGCGGATCTTCTGGCTTTTCTGGCGAGATACCATCTGGATTGTATATGTCATATCGCAACCCTGCGTTGACAATCATACCTTCATATTCCATCTTATCTTGGGCATATAGACTGAGAGATGTCGGCGTAACGTCATAATACTCCATATATAGGTTTGAACTACCATAATTCGTTGTGCCGAGATTATAAAGATGGTTCGCTGAAAATTCAATACCTGTCTGGATTTGATGATTTTCCGTGACTTGGCTTGCAAAAACCCCTTTGAGGATTGATGTCGTGGAATTGCGAGTAACCCAGAAATTGTTATCTCCCGCAACATCGTAAGTAGTATCGTTATATGCCTGTTGTGCGGGATTCCTAATTCGTCCTTCCTTCTGATTCTGCTCAAAAGACTTTAAATGATCGTAAGCGTTTTCCTCAAATGTCTTATTCAACGGATCCCACAGTTTACCCGGTTGATGGCTATCGTAAGAACGGTGGAATTGCCCCAACGTTAGTGTATAGAAAGTGCCTGAATTGATGTTGTGTGAGAGCTGAACGGAAAGACTACGTCCATCCCTGTTATCTACCTCAATTGCACTGGGGATGAAACGCAGACTTCCACCAGCGTTGTTAAATTCACGTATATCATAAAGTCCACTTGCTGTCAGTTTAATTTGCGGTGTCACTTCAAACTTGAGCTTACCTTGTAGTGTGTGTCCCCCACTACTACTATTAGGCAGATAACTTTCATCTCTACGCAACTGGCTGGCGAAAGAGAATGTCAGTCGATTTCCTAAAATCGGTCCACTCAACGCAAACTCTCCGATGTGACTTGGAGACAAACCGTATTTTTTGGTATCGTTGAATAACCCACTATATTGCTCTAAATCCACAATGTAACCATCTGCCAGCGTAACCTGTTTCTTTTCATAGTCAATGACTGTTCCATCCGGATCCATGTAGGGTTGACGTACCATTATTACTTCACCTGTTTCAGGATCCACCTTGTCTTCACCCGTTTCCGGATCTTCGACAGGTTGCAGTGGATTTTCAGTTCTATCTGCATAGACCCCAGTGAATATCTCTGTGAAGACAACCTTATCATCACCTTCTTGAGATTCCAATTCTCCTACAGTGATAGGATTTCCGCGATAGGGTGTCTGATAATCAAAAGGCTTGCCGATGAATATCCCTCTGAAAGGTGCAAGTGCTACGGGTCGGAATCCATTATCAGGATCTAACCAAGATCCGTAATAGGGGTCCCCATGGTGTTGCCCCCATTGCCCAACACGATATCTAATTCTACCAGAGAATTTATTAGTGCCAGCTTTTGTAATCAAATTAATGATACCGGATTGTGCATCACCGTGTTCCGCATTAAACCCACCAGTAATCACCTCCATCTGTTCAAGCGCGTTAGCGCTAATTTGCAACCCCATACCTCTAAAAATCGGGTCATTTACTGGAATGCCGTCAATCAGATATTTTATCTCCATTGACCTACCACCGCGAATATGAAGCGAGCCAGATGCATTATGCACCGCAACACCTGCCTGTGTTTGGAGAATACCATTCACGGTATCGCGCGGCATAGACGCAATTTCGTCTGCTTCAATTATACGTGTGGTCTGTGTTACATCCTTTTTAATCAGGGGTTTGGTCGCTGTCACCGTTACACCTTCAAGTTCCACCACTTCTGTTGCTTTCAACGCAAAGTTAATGGTTGTGGTGAGACCGGCAAATACTTTTGTCGCCGCAACCGTCTTGGATAGGTACCCTGGTAACTCAGCACGCACATCGTATCCACCTGGATCAATATTTGTCATGACATAATAGCCAGATGCATTTGTTGTCGTAGTAGTGCTTGTGCCGACAAGTGTCACCTTGACGTTTGCTATTGGTTGTTTTGTCGCTTCCGCGGTGACGATACCGGAAATTTTACCGATTGTAGCAGCAGTGGCACTATGAGTGCCGACTGTTGTTATACATGCTATACTCAGCACCAATAGTACTACCTTTTTGAAAGTATTATTTTTTTTCATGACACATTCTCCTCTTTTCCAGTGTTTGAAAACTTACACAATCGTATTCACATAAGATAACCTAAGTTGCTACATAGTAGCACAATCTGTATGAAGATTAAATAAATATTTCGGTAATCCAACCCATAAAAATTATCGTAGGGGCGGGGTTCCCCCGCCCGAATATTACCGAATTAATAACTTAATTTCCATTTAGATTGTGCATCTTAGTACACAAACTGAAATGAATTGCACTCCTTCTTTCCTATTAGAAGGATTATACCTTAAATCTACCTACAAGGCAAATACTTTTGCTTTTTAGTCAGAAATTATTCAGTTTTCGCTCATAAGCCTGTTTTGGGATTGAAAGGTGCATGTAAGGTGGAAAACCTCTCGAGCAATTTTGGGGTTTTATTGCAAATAACGGTCTAACGGCGTGTAAAGAAATCAAACGACATCAACGAAAAGATTCCGTAAAAGTTATTGGCTCATGTAAAGAATGTGTGCTAATGAAAATCTTAACCCAGGCGGCTATTGATGTCATTACAACAATCGCACACACTTTTTACATGAACCAAGTTATATTAACCCGCATCCAGTGACCAACACCCACCGCTGCCTATTTTGCCTGAAGTGATCGTGCTTTTAGCTTATAGGCATTGGTGTAAAATTCAAGATACTCAGGCGATTTTCCAAGGAACCGCTTAGGTTGTGGATTTGATTGAGGTTGAGAAGTCTGACTGAGTGGAACTAAGCAGCCTACTGTGCCACCTATTATGCCTCCTATAAGTGTTCCTGCTATCATTCCGTCACTGGGTATAGCCGGAGCAATTGAGGAATAACCAGACGTATCGGGGAAAGATGAACCCACAAGACAACCAGCAAGTGCACCGATTATACTACCAACAAGAGCATAGCCGATTACAGGAAATCCTAAGTTTTTATTGAGATCGTTACTGACATCTTGTTCTGCGGCAGCTTTGACTTCGAGTCTCAAAGCGTTTGTATCTTGTGCTGCGGATGCTTCAGAAACCTCGGTCTGCCCAGGGTTCTCTTGAGCGAGAGTAACAAAAGGCGCGCTGAAGGTGAGCACTGTTGTGAAAACAATTAATATGTGAAACATAAAACGATTTCTCATTTTTTCCCTTTTGGATTTATGTACGGGACTTTATGGTACCGTCCATGAAACGATTTTTACCAATTTATAGTTTGTATCAATGGCTCGGAAGCCAATAAACATCAGCATCCGAGCCATCCTATGGTCATATGATACTATTTCCGTATTAGCAATTTCCGCGTTGCCGTGAAATCGCCAGCTGTGAGCGTATAGAAATAAACCCCACTCGCAACTGCTTCACCAATCGCATTTCGTCCATCCCAATAAACAGCGTTCCCCCGATTCAGGTAGAAACCTACTGGTTTGTGACCAAGTGAAAATGTTCGGACAAGTTTACCTGCAGCGTCATAAATAGAGAGAGACACAACCTCTGCTTCTGCCAGATGATACGGGATCCATGTTTCAGGGTTAAACGGATTGGGATAATTCTGCAGAAGTTGACTCTGTTTTGGGGATCCGATACCGTCAAGTTTCACAGTCATAACAGCGTTCTCAAGATGTGTTGCATTTACCGTGAAATTGAATTTTTCTGACACAATATTTCCGTTCGTATCAGTAACAGTAATTTCTATTTTGTCCCCTGCTTCAACAACACTCCGATAACTGAGATCTACGGTGGCTGCAGCGAAATAATTACTGTGCACATGAGATGTCATGACAGTGTTCGTTCGTAGGTTTTGTACTTTGACGGTGTAACCGTTGACAGACTGGATACCCTCTAAGTTTCCACTGACAACGAATGCCCACACGCCATTGGACATCTCTTTAGTTATTGCAGGTGCAGCAGCAACCTCGGTTTGATCTGTCCACGGTGCTCCGACGAATGCAAAATTGCGAACTTGGGGAACATTGACGATATAGCCTTGTCCTCCTTCAATTGTGAATCCAGCGTCAGGTGCACTCGGTGTCCAGCCTATGAAACGTTGATTGGCTGCATCAAATGCTATGACAACAGTCGCGCCCGTTATCCCTGCAAGTGATTTTGCAGTCATCGGTTTTGATGGTGCCAATGGCACAGAAAGCATGTTCAAACCTTTCGTTAGTGTAACATTGAAGGTGTTGCCATAATGATCGCTTTCTGCCTGGGTGGTGGGTCTTGCGATAAACCCGTGTCTGCGTCCATCGGGTGAGTCATAGTGTCCTACGACAGAACCGTCCTGATTGATATTCCAACCCTCGGTGCTGATGCTGCCCGGCACCTGTAATTCAGAACGTCCACGTGCTGAGCCGATATAGGTGCGCGAGACATCACCGATCCGTTTGGATCGGGCAACGAAAGCACCTGAAGTGTTGATCGCATGGAAAAAATAGTATTCAAGGTTTTCGGCATCTTCCAAGTCTATAGATGTAAATTGACCGTGCGAATGTATGTATCCGTGATAAAGTCCCTCAGCATCGACGTAACTCCCCACGAGCCGACCCGCAGCGACAAAGTCTGCGAAGGTCTCCGAGGCACCGGGGACTTCAATGATAGTATCCCCAGTGAACCCACGACGCACCCCCTGAGCGTCCGTGAAATTCCCTGTCAACACGCCTGTTTCATCAGAAATTCCATATATCTCCGTTTCAACAGCACCAAGGAAATCGTATTGCGTAAGCACACCCTTTTCCAAGATAACACCGTGATAGACCCCCTCGCTGTCTTGGTAATGTCCGGCAGCGCGCCCATCATTACCGAGTGCATAGAAATAGGTGTTCTCGGCATTAGGGAAAGCGTAGGTCGTAAAAACGCCGTCAATGAGCGTAAAGGCGACATTTTTTTCACCATCCGCACTTTTCGTGTAGCCGGCGTAATCCTCAAAGTCACTGCTTGCCGTCAACGCTAAAAACTCTACCTCCGGCACATCAATACTCTCAAACGTATAGTCAGAGAAGGTCGGTTGTAGCGCAGGTGCACCAGCGGGTCTGGCGATGAATCCGTATCTACGTCCATCGGCGAGATCGTAGTATCCAACAACAGAACCATCCTGATTGATGTTCCAACCTTCCGTACTCACACTCTCCGGGAATTGTAATTCTACTCGCCCGCGGAATGTGCTGACATGGGTGCGCGTGACATCACCGACCAGTTTGGAGCGGGTAACGTAGACACCCGCCTTGTTGATACCGTGCACAAGAACGAATTCGATCTGTGCGGCGTTTGGGATGTCAACAGACCGATACTCGCCATCCGGGGTACGCACGTAAGTGTGATAGAGTCCGTCCGTATCAATGTAGCTGCCGACGAGTCGTCCTTCAGACACAAAGTCGGCGAAGGTCTCCGAGGCACCGGGGACTTCAATGACGGTATCACCCGTAAACCCACGACGCACCCCTTGAGCGTCCGTGAAATTCCCTGTCAGCGCGCCTGTTTCATCAGAAATCCCGTATATTTCCGTTTCAACGGATCCCGGGAAATCGTATTGCCGCAGTTCATCATTTTCTAAGACGATACCGCGGTGTTTACCCTCGCTATCCTCGTAATACCCCGCAGCGTTACCATTATTCCCCAACGCAAAGAAATATGTATGCTGCGAACCTGGGAAATCGTAGGTCATAAAAACACCATCAATGAGTGTGAAGGCGACCATTTTTTCACCATCCGTACTTTTCGTGTAGCCGGCATAGTCCTTGAAGTCGCTGCTGGCGGTCAACGCTAAGAAGTCTATACCCGGAACTTCAATGCTTTCAAAAGTATAGTTGGAGTCTGTGGGTGCGGTAACGGGTGGATCCTCGGTTGGTGGAGCGGTGTCCATTATCGGTCTGGCAATGAACCCGTGCCTCCGCCCATCCGCTGTGTCATAGTGTCCAACGACAGAACCATCCTGATTGATATTATAGCCCTCCGTGCTAACGCTACCCGGAAACTGCAATTCATGCATCTGGCCGAATCTGCCGACATAAGTGCGCGGGATATCGTCCACGGCTTTAGCGCGAGCCACGATAATCCCTACATCGTTGATACCGTGTGTAAAAAGGTACTCGATATCCGGTGCTGTTAAGATGTCGGCAAATCCAAACCTGCCATCCGGTGCACGCGCATAAGCATGATATATGCCGTCACTGTCTATGTAGCTGCCCACGATGGCACCTGACGCGCTCACAAAATCAGCATAAGTTTCCGCTGCTCCGGGGACTTCAACGATGGTGTCCCCTGAGAAGCCGCGGCGAACCCCAGAAGTGTCTATAAAATTACCTGTCAGTGCCCCAGTTGTATCACTGATACCGTATATCTCCGTTTGAACGGCACCCGGAAAATCGTATTGGCGCAGTTCTCCATTCTCCAAAACGACACCATGATAATTTCCATCGCTATCCTGGTAGTGTCCGGCAGCTTGTCCATTGTTACCCAGTGCATAGAAATAAGTGTTTTGCGAACCGGGGAAATCATACCTCGTAAAAACGCCATCAATGAGCGTCCAACCGACTATTTTTTTACCATTCGCACTTTTCGTGTAGCCGGCATAATCCTCAAAGTCGCTACTTGCTGTCAACGCTAAAAACTGGACACCGGGAACATTAATACTCTCATAAGTATAGTTGGCATCAGTGGGTGCGACAACAGGTTGTTGATCGTCGCCTGGTGCATCGGTGTCCATAATGGGTCTGGCGATGAATCCGTGTGTTCTGCCATCCGCTAATTTATAGTGTCCGACGACAGAACCGTTCCGATTGATATTCCACCCCTCCGTGGTAACGCTCCCCGGAAACCGCAATTCATGTATCTGGCCGAATGTGCCGACATAAGTGCGCGGGATGTCCCCTACGGCTTTGGCTCGAACCACTGCAACTCCGACATCGTTGACACCGTGTGCAAAAAAGTACTCCAGATTCGATACATCTAAAACGTCGGCAAATATAAACCTGCCATCCGGGGCACGCACATATCCATGATATATGCCGTCACTGTCTACGTAGCTACCGATAACAGCATCTGTCGAGCTCACAAAATCGGCAAAAGTTTCCGCTGCTCCGGGAACTTCAACGATGGTGTTCCCAGAGAATCCTCGGCGAACCCCAGAAGCATCTATAAAATTTCCTGTCAGTGCCCCAGTCGTATCACTAATCCCATAGATGAAAGTTTGGACGGCACCCGGAAAATCATATTGCTGCAATTCGCCATTTTCATCCAAGACGACACCGTGGTAGAGACCGTCACTATCTTCGTAGTGTCCGGCAGCTTGTCCGTTATTACCGAGGGCATAGAAATAGGTGTTCTTTGCCCCTGGGAAATCATACCTTGTAAAGACCCCATCAATGAGCGTAAAGGGGACATCTTTTTCACCATCAAGGCTCCGTGTGTACCCCGCGTAATCCTCAAAGTCGCTACTTGCTGTCAACGCTAAAAAGTCCACACCCGGAACATCAATACTCTCAAAGGTATATTTAGCATTGGTGGGTGTCGCAACAGGTTCGATGTTGTCTTGTGCAGCAATGTTCATTAAGAACAAGAAATTGAGACACATCAACAATGTAAACGTGAAAAACAAAAAACTGGTTTTAATTTGTATAGGCATAATGAAAACCTCCTCTAAATTACAAGACTTACGCATTCCCCCTTGATAAAGGGTTAAAAAGTCGTCATTTTAATTATTTAACCCCTTTATCAGAGGGGACTTTTGAATACATTGCGCAAACCATGATAGAAATACTTGAGAACACAACATGAAACAGACAGAAATTGTCTAAACTTTAGTACAGTTATAATAAGTCAATTTATCATATTATTCAAGTTAAATTATTAATACAACTTAAAACAACTGAAAATAATACAGTATTTATCGGAAAAACAAGAACGTATCTCATAATAACCAAAGTTGCCACCTATTGCACAGCTTCACCCTTTCTACTCGTGATGTCCTATCTTTCGCACCAGCGGAGCGATATGTTTATAGCATGCACATCGTTTCATTCTTCCGCTCAGCAGAGCGGTATGTGCCAAAATTCTGAACGATCTTAGTGGGAGGTAACATTAGTTTAAGTGGCAACTTGAGTTTTGTTAGACTTTTGAGAATTTTTAAAAGTGAGGAGGGGGTTTGTGTGGAACTGAGTGATAAAGTGCGGTAAATCGTTGAGTCATTGTTGGCCGTACCACCGACAGAAGAGCGTGGGAGGCCTTGGCGTAAAAATCGTAAAGTGTTAGATGTGATGCTTTGGGGGTTGCGGATGGGAGCACCTTGGCGGGATTTACCGAAAACGTATCAACCCTACCAACCGTGTCATCGTCGTTTCCAGCAATGGCTTTGGATGGCACAATAGAAAAAGTGCTTGAGGCGGTAGCAGGTAAACTTGACAAACGGTGTCAGTTGATTAATCTAACACACTTTCAATAAATTTCAGACTTTTTAGTTTACGTTCCGTATGGTATTGGATAAAACTACCAAGAATGAGTTTAAGTTCACGATGATTCCGTTCCGATGCACGAATCCTATTTAACTTACTAAATTCAGATTTCCGTAAGTTCTTTAGTAATTCACAACTACCGGGGGCAATAGAAAACGCTGAGGTGTCTCTGTGTTGACATTTTTCACAAAGCAATCCACCATGTCGAATGCTGAAAAGCATTACCAACGCAGAACTTTGTGAATTTTGGAGTTGTGAAGGTGTTATAATTGAACCGCAGTTTGCACATTGCGATAGTTGTGGGGCAAAACCGGCAAGATCAAGAAACTTAATTTCAAACATACGAACCAGTAAAGGCACATCGTCAGTATCTGCTAAGAAATGGTATGTTCTTCGTAAAAGTTCAAAAACTCCAGGATTGGCATCACCTTCTGAAGCAATAGCATCAACTAATTCCGCTAAATAACATCCATAAGTTATCCGCGTAAAATCTGCCCGAATGCCATCAAAACCTTCAATCAGATCAAAACCCGTAAGGCTCTGCAAATCTCTATTTTCACGATAGTTAAAAAGAAGCATGCCGTGGTTAAGCAGTTCTAAACTGCCGCTCAACTTACTTTTTGGACTCTTTACACCGTAAGCCATGACTTTTACTTTACCAAAATCGGGTGTATAGAAGGTGATGATCTTATGAGCTTCTTGTAGAGAAAAGGCGCGAATTACAATCGCTTGTGTTTTTTGAGCAGGCATAATAAATGTCTTTCGGTGTGGTAAAAGGTGGGATAAAATCGGGGCGAGAGGATTTGAACCTCCGACCTCCTGCTCCCGAAGCAGGCGCGCTAGCCGGGCTGCGCTACGCCCCGTTTCGCTTTAATTATACCCTCCCTATTCAACTTTGTCAATTTTTTTAACTTATTCTGAATCCTCATTATTGCTTGCATTTTTCGGCATCTGAATTTGAATGCGATGGATCCTACGTTCATCTGCTTCTAATATCGTAAATTCAATGCCACGATACGTGAAAATAGCATCAACTTCAGGAACGCGACCCATGTGGTCTACAATAAATCCACCAATTGTATCAATATTTTCCGCTTCAAGTTCTGTTTCAAGTTTTTCATTTAATTCAGCAAGGTTCAATCTGGCATCAACGGAATAGGTGTTCGTATCAATTTGAATGAAGGCATCCTGTTCATCTGCTTCGTCTTCGTCATGGATTTCACCGACGATTTCTTCAATTATGTTTTCAAGTGTTATAATTCCCGCTGTACCGCCGTATTCATCAACAACTATGGAAATGTGTTGTTTATGTTCTCTTAGTTCTCGGAATAGTTCAGATATCTTCTTGCTTTCTGGTGTGAAAAACGGTGTGCGACCAACTATCAGTTCACGAAGGTTAATCGGTTTGTCATCTGCCCAACAATCCAACATATCTTTCACATGCAAAATACCGATGATGTTATCAATTGTCTCTTCATATATGGGGATCCGCGTATGCCTACATGCAATCGTCGTCTGTAGCACTTCATCGGCAGATGTCTCAACATCAAGGCATACCACATCAGTTCGTGCAACCATAATTTCTCTTGCGACTTTATCTGGTAGGTCTAAAATCCGAGAAATCATTTCACGGTCATCCGGTTCTAAAATCTCCTGAATATCTGCAACATTATCCAGCGTTTCCAATACCTCTGGAGAAACAAGACTGTCCTGGGCAGATGTAATCTTACCACCACAGATACGCACGATGAGATTTACGAGAAAATTTAACGGTATTAATATAACAAAACCGCCCCAATAGACGACACGCAAAGCACGTAATGCCTGAATAGTCGTTCCGCTGGAGCTATTTTGGATATAGTTTTTTGGAAACAATTCTGTGAAAACGACAAGACACAACGCAGCGAGACCACCACTCAGTACGCGGTTGTTCCAAAATGTCGTAAACAAGACAACGCTTGCCACTATCAGGAGTATCTTGACCGTGATAATGGTCAACGAATAACGTCTTGGATGGCGTAAAAGCGAAGTCAGCACCTCATAACGTTTGCCGCCTTCCTCCGCAAAATTAAGAATATCCGCTTTCGTCAAACGGGCAAGCAACGCTTCTGCAGCTGAAAACAACGCATTTAAAATTAACAGAACTCCTAAAAGAACTAATCTTGTAACTATATGTAGGTCATCCAATCCTAAAATAACACCTCCGTGTATTTCTAATATTCTTTCTATGTGAATCTATTACATCATTTCGTTGATTGCTTCAATTTTAGACGTTGAAGAATAACATCCTGTTTTTCAAACATTGCAGTGGCTTCATTATGCGTTTGATGGTCATAACCAAGCAAATGAAGCACACCATGAACTGTGAGGAACGCTACCTCTTCTTCAAGCGAATGCGTTTCTTCTTTAGCTTGACGTTCTGCAGTTTCCAGCGAGATAACGACATCTCCAAGAATATTTGTATTAAGGGAATTGTTATCCTCACCTTCTTGCATCGCAAAGGCTAATACATCAGTTGGGGCATCAATTTCTCTATATTCACGATTGAGTTGTGTCATGTGAGGATCGTCTGTCAATAAAACGCTTACCTCGCACTCTTCTGAATTATGTGCTATCAGCGTTTCTGACACTGCCCGTACAACTTTTTCTACATCAAATGTCGTATTGCTACTGATATTAGTAATATCGGTCAAAACCTTTATGCCTCGGTATCTTCTGCTTCTGGAGATATCTGTTTAGTTTGTGGATGTGTTGACCGTTCATAAGCTTCTATGATGCGTTGGACCAGCTCATGCCGTACTACATCAACTTTAGAAAAGTATATGAATTCAATCCCTTTGATACCATCAAGTACCTTTTGTGCATCTGCAAGGCCAGAAACTTTATGTGTAGGCAAATCGGTTTGCGTTATGTCCCCCGTTATTACGGCTTTTGAATCAAACCCGAGCCGTGTCAAGAACATCTTCATCTGTTCAATAGTAGCATTTTGTGCTTCATCAAGAACAACAAAGGAATTGTTCAGTGTTCTCCCGCGCATGAATGCAATCGGTGCTACTTCAATGATATTCCGTTCAATATATTTGTCAAGGGCATCAGGTGGCATCATATCATACAACGCATCGTATAATGGTCGTAAATATGGATGCACCTTCGCTGCAATATCACCCGGTAAAAAACCAAGCCGTTCACCCGCTTCAACAGCAGGGCGAGTCAAGATGATACGACTCACCTGTCCGTTCTTAAGGGCAGAAACAGCCATTGCCATAGCGAGATATGTTTTACCTGTCCCCGCCGGCCCGATACCAAAGACAAGGTCATTGTGTTTGATCGCTTCAACATAACGTTTCTGTCCGGCTGTTTTCGGGCGGATGACACCACGTTTTGAAAACACAGGTATGGATTCTGCTGGACTATGATTATCAATGCTGGATTCATCTGCTTCCGATGCTCGAATTTCATAGTTAACATCAGTTGCCTGGATACGTTCACCTTTTCGGATACGGTGAAGTAAAGATTCCAACACTGCCACAACTTTATTGACCTTTTTTTGGTTTTCACCAAGGACAGCGATACTATCGCTTTTCAAAACAACGCGCACATCAAAATCATCTTCAATCATTTTTAAAAAGGCATCACTTTGACCAAAGAGAGCTTGGACCTCATCGTTGTTCTGTATAGGAACACCCTTGAATGTTTGTTTTTCCAATCGGGTTTTGATCCTCCAAGTAGGTTATGTGCTAAACCTAACACATAGCATATAAACGGTAGGTGCGCTTTGTAAGCGTGCTCTAAAATTATGTGCTAAACCTAACACGGTTTTGTAGAGTTTGTAGAAAGAAATAAACGAAAATATACAGGACGACATATAACAGAACTATAGTGACATTTAGAATTAAAGTGGCATTTTGTAGCATAACCTGTTAGGTTGTGCAGAAACGGAACACAACCTAACAGGTTATGCTACAGCACCTGCGTTAGTTTCGGTTTTCTGAACGAATTGCTCATAATGTTCAATTAATTCTAAAGTTTACTATAAACGATTTTCTTCGGAGTTGGTCCAACTTTTCATATTATACAATAATGTTAAACAGAATTCAAGCAGTTTCTCACAACCGTTCGTAAATTTTGACTTCACGGATTTTAGCACCCTTCAAAGGCGTAACAATTTCATGAGAATAGTTAGGATCGTTACTTGTAATATTCTTTCTATTTTGACGATCCTCAATTCCATCGGCAGTTATTCGAAAATATAACACTTCTTGTCTAATATTGAACCTTACGACTTGCCGATTTTTAATATCTGTGTGTCGTTTATCCACTATAGGCACAAACGAATCATTCCAATTTGGTGATTTCTCTTCTACAGTTAAGTCAACTGCAATTTTGGGTATATCAGAACCCGCATGTATTTCTATATAAGCAACGTAAGTTAGTTTATCCAGTTTTATGAGTGTATCTGTCTTTAAAGAACCATCATGTTTTGTCTGAGTATCACCTATATTCGTAGTGGCACCTACCTTAACTTCCTTGTGATATAACTTTCGAATTGAACCGTTTGCCCTAAACACTCCTACCGTTTGTAGATCCCCATCTACCATCTCTGGATTAACATCACACGTGAGACGCGATGGATCAAGTTCAACGACAGGGGTATTCTGAAGCACGGCACATCCCTGAATAACGAAAAGTAATAACATTACCCCGATAATGTGGGGATTACAGTTTCTTACGAGCATAAAATTTTACCTCCCGGATTGAAGCACCTTTTAATGGAATCTGAACGCGAGTTTCCGTATTCCCTGTTGATTTTTTACCTCTGCCGCCAAAGTGACTTTTCTCATCTGCAACACGCACAGAATTCTTTTTATCTTGAATACCATCAGCAGTCATTCGTAAGTATAGGAGTTCACGATTAATCTCAATCTTGATAGGTTGTTTGCTATCTATGTTAGCATGCTGTTTATCACGCACCGCTTCAAAAGATGTTGCGAACTTTGGAGGGTCATCCAAAGTTGTCATCAAAGCTAACTTTGGGATGCGAGATTCAGGATATATCTCAATATATGTTATATAAGTCGGAGCATCCAATTTTATCACTGCTTCTGTTCTAAAACCGTCCTTAATACTTGTGACATATCTCAATTCATCTAAATCATTCCCACTTTGTATCTGATTGCTAATTACCTCATAGCCTTTCTCAAGATACCCATCAATGTTGAATGTGCTTACAGTATCCAAATTTCCATCTACAAGTTCAGGATTAGTTTGACTTGTAAGTTGTGACGGCTTTAACTCAACAGTCGGTTGATTTAGGACAGCACACCCTAAAACACTAATAAGCAGAATGAATAGAACACCTAAGTTTTTCATCGGTCTTCTCCCTTGAATATGTGAGTTTAGATTTCAGTTTAGAATTTTTAAAGTTTGATTTCGACAATGTCTAAATGTAGTTAAGGTAACAATGAACTGGGTATATCAACATCATAACGTTTTGCTGCCTCCACAAGTCTATCCCATGTTGGTTCTTCTATCGGTATCCCTTCCTTTATCCGTTTTTCACGACTACGTTCTTCAAATTCACCTGGAACATAAATTTCATCAACACCCGGCATCTTTGCTGATGACTTTACCCACTCCACAAGATATTCAATCTCTTGTTCATAGTCAACTAAGTCAATAAAATCCTCAATTTCTATTGCAAACATCACGATTCCGCTTGCACCCCGTGTAGGTTGTTCACGACTACATCCTGCCCAAGAAAGTCCACCTGCGATGGCATCTATCATCACCCCGAGACCAAAGCCTTTGTGTCCGAACTGGAAACCACCCAACGGCATAACTGCAGTATCACTTCCTCGTTTTTGAAATGCATCTGGATCAGTCAAAGGATTGCCTTCAGCATCAATCATCCACCCCTCAGGAATCGGTTCCCCGCGGGCAATCTGTACAAGGAACTTCCCACCCGCTACTACACTCAACGTCATATCAAGTAAAAGTGGTTCACCATTTGCACGCGGGACAGAAATCGCAATCGGATTCGGTGGCAACCTACGGGATGTACCCCCGTGCGGGTGCATAAACCTACCACCACCATTTAGCATAACGATACCGATCATCCCAGCACGCGCAGCAATCGGAGGATATTCACCCATACGACCAGCATGTCCACACCGATGTAAACCGACTGCACCGATAGTACAAGTCTTCGCTTTCTCTACTGCCATCTCCATTGCTTTTCGTGCCGCAACCATACCGAGTGCACCGTTAACATTGATAACCGTCGCTGCCCCGCTCTCTCTGACAATTTCCATCTTATCCGCTGATGAACCACCTCCCATTCCACCAATGTAGTTCGGTGCGTTGATGACTCCGTGTGAATCATGTCCTGCCAGATTAGAATCAACCACATGGTCACTAACGATACGGGCATCTTCTTCGGTGCCTCCTGCCCCACGATAAATTTCGTATACAAACTTTCTCAATACAACATGAGATACAATCTGCATGAACGCCTCCTTAAACAAAAACAATTTCTGATTTCAAGGTCATTATATATAATCTGCAATGGAATAGTAGCGTCTATTACTGATTCTCAGTAAAATTAATACGCCTATAAATATCTGTTAGAAACAACTCACAAACTATTGAAGTAAGAGATAACACATTTTCAAGTGATCGGAATTCGGTAGGTTTCCACAATGTTCCATGACGTTTATAATGTTCAACGTGCGCTTCGTCTTGTGAAACAAGGATATATTCCTGTAGCGTTGTAAGTTTCTGATAATGTGAGAATTTATCTATTCGGTCATCGTCTTCCGTTGAAGCTGAAAGCACTTCTATTATGACAATCGGATTGAGCAGTATGTCAAAGGTATTATCTTCAAAACGCGGTTTATCACAGACGACAACAATATCAGGATAGAAATAGGAACTTGTAGCACTGGCTTTCACACGCATATCGTTGGTATGAACCGTACATTCTCGATCCTTCAGTTGTCCGTATAGTTCTCCCGATATGTTCATAGTAATGACAGTATGTTGGTAACTCGCTCCTGCCACTGCAATAATCTTGCCGCTCACATATTCACTTTTGGTAATCGCTTTGCGTTCCCGAGTGATGTACTCCTCAGGAGAAAGTTGGGTTTGGATTGCTACAGATGTCATTAGTGTTTCCAATTATAGTAAACCTTGAAATTAATGAGACATTTTCTGTCCGATTGTAGCACATGCCGATAACTTGTGCGGGGTGTGTAAAGTTTTTGTCACTATAGTCATCAATTTCTTGAAAGGACATTGCATTTTTGATCTTTGAAAAGGTACCGTTTGGTACGTTTTTTCGGATTACGGTACGTTTTTGGTACGTTTTTGGTACGGTGCTGTGAGTCCAGTCTGTATATGGGTTTGTGAATGATTTTCGTGTATATTTCTGGAAATTTCAATTTTTCGATTCGGTACGTTTTGTGATTTAAGTTTTGGGTGTCCTGATATGTATTATTTGAGGTATATGGACACCACATCATAATCCGATTGATCAGTGTGGTGTATTCTGATGCGGTCTGTTTTTCACTTCTATTGTCCTGCGTTAACATAATATTTCTTCTGCTGGTTTGGACTAATTTTCTTCTTGAAATTACCTTTTCTGTTGTAATGTCTGAGGAGCAATGCATTGTGCGACTATGCCTCTATTGTCCTTCATGATATGTTCAGAACTTGCTTAGAACAATCGTGATGTGCGAAATCATGGTTATATTATAACAGGACTTACGCAGTTTTTCTTAAAGTCCCACTGATAAGGGGGATTTAGTAAATCAACGCTACAAATGCCATTAAGGCATTTGGCGGGGTTAAATCACTGAAATATCATTGAAATAACGGCTTTTAACCCCCCTAACCCCCCTTATCAAGGGGGAATGCGTAAGTCCTGTCATAAGATTTCTCAGTCTGAGTCGCCTCTTTGAGTTTCTAAACTTGCGTAGTTGAATTGTACATATCTGCTAAACACATGTTAAGTATACTATGCATATTTGTGATTGTCAAGTAAAAATAATAGAGAATCTATGTTATTTTAACACAAGTTGCTACCTAAACAATATAATCTCCTGCTAAGAGCGTTCAGAATTTTGCACATACCGCTCCGCTGGAGCGGTAGAATGAAACGATGTGCGTGCTATAAACATATCGCTCCGCTGGAGCGAAAGATTGGACATCACGAGTAGAATGGTTGAAACTGTGCAATAGGTAGCAACTTGGGTTATTTTAGATATTGTTGATAATCTCCTGAATTTCTGTCGTCCTGTGTTTTTCTAAGGTGACAAAAACTTTACACACCCGCTTGTGCGGTTATACGTAGCACATTCTCTTAGATTGTGCATGCAGAGTCCCCTTCTACAGAAGAGTTCAATTAATTCTAAAGTTCACTATACATTAGGTTGCTGTTATTCTACTTCGGTTTAGTTGGCAAACAGATAGTTTTAGAAAACAATACATTCTCTAAATCAACAATGGCACCGAATGGTAAGACCTCTTTCAATATTATTTAAAACATTATAGTCTTTACGTTCTTATTTTTCAAGATTAAAATGAAACATACCGTTGTTGTCTGTGCCAACGTAAAGAGTGTTACCCTCAACAGCGAGAGAAGTAATACGGTCAGGTATATCTGAAACAAGTTTTTTCCAGACACCGTTATCCAACCGAAAGATACCTGTGTTTTTTCTAATACCATATAGGGTTGTTCCATCAGCAGTCAAACGGTCCATGACGAGATTGAAACCATCTTTATCAGTGATAGTCCGCCAACTTCTTCCGTCATCTGTTATTATGATGCCGGCATCTGTTGCTACATATACGGTGTCCCCAGCAACCACAATATCTTTGAAAGTGTTCACAGAAAATGGCAGGGCGAGAGTGAGAGCGGGGGTGAGATCAATCCAATTATTTCCTTTATCATACGAAACGACGAGATGCCCATCCCGTTTCCCAACATAGACAGTATCCCCAGAAGCAGCGAGTTTGAGATCTTTCCTTGCTATGTCTAATGACAATTCAACGGTTTCTTCCTGTTCGGTCTCGTACCATTCAGTATTTCCTCGTTCCCATCGGAAGAGTTTAAAATTGTATTCCAAATAAAATATCTCACCACTGACAGCAAACGCACCATCTAAACGTTCCTGCATTAGGTGCCGTTGTGTCCGATTATCCGCATTAACCAATTGTTTGAAGAACTCTGCTGCTCCAGAGAAATTATCTTGCAAGTGTTCCACAGAAGGATTCCGAAACAGTGTACGTTCCAGGGGTTCAAAGTGGTCTGAGTCAAATTGAGGCATCTCTTGAATAGGTACAAACATCCTACTATCTGCAGACAGACGATATAGACTCACCCTATCTCCACTTTCGTTATAATGGACACTTGCATAGATTACACCACCAGTTTCGACTATGCGATTGATACTTGGGTATTGTTCTCTGTGAGATTTTGCCATAGATATTTCAACAGGCACCTTCATCCAAGACTTTCCGTTATCTGTAGTTCTTACTACATCTCCTCCCATCCTCCCGTACAAAGTCGGCAGTCTATTTTGTGCTTTATTGCCTCCCGGACGTACGATTAGATTATATATATCTCCCGTATCCATACTCGGAGTGACATTCACCATGCTCCACGATTTACCCCTATCAGTAGAACGATAGAGTCCATCTTTACTCTCAACATAAATGGTGTTTGTATTCACTACTGTAGCAAGTCTTCTACTATCCATAAGAGGTGAGGTGTCTGCTAATTGTGGAGGCAACCATGTAATGCCACCATCTTCAGAACGTACCCTTCCTCTCCCCATTATTATCAATGTTTCACCGGCAGCAACAAGTTTAGCATCGGGGATAAAGCCATTTACTGCCCATGCGTTTATAGGGGTTATATCAAGCCATGAATTTCCCAGATTACTTGTGCCAAACACTCCCCATCCACGTTCATGTCCTCGTGCCACTTTTCCAGGATTAAGCTGGACCCCACTAAATTCTGCCAACACATAGACCCGTTCTTGATTGGTAGCAACTGAATACACTTCTTTGATAGCCTCTGGAAATTTCATACGTTTCCAACCGTTGCCATCCAGTCGGTAGAATCCATCTTCTGTTCCAGCAAAAAGCGTATTTTTTACCTTAACTAAGGCGTTAATCTCTGTCAACCCATCACCAATACTTTTCCACGTTTTGCCTAAATCTTGGGACTTAAAAACGTCGGTGTAAAAAGCGATATAAAATGTGGCATCCGTAAAGATCAACGCAATCGGACGCTGATCTTTTTCCTCCCAAGCGTAAAGTAGATCCCATGTTTTGCCATCATCAGTTGACTCGTAAAGTTCAGAAGCGGGTAAAAAATACAACGTTCTGTTCCACTTCATAATAGATTGTTGAAATATCGGAGGAAAATCATACATTGACGCAACGTTAGAGATGTTTTGCCATATTTTGCCATTGGCAGGTAATTTGTAGATATTCCCCTTCACCTCATCAGCATAAATATACGTATAAAGATCTCCTTCAGGTGTTGCCAAAAGACCATGAGTGGAACTGCCAAACATTGGTCCAGATGGAATCCACTCGTGCTTTGGCGTAGATGCTTCTTCCCCTTCAGCGTCTGCCGCAGCTAATGAAACTTCATCAGACCTCTGACCGTTAGCATCTCTTACACTCGGTGCTTTTGTGTTCCCAAGTTGGTTTAGATCGTCTTGCTTTGCATCTATATTCTGAACAATAGGGGCATCAATGATTTCTACCGTCATCTCAGCTTGTGCCTCTAAACTATACGGTTTCTGAAAACGTGCTAAATATTGGCTGCCTATACCGAACATCAAGATAATCAATACAAAACTTGATGCAGCAATCGCCCACGGCATTATCGGTTTGCTACCGGTAGGTGACCCTGGCTTCAACCTCGCTATTTCCTGCATGATGTTCGTAGTTAAATTCGGTGAAATCTGAAAATGCTCAAGTGCTTCTCTAATCATCGTTTCCTCCTTTTGTAAACGATTCCGCGCCCGCTGTAAACGGCTTTTAATTGTCCCCGCAGACACACCCAAAAATCGACTAATCTCCTCAACCGTCATTTCCCCAAGATAATGGAGCGTCATCACCGTGCGTTCACTCTCTTTCAACTTCGCAAGCAGTTTTTTCACAACATCGCGCTGTGTCTGATTCGCAGTTTTTGCGCGTTCTTCCGCGACATGTTGCGAATAAGCGTCTTTCTGTAGCATCGTTGTCTCAGTCTCCTCTAAAGGTTGAGTTTTTATCCGATTTTTTCGGATCCATGTAGCACAAAGACGTGTCGTGATCACATACATCCACCCAGAAAAAAGTTTCGGATCTTTCAGAGTGTGAAGTCTCTGATATATGGCAAGAAAAACATCTTGCGTGATATCTTCTGCAATGTGAAAATCGCCTATTTTTCGCCACGCAAGCGCGTGAACCGGTTTATGATATCTATCCACAAGTTCAGCGAATGCTGTTTCATCATCGTCATCAAGAATCCGTCGGATGAGTTCAACATCGTCGTTTTTCATTTGCTATCTCCAAAAAGCAATAGTTTGATTTATTATAATGTCGCAAATTAGGAGGAAAACGGTTGCATATTTTTCTAATGGAGAGAATTTATAGATAAAAAGTGATTAGAATAGAAAGGAGCAAGCCTTAACTCAGCGAACAAATCAACAATTATGTTCAGGCAATTGTTGATATATTGCAGTATAACATCACACTAATCACTCTTCAATTCCTATTTGAAATGCAGTCCTATGAACAATCATTCGGAGATCTCTATGATACTTGTGTGTAAATACCCACATAATTTCAGTGATGCTAAACAATCCTGGAAATCTGTAAATCTTGGTTCAGAAAAAACATATTTTCCTATATCAAAACACAAAGATTTGATAAAATAACTGTCAATTCACTCCAAAAATCAGAAACCGATAAAGGAACAACAATAGATATGGAAAACCGACCAAACATCTTATGGTATTGCACCGACCAACAACGATTTGACACCATTGGAGCATTAGGCAACCCACATATCCACACACCTCGTCTGGACGAATTTGTTAGCCAATCAACTGCATTTACGCACGCCTATTGCCAATCACCCATCTGCACACCCTCCCGTGCAAGTTTTATGACAGGTATGTATCCTTCTGCCATAAGCGTCACCGGTAACGGCAATCCAGTGTTTCCTGAATATTATGAAGATAGACTTATTTCTCATGTGCTGGCAAATAACGGTTATGACTGTGGTTTGATTGGAAAACTCCATCTTGCAAGTGCCTTTGATGGACAAGAAAACCGTGTCAACGACGGCTATCGTTACTTCCAATATAGCCACGACCACGGCAAACCGAAGGCTTATGGACACGAATATGCCGATTGGTTGCGACAACAAGGTGAAGACCTTGGAAAATTATTACAACAAAGAGTCGTTAATCAAAAACCGAAGAAAAAGACCGGACAATTTCCTGAACCGACACCAGATTGCGATAATATCCCGCCACACCTCCATCAAACTTACTGGTGTACCGAAAAAACGATTGAATTTATCAACAAAAACAGGCGCAAAGACCAACCGTGGATGCTAAACATCAATCCATTCGACCCACATCCCGGATTTGATGCACCTTGGGAATATTACCGCCGCTACGACCCAGAAACATTACCGGGTTGCTATTTTCAGGAAACTGATATCGCTTTTCAAAATAAATTAACAAATGCCGGTATAGATTTTCAATCTCAGTCAAAACCCCCCGAAGAGTGGGACCATAAACAGATGCAGGCTTCTTATTACGCCATGATTGAACAGCTTGACCACGAGTTCGGACGCATACTTGACCACCTTGATGCCGAGGGACTTCGTGAAAACACTATTGTCATCTTCACTTCTGATCACGGGGAATCACTCGGTGACCACGGGTTGGCACACAAAGGATGTCGTTTTTATGAGGGATTGGCAAGGGTACCACTTATCATCTCTTATCCTACACGTTTCTTACAAAACGTCCAAAGCGATGCACTCGTGGAACTTCTTGATATTGTTCCCACACTATATGATATGTTGGGAATAGACATCCCTTATTACGTTCAAGGCAAATCACTTGTCCCACTGTTGTGTAGCGATGCTCCAGTATCAGAACACAGAGAGGCAGTCCGTTCTGAGTTCTTCGGGGCACTCTCAACTGAAGACCAGACCCACGCGACAATGTACCGAGACAGACGTTGGAAACTCGTCACCTACCATCAGAAAGGAATATGTGAGTTATACGATCTTGAAAATGACCCTTGGGAACACAACGACCTTTCCGAACATTCCGATTATCAAGATGTCAAGTGGAAGCTTATGCAAAAAAGTTTTGATGCCACTGTCTACGCACATCCACAGATGGTCCCGCGCGTCGCTTCACATTAGGGCTCCGAATGTCCTAATAGCTTCTTTTTATATCAGAGGTAGAAAATAGATGACCCCAACGGGCAATTCTCATCGGGTTAGCACTCGTCATCGTTCAAACAGCAATCACACCCTACAATGACTACTACCTTCAAGGAACAGACATCTCTGGTAACCACTTCCCATTAGGGGCGGTATTCACGCTTATCTTCCTTACCTTCGTTATCAATTCTGTCTTCAAGAAGATATTACCAAAGGCGATGCTAAGTCCTGCAGAACTCATAGTTATTTGGATAATGATGTGTGTAAGTTCAGCGATCCCATCAAAAGGAATGATCGGATTCTTGTTGCCATATTTAGCAGCACCTGTCTATTTTGCCACATCTGAAAACGAATGGGCAGAAACACTCCACCCACACCTACCAGAATGGTTAATCGTATGGGATAAAAATGCTGTCGTAAATTTCTACGAAGGAGAGGCGGTCGTTCCATGGTTACTCTGGATAAAACCGATGATCGTATGGACAGTTTTTATCCTACTCTTCTATTTTGTAACTATCTGTGTCTCAATCATCCTGCGGAAGCAGTGGGTAGAACGCGAAAGATTCATATTTCCACTCGTAACAGTTCCTGTAGAACTTGTTCAACAATCTGCAACCCAAACAAAATTTGGTTCTGTTTTCAATAAAAAACTCGTATGGATAGGATTCGGCATTGCTGCAGCATTTCACCTACTCAATGGACTGCACGAGTATGTCCCAGCACTCCCCTCTATCCCAAATCGCTACGACCTATACGCACCTTTCACAGAACGCCCGTGGATTGTGATGAGATGGTGGCCCCAATTCCGCTTCTTCCTCTACTTCTCTGTAATCGGCATAACCTATTTTCTTGCCATGGATGTTTCATTTAGTTGTTGGTTCTTCTTTCTGATATTCAAGTTACAATATATCATCATCAACGCATTTGCAATCCCTATCAGTCCGTGGATATGTGCCAGAGGGCAGACGATGGCTGCTTATGTTGTGATGGTCATCGCTTTCCTTATTAACAGTCGGTCACACATCATGGACATACTGAAACGAACATTCACAAAATCCCCAACCTTAACGATTGACGATTCCAACGAAGTGCTACCCTATAGATGGGCAGTATTCGGAGGGGTTATCAGTTTTCTACTGCTTGCCATACTTTGTGCTTATGCGGGAATGTCATTGTGGGTTGCCTGTAGTATTATCATTCTGTTCCTGATTGTTTCCACCGCTTTGTCGTGGATGGTGGTCAACGGTGGCATGCTGCTTATTCAAGCTCCGATGTATCCCGTAGAATACTTTGAGATTGTTACCGGTTCCAGAATCATCAACGCTAACAGCTTAGCACTCTTAGGATTTCAACGCGTCATGATGCGTGACTGGGGTGGCATTTTAATGCCAAGTGTTCTCCACGGGTTCAAAGCAGCAGACCCTGTCAGATTACATCGTAGAAGACTCCTCGGGGCAATGCTGCTGGCAATCGTAGCAGCAATCGGTGTTTCCTTCGCAGCAGCACTACCCTTGATTTATGATAAAGGCGGGGTAAATCTGCAACGTGGACCCTTCATCGGAGCACCAAGATACTTCAACCACATCGTTTCCTTAATCCAATATCCCAGAGATATGAAATTAGGGGAGGCATACAGCATGCTTTTAGGTGTCGGCATCACATCATTTCTAATCATCATGCAACGGCAATTTATATGGTGGCAGTTGCATCCAATCGGCTATGTGATGGGCGCGGTCTATTCCTCATATTTCCTATGGTCATGTATCTTTGTCGGATGGTTTGTGAAGTTCTTGATCCTTAAGTCTGGTGGAATAGGATATTATCGACGGTGCCGTCCACTGTTTATGGGATTGATTGTTGGTGAGTTTGGCATCGTCGGCGCGTGGATGGTACTCGGCATGTTCACAGGAGTAAATTATCAGAATGCGCTGCCAGGGTAATCCACGTGTCATTATAAATCAAGTTGCCACCTATTCGCTATCAAACTTGTAGGAGGGGTTTCTAACCCCGATTTATGGTGACATTTAGAATTAAAGGGACATTTTGTAGCATAACCTGTTAGGTTGTGCAGAAACGGAACACAACCTAACAGGTTATGCTACAGCGTCTGCGTTAGTTTCGGTTTTCTGACCGAACTGCTCGTGATGTTCAATTAATCCTAAAGTATACTATAACACAAAACAACGTGAACAAGAACTACTCACGCAAATACATTTTATCTATTAGAAAGGGCATTAGAAGTTCCATACTCAATATTCCGAGAAATCTGCGTAATCCATAGAAATCTACGATTCAGGCAACAAGAATCATACCAATGGACAATTGAATTTATCTTCAAACACAATTTTGTTGCTAATTTTTACAATTAATAGTAATATTAGGTAATGAAAACTACGTAATGCATGAGATGTTTTGACGTTAATACATTCAACACTTATTTTCGTTGTTTAGTGAAAGAAACAGTAACTCTGTTATAACAGAAAGCAAAACTATATTCCCGAATTTAAACGCAAATGTTCAATAGCGAATAAAATTACTTCCAAATTGGAGGAAAAAGTATATGTTATTTAGAAATCAGAATAGACCTTTACTGCTATGTTTAGGTATCCTTATTCTTACACTCTCTGCAACTGCTAATATCCATGCCCGTGTGGTTGAAGATGAAAATGTTGAAGTCGTCTATCTTTTTGAAGAAGGTGAAGGGGACATCGCTTATGATTCTTCCCCAAATGGACGCGATGGAACAATCGTCGGAGCTCAATGGGTAGATGCTGTCTATGGAACTGGACTGCATTATGATGGCGAAGACGATAACCTGATTATTGATGGATATGCAGGCGTAGGAGGCACAAACCCACGAACTATCCTTTTCTGGTTTAAATCAGACTCCACAAGACAACATTCATGGGTCAAATGGGGAATGAATGCTGCCGGACAGAAATACTACATTCGGGCACATCCATCAGGAGAACTATGTTTCTTAAGAATTGAGGTTAACGGTGGACAAAATTTCGGTGGAGATGATGTCTGTGACGGAGAATGGCATCACTGTGCTGTTGTTTTCCCAAATGGTTCCGACTCTGTTCAAGACCATGATCTCTATGTAGACGGTAATCTACAAGATGATAACGGTAATGATCGAGTGATGGACACAGACGGTGTAACCCAAGTTATCAACATTGGGGCCCGTCTCACAGGACACCACTTTTTGCACGGGATTATGGATGAACTCGCAATTTTTAGTATCGCCCTTGATGCTGATCAGATTAACGATATTAAAGATAACGGATTGTATGGTTCTGTCAGTGTTGAACCACAAGACAAATTAACCACAAGTTGGGCAAGAATTAAAAAGTATTAGAGATAGTTTCACATTCTATTGTAAAGCGGGGTCTTCGGGCTCCGCAATTCCATTTAAGCGATTATTGATTACAAATATCAACCATATTGAACTGCCAAGACGACATAGAAAACGGTGAACACCTTTCCATTGCCCCTTCTTTTCTCTCTTTGTCAACACGGTATTTCTCAACCCAACGTTCTGAAACACTGTCCGCTTGTTTCAGCAAACGTCTTTCACCAAACACAAGGTTTTCAGGATAAGATATATCTAACCAATCCATTATTTTCAGTGCAGTCTGCTCATAATGCGGCACCAAATCCTCATAAATTACCGTAAACGGTGTAATGTCGTATCGTGTAAAATACGCCTGCCATGCTGCTTCGTGAAAAACGATCTCCTGAACCAGATAATCTATCGCCTGAAAGTTATACGCAGGTTCTTTCTCCAATTTCGGTATAGGGTCTCCAACCCGTTTCCACCAAATACAAGTCTGAAGTCCCTTCCACAAAGAGACTGCTTGCCGGACCTTATCTCGACGCATAATCCAGATATAATGCAGATTGGGAAATAGTTCTGATAGCACTGAATATGGAGACAGATCACGTCCTATAAATTGCGGCGTTTGACACACTTTGCCGATGAAGTTATCAAAATATCCCCACATCAGTTTTGTGCCAAAAACACCATTTGCGGTTGTGCTATTCTCTATAACTTTATTGAGAAAATCTGCATAATCAATAGCACCGAATTTCTTTGCCCATTCTTTGTCGTCCCAAAAGTACTCTCCAGGTATGCCAGCGAGACCCGTATTCTCAAGTGCCTCAAAAAGCAGATAGCCACCACAACGAGGTGTCGCACAAATCAAATATGAGACACACACTTTCACAGAAATATTCTCCTTTTTTTAAGATTATCATTAAACATGTATATACGTTGTAGGTGCGCAATTCATTACGCTGTTTAAGCGTAATCCATTCCAATCCGGGATTCTATAATACCAGAATCGTGTCAACAGAATGACTCTGAGATATCAAATAGATTTTCTTGACATCAGCCTTCAAATTTGATATGATATAAATATGTAATCTAATTTACGACTTACCCATGATGTAACCCGTTTATTGAACGAAAAACGCGAGGATAGTTTATTCACTGAAACTACGCGATTGAATCTATCAAAGATGAGGAGACGAAAGATGAATTTCAAACTTGAAGAATTAGACGGTTTAGACGAGGAGATTCTTGATGCTTTAGAGAAAGATGATAAAAAAAATCTCACCGACGAGGAAGAATTTGATCCATTAGTTTATGAAGAAGATGAAGATGAAAATGATTCCGAAAGTCCCGCGTATGAAGCAGAAGAACCTGATGATACTGAGGACGATGAAGAAGATGAACCAGCTAGAAAAGGTTCTTCACTAATCTTAGGACAGACCATCGACATCGCTCCCTTTAACGAACAAGAGGAAGATAACCTGGCGTATACAGAAGCGATTACCGCTTACTATGAAGACAACGATTATGAACAGGCAATTGAGAAATTTAGCGATGCAATCAAGAACGAAAAGAAACAGAGGAGAGGGAAGCAATCTGCAACAAATGAAATTTTAGCCAAATCAATCTATTGGCAGGCTGAGGCTTATGTCAAAACACATGACATTCCGAAGGCGATCAAGACATTTGAATCCCTCGTAAAAACCTGCAGTGAGCATTATCTTAAACTTGCAGCGCAACGACGCGCAGAAACATTGAAGATAAAACAATCATAAAAGAAAGGATGATAGAAATTTGTGGACACATTGAAGAATCTTCTAAAAAGAAAAGCAACTAATTTACGCATACACTCTATTTTATCAACATCAGAGGCAGGTTCAGGACATCCAACGACCTGTCTATCAGCAGCAGATATTGTTTCTACTCTCTTTTTTCATACGATGCGTTACGACTGTGCAGACGCACAAAATCCTAACAATGACCGGTTTGTTTTATCAAAAGGACACGCCGCACCACTGCTTTATGCAGCTTATGCTGAAGCAGGTATCATTCCAACAGATGATCTACTAACACTTCGGCAGATTGACAGCATTCTTGAAGGACATCCCACGCCACGATTTGATTGGACAGAGGTGGCAACTGGATCACTCGGACAAGGTTTATCGCTCGGTCTCGGAATGGCTCTCAACGGTAAATACCTTGACAAATTGGATTACCGTGTCTATGTGCTACTCGGTGACGGTGAAACCGCTGAAGGTGGTGTGTGGGAAGCTGCCGCATTAGCATCACATTACAAGTTAAATAATCTCATTGGAATTGTAGATGTAAACGCTCTTGGACAGAGTCAACGTACTATGTATGCACATGATATTGATCCGTATTGTAGTCGTTTTGAGGCATTTGGATGGCAAACCATCGGTATTGATGGACACGATTATGATGAGATTCTACCTGCTCTGGAGAAAGCAAAAACTTCAACTGACAAACCTACCATGATTGTCGCAAAAACATATAAAGGAAAAGGGGTTTCCTTCCTTGAAAATGAGGACAACTGGCACGGAAAGGCGGTTCCTAAAGGTGAAGACCTTGATAAGGCATTAGCAGAACTCGGTCCATTACACACCGATGTTCCAATTCAGATAGTATCTCCAAATCCGATAGAAAATCAGTCTTCTCCCATTATAGCATGTGAACCACCAGAATATGCACCTGACGAAGAGGTAGCAACCCGCGGCGGTTACGGAACGGGGTTGGCAAAACTCGGTGCTGCCAATCCAAATGTTGTGGCACTGGATGGAGACACCAAAAACTCTACTTATGCAGAACAGTTCATGGAACGTTTTCCGGATCGGTTTTTTGAGATGTTCATCGCAGAGCAGAACTTAGTGGGAGCAGGTATCGGTTTGGCGAAACGAGGGAAGATTCCATTCGTTTCTACATTCGCCGCATTTCTGTCACGCGCGTATGATCAGATCCGAATGTCTGCTATTTCGCAGGCGAATATCAAATATGCGGGCTCACACTGTGGTGTTTCAATCGGTGAAGATGGTCCTTCTCAGATGGGTTTAGAAGACATTGCGATGTTCCGAGCAATACCTGAGTCTGTCGTGTTATACCCAAGTGATGCTGTCGCTGCGGAACGCCTTGTCGCTGAAGCTGCTGCACATCAAGGCATAGTCTATATCCGCACTTCGCGTCCAAAAACTACGATTCTATACGATGCTACGGATACTTTTCCTATCGGTGGATGTAAGGTTGTTCAGCAAAGTGCAGAGGATAAAGTCACTATCGTTACCGCAGGTGTCACACTTCACGAAGCTATAAAGGCTAACGATATACTTGCTGAAGACGGTATCAATGTCCGCATCATTGATCTGTATTCTGTCAAACCTATTGATACAGAAACACTATTAGCTGCTGCGTCTGAAACGAACAATATACTAATAACCGTTGAGGATCACTATCCTGAAGGTGGATTGGGAGATGCAGTGTTAGATGCTGCCGCAACTGCAGATGTCCGCGTGCATAAACTTGCTGTTACAGGTATTCCACGCTCTGGCAAACCTGAGGAGTTATTGGAACTTCACGGCATTAGTGCAAATGCTATCGCACAGAAGGTTAAAGATGTAATCTGATATTCTACTGTGTAGTATGGATTACTATAGTTTGGGCAATTTTTTTCAAACGTGAGTTGATATAATGATATAAAAAGTTAGTTCACCGCTTATGTTACCAAACAACACCCAACAACGGACAAATGGAGACCTCTTTGCTCCAGCGGAGCAATATGTTTATAGCCACATTATCAACTGACATTTCCGCTCCAGCGGAGCGGTATGTGGGGTCGACACATAGTACTCCGCTGGAGTGTCGCATTTTATCGGGTTTCCACTCATATTCGAAACTCGCCAAAAATAGATTTTCTGTTGAAAACGCAACGTAAAACGGATAGAAACTGTCCCACTATAGTATGGATTAAAAGACTGAAAAGATTCGGTTGGCACTATATGGACTTTAAGACTTCAAGACAAAATCACGATGGGGAGAATAGTTATGCCACGTAGCAAGTACACTTCCGATGTTGTTGCTGCCCGAGGCAAAGAGATTTATCAGCAGCAGATTCAAGAAAAGGTAGAATCAGAACACAGAGGAAAGTTTTTATCTGTTGACATTGAGACTGGGGACTATGAAATTGATACTGATGATTTGTCTCCAACAATGCGTCTGCTTGCTAAGCGTCCTGATGCCATCATTTACAGTTTACGGATTGGGTTTGAGGCAGCACATCGCATGGGGTATAAGATTTCAATTCCGACACAATGATAATTGGAAAAGTTACATCAGATTTAGAAACTATTATTGAATTGGAAATCGGTGGATCAAATCAATGGGAAAAGATTGAGTGTATAGTTGACACAGGTTTCTCCGGGTATTTGGCACTACCAAGTAATTTAATTGACTACCTCAAACTACCAAAGATTGATGATCAAGAGGTGCGCCTCGGTGACGGTACTGTGGTATCTTTAGCGAAATATATCGCAAAAGTGTTATGGCATGAAGAAGAAAGAAGTGTTTCTGTGTTATGTACAGATGGCGGATCTATAGCTGGCATGTTTCTTCTATTTGGAAGTCGTGTAATTTTAGATGTTATAGAAAATGGTAATGTGAGCATTGAGGTGTTACCATCAATTGAATAGATAATAACCGTGAGGTAAACATAGAGGTGCAACAAGTTATTATTTGGATTGTCGTAATAATCATTTTAGTTCTAATAGGTTATGGTTTGGTTTACATAGGTTTAGGTATGTATTATGCCATACGTGCACCACGTCCTGTCCTTAAGACATATCCTGCAGACAAAGGACCAAACTTTATTGATGTCTCAGAATACCCAGAGGAGATGCAAACGCTTTACGCGGTATTCACTCGGAGATGTAGTAGATGCCATACCGTCGCACGCCCAATTAATTCGAATTTTACTGCTGAAGAATGGCGCAAATATGTCCTGAAGATGATGCAAAAACCGGGTTCAGGGCTCACCCCAAAAACTGCAGAACAGATAATCAAATTCTTAACTTACGATGCACAACATCGGGAGAGAAGTGCATATTGATCGTCCCATGCACATTCGGACAATTAAATACACAATGATTTGTCCGATTACAACGAATAAACTCAAAAAATAATTATTCATAATGTTTTACCATAAACAGATTAAGAAGGAGAGTAATGGCAAGTTTTGATATTGCCTCTAAGAAACAACTTGAAACTAATCCACAAGATTTCGTCCATCTTTGTTTTAGATTTGCTGACACGGATATAACCGTATTGGAGGTTGTTACACCTGAACAACCTACGGTAGAGATGCATCAGGCAGATTCACTTATTAAGGTGCTGCACAAGGGTAGAGAAGTTCTCGTCCATTTTGAATTTCAAACCAATGATAGTTACGATCCAGAAATGCCACTTAGGATGGCAGGTTATATTATCAGAGCAATTGAAGTCTATGGTCTACCCGTTTATTCTAATGTGATATACTTGCGTCCTGATGCTGGTAGGAACGATCCAGGTAGATTTGAGCAAAATCTTGAACATCATAATATTTCAATTGAATACCAAGTTTCAGATTAATTGATCTTGATGGAGAAGAAATACTTGAATCAAGAATCGTGGGTTTGATACCTTTTACACCGCTTATGAGACATCATGCAGATACAAGCGATGAACAATGGCTTCGTAAGTGTGTTCAAGTCGCTGACAGTATTGATGTTCCCAACAAGATTGAATATCTCGGCAGTCTTGCTATTTTAGGGAATTTAACTTTTGATTCACAAACAATATTTGATATTATTTTGGAGGAAACCATGCAACAACCTTCAATCGCAGAATATGCGGCACCAATTGCCCGTGAACAAGGATTCAAACAAGGTACTCGCAAGTCAATCCTTGAAGTCCTTGAACTTCGATTTGGAAATGACATAGCACAAACCTTTAAGACATCGGTTGAGTCAATTGATGAGTTACAACGACTTGAGTTGTTATTACGTGCCGCGGTTAAAGCAGAAAACGTTGATGAATTTATACAAGTCCTGAACGAAGAATCCGAATAATCAATGTTCAGTTTAGCATAAATTGAACCGATCAAAACGAAGCACAAAGATTGCACGTCAAATTCTTAACTTACGATGCACAACATCGGGAGAGAAACACACCATGACAAAGTTCATACTTACTACTTGTGTTATATTATCCATTGCAACAGGTTTGTCCGCATCACCTATTAGCAATCTCAAAGTTTCAATTGATAGCAAACTGGTCACATTTCCTACATCTCCTATATTCAAAAATGGTACGTGGTTAATCCCGATAGAAACGCTCTGCAAGCAGTTAGGGTTAAAGGTTGAGACACCTGATGGGGAAGATATGGTCGTCATCTGTAGTAGTGGGGAATCGGAATTGTGCGTGCCACTCCAATTGGGTGAGAGTGCTTTCAAGGTTGATAACGTTACTTACGCTAAACCTAAAGACATCGCTGAACCGTTCGGTTTTGAAATATACAGTGCCTCCGATACCGAATTAGAAATTGTTAGACCAGAACAACTTGCTCCTAAATTCACATTATCCGATCTTGACGATACACCAAAACGTTTGCAAGATTTTCGTGGAAAGAAGACGTTTCTCTATATATGGGGTTCATGGTGAGGGTGTCGAGGACAACTGCCAGGATGGCAGAGATTTTATACGAAACATCGTGATAGACTAAACCTTGTTTCTATTGCTATAGATGCACAAGGTGCGTCTGTAGTGCGTCCATGGCACGACAAAGCCAAAGCGGAATTTGTCACGCTTGTCGATTCACGGAACATTTTAGGAAATCTGTTCAACCTAAAGGCAATTCCCTACGGTGTTATGATTGACGAGGCAGGACGGTTGGTCAAATCACCTTTCAGTATCAATGTTGCTAAAAAAGAAACAACCGAAATGCTTGAGAAATGGGTATCTGATCCTACCTATAACACAACATTACTCAGCAGTGTTAAACTGCCAAGTAAATCGCAAAGTCCAAATGTCATTGAGGCAAATGCGCGGTTTCAACTCGGTCGGACCTTGTTAGAGATAGGCAAAAAGACGGAAGCGATGGCTGAATGGCGAAAGGCACTGGCATTAGATCCGAAAAATTGGATTATACATAAGCAGATATGGGCAGTTGAACATCCCGATAAGTTTTATGATGGCAATGTAAATTATGGTTGGCAGAAAGCACAGTTAGAAGCGGAAGAAGATGAATAAGTTATCCCATCGCAAGTCGTTTTTTCTGCTCTTCCATCATCTTTTGTTGACGTTTGACACGTTCAGGTACTAATCTTTCCCTCGGTGCTGCTGGTTTGAAGTCTAAGCGAACTTTCCCTAACCCGCGTAAGACAGCTAACTCAACAGGAGAGAAATCATTAGGATTACTACGATTGAAATTCATCGGTTCTTTGAGCGCAACTGGCGGATTTGTAATAAATCTGGCGCGTCCCGATGGGTTCTGTGATGCAGAATGCAAAATGAATGGATGTAAAAGAACAACATCACCCGCATTCCCCGTAATTTCCACAAAATTCTTACATTTCTGATACAACTGACCGAAACCTTGCCCCGGTAACAAACCTTCTGGGTGCGCGTACGAATGCTCTGCGACATGTTGCACTGAATCACATGCTACAAACGTGCCACCACTTTTCGGTAGAATATCTGACCATACAACGATTGTCAATAATCCTTGCTCAGGACTATCTAAAAAGTGCCGAAAGAAATCACCATCTTTGTGCCAACCCGAGTAGTGTGACTCAGGTGGTTGCCATGCAGTATCTGCTCCTAATGTGAAGTTGATGATAAAACCATCACCCCAAGAAGGTTGCGTATTGGCAATTCTATCTTCACCACCGAGCAAATCACAGATAGCGTCCCATGCCCTCGGGGCAATTTCACGGATCGGGAGTCTGTTCATGGCGGGTAGATGTATACGAGGTTGTTCCCAAGTTGAAGTGTCATCTGGGTCATAACCGAGACGTTCGAAAGCAAACGCACGCCATTCTGCTGCTAATTCGCGTGAAAAGCAGTCTTTCAGAACAACATGCCCCTTCTCAATGAAGTGGTCTACATCGGATTCTGTAAGTGTTTTATACGGTTTTGCCATTTTGTCCTTTTACTTCAAGCTGTCTAACAAGGTTTCTGCAAGTTGGGCAGCGAATTCGTCATCATTGATGTGAGCATCCATCTCAATTACCGTAACATTATCACCGATATGTGCCTTTAGACTTTCTCGCCATGTATCTCGCGCTTCAGGCGAATCAAAGGGTTGTCCTGTTTTATCAATAGCGGAGACACCTTGCGTAGGAATAAGGACGGTTGTTGGTCCTTTCGCTTCGTTGAGTTTCTGTGCCATGATTTTACCCAATTCTGCTATCTCTTCGGCAGTTGTCCGCATGAGTGTTACTGTGGGGTTGTGTTGATAGAAATGACGTTCACTGAATTTCTCCGGAACTGTATCAGGAGGACCGAAATTTACCATATCCAATGCCCCAGGAGCGATAACTTGTGGCAAACCTGCTTGTCCTGCAGCTTCCAACCGTTTGGGCCCGGCACTGAGAATTCCGCCTACCAATTCGTCTGCAAGTTCTGTTGTCGTTACATCAAGCACACCTGCAAGGAATCCGCCTTTAACAAGGTCTTCCATAGCGCGTCCACCTGTGCCTGTTGCATGAAAAACAAGAACTTCATAGCCAGCGGCTTCAAGGATCTCACGTGCTTTTGTTACACAAGGCGTTGTTACACCGAACATTGTCGCAGCGATGAGGGGGTTGTCATCTGTTGCTTCTGGTGCTTCGGCAGTAACCATGCCGACGATAGCACCCGCAGCATTAGCGAGAATCTGTCGTGAAAGGCGATTGATGCCCGCAATATCAACCACAGAATACATCATACAAATATCTTTGGACTGCACATAAGGACTCGTGTCACCTGATGCTAAAGTTGAGACCATGATTTTGGGAACACCTACAGGTAATGCCTGCATTGCTGTCGTTCCGATAGTAGTGCCTGCGGAGCCACCAAGTGAAATTATGCCATCAATCTCGCCGGCAGCGTGTTTTTCTGTGATGAGGGTTGCTGCCCCTTGTGCCATCACAGCCACGCTATTGCCTCTGTCCCCTTCGTCTCGCAATGCTTTCAAAGAGGAACCACCTGCTTGTGCAACCTCATCAGCAGAAATATCGGGTACTAACTGCGGTTCTCCTAAAATTCCAGTATTAACAACACACGTTGAGATACCGCTTGCTTCTATTTGATTTTTGATGAAGGCAAATTCTATGCCTTTCGTGTCCATAGTTCCGACAATGCATACTGTTTTCGCCATCGGCATATTCCTCCGCTTGTTTGTTTAATGCTATTGACAATTGTATAGTGAAAAACAGATAGAGTCAAGTAAATAACTTAAACACAACTTGTCAAAAGGTGTGTAAAGTTTTTGTCACCATAGTCATCAATTTCTTGAAAGGACATTGCTTTTATGATCTTTGAAACCGTACTGTAAAGTGCGTTTTTTTATTTTTCGGTACGGTTTCGGTACGGTTTTTCGTACCGGGTTGTGAGTCCTATCTGTGTATGGGTTTGTGCGTGATTTTTTGTGCGAATTTCTGGTAATTTTAATTTTTTGATCCGGTACGTTTTGTGATTTATGTTTTTGGTGTCCTGATTTATATTATTTGAGGTATATGGACACCACATCATAATCCGCTTGATCAGTGTAGTGTTTTCTGATTCAGTCTGTTTTCCACTTCTATTGTCCTGCGTTAACATGATATTTCCTCTGCTGGTTTAGATCAATTCTATTCTTGAAATTACCTTTTCTGTTGTAATGTCTGGGGTGTAATGAATTGCGCGACTATGCACCTATTGTCCTTAAACACATGTTAAGTATACTATACATATATGTGATTGTCAAGTAAAAAAAATAGAGAATCTATATTTTTTCAGATATTGTTGATAATCTCCTGAGTTTCTGTCGTCCTGTGTTTTTCTTTTGAAGGTGACGAAAGCTTTACACACCCCTTGTCAAATATTGCTTTGCATGATTATTGACAATCTGTTATAGTATATCTTAAGAGATGTAATAAGACGCAATAAAGATATATACTTGTCTAACCGTATGTAACGGAACAGATCTAATGAACACTTTCGGACACCTTTTTCGGATAACAACATGGGGTGAATCACATGGTGGTGCTGTTGGCGTTGTGGTAGATGGATGCCCTCCACAGATTGATATAGACATTGACGCTATACAGTATGAACTCCATCGGCGGAGACCAGGGCAGAGTCACCTCACTACACCGCGTCAAGAGGAAGACGTTGTTGAAATACTCTCAGGTGTGTTTGAAGGAAAAAGCCTCGGTACTCCTATCTCAATGTTGGTATGGAATAAGGATGCGCGTCCATCCGCCTATGAACATCTAAAAAACTTATACCGTCCCTCACATGCCGACTTTACTTATCAGCAAAAGTATGGCATTCGGAATTGGCAGGGAGGCGGGAGAGCGAGTGCACGCGAGACCATCGGACGTGTTGCTGCAGGGGCAATCGCTAAACAGATCCTGCGTGAAAAATGTGAAACTGAAACACTCGCTTATGTCAAACAGATACATACACTTCAAGCCACAGTAGATGCAGACACGGTTACGCATGACGAGATAGAAGCAAGTCCTGTGCGATGTCCTGACCCTATAGTTAGTCCAAAAATGGCAGAACGTATTGATCAAGCAAGACGCGCCAAGGATTCTCTCGGAGGTATAATTGAATCGGTTTGTCGTAATGTTCCTGTAGGTCTCGGTGAACCTGTCTTTGACAAACTCAAAGCTGATTTAGCAAAAGGAATGATGTCTCTACCCGCAACAATGGGATTTCAAATAGGTTCAGGTTTTGAAGGAATCACGATGACAGGTTCTGAACACAACGATGCATTTTACAACGCATCAGGAGAAATTCGCACCAGAACCAACAATTCGGGTGGCACACAAGGTGGCATTTCAAACGGAGAGAACATCGTTTTCCAAGTCGCATTTAAGCCAACAGCAACTATTGGCAAACCACAACAGACGGTGGATGTGGATGGAAATGAGGTGACATTGGAAGCAAGTGGGCGGCACGACCCGTGTGTGCTAATTCGCGCGCCAGCAATCGTAGAAGCGATGGCAGCACTTGTGCTTACTGACCATCTGCTTCGACACCAAGCAAAGTCATAGCACTATCACTATAACGGATTATTCGCGAGCACAAATATGGAAGGTCAAACAATCATTACAACACATGATGTTGATGAACTGTTTATTTCTACAGTTGTTCGTTTGATTCAACGAAGTGCCTTTCCAAACCTTCGGAACATCATTGCAAAAACACATTCGGCAGACATCGCAAGATGGTTTCCGCGCTTACGTCTTGAAGAGAAAAGCAGCCTATTCACGATACTAATTGAAGAGAAACGGATGGGTGAGGTCCTATGTGAATTAAACGCTACAGACATCAACGCATTCGTCGAAGAAACTGAACCGGCAATTGTTGCCAGTGTCTTACACACAATACCCGCTGATGATGTTACACAGATTCTATCCGAGATACCTGAAGAGAAGAAGGAGGAATTACTTAATCTCATTGAGGGAACTACCTCTGAAAATGTTGAACGGCTGCTTGAGTATGAGGAGAAAACTGCGGGTGCGATTATGTCGCCAAATTATTTCGCATTGCCTCAAGAGACTACTGCCGCTGAAGCAACCGAGATGATTCGTGATCTCACTGAAATAGATATACCACCGATTACTTTCTACGTCTATGTCATTGACGCAGAAGACAAACTAAAAGGTGTCCTATCGTTACGGCAGTTAGTGCAAACAAAACCAGACACGCCACTCAAGGATCTAATGACATCGCATTTATACACTGTTCATACCGATATGCCGCAAGAAACGGTGGCACGTGCAGTAGCACGTTACAATTTGTTAGCAATCCCTGTTATCAATAGCATCGGGCAGCTCGTAGGTGTCGTAACAATTGACGATATCGTTGATGTCATCCGTGAAGAGAATACGGAAGATATGCTGAAGATGGCAGGGACAGGTGATTTGGATATTACCTCCCGTTCCATTTTCAGAAACACGCGTGCACGTCTGCCGTGGCTACTTGCAAGTTTTGCGGGCGGGTTACTGGCAGTATATATCATCGGTATTTTTGAAGCACAATTGGAAAAGATCGCTGCCTTAGCCGCGTTTATTCCGGTCATCATGGGAATGGGAGGAAATATAGGAACACAATCATCTACCATCATTGTGCGGAGTATAGCAATTGGCGAAGTCGGTATCAAAGATACTTGGCGGGTGTTGTGGCGTGAATTTAGCACTGGCGCGTTACTTGGTACAACATACGGCGTGCTGCTTGGTGGTTTCGCCTATCTTTTTCCACAATTCCGGGAATTTGCATGGAAGTTGCCACTTGTCGTGGCACTTGCTATCTTCATCAATATGGTGATTGCTGCTACAGTTGGAACAATCATTCCGATGTTTTTCAAACGCCTGAATATCGATCCTGCTGTTGCAACGGGACCGTTCGTTACAACTGCAATTGATGTCATAGGGATTTTTACCTACTTTTTGTTTGCAAATCTATTCCTATTTTGAGAACTGGGTGAAGGTAAAGAATATATCCATCACTAATGATATAATGGGTGCTAAAATGGCTACGGCAGAAATCAAAGGTATTGCACCCCATAAGAATATGGAAACGTGTGCACGTCTTATTATTGTTAGTTATTTTCGCGAGATGATGTCTTACAAAGATGGGGCAATAGATGGCACAAATATTGAATTTGTCCACGATATGCGAGTAGCCTCACGAAGGTTGCGTGCCGCGATGGATAACTTCTCGGACTGTTTTGAAAGGGAACCTTTTAAGCAATTCTATAAACAGATCCGCACTATAACACGGACAATGGGAGCAGTCCGTGATCTTGATGTCCTTATCGTTCGTTTTCAAAACGAGTTGCAAACCTTATCAGAAGTGGAACAGGGTGATATTCAAGCACTGATTGACAATCTACAGCAGAAACGGGTAGAAGCGCGAAAACCGATGTTAGACTTGTTTGCAGATTTGAATGCAAACGACTTTGAAACCCAATTTCTTACGTTCTTTGATTCGGAGGTATAAAATGGCGAAGCCACAGAAAATAATGGGTCTCAATCCGAAGCATAGTTTTCGTCAGAATGCGCGTGTCATTTTACCACAGAGGGTTGAAGAAGTTTACAGTTGGGAACAGTACATAAAAAACCCGGAGTGCAGAGAAGAACTGCATAACATGCGGATTTCTGTCAAAAGACTGCGGTACACGATGGAATTCTTTGCAGTTAACTACGATAATAATTATTCTGATTTTCTTGACATTATCATTGATCTGCAAGATATTCTCGGAGATATTCACGACAACGATGTTGTATTGGATACCTTAATTGACTATAAAAAAAGTTGTGAATCTAATGCGTTGCGTGGCGTTAACACGCTTATCTTGCACACACAAAACAATCGTAATACCGATTATGATACGTTTCTAAATAAATGGAAACAACTATTAGCAACAAACTTCAAACAGAAACTTCTTGAGATTATTGCAACATAGAAATCTTATATAAGAGATCCTAACTTACCTATTAGACAAAGGAAATTAAAATGGACAGTAATGTGATCGGAGTGGATATGGGTGGCACTAAAATCCTCTCCGCCGTTGTTGATGCAGAAGGTCAGATATTAGCTACAGCGAAAGTTCCAACACAAGCAAAAGACGGGACATCTATCGTGATTGATCGAATAGCGGACAGTATCAAGGAGGCTTTCCAGAAATCGGATGTTTCCGCCGATACAATCCGAGCAATCGGAATTGGAGCTCCCGGACCACTTGATCCAGAAACAGGTGTTGTGATATTCGCACCGAATCTTGGTTGGAAAGATGTACCACTCAAAACAGAGTTAGAAGAGCGGATCGGAATTCCAACTTTTGTAGACAATGATGTTAACATTGGCACACTCGGAGAACATACTTACGGAACTGGACGCGGTGTTCAGAATTTGGTTGGGATCTTCGTCGGAACCGGGATCGGTGGCGGAATCATTCTGAACGGTGAACTTTTCCACGGCGCAAGCAAAACTGCAGGTGAAATCGGACATATCATTGTCCAAGAAGGTGGACCAAAGTGTGGATGTGGGAATCGTGGATGTTTGGAAGCACTTGCAAGCCGTACGGCGATGACAAAACAATTAAGAAATGCTATAATGAAAAAAGGAAAAAAGAGTGTCATTACTAAGCTTACTGACGGTGACCTGCAGCAAATTCGAAGTGGCACATTAGCCAAAGCACTACGGAGTAAGGATAAATTAACACAGAAAATCTTTAAAGAGACGACAAAATATCTCGGTGTCGGTATCGGTTCTATTGTAAACTTCTTAAATCCAGAGATGATTGTGCTTGGGGGCGGCGTTGTTGAAGCACTTGACCAAGATTTCATTAAGGCGATCCGAAAAGCAGCAAAGAAATACGCATTACCCGATACATTAAAAGGTGTTCAGATTGTCAGAGCACAGCTGGGGGATGATGCTGGTGTACTAGGAGCAGCAGCACTGGCAAGACAAAGACTTAAAACGGAATAAATCTTTTAATTTGGCATTGAGACATATTATACCGAATTATCTCATATTGTAGTGCGAGGTCTCCGTGCCTCGCAATGCTACATTATTATTTCAGATTGTAGTGCGAGGTTTCCGTGCCTCGCAATGCTACCTTTATCAAAAAAGATAAGCAAGTTAATTTGGTATTCTTCAAGGGAGGGTAAGTTCATGTTAGTTGATGACAATAGAGAAGAACATCGGATGATGATTTTTAGTAATGATAGCAGCCCTGTACAAGATCGATTAATCGTCAACAATATAACATCCGATGGCGGTATTCTTGCACAGAAAGTGCATGAGGAGTCATATACGGTGACTTTGTATGCGTTGCTGAAAGATTACGGCCTCACACCTGTCTTTCGGATAAAGCCACGCATCCGTTTCCACCGTTCTAATTACGACAACTTATCATCCAGTGCCCCACTGCAATATAGTCTCAACGATATTATCCATTTCGCTGAACTTAAACGCGGCACAGTGTTGATGGAGAAGATTGATGATGTAAAGTTAGCTGAAATCCTCGGAGATGCACCGACGCTCGCTGGTATGTCTGACGATCCCGCAGTGCAACTTGTTTCGCAACGTGATGTGACACTTCGTAATCCGCCCTTCAAAACCAAAACAAAAGTGTTCGGAAAAAGTGAGGACGAAGGCGTTGAAGAGGCAGGTATCCCAATCGGATCTTTCCTTGATGCACTCAATCAACCACATCAGACAGAACAAATATTTAGCAGGTTTTCTCGTGGAAGTGAGTTTGCACACGATCTCCGTAAAGCATTGGAGAACTATGAATCCTATGAATTCCAATTCGGTCTCTATTCCCGATACGAACGACGGGATTGCGTCTTAGCAGGTGGTGATGTAGAAACAAGTGGATATTATCGCGCGACCTTTGACCCGTGGACTGCCCTTGGGTATATTCGTACCAGTGGTAATAAACAGCAGTTCCAAATCTTGGCACACGAACGCGGCACGCGTTGGGAACACAAAGTGATGTTGGAGAAACTGGATGCAGCAACACTTGAACGTCTTGCGACTGAAATTCCTAACCTTCGTAGTCAATATCTAATTGGACGCGTTTTATCCAAAAGTCAAACGGCATTGACAAGACTCGCACAACTCCGAAAATCACAACTCAATCTCACAACAGATTTGGATATAGGTTATACACTACAGTTAGAGATACCGCTTCCTGATAAGCGGTTCTCAGTGATAGATCATCGTAGAAAATTACGTGCTAACTTCAATAGCAACGGAAACTTCCAACTTCACCCACTCAACGGAGAGTTTGTTGAAAAACACCTGAACTTAGCAAAAGGGATGCAAGCAGGTGTAGTCTGGACTCTTGATAATGTTGATCTGTTATCCGGTCCGCCTCCTCTAATAGAGCAAGACGATGAATTTCAGATTACCAAAAGACTGCAACAAAACCGATTTGTTGTGCGGTCTGCAAAGGAACTACGCGAACGTCTGCCAAAGAATGGGTTTGAGAAATGCTGGAACGAATCTATTGACGAAGGGGGTTATACCGTCCTGAGTCAAACAACGGGTAGAGTCTATACTGTGAGTTATGGACGCAAAGTTACCGGTAGTATTTATAATGATGAGATGAAGAAAGATGATGGCGCACATTATCTTTCCATTGAGTATTTGGGAGTAGACCCATCACGAACAGAAAAATCTCGATTTGAGATGCCAGCAGAGGCACAACGCAGTTTCTTTGATAAGTTGTTTAGACGAGAACCTGTTCCACCCTTCTATTGTCAACTCATGCAGACAGAGTCTCAGGTCATAGATGAGATGAAAACCCTTGCCCGGCACTGTAAAGATAAGTTGAAAATTCCGTAGATCCGCACATTCTATTCGCAATAATATTTGAAAATGAAGGAAGAATTATGCCAAACCGTAGAAAAGTCCTCATCACAGGGGCAGCAGGATATATCGCAGGACGCATGCTGCCAGCATTTCGTGAACGTTACGATCTTGTCCTACTTGATGTCCGAAACACAAATCGGCAAGGGGAAGAAATGAAAGATATTCACATCGTTGATGTTAGCAACCCTGACCGTGAATTGTACAAACACTATTTTGAAGGGGTTGATGCTGTTGTGCACTGTGCATTTCAAGGTGGCGGATTTGAGAATGAACTCAACAACATACAGATGGCATATAACATCTACCATACCAGTTGGGAAACGGATGTGCGGCGCGTCGTTGTCTGTAGTTCTAACCACGCGGCAGACTACTATGAAAAACTTATCTGGTCAGGAAAATGGGACTTCGTAACACCTGAGATGCGTCCGTTGTCAGATAACTTCTACGGATGGGCAAAAGAAGCGTATGAACATCTCGGTTTTGTCTTTGCGACAGGTTTCAGAAAGAATAAGAAGCTGCAGAATGTGCAAATCCGTATCGGTGCACCACGGGAAACCGATTTGAATGACATCACAGCGGACAATTATCATAAGATGCACCGCGCACTTGGTGCATATTTGAGTGTCCGTGATCAGGTCCAACTCTTTGTCAAGAGCATTGAAACAGAGAACATAGAAGACGAAAACGGTATCCCATTTCAGATATTTTACGGTATCAGTGACAACTCACATAAGTTCTGGAGTATTACCAATGCACGCAAGGTAATCAGTTACGAACCAGAGGACAACAGTGCCTTCCGCTTTGCAAAACGGATAGCAGAAATCCTTAAACATACAGAAGACGTATAATTCACCAATGTCTAATGTCACAACCGATGAACTTATATCTATATGCCTGAACGTATTCCAAAAATACAATGTCCCTCCAGACGAAGCAGAAATAGTAACACGTTCTATGGTAGATGCTAATCGTGTTGGACACGATTCACACGGTGTGATTCATCTCCCAAAATATGTGCGTGAATTAGAAGCAGGACTAATCCAACCCAATGCACCCACTGAAACCGTTCATGAATCAGCGTCCATAGCAGTGTTAGATGGCAATTGGGGTTTCGGTCCTGTCATTGCAACGCGTGCAGTTGAAATGGCAATTCAGAAAGCAAAACAAACGGATGTAAGTTCGGTTGCTGTGTCTCGGTGCAATGAGGTAGGCAGGTTAGGTGGTTATGCATGCCTTGCTGCAGGTGCTGAGATGATTGCCCTTCTGATGGTGAACGACCACGGCGGTGGCACATGTGTCGCACCGCACGGTGGTGTTGAAGGGAGACTCTCTACAAACCCGATAGCATGTGCAGTGCCAATTCAAGGACAGAATCCGATTGTGTTGGACATGTCCACAAGTGTTGTCGCTTCTGGCAAGATCCGTGTTAAACAGCATCGCAATGAAGCACTTTTAGAAGGTTGGTTAATCAACTCAGAAGGTGAACCAACAACTGATGCTGATGATTTCTATGGTATGCCTCCCGCTTCCATATTACCACTCGGAGGGATTGCTTCACACAAGGGTTTTGGATTGAGTATTATTGTTGATATACTTGCAGGTGCTTTGACAGGTGCGGGGTGCAGCCGTAGTCCAGATGCACGTGTCGGCAACGGGTTATTTGTGCTTGTGATAAATGTTGTGAGTTTTCAAGAGTTTCCAGGCTTCAGTGCGGAGATAGAGCGTTTTATCAATTATGTCAAATCTGCAAAACGTGCTATTGGAGTTGATGAGATTATGATGCCGGGTGAACGCGGTTGGAATGAACAACGCAAACGCGAACAAGATGGTATTCCGATAGATACAGAGACATGGCAGCAGATTCAGGCACTACTATAGAAGGTTTGTTTATATCATAATGCATTATGTTGCAGTCAACGATTCGCTCGTATCTGGGTGGAACAGATGTGCTTTGTCAGTGTTGAAACTTACCGTCAAAGGTGTGTTGTGTTGTGGCAAATCATCCAGATTGGATTGGACGACAAAGCTGTTCTTCTCTGTCCGTAGATATAGAAGGGCATGGTTTCCAAGCGGCTCAACAAGTTCCACTTGTGTCAAAACTTCATTGGTGTCATTTTCGCCGACATAAATATCTTCAGGACGAATACCGAGTGTAACAGAGTTTCCCGGTAGTTCACTGAGTACTGATTGCAATTCAGGATTTAGTTTCAACAAGAAGTCTTCAAACTTCAGTGTTGGTGTGCCGTTATTCTTCTCAATCTGTGCATCAATAAAGTTCATCGGTGGTGTGCCGATGAAACCCCCGACGAATTGATTAGCAGGTTTGTGGTAGAGATCACCCGGATCTGCGATCTGCTGGATTTTCCCATCATTGAGCACAACAATCTGATCCCCCATTGTCATCGCTTCCACCTGATCGTGCGTGACATAGATTATAGTTGCTTTAAGTCGATCATGAAGACGACTGATTTCCATCCGCATTTGCACACGCAGCTTCGCATCAAGGTTGCTCAAAGGTTCATCAAATAGAAAGACCTTCGGTTGCCTAACAATGGCTCTGCCGACTGCCACACGTTGACGTTCACCCCCAGAAAGATGTTTCGGTTTTCGGTTCAACAGGTGTGAAATACTGAGAATGTCGGCTGCTTCGTTGACTCGGTCGTCAATTTCCTTTTTCTGATACTTCCGCAGTTTTAGTCCGAATGCCATATTCTTATACACCGTCATGTGTGGATAGAGTGCATAGTTTTGAAATACCATGGCTATGTCTCGATCCTTAGATGGAATATCGTTAACACGGTCGTCATCAATATAAATGTCACCCGATGTTATCTCTTCCAATCCAGCAATCATACGTAAGATTGTTGACTTACCACACCCCGATGGGCCAACAAGCACAGTAAACGATTCATCTGGGATTTGAAAGTCAGCGTTTTCAACTGCCAGGACATCGTTGTCGTATATTTTGGTGACATCTTTCAGAGTGACGTGTGCCATCTACCTTCCTCAAACACGCGATCTTTTGGAATCTATGAAAAAACCTAAAAGAAAACCAAGGGCAAAACCAACAAGAAGCTGCCATGTAAAAAGATGCTTCAGTAGATAAGTGTGAATGTATTGTATCTTTGCCATCTTGATTATGTCAAATATTTCACCACCGGCTGCAACCACTTTGGATTTAGCAATTCTGTCTCCGTAACCTTTCTTAGATACACTTATTGTATATCGACCTGCAGGTAAACCAGTTTTTTCGTAATAGCCATTTTCATCTGTTGTGACGATATATTCTTGTCCATCAGCAGTATTGACTATTTTCACGGTAACACCTTCAATTGGTCTTTGTTCAGGAGTTGCCTCAAGGACTTCACCTGTGATTGTTGCCCCTACACCGTCTGTAATGATTTCTATTCCTCCGATATCACTGCCGAGACAGATTGAGAAACTTATACACACAACAAACATCATATATGAACATAAGCGGGTCATCTTTTTACTCCTTTTTCAGATTGTCATAAGACGAAACTATCTAAACCTAAGTTGCTACCTATCATTTGTAGGAGTGAATCAACGCCAAATACGCCTATGGTATTTATTGGGTTTCTAACCCCGCTGAATCATGTAGAATACCATACGCGTATTCTGCCAAGCACATTCAGCGTTGATTTGGATTGATAAAAAGAACATAAAATAACTAATTCTGATGTCAATTATGATAATCGGGGTTAGAAACCCCTCCTACAATCCGTAGACTGTGAAAAAAGATAGGAAATTACAGCTCTGCTCCTGTAAATATTAGAATAAATGCTATAATAACCCCAACGATGAAAAACCCGTAAATATCAAACAGAAAGGTGAATATGTTCTCCTGTTTTCTTATCTTGATTCGGTCAAATATTTCACCACCAGCAGCAACCACCTTTGACTTGCCTATTCTGTCTCCGTAACCACTCTTAGAAACACTGATTATATAGCGACCTGCGGGTAATCCCTTCTTCTCATAGGAACCATCTTTATCAGTTGTGAGGGTAAATACTTCTTCAGTTGCAGCATTCACTATTTTTACGGTAACGCCTTCTATCGGTCTCTGTTCTGGAGATGTATCAATCACTTCACCTTTTATTGTTGCATCTTGTGCATTAACTGCACCAACAAGCATACAAATACAGACAATAACAAGTATATTTAAATTAATGCGTGTCATTCATCTATTCCTTTCTTATCGTGGGATTGATATATGTTCCCATAAATTCAGTTGCATCAATAAAAGGCAATGCGACGCGCCGTGCAAGCGGAAACGAAGCCCGCAGCTAATTTCTCTTTACGGATTCTCTCTTTTCTTTCTTGCCATGCTTCTATAGCTAAAATAAGTCCGCTCACAAGTACCTCCACTAATTACTATACCGCAAAAAGGATTATCCTGCAAACATTAACGCCTAAGCAGCTGACTATTTTTCAGATATTTATAGAGTTCGCTATCGGTTGTCAAGATGAGTTTTGTGCTTGGATTTGTGGATTTGCGATATGTCTCTAAGGTTTGGAGGAAAGCGAAAAACTCAGGATCTTTGCCGTGTGCTTCGGCATAAATCTGGATAGCTTGTGCGTCAGCATCACCTTTGATCTGTTCCGTTTGCTTGTATGCTTCGGATTGGATACGTTCCAGTTCTTTCTGCTTCTCACCATTAATCTTTGCGGCTTCCCCTTCGCCTTCAGATTTGTATTTTTCTGAGATACGTTGTCGCTCGGAGATCATACGCGTAAAGACTTTCTCGCGGACTTCGTCCACATAGTTGATGCGTTTGATCTGAACATCAATAAGTTCAATGCCATATTGCGGTACAGTTTCTTGCACTTTTTCTCGTATTTTCTGTGTAATTTGTTCTCGACCAATCGTTATCTCTTCAAGCGGTTCACCTGATTGTCCTTCGTCCTCCTCAAGTGTCTCTATATCAAGAGTAAGCACACGGTTGGAATCTCTCACAACTTCAATCAACAGTTGTGCTGTTACTAAATCCCTTGCTGCAGAATCGATGATGTCATCCAAACGTGATTGTGCCAGGACTTCTGTGCCGAGTGCTTGATAGAATTGAAGTGCATCTTTTATCCGCCATCGCGCTGTCGTATCAAGCCAAATAAACTTCTTATCTTTTGTTGGAATTTGGTTAGGGGAACCGTCCCATTCAAGCACGCGTTTCTCAAAACGGTGGATCTGTTGAATAAAGGGCGTTTTAATTTTTAAACCTGCTGTAACGATTGGTTCTCCTACAGGGCGACCAAATTCTGTGATGACGACTTGTTCTGCTTCGTTTACAACATAGAACATACTAAATGCAATTGGAACAAATAAAATAATGATTACAATTATTGGGACGAGTATTTTTAATTTCATCAGATAACTCCTATTGTAGTTTCAATTTATTCTGTCAGCTGTAGGATTGGGATCGGTGTATTGGTTTTATCGTCAATGACATATATCTCCTTAACGAGTGGCAGTACCTCTTGCATTGTTTCCAGATATAAGCGTTGTCGCGTAACCTCTTTTGCTTTTTGGTATTCCGATCGAATTGCGTTGAATCTGTCTGCATCACCTTGGGCTTGATTGACTCGTTTCAGTGCGTATCCTTCTGCTTCTGAAATTTGTTGTTGTGCTAAACCTTTTGATTTCGGAACAGATTGGTTGTAATCCCGCCACGCTTCGTTGATGAGGCGGTCTTTTTCCTGCTTTGCTTCGTTAACAGCGTTGAACGCCGATTTCACCTTTTCTGGTGGATTTACGTCCTGTAAGGTAACATTTGCAACATCCAATCCAGTTTGGTATAGATCAAGAAGTTTCTGAAGGTGTTGTTCAACTTCTGCAGCGATTTCAATACGACCTACTGTTAGAACTTCCGTGACAAGTCTGTCACCAATCACACGACTCATGACAGATTCTGAAAGGTCACGCAAAGCGCGTTGTGGGTTTCTGACAGAAAATAGAAACGCTGTTGGGTCTTTGATCTTATATTGAACGACCCATTCAACGTCAGCGATATTAAGATCTCCTGATAGCAGCAAGGATTCTTCTGAGTATTCTCGAGTATCGTACTGTGTCCGCACCCCTGCTTTGAGAGTGCGAAAACCAAATTCTTCTTTGAAAACTTTCCTGACAGGCACGTTAATTGCTCTCTCAATTCCGAGAGGCAACTTAAAATGGAGACCGGGTTCGGTTTGTCTGACAGATTTACCGAACATGAGTACAACAGCAATTTCGTCTGCTTCAACGGTATAAAAACTTGTGGCTAAGCATAGCAATATTAGCACTCCAAGTATGACAAATAAAATACGTTTCGGATTAATAAGAGCTAACAAATCGGTTAGATCCATTTTATTTCTCCTTCTGTTATTAAATGATATTATATTTCGTATCTGACTAACTTCCGCGCAGCATCAACAATCTGTTCTGTATCGGGGATAACAAAGTTTTCCATCACAGGCGCGAAAGGGACAGGAACAGGTGCAGCTGTGACGCGTTCGATCGGTGCGTCAAGGTAGTCAAACACTTCACGAACAACTAACGCAGCGATCTCAGCACCAAATCCTGCCCTACCGACAGCTTCATGTGCAATTAGCAAGCGATTTGTTTTCTTAACTGATTCAAAAATGGTTTCTTTATCAAGTGGCATCAAAGTTCTCGGGTCAACTATTTCTGCGGATATGCCATCTTCGGTAAGTTCTTCAGCAGCATCAAGTGCTTTCAACACCATACGCGATGTCGCTAAAATCGTTATATCTTCTCCCTCCCGTTTTATATCCGCTTCTCCCAACGGAATTGTGTACTCCTCATCTGGAATCTCACCCTCTTCCGTATAAAGCAGTTTGTGTTCAATAAACATAATTGGGTTGTCGTTTCGGATAGCAGTTTTCAACAATCCTTTTGCATCATAGGGCGTAGCAGGCATGACAACGAGGAGTCCAGGAATATGGACAAACCATGACTCAAGGCTCTGTGCGTGTTGTGCAGCGGAGGAACGACCTGCCCCGCCTTGGGTGCGGATAACAAGTGGGACATCTAACTGTCCGCCCACCATATATCGTATTTTAGCAACTTGGTTGACAATTTGGTCCATACCGACAGCAGTGAAGTCAATGTACATAAGTTCTGCTACGGGCCGCATGCCTGTAACAGCGGCACCCAAAGCTGTACCGATGATAGCCGCTTCAGAAATGGGAGTGTTTCGGATGCGCTCTTTTCCGAACTGCTTGTATAGTCCATCCGTAACTTTATATGCCCCACCATATTCGGCAATATCTTCCCCCATGAGAAAGACAGCATCGTCGCGTTCCATTTCCTCTATCAGTGCTTCTTTTAGAGCATCACGATAGGTAATAGTTTTCATGTTCCATCTGTTCCTTTCAGTATCTATATTCATTTGTGTCTGAGTTCTTTGCCACTATATCAATTCACCTTTCTGATGAAGGACGTTCTTGCACTATTGGAATGACATAACTACGTATTGACATCCCGTTGACAGTTTCTGTTTCCACTCGCGGTTCTGGATTCTGTCTGTGATCAAATACAACATAGTAACCTTCTGTTGTTTCTTCCAATTCCATATACGCAGAGAGTTGTTTTTTCCCAGATGCAAACCGAGTGTCTCCCTCCCAAATTTTGGTTTCAACGATGTATTTCTGTTGGTTGTGAATAAGAAGAAGATCCATTCTACCACGTCCTGTTTGCACTTCCAGATACAAATTTCCACCTACACTTCGGACGAACTGATCAAGGTAGGCATATAGTAGATGCTGACCAATATACTCTTTCGGTTTATCTGGCACTTGCAAGATACGAAAACCTGCACGTGTGATAAAATCTCTGAAATTATCAAGTAGACGCGGCATATCAATCTGTTCATCGGAAGTTAGATAATCTAAAGAACATTCATCCTTTTCTTCAGAGAAGTAATCGTTCTCCAACCCATTTACCATGGGTTTGAATGTCCGCATGATACGAAAGAGATATATCGGATTAGCAATCTCACACATTTTATCAGTAGATTCTCGAATCACACCAAAAGTTGCAAGTTCACTGATAATGTCGTCATCTAAATTGAAGTCCACGCCCTGCTCACGGGCCATAATTTTCATCAACATGCTCTCAAAACGTTTATCTCTACGAATATTCGTAGTTAGATGCTGTATATTTACGTTTTGTTCGCGAAGGATCTGTGTATGTGCATCTGAAAAGTGCAATTGATTTATGGTTTCAGTTTTAGGAATCTCCATCTCCTCAGTGAGAATCTGGGCGATGCGGTTAACTAAAAAAGGTTGTCCTCCTGTCTGTGTATGGAGAGATTTGATGACTTCCGGTGCAAAGGATTGTCCTACTTCATCTGTATATTGCCCAAATAGGTCTTGTATTTGCTCAAATGTAAAGTTAGGCAACCGAAACTCGTCTTGGACATTAAACGGGGAAACTGAACGATCATAGTTGAGTTGATTTATGCTCTTAACGCCAACTATACCAACACTGTGTGGACAATGAAGTTCATCAGAGAGATATATGGTTCTTAGAGCGTATAAGAATTCACTTACAACATTTTGAGGGATGCCATCAAATTCGTCAATGAGTAGCACAACCTTATTATTTGTGAACACATTATTATCAGCATCGTTATCCAACAAATTTGAGAGATGTCTAAAAAACAATATCAGAGAAAAATCATCTGATATAGTTGTGTCGTTCAAAAACTGCTTTAACTTATCAGAAGGTCCTCTTCCTCGTTTTTGGAATACACTCTCGATTTGCATACACAGCATTTGGTATAGTCTGTCGTAAAAAATGGGAGGAGAACAATTTCGCATTATTTGGAAATCTAACTGTATAGGAAAATAGGATGGATTTTCTGTAGAAAGGGCAGCAAGTGCCATTCGGAAGAATGTTGTCTTACCTGTTTGGCGTGGGGCAAATAGAACGATATATCGCCCATCCTTGACACGTTTGTTGAAGTCATCTATTTCTTTAGTGCGTGGGACTACATAGTGTTTATCAGGATAAACGCGCCCTTGTGTTCCAAAACGTCTCATTCTTTGTCCTCTTTGTGGAAGTGAATATCATCAATAAAATTATATCAAGAAGATTACACTATTGTATAGTGAGACAAGTGTTCCCTTCAAAAATCACTTCAGGATTTTCTTCTCCACGAATTACAGTTACCTTACCATCTGTTTTAAAAGTGTTATTATAGAGACAAATGTCGTGAATTCCATCAGTCATACAGTCCACAGCAGCAGGATTTCCGTTTGTAGATTTAGATGATATAATTGTATTCTGATAAATAGTCGTGTTTCTGATGCCACCTTTTGAACCTGTTGACCATAGGTGAATGCCCCCATAAGTATTTCTTCTACCATCATTTTCACTAATATTATAACGGACTACGTTATTATGAAATGCCTTTGCCCCTTCAAATTGTGCTAAGAGATAGCCCGCACCATCGTTGTGGTGTGAATAGTTATACTGCACAATTGAGTTCCGCACACCTCCATCCAAATCAAATCCGCCACCGTCTTTGCTGCTGCCTGTTCGGTTATGATGTGATTCGTTCATCTGAATTATGACACGATTTGAATCCCATGCCCAGATACCAACAGGACCACCAATATCACAATCATTCAAAGCACCGTTTTCATATACATCACAATGTTCAATTATGGCACCATCAACTTGTCCAAGGACTATTCCGTTACCTGAATGCCTTCCCTTTCCCGGAATACCTAAGTTTCTAAAGACACGACAGTTTCCGATATAGATGTCAGAATGAGAATATGCTGTCTCTTCAGGATTCCAATTGCCAACTATGTCTATACCTGCGTCTCCGTTATCATGAATAACAGTTTGTGTAATTTTTACTTGGCTGAATCCGCACCAACCACCATCAGTCGGTTGTGCTAAAACAATTATCCCGGCATGCCCAAAACCGCTAATCCTTACCTTCTCAATATGTATATGCTTTAGTTTGAAGTGTTTAGGTAGATTATTTACGATATATATTCCCGAACCGTCATTCTGTGCTGTTCCTACCCCAACGAAGTTGAGATCAACTATTCGCACACCACATAAGTTTTGAGCGAAAAAGCCAATTCCAATTCCAGCATCAATTTTTGCCCTACCATCACCATAAGAACTAAATGTTATAGGTTCATCAACAATATCTGTATCTGCAACAGATATCTTTAGGTTTCCCTTAAATGTCTGATTAGCTTGAAACCACACCGAATCACCAGGTAGTAATTGCGTTGCATTTACTCTGTTAATGCTCTTCCACGGATGTTTCTTTGATATACCTGAGTTTGAATCTTTTCCAAATGCACTAATATAGTAATCCATACACATTATGGTTTTCTAATTTTTATTGGGGATTAACCCATCTGCCTTCATCCATTCAATAGTTTTTTCAAACGCATCCCCCGTTTTTGTGATGTCATCTTCAGTGTGTACAGCTGTGGTCATACCACCATTCGTCGCGAGGTCAACACCGTTAAGTAGCAAACCGCATCGGAGATGTGTGAGTAACTCTTCATCATTACCTCCTTTGAGTTTTCGATAATCCCAAGTGTATGGTTCAAAATCGGCAGCACGCATATCTTTCTCACCGTGTCCGATAATGAGTCTGATACCAGAGAATTCACCGTAAATTGCCCAATCTAATCCATAATCATCAATAACAGAATTTAATTCATCGCGAAGTTTTTGTGCCATAAGGTTTGCTTGTACGTGTGGTTTACTTGTCTTGACTATATTCAGCATGGCAATACCTGCAGATGCGGAGAGTGGGTTAGCATTGAATGTGCCGGGATGAGGCATTTTCAGTCCATCTTCCTCTGCTTCCATTGAAATCAACTCAAGGATCTCTTTTTTTCCTACAAGCGCGCCACCGGGAAGTCCACCCGCTAATATCTTGGCTAAAGTCGTCATATCAGGGATAACGTTATAATATGATTGCGCACCTCCGGGGGCAACGCGAAATCCTGTGATCACCTCATCGAAAATAAGAAGAACATTGTATTCTTGTGTTATTTCACGTAATTGCTGTAAGAATGTCCCATTAGTCGGGACGATTCCAAAAGATGCTCCTGTCGGTTCAAGAATAACACAGGCGATGTCTTTATCTGTTTTCAACAATCTTTCAACTTCCCCAATGTCGTTTGGAGGACAGAGGAGGGTTGTATCGCGCACTTCTTGTGGAATGCCTGGAACAGACATATCAAATGGTGGATATGCACCGAAGATGAGGCTGTCGTGCCAACCGTGAAAATGTCCAGCAAACTTCAAGACTTTATTTTTTCGTGTATAGGTGCGTGCAAGTCTTATCGCCATGAGTGTCGCTTCAGTACCAGAACTGACAAACCTGACGCGTTCTGCTGAGGGAATGAGTTGTTTGACAAAATTTCCCCACTCCAATTCAAGTGGATGGCAGGCTCCGTAATGTGTCCCCCGTTGCATCTGTGCAGTCACCGCTTCCACAATATCAGGCGGATTATGTCCAAGAAGTAATGCCCCGTGTCCTGCCCAATAGTCAATGAACATCTTGTCTTCAAGTCCCCATTTTTTCGCACCATCAGCACGAGTAATATAAATTGGGAACGGCGACATGTTGCGGCTATCATGCGTTACACCATCGGGAAAGAGTTGGTTTGCTGCTTGCGACAGTTCTCTATCTTTTGCAAAGGTCTTTTGATATCGCTCTAAAATTGATGGCATTTTTGTGCTCTATGTGAATTGATTTCAAATTTGGTGGAAATATATTCCTATAATACATCAATAGAGGCGAAATGTCAATGAAAATGAAATAATATATAAGGTGGAAGTGTAAGCAGAATGTATGGAAAAGGATTTGACAACAATCAAAACGTATGTAACAACGAAGATAACACACCCAATTAACTTGAAAAATTTGATAAACCGAATGAAATGTGTTATAATTACGTGATATTTAGTAATTAAGACTGTGTCTATCCAAAGTGATAGAACGATATAAAACCAATCTCTGCTCCTCGGTTTTGCGATGGAGCCGTGAGTCCATAGAGAGGATACACTTTGAAATTATACGAACTTATGCTTATCATTACCCCTGACCATGAGGAAAATGAGGCAGAAGCACTCATTGAGAATGTCAAGGGTATTATTGAAGGTAGTGGGAATCTAATTCATCTTGATGTTTGGGGAAAGAGACGGCTCGCATATCCAATTCAAAAGCGTAGCGAGGGTTATTACGCCGTTTATGTGTTTGAATGCGATCCGAGTTTCGTTGCACAAGTGAACCAAGCACTCCGTGTTATTGAAGCAATTTTACGGCACATGATTGTGCTCTATGAAGACGATATAGAAAAGTTGAAAACAGCACAGGAAGAGGAAACAACACCTGAAGCCGTGAATGCTGGCACTCCCGAAGAAATAAGCGACTCTATAGAAGAATCTACAGAGTCAGATGAAGTCCCGACATCCGTTGAAGATAATATCGCAGAATCTGAATAATTACATATCATACAATACATGCGAAATAGAAAGAACATCATCTTATGACGCAGGACAATAAAGGAGCATATCATGGCAAGTTATAATAGAGTTATTTTATTGGGAAATCTTACACGAGACCCTGAAATGAAGTATCTGCCAAGTGGAACTGCCGTTGCAAATTTTGGAATGGCTATGAGTGATAAATATACGGATAGGCAAACTGGTGAACAGAGAGAGAATGTCTGTTTTGTTGATGTAGAGGCGTGGGACAGACAAGCAGAAATTGTAAACGAATATCTGAGTAAGGGTAGCCCTGTATTCATTGAAGGATCTCTTAGGTTTGATTCTTGGGAAACACCTGAAGGTGAAAAACGTAACAAACTCAAAGTTAGAGTGTTCCGTCTTCAATTAATTGGTGGCAGACGTGACGGGGATGAAGCTAGCGGCAGCGGCGGTTATACAGACGCTACACCACCAGATTCAACGCCAATGCAAGGACAACCCGATCAGAGTTCCACACCATCGGCCGGCGAGAGCGAACCGTCCTCAACAGATGATGATATACCATTTTAACAACTAATGTGGTATCAGATAAAGGAGTAGAAAAATATGGCATATCGTCGGAGATCCCGTTTTAGCAAGTTGGAATCCGTAGATTACAAAGATGTTGATACGTTACGGAAGTTTGTCAACGAAAGAGGTAAAATAGTTAGTCGTAGAGCTTCTGGACTTTCGGCAAAACAACAACGGATGGTGACCCGTGCTATTAAACGGGCGAGAAATATGGCATTATTGCCATTTACACGATAATCTTAGAAATACATATTATCTTTCAGTGCGGTATTTCTTCAATGTTCATTGTTGACCGCACTATTCGGATGGAAATTATGGAAGTCATACTTAAAAAAAGAATTGATGGATTAGGAGCTCCGGGTGATGTACTGAAAGTTGCTGATGGTTACGCTCGAAACTACCTACTTCCTATGGATATGGCAGTGCATGCAACGGAGAGAAACCGACGATTCCTTGAGCATCAGAAACGAGTCATAGATCAACAGGAATCGAAAGATAGAGAACAGGCGCGTGAAATCGCAGCAAAGATCGTTGATGTTACATGCCATCTGACTCGACGTGCGGGTGAAAATGACCGGCTATTCGGTTCAGTTACCCCCGCGGACATTGTAGAATCATTGCGAGCAGCAGCAAACGTTGAACTTGATCGACGCGTCATAGAACTTTCTGAACCGATCCGTGAACTCGGTGCTTTTACTGTCACAGCAAAACTTCATGCAGATGTAACAGCGGAACTACGCGTCGTTGTTGAGAGGGAAGAATAGCGAAACTTTTCTAATTACGGACATCAACATTTTCTGTTTGATAGAGGAATATTCATGCAAATGCAAGCAGTTGATTCCCTTATGGATAAGGAAGCTGAACAAGCTGTGCTTGGGTCGATGATGACAGAAAAGTCTGTTATTCCTCGTATAGAGACTTTGCTTGGTCCTACGTCCGATGCCTTTTTCACTACCGATCATCAACTTATCTATACAGCGATACTTGCTGTCTATAATCGCGTCAATGATGCTGATCCTATACTCGTTGCAAACGAGTTGAATCGGACAGATCAGTTGAATCGCGTGGGTGGTTCAGATTATTTATATGAACTACAAGCTCCCATTGTAGAGACTGAAAGTGCTGAGTTTTATGCGGAAATTTTACGTGAAAAAGCTACACGCCGTCGTCTCATCCGTGCATCTACACAAATACGTGAGCTTGCACAGGATGAAAGCATAGAAATCAGTGATGTTCTTGACCAATCACAGGAAGCAGTTTTTGAACTTGGACAAACAGGGGCAAAACGAGGTTTTGAGCATATACAGTTCTTGCTTAAGGAAGGCATAAATGTAATTGAAAAACTTTATCATAAGCAAGAAAAGTTTTTAGGGGTTCCTACCGGTTTTGTAGATTTTGATAACTTAACCTCAGGGTTGCAGCCGGGGAATTTCATTATCATTGCAGCTCGCCCCAGCATGGGAAAAACCACCTTGGTTCTAAATATTGCACAAAACATTGCGATAGAACAGAGACTCCCGGTAGCCATCTTTAGTCTTGAAATGCCATCACAAGACATCGCCCTACGCATGCTTTCCGCTGAGTCACAGATCGATTTCGGACAATTAAGGGCTGGCAAGTTTAACGAGGATTACTGGGCACCTTTGGGACATAGCGTGGGTAAACTCGGTGAAGCTCCTATATTCATAAATGACAATCGTGGGTTAACGGTGCAGGGAGTTCGAGCAGAAGCTCGACGTTTAAAAGGAGATTATGAAAACCTTTCCTTGATTATCATTGACTACTTACAACTGCTTCGGGGCACTGGAAGGTATAATGCAAGGGAACAAGAAATCTCTGAAATTTCACGTGCTTTAAAGATACTTGCATGGGAATTGAATGTCCCTGTTCTTGCATGTTCACAACTCAATAGAGAGGTAGAAAGACGACCGAACAAACAACCCCAACTCTCAGACCTACGAGAATCCGGTGCAATTGAACAAGATGCTGACCTCGTCGCATTCTTATACAGAGAAGATATCTACGAAGATCCAGAAGCATTCACTGAAGATGTGGTTGAAGCCTTATTATCAATAAAAAAACAGCGTAACGGACCTATTGGAGATGTACCCCTGCATTTTTGCAAAAAGCAGATGCGTTTTGAAAATGTTAAATAGATTATCTCCTCTGTTTGGAAGATTATTATGTCCCCTCCTACATCTACGCCAGCACCTTCAAATGGGTTGGCGTTCTTAATAAAGAAACGGATACACCATTCACTCTCTGAATTAGGTGATGCTTTTCGTCTATTTGGCGAAACAATCTTCCAAATATTTAGACCGCCGCTGCAATTTGACCTATTGATGAAGCAACTACTCCTAATCGGAGTAAACTCCTTGGCAGTCGTTCTGTTATCAGGTTTCTTTACTGGAATGGTATTGGGTGTTCAAGGATATGTCCAGTTAAAACCGTATGCGGTTGAAGGCTCTGTCGCTCAGTTTGTCAGTGTCTCTGTAGTTAAGGAACTGGGCCCCATGATTACTGCGTTTGTCCTTTCAGGACGAATCGGGGCGTCAATAACTGCTGAACTTTCAACTATGAAGGTCACAGAACAGATTGACGCACTTGAAGTGATGGGAACAAATCCTGTCAAATATCTGGTTGTTCCACGTTTTCTCGCTTGTTCCTTTATGCTCCCCACTCTTACAATTTTTTCTACTTTTGCTGGTATTTTCGGTGGATATGTTGCGGTGGTTACACTTTTCGGTTTCAATGGAGACTTTTACATTCTACAAGTACAGAGACATCTATTTGTCGGTAGTGTGTTGATTAGTTTAATCAAAGCAACTTCATTCGGAATGGCAATCGCTGCCGTTGGATGTCACAAAGGATTCAGCATTTCAACTGCAGGAGGGGCAGAAGGAGTCGGAACTGCAACTACCGGTTCTGCAGTCATCTCTTTGATAACTATCTTGATTTTAGACTTTGTCCTAAACCATATACTGTTTAATATTTTAGGAATGATCTAATACCATTTCTAATAGATGATTTCACAGGACAGGTTCTTGTATGATATAATCCGCTACGGAAACCCAAACTGGAAAGTTTGTGCTACAAAAAAGAGAGATTATTTATTAGGAATGATTTAACAATTGTCTAACAGGACGAATGACGGTAATAGAATCTATGATATCTGTAAAGAACGTCAGAAAAGCATTCGGAGAGAAAGAAGTCCTAAACGGATTAGACCTTGAAATCCCAAAAGGTGAAACCCTCGTTATTATGGGGCGAAGCGGTTGTGGTAAAAGTGTCTTGCTCAAAATTATCGCGGGCCTCCTCTCTATAGATGAAGGTGAAGTTTGGGTTGATGGAACTGAAATCACAAATTTAAAAAGAAAACCTTTGAATGAGATTCGAAGAAAAATCGGGATGCTTTTTCAGTCTGCAGCACTGTTTGATTCAATGAGTGTAGCCGAAAACATTGCATTTATGCTCAACCAACATACCGATTTATCTCAGCAGGATATGCGTAAGGTCGTTGATGAAAAGCTGAATTTAGTTGACTTAGATGGGGTTCAGGACTTACGACCAGCACAACTCAGTGGCGGTATGCGTAAACGGGTTGGGCTTGCACGAGCACTCGCTTTCAATCCAGAGATCGTTTTATACGATGAGCCCACAACCGGGCTTGACCCAGTTACCTGTACAGAGATCAATCAATTGATCCGCGATTTGAATCAGAAACTGCAAGTCACCTCTGTCGTAGTGACACACGATATGCACAGTGCTTTTAGTGTTGGCACACTAATGGTCATGCTCCATGAAGGTAGAAAACTTGCTTATGGGACTCCTGATGAAATAATAAATGATGACAACCCGATTTTGCAACAGTTCATCCTATTTGGAGCACCAGATCAGATCCTCAATATAAACGAGCCAACGTTGAAAAAATATACAGGGAGAGATACTCAATGAAGTTTTGGAGTCCATCTGTTAAAGTAGGACTGATGGTTATTGTAGCTTTTATCCTACTTGGTACACTCCTCATGAATTCTGGAAATTTACCTTGGGCAACACCTGGAGACGAAATAACTTTCCAATTTCGTACAGTTAACGGGTTATATGTCGGTTCAGGCGTATTACTATCTGGTGTCTCTATCGGTAAGGTGACACACATTATACTTCAGCCTGAAACAAATACAGTTGAAATCCGGGCACGCGTGAAAAACGCATTTCAATGGCTTAGAAATGGCTGCGAAGCACATATTTCTATGAGTGGGTTTGTTGGCGAGATATTCATCTCTTTAAAAAACGGTGAAGTCGGTGCCCCACCACTTCAACCGTCTGACTTACCCATAATCGGCATTGATCCTGTAAATCCACTGGAATTACTTGAGCAAACCAGTTCAGGACTGAGTAAAGCCATTGATTTAACCTCCGCAGCGAACGAACTCCTTCAAGCAAATCAGGAAGAAATTCAGCAGGGAATTAAAGAGACAAGAGGTCTGGTGGCACAGACAGGTGAAACCCTCAAAAAATTCAATCAGAATATGGACGAAACTGTAAAGACTTTGTTGAATCTTGCAACGAAAAATGACAAACGGGTTGAAGATACACTTAATAATATGAACCAACTCTTAACTCAACTCGGTAATGATTCTCTAATCCTTAGTAGTCAGATCAGCGATATTAGTCGTTCATTGCTCACACTCGTCGATCAGAATTTTCCAAGAGTGAATAGGATATTGTCAGACCTACAGCAAGGCACTAACGACTTCAGACGATTAGCAACTCAATCCCGACAAGATTTAAGTTCAATAAAAACCGATATTACTAACCTGATTGCACAAGGAAGCACTTTTATTGAAGAGGGAAGTACTGAAATCAAACCAATTATCAAAAATCTTCAGACAGCAACAGAGTCACTTTCCGCTTTAAATACTAATGTCAACGAGATATTAATCACCATCAAAGATGGAAAAGGCACAGTCTCACAACTCCTGAACAATCCAGAACCACTTGATGATGCGAAAGAAACTTTCAATAATCTGAATGAACTTCTGGTAGGTCTTACTAATTTCTATGAACAAACAGATGAACAATTGAAGGGTTTTAAATTTCCCGATTTTTCGTGGGATACTGAACTTCAGTATCTTAGTCTTGAAGAGAATCTACATACCGAATTTGGGTTTTCGCTTATACCGTTACCACCATCAAAGAATAGTTACCGTTTTGGACTCGGTATTCGTCAGGAAAATATTGGTGTGGAATTTCAATATGCCTACAACTTCACAGACTATTTACGAGGGAGATTCGGATTTATCCGTTCGAATGTTGGAGCAGGGATTGACCTAATGATGTGGAATCAGAGGTTAACTCTTGGAATTGAAAGTGTCGGTTTAACACAAGATAGACCTGAACTAAACGCAGAAATGGGTTTCCGATTTTTCCGAGGTGGGCATATCTTATTCGGCGTTGAAAATTGGTGGAGTAAAGATAGACGTTGGACAGCAGGACTTAAGCTGATTACAAGCGATTGGTAATAAGGTTCGCATGAGTACTCTGTATTCAGGATAGCGATTTTTTCAATTCATGAATGTGTGATATAATAACCCAAAGCGAATTACAGATGTTATGGCACAAGCAAAGCACAAATTTGTCTGTCAAGAATGTGGGTATACAACACCAAGAGGACTTGGTAAATGTCCCGGATGTCAGGCTTGGAATAGTTTCGCTGAAGAAACAGAAATCGTCCCCACATCTCCTTTACATCGGAGTATTGGTCAACATTCCAATAAACCAGAGGCAATTTCTGACGTTAAAACAGATGATATAGAACGGCAGCTTACTGGGATGCCTGAGTTCGACAGAGTATTAGGAGGTGGTATTGTTCCAGGGTCGGTTATACTTATCGGGGGTGACCCTGGCATAGGTAAATCTACGCTCTTATTACAAGCAAGCGATGCACTTAGCCACAAATACGGGAGTGTACTTTATGTTTCTGGAGAGGAATCGGTAAATCAAACGAAGATACGCTCAAACCGACTTGGCGTAACTTCAGACACACTCTATGTTCTATGTGAAAATAATTTAGAACTTCTTGAAAAAGAGATAGAAAAACTTCAGCCGCAAGCAGTTGTTATAGACTCTATTCAATCGGTTTATCTTACGGATTTTCAATCAGCACCAGGCAGCATCACACAGATACGTGAATGTGCGGCTCAACTCCTAATTTGTGCTAAGAAGCACAACATACCGATTTTTCTTGTCGGACATGTGACAAAAGAGGGAACATTAGCAGGACCACGTGTTTTAGAACACATAGTAGATACGGTGTTATATTTTGAAGGAGAAAGACACCACATATACCGCGTGCTACGGGCAATAAAAAACCGATTCGGTTCAACAAATGAAATCGGTATCTTTGAGATGCAGAACGAGGGACTTGTAGATGTCAAAAATCCTTCACAACTCTTTTTAAGCGATAACAAGGAAGAGATCTCTGGTTCTGTTATCGTATCAAGTATGGAAGGCACACGTCCTTTGCTATTGGAGGTACAGGCATTAGTTGTGCCAACACACTACGGAACACCACGAAACACGGCAACAGGGGTTGACCGCAACCGAGTCGCATTATTGATTGCAGTGTTGAATAAAAGAATTGGATTGGACATCGGGGACTCCGATGTATTTGTGAACATCACAGGTGGATTACGAGTTAATGAACCTGGTATTGACCTCGGTGTGTTGATGGCAATTATTTCTAACCACAGAAACATCCCGATTGATTCCCGGACAGTGGTAATCGGGGAAGTCGGATTAGGAGGCGAGATTAGATCAGTACCACATCTGGAAACACGGATCCGAGAAGCAGCAAAACTCGGATTCACGCGTGCAATTTTTCCTAAATATCATAAGAAAGGATTAGAAATCAATGAGAAAATTGAACTCATTGGTGTGAAGAATATATATGATAGTCTAAGTAATTTATTGTAACACAAATTCAACCAGCAGCAAATTCCGTTTGCACACAGTTCAGATTATCTTACATGTGCTTTTAGTCTTAATCGTAACCCAGAGTACAATTGTCAAACTGAGATAGACGATTAAAACCAAAATTGTTCCGTAGATCAGTAAGTAGGATTTGATCAGGTAACCTCTTGGCTATATAATACCGAAAAGAGGCAATGGAACAATCATCAAATAGCGATGAAAACATTTCACCGCTGCATCCAGTAGAATAAAGAACTATGCAAATTTGGGTAATTCGTGTCATATTTATAGTTGGTAGTCCTGTCACCTGTTTTTTAATAACTGACCGCTTCGGTATTAGTTTTGTTGTGTTAATTATTGCAATTATACTTGCAGTTATTGAAGTACTTCTTCATGTGTCTAAACTCCGAAAATATGTTGCATGTGTCGTTGGATGTCTATTCGGATTGTTAATTTCTTGGGGTGGGTTGTACCTCCTTAAACAAACCGATTCAATTCTCATTGAAAATGAACTTACATTGTCTGGTATTATACAGATTTCACTTATTCTCGGTCTTGGCTATATCGGTATAGTATGTGGATACTACATTTCCGAAAGTGTACCTATTGTCCGTTTGTTCAATTCAAATCGTTACACACATAAGGGAACCCCTTATGCAGCAAACGAATCCAACGGATTTAAACTGTTGGATACAAGCGTTATTATTGACGGCCGTATCCTTGAAATCTGTGAGACACAATTTATTGATGGGACCCTACTCATCCCGCGTTTTGTTCTAAATGAATTGCAACATATTGCGGATTCTACAGAACTATTACGAAGGAATAAAGGACGACGAGGTTTTGACATCCTCAGGTCCCTTCAAAACAGTCCATCTATTGTGGTAGATATCATTGAAGAAGATATGCCGCATCTTGATGAAGTAGATGCGAAACTTGTCCACCTTGCTCGAAAACATTTTGCAAAAATCATTACGAATGACCTAAACCTAAACAAAGTCGCAGAATTACAAGGTGTCACGGTATTAAACATCAATGAGTTAGCAAATGCGATCCGTCCAGTCGTCGTTGCGGGTGAAATCATTCAAGTTCATCTACAGAAAGTTGGTAAAGAACACAACCAAGGTGTAGGTTATCTTGATGATGGCACGATGGTCATTGTTGAAGATGGAAAATCGTATATCGGACAGACAATTGATGTTGTCGTAACACAAATGTTACGAACAAGTACTGGACAGATGATCTTCGCTCGCAATGCTGATGAGTCATTTTCAGAGAAAGATTTCCGATGAAATGGCAACAAATGAACAGTAAAATATCTGTCCTAATTCCTGCTGCAGGACAAGGCAAACGGATGAAAACATCTGTTAAAAAGCCTTATTTAATGTTAGGCGATAAACCAATTTTGGCACATACGATTGAACGGTTAGAACAGAACAGTGTCGTTGACGAAATTATAGTAATAGTAGACGAAGCAGATCTCACGACGTGTGACGAAGTTGTGATTTCAGCATTTCAGTTTAGAAAAACTCGGGAATTAGTTGCAGGTGGGGAAACACGACAAGTGTCTGTATTCAACGGAATTCAGACACTTTCAGATGATGTTGATTTTGTTGTCATCCATGATGGCGTGCGTCCGTTTATAGATGATGATATTATATTCAGATGTCTTGAAGCAACTGCAGAATGCGGTGCAAGTGTAGCCGCAGTTCCTGTAAAAGAAACGATAAAAGTAGCTAACAAAGATTTTTTCATAGACCATACACCTGAACGCGATCTGTTATGGCGAGTCCAGACACCACAGGTTTTCCGATATTCGCTTCTCGTAGATGCACATCATAAGGCTATCAAAGAGGGAGTAAGTGCACCAGACGATGCATCATTAGTTGAAAAACTTGGACACCCTGTAAAACTCGTATTGGGCAGTTATAGGAATGTTAAACTTACAACCCCAGAGGATTTATTACTTGCAGAAACTTTGCTAAATAAAAGGATATAAGGTATAATAGAATAAGAAAGATGCGAATTGGGATAGGATACGACGTTCATCAACTTGTTGAAAATAGAAGATTGATTTTGGGTGGTGTAGAAATCCCATATCATTTAGGTCTTTTAGGACATTCGGATGCAGATGTGTTGACGCACGCTATCTGTGATGCGATTTTAGGGGCAGCTGCATTAGGAGATATTGGGACGCATTTTCCAGATACAAACGAAAGTTATGCAGGAATGGACAGTCAATTTTTCCTGCGATCCATCGCAGCAAAGGTTAGAGCACTCAATTACAAAATTGAAAATGTTGATAGCACAGTGATTGCACAAGAACCTAAATTGGCACCGTATATCTTACAAATGCGACAAATACTCGCAAAAACATTAGGTATATCGGAAGTACAAGTCAACGTAAAAGCAACTACCACAGAGGGTTTAGGGGTTGTTGGAAAAGGGAAAGCAATAGTGGCACAAGCTACTGTTTGTCTTGCGAAAGATAAATTGTCAACACGGTTTTTATCAAATACAAAGGAATAGCGAATGGGAGTAAAAATATACAATTCCCTTAGCAGACAACTTGAGGAATTTTCACCACAGACGGAAGGTCATGTCTCTATGTATAGTTGCGGTCCGACCGTCTATGACTATATACATATCGGTAATGCTCGAACAGCACTTGTAACCGATATAATACGCAGATACCTTGAATATAGAGGATATAACGTCAAGTTAGTTCAAAATTTGACAGACATTGATGACAAAATAATATCGCGGGCACAAACACTGGGTGTCAGTTTCAGTCAACTGGCACATACCAACGGGCAAGCTTATTTTGAAGACACACAACGACTCGGAATACAACCCGCAGATGTACACCCAAAAGCCACTGAACACATACCAGAGATGATTGACCTGATTCAAACACTCATTGCAAAAGATGCAGCTTATGTCGTTGATGGTAGTGTGTATTATCGTGTAAATTCATTTAAAGAATACGGAAAATTGTCGCGCCGCAAACAGGAGGATTTATTGGCAGGGGCACGCGTTGAAGTTGACCAACGAAAAGAAGATCCACGGGATTTTGACATGTGGAAAGCCGCAAAACCCGGTGAACCCTATTGGGACAGCCCTTGGGGCCCCGGAAGGCCCGGATGGCACATTGAGTGCTCATCTATGGCAATGAAACACCTTGGAGAAACGATTGATATACATGCTGGTGGTGAAGACCTTCTTTTCCCACATCACGAAAATGAGATCGCACAGAGTGAATTGGCAACCGGTCAACCTTTCGCACGTTACTGGGTACACGTCGCTTTTCTGAAAATAGATGGTCGGAGAATGGGGAAATCTGAACAAAACTTCATTTTTTTGAGAGACGCATTAGACAAATATTCTGCAGAGATAATTCGTCATTTTCTCATTTCAGCACACTACCGACATCCACTTGATTATAGTTTAGAAAGTTTGCAAAAATCTGAATCCGCACTCAAACGTTTAAATAACTGTGTTGATTCGCTAAAAAAATATTATGAAGCAACACCTGAAATTGAAGAAAACAACAATGAAGAATCAAAAGATACTTCATGTGCAGATGCTGAACTTTTTTCGTCTATAGAATCGCTGCAATCACAGTTTACAGAAGCAATGGATAACGATTTTAATACTGCACAAGCAGTTGGTTCAATTTTCTCACTTGTTAGCCATGTCAACAAAACTATAAGTTCGTCAAATGGAGTTTCCCAATATACATTAGCAAATGCGTACAAAGTGTTAGTAGAAACGTGTCAAGTTCTTGGTATCTATACGATGAATGAACATGAAAATAATGGCAATGTTGAGTATCTTGGTCCACTGATTGAACTCCTCTTAGAGATAAGACAAGATGCCAGAAATCAGAAGGATTGGAATACTTCTGATAAAATACGTGATCGACTAAATGAACTTAATATTGAAATACAAGATACCCGCGAGGGGACTTCTTGGAAATTTTTATCATAAACTAACCTGACACATCAATTAATGGCATGTGTCATATAACGTCATATAACAACGTCTACAAAGGAGCAAAAAATGTTATTTAGAACAATTCGTCTCATTTCACTTTTCAGTATTCCAGTCATCCTTATAGGATGTGGTGCGCTATTTTCGGTTCAGGAGTGGAGTGAAAATTACGCATTGATGGACGGAACTCAATCAACTACCCCACAAGCGATTGATGGAAATTTAAATACTATCGGAGATGCAGTCTTCCCAGAAGGCGGAGGAAGGTTACGCTTAGAGTCTGAAGTAGTCATAACACTGGCAGAAAAAAAGAAAATTCGTCGCATTGTTGTCCATACTGATAATGTCACTGAATTTGATGTATTCGTAGCAAAAGAAAGTCAGGTGACCGAAAGAAACTGGACTTTGGTTAAAGAAATAAAAAAAGCGAAGAGTCCGGTTACTGTCTCTATTTTAACGCCATATCCAACTGATAGGATTCGTCTTAGGGTGAAGAAAACAAGTGGTGATGCAGCAATGCTTCGGAGAAGTCAGGCTAACAGTCCGGCTGGTAACACCATATTTATCAGTGCCAGTGACCGTGTCCCCGGGAAGTTCCGGGAAATAGAACTTTACGGATATAAAACCTCAGAACAAGTTATAGTAGATAAAACTACTGATAAACGTGAACAAGAACTTGATGAATTACTCAACTTAGAGTAACAGAATACAAGACTTGGTGCTGAGCATGCTCAGCACCAAGTCTTGAGGAGTTAATATATGCGTATTGGAATGTTGTGTGTTGTACTTTACATTATACTGGGATTATCAGGATGTTTCCTATCATCAACTCCTTCGCTCAACTGGAGCGAAAACATTGCTATTACAGCTGCTGGATCCGACTCAAAGTTCCATGATGACAATATATATACAGAAGGAGAAACAAGCAACATTCGTGAGAATGCACAGGACCGTTCCACACAAGATGAAGCAGATAATTTCACTGAAGCGGTTTTAAGTTGGAATGTCCCGCAAGAAATTCAACACATTGTCATCAAAGCAGAAGAAGGACAACTTGAATTCTTCCAAATTCAGTATATGGGTGAAGATGGTAAGTGGGTTACTGTTAAAGATGTACGCGACAACATGCGTCCTGTCTATAAGTATACATTAGGGTCCCCTGTAACGACAAATAAGTTCCGTCTGAAAGTCCCACGTCGTTGGGATTCGCGATATGTCGGTGGACAAAGTCGTTATAAACGTTCTGAAACTGGCGCGCCTACTGCCGCAGAATATCGGAAAATTCAGGAAATTGAACTCTATTACGCAATGCCAATAACTGATGCCGTGCCGAGGCAATGAACAATGCTTTTCAGTTATATTCTGAATAGGTGGAAATAGGACATTTTATCCATTGGGTTAAGGACATATTGATTAGGACATGCTATCTCAGGACACAAGAAACATACTCCATCTCAGTCTGATTCAAGGTGTAGGAACGAAATCCGCGCAATTCCTAATTGATATATTTGGTAGTGCAGAAAAAGTGCTGAATGCTACCGCATCAGAATTAAAGAAGATTGAAGGACTTTCTACGAAGTTACAAAGTAGTCTGTTAGAGAAACAACTCGGATGTCCGTTAGAACGTGAACTGGAATTGATACAAGAATTCGGTTGTCATATCATCACTTTCTATGATGAAGCATATCCACTGTTGTTGAAGGAGATTGACACACCACCCTTATTACTTTATGTCAGAGGTGAGTTGAGACCAGAGGATAATCTCAGTATTGCTATTGTCGGTTCCCGTAATGCTAAAGATTATGGACGACGCGTTAGTTACCAATTGGCACACCAACTCGTGAACCGTGGTATGACAGTGGTAAGCGGTTTTGCTATGGGGATAGATACTTGTGCTCACCGCGGTGCACTTGAAGCGGGTGGCAGAACTATTGCCGTTTTTGGTAATGGACTTAGCCTCATCTATCCAGCAGGGAACAAGGAATTGGTAGACAAAGTTGTTGAATCCGGTGCATTAATCTCTGAATTCCCAATGGGGATGAAACCGATGTCAGAAAATTTTCCAAGGCGGAATCGAATTATCAGCGGATTATCAATCGGAACCGTCGTAGTTGAAGCATCAAATCGGAGTGGGGCACTTATTACCGCACGACTTGCAAGCGAACAAGGTAGAGAGGTCTTTGCTGTTCCGGGAGAAATCTTCTCTGAATTGTCAACGGGAACACATAGTTTGATTGATAAAGGGGCAAAACTGATCAGCACAGTGGATGATTTGATTGATGCCTTACCGCAACATACTATTCATCAAATAGCCGCTTCCAAACCAGCAATCGCACAACAGCAAAATAGAAAGGTTTCCCATGTCCCTGAAGTGGGGAAGAATAAAACGAAACCGATAGAAAAAACCCCAGAACAGGCTTTACCAGTAACTCCACCACCAGATTTAACGGATGATGAAAAGACGATCTTTGACGCAATTGAGATTCCATCATCGCATATTGATACGCTTGTTCGGATGACACAAATGCCGATCAGTCAAGTGTCAAGCGTTCTCTTGATGTTGGAGCTCAAAGGTGTAATTCAGCAATTGCCCGGTAAACTCTTTGCCAAGAAGGACTAATAATAGGAAACTAAAATTGGAATTAATGAATGCCTTACGAACCACATAACAGTTTTGACACACCGCCTGATAGGAGAAAAATATGGCATTATACTACTTTAGAGCGATTACTATCAATCCTATATAGTAACAAGTTATACTTTTCTCCAATACATTCATTCAGTGATAAGTTTGAAGGAATGTTAACAAATAAAACCTTAGAAGAAACATTTATAAGAAACCTATTGGAAGAAAATACACTAATTGCAAAAGATGAAGGCTACGAGAATGCTAAGGACATTTTTTATAATTATTCCTCAAATAGAGAAAAATCGGAATTTTTACAAACCAGACATTCCTTCTGGCAATTAATAAGACAGTTCTCAAATCATTTTATGTTTTGCAACTGCTGGTGTTTAAAAGAAGATGAAGATAATTTAATGTGGGAGAGATATGGTAAAGATAATCCGATAGCAGTCGCTATACAATCAACGGTAAAAAGATTAATCGCAAGCATGGATCAATTACAAGGCAATATACATATTGGGAAAATAATCTATTTGGATTACGAAAAAGATTCTATGAGAAGTTATGAAAATTTCTCAAATATAGATTTAGATGATCCCGAGAAAGTCCTGGATTTGTTTTACACACCAATCATGCACAAAAGGAAATTGTATAAATCCGAAAAAGAATTGAGAGTAGTTACCTCTTTTGATAATATATCGGATATGTATTGTGGACGTGTTTACACGTCCGACATACCTTACTATTCAGACACATTAAACGAAATAGTGGCAAAAATTCCAGAAAGAATAGAGGTTAGGTTAGACCTTACCAAATTGATCAGTTCCATTTATATTTCACCTTACGCCAAAGATTACTTACACAATACATTGGAAAGTATCATAAGGGACAGAAAAATGGAGACAATAAAAGTCAGAAAATCTGAAATTTAAGGAGTTTTGATATGGCACGGATTGGAACGATGAATGTAAGTGCAGATGGATATACATTCGATTTTGAAGTTTATGACTTAAATGGACCATCTAACGATGCTCCAGGGGTTTATATTTTTTCAAAAGAAACTCCGAATTCACAAGGCGGTAATAACCATGAACTCCTATACGTTGGAGAGACATATTCTTTTCGTTCTCGATTAAATCAACAACATGAAAAGTGGGATAGTGCCCGCGATCTTGGAATGAATCGTATCTGCGTTCACGTTCCTCGCAACCCGAATGCTCGTGGAATAATACAAGACCGGCTGATAAAGCAGTTCAAACCACCACTCAACGAACAATTTAACCCGTTTATGTAAAGGACAGTAACTTGTTCGTTATAGAAACTCAATTTGAATGAATCTTTACTATTGAAAGTTTGATCCCGTTTTGTTGAGAATCTTATCTAACTCCAACGGTTTTTTACCATAACTAAGGAGCCAACTTTTGTGAATTCAACAGAATTAGATTTTGAAAAACCATTAATTGAATTAGAACGTCACCTATCACAACTGGATGCTTTTACGGAAGAACACCCAGAGTTAGACTTGACCGAGGGAATTGCTGCGCTCAAACAGAACGCAGATACGCTTACAAAACAGACATTCCAAAAACTGAGTCGTTGGGACAAAGTGCGATTAGCCCGTCACGCACAACGTCCTCAAGCCTCTCTTTATATAGACTCACTGCTTGACGATCCTGTTGAACTCCGTAGTGATAAGTTGTACGGAGATGACCGTGCACTCATCGGCGGGTTAGCATGGTTTGAAGAACAACCTATCGTCTACCTTGCACAGCAGAAAGGTACAAACCTTGAAGAACGTCAAGAGATGAACTTCGGATATACACATCCAGAAGGCTACAGAAAAGCAAGACGTTTGATGCAGTTGGCAAACAAGTTTAACCGTCCGCTGGTCTGCTTCGTTGATACACCCGGTGCACATTTCGATCTCCGATCTGAAGAATATGGACAAGCGGCTGCTATTGCTGATAATCTTGCCGAGATGATGCAAATGCGTGTTCCGATCCTCGTCATTATTATAGGTGAAGGTGGCAGCGGTGGTGCGTTAGCTATTGCAGTTGGTAACCGCGTATTGATGATGGAATATTCTATCTACTGTGTCGCCCCACCTGAAGCGTGTAGCGGAATCGTTTGGAAAGATAAAGGTGAACATGCACCTGAGGCTACAGAAGGATATAAACCCACCGCACCAGACCTACTCAAATTAGGTATCATTGACCAAATAATTAAAGAACCTCTTGGTGGAGCACATAGAGACCCAGAAGCCGCTGTCCGTAATGTCAAACGCGGTATTAAGAAGCACCTCACCGAATTGCTACATAAGACTGACGAACAACTGATCCAACAAAGATATGAACGTTATCGCAATCTCGGACTTTATGGAGAAGATGACATTAACAACCCATGAAGATCCGAACCATAACCACAGGCATCCCGTTTCCTTTCTCTGCCTATCAGTTACAACGTGCAGCCGAATTTAATACCACCTGCCGAACACACTTTGAAGCTGACGGTTACGAAGTTCAAACCACACGCGTAAGTAGTCAAATCTGGGATGAAGTGCGTGATGTAGACTCAATCCTTGCGTTAGAATCCGATGCACAAGCATTAGGAATAGCGTTCTTGAGTTTAGGTACAATCCTACCAGATAAACTTCACACCGAAAAGCAACTGGCACAGATCGCAGATGTGATTGTGCAGAGTGAAATACTCTTTGCCACCGTTACCTTGACAACACAATCGGGACATTTGGTCTCAGATGTCACAGAAAAGACAGCAGAGATTATTCGGCAAATTGCACACCGCACCGATGCGGGATACGGAAATCTCCGCTTCGCAGCCCTGATGAATTGCCCACCAAATACTCCGTTCTTCCCTGCAGCTTACTGGCACGACACCAGAACGAACTTCAGCATTGGATGGCAAGCGATTGACTTTGTGCAAGATGCTTTTACTGATGCCCCGAATTTAGAAACTGGTTTGCAAAACCTGAAAGACATCATGGAAACTGAAGGACAAAAACTTGTCGTGCTTGCAGAAACGATAGCAAAAGAATGGGGGACCAAGTTTATCGGTTTAGATGTATCACTTGCACCGATGGGTGACGACAGCATCGCTTATGCTATGGAAAAACTGCTCCCTGGTTGCTTCGGAGACAGCGGGACTTTGACAGTTGCAGCGGGTTTGACGCGAACACTGAAATCTCTATCACTCCCGCTCTGCGGATATTCTGGGCTGATGCTCCCTGTGCTTGAAGATGTAGGATTAGGCAAACGAAGTGAAGCGTGTTATTTCAATTTAGACAGTCTCCTGCTCTATTCTTCTGTTTGCGGCACAGGTTTGGATACAATTCCTATCCCTGGTGATGCTACGACAGAACAGATCGCCGCTATTTTGACTGACGTTGCAACCCTCTCTATGCAGCTCAACAAACCTTTGTCTGTTCGTCTTTTTCCTGTCCCCGGACTAAAGGCAGGGGACATCACCCAGTTTGACTCTCCCTATCTCACTAACACTGCTGTTATGCAGATTTAGGCTGCATGATGGACAACTCATGTTAAGAATGTATTGAAGGACTGCACAAACTGGAAAGTTTATGCTACGTTAAAAGAGACATTAATTTTTAGAACTGGTATAAGATGTGAATTCATTGATTTTTTGTGTCTTTGAAACTGTACCGTATTGTGCGTTTTTTCGGATTACGGTACGGTTTTGGTACGGTTTTTCGTACCGGGTTGTGAGTCCAGTCTGTGTATGGGTTTGTGAGTGATTTTTTGTGCGAATTTCTGGGAATTTCAATTTTTTGATCCGGTACGTTTTGGGATTTAAGTTATTGGTATCCTGATATGTATTATTGATGGTGTAGATATACGTCATCATAATCCATGTGATAAATGGAACATTTCTTAATTCGGACTGTGATATTCTCCTGTCGTATTGTGTTATCATGACATTTCACCTTCAGGTTTATTTTATGTGATACGAACTGCAACTGGGCAGCAAGAAGTGTACCAAACGTGGAATGCAAAACCCAAAATTGGCTTGACAAGTTCCAGTTTTACAGACTGGTGTTTTCGCAACAAATGCATGGTTTTCCCAATTGCTGAGATGCTGCGGTTTCTCAGAAACTTCCATGACTCTATGAGATTTTAGATGACATATTCTTGCAGGTATGTCTGTAATATCACATGGATCCTATTGTAATTGTATTTTAAACCCCCATTCAAAAGAAATTACGATAAGGATTTGAATGTTATTCAGTTTATGATGTATCTGATTAACATTTATGTGAGTATTTTGGACATTAGATTAGGTTCCGTTGCTGTCATCAGTCAACGGTGTACCTCCCGCGACTTCTTGAGAATTTTTTGCGATGTTTTTCGTGATTTTTTATTGCGTCTCCGTTGGTTTCGCGCTCCGCAGAGACTGTCCACGACTTTTCGTCAAGTTTTCGAGCGACTGTTGCGGTTGTAAAGTTGCGTTCCCGTGTTGTCGCTTCATCAGAGAACTGCGCCGCCTCATTGAGTTTCTAAACTTGCGTAGCCGATTTGGGCTTGCATTCTAAACACGTGTTAATTATACCATTCTAAATTGTGGTTGTCAAGTAAAAATGTAAATAATATTATATTTTTTTGTGAATTGTTGTTTTTTGATTAAATTATGGGTTTTTTGTCTGGACCAGGATTATCAGGATAAAAGGATGACCAGGATAAGAGATTGAACAATTTGAGATGAACTTTTCCCTTGCCAATTGCTAAACCCTCTGATATGATAATGTCAATTGTATCTGACATATATTGTCTATCACATTAGGACATATCGGAGGAATTCAGTATGCATAAGCGGCATTGGTTACAAAGTCCTTCAAGCCTTACACACGGCAACATCATCAAACGCGAAATATTCAGCAAACACGATGAGAATAACCCAGATAAAGAGGGGGCGATTCTCAGATATGTAGACAGTTTCTCCCGATGTTACCTTGAACCGCGTATCGCTTCAGTTCCAACTTCATTAGATGACCGACAGTTAATATTCTATATCGTTGATGGCACAGGTGTTTTTGAAGCAGGTGACTTGAAGCAAGAGGTTACAGAAGGAGACGCAATTCTCATCCCTCCCGGGCTCTCCCACGTTTTGAATAATCCAGAAAATACACCTTTGGAATTCCTGATTTTAGAGGAGATAATTCCAGACGGTGTAGAAGCACTGCGTAAAGATGCGCTCATCCGAAACTACCGTGAACGTCCTCTATCGCAAGGACATTGGACACACCTTGTGCATCCCATCTTCGGTCAAGACGACGGTTTGGTGGTGTTGCATTCAGTGTTAATGGTGCGGATTGAAGCAATGCAGACCCCTGATACGCATGGACACGGTCCTGATATGGACGAAGTGTGGTATATGTTGGAGGGCAACGGTATCCATATTGTCAACAGAAATGTGTATCGTCAAATGCCCGGAGATGCTGTCTCTGTTGCCCCATCAGACCCTGGACATAGCTTAATCAACGACACAAATGAACCCCTAAAGACATTCTATTTCGCAAGGTATAGCAGGTAAAGGAATAACTATGGCAGACAAACCCCATGTTCTACTAATTAGCACAGACCATTGGCCCAACTCACTACTCGGAGTCAATGACCATCCAGATATCCAAACACCCACACTTGACTCCCTTGCCCGCGCTGGCACGCGATTTACTAACGGATACAGCGAATGTCCTGTCTGTGTTCCCGCACGCAAAACCTTAATGACAGGAACAACAACACGCACACACAAAGATAGGGTTTTCAATGATAAAAAGGGAATAGACGGACTCCCAACAATCGCACAGACATTTCGTAATGCAGGCTATCAAGCGTATGCAGTCGGCAAACTGCATGTCTATCCCCAACGTGACCGCATCGGTTTTGATGATGTGATTTTAGGTGAAGAGGGCAGATTACAATACGGTGCAGTTGACGACTATGAACTCTTTCTTGGAGATAGAGGGTATGCTGGGCAGCAGTTTGCACACGGCATGTGTAACAACGATTATCTCAACCGTCCTTGGCATCTGCCTGAAGATTGTCACGTCACCAACTGGAGTACCCAACAGATGGTGCGTCAGATTAAACGGCGGGACCCGACGCGTCCCGGATTCTGGTTCCTGTCCTATTGCCATCCACATCCACCTTTAGCACCTCTGCAATGCTACATGGATATGTATCGTGATATTGACATAGAAATGCCCTTTCACGGAGAATGGTCTAAAGATACCGATAAACTTCCGTTACCACTAAAATCCCGTCAGATGCAGGATGCATTGTACAATGAAAATCTCATCCGTTCTGCACGGCAAGCGTTTTACGCTCTCTGCACACACATAGACCATCAATTGCGACTCGTTATCGGCACACTTCGCGAAGAGGGTCTGTTGAACAACACCATCATTCTCTTTACATCCGATCACGGTGATATGCTTGGAAATCATCGGATGTGGGCAAAACGCCTCTATTATGAAGATTCTGCTAACGTTCCGATGATCCTTGTCGGTGCTGCGGGGGACGACAGCGTAGGACATCACAGAGTTGATGACCGCCTCGTTGGCTGGCAAGACGTTATGCCGACACTCCTCCATCTTGCTGGTGTTGATATACCCGATACAGTAGATGGCATGCCGATGGTAGGAGATAATAAACGTGAATGGCTATACGGGGAAGTCGGTGCTGATGGGAGTGCTACCCGCATGATCCATGAAGGTCGTTACAAACTTATCTACTACGCTACCGGTAACTACCGACAACTCTTTGATTTGGAAGAGGATCCGAGAGAACTAAACGATCTGTCCGAATCTCCTGAACACGTTGAAATACTTGAGCGATTGACTAATCTGTTGATAGGTGAACTCTATGGAGGCGATGAAAAATGGGTTCAAGATGGTGAACTTGTTGGGTTACCTGATAGAGCATATCGTCCATCTGCGAATCGTAGTTTGTCTGGACAGCGTGGAATCCACTGGCCACAATCTCCATCTACAGGGCGTTGAATGTCGCTACTTAATGTGGTATAATTTGATATGCTGCCGCCAAAACTATTATCCGGTAAAATTCGTGTAAACGAGGCAGCTGAAATAGTGGAGGAAATTTAAATGTCTCAACAGACTGTCCCACATATTGAATCATTACGTGTGAAGAATTATCGCGCATTACGGGATATAGAATTAAAACAACTCAAGCCCTTGAATGTCTTTTTAGGTGCAAACGGTAGCGGTAAATCAACACTATTTGATGTCTTTGTGTTCCTCTCCGAATGTTTCACAGTCGGGTTGAGTCAAGCATGTAACAAGAGAGGAGGACTTAAGGAACTGCGGACACGAGACTGTGATGGACCGATTGAATTTGAGTTGAAATATAGAGAGAAACCTAAAACACCAGTTATCACGTACCATCTGTCTATTGATGAAGATCCTATGAAAGACCCTTTTGTTGAAACCGAATGGCTGCAATGGCGGCGCGGTAGTAGAGGAAAGCCGGTTCGTTTCCTCAATTTTCATCAAGGCCGTGGAACTGTCATCGCCGGTAAAACACCAGATGAGGCGGACGAACGGATCAATGAGCAACTTGATGATCCGTCGGCACTCGCTGCTAATATGCTGGGGCAGCTGGCAAGACACCCCCGCGTGGGAGCACTCCGCCGCTTTATTACAGACTGGCATCTCTCGGACCTTTCCACCGATGCTACACGCCAGACCACTGACGATGGACCGCAAAAAAGATTGTCCAAAACAGGGGACAATCTGCCCAATGTTATCCAATATCTTCAGGAAAGATATCCAGAACGTTTGGAGAAGATAATTTCGGTTCTTGCGGAGCAGGTGCCGCGCTTAGAAAAGGTTGACACTGAATTAATGATCGATGGTCGCCGCCTACTAAAAATAAAGGATGCGCCCTTTGATCAACCTATATTTGCAAAGTTTGCCTCTGATGGCACGTTAAAACTGCTATCTTACCTAATCCTATTTAATGATAGACAACCACCGCAATTAATCGGTATTGAAGAACCTGAGAACTATTTACATCCGCGTTTACTTACAGGACTGGTAGACGCGTGTCGTATTGCATGCATGATGTCTCAATTCATGATTACGACGCATTCACCACGTTTTGTCAACGAACTATATGCTGATGAAGTATATGTCCTCTATCGGGATGAACAAGGTTTCACAGTGTGCAAACGCGCCTCGGAGATGCTGGGAATAGAGCAGCTTTTGGATGCTGGCGCAAAGTTAGGGAAACTTTGGGTGGAGGGTTACTTTGAATTCGGTGACCCGTTGACCAATGCAGGAGGCCAAAAGCGAAATCTATATGCACATTAAATTCTTTTTAGAAGAGCCTTCTGCTGAGGTGGCATTAAAACATATCTTGCCCAAAATTCTTTCACCAGATGTTATCTGTATCTTCCATGCATTTGAAGGAAAAGATGATATGCTTGAAGAATTGCCAAAGTTTATGAAAGGACACCAATGGATACCTAACGACTGGCGACTTATCGTGCTAATTGATGAAGACCGAAAAGACTGTCACGAACTCAAGGCATATTTGGAAAAAGCAGCACAAGATGCGGGTTTTGTAACAAAATCCAGCGCGGCTCCAGATGAAGATTATCAAGTTGTCAATCGAATAGCAATTGAAGAATTAGAAGCATGGTTTTTTGGAGATGTTGAAGCTTTACATGCAGCTTATCCCAGAATCTCAAGTAACCTCCAAACCCAAGCAAAATATCGGAATCCCGATGCAATTGGGGGAGGCACATCTGAGGCTTTAGAACAGCTACTGAAACAAACGCACTACTATAAGAATTATCTACCCAAACGTGAGGTAGCTCAGAATATCGCACAACACATGGAACCGAGTCGGAACAGATCAAAAAGTTTTCAGGTGTTTGTTGAAGGAATTAAAGCATGCGTAGGAGAAGAATCGTTGGTGCAACCTACTGAGTGATATAGCAAGATTTTGAATATATCCACCAAATGTAGTATTCTATTGACAGATTTGATGTAGATATAAATGCTCAAGATTGGAGATCGACCATGAATTTCAGTGATGAAGAAATCAAACGCCAAATTCGTTTAGGCGAAGACAGTCACTGGGAATTCAAGGAAATTGTCTTTTCTGGAAACAAACCTAAGAGTCCCAGTCGTGACGATCTTGCAGATGAACTTGCTGCATTTGCTAACACGAATGGGGGTGTGATGCTATGTGGTGTGACCGATAGTGGTGATATTCAAGGTTTGTCACGCGAGAAGATGGACGAATTAGAGATGTTCTTGGTACAGATTTGCACCGATGCAATTAAACCCCCGATTCGTCCTACTATACTTCGTAGGGAAACTGAGCAAGGTAAATCTTTTCTTCTTGTTGAAATACCACAGGGGCACACACAACACGATAGTCCTGGCGGTAGTTACCATCGAGTTGGCAGCTCAAAACGCAAAATGACAAGTGATGAAAGACTACGTCTTGCCCAACAACGGGCGCAATCGCGTTTCCTCTGGTTTGATAAACAACCCGTCCCAGGAACAGGTTTTGGTTCATTAGATGAATCTCTTTGGAAACCTCTATTGAGTATTGAAGGGGCAGGTACTCCTGAATTAGCACTGGAGAAAATGGGACTCCTTACGAATGATGAAAACGGCACTACGCGCGCAACGGTAGCAGGTGTTTTGTTATGCACACATTCTCCAGAGGAATGGCTTCCCAATGCATGTATTAGTGCAACTTGTTATCGGGGAGAAGATCGCGCCTCTGGACAGATAGATGCTCAGATAATTACCGGTCCTCTTAACCGACAAATTTCAGAAGCGGTTACCTTCGCGGTTCGCAATATGCGTGTTGGGGCGGACAAGAGCCCCGCTCGAACTGACCTACCACAATATAGCGAAAAAGCAATATTTGAAGCAATTGTCAATGCAATTGTCCATCGTGACTACTCAATTCAAGGTAGTAAGATTAGACTTTCAATGTTTGAAGATCGCATTGAGATAATCTCACCAGGGGGTTTGCCGAATAACCTGACGATAGATAGCATGGATGTCCGACAATCAACACGAAATGAAGCACTTGCATCAATGTTCGGAAGAATGTCCGTTGGGGATATACACGGATCGGGTGAACGACAATTCTTTATGGAACGGCGTGGAGATGGAGTACCAATTATTAAGCGCGAAACTGAAGCGTTGAGTGGGGAATTACCCACCTATCAGCTCATTGACGATTCAGACCTTATTCTCACTATTCCATCTGCAGATACAAAATTTACACCCGCGACTGTTGACATTTTTGTTAGCCATAACGGAATACCTCTGCCAAAAGTTGACCTATTGGTGATGTTTCCGAATAAAACAGCAGAGTGGGCATACACCGATAAAAATGGTAATGCTCAAATTGATTTGCACACAACACATCTTCCAATGACGGTATTCGCAGCAGCACATGGTCTTGCTGCAAATCTTAAACATAATTGGATTCCTGCTGAAGGGCCACTTTCATTTGAAATGCAAAGTCTTCAAAACGGCGGTTCTGTTATTTTCAGAAAAGCGAAAGGAAACATACCAGGTTTATCTGGAAGTTTGAATCCTATACGTGATACTCACAACCGCACGTATCTCTATGCTTCAAATATCGCTATTAATGAAGGTAAACCACAACCAGTCTTTTTCTCTATAGGAGAGGATTTACGCCTAACAGATGCAAAAGGAAAAGAATATATGGTGTGTATCGTTGAGATTATAGGGGAATCAGTACTGATTGAGTATCGTTCAGGAAGCAATTGAAATATAAATGACAGTAATGTTTCGTTACATACACTCTTGACAAAATCAATTGAATGCGTTACACTAAACAATTATAATTCATCTCCGCATGCCATTGCGGAATAACTATGAGGGAGAAATATGTTAGCTGAAATACGAAACAGAGAAGGTGTTATTGTTATCCGCCCAACTGGTCGCATGATCGGGGCAGCAAATGTTGAACTTAGACAGCAAATTCAGGAAGAACTTGAAGAATACTTTGATTCACCAAAGGTCATCTTTAATCTTGAAGAAGTTACCCGAATGGATAGTAGTGGTTTAGGCACACTCGTTTCCGTTCATGTTACTATCACACGCAAAGGTGGGCGCACGGCTCTTGTCAAAGCAGGCGCGCATATCAGAAATCTACTCGTTCTTGGAAGGTTAGCGTCCGTTTTTGAAAGTTATGACAGTGAAGAGGAAGCAATCCTTGAACTGAATGCAGAAAAAAGTTAAACTGTAGGATTACTTGCTCAAACTGGACTTCTCTTTAGTTGACCGCCTAAAGATTATTATATTCATATATTATTACTATTGAAGGATATTAAGGAGATTTATGGCAAATCAGAATTGCCTATCACTCACTGTCAACGCAGGCAACCATGACCGGGATGGATGTCCCGTGGTCGTTAACCTTGACCATCCCGGTATTCACGAATATGCAAAACGCGATGTCATTCTAACGGATGCAGAGAGCAATGAGGTCATATCCGCGCAATGCTATAAAAGTGATGACAAAAAGTCTACGACCTTAGCATGGATACTTAACGATCTTCCAGTTGGTGCCTCACGCACCTATATGCTTTCGGAGGGTGATATTAACACAGCCACAGGTGTTGAATTAGAATATGACACGGAAACAATTGATGTTACCCTAAACGGTAGACCTTTTACTACTTTTCGTTATGGAAAATCACAGTTCCGTCCCTATTTCTTTCCGGTATTGGGACCGAATGGACGTGAAGTAACGCGTGGTGAAACCAGCGATATCTCAAAAGACCACGTTCATCACCGTTCACTCTACGTTGCTTACGGTGAAGTTAACGATGTTGACTTGTGGGGTGAAGGCAGCAACTGTGGACGCGTTGTACATCAAGGTTTTACACAAAAACACGGTGGGGCAGTTGTCAGCAGAATATATGCTGAAAACAACTGGGAAACTAAGGATGGCGATGTCTTGATGAAGGACAAACAACATTTTCGTATCTATAACTTGCCCGAAGATGCTGCTATCTTTGACCTTGATTTAAGCTTTATTGCATCTGAGGGTGATGTCCATTTTGGTGATACCAAAGAGGGTGGTATCATGTGCATTCGGGTACATCCATCAATGAACGCATCTGACGGTGGAAAGATTGAAAACGCATTCGGCGGAATCAACGAAACCGAAACCTGGGGAAAACGTGCTAACTGGTGCGATTATTCTGGAGCCGTTGATGGCACTCCTGTTGGAATCGCTGTGTATGATCACATCGTGAATCCACGTTATCCGACATATTGGCACGTCCGCAACTACGGACTCATGGGAAGTAATATCTTTGGTAGCGGTACCTTTGAACGGGATCCGTCCAAAGATGGTTCCTACACACTCAAACAGGGTGAGGCGATGCACTTTAGATTCCGTGTTCTTATTCATGCTGGTGATGCCACTCAAGGTAAAGTTGCACAGAAATATCACGATTTCATCAACCCTCCGACTGTTGAGATTTCATAAAACTGTAGTGAAACATTGATAGTTTGAGATACATTGTAGGCGCGCTTCGTAAGCGCGCTATACGGTATTATAAAATTTGAAGAATTACAAGGAGACCGATATATGCCAATACCAACTATCCACGTAGGCTGCACACATTTTGCACACGGACGACTACAAGCACAAGTCAATACGCACGGGTTTGAACCTGTCGCGTGCGTAGACATCAACCTTGAAGGCGCAAAAAGAGGCGTTGAATCAATAAACGGGGCACCAGAAGGTTTGTCAGAACGCATCTACACAACAATCACTGAAGCAAAAGATAAGCATCCTGAAGCACAAGCATGTCTGATTTATGCGTCAACAACAGTTCACGCTGAACTCATTGTTGAAAGCTTAAACCTTGGCATGCACACGCTTTGTGTTAAACCGATTGCCACCACACAAGCAGAATTCCACGACATCATCAAAGCACATAAAGCAAATCCCGGCACCATTTTAGTTCAGGGACAAAACAAACGTTGGAATCCTGCCGCCGCGAAAATGCGGGAATGGCTCCGTGAGGATGGAGGCATCGGTGAAATGCTTGGTGGTGAATGCCGATTCTGGATACGCCAGAACTTATTTACAGGACCTGACTCCCGCCAACCCGATGCTTATGTTGATGGATTATACTTCCACGCAGGTTGCAGCCATCAACTCGATCAGCTCGTTGGCGCAAAAGGACTTCCGAAATACGTTACTGCACAAGTTCACAACCGTCGTGACCCAGCATTAGGACAGATAGAAGCATGGGGTACTGCAGGCGGAAACGCCTTAATGGAATACGACAACGGCGCACCGTTCACTTACGCAGGTACTCGGGCAGGACACATGGGAGCTTATGGATGGAGTGGCAGCTGGACTTTTCATGGTGAGGAGGGAGACCTCCGCAGAGATGGTGGACACCTACAACTATTCAGAACAGGGCAAGAAATAGAAAACCTTACACTTCAAGACCTGCACGGTGGGTTGATTGAAGACGACAGACTCCAATTTGATGCATTCGCTGAAGCAATTGCTACTGGCAAAGACCGAGAATGGATCCAAGATAGCACGCTCGGCACATGGATACTGATGGAAGCATGCAACGAGTCCGCACGCACACACGAACGCGTTGATGTTAAGGCGTTTGCTTCAAAGATGCTCGCTTAAAATGGAGGATTAAAATGCAATCCCCACACGGCTCAGCATTCCGCCCCTCTGTCATGGGCAGTAACGGCATAGTGACATCAGGGCACGTACTTGCCTCACAAGCTGGCATTCAAACAATGATGGCAGGCGGTAACGCCGTTGACGCTGCCATCGCGACCGCCGCTGCACTCGGTGTCGTTGAACCTGCTGGATCCGGTATCGGTGGGGATGGATTCATCCTCATCTATTGGGCGGAAACAGGACAAGTCGCAGCGTTGAACGGAACAGGACCTGCACCGCGTGCCGCAACCCGTGAGACCTATCTCAAAGATGGCGGCATTCCTATGAAAGGCATGCGAAGTGTCTCCGTTCCTGGACTCCTTGATGCTTGGTTGCTTGCACATGAACGTTACGGCACACTTAAGTTAGAAGATGTTTTTGCACCAGCAATCTCTCTTTGTGAAGAAGGATTTCCTGTAAGTCACAGGCTGGCAGGAGGATTAAGAGGAGAAAATCCTCGTTTTGCTGCCGAACCAGACAGTCGCGCCATTTTTACAAACGATGGTGAACCGATCCCCGCAGGTGAACTCCTCGCAAATCCCAATCTCGGCACAACTCTCCGCAAAATCGCTAAAGATGGTAGAGATGTGTTTTACAAAGGTAAAATAGCCAAAACTATTGGTGAATTCAGCCATGCTCATGACGGACTACTAACAGCAGAAGATCTTGCAAACTTCCATGCACATTGGGATGAACCAATACACGTTAACTATCGCGGTTATGAAGTGTTTGAGATGCCACCTAACTCCAGTGGACATATCTTATTACAGGAATTAAATGTTGTAGAATTGTTCGACTTGCAAACGTTGGGATGTAATACCGCAGAAAGCGTGCATCTCATGGTAGAAGCGAAAAAACTTGCCTTCGCTGACAGAGAAAAATTTATGGCAGACCCCAATTGGGTGGATGTTCCCATAGATGGCATGCTTTCTAAATCCTACGCTGCTGAACAAGCAAAACGAATTGATTTGGAGAAAGCAGCTGTTGATGTTCCCGCAGGTGGCCCAGAAGCACACGAAGATACAACTTGCTTCTGCACTGCTGACCGTGCGGGAAATCTGGTTTGTGTGCTTCAGAGTATCCAATCTGGTTTCGGTTCCAGTTTAGTCGCAGGTGATACAGGTATATTACTTAACAACCGAATGACCTATTGGCATTTAGAGGAAGACCATCCGAACTGCTTGATACCGGGCAAACGTGTCCGCCACACAATGAACCCAGTCATCGTTACGAAAGATGGCAAACCCGTATTAGCGTGTGGAACACCGGGGGCAGATACACAAGTTCAAACGAATCTACAGTTAGTTACACATGCACTTGACTTTGGTATGACTCCACAGGAGGCGGTTTCTGCCCCACGGTGGCGTAGCCTTCAGAACCCGATGGAATCTACGATCCCACACACTTGCTCAAATCATTTACAGTTAGAAACACGATTCTCATCGGATACGCAGGACAGTTTAGCAGAAAGAAGGCATGAACTCCAACTTGTAGGGGATTGGGGCGGTCCAGGAAGTGCCCAGATGATCCAGGTGCATCCTGAATCGGGCGCGCTTATCGGTGGTTCTGATCCAAGAACGGATGGATATGCAGTAACATTTTAAGTTGAGAATATAAGTTTACTTGTAGGTGCTAACAGAAACATCATCATAAGCGTCGATTTAAGAAAATATTGACATCTTTAGTCCCGTAGGGACGATATGTTTATAGAAATACGCTGTTCCTGAACCTCTCTTGAGTTCCGTAGGAACGAAATGTGGACTATAATTTCAAACTATAAACATATCGTCCCTACGGGACTAAAGAGCATTACACATATACAAAAACCTTTTAATGACAATTATGGTATAAAACTTTACACACTCTGTAGGCGCGTTACAGAGGTGCACATAACAAATTGTGTTATAAAACGGAGGTGTGAATGAAAATACTGGTAACAGGCGGCACAGGTCGCATCGGATCAAACCTTACTAAAAAACTGTTAGAAAAGGGACACGAAATCCGTTGTTTTACCTATCCCGGCGATGTCAATCGCGTAGATAGATGGAAAGGTAATGACAAAGTTGAGACATTCCTCGGTGACCTACGAGAATATGAAGATGTCAAAAAGGCAGTTGAAGGCGTTGACGCGATCTATCACATCGCAGCTGCATTCGGTGGACCGTTTAACAACCGTGAATATCTCGCTATCAACGGGATGGGCACGCTCAACATTTTAGAATGTGTCCGTGAATTCAACAAAGACATACACCGACTCGTATATGCATGCACTGAGGCTATTTATTGGCGGTTAACCGAAAAAGGCAGACTTTTTAACGAACTCATCACAGAGGATATGGTCGCCAAATATCACCATATGCCCTATTTTCTCACGAAATGGATCGGTGAAGAATTGTGTATGACATATCATCACCAATACAACGTGCCATCCACTGTGTTTCGGTTTACAACTGTCATTGAACCGAGTGAATTTCTCAATGACGATGGATTACCGAAGTTTTTCGTATTTAGCACCATCTATAACCGATACAAAAATTATAAAGGCGACGATCCTGCTGAATTAGAAACCGCTGAAGCAGTCATGAAAGCGTGGAACGGAGAAGAAAAGTTCATACTCAAACGCAACCCAGATGGTAGACCCTACAAGGAACATTTCACTGACATCCGAGACATCGTTCAGGGATTGGTCTTGGGTATAGAAAAGGATGCAGCTGTCGGACAAGAGTTCACACTCGGGGGCAATGGTGTTTTCGATTTTGAAGAAGTTGTCCCCTACTTGTGTGAACGGTACAAAATGGATTACGCAGATATTAAACTCACGAACCCAAACTATTTTGAATTTGACCTAACCAAAATCAAAACATTGTTAGATTTTGAACCACAACATGATATTGCAAGTATCCTTGATGCAGCCGAAGCAATGAAACGCAGTGAGGATGTCGGTATCATTCCAACAGGTATTCGTTGGGGTAAAGGTTAATTTTCCTTGAAATCTACAGAAAGATAGGTTAAACTTAATTCCATAGAACACATTTAGAGACTGTAAGCATACCCAGATTGAGGAGATTTACGATGAAAACGACATATTGGACAAAAAACCGGAATTGGATTATTCTACTTGCCTTTGCATTATTGGCAGCAGGTTGTGCAACTGTATCTACAGTCACCACTAACAATAGACACGTCCATTCCAGTACAATACACTTAGATAGACACATCGATTCTGTGTTGAGTCGAGAAGAACTTAAGCCTTCAAAACAGACATCGGATACGGAATTCTTACGACGTATCTATTTAGATATGACAGGCACAATTCCCACGCCCGAAGAGGTTTTAGATTTTATAGAAGGTGGATCAAAGTACAAGCGATCAGAGAAAATTGACGAACTTATTGAAAGCAAAGAATCTATTGAGTATTGGACGAATATATGGGTCAACTGGCTTATCGGCAGGCGTGACGATGCGGATGATAGACGTATCGGATTAAACGGGTGGGTACGCGAAGCACTTGATACCAACATGCCTTATGACCAATTTGTGAGTGAACTCGTCTCTGCAGATGGTGAATTGAAGGATAACGCCGCTGGAAACTACGTCCTACGGTATGAACGATCACCTGTCTTTTTGACTTCACACACCTCCAGACTCTTTCTCGGCCTTCCGATGCAGTGTGCAGAATGCCACGATCATAAAACGGAAACATGGCTGCAAAAAGACTTCTACGGAGTTGCCGCATTTTTCACAGGTATCAATAGTGAAGAAAAAGGCATGATAAAGGGCATGGACATGATCGGTAATGAGAAAGAGATGGAGAATTACCTGATTTCATACAATCCGAAAGAGAACAAAGCGATATATGTTGAAAGTATGAAAGAATCTGTTGAACCTCGTTTCCTTGATGGCACAGAATACGACGGGGAACTAACAAAAAAACGCCAAGCTCTCGCCGATTGGATGACTGCAAGAGAGAACCCCTTCTTCAGTAAGGCAATCGTAAACCGTATATGGAAACACTTTATGGGACGTGGATTTGTTGAACCGGTTGACGGATTCGGAGATGAAAACAGACCGACAAATCCCGCTCTATTGGATTGGTTAGCAGAGGATTTCATCATTCACGGGTATGACTTGCAACACTTGATGCGAACAATCCTCAATTCAAATGCATATCAGAGGAGTTCTGAGACGAATGATAGCAACAAAGATGATGACATATATTATTCCCATGCATATATGAAACCTTTGAGTGCAGAACAATTTTTCCATTCTATGCTGCAAGCAACCGCCTTCGAGAGACTATGGAAAATTAATATGGATAGTATGTCCAGCGATGGTGGTCAAGATAGGGAAGGTATGCTACGCAATCTTGAATATAGGAAACGCGATCATCTCAAAAAATTCCTCTTCCTACTTGATAACGGTGAGATGGAAGAAATTGAAGCATTCAGCGGCACCGTCCCGCAAGCTCTTATGATGATAAATGGCTCTATGGTGAATGATAGTGCTGATCACAAAAAGCACGGAACTTTCGTGAACTTTGTCCTGGATAATTGGCGGGATACCAGTGAACGTGTAGAATATATGTATCTCACTGTACTTTCGCGAAAACCGACAAGTAAAGAACAAACCTTTTTCCAACGCTACTTAGATCGTAGTAATTACACCCAAAAGTCTTTGGCTTACGAAGATTTATATTGGGTTTTACTGAATTCGGCAGAATTCTCACTTAACCATTAGAATAGATATGGCGATTCGTCAATCATTGAGTCGCCTCTACTAAAGGAGTATCATTAGATGAAAAAATACGGTATATTTATCCTCTTATGTAGTTTTGTCCTTGTCCTTGCAAACGGTGCTATGGCACAACTCTACTTTGAGGATAACTTTGACAACCCCAACAAATCGGAAGACAAATGGGTGCCCTTATGGGGTAACTGGGAACTCAAGGATAAGGAATACCACCAACTCTCAAATGACTCCAACTGCATGAGTGTTGTTGCAGATGACTTTTGGGATGAAGAATGGAGTGATTACACCTATGAACTCAGTGGTACTAAAACCGGTGGTGGTGAAGGTTTCCTGATTATGTTCCGCTGCCAAGGTCTGATGCAAGGACGAGGTAAGAATCTGGCAGAACATCCTCCCAGAATGAAGGGATTGCCACAACTACAATACTGGTGGAACCTTGGTGGTTGGGGAAATTCCGTTTCACGCATGGAAGTTTGGAATGCTGGAGCACATAGACTTGAAGCTGAAAGTAACCACACCATTGACACCAATAAGTTGTATAATATCAAAATCGTCAATACCCCTGAGAACTATACACTCTATCTTGATGACGAAAAAGTAGAGGAAGTTGCGGATGATACTCAAGGTGGTACAGGACGAGTCGGTCTTGCAACATGGATCACTACTGCGATATTTGATGATGTTCTCGTCTACGGGCCCGATGGACCACTACCCGTTGACCCAAAAGGCAAAATCGCAACGGCATGGGGTTTGCTCAAAGCTGGTAGATAAAGTCTATTCCCTTGTATAAAGATAGGCAGAACCATTAATTAATGATTCTGCCTATCTTTATTTGTATTTAACAATTTGTCTTGTAGGAGGGGTTTTTAACCCCGACAATCTAAAACAGACTGAGTTGTGGATTCTGTTCTATTGGTGAAAATTGTTTATGTCCATTTAGTATATCAATATAATAATCCTTATCACTAATTATCCGTTTATCCATCAATCCATTTTTGGTTAACGAAACAAATAACGCAGCAGCGCGTGCTTGGCAATTTAATGATTTACTTGGATTGAAAACAATATCAGAAAACCCTTGATACAATTCAAGCTGTTGCACTAAATCTTTCTTTTTTTGAAACAATGCAGAGATATATAACCAGTCATAGAAAGCGGTCTTAGGTTCAGTTGAAAATTCTTCCCCACAGAAGTTAAAAGCAATGAGTTCTCCCGAATTCTGCAACCTTTCATCTGTTTTTGCAGACCTACTTGATACAGAATAAAGATCGTGATACGGACCGCCATTTTCAAACACCTTACTCCCCTGATATGCACATTCCACACTCATTTTCTGTCCATTCGGTGATTCCAACGGAAGATTAAATGCACTCAGTGACACACCAAGACGAGATTCCGATTTTCGCGATATCTCCAAAATCGGAGCGATTCCCTGCTTTTCAGCTGCCTCGTGAAGGGACAAAATAGTCTTTTGCATCTGCGATTTTGCAAAACCTGGATACCATTTAAATTCTATATCTATGGTGTCAACATAAGGAAACCCGCTTAAGTCAGGTGTAAAAATAGGGCGGTTTGCCATTGTTTTTAACTCCTTATTGAGATTTGGGTTTTTGCCATGCTTTATAATCACATCTTGGTCTGAAATAAGATTCGTTAGCACAAAACCTTTGGGAAAAAGTTCCATCGTTCTCCTGCTGCCATGCTTTCAAGGAATCTTCATTATAAAAATGTACTTCTTTGATGTACGCTGCTGGAATCGGGTAGAATATCAGGACTTCCGCCTCAGGATGTGTCGGATAATTATTAGGTATTTGTTGACGCTGGTAAATTGATCCATCTGAGTGGGAATCCGAATCCCAGAACATCCTTTTTAATGAAATGAGCCTTTTTCTGTACTCCAATGGAACATCAAGTACGGGTTCAAAACGTGCATTTTGGTGGCAAAACGCGCAATCCAATTCCCATAAAATCTTCGCATCAAGAAGCAAAACGACCCATTCGTGTTGGTTATCACGACCAGTCTTACTGAAAAACATCCTATAATTAGGAAAACTGATGCTTAAGCAGATTGCATCTTTGAATCCATCATCTCGATCTTGATCAGTAAACTGAGGTCGTATTTGTGAAGGGAGAGATTCTAACAAACTACGGTTCAGGAACCCACGGTATAAAATACTACGTAAGCGTTCTACTCTGGTAAAATGGCATAGTGTCTGGATATCGCGTTCATAGCAAATCTGTTGTATACCGGGAAGTGCTACCTCATTGACGAAGAGTATCTGTTTCTCGTATGTTATATTAGAAGTCGCGCGTGTCGGTTCTTTTGCCCAGTGAAAGCAGCTGATATTAATCGGGCTATCCTTACGGTAGTAGTTGGAAATGATATCAGCCGTTTGACCGTATGCAATACATAAGAATCTTTCGTAAACAATTCCTTGCGTGAGTATATAAGGATGAGGATCCCATTCAGAATCTTGAAGATCAATAGCGAAATCACACACAGATGTGTCATTTGGCAAATTTCTCAGGTTAGGATCGCGTGTGAGAATTCCATCTGTAATGGTGAATTGGGGCCTGTCCACGGGAGGACTACCTTTCAAGATAAGATGGTCTAAATCATCTATTAGTATCTGAAGTTTATCCGTTTCGTTTATGTTCATCAAAAATTGCGGCTGTAGATCGAAATTTGAGAGAATCTTTCGTTTCAATCTCGGTCACAACCTTTCTCACATCAGACACTGATAAAATTTTTAACTCCCAGAATGCCCTCAGGATTTCATCAAGGTTGATACAATGAATCCCATTTGCTTTACAGTGGTGCATCACTCGCCGTTCATTACTCGCAAAAAGTGAACTAAGACGTTTGCATATTGCCATAGATTCACGTTCACCTACACCCAGTGTATCTGGCAGAGAACCCATGAATTCATAGTCCGCTGATATCGGGTGATATGTCTGAATCTGACCTTGTGTATGCAATTCCATGATGGAATTAGCAAAAGTAAAACCCTTTGCAACACCTGCCTTAATTTCATTTTCTACAGCAGCAGCAATGTTAAGCACATCTTGATCAAATACCGCAAACAATAATGGCAAACGTTGGATTTTGGAGAAAATTGAAAGGAGATCAGTATCAATAAATACCAAGGTTAACTATTCCTCAGTCTTGCCTTCTTCTTTGTGATAACTGTTGATGAGAGAGACTCCTTCCTTCAACTTCTCTACAGAGCTAACCTCAACAATTTTCAATATACCTCTTGCTTCTAAAACCGATTCAAACTCGAAACGGTGCATCCCCGCAAGTTCCGAAGCCCTTCCAAGTGTTACTTCACCGTCTTGATAGAGTTGAATTGCAGCATCAAGATGAGATTTCTTTTTCTTATGCCTTTTCTTTTCAAGTGCATCAGTGACCAAGGTGTCTGTCATGATGTGTATTCTCCATAATTTGATATTGAACAGTATACTACATGCTGTTTAAGGAAATCAAACGAATATGTTGTTATGGGTGTGTAAACTTTTTGGCACAAACTTCGGACCATTCATTGTAGTGCGGGGTCTCCGTGCCCCGCCCATCTATAATCTACCAACAGGTGCGGGGCACGGAGACCCCGCATTACAATGGATATGAGATGTTTGCCGAAAACTTTACACACCCTGTTGTTATCTGATGAACAACTAATATTTGTTTTTACCGATCCCCAGCATGTTCATGCGGATGTGGACGTTCTGGTGCTTCAGGCACCGGACGTTGAGACAACCACCACGCAAATACGACAACCAAACAGGCAAACACAATTGCACAGATTGCCAGCGGCATACCCACGGTCTTTTCATCTTCTGTAAGACTCTCCGCTTGCATACGAATACGAAATAACGCGATAACACCAAACACGACAACAACCACAGCCATCACAAGATTTGCCTGCCACGGCACGCGGAAAAGCACTGTGATCAACGAAATCACAGCAACAATCATACTCAATAAAGCAAAAGAGTTATATGGAGTCGTATCAATTTCCTCTGTTTCAGAGACATCGGTATATTGGCGTGGTGGCACAGGCACGGGGGCACCATCCTGATAGGTCATCTCAATCAGTTTGATGAATTCGGCTAACAGTTTCTCATCCTGAATCCATTCAAACAATGTTGGATATTCGTGTCGTATCAAGATAATAAACTCTTGACGTTGCGCACTATAATCTGTGAATTCATCCCAGTCTTTTTCTGCTACTGTGATATAAGGTTCGGGTCCAACACGGAGTTCATATCCTTTTCCAGTAACATAAACGACACTACCAACATCTTCCCGTTGTGCCATGAGGACCTCACCAGAATCCATTATCAATTGCTGATCATCTTCCGCAGTAGCTGCCATGTCCCGTTGTTTGAGTGCTTCTGCCCTCTCTTCAGATTGCGATGACAACTCGCTGTCTGTAATTGCTACATCAATTTTGCTCATCAATTCAAGGGCAGTAACTTCATGCTCTGGGTCAACAAACAGCGCGGTTTTCCGTTCCGCTTTCACTGGCACGGGACGACAACGAATTTGTTGCGCACCTAAAGTCGCTTGAATCAACTTGATTTCCCATTCATCGTTTGTGCGGTAAATCTCAACCCAGTTTGCAGTCTCCCCCAACTGCTCACCCATAAACTCAGAAACCTGATTCAATCTACCTTCACTAACCTGTGCATCCTGCATCGGATTAGGCAGCTTTCCTCTTTCTCCATTCATCAGAATATCAACTCCACAGTCCCCGTAGGTGCGGTTTCCTAACCGCACTGGACATTATGCCATTTTTAATTGACAAATTGTCATAACATGTTGTAGGTCGGGTTGAGGAACGAAATCCGACTTTATTATAACCCAAGTTGCCACCTATTGCACAGTTACAGCCATTCTACTCGTGATGTCCAATCTTTCGCTCCAGCGGAGCGATATGTTTATAGCACGCTTCCGCTCCAGCGGAGCGGTATGTGCCAAATTCTAAACGATCTTAGTGGAAGGTTATATTGTTTAGGTAGCAACTTGCGTTATTATAGTGTCATGTCCAAATCAACGTCAAATGCGCGTGGCAGAATACGCCTTTGGTATTCTGCATGATTTGTCGGGTTTCGTTCCTCAACCCGACCTACGAAATAATGTTATTTTATCATTTAGAGATGGTATCATTTTCATTGAGTTATCAAATCTCTGTCAATAATTCTTCGTAGACTGCCTCTGTCAAAGTAGTGTTTCTCTCACTGCTAAATAACTGTTCAGCACGCGTACGCGCAGCTTTTCCCATCGCAATCAACTGTTCCGAATCGTTTGCAAGTTGTGCAATAGCAGATGCAATCGCATCAGCATCTTCAGGTGGCACTAAAACCCCTGTTTCAGGTGTAACCAACTCCTTACTCCCACCCAGTGGCGTGGCAATCACCGGCTTCCCAACAGCCATCGCTTCAATAATAGTGCGTGGACATGCCTCTGGTATAATAGAAGGCACTAACACAATATCAAGCAGGGCCGTGACAACGCGCGTATCAGACAGAAACCCTGTGAAGATGACTGAATCGGCAACGTCTAAATCCGCTACCTCCTGTTTAAGCGATGCCATATAATCGTGGTCTTTCTGGAAGTAAGGACCACCGACAATTAGCAATTTGACTTTAACCGAGTTGAGTTCTGTTCTTTTCAACGCAGCCATAGCCCGCACCAAAAAATGGATCCCCTTTTCCGGTGTAATTCGAGTCACGACACCTACAAATAGTGGATGATTTGATTCCGTCCCGCTCTGTGTATCTTCATCATTTTCCGATAACAGTTCTGACCGCAGCGACTCCACTTCTGCTTGTGTAGCTTGAAATGCATTCAAATCCACTCCATTATAAATTAAAGTCTGCTTCTCTGCAGGTGCAAAACCCCAACGTGTTGCCTCCGATACCAATATCACACGATGCAGCAGTTTTTCACAAATCTTGTCCAAGATACCGTAGGATGTTGCATAACGTTTGTGCATGAGAATAGGAATACGGTGCCACTTCGCTACAATTCCTCCTAATAGTGCAACGGATAGCGAATTAGCGTGGATAAGCGAGATTGAATGTTCTTTTACTGCTTGATGTAGTTGTCCGATAACCCGGAGTTGACGAAAATCATTCAGCAGATCGCGAAATGTAAATCGCTTAATCTTATCTGTCTTGTTATGTGCTTCGGGGAGAGATAGCGGAACAATCTTTGCTTCTGTTTTAGCAACTTCATCGGCAAACGGACTATCACCAAGACAACCCACAAACGGAGAGAAACGTTGTCTGTCCAACAACTTCAGCAGAAGCAGCAGACTCCGTTGTCCACCACCAATACCAGAGCCGCTATCAAGATAGAGAATGTTGTATTTTGACGGATCGGGTGTTTTCATCTTCCCACGTAATGTATATTTTTATACAAGTATCGGGCAAACCTTCTGCCATTCGTTCTGCCCACTCAATAATGCAGATACCATCACTATTTATATATTCACCTAAACCGAGTTCAGCAATCTCAGCGTAGGTTTCAAGCCGATACAGATCAATATGATAGATTGGAATCTTTCCATCGTATTCGTTGATGATAATATAGGATGGGCTACTCACGACCTCACCTTGAGCGATATCGACACCACGGGCAATTCCTTGTGTCAAACATGTCTTTCCTGACCCAAGATCACCAATCAGAGCGACGACATCCCCTGCTTTCAATGTACTACCAAGTTCTTCACCGAGAGTTTGCGTCTCCTCTGGACTCTCTGTCCTAATAATCTTTTCCATTATGCCCCTGCTGCACACCGCAAGATATCCTCCTGCGTCAGATGCTCGTTGGTAAATTCACCCGTAATTTTGCCTTCATGCAATACCAAAACCCGATCACTCATCCCCAAAATCTCTGGCAGTTCTGATGATACTAACACGATAGCAACACCATCATCTGCAAGTTGTGCTGTCAACGCATGAATCTCTGCCTTTGCACCAACATCAATCCCCCGTGTCGGTTCGTCAAGAAACAGCACTTTCGGACGAGTCATTAACCATTTCCCTAATACAACCTTCTGCTGATTCCCACCACTCAACTGACGAACAGGAACATCTAACGATGCCGTTTTTATGCTGAGCGTCCCAACAGATTCACTGCTCTTTTGATACTCTACCTTACGATTGATAACACCCAATGCAGTGAGCTCTTTAGATTCTCCCAGACTTGAAAGTGTCATGTTGCGTACTACATCGTTATCCAAAATAAGTCCATACTGTTTTCTATCTTCGCTGACTAACGCCATTCCCTGCCGTATAGCATCCCGTGGAGAACGAAACTGAACATGCACACCATCCCTATAGACCTTACCGCTCCACTTTCCTGAAAACGCTCCAAAAATAGTGTTTATTAACTCCGTCCTACCTGCACCCATCAATCCTGCAATGCCAAGTATCTCTCCACAGCGCACCTCAAAACTGATATTCTCAAGTTGTGGAGGTTCAGCTGGATAGGTGCATAAATCTTCAACTTGCAGGATTACCTCCGAACTATCTGTTGATGTTGAATTGTGTTCACGGTCTGGATAAAGTGTCGTCAACTCACGTCCAACCATCTGTGAAATCAATAGGTCTTCCGTGCATTCATCAATTGATTGCGTTGCGACTGTTTTGCCATCGCGAAGCACTGTTACTCTATCAGCAATCCGAAATATCTCCTTGAGTTTGTGAGTAATATAGATACATGCGACACCTTTATCTCTCAGCTGCGTCAGAATACCGTGTAGGATGTCCACCTCACTTTTCGTCAACGCTGCTGTAGGTTCATCCAGCACGAGCAACCGCGCATCACGCGACAACGCCTTCGTTATCTCCACAAGCTGCTGCTGACCAATACCCAGTTTATAAACCTGTCTGTGAAGCGGAATGTCCAAACCAAACTGTTCCAACAATGCTCCCGCATCGTCATATAGACGGGTTTTGTCAATTATTCCGAAGCGAGATGGTTCTTGACCCAGATAGATGTTCTCAGCAACCGTCATCTCAGAAATCAGTGCTAATTCCTGATGAATAACAGCAATACCCGCACGTTCCGCATCCCGTACATGACGAAAATGTTGTTCTGTCCCATTGAGTAGAAGTTGCCCATCGTAAGTGCCATGCGGATGCACCGCACCGAGTATTTTTATCAGCGTTGATTTTCCAGCACCATTCTCCCCACAAAGCGCGTGAATCTCACCAGAATGCACCTCAAAATTCACGTCATCTAACGCACGCACACCTGGGAAATCTTTTGTAATCGCCTGCATCCTAAGAAGTGGTACTTTCATGATATTGATACTCCTATCGCTTGTAGGAGGGGTTTCTAACCCCGATATACCAAATCTATTATTTGTGGGAGGGGTTTCTAACCCCGCTAAATCATGCAGAATACCAAACGCGTATTCTGTCACGCGCATTTGGCGTTGATTCACTCCCACAAATAATAGATAGCAACTTAGGTTATTATATCAGTACAAAGTGGAGGTTTCAAGTTCTTTGTCTTTATCAAGGGATGTGTAAACTCTTTGGCAAACATCTCATGTCCATTGTAGTGCGGGGTCTCCGTGCCCCGCCTTCTTTAATCTCCCAACAATCGCGGGGCACGGAGACCCCGCACTACAATGAATAGTCCGAAGTTTGTGCCAAAAAGTTTACACAATCGTCTTCATCAAGGGGTGTGTAAACTTTTCGCATAAAACGCAAAATACAAAGAAATATTCTCTTTTTTACAAAAAACACACAAAAATTATCTCATAATTGTAATAATTAACTTGACATCAACAATTTGTTTATGTTATAATATGTTTTACATTATATTTGTTATTCTAAAGGTAAAAAAATATGTACACAAATCCTGATGGACAATTCACACCGATTATCCGATACATAATTCAATTATTCATGAGTAAAATATTGTGCAATTGTCTGAAACAGGAAACCGATTTCACACGACAAAAGCCCAAAATGGAAACTGTACTATTTTAAATTTTTTCGATTTTAGGAATTATCCTTACAAACCCTTATGTACACTATGTTTAGAGCAATTTGAAAAATCGTACTATAGTACGAAAAACTGTACCATATAGTACGATTTTTATGAGGAAGATTTCAATAAAACTTCAAGAAAAACACAGAGAATTCACTGTCAAATGTTATACCATTTCTAATATATAATGCCTCTTTGTTGTAGCACATGCTGAATGAAGATTAAGAAAATATTTCGGTAATCCAGTCATAAAAATTATCGTAGGGGCGGGGTTTCCCCGCCCGAATATTACCGAATTAATAAATTAATCTTCATTTAGGTTGTGTCTTGGTAGCATAACCTGTTAGGTTGTGTCTTGGTAGCATAACCTGTTAGGTTGTGTCTTGGTAGCCATAACCTGTTAGGTTGTGTCTTGGTAGCATAACCTGTTAGGTTGTGTCTTGGTAGCATAACCTGTTAGGTTGTGCCGTATTAGATTTCATCTCACAAAAACCTGTCCTGCGACATCATTTTTTAGAAATGGTATTACGTCCGTTACGCACGCTCTACTGCTGGATGGAGTAAACTACGTCAGGTTGTTGAATGTGACGAAGCCAGAACGAACTATATGGGGATAAACCTGTCAGATTTTTTTGGAAACTGTAGATGAGTTTTAAAGTAAAACACATCTGTCTACAATTCATAATCAAAACAACCTGTTCATTTTCTAAACAGGTTGTCCAATATTCATACAGAAAATTAAGATAATCACATCAAAATCCACACATGCACCGATTTTAAAGTTGGCACAAGAATTGCATATTGATGTGTAATTTCAATAGATGAGAAATCTGTGACTGATTATCTTCGATTTTCATTTTTGAAATGAGGTAATTATTATGTTATCAATAATGCGTACAGTACTTTTCTTTTTATTTTTCGGTTTTATGTTTTACTTATGTGGGTGTGGCAAGAATTTTGATGAATATGCTACCGAATTAGGACTCGCATTTGACAGTCCAGATACAGCAAACAGACCTATACCTTCCTTCAAAACCGATATATCCCCTATTCTCACAAATCATTGTGCTCTTTCTGGATGCCATGTCGCTAATGGACCGGATGATGTTGATCTCAGAACTTATGACACCCTTCAAAAAGGTGGCGAACACGGGCCTTTGTATTTTGTGGGAAAGGCACAGGAAAGCGAACTTGTTGAAGAAGTCGTCAAACGTAAAATGCCACCTGACGGCCCCTATCTAAAGGCAGAGCAAATTCAACTGATTATAGACTGGATCAATGCAGGAGCAAAGGATAACTAATACCATTTCTAATATATAATGTCTCTTTTTTGTAGCACAAACTTTATGAAGATTAATTTATTAATTCGGTAAAATCGATGGATGTGATTCCAAATCACATTATAGACATCTATTTAAAGGAATAAGCGGACATTTCGGGTGTCTTCAGCACCAGCGGTGCGGAATGTGTATAGGAAACTATCCCACCCATACATAAGCACCAGTGGTGCGAAAGGTGTCCCACAACATGCACGGACAGACACCTTTCGCCCCTCTGGGGCTTAGACTCGGTATACTACACGGCTATACACATTCCGCACCGCTGGTGCTATGTCTATGTCAAGAACAGGTTAGAAACCCTAAAATGACACCTACTTGGTTTTAAATATGAAACATTACCGATGTTATTTTCTAATCTTCATTTAATTTGTGCTGAATTAGATTACATTTCACAAAAACCTGGATTATGACATCATTTTTAGAATGGTATAAACTTTTCTATGTCCAGCAACAATAATACCAACTTTTTCAAAAATCATTAGAGAGGGAATTAAATGACTATCAAAATATATAGATATATACTGATTGCCGTCGGTCTGTCTATAATCATCTTTGGGTGCGACGATATACAGCCAAATGATATAATACTACCTGACGGCATCCAAATAGTAAACGGACAAACACCTAATACACAACCTACTACTACGGTTAGTAATCAACCAAACAACGCTGAAGCAACCTTCAATGCCAACCTTTTACCGATTCTAACAGCAAAATGTGCTTTTGCAGGGTGCCACATCACAGGCGGTCCTCAAAACATAGATCTCAGCACATATCAAGCTTTTATACAGGGAGGAGACGCAGGACCGGTTTTTGTTGCTGGTGATGCACAAGGAAGTTCTATTATTGATGAAATCATGTCAGGCAGGATGCCAATTGGAGGTCCTATGTTGAGTGCAGCTGAAATCCAAGTATTCACTGATTGGATTAACAATCAAGCACCAACAATGAATACTCCCAACAATCAACCACCTGAACCGCAAACGCCTTTACCGGTTGATGGAATAGTATCTTATGACCAACATCTTCAACCCATACTCACTGCACGTTGCGCGTATGCTGGCTGCCACGATGCAAATGGTTACGACGATCTTGATTTCAAAACTTATGAATCTTTCATAAGAGGTGACGACGAAGGCGAGTCTGTGTTCATACCTGGGAATGCCCGCAGTAGTGATATTATTGAAGAAATGGTATCAGGCAGGATGCCTCCTGCTGGTCATGGTCCACCGTTGACTGCTGCGCAAATTCAACTCTTCAGAGATTGGATAAACCAGCAAGACCGAGCGGATTTTCCAAATCTTCGTTTTGATGACGATGACGATGATGACGATGACGATGATGACGATGACGATGACGACTACGACGATGACGATGATGACGATGATGACGATGACGACTACGACGATGATGATGATGATGATGATGATGATGACGATGATGACGACTAAAAAGCAATTTATAGTAAACCTTGAAATTAATGAAACATCTTCTGTCCGAGTGATCTCTAAATAAACGGAAAATTGTAGCACATGCTGTCAGCTTGTGCGGGTATGCGTAGCACATGCTAAATGAAGATTAAGAAAATATTTCGGTAATCTAATTCTATGAAAATGATCGTAGGGGCGGGGTTTCCCCGCCCGAATATTACCGAATTTATTAATTAATCTTCATACAGCATGTGTGTGCAGAGTTCCCTTTTACAGAAAAGTTCAATTAATTCTAAAGTTCACTATAAATAACTCTGAAAGTTCACTATAAATTAAAGTATATGAGAAGGGAGTATGTTATGATTATAAATAAATTCAAATATATCTTACTATCCATTAGTTTGTTATTATGCTTGTTTGGATGTGATTCTGAGCCCGATAATCCTTTACAACCTGATAATATCTCATCCGCTACCGCAAAAGCCTCTTTTGAAGAAAACCTCTTGCCTATACTCACCGCAAGGTGTGCCTATTCAGGCTGCCACGATGCAAATGGACCCCATGGGCTTGATTTCAGAACATATCAGACTTTTATAAGTGGGGACGACGAAGGTGAGTCAGTATTCATCCCCGGCAACGCTAACGATAGCGATATAATTGAAGAAATCGTATCAGGTAGGATGCCACCGGGCGGTCCTCCATTGACTGCTGAGCAAATTCAACGCTTTAGAGATTGGATAAACCAGCAAGACCCAGCAGATTTCCCGAACCTTCGTTATGATGATGACGATGAAGATGACCACGACGATCATGACCATGATCACGACCATGATGATTAAGCATCAGCCATAGTATAAAATAGCAATTATATGAATATCGTCTTTCTATTCTCCGATGAACACACAGGCACTGTAATGGGCAATAGCGGACACCCAGTTGTCCGCACACCCCATCTCGACCGACTGGCAGAACAGTGCTATACCTACGATAACGCGTATTGTAACTATCCGATATGCACACCTTCGCGTCTGTCAATGCTAACAGGACAATATCCGCATCAGATTGAAGCATGGGATCTCGGAGCAATACTGGATAGGAAATACAAAACATGGGGAGATTATCTGACACAAGCGGGTTACGAAACCGCCTTATGTGGACGCACACATTTCAATGGGACAGACCGACTTCTCGGTTTTTCTGAACGATTGTTAGACGATCTGCCTCGGTGGCGGCACACAAAGGGAACGCCGCCAAGACGCACTCCAGATGACCGCCGCGGTTCCAATTCGCATATTGCTGAATGTGGTCCAGGAGACCACGAACATACAAACTATGATAAAAAGGTCGCGGACATAGCAATCGACTATCTTAACAGGAAAGTTGCTTCGCAAAATGAAGAACCTTTCCTACTCTATTGTGGCTTCATGCATCCGCACTTTCCACTCATCGCACCACCAGAGTTTTTCTCATGGTATATCCCTGATACACTTGAGATCCCGGACACATGGAACGAACCACTGGAATCACAACACCCAATAATCCAACACCACCGTTGGGCATGGCGAAATGACATTCCTCCACCAGAGGATACTGTCCGTTGTGCATTGGCTTGCTACTACGCACTTGTTTCAGCACTTGATGCACAGATTGGACGCATATTAAAAGCAATTGATACATCAACCCTACGTGAAAACACAGTGGTCATCTATACAAGCGATCACGGTGAGATGGCAGGAAGTCATGGGATTTGGCAAAAACAGTGCTTCTACGAAGCCGCAGTAAAAGTACCACTGATGCTCCGGCTGCCTTATGGTGGAACCGGTCGCATTGCCCAAAACGTCTCTTTAGTTGATGTCTTACCAACGTTATTGGAAATAGCAGGTTTAGAAAAACCTTCAGATTTACCGGGAGAAAGCCTACTACAAATTGCTCAACATCAACAAGATAAAACAACGCGCACTGTCTTCTCAGAGTACCACGACAGAGGTATGCTGAATGCAGGATATATGCTCAAACAAGGGGATTACAAACTCTGCCATTATGTCCGGAGTTATCCGCAGCTATTCAACGTAGATGTTGACCCGTTGGAAAATGAGGATTTGGCGTTAAATCCCGAATACGCTGCAATCCGGAGCACATTAGAAGATACGTTGCATGCCATTATTGACCCTGAAATTGAAGATGCACATGCAAAAGCAAACCAACAAATGCGTAGGTAAAAAGGCAGAAGCATTTACTATTGTCCGAGGGGTTTCCGCTCGTAGTCGCGCAATTCATTGCGCCGCTTACAACTCACCATCAAAATACTCAAGACTCGGCTCTTTACGGTAGATTTTCTGAAGAACATAAGGCAGCACCTTGTTAGAATCCGGATATTCACTCACATCATGTGGCGTAATAGTGCCGAGTATCAACAAGGTTGCAGGAGCATCACCTTCATTCACAAACTTATGTGTGCCAGCTGGACCAGGTGGAAACGCGATAAAATCACCCTCTCTCACTTCAATATCTCCACGCGGTGTTTTTAGTGTGCAAGTGCCTTCCATCACATAACACATCTCCTCGCCGAAATGGTGCAGGTGCATCGGGAATGTTACATTACCAGACGACAAACGATAAACACAATAACCAATGTTTTTCGCACCAATCAGTGGATCAATGTCTTTATAGTCAAATTCGTAAGGGCCTACTGCTGGTCTGTGTGCCCATTCCATTTCGTCTAAGTTGATACGATTGATATAGATGTCGTCCCGTGCCTGCAGGCAATCCACCAATTCCTGTCGTCCTTCCCGAAAAAGCGAGTGTCCATCTCCAACCAGCACCGTGTTGAACCGCAATGCCAACACCTTACGAAGTTCCATCGCTGCCTTCGGCGCATCTTCCAATTTCTCATCTGCCAGAAGTGACAACCGACCCATCGGTTCACCTGCAACTATATCACCGAAAAGGATAGCACTCTTCTCAGAAAAATAGAGGGCAATTTCCCCAGGACTCTTCCCATACTGGAGATGTACCACTCGTAAACCGGGCACAATAGTCTCACCATCGTTAATCGTTCGTGCAGGTTTGATATCCATCTCGTCAGCATCCGCTTCGGGAACAATCACCTCCGCACCTGTCCATTCCTGAAATGCAGCCGCCTCACGTTCATGGTCACGATTAGTAATAACTATCCATTTTGCACCACCAAGTTGTTCCAATTGTGCACGGTCAGCATCGCACATTACAACTGGATCAATAGCGATATTCCCTTCCTCACGCACCCAAAGGTGTCCGTTAAAATCTATCTGACGCGCTTCACTAAACACAGACCAACTATATAAATCTTCAATCATCAATCGTTTCATTTTTTGTCCTTTGATACAAATCCGTATAACTCAACTTCATAAGCAAAAGGTTCCCCAATTCTTTTCTGGCACAATACAGGCAACGTCTCATTAATCCCTCTGATTCGTTTCACAAACCCGGTTAAGATCAGCATTATATCACATTTTCTTTCTCGCGTGGGTTGCAATTTCAAAATTGCAGAGCGAACCACTAATCCTAAAAATCTACTAATCCTGAAAATCCTGGTTCAGACAACAAGGATTACACACGCAAAATCTGTTCTATCACGTCCTTACCCGACTTGAATAGATCATGCAAATGCAGATACCGAAAAAGCGAACTTCTACCAATGAGATATAGATTTTCAAACTGCTCAAAATAATCCAGTAGGTGCTTCACATTTTCTTCATATCCAACTTCAAGCACAGGATACGCAAAAGGCAATCTATACGTCTGATAATGGATAACTTCATCTGAGGCTAACGACTTGACACGACACAACGCCTGCCATGTCGCATCTTGAAGTGCACTATCCGACATACGCCACACAGTACTTTCACTGAAGCAAGGCACTTCAAGCACGATGACCGTTTGTCCTTCTGGTGCCATATAACGACTACGATTTTTGGGTTCATATAGACGGGTAAAAGGGAATGCTTCATCAGGAAAATACATTGAAGCATTTGAGGAAAAAGAGTCACGATTCAAACAGTAAACACATAAAATCAAATGACGGTACTTAATCGTATTCGCAATAGCAAGGAGTTCTGGAGGTGGGGCAGGTTCTAAAAATCGAAGCGAAAGTGTCAACGGTAGAGTATTAATAACCGTATTCACATCTACTGAAATATCATCGTTTAAGACAACACGTTCTATCCTATCACCTTTGTGAATAATGCGATTGATTCTATGATTATATTGAATCTGTTCATGCCCAATACATTCACACAGTTTGTCAGGAATCATCCCGATACCGTGTTTTGGATAGAAGAATGAACCATCTAAATGAGGCGGATTTTGCGGAGCACCTAACACAGCAGAACGGAGAAAACTACGAAGGTCTAATCCTTTAAGACGATTACCTGAGATCGCAGTAGAAAGCTGATCTGTGGGTTGACCCCAAAGTTTTTCAGAATAGTTTAACAGAAAACGTTCTGCCAATGTTTTCCCGTATGTGTTGACTGCAAGTTCCTTGAAGTTTTGCTCACGGTTTCTATTGTTCAAATTCCCAAACGTGGATTTTGACATACTACACAGCTTATCCCATGCGATTTGTAGTAAAGTCTTCGTCTCTAATTTGTTAACTAAATCACTCAGCGAAAGTGGAAAACGATAATACTTTTCTTGATAATAAATTTCACTGGGAGCATCAACTCGGAGCAAATCATCACCAAGGAGGCGTTTAACTTCTGCCGTAACATCTGGGTCTTTGTCGTGAAATCGGTGTGCCCCAGTATCAAATCGAAAATCGTTCAATTGAAGCGTGCGACAGTTTCCACCGACTTGGTCACTCGCTTCAAAAATAAGAAAATCAAGATTCTGTTTCTTAGCATAATAACCCGTTGCTAATCCAGCAGGACCGCCACCGAGTATATGAATATCTCTCGTTGCCATCATCACTTATACCTAACAAAATAATATAAAATGTTCAATATTCATACAACGAAATTTCTGACCACATCCGATTGACATAAGGATTATGATAGAACACCTTTTCCACCTTAGCAACCCGATCCGGAAGAAGACTTCCAATGACAACAATACCGCTATCTATTTCATCAAGTTGAGCGAAATCCGCATCATTTTTTATTACAATAAACTCGGCTTCCAATGCCTGAGAAGACAGGTAATATTTTATGAGTGGAACGGATACAACATGAAACTTCTCATCTTGTTCACGAAGTTTGTTATGCAGATAATTGTGTATCTGAGCAATGGCAGTTGGCTTTGTGTGCTGAACAACGGTATGTCCTGTAACATAACTATAACAGACAAATAAGACAACAACAATTCCTAATGCAAACACAAATCTAATTTTGTTCCGTTTCCTATCAGTTAGTGCTACGGTGTACATTGTTGTAATTCGATGGCAAGAGAATGCAATACCCAATGAAATAAAGGGTAATAGCGGTAGAACGTGCCTACTCTTATGAATGACATTCTGTGCAAAAAAGATCCAAATGAGATAAAGAATACATCCAAGAAAGATAGGATTCAATACAAGTGTATTTACCCTATTACGTTTTTCTACAAACCATTGCCGCACAAAGTGCCAATTAGCAACGATAATAATTACAATTAATGCGAAACTTGTGCATGCTGTTATAAAATGACGATCACGCCAATACAAACCGAATCCATCCGCCCACAAACTTTCAATAATCTTTGTGGCACGTAACAAAAAAGTGGGATGTGTGGAAATAGTGCCACCAAATTCTAAAAAATGTCCGTGACTTTGCTTTTGTGCAGCTTCTACCAGTGAACCATATCCCGTTATCAATAGCAGTGGAATCAACCATATAAGAACACCAAGCACGCTTGCTACGATGTACTTAAATCTTTTAGAATCCTTCAACTGTATCAGAAGAATAGGCACTAATAGTGGAAAATATGATAGCCTTATACCAAGTAAAATACCTGCAAGAAAATACCCAATTGATCTACGACACAACAATGAATTACCACCGTTTCGGTCTTGTGCCATCGTAAAATAAAGACTTGCAAGCAAACAAGCAACCCCCATCGCATCAGGCATATATCGGTTACTCATCAACCACAATAATGGGTTCATGAATATCGTAAGTATCGCAATTTTCCCCAATATTGTGCTACTCTCAATTTTCGCAATCTTAAGTGTAAAATAGATAATACAAGTGACTGACACACCACCAATTACGGAAAATGCTAACGCATAACGACCAATGAGGATATAGAGGAGTTTAGCAATAAAACAGAATACTGGATAGGCAGGAAAATGTGGTTGCAGTTTGGCAACATCGTAGTCAACCATACTCAGGGCAAAGCGGAGACTGTCAATGTCTTCAATATAGTAGATAGTACTAACCAATCGTGAACAGACACAACTGATAAAGACGATACACCAGATAATATGATTGGATGATTGAAATTGCCGCCACATCCCTTCATTTTTCCAAAAAAAGATAGGAAAAAAGGGAAATTAAAATATACTCTAATCTCCCTTACTTCCACCTACTCAATCATTAAACTTCATACAGTTTGCATTACCAATTCTTCATGTTTTCACTTGAGAATCCATAAGCTGTCTGCAGAACAACCTTAGCGCGTTCGTAATTGGCTACTTGTGTCGTGTATCCACTGCTGCCAGGGGCATCATATTTGGGAGCTTCTCCCATAATACCATGCAATTCCCGCAACTGTCCATCACTTATCAACTTGAAGGGATTGTACTGTAAAGCAACAGTATACCCCTTCATTTCTGCCCAATGTTTGTTTAAGTTAGCACGGTTTTCATCCGCTGTACCTAAATTAGACATATCACTAAGCGTATCGTTGATATAGTGAACAACCGTCGCGGCAATCACCTTCTCCATACCTTCAGCGGCTGCTTGTTGGTGTGTCCTGATTTCTTCCTCACTACCTTGATTCGTTATAGCAGTACGACCTGCCAAGAATGCATCAAAGATTTCTTTCGTGAGATCCACGCCTGTGCCACCTTTGTCGCGTTTCGCTGCATTTCTGGAAAGTCCAAAATTATATTCAGATTTAAAATCAATACTGCCATCACCGTTTGAATCAAAGGTAAAGTCGTCAACACTTCCAGCAAGTTGATCGTCTGAGTAGCGCGCATAATCACGAGCAGCACCGAAATATCCGAATGCTTCATCCCACGCATGCTCCATCGCAGTATAGGGATCCGTTTCATCTCGTGCTTCACTGTTATCCCGTTCAAGTAGAGAATTGAGATAAACACCTGTGGCTTGATAGTACGGAACAGCTCCGATGAGCACTTTATTAATCATCTGTGACATATCAACACCGTCATCAGTTGTATAAGCCATCGCTGTCCCGAGTTTATTGGAATCATCGGAATTAGCAGCAATTTCCTCAAACCAGTCTCGAACTAATTCATCAGCTGTCTGGTTGTAACCAATGACTGGAGCACTTGATATTTTTCCAACAAGGTTCTTTCCTGTAGAAAGTGAAGAATATTTGTCTTCAAGTGCACTTAATGAACCAGTAGAAGTCAGTGTTGTCAGATCAAGTGCATCGTCGTAAGCATACAATTGCAGCATATCATCCACAGTAACAGATTTTGCCCCATCTTTTCCTACGCTATCTGTTAATGCTTTCAAATCCTGCAACAATAGGTTTCGTACAACCTGACCGGAATATGAAACACTACTTACACCTTCTTCAAAACGACTGTCAAATACATAAGCTTGTGGCACTTCAATTTTTCTTTCACCATCTGTTGGATCGGGTTCATCATCGCTCCCACAAGCAGTTAAAAATAGACTTACAACGATCAGCACCATTGCTAACCATTGAACTTTTTTTGTTAGGAAATCCATGATTTCTCCTTTAATAAATTGATAACATGTCTCATTATCTACATGTTAGATTGTTTAATCATAAGCATTTATATGGAAATGCCCGTTGTTAATTCACTGTTTTATGATTATAGAACTATATACCTTGTTTGATACCGAATAGTATTTGTCGTCTCGGACCGATTAGAATACCCGAACTTAGATTTGCTTCGGGTTGTCCGGCATTGGAATGCAGACGTGATCCGATATAAACCTTATCAAATATGTTTTTGGCAGTGAAGAACAACTGCCACTGTTTACCTAATTGGTAATTCACACTTGCGTTAACAATTGCATAACTCGGAATAGGTCCTGTATCACCGCGATTCTTTGTAATCTGTATGTTTTCAAAATCTGTGTAGACTTTATCAATGAAACGCATATCTGCTCGGATACGCAGCACATTACTGATATGTTTTGCCAACCCTACGGTGAAAGTATGCTGAGGTGCATAAGGTAATTCATTGCCAGCCAAATCTACATCTACATTACCAGCAATAGTAGCAGACTTAACGATACCATCAATAATTTCTGTCTGAAGATATGTGTAAGTAATATTTATATCAGGTAGAATTGACACAAACTCAGAAACACCTAAACGTATAGAATTTTCAATTCCTGATAGATTCACTTTGCCCAAATTCTTGAATGCCGTGCCACGTCCCGCTGCGACTAAGCCTTCAACAGTGATGAAGAAACCTGCCGATTCTATTGTAACCCCACGTGTCCATGACCTGAATCCAAGTTCCATGTTCCAACTTTTTTCTGGTTCTAAGTCAAGTCCACCAGCACCAACATTTTGTCCAAAGTTCGTTATTTTAAGGGCTCCACTTGAAGGTGCAGTATAACCTCTATGGATGCCACCAAATAGATTGAATTGTCCTACTTGATAATTTACACCTATTCCCGGCAATAGCACTGAAGAAACCTTGTCTGCAAGAACTGAACCTCGGAGTCTGTCTACACGGTCCTGTTTGAATACTTCAAACCGTGTACCAAAGGTGAGCGTAAGGTTTTGCAATTCAATATATTCTTTTGTGAAAAGTGCCAAGGCAAAGGTTTCATAGTGATGACTTTGACCCAGTATTTTCGCCGGATCGTCCGTGGAACCCGGGGTGCCAGAGTAATAGATACCATCACGAGCATCGGGAGCATCCCCGATTTTTTTGTCATCTATGAAACGTTCCCAGTGCACTCTTCCACCAATTTCTGCGCGTCCTGCATTTACACCTATACTGTGTTTGATTGTATAGTTCTGCTCAAGTCCTCCCACATAGAAGGTGCGGAGAATCCCAAAATTAGACTCTCCTCCACCTACTCTGACGAGGTCACCCGTTTGGTAATAGGGGACTGGAGTTAGGTTACCGGTTTCAAGTGCAGTGGAACGGATGAAAATATCGTCCTCACGCCACCACCGCCGATCAAACACACTTGTATACACCGTCGTATTGCTAACCAAATTGTTAGTGATTTTGTTGGTATAAATCACGTCAAGGGATGAACGTAAGACTTTAAAGTTGTCGTCTTCCTTGGGATTAAAATTTGGATCGTTTTGGAAGGTGTATTCTGTCAAACCTGTATATGTCGCGTTTGAATTCTCATAATTTCCATTCAGTTTTACGTAGAGAGTCTTGTCTCTATTGAGTTGGAAGAGCGTTTTTACAGTCCCATTAACCTGATTAAACGTGTTATTGTCTCTAAATCCATCCCCATGTTTGTAAAGAAGTTGTATGTCTGACGAAACTTTACCAGGATTTCCGATTCCTCTTATTTCTGAAAACGCGCTATAATACCCGTTGTTTCCAACTGTTATCAAATTCCCTATTCCACGTGTTCCATCAGGTCTACGTGTTGTATAGTTGATAACGCCGCCCATGGTTTGCGGTCCATAGCGGACAGCAGCACTACCTTTGATTACCTCAACGGCATCTATGCGATCTGCAGGGGGATTGTAATATGCGTTTGGATAGATATAGACAGCTGGCTGTATAGGAACACCGTCTTCTAAAATAAGGACACGCGCACTCCGACGGGGATTTAAACCTCGTATGCCAATACTCAATCGTGAATTGCCAAACCCATCGTCAGCATAACCGTTGATACCCGGTATGAATTCAAGCAATTCTTGTGTGCCAACAGGTTTAATCAAGTCAACCGTGTCTGGTTCTAACTTGCTCATTGTGCCTGTCAGTTTTTTATGTTCACGCATCGATTGACCGATAATTTCTATCGGGGCTAATTCAAAAGGACTACCAGATAACGCTATTTCTATATTGTCTGATGAATCTGAGGTAAGTACTTTACTAAAGGTTGTATAACCTATTGAACTTACCTTGATTTGTTGAGCCACTTCAAAAGTTTGTGTAAATTGAAAACTTCCATCTTTTGCCGTTGTTGTCTCTTCCAAAACATTTCCATTGGCTTCAAGCTGGACGACAGCACTGATAATTGGTTCTCCTGTTTCTCTGTCAAACACTCTACCTTTGATTTCGGATATAGCGTAACAAAATACAAGTGATCCAAAGAGATTAATGAATAGAACAAAGACTGGAAAAAATGCATATCTCGTCATTAGTTTGTGAGTTGATGTTATTAATTGGCACATGAATTCTATTTCCTATACCTCAAAAAAGTGTTGGATTAATGTTTTTACGCACATTACTTTGATTAACTTTATTCGTGTTTCCCGTATTTTCATTTTGATTAAGGGGTAGGTTCGTGTTTCCATAACTACCACCTTCTTCTTCGGTTTCAACTTGGGGTGAGAGTATGGGATCGCTCTCACAACCAGATACAGATAGACCGACAATTATAATCAGCACTATCAACAATTTACTGGGTATGGTAATGGTTAGATTCATAAATTCAATCCTTTTTATATCAGTCTGCTACAATGATTCTAAAAACGCGATCAGGGCATCTCGTTCAGTTTTTGACATCTGCAAAATGATTTCTCGTGATTTTTCTGCTTCCCCGCCGTGCCAAAGGATAGCTTCCATAAGGTTGCGCGCCCTTCCATCATGAAGAAAGTTCGTATGACCGTTCACTGTCCGCACTAAACCTATCCCCCACAACGGTGGTGTACGCCATTCTCTCCCATCGGCATGAAAATCAGGGCGATTATCTGCTAAGTCAGGTCCCATGTCGTGTAATAACAGATCCGTATACGGATGAATCGTCTGATTACTAACTGATGGGACACCCCGAAGTATACCAGTTCTTAAGGTCGGAATATGACAGCTTGCACATTGTGCTTGTGCAAATAGTTGCTCACCTTGCATAACCTCTGGGTTATCCACGTTTCTTCGCGCTGGAACCGCCAATGTTTGCACGTAAAACGTTACCACATCTAAAATTTCATCGCTTATCTCAGGCGTTGTGTTGTTTTCCTTAAGTTGTGATTGACCAAACGAATTTTCAAGTAAAAAGAGAGAAGTCGTTAAACCCATATCATCGTGATATGCAGATGCAACCTGTTGAAGAAGATTGGGTTGGTTCGCTTTCCAACCGAATCGTCCAAGCGTGTATCGTTTTTGGACCACATCCCATACATAGTTGGGTTTACCTGAAATACCATCTCCGTCAATATCTGATTCATCCGCAAAGGCTAAAATAGTCTCTTCGGGAATTGCCTCAAGCAGCCCAAGTCCAAAGACAACAGGAGCAACACGAGGAGACACTTCAACATCTTCAGGTAACGGTTTGTAGGTATCTGTTATAGTATAACTTGGATAACGCAGGTGGACGCGCGTGCCATCTTCGGTTGTTAATGCTTGTTCAGTGTACTCAATTTTGACTGAACCTTCTGCAGGTGTGCCGTAAATAGCCCGGTTATTCAACTGTGTTCCGAAGCCTGGCACCGGAATAGGTGGTTTTCCTGATTCCTCATTTTCAGTATTCGGGAGGCTTAGTCTGAATAGCATTGATACCAGTCTGCCATCAACACCTGGTGGACGACCGCGTCCATCACGGCTATGACAATTGACACATGATATGTTGTTGTAGATAGGTCCTAAACCAGGGTTCACCTCCGCAGGAGCAGTGACGAAAACCGCCTCAAATTCAACATCACCATCCAAGTGTTTCTGAAGGGCTGCATCAGAAAGATTTGGTGCCGGAATTGAGAACGCATGGCTTGATGCGTCAAAAATTGTTGTATCTCCACCTGATAGAGCACCAGTGGAATCTAACGGTGTTCCAAAATCGGATATATTCGTCGGTGAATCGGAATTACACCCAACTACAAAAAATACCGACAAAATCAAGATTATAACAGCGAGATGATTCTTCATATCATTATAGTTTGTTGGGGGAACAGTCTATGACTGTTCCCCATAGACGAAATAGTCAGGCATTCTAATTAAACTCACTATCTTGAATGAGCGGGAGTATATCTTGTTCAAGCGTTAACTGAACCTTACTTACAGCATCGATTGCTGCCTGAACAGCGGGGCGGTTAGAAGTAATTGAATCTCGGAATGGGTCTGGAATCGCGCCAATGGTGTCAATAGCATTCTGTATCTCTGACTGGAAACGAGAATCTAAATCCGCATCTTTACCATTGACAAATTCATTCAGTCCTTGTCCATCATTGATGAATTTTCCCATATAGACGTTCTGAATTCCTCTGATATTGTCTTGAAAATCCGATATGGAATTAAAACTGAATTGAGATTCAACCAGCGTTGTATTTTCTTCGTTGTAAGGATCTGCTATCTTTCCATTAGCGACCTCATCGGCAATTGTAATCATACCGTTGACCATTTCTTGGACTGCGGAACTTTGAGAGCGATAAACAGCGTTTCCCTCTCCCGCTGAAGCAACAGTATTGCTGAAATTTTCCCCCGCAGGTGACCAAGCCTGTCTCAGTTGAGAGGTGCTTTCCCTAAGATTCTCAGTTGTAGAAACCAGGTATTCCAATTCTCGTTCAGTTATATCTAAAGCCTTCCGTTGATCTCCATCGCGAAATAGCAGAAACTCAATGGTATGGAATCCTTTTTGTGTATCTTCTAATCCGCTGACAAAATCTACCGTTAGGTCGTCATTGATATCTAAAACAGATTGTAAGTTGACGTGATCAACCGGCCAACTATCAAGAGCAGGGTCAAGTCCTTGCGTATCAACGGGACCGAACAGGAATGCTTCACTCTGTTCCCAAGGTGTTCGCGTTGCTTTCCACGCTTCTTGTGCTTTTTCAAGATTTGCCTGTGTGGTTTCAGCTTGCAACACCTCTACAGCTATCAACAATTCGCATGCTTTGTCATCTAAATCGCTATAGGTTGCCAACACGACCTTGTTCACAAAATTATTTAATATTGAACTAGCTTCAAAAGCTTCACCTTGAGTGTCACCATCTTTATCTACGTCATCACCGCTCCCACATCCTATAATAAAAGCAGGTGCGAGTAGCAAACAGCAAAACAATGTCCAAACTTTATAGAACTTCATAAAAATCTCCATCTTTTAGTTTTATTTACGCGGTTTCCTAACGCGAAAATATATATTAATATTGAAAACCGAAGCCAACTGCAAAAGTATTTTCTTCATTTAAATCTTTGGTAGCTAAGCTCCGTAGTGAATAGTGGCTTTTGAAAACCAATTTAGGGTGAACCTGATAGTTTAAACCGAAAGTCCACGTAGTTCTTTCCTACCGTGGATTATCAAAGATAATCCCTTCAACACTTGCCATCGTATCGTAATAATCAAAACGAGCAAAAACATCCAATGCAGGTGAGGATGCATCCGGTTTGATAAGCGACAGAACATCGTAACCCACCTCAACATAACAACCAACAGCAGTACTACCTATCGGAGTCCGCTTCACATTAAGATTATTGGAAAGTGTACGGTTGACTTTTGACAATCTGTCAGCATTTTGAAGGGCTCCACCAAGGAGTACTCCTCGCACTTTTATGTTATTCATCTCGTAAAATCCGTGAAAACTGACAATACCGACATAAGCATCAAAATCCACATCAGGTTTAGGACGATTCGCTGCGGTATCTCCAAAATAACCTGAGATACCAACAGTAAAATCCTCATCAAATTCATAATCAAGTCGTCCGACAAACGCGGGTGCTTCCGCATTGACCGTTTCAAATCTAAGTTGATGTCCAGGAACTATCCAATGTCGTGAACTAAATCCTGTTGAATCCAGTCCGTTAATAATTTGAGTCTGATATTTCAATGGTCCCAGTTTCCCAAAAAGTTCAACGCCAGTTTCATGCCAGATAGTCGGAATGATATGCGCTTCCGCTTCGGGACGAGTTGTTGTAAAGTAATGTTGTGGTCTATGCCGTTTTGCTAAGAGACCGACTGGCACGATGATATGCCCCACACGAAAGTTGAGTAAAGGATGAATAGAAAAGACCGCAGCAAGTTTTTCAACAATAACCTCACCACCCTTTTCTATTTCCATCTCGAATTCGCCAAATTCTTCAAATTTGTCAAATTCCATGGTGCTACCGGTTCCGCCGTGTTCAAACTCCAATTCTGCTTCAAGGCGGATAGTATCGTTAATTCGGTATTTCGGTGCCACCACAAGACGTTCTATGTCTATGGATGCACGTTTATTCGGGTCAAGTTCCCAGTCATAATGCGCATAGTTTATTATGCCATAACCCGATACAGAAAATGTGTTCGCACCAGCAACAGCACAGAAACTAAATATAAGAAACATTCCCAAAACAGCTTGGAATAGTAGATATAGTTTATTCATAAAGTTGAAATTATATAGAGATATTGAGTCTCAATATCGTATAATGTTTTTTGTTAAACCTAATACCGATAGGTTTTGGAAATATGTCAAGAACTGATAACGTGTCTCATTATCCTAAATTGTGTTAGGAACAACTAATATCAAATGTTCGTACAAGTTGTGTCTATTCTTACACGATTGTTGATAATTATACTCACTATATTTAGGAATGTCAAGAAAAATATACAATTCTCGATAATTTTTGAATAATTTTCAATCTGTTTTTTTTAACAAGACCTGATGGGACAGGTTACATGCCTGTCCCATCAGAAGAGTTATTGCTTCTGCAATAACTCTTTCAAAGCTGCTTTTTTCTTTTTCAAACGCCGTAGTTGACGTTGGCGTATTTGTGTGCGGCGTCTCACTTGTCCGCTTTTACTCCGTGGCATCTACATTACCTCCTTCTTCAATAGTTTTAGCAAGATACATTATGCCCGATTGACAATACTCTTCAAGTTGTTCCATCGCTACATCTAATTTTGCTACAGATTGTGCGTGAAGTTGTATTCTATTTTCTGTGATCGATATATACAGTTCCTTATCCTCATTAAACAAGTCAAGTTGTGTTTCGGATTCATTCTCAAGAGAGTCATTTTGCCATTCTTTCAATACATTCTTAATTGCCATGCCATCAAAGTTCTTGTATAGGGCTTTCGCAGGGAATGTATCCGGAGATGGTAGTGAATCTGACTCAGGTGTAGGTAGGTTGCTTTCTGCGGTCAAAATAGTGTCATCTGGTTTAGGAGGTTCTGAAACCTCTGAAAATGGGGGTTCCTGCACAATGGCATCAGAAATTATGTTTGAATACTCCTCTTCTTGGTATTCTTCCGATTCAGTTTCCAGCATACTCGATACGATGTCTCTTACACGGGATTCATTCTCTTTCATAGATGGAGGTTCATCAACCAAATACTGCATCGTTTTCAAACCTATATCTATTATCAACGGATGTTCAATCAAAATATGTTGCGGTACTACCTCAAAAAGTGTATGGGATACATGAGCCACCTCTGCTCGGTCTCGATCTCCAATTTGTTTAAAACGTTTCTCGCAGGCTGATAGTGCAGATTGCAAGGTACGCATGAATTTTGGAGTTACTAAACGCCGTATGACATGTGTGCGAAACTTTTCGCAGAGATCATTAAAGCCCGGTATCTCATCATTAACGAAATTTGGTATTTCGGTTTCAACTCCTATAATTTTAGGTGGAACATTTATCTGGGGTACAGATGTTTCAGTTTCGTTATGGTCTCTGAGTAACGTAAACAACTCTTCATACATCAAGTCTATATCAAAATGCACCTCTTCAAACTCTGGTTCATTTATCAAATCACGACTTTTAATTAGACAAGTATGTAAACGTTCCTCATCCATTTTCCCGTAGGATTGTTTTCTTTGTTTTTCAGCTGCTAACTGTTTACTTCTGGATTTTCGGTCGCGGTTCCGTTTTTCACGTTTACGTGCAACATTCGCCGACCTACTTTTTTTCTTTGCCATGGTATCTATTTTAAACTTTATAGGATATGGTATTTTAAAACATCTCAGATGGTATACCAGAAATTGTAGAATGTTATTAAGTATACACAGTCATTTTACATCTGTCAACTATAATATTGTGGAGTCATTACATCTGATTTGACAATCCAATACCTCTATGGTATCATTAACATCGGTATCATAACTCATTTAAGGAACTAATTCAATGTCAAATACCTTTGAATCCCTACAAGAACGTGGTTTCGTGCAACAGTGTACGAATGCTGAAGACGTTTCGCATCTACTTTCTGGCAATCAAATCACATATTATGTTGGTTTTGACCCCACAGCAGACAGTTTACATGCAGGCAGTCTTGTGCCAATTATGGCGATGGCTCATCTGCAACGCGCGGGACATAAACCGATTGCAATTATCGGTGGTGGCACAACAATGATCGGCGACCCAACGGATAAAACAGAGATGCGTCCAATGATCTCAGCAGAACAAGTAGAAAATAACGGAACTCGTATCCTCAAACAATTACAACGTTATTTGGATTTAGACAACAACGCGGGATTATTCTTAAATAACGCAGAATGGTTGTTGTCTCTAAACTATATCGAATTTCTACGCGATATTGGCAAATATTTTCGTGTCAATGAGATGATCCGTGCTGAGGGATACCGACAACGCCTCGAACGTGAATTGGGACTCTCCTTCCTTGAATTCAATTACCAACTACTACAAGCCTACGACTATTTGTGCTTATTCCAAAAATACGATTGTGTTCTACAACTTGGTGGTGATGACCAATGGGGGAATATCCTCGCTGGCGTTGATCTCGTGCGTAGGATTGAAGGTGAACGGGTGCATGGTCTTACCTTCCCACTGCTCACTACAGCAGGTGGCGCGAAAATGGGAAAAACCGCAGATGGTGCTGTGTGGCTTGATGCAGATAAAACATCTCCTTATCAATTTTATCAATACTGGATAAATATAGATGACCGTGATGTTGAACGGTTCTTAGCATATTTTACCTTTCTGCCGATGGATAAGGTGCGGCAACTCGGGAGATTGGAACATGATGCTATACGAGAAGCAAAGGCAATCCTTGCATACCAAGCCACTAAACTTGCACACGGAAAGACCGAAGCAGATAATGCACAGGAAACATCACGCACTGCCTTCGGCGGAGGTGGACTTGACCTTGATGCTATGCCGACCACTGCTATCCCCGCAGACAATCTCAACACAGGTATTCCCATCATAGATCTATTCCATCAAGTCGGATTAGCCACATCAAAAAGTGAGGCGCGTCGCCTAATTCAGCAAGGCGGGGCATATATCAATGAGAAACAATATAAAGCTATAGATGTTATCGTCAATGCCAATATGTTAGATGAAGATGCACTCCTTCTACGAGCAGGCAAAAAACGCTATCACCGCGTTGTTCTTGAGTAAGGAACGATATGTTTATATGTTAAATCCAATATATGTGAACATAATACAAACCTTTACGGGGCGTTAGCTCAGGGGTACGAGCACTACCTTCACACGGTAGAAGTCACTGGTTCAAATCCAGTACGCCCCATTGCAAAATGCCGTGCCTCACACCGATTTATTCTGACAAAAGTTAGGCGTTTTCTATTTACTTATGGAGGAATAAAGAGCATTACTATCCACACATTTTCATTATTCCCTTATGCAAACATTAGTTTTCCATAAAATTCTATGCTTTTTGCATTTTTTTGCTAAAAAAAGCTAAAGAATTTTGTTTCAGACGTATGTACTTAATATAAAAGGTGATCACCTTGTTTTTATAGTTGGAAAGATTAATTTTCTTGTTATTTAACATCGGGAAGGAATAAGGCAATGAAATACCTACGCGGTCCACGTTACAATGCGGATTGTCCGTTTCCAATTGTTGCTGATGATCCACTCTCTGCTGAGAAAGCAGTCCGTCGTTGTGCGGAATGTGCCACAACGTTCAACGCTCAGTTGGGAACGCTGACAGAAGACTTCTTTCAAATCGGTATGTTGACGGTTTTGAAAACTCTGCCGATGTATGACCCGAACCATTCGAGTGGTGCAAGCTTGATGACGTATATGAAGAAAGTCGTGTGTACACGTCTTTGGCAAGAAAGATGGAAAGAACAGCGGAAAGCAGAAAAGTTGCTACTATATCCGCATGAAGAAGAACACACGGATGATGAAAACTTTAGTCCCAATCCGCTGGTTGCATGTTTGAATGCAGAGGCGTGTGCACGTGAAACATTCGTAGAAGAATTTATCAAGCAGCTTGAGTTGGAAAAGTTCTGTGAACATTTACCAGAGATTCTAACCAAACTCTCTGAACGGGAACGTCGTATCCTTGAAATGAAGTATTTTGAAGGTCGTAGCGGTGTTGAAATTGCCAAAGCACTTTGCATCTCTGGAGGCAGGGTTAGTCAAATTACGAAAACTGCCTTGAAGAAGTTGAAAAAGGCTTACCTTCTTGCACTGGAAATAGGTTTTGACAACCTTAATACCCATCCAGAATAGTGATGTTAAAGAATGGGAAAACCTTTACAGAAAGAACAGTAAATGTTCACATCGCCACGCTTGGCGAGAAACTATTACTAATAATAAGGAGATTTATCATGTTTGCAAGATTTGGCACATTACTCACAATCGTTATCTCAGCAGTCTTAGTGTTTTCAGGAACTGCTGATGCAGCAATCAATGTTGATTCTGTTGGCCCCGAGTCATCTTATGACAATTACATTTTTACAGGTTCAACACAATATTCTCGTGCGGAATTCAATGAACCTTTCGGTACTGTTTATTGGTATGTTAGAGGCCCTGGCGAAACGGGCTTGGGCACATTGGTCTACACAGACTACGGGGATGGAACATCAGAAAGTTCCCAGTTTAGTCACACGTTTTCCCAAGGCAGCACATCTGGTGAAGAATACGAGATTACCTCTTACGCCTATCCAGTGTCTGATGCAGATGATCAGACTGTAGATTGGGATTCATATACCCTGACGGTTTGGACTCCACCTGAAGAAGTCATTACGTTCACGAATACAATAACCGATGACATCAAAATAGGTGATTCTTATTCATTTAATGTTGAAGCTACATCTTCAAGCAGCAACTATGTTATTAATGAAATAGAGGTTTTGGTGAATGGTGTTTCTGCCGTAAAACGCAGTGTATCGCGCGTAACTAGTACTTCAATTAATGTTACGGGGAGCCTTGGTTGGTCAGCAGGGGATGCAATGAATGTGGAAGTAAGAGTATCAGGACTCGTGACATGGATTGGTAAAGGAATAATTATTATCGGTGCCAAACAAGTATGGAGAGCATTGTTAACAACAACGCTTTTTGGGAATTGCAAGTGCGCTACTGATGGCGATGCACTGGACAACAGAGAGAATCTTATTTTCTGGTGTTGGGTTGAAGAAGAAGGAGAATCGGGTTCAGAACCAGAAGGAGAGTGGGTATCCGACACTCGTTCTAATACAACAATTGTTGAGTATCAAGTTTTAAAGATATCTAATATCTTTGCAAAGAAGACCGATAAGGTAAAGACGAATAACTCCGGCTTTTATATTTTTGATAATCAGATACCAATAGGGTATTTCATGCACGTAACGTTAAAGGCTGACGATATGCATTACCATGGAGATGATCCTATTCCAGCTAATAGACCACTCCGCGTTTGTTATTATGAAGCAACAGAAAGATTTGTAGATACAGGCAATGTTGCTTTTGAAGTTGTTCCTGTAAATTATTGGGATAGTATACAGGTGGACTTTAACGCAGATTCCAGTGAAGATTTCGATCCGTGTGAAGATGGTCCGTATCCGAAACCAGACTTTTGGAATCAATAATGAAATTTGGTTGGTAAATATTAAAACCATTAGCTTTGTAAGAGAAGTGGCACTACAGCACTTCTCTTACGAAATATCAAGGAGATGACACAATGCGTTATTTTTTTAGATGTGTTTTTGGAACACTTCTGTTTCTTGTTTGCATACTGGGACAATTTGAAGCAGTAGGAGAAAAGAAAGATTTTAAATCCCATTTAGAACATTTTCAATACACAGGACTGATGCATCCGCTATCATTCTCTCCTAACGGCAGATATCAAGTTCTCATTTCAGAAAACAGATATCATGGAGGTTCTGAATTCTTTCTGATGCTTGCTATCACGGAGCATGAAGGACGTGCCAGATTCGGTGGATTTTGTCTCACACCGCGATACTTAGAAATTGTTGCGGCACCTCATGGAAATATCAGTTATTTGTATTGGCAATCATCAAACGATTATACTGTTGACCTGGTTTTGATGGATGAAGTAAAGATGAGTCCTTATATTGCTACCAGTAATGTTCCCATAGAACAACTACACTTTTCAAAAGATGGACAACATTTTTGCTACTTCGTGCCGCTTGAACCACATCCGCTCCAGTCACCGCAGAAGAAACGTGAGGTAAAACTCTCCAGAATGCTCAACCCCGCAGGCTGGAGGATACAAGAAACGAATGGAAAAGTTCTTCGAAGTAAAAAGGGAAAATTTCTTTTTTCTGATGAAGAAAAGAAGACGTTTACAGAATGGGCACCGGCTGAGGAACCGAAAGTGATTCCACAGATTTTTACCCAACCGATGCCGAAAATAACGTTGGAAACACAAGTACGATGGGCACCAGATACGAACAAGTATATCTATCTATGGGATGAAACGGGTATCTGGCGTGTTGCACCTTATCCCACTCGCTGCCCTATGTGGACAAAGATCGTCAATGCCCCCAGGATTTCTAATTTACAGATATCCTCATCAGGAAAACATCTGTTGTATGAAGTGCGTCCCGACCTACTCAAGAGATCGGATGAAGAAAATTTAGATGACCCCTTTGGACTACACAATGAAATTTGGTTGGTTGATATTGAAACCGTCAGCGAGCCAATACGCCCAACCAGGGAGGATGCGATTGCTGCGAAGGGAGATGTCTGGCCACTTGATCTTACAAAAGAACTCGCGCCGCGTATAATTGCTAAAGGATGGGGAGCAACCTTTAATCCATCTGCAAAGGCTATAAACTATGCAAATGAGGAAGGTCACTTTCTATTAGACCTTGAGACACTGAAACCCGTTAAGTTGTTTTATACAGGTATCGATATACGTTATAAGAAATCAATCCTTGACTAATGTTGTCAAAGGAAAATGCTATGCTCAACAAAAATCGTTCAAGTCCAAATAGTAAATGGTTTCCTGTTTTAGGAGTCATACAAACCTTATTTTACTATAGCATTATTGAAATTACTTGGCATTATATTTTTTTGAATATCTTCGGCCCAGTAAAAGGTCTTCTTTGTGCAATCCTATTTACTTCCCTTATTGCATATGTCATAGAGACAGCAAAAAAGAAATGGCGATCTTATTTTAAAGGGACGGTTTATGGGACTGTTCTTACGAATAGTGACAACAACGCATCTGTTCCGTTTAAGAATATTGAGATTTCCTGGGGTCCCTCTCATCACAGAACTAAGAAGGACGTACCTGTTATTACGAATGAAAATGGCGAGTTCCACTTTGAAAACTTACCGTTAAGACCTAATAATCTCACGCTAACAGCGAAATTAACAAACAATCGTTATATTCATCAAGAAATTGGTGATATTGAGGGGATCAGATGGTTTCTGGGTAAACGTTGGCTCGGATTTCCGATCTCTTCTGGCATCCCGAAACGTGTTGATGTCGTAATTCCAGATTTTCCACCCCCGATATTTGGGAATTAATAGCGGGCACCAAATCCTGGTTCAGACAACTGACCGCTGATTGCTGAAAGCCAATAGCCAATTTGCAAACAATACCACGGTATCAAATTTGGTGTCTTTTGGTGTTGTCCCATTTCTAATAATTAATGTCGCTATTTTGCGTCACAAACTGTTCGTTTGGGTTTCTACTATCATGTGAGTTTGATAATAATTGAAGAGGGTTTGACACAATGAATTGGAGGAATCTAACACGATATATCGCACCTATTCAAATTTGATGCCGAATAAATCGCAGCACTCCAGCGGAGTGCCATGTTTATAGAAAATCGGATTTTAGTTCTTGCACTCCAGCGGAGTGCTATGTGTTCTGAAACCTTATGCCGCACCTACGGAGCGGGGTGCTGCGTTAGATAGTTACTATAAACATATTGCTCCTACGGAGCATAAGCCTTGTTCTGGTTTCCAACCAAGATTAACGTCAATGAAACACAACATTCAAAATTCGGTTGTCTTATCAACTCACGTTACTATAATATAATTGGATACCCTATCTGTAGGTGCGACCTTTGCTCGCTACACCCATGTCGCTCCTACAAGCCAATGCCCAACAAATTCAATAATTTACCATGAATAACCCTGGATTAAACGCAAATTGACGTTGACATCTCAATATTGATACCATATACTCTATTGAGTTATTCTACCAATATCAAATCTATTGTTATTCTTTATCAAATAGTTCCTAAGCGATATTAAGTAATGAATTATCAATTTTCCGATTTTCCTGCAGGCTCTGAAACCGTAGGGGCGGGGTCTCCCCGCCCGCCATCAACGTGCAACCTGTATATTTAATATTCAAACTTGCTTAGAAACCTATCCAGATTAGAATCAGAGCACAAGTTAGGTGAATGTATGAACAATTACGATATAATTATAAATGCAAGAACACATTTAGTCGTTGAAACCGATACAGGTAGGTGCTTAGGGGGAATCGGCACAAACTTTTACCGTCCCTTTGTCTTTCCATTTTATACACCGTCTGGACACACAGTCATCCAAGAGTTTGCTTTTGACCATCCGTTTCATAACGGCATATTTGTCGGACAAGCTCCTGTCAAGGTGGGAGAACGAGAAGCGTGGTTTTGGGGAGCACCACCAAGACGTTCCTTTACAGATAGACTCTTTGAAAACTTAGGACGGATGGATACACAAAAGGAAATAGATATAACACCACATTCAAACGGCGTTCAGTTTATACAAAACATAATTTGGCGTGATGCAAACGAAGAACCATTGATTGATGAAATACGCTCTGTCAACCTATATGCTATTGATGACGGTACAGTTTGCGATATGACAAGTGAAAAAGTAGCTGCTTACGGTGATGTTGAATATCCACAAACAAAATATGGAAGTATCGGCATGCGAGTTGAACCCAGACTACTACCTGTGATGGGTGGTGTGGTCATCGGTGATAACGGGCGGAAAGGAAAAGTTGAGGTAATAGATGACAATACGTCTGATTATATCGCATATCAAAATACGCTTCACGGACACGGTCATTTAGGTGTCTTTATGAAAATACTTGATGATGCAACTCGTGGACCGTGGTTTATTCGTGACTATGGAATGGCTCTCTATAATCCAACGCAAACTGGTCCGGTGGAGACTATAGCGGAAGACTCATGGAAAATCGGACTACGGTTTGTTGCTTACGATGATGAATTGACAACTGATAGAGTTAAAAGTTGGTGTGAGATATAAATGGAAACAGATAGTATACTTCAACTACAGAATGTCACGAAAAAATTCGGAGACCTTGTCGCAGTTGACAATATCAATTTTGAACTAAAATCAAGCGAAATCCATGCAATATTAGGTGAGAATGGTGCTGGAAAATCAACTCTCATGAATCTCATCTATGGACTATACCGACCAACAAGCGGCAATATCTCAATCTCAGGCATCCCAACACGCTTAAAATCTCCAAAAGATGCAATTGAACACGGAATCGGCATGGTTCATCAACATTTTATGTTGATTGAGAACCTTACGGTAGCAGAGAATATCGCCTTAACCGTTGCCCAATTCAGTTCAAGAGAAAGTCCATCCCCAGATTCAACTGATGAAAAAACGCAGAATCTAAGTAAATTTCGTTACAAAAAAGATGAGGCAATACAGATTACAGACGTACTTTCTCACAAGTTTAATTTAAATGTTGATCCAAATGCTCTCATACGTACACTGTCTGTCGGTTTAAAACAACGTGTCGAAATACTTAAGGCACTTGCAGTAGATGCACGAATTTTAATTTTAGATGAACCCACTGCTGTTCTTAGCCCACAAGAAGTAACCAGTTTTTTCTCTATCTTACGCTTGTTACAAGCTGACAATCGTTCTATCATCTTTATTAGTCACAAAATGAAAGAGGTATTAGAAGTAAGCGATAGAATCACGGTCTTGAGAAACGGGAAGAAGGTATATCAAGGAAAAACAGGAGAACTCTCCACGCGTAAACTTGCTAAGCAAATGATAGGAGAAGAAATATCTGAAATTGAAAGGAAAGCAACAGAAGCAACAGAAGACCTTGTGCTACATATATCGGGTTTGAAAGTAATGGGAAATCGTGATGAAATCGCTGTTTCAGACATAACATTAAAAGCATATAGAGGAGAAATTGTAGGTATAGCAGGAGTTGATGGAAATGGGCAACGTGAACTTGCTGAAGCAATTGTGGGGTTACGAACACCAGTTGCAGGACAAATTCAGATCTTAGGTCTACAACCGAACGGCACTAAGCAAGTCCGACAATGCGGTATCGGTTATATCCCAGAAGATAGACGAACAACAGGCATCATTCCTACTTTCTCTGTAGCTGAGAACCTTATGCTAAATACATTACAAATAGAAAACATTGCTAAGTGGGGAATAATTGACCAGAGACAGAAATATAAGATGGCATCAAGTTTAATTGAAACGTATGATATACGTCCTCCAATTGCTGGCGCAGCTGCGTCAACGCTTTCAGGTGGAAACCAACAAAAAATTGTCCTAGCAAGAGAAATATCACCACAACCCGAATTACTTATTGCTGTTAATCCAACACGAGGATTGGATATCAATGCAGCACAATATGTACATATAACACTTCTTAGGCAACTAACATTTAAGAAGTCAGTGTTATTGATTTCAACTGAATTGGATGAAGTTTTGCAATTGAGTGATAGGTTCTATGTAATGTCAAAAGGAAAGCTAATTGATGCTACAAAATATCGTGATGACATTGAAACTTTAGGACTATTTATGACAGGAGAGGCGGATACCGTTGCCTAATCTACTTACCTATTATCAAAATGTAAAATCCTCTTGCTTGTTCTATTTAGAAAAATACCCTCGCTTTATCAATTGGATATTTGCTCCAATTCTAATACTATCTGCTGCATTCATAACAAATGGGATTGTGGTATTACTATGTGGGTATAATCCTATAGAAGCGTACATTGCTGCTGTAACACTAACTTTCGGTTCATTCGGTGGTATAAGTGAAACACTGGTAAAAGGAACGCCATATCTGATGACAGGGCTTTCAGTGGCAATTGCGTTTCGGTGCGGGATATGGAACATTGGTGCTGAAGGTCAGTTTCTTATCGGGGCTTTAGCAGCATCGTTTATCGGAACAAAGATTGCAACTGTCCTACCAAATACCGCTTGGATCGTAATTCCTCTCAGTTTTTCCGCTGCAATATTCGCTGGTGGAATATGGGGCGTTGTACCTGCTATTTTGAAGATTGCACGTGGGGTCAATGAAGTGATCAGTACCATTATGTTCAACTACATTGCAATTTACTTTGTTAGTCTGATGATTGATGGTGGCCCTCTTCAGGAAACTTCAAAAACCGGTCCACAAAGTGATCCGATAGTTCTTTGGGCACGTTTACCTCACATCCTTGAACCACATCGTATCCATTCTGGGATCGTTATTGCAGTTATCTTAGCTGCAGTGTTAACCTATGTACTATTCAGAACTACTTATGGATACCAACTACGCGCAGTCGGGGAGGGTGCCGCAGCGGCAGAGGCTGCTGGAATTTCCATCTCGCAAAATACGCTACGCGTATTCTGCATTAGTGGTGCACTCGCAGCACTCGGGGGTGCAATTGAACTTATGGCACTCGCACCACGACTCACACATAACTTTTCACCTGGATATGGATACACTGCCATCGCTGTCGCATTATTAGCAAAACTGCATCCTCTGTTAACTATTGCTTCCGCACTATTGTTCGGAGCACTTGCAGAAGGTTCATTCGCAATGGAATCTGAAGTAGGCATCTCAAGACAAGTAACATGGATGATGCAAGCAATTATTCTACTCTTTGTCATCGGTTTTGGTTCTATAAGTTTATTTCAGAAACAATCAAAAAAGTAAATCAAGGGATTAGTTGAGATACTCACAAAAAGGATCGTTTTGGAGATAATTGAAAATATAATAGTTTCTACTATGTACGCATCTACGCCTCTATTACTTGCTGCATTGGGGGAGGTAGTATCTCAACGTGCCGGGGTGATTAACATCGGCATTGAAGGGATGATGCTTTTTGGTGCCCTTTTTGGATTGTTAGGATCGTTTTATACCTCCGAATTACCGTTCCTTGCACCATGGATAGGAATTCTGATTGCAGGGTTTAGTGGCTTTCTCACTGCTGCAATCTTCGCGTATTTTGCCATTAGACTTCGCGGAGATCAAATTGTAATAGGTACCGCAATCACATTATTAGCTTTAGGATTGACTGAGGTCTTATATGAACGATTGTTAGGAGGTATTGGTAGTCAACAAGGTGTACACGATTTCAAAGATATCAAATTTCCTTATCTTGACAACATTCCTTTTGTTGGAGAGATACTTTTCTCTCATAATATCATTGTCTACATAGCATTTCTACTTGTACCCTGTGTATATTTCTTCTTATATCATACACACTACGGATTAAAAGTTCGCGCATGTGGCGAACATCCTAAAGCAATATCAACTGTCGGATCCAATGTATCTCTTATACGGACAATGTGTTTACTGTTTGCAGGAACTATGGCTGGAATTGGGGGTGGCTATTTATCACTCGCTGATGTTCCTTATTTCCTTCCTCAAATGACATCTGGACGGGGTTTTGTTGCTCTCGCTATAGTCATTTTTGGGAAATGGCATCCAGTGAAAACTTGTGCTGCTGCACTTTTATTTGGGTTGGGATATGCAATGGATGCTCTTTTTCAAGCACTTGGTTTAGGAATACAATATCAATGGTTTAAAATGTTACCCTTTATCTTGTGTTTAACTGTATTGGCAGGATTTGTTGGGCGCGCTGAAGCACCACTCGCTTTGGGAAGACTTTATGATCCATCTGAATAGCTGATTGCAATTAGTGCTGTGTCTACCTCTAACTTGTAGGTCGGGTAGAGGCACGACACCCAACAAGTATTGATTGTGGCTATCATGTCGGGTGTCGTGCCTCTACCCGACCTACGGAAAAATGCTATATTATAAAATAGAAATTGTATTAGAATGTACTTCCAATACGAAAATAGAGTGAATTTGTAGAAACATCTGGAACAGAGATAAGCGGTACCGCATAATCTACACCACCAATTAGAGGTCCTAAGTTCAGTCGCAACCCTACACCGACAGATGTTGGCATCCAGGAATAGTCTATTTCATCTAATGTTCCCCAGACATTGCCAGAATCCAGAAAAAGAATGCCTTGAAATGGGTCTAATATTGTAAAACGCAATTCGGTGTTAAATATGAATAGAACGTTACCTCTATGTTTTCTTGTAGTATCTTCCGGTCCCAGACCTCTCTCTTCATATCCTCGGACAGTTGTGGAACCCCCTGCCCAAAATCGTTCAAATGAAATCAATTCTGACTCTCTATTTCTTTGCAGTCCGGTGGTAAGTCCTAATCGTAATGATGTGGATAACACATAGCCAGAATCATTTAGTTGTTGATGGTAGATGGATTTAGCGACAGTTTTAATAAAATTACTTCTACCACCTAATATTCCACCTGCATACTCCAATGTTACCTCGTTTAACATACCAGTTACGGGATTTAATGATGGAAACTGAGTATCTTGTCTCCATAAAAACTTCACACTGCTTACTGTCGTTGACAATTCTGGATCGGTTTTTGCCAATGAGGTATCCTTTAAGAAACGATAACTGTAATCTAAATTGAGACGCTGAGCTGCAGGAAGCCTTCTACTTAGACTAAAACTACTTTGCAATGCCCGAACACCATCATCCTCTTCTAACTTTCTACCTAAAATCTGGAAGCTCCCACTTGTCCTTCCAATTAGCCACGGTTCAGTAACAGTTGTATCATAGAGATACGCACTGAATCCCCACCGACCACGGAGCTGGAATCTTATATTGCGTCTAAATAGGTTGAGATGATTTAGTGATATGGTGCCCCGCGGTCCATCAGAAGTACTAACACCGACACTCGCACCATAGGACCCTGGCTTTCTTTTCTGAAGACTAAAGTATACATCATTTACAACAGTTCCGTTCTGTGAATAATTCGGTGTATTAGTATTAACTGGATTACTTTCCTCAGTTATGTCTGGGGGAAGATCCCTTCTAAATGAGATACCTGGCTCAAAAATTCGTGTATTTGATATGTTTTGTCTTACCTTATTTATTTTATCAGGTGTGAAAAGAGTACCTGTAAGATGTGAGACTTCTCGATTAAGGACGATTGGTTTAACGCCTATATCATCTGGAAAATAGAAATTTCCAAATTCTATCTTATCTCCTTCAGAAATAGTCATTTGCAAAATACCATATTCATAAATTGAAAGACTCTCCTTTTCTTGTAATAGAGCGTATCTTACATTACCATCAAGATCTTGTATGCTCCACTCATCATCAATCCTCGTTGCAATTCCCATCTCGGCAATAGAAAGATTATGTTTTCTAAACTCCTTTCTTATTTCATTTGGAATTGTTCCAGCATTTAGCAATTCTGTAAAGTCCCCTTTAATTTCAAATGTCGGTGTGTCATATTTATGAAAAAACAGTGTTTCAACAACTTTAGCATCCATGTAGCCGCTATCGTGATATTCCTTAATAATTGCATTCTCATAATTCTTTTGAACAAGACTTGCATTAGGCCGTGGCAGATTACTTGGTAACACATCAGATAGTGTCTTTTTATCAAAAACGTAATTTCCTATAAATGAACATCTGTAAATTATCTGTTTGTACGGTTCAATTATTTCTAATTTGATAGAGGCTTCTCCATCTTTCTTATTATTCAAACTGCCTACTTCAAATGTAGGTGTTATATCAACATTAGGATATCCTGATTTTTCATACAATATCTCCAATCGATTTTTATCTTTTTCTAAAGTCAACTCAGAAAAATACCTTTTCTGTATGTATCTTGAGAGAAAATTAGTAGGTCTGGATTCCATTTCACGGAGTAATTCCTCTTTTGTAAATGCTTCATTACCAATGAAATCTACAGATTTAACTGTATATCTGTTTCCAGGTATAATTGTAAATTCGACATGAAGTGGGGAATTGGTCAATGTTTTAGTTGTCACTTTAGTTCCATAATATCCTTTCTGTTGATAATGCGTTTGGACAACTTCTATCCATCGAGATTGGCTGTTGATAAATCGTTCAATCTTTCTCCTAAGCTTACTCCTTTCTGATTCTTCTCTGTTGAGTTGCAAATTTGCGAACAACTTACGGATAAAAGAATCTTGAAGGATCGGTTTTCCATTTTCATCAACGAAATCAAGCAGTAATTGTTTCCCTTCCTGGATATCATACGTTAACACTCCATTCTGATCGTCAAAGATAGGTTTTATCTTGATGTCTGGATAATATCTCTCTCTATAGAGCGAACGGATTGCTGTAAAATCTTCATTTATTGAAGATCTCATGTATATCATACCAACTTGTGTATTACATATCTCTTTTATGTGTTCAGTAAAAATCGCAGAATTTCCTTGAATCTGAAACTTTGTAATATATGAGGGACTCCCCAAGACAACCTGATATGTTAGATTTCCATTCGTTGCATCTGTTTTTATTTCCACTTGCACTCCAAAATAACCGTGATTTTCACCCACTCTTCTAATTGATTTCAGATCATATTCTGCATCCTCACGGAAGTACTTATCCCCCGGTTCCAACCGTAACACATTTTCGATTGAACGTAGAAGTCTATCTGATGCAACACCGGTTATTTTTCTTATCTCTATTTTCATAATTGTTTCAATTTCAAATATGAGTGTTTTACCTTGGAGAGAGTCTATGGTGTACACATCTACTTGTGAGTATTCTTGTGAAGAAAAGAGTGAAATTACACCTTGTTGAATTACATGACGGGAGAATCGAGAACCAATAGTTATATGAGTCAATTCTTCCAGTTTACTGAGTTGTTCTATATCAGTTACAGGTTTATTATCAATAATATATTCAATCTTAACAATGTTTTCTTGTGCGGAAGAGTCTTGGAAGGTGGTTTGGGTATTAGAATTGTCAATTGATGCAAAAGAGATAGGTGAGATGAAAATGAGACTAAGGAGAAATATAGTTATTACACGGCACATTAGATTTATTACCAAAGATTCATAATATAATATTGTCTATAAGTTAAATTTTGATTTACTGTTTTTTAGAATCTACGCTCCAGCAATTGAATGTCTATTCCAAAGTCCCCTCTTTCATCCCCTTCTACTTTGATTGACATATTTCTTGGTAATGGGTATTCAGCAATAATGTGTCGTTCGTTAGGATCAAAGCCGGAAGAAAGAGTAAAGGTTATTCCACCAAATGAACGCGATATTGAACTGCCTGGCAGCAAAAGAGATAGAAGAAATGCATCAGAAAAAACTGCTGTTGAAGAAGAATTTATGGGATCTGCTTGTAAACTCAACCTTGCTTTGTCAATGTCACCATTTTCCAATACACCAGTAACTGTAGCAGTTACCATTAAGTCTGCAGTACTACCGTCTTCAAGTAAAACGCCGCGTATAGGATTTTGTGTTTTTAGATTAATATCTAACTGCGGATTAAATGCAGTATCATCTTGATTAGTAATTCTTGATCCTTCAACGATATCAAATTCTTGGGTTACAATGCTGATCTTTCCACCAAGAATGATGACATCTCCAGTAAATATCGGTTCTTGAATCAATCCTGTTATGCGTCCGTTACATGTGATCTCAATATCAGTAGTGCCACCGAGAGAAGATAGGAAGTGAAAATCTGCAGGAATATCAATTCCTAAATCTAACTGAAGGTTATCAAGTAAAGTATTACCAAAAGTGAGTTCGACACCACTGACTGTTGAACCACTGAACCAATCACGGACGTTTTCCCAATTCTGTTCATAATTTCCAGAATGGATAACAACATCTCCAGACAGCATCAGGTTTCTCTGAGAATTCTTGTTTAAATCTCCACTTAAATGTAGACCGTTTGCATCTGTACTGACATTTACTTCATACTGTCCAGGTTCCGCAATATTGCAGTTGTCCATGCTTGCATGAAGATCAATAGATTGGACATTAAACCACTCTGTATCGATCTTACCAGTTGCTACAAAATCACCTTTATTGAGTTGACCGTAAACAGATATTTTTTTTACATCTGTTTCTGAAAATTCAAAATCACCGTGTGTATCGTTGAAATAAATTGGTGAATCTTTCAAAATTAAAGATGCTAAGTCAAAAGAGCCTGTCCCATTTAGGTGCGGTGAATCCGGCATACCCTGAAGTGTAGCGGAAATAGAACCTGCCCCAATTGCAGTTTCAATTTCTGGTGCAATAGCAGACAGAATTCCTATCTCATTCAACTTTAAATCAAACATGATTTTCATCGGTTCATTAATAATTTCGGATTTGTAATTTGTGAAGGATAGGTAATATGGAACCTGGCCTGAACATTTAAGTAGATTCATTCCATCGCTAAGTAGGATAGGATTAGACTCAGTAATTATCCATTGTTCGTCGTCAGAACTATATGTTAGTTCCCCAGTAAACTCATCAAAACTGGCATTATTTAGTTTTATCCTATCTCCAATAAAGGATGCCGTTATTTCTGGCCTAGCGTAGGTGCCATTTATGTTGATTTCTGTTGTTATAAATCCATTGAGATCATAAGCATCAAGATTGAAATTAGAAAAAAGACTGTTTAGTGTAGATAAATCATAATTGGCAAGTTTCATATTCATCAAGACTTCACTCTGCATATTCCATTTACCATAACTACTAAATGTTAAGGGATAAGGATTATCATTTGAATCTGCATCCTGCCTATTCTCAAGTTTTAATTCCCGCACTTTAAATTCACCCGATGTAAGTGAAATAGGAATTGCTTGTGGATTCTCAAATTTATATTTTTTGTCTAATAACGTAAAACCTATAGACAGATTATCTATTGTGAAATCTGCTTCTGCATTCTGCGTAATTGATTCGAAAGTAATTATATCTCGTAATATAGGTATCGGGTTTTCGTCTGTAGTTTCAAAATAGTTATAGAGAGGAATACTTATCCTTATTAATGTCGCAGATACTGTCCCTTCAATGTCTTTAGCAATATCTTCTGGTATGTTCTGTGGGAGATATGAAGCAAAAGGGTATTTGTTTAATGTTAGGCCATAAACTTCAAGAGTTTTTGGTGTAACTCCTTCTAAAGTCAACAGGCTTCTCTGGTTCTGATGTAGAAAAACAGTTCCATCCTCTATATCAAATTGAAACTTTGTTAACTTAACAATATCTTTCTGTGCGTTGAGCTGGATGCTGACGTTCTCAAGTGTTTGAGGAAAATTTTTCATTTTTAGATTTGGTGCTTCAATAGTAACAGTTCCTTCTAAATGTGGTTCCAATATCGCGCCTTGTAGTTTTAAGTTAATATCTATAACACCGTCCGCTTGAATAAAGATTTTGTCAAGTCCTGGAATTAAATTTAGTGGCAATTCATCTCCGATAAGACGAACATTAATATGTTCTTCAGTAAACTGTGCAAGGAATTTATCCTCTAAGACAGATAGATTGAAAGGAATTGTCCCTTTTAGTTCTAAACTGTCTACATTATTAGACAGTTTAGAACTGAGTTTTATGATACTATTGTTGTAATCTATACTACCTAACCATTGGAAAGCTGAGTTAATTTTGTTATGTGGGAAATCAATAATCTTACCTTGCCAAATTATAGACAACATTGGTGCAGAAAGAAGACCGTCCATTCTTATGTCAACATCGGTATCTATTTCAGGTGAAGTAAATTGTAGTGGAATAAATGAATCTATCTCATTGCGATCTAAACTGATGTCAAAAGTCGATTTATTCTTTATTTCGTAGTTCTGATATTGCAAATTGAGTTCATCTATCTTACCATCTATGGTAACAAGATGTGGTTTAATTCCCGTTCCAGCACATCTTACTGAACCACTTACTAGAGCTTTGTGTAATTTCCTATCCTGTTGGAATAGTAATTCTAAATCTTGCAAATCCAGTGCATTAAATGACATACTCAAATTGAAACTCATTTCGTCTGTATTGACGGTTGAATGAGATGCATCTCCATTTATGTGAAATACACCATCTCGCATCTGACCTTTTAAGACTGCATCTTGTATTTGGACTGTCTGCTTTTCTATAAATATATCTGCACTGAGCTCATCTACGGTTATTGGATCAGTGAATCTGCCAATCACAATAGGTTTGTCATTGTTTGAACGTGAATTCAATGTGACTACAGGTTCACCTATGTTACCTCCCAATCTAACAGAGACACCGAGCGATCCAGAAACAGATGTTTCATTTTCCAAACTAAATGTCTTTACCAGCTCAGATGATACGCTCTTCGTTAACAATTCATGTAGTTTCACTATATCAAAACTATCGCTACGAATATCTAAATTCAGAATGGATTCATTTATTTCCTCTTTGTTGATAGTTATATCTCCACCAACCAACATACTATTTTCCATTAATTCTATTGAAAAAGGTTCAATTTTGATGGATCCGTTTTGATATGTCAGTGCTCCATCCGCTTTATGTACATTAAGATCCCCAACATTAGTATTTACATTTAATGTCGGCAATTGCCATTTGAGTTCAATGTTTGGATCATTCAACGGTCCACTTGTATTCAATTGATATGAAGCCTTACCATCAATAGGAATATCAAATGCCACACCAAAAGGTTTTAGAGAGAATACTTCGTCTGAATGTGCTGTAATATCTATTATTTCATTCTTAGTATCAAAAGTTCCAGACAGTTCAACGAATGGAGTTTGTTCGCCTCTGAAAATCAAGGAACTATCGTGGAATGTAAGAATATCATTCTCTAACTTTATGTGGATTGGTTTGGGGTTAGAAAAATCTACAGAATTGTATTGAAGTTGTGAATTGTTAATCACAATGTCAACATCATAAGGAAAGTTACGTTTTTCACCAGGTCCGATTGGTTCTACTAATTCAGTAATGGTACCTTCTACATTGACAATTCCATCTGCTGTTCCAGAAATAGTTTCAAGTCTACGATCTAAGATACGGAGAATTGGTGAGACGTGTATTCCCTGACTTTGCATAGTAAATTGGTATGGACTATCTTGTGTAGTGTATATTTTTCCGATTATTTTACTTGTTCCCTCAAACGCTTCTCCTGTAAAATTAAAATAATCAGGTTCTTCAGTATTTCCTCTGTTTTCAACTAATGTGCCATGAAGTACTGCATCTCCAAGAGGATTACCTTCAAATGTAAGTTCAGTAAAATGTAAGTCTACTTGAAATACAACATTTTCATTCTTTTTCAGATATGAAGTTACATTCACATCCATTTTTCCATCAAGCGGAAAATCAGACACATCCGCTGCAAGAGCAAGTTTGGCTAATTGGACTGACTTGTCTTTTCTATTTTTTAAACTAAAATCAAACTCTCCATCATTCGTAGCGTGGGCATTGAGGATTACTTGTTGACCTTGTGTATTGATCTCAAAATTGGGTATTGTAAGAGAGTAGTCTTCAATTTCAAGTGCGAATGTCGCAGGCTCTAAGTTGATTCCCATTGCATTTCCCGATTCAATTGTAAATGTGCCATTCCCATCTAAATTATCTATCAATGCATCGAACAATCTAAGTTCGCCTGAAATGTTCCCCATAATGGGATATTCTTGTTGAAAAAAGATATTACTATAGTCCGTATCCAGAACTAACGGATTTGCTTGGATAGTAAAGTTTGAAGGCAATTTCCCCTCTAATTTAATATCGCCATCAATGGAAACTTTCGTAATCCCGTTATCACTATTTTTCGTCAACTGTCCTTGATCAATATACAATATGTTGTCTTTATATCTAAGATTGCTTGTTAAACGACCAAGTAGACTGTTTAGATTTCCGTAGTATGCTTCTGGAATCTCAGCATATCCACTCGCTGTTCCATCCTTAAATATAGTGGCTGATAAATTTCCAATTCCTGAAAATGGTCCAGATTTAGAAATTTTGCATAATTTGCCAAAGTCAATATTATTTAGTTTTACATCAACGCTCTCTAATGAACCGCTGATCTCTACTGTAGAAGTATCTATATTTCCACTTGCGGTGATGACTGATTCTTTTCCTGTTTCCGATACAATCTCGTAATCCAATACTGAATCTTTCAAAGCGTATGATTGTTTCTGTTCTCTGTCATTATCAATGATGCTTGTATTGAACAGTTTCATGTTACCATCAAGATGAAATCTTCTTTCTGCATTACTACTGATTTCTGCGTATCCATTAATACTACCTGAATTGAATTTTGGCATATCATCAGGTAATTCAACGAACATTGATATAAGTGTCTGAAGTTGAATATCTGACAAAGCCCATTCGCTTTCATAAGAGATTGGTGCATCAAGATAATGTTGAATTCTTTGCACCAAGTTGCCATCAGCATTATCGTCGAGTTCTATAATTCCATTTCCTGAGATAGTTCCATCTGCAAATGTTGCCCTAAACTCGTTTAAGGTTATACTTGGATCTTGTTTGGTATCAATCGATGTATCAACAGATAAGTCTGAAAGGTCAATCTTTCTTGTAAACTGTTCAGATTGTCCATCCACCGAAGAGAGTATTTGGCTAAATGATAAAGCGTCAGATTTACATAAGATAGAACCTTCAACCGTTGAGTCATTTCCATTTAGCTTCAGTGTAATAGAAACTTGTCCAGATAACTCCAAATTATTATCAATAACTTTCTGCACATCTTTAGTATCAACATTCAGCTCAACTTCTGTTTTCCAGTCACCATTGTTCCATTCTCTCTTAAAATCAATTATTTCTATTGATGAGTTTCCTATCTTAAGAGTGTATTTATTCGGTATTTCACTGCTTTTATTTGAGATGGCAAACTGCATTCCATCCAATTGCTCAATCGGAATCTCTGTTTCATTTATCATGAAACTCCCTTTACCTATAGAAAAACTACCATCATGTTTCCACTTTTCAAGAGGACCATATAAATTAAAGCTTATATCAGGTAAGGTCAAATTTAGATTTTGCCGTGAATCAGAAAACAAGACGGTTCCCTTCTTAATATCTACATCTGCAATGGCAAACGAGAAATTGCTATTTGTGTTAGGTTCAGTATCTGACAAAGTCTTTTGTAACATCTGGGTTAGATTTAATTCTCCATCCGAGTTACGTTCGACATGTAAAGTCGGAGATTCAATAACTAAGGCTTTAACCAGAAGATTACGTCTTAATAATGGAAGAATATGGTATCTAAAGATGACTTTTTCTGTGGTCAGAATAGAAGAAAGGTCAGAATTTCTCTTAATTGATAGCTTCTCAATTTCAATTCCTGTCAGAACATTTCCTCGTAAATCTCCAATTTTTACTTCAAATTTATCATTGATTTGGTCTTGCAATGCATCTCTAAGTCGTTCTGTAATAAAAGAAGAATTTAAAAAATAATCAGAACTAATATATAGGTATCCAATTATGCCGCATATTAGGAAGAATAGAGGAATTGTTACAAGTAGTATTTTTCGTCGAGTCATCGTTTTATTTTGTATTGTTTGATCCGTTTACATAAAAAGCACTATGTGCTGAGTTAACTACATCATTAATAGTTTCTGAATTTATTGAAGAAAAACCTGCTTCAGTGTTTGGCATCTTTTGTAACCAGAGTAGGTATTCAATATTACCTATGTCTTTGTGTATGGGTGAAAACGTTAAACCCAAGGCGATTGTTGACAAGTCATTCTGGACAAAACCAATTATATTTTTCAGTATATCCTTATGTATATCAGGATTATCAACGATTCCACCCTTCTTTACGAAATCACGACCTGCCTCAAACTGAGGTTTGACAAGCACGATTACCTCAGTCACACCTAACTTATCAAGTATTAAAGGTAAAACTTTTTGTAAAGAAATGAATGAAACATCTATAACGGCTATATCAAGGGGATGCGAAAAAATGTGATTGTCAATATAGCGGATATTAGTTTTATCAAAAACTTTCACACGTGGATCTTTACGAAGTTTCCATGCAAGTTGTCCATATCCAACATCAACAGCATACACGAAATCTGCACCATGTTGAAGTAAACAATCTGTAAACCCACCTGTTGATGCCCCAACGTCTATTGCAACTCTGTTTTGGATGGAAATATCAAAATATCGTAATGCCTTTTCAAGTTTCAATCCACCACGACTGACATACTTCGGCGGTTCTTCGATTACGATTTCTGCATCTGAGGCAATACGTTGTCCTGGTTTGAGTTGAGAATTGTTGTTGACTTTAACTGCACCTGCCAAAATCAGACGTTTTGCTTGTTGACGCGTCTCAACTAAACCCTTATTGACAAGAACAATATCTAACCTTTCCATAATTCAACTTAAATGAATCTGTGTAGAGATTTTCTTATCAACAGGAGAGATAAGATGTTGCATGCATTAGGATCCGACAGTTAATGTGATACCTGCTCTAATAATCGCATGTGTATCATAACCATAGCGTTCATACAGAGTATTCACATCACCATGTTCAACAAATCTATCGGGAACACCGAGAGTAGTAACACGGACATCTATTAATCCCGCATTTGCCAGCGTTTCAAGTACTGCACTTCCGAATCCACCCATTAATACACCATCTTCTACAGTTATGATTTTCCCAATCTGTTTTGCTAAGTCCAAAATTAACTCTGTATCAAGCGGCTTTATGAAACGGGTATTCACAACAGTTGATTCAATTCCGGTTTCACTTAGCGTTTTTGCTGCCTCAAGCGCAGGGAAGACTCGGTTACCTATTGCCAGTATTAAAAGGTCATCTCCTTCACGACAAATCTCAGCCTTTCCAATTGGTAGTGGTTTCGGTTCAGCATCTAACTTAACACCAATCCCAGATCCTCGAGGATAACGCAGTGCTATAGGTCCTTCATCGTGGTTCAAAGCAGTTTTCAGCATCTTTTGTAACTCATTTTCATCTTTTGGTGCCATAGAAACAATGTTTGGAATGGAACGTAGGAATGCAATATCAAAAACACCATGGTGAGTTGGTCCATCAGCACCCACAAGTCCAGCACGGTCAAGTGCGAAAATTACAGGTAAATTCTGAATACAGACATCATGAAGCACCTGGTCATAACCTCGTTGTAAGAAAGTTGAATAGATAGCAACCACTGGTTTCAAACCTTCCGTTGCAAGTCCTGCAGCAAAGGTGACTGCACACTGTTCTGCCAAACCGACATCAAAGCATCTGTCAGGAAAAGCATCTGCAAATTTGTCTAAACCCGTACCACCCGGCATGGCTGCAGTTACACCGATTATCCGAGAATCTTGTTTTGCTTCTTCAACAAGCGTACGACTGAATACATCAGTATACTTTGGAACTGAGGAGGATGGACGTAACGATTTACCCGTTTTTAGATCAAACTGACTGCTAACACTATAAAATCCAACAGGATCATCTTCAGCCGGTTTAAATCCTAATCCTTTTTTGGTGACGACATGAACTAAAATCGGTCCTGTTAACTCACGGATACCAGTTAATACAGGGATAAGCGATTCCAAATCATTTCCATCAAGAGGACCGAAATATCGGAATCCAAATTCCTCAAAGAGTGTTCCTGGTTTTAGCGATGCCTCAATTTTCTGTGCAAGTGCTTTCGCATCAGATGAAATGAAATTCATCAACTCCTTTGCTCCTGAACGCAGGCGATTGTAACCCCGTGAGCTTATCAACTTATGAAAATGTTTGGAAATTGCTCCAATGGTAGGAGAAATTGACATTTGGTTGTCATTGAGAATGACAATCATATCTTTCCTAAAGTCACCAGCCGCGTTTAATCCTTCAAGTGCCATTCCACCAGTTAGACCACCATCTCCAATTATTGCTACAACTTTGAAATCATCATTATTCACATCTCGGGCAGTGGCTATACCTAAAGCAGCTGAAATAGATGTGCTGGAATGTCCCGCACCAAACACATCATATTTACTCTCTTCTCGACTTAAGAAACCACTGATACCATCTGTCTGGCGTAAAGTCTCAAACGCATCTAACCGACCTGTCAAAAGTTTATGAGGATAGGCTTGGTGACCAATATCCCAGATTACTTTATCTCGCGGTGTGTCAAAAACCGTGTGAACAGCAATTGCAAGTTCTACTGTGCCAAAGTTTGGTGCAAAGTGTCCAGGATGCTCAGAAAGGACAGCCAACATGTGCGTCCGCATCTCATCGGCAAGTGATTTAAGTTCATTAATATCTAAATTCTTCAGATCAGATGGGTCATTAATTTTCTTCAAAACCATCAAATACTCCGTTTTCATTTTCCGATAAGGATTCCCCATCATTCACGTTGTTTTCATCTTGCGATATAATTTGAATCCGGACTTCAGCATCTTCAAGGAGTTTCCGACACGAACGAACCAATCCAACACCTTCTTCAAAAAGTGACAAGGAAGTGTCCAATTCCAAAGTCTCTGGAGATTCTAATAGTTCTACAATCTCTTTTAATCTTTCAAGTTTCTCTTCAAAAGTCAAACGGTCTCTCCCCTCACGGTATAATTAAACATATATGAAATATGAAAATAAAAGAATATTAATCTGTTATAATTACTATAGTTTGGACAGTTTTTTGAGTTGTGATGCTTTTCATTTTCATTTTCATTTTTAAATCTCGTGCTAAAACACATTTCGCCCCTCTGGGGCTTAGAGTGGGACTGGAAATGATCTATACACATTCCATCCCTCTGGGACTGTCACTTTGATGTCTGATATATTTTCATTGAGTTCCAACACTGTCCGAAACTCACAGAAAAAGCATTTTATTGTCCATTTCGATAGCACCAGCGGTGCGACAAGTGTATAGAAACGTCAATACATTCAGTAACCAAGCACCAGCGGTGCGACAGGTGTCTAAAAAACAATACAGACGAAAACACGAAAACTGTCCAAACTATAGTTATAATTTAGTATCCTTAACTAAATCAGACGGGTAACATCTAATCCACACGAGATTCAACTGTACATACCAAACCACCCTCAGAGAGTGTTACATCAAGTCTATCACCAACATTTGTCTGTGTGTTAGATGTAATAATATCTCCTTTGGAAGTTCTGGTAATACTATAACCCCGTTTTAGAGTTGCTAAAGGACTTAAACCATTTAATCGATCCGCAAAAGCTTGTAGCAGGACATTCTGCGTATCAATTCTTTCGCTCAAAGATCTATGATATGACGCTTCAAGACTGTCAATTGTTTGATATAACTGATTTATTACATCTCTTCTTTTTGATGGCGAAAGTTCTTCTTTCAACATAATAAGTTCATCACGTTGATTTTCAAGTCTTTGTAACACAAGGTTTCTTAGACGTTCTTCCTGTGTTTTCAAATATGGGACAATGTCTTGCTGATCAGGAACTATGTGCTCTACAGCTGCAGATGGAGTCGGAGATCGATGATCTGCTACCATGTCAGAGATAGTGTAATCTGTCTCATGTCCTACAGCAGAAATTATTGGAATAGTGGATGCAAATATCGCTCGGGCAACAATTTCTTCATTAAATGCCCATAAATCTTCAATTGAACCACCCCCTCTACCAACTATCAGAATATCAATGTCAGTTCTATTGTTCATATCATGAATTGCATTTGCAATCTGGGCAGCAGCAAATTCTCCCTGAACAAGTGTAGGATAAAGAAGAAGTTCAGACAAGGGAAAGCGTTTTTGAAGTTGTTGCAATATATCTCTGATTGCTGCACCTGTTTCTGATGTTATCACGCCTATTTTCATCGGAATCTTGGGCAAAGGTTTTTTATGGTGTGTATCAAACAAACCTTCAGCAGCTAATCTCTGCTTTAATTCTTCAAAAGCACGTTGCAAAGCTCCAATACCCAAAGGTTCTAATTTATTGACAACAATCTGATATTCACTGCTTGCAGCATAAATATTGATTTTTCCTTGTACAAGTACTTCTTCACCATCGCGGGGGATAAACTTTAAACGAGATGCACTACTCCGAAAAACAACGCTCCTGATAGTGCTATTCTCATCTTTGAGTGTAAAATAGACATGCCCAGATGCAGGTTTGCGGAGATTTGAAATCTGTCCCTTTACCCATACATTTTGAAGTTGCGGTTGCCGTTCAATAATACGTGTAATAGTTCTTGTAATTTGTGTCACACTAAATATAGTACGGGGTATTGGAATATCTAATGGCATATTTGTCCATCCATATCACGCGTTTAAATCATTATACCGCATCGGTTTTCTGCATGTAGATTTACAGTTGATATTGAATTCTTGCTATGTTTTCAGCTAAACCAGTTTCATCATTCAATTCAATATGAACTGCATTCAATCTAACATTATCTTTAGCTACACCATAACGTGTAGGCATCAATGTAAGAAAACTATCTAATACCTGTTCAATACGACTCCCAATAACCGAGTCGTAAGGTCCAGTCATACCAACATCACTGATGTAAGCCGTTCCTTGAGGTAACACACGTTCATCTGCTGTTTGAACATGGGTGTGTGTTCCAATAACCGCACTCACCCTTCCATCTGCATGCCACCCCATCGCAATCTTTTCAGATGTTGCTTCAGCATGAAAATCCAAAATCACATAAGGTGTTACTGCCTTTAACTCTGGTAGAATTGAATTCAGAGCATGGAACGGATTGGTATACCTGTTCATGAAAATCTGACCAGCAAGATTGATTACACCAAGTTTGGTTTTACCATCTGCAGAATCTACTATTGTGAAACCACGACCAGGTACTTCAGCAGGATAATTTGCTGGACGAATCAATTGTGGTGTTGTGTCAATGAAGTCAAGTATTTCCTTTTGTGCCCAAACGTGGTTACCAGTCGTTATCGCTGAAACTCCTGCTGCTAACAATTGGTCAACGATATCAAAGGTTAAACCCTTACCACCTGCTGCATTCTCTGCATTTGCAACGATGAAGTCATAAGAGTTTTCAGGTGTTTTATTTACTTGTTTCAAATATTCAGTTACAACTTTTCTCCCCGGATTGCCGACTATATCTCCGATAAATAGTATTTTCATTTTGCTTTCACATTTCTCGTATTCTATTACGGTTGCTTGTGCTTTTTAATTTAAGAAGTATTTAGAAATGTGTTTACTTACGACTTATTTAGCAGCACAAGTCATTAGTTGTTTAAAGTTGAACTATTTGTCTATTGTGTGTTTAATTATCAACATTATGGGTGTTTAAACTATCTCTAATTCGGCAAGCGTAAAAACGGATGCCAAAGAACAACCGTATGTATTTATCTTCTCCTCTCCCCCTGCTTGCCGATCAATTACCGCCACCACATGCTCCACCGTGTGCCCCTCTTCACGGATCTGTTCTATTGATGTACATACCTGTCCGGCAGTGGTGATTACATCTTCTATAACAACAAGTGTGCTTTTTTCTTTTACACCTCCTTCTATGAGATTACATGTTCCATAAGATTTTGCTTCTTTACGGACAAAATAACATGAACTGCCTGTTTGTAAAGAAATTGCAGTTACGAGTGGAATCCCACCTAATTCCAATCCCGCTAAACCGTCAAATTCCTTCGGTAGTAATTTTACCATTTCTTCTGCTATTGCTGACAGTAACGTTGGGTTACTTTCAAAACGGTACTTGTCCCAATAAAAGGTACTTATTTGTCCAGAACGTAATGTGAATTCACCTGTAAGATATGAAACTGCACGTATCTGCTTTGCTAACTCAGATTTTGTCATATAAGATTTCCAATTGGATAGACTTCTAATGCACTTCTATATGTGCTACATCTGCATCTACCACTTCACCGACAACAGATGCTTCTGGACAATCGGCAGTACGAAGTTCTTTTATAGCAGAATCGGCATTTTCTGCGGGGAGTGCAAATAACAATCCACCAGAAGTTTCTGCCTCCATCAAAATATGTCGCATTTCTTCCGAGACTGAAGTCTTGAAGGTTACCTTATCTGAAAGAAACTTTGTGTTGGCAAGATATGCCTGCGTGTAAGTTTTCTTTGCCACAAGTGATGGCGCATCGTCAAAGAAAGGAACGGAACTACTGTCTATATGCAGACGAACATTGTTACCTTCTGCCATTTCAGACGCATGCCCTAACAGACCATAACCAGTAACATCCGTACAAGCAGTAGCACCATATTTTAACATCACCTCAGAAGCAGATGCATTGAGACGTGTCATGGATTCAACAACTTGTGGCAGAACTTCATCGCTTATCTTATTGAATTTCAATCCAGTGGTGAGAATACCTACACCAAGTTTTTTTGTTAGTACAAGTACATCACCAGGACGTGCTCCATAGTTTTTAACATATTCATTTGGATGCACGACACCTGTCACCGCAAGACCATACATAAGTTCAGGTGAATCCACCGTATGTCCACCAACAAGTGCTGCCCCAGATTCAGCAGCTTTATCAGCCCCACCTCTGACAATATCACTCAGAATCGTTAGATCAAGGTCATCTTTAGGCCAGCAAGTAATATTCAACGCAGTCTTTGGAACACCACCCATACTATAAACATCACTGAGTGAGTTTGTCGCTGCGATTGCCCCAAATGTATATGGGTCATCAACGATTGGCGTAAAATAGTCCACAGTATTAACAAGGGCTATGTCATCAGATAAACGATATATACCAGCGTCATCAGAGGTCTCTGTGCCTACAAGTAGGTTAGGGTCTGTGGATTTGGGAAGGTTATCTAAGATTTGGGAAAGCTCACCCGGAGCAAGTTTTGATGCTCATCCCGCACATTTGACGGTGGCAGTAAGACGAATTTTCTTGTTTGTCATAATTTTGAGATTTTGTATTTAGGGATATGGGTCTTTGGGCAGAGGTCCAATTCCTTTTTCTCGCATCCTTAATGCTTTGAAAGATTTCCGTTTCTCACTCTCAATTGCTTTATCAAGAATTCTGATAATATCATTGTAAGTAGATCTGTCGTTGAATCTTGCTATCATTCTGTATAGTGTCATTGCTGGGCCGCCTTTTCGCTGAATGTATGGAGGTTCTTTTGCATCTGCTATAATGGTATTGAAAAGGGCCTTCATCGTTTCTGTCCAAACCTTAGACTTATTTGCGATCGCTAAATCATAGATAATACGGTTGACGGCTCCTGTCATACAAAAACTTTCGGCATTGGAATTCTGCCAATTCGTTTTTCCTTTTCGGTTGCGTGCAAGTGTTCCGCGTGTCCATCGTTCTGGGGAAGATAACAACTTTTTCACATCTTGTAGGACTCTGAATATCATTAATGTTCTCCTTGTCAAAAAGAGTAAGTTGATCGTGCAGACTTTTTGTGTATCAAGAGTTTTTTTAACTTTTTCTTATAAAAGCGAAAGTGTTAGGTATCACAGTAAAGCAATAGACGAGGCACATACCTCTCAAACTTGTCCCAAATGTGGTAACCGAAAGAAACCAAACAACCGAAACTATACCTGTCCGTGTGGTTTTAAATATCTCTGCAACGGTGTAGGTGCAATCAATATCAGACAAAAGAGTATCTTGGATACCTCAGTGTCCCCGTAGTGGGCGGACACGGATAACTAAACCGTGAAATGACTCCGCCCTTGGACTTTCGGTTGAAAGTCCCTGTTGCCCTCGTATTAAACAGGAGGAATGTTCCCACGAGGAACAAAAGAATCTCCTTGCTTTAGCCGGAAAAGTATGTCAATAGTTCCAATGTTGTGATTACTGCGAAAAGCACACAACCTTCATTCAGTTTCTTTATCAAAAAGACACTTCACAGCTTGATGCAACTGATTGTAAATAATTACTAACTGTTTCTGTAAAGTGTCTTCACAAGTCCCGTTTATGTAGTTTTCTCTCTGAAACCGTAGACTCTCTAAAATGCTTTGGTAATACCAACCTTGTGCTTCAACACCGCCGTGAAAACGCTCCCACACCAAATCACCGATTTCATCATATTCAGAAATCACAGTCCTAAGATTGTGAAGTTTATCAGCACAAGTTACAAGACATACTTCAGCACTTGCAGACTTCAACGCTTCAATCCGTTCTGCCTTTCGTTCACGCCATCGCAAAGATTTATCTTCCGAACAACCATCAACTATTTCCGCGACAGTTTCTCCAAATCTCTTTTGTATACATGCCAATGTCATGTCAGTATCTTCAACTGTATCGTGCAGAAGACCAGCAATAACCACTTCCTCCGAACATCCCTCATGCATCAATATCAGACCAACAGCATAAGGATGTGATATATAAGGAGTTCCTGTGCCTTTACGAAATTGTCCGTGGTGTGCCTGTGCAGCAACTTCTAATGCTTCTTCAATACGGTTCTTTCGTACACCATTGTCATGCATACGTTCTTTCACTATTTCATTTAGTCTGAAATCTGTTTGATTGACTTTTCAATGTAATAAACACAAGTAAAATTATGTGTTAAATGATACACTATTTATATTATCTTCGTCAAGGTATTTTAAATCATAATGATATGAGCAAGGATAAATTATGCACAAAATTGCTTTCGGTGGAATAATGCATGAATCTAATACGTTTAGCAACACACTTACGGATTTCAATGCATTTTCCAAAACAATTGGAGTAGATATAGTCTCCACATGGAAAGATACGCACCATGAGATGGGCGGTTATATCCAATGTATTGAAAGAAATAACATCATCGGTATTCCTACCATAATGGCAACTGCCATGCCAGCCGGTCCAGTTACAGATGACGCATTTGATAGACTCACCGATATTCTCATTCAAAAACTCAACTCAGTCCAAGACCTTGATGGAATTTTACTCGCATTACATGGAGCAATGGTAGTTGAAAGTTATCCTGATGGTGATGGTGAAATGCTTCGTCGGTTGAGAAAAGTATTTGGTGAGTCTTTACCAATCGTTGTTACACTTGACCACCATGCAAATGTTTCACAACAGATGGTTGACAAATCAACAGCAATCGTAATCTACAAAACTAATCCACACATTGACCAACGGCAACGTGGCATTCAAGCAGGAGAGTTACTAATGCGTATCCTGAAAGAAGATGTCAATCCAACCCAAGCACTTTCCAAACCTCCGATGATACTCAACATTCTATACCAGAACACAAGCAAAGAACCGATGTTATCTATCATCAATAATGCAAAGCAATTAGAAAACAGTGCCAACATTCTTGTTGCAAATGTTGCTGCAGGATATCCGTATGCTGATGTGTCCGAAATAGGTCCTTCCTTCATAGTTGTAACTGACGATGAACCACATCTCGCTCAAACTGAAGTCAATAAACTATCTGATATGTTGTGGAATGTCCGAGACCAACTGTCATTGAATCTACCTGATGCAGCAATAGCAGTTCAGCAAGCAATGCAAAGTAAGGATCATCCTGTGATTCTCGTTGAAATGGGGGACAACATTGGCGGAGGGTCACCAGGGGATAGCACAATTATCCTTGAGGAATTGATCAGACAGAAAGCTACGGGTTTTGTCGTTATATTGTATGATCCAGAGAGTGTACAAACCTGTATCAAGGCGGGTGTTAGCAATGATATATCTCTTTCTGTAGGTGGGAAAACTGACGATCTGCATGGTGATCCTGTTCCAATTCAAGGCAAGGTCCGATTAATACACGATGGACATTTTATTGAGACAGCACCGCGTCACGGAGGACAGAAATATCACAATCAAGGGCTAACTGCAGTCGTTGAATTAGACAATTCTCTGGTGGTCCTGACAAGTAAACGTCAAACCCCTTTTAGCCTACAGCAGCTGTTGAGTCTCGGAATTGATCTGAAGTCCATGCAGATAATTGTTGTTAAAGCTGCCATTGCATACCGTGCTGCCTATGAACCAATTGCGGGAAAGATTATTGAGGTGGATACACCTGGATTAACTGCAGTGAATCCACTCCATTTTTCTTATCAGAATGTTCGTCGGCCGTTGTTTCCGTTGGATTGAGGAATATAGAATTCTATTAATATTCTGCCTAATTTATGCTAAATTCGTTATCAGAATTTAGCACACCTATCGGATTAGTTTGCTATTTCACTAAATAGTATCTCATAACACATAAAAAAGTAATAAAGGGAGCTTTTTAGATATGAAACCCATAATTGGAATCACATGTAAAGATAGAACAATGATGGACGACTATATTGAAGCGATCACTGAGTTCAATGGCGAGCCACTTCTATTCGTATCGCGGGAAAAATCTATTTCAGAACACCTTGCATCTATTTCTAAGTACCTTGATAAAATTGATGGACTTCTGCTACCAGGCGGTGGGGACATGGATCCTGGGCGTTATTCTCAGGAACGGCATCAAACCATTAAATATGTTAGTAGGTCGCGTGATGCTTTAGAAATACGTCTATGTCAAAAGGCTTTGGAAGGCAACATTCCCGTTTTCGGTATTTGTAGAGGCATCCAAGTTATGAGTGTCGCAATGGGAGGATACCTCTATCAAGATATAGAATCTTTATATCCACAGGAAGCACTCATCCATAAAAAGATAGAAGAAGAAGATTCTCGGCATCAAATAGATATTAAGTGTCACAGCCGGTTAAGCGAAATCGTAAATGAGCACCAAACTGTTGTCAATTCAGCCCATCATCAAACCGTTGATGATATTGGAGAAGGTTTTGCTGTAACAGCTCGCACAACGGATAACATCATTGAGGCTATGGAAATCCCATCAAGACGTTTCGTAATAGGTGTGCAATACCATCCTGAACGTATGTTGAAAGAACCAGAACTTCGTGGGCATGCGGAGAAATTATTTAAAGCGTTTATCAGTGCTGCTTCATTATATGGATTTTGATCTCTATGGCTTAACTCAACACAAGTTTACACTTGATTTTTATTGAACTCACGTTCATTTATTAACGTGAGCTTGATTAATACTTGATGAAAATAGGGCAATGTGTTAATCTAATGTATTAGACCCGTTTGGCACACAATTTAACGGTTTAAAATTTAGTTGGAAAAATCGGGAACCCAACAAAACATTACATAATTATCAGAGAATAGATGTTATATTGACAATATGTCTTGATTAACATTGTAGGGAGTCTTAGTGTTCCTTATGTGTTAATTTGCGAGGTGTTGTCTATTGTCTGCACAAGAATTTACTGATTAAGGCAAAATGTGTCTTTGCGTTGGTCCGTCCATTCCATGTTTAGATAATTGGGATAACTTATAGTATTGGGTTTGAAATCTCCTCCAATAGTTGGGGGTTAGGAAACCACACCGACTGTCTTGAACAAATAGGCATTTTTTCGTAAGTTCGGTGTAAGAGATATGCTGTGCTAAATACCTATGAACGAGACTTTTACCACAGAAGTAGATGTGGTTTTCTAACCATATCGAATACAAGAATATGATTTATCAAACCCACGTTTTATTAAGATATACGAGGAGGTTATATGAGGAAATTCATATACAAAGGTTTTATACTATTAGGTATTGGGTTTGTTCTTTGGTTGGTAGCGAATTCCTTGATTTCAGATCTATTCACGCGCAGATATGTATATTTTCAAATTGGCGTTTTATTAGTCGTGTTAGGCGTTTTGTGGTGGAAGAAGGGTTGGCATACACATACAAATACAGCAGCCTCAATTTTAACTATTGTAGGTGTTTTAGGTACATTCATTGGGATATTCGCTGGTCTCCAGGAATTCACGACTGATTCCTCTATGATGCAAGAAAGCATTTCAGAATTACTGAAAGGGCTCAAATTCGCTTTTGGGACTTCTATTGTTGGTATCGGATCTGCGCTTATCCTAAAGGGTGTAATATCACCTATTGCTCAAGCGAGACAGAAGAACAGTCCGATTAAGCAAGAGAGAGATGAGTTCATTAGAGATCTTAGTAGTGAACTAAAAACTGTACTGGAACCGCAAGTGAAGCATGGAGAAAACGATCTTCCTTCTCAAGTTGCAAATCTGGTGGAAGCACTTGAGAAGGATAAAGAGACTATGAGTGATATTCTGAACGAGAAGGTTTTGCCAACGCTTACCATTATACGAGATTCTCTAACTAACGAAGACACAAGTGTTCTTAATGGATTACAGAGCTTGACTTCAACTGTATCTGCAAAGATAGATTCCGTAGCGAATTTACAGAAAGATGAAGGTATACAAACTCGCAAATCAATAGCAGATTTACAGACTGCAGTAACAGACAAACAGAATCAGACTTTCATACAATTAAAGACATTAACCAAGAACATCACTTATGAGCATAATAGGTTAAGAACAGAATTTGAAACATTTTCTAACAATGTCTCAGAATCTTTCAGTAAACTTGCTACTGAGGAATTGATAAAAGCACTTAAGACAGTGATTGATGAATTCAACACGAATATGGTTAATCAATTTGGTGAAAATTTCAAACATCTCAATGAAGCAGTAGACAGTATGGTGGAATGGCAGAAGGAGCACCGTCAAAACTTAGAAAAACTGACTGAAGAATTCCAGGTTGCTGTGAAGGGCATTGAAGAATCGCGTAAATCAATCGAATCCATTGCTGAATCATCAAACCAGATAGCAATACGAAGCGAAAGTATCGTAAATTGTTCAGAAAAACTGGATCCTATCCTACATACCCTAAATGGTCAATTGGAAACATTTGACAAAATGAGCAGGAACGTCCAAAACGCAATGCCAATCATAGGAAGATCAATCAATGAATTAACAAAAGGTTTTTCAGAGACTGTTGAAAAGTCGATTGAAGATTCTAATGAAAGTATGGAAGGACAACGCAGGGCATTTGAGCAGCAATTTAATTCATTACAGGAATCTGTAGATAAAACATCTAACCAGCTCAGTAACATAACAAAACAGTTCTCAGAAACAGTCCAGACATCCATCAATGAATCAAATGAGAACTTAGACGAACAACGTCAAGCATTTAAGGAAATTCATGAAGGATTTGAAACTGCCTTGAATAAATCATATCAGCAAGCCATTGGGGTCGTAGATGACATCAAAGGGCAAATCGATCAAGTATTTAAGGAAAGTGCAGAGCAAATTGTTGAATCAACATCGGAATTCACTAAGAACCTATCCCAACAATTAGAAAAACCGATTAACGATTTTTCAGATAACTTTTCTGAGAATGTAAATAAGTCCATTGAAAATTCCCAGGATAGTGTTAATCAGCAGCTGCGTGCCTTGAAAGCTCAATCTGATCAATTGGATAGTGTTCTTAGAGAAAGCGTTAATACCATGCAATCCCAGGTAGACACTCTGCAGGCTGGTCTTGAAAAGGCATTAGAGGAATCGCTGAATGGGTTAGTTGGACAACTCACAAGTCTTTCAAATAAGTTTGCAGAGGACTATGAACCATTAACTGAACGACTTAAAGATATTGTTCAAATAACAAATGATATTCAAGATTAAGGAACTGGAAGACCATTCTAATGTTAGAAAATCTATTTGGTTTAAGAGAAAAAGAAACTGAAGAACATTGGGTATCCATATCTGATGTAATGGCAGGTTTAATGGTAATATTTCTTTTCATTGCTATCAGCTATATGATGCATAGCAACCGTACAACAGATCAAATTGAAAATCTTCTGGGTGCTTACAGAAATCTGCATGAAGATCTGTCAAAAGAATTGCACGATGAATTTGAAGGCACCCCAATGAAGGAACGACAATTTAGAACAATTTGGAAAGGTCAATTAAGTGCCGAATCTCTATCAATACGCTTCAAGAAACCTTTCTCACAAGGAGATGCAAGAGTTCCTTATGAGTTTAGAAACGTATTACGAAATTTTTTCCCACGATATATTGCAATTCTTACAAAACCTGAGTACAGAGAAAGTATTGCTGAAATCCGAATTGAAGGTCACACATCAAGCGAATGGTTTGATAGAGTAGGCATAGATGAAGCTTACTATAATAATATGGAGTTGTCACAGGATCGTGCAAGAAATGTCCTTCAGTATGTCCTTGAAATTAGACATCCTACCATAATAGATAATAAAGAATGGATTAAGAAATTTTTGACAGCGAATGGTTTGTCTTCAAGCAAATTAATCATTGATCCAAATGGGGAACAGAACAGAGAAGAATCTCGTCGTGTGGAGTTTAGGGTTGTAACAAAATCTGAAAAACTAATTGACGAAATTCAAGAACTTCTTAAAGAATTTGGTAGTGGAGAGGTAATCGAGTGAATTTACCAGACTTTAGAAATAACAACGGATTAAATAGATTGCGCGAGTTGATGGGAGCACAATATATCCCAGACATAAAGAGAAAATTAATTGAAGGTATAACTATAAATAGACCTGATGAAGTGATAGTTGATTCTGATGGAACGCTCTTATACAAACGCCAACATGTAGTACTTTATATTAGAAATGCAAAATCGTATTTTGATATACGAAAGAAGTTACCTAAGTACCACGTTGTAAACTGTAAAGTAGTCAATTCAAATAGGAAAAGATATCATAATTATGGGAAGTACGAAGAGGGTGTCGGCAGACCGGTAACTGGTGAATTCATTTTAAATATGTCAGGTAATCCTAAAATTGAAAAATTGGAAACACATAAATTAATTGTATGTGAATTCTGTTTGGAAAAGCTTGAGCTAAAGTCCTATATCAATGGTGAGGCTGAATTTGTAATTGAACCTAATGAATTTCCATTATCAGATTGGTTTAATGCCATTGACGATGGCTATGAACCGCTTACAATCGATATAATAAGAACTGATGGAAAATATTACATTGCAGCTTGGAGATTTCTCTCATGGCTTTGTCGCAAAAACGCTAATTGGACATGTCAGAATAAGGCGTGCAACATTGATTTAGGAACAGAACGATCTGATCGGCGTTTTCTCCATGCTCATCATATCAAAGGAACGCGATACAACAAGTTGGAAGACTTAATTGTCCTATGCATTCGCTGCCATTCAAAACAAGAAGGAGGAAAACATAGCCAATTAACAACCACCTCAGAATATCAGGAATTCATAAGGAAATACGGAGATATACCACAAACCCTTAATCAGACAGAACTTCAAAATTGGCCTCCTACTGCGGTGCAGAAAGATAATGCCTTTTCTTTTTCCCAAGGCAACACTACAGATGAAGATATACCGTTTTGAAGAAGAGACTTATTTGATAGGTCAATATCTATCACTATATTGTGATAAAAAACGACCAAAATACCGAAAACTAAAAAACCCTGTCTGCTCAACAAGGTTATTTACGTTCTAAGAATAACCCATTTCTGAATATTACTATGAGTTCATATCGGCGATCCAATGGAACGTCAATGTCATTAAAACATTATGAAAACACTACCTCAAATATACATGAAATCTATTGTTTTAAACACCTAAATATCAACAAAACCCAACCATCGTCTACTATAATATAACGCAGACACCCTCATGATGAAGGAAAAGAACGGGACCATCATAAGAAAAACAGCAGAATCCCGAAATTTGAGGAAAACAACGGTCCACAAACCAGATGATACAAAATGATAGCAATAAAAAAACAAGTAAAATCAAGAAAAACCCGATTTACTTGTTTTTACTTGTTTTTTATCAACCTTAAAAATTCAACATGAACCCTTGTCACTACAGCATCGAGGACACTTTTCAAATTGTGTCAAAATTATGACAAAAAAACAAGTAACTTTAATGTTACATCCTTAACACATGTGATAAAATGCATCAGAAATACCGAAAAAATAACCCTGTCTGCTCAAAGTTTCCCCTACATTAAGTCCTGAAATATGGTATAATTGGCTATCAGAACATAGATATTACACCTAATACAGACATTTATCAATCATGTATCTTGGAGAACTTTTATGGGATCTGCTTTAGCACAAACTTACCTCACACCTGAAGAATATCTTGCCTATGAACGAAAAGCGATTATAAAGCATGAATATCGGAGAGGACATATCGTTGCAATGTCCGGCGCGAGTCGTGCACATAGTTTTATAACGGGTGATATATTCGGAGAACTCCGCGAACAATTGAAAGGGAAGAAGTGTGAAGTGCATAGCAGTGATATGCGCGTTAGAATCCTATCTGCAAACGCCTACTTCTATCCCGATGTTGTTGTTAGTTGTGAGGAACCGAGTTTTGAGGATAATGTTTACGACACGCTCCTAAATCCGAGAGTTATTTTAGAAGTCCTCTCTCCATCCACAGAGAGTTTTGATAGAGGCGGGAAGTTTGAGTTTTATAAGCAACTTGCATCATTACAAGAGTACTTACTCGTTGCTCAGGATCAGATTAAGGTTGAACACTTTTCTCGGCATAATTCTGAGTGGATCCTCACTGAGTATTGCAATGTTGGGGATGTAGTGATGCTTAGTTCAATTGAATGTGAGTTGCATTTGCAAGAGGTTTACGCACGTACACAACTTGTGCAATAAAGCAAAAAAAACTTCTCCGAAAAAACGCTATCGTCAATACACTATTGCACTTCGCAGCAGGTTGTAGGAGAAACAAATCAGGAGGTTTATCATGGTTTACTGCTATGTCTGTAAGGAATTTGCTGATTATGAATACGACATCGCACTTACCAACGGGACTTTCTTCATGATTCATGCCTAACCAAATTACAGATCCGCGAAGATGAGATAGAGACCATTTTGCGGAAACAAAGTCCAAAACTGATTCTTTCACTCTTTGTACGGACAGAAGTTGAAGATAGCGAAGTGATGTCAGAAGATGAGAAAAATGTTCTATCTTATGAACTGAAGAAACTTAAAGGCATTTTATACACAATCTATGATCATTTACCGAGTTTTCCACCGGATTGGGAAGAACGTAGACATCACCTTATACAACGGAACGGTTCAATCTGTGCAAGTTGTGATAAGGAGCAGCATCTCTATCTGATACATGAAATCCCTTTGAGTGAAGGTGGAACGAATGAATTACATAATCTTGAACTGATTTGTAGGTCGTGTCATGAGAGTATGTATGGTAAAGGAGATTTTTTTGGAAGTTTTACGCTGGGGGCGGAACAGTCAGAGTTCACCGAATATTTCAATGAAATCCAATATGCGATAGAAAAAAATTATAGGATCCAGTTTGATTACAAGAAACCGAATGCAAAAACGTGGATGTCGCGCGTGGTTATACCGGAACGATTCCTAAACATACCAAATAATCGCGAATCTGGAGAAACGTTGTGTGTTGAAGGATTTTGTGAATTGCGACAGGATATTCGGGTATTTGCACTTGAACGGATGCAAGGGTTGGAGGTGCTTGATTATTGACCGTAAACTATATGTTTTAAACGGCACTTCACTCTATTCTGTAGGTCGTCATCTACTCCTAACTTATCTTGAGCAATTCGTCCTATTAGTGGGTGGATTTATGCACATTGAGGTACAAACCGGTCGCGGTAGAATGGATATATTAATCACGCATAATAAGAGAAAATATGTCGTTGAAACCAAAGTATGGAGAGGGGAAGTAAGTTTCGAGAAAGGTAAACGCCAGTTAGCATCATACCTAAAATCTGAAAGGGCATCAGAAGGATATTATGTTGTTTTTGACCATCGCTCAAATCCAGTACATATTACCGAAAACAACACTGTAGAAGGATTTGAGATTAGAAGTTATGTAATTCCAGTTCTCCAAGAAAAGCATTCATGAAGTTTCACTTCTCTTCGCAATTGTTGGAAGGGTTTCTAACTCCGATTTGCACCTATTAATGATTGTAGGAGGGGTTTCTAACCCCGATGAATACCACACGCGTATTCACCCATTAGCATTGGTCCCGTTGATTTGACGTATTCATCGTTGATTTGGATTGCCCGTTATTTTACAACATCGGAGCAGTTTACCTTATCAATAGCACCCTGAAACTTCAGACTCATAATCCTGGATATCTATCAATCCTGCAAATCATGGTTCAGACAAGTGACAAAAACTCTACACACCTACATATATCATAACTCTTGACACAAACAATATTATCTGGTAACATATAATCAAAACTATTTTGTGAGGAAAAACTGTGAACCGTAGAAAATTTTTGACGAGTAGTAGTGCTATATTAGCAGGTATATTTGTTGCCAAAACCCCGTTAACTATCTATGCAGATCACCATGAGCATGGTACTCATAGACATGAACTACCAAAATTACGATATGACTATGACGCACTTGAACCGCACATTGATAAACGCACAATGGAAATCCATCACGGAAAACACCATCAAGGTTATGTCAATAAGTTAAATGCAGCTGTTGGAGATAATCATGATTTAGCAGATCAATCTATTGAGGATTTACTTCGAAACATTGATAAAGTTCCGATGAAAATTCGTCAAACAGTTATCAATAGTGGTGGCGGACATGCAAACCACACCCTTTTCTGGAGTACAATGATCCCTGGTGGTAGAGAACTAAAAGGTAAAATTGCTGAAGCATTACAATCTACTTTTGGTTCAATGGATGCTGCAAAAGAGAAATTTAACAACACAGCAAAAACACAATTTGGTTCGGGATGGGCATGGCTTGTTGTTGATGATAAAATGAAGTTACAGATCTATTCAACTAAGAACCAAGATAGTCCGTTGATGGAAGGACATACACCTATTCTTGGATTAGATGTATGGGAACACGCATACTATCTGAAATACCAGAACCGCCGTGCAGATTATATTGACGCATGGGCTAATGTCGTTAATTGGACACAAGTTAACCTTAACTACACCACAGCAATGAAAGGTTAGAGGTGTATCTATGGATCGAAGAGATTTTTTAAGGAGCAGCGGCTTAACACTTTCTGCCTTTTTGCTCAGCCCTTGGGCGATTCACGCTTTTCCTAAAATTGAAGGTGAAGAACTAATTCCTTTTCTGGATCAATCTACACAATCCTCATCAAATCGTGTTTTGCTTGATTGGAATGAATTCGATTCTTTCATTACACCCAATGATGAATTTTTCAATGTATCACACTATGGAAAACCGGAAGTTGACCTCGAAAATTGGAAATTAGAAATTAGCGGGTTAGTTGAAAATCCGATGACACTCACAATTGATGACATCAAAGCAAGACCAAAACAGGATGTAACCTTTACGTTGGAATGCTCTGGCAACCACGGTTTCCCAACTTTTACAGGTGCTATTGGCACTGCAAAATGGGGCGGCACACCGCTCGCGCCTATCCTCAAAGAAGCTGGAATAAAAGAGGACGGGATAGAGGTGATATTTTTCGGACATGATTCAGGTGAAGAAAAATTGAGAAAAGTTACTATGCGTCAGAACTTTGCAAGGAGCATGTCTGTGGAAGATGCTTTGGAAGAAACCAATTTACTCTGTTACGAGATGAATGGTGTTTCATTACCTCATCCAAACGGTGCCCCGCTTCGGTTGATCGCTCCCGGTTGGTATGGTATCGCATGTGTCAAATGGCTCAAGCGGATTGAAGTACGGAACACGCGGTTTATGGGTAGATTCATGGCACGCGATTATGTCACCATGCGAAAGGAAACACGTCCTGATGGTGAAACAGTATGGATGGAAACCTCTGTTGGTAGAACACAGTTAAAATCTATAGCAGCCAAAGTTACACGGAATGATAGTCAATACCGAATTTATGGTGCTGCTTGGGGGGCACCTATTCAAACAGTGGAAGTAAGTATTGATGGCGGGCCTTGGCAGGCAGCTACGATAGACGAAGAAGAAAAGGCTGAATTTGCTTGGAAAATCTGGCACCTTGATTGGGACAACCCAGAAAAAGGTGAACATACCATTGTCTCCCGCGCTATTGATACGAAGGGGAATATACAACCCGCAGCAGATTCAGACTACATAAAGGGAAAACACACCTATTGGGAAAGCAATGGACAGGTTGTTCGCAAAATTAACATAGAATAGGAGAACCCAATTTGATTAACATTACCGATGAACAGAAACAACAATACCGAGAGGAAGGCTATTTCATTTTGGAAAGTGTGATTCCTGAAGACCTTTTGGAACTGCTACGTGGGGAATGTGGAACGTTCATCAGCCAAATGGATGAGCGAATGGAACGAAAAGGCAAGGATGTAATGGGGCTTAATCATCGTAATAAACGGTATTTTGTCTCAAACTGCTTTAGGCAACAACCGAAACTTCGCGAATTTCTGTTCAGTGATCTCATGGCAGAAGTGTGTCGTGCGACCTTGGGAGAGAATGCATATCTATTTTGGGAACAGTATGTTGTCAAGGGTGCTGAAGCAGGCATGAAGTTCAGTTGGCATCAGGATTCGGGTTACGTCGGATATCCTGATCACAAACCGTATCTAACATGTTGGTGTGCACTTGATGACATGTCTGAAGAAAATGGAACTGTCTATGTCATGCCGTATTCCCATATCGGTATCCGCTCATGGGTGAAACATATCCGTGAAGAGGGTAGCAATGATTTGGTAGGTTATTTCGGACCGGAGAAAGGCGTGCCTGCAATTGTGCCTGCTGGGAGTATTGTTGCATTTACAAGTGTCAATTTCCATAGTAGTAGCACAAATACGACAGATTCCATGCGTAGAGCTTATTTAGCACAGTATTCTGCCGAACCGCTTTTATCGCACGATGGCAGTCGTTTGTGGGGCAATGCGGAGCCGATATTGAAAGACGGAAAGTCTGCTGTAGGTGAACCTCCGCCTGATGTTTCGTAGTAATACTTAAACAGAAACAAGTTACTTGTGATTTATAGTGAACTTTGAAATTATTGGGACACTTTAATAAACTTGTTGGAAACATAACGGACAACAGAAGTTGTAGCACAAACTTTTAGTTTGTGTCCCATCTGCACAAACTGTGAAGTTTGTGCTACAAAAGCGTCCCTTTAATTCTAAATGTCACTATAGTTTTCGACTAAACTTAGTCAGAAAATCCCCAATCCTATCTTGAATACCACGCGCTGTCGCAGCTGACCCTATATAGTGACTTATTAGGATGCCAAACGCCAATAGTTCACCATCTGCAGTTGTAGTGTACCCAGCAAGTGCAGAAACACCACTTAACGTCCCTGTTTTCGCTCGTAGCACTTTTTCTGCATACACCCCTTGCATCCGATTTCTCAATGTGCCATCAACACCAGCAATTGGAAGTGATGCCGTAAATTCTGGCATCAACTCAAAATTGTTGGACATATATACGAGTAGATTAGTTAGCAATTCCGCGTTGACAAGGTTGTACCGAGAAAGTCCTGAACCGTCTACAAACCGATGTGCAGGCGGTTCGTCTATGATTTCTCCTAAAAATTCGGTAATAGTATCTCTCCCTTTTCGCCACGTCCCCGGTTCACCTTTAATCTCCGCTCCGATGGTTTTGAACAAGAACTCCGCAATCCAATTATCACTCGGCTTATTCATCAACTTGATAAGGTCTGAAAGTTGCGGTGAAAAGTGTAACGCCACAATCTTGGCATCAGAAGGAACAGTACCCGCAATCACACCACCTGTCACTGTCATACCTTTTTGAATGAGAGTACTTTTCAGTAAATTGCCACATGCGATTGCTCTACTACCCGTTTTTACATCAGGTGCAAGATCGCGTATACTTAACGCACTTACATGAAAAGGTTTGTCATCCCACATCCACCCTGGGCCTTCTCTGACAGTGTCGAAATAGGTCTCATCAACAACGATGTCTCCGGTAATTGACTTTATACCAGATTCAATTAAAGTATCACACAATGCTACAATATCAGCAGAATCAAGAACCGGATCACCGCTTCCTTTGAGATATAGGTTTCCAATAACATGTGGGTTATCGGTTTTGACCGCATGTAATGTTGTTTCAAATTGAAAATTTGATCCCAGTTTCGCTAAAGCAGTCGCTGCTGTAAAAAGTTTCGTTGTAGAAGCAGGATGGTGTAGTTTGTGTATGTTCTTGGCATATATCACCTCACCCGTTTCTACGGAAACCACTTTGATGCCTATGCTTGCTGTTCTAAACAATACATCCTGCAGTCCTTCATCAATGTCTGAACGTAATTGGTCAAGTGGATTGACAACTTCTGTCGTAGGTTGTTTTTCCACAGGTTTAGTAGAAAAGATTCCACAACCTGAAATTAGAACTATCCAGCAGATAAAAATTACTCTATTTATTTTCATGATATGCCAATTTTATCATAAATTATCTGAATATAAAAGGAAAACAACCTAAAATTAGTTCAAACTAATCATTGCTTGATTTATTATTGCCATTACATATCATAAAATTGTATAATTTTAAGATGTGTAATGGTAAGAGTTAATATTAGTCATTTCTAACACTTAATCCCACCATTGTGGATATTTGTAAACCAATTTATTAAAAAGGAGTAAACATGCAAAAAATAGTCTTGCTTATTGGAATTGCTTGCTTGTTCGGTTCAATGTCACCTCATATTACTTCGGCTGAAATTGATATTGAAAAAGCATCAGGTGTCTGGTTATTTGATGAGGGAGCAGGTGGTGATGTTGAAGATTCATCTGGAAAAGAGAACCATGGTACTATTAATGGTGCAAAGTGGGTTGATGGTAAATTTGGTGATGCACTTGAGTTTAATGGTGGACAATCAGTTGAAATTGCCTCAACACCTGATCTACAACTTGGTGATGAACATACAATGATGGCATGGTTTTATGCTACAAACATAGCTGAACATCAACAACTCATCGCAAAAAATGCTGAATATTTATTACGAATTGACAAAGCTGGAGAACAGAATAGAATGTCTGCTTTTGTCAATATTAATGGATGGGAACCAAGAGCATCTTCTCGTGTCCCAGAATTGAAAACGTGGATTCATTTCGCTGCAACTTTTGACAGTGGTGCCAATGCCGACCAACTCGTCGTGTATGTCAACGGTGAACGCGCTGGTTCAAGCACACGTGCTGGAAAAGGAGCTGGTAATAATGACGCTGTTACTTTTGGTCGCTGGGGTGGCGGTTCATTTTTCCATGGTATAATTGACGAAGTAGCCATTTTCAAATCCGTTCTTACAGAAGATGATTTGCAAACTATAATGGAACACGGTTTAGAGAAAACCATCAAAGGAATCGCTGCTGTTAAGGCAAAGGATAAATTAGCAGTTACCTGGGGATCTCTCAAGAAAAGTCGCTAAATCTGTTTTGATAAATTAAAGATGGGTGGATATGTGCATATCCACCCTAATCACTGAATAAAACTTTGTAAAATAATCGTCAGGGAGAAATCAAAATTATATGTCCATTCCAAAAATATCCGTGAACAACCCAGTTTTAGCCAATATGTTGATGATAATTATTATCATATTTGGGGTGTATGCCTGGATAACGCTACCGAGGGAACTTACACCAGAAATTGCATTACAGAGTGCAACGGTAACAACTTTATATCCTGGGGCATCTCCAGAAGAAGTTGAAAAGCTTATATCTGCTCCAATTGAGGACGCAATAGAGGAGAACGTCAACAGAATCAATCTAATGCTATCAACTTCATCTGAAGGCAGATCAATAATTACGATTGATTTTGATGAGATGAGTGACCGTGAATTTGACAAGGAGATGGAAAACCTACGCACTGCTGTTGATGGTGTAAATGATTTGCCAGAAGAGATTTTAGACGATCCCAAAGTTTTGGAATTGGATATTGCATCCGGGTTCCCAATGTTGACGATTGTAGTCGGTGGTAGCATAACAGAGAACCAAATGCGAGAAATCGCTGAAAACCTAAAGGATGAAATATTAGAAATCAAGAATATCGCCTCTGTGCAAATTGCTGGACTACGTGAAAGGGAAATATGGATCGAAGTAAACCCGGATCGACTGAAAGCCTATAATCTTCCAATTGCAGCTATTAACATGGCACTACAATTAGAGAATATCAATTTACCTGCAGGCACATTGGAAATCGGCAATACAGAGTTTATGGTCCGAACAATGGGAGAATTTCCAAATCCTGACTATATCGCTGACACAATCATTAGTGTCCAACCGTCAGGAACGCCAATTAGACTGCGTGATGTTGCCACAGTTTCTGATACTTATGAGGAAGCACGCACGCTTTCTCGTATTGATGGGGAATCCTCTATAAGCCTAAGCGTTCAGAAAAAGAAAGACGGTAACACTATCTCTTTGGTGGCAAAACTGCGGGACTTAGTGGAAAAACATAAAGACAATATACCAGACGGTGCTGTCCTAACACCTGTCAACGACTATTCAGTCATCTTAAAAGAACGGTTAGGAATCCTTGAAACAAATGCTGTATTTGGACTCATACTCGTTATATTGATGCTGTTTCTATTTATTGGATGGCGGAACGCACTGTTTGCTGCACTCGGGATTCCTGTAGCCTTTATGGCGACCTTTTGGTTCATGTCAATGGCAGGATACACACTGAGCGGTGTTGCTCTGTTTGGACTTATTTTAGTGGTAGGAATTGTGGTTGATGATGCTATTGTTGTCATTGAAAACACATATCGTCATATTGAAAGAGGAGAAACGCCAAAGGATGCTGCTATTCGTGGTGCAGAGGAAGTCGGTTGGCCTGTTTTGGCTGCAAGCTTGACAACAATTGGTGCATTCGGACCTCTCATGTTTATGTCCGGTGTTTCAGGACAGTTCATGCGAATCGTTCCAATTATGGCGATTATCGTTTTGGTTGCTTCACTTTTTGAAGTTTTTGTTATTCTACCTGCCCACGTATCAGAATGGGGTAAAGCCAGAACATATAGAGGACGAAGCAGGCTTGAACCGCTAAGAACAAGGTCACGAAATGCATTCAGTCTTACGATCATCATTGCGGGATTTTTCGCGTGGTTTGCCACAATCTTTGACATTGTTCGCAGGAGGTATATCAGAATCCTAAAAATCACGATTCGAAGAAGATATGCGTTTGTCGCCAGTGTCATCTTGATCGGTATGTTTACTATTGTCGGTGCATTTTTTCTCCTTGACAAAGAACTATTTCCAGGTGAAGATTTTCCACAATTCTATGTTAAAGCAGAGATGCCACCATCTTATGGAATTCAGGAGACAACAGCAGTCATCGCTCAGCTTGAAGATGCAGCAAAGAAATTGCCAGAAAGTGAGATCGCTGCAATTGTAAGCAATATCGGTCTACATACACCTACTTCAGGATTATTAGAAGGTGTTACTTATGGTTCAAATTTTGGAGAACTTATCATTGAACTTGTTCCAAAACAGGAACGTACACGGAATACTGACCAAATTATCGCTTCACTACGTAAAAACACTACCAATATAAGTGGTATTGAAAAACTCAATTTTGTCAAACTTCAAGGAGGTCCACCACAAGGGCAAGATGTTGAAGTGAAGGTAAAAGGCACACATTTTACTCAGTTAGCTGAGATTGCAGATAGATTAAAGACAACATTGGGTGAAATTGATGGAGTGGAAGATATTAGAGATGATTTCCGAATCGGCAAATCTGAATTACGTATCTATCTGAAACCTGAGAAAGCAGCACTGTTCGGCATGTCTACTATGCAAGTGGCACAGACTGTTCGCAATGCCATTGAAGGTGCGAAAGCCACAACCTATCGCGAAGCAGATGAAGCAATTGATGTAATCGTCAAATATAGTGAGGATCGACTACAAACAATCGCAGAACTGAACGATTTACTGATCACAACGCCAATAGGAACGATTATTCCACTAAAAGATGTCGCAGTTATTGCTGAAGAAAAAGGATATGCGGATATCCGTCGATTTGAAGGTGAACGGGCAATTACTGTTTTCGCATCTGTTGATAGAACGAAAGCTTCACCCTTTGAAGTCAATCAAATCCTTATGAGTTCTTTTGCAAATATTGAAACATTATATCCAGGATATAGACTGGATTTTCGTGGTGTTTTTGACGAAATACGGGAATCATTCTCTGAATTATGGAAACTCTTTATTGTTGGTGTCCTTGTCATCTATGTAATATTAGGAGCACAATTCAAATCATTTACACAACCAATTATTATCCTTTTTGCTGTGCCGTTTGGTATGATTGGTGCAATGGTTGGGTTGCTCTTTTCCAATGCTACTCTCAGTATGGTTGCGATGTTTGGTATTGTGGCACTTGCTGGAATTGTGGTTAACGACTCTATTGTGTTAATAGATTTTATCAACAAATATCGCGCACTCGGTTTTAACAGGTGGTATGCGATACTGAAGGGTGGAAGTATACGTCTACGACCGATTATCCTTACTTCATTGACAACTATATTCGGACTTATTCCGATGTCACTTGGACTTGGTGGAAAATCTCCTATCTGGACACCTATGGCAAATACAATTATCTTCGGACTTGCTTTCGCAACACTTATGACGTTATTTGTTATGCCTTCACTATATGCTATCACGACTGACTTAGGTAACGTATTTCGGAGAAAGACAGAGGAACAATCCGAAACTATTTCTGATAGAGATATGTTGGGGGCTGCCGTGCCTGCTGATGATTAAACAAAATGTGTAATGAAATCTATATTTTATTCTATGTAAAGGAATTGGAATTGATATGAAAATTGCTTTTATTGGTGTAGGCGGTATAGCTGGAAATTACCGAGGTAGTCTAAAACGTTTAGACCGACCAATTGCAGCTATATGTGATATCAACGCAGATCGCGCAGCAGCTATCGCGAAAGAATATAACGCTACAGCATATACAGATCACCAAGATATGCTGCAAAAAGAAAAACCGGATGTAGTCTTTACCTGCATTCCTCCTGGAGCACACACCACACAAGTCGCAGATGCAGCAAAATCTGGGGCTGCAGTCTTTATCGCAAAACCGGTCGCACAGGATTTGGGTACGGGTAAAAACACTCGTGATGCAATTGCAAATTCAGGTGTCATCAACCAAGCTGGATATATGGCGCGGTATAGTGACATCACTGACAAAGCGAAAGAGTTAATAGGCGATAGAGAACTTTCAATGGGAATTGGCAGATTTCTCGCTCGGATGGGGGCAAGTCATCCGTGGTGGGGAAAATTTGAAATATCCATTGGACAGATGGTTGAACAGACAACACATGTATTTGATCTCATCCGATATTTTTTAGGAGATGTTGAAACCGTCCAAGCATTCGGCATCAAAGGTGTATCTGGTGATATTGCTGATTTTGAGGAGTGTACTGTCTGTAATCTAAAGTTTGAGAGTGGAGCCGTAGCAAGCATTACAAGCACTTGTGTTGCTCGCGCACACGAGAATTTCGCTACCGAATTGGTTGGGGATGACATCTATCTCAAACTTACCCACGATTTAGGATTACGCGGACAGATTGCTGGTGAAGGTATAGAATATAACGGTTCTGAAGCAGGTTATTTCCGTCAGGTTGAACAGTTTGTCAAGGCAGTCGAAGCAAATGATCAAGGATTGGTTCGTTCATCTTATGCAGATGCGTATAAGACCCTTGCTGTCACACTTGCAGCCAATCGTTCGTTAGAAACAGCACAGGTTGAGAAAGTTGTGGAATAGATAGTGATTTAAAATAACTATGATTTGCTGCCTATTATTTCCCAAATAGAATACGTGCAAGATTTCGCGGTCTACCACAGCGACCAACGAGGATTTGTAATGAACTTCCTCTAAATGATACTTTCAGTTGTTTAGTCCCTTTGGGATCGGTCCATTTTATCCCTCTACCTTCAAATAGAACAGGATTATATGCAATTTTCGAACGTATCGTATTTGGAACAATTTGTGTAATAAAAATCAGGCTATTCTTTAACTTTTCAATAACATCAGATTCGCGAGCAGTTCCACTCTTGAGTTCAATCGGAACTGCTAATAACTCTTTTTCAATTGGAGTGATGAAAAAGAGAAGTCTGTCACATCTTTTTTCTGTTTTTTGACGTATATCAAATTCATGTTCAAGGTTTACTATTATCCGCTCGGTTGGTATATCAACCATACCAACTTTGCACCCTTCTCCACTACATGAATTTACTAAACTACTTGTATTGAAACACGTTTTGAGTTGGCCAAGAATACTATTTTGATTCACGCTTGATATCACCTTTTAATTCTTCAAGTTGATTCTGCAGACGTGCAGAACGGTTATAAAGGTCTTCTGCGACATCAAGGTATTCCATCGGTTCAACGCCATCAATACGATTGTAAGGAATTTCCTCCACTTTCCCGTTTTTTTGAAAATGCCAAATCCCTACCTCTTCTGTCTGAAGAGTGGTCGGTAATTCATCAGTTTCCTTGCCAGCTTTCTCAAGTTCGCCAGCTCGGATTAGATTCCCAATTTCCTGAAGCAACCAATCGCTATGTGTTGTGATTATTACTTTTACACTTGCCCGAACTAAGCGTGCAAGAATGACTGCCATGTCTGCCTGAGCACCCGGATGTAGGTGTGCTTCTGGTTCCTCAATGATGAGTGTATCCCCAGGTTGCACATATCCACGAAGATATAAAACTAATGGGGCAAGTTCAGAAACCATTGATGAAGTTTGACTTAAACGAATCTGTTCATTAGTTCCTTGTGGTAAGTAGCGAAAGTCAGGGTAACCGCTCTCAGTAGATTTTACAATTATTTGTCCCATAAGTACTTCGGTTTCCAATATTTCGGCAAGACGTTTCATTTCAGCACTATGTGATTTCTTGTCTTCATAAAGAATGATTCTTTCTATAAACTCTGCAATCACCCCTGACACCGTTGACACCTCAGGTATCCGTTCAACACCAACTCGTGTTGATCTCTTTAGAAGTGAAGTTACTATCACGCGATGACTTTGCATTATTCCAGTCCGTGCAGCAGGAAGGAAATAACAGCCTTTTCCATTAACGAAGCTTCCTAGAAAACCATGTAATTTTCTTTCGTCCCCTTCCATTTCAATTCCCCAATCTCCACCAATAGTTACACCAGAATTACCTTTGTTGTTTATGGATATTGCTAATCCTTCTGGAAGAAGAATTAACGACTCGTTGAATGAACTATTAAGATTAACATCTGATCCAGAAGTATTTAATGTGATGTGCCATCCATCTTGATTTTTTTCGTCAATCAGAAGTGATATATCCATTTCATTTTTATCATCACTTGCAAACCGTTTTAAATCATAAATTTCATCAAGATCATAGCATTCTATGAGTTCAGATTGTAGTTTGTCCCCAAAAACTTCTACATCATTTATATTAGTATTTAACAACTGACGCAGTTCTAATGGCAAATCCGACATTCTAAATGCTCTACCACTATTGCTTAGTTTTTTGAATATCTCTTGAATAATTTTCTTATCTAACTGATTTTCGTTTTTCTGAATATAGTCCTGCAACGAATAAATAAAATTTAGTATCAATTGAATACCAGATGTAAATTCAATTCGGGGTTGTGTCATATCTGGAAACACACCGTACAAAGCATACACCAGTGTCGTAAAATAAGTTTTACCAGTGTTACTTGGACCTATTAATACAGACAATGGTCGTAGATCAATCTTCGCTTCTGCAATTGGTCCGAAATTCTTGACTTCTATTTCTACCTTTGGCTGTTCTTGTGTGTCTTTGACTTCACTCATTTTCATATCCTCATAAATGTTAGTTAGAAGAAAGTTAGATACGGTTTTTCTTCAATCTCTCGTAATAACAACAGTGCCAGTTCACGGGCATGGTAATCACCCCACATGGATGCTTCTCCACACGGTATTTTTCTGCCATCTGGAACATAATCCCAACCATTCGGACGGTGGTATACCGAATGCAGCAGTAATCCTTGATGTGTATCGGAAGTGGAGAGATACGGTTCAGCGAATAGTGTTTTGGCAACCGTCAGACCTGCTTGGTAGTATGTGTTACCTGCTTCTGAATCACCATGCTTCTTGTAATAATTACCAAGACGGATGAGACCTTGCGCAGCAATTGCAGCGGCAGAACTATCCACGGGTTCATAATCGTTATATGGATCCGCAGGTGCTACCAGATAATCGCCAAGTTCTGCTAAACCGGGCGCACCTGTATCCCAATAAGGTATGCCGTCTTGTGCTGTGTTTTCAATATAAAAGTCTGTAGTTGCATCTGCTGCTTTCCGCATGTGTGCAGTTACTTCAGCATAACCACCGTAAGGTTCGAGATCCGTTTCTGTCAGTGTATCAAAGAACTCAAGCTGTTCCGCATAACCTGTGATAATCCATGCCAACCCTCGCGTCCATGTCGTGAACGGTGAATAACCTTGCTGTGTGCTTGGACAACGGAAGTTTCCATCATTCGTATTGAAGATAGACTCATGCACAACACGTCCGCGGATATCATAAGCATCACGACCTTCACCATAATAAACATTATACCTTGCTGTTGTCTCTGAATGCTGTATGAGTCTTTGCAATAAATTGATCGCAATATCACCTTCATCCATCAGAACTGCTCCGAGTGTGTGACCAACTGCTAAAACACGTAGTGAACGGATGGTATCAGAGAACAGTGAATGCGGACCATTGAAAGATGCGATATATCCTGTCCCATCCTTTATTTTCGTCCAACGACTCGCTTGCACGGCTGCGGATGCTTTCAGTGCAATCTCATAGAAATGCATCTCATTGTCGTCCCATGGAATGACTCCTTCACGCATCAATCTTCGAAGATTACCGTAAGTAGATACATTGTTAAACCCGTGGTCATGCACACCGATATGTGTGACATGTGGTGCCATCTTTTCAATCGTATTTTTTCTACCGATATCAAGGAATTGCTCATCACCGGTAGCATCATATTGAAGGATAGCAGAACCGAACTGGAAACCTTGTGTCCATTCAGTCCATCCCCGTGTTGTATATTGTCCAGCAACAGTAAAGACAGGTGTGCCATTTTCTGGTTGCCACGTGTCCTCAATAGCCAAAATCTTTTGACTTGAGTATTCAAAAAGCCGTTCTATCTGCGGTTTCAAGTCCTGAATTTGTAATGAATAATTTATCTGCATGTGCCCTCGGTTGTTAGATTAAGTGCGTTCTGTATATCAAGTACTCCCATAACGTTCACATATAACTTCTATAAGATTCGTAGTGGATTTGCCCGGAACGTTGAGTCCAACGACCACTTTGCCTCCGTTTTGCTCAACAATATCTCTTTCTATGAGTTGTTCTAACTTGTAGTCACCACCTTTGACGTGGATATTCGGTTTGAGTTCAGCAAGCAATTCAACAGGCGTTAATTCTGGAAAGATAACGACAAAATCCACACATTCTAATCCGGCAAGCATTTCTGCGCGTTCATCATCGGGAATCAGAGGACGGTTTTCACCTTTTAGTTCCCTGACAGAACTATCACTGTTGACTGCTACTACAAGCACGTCGCCTTGTTGGCGTGCGGCTTGCAGATAGCGTAGATGTCCCAAATGTAGCACATCAAAACAACCATTCGTGGTGACGACAACCTTGCCCTCTGTTCTAAGTTTTTGAAGAATTGCTGCAAGTTCGTTGCGTGGATATATTTTGTTTAGTGTCATAGTATTAGTCTATCACGCTTTGTCCCGTTTAGCAACTTGGTTTTTGTTTGGGGGTGTGTAAAGTTTTTGTCACTAAAGAATCATGCGGCTATTGTGTCTGAATACCAGTGTTTTTCCCAGGTTTTGTTCTTCTGCGGACATCTTAACTCAAGGATAGCATTGAGTCCTTCATCTGTCCATCTCATAGATGCGCGGCTACACCTTTGTGCCACAACATGTTTGCAGGCACTCTCTATCACGCTACTGGTAATCTGATACCCTTTCTCTCTAAATGTTTTATACTGCATACGGTTCGTATGTTTTTCAAAATAGCCTGCTTCTCTTGCAAAGTTTTCTCTCTCTTCAGGATTTTCTGCGACTAACCCGCGGATGCGCGTGGCGACTTCGGTGATCTTCCCCTCCAAAAGAAGGGGTTCCACCTCTTGTGTCCAAGTCTCTATCTTTTCAGTTGCCTGCTCTCCGAAGGCATACTTTGCCGCAGCGTATAGATGCGATTTTGTGTGCATATAATCCACAATCTCAACCGCATTCGGAAAATACATATCTGAGTTGTTCCATATCCACGCAGCACCATCACCGATACACACAACTTCTTGCTTCATAATATCTTTTTGATAGATACCGCTACGGGTCGCTAACGCATATAAATCCTTCCCACACTGAGCAGCATTCTGACGATTAGCAGTATAACGGATACTTTCAGGGCGTGCCCTGGAGATACTATTTAGTCCCAGTTGCGGATAATCTCTATAAACACAACTGACTTTTGTTTCTTTCCACCGCTCTAATGAGTTCGGATGGCACCCATCAGTGCTCACATACCGTCGCTCATAGAGTTCAAGGGTTTGACATTCCACTTGTTCCAACGCACGCAAATCTTTTGCCCATTCACGCACTTTCTTATTTAGGGGCGTGTGACTGACATCAATGCCCTGACGCGCTAACGCTTCAGCTACCCCTATAGTCAAAGTTAGCCGCAAAACGACACATCTTTTCCGCAACACGATGTGTGTATTTACCTTTCAACTGCTGCTTCGTATCCCAAGGGCATGGTAGTGTTTCGCATCACAATGATAAACCCACTGCTCAACACGGATAACACCACAGAGTGTTGTAAACTGCCGTTCTCTCTTACGCCACGAACGACACGCTTTTTCACACTTGGGACACAACACTGGCTCCGTCTCTTTTGCAGATGCTTGCTGGGACGTATACATCTCTAACAACTTTTGTCCTAAGGCACGAGTGCCTTCTAAAATATGATGTTCTGCTTCAGCTAACGACAGACAAGAACGACTATCAAGGGCTCCAAATAAATCGTTAACTTCAACTACTAAGTTCTCTGCTGCTTCTACATTCTCTTTGACTTCACAACTGGCTAATGATATACTAAGCATTGGTATCCTCTCTGATATAGAGTTTTTTTAAGAAGGATACCATTTTTCTTAATACTAAGCAAGATCTGTATTCAGTTCATTCTAGTGACAAAAACTTTACATACCCCTGCAGAAGCATTCAATTGTCGATATTAGTTTGTGCATATTCTTTATATATCAGATATGGCGTGAGAAGGTACGCCATATTTGATGGACTATACCTCAAAGTTTTAGTTTGTCATTATGCTTTGGCGGTAAAAATGGCGAAAGAAGATCCTCACCACGGAATTAACAAATTAGTAGAAGTTCCTGATAAACGCAACCCTCCTACAACAACGAAACTCGACAATTGAATGCCTCTGTTATGTCTGTGCAAATATCTTGAATATTATCGTTGTGTGTGGTATATTGAAGATATACAAGTATAGACAAATTTTGTGGACAAAGGAATCTAATTTGAACCGAGACATTCTAAACTATTTTCTACCGCCACACATTGAATTTGGGGAAGGGGCAGTTGCTAATTTGGCAGGGCATGTCAAGGCTTTTAGTGGCAAAAAACCTTTTGTCGTTAGTGATGCAGGTGTCCAAGAAGTAGGGATATTAGACCAAGTAACTGCACCGTTAGACGCTGCAAATATACCTTATGCTACCTATATTGACATTGAACCGAACCCCACGGATATTAGTATTGAACAAGGTGTAGAAGTCTATCATAAAGAAAAATGTGATGTCGTCATAGCGGTTGGCGGTGGGAGTGTGATGGATGCAGCAAAAACTATCCGTCTCTTGACAATGCATTCACCACCATTAGAACCGTATTATGTAGATTCAGATAGTCCCAATGAAATTAGCGACGACATGCCACCGTTGATATGTGTGCCGACAACAGCAGGAACAGGTAGTGAAGTATCTCAGGGTGCTATCATTACCGATACCTCATTACAAACGACAAATAGATGGCGAAAACGTGCTATCATAACACGTTTCATTATGTCTAACCTTGCACTGCTTGACCCCGTGTTGACTGTGGGAATGCCTCAGGCGTTGACTGCAGCGACAGGTATGGACGCTATTACACACGGAATAGAAGCGTATGTCGCAACGAAATATCACCCAATATCAGAAGGCGTAGCATTGCAAGCAGTGAAGATGTTGGGAGCAAATATCCGAACTGCGTATCATCAAGGAGAAGACTTGAAGGCACGAGGAGAGATGTTGTTAGCATCGTGTATGGGAGCGTTTGCGTTTCAGAAGGGACTTGGAGCAGTCCACTCCATCGCACACCAGTTGTCAACAGAGGCACCGATTCCACACGGTGTTGCTAATGCAATCCTCTTACCGCTTGTGATGGAGTTCAATTTACCGCATGTCATTGACAAGTACGCTGAAATTGCTGAAGCATTAGGTGTTAATGTAGAAGGTATGTCTAAGGGTGAGGCAGCATGTGCTGCTATTGACGAAATCCGTTCATTGAACGATGAGTTTGAAATGCCTACGGGGCTCGGCACAGCGGGATTAGACAGAGAAAAGATACCGAAACTTGCTGCTGATTCCATGCTTGACCACTGTCATAAATTCAATCCACGGCAGTGCACAGAACAAGATATGCTGCATCTGCTTGAAGCTTCGTTCTAATTTATAATGATCATAAATGTTAAACATTATCCCAGTCAATTTCATCAAGCGTTTGAGTGGTAACCGCCTTCTCAAAAAGTGTATCCAGTTTTGCATGGCTCCGCATGCCAGAAATCTTCTTGATAATAGGTTCCGGAACTGATTCAAAACGTAGACTAAGTAGTTTTAAGAGGTTATTGCGTTTCGCCCGTGTTTCACCTCTTTTTTCACCTCTTTTTTCACCCTTTTTTTCACCTATAATTAGACCTTGTTTTTGACCTTGTTCAAATAAATATTCAGCCATTGTCTGTGCCATGATTGCTCCCTCCTCTCTATAAGCAGATTGTTGTACTTCTTGATGAACCAAAGTTTTTAACTCATCATGCTCTGCAGATGGACGACGGTGAAAAATCAGTAGATATAGATAAAAAATTGCACGCCGCCACTGTCCTCTATCTTCAGCATCAAGTGTATTTATATGTTTAGTAGCATCAATCAATGCCTTGCTAATTTCATCCTTATTTGTATGCTCTTTTTGGAGAACGGTAAACAACCAGCCAATCGGATGATCCGTTCTGGTTAACTCAGCTGCATCTGTTTCCTTTACACTCAGAAAGAGAATATCAAATTTTGGGACAAACCGAGAGAACATATCAGGAGGATCCATTAACTCACCCAGTGATGGTGGAACTGTCCATTTCTGTTCTCCAGTATATAGGACGATTGGAATCACTGGACGATACCGCCATTGACTTTTTGGCAAGTTTTTTGAATCCCATTGTCGGCGTTGTGTATCCCAAATCTGTGTCATATAAAAGAGTATCCGGGAAGCCATTGTTACATCCACTGTTGATTGGTGTTCAATCAGGATGTATATCAGGAGTTCCTCCGTTTGTTCTCCACTACGAAATGGGACAGTAAACACAATGTCTGACTCTTGTTCCCGCAGGTTATCTGGTATGTAACTCCTATTGATGTGTGTGAGTTTCTCAAATTCCAGATGTGCCACGATGCTATCATCGATTAGGTCTATTAACCCACGCACGAACTCCCGTTCTTCAAGCAACCATCGTATACTCCTGTCATGGAAATGGACAATCGGAAACTCAAAATATTTTAGTTCTTCAAATACATTAGCCTGCATAACAATTAAAGTGTATTGTATTATGAAAGTGTCTGTCAAGGAAATTATTCATACTACAAGGAAATTATTGGTACTAAAGAGGCATTCATTTGTCACACAGTTCCCTTGTTTGAGGGCAGAAACTCCATAACAAGAAACCCCTCCAATAAATCATAGGTGGCACTTAAGTTGATATAGTAAAAAATTTTAATTTTTCTTGAAATTAACTTGACAAATACCAAGGTTATTTAGTTTTAAAAACACTCAGTTATCAAGTTTACTGCGAGTAAAGGTTTTGAAGCATAATATTTTATCTTATCCGCTATATTTGTAACCCCAGCAAATCTCAATACTGCTAATGCGGCATTTCGCATAGCCGCCATAATCTGCGGAATAGCACCACATCGGACAGACGATGCGTCTTCTCCAAGTTGCGTATCACGTATTCAATGTGATTTGTTCTCTATTGCCCAATGCCCACGGCGGAGTTCAAGTAAGTGTTCGGCAGAGGCTTCTTCAGGTGTCAGACTTGTAATACCGTAGTTGACTTTGGTTGTTTCTTCTTCTGTGTTTGGGTTTTTGTGAACATAACAATATTGGATCACCTGTTCTATACCTGACCAGTCCAGATATGCGTTGAGGCTTGTGCTTGCTTTGAGACACCTTGTCTCAACTCTCCCATGTGATTTTTCATAAGTCTCATGAGCGTAAATAGGGGCTTCCAATAGAGGATGTGTATCATCCTCAGCAAGTGTGCCAGGAACATCTTGAAAGAGTTTTTGGATATCCTCGTAAAGGTCAGGGTGGTTGTTTTTGACAGGGAGCACATAGTCTCCATCACGCTCTACGATTTCTTGGCAGAAAGATTTCTGTGTCAAGAGTGCATCTGTTGTGATGACTTTATCACGAACATCAAAGTTTTGGAGGATCTCTGTTGAAATCGGTATTTCGTTGGTTTTGTCACTAACGGCTTGTTGTGTGAGTGTAACCCCTAACTCATGAGAAACAACGGAGAGTAAATGACTTATTGCCGCACCACATTTTTTGGAAGCACGCATCGTTTTACCGTCTATAGTGCCTGCGTCAAAACAACCTGCTAAATCAGACCGGCTTTTACAAACGTCTTCTACCCAGCTTGTAAATGTCTTTTCAACAGCACCAGCATCTAATTTTTTTAGAACATTATGTATCGTTGCGGGACAAGGTGATGTCTTATGCGTCCAACCGAGTGCTTTGACGAGGTCTGGTTGAGATCGTGCCCACTTTGCTGTGGAAGTCCATCCTTTATGTCCAGTCATAAAACCAATAATGTTAAGTCCGAGGATTGAGTTCAACAAGTGTCGTTATCCTTTTTCGTTGCGCGGGTCTTCGATTTCTGCTAATCTATCTAACAAGTGGCGAGAGTTATTCTCTGGCATTTTTTACCTCAAGGTTAATATTTTAAGGTGAAGTATAGCAGATATAGCGTGAAAAATCACATTATATCTGCATATCCAAAAATATTAACGTTTGTGATAAAAAACGCCTAAAATGCCTAAAACTAAATAACCCTGGTCTCAAACTTATTTATATTGACCCGCCTTTTGACGTTGGCGCGGATTTTTCTATGGATATCGAAATAGGCGGCGAAACGCTTACAAAAAACCCGAATATCCTTGAAGAAATTGCCTACCGAGACACCTGGGGCAAAGGCGAGGTAACGGTGTGAGATAATAACAGACGCATTCCCCCTTGATAATGAAAGTCCCACTGATTTCCCCCTTGATAAGGGGGATTTAGGGGGGTCAGGCAAACCCCCTAAATCCCCCTTATCAAGGGGACTTTAAGAGGAGATCCAAATGCAAAGAGAAGTACATTGGGAACGCATGTTCCCAGACGAATTAGAAGCAGCTTTTGACAACTGCCCAGCAGTCTATTTCACCTACGGACTCTGTGAACCCCACGGACCACAAAACACAGTTGGACTGGATGCACTCAAAGCACATGCAATCGCATGCCGACTCACAGGGCATTACGGACCGAATTGGCAAGACCTAAAAACACTGCTGGAAGTCCTTCAACCGAACTTCGCAATGCGTCTGTTCGGATTACCAGATTTTGAAGCAAATCATATAGGTTTCAGCAATCAAGGTGATGGTGCTGACCATGCAGGTAGAGTTGAAACTTCACTGTTATGGGCATTAGAACCCGATTGTGTTGATATGTCTCGGATGCCAGACAAAGACGAGACCGGACCACACTTCGCTATGGGTGGAAACGCTTATGACTCTGACCGGCGCATTGGTGAAAGAATGGTAAACGATGAGGTAACTTGGCTTGGTGACAAAATGAAGGAATTGCTTGAAGATTACGCACAACTGAATATATCAGACCGTCAACCTGTAACTTTTAGAGAAGTAGAACAGATATGGAATGAACAAGTGAAACCTGTTTTAAAGACATTTGAAACTATGAAAAATAGAGGTGAACCACCACCCGAAGACTCTCAATGGTTTCGTCAATGAAAAATACCAGAACTTGAATGAAAGAGGGCATCACATGAAATCAACAAATGGACAACTCTTAGATACTTATCAGAAGGATGGATATTTGACTGGGATACATGTCGCAGATGATGATGAGGCAACGCAATATCGTGTAGAATACGATGCATTAGAAGCAGAAGTGGGTAAAGAGAAATGCGAAATTGGACTTATTGACTGGCATTTTGATTATGAGTTTATATGGCAAATATCCACTCACCCTAAAATCCTTGATGTTATTGAAGAACTCATCGGACCGGATATTATGTTATTAGCAACACATTTTTTCTGTAAATATGGTCCGCGTGAAAAATTTGTTGCATGGCATCAAGATGTAACTTATTGGGGTTTGGAACCACCGGATGCTATCACTGCTTGGTATGCAATTGATGATAGCGATGTTGGGAATGGGTGTATGCAGGTGATTCCCGGTAGTCATCACAAGGGCATTCAAGAGCACGGAAAATCTGATCAGGAGGGGAATCTACTGAGTATCAATCAGGAAATTCCTGTAACAGAAGATGATGCAGACACAGCAGTTGACTTGGTATTGAAAGCAGGTGAGATGTCCATACATCACGGTCAGATAATTCATGGGAGTTTGCCAAACCATTCAACCCGTAGACGATGCGGTCTGACAATACGGTATATCTCTCCATCGGTTAGACAAGCTGAAGATAATTCATTGAAACGACCTTGGAAACCTATTCTGTTACGTGGTGAAGATCGTTACCATAATTTCACAACAGTCCCTAATCCGTTCCCCTTTTTCGTAGCATAACCTGTATGAAGTTTAAATAAATATTTCGGTAATCCAGTACATAAAAATGATCGTAGGAGCGGGGTTTCCCCGCCCGCATATTACCGAATTTATTTCTTAATCTTCATTTAGGTTGTGCCATTCTTCTGTAGCATAACCTATTAGGTTGTGCCATTCTTCTGTAGCATAACCTGTTAGGTTGTGCTGAGGAATAAAAAATAAAAATGCAATCTAATATCTACGATGTCATTGTCATCGGAGCAGGTGGCATGGGGAGTGCATCTGCTTACCATCTTGCCAAAAACGGTGCGAATGTACTTGTATTAGAACAATTCAATCGTGGACATACGCATGGCAGCTCACACGGTGAAACGCGGATTATCCGCTTCTTCTACGACAAACCTTTCTATACCGAATTGATGAAGACTGCTTATGCCGAATGGCGATCTCTTGAATCAGAATCTAATAAGGAACTGCTATTTATTACTGGTAGTATCAGTATGGGAAGAAAGGGGAATCAGTATACTTCAGCAGTTAGCGAGAGTTTAAATGAAGCACGTGTTGACTATGAGTGGTGGGATACACAAGAATTATCAAGACGGTTTCCACAGTTCCAAGTGCCAGATGACTATGAAATCCTGTGGCAAAAAGATACCGGTTTTCTTTATGCATCTGAATGTGTCTTAACGCATTTACAGTTAGCAGAACGATACGGTGCAAAGGTACTTGAAAATACACCAATAAAAAGAATTGATTGGCAAACAGATATTCCAACCATACACACTGAAAAGGATCTATATCCCGGTAGAAAAGTTGTTATTACAGCAGGTGCGTGGACTTCTTCACTCCTACCAGAGCTTGACCTACCACTTACGGTGACGAAGCAACAAGTGTGTTATTACAAACCTACTAATACAGAGATGTTTCAACCAAACAATTATCCTGTCTTTACAGAAAATACAGCAGATGGTGAATTTATCTATGGAATACCCTATTTTGGAAAAAACGGTGCAAAGGTAGCAAGACACGGTATGGGAAAGCTCTATTCACCCGATGAGTGTGATCGAAAACCTGATGGAGATTATGATGAACATATAAATTCTTATGTGAAAAAACGTATTCCTAGTCTCGGTGAAGCAAGTCATTCTGAAGTTTGTCTGTATACAGAAACACCTGACGAAGATTTCATTATTGACACACATCCAAAGTGTGAGAATCTTCTGATTGCAGCAGGTTTTTCGGGGCACGGATTTAAGTTCTGTTCGCTTGTTGGTAGGATTTTATGTGAGATGGTTTTGACTGATAGAACTGATTTTGACATCAGTCCATTTCGTACTGAACGGAAACAGCACCTTGAATAGTCGGTAACTTAAATCAATAGAACCATAGGTGTCAATTTATGGATTACTCTACTGTTCGAGGGCTTTCCAAAGCCCAATTCTTTATCCCATTACTCTGATATAGGGATGGAAATTCCGCAATACCATAGACATATTTGACGTTGATTTAGATTGTTTGTCATTTAGCAACATCGGTGCAGCTTATCTTATCAATAGCACTCTGAAGCATCAAACTCATTATCCTGGAAATCTACTAATCCTGAAAATCCTGGTTCAGACAAAAAAAGAATTCCCTAAATTGCCCCTATGGTAATCTACCATAGTGAGCATTTAGAACAACGAACCAAGTGTCGTCAAAAGAACAACAAATATCATTTGTTGTGAGAATTAAATCAGGCAATATCCTTATATTTACTGGGTTTATACCGATTTTTAGATGTTTTCTTAAGTCCAAAACGACTAATTTCGAAATGAAATATCTATCTACTAAATCTAAACTCATAGTTAGTACGGAAAATGAGAATCTATAAAACCAAATAACCCTAATGATGCGTTAGGGTAATATGTAGTGAACTTTAGAATTAATTGAACTCCTCTGTAGACTGATTGCACAGATTTCGCGGAAAATGCCCTTTCACAGTCATCATCCTATCCCAAACCGACGCAAACCTTAGCAAAACCATCTTATCCGCGTAATCCGTGCAAATCCGCGATTCAAAAACCAAAATCTGTCTAATCTGTTTAAAACTCAACTATTGATTGAAAATTGAACCGAGGATAAGTTAAACTTGTTTATAGGGACATTTAGAATTAAATGGACGCTTTTGTAGCACAAACTTCATAGTTTGTGCTACCACTTCTGTTATCCGTTATGTTTTGCAAACAAGTTTATTAAAGGGTCCCAATAATTTCAAAGTTCACTATAGTTTAAAATGCAAGGAGAGGAAATAATGACTGCAAGAATAGGTATTCCAGCAGTTGATGAATCTGCGATAAATAATTTTGGAAATTACAAGAACGCGGTTAAAGAACATGGTGGGGAAGTATGTTTTTTAGGCAGAAATGGAAGAATATATGATGATATTCATGGACTTTTACTTCCTGGAGGTGGAGACATTCACCCAGATTATTTTAATCAAGAATGGCATCCAGAAATAAAATATGTAAATGAGGAACGTGATAATTTGGAATTGGCCATATTTGAAGAAGCAAATAAGAAAGATATTCCTATTTTTGGGATATGTCGTGGTATTCAGATTATGAACGTAGCAATGGGAGGAGATCTATATCAAGACATTAAAACAGTATACCCAAAGAAAGCCCTAATACATCCCGCGGTCAATAGAAAGGATTCAAAACACACAATTGAAATTGAATCCGATAGTATATTATTCAGTTTAGTTGGTGAGAATGTCGTTGAAGTCAACTCAGCACATCATCAAGCATTAGACGTTATCGGTGATGGATTTGTTGTGACTGCACGCTCAAGCGATGGGATTGTTGAGGCGATTGAAAATCCGTCAAGACGATTTATGATAGGTGTTCAGTACCATCCTGAACGAATGCTCTCTTCACCTGAATTTAAAGAACATAGAAGGAAATTATTTGAAGCATTTATAGAGCAAGCATCAAAATAGATTAGAAGAGGTTGTTATTATGTTCTAAAAATAAGCGATCAGAGATAATCGGTGTGTCAATCCCAAATCTCCGAATGACACAAGGGCATAATCTACCTGAAACCTGAGTAATGATAGACCAAAACCTCCAGTAAGTCCGGAGATCGCGCCTAAATCGTTTCCTCCAAGTTGGTATTTATATCCAGTCCGAACTTGTAGTATATTCGCTATTGTATAGCCTATCCCTGCTGCGAATGCATTATCGTTGTCTGTGGGGCGAATGAAATCGAATGTTAATATAGCATCATCATTGAACAAGCGATATGCAGTACCGACTCTGAGAACAAATGGGAGTTGAAACGCATCCTCAACATATTTTACCCGGGGTCCGACATTCTGTGCATTGATACCGAAGGAGAGCGGGACGTTTGAAAAGTTGTATAACCCTCCAAAATCAAACGCTATGCCTGTACCGTTCTCGTCAGAAATCTGTTCTCGTATGTATTTTGCATTTATTCCAAACGCTAACGTTTTGCCAAAGCCCCGTGCATAAGACAATATCATTGCAAGATCATAAGGACGGAAAACTTCAGTTAAATTTCCATCTTGATCGCGCCCTTGTATATCACCAAAAGACAGAAAGTTTGCACTGATTCCGACTGTGTTGCTCTTTCCAATAGGGAGTGCTATTCCAACAAACTCTTGATTTATCTCAGCAAACCATTCATTGTGCATGAGGGCAAGTTGCGGTTTTTCAAGTTTGGATAAACCTGCTGGGTTCCAATAAGAAGCATATAAATCATCAGTTGCAGCGACTTGAGACTCTCCCATTCCAATCGCCTTTGCGCCAACACCGATTTTGAGGAATGTCATTGCACGGGTGCCTGCGTTTTCGTGTATGTCGGAGTTGTCTGCAATTACATGCATACTTGCAGATATGAAAAGTATGAAAAGGAAAAATGTGGGTATGAGTTTCATATAGTTATTAGACCGGAATATAAGGTTATTGCTATAGATTTCTAATTGCGTTAGTGTATATATCATTGGTTTTATTCACTAAATTGAAATTGTAGCATATCAATGAACAATAGTCAACTAAAGTTAAGTAGGTGGGTGTGTAAAGTTTTTGTCACTTGATGCGTTGTAGAATAGATTTGTATAATCTATATGAAGATGGTATCCTTTCTCTATATTATATTTCTTTCAAAGGAAGGATACCGATGATTAGTATAACTTATGATAGTTGTGAAGTCAAAGAAAATGCGGAAGCTGCAAAGAAGTTAGTAGATGAGATTAACGATTTATTTGGAGACCTTGGTAGCGATTCTTGTCTGTCGTTAGCTGAAGCAGAGCATTATATTTTAGAAGGCACTCAGGCATTAGGACAAAAGTTGTTAGAACTCTATGCGTTCCAGCAAGCATCGGCTAAAGAGCCGGAAACGGTGTCGTGTCCCAAGTGTGAAAAATCGTGTCGTTCGTGGCGTAAGAGAGAACGGCAGATAACAACACTCTGTGGTGTTATTCGTGTTGAGCGGTGGGTTTATCATTGTGATGCGAAACACTACCATACACCTTGGGATATGAAGCAGCAGTTGAAAGGTAGCTATACACATCGTGTCGCAGAAAAGATGTGTCGTTTTGCGGCTAACTTTGACTATAGGGGGGCAGCTGAAGAGCTATCGCGTCAGGGTATTGATGTCAGTCACACGACCCTAAATAAGAAAGTGCGTGAATGGTCAAAAGATTTGCGTGCCTTGGAACAGGTGGACCTCCAAACCCTTGGAGCCAATGAGCGATGGTATGTGAGCACAGATGGGTGTCATACGAACTCATTAGAAGGTTGGAAAGAAACCAAAGTAGGTTGTATTTTTAGAGATTATCCCCAACTGGGACCGAATGGTATTTCCAGAGCGCGTCCTGAAAGCATTCGTTATACTGCCAATCGTCAGAATGCCGAACAGTGTGGCAAGGATTTATATGCGTTAGCGACCGGTAGTGGTATCTATCGAGAAGATATTATGAAGCAAGAAGTTGTGTTTATCGGTGATGGAGCTCCGTGGATTTGGAACAACTCGGATGAGTATTTTCCGAATGCGGTTGAGATTGTAGATTATATGCATGCAAAATCGCATCTATATGATGCAGCAAAATACGCCTTCGGAGAGCATGCGATTGAAAAGGTAGAGACTTGGACACAAAAGGTAGAACCTCTCCTTTTTGAGGGGAAGATCACCGAAGTGGCATTACACATTCGTTCTTTAGAGACAGAAAATCCTGATGAGAGAAAAAACTTTGAAAGAGAAGCAGGCTATTTTGAAAAACATACGAACCGTATGCAGTATAAAACATTTAGAGAGAAAGGGTATCAGATTACAAGTAGCGTGATAGAGAGTGCCTGTAAACATGTTGTGGCACAAAGGTGTAGACGCGCATCTATGAGATGGACAGATGAAGGACTCAATGCTATCCTTGAGTTGAGATGTATACTAAAGAACAAAACTTGGGATAAATACTGGTATCCAGACACAATAGCCGCATGATTCTTTAGTGACAAAAACTTTACACACCCAAGTAGGTGGCATGAACATCATGCTGCTTTTGTGTTTGGATACCAATATCTTTCCCAAGCCTTGTTTTTTGACAAACATCTCTACTTTAGCACAGCATTGATGCCCGGTTTCTCCCACCTCATAGCTGCTTGTTTGCACCTTTCTCCGACAACCTGTTTACACGCACTTTCAATCACGCCACTTCCAATCATATACCCTTTTTCTCTAAACGCTCTATATTGCATGCGCTTCGCATGTTTTTCAAAGTACGCTGATTTTCCTCAAGTTCTTGAGGTGCCACTTGTTCACAAACATTCAAATCTTCTGACCATTTACGCACATTCTGGTGGAGTATCCTGTGACTCACTTCTATCCCTTGATGAGACAACTCCTCTGATGCTTCCCTATAGTCAAGACGAAAAGACAAACGACAATCGCTTCAGCGACCCGATGCGTGTATTGCTCCAATAACTTCTGCTTCACATCCCACGGGACATGCCTATGTCCTTGCTCACAACAATACCCCCAACGACTTATACTTATTTTGCCACAAAGGGTTGTCAAACACCGCTCACGTTTACGCAATGGACGACAAGGTGCTTTATACTCCGGACAATTCAACAGGTTCACTCTCTTTCTTATCAGCCTTTTTCGATACACACATTTCTAAAAACTTCTGTTCAAGAGAACGAAAGGTTTCGGAAACACGAACTTCAACTGCGGGGGATAAAGGAGGGTGAATTTTGGGATTTCAAAACATAGAATACTGAAATTACTTACCGAGTGAACCACTTAGGCAGGTACTGAGTTCATCTAATACAACCGTAGCATATCCACCTGCCGGCAAGGTAAAACAAAGGCGTACCCCGTTATCAATTGATTGAATTTGATGTAATTCCATCTTTATACGTAATGGACGACGAGTACCGGGTAACCGTATTCCTGCCACCTTGCGAAATGATTCTGGATTCACACCTTCCTCATCAAGGAGTTCCATTTCCATCTTTTTCACTATGCCAGAAGGTTGCCGCATCTTGTAACCATATATAGGTCCTGTCGGACTAATCTCAAAATCATCTGCTCGTGTCTGCTCAATTGCAGCTTTTTCTACAAGGAATGGAGCTCCATTGCTATGCTTAACTGCTATATCTCCATTCAATAGTTGTCCTATATCAGGTGAACGGTAATCCAAAATGCAATTGAACAGGTATGCCTGATATGCTGACAGATACAATTTTCTGAGTCGATGTGGGATATTTCTAATCGTCCTTTCTCTATCTATCTGCAGCACACTATTTCTGGATTCTGATGCTTCATTTCTTGATATATAATCAATGGCTTCATCGTAATCACCTTTTACTAACGCCTTTCCTATCAGGTGAGTGTCCTGTTTGTTACCAAACCTTTGTGCCCCAAACCGATTTGGGATTCCCTCAGTTGTCAACTGTAGCATTTTCTCAGTAATAATTGAGTCCTTATCTTTTGAAACAGAGCGAAGTGTGATAGTAAATCTGTTTCCACGAAGATGTCCTACCCGTAATTTATGCTGATGTCTCTTTGCCCACAGTACCTCTATTGATGGCACTTCCATTTTCAAAACCTGTTCTGGTGTGATTCCTTCTACGGATAAAACTTGTGTGGTGATTGCGCGTTTATCCTTTAACCCAGCATAGCCTATATCGCTTTGATTGGCATGTAAAGTGTCTGCAATTCTCTTTATCGCTTCAAAAGTGCTGAGATTACGCTTGCGAATTGCAAAATACGTATGAGTACCTAACCCAGTAGGTTTATACGAAGGTATCTCTTCAACAATGAAATCTTCCGGTGCAAATCGCATCATTCCCTCCGGTTTTATCATAATGGATATAGTATCTGAATGTCAAGTGTTACAATGGATGTGAAATTATATCTGATTGGAGTATTGATAACTCTTCGCATAAAACGCAAAATACAAGGAAATATCTTTTTTTAATGAAGATTAATTTATTAATTCGGTAATGTTTAATATTTCAACCAAGGCGGTGTCAATTTAGAGGTTCGACGCTGTTTTTGACATAGACATAGCACCAGCGGTGCGGAATGTGTATAGTTGTGCGTGGGTTTACCGAGTCTAAGCCCCAGAGGGCAGCATGCGCGTGTAGCATGCTGCATGAGGTGTCTGTAGGTGGGCATTGTTGGACACCTTTCGCACCGCTGGTGCTGAAGACACCCGAAATATCCGCTTATTCCCTTAAATGGATGTCTATAAAGTGATTAGGAATCACATCCACCGATTTTACCGAATTTATTTCTTAATCTTCATCAAAAAACACAAAAATTATCTTGTAATTGTAATAATTGACTTGACATTAGAAATTTGTTTGTGTTATAATACATTTTACATAACATTTATTATTCTAAAGGTCAAAAAATATGTACACAAATCCTAATGGACAATTCTCATCTATTATCCGATACATACTCTTTTCAATATATAAAATATTGAGCAATTGTCTGAAACAGGAAACCAATTTCACACGACAAAAACCGAAAATGGAAACTGTACTATTTTCATTTTTTTCGATTTTAGGAATTATCCTTACAAACCCTTATGTACACTATGTTTGGAGCAATTTGAAAAATCGTACTATAGTACGAAAAACTGTACCATATAGTACGATTTTTAGGAGGAAGGTTTCAATAAAACTTGAAGAAAAACACAGAGAATTCGCTGTCAAATGATACGCGAAATTCATCAACACTAATGTCACCATAGTCTTTCAATTCATCAATTACGGCGGAGGAACACGGAGACCACGCACTACAATGTCCAGTGAGATGTTTGCCAAGAACTATACATACCCAGGTTATTTATAGTGAACTTTGAAATTATTGGGACACTTTAATAAACTTGTTTGAAAAACATAACGGATAACAGAAGTGGTAGCACAGACTTTATGAAGTTCAAATAAATATTTCGGTAATCCAGTACATAAAAATAATCGTAGGGGCGGGGTTTCCCCGCCCGTCCATTACCCAATTAATAACTTAATCTTCATTTATGGTGGATTATTTTAATAATTCAACATAAATAGCCCTGCGGTAATTCTTATAAACTTGACAACTCCCTCTAAATGTGCTAAATTAATCACCTATAAATCATAAAAAACTAATGCAAAATTCTTGGATATAAACACATGCCAAAAATAAAAATACTCTCTGCCGATGTGGCAAATAAGATAGCAGCAGGTGAGGTAGTAGAACGACCTGCATCCGTAGTCAAAGAACTGGTAGAGAACGCAGTAGATGCAGACAGCACCAGTGTCCGCGTGGAAATACGCGCTGGTGGGAAACGACTCATACGCGTATCGGATAATGGCACAGGTATGGAACGTGAGGATGCACTCCTTGCATTAGAACGTCATGCAACAAGTAAAGTCAGTCGCATAGAAGACCTTGAGAATATCCAAACCTTTGGGTTTCGTGGTGAAGCATTGGCAAGTATTGCATCTGTCTCTAACTTTGAACTACTTACCCGCACTACTGATGCAATACAAGGCACAAAAATAAATGTGGATGGAGGCGTTTTCCGTTCAGTTGAAGAAAGCGGATGTTCACCAGGAACACATATTTCAATTAACAATCTATTCCACAATGTGCCTGCACGTTTGAAGTTTCTCAAAACCGACACTACTGAGATGAATCATATCATCAAACAAGTCACTTGGGCAGCATTAGCACATCCGAAGATACATTTTATGCTTTCGCATAACGGTAAGACTGTAATAGATGTGCGTGCCTGTGATTCTAATATAGAACGTGCCCGCCTGTTGTATGGCAAAGAATTTGCTGATAACCTAATTGAATTTGATGAGGAATTACCCGATTTCAAACTCGCTGGCTTACTTGGTAAACCGGAATTTACAAAACCGAATCGTGATTACCAACTCTTTTTCATGAACCAACGACCGATACGAAGTGCTATGATTGGGGCTGCACTTAAAGAAGCACTCGGTGCAACTGTACAGTCGGGACGACATGCTGTGGCAATTCTCTTTATGACGCTTGAACCCGATACGGTTGATGTGAACGTCCATCCAGCGAAAATTGAGGTGCGTTTCAAAAATGAACGGACGATTTTCACCGGGATTGTCAAGATGCTCCGCAGTGTGATCAATAAAGAGAAGTTTATACCGAAGATTGAGACACAACCCAACCCTACTGACGAGAGTAAATTAGAAACCAAAACCTCAATAACATCTCAACCATTCACAAGACCTCAACCAACTGAAACAACTGTTTCTCCACAAATAGAATCTCAGACTTTGGAAACTCAGAAGACAGAGGAAAAACCAACAGAAGTTGTTGAGACCGAAAGTAAAGAGACATTACCAATAGAAGAAACTGAGACAGATCCGTCGACTGAAGAGACCAAAACCGTTGTGCAACCCTCACGACAGTCAATTCCTGAAGGAGCAACCCTCAAACTCCTTGACTTTGACAATGTTGAACTGAAGACGAATCTGTTTAAGACTTATATTGTTGCTGAAGCAGAGGATAAGATTTTCTTTATCGACCAGCATGTTGCCGCTGAACGAGTTTTATATGAACGATTTGTAAATCAACTCAAAACAGACGGTATCCCAGTGCAAGGCTTGTTGCTTCCCGTGACTGTAGAAGTTACACCGCAGCAGCTTGCCATACTCAAAGTTCATGCTGAATTGTTCAGTAAAGTAGGTTTTGAACTTGAGGAATTTGGAGCAAATACTATACTGATTCGTGCTATACCCGCCCCTCTCCCTACACGAACTGCAGCACAGACAATCACAGACCTACTTGACAAACTCACCGAAAAACCGCATACAGATGTTGAAATACCAAAAGCCATTGACGATGCTCTGATTACACTCGCTTGTCGTTCTGCTGTGAAGGCAGGCGATTCATTGGACTCCAAAGAGATGATTAATCTTATCCGTGAGTTATCTGAGGCAAAACTCCCGTTTAACTGCCCGCATTCCAGACCTATCATCGTTGAGATGGGACGCGATGAATTAGAGAGACGATTCCATCGCTCGTAACATTCCAAAATTCAACAGATATCAAAGGAGGGTTGATAATGAAAACAACACCACTGTCCCTCTCTATCCAAATCTTACTGTTTGCCATATTTCTCCCAATAGTCTCTGCACAAGATTACAATACATGGGGATTACCTGAAGGGGCAATTGCCCGATTAGGAAAAGGTGAGATTACTGGAAATGTCGTATTCTCACCCGATGGCACTCGGTTGGCTGTTGCAAGTTCCATCGGAATTTGGATTTACGATGTGCGTCCCGGTAAAGAATCAGAACTTGATTTACTTACAGGACATGTTGACCAGGTAAATTACGTGCTGTTTTCCAAAGACGGAACCACAATTGGAAGCGGCGGAAGTGATGGAACAGTCAGGTTGTGGAATGCAGTTACAGGACTTCACAAAACAACACTTGGTGGTGATGGTAGTGGTATTACTTCTATTGCATTTTCACCTGATGGCAATATGGTTGCTGCCGGTAGTTATGATCATGTCGTACAAATATGGGATACTCACACAGCAGAACTCAAGTACACACTCACGGGACATACAGATGCTGTAGCTTATGTCATCTATTCGTTTGATGGTAAAACCATTGCAAGTGGAAGTCACGATAGCACAGTTCGTTTATGGGACACTCACACAGGAAAAATCAAGAAAACTCTTCATGGAAATAGAGGAAAGGTCCACACAATTTCATTTTCATCTAACAGTGAAACTATCTATACCATAGATTTTTTTAATGAAGTTCGACACTGGAATATAGGGACTGGAAAATTCAAAACTGTGTCCATCCGTGGACGCATGGGGACCAATGCGACTGCATTTTCTCAAGATGGAAAAACACTTGCTGTGGGAAAACATGATGGAAAGATCGAGTTATGGGATCTCGACACAACTCAACATATAACAACATTATCTGGACATACTAATTCCATTTGTGCAATGGGATTTTCATCAGACGGTAGAACACTCACTTCTGGTAGTTATGACGGCACTATCCGGCTGTGGAACACACAAATTAATGAATACATGCATATTCTTAAAGGATCTCATTCGGGTGCAAATTCAATTGCGTTTTCTCCCGATGGGAAAACAATTGCAATCGCTGATTTTGAGAATGATGTTTGGGTGCAGAATACTCCCAACAAAGCCCCTAACATAATTTCTCTCCTCAATAAAATGTCTAATTCATTTACAAGACCAAACAAACTTTCAACACTGAATAAACATACAGATTTCGTACATTCTGTTGTTTTTTCTCCAGACAGCAACACTATCGCTACAGTCAGTTTTGACAAGTCAGCGAAGTTGTGGGATGCACGTACAAGAAAGCATCTTGCCACATTAACCGGACATTCAAGTGCAGTTCTTCAAGCAGACTTTTCTCCAGATGGAAAAACGTTTGCTACAGCCAGCGTAGATAACACTGTCAAACTATGGGATACTGCTACATTTAAACATAAAACAACTCTTTTAGCACATAATAAGCCGGTTACAGATGTGGTTTTTTCGCCAGATGGAAAAACTATTGCTACGACAAGCAACGACAAGACAGTCAGATTGTGGGATGCAGCTACACCTAAAGTTAAACACAAACTCACTGGACATACAGATATCATAACAAGTTTAGATTTTTCTCCGAATGGAAAGACACTTGCAGGAGTTTGTGTTGATAATACAGTACTCCTATGGGATATTCACACACGCAAACACAGTGACACACTGATTGGACATAGCGACGATATCTCTGCTTTGTCATTTTCACCAGATGGTAATACTATCGCTACTGCAAGCCACGATAGGACAGTACGTTTTTGGAACACTCACAATCCCAAAGGATTTGTTTCCACACACATTGGACATTGGAGAGAAGTTAGGGATGTAACATTTTCGCCAGATGGGAAAACGATTGCTACTGCTGGAATTATTGCTAATAATAAATCTATACGCTTGTGGGATAGTCGCATTTCACAATATAAAGTGCGGGTAATCACCGGGCACACATCCGGCATTGATGCTATTGCTGTTTCGCCGGATGGTACTACAATTACTATTGGTGGAAATTTTAGAGATTATAGTTTACGATTATGGGATACCCACACCAGAAAACCCATCATTTCTTTCAAAGGCTATGCGGATTCGCTCAGTGCTATCGCTTTTTCCCCGGATGGAACAACAATCGCTACAGGTAGTCATGACAAAACAGCAGACCTATGGGACACAGATACACTGAAACACAAAGACACACTGAAAGGACATACAGATTGGGTTAGTGCAATCGCCTTTTCACCAGATGGTACTACAATCGCAACGGGTAGTCGGGACGAAACATTACAACTGTGGGACTTAAAGACAGGAAAAAATTTAGCCACACTTAAGAATGATTTCGGTTGGGTAACAGATGTTGCCTATTCTCCAGATGGAAAAACTATTGCTATTAGGGGTAGTAACAAAGTGGTGCAGTTATGGGATGTGGTTACTAAGAAACACAACAATACGCTTTCTGCTGATCCTTTTAGTCTAACTTCTGTAGCGTTTTCGCCAGATGGAAAAATTATCGCTACGGGTTGTACAGATGGGACTGTGCGGTTGTGGGATAATGTCAGCAAACAACTCAAGAATTACAACCCTAAAGGAAATCCTTGGAGTGTAAATTCTGTTATGTATTCACCTGATGGATCTTTCATTGCAAGTTTGAATTCAGACGAGACAATAAGTTTGTGGGCACCGCACACAGGAATTCACATTGCGAAAATTATAGACACTAAGCAGACAAATGTATCAATGGCGTTCTTACCAGATGGAAAAACTATCGTCAGTTGTGGGTACGATGGCACTATTCTTCTATGGAATATACGTTAGAGTATTCCAGAATCCGCTGAATTAGCTATACTGCCATGAAAGGATAGCCAAAATGAAAATGAAACGTCTGCTCCTTCTCACTCTACTATCTACTTATGCCATATTTCTCCCAATTGTTTCTGCACAAGACTTACAATACTTGGGGGTTACCTGAAGGTGCTATTGCACGACTTGGAAAAGGTGAGGTTACAGGAAATGTCGCATTCTCACCAGATTGTACTCGGTTAGCGGTTGCAAGTTCCATCGGAATTTGGATTTACGATGTGCGTCCCGGTCAAGAGACTGAACTTGAACTTATCACGGGACATACCCACGATGTTACGACACTTGCTTATTCTTCTGATGGTAGCATCCTTGCCAGTGGTAGTCGAGATACAACGATAAGGTTGTGGGATGCGGTTAGCAGTAAACAGATTAACCGGAGAACATATTTCATCACTCAATGCGAATGATGGATGGATATCAGCCATTGCTTTTTCTCCAAACGGCGATACCATTGCAAGTGGCAGTTTTGATGGTACAATCCTCTTGTGGAAGCTGCGTTGATAGTATCAATTTATCTGTTTTCTCACTAATTTTCTAACCTACCTAAGCTCCAATATTGATTTCTCCTTAATTTTTTAGATTTTTGCGACCGTTTTGCCTTCAACTCGCGTCATAATATATAAATGCACAATTCAATCTATCGTTTGTTGAGGTATAAAATGAAAACTAATGATGTTGACTTAATAAATAGTATCCTTGATGGCAATGAAAAAGCATTCGCTACTTTGGTACAAAAATACCAAAAACAGGTTCATGCACTCGCTTGGAGAAAAACAGGTGATTTCCACATCGCTGAAGAAATTACACAGGATACGTTTCTATTGGTCTATCAAAAACTTTCAACACTAAAGGATCACAATCAGTTTCCCGGCTGGCTTTATGTAATAGCGACTAACCGATGTAAAGCATGGCATAGAAAGAAACGATTGGATGCTGAATCAATAGATGACATTGACTCTGAAATGATAGAGGATAGTGCGTATTCACGATATGTTGCTGAAGAAAAAGCAAATTTATCAATTGAAAACCAACGCGAGGTGGTCCAAAAGTTACTGTCTAAACTGAAAGAAAGTGAACGGACAGTGATGATATTGCACTATTTCGGTGAGATGACCTGTTCGGAGATCAGTCGCTTTTTAGGAGTATCACCAAGTGCAATAAAGAGCCGCCTAAGCCGTGCCCGTCAACGACTAAAGAAGGAGGAACCGATGATACGTGAGGCAATCGACAACTTCCAAATATCTGGGAACTTAACAGAAAACATAATGAGAGAAATCGCAAACCTTGCACCCACTACCCCACCAGGACACACACCATTTCTGCCGTGGATAGCAGCTGCTTCTGGTGTAATTATGATAACAGTGTTAATCGGTATAGGTAGCCAGAAATTAAAACGCTTTCAACAACCATACAATCTAAATGCACAATCTGAGATTACTGTTGAACTTGCTGAGACACCATTCAATCATAAAGTAGATACAAAACCGACTGTGAAGAATTCTGTTGGTAGCAATCCAAATGGTAATGGAAGCAGTCATGGGGGTGGTCAAGAAATGGATCAGGATATTGGAAACAAATCTGACTACACCCAATGGAAGTTACCTGAAGGTGTAAAAGCCCGTCTTGGGAAAGGAAGTATTACAGGAAATATTGCGTTCTCTACAGATAACACGACCCTTGCAGTTGCAGGTTGTGCGGGGATATGGCTCTATGATGTGCGTCCCGGTAAAGAGAAAGAAATTGATCTATTGATCGCGCATAACTCCAAAGTCACTTGTCTTGCATTTTCACCAGATGGAAAATACCTTGCAAGTGGCAATTTGGATAATAATGTTCACCTATCGGAAACTAAAACTGGTCAGAAGATTGATACTTTCACGGGGCATAACTCAGAGGTCTCAGCAATAGCATTTTCTCCTGATGGAAAAACTATGGCAACAGGTAGTTATACGTGGGATGCAAATTACATTGAACCAGAAATAAGATTATGGAACATTCAAACAAAAAGTCATATTTCTACACTAAAAGGACATAAAGGCACAATCAATTCAGTTGCATTCTCACCTGATGGAAATACACTTGCAAGTGGAAGCAGTGATGAGACTGTGAGATTGTGGAACACACAAACTGGTGAACTTAAAGAGACTTACGATGATCACTGTGGTGCAGTCCACTGTGTCGCATACGCATCCGATGGGAATATACTTGCATTTTCATATAGAAATACAGTTCGGATGATAGACAGGCGCACGGATACGTTTAATATCACTGTGCCGCCAAATGGCAGGACAGAAGTTTTTGATATTGACTTTTCTCCAGATGATACAATGATCGCAACTGCACACCATGACGTAGTGCACTTGTGGGATACAGAAACAGGCAAGCATAAATCAACATTTAATGTGAAGAAGAAAGATGTCCGATCTATAGCATATTCTCCAAGCCCTTCAATTGCTTATGCATCAGATGGAAAAACACTGGCAACTACAGGGACAGACCATATTGTGCAGTTGTGGGATATTGACACAGGAAAGCGAAGAAAAACATTCAAAGGGCATACAGGCACTTTCACTTCTTTAGCTTATTCTCCAAACGGGAACACATTAGTAACCGGAACTCGTCGGGGAGTAGGTTTTTTGTGGAATGCACAGACAAGTCAGCTAATTGCAAAATTAGTCGGACATACGAGTCATATCTCTGCCATTACTTATGCTTCAGATGAGAATTTAGTTGCAACGGCCGGTAGAGATGGCACAGTGCGTTTATGGAACGTTAGTAGAGATGACAATAAGAGATCAAATATAAAACATAAAGAAATACTGATTAGTCATCCAGAAGAACTTAGAGCAATGTCTTACTCACCCGATGGTAAAACCATTGTAACCGGTGGCGTGCATGGTATTGCCTGTCTATGGAATGCTGAAACAGGGAAAATGATAGGTCAACTAAAAGAACATGCAGGCACAATCAAAAACGTTGCCTTTTCTCACGACAGCACTATGCTCGCTTGTGCTGGTGATGATAAAGATATACGAATATGGAATGTGGAAACTCATGAATTAATCACAACACTTCAAGGACATACACACGGTCCTAATTATGTTTCTTTCTCTGCAGATAGTACTCTCCTTGTTAGTGGGGCAAGTGATGATAAGACAGTTCGAATATGGGATGTTCAAACAGGTGAACAGAGAATTGAAATCAAACCTGAACCGAGAATTCTCAGTGTTGGTTTTACACCGAATGGGAATCAAGTTCTTACTTGTGGTGGACACCGTGTGCAGTTTTGGGATGTCCATACAGGTGAACTCATAGACACACGTTTAGGACATACAGGAAACGTTAGCAGTGTTGTTTATTCGCAAGATGGCAGAACGATGGTTTCAGCTGCTCACGATGGTACTGTCTTTGTTTGGTAATTACATTTATTATTACAACTCTTCATACAAACGATGCGATACCAGAGGCATTCAATTGTCCCTTGAAACTCTTGTAGGAGGGGTTTCTAACCCCGATTGTAAAGGTTTTTTGCTCATCTAATCGGGGTTAGGAAACCCCTCCTACAACACGAAACTCTACAATTGAATGCCTCTGGATGCGATACTTTTTTCTATGGTATCGCATCGTTTTATTTAAAGTATAATGGTTGGATTTAATCAGAAATTGATTGGAAAAATAACCGTTACCTTTGCTTCATTTATTGACATTCTATACCTTGTCAATAATGCCGCCTCATCCTCTTTAGGGTATTCATAAGATAGTCTGAGATACTCAATTATTAAAGGGTCAAATGTTCGAATGTATTCAAAGTAGAACATACCAAGTGTTTCATCTGCTAATCTCTTCGCAAAGGAGTTTTCTAATGAAGTAAACCCATCCATAACCGCTGAGTCTTCGCTCTTCTCATCTTTATATATGTCAACTAATTCTACCCAAAATGCTCTTCTGAAACCGAGTTCCTCATTCAGTATTAATTCAGAATCAGTGAATACAATTAGATAGTCTTCTGCGGCTTCTGCTTTTTGAAGTGATTCTGTGCGTCTCTGATTGACCTTCTCCATTGCCTCTTTTGCTCTTTGTATGTAGGTCTGAGTCGGTGGTTTAGGAGGAGGAATCAACTCCATCATCGGGTCATCACAACCGGAAGAGAACACAGTTAAGATAATTGCACACGAATAAAGTAAGATAATCTTTGAATAACGAATCATTTGATCTCCAATAAATATAGTATGCTATGTAGTAGTTCAGATTTATGTTTTTAAGGCATCCAATCAGAATCAACTAAAAAACCCAAACTGCCATTTGACCAGGTCCTCGGTTACACCACGCATAATACGGAACAGCAGTAACTTGCATCTGTTTTGAACCAGGTTTTGAGAGATATAGGTCATTGCCCCATTCTTCTATATTATACACAGTGCCAGTGCCACGAAGTAGAGTAATTCCATCCAGTACCTCACCATCATAAACTGCATCTATATTGCCGTTTTCAACAAGTGATAGCGTCTCAAATGCCCCATCTGGATTATCAACATCTTCAAAACAGTAGACAAGTGGACCGCGACGCAATGCTGATCGTCCAAGATTATCTCTCACATTCGGATGTGCGTATATTCTGTCTACAGACATATCCAATTGCAATTCAACAGTATCCTTTGACTGCCATTCTCTTTCTAATGAAAGATAGCCGTTGTTAATATTCTTGACATTAATTGACTCATTATTAACATTAACATCAAAGTTATTACACCAACTTGGAATCCGCAAATTCAGTCTAAACTTTGCAGGTTTCTCAGGGTTAATAATTATCTTAACATCTCCTGACCACGGATAATCAGTGTCTTGTGTTATGCGCAAAGAGACTCCATCCGCGATCGTTGTTCCTGCGTCCCCACCAACATAGAGATTGACCCATAAGTCATTGTCATCAAATGCATAAATATATTGACCGAGAGAACCGAGTAGACGAGCTATGTTAGGTGGACAACACGCACACCCGAACCAGGCATGCCGATGTCTTCCACCGCGACTTGCCAATGGATTTTGATAGAAGAAATCTGTTCCCTCAAGTGAAATCCCTGAAAGTGCACCGTTGTAAAGAGCTGTTTCTAATACATCTACAAAACGTGATTCTCCTTTCAGTAGAAACATGCGATGTGCCCAGAAAATCAAACCAATTGACGCACATGTCTCTGCATAAGCAGAAAAATTTGGCAACTCATAATCTTGTGTGAACCCCTCATTGTGTCCTGATGGACCAACGCCACCAGTTATGTATAACCGCTTCTCAACATTCTGCCAAAGAACATCCAGGGCATTTGTTATTTCTACATCACCAGTTTCTGAAGCAATATCAGCAGCACCAGCATATAGATACATTGCTCGGACAGCATGACCAACACATTCAGTCTGCTCCTGTATTGGTAGATGTGCTTGCGAATATGTGCCATCATATTTCTCATCGCGTGTATAGTGATGCTTGTATGCTCCTAACCCACCCGGTAAATCAGGATTTTCCAATTCTTTTTCAAAAATTGTCGGTCTATGACCCCGTTTCGTAACAAAATATTCTGCCAGAGACATGTAACGTTTTTCACCTGTAACACGGGCTAACTTTACTAAAGCAAGTTCAATCCCTTGGTGTCCCGGAAGTCCATCACGTTTTCCTTCACCGAATGTGTTGGCAATCAGATCGGCAAATTTACATGCAACATCAAGAAGATTCTGTTTGCCTGTTGCTTGATGATGTGCCACACCTGCTTCAAAAAGATGTCCCGCACAATATAACTCGTGCATCATACCCAGATTTTGCCACTTCTTTTTAGGTTCAACCAAAGTAAAATAGGAATTCAGGTAACCATCCTTCTGCTGACTCTTGGCAATCGTATCAATAACTTCATCCAATTCACCTTCCCAATCAGGATTTGGGTGCGTGTGTAACGTGTATGACGCTGCTTCAACCAATTTGTGTACATCGGAATCATTAAAAAAGATTCCTTCAAAATTACCTTCAGCCAGACCTGCTGCTTTGGCAAAATTACTTATCCTGCCGGTCGTATTGCATTGGTCAAGTTCATGAGGTATCGTTTTCTCTGAATTCGTTTCTTGTCGTGGTGACCAAAATCGGTCTGAAATAGTAACACCATTAAATGGTATTGCTTTTATCCTGGACATTATAACTCCTTTTTTGTGAATTTATATCTATCTTATGGACATTTGGTGTTAGAAATAATATTGTGATTTCTTTCAATCTATACTCACAGATACTTCCCGTTTCTCCTTCCATGATTCAACGATTGCTTCTGTAATTCGCAGTGCTTGTAAGCCATCACGTCCAGTGGGTTCGGGAATCCTATCATTGAGTAAATCATCCACTAAAGCAGCCATACGAAGAGCGAAAGTCCCATCAAATGCGAGTTGCTCCATTCGGAAGATAGATGGACGATACTCCTCTACAACCTGATTGTCTCGTTTCATCAAAGTTGCACTACTAAGCACATTATCAACAACGATTTCTCCTGCAGAACCACAAATCTCTAACCGCTCAATTGGGTGTATGAAGTCACTATCCCAACTCGCCATAAGCGTTGCAACGACTTCAGTTTCATACTTAAATGATATCGCCATGCTCGTATAGCATGCATCTTCTCCATTGCGTGCTTCATGTTCTCTGGGTTTTGCCATCTGTGCACAAACAGCGACAATCTCTCCTCCAAACCAACGTAATAAGTCGAGTGCGTGTGTTTGAAGTTCATAGAGTAAGTAATACTCCCCTTTCCAAGTTGAGGAAGGTCCACCTTGTGACAATTTCATATCCAAGTAATAAGTCTGACCAATTGCCTCTGCATCAAACCATTTTCTCGCCTGTACATAACCAGGTGCGAACCTTCTGTTATAGTCTATAGCAAGATGTACCCCTTTCTCTTCAGCTTTGGCAACCATCTGTTCTGCTTCATCAATATATAGCGATAAAGGTTTTTCAGAGATTACGTGTTTTCCCGCTTCAAGACATTCCATTACCGGTTCAAAGTGTAAATGATCTGCAGTTACGACATCAACAAGGTCACACTCTTCATTCTCAAGCATTTCCTTTATGGAGGGATACCAATTCGGTATATCAAGTAATTCAGCTCTTTCTTTGGCTTTTTGTGCATCTATATCGCATACTGCAACTAACTCTGCACCCTGATGTTGTAAATATCCGCGTTGGTGCAATAATCCTATCCCTCCGCAACCAACAGCTGCTACCTTAAGTTTTCCTGCCATAATAAAGTTCTCCTTATTTTATATTGAGAACGGTATTCGTACTTCCCCCTATAATTATAATATATAATACAGAAAAAATTAGCAAGTGATAAAAAGAGTCTGGTCAATGCCATATCCTTATTCCATCAGAGGCATTCAATTGTCGATGTTTGCTCCTAAAAGTGTGAGTGCTTCTTTAGGTTTTGCTGTAAAATAGTGGAATGCAGAAACTATGGCTGTGTTTCCAGAAGGGGTGTGTAAAGTTTTTGGCACAAACTTCGGACCATTCATTGTAGTGCGGGGTCTCCGTGCCACGCCATCTTTTATCTATCAACAATGGGCGTGGCACGGAGACCCCGCACTACAATGGACATCAGATGTTTGCCGAGAACTTTACACACCCCCAGGATAACTTCAATTTGACAAAATGGCTATTTGATGGTAAAATTGTTTAGTTTTGTTAGCACCATAGACGGGTTATAAGATAATACCTACTGAGGGACCTAAGAAATATAAGGAATACGGACATTTGACATTTAATAGTGTTCTAAAATATCTACACGGGATAATTGAAAACAAGAAGGCTGGATATCTGGTTCTAATCGATCCCGATGTATATGAGATTGAGGAATGTACTAAGCTTGCTTGTGAGATTGAACGAGCTGGTGCTGATGCAATCTTACTTGGTGGGAGTCTTTTGACAAAAGACCTTCATCCCATTGCTGAACATTTAAAGGCATCTACGACTTTGCCAATAATCCTATTTCCTGGCGATTCTATGCACCTTACACCACAGGCAGATGCCATTCTATATTTGAGTTTAATTAGTGGGCGGAATCCAAATTACCTTATTGGTGAACAGGTAAAAGCAGCTCCGTGGATACAACAGTATAATCTTGAACCTATTCCTACTGGCTATATGTTAATTGATGGTGGTAGCAGAACGACAGTTGAATTTATGAGTGGTACAGTGCCTATTCCCCGCAATAAACCAGATATTGCTGGTACACACGCATTGGCAGCACAATATCTTGGAATGGAAATGGTCTATTTAGAAGCTGGAAGTGGTGCTGAACTTCCAATACCTGACAATATGATTTCAAATGTCCATTCTCAAATTGATATTCCACTGATTGTTGGTGGTGGTATCCGATCCCCCGATATAGCTGCTCAGAAAGTAGATGCTGGCGCAAGTTTCATCGTCACAGGTAATATCCTTGAAGAAAACTGCACTTATGATTTCATGAAACAATTTGCCGATGCTATACACGGATAAATTTGACACGATATATTCTTTTAACTTAACCTAAGTTGCCACCTATGTAGCATAATCTGTTAGATTGTGCCTCTGAGGACACAAACTAAATGAAAATTAATTTATTAATTCGGTAATATTCGGGCGGAAAACCCCGCCCCTACGATAATTTTTATGGGTTGAATTACCGAAATATTCATTTAATCTTCATACAGTTTGTGCTACAAAAACTTAAGATAAAGTGTCCTATATTCTATAAAAAACGGTGCTTGCAGGTCTAAAATCCTATAGGTAGTAACTTGGGTTAATTTAGTATATACTGAATATTATTAATAATAACGAAAGAGAGGTAATTCATCATGCCTGAAAATAATGAGGTAAGTATAGAAATAGAAACTAAAGAGAGCGAAAAACCTGATTTTCTAATTGATGAATCTGAAGAAGAAGATACTGAAACATCAGATGAAGCAGAAGAACGGTCGATAGAAACTGTTGAAACTGAACTTGAAACACTGAAGGAGGATTTCAAAAAACAACTTGAGGCAGTCGCAGAATCTGAACGGCAACAGTTTGAAGCAGAACGGGACCTTTTGCTCCGGACTGTCGCTGAAGCAGAAAATTCCAAAAAACGTATAGAAGTAGATGTACAGAAGCAGCTAAAATACGCAAATAAGAACCTAATAGAAGGTCTGATTCCTGTGTTGGATAGTCTTGAAGCAGCAATAAAGAGTATCTCGGAAGATAATAATGAAAGAGAAACTTCATCCGAAATTACACACTTCAGTGAGGGCGTGCAATTAGTTCAGAAACAACTGTTAGATGTCTTAAAGACCAATGGTTTAACACCAATAGAAGCAATAGGTGGACCATTCAACCCAAATCAGCATGAAGCGGTCTTCGCAACTGAATCTGATGATGTTCCAGAGGGGGATGTGATTGAAGAATTTAGGTGTGGATACCAATTACATGATCAGATTCTCCGTGCTGCCCAAGTAATCGTTTCAAAAGGAAAACCTAAAGAAGAAGTTGAATCTGAAGACATAGAAACTGAAGACACTGACACACAACAAGAGGAAGACACAGCCGAAAATAGTTAAAATAGGACTTACGCAATTTTTCTTAAAGTCCCACTGATAAGGGGATTTAGGGGGGTAAATCACTGAAATATCATTGAAATAACGACTTTTAACCCCTAATCCCCCTTATCAAGAGGGAAATGCGTAAGTCCTGTTAAAAATAACTTCAATTTATGCAGGAAATGATATGGCGCAAAAACGGGATTATTACGATATCTTAGATGTAAGCAGAGACGCTGACGAGGATGAAATTAAGAAAGCTTATCGAAAGTTAGCAATCAAATACCATCCTGATAAGAATCCAGATGACAAAGAGGCGGAGGCAAAGTTCATTGAAGCAGCCGAAGCTTATGATGTCCTGCTTACTCCAGAGAAACGTCAACGTTATGATCAATATGGACATGCTGGTCTTGAAGGGATGAATTTGGGATCCGGATTTGGCTTAAATATTGACGAAATTCTTAATAGTGTTTTTAGTGATGTGTTTGGTGGATCTCGCAGATCACAACAAAATAGACCCAGACGAGGTCGTAACCTACCAATTAATCTTCAGATAACACTTGAGGATGCATATTATGGAAAAGAGGTGACAATTGAAGTGCCACGTGTGGAATCATGTCCTGATTGCGATGGAAGTGGTGCCGAAAAAGGTTCAACAGTTGATACTTGTCCACAGTGTTATGGACGCGGGCAAGTAACGCAATCACAAGGATTTTTTACGCTGCAACGCACTTGTCCCCGTTGTCATGGTAGTGGTGAAGTGATACTGAAACCGTGTAGAAATTGTAATGGACATGGACGGGTTAGAGTTAAACGTGATATCAAACTCAAAATTGACAAAGGTGTAGATAACGGATTTGAGTATCGTTTACAAGGACAAGGAGAAGCAGGAACGTCGGCAGGTCCACCTGGCGATCTACTTGTTATGATCCAAATTGCACCTCACGATAGATTTAAACGGAGTGGTAACGATCTGATAACTTCTACAAAAATCTCATTTGTTCAGGCAGCACTTGGATGTACTATAGAAGTAAATAGTCTTGAAGGACCACAACAATTAGTAATACCAGCAGGGACACAATACGGAGACCAGTTGCGTATTCAAGGCAAAGGAATGCCAAAATTTCGTAGTTCCAGTTTTGGTGATCTTGTGGTTCACGTTGGCATCGAAACACCGAGAAAACTAAATGATGAGCAACGTAAACTTTTAAAAAACTTTGATGAACTTGATGAAGGTGCCTCAGATTCTGGAAACGGTGGATTTTGGGATAAGTTGTTTCATCTAATTGATAATAAAGACAAAGAGTGATTCTTTTCTTCCATAATGTGGCACGTATTTTATATATTTTAACCATAATTACCACAGAAACATCATCATTGTAGTGCGGGGTCTCTGTGCCCCGCAATTGTTGAATTAGCGGAAAAAACGGCGGGGCACAGAGACCCCGCACTACATAAGATTTAAGAGATACGCTTTTGTTATTACTCATTTCTAATTATGAATTGGGCACAAATTACGATTACTACCTCAGATGAAGCATCTGAAGCAGTTGGATACTTTCTTTTTGAAATGGATGCTCACGGGATAGAATTGAAAGATGCAGGAGATTCTACGACTGCTCTGATCGCGTATTTCCCACTTGATGATCGTATCGATACCAGAGTTAAGAAGATTAACGCATTTCTAACCGATCTTCCAAAATGGGGAATTCAGTCTAATCAAAGAAAAATTGACATAAAACGGATGGCATATGAAGAATGGGCAGAGGAATGGAAATTAAATTACCATCCATTGAAAGTTGGCAAAAGTATTCTGATTGCACCGACTTGGCATAAAATCCCCTCTGATAACACGGATATACTTATCCGTCTTGATCCAGGAATGGCTTTTGGCACTGGATACCACCCAACAACAAGGTTATCATTGAGAATGTTGGAAGAAACTATCAAACCAAATCAATTTGCTGTTGATATTGGTACGGGATCAGGAATTCTTGCAATCGCTGCAGTTAAGTTAGGGGCAAAACATGTTGATGCAATAGAACTTGACGAAACTGCAATTCCGATTGCAGAAGAAAATTTCATAATAAACGACACTAAAGAACAGATTTCGTTGTTACATGGAGATGGACTAAGTACAGTTGATAATAAATACGATCTTATTATTGGAAATATACTCACAAAAGCAATTCTTCCTATAATACCACAATGTCCATCAAGACTGAATTCTAATGGGCAAGTTATCTTTTCTGGTATATTGGTGTCCGAACAAGATTTGATTGAGGAGGCATTGGTAGAAAATGGTATGAAAAGCATCCATGTGATGCAAGAATCAGAAGATGATGTAAAGTGGATAGCAATAAAAGCAAAACTTGCTCAGTGAAACTATTCTGGTTTATCCTTTGCTAATCCGTGGCATAAAGTACACCTACCAAGGTTAAGGTGGGGCATCGTTGGTGTTTTTTCATCGCCTTTGAGGTGGCATTTTAAACAGGTGGGATTATCTGTTGGTTGTATGTGAACATCTATATTAGAACGTGCGGGGGCAGCATTAAAAAAGAGTATGACCATCACTATAGCGAAAATCAGACCAATTACACTTACAATGTAGAAAAGTACTTTTGGGTTAGCTTGTTCAGTAGGCATAAAAGGAAAAGTTGTCTCCTTATCTGTGATATTTCAAAACATATAATAGGATACCCAAAAATCATCTATTCTGCAAATCAATTTGCATATCATTGAAAAATGGAAATAGAGTTGGAATATTGTCTGATGTCAATGGAGAACCGTATTCACAGGATTCAAAAGCCTCAGCATAATTAATACTGTTTCCTTTCTTTTCTCCATATTGTTCAATTAACTTATTGCGAAATTTATTGGCAATTGAACTGAAACGGTTTCGTAGACGTTCAGCAAGCCATTCTCGACGCTGAACTTCGTTATCTGGAACAGCATTGAGCGTTCCACTGTTGAATGGAAGCCATTCATAAAACTGTGATTCGTGGCAGTGAAGCATATCAATTTTCTTTTCAACAACACTGTCAATTCCAACAACAACATCAGGTGTAAATGGATATGGTTTTATGAAGCTATCGCTGAGATAGACAATGACAGGATTCTTCTCTAAGTGGGGTGTCAGTGCACTTATGTTTGGGACAGTCACCATATAGGCAGCATCTTGAACAAGCATTGATGTATATCTATGATCGGGATGATAATCATTGGGACGGTGCGTCATTATCAAGTCAGGTCGAAATTTACGAATTGTGCGAATTATTTGAAGACGATTTTCCAATGATGGGATTAGTTCTCCATCGTGATTGTCAAGAAGTTCATATTCTATACCGATTATTTCTGCAGCAGCTTGTGCCTCTGCATGACGGCGTTGTGCTAAAGTTCCACCACCCATTTTATGATGTCCAGCATCTCCGTTAGTTACGGATACAAATTTGACTGAATGACCATGATGGGTGTAAAGTGCAGCAATACCGCCTGCTTTTATATCACAATCATCTGGATGTGCACCGAATACTAATACTCGTATGTGTTTTTTCGTCATTTTTCTTCCACTATAGATGGTTAATCTATGAAACTATACAAAGAATCTTGGATATTACATTATGAACCTTTGGAAAGTTGAAGTTTTCTATAAACCTGAAGTACCAGATACAATTGGAAATGGCATACTTGAAGATATATCTGATCTCGGTATAACAAGTGTGCATGCAGTTAGAACTGCTCCAGTCTATTGGATTGAAGGTAATCTTGATTCTCAATCAATTCATCGCATAGCAACAGAGCTCCTTACTGATCCGATAACACAAGACTATACTTATCAGAGTGATGATAAACCTAATCAAGATTGGACGATAGAAGTGCAATTCAAACCTGGTGTCACAGATGCAGTCGGTGATAGCACTGTCAAAGGCATAAACGATATTGGAATTACAGGAGTCTCTACAGTCCGAACAGGAAACAAATACTGGTTGTCGGGCGAGTTGGATGCTGAAGTTATTGAGACTATATCAAAGCAATTGCTTATGAACGATGTCATCCAGACATATTCGTTCCAAAAACCTAATTCCTAACTTGCATACAATCTGATTACTGCAACGAGTTGTGCTAAATAACTAATTGTTAAATAGTGTATCACATTGAATTAAAAGAGCATCATCCCTTGTGCTTCTACATATACAGAATATAAAGATTGACTACCGGTCATAAAGAGTCTATTCCGTTTCGTACCCCCAAAACACAGGTTAGAACATATTTCAGGCAAATGTATTTTCCCAATCAGAGTGCCATCTGGAGCGAAAATGTGAACACCGTCATAACCATCACCTACCCAGCCTGCACTTGCCCATAAATTTCCATCTACGTCGCATCGGATTCCATCAGCGATGCCTGGAGACATGTCGCAGAATGTGCGTTTGTTGACTAAAGTATCACCGTTTTCTACATCAAATATATATATGTTTCTCGGAGTCCCCTCTTTGTGTGTCACACCTGTGTCAACAACATAGAGTTTGTCGTAATTTGGAGAAAAACAGATACCGTTCGGTTTCTCAAGTTCGTCTGTAACAACTGTTGCATCACCGGTATCAGGATCAAGACGGTATACAGAAGTAGGTAATTCAAACTCTGCAATATGACCTTCGTAATTGAGCATAATACCATATCCAGGGTCGGTAAACCATATATGTCCATCAGGATGAACAGCGACATCATTCGGGGCATTGAGTCTATTGCCATTGTAAGTGTCCATTAGTACGGTAACTGTCCCATCATATTCTGTTCTCGTAACGCGTCGTGTCCCATGTTCGCAACTAACGAGTCTACCTTGACGATCGCGTGTGTGACCGTTGCTATAGTTTGATGGTTTGCGATAAACACTGACTTTCCCGTTGGCTTCCTCCCATTTCAGTATACGGTTATTTGGTATATCACTCCATAAGAGATAGCCACCATCACCAAACCAAACAGGACCTTCCGACCAACGTGCACCTGTCCACAATCGTTCGACTACAGAATTACCTATTTTGTATCTTGCAAAACGACTGTCAAGGACTTCTATTGCAGGATCAGGATACCGTGTAATTGATCCATCCCATTTTCTCTCTGATTCCTTCATTTAAATTGCCTCCAAAATTCGCTTATCTTATCAACAAGTATATCATATTTCATATCTGATATGAAGGGAATTTCTATGAACACCAATGTAAAATAACACTCTTAAGGGTGTATAAGGTCTGGAAATACAATATAGTGTATGATACAATGATTGCAAGGAAATAACTTTGAGGAAAAAAATGAAAAGTTTTGGCACTTCAGGTCGTGTATACCCCGATAAAAATTACGTTGTCCTTCGCACTGAGGAAACTGCGGATTTTATTAATCGCATAAAAGATGGAAAATACATTGTACTCTTTGCTCCGCGTCAGACGGGTAAAACAACGTTCTTCAGATTGGCACTTCAATCACTTACTAAGGAAGATACGAATTACATACCTATCCAACTTGACTTCCAGACATTGCGTGAGGTTACGCCAACTGTTTTTTACGATGAACTTCACTACATGATATGTATGCAAATCACAAACGTATTTCAACAACTTGATTGCATATCATTAGATAAAGTGAACCAATTTCTGGAAAACACAAAAATTACAGATCATCTTTCAATGGTAAGGTTTTTTCAACAACTTCAAAACTTTTTTGATAGTGAATTTCACACGCCAAATAAAGTACGAGTTGTACTACTTATTGACGAATTTGATGGTATTTCACAGTCTGTCGTCAGTGATTTTCTATATTCATTAAGACAGATTTACTTATCTGATGTAATGAAATGTCCTCATAGTGTTGGAATCGTAGGCGTAAAAAGTATTGCCCAACTTGAATATGACAGATCAATTTCGCCATTCAATATCCAAGATGAATTTAAATTACTTAACTTTACGCTCAAACAAGTGGAGGAACTTTATTCACAATATATTCAAGAAATAGGTCAGAACATTGATGACGAAGTATTACAAAATATACACAAACAGACTGCTGGTCAACCTTTCTTAGTCAATCGACTCGGACAGATACTCACGGAGGAGTTGAAAATACCAAAACCACAGACACTCAATATGCAGCATTTCACAAGAGCATATACATTACTACTTGAGGAAGATAATACGAATCTCTCTCATCTTATTACAAATATCAGGAAAGATCGCCGTTATGAATACTTATTGATGAGCATTTTAACGTCTGATGAAGGTGTCCGATACAACCTTCGCAATGAATTAATCAATGAACTTTCTACTTTTGGCGTAATTAAGAAAGATGATGACGGTATGTGTGAGATAGTGAATCCTATTTATCTGTATTGCATCATACAAGCATTTAAACCGGCAGTGAATGGATTAGAGTTGGATTATTTTGCTGAAGACAATATTGATGGTTTCCGTACCTATCTGAATGATTCAGAACAAGTTGACTTAGAAGGTGTCCTTGATAATTTTAGAGATTTCATAACACGAGCAGGTTATAGAGTTCTGCAGGTCCCTGATACTCCACAAGAGTATATTGGACAACATCTTCTGCTTACATACCTTGAACCGTTTGTGCATATAATCGGTGCTGGTATGTACATTGAAGTGCAAACCGGTCGCGGAAAGATGGACTTGTTGATTTCACACAACCAGAAAAAATATGTAATTGAAGTAAAAATATGGCGGGGTGACATCCGATATCAGGCAGGCAAAAGACAACTTGCTGCATATATTAACACTGAGAATGCTTTGGAAGGTTATTATATTGTATTTGATTATCGGAAAGAACCTATACAACGTAAAGAAAAAGAGGAAATTGACGGTGCATCAATTCGAAGCTACGTAATCCCTGTGGTACAACAACAACCATCATCAATGTCAATCTGATTTCAATTATTGATGATTTGACTAAAATGATGACGAATTCGTAAGAGTTTATCTATTTGCATGCTGGGACTCCCTTGGTGCTTGATATTGAACATTTAGATGTGGTATTTCTAAGTGTTTATTTCCTTGATGACGCGAGGTTAAGCAGCTCTCCAATGTACCACTGACTAACAAAGTTCGTTCTGCAGGATATGGCGCAGCACCTGTCTCAAAAAGTTCTTCAATTTTGGATACAAGACATGCAGAATAGGTAACATTCGGCACAGGTGTTAAGAAGAATTGTGTAGATATGGGTGTAGTTTCGTTCTTTAGTTTTCCTGCAAAACAGTAATCGCGGACTGCACCGTTTAGCATCAGTAGTGTTGCCTTAAAACCATCTTTGTATTCAATAAAATATGCAGATGGATTATTAACGAGTCGTTGTAGTTCACCTGTGGTGATGAGATTCTGCGTTCTTCCATCTTCATCAGTTAATCCGCACGGTGTATCACTCCGAGAGAGAGCTGCCTCAAGTAATTCCAGTGACCAGCGACCCTCTTCACCTGCAGCCCAAACATCATCACCATCAATTAACTGTACTGCAGCAACACCAGTTTCACCACCTTTTCGCCGTTCAACCATACATTGCATGGCTTCTAATGCATGATAATCCATAGGGTCTGAACCACCGACACCAACCATGAGGGCATCTTCAAGTTCACAATTCAACGGTAATTCAACATCGGGTAATCTCCAAGTTACAGGTAACGATGAACCTGCAAGCAATCCGAATCCGAGACGGTGTCCATCATCTACCATTTCCTTTGCTTTTTCAAAATTGTAAGAGAGATGTTTATCATTGAAGATTGGAACAGCACGTCCATCTTCCTCAAAAACCTTTACACACTCTTTGAAGAATTCATAACGTGGGTATAGCACCTGCATCATTTCATTTGTTGGGTATTGTCCATGTTCACCAATCAATAGAACAGCGTCTACAGCAAGTTTGTCGGTACCACAACGTAGTGCTTCTGCTATAGTTGGATAAACCGAAAAACCGAATTCTCTTGCTCTGTCTTCGCTTTGTTCACCTTCAGGTTTTTGATCGACATACAAAGAGACAACCTTCATATTTGGACGGTGCCATTTACCCTCTTTCGGATAACCGACGAGAAACCTATCTGCAATGTGTTGTGCATGCGTTAGGTAACGATAGATTGTTGTTATGACTGCAATTCGTTTCATATCTTATGTTCTCCAGAAGGTAGATTCTTTGGTCGATTGATATACAATATCTAAATGCGGGGTCTCCTGTTTTGTTCCACCGTCATGGAGACTATCAACCCCTGCCGCAACAAGTCCAGTCGTTAATAGTGTGCGTTCAACGGGGTATGTCGGTTCTCCTGTCAGGAACATCTTCTCTATATTGTTCACAAGTGGAGAGAAGAAGTTTGCCAAACTCGTACGTGCAGGAGGCATCGGCAGATACATCTGCGTCGACAGAATTTCGTTTTCCGATCCGATATAGGCAGCGAAATTGAAATCCTGTACTAATCCGTTCATCAGAATCATTGTAGACTTAAGTCCATCAAGATGTTCATATTGATACGCTATCGGATCTTGGACAATCTCTTTTATTTCATCTATAGTGGGAAATGGGTTGTTAAACCCTGGTCGTGAGGGGGTGAGTGTATGACTGCGACACAAGGCAGATTCAAAGAGTTCGCGTGACCAAATCTCATCGTGATGTGCATTCCAAAATTCATCACCGCGGTATGCTTGTAACCATTGGACACCACACTCTCCACCTTCGCGCCGTTCAACCATGCACTGTAATGTTTCTAATGCATGGAAATCATAACTGTCCACACCACCGTAAGCCACACACACCGCTTCTGACACAGGAACACCGAGTGGCATGTCAATAGATGGGGTTCGCCATGTAACTGGTAGAGAAGAACCTGCCATAAATGCAAAATCCATATCTTGAGAGATATCATACATTTCCCGGGCCCACTCCCAATTCCATGAAAGGTGCTTGTCATTGAATATAGGCACTCCACGACCACTCTTTTCAAACACCTCAACCATTTGCATAAAGTGTTCGTATCTTGGATAGAGGCGTTGACCTTTCTCGTTGCTGGGATATTCACCGTGTTCACCAATGAGTACCACACCATCTACAGCTAATTCTTCACCTCCGAGGGTGAGAGCTTCAGCGATTGTCGGATATCCTTTCATAGATGGAAAACGATCTAATCTGTCTTTACTGAGGTCGTTATCCTTGACCTGTTCAACATATAGTGAGACAAGGTCCATTGGAGGATAATGGTGTCGACTATTCCATCCGTATCCTTCCAAGAATCGATCAACGATGTGCTGCGCGTGTGAATATTTATGGTATATGGTTGCTATCGCTGCAATTTTTGGGCGTTTTTGCATGCTTCCTCCTTTAGGAAATGTGTATCATTTTACTGCTTTTTACCCCAACGGTTTGGACCTGGTCCTGGTTGATGTTCTTCGCGAATCCGCTTGAATTCCTCTGGTGTTCTGACAACATCATCTGGGTACAAGTTGCTTCTTGCAAGGAAACCTGCTTCAGGTTGGTATCCTGTCGGTTTGGCAGCGTCCTGATATCGTGAATCAACACTCCATCGTACTTGGTTACTTACATTTGGAATGGATCGGTGCGGTGTTAGATTTGTTAGCAACAGCACACTTCCAAACTTCACAGGCACAACAACAGGTTCTACTTCGGGCAATGCATCATCAGGAATTTCAAGATAGAATTTTTCAGAGTGGCGGTGTCTGAAAACACCATCCCGATGAGCATGTGGGATAACTTCAAGACATCCGTTTTCTACGGTTGCGTCTATCAAAGGAATCCAGATTGTGAGTTGTAAAACAGAATCACATCTTGGTTCCATATAACCTGCATCTTGATGCCACGGCACTAAAGTCCTATCATGTTCTGGAAGTTTTGGACGCACACGGTATGCCGGATGACACATTATTTCTGGACCGACGAGTGACTCTGCAATGTCAAGTATTTTTGGATTTACGAGAAGATCAAAGAGTGCCGGTCCTGTGTGTGCGCCACTAAACACCTTTTGGAATACAAGAGGAGATTGTTCTGTGATTTTTGCTAAACGTGTGTCAAATCCTTCTGTTTTGTATTCAGAATCGATTTCTCCGTCCTTGAAAAGTTGTGAAGCACCTGTATCTACAATTTCTTCAAATTCAGCAATAAGCGGGTTTAAATCATCTGGTGTAAGCGCATTCTCAATCAAGAGATACCCTTTTTCTTCAAAATCATGTATCTGTGAATCAGTTAATTTTTTCATAATGTATTCTATATCTGGACAAGTTCAATCAAGATGCCATCAGGGTCTTTCGCACATACCACACCAGCGGCATCGGGAGCACTAATGGGTTCAGACAGAAATTCAACACCGTTTTGTTTTAAGTTTTTTATACTCTCGTCAATATCTTCAACAAAGAAAGTTAGCCAACGAACACCAGCGGAAAACTGATCTGATGGTGTTGGAGGAGGAGATTCAATATCCATCAGTTTGATTAGCGTATTACCTGCTTTTAGACGTACTTGACGAAATCCTGATGGTGCAAGACATAAGCTCTGAGCAAGATTATCTGGAATCTCCAAATCCAAAACGATCTCAAAACCTAACTTGTTATGGTAGAAGTCTAATGACTTCTCAAAATTGCTGCAAGTAATTGCTATGTCTACAGTTGGATGTGATAACTTTAGCATAGATTTATCCTTCATTGATAACAAAGATTGCTTCACGAAATTGCCCTAATGGGATGTCATTATAAGTAATTTCAAAGGGAATTACTATTCTACCTATTTTATCACAACTTTTAGGAATTTCAATAGAGAATTGGATATTTCCATCAGATTTTGGTGGGATAGTTGTTTCCGCTGCATCAATATCAACTTTCCAAGATGGAGGTAGAATCGGTTGTGCTGTTGCTTTGCGTGGTTGTTCAGAATGGTTTGTTATCTCCACGCGTATCTGGACTGTATCTCCAAGAGTAACTTCCTGCTGATATGGATGACAACGCACCCAATGTTCGTCCATTCCGTAGTTTGCATGATCCCAAGAGAATAGGTTAGTGTAACATTTTTCACGTTCAGTAAGTGTGTCTAACATAAATATGATTTCGTCTTCGGTGAAATCAAATGCCAGATCCACATGACAGTTGAAAATGTGCGTAGGTTTTAATTCTTGAATCAGTTGAAGGCATTTATAATAACCTACATTTTCACCAAGTAGGTTGCGGTTACCGGAACAGTAATCATCAATCCCTGCCATCGTGAAGGAATCACCTGAAAAGAACATACGCACACCCTGTCCCTCTACGAGTAATCCCCCGTGATAGTAGGTCTGCCCAGGAAAATGGTATGCAGTCATTTTAAATTCATTCCAGCCCCATGATTCTCCGGCACTTGTTGCACGATCAACACGAGTTACTGCCGGAGAAATACATGGAAGTCTATAAGCAAGAGGGTTTGAAATTACGTCAGCAACAACAGAATCGGTTAATGTTTCACATGGAAATGTATCCTGAAATTCTGGGATAGCATTGACATGATCATCATGGTAGTGTGTGACCCAGAACTGGGTGACTTCCGATATTTCGTTGTCTTTCTGCATCTGTTGAATCTGTTTTATCACGTTGGGTGAACCACAATCCATGACAAACGCTTCACGGTTTTCAGAGATAATCATCCAAGTTGTACCGATGTGTCGCAAAAAGTCGGGTGGTGGCTTACCCTCTCTGATTTGCATGTGGTCAGACCGTCCCTCATATTCGGAAAAGAGTTGTGGAAAATAATGACGTAGAGCTGAGATGGACACATATTTGTCGTAGCAATAATCTAACTGATCAAGAAGTTTGTTGATAGCAGCATTAGGATTTTGCATCACAACGCCGTGAGTCGGGACAAGTATGGATGGAAAGGCATGACGTACTTTTTCTAAACTCTCTCGGAGTTCGTCTCGCGCCCCCAGAAACCCGTGATAATCGGTTGTTTGTTGCCCTTTTTGAAGACTATACAGTTCCCAAATCTTACCTTCATCATAGATGAGATCCCCAGTGAATGCAATTAGTTTGCTATCAACATCCACGAGATAAGTCACGCTACCATCGGTATGTCCTGGTGTTTCAAGAACTGTTATGGACGCTGCCCCCCACTTTATCTGTGAGCCTTCTGTGTATGTATCTGTTACAGGAATGGATTCGGAGAGCATGAGATTATGTGGATGGCAGTTGTATAGATGCCAGCGGTATTTAGAGTCGCTCCAAAAGGATTCTACATCAGTGAACCACTGTTCTTCAGCCTTCGGTACGCCGATTCGCACATTTTCGGTATATGGAAATCCATAAGTATTATCGCGATGGTGATGTGTAAATATAATCTGGTCTATCTGTGAAACACCAATTTCTGTGAGAGTAGATTGGAGGGATGTTCCGCTTGGATCAATGAGTAGTGCGCGGTGTCCATCACGAAGGATACCAGTGTTGACATGTCCGTGATGGATAGATAGATTTTTGCTTAGTTGTGTGAATTTAGAGTTCATAGATTCAGATTAGCAAATAAACTTACTTGTTTTGTGGATCAGTTTTAGTTTGCAGCCTATTTCTCTCAATGACAGCCATTTGCGTTGGTCCTATAGATTGTGTTCGTTCCCACTTTTGTTTTCTTGACATGATTACAAAATCATTCGTCGTGTTTGGAATGCCGCGGGGAACAGCAAAACCGGGTGTAGAAATGTCGCTCATGTCCCAGTTCATATAAGAGAATGGTTCACCTGAGTCCCACCCCCATCTGCTATTATCCTGATCATACTTCAACCCGATCCAATACTGCATTCCTTCATACACAACGTCGAGCCATATCTGTTCTGCCTCACTGGTAATTGAAACGAGATGTGCATCTTCTGCTTCTGCTTTCGCTTCAGCATCTTTCCTTGAGCCATCACACCGAATTGCTTTGTACGCATGTCCGTTATCAGGATTGATTACCCAAACACTTGGGAAGTTAATAAGGTCTGAATAAATTAAATAGTATTCATTTATGTTGTTATCTTCTGTATCAGTAAGATCGGAGGGATTACCGTTCAGAGTCAAAACCACTTCTTCATTAGGTTGCCTTTCCTTAACTAAAAACAGATCTGATATAGATGATAGTCCCATATATTCTATTTCTAAAGCATGTATTCCGAAATCTGTTACAGGGAAATCAAAATTACCTTTCATATCAGTTGGTATAGCTGTACCAGTACTTGACCCATCTGTTCCATCTATATTAAGTTGATATATTGTGATATCAACATCTTTATTTACAAGAGGTAGTCCGTTATCAAATACTATTCTACCGTGTATGCTCTGATGTTTTCCATCTTCAGAAATCATGATTACTTCAACATCTTTGATGTTTTCACCAGACTTTATTGTAAATGTGCCTGCACCGGTATAAGGTGAAATTGAGAAGGAATGTGGATAAAACTGGAACTTACCAAACTTAATTGCATGAATTTCTGGTAATGGTATAAATCCCTGATTCTCAGGATTATTTGGAGGTGCATCTTTTTCAAGTCGATCATCTGGAATAACCATTAATTGGACTATTCCTGGTACAATTCCTGTAAACACAAAGTTACCATCTTCATCCTTTACTGATGTTTGATATGGAGGATGTTCCCGCAATACTTGTTCATCGGGAATTGGTTTTCCAAGATGTTCTCTCATTCGTGGATGATCTTGTCTTAAAAATGGATATAAGGTTTTATCATAAAGTGGATCAAGACCACCGTATTCGCGAAGTTTCACATAAAGAAGGATCACAGTTGAATCTACAATCGGTTCTCCATTTTGGTTAATTAACCGTCCGGTTAATGTGGACGGTTTCTCCTCTGCTAAACTTACCAATGGGATTGTAATGAAAAAAATACCCAGAAATATTAGGACTGATAACGTTTGTTGTGTAATTTTTGTGCATGTCATAGCTTATTCTCCAATTGAGCAATTGAGAAAATTAGAATAAAATTCCTTATTATTCCGCTTTTGGTGTGTGAATGTTCTTCTTTTCTTTTTCAATGATTGCCATTTTTACTGCAGATCTGAATGGACTGTTACGTTCCATTGCCACCCATTTTTTGGCATAGAAGTCCATCGCAATGTTGGTTGCGCCTTCGTTTTCTGTTTTGATTTTTGGTTGTTGTCCTTTTCTCCAATTTGTATAGGTCAAAGGTTGTCCACTGTCCCACTGCCATTGTGCATCATTATTTGGGACGCTTAAACCGATCCAGAAAAATGCCTTATGTTTGAACAGTCCTTCTAACCACTTCTGCTCTGCTTCGTCATTAATAGCAACAAGATATGCGTTTTCACGTGCTGCTTGGTCCTTTGCATCTTGTAAGTTAGCACATTGTATTTTCTTATATGCGTGGCCGGTTGTTGGATTTACAATCCATACAGAATCTCGTTTGATAGTTCTTGGTGTATTCTTTAGTTTAAAGACAAGGTCGTCATACCTTTCACCTTCTTCAAGGATTATTGGTTCTGATTCGGCAGCAAAGTCTTGATATGTTATTTGTACGTAATAGGTTGCAGCTCTATTTCCGTAATATACAACAAAATAACCTTCGTTGTCAGTCTCAAAATTGCGTCCCATACCACCACCCCTTCTACTTTCTCCACCAATAAATCTTTTGACACTCTCTGAATTTATCTTTATACTAATTTCTTCATTTATTAGTGGCGTTCCATCCTCATATAGAACACGCCCTCGAATCCGCATGCGCGGTTCTTTGACGTGTACAATTACATTCTCAAGGTATTCCCCTTGTTCAACAGCAAAAGTCAATTTCCCGAACCAAGTCGGCATCATTTGTCTAAAGGCAATAGAATAGAATGTGAGAGATCCGATTTCAATAGAATGTATTTCCAAATCTGAACCGTGCTCAGGGAAGATGACAAATTGCGAAGATACAGGATCAATGTTAGTGAAAAAGAACTCACCATTTTTGCCAGTCACTACTCTTGGCCAAATTAGGAAATGGGTGCGTTGTTTTAGATCAATATCCAGTTTAAATTTGACCGGTTTTATAGCAAGATGGATATCGGGTACGGGTTCTCCATGTTCGTTTACGACGCGTCCTGAAAGGGTTGTTGTGTTGTTCTGTGCAATAGTCTGTGAGGAAATAAAAAAGATAAGAAAGATTACCAATAGAGATATCGCAATATACGAAAGTATTGAGTTTAAAAGGTCATACATTTATTTTATCTCCTTTTCAATTATTGCCAATTGTATACTACCTGTGCTGATTTCACCTTTTGCATCTGTTTTCTTCCACTTTCCGTTCCTGTCTACTGAAAAAGTCATCATAGCGTAATCTTGGATTTCATCTTCACGCTTATCCCTTGCATTTTTGAAACCGAAGGTCTTTAAGAAAGGAGGGGTAGCAGAGATTAGTTCAAGTTTATCTTTCCGTGGTTCCGCCCAATTGGTGTAGTTGACAATTTCTCCATTTTCCCAAATCCACTCTCCCTCCTTTTTTTCGTCAGTTATACCAATCCAATAGAAACCGCGAGCAGCAAACACGGTTTCAATCCATCTCTGTTCTGCTTCACTGGTTATCGTAACGAGATAGGCATTTTCTTTTTCAGCTTGGATTTGTGCATCTATTCTATCACTGCATTTTATCCACTTATAAGCATGTCCATTCATTGGGTTAATAACCCACATACCTGGCGCATTCGATACATACATAAATAGGTCAGGTTTATTCTTTGATAATACAGGAGGTGGAAGTGTAAAGTCTTCGGGATTTCCATTGAGTTTCAATACAGGTGTTACAGGTTGTCTGTTACTTTGAATTAGAAACGGTTCAGTTGCTGCAGAAAGACCGCGATAGTGGATAGTTAATGCGACTATGCTGCGCGTATAAGGATGATATTGGAAATATCCATCTGCATTTGTTACTATTGATCGTTGTGATGACAAGTTTGTTTGATCAATCAGCGTAATAGTGTCCATCTTGATATTTAGAAATGTATTCTTCAGTGGTTTGCCGTTTTTGAATACAATTCTTCCTTGAATTTGCATCTGTTTTTCAGCAATGACTTCTACGTCATTAATGATTGTGCCAGGTACTATGGTGAATAAAACTGCCTCACTGACAGATGAACTTTGATAGAAATATGTCACTTTTCCAATTTTAACTGACCGTATATAAATAGAATTACTTGGAATGTGTAATTCTATATGACCTGATGAAATGTTTGGAAGTGTGAACTTTCCTTCTGCATCGGTTTTTGAATAAGACTTTGAGATTAATTCTGTTATAGTTACTGCAGCAATTGGTTGTCCATTAGGATAGATAACCTGCCCCGAGATAATAATATTTGCTTCTTGTGCCATACCCACATTTAATTCACAGTAACCGGTACATAGCAATACAATAAATAGGACAAGATGTATTATAGAACGGAAAATAAACATATATTAATATCCTTAGATGTAGCAATACCTTCGCCAATTATCCAGGATTAAGATTGACTTGCGTGTTGTGAATAGCACCGATTGAACTCAGACGGTCAATGATTTGCTGAATAACAATAGGTTCAGGTTTTTGCGGAGTATTATTAATATTTCGTATATATATTTCAGACCTCTGTAGTGCGATTTGAGATATAATACACTATATTCAGGATTCAGACATCTGTATTTTTCCATGAGTTTGGCACTGACATTTACCATAAACATTGACATATTCGCAGCATTGTTCACAAGGGTTTTGTTGACATTCATGAAACCTTGCAGCCCCCAATATTGTTTTGCGTCACGAAAGTTGAACTCGATTTGAAAACGGAGCGAATAATAATCTATCTGATATTTATCGAAATGCCTCAGAACCTACTACAGCGTGTCTCATAAATGTTTTAATGACATACGTATGCAAGCAAGAAGTACAAAACCTAAATAATTTTCGGCATAATATTCCCAACGAACAACTAAACGGCGAAAATCCTCTAACCAACTGAAAAATCGTTCTACTTTGAAACGACGCTTATACCGTCGTAAACGCCGACCATCCTGTGTCACCTGCTTTTTACGATTCTTTTTATGGGGTGCTACCATTTCAATACCACGCCCCCTCAAAGACGCATCCAAAGGATCAGAGTCATACGCTTTGTCCCCTATCAACACTGCGGGGTTTTCGGATGTCCAACACGCATCCAAAGCCGGTTCAACCAAGCGCACTTCATGACAAGAAGCATTTGTAATCAGAACACTCACAGGTCTACCACTCTTTTCTGTAATCGCTACCAATTTTGTCCTTTTACCACACTTCGTTTTACCAACACAAATGCCTCCTTTCTTGGCAGGAACGAATTTCGCATCAATACAACACTCACTCATATTTATTTTTTTTCGTTTTTCAAACATTTCTGTGAGAGCTATTTGAACTTTTTCAAGCGTTCCATCCGAAGACCATTGCTGAAAACGACGATGACAGGTTTGATAGGATGGATACTTTTCTGGTAAATCCCGCCAGGGGCACCTGTTCGCAATACTTAGAGTATACCATCTAACACTTCTCTATTACCGCGCCAAGGTCTCCCTGGTTTATCCGAAGGCAGTTCTGGCATGAGTGGTTCAATAATTTCCCATTCCTTATCACTTAATTTCATTCAAACCATCTCCTTACTCATAGTAGAAATACAAATAGTTTAACAGAGATGATTCTATATCAAAAGATAATTTTAAACTACTTAATATTTATGAGATACGCTGTAGTGAAGGGTCTCTGGGCCACGCAGTAGTTAATGAATTGGAGATGGCAAGGTTCAGAGCCCCTGCATTACAATAGGATAAGTGATATTTGCGCAAAACTTTACTCATCCTCAGAATACGGTGTGAGGTAAAATACACACATGTCTGAAGTTAAAGAACTTATTCAAATCATTTGTTTACGATTCACACAATTTCTATTTTATAAAAATCTTAATATTTTTGGCATAAATCTTGCTATATTGTCTTAATGAGGGATCAAATGTCTGAAACACACATACCTGTCTTACGAAACGAAATCCTTGATTTTCTTAACCCAAATCCGGACGGTGTTTACGTAGATGCCACTATAGGGTTAGGGGGACATAGTTATTCTATTTTAAAGAAATCATTTCCAACTGGCAGATTAATTGGGATAGACCTTGACGAGAGTGCTCTTGTTATTGCTAAGAAAAGATTATACCCATTCAAAGACCGGTCAATGCTGATACACGGAAACTTTGTAGAACTAAAATGTCTATTGAATACTTTTGGGATCAGCGAAGTTGATGGTGTTTTGTTTGATCTCGGTGTATCCTCATTACAGCTGGACACATATAACAGAGGATTTAGTTTTCAGCATTTGGGTCCATTAGATATGCGGATGGATATGCAATTAGTTACATCAGCGGCACAAATCGTAAACAATTGCACACCTGATGAACTGATTCAGATATTCAAAGAATACGGTGAAGAACGTTATACGAAACAGATCGTACAGCATATAGTTAGAGTAAGGACAGAAACACCAATTACGACAACATTACAACTTGCAGAAATCGTTGAACAAGTTTATTCCAATAAACTAAAGCCTTCAAGAGAATCCCGAAAAATGAAAAATAAGGTGAAGAGAATTCATCCTGCTACAAGGATTTTTCAAGCATTGCGAATTCAGGTTAATGGAGAACTTGACAATTTAGCAAATGGATTGGACGCTGCCATATCTGTTTTGAAGGCCGGCGGACATCTTTGTGTTATCAGTTTTCATTCGCTTGAAGATCGTATTGTTAAACAAAAATTCAGACACTATGCCAGTTGCTGTATCTGTTCACCTAAAACACCAGTCTGTATATGCGCACATGAAAAAACATTAGATATTGTGACCAGTAAACCAGTGTTGCCAACTCAAAGCGAAATTGATGCAAATCCAAGAGCGCGCAGTGCTAAATTGCGAGTTGCCACCAGAGTATAGTGATAGAATAATATAACCTTAGTTGTGTATCAATACTTAAAAACAAACGTATAAATTAATAAGATGCATAATCAGAAAAATTACGAAATACTGTTTAAAGAAAAACCGGAACCTGAAAAAAAAGTTGGCATGGCATTTGTCTACATTGTATTAGGTTTATCTCTATGCGTTTTTGGTGCCAGTGCTTGGTTTTCCTCGTATGCCAAAGGAGTATTTTTTAATAGCAAACCAAACTTTGAAAGGCAGCGTGAGAAAATACAAGATGAAATTCGTAAGTTAGAATTAGAAGAAAATGCATTGACTGATGTTGACAGAGCCCGTTCAATCAATAAGGAATTGGGTTTGGTTGATCATACGATTGAACCAATAGATCTTCATGTCAAGTAGAGTGTGAATTATTGGAAGGTATAAGTTTTCAAGACTTAATAGTATACCATCCGACTTCTCAGTATGTTTACAATCAAGATTTAGAGTAATAGATTACATAACAATAATTGGAAGACGCGATCTACAATGAAAAGCAACACGTTTCTCTCAATTCGACGGCTCGTTTTTGTTCTAATAGTCCTACAAATTGGCTTTTTGCTATTGATAGGTAAGCTTTTTACTATTCAAATTCCTGACGCTGACTCAGAATTAGCAAACCGGAGGGATTGGCGTTCTGGCGGAAAAAACGATGTAAAACGCGGTAAAATACAAGATAGACATGGAACTGTTTTAGGTATAAGTCAAGACTTAATATCTGTTTCTGCTGACCCAAAAACCTTCAACAGGAAATCTAATGCTGTCAGTGTTGCTTCCGAGTTGGCTCCTTTATTAGATACCACTCCTTCCAAATTAGTATCGTTACTCCAGCGAAAAAGAAACGGACACTATGTGGAATATGTTTGGCTCAAGAAGGGAATAGAGTATGATAAGTTAGAAGCAATTCGAGACATTACAAGAAAGTATAGAGGACTTAAAATTGAGATACAACCGAATCGTGTTTATCCGAAAAAGACACTTGCATCTCAGGTCATTGGTTACCTAAATGATGAAGGTATGGGGGAAGGAATTGAATATCAATACAACACTTATCTTGATAAAGTCCATACCCCTTTATCTCAAAGAAAAGGTAATACTACGTCGGTCTCATCAGATCCACGTTCCATCACCAATTCACTTGTTAACAGCGGTAGTAATGTAGTATTAACCATTGACGAAATAATTCAGGACATAGCCGAGAAAGAACTTGAGCAGGGCTGTAAGGAATGGAATGCTGCTAAAGGAACAGCGATTGTCTTGGCAGTAGAGACATCAGAGATATTGGCGATGGCAAGTTATCCTACTTATGACATCAATGATCAGTCAAATGCTGATGAAGAAGCCAAACGTAATCTTGGAATTTGGTACCTCTTTGAACCTGGTTCAATCTTTAAAATTATCGCAACGTCTGCAGTATTGAATGAAGGTATTATGACACCAGAATCAACAGTATTCTGTGAGCATGGACGTTACCGTCTAACAAGACGACGTGTGATTAAAGATGTCTCGCCAAAAGGTCATTTGACACTGACTGAAGTGATACAAAAATCCAGTAATATTGGGATGATAAAAATAGTGAAAGAGTTGCTTAGAGTCAGACAAGACTTGTTCCAGATATATGTAGAGAACTTCGGATTTGGAAAACAGACAGGTGTTGATCTTCCTTATGAACAGAGTGGTAACCTATATGCACTTAAGCGATGGGATACAAACTCATTGGGTTCAGTGCCTTTTGGTCAAGGTATATCAGTTACCCCTCTACAGATGGTGAATGCGTTAGCTGCCATCGCAAATGGTGGAACATTGCACAAACCTTATATAACTAAGGAAGTCAGAGATGAAAGAGGGAATTTAATCAGAAAGATGTATCCCACTGAGATTAGACAGGTTATAGCCCCGACTACTGCCAGAAAGATGACAGATATTCTTGTCGGTGTGGTTGAAAATGGAAGCGGAACTCGGGCAAAAATAGAAGGTGTTAAGATTGCAGGTAAAACAGGAACTGCTCAGAAAGCGGAAAGAGGAAAAGGATATGTAGCTGGAAAAGAGGTTATGTCTTTTATGGGATTTCTGCCTGCTGATGCTCCGAAAATTGCGATTATTGTTACACTTGACGAACCCAGTGGTGCAAGATTTAGTGGAACAATGGCAGCACCAATATTCAAACGAATTGCAGAGCAAACCTTACCTTATATTGATCGAATAGGATTATTTGATTCTTCCCCGAAGAAAAAACGAAATACTAATCACCAATTTTCCGATAGAACAACAAGGAAAACAAATGAAGGTGGCACACAAGTTACAGACAATAAAGCTAAACTTCAGGGAAGTTCTTCGAAATCGAGTCAATCACCTATCAAACACACACCAATTACTGACGAAACACTTGTGAAAAATGGTGAGGTTTATGAAACTCCAAAACCTTCTGGACAGAATTGAAATCACAAAAATCTTAGGGGATTCCAATCCGGTAATTGATGGTATTGTCAGCGATCACCGAAAGGTCAAACCAGGATATGCCTTTGTCTGTTATAAAGGGTTGAATGTAGATGGGCATTCATTTATTGCAGGTGCTATCAAGAACGGTGCAAAAGTAATCATTTCAGAAAAAGAAGTATCAAACTTTCCTACGGATGTTACTTCTGTCATCACTCCCAATGGACGAATAGCCCAATCTATATGTGCCGCGAATTGGTTCGGTAATCCTGCGAAACGGTTGAAATTAACGGGTATTACAGGTACAAATGGCAAGACCTCTACTGCACATTTAATTTACGGTATACTCAAGTCGAATGGCGTGAATACAGCTGTATTAGGAACTGTAGGCCATTCTTATGATGTTGCGGAATCTGATTCAAATAGGCAGCAGGAAAGAAGTGTTGAAATTCCAGCACTGCTAACAACCCCAGATGCATTTGAACTCCATGAGATGTTAAAGCAGATTGCCAATGCTGGCGTAGAACATGTAGTTATGGAGACCTCTTCTCAAGGACTTGCACAACACCGTTTGTGTGGTCTTACTTTTGAAACTGCCGTTTTTACCAATTTAACACAGGATCATCTGGATTACCACGGTACAATGGAGAATTACTTGACTGCAAAATTGAAGTTATTTGAACAATTGAGTGATGGCGGAATAGCAATATTAAATGCTGATTCCCCAGCAACAAAGCGTATCGTTGAGCATATTCCAGACAGAGAGGTAATTACTTACGGTCTTGAAAAAGATTCTGATATAACGGCACTGGAGATAGATAGTACTCTAAAAGAACTGTCTTTCACTGTGCTAAACACTTCAAATAATTCTGGCAACAATTATTTCAATCAGCCCAAACAACAAATCAGAAAATTGAATGTATCAATCAGTTTGCTCGGGTCATATAATATATACAATGCTCTTGCAGCGATAGGTGTGGGTTTACGTTATGACTGTAGTGCTTCTGCAATTCAAACTGGACTTTCAACAACAGTGGTCCCTGGACGTTTTGAACGTGTGGGGGCAAATGGAAATAGTGATTTAGATTTTGCTGTCATAGTTGACTATGCACATACCCCCGATGGTTTGGAAAACGTCCTAACAGCAGCTCGTGGTATCTCGGATGGAAAACTAATTTCAGTCTTCGGTTGTGGTGGTGACCGTGATAGAAGGAAACGTCCAAAAATGGGTGCAATTTCAACACAAATTGCAGATATGAGTGTTATTACTTCCGACAATCCACGGACTGAAGATCCCGATGAAATCATATCAGATATTGTGTCAAATTTACCACATGATGCAGCATTTAAGTGTATTTCTGAGAGACAGGTTGCAATTCAAAACGCTATTTTGCAGGCAAATTCAGGTGATGTTGTTGTAATTGCTGGTAAAGGTCATGAAAATTATCAAGAAATTCACGGCAAACGATTTCCATTTGATGACCGGGAAGTTGCATCAAAAATACTTCAAGAATTATCTTTAAATTCTAAACAGACAACTGCAAGATAATTTAAACATTCAGTGGACACATATTGAATAAGAAGATATGAGAGAAATGACAATTAGATGGGCCGAGTAAAGTTCATAGAGATTGATAATCTAAAAATCTCTTATCAAGTTGAAGGCACAGGAACACCTATTGTTCTGTTGCACGGTTGGGGTGCCGAAGCAAATACTTTTCGTTATGTGATTGATAGGTTGTCGGATAAGCATCAAACATTTGCCCTTGACCTACCAGGATTTGGACTGAGTGAGATTCCACCAGAGGCTTGGGATGCTTCTGATTATGCCAAAATAATTTCAACCTTTTTTGACAAACTCAACATTGATAAAGCACATCTAATTGGGCACTCGTATGGAGGCAGGATATCCATCGTCTTAGCAGCAGAACAACCTGACAAAGTTAATAAATTGATTTTGGTGGACAGTGCTGGGATAATTCCACCGCGTACTATGAAATATTATATCCGAATTGGTCTTGCTAAAACGGGGCGATTGTTACGGAAATGTGGTGATTTTGGCAAGCGTTTGGCAGATAGTATTGCAAATCGTGTAGGTTCAGAAGACTATAGACAAGCCGGTCCCATGAAAGCAACATTAGTGAAATCTGTGAACCAAAATCTACGACCGCTATTACCTACGATAAAAGCAGCTACTTTGTTAATTTGGGGTGAAAATGATACAGACACACCTATTTCGTTTGGAAAAATAATGCAGGATGAGATTCCTAATGCTGAGTTAGTCATCCTCAAAGGAGCAGGGCATTATTCGTTTCTTGACAAACCAAAAGAGTTCTGCCAATCTGTTGAAGCCTTTTTGACTTGAACAACTGTATTGAATGGCATGGATTGTCAAACAGATAATTCCAAAAAACATAAAACGTTTAATTATCTCTTTAATCTAAAAGAAATGTCAATGTGCGCAATGAATTGTGTCTGCTAAATATTTTAGTATGCAGACTTTTCATTGCGTTTTTGTTATCAATAATTCATATAAACACAATCAAATTGGAACAGGATTGTAAACAATGCTTAATGAGATATTATTCAGTATTCTGGTTGTCACTTGCTATATTAGAGCTGTCATCAGAACAACCAGTGGATTACATATACTTCAACTGGATGGGTATAAACCGCATCGGTATCTGAAATGGATTTCGGAACACATCCGAAATTGTTTTGAAATCATAGAGATACTATTAGTAGCTGGTGTGGTGATAGTTATATCAATTATTCCAAACATAATGTCGCCTTGGTCTTATCCAGCGAAATGTCTTATATGGACTGCGTTCCAGGTTTTTAGAATTGTAAATCGAAAAAGAATCTCAGCGAAGAAACCGCTCGTATTTACTGCCCGTGCTAAACGACTTTTTGGTTTATCGCTTGCTTTGCTTGTTGTTGTAGCGATCATGTTTGTTTATCTTGTGGATGAAGAAAGTTGGCGTATTGGAATCTTTCTATTCAGTGAACTTACAGTACCAATGCTTGTTGTTAGTAGTTTTATAATTTGGCCGTTGGAACAATTAATCAACAACACCTATTTACGTGATGCAAGAAAACGAATAAAGACTCATCAACCAAAGATTGTAGGAATTACAGGAAGTTATGGAAAAACAAGCACAAAGTACATACTTCATCAGATTCTTTCCCAAAAATTCAACACGCTGATGACCCCAGACAGTTACAATACACCGATGGGAATCTGTAAAGTAATCAGAGGTGATTTATTACCTGAACATGAGATTTTTATTGTTGAAATGGGAGCATACAAACGGGGTGACATCCGTGATTTGTGTCGGTTGGCACCACCGGAAATCGGCATACTTACTGCAGTTGGTCCAGTACATTTAGAACGATTCAAAAGTATTGAAAATACAACTCGCGCAAAGTATGAACTAATTGAAGCATTACCACAAAACGGACTTGCAGTGATAAATGCCGATAATGAAATCTGTGCTAAGTTAGCTGAAGCAACAGACACTGTTCCTGTTATCCAATACGGAATAGCAGCAAATAATGCGGTTAGGTTGAGTGCAAAAAACATCATACAGAACGAAAAGGGATTGACCTTTACTGTGATTGACGAGGAAGCAGGTTCTGTTGAAATCACTACACGACTTTTGGGTAAACATAACGTGTCAAATATTCTTGCTGCTATTGGTGTTGCTTTGCACTGCGATATGACACTGTCTGAAATACAGAGTGCCGTAGTTATGTTGGAACCGGTTCCACACCGATTACAGTTGATGGAAGGTGCAGCAGGCGTAACGGTTATTGATGATAGTTTCAATTCAAATCCTGATGGTGCTAAGGCAGCACTTGAGGTACTCACAGACTTTTTAAGTGAAAAACAAGGACAAAAGGTATTGGTTACACCTGGAATGGTGGAACTTGGTGAACGAGAATACGATGAAAATAGACATTTTGGTTCAGAAGCAGCGAAAGTTTGTGACCATATCATTCTTGTTGGTCGGACAAGAACAGCACCGATACTGGATGGACTCAAACACGAAAACTATCCCGATCAAAAAATTTCAATTGTAAACAATCTTGATGAAGCTCAGCAACAACTACAGGTAAGGTTGAAACCAGGTGATGTAGTCTTATTTGAAAATGACTTACCAGATAATTACAATGAAGCACCGTAATAATCATCAATGAATTTAGATTAGGGCTAAATCAGAAATTACCGATGAACTGTGAAAGGAAATCACAATGAACGTAGCAATCATTTTTGGAGGGAGATCACCCGAACATGAAGTATCTATCGTTACTGCACATCAAGTCAAAGCAGCATTAGTTGAGAACCACGATGTAATCCCAATATATATAACAAAGGAAGGGATATGGTTAACTGGTGATGAACTTGGTGAATTAAGCACATTCACAGATGGAGCGTTACCAAGTGCAAATGATTATGATAGCGTAACTGTTGAATTCCAAGCAAATCCAAGATTTAGTGTATTACCAAGACGAACTGGTTTATTTGCTAAGAAAAGTGAACTGAATATTGATGTTGTGTTTCCCGCAATTCATGGTGTAAACGGTGAAGATGGTTCGCTTCAAGGATTGCTTGAACTGATGAACGTGCCTTATGTAGGAGCTGGTGTTATCGGCTCAAGTGTCGGTATGGACAAAATCATGATGAAGGCTGTGCTCAATGAGAACGGACTTCCAATTGTGCCGTATATTCCTTTTACAAAACACGATTGGAATTCCTCAAGTGATGATATTGTCAACATTATAGAAGAAAAGACTGTCTATCCTGTGTTCGTAAAACCTGCGATAAGTGGTTCAAGTATTGGTGTTAGTCAGGCTAAAAATACGGAAGAACTTCGAGATGCAATTGAACTTGCTTGTCGGTATTGTCGTCGTATCCTTGTTGAACAAGGTATTGAAAATGGATATGAGATCAATTGCTCAGTGATGGGAACACATACACCTATTGCCTCAGTATGTGAACAACCGATTACCAGCACAGAATTTCTTAGTTTTGATGATAAATACATACATCAGAATTCAGAAACCGACCCGACTTCTGATGATTCATCAGTAGCTGACAACACATCGGGTATGGCTGGGGCACAACGAAAAATTCCTGCACCTATTCCTGACGATATGACGTTACATATTCAAAAACTTGCTACAGAAACATTTAGGATTCTTGACTGCAAGGGAATTGCAAGGATTGATTTTTTGGTTAGTGCTAATGGACAAGTATATGTGAATGAGATAAATACAATTCCTGGATCTTTTAGTTTTTATTTATGGGAACCAGATGGAGTTTCCTTTCCCGATTTAGTATCTCAGTTGGTTAACCTTGCTATTGAAACAAACCATGAGAAAAACCGACTAATCTATTCATATTCAACGAACCTACTAAGTCAAACTGCTGCAAATCTTACTAAGTTAAAATCTAACTCACAACAAGAGGATTGATTCAAAGAAACAGTAAATTCCGCAATGATTATTTTTTGCCAAGTAAGAAATTCGTATTAATATGTTTTATCATCTATTTTTTCAAAACCTTATAAACCTATATCAACCATTTGAAGTTTTTGGTTCAATTCCTTTTCGTGCAGTCTATGCAACTGCTACAGCTCTCGTCATATCACTTGTTTTAGGGCCTTTTATGATAAGAAGGTTGAAACAGTTGCGAATCGGTGAACATATACAGGAAGAGGTGGAAAAAGCCCAGAAGAATGACGATCAAAGCAAGGCAGGAACGCCGACAATGGGAGGTATCTTAATCATAGTCGCCGTACTGATTTCCATCGGTTTCTGGGCAAAGTTGGATCAACCTTTTATCTACCTGATGATTCTGACAACATTATGGTTTGGAGGACTCGGTTTTTTAGATGATATATTTAAAATTAGTAGAAAGCAGTCGCTCGGACTACGCGGTTGGCAGAAAATTGCCCTTCAAACTGTGGGGGCTATAGCGATTGCATACTATCTTTACCAATGGGGTCCATTTGAAGCAAATGATCCTGCAAGTCGCACTGCATTACATCTTCCGTTTTTTAAAGACTACAAACCTAATCTGAATATCTTCTTTATTCCTTTTGCAACGTTAGTAATTGTCGCCACATCAAATGCGGTGAATCTTACGGACGGTATGGATGGGTTAGCAATAGGATGTACACTTTTCGTAGCAGGAACAATTGGTGCGTTAGGGTACCTTGCAAGTCACAATGTTATTGCTGAACATCTCAACTTATTCCATTTACCAATTGGTGGAGAAGTTACGGCTATTTTTTGTGCGTCGTTAGTTGGAGCAGGATTGGGATTCCTATGGTACAATGGACATCCAGCACAGTTGTTTATGGGAGACACTGGATCTTTGCCTCTCGGGGCAACTCTCGGTACATGTGCACTCCTAATTAAACAGGAGTTTCTACTTATCATCGTGGGTGGCATCTTTGTAGTTGAAGTACTTTCTGTCATCATACAGGTTTGGTCTTATAGAACTTTTGGAAAACGGGTGATTAAGATGTCCCCACTACATTATCATTTCTTGCTCTCTGGTTGGAAGGAATCAAAAGTAGTAATCCGCTTCTGGATCGTCGCACTTATTCTAATGTTGATAGCTCTGAGCACGCTTAGAATTGGTTAAGCATATTTCCTCAACATGACCTCCTTTCTAAATCTACGGTAGAAAAGATGTTTGATACATCCGAACCAAAATGTTATTCGGACAAACAGATCACTATTTTTGGTGCAAATAGAAGTGGCATAGCAATTGCCCGTTTACTTTATGAGTTTGGTGCAAAAATAACACTTACAGATACACGTAGTAGAGATTCGTTGTCTACTGAACTTGTCCAATTAGATAGAATACCGATAGCATACCAACTCGGAGGACATGAAAAGTCTTGTATTGCTAACGCAGAGTTAATTATCGTTTCTCCGGGAGTGCCTTTAGATATCCCAATTTTATGTGAGGCGAAAAGAAGCAATATAGCAATTTTAGGTGAATTGGAAATATCCGCAGCACTTTGTCAAGCACCTATAGTTGCGATTACAGGTACAAAAGGTAAGTCAACAACAACTCTACTGACTGTGGCAATACTGGAGAGAAACAGCTCTTTTTCTAATGTCGTAGTTGCAGGCAATATCGGTGATCCATTAGCAAATAAAGTTGCGACATTATCCGAACAGGATATTGTTGTCGTTGAAGCAAGCAGTTTCCAGTTAGAAAGTACCGTTTCATTCCATCCAACTGTAAGTGTATTTCTAAATTTCTCGCGTGATCATCTTGATCGACACAAAACAATGGATGCATATTTTAATGCTAAACGCAAAATATATGCAAACCAGACTGAATCGGACTGGATAGTTCTTAACGCAGCTGATGATACAATTAAACGACTTTCACATGACATCAAAGCGAACAAAGTTTTTTTCACCGATAATATCAGAGATACAAACAAAGGATTGGAATTTTTTTGTAAGGAATTGGGTTGTCCAATTGGTGCTGGTCTGCAAAAAAATGAAGAAGAAATCAACATAGTTAATTATCATAATGAACAGGAAGAGGTGATTTGTAGTATCACTGAGATTCCATTAGCAGGTGCACATAATATACGTAATGTACTTGCAGCGGCAGTTGTAGGCACTATCTATGATGTGTCAGTATCGGATATAAGGCAAGCTATTCTGGAATTTGATAAGAAACATACTGCTCTTGAACACGCCTATGAAAAGGTGAGTGTTATAAATGGCGTAGATTACATAAACGATTCTAAGGCAACCAACGTCATAGCAACAAGTGCTGCTCTTGAATCAATCATAAAGAATACATGCACAGGTGTAGATACAAAACGGGTTTTCCTGATTATCGGTGGATTTGATAAAGGTAACAATTATGAACCTCTTGTTGCACTTGTCCGGGACAGTGTAAAATGTTTGATTTTGCTTGGAGAACACACGGAGAATATACAACAAACACTCAGCGGTTGTGCTAAGATGCATCATACAACTTCAATGAAAGAAGCAGTGGACTATGCTTATACACATGCTGTACAAGGAGATATAGTTCTATTATCACCTGCTAATGCAAGTTTTGACATGTATTCGGATTACAAAGAACGCGGTGAAGCATTTAAAGATGCCGTAAAAACACTTAAAATATAAAGTTGGTATGACACGAATAAATAATTCATCTTGTAATACTCATTTGAAATTATATACTAAAAATTCATGCAAAATCAAAATTCCATTAATTTTACAAATACTACTACCATCCCAGCTAAAGGAGAACAGGTACAGAATGCAGGGGGCGGAAGTGTTGACACAGGTTTGCTTGCTGTAACACTTCTGTTGGTTGGAATAGGTATCTTGATGGTTTACAGTGCTGGACATTTATTGTCGTTGAAACTGTACGGTAATCATTATCAATACTTAAAAATACAATCAATAGCTTGCTTCATAGGTCTGGTAGGTATGGGTGTCGCCTCATACATCCCGTATAGGTTTTATGAAAAGTACAGTAACATCTTGCTCTTTCTTGCTTTTGTCTTACTTGTCCTTGTGTTCACACCTATAGGGTCTAGCGTAGGAGGAGCAGAAAGGGGTGTGTTTAGAAGGTGGATTTCTGTAAAAGGCGTTAATTTCCAACCTGTCGAATTTGCCAAGATCGCCTTGCTGATTCATATCGCCCATTTCTTAGCACGAAAGCCTGAAAGGATAAAAAGTTTCATAAATGGAGTATTACCAAATATTCTAATAATTGGATTAATGTTTGGTTTAGTTGCCAGACAGCCAGATTTCGGGTCTGCAGTCCTGTTAGCAGCCACTGCGGGATGCCTACTTTTTATTGGCGGAATTCGTCTTTCCCATACATTCATTTTAATCGGTACTGGTGTTGCTTTATTGGCAGGTTTTATTTTCAGTAGTCCGTATCGTTTGAAGCGAGTAACAGACTACTGGGCAACCCTTCATTCCCCTGATGCTGTTGGTTATCAACTTGAACGCTCGTTAGAGGCGTTCCAGTGGGGTGGATTTTTTGGAGTCGGTATAGATGAAAGTGCAGCAAAGATAAATTATCTACCGTATCCTCACACAGATTTTATCTTTTCGGTTTTGGGAGAAGAATTTGGATTCATTGGTGCAGCAGGTGTTACCATAATCTTTATGATATTTGTTTGGCGAGGCATATCAATAGCAAGACGGACAGAAAATCGGTTCGGTGCGTTGTTCGCAACTGGACTTACGCTTATCATTGGTCTACAAACATTTATAAATATTGGTGTTGTTACTGGATTACTTCCTACAAAAGGGATAACACTTCCGTTTCTTAGTTATGGTGGTTCCTCTCTTGTAATTAGTTTCGTTTGTGTAGGTATTTTGTTGAATATATCGCGAAGTGCCACAAAATCTATACCAAAAACAAAATGACTATAGAGAAAATGACATTAATGTATCCAAATTTAATTTCGCTGATTGATGTGAAAAACAAAATACGCAACCTATGAGACAGGACATTCGAACTCAGAATTTAGATATAGAAAAAAGATCAAAAAAGTTCGTTCTTGCAGGGGGTGGAACTGGTGGACATATATATCCTGCCATCGGAATTGCACAAGCCCTTCAACGTATGAACCCGGAGGTAAACCTTGTTTTTATTGGTGGGAGAAATCGGTTAGAGGCTACACTTGTACCTCAACACGGTTTCCAATTTTTGCCTATCACTGTTGAAGGATTTCCCCGCAGCTTGACATGGAAGTGGTTTTCTGTTATCATAAGGGTATGTGTCGGTCTATTACAGTCATTGAAGTATCTAAAGCAGATCAAACCGGATGCTGTGATCGGCACAGGTGGTTATGTTTCTGGACCTGTTCTCTTTGCTGCATGGCTGCTTGACATTCCAATAGCAATTCAGGAACAGAATGTGTCCCCTGGTTTGACAAACAGTATTTTGGCACGTTGGGCAAAAGCTGCTTACCTTGCATTACCGCAGGAAACTCCACGATTCCCTGAACACATCGTACAGGTTACTGGTAACCCCATTCGTCCTGGGATAACGGAATTTGCACGGGATGAGAGGACCTATAGAAAGTATAGATTATGTCCAAATAGCAAAACGATATTCGTAATGGGTGGTAGTCAAGGTTCTCAAACCGTAAACGAAACTATGATTAATGCTGCACCCATTGTCGCAAAGTATTCCTGCACACAAAACCGTGAATGTACAATTGATAAGTTAAACGCAAAGGTTAGTTCCACACCGATACCAATCCAAATAATTCATCAAACCGGTAAGATAAAAGGTAATGATGTGCATGCTGCTTATACTGAACATGGGATAACACATCATGTTCAACCGTTCTTTGATAAGGTAGAAGAAATCTATAGTATCGCAGATCTGATGATATGTAGAGCGGGTGGAATGACTGTATCTGAAGTCACAGCATGTGGTATACCCGCGATCTTTATTCCATTACCCGCTGCTGTTGGTAATAACCAAGTAGATAATGCCGAATCGGTTGCAAAGGCAGGTGCAGCTATCGTTCTTCAACAGGATATGCTGACACCAGAATTACTTGCTGATAACCTATATCATATAATAACAGACCAAGATACTTATTCAAAAATGAAATCAGCAAGTAAGGAATTAGGACATCCCAGGGCAAGTCAAACAATTGCCGCGTCAATATATAACCTTACATAATCTGCGTATACAATAGATTCCTATACATCTTTTTTTGAGTATGTTAACATTCATGCTGGAGGCATAGGTTGTTAGGCAAGACACAACACATTCATATTATTGGAATTGGTGGAGCGGGATTAAGCGGTATTGCAGAGGTGCTGCTTGACCACGATTTTTATGTCACTGGTTCCGACATTAAAAAATCTATTACAACGGAACATTTAAAATCCTGTGGTGCCAATATATGGTATAATCATTCATCTTCACATATTGATGGTGCAGACGTAGTGGTGATATCTCCTGCAATTCCTGAAGACAACCCAGAATTGCAGGCTGCAGTAAAAGATGAAATCCCAATTATTCGGGGAGCCGAGATGCTGAATGAAATTACAAGAATGCGATATAGTATTGCAGTAAGTGGTACGCACGGAAAAACTACGACAACAGCAATGACTGCAGCAGTCTTGGCAACTCTTGACCCAACAGTAGTTGTTGGTGGTAAACTAATAAATGGTAGTAATGCTCGGAGTGGACGCGGCAATGTAATAGTTATTGAAGCAGATGAAGCTTATGGATCTATTGAAATGTTTTATCCAACGATTGCCGTTGTCACTTCTGTAGATGCAGATCATCTTGACTATTACAACAGTGTGAAAGAGATAGGAGAAACGTTTCTCACATTTATCAACAAAGTACCATTTTACGGTACTGCGATATTATGTCATGATCAAGATTACATTAGGAAACTTATACCACAGGTAAAAAAGAGATTCGTGACATACGGAATAGATTCCCAAGCGGATTTGATTGCAGAAAAAATACAGATTGACGGTCCTACTTCTCATTATCAAGTAGTATCACGCGGAGAAGTCTGTGGAAATGTCCATCTTAAGATTCCCGGAAGACACAATATTTCCAACTCTTTAGCGGCAATTGCAGTTGGGCTTGAATTAGAGATTCCATTCTTAAATATAAAAAATGCACTTGAATCCTTTCAAGGCGTACATCGACGCTTTGAAGTTTTAGGAACAGTTGATGATATAGTCGTTGTTGATGATTATGCCCATAATCCAGCTAAATTGCAAGCGGCATTACAAGCCGCAAGAGATGGATATGATCGTCGCATTGTTGCTGTTTTTCAACCACATAGATACGCACGAGTACGAGATCTTGCAGATGAATTCTCACGATCATTTGATCAGGCTGATGTTCTGATTGTAACATCTATCTATGGAGCAGGTGAGGAACCGATAGAAAATGTATCGGGTGAAAACTTAGCAAATGCCATCAAAGCACTCGGACATCCGAATGTAAGTTATGTGTCAGATTTGGATGGTGTCGTTGAACATCTCGTTGAGATTACACATCCAAATGATTTGATAATTACTTTAGGAGCAGGGGATATAGTGGAAGTCGGACATAAATTTCTTAATAGAATGAGTTACCTAATTGAGATTGAAAATGAAAATCTTTAATGTTAGAAAACGGAGCAAGGATGGTCCTGAACATCGTATATTTAAATCAAAACGGATTCGAACGCCAAGATATCGTGCGAGAAGAATAGTTATTTACGGTACCGTTATCGTTACTATTTTGTTCTTGACGAAATTATTTGTCGGATTATTCGATATTGAACATGTTCACGTAATTATAAATCTCTCTGGTAATTCTCACTATACTGAAGGACATATTTATGACGTATTAGGAGATAACCTTCAAAATATTATAACTGATTCTGAGTCTAAGACGGAAACATATTTGAAGGAAAGTTTAAGCTATGTTAAGGATGCTTATGTATCAAAGAATTATGTTAAGAGACAATTGTCCGTTGAAATTACTGAACGAAAACCGTTTGCCAGAGTAAAATTTATACGATCATCAGATGAGAAATCGAAGGAGGTGCAGAATAAGTCAAAAGGAGGGCAAAAAACAGATTCATATAACCTGATTGATGAAGCAGGTTATGTGCTTGAATCAATTACACCAGAAGGTTTTACTCACATGACACTTATCTTTGATGAAGGTATACAGTTGCCTGAAGTTGGGCAGCAGATTAAGTCTGGAACAACACATCGGGGTATTCAGATTTTGAAACTCGTTATTAACAGAAAGCCTGAACTTAGAAAGAACTTGAGAAGCATTGATGCCAGAATCTCTGACAAAATAATTATCAATTTGGTAAATTTACCAATGCCAGTATGGATTGCATCCGATATGCTCGTAACAGGCCTCGATAATGTAAGTATATTCATTCAACAACAAGGTCTTCTCATACTTCAACAGAAAAAAGATAATCTAACAAATAAGAATCGTCAGGGTAAAAAGGTAAAACCACTACCAAAGAAATACACATATTTAGATAGCAGATATAAAGACACACTATTTATAGGAGGTGACAGCAGATAGATGGCAAAAGGAACCATTATCACTGGATTAGATATAGGCTCAAGTAAGATTTCTGCTGTAGTATGCCATGCACTACCGAGTTTAGATGGGCAAATGGAAATCATCGGTGTTGGTGTTGCAGACTCAAAAGGTTTGAGAAGGGGAGTTGTCGTAGATATCAATGCGACAGCAACTGCGATTCGTGAGGCCATATCGGAAGCAGAACTCATGGCTGGTGTCAACATTGAGTCCGTATGTTTGGGAATATCTGGTGAACATGTCATCGGGCAAACATCACGCGGTGTCATAACAGTCAAAAATAATTCACAGATAACGAAGGAAGATGTAGACCGTGCTATTCATTCGGCAAGGGCAATAGCACCTATCCCTGATGGGCAGGATATTCTACACGTTCTTGAACAAAGTTTTGTTGTTGACATGGACATTAAAATAAAAGAACCTATCGGCATGTCAGGTACACGTTTAGAAGCAAACGCTTATATCATCACCGGCAATACAAGTGGAATTCAGAGTCTGTTGAACAGCGTAGAAAGTGCAGATATTCCGAGAGTTGAAACCCTTACAATCGCTCCACTTGCATCGGCAAAAGCGGTGTTGCAAAGAGATGAACGGGAAGCAGGAATCGCCCTCGCTGATATTGGAGACCAAACGACAGAAATCATTGTTTATAAAGAAGATGCCATTGAACACGTGGCTGTTTTCCCTGTTGGAGGACAACACGTAACAAACGATATTGCTCAATATCTAAAAGTAACACTCCCTTCTGCTGAGGAATTAAAACTACATCGTGGATGTGCATGGACCCAATGGATAACAGAGGAAGACGCTAATCCTGTACCAATTACAACCGATTCATCTCCTCCAAGATTTATAAGTAGACTTGAATTAGCACAAGTCATTGAATATAGAATGGTGGAAATACTTGAAGCGATAGCAAATGAGATCTCTCGTATACAACTTCCAGGTGGACTGGTACTTACGGGTGGTACTTCACTCATGGATGGATTGACTGAACTTGCTGAAGAGATACTACAACTACGAGTTCAAGTTGGGTACCCACTGGAATTAAAAGGATTGACAGATCGGGTTAATTATCCTATGTTCTCCACGAGTTTAGGTTTAGCGATGTATGGCGAATCATTACGACGAGCAGAAAAACAAGCACAAGCTTTAAGACGCAGTCTCAGTCCAATGGGTGGGATCTTCAGAAATATAAAAGAATGGTTCGGGTACTAAATAGAATAAACCAGAAGGATAAATTACAATCTAATACATACTAAACAAGACATAATACTTTCTAAACTTACACATACAGGTAAGATTAGTTTTAAGTTTTTCCTATTATTGAGGTTACTGAAGACGAATACCCAAGACGGTGGTTCAACATCAAATGTGCATTTAGCATTTGACACGAGTGAAAAACAGATGAAAGCGTAAAAACAGATAATCCGTAGGTTACGACTCAATTTATTGACTAAAAAGCATATTATATGTATAATAGGGAAACTATGATTTCGATTCATGTAATAACAGATCATAAGCGGAATCTAAGTTATAGATTTAACATAGTAAAACTAAGACGAATCAAAGTTATATTGATATGACATTTATTAAGTGTTTGTTCGGATCTTAGGTTATGTAATGAATATATTACCATTATACATTACCTATTAGAAATTTTACCTACATACTAAGATTTGCACAATAAGGAAATAAAAATATTTAGATCAGAAATTACTGCATTTTGTTAATTGTAATCGCAGATAACATCTATGTGAAGGAGGAATTAGGTTGCCAAAGGTAATACACGTTCTATGATTAGTCAGACTTAACCAATGCTGTAGGAGTTCAATAGATAGTGTTATCCAAAAGTAACTAAAAGCAAAAGATGATAGATTTTGAACAAGAAGAATTTGATAATGCAAGTGCAAAAATAAAGGTTATCGGTGTAGGTGGAGCTGGTGGAAATGCTGTGAGACGTATGATTGAAGCTGCACTTACAGGCATTGAATTTTATGCAGTTAACACTGATCAACAAGCACTCAGCACCTGTCATGGCGCAACGCAAATTCCAATTGGAGAGAACACTACTAAAGGATTAGGGGCAGGTTCCAACCCAGAGATAGGAAAAAAGGCTGCTGAGGAAGACCGAGAAACCTTACAAGATATTGTCGATTCTGCCAACATGGTTTTTGTTGCTGCCGGAATGGGAGGTGGTACTGGTACGGGGGCAGCTCCAATTGTTGCATCGCTTGCGAAGGAAAAAGGGGCTTTAACAATCGGTGTCGTCACACGACCTTTCAATTTTGAAGGAAGACGCCGTGCGGAAAACGCTGAAGTAGGATTGATGGAACTTCGCAACAGTGCCGACTCGGTAATCGTTGTGCCTAACCAACGTCTTATTGACAACTTTGATAGAAAACTCCCTATTCAAGAAGCATTTAAGATTGGAGACGAAATTCTATTACACGGTGTTCAAAGCATTTCTGATATTATTACTGCAGCAGGTGAAATTAATGTTGACTTTGCGGATGTTGAGACTGTGATGCGTGATAAAGGAACAGCATTAATGGGTATGGGAAAGGCAGATGGTGAAAATCGTGCTGTAAAAGCAGCAGAAAGAGCTATTTCCTCACCATTACTTGAAGAAACCAGTATTTCTGGGGCTGTTGGGATGATCGTTAATATCACTTCTCCTCCTGATTTCACAATGGCTGAATTGGATGAAACTATGCGAGTCATCGTTGAAGCATCTCAAGAAGCTGAACCGATCTTTGGGTTAGTCTATAGAGATGAGCAAGAATTCAATGATGAAGTCCTTGTGACTGTTATTGCAACAGGTTTTGACGCGCCAGTAGATTCCAACTATAATGTTAGGCAGAGAGTTGGTCAGAGTGGCGGTTTCAATCGGCAAGTTCAACCAAATCCAATGCTGCAGGGAAGTAGGGTTAGAAATAATGAGTCTGGAGTTGCTGGAAGGAATCAATCTGGAACACAACGCAATTCCTGGGAACGCCAACCACAGGAAAGAGAAACGAGTTCAACATCTCAACAAAAACCACCGCGCACGGGTCAAGAACAACAAGAAAACGATGAGCAACAGTCCGATGAGGAACAAGATCAAAACCGAGAAAAACAGTGGGATATTCCATCATTCCTGCGTGTTCAACAGAAAAGAGATAAACGTAGAAACTAACTACTAAACACTTTAAGAGGGTTCAAATTGGATTTACACCAGCATACTCAACAGTTATTAGAAACTGAAAAATATGCAATCCAAGGTCAACGTACATCAACAGATTTCAGAAAAGCAAACAGGTTTGCACTTGTTTACCCAAGTACATATCAACTTGGTATGTCTAGTTTAGGTATGCAAGTGATCCATGCTACGTTGAATGGACGCGGTGATACATCTTGTGAACGTGTTTTTATTCCTGAACGGCAATATGTCCAAGAACTCATAAGGAAGAAGAAACCTCTTTACTCTTTAGAAACGCAAAGCCCGTTGAATACCTTTGATATTGTTGGTTTTTCAGTTTCTTTTGAATCCGACTATGTAAATATTGTACGTACTTTGAAGTTGGGGAACATCCCGCAACTTACGGAGGAACGCACTGAATGGGACCCACTTATCATTGCCGGTGGTATCAACATATCATATAATCCCGAACCATTGGCTGATTTCATTGATGTCTTCGTCGTTGGTGAAGCAGAATTAACTATACACTCATTCATGGATAAATTCCATGAATGGAAAATGTCAAACTCTCCAAAGGCAGAACTACTGGAATCAATCGGGAAAGAACCGGGTTTCTATGTTCCCAGTTTTTATGATGTTGCATACCGAGATGATGGCACGGTTGAGAATGTCCAAGCACAAACTGGTTTTCCTGCAAAAGTAAGTTCTGCTGCAGTCCCAATTCTGGATAATGTTGAAACCTGTACACATATACATACACCAAATACTGAATTTTCAAACGCGCATCTGATTGAAATCGTCCGTGGATGTGGTAGACAATGTCGTTTCTGTGTTGCAGATTATGCAAGAAGATGGCCAAGACATCGTTCTGTAGACAGTACACTGGCATTGGCAGAAAAGGCAAGAGGAATTACCGATAGAATCGGCTTGGTTGGTGCCTCTATTTCTGATCATCCGCAGATTAACGACATCGCTTCAGGTTTGGTTGATAAGGGATTCCGTATTTCATGTGCCTCGTTACGTGCTGAAACCGTTGATACACCATTACTTGATGCGCTTGCTGATAGTGATCAAGGGACTATCACTATTGCCCCAGAAGTTGCCACTGAAGATTTGCAGAAAGTTGTTAACAAAGCGATTCCACGAGAGAGACTCTATCATGTATTTGAAGAGGCATTGAAACGAGACATACTCAATCTACGTTTATATTTCCTTATAGGGGTCCCTTATGAAACCCCTGCTGATGTGACAGCGATTGTTGATATGGCAAAAGAGATGCGAACTCTCTTATTGCCACATGCAAAGCGATCTGGAAGAATAGGTCGTATCAGTTTTACCATATCACCGATGGTACCAAAACCACATACACCATTTCAATGGGTTGCGATGGAACCGCCTAAGACGATAGCGAAAAAACTTGATTATCTCAAACGTGAAATAAACAGACTTGGAAGTATAAAAGTATCATCTGCAAGTGCGCGGATGGCACATCAGGAAGCAGTACTTGCCAGAGGAGACCGACGACTTGGCAAAGTTATTTTAGAAATGGCAAATGGTAATTCTTGGAACAATGCCTTCCGTCAATATGGATTAGCTCCAGACTTTTATGCATTACGGCAACGAAGTCTCAGTGAAATCAATCCATGGGACCACCTTGACCTAAATGTTAAACCCCAATTCTTACAGCTTGAACATAACAAACATGAGAAAGGATTCATGACAAGTGAATGCGATACCACAGTATGCAAAAAATGTGGAGCATGTTAAACTGACTATAGTTACGAAGTCATAGGGTATGTATAAATTCTAATAGATACTTATAAACAATTGTAAATCTTAGGAGGAAACAGCAGTGTTGAAACGAATCAATATTATCGTTATATTCTTGACATTATTATCCATGTTCATCATACCCCTTGCTTCGAATGCAGGTTTAGATGATAAATCACTCGTGCTTTACTTGTCTTTTGATGAAGGCAATGGTAACACTGCCAAAGACGGTTCTCAGTACGGGAATGATGGTGAACTGATAGCAGGTCCTTCATGGGTTGATGGGCAATTTGACAGTAAGGCACTTGAGTTTGATGGCACAAAGAGTCAGTATGTCATAGTGCCTATCAACGATACATTGCAGCTAAGAGAACAGTTTTCTGTCGCTTTTTGGGTTAAACGCGGAGCTACGCAAATTAGTGAATGGAACTATATGGTTTCTGCTGGTGAACTTGTGTGGGCAACTATTTTTAATGACAATAATAAAAAAACTTGGTTTTGGTCTAAAGATCCAAACTGGTCTTCAGAAGTCACTTCCGATGCAAATCAACCTGAAGATTGGGTGCATATCACTGTAACTCATGACACTAAATCTGATGCTATAATTTACTATGATGGTAATAAAGTGGGTACCGGCGATAACCCAGCACAAACCATTGAGATCGGCGGTTCCATTATGGTTGGAGCAAGACATCCCGGACGAGAATTTTTCACCGGTGCGATAGATGAAGTGTTCTTGTTCAATCGTATCATTACTGATGCGGAGATAAACACAATTAAAGATGGTGCTTACTTGCCAGTTGAACCTGCAGAAAAATTGGCTACGACATGGGGTGCCATTAAGACTGACCGTAAACAATAGGGTTAGGTATGGTTAGGAAAAGGGGCAGAGATTTCTCTGCCCTTTTTTAGTTAATGTGGTCTATAAATCTCCTAACGCTTTAATAATCTGTTTTGAATTAGTACGATGACCAAACCTATCACCAAGATCAATCCAAGCGATCTTACCATTTGCATTTACAATAAATGTAGCGGGTCTTGCAAGAAATCTACTTCCATTTTGAAGCACGTTGTAATCATTAATAGCAACTATGTCCTCATCAGAAAGTAGCAGATAATCGATCCCGCTATTGCGTAATCCACGAATACCGTTTAAGTTATCACTACTGATTGCTATTAGTTCTGTAGCACCAGCAGATTTGATTCCATCATAACCACTTTGCAGCTCACCGAGTTGCGCTTTACAGACACTTCAAGTACTTGTTGCAAAGAAGGCAATAACAATTTTCTGTCCTGCATAATCAGATAGTTCATGGATATTGCCGTCAGCATCAGAAAGAGAAAAATCGGGGGCGGTTGCACCAATTGCTAATCCTTCACCTGTTGGCGGTTTTTCTGGTTCCAGTGTTAGAATGTCGTTGAGATTGTCTGAATCCAGACAAGCCATAAATGTAAATGTCACGACTAAAATAACACTATAGATGATTTTATGAATATACTTATTTTTCATTTTCAGGTTTTCCTTCATCTCCTTGTGATTGCATCCATTTTTGAACATCCGTACGCATCTTTTCAAGAATGGGACGGGATGTTTCCTCAAATGCTATATTATTGAATTCGTTCGGATCTGCATGCACATCATACAGTTCCTCAACTGGGTGATATTGCATGCGATAAACAAGTTCCGCAGTTTTTGGATCACGTTTTGCCTTTTCTATCCAACTGTGCCATACTTCAGCATGACTTTCAGGTATACCTTCTACCTCAGTGAAATGGGTTGTCCATCTATTTTCAGGCATAAGATTTAAGATATATTTGTATTGATTATCACGGACACACCTTTGTGGAAAGACGTTCATGTTTCCATCGCGTGTGTGCGTTCCGTAAATTTTATCACGAAACGCCTGTTGCTGTCCATACAAAACATTTCTAAAACTTTTTCCATCCATTTGCTTTGACGGTTCACCACCAGCAATGTCTATAAGCGTTGGTAAGAAGTCAATATGTGAAATCATTGCCTCGGTGACGGTAGTCGTAGGTATTTCTCCGTGCCATCTTGCAATAAACGGCAGACGAATACCGGTATCATACAACGTCCACTTACAATGCGGCCACTCGGAACCGTGATCGGTCGTGTAAATGAACAGTGTGTTGTCTGAATATCCATGTTGTTCCAACATTTTGTCAATATCACCAATACGACTGTCCATAGTCGTAATATCCTGATAGTAATTTGCAAGTGCTTTTCGTGTGATTGGCGTATCAGCGATGTAAGAAGGCAGACTCAATGCATCTGGATCGTATATTTTGTTCGGCTCCCAAGTTACATGTGGATTACTATCTCCAAGAATGAGACAGAGCGGTTGATTAGGATTTTCCAGTCGATGTGTAGAAAGGAAGTCTTCAACTGGTGTGGTATCGAGTCCTTCGGCCCGATATTTCCTACGGTGTTCTTCACGTTTTGGGAGAAACCCACCGATATATTCAAAGTCGAAGCGTGTTTTTGGTTTGACATGCGTTTTTCCTGCGATGGCTACACGGTAATTAAGTTCTCTGAGCAGTTTCGGTAATGTCTCAATTGTAGCGTGGCATTCTGTGTGATTCCCCATTGCACCGTGCCGTGCAGGATAGAGTCCTGTGTATAGTGTGGAACGAGAAGGAGCACAAGTCGGTGTTGGTGTAAAGGCCTGGGTGAATCGTATCCCTTCATCAGCAATGCGGTCCAAATTTGGTGTTTGGATATCAGTGTTTCCGTAACAACCGAGGTATTCCCATCCATGATCGTCGGATAAATAGATAACGATGTTGGGTTTTTGCATCTAATATTCCTTAGCAATTCGAAATGGTTTTGAAGGATCGGCATTTCCGTTTTCTGTCTGGACAACTTCAGGTGGAAATTGTGTGCAAACTTTACCATTTTTCATCACCCAACGTAAGTTCTGCCAGTAATGTCTACTACTTTCGATAATTTGAGGATTTGTCCATACTCCTGCAACTGCTATACGGCTTTTGTTACTCTTATTTGGTGGACTATAGTGCCACATACTGCTGTGCCAAAAGACGACATCTCCCGCATCCAATTCAATATGCTGAACGCCATGTGTATCCAGCATCTTCTTTACGTCCTCACGAGGTAATTCTCCATGTATACTTTCAGGATAATGGACGTGTTCAATTATCTCTGTTCTGTGACTACCTGGTATAAATTGCATGCATCCATTTTCTCTGGTTGCGGGTTCAAGCGGTATCCAAAAATTAAATGGCTCTGTCTCGTTATCCCGCCAAAGTCCATTGTCTTGATGCCAAGGTGTTGCACTTCCTGTGCGTGCTGGTTTCAGAAAACAACTGTTGTATTTCATTATGATGTCGTCACCCAGAAAATACCGCGCTATGTTGAGCAGTTTTTCTCCAGCATAGACATTGTACCAAATTAGTGGTGATTGAACGCAGAAATTTGCGAGTTTACGATAACGCGCAATTCTTCCTTGCGGAGATTCTTCCATCGGATCCATCGGGTCAATATTGGCAAACTTACCGGGCTCAGGAAGCATAATGACGTTTCGGATGACACCACGAAGTTCTGCTGTAATGTCTTGTGAGATGACGTTGCGAAGGATGAAATAACCCTCAATTTCGTATTGTTCTTTTTGTTCTTTTGTCGGTTGCCATTGTTTCATTGGATAGATCCCTGTAGCAATTTACTCAAATGGACGTGCAAATTGATAATAATTCAGGACTTACGCAGTTTTTCTTAAGGTCCCACTGATAAAGGGGATTTAGGGGGTTAAATCACTGAAATATCATTGAAATAACCGATTTTTAACCCCCCTACCCCCCTTATCAAGGGGGGAATGCGTAAGTCCTGTAATTAATTGTAAAAAAATCAATTATTTTGTAACCATATTTCTAAATTCTACGTAGTCATTTTAAAAGCATTATTAATAGCAGAGAACTGCACTGTTAAAGGTATTGTAGCGTGTTAAGTTCAGGAAAATAAAATGCTTTAAAATTGATTATTCAACATCCTTATTTTGCAATAATTAGTTACAACAATTTAGCAGTTTTTTTAATCCAAGTCAATCACAATAAGATCACCATTTTCTGCAAATCATCGCTATTTACACAGAAACACAAATATGCTGACTAAAGATATGGTCCAAGACATTCCTACGGATCCGGGTGTCTACTTTTTCTATGGTGCGTCAGGTAAAATCCTGTACATAGGTAAGGCGAAGTGTCTGCGAAAACGCGTCCGTTCTTATGTGCATAATATCAAAAATCGTCGTTCCAAAATCAAACGATTAATCAGATGGACAACCTCTGTAGATTACCATGTGTGTCAATCGGAACAGGAAGCCTTGTTTCTTGAATCACGTCTGATTAAAGAACATCAACCCTCCTATAATTCTGCTTTGAAGTATGGTATGCAGACATGTTATATTCGTATCAATGTCGCCGAAGATTTTCCACTCCTTGAAAGAGTATCAGAGAAATACGATGATAATGCAAGATATTTCGGACCACTTTCCAGCCGTAGATGGACAGACGAAGCAATTGATGTGCTACAACGTATATTTATGGTTCGCACTTGTCAAGGTGTCATTACGCCACAAGAAGGCTACCGTGCGTGTCTGCAATACGATATGAAGCGATGTTTTGCCCCGTGTGCTGCCCTCATCACACGTGAACTTTATAGTGAAATGATTATGAATATCATTCATTTACTTGATGGTAACTATGTCAAAGTTCAGGAGAATTTGGTGGAAAAACGTAATGCTGCTTCGGCATTACTGCAATTTGAAAGAGCTGCATCTGTTCAAAAGCAATTACTACGTCTACAAAAAGTCTTTCCCTTCCTTGATGCCCATAGAGAGCATTCCAACAGAAAGAAAATAGAAAATTCACTCCTCTCATTGAGTCAATTGTGGTAATGATGTTGTGTGTGCAAAGATTTTCACCTTATGCAATAATTTATGGTGACATTTAGAATTAAAGGGACATTTTGTAGCATAACCTGTTAGGTTGTGCAGAAACGGAACACAACCTAACAGGTTATGCTACAGCGTCTGTGTTAGTTTCGGTTTTCTGACCGAACTGCTCATAATGTTCAATTAATTCTAAAGTTAACCAGGACTTACGCAGTTTTTCTTAAAGTCCCGCTGATAAGGGGGATTTAGGGGGTTAATTCACTGAAATATCATTAAAATAACGACTTTTAACCCCCCTAACCCCCCTTATCAAGGGGGGAATGCGTAAGTCCTGGTTAACTATAGTATAACGTGAGTTTGAAAAAGTTTTCACCCGCAGCATTCTCTGTTATTTTGGCAAAAACGGCACAACCTAACAGGTTATGCTACAAAAATACTGCTTTTTTTTAAGTTTGAAAAGTGTTTAGAGCAAACTCACATTTTATTATCAAACTCACGTTAGTATAAATCATATTGTCTGAACCAGGATTTTCAGGATAAGAGTTTCGAGCATCAAGTTCCCTTTGGTTAAGACAAACATATTCGTCAAACACCAAAAAGTCTCTATTTTAAAGTCCGACATGATATCCCATGTGCAAGGGTGTGTAAAGTTTTTGCCCAGGGCCAACTGTCTTGTCTTGTGGAACGAGGTTTGCGCGTAAGTCTTGTTTATATCATTTGCCTGTTTTGATGGTTGCGATGGTTTTGAGCAGACTGTGTGCAAGTTTTACATTCTCAGTAGTCCGTTCAGAGTTAATGTTTTGGAATAAACGTTGTTTGATGAATCCGTAGATTGTTTCAAGTTCATTGGTGATAGTGTCTTCGTCTTGAAGTTGTTCAAGTAGGTAGCATGTGAGGTATTCTTTTCTTATTTGGTGAAATAGTTCCCGATATTTTTTCGGGAATTCGTTGTGTGTGATGTCATACCTTCGGAGTTGGTAATAGAGTTGGTTTTTGATGTCACGTTGGTGTTGTTTTACTTCCTGATGATATTGGTTAATATCTTGCTGTTGTTGCAAGGGAGCAGGTTTGGGAATATCGTCTTTGAATTCTTCTTTGAATGCGTCGATGGTGGCATTAGTGTTCATGAATTTGGCGTAACATTTGACGGCGAATTCTCTGTGTTTATCTTGAAGTTTCATTGTAATCTTCCTCCTAAAAATCGTACTATATGGTACGATTTTTCGTACTATAGTACGATTTTTCAAATTGCTCTAAACATAGTGTACATAAGGGTTTGTAAGGATAATCTCTAAAATCGAAAAAATTTAAAATAGTACAGTTTCTATTTTCGGTTTTTTGTCGTGTGAAATCGGTTTCCTGTTTCAGACAATTGCCCAATATTTTACTCATGGATACTTGGATGTTGGTAAAAGTTAAAATAGATGTAATAAAAAGGTCCTTGGTGAACGTGTATAAGACATGGACATTGACACTTTTTGTTACTGAAATGTCGTTTTTTAGTCCTGATATTTTATATAATGAAAAGAGTCCGTATCGGATAATCGGAGTGAATTGTCTATCAAGATTTGTGGACATATTTTTTGACCTTTAGATAAATAAATATTATGTAAAATGTATTATAACATAAATAAATTGTTGATGTCAAGTTAATTATTACAATTATAAGATAATTTTTGTGTTTTTTTGTAAAAAAGAGAATATTTCCTTGTATTTTGCGTTTAATGCGAAAAGTTTTGATTACTCCCAACAGATATAATTTTGTGTGTGTAAAGTATTTGGCACTGCACGTAGGGGCGGGGTCTCCCCGCCCGATTACCACCTCTTGCCACATTTTCATCCCAAAAACCACTGCTGATGGACAGGATGTGTTCCAACGCGGGCGAGGGGACCTCGCCCCTACGATGTGTCTGAATGTAAGATAACCTTTGCCAGAAACTTTATATACCCCTTCCCAATAATTAACTTGACAACATATCTCAAAATATGATAAATTGTATATTGTAAATCACAAAGGAGGTATAAAGATGTATATCGCGAAATTTGCGCTGATTACTCTCGTTACCTTTGCACTCCTGACAGGTTGTGCCATGCTCGGTAAAGAATCTGAGATGGTTGAAGAGACCGAAATGGCCGCTGGAGAAACCCCGATGGAAAAAACCACGGAAAAAACAGCGGAAAAACCGATGTATCAGGAAGTGACTTTTCAGGTGGAGGGCATGACATGAGGCTCGTGCCCCGGCATAGTGCGGTCTGCACTGAAGAAGGTCACGGGTGTCGCAGAGGTTATCAGTGTTTCCAGAGAAACCAAATTGGTCGTCGTTAAGGTGGAAAAGGGTAAAGTAACAAACGATACCCTCATCAAAATAATTGATGATGCCGATAGTCGTTTTACGGCTTCTCTTGCCAATTAATGACCAGTAAGGACGATTATTCTCGTTCTTTACCTGATATATTTTACATTTACTTGATTGTCTTATGATGATTAAGTGGACTTCAATAAGATAGATTATGACCTGATAAGTTTCCTTATTTGTTTATAATCTATCTTCTTATAAGGAGATAGCAGAAATGCCGAAAAGATCCTTTATCATTATAGTAATGCTGTTTGTTGCAATTGGATGTGCGAATCAGCAGAAAGATGACACGGAAGTTGTCGTTGAAGAAATAAGTTTAGCAGTAACTGGTCTCGCCTGAGGTTCCTGTGTTGCAAAAGTGCAGGGTGCACTTGCTAAGGTCACAGGTGTCACTGAAGTTGTTAGTGTTTCACAAGCTGAAGAAAAAGCAGTTGTCAAGGTTGAGAAAGGTAAAGTTAAAATTTCTGACTTAACTGATGCTGTTGCTGCAGCGGAAGAAGTTGACGGAAAACCACGTTTTACTGCTTCACTGATTGAATAAGTTTGAGATGAATGGAGGTATTATATATCTCCAATTTACACAATAGTCATACAAATATCCTCATGTGCGCCAAAGGCATGGGGTTTCTTTTTAATTTTTCAGGACTTACGCAGTTTTTCTTAAAGTCCCACTGATAAGGGGGATTTAGGGGTTAAATCACTGAAATATCATTGAAATAGCGACTTGTAACCCCCCTAACCCCCCTTATCAAGGGGGAATGCGTAAGTCCTGAATTTTTATGGAAGTATATAGAATGAAAACACTCATATTTGGAGTTGCGTTTATCGTGATCTTAAGTCAATCCAGTCAGATATTTGCCAAAGATATTCCACCAGTTATTGAGAAGGTTGATCCATATTTAGCTACCCCCGCACCAGGACATCTGTATGAAATACCTGTTGTAATTATGAGATTCCTACCTACTGCAGATGGTGTTAATCTGGATATTTCAAAGGCACCAGATTTTTGGGATTTAGGTGAAATCACCTTAGAGGAGCTCAAATCCAGAATTGACCTTTTTGATAAAAGGGTTAAGTTTATGCTTGAGGAAGGCACCAAATTTAGAGGGTATAAACATGCTGATGCAGTGCCATCAATCGGTTATCGTGTTGTGGAGTATATTACCGTTTATGAGCAGACTCCAAAGGGACCGATCAGTACCCATTTGGAGGATGGCACGCCGCTCTATTCCCCTGATTACCACAAGATTTTTGAACGTTTCGACATGGAACACTACGTCAATGATTTGGGGGTTAAAGAGATATGGATATGGATGGGTGGTGTTAATTCTGATTTTCCGTGTTATGATCCGAATATACATAAATTAGAGGATTTCAGAAACTGGTGGGAATCTAATATGTCAAGTCCATTGACAGGTGATATTTCCAACAGCAATAGAGATAATACAGACCTGCCTATCTACAAGTCAACTTATACAGTTTATGGACAGAACTTTAGAAGAAGTCATGCTGAAGCAGTCCACAACCATGGACATCAGTTGGAAGCGATCTTGAGTCATGTCAATCATCTGCAATTCGGTAATACGGATCTGTTTTGGAAGCAATTTGTTGGTCAAGACAAAGCGGGGAACTTCATCACAGGTCGTGCGGGGTGGACGCACATGCCACCGAATACCACAAAACACTACGATTATACTGAAACGATGACCTTAGTTGAAAGTGATATTGAAGACTGGACACCTGATAATAGTGGAAAGAAAACACTTGTCAATGTTGATACTTACGGCAAATTAGCGTATGCATTTCCCGAAGAAGACCATGATAAGATTCAGCAGTTGATAGAGTCTAAGTGGTATATCTATTGGATGCAGAATATGCCCGGACACAACAACGGTATTCAATATGAAAAAAGGGAAATGTCAAATTGGTGGGAATTTACAGCAGATTGGGATAAGGCTGTTTCATCAGGTTTAGGTCTGGTTTCTGAATAGTTTTCAAATTACACATTGGCAAGTGTTTGTTGGACATATTCCCGCTGTGCATAATTCTTCTGAAGGATCAAACTTGACTACGGATACTTGCGTCGAGGCAGTATCAGGTTCTCTTAATTCTCTAACCGAATCTCTTAAAATTGAGACTGCAGATTTAAGAAAGATACTTGTAATCAACAGACCTACAATCACGTCTGGATATATTGAGTTGGTGATTGCAACGAGTGCTGCAGCGACAAATACACTCGAGTTTGCAATAATGTCGTTTCGTGAGCATATCCACGTTGAACGCATGTTTATATCATCTGTTTTGTGTCTGGACAATAGTATCAGACAACTAAAATTTGCTGTCAAAGCGACTAAACTCATAGCAAACATGAAGTTAGATTCAGGGATGTCACCTGCAAGAAACTTATAGCAGCTTTGGATCAGGACACCGACACCAAAGATTGCCATTATGCTCCCTTTGAGCAAGGCTGACCCTGCACGCCATCGGTTGCTTTTACCAATTGCGTATAGACTGAATCCGTAGACCAGAGTATCGCTCATCATATCAAGAGAATCAGCCTGCAAAGCAACTGAACCTGCCAGTATGCCAACAACCATTTCTAGACAGAACATGACACCGTTGATGATAAGGACAATCCATAAGGTTTTGGATTGTTTCTCGCGGAGCTCCTCAAGGTCGTCTGATTTTTCATGACAACAATTGTCCATAGATTCCTCTCACCTGTATCAATACAATTTTCTTGAATTATCAATATTGAACGTTCTATATAATGATTTTCATGTTATATCTATGATATTTTACCATGAAATTAATTGGAATACTAATGAATTGTAATTGTTAGATGTATAGCGTATTTTCACTTGTCTGAATCAGGATTTTCAGGATTAGTAGATGAACAGAATTCACCTAATCAGAGATTCTATTGAAAGTTTACATTATAGTGATTTATAGTGAACTTTAAAATTATTGAGACACATTTTCTGTCCGAGCGATCTCCGAATCGCGACAAAACCCACTGATATTCGGGAATCGGAGTTCCCTTCTACCAACTCAAAACGTCCTGTTAATTTTAAAGTTTACTATAATATATTGTGATGAGAAGCAATATATCAAAAGCACAATTCACTGAAGCCGTATACAGAAACTATTACATCCGTCGCAAAAGACTTTGAGATCAGTCACAGCCTACACTCTCACAACTCAAATCACGCCATGAAGATGACTGGAAACGCATAGAACACCAAATCACAGCAATCCAACTCGTCAAACTGGTCTTCGAAAACAAACAAGACCAAAACTGCATGCCAACCGATACCACCACCTAAAATAATATATAATACCATTTTCTAATTGACAAATTGTCATAACAAATTGTAGGTCGGGTTGAGGCACGAAACCCGACATGGCACTATAAAAGTTGGGTTTCGTGCCTCAACCCGACCTACGAAATAATGTTATATTATCATATAGAAAATGGTATAACATTATAAATGGTAAATTATTGAAATAATTATACACCTCTTCTGTAGGAGCGACCTTTGGTCGCGACCAAAGGTCGCTCCTACAACTCAAAATGTAGAATTAATTGTATAATCTACCAAATATAAAAAAGTTGTTGACAAAAATATTGTAAACGTGTATAATACACATAAGGTGTTATAAATGCACGGATTGCATGTGTGACACCGGGGCAAGCTACCCCCTTGCGGGGGCGCGCCGACAGTGCTAACAATCACAAAAGCACCATCTGCGCGTAGCACTGCCATAGAATAGTTATGACAGGGCTGGTTTTCATGTTATCACATATATAGGTCTATGTATAGGAGAAATATGAGAACCAGCGAGCCCGAAGGTTAGAGTTGATAGCAACGCATCTTATTCAGTTTTCCTGCCAACTCTCCTTTCGGAACTGTCAAATAACCGAATAAAACGTTTACAATGTTCTAAAAGGAGAACAAAAATGAAAATTAATACGTTCAATACGTTCAAATCCATCGCTATCCTTATAGCGATCTGTTTCCTATCGTTCGGAATGATAAGCAGCAGTCAGGCAGATATAACGTCCCTGTCTGCCGATGCCTCTCCTGATTGGGGGTATGGTGGGTACGTCGGCGCATCTCTAACAGCGGATGAAGACATAATGTATATCGACTGGTACATAGACGATAAATTCGTAAAGACGACTATGCACAGTAATGGCACGAGATCCGTCTATGCCTCCCTGGACACCCGCACCGGTGAGATAAAAGGTGTCAAATATGAGGTAAAAGCAATGGTTTATTTTTTGTATCCGAATTATGACACCGCAACCGACGATGTCAAAGTCTTTAAACCGGTCTGGTTGTGGCAAGTAGGAGAAAATACGGGTGCCTATGGCTACGCAGAGATCTCAAGGTTCTACTATGACGGTTCGCAGATTATTATGGATGCTTTAATCTATGCCCATAACCCAACCAATAACCCCAAGGCGCAAGACCCAGAAAATTACCCACTATCTGTTTTGCCGTGGTTCTGGACGCAAAAATATCCCGCACCCAATGGTAACGCGGAAGACGAACGTAGAGATACCAAATCCATCGAAATTATTCAGTTGGGTAAAACCTCTCAGACGTATAACCCCGGTCCTTTAACCGACCCCGATCCAGTGACCGGCGAGCGTAAACCCTTCACTCGTAATGTCGGCACAATACGAAAAGATAATCCGGTTTATTATAAGGCGCACGCGCACCTTCAGGTGTTTGACGGTCGTAACCCAGCAGACAACTGGGAAGTAGATACACAACATCAGACAGGCACAGCTGCTGTGACGTTTACTTGGAAAGATGGGCCATAACCCTATTACAACGGCAGGGGACACGCACCCCTGCCACACATTTTCAGGAGCAGCACTATGAACGCACGAAAAGTCATTTTACTATGTTTACTGGGACTGCTGGTGTCAACCGTAGCACACACCAAAATCACTTTTAGTTCAAGACGCGACGGTATTGAGGGGGTCTACGTGATGGACGATGATGGCGGTAACCAGACACCTATCAGGACAGGGGACCACCAGGTGCCATACCCGAATTGCTGGTCGCCAGACGGTAAACAGATACTGTTTAAGGGTAAGTTTTATCATTTGTATTTGATGAATGCAGATGGCACAAATGTTCGGAAACTCATAGATAACGAAGGTTCTATCCATGGATCTTCATTTTCACCGGACGGCAAATTTATCGTTTTTAGTAGAAGCAATGAGAATCTCAACGACTGGAAAATCAGAACCGTCGTACTCAATATAGAGACAGAAGAGATGGAAGAAATCTCGGATTTCTGGGGTGTCCAACCTGACTGGTCGCCAGACGGCAAGCATATAATATGTTCGGAACCGAGCACGCACGGTGTCCATAACACGATTTGGATCATGGATGCGGATGGTGACAACCTACGCCCACTGATACCAGCAGCAGCTGCAGGTGGAGAATTCACGATTCATAGATCAAGCCCGCGCTGGTCGCCAGATGGCAAACAGATTGTGTTTCTCCAGAAAGAGTATAAAATCGCGGCGGGAGGAGAACTTTTCTTCAAGGCGTTTCGGTATAGGATATGTAATCGTAACGGCGGAAACATCCAACCCCTCCATATACCGAAGGACATGGAAGGGATGAGCGTTGACTGGATGGATGATGGCGAATCCATCGTTTTTAGTGCGGCTGGCCCCTTCCCTTTGAACCAACCGCTACCGGATGATTTTGATTGGTTCACCGGCAATATCTATAAGTATCATATCAAAACACGTGTGAGGACACGTCTCACAAACCACCCAGGCCATGATGAAACGTTAGATTGGATCAGCGATGATGTGCTACCGGTATTCCCCAAAGCCAAAAAAAAAGTAACGTGGGGAACACTGAAAAAGTAAAACCGACAAAATCAAAAGCACATTAAGCACAGGCAGGTATCCTCTATGGGTATCTGCCTTTTTTATATAATTTGGCTTAAAGCGAGGGAACAGATAACATAGTAGGAATGTTTTACTATAAATAAGTTTTCAATAAAGAACATGAAATCGAGATTATAGTGAACTTTGAAATTATTGGGACACATTTTCTGTCCGAGCGATCTCCAAATAGCGACAAAACCCGCTGATATTCGGGAATCGGAGTTCCCTCTTACCAACTCAAAACGTTCTATTAATTCTAAAGTTTACTATATATAAATATGTCTACACTTCTACAAATCAGGAATAAAACTAATCTTTGAAAAATAACGTCAGCATAGTAAATCCTGCAAATCTACTAATCCTGAATATTCCGGTTCAGACAAAATCGGGGTTAGAAACCCCTCCAACAAAAGGTGAAGAACTATAGTGGAATTTACAATTAATGAAACACTCATTAAAGGGCGAGGCAACCTCGCCCCTACGGGGCTTGTGGTAGTTGTCAGTTCATTGAAATGTCTTTTTAATTCTAAACTTTACCATAAATTGATGCCTATGGATTAATAATAGACGTTAAATGATGTAAAAAATAGATTTGGATAACTACCAAATTCAGATTGGAATTGGGTTGTTTCTCCGTTTTTCGGTGTTTTTCCCAAACTTATCAGTCCACCGACAGAGAGATGAATATCTTCCGCGATGTTATATGCTATATTTGGTGCAAGCCAGATGGATGGGTCTGTTAGGTTAATCAACATCTGTCCGCTGAGACTAATCAATGGAGTCAGCTGATGGCTGATCCCTGGTGCAAGATAGTGAACACCTAAGAGATAAACACCTCCATGGGTATAAGCGGATTGATCAATGTTCGTGAGATAGTTATCAGGTTTATCTGTCCCTGCTCCGTTGTAATGATATTCAAGGAATGTATATGTCTTGCCATTGAAACTGTAATCTAAACCCACTGAAGTTCGCAAATAATTATCTGCTGAATCTGTTTTCTCATCAAACACGTCTGTCAAAACATAAGCAATCTCAATCCAGAATCCAGCACCTAATATGCCGCGGGTAACATCAAACCCAATTAGTAAATCTTTCTGGAGTTCCATTAATAGCATTGAGAAATCTGTCGTCGCAGCATTCATCTGTGCCCTAAAGAAGATAGCACTCTTGTTGAAATCAAAATCTGTTCCAAAGATGTATCCTGTATCTACCTCACCCAAAACACCGATTGGAATTCGAACGCGAATTGCGTCTACACCGACTCTGTCTTCTGTGTCCAATTGATCATGGCTATAAGGTGCTACAACATCAGTCGGGTTAATTGTTCGTGCACTCCCCCAAGCGACAGCATCTCTACCGATGGATATATCAGCAAAATTTGTGCCAATCTGTACATTTGCGCGATCAAGGTTGTGGTAGATTCGGACACTTCCGATTGCACTATCCGCATTCGGATATAGTAAGGAATCAAAATCTATGGCACGATAACTTGAAGATGCAAAACCGACTGCAAATGGTGACTCAGAGAATAGAGAAGGATCTTGAACACGCGGGGCAATATCGTAAGCAAAAACAAAGGATAGAAGATCGGTAGGATCGTAAGATAGATTTAGCCGTAATCTATTGACCGCAGCTCCCATAGGTGGTTGGTCTGGAATCGGAGTCTTGAATGTCGTAAAGAAGTTTTTGTAATAACCGCCGTAGTTAAACTCTGGATAAGCATTGTGAAAATTAGCAAACGACATAAGACAGATAATTACAACTACAGTGTATCTCATAAATAGATTAACCTATTTCAACTCAGAAATCCAACTTCAATGTAGGGCGGGGTCTCTGTGCCCCGCCGTTATTTCGGTATATTAGACATGGCGGGGCACAGAGACCCCGCCCTACATAAGATTTATGAGATACGATCTACTAAATTCCTTAACTGTTTCTTATCGCTATTTTGTTTCATCGCTGTCAATTTTACCATCACGTAAGGTAATTAGTCGTTTTGCCCTTTCCATTACCATTGGATCATGTGTTGAGAAGATAAAAGTCATACCCGTATCGGTGTTGAGTTGTTTCATCATCTCAAGCAGGTCGGCACCTGTTTTTGAGTCAAGATTGGCAGTGGGTTCATCCGCGAGGACAATAGATGGTTCTGATACCATAGCACGTGCAATTGCGACCCGTTGTTGTTGTCCACCAGAAAGTTGTGTTGGAAGTCTGTCCTCCACGCCTGCTAATCCAACAGATTCAAGCATAGCAGTTACACGTTCATGTCTTTCAGTTTTCGGCACACCTGCCAAAAGCATGATATATTCTACATTTTCTCTCACCGTAAGCACGGGAATAAGGTTATATGCTTGAAAGATGAATCCGATGTTATCCCGTCTATAATCAGATAGTTCATTGCCACTCATCTCTGATATAACCTTTCCTGCAAGCCATACTTTTCCTTCTGTAGGTGTATCTAAGCCGGAAATGATGTTAAGAAATGTTGTTTTACCAGAACCGGAAGGTCCAACTATTGCAGTGAGTTCTCCAGATTGAATAGTAAGATCAATGCCGTTGAGGGCATGTATAGGAATGCCATCAGGGTCATAAACTTTTGTGATTGATTCTGCGACAATTACACCTGTTTGTTGCGTATTTTCCATTTTAGTGTCCTAAAAACTTTGTCGCATAGCATCAACAGGAGTCATTCTTGCAACATGCCATGCGGGATACAGTCCTGCGATGATTGTGAAAATAAAGACTGATATCGGATACATGATGAACTGTTCAACAGCAAATACGGGATAAATATATTCTTGAATGGTTACTCCCATCATTTCAATGCCAGTAAAATTAATACCAAAATGTGCTAAAGTTCCAGTAATAAGGCTTCCGAGTATCACACCGATTACAATGCTGACGACTGCTAATGCTCCCGCTTCAAATAAGATGAGACGTGCCATCCCAAATGGTCTTGTGCCAACTGCTCGTAATACACCAAATTCAAACATACGTTCATATAATGACATAAAAAGTGTGTTGACTATGCCGAAAGCAACGACAATAAATAGAATAAATCCCATAATAAACTTGCTATATTTTGACATGTCAAAAAGCATATTGATTTGTGGCAGTATTTCTGTCCAACTCACAATTTCATTGCCGTGTATGTCATAAGTATCCCAAAATGGTAATTCTCTGTCTAAAGAGGATTCGGTTGAAGTGAATTTAATTGCAATTTCATGCACGTCATTTCCAATTCCAAGCATTTCTTGTGCTTTATGTATGCGAACAAACACCATACTGCTGTTCATTCCTTCGTCTGCGAACGTAAAGATACCAGAAACTCGAAATCCCACCTGTGAAAACTCACCACTATAAGCTTGAGAGACTGTAACAGGAACTTTATCTCCGAGTTCTACTTCAAGGATTTCTGCGAGTTTTGACCCAATAACAATGTCGTTTTCACTGTTTCCTTCAAAATAGTTGCCATCAATGATCGCATCGTCGATTTGAGACAGGAATCTCTCTGTGCCCGGAAAAATCCCTATAAGTATAATCCCGCTATTCATATTTGCTGCGGAACGAATCATACCCGATGCGAAAGTTCTACGGGTGAAATACTGCACGATTGACTCCTTCGCGAGTTTGCGAGTGATTGTCTCTACTTCCTGAATTGTGAGTGTTACCTCCTGTTCATCACGAAAACCTTGTCGATGGATTTGTGCATCACCGAGAAAGGAAGCAGTTGCAGTTTTAACCATGTTGTCTTTCATGCCTATCATATAGGCATCAACGAAAATAAGGGCAGCGAGACCGATACTAATCGCTGTTGCAGCAATAATGGTACGTCTCTTATTGCGCAGTATATTTTTCCAAGCAAGTTTTATTAAGATTAGGAGCATTATAACACCACTTTATCGTGTTCGCATTGCCTTTGCAGGCAGGATTCGCGCTGCTTTTATCGCAGGATATAAACTAACCAACAGTGCGGATAACATGACAGTTAACGTAGGTATAATTAGCGTTCTGATATTCACTTCAGCGTGTAATTTATCAAATTTCATACCACCAAAGGTAAATCCTTCGGAAAACGTAATGCCATAGATGGATAACAGATAGTTTATTATAGTCCCGATCAATGCACCGATGATTATGCTGATAATGGCGATGATGACCACTTCACATAAGACCAACCAGAATATTTGTATCGGTTTTGTTCCTACAGCCCTCATCAACCCATATTCGCGCGTCCGTTCCAAAACTGACATCAACACAGTATTGAGAACACCCATCGCAACTATAAATATGATGACAAAACGTCCAATCGCATCCCCCTGCTTGTCTGCTTGCATGGCATTGTAAAATGATTTTGCTATCTCCTGCCACGGTGAAACTGTTAATGATGTATCTTTGAGGGTGTTTTCTATGGTAGTTGTAACTCTTCCAACATGATTTGGATTTGCGACAATAACAACAAACTCGTGAATACGACCATCAAGCACAAACAACTCCTGTGCAGCAGCAAGATTCAAATAACATGTCATCCTATCCGTTATATCGTCACCGCTGTCTGCAATACCGACAATTTTGTAAAGATCATTTGCAATTGATCCATCAGCAGCTTGCGAAAATATCACGAAGTCACTGCCTATTTCTGCCTTAAGTATCTTCTTAAGTCCCTTCCCAATGACTGCTTCATCTAATGCAATTGGCTGAAATGATCTACCTTCAATCACTTTCTTATCAAATCCTGTAGCATTGTTCTCACGTTCTAAATCAATCCCAACCACCCGGACAGCAGTACTCTTTTCACTGACAGAACCCAGTCCAGCAGCATATAATCGTGGAGCCCATGCTTCAACGTCATCGTTGTTCTGAATTGTTTCTCCGATAGTCTCATAATCGGTTATGTTTTTGTAGAGTGAAGGTCTATCCAAATACCCTTCCTGATGCACCTGTATATGACCGATGCGATTTCGTGTGAACATATCTATGATGTTAGAATAGATACCATCTGACCAACCAATAAATACAGACGAGAGCATGAATCCGACTATCATTGCCAGAGCGGTAAGGATTGTGCGGCGTTTTTGACGGAAGATGTTTCGAAATGCAATTTTGAGTATCATCGTTATCAATGAGTTGTGAAAGTTGTTCTAATTTCTTTTCTGAAGATTCCTGCGTGTGAAAATCTTATCATCAATTTCAGAGTCAAATTCAGCCTTCAAAAACCGCACTACCGTTTTGTGTCCTTCTTTGTTCTGCGGAATCATTTCCATCACAGAAGGTATAGTTTTTGATCCAAATGATTTAATCTCTTTGTAATTTAAAACGCGCATTAATTTTTCTTTTTCATCATAAAAGTGTTGCCAAACAGGTAGATAGTCTGATGACCTTACTGCCGAAACAACTTTACCCCAAACAATAGGGGAGTCTTCCTTGGGAATTAACTCAATATAGATTAATTCTGGAGAAGCATCTTCGGGGGTTATCAACTGGTATGAATAATCATCTATCAATGAGGACTCTTGAACAAGGTCGTCATTGGTGAAATCAGAACCCATCCATGAACCCATCATCATTGATGGTGAAATCTTGAATGTTTTGTTCACTTTCGGCAGATAATTCCACATCTCTTTACCGATTCTGAGCGTAGTGACATCCTTTTCCTTTTTCGGTGCAGTAATCCGAATAAAAGTCTTGTCCGTTCCTTTTGTCCATACCGTCATGGCAAGTGTCCGTTCCCAATTTGGGGTAACAATCTGCATCTCCATTGCTGCTTGACTTGTCTTACTTCGGTAGAGTTGATCTATATGCTTGATTATCTCTTCAACTTCAGCATCTGATGCTTGGACTGCAGGAACTATCACAAAAGTCGCAAAAAATATCAATAGGAAAGTAGTGATTAGATCTTCTACTGTTATTTTGGATAAAGATGTTGTTTTTTGCATGCTCTGATTTCCTTACATAAAAACAAAGAATATTAATGGAATCTATTAAATAGGTTTAACATTGAGAATTGCATTATTAAAATTGCACCAAAGAGAAGAATATATACGCCAACAAGTATGGCAATGCCAATCAATGCGTGAGTCAATTGACCACTTCGCAACTTCGCCTTATAGATATCGCTATAGAACATCTTATATTCTTCTGATTTTTCATACAATCTTGTCAGTGGTGGAGTGGGTTGATAGATATATGCAACCAAAACGCCTATGATATTGCCAAAGAATCCTGCGCATAACCATACCAATTTGTTGAGATCAGTGTTGGCATCTTGTTCCGCTGCGATTACTGCATCTTGTTGTTCTGCATTCATATTTATGTTCTCCTTGGACAGAAGATAATCAGTATTGTCCTTATATTATAGTTGGATTATTGAATAGTTTCAATCTATTTTAGTTACAGCAGGTCTCTTTTGTCTGAATCAGGATTTTCAAAATCCTGGTTCAGACAAGTAACAAAATCTTTATACCCACAAAAGTTTAGAAAATGTTGACTTTATTTTTGCGATATGTTATCATTTCAATTAATGTATTTGGTGTGATGACCGGTTTTGTCGGTTTAGTACCATTATTTAGAAAATTCTCTCAAATTTTTATTGCCATACAGTATGTTTGTGTGGTATGAAGGAGACTAAAATGAAAAGAATATTGATACTTTCCCTGATCGGATTATTCGGTTTGAGTTGCTTTACTGTTGGAAATAGTGAGGCTGCTTCTATCACGTCGATGTCTGCTGAGAACGGTGCATCTGGCTGCTACGTGTCTTTGACAACAGATGAAGATATATGGGTTATAAACTGGTACGTCAAACAGACGTATCCGAAATCAGAAGCAGATGATGATTATGAATGTGTCCATACCAGTGGGCATCCTGATGGCCCAAGAAGTGTTACTGTAAACGTCGGTTATTTAGAAGGGCACCTAAAGATCGCAGAATACAAGGTAAAAGCAGAAGTTATTTTTGCGAATGCGAATCATGACCCTGACACCGCTACGGATACGGTAGATGCCCCTAAACATAAAGCATCTATAGATCGTAAGGAGGGGATATGGGGAAGGGCATATCTGTGGTCTCAATACTACGATGGAAATCTTATCACGATAGTTTGTTCTACCGCTGCCTCTAACCCAACAGATACACACCGGTTGGCCAGTAGTAAGTACAGGCATACCCTGCGTTTAAATGGATTTCTTCACGAGGAGCCTGATGATCGCCAAAAACCGGCAAAATTTTTGAGAAAGAATGGGGGCTTTTATCATGAGTCCGATTCCCTCTCATTCCCTGTCGGTAAAATCAGGGAAGATCAAGAATATAATTCTGATGCATATATCCGGCTTACCGTTAGCGGTATAGCAGACACCTGGTTTGTTGGACATGACGAAGACTTTACAGAGGATGATAATCGATAACGTCTTTTGCGGAAGGGGACTCATCTCCCCTTCCATAAAACAAGGAGTCCACCATGCGTTTATTGACAATGAGTATGCTGACTGTTTTATTGGTGTTCTTTTCAACTGTTGCAAGTGCCAGAATCCTTTTTACTTCAACACGCGACGGTGTCAAAGGTATCTATGTTATGGACGATGATGGCAGCAACATTAAACTACTCACAAATGAAAATAGCTCTACTTTACCAAACTGGTCGCCTGATGGCAAATCTATTTTGTTTAGAAAAATTGGAAAACCTCCGCTTTTTTTGATGAATGCGGATGGCACCAATATCCGAAAGATTACCGATCCCCCTGAAAACGCACTTGACTGGCCAGGTGCTTTTTCCCCTGATGGCAAATCCATTGTGTTTCGTAGAAAGACAGACATAGCAGACGGACCTAATGAATACTATCTCATGGTGCTCAATCTAAAAAGCGGTAAGGTTCATCGGATAGCCGAAATACAGGCAACTTCTCCCGATTGGTCGCCTGATGGCAAATATATTGCGTGTTCAGGTGCTATTGGTGTAGGAGGTGGATTGGGGAGCAGTATTACGGTGATGACAACAAGTGGGCGTAATCTGAAAACGATTGTACCCTCCGTGCAGGTGGGAAACGCTATTCTGAGTGCATCGCGTCCGAGATGGTCGCCTGATAGTCAAAAACTGCTATATTCCCAAATGAAATATAGCTGGCGTCAGCTTGCCCCGAATGTCAATGCATTGATACGTGAGGAGTTCAAATATATCATTTGCGATAAAAACGGCAAAACACTTCAAACGTTGAATATCCGCAAAGATTTGCGTCATTTTGGTAATGACTGGATGGACAATGGCAAATCTATTGTTTTCAGTGCAAGAAAGTATCCAATAAACGAACCACCCCCGTTGCCAGAAGAACGAGAACCCATCAATATCTATAAGTATAATATTGCTGAAGGTGTCTTGACACAACTCACGGATGATCTTGGCGATGAACAGACAGTAGACTGGATCAGCGATGATGTGTTGTCTGTGACTCCAGTTGGTAAAAAAAAAGTAACGTGGGGTGTGCTGAAGCAGTAAAACCTTAATCTATAGACCACAATTACAGGCAGGTATCCTTGCGGTATCTGTCTTTTTTATATCAGTATTTGTACTCACCCACATTCCCATCAATGTGTGCTTTCTGTCTGTACGCTGGCGTTTGCTTGTGTCAAGGTTGTCGTTCCTCTGTCCACTTTGGTGCACTGTCTTGCTGGCATGGTTTTCAACCACGATTTCTTGATCCTAAACGTTCAAAATCGGGGTTAGAAACCACTCCTACAAGAAGATATATCCTTAAATTGACGGCTATTGTGCCAAAAACTTTACACACCCCTTCCTCAGGAATAAACTTGCAATTCTGAACAATTTCTGATAAAATACACAAAAGTCATTAGAAAAGGATGGAGAAGAATGGCACTACCAAAAATGGTCCGAGTTCGACAACATTTTGACGCACCTGTACTCACTGACCTACCTGCAGCTATACATGAGGAATTAGATAGAATTGAAACCTTGGCTATCGTAAAACCGGGGGATACTGTAGCGGTTACTGCGGGGAGTCGGGGTGTTGCAAACATTGCAACGGCTGCTAAGGCAATCATTGATTATCTTAAGAAAATCGGGGCAACCCCCTTTATTGTACCAGCAATGGGAAGTCACGGTGGGGCAACTGCAGAAGGACAACGCGCTGTTTTAGAACATTATGGTATTACTGAAGAGACAGTAGGTGCACCGGTCAAAGCATCAATGGATGTTGTGAAACTTGGCACATTACCACAAGCAGGCAATGAAGATTTGCCTGTTTTCATGGATAGATATGCATCTGAGGCAGATCACATTATACCACTTAATCGTATCAAAGCACATACCGATTTCAACGGTTCTATTGAGAGTGGACTGATGAAAATGATGGTTATCGGTCTCGGAAAACAGCAGGGAGCAAACTACTATCATCGCGCTTTTTTCCAATACGGTTTTGAACATGTCATCACTGCTGTCGGTGGTTTCATACTTGACACCGGCAAAATTGCATTCGGAGTTGGACTCATTGAAAATGCACACGAAGATACTGCTAAGGTTGTTGCTATACCTGCTAAACAATTGCTACAAACTGAACGTGAACTGCTTGTGGAAGCAAAAACTATGATGGGAAAGTTGCCTTTTGATGAACTGGATCTGCTAATAGTAGATTGGACAGGAAAAAACATCAGTGGAACAGGTATGGATACGAATGTTATCGGCAGGATGATGCAAAATTTTGAACCTGAACCACTCAAACCTGCTATACTACGTATATTTGTTCGCGATCTTACTGAGGAGAGTGATGGCAACGCAACAGGAATCGGACTTGCAGACTTCACAACAACACGACTGGTGGATAAAATTGATAGACACGCAACGTATATGAACGGAATCACTGCACTCGGTCCGCAAAAATCAAAGATACCTTTCTATTACGATACGGATCATGAAGCTATTGACGTTGCACTAAACACCATCGGTTTGACGAAACCTGAGAATGCACGAGTCATTCGGATTGAGAGTACATTAAGATTAACTGAACTTGATCTCTCTGAAGCACTTCTAAATGATGCACAACTGCACTCAAACCTTGAGATAGTCGGTGATTTACAGCCTTATGAATTTGATGCAGATGGTAACCTATTGCCATTTGTTGTGGAGACGCACTAATTGAAGCGATTGATTGTTGGTATAACAGGTGCAAGTGCAGTGGTTTATGGTGTGCGTCTTCTTGAAGTCCTTTCAAGACGCGAAGATGTAGAAGTGCATCTGACTATCTCTAAGTCTGGTGCGCGTGCATTGTGGGAAGAACTGAAAATCGAAATAGATATTGATAACTTTCGGTTAGAATCTCTTATTGATACTACTGCAGAAAACCTTGTCTACCATCATGAATCTGATATCGGAGCATCTATTGCAAGTGGTTCTTTTCGTACCGAAGGGATGATTGTTGTACCATGTAGTATGGGAACAGTGGCATCAATCGCTGCGGGTATTTCTCGCAATCTTATCCATCGCGCTGCGGATGTCTGTATCAAAGAACGAAGGAAACTTGTCATAGTCCCACGCGAAACTCCACTGAGTTCCATCCATCTTGAAAACATGCTCAAATTATCGCGTATAGGCGTGTGTGTCCTTCCAGCAATGCCGGGATTTTATCACTTTCCCAAAACAGTTGATGACCAGATAAACTTTGTTGTCACAAAAATCTTAGACCAATTCGGTATAGATTCCGGTTTAACCCAACGTTGGAAAGAATAGGTCGTTGATGAAAAAACTTAAAATTATCCTTGAGATGATCAAATTTGAACACACTGTATTTGCCTTGCCCTTTGCAATCATGAGTGCATTCATTGCTGCAGAAGGCGTCCCGCAATTACCTAAGCTCGGATGGATTCTTGTTGCGATGGTTGGTGCGCGTAGTTGTGCAATGGCTTTCAATCGCCTTGCTGATGCAGAGATTGATGGCGAAAATCCAAGAACAGCCATGCGTGCAATACCAGCGGGTCTCATAACAAGACCAGCGGTTTGGATATTTACACTCGTTTCTGCTGGTTTGTTGGTGGTTGCAGCATGGATGCTTAATCCACTTGCATTTGCATTGTCACCAGTTGCACTTGCTGTGATTTTGGGATATTCGTATACGAAAAGATTTACATCACTCTCACATTTTTGGTTAGGGCTTGCACTCTCAATTTCACCGGTCGGAGCATGGATTGCAATTAAAGGTCAATTTGCTTGGACTCCAATTATTCTCTGTTGTGTTGTGTTGCTTTGGACCGCGGGATTTGACATAATATATGCCTGTCAGGATGTCAATTTTGACAAAAAACATGGTCTATATTCAATACCCGCAAGGATAGGTATTCGTTGGGCATTATGGCTATCATCTGTCCTACATATTATCGCCGTTGGATTACTATTTTGCATCCCACTTCTTGCAGAATTAGGGTTGTTCTACTACATCGGTGTTGGAATTGTCGTTTGTATATTTATTTATGAACATGCCATCGTTAAACCCAACGATTTATCCCGAGTCAATCTTGCATTTTTCACATTAAACGGGACGATTAGTTTAGTGTTGATGGCACTTTCAATCGCTGACATACTCTTATGATATAGTTTTAGTATTAAGCTATCATCGGAGACAGAAACACATGAAACTATCATTATCTGTTCGTGTCGCAGAAAATGCATCAAAAAAAGATGCTACACATACATTTACCCAACTAACAGAACTCGCAGCAAATCTCGGCTATGAGGCGATGTGTATGCGTGCATCACAAGTCGGTATCCACTCACCTTTGGAGCAGATTACTGCTGCACGAAAACAAGCAGATAAACTCAATCTAATGATCTCTATGGTTACGGGTGATTTTCCTGTTCCACTGAACAATGAACAGGGACCTGATGGACTTCGAAATATAACCCCGTATCTTGATTTGACAGAATTGCTGGGTTCAGACCTAATCCGTATTGCAATGAAGGTTGAGGAAGATATTGTGTGGGCACAACGCGCATCCGATGAAGCAGCAGAACGCGGTATTAGACTTGCACATCAGTCGCATACACAGAGTCTATTTGAAACGGTTGATGGGTCTATTGATGTGCTAAAACGCGTCGGTAGAAAGAACTTCGGTATTATTTATGAACCTGCTAACCTTGATCTCTGTGGTCAAGATTATGGTGTAGAAACACTGAAAAGATTTTCCCCATATCTGTTCAACGTCTATCTTCAGAACCATATCCGTCGACCAGAGGGTAAGACTGTCCTATACACTTGGATTCAAGGTGATGTCCCACACGATCCTATCCGCCTGCAAGACGAAGGTGGCATAGATTTTCCGTTGGTGTTCAAGGGGTTAGAAACAATTGGTTATGACGGTTATGTTACCGTACATCAAGCATTCAGAGAAATCATGGAACCTGAAGACGCAGCAGAACAAAGTTATACGTACTTAAAACCTTTTTGCACAAAATGAATAAATATAGAACAAGCGTAATATATCGAATTGAAGGAGGAAGTATTCATGGCTTTTAGTGATTTCAAAACTATTTCTGATGTTCAAAAACAATTCAGAATCAAGTTCATTACAGATGACATTTTTAATGTTGAGGATAAAAATCCATCAGAACAATTCTTGCAGGAGCATGAGTTCAATAGACAATTTTTAGAAGTTTATGCATCCGAGGGGTCAAGATGTGAAATTGTGATATTTCCAATTTTAAGAGAGATTTACAAGGAATATGCTGAAAAATACGGACTTTGGGTAAAAAAATCCATTACTTACGATGAGACTTTAAATGGAACACCAGATTACATTGTTGCAACAAGGTCAGACTTAGGTATTACTGTAATAGGAGTTCCATTAGTAATAACAGTTGAGGCGAAAAAGAATGACTTTGAACAGGGATGGGGACAATGTCTGGCAGAGATGGTTGCTGCGCAAAAGATGAATGACGACACTGATTATCCGGTACATGGTATTGTAACCGATGGAAAAATGTGGGAATTTGGCCAGCTTGTAGGCGACACTTTCATTCAAAATAGGACCAATTACACTGTTGATAATTTACCAAGTCTATTCGGAGCAGTAAATACTGTCTTTAAAACTATTGAGGAAAATAACGGATCTCTATAACCCATCAACTATTTAGCTATGAATACACAACGTCCCAATATCATTATCATCACGACTGACCAGCAGCGTACAGATACCCTGAGCTGCTACGGATCAACATTTACCGATACACCTAATTTGGATCAATTCGCATCTGAAGGAGTGTGTTTAGAACGAGCATATTGCACAAATCCGGTTTGCACACCTGCCCGAGCATCCATCTTTACTGGCAAGTATGTCAGCCGACATGGTGCATGGAATGTCGGTATGAACGTGCCTGAAGATGAACCCATGATCTCACATCAGTTGTCTGAGGCAGGATATCGCACACACTATATCGGCAAAGCACACTTTCAACCCTTCGGCGGTTCACCAGAAAAATCTATGGAAACGCGAAATAGTGCTGAAAGGTATCCTGATTTTTGCGGTCCTTATTACGGATTTGAGACAATAGAATTGGCACTCGGTCATGCAACTTACGGAATCGCTGGACATTACGGTGAATGGGTAAAATCGCAAGTTTCTGAAAATGAATTTACAAGTTTCAGTAAAGCCAGACGACTATCAGAAACAGGTTTTGGTGGAGGTGCACATGATTGGGATATTCCGCTAAAATATCACAATAGCGTGTGGACCGCAGATCGCACAATTGACTTTCTAAACAATCATCCTAAAGACCAACCATTTCTATTGGCTGTTGGGTTTCAAGACCCACATCATCCACACTGCGTTCCAACAGAATTTGAGGATCGTGTTGATCCAGCAGAAGTACCACCTCCCGATTTCATTGAGGGTGAGTTGGATGACAAACCACCACATTTCATGGAAGCGAGATGCGGACAACTTGAAAAATCCAAAATCCGCGGAAAGTTTGCTATGGCAGGACAAGGTGGTGGTGCAGATTTTCGTAAAGTTTCAGAAAAAGATGCACGCTTGGGTAGAGCATATTATTACAATATGGTGAAAATAATTGATCAGCAGATGGGACGTATCTTGAATTGTTTGGATGAACGTGGATTAAGAGAAGATACACTTGTGGTTTTCACCACAGACCACGGTGAACTATTGGGAGACCACGGACTTTGGATGAAAGGACCATTCCACTATGAGCAGCTTGTCCGTGTTCCAACTTTGATAAGGTATCCAGTAGTAATTCCATCGAGTCAACACACAGCAGCACTATTCAGTCATGTTGATATTGTGCCAACCGTGCTTGCAGCTGCAGGATTGCCAATTCCATCTGATACCGACGGTATAGATGCGATGCCTTTACTAACAGGAGAACAGAAGTCTGTTCGTGATTCACTGTTGATTGAATGTATTGATGACCCAGAAGGATTGCGTCTTAAAACGATTGTAACTGATACGAGAAAATTAACTTGGTATTGCGGACATCCCTATGGCGAACTATACGATTTGGAAAATGACCCAGAAGAACGAATCAATAATTGGCACAACCCAGAATACGCTTGTGATAAAACAGGTCTACTAAGACGTATTATTGAAGAAATGGAACCACTGGAAAAACGGGTTGAGCGATTTGCGTACGCGTAAAATATGATGTTATCCCAATTCTAATAAATAAATCAAAATTCATATTCTACTGAAAAACCTGAAGACTTTTCTGCACGAACTTTTTTTGCTTCGATTTGTCTATCTTGATTGATGGTATAGATCAGATATGTATTCTTTATGTATGGTCAGGTAACTATTAGATACTACAGCAGATAAATTATTCATAACGTGTTTTGGTTGCATGAAACAGTCATTATAGGGTATCATATAAAAGGTTAATGAAATAGTATCTGTATATATACCAAACATTAGTACTGTTTTCACAATTAACGACATAATATAACATCAGCATTACAGGTAGGAAGATCGGAATGGAAGTCTATTCTGTACAGCTTTCAAAAACTATTGAATGAATATTGATACCCCTTCAAATCCAAATACTTATTTGAAAAAACGCGTAAAAGAATTATTTATCGCACAATCTGAAAGACCAGCAGCCCTTAAAGACATTAGTCTAACCCGGTTGTCTCCATTCCATCGCGCACTACTTGTGGCAGATGGAACCGTCACACGATTTATTGAGGGATATCAACTTACACCTGTCCAGGTTGTGCTGCTCTACCAAGCTAGACGAAAACTTCACAACAAACATAACTGGCTTGAAATGCCAACAGGTGGGAACATCATTGCACGAGAAGTTGTCCTACAGACACCATCAACGGAAAATCAAAAACCGAAAATCCATGCTTATGCGGTGTCTCAAATAGTCCATGAACGTCTACCACAATCTGTTTTGAAGGAATTAGATGAGGGAATAAATGGTTTAGGTGTGCTATTACACCATAGCCGATTGGAGACGCGTCGAGACCTACTTTGGTGGGGAGTAGAACGTGTGACTGGTCTACCGAGTACCATTGCATATTTTGAAGGAACACCATTTCTATGTCGAACATATAGAATCGTCGCGAATGAACATCCATTGATGTTTATTACTGAGAAGTTCCCACTTGAGAACTCATAAATCTATCAATCGTCGTCTGGATAAGGAGTTAAATGTGCTTGTGGTGTTCCGTATTGGTAATCACCATCACATGCATTGAGTAGGATTTCACTCAGCCGCGAAACCAGATCGGGATGTTCTGACGAAATGTCCCTTTCTTCTCTATAATCGTTGACAAGGTGATATAACTGAAAACTGTCGTTTCGGTTGATATAACGCAACTTCCAACCATCTGCCGTCACCAACGCAGGACCAAGGCGAGAGGCATACACGATCCATTCATGTGTTTCCTGATCTTCATGCTGTTCAAGTAAAGTTGGTAAGAATGACACGCCATCTTTTGCTTGTGGCACCTCAATACCGATAAGGTCAGCCAATGTTGTCATAAAATCGTAATTTGAAAGCATGTGGTCTGAAACACTGTCGGGTGTGACATTATCCGGAAACCTGACGATATAGGGTATACGTGTGCCACCTTCCCAACTTGAGAATTTCAATCCAGCCATTCCATCGTTTCCATCAAACACATCTCCCCCTGTCTCTGAGTAGAATTTTGTCGTAATATCATCAAATGGTTCACCGTCTAAGTTTCTCTGTCGTCCCGTAGTTCGTCCTTCTTGACGGTAATACACTTCATGTCCGTTATCAGATGTAAAGACAATCATTGTCCGATCATCAATCCCAATACGGTCAAGTTCATCCAAGATAATACCTACAGTCTCATCCAATTTCAGAATCATGGATGCATATTCTTTCTCATAGGTCGTCAATTCAGAGAGGTGTTTGACTGATGGATGTATTTCGGGTATAGAAATCGGACCGTGTGGTAACTGAGAAGGATGGTACAGAAAAAATGGTTCATCCTGATGTTTGCGAAGAAAATCAACGATTTTATCGTTGAATATGTCCTGAGAGTACGCCGCTTTTCCTTTACGATTCCTACGTATCTCCATATTTTCATCAGATTCGGTGTTTGGATGCTTTGCACAGTCAGCATGTGTATTTCCTTTTATGTTCTGTAGTTCTCCATCTTCAAATAGGAATGGTGGGTAAAATCCGTGGCAACGTTGATGGTCATAATAACCGTAATGATATTGCCAACCGTGGCGGCGAATTCGTTCTGCAGTTGTTGCAAAACCCCATTCAAGTTTACCGATCTGTCCTGTGGCATAGCCAGCTGCCTTAGCAACTTGTGCCAAAAACACATCATCAGAATCTGCTTGCAGTCCTGTTGTATGAATTAACTCTGATATCTCATCATGAGTCATTTCACCAGTGCTAATGCTCTGGTATATTCCTGCTTTAGTATATGTCCATGTTCCCTGATGGCAATCGTGGAGACCAGTCAACATGCTGGCACGAGATGGGGCACAGAAGGCACAACCGTAAGCATGGTTGAATTTCATACCTTCATTTGCAAGACGATCAATATTGGGTGTTTCAAAATGCTGTTGTCCATAGCAACTTAACATGCCACGTCCAAGGTCGTCTGCGAAGATGAGAATTACATTAGGCTTGTTATTCATGCTCGGTTGAAGATGCTGACTTTTCCTGTAAGTATTGTTACGGTTCAAGGCCCTATCTGTTCACCGTTTTTAGAGAATAACTCATTTTCGTCTGATTCCGTAACGTCCACTTCAAGTTTGCGCCCTTATGACACATACTGGATGAAGGCACGTTGACGATAGAGATGCTCAAACAGGTTGCCTTCATGTGGACTATCCCAAGAAATCTGATTTGTAGGGATAGCACCTATATTTATTCTGTCTATTTGAGGAGTAGTAATCAATTTGTCAATGAGATCGGCATCATCTGAAATTACAGATGCCACAAGTGTCGAGCCAATTGATTCAACAAGATTCTTTGCTGGTACCTGAACGACACTTACAAACGGGAACGGAAATTCGGTGTTCGCTAAAGGATGTTCAGGATCTTCACACCAGATAACTGTGGGTCTAAGGAAGGTACAACCATCTAATTCAACGACCCGTTCACCCTCTGTCAATTCTATTGCACCAGGCTCCTTTAGATGTCGGTCTATCAATGCAGAGATACTGTATGCTGCCTTGGGGTTTGCCCATGCTGCGATACCTGCTTCAGGATCATCAAGCGGTTTTGGTTCAATCTGTGACAAGTGTGCTGCGATTGATTCAGCAATCTTTCTTCCGTTTTCTGTTACCCACACCCCTGAAGCATTGATGCATGATCTTCCACCATTCTTTGAGACCGATTCAACGATGATGTCCAAATAATCTTCCCTATTCCCATCTTGTCTTTCGTGAATAATTATTTTACTTTGACCTGGTCCGTGTATTTGAATTCGTGGGTTATTTACCCACGATGCAACAGTGGTACCACTACCAAATAACATAGATCTTCCACAACGAAATAGAATTTCATTTGCCCCAGGATAATCGGTTGGATAGAAACTGAATGCTTCTGGTGGCACTCCTGCTTCCATAAATGCTTGAGCAATTCGATAAGGTGTCCACGGTTCCTCACGACCGGGTTTTAGCACCAGTGGTACTTTTAAGGGGACAGCTGGAATCCACAGAGAATGAACACCGGGTGAATTACTTGGCAACACTGCACCTAAACCATCAGTTTCACAAACATAACTCATCATCCGTTCATTTTGGAGACCCCAACCTGTGTCAAGAATATGTAAGCCAAGTCCGCGTGTCAAACCGTCCAATACCGTTTCAATATTCTCTAACATCCCTTGAATCTTAACCATATTTTGTTTGCAAAATGTCTCAGGCAAGCCAGTTGTTCCCGTTACTTGCTTGATATAATCTTCAGGAGACTGCATGCCACCATCAAGCGGAAGGTCTGCAGTGGTGAATAGTCGTGCTGCATCTAAACACATTGCGATTAAGTCAGCGATAGGATATTGCGAAAGTGTCTGCTTGCTGATCGGTAAGTCAAGAAGGTCTTTTGCTATCAGTCCTCTGTTGGCTTGGCTGACTTCAACCAACGGTTCCCCTGTTTTGATATGTGGCACTACGGTGGTCTTCAGACTTCGGTATGAACGTCCTGCACGTAGAATTGGGATGTGTATCATTCCTTTACTTTACCTTGTAATCTGCGCAACCCATCCCGATGATGCATCACAATAAAGGAAGTCATCACCGTAGATGGATAAACCGTGTGGTTCAGGATAGTCCGTTGGCACTTCAATTTGGTCAATGATTTTGCCATCATCAAGGTCAAGTTTAACGATAAGTCTATCAGAGGTATGGGTTACCCATAGACCGTCTTCAACACGTACAGTGCCATGTGCCCTACCATACGGCAATGGCAAAGTGTGTTGAACAGTCCAATCAGCTGCACGAACCTTATGTATTTCCTGATTTTTAAGCGTTTGCACCCAGAGATGCCCTTCGTCAAAGTTGTCATACTCAACACCGTGTGTACCGCCACCTTCAGGAACAGGATACCGTCCCAGCGTTTCACCAGAATTTGGATCAACTTTGAAAATCTCACCTGAACCGGGTTTAGCATCTGTTTCTCTGACTGTCCGCCACCGATCTCCAGGTCCATTTGCTGCTAACCACAATGCACCATCACCGAACGCCATTCCACTTGTATTGGAGGAGTCGCTTGGAATATCACGGATGAGTTTTGGAACGGTATATTCAGGATCACAGGTGATTTCTACTAATGCAACCCTGTCGGTTATTTGGTCAACAATCCACAAACCATCGTCAGTAACTTGCAGACCGTTAGGAACAGCGTAAGGTGACCGAAAAACCTTCTCAATTTTTGTTGGCATGTTCATATTCCTTTTCTGTTCTGAAAACTTGGGTTACTTTTCTAATAATTTACATAGATCCTCTAAATGATAGTATCTACCTGCTCTATAATCTTCTAATGCTTTTTCTTTTAAATCATCAAGTCTTCCCACTTTAATGTCTTCCTCAATCTGCTTATCCCAAACTTCATCTTCAGCGACTAAGGCTTTATGCAGTTCCTTTACAAGTGTTTGATGCAATTCTTCTTGTATGTTTTCTTTACACTTTACATCTGAAACTTCGGGTATCCATCCCATCCAAACGGAACCATTTTTTTGTATATGTGCAGTATAGGTTTCTTCATAAATAGTATTTCAATTTCAACGGTCTCAATAAGTTCCATATTTTTCTCCTTCTATTTCAGCAGGTTAATAGACACCTACAACGACGGATTCTTGAAGTTCGGTGAGTAAACGTAGATTCTCAACACCATCCCAAGGATATTCAGGTATAGGTTCAGCGCGTTCTGCTTCATCTCGTTCAAGGAATCGTGGTACGAAGAATTCCTTTGTCAATGTCGTTAGCATTACACGCCCCGTTTCACCATAATCCACAGGTTCATCAGGATTGTCGGGATTGACCAATTCTATTACTGCCCGTGGTTGTGGAGGATAGTAGATAATCGCATAATTATCCACAGGATCAAAAGGTTTACAAGTGGCTAATCCCATCAGTGTATTTCCGTAAGTTGGCACAAAATCAATTCCCGGCACAAGTTCCTCACGTGCAAATCTGTGAAACTGGGCATCCATCTCAGTACCACCACAAAAAATGCCTTTGATTCCAACCTTTTGTAAAGATATTTTCTCACACAAAGCTTCAAGTAACTTTGGTGTGGTAAAGAGACATTGGACATTATCATGTGCTTTAAGCACATTCAGTGCTTGTGAAATCACATGGTTTTTGTACGCATCCAATTCTTCATTTTTGCCAAACCGAACAAGTTGATTTACCCAGCGCGGGTCAAGATCAACGAGAAAACAGATTCCTCCACGATGTTGTGCCAGATGTTCAACCGCAAGTCGTAATCTGCGAGGTCCTGTTGGCCCTAACATCAACCAATCACTACCTGGTGGGAATCCATCATCAGAAAGTGTTTTACTGAATATCTCATAATCAATATGAAAATCACGAACACTGATACGGCATTTTGGGACACCTGTAGAACCACCAGTTTCAAAAACATAAATTGGCTGATCGGAATACGCTTTTGGTACCCAACGACGAACCGGTCCGCCTCTTAGCCATTCATCTTCAAAATGGCCAAGACATTTGAGATCGGCATAGCCGCCGATCTCTTTTCGTGGATCGAAATCTAAACCTTCTGCATATTCTAACCAGAATGGACATCCGGTTTCTGGACTAAAGTGCCAGTTGACTATCTCACGAACATGTGCATCAAGTGCAGTTCGTGCCGCATTGATTTTTTGGGTCAGATCCATAATCTCTCTTATAACGCAGTAATAACATAGAGTTATCGGTACTATGCTGTTTGTGCAACCATACTTGAAAGAATTCCGAGTACTTTGCCACAGGTTTCAATTGAGTATGGCAGCATATCAATTTTTAGTTTCTTACCTTCCAATTTTAGGAACCGCCATTCTGTACCAGATGTTGTTGCACCATATATACGTGATATGTCATTTCCATGCTCAGAATTAAAGTGTTGGGCAGCAACCATCTCAGCTACACACTGTCCAAGACCGATTTCAAGGTTATCATTCTTTGCCTCTACAAGCACAATAATTGGTGCCTGCAGGTCAAATTGTATTGGTGAAAGACTAATCACGAAGTCACACACTCCTGTCAAACCAAGTTCTTCATCAACATTAAAATCAATCCCTGAAAACAGACTGATTCTATGGTCTAACTGTTCACGTAGTTCAACGAGAACATTGGCAACAATAAGTTCTGACTTAGCTTTTTCAGTTGCGATAGCAGTTGCTAATGGGACATTCCGTGCTAATACAGCGGTAAGCAGATCACTTGGATTAACAGGTTCTATGTTAGAAAAGAGGCCTGCAGTATCTTCCTCTTCCAACTGAAACGCTGTCCGAGCTGATGGTAAAGTAAAGTTGCTGTACGATATGTGAATACCCTCTCAATTAATGAAATGGATTGCAAAATGACTTATTTATTTACCTTGTTTTTTCAGGAAGACTTTGATGTTCAGAAATAGCAATCAACTGGTTCCGGGTTACGATGTACAACACTCCATCCTTTGCTACGGGAGTGGTATAAACCGAACTTCCCATGTTGGTTTCAAATAGTAACTCTTTTTCTTTTCCAGTTTTTAAGATTATAACATCACCATCTTCATCTCCAAGATAGACTTTACCATCTACAACATAGGGCGAACCCCATATTGCAGCATAAGTATCATGGGTCCAATACAGATCACCTGTTTTAGCATCCAAACAGTAAAGGAAACCACTTAGATCGGAAATATAGAGAAGACCTTCATGTATAGCAACGGTGGACATAGTCCGATTGAACTGTTCATCACCGAAATGCCAAACTCCTGCTGTAGAGGTAGTATCACCTGTCTGTGATGCATCAATACACCAGAGATGTCCAACACCTTCACCGTGCTCCGGGTCTTGACCTACAGCGATATAGACTTTGTCATCATGAATGACAGGTGTGGAAATAATGTTATTTCGTGTGCCGCGTCCACCGAGTTCCCATTCAGAGTCTTTTGGATTGCAGTCAAACTGCCAGATAATCTTACCGGTTTCTGGTTCAAAAGAATAAACCCATCCATCTCCACCAGGTATGATGACTTGCGGAACGCCATTGATGACACCATAGGCAGGATTTGACCATTGTCCGTGCAAAATATTTTCACCAGGAGAAGCATCTTCCCAAACAAGTTCACCTGTATTTTTGTTTACTGCAATAAAACTTGGAGCATCAGGGGATGGGATATGTATGTGTCCTTCATCAACACCATTACTTGTTTCCAAGAAGATCAGGTCTCCGACAACAATCGGTGAGCATGTTGCAAGGTTATGTGGAAAGACATCTAACTCATCCATCATATCGTAAATCCAGATGATGTCTCCATCAATCTTACTTGTTTCGGATTCCTCTTTATACGGTCCATCATTTTCACCGTCCATGAAACCTTCAGTGTCAATACAGACGACTTCACAGCGGTTGGAAATGTAGTAAAGTCTGTCACCTTCAATATAAGGTGTAGAGCAGATTCCTTGTAAGGGCCAATCGTTCACGCGTCCAGATGTCAGTTTCGTGTGAGTAATTTGCCACAGAAATTGACCATCAGATTCATTAAATGCTATGATATTTCCACGATCTCCTGTCAATTTTGGATTGTACAGTGCCTCGTTATTTGTGCCAACAAACACCTTTCCACCAATAACAAGGGGACCAGCATAACTTTGAGAACCGAGTTCTGCAGTCCATTTGATATTTTCACCAGATTCTAAATCCCACTTATCAGGGATGTTTTTCTCATCAGAGACCATGTTGCGGCTTAACGTTCCACCCCATAGTGCGATCTCTTTTTTCAACCCCGCTTTGGAGACAATTGGCACAGAAAGCAATCCAATAATAAATACGAAAAGGATAACTGAACATAAGCAAACTCCAAATACCGATGTTGATTTAATGTTAAAAAGATTATTTCGTTTAATATATCTGTCTACCCAAATAGTGTTGCCTTTAGCACCACTGTTTTTTTCTACAATCATATATCACCATACCTTTAAATTATCGTAGTAGATTACAGTTGCTGAATACCCGTAAATGCCCGGACTCCCTTCTCTATTCGGAAGTGGATCTTCTGCAGTAATAGTCCAATCCTTTGGTTCGGGATCATCTCTACGCCATACTTTTCCGTATATCATTGCTTTATCGTCTACAACTTCAACCTTCATTCTCATGGTATACCAAACATCAGTTTCCCATGCAAAGTCAATCGTCTTTGCCATACGTAAGTCTGATGCCCAAGAACGAATTTGTAATCGCTGATGTCTACCTTGCATATCTAATGTATAACGATTTGCAATCAATCCCATATCAGGTAGACGTCGTTTATCTTTAGTCCCCATAAGGTCGATTTGTATCTCATAATCTTTCATTGTTGAAGGTCCAATGTAGACGTTAGATCGATTTAAACCCCGTTGCACAGGTGTCTTTACTAAAATTTTGTTACCATCCATTTCTCTAACGAAAAATTTATTTGTCGCACCAATCCAATGTGTTGGTATTTTTTCAAGTTCAACCGACTCAAAGTCTTCAGTCCACGGTAGTGATGGGATCACACGGATACGAGCAGTTGCTTTCATCTCACCTGATTGTGCTGTTACTGTACCAGCATGTGCCCCAACACTCTTATCTGGTGTGAATTGGTTATCCTCTAATTCACCAGTTAATCCGGTTTTCATCCATTCTAATGTACCGATTGCACTTGTCTGCTTTCCATTTGCGTCATAGCCAAAAACATTGAGCTCAACTGGATCACCAGATGTGATCATCTCAGCGGGACTGATTAGAAGTGAAACTGCTGGTTCAGTACTCATTGTTTGCTCCGTAATCTCTTTACCTGCACACCCACTTGCAAAAACGCAGATTATCAAACATGTATAAACCAACAATTGTCTGAGTGTAAAATCATTGTAACTCATAGATAAACTATATAATTTCATTATTTCCTCCCCAAACAATAAATGCGTTCTTCTGTTGTGAAATAGATGCGTCCATCGGCAATAGCAGGTGAACCGAAGATTTCAACATAGTGGTCGTCATCATCTCTACTGATCTCTTGGACACTTAGTGACTCACACTTATCCGTACCAGGTTGAAGAATATGAAATTTTCCATTTACTTCGGTTACATACAATTTTCCATCTGCCCAGATAGGTGAACCTTTACCCACGGTCCCGATACTGTGTTCCCACAATATGTCTCCGGTATCAGCATTTAAGCAGATCATATTCGCAGAATTATCTACGACATAGAGTTTCCCATCTTTTATTGTAGGTGATGCATAACCGGCACCTATTCCATCATGTCTCCACAATTCACCAGATTGTGTTATATCTCCTGTGCCTGTTGCGTCAATACAAACAACGCGACCCATTTTCGTTGTATCCAGATTTTCTTCACTATGTGTAGCATAGACTCTTGTACCTGATACGACGACAGAGGAATTGATACCCCGTTTACTCAGTTGGAATCCCCAAACCATTTCTCCAGTCGTCTGTTTCATGGCATAGATACCACCATCAGCATTACCACCAATGATGAGTGATTGACCATTTATATTAGCTACTACAGGGGTAGAGTAGGTAGTATCCAAAGGTCTGCCGCCGGGGGTTGAAACCCAAACGAGATCGCCATTATGTTTGTCAAAGGCATAATATCTGTGTCGTGGTATAGATTGCGCTCCCCAACTGGTGTTCAGGAAACTTACCACGACAAGATTCCCCGCAATAATCGGCGTATGCACACGACCACCATAGCCAGAAATACGTCCATATTCCTCAGTGAGTGAGCGTGACCATATTATGTCTCCATCATTGTTGAAGCAGATAAACAGTCCTTGGACACCGTGAACGTAAATATTACCAGTTTCCATGTCTCCGACTGGACTCGTCCAACCGACACGATTGAAGGTAATCGTTGTGTGAAAGACGTTAAATTTGTGTTCCCACAACTGATCGCCAGTTTTCGCATCAAAGCAAGTGATCCGTTCCTGTTGTGTTATATCCTTGCCTATACGCCCCAGCACGTAGACTCTACCGTTAATTACAATCGGTGTTGAGCGTCCAATATAATTTGCTTGCCAAAGAAGATTCTCACCTTCAACAGACCAACTTGATATCAAGTCAGTTTCTGTGGATGTACCGTCTTGATTAGGTCCACGCCAACTCTGCCAATCATCCGCAAATACGGAGACTTGTATGAGCAATAAAAGTATGATAATAAAAGACCGACATAAGGTCGGTTTGCAATTTCGCAAATTTTGTTTCCTCCTACATATAATATTGTAAATTTAAGACGTTTAGCACATCTTAATGTTTAAATATTGAATTCATAGTGGTTAAAAGTGTTATCCAACATTTCTTAACTTAAATGAAACTACAATTTTGTCTTTAGTTCTCCCCATACTATTGGTAACTTATCGGCAGGTTCAACACTAAGTCCAACTTTGGATTCATAGTTCTGGATAACTTCATCTTCTGAGAGGGGACGATCGTAAATCCTTACCTCATCAATTACTCCAGGAAAATGTCTCTCAACCTTCCCACGATTGTTCGCAGCACCAATATAGACAGGTTCAACAAAAGGTATAAAATTGTCTAATTTATTCCCTTTTCCAACAGTCACTTCTTGCGGTTTTCCGTCCATATAGATATTGACTTTTGTGTCCCCAGCATCTTCAACAACGAATGCAATATGATGCCATTCTCCATCCGATAGTTCAAAATCTATCTGAACTGCGATATCCACACATGCTGCCGCTTGTTGTCTGACATAGTAGTGAACGACATCTTGAGCAAGTAGAAATCCTGCTTTTGCACTTCGGTTGACATCAATCGCCCATGCCATGCTGCACCCTTGATCGAGCACTTTAAATAACGTTGTCCAATCCTGTTTAAAATCCGTTTTGACCCACGCCTCAAATGTTGACATTCCAATTTTGCCACCAAAGTCCCCAAGGTTTGTCAGGTTAACATAATCATCAGTGCCATCAAATTCTAATGCATCCCCCACTTTACCGTTGACAACTTGGGGATCTCCGACAATTGTCCCACTGTTATTACCCCAAACATCTTTGACGCTGTTTTCAGCAATATCTTTTTCGTCAAATGTCCAATAACTTACTAAACCGTCAGTGACGATTGTCTTTGCTATAGTTTGCATACTGTAAGAGATTATTAACACGGTTGCTGTACATATCAATATGAGTTTTTTCATAGCTGTATCCCTCTGGATTCAGGAAGGTAATTTAGTGATCGTAATGATGTATGATATATGCATCATAACATATATAGGTATATGATTCAACTTAAATTGGAAAGATTGAAGAGTATCAGGAAGGAGACGATAGGTGCGTATTTCGCACCTATCAGTTTGTATTAAATTTAGTCTAAATTGTTAAGGTTTTGATTTCAATGCACCCCAGACAGTAGGCAGCTTTTGTCCAGGCTCAACACTGAGCGGATTACCTGCTTCATAATTCTGTAGTGCTTCTGCATGAGAAAGAGGACGATTGTAGATACGCACTTCATCTACCATACCATTGAAATGACCTTCAGCAACACCAGCATTATTTCCTGCCCCAAGATAGACAGGTTCAGTGAAGGGGATCATATCATCATCTTCCAATGTTTTTGAACGGGTCTTCCATTGCCATACACCGTCAAAAACCGTAGCTGTTTCGTACCACATTTCACCGTTTTCATCTTGATATTGTGCCCCCCTAACATAAACAATGTGGTGCCATTCACCGTCTGAAACTTGGTATGGAAAGCCTCCTATAGTCCTCTACAACCATTAATTCCACTTTTACGACCAAAATAAATTAACATAGAATCTTCTTTATAAGGAAGTGATGTCCAGATATCTATATTTTTTCTTTCAGGAGGTTCAAAATGATTTGGTTGTTCTCTATTTCTTATAGTTCTATTGATATCCAAACCCCAAACAATATAGCAATCTAATCGGATAGGATCAATTACTTTGAACACCGTTGTCCAATCATTATTATGGCTTGTCTTAACCCAAACTTCAAATGTGGATGCAGCCAGTTGATTACCAAAATCCCCTAAGTTTGTTAGATTTATATAATCATCTTTTCCATCCAATTCAATTCCTTGATTTACGACCCCACCCTTAATCTTGGGATTACCAACAATAGTTGCATCATTCTCACCCCAAACATCCTTGACTACACCGTCATTAATACTATCTCTGTCTAAACTCCAATAACTCACGAGCCCATCTGTTATGATAGTCTCTGCATGAATACAAAGATTTATTGTCAAGCTTATCACAGTTAGTAATAGTAAAAGCTTATGTTTTTTCACTGTTTATTCTCCTTTGGATAATCTCATAACGATAATATGTTAATTTTTGTTCTATAATAGCATATTACGATCAGAATTACCAACTTAATTGGAAACCAAAGACTCAAGGGGGTTTAAAGTTTTCGGCAAAAATCTCATATCCATTGTAGTGCGGGGTCTCCGTGCCCCGCAATTGTTGGGAGCTTATAGATGGCGGGGCACGGAGACCCCGCACTACAATGAATGGCCCGAAGTTTGTGCCAAAAACTTTACACACCCAAGCCCCAAAGACTTTACTTCTCATCATGTTACTATGTTGGAGAAGCAGAAACCCCTCCAACCTGGCGTAAACTGCAATAGGTAGCAGTAGCAACTTCGTTTATACTAACTATAATTAGAATGTCTGTGTTAACCGAGCCATTGCTAACCGTCCAATTTCTGGCGTACCAACAAACTGTTGATGTCTATGATCCATCAGATTTTGGACTGTAAACGATAGTCGTGGTTTTGGACCAAGCGGTATATCATAACCAGCATTCAGATCAACCGTATAATACGATTCCACATCACCGACATATACACCTGAACGGACGGGAAACCCTTGAACAAAACGTGCCCGAAGTCCTGCACCTAAACCGAGACCGGTATTAACATATTGTATGTTTACACCGAATTTATTTTTAGGCGCATTGAGTGGAATATCAGCGAGACCGTCAACATTTTCAAAGAGATCTTTACTGACTAACGAATAATTCGCTCCTAAACTCCAATTCTGATTGAGAAAAAAAGTGAAATTCATGTCTAATCCGTTGAGTGAAATGTCCCCGTAGTTTTGATAGGTGAGCATTACAGCATTTGGATCTGCAGCTTGTTCGGGTGTCACCGTACCAAACGGAATCCCTGCAAATGCTGAGATTATCTCATCAACGGGTGTGCCATTTCCATTGCCACCTTTGGAAGGATCCTCTTTATTCGGTTCATCTAAAGGCAGCAAGGCATTCTTAGCGGCAGCGTTTTTCGGATCCTCCAATGCTTCAGTAAGTTGTTTTCCAAATGTTTCCGCTATTGATGCTGGGTCAAGAAACACATTAGGAGTTTTAACGAATAATGGTCCAAGATAATTGTTTATTCTCGTGTGATAAACATCTACAGAAAAAGCTAAACGATTCAGAAGAATTCCTTTGTACCCAATCTCATAAGTTTGGGTAATCGTTGGCTTAAGTGGATCGACGTTATTGACATCTTCAACATCAATAAATGTCTTTGTTTCCGGATCAAATGAACGCAGCACATTTTTTAAACCTGCGACTTGTTCAGGAACGAGATTTGCAACACCTGCAGTAATGTCTTTTACCATAGTTTCAGCAAGTGCTGCTACAAGGGTAGGTGGCAGTGTTTCAAATAACTGTGCTACTAACTCTGGTATCTGCTCTTCTGGAATTGCAGCAATTACACCCGGTTGCTGAAATGCAGCAGGTAGTAATTGCACTATTTCAGGAGGTAATCCTGACACAATTGCCTGAATTTCCTCTGGTGACTGACTAGCAATAATCGTTGGTAGTGCTTCAGGAGTGAATTTCTGCTTGAGTCCAGTTTCAAAATTGCTAAGGACTGCTCCACGTCCAACGTTCCACATGACGTCGGTAAAATGTTGATCGTTCAATGGAATATAAGTGTCATCTTCAAGTTTTGCTAAGCGCGCGAAAGGAGACCGAAACAGTGGAAGCCCGTTTTCACTTCTTTTGAAGGTGAAACCAGTTTCGGGAGAAACACCTTGTGCCCTGACATCAATATTTGGACTAAATTTTAATGCTGGTTCAAAATTTTTGCCTAACATAAATGCATCAGGTGATGACATAATATCAAGAAATAAGTTTGAAGTACCGGGTGTATTAAAAGCACGATTATAAGTCACCCTTAGGTTATGGTCATCGTTTGGTTGAAATGCCAGTGCAAGCCTGGGTGATATGATTAGGTCTTTAAGACGATCGTGATAATCTAATCTTCCTGCAGCAAGTAACTTAAGTTGTGGAAGAATTTGGGTTTCAGACTGTAAATAACCTCCAATTTCGTTGACGGTATCATTTTCTTCATTGATACCATTAATAGTTCCTTTCGTATCCGGACGGGTAAGCAATACATCTAATCCATAGGTAAACCTTTGAACATCTCCTATCCAGTAACTATGTTGAATCTGTCCCACATATAGTTTTGAATTGTCAAAGGTTGGCATACCACTTCGCAGGACATACGTATCACCTGCATCGCTTAGATTCAGGAATGCTTGCGCAAACAAATTTTTGTGAACGAAACGAGCTTGTGCGTAACCGTAATTCCAATTTTTTGCTTGTCCAGCACCAATACCTGTCAACTCAATTCCCGATGCTTGTGTTAAGCCGCTTGCAAGGATCACAGTTGTGTCGTTATTTGGACTATAATCAACGCGAAATTCACCACGGGCATGAGTGGTATCATAAATCGGATCCACTTCAACATTTTCAACATCCTCTTTAGCTCGCCCTTCTACCCAATCGTCTCCACGGGTATAATTTGCAGTCAATTTATATCCAATCATGTCATTGACAACACCTGCATGTCGAAAGGAACCTGTGAGGATTCTACGTTCACCACCGCCAATGCTAACGGTTGTGCCTTGCGATGTGAAGGGAGACCGAGTAAGGATATGCATGACACCATTCGCACTGTTTGGACCGTACAACGCTGCACCTGGACCTGAAACGACTTCAATCTGTTCTATATCCTCGCTGATGGTAGGTATCAGTGTATAAGCATTAACACGGAGTGATGGTACACTTGCGATACGATTATCTACAAGGGATAGCAGGTTGCCTGAGAAGACATTGTTAAAACCACGGACAACAACATACGAAGTTCCGATTCCAGAAGTAACAACATCCACAGCACGCAATGATTTTATGTGTTCGGTAACACTCATTGCAACACGGTCTTGTATCTGTGAATCATCTAAAAGGGCAACAGATGCAGGTGCTTCAAGCACTTTCTCTTTACGACGAGATGCAGTCACGGATACCTTGTCAAGTTCAATTACATCTGAGGAAAGTGTAATATTCACAGATTTTGTTTCATCTTCAGTAACCTCAACATTTGTCAATACATTATCGGTATATCCGGATGCTGCAGCAGTAATTGTATAGACTCCCGCAGATAAATCTGACATGGTAAGTGTGCCGTTTGTATCGGTCATACCTTTTGATGCATCACCTGTTTGAGGTTTGACGGTAATAGATACATTTTGTATTTGATTACCAGTTTGTGCATCAGTCACTGTGATATTCAAGGTTGCGGCATGTGTAGTAATTGTTGCAGTACCTAAAATAAGACAGCAAACGAAAACCATTATATCAACTTTTCTCAATCGTTTCATAAGATTAACTCCTTCGTTGAGTAATGTTGATGGTCGCTTTCTTGTTAGTAGAAAGAAAGAACCAAAATCAAACTAATATAGATTAAACTACCATAAGCATCTATTCGTGATCAATTTCCCGATAATTTTCTGATGCAATAGTATTGCAAATCTAAAAAGAAAAATCAAACAAAATTAACACATATAAATTGTTTATAAACACAAACTTTTTCTCAATATAACAATCATAAAAATTGTCTAATATCTGTCTGAGTCGGCAGTGCTGGTATTACACCAACTTTCTGGGTTGCGAGTGCCCCTGCAGCATTTGCATACCGCATGATGCCATCAAGTTCATCATTTGTCAATGACGATAAATCGGTTTGCTTCATGAGTTGAGCAAGCATGGCGGCAACGAATGCATCCCCAGCACCAAGTGTATCCACGACATCGACGGTATATCCATCCACATATCCATCTACTTTACCATTTGTGTAATAGCAACCACGTTCTCCTAAAGTAACAATAAGCAACTTCACACCAAGTCCCAGTATGCGTTTAATACCATCTGCCAATTCAATATCACCTGTGATAAATTCCCATTCTTCCTCAGATATTTTTACCACATCAGCATAAGGCATAACTTCCCATATCCAATGTTTTGCATCGTCTGCATTGTCCCAAAGCATCAATCGTAAATTTGGATCGTAGGAAATAAATATACCAGCGTCCTTGGCGATCTGAATTGCTTTGAGTGTTGCTTCACGCGTCGGAGAGTGGCTGAGACTGACAGAACCGTAATGAAACAGTTCCGCTGATTTAATGTATTCTGCATCTATCTCATCTGGAGAAAGTTGTATGTCTGCTCCAGGATGTCTATAGAAAGTAATATCCTTCATACCATCGGATCGTGTTGCAACGAAGGCTAATGTTGTTCTTGATGTCTCTCCAGCGATAAGATAGGTTGTATCAACACTGTTCTGCTGTAAAGTCTCAGTTAGAAAATCCCCAAAAGGATCTGCCCCGACTTTACCGATGAAACCTGCATCTATACCGAGTTTTGCCAAACCGACAGCGACGTTAGCGGGTGCACCTCCTGGAGCTTTGACGAATCCTGGTGCTTCAGCAAGGGTTACATCGGGTGTTGTGGATACGAAATCGATGAGAAGCTCACCTATACATAATGCTTGTGGCATAAAGATATATTCCTTTAAAATGTGGTACGCAAGGTTTGAGCTTGTCCTGATTGTGCTGATCGGTATCCTGCATCAAATATCTCAATGACATGTCGTGCATGTTCAGCAGTAACAATGGTAGGTTTGTCCTCGCGAATCCAGTCCACAAGTTGCATGATGTCTTCATAAACATGTGCTTCCTGTATACTTCTATGTGGTCCTACGACATGGGGTAATTCCCTTTTTGGTGCATCAATCGGGTTGCCGTTGATGGTACTTCCTTCAATGGAACCTGCAGTACCGTTTATTGCTAAACCACCTCTGATGGCATGTCCTGCTGCTGCGCCATAGATAAAACCGAAAAATGCTTCACCGAAATCAAGCAATATAAAGGTGTTATCGTCCATATCGCAAGGTAGCATTTCACCTCGGAATTCGCGTTCCTTAATACGCACACCAGAGAATGCTGTTACTCTTTTGACTGGACCGAGGATACCTGTCATTGTATGCAATCCGTAAACGGTCATGTCATATAAGGGACCGCCACCCGGTTTTCGGAAATACCACGCAGGATTGATATTGGAAAGGACATCATCACCTTGTCGGACTGATTCACTTTCGTGGTATCTTCCGAAGGAGGATCCCGTTGCTGCCCAAGTTAAAGTACCGATTGCTCCATCCTCAATTAATCTCTTTATTTCTTGATGAATTGGTCTTAGCATCTGCCCTGGTGATGCAACTAATTTTACTCCTTTGCGCGCTGCAGATTCAATCAAATCATCTGCTTCATCAACGGTGGTTGTCATGGTCTTGTTGAAATGTGCATGAAGTCCGTGTTCTATTGCGAGTTTACCTTGCTCATAATGTAATCCGATTGGTGATGCAATTGAGACTGCGTCTACATGTCCATCAGCTAATAGCTCTTCAAAAGCTTGGTATGCATAAGGGACATTGAATTTCTCAGCTGCAGCTTGTGCTCTACCAGGAACAGGGTCACAAACAGCAGTTACCTTTAGTCTATCTTGCACATCATCTTGTGTGAGGTGCGGCAGAATTCCCCTTACGGATATACTACCGACACCGATAACACCAAAACGTACTATGTTGTTAGTTGCCAAGATATTGCCTCCATGAAGTTTCATGTTTCCACCCTATTGCGTTTTTGAGTTTATCGCAATTGAAAAACGATTGATGCCCATCTAACGAGTTGACTCTTGGAAGAAGTTCTGGTTTAAACCTTTCAACGAGTTCAAGTGATGGTTCTAAAGCAACAGTATCATCTGCATTGAGAAAATAGACATCGTGGGGTGGCAGTGTCTCAGCTTTTTCCATTATCATGCGATGTGCACTTGCGACATCTTCGCTTCCTACCCAACACCACATCCATGGTGTCCATCCGTTTGTTGGTTTTGCATTTTCTGCTATTTGCTTTCTACGTTCATCAGGTGTGATGCCTGAAGGACGTGTTATATAGGTTCGGATTCCGTAGGCGCGAGTATAAGTCGCAAGCAAATCCTCTCCACAACGTTTGGAGAAACTATAGGAATCTTCTGGATAGCAGGGGTGTTCTTCATCAATAGGTAGATAGTCTATTGGAATATCTGTTTTGCTGATTCGGAAACCGTGTCCTAATGCACAATTACTGCCGGACATTACGACAGTCTTAACGTCTGCTTCAATAGCAGCTTGCATGAGATAGTATGTCCCAAGCATATTGGTTTTGAAAGTTGCGTCAAATGGTATACCATTCTCTTCAGCACCAGCACGTAAATCAGGGTGGTCAACAGGATTGGGTTGTGCGCCGAGGTGTTGAATTGCATCTACACCTTCAACAGCACGTTGACAGTCTTCAAAGTTGTTTAAGTCGCCTTGAATAAAGGGGATGTTTGCGAATTCATCGGGTGGATTTCTACGTGACATGAGAACAAGTGAGTGTCGTTCTGCTAATCCTCGGATAACATAGGAACCGAGGCGACCACTTGCCCCAGTAATTAGAACTTTCATGTAACACCTTTCTTATCTAACAGTAGTTGAATAGATTTGAATGGTATTATAGCAGTGGTGCATTTTTTGTCAAGTGAATGGAAATTGAACGGGTGTGCAAAGTTTTTGGCAAACATCTCATTTTGCATTGTAGTGCGTGGTCTCCGTGCCCCGCAACTATTGGTAGATTCAAAGATCGCGGGGCACGGAGACCACGCACTACAATGAGAGAAAGTCTTATCTGTGCAAATACTTTACACACCTTACCGTCCTGGCAATCGTTGCTTTCAAAAGCACTTAATGATATACTTGACATTGGTATCCTCTCCTAAAATAGTCATATATTTATTAGGTTGGGATACCATTTGTATACATTCTGCGCAAGAACTCCATTCAAATCAATTTCATGCCAAAAACTTTACACCCCAGGAGATTATATTGAAAAAAGATTGTAGATTTGATAATCTGAGGTTATGAGAAATATCCATGCGTATTATTGAAAAAAGTAAACAAATGAAATTATTGATTCCAATTTTAATTCTTATCAATATTTCTATCAGTTTTATACAAGCTGAAGAATTAAAATTAGACTCCACACGCTGGGGTTTGCCTGAAGGTGTAAAAGCCCGTATCGGTAAAGGGGCGAGGACAGCACACGTAGCAATTTCTCCAGAGGCGACTCGGCTCGCTATTGCAAGTACTATCGGAATTTGGCTTTACGATTCGGAAACGTATCGAGAAATCGCATTATTGGATGCACATAAGCCCCCTTGTTCGTCATTGGCGTTTTCACCGGACGGTAAAACGCTTGCTGCAGGAACATGGGATGGTAAAATTCGGTTATGGGATTCGGAAACTGGCGTAAGCAAAGAAACGCTTGCCGGACAACACACCGGCTGGGTTAATAGGTTATTTTTTACACCTGATGGTGAAACGCTTATCAGTGCAGGGTCGCATTGGCAAGGAGACGGAACAATTCAGTTGTGGGATACAAAAATATGGAGACATAGAACGACACTTGCGCAAAAGATGATGGATAGTACTATAACGCTTTCTCCTGATGGGAGTGTACTCGCAAGCAGATATTCCAATGAGATCGGATTATGGGACGTTAAAACTGCAAAACAGATTGCACACGTTATACATAAGAAATTGTCTTTTACTTCAGTACCATTAGTATTTTCTCCAAATGGCGAATTACTTGCTATTGGAAACAGTAATGATATTTATTTATGGGATACTAAAACTCAGCAGTTTCGCACAACACTGATTGGACATGAATCAATGGTGGGTTCCCTAAAATTCACACCTGATTCCAAAATCCTTGCGTCTACAGGCAGATGGTATGCGGACCAAGGCACAACAATCTGGTTGTGGGATACTGAAACAGGTCAATATATAACGACTCTTCTAGGGCATACAGGGGGTGTTCGGTCATTCGTGTTTTCTCCAGACAGTAACACATTGGTCAGTAAAAGCGGTGATCTGACGATTCGGGCGTGGGACATCAATACTGGACAACTCAAAGCCTCCCTCACAGGACACAACGCAGATATTTTTTCTTTTGAATTTACACCAGATGGAACAACCTTGATCGCAAGAGATTGGGACGCAAATATCCATTCTTGGGATCTAAAAACAGGTGAATACAAAAACGTCCTCACTATAAAAACACAACCAAGAACCACAAAATTTACACAGAAAGAATATGACCGATTTACATGGTACTCACCAGCGATTTTCTCTGCTGACGGAAAGACCTTGTCCTGTGCAAATGCCGATAATACGATTTGGGTGTGCGACACAAACACAGGAAAACTAAAGAAGAAACTTACTGGATACACGTTTCAACCCTACAATGTTGTGTTTTCACCAGATAGACAAACAGTAACCAATGCAGGACCAGACAACACAATCCACTTATGGGACATGGACACCGGTAAAATCAAAGTAACTCTCAAGACAAATGTTGAGAAAGTCAAACCTATTGCATTCTCGTCCGATGGAAAAATTCTCGCAAGTCAAGGGCAAAATGAAATTCAATTATGGGACGTCAAAGCAGATACCACTAACGTGATTTCTAAAAGGTCTACCTTAAAACAAGTAATGCACTTAATTAGTTTTGTGCAAAATCGTGCCCCACTTCAATATCAAAGGCAGCTGGCGAACTTTGCGCGCACTGTCCGGAACAAGGATATACGTTCCGAACAATACCGGGTTACCTTGAAAGGACATACCGGTTATGTTGGAGCTGTAGCGTTTTCACCTGATGGAAAAATGCTTGCGAGTGGAGGGAGCGGGAACAATACTACACAAAAGTCCGATACTACAATCCGTTTATGGGATTTACAGACAGCACAATCCAAAGCAATTCTGACTGGACACGCCTCTGGAATCAGGTGTCTCGGTTTCTCTCCCGATGGAAAAATACTGGCAAGTGGGAGTCATGGCAAAACTATCAGATTGTGGAACACATTGACACACGAGAACATATCAATCCTCACGGGACATTCCAAAGTCGCTGCAACTGTTACGTTTTCCCCAGATGGAAAAACGCTTGCAAGTGGGAGTTATGATACTACAATCCGATTGTGGGATGTCCAATCTGGTAAACATAAGAGCACTCTGAATGGACACGTAGGAACAATATTTTATCTGACGTTTTCTCCAGATGGCGATATACTTGCCAGTGTAAGTCGTGACGGCACAATCCTTTTATGGGACATGCAGGAAACAAGCAAATGAGAGTTATCATCACAGTTCTATTTTTACTTTTGCCATTTAGCCAAAATGGCTGGTCAGATGATTATCGGCAATGGTATCTACCTGAAAGCGCGACCACGCGCCTCGGAAAAGGTAAGGTATTTGATATGGCATTTTCACCAAACGGTAAACATTTTGCTGTAGCAAGTTCTATCGGAATATGGATATACAATACCCACACCTACAAAGAAATTGCACTGATGACAGAAGATTGGGAAAACATATCTCCAATAAAAATGAACAAAATAACTTTCTCACAGGATGGGAGTACACTTGCTTCCATAAGTTCAACTTATGGAAGCAGTGCCGATGTCAGAATTCGGATATGGAATGCTTACACTGGAAGAATAAAAACATACATCAAAACAAGACATTCTACTGCCATTGCCGCTTTTGTTCTATCACCAAATGGAAAAACACTCGTAACTTGGAACTATGATAAAATGATACGATTTTGGGATACACAAACGGGTGAACATAAAGCAACGCTTACGGGGCAGGAGAACTCAGCATTGGCTATTTCGCCCGATGGAAATATGCTGGCAAGTGTCGGCGAAAATGCGACTTCAATTCAACTTCGGGATATGGAAACAACACAACTGATAAAAACCATCCCAATAGGAGGTACACACAAAGTCAATTGGTTAGCGTTTTTTTCTGATGCAGTTCTTGCCACGGGAAACTTGTATGAGACAGTTCGGTTTTGGAGTCTAAATACGCTTGAACATACCGAAATAAACCTCTCTGGGAAAATAGAGTACCTACAAGCACCTGCATTTTCTCCTACGACAAGAATGTTGGCGAGTGCTACGCGGGATGGGGGCGTTCAGTTGTGGGATTTGCAAACACAACAATCAACAGTAGTACCTACAAGCAATAGCCGGACTTTATCATTAGCCTTTTCTCCAGACGGTCTTCGTCTTGCATGTGCTGGGATTGATGGGACTATTCAGTTCTACAATGTTAATACGCAGCAAAACATCGCAAACATCGCAGGTCATTCAGGACACGGAAAATCATCGCTTGTCTTCTCACAGGACGGAACAATGCTGGCGGGTGCCGGACAGTTGTGGGATCTGAAAACCGGACTTGCACAACATTCATTGATTCCGAATTCCGCCGGTCCCGTTTATTACACTTATGATAGGTTGTCACCTGATGGGAAAAAAACGGTGAGTACAAATTACGAAAACATCCTTCTTTCGCACGCACATACCGGTGCCCCGATTATTATACTCACAGGTCATTTTAATAATGTCGGATGTGTCGCATTTTCACCGGATGGACGGACGCTTGCAAGTGGAAGCTCTGGCTATTCAGGCGGCACCAGTAAGAAGGACTTCACGATTCGCTTGTGGGATACCATGAGTGGTCAGCACAAAATCACTCTTTCAGGACATACAAGCGGAATTCAATGCATAGCTTTTTCACCAGATGGACAAACCCTTGCAAGTGGTGGAGCAGATAGTACGATTCGATTGTGGGATCCTCACACTGAACAACAGAAATCAACACAAATCGGACATAAAGGTCCTGTCGAATGTATCGCGTTTTCGCCCGATGGGAACACACTTGCAAGTGCAAGTTTTACACAAAGAGATCAGTATAACAGAAACCCGAACTATGCTATTTGGCTATGGGATCTGCAAACTGGAAAACAGAAGACACAACTTTCTGGGCATACGGAATATGTTCTGGCAGTCGCATTTTCCCCTGATGGAAAAACATTGGCAAGTGCAAGCAAGGACACAACAATCCGGTTATGGGACATCCAAACAGGTAAACATTTGACAACCTTCACAGGGGATGGCAAGGCAGACTCCTCTGTCGCTTTCTCACCTGACGGGAAGATTTTGGCGAGTAGTCATCGAAACGGCACAATTCTTTTGTGGGATATTTCAAAAAAGTAAGGTAAGCATGAAAAAATTATTTCCAATTCTAATTTTTCTTTGTGTTTCAAGCGGTTGGACACAAGCGCAAGAAGTAGATTCTGGCTATACATACTTAAGTTTACCTGACGGTGCTAAAGCACGTCTTGGCAAAAGTAATATAGCATGGGGTAATGGAATAGCACTTTCCCCGGATGGAACACAACTTGCGGCAGCAACGACTATTGGCGTATGGATCTATGATACTGAAACATCTAAAGTACTCTTCCTTCTTACAGGACATAAAAATTGGGTTACCACTGTAGCATTTTCTACAGATGGAAAAATAATTGCCAGTGGCAGCGCGGACACGACAATACGGTTGTGGGACACCCGAACAGGAAAACACGAAGCGACACTTACCGGTCATGTCGGCGGAATCACTTTACTGCAGTTCTTGCCCGATGGAGAAACGCTTGCAAGTGGTAGTCGGGATGATACTATCAGACTATGGGACTTGAAAACAGAACAACTCAAAGCAACACTTGGTGGACATACTGGCGGTGTTCATTCTATAACGTTCGCACAGGATGGGAGTATGCTCGCGAGTAACGGTTGGCAAAAAAATATGTTGTGGGACGCGAAAACAGGGGAACGTCTCGGGACATTTAGAGTGGCACCACCCGATAAACAGGAAAGACTCAATCAATATGGTAGAGTTATATCTGGAGAATTGTCACCTAATGGAAATACACTTGCCAGTTGGAGTGGAGCACCAGGAATCCGGTTATGGAATACGAAAACAGGAAAACGCCTCACAACACTTACACACATAATGAACCCTTGGGTATCTAACGCAGCAATCTCTCCTGATGGCAAAACGCTCGCAAGTAGTAGTAGAGATGAAATACTGTTGTGGAATATAAAATCAGGAGAATCTCGTGCTACACTCACTATACCTCAAGGATATGTTACCATGCTCATCTATTCACCTGATGGCAAGACACTCGCAAGTAAAGGAAGTAGGACAGACGGTAACGTGAATATCAAATTATGGGACGTAAAAACCGAGAAGTCAAGAGTAGATCTCACATGGCAGACATCCAGTATTTATGCCACTATTTTCTCTGACGACGGTAAGACAATCGCTGCCTATAATCGCAACGAAATTCGTGTGTGGGATGTCCAAATAGGACAACTCAAAACGACATTCACTGGACACGGTCGAGCTGGAACATCAGTGAAGTATTTTTCTGATGGTAAAACGCTTGCCAGCTGGATTTATGATGATTATTTCTTACGTGATGTGAAAACAGGAAAACTTCGCGCTAAAATCCAAAAACATCAATATCTTACATTTTCTCCGGATGGAAAGATGTATGCAATTCAACCTTACCAAAAACCGATTCAGCTCTGGAGTACGGAAACAGGAAAACTTCAAATGACACTGTCAGAGACCTCAACAGAAGAATATAGGTCTAAGATATTTTCTCCTGACAACCGAATGTTGGCGTGCGTTAGTGAGGAGGGTAAAATCTTTATCTGTGATCTTCTCTCCGGAAAAATAACGCAAACCATCACATTGCAAACAGCAGATAATCGTGATATATTCTTCCTTCCTAACCAAAAAACACTTGCAACGCTTAGCACAAGTGGGGCAGTTCAGTTATGGGATCTAATTACCGGAGAATTAAAGGGGACGCTCACAAAAGAGACAGAAAAGATCAAATCTATCACGCTATCGCCGGATGGCGATATTTTGGCTGGTGTTGGTAATGATGGTAGAGTTCGGCTCTGGCATACGGAAACAGGGTCTCTCCGCACTATCCTTGAAGTTGATGACGGCTTCATCACTACTATCAAATTTTCGCCAGACGGGAAAACACTTGTAAATAATGGTGGACAAGAGGGAAAATCAATCCTACTGTGGGATGTGGCAACAGAAACGATCCGCACCACGATTGAAGGAGACACAAGACATTTGTGGGCAGCACAATTTTCTCCGGATGGAAGTATTCTTGCATCTTATGATGAAGAACAGAAATCAATTCTCGTGTGGGATATGAAGACAGGTTCGCTAAGTGCTACATTCACAAATAACGCAAATCGGATAGAGTCATTTTCTATTTCACGAGATGGCAAAACATTAGCGAGTGGACATGAGGACGGTCCAATCTTACTTTGGGATCTCACCAAGTATAATAAGTAGGTTGGATAGAGGAACGAAACCCGACATTACGCTATAAAAAGTGCTTGTAAGTCGGGTTGAACCGCAGGTGAAACCCAACATTTCCAGCAGGTAAGGTCGTATCCTGTTGGGTTTCGTTCCTCAACCCCATAGGTGTCAACTTAAGGACTTTCGGCCATCTTTAAGAGTTTGTATGTTGTCCGCTTTCCTGCTCTATGTTTCCCTTGGTCGCCGTATTGTAGATCCCTTTTTATGTTTCTGAGTGTTTTCAATAATGCTGTTTTTGATTTGTTGAAACTCATAGTAAGCATCCTTGCGTGTCGTCCGATAAGTTCTGCTGTTTTGATGATATCCTGTTGAATACATCGCCAACCTGATGCCAACATAATCCAGTGTCTTAGAACTTGTGTGATCAGTTTAGCATACACTTCACATAAGACATTTTCAGCTTTGTAGCGGCGAGTTTCATTTAGATTTCCAATACTTTTGAAGGACTTAAACATCAACTCTACTTGCCATCGGATACTATAAATAGGTGCGATCTGTTCTGCTGTCAGTAGTGATGCGTCCACATTCGTAATATAGATATCCCATCCAGCAAGTAGCAGGCGTTCTTTAGAAGGTGTTCTCCCTTTCTGTTTTGCTTCGCGTTTGATGTGGCGGCGGCGCGAGTTTGTTTCTTGTTCGAGGCGTCGGACTGCGATGAACCGTATTGGAAGTCGTTTTTTTGCCCCGATGAAACATCCCAAGTCTATGGTGTCTGCGGTTTTTGTGGAAAGATATTCATCTAAATAAATGCGTTCACCTGCTTCATCATAGAGATTACAACGCATTTTGTATGGTGATATCCAATATATATCATTTTGTGTGAGTTGTTCAAATGTATCAAAGGTAAAGTAGCCGAGATCTGCTAAACGCAAACTCTTAGGTGGAAGTTGTTCAAACTGTTCTTCTACCTTACTATCAGATGCGACACCATCTGTGAGGTGAAACTGATCAAAAACACCTGTCAAAACATCAAAACGGAGGTGAAGTTTCAGAGATGCTTTTTCATGATCGTTTTTACCACGACCGCCTTTCCATACCTTTCTCAGTTCATCCGGTAAAGTTATTGTTGTGCTGTCGTGCACATACACACCTGTAAACTGGTTGAGGAGTGGGAGGGTCTGTGGAGGCATTGCGACACTCTGGGATGCTGCGACTTCAAGGATTGCTTTCAAGGTATCGGCTGCCTCAAAGGACATCCGTTTTTCAATCGCTTGACGGGAAACCTCAATGTCTAAAGCGCGTGCGGTATGTGCGAGATCCGTATAACTCGCATCAGGATTTTCAAGCCATCCGAAGACAAGGATTTTGGCAAAAGCAGGTGCTGTAAGTATCCGCTTTCTCTGAACAAAATCACAAGCCAAAGATGCTGTTTCCGCAGCATTATCAAAAACTTCTTGCATTATGTCTGTAACCTGTGTTAGTATACACATCGGAGCACCTCTCCGTAAATGATAATATATGACTATATTATGAAAGAGGTGCTTCCATTTTGCAACAATAATCTATACTAAAAAAACATAAAACTGTCCTTAAGTTGACACCTATGGGTTTCGTGCCTCTACCCAACCTACAAGAGAGGAGGAATCAGATGAAACATTTTCGCTTTTTAATGATTTTGTGGCTATTGGTATCGCTTTTTTTATTGAACAGCTTCGGTCAGAACGAGACACAGATAGGATTGCCTGAGAACGCAATCAAACGAATCGGAAACGGAACAGCATACGACATCACATATTCTCCTGATGGGAAGTTCCTTGCTGTGGCTACAACAATCGGTATCTGGCTCTACGAAACAGATACCTACAAACCGCTATCACTTCTAACGGGACATACAGATAGCGTGTGGTCAGTGGAATACTCCGCTGATGGCAAGATATTAGCAAGTGGTAGCAGGGACAACACAATTAGACTTTGGGACCCCCAGACCACAAAAAACATCGCTGTGCTGACAGGACATCAGAATGGGGTTACAGACATCGTCATATCAGGAGATAGTCAAACGTTAGCAAGTGTCGGTGCCGGCGAAAAATTTGTCCGCCTGTGGAATCTCAACACACACAAACCTATAGCAGACCTCACAGGGAATTTTAACGCTATCTATTCATTAGCTTATTCACCTGATAGTGATATAATTGCAGCCGGGGATTTTGACGGGACCGTGAGGCTTTTTTCTGCTAAAAAGAAAAAACGGACCGCTACTCTTGTTGGACATAACTTGGCTCCAAGTGATATTACGGAACCTGGTTCTGTTCTATCTTTAGCATTTTCACCAAACGGTGAAACGCTCGCAAGTGGTAGTAGGGACACCACTATTCGGTTGTGGGACAAAAAAACGACACACCATAAAGTAACGCTCACCGGACATAGTGGACGGGTTACAACAATTGCATTTTCTTCGGATGGTAAGATAATTGCAAGTGGTGCATCATACACCCATTGGAGTTCTGATTCTTCAATTCGGTTGTGGGATGCAAATATCGGGAAACACTTGAGGACGATAGAAACACATGGCCTCACCCGCTCGTTAGCGTTTTCACCAGATAACAAAACGTTGGCGAGTATTAACACGGATAACGCCATTTACATATTGAAAGTAAACCTTAAAAAGCAACGCATTCAACGTAAACCTACAAGTGTTGCCCCTGATGATAAGAAAGAAATCTATGCGAATGATGATTTCACAGACATGTTGATAGATGTGAAAACTGGACAGCAAAAACCTTTTCCGAAAGACTTTCGTTTAGCACCAATTGCGTCCCCTAATTATTTGCCTGACGAGTATTCACCAGACGGGAAGATGATCGCAATTATGGACGGTAGTTCTGTGCGGTTATGGGATATTGAAACAGATGCCCTCAAGGCAACGCTTTCTGGGCATAAGGAACGCATCTCTTCTATAACATTTTCACCGAACGGACAATATCTCTCAACAGTAGCGGACAACACAATCTATTTATGGAATACACAAACAGGTGAACAGATAGCTGCTTATACGAGAGATAGTAGATATCGTGAATTTGCCCATGTTTTTTCACCAGACTGCAAATTACTCGCCACCCCAGCGAAAGAGCCGGAAATGGTTCAAATATGGAATACCGATACAGGACATCCGCAATTTTTACTTATGGGACATCGATGGGAAGTTCGTTCAGTGATATTCTCTCCTGATGGAAGTAACATCGTTAGTAATTCTTCTGATAAAGCATTTCTATGGGATGCCAAAACAGGAAGACGTAAAGCCACCTTTGTTAGTTCAGAAAAATTAAGTTTTTCACTTCGATTTACGCCAGATGGGAGTGCCTTGGTCGGTTATGCAAAAGCATTGTATGAGGATAAAGGTGATAATAGAATTTGGATTTGGGATACACAAACCGGACAACAAAAATTCATTCTAAAAGAACATAAAGGACAGATTAAACGGACACTTTTTGCCCCCGATGGGAAAACACTTGTTAGTGGGAGTGCTGATAACACGATGTGTTTCTGGGATGTGAAAACAGGGGAACTTATTATGACACTTGAGGATTATGACCCGAATTCGCCAATAGCCTTCTCACCAGACGGGCAAACGTTTGCAAGTGGCGGTGAAAATGCCAAGATTCTTTTATGGGATCTAAATGCTGGAAAACTCAAGGCAACTTTCACTTCGTATAATCCTGTTCGTTCTATTGTTTATTCAGAAAATGGTAAAACACTTACCACTTCAGGAACAGATGGTACAAGTCTTCTATGGAATTTACCACAGTAATACTCTGCATTCAAAAATGTATTTCCTCACCTGAAATACATTTTTCTTAATACTAAATAATCTGAATCTTACAGAGTCAGTATAGTCTTTATACTAATACGACTTCACCATATTGTCGTTTGGTTCTCAATGTCCAGCCATCTTTCAATCCAATAATAATAATGGTGCACAGAGACACCATATTACATTGATCTATGAACTGGTCTTTCAATGGACCAGTGGCGATCAGTGCTTTGGACTACTTCAGTACCCGGTATGTCCGCCTCTGATAGCATCTGTTTTACTTCATCAATTGTGAATGCGGCGAGGAAGGAGTCATAATAGAGTTTCTGTTGGTAGGGGGTGTCATCAGCGGCATAACGATCAACAAATGCTTGTGCATTTGCTGGTGTTTCAGGTCGGATAAGATCACGAATTAACACTACACCGTTGGGTTTTGCTACTCTACCCATTTCTTTTAGTGCTTTTTCAGCATCGTGAATGTGGTGGACAATGCTATTTGAAATAAGCCCATCAAAGGAGTTGTCAGGATATGGAAGGGTTTTTGCATCAATAAGTTCAAGTGTAATACGATTGTTTAGATCGGCAACTTCGACGTGTCGTCTTGCAATTTTTAACATCTCTTTTGATAGATCAATTGCAGTGATGTGGATATTAGGACATTTTTGAGCGAGTAGGATTGGGATTTGTGCTGGTCCTGTGCCGACATCAAGGTAGTGTCCTGTTTTAGCACCGAGTTCAATAACCCGATTGACAAATGCTTCATCTACTTCACCGTGCCCCATTGCATCGTAAGCCTCGGCTGATTCGGCTGTATCCATTACTTCTGGTTCGACAATTCGTTTCATATTCTATCTTTCTAATGAGTTCTGCTACAGTGTCTGCATTTTGCTGTATCTGGTCAGGTTGAAATCGGGTATACATCCCAACTGCCATTGCGTCAATCGGTTTGATATTCTCAAGAGCGAATTTAAACGCTTCGTTTGGTTCGTTTCTACCTGCTGCCAGGACCTTTATAGCAATAATCGGGGTTGGAATGGATTGGATTGCAGAGACTGCTATATCCCTGTCTGCAGATAGATACATCTCTCTATGTTTGGTATGATTATATAATGCACAGACATAAAAGTCAACATCAAATCCTTCAGAATAGCAATATTTCAGTATATATGGGTCATGTGTTCCGATACCGACTGCACAACCGAGGTCACAAATACGTTTAAGATTATCTTTAATTGTATCAAGTTTTCCTTCAGCAAATAACATATCGGTTGTGCCTCCGTGATGGTATATTGCGATTGGATTGTATTGTGAGATTATCTCTAAATAATCGTTGAGGTCGCTGTATTCTGTCGATTTCGGTGTCTGTGCGATCCACTGAATTTTCCCACCAGAATTCCAATATTCGTTGAGAGTCCGCATGATATGTTTATCGGCACGAGCAAGCACGGTGTTGATACCGTTCGCTTCAGCTTGCGCCAGATCCGACATAATCTGTTGTGTCGTATAGTAGTCCACCATCTGCTTTGATGCAGCAGTAGACTGATGGGAGATACCACTATATGGATTACCACCGATAATTAGTCGGGTTACACTGTAAGATGAGATGGAAATTGTAGGTAGTTTCACAGGTTTTTTCCTTGTTCAGCCGGAATAACATCATAGCGTTAAGTCGGGAATCGGAGTTCCCTCCTACCCTCAGATGAAATAGACCTTTAGTAAACAATTGCATAATGAAACGGTATCAATCCAAATTCGTATAATTTACTCACTTGCGTCCTCTGGTGTTGAAATAACAAAGGCGTGGTTTTGCCCAACTGCAACGCTCACCGGATGAATAGAGTCAAGGGATATGGCAGATTGGAAGCGATCCTTCCTCTCTGGAGCATCAAGGTCAATAATTGAAAGGATACCTTTTGAAGTAACGACATAAAGATACTTATCATCTATCTGCAAATCTGTGTATAGTCCAAATTCTTGATCTGCTTCATACTCAATTGTGTGAGACCATTGGTCTTGCGATACTAACTGAATTTTGTTTCTGTCCTTATAGAAGGCATCTGTCGGTATTCCCTCATGTAATTTTCTTTTTCCTGTTAGGTATAAATGTGCAATGTAATTCGCTTCTAAGTTGTAATCTTCTAACCACTTCCAAATATAAGGACTACGTTGGCTTTCATCATTGACAATCGTGATATCGCGACATGGATACCGTCGACTTGCAAATACAAGATGATCTGTTGTCGTTCGTATCATCTGATGTACGCAGTTGAAATCTAATAGATTGGTACGATCTGAGAGTTCAGTCCAACCATAGTCACTTGATGTCCTATGCTTCAACACAATCTGTTCTACTTCTGTCCCTTGGGCAATTATCCCGACTAAATCTGAAGGAGATTCCATTTCAACAGTCTTTATTGGTAAGACACTTTCCTGTGTCAATTGATAAATGTGCAGATAGTCATTAACATCCTTTACATAAAGGTAAGAATTATGGATGTCAAATTCACCCACTGCATTAGATTGATGTAGACTTGCATTTGATTTCAGTTTGGGTTGAACAGGATTCGAAATATCTACGAGATAAAGCCTGTTTTTGCTTGCGACAACCAACTTATCATCCGCCACGTGTGCCTTGCCAATTGATTCAGGAAACGATAATGATGTGACATTGACTGGCTTTTGCGGATTGGAAACATCTATGACGAGTAGTTGGGTTTCTGTTGTTACATAAGCATAGTTTTTTGCGAGTACAACATTGTTTTTCAAACCAGAGCGAAACGGTAAACGAATTGAATTTACAACTATCGGCTTCTTTACATCCGTAGTATCTACAACTGTGAAGATAGTCTCAAGCGGTTTTGTTGTTGAGTTTGTTTTTTCATTCTGTTCAAGAACACTTAAAGTACAACCTGAGTTGATGATCGTGGTTAGTACTATTACAACGAAACATAGACTTGGCAGTTCAAATACTTTTCGCATTTTATCCATCTCCTATAACGGGATTATTTTTATATCCAATTAATGTGATCGGTCTTGCTATCAGAATACACTTTTGGTATTCTGAATTGGTTAGAGAAACCGCACCTACCATCGGAAAAAGATAAATCCCCTTAATTTGGTATTATTGATTTATGAGCAATTTTTGTGCCAGTGTTATATTCTCTGAATTCGTGGATATTTCTGACATTTCAAGGTGTGAATTGTACATAATGGTGCAATCATAAAAAAAAGTGTACATATTTGTGCAGAATATGGTGAGATGTATTCTGTTAATTTTGCGTGATACCTGTTCCATAAAATAGCTGAGGATGTGCAGAAACATAAGGCGTTTCAACTTGAGATTGAACGAAAGTGACATGGGGTTGGTCGTTTTTTGGTCGTTTTTTTACTTTTTTTCATAAATACCCTTGTGCTTGTAGTGGTAAGGGTTTGTAGAGGTTTTTGTTGTTTAGTCGTTTTTTGAAAAAAACGACTAAATAGCGTTAACATCAGACTCAAAATCCTGAAAATCTACTAATCCTGAAAATCCTGGTTCAGACAATTAGGATGGCGGTGCACCAAATCAACGGTATGAATCATGGAGCATGCCACACGCGCATGCTTCTTTAGGCATTCCCCGGAGAACCCGCCTACAAAGGGTGACAGGATTTCTCACTAAATTGACTCCAATGGGTCTCCCCGCCCGATTACCACTTTGCCACATTCCCATCCCAGCCACTGCTGACAGATAGGATGTGTTCCAACACGGGCGAGGAAACCTCGCCCCTACGATGTGTCTGAAATGAGATAACCTTTGCTAAAAACTCTACACACCCGAATAATTCTGTTGATTTCTAACCATATTTCAAATAAAATATAGTATTATAAATTGATTTTCATATAGTCATTGATAAAGGACAGAAACACGCATGAATATCCTCGTTCTACACGGACCTAATTTACATCTTTTAGGCAGACGACAACCAGAGATATACGGAGTCCAAACATTACAGGACATCAATAAAATCCTGGATCAGTTTGTTGGTGCATCCCCCCATGATGTCACACTAAAAATCTTACAATCTAACCATGAAGGTGAGATCGTTTCCATTATCGGAGACCATATAGATTGGGCAGATGGCATTCTAATTAACCCTGCTGCATATACGCATACAAGTGTTGCGATACGTGACGCACTTTCAACTGTTGGCGTTCCTGTTGTTGAAGTCCATCTATCTAACATCTATGCCCGTGAAGAATTTCGACATCATTCGTATATATCTGGCGTTGCTGAGGGTGTTGTTGGGGGTTTTGGTGCGTATAGTTACATCCTTGCACTGCAAGCGATGATTCATATTCTTGGACCGACTGTAGAAGACAATTGAAAGGGAAGGACATTTGAAAGAAAAGCCGTTTATACCATTTAGCCGTCCGTGGATAGATGAAACCGAAATTGAAGCTGTTAGCCAAGTACTTGAATCCAAATGGATTAGCACTGGTGCAAGGGTGCGTGAGTTTGAACGTGCTTTTGCTGAATATCTCGGTGTTAAGCACGCAATTGCGGTGAGTTCTTGCACTGCAGCATTACATCTCAGCCTCGTTGTTACAGGTATCGGTATAGGTGACGAAGTTATCACAACGCCGTACACTTTCACTGCAACTGCCGAAGCAATCCGCTATGTTGGTGCGAAACCTGTTTTTGTGGATATTAATCCTGAAACATTGAACATTGATGTTGCTAAAATAGAATCAGCGATAACTGATCGGACCAGAGCGATTATACCTGTTCATATTGCGGGTCTACCTTGTGATATGGATGCATTGCAAAAGATTTGTCATACGCACAATCTGGTGCTAATAGATGACGCTGCACATGCTATTCCGACTCAATATCATGGGAAATACATAGGTAGTATCGGGGGTTTGTCTGCATTCAGTTTTTATGCGAATAAGAATATGACAACCGGTGAAGGCGGGATGATTACTACAAATGATGATAGTTATGCAGAAACACTCAGAACGATGCGGTTGCACGGTATAGACAAAGATGCTTGGGCACGTCAATCGAAGCGAAGTATTTGGCGATATGACATTACCTCAGAAGGTTACAAATATAATATGACTGATATACAAGCAGCGATGGGTTTGTGTCAATTGATGAAACTCAACAAGCAGCATGAACGTAGGCAGAAGTTTGCAGAAATCTATAACACAGAATTACAGAAATACCCTCAAATTAAGATACCGTATCAACCTGAAAACGCATATCAACATGCGTGGCATCTGTATATAATTCAACTACAAATAGGTAATCGTGATGACTTTGTTGAATCCTTACGTGATGAAAACATAGAATGTAGTGTCCATTATATCCCTTTACATCTTTTTGAGTTCTATCAGAAGCAATACGGATATAATGTTGGTGATTTTCCGAAAGCAGAGGAAGTGTTTGAGCGTGTTGTTAGTCTCCCGCTTCACCCTGGTTTAACTGAGTCCGATGTGTCTTTTGTGATTGATACTATAGGTAAGGTATTGGATACATAGTTCAGTAAAGATAGACAATATCTGTTATGTCAAATGCTAAGCTCTACCAAATCATACCCAGTGAAGTATGTTTCTCTTGTGATGTATGTTGCCGGTTTTTGGAATCAGAGAGTCCTCTCGCGCCAATTTTCACAAAGGATGAGAAACAACACCTATTATCGCAGGGAATAGATTCAACCCTATTCCGATATAAAGAGGATGGAATTAGTTCACAAATTGTATTGAAGCAGCATGAAGGCTATTATATCTGTCCGTTTTTTGAAACAGAAACCAGTAAATGTTCAATCTATACCATTCGCCCACTTGATTGCCAACTTTATCCTTTCGCATTGATGTTCAATGAGGACAGAAGTGGTGTTGTTCTGGGTGTTGACATGCTATGTCCTTATTCGGAAAAGTATTTTGAAACAGATGTGTTTCAACAACATCTTCTATCCATTATAGACTACATTGAGACAGATGAGGTGAAGGACATAATTGCAACACACTGGAGTCTTGTTGGCGCGTATCGGGACACAGTAAAGGTATTTTATACGCTCAATTAAGATTTTCTGTATGGAACTACACCCTTTAGCTCTTGAAGATAAGACCGTTTTCGATTCGTTTGCTTCCAAAATACACACGAATCTTGCCAGTTATGCTTTTGCACCACTTTATGTTTGGAGCGATCATTTTGAGTATTATTGGACACTAATAGAGGATCACTTCTGCGTTCTTGCAAAATATGGAGAGGACTATTTTCTACCGATTCTACCAATCGGAAAACCATTTTCTTTTGAAGTAGCAAAAACAGCATTCCATTATTGCTTTGATACGAATAAGAATCCTCAAATTGCTCGTATTGAAAATGTTCCAGAATCCTTGCTGTTAAAATTTGAAGATAATGGTTATCATTTTGCTCAGAAAGAGACTGAATATATTTATAGAGCAGAGGGACTTGTAAATTTGAGTGGAGATAGATATAAGAGTAAAAGGAATGCCTATAATGTCTTTGTAGCGTGTAATCCTTCTGCTAAACTTATACCCTATTGTCCTGAAGATTTGGAACAGTGTTTGGCACTTTATGAAAGTTGGCAGCAATCACGATCAAAACTAAATGATGACGAGATTTACCGTGCCATGCTTACTGATTCTGCAGATGCACATAGAATAGGGATAACATATCCACAGGAACTTGGTTTGATTGGTAAGGTTGTTCATATTAAAGGTGAAATCAGAGCCTATACCTTCGGTTATCCATTGAACTCGGAGATGTTTTGTATTTTGTTTGAAATATCTGATCTTAACATCCATGGACTCGCGCAGTTTATCTATCGTGAATTCTGTAGAGAGATGATGCAAACATACAAGTGGATAAACGCAATGGACGATTCTGGCTTAGAAAACTTGAAACGAGTCAAACTATCTTATCACCCGACAGATTTGGTTCCATCCTATACCGTATATGAAAACTGCAACGATATTCCTTAATGGATTTTATGATACGCGTCATCTGGACTTCTTTCGGAAAGAAATCGATTTTGCTTTAGATAACAGTTTTCCGTTAATCTGTGCTGATGGTGGCATTGATATATTTGATATATTGAATAATGATGAGAGCAAACCTATTATGCCTGATGTGCATATTGGTGATATGGATTCAGTTCAAGGCAATCATACTGAAGCGAAACAGATTATAAGAGAATGGGTAGGACAAACAGATAAGGATATGACAGATGGACAGTTAGCTGTGAAATATGCTGTAGATACATATAGTTGCAGTCATCTCGTTCTATATGGAGGTTTACCTAAACCGGAGGGGTATGAAACGGATCATTTTCTTGGAAATTTGAAGCTAATGCGATTTGGACATTTTCATACTAAGGGAAAACATGTGGACTACAAAGCTGAAATACGTGATCCATATCAGACGATTCATTATGTGTTATCTGAATTGCTTTTAAAGCGGAAGAATAAAGGCTTGCAACGCGTTTCGCTTATAGCTGAAAACTCGAATGTTGTAGTAAAAAGTAGTGAGAATCTACGATGGAATTTGACATCATTACATATACATTCTGACTTATCGAATGCTCTCCGCAATGAGTTTGTTGAAAGTGCGGAATATGTAAAAATACGATTAACAGAAAATTCCGCACCTGTTTATGTGATACACAATTGGTATGATTAAGAGTCTGTCAATACTTTCTTCAATGTCTGAATATCAATATTCCCGCCACTCATAATCATAACCACATTTTGACCTCTCAATTTGCCTGCCAGTTTAAATGCTGCTGCGAGTGCTGCAACTCCGGCACCTTCTGCTAAATTATGAGTATATCGTAAGGCTAATAGTATTGCCTCTTGAATTTCTTCTTCACTGACTAATATAATGTCGTGAACACCATTTTTGATAATTGAGAATGGTATTGGGAAAGGAACACGGGTTGCAAGACCGTCTGCGATAGTATCACATGTTTCTGTCTCAACATACTTGCCGGTTTTCCAAGTTCGGTAAATTGCAGGAGCATTCTCAGCCTGAACACCAATGACATTTACATCGGGATTTATTGCCTTTGCGACGGTGATTGCGCCACTAATACCACTCCCTCCACCGATAGGAACTATAATCGTATTGACTTTAGGAAGGTCTTCAAAGATTTCAAGAGAATATGTCCCTACACCGTGTACGAGTTCAGGTTCCATACATGGGTGAATGTAGTATAATCCTTGTTCGTCTTTTAGTTTTTCACACAAGCCGCGCGCCTCATCAAAATCGGCTCCATATTCAATTAATTCTGCGCCATAAGCCTGCATTGCAGTGTTTTTTTCAGGATTATTTCCGTGCGGAACAACGATAGTCGCTTTTACCCCGAAAAGTGCTGCCGCATAAGTGATAGATTGTCCGTGATTGCCACGTGTCGCTGTAATTACACCTTGTTTTTTGTTTGCAGCGGGTAATTTAGACATAAAATTTATTCCACCGCGCACTTTGAAACTTCTTGTAGGGAGATGGTTTTCATGTTTGATGTATGCTTCAAATCCCAGTTTGTCAGATAATTCATGATAGTAACGTAAGGGTGTTGGTTTTAGGTAATTATATACGATTTGTCTTGCATTGACAATACCGTGTAATGAAACAGTATGCATTTTTCTCCTATTTCTTGTTTTTTGTTAGTTTAAGTATTTAATTTCATAGTGATTGTGTTAATATATTTTGTAGAACAAAACAGACATATTATACCATAATCCTTACCAAATTGGTAATCTTTTTTGTGCTTCGGACAGAGGCATTCAATTGTCACAAAACATCTTGTAGGAGTGAATCAACGCCAAATGCGCGTATGGCATTTGTCGGGTTTCTAACCCGAATTTTCATGCAGGGCATCTGAAATCGGGGTTAGGAAACCCCTCCTACAACAACGAAACTCAACAATTGAATGCCTCTGGTGCTTCGGACAATTTCATTTGAATTGTAGTATTGACATTTTGAGATTATGACTTGCAAACAGGTGTTATCAAGGAATCAGCAATAATTGGAGGACTCTCCTATAAAATCTATTGACAGTGACCTCTTTGTCAAGATATAATGTCTATAGATTATATTGAGAAAGCATATACATAATGCGGTTCACATATTTTTTACCAGTATGGGCAGTTGTTCTTAGTATACTCATTGCGGTTTGTATAACTATATATGGGTATTTCAGAGTTGAGCAACCTTTACGCGCCATGCTACGGTATTCACTCATTGCTTTACGTTTCGTGGCTATTGCTATTCTGCTTTGTTGCCTGTTAGCACCTGTGATAATAGAAAAGAAAGATGTTACGCCTCCGACACATCTTTCCATATTGGTTGATACATCGCAGAGTATGCAACTTGAAGATAACTATCTTGGCAAAACAGAGATTTCGCGTATTGATCAGGTGAATAACCTTCTTTTTGATGAATCAAGTCAATTTATTCAGAATTTAGAAAGTAAATACAAAGTACATCTTTACAGTTTTGATTCAGTTCTTAGGGAAGAGATAACAGGGATAGAAAAGTTAGCACCAGAAGGTTCACTCACGGATATTTCATCTGCTATAAATGAAACGGTGCAGAGATGGCGTGGTCAACCGAATGCTGGAATCATTTTAATTACAGATGGTGCACATAATGCTTCAACATTTTCCGTTGAGGACATGGAAGCATTGAAAACACCAATCTATACAGTTGGAATCGGTTCACCACAACCACCAAAAGATATACTAATTCAGAATGTTGATGTTCTACCGATTGCCTATACTGGACATGAAACGGTGGTCCGCATAAATGTTGTGCAGACGGGATACAACAACGAGTCAATCCGTGTGTCTTTGCGTGAGTTCGGATCAAATCGTCTTGTTGATGCTTCGATTCTGAATTTTCCTGATTCAGATGTTGAGTCGGCTGTTACATTAAATGGAAAACGATTGATGAAAGGGACACAACATTCCGTTGAGCTCAAACTAACACCTCAGACTGAAGGGAATTTCCAATATCAAGTCAAACTACCAACATTAGATGGAGAACTGACAGATACCAACAATGAGAAAACATTTTCATTGAAGGTAGTGAAGGCAAAACTGAATGTGCTGTATTTTGAAGGCAGGCCGCGCTGGGAATATACATTTCTTAAACGGACTCTGGAACGTGATCCTGATATTGAACCGACATTTACTATACTGAGCAAGAAAAGCAATTCAGAATCAATTCTCAGTCGGAACGATGGTTATTATCCACAAGATAGTAATACACAACTGTCTCGCTTCCCTGAATCTCGGGATGAACTCGTAAAATATGATGTGTTGATCTTAGGAGACATTACAAGAGAACATCTCAATGCAGCACAACAACAAGCAATTGTTGACTTTGTGGAACAATTTGGAAAAGCAGTTATATTTCTGCCATCACGTAATGCCTTAGGTGTGGATGGACTTAGAAACACAAGACTTGCCCAGGTGCTTCCTATACAAATTCCGTCTGATGGTTGTTTAGAGCAGACTGTAGAATTCTCGGTTGAGTTAACACAGACAGGTATGTTTCACCCAATTCTACAACTTTCCGACACGATAGAAAGCAACAACAAGATGTGGCAAAACCTGCCATCACTTACCCGTGCATATCGCAGATTCCAACTGAGAGCGGGGGCAACGACTTTGGTTACAAAACAGAGTGGTGAACCGATTCTGATATTTCAACGCGTAGGACTTGGAAAAAGTCTACTGTTTGCAGCTGAAGGAATATGGAATTGGCATTTTGGTGTGAACGCATATAAAGGGACTACATACCAATCTGTTTACCCGCGTTTTTGGGCACAAACACTAAGATGGATGGCACAACAGTCTGATGGAAATCGGATTTATCTTACGACATCATCACCGACTTATGCACAAGGTGATTCGGTGACAATCAACATAAGGGCATACTCACTTACTATGCAGCCGCAGGAGGATGCAGAAATTCAGTTGTCGGTTACCACACCAAGCGGAACTACTTTCCCACTGAAAACTCACACTGAATCAACGGACACACAATCGGGGAATGTTGGGAATTATACCGCACAGTTAAAAGTTGATGAAATAGGCACCTACAATATACGCGCTATTGGTCAATCAGGTAATATCTCGTTAGGAGAAGATGAGATTGAGTTTTTTGCTCATCCTCAGCTTATTGAATTGGAAGCACCTCAGCAGAACGTTCAGTTACTAACTGAACTTACTGACAAGACAGGTGGTGTTTATGTCAACATAGAGGATGCACATTCTATAATAGACAAAATCAGCGATGTTAACGAACCTGTCTTTGTTGATACAGAACGTGACTTGTGGGCACATCCTTTCGTCTTAATTGCAGTCGTTGGGTTGTTGGGTGCAGAATGGTTTATACGAAAACGGATCGGTCTGGTATAAGATTGTAATTTTTATGTTCATCAGATATATTGCAAGTATCAAATTAGTTATAGTATGTGTTTTTCTATTCTTTTCTGCTATTGGCATAAAAGACGCTGGAGAACTCTTCACAATTGCACAAGTTCAGTATGGCGGTGGTGGAGATTGGTATGGTGATCCATCTGCTATTGGAAATTGGCTCCGCCTGTTACAAGAACGGACAGATATTGAAACAGCAGATGACCGTATTATACTTAAACTAACCGATCATGTGCTTTACCAATACCCCATGCTATATCTTGTGGGGCACGGTAATATCCGTTTGACAGAGAGCGAAGTATCCGCATTGCGACAATACCTTGCAAACGGTGGCTTCCTTTTTGTAAATGATGATTACGGATTAGACAAAAGTTTTCGCAGAGAAATCAGTCGGGTCTTTCCTGATCAGGACTTGCATCCGATACCCAATAATCATCATATTTATAATTGTTTTTACGATTTGCCGGGACTACCCAAAATCCATGAACACGATGGCGAACCTGCACAAGGTTTCGGTTTATTTCATGATGGTAGAATGGTGGTCTTCTATGCATTCAGTGCAGATATTGGTGATGGTTTGGAAGATGCAAGAGTCCATCCTGATGATACACCAGAGGTGCGTGAACTTGCAGCTAAGATGGCAGTGAACATTGCAGTATATGTGCTGACACAATAACACAAACTACTAAATCTTTGTAGGTAATATTATGTCAAATCAAAACATAAACCAGATTTACCAATCAATAATTAGCAAACTTAGCGTTATTCGTCGTACTTGGCGATGGTTAATTTTTTCAGAGAGTCTGTTGAGATGGTTCAGCACACTTGCTATTATAATGACAGGCGTCCTTCTTGTTCTATATCTTCCACTCCCACGTCTTTTACGAAGTGGAATAGTCGTTGTCTCATTGGGTATTGCACTCTATTGGACATATCGCATTCTTGTGTTACCACAATTACGTAAATATTCACATACAAGAGTAGCTGCGTATCTTGAAAAATCATATCCAAACATAGAAAATAGGATACTCAGTTCAGTTCAACTCAAACCTACACTTGAGAACAACCGATTGGGGTATGCTCAGGACTTTGTTGAAGAGTTGATACAGCAAACACAAAACGATGTTGAAAAAATTGAACAGAGAAAGATATTTCAAAGTGAATTTCGGAAAATCAAACGTAATGCCGGTATTGCGGTAGTATCTATAGCAATTCTTGCAATAACTAATTTCCTTTTACCTTCTTCCTTAAAAGGTTTCTCACAAACATTGGAATCTTTACCGAAAACACCGATGGAGGGATTTACGGTGAAGATAGAAGGAGTAAATCCTGGAAACATTAAGATAAAACGTGGTGAAGATGTTACCATTAGCGCGAAAGTCAACGGACACCTTAATGCACCTGTTTATGTGTATTACCAATTAACACAGACCGATGAAGTAGAAGAAAACCAAAATAATGGACAAGAAACGCCTGATACTGAGCAGAATGTTAAGGATCCAGAGGAGCAAGTACCCCATCTTGTTGATAGAGAGGCATGGCAATCAATACTAATGAATCGTGAACCTACAGAGATTGCTTATTCAGTTACGGTGGAGAACATTGATCGTTCCCTACAATACTATATCTCAACAAAGGATATAGCATCAGAAAGTTTTCAAATTGCTGTGAGTCATGAACCGATTGTCAAGACCTTTCAACTGCAGCTTAACTTTCCAGCATACACGCAGCTGCCATCACAAACTCTTGAAGCAAATACGGGTGATGCGGAGGTGCTTTATGGGACTGAAGTCGTGTTTAAGGGAGAAAGCAACAAACCGCTTTCTGAAGCACATTTTATTTTTGATGACTCTGATCTCATAAAACTCCAAATTAAGACAGAAACAGAAATTGAAGGAAGTTTTATAGCGGAACAAGCAGGGACATACCACATACAGATACAGGATAACGAAGGTTTAACGAACATTGATCCACTTGTTTATACATTGAATGTCTACAAAGATATGCCCCCACAAGTTGAAATTGTTGAACCAGGAAAAGACCTTGTCTTAGATAATGATATGCTTGTCAAACTGAAAGTTGAAGCAACGGATGACTACGGTTTGCAGGCACTACAATTAGTCCATCGAATCCAGAAAGAAAATGTAGATGACAAGATAATTACTCTAAAGCAGATTCCATCAAACACATCACCCCCACATGCATCACAGTTCATCGCTTATACTTGGGATATTGCCCCAATTGGACTATTCCCTGGTGATATACTTTCTTATTATGTGCAGGCACTTGACACAGATAATGTCTCCGGCCCAAATATCGGTAAATCACGCACATTCACACTTCGTTTTCCAACATTGGACGAGTTATATGAAGAACTCGCATCTGAACAAGAGACAGAACAATACGGATTAGACGAGTTATTTGACGAACAGTCGGAAGCAACAGGAGTCGTAGACGAACTCCTTGACAAGATTCGTAAGTTCAAAGAATTTTCGCATGCAGACAAGAAACTACTGCAGCAGGTTGTTGAATCACAAGAAGAAATTGAGAAGAAAGCAAATGAACTGATCTCAGATATGGAACAGACGACTTCTGATATTGAGAAAAACCAACTCTTTGAACCAGAAACCATTCAGAAATATCAAGAACTTCAAGAACTGATGAAAGAAGCACTTTCAGAAGAACATCAAGAACTCTTACAAAAATTGAACGAAGCATTAGCACAACAACAGTTAACAGAGCAAGAAAGTGCAATGACAGAAGCGAACTTCAATCAAGAGCAGTTCCAACAGCAACTTGAACGTCTCAAATCCTTATACCAACAACTGATAATGCAGCAGAAACTTGAAGCAGCAGCCAAACAGGCACAAGACCTTGCTGAACAGCAAGAACAATTGATGGATTCAATATCTGCTAAAACTGAAACAACTGATACGCAAAAAAATAATGACTCTGATCAAGTTCAACAAGCGGATAATTCGTTAGAACAATCGGAACTCAATGACGTTGCACAAAAGGAAGATCGGATCAAACAGGAATCTGATAAGCTTAGTGATAAATTGGATTCGCTTGGTAACGAAATGTCAGAGATGGCAGAATCTCAGGAAAACCCCGCACCCCAAATCCAGAAAGTAGCTGACGAGGTAAAACGACTTAACCAATATGCTAAAGATCAGAATCTATCGGAAAACCTGCAAAACACAAGCCAGAATCTTCGGGATTCACAGACACAGGATGCCCTTGAATCTGGTAGAGAAGCGGAACAAACCATGACTGAATTAGCACAAGGATTAGATAATGCGATGGAGTTTATGGAAGGTTCAAATGCGGATCAGACATTGGCAGAAATGCGGGAAGCAGTAAAAAGTGGTTTGTATCTCTCACATCTACATGAGAATGTCATCAATCAAACGAGGGAACTTGTAACAACTAATTTGCAGGAATATATTCCGAGCGAAATCCTACGCTTGCAGCAACTTGCGGGTAAGGAACTCAGCACCGCAACAAGTATTGAACAAATTGCAAATAAATTATGGGAACTTGGCAAACAACAGATGCAGGTAGATCCTAAAATAGTTTGGCGATTGAATGAAGCAAGTGATGCATTAAAACGTGCTGCACGTGCCTTGGAAGATCGGCAGACAAATCTTGCACTACCGATACAAAGACAAGCACTTGCTGATCTCAATCAAGCAATTTTTGATCTACTCAATGCAATGGCACAGATGAACCAGCAGATGGGTGCGGGTGGATTGCAGGATATGTTGGATCAACTCCAACAACTGGCACAAAGTCAAGAGCAACTGAATCAGATGGCACAAAACCTGAGTCAACAGATGCGGGAACAAGGCAGAACTCCCGGTCTGCAGCAGAGACTTGAGCGGCTTGCAGGACAACAACAACTTATTCGTGAAGCAACTGAACGTCTTGCAGAATTAGTTGAAGAAGCTGCAGAAATGCTTGGTAGCCTAAAAGATGTCGCTGAGAAAATGGCAGATGTTGAAAGAAAACTTGAACAAGGCACTCTCAACGATGATGTTATTGAACAACAGGAAAGAATTGTAACAAGGATGTTGGATAGTCTAAAATCATTACAAAAACGTGATGTTGGTAAAAAACGGAAAGCAGAAGTTGCGAAAAGACCGACGACTCCACCACAAGATGTGCCTCCTTTACATCCAGAGTTATTAAAGATCGTACGCGAACTTGAAACTAATCCAAATGCTAAGGAACTGGAGAATATCCCTTTTCAATATCGTGAACAACTTAAACAGTACTTTAAAGCACTATCACAGAAGATACAGTAGGTACGTCATTTAAAAATATAGTGAGTTTGGTACAAGAGAAATGGAGTAGATTGTAGGTTGGGTTGAGGAACGAAACCCATAGGTGTCAACTTAAGGACAGTTTTATGTTTTTTTAGTATAGATTATTGTTGCAAAATGGAAGCACCTCTTTCATAATATAGTCATATATTATCATTTACGGAGAGGTGCTCCGATGTGTATACTAACACAGGTTACAGACATAATGCAAGAAGTTTTTGATAATGCTGCGGAAACAGCATCTTTGGCTTGTGATTTTGTTCAGAGAAAGCGGATACTTACAGCACCTGCTTTTGCCAAAATCCTTGTCTTCGGATGGCTTGAAAATCCTGATGCGAGTTATACGGATCTCGCACATACCGCACGCGCTTTAGACATTGAGGTTTCCCGTCAAGCGATTGAAAAACGGATGTCCTTTGAGGCAGCCGATACCTTGAAAGCAATCCTTGAAGTCGCAGCATCCCAGAGTGTCGCAATGCCTCCACAGACCCTCCCACTCCTCAACCAGTTTACAGGTGTGTATGTGCACGACAGCACAACAATAACTTTACCGGATGAACTGAGAAAGGTATGGAAAGGCGGTCGTGGTAAAAACGATCATGAAAAAGCATCTCTGAAACTTCACCTCCGTTTTGATGTTTTGACAGGTGTTTTTGATCAGTTTCACCTCACAGATGGTGTCGCATCTGATAGTAAGGTAGAAGAACAGTTTGAACAACTTCCACCTAAGAGTTTGCGTTTAGCAGATCTCGGCTACTTTACCTTTGATACATTTGAACAACTCACACAAAATGATATATATTGGATATCACCATACAAAATGCGTTGTAATCTCTATGATGAAGCAGGTGAACGCATTTATTTAGATGAATATCTTTCCACAAAAACCGCAGACACCATAGACTTGGGATGTTTCATCGGGGCAAAAAAACGACTTCCAATACGGTTCATCGCAGTCCGACGCCTCGAACAAGAAACAAACTCGCGCCGCCGCCACATCAAACGCGAAGCAAAACAGAAAGGGAGAACACCTTCTAAAGAACGCCTGCTACTTGCTGGATGGGATATCTATATTACGAATGTGGACGCATCACTACTGACAGCAGAACAGATCGCACCTATTTATAGTATCCGATGGCAAGTAGAGTTGATGTTTAAGTCCTTCAAAAGTATTGGAAATCTAAATGAAACTCGCCGCTACAAAGCTGAAAATGTCTTATGTGAAGTGTATGCTAAACTGATCACACAAGTTCTAAGACACTGGATTATGTTGGCATCAGGTTGGCGATGTATTCAACAGGATATCATCAAAACAGCAGAACTTATCGGACGACACGCAAGGATGCTTACTATGAGTTTCAACAAATCAAAAACAGCATTATTGAAAACACTCAGAAACATAAAAAGGGATCTACAATACGGCGACCAAGGGAAACATAGAGCAGGAAAGCGGACAACATACAAACTCTTAAAGATGGCCGAAAGTCCTTAAGTTGACACCTATGGGGTAGAGGAACGAAACCCAACATGTAACCAGTAATTATATAAATGTTGGGTTTCGTTCCTCAACCCAACCTACGACAAATATACCGAACTAACGCTAATAATAGCTACTTGGAGAAAAACATGCGAATCATATTAATGATGTTTTTGTGTATTACTCTATCACTTGCTCCCATAATGCCTACTGATGCATTGAGTGATTTAGAAATTGATGGACTAATTCGTAGGATGACATTAGAAGAAAAGGTTGGTCAACTTTTCATCTGTGGAATCGGCGGAAGAGAAGTAGGACCAATTCCAAAAGCACATATAACAAGACGTTTTATTGGTGGTATAATATTATATGCTAAGAATATACAAACTCCTGAACAGGTAGCAGCACTTACAACAGAACTTCAGAAACTTGCCAAAACCAACCCGCAAGGTGTACCACTATTCATTGCTATTGACCAAGAGGGAGGCAAAGTTGCGCGGTTACATAAAGGCGCGACAACTTTTCCCGGTAATATGGCATTGGGTGCAACAGGTTCACAGAAATTAGCGGAAAAAGCAGGAGATATTACCGGGACTGAATTGGCAGTGTTAGGCATTAATCTGAATTTTGCACCTGTTTTGGATGTCAATACAAACCCAAGAAATCCCGCAATTGGTGTCCGATCTTTTGGTGATTCACCCCAGGTAGTCTCACAACTCGGTTCAGCCTATATCCGTGGACTACAGAGACAAGGTGTACTCGCCACTGCTAAACATTTTCCTGGACACGGTGATACGAGTGCAGACTCATATAAAAAATTACCGTTAGTTGCAAAAAAGAAGAAACGAATGCATGATGTTGACTTGGCACCGTTTCGTGCAGCGATAGACGCCGATGTTGGTGCAATCATGACAGCACACGTCCATTACCCTGAACTTGATATAAAGTTGCCTGCGACACTTTCCCATACAATTCTGACCAATCTATTACGGAGAGAACTTGGGTTTGAAGGTTTAATTGTTACAGATGATCTTGAAATGAAGGCGATTGAGGAAACTCATGATATTGGAAAGGCATCAGTCGCAGCATTCCAAGCAGGTGCTGACATTTTACTCGTTCCATGGACATTAAAGAAACAACAATCTGCGTATAGCGCGATAGTTCGAGCCGTTAGAACCCGTTCAATAACGAAATCTCGTCTGGATGCCTCTGTCCGCCGAATCTTGAAGAGCAAAAATGCTTACGGACTGTTTGATAAGAATTTTGAACATGTAGCAAACCCAAATGCGATCAATTCTCCACTTTCGGTAGTAGGAAGTAGACAACACAGAGATATCGCTCAGACCATTTCAGCACAGGCAGTAACCATTGTTAAGGAAACGCCTGGTATTCTCCCATTGGATGAAGCACCGAAAGAACCTGTACTAATTGTCAGTCCTTCACGCGACTTTTCTAACACTTTCATGAAAGCACATACAGATCTTACGCATGTCAGAACTGTCTATATTCCCCCTAAAGTGATCACGCGGCAATATATTCCCCATCTGTTGTCATCTAAACCTACGAAAATAATCGTGGGAATAAATAACTTAATGCAAGCAAAAATGGTGCATGAGTTGAGTCAGAAAACATCAGTGCCGATAGTGGCTATTTCTACTGCTTCTCCCTATCATCTGCGTGAGTGCCCAAATGTTGAATGTGCCATTGCTACCTACGATGACAACTATTATTCACTGTTGGCAGCTACGCAAGTCCTGCTTGGAAAGAGACAGGCGACAGGTAAACTACCCGTATTACTTAATCGGTAAGCGTCATTTCTAATTCTTATGTGTAAAGGATTTGGCTAAAAACCACTCCTTCTTGTTGGCGGGGTTTTCAACCCCGATTTTAGAACCTCAGCAGCAAAAATCCGGGTTAGAAACCCTCCAACAATGATGCTTTGTGAAAATTGAACGGAATAATTCGTTTTGAACAGATGAGTGCATACAAGCATACCTACTTCTCAATACGCTCACGGATTGCAATGACTTCTTCCAAAATACGTTTGTGAAGATAATAGATCACATACACCATCACAAAACCGATGCCAGCTAACAAACCTACACTAAGCACTATTTTGGTTTTTAATGACATCCGTTGTGCTCTTGTAAGTCTTAACAGAATGTTTTTACCGAAAGTTGTCAATAATTGCTTCACCGAATTCAGATGTGCGAACCTTTGTTGCACCCTCCATCAAACGTTCCAAGTCGTAGGTTACTTTCTTTTGCAGAATAGTCTTTTCAAGTCCAGTAATAATCAGATTTGCAGCTTCTTGCCAGCCGATATGTTCTAACATCATCACCGCAGATAAAATAAGCGAACTCGGATTGACGACATCCTGATCCGCATATTTAGGCGCGGTCCCATGTGTTGCCTCAAAAAGTGCAACCTCATCGTTGAGATTGCCACCCGGTGCCATGCCGATGCCACCAACTTGTGCTGCTGCTGCATCAGAGAGATAATCACCATTCAAGTTCGGTGTAACAATCACATCGTATTCATCGGTACGGGTTAGAATTTGCTGTAACATGCTATCCGCAATTCTGTCATTGACGATTATTTTACCTTCTGGAACGTTCCCATCATATTCGTCATAGAGTTCCGCTTCGGTAATCGTTATGTCCGCAAATTCCTCTTTCGCGAGTTCATATCCCCACGCACAGAAAGCACCTTCAGTGAACTTCATGATATTCCCTTTGTGAACAAAGGTGACGCTACGTCTACCATGGTCAATTGCGTATTGAATTGCCATGCGTGCCAACCGTTTCGTTCCGAAAATGCTAATCGGTTTAATGCCGACACCGGAGTCTTCACGGATTTCAACACCCATTTCAGTGCGTAGCAGGTCAATAACTTTTTTCACTTCAGGCGTACCTTGTTCCCATTCAATGCCCGCGTAGACATCTTCAGTATTCTCACGGAATATGACGACATCCATCTTTTCAGGATGTGTGACTGGCGCGGGGACACCTTGGAAATAACGGACAGGACGCACGCACGCATAGAGTTCAAGCACTTGGCGTAATGTTACGTTTAAACTGCGAAAACCGCCTCCGACAGGCGTTGTCAGCGGTCCTTTTAGTGCCACGCGGAAATGTTCAATCGCATTGAAGGTATCTTGTGGTAACCATTCATTGTATTTATCCATGGCGTTTTCGCCAGCGTACACATCAAACCAAATAATCTGATTTTTTCCATCATAAGCAGTTTGGACAGCAGCATCAACGACACGACGCGTCGTTTTCATGATGTCTCGCCCGATACCGTCACCCTCAATAACAGGTATGATAGGGCTATTTGGCACAACCTTATGCCCGTTGGATGTCTCAATTTTTTCGCCAGTTGCCGGGACTTTTAATTGGTCAAATTCAATCACTGTGATTCCTCTCTGATTCTCACGGAATAACTATAAGGTGGTATAGGGAATAATGGTGGAGAAAGTCTTTATGAGTCAAAAATCTCAGCACCAGCCATCCGTTCATGTAATGCGACAACTTCATTTGCGATTGTCATATCATCAGAGGGGCTGGGAACAATCTCAGGATCTGGTGGAATGACTGGACGGATAATCTTCATTTGGAGTTGTTCACGTGCATCCATAATCCAACCAAATCCGCGGAAAATATATGTAAGGAATGTCCTATCGCTTTCATAGATGTCCAACCCTTCTTGAACTGCCCATCCTCCGAAATCAGTGTTAGGTGTTAGTCTGAGTGGGGGTTCGTCTTCACGACCAGGACGGACAATTCCTTCAACAAAAGCGATCTGATATAAACGTTGCATAATTGCTAAACGTTCTTTCTGTCTATCACTCAGTTGAATTTCTCCCTTTTCAACTGCATCTATGAATGGGTTGAAATAGATCGCGGGTCTTGGGTCTTGCTGAATTTCATCGGATCTACCCGCAGCAGCGATCATGGGATGTCCAAATGTTGGAAGTGCAGTACGCATACGTTCGCGAATCGCTGTCTCTCTCGCTTCTGTATCAAGCGGTTCAATTTCATTGATAAATGCTGTCATATCATGAATAGCACCGAAATGTCGATCTCCATCCAAAGCCATCTGTGATGCGACAAAGAAATCGGATACAGCTCCAGCGTACAAAGAGGCAAGATAACGCGCGACCACGTTTGAACCAGCAGAACCGTGATGTGTCTGTATGACTCCCATCCGTTCTAAAATATTCGCTTCAACAGCACTTGCTTCTCTACCCAAAAGCAGACTATAACATGTTTGGAAGGCCGTCTTTCCGTTTTCTTGATGTTTAGAAATAAGGTCATTGGCACGCATCGCCAGAACTTGTGGGTGCAGAGCATTGCTTTCTCTCAACTGGTGACGCATGTAAACAGATACCGTTCCAACAGCAACGTTTTCCATGTGCGTCTCAATGAATTCTAACAGCAGATCCGCAGGATCCCTTGTCCCTTTAACTCCTTGCTGATTGGGTTCACTCAATTTACGTTGTGTTGAGAAATGTTGGATGGCTGCCTCAGGACCGGCATCTGGAAAGGATTTAACAAATTCTGCAACCTGATTCATAAGACTTTGTTTACCTGTTAATCCTTCTCTGTGGAGTTCAGTAAACTTATAGAAATTATTATTTATTAGTTCAGAAAATACAGACTCTTCATCTATATCATCAGCATCTTTTTCGGGTTTTCTGCCAAAAAGTCCAACGAAAATGACATAAGCAGGACTAATTCTGTTTTCAATTATCTCACTCTCGGAGACAACCCCGCGAATTGCGAAACTTCTAATATTTAATGTTATCTGTGCGTCCTTACAGTTTACGGCAGCCTGGTGTAAAACGGGGTTCGCGAAAACATTTGTAGATTGTGGCATAGAACTGAAACTATTGAGTGCCGCCGCAATTTTGTCCTCCCCCAACTCTTTCGCCTTATCCATCGACTCAGTTACAGGGGAGTACGTAGAGGCTGCGGGCACTTCAGACAGGATTTTTCTAATCACCGATTCCTGTTTCGCCTCCATATTCTTATTCAACATGTAATCTCCTTCGTACAGAATCTGATTTGTCACAGAACACATAACTACCCGATAACGCAGCTTGAATGTTCATTTAAAAATTGCGCTGTAACGGAAAGGTATTCAGATTCCATTGGTTATGAAAGTTTACTGACTGATTGTTTTATGTCTTTAAAATATGTTATCAAATATCTTATTTAAAGTCAAGATAAAAGTTGGAATTGGGGTATGTAAAGTTTTTGGCATAAAAACTACTCCTTCTTGTTGGAGGGGTTTCTAACCCCGATTTTACAATAACCTCAGTTGCTACCTACGGATTGTTGGAGAGGTTTCCAACCCTGTTTTGTTGTTTTCTACAAACATCGATGCAGCTTATTTTATCAATAGCACTCTGAAACTTCAGACTCATAATCATGGAAATCTACTAATCCTGAAAATCCTGGTTCAGACAAGTGCCAAAAACTTTACACACCCGTTGGAATTGGGGTATGTAAAGTTTTTGGCATAAATTGTGTGTCCAGTTATTTTCACTTGTCTGAACCAGGATTTTCAGGATTTATAGATTACAAAGATTACCATATCCAGGTTTTTTGATGCAGGTTTGGGGTCGTCTTTTGAAATAGGATTTGATGAGAAAAATCCTAATTCAGACAAATTAAATCAAAAAATCAACAATTTTCAACAAATTCACAAAAAAATATCATAATTATTACATTTTTACTTGACAACCACAATTAAGAATGGTATAATTAACACGTGTTTAGAATGCAAGCCCAAATCGGCTACGCAAGTTTAGAAACTCTAAGAGGCGGCGCAGTTCCCTGAAGAAGCGACAACACGGGAACGCAAATTTACAACCGAAACTGTCGCTCGAAAACTTGACCAAAAGTCGTGGGCAGTCTCTTCGGAGCGCGAAACCAACAGAGACGCAATAATACTATTTCTAATATATAATAGATCATTTTTGTAGCACAAACTTCATAGTTTGTGTCCCGAAGAATTGCAATCCTAAATGAGATAATTATCTATAGAATGGTAAAAATAACACGAAAAACATCGCGTAAATTCTCACGAAGTCGCGGGAGGCACACCGTTGACTGATGACAGCAACGGAACCTAATCTAATGTCCAAAATACTTTCACATAAATGCAAATCAGTCTCGTCATAAACTGATTAACATTAAAATCCCAATTGTAATTTCTTTTGAATGGGGGTTTAAAATACAATTACAACAGGATCCATGTGATATTACGGACATACCCGTACGAATATGTCATCTAAAATCTCATAGAGTCATGAAAGTTTCTGAGAAAACGCAGCATCTCAGCAATTGGTCAATCCATGCCTTTGTTGCGAAAATACCAGTCTGTAAAACTGGAACTTGTCAAGCCAATTTGGGTTTTGCATTCCACGTTTTGTCCACTTCTTGCTGCCCAGTTGCAGTTCTTACCGCATAAAATCAAATCCCGTAGGTGAAATGCAATGTTAACACAATACGTAAAAAGAACTACACAAACTGACTCTATAAATGCTACGTTCATCACATTGGTTGTGATGCTATCTACCTATACTATGAATAATACATTTCAAAACACCAAAAACTTAAATCACAAAACGTACCGTTTTAAAAAATTGAATTTGCCAGAAATTCGCACAAAGAATCAATCACAAACCCATACACAGACTGGACTCACAACCCGGTACGAAAAACCGTACCAAAACCGTACCGTAACACGAAAAAACGCACAATACGGTACGGTTTTAAGAACGCAAAGAATCAATGAATTTATCAGAAATAAACAAAGTCTATGCTATATCGGATTAACAATTATAAATCGTGTCATTCATCTCACTGGACATTGTAGTGCGGGGTCTCCGTGCCCCGAAATTGTGTATGTAAAGTTTTTGGCAAACATCTCATATCCTTTGTAGTGCGGGGTCTCCGGGGAATGCCTAAATGGCATTCATACCCGGGGAACGCCTTAATGGCATTCATACCGTTGATTTGAAAATCTACTAATCCTGCAAATCCTGGTTCAGATAATAAACAATTCAACAATACAATAACGCCAATCCTAATCAAAAAACCCAAATGCACCCAACTCTTATCCTGCAAATCTACTAATCCTAAAAATCCTGGTTCAGACAAATAGGAATTCAAATCCATAACAAAATTAACGTTTGTGAATAATATTAAAAAACCTAAAACTAAATAACCCTGATATGTCCATATATGCTATTGAATTTATACGTTCAATCTGCTAAAATATCCCCAAAATTCTTACGAGGAAACGTATTAATGGAATGTATCTTTTGTGCAATTGTTGAAAGGAAAATCCCCTCTGCAAAAGTTTATGAAGATGAACATGTCTTTGCTTTTATGGATATTGCCCCAGCTAATCCTGGACATCTACTAATTATACCCAAACAACACTACCGAAATATCTTTGATATGCCTACAGAAATCGGCAGTAAAATAATGGAAGCCGCAGTGCCACTTGCCGCAGCACTCCGTAAAGCACTAAATCCAGACGGACTAAACTTATTCCAATCAAACGAAGCAGCAGGATTCCAAACCGTTTTCCATTTCCATCTACACTTAATTCCAAGATGGGAAGGAGACCCATTACGACTGCCGTGGAAACCGAGTGAAGGTGACATAGAAGAAATTAACAATATCGCCACAAAAATTCAAAAGGCACTATAGCACCTCATCTTACATCCACAATTAGAAAGAGATTACTTATGAATGTACTGATTACTTCAGCAGGTTCTGATCTGGCACGTAAATTAGCAGACGCAGCCGCTGAATCACACACGATCCGACTAACTGAACTCCAGCAAGTTGACACCAACTATGACTTTATACAAAGTACTTTAGGACAGGACGAGTCAACCAACGAATTAGTAAAAGGCATTGATACTATTGTGCATATTGCACAATCACCACCTGAACTCAAGGCACAAGTCAACGAGCCAGAGAACTTTGAGATTGATTTTCAAACCCGTTGCACGTATAACCTGTTAATCGCTGCATCGGCAGAGGGTGTAAAACACTTTATTTATGCAAGTACACTCCGCTTATTTGAACAACACGGTGAAGATTGGACAGTAAAAGAAAATTGGAGACCACGTCCCCACACCGAGGGAGAAGTTCTTGCCAAACACCTCGGTGAATTCACCTGCCGAGAATTCGCACTGGAAAGGAAAATCAAAATCACTTGTTTAAGACTCGGGACAATTGTCACGACTGAAGAAGCAGCAAATTCGGAGTTAAACACAATGTGGCTTGAAATAAATGATGCAGTCACTGCCTTCCAAGGGGCAATTGATAACCCTTCAAACTGGGGTATCTTTCACGTTCAATCGGAGTTCCCAGGCTCCCGTTTCGACATCAGCAAGGCAAAAGGACATCTGAAATTCAACCCACAATTTGTGCCATCAACGAAATAGCACACACAGACAGAAGGAAATTATATGAAAGCACTCATTTTAGGTGGTAATGGATACCTCGGACCACACGTCGTCAAAGCATTAGAACCTCACTACACCTTACGCGTAACAGACATTAACGAGATTGACACAAAACATGAATCCATGCATATTGATGTGAGTTCATTAGACCAAGTCCTCCGCGCAGCAGAAGGGATGGACACTATCATCAACTGCTCCGTGCTTCGCCATGATAGACAGTTAGCATTTGATGTAAGCACACGTGGGGCATACAACATGATGCGTGCTGCTGTTGAACACGGTATCCAACGTGTCATAAACACAGGACCCCACTTTACTATTCAGGGAGAGACATATACCAGTTGGGATTACGAAATCAATCCTGATGTGCCACCCAAAACAAGCACAGGTCTATATCCGTTGACGAAAGGGCTCGGACAAGAAATCTGTAAAGTCTTCACTGAAAATTACGACATCTATGTCCTCTGTTATCTATTTCTCAGTTTCCAAGATCTCAATTATGAGAGAGAAGGCACCGATCTCAATCCATTTTCAGTCAGTTGGCGGGATGCAGGTGAGGCGTTTCGTTTGGGATTAGAAATTGACCTTGATGAATTACCTTCAAAATGTGAGATATTCAATATCTTTGCAGATTTACCACATCAGCAATTCTCAAATGCAAAAACGAAACGGATATTAGGATTTCAACCGCAGGATAACTTTGAATGGATGTGGCATAAGAAAAAGGATGATTAGCATAGTCCATACTTATCTGACCAGAACAGGTTGAAACACTCATCAATCTGTGTTACACTTGTTATATCATAAACCTACTGACTACAAGAATCTTCGGAGAAACAATGATGGCTACTGAACTAAGTGTTGAACACCTACTGAATAGCGTAAAACAACTATCATCAGTTGAATTAGATGAATTCATGCAAAAGGTTGTAGAATGGCAGAAACAAAAAGACCATTCAACAGATGAAGTTTTAGACCCTAATGCTTCAGATGACGAGGTGTTAGACTTCATCAGAAAACACACCCGTTTACCTAAAAAAGAGCATCGACGATATTGGGAATTGCGACTTAAACGAGAAGATACAGATTTAAATGATGACGAATCAGTTGAATATGAGAATTTTATAACGAAGTTGGGAAAAATGAATGTAAAACGTATTGAGGCACTCGCTATCTTAGTACACCGCTGGGAAAAACCTGCAATCGAAATTCTAACAGAATACGGTCTACTAATTTCCCAACATGAACCACCCGATTTCTATGAATCCATTTCTCAACTGAATCAGTCGGAAATCTAAAAGCAGGAATATAGTAAAGGATGATGTCTACTGATCGTATTTCTGCTCGTATACGCCGACAAGTACAAGAACGTGCAAGAGGATTCTGTGAATATTGCAGAACACCTGACAATTTCGCTACCTCTTCTTTTCATTGTGAACATATCATTCCTCAAAAAACCGGTGGAACTAATTCATTAGATAATTTAGCATGGGCATGTCCACGTTGTAACAACCACAAACATGCAAAAACGCACGCACAGGATCCGCAGACAGAACAAAGTGTACCACTCTTCAATCCCCGTGATAAACTGTGGCATAGACATTTTATGTGGAGCAGAGATTTCCTACAGATAATTGGACGCACGCGAATGGGTAGAGCAACAGTTGAGGCATTAAATATGAATCTACCACAACAAGTGAATCTACGAAGGGCATTGCTCAGTTTGGGAGAACATCCTGCAGAAAATAGTTAAACAAACCATATATGAACATAAAACTCTTTGCACATCGTGGGGGACTGGGACGCGCACCCGAAAACACACTCACTTCATTTAAACAAGCATACACAGACGGTGCTGATGCTTATGAATGTGATGTCTGCCTAACAAAAGACAAAGAACCCGTAATCATTCACGTTGATTTCAACCGAAACAATATCCGCAAAGCAACAGGATGTACCACGCCTCTCAATAACCTGAAATGGAAAGAGGTGCAAAATCTAAAGGTGCTAAACTCGAATGAACCCGTGGCACACCTTGATGATGCACTCCGATTTACACATGAAAACCAGATGCCGTGCTTCATTGAACCCAAATCTGATTCACCTGAACTGATATCTATCATTATTGAACGTATCCATCATTTTAATGTTATTCACCTCGTCAATATTCTCACCTTTTACCATCGTAAACAGATACTTAATGAAGTAAAACGTGTAGAACCGCGTCTCCAAACAAGTGCGATTTTCCTCAATCCTATGGCAAATTTCCTCAAGGCAGCGGCAACGATTGATGTAAAACGAGTCATTTTTGGGTGGCATAAAATCAATCATTTTAAACTCTACAACACCATTAAACACACTATTTCACGTCAAGTAGATGAACTTCGCTCAAACGGATTTGCTGTTGATTCTGGTTTCATACTGAATTCTCAAGATGTAGCATGGGCGATGAAAAACGGCATTGAAGGGCTATGGGTAGACGACGTGCCGTTCATCAAAAACACTATTGAAAGACTTAGAAATCAACGGAAGGCGAAAGATTAGAAGGTAATGAAAGTCAACATCTGTAATCCACTTCTCAGAACACCACTGTCCCTAATTGTAGATGATTCGTGTCCAGTGATTAACCTCACCTACTATTGGATCCAGCAGAGACATGCATGGAAAGCAAAACATAAACCAAATGTGCCACCCGACCGTTGGGAAGGGGATGCAGCACAACACAAAAACATGCCCAATACAATACCCGCAGATTTCGCATGGGAATGGGCAGAGTGGTGTTGGGAAAACGGTGTGAAAGGCAAGTTTAGTCTCATTCCTTATCCAGCAGGAATAGGACGAGTTGACCAAGGTTTTCCCGCCCAAACTGTAGGAAAAAGTACTACATACGAGCATCAATCGTGGTTGCGGATTTACCGTGAAATCATCTGGCCAAACTTTGATTTGACACCAGAGATGTTAACACACACCGCTGTCGTTGATCTGGATACATTTACACTTACCGATGAATGGGAACAGGTAGAATGGGTAGACCCTCCGGTTGATAACAGACTAACAGATTATATTATCACCGCAATGGAAATACTAAACAACGTCGGTATTCCGTGCGAAGGCGTGACAAGTCCAGGGGCATTCGGGAAGCGACAAGAGACGGCGTATGCAAAAGCAGTGCTAACCGCATCACAAGAGGTAAACAAAAACCCACGTCCTTTCTATTTCCTTTGGCTTAAACACGATGAACTTCCAGACGTTCCTATCTGGCACGCAGATAAGGAAAAGGGGATTGCCACTGCAAGCATTGTGGCTTGTGCAGGAGATTGGTTCGGTGGATGGACAGGTTACGATCTAGGAAATGCTGACCGCTTCATCACAGAGGACTTACAAGGTGGACGTTTGCCACCTATCCTTGAAAAAGAACTCCCTTGTGTTCTTGTTGGACATTGGCCCGGTTTCTATTTTAATGGAGATAAACTCGGATTTGATGTCCTGAAAACTGTTAAAGAACGGCTGGATAATTACGACCCAGATGGAACAAAAACACGTTGGATGAAAAACTCAGAGATTGCACACTATTGGATGGCACAAAAGTTCACTGACATTATAGTACAATCAGATAAACATCAGATTAATCTTTCCACACAATTCCCAACAGCCAACTTCACAATAAGTATTGATGCCCCTATACGTCGTATCCATGTTAACGGATGGGATCTACGTGAGGTGCGTTCGCGGAGAGACTTCCAATCAGATACGTTTCTGATTGAAGGGAAAAAAACCTTGGTTGCCTTTGATCTTGAAATCGGAAAAACAACCCTTGAGTTGACATTATAGAGAAATCCAAAAATATGTGCACACTACCTGGTAAGTTCAGTTTCCTAACTGAACTGTATGTTTTTTTGTCTCATAGTTCGGCAGAATACGCGTAGGGCATTCTGCATTGGTTAGAAAACCGCACCTACCAGGGAAGTGTGCACATATTTTTAGGTTTCAATATAAAAGAAATTATTCTGTGAGGGTTATGACACCACAACTCACTTGTGTACCATCTGCTAAATCACCATCTCCAACCTGTTCGTGGATAACCAGGACTTTACCGATTATATCGGTTGATGGATTGGTGTCAATAGTAAGGTCTACAAGATAGCTACTGATCCCTACACCCTGCTCATCAGCTGTAAAAGAATATGAAGCGAAACCTTCAACATCCCAGATACTGCCGGGTACATCGCAACTACTGCCAGAATAGATATATGCAGCGTATTTACGACCAGAAACAGCATTCTGAATCTCTACATCAAAGTTACGAATTGTCCCTGCTCCCACGGATTCCGAATCTGATCCTACATATTCCGTAAAAGTTGCTGTGCCGGTGATCCCACTTCCACCCTTTTCACTAAGTGTTACCGTAATTGTTCTATTTAGATCAAGAAAACCTTCGTCAAAAGCTTCAAGCAACCTTGTTGAAAAACGGGATGATGAACCTTTTTCACAACCTGTAACGAAGCAACACGCTGCGAAGATAAGAATAGTTAAAAAGATCTTCTGTATACCACTAAAGGACACTAAATTTTTGTACATTTTTGAATCTTTCCTTTCTTATGCCAGATTTTGGCTAATTTGTTCTCCGTTTTGGAGATTTAGTGTATTATAGTAAACCTTGAAATTAATGAGACATTTTCTGTCCGAGTAATCTCCGATTCGGATTCCCTAAATAAACGGAAAATTGTAGCACATGCTGTTAGCTTGTGCGGTGATGCGTAGCACATGCTTCCAGATTGTGCATACAGAGTTCCCCTCTACAGAAGAGTTCAATTAATTCTAAAGTTCACTATAAAATAAAAGAGATATACCCTTGTATTCGTCTCTCCAAATAAAATAATATCTGGTAAACTTTAGGTGCCCTATGCGTTTATGAACCGAAAACATTGGGTATATCTCATATCCTCGTGCAACGAGGACGCTCTTCAAGTTCTACTTAGTTAAATCTAAAATGTTTTGTTAATGCTTGATCAGAGGCGTAGGTGAAAAGTCCTCAAGTTTAATAAGTTGCAAACCTCTGTTCTCGGTGCCGACATAAAGTATGCCATTCGCAACAGCGATAGAAGTAGCATCGTCCGGAATTTCTGGTGTAATCCGTTCCCAAGTATTATCCTTACTTGTCAATCTATAAACCCCACCCTGTGCATTTTTTGAAGAACTTACTGCATATAAAGTTGTGTCATCCAAAGCAAAACGGTCGATCATGAGTTTTTGACCTTCTAAATCGGTAATGATGTTCCATTTAGTGCCATCGCTTGAGGACAAAGCTGCTTTGTCAGTTGCTATATAAACAGTTTTGTCATTGATGAGAATTTGTTTGAAAGAATCAACAGATATCGGTAGCACTACGGTTTTCCAATTGAGCCCTTTATCAACAGAGTGAAGTAAAATACCATCAGGTTTGCCTACGTAGACAGTGCCACCAGAAACACCAAACTTGAAAATATTAGGAGAAGTTAAATCTGCAATGTCGCGAGTATCTTCGATCTTGGTATCGGACCAACCCGTGTCGTTATTTCCTTGAGATGAAGGGGACCATATTAGAAGTTTCCGTCTGTGTTCAACATAGAAGGTATCCCCGCTCACAGCAAAACCTCCAAAGATATCCGTCCCTATGCTAAAGAAATTGTTCATAAAATTACGGGTATTTTCCTTAATATCCTCTTCCTCCTTACCATCATCTTCCTTACCTTCCTCTTTATCAGTATCCTCCATAGGTGTCAGCAATGCCTTCACAAATTCTGCACCATCATCTTCCTTACCTTCCTCTTTATCAGCATCCTCCATAGGTGTCAACAATGCCTTCATAAATTCTGCTACGGCATCTCTTTCATCAAAGGGGGGAACATCTCGGACCGGTATAAGCGTCCCATTTTGTTCGTCTAAACGAAAAAGTTTTGGTTGGAGTACTATGTATCCCTTTGCATAAAGAATTCCGTCGTCTTCTACTATTTGCCGTATTTTTGCTATTTGTTGTGCTCTTGCCTTGGACAGCGGCATCTTAGTATTAAAAAAGATCATATTCGTCTCATCTGCATTCACAGGAATTGCTTTCCATGACTGCCCACCGTTGGTTGATGTAATTAGTTTTTCATCTGCTACTGCGTAGAGTTTATTTTTAAAGACAGTTAGATTTTGTATTTTGCCACCCAATCCGGTGTTAAATCGTTTCCACGAATCACCACCATCGGTTGACCGGCGGATTCCGTTATAATTCCCTATGTAAAATTGGGACTTGACATCTGTGGATTGTTGTTGATTAGAGGATTCATCGCTATTTTGGACTTTCAAAGCAGCAACAACACTCAGACCTGAAAAACTTGCGTAAGGTGCTGCTTTATCAACAAGTGTCCATGTTTTCCCTTCATCCGTTGAACGCAAAATATCCGCGGAACCTATTAACACCACCGTTTTTCCTGCAGCAACAATCTTGGAGAGTCGTGGATATTTTTCGCTTTCTTGAAAAAAGTTTTTTGGTGTAATATCTGTCCACGAGTTACCTTGATCCGTTGATCTAAAAACTGCCCATAAAAGCTGTTTACTTAGAAGTGTCTTCGCCGTAGCCGCAATATCCATAAAATTCATATCAGCCGGAATTTTGCGACTTCCTACAAGAACATAAAGACGATGTTCAGACACTGCAAATGCATGAATAGATTTAGATTCCGCTACCGGTAACTTTTTCCACACACCCGATCTATCAAGACCATTTTCCGAATTCGGTTCCAGATTGAGACGGAAGAGTCCCCTATCGGTACCAGCAAATAGTGTGTTTTCATGGGATGCTAACGTATAGATTCTTCTCATTGCCAAACCTTTGTTTAGAGGTGTCCAAGAGACTCCTGCATCATTAGAACGGAACACTCCTCGCAATAAAGCGAGGTAAATTTCAATAGCACCTTGTGCATTATCCTTTACGATCAAGTCAATAGCATGCCCTTTCGGACGGGTCCCGAGAGATTTCCACGTTTCACCTTTATCTTTTGAAGTGAGGACTGCCTCATCCGTTACAATATAGAGGGTATCATCTTGTTCAGCTATCGGCATCTCGTTGTGTATAATAGGAAGATCACTGTTGATTAAGTGCCACCCTTTGTTAGCACTCGTCAATCGATAAAGTCCTATTGAAGTCACTGCATAAAGATCGTTTGTTTTAGTAGCAAAGAGTGTAGATACTCTTACCGGATCAGGGCTGTCAAGTTGAGTCCACCATTCCGTTGAGAGTGGTAACTCTGTTTCAAATGTTTGGATAACATTGGTAAAGTTTACGTTTTGAGATGTCCTCACTTTTTCGCCAGTGCCTTGACTTTTACCGGAAATATCAGTGGTTCCGAGCTGATTACGCAAATCAGGTTTTATTTTTCGGACAACACTAACAGGCGTATCAACGATTTCGACCATTAACGCTGATTCAGAATCCAGATCGTACGGTTGGAAAGAAAGCAAAAGGTGTTGGACTCCAAGACCTATCAATAAAAAAATTAAAATCGCGGAGGCAGCAGAAATCGCCCACGGCACAAAAGGTTTGCTACTTGAAGGAACAAGGGGATTGGTGCGCGAGATTTCCTTCATTATGTTCTCTGTCAATTGCGTTGGAAGTTGGAAACTACTAAGGTTCTCTCGAATTATCCCTTCTTCCTTCTTGAGACGGTTGCGCGCACGATTGAGTCGACTTTTAACCGTATTCGGAGACACACCGAGCATCTTGCTAATCGTCTCACATGTCATTTCACCGAGATAATGTAACGTCATGACTGTGCGTTCACTCTCTGGTAGTTTTTGCAGCAGCTTATGCACAACTTCGCGCAAGGTTTCAGCTGTATCGTTGTCTCGTTTTTCTGCCATATATTGTGAATGTGACACTTGATCGATCTCCCTAACTTCAGTAGTTTCTAAAGATTGGACCGGATGCTTCTTCTTTCGGTGCCATTCTGTGCATAGGTGAGATGCAATCACATATACCCATCCCGGAAATAAACTGTGGTCTTTTAATGTCTTGAGCCTTTCATAAGCTCTGAGAAAGGCATCCTGTGTAATTTCTTGGGCAATGTGAAAATCACCAATTTTCCGCCATGCAAGCGCGTGAATGCCTTTCTGATATTTCTCAACGAGCTCGGTAAATGCCGTTTGATCACCGTCCAATGTCCGCTGAATCAATTCAGTATCGTTATTTTGCATAAAAGTCCTCCGGAATGGGTACCACTACTTAATTTAAGTGACGAGTTTTAAAATAAAGAAGGTTGCATTATTTTTTGAATTTACTGACACTCAAAGAATTCAACCCTTAGACAAGAACATGTGCTTGTGAAATGGTTTGTAATACCATTTCTAATGGATTATATGGAATGAGTGGTTTCCTGGGTGCCAATTTAAGGGTAGGACTCTGGTTATCGGTTAGGTGTCAAAATCATGGAATTTTGTAGAGGTGGAAGACGCGGAAATAAGAGGTTTTTGTTACTGTCAGTCCTTTGTTCTCGGTCAGAAAGAATCCGCACAAGTGCTACGGAATCAGGATACGTCCCCCACTTGCAATCACCGTCGCACCTGTGATATAGCTGGATTCCTCGCATAAAAGAAACGCTATTACATTTGCCATCTCATCTGGATCACCGAGTCTGCCAAGAGGTGTTGTAGAACGGAGTTGCTCCACCATCTCTGGTGAGACTTCATTTAACATATCCGTGTCAATTGCCCCTGGTGCTACGGAATTGATACGGATGTTATGTTGTGCAAGCGGTCCACAACACGATTTTGTGAGGGAGATAATACCTGCTTTCGCTGCTGCATACGGCAGTTGATTCGGTCTAACCGCCAACGCAGCAATTGACGACACATTCACAATCCGACCAAACTGTTTTTCTATCATCCCTTGTTTGACTGCCCACAATACATTAAAAGGTCCAGTCAGGTTTATCGCAATAATCTGGTCCCAATGTTCAGGTGTGAGTTCGTCAAACATCATATCCCCAACATCACCTGCGTTATTCACCAATAGATCAATGCTACCAAGTTCTTTTGTAACTTCTGCAACCATGCTGTTGACTGCTTCCCTGTCCGATATATCTGCTTGGAAAGGTAATGCCTTCTGCTTATATTCACCGTAGATTTCAGCGCAGACATCTTCGGCTGCAGCACCCGATGTGGCATAGTGAACAGCAACGGACGCGCCTTCACTTGCCAGTTTGAATGCAGTTGCCTTGCCAATACCGCGACTACCTCCTGTCACCAAAGCGACCTTTCCCTGAAATTTCATTAATATCGTCTCCTATACTCATATAGAGCAGTTTATCTCCTCGTTTGACAAAATGCAGGATTGATCCAGCCTGATTACGTTGCAGTTCTTCTGATGTTGCTTCAAGCATATCTTTAGACACAGGTAGTTTCGGTTTGAACTCAACGAATATCAACAGTCTTTTTACTTTTATCTAAAGTTATTCGTTTACAGGAATGCTTTCATCTACATTAGGTGTAACAGGATCGTCAATCCCAAGCATTCTGTACCATGATTCAAAATCAAGTTCCTCTTGTCCCCATTGAAAATCATAGTCAAACGAGAATGGAACTCCATGTCGAGTTTCAAAGAGTTTTTCCGCAACTGAAATTCTTTCTCCGTTGATGTGAAGATAGATGTCTGCAACCGTTCGTCTCGCGTATGTCCCGAAATCAGGGTTGCGAATTTCTATTGTGAAAGGAAAATCGTCAATTTTGGATTGTTCTACAAGATTTCTGAGATAATCTCTAGCATCAAATCCGCGTTCCTTTGCACGGTCACGTTCTGCTTCAGGATACTTCCTCGACCTTTCAATTTCTGCCGCATCCACTCCTTTAATACGAATATTTGTTATGATATAGATACCGTCTTCACGTTTTTGTAGTCCGGGCAAAGCTTCAAGATCTCCTGGCATCGGTCCAGATTCATACTTATGAAAAAGGATCAACACTCTGTTAATTGTATCAGCATCGTAGACATCGTCGATGTTTGCGATGCTTCCATAGTAAACAGGTTCCCCATCTTCGTATTCAATCTTTGAGAAAGTCTTACAGGTGAGATAGATTGCCGTTTCATCTTCGGTGAATGTGCACTGATTATTGTTGTAGTAGACATTTCTACCAAAAACGGTTGCTTCGTCACAACTGATTAGTGAGACTACACTAAGAAGAACCAGGATTAACATTAAACAATGACTTAACTGGTTTCTTTCATGCAATATCTTTTTATTCATCTGTAAACCTCCTATTATATTGTTCCCAGATTTCATCTGCAATAGGTGATGTAGCAGCAGCAAAATTTTGCTCTATTTCTGTCACATTTTTAGAACCTGATAAGTTAGTCGCAATTAAGGGTTGACGCAGACAAAATTGGACAGCGAGGTTAAGCAAGCTTAAATTGTTGTCATTTGCCCATTGCCAAAGTTGATGTGCTTTATCAACATCAGGTCCACCGTTTTGAATATCCGGTTCAAGATCACAAAGCAAACCCGCAGCGATAGGACTTCCATTGATGACACCGATGTCATTTTCATTCGCAAAAGACAATAACCACTCATTTGCAGTTTGACTCAGAAGTGTATAATCCAGATAGGTGAGAATTACATCTACGATACCGGTTTCAATGGCAATCTTATGGAATTCGTGTTCTCTCACCCCAAGTCCGATATGTTTCACCAATCCCTCTTCGCGCATCTTTTGAAGTGTATCCAACGCGCCATCCTTAGCAATAACAGGATCCATATTTGAAGGGTCATGAACTAAACAAACATCAAGATAGTCTGTGCCCAACAGACGTAGACTATTCTCAACACTGTGACGTGTGCCAGAAGCACTATAATCACCACGCCATTTCGGGTGCGTTCCGGTTTTCGTTGCAAGATAAACCTTCTCACGCCACCCATCAGCCAGTGCCAGTCCGACTCGTCTTTCGCTCTCACCATAAAGCGGAGAAGTGTCAATATAGTTCATCCCCAGAGTAATTGCACGACGCACCGTTTCAATCGCTTCATCATCAGTGACATTGCTACTACCGATACGCGCACCACCTAAACTAAGACTTGTGACCTGTAATTCGGTTCGTCCTAAGCGTCGCAACAGCAATGAGTTTGTTTGTTCAGAGTTCTGCGACATACTCAACTTCCTTTTCTATACGCGGTCGCAAGCGTGGTTTGAGCGAATCCGCGATCACGAGGTCAATCTTCTTTTGGAATAGATCTTCAAGAAAAATACGGAGTTCCATATACCGATCAAATGACACTTCCTCAAGTTCTACAAGCAGATCAATATCACTCTCGTCATGAGCCGTGTCCTTAACATAGGATCCGAAAAGCCCAAGCCGTTTTACACCGTGTTCCCTCAGCGTGTTTTGGTGACTAAGAAGCGTTTGTTTAATCTCGCGTTTAGTAAGAATTGTTGTATTCATCTTGTGCATTCTATGTTATGGTACGAACGGATATATCTATAACTTTATTCCGATATAAATTCTCGGTGCAAATGTCCATGACGAGCATCAGGATGAATCACACTCACCCACTGCACTCCTTTGACAACATCATCTGGAATGTGTCCATGCTCAACACCTTTTGGTGTAACAACTAAAACCCCAGGTCCCACACGATAAGAATTGGTTTGTCCCTCAGCAGTTCTCAGTGTTACCGTAGTCATCCCTTCTGTGAATAACCAATATTCATCAAAATCGTGATAATGAAGTTCAGTTGGACGATCTTTAGATACAGCAAATGGACCGATGGTAGTCATATCTGGTGTGTCAAGTACATTTCCCAATGTCCCACTGACCCGTTCTCCATCACCGAGTCGAATAACGCAGAAATTGGTATCCATTAGATGACTCCAATGTCTTTCAGGTGCTGCAGTGAATCTGCTACACGTGCTTTAACACCCGCTTCATCAAGATTTTCACCCTCAATCCCTTCCAATTCCATTGTGAAAGGGCCGTAGAAACCTGTATCGTTCAGTGTCTGAAAAACGGCTTTGTAATCAACAACACCTTCGCCGAGGGTGGGAAAATGCCAAGTTCGATAACCACCGTTCGTGTCCTTGAGATGAACAGCACCAACGTAGTCCACGATCTTCTTAACTTCTGAAACAGCATCAACATTATGGTTGTAATAGTAGACATTGCCAGTGTCAAAATTGATGCGGACGTTCGGATGATCCACACCCTTCATCGTTTCAAGAGCGATATCCCCGTTGTGTGCCATATCTGGATGTGTTTCTAAACACACTTTAACACCCAAAGGTTCAGCATTCTCACCAATAGCGCGTAGGCGATCATAAACGACGTTCTTGTCTGTTTCGCCGGCGTGGACACTAACAAATATTACCTTCACACCCATTTCATTAGCAATATTTAGTGTTGTTTGGAAATCCTCTACGACTGTATCAGATTGTACATCACACCTACCGAGTAGGCTGGTTGCTGTAAGTCCGTGCGATTTTAACTCTGACTGCAATGCTTCCACACCATCAACTGATGGCACACCGATCTCCACATTGGTCAAACCTATTTCTGATAAGTGTGAATACGCATTCACACCAAACTGACGATAACTACCTAAATTACATGCAATGATATTTTTCATATTATTCTCCTTGTTAATTTTGTAAATAAATATAATTATGGGATTTTCCGCAGCACTGTATTGCTCAATAGGATTTCGAGTCCTAAAAGAAACGCAGCTGGAATAAGAAAATACACCGCCATTTCTTGCCGATCAGTATAGCGAACAACCTTGAACTTTGTCTTTTCAAGTTTGTCAATCTCCGTATAGACATGTTTCAGTGATTGCAGGTCTTTCGCTCGGAAATACCGGGCACCAGTGGCATTAGCTATCTTTTGAAGCGTAACTTCATCCAAATAAGTTACAATATCGGTATAACGTTTCCCAAATGTAGTATCTTCAAAAGGGATGCGTGTTCCTCCCTCTTTGCCCATGCCGATGGTATAAACCCGTATACCTAAGGATTGCGCCAAGGCTGCTGCTTTTTCTGGGTCAATCGTTCCAGCATTGTTCTCACCATCTGTCAGGAGAATGACTATCTTGGTCCCAGCATCCGATGGTCGTAATCTATGCGTAGTCATTGCAATTGCGTCCCCTATAGCAGTCCCTTCTTGTAGTTGATCCCCCATCTCAACTTCTACATCATCAAGTAATTCCGTTAAGTTTGAATAATCCAGTGTCAGTGGACAAAGCGTATAACTTTCACCAGAAAATACGACCAACCCTATACGATCACTATCGCGAAACTTAAGAAAATCGCGTATTACCGATTTCGCTGTTTGAAGACGGTTCGTCTCATTGAAATCTTCTGCTCTCATGCTGTCAGATACATCAAGTGCTAAGAAGATATTAATTCCTTCAACAAAACGTCGTTCTTGGCTTTGGAGACGTTGTGGCTTTGCAAGGGCAAAGATAAGTAATGCTATAACGATAAATCTAATCACCTTAAGCAATGGGAGTAGTTTGACAGAGAGTCTTCGTGGCATTTCACGGACACCCTCAAGTTCTGTGAAACGAATTGTCGGTGATGCCTGTTTCCGTTGCCACCAATAGAATAGTGCCAACAACGGCAATAAGAAGAACAGACTCAGGAAAATGGGGGATTCAAGAACCATTATTATCGCACTCTTTCTGCCCAATTAATTTTAGTCTGATTTTGGTACATTTCATTTAATGCTGATAATATACAGATTCCAATGCCAACTCCATTAAAAACGAGAAACGCAATCCAATCCACATGCGGGATCTCAGTCGCCATAAAGTAAGGGATAAACCCGAATACCACAGCAAGTGGTTTCAGTCTACCAGCAAGAAGAGTACTCCCAAGTGTAAGAAAGATCGCTGTTTTACCACATAACGCTACCGGCACCAAAAGGCATATACATAACAACAGGAACGGATATCCTACTATAGAGAGTATGAGCACAACTGCAACAGCTGGGAGCACTATAAACATGAGGATACTAAATAGGATGCTCCCAATCGGTCTTTCTGTCAACATTGAACTGACAGCATTTATCGGTCTTGAAAATACCACTGCAATAAGCAGATATGTAATCAGCAATATCACAAACTTTTGAATAGTCAACCGAAAACTTCTATGCCTTTTAATATCCCAGATGGTATGCGGATGCATCAAGAGATATGCCACTGCCGGTGCCATTTGCCATTGATTATTGATCCTAACATTTTGGACAGATTCAAGGTTTCCATTTATCTTCCCACCTATCACTTTGAGCAAACCTTTCACTTGTGCTCCCTGTGTCAGTTCAACATTACCACCGATTACTAAGACGTTTCCTGTGACTGTTCCCTGTATGGTTGCATCTCCAGCAATCAACACCAGAGTTGTCAAGGTCTCATCCGGTTTTAACAAGAAATCGTTAACAATTTTGAACATCCTTCGCCTTCCCTGCCACTGCGGCGGTGTCGGAGCAGGTTCTTCAATCGGTTTTTCGACTTCAACCTCCTTTGGGATGAGAGGAGTATCCGCCAGATCACTTTCAACGGTAGGATCTTCAGGATCAGTATGTAAAGATCCATCCTTAGTTTCCTTATCTCCCTCTTCTTGTGTAATAGTAGGTGGTTCTTGCGGGATAGAAGATTCTTCTTGTGTGGGTGGCGTAACAGGTTCCGTATCCTGATTTTCCTCCTGCTCTACCGTTGTTACTTCTTCTGGTGTCGGTACAGGGGGATCAGTTTGTGGTTCTGTGTCTTGTGCAAATAACGGATTGATTACACAAACTAGCATTACTAAAAATATAATAACAAAGTGTCTCATGTTCATTTCTGATAAAATAAATTGGTAAAGAATTCCTTTGGTTATACAAAATCATTGTGCTGTATTATAAACACAAACAGTTCTTGATGTCAACTTTTTTTAACTATGACAAATAGGAATACATCAGTCAAGATTCACTTTCAAAGTCATATAAACTACAGATTATACAAAAAAGTAAGAATTCTGTAATTAAGTTTAAATAAATATATTTATGTTGTTGACGAAAATGTGCAGTTATGGTAACTTAACATTAGGTCTAATGACAAACATAAAATATGCTGCCATTCTCACATGGTAGACAAGGAGGCAATTATATCCATGAAATGGTTTTTTAAGCAAACAAAAGTTTGCAAGAATTTGGGGAGGGAGTCATGCAGAAGTAAGCAATTTGAGAGACTGCCACAGACATTTTTATTACTAAATATAGGGATGCTCTTTTTGTTAGGATTTACCATATTAGGATGCGGCGGTCAGTCCTTACAAAGTATGTCTCCGATCCAACCGGTGCAAAATATAGTTGATGCACAAATGGAAATAGAAAATAACCCGAGTTCAGGTAAGGTTGTTCCCGCTATTCCTGCTGCAAATTTGGCACAACCGATTATTGATAAGCATGGACTACAAACAGTCGGTTTTCGTTTCGTTAAGGTGCCAGATTCTAATTCAAAGGCATTAACATACGTTTTCGCTTCTCCAGAGTATACTTTTTCTCCTGATAATTGGAATCAATTTTTGAAAGAATGGGTTGAAGTTGAACCCCAAATAGAATTACCTACTGTGCACGAAAATAGGAAAGTAGTTGATGTCGTATTCGTATCAGACTTTCCAAAGGAATTTGATATACATGCAAGACAACCATTCCTCACAAAAACGCTGGATGGCATCACCGTTTCTATCTGTTATTGGCGCAGAACCGATCTGGATAGAAAATATAATCGCGGGAACGCCTTCTCTCCATTTTACGAGACTGAAGCACTCCGACAAGGTGATAAGACCGATGTGTTTTACGTAAAAATTACGAACAATCGTGAAGAATATATTCTTTTTGATGTAAAGAAATGTGAGATTAATGATCAAGGTGAAAACTTTTATCCAGGTCTTAACTATGAAGATTTAGAGGAACGGTTTGCCTATATGTCACGGGCATCCGGTCTCTATGTAAAACACGGCTTAGAGAAAGCACGGCAAATCCTAATTGAAAAACGTATGCCAATTGTAGAAAAACAGGTCGGTTTTCACCGCGTCGGTGTTAACCCAGGTGAGAGTGTAGAAGGATTCCTACCGTTCAGGCAGGTAAAACTCAATGCCATTGACTTGTTAGTAATTCTGCCCATTGAAAAGTCTCCTCCTCCAGGTGGTGCACAACGTTATCAAACGTTAGAGTTCAAGTTTCCGTTCACACATAGTAGAAGTATCCGGATTGCTCAACCTTCACCACAACGATACTAAAACCGTTGGACAGAAACCTATCCTTGCAAGAAGTTCAGTGTGAAATACATTGAACTTCTTTTATTTTAAAATGGCGTTATATCATAGTTGAATCATTTAGACCAATGGGTATAATATAGCAAAACCCCAACCTACAACCCCCAAACCGGATTCACATTCTTAATTAGGCTACAATATCACAAGGTGGGAGTGATGCGAGGAAAAGTTTGCCGTAACTACGCGTTATGATACGTGAATCCAGAATTACTACTATACCGTGATCGTTTTGTGTGCGGATAAGTCTTCCAAATCCTTGTTTGAGACGGAGAATAGCTTCAGGCAAACTGAACTCATAGAATTCATTTCCACCCTGTTCTTTAATCTGAGTAACCCGTGCTTCCATAATCGGATGTGTTGGCACTTCAAAAGGTAATTTTGTGATAACGACATTACTTAATGCTTCACCACGAACATCAACACCTTCCCAGAAACTGGATGTGCCGAATAAAACAGAATCTGTATCTTCACGGAATGCTTGTAACATATCTGTCCGTGAGAGTTCGCCTCCCTGTTTGTAAATATCAATACCCATTTCTGTCAGGAATGGTTCAACTTCCTCATAAACTTCATCCATCATTTTATAACTGGTAAACAGGACGAAAGCCTTACCGTGTGTCAATTTGAGATAGTGTTTGATTTCACGGATGGCAGCGGGGACAAACGCTTCACTTCTCGGATCTGGCATAGACTGAGGAATATGTATCTTTACCTGTTCCTTGAAGTTGAATGGTGAGTGTACCAACAGTTCCCGACAATCATCTATACCTATTCGTTTTTTGAAATAATTAAAATTATTGGATGTAGAAAGCGTCGCGCTTGTCATAACAACACTTTCTTTTGCGGCAAACAGATAGTCCTTCAACATCTGACTAACATTTACAGGGGTAGCATTCAGAAGGATACGAGGGGTTCGCCCCCTTGATGAAGTTTCTGCCCAGTAGATATATTCAGGATCGGGTTGGTGGACCATCAAGTCCAATACTTCTCTGAGCCGTCTGCACTGGTTGTAGTATGAAGATAATTCCACCTCATCATCATCTGTTTCAGCATTATCACGTAGTTGCTTAAGTGTTTTCTCAATTTTTAACATCGGAGCATCTAATATATTCCCTGTTTCAAAGACCTCAGCAACGTTATCTTCATCAATTCGTTTAGTTGTAGTATAACCATCTGTATTTGCAAAGTAGTCTCCAACAGCACGAAAAAATAGGTTTGCCTGTTCACGGGTTTCATCAACACCATGCATCAGATCTGACGAGTCAAATTGAGTTGCCGCACCACTTTCCTTTCCCTCAATGTGAAGAGAATCTAAAAGCCATTTGACTTGTGCGTTGCTGATTTTTAGACTTGTATGATTGGTAGCAGTGGATTCCAAATGATGTGCTTCATCAATAACAAGGTAATCGTAATCGGGGAGAATGCCAACAGAAGAGTCAAGTTGACGAAGTGCCAAGTCGCTGAACAGAAGGTGGTGATTGACGATGAGTAGGTCTGCATTATGCATCTCATTGCGTGCATTGAAGTAAAAACAGACTTCGTAGGTAGGGCATTTACGGCCAAGACAGTTATCTCGGTCAGATGCCACCTTATCCCATACTAAAGCTGTGGGTTGTATAGATAGATCGGCGCGACTTCCATCCTCTGTTGTTTCTACCCACTCAACTATCTGCTTGACCTGATCTACCTCTTCCATCGTGTCAAACAGCCCGCGTTCAGAAGTTAGCAAATTATTCAATCTGCGACGAGATAGATAGTTGTGTCGTCCTTTAGCAAGAACCGCCTTGAAATCACGGGGTAGCACATCATGCAAAAACGGTATATCCTTTGTTACTAACTGCTCCTGTAAACTGATGGTGTTGGTGGAAATGACAACAGTCTGATTAGCTTTGACAGAAAGTGAAACAGCAGGTATAAGATAGGCAAAACTTTTTCCGACTCCTGTTCCAGCTTCAACAATCAAATGCTCAGAGGCAGAGAAAGCACGGGCAACAGCATTTGCCATGAGAAGTTGCTCTTCACGATACTCATAATCCGAAAGATGTTCTGAAATAATACCCCCCGGACTAAAAATATCTTTCAGGGTGAGGGTTTTCGGTTTTTGTGCCATGTATCCTTATTACATCGTTCTATAAAAGGTAGTGATGCTTAGAACCTTATTTTTTTAACTGCACAGTTAACTTTTCTGTCCCGTGGCTGCTCTTTATGTCAAGGATCAGTTCTTTAAGTTCTTTATGTGTTTGTAACAATGCTTCAAGCGATTGTACATCAGATATTTGTTCATCATTGATTGCAGTGATCAGCGCACCGCGTGGAATCTTGGCATTAAACCCAGGCGCATCAACCTTAACCCTTTCAACAATTACACCACGATCTTCATCAGTCAGATATGTGTATCTCTGTGCATCGCCTTTTTCTAACTGTCTTACGGCTAATCCAAGCGTATTCCAAGAAACAGAATCATCTTCAAAAGGCAATCCTGCCATTTCTGGTGGCATCTCAACAATTGTGGTTCGGAGTGTTCTCTGTTGCCCACGCCGTAGAACTTTGATAACGGATTCTTTACCAACTGGCGATTCCGCTATGAGCATTTGAAATTGAAGTGTGTCTTTGACCTTTTTTCCGTTGTATTCATAGATGATGTCACGCCACTGTAAACCTGCTTTGTCTGCAGGTGTTCCCAATAGCACTCTTTCAACACGAATACCTTGTGCCACCTCCCGCATACTAATTCCGAGATAACCACGAATGATTTTTCCGTTGGAGATAAGTTGGCCACCAATGACACTTGCAAGGTTACTGGGAATAGCAAACCCCGCACCCGCCATCGCTGGTGCGGGTGTATTTTCTACCTTTCGAATTAGGGCGTTGATACCAATAACTTCTCCATAAATATTTAAAAGAGGACCTCCGCTGCTACCTGTATTAATCCACGCATCTGTCTGGATGAAACTTTGATACCGGATGATAGGTGTTCCTCCCAAAACGTTCCGGCTCTTGCCGCTGACAACCCCCGTTGTTACTGTATAATCAAGTTGAAAAGGATTCCCAATTGCAATGGCAAATTGTCCAACCCGAACTTTCTCAGAATTAGCTAATGGAAGAATAGGATATTCCTTGTTTCCTTCAACCTTTAGTACCGCAACATCTGTGTTGACATCTGTTCCAACTAATTTCGCATCTATTATACTACCGTCTAACAACTTGACTTCAAATCTTTGTCCACCGTGAACAATGTGGTCATTTGTCAGAATATAACCATCTTCACGAAAAAAGAACCCTGAACCCCACCGATTTAATTCTCTATTTGAATGTCTAACAAAAATGCCAACGATAGCAGGTTTGCTTTGGGCAGCGATATCAATAAAGGCATTCTCCATTGTGCTTAATAGTTCTATACTGGTGGGTTGTTTAACTTGGAAAGCACAAGATGAGAGCATGATAACAAAAATAAGAAGGGTACATATCAAATAACTCTGTTTTCGCATAGATAATCCTCTTTTGGTGATTGCAGGTAGTTGGCAACTTAAGTGTTCTATATAACGTGCCATTCTTCTTTAACAAATTTTATAATGTAAGTGTTACTTTTTCTGTACCCTGGATACTTTTTATATTAAGAATAAATTCGGATAAGTCTGCATTATTTTCAAGGAAAGTTTCAAGGGATTGAACATCGCTGATTTCTTGACCATTTATTTCGGTGATGAGTGCACCACGCTGAATATTTGCATTGGATCCGGATGATCTTCTCTTAACCTTTTCAACCAAAATACCACGATCTTCAGCATTTAAATATGCGTAGCGTTGATAATTGTCTTTCTCTAACGCTCGCGTGGCTAACCCAAGTGTTTTCCAAGCAGCAGACTCAGCATTAACAGAACGGCCTACTAATTCAAGTGGCATTTCATCAATAGTTAAATTAAGTGTGATTTCCTGATCTTGTCGTAGCACTTTAATAGGATATTGTTGTCCGATCTGGCATTCCATAATCTGCAATTCAAAATCGGAGACACCATGCACTGATTCTCCATCAAATTCAACGATAATATCATTCCGTTTTAAACCACACTGTGATGCATAAGTGTGCTGTTTTACACTTGCTATCCTAATACCTTGTGCGACACTTCGCATATCAGCATTAAGATGTCCACGGATAATTCTGCCATGAGCAATGAGTTGATCGCTAATTTTTTGGGCAAGACCACAATTTACCGCTAAGGTTGATCCTTCACCAGGGTTCAATGCATTGATGCCAATGACTTCTCCTTGTATATTTAATAAGGGACCACCGCTACTGCCAGGGTTAATCCACGCATCTGTTTGGATGTAATTACGGTGGTATTGATAGAGATTGTTCTTCTCGTGATAACAACGGTCTGTTCCACCGACGATTCCAGCAGTCACTGTATACTTATATCCGATTGGGTCACCGATTGCAATGGCAAATTGTCCAACTCTAACTTTTGATGAATCTGCCATTTTAAGGATTGGGAAGTCTTTCTTTCCGTCTATTTTTATAACGGCTATGTCAGTGTTCTGATCGCCTCCAACTAAGCTCGCATCATATTTGCTGCCATTGAACAAATTGACAGTGATCTTTTTCGCTCCACGCACCACATGTTCGTTGGTTATAATATAACCATCATTTCGGATAAAGAAACCAGAACCTCCTCCTGATGTCTCGGTTAGTTTGTTATCCTTAAGTTCCATTTTTTTAACTGCAATACTGACAATAGCTGGTTTACTTTGATCTACGATTTTAGTAATAGCATTTTCAAAAGAACTTAATATGTCAAAATCAGTGGGTTGTTGTGCTTGAAGGGTTGATGAAGCACAACAACTGATAAGTGCTACGAAAACGAGGAGAAGAGTAGTAAGTGTTGTTTTACTTTGCATTTTGAAATCCTTCATTTATGTATTTTTTATTCAAATGCGAGTTACATAAGAGTTAACACGTAGAAAAAATGTATTGTTCTCATCAATGTATGTAAGCCTGATGTTGTTTTGCTCTGCCACCTATAACGATCTGTTATTCTGTATCAATATCATCTATTACTTTAGTCTCTTTTATGCTAAGTATAATTTATGAGATTTCGGTAGCATAATCTGAAAATAGATGTTTTGTTATTTTATCATATTCTTGTGCCATAAAGGAATTATATATCTTTATTTCCTGATTGTCAAGGTTAAACAGAAATATAAAATACTTGACGTAAATTTGACAGTAATATATAATTTAGTCATGCCTAAATTAATTTGTTGACAGAATTAAATTTTATGGTATATATCAACTAAACTTGGGTAGGTTAGACCTACCACTCACCGTACATAAGAATACACGTTTTATGTGTTTCTTGCGGATAGGAAAGATAAATGCTTACACAAGCAGCAGAAGACTACCTCAAGTCAATCTATAAGTTACAAGAAAAAGGTGGTAAAGTTTCAACTGGCAATTTGGCAGAATACCTTGATGTCAAACCAGCCTCTGCAACTGGTATGATCAAAAAGCTTAAGTCAATGAACCTTGTATGTCATGAAAGGTATCAAGGGGTTACACTCACAGAATCGGGAAAAGCAATTGCACTTGAAATCATCCGACATCATCGTTTATTGGAATTATATCTTTTCAAGGCACTCGGAGTACCGTGGGATGGTGTTCACGAGGAAGCTGAGAAATTAGAACATGTAATCTCAGAAGACATGGAGGAACGGATGGATGCATTTCTCGGATATCCAACTGAAGACCCACACGGTTCCCCTATACCTGATAAAAATGGCGTTGTCCTGGAAACACATTCTGTCCCGATGACTGATTTACATAACGGGCAATCCTGCGTAGTTGCCGAAGTAAGTGATAGCGATTCCGCAATGCTACGTCATCTTGGCAGTTTTAATCTTTATCCAGGCACAGCGTTTCGAGTAATCGAAGTTGCACCATTTGAAGGTCCTTTCACCATTGATATTGCAGGACAGCAAGCGGTGATTGGACGTGAGGTAGCAAAGCATATATTCGTAAATAATGTAGAAGAAACAGATAATGTATAAGCGCGCTTTGAAGGCGCGCATATAACCGATGAGGGAACCCAATATGGAAAAAGAAAATAAAATTAAACCGGATGGCAAAACGATTAAAACATGGAAACACCATCTACAAGATGAAGTGGATGCAAGTTTCCTTTATAGTGAATTCGCAAACCTAGAATCGGCCCCTGATCGGAAAGATATATTAAAGGAACTTGCCGACGTGGAAAATCGGCATGTAGCGCGTTGGGAGGAGATGTTATCATCTTATGATGTAGAGATTAAGGAGCAACGTCCAACATTCAAGGCGAGATTCTGGGCATGGTATGCCCGGAAGTTTGGCAACACATTCCCACTTGCGCGGATGCTTAACGAAGAAGCAAGTGAGGTAAAAGATTACCTTATGCTGCATAAAAACAGCACCTTGGTAGATGCCAAAGAAACTGCCCTTGTTCTCGCAAAAGAATCCGCAATGCATACAGAAAGTTTGAAAGAACTAACCGGAACAACTGATGAACCGTGGCATAAAACAGAATCAGGTGGTATGCTTGGGAATATAGTTTACGGGTTTAACGATGGATTAACTGCAAACTTCGGTTTAGTTGCTGGTGTAATCGCCGCTACAGATAACCCAGACACTATTATGGTCACCGGCATTGTTGGCACAGTCGCAGATTCACTCTCTATGGGAGCTTCAGGTTACCTCGCAGCAAAAAGCGAACAGGAGGTATATGAACACGAAATTGAAGTTGAAAGAGATGAAATCCGATTTATGCCCGACATTGAGGAGGATGAACTCACACTAATTTATGCCTCTCGTGGTGTGCCAAAAGAACATGCAAGACTCCTTGCACAAGAAGTGATGAGTGATCCAGAAAGAGCGTTAGAGGAAAAAATCCAATCTGAACTTAAGATTGGTGAAACGCATACGACACCATTTAAAGAAGGATGGATCACTGGACTTGCAACTGCTGTCGGCGCGTTTATTCCTGTTGCCCCGTTCCTGTTTACCTCTGGTTTTTCAGCGATATGGATCTCTTTTACTCTTGCCATGTTTTCACACTTTGCTGTCGGCGCGGCGCGGAGTCTCTTCACCGGACGTGGTTTAATCAGAAGTGGTATTGATATGTTTGTTGTTGGCCTCGGAGTGGCTGGTATTGGCTATTTGGTCGGCAAAGTATTAGAACAATTTATCTTTTGAAATGTGAAATTATGCACAAATTAATTCTTATTTTATTTTCAATTTTTGTTTTTGCGATGATCGGTTGTGATACAAAGAAGCAATCTAATGATGCAACATCAGACAAAATCCGTGTTGTTGCTACTATTGGAATGATTACCGATGTCGTAAAAAATGTCGGTGGTGAGAAGGTTGAAGTCGTCGGGATGATGGGTGCCGGTGTTGATCCACACCTATATAAACCGACTGCAAAAGATATTCAAAGCTTGAATGCCGCACAAATCATCTTTTATAACGGATTACATCTTGAAGCAAAATTAGGTGACGTTCTTGATAAAATGACAGGTGATATCAAAGCAATTGCAGTGACCGATGATATTAACAAGGCACTTTTGTTATCATCTCAAGATTATGAGGGACAATATGACCCGCACCTCTGGTTTGATGTAACTCTATGGATAAAAGTTGTTGAAAAGGTTCGTGATTCTCTAACAGAATTAGATTCAGATAACGAGATCGTATATCAAGACAATGCAGAACGTTATCTCACACAACTTACCGAACTGCATCAATACGTCATGACCCAAGCAGAACGTGTACCGACTGAACAACGTGTGCTCGTTACAGCACACGATGCTTTCAACTACTTCGGCAAGGCGTATGGTTTTGAGGTGCGAGGACTTCAAGGAATTAGCACTGTTTCAGAGGCAGCTATCTCCGATGTTCAGCAATTAGCGACCTTTATCGCAGAACGACGTATACCTGCAATTTTTGTGGAATCGTCTGTTCCATCACGCAGCCTTGAGGCAGTGAAAGCCGCCGTGAAATCAAAAGGGTTTGATGTACAAATTGGAGGTGAACTCTTTTCTGACGCAATGGGAGATGAGGGGACACCTGAAGGCACTTATATCGGAATGGTGAAACATAATATTGACACCATTGTCCAGGCATTGATCGGAGAAACTACTCCTACAGAGGAAAAATAAATTGCAATCACTTGATGCAAAAGCCATAGAAGTAACCGACTTGACTGTCGCATATCAGGAAACACCTGTTTTGTGGGACATAGACCTTGATGTGCCCCCAGGAGTGCTCTTGGCAATCGTTGGTCCCAATGGAGCAGGAAAAACAACGCTGATTAAGGCAATTTTAGGGTTAGTGCGTCCTGCTGCGGGTAATGTGCTAATTTACAATAAACCTTATGAGGCACAACGAAGAATAGTCGGTTATGTGCCACAACGGGGAAGTGTTGACTGGGACTTTCCAACAAATGTGCTTGATGTTGTAATGATGGGAAGATACGGTTCACTCGGTTGGATAAGGCGACCAGGGAAGCATGACCACGAACTTGCTATGCAAGCCCTCGAAAAAGTCGGTATGGAGAATTATACAGCCCGACAGATAAGTCAACTTTCCGGTGGACAACAGCAGCGCGTATTCCTCGCACGCGCTCTCGTACAGGATGCCACAATATATTTGATGGACGAACCTTTTCAAGGTGTAGATGCCACAACTGAACGCGCAATCGTCACGTTACTTCAAGAACTTCGGGAAAACGGTAAAACAGTCGTAGTGGTGCATCATGACTTGCAAACAGTTACTGACTACTTTGATTGGGTAACTCTACTGAACATCCGTCGAATTGCAAGTGGACCTGTTGAGCAAACTTTCACATCAGATAATCTACGTGAGACTTACGGCGGGCGGATAGCATTTATTAAAAACCGTTAAAGTAGTCCGAATACTCCATTTACCTTTAACAACCATATTGTCATGCCATATATATTTTTTTTATACAATAATTATTATACACTCATAATAGTAGCTGCAGGAGCTGCTTTACTTGGGGCAGTTAGCGGCGCACTTGGAACTTACGCTGTTTTAAGACGACAAAGTCTTCTCGGTGATGCTATCTCACATGCTGCACTTCCTGGTATTGCCCTTGCATTTATGTTGACAGGGAGTAAGACACCTCTGATTCTGGTACTAGGGGCGGCCATCGCGGGATGGATAGGCACATTGGTTATATTAAGTATTGTCCGCCTGACCCGTATCAAATATGATAGTGCGCTTGCTCTTGTTCTATCTACCTTTTTTGGCTTCGGATTGGTATTGCTTACATTTATCCAACGCACTGGTAATGCTAATCAGGCAGGTTTAGATACGTTCATCTTCGGACAAGCAGCAACAATGTTGAAACAGGATGTCCTAACAATCGGTATCCTCGGTGGTGCAGCACTCATTATCGTCTTTATCCTATGGAAAGAATTGAAATTACTTATTTTTGATGAAGGTTTTGCCGCGTCGATCGGGTTTCCTACCCGGGCACTTGATATATTGTTGACAAGTCTGCTTGTGATTGCAATCGTCCTCGGTCTACAAGCAGTTGGGGCAGTCCTGATGAGTGCAATGTTAGTCGCACCCGCTGTCGCTGCAAGACAATGGACAAATAGACTTAACTTGATGGTGATTCTCGCCGCAGGTTTCGGGGCGTTTGCTGGTGTGAGTGGAACAATAATTAGTAGTACCGCGACAAGAATTCCTACTGGACCAATGATTATCCTATGTGCCACATTTTGTGTTGGTATGTCAATTGCTTTTGCACCGAATCGAGGGTTACTCTGGGATGGAATCCGACAACGTCAAAATAAACGAAACCTAAAATTAACGGCGGCGCAATTAATTGAGCAACCACAACAGAAAACCGAATAAAAATGATAGAAGAATATTATGAAACCTTTACTATACTTATCGCAATTGTCACTGCATCGGCATGTGCATTACCCGGTGTATTCTTGGTGCTGCGTCGCATGACCTTGATGAGTGATGCGATTAGCCACGCTATTCTTCCCGGTATCGTTCTTGCGTTTTTTGTCACACATAATATCTCATCACCATTGTTGATTCTTGCTGCTGCGGCAACGGGTGTGCTTACCGTTATATTCGTTGAATTACTACAAAAAACAAAACTTGTCAAAGAAGATGCTGCTATCGGTTTAACTTATCCCGCATTGTTCAGCATTGGCGTAATTCTGATTTCCCGTTACGCAGGCAATATCCACCTGGATACGGATGCAGTTCTTCTCGGTGAACTTGAGTACGCACCATACAACCTATTAGAGATTTCTGGTTACGAACTGAAGCCTATATCTTTATATGTGATGGGTGGAATGTTAGTTTTGAACCTCGCTTTTATTCTGCTATTCTACAAAGAATTGAAATTGGCAACGTTTGACGCAAGTTTAGCAGCTACCTTAGGTTTTGCACCAGGACTTATCCATTATGGATTGATGACGTTGGTGTCCATGACGACCGTAGGTGCTTTTGATGCAGTCGGATCTATTTTAGTTGTTGCATTAATTGCCGGTCCACCTGCCACTGCGTATTTAATGACTGATAATCTCACTCGGATGCTCATTTATAGTGTTGTGATAGGGTGTGTGAACGCAGTGATCGGTTATTGGTTTGCTACATACATAATCAATGTTTCAATTGCAGGTGCGATCGCGTCCTTTACGTTACTTGATTTTGTCCTTGTGTTTATGATTGTCCCTAAACGCGGTATCATTGCAATTGCACGGAGACACATCCGTCAAAAGTGGGAGTTTGCTCAGACAATGCTGGTCATACACCTCTTTAATCACGAAGGGTTGCCGGAAGCACAAGCCGAATCTGAAATAGCACACCTACACGAACATCTGCAGTGGGAACCGTCATTTGCCTCACGCGTCGTCAAATTTGCGTTAAACAACCGATATGTTTCACAAGAATCAGCGCAACTGACGTTGACAGATCGAGGTCGCGCAATAGCACAGAAAGCACTTGTGCAATAACCTTATTGATGAAGATTAATTCGGTAATTCTCATTTCCCTAAACCGCGTAGGCGCGCTTTGTAAGCGCGGTAGACATTGATTTCAAATTACTGAATTTCTTTCTTAATCTTTATTTAAACTATCATTTTTATGGAAAAATGACATGAAATATAGTATACTATTTACATCATGTCAACAATACTTCACAACATTCGCAATTTCTGCATTTTAGGACACATAGACCATGGCAAAAGCACATTAAGTGACCGTCTCTTAGAGCGGACAAACACACTTGCTGAAAGAGAGATGCGGGAACAAGTGCTGGATTTAATGGATTTAGAACGGGAACGCGGTATCACTATAAAAGCTACCGCAGTCAAACTCCATTATCGTGCTGAAGATGAAAATGTCTATGAACTCAATTTGATTGATACGCCAGGGCATGTAGATTTCACTTATGAGGTGTCCCGAAGTCTTGCAGCGTGTGAAGGTGCGATCCTTATTGTTGATGCAGCACAAGGCGTTGAAGCGCAAACCTTGGCAAACGCCTATCTTGCAATAGAAAATGAACTGAAAATTATCCCTGTAATTAACAAAATTGACCTGCCAGCTGCCCAACCTGATGAAGTCAAAAGACAGATTGAGGAGGTAGTTGGTATACCCGCGGAGGACGCTCTTCTTGTCAGTGCGAAAGCTGGCATCGGTATCCCCGCTATTTTAGAGGCAATTGTCAACCGGATACCCGCACCTGTTGGGGGCTCTGCAGCTCCATTAAAAGCACTTGTACTTGATTCCATTTACAATAACTATCGTGGTGTGATTATTTACACTCGCATTTTTGATGGTAGCATTGCACCAGGAGAAAAAATACAACTCATGCAGACTAAACGGTCTTATGAAGTTGAGGAAGTGGGTATTTTTACACCACAGATGCAGCCCACTGAAAAACTCAAAACAGGTGCAGTCGGGTATCTTATTGCGGGTATTCGTGACATTAACAATGCTAAAATTGGAGATACAATCACGAATCATTTGCATCCTACCGAAGTCCCACTTCCAGGCTATCAAGAGATAAAACCGCTTGTATTTAGTGGTCTGTATCCTGCAGATACAAACCAATTTCATGCACTCAGAGAAGCACTGGAAAAACTTAGACTCAACGATTCCTCTTTCACCTTTGAACCGGAAACTTCTGTTGCCCTCGGATTCGGGTTTCGATGCGGATTCTTAGGTCTACTACACATGGAGATTATCCATGAACGTCTTGAACGGGAATTTGAACTCTCGCTTGTTCGGACTGCCCCCAGTGTGATGTATCGCGTTTTTCTCAAATCAGGTGATGATGTGTTAGTGGACAATCCTGCACATCTACCTGAAATACAAAACATAGAACGAATTGAAGAACCTTATGTCAATATTGATATAATCGTCCCACGCGAATATATCGGTAATGCGATGGAACTTTGTCAAAAACGACGGGGTGTATATAAGCGGATGAATCAATTGGATGCAAGCAGAGTGCAACTCCTCTATGATTTACCACTCAGTGAGATGCTTGTAGATTTTTATCCGAAGTTAAAGTCACTTACTCGCGGATATGCTTCACTTGAATACGATATCGGAGAATACAAAACAGAGAAACTCGTTAAGTTAGATGTACTTCTGATGGGCAAACCAGTAGATGCTCTCTCAACTATTCTACCACACGAAATGGCTGAAGACCGTGGGAAAAGTTTAGTCACAAAACTGAAAGAGTTGATACCCAGACAGATGTTTGAGATACCGATACAAGCAGCCATTGGGAACAAGATTGTCGCCCGTGAGTCAGTCAGACCCCTACGTAAAAATGTAACCGCAAAATGCTACGGTGGTGATGTTACAAGAAAACGCAAACTGTTAGAAAGACAGAAGGAAGGTAAAAAACGACTCAAACAGATTGGGAATGTTGATGTGCCACAAGAAGCATTCACAGCAATGCTTGCTACGGACGAGTAACTTACACATATTAGATCTAAGGACAAATCCTATTATCGTTAGGACAATCATGAAGTATATCATTACGTTTTTCATTGCATTACTCTTTCTATTCAATCCACTTACCTTTGCAGCTATCATCAATGTACCTGCCGATAACCCTAATATTCAAGCTGGGATTGATATAGCACAAAATGGTGATACTGTTTTGGTAGATGATGGTATTTACAAAGGCGAAGGAAATGTCAACATTGATTTTAAGGGAAAAAGTATAACCGTAAAATCTCGCAATGGTGCTGAGGCAACGATTATTGACTGTGAGAAAAAACTTGAGACAAGAGGTTTTATTTTTAATAATGATGAAACGATTGATTCGGTCTTAGATGGCTTTACAATTAAAAATGGTGTCCATATATATGGTGGTGGTCTCTATCTTAGTTATGCATCACCGACAATTAAGAACTGTGTAATTGACAGTAATGAAGCACGTAAGAACGGAAGTTGGACTGGTTATGGTGGTGGCATATATATTTTTAATGCCGATCCGATTATAACCCATTGCACAATTATCCGAAATGATTCAGAATCTATTTACGGTGCAGGTATATTCATAGATGGTCAATTCATAAAGGATGGCGTTGTTTTGAAAGAAGAATAAGCAACACCTACCATAGAAAATTGCACTATTACTGACAATTCCGGGGTCGGCATCTATGCCCAATATTACGCCAACCCCCAAATTAATGAGTGTACTATATCAAAAAACAGCGGACGAGGAATACTTTATAGTCAGTTGGCACGAACTAGTAATCCTATCACAAATTGCAGAATCGAGCAAAACCGTGGTGGCTTAGGAGTCAGTGAATATGCTGTTATGGTAGTAAAAGATTCAATTATTATTGGGAATACTGCGACAACTGGAGGGGGAATTCTTTGTAGTTCAACAGCAGAATTACGAGTATCAGACAGTGTAATTGCACGCAATACAGCAAGATCGAGTGGTGGTGGTATTGGGGTGACATCCAAATGGGGAGGAACAGTAGTCAAGTACTGTACAATTACAGAAAACACTGCACACAGAAAAGGTGGTGGGATTTATGCTGAAATGTCTTTTGTTCCTTTTCACCTAACCAATTCAATTGTATGGGGAAACAAATCAGAAAGGACACACCCGGAGGTATTCGCAGCAGGTAGTTGGATTGTTGTTAAGTTTAGTGATATTAAGGATGGACTTGATGGTATAGGTCACGAACCTGATGGCAAGGATTTTATCTATGAAAACAACATAGATGAAGACCCGATGTTTGTTGATGCAGACGCAGATGATTTTCGTCTTAAACCTGGTAGTCCTGCTGCGGCAATGGGAGTGCAGGCATCAGATATTTTAGCCGTATCACAACAGGGAAAACGTATAGTCCGATGGGCAGATTTAAAACGAAAGTAGCTTAATATTTTAGACATTGTAGTGCGGGGTCTCCGTGCCCCGCAGTTATTCCCGTTAATTTGACATTACGGGGCACGGAGACCCCGCACTACAATGATTGATGAGAGACGCTTTAGATAGTAGGTTGGGTTGAGGAACGAAACCCAACATGCATCCTGTTATCAAAAAAGTTGGGTTTCGTTCCTCAACCTAATCTATAGTAAATAGACGGAGTTTATATTATCCATAGGAGAAAAGTCATGAAACAAATTAGAAGAACTATCAATTTAACTTTCATTGTATGTTTCTCTCTATTCAGTCCACTTACTTTTGCTGCTACGATCAATGTGCCTGCAGATAACCCTACTATTCAAGCTGGGATTGATGCCGCAGAAAATGGGGACACCGTATTAGTTGATGATGGTATCTACAAAGGCGCAGGAAATGTCAACATTGATTTCAAGGGAAAAAGTATAACTGTAAAGTCCCGATATGGTGCTGAGGCAACGATTATTGACTGTGAGGAGAAAACTGAAACCAGAGGCTTTACTTTTCAGAATTCGGAATCAGATGCCTCGATTTTAGACGGGTTCACAATTAAAAATGGGACGCATGGAAGTGTAATTTTCTGTTCTTATAGTTCACCCACAATTAAAAATTGTGTGATTGACGGGAACCAATCCACTGGAATCTCTTGTTTAAATTCGTCTCCAATCATAACAGACTGCATAATCTTACGTAATTTTGGCAACGGTATATCTGTAAGAAAAGAAGATAAGCGTGATGATGCAATTGCGGAAGATACTACACCTAAACCTACTATAACAAATTGCACTATTACAGAAAATACAGGTATAGGGATTTCCTGTTTGCTCTTTGTTAGTCCTATCATCAGTAATTCTGTTATTTCCAAAAACGGCAAACGAGGGGTTTATTGTGATTCTTTCTCTGGAGCGAACATAACAAATTGCCACATCACTGAAAATTCTGACGGTGGATTAAAATGTGTTGATTATTCCAGAATAACGGTTAAAAATTCAATTATAGATAAGAATACAGCAGAAGTAGGTGGTGGTATATTCTGCAGCGTAACTTCGCGGTTAAATGCCACGGATTGTGTGATTGCTAACAATACCGCTACGAAAGATGGCGGAGGTATATGGGATCTGACAAGATTTGGCCATGCGTATGTCAACTATTGTACAATTACACAAAACTCTGCAGGAAATAGGGGGGCGGCATTTATGTTGCTGACCGAGGCCATCTCAAAATGACCAATTCAATCGTGTGGGATAATACTTCTGATGGGACACATCCTGAAGTATTTCCCTGGGGAGATGTAACCATTAAGTCATGCAATATTAAGAATGGTCGTATGGGAATTGATCCTGATGGCAGACAGATACGACTAACTTATGAGGACAATATAGATGAAGACCCGCTGTTTGTTAATGTAGAGGCTGGTGATTTTACACTGCAACCAAACAGTCCTGCTGAAGGAATGGGAAAACGTGATGAATCTGAGCAGGAACAAGAAGAACAAGAAGAAGTAGAACAAGAGGTAGTTGAGCAGGAACAAAAGAAAGAAGATCCACTATCTGTATCCCATCATGGAAAACGATTTGTCCGATGGGCAGATTTGAAACGAAGATAGGTGATCCGTATGAAGCAACCACAACTAACCAAAGCTACACTAACGAAATTACATCAAATTAAAAGATTTGTATTCGTCCTGATTTTCGTATTTGGGTTCTTCCGCCCGTTTATTGTTGATGCGTATCTGATTCCATCAGGTTCAATGGAAGATACACTCCTCATCGGTGATCGGATTCTGGTGTGTAAGTTTATGTATGGCGTTAAAATACCAGGCACTGATATAAAGGTTTTCGATTTCCATGAACCCGCTCGTGGAGATGTGTTCGTTTTTATCCCGCCGCATGAGAGAGAACTTCACTTTATCAAACGGACTGTCGCCGTTGAAGGTGATACAGTTTATACCAAAGGCAAAGGTCTATATGTAAATGGTGAAAGAGTGGACGAGGAACATTATACGAAACATATACCGAATAATCGATATAGATATGATTTTCCACCCTTCCGCAGTTCTGAATATCACAAATTTACTAATGGCAAACCATATATAGTGCCAAAAGGAAAGGTCTTCGCTATGGGAGACAACCGGGACATGAGTAGTGATAGTCGAACTTGGGGACCTGTTGATGTAGACGACATTAAAGGACAAGCATTCATGGTGATGTGGTCAACTGCCAACCGACCAATGAAGTTGTGGGAAGTTTGGAAGTTAGTAACAAACATCCGTCTTAATAGAATTGGTAAAATAATACGCTAAAATCAAGTGGACATAAAAGGAATATGCAATGAAAATATTGTCTTTAATATCAATCACATTCTTAATTGTATTTGCTGTTGGATGTGATGAAATGCAGAATCAGGCTATGAAACCTATTACGATGCCTGACGATAAAGGTCCGACAGACAATGAAATAGTAACATCCGTAGGAGAGATGAAGGATCCTTCTATGGAGGACGATGATTCAAAGGAAGAACCCTCTACCGAGACTAAAACGACGGAACAGGATACCCCTGATGAAACCCAAATACCAGACGCAGCATTTGTCAGTGTGGTACCCGTAAGCGGCAATATATCGGAAAGTGGAAGTATAAACATCACTTTTGACAACGACCCCGGTCAAGTAAATTCAAATGTGGGGACAGTCTCAGGCACTGGCAACACACGAACTATTAGCGGTCCGTTCCCTGTTGGTGCGCTTACTCTAACAATTACCTGGACAAACGGAAACGGAAGTCACACACTAAATTATAACGTCATCGCTGATACACCTCAAATACCAGACGCAGCATTTGTCAGTGCTTCTCCCGCAAGCGGCAATATACCGGAAAGTGGAAGTATAAACATCACTTTTGACAACGACCCCGGTCAAGTAAATTCAAATGTGGGGACAGTCTCAGGCACTGGCAACACACGAACTATTAGCGGTCCTTTCACGGTGGGTTCGCTGACTCTAACAATTACCTGGACAAACGGAAACGGAAGTCACACACTAAATTATAACGTCATCGCTGATACACCTCAAATACCAGACGCAGCATTTGTCAGTGCTTCTCCCGCAAGCGGCAATATACCGGAAAGTGGAAGTATAAACATCACTTTTGACAACGACCCCGGTCAAGTAAATTCAAATGAGGGGACAGTCTCAGGCACGGGCAACACGCGGACTATTAGCGGTCCGTTCCCTGTTGGTGCGCTTACTCTGACAATTTCGTGGACAAACGGCAACGGAAGCCACACACTGAACTATAACGTTACGGCAGATGAACCCCAAATTCCCGACGCAGCATTTGTCAGTGCGACACCTTCAAGTGGAGATATATCTGAAAGTGGAAGTATTACCATTACTTTTGACAACGACCCAGGCAACACAACTACGAGCGTGGGAACAGTCTCAGGTTCTGGCACCTCACGGACTATTAGCGGTCCTTTCACTGTGGGTTCGTTAACCCTGACAATTTCGTGGACAAACGGCAACGGAAGCCACACACTGAACTATAACGTTACGGCAGATGAACCCGCTACCCCCGACGCAGTATTTCAAAGTGCGACACCCGCAAGCGGTTCTGATATCTCTGAAAACGACAGTATCACCATTACTTTTGACAACGACCCAGGCAACACAACTACGAGCGTGGGAACAGTCTCAGGCACTGGCACCTCACGGACTATTAGCGGTCCTTTCACTGTGGGTTCGTTAACCCTGACAATTTCGTGGACAAACGGCAACGGAAGCCACACACTGAACTATAACGTTATGGCAGCTGATACAACCGCGCCAGAAATTAGCACCAGTAGCCTGTCAAACGGTGCTGAGGATGTTGACCCCGATATAGTAAGTAACATCACAATTACCTTCGACGAACCGATTAGCAGCAATGAATTGAAGTTGTTGAAAGACGGTGTAGATGTCGGTTGGACAGCAAGTATCTCAGGGAATACTATCACACTCACAAAGGGGGCGGGTCAAGAACTCAGTCACGATACTTCTTATAAAATATCGGGGACTGTCAAAGACAGTGCTGGGAACGCTACCAGTGTTAGTATCACCTTCACTACCAAAGCAGCACCCATGGAGCAGCCCACTGTGTCACAACCTGATCCTAAACCAGACCCTGATCCTGAGCCGTCGCTGCCTCGGGGGGAAGGATTAAGAATCGGTGTCACAGCTCCAACATTCTCTATACTTGACAGTGATGGAAACACCTACAATTTTGATGGCAACGTCAATGGTAACAGTTATATAGTCATCGTGTTTTACCGATATCGACACTGACCGAATTGCCGAGCGCAACTCGGTGAGTTGCAAAACGACTACGATGATATTATAGCAGCAGGTGGTTCGATCATCGCTATAAGTTCCGATGACACTGCCGCAGCCAAGGGAATGGTTGATGATCTTAGTCTTACTTTCACAGTCCTATCTGATAGCAACAAAACGGCAATCAATGCTTACAACGTCTTAAATAAAAGTAATAATCATATTGCCCAACCTTCAGTTTTTATCATTAAGAAAGATGGGACAATCGGATGGAAATCTATCGATTCTTTTTCTTCAAGGACTTCTTCTTCCTCTATTATAAGTGCATTGGAAAGCCTTGATTGACTCTTCTTGATTGTAAAGGTATAAATTTAAGGATTTATCTTGTTGGAGTGAATCAACGACAAATACCCGTGTGGTATTTAGTGGATTTCTAATACCGATGAATACCACACGGGTATTCAATGTTGAAATGATTAGCACATAACACATGAATAGCAACGGGCGGACTCAGAAAACCGTCACGACAAATATATGAGATATGTCTTAGAAATTATAGAAAGGGGCAACCGTATTCCTATACGGTTTTTAAACTACATGAACACTGATACTCAAATAACAAAATGGCAAAAATTCCGCAAAACGGTCGTCTGGGAATATACTCAAGTCATCGCAGTCGCACTCATACTTGTTTTCGGGTTCATACGACCTTTTGTTGTGGAAGCATTTAAAATACCTTCCGGTTCTATGGAAGATACACTCCTCATCGGCGACAGAATTCTGGTTTGCAAGTTTATCTACGGTTTCAAAATTCCAGGAACGGACATTCGAGTCTTTGACTTTCATGAACCTGCACGTGGAGATGTTTTTGTCTTTATTCCTCCACATGAAACAGACCGCAACTTCATCAAACGGATTGTCGCTGTAGAAGGTGATACTGTTCACACACAAGGCAGGCATCTTTATGTCAACGATATAAAGGTTAACGATAGTAGTTACACCAAACACGTAGGAGGACATTTTGCCAGACAAGGTGATTTTCCACCATTCCGAAAAACGGAAGAATATATGAAGAATAATCAGCTGTACGCGGATTACACCTTGACAGATAGCCAGTTCAAAAGCAAATTTCCCGATGGCAAACCGTTTGTTGTACCAAAAGACCATGTCTTTGCGATGGGTGACAATCGGGATCAGAGTAGTGACAGTCGCGCATGGGGACCTGTACATATTAATCGTATCAAAGGGCAGGCGTTCATGGTATATTGGTCATTTGGTCTGGCAAAACCCAAAATATGGGAGGTATGGAAGATTATTACAAATATACGGTTCAACCGTATCGGCAAACTCATCCACACAGAACATGGACTTAACTGATGCAGCAAGATAGACGACACCTTATCATCGGCACTGCCGGACATGTTGACCATGGAAAAACTGCTTTGGTGGGTGCACTCACAGGCATTCAAACTGACAGGCTAAAAGAGGAGCAGGAACGTGGTTTATCCATTGAATTAGGTTTTGCATACTTTGACCTACCAGATAATTCACGCGCCGGGATTGTAGATGTCCCAGGACACGAGAAATTTATCCGCAACATGTTGTCCGGTGCTTATGGTATGGATGTTGTCCTTTTTGTCGTTGACGCAAAAGAGGGCGTGCAAGAACAGACACTTGAACACTTAGCTATATTAGACCTGCTCAACATCTCAAACGGCATTCTTGTCATGACAAAGTCAGATTTGGCAACTCCTGATGAATTGGATGAAGCAACAGAAATGACACAGGAAATGCTCGTTGGCACTTCACTGGAAGGCATCCCATCAGTTAGCGTTTCTTCTATCACAGGTAAAGGAATCGAGGACTTAAAACAGATGATTCTCCAACAGGTAGACCTTGCGAATGAAGCACAAGAACATGATGGAATTCCAAGATTGTATGTGGATCGTATATTTAAAGTGGAAGGATTTGGAGACGTTGTCACAGGAACACTTATTGGGGGTTCAATCAATAAAGATCAGCGGATGGTAATTCTACCGCAAGGGGATACCGTCCGTGTCCGTGGAATACAAGTACATAATGAAGCCGAGAATGTGGCACATGCAGGACAAAGAACTGCACTCAACCTGTCCGGAACAACGGATCAGGAAATACAACGCGGTGATGTCTTATGTCCAATTGAATTTTCGAACGTAACAGACAATATTGACATTTCTCTACAGGTTTTATCCTCATTTCCAAGGATGCTTGAACATTGGGGGCGATTCCGTGCATATCTCGGAACGCGCGAGATATTTTGTAGACTGATTCTGTTGGTTGACGATGCAATTATCCCTGGTGATAAAGTACAAGTTCAACTTCGCTTAGAACAACCTATATTGACCTTCAGAGGTGATAGAATAATATTACGCGATTTTTCCGCACAGTATACTGTGGGTGGAGGCGAAGTCATAAACCCATTTGCACCGAAACACAAAAGGTTTACGCAAAAAACTATTGACACATTAGCACAATGGGAAGAAGCTGACGACACACAGGTAGTCAATGCATTATTAGAAAACAGTCCAACACTATGTGTTGAAGAATCCTTCTTATATTACTATTTGCCCTACTCACAATCGGAAGTAAAAAATATCTTAAACACCTTGGAATCTGAAGAAAAAATTGTCCGGTGGGATAAATCAGCAAGAACGCCACTTATTTCTGATGCTGTCCGCACCACAGACGTAACAGAAAAGTTGTTAGCAGTGTTGTTAAAGTTTCATGAATCACAACCACTTCTTGCCGGTCAAAACAGTTCACAATTGAGTCGTGAACTTGGACTTGATGAGGAGGCTTTTGAAAAAATAACTGACAAACTCATAAAAACAAAACAGTTAGTCAAAGATGGCAATCTACTACGATTAGCATCCCATGAAATACAATTCTCTGAAGAAGAGTCAACTGCAAAAGAAACGTTGGAGGATTTATTTCTCAATGCTGGAATTAACACACCCGGACTAAACGAACTCAACACACTTCTATCGGATTATACTCCCAAAGTGATTGAGGCTACATTTTATGCATTATTGAATTTAGGGCAGTTTATCAAGGCAGCGGATAACTACTTTATTCATAAAAAAGTCTATGAAGACATAACAGAGTCATTAACCGATTATCTACGAAAAAATGAAACAATATCAGTCGCAGAATTTCGAGAATTGGCTCAGACATCAAGAAAATATGCAGTACCATTCCTTGAGTATTGTGACACGCAAAACGTTACCGTCAGAGAAGGAAACGTCCGCAGATTGTCATCCAGGCAGAAATAAGACAATGACTGTGATGCTCTGTATCAAGAAATCCTGGGGGAGGATAGGGTCTGGTGGCTCTACCGGTCTTCAAAACCGGCTTGTCCATGCAAGTGGATAGGTGGGTTCGATTCCCACCCTCTCCCGCCATTTTCCAAATGTTCATTCCAAGTATGATTGAAAACAAAATGATGAGAACCCTCCCAATTGAAACCTCAAAATCTTCCCAACGCAGACATCCATCATGGATTAAGGCGCGTATCCCCGCAGGCGATAACTACACCGAACTAAAAAAACTCATGCGTGATTTACAACTGCATACTGTCTGTGAAGAAGCGCGTTGCCCAAACATTGGTGAATGCTGGAATAGTCGTACCGCCACATTTATGATTTTAGGCGATGTGTGCACACGACGATGTATGTTCTGTGCAGTGAAGAAAGGCAACCCCATTAGTGTGGATACTGATGAACCACGACGGCTTGGCGAAGCAGTCGCACACTTAAAACTAAATCATGTTGTCATCACTTCTGTCAACCGTGATGATTTACCTGACGGTGGTGCATCCATCTTTGCAGACTGTATCTATGAAGCCCGTAAACAAAGACCAAATTGTACTATTGAAGTGCTAATCCCTGATTTAGAAGGGAATTGGAAGGCACTTGAGGTTATTGTCAATGCAGAACCCGAAGTACTCAATCACAATACAGAAACAGTGGAACGCCTCTACAGACGGGCGCGTCCCTACGCAAATTACCAACAAACGCTGACACTCCTTAAAATGGGTAAAAAACTAAAACCTAACTTACTCACAAAGTCAGGACTTATGGTGGGTTTGGGTGAAACAGTTGTTGAACTCTTGGAAACCATGCAAGATATCAGTGATACTGGGTGCGATATCCTGACTATCGGACAATATCTCTCTCCATCCTCACGTCACCTCCCTATTCAACGTTACTACACACCAGAAGAGTTTGTCGAACTAAAGGAGGCAGGTTTAGAGATGGGTTTTAAACATGTTGAATCAGGTCCCTTAGTACGCAGCTCCTATCACGCAAAAGAGCAGGTGTCGCTTTCAAGTTGATTATAGGCACACATTGTTGGAGGGATTTCTAACCCCGATCTCTCTACCCATTCTTGACTACACAAATTCTATGTGGTATAATAACAACATCAATATAGGTCAGACCAATCGTGGATACAAACACATTATCAATCTTATGAATAGGAGTTACTATGGCATTTACATTTCATCATATACATCTTAGATGTGAAGACCTTGATGGTGCAATAGAATATTATGAAAAAATGTTTGATGGTAAGATTACTGATACCGTTGAGGTGCGCGGACTAAAAATTGTCCGTATGGAAATTGGTGGAGAGAATATTTTCCTATCACCCAAATTTGGTGACATGGATGTTGAACCGACAAGTGGCAACCCTCGGTGGGGTGTCTATCAACTCGCTTTTACTGTGGAGGACCTTGACGCTGCAGTCGCTGAACTACAGGAAAAAGGGGCAGAACTTGAAGACCTAAAACCTGCAGGACTTATGATGGCGTTCTTCAAAGGTCCAGATAACGTCCAGATTGAACTCATTGAAGCATAGGGTTTTCAGATATGTAAATCCCTATTCAGAATCCTAATCAGTGAGGTTTCCCTATGAAATACAGCGAACTGTTCCATACAATTCAAGGGGAAGGGCAACTCATAGGGGTTCCATCTGTTTTTTTCAGAACAAGTTATTGCAATCTAAGATGTGTTTGGTGCGATACGCCTTATACATCTTGGACTCCTGAGAACAAGGATATTTCTGTTTCAGATAGTGTCGCAGCTATTGCAAAATTTGAGTGCAAGCATGTTGTTATCACAGGTGGAGAACCTTTTATACAAACGAGAGAATTGATAACCCTCTGTCAAGAGTTAGACAAGCAGGGACACCATATCACTATTGAAACGAATGCTACGCTATTCGCTAATGTTGCAGCACACCTCATTTCAATGAGTCCAAAACTACGGAATTCCAATCCACCTGAAGATAACCGTTTTTTCGCAAGACATGAACGTGAACGCATCCAACCCGATGTCATACGCAAGTTTTTAGATACCTATCCTTGCCAAGTGAAGTTTGTCGTAGATACGCCGGACGATCTGTCGGAAATCCAATCCTTGCAGACAGAAATCGGTATTCCATCAGAAACTATTATGTTAATGCCACAAGGAAAGACTTCAGACGTGTTAATTCAGAAGCAGGAATGGTTAGTTGAACTCTGCAAAGACAACGGCTATCGCTATTCACCGCGTGTCCATGTTGACATTTGGGGTGAAAAACGTGGTGTATAACGCATGAACTATGATATTCTACTCAAAGGAGGCATTGTCATTGATCCCGCGCAAGGTTTGAATGCACCTCGCGATGTTGCAATCGTGGACGGGACAATCGCAGCAATTGATAACGATATTCTAAAAACTGCCGCGAAACAGACCATCTCTGTCAAAAACCGATACGTGACACCAGGACTGATTGACATCCATACGCATGTCTACTACGGAGTCACAACGTGGGGTATCAAAGCCGATGATGTCTGTCCTATTTCTGGCACAACCACGTTTGTTGATGCAGGCAGTGCAAGTTGGGCAACTTTCCCAGGTTTCCGTGAATTCATTGCAGAGCCTGCACAAACGCATATTTTAAACTATATCCACATATCAGGCATTGGACTTGTTTACGGTCCTGTCGGAGAGATGTCCGACCTTGCTTATGCCGATCCTGACCGTGTCGCTGACACGCTAAAATCCAACCGTGATATTACCGTCGGTGTAAAGGTGCGACAAGGTAAAGGGCAGGTCGGTGACAACAGTGTAGAACCCTTGAAACTTGCAGTTAAAGCTGCTGAACAAGCGAATACACCCGTGATGTGCCACATCGGAGCGGGTGTTCCACTGCCAGATGTTTTGGATTTGATGAGACCGGGGGATGTTATCACACACTGCTTTCAAGGGAATGGAGACAACATCATTGACGATAACGGAAAAATTATTCCTGAAGCTTGGAAAGCACAACAGAACGGAGTGATCTTTGATGTTGGACACGGGGCAGGTAGTTTCCGTTATGAAGTTGCACAACGGGCTATGGAACAAGGTTTTATTTCGGATGTTATCAGCACGGACCTACATACTGGCAATATCAACGGTCCCGTCTATGACCTGCCGACAACGTTATCAAAATTGATGCATCTCGGATTAACTTTAGAAGAGGTGATTGAAAAAGCCACTTTCAATGCCGCTAAAACCATAAAACGCGAAAATCAACTCGGAAATCTAAAAATTGGAACTATTGCAGATATAGCAGTTTTGGAGTTGGTTGATGGGGAATTTGATTTCTACGATGCACACGAAACAAAGTTTGTTGGCACTCAGAAAATTAATCCTGTTTTAACGATCCGTGAAGGGAAAATACTTTAGATGTCACTTATAGCACAAAAACTCAGCGGTTGTTACCGACGTGTTCTAATCTTCTTATTTATCACTATTATTGTGTGTGCAGGACTTGGCGTATTAGCCTACAACCTTGTTGGTGGTGCTGAAGGTCTACGCTACTGGACTGCAACCCGAGCATTAAATGGAACTGAAAAACATCTGTTAGCAAACCGACCAGATGGTGTTCCGCAAGAGAATGTAATAAAACAATTCGAATCTGTCCGACAAGCAATTCAGAGTCGAGAGATTGACTTAGATTCCTTATATCAGATAATCAGGTCATATCAAGACAAATTCTATATGCCGGGATTGTCAGTGAAAATAAAACCTTCAACACCAGAAGTGGAAGCGTTTCTCTCACAACTAAGTCAGACGATTGTTTCTGACGAATAGTTGTCATCCTTGCTCTGCTGACATTAAATGTCGTGAAAATTCCGAATCATTTCGCGGATTCGGTTTATCTCTATATCATCGCTAAGTTCTGTATTAATAATGAGCGAAATTGCTTGTTGATACCGCTTATGTAGATCTCCCCAGGCTTCCACCAAAATTTGATTTTCCTTTGATTCAGGCCTCGCAGTTGCTTCTAATATCTTATGCACAACTGAGAGATAAAAAAGCAGATGATGTCCATCAACCCGTGCAGCGACATCTGAAACTGAAAAGTTTTCACGATGCTGAACTACCCATACAGCATACGTTTCGACCAATTCGCGATTCAATAGAGATACAAAATTTGCTTCATCTTGATATGCACCAAGACTGTTGAAATATTGAACGAACCGCCGTTCCTGCCAGTCCCAACCGATACTCGCAAAATCAATGAAGGATGGAAGTCCAGCATCTATTACGATATTTCGTGCTTGATAGTCAAGACTGTCTAATGTAAGTTGTGCGTCAAGTAGGCGATTAGAAAGAGAAGTCCAAGCTGCATCAAGGCACACAATTTGTAATGAAGTGAGTGGAGTCTTACTCAGTTGTTGCAAATAACCGATAGCCTTTCTTCCCTGATCAAGTAAACCTTGCAGAGTTTTCTTGACATCAAAGTGGAATATATAAGGACTGAATAGATCACTATTTTCAGTAAAAACAGACTCAATTCTGCAGAGTTCTTTTATGATAGTGTATAATATAGGCATTAAGCTTGCTTCCGCATTACTTTGTGCTAATGAATCAAGCGTCCGTTCTCCACGCCATTCCAATAATAGTGTATGTTCATTTTCAGAATCCCAGATCAAATTGGGCACAAGACAACCTGCCTTGTGGAGTGTTGATAATGTGAACTTCTCAATCTGAAATGGTATAAACCCCGATTCGGTTACCGGTACAGTAATTTCGTGTTGTTTGAGCAGATAACTTTTTCCGCTAATTTTCAAACGGAAGACGTTCTGCTTTTCTCTACTGCCGTGCAGAATCTGCTCTACCTTAATTTCTGTCGGATTGATTTGAAAATGTGATGCAATATTCTCTAACAGTTTTTGCATTCCCACCTCCTAATGATATACTATAGACGTTCATACGGATATTGCGTTGATATTGGCTTAGTTTTCGCTTCGGTATATATGCGGCACTTCATTTTACCTAATCTACAATTGGTATGCCAAAATCTGCTATAATAATTATTTCTCCGCTGATTTTACAATTATTTTCAAATTATGCAACAATTTTGCCTCAAATTGTGTCATGTATAGTCATAAGTCTATTTATTGTGGAGAACTATGATGGAAAAAGATGATTTTGAACTTGTCAATAATACTTTGTCCGGTGACGAAACAGCCTTCACTTCTTTAGTTCAGAAATACCAAAAGAATATTCATGCTATCGTGTGGCGGAGGATCAAGGACTATCACATCGCAGAAGAAATTACACAAGATGTCTTCTTACAGGCTTATGAGAAACTGTCTACACTAAAAGACCCGAATAAGTTTGGCAGATGGCTATATGTAATTACAAAGCGTTATTGCACAAGATGGCTTCAAAAGGAAAAACCTACAATGCTATCCTTAGATGCCACTGATAAAGCAACCTTGGAGAAATCCGATTTTGCACATTATATGACAGAACAACGTGAGAAAGAGGCAACAGAGCAGTACAAAGAAATTGTTGATGATCTATTGGAGAAATTACCTGATAACCTACGTACAGTAGTGGTACTCTATTACCTACATGAAATGACATATAAAGCAATTAGCAAATTTCTGGACGTTCCTATCAACACGATTAAGAGTAGGATCAACCGGGCACGACAACGATTGAAGGAGGAAGAACTGATGATTTGCGAAACTCTTGGCAGCATTGAACCCCCTATTGACTTAACCGGTCATATATTTTGTGATAGCATGGAATTCAAAGCTGGCACACCATATTTTGAAGACGAGGATACGGTGTATACAGGACCGCAAACCGTGGAAGCATTGATGAATGCCTTTAACACCGAGTTTGACAGTTATGTTATAAAAATCACAGTGGGTATAGTTGAAGGTAAATCAAGCAGTCTCACAATTAGTGAGATAGATAAACGGTATCCACGGACACAGTGGTTACAACTAATTTTGGATAATGGACTTACCATAGAAAACTTTATGCATTATGCATCTTGCTTATCTAAGCGGCATATTTTGGCTTTTTTAGAAGACAATCCAGACTTTCAAAAAGTAATTTTTTTCGGTATACCCCCTATTCAAGATGACTGGGAAAAGTATAAAATGGCTGTTGTCAGGGATATTATTGCCACTGAGAAAGAGGTTAGAGAACAAGCTGAACAGAAGCATAAAGATGAGGGGACTGCAGACTCCGCAACAGAATGGTTGAGAAAACTTAGAGAACAAGATGAACAGAAGCACAAAGATGAGGTAACTGAAGACTCCGCAACAGAATAAGTGAAATAACTCAAGTTGCTACTTACAAAACTTTGAACAGAAAGACACTGTTTTTCCTTGATTTATGGTGTCTTTTGTAATAAATCGGGGTTGGAAACCCCTCCTACAAGAGAATTTACGAAATAGGTGGCAACTTGAGTTATTTCAATAGCATCCACAAATACAAGTTTGTAAATCATGAAGGTAGTTATACCTGATATATGGAGAATGCGAAATGTTACTAACGCTAATACGAAAAGAGATGATGCATCATATTCTGAGCGTTCGATTTATTGTTTTGCTTTTGATGTGTCTGTTGCTTGTTCCACTTACGCTTTCAATCAATTATCAAAATTACCTCCAAAACCTCGTTGACTATCAAGAAGCGGTTAAACTGGCAAATATTGAAGAGAAGACAGTAAACCCCAAGATGCCGCTGGAACCGGAGCTTGAGGTTTCTAAACTCTTTCTCAAACCGACACCTTTGAGTGTGTTTGCAAATGGATTAGGAGACGCGCTGCCAAGTTACCTTGGCATGACCCGTAATGGAATTATTCAAGGGGCTCCAGCTTTGATTTCGGATTCCCTTTCCTATCTTTTGGGACATCTCGACTTTCTTTTTCTTGTAGGCACCGTTTTCAGCTTGCTCGCGCTGCTATTTACCTTTGATGCAGTTGCCGGAGAGCGAGAAGCGGGTACCCTTCGGATCACCTTAGCGAATTCTCTACCGCGTGACCTCTTTCTATGGAGTAAATTAATTGGCGGATATATAGTGTTCGTGGTGCCGTTTTTGGTGTCCCTTCTATTCGGCTTATTGGTACTTGTTTGGCAAGGTTTTCCCCTCGGTGAACCCGAAATTTTTCCACGTGTGTTCAGTCTAATTCTCGCCTCGCTGCTCTATATTGCGGTCTTCTTCGCTATAGGAATAGTCATTTCAACTTACTTAGATAATTCCAAGACTGCACTCATCGTCGCCTTTACGGTTTGGGTGTTTGCTGTGCTGATTACGCCGCGCGTCGGATTTATCGCGGCGAAATTTATCGCGCCAACGCGAACATCACAGAGTGTCTATCTGGAAAAGACGGCTCTCCGTGAGAATTTCAACGCAGAACTTGAAGAGAAAAAAAGGGAAATACACAAAGAAGTCTGGAAGGATCGTCCGCAACCTTCCTTAGAAGAAAAGTTCGCAAGCGGAGACGAGGTGGATGAACAGATGAAACCTCTCGAAGAGGAATTTCGGCAGAAATTCAGAGAGCACACTGATGAAATAGATCGAAACTATCAGCGTGAAAAAAAGCGTCAAGAGAAGGTAGGTGAAACGCTTTCACGAATCACACCGACATCTTGCCTAACCTATCTCGCTACAAATTTAACACAAACTGGAAAACGAAAGAGAAATGCCTACTTTCAAGCAGGTGAGCGTTACTATGATGCGCTTCATACGGATGTGTTCAGTAAAATTGAAGATCATGTTAACATGAGAACGTTCCACCCAGAGAGAGACATCGTCAAAATCAGGCAGCCCTCATCTTTAGAAACCCCGACATTAGGAGAGACATTCCGGCAATCGGCGGTGGATGTGCTGCTGCTCTGCTTCTTTGCGGTTGTGTTGACAACTGTAGCGTTCCTAAAATTTTTTAGATCGGATATTTGATATTGATAGATAAGACGATGGATTCTACTAAATAATCTTTACTGCTTATGAAATACCTGATATACGCTGTTTTTCTGCAACTTTTCTGAGGATCAAGTGTATAGAAATTCGCAAAGGCTTAACGGACAAACGTAGGTTTACAAACAAGGGAATCAACTTACAGTTTTAATTAATAAGGAGACATAATGAAACGGAAAATTGTTATGCCAATGTTCACACTTTTGATAGTTATGGGATTTGCTTTCTTTTTCGCGTCTCAAGCAGATGCTTTTACTTTCTCATTCGGCGAAACGACGGAATTCAAGCAGATACCACCAGACCTCCCCGAAGAATATTCTGGCCCGCAAACAGTGCAGGCATTGATGAATATCTTTGATGCCGAGTACAACAGGGTCCATTTGAGGACCACGATCACTATATCTGCTGACCAACATAGCCAATCAAGCAAGTTTACAAATAAAGAGATAGATGCACGATATCCGCGGAGTGAGTGGCTTAAAATCTTGTTGGACAAAGGTTTCACTATACAAAATTTCCGCAAATATGCATATTGTTTATCAAAAAGGCATATTTTGGCGTTTCTGGAAGATAATCCAGATTTTTGGAAAACCGGGTTCCATGGTATGCCAGTATTTTCTGATATGCCCGTGACGGATGATTGGGAAACTTATAAGGCCGCTTATATTGATAAGTTGGTAAAGAAAAATATCAAGAAACGGAAAGCTGTAGAACATGTTGAACAAGCCAAAGAACGAGCTGAGTTCGTAAAAAACTTGGCTGAACAAACTAAGGAACGGGTTGAAAACGCCAAGGTGCTGGCTGAACAAGCTAAGGTGTTAGCTGAACAAGCCAAAGGACGGGCTGAACAAGCCAAAGGACGGGCTGAACGCGTAAAGAATAAGTTCAATTCACAACAACTTGAGAACGTTAGGAAGCAGATTGAGCGCGCTAAGGAACAGATTGAGCACTTACGCGAGACTTTAGAACGTCTTCAAAAATCGATGCCTCCTTATTCTCCAAACCAGAAGATGAAAAAGAAACCTCGCACTATTCAGATATAGCATAATGCTATAGATCCTTACGGACTACTCTGTATTCATTAACAAAACTTACACACCGTCCGTATTTGCCCATGTGTATTATAGCCGCACATGCAAAACTGATTTTGTGTGAGTCATGAGGGGTTGTTTTTGCTATCATACAAGGAGAATGCCAAATGTTACTAACGCTAATTCGAAAAGAGATGATGCATCATATTCTCAGTGTGCGGTTCATTGTGCTCCTTCTAATGTGTCTCCTGCTTGTTCCACTCACACTTTCCACCAATTACCGAAATTATCGCCAGAACTTAGTAGATTACCAAGAGGCAGTTAAACTCACAAACATTGAAGAAACCACAATGAGCCCAGGGATGCCACTGGATCCAGAACTGGAAGTTTCCAAACTCATCCTCAAACCGACCCCCTTGAGTGTCTTCGCAAATGGGTTAGCAGATACATTGCCAAGCTATCTCGGCATGACACGGAATGGGATTACACAAGGAGCACCCTCCCTGGTTTCCTCTCTTTCCAATCTGTTAGGACACCTCGATTTTCTGTTCGTAGTCGGTACCGTCTTCAGTCTACTGGCATTACTATTTACATTCGATGCGGTTGCCGGGGAACGAGAAGCAGGTACCCTTCGGATCACCTTATCTAATTCTCTGCCGCGCGACCTATTTCTATGGAGCAAATTGATTGGCGGATATGTGGTGTTTGTTGTTCCGTTCTTGATGTCATTACTGTTTGGTTTATTAATACTTGTCTGGCAAGGATTTCCTCTCGGAGAACCTGAAATATTTCCGAGAGTTATCAGTTTAATCCTCATCTCGCTGCTCTATATCGGTGTCTTTTTTGCAATCGGCACAGTGATTTCCACCTACTTAGACAATTCTAAGACAGCACTCATCGTTGCTTTTACTGTTTGGGTGTTTGCAGCATTGATTATCCCTCGCGTTGGGTTCCTCGCTGCCAAACTTATCGCACCAACACGCACTTCACAGAGCATCTACATGGAAAAAGCATCCATGCGGGACGATTTCAACGCAGTCCTCAAAGAGGAACAAGATAAAATGATCAGGGAAATCCCTCCCAATGAGAAGGGACACATACACATAAGCGGGGAGATGTCTAAGAAAATTACTGAACGTATGGAACCCTTTGAAGCAGAATATCGATCGAAATTCCAGAATTATGCTAACAAATTGGATCAGGATTATAAACGTGAAACTGAACGACAGGAACAGTTAGGTGAGACGCTTTCTCGAATCACACCGACATCTTCCTTAATTTATATCACTACAAACCTGACACAGACCGGAAAGGCAAAAAGAAGCACCTATTTTCAAACGGGGAATCGTTATTATGAGATGCTCTATACAGATTTATTCAGTAAAATTATAGATTATACTCATAGTAGGCAAAACAGACCAGTCAAAATTACACAACCACCACCTTTAGAGACAATCACCTTAGGAGAAACACTCCGTCAATCCTTAGTAGATATTCTGCTACTCTGCCTCTTTGCAGTTGTGTTGACAACTGTGGCGTTTCTGAAATTTTTCCGTTCTGATATCTGACACAGCAAATTGTGGTAAACCGTAGCATTTTAAAAAAATGGTTGATGGGAAGCAGGTGCAACTTTTAACAGAGTCATTTGTAGTTACGTGTAGAAACAACTTTATTGTATGAGAATGCAAAGTTAATCACTTGTAAAATAAAGGAAATTCAACATGTTAATGACATTGATCCAAAAAGAGATTATGCATCATATTCTCAGTGTGCGGTTTATTGCGCTCCTTCTGATGTGTCTCTTACTTGTTCCACTCACACTGCATATTAATTACCGCAATTACCTTCAAAACCAGATAAATTATCAAGAATCCATCAAACTCTCAGGGGAGGAAACTGAGGAGAAACCATCAGGTGCCCCAGCCCCGGATCTGGAAGTCTCTAAACTCTTTCTTAAACCGACCCCTCTAAGCGTATTCGCGAAAGGTTTAGAGGAATCTCTTCCCAGCTATCTTGGGATGACACGCAACGGCGTAAAACAAGGGTCTACTGCGGTCTCGGATGCCCCGCTTTCCTCTGCTTTAGGAAACCTTGATTTACTGTTCATTGTTAGCACTGTCTTCAGTCTACTTGCCCTACTGTTTACCTTTGATGCTGTTGCGGGCGAAAAAGAAGCAGGGACACTTCGGATAACTTTGGCAAACTCCCTTTCTCGTGATCTGTTTTTGTGGAGCAAATTGATTGGCGGGTACATTGTGTTTGTCCTTCCGTTCCTTGTATCGTTCCTCTTAGGTCTACTCCTACTTGTCTCACAAGGTTTCCCTTTAGGTGAATCTGATATCTTTCTACGAGTTCTCTGCTTGACCTTAGTTTCATTGCTCTACATAGGTGTGTTTTTTGCAATAGGAACAGTAATTTCTACCTATTTAGATAGTTCTAAGACAGCACTCATTGTAGCCTTTACGGTCTGGGTACTTGCAGTATTAATTACGCCACGCGTTGGGTTTCTTGCCGCTAAACTCATTGCACCGACACGCGCTATGCAAAGTGTCTATATGGAAAAAACTGCGATACGGAGTAATCTCAATGCAGAAAAGGATGCAATAGTCGTGAAAAAAATACTTGAAACTCTGGGAACCTCAATTAACTTTAACAAAGATCAGGCAAAGATCGCTGAAATCAGGGAACCGATTGATGCAGAATATCGACAGAAATTTCAAGAACAAGTTGAAAAAGTAGACCGTGAATATCAGCGTGAAAAAAAGTGGCAAGAATCAGTCGGGGAAAATCTTTCACGAATCACACCGACATCTTCGCTCACTTATCTCGTCATGAATTTAGCAAAAACTGGGAAGATCAAAAGAAATGCCTATTTTCAAACGGGCACACGTTATTATACCCAACTTGAGGCGGAGTATTTCAGAGGTATTTCAGATGATCAGTTTGCATCGATAATGCGAGCCATATCAAATCAACCTTCAGAATCAAAGAATATTGCCACGCCGCCAGACATGGCAGAAAGTTCTTTATCAGAAACCTTTCGGCATTCTGTGACAGACCTACTGCTGCTCTGCCTCTTTGCAGTTGTGTTGACAACCGTGGCGTTTCTGAAATTTTTCCGTTCCGATATCTGATACAGTAAATTGTGGTAAACCGTAGCAATTTTCAAATACTTAACGTGAAAAGATGCAACTTTTATTGGCTTCATTTGTAGTAGATGTTAAAACAAATTCTATTCTAAGAAATAACACGAGTTAATCACAGGCGAAGGATACTGGTAAACTTATTGAGAGGAATACGATGCTAACAACACTCATCCGTCGAGAACTCCTTGACAATCTAATGACGTTCCGATTTGCAGCAGGGGTTTTCATTATGCTGCTGCTTGTTGTTGTAAATACCATTGTGCTGATTAAGGATTATGACCGGCGGTTAGAAAGTTACAATGCTGCTGTTAATTCGAATCATGAGCGATTGCAGGAAAGAACAACCTATTCGAGTGTAAGTTGGGATGTTGTCCGTCCACCAAATCTATTGAGTATATTCAATGTTGGTTTGGATAAACGGTTGAGTAACGAAATATTTGTATTTCACGGTTTTGTGCCTACACTGTGGGATGGTCAGCTGCATGGATCAACGAATCCACTTCTGAATCTCTTCTCATCGATAGATATTGTTTTTATCTTTGAGGTAGTTCTGAGTCTTATGGCACTTATTTTTGCCTACGATGCACTTGCGGGAGAACGTGAGCGCGGCACGTTGCGTCTTGTCCTGACGCATCCAGTGAGTCGTGCTAAAATCTTATTGGCGAAATACATTAGTGCAATGATGTGTTTGCTGGTACCACTTTTGATGAGTTTTCTCTTGGTTGTGATTTTACTAACGACATCTCCTATTGTATCACTAAAGGTTGATGATTTTCTTCGTATCGGTGGAATTGTCTTGAGTTCAATCGCGTATCTGTCGGTATTTTATCTCATCGGCCTGTTGATTTCAGTAATCACCCGCAGAACAAGCACTGCTTTAATGCTTGCGATGTTTGTCTGGGGTTTTTTGGTGTTGGTATATCCGAATGTGATTCTTGTTGCGATTACGTCCGCGGAGCCTTCTCAAGAGCGTTTGGTACCTGCTTTTAATCAAATTGAACAGATATGGGAGGAATTCGACAGAGAACGTAAGGACTACCTTGCCAATGATCCTATTCCTGGAGAGGATCCACATCTTGGCGTAGCAGGTGGCTCAGGTTTTAACGAGATATGGCATAAAGCGAAGTCAACCCTTCTATATACCTATATGGTTGTTTCATACGTAAATAAACTTGATGATGAATTCGAACCTCGGGTGCCGCATGCTCAGAACTATTACCGTTTCATGGTACCGAGGAATATTGACGCTGCAGAGCGAGCGTGGCTCGTGCGAAAACAGGCACTTGAATCTGTTTTCTTTCGACCAGCGATAGTTGATCGCATCTTTTTGAGGTTCTCGCCAGTCGGGATGTATGACGCTGCGACGCAAGCGTGGGCAGGTACAGACCTGTTCGGACTTAGAGATTTTTACGAGGCGACGCGAAAGTACCGAAGGACTTTGATTGACTATCTTTATGACAAAAACGCATTTGGGGATAGAAAATGGTTTTCTTCCGACAAAGGGGCGGTGGATTGGGATAGTTCTCCTCAGTTTTCTTTTCAGAGAAGTGATGTGCATGTAAGTGCAAAGCGAGCACTACCGGATTTACTGCTGATGTTCATGATGAACGTAATTCTTTTTTGGGGAATATTTTTTGTTTTTCAAAGGAGTGAAGTGTAGGATAGTTGTCAGTTATCAGTTCGGTTTTTCTACGAAAAACCTTTCAGTTTTCAGTTAAAGAGGTTTGCAGTGGAACCTTCACAGAGAACGGAAGTGTTCCAAGGACTGTCTTAACTGATAACTGATAACCGATAACTGAAAGCTTATAACTGAGGACTGATATATGATTTGGCATATAACAAAACGCGAACTGTATGACAACCTTAATAGCCTCCGATTCGCACTTGCGACTGTGTTGCTTTTCGTTTTGATGTTGATTAATGCAGTTATCCATGTCCAAGAACATCCTGAGCGTATGCAAAAATATCACGATGCTACCACAGCATCTGTGAGTGCCTTAAGATCTCAGACGGATTTATTTAGCATTGCACAAGAAGGACCTGGAAATCTTTACAAAAAGCCGTCTTCACTCTATTTTTGTGAAGACGGGGGTGACATCTTTTTGCCAGATTATGCCTACGGCATATCTAGGGTTCAGATCGCCAATAATTTAAGGGCTTTCTGGTCGTTGTATTATCCCGGAGCGTTTCCTAATGTATTCAATATACGTCCGGATACTGTCAAAGTAGACTGGGGATTTGTAATCGGGTATGTTCTGAGTCTGATAACGATTCTGTTCACCTTTGATTCTATTTCCAGTGAACGTGAACGCGGTACGCTCCGATTGATGTTGGCGAATTCAGTGCCACGACACACTGTATTGATTGGCAAATTTTTAGGCGGATTAGTCAGTATTGGCGTACCGTTTACGGTCGCGATATTGATAAATCTATTGGTAATTTCTATATCCAGCAACATTCACCTTGGCACCGACGCGTGGATACGTTTAGCTATTATATTTATTATTTCGATTCTGTACTTATGCCTGTTTCTTGCGTTAGGTTTGTTAGTTTCGTCATCTGTGCAGAACAGTGTTGCGAGCCTTGTGATACTCTTATTGACGTGGTGTGTTTTTGTCGTATTTGTACCGAGTACTCTCGCTTCTATTGCAAGTGGTTTCTCAAACCCAATGACTTATGATGAATACTTCAAACGCCGAAACCAAGACATAAAAGACCTCACGGAAGAATACGTTGCTCTTTTGCAAGAGGCGCGTGGGTTGCCACATAAAAAGATACAGATAGATAGTGAGTATGTCACCAAAGGTACTGAACAAGAGGAACGTTTGTCCCAAGAACAGTTAACTCAACAGATTGCCCAAATTCAACTGGCACGTTCCGTTACCCGTATTTCACCTGTTACGCTTATGCAACATCTTCTTGAGGTTTTTGTCGGAACAGGGTTTGAACGGCACCAACAATTTTTAGATAACGTGCAGCGTTATGCACGCGAATACCGAGAATTCGTCACGGATATGGATAGAGCAGATCCAGATAGTCGTCATATTATTGGGGTTCGAGAAGGTATGTCACAAAAGCCAGTGAATCCGGAGTCAATTCCGGCATTTGAAGACGAAATTAGTCTCAGTCGTGATTTCAACGCTGCAGCTATTGATTTGTTCTTGTTGATTCTGTTTTTTGTCGTTCTTATGTCAGGTACTTATCTTAGGTTTATCTGCGTTGAGGTCTAATCATGATAATGAAATCGTTATCGGTAAGGACTCTCAATAATTTGACATTCTTCACTACACAGTGACATTTCTGGACCTACCGTTTTTGTTGAACTTTTCACAGAAAAGTGTATGTAACTTATTATGATGTCCGAAAACCGAATTTATGACAGGAATTCAGATTAGAAACTGTTAACCTATAAATCAATGCATAAAAATATGCAACCTTTACACCCTTAAAACGCGCCTATACAACATAAGCAATATTGCTTGAATGTTCTGAATAGAATACGCAATTACAAGGAGGAAAAAATGTTAGTAACCCGCGAACTAACGAAAGTCTATAATGAAAACGTATTAGCTGTTAATAAATTAAACCTAAAAGTAGAAGATGGCGAAATCTATGTTGTGCTCGGTGCGAACGGTGCTGGTAAAAGTACGACTATATCCATGTTTCTCAACTTTATTGAGCCAACAAGTGGTACCGCATTTGTAGAGGACATTGAAATTCCAAAGTTCCCACTAAAAGCGAAGAAACATCTCGCCTACGTTTCTGAAAACGTTGAACTTTATAGGAACTTTACAGCGCGTCAGAACTTATCCTTTTTCGCAAAACTTGGTGGGCGAAAGAAAGTCTCAAATGCAGAACTGGATGAGACACTCAGCAGAGTCGGTTTGGCAGAGGAAGCATTTACACGTCGCGTCAAAACTTTCTCCAAAGGCATGCGGCAGCGGCTCGGCATCGCAATCGCTATTATGAAGGATGCAAAAGCTGTCTTGCTTGATGAACCGACATCAGGACTTGATCCGAAGGGTGGTGCCGATTTTTTAAATCTCTTACGTCAACTAAAAGAGGAAGGAAAAGCCATCTTTATGTCCACTCACGATATTTTCCGAGCAAAGGAAGTTGCTGACAGGATAGGTATACTCGTAGGAGGCAATCTTGAGCGAGAGTTAACGCGCGAAGAGATTCAAAGAGAGAATCTGGAGGAATTATATTTGCACTATGTCGCTGGATACGAACCTAATGAAGTTTGATATTCAAGTTAGGTATTCGTAGGGGCGAGGTCTCCTCGCCCAGTGAACGATTAATTAAGGTCCAGATGGGTTGGGAAACCCAACCCCTACGTTTGACAATTCCGAATTTGAACATCAAACTTCATTAGAAGAAGCTAATGAGTAAAAACAGAGTGCGTTCATTATTAGAGGGGAAAAGCCTTGCGAATTAAAAATCTTATATTGGTTTGCATCATTATGATAGGGACATCCCTTCAAGTTGTGCTGGCAGCGGAACCTGAAGAAACACCCCCAACCGATGCTGACACCACGAAAACCAGGGATGAACAAAACCGCCAAATCCTGATAGAAACTGCACGCTTAGAGATGGAATTGGCGGAAAACCTGATGAAAAAGAAAAAGATTGAACTTGATAACTTGCGAACGATGTTGGCAGAAGAAAACAATATCGTCACAGTCTCAGAAGTAAATAAAGCTGAGGAGGAATATGAGAGTGCAGCATCGGAATATGAAAAGTCAAAACTCAATCTACAAAAGGTAGAACTTGATTCCCTCAAAGATTCTTGGCATATCACGGTTGAAAGTACACGTCTATATGAATCACGTGACGGTCGAGAAATGTTTTCCATTACATTGCAGAATAGCTCTTTGCCTGTTAAATTAGTTGAGAGTTCCAAAGTTATGGAACGAGAGATTGTCATCAGTGCTCAGATTGACGACATAATCGTATCAATTAAGGAGAAGGAGAGTTTTGGTTCTGCAGGTGCGATTATTGCCGAACCTTATGAACGCCGAATCAAAACGCTCAAAGAGAACGAGTCTATCACTTTAGAATTTGAGTTAATAAAAGAGGATGTACGCGATGTTGTTGTTCACTTGAATTATCTTGACACTCCAGATGAACGGCACATCCACCTCAAACAGGAAGACCCTTACATTTCTGTTGTATCCGCAAGACGTTACAAGGAGGGTGATCGGAGACGACTGGAACTTGTTATCAAGTATGGTGCAGTTGAAGAGGAAGAAACGAAGGATACTAAAGTTAACACAGCACAAGAGATAAACAATGTTTATGTATCCATCAAAGACGAGACCGATGCTATAATCGGTTCTCCCTACGAGTTCCGCATTCCAACTTTAAAAGATGGACAAGAGAAAACGCTCGATTTTGAACTAAGACGGAATGTGGACAGTGTCACGGTTAATCTTCGATACCTTGACAGGGAATATCCTTTTAAAATCCATCTTGAAGAGGATACACGTCATATCTCTATTTTGAGTGCAAAGAAATTTCGCGTTGATAACCAGATGATGGTGACAATTCAACTAAAGAATACATCAACGACAGAAGCAATGCCTATCAACGCGACTCCCGAAGAAATCGCTGCGGCAAATGAGATACGTTCCATTTATATCTCTTTACTTGATGCTGTGGATAGCACAAATATTGTTAAACCTTATGAAGAGAGGATTGCGGTTCTTGGCTACAATGAAACTGTCGAATTGACGTTCCAACTTCAGAAAGATGTTGACAGTCTCAAGGTATCAATGAAGTATCCTGAACTTTCTGAACCTGACAGCCGCTTGATCTATCTCCAAAAAGAATCCGCATTGGATGTAGTAAATGTCAGTTCGCTACGTTTTTCACAGGAAGGAAATTTAGGGAGCAGTGTCACCTACGATTTAACATTGGATAGGTTGGCTGAGACTGAAAATACCTTCCAGTTGCGTGTGATTAACTTGTTGAACCGTCTTTCCTTTGAATTCCAAGACCCGGACACAAAGTCGCGACAGTCACAGGTCAAGTTTACACAAGAGCAATCGAAGCGAAATCTGTCGTTAATTGTGTATCTATCAGAAGAATTGGATGCGTCTTATCTTGATAGCACACTTGAATTCTATGTTGCCGTACTTGATGAAACCGAAGCAAAGGAACTCGGAGGAACAAACAACCGATTGGATTTACCTGCTGAGAGAATCGCCAGTATACAAGGGGGTGTGGAGCGGTTTGAACTAATTCCAAAAGGTGTGCCAGAAATTGAAGTTTCTATCCAAAATGCGTTTCAGACTATTAAGATTGGAGACCAAGTTTACATGACTGCGAAACTAAAAAACATTGGCACTCGTGATCTCGTCGATATCCGCATGCTGGTTGATGTCAATACAGATTGGAAATACACAGTGTTCCCTGAAGTCATTGAATCACTCGGACGAAACGAAGAAACGGAAATACAACTCACACTTAATCCACCTGCGGACATTACAGTAGGGGAATATCAGGCGAAGCTCAACGCGGAGGTAACAGTCGACAACCGCAAGTTCCAAGCGCGCGACCGTTCCATCACAGTAAAAGTCGAGTCAAAATCACAAATGTCAGTGATTACACTATTGGTCAGTGCGTTGATTCTCCTCATAATCGGTATTGTGATTGTCACGATCCGCATTAGCCGTCGGTAGAAAACAATTTATGGAGATTAAATGGATAAAAGTTTGACACCGCTAACAGCCTACATAAGTCTTATTTTAGCGTTGCTTGTAAGCCAAAGTTTGTTATTTGAAGGATCTGGCACTGTCTCAGCACAGGAACTTGTTTCGCTTCAACCAACTCGTGCAATAGAACTCGCTTTACAGAACAACGAGACAGTGAAAAAAACGGAAAAAGTTGTGGGACGCGCAAAGGCAAATCTACGCGTGTCTAAAGCGGTATACTTGCCACAAGTAGGAATCACCAGCGAATATCAACGCCAAAAAAACGGCGATATTGATGATAGAAACTATCTCACCCGCGCACAGATGAGTGTTATCCTCGCCCAATTCGGTGAAATTCCAAGAGGACTTGACGCTGCACAAGAGGAAGTGCGTAAAGCGGAAATTGAATATAAACGCGTAAAAAAGGAAACAGTCCACGCTGTTCGAAATCTTTGGCATGATATTACGCTCACACAAGAGGAAATTAAGCAACGGCAAGCGATTGAGGTAGAACTTCAAAAAAAATTAAAGAGCACACAAATCAAACACGCCAAGAAACGTATTCCTTTTCTCAGTCGACTCAATACAGAACTTGAATTATCTGAGCAGCAACTTGATCTTAATAAACTCCAGCGGCGACTTGACGTGGACACAGCGGAACTCATCCGTCTAACTGGAATAGATCCACTGGCACAAGTCGTTCTCTCTGAATCTCTCCCAGATGATAATGTTACGTTAGAAGCTGCAGTTGAACTTGCTCTTGCTAACCGTCTTGACTTGCGCGACTTACAAGGTGATATCGTGCGTCAAGAACGCCTTGTCGTGGAGACTATGTGGCATCGATTTCCAGAACTCTCTGCAGAAGCGCGTTACAAAGATCTGCATTTGCTATTGCAACAACATCAACAAAACCAAACTTGGGATGCAAAGGCACTTTATGATCCGGTTATATTTGACCGTGAACGAGAACCCGCAAGCATTTTTGCAACAAATCCACGCACACAAGATGGGTGGGAACTACGTTTTAACCTTAACATTCCACTGTATGATGGGAAAAAGACAGCAAATCTCCGCTCCGCAGAAATTGCAGAATTAGACAGACTCCGATTGGAGTACATTGAAAAGACAAAACTCGTCAAAGTGGCGGTCCGACGCGATTACAGGGAAGTCGCAAATGCAAAAGAACGAATGGAAATTGAACAGAAACGGGTGAAAATTATCGAACAACGACTACGGACAATAGAACGGGTGCTTGAAGAAGGCACTGTTGAAATACAAGGCTATCGCGGGTTGACTCTTAACGATGCTTTTCAGGCGCAAGCACAATTTACAGAAGCACAACGGGTTTTTTATCAGGCACGCCGAGATTACGCGAAAGTAAAGGAAAAACTACGCGAGACGATGGCTTGGACAGAGTAATTGGTTGATGTCTCTCGGATTCAACAACTGGTTTATTTCCCAACACTAAATAATTGACTTTCCTGTTCAACTGTGTTCATATATCCACGCTTAAATGTAAAAAGATAATTATTTCTAAACTAATTTCACATTTTTTCTAATTTTGCACCCTTTTCACCCCAAAATTGTGTCATGTATAATCGTAAACCAAACGAATGCAGAGGTTAATGATGGAAAAAGACGATGTCCAACTCATACACAAAATATTATCTGGAGAAAGCACAGCGTTTAATACCTTGTTCCAAAAATACCAAAAGAGTATTCACGCTATCGCATGGCAAAAAGTCGGGGATTATCACGTTGCGGAAGAAATCACTCAAGATGTCTTCCTACAGGCTTATGAGAAACTGTCTACACTAAAAGACCCAAACAAGTTTTCCAGATGGATTTACATAATCGCCAAGCGACGATGTGCAAATTGGCTCCAAAGAGAGAAAAATACCATGCAATCATTGGAAGCCACTGATACAGCAATTTTAGACAAATCTGCTTATGTAAACTATATCGCAGAACAGCGCGAAAAGGCTGCAACAGAACACCGAAGAGAAGTTGTTAATATGCTTCTGGAAAAATTACCAGAACGCGAACGTAAAGTGATAACACTCTATTACCTTGGTGAAATGACATCTGAGGCGATTAGCAAATTCCTTGGCGTGTCTGTCAATACAATAAAAAGCCGACTTAGAAGGGCACGACAACGTCTGCAGGAGGAAGAACTGATACAAGAAACTCCTGGAAACATTCAACCATCTGCTAACTTATCCAAACTTAGCGATAATGTGAGTATGTCTTCTCAAAACACCAATGATAACCAAATTAGAAGGAGCAAATCAATGCGTAAAAGAAAAGAAATTTCCACCTATCCATTCATAGTTGAATGCTTTGAGCAACCCAAATTTGGCGGGAAAAAAGTAACTATTCTCCAAACGACTGAGAACTTACAGGATATTCTGGATCGTGCTGGATTTGAGAGCAGTATCGCATCTGTGCGGATCGTAAAAGGTCCAGGTTGTCCACGAGAAGGCGGGGAAGTTACGTTTTATGAAAACCCCAATTTTAAAGGTATTACCTTACCATGTGAAATGGGACCTGAAATAATTGTACAAGAGATACCTGATTATAAGGCTCAAATTTTATCAATTCAGGTAAATGTCAATCCATCTACACAGAAAAGTGAGGAAATACAACCTAAAGAAAGCAAAGACCAGGAAATCGGCATCTACCCATTCTTCGTTGAATGTTTTGAAGAAACCAAATTTAGAGGGAAAAAAGTATGCATCGTTCAAACGAATGAGAACCTTCAAGAAAGTCTGGATCGTTCTGGGTTTGAAGACCGTATATCGTCTATGCGGATATACAAAGGCACTGATTGTCCACCCGATGGAGGAGAAATTGTGTTTTATGAAAAACCCAATTTTACAGGACACTTCTTACCTGTCCACATGGAACAGAAATCATTAATGAAAGAGATACCTGAGTTTAATAAAACAATTCTCTCAATAAAGATGGAATGTTGAGTCTCCTATCGGACAATTAATAGAGACAAAGGTATTATATAACTCTCAATGATTACGCAATGAACAAAGGATAATAGGGTGAACATTATGAAAAAAGATGTTTCCATAGAAAACTGGCTAATCAAAGGAACAGTTTTCATCCTGATTTTCACAATCGGATGCTTTGTATGGTTTCAATACCAGATGTCTATCACTGATCAATATGACAGCAACTACAAAGTCAAAACCAAACACATTGATGAATTATCACAAACTGGGCAGAAGCAAATAAAAGATATAGAAATCAATGATGATGTGGAACAGGATACTACTGAGAATAATAGTACTGATTCTGAAGAAATGGACGATATAGAATCTGAACGAAACATTGATAAATTTCATAGTAGTAAGAGCGAAAGTAAGGAAACCACTACCTATCCATTCATAGTTGAATGTTATGATAGACCCAAATGTGGCGGGAAAAAAGTAACTATTCTCCAAACAACTGAGAACTTACAAGATATTCTGGAACGTTCTGGTTTTGAAGACGGAATAGCGTCTGTGCGGATAGTAAAACTTCCAGGTTATGAAGGTGGAGAAGTTACGTTTTATGAAAATCCCAATTTTTCAGGTGTAACCTTACTTTGTGACTTGGGATCGGAAGTAATTGTGGAAGAGATACCTGATTATAAAGGGCAAATCTTATCTATTAAGATAGAAGGTTAATTGAGGGGTGTGCATTATTATTTGACACATCAACACAGACAGCAAAAGATATCAGATGCTGCTTGATTTATAGAAATACCGTTTGTAGTCGCGCAATTCATTGAGTCACTTTCTCTTTTGAATATAAGAGGCACAATGAATTGCGCGACTACGAACACGTTTTTTCTTAATGTTACATTATTTCGTAGGTGTATTCAATTGTCACAAAGCATCATTGTCCGAGGGGTTTCTAACCCCGATTTGCACTTAATTTAATGATTGTAGGAGGGGTTTCTAACCCCGAATTCTGCTGCTCTATATCTCAAATCGGGATTAGAAATCCCTCCTACAAATGTGAATCTCAACAATTGAATGCTTCAGTAGGTCGGGTAGAAGCGGTAGCGAAACCCGACTTTTTATAGTATCATGTCGGGTTTCGTTCCTCAACCCGACCTACAATATGTTACAGAATTAGTCGTTTTGGGATTAACAAAAATTTCTATAAACCTTGATTTAGACTACATTTATCGTTTGTTTTAATTGCATTTTTATGATACAATATAGATAAGAAATTACGGGGTTGGTAACCCTAATGAACATCAGAAAAATGCAACTCCTAATTATCAAGGAGGGGTTCTGATGAATTTAGTATCCGTAATGGAGAGATTCCCTGATCAAGCGTCGTGTATTGAACATCTTGAGGGATACGTTGGGGTGAGAACCTCATTGTCCGAAATGTGAGGGTTCAAACCTTGTCCGCAAGAATGAGAGTGGTTTAGAACGCATAGGACGTTGGCATTGCTCTGATTGTAGTGCATCGTTCAAAGTTACCAGTGGCACAATTTTTCTATGAAAATCAGGGTGTGCGGCGTTTTGATGCTTCAAACCGATTATTCTTGGTGCTGGTAGACAAAACTAACTTTTTTGAATCTTGGAAATTAAAAAGAGCCAGACCTTTGATAGTGCAATATGTAAACAATTATCTGGAAAAAGTGAATACAGATGTAGGTTTTCAACTTGATTTCAATTGGGAAGGAGAAACTTACTCAACTGAAGCAGATGTGATATTTGTTATAAAGCAATAATATAAGCAACTTGATATATAACGGAGGAAGAAGTGGCAAGAAAGAAAATAAGTGTAATTGGAGCAGGAAACGTCGGCGCAACGGCAGCGTTCCTTATCGCACAGAAGCAACTGGGTGATGTTGTCATGATAGACATCGTTGATGGCGTGCCGCAAGGCAAAGCGTTGGATATGGCGGAAATGGGACCGGTAGAACTGTTCGACGCTGCGATCAGTGGGGACCTTGATTATTCTGCAACCGCAAACTCAGATTTGGTGATTATCACATCGGGTTCCCCACGTAAACCCGGTATGACACGCGAAGACCTATTACAAACAAACGCAAACATCGTTGGAAGCGTCACAGAAAATGTGGTGAAGCATTCTCCAGATACTATCATCATGATGCTCACCAATCCACTTGACATCATGACATACCATGCATGGAAGGTATCAGGATTTCCGTCACACCGAGTCGTTGGGCAAGCAGGTGTGCTTGATTCTGCGCGGTTCCGTTATTTCATTTCGTTGGAACTTGGTGTATCGGTAGAAGACATCCATGCCCTCGTGCTTGGTGGACACGGTGATACGATGGTACCGTTACCGCGTTATACCACCGTCAACGGCATCCCAATTCCGCAGTTGATTTCAACTGAACGGATCGAAGCAATGGCACAACGCACTCGTGATGGTGGAGCTGAGGTTGTCAATCTCCTCAAGACGAGTGGATATTATGCCGCAGGTGCATCGTTAGCACAGATGGCAGAAGCGATTATCTTGGATAAGAAACGACTACTCCCATGTTCCGCACATCTCACGGGACAATACGGTATCAACGATCTCTATATCGGTGTTCCGATCAAACTCGGTGCGAATGGCGTTGAAGAGATTCTTGAGATTGAATTGACAGATGACGAGTTGAATGCCTTGCAGACCTCTGCGAATACCTATCGTGAGGGTATTGCGTTGCTCGATTACTAAAGTATCTTAGGAAAATATTGCCCTTGCAAACAGTTCCTATAAAGGTTCTGGTACAAGGGCATTTTAATTTTTAATTCCAGTCTTATTCTTTGTCTTTATTCTCATCTTCGTCAACTACTTCGTATCAGCGTCAACTACACTGCTATTCACTTGTTTCCAATAACTTGCCTATGGAAACAATAACCTTAATTTTGAGGGCAGTCAAACACTATATCACGCCTTTTGTGCTACCATACTGGAGAGGATACCGAGGATCCTGTCACATCGCTCAATCGTGTAGGTTGTCATATCAATGTGCAGGTTACTTTCCTGTAATTTAAGGAACTACCAATCTATTCCTGTTGTAGAGGCACCGTAGATGCAAGGGATGTCATTCTCTCTTTCAGCATTAAAGCGTTGGGCAGCGAGCATCTCTGCAACACACTGCCCGATACCGAGTTTCAGGTCAAGATTTTTTGCCTCAACAAGTACTATGATAGGTGACTCCAAATAAAATTGTTCAGGTGACAGACTCACTAAAAAATCGCATACACCGGTCAAACCTTTTTCAGCATCAACATTAAAGTCAATGCCAGAAAAGAAACTAATACGGTAATCAAAGTGCTCAAGGAGTTCAACGATTACGTCTGCGACAATCAGTTCTGATCTTGCTTTCTCAGTACCGATGGCGGTGGCTAATGATGCCTTTCTCGCTAACCCCATCGTGAGATAAGTGCTCGGTTCCACTGGTTCTATCTCAGAGAAGAGTCCTAAAGACCGAACGGTATTTAGTTGAAATGTTTTCTGCGCGGTTTCTAAGGTAAATTCGCTATACGCCATGTGGGAGTTCCTCCAAGCTGCAAAATGGAAACCGTTATCCTCTGCATTTACCTTATACTTTTTGTGCTACCATACTGGAAAGAATGCCGAGGATCCTGTCACATCGCTCAATCGTATGGGTTGACATATCAAGGTGTAAAGACTTTTCTTCTAATTTAAGGAACTGCCAATCTATTCCTGTTGTGGAGGCACCGTAGATGTATGGGATGTCATTTCCTCTTTCAGCATTGAAACGTTGGGCAGCGAGCATCTCAGCAACACATTGCCCAAACCCTAATTTCACATCAGTGTTTTTTGCCTCAACAAGCACTATGATAGGTGCTTCTAAATAAAATTGGTTCGGTGACAGACTCACTAAAAAATCGCATACACCAGTCAGACCTTTTTCAACATCAACATTAAAGTCAATGCCAGAAAACAGACTGATGCGGTGATCCAGGTGTTCAAGGAGTTCAACAAGCACATCAGCGACAATCATTTCTGACCTTGCTTTCTCGGTGCCGATAGCAGTGGCTAATGGTGCCTTCTTTGCTAATGCAGTCGTCAGATGGTCGCTTGGAGGAACCGATTCAACTTCTGAAAAAAGCCCTATGGTGTCAATCTTTTCAAGTTGAAACGTTGGGACTACAGATTCTAAGGTAAACTCACTATAAGACATCAATAACACCTCTTAGGTAGTAGTAGGCGGTTGTAGGCTGCCTACTTCTCGTCCTTATTTTCATCTTCATCAACAACTTCGTACTCAGCGTCAACGACATCCTCAGGTGGAGCATCTTGAGTAGGAGCATCTTCAGGGTCAGCACCCGGTTCTGCCCCTGCAGTCTGTTGATAAAGCTGCGCTGAAGCCTCATGCCAAATCTGCATCAAATCATCCGTAGCAGATTTAATCTCTTCATTGTTGTTTGTCTCAAGTGCTTGCTTGACGCGTTCGACACCAGCGTTGACTTTTTCCTTCGTAGCATCGTCCACCTTATCCCCAAATTCCTTCAGGTTCTTCTCGGTTTCATAGACTAAAGAGTCTGCGCTGTTGCGAGTTTCAACTTCTTCACGTTTCTGTTTATCCTCTTCAGCGTGTGTTTCGGCATCCTTCACCATCTGTTCAATTTCTGCATCAGAGAGACCGGAGGATGCAGTAATCGTAATTTTCTGCTCCTTGCCTGTTGCCGTATCCTTAGCAGACACATTCAGAATACCGTTGGCATCAATATCAAACGTCACATCTATCTGCGGCATACCTCTGGGTGCGGGAGGAATATCGCTCAGTCGAAAACGCCCAATAGTCTTGTTATACACTGCCTGTTCCCGTTCACCTTGAAGCACATGCACATCAACAGAAGTCTGGTTGTCTTCCGCAGTTGTGAACTTTTCAGATTTCTTTGTCGGAATCGTCGTATTCTTTTCAATCAACCGTGTAAAGATGCCACCAAGCGTCTCAATACCGAGTGAAAGCGGGGTTACATCTAATAGAAGAATATCTTTTACTTCCTCATCACCAGCAAGCACGCCACCCTGAATTGCTGCACCAACTGCAACGACCTCATCAGGGTTAACTCCTTTATGCGGTTCCTTACCGAAAAGTTGCTGCACTGCTTCTTGCACTTTCGGCATACGTGTCTGTCCACCAACAAGTATGACTTCATCAATATCAGAGGGTTGCATCTCAGCATCGGCAAGTGCTTGTTGGCAAGGTGTCAGAGAACGTTGAACTAACTCGTCTGTAATCTGTTCAAGTTTCGCGCGTGTCAGCGTCAAATTAAGGTGCTTGGGACCACTTGCATCGCTTGTAATAAAGGGTAGATTAATATCTGTTTGTGGCGTGCTGGAGAGTTCACACTTTGCGGTTTCTGCTGCCTCTTTAAGACGTTGGAGTGCCATCTGATCATTTCGCAGGTCAATACCTTGACTACTAAGAAATTCTTGTGCCATCCAATCAATAACTGTTTGGTCAAAGTCATCACCACCGAGGTGTGTATCTCCGTTTGTGCTTTTCACTTCAAAGACACCATCACCGATTTCCAAAATAGAGATGTCAAACGTACCGCCCCCAAGGTCGTAGACAGCGATTTTCTTATCACCCTCATTTTGCAATCCGTAAGCGAGTGATGCAGCGGTCGGTTCGTTGATAATCCGCAAAACTTCTAAACCTGCTATCTTACCTGCATCTGCTGTTGCTTGCCGTTGGGAATCATTGAAGTAAGCAGGCACGGTGATAACAGCTTGTGTAACCTCATCTCCAAGATATGCCTCCGCAGTTTCTTTCATTTTCCGCAGGACCATTGCCGAGATTTCCGGTGGAGAATATTCTTTGCCTTCAATGTTGACGACAACATCACCATCTTTATCGCTTTTTAATTCATAAGGCACGCGGGAAGTATCGTCCCCGAGTTCGTTATATTTTCGTCCCATGAACCGTTTTATAGAGAAGATTGTATTTTCGGGGTTCGTGATAGCTTGTCTTTTGGCTACTTGCCCGACGGGACGCTCGCCCTCTTTCGTAAAACCGACAATTGAGGGGGTTGTCCGATTGCCTTCCGCGTTTTCAATAACCTTTGCATCGCCGCCTTCTAAAACAGCAACACATGAATTTGTTGTTCCTAAATCAATTCCAATTACTTTACTCATTTTGTCTCCATAAGTGTAACAGCACTTACGCAATTTTCAATAAATGACTGCGTTACCTGCGCGCTTGAAAAGCACCAAATCAACGGGTATGAATGCTATATAGCATTTCCCGCTTACCGTTAATGCGTAAGTTCTGGTATAAAATATATAGTTTGTATAATTCGCTAAAAAATAAGTGCAATATCTGTGCCAACAATGCTACTGAAAATAATGGGGTTACAAAAGGTAGTAAGTCAATTTGGCAGTTTTTGTCACAAAGAAACTATTCATTATGTCTGTCAATATGGCACACCGCGAATTTCATATTTCTGTTTAAGGTTACCCCAAGTTGTTGGTAATTTATCGGCGGGGTCAACCGATAACAGCCTCTCAATTCCCTTTTGAACCAATTGTACCTCTTTTTGGGTAAGTCCACGGTTGTAGATAGCAAACTCATCCATATCCCCATTATAGTAGCGATTTAAATTAGGTGGATCTTCAGTTCCGAGCAGCAGATGTGCTTCAACAGGAACTAATTCACTTTTCTGTCGTGGGTGGTCTATCAACACCTCACCATCCAGATATACCGTCCACCATTCATCACTCTGAAATGAAACAGCAACGTGCTGCCATTTATCTTTCACTATTCGCACAGGACTTTTCTCGGGAACTTGCCGTCCATTCGACAACTTCCATCCCATCCATATATAACCGTCTGGATGTAGAAGCACCTCAAAATATTCCTCAACATCCGGACCTTTGGCAGCGATAAGTTGCCATTGACCAGGTCCTCTTACTAACGTAGGTCGGATCCAGGCACATACGGTGATTCCTTCGGTAAATAGAAATTGATGTGAATGAAAAACCCGTACAATCCCGTTTTCTCCACCGAAATTGAGCCCTTTACCGTATTTACCATCGGTCCAACTTGTGTCTCCTTCTAACATTCCTTCCTGTCCATTTCCAGATAGGTCTGTTACGGTTTTACCTTCACCATCTTCAAAACCGAAATAAACCACTAAACCTTCTACTTCAGCCGCTATGCAGTTAATTTGATAACTCACTATCGGACATAATATTGAGAGTAAGAAAATGATAAGGTTTCGCATGAATTCCTCCTATGTTAGATTGGAATGATGGGTTGTATGAGGTTGGGTGTATTAACATCCTACCACATTGTAGGCGAGGTCTCCGGGGAATGCCTAAATGGCATTCATACCGTTGATTTGGTGCCCCGCCCCATAAGCGTCAATTTAAGGATATCATCTTGTAGGAGGGGTTTCTAACCCCGATTAACATTTTAAATTCGGACAAAATCGGGGTTAGAAACCCGACAAATGCCAAACGCGCATTTGGCGTTGATTCACTCCCACAAGAGAAAAATCAGCAACTTTTTCTTAAATTGACACCAATGGGTTGGGTGTATTAACATCCTACCACATTGTAGGGTGGGGTCTCTCTGCCCCGCCGTAATTTCTACTACTTATTTAGACCTGGTGGGGCACGGAGCCCCCACCCTACAGTAATTTATGAGATACGATCTAAGCAAACGGGAATGTGCCTTGATACCCGCGGGGACGTGAGACATGCCATACACCATCATACATCGGTGTAACTTGATAGTGACAAACGACATTGCTACGTTCCATATCGTCTCTTTCCTTTGCACCTTGATGTGGCATGTGGTTGATAAACACGACACAATCCCCTGCTTTCGGATACAAGATAACGTGTTCTTGTGATTCGCACCATTCCTCAAACTTAGGACGATCTAATGGATACAGATGCGGTGGTTCATTTAGATGTCCACCTTTCACGAACTTGAGATGTCCATCTCCTGGACCGTTGTCTTGAAAATAGTATGTGGTGTTAATACCGACTGGTGCCATTGCAAACGGGTGTTCTTCTACATACCGTTTTTCGTGCCAATAGCCGTAAAAGTCCATGTGCCATTCCTGTAAGTAAGGACCTGGATTGATATGGGCGCGTAGACTACGGAGTTGACACTGCTTACCCATTAACCCTTCAAGATAAGGGCGGACACTCGGATGTCCTACAAGGGGAGCATAAGTGTCAGGTTCACGATCAAGCAGTGAATCAAACCACATATTGCCGACTGCGTTTAAGCCTTCTTCCCAACCTTGTTCACGAGCGTAGTTAACCCGTTGACGAATGTTCTCGGTTTCTTCAGGTGACAACGCACCTTCTATTAGGACATAACCGTTTTCCAATAGTTGTGCAATGTTAGTTTTATTGTCTTCCATGGTTCATCTCCTTTTGAAGATTCAGCATTAGTAGTGTATGCGACAAACATATAACGTAGTACTAAAAATCACACGAGCTCCGAACCGAACAGATAATTCAGATAATGGCATTGACAATATGTCTTTATTCTAACGGCTCTAAAGGTTGTGAATGTCCAAAAACGGGTTTCGGTGCATCTCCAAGAGCAGCCCATCTCGCAGCATTCGCTATCACACGTCGCACATTTTCATCGTAATAGATCGGATAGGTTTCATGACCTGGACGGAAATAGAATATCTTCCCTCTACCTCTATAATAACAACAGCCACTCCGAAACACTTCGCCACCAGGGAACCAACTGATAAAAACAAGCGTGTCCGGTTCTGGAACGTCAAACGGTTCACCATACATTTCGGCATGCTCTATTTCAAAGTATTCATCCAGACCTTCAACAATCGGGTGCCCGTGTTCTATCACCCAGATACGTTCCTTTTCCGCTGCTTCTCTCCATTTGAGGCTACAGGAAGTACCCATCAACCGGGTAAAAGGCTTAGAATAGTGTCCAGAATGCAACACGATCAGTCCCATACCTTGTAGCACACGTGCTTTCACCTTATCTGCAATGGCATCTTCAACGGCACCGTGTGCAGCATGCCCCCACCATATCAACACATCCGTTTTTTCCAGCACTTCATCGGTTAGTCCGTGTTCAGGTTCATCTAACGTAGCGGTTAACGTTTCAATGCCGTGTTCACTTAACCCATCAGCGATAGCGGTATGAATACCTTCTGGGTATAACTTCTTGATAAATTCGTTCGTTTTTTCGTGCCTAAATTCGTTCCAAACTGTAACTAAAGGTTGTGACATAAGTTTCTCCTTTAAATTGGGAGTATTTTCTCTAAACGCTCTCCCGTGTAGCGAGACCTAAATGCTCTAATTATCCGATTTCAATGTTTGTGCGCGTTTCATAAAAACACCGTTATCCACGACCCATTGTGCGTAGCCGATATTGCCGTTATCGGTGAGATAGTCAATCCTTTTATTCAGAAACTCAAGCAATTCCGTGTTTTCACGTGCAACAGTAAACCCGCCATATTCTACCTGTTCATCAAGAGCGGTAACAACGAAAGCCCCAGCAGATGCAGCTGCAGCATCTCGGTTGCCGATCTCACCGCGTGCCAGAGCATCAATCCTGTTTTCTTGTAGGTTGCCAAGCAATACCAGTTCATCTGGTAGTGCGATAAGCACTCGCGGTATCAAGGGGTCAAAACCTTGATTCGGCATATTCACAGGATAGTTGACTTGCGGCATGTTATCTGCGGACGGGTAGAGAGTAAACCTGTCTTCTATATTCGTTGTAGATCCCGCCGCAGTAATCTTATAGTCCACCGTGCCGTCTGCGACAACCGTGCCTGTAGGTATGTCAATCCGTGCGCCTGCAGCAACAACACCATTAGCGTCAACTATCCCTGTAATTTGAAGTAAACGTGCCTCACCGGTTGTCCCTCGTAGCACACCTACGCGGACATCACTCGTCAGATCGGTGTAGTTTTGGATTCGTTCCGCATCTTCAGCACGTACCAGAAGCGATTGACGAAATACAATGTGAGGCGTTGTGAAGGTAACAAGCGGTGTGCCAGTTGCGTCCTTTGTCCGGTCATCAAGGATTGTGATACCACCACCGATAATATCATAGTCAGAAGTAGCAGCCAAAAGCCATAAGTTTTCCCATTGAGAGATCGGTTTCCTTGTAAAAGACAGATTGGGGGTTTCCATGACTTCAAGTGCAGTCAAAAGGTCTGCTTCATAACCGAGATGTGTATGCGCTAAGCTGTAACTCACAGGCGAAAAAGCATCATAAAAGCCGACATTGAGAACACGTGGCTGCTCTGGTACTCGTGTGTCGTCAATGACATTGATAACTTTTTGGTATTCACACCCGATTGATAGCACACAAAGTGTTATCAAAACAATAAACAAGCTGCGCATAAGGTATCTCCAAAAAATGAAACTGGAGTAAATCGATTTTTGCATTGCCCATCTCCTAATGAGATTTGACATTCAAGTTCGGCAATGACAGACGTAGGGGTTGGGTTTCCCAACCCCCCTGGACCTATGTTGCTCGCACACCGGGCGAGGGAACCTCGCCCCTACGAAACCAAATTTGAACGTCAAAGTTCATTAGAGAAACTTTCGAAAGTCCGACCAGAACATAAAACCATTGACTTTGAAAACAAAAGCATTTATGTGCGGTATATCTTCATTCAGTTAGGCGACAGTTCCGTTATTCAACAGCAACAACGTATTCAGTCAAGCGCGTCTACTGTAATTGGGACTGTTTAAACGGAGATCGTTACCCTTTAGTAGCGACCTTAACATTCGGATCAGCACTTTTTCCTCGTGCAATTGCGTAATCCTTGTCTGCTCTGGAGATCACATTCTGTAGAGGTTCAATCGACAGTCTACATCCAAGCGTGGTGAAAAGGGGACTGAGCATATCAATGTGCGGTATTTTTTCACTTGATAGCATTTCTAAGAGTGCCTGCGGGTCAATAGAAGTTCGTTTCGCGATAGCAGCGATGCCACCCTGTGATTCTATGACAGTCCGCAGAGCTACTAAAAATAGATGAGCATCTCCATCAACTCGATATTCCTCAAGTGCCACGTCAAGATAGTCAACCGCCCTTTTATGGTCGGCGGACAGCTTTTCAATTAGGTACTCGCGCCACGTTTGATATTCATTCATCGGGGTGTCTCCTTATATTGTAACCAACAACTTTTGGCACGTTCAATATCCCGCATCTGCGATGACTTATCACCTGCACAGAGTAGAAGAACAATTGTGTTATCGACTTCACCAAAATAGATACGATAACCTGCTCCAAAGTGAAGGCGCAACTCAAATACACCTTCGCCGACAGCGCGGCAATCACCAAAATCGCCTGCTTCAAGTCTGTCAAGTCGTGTTTGAACTCTGCTTTGCGTCCTATTGTCTTGAATCGATTCCAACCATTCAGCGAAGGGACTCCTGCCATCTGGTGTGCGATAGGCTTGTAGTCTTCTCGAACGAGCATTACGCATTAAGATTTTAGTCTCCGTCACTTACTATTCTTAGAACGTCAACAATGTCTCCACTGCTTCATCATAGTCAACACCCTCGATCTCAAAACCAAATAGGTTTCGGAAACGTCTTCTGTAACCAGCGTAATCAGAGAGTTCATGGAAATTGTCGGTATTAATTTTATCCCACCGTTCAGTGACTGCATCTGTCACATCCTGCCTTAATTCTCTGTCATCCAAACGGATGTATCGATCACTATCAAGTTGCGGTTTTAATCCAGGACCGAGATGTTCGGAGAATAAGCGATGCATCTGTCCAATCGGTGCTTCATTGATACCTTTTGCGTTCATAATATCATATAGAATACTGATGTAAAGAGGCACAACAGGTATTGCTGCAGAAGCTTGCGTAACGACAGCTTTGTTAACCGAAATATACGCATTGCCACCGAATTGATCTGCAAGTTGTTGATCAAGAGCATCAACTCGTGTTTTAAGGTCATCCTTTGCCCTACCAATGGTGCCGTCTCGGTAAATAGACCAAGTTAATGCACTGCCGATATAGGTATACGCAACAACCTTCACTTCCGAGGCAAGCAATTCAGCATCTACTAAAGCGGCAACCCACATCTCCAAGTCTTCGCCACCCATCACAGCGATTGTATCTGCAATTTCTTTATCGTTTGCGGGTTCAATCGTAACAGGCACGACGATTTCGTTGTTTAGGTCGATGGTTTTTCCGGTATAGGGTTCACCAATCGGTTTTAGTTCAGAATTATGTGTTTCACCTGTGCGTGGATGGGTTCGTCGCGGAGCTGCGATGCTATAGACGAGAATGTCAACTTTGCCAAAATTAGCTCTGAGTTGTTCAATAGTTTCCTGCTTCACATCATCAGAAAAGGCATCTCCGTTGATGCTTTCAGCATAAAACCCATCATGTTGTGCCTGTTGATGAAATGCAACGGTGTTATAATATCCGGCAGATGCGGTACGTCGTTCATCTGCAGGACGTTCATAGAGAAGGCCTAACGTCTTCGCTCCGTATCCCCACGTCAATGCAATGCGAGAAGCGAGTCCATAACCCGTTGAAGCACCAACAACAAGCGCGTTTAAACCTGTATCTTTATGGGTAGTGTTCTCTCTTATTAATCCTATCTGATTTTGAATGTTTGTCATACAACCAGCAGGATGTGCATTTGTACAGATAAAACCACGGATCCGCGGCTTAACAATTTGAACTGCCATTATATCCTTCTTTTTAGGGTTAATCCTCAATTTCTACGACCATCTCAACTTCAACAGGAATGCCACCGGGCAATTGCACCATACCGACTGCTGAACGAGCGTGTTTACCTTTATCACCAAATACTTCAACAAAAAGATCTGAAGCACCATTGACAACTGCAGGTTGATCCGTGAAATCCGCAGATGAGTTCACAAAACCGACTACTTTTACAACGCGTTTAACCCGATCCAGATCGCCTAATGCATGTTTGAGTGTACTTATCAATCCGAGTGCTACTTGACGGGCAGATTCATATCCCTCTTCAATAGTGGCATCTGTTCCCAGTTGGCTCTTATAGATTTTACCCTCACCGGTGCCAGGTCCGTGTCCTGATGTAAACACCAGATTTCCTGTTTGAACTGTAGTAACATAATTGGCTACGGGTGTAGCTGGTGGCGGTAATTCTATTCCTAATTCTTCAAGTCGTTTCTCTATTTTCATGTAATATCATATCTCCCGAATAGGTTCATAAAATAATATCCTGCAAATAGGAAATTTGCAGTAGCTGGTATTATTAAATAGGTTTTCAGTGATTTTGTCAAGGGAATTTGAATGCCTCTGCCTTCTCATTCTTGCAACTTAAATTCAAATTGGATTTCGACTAAACTTGCAACAGCAGTACCATTTTTCTTAGCTGGTATATACCGACTCTTCTTAACTGCAGCAACTGCGGCATCTTCTAAACCATATCCAAGATGTGTCAGCACTAAAATATCTTTGGGGATACCATCTTTTCCAATGGTTACTTGTAATCTCACCGTTCCCTCCTTTTTCATCATTTGAGCATACTTTGGATAGGTGGGTCTCACTATGAGATTGGTCTGTAAGGGAATCGTCTCTGTGCCAACATTATCAAGTGGTTCAAGTAAATCATTCTCATCATCTGTCTTAGTTCGTCTAAGGACATCATACGGAATTTTAGATGATACATGTCCATCAATTTTTTGGATAGATGGTAGTTTTAGGATATACTTTGGGAAAGGAACAGGATTGATTCGTCTGCTTATATCAGGTTTCCTTGTATTTATATCTAAGTGATCTGACATGCTTAAGTCATCTGAATCTGATAGCGTAAAGTCATCTTCAGTCTGTGGAAGGCCAAATGGAGTTTCAACTTCTTGCAGAAACCGATTTTCCTGAGGGTGTATATAACCAGCAGGAAATCCAAAATGTGGAGGATGCGGGGGATGAGGATCAGGGGGATGAGGATGAGGATGAGGAGGTGTTCTATTTGTTATGACCAACAATTCAAGTTGCAATACATCGTCCTTAATTACGATCGGGTTTGAAATATCAAAGGTAACAGCAAAAAGAATAGCAATAATTACATGAATCCCAATTGCAAATATCAAGGCGACCGAGTTTCGTTCACCTATATTCTGCTGTGTGAAAAATCTTGTCCTACTCCATTGTGTAGTACCTATTTGGCTATTCTGACTTTCACTAATGCGGACACTTTCCAAGAAATCTTGTGTTTTCGGTTTTTTCTGTTTAAGGCGAATATGTTGAATCTGTAAGAGAATATCACTACTTCTATTCATATCTCTCACCTAATATCGCGAAGATATGCTCAAATAAAAATATGATACATCTTCGCTTGAAAGAAAATTATGTCAGTTAACAAATTTCTACTTGAAGACTTCAGTTGATTCTTGTTCTATGTTATATCGTTTAAAAACCTATCTAATATACTTCCCGTAATGTAACACTAACAATACTATGATTATAGTTTAGAAAATCGAGGATTGGATCTAAGTCATTCGTTCGGTTTTGTGTAAATTGATAATCTGCACTCAACGAGAGATTACCCGTAAACTTCCAATTGAATGCTGCCGTAAATCCAAATTGTGTATCTCTCCGATCTTCAGCACCTTCCATTATATTGCCATTCTCATCGCGAATCTGTCTGCCGTCAAACCTAACCCAAACACGAGAGAATCTCAACCGAAGCCATCGTCCCGTATCAAATTTGTAAAATGTGTTCAACGCAGCTTCCATACTCATAAAATTAAAAAAATCTACATTAGAGCGATTATAAAAGAAATTTGCTTCCTCTTGAAAAACAAAACGGTCTGATACAGTCTCTAACAATTTAAGCCCACCAGAATACCTTAAATCAAGTCTACTTTCGCCAGGTTCAAGTCCAGATACCCCTAATATCAGGTTGTTCAAATTGGTTTCATACTGACCATATTCTACTGAATATTCCATTTTCGCCAACACCTGTTTGAGCAAACCAAACTGCAGACGAGTAGTAGTCTTGTGACTGTTAGAACCAATCAATAGAAAATCTTCTCTCAACTGCGTTGTGTCGTCAAAATTATGAGTTCGCATATTATATTCAAATATTCGTCCAATGCGAAAACCGATATTCCTTTCAGTATTATTGTAGACATCAAGTGTTCGTGTTAAACGATGAAACCGATGTGACGCAACTAATTCAGGCAGCCAAGAAAATGGACGATAACTCAGTTCAGTTGTTGAAACATCTGTGAAAGAATCAAATTCATTTAGTTTTCCAGATTCACCAGAGTAATTTTCATACTGAGGTGAATATTGGACCTTCAGTCGTAGATTATCCCCAGCAACTGGTAATGCACCAATCAGGTCCAAACCGAATCTATTAATATTACCTTGTAGTTGTGGACTCTCCTGACCAGCAAGACTGCTTGTATAAGGATCAACGCTTAATCCAAGTTCTATATGATTGTTGTAAGTATTGGAAAGTCGCGCATCAATAGTCAGTTTAGCTGGCTCTGTCTTCGGAGGAATAGGTTCTATCTGCAGCAATTCCGGTCCGAATTCATCTTGTCCCTGTGCAAAAACAGGTTGCCACTGACAATAGAAAAATAGAAAAATGAACAACACATTTATACAGATACATTGTAATATTTTACGCACACATTTTCTCCAATTTCTCATAAACAAACTTGTTTATACATATTGTGGAAATTGCTACTAAGCTATTCGATCATCCCTTCCAAAGGACTTGATGCAGTAGCATAGAGTTTTCTTGGAATACGTCCTGCTAAGTATGCACCTCTACCAGCCTCAACTGCTTTTTTCATTGCTTCTGCCATCATCACAGGACGATGTGCTTTGGCAACAGCAGTATTGAGCAAAACACCATCACATCCTAACTCCATCGCAATCGCAGCATCAGATGCAGTGCCAACGCCTGCATCTATGATTAGCGGCACTTTAATACTATCTCGGATAATCTGTATGTTATACGGATTACGAATTCCCATACCCGAACCTATCGGTGCACCTAACGGCATCACCGCAGCGCACCCCACATCTTCCAACTTTTTACAAGTTATCGGATCGTCATTACAATAGGGCAACACAGTAAATCCATCTTCAATAAGTGTTTCCGCAGCAATTAACAACTGTTCTACATCAGGAAACAGTGTCTGCTCATCGCCAATTACCTCAAGTTTAATCAACGATGTTTCAAGTGCTTCACGGGCGAGTTGTGCAGTCAAAATCGCATCTTTAGCAGTAAAACAACCCGCAGTATTCGGAAGGATAGTCATATTACGTTCGCGTAGGAGAGTAAACAGATTTTCACCCAATGTATCAGTAAATTTTACACGACGCATTGAAACAGTGGCAATTTCTGCACCACTCGCCGCAATCGCTTCTGTCATGATATGGAAATTCGGATATCCTGCTGTGCCGATAAGCAATCTTGATGTATATGTGCTTTCTGCTATTTTAAGTTGTTCCATTATGTCTTTCTTATCCGATTTATCTTTTGTAAAACGTTACACCTACACGATCAATCTCATTGATTATATCTTGATTTACCAGATTATTGTATATGGACAAATCTATATTATAGGGTAACAACTGATCATCAAGGTCAGTGGCAATCTTAGAGAGGATTTTGTGTGTTAAGGCATTCCCACCACGTAGTGTGAGATCAATATCAGAACTGTTTTTGTAATCATCTCTTGCACGAGAACCGTAAAGAACTACCTCTTCAACCTCTGGATACCGATCAAAGACATCATAAATCTTTTGAAGTGATTTCTCAGATAAACCGTATTTCATATTATAGTCCTTCATCGCTCTAATGTCCTACCAAAACTATTGGCACGTTGAATCCAACGGGTTCCTTTATTGTCCATAATTTTATCAGTTATATCTAATCATTTTTCAATTAGTATAGCACCGCATATATACTTTTTCAAGATATATCCTTATGTTCATCCTCAAATCCTAAACCTAAATCAACCACCCTGAACAGCACGAATAATCTCTATTTCACTGTTTTCTGTCACTTCATAATCCTTCCACTTCGATTTTGGAATAACTACTCTCTCCACAGCAACAGCGATTCCAGACTGAAGCGGGTCCATCTCTAAAGAAATCAACAGATCCCATACGTTCATTATTTTGCTTATTTCTTTGTCTTCACCATTAATGCGAATATGCATTTTTCACGACTCCTCTGATGTCAAAAACCTTGATAACTGAAAAGGGGAGATTGTGGGGGAAGTCTCACCTGTTGATATAAGTTTACTCATCTCATAAGCGGTTATCGGTGTTAATAGGATACCGTTACGATAATGTCCTGTGGCATAAATGAGATTATCAATAGGTGTTTTACCGAGTATCGGGGCATTGTCTCTACTCCCAGGACGTAACCCTGACCATGATTCCAGAATTGGTAATTCATAAATACCCGGAACAACTTCCCACGCACCACGAAGTAATTCAAACATACCTCCTGCAGTTAGTCGTTCATCAAATCCCATCTCTTCGCTCGTTGCACCAACGATGAGTCTCCCATCAGACCGAGGAACAAGATAAACAGAAGTCGGATACCTTGCACGGACGGTGCGTATGACTGTTCTTATCTCTATTCCTTCCTCCATCTCTAAAGCTAACATCTGTCCTTTGACTGGACGGACAGGTGGAAGCATATCATCAGGGATACCATCTATCTGGGTAGACCAGCAACCTGCCGCAAGAATAACAATATCACACTGTTTGATACGCTCCTCTGTTTGAACTGCAGTTACACTCCCATTTTCAATAATTATCTTACTGACTAATGTCCTTTCATGCAAAACGCCACCATACTTCTGAAAGGCATTTTTGAGTGCACAAATCATCAATCTATTATCAACCTGATAGTCAGTTTCACAATGAATTGCAGATGTAACCCGTGGGGATAATGCGGATTCTATTTCACATGCTTCTCTACCATTCAACCATTTCACATCCAGTCCAAATTCCTGTTGTGCCTTGTATAAGTGACGGAGTTGATGGGTATCATCGGGTTCTAATCCCACAATTAAAGTGCCTTCTACACGATATCCAATTGATATTTGGGCATCTGTCTCTAATTCATCAACCCATTGTGGATAAAGTGATAAACTCTCTATTCCCAATTGAAGTAGTTCTGGTTCCTCCGTATGCACTTCAGCATAAGGGGCAAGCATACCTGCAGCCGCCCAAGACGCAGCGCGTCCTGCTTCACCACGATCAAATATGGTGACCTTAGCACCAGACTTCGCAAGCTGCCATCCAATACCGAGACCTATCACGCCTCCCCCGATGATAACTATGTTGTCGTTCGACATTAATCTTCCGAAGATTCAGTTTCTTCCTCTAATATATTAACAAATAGGTCTTCTGCTTTAACAACTTTTTTGACTAATCCGTTCTCAAACGCGAATTTTGAAAACGCATCCCATTTCGCTTTTTCTTGAATCTGAGTTGTTGCAAATAGGTCCAAGGTGTCGTTAAACGCGAGTGTTTCTAATTCTTTGTTCGCATCAGGATTTGCCTTAAAAAAGAACTCTAATGCAGATTTCGGATTCTCTTTAGTATATTTTATGGCTTCTCTAATCGCCATCATCAACGCTTCAGCCGTGTCAGAATGATTTTCTAAATATTCGTCATTTGAAATAATTACCAACTCATAATAGTCCGGTATACCGTGTTTTTCAAGCGCGAAAAAATCCGCTTCTGCCCCCTCAAGCTTTAGCATGTTTATTTCATAATTCCGAAATGGACCGATCACCGCATCAATCTTTCCGCTAATCAGCGGAGCAATAATATTCGTCCCTACATTAATCAGTTTATAGTCATCTTTTGCCAATCCTGCATTGGCACCGATTGCATTAAACAGAAGCACATCCAATGGTGCGACAGTATATCCAATTGTCTTACCTTTGAAATCTGCGAGGGTCTTAATACCTGATTTCTTCAGATACGTGATTGTGTTCAGTGGATGTTCAACAAGTAATCCTATGGATTTGACTGGCAGTACCTCTTCACTTGCACGAGCAATGGTAACACTGTGTTGATAATTCACAGCAAAAGGGGCTTTTCCTGCTGCCACAAGTTTCAATGGTGCATCAGGGTCACCACCCCATTGTAAATCTACGGATAAACCGTGTTTTTCAAATATTTTGTTTTCTTGTGCGACATATAGCGGAACATGGTCTATATTGGGAAACCAATCAAGAAGTAGGGTGACTTTTTCCATTTCGGCCCGTGGTGCTTTATTGGTTACCTTTACATCGGCATCCACACCGAAGAACATACTCCAATTTCCCCAAGCCTGACTTACCTTCACTAACAACAAGTTATCACCCTGTTTTAGGTTAACTTCGAACGCATCTTGATAACCCCCTGATCCTCGGTCGACAGGGTTTTTATGAACTACCTCACCGTTGAGCCACACTTTTACAGAGTCATCACTGCCAACTCTCATCGTCACACCATCCTGAGCGATCGCAGATTCAAGTGTAATTAAAGCATAAGCAGAATGATCGAGGACTTCATCAACTGTCCACCCTAATTTCACGAAGAGATCCGTAAGGTTATCAATTTCACCGATGAAATTATAAGTATTCTCAATGCCATTATAACGAAGTTCATCGAGTGTCCACGCATAATCGCCGACGAAGTCTCCAGCGGTTGCCCCGTTAGTCGCAACATCTATCTCTGTAATGTCGCCGCCACTGGCAACTGCAAGTGAATCTACATCAGTGGAAATTGCACCACCCTGACCTGGTTCAGTAGGCGCGATCATCCAAAGCCATGGACCTGTAATATATTCTTGGGCGATGCCAGGAGATAAACAGAACATCGAAACCAAAAACAGTGTAAAGAAAAGAATAGAACATAATTTCGTTTTCATCAGAAATTCCTCCTATTATTGAAACAAAAGTAGTGTTGATAATATCTTTAAATACTATTTTTTATGTGAAATTTCTCTGCTGTGATATGAATACACTTATTGAACATCTGATATGTTATTCTGATGCTTTCGCCACGGCATTGCAAAACGTGCTAATAAAGACATAATCGCAAATAAACCTAATCCTAAGAATGTTAGACAGAAAATTGCAGCAAAAACAAGATCTACCTTAAGCTGTGAATTTGCAAATAACATCAGATACCCGAGTCCCGCACTTGCCCCCACCCATTCACCAATCACAGCACCAATAGTTGAAATAGATATCCCAATTTTCGCACCTGAAAAGATAAATGGTAACGCAGTAGGCATACGCACTTTCCAAAGTATTTGCCATCGCGAAGCACGTAAAATTCTGAATAGGTTTACCGTATCCGGATCAGTGGATTTCAATCCATCTAAAGTCGTTAGGACAATAGCAAAAAACACGATAATCGCTGCCATCATCACTTTAGAAGCAATCCCGAACCCAAACCACACCACTAACAATGGTGCAATCGCAAACACAGGAACTGTTTGTGAACCAATCACATAAGGATAGAAAGCTTTCTCCAAAATCGGAAACTCAAACATCAATACTGCTAATGGCACACCTACGCTAACAGCAAGCACAAACCCGAGTAACATTTCTTGAAGTGTCACCATTGAATGCTTCAGTAATTGATCGTGTTCCTGATATAGGGTTACTACGATTTCTGATGGAGGCGGTAGAATATATGACGGGATGTCTGTTTTATACACATAGACTTCCCAGATTCCCAACACAGCCATCAAGATAAGAACAGGTAACACATACTTACTTAGCAAACGCATCAAAAAAGCCGTCTTCCGTTTTCGGTCTAAAAGCATGCCGGTAGTTCAATAAACTGCCTACACAGGACCAAAAAGAAGCGGCTAAGGACTCTTGAAATAGAGGCGCGATTCGTTTTGTATTTCCCTACGCTGGCATGACCCAGATCAGGTTCAATGGGTGTTTTCTCATCTCTTAATCAGTTAAGAGCACCCCATAATGTCATTTCAATACAATTATATCATAATTTCATACTGTTTGCAATACAGAAATTTCAAAGGGTGTGTAAAGTTTCTGGCACTAACTTCCTACCACGCATTGTAGTGCGGGGTCTCCGGGGAATACCAAACGTGTATTCGTCCAATGGCATTGGTCCCGTTGATTTGGTACCCCGCCATCCTATTTGTCAGAACCAGGATTCACAGGATTAGTAGATTTTCAGGATTACCCGCATCAGGTTTACTGGTCAAACATAAGCTTTGTCTTTTGAAGGTAACTTTGGAGTGGCAGACTCACAATCCTGGAAATCTATAAATCCTGTGAATCCTGGTTCTGACAAATAGAATACAAGTCCATAACAAAATAAACGTCTGTGAATAATATTGAACAAAACCCTAAAACTAAATAACCCTGACACAATGTCTCGGAATCATGACATTCCTAATGTTACCGATCATACTTTGTTATCTTACTACCTACCATGGATAACGGCGGGCCTGCATCTTTAGAAGTTTACGCAGGATTCCTACCGCTTGCCACGTATTATCCTCGTTCAGAAACATTTCCACGTGTTTTTTTATCTCTAGCCGACGTGTAGAGGCCGGCAAGAAATGCTCACCTAATAATCGCTGCATGGCTTGGCGAGGAGGCATTTTCTTCAAATCGGATAAAACGCTAATCGACTGAAGGTCCTTACGTTGTTTAGTCTGATTCTCAGCCCAATGCAGGAGTTGAAGCGCGTATAATCCGGTAGCCGCTACTCTGTCAGGTAAGACATCTTTTAGTAACATTTTTGCATGTTGATTCATAGGGTGTCGGTTTAGTTGTATTAGTGATAGTTGATCTTGATTAAATGGAATTTCGCTTGTTCCTTGTCCTGATTGCAATTGTTTCTCTTCTGAATCTGCTTCCAGTGTAATATTTTCGGCTTCTTGGATTGCTTGTTGCAATTTTTCCTTAGCCGCTTGTTTTAGTTCTTCTATTTTTTGGGTTTCTTGCTGCCATTTCTTTTCTGCGTCCTGTCTCAGTTTTTCTGCTTTACTTCGTTTCAGCTTAATCTGTTGTTCCTTGTAATTGTAAAGAATTTCTGAGGCTTCTCCACTTGAGTGTCTCTCAAGAAATTCAACAGTATCTTGCTTATATTCGTTAGTAAAATTTGGACTGTGTATGATGCCTTCAATTAGATCACGAAATTCATGCAACGAATCCGGGTAAGTTTCGAGTTGAATGAGCAACTTATCTATAACTCCATATTTTTTATATTCATCACTTGCTTCTAACATCCATCTTAAGGAATCAGAGAATATACCATTAAGAGTCTTTAGTTGTTTGATTAACATTTCCTTTAGACGTTCAACTATTTCATCATCTCGAGGATGAGGAAACGATTTTATAAACTGCTCAAGATTGGTGGTTTCTTCTTTACCATTTAACAAATTGTGACAATTTCCGCATAATGTTAAGCCGTTATCAAGTTCAGTGGCAAGTTCAGGATATTTCTCAAGTGGCTTTATGTGGTGTATGTGAAGATTGTGTTTTACACCACACATACGACAAGTATTTTCATCACGTTGTCGAACTTCTCTTCGCCACTGTTGATATGCTGATGATTTGCGCAAATCTTGCATAAGAACCTCTATTTTTTGGTAACTTTGAATAGATAATTTCAAGTTTGTTGGCGTGAATCAACTATCCGAAGAAGGAGACTTGCAAATATTATCATTTCGGAAGCTTCTTCTGCAGTCACAGGAACATCACGATGACTATGGGGATTTTTAAAAGATCCAATTGCTCCTGCAAAGAGATCTGAGCATGATTGCTTTTCTGCTTCCTGTTGATTAGGATCTGTCAAATTACCATTTTTGACATGAAATGCTTTACGTATCAATTTAGTCCCCCAATCTGTCTCATCATAATTACCTGCTTTGCGAACAGCGATCTCAACTTCTTTAAATGCTTGAAGTACTGCAATATCATAGTCTCCTCGCAAAAACAGGTGCCACACTTTTTGCGCTATTGCCGGGTGAAGTTGACGTTTAGGCAAAAGGTTTGCCTTGCGATATGCCGCTAAAGATTCAAGCGTTTCAATGCGTTTCCCTCGTTTAGTAACGAAGTATGTACTAATGCTTCCAGCGGACTTCAGATTAGATAAATTTGTTGGTCTTAGCGCAACAAACCCTTCACGTTCCAACCATTGCCAAGCCTCCATGAGTGCAAAGAGTATATCATCATGGTGTTCAGAAGGATATTTTTGACTTTTTTCTTTTGGCATGGAATTAAAGCATAATGACATGACGTTGAATGAAATAATATTACCTGGAATTATGTTGTCGCTACCTTCCAAGGCTAATAAGAGTGGACCCGCGAGTTCCTCTGGTTCAAGACTTAAAAAAGATTCTGCTTCTGGCAGTATTTCAAACAGTTCTGGGAAAATTGTATCCATAGTTACGTTACCTTACAGAATATAGGACGAATTACGTTTCGAATTTCAACAGATTTAATTGTGTGCCTATTTCTAATCCACAGGCATAGCACTTTCCGGAATTTCCACCTCTTTTTCATCCCAAAACTTATACGCACCTTTGTGCAGAGGAATAACAAATGCCTTAGAAGCATTTTCTAAAGTCATTACTGATGCAGCTTGATTTGTTTGGAGCATTGTTTTTATTCCTTCTGCTGAATAAACATGTTTCAGAATAGTATAAATGGTTTCTTCTGGAATTGCTTTATTCGCAATCAGGACTGTAGGCATGGCAATTGTTCTCACTGGTTCAACTTTTCCTTCATACATACCTTCTGGCAGACTGGAAGAAAAATAGAACGGGTATTTCTCATAAAAACCGTGCTGCTTAGCGGGTGTATCAAGGTCAATCATGCGAATAGATTTAATGGCAGTCAACTCAATTATTGCACTATTTGGCACACTAACTAACCATAAAAAGCCTTGGACCTGACCATCCTGTAATGCTTGTGCACCAGCAGTACCGCCCCTATAAATCGGTGTGATATTTTCCCATATTTCTGCCGCCTTTGCCAGCCGTTCCATAGTCTTTGCCGTTCCAGAACCAGGCGCACCACAAGAAACCTTATTACCTATTTATCACCACATCCTGAAAGAAAAATCAGGATTAAAACAATAGAACTGACGCAAAATTGAGAATAATTCTGTTTATTTCGCATTAGAATTCCTTAAGATAAAATTAAGTTTATGGTATCCGATAATATCATACCTCTGCCCAATTTTCAAGTTAATTGATCGAACGACAGAGGCATTCAATTATCGAGATTCACTCCCGCAATGATGCTTTGTGACAATTGAATGACTCTGATAGAACGGGTATGTAAAGCTTTTGGCACTAACTCCAAACGATCCATTGTAGTGCGGGGTCTTCGTGCACCGCAATTGTTGGTGGCTTGAATGATGGCGGGGCACAGAGACCATGCACTATAATAAGAGACAGTCTTATCTGGGCAAAAACTTTACACACCCAAAATTATATCTGTGGGGAGTAATCAAAACTTTTCGCATAAAACGCAAAATACAAGAAAATATTCCCTTTTTTACAACAAACACAAAAATTATCAAATAATTGTAAAAATTAACTTGACATCAACAATTTATTTGTGTTATAATATGTTTCACATCATATTTATTTTTCTAAAGGCCAGAAAATATGTACATAAATCCTGATAGACAATTCACACCGATTATCAGATACAGGCCCTTTTCAATATATAAAATATCAGGACTAAGAAACGACATTTCAATAACAATCAGTGTCAATGTCCATGTCTTATACACATTCACCAAGTGCATTTTCATTACATCTATTTTAACCTTTATCAACATTCAATTATCCATGAGTAAAATATTAGGCAATAGTCTGAAACAGGAAACCGATTTAACACGACAAAAACCGAAAATAGAAACTGTACTATTTTAAATTTTTTCGATTTTAGGAATTATCCTTACAAACCCTTATGTACACTATGATTAGAGCAATTTGAAAAATCGTACTATAGTACGAAAAACTGTACCATATAGTACGATTTTTAGGAGAAAGATTTCTATGAAATTTCAAGATAAACACAGAAAATTTGCTGTCAAATGTTACGCGAAATTCATCAACACTAATGCCACCATAGTCTTTCAATTCTCCAACTACAGCGGAGGGGCACTGAGACCCTGCATTATAATGTCCAGTGAGATGTTTACCAAAAATTTTACGCCCCATAACACCAGAGGCATTCAATTGTCACCAAGTTAACTTGTGGGAAGGGTTAGAAACTCCTCCCACAAGAAGATATATCCTTAAAAGGTGAAGTCCATCAGATATAGTGTGAAAAGTCACACTATATCTGCTATACATAAAAAATAAACACTTGTGAAAAAATATTGAAAACTGAATAACCTTAATGCTTTAGGAAAACCTATTGCCTACAGTCCTTATACATGCTATATTTAAGTACCCTTGACAGAGGAATTTAGGGATTAAAAGGTTAAAAAATGAAATAGAGAAATGCGAAAATCCTAATGATCCATAAAATCAAATGAAACATAACAAGAAAGTTACACCCAAAATCGCCCCATCACTATTAGCTGCAGACTTCAGTCGTTTTGGTGAAGAAGTAGAACGAGTTGTCGCAGCAGGGGCAGACTTACTCCATTTTGATGTAATGGATGGAGAATTTGTGCCAAACTTCGGAATAAGTCCATCTATGATTAGTGCGGTTCGCTCAATAACTGATGTGCCTTTTGATGTACATATAATGGTAACACACCCACTACGATATATTGACGCTTTAGTAGATGCAGGATCTGATATGATCACATTTCATATTGAAAGTGATGATGAACCTTATGCTATAATATCAGTAATCAAAGCACATAACCTAAAAGCCGGTATCGCCTTTTCACCGAGGACAAGTTGTGATGAAATCATTCCGTTTCTATCAGATATTGACTTGGTGCTACCGATGAGTGTTGAACCTGGCTTCGGTGGACAATCATTCTTACCAAAAACATTAGAGAAGATCGAACAGATACATCAAGAGATCAAGGATATGGATGTGCCACCGGACATCTCGGTGGATGGAGGCGTGACACCAGAAGTTGGTCCTGTTGCAGCACAACATGGCGCGACTATACTTGTTGCTGGTACTGCGATTTTTCGTAGCGAAAACCCAGATATTGTGATTGAAAAAATGCGAGCTATAGAATAGAGCCGGACTTACGCAGTTTTTTCAAAGTCCCTCTGATAAGGGGGATTTAGGGGGTTAAATCACTAAAATATCATTGAAATAACGACTTTTAACCCCCTAATCCCCCTTATCAGAGGGGAATGCGTAAGTCCTGTAGAGATGAGTTCACATATTGCAAACATAAAAACTGATGCATACATTTTATGTGCCAAGAACCCAGTTTAATGGGGATATAACAACTATTGTCGGATCAGAACACCATCATCTACGGAATGTGCTACGTTTGGGTATAGGCGAAACCATCAGGATTATTGATGGGGTAGGATATATCTATTCTGCATCAATAATTAAGATTAAATCGGAATTAACTGACGCCAAAGTAGAACAACAAGAATACCAGGAGAAGATTTATCCATCAATCACTCTGTTTCAAGCAATACCAAAACACGATAAAATGGAATGGATATTGCAAAAGACAACTGAACTTGGTGTAAATCAGATTGTCCCAATAATTACAGAGAGGTCATTACAGAAACCGAGTAAAAACAGATTTGAACGATGGCAACGAATTATCCTTTCTGCTACAAAACAGTGTGGACGCGCATGGATACCTGAAATAAATGAAATTCAGACTTTACAAGATTGCTTAAATATGATATGTACTTATGAATGTACACTTGTATTATGGGAAAAAGAATCAGACAAACACATTCAATCAGTATTGAGAAGAAAAACAGAATTGAAATCAATCGCACTAATAGTTGGCCCAGAAGGCGGGTTTACAGGCAATGAAGTCAAAGAGCAAATAGACAAAGGATGTATCCCCGTGAAAGTCGGTTCAAATATTTTGAGAACTGAAACCGCAGCTATCGCTGGAGTGGCAATGATAACTTATGAATACAATCTCTGACACCTCAAATATAATGAAAACAGCTAAACTCATTACTATGGGCTGTAAAGTAAATCAATATGATACGCAATCTATGCGGGAGACACTTGTCCGCAATGGATATGCCATAGTTGATGATACTCAATCCGCAGACCTATATCTGATTAACACATGCACAGTAACAAATGCTGCAGACCAAAAGGCAAGACAAGCCATTCGGAGAGCAATTCGGCAGAATCCAAATGCCGATATTCTGGTTACAGGTTGCTATGCAGAAAGTGACAGGAAGGCTATTGAACAGATCCCTGGTGTGACCATAGTTTTCGGAAATCGTGAAAAAGCCGACTTCCAAACCTATATTGATAAATTACAGACTAAATCACAATTACAGATTCAACCAATTCAACACGATGCAATCCGGGAACATGCACGTTTTAGTAGTGGTGTTAGCAATGCCGGAAAAAGAACGCGTGCACTCATCAAAGTGCAAGACGGATGCAGTGCATTCTGTACATACTGTATAATTCCTTATGTACGTGGTAGAATGACCAGTCGTCCACTATCCGATATTGTTGATGAAGCACAACGTATCGCGGACAGTGGTATAAAGGAAATCGTAATTACTGGTGTACATCTCGGAGCTTATGGGCAGGACACAGGAAGAGACAAAGACATTGCAGATATATTAGAACACATACACGATATTGATGGAATTGAACGGATTCGTTTCAGTTCTATAGAACCGATGTATTTTCCAGATATTCTATCAGAAAGGATGTCGGCACTTCCAAAGTGTATGCCTCATTTTCATATCCCCATTCAATCTGGATCTGACAAAGTCTTGCGAGATATGCGTCGACGATATACAACGGCACAATTCGCGCAGCTTGCTGAAAACCTACGTTCACGGTTTACTGACGATATAGGCATTACAACGGATATTATGGTTGGATTTCCCGGTGAAACTGATTCCGATTTCAGAGAATCACTTAATTTCGTTGAAAAAATAGAATTTAGTCAATTACATGTCTTCCGTTACTCTCCACGCAAAGGCACTCCTGCCGCTGCATATCCAAATCAAGTTCCATCTGATGTCTCAACAAAGAGAAGTCGTGAAATGATCCGTTTGGGCCAAGAACTGAGTGAAAAGTTCCGCAAGAATATGCTTGGGAAACATAAAAACGTATTAGTTGAAGAGAGCAGAGAAGGAAAGAATAAACAACTTGCAGGATTTACGGATAATTACATAAGAGTACTTTTAGATATACCAGACACCGCCATCAACAAAGTTCTGAATGTTAAGCTAACAAGTTCGGACAAAGAATTTGTATACGGTGTATATTAATACACCTATAAAAAAATATCTGATCATTGTTCACACTACAAACGATAATTTTTATGGAGGAAACAGTTTGTCGAAAATGAAACTATTTGGTTTATTTGTGATTTTTATTTTAGCCATTTCGGGTTGCGAATATGCAACAGATACAATAAGGCATCCTACATACACATTAGATTCACAACCACTTACAGTAATGACTTATAACGTTTACGTGGGTAGCAGTGCAGAACCCTTATTAAACGTTGGGAACTTGCTACAAGCTCCCACAGAAGTCGCAAATATGTATAATAACGTTATTGCCGCAGATTTTCCAAGTCGGGCAGCAGCAATTGCAAGAACAATAAATACATACCAACCCCATCTAATCGGACTACAAGAAATATCGTTAATCCGCAAACAAAGTCCTGGTGACTTTCTACCTGACAACCCTACACTTGCAGAAGATGTTGTCTTGGATTATCTCCAAATTTTGATGGATGCGATACAATCAAGAGGATTAGATTATACGGTTGCTTCACAAATCGAAAATTTAGATGTTGAAATGCCGATGTTTACAGCAACTGGCCTTGATGATATTCGATTGACAGACTATGATGTGATATTATCTCGTAGTGATGTAGAAATCTCACATCCAACAAGTGCAAACTTTGATACTAAACTTAAAATTGAATTGCTTGGACTTGAAATTGAAAGAGGGTATACTGCTGTAAATGCGACTGTAGCAGGGAACACATATCACTTGGTAAATACACACTTAGAGGCACATACTGAAGAAGTAAGAGTAGCACAAACACAAGAACTCATGGCTATACTTGCAAATGAATCGTTACCGATTATTCTATTGGGTGATTTCAACACAAGAGCAACTCATGGAACTGGATACCAAACAATAATTTCTGCTGGTTATGAAGACCTTTGGCAGATGGATTCTGAAGGGACTGGAAACACATGTTGCCAAGATGATGACATTCTCAATGAGATAAGTGATCTCACAGTTCGGATTGACCAAATATTTGTCCGCAATTTACAACGGACGAATGTTGTTACACATACCGTCGGTGATAAATCTACAGATCGATTAGCATCAGGACTGTGGCCTTCAGACCACGCAGGCGTTGTGGCATTGATAAATGTTGACTAACAAACATCTGAAGAAAAAGATCTAACACGCAATCTCTATCTAATACCATTTCTAATTGACAAGTCGTCATAACAGGTTGTAGGTCGGGTTGAGGCACGAAACCCGACTTTATTATAGTGTCATGTCGGGTTTCGTGCCTCAACCCGACCTACCAAATAATGTCATATTCTCATTTAGAATTGGTATAATGTGGTTGCGTGTTATTTCTTAAATAATCTGATTAAAGTTTGATTACCTATTCAGGTACTGCTTCAATTATCTCACTTGATGCATGTGGATTTCCATCAGTAATCTGTCTTACACCGACACTTTTGACTGGATTACGGTTCACATCAAAGCTTGAAATTGTTGTGGCACCTTCGTAGTCTGTGATAGCGGCAATTGCGTCTCTAATAGCAGCTGGATCATCGGCAGCCCCTACTGTTTCAATTGCCATTGCCAGAATTCTCATGGCATCATAGCCGGCCGCAGCAATGCCATCAACAGAACCGTATTTCTCCATATAAGCAGAATTAAATGCCACTGCATCCGGATCCAAGTTGGTACAATAGTAACCATCAACAGGTTCATTATCTTCCAGAGTTGTAGACATCAACGGGTCATCCCAACCATCACTACCGATAAAGATAGATTCAATTTCCATGTCCCGTGCTTGTTTCATTATAAGCGGGTTCGCTGGCGGAAAACTTGCGAGAAGAAGGACATCAGGATTTGCCTCTTTTATTGCAATAAGTTGAGTCTCAAACATCGTTTCGCCGCTCTCATAAGTTTGCTCAACAATAACCATACCACCAAGTGCTTCGAAACTTGCCTTAAATGACTCCACAAAACCCTCAGAATAAACATCCATGTTTTGCCAAATCATCCCAGCAGTTTCTTCTATAAGTGTTTCTTTGACTACCTTAGCAAGTAGTTTTGCCTGTAGAACATTAGAACCAGCAATGAGAAACATTAAATCGTTGGGGTCAGTCTCATCTGCTGTTACCTCTGCTCTTGTAGCTCCCAACAGAACTGGAACAGATGCTACAGGACCAACCTTTACTGCATGGCTTGAAAACAAGGGCCCTAATATCGCAACAACATCTTCCATTTCAACCAAATCAGTTGCAGATTGAACTACAGTATCAGTCGTTTCTTCCCTAAAGATCAACTCAACCTGCATACCAAGAACACCGCCTGCTGCGTTGATTTCGTCTCGGGCAAGTTCAGCACCCTTTCCAAAACTGGTATAATTTGGTTGTGGATGAATCAAACCCACTTTAAGGGTCGTTTCGCCAGCTGGAGGAGCCATATCCATCATTTTTTCACATCCAGAAAACACAGCAACAGTGAGCACAAGTATAACACACAGTGTAAATTCCAAAAATTTTCTATTCATAAATTCCCCCTATTTTCTTATTTTTAACGCAAATATGAACAACCTTCTGCGTCCAAACATGAACGCAGAAGAAATGTAGCAGGACTTACGCAGTTTTTCTTAAAGTCCCACTGATAAGGGGGATTTAGGGGGTTAAATCACTGAAATATCATTGAAATAATGGCTTTTAACCCCCCTAACCCCCCTTATCAAGGGGAATGCGTAAGTCCTGATGTAGTTAACAATGATAAATAGAATAAGTTGATATCTAATCGCTTGTTCCACCAGATCGCAGTAAGTGTACCCCCAATGCACCGTTCAGACACGGAAGGATCGCATCAATGATAATCCATACCATAGATCCTGTCTCGGTTTTCGTTGGCGCATAGTCTTGACCTGGGTTGATGAGGCCAAACCAATTCCAGAAAAAGAAAATGGCAGCAATAATGAATCCGAAGAACAACGTGTTTGCTGCAATGAACTCTTGAACACTTGAATTTTCATCAACTTTGTTCTTTCGACTAAAACTGATTATCAATCCTAACACTATTGAAATTGCAGATAGGATATTTATATATAGCCATACAGAGTCATTATATGGTTTTGCTTCTGTAGTTTCAGTTGCTTCGATAGAAGTATAATATAAAGGTTCAATGACTGTGTGGATTGCAACTACAGCTGCAACGATAATGAGAAAAACACCTATAACTTTCATCAGCGATTGCATGAGTTTCTCCTTCCCCAAGAGGGTAAATAGAGTAGATCACAGATATATGAGTTTGTTATCTTACACCGTTTTTAACAAATCTAAGAATTGATCGGTTAATTGTTTGTAATGAATTGACAGTTTTCTGTTAATTCACACTAACAATAGAGTTTTCACACACTATAAAAGAGATTATAATAAATAGATTATATGTTGTCAAGTATAATGATATAATGTTGAAATCAATTTTATTTGACATTACCTTTAAATTGTGAAATAATATGTATAAGATGTTTCTAAACAAAACCTAAGTATGAAATATCACTGGATTGGTGTGAATATCAAGATTGTCTTGATATATGTTTTCACATAAGATAGGTTATGGTTGAAGTATTAATATATATATATGCCAAACCGAAGTTAATTTGATTTAAATAGGAGATTATGATGACAATTAGAAGATTTTCAATGTTTATGTTTGCCTTTGCTATTTTCGCTTTAGTTGTAGGTCTTACAGGTTGCGAAAAGGCAATGGAGATGATGCCTGATGACCAAACGTCTGGGATTACTATCGGTATTGCGGTTGCTGAGACAGGAGAAAACGCAGAACCGTATGGACTTCCAATGTTACGGGGACTTGAATTAGCACAAGAAGAACTGAATATGATGGGTGCGAACATTATGTTTGTGCGTGAAGACAATATGAGCACTCTTGAAGGTTCTAAAGCTGCCGTTCAGGCATTAGTAGACCAAGGTGTACCTGCAATTATTGGTGTAGGAATCTCAACACAACTCAAAGCAGCGTTTCCGATTGCACAAGCAGCTGGAGTTGTCGCATTTAGTCCAATCTCTTCCGCTGCAGGTTTTAGTGGAGAGATAGGAGATTATGTTTTCCGCGCAGGTCTTGCCACAAATGTCCTAATTCCAGGTGGTGTGAAAAAGACTCTGGATTTAATGGCTTATGAAAATGCGGCAGTGATATATGATATGGCTGACGTTTATTCCACAAGCGTTAAGGATGAATTGGAAAAGGCTCTAATGGCTCACAATGTCACAGTTCAGGCACCGCAATCTTTTGAAACAGGGGCAACTGATTTTATGATGCAATTAACAGCAATAAAGGAAATGGCTCCTGACGTACTCTTTATTGCCGCACTTTCAACAGAGATGACTCAGATTATTATGCAAGCAGATACTGCTGGTATCACTGCTCAATTAATTGTTCCCGATCTAACAAATGCTGAAGTGAGTGCAGCAGGTATGGCTGCTGATGGTGCCTTGGCATTTGCCGGTTGGTCAAGTCAGTCTGACACACCTGGCAACCAAGAATTTGTGCAAGCCTATATGGCAAAACACAACATGGCACCCGAACCGTGGGCTGCACAAGCCTACGCGACTCTGAATATACTTGCTAATGCGATAGATAAAGCACAATCCACAGACTCAATGGCAATACGAGATGCTCTGGCACAGACCATGAGTTTTCAAACTATTTTAGGTCCGTTCTCTTTTGATCCTATGGGAGAGGCGATCTATGAAGAAATTATTGTTCAAAAAGTTGTAGATGGTGCACTTCAAGACCAATAATTTGATTGACATATTTATATAATCAATAGCCTTCTCATCAGTGAATTTAACAGATGAGAAGGTTATTTTTTATATGTCTTCTGACAATTCAATTTGAGAGATTAATTCCGCGCCTCTGGTGTAATCTTGAGTTTTACCTCTTTCCCATCTCGCATGACAACAATTTCTATAGGTTCACCTACTTTTACACCGTCAAGTGCATAAGTATAATCGTAGATATTCGTAACCTTTTTCTCACCCAATTTGACGATGATATCTCCACTCTTTATACCTGCTTTATCTGCGGGACCACCTGCTCGAACACCAGAAAGTTTTACGCCTTCGTCTTCGGTTGCGTAATCTGGTATAGTGCCTAAATATACTTGCAGGTTGTCACGACTTCCTTCCTCGGATTGATTCCGTGCTACTTCCAGATATTCTGGGCGTTCATCGGCACTGATTAGGTCTGAAATAATGCCATAAGCCAAGTTAGCAATACGTTCTAATCCGGGATAGTTAAGTGTATCGGGATCATCTGATGGTCGGTTGTACTTGTTGTGTAAACCAGTAAAGAAATTGAGGACAGGTACTTTTTTCGGATAAAAGGCAGTTACATCTGTTGGCATGTATGGGTCATTTACTAAGTTTAGATTTAAACCAATTAACACATTCCGTTTCTCAATATACTTAGTCCAAATTGGCGAAGATCCGATACCGTGTAGGATAAGTTTATTATCGCGGAGTCGTCCAACCATATCAAAATTGATGTATCCTGCGGCATTCTCTAATGGTATAGTAGGTTTGTTGACATAGTATGTTGATCCAATAAGACCCAGTTCCTCGCCTGACCAAAGTGCGAATATAATTCCACGTTTAAACTTATCAGGTTGATTCTGCCGATCAGCAGCAAACATCTCTGCTAATTTGAGGACAACTGCTGTGCCAGATGCGTTATCATCAGCACCGTTATGGATTTTGGTTTTTTCTTCACCCTTTGCCATTGATCCGACTTCACCATAACCGATATGATCGTAGTGTGCTCCGACGATGATATATTCGTTGTTATCAGTCTGATGTGTAGGTGGCAGCATCGCAAGGACATTATTGTCTGATTTTTTGACTTTTTCTAAGGATGCAGCTATTTTGATTCTAATATCAGGTAAGAGAAATTGCCCAACATGGTGTGGGTTTTCTATATCAAGACCGGACTGTACCGCTTTCAAGTCCTTACCAACCGTTGCTAATATCGTATTCGCGACTGCATCTGAAATGGAAACTGCGACTATACCACAATCAGCACTTCTATTGTCAAAAGTGATGGGAATAATCTTACCCGCATTAGGTGAATTGGGACCAGCTACGGTCAAGAAAGCTTTAGCTCCGTTTTCACGCGCTTGTATTGCCTTGTATCGTATTCCTGCAAAGCGAATTAATTGTTGTCTTCGTTCTTTTGAAACACCTTCGGGAACATAACGAAGAGCAATAACAATCTTATCTTTCACATCAATTCCAGCATAAGAATCATAACCAGACTCACCAGATTCAGACAATCCATATCCAACAAAGGCAACTTCTCCCTCTACAACACCATTATTTGAGAAAGAGAAAGGTAGGAAATCCTCTTCAACCTTGAATTCCAGATTTTCCTCTCTACCTTCAATCGTTCGCGTGAGGTGGAACTTATTCTCTTCTAATATAACTTTACTTCCAGCGTTAAATTCAAATGTCTGAAAGAATCCATCTTCCTCACCTGCAGGTTGTAGATTGAGTTGTGTGAAATTTTGGACGATGTAATCTGCAGCGAGTTTTGATCCTTTGGATCCCGACATTCTGCCTTCTAAAGAGTCATCTGCAAGGAATTCGACATGTTCCTGGATTCTCGTTTTTATTTGCATGTCAAATTCCGTAATAGAAGTATCAATTTCTTGTTCATTATCGGTTAGATCAGGATTATCAATAATTCTACGCTTCGGTGCAAGGGAAATTGCATCTAAAGCTGCATCGTGATTCCACATTGCGATGTAGAGCTGTGAGACTTTCTGATTGTTTCGATTTGATGTCCAACAAAGTCTATTTCCATCTGGTGAAAAAACGGGAAGTCCATCAAAACCATCGGTTGAGGTAATCTGTACGGGTTCGTGTCTTCCCTTTGCATCAACAAGGAATAATTCAAAATTTGAAAAACCGAGTTTGTTAGATGCAAAGATGACATACTCACCACTTGGGTGGAAATAAGGTGCCCAGGACATGCTTTTGAAATCGGTGAGTCGTTGAATTCCAGAGCCATCCAGTTTCATTGTGTAGATGTCTGCAGTTGCGCCATCTTTTGAAAAATGTCGCCATACAATGCGTTGCCCATCTGGCGTAAAGAACGGACCGCCATCATAACCGTCCCAATCTGTCAATCGTTTTTGATTAGACCCATCGGCATTCATAATGTAGATTTCACCGAAATAGGAGGGATCCACTTCAAGTTGTTTAAGGTCTTTTGGTGATAGATCACTTTTTGGATATGCATGTCGCAAGGAACAAAAGACGATATATCTACCATCAGGAGAATATGAACCCTCAGCATCGTATCCGTGAGAGTCTGTTAGCTGCTTAAGGTTAGTTCCATCACGATTTGAAGAGAAAATGTCCATCATCTCATCATAATCCCAACTATACCTGCGTTCCTTACCCGACTTTCTAAATGCTATCTCTTCCTCTTGTTTTACCTTTGCGTAGATATCGTGATGTGTAGATGCGTATAAAACTTCATCTGTTCCAGCACGAAAGAATGCACAGGTCGTTTTTCCGATACCCGGAGAAACACGATGCGTATCTCCTGTAAATAAGTTTAGTAGGTAAATTTGATAGAAAGGATTGTCCGGTTCTCGTTCACTTTGGAAAATCAGCGCGTTGCCATCATCAGAGAAATATCCTTCACCTGCACGTTTTCCATCATAAGTAAGTTGTCGGATATTTGTAAGAAATCGGTTCTCATCAACAGTTTTCTTCTCTATTTTATCGTCTGACGTTTCCGGTTCTTCTGCGAAACTCGTTAGAGAAGCAGTAAAAAGGATCAAGCAGAATAGACTGATCCATTTAACACGGTGCATAGAATTCCCTCCATTATATGATTCACTGTGTTACATGTCGTTTGATTTTGATATAAGCAATTCTACAGATATTCAGCGGCTTTCTGCTTGAGAAATGCAAGTCCATCTGTAGCAAGACTCTCTGCACTTGGTGCAATATCGCGCCAGATACATGTTGCAGCGGCGATCTCCTCAACTGCAGGTGTAAAGGACTCAATAACAAGCCATCTATCATATTTGACCTTTGACAATGCCCCAAAAACACCGTCCCAATCCACAAGTCCTGTACCGGGTGTTCCCCTATCATTTTCACAACAGTGCATGTGGTGTAAATACTCACCAGTATTGATAATAGCGTCAGCTTGGTTCTTTTCTTCAATGTTCATGTGGAATGTATCCAAATGCACCTTGAAATACGGGCTATCCACAGCTTTACAGAGTTTAACAGCATCTTCAGCGATGTTCACGAAATAAGTTTCAAATCGGTTAAGTGGTTCACTTGCAAGTGTTACGCCGTGTTTTCCTCCGAATTCAGAGACTTCTTGTAGTCCTTCAACGCACCATTCCCACTCTTGTTCGTTTCTTCCGCGCCCTACAAGTTTACCAACTGCACTATACATCGGTCCTACAAGTGTATCTGCACCTAACTCAGCGATTACTTCAATAGTACGTTTGAGGTATTCTCTTCCGTTTTCACGGATTTTCGGGTCTTCATCAATAGGATTCCTATCACCTGCCATGATGTTACATCCGATTGTTTCTAAACCTGTATCCTTGAGTATTGCTTGTGTATATGGAATGTCGACGGTTTCAGGGTCAAAAATAGGGATTTCAACCCCATCAAATCCCATTTCAGCAACCTTCGGTATTAGGTCTGCGGTTTCTCTGTCAAACTTATCTGCCCATAGTAATAAATTAACACCAAATTTTGGCATAATCTGTTGTTCTCCTTCTGTTCTGTTTGCTTTTAATATAGCACAATTGCATCTTGATTTCAAGACAGAAGCATGGATGTCAGGGTTATTCAGTTTTATAGATTCTCATTTTTCTGTGTTAACTACGAGTTTAGATTTTAAAGAGAGCTATTTCATTTTACCACCTATATGTGCTATTCCTGCCACTTGAGATACAGATAATGCTGTATTTCTTTCAACGCATTTGATTTTTGGCATAGCACTGCATCGGACAAGCGAAATATCTTCTCCAAGTAAAGTATTTCGCATCCAAAAGGGCGTTAGGTTCTTTATTTTTACAAACTCGGACATTATCATGTTAGCTGCGAGTTTAGGTCTTGAAGCAAAATATTTAATTTTATCAGCTATACGCGTTATCCCTGCAAAAAGGTCAGGTTGACACGATTCAGCTTTACACATTGGTTGAGAAATATCCTGAAAAATAAAATCTTCAAAATCAATCGTTATAGGTCAGACGGAATTTCCCATACAACTATCAATATAATGGGTTTCCGAAGGCGAGGTTTCAACCTTCGCCTGCAAGGGGGGCGTCTTTCATTAGACTTTTCCTAAGATTAAAATGGCGGAGTAAACTCCGCCTTTTTTGTGTAATCTTATGTAAAATAACACGTTTTATAAGACATAAATATTCCAAAACAAAGCAGAGATAATCACAAAAAATGAATACTGACATAAACAAACTTAGAGAACAGATCCGCTACCATGAGCGTAAATATTATATTGATGACCAACCTGAAATTTCTGATGCAGAATTTGACGCTTTGATGCGTCAACTTGAGGAACTTGAAAAAGCGTCACCAGACGATATCCCGCCTGATTCGCCTACGCAGCGCGTGGGTGGTGGTGTTGCTTTAGGTTCGCGTATACCGCACCGCAGTCCTATGCTGAGTCTTGATAACACTTTTGGTAGAGATGAGTTAATGGATTTTGACGCGCGCGTCAGAAAATTGCTGGAAGATGCTCCTGTTGAGTATGTAACTGAGTTAAAGATAGATGGATTAGGCGTTTCGTTACTTTATGAAAATGGTACCTTCGTTCGCGGTCTGACACGGGGTGATGGTGAGTTCGGCGAGGATGTATCTGGCAATTTGCGAACTATACGCGCCGTTCCATTACGTCTCACTTCAACTGACGAGAATCCAGTGCCGCCTGTATTAGAAGTGCGCGGTGAGGTGTTTATTCCAAAACATCTGCTTGGCGATATCAATGTGCAACGTGAAGAAGAGGGGGAATCTCCATTTGCTAATCCGAGAAATGCAGCCGCCGGTTCTGTGCGAACACAAGATTCCAATGTCACTGCTAAGCGGCCGTTAGACATTTTCATCTATTCGCTCAATTATGTGGAAGGACTTGATGTTGCAACGCATACTGAAGCACTTGAGAAATTAATAAACTACGGTTTCAAATGCAATCCGCACACTGAACCCCACAACTCGCTTGAAGATGTGATTATATATTATAATCAGTGGGTAGCGAAACGCGAGGAAATACCTTATGAGGTAGACGGTATTGTCGTTAAAGTGAACGACTTTGCACAACAGAAGGAACTGGGTGCGACTGCGAAAAGTCCGCGTTGGGCAACATCTTATAAGTTCCCCGCACATCAGACTACCACAAAGATAGAGAAGATAGAGGTGCAAGTAGGTCGGACAGGCGTGTTGACACCTGTTGCGATTTTGGAACCGGTAAAACTTGCAGGAGCAACGATCACACATGCCACCTTGCATAACGAACAGGAGATATCTAATAAGGATATTCGCATTGGAGATACGATTATTCTGGAACGTGCAGGAGATGTTATTCCAAAAGTTATTGACATATTGAAAGAAAAGCGGAAAGGAGATGAAGTTGCTTTTCAATTTCCGGATGTGTGCCCTGCCTGTAATACTCAGGTTCAACGTTCTGAAACAGAAGTGGCAGTGCGATGTGTGAATGCTGGGTGTTCAGCACAATTAAAACGTCGGATTGCCCATTTCGCATCACGGAATGCCCTTGAAATTGAAGGGCTCGGTCCTGCTACAGTCAACCAATTGGTAAATAATGCTCTTGTTCATGATGTGGCTGATCTTTATACATTAAAAGCAGAAGAAGTGGAGAAATTGGAGCGGATGGGACCGGGGTTGACAGGGAATCTTATGCATCAAATTGAGCATAGCAAAGATGCACCTGCTGCTAAGGTGTTAGTCGGGTTGAGTATCTTCCATGTCGGGGACACCGTCGCGGAACTCCTGATAGAACACTTTTTGTCTATAGACGGTTTGAGTCAAGCTGATGCCGAAACAATTGAGGCGATTCCTGGGATTGGTCCACAAATAGCAGAGAGTGTTTCTAACTTCTTTGCTCAGAACCGCACCTTGATTGAAAAACTAAAAGCAGCAGGTTTGAAATGCTTTACAGAAGAAGTTGTCAAAGCACCGAAGAAGATATTAGAGGGGACTTTTTTCAGTGGTAAAACGTTTGTTGTTACGGGTAGTCTTACGGATATGACACGCACAGAGGCATCAACACAGATTAAGGCACGCGGGGGTAAGGTTACGTCCAGTGTAACCGGTAAGACAGATTATCTGATTGCAGGTGAAGGTGCAGGTTCTAAATATGATAAGGCTGTGGAATTAGGTGTGCATATTTTGAATGCCGAAGCCTTTTTTGAGCATTTGGGACAGAACTGATGGAAATTGACAATTTACTGTTTTTATGGTATTTTAAGAAACATTATCCAAGGACGAAAGTTGTTCAATAATCGCCAATATGAGTGGATACATTCTATGAACAAAGACCTTCTTCAACTTATAGAAGATTATGCTACAAAGCAACACTCTGATATCAATATTGACCTACTCGGTAAATCCAAAGACAATTTGATTTCCATACTTTTAGACCTTCTCACGATCTATTTCAACGACTTGAACTCTTCTACGATACGTGAGTTAGTTGTTGCTGTAGTCGCTGGGTATGTACCGAGTACTAAGAAATTAGGTTATAATGGCTTTCGACAGAATACACCTACGGGACCTATTGAATACTGTGAAATCAAACCCCGTAATTTCCGTACGGATTCCACTGCCAAAAATCCCACTAAACTAAATGGTGGTGGTAATTTCACTGATTACAGTTGGCAGAAGTTTGAAAGACATAAAGAAGAAAATCCAAACATGTTGGTTGCTGGTTTTGTTGATGGATGTCTCATCTATATATTTGAGTTCAGCTTTAACGAACTAAGTTTCACATCCCGTTTGCAAGCACAACTTGAGCGTAGATTTCCCGATGGAGATAGGGTAGGTCAATATCTGCGAAGTGCTGATTTTTCATTTAAACATTATAAGGACACAGAAAGTTTAAAAACAGTTTACACCACGTTTAGACAGAGACTTATCGACGCAAAACCGCATATCACAAAAAATGTATTCCAACATTTGGAGCAGACAATACAATGAACATTACCGAACAATTTCTTCTTAAAGACAATTCACTGGAAAATAAGCAAATTACTACGGATACGGTTGGAGAAGGCAAACTTATTGAAGGAAACACCCTTGACGCTTTAGCGAAGATAGATAATGATGTTGTCAATGTCGGTGTTACATCTCCACCATACAACAAACAAGAAAAACATAAAGGTTGGCTTGTAAAAAATGTAGTCTATGATGTATATAAAGATGCTTTACCTGAACCTGAGTATCAACAGAATCAAGTAAATGTCCTGGATGAGATTTATCGTATAACCGCGCCGGGCGGATCGTTTTTCTACAACCACAAGATACGGTGGGATAGAGGTAACATGTATCATCCTATGGACTGGTTACGTAAGACGAAGTGGACAGTAAAGCAGGAAATCGTATGGGACAGAATGATAGCAGGAAATATAAGAGGGTGGCGTTTTTGGCAAGTTGAGGAACGGATTTATTGGTTGTATAAACCTATTGACAATAAATTAATTGGCAAAGAACTGAGATCTTGCGATGCGAAATTGACATCTATATGGCGCGGCGTGCCTGAAGATGGCAGAAAGAATCCACATCCTGCCCCATTTCCACTCTGGTTGCCAGCCCGAATAATTATATCAATATTGGAAGAAGGAACACAGGGAATTGTGTTAGACCCTTACATTGGTAGTGGTACAACTGCTGTTGCAGCCAAACTTTTAGGACATAAATATATCGGCATCGACAGAAGTGATGCGTATTTAGATATGGCAATCGACAGGTTGGATAATGCTCCAGGAGAAATGCCTAAAATACGAGAGGAACAAGGATTGCATCATGTGCAAGGGACGTTTAAGGAGCGTAAAACAAAAGGTAAGCATGTTGGTAAATATCGTAACACAGATGACGAAACAAATATTACACAACCCTCTCTTCTTGAACGTTAACGATTGCATATTAGGGAAGATGGAGAAAAGTTATCACCTGATTAGTACGCGGAATGCGACGTGAATGTTCAATAATCCTATAGTTTGCCTCCTCATTCAACTGTTGATTTTTCGGTTGACACCAGTAATTTAACGGAACTTCATCCAATGCATCACTAACATGTGATCCATTAGAGAATCGGGATGCTAATGCATCTGGATGGAGTCGTTGCCCACTAACGAGGTAACAATCTTCGTTTTCACGAAATCCATTTGAATACGCAAAGTAACGGATAACCCCATCTTCAGAAAACACGATTGCACAAATAAGATCGGATAATCTTGTATAATGAATTGCAGTACTTGTCAAAGATGTGCCGTATTGAGAAGCGAGTTCGGCAATTGCAGGTAACCCGACTTGTTGATGCAAGGATAAATCCGCCAAAAAGATAGGACTCGGCATCAACAATTCAACGGCAAATCGGTTTGCGCGTTGCTCACTCAAAAGATAAGCTTGTTTTTGTAAGCGACTTTCTTCCGTATCACATGCTTTTCCCGCTATCATAGCGTTTAACCGTTCATCCAATGAACAAGAACGAGTGGTGTTACGTTCTAACAGATAATGTCCGATTTCATGTGCAATCGTAAAATTCTGTCGTGCTTCGGATCGGATACGCGCATTGACCAGAATACCGCATGCATTTCCAACCTGCATCAGCCATCCGTCACAAGTTTCCGGTAGTTCACGCTCCCAGATCACAATACCGAGTTCTGATGCGATCTGTTTTGGATCTATCGGAAAATCTTGTATACTAAGGTCGCGAAGGATGCCCCACGCCTTTGCTGCGGGGCTTCCTTTCGCATGACGTAACCGACTACTCAGCATCCGCGGAACCGTTATCTGCTTTTTCCGCTTGATATTTGAGGAATTTATAATGTTCATAGAGTATTTCTTTATCTTTTTCTGTGAAATCCATCATCCCTCTAAACATTACATTGAGTCTCGGATCAGCCATAAGATCTTCAAAGCCACGCTCTTTCTTACCAAGCAGGTAGTCTGTTGTTACCTTCAAGGCATCAGACAAACTGGAGAGTGTATTAAAAGAGGGCTTTCGAGTTCCTGACTCAAATTGGGAGATCGCAGCAGGCGTTAAATTCGCTGCTTTTGCCAATTCTGTTTGTGTCATTTTTAGTTCACGCCGACGTTCCTTTATTCGCGAAATAATTTCATCGCTCATTGTTTTATTCCTTTCATAATAGAAATTAAGGATAGCATATTTTAGAAAACTTAGAAACAATATTCAATTAACATTTCAACAAAGTTTCTTATACATTAAAATCGTGAAATATAGTTTAACACAAAATTTAGATAAATGCAAGCTTTTTTATTACATTTTTCAAAAAATCGCAATATTTTCTGAAAAAATAGTTTTAAATGATTTGAAAACTGATTTTACTTGTTTCATCGGGGTTAGAAACCCCTCCTACAATGTAAGCGGGGAACCCCTCCTACAATGTGAACGGGTTTCATCATCGGGGTTGGAAACCCTCCAATTAGAACCACGGGTTACGCTAAATCAACACGCAATGATCAAAAGTATTTAACGTCCAAATTGTTTCATTACCTTTTTCAACTGATCCAACGGGAGAGCCTGCATTGTCCGACCGTTGCGTCCAGTCATTGTAGTTGCCATTGTCATTGAATTTATGACCGCCTCCTCAGTTGCCTCAATAGCAGCTTCAAAGAGAGAACTCAAACGACTGTTGACAAGCATTTTGATCTGGAAAGTACCATTCTCTGTATAACGCGGAAAGACATTTGCGGTTGAAAACGCTATAACGAACTCACCACTGCTGTCTGTGCTTGGTGTGCCAGTCCGTGCAAGACCGTGCGTTGCCCGGATTGCCAACTGTTTCAACTGACGGTGCGTCAATGGGGCATCTGTTGCCATTACAATAATAAACGAACCATCCCTACCAGGTTTAGACTGATCCACCTGCAATGCCTTTCCAACAGGAACACCATCAATACGTAACTGATGTCGTCTTCCACCATTAGCGTTTACCAAAACACCGATTTTCCATCCGCCTCTATTTTGCGGTAGTACTCTTGATGCGGTGCCGATTCCTGCTTTGAAACCGTAGGAACGCATCCCTGTGCCACCACCGACACAACCTTCCGCTACAGGACCAGAGGCGGCTTTCTCAATTGCTTCAATGGCATGTTCTGGTTTCACGTGTAATCCACTGATGTCATTCAGACCACCATCATAGCATTCTGCGACTATAGGAAGCACAATGTTATCATCAGGATATCGTTTGACGATATATTTGACAACCCCGTCGTGGACTGCACCGACACTGAGCGTATTTGTCAGCAAAATTGGAGATTCGATCCACCCAGCTTGGTTAATTCGGGCAATACCGGTGGATTCGCCATTGCCGTGGATTGTATGCGCAGCACCAAACAGTCGTGATTTCCAAATATCGTCGTGTGGGAGAATTGCTGTAACACCTGTGCGTATGGAATCACCTTCGATTAGTGTGACTTGACCGACCTTTACTCCGGTGACATCAGTAATTGCATTATGTTCCCCAGTAGGATATATACCGATTTGAATACCAAGTTCTCTTGCTCTTACACGTTGTATTTCTGCCTTCTGTGCACCAAGTGAATATGTCAATAGTATCAATAATCCATAGAGAGACAAACATAAGATGGTTTTTGAATAGACAGTGCTTTTTAATTTAGACTGTTTGACAATCGTAAGGAATGTGGTCATTTATTAAGTTGCTCCTTATAGATAGTACGAATATGGTTGAATATATTGATGTAAGTAGGCAAACGATAGTCCGGATAGGTCCATTCCCAAGGTTGGAACGTCTTTTGATAATAACGGAGGGTGATTTCCGCATAGATGCCATCGCTGAGATAGATACGGTGTGCATGATCTTTTGTTGACGCAAGGACTAACTTTGCCAAACAGATATATCCGACATCTAAATTGACACGTCGCCGTGTCGTGCCTTCAGTTAAGTATGTTTGTTCTACCTGATTTGTGATGACTTTGTTTCCTGCCAATGTGCCAGCATCAATTAGATTTTCGAAACTGATAAATTGTCTATGAATGTCATTTCCCATTTCGTCTTCATAGTAATTTGTACTTGTGAAGGGTAATAGATCGCTTGTATAGTCAATGTTGCCAAAGTAATCTGTAAGTTGATGGTAGACATTTGGCAACATTGAAGGTTCGGCAGTTAGAACTCCGATGATTGCTTTGACAGGTGATTGTTCTATAATTGTTCCCATATTATGTTCTTGTTTGATATTTTACACAATCCATTTATAGCAAATTGTACGCCAATAACACAAAATTCCACAATTTTCCGCATTTTTTCTTGACAATTTGCAATCTGAAAGATATAATATTAAGTTACGCCTTAAAGAAGTTTCTAAAGCAAACGTATTACATGTTTCTTTGTAGAGAAGTATATAACTTCTTCAGAAAATAGGCAACTATTTTATAGTTAAATGGAAAAGTTTCATAATTATTTGGTGTTTACCGAAGGTCGTCAAGTGCTTCATCCACATTTTCTGTCTGGTATGTGAAGTCAAGTGGTTTTTCGCGCCTACTACCTGTTAATAATAGTTAATATTAGTTCAGGTTGATCATTTTCACATACTGTTCCATTTCTGTAAATTGCCATAGAATTCTCTATCAACTTGTTTTAAACCGAAGTCCAGTCGTTAAAACCTTCAATCCATCCACTACCTTGCAAGGTGAAAATATATGCCCAATAAAATCAAATCCAATGGAAGTCCTGTTTCGTTGCGAGAGCGCGAATCCTTTGCTAAAACCCCCACGGTCCTTGAACTGCCGGACTTAATCGCGACTCAAAAACGTTCTTATGCATCATTTATGCAGCGTGATGTGCCAGAAGATGAACGCGAATCAAAAGGTCTACAGGCACTGTTCAAAGAAGTTTTTCCGATTTATGACTTTAAAGAAACCACAAGTCTTGAATTTGTTAGTTACACACTGAGCCCACCGACACATGATCTTTTAGATTGCCAAGCGCGCGGTTTAAACTATCAGGTGCGATTACAAGCACGACTGATGTGTGTTGAACGTGAAAAAGATGAAGACACAGGACAGACCCGTGTATTAGACATTACCGAATCGGATGTCTATCTTGGCGATATCCCGTTGATGACTGAAAATGGAACATTTATTGTTAATGGTTCGGAACGTGTGATTGTCAATCAATTACAACGTTCTCCTGGTGTAATTTTCCTCGACAAATCGTCTTCATCAAGCGTGCAGAAACTCCCCACAGGTCAGATTATTCCATACCGCGGTGCATGGATAGAGTTTGAATACGATTCAAAGGATTGCATCCATGTACGACTTGACCGAAAGAAAAAACTGTTGGTTACGGTGTTATTACGTGCACTCGGTTGGGAAACGGATGCAGAAATTCTAAAACTTTTCGGTAGCACAGAAATCGTCAAATTTACGCAAGATGTTATCGGACGTGTTATCGCTGAAGATATTGTTGATTCTGATACAGGTGAAATTCTGCTTGAAGCTAATACGAAATTGTCTGAAATAGAATTTGATAGACTGGCGGAAGCTAAAGTATCAGAAGTAGAAGTATTAGTGGAATCAGATGAACAGGAGTTACGGTTTTTACGAAATACGCTTTCACGCGATACGGTAAAGACAAGTGCTGGTGATACGTTACAAGAAAAAGCTCTGATTGAAATTTTTCGCACCTTGAGGCCGGGGGATTCCCCAACCCGTGAAGCAGCATCAACATGTTTGGAACGTCTGTTTTTCGATGGTGCACGTTACGATTTAGGCACTGTTGGTAGATACAAGATTAACACAAAACTCGGGGACCTACCCATTTATCAGAATGAATCCGGTGAGATACCGCCTGAAGATATGAAGGTCCTACGAAAAGAAGATATTGCATCTACACTGAAATATCTAATGGATATACGCAACGGACACCGACATGTAGATGACTTAGATCATTTAGGTAATAGACGGGTGCGTGTCATAGGTGAACTGCTTGAAAATCAGTTTCGTATTGCGTTGTTGCAGATGCGTAGGTCAGCCCGTGAGAAACTTAGCACGACAACCGATTCGCAGTTAAAGAACCCAAAAAATCTGATGAACCCAAAGCCACTCATAATGTCTCTGCGTGAGTTTTTCGGGTCTAATCAACTTTCACAATTCATGCAACAGATCAATCCGTTGGATGAACTCACACATAAACGTCGCATTTCTGCGATCGGACCTGGCGGCTTGCAACGTGACCGCGCAACAGCAGCCGTGCGGGATGTGCATCGTACTCACTATGGACGTGTCTGTCCGTTAGAAACGCCTGAAGGTCCATCTATTGGTCTGATCGTGTCGTTAGCCACGTTTGCGCGTGTTAATCCGTACGGGTTTTTAGAAACGCCGTATCGTGCCATCCGGGACGGAAAGCCTACGAAAGACGTAGAGTATTTAACCGCTGATGCAGAGGACAAATACAATATCGCCCCTGCAGACGCAATTAAGAAAGGTAGAAGACCCAAAATCCTACGGAGCCGCAAAGGCGAAGAAGTGATTGAACGCGAAATTTCAGACATTGACTATGTCGGGGTGGCACCACAACAGATTGTGGGTGTTTCCGCTGCACTCGTTCCCTTCTTGGAACATGAAGACGCGAACCGCGCACTTATGGGAGCAAACCACCAACGTCAAGCTGTACCATTAATCTCACCAGAGGCACCGTGGGTCGGCACGGGTATGGAACATCGGGCAGCACGGGATGCAAATGCTATGGTGGTCGCACACCGTGGGGGAGTCGTCACAAGCGTTGATGCTGAAGAAATTCTGATCCGCACAGGTCAGGCACTTCATCTTGAAGAAGGTGAGCATACTTTTAGTGAAATGGGATACGATGTCTATAAACTGAAAAACTTCAAACGCAGCAACAGCGGCACATGTATACACCAACGTCCACGCGTAGAAATCGGTAATGTAGTCAAAGAAGGTGATGTGATTGCTGATGGTACTTCTACAGAGGGGGGTGAACTTGCCCTCGGAAGAAACATCCTTTGTGCTTATATGCCGTGGGGTGGACATAACTTTGAAGATTCTATCCTCATCAGTGAATCGCTCATTAAGAACGATACATTTACCTCTATCCATATTGAAGAGTTTGAAGTTGCTGCCAGACAAACCAAGATGGGAGACGAGGAGATTACACGTGATATTCCAAACATGTCCGCTCGTAGTCTTGCGCAACTTGACGATGAAGGCATCATTCGGGTTGGGAGTGTCGTTGGCACAGGCAGCATTCTTGTCGGAAAAATCTCTCCGAAAGGGGAGGCAGAATACGGCCCTGAAGAGAAACTCCTACGAGCAATTTTCGGAGAGAAAGTGAAAGAGGTCAAAGATGCATCCGCTTATACACGTCCTGGTGTTGAAGGTGTTGTTATTGATGTAAAAGTATTTTCTCGCCAAGCCACTCCTAATAGTGAGAGAACTGCCTTACATCAAGATGCACTCCGAAAACAGATTCAGCAAACTTGGGAGGAACAGTGTCAACAGATCTCTGAACGCCTAACAGAAGAGATGCGAGAAACTTTAGCCAACAAAGAACTTGCCTATCCAACTACAATTGCGATTGATAATGACGGTGAAGATATGGAAAACGCTGAAACACCACAACAGTTGGAAGCAGGTGATGTGTTGACTCGTGAATATCTATCGGGGTTATCCCAAAGTCAACTTGAAGGACTGCAGGTTACTGATGCGGACGCTACTACCTATCTCCAAAGTCTTCAAGAAATCGCTAAAGGTAGAATTGATGTATATACGCAAGAAAAAGATGCTGCATTAGAAAAACTTGATGCGGGTGAAGAATTAAAACCGGGTGTCCTGAAACTCGTAAAAGTCTATGTTGCAAGCCGTCGACCTATTTCCATTGGAGATAAAATGGCTGGGCGTTATGGAAATAAAGGTGTTGTTGCACAGATTCTACCAGAAGAAGATATGCCCTACTTACCAGATGGAACACCTGTTGATATAGTCTTAAATCCTCTCGGTGTGCCTTCTCGGATGAATGTTGGTCAAATCCTTGAGATTCATTTAGGTTTAGCTTGTAAGGAACTCGGTAAGCATGTTGCATCCCCTGTGTTTGATGGTGCTACAGAACAAGAGGTGTTTGACAAGTTGGCGGAGACAGATTTGCCTGAAAGTGTCAAAAAGACTGGGAAAAGTGTCTTATACGATGGGAGAACTGGTGATCCGTTTGGACAGGAAGTCACGGTCGGTTATGTCTATTTCCTGAAATTAAACCATCTTGTAGCGGATAAGATGCATGCCCGTTCAACCGGCCCTTATTCACTGGTAACGCAGCAACCTCTTGGTGGAAAAGCACAACATGGTGGTCAACGGCTCGGTGAAATGGAGGTTTGGGCTTTAGAAGCTTATGGTGCAGCACATACATTGCAAGAGATGTTGACTATCAAATCCGATGATGTTAAAGGCAGAACGAAAATCTATGAGTCCATTGTAAAAGGTCAGAGTCCGATGAAACCAGGCACACCTGAATCTTTCAATGTGTTGGTCCGAGAACTACAAAGTCTCGGTTTAAATGTAGAGTTGGCCGAAGGCGATCCAGCAGATATAGACTCCGATCAGAGCGGTCTCGATGATACAGACTTCCCAATTTTACATACATTGGATACAATGGAACCTATAGATGATGAACCACCTCTAAAACTCACCTGGGATATCGACGATTCCGAATAGTTTGAGACGAAAGTGGCTATCGGTTTTCGTAAAGAGAGTTGTTGAAATCACACATCTCTTTATAGAAAACTGATAGTTTACTGCCGAGAACCGTTTCCACAATCATAATTAAGGAGAAGAAAGAAATGGCAGAGAAAGAAAATCGCTTTAATCGTATATCTATTAGTATCGCTTCCCCTGATCAGATCAAAGATTGGGCAAAGCGCACATCTTGTAAGCGGCGGAATCCAGCAAACGATGCTTGGACATGTGCAGAAAAAGACACTTGTGATTGCGGTGAAATCAAAAAAGCTGAAACGATTAATTATCGCAGTTTTCGTCCGGAACAACAAGGTCTATTCTGTGAAGCTACATTTGGTCCACAAAAAGATTTCGAGTGCAGTTGCGGTAAGTACAAACGGATTAAGCATAAAGGATTAATTTGTGATCAGTGTGGAGTTGAAGTCACGAAATCTCAGGTCAGAAGAGAACGTCTCGGTTACATAAAACTCGCTACACCCGTTTCTCATATATGGTTTTTCAAAGGGATACCGTCCAGACTCGGCACATTTTTGGAACTTGCCTCACGCCAAGTTGAAAGGGTTCTCTATTTTGAAGCTTTTATTGTCACAGAGGTGACGGATGATAGTTGCGGTTTAGTTGAGAAAGATATACTGACAGAACAGGAAGTGGTTGCAAAGCAACGCGAATTCCCCGATGCCTTTAAAGCTGGAACAGGAGCCGAGGCAATACAGGAACTCCTACGGAAAATTGATCTACCTGAAGATGTTGAAAAGTTTAGAGAAGAACTTGAGGAGACATCAAGTCATCAGAAAAAAGTTAAACTCTCAAAACAACTTAAGATGGTTGCGGGTTTCGAAAAAGCAAGCATGCAGCCCGATTGGATGATACTTGAAGTGTTACCAGTGATTAGTCCAGATCTACGTCCATTAGTATCATTAGAAGGTGGAAGATTTGCAACAAGTGACCTGAACGATCTATATCGTCGCGTTATTAACAGGAACAATCGTTTACAGAAGTTAATTGATCTCCGTTCCCCAGAAGTCATCCTTCGTAATGAAAAACGGATGCTTCAGGAATCTGTAGATGCGTTTTTGGATAACGGAAGACATGGACGCAAAGTCACCGGACCGGGTAAACGCGCTCTAAAATCTTTGTCTGATATTCTTAAAGGTAAAGTCGGGCGTTTCCGACAGAACTTACTTGGAAAACGCGTGGACTATTCTGGGAGAAGTGTGATTGTTGTCGGGCCTGAATTAGAACTGCATCAGTGCGGGATACCGAAATTAATGGCGGTTGAACTTTTCAAACCGTTCATTATTGAGAAACTCATGGCAGCGGGAGAAGCACAGACGATTAAAAAAGGTAAGAACTTAACTGACAACATTACGCCTGACTCACCCGTATGGGAGGCGTTGGAGGAAGTCATCGCTGACCATCCAGTACTCTTGAATCGTCCACCGACACTCCATCGCCTTGGAATACAAGCGTTTATGCCGGTGCTGGTTGAGGGAAAATCTATACGAATTCCGCCACTTGTTTGTAAGGCGTTCAATGCCGATTTTGATGGCGACCAGATGGCTGTTCATGTGCCACTGTCTATTGAGGCACGCACTGAGGCGAAGATGTTGCTGCTGAGTAGCGGGAATATCCTAAAACCTTCTCACGGTGAACCCATTGCAGTTCCCGAACTTGACATGATTTTAGGGGCAAGTTTTCTTACGAAAGAACTGCCCGAGCACAAAGAACGCGCAGAATTACTCCACGCCGCTTATGCTGAAGATCCCGATAAAGACAAGGTTTTCGGAGCATTAGAAAGCGAAACATGGGCAAGAAGACGTTTTACAACACTTGATGAGATTACGCACGCACACGGTTGCGGCACTATCAAGCTGCATGATTCTGTTGTTCTGTTTTTCAAAGGACATCGTGAACCGATTCTTACTACTGTCGGACGTGTTATATTCAATGAAGTCCTACCACATAAGAATGGGACAGCATCACTCTCATGGATGGATGGAATATCAGGGCTTGAATTACCATATTTCAATGAGGAAGCCCGTGGAAGGCGACTGTCAGAACTTGTCAAACGGTGTTTCAATGAACTCGGTACTGCTGAGACTGTTTCTTTATTGGATCGCTTACAGAAGCTTAGTTTTGAATATGCAACCCGTAGCGGGATTTCTCCTGGTATTCAAGACTATTTGATACCTGAAGAGAAGCAAAAAATCCTCCGGAATGCCCAAAAACAGCTCGAGCTTCTCAAAGAGCAGGACAACCTCGAAGCTGAAGAATTATATAATGAAGAGATTCGGATATGGTCTACCGCAGTTAATGAAGTTGGAGAAACGTTGTTTAAGGAACTTCCAGAAACGAAGGCATATCTTGTTGAACAAGGGAAAGAGGTCCAAGGATTTAGTCCGGTTCATCTGATGGCAGACAGCGGTGCCCGCGCACGAAAAAATCCTTTCTCACAGATCAGTGCAATCGTTGGATTGAAGTCAAGACAGGACGGTAACATCTTATCCACACCGATACAATCTTCATATCGCGAAGGTTTAGATGTACTTGATTATTTCACATCAACTTATGGGTCACGAAAAGGGTTAGTAGATACGGCTATGAAAACAGCTGCCTCCGGGTACCTTACGCGGAAACTTGTTGATGTGGCACAAGATGTCATGATTACCGAAGAGGATTGCGGCACTATGAACGGTATTCTCAAGTTTACTACAGATGCAGGTTCTATCAGTTTTAAAATTAATGGACGCATTGCAGTCGAAGCAGTAGTACATCCAACAACAGAGGAAATATTGGTTGAAAGTGATGCGTTCATTACACATCAGGTTGCACAGAGAATTGAAGAGTTGGATGTTCCAAGTGTTCGTGTTCGGTCAATATTGACATGTGAAACAGAAAAAGGTGTCTGTGCAAAATGCTACGGTGCTGATCTAACTTCAGGTCGGTTGGTCAACGTCGGAGAGGCTATCGGTATCATCGCAGCACAGTCTATCGGAGAACCTGGCACACAGTTAACAATGCGTACCTTCCATACGGGTGGCGTGGTTGAAGATGTCAGTGAAGGTCTTGCACGAAAGATTCTTGCGAAATCTTCAGGAACTGTTAGGTTTAGAGATTTTATTCCAGGTCGTACTGTCCGTGAAGAAAGTGGACTCTGGATCGCACAACAAGTCGCAGAACACCTTGACCAATTTAAGTATAAGGTCAAGTCTGTTCAACATCCTGAATGTCCGATGCAACCCGATGAACTCCTTACTGAAAGACAATATCAGGAAAACGATAAACGATATCCTGGGTTTGTAGTAGAACCCATTGTCTTTGAGGTAATCAGTGTAAACAAACCGGACATTGTTGAGGAAAATTCCAATGATGAATTTTCATTGCAAGAGGGACAGTACCTCACTGAACAGGAATACAATATGTGCCTTTATCGGTACTCATTGTTCCGTATTTCTGAACCGTTGTACCGTGTTCAAAGTGTCAAACATCCTGAAATTTCACTGGAATCAGGTGTCCTATTGACAGAAACAGAAATGGAAGCATGGAAAGTGAAAATTAGACCTTTTACTGGTGAATGGGTTTATCAAACAGATAAAGGGGACCTCCTTACCGAAAGTGAATATCTGCAACAGCAGAAAGATGTTAAAGCAGATATGAAGTACCAAATTCAGTCTATTACAGACGAGAGTTGTACGTATAAGGAAGAGGATTTACTTACAGTAGAGCAAGAAAGTCAACATCATATTGATTTTGATGATCCTGTCTATACCGTGAAAGATATTAGCCCAGGTATAGACCTCTCTGAAGGACAAGAGTATAGTGCCGTTGAATTACAGAAGGTGCAGGAGGAGAATAAGGCATTTGAAGTTCAACGTCCAACAGCGAAATTGTCGCGTGTAACACAAGTAAACCATCCTGAATGTCCGATTAAGGTGGGTGAACTGATTGATAGTGAAGACTTAGAGACACTTCAGGATAAGTTCAGTGGATTTGCTGAGGAACGACTCAGATATAGAATTACAGCTGTTCATCATCCTGACTGTTCGTTGGATACAGAAGAACTGCTAACAGAAAATGAGAAAAAGGCAATACTGAAAGAGTATCCAGGTTTTGAGGTGGATGTGGAAAAAAATGAAGGCGTATTTGAAGTTGAACGCCTCTATCGTGTCGTGGCATCACATCACCCAGACTTTCCAGTGCCCGCAGATGATCTCATCACAATATCTGAGTCCAATCGTTATCGACGAAACTTCAAAGGTTTTGACTTTGAGAAACTACATGTCCGAGTCCAGGATGGGGTAGAGACTGAGGAGATTATAACTGATACCGATTACAAAGCACTCGTGAAACAGCATCGTGAAACGGACACACCGCTACCTGAATATAAGTTGGTATATCATATTCTTGCTGTTCACCATGAGGAATGTCCATATACCGCTGGGCAGCAGATTGATGAAACTGAATACAAACGCGGTCAACGCTTATATAAAGGGTTTGATACGGAACGGACATTCAAAGTTATCAAAATAAACGAAACCGATGTTGATGTGGAAGTGAAAGTGGGGCAAATACTCAGTGATGCTGACTATAAAACAGCATTAGCGTCTACTTCACGGAATACTTACCGGGTTACCAAAGTCTTACATCCTAACTGCACGCTTGAAATTGATCAAGAGTTGAAAGATTGGGAATATAACACTGCCCTTGAACAATATCCTGGTGTTGTGGTTGATGGTTTGATAGAAACATTTCGGATCGAAATACTAATGAAAGATGGTGGGCATAAATCTCACCTTATTCCAGCAGGTTACTCCGTTTCTGTGAATGATGGTGATAGTGTTACTGCCCAAAGCCCATTGGCGGAATTGCATGAAAAAACCACTAACCTTGACATTGTTGTGGGTATTCCTCGTGTGACTGAACTCTTTGAAGCCCGTCGTCCGAAACGTGAAGATGCTGCCGAAATCGCTGAGATTAATGGGCAACTACAACTCACCGGACAGAAGGCTGGTGTGCCTCAATACCGAATTGTAGATGGCGCAACGAAAAGTCGTCTATATTCTATACCTGACGAGAAGAGGCGGGTTGATGATGGAGATATGGTTGAAGCGGGTCAACCGTTAACAGATGGCTATCTCAACCCACACGATATACTTGCTATCGGCAGGACTACTCTTAATGGACATTCACTTGAGGGTGAAGAAGCACTTTGGACATATCTTGTTGATGAGGTTCAGACTGTATATGGGGCAAACACTATCAACGACAAACACGTTGAAGTGATAGTGCGACAAATGCTCCAGAAGATACGGATTCTCACTGTGGGGAACACAAAGTTCTACGCAAACGATGAAGTTACCAGACACAAGTTCCACCTTGAAAACAGACGCGTTGAAGAAGAAGGTGGCACACCTGCTACAGGAGAACCTGTCTTACAGAGTATCAGTAAAGCATCGCTTAGTACGGAAAGCTTCATCTCCGCAGCGAGTTTCCAACAAACACCTAAAGTCCTCACTGATGCCGCAGTTGAAGGACAAACTGACATGCTCACAGGACTGAAGGAGAATGTAATCCTTGGGCGACTTATCCCTGCTGGAACTGGTTTTTCTGATTGGCAAGAACTTGATGTGTCTTACGATGCAATTGATGAACCGGACCCAGAACTATTACACGAGGAACCGCTCGAACTGGAAGTCGAAGTAGTTGAGGATAATCAATAGGTTTACTGTTTTTGAGTGAAGCAGATAACGCCAAATACAACGTGTGTATTGGCGTTATCTGTTGTGTGTCTCGTGTGAGTAAGAATAGTATTCTTATACCCCAAATTATGATTCGTCCGGATACATTCCCTCAATAACATCACCATACTTTTCAATGATCACGTTTCGTTTCAATTTTAATGTTGGTGTCATCTCATCTTCTTCTTGAGAGAATTCCTTTTCAAGCAGTGCGAACCGTCGGACCTGTTCAAAGTCAGCAAAATCTGTCATACGTTCACGGATTTCTTTCTGAATGAGTTGTTGCACATCTCGTGTTTTCAAGAGTTCAGAAATACCAGAGTTATTAATATCGTTTTCAGATGCCCACGATTTGAGTGCGTCAAAGTTTGGGACTATCAACGCTGCTATGTTTTTACATTCATTTCCCACCAACATTATTTGATCAATAAACGAACTCTGCACCAATTGACTTTCTATCGGTTGCGGTGCTACATTCTTTCCGTTTGAAAGTACGATGATGTTTTTCTTACGGTCCGTAATTTTGATGAAGCCATCTTCGTCAATGATGCCGATGTCTCCTGTGTGAAACCACCCATCCGCATCGATCACTTCCGCAGTTGCAGATTCGTTGTTATAATACCCTTTCATGACGTGCAAACCACGGGTTAATATTTCTCCATCTTCTGCGATTTGAACTTCAATACCTGGAACAGGCACACCGACTGTGCCAAATTTCCATTTTTCTGGATAGTTTAAACTGATAACAGGTGAGGTCTCTGTTAAACCGTAACCTTCTAAAATTAGTATGCCAGCTGCATGGAAAAACTCAGCAATAGACTGGGGTAACGCTGCCCCACCAGAGATAAAAAATCGTAGTTTTCCACCTGTCGCTGTCTTTAATTTTGCGAAAACAAGTTTATCTGCAATGCTTTGCTTCAATTTTAATATTGCTGATGGATTTTTACCTTGTTGAACCTCGGAACTGACTGCTGATCCGACTGAAACACCCCAGTGGAAAATCTTCTGTTTGAGCGATGATCCTGCTTCTACTGCCCGTAGAACTCTGTCGTGCATGGTTTCATAAAGACGTGGCACACTAAGCATGACTGTCGGTGAGACTTCTTGCATATTCTGTGCGACGGTGAATGTGCTCTCAGCATAAGCGACCTTTGCTCCTGAGAAAATCGGGACATAGTGTCCACCCAGACGTTCAAAGACATGGGATAACGGAAGGAAAGACAACAAAACATCAGTGTCTCCAACATCTACCAGTGATATTGCTGCATTATAATTTGATATGAAATTTGCGTGCGTTAGCATCACACCTTTTGGATTTCCGGTTGTGCCGGATGTATAGATAATCGTTGCGGTTTCATCTTCATCGGTTACATCATCCAATGTCACATCTGTTTCCATACCCTGACTACACACGTCCGCAAATTCAGTGACACCCTCAGGGGCTTCATCTTCAAGTTCATCATAGATGATTATCTGTTCCAGTGAAGGCACTTCTTCACGGATAGAGATGACTTTCTCCAGCTGTTTCGTTGTTGAGACACAGATTATTTTTGCTCCTGAATCATTGAGGATATAACCTACTTGTGCCGCTGTCAATGTTGAGAACATCGGGACGTTCACTGCACTGGTTTTGAGAATACCGAAATCTGATATTGCCCATTCGGGTCGGTTTTCAGATACAATTGCTACTCTATCACCTTTTTGCACACCTAATGTAGATAGACCTTTACTGAATGCATCTACGGATTCTCCGAATTCAGTGTAAGATATATCTTGATAGGTGCCGCCCTTCGGTTTGTGTGCTAAGGCAGGTTTGCTACCGTGTTCTTCAACTGATTGTTCAAACATAGATATCAGTGTCATATTTCGTTTTCCCTTCTGTTTTTAGACAATCTTATCATATAGTGACTTGCGAGTCAAGTTGAGTTCTCGACTCGATAGTTTATTTATGCCTGACGAAAACCTGTTTCTGTGCGATACCAATTCTGTCCTTCGTCAGGATGACGGAAGGGTATGTTTCTTCCTAATAACTGTTTTAATGTATCACTTTCTTCTGCTAACACATCATCGGATATTTGGCGCGGCATATCTTCTTGTGGATAGATGACAGAACGGTTATACATTCCGAGCAATCCAACGCGTGGCGCGGCCGTTGTATTCGGTAGACACTGGTGCCAAATCGCACCGTTTGTGAATAGAATTGAACCCCTTGGTGCGATGGCGACGCTCATCTCAAGTCCTTCTGCTTCACCAAGTTCGGGGCGGCGGAGTGTTTTGTGAGATTCAGCAATACACGCAGTTGCCCCGTTATCAGCAGTGAATTCGTCTAACATCCACACTGTTTGTCCAGTTATTGAACCTGATGGAAACGGAGATTGCATCGCCCAATATGGATAGTCAATATGCCACCCACCTGCAGGTGCGCCCGGTCCGACGATGTTTGCCGTGAAGGTAGATGCTATCATATCCTCACCAAGCATCCGTTTCCACACTGCTACCACCGTTGGGTGTTGAATGAATCTTCGGAAGATAGGTGATTTTCCCACAATCGCCCAGACACGCCGAATCTTGCCGTTTCCATAACTGTGGTCATATCCGTTAGCAATATCTTCATCAACCATTTTCCAGATTGCTTCGCGTGCTTCGTCTGCTTCTTCAGGTGAAATCACATTCTCTATGATATGGAACCCCGTTTCACGCAGGTCATGTTCAACAAGGTCAAGTCTTTCTGAATTTAATGCTGATTTGATTTGCATCTTGTATTTACCTCCGGACTACCGTATACGTGGTAGGTTGCGAATTGTCTCAATAATGCGATCTTCTAAATCATTTGCATCACTATTTGGTATAAGATTGTGTTTATCCATCCAAGCGATATTTTCTGCGACACTCTCTGTTACCGGAATTTGTGGACTGAAGTTTGGTAATACTTGTGCGAGTTTTTCGTGGCTAAAGATCTGTGTATGTCCAAAATTGCCCCGCAACCCACTGAATCTCTCTGGTGCCATAGCGATTAAAGTCTCTTGCGATACATGCACAATATCAATGTCAACACCGAGTGCAGCGGCTGCAGCACGATGCCATTCATCCCAAGTGCGTGCTTGTGGATGAACAAGGTTGTATATTTCTCCGAAACATTCAGATTTCCCAAGGACTTCTGCGAATGCATCCCCTGCATCCCGTGATGCAAGGAATTGGAAATAATTCAATCCATCTCCTGCTGAAAGGATAGGCTTTCCTTTTCGCAACCGATCAATCCAACTCCCATCACCACCGACTTGACGATGAAGATTCATACCTGGTCCGTGTGTATATGATGGCTTGAATATCGTTACGGGAAATCCAGCGTTTGCATGTGCTTCAAGCAATAGGTTGTCTGCAGCAACTTTGTTGAGTCCATATCCCGATGTGCCTTGTAGCGGGGCAGTTTCTGGTAAATTAATTCCGCTGAATGGGGGACCATAAGTCATTACGGTGGAGCATTGGACAAAGTGCCCGATTCGTCCTTGGCATGCGCGGATAGCGGATGCTGCGTCTTCTGCATTGAAACTGATCATGTCAATGACTGCATCCCAGTTTTCTGCACTGACTTTTGATTCAAAGTCGTCTCGATGTTGACGATCTCCCTTTATCACGCGGACATCAGGTGGTGGCGGGTCAGCATGTTGTCCTCGGTTGAATAGGACGACTTCATGGTTTCGGGCAAGCAGTGCTGCCACTATTCCACGACTAATGTTGCCTGTTCCTCCGATAACTAAGACTTTCATTTATGGGTTTCCTTGTATAGATTGTAAAACTGAAATACCTTAATTCAATTTATTTTTAACTGTGGTCGATCAATATCAATAATTGCCCGTGCCAATGCCCAATCTAATCTGCGACGATAGTGTCCATCGCGCCGTAAACCCTTGAATGCAGTCAAAAAGACATCGTGTGTTTTTTCTCGGATTGATGTTAAACGCGAGTTTAATGTTTTTATGTCAACACGCCACGGCACACCGATTTTGGTTATTGAACGACCCTGATGACGTACTTTATACTCACCTAATTCTGCAGGTGGACAGAAACGGATAGAAGCCGAGACAGTGTTATCTATAGCAATGAGTCCCAGATTTCCTTTCGGTTCATTAAACACAATTCTGCGATTTCGAGAAGAGATTGGTACATGCCTACGAAGTTCACTGAGTTTCCCAAGTAGTTGATTATTACGCCAAACGTTAACATCTGGTGTTATGTCTGGCGTAAACAGAGCTAAACCGACTGGATGTTCAGTATCCGTGAACATGTTTGATTTTTCTCTCTTACTTTTTCTTTCATTTGTGATGTGTATTGTTTGAGGCACTATGGATATAAAATCACATAACCTTTGTGTAAAAAGTCCGCTCCGAATATACGCTTCAGGGATTATAGCCGCAATCCATTGGCAGTGTGCTAAGCATTTCTCAATGGCATATTTGTACAGATCATCGTGATGGGTCTCTTTTGGATATGGTAAACCACGTCGCGTTGCAGAATTCCGTGCAAGCCATGGAGGATTAGTAATACAAACATTGAATCCTTCAGGAAAGTCTGTAAGTGTATCACGGCGAGTGATCCCTTCTGCCCCTGGTTCAATGTCAAAATATTCCCAATCTTGACACTTTAAATGAGTTGAGTTTATCAGTTGCGGAATATTCTTAGCACCTGCAAATGGTTCTAATATGATCTCTTGTTCTAAATTTGAGTCAATTGCCCATCTACTGAAAACTTCAAATTGAAATGGATTACCACATGTATAGTAGCGTCCATTTGCACGTTTTTTATCTATATTCATGTTTATATGTTTGTACTAGATTATTTGTATATGATATTAAATAGTTGGTTAGGTATGTCGAGTTTTCTCTGAAAACCTAATTAGTTTAACGGATTATTCCAAATAAATATACACTTGTTCATCTAAAATATCAAGCAAAATTTACGATAGACAGAAGCATTTATAGTAAACTTTAGAATTAATTGAACATTATGAGCAGTTCGGTCAGAAAACCGAAACTAACGCAGACGCTGTAGCACAACCTAACAGGTTATGCTACAAAATGTCCCTGTAATTCTAAATGTCACTATAATTGTCGAGATTCACATTTGTAAGAGGGGTTTGATGAAGATTAAGAAATGAATTCGGTAATTTGAGATCAAATCCAGCGCGCTTACAAAGCGTGCCTACGAAGTCTGTGTGAAATGGGAATTACCGAATTATTATTTTAATCTTCATGAAACCCTTCCTACAATGATTAATAGGTGCAAAATCCAAGGCTGCCGTTTTGTGGGGGCAACTAAAACGACAGTAAGTTACCAATAACTCTGAAATCTTCAGAAATGATTTAATCTACAGACGTAACAACACCGAGTCCAATCCGTGATCCCATCTTCTTTACTTCGAAAGTCGTGCCGACCTCCATCGCCATAGGCAGTTCAAGCGATAAAGAAAGATGGACATTCGTTCCCGGTGAGACAATAGACAGATCAGGTGGCAGATGTAGACGCGCAGATATATCAATACTCCACAGATGTATGTCAGGTTTGTCATTTTCAATCAGTGGGATATGTGTGCCGCTCTCTTCTTGCGTCAGAAGATAGACAAGAGCAGTAAAGTCAGAATGTGCCTTAATTGTTTTCGGATGGCATAACACCTGTCCAACAGACAACCAATCTGGTTCAGATTCAACACAGACTTCATTCTCTTTTATGCTAAGACATTTTGTCTTGATTCTATCACCTTTTCCGACAATATCTACAGCATGTCCAACAGCAATGTGTCCTTGAACAAGTTCACCTTTTATTGTTACACGTTCTTTCTGCTCCTCAACAATCTCATATATCGGCATAATTGGGGGAAGGCTATCCATATTGATAGGTTTTGGCATGCACCGATTCATAGCAAAGATAAGGTCAACAATTGGTTTCCATTGGTTAGAGTCAATCCGATCCCCTTTGTATTTTAACGCCTTATTTGCATCACCGACGATAATAGGGTTGTTCTCTTCATCCCATCCATTTTCGGTGAGTAATTCGGTCATCTCTTGTTTGCAGATATCTATGAGTTCATCGTCCATAGTAGAATTGCGTGTATTGAGAAAGGAGATAATCGTAGGGATATTTAACCTGTTCGCAATGCGTATATGTTCTGTTGCTTCTTGTGTGACACCGTCAACAGCATCTACCACCCAAATTGCTCCCTGAATGGTAAATGAACGAGTGACTAACATCTTGACAATATCCAAGTGCGTTTCGCAGTCAATCTGTGTATAGTGTTTTCCACTGGTTTCGTAATCTATTGAACGGTAGGTAATGCTTACTCCTTCCCGTATAGGATGATGATTTGGTATCTGTTGTTCATACGGTGTGTCAACTTTAGAAAGAATAGAACCGATTCTTGCAACGACTTTTGCAATAGCAGCTGTCAGCGTTGTTTTACCATGTCCAGACGCTCCAAGTGTGCAAATAGGGAGGGAGGGATGTGCTGCGCCTCTTTTGTCGTCCATCTATTTCTCCTTAGTTTCTGTATGGGAATATGTGATTTTTGATATATCAATTATTATAGCAAATGTAGTGAGATTGTGCAATAATATGCAAGCACTTATTGTAGTGCGGGGTCTCTGTGCCCCGCTATCTCTGGATTCATTAACTACGGCGAGGCACAGAGACCTGCACTACAGTGGACAAGAGATGTTTTCCAAAAACTTTACACACCCCCTCAGCAGGATTATCTTGACATTAGCAAGCGTATCTGATAATATTAAATAGTGTTACGTTACATTTCAGATTTTCAAATAAACGTAGATTCGGTTATCATTATGCCAGCAAATCTTCCTCCAACCTACTATAAACTCAAACATCAACATGAAGCAGCAAAATCAGATGAAGAACGGTTGAGCCTGTTAGAGGAGATGCTTCGAATTGTGCCAAAACATAAAGGTACAGAAAAAGTCGTGTCCGATCTGCGAAAACGCATCGCTGTCCTAAAAAAAGGCCCATCAGGTAAAGAGGGCAGAGGAACAGGAAAAAAGGGATATAGTGAACATATACCGAAACAGGGAGCAGGTCAACTTGTGATGATAGGTCCACCCAATAGTGGTAAATCACAGATACTTGCCAATTTTACAAAAGCAAAATCCGATGTTTCACCGACACCATACACTACGACGATGCCGATTGTAGGTATGCTTCACTATGAAAATATACAATTCCAACTCATTGATACCCCGTCAGTAATGCAGGATTTTATCTTACCTTCAGTGTTGACATTAATCCGAAATGCTGACTTATGTTTAGGTGTAATTAGTCTTGCGAATGATAACCTATTAGATGAATTAGACGATGTTTTGTCGGTTATTAGTGATCAAAGAGGAGATGAGGATGAAAATGAGTTAGGATATATCGTTGTTGCGAATCAACTTGATACACCAGGTGCTGATGATAGGTTAGAGATATTAACTGAGTTTTATGGTGATGATGTGCCTATCTATGCTATATCTGCAGAGACAGGTGATGGTAAAGCAGAACTGTTACAAGGTATATACGATATATTGGACATTGTTCGCGTATATCCGAAAGCACCGGGTAAAAAACTTGAACGTGATGACCCTATTGTTTTACCGAACGGTGCGACCGTGCTTGATGCTGCACTTGGTCTGCACAAAGATTTTGAAGATTTCAAATTCGCACGAATATGGGGACCTGAATGGCACGATGGACAACCTGTCAGTCGGAACGATGTAATAAATGATGGCGATGTTGTTGAATTTCATTTATGATTTGGTATTGATAAAATGCAAAACAGAAAACAGAAACACCCATTTTTTATCTATTCCATATTAATCCACATTATTCTATTGTTCTGTTTGTGGTGGTATTCTCCAATTGATGTGGCACCACCGATAGATGAACCTGATTTTGATGGTGAATTTGTGCTTGTGCCTCGTATTACCGAACCTAAACCGCCAGAGATAATTGAAATCCCTATCCCTAAAAATACTAATAATACTATTGAAAAAGCAGAGGAACCCCCAACGCCACCGAAACCGAGTATAGATATAAATACCGAATTATTGCGTATTGATAATTTTGAAGAAGTAACACCTACAACAGAAAGGCATACCCAAGAAAACCACGATGTAATCCGCGATACTGGAAATAATGATTCTATTCATACATTACGACATGCAAATATATCTCAGAAACCACAAACACATACCAACGCAGTCAAAATTACACCTGATCATTTTGCATTGTCTTTTATATCAAAAAACCGTAATGAAACGCCAAAATCAGAAACAGATCCTATCCATTTAGAGACAGGTGGTACATTGAGTGGTGTATCACCAAAGGCAGGTGCCCCACAGATTCATTATGGCGGTAAACGTGGTGATGCCTTCAGAGGAATAGGCATGGGGAATAGTTGGGGTGGTAGTAGTACATCGGGTGGTAGGAAAGTAGGTGGGACTTACATTAAAATGATGAGAGAGATTGCCGATCAACTTACAGCAGCAACAACTGCAAATAAGATTGATATAGTCTTCCTGCTGGATGAAACTGCAAGTATGATGGACAATATCCGAGGAATTCGTGCATATTTTGACCTTGTGTTTGATGCCTTCAAACGAGAAAAACGAGATGTTGCTTACGGATTGGTAACATTCACAGATAAGGTAAAAACTTATGGGTTAACGACTGACTTTGGCAAATTCAAAAATTTGTTGTTCAAGATAGATGTTGATCGGGGTGGAGATATGTCGGAAGCAGGGTTAGATGCGTTGATGGATGCTGTCCAAAAGATACGATTCAGACGAAATGCCCAACGTTTCTTTATTCTCGCAAGTGATGCAGCTTTCCATGATGCTGATTTTGACGGTAAGTCGCAATATAGTCTTGATGAAGTCATCTCAACCTTACAAAAGGAGCAGATTCGTGTTGAAGTTATAGGTCTTGATTATCTGCCAATTAAACAGATTGCAATGGCGACTGGCGGGACATGGCGAGTGATACCTGGCAGAGGCTATTTAGAATATGTCCCTTCGTTAACGCTTACCGATAAGATGCTATCTAAATTGGGGATACTCAATATTGATAAAGACACTTTAGGAGATAAAATCACGGTATATGTCAACAATCCACCACGTCCGAAGCAGGTGACGTTGACGTGGAAGGTACTCAATCCATTGGGTGAAAAATGTTACGGTCCATTCAGTGAAAAAAGAGTTGTACCTGATGACACTTCAAAATATATTGAATTTACACCGATTATTGAGGGTAAGACATTTCAGAAGATGCAGGGGAGTTATACCGTAATATATCGTCTTGAAAATGACCAAGGTCACAAGAGTATTCTACGTAGGACATTTACATTAAAATAACCTAAGTTGCAGCCTTTGTAGCACAATCTGTATGAAGATTAATTTATTAATTCGGTAATAATCCGACATAGCGTAGCAATGTCTGTGATCCGCCTATGAACTGCGACATAAAGTCAATCACCTTGTTTTTGAGGGTTTGCCAGTCATCGCAAAGACGATGGATATGTAAAACCGATTGACGCACCCATCGCCATAACTTTTCAATCGGGTTTGTCCACGGAGCATAGGTCGGTAGTTGTATTATCTCAATCGGTAGTTTTGTGAGGTCTCCGATTTTTTTTGAGAGTTTCCCTGTCCAATTCGGTGGTGTCGGTTTTACAAACGACACTGTCTGAGGTTGAAGTGCAGCCAACAAGTTGGCGTGAAAGTGGATCGCCCGATTATCCTGTATCAGGTATATCCGTTCTGCTTTTGGGTAGCGTTGGCATATCTCGGTATAAAACGCATGGAGTGCTTCCACTGTGCAGCTGGGGACTTGCTGATAAACAACATCTCCTGTGTGAGGGTTCAGAGCCCCGATACCGTAGCAAGTTTCGTTGGTTTTATAGCTCTGCCGGGCTATCGGCGTTTTGGTGCCTGTGCGTGCCCAGTCTTTTGCTAAGGTAGGGTTACGATAAAACGAGAACTCATCTTGGTAAAGCGCGACAGAAGTCTGTGGATGTTGGCGTGTCTCTTCCAAAACTTGCTGAAGTCGGGCAATTTTTTGGGCGTAGTCTGTATCGGGACTACGCACGTATGCCCTGGCGCGTTTATAACTGATGCCCAGTCGTGAAAGGATTCGATGGATACCTGGCACAGAAACATCGCAGAGCCACGGCACGATGTTTCCAAGTGTGCGGAGCGTCCAGCGCGTTTGATGGACATTGACTTGTTCAGGGCCCTGTGCGATAGTATTATAGACCTCCGACTCGGCTTCTTCAGACGATTTGGGTGCATAGGCGGGTTTACGCCCACGCCCCGGTTTATGAAATAAACCTTGAATGCCATTTTCTTTGTATCTGCGAAGCCAAGCATAGATAGTGTCAGGATCACGCTTTTTCAAGAGACCTTTTAGTGCGACCTTATGAGGAGAAGAACCCGCATGTGTTTTTAGCAGGGCAGCCGCGCGTTCACGGAGATAAGCGGGTTCCCCGTTATCGCGTAGTTCAATCAGTTGTTGTCGTTCATTTTCACTGAGTTCAAGCGTATGGTGTTTTGCCATAAGTAAATACCTCCTTGGACAACAGTATAACATAAAAATAAAATTACCGAATTAATAAATTAATCTTCATTTAGATTGTGCATCTTAGCACACAAACTGACAGTTTGTGCTACAAAAACTTGAGAAAAGTGTCCGAAATTCTATAAAAATGGTGTCTGTAGGTCTAAAATACTATAGGTAGCAACTTGAGTTAAAACAAAAGACACGGTGAAGATATAGACAATAATATGAAAGATATGATTTTTGAACAGTGTCATCAACATTTTGATGACATTGTTGCTATCCGCCGCGATATACATCAAAACCCTGAGTTGAAATTTGATGTTGAGCGTACTGCTGGTATCGCAGCAGATGCACTTGAGACACTCAACATACCTGTCAAAACAGGAATAGGTAGGACAGGAGTTGTCGGTGATTTGGAAGTTGAAGGTGCAACAAAACGTATTGCATTACGTGCTGATATGGACGCTCTTCCTATCCAAGAACAGACAGATGTTCCCTATAAATCCAGAATAGATGGTAAAGCACATTTGTGTGGACATGATGCACACACTGCTATGCTTATCGGCACCGCAAGGATACTCTCAAATCTGAAGAGTCAACTCAAAGCAAGTATAAGGTTTATCTTCCAACCGTGTGAAGAAGCATACCCGGGTGGTGCACAAGCGATGATTTCAGATGGTGTGCTTGATGGTGTTGACGAGATATACGGTATACATGTCTTTCCGCTATATCCTGTTGGTAAGTATGCGACATGCCCTGGACCGATGCTTGCCCAATCGGATATTTTTGAGATAACCATAACTGGAAGAGGAGGACATGCAGCGTTTCCACACCTTACTGTTGATCCGATTGTTATTGGTGCAGAATTTGTCAATGCTGCGCAATCTATAGTGTCAAGAAATGTTGACCCGTTAGACTCTGCAGTAGTTAGTATTACAGAGTTTCACGGTGGTGATGCTAAGACTGTTATTCCTCCTTCCGTAACACTTGGTGGCACGGTTCGCACATTGGATCGTGATGTTCAAAGACGTATTCGTTCACAATTGGAAAACCTACTGGCAGGATTGGTTAAGGCACACGATGCTACCTACACCTTCAAATATCAAGAGGGATGCCCAGTTACATACAATCATGACCCGTGTGTTGACAAAGTGCTCTCATCAGCAAAAACTTTGGTTGGAGATGAAAATGTAATTTATCCTATATCTCCCATACTTGGTGGTGAAGATTTCGCTTGCTATTCTCAGCAGATCCCTGCATGTTTTGTAATGGTAGGTGCAGGTAATGAAAACAAAGGAATTGTTAATATGTGTCATCATCCACAGTTTGATATTGACGAATCTTGTATGGTTTACGGGATGGCATTGACGGTTAGTCTCGGTTTACAGTAATGAAAACAAAAAAGGAATATGAACTCTCATGCGACATTTTTTTATCTGGACAAAGCGGATTTCAGTTAGACTACCAATTATAATTGTATTGCTTTTTGTTTCTTCATTTAGTGTTGGCCATGCTCAAAGGCAATCTATCAATGATCAAGCAGAAAGGATAAAAGCCTTGAATGCAATGCAGGATGCAAACGATCATTATTACCAAAAACGTTATGCAGAGGCAATAAAAGCGTATCAAGAATTGCTGAAAACTAATCTTTCACAGACACAAAAAGATTCTATGCGTCTGATGTTGGGACAGAGTTACGCAAAACTCGGTGAAGATGCTGAAGCACGCAAAATTCTGAAAGAGATCATAGATGAAAATCCTGATGGTTCGTATGCATCTCAGGCGGTACATCAGCTATCAAATCTTTATAGCCAACGTTATCAGTATAAAGAGGCGATAATCATGTGCAAGCAGATACTAAAACAACACCCAGATACTACTACTGCTGCCGTTGCAGCCTACTTAATTGCTTACTATGAATATGTTGAGGGTGACTTTGAATCTGCAATGAAGAGTTACAAACATTTTCTCGATAAATACCCGAATTCCATCTATCGGTCATCTGCCATAAGTAGTTTGGTTCGTCTTTATACACAAAATAAACGGTTTTCAGATGCAGAAAAACTTGTGAAAGAACGGTTAAATCTAAATCCTACAGATACTACCTTATTAGAGGAATTGGCTAATATATATCAACAACAAGGCAAATCTCAAAAAGCACTTGAACTATATCAAGGAGTTCTTGAAAGTAATCCAGCAAACGCATCGATACGTCGTAAATTAGGGTCTCTCTATGCTGAACTTGGCGACAAGGAAAAAGCAATAGCAGAATGGAAAAAATTGGTGGCAGGAGATTATAATCAACATCAGCAGTTAGGGATGATATATGTATCACACAAGATGTACACTGAGGCAATTAAATCATTTCAGGAAGCAATTCGGGTCAATCCGAGTTACGGGTATCTTTATACACAACTTGCAGCAGTATACAATATCCAAGGTGATATTGAAAAAGCAGCTGCAACCTATCTTGATGGATTACAAACAGTGGGCCCGAGCACAAGTCAACGCACAGCAATTTGGAAATCTATGCTTGAAATCTATCAGGGAGAGAGACAGGAACCGTTAAGGCAAAAATTAATTGCACAATATGAAATGGTGCATAAAGCTGCACCCCGAAATCTCAACAATGCGTTGACTTTAGGTGAGATGTATTTCTATGATGGACAATACACTGAAGCACAGAAAACACTTACACAGATCCACCAATTCTATGCTGCCTCTGTTGATTCAACAATTGAGAAGTTGGCGAATGATCTGGAACGAAATCAAAATCCTTATGCAATAGAATTCTATAAATCCCTCTTACAACTTTCTAATGACAGAAGGATATTAACAAATACACGATATAAATTGGCGAGTCTATACCAAAAGAACAAACAGTGGGATGAAGCAATAAAGATTTTGGAGGAATTAGATAGGAATAGTTTTTCGATTGATAGAAAACTCTTGCTCGCGAGAACACAATTACACGGTCTCCATGACCCTAAAGCAGCGCATATAACACTACAACCTTTATTATCCAGAAATCTGGTTGCAGCACAATTATTGGAAGCGAATTTGATTCTTGGTGAGTGTCATCTACTTCAAAAACGGTGGACATTGGCAAGAGATGTGTTAGAACCGATAGCCAACAGTGGAAGTCGCTCAAGTGCGACAGCGCGGAAATTGTTGGGCGATTCCTATTTCTTTGCAACGGAATTTGATAATGCAGTTTCGGAATATCAAAGGGTTTTACAGGTTTCTAAATCGGATGAATTAACAAACGATGCTCTTGAACGGATTGTGTTGATACAAGACAATACCGACTATTTGTCAATCCCATTATCAGATTACGCAAATGCTTTGCAATTCTTCCTAACAGGAGGGACAGAATCTGCAATTACACAGTGCGAGGATACGATTACAGCACATCCGAAGGCGTTGATTGTTGACGATATTTGGATGCTTCTGGGGAAAATATATCGTTCACAGAAATCTTACGGGGATGCAGTCCATTCATATCGTCAGGTTGTATCGCTTGAGAGTCCATTAGCAGCGGAAGCATTAATTCAAATCGCAGATATATACCAGAAAAAGAAAGATTATGCCAACGCTGCAGATACCTATACAACACTACTGCAAACATATCCTGACAACAGTATTATTCCGCATGTTCGTCAACAGTTGGATCAAGTTACAAAGTTGATCCAAAGGACAGAACAACACTCACCATAGAGATAATTACAATTAGTGATGAATATTCCTTCTCATCTACTCCTCATCTACATTCTCTTTTCCACATCCATTATTCAAATTAACGCAGATGAAACAGCAATCCGTTTTTCCGATCAGACACAAGCCGCGAATATTCATTTTACGCATATTAACGGTGCTTCTCAACATAGGTATCTGCCTGAAACGATGGGGGCATGTTGTCTCTTTTTTGATTATGATAATGATGGAAATCTGGACATATATCTTGTCAACAGTGGTAACAAGCGAACTTTCACTTCTATTTGGACTCAGGACATTGATCACAATTGAGGTTCAGTGTACGAGTGGACATATACAAAGACTCAAGAATATAGACTCAAATCAAGTCGTACGAATGGAAGAAAATCGGTGAATTACCTTGACAATTGCCACAATTCACTTTAAAATTAACAGATAGGAGGTTATAGATTTATGAAAAACCGTAATTTTTGGAAAATTGTATGCTATAGTGCAATTGTTTGTTTGCTCAAATCAATGTCTTTTGGAATGTTGTCTGCTGAGGGAGTAAGTTCTCTTGGTGACCCTTTTGATGGGAATTCCTTACAAAATAAGAATTGGAAGTGGAAAGCTTCTGATGCGGAAGGGGTTGAGCCGAATGAATGGGACGTTGGTAAAACCAAAGAAGGATGGCTTCACATTACAGGTGAAGTTAACCGTAACCTTTGGCCTTCTGATACAACAAATAGGCTCTATCAGGAACACGAAGGTGATTTTGACGTAGAGACACATGTCTATATGGATTACGAAGGTGGGTGCGTTGTAAGTGGTCTTACAGCATATTCTTCAACCACAAAAGACCGTCAAAACCGCGATGGTGAGTGGGTAACAATTAAGTTCTGGGGACGACAAAACGATGCTATTATCCAATGGCAGAAACGACAGTTTCACGGCGGTGAAGGTCTTATAGGACATGTGCCGGGGTTTCAGGATCCAGCAGGCGAAATGGACATTTATATGCGCCTTAACCGAGAAGGTAATCTGTTCAATGCATGGTGGAAACGTGAATCTGGAGATGATTGGATTCATATAGGTGAAACTGAACAAGAGTTTAATAAACCGCTTGAGGTCGGAATTTATGCAGGGATTTGTGGTGGAGCAGGGAAGTTGGCTGCTCAGTATGAATATTTTGAAGATCTCCTTGTGCCGTTTGACGTTTCTCCGCGTGCTAAGTTACCGATTGCATGGGGTGATTTAAAGCAAAGATACAGAACACCCAGATCTCGCTAAGGTACAACAGTTATTCTGCAGAGTCTGTGTTTGGATGTTTTCTTCTTATACCATTCCTATATGATAACCTAAGTTGTCACATAAGACTTGTAGGAGGGGTTTCTAACCCCGATTTGTCAAAATAGACATCAGAATTCATTGTTTCTATTATTTTTCTTATCCATCGGGGTTAGAAACCCGACAAATACCATACGCGTATTTGGAGTTGATTCACTCCTACAAATAATAGGTAGCAACTTGGGTTAAAATAGTCATTGGAGTGAAAATGAGTGTAATTATAGAACAGGGCGAGGTCAACAATGGCGGTATTGTTTTATCTAAATCTTTGTCGTTGCCTGAAGGAACAAAGGTCCGCATACAGATAGAACCGATTGACACTGATGACGACAACCAAAACACGGTATCCGATGAGCATGAAGACTTTAGGAAATTGCCGTGCTTTGGCATGTGGGCTGACAGAGAAGATATGCGTGACAGTGTAGCCTGGGTTCGTAAACTTCGGGGTTATGAAGAGTAAACACTTCAGGACTTACGCAGTTTTTCTTAAAGTCCCACTGATAAGGGGGATTTAGGGGGTTAAATCACTGAAATATCATTGAAATAACGGCTTTTAACCCCCTAACCCCCCTTATCAAGGGGGGAATGCGTAAGTCCTGCACTTAATAGATGATTGAAGAAGAATTTCTGATAGAGTGTATATGGAAAGCATATTTCTAAGATGGTGGGGTTGCGGGGCATTTGATGTCCGTTTTGGAGACATCAATATCTCTTTTGACCCCTACCTTTTCAATCAGAACTTAGCGGATGCCAAACCGATATACGATTACATCTTTATCTCACACGAACATTTTGACCATTGCCATCCAGTTACACTGCGTAAATTATGTCAAGGTAACCGATTTAAGAAACTTTATGTAAATCCTGGATGCATCACCCCCGCTGAACCTATCAAAGAGAAATATGGTGATGCTGCCTTCGCTCGTGACCTACCGATTACAAAACATGTCCCGGCCGAAAAAGTAGAAGTATTATATCCAAAACATCTCAATGACAATATCAACGCATCCCGTTCATTTCAAGGTTCAGATACACTTGATCTCGGACCTATTCACGTAGAGACAATTGAAAGTGGAGAGAACCAAACACCTAATATACCTACCAATGGGTATCTCATAACGCACACGAAAAAGAATGTATCTATCTTACACATAGGCGATCTCCACGAACCGTATCCTGCATTGGAAAACATTAAAGGTAAAGTGGATTTTCTGATTCACATGAAATTAGGTCTTGGAAAAGGTCTTGAACATAGATTAATTGAACTGATAGAACGCATTGAACCTCGCTATATGATACCGACACACTATAGGACAGATCGGAAATCTGATCCTATACCTGAAGGACATTGGCCTCCTAACGTCACGGATGAAATGGCATTCATTGAGTCAATACGGGAAATAGTCGGAAATAGAACGCAAGTGCTTCCATTCACCGCTGGCATTGAGTATGAAGTGGAGATGCCGAAAAAACAAGTTATCTGGAAATGGGATTGGTTCAATACTTGGACTGTTCCACCTTGGCGGGAAAAGTAAAAGGAGAAATATATCGTGTCTGCCTCCTCTAATGTTCGTATCGCCTTCTATGGATGTGGAAATTTTGCTAAAAAGAACCGAATTCCGAACCTTTTGCAGTTGGATTCCGTTAATATTATTGCAGTCTGCGACAGTAATGCAGAAACTGCCAAAGAAGCAGCTGAACATTTCAGTATTCCACATGTTTACCACCGTGAAAATGGTGGAGCACACGAAATGTTAAATTCACGCGATTTTGATGTGTTGTATTCTATTGTTCCTGCGTATGCAAGAACTGATGTAGAGGTAACTGCTGCACAAAAAGGAATACATATCTTTAGTGAAAAACCGCAAGCCATTAAGATGCAAGTGGCAAATCAAATTGACAAAGCGATACAGCAAGCAGGCGTAATTAGCACTGTAGGATTTCGTGAACGTTATCGTCCTATCTTTCAAAAAGCACGCGAATTTTTGATGGATAAAAAAATCGTTCATGTGCGTTTTGTAAGTTACGGAGGATTACCAGCCAAAGCAGAGAGTTCCCCAAAAACGTGGTGGGCAGATATGAACAAATCGGGTGGTCGCGCACTTGATTGGGGTGTTCATGCAACTGATTATAGTCGATTTATGACTGGTTTGAACATTGCAAAAGCACAAGCGTTCTATTGTGAGAGACCTTCATATAACACACCGTTGTCGTGTATATTCAATTACTCCTTTGAGAACGGCGCAACTATGACGCTTAACTTTATCTCAGCAGGTGCAAGCCCGAAGGATGAACCGTGGTTCACCGTTTTCTATGAAGGTGGTTATCTCACAATTTACAGATACGATAGAATTGAGGTAAACGGTGAATTATTCTATCAAGCAGAGGAATTCAATCCATGGTTAGAACAAGACAAAACCTTTATCCGGGCAGTTCAGACTGGAGATGCAAGCATTTTGCAAAGTGATTATCACGATGGGTTATTCTCCTTAGCACCTGTTCTGGCAGGATGGGAATCCGCGCGCAACAACGGAGAATGTATAGACATTCCTACATTCATGAGTAAAACTTAATACATAATTTCAATATGGAGGATATATTATGGATGCAAAACTGAAAAAGATACAAATAACACCGATGAAGTTTGACAAAGACGGTGATGTCCAAAAAGAGGAATTCGCAACACTTACAATTGAAGTGCCTATGGACAGTGCAATGCAAAGAGAGGCAATCGTCTCAGTCCTACAACTTCTGAGTAGAGAATGGGTTGTTTTAAATGTTGAAGGAAAATCACCTGGAGCAGTAGGTACTGCTTAAAACAATCATGAAGAAACATTTTCTCTTCACACCAGGTCCAACACCAATTCCACCAGAAGCGTTGTTAGCAATGGCGCAACCGATTGATTATCATCGTAGTGAAGATACCGCTGCACTCATAAAAGATGTATTGGAAAAACTCAAACATGTTTTCCAAACTGAAAACGATGTGTTGTTCTTGACTTCATCTGGAACAGGGGCAATGGAAGGTGCTGTAGCAAATCTGTTATGTAGAGGAGATAAAGTCATTGTTATCCGCAGTGGGAAATTCGGTGAACGATGGGCAGAAATCTGTGATGCTTATGCGGTGAATGTCCATCCTATTGATGTGAGATGGAGAAATTCTGTCGCACCTGAAGTCGTTGAATCTGAGTTGTCCTTACATCCTGATGCAAAAGCAGTCTTCACAACACTTTGTGAAACTTCAACAGGTGCATTGCACGACATAGAAGCACTTGCAGGGATTACACGACATACAAAAACTTTACTTGTCGTTGATGCTGTGAGTGCACTCGGTGCAGATGATCTACAGATGGATAACTGGGGTGTTGATGTTGTTGTGTCCTGTTCACAAAAGGGACTGATGACTCCTCCCGGTCTTGCTTTCGCTGCACTAAATCAACGGGCATGGGAAGCGGTGGAACAGTCAGATTTACCAAGATACTACTTAGATTATCGTAAAGCACATCAGAGTGGTTTAAAGGGGTCGGTACCTTATACGCCTGCAGTAACACTGCTTGTGGCATTGCAATGTGCGTTGAACCGTATTTGTGATGAAGGTATCCAGAATACTATTAAGCGTCATCACCGTATGGCTCTAGCAACGCGCAGTGCAATCAAAGCGATGGGTTTACCACTGTTCGCCACATCTCCTGCAAACACTTTGACCTCAATCCGATTACCAGATGAAATTGATGGTAAAGCATTTGTTAAGATGATGAGAGAAAAACACGGCATCACTTACGCGGGTGGACAAGGGGAATTGAGTGGTAAGATAATCCGTATTGCTCATCTCGGCTGGATGAACGAAAATGATGTTATTGTGGCAATATCTGCTTTTGAGAGAGGATTAGCAGAAATAGGTTACGACTTAGAACTTGGTGCTGGAGTAGCAGCTGCACAAAAGATATGCACATAGTTGACACAAAACACGATAGTAAGGAATTTGCGGACAAACTTACACCTGAATTATCCAGCTTACTGGAGACACTATGTCTGAAACTACAATTTTTGATTCATCCTATGAAGAACGAAAAAAACCACTATTGGAAAAAACCTTAGATCGTCTACGTCCAATTTATAGCAGGTCTGATCTCAATGCATTGCGTATAGACAGCACAAGCAGAGAAGGATTAGCACAACGATCTGGACGTGGGTTCGTCAACAGAGATATCCTGGAAACTGTGCTGGGTAATCTACTGGAATGTGTCGCGCCAGGTTCGCACAACGCGCCACAACTACAAAATCAGAAACGTGAATTATCAGAAGCCATTGAAGAGGTAGCTGACCAGTTATATGCAATGGTGGTGCAATCGTTCTTAGCAGTTCCAGACGAAACACATCTTGAAGCTGCTCTTGAAACTGCATTTTCTCTTCTCTGGGAACTCCCTCGATTGAAAAGTCGTGCGTTATGGAACCGCTTCGCTTCTCTCAAAGACCCAGCTGTCTGGGATGCATATCTTTTACACAACGGCATCTCACGAGAAAAACTTGCTGCCCTTGATTTTCGTTTCCATATTGACAACGCAATCAAGGAACGCACTTTTGAACCTTATGAAGATTTTCTGGGAACATTAAATCTCGCATCTGTGTTGGATTATCAACTTCAATTGGTTGTCAGTACCTATCCCGGTTGGCGCGTGCTTTTCTATCATGATGTCGCACACGCATTGACTTGTAGTGATCCACCAGAGGACAACACCGATCTTCACAGAGTTCCTGTTCCGTTATTGCCACGGGCTATCGCTGAACTTGGTGGACGTTACTATCAAGCAGATTTACATCCTGAAACACGAATAGGCGATGCAAACCTATTAGAACACCCACACCGAGGTGTAACTACTGGACAAACTGGTATTATTGGATCGGGATGTGTGATCTACCCATGCACACTTGGTGGTTTGAGTGTCAAAGTAAAGCAACGGCACCCTGTTATCGGTGATTTTGTTGAGATTGGCACGGATACGAGTCTCCTCGGTCCCGTACAAATCGCAGATCGCACAACTATTGGAACAAATACTGAAATATATGGGTTCGTAGAGGTCGATCAAGGGTGTCGAATCGGTTCCTCTGTTGTGATTGGAACCATCCGTGGGGCAGCTGAACATCCCGGTAAGATCATGATTAAAGACGAGGTGCGTATCGGTGATGGCACGGTGATAGAAAACACATCCGAAATGGATCTAACTATACCGACACGCGCGCAAATCCCCGCCAGAAGCCACGTCGCAAATGACGGTTTCGGATTTCCAAGGTATATTACATAGGAATATTGACATAAACACAGACAAGAAACTATACAAAAAGATATGAAAAAAATAGAACGCGCGCTCATCAGCACTTATGACAAAACAGATCTTATTTCCATCGCAAATTCACTCGTCCAACATAACGTTGAAATACTTTCCACGGGTGGCACTGCCAAGCATCTTCGTGAAGCAGGAATAGAGATCATTGATGTCTCTGACTATACCGGTTTTCCTGAAATGTTAGATGGAAGAGTCAAGACACTGCACCCCAAAATTCATGGTGGATTGCTTGCACAGTGGGATAATCCTGAACACGCAGCACAAGCAAAAGAAAACGGTATTAGACCAATTGACATGGTAATCTGCAACTTCTACCCATTTGAAGCAACAGTCGCCAAACCTGATGTCACCCTTGAAGAAGCTATTGAGAATATAGACATCGGTGGACCAACAATGATTCGTGCTGCAGCCAAAAACTATCGGCAAGTTGCAGTCTTAACAAATCCAGATCAATATCCACAAATTATCTCAGATTTAGATGCTAACGATGGATGCCTTTCCGATGAATTACGTTTTGAATTAGCAAAATCTGCGTTCCTTCATACTGCACAATACGACAAAGCGATTTCTACTTACCTTGCCAATTTAGGAAACGATGATGAATTCAGTGATGTCCTTACGCTTAGTTATCATAAGGCAGATTCGCTGAGATATGGTGAAAATCCGCATCAAAGTGCTGCCTTCTATAGAACTGAAACAAAACCCACTCCGTGTACTGCATGGGCACAGCAGCTAAATGGACCGCCACTATCTTTCAATAACATCCTCGATTTAGATGCTGCCTTGGAAATTGTGAAGGACTTCCAACCACCCACATGTGCAATTATCAAACACAACAACCCGTGTGGACTTGCGACAGCAGGTAACCTACAAGAAGCATTTACAAACGCACTTGAATGTGATCGCACCTCTGCATTCGGTTCTATTGTCGGCTTAAATCGTAAAGTTACCATACAGACTGCGAATACAATTCGCGAAGCGGCAAAGTCTGGTGTCAAAATTGAAGCAATCATCGCTCCGAGTTACACTGAAAAAGCATTGCGTGCGTTATCTCGTGTAAAAGACAGAAGAATACTTGAAACCGGATCACTAACTTCATCAGAATCTGTTATGCAAATGCGTAATGTCACAGGCGGTGTGCTTGTTCAAGAGCAAGATGCACATGACATTGATAAGAGTGAGTTGCAGGTTGTCACAAAACGCAAACCTACCGACGATGAGATTGAATCCTTACTATTTGCATGGAAAGCATGCAAACATGTCAAATCCAACTGCATTCTCCTTACACAAGACACTCAAACAGTTGGAATTGGTGCGGGACAGATGAGCCGTGTTGATGCTGCAATTATCGCTGTCCGCAAAGCAGGTGATAAAGCAAAAGATGCAGTTTTAGCTTCTGATGCGTTCTTCCCATTTCCCGATGGCGTGGAAATTGCGGGTGAAGCAGGTATCCGTGCTATTATCCAACCTGGTGGGTCAGTTAATGACGAATCTGTCATTGAAACAGCAGAACAATATGGCATGACGATGATATTTACAGGTATCCGACACTTCCGGCATTAGGATTGGAATTGTAAATCTTGATCTGATTAAAACAATATGCTATAATCATTTTACGGTTTATTTTAGAAATTAAGAACGATATCCTCTTTACTCTCACTTCTGTCACACAAGTAGTTGACTTCATATTGCCTAAGGAGAAACGAGTATGAAAAGACTGATTTTCCTTATACTTTTTATTGCTATTCTTGTAGGACTTTACCTTTCTATTAACTTTTACTCACGCGGCACTACAGATAAACTCACGGAGCTACTTCCTACTGAAGATCAAAAGGTGACGAACACAGCATCATCAGATCAAGGTGTTAAAGAGATTGCTAAGAAACCAGTTGATCTGCAATCTACTGATGAATCTGATACATCAGTACATCACGAAGGTACAAACCTGCCACAGGAAAAGGACGAAGAATCAAATGTAGAATTGGCAGATCAGGACGCGACAAACGACGGACCAGCGAAAGATAAAATCAATTCTGAATTGGAAGCAATACAACGTGAGACGAGGATAGACGATCAAGAAATAATGGATCCAGATGATCTACATAGTGCACAGTATAACCAACTCCTTGAAAGGTTTGGAGATATGCCAGAAGTTCATACCTACATGGAGTATATGCGAAATGCTCCAATGACAATAGATGAAGAAATTGCAGGATTGGAAGCGATGAATTACCTATTTCCATCTGGTTCTACCCGCCGCACACTTGTGCTACTTAAGTGGATGAAAACAAATGGTGGTTATAATGCCTTTGAACAAGGTATACCTATAAAAGAACTTCGAGATTTAGGTATTACAGTTGAGGTAAACGAGACAGATGAAGGTTGGGGATACTTTATCACAACGAAATAGTTGAAGAAAAAGTTAACCTACAGATGATGAAGACATATTCATTCCAAGTTGTCTTGGAAAAGGACAAATGGCCAGATGAACCCAATGAGAATGCTGTCTGGCGCGCATATATCCCTGCGTAGAACATCATGGTGCTGGGAGTTGGGATGATACACAAAATATTCAGATCAGCAATGTTCCCCTAATCGCATTAAATGTCTAATCGCCTCAGGAAAATGAAAATTGTCAACCACATTCTCAATCCCTCCCACAATAATCACCGGTGCAGGCTCAACCGAAACAGTCGGTGAACAAGCAACGCGACTCGGTGCAACCAAAGTACTTATCGTCACAGATCTGGGCATCCTAAAAATCGGATATGCTGACGAGATTGCCAAAAACCTACACAATGCTGGAATCACCTCTACTATTTTCTCAGATGTAACACCTGATCCTACATTACAAAACGTTACTGATGGACTTAATCAATACCGTGCCGAAAACTGCGATGTGATCGTAAGCATCGGGGGCGGCAGTGCGATTGACTGCGGAAAAGGTATTTCCATCAAACTGACAAATAATGGTGAATTCGCTGATTACATGGGTATAGACAAAATCCCCAATCAAGGTGCACCCTTAATCGCAATCCCTACCACTGCAGGAACAGGCAGCGAAGTAACTAAAGTCACTGTTATTACTGACACTAATCGCAATGTAAAGATGATGCTGAGTAGTGCATGTTTACTTGCATCAGTAGCCATAGTCGATCCACTTCTATCTCTCACAACACCACCCCATTTGACAGCAGCGGTCGGTGCTGATGCCTTGACACACGCAATAGAGGCGTATATCTCTAAACGCGCACAGCCGATTACCGATGCACTCGCACTGAAAGCAATAAGACTGATTTCTGGTTCACTACGTCAAGCATGGTCAGATGGCGGAAATATCTCTGCACGCACAGATATGATGCTCGGTGCTACTATCGCTGGCATGGCATTTAGCAATTCCTCTGTTGCATTAGTTCACGGTATGTCCCGTCCTATTGGGGCATATTTTCACATTCATCACGGATTATCAAATTCTGTGCTTCTGCTTGATGTCATGGAGTTTAGCGTTGTCGGTGCTCCTCAAAGGTTTGCAGATATAGCAGAAGCAATGGGTGAAAAGATTGAAGGATTATCCCTGATGAAACAAGCAGATGCTGCGATTACTGCTGTTGAACGACTTGTCAAAGATATTGATATGCCACGTCTCGGACAAATTGGTATTGAAGAAGAGAAATTCTACGAAGTCGTAGAACAGATGGCTGCAGATGCAATTGCAAGTGGAAGTCCAGCCAACAATCCCAGACAAGCAACACAAGAAGAAATCATCGCTTTATATCGTAAATGCTTTTAAGCAGCAACGGTGCAGCCTATATTGTCAATAATACGCTATAACTTCAGGCTCATAATCCCGGGGAATCATGCCGAATACCACACGCGTATTCGGCAAAAGGCATTCATACCCGGGGAATGCCCAATGGCATTCATACCGTTGATTTCTTGATTTGGAAGATCCTAGTTCAGACAAAGGAATTTCATTAAATTAACGCTTATGTGTGGTTAGGAAACCGCACCTACCGTCATGAGTATTTATGGTGAAGTTTGAAAATAATTGGACACATCTTCTGTAGGAGCGACCTCCTGGTCGCGACCCAGGAGGTCGCTCCTACAACTCAGAATGTAGAATTAATTGTATAATCTACCATAGTAAGAGTTCATAAGAACTTAAAACTAAATAACCTCGCTCACAGCGGGTGTGTAAAGTTTTTCTCACATTAGAAAAACACAATACGACAGAAATTCAGGAGATTATCAACAATATCTCAAAAAATATAGATTCGCTATTATTTTTACTTGACAATCACAAATATGTATAGTATACTTAACATGTGTTTAGCGAATATGTACAATTCAACTACGCAAGTTTAGAAACTCAAAAAGGCAACTCAGTCAGAGAAATCTTATGATATAACCATAATTTCGCACATCACGATTGTTTTAAGCAAGTCCTGAACATATCATGAAGGACAATATGGGCATAGGCGCGCAATGCATTGCTTCTCAGACATTACAACAGAAAAAGTAATTTCAAGAAGAAAATTGGTCCAAACCAGCAGAGAGAATATCATGTTAACGCAGGACAATAGAAGTGAAAAACAGACTAAATCAGAAAACACCACACGGATCAATCGGATTATGATGTGGTGTCCATATACCTCAAATAATACATATCAGGACACCCAAAACTTAAATCACAAAACGTACCGAATCGAAAAATTGAAATTTCCAGAAATATACACGAAAATCATTCACAAACCCATATACAGACTGGACTCACAGCACCGTACCAAAAACGTACCAAAAACGTACCGTAATCCGAAAAAACGTACCAAACGGTACCTTTTCAAAGATCAAAAATGCAATGTCCTTTCAAGAAATTGATGACTATAGTGACAAAAACTTTACACACCCCGCTTACAACCAATATATTGACTAAGCAACAGAACTATGATATAATCATCTTCAGAAAAAAATAATACGCCTACATCAACATCTAAATTATCCATACATTGAAAAAGAGCGGAGGAATATGAACAGAAAAACAGACAGACCAAACATCCTATTCATAATGTCTGATCAACATAGATATGACTATGTGGAAACAGACGAAAATGCACCAAAAGCACTCAACACACCGAATCTACGTAGATTAACAGAAATGGGTGTGAATTTTTCACATTGCACCGTGAACGCACCAGTCTGTGCCCCATCCAGAATCGGCTTAGCTTCAGGAGTTCAACCATCACGTCTGGGATCACTCGCCAACGGTAGTTTCTTACCTGCCACCGTTCCAACCTACTACCAACAACTTCGCAATTACGGATATCGTGTTGGATGCGTAGGAAAACTTGACCTTGCAAAACCTGATGGATATAACGGTCGTTATGGAGACCGTCCCCGCGCATATAGTTGGGGATTCACACATCCAGAAGAATGTGAAGGAAAGATGCATGCTGGCAGATCTCCCACACCCATCGGTCCCTATACACACTATCTACAAGAAAAAGGACTATTAGAGAAATTCCATCAAGATTACCGAAATAGAAGTTCTTCAGGAGGTTGGATAAAGAACGGTTCCTACGATTCTGTGCTGTCAACAGAGGATTTTGAAGATTCCTATATCGGTAGACGCGCAACTGAATTCATTGAAACCATACCAGATGATTTTCCTTGGCATATGTTTGTCAGCTTCGTCGGACCGCATGATCCCTTTGATCCACCTACGGAATATGGTGACAAGTATCGACAGGCTGAAATGCCACCACCCATTGAAGACAACATGGAAGGAAAACCAGACTGGGTGAAAAAACGTGTCGTCAATATCACTCCAGAAGAAGTTAAAGTAACACGGCAACAATATTGCGCCGCAACTGAACTGATAGACGATCAAATCGGCAATATACTGAATGCATTGGAAGAACGTGGCATGCTTGAAAATACTTACATCATCTATTCAAGCGACCACGGAGAAATGCTCGGTGACCACGGACTATACACCAAGAGTTTGGCTTATGAAGCATCATTAAGAGTTCCACTGATTGTTGCAGGACCCGGAATAGAACCTAACCGTACATCCGATACTCTGGTTGAACTGATTGACATAAATCCAACTATATGTGATTTTGCTGGCGTGCCAGTGTTAGAAAATATTGATGGTAAATCAATTGCCCCAGTCCTTTATGGAGAAACTGAAACACACCGCAATGAAACAGTCAGCAAACTAATAAGCTTCACAAGCATTCGCACACATACACATAAATTAATTGAAAATCGGGACGGTTTCATAGAATTGTATAATCTTGAAAATGATCCTCATGAATTGAATAATATCGCTGAAGTTAATAAGGAATTGGTTCAAAAATTACGTGTAACGATGGAAAGTCGTTTTGGTCCGAGACTTGTCGAAAGTAATAGAGACCCAATGAAATGGTAACAGGCGTAATCTTAGCAGGCGGAAAGAGCCGCCGAATGGGACAAAACAAGGCTTTTCTACGTCTGGGAAACAACACACTTATCGGTCACGTAATCCGATGTATGCGTTCCATTACGGATGAACTACTGCTTATCACAAACAATCCTGATGAATACACGCATCTGGATATTGTAATGCATAATGACATCATACAGAATGCAGGAACATTAGGCGGTATCCATTCAGGTCTGACACATGCTTCACATGAAACAGTAATCTGTGTAGGTTGCGATAGCCCATTTTTGAAACCAAATCTACTCAAATACCTTGTCTCTGTGTTAGAGAATTATGATGCTGTAATGCCACTGTCAAATGAGATAGATAATAATACACATAAAACACTTCAAACACTCTGTGCAGTGTATTCCAAAAGCTGCATTCCGATTATTGAAGATATGTTGAAGCACTCTGAATTACGCGTCCATGCCCTACAAGAATCAGCAAATGTGTTGTGCATATCTCCAGAAACATGGAATTTATATGATCCAGATGGGATATCTTTCTTCAATGTCAACACCCCAGAGGATTATATAAAAGCACAATCTATTTATGGCAAGTTGTCTGAAAATTTATTGTCCTAATGTTGAATACTCATTAAATCCCAGATAATCACAGTGCTATCTCTACAACCACTTGCAAGCGTCTGACCATCAGGAGAATAGGCAACTGAATAGACAGGATCAATATGCCCCGTAAATGTCTTCAAAATCTCACCAGTGGCAACATCCCATATAGAAAACTCATGTATACCACCACTGGAAATAGTCCTTCCATCAGGAGAATAAACAACAGAATATGCACCTGCATCAACATCAATAGTCCGGAGCAGTTCTCCCGTTGAAACATCCCAAAAACGTATTCCTTTATCACCGTTTTCACCCGTGCATGCAAGTGTCAAACCGTCTGGTGAAAACGCTACAGAATCTATACTGTCATTAGGATCAGTTTCAATAGTATTCAAGAGTTTTCCAGTGGATACATCCCAAAAACATATTGTTCCATCGTCTCCTCCACTGGCGAGGATAGAACTATTCGGAGAAAACGTTATATCATGTATACTATCTTTATGCCCTTTGTGTTTATGTATCTGTTCACCAGTAGTTGGATTCCATAAGCGGACAGTATTATCACTACCACCACTCGCTAACGTTTTACCATCAGGACTAAAAACTACCGTAGTTACGGTATCTGTATGTCCTTCAAACGTTGTTCTGTGTTGCCATGTATCTGTCTCAAATAGGAGAATTGTGTTATCATAAGTGCCACAAGCAAGCGTTTCTCCATCAGGTGAATAAGCAAAGCAGGCAACTGACCTTTCTGCTGATATTGTATTGATGAGTTTGTTTGTAGTTACATCCCAAATGCGAACAATGTCGTCTAAACTAACTATTGTTTTTCCATCTGGTGAAAATACAGCATCACCAACAACTTCTGCATATCCAGCAATTGTTCTTTCAATTTCACCAGATTTGACATTCCAGACATGTATCCCTAAACCGTTGGAAACTACAATTGTGCTTCCATCCGGGGAATACCTATAATTATTGACACTATGCCTATCAGGCGTTTTAAATGTATGAAGGAACGTTTCACTTTCCAGATCCCATAAGTGTATAGTATCTCTGTCATCATCACAAGCAATTGTGCTATTATCAGGAGAATATAGAACAGAGCTTAACTTTGTATCAGGGTTCGTCCCACATTGACAACCACGGAGAGGGTAGGTGGTCGCGACAGCATCTAACTTCGTTTCAAGATTAATCGTCCTTACTACATCACCCGTTTGTGAATTGCATAGATGAATAGTTCCGTTTGAATTCGCAACTACAATAGTATTTCCATCGCTTGAAATGTCACAAGTATATTTGGTATTTTTATTACTGCTAATTTCCCGCATTAATTCCCCAGAATCGGCATTCCAAAAACAAACTCTATTGTCCGCCCCTTGACTAACAATAGTTTTTCCATCAGAAGAATACTTCAATGTGTCTACAGAATTTACGTGGGCAGCATAAGTTAAAATCAGATCACCTGTTAGCGTATCATGAATACGGATAACTTCGTCGTTACCACCACTCACAAGTCTATTACCATCTGGATTGTAGGTTAACACATTGACTTGGTCCATAAGTTCATCAAAGGTTCTTTTGAGTGTACCAGTTGATACATCCCATAATTTGATAGTTTGATCTTTTCCTGCAGTTGCAAGGGTCTCGCCATCAGGACTAAAAACCATGGAATATATCTCTTCTGTATGTTCAGTAAGTACCGCTTTGGATTCACCAGTTGCAACATCCCACAAGCAGACAGTATAGTCCCCCCAACGACTCATACTTGCAAGGGTTTTTCCATCAGGACTAAATTCAACACCACTGACATTATTCGTATGTCCAGTCAATAGGTTGCATTCTTCCCATGTCTTTGTATCGTATATCCAGATTCCGATTGTGCTTGCAACAGCAAATTTAGAACCATCAGGAGCGTATTGCATATCAAACACATAACCTTTGCCGAACCTTGCTATAGCACCTTCTGGCAGATAGTTCTTAAATTGATTCAAATCGTGATGTGGCTGCGTGTAATCTGATTTCATAGATTCTCCTCCATAGTTATTCTATCTTCTTTTTTCGCGTAGGTTTAACATTCATCCAGTGTCCATCTTGTCTGTTATCTTCAACAAATCGGACCTTTGACCACCACGTGTTTGCACGTGTTCTTGCATGTCCGCTGTCAAAGTTTATCCCAATATTTATCGGTTCAGTCGTCTGTATCTGTAATTCGGAATGTCTACTACAAAAACTATTGTTTTCTGTATTGAAGTATATAAGTATTCTCAGTATACCACATTTTATAGTGGAATATATAATTACTTGCACACAATTGTAGAGCAACCTGTTAGGTTGCGTCCACTACGGAAACCCAACCTAAATGAAGATTAATTTATTAAATCGGTAATTTTTCATTATGCATGTTCGGAACATTTTAAGCACTCTTCAGTCCCGTAGGGACGATATGTTTATAGCAGCGCGGATACCCTCATTCCTTAGTCCCGTAGGGACGATATGTATCTAAGCACATCAACAATAAATATGCCGTTCCTACGGAACTCAAGAAAGATAAATTATCACATTTCTATAAACATATCGTCCCTACGGGACTAAAGAGATTACCGAAATATTTTCTTAATCTTCATACAGGTTGTGCTACAGCACAGTATAGTCCGGCCGTTTAGGTCCTATGGACCAAAAGTGTGCATATAATTTTGGATTTTACTATAACACAATTATGGATGCATTTTTTCTTTATCTTGTCCGCAAGATACCTCATCTATTTGTTTACGATAATTGCAGCTAAGTCCCACAACAGAATCGTGCGATCTCTACTACCAGTTGCAAGTGTTTTTCCATCCGGTGAATATGCAAGACTTTCAATTGCATCCGAATGACCACTAAAAGTTTTCAGAAGTTCATGGATATGCATATTCCACAATTGAATTGTACTTTCGCTTGCACAAACGATCACACTCCCATCAGGTGAGAATGTCACAACGTGTATGTTCTCTGAATGTGACTTGAGAGTGTGCAATAGTTCTCCAGATTGACTGTTCCATAGATGGATTGTGGCATCTTTACCGCCACTTGCAATTACAGAGCCATCTGGAGAATATACGACTGCAGTAACACCGTCCTTGTGTCCATTAAGGGTCTTCAGATGTGTAAGTGTATCTACGTCCCAAAGTTGAACAGTCTTGTCGTGGCTGCCACTTGCAAGTGTCTTACCATCAGGAGAAAATGCAACTGACGTAACTGGTTCCGTATGTTCAGTAAATGTTGCTAAACGATCACCAATCAGATACAGTTCACCTAAACAGACTTCCCATAAACAGACTGTGTTGTCATCGCCTCCTGTGGCAAGCATGCGATCATCGGGAGAAAATGCCAATGCGGTTATATTTTCCTCATGTCCAACGAAGGATCCAAGGAATCTTCCGTTTTGTGCATCCCATAATCGCGCCCTGTTGTTTTCTTCACCACTTGCAAGTATTTTACCGTCTGATGAATATGCGACTGAGCGGACGTTTTCACGCGGCCCTGTGATAGTTATTTGAATTTCATCGGACTCCGAATTTTGCATAAGAATTTCGGTCCCATAGCTACTCGCGAGTGTGTTACCATCTGGAGAATAGGCAACAGAATAAATACGTTGAGAAGGATGACGGGTGCCTACTGTTTTTCGCGGAGAGCGTTTTCCTTTTGTTTTTTGGGTAGAAGAACAATGAAGGGTATGATCCGAAATCGTTTCTAAGATTTTACCAATGTTTACCTCCCAAAATCGAATCGTGCCCTCCTCACTTGCACAAGCAATCGTTTCGCCGTCGGGTGAAAATGCTATAGAAGAAGGCCAAGAATCTAAATCATGCTCAAGTTCAAATCTTTTCAACATTCTGCCGGTGTCAATATCCCAAAAACATACATCACCGCCATAGATTCCAGTAGCGAATGAGGTTTTATCAGAAGCAAATGTGATGGGGGAAAAATCACCCATCCAACTATCTGCTTCACACGTTTTCAGTTTTTTACCTGTGTTAGAATCCCAGAAATTAATTTCTCCACAGCCATCTCGACTAATAAACATGCTACCATCAGGACTATAAACGATGTATTCTACCCAATCTGTTTCTTCAGTAAAATATTTAAGCAATTCACCTGTTTGAACATCCCATATTCGGATACCGCCTCCTTCACCGAACGCTTCACTGCTGGCAATTGCTGTTCCATCTGGTGAAAAAACTGCTGAAAAAACGTTCTCCGTATGCCCCTCAAGTTTTGCTATCTGTTCTCCCGTCAGCAAATTCCAAAGTCTAATTGTTTTGTCGTCACTTGCAGTGGCAAGTTTTTCACCATCTGGACTGAACGCGACAGCGTTGATAGCCTCCGTATGTCCGATGAAACTTATTTTATGTTGTCCTGTATTGGCATCCCACAAACGTGCAGTGTTGTCATCGCTCGCGGTCACAAACGTTCCCTCATTCGGACTGAATACCAATGAATTGACTGGACCTGTGTGTCCCGTAATCAGTTCAAGGGGTTTACATGTTTGTACATCGTAAATCCAGATTCCTATTGTTCCCGCAACAGCGAGGCGTGTACCGTCTGGAAAATACTTTATCTCATTTATCCCCCCTTTTCCGATGCGTTTTTTGGCACCGGGGGGAAGTTCCCACTGTGTGGAAAGTTGCGGTTTTTGCATGTCCATGTCCTCCTAATCTCTATTTGATGTATATAATCCCTACTTCGTTAAATCCCATAAAATTACTGTGCTGTCTCTACAGCAACTCGCGAGCGTTTTTCCATCTGGAGAAAAGGTTATAGAATTAATATCGCTTATATGTCCTTTCAAGGTTTTTAGAAGTTTTCCCGTAGCAACATCCCACAAAAATATTTGATCCGCAATATCTGCACTTGCCAGTGTGTTGCCATCTGGTGAAAGGACAGCATAATAACCTTTTGCTTCTAAGTGTGTGATAGATTTTTGCTGTGCAGTAGAAACATCCCAAAATTTGATTTTTAGGGTGTCGTCTGCTGTTACAAGGGTTGTCCCATCAGGAGAAAAATCTATAGAACGGACATCAACATCTGCTTCCATTTTTATAGTTTTCAAAAGTTCACCCGTTGCAACATCCCGAAAACGAATTGTTTCATCGTCTTCAATACTGGCTAAAATCTGTCCAGTAGGTGAAAATAAAACTTTGCTAACACTTGATGCATGCCTATCAAAGGTTTTTAAGTGTTCTCCTGTGTGGGCATCCCACAATTGGATCGTCCCGTCCCAACTGCCGCTGGCAAGGGTTTGTCCATCTGGACTAAAGGCTACCGAGGACACGCCATCTGTAGGTCCTGTGAGTACGCCTCTTTTTTCCCACTCGCTGACATTCCATAGTACTATTGTGTCATCGCGGCGAGTCCCGCAAGCAAGTGTCTCTCCATCAGGTGAATACGCGATTGTTCTTATTGAACTTTTTAAAGAAAGTGTGTTGACAAGTTTCTGCGTATCTAAATCCCAAATACGCACGATATCGTCTAAACTCACTAATGTCTTCCCATCAGGTGAGTATACTACAGAACTGACTACATCAGAATATCCTGTAATTGTCTTTTCAAGTTCACCTGTATTAACATTCCAGAAATATATTTCATTCTGGGTTTTAACGGAAAGTGTCTGCCCGTCTGGTGAAAATAGAAAATCAGTAACCCATTCTGCATGTCCAGGCATTTTGAGATCATGTAATAACTCTCCCGTGTCAGCATCAAATAGTAGGACTGTTGCCTCTCCATAATACTCACTACATGCAAATATACTACCATCCGGAGAATACTGCACTTCCCTAAGTTCTCTATTCTGTTTTATTGTTTTCAGTTGTTCTCCGGTATGAGGGTTCCACAATCGGACAGTTTCATCGGAATTCACACTCACAAGTGTACTCCCATCTTTTGAAAAGTCAATGTCCAGGTCGTGCCAAGAAGTGTCTTTATGAGTTGTGAGTATGCGCAAAAATTCACCGGTCCGCGCATCCCATAGACAGACATTGTTATCCCTTCCTTGACTGACGAGGACCTTTCCATCTGGAGAATACTTCAGGAAATCGACAGTATTTGCATGTGCTGCGAAGGTCAACTGTAGCTCATCAGTGGAAACATCCCAAAATCGGATGACTTCATCAATACCACCGCTTGCGAGTGTGCTGCCATCTGGATTGAACGCTAACGTCTTGACTGGAGCTGTGTGTCCTTTGAGCGTTGTTTTTGGTTCGCCTGTGTCACCATCCCATAAACAGATTACTCCAACATCACTACCGTCGCTTGCCAGCGTTTTACCATCAGGACTAAAAACAAAAAGATTTGTCTCCTCTGTAAGGACTGCTTTAGATTCACCAGTGACGGCATCCCATAAACGAATAACATCATCGCCGTGGTATCCTTTACTTAAACTCGCAAGTGTTCTACCATCAGCACTGAAAACAACGTCACCGACATAATTAGTATGTCCAGTTAAATGACCCGTATGTCCAGTTAACAGATTGATTTCCTCACCGGTTGGGACATCGATCAGCCAGACGCCAATTGTACTTGCTAAAGCAAGGCGGGTGCCATCTGGCGAATATGCAAAATCAAATACATAACCTTTCCCGAACCTTGTTATTGCGTCTTTCGGTAGATAGTTTTCAATATAATTTTCAAGGTTGTGTGATTGAACGGATTCTAACGACATAATATCTCCTTGTTGAGGTTCAACGCCAAACTCCTTACGCAGGAGTGAGCGGATTTCTCTTAATCTGGTCTTGACTGTTCCGATAGCTAAGTTTAGTTTATGTGCAATGTCTTTGACACTCCATGATTCAAGATAGTAAAGGACAGCAATGGGACGCACCCGATGTGGCAGGTGATGCACTGCCTCTCTGGCATCTGCACGTAGTTGTGATTCCTGATAACGTGTCGGGGCATCTTGGTCAATATGTTCAGCTAAATCCGCATCGCTTTGTGGGATTTCGTCTCGTGAACGGCGATGAGAAGAATAGTACCTGTTACATGCATTATATGTAATGCGTCGCAACCATGCACCAAAACTATCTATTTTCTGGAGACCGTCAATGTTTTCCCACACTGCCATCCAGATATCAGTATGAATTTCTTCCGCATCCCGATGTTGTCTCGATTTTGAGACAATAATACGCCAAATACGTGGAGTCCATCGAGACATCAGTTCTGAAAATGCTGCTTCATCACGACTTTGAGCACGCGTAATAAGTTCTGCGTCTGTGAGGTCATTGAGAATAATTGGATCGTTGTGCATAGACAAATTACTAATTCGGTTTTAATAGAAAGAGGAAGGTTTTCAAGGAGAGGGTTTAAAAAATGAAATCCATTATGAAAAAGTGGAAATAGAACTCTCAACACAAACTGGCTATTGATCACTTATCAACTTTGTGAGATCCCATAAGAGTACCGTCCCATCAGAACTCACACTTGCAACCGTTTCCCCATCCGGAGAAAACACAACATCATTGATATTTTGTGTGTGTCCAGCAAACGTCTGTAGCCGTTCACCTGTATGAGCATTCCAAAGTTTAACTACTTTTTCATTTTCAGATACATTGGCAAGGTATCTTCCATCATAAGAACAAGCAAGACGCGTTACAACCCCTACATCTACTATCGTTGAACGCGTCAACTCACCTATAGCAGCATCCCAAAAACGGATTGTTCCATCTGCACTTCCACTCACAACCGTTTTCTCATTTGACGAAAACAGTACGCAATTCACTTCCTTCTCATGTCCGATTAACGTTCTAAGGTGGGTCAGACTGTCGATATCCCATATCTTGATTGTCTTATCATCGCTGCCACTCGCGAGCATTTTTCCATCAGACGAAAAAGCAACAGAATTGACACTCTCCGAATGTTCACTGAAGGTCATCAAGCAATTCCCGATGAGATAAAGTTCACCCCTACAAATCTCCCATATACATATCTTGTTATCTCTGGTACCAGTCGCAAGCAGGCAGCCATCAGGTGAAACTGCAATTGAAGTGAACTTTGTTTCTTCTCCTCTAAAACTACCGAGAAACCGACCCGTTGCTACATCCCACAAACGTGCTTTGTTAGACGAATCCCTTGTCACAAGCATGTTTCCATCTGCTGAGAATATGATTGAATGGACATCCGATTGCCGAATATACGTAGTATTTATCTGTTCACCCTGCTGTAAATCCCACCACAGTATCTCGTTTTCTCCACCACATGTTAACGTCTTTCCATCAGGTGAAAATGCGACCGAATAGAGTTCTGTTGGTCTGTGCTCGGGTATAGTAATTCGTAATTCACCTGAGTTTGCATCCCAGATTCGGACTGTGCCATCATCACTGCCGCTCGCAATTGTCTCTCCATCTGGTGTATAAGATACCGATAACACCTCATCTCCATGTGCCATGCTGTTCAGTAGTTCTGCGGTATCAACATCCCATACATCAACTCTGTCCCAGCGACTTCCAGTTATCAGTCTTCGTCCATCCGGTGAAAACTCCATAGACTTAAACTCACCTACCCACTCCACATTATTACGAAGTCGTTTACCAGTTTCTAACTCCCAAAACTGTAGAGGACCATCTCCAGTCGCAAGTATTTTTTGATCTGGTGAAATTGCAGCAGCATTAAAATTAGTTTCAAGGTATATCTCTTTCTCTATTTCATAGCCTTGTGTTTCCCAGTATGCAATTTGCATCACCTTATTATCAGTATTTCCGATTGAAATAAGGTATTTATTATCAGGAGTATAAGTCATAATCGCTTCTGATGAAAAATCTGTTAAATATGTCTCAAATAGCTCACAAGTAACAACGTCCCATATCTCAATTCCACCACTTGTACTTGCAAGTTTATCTCCTGTCATATTGAATGTTAAGTAATCAGGATCAGATTTTTTTCCAATAAAAGTTCCTTTGAGTTGATATGTCTTTGTATCCCAAATATGGATTACTGCGTTCTCATCACTCGTCGCAAGAAGATTGCCATCTTCACTGAACGCAATAGTCGTAACGGGTGCAGTAACTTCTGACAGTAAGTCAAGTGCTTCTCCTGCTTCTGCATCATAAACCCAAACACCGATGGAAGATACGACAGCCAAACGTTTTCCATCGGGGAAATACTTCACCTGATTTATTTTACCTCTTCCAAAACGGGTTTTTGCACCATCTGGTACCCCTACCTGAGCGTGTTTATGAGAAAGGGTAACATCATCGGTTTTCTCCATCCTACTAATCTCCTTTTTTGGTTTGAACGGAATGTGAATATAATCTATATGTCATCATTTTGCTTCTGGAACATTCCACAACTGCACCGTACTATCCCATCCTGCAGTCGCGAGTGTGCGTCCATCTGGAGAATAGGACAAAAACCATATTCCATCAATATGTCCATGCGTATAAGAAGCAATTATTTTACCCGTGTTGGCATTACCAAAACAGATCTGATCCTCTTCCCAATGTGTATAAGCGAATGTCTTTCCATTTGGAGAATAGGCTACATTGCTTGCCTTCTTATCAATTATCATTACTGGTTCATCATCATCCATATTCCAAAATTGAAGTTTACCGTCATTTATACATAGAAACGTTTGGAAATCTGGAGAAGGTGCAAATGTATGTCCAGGTATCTTTTTCTTTATAGTTTCTCCAGTAGTCAAATCCCAAAATCGAATATCTCCATCGATTGAAATAAGTAATTGACCGTCCTGTGAAAATACAAGGTTATTTATTTCATTGGATTCTGATTCAAGTTTCTTTGTGCATTTGCCAGAAGTAACATCCCACAGATAAATGATACCATGATCATCTCCACCTGCAAGCGTCTTTCCATCAACGGAAAACGCAACAGATGTAATGTCATTCAGATGACCTTCAAAAGTCTGTTCTTTCTCACCTGTTTCAGCATTCAAAATATTCACAGTGTTGTTTCTGTCATCTTCATACGCTAATCTTATTCCATCTGGTGCAATTGCAATACGCCCGACTCTTTGTGGATATAGATGAATTGTTTTCAAGTGTCTACATGTTTGTGTATCCCACAAACGGAGTCTACGATCACCATCCAATACAGCGAGCGTATTACAAACAGGTGAATGCGTCATACACACAAACATCTGAGCGTAGCCATCAAGTGTCATTGAAGGTGAACCTGATGCAACATCCCAAAACCGAATAGTACCGTCAGAGTGAGTATTTGCCAAAGTACCACCATCAGGTGAAAACCTGATGTAGCATGTTGTATCTGGTGGACTTTGGATAGATTTTAGTCGTTCGCCTTTAGCAAAGTCCCAAAACTGAATCACATCATCATTGTAGTTGTTGCTAACGAGAGTTTTACCATCTGGACTGAAAACAACTGCCCTGACTCCATCAGCATCTGTAGTAGCAGTTATTATATTGCGTATTTCTCCTGTATCCGTATCCCAAATTCTGATCTTACCATCCTGATTTCCACTTGCAAGCAATTTACTATCGGGTGAAAAAGATATTGATGAAATTCTACCAGTATGTCCTGTAAGTGTGTACAGGAATTCTCCCGTGCGCGCGTTCCACAGATGTATCATTTTATCCCAACCATAACTTGCAAGTATCTCATCGTTTGGGGAACACATAACTTCAGATACACCTTCAGCATGCCCAGCAATAGTCAAAATCTGTTTACCTGTTGTAACATCCCAAAAATGAATTAATTCGTCATCTCCACCACTGATGAGTTTCTGTCCATCTTGACTAAAGGTTAGAGTACTTACTCCAGCAGTATGTCCTGAGAGTGTTAACTTAAGGTCTCCCGTTTTGAGATCCCTTAATGTGATTTTAATGTCTTCACTATCACTTGCCAAGAGTGAATTATCAGGACTAATTGCCACACTCCCTACACCTTCTGTGTGTGCCAAAAACAGATTGAGTTCTTTCCCAGTGTGTGCATCATATAGCCAAACTCCGATAGTGCCTGCCGCTGCAAATAATGAACCATCTTTGGAATATGTAATATCAAAAGGGTATCCCTTTCCAAGTCTTGCCTTTGCACCAACAGGTAATTTCCATCTTGTAACATCTTGTGATTGAAAAGATTCTGATGACATAACTTCTCCTCTTTCTGTTTCTACACCAAACTCCTGACGTAGAAGTGTGCGGATATCTCTTAATCTACTTTTTACTGTGCCTGCAGGCATCTTAAATTTCTGTGCAATTTCTTTGATATTCCATGATTCCAGATAGTATAATTCCGCCACAGCACGCACTTTCTTTGGCAGCTGATGCACTGCTTCTTTTACATCGTTGAGTAGTTGTGTTCTGTAGAATCGGTCTGTGGCGTGTTGATCAATATGTTCCACTAAAACTGTATCCTGATGTGGTATTTCACTATGTCTATGATATGTAGATTTATAATACCGTTTGCATGCGTTGAGTGCAATGCGATTTAGCCATGCCCCAAAACTATCAACATTTCTCAGTCCAGTTATATTTTGCCACACAGACATCCAGATGTCATTGCTAATTTCTTCGGCATCTTGTAGGTGTCTTGAATTTGCGACTATGACACGCCATATCCGAGATGTCCAACGTGTCATGAGTTCTGCAAATGCTGCTTCATCTCTATCTTGAACGAGTTGAATCAGTTCTGCATCTGTTAGATCGTTAAATACCGTCAACTTATTGGGCATAAACAGATATCCAAATAGGTTGATTATGTTTTGTACGAGGAATGACTATAGATACGGTTTACAATCCCAAACAAGAATTGTACCGTTCCCACAACCTGTAGCAAGCATTGTGCTATCTGGTGAGAAAGCCATGGATTGCACAAGCGAAGTATGTCCTCTAAATTCATGAATCTGTTCACCTGAAGATACATCCCATATCCGTATAGCCAAATTCTCCCATCCCTTATACCACAAAGTTGCTCCTGCAAGATACTTACTGCAAGCTGAAAATGCCAGGGGACATGTCCTTCGGTAGACTTCCTTTTGAGGAATTACGCGAACAGTTGTAAAGTCGTCAGCACTCCACAAACGGATTTCGTTGTCTAATTCTCCAGCAATCAGATTGCCACATGGAGAAAATACTATTGATAAAGAATCACTCTGTCTATCCATTGGTAATTCTGCAATTTCTTCACCCAAAACAACATCCCATGCCTTTACAGTGTTATCCTTTGAACCACTCACAATTTGCTTCCCATCAGGTGAAAAAACTAGTGAAACTATTTCATCTCTATGACCTTTAATTTGTAACGGACACTCAGGATTTTCATAATTCCACACATACACATTGCCATCTTTAGAACCAAATGCAATTTGATCTCCAATGGGTGAAAATACCTTTGGATGATACCATTCTGCTTGAACTGAAGATATTGTGAACTCAGCAATGGGTTTCTTGGGTTTGCTAACATCCCATACCTTAGACATATTCTCATATTCAGATTCAAATCCAAGTATTTTTCCTGAAGGTAAAACAGTGAAATGATGTATCCATTCATTCTCCAATAGTGGTTCCTTCATGCATTTTCTGTCTATATCCCAAAGCATAATTCCGTTATTGATAATAGTACTGGCAAGCGTCTGGTCATCAACCCACATGACCTTTGCGGAAGGCCACGGGAACTGAGGTTCGCGTGCTAAAGTGTAAGCAGGAGTGCCATCATCTGTATGTTTGTTTGTTTCAGTATTTGTCAACTGTTTTGATTGAGCTATAGCTACAGATTTCGCAAAACCATATCCTCGTATACCCTCAGATATCTCAAGCAACTTTTCTTTACCTTCTACATCCCACACTTCTATGACTTTTGCTGAATGATAGTATACTAAAGCCAGCAACCTTCCATTTTCTGTGTAAAACGGATCGTCATAGTTAGAATATTCCATTTTCTGTGTGCCAGTTGCGACATCCCAGACTCGTAATGTACCATCCCTAGAACTTGATGCAATAAATTGTCCACACGGTGAAATTGTGACCGCATCTACCCAATCCTCATGTCCTGAATAGTACCCTATCTGTTCAGCAGTTGTTAGATCCCACACTGACACACAACGGTCAATACGTTTGTCATTTTTCAAGGTTTCATCGGCAGCTGCGCCAGCAATCAGACGGCTATCTGAAGAAAAAACAAATTCCCGACCCGCAAATTTGATAATTTGCTTACCTGTTTTGGGATCCCAAACATAAGTCTGTGTTCCCTCTGTATCAGGATTCAGGCACACATCATCGTCATTATACAATTTTGAATTGCCAGCAGTCGCTGCGAGCAAGTTCCCATCTGGAGAAAACTCAAGTTGCCATATATCATTTGATCGAAATTCATAATTTCCGCGATCCATCTGTGCGACACGTGTTCCGTTCTGAACATCTAAAACTGTAACTACACCGTCCCCTTCAGCAGCAGCAACCCATTTACCATTTGATGAGCACGCAAGTTCACCATAAGCATCTTGATCTTCTATTTGCAAGACACAGTCTCCGCTTTGTACATCCAGAACCTTTAAGACACTGTCCGCAGTATCCATGACAATTAATTTACCATCATGTGAAAATGTAACTGAACCGATGATTCCAGGTCCTGGATCCCAAAATGAGATTGGTAACATTGTAGACGTATCATACCACCACAGCCCTATTCCAGTACCTACTGCAAAACACGATCCATCGGGTGAAAGTTTGATATCCTGTATATTACCTTTACCAAATCGGACAATTACGTCCTCTGGTAGCCCCCAAGTATTTCCTGATGGATCGTCTTCTATAATGTTTAAGACTTTAGGGCTTATGTTATTTGTTTCTCCAACACTTGACTTTATTGGTTGATGTGTACGATCTGCATTTTTTGCCATTTTTCCTCCTCTTGATGGATCTACACCAAATTCCTTTCGCAAGAGTTCGCGAGTTTCCCTTAATTTCGTTTTCACTGTGCCTTCGGTCAGTGTGAACTCAGCTGCAATGTCCTTAACATTCCACGATTCTAAGTAATACAGTTCTGCCACTGAACGCACCTTCTGTGGAAGATGATGAACTGCCTCTTTGACATCAGCAATTAATTGTGCTTTTCTAAACCGTGCAGCTGCTGTTTGATCTATATGTTCAATTATCTCGGATTGCAGATGTGGGATTTCACTTCGCGATTGTTTGGCTATAGTGTAATATCGTCTACATGCGTTGTATGCGATACGATGCAGCCATGCACCGAAACTATCAACCTTTTTCAATCCTGTGATATTCTGCCAAACAGAAATCCAGATGTCAGTGTGGATCTCTTCAGCATCTTGATGTTGTCTTGAATAGGTGGAAATGACACCCCAAATTCGCGGTGAATACCGTGACATGAGTTCCGCAAAAGCTGTCTCGTTCCTGTTTCGTACGAGCCGTATTAACTCTTCATCTGAAAGATTACTGAACGCGAGAAAGTCGTTGTTCATAGATAGATTCCGAAGGCGATTTATATATAGAGGAGGATTATTAAAGAAAAGGTTTAAAAAAGTCAATCTTTGTGAATTATTGACAATCACAGATAAGGTGTCAGATCCCAAAGGAGGATAGTACCGTCATAACTCGAACTGGCTAATAATTTATTGTCTGGAGAGAAAGCAAGTGCATGGACATCGGTTGGATGTCCTCTAAATGTAGCAATCTGTTTACCGGTTTCAGCCTCCCATAAACAGATGTCCATTTTCTCCATGCCTTCTTGCCACCATGTCCCAGCTGCAAAAAACTTGCCACACATGGAAAATTCAGCAACGTTAAACTTATACTCTAACCCTTTTGGTAGGGATAATCGGGTGAGGTAGTCATTCTGTTCAACATCATACAGGTATGAACTATTGCCAAGAGAAGACAAATATTTACCGTCATGAGAAATATGGACGACCTCTCGGGATCTTGGTTTCAGTTTTCTCAGAACGAGCATTCCGAGGATGCTTGTGGCAGTATTATTTGGAGAAGTCTCTATCATTTCACCAAGTTCAACGTCCCATAAAACTATCATTGGAGAAGTTGATTGCGATTTACTTGCAAGTATTTTTCCATCAAAACTGAATTGCAAATCAATAATTGAATCGTCACCACCTTCATCATTTTGCTCGAGAGGATGTATTATTTCATAGAGTTGATTCCCACTTAGGACATCCCACACTTTTATCCTACCATGTTCATCAGCATAAGCAAAAAACTTTCCAGTTGGGGATAATGCAGGAGATGCCCCCCAATATTCGCGTCCTGTCCCTTCAATAAGAGGGATACCATTCCCATCAGCTTCCCAGAGCGTAACACTATCATTTTTGATGCTGGCAACATAGAGTTGTCCATCAACAGTTTTATATACATACTGTCTTTTCCCAGCTGAATCCACTTGAACTGCAGGACGTGAACATCTACTTGCAATATCCCATAATACAACTCCTTCATGATGATGTTTTACAGCTAATGTTCCGCCATCATCTGAAAACACTGCATACGTAGGAAACGCAGTACGTGTATGGGTGGAAGCAGGGAATGAAATAGGCGAATGCGTAATCTGTCGCTTATATGGGTACTCAGGTGTCCTTATGTTGATGAAATCATGTCGGCATTCGTAAGCAAGTTGCAAACCGTTTGAAAATACAAGAGCGTTGCCCCAATCACTTTCACGGGAAAATTGGACAGTATTGCCCCAAACTTGATCGTTATAGAGTTCCTCACCACTTTCGAGGTCACGGACAGAGATAGTGGTTGGACCGGTTTCATCAAAATTTACAATCACTGCTCGGAGATTGCCATCTGGAGTCCAAGAAGGTACAATACGATACACATCACCATAATCGCTATAGCACTGCACATGTTGCCAAGTATCGACATCCCAGACATACACCATTCTGTCTTCGCCCCCTGAAGCGAGATACTTTCCACAAGGTGAAAAGCAAAGCGTTGAGACCCAATTGTTGTGTGCTGAGAGACACGCGATTTGCTCAGCATTTTCCATATCCCATACGATTATTGACTCCGCATCCTCAGTTTCAGATGAGCTGCATGAAAACGCTACCACGCGAGTATCAGGTGAGAAACAAATAGGACTATCGTAACTTTCTTCTTCAGTGTCTGCTGTGAATTGGGCAATCGGTTTGCAGGTTTCAGCTTGCCATACTTCAGCAGTAGGAGCGTTTGTATAAACGGCTGCAAGATATTGACTATCATGTGAAAAAGTCAAATTTGTAATATAATTATCTAAATTTACTTGTGCTAAGCACTCTCCATTTTGGAGGTCCAATACCTTTAAAATCTCATCTGAATTGCAGGCGGCAATCCACTTTCCATTGGGTGAAATGGCTATGCAAAATGTCATACCCCGTTCTGTCTCCCAAAGCGCGATAGGTGATAACGTCTCCAAGTCATACACCCAAAGACCGATTGTGTTTCCTATTACAAGGGATTGCCCATCTGGTGAGAAAGCAAAGTCAGGATGACATCCGCGCCCTAATCGCGCAATTGCACCTTCGGGAAGTGCCCAAGTTGTCACATCAACGTTATCAAAGTCTTCTGCTATGGTTGTTACAGATTTGTTATTTTTCAACATAATTTTCCTTAATTTAAAGATATGGGGTTAGATCCCAAAGCAGGACAGTGCCATCATGACTCGAACTGGCTAAAAGTTTGTTGTCTGGAGAAAAAGCAAGTTCATGCACATCTGTGCTGTGCCCCCTAAAGGTGACAAGATGCTTGCCACTTGCGACTTCCCACAAACAGATTGGAAAGTTCTTAGTGTCCTTGTTCCAAGATGCTTCATTTGCTACGTACTGTCCGCACGAAGAAAACACAGGAGATTCAACATATTGACATTCATCGGGTAGTGACAATACCTTCTCAAGAAAAAAGCGATTAATTGTGTACATGTTTTCTTCACCATTGCAGGATTTACGAGATTTTATATCCCAGATTAATAAATCTTCTCTTCCACTGCAACTAAGGTACTGTCCACACGGTGAGAATTCTATGATACCCAAAGTACTATCACTTGGAAATGTTCCTACTTCTTCACCAATTTCCATGTCCCACAGCCTAACATTATTAGACTTTGATTCACTTGCGAGTAATTTTCCATCGTAACTGAATTTCAACTCATCAACAAAATCACCATCATCTTCGTCATCGTCAACGTTGTTATCACTGGGTTCAAGGGGATGTGTCAATTCATAAAGTTTCTTCTTATGCTGTACATCCCACACTTGTATGGTACCATCCTCGCCAGCATAAGCGAAAAGCGTGCCTGTCGGTGCCAATGCGGGAAACGCGCTCCAATATTCTCGACCCGTTGCTTCAAAAAGTGGATTCCCGCCACCATCAACTTCCCAAAGTGTAACAGAGTCATCTTTGATACTTGCGGCATAGAGTTTACCGCTGTCAGTTTTATATACAAACTGATTTTTCCCTGCCGATTCCTCTTTAATTGCGGGACGTGAACGTTTACTTTCTATATCCCATAGAATAATACCTTCATGATGATGTTTCACTGCTAATGTCTTACCATCCTTAGAGAATACAAGCGATCCCGGCCACGAGATAGGTGAATGTGTAAATTGACGTTTGACAGGATTGTCAGTAGTCCAAACGTTAATAAATTCATGTCTACGTTCATAAGCAAGTTGTGAACCGTTTGAAAATATGACATTATTTCCCCATTCAAATATTGAGAAAAATTCTGTTGCTGTCTGCCCCCATACTTTGTCGGTGTCAAGCTTCTCATTACTTTCAAGGTCACGGACTGAGATGGTAGTTGGACCTGTATCGTCATAATTTACAATCGCTGCGCGTAGAATTCCATCTGGGGTCCAAGAAGGGATAATTCGATACACATCACCATAATCGGTATAACACTTTACCTGTTGCCACGTATTAACATCCCAGACGTACACTGTGCCATCTTCACCGCCAGAGGCGAGGAACTTCCCACACGGTGAAAAGCAGAGAGTCGTTACCCAATAGGTATGTGCTGAGAGGCACGCAATTTGTTCACCGCTTTCCATACTCCACACTACTATTAACTCCGCTCTGTCAGTAGTAGCAGAACGACACGTAGATGCTATCAGCCGAGTGTCTGGTGAGAAACAGACTGGACGGTAGAAACCGCCTTCTCCAATGTCTGCAGTCAATTTTGCAAACGGTTTACCGGTTTCCGCATGCCAAACTTCAACAACAGAAGTACTCCAATAAGCCACAGCAAGATACCGATTATCGTGGGAAAAGGACATTCCTTCTATGAAAGTCTCTGATTTTACGTGTGTCAAGCACGTACCATTCTGGACATCCAGAATCTTAAGTATTCGATCTGAAATACTGACAGCTATCCATTTTCCGTTAGGTGAAAAGGCGACAGATTCGACCCACCCTCGCTCTGTCTCCCAAAGAGCGATAGGGGTAAGCGTTGTTAGGTCATACAACCAGAGTCCTATGCAGGTGCCAATGGCAAGGGACTGCCCATCAGGTGAGAATGTCATTTTAGGTTCACTGCCACGTCCTAATCTCGCAATCGCGCCTTCAGGGAGTAACCAAGTTGTTACATCACCTTTGAATGAACCTATTGGCACAGGAGTTGACGGTTTTTGGTTTTCCATAAAATTATCTCCTTGTTCTTGATAGAGGTCATCTCGCAATACACGTTCTTCCTCTTTTAGGCGTTTTCGAGCGCGGTTCAGCTGGCTTTTGACCGTGTTTAAAGATACGCCCAAAATCTCACTAATTGCTTTACAAGACATTTCTCCAAGATAGTGCAGGATCATCGTTGTTCGTTGTGTCTCAGGTAACTTAGACAGAAGGTTATCAACAATTTCACGCCGTCGTTCAGCGGATGCTTTTTCACGTTGTTCCGCTAAATAAGAGACATAAGCCGTTTTTTCCAGTATTTCTTCATTGGTAATTTCCAGTGATTGCATCACAATTCTTTTCTTTCGCAGCCATGCTAAACACTGCCGATGTGTAATCGTAAAGAGCCAACCAGAAAACCGATTCGGATCTTGTAAGGTAGGCAGCTTATTGTATACTTGAAAGAAGGTATCTTGGGTAATTTCCTCAGCAATATGATAATCACCGATTTTACCCCATGCAAACGAATGTACACTCTTGCGATATCTGTTAACTAAATCACTAAATGCACCTTCATCACCAGACAATATATCATGAATCAATTGAACGTCATCTTTTATCATCAGAGTCCCCTAATGTAATATATTTACTAATATATCATGACGCGATTATAATTCAGAAAGGTTGCACAGTTGATATAAATTGATAATTTTTTGCGTGAAATCGGTATCAGGAGTTTTAGTAGCGCGAACTTTATGAAGGTTAATTTACAAATTGGGTAATTCTCATTTGCCCAATACTTCGTAAACTCGATCGTTGTTGGTAGTTGCGCAATTCATTGCGCCTCTTAAATTCATAGGCGCGCTAAGGAATACTACACAAGCAATCAGAGAATTGGCTCTAAATTGCTCAGCAACATGTTAGAGAGAATAGCCTGTGGATAATGAAACGAACACTTTGTTGTTTGGAAAGAAATAAGCTTGGGTAAAACTACGACTATATCATTTATAGGATAACAGAACTAAATTACATACCACATACCGATCTCAGCAGTAAGGATACCAAGTAATGCGCCAGCGAGAACATCTGTAGGATAGTGCACCCCAAGATATACGCGTGCTATGCCTACCATAGATGCCCAAACAAATGCTCCAACTTGTATAGCAGGCACTTGAAAGAAATGTGAAAGTAACGTCATCATGAGAAACGCGGACGTAGTATGGCCTGATGGAAAACTAAACTCATCTGGTGGTCTCACACGAAAGTGAACATCATCAATTTTAATATAGGGGCGGTCGCGTTTCAAGGATTGTTTCAGAAGGTGGTATAAACACCTTTCAATTGGAAATGCTATAAGTGCTGAAAATAAAAATGGTTTACCAAATGTATTTTCAAAAGTCAAATAGATATAGAAGGCTATAAATGGATATAGGTATCCATTTGCACTCCAAGAAATAATTCGGAAAAAACTATTTAGTAAACGTCTATCACCCCAACCAAAGATACGGTGAAATAACACTGTATCCCAACGAGTAACATTATTAGTAATTACTTTTAGCATAAGTTATTGAGTCTTGTATGCGGCATCAAACAGCATACTACATCTTTAGTCCATTCAATCAAGAAATGTGGTTACGGATGTTAATGGACTTTCCTCCCGAATCTTTCCATAGTAGATTCCTACGCGCATTACGTAGTGATAACAAGCAATTATTTATTATACAACAAACTAAGGTTTTTTTCAAGAATAATTTTCATTAGGGGTGTGTAAAGTTTTTGTCACTTGATGCGTTGTAGAATAGATTTGTATAATCTATATGAAGATGGTATCCTTTCTCTATATTATATTTCTTTCAAAGGAAGGATACCGATGATTAGTATAACTTATGATAGTTGTGAAGTCAAAGAAAATGCGGAAGCTGCAAAGAAGTTAGTAGATGAGATTAACGATTTATTTGGAGACCTTGGTAGCGATTCTTGTCTGTCGTTAGCTGAAGCAGAGCATTATATTTTAGAAGGCACTCAGGCATTAGGACAAAAGTTGTTAGAACTCTATGCGTTCCAGCAAGCATCGGCTAAAGAGCCGGAAACGGTGTCGTGTCCCAAGTGTGAAAAATCGTGTCGTTCGTGGCGTAAGAGAGAACGGCAGATAACAACACTCTGTGGTGTTATTCGTGTTGAGCGGTGGGTTTATCATTGTGATGCGAAACACTACCATACACCTTGGGATATGAAGCAGCAGTTGAAAGGTAGCTATACACATCGTGTCGCAGAAAAGATGTGTCGTTTTGCGGCTAACTTTGACTATAGGGGGGCAGCTGAAGAGCTATCGCGTCAGGGTATTGATGTCAGTCACACGACCCTAAATAAGAAAGTGCGTGAATGGTCAAAAGATTTGCGTGCCTTGGAACAGGTGGACCTCCAAACCCTTGGAGCCAATGAGCGATGGTATGTGAGCACAGATGGGTGTCATACGAACTCATTAGAAGGTTGGAAAGAAACCAAAGTAGGTTGTATTTTTAGAGATTATCCCCAACTGGGACCGAATGGTATTTCCAGAGCGCGTCCTGAAAGCATTCGTTATACTGCCAATCGTCAGAATGCCGAACAGTGTGGCAAGGATTTATATGCGTTAGCGACCGGTAGTGGTATCTATCGAGAAGATATTATGAAGCAAGAAGTTGTGTTTATCGGTGATGGAGCTCCGTGGATTTGGAACAACTCGGATGAGTATTTTCCGAATGCGGTTGAGATTGTAGATTATATGCATGCAAAATCGCATCTATATGATGCAGCAAAATACGCCTTCGGAGAGCATGCGATTGAAAAGGTAGAGACTTGGACACAAAAGGTAGAACCTCTCCTTTTTGAGGGGAAGATCACCGAAGTGGCATTACACATTCGTTCTTTAGAGACAGAAAATCCTGATGAGAGAAAAAACTTTGAAAGAGAAGCAGGCTATTTTGAAAAACATACGAACCGTATGCAGTATAAAACATTTAGAGAGAAAGGGTATCAGATTACAAGTAGCGTGATAGAGAGTGCCTGTAAACATGTTGTGGCACAAAGGTGTAGACGCGCATCTATGAGATGGACAGATGAAGGACTCAATGCTATCCTTGAGTTGAGATGTATACTAAAGAACAAAACTTGGGATAAATACTGGTATCCAGACACAATAGCCGCATGATTCTTTAGTGACAAAAACTTTACACACCCATTCTCATGCAGACCCTTGACTTTTGAATGCTAATGTAGTATAAAATTAACATTGCATCAAAGGAGGATTATCAGTGAAACTTGTAACATTCAAACTACCTTCAAACAACGAACATAACAGAATTGGAGCATTATTAGATCAGAACACAATCGCTGATCTTGGGCTTGAAGTGTCGGACATGACCCAATTATTTGAACAGAACTATATAGGTGAAGCACGAAAACAACTTGACAGAATTCAGGCACAACACAACGATAACAAAGATAATTCTAATGTCCTATATGATATTTTAGATGTAGAATTCCAGGCACCGTTTCCACGTCTTGTAAGTTTGCGGGATTTCGGGGTATTCAAAACACACATGGACGCTGCATCCCGAATTACAGGAAAAGAAATCTCACCAGAATGGTTTAAACTTCCAAACTATTATCGAGGCAGCACAAGTCCTGCATCCATTGCCGGACATGAAGCAGTTATCACTTGGCCCAACTACACTGAAAAACTGGATTTTGAATTGGAATGGGGAATATATATCGGCAAAACAGGGAAGAATATCCCAATAGAACATGCACATGAATACATTGCTGGATATACAATTTACAATGACATTAGTGCACGGGATATACAATTTCGTCACATGACTTTATCATTAGGTCCAGCAAAAGGCAAGGATTTTGACAACAGTAACATCATGGGACCTTGTCTTGTCACACCTGATGAAATTGGCAATCCTTATGATCTGAAAATGACAGCAAGAGTCAATGGAGAAGTTTGGTCTGAAGGAACTACATCAGACATGTATTATTCCTTTGAAGAGATGATTTCCTTTGTTTCACAGTCTGAGACACTCTTTCCGGGTGAATTTTTAGGTTCTGGCACTGTTGGTAAAGGATGCGGATGGGAACTTGACAGATGGATTCAACCGGGGGATGTGATAGAGCTTGAAGTTGAAAATATCGGTATATTGAAAAATCAGATTGGACAACCTGAGCAAAATCCGGCTGCTTGGAAGGAAAAAGTGTAACAGTGAGACTAAAAGACAAGGTAGCCATTATCACAGGGGCAGCTTCTGGAATTGGAAGAGCCACGGCAAAACTCTTTGCAGAACACGGGGCAAAAGTAGTTGTCGCAGACATAGATAATGAAGGTAGTGAACAGACAGTAACTGAGATACGTGATAAAGGAAATGAATCGATCTTTATCAGAACGGATGTCACAGTCAATAATGATACACAGAACCTTGTTGAACAAGCGGTTGAGACTTTTGGTAAGCTTGATATTCTGTTCAACAATGCTGGAATAGCAATGCGCCTACCAGTCGCTGAACTTCCTGAAGAGGACTGGCACCGTTGTTTAGATGTCAATCTAAATGGTGTTTTTCTGTGTGCTAAAGCTGCTATTCCTGCAATGCAAAAGAACGGTGGTGGGACTATCATCAATATGTCCTCTATCTACGGTATAGTTGGAGCGGATGTCCGTGCTGCGTATGTTGCATCCAAAGGTGCAGTCACGAACTTGACGCGCGGTATGGCTCTTGACTATGCACAAGACAATATCCGTGTGAATTGTATTTGCCCCGGTTTCGTAGAAACACCATTAGTCGCTGGTGTCATCAACACACCAGATGAATACCAGAAACTTGCTGATAAACATCCTATGCAACGTCTCGGTCAACCTATAGAGATTGCTTATGGGGCGTTATATCTGGCATCTGACGAATCTGCTTTTGTCACAGGGATTGCCTTGCCGATTGATGGTGGTTATACTGCTGGATGATAATATAAAAAGATGCATATAGCAAAATCAAACCGATTGAATCAATGCGAAAAATATCACTAATTGCCTTTCTAATACTACTCCTGAACAGTGCATATCTATTTAGTTTTGGTGAACCCACACTATTTTATATCCTTAATGTGCTTGTCCATGTTGGTCTTGGAATTGTTCTACTGATCCCATTTTGCATCTATCTTTATAAACATTACAAAAAACTGACAAATGTAGGTAAAGTTGGAGTTTCATGGTTAATCATTGGAATTATCTCAGGTGGATATCTGATGATTGTGGGTGCGATAACTCCTTTTCGTTGGCTACTCATTACACATATTGTCAGCATAAGCATAGGGAGTTTTCTCTTCTGCATACACTTGTTGAAGTACAGCGAAAACATCTCACCGTTCCTTAAAAAAACAATCGTTGGAGTGCTAATATGTGTAGTGTTTTTTCCAATAGGTGCTAAAGTTTCACAACGCTTTTTTCCGAATCAGGATTATATCGTCCAAAATCCTGCTTTCCCTCCCACAAGTATGTATGAAGAAGGTGGCGGAACTACGGGACATTTTTTTCCTGCATCTGTGGAAACGGAAACTGGTAACCTAATTCCGACTGACTTCTTTCTGACATCCGAAACGTGTGCTACAAAAGGCTGTCATCCAGATATATACAAGCAGTGGAACGAATCAGCGCATCATTTCTCATCTTTCAACAACCAATGGTACCGTAAGTCTATCATCTATATGCAAGAAGTCATCGGCATCCAACCTTCAAAATGGTGTGGTGGTTGCCATGACCCTGCAATATTGTTAAATGGAGTTATGGATAAACCGATAAGGGAAAACCTCCATACACCCGCAGCACAAGCAGGACTTGCTTGCACGGCTTGCCACTCCGTTGAACGTGTCAAAGATACGATGGGAAATAGTGGTTATGTGATAAAATACCCTCCTTTGCATGATTTAGCATCAAGTGACAATCGTATTATTCGCGGTTTACATAACTACTTAATTCGCCTTGATCCTGAACCTCATCGTAAGAGTTTTCTAAAACCTTTTCATACGGATAATACTGCAGAATTCTGTTCAACGTGCCATAAAGTCCATCTTGACTTCCCTGTGAATAATTTCAAATGGGTGCGAGGTTTTAACGACTATGATCAGTGGCAAAAGAGTGGTGTTTCTCATCAAGGGGCACTTTCATTTTATTATCCTGAAAAGGCTAAGAAATGTGTCGATTGCCACATGCCACTTGTTGACTCTAATGATGCAGGAAATATAAAAGGGAAAGTTCATAGTCATCGATTTCCAGCAGCGAATACCGCACTTCCCTTTGTCAATAAACACGATGAACAACTTCAAACGGTCATTGACTTTTTACAAAATGATGTTATAACGTTGGATCTGTTTGCTAATGGTGCACCTATTCCAAAAGATGGTGCAGCTATCCAACGTGATGAAGACCCGCTAATTGAGGTAGTGGTTCGGACGCGTGGCGTTGGACATCAATTCCCAGCAGGAACGATTGATGCTTTTGACATCTGGCTTGAGGTGAAGGCAACTGATGAGAACGGTAAGATAGTGTTTTGGAATGGTCGGATCGCTGCACCTGATGGAAACGGACCTGTTGATCCGAGTGCACATTTCTATCGTGCCTATATGTTGGATGAACGTGGTAATCTAATCAATAAGCGAAATGCATGGGCGATGCGAACTGTGTTGTATTCGCGCACTATTCCTCCCGGTGCTGCCGATACCGTGAGATACAGACTGAAAATTCCAGAAGATTGTGGTGAAATTCTCACATTGAAAGCAAAACTCAACTATCGTAAATTCAATTGGTGGCATACACAATGGGCTTATGCAGGGGTTCGCGATCCTGAAGATACTAACTATCAGGTTGATAAAGGATATGACGATGGCAAATGGGTTTGGACAGGTGATACATCTGATGTCGCTGGAGAAATTAAGTCTATACCAAACCTGCCTATTGTCACGATGGCAGATGTCCAAGCAACACTACATGTCAAGTCCGCATCAGAAAATAGAGCAATTAACTATTCAGTGGACCGCAATGTTCGCGAACGGTGGAACGACTACGGTATCGGACTATTCTTACAAGGTGACCTAAGAAAAGCACAAACTGCATTCATGAAGGTAACTGAAATAGATCCTGACTATCTTGATGGATGGGTGAATATAGCACGGTGTAACATCAAAGAAGGTGATATGAAAGGTGCAGAAGAGATGCTGAACAAAGCGTTTGAGATACAGAAGACATTATCTTATGATAACCCACACCGGGCGAAGGTTCACTACTTTTTTGCTTTAGTGCAAGAAACCTATGGCAAATACGATTTGGCGATTCAACATCTACAACAAGCAGCAGAACAGTTTCCACGTGATACCCGTGTCCGCAATGTCCTGGGACGCATGCACTTTCTCAAACGTAATTACGAAACTGCTTTGGTCCATTTTAAGAAAACGCTTGAAGTTGACCCGGAAGATTTGGATGCACACTACAATATGATGCGATGCTATCGCGCATTGAAAAATACACCCATGGCAAACAAGTCAAGAAAACTTTATCTGCGTTTCAAGGCTGATGAATCCGTGGATGAGATTACAGGTATCGCACGCCGCGCAGACCCACATGCCAACCGTGAACGTCAGCAAATCCATGAACATACAAACAGTTATAGTCAGTGACAAAAGGAAATCCGAATGAGTTTTCACTAAATATCTTGTAAAAATAACGAGGTCGTGATATTATCACTATAGAGTTAATTGATCATCAAACAAAAGAATTTAAGGAGAATTACATGGCAGTTTTTTTACATACACGCGTTCGCGTCAGCGATCTTGACAATTCAATAAAATGGTATTGTGACCATTTAGGTTTCAAAGTACTAAGCCGGAGTGATAGATCACCCGCAGGCAATCAAATCGTTCATCTTGAACTACCGGGAAATGCACACACATTGGAGTTGACCTATTCACCTGACTTTGATCTTCAGGTGCAGGAAGATCTGATGCATTTCGCCATCGGTGTCCCGGATATTGTTGAATTTTGCGATGGTCTGGAGAAAGCTGGATTAGAAATATGGCCCGATGAATGGCGTAAACAGTTTACATCAGGTGGCATGAAGATGGCATTTATCACAGACCCAGATGGATATGAAGTAGAGATCTTGGAACGCAAGGACGCGTCAGGTGATCCGCTTGATGTTCTTGATGAATCCTAAAGCAATATGCTCATACAAAGGACCAGAACTGATCCCAAGCAGTCATCCAATCTGCACCACGACTTTCTGCAGTGACTGGACCGGTGATCTCTATACCGGTTCGTCCTTTAAAATCTGATAGTTTGTCAACACTTGATACTTCAATTTTGATTGTTGTTGGTTCATCAGGTACATAAGGTTGCACTTTTGTGAGATCTGAAAGTGCCTTCTCGGATGCCTTTTCAATCATATTGCGAGCACGAACGGGTGGTATCTGTCTTGCACTGTAACGACTAAGACCTTTTTTCACAGCAACCGTCGGTAAATTCTCACCGAGGAGTTCTTTAGCTTCTCTACAAACTGCTGTGTCACCTGTAACCAACGCAATCGGAACGCCATAATGCCCGTTGAGTGCAGCATTAACACCAGTTTCACCAACAAGATCATCGTTGAACCATAGATTATGGTATCGGACTGAAGAAATAGTATGGCACAGGACACCATCGGGAGTGTTATTTCGGGCATGCATACCGATAAGCAAACAAGCATCACAACCATCTTTCCACATATCATCAAAACGTCCCCAACCGTGATGTGCAACCCATTCACAGTCTGGATCTATTTTTTCTGGGATAAGCGAATTGAATGTCCAACCTTTTCCTGCACCGTGGCAATCAACGACAACAATCTCCGTTGCGCCAGCTGCTTTAGCCCCACGAACTGCAGCGTTAATTTCTTCAGTGTAGAGGAGTCTGCCTTCTTCAAACATAGCAGCACCACCCTCAACCTGGTCCCACACGACTATCCCACTGACACCTTCCATGTCAGACATAATCAATACACGCACTTGCTATTTCCTCTCTTTTTAAATACAATATATGATATTGAGTATAAATCAGTTCTGCTTATAAAGCAAGTGCAACTTTTGACATTGCAAAAGGTTAATGGAATTATAATGCTGCTGAAAGTAAGGAAATGAATGAATAAAAAACGAGGTGATTTAACGCAAGGCAGTCTATTTAAACATCTTGTACAACTTGCTGTACCCATAACCTTCGGTTATGTTCTCCAAGATGCATTCAATATCGTTGATATGATCTTCGTTGGCAGGTTGGGGCCTGCGGCAATTGCAGCTGTAGGGGTGAGTGGGAATTTGCTAAGACTAATAGGTGTCTTTTCACTCGGTATTTCAACGGGTGCGGGGATAATGGTAGCACAATATCTCGGTGCAAGAAACTATGCGCAAGCAGGACACTTAGCTATGCAGGCAATCCTACTTGCTGTCTTCTTTTCTGTCGGCATCGGTATGGTTGGTTATCCATTGGCAGAAATCGGTTTACGAACTGTCCGAATCACTGACCCTGAAGTGATAAAACTCGGAACAACTTATATGCATATCATTCTTGTTGGTATCAGCACCATGTTTTTATCAATGACTCTCGGCTCAATCTTTCGGGCAGGAGGCGATGCCGTTACGCCTATGGTTGTATTAGTGTTTTCAACGTTAATAAACATTGGACTTGACCCCATGCTTATTTTTGGGTTGTGGATTTTTCCCAAACTCGGTGTTGCTGGTTCAGCATTAGCAACGCTCATCGGTAGAGGAATCGGTGTACTAATTTTGCTTGTTCTCTGTTTCAGTGGAAGGGCACCGATTTCACTACAGAACGTTCCGTTCCGTGCAGATATTGTTGAAATGCTTGACATTTTTAGGTTAGGGATATATAGTTCTATGCAAGGATTCTGGAGGCATCTGTCTCGACTGGGTTTCTTATGGGTGATTGGTCCTTATGGAAAATTTGCTGTCGCTGCATATACGATTTGTATGCGACTGCGGATACTCGTTATGAATCCAGGTTTTGGCATAGCAAATGCTGTTGCACCTTTGGTAGGTCAGAACATAGGTGCAAACCAGATAGACCGCGCAGAAGATTCTGCAAAGGTTGGTAATATAGTCGGCACTTCAGTGATGGCAAGCATTGGCATTCTATTTCTTGTTTTTCCACAGTTGTTTATTCGGATATTTACCAATGATGTAGCAGTTATTCAGATTGGAAAGGTATATCTACAGTTCCTATCACTAACATTCGGATTCATCGCATTTTCATTAGTATTAGGTAAAGCTCTAAATGGAGCTGGCGACACCTTATCACCGATGATAATTACGCTCGCAGCACAGATGGGTGTTGGATTGTGTCTTGTTATTCTATTATCCCATTTTATCGGTCTGATTGGTGTTTGGATTGGTATTGCATTGTCAAATGTTGTTCAAGGTGTCGGCATGTGGATCTGGTATAAAACAGGTAATTGGAAAAGAATCAAAATTATATAAAGTGGTGGAGTAAATTCTACCAGAAAGGTAGTTCGAAAATGGCTTATAAAGGTTATGATAATCCTCAACTGGTTATGTCGTCTGAGGAACTAAAACGCAACCTTGGTGATAAAACTCTATGTATCGTAGACACGCGTCCAACACATGAATACGTCCAAGGACATATTCCAGGCGCACTTCATCTCGATCTGTTTGGACTGAGTCTAATCAATACCCGTAAAGAAACTATGGACACATTCATGTGGATGATAGCGTACTTATTCCAACAACGTGGTCTTGATCCAACCAAAACTATAATTTGGTATGAAAATATCTCTGGTACGAAGGCATCTCGCGGTCTATGGTTTTGTGAGTATTTAGGACATACCAATACTCGCGTCTTAGATGGTGGATTTAATGCTTGGTTAGCAGAAGGGGGACAGGTCAGCACAGATGGTGTTGAACCCTCTCTTGTATCTCAATTCCCGATAGATGAAAAGCAGAATACGCACATGGATGCTGATAGCATACATGATATGCTAAACCAAAATGCTTTCATACCACTTGACACACGCACAGATGACGAACATTTTGGGAGGGTGGCACGAGCAGATCGCGCGGGTGCTATACCGGGGTCTATTCATATTGAATGGGTCAAAAATCTTGATGAAAATGGGGCATTCAAACCTGCAGATGAACTACATGAGATGTATGTAGCAGCAGGCATCACACCAGAAAAACAGGTGATGTGCTACTGACAGGGCGGATACCGTTCTTCCCAGACCTATTTGGCTCTACGGCTAATCGGCTATCCGAAGGTTAGCAACTACATTGGGTCTTGGAAAGAATGGGGTGACCGGCAGGATTTGCCGGTTGAAGTTCCCGAACAATAGTTCAAGTCGTCTTAGAAAGATTTTGACATATTTCAGCAACTACTGCTGGACATTCGTGCGGCAAGTAATGGCCAGCGTTCGGTATCCATATAACTTGTATATTCGGGTTTGGTGGGATACGTAATTTCTGTTCTGTGAAGTCATTTTTACCCATCTCACCGAAAACTTCAAAGATAGGAATTGACGCACTTTCAAGATAACTATAACCATCAAATTCTCTGACAGATGTCCAAAAACTGTTCCACATATCAGGATTAAATCGCTTAAGTGTCTCTTCTGATTTATGTTTTGTTTCATTTATCTGTGTATCTGAAAGTAATCCGTAAAATCGTCCATCGTCAAACGCACTACTTGCAGAAGATAAACTCGTCCATCCCTCCAATAGAACCAGTCCGGCTATCTGTAGACAATGCTTTGCTGCTGCCATTGCAACCATACCACCAAGACTGTGTCCTACGAGGATAAGTTCTTGTAAACCAAGTGAGTTCATTAAGTGTATGACATCAAACGCGAGGTCTTGTAATGTAAACGGTTGGGTGGGTACACTACTTTTTCCATGTCCACGAAAATCAACTGTAATGCTTCGATGATTTTGTGGTAAATCATCTATCACTGATAACCAATCCATTGAGTCACAACCTGTTCCATGTAAGAACAGTAATGTAGAACCAGATCCACCTGAATCGGCAAAAGCCATCTCACCCCAACTTGTTTGGAGATATTTTGTGTTAAACATTGTGATGTTATTTAGTCAGGACTTATGCAGTTTCTCTTAAAGTCCCTCTGATAAGGGGGATTTAGGGGGTTAAATAACTGAAATAACAACTTTTTAACCCCCTAACCCCCTTATCAAGGGGGCATACGTAAGTCCTATTAGTGTAGAAATTGTGCATCCACTGTCTCACCTGCAGGCAGTGCGGCACCAGATGGAATTGTAATTAATCCGTTTGCTAATACAAGAGAATGGAGGATACCGGAACCTTGTGGTCCTGTAGTCTTAGCCATATATTGACCGTTATGTTCTGTAAGAATGGCACGTATAAAATTGACGCGTCCATCTTTATTCGTAACATCAGTTTCTAAAGTTGCTTTGAAGGTAGGACGTAGTAGGTCAGTGTGTCCAGCCATTTTCAGCAGTGCTGGACGCACAAAGAGTTCAAATACGACAAGTGAAGACACAGGATTGCCGGGTAAACCGAACACAGGTTTGCTGTCAATTTTGCCATAAGCTTGGGGTTTGCCGGGTTTCATTGCAACACGCCAGAAATTCATCTCGCCCAATTTTGTCAAGACGTTCTTCACAATATCATGCTCTCCAACCGAAACGCCACCACTTGTGATGAGTGCATCTGCTTTTGCTATTGATTCTCGGAAGATGCGTTCAGTTTCCGTTTCATCATCAGGAGCGATTCCCATATCAATTGGGATACCGCCTGCATTCTGAACTTGGGCAAAGATACCGTATCTGTTACTATCACGTATCTTCCCTGGTGTGAGCGGTTCTCCAAGTGGCGTAAGTTCATCGCCAGTTGAGACGATTGCAACCTTTGGCTTTTGATAAACCGTAACTTCGGAACAATTGAGTGATGCAAGCATTGATACTTCAGGCGGACGAAGCACTTTTCCCGGTAACATCACACTATCACCATGTTGAACGCTTTCACCAGTAAAGCGGACATTTTCGTTTTTCTCAACACTTTCAAAAATAGTGACCTTATCCCCGTTGAGTTCTGTCACCTCTTGCATTACGACAGCATCAGCACCTTCAGGCATCATTGCACCTGTCATAATCCGAGCTGCTTGTCCAGAGGAAGCAGGTTTAGATGGGGCATACCCTGCAGCAATAGTTTCAACAACAGATAGCACAATTGGATTTTCTTTTGATGCAGCTTTCACGTCTGCAGCCCGAACCGCATAACCGTCCATAGCGGAGTTATCAAACGGTGGAATATTCTCTGTTGCCTTCAATTCTTCTGCAAGAACATAGTTCGCGCATTCTAATATTCCCCGCTTTTCTGTTGGCAAAACGGGGATAGTCTCTAACATCTGTTGACGTGCTTCTTCAACACTTAACATTTAATTCGCTCCAGTTCCTATTTGGTATGATGTTTCATTTCGCATGCCCGATCAATAGCACAGCAGCAGGTAAAGAGGTATCCGCAGATTTGTCATAAGCCCATTCTATACTATCTAAATCTGCATCCGTTTCTAACTTTTGATATGGAAGATTCCATGCTTTGAGAGTCGGTTCAAGAAAGGTTGCAACAGAATCTACCCAATTACCATCTGCATCTCGATTATGATAACCGCGGTATCCTATGAACACAACTACAGGTATTTGCATATTGAATACAGTGCCTCGGAAGGCATCACCTGATTCGAGGAAACCTGTATTTTGAATTATTATCACGGGCTTCTTCCCACCAATATACAATCCCGCAGCAATAGCAAACGCCTCTCCTTCACGGGTTACCGTAATCACTTCAATATCCTGTTCTTCGCGTAAGAGTTCATAGATGCGCGCACTTCCGTTATCAGGCACACCGATTGCATGTGTGATGTTCTGTTCTTTCAATGCATCTACGATTTTTTGCGCTGATACCACTTATGCTCCTCATCCATAAAATTGGGCAGGTACATTGACCTACCCATAGCAGATTATACCAACAAGACTTAAGCATTTTTTCTTAAAGTCCCCTTGATAAGGGGGACTTAGGGGGTTAATTTCTTAAAGTCCCCTTGATAAGGGGGACTTAGGGGGTTAAAAAGACTAAAAACAGTGAAATATTGGACAATTTAACCCCTGCCCCCTTATCAAGGGGGAATGCGTAAGTCCTAACCAATATGACTATTGTCCATCTACTTTCTACCCTCAACCAATGCGTCAACCACTGTTGGATCAGCAAGGGTTGAAGTATCACCAAGATCAGAGACATCACCTTCTGCAATTTTACGCAGAATACGCCGCATAATCTTACCGGAACGTGTTTTCGGCAATGCAGGTGTGAACTGGATTTTGTCAGGAGTTGCTATAGGACCGATATGTTGGCGAACAGCTTGTTTTATTCCTGTCTCCACATCTTCAGATGCAGACTCCCCTGTCATCAGTGTGACATACGCATAGATACCTTGACCTTTTATATCGTGTGGGTATCCGACAACAGCGGCTTCTGCGACAGATTCATGTTGACCGATTGCACCTTCAACCTCTGCAGTGCCTAATCTGTGACCAGAAACATTCAGCACATCGTCCACACGACCTGTAATCCAATAATACCCATCCTCATCACGTAACACACCATCACCTGTCATATAGTAGCCAGGGAATCTGCGAAAATAGACATCAATAAACCGCTCATGATCTCCATATACGGTACGCATAATACCGGGCCAAGCAGTTTTAATACAGAGGTAACCGGACGCGGGATTTCCTTCAACTTCCTTGCCTTCTTCATCTAAAATCACGGGTTCTATACCGAAGAATGGGAATGTAGCAGAACCGGGTTTTAGTGGTGTTGCAGCGGGAAGTGGCGTAATCAAAATGCCACCTGTTTCTGTTTGCCACCACGTATCCACAATCGGACACCGTTCTTCACCTACGATATTGTAATACCACAACCACTCGGGTTCTTTGATCGGTTCACCCACTGTTCCAAGCAATCTAAGCGTTGACCTATCGTATTTCTCTACCCAAGTATCTCCTTCTTTCATTAAGGCACGAAGTGCAGTGGGGGCAGTATAAAAGAGATTGATTTTGTGCTTCTCGACGACTTGCCAAAAGCGTCCATAATCCGGATAGTTCGGGACACCTTCAAACATCACAGTAATTGCCCGATTCGCGAGCGGTCCGTAGATGATGTATGAATGTCCTGTTATCCAACCGATATCAGCAGTGCACCAATATACATCACCTTCATGATAGTCAAATATCTGCTGATGTGTATATGAGGTATAAACTAAATAGCCACCCGTGGTATGCAATACCCCTTTCGGTTTTCCTGTTGAACCAGATGTATAAAGAATGAAAAGCGGATCTTCAGCATTCATCACCTCCGGTTCACATTCAGCATCTGCAGTTGCCATCGCTTCATGCCACCAAACATCGCGTTCTGCATCAAAAGCCACTTCGTCTCCAGTGCGTTTGACTACAACAGTTTTTTCAATAGATGGACATTCTACAACCGCTGCATCAGCATTTGCTTTCATGGGTATATCGCTTCTTGCACCACGCATTGCAGTATCTTGCGTAATCAATATCTTACAAGCGGAATCGTTTATCCTATCTCTCAGGGATTCGGCGGAGAATGCACCAAAGACGATTGAATGAACTGCCCCAATTCTCGCACATGCCAACGTTGCGATTGCCAATTCTGGCACCATTTGTAAATAGATACAGACACGATCACCTTTTTCAACACCCTGTGCCTTTAGGACATTAGCAAACTTTTTTACTTCTACAAGCAGTCCATTAAAACTGTAGGTCTTATCTTCTGATGGATCGTTGCCTTCCCATATAATTGCGGTCTCATCACCGTGTCCTGATTCTACATGTCTATCAAGGCAGTTATAACAGGCGTTGAGTGTTCCGCCTTCAAACCATTTAATCTGTGCTTTCACAAAATCGTAATCCCGAATCGTTTCCCATTTATCAAACCATGTCAACCGTTCAGCAATGTTTGCCCAAAATCCTTCGGGGTCTTTAATTGATTCTGCGTATCGTTCTTGATACGCTTCTAAACTGTTGACGTGCGCATCACCGATAGGGTAAGTTGTCTCATTCGGTGGAAATATATTATTTGCCATTTTATATTTTATCTCCTCTAAATTGATGTGCGGTTCTCAAATGCCTCTACAAGTTGTATAGGACATATTTTATAGGAAAACAGTGTGGATGTCAACTGCAATTAGAGGACATTTTTATTAAGAACGTAAGTTTTAATGACTCTGAGCGATTCCGAAATTGCAAATATACCTTGCGTTTTTCATAGAAAATCCAGTATAATTACCAATCAATGAACTGTTTATTTTTCATTGCATAGCGGGTATAGAACGATTGTTAATAGGAACAGACAACCAATAGAAATACAATATTATCGTTCCCGAAACGGCAGGCAACCTTTCACGGAATGGTTTGAATCCATTCGAAATAAAAATACGCAACAGAGAATTGATAAACGACTTGCAAGGATTGAAGATGGCAATTTTGGTGATTGCCAATCTGTGGGTGGAGGTGTTTTTGAATTGCGTTTCCACTTTGGACCAGGATATCGCATCTATTTTGGTCAAATTGAAAATACACTCGTCCTTCTGCTTTGTGGTGGAGATAAGAAATCACAGCAAGGGGATATTGAAATCGCAAAAACCTATTGGCGGGAATATAAGGAGACACATCAATGAGAGAAATGGGGAACTGGCGCGAGTATCAAATTAAAAGACTTGCTAATGATCAGGAGTCAGCGATTGACTATCTCGAATTGACATTGGAAGAATACCTTGCTGATGGCGATCTACCCTTCTTCCTGAAGGAGCTTCGTGTCTTTATAGAATCGCAAGGTGGAGTTGTTGAAATTTGTAAACGAACTGGTATTGATACTGAAACGCTTTTAAATATGCTCTCTAATGAGGATGCTACACAATTATTAGATACGTTCAACTCTCTGTTGAAAACGCTTAAGAGACATCTGGTGATTGAAGGGACACACGCTAAGCATTTGTCACCTGTGAAACAGATTTCAACCAGTTGATAGCGGTTTGTTCGTTCTGTTCAATGGCGATTTCGACTACGCGGAAGGAATGACACAATTTGAGTCAAATCTATAAAAGACTCGCAGTGGATGCAAGAATCCCGTATTCTTGACACTTTTTGATGATTACTTCTTCATTTTTGCAATTTTCCAGAATGAAGTAATTCTCTTTCAAATTCGCAATTTTGTTAATTGAAATGCTCTTTTGATTAAGGTGTTCTATGAGAATTGTAGGAACAAAGTAAAGTTCATAAGTATTATCGTCTATGGGATGAATACCAATGACAACGTCTGAGGTTGCAGTGGATTGTCTGTATGTTTTAACACCCGACTTATACTCCCTATCAACTCCACCTCTTGCACCACCAGTAAAAGAAACGGATTTTTTGGCAGTTTTGACTTGGGCACGTATAATGTCTTCAGTATCATTAGCGTCCTTCCGCACGATAATGATATCGTAAGTGGACAACGGTAAATCAACCAATGATACGTTTTGATATTTTTTCATCAGAATTCCGACCACAATGTGCTCATGTGCAAATCCATCTACTGACGCTTGTCGACCTCTTTCTTCTGAATTAGCCATGTTCTACATCTGTCCGTTTATTTCTTTAGAACTAAAATCCAATCGGTATTGATCCGTTCCTCTCTTGGTATCTTGATGAAGTGTTTAATAATCTCCGAACCGAAATAGGTTTCTACTTCAAAACCTACCTCTTCTGCAATCGGCATGAGATACTTCCAATTCTCAAAAAGATGTCCACGAATACGATTATTTCCTACAACGATAATATATCTCCCATCTTTTCGCAAAACTTTGTAAACTTCAGAAAGGTTTTGTCGCATATCGTCAAGGTATTTATAGGCAATAAAAGCACGTCTCGGATCCACTTCAAATATGCTTTTTATTACCTTGTCCGCTTCTGGCACACCAATTTCATGCCGTGTCTTGTAATACCGCGAAGAGACACTTTCTGTGCCAACGTTCTGTTTTTTCAAAGCAGTCAATGATTCCTGAGCAAATCCCAACCAATACATTTCCAACTGATGTGTTCTTGGATAGTCAACTGCATTGACATACGGGGGAGAGGTTACCGCAAGATCAAAATAACCTGTCGCATACTTGATATTCTTTGCATCCATATCCTCTGGAAAATCTACCGAAATATCAGAAGGGTAGTTGCGTGAAAATTCAACCATTTTTGGTACTTTGGTAAGTACTGTTTTTGTAAACCGATTCAAGGCATCGGTAGGTTTTACCAATTTGTTCAATTTTTTCCTAATCACTGTTCGCGTACAATTGTCATCCGCATTAGATACAGAACGGATAATAGATGAAAGACAAACTTTGAAAAAGTCTTTGATTTTATCATCAGCATCAAGTTGTTGAATCTGTTTCCGCAAATAGGTTAACTCATAAAGGATTTCTGTGTTAAACCAATTGTCTCTATAAGGGAAATTGGGTAAGTCAGATGCGATAACCTGTGAGGAGTCGTAATTGAGGATAGCCTCCATAAGGGATTTCTGCGTTAACTTGAGTTCCTTTTCTGGTAAAGGGGTTACCTTCACTTTTGAAAGAAAACGTGAAAATGGGTCAACATCAATCCCTACAGAGTTACGTTTAGAGAGTAATGCCTCAACATTTGTTGTTCCACTTCCGGTAAACGGATCCAAGATTTGGTCGTGTTGTTGTGAATAGCGTCTAATGAGCCAACGGGGTAGTTCTGGGAAAAATTTGGCAGGGTACTTGTGTAATCCGTGTGTTAGAGAACTTTGGTCATGACTTATGAATAGAAACCTGTCTCCTTCTTTTGCAGGAAGGTCAACAGGAATCTCTCCATCTACTTGAACGACACATTCTCCAAATTCATTGATAATGTCCGTGACGTTATCCATCATACATCTCTAAAATTGTCATCTTCATTTTGTCAAATTATACCACAATTGGTGTGCTGATGCAATGATTCTATTGTAAAGACGATTATTTAGTTTTCGGTTTTTGTTCAATACAATTAACAAACGTTTATTTTGTTATGGGTTTTTATTTCTATTGTCTGAAGCAGGAAAGCCGAAAATGAAATAACATGATACATCTTAAAAACACCTTGAAATTAATGAAAAAATATGGCACAATGGTAATATACAAAATGAATAAAATCTAACGTTTTGAATTCTAATAAGGAATGGGAAAATAATATGCCACTTGGTAGGAAAGTCCGTTATGGAATGGTAGGTGGTGGACCGGATGCGTTCATTGGTGCTGTGCATCGGAAAGCTGCAGCACTTGATGGAGAAATTGATCTGGTTTCTGGCGCGTTTTCATCATCACCAGAAAAATCGAAGCAACAGGGAGCAGAGCTCTTTCTTGATGATGAACGTGTTTACGGTTCGTATAAAGAGATGGCAGAAAAAGAGAGCCAACTTTTAGATGGTGAACGCATTGACTTCGTATCCATCGTCACCCCGAATCACGTTCATTTTGATGTAGCAAAAACTTTTATTGAAGCCGGATTCCATGTTGTTTGTGATAAACCGATGACAACGACGGTGGAAGATGCAGAATCGCTATGTCATCTTGTCAAATCAAACGATGTAATTTTTGCCCTCACACACAACTATACCGGCTACCCGATGGTGAAACAAGCACGTGAACTTGTGAAAGACGGTAAACTGGGAACAATTCGTAAAATCGTCGTAGAATATCCGCAAGGATGGCTTTCAACATTTCTGGAAAACGAGGGCGCGAAGCAAGCAGTCTGGCGGACAGATCCGAAACAGGCAGGTGCTTCCTCTTGTATAGGTGACATCGGTTCTCATGCAGAAAATTTAGCACACTATATCACTGGTCTTGAAATGGAAGAGGTTTGTGCAGATATGACCACTTTTGTTGAGGGGCGTTTGTTAGAGGATGATGGAAACCTATTGGTGCATTATGAGAACGGCGTGCGAGGTGTTCTGTTTGCTTCTCAAATTTCCGTAGGTGAAGAAAATAACCTGCGTATTCGTGTTTATGGAACAGACGCATCGCTTGAATGGCATCAAGAGAATCCGAATTATCTATATGTACGTTTCCCTGATGGACCCGAACAGGTCTATAAACGCGGTAATGATTATCTGGCAGAGATCGCACAACACAATTCACGAATACCTTTTGGACATCCAGAGGCATTTATTGAAGCGTTCGCGAATATCTATGTGAATGCATCACGAACAATGGCAGCAAAAATTGCTGGTGAATCACCCGGTGAATTTGATACCGATTTTCCAACTGTACAGGATGGGGCACGTGGCGTTCACTTCATAAATACTGCTGTCGAAAGTGGAAAGCAACGCGGTTGGGTTGATGCAAGTTATACACCGCCAGCATAAAGTATTGAGAGACAAGACTCGGTCTAAATTAACTATTCTTTGTAGGAGGGGTTTCTAACCCCGATTGATTGCTAATTCTGGTGCCAATTATGGTCCATCGGGGTTAGAAACCCGACAAATACCATACGCGTATTTGGCGTTGATTCACTCCTACAAACCGTAGGTGGCAACTTAGATTAAATTAAGAAAAAAGGAGAAAAATATGGCAAGACCTGTTACACTATTTACAGGGCAATGGGCAGATTTAACACTTGAAGATTTAGCAAAAAAAGCCAGTGAGTGGGGATACGACGGTTTAGAACTCGCTTGTTGGGGAGACCATTTTGAAACGGATAAAGCACTGTCTGATGACAGTTATTGTCAAGGTAGACACGACCTGCTTGCAAAATACGATCTGAAAGTTTGGTCGATTAGTAATCATCTCGTCGGGCAAGCAGTTTGCGACAATATTGATGACAGACACCAAGCAATTCTATCAGAGCAAATATGGGGTGATGGAGACCCAGCTGGTGTTCAAGGACGTGCAGCCGAAGAGATGAAAAACACTGCACGTGCCGCTGCAAAACTCGGTGTTGATGTCGTCAACGGATTTACCGGAAGTTCTATCTGGCATCTACTCTATTCGTTTCCACCTGTAGACCCATCACAAATTGATGCTGGTTTCCAAGATTTTGCTGATAAATGGAATCCTATATTTGATGTGTTTGATGAAGTCGGTGTTAAGTTCGGTCTTGAAGTTCATCCGACTGAAATTGCGTTTGACATCGTTACTGCTGAACGTGCAATTGAAGCACTTGACGGTAGAGAAACCTTTGGCTTCAACTATGACCCCAGTCATCTCGGATATCAAGGTGTTGATTATGTAGCGTTTATTGAACGGTTAGCGGATCGTATCTATCACGTGCACATGAAGGATGTCTGGTGGGCAGAAACGCCACGATTGTCTGGGGTATTCGGTGGACATCTAAACTTTGGTGATTCAAAACGATTCTGGGATTTCCGATCAATAGGACGCGGTAATATCAATTTTGAAGAGATTATCCGGGCACTCAATAATATTGGATATAACGGACCACTCTCTATTGAATGGGAAGACAGCGGCATGGATAGAGAACACGGTGCGAGCGAAGCTTGTGGTGCAGTCAAAGCTTACGATTTTGAACCTTCTGCTGTTGCATTTGATGCCGCATTTGAAGAATAGACTTAAATAGATGGGAAAAGGTACCGTTTATTCAGCTGAATCAAGGTCTTTCGTTGATAGACGCACGGGAACACATATTCGTCAGGTGACGACTGCATCAGCACATCACCATCATCCGTTTTTTATTATTCCTGCGTATGACGATGCAATGCAACGGTTGATATTTGTGTCATATCGAACAGGAACACCGCAGATATTTGCTGAAGAACGTAACACAGGTGAACTCCGACAACTCACAGACAGACCAGAAATTAGCGAATGGTCAGTCCATCCATCACACGATGGCAGTGCCGTGTATTTCACTGCAGGAACGAGTGGATGGCGACTTGACTTGGAAACGTTGAAAGAGCGAGAGTTGGTCAACTTCTCAGCGACTGAAATGCAGGATAGTGGCATGGTCGCTGCAGCGATGGGAACAACCGCACTAAGTCATGACGACAAATGGTGGGCAGTTCGCTTTAGAGTAGGAGAAGAGTCAGCACTTGCAATAGTCAATACTGAGACAGGTGATCATGAGGTTATTCTACGCAGAGATAGTATCGCACATCTCCAGTTTTGTCCGGATGATTCAAACTTACTCTATTATGCCGGACCGCTAACTGACAGGGTTTGGATTATCCATCGTGACGGAACAGGAAACCGAAGACTCTATGAGCGAAATGTAGAGAAAAATGAGTGGATTACACACGAAACGTGGATACCGGGAACACGAGAGTTAGCTTTTGTTGATTGGCAACGTGGTGTACGGTGTATCAATGTTGACACAGAAGAAGAACGTCAAGTAACATCGTTTAATGCATGGCATGCAATCTGCAACACTGAAGGAACATTAATGGTGGCGGATACAAATTTCCCAGATATAGGTATCCAACTCTTTGACCCACGAGATGGAGGCGGAGAACCGAAAACGTTGTGTTATCCAAAGGCATCGTCAGTTGGTGAACATTGGGATGGACCGTTTCCTTATGCTGACGGTCCGATTCAAGTATATGCACCCCAACATACGCATCCACATCCATCTTTCAGTCCTGATGGGAGATTTGTTGTGTTCACTTCAGATAGAAGCGGTTTTGCACAAATTTATGAAGCAACTATAGAGAATTAACAGTGTGTAATGTTTTTGCACAAACATCCCAATATCCATTGTAGTGCGGGGTCTCCGTGCCCCGTAATTGTTGGTGGATTGAAGGATGGCGGGGCACGGAGACCCCGCACTACAATGGTTTATGAGGAACTTGTGCAATAACTTTACACACCCCTAATTTAAAAAGAAATCTAAAAGGAGGAAAAAATGCCAGTTGTAATTCCCCGCCTGATAGTAGAAGTATTTCAACACACTAATTTTCGAGGAAGGATGGGATATGTCTTAGAACCTGTGCCGCACACAGGTCGAATAGGGTTTCAAGATAATATCTCCTCACTTAGAGTCTACAAAGGACCAAATTTCTCTGGAAGTCCAAATTACAAGGTAATACTACACCAACATGTCAATTATAAAGGCAAAAGGCTTGCACTCGGTCCCGGTTTTTACCCGAACTTACATGATGTAGCATTCAACTTTGCCGATAGGGTGTCCTCCATTAATTTCGGTTCAACGTTAGATGTTGTAGGGCCGGAATGGGGAACAATACCGATGATTGTGGATTGCTATGAACACGTAGAATTCAAAGGTAAGAAAATCACAATCCTACGTGATATAGCGAACCTACGAACTCCGCAAGGTGGCACTTGGTTTGAAGATAGAATCTCGTCAATACGTATATTTAAGGGACCAGATTTCCCACCCGATGGTGCTGAAGTTGTCTTCTATGAACACCCCGATTTTGAAGGGCAGAAGTTGTCAGTCCGAATGGAACCTTCAGAATTCAAAAAGGAATTCCCTAACTTACATCTGTTACCGCAGAGTTTCGGTGATTCTATCTCTGCTATCAAAATAGAAGGATGGGCTTCATCTGGTGAATTCACGGAATTGGTGTTTGAGGACGAATTTATCGGGAACGATATGCGTCCAGAGTGGCGTTGGGAAGACCCACAAGGGGGTGGTGGATGGACTGAACGTCAAGGTTACCTTGAATTGAGAACAGAATCGGGTCAAGATTTGTGGCACGGTCCAAACGGTCGTGGAGGAGACATGACAGCACCAAGGTTACTTATGACAGTAACTGAAGACTTTGCTATTGAAACCCGAATGCGTATCTCACCACAATTACGGGAACATGGCGGTTTAATTATATGGAAGAATGAAAACCAGTTTGTGCGATTAGAGAAAACCTCCGGACCACACGCATTTCGTGGGGATGTTCGTTTTGAAAGACACGCAAATAAACGTTTCCACCTTGTAGGACGCGGCGGAATGCGGAGAGTACGTGAACTTTTCCTACGATTAGAGAGACGCGGCAACCAAATATCTTCTTTTGCAAGCCAAGACGGTATCCATTGGAGAGGTGTTGGTATCACGCGTATTCCTTTGGGACCGAGGGTAGAAGTAGGTCTGCATGCACTCTGTCCAGGCAATATTCCACCGACTCTGACGCGTTTTGATTATTTCCGAATCTTTAAGCGTAAAGGGGAAGCATCTCAATATGTTTCCATCTTCGCTGAACAACCAGGTGAGCAGACAGACGCAGAAACTGAACGAGAACAAGCAGATGCACGCCGTCGTGCCATGCGTGACTTGACATAGTTGAGAACACCAAGATCATTGTGCGATATGGTGTTTGGTTTTCAATGTTGTAAATTGTTGCAAATTTTAACAGTCCGAAGGCAATTCACAATCTGGCTTGTTAGATATTTCCCAATGTTTAGCAAGTCATCCTATAAAAGGAGACATCATGTTTGCTAAAAGATATTTATACACCACAATTTTGATATTCGTTGTATTTTCCACCGTAATTATGATACCAACTTATGCAGCAAAGGGTGCAGTCCTGAATGGTTTAGTTGCATATTGGTCGTTTGATAGTAATACAGCCCAAATTGATAAACATGCAGAGGATGTTCTTACCGGTTTGAAGGCAATAGTTGATGGCGATCCTGAGCTCGCACCTGCCGCAGATTGTATGGTAGGAGAATGTGTCCTATTGGATGGCGTGGATGATTACTTTCTTGTTGATGATTCTGATCCACCGAAGATTGACCGAGATTGGGATGAAATTACGTTAGAGTGCTGGGTCAAAATTACTGCTTTAGATGATAGTTGGAATCGAATCATTTCTCTCGATGACCAACCCACTAATTCAAAGGTTGTAACCTTGTATTACGATGATGATGACAACCAACACGGATTTTTTGTTAAGGCAGGCGGAAAAAATTCAGATCCAGCACAACATAATGTACTTGCGGATATCCCGTTGAATGAATGGTTACATCTTGTGGGCACTTATGATGGTTCGAATGCACATTACTATGTCAATGGAAATCTGGAGAAACAGCATGCAATGGCAGGTGGAAAGATCTCAAAAGGCGGACTCTTGCTGGGCATTGGAGACAGATCGGATGGCGTGAATGCAGATGCTATCCAAGGCTATATTGACGAATTTCGTATCTATGACAGAGCATTGTCTGCCGCTGAAGTTAAAAACAATATGAATGCTGAAGGACTTGATGTGAGTCCAACGTCTAATCACTTGAGTGTAACTTGGGGGCAAATAAAAGCAAGACGAAGATAAAGCTGCAGGCACACTCATAAAGTTTAATAAATTGGGTAATTCCAATTTATTACAAACCCGGTAGGTGCGGTTTCCTAACGGCACGATTTACCCAGACTTAGTAGAATGCAGTTAGAAAACCGCACCTACCACAGTGTTCAAGTAATTATAGATTTCGCTATAAACTATTTCTCACACAATCGGTTGAGTTTTGCTGTGCTTTACCTAACCTACATTTGATTTCTTAATAGGTTATAAGAGAACAATAAAATGAAATTTGTTGCAATTCTTCTATTGCTTATAGTGATGGGATGTTCAGGACACAAGCAGCCAGAGACTGATTATGTTGTAGAAGTCCTTGATTTAGCCTTAAAACTGAGTTATTACGATTTTGCTATAGGTCCTGTAGATGAGTATTTTTCTTCGCAAGAATTGGATTGGTTCGTAAAAAACAGAAGTGCTGCAGAGAATATCATCATAAAATACGTTGATCAAGGCTCCACCTCTGCTATTTTGCTCGCGGGTTATTTAAGATTGGATTCTGCACTCAAACCTCTCCGCCGTCAGTTGCTAAAGCTGCGCGATGCTTATGGATACGAAGGTCCCGACTATAGCAAAGAAGAAGCATGGTTGTACAACGGTCAATACCCATACCACACTATTTACATAGATGCTATAGAACGTATTACGCAGAAGCCGATTCATGAATCTATTAAACTTACGCCTTCCGAGTATAACAACCTTCAGCGTGAATCCAGAAGAGCGAAAGCATACGATACTTTTCCTGATGCGGGGGATAATCCACCGTATGTAGATGGAAAAGCGTGGTGTGCAAAATGGTTGCTTATTCAACTGAAACTTTTGGAGAATTGAACATTGTAATCAGATAATACTTGAAACACTACTTGAATCAGATAGAGATTGTCCAAACTTTTGAATAACTACGGAGAAATATATGGAAACAATTGGTATTGGAGTAATCGGTTGCGGCGGCATGGGGAGAAGCCTTGCAAATGGGGCAAACGCAGTTGATGGGATTGAGGTCATATCTGTGAGTGATGTGCAGAAGGATTTGGCAAAATCTGTTGCTGAAAATCTTGGTTCAGAATTTACTACCGATTATCATGAACTGCTTGCAAATGATAGCATCCGCGCAGTACTTATTGCATCTCCGCCCTTCTTACACGCACAGATGGCAGTTGATGCAGCGAATGCGGGGAAACATGTATTCTCAGAAAAACCTATGGCTCCGACATTAGAAGATTGTGATGCAATGCTCAAGGCAGCTGAAGAAAATGGAATATTCCTGACAATCGGGTTAGTTTGTCGGTATCATGCCACGCATTCCAAAGTCAGAGAAATTGTCCATAGTGGAGAACTCGGTGCACCTGTTAATATGATGGTACATCGCATCGGAGGACCTTGGCGTGGTGGACACCGCACGCCTTGGCGGTTAGAACGTGCCAAATCCGGTGGAAGTCTCATGGAAATAAATGCTCATGAGATTGATTTTATGCGGTGGACCTGTGGAGAAGTTGAATCTGTATTTGGTGCTGGTGGAAAGTTCGTTCAAAAAGAAACAGATTATCCTGATGTGGTGCTTGCCTCGCTGAAATTTAAGAGTGGTGCAGTTGGATTGCTCCATTCAAGTCACGCAGCAGCTGTTGGTGGATATGGTGGCCGTGTTGACTGCGAAAAAGGAACCATCTATTTTCCACAAATATGGGGTGGTGATGCGACTATTGAGATAAAACCTTTTGAACAGGAAGGTAGCAGTATCCGTATTGGAGATATTAAGGTGCCACCACCAGTGCAACAGGAAATACGAGTGTTTGTAGATTCCATCCGCAATGAGACTGAACCTCCCATCACAGGTGTTGACGGTCGCGCTGCTGTTGAAATCGCACTCGCTGCTTATCAATCTGTAGAAACGGGTCAACCGGTGTCATTACCTTTGTAGAGGAGTTAGAATGAAAATATCAGTATGGGATGGTGGTTTATCTGAGACTTATTTGAAACAGGTAACACAACTTGGTGCAGATTGTATAGATTTTGGAAACGGAGGTTCTTTCCCTGGTGTCAAAGAACAGGGGTATCCAGATTTAGACGCACTCTTGAAAATGAAAAAGCAGATTCGTTCTTACGGTCTGGATATCAACAGAGTGACACTACCAAACATTACAGAGAAGTTTATGAAAGGGCAACCCGGTGGTGAGAAAGAACTTGAGAATACGTGCAACGCCTTGAAAGTATTCGCTGAAGCGGGAATCCCAATCGCACGACAAAGGTTCTGGGGAGATACCTTTGATTATCTGATGACACGTTATTCTGCTGTGCATCGCGGCGGATACATCTCACGAGGAGAAAGTCGCGCAGCCACAAAAAACCCACCTGATACACCGACAAGGGAAGAACTTGACGAATGGTGGAAAAGGTTCTGTGAGGTCTATGGAGCATTAGTTCCCATCGCTGATGAACACGACATCAAACTTGCGATTCACCCTTCAGATGTGCCAAACCCAGATACACCATTGGGCAGCTTGGGTTTTCATCGTGTGATTGATGCCTTTCCGAGTAGAAATGTTGGCTATCTATACTGTTGTGGAACACGTGCTGAAGCAGGTGGTAGTGCAATTGTGCTTGATGAAATAAACAACTATGGACGAAAAGGTCGTATCTTCATGGTTCATCTCAGGAATGTGCGCGGCAGCCTTGCAACTGCAGGTGCATTTGAGGAGACGCTCCTTGACGATGGTGATATGAACATGTTCAGAATTGTGCGTGAACTTCAAAAAGTGGGTTTTGACGGTTGTATCAATGCCGACCACATTCCGAGATTGGAAGGTAATGTGGGGTTGGCATATTCTGTTGGTTACATTAAGGCAATATTTGCTGCCTTAGCAGCATAAATATCAACGCAATAAGTAGTTTTGGACTTGTCCTGACGATAGGTGTATCATAAGGGAAGTTAGGTATTAAGTCAATAGGTAAATTGGATTGTGGGAATAATTTGACGTTTCTGGGAAAAGATGCTACAGTAACAGTGTATGACGTTTTTAGAATTTTTGTTATTATAGAATACAATAACTGCAGAATATCCGTTCTGCAGTTATTGTGCATGTCCTAAGTTTACCTTCAAAGGAGTTTAAAAATGAAGGAATTAAGTAAAAACTTGATATTAGAACAACTGGAATTAGATGAAATGAATGATTATCCGATTTCAATTTATCAGAATAGGATTCGTGATTTAAAAGGTAATAAGTAAAGTTTGGATTTATTGTTCTATTTTAACTTGGAATTAGTTTTGGTATATGATACAGTAACATTATATACAAAAGAACTCCGCCAACAGACATGCAAATGATGTCAATAGGCAAAGGAGGTAAAGTCCATGTATTTGGAAATTTTGAATACAAAGCGTGATTGGCAAAGATTAAACGCAATTGCCAAAAACGCCAAACAACAAGTTATTGATGCAGATAAGATTCTAAAAAGCATTAATAACTTAGAATCGTATCGTCAGTTATACAATGAAGTTAACCAAATCTCTAGAATATTAGGTTTACGATAAATTCCAAACGGGCTTGTATATCAAGTCCGTTTCATTTTATACCTCATAAAATTCCAAGATAGATAATAAATCCAAACTTTACTTATTACCATTTAAAATCGGAAGATTTTTATATTGCGAAGGTTGAGAATCATCTTGGCTTTTCGTTGAACGATGACGATGCCAGAGAAAAATTGGATCAACTTTCTCAAATCATTAGAATTCCGTCTATATTATATCAGTTTGTAGCGTAAATGTAAAATGTTATATGAATGATTTACATGCTGAAATACTATCTTTATGAGGGTAATGTTTATTTTTGGAGTTGTCCTGACGATAGGTGTATAATAAAGCAAGTTAGGTTGACAGTGAGCAAGTATTATGCTTTAATTGATAGAATGATTAATTTAATAAGGTGTTTTAACTATTGATAATTATTATTACAAGAGCACAACAACCGAAGGAACGATGTAAACCCCTTCGGTTGCTATATGTGCCTTTCAACCCGCTATTACGGGGAGGAACAGAAAGATGTTTAATGAAAACAACTCACTAAATTATAGTATATTGAAATTTGATGTAGATGTTGGAAGAATTCAGAAGCATCGTTTGGAAAATCGTATGAAGCATTCAAGAATTTCCATAAACGATAAATTATCCGATATTGAGAAATCCCTTGGCTTTTCGTTATCAGATGACGATGCCAGACAAAAGTTAGATCAACTTTCTAAAATCATCAAAATTCCAGATATATTGTATCAGTTTGTAGCATAATTGTTTATCACAATTTATATGTAAAATCTACTGAATTCAATAGTAAAAGAAATTCATTTTATAATTAATCCCACCATTCATATATGGTTAATTTTGGTAATATTCCATAACTAACTACTAATGTTGCTGATCCGATAACACATCCGCCTATGGCGTATCCATGTCTAATTATCAACTATTATCAGTAAGTCTTGAAATTAACGCTTATGACCTTTATGAGAAGTAGACTTTGAATGAGAACTTGGACTCGGGCTACGATCATGACGCTTTTTATCTTGATACCTTTCTGATTTATCCTCAGCAATTTTATGACCTTCTATTAATATAGAAAGTTCATTTAAAATTCTTTTGAATATATGATGTGCATCCATTACTTCATCATCCGCTAAACGCGTTCCCGTTATAATTTTAATGCAATTATCTGTATATTCATAAATCCTTTTTAGCACCGACACTGTAACATGTATCGTAGGCGGAATGACATGATGAGGAACTAAACTATTAAGAACTCGCAAACCATTATTAGCATGTTGAATTATATGAGGTGCGCTACCTACACTATGGCGCGGTCTAGGCTCAGATTCTGTAGCAGGAGGATTAACAATTTTATTTAGAATATGTAACGCAGATTGAAAATCCGACCTTAATTGCTTAAACTGATCATCACTTAACGATCTGTCTTGATTAGTTGGCACGACAATATACTCCTATAAATAATAAAACACGGTAAGTGGTTTTGAACATTTTTACTGCCTTAATAATTAAGGCATTTAGTATTTCATGACATAAATTTCTGCTTACGATATGCTAAATCTATATGCTACAATTACTACTAAATCTTACTAAAGCAATATTTTAGGTGTTCACAGCACCAAAATAGCATTTCAATTATATAACTACCTACGTTAATAGAGGTGAAATAAATGATATATAGCACTATATCTCAAAACCGAGACGATTTCATCACGAAGTGTGATGACTGTGGCAATTCAGTATATGTGCATCCACCTGGTAATAACCTTGAAAATCACATAATACTTGCTGACAGACACAGTGGAATTCATAAACACGATTGCTATGTTTATGAACAAACAAAACAAATACGGGTTTATACCTCCAAATCAACTTGAAAACGATCTTATGTCATAAACTACTAAATCCAAAAATCAATATGACCTGAAATTATTGCATCGGTTATGATAATCACAGATGCACTCTTTATAAAGATGTAGATCATATATTAAATGGGCATGTTGTATATGTAAGTAATACCGAAATCATTGCAACATTCCCAGATATATTATACAATGCGGATCAAAATTAAGTCAAGGTGATATTATCAATATGTGACAAGTATCAAGGTAAAATAAAGCGCATTAATATAAATTATTAGGAGAAGCTTCAATATTCATAAACTATTAAATTCCTTATGTTTTGATTTAAACAATTTTTATCTTAATACAGGTTATAATATTTCGCAATAAGTAGTTTTGGAGTTGCCCTGACGATAGGTGTTAGGTCAAGGAATTCATGTTGACAGTAAATAGATATTATGCTTTAATTATGTAATATATATAAAGAAAATAAAAAGGAAACGGATCACACCTACCATAGTAGAATCCGCTTCCAGACAATTAATCAAGGAGTATAAAAAATGATCAATCAAAATCATTCTATACCGTTGCTTTCAGAAGTTAGAGATTATGTCATTTTTCATGGTTATGTTAAGTTATTATCTGATGTTAGTTTGGATTTATGTAAGATAGCTCAAAGTAATTCAGATAAGCGTATAACGTTGTATGACATAAATTACAATCAGTCTAAAATCCGAAAACCTAGAAAAATCGGATATATTGTAAACCATGAAACATGTTTTGTCAACTGATTTAAATACTGCATTTATCAGCGTAATATTTATTTTTGGAGTTGTCCGCGTGATAGGTATATGATAAAGGAATTCATGTTGACAGTAAGTAGGTATTATGCTTTAATTAATAGATTGATTAATTTAATGAGGTATTTTAACTATTAAGAATTATTATTACAAGAGCACAACAACCGAAGGAATGAGGTAAAAACCTTCGGTTGTATATGTGCCTTTCAACCCGATATTACGAGAAGGAATATGAAAGATGTTTAATGAAAACAATTCGCTAAATTATAGCATATTGAAATTTGATGTGGATATTGGCAAAGTTCAGAAATATTGTTTAAAAAACTATATCAAAGATTCAAGAATTTCCATAAACGATAAATTATCTGGTATTGAAAATCATCTTGGCTTTTCGTTATCAGATGACGATGCTAGACAAAAATTAGATCAACTTTCTAAAATCATCAGAATTCCAGATATATTGTATCAGTTTGTAGCATAATTGTCAAATGTTATATGACTGATTTATATACTGAAATACTGCATTTATGAGAACAATATTTATTTTTGGACTTATCCGCGTGATAGCAGTTAGTATAAAGGAAGTTAGGGAATAAGTTAATAAGTAAATTGGATTATGTAGAATGATAAGTTATAATATATCATCACTTATCATTATCTTCCCAACAATAAAATAAATCTGCATGAAAGTATGATGGTTTAATTTTTCGATTGCTATTTTCTATGGTATCAATTATGTTGTTTACATTTGATGCAGTTTGTATCCAGAGAGTAGATCCATCTGTAAACTCTATCGATAAAACGTTACTTTCATGCAAATCAGGATCTGTCTTACGCATTCCTGTTTGTACTTTACTTATTGTTTTGCCATTGGCTTTATCTACTATTTCTTGCTCAATTTCTATTTTTCTGGATAAAATTTCTGGTAAATTATTCTCAAGTTTTGGAATAAAAGACATATTATTCTCCATAAGGTTAGGTCATTTGCTTATTTAGTAAGTTTGGATTTAGTGGTTTATCATAATCTGGTATATCCAGATGGTTTGTAATATGTTGAATAGATAAACATATTTTAGATATTGTCATATCTTGATTTTGAACCTTTTTATTGAGGGTTGAAATGTTTTTATTAACCTTTTTAAGTTTTTCATCAATATTATCAATTCTTGTTATAAGTGTCTGAAATTGGTCGTTGCTCATGGAATTCTTCCTTTAGAGTTTTAAAATGTGCTGAATTCAAGTTAATTCATGTTTTAACCGTTGTGTGGCAACGGTAACTCGATCTTTTGTGCTATTATATCATAGTTAACTTACTGAATTCAAGTTTAATTTTCAATTTTGCACCGTCGCGCGGCTTTGTACCTCGCGCTTTCGATATTGAATTTCATTTGACATTCCATGTCATTATATCGTAATATACAAGAATGAAAAACCTCGCGGCAGGGCTTGCCGAGAGTATAAACGCCTCTGGAAAAGGATGTTATAGTAACAGGATGTCACATTTTATTAATTATGTTCGGTTTAATTTCTAAAAAGTGTTATAATTTCAGATGTAGACTATATTTATGCGTTATTTTAATTTCACAAAATAGGATAAAATGTAGTATAATTATAGGAAGTTAATAGGTATGCTGTAACCTCTCTATCATTGAAAAAAATATAAGTCATAAAATTAAATATTATCATAATACTACGCGACTATAAGGCATAAAAGCAGATCTTTTGAAATATTAAAGGAGTTTATAATGGATTTATTAGAAGTAGAAGCATACACCCCAGTTTATGTAGCAGGGTGATGTTATGTATGCAACTATCCAAACCTTGAATGCATTTGGACAAAATTTGTTAATGAAAATATGATAACATAAAAAAGGAAATATCTATGCATAACAAAATTCCGCAAGATAAATCAGAGTATATTATATCAGAAATACTAGTTGGATCTGGACACGAACAATCTATATTTACTAATAATGAAGTAAAATCTGTATCAGAGCATATATATATTGACACAGTGGCAACTGAAAGAAGCAATAAAATCAATTATCATATATTTTGCCCTATACGCAATCGCATGTTTAGACTAACTTCTGAAGAACTTATTAGGCAACTTTATCTAAACCGAATACTTAGTAGAGATGGGTATAATTATCCTAAAAGATTTGTGAGGGTTGAACACGCGATTAATATTGGATCTTCAAGAAAATTTGTAGATATTGCAATACTTAATAGTTCAGACATTAATTCTATAGATATTGTAGTGGAAGTTAAAAATCGAGAACTGCGAGAGGGTAAAGATCAATTGAAATCTTATTGTAATGCAACTGGCGCACCAATTGCGGTATGGACAAATGGAGGGGAAATTTCTTATTATCATCGCAAGGACCCCAATTTTTTTGAGGAAATAACTAATATACCTAAAGCAGGGCAAACACTCTCAGATATTATCAATGAGAGATTTACTTTGAAAAATCTTATACTTACAGACAAGCTTATTAATGATAAAAAGAGTTTAAAATCTGTTATATTAGACCTTGAAAATGAAGTTCTTGCCAATGCGGGCGTAGATGTTTTTGAAGAAGTCTTTAAGCTTATTTTCACGAAACTCTATGATGAGTATAAAAGCAGCGCTGATAAATTAATTATTAATTGAGCTTTAAATCGTGAAGTTTCCGCAGGTCATAAGTTAGATTATCAAAAGATAAAAGAGATTGTAAGTGGACTTGATGATGAAGATTTTAGAGTTATGGAATTTAGAAATATTGGTGAAAATGGCACTCAATTAAAGTCTAAAATACAAAATCTTTTCAACGATGCGAAAACTCAATGGAAGGGTGTATTTCAAACACATTCAGATTTTGAATTATCAGATAGTCATTTAGCTATATGTGTGTCCAGTTTGCAAGATATTAAGTTATTTAATTCCAATTTACAGATTATAGATGAAGCATTTGAATATCTTGTTAATGAGTCGTCTAAAGGTAATAAGGGTCAATATTTTACACCAAGATATGTTATTGATATGTGTGTTAAAATGCTGAACCCTAAAAAAGGCGAATACATGATTGATACAGCTTCTGGTAGTTGCGGTTTTCCTGTTCATACAATCTTTTATATGACTAACAGTTTGGCAACAAGTTTGGATATTCCAGACGAGGATAAAGTTCATATACGCAAAATATTTGGTATAGATTTTGACGAAAAAGCAGTTAGGGTTGCAAGAACTTTAAATCTTATAGCAGGAGATGGTGAATCAAATGTCTTGCATTTGAACACACTTGAGTATGACAGATGGCATGAAAAAACAGAAAATAACTCAGATTGGATTTTGACTTATGGATCAGGTTTTAATAGGTTGAAATCTCTTAGAGTTAATTCAAATAGTGATAAAGATTTTAATTTCGATATATTAATGGCAAATCCGCCATTTGCAGGAGATATTAAAGATAGCCGTGTAATAAGTCAATATGAACTTGGATATATGCAAGTTCAAAATAAAAACAGGCAAAGATTTAAGAAAAAAGTTGAAAGAGATATACTTTTTGTTGAGAGAAATCTTAATTTCCTAAAACCTGGAGGGCGTTTAGCAATTGTATTGCCACAAGGCAGATTTAATAATGTGTCTGAAGTCTATATCAGGCAATATATACTAAAGCGAGCAAGATTATTGGGTATTATCAGCTTACATGAGAACACATTTAAACCACATACAGGCGTTAAAACAGGTGTTATTTTTCTGCAAAAATGGAATGATGATGCCTCTGTTGGTCCTTTATGCCCGAATGTTGACGATTATCCTATATTTTTTGCTACAAGCGAAAATTCTGGTAAAGATAATTCAGGCGACTATATCTATCTCAAAGATGATATAGGACAATACAAAATGGATGATTATGGTCATCTTATTGTTAAACATGATTTACATAACCATGACGGACACCTACCAGATGCAATTGCTGAAGTATTTTTGCAATGGGCAAGTGATAATAATTTAAGTTTTATTGATGAATTATCTACAAATCAAGAAATAAATAGTTCAAATTTAGAATATGCAATAGTAAATAAATCTGAAATAGAAAAATTGTATACTATGCGATTTGATGCTGATTATTTCCTGCCAAAATACAAAACAATAGTAGAAGGTGTAAAATCAAAATTCAATAATTCATGGGATAAATTAGGTAATCTTATAGAAATAAAAGATAGTAATTTTATACCCGATCCAGATGTAGAATACAAATATATAGAGCTTGCAAATATTAGCAAAACTGGTGAAATAACTGGTTGTATAACTGCAACAGGAAAAAATTTACCAACGAGAGCAAGACGTATTGTAAATACGGGCGATGTTATTATTTCATCTATTGAAGGATCACTTGACAGTATCGCATTAATAACTGATGAGTATAATAACGCACTTTGCTCAAATGGGTTTTATGTTGTTAGACCAAAGGTGATTAATTCAGGCACGCTCCTTGCATTAATGAAAAGCAAAATTGGACAAATGCAACTGAAGCGAGGTTGTAGTGGATCTATACTAACAGCAATACATAAAACAGAGTTTTTGAATATAATATTACCTGTTTTAGTTGACGAAGATATAGAAAGCAAAATAATCGAATCTTTCAATTTACGAAATAAGTCTAAACAACTTATGGAAGAATCCATAAATATGATAGGTTCATTATTATAAAATTTTTCGCAATAATCGGTAATGGGCGTCTATTCTGTGTAATATATTGATACACATAAAATATAACGAATGTTATTATATTATTAATTTTATTTCGTTTTAATGCGTCATGTAAATGCGATAAATTCAGTCTGTGTATGCGTTTTATATGATGCATTTTTATTTGCATTTTGTGTTAAAATGTTGTATAATATTAACGTGAAATATTATCAAAATGAATTGACAATATTTCACGATACGAGTGACTCGGATTGGTACGGTTTGATCTGTTTCGTATTCAGATTTGGATTGATTCGTCTGGGTTTGTATAAGAGATAGTTTGCTTCGAACCGATTTGATTCGGATTGTCGCTTTGGGCTAACGGGATGTTAAATGAATATTCATTTAACATCCCGTTAATTATAGTATAAAACGTTTGAGTTTTCAAGAAAAAATGGAATTGTCGGATCAGTTCCATTTGTTATACAAATACAAAGAAACTGACTGTGTTTTATAGTAATTGACTGAGAATAATCAATGCGTTTTTCTATGCTACAATTGTTATAAAACATACCAAAATTTGATAGGGAGTGAAATTATGAAAAAGATAATTGCAGTTATGCTTACACTATTGCTATCCGCAATTTTTGTGTATTCACATTCTGGAAGAACTGATAGTAAAGGTGGTCATTTGGATCGTAAAACTGGTAAATACCATTATCATGGGTCTAGTAAGAGTAGTTCCACAAAATCAACATCTACTGTTAATCGATTGAAAACTAGTAATACGAAAATAATACCAGATGGAGATCAACCCTATTTACTTACTAAGGCTGACTGGCTTGTAATGGATCTTAATATCAGATATGCCGATGATTCTATTCAATTCTGGAATAAGAATAAGAACACTATTCAAGCAGAGGTTCATTTTACGAAAGACATTACAGAAGTTGGTAAGCAGAATCTTATGGAATATGCCAAATCTAAGATTATGTTAATATCTAAAATGTATGAATGGGACTCTTGGGTTAAGATTGAAGAAAAATTTACATTGAAAAAGTAGCTTAGACAAATGGACTTCGTATTTCTGAACAAATGTTTTTGGTATAACTGAAGAACGAGTTATTTTAGATAGCAATGAGTAGTTTTGGACTTAAAAGTATTGTTCTATTATAATAGATAGCATATAAAATTTCATAGATTGAGGAGGTTATAATATGGATGCTCATATTCAAGAAATAGCATACGCCATTGGCACAATATTACCTATAATTATATTTGTTTGGCAAATGAATAAATCAAAGTTTGATAAACTTGAAGATTCTATAAACAAACGGTTTGATGCAATTGAAGCAAGACTTGACCGTATAGAACAAAATCATATTCAGCATTTGATGCAATTACATGCTGTGCCAGCATCACCGCCAAACATATCGGGCGATTGAGACTAATTTATAAGTCCATAACTACTTATTGCGTTGAATTATAAGATTAAGGATAGTATAATATTACTAACTTCCAAAACACAAACTTATAGATAAGTACCCTTCTCAACATTAATTTTGAGAGTTTGTGGTTTGGAAGCCAGGGTGCCCAGCCTTATATTTATTATGTATAATAAGTAAGGATGGTGTTCCCGACAATTAATATTAAGTAGTATAGATTATTTTACTATTCCAAAAAAGGAGAGAAACAATGAACAGGAAAGTTTATATAGGGATGACTGCACTTATTATTATATGCATTGGTGTTACTGCCTTTCTATTGGGTCGAAATACGAATAACGAACCCAAACGTGTTTACATAGATGTAGATCCATCAATGGAAATGCCGCCTTCAGAACCTGGATATAAATGGGTGTGGCATCACGACCACTGGGACAAAGTACCAATCGCACAGAAACCTGTTATTGATGATGTGTCAAAACCAGCACCTTTACCAGATAATGACGATGTTGCACAAATAGATGAAAATGAGATGGATATTTCTGATCTGCAAGACTTGGATCTGACAAAGCTAAATGATTTGTTTCCTGATGTAAATATTGATTATTCCAATCCTAAATTTACATTGTGGATACAAAAATATAGTAAAGCAGTTGATGATATGATGTCAACAGCAAAATTATCGGATGAAACAGGCGGATCAACGGCAAAGGAGTTTATAGAAAATGTTGATAATATGACGGAATCAGAAAAAAAGGAACTTGCTAAACTCTTAATAAGCCGAAATAAAGCCTATCAAAATGCCGTGAACGAATATATTAGAATTAACACGGATATTCCAGTAAAATAAGGAGTTATCAATGTTTATTTTAAGACGATTTATTACGGTATTCTGTATTATCGCAATTATTTCCAGTTCAATCTTTTTAACTCAAGTATTTAGTAATGATACTGATTGTGAAGGAAAATTGAAAAATCTTGAGGATGCTCAAAAAGCATTTAATACTGCTTTTAGAAATTATGCCAGGCAAAAAGCAAGAGTTGATACAATGAAACTCAAATATGCTATAGGCAAACAGGCACAAAAAGATTTGGGGGCAAAAAAGCTTGATGCAGAGATTGATAGACTTCAATATTTTAGTGATGTTGCAACAGAAAAACTGAAAGATCTAGAAGCTGCAAAAAAAGCACTTGAACAAATATGTAATCTCAAACATGGCGTTTCGGGTGAAACAGGTGTAATATATTATTCGTGTGAACCTGACACATCTAAATGTCCTCGTAGCAGTGAGCATTGGGTGCCTTGTCGTGGTGGTTGCGGTGAATTATTTCCACCACCAAAACTTTCAGTTCATCTTCCAGCAGGTTTGGGAAGCTTTGGTTTTACTGATATTGAATACTATGATCATGAGGTAGTGTGTGAGGAACCTGTTTATAGTTTTTGGAATCCTAATGAAAAATGTGGCAAGAAATACTTTACCTGTAGAGGTGGATGTTCACATAGGGCAAGCGAAGGTGTATTCTATAACAAGACAGTTTTTCAGGTCTATGAAACGCTTTCTGTTAGGGTGCTAAAAGATGATTTATATTATGTAGCTCTGTATATAAATGGTAAACATGCTAAATCCACTTATGCGGATAGCAATGGTCAAGCGGTATTACGTCACACATGGCATACTGGTCATATAGGTGTTAATACCGTAACTATCTATGGATACTATGAACGTGGTGCTAAATCTTTTGAGCAAAGTTCTACGGTTACTGTTGAATAATCTATTGAACAAAATTATGAGTTAAATTGTATTTTGCCTATTATACTATATTGCTAATTTATTGTCAACTAATATTAATCAAATATCAAAATCATCAAATAAAAACCAAGTAAATTATTGGAGGTAAACAATGAAGGTGAAAGGTTATTTAGGGATGAATGTCCTGATTGTGATATGTATTTGTGTTATTGCTTTTCTATTAGGTCGGAATACAAACATAGAACCAACCGAATCGAAGGTTATCGTCAATGACGTTACACCTGAACAGTTAGATAACATCCGTAAGCAAATTGATAGACAGATTAACCTAACCAAAAAACCGCATGATGACTCGTGTGCCGATTGTGCTCATTGTGAGGATAATTTGGACAAAGTGGACATTGCACAAACACCTGCCGGTGTGAATGATGTGCCTAAAAAAGCACAACAGAACATCTTATTGCCCGTATCAGCAGAGACAATACGGCAACGAAATCAGAGATATATTAACGAAATGGAGAGTCAACCGTACGCTCACTTGTATATAGATACGATTGATTTCTATAAGAAATACCCTGACTTTTCATTTGCAACAGCTTCATCCGAAATTATAGCAGAACGTATAGCTATTGCTTCGGCATTTGACGATGAATTGACACGCCTTAAGGCAGACTCTGATAAGCGTGGAACTCCTGAACCGATGATTTTCGGTCCAGTCGCTGATGATACAGGAGGTGAAGAATAATGCGTGCTTTAAAATTATCCACGATTGCTGTTATTGCTATTCTTGCAATTGTCATTCCACTTGGACTGATTACTTTTGCTGACGATCCACCACCAACGACTCAAATTACTGCAAGTTATGGGTCAACGTTCACGATTGATAGTTTGGATGCAGCGGAAAACCAATGGGATATTCACGAAGGCAGGATAGATACTGAAAGAATAGATGGCATTGAGTTGAAAAACCAAGCAGATGTTCTTTACATGGGTGGGACTGGTAATAAAAGTGGTCTTGAGGATTTGGTCGTAAATATTGCGGCTACTCTTGCTGCAGGTAATATCCTAAAATTGGCATTACGGCTGTCTTTGTAAAGAGCGTCCTTGATAGACTCAATGATGGCAAAAAATACGATATTTGGCTTGATTACCTGAGTAAATGGGGTGATATAGAGGCAAACAATCAAGAGATAGCCGATGCGGTATCTGATCGTGATAAATTTTATGATCTATTTGCAAAGTGGTGGCGGCATGAAAAGGGTCCTAATAATCCTGTTCCGCCTAAAAGTAACAAAGGCAGTGTTAGTTCACTGCAAACGACTGTTCCACGGCTTGGTGTTCGTTGTGGTGGAGCTTGTAATGCGTGGTGGTATAACGATTCTTATTGGTATCAAGAAGTAGTCAATGCTGGCAAAGATCCGATGACACCTATCACAGACCCGAAAACAGGGGTTGTTGGCACACGTGTGTCGACATCCGAACTGAGTAGTTTGGCAACCTCGCACAGGACATCGTGTAGCGGTTGTAGTGAATTCTACTGGTCGTGTAAAGATTCTGATGTGAGGGAGCATCAACAGTTGTATTGTGGTAAGAATATCACGTGGTATACGTATGATAGTTTGTCGGGGAAGTGGGGTACATTTTCTTTAGGTCTGTGTGGTGCTGCTTACCGTAGGTGTGATGATCCGCAAAAGACGGCAGTTCATCATTATAAACCTGTGATGCAAAGCGGTCAGGATTCTTGGGGCAATTCGGGGTATTATATATCATCGTATCGTGCGGATCCGCCCACTGCTCATGGTTCTGGTACTACGAGTGCTTCCGCCTCTATCAATGGTCCTGGTGGTTCGGGTATTCCTGCGGGTCGTATGGATAATTCTTCTAATTGTGATAGTTGCATGGACGGCAGTAGATTTTGCCCGGAAGCTAGTACGAAGCATCAAGGCGGTCAGGCAAACAATAATGGTGGCGGATTTGGTAATACTTTAAACGCTGCGTGTTTGGATGCTGATTGCACGGAAACGATTACCTCGAGTAATGCCTCGGAACACGCACTTGTGACGTGTGAAGCATGCGGTGTGAAATACCATAAGTGCAATGCTGCGGATGTGTATGCACATGCTTATGTAACTTGCTCCCACCCGAATTGCCCGCATAAAGACGGCACTGGGTCAACGAATCTGTATGGGAAATATCGTTGTCAAGGCAACCCGCCTAATACGCCATTTTCGTGTATAGACGGACGTCCGCATACTTTTGGCGGCGAAGCCCCAGAGAATACAACGCCTGCAACAGTCCCTGATCGTCCAGGTAGTTTTAGTTTGTCTCCGTATAAAGTATCGATTCGTTTGACGTGGACAGGTTCTGCTTCTAATGGAGGTTCTGCGATAACGGATTATCAGTATCAGTATCAATCCAGCACAAACAGCCGCACGAGTTGGAGTAGTTGGTCATCGTGGACATCTGCGGGGACTGGCACTTCTACTTGGATTAAAGGTTTGTCGAGTGGTGTTGATTATGCGGTTCGCATGCGTGCTGTGAATGCCATAGGTAACAGTGTTGTAACGGGTATAAAGATTGTCAAGACGACTGAATAACTATAAACTATCAGGCATATATCTGTTTTAGATATATGCCTTTATATCGTTAGAAATTCAATCAGATATATCCCATGGAACCGCTATGTGACTGGATTCGCTTGATATTTTGGATTATATATGATAGAATACTTGTCGGTAAGTTATCTCAATTTCCTGCGGATGTTATTTATATCACGCTTGATCTGAGCAATATTAGATTGTCTCCGAATTCGTCTTTGGCGACATACGGTATTCAATCTATACATACTCGTAGATACTTTACCTTTTGAGGTTCTTAACCTTCTCACGGTGTTGTCTCCTGTATTGTAGTAGAAATCGGATTGTTTTGCAATAACAGGGTTCGATTTATACTTTTGGTTTTATATGATTGTTACCATGATAACACAGGAGGCAATACATTTCCAGAAAAAATGAAACTTGATATTTTGGATTATATATGATAGAATACTTGTCGGTAAGTTATCTCAATTTCCTGCGGATGTTATTTATATCACGCTTGATCTGAGCAATATTAGATTGTCTCCGAATTCGTCTTTGACGACATTGAGTATTCAATCTATATTTGCTTGCAGACAATTTACCTCTTGAGGTAACTGCTTTACGCATGGTAGTGCCTCCTATATGGGTAGGGTAAATCGGTTTTCTTTGGCATAAATGATAGCCGATTTACCTTCTAATTTTTAAAGTGGTGCTATGATAACACAGGGTCACATATATTTCCAGAAAAAACGGAAAATCAATCAGTTTTCATAGATTCTGTAATAAACTTCCAGAACATCTTTTGTGTCAAACTATTATTGTATTTCGTTATACAAAATCTCAAATTCCATTTCAAATTTCTTGTAATATATTCTTTTCATCAAATAACTTTCTGGTATGATTTTATATATACCTCTTACAGGTCTGGTTAGAGATCCTGTTCTAACAAGTAATTGTAATTCTTGATTTATAGTTCCAGTTATATCTACGTTGCTAGGTCTAATTTTATGTATAACTTCCCGGTATTCTTCAAATAACTCTTTATTAGTAAATTGTTGTGTTTCAGGAATATTATTCTTAACAAAGTAATTTACAATTATTATTTCAGTAAGTGTTCGCCATCCACACCAATTTTTACTTTCCATAATATTTCTCCTTTTATTTTTCCGAATTATAGCATTATAAAATCTAATAGTCAAATTTATTTTTGGTAATATGATATAATATATTAGAAATTCCATCTTATTTTAGGATTTTAAACCATGAAACAAATATTATAACAAATATTATTACAAATAGTAAAGACTTTGATTTTTATTGCAATCAGTATATTCATTTTTTGTTTCATTGCTGCAATTTTGTTTGAACTTATCAAATTAGTTGGAAGGTTGATTATTCAATTCAATATAGATTAAATTGTATTTATTATGCTTGACATTAATTTAGAATTTATGTTATGATGTAATCAATGATATTGGTTATATATTTTATATTTTTTAATTATTGTTGAGGTATAGATTAATGACAGTTTCAGAATTTAAAGAGTGGGTAAGTAATATTGATTCTAAATTTGATAATAGAGAAATTGTTCTACATGGATTTAGCAGTTATAGTACGGATGGATACAATCCTGTATTTGCATGTAGTATTCACGGTAAGCAAGTAGTAGAGACCTTTCCAAAAGATAAAGAAAATTTAGATAAAGGTAAGTTGGTAGCAGTTTTGAATATTTGTTAGTAATATGAGTCGATTTAAACAGCATATACTCAGTGAACTTAAGTATAATGGCGAGTTGACTATAGACGGACTTATTAATCGTTTATCCAAACGGTATCGTAGTCGGTATAAGCCTTATATTCAACCTGCTTTAGATGAATTGGTAGATGATGGTATTATTGTTGCAGAAGTAAGTTCATATACCCAGTTCACGTGGTATAGACTTAACTATTGATTTTGAAGTAAGAAACACCTTTGTTTAGAATATTGTCAAAGGTGTTTCTTGTTATTCTTTTTCGTTAATTTTTATTTGACATTTATTTTGAAATACGTTATAATATTGACGTTAAATATTGTCAAAACAAATTGACAATATTTAACAATAGAGTTAGACTCGATTCGTTTCGGCTCGGCATGTCTTGTCGCTTTGGCTTAGAAATGAATCGTATCAAGTCGGATTGTCGCTTCGGATCGATTTATTTCTTTAATATTATCAATATGAAATGACAATATTTAATGTTGTAATTTAGATTCGGAGTGGGATAAGTCAGAAAGATATGTTTCGATTCAGTTCGTCTTGACATGGCTTGTCGTTATTGAGGTATGTTTCGATTCGGTTTGTCTTGACATGGCTTGTTGCTCTGACTTGAAATTAGTGGAATACTAAATATACATTTAGTATTCCATTAATTGAATATTATCAATATATATTGACAACATTCAATATTGAAAAAATAAGAATCGACATGGTTTGAATCGACTTGGATTGTTGCTGTGGATTGACTTATTTCTGGTGTGTTATTAAGATGTATTGGTAATATTTATGAATAGTAGAAACTATTCTATTGTTAATGTATGTTGAATTTATAGGGTTTTCTTTTGCGGGATTGCCCTGCAATTCCTCTTTTATTATTGAAGTATATTTTGGTATTGGCATATATTTTAAGTCGTAAAATGTTTTCGGCTATTTTGAGTGGGTTTTCACCTTTAAAATAGCAAGTCATTTTACTTTGACACAATCGTATCTAAGGCAGGTATTTCTCATCTACCTTAGGTTTGGCAATTCTGAACTAATGTGCCAATACTAAATTATACTATATATTTTGTTGTTTGTCTAATAAAAAATGGGGTTGCGGTAACAACCCCGAATAATCTGAAATGGTTTGTTTTGGTTTGCATTTAGGTATGAGTCGTATAAATATGGTTTGACACGACTTGTCATTTTTAGTTTTCCAAACTATTAGTTTAGAAGTTGGTTTTCTAAATTAATAGTTTAGAAAACTGCTGTAATTATACTATATATTTTATTGTTTGTTTAATAAAAAATGGGGTTGCTGCGGCGATCTTCTATGTTATATGGAAATGTGAGTTTTATTTTTAGATGTGATTTGCCATTTATAAAAATAAAGCGTTGATATATTATATACCAACGCTTTATTTGAAGTATGCCAGAGATGGAGTTTCAGTATCCCTGGACAAACTGACAATTGTATTCAAGTAACACAGAGAAGCATGATCTATCTATGAGTAGGTCATAATGTTACTTGATATATACTAAAATCGTAGATTTTTATAATATACGTTTTAATTGTAGCATAGTTTATGGAAGTTGTCAAATGTTTTTTATTATATATTAGTTGATGTTTGATGTGCATCAGAACTTGGATTGGTATTCAATTTTACACTAAATAGTGTTTCAATAGATTTATTGAATTTTGAAATTTCTAGCGTATGTTTTCTTAAGTTATTAGTATTTGCTTTTACACTGTTTTCTAGAATACTCATTCTGTTTTCCATAATACTCATTTTATTTTCCAGTTTGTCCATTCTGTTTTCCAGTTTGATCATTCTATTTCCCAGATCATCAAATCTTTTCGAAATAGCGTCATATAGTTCTTGATTTGTCATATTAGATACTCCTATAAATTGATTGGTTAATTTACTAATGGTAAATTATCAAAGGAAAATCAAGTAAATTAATATAGCGAATTTTAATTTTAACTTAATTTTAACATGTTTTTGTGATAAAGTCAAACTTTTATTTTAGAAGGAAAATTTTATGAATTTGGTAGAGGTAATGAAGCGTTTTTCCGATCAACATGAGTGTATTCGTTTTTTGGAAAAACTGCGATGGAATGGTTTTGCTAAGTGTCCACATTGTGATACACATAGAGTAAGACGCAGACGTGAATCGTCTTTAGGTCGTATTGGAAGATTTAATTGTAAGGAATGTGCTGTGAGTTTCAAAGTGACACATGGAACGTTGTTTCATGGGACTAAGATAGGATTGCGGGATTGGTTTTTGGCAATATGTTTGGTGTTGAATGCGAAGAAGAGTATATCCAGTCATCAGTTATCTCGTGATTTAGATTTAAATCAGAAAACTGCATGGTATATTTTGGTTCGTATTCGGGCTGAAATGTTGAAAAGATCAGATTTTATTTTAAGTGGTGTTGTGGAAGTTGACGAAGTATATATTGGCGGTAGACCGCGTAAACGTAATAAGTTCAAAGAAGAAGGCAATATAAAGCCTTCAAAACGTGGTAGAGGCACTTCAAAAACGCCAGTATTAGGTGCTGTAGAACGTGAATCAGGTTTAGTCATAGCACAAGTTGCGGAGAACTTGACAGGTCGTTATATTTTGGATTTTATCAAGAGTGCCGTTGATATGGAAGACTCAGAATTGATAACAGATGAGTTTCAAGCGTATAATTTAGTTGGGAAAGAAATAAAACGTAGTATTATCAATCATCAAGAACAATATGTGGACGAGACAGGTCATATTCATACAAATACTATTGAAGGTTTTTGGAGTTTGGTAAAGCGAGCTTGGTACGGAACACATCATCACTATAGTAAGACGTATATTGCGTTATATGTAGCGGAGGCTTGTTACAAGTATAACTACCGGGAAACAGATAATAGTTTCCACAAATTTTTGGAAGATGCGATGCATTTCGAAAATGGAGATGATGATGATTTTTAGATTACTATAACCTAAAAAATTGAGGTATTATTATATTACTTAGTAGTAGACGGATCTATCATTATCTAAATACTGAGACCTTCGGTATCCCAGCTTATAGGTTCAAATTATGTATCCGTCATTTACTAAGTAATATAAATACGGATTACATTTTAATTCGTATTGAAATTATAAATAATTTATGGTAAATTGTCAATAATAATGTTGAGTTAACCAGTCAAGTGCTGGATCTATAGTTTAATTTATGTGCTATAAATGCACGAGAAACGGAGAATAAACAATGAAAACGATTTTAAGTTTACGAACATATATAGCTATTTCATTAGTTATTTTATCTATTATGTTTCTGTTTTGTTCAATTTCATTTACGCATGCACAAGGTATTAATGAACCTGGTAATGCAAAACCTGTTTATTTCTTAGAGGATATAGCAAATCTCCTGAGTGATTTATTAACACTATTATATGGAGATGGTATATGGAAAAGCGGACTTGAGTGGGATGATCCAAAGCCGTATATGAACGGATGGATAAGTGGCACAAAATCTGAAACAACATTTTTATCTGAAACTTCTATGCCTTCATTTACTAGTTTTTCATTTTTAGATGATGACACTATTTATTGGAAAACAGTAGAGCCTGCGAGTGTAGGTATAGAATTAGTTAATACTGTAACAGGTTTTGGTGATATGTCATTGAAAGTAAATTCTATATTTGTGGATGGAACACTTATTGGTGGAGGATCTGAATATAAACATAAAGTTGGTGATTGGGGATCTGGTTTAGGTGAAGCTATATGGCCTTGGGCAGAAGAAAAAACAAAATATAGAAATTATGCACTTGGTTTTGGTGCTTTACAAGAAGATCATAAAAAGCCAGGTGAACATGAGGTTTTGAGTGCAGGTATTGAAAATTTAACACCTTATAAGTTTGAATTTCATTTTAGAAAATTAGATCTTAAAGGTGCAATAAAAGCGGCTTTAGAAGGTAAACTTTATGGTCAATGGAAACCTTTATCTACGAAAAATTTGGATCCACCCACATCCGTAAAATTTAAGTATGAAGTTTTGCATTTGTTTGTATGTCCTGTTTGTGAGGCATCAGCTGATGATTCTAAGAAGTTATCGCCAGAACACGACAAGGTGGTATGCGAAAACGATCAATGTAAAGATTATATGAAAACATTTCGTAGATGTCAAAATCATAAGTGTAAACCTTCAAGTGGATCAGGTTCAAATGATGTTCCTGAAATAGAACTTAAACCGATCATTGTTAAACCGACAGAGGAACAGATTTAAGATAGTATAATGAGTGATGAGTATATATGATATTTTTAACGAGATATTATATATACTCATTAATAATTTAAAAAGGTATATAAGATGAATATGTCAAAATTAAGCACATTAATTGAAATTTATAATGGGGATACGTTTGTAGGTTACGGTTATGTTGAAGAAACTCCAAGGTTTACTTGGGCTTTTTGGGCAACCGATGAGGGTGTAGATTTAAATGTATATACATGGAAGTATTTGTATTAGAAGTATCTGTTTTATTGAAGAATTTTTAATTTTGAATTATAGCTTCAACATGTTTTACAAGTTTTTCAAATTCAGATTTATCGACACCGTTCTTTCTACTGTAAATCCATATAAGAATTTGAGGCAAAGCTATGGCAGCAGGAATTAATGCTATAATAATCCAAAATAGCATATTTATTTGGCGTTGTAAACCTTGAATTTGCGAAGTGAATTTATCATCTAAACCTTGAATTTGTGAAGTGAATTTATCATCTAAACCTTGAATTTTGGCATTAACAGTTTCAATTTTCAGATCAATATGTTCCTTCATTCTTTTTTCGGAGTCTTGAATGAGTTTACTAATTTTTTCGAGGTCATTTTTTTCGAGGTCATATTGTGTTAGTTCGGCATTGATATTCGGAATTAAAAATATCAATTGTGTTATAATGAGTAAGGAAAGTGTGAATACTTTGTTTAAAAACATTAGTTTCACCTCATCAGTGTGTTTTGTTTGTTAAAGTATACATTAATTTATAAGTTATTTCAAGAATAATTTACGGAGGTTTTCAATTATGCGTATTATTAGAACGGATTTACCTGAAGGCAATGCCCACGCAATTATGGGTATTGTTTCAGATATGTTATATCAAATATGGGGTAGAGGTCCTGAAGGCCGAGAAAAAGTTTCTGAATATGCTGAAAAAGCAATGTCTGGCAACTATGAAAATCTAAAGAAAGTCAGTATGGAAACTGTTCCAGGACTTATTGATTTTGCTACTTCCGATGAAGTTGAAGTTGAATATAAACGCAGAGATGTGGACAATGAAGACGATGAATCGGATGATTTAGATATATTTGATGAATTAGAAGATGAAGAAGACGAATATGATGAGGAAAGTTGATCAGGTATACCTGATGCTGCACCATCAAACTAATTAAAGTCTTGCGACTATGTATGTCATCAAAATATCTTGTTCAAGACTATTGATTTAAGAATGTCGTAATACTTGACATATATATTTCAAAATGCTACAATTGAGTTAAGTTGGTGTGGAGGCAGTTTCTCCTAACCGACTGCTCTAGCATACTGCCTACGATATACCAACCAGGTGCATGTGTGTAGCAGTCGTAAAAGCCTTGTCTCTTTACACACATGCACTGATTATATCAGTTTCGAGCATTTTCTACAATAGCTATAAATCGGTTTTCTAGTTCAATTTTATTTGACATATAAGTTTTGAATGACTATACTTAAGTTAAGTTGGTGTGGAGATAGTAACCTTCGAACCCGACTGCCTGACATGCTATCTGTGAAGCATCAGCCAGGAGCACGTGTGTGGCAGTCGGAAAAACCTAACACACGTGCTCTGATTATATCAGTTTTTGTCATTTTCTACAATAGACATAATTTAGTTTTTTAGTTGATTTTTACTTGATATACACATATTTCATAGAATTTAATTTGCAAAGGAAGTGCATAAAATATGTTAAAACGATTTTATATTTTTTTCAAAATTGCAGGATTGATTTTTATCAGCATGAATATTGTATTTATTACAGGTTGCAGTGAATCGGACGAAGTTTTTGTAGAATTTCCAGTAAGATTTTTGCGTGTATATCCATCAGAAGGTAGCACAATTTTTACAGACGATATATTGACTTTATATTTTGATAATACAATAAATAATATCATTGTATCGTTAGGTGAAGCAACAATTTCTGGAAATAGAGTGTCAATTAAAGGTCCATTTCCAGAAGGTAAACTACATCTTAGTGTAATGTGGAATGATGCGTCTATAACGATTATTTATAATGTTGAAAACCCTACAACATTTGTGGATATACCTGATGATCAACTTCGAACTGAAATTGAGAAACATCTTGAACTAGAAACTGATACACCTATTACACGTAAAGATATGCGTAGTCTTAACCATTTATTAATAACAAGTAAAGGCATAACTGATCTTATTGGACTCAAATACGCGACACACTTAAAATGGATGATATTCAACAATAATAGTGTTCAAGATATTCATCCTATAAAGGATTTGAAGCATATAACAGATTTAAATTTCAGTCAAAATAGTGTTCAAGATATAAGCCCACTCAAAGGATTTACAAAGATGAATACACTCTTTGCATGGGGTAATCTTATTGAAGATATAAGACCGCTTGAAGAATTGACGCAGATAAAGGAACTATATATAGGTAGCAATTTTATTGAAGATTTTTCACCGATTGAGAAGTTAATAAACCTTGAAAGGCTGGCAATTGATTCTAGTGATATTGATGATATATCACTAATAAAAGGATTGAGAAAATTGGAACATCTCTGGGTTGATAATAATAAACTGAAAGATATAAATCCATTAAAGTCATTAATTAATCTTAAAATTTTAGGGTTAGAATCTAATTTAATTCAAGATATATCTGCACTTAAAATGTTGAAAAACTTATCTATTTTATATATTAGTAATAACAACATATCAGATATAAGTCCGCTAATTGATATTAGAAAACTAGAAATTTTAGGACTTGGCGGAAATCCTTTGAATGATGTATCTATAAATGAAGTTATACCAATCTTAGAGAGAAATGGTACAAAGGTAGAATTTTAAACAATATCATCTGTCGACCTCGCATTTTTTAACTGTTTAGGTATGATGTGATTTAGTCAAATACTGTCAAAAATGCTAATGGATATAGTATAGCATTACATCTGTCGACCTCCTAGGGAATTTGTACGATTAGAGGTCGACAGCAACAGTCTATAAAATTGTGTGAAAACGAAACACATATTGACAAGCATAGCTTGAATTTGTTATCATGTAATTGTGAATTTTGGCAAGCCTTTTAATCGAACCAATCTGGAATAGAAACCCTAAGGCAACATCCACCGTTTCTAAAAGATTAGTTACTGCTTCTAAATCTTGAATTGCTTTATTTGTATCATTTGCACTTTGTGATAGCAAAAATCTATGCAATAAATAGTTATGAACCTATAAAATCTAAACTTTTAAAAAATGAGGTTAAAAATGAAATCAGAAAATACTGTTACTGAAAAAGATTACGTCGATGCTATGTTAATATTGAGAAACATAAAAATTCAGCAATATTTAGAATATCATAGGAGCAACAGGAGGCATACTAAGCGTCATCCTATAATGAGCAATGATACGAACAACACACAAGCTGTGCAAAGAAGTGTCAGGTGAACCTTCTATATCATTGACATTAGCGTTAACGAAATGATTAGGATTGTCTACACACAAGACATGAATTTTCTTCTTCAATATTGATTTGCACTTATCACATACTATGTTATATGTTTCAAGAGCATCACAGAATTTTTGCAACTCTTCATTTTTAGATGTAAGCGATGTCTTAATTTCCATAATTATATCCTTATTAAAATAAATTTTTTATGAGATTACATTGTTTACCTATGCATTGTTACCCGATATGTTTGGTATGGTAGGGACTGCCTCAAGCGAAGCAGACGTATTCCCTACCAACAATGCTGATAATAGTATAACAGAAAAAATATATTAAGTCCAGAAATACTTACTGCAAAAATCTACATATACCTCTATATTGCAAAGCTATAATATAATCAGGCTTTATTTCTAAAGATTCTTCAAGACAAGAAAGATCAAGTTCAATGTTTCCATTATAGTATCCATCTGAGCAATGATTTGGCATATAAAACTCATAAAAATACTTGCTAAATATCAACTCCTAAAGTACAATATATATTAGGGCAAGAACGGGTAGAACCCGCTCTTGCTGTTCACACAACTATCTGTGAATACCGTGTAACCTGTTTATAAAACGTCTATACTCATGCGAATAGTCGCGCATAAGAATATCCGATCTAATAAACGAGCTGTAAGCACTACGTGCTTCGTGTATAATGCGTTCCCACTCACGCGCTTGTTTGCGCATAAGTATTAACTGCCTTATACACGAGTCATGCATACTTTTTAAGGCATCTTGTTGCGCCTTAAGTTGTTTCACAGAAAGTTGCACTTCGGAAGTGAATCTCATTGAGCTCACCTCCTTTCTTGCGCAAATATACGCAAGGTCAAAATGTTTGGTTGCCATAGGAATTGCCTCCTTTGGTAATTTAGTGCATAGCGTATCAACAGTGCGTTATGCACTTTCTATATGCTTGTCATGTAAGATGGTTCACGCTATCCTATACACGAACTCCCCTGATGTTAGTTAGTATTAGTAGAGTCCGCGCCTTGCGACGCGGCTAACATACTCTACTGGATTTCGTGATTTAATCATGATACCACGCCACACCCGCATTGTCAACTTAAAAGGCTAAGTTTGGACATGCTCAACATGTCCAAATCCCACTTATTCCCAATTCATATATAGCTTTACGAGTAATACTTTGTGCTGATTTTGGATTCATAATTTTTATCCTATAGTTATTTAGTCTTTTATCTTATATAGTTGTGTTGGCGAGTCCGCTTTTATATCGTATCTATTTTAGCACAAAACATCTTTATATGCCAATATTGACTAATATTCTGAGAAAACCTATTGACTTAATGCCTTATTTTCTTTATACTAACCCCTATCAAAAGCCAAGTCCAAAACTACTCATTGCTCTCAGAAATAGAAAAATCCATGTTAAAATCAATTAACATGGATTGTTTTGTATTGGAAATATAAAAACTACTTGTCAAAATTATCGGGATTGTTTATAATGCCAATAGTTTTGGATTTCCTAATTATGAAACGCTTAATACGTTTCTTGCTATTCGTTGATCTAAAAGCATTTGCTTTAGATAATCGAGAATACATAGAAATACATTGTAAGAAACTTTTATAACTTTCTGATAACGCTTGGTAATCCGAAAATATACGGAACTCCTTTCCCATAAATATGGGATGGAAAGCACATATACAACCGAAGGGGTTTTACTCGTTCCTTCGGTTGTTGTGCTATGATAAGAAATAATTAATAAAATGTGATATGATGTTACTGTAGTATCTTTTTCCAGAAATGTCAAATTATTCCCACAATCTAATTTACCTATTGACTTAATGCCTTATTTTCTTTATACTAACCCCTATCAAAAGCCAAGTCCAAAACTACTCATTGCGAATATCAAAATAGGTTTGTAATTATCACTAACTTAACCACTTATCTATTAAAGGAGTATTGTTAGATGCGCATTCAGACTTTTTGTATCATATCTGCCTGTGTTCTTCTTATTACGACATTAGTTCATTCTGATATCGTATTTAGGTCTAACCGGGTTCATGGTAACTATGAAATATATACTATGAAAAATGACGGAAGCGGTATCAAGAGATTGACAAACAACCAGTTTTATGAAACAAGTCCTACATGGTCCCCTGACGGTAAGCAAATTGCTATTTCAAGGGATGTTAATCAGTTTGACATCATCATAATGAATGCAGATGGCACTATGCAACGGAATCTGACCAATCATCCAGACCAAGATATGCATCCAGCTTGGTCACCGGATGGTCGACGAATTGCTTTTACAAGCGATAGGGGTGGAAATAGGGATATCTATATTATAGATATCAAGAGTAAAAAAGTTACACAACTTACAGAAAACGTAAGGGAAGTGAATTCAGCCAAAGAACCAAGTTGGTCCCCCGATGGAAAATTTATCGTTTATGCACGAAATGTAGTTAACGAATCCATTAACATATACATTATAAATGTCAAAACTAAGGAAACAAAACCTCTAACTCCACCTATTCCTATTGATGATGTTCTAAGGACTCAAAGGAACAGACCACGCTGGTCACCTGATGGAAAGTATATTCTGTTTCATGAGTTACATTTTGATTTTCCGATAAATACACAATTAGTAATAGTTAACAAAGATGGTAGTAACCGACGTGTATTGCATATCCCAGAACATTGGATTATTGGTTACATGGCAAGTTGGTCACCCGATGGAAATCAGATTCTTTTTTCAGCGCATGATCCACAAATTAAGTCAAAAGGTAATATCTATCAATATGATATCATTAGTCATGAAATTACAGAGATCACTAACCATGACAGCCATGATGATGAACCACAATCGCAAAAATTACCTTACTCAATCAATCCTATAGGTAAGATTACCACGCAGTGGGGAGAGTTGAAACAGTAGACTTTTTGAAATATTCAAACAGTCTTTCAAACCACACCTATCGCGTACTTATTTCTAATTGATTTGATCGTCTAATACCATTTCTAATAGATAAGGTGTCATTGGATGAATAGTTTTTGTAGGAGCGACCTTCGGTCGCTCCTACAGAAGAAAGTGATTACCAGTTCAGAAAAATAGTGACCTCGACTTATGAAACAATATCAATTATAGTGAAATCCAAAAATATATGCACACTTTTGGTCTGTAGGACTTAAACCAACCTATTGGACTGGGTCCCCGTAGGACAAACTTCATAGTTTGTGCAGAGTGTACGCAACCTAACAGGTTACGCTACAATTGTGTGCAAGTAATTATGGTTTCCACTATAATCAATTAGAATTGGTATAATATTAAGAGAAAACGTGTTTGTAATCGTGCAATTCATTGCGCCTGGGACATTGCCTTGTTGGATATATCCATCCTTTGAAGTATATAGCGCGAAAGGCGAAATGGCAGTGTAAGTCTACTTCTTACACTGCCATTTCATAGAGGAGGTAGCTATACTCAACCCTTGCCCAAACAAGCTTTTGCCTTTTCAGGCAATTCCCATTTTGTGTAATCTTCCACATGAAAATCTCTGATTTTCCGCCACACAAGCGCGTGAACCTGTTTCTGATATTTTTCGACAAGTTCCGCGAAGGCAGAATCATCGCCATCAAGAGTCCGGTGGATTAATTGTGCGTCGTTATTTTTCATGGATCACCTCCGATTTCACCTATAGTGACACCTTAAAGGTGCAAATCGGGTGCATAATTCTGCACGAATTGGAGGACATTCAGAGAAAAAAAATAGTAGGTTGGGTTTCGTGCCTCAACCCCATAAGCGTCAATTTAAGGATATATCATCTTGTGGGAGGGGTTTCTAACCCCGATTAACATTTTAAATTCGGACAAAATCGGGGTTAGAAACCCCTCCCACAAGAGAAAAATCAGCAACTTTTTCTTAAATTGACACCAATGGGTTTCGTGCCTCAACCCAACCTACAACGAATACATCAAACACACATTACTTTACCTTCATAAAGTCCAAATCATCATAAGTATTACCATCTTTATCTGTAATCCTCAGATAAAATCCCCAACCACCCGTCTCTTCACAGACCTTGACGAGAACGCTATTTAACCCAGCATTCAGTTTCACAGGAAATTTGAAGTTGTCAATTTCGGCAGTAAACGTCTTGGTATGTGCAAACACTTCAATACCGTTCACCCAGATTTTGCCTTGGTCATCTGAATCAAACCGAAATTCCACTTCTCGTTCTTCTGGTGAATGGACTGTCGCATAAGTATAGGCCACACTCCAATCCGTGCCTTTACCCAAACGGATATCTCCCAAAATCGATATATTCTTTATCTTTTGCCAACGCACCGTGCCATTTTTGCCTTCATATTCTTTGGAAGTGTCAATCATCGGTAGGTTTTCAGGGATATAGGATGTATTATAGCCTATACCACCTGAGTTATCAAAAGGTCCGAGAACCAGCCATGAATCGTCAGTGATGAATCCTGTTTTCTGAATGAGTTCATCCGCTTTTTCGTGTTCTCCTGCTTCCTGATAGGTTTGTGCCAAAACAAGCATCGTATGGAGTTGTGAACGTAAATTGTCTGACAAAGATTCTATGAGTTCATTCAACATATTCTCAAAACCTTCTTTATCATTGACATGTTTACCTGCTTTCACAACCCGTGTTAACAATCCACGTTCAACAAATGGTAGATATGACATGTCATAGATATTCTTTATAAGGCGGAACGCTTCATCATACTGTTCATTTGCGACATAAGCATGTGCAAGCACTAATATGTAATCTCTGTCCTGTTCAAAATCTGTTGCATTCAAAATCAACTCTAACGCAACTTCAGGAAATATGCTTTTTTCAAGAAGTTTATCCGCAAGTTCATAATATGCAGATGACAGACCTTGCTGAAAAACTTCATCTTTTCGCAGATTGATCCATCGTGTGTAAGCATCCTCTGCATTCTGCTTATCACCATCCTTGGTATAAGCATCACCTAAAAGTTCAAACAGCACTGAACTTTCTTTCATTTTCGGTTTCAACTTTTCCAATAGTGTGATAAATGCTTTTTCTTTATCTGCAGCCTCATATAATTGCCAAAGTGATTTTATAGCCGCATCATATTCAGACTCTCTGAGATCCGCTTCAAGAGCCTGTAAATATATCTCTTCTGCTTCAGCAGTCCGTCCTGTTTTCACATATATTTCGGCAAGTGTTCTGTATATTTCATAGGAATTTGTTCCACGTTTGAGTACTTTTTCATAGAAGATTACATGATCCGCAAGTTGTTCTGGATTTAGTCCCGTTGGAATAGGTCGGATGTAATCTACTAATCTTGCGTTTGCAACTAACTTTCCATTGAGTTTATTGTGTGTCATATCGGAAATTACACCATTGTTTTGTTTATCAAATTTCCAATAACCGACTAAACCTCTTTCATTCCCCGTCAGACGGTTACTCATAAAGTTATGGATTTGCTCTTCAGTTAAGGCAACGTCCCACACACTTACCTCATCAATTTGCCCAACAAATGATCTGTGGTTATGATTAATTTCTTCATGTGTGCCTCCAATTTTCATCGGTAATGAACTTTCATAAAATCTTCTGTTTCTGCCGAAATCTCTATAACCTGCTTCCACGCCATCAACATATACACTGATAATATTTCTCGTCGTGTTAATAACCCCCGCAACATGATGCCATCTATTGAGTTGGACAGTACCTTTTGGTGAAAAGATATACTTCTCATTTTCTCCATCAGGTGAAGAAGCGAATTGCAAGGCACCATCATGTCGTAGATGCAGCACAAAACTACGGTTTGTGATACCGGGAAGTCGTTCATCACCTTTGTATATGATAGGTAGATATCTGGTAGGAAAGTTTGTCGCCTTAATCCAAGCACATACTGTTACTTGTCCGTTGATTTTGTTTAAGATTTCACTGTCATCAATTTCTACGTAACTCAATTCACCATCTAAATCTAACGCAACATCTATCACATCTTCAATATCGCTATTTTGTGTTTGTTGAATGTTTTGGTCTGTTTTAGTTTCTTGTGAATACGTTGGTAGTGCGAAACTGAATCCAACGAGAAGTGAAAGCACACAAGAGATGTTTATTATTCTGTATCTGCTCATCTAATTCCTCCTTGAGATTTACGTTTTGTGTTGACTTCAATAGGTTGATAGGATGTAACAAACAATTGTCGTTTGTCCAATCACATATACACATTTTCGGATGCAGTTTGTTGGCGAGTTTTCCAACCCTGGTTCAGACAATTAACTATTCAGTATCTACAATTTTCAAATCATCAAAAGGACTTCCATCTGTATCCGTAATCCGTAAATAAAATCCCCACGGCAGAGACTCATTGCAGACTTTGACAAGGATAGTGTTTTTTCCCGCAACAAGCGTTACAGGGATAGTCCTGCGGTCAAGCGATGCCCCGCGAGTTCTTCTATGTGCATAAACTTTTTTCCCATTCAAAAACACTTTGCCTTGGTCATCACTGTCAAAACGGATTTTCGCTTCCTTTTCTTCAGGGGATGTAAATGAAATCCAAGCATAGGCAGCATAGAATCCTTCATCCTTATCAAAATCAAAGAATCCATCAAACGTCTCATCAATGCTTTTACTCCATTTTATCTTTCCTGATACACCGTCATATTCTGCAGTCTTATCAATCTGCGTCTGTTCTTCAGGAATGAAAGCAGTATTATAACCAACACCTTTGGTATGGTCAAAAGGACCGAGTGTTAACCAAGCAGTTTCAGGGAAAAATCCAGTTTTCTGCATGAATTCTTTTGCTTTATCGGTCAAATTGAGTTCTCGGCAGAACTCAGCCAACAGTAAGTTCGTTTCTAAGGCAATTGTAATATCAGCGGTGAATGAACTGACTACTCTACCCATAAGCTCCTGGTATTTTCTTTTGTCTTTTATATTCTTACTCGCTTGTGAAATCTGTCCCAATAAAGCTTCTACTTGATTCCCTTGAAATCCGGAGGATTGATATAAGAGATTAAAACTTGCTTCAAATTGTTTAAACGCTTCATCATACTGGTTATTAAGCATATATGCAGTACCTAATGTTGAATAAGACTTGGAATCCTTTCGGTATTGAACAGATTCTTTTGCTGCTTCTAATGCCATCTCCGGTAGTTTATTATCTTGTATCAGTCGGACTGCAAGTGCCTCTAATTCCAAAGCATGTTTTTCCAAAGCATGACTATTCTCATCAGAAGGAGGTCTTGTATTTTCCAACCATTTTTTGAAATAGAGTTGTGCGTTATCTATATCACCCGTTCCTAAATAGGCATTACCTAACAACTTATTCAGCAGTACACTCTTCGTTGCCTTTAATTGAAGGTTTTCCAGAAGCTTGAGTTTATCCAAAAATGTTTTTGGATCGTGAAATTCAATAATGGCATTGACAATCAGGTCATGCTCTGCAGGATCGTCGGATGCGTCTAACACTCTTAGATAGACTGCTTCTGCTTTTGTAGAATCTCCATGCTTCACATGCAACTTCGCTAAGAGCGCATAGAGTTCAAAGGATTTCGGATCAAGTGCAATCGCTTTCTCATAAGCTGCTACAGCCTTTTGTATCCGTTCTGTATTGTCAGTTTGTCCATATAACTCACCGATAGTTCTGTGCCATTTCGGAGATTTAGGTTGTAATTCACTGATTTTCTCATACTGGGCGATTGCCTCGTCATACCTCTCACTTGAAACATAACTCTCTGCAAGCGTGATTCTTGCCTCCACATCATTCGGATTCTGTTTAACCTTTTCCAGCTGTTCAGGAATGCGTTTTTCATGGAGATTCCCTTCATCATAGGCTTTTTGTATTGCATTTTCAATTTGCTGTCTGGAATAATCATTTGTTGAAAACTTTAACTGCTGCTGATATACCTCAACCGCTTCCTCATACTGCTTGGTTTCCATATAACTTCTTCCAAGCACTTCATAAATTCTCTCTTGCTGCCATCTTATATTACTACTGATACCGGTTACCTCATTCACTTTGGCTGCTTCGTTGAACAATGCAATAGCGGGTTCATACATTTTGCTTTCAGAACAGATAGACCCAAGTGTACATAATAACATGGCATCTTTATTATCCGGACTTGAAGAAAGAACACTGTTCCCTTGTTCTATCAATGCCTTAGCCTGTTCTTTCTGTCCATCTTTTTCCAGAGATGCAGCAGCATAAAAATAGTTGTGAACATTCTTGGGTTCTATTTTACATAGAGTCTGGTAGACTTCTGCAGCTTTTTTATGGTTAAAAGATTTCCTATGTATTTCTGCTAAAACTATAAGAATATCAGTATTATTGGGATTACTCTCCAACTTAGAATTGTAAATCGCTTCAAGTTTTTTGAGTTTTTGATTTTTTCTGAAGGCGATAATCAAGGCTTCACGTGCTTGTTCTTTGTCGGTGATTATTCTAAAACCAAAGGTCCCACCATAGTAACTGGTAGTTCGATTGTTTGAGGTATTACTAATGAGATTTTCAAATATTTCAATTGCTTTATCAGTATTATCAATACGAACATATTCTTGCATCAACTGAGTTGCTATCTCCTCTCGGTCACTATTTGACATATTGTTCGCCTTCTGATATGCTTCTATTGCTTTTTCGGATTGCCCACGTGAACTGTAGTATTTAGCAAGCTCAACCTGCATATCAGCGGAAAGTATGCCATCCTTTTCCATGTCTTTTAGCAATTGTTCAAACTTTCCAGATTGACGAAATAGTTGCATCATTTGCCGTTCGAGTTCTCGTCGCTCATAAGATTGGGTTGCCATTTGTGCTGCTTTCTTGTAGGCATCTGCCGCTTTTTCATATTCACGTTTATTCTGATATAACCGGGCAATCTCCTTTTGCATTTCAAAAGACACTATTCCTTGTTCCTCTGTTTCCTTCAAAAATTCCTCTAATTTACCGAGATTTGAATAGATGCTAATCAATTCACGTTGAATATCACCGCGAGCATACCCACCTGCTGTCATACCCAATGCTTTCTGATAAGCACTCGCGGCTTTTTCCATCTCTCCACTGCTTTGATACATCCGTGCTCTTTCCCGTTGCATATCAAAGGTCAGAGTTCCCTGCTCTTCAGCTTGTTTCAGCATCTCATCTAATCTTCCTTGCCGTTGATAAATCTTCATCAAATTCTGCATAATCTCGGCTTGGTTATTCCCTGGTGCTGAGAATTTTAGGGCATCGTTATACGACTTTTCTGCAGCATCATAGTCACGTTTTTTCTCATAAAGCTTAGCTAATTCCTCATGAGATTTTGCATCATTCGGAAAGAGTTCTATAGCCTTTTTATAGGAGGTTATCGCATTATCAATCTGTCCATTGTCCGCGTATATATTTGCAAGACGGATATGGTGTAGACCAACATCCGGATTCTTTTGGATATATCCTTGAGCAAACTTAATCGCTTCATCATTTCTATTCGTCATTCTATATGCAACAACAAGTCCATCCTGATACTTCGTATTCTCAGGATCAATTTTTAGCAGAGCATCCCACATTTCAATTGCTTTATCATGTTGTTGCTGTTTAGTATAAAGCGAAGCAAGTGAAGCGCGTGAAGCAAGGTCCTCTGGTGCTTTCTTGACAATCTGTTCATAAGCTTTTATTGCCTCGTAATTATGTAGTCTGTTCTTATGTTCCTCCGCTTTCGTTCTGAGTAGGGCAAGGTTCATGCCATCCATTGTATTGTTCAAACCATCGTCTGTATCGCCTCGTTTAAGTTTGATTGTCGCCAATTGTTCCTGTGCCCGTTCACGGTAATATGATTGTGCGTTTAAGTCGTTGATGACTTCAATCAACAACACTTCCGCCTCGTCATATAAACCGTGTTGCATATATGTCCGTGCTACAGATTCTTTGTCATAATGACGAGAACCACCGCTTCGCATCAGACGGAGATTACCCATTTTTCGAATGGCTTTTTGTGCTTTCTCTTTCTCCCCGTTACCTGCATAGATAGTTCCCAGTTTTAGATAAGTACTGGATAATTGTCCAGTATTTTGTAGATCAACGTTTTCAATTATAGCCTCAAGTACACGCAGTTGGCGGTCTGAATCTCCCTTTTTCTGATATGAGTCAGCAATCGTAACTAACCAATACGTTCCAAGATTATTTCCTTTATTCTTCAATAGTTTTTCTACATAAACATCTGAACCCTCTAAGTCATCTGTTACTATTTTCAAAATAGCAAGAACATATAACATAGATGGTTCAGCAGCATCAATAGAGAACTTCTCCGCATATTCCTTTGCTAATTTCTTCAAATCTTCTATACCTTCATCTAATTCAGATAACCTAAGTATCACAGCGACTTGTCTACCCGCCGTACCAGTCTTGAGTCTACTGACCAATAGTTGTCTCGCTTTGTCACGATTCCCAGTAGACATGTATGCCGAAACCAAGTCATAAAAATAAGTTTCTGTTCCAGTCTCAAGTGATTTTTCGTAAATCTCAATCATTGGTTTGATATTATTGTTATTGTTTCTAAAATGTTGAGCCATTCTCCGAATAAATTCATTACTACGTCCAGAGTTTTGATTATTCTCAACCATTTCTTTGGCAATAGAAATGAGTTTGTCAATTTCACCTGCTTGAATAAATGTCTCTATGATATACTGAAACTGGTAATAACTGAATTGGGGGCCGGATATGTTGTTTTTGAGTATATACGTATATTGTTCAACTGCTTTTTTAACTTTTCCCACCCGATGTAACATGCCTACATACTGATTGCGTAATGCTATGTCATTTGGACGTAGTTCAAGTGCTGCTTGATATGTTTCAATCGCTTTTTGCACCTGATTTCTACTTGCGTAAAACGATGCTAAATTGGACTGTGCTTTGAATGATTTCGGATTCTGTTCGGCTGTTTGAACCAATTTTGCCTCACGATCCTGAATCATCTTTAACCGTTTAGGTGTAAGCGTTACCGATTGCGTATTCATATTAGGCACTGTTTGCCCAGACAAAACCTTCAAATTTTCTAACTTCACAGCACGCTGCACCAAACGCTCAGCATCCTGTCCACGTCCTAAATCGTTCAAATGACTACTAAACTTTCTCAAGAAACTGGGATCCCTTTCTCTCAGGGCTAAATCCATCGCTTTTTGGGAGACAGCAACTGCGTACTGTGTGAAACCCGCACTTTGTAGTTTTTCTGAGAAACTGTAAAGCTGCTGCAAACTTGTCGGAGCGTTCAAGATGTTTTTCATCAGATCACGCACTGCAGACGAATCTCCTGTATGCCTCGCAATTTCTACCGTCAGATCATAATATTTATTCAGATTCGTTGGATCCGCATGAATAAGTTTCTTAATAACTTCTAATGCTACATTGTGTTTCCCAGATTGAATCGAAACAATTATAGTATTCATTTTTAGCGACAGGTCATCTGGGAATTCCTTTTGTACCTTATTTAGGACTTCAAGTGCTTCGTCGCGGTTTCCATCCCACCATTTACAATAACTAATCGCTAATGCTGGATAGATACGATTTCTATCCTCCGCACCATTGTATTTAGCCTCTAATGCGGTGTAGAATAAGTCTTGTTGTTCTGTGATATAAACTTTATTGAAAAACTTCTGCAGAAAATCTAACCGTGTTTGCGTGTAATATATTGTTGGCGATGGGAAATTGATCTGAGATCCTTGACCGCTTGAAGTGGGAGAAAAAGATGAATTTGCATTGGATATTGCTGGATTGGTCTTTTCAATATACTTCCAGAAGTATTCTATTGCTTTGTCAGGATCTCCGTTGCTTAGATAGGTATTCGTAACTGATTCATAAATCCGTGTATATTGTTGTGATATGCGCGCACCAGTTGTCGTAGAAATGTCAGAAAGCATCTTTTCTGCTTGTTCCGTTCTCCCCATTTTTACAAAAAGATCCACTAATCTATGTCCATTACTGAGATGAAGCACATTCATTCCATCAAGTTCATCCAACAGTTTCTCAGCGGAATCACGTTTTCCTTGACTAAAGAGAATAGAAGCTAATTCTACCAGGTACCAATTCTTTCCATCTGTTGTCAATCCAGTCATCTCATCAAGATAACTTATGAGATTATCGTATTTGACCCCCTCTTGATCAACTAACGGTATTAACTTAATACTTTTCCATCTGGTGAATATGTTAGTTCGTGTATCCTCTTGATCAACTAACGATATTAACTTAATACCTTGATAGACTAAACTGTTAGGAGAGGCAGCAATTAACTTATCTAAAACCTCAACGGTTTTTTCTTGATTTTGCATCAAGATATAGAGTTGTGCTAATAGTTCAAGTGTGTGGACATCCTTTGGATTTGTAACGACCTTTGTCTCAAAATCAACAAACAGGTCATCCAATTTCCCAAGATTATCTAAAATCGTCTTCATCTGCACAAGTGCTGCAGCCTGTGCCTCTTCAAAAGTGTTCGGCAACCACGACGAGACATTTCTGGCAGAATTCTGCTGAGGCTGCACACGACGCGATAGAATAGCAGCGAGATGCAGTTTGTGGATGTTGATCCCAGGCGGACCATAAAAGGAATTGGGATTAGCAGTTGTCGTTTTTTTCTTAGACGAAGCAAGTACCGGTTTTGACATCTCTATGATTCGTTGGAAGTATGGTAAAGCTTTTTCAGGTTCGCTTATCTCAACCAGCGTAGCACCAATTTGGTACAAGCCGATATACATATCAGATCCAGTTATCTTTCCTGCTGCATTGTCAAGGGCAAAAAATGCTTCCTCCATTAAACCGTGTCTAATCAATAACTTCGCAAGTCTGATTTCGGCATCAACTGTATGCTTCTTCTGATGCAACACTTTTGACCATGTTTGAACAGCCTCCTGTTCGCGCCCAACATCAAACAACAGTTCTCCAAGTTTTTGCTGATGAACTGGATCAGGATCCGCTTTGACAAGTTGCTGTTGGTAGCTTAGTGCGTCCTCAATATCACCAAGCTCTAAACTTATGTCAACAAGTTGATACAAGAGTTCTGGGTTCTCACGTCGTTGATCTAATGCACGTGCAAGTTGAAACCGAGCACTTGAAAGATCACCTTCACTACGATAGACTTGAGCAAGAGCTAAGACTGGGGCAATACCAGATGTATTCGATTTAGCCATCTGTTTCAATCTTTCTGCAAGTTCTGTTCGCCTACCTAAACTGTAATATGCTTCCCCAAGTGGTTGAATAAAACTGAGTTTATCACCGATATTGTCGCTGAGATTCCAGCAACGCCAGTACTGTGCAATTGCAAGTCTAAAGTCCCTTGAATTGTGGTAAAGTTGTGCCAGTTCTCTACGAATATCAATTGCTTCAGGACGCAAACGAATTGCCTGTTTAAAACTACTCACAGATGCGTCGTAATCACCGGATTGCATCGCAATTTGCGCCAACAACTGATGCCCCTCTGGATTACGCGGACTATGCGCGACGACTTGCTTCGCGGCTTCTATAGCCTCCTCAAAATCCAGGGTTTCAAGGTATATCTTTGCTATATTAGAATAATACTCACGTGCATTTGTGTTATCAATATTAGTTAGATGACGGTAAATAGTAATCGCTTTATCGCGTCTCCCCTGTTTAATATAAATATCCGCTGCCCAACGATTTACGTTAATGTCATCGGGTTGAAGTTTCTTTGCCTCTAAGAGTATTCCCAACGCATAGGTCGTGTTTCCTAACTTCAGATACATCTTAGCAAGCCGCTTCTGTTGGGCAAATTTCTCGTTGTCAGCAAGTACGGATTTATCAAGTTCTGTTTCTATTTCTTCTATTTTTTTAACAAGTGTTCCCTGCCGTTTGTAGAGTTCAATCCGTTTGTCGTCCATCTGTTCAGCAAAAAACGTATTCGGTGCAAGTTTCATCGCCTCCGTATATTCTAAGAGTGCCTCATCATACTGCTCACTGTTCATTAGCTTCTTGGCTAACGACTCCCTGAAACGATAAGTCTCTGGCATCAGTTCAACTGCTTTTCTACTCGCATCAATTGCTTCTTTTGAGAACTTCTTGGTCTCAAGTAGACGGGCTAAACGGTCATAATTCTCAGCAGTCCTTTTGGTATCAGCAACCATCCGATTCCATGTTTCAATCGCATTCTTACTTTCACCTTGTCTATAATAAAACTCCCCAAAATACTCAATATAATCAAGATTATCAGGATCAAGTTCCATTGCTTTTTGATATGCAGCGACAGCATCTTCAAGCCATTCGTGACTAGTGTAAATATCAGCAAGTGTAATGTAAATGTTGGCACTCTCTGGTTCACGATCAATCAGTCGTTGATAAACCTCCCTCGCCTTTTCTTCATTTTCAAGTTGCAAGTACAATTTGCCAAGTTCGCGATATATTCCAATATCATCAGGGTGTTGTTCACTAAGTGCTTCATATTCCGCAGCCGCATCTTCAAACTTTTCTGCATCACGAAGTGCACCTATAAGATTGAGTCGAAGGCCGATGTCAGTAGGAGCAAGTGTCAAACCTTTCTTATAGGTATCAATCCCTTCTTCCAGTTGTTGATTTTCGATATACGCTGCAGCAAGTAGACCGAGAGTCTCAGGATCATTCGGAGCTGCTTCAAGTTTTCCTTTATAATACACAATCAAGTCTTTCCAATTAGCATCTGCCGAATAAATAGCAATAATCCTGTGTTGCAAGTCTTTTCTCAGCCAATTACCTTGTGCAGTTAAGTCTAACGCCGCATCATATTGTTTCAAAGCCTTCCGATATTCACCTGATTCTTCGTGGATTTTACCGATCTCCCGCATACTCAGGCATTTGCGATATGTATCATCTTTCTTAAGATTTATGATCGCTTCATATTGTGCAATGGCTTGTGGATAAAGTTCCTGTTCACGGAATAGGTCTGCAAGTTCTATACGTGCGAAGATATCATCAGGATCAAGTTCAGAGATCTTTTCCCACGTCTTAATCGCCTCATCAATCATATCTTGACTAAAATACGCATGTCCCAGCGTCTTGTAAATATCTGTCAACTCTTCAAGGGATATAGTCTGTGTACGCTCTGATAAAGATGTTGCTTTCGTCAATTCAGTAATTGCCGCTTCGTGTTGTCGGCGTATCACATACAACTGACCTAACGCAAAATGTGCATAGTAATCATTTTGTGAAAGTTCCACAGCGCGTTGATATGCAGTTAGTGCCTCTTTGTCCTTACCCAGGCGTTTGTATATATGCCCCAAGATGAGTTGAATATTCGGTTCATTAGGTTTTGCTTGTGCCTCTGACTGATAATCAGATACCATTGCTTCTAAACCTGAGCCCTCAAGATAAAACTGATAGAGTCTATCAAACGTACTCCCCTCTTTCGGTTTCTGAATAAGCATCAACTTATACCTTTCTATGATTTTTTCATCAGTCACTTCATCCTGTGGATAACTGAATAATGGAAATAAGAGAGATAAGACACAGAACAAGATTGTGTATTTTTTGGCTAACATTAGGAATACTCCTTGCATTATAAGTATCTATGAAAAACATGTCAGGATAGTGAATATAGGTTATATATTAATTGAGACGTTTTTGTTAGATAGGATAGGACTTTTTGCCTTTGTCTGAACCAGGATTCACAGGATTAGTAGATTTATAGGATTAGAGACTCGTATTTCAAAGTGCCATTCAGAGGATAAAGGTTAATCTTTGAATAGTAACGTCTGGAGTTCAAACTCACTATCCTGGAAATCCTATAATCCTGAAAATCCTGGTTCAGATAAAAGGAATATCACTAAATTGACACCTATGGTATGATTTCTAACTGCACCAATCATCATTAATACTGATACCGCTTGCATGCTAACCAGTAATACCAAGTGATGCCAAAGTAATTGTATCATGAAACCAACCTGTGCAATTACTATGGATATAGGTGATATCGTCAATCACAATACGACGATTGTTAGGAAACTTTTTGAGTAAATCACCACGTAAATAACGTCCATCATAACGTCTAAAGAAAACGGTGCGACCGCCCTCTTCTAAATATACCTCACACATTTCCCCACCATGTTCAGCGGTTAGATCTGGATCTAAAACTCGTAGACAGTGGAAGGTATTCTCACCTATCGTCACATCATACGTTCCAGCACCTATGCCTACCCCATCTGTGGTTTTGTAGGAACCATCGGGTTGTAATTCATACCTGCCATCATCAACGATATGACGTTTACTATCAGGTCCCCACTGATCTTCAAACCATTCCTCTCCAATTGTATTGTAAATCCTTTTACCATTTATGGTCATTACAACTGAAATCCATCTCGTGTGCGTTTCATCAATTGTAACATACATCAAATTTGGAGATGGAGGCCAATCATTCGCAAGGTATTCCTTGAACTGGACTTCAACGCAGTCAATACCACGTATAACTGCAGGTATTGTCGGAATCATCTCAGTAACAGCGTCCAATTGCTGCGTTTCACCATCATATTCTGCCCACATACAACGTTCACCCATCTTTGGAATCATCAACCACCACTGTAACTCTTGACAATCTACCTCATAGATTTTATCAGAACTTTCAACTATTGAAATATCAGGCCGTGTCGGTGGAAACGGGTGATCTTTCACTTCTCCTGGTGGTTCTATCGTAAATTTCTGCTCCATAAGATTAATCCTCTTGTTGAAGGAGTTTCTAACCCCGATTTGTTAGAATGGTTTCCAATACCGATTGAAAACATTCAAAATTATAAAATATACTTAGGTCTTTAGTCCCATTAATCTTTTCGTTTTGTAAGTGCCACTATTGTAAGTATCACACCTACAAAAAAGAAACCAACAAATCCTAAAATAATAATTAGTTCCCACGGACCAATAAACATCGTTCATTATCTCCTTTGTACTTCAGGACTTACGCATTCCCCCTTGATAAGGGGGGGTAAAAGCCGTTATTTCAATGATATTTCAGTGATTTAACCCCCTAAATCCCCCTTATCAGTGGGACTTTAAGAAAAATGCGTAAGTCCTGGTACTTATTCTGTGTTAACCTATTTGTTTAGTGATTCTCTCTTCCAACGATTAACAGTCAATTATCCGTAGGTTGGGTTTAGGCACGAAACCCCATAGGTGTCAACTTAAGGACAGTTTTATGTTTTTTTAGTATAGATTATTGTTGCAAAATGGAAGCACCTCTTTCATAATATAGTCATATATTATCATTTACGGAGAGGTGCTCCGATGTGTATACTAACACAGGTTACAGACATAATGCAAGAAGTTTTTGATAATGCTGCGGAAACAGCATCTTTGGCTTGTGATTTTGTTCAGAGAAAGCGGATACTTACAGCACCTGCTTTTGCCAAAATCCTTGTCTTCGGATGGCTTGAAAATCCTGATGCGAGTTATACGGATCTCGCACATACCGCACGCGCTTTAGACATTGAGGTTTCCCGTCAAGCGATTGAAAAACGGATGTCCTTTGAGGCAGCCGATACCTTGAAAGCAATCCTTGAAGTCGCAGCATCCCAGAGTGTCGCAATGCCTCCACAGACCCTCCCACTCCTCAACCAGTTTACAGGTGTGTATGTGCACGACAGCACAACAATAACTTTACCGGATGAACTGAGAAAGGTATGGAAAGGCGGTCGTGGTAAAAACGATCATGAAAAAGCATCTCTGAAACTTCACCTCCGTTTTGATGTTTTGACAGGTGTTTTTGATCAGTTTCACCTCACAGATGGTGTCGCATCTGATAGTAAGGTAGAAGAACAGTTTGAACAACTTCCACCTAAGAGTTTGCGTTTAGCAGATCTCGGCTACTTTACCTTTGATACATTTGAACAACTCACACAAAATGATATATATTGGATATCACCATACAAAATGCGTTGTAATCTCTATGATGAAGCAGGTGAACGCATTTATTTAGATGAATATCTTTCCACAAAAACCGCAGACACCATAGACTTGGGATGTTTCATCGGGGCAAAAAAACGACTTCCAATACGGTTCATCGCAGTCCGACGCCTCGAACAAGAAACAAACTCGCGCCGCCGCCACATCAAACGCGAAGCAAAACAGAAAGGGAGAACACCTTCTAAAGAACGCCTGCTACTTGCTGGATGGGATATCTATATTACGAATGTGGACGCATCACTACTGACAGCAGAACAGATCGCACCTATTTATAGTATCCGATGGCAAGTAGAGTTGATGTTTAAGTCCTTCAAAAGTATTGGAAATCTAAATGAAACTCGCCGCTACAAAGCTGAAAATGTCTTATGTGAAGTGTATGCTAAACTGATCACACAAGTTCTAAGACACTGGATTATGTTGGCATCAGGTTGGCGATGTATTCAACAGGATATCATCAAAACAGCAGAACTTATCGGACGACACGCAAGGATGCTTACTATGAGTTTCAACAAATCAAAAACAGCATTATTGAAAACACTCAGAAACATAAAAAGGGATCTACAATACGGCGACCAAGGGAAACATAGAGCAGGAAAGCGGACAACATACAAACTCTTAAAGATGGCCGAAAGTCCTTAAGTTGACACCTATGGGTTTAGGCACGAAACCCAACCTACGCGTTAAGAGATACAACGTCAGCATACACATAAGTCGGAGGAGAGGCGTTTGCTTTGTGAATCTTGTCATCATCGTCATCGGAGGCAGAAATAATATCTCTCTGAACGATTTTTCCGGGCTTTGCAGCAATAGGTGAACTAAACATCGGTCCATCAATAACACAGGTATGAAACTCACCATTTTCACCGAGTGGATCCACACCATTAGGTAAATCAGCAAGGAATTTCTCATCAAACCATCGCCCTGCAAAATCAGGGGGGACTTTGGTTGGATTAAGAGTCGTGACAATCGCACGCAAACCGGACGCCATCATCTTATGTGCAAGTAGTGTCGTATCTTCACCCCATACAGGAAATATCGGAGTGAAGTCAGTGCCGATAAGTTTTTCCTCACGATATGCGCGGATGTCTTCAAGAAATAAGTCTCCGAATGCAAAATGAGATGCGGACATATCTTCAGGTAATGCTTCTACTTCTGCAAGAAACTTACGCATCGCTGCTTCGTATATCTCATTTGAGCAAGGATATGGAATCGGTATCTCATACAACGGCACACCGAGTTTTTCTGCTTGCTGTTTCAAAACCCATGCAGGTGTAGAGTGGATAGAGACGCGATCAAACGTCTTTGTGACGGTGGTGAAGATACCACGGACATCGTATTCTTCTGGTTGTTGACGCAATGTGTGTAATGCCCACGCAGAATCTTTCCCTGAAGACCAGGAAATAAGAACGGGCGTAGGTATTTCGTCTTTTGTTGTATTTGTCATAATTGATATTTAATTCCAATTCATACCTATAATGCCAAGAAGTTGCTTAATAGGTTCTTACCAGCAGTCGTTAATATAGATTCTGGGTGAAATTGGACTCCCCATATCGGTAGTGATTTATGACGAATCCCCATGATTTCATCCTGATCTGTCCATGCCGTGATTTCCAGGCAATCTGGCAAAGTGTCTTTCTTAACGATGAGCGAATGGTATCGTGTCGCCTCAAACGGATTATCCAATCCCTCAAAAAGTTCTTTATCATTGTGAAGTATCATTGAAGTTTTGCCGTGCATCAATCTATCTGCTCGCACTACTTCACCACCAAACACGTCTCCGATACATTGATGTCCAAGACACACACCCAAAATTGGTACCTTCCCAGCATAGTGTTTTATTACATCGTTGGAAATCCCCGCCTCTCGCGGTGTGCAAGGACCGGGCGAAATCACAATCCGTTCAGGTTCCAGAGTGTCTAATTCATCTATTCCAATTTTCCGACTACGATGGACCGCTAAATCCGCACCCAATTCACCGAGATATTGCACGAGATTGTAAGTAAACGAGTCGTAGTTGTCAATCATCAATACCATCTTTCTGCCTCCTATAATATCAGTCCTTGCTGCGCCAATTCAATAGCAGTGAGTAATGCCCATGCTTTACTGACGGTTTCAAAGTACTCATTTTCAGGGTCTGAATCAGCAACAACACCACCTCCTGCCTGCACATAAGCAGTCCCATCTTTAATAACTGCTGTACGGATTGTTATAGCTGTATCTGCACTCCCAGAGAAACTGAAATAGCCAACCGCGCCACCGTAAGTGCCGCGACGCGACGTTTCCAGTTCGTCTATGATCTCCATTGCACGTATTTTTGGAGCACCAGAGAGTGTGCCTGCTGGGAGACAGGCACGAATAACATCAAAAGCACTTAGATTGTCACGCAGTTTTCCAACAACATGCGAAACGATATGCATCACGTGTGAAAACCGTTCAATTATCATCAAATCTGTAACCTTGACAGAATGATATTCGCATACACGGCCGAGATCGTTTCTTCCTAAATCCACAAGCATGACATGTTCTGCACGTTCCTTAGGATCAGTAAGAAGTTCTTCCTCTAATGCTTGGTCCTCTTCAGCAGTCTTCCCACGCGGGCGTGTTCCGGCAATTGGCACGGTCTGAACAATGCCATCCTCAACCCGTACCATCATTTCTGGTGATGCACCAACAATTTCAAAACCACCACACTTAAGATAGTACATATATGGCGAGGGATTCACCACCCGCAATGCCCGATAGACATCAAAAGAGTCTACAGTTACAGGACGACTAAACCGCTGTGATGGCACAACCTGTATAATATCGCCTGCAGCGATGTATTCTTTAGCGCGTTTGACCACATCTTCATAGTCAGACTTCGTGAAATTTGATTGGGGGTCAGGTATAGGATCGGGATGGTGTTCTGCATCCTGTTCTCTATTTCCAATAATAGATTTATCTGAAACAGTTGTCAGTTTTTCAATCAGAACGTCAATTTTCCTAATTGCATCGGTGTAAGCAGCATCAACATCTCCATCAATATGTGCGTTTGTAACAACCTTAATCTGATGATTGACATGATCAAAAATCAATAATGTCTCGGCAATCATGAAAAACGAGTCGGGAAGTTGCATGATATCTTCGTTATCATCGGGCAATTCTTCTACAAAACGCACCATATCATAAGTCATATAACCGACCGCGCCGCCATGGAATTCGGGCAATCCATCTACTTTGACAGGACGGTAATTCTGCATCACCTCTTCAAGTGCTTTCAACGGGTCATTATATTCCTTACACACCTTCTCACCCTTCAACAGATACTCAATGGTCACCTCATGTCCTTTAGTATGGAACAGTACTGACGGTTGACCACCTAAAAATGAGTAGCGTGCAACTTGCTCTCCACCCTCAACGCTCTCTAATAAGAAAGCATAACTATCTGGCATCAATTTGTAGAATGCTGATACCGGTGTCTCCATATCTGCCAAAATCGGACGATATACTGGTATCGTGTTGCCTTCATTCGCTTTATCTCTAAATTCTTTCAATGTAGGATAGTACATTGTCAACTCCTTTTCGTATCCTTAGCCTGTTTTATAATATTGCAATAATAATTCCATTATCTATGTTCAGAATAGATGATCAGATTTTGATGTAAGGATACAAAAAAAGGTCATTTTTCTCTAATAAACCGCATCCGCATCAAATATCTTTTCACCTACAACCTCTGTTGACTCACCATCGGGGGAGACTTCCCGAAAGAAACAGGAACGATAGCCGGCATGACATGCCGCCACCCTCTGCTCAACCTTTATTAGCAAGGCGTCACCATCACAATCAACTGCGATAGATTCGACAGTCTGTGTATGCCCTGAAGTCTCCCCCTTTATCCACAACTTTTGCCGTGAACGACTCCAGAAGCAGACACGACCCGTTAACAAGGTTTGTTTGATCGCTTCCTCGTTCATATAGCCAACCATCAGTACTTCATTATTCTCACGATCCTGAATTACTGCAGTGACCAAACCATCCCTATCATATTTTAATTCTGATAATATGTTCATGTTTTCTCCTTAGACGTTATTAAAACAAAAAACCTCATGCCACTTTGGTTGTGTGCATAAGGTCAAAAAATAAAAAACAGAAAAAATACAATTCCTTTAGCGCACACACACCCCTTCACTGGTCTTGGAATGCCACCAATGCCAATCGTTGGAGATACTATGCAAACTGGGGTGTGAATGGGTCCGTATCATAATCTTCCTAATCAGAAATGTCTTTCTTATATCTTGTGAATAGTATAATATCATACTTTGTGTTCAAATGCAAATATATTTATAGAGTTGGGTGTGTAAAGTTTTTGGCACTTGTCTGAACCAGGATTTTCAGGATTAGTAGATTTCCAGGATTGGTGTTTGGTATTTCCAAGTGCCATTCAAAAGATAATGCTCATCTATTAGATGGGGATTTCGAAGTGACAGACTATAATCCCGGGGAATGCCATTTAGGCATTCCCCGGAGACCCCGCCCTACAATGTCCAGTGAGATGTTTGCCAAAAACTTTACACACTCATATTAATAGGTATCTGAACCGCATAAATTGAGATTGGACCGTATCGCCTATCCATTCCATTCAATCGGACGATTTTCCAAATAAGGGCGAAGTAGCTCACGCAACCGCTTGTGTGCATGGTGCAAATGTGTTTTCACCGTGCCCTCTGAACGATTGATGAGAATAGCCACCTCTTTAATCTGTAGTTTCTTTTCATAACGAAGTCTGAAAACGTGTTGTTGTTTAGTCGGTAGCTGCTCCACTGCTTTGCTAATAATGTCACCGAGTTCCTCCATCTCAACCAGATGAGATGGAGATGGGTACTTGCTTATCAGAATCTCCTCTGGACCAGCTGTCAATTCGTCATACGGAACAGTTTTTCTTCGGTTTTGTTGTCGTGCGTAGTCAATACAACAATTCACAGCAATACGGTAAAGCCAACTATAAAACGCAGATTCACGTTTAAATTTGGGGAGTGACTTGTATGCCTTCAAGAATGTCTCTTGGCAAAGATCTTTTGTGGTTTCCGCATCATTTGTGTGTCTGTATATAAGTTTGGCGATGCGATTCTGATATTTTAAGACAAGGGTATTAAACGCGTTCTTATCACCATTCTGGAAGTTGGTAACCAATTCATCATCATCAATTTCTTCTAATTCGTCAGCAGCAAAAAACTCCATAGTTGTTGTGGTTTCTGTCATTCTCATTCTCCTGTTTTAGATGTGGATGGGGATTACAAAGTAAACATCTTGACATTCTTGGAAAGCGTAATTATTATACACCAAAAGTGGTGAAAAGTTCCATATTCCTTTATTTAGACAACGCAATCAGATTAAATGTTCAAAAAAAATATGTATAGACGAATTACGACTTTTGTTTAGTGGTTCAGATGCCATTCTATTGTGTGATAAATTAAATATGTGTGTACCTTAAAGAGTCAATTTTAGATGGAAAAGGTTGCATAAAATCCAAAAAACTTGATATTGTCTAAAGAATGAATAAACCGTAAGGAATATATAGGTATGTAAAGTTTTTGGCACAAACTTCGGACCATTCATTGTAGTGCGGGGTCTCCGTGCCCCGCACTTGTTGGGAGATTATAGATGGGCGGGGCACCAAATCAACGGTATGAATGCCATTTAGGCATTCCCCGGAGACCCCGCACTACAATGAATATGAGATGTTTGCCAAAAACTTTACACACCCGGAATTTACCAGTAACTTGACAAGAACAATAACTTATGTTAAAGTGATGTTATTGCTTTAGATATAAGGATTACCCATGCGTCGCAACAGCATTCAAAGAAAAATCGTTCTCCCATTTCTACTATTGTTTGCCCCCATATCCATCATTGTGCCATTGATTACAGTTGAACTTTTCGCTTGGAAATACAGCGAACAGTTTATCAAGGAAACGCAAGGATGGCTCAATGTCATTATGGAAACAGGTTTTATTCGGGAAGATATTGAAAAGGTTAAGCAAGCATACAGTGTTGAGGTAATGATCTTTGGTTCAGACTTCACGTTGAATGTAAGCACGTTGACTGATTTGTCCGATGTTGAGCAAAATCGTGTAAATCTTATAGAAGCATTGCGTCTCAATCAGGTCAGGGAATCTTTCCAGATTGAGGGAGACTCACCTATTACACATGATGTAACACTTGGAGGAAATCACTATAAGGTCTTCTATAGGTCTGTTGAACTTGGCAGAATCTACTGCCTTCTACGTCCAATAGATACAATAGCCGAAGCAAAACGCACTCTGACCCTGTATATGTTAGGAATAGCAATCCTTGTGACTGCTCTGGTTGCACTCATCAGTCATCGCATCGGTAAGCATATCACTGAACCGATAAAAGACTTAGTCGGGTTCACTGAACAGGTCGCTGAAGGCAATCTTGATGAGCAGTGTGATGTTAAGACACGAGATGAAATAGGTGATTTAACGATTGCATTCAATCAGATGACAGCGGAACTTAAACAATCACGAGATAAACTGATTCAGGCGGAACGTTTAGCAACTGCAGGAAAAATGTCTGCTTCATTTGCACATGAAATCCGTAATCCGTTGTCCTCTATGCGGATGTTATCACAAATGCTCATACAGAAACCAGAAACATCAGATGAACAGCGGCAATCCTTGCAGTATATCCTTGAGGAAATTGAACGGATTGACAACATTGTCAAAGGTCTGATGGATTTCGCAGGTCCCACAAAACTCAACCTTAAGCAACAGTCATTAGCACCTGTCCTACAATCTGTTCTAAAGTTGATGGAAGCAAATCTAACACATCATCAAATAGAACTGTCCTTAGACATTGCGGCTGATCTTTCAGATTTTCCTTTTGATTCTGACAAGATAAAACAGGTATTCATGAATGTTATGTTGAATGCGGTGGAGGCTATGCCTCAAGGTGGCACATTAACTGTATCTACTTTTCAACAGAATGAAAAGGTCCATATCAAAGTCATTGATACAGGAATCGGTATATCGGAAGAAGATATTGAGCATCTATTTGAACCGTTTTTTACACGAAAGACAAAAGGTACTGGACTTGGGTTAGCGAATGTGAAACGTATCGTTGAGGAACACGGTGGTACTGTTGAAATAGAAAGTGTACCCGGGGAAGGCAGTATAGTTTCAATGTTGTTACCGTTTACAATTCAAGTTTAGATGTGATCTGTTGTGTAAAGTTTTGTATTATATGATTTTATGGAACCCTCTTGTTCGTTGAGTAGGTTCGTAGTCGCGCAATTCATTGTGCCTCGGACATTACAGCACAAAACGGATTTTCATAAGGAAATCCATTGAGTTTTGAAGGTGTAAAGAGTCTTGCACTCAGTCCTGATGGCAAAACCCTTGCCAGTGGTGGAGGGGACAAGAACATACACCTATGGGATTTTGAAACAGGTAATACAAAAATGACATTTACTGGACACAATTATCCTGTCTTCACTCTAACTTTCAGTCCCGACGGAAATGTCCTTGCAAGTGGAAGTACAGATGGTGATATCAGAATATGGGATATACAGACAGGTAAGTTGAAAAAATCACTGTTAGGACATACTGCTTGGGTGACCGGTTTATTATTTAATCATGGTGGCAAAATTCTGTTTAGCGCAAGTGACGACGGTACTGTCCTCATGTGGGAAATTAGGCAATAGGAATCAATATTGATTTTTATCAGCGATAATCACACATTTTCCGAAAATTATTACACACATGCAACCTTCCTTCCGTTAAAACGCGTCACCTATTATTGTAAGTACAAATTATTTTGGAGTTTTCTGATGGAACGCGACGACGCAGAACTCATTAACAGCATTCTTTCGGGTGATGATACTGCATTCAGTACATTGGTGAAAAAATACCAGAAAAGTGTGCATTCACTTGCATGGAGAATAATTGGTGATTTCCACATTGCTGAAGAAATAACACAAGATACATTTCTTCATGCCTACAAGAAACTTTCAACTTTAAATGAACCTAAACAGTTCACTGGGTGGCTCCATGTCACTGCAAAACGACGATGTCTTGCCTGGTTGCGAAAAAAGAGAATGGACATGCAATCGTTGGAATCTGTTCCTGAAATAGCATTAGAGAAAGCTGCTTATGCAAATTATATCACTGATCTCCGCGAAGAAGAATATGCAGATTATATCCGAGAAGTAGTTGACGATCTCCTACAAAAACTACCGGATGCAGAACGCACAGTTGTGATCCTTCATTATCTCGGTGAAATGACCTGTGAAGCAATTGGAAAGTATTTAGGAGTATCAATTAACACGGTAAAAAGCAGATTAAGTCGTGCTCGGAATCGTCTTAGAGTTGTTGATTTCCACCTGAAACCAATCAAACACGGACGGACACCTGATAACTCCTTACAAACGATAAACAGGGAAAGTCAACAAAAAGGAAGAAAAACAATGGAAGGTAAAATTGAACATAATCCTATACAAGGGTTCCTACCTAAAAGTGCTAAAGCACGTTTTGGAAAAGGTAGGATACACGGACTAACATATTCACCAGATGAAAAAAGGCTTGCTGTTGCAAGTGGTTATTGTTTAGGGCAATATGATGTTCGGACAAATCATATAGTAGCACTGTCCAAATTTAGCGGTGGTGAAGTTGATTGCGTTGCATATTGTCCTGATGGACATCACATTGCCCGAGGATTTTCGAATGGATGCGTCTTAATTTCGAATACAAAGACAGATGAACCATACCCGCTAACATTTCATGTACATACAGATTGTGTATGGAGAGTAGTATATAGTCCAGATGGAAAAACAATCGCAACTGATAGTCGTGACGGAACAACACGATTTTGGGATGCTGCATCAAGTAAATTAAAGTATACAATCACAAAAGAATCTAATCATGCAAATGAGTTATCATTCACATCCGATGGTAAAGTAGTGGTTTGTGTAAGTTGGACCAACAAAATTACGTTGTTGAACGCCAATACATATAAGACAATAAGGACATTTAACTTACATCCTGATTGTGTTACCACCAGTGCAGCGTATAGTCCAATTCAAGAAGTAATTGCTGTCGGCAGTGACAATGGCAACATATATCTCTATGACAGAAATACGAATGAACTAAAGCATACAATCACAAGTCATAAAGAACATGTTGATGTATTAGCATTTAGTTCGGATGGCAAAACGCTTGCATCAGCATCGATTTATGAGAAATCCATCAAACTGTGGGATACAGACTCTGGTGAACACATAAAGACATTCACAGGACATGCAAGCTATATACGTGGTTTAGCTTTCAGTCCTGATGGTAAAACACTAACAAGTGGAAGCGGAGATGGAACAATTCGTTTCTGGGATATCCACACAGGTGACATAATCAAAATGTATGTAGGCTATTCAGAATATGTCATGAGTATTGCCTGTAATCCCAATGGAAAAACTATCGCGAGCAAAACAAGTGATCACGCGGTCCGTATATGGGACACAAGAACATGGAAGAACATAGAAACATTCTATCAGTTTCAAGATACGACATTCGGAATCACATTCAATTCCGATGGATATTTACTCATCGCCAGTGCAACAGAGAACGGTATCAAACTCTTGGTTGAAAACACAGGTGAACACAAATTGATACAGACTGGAGAATCTGACATCATGGAAGATATATACTTCAGTCCTGATGGTAACACACTTGTTAGTTGCAGTACAGATGATATTATCAGACTATGGGATATCCAAACATGTGAAGAAAAGAAAGTTCAATTAGGTCCGGATAATGGAGTAAGAGGTATCGCATTTCACCCTGATGGGAAAACCATAGCGACTCGGAATTTTGAAAACACTATACAACTCTGGGATGTTGACACAGGTGAAAACATAAAATCTTTCTTTGCACATTATGGAGGCGTTGACTGTATCGCATTTAGTTCAGATGGGAAAGCATTGGCAAGTGCTGGCAATGACGACATCATCAAACTGTGGGATACTAACACCTACAAATCCATAATGGAACTTACTGGTCATACAGATTGTACCTTATGCTTGGCATTTAGTCCTAATGGAAAAACCCTCGCAAACGGTAGAGAGGATGGTTCCATCAATTTATGGGACACTGACAATGGAGAGCGCAAGAAAGTAATTTATGGTCATTCAAATAAGGTGAATAGTATGGAATTCAGTCAGGATGGAAACACACTTGTCAGTGGTAGTGGTGATGGCACAGTTCTCATCTGGGAGATAGACACATAGTTTCTTTCAGACTGAATGTGCATTGTTTTCAGGGTTTCCAACCCCGATTTACCACAATTAGCATCGGAATTCGTTGTTTCTACGTTTCCTGCTATCAATCGGGGTTAGAACCTGACAAATACCATAAGCGTATTTGGCGTTGATTCACTCCTACAAAGAATAGGTAGCAACTTGAGGTAAAATAAAAAAGACGGGTAATCAACCTACCCGCCTTCTCAAAAAATCTACAGATTATCAAGTTCGCTCAGCACCTGTTCTGCGGTTAACGTATTGTCCGGTGGAGCATCTTCAACGTGTTTGAAGGCAATTTTGCCGGATCCATCTACAATAAACACGCCGCGGGTCGTTATACCGACCTCATCAAGTGCCATCCCATATTCTCTTGAAACCTCAAGATTCATATCAGAGAGAAGCGGGAAACCGATACCACCTAAAGCCTCACTCCACGCCTTATGAGCAAATGTGGAGTCACGATTAATTGCCACAACATCCGCACCTTTTGCGCGAATAGCATCTAACTTTTCATTAAAATCGGGAACTTGCTCTGAACACACAGGTGAAAAATCAAGTGGATAAAAAAGAATAACAAGTTTTTTTCCTTCAAAGTCCCCTAAACTCACTTCTGTATCTTCTTGATCTGTTGCTCCTGTTAAACTAAAATCTGGAGCAGTACTTCCTAATTCTGCCATAAAACACCTCCTAAAATGAATATTTTCCTTATAAAATGATACCACAAATAAGGTCTAAAACCAAATTAAAATTGGTATGGACCAGAGGCATTCAATTGTCAAAAGCGTCTTTGTAGGAGGGGTTTCTAACCCCAATATTGTTTGCGATGTTCCGATTTGAAACCGTACCGTAATGTGCGTTTTTTTGTGTTACGGTACGGTTTTGGTACGGTTTTTCGTACCGGGTTGTGAGTTCAGTCAGTGTGTGGGTTTGTTTGTAATTTTTTAGGTGAATTCTTGAGAATTTCATTTTTTTGATTCGGTACGTTTTTTGATTTAATTTTTTGATGTCTTGGCATGGACGATTCATGGTATAAAAACGTGTCATCGGCATGCATGTGATAAATGCAGCATGATCCATATCATAGTGTGTAATTCTTTTGTAGAAATGGTTTAGCATGATAGATCACCGAAGGCTTGTAGTATAAGTAATATATATTATTACATAAGAAGATGGTTGTTGTCAAGTTAATTTTTCTAATAATAAAACGCCAGTTGCCACCTAAACAATATAACCTCCCGCTAAGATTGTTCAGAATTTTGCACATACCGCTCCGCTGGAGCGGAAGAATGAAACGCTGTGCGTGCTATAAACATATCACTCCGCTGGAGCGAATGATACCAAATTAGCTTGATTTGTATTTTCTGATAAAGTTAGCATTGTGAGGCACCAAATCAAGAAATCAACGGTATGAACGCCATTTAGGCGTTCCCCGGAGACCTCGCACTACAGATTACGGCAATTTGGGCTAAGATTGTTCAGAATTTTGCACATACCGCTCCGCTGGAGCGGAAGAATGAAACGCTGTGCGTGCTATAAACATATCGCTCCGCTGGAGCGAATGATACCAAATTAGCTTGATTTGTATTTTCTGATAAAGTTAGCATTGTGAGGCACCAAATCAAGAAATCAACGGTATGAACGCCATTTAGGCGTTCCCCGGAGACCTCGCACTACAGATTACGGCAATTTGGGCTAAGATTGTTCAGAATTTTGCACATACCGCTCCGCTGGAGCGGAAGAATGAAACGCTGTGTGTGCTATAAACATATCGCTCCGCTGGAGCGAATGATAAGCAAGTATGAATATTAAATATGCAAGTTGCGCGTTGATGGCGGGCGGGGAAACCCCGCCCCTACGATCATTTTTGTGTACTGGATTACCGAAATATTTATTTAATCTTCATCTGGAGCGAATGATTGGACATTAGGAGAAGAAAGGGTGAAGCTGTGCAATAGGTGGCAAGTTGGGTTATTATAGTGTCATGTCCAAATCAACGCCAAATGCACGTGGCAGAATACGCGTTTGGTATTCTGCATGATTTGTCGGGTTTCGTTCCTCTACCCGACCTACGAAATAGTGTTATATTATCATTAGAGATGGTATGACTATCCTGCTAATCCTGGTTCAGGCAAAATCCCCATGCATACTTATAGTGAATCCATTGTTCCAGACACCGCAATAAATACAATTCACATTTGCCGTAAGTTATAATACTCAGTATTATGACTAAAGTGACACCAACTCCCAATCAAAAGAGAAGTAAATATCAACGTACATTAGACGAGTGGCACGAAGCTCAGAAGGAAATGATGGATGAGCTTATAGAATCATATAAGGATATAAGGGATGGCAAAGGAGATCCTGAGAGAATCAAACAGATATCCATTCATGTCAAAACGCTTGGTGATGCCATCAAATCATTCAAGGCAATGATAGAATGCGACAAACTTGTACAGCAACAATCCGATAATTCCGAGCAAGATGTCCACCCCGAAGGAGAACAAACCAACGAAAACCCACCAGCACTGGAACACGTACATCCAGTCATCCACGAATATGAGGAGAATCTACCCGCACATAATGAACCGAAGGAGATCATCAAGAACATAAAGGTCGTAGCCCCAACGCCCAACATCAAGTACAACCTTGATGGATTCCGACCTTATGCTAAAATGTGTGACCTCTTCAAATCGCATGCACCCATAAAAATAGCAGGTGGCACTTATGATGCAGGAAAAACGTATAGCTGCGTTGCTTACATAGACATGTTAGCCAGACAGTATCCAGGTGCAAGACTCACATTCATTCACAGAACCCTCAACCGAATCTATAGAAATATCATACCCACTTATGAGAAATATCTCGGATTCCGACCTACAGCTCGGACCGCGCCAAACCCAACGCCCATCGTGAAACACGGTGGCGAACAACCCATCTTCTTTGAATACTGGAACGGTTCGCGTATCTACATGAATGGCTTGGACAATCCGAATAACTTACTATCTGATTTCTTTGATGCAGCATTTGTCAATCAAGCAGAATTAATCCCGTTTGACAAATGGTTGGAAGTTACCGCGCGCGTTTCTGAGCGTGCAGGTACAATGCCCATCGCATTTCTCATCGCAGATTGCAACCCAAGTTCTCCAGACCATTGGATACGTCATCAAACAAAAAACGGCAAAGTAGAATATTTTGAGTTGTCATTCAGAGACAATCCCGAAATCTACAATCAAGAGACAGGTGAATTGACAGAAATCGGTGAACGGAGAGTTTCCAGACTGAAAAACCTTGAAGGATTGCGATATAAACGCGGCTACGAAGGCAAATGGGAATCCGCAGAAGGTCTCGTTTTTGATAAATTTTCACCGGATATACATATCATTGATAGTTTCGAGCTTGATCCAAATTGGAAACGTTTTCTCAGCGTCGACTGGGGTTTCCGCAACCCATCAAGTTGTATCTGGTGGGCAGAATCACCCGAGGACCGTCTCTATGCATACAAGGAAATCTACAAGACAGGTCTGACAAGAACCGATCTGATAGATATGATAGAAGCAAATTGTGACGATGACGATTATATTCGGTATGCCGCGGTTGACAGTGCGGATCAGGATGGTGTTGAACATCTCAGACGTGCGCGGCTTACTGTCAAAGAACCAAAAAAATCGCGTATTGGACAGATTGACGCGATCAAACAACGTCTGAAGGTAGATAAAACTGGACAACCCGCAATCTTCTTCTTTCGGGACAGAATGCTGCATCCACCCGATGAGGATCTAAGGCAAGAATACCGTCCGTTAGATGTTACAGACGAGTTTTTGAGTTGTGTCTATGATGAGAATGTAACCTACACCGACAAAGATGAAGAATCCATCAAGGGCGATCATCACGGTATAGACAGCACCGCTTATTTACTACTGAGTCTGGAACAGTTTGCCACCATCGGATCAGGAGCTGTGCTACATGCAACTGGCAGCTCGAATGCTCCTGCAGGTGTCGTTCCGCCATCTGACAGAAGGTAGGACTGAATCACGGATTAACATTCTTTGTCTGAACCAGGATTTTCAGGATTATAGGATTTGCAGGATAAGAATCTGAAAATCAAAGTACCGTTCAGAGGATAAAGGTCAAACTTTAGGTAGGAACTTCGGAGGTCCAACTACCTATCCTGAAAATCCTATAATCCTGAAAATCCTGGTTCAGACAAATCGTAGTCGCGCAATTCATTGCGCCGCTCACATTCATACCGTGGATTTCTTGATTTGAAAATCCTAGTAGTCTGTCCAGTCTAAAATTGTAAGTATCAGCAATAGTCGGGAATCGGAGTTCCCTCCTACAAAGAGCAGGCGGTATTGGTAGGAGCGATCTCCGAATCGCGACCTTTACATGCAAAATTTCGGTAGACAGTCCACTAGTTCAGACAAAAGTCACTATATTATACTTGACACCGAGCACATGCCAAGTATAATGAAACACAGCATTATCACAGAGGAAAAGAAATGCAATCACAAAAACCTAATCTATTATACATCCATTCAGATCAACACAATCCTTATGTTACAGGATGTTCCGGTGACAAATTGGTGCAAACCCCAAACTTAGACAGACTTGCTTATGAAGGCATAGTATTTGAAAACGTATACTGTCCTTCACCAATCTGTGTTCCCTCCCGAATGTCAATGTTAAGCGGGCGGTTCCCTTATGAAAACGAAGTTTGGACGAATAGTCACATCCTCGATTCTGGGATTCCAACTTTCGCGCATGCGATGGGAGCAGCTGGATATAAACCCATTCTAATCGGGCGAATGCATGCTTTGGGGCCAGATCAACTACACGGATATGCAGAACGACTCGTCGGTGACCACGGACCGAATCATCCAGGGGGTCGCGGTGTTGACCATGGAGAACTGTCGGGCACAGCAGGACCAGCAAGGGTGAGTTTACAGAAGTCAGGAGCAGGACAGAGTGCATATCAGGTTCATGACGAAGATGTTACCGCAGCAACAGTAGATTATCTCAACAGACTTGGTGTTCAGAAAAGAGCAGGTCTGCTTGATGAACCATTTTCTATCTCCGTTGGCTTTATGTTGCCACATCAACCATTCGTAGCACGTCAGGAAGATTACGATCTATATGATGGACGCATGACGATGCCAAATAATTCTGTGCCTTTTTCAGACAAATTACATCCCTACCTCCATTGGTGGCGTGAAAAATGCGGGATTGAAGAAGTATCAACTGACGAGATTCTACGCGTACGTACTGCTTATTGGGCTTTAGTGACACGAATGGACATCATGATTGGACAAATCCTTACTGCCCTAAAAGAGAACAAATTAGAACAAAACACAATTATTCTTTACAGTTCAGACCATGGAGAACAAGTGGGAGAACATGGGCTTTGGTGGAAACAGACCTTCTATGAACATTCCGTAAAAGTGCCAGCAATTCTGTCGTGGCGTGGGAACTTACCAGAAGGTGTACGTTGTTCTCGTGTCCTGAGTTCCTTAGACTTGAATGCAACTATGCTTGACGCGCTTGGAGCACCTCCTTTACCTAATTCTCGTGGTAGAAGTGTGCTGCCATTATTCAAAAATCCAGATGCAGAATGGGATGATATTGCTTTCTCTGAATTCTGTACAGACGATGGCTGCTATCATCGGATGATTTGCTACGGAGATTGGAAGTTAAACTACTACCACGGACAACCTTCGCAGCTCTTTAATTTATGTGATGACCCGAATGAATTGCGTGATAGAGCAAATGATCCAGATTGTCAGGACATTTTGACAGAATTGACCACAAAGGTATTAGACGGTTGGGATCCTGAAAAAATTGCAGTAAAGATGCAAGCAAAACGTGAAGATACAAAGATACTTGGTAATTGGGCGCGTAACACAAACCCACCTGACCAATACAGATGGAATCTCTTACCAGAAATGGATTATTTTCAGGACTCACGCAGTTTTTCTTAAAGTCCCACTGATAGGGGAGACTTTAAGAAAAACTGCGTGAGTCCTGATATAGTTATGTCTGATCAATCGGTGTCAGGTTTAGACATCATTTTATTTTTCCACAATAGTCTGCAAAACTGCATCCAAAAGTACGTATAGGTGGATATGATTAATTTCTGTTGTGGAGAATCTATATGAGTAATTTACGCGACAAAATCACGCTTAATCTTGACGGTGATGAAAAAGTATCTATCACAGGCTGCATCGCGCCGATTGAATACACCCAACATAACTACCACGTGGACTGGAACGAATTAGCGAATTTAAAGGCTGCTGAAGCAGAAAAGCAATATCATACTTTCATTTTTCAAGCATTTCTGCCATTGAATCCCGTTTCGGTGGGTGATTGCTGGAAGATTGAAGAAGAAGGCGTGTTAACGTTGTTGCGGCAACTCAATCCACATCCACAATTGGTGTTAGATACTGATTCAGGGGATTCCTATGGTCTGTGGGCATGTCTTCGCGCCTATAATGACGAGTTTGCTGAAATTCTGTTTCGTATTCACGCGGAATTCGTCTTAGAAAAAGGTTATTTTGCCCCATCACAGTTTACTGGTCAGCTGGTTATTGACCAGGGAGTAAGAAAAATTGTCTCCTTCAAAATGTACGTTCCAGAAGCCACGTTGAACTTTGATGTCCGTTGGAGATTATTTGGAGATGAACGCCTTGCGGCAGACAACGGTTTTTGTCCGAAAATGGAACTCTGTGCAGGCACACAAGTTGTTTGGCAAAACACTGAATTCACAGAAGCGATCACACACGAGGAAGCATGGCAAGAACTGATGTTACGTTTTTATAAATCAGCGCGAATTAACTGGGTACCGTTGGAGAAAGCAGTGGAATTGGCACCTGCATTACAGAAACCAATTCACGCTATTTCATTAGATGGACCACTTGCGGACGAGTCATGCTGAGGGAGTGGCAAAAGCCTGAGAGCAGGTGCTCTCTCTGACGATCAAATCATTGAATTCCTGAACGAAAATTTCATCAACACTTGGGTGATAGATGCAGAGTTAGGACGTATCCATAGTCTACAAAAGCCGATCCATAAAAGGCGTGAACGCGAAGGCAATACGTTTGACACAACGCACCCTTTGGCACAAGCAATTATAAAGGGATGGAAGACCGGTTCCAAAAAAGGTTCACCAGTGAATTGTTTCGTTATATCACCAGAATTTGAATTGATGGGTAGACTGCTTGTCAATGAATTTTTCAAGGAAAATCGGGATAAAAAACTTCAAGACGCGGAGAGTTACCTTATATTTCTTAAAGACGTTTTAGCGGGAAAGCAGCCCGGACTGGGGAATATCATCCTGAACAGTGATGAACCTTCTCAGAATGTTTTAGATGTTTTCCGGTCACCAGTAGTTGGTTTTGCGGATTACACCGTAATCGTAATTGATACGAGAACGTATGAAAATGGTGGCACGCTTACTATTGATATTGAGACTGGTAGAGCTGATGCAGATGGTTATTTCTATTTGGTTGATGGCGATGATGAATTACCGACAACTGAACGAGTTACGAAAGACATGGTACTGGCACGGACGTGGCTTGAACCTGATGAAACGGGACAAATCACATATCATTTTGAACGGGGACAGTTTTTTAAGTTGGGTGCTACCGGGTGCAACTATAGAAGTGAGAAGGGCAATACAAATGCCTTTAAGGCAAGGATTTTTGTAGAGGAAAATTGAAATGAACACTTTACAAAACAAAATCACGCTTAATCTTGACAACGACGCAGAAGTCAGCATTAAAGGTTTCATCGCGCCGATTGAATATACACAATACGACTTCCACGAAGAATGGGATGCATTAGCAAATCTGCGCGTCGTGGAGCCAGAAAAACTATATGCCACATCAATTTTCTCTGATTTTTTCACACAGGCTCCTATTTCTGTTGGCGACGTTTGGGAGATAAGACATGAAGGTGTATTGAATTTGCTGAAGCAACTTCACCCAGAGCCAAATGTAGATATGCACCTGAATTCAGGAGACTCTTTCGGTTTGTGGGCATGTCTACGTGCATATAATGATGAATATGCCGACATCACATTTCGCATCCACGCGGAGTTTAGGTTAACTGACGGTTGGTTCACCCCATCTCAATTTAAGGGTAACCTTGTTATCGATCGAAGCAGCGGAAGCATTGTTAGTTTTGAAATGTACGTTCCAAAAGGTGTGTTGAATTTTGATGTCAACTGGTATACAACGTCTGAACACTATAACAAACCTGCATGGTATACTGATATCGGGTATTGTCCACAAATGGAACTTCGTGCGGGGATTGATGACGAAACAGAAAGTATAGAATTCACGGAATCCATCTCACAAGAAGATGCAGCAAACAAACTGGTCCGTTGTTTTTACAAATCGGAGCAAATCAATTGGGTTTCTTTGGAGGAAGCACTGAAATTAGCACCAACCCAACAGAAACCGATCCACGCTATTTCAATAGATGGACCTCTTGCAGACGAATCTTGCTGAGGGAGTGGTAAAAGTCTGAGGGCAGGTGTCCTCTCTGATGAAAAGATTATAACATTCTTGAATGAAAACTTTATCAATACATGGGTAGCTAATGCAGAATTGGGTAGAATCCGAAGTTTGCGAGAACCGATACAAAATAGAAGACTACAAGAAGGTAAATCATTTAACAACAACCATGAATTAGCACAAACTATCATTAAGGGATGGAAAACTGGTACTAAGAAAGGTTCACCTGTTGATTGTTTTGTTATATCACCCGAGTTTGAACTGATGGGTAGACAATTGGTTAATGATCTGGATGATGACCGAAGAATAAAGGGATTACCATCGGAAGAAGTTTATTATCTCTCATTTCTGAATGATGCGTTGGATGGAAGGCAACCGGGATTGGGAAATATTGTTATCACTGGTGAAGATTCATTACATGAAGTATCAGATGTAATCCGAACACCATCAGAAAACAATCAAAATTTAACGATTATCATGATTGATGCAAGTTCTTGTAAGAACGGAGGAACATTGATCATTGATATTCTAATGGGTAGAGACGATGCGGAAGGTGCGTTTTATCTATTTGATAGTGATTACATCATTCCTACAGATAAAGAAGTATCGGAAAAAGATAGTCTTGCTTGGACTTGGGGGGAGTCCGGTGAGACACTTCAGATAAAGCACAAATTCAACCAAGGTCAGTATTTTAAGTTAATCGCCACACGATTTTGGGATAAGGATAAACCGTATATCAACGCATTTCACGCTAAGATTTCTATAGAAGAAAGGACTTCTACTGGTATTAAGATTGTCTTGGATAGAGAACAGTCAAAGCAAGAGGTATTAGACACTTTCCGTGCACCTGGACATGGAAATCAGGATTATACTGTTGTCAATATTGATACATTAGTCTATGAAAACGGTGGCACGCTTACTATAAAAATAGAAGTCGGTAATGCGAAAGCATGCGGATCGTTTGACTTGTATGATGGAGACACGAAACTGCCAACAAAGGGAACACCCAAGGAAGCTCTCAGTTCTGCATGGGGTATTGAACCAGGTAACAAAGGGACAATCACACACAGTTTTGAGAAAGGTAAAGTCTTCAAACTTGGAGCCACTGGTGACTGGTTTAGTAGGAAGGGAGACATCAACGCATTTCTTGCAATTATATCTGTAGAGGAAAACTAAAATGGCAACTTCACCAAACAAAATCACTCTTAATCTGAGTGGTGATGGAAAAATATCAATCAAAGGTTTCATCGCGCCGTTTGAATACGACTCATCCGACTTCCATGTAAAATGGGACGAATTGGCGAATCTTCGGGTCGCTGAACCAGAGATGCAGTATCCCGCATCCGTTTTTCAATCTTTTCTGCCGTCAGAACCTGTTTCGGTCGGTGAATGCTGGCAAATTCATGAAGAGGGCGTGTTAACATTACTGCGGCAACTCTCCCCTCGTCCACAACTAAAATTGCATATTAATTCGGGAGATCCTAATCGTGCAATGTGGGCTTGTCTACGTGCTTACAATAACGAATTCGCTGAGATTCTATTCCGTATTCATGGGCAATTCGTTATGAACCGTGGTTGGTTGACACCTTCACAATTCGCTGGACACCTGATTATTGATAGGGTTCAAGAGAATATCGTTTCCTTTAAATTGCATGTGCCTCAAACGACACTGAACTTTGACATTGGTTGGACGTATGAAGATGGGAACACCGCTGCAGCTATCGGCTATTGCCCTCAAATGGAACTCTGTGCTGGTATTCCACCGCAGGATACCAAATATATTACTTCAATTACGCCAGAAGAAGCCGAACACGCACTCGTTTCGTGTTTCTATGAGTTTCAAAAGATTAACTGGGTCTCGCTGGAGGAAGCGTTGGAAATGGCACCCGCACAGCAAAAACCGGTTCATGTGATTTCAGTAGATGGACCGCTCTTTGATGAGTCCTGCTGAGGGACTGGCAAATGCCTGAGGTCAGGCGAGCTTTCTGAAGAACGAATTATAGATTATTTAAATGAAAACTTTGTCAATACATGGGTAACCAACGCGGAATTAGGTCGATCACAAAGTCTACGAGAACCGATTGCCATGCGCCGTGAACGTGAAGGTAAGACGTTTGACACAAACCACCCCTTAGCACAAGCAATTATGAAAGGTTGGAAAAAAGGTTCACCTGTGGATTGTATGGTTATCTCACATGAGTTTGAAGTGTTGGGCGGTATAGACTACAATTTTTTCCCTGAATGTTTGGGCGAGTTTGAGGACGAGATAGAGTCTTACTTGTTTTTTCTCAAAGCATCTATGGATGGAAAACGTCCGGGATTGGAAGATGTTATTCTTACACCGGAACAACCATCACAGGAGGTCGTAGATACTTTTCGGACCCCGATGCTCGCACATCAGGATTACACCGTTGTCTACATTGATGCCTTAGCTTATGAGAAAGGTGGCACACTCACCATTGACATCCAAGTCGGTAGAGATGACGCGATAGGAATTTTCCATCTCCTTGACGGAGACAAAAAACTGCCAACAGAGAATGTGCCTGATGGCATAGATTCTGCAGAATGGAACAGTCAAGAAAGTGATGAATATGAGAAGGCACTCAATGCACTTACTAAAATCTGGGGTATCTTCCCTGGTGAAACTGGACGAATTACCTATCAGTTTCATCAAGGTAAACGTTTCAAATTGTGTGCAACTGGAGATCAATGGGGTGGTATTGGAGACATCAATGCATTTCACGCAAAAATATCTATAGAGGAAAACTAAAATGGAATCTTTACAGGATAAAATAACTTTACATCTCAATGATAATGAGAAAATTATAGTTACAGGTTTCATCAAGCCGATTGAATATACAAAATATAACTTTCACGAGGAGTGGGACGAACTGGCAAACTTAAAGGTTGCCGAACCCGAGAAGCAATATCCTATATCTGTATTTCAATCTTTCTTACCATCAAATGCAGTCTCGTTAGGTGATTGTTGGGAGATTAAAGAAGATGGTGTGCTTGAGATGCTAAGGCAACTTCATCCCGATCCACGCCTAGAAATGGATGCGGAAGACTCACAAGGTCTATGGGCATGCCTACGTGCCTACAACGATCAATTTGCTGACATTATGTTTCGAATTCATGCAGAATTTGCTCTAAAGGGTGGTTGGTTCACACCTTCCCAGTTTGCGGGACATCTCGTTATTGACCGAATCAAAGAGAAAATCATCAGTTTTCAGATGCACGTGCCTGAAACGACATTGAATTTCGATGTCGGTTGGGATACTATAGGTTGTACGGACATCGGTTTCTGTCCTCAAATAGAACTCTGTGCAGGTACGCAACCTGATGTAGATTATCGCATTTCAATTGCCCAGGAAGAGGCGGAACGTGCATTGATCCTATGTTTCTACAAATCAGAACAAATCAACTGGGTGACACCCGATCAAGCGGTAAAGATTGCAGAGGAACAGGTTAAGCTCATTCATGCTATTTCAATAGACGGACCTTTGTCTGATGAGTCCTGCTGAGGAAGCGGTAAAGAACTGAGGGCAGGTGTCCTCTCTAATCATCAAATCATTGAATTCCTTAATGAAAACTTCATCAATACTTGGGTAACCAATGCAGAATTAGGACGCACTCCCAGTTTACGGGAACCAATTACTAAACGACGCGAGCGAGAAGGCAAAACATTCAATATAACCAAACCTTTTGCACAAGCCATCAAGAATGCATGGACTAAAGGTTCACCGGTAGATTGTTTAGTAATTTCTCCGGAATGTGATGTCATGGGAAAATTGCCACTGAATGACTTCTTTGATGAATGTGAAAAAAGTGGAATTTCCGATGTAGAAGGATACCTCACTTTTCTTAACAACTCATTGGATAAGAAATTTCCTGGTTTCAATTCAAGCCATCAGATAGTTGTTGACAGGTGCTAATGTTGTTCTCAATGATGAAAAACGAACAGATATTTCAGTGAAGGGCAATGAATTACTCAGATACACAATTTGACATTTCTTCATTGATATGTTAAAATACAACATATCAGGAGGTGCCGCAGATATGGCATATTTTATTACTGAAGAATGTATTGGATGTATGGCATGCTTAACCAACTGTCCCGTTGATGCAATCACCGGTGACCGCAATATGCTACACATCATTGACCCAAATGTCTGTATTGACTGTACCGCATGTGGGATGGTTTGTCCAGTAGAAGCAATAAGAGATCAATTTGGCAATGTTTGTAAGTTCATTCGTCGTCCCACCCAGAGACCCATTGCTGTTATTTATGAAGAACTCTGCTCCGGGTGCGACTTTTGTGTCCATATATGTCCTTGGGAATGTTTAGAACTGATAGACCCAGAGACAGGCGAACATGCTGAAAGTTTCTTCGGGATCTGTGAATTGGTAAAACCCAAAGATTGTGTTGGTTGTAAGTTGTGTGAAGAGGTGTGCATTAAGGATGCTATCCGAATTGAATCACCTGTGTTATTAGAGCTCGCTGAAGCCGCAGACTAAATTTATCAATATAGAAATGTGTTCTACACCTTTCAAACATACTAATTTAGTTTTTGTCATCTCCGGACCTTCGGGTTGTGGGAAAAGTACTGTTGCCAATGCACTGTGTGATGCTGATGGGACATTAAGACTCTCAATCTCCGCCACAACACGCATTGCGCGACCCGATGAAGTTGACGGTGTGAATTACCATTTTTTGACGCGTGATACATTTGAAGAACAGATCGAACAGAATGCATTTTTAGAATGGGCAAAATACCATGATAACTATTATGGAACACCAAAATCTGAAATTGAAGCAGCACAGAAAGATGGTAAGGATACTGTTTTAGAGATTGAGGTAAACGGAGCACTACAAGTCAAAAGTCAAGACCTAACACCTGTCAGAAGCATCCTGATATTCCTGATACCGCCATCTCTGGATTCTTTAGAGAAGAGACTCCGAGGAAGAAAAACCGAATCAGAGGAAGAACTACAAAAAAGATTAGAGATAGCAGAAACAGAGATACGACAAATTACACAGTACGATTATTGTATTGTCAACTATGATGGTAGATTAGAACAGACTGTAAGAGATATTCAAGCAGTCATCTCTGCAGAACGATTCCGTATTGAACCTGAGAAGACATCCGATTTTATCCAAGCATTTGGAATTGCAAATAAAGACGTATTGTAATCATAACTAACAATGGAACTCAAGAACCGAACTATACTTTTGGGTGTTACTGGTGGAATTGCAATCCATCGTTCACTTGATTATGCCAGTCAATTGGTAAAATCTGGTGCATCTGTCCATGTTGTGATGACAGAAAACGCCACACGTTTGGTAAATCCGTTACAATTTCAAGTGCTATCACGGAATCCCGTGCTGCTTGACTTGTTTGAAACAGGTGATGATTGGAAGCCACCACATATTGATCTCGCTGACCGTGCAGACTTGCTTGCTATTGTTCCCGCCACTGCAAACATACTTGGGAAGATGGCTAATGGCATCGCTGATGATGCCCTTTCTACTGTTGCTATTTCTGTCCACTGTCCTATAGTCGTTGCACCTGCGATGAACGGACACATGTATAAGAACCCAATCGTGCAAAAGAATATATCTGAACTCAGCCAACATGGAATTGAATTCGTTGAACCTGAAAGCGGCGATCTCGCTTGTGGGTATGAAGGAATTGGACGATTAAGTTCAGTGGATATTATACTTCAACGTACTTATGAATTAATAGGATACCGTCAAGATTTGCATGGGAAACGAGTCCTTGTTACAGCCGGTGCAACGCGCGAATATCTTGATCCTGTCAGGTTCATCAGCAATGGGTCAAGTGGAAAGATGGGATATAAAATTGCGGAAGCTGCATCACAACGGGGAGGGTCAGTTCAATTGATTAGTGGCCATGTTACGATATCTTTACCCGATGGGGTTGATATCACCCATGTTGACACTACGCAGGAGATGCATGAGACTGTTCTTGACAAGTTTGATGAAATCGACATCGCTATAATGGCTGCTGCCCCCGTAGATTTTCGTCCGGCAGAATGGACACCGCATAAAATAAAAAAACACAGAGACACTTTGTCAGTCACATTGGAGAAAAATCCGGATACAGCACAGAAACTTGGCGAAATCAAAGATCAACAGTTGACTATCTGTTTCGCAGCAGAAACGAATGATGTCCTTGAAAACGCTAAAGAGAAGTTAGATCGCAAAAACTGTGATCTTATCGTTGCGAATGACATTCTCGCTGAAGGTGCCGGTTTTGCGAGTGATACGAATATAGTTACTTTAATGGATAAAACCGGCAATTGTGAACAACTTCCACGTCTTTCCAAACTGGAAGTAGCTCATGCAATTTTGGATCGTGTCGTTAGGTTATTGGAACAATAGAGTGCCCTTGCTACTTTCCCATCAGTGAATGTCCAACAAGAAAGTATGGTAATGGAAATAAGTGAATCATTCCCAAACTACACTTCTTCAAAATGCACAAACATTTTTTAGGGCAAACCGTACATATCCCAAAAAACAGTTGGGGCAACATTTCCTAATTAATCCGGATGTCCTATCCATTATTGTTGATGCAGGTGAAGTATCAAAAACGGATGTTGTTATTGAAATAGGTGCTGGACTTGGCTGCTTGACAGCAGCCTTAGCTCAACAAGCAAAATCCGTTATAGCAATTGAAATTGATCCGTTACTACATTCTGAATTAGAATTGCAATTTGCTAATGACAAAAACATAGATATAATCCATGCGGATATCCTTGAAATGCCTCTTCCATCCATCATTCCGCAGGCCACATGTCCGAAGGTTATTGCCAATCTACCCTACGGAATAACCACTCCAATCTTGTGGAAACTTCTTGAACATACTCATCAGATCAGCAACTGTATATTAATGATGCAGTGGGAAGTTGCTGAACGAATTGTAGCGAAACCGGGTGGTAAAGACTATGGTGCTTTGACGATTGGCGTATCATATTATGCCGATAGTGATTTAATCGTGAGATTGTCCCCTGATAACTTTTATCCAGCACCGCAAGTCGATTCTGCTCTTCTCAAACTAACTATGCTGAAAGAACCGCGAGTTGTAGTGAACGATGAAGTGCATTTCTTTAGAGTTGTTAGGGAAGCATTTCGGGGCAGGAGAAAGATGCTCAAAAATACCTTACGCCGCTTTGCGGCTGCTGATACTCTGAGAAGGACATTAACTGAACTAAACATAGTACCAGAAAGGCGTGCAGAAACATTAGATATAACGGAATTTGCTGCATTAGCAAACAGTCTACAGTCGAATATCTAAGTTCAACAGTTCCCAATATACAATCTTCCAATCCGAATCTTCCCGTCGAAATTCAAAGACACATTTGGCTTCAAGATGTCTCATAGCCTGGTTTTCTGCATTTACAGAGTCTACTTCCAACAATAGTTCTATTGCGGCTTTTCTTGCATGCGTAATGTCCATCTCTCTATCTTTAAACAAGAAATGTAGTCGTGAATATCTTTCAAAAACATTGGTAAATGTAGGCACAACATTTTCATAGTTTGGTGGAATGACACCAGATGCGATCCCAAACTTCGTAACGGGATCATCAGATGCTACATAGGATTCAGAAAAGAGAGATTGGATTTTCGGTATATTCTCAAACTCTAACGATTCAAGCAAATCAGATAAGTTCTCAAGAAACGCATTCAATTCGTCCGTAGGGTCTTGCAAAGGTGTTATTGATATTTGTAAAACCAATCGTCCTTTGTCAAGAATGAATTTGTATCTGTATGTTTGGTAATCGGGATCGTGAACGGTTAATTCCAGTTCTGCTACATAAGGAACGTCAAAAAAAGTGAAGCCTCCATCTGCTTCTGTGTTCACTTCCCTTCCATCTAAACGGACGACCGAACCGGGAATAGGGTTTTTAGTTTGTGCATCTTTAACAGTCCCAGACACGGTCCCCATCAGGGGTGTCAATGTTACATTTAGAGTCAATTGTTTTTGGTTCAAAACAATAGTTTTTGTATAAGGTTCGTAAAACTTGACTTCAACAGTGAGTTTCTGGTTGTCTGTGTATGGGATATTGGTAAGAGTGAATTTACCTTCTATATCTGTTCTTACTTCCCTATCTAAGAGTTTCACAACTGCATTTGAGATAGGTTGGTTTGTGTTGATATCCGTGACAGTTCCGATAATAGTACCAGTCGTACTTGACCCAGTTTGATCTGGTGTCTTAGAATCAACCGTGTCAGCATCGTCATCTGTTCCACAACCGAAGTGAACAGATAGAATAAGCAATAATATGAAAATGATGTGTTTTGATAGAAAAACTTGCATTTCCCCTCCAACTGTGATATTCTTAAGGTGTTAATTATCCATTATATTTGAAAGGAGGATGTTCAATGTCACGCGTATGTACCTTATGTGGAAAACGTCCGAGAACTGGGAATAAAATTAGTGCCTCTTACCGCCATACGAAACGTCGTTGGTTGCCGAATCTTCAACGTGTTAGGGCAGTGACCGAAAATGGTACGCGGCGGATCCGTGTCTGTACGTCTTGTATTCGTAGTGGTAAAGTTACGAAAGTGATCTCGCGTATGTCGTCCGAGGTGTGATACTACATTTTTCGGACGACCCTATCCACCCCATTTAAACCTCTGATTGTATCCATCACCTCTTTCAACTGTTCCACACCAGTTACCTCCAATATGAAATGATCATTTGCTGAGTCATCAATTGTTGTTTTGTTAGCAACATTGAAGTTTCCTGATCGTATGTTGACGTGGAAGCGTGCGATTGCGGTTGTTATTTTTCCCAACATACCGGGTTTATCATCACATTCAACATATATTTGTGCGGGATATATCACACCTTCTTCTGCAAACATATTAACAGCAATGAACCGCTCAGGTTCATCTAATAAACGAACACATCCAGTTCTATGCACAGACACGCCCCGTCCCCGTGTTAGATATCCTATGATGTCATCACCAGGAATTGGGTTACAACATTTCATTGGGCGTACCATACCTAAGTCAATACCATTTTCCAGTTGGATTGGAGTTTCTTTCCGTTTTGGTGATTTAACTTCTTCTGCATCTTTCTCCTTTTCAGGTTTTAACTGGTTAACTACTTGCGTTGCCGAGGCATTTCCGTTCCCTATCTGTATATATAATTCCTCTACACTCTTAAATTCGAGTTGTTTAGCGACCTCCAGTAGTTTAGGAGATTTCATATAATCATTTGCATTCAGGTATGATACTTGAAGTTCTGCTTTGAGGAAAGTCTTTCCTAATTCTATTGCGTCAGCTTTGTCCTTATCTCGAAACCAGTGTCGTATCTTAGAGCGAGCATTTGCAGTTTTTACGAAACGGATCCAGGATCGACTTGGCGAACTCTTGGGGTTTGTCAGAATGTGGACGCGGTCCCCATTCTGCAAGGGTTCGCGTATTGGTTTAAGTACATTGTTAACCTCGGCTCCACAGCATGTGTTTCCTATATCCGTATGAATTTTGTATGCGAAGTCAATAGCGGTTGAACCTGATGGTAGCGCGTGAATATCGCCTTTTGGTGTAAAAACATAAACTTCATCCTGAAATAATTCCAATTTCATAGATTCGATGAATTGTCCGGGAACATCTTGTGTTTCTTGAATGTCCTCAAGCATTTCTTTATAATTGGCGAATATGGACAAAGCTTCTTTAGTTGTAGGCACCCCTTCCTTATAACTCCAATGAGCTGCAATGCCATTTTCCGCTACTTGATGCATTGCTTTACTCCGAATTTGTATTTCTATAGGGTTCCCACGGTCTAAAATAGTAGTGTGTAAGGACTGATACCCGTTCTTTTTGGGTTGACCAATCCAATCTCGGACTCGATTAGGTAGGTAACCCCATCTTAAATGTAATACCCCAAGTGCATTATAGCAATTCCAGTCATCTTCAACAATTACGCGAAGTCCGACTAAATCGCAAATATCCTTAAATGGTGTGCCCTTTAGATGCATTTTTTGGTAGATGCTATAGATGTGTTTTGTTCGTCCTCTGACGTTTGCAAAGATTCCGTGTTTCTTGAGTTCGGATTGAATTATTGCTTCCATTTTCTTGCAATATGTTTGCCGTTCTTCCAGTTTTTCTTTAAGCAGGTCTGCTATTTCTCTATACACATCGGGTAGTATGTATTTTAGTGACATATCTTCAAGACGACTCATGATAGACCAAATACCGAGCCGGTGGGCGATGGGTGCATATATTTCGAGTGTCTCTTTTGCGATTCGTTGCTGTTGTTCTATTGATAAGAATTCCAAAGTCTCCATATTGTGGAGTCGGTCAGCCAATTTTATTAGGATAACCCGCATATCTTCAGCAGTTGCTAACAATAACTTTCTGTATGTGTCAGCTTGTCGCTTTCGTTTACCTCCACTAAATTTATAGCGACTGATTTTTGTTACACCTTCAACTAATTGAGCGATATTTTCCCCAAATTTCTCTTCCATTTCAGTGCGCGTGACCCCTGTATCTTCTAACACATCATGCATCAAACCTGCACAGATAGTGTCAATATCCAATCGCAATTGTGCCAAGATTTCAGCTGTCCTGACACAGTGCATAAAATAAGGATCACCAGATTTCCGCAACTGTTTTCTATGTGCGTACTCAGCAAAACTGTAACATTTTTTGAGGTAATCAAAATCTGTTTCAGCTTCTGGGTTATGTTTCTGAATAATCTGTATTAGGGATTCCACACTCATCTTTAATTCGCTCCCAAATTTGGCGACTATTCTCTTGTAACTGAAATTTCAGAAATTCTTGGCTGTTCTGCTTTAACCATTCACATTTTAGATAAGTTGTTGACCTATCTAATTGTTTTTTTTCTGAAGGAAGTAATTTAACACTATGCTTATCGGTTTCGGTATTTTTTTGAATAAAACCTAACTCTTCAAAAATAGAGAGTCCTATATAGAGGACTTCTTTTGAAGTATGTGCAAACGATTCCTTAAGTGATTCAACACCAATATAATTAGTTCCTGCGGTCTGTTTCAATTTTTGGTAAAGTTGTGTAAGAAACTTTCTGTCAGGAACTATCTCGTTTAATCCATCCTGCAGTAACTGTACATCCGTTTTACTATTATATAGAAGATGTAGCATAGTCGTATTTTGTGTATTTGCTGCTGGTTTGCTCCGTCTGAAAAAATCCGTAGGTTCCTTCGTTAGGTGGCAAAATACAACGTGCTCTAAATCAGGGATAGTGTCTATTGCAGTTTCCGATAAGGCATCTGAAGAAACAACTGATACAAGTTGTCCACTCTTGAGTTTCTCCAATAGTTTAATTTCTTCCTCCAAGGTTGTTGTGTGGTCGTGTCTACCGATGGATTTTGTATGTTCAGGTATGACATGTGTCAACAATTGTTCTATTTTCTGCGGACTATGTACATATATTATACACCTATTCTTGTTATTGAGCAAACCTAAGAGATATTCTTTTTTGTTTTTGTTTCTTGCGTCGACGACTCTTCCAGATGAAGGGAAATCACTGGGTGGAAAAACCGTTTGATTTGGAGACCTTTCACGAACACGAAATTCTTCAAGAATAAGTTGGATAGATCGTGTGTCATTATATTCATTGATTTCAGGTGAAAATGCCATATCTATTGATATGTCTGGTCGTTTTAATGTTGTATAGTGTTCAGATTTCCGCCAACCTATCGTCCTCAATTTATTGGATCCATCACTAACTCTCATTGAGAGGTGAAGTTGATCCTGTCCCATCAATGAAGGAAGACCTTCAATTGATAGGCTCTTGCTAATGAAACGAGGCGATGGATTTTCTAATCCATAAGGTTCCAGTATTGAGAACTGTTCTAAAGTTTGTAACGTAAGGGATTGTAGATTTGTTTCAAAATCTAATGCAAGTTTTGGTATCAGGTCATTTTCAGACAGATGTTGACATGCGAACTCGTTGAATGCTTTCTTAAATTTGGGAAGATTCTCTGTCTTTAGTGTAACTCCCGCGGCTGCTTTGTGTCCACCATGTTTGATGAGTAGGTGTGAGCATCTATTCAAGCTATCTGCGAGGTTCATCCCCTCAATGCATCGCCCGGAACCTGTGGCTTCATCACCATCTATAACAAGTACAAAGATTGGTCGATAATACCGTTCAAGCAGACGAGATGCCACGATTCCTACGACTCCTTTTGCTTGTGCCCCCCACCTACTACTTGCCACGACTAACCCTTTATACTCATCAAAGTTTTCATCCATTCTGAGTATTTCATTCGCTTTTTCCTGAATGTTGTTTTCTAAATCTTTTCGATCCTGATTACAAGCGTTTAAATCATGTGCAAGTGTCTCTGCCCTCTCCGCCGAATCAGTTGTTAAGAGTTCAACAACCTTTTTTGCTGTATCCATTCGCCCAGCTGCGTTTATGCGAGGTCCTAATCCCCATGACAAGGCACGTCCATCCAATAGCTTGTCAGCATATCCAGCAACATTACACAGTTTTCGTATCCCGATACGATTTTGCTTACTGATTTCTTCTAATCCAAGTTTGCTTAATGTGCGATTTTCACCGGTAAGTGGTGCAAGGTCAACGACTGTTCCTAACACAACGAGATCAAGCAATGTGGTAAGATAATTTTCATCTTCTATTAATCCTTGTGCCAGTTTGAATGCTAATCCAACACCAGCTAATTCGGTGTAAGGATATTCATTTCCTGGAACTTTCGGTGATATGATAGCATAGGCAGGTGGCGGGGCACTTTCAGGTGGTTGGTGGTGGTCAGTTAGGATTACATCAATACCTCGTTCATTCGCATATTTAACTTCATTAATTGAAGTAATTCCGCAGTCAACAGTTATTAACAATTTACATCCTTTATCGCTGATTTCTTCTATTGCATGTGCATTCAGTCCGTAACCTTCTTCAAATCTATGTGGGATGTAGTATCTGACTGGAAAATCAATATGTTGAAATGCATTTACTAATAGTGCTGTTGCAGTTGTGCCATCTGCGTCATAATCCCCATAAATACATATCTGCTCACCATTCTTGATAGCAACGCGAATTCGTTCAATTGCTTTTTCCATATCTGCCATGTCGAACGGAGAGTGAAGGTCTGCATACGTTGGATAGAGATATGTTTTCGCATTTTCAACCGTCTTTATTTCCCGATTTACCAGTAAACGTGCGACAAGCGGCGTGATTCCGAGTTCTGCAGCAAGCATAAGACTCGTATTGATATCTGGGTTTTGGTATTGCCATATTTTTGAGGGCTGCTGTCTCATTGTGCTAAATCTCTAATGTATGTTATTTCCATGTAGATTTCAAGTATCTATTGGTAGATTTAATATATCATGAAATATCAGATACGTCAATGTAATCTGATTTTCTGGGGTGTGTAAAGTTTTTGGCACTGCACGTAGGGGCGGGGTTTCCCCGCCCGAAACCCCTTGCCACATTCCTACTCCAGCCACTGCTGACAGATAGGATGTGTTCCAACGAGGCGAGGAGACCCCGCCCGGACGATGTGTCTGAACGTGAGGTAACCTTGCCAAAACTTTACACACCCACTATTTTTGGCGAGGATATTGGTGTTTATTTAAGCAAAATAGAGTCCAAACCGAGAAATTTCATAATTTTTTAGAAAAAAGGTTGACATTTTACGAAATTTAGGTTATAATACTTCTGTTAATCCGGCAATCGGTAATAAAAAAAGACACGTCTCAATAGAACTTTTATTTAACCTAATAGTCTGTCCAGTCTGAAATTGTAAGTATCAGCAATAGTCGGGAATCGGAGTTCCCTCCTACAAAGAGCAGGCGGTATTGGTAGGAGCGATCTCCGAATCGCGACCTTTACATGCAAAATTTCGGTAGACAGTCCACTAAGGTAGGGATTTAACAGTGGGAAACCGATATGTAGATAGTACAATCCACAAAAATATCGTCCGCAGACGTTTGGAACTTGAGCAAGAATTTGCCCAGGGGCAATGTTTGTGGATTCGTATTAACTATCGGTTAACTATCCCCCTTTTTCTATATTAACATTCGTTAATTATTTTACATTACAAAGTTTTATCGCAGTCTTTGCATGCTGCGATATTGTTCTGCCTGCACGAAGTTTCACGTTGCGGGCTTTTGTTGTTGCATTGCAAAATGTTTGTACAGCGATGCAACTTTTTTGTTGGACAATAACACGAAAACATGGTATCGTACATCATGTCTCCTGTTATTGTTAAAGCAGACATGCTTTACATAGCATGTCAACTTTCAAGGAGAAAGAAATTATGATCAGGTTTAAACCAATCGCTATTACAGTAGTGATTATGTGTTCAATGTTTATTATGGTCAATAGTACTCAGGCACAGATCAATATTATTGATATGTACGTCCTTTCTGAAGTTTATAATAATAACGGGTGGTTCTGCCATTATGCTTATGTTGACACGGATAAACCTTTCGAGGTCGTAGACTGGTATATTGGTGATCCTGAGGACGGAGATAATTTTCCGTATGTAGGGGCAACTCAAGGCGACGGTGTCAAAACCCGGGCGTATTTCTATCCCGATGTGTCAGACTGTCCAGGGCACATAAAGGGTAAGGAATACCAGATCGCCGCTAAGGTCTGGTATACGGATGATGACGGCAACGGTTCATCCGATTATGACACCCGTGACTTCACAGTATTCCGAACCATATCCACATATGAAGTGGAAGACCCGCCGAAAAAGGTGTCAACTGTAAGTGGATATGCCGAACTGACACGGCAATACTATACTGGCGACGCAATAAAAATCGATTGTTATGTATTTGCATATAACAATGCCGATAACCCGCGTGGATTGACCAGGGCCTGGTCTCGTTTTAAGCATGATTTGACAGGAAAGCAGACAATAGAGAGGGAGCATCCGACCGGTCGCTTCGGCATAGAACCCCAACCTATCGGAGGAGAACACGGAACGTATTCACGCGCCGATATACTCCCACACACGGATATTGACGTGCGGAACAATAGTTACAGATCCCTGGCTTATGTTAGGTTGGTCGTGAATTCAGGCGGATTCGAAGATAACTATTTTGTGGGAAACCCTGAAACTTTTAACCATAAGGATAGACCTTATGACGCGCCTGATGATGATGAATAAAGACGTTTTAGTCAACGCAGCACTCCTTTTCTCCTTTTCGGGTGTGTAAAGTTTTTGCACAAATATCCCATTTTCCATTGTAGTGCAGGGGCTCTGTGCCCCGCACTTGTTGGTAGATTCAAAGATGGCGGGGCACGGAGACCCCGCACTACAATAAGAGACAGTCTTATCTGTGCAAAAACTTTACACACCCCTCCTTTTCACAGTGCTGCGTTGGCTTTATATCCATAAAAAAGGAGGATACCTATGCAGTTTTGCAAACGGATATGCATCTACCTAATTCTCTTGCTATTTCCAACGATAGTGAACGCCAAGATACTTTTCCTTGCTGCCCCGACACGCGCAGAACATTACGCTATTTATGTCATGGATGACGACGGTAGCAATCGGACACTCGTTTATAATGCAAAACCCAATATATATCATGTGCGTTGGTCGCCAACTGGACAGATTGTGTTTGAAACGGGGCGTGCTTTTTATATGATAAACCCCGACGGCACAAATCTCCGACAACTCGCCGACATCAAAGCAGGAATTCATTTTTTCGCTTTTTCACCCGATGGGAAGCAGATTGTGTTTGTGAAGGCAGAACGTATAAATAATAAATCAGTACGCAGTATCCAAATACTCAATATTCAGACACAGCAGACCCGAAAGATAAAAGATTTTGATCTTGCCACTGACGATGGTGTTGCGGAGCTTGACTGGTCTCCAGATGGAAAAAATATACTGTTTTCAACACCGATATTGTTAGGTGGAGAGAAGCTCGGAAACAGTATCTATATGATGGATACTTCTGGAAGAAAACTGAAAGAACTCTTAGTCCCGCCTGGCATTGGCGAATTGAACATTAGCAGATGGCACCCGAGATGGGCACCCGATGGCAACCGCTTCGTGTATAGGCAAAGTGAGCACACTTGGGAAGAACGCAAACCGGGTGCTCTCTCTCATATACCGAAGGCATTTCGTTGTATTATCTGCGATAAAGCAGGCAAGACACTGAGAAAGTTGAACGTCTCCAAAAATTTAGCAGCATCGTATTTTGCCTGGACAGATGACGGTAAATCTATTATATTCGAAGGGGCAGCGTATGAATTAAACGCGCCGCCACCAGGTTTTGGCAATGAATCGCCTGATCATATCTATAAGTATGATCTACTGGAAAATAAACTAAAGCAGCTCACAGTCAATACAAATGAGCAGATTGTATCTGTAGATTGGATCAGCGATGATGTGCTGCCTGTCTCCCCTAAAGGTAAAAAAAAAGTAACGTGGGGAACACTGAAGCAGTAGATCAGACAAAATCAAAAGCACAGTAAGCACAGGCAGGTATCCTTTATGGTTATCTGCCTATTTCTTTTGATATTAATGTGACACTGGTAACTTTAGGGAAGTTCCGATTCGTTCCACTCCCACTCACACCGCCGCCTCTTATCCGCGCAATCCGTGTAATCCTGGAAATCATGGCGAATACCGGACGCGTATGCGCCCAATAGCATTGGTCCCGTTGATTTGGCAAATCCTGGTTCAGACAAAAAAATCGCTAAATTGACGTTTATGGTGTCAAAAACTTTACACACCCTTGAATGGTTCTGCAATTTGACTGGGTATGTAAAGTTTTCGGCAAACATTTCATACCCATTGTAGTGCGGGGTCTCTGTGCCCCGCACTTGTTGGTAGATTAAAGATGGCGGGGCACGGAGACCCCGCACTACAATAAGAGACAGTCTTATCTGTGCAAAAACTTTACACACCCTTGAATGGTTCTGCAATTTGACTTGATACATCTCACCCTTCGTGATATTATTAATACAATGAAACATAAAGGTTTTTTCATCACAATTGAGGGTGTTGAAGGTGCAGGTAAAACAACTCAGATTCACCGATTAGCAGATGCACTCGGAGATGATGTGGTTGTTACTCGTGAACCGGGTGGTACACCAGTCTCGGAGCAGATTAGAGATATATTTCTAACCGCCAACACCATCACTGCAACTACAGAATTGTTGCTGATAGCTGCCGCACGATCACAACATGTCACTGAACTTATCTTACCGGCGTTGAGTGCGGGCCAGATTGTCATCTGTGATAGATTCAGCGATGCAACAATTGCTTACCAAGGATACCGAAAAGGGATTGACCTCCAAATTATAGAACGGGTAAATCAGATTGCTACGGGTGGATTAAAACCTGATCTTACTTTTATTCTTGACCTGCACCCTGAAATCGGATTGCAACGTAAACGTGATTCTGACGAACCACTTACCCGGCTTGAACATGAAACACTCACTCAACATAAAAAAGTAAGAGAAGGATATTTAGCAGTTGCAAAATTGGAACCTCATCGAGTTGAATTAATTGATGCACAACTGGATGCAGATACCATTCATAATTTTCTCTTATCTAAAACGGAAAAGAGAATTCAGTTGGCACATAGGACATAAAATTTCTATAGACACCTTAATTGAAATGCAGAATACTATTATCGGTCACCAAAATATCATTACACAACTTCAGAACGCGGTGAATTCAGAACGGGTTGCTGGTGCATATCTTTTTGCTGGTGAGCAAGGGGTAGGTAAAGAGACAGTCGCACTATTTTTTGCAAGTTTGATTTTATGTGAAAACAGAATAGATGGGTTGACACCTTGTGCGGAGTGTCGTGCATGTCGTAAGATAAAGAGCGGTAACCATCCTGACCTTCGAATCATCCGTCCTGATGGTGCTCAGTTAAAAATAGACCAAATACGAGAAATGCAACAGCAGATTTCGTATCAACCCCTGGAAGGTCCAAGGAAAGTCTATATTATAGCAAACAGTGAAAAAATGAATGTCTATACCGCGAATTCTCTTCTCAAAACACTTGAAGAACCACCAGCTGCATCTACAATTATCTTACTGACAGAAAACCTTAATGCTATTCTTCCTACTATTCGTTCTCGCTCGCAGATACTCACTTTTTATCCGATGCCATCAGAAGAATTAGCAGATGCATTGGTAAAGGTCTTCTCAATGAATAAAGAAGATGCGACTAATGCTGCCATTTTGTCTCGTGGGATTGTAGGGAAAGCAATTACGCTTGTTGAGAAAGGTATTAACGATAGTCAAGAAATACCAGAAATATTAGAAGAGACGGATCTTATAGCTGCCTTCCGTTTAGCAGAACAGTTTGAAAAGGATTTGGATAGTTTAGACGAATTAATCACTTGGTATCGTGACCTACTTCTGATTCAACAAGGGGCACCAAAAGAATTAATAACACACACGGATGCAGTGGATAGATTACAGACGCTTGCACCACGTTATTCGCAGATCAGACTTCAACGTGCTATAAAGACTGTCTTTCAAACGAAGTCTCTACTACTGAGGACGAATGTATCAAAGATCTTTCCCTTGGAAGTGATGTGTATTAAGCTGATCGAGGGAAGATAATCTTATGAGATTTGACATTCAAGTTCGGCAATGACAGACGTAGGGGTTGGGTTTCCCAACCCATTTGGATCTTTGTTGATCGCACACCGGGCGAGGGGACCTCGCCCCTACGAATACCAAATTTAAACGTCAAATTTCATTAGGTTATTCGTTTATAAATCTCTATGTCAAATTTGCTGGAACATGCCCAAACATTAGCATCTGAAGGAAACATCGCTGAAGCCATACAGGTATATGAAGATGTTATCCGCGCTGGGGTCGATCCTGTTACACTTGCTGATGCGAATTACCGACTTGGTGTCATCTATCGTGAATGGGGAGAACTCTTTGCTGCACAACGGTTCGTATCTCAAGCACATCAACTAAATCCAAATAATTCAGAGATAGGAGAAGCAATAGAGTCACTAAATCAACACTTTTCTCAAAATAGAGAGGATATTGCTGACCAAATGTCCCGTCAAAATAGTGACCAAATTGTTTCTCTGTTTCGTATTGCCACTGGTATTAAACTGATTGGCATGGACAAACCAGTTCAAGCGTATCCGTTAATGAAAAGTCGGACGAAGATATTTCCAAATGCTGCTGTGGCAAAACATCTACTCACCGATATAAGTATTACAGAACAGGAGCGTAATTCTGCTATTGAATATCTAATAGAAAGAGATTGGCTTGTGAGGACAAGTGGGGATCTATATACTATCGCAGACAATGGTTTGTATGCTTTCTATACAGAACTTGCTCAGTTGCATGTTGACAATGATGCTTATGTGGATGCAATAACGTGCTATGACCAAGCATATTGGCTTGATGAAACCGATCTTGTTCCGTTATATCAGAAAGTTATCTGTTATGCTGCGCTTGAGTTGTGGAATGATGCATTGGAGTTTATAAAGGAACTCCCTACTGAAGTGCCTTCAGAGATAGATAATATCGCATATTATACTGCAACAGCACTTGTTTTTCACCACTTTTATCAACAATCCAATGATGATAACGATAAACAGAAAGTGATTGATGCTTGTAAAACAGTATTGCGTATTGACAAAAAGGATAAGACTATTTCAAAGCTCCTTGACACTTATCAAGACAAAAAGAGTTGGTGGCGTAGGTGAAAGTATGACTGCTCAAAGATGTTTGATTTATTTATCACTACTATTCATTTTAGTATTTCATATATCTAAAATTGAAGCAGAAGAAACCACACAATGGAAATTACCTGATGGAGCAAAAGCACGACTTGGAAAAGGTGTAATTACCGATATGCAACTTTCATTTGATGGATCAAAGTTGGTAATAGCGAGCTCCACTGGAGTAAGACTTTACGATGTAGACACAGGCGCAGAAAGGGTCCTCCTAACTAAAGACGCTGATTTGGTTGGATCGGTTGCATTCTCACCGGATGGAAAGAGACTTGCTTATGCAAGCGGAGAAAAGAAATGTTATATCTGGAACTTGCTAAACAATGAAATCTTGACTGCTTTTAACACTAAAGATACATCATTTAAGTCTCTAAATATCCTGAAAGATGGAAAAACACTTGTAGCGCGGACTTGGAAAGACACTTTTTTACTTTGGGACATCATATCAGGAGAACTGTTAGATTCAATTAGTCCAAAGGCATCCAAAATCAGAATTAAAGGTATGGATTGGCATCGTGCAAAAGATGGCGTAGTTGACGATTCCGGTTCTGTTACTTATGCAATCGCAAATCATGATGGTACCGTTAGTATCCAAGATGGACGGACACATCAACTGATTCGCACACTTGTACCCCAAACTAATGTAGATGCTTTTTTGAAGGTAGGTCAACAACAAGAGCAAGAACCTATTAGAATTAGAGCGATACCACAAGGATTGAATATTGAAGATGAGGAGGAACAAATTCCCTCAAACTTTAGGGACGATGGGAAACCATTTCCTATACAATACAAATTGAACCCACAGAATAGATTCACTGCAACATTAGAAGAACAACCGATGAAATGGATTGAGAAATTGCAATTTTCACCTGATGGCAAATTGATTGTAAGCAAAAGTAGGTATAAGATTCCAAGATGGAGAGGTTCGTCGGGGACAGCCGGTCCTACGGAATTATGGGATGTTGAGTCAGGAGAACAACTTGCAGCTCTTCCTTGGTGGGTGGATGTTAGGTTTTCAAGTGATAGTAACACCGTTGCATTATTCTCTCATAGTGGTTTCAGTCATGGTAGATGTGATATTTGGGATATGATTGACAGACATCAGATTGCAGAATTTGAATCTACAGCGGAAGTAAAGTTTTCTGGTGATGGTAAAACCTTATATTTGAGGAAAGGAAAAAGTATTGACAATTCAGGATTTGTTGCAGAAAGACCGAGATATACGATTTGGGATATATCCACGAAGAGTGAAATGGCATCAGTTCATCCAATAGATGATCAAGATGTTCTTTTGCTTAATAAACAACTGCTATCTAACGATGGTTCTGTCCTTGTTACCGCTAATGAAAATACTACAATAGATGTTTTGAAAACGAAAACAGATACGCAGATGCGGACACTCACGTCAGGATATACCGGGAAATTTACTTCATTAGCGTTTAGTGATGATTCCAAGACATTAGCAAGTGGAAGTTCCGGAAGAATACATTTATGGAATACAGAAACTGGTTCACTCCGGAATAAAATTGCTATATCAAAAGTTGATATAGAAGGTATTACTTTTTCTAAAGATGACAAGATGCTGACGACTATTGGCTTTGGTTCTACAATTCAGTGGGATATTGCCAATGGTGAGCGGATAGCGTTAGATGATACCCGAATTCATTTGGAGGGTACCGTAGGATCATCTCATTTTGACGATGGTACAACGATTGCTTTTTCTGACTTTGCAATTTCACCAACTCTCAAAACAATTGCTTCTAAGAATAGAAAAGTAAATGGGATTGAGATATGGCAAACAGACACTCGTAATAGATTAGGTATACTCAAATATGATGCATTTAAACCAGCAATAGGCGCGATGGCACTTATACCTGATGGTAGTATACTCGCAACTGTGACTCTTTTTGAAAAGGATCCTGAAGTATATTTGTGGGATACAGACACAGGAGAACGTATTGCAACGCTAAATATAACTAAGAACTTTATAGAAAGAGTGTTTGCACGTTTTATGGATATTGGGACTTATGCATTGATGTTTGACTTTAGTGGGAAAGATTGGCAGTTGGAACTGTTAAAAAGGACATTCAATTGTGGGACGTTGATACACAAAAACGTGTCAAGAATATCAAAACAAGACATAAGTATGTTATTTGCAAATTAGCATTTTCTCCAGATGGCAATTTTCTTGCAAGTGGGGATACAGGTGGTGTCATACATGTTTGGGATACTAAAACTGGTAAGCATGTCGCAGAATATAAAGGACATAAGGGGAATATCAATGTTATGGTGTTTACTGAGAATAGTAAATACTTCACAAGCACAGGTTTATATGATGGTGTGATTGTTCTTTGGGAGGTTCCTCAATAGAATGATCGATCGCGTTATAGATACTATAAAAAAAACAATCAGTGTGGGGTGAGATATGCGAAATTTATTGTTGTCCTGTTTAGTTTTAATCATTGTCGGATGTGGACCGAAGAGCATACCGTATTCACAAATTTCAGATACTTCTGAACCGAATGAAGCTGCGCGAGCACATTATGAATGGAGTATTGAATATGCAAAAGCAGGTGATCTATCCCAAGCAATCGCAGAGCTTAACTTAGCAATTGAGATTGAACCACGTTGGGCACTTCTACATTACAATCTGGGTTCTGTATATGGAAATATGGGGTTGCTTGACGAAGCGATATCCGCGTGGGAACGCGCAACACAACTTGACACAGATTTTGCTAAAGCATACTATAACCTCGCTGTTTCCTATGCAGTGAAAGCGGAGAAAGAATCAAGATCAGGTGCGAAACACATTTTCATTGAGAAATCAATTGTCTCTCTTCGTGAATCAATTCGGGTGGATAAATCTGCACTGACCGCAGCGCAAATGGAGGAAGCGTTTGATAGTTTTCGTGACTTGCCTGAATTTAAAGAGTTGTTCAAGGACGTTAAAACGAAATAAGCATATTGCGTATATCAATACATGCCACAGTATACAACACTTTCCACAGAAGAACTCTCGGATATTTTGAAGGACTATGCTATTGGCATTCCAGTGAAGTTAGAGGATATACCAGGAGGATATGGAAATAGCAACTTCAGGTTGACAACGACTGATGGTGTGTATCTACTTAAAATATGTGATGAGAAAAATTTAGATCAACTTCAGAAGCAGGTGTCTTTATTGAAGCATCTGAGAAAACATGCCTATCCTACTGTATACCCTATATTACAGAAAAACGACGAAACACTACACATTTCAACTAACTATCATGTGATGATTTATCCATTTTTGAATGGAGGGACTCCTCAACCGTCCGAACATGTATCAAGGCAGATTGGAGAAGCGTTAGCGACGATGCATGCTATTCCGCCGCTTCCTGAACTTCCTTGTTTTCCGATGGGTATTTCTGAAATAATACCATTTCTGGATGCGGTGAAAGGGACACCTTTTGCAATGCATCCCTTTGTGACATGGATAAACTCTGAACTTGAATGGATACAACCTGAATTGGAACAGCCTCTGCCTACAGGATTACTACACGGAGACCTGTTTTTAGACAACACGCTTTTTGATAGCGATAGGATGGTCGCCATTCTTGACTTTGAGGAAGTGTGTTTTGATAAAATGCTTATTGATGTTGCTATGACGATCATAGGGTGTTGTTATGATGCACAACATCAATTGGATTTAGCATCGGTGCATGGATTCTTAGAAATTTACAATACACACCGTCCACTGACCAATGCGGAATGGGAATGTTTAGATTGTTATGTTCACTATGCGGCACTATGTATTGCATTCTGGAGATTTAGACAGTTCAATATTCGTTTTCCTGATGAAGGCAGTGCTGATAAGTATTTTGAAATGATTACACGTAGTGCAAATTGGCAGTCAACACGACTATAACGGACATAAGTGCATCCAAAATCAGTTAAAACACAATATAAGATATGTCATTAGTTACAATCAATAATATTACAAAAAGTTATGACCCTGATATAATATTGGATGATATTTCAGTTGCGATAGCACCTGGAGACAGAATTGGACTAATTGGTCGTAACGGATGTGGGAAAACAACGTTACTTAAAATAATAGCAGGTTTACTTACCGATATTAAAGGTGATGTCGTAGTAGCAAGAGGTGTCCGCATTGGATATCTGAGTCAAGAACCTGAGTTAGACCGTGAATGCACTTTAAGACAGGAAATGCTCAAGGTTTTTGAAGAACGACTTGCCTTGGAAGATAAAATGCTCATACTTGCAGAGCAGATGGAGTCTCAGGAAACACCTCAACTCCTGCAAGAATATTCTCGTCTTCAAGAAAAACATGAACGACTTGGAGGATATGACTATGAGCATAGGATTAGTCGTGTCCTGGGTGGATTAGGTTTTCATGAACAAGACTTCAATTTACCAGTTAACGTTTTGAGCGGTGGTCAAAAGAGTAGAGCCACTTTAGCAAAACTCCTGCTTGAAGAACCCGATCTATTGCTTTTTGATGAACCAACGAATCATCTGGACATTAATGGGATTCAGTGGTTAGAGAATTATCTCAATACAGAATATAAGGGTGGCGTGCTTGTTGTTTCTCACGACAGGTATTTCTTAGATAAAGTTGTTAGGAAAGTATGGGAACTTGCAGATGCAGAAATAAAGATCTATCGTGGAAACTATTCTAAATATCTTGAGATAAAAAACGTTGAACGACTGGTTGATTCGCGTGCCTACAAAATACAACAAGCGTTTATAGCACAGGAACAGAAGTTCATTGATAAGAATATAGCAGGACAACGGACGCGTGAGGCACAAGGTAGACGGAAAAGATTAGAACGTCTGGAAAAAGTTGACAAACCTAAACCTGATGCACCTACGGTGAGACTTAACTTTAAACAAGAGACACGCGGTGGAAACGATATATTGAGGTGTCACAATGTCGGAAAACAGTTTGGGGATAAAGTTTTATTCACTGATATGAATTTTGAGGTAGACCGCGGTGATGTCGTTGGCATAATTGGACCTAACGGTACTGGAAAGACTACACTGTTCCGTATGATTTTGGGACAGGAAAAACCTACGCAAGGTGAAATGTGGGTCGGTCCGACGTTGAAGTTTGGGTATTATACGCAAGAGTTAGAAGGTCTCAATACAGACAACGAAATCTTGGAAGAAGTCTGGGAACTTTGTCCAGAAAAAACACCGTTTGAGGTGCGAAGTTATTTAGCAAAGTTTTTGTTTTCTGGTGATGATGTATTTAAACGGATTGGCAATTTGAGTGGTGGTGAACAGAGTCGAGTTCAGTTAGCGAAGTTGTTATTAGAAAACGCTAATGTTCTACTACTTGATGAACCTACAAACCATTTGGATATTTCTGCCAGGGAAGCACTTGAGAAATCTCTTGTGCAGTTTCCCGCAACACTTTTTATTATTTCACATGATCGTTATTTACTGAATAATTTGGCAACCAAAATGTTGGTTTTTGAGGTGACAAAAGAGGGAACCAAAACACATTTTTTTAACGGAAATTATGCTGAATACGAAGCAGAACAACAGCAAAAGTTAGATGATGAGAAGCAGAAGGAACTTCAACTGGTAAATAAGACAGAAGAAACTCGAACCAAACCAACGAAGAATAAGTCTAAACGTAAGCGTAAAATGAAAGCACAACGTCTGGTAGGAAGCAATTAAATTGCGAAATACCTTATTTTTTCACATTTTAATTTGACAGTTACTAATTTTAATTATATAATTTATGTCGTATACGACGGAATATATATCTTATATAGGACGTATTTGATAGATGTCTAAAAACGGGGAGTTTAACAAAGAAATTGATTTTGTCATGCGTGTGATACATCATGCACAGGCAGCAGTTAAATCCAGGTTTATTCAAGATGTAGTACCCAGTCGGTTGACAGTCGTGCAATTCAACGCTTTACAACACTTACATTGGTATGGGCGTGAATCTGGTATGTATGTCAGCGAGTTAGGTGAGCATTTAGGGCTTGCACACAATACCGTCTCTGGCTTAGTTAGTAGGCTTGAAAAAAACGGTTGGGTTATCCGTTGTAAATGTGATGAAGATCGCAGACGTGCACGTATTCAACTGACACCACAATCTGGGGAACTCTTTCAAGAACGTGTCCAATACGGTGTAGAATTTTGGAAACATACATTTGGGCAACTTTCACCTGAAGAAAGAGAAAACCTGATTGGAAGTTTAAAGAAGTTGAAACAGGTTATGGCAAAACCCGTGTGGCCAAGTTTTGCGCAATTGCATCCGCGTGATCCAGACCATTTGCGTGAAAAATTTGAGACTGAACTTGATGAACTTGCTCAAGCGAAACTCAAACTGGTTGGTATCAGGTTAATACTTGCCAAGATTGCAGAAGAGCGAAATGAGCACGAACTTGCCGCATACCTAAACCAAGCCGCGTCTGAAGAAATTCATCATACCAATCAATTATTTTCATTACTCGGTCGTGGTGAAGATTTTCATACCCTTCTTGCATCACTTGTTGATGAAGATAAAGTGGTATATGAAGAGTTATTAGCCTTAACCGAAAATGCCCCTTGTAATGAAGAGGATGAGGAATTAATCCTTCTCCAACAAATGTTGCAAGATAGTCATAGATACAAACGATGGTTTAGTAAAGTCCATAAACAAAAAAATCGGTGACTTCTATTACATCACTGACCCACTGATATTCAGTTGATGGTCAATGACACAAAAGAGGAGAACATGCAGTCCCACAGCCACGAAAGTATTCCTCCTGCCTGTAGTGATGATGATGCCTATCTGATAGAACAATTTCAGAAAGGCGACACTGCAGTATTTGATACGTTATTTACTCGTTATCAAAAACTCACTTATCGGTTAGTTCAACGTTTTGTCCCAAACCATGAAGATGCACTTGATATTACACAAGATGCGTTTATCCGTGCCTATCAAGGCTTGTCTGATTTTAAAGGTCAGTGTCAGTTTTATAGTTGGTTATATAGAATTACTTTCAACCTTTGTATAGATTTTTTAAGGAAGAAGGCTCGTTCGGAAGTGATGGTATACGAATCTGATGAATCAGAGGAATTACCAATGGCTAATTTCCCCGACTTACGGTCAGATTCTCCTGCCAAAGCTGCTGAGAATAAGGAACTAAGAGGCCAGATCCGAAAGGCGATTCGTCAACTACCTCCCAAGCAACGGCAAATTTTTATCCTACGTCACTGGGATGGATTGTCGTTAAAGGATATTGCTGTTAAAGTCGGTAGGTCAGATGGAACAGTCAAAGCACACTTGTTCCATGCCCATCGCAACCTACGTAAACATCTACGTCCTTACTTGAAGGAATCTGATGTTTAACAATCTTGTTAAGGCACACGAAATCTATTATCCAACCTACCATTCTCTGCTTGGTAGGTTGGATAGTCTGATGCGGTAGAAAAGGGATTTGAAATCACAAATATAAGATGGTAATATGGTAACTATTGCTTTATTTCTACCGTGTCCTCTGAGACAAATAATGCCTCGACAAAATCTTCTCCTGCGAAATCTCGTAAGTCATCAAGTTTTTCACCGATTCCAATGAGTTTTACAGGAGCACCGAGTTCAGATTTCACTGCAATCACGATCCCACCTTTTGCCGTTCCATCTAATTTTGTTACAACTACACCCGTAATTGGAACTGCCTCATTAAATATTTTCGCCTGCATCAATGCGTTTTGACCAACTGTCCCATCAATGACAAGTAATACTTCATGTGGCGCGCCAGTATGTGCTTGTCCCATTACGCGTCCGATTTTTGATAATTCGTCCATCAAAGGTTTTTTTGTATGAAGTCTTCCCGCGGTGTCAACTATCAGGACATCTGCATTTCTGGTTTTTGCAGCGTGAACTGCATCGTAAACGACAGATGCTGGGTCTGCCTTTTCGCCCCCGCGTATCAGTTCTGCTCCTGCGCGTTCACACCAAATCGCCAATTGGTCTTCTGCAGCTGCCCGGAACGTATCACCTGCTGCAACAAGCACACGGTTGCCATCTGCTTTGAACCGACTTGCAAGTTTGCCTATAGTTGTTGTTTTCCCAGCACCGTTAACTCCCAGAACTAATATTGTATAGGGTGGTTCACTTTCAAGGTTTAATGGCACATCTTCACCAAGCAGTTTCAGTACCTCATCTTTTATGACTGTTCCTAATTCAGATGAATCTCCCAATCCTTTTTCCTTGACAGTCTCTCTGACATTATCCATCAAGGTCAGAGTCGTATCAACGCCGACATCAGCCTGGATTAAGATTTCCTCTATTTCCTCCATTAATTCTTCATCAATTTTTCTGCCTACTCTAAGTAAGCCTGACAATTGAGAGATAAAACTGTTGCGTGTTTTCGCTAAACCGAACTTTAGACGATTGAACCAATTTTCTTTACTGTTTTCATTTTCTGTTTCAACGCGGTTTTTATCACCACCTCTAAATAAGTTTCTGAGCATCCATTTCTCCTTTTGAACATTTACCAATTTACATGATGTTGGATCGATTAGTACCATTTCATATAATACAGTAACGAAATCTGAAAGACAACTAAAAAGGATGGGTGTGTATAGTTTTTGGCATTGTCTATAGGACAGTGTCATAGTTCCTTTCAGTTTCTGTCTTGTGTTACATGGTTTCTGGAATATCGTCATGAAGTTGTCTTCTGATTGCGTTGAAAAAGGTTGAAGCGTTCATGGATTTTCCGTAATTTTTTACGGAGAATTCTTTGTGTTTATCTTCGAGTTTCATTGTAATCTTCCTTCTAAAAATCGTACTATATGGTACAGTTTTTCGTACTATAGTACGATTTTTCAAATTGCTCTAATCATAGTGTCCATAAGGGATTGTAAGGATTATTTTAAATTTGAAAAATTTGTAAAATAGTACAGTTTGCATTTTCTGAGAATGACAAGTGTCCTGCATTGGACGAATGCAGATTAGAATGTTGCTAAAAGTTAAATTTGGTGCGTTTAGAATATGCTTGATGTGTGTGTAAAAGAGATACATTTATTTATGTCCTATATATTTCAATGTCCGATTGATGTGCTGACTTATGTGAATTGTGCTTGCAAAGCCAATATCAGCATAAGTATATTATATATTAACACAAATAATAACGTTTGTCAAGTTAAATGTCAACTATTGATTTAATGCTGCGAACTTTACACACCCAAAAAGGATTTTTAGAAAATGCGATATGAGGCATTATAGCTTACTGTAAGAATTATTTTGAATTCAACGTTAACTACCAATGAGGTCAATTTTGATAAATAGATTGCTAACATTGTCATAATGGTTTATACTAATAGCAGATGAGAAAGGAGAATAAAAATGAATATCAAAAAATTAGCTCGAATCAATCTTAGTTATCTTCTCATGATTGCAGTTGTGGTTATTCCTTGTTTTATAATCATGTCTTGTGTAGAAGAGAAGCAATTAGACGAAATTGTACAGCAGCCAGAGCAGAATAATGGTTCAGAACAGGAAACAGATGAACCTGCAGTTGCCCTTCCTGGACTTCCTGATTATACCGCTGGATATGATAAGTGGTTAAAATTAAACGCAGAACCTATTCCGCCTGTTGCAGGAGGCGATCCACATAATGGAACAAAAAATGTATATGTTAATCAAGAACGGGAAACTATTGCCCCTGATGGTGAACAACAATTTCCATATCCTGATGGAAGTATCGTTGTCAAAGAGGCGACTCGTCCTAATAAGGATTATATCGGTCTTATTGCAATCATGCGAAAGAACGAGGGCAGTGACCCAGAACACAACGACTGGGAATTTATAGAATATACGCGAAATTCGCCCGATGATGATTTTAGTATTCTTGCATCAGGTAGAATTTGTTGGGGATGCCATGCCAGAGTTAAAGATATAGACTATGTTTTTACTGAACTTGATTAGTGATTTAGCAGATGTCAAATTAACAGACACATATAAGGAGATTGCTTATGAAAATACCGGACAATATACACGTAATGCACAAGTCATATAACATTCGGATACCTACATTAATACGATTCTCGATTTTATTTACTTTTATCACAGTTATTCCGTTATTATTATTCTGGTCTGTACCTGTGGAAGCACGTCCAGAGTTTGCAGCTGAACTGGACAAAGATTGTACCTTTTGCCACATTGATCCTGCTGGTGGTGGTCCACGAAATCGTGTCGGAGAGATTTTTGAAGAAAACTACTTTGAATTCCCCGAAGATTTTGATATGGAGGCAGTGTCTGAAGAGTCAATGGAAGTCGTAAAGCAGCTTTCGACCTCACTGGATTTGCAAACTGCATATATAAATAACATACACAAAGATGAAGAGGCCGGTGCAGTTGCTGGATGTACCTCCTGTCATTCATCTGTTGATAGATTTTTTTTGATGCAAGCCGAAGTGACCTTTAATGCTCAGGCTTCAGAGCATCTTCGGTTAACCTTATCAAACAACTTTGTTAGTGGTGGCATGTCAAATATCTTTGCGACAGTAGATGCAATTCCCCAACATTTGTATGTGAAAGTAGGGCAATTCCGTTTACCGTTTGGCATAAAACAAAAAGATCATAATATACTTGTTAGGGAAGGTTATGAACTTGGATCCAATAAACGAGATGTTGGCGTTGAACTTGGTGGTAGTTCCGGGAAAGCATTCTATAATGCTGCTTTATTTAACGCGGGTAACGCAAAGGCAAACGGTGTGCTTGGAACTATCGGTGGGCAATTCGGTCCTATTCGCGCCGGTGTTTCCTGCAAAGTTGAAAATCCTGGTGATGAGTGGACACGACTCGTTGGTGCATTTGCAACTGCTTCTTATGCAGGATTGAGTTTAGAAGGGGAATTCAACTTTGGAAATAATGGTGAAATTGGTTCATTTTCATCAGAAGCAGTTGACTCAAAGGGGTACTATGTAGGCGCAAAGTATCGTGTTATACCACAGTTATCAATAGCAGGAAGGTACGGTTTATTTGATGAAGATAGAACGGTATTAGGCGATGCTGCCAGAAGGTTCACATTTATTGCACAATATAACTTCATTGAAAACGGGGCAATATCGCTTTTCTATTGGGCAAACCTACCAAACGACGACAGACTATCTGATGACAAAATCAGTAGCAAAAGTATGTTAAGACAACTGCAAGGATCAAATCAGATTATCTTGATGTCACGATTCTGGTTTTAGAATACCGAAAGTTAAGGTTGATTTAATAGTGTGTTTTTTTTTACACATGGTAGAAATGCCTTTCATCTGACAAGCAAGAATGTTTTTGATAAACATAAGATCAATTTTTGAATTATCTGTTGTTCAAATTTCATAGATTCAATATAGTAATATAGAATAATCTGTATGGTATTTGTAAGTTAGTAAAAACCCTATTGTAAATTTGTAATACAATTCAATAATTGTCATTCAACACCGATTGTAACTAAACGCAATCGGTGTTGTTTTGTATGACGACTGTAGGACATTTTTATATGTTTTTATATGGTAATCCTCTTTTATATTGATTTGAAGTATTTGCTCACGATCTTCGCAATTTTCCTTCTGAATTACATAAAGCACGTAACTATTGTAATAGAAATATAGAAAAAGCAGTAATTGGCACGAATATTGCTGAGTAGTTTACCAAAGATAAAATACTTGTTGTATGTTTGAGTAGATAAATAAAAGATATCATTTAAATAATAACTTGATTCCACTGTTATATATTTTGACAGATATATAATCCAGGGAGAAAAGCGATGATTAACAAAAAGTTTATAGTCGGTGCAGTTCTGTTGCTTTCTTTGTTCGTAGTGATTATTGGTTCTCTTTACATGTATAGTTTGACCTCTGATGCAAAAACACGGGTCACTGTGAAATCTATCACACCAGAAGGTGAAAAGGTCCCACAGTGGGTTGATTTCACATTTACCTTTTCCGAACCCGTAGTGGATAACTCATTAATTAACACTGAGCTTCCCAACCGTGCAATTCAGTTTACGCCTACTGCCCGAGGTTCCGCACGTTGGATTGCACGTGATACTATACGTTTTTTTCTTGAAAGTGCTTTAGCTCCATCCGCAAGTTATACAGTAGAACTCTCACCAAAGTTACGTCAAAGTTCTCTTGGTTTTGTCATAACGGGAGATCGTAAATTCACATTTTCCACAGAACAATTTCGCATACAATCGGATCGTCTTGAGTTTAAGTATACGAAGACTCACGCTAAAGTTGATGGTAAAATCAGCTTTAATTATCCAGTAAATATTGCTGATTTGCGTGCCAACATGTCTATGAGTCTCCAAGAAGATGTTGAAATTCCGTATACATTACAACCACAAAATGGAATTGCCAGAGAAGTAAGGATATCAACTGAAGAAATACCACGCTTAATAGGTGATCAGATACTTAAAGTCCAAATTGAAAAAGGGTTTAAATGTACTGGTGGAAAGATTGGTTTAAAGGAATCTTTTGTTAAATCAATGTCTTTGACAGGACATGGTACTTTAAGTATAACTTATGCTAATGTCCAAGAGTATTCTGGTAGGCCGCACATTGCCCTTCGTTTTAGTTCTCGTATTCCTATTGACACGGTCCAACCCTATATAACTATAAAACCAAAGATAGATACTCAGATTATTACCAGATATGGTGAGATTGAAATCCATGCCGATTTTAAGAGACGAGAACGATATGAAATTACTGTGGATCAAGGATTAACTGCCCCAGACGGTTCTGTTTTGAGAAAACCTTATTCTGTGAAACTTAGAATACCGGATGTGCCTTCTCAGTTACGTTTTATGGGTAATGGCTTTTTCCTAACACGTAACCAGCAGATGAATCTCGGTATGGTCACAACCAATATTGATAAAGTAAATTTACGAATAGAGAAAGTTTTTAGCAATAACCTTCTCTATGTTTCACGTGTAGGGAATTGGAGATATTGGGCAGAAGATTTAGCCAAACCTGTTCATTCAGATACGATTTCTATTTCTGCAAAGTTAAATGAAGAGATTAACACAACCATTAATTTAGCAGAATACCTTAACGATAAGAATGTAGGTATTTATAAAGTCACAATCAGTGATACTACCAAGAGTTGGGTGCGTGCGACACAATGGGTATTGTTGACAGATCTTGGTATCATTGCCAAGAATGCAGGAGATGAACTATGGGTATGGGTAAATTCTCTTGCCAACTTAAAACCTATTTCTAATACTACAGTAAAACTTATCAGTGACAATAACCAAACCCTTCTGACTGGCAAAACAAATTGGGAAGGATTAGTCAAATTTACATCTGTGGATGAAAAAGTTGGGGATTCTTCTCCCTTTATGTTGACCGCTGAAAGAGGAGAGGACTTATCGTTTATTCAATTGAATCGACATCAACTATCTACCGGTGATTTTAATGTTGGTGGTTCTCCATATCTTGAAAAAGGTTATGAAGCGTTTATTTACACCAGTCGTGGTGTGTATCGTCCAGGAGAGAAAGTTGACTTTGCATCAATAGTTCGTGGAAGACAAAATACGACTCCACCGTCCCTTCCCACACATATTGAAATTATCGCTCCAGATGGTCGAATTGTGCACGAATTAAGTAAGAATACGGACAGGCGTGGCGGATGTGATGCGTCAATCACTATAGCACCCCATGCCCAGACGGGCAGCTATATTGCAAAGATGAATGTTGCCGGAAAAGAAATTGGACGGACACAATTCCAGGTTGAGGAATTTATGCCGGACAGGATGAAAGTCACTGTTAACACGGACAAGTCAGCGTATGACTTGGGCTCAGAGGTATCAATGAATGTTTCTGCTGTCAGTTTGTTTGGTCCACCTGCTGCTGATCGCAAAGTAACCGCAGCCTATATTATTGAATCAGTGTCATTTGTTCCCAGTGAACAGTGGCGAGCATTCCACTTTGCTGGGACTAAAGTCTTTGAGAGTCAACGAACCACTTTGCAAGAAAGTAAAACCGATGCAGATGGAAAAGCACAGTATAAATTTAAGCTGCCAGAAACGCTTAAAGCCCCATCACAGTTGAATGGAGTTCTAACTGCTACTGTGAGTGAACCTGGGGGTAGAGCAGTAACAGGGACGTATCGGGTTATCATACATCCATATTCACATTATGTTGGTATCAAAAGAGCAAGTACAGGAGTCCCTAAGCCGAATGAAGATGTTCCGATCAACTATATTGCTGTAGACAAAAATGGAAACGCAGTAGCTGGTAGAGAAATGATGATAACAGTCAAGAAAGTGCATTGGAACAGCATACTTCGTCGCAACGGTAGGGGTCAGTATGAGTATATCTCCGATAACCAAATGACAACTTTGGAATCGCACAAATTAATTTCTACGCCGGAGATCGGGACATACATCTTTACACCAACTGAGTATGGCGAATACCGTATACAACTTGAGGATATAGTTACAGGGGCAACAACAGAATTAAAAGTTGAAACTTCTGGTTGGGGTTCAGCCCCTTCATCAATGAAAAATCCAGGTCTGCTTGAAATGACATTGGATAAACAGACATATCAACCTGGAGAAACAGCCAAGCTTCAGATAAAAGCACCATTCCCTGGAAAACTGCTGTTGACAATTGAACGGGAAAAGATATTAAGTTACCGAACAGTGAATCTTAAGGGAAATACTGCGAGTTTGAATATACCTGTTAGGTATGGTTACAAACCGAATATATACGTCTCTGGCACATTGATTAGGTCTACTGAATTTTTGAAAGAACATGCAACCGCCAGAGCTTTCGGGGTTGTTCCATTGAAGATAGATGTTAAACAGAACCGACTTGCTATTGAATTGGATACTCCTGAAGAAATTCGCCCTAATACAGATGTCGCAGTCAAGTTTCGTGTCAGTGGGAAACAGAGGGCATATTCTCATGTTACAATTGCTGCCATTGATGAAGGTATTCTGCAGTTAACCAACTTTCAATCTCCTGATCCGCATAATTATTTTTACCGTCAACGTGGCATGAAAACAGAGGTGTATGATCTGTATTCTGCGATTCTCCCAGAAATTGAGTCTATTCTGAGAGACTCCAGCCCAGGAGGTGATGGTATGGTACAGGGGCGTGCTAAACGGCTAAACACTGCAAGTGTGATGCGTGTGAAACCGGTTTCACTTTGGTCAGGCATCTTGAAGACTGATCGATACGGAAGAGGTGTAGCAACTTTTCATGTGCCACAGTTCAACGGTTCGTTACGATTGATGGCAGTTGCTTTTTCAGGTACATACTTCGGTTCTGCCGAGAAGTTTATACCTGTGCGTGAGCCTGTGGTGTTAACTCCGACTTTCCCAAGGTTTCTCTCAGGTGGAGATCGTATTCAATTCCCTATAAGTGTTCATAACGGTACAGGAAAGGACGGTGTATTTCGTGTAGAAGTGCAAGCAGAAGGAGAAGTTCAATTCCTGCCAAGTGACACAGAATCTGAAATGCGAGGACAAAATGCTATTGTTCAAAAACAGGCACAAATACAATCTGGCGGTGAAGAACAATTTATATTTGAACTGCTTGCCCACGATTCGATAGATAAAGCAACTTTCACAGTATCTGCATCTGGTAATGATGAAAATTCACAAATGACTGTAGAACTTCCGTTACGTTCAGCTGCACCACCGGTAACAGATACAGGAAATGGTGTAGTCAGCGTAGAGGAACCTGGCGAGTTAATCTTCCCCTCTAATTTTATAAGCGAATCCTCCGAATTTTCGCTTACCGTGTCCCCATTCCCTTCAATTGAGTTTGCTGGCGGGATAAGTTACTTGTTGAAGTATCCTTATGGGTGTATTGAACAAACTACGAGTCGTGTCTTTCCACTACTTTCTTTCAAAGATATTGCAAGTGCAGTTGACCCAGAACTTGCCTCTGATGAACGTTCTGATTACTACATCAATGCGGGGATTAGTAGACTTGAAAGTATGTTTACTCCACAAAATCATTTCGCCTACTGGCCTGGTGGTAGTTACATAAGCTATTGGAGTAGTATCTATGCGTCTCATTTTATGGTTGAAGCACGCAAAGCAGGTTACGAAGTTTCTGACCGGGTTTATATAGGCATGCTTGAGGGATTAAGAGATCAAGCGAAACAGATATCAAGTCATCAAGGTACAGCAGAATCATTGAATAAACACAAAGTTGAACGTGCAGTCTATGCGTGCTATGTGTTGGCTGCTGCTGGAGAACCTGAGAAAGGCGTGATGAACTATTTTAAGAATAATCTAATCAGTAAACTTAATCTCTATAGTCAATTCCAATTAGCAGGAGCTTATGCACTCAGTGGAGATTTAGAAACTACACTCTCTATGTTACCTGTTTCAGTTGGACAATTCAACGATGGAAACAGAGAATCTGGTCATAATTTCAACTCACCTATTCGGGCACAAGCAATCATCTTGGATGTTCTGGCAGAAGTCAACGAAAACCATCCATCTATTCCAATGTTGGTAAAGAATTTGAGTGATGCTGCATCAAAGAGAAAACGTTGGGGGACTACACAAGAGAATGCATTTGCATTCCTTGCAATAGGCAAAATTATGAAGAAGAAAATGGATGGTCAGTATACGGGTAGAATAACTGTTAATGACACACATCTTGCTGATTTCGATTCGACGACTCCTTCCATTCGATTTTCTGATAAAGATTGGGATGGTGCGCAAGTGAAAATCACAATAGAAGGGGAAGGCAGTTGTTATTACTATTGGTCTGCATTCGGTATCCGGCGCGATTCCTTTATTGAGGAATATGATCGTGATATTCAGGTGCGCCGCCGCTATCTCAACAAAGATGGTGTCCCCTATGATAACGAATTTAATCATGGAGATTTAGTAATAGCAGAAATTACGGTGAAGGCTTTGAATTGGAACCTTGAAAATGTTGTCGTGGTAGATATGTTGCCTGCTGGATTTGAAATAGAGAATGCAAGGTTAGCATCACGTGCAGGAATACCTTGGTTGAAACCACAAGATTTCAAACCGGATTATGTTGATATTCGTGATGATCGCTTGATTTTCTTCGGAGCATTTCCAAGACAACGTGAACGTAAATTCCATTATGCACTCCGTGCAGTGACGCGCGGGGAGTTTAATTTACCACCTGTTTCTGCTGAAGCGATGTATGATCCTGCCAATTCTTCTGTCGCTGGTAGTGGTAAGATAAGAATAGTTGAGTAATTCATTGTACATCAGGACTTACGCAGTTTTTCTTAAAGTCCCACTGATAAGAGGGATTTAGTAAATCAACGCTACAAATGCCATTAAGGCATTTGGCGGGGTAAATCACTGAAATATCATTGAAATAACGACTTTTAACCCCCTAACCCCCTTATCAAGGGGGAATGCGTAAGTCCTGGTACATTTTATAGATTTATTCTATGCCCAAATCCTAAGGGCAACATAACGAAGAGTTGGAGGGTTTATCCTCTTCCCTCCGTTCTTCAATAAAGAGAAAAACGATGAAACTGAAAAAAATAAATCTACTACTTTTTCATGCACCTCTGCTAAAATTGATAAAGAATGGAAAGAAGGGACGGTATCTAATTGCTTTCCTGCTAACACCCATTTGCCTATTTGCAATTCTGCATTTTTGTTTTCCGCTACCAAAGGAAAAACTCCAACTTTCACCATCAACAGTTGTGTTGGATAGGTCAGGAGAATGGTTACGGGCATTCACATCTGAAGATGACATGTGGCGTTTCCCTGAAACATCACTTGAGGAGATTTCTCCACTATTCCAAACTGCTATGTTAACGTATGAAGACAAATGGTTTTATCACCACTGGGGTATCAATCCAGTCTCTCTTGCATGCGCGGCTATTGATAACTTTAAGGCGGGTAGAATTGTGCGTGGTGGTTCAACTATTACGATGCAATTAGCAAGGTTGATGGAACCGAAGGATCGCACCTTACCTAACAAGATGATAGAGATGTTCCGTGCATTTCAACTTGAACTTACATATACAAAATCTGAAATATTGACATTTTACTTTAACATGCTGCCTTATGGAGGTAACATTGTCGGTTCGGGTGCAGCGGCACGTTTATATTTCAATAAACCGCAAAGTGCGCTCAGTCTTGGAGAAGCTGCACTATTGGCTGCAATTCCAAATTCACCGGAATATTTGCGTCCTGATAGGTTTCCTGAAAGTGCAAGTAATGCACGGAAAAAGGTATTGTATCGGATGAAAGATGCGGGAAAAATATCCGATCAGCGGTTAAGGGAAGCATTACAAGAACCGATCCCTTCAGTCCGATATCAACTACCATTCAAAGCACCGCATTTGGCAAGGTTCCTTGCGAATAAGAACCCACTACATTCTTCACAAAATAGCAGGAACAACCTTATACGCACAACTATAGACTTTCGATATCAAGATGTTGCAGAACAGATATTAATTGAGCGTTTGCGTCCACTTCAAGCACAAGGTGTTTCTACTGGTGCAGTCGTCATTCTTGATACAAAAAGTCGTGAAGTTCTTGCGTTGGTCGGTTCACACGATTTTTTTGATAAAGAATCTGATGGGCAAGTTGATGGCACAATTGCATTACGATCCCCCGGATCAACGCTTAAGCCATTCATCTACGCGCTTGCGATAGATAAAGGACTTATCACCCCGGAAACCCTGCTATATGATGTCCCCGTAGATTATGTTGGCTACACTCCAGAAAATTACGATGGAAAATTCACAGGATATGTAACTGCAAGAGATGCATTGGCACGTTCGTTAAATGTTCCAGCGGTCAATCTATATGCAAAGATGGCGAAGAATCAACTATACGAATTTCTGAAATATGCGGGGATATCAACACTAAATGATTCGGAAGAATATGGTCTATCTCTGGTACTCGGTGGGTGCGGAATTAATCTACTTGAGTTGACGACCCTTTATGCTGGTTTAGCGAATATGGGTGAGTTTGCACCTTATAAATTTATTATTGATTCAGAGAAAATCAAAACAAAAACGAAGAAGTCTTTACATAACTCATCCTCAGATTATTCTGAACAACGTCTATTGAGACCAGAGACATCCTGGATTGTCACAGATATGTTGACAACATTAAAACGTCCAGATTTTCCACAAACCTTTGACCTGACAGGTACCCTGCCGAAAGTAGCTTGGAAAACAGGCACATCTTATGGACACAGAGATGCATGGAGTATAGGCTATTCTCCAGAACTAACTATTGGTGTATGGCTTGGGAATTTCAACGGAACTGGAGCACCAATACTAAGTGGAGCAGAGGCAGCTGCGCCTATCCTTTTTGCCCTATTTACAGCACTTTCTGGTGAGAAGAAATACCAGTGGTTTAACAAACCGACAACACTAAAAACGCGCCTCGTGTGTGCGTTAACTGGACAACCAATCTCCTCACACTGTCCAACTTCAATTACAGACGTATATATCCCTGGAATATCTTCTGCCCGTGAATGCCAAATTCATAAAACCATCCAAATAGATGTTGACACAGGTGAACGACTCTGCTCATCATGCCGTCCAGGGAGAAATTATCGGCAAGAGAAAATTGCTGTGTTTCCTGCAGAGGTAGCAACATGGCTGAAGGCAAATGGGTATGCCTTACCCAAACTTCCTGACCATAATGAAAACTGTACACGGCTGCTTGCAGGGACAAAACCGATAATCTTGTCACCATCTCAAGATACGGTGTATCATATCCGACCTTACATTCCACTGGAGTATCAGAAAATACGATTGTCCGCCTCGGTTTCGGGGGATACGCAGGACATCTTCTGGTTCCTGAATGGTGAGCTTGTCTTCAATGGAAAAGCAGTTGAACCCACCTTCCTAATTCCTGTCATCGGAAATCATGAACTGACATGTATTGATGGTGCAGGTAGATCAACGACACTCCCGCTTAACATAGTTGCCCTGGAATAGAAATTGTCTGGAACGCCAGTTTTTTCATACTAAAGATATAATACCATTTCTGAATGATTGTCCGTCATAATCTCGTTGATTTGGACCAACGAAAGAATGAGATAAAAATTGTTTGAATTGGTATTATACCATCTCTAAATGATAATATAACATGTTGTAGGTCCAAATCAACGCTACAAATGCCTTTTGGCATTTGGCGGGTAGAGGAACGAAACCCGACTTTATTATAGTGTCATGTCGGGTTTCGTTCCTCTACCCGACCTACAACTAAAAATGCATGGCAGGGGAACCTGTCCCCTGCCGTTAGAATAGTCAAGGTTTTACTTTTTCAGTGTTCCCCACGTTACTTTTTTTTTGCCTTGCGGGGATACAGGTAACACATCATCACTGATCCAATCTATATGGTAGTTTTGGACATGATCATTTGTCAAACGCGTCGTTTTTTCAGATGAGATATTATACTTGTAGATGTGACAAGGTGGGTCGTCTACCTCCACATTCACTTCTTCCAATTTTGCTTCCCATGCACAAAAAACAATTGATTCCCCGTTATCCATCCAGTCAATACCCATCGGTCGTAGTTTTTTCGATATTTTTAATCTCTTGACCAATTGTCCATTACGATTGCAAATAAGATAGAAGAATCCCTTTGGGACCTGGTGCAATGTATTGCCTACCATCTTAAGACTAAAGTGAAATTCTGTATAGATTATCTGTTTTCCATCGGGGGACCAGACTGCGAAATCTCGGCTAACTGAAAATAGAGGCGGATTCTGTTCAGCTGGTTTTAGTATCTCGCGCACATTGTTTCCTTTGATATCCATTATCACAATATTGCCGCCTCCTGCCGCAATAGTTTGAGTGGGGACACATACAATTTCTTTTCCATTGGGTGAAAATAACGGATTCTGTAGATCAAGATCAGATATCTGTTTGACCTGACCGCTGACAATATCTACAAGGTTAATACTGTCTTTGTATCCATCGTCATTTCTTTCAGTTCTGGAAAAAATCACAGATTTTCCATCTGGTGAAAAAGAGGGTTGGCTGTCCCATCCATCTATAGGAGGTGTGAGTTGACGGACATTTGTCCCATCTGAATTCATCAGGAAAAGGTGACTTTGCCTGTGGTCATCATCTTTCACCTGTCTTGCGAACACAATCTGTTTCCCATCCGGGGACCAACGTGGTAACCAAGGTTCCAACACATCTGTTAGCAGCGTTTTATTATCGCCGTTATCGTCCATGATATAAATGCCATTTTTACCATCTACATTCGAAGTAAATACAAGTTTAGCGGTAGCAACCGTCGTCATGAGAAGAAAAAGATAACAGATTAACGTACATGATGTTAGAATATATTTACGCATGATGGACTCCTTTGTAGTAAGCCCCCTATTATAGTAGATTAGATGGAAAAATCTACTATAATAGGGGGCACTCTTGATGACAATTATTTTCTTCTGAACTTTATCTCGTTTTCAATTCCGATACGTACCAAAAAGTTCGGATCCCCTGGTGCGCGCCTTCCGATATCATGCTGTACAGTTGCCGTTGATTCGTATTTATGTGTTGCGACACCAACCACCAAAAATAGACAGATACCACAAGAATACCAGCTCGTAAAATAGGAATATTCACGGATTACGGATTTACTGCTTCAGCATCCCCCACGTTACTTTTTTTTTATCTTTGGGGGATACCGGTAGCACATCATCGCTGATCCAGTCCACTGTTTGATCCCAGCCAGGATGGTCTGTTAATTGGGTTCTCACACCTGTTTCGATATGGTATTTATAGATATTGCCAGGGGGCCACTCAAAATCGCGCGGTATGGGTTTATCCATAGGTATGTCGACACGGGCACTGAAAACAATGGATTCGCCGTCATCCATCCAGTCGAGACTACTAAATTTCCAATCCTTCGGTATTTGGAGTTGTTTTATGTTTGTTCCGTTGCGATTGCAAATCATCAGTTTAAACGCCTTATTGATTCGGACATTTCCTACCTCTGCTATATTCTGGTGTACGAATTCTTCTTGATAAAATGCGATCTGATTCCCATCAGGAGACCAGCGCGTGCCCCAGCACTGCACTGACACGTCTCCAATTGCTGCGGGTATGAGTCGGCGTGGTTTATGCCCATCTGCCCTCATAATCCATACTGTGCCGTTTTTGCCAGGACTGAGAGACTCCGTGAAGACAATATGCTTGCCGTCTGGCGACCAATCGCAGAAAGTTGCATCCACATCCGATATGATTTCCCGCTTCCCTGTCTTAATATTCAGCACTTCTACGCCCCATTTCGGCTTGTCATCTTCTCTCCAACTTCTATCATAAACGATAAATTTGCCGTCCGGTGAAAATGAAGATTTACCGATATAACTCCCATCTGCTTCTGTCAGTTGTCGAATATTAGTGCCGTCTGGATCCATCAAGCAAAGAACAACACTACCATGCACAACAGATCTCTTAAATAGAATCTGTGTGCCGTCGGGAGACCAACTCGGTGAACGGGCATTGAACTCGTCGGTGAGGAGTGTCTGGTTGGTGCCATCATCATCCATTACATAGATACCTTTTACACCGTCGCGTGTAGAACTAAATACGATTCTGGCGTGTGCTGTGGTTGAGAGTAGCAGTATTAGCAAACAGAGCGAGACGTATTTGTATGAAAGCATGACAATGCTCCTTAAAAAGCGTGGCAGGGGCACGTGTCCCCTGCCATCAGTATCGGTTATTGATTATCTTCAGCCGTAAACTCATGCGTCCATGCGTGACCGTTTTCGTGCCACACAGCTCCAGACACGTCCAGGTGAACATGAGCATTTAAATAAATCCGTTGATCATCTCCTATATCTCCTTCAACATCATAACTGATAGCTGAAGAGCCGGAATTATAATAGGATTCACCAGGTCCGATTGGCGTGGTAGGAATTGGAACATTTTGATCAAATTCGGGGTCTTGCTTACTCCATCCAGTGGCAATAAGTACTCCACGCTCATTTTTTCTGAATTCCGTCTGTCTGAAGAATGAAGAGGCATTAAGTGATTGCTTTGTCCTGTTACGGGCATAGACATATCCCTCCACGACGATATATCGTCCGTCGTGGTAGTGGCGTGTCAGTTGGGCGAAGCCGTAGACACCCGTGCTGCGTTTATTTTCTGGTATCCCCCGAGGGTATTTTGTGTCGCTAATTATTTTAGATTCAAACATCCTCACTGTGTAGGAATCAGTATCGTTCTGTGTGGTGCCATCATCTTCAATCCACATAGCTTCTGCTTTGATCGTGTACTTAACCCCCTTGATACCGCCAGTAAGCCAATGAGGACTAAACGAGGCTTCAGTCTTTTCATGACCGCCATAAGTAGACGATACGAAAGTCCCATCAACATACCACCATACAGAATAAAATGGCACATCCGTTTTTAGAGATGCTGTATGGTATGTGATACCACCGTAAGAATAGTCTTCGGTGTCCGAAGGGAATTCTACAATCTCAAAAGCGTTACTACCACTTATCATCCCGAACAATGAACACATAATCGCTATTATAATAGCGATTGACTTCGGTCTTTGCCTTAACATTTTCTTTTCTCCTTGTAAGAAATAGTTTTTCGCCAAGCGTGGCGATGTGAACATATTGTTGTTCTTTCTATTAAGGTTTTCCCGCTCTTCAACATCACTATTCTGGATGGGTGTTAAGGTTGTCAAAACCTATTTCCAGCGCAAGAAGGTAAAACTTTTTCAACGGTATTTCATTGCTTTATTCCTTCCCGATGTTAAATAACAAGAAAATTAATCTTTTCCAACTATAAAAAACAAGGTGATCACCTTTATATTAAGTACATACGTCTCAAACAAAATTCTTTAGCTTTTTTTTAGCAAAAAATGCAAAAAGCATAAAATTTATGGAAAACTAATGTCTACTTATACCAATTTATAGTGGAATTTACAATTAATGAAACACTCATTAGAGGGCGAGGAAACCTCGCCCCTACGGGTTTGTGGTAGTTGTCAATTCATTGAAATGTCTTTTTAATTCTAATGCGACTTTCTTTTATTGTAGTGCGGGGTCTCTGTGCCTCGCAATTTTGGGTAGATTATAGAGAGCGGGGCACGGAGACCCCGCACTACAATGCGTGTTAGGAAGTTAGTGACAAAAACTTTACACACCCTAATGAAAGGGTGTGTAAAGTTTTTGTCACTAAAGAATCATGCGGCTATTGTGTCTGGATACCAGTATTTATCCCAAGTTTTGTTCTTTAGTATACATCTCAACTCAAGGATAGCATTGAGTCCTTCATCTGTCCATCTCATAGATGCGCGTCTACACCTTTGTGCCACAACATGTTTACAGGCACTCTCTATCACGCTACTTGTAATCTGATACCCTTTCTCTCTAAATGTTTTATACTGCATACGGTTCGTATGTTTTTCAAAATAGCCTGCTTCTCTTTCAAAGTTTTTTCTCTCATCAGGATTTTCTGTCTCTAAAGAACGAATGTGTAATGCCACTTCGGTGATCTTCCCCTCAAAAAGGAGAGGTTCTACCTTTTGTGTCCAAGTCTCTACCTTTTCAATCGCATGCTCTCCGAAGGCGTATTTTGCTGCATCATATAGATGCGATTTTGCATGCATATAATCTACAATCTCAACCGCATTCGGAAAATACTCATCCGAGTTGTTCCAAATCCACGGAGCTCCATCACCGATAAACACAACTTCTTGCTTCATAATATCTTCTCGATAGATACCACTACCGGTCGCTAACGCATATAAATCCTTGCCACACTGTTCGGCATTCTGACGATTGGCAGTATAACGAATGCTTTCAGGACGCGCTCTGGAAATACCATTCGGTCCCAGTTGGGGATAATCTCTAAAAATACAACCTACTTTGGTTTCTTTCCAACCTTCTAATGAGTTCGTATGACACCCATCTGTGCTCACATACCATCGCTCATTGGCCATTGGCTCCAAGGGTTTGGAGGTCCACCTGTTCCAAGGCACGCAAATCTTTTGACCATTCACGCACTTTCTTATTTAGGGTCGTGTGACTGACATCAATACCCTGACGCGATAGCTCTTCAGCTGCCCCCCTATAGTCAAAGTTAGCCGCAAAACGACACATCTTTTCTGCGACACGATGTGTATAGCTACCTTTCAACTGCTGCTTCATATCCCAAGGTGTATGGTAGTGTTTCGCATCACAATGATAAACCCACCGCTCAACACGAATAACACCACAGAGTGTTGTTATCTGCCGTTCTCTCTTACGCCACGAACGACACGATTTTTCACACTTGGGACACGACACCGTTTCCGGCTCTTTAGCCGATGCTTGCTGGAACGCATAGAGTTCTAACAACTTTTGTCCTAATGCCTGAGTGCCTTCTAAAATATAATGCTCTGCTTCAGCTAACGACAGACAAGAATCGCTACCAAGGTCTCCAAATAAATCGTTAATCTCATCTACTAACTTCTTTGCAGCTTCCGCATTTTCTTTGACTTCACAACTATCATAAGTTATACTAATCATCGGTATCCTTCCTTTGAAAGAAATATAATATAGAGAAAGGATACCATCTTCATATAGATTATACAAATCTATTCTACAACGCATCAAGTGACAAAAACTTTACACACCCCATGAGAATGTAAAGTTTTTGTCACTCACTTCAGACCATTCAATGTAGTGCGGGGTCTCCGTGCCCCGCCATCTTTAATCTACCAACAATCGCGGGGCACGGAGACCCCGCATTACAATAGATATGAGATGTTTGTCGAAAACTTTACACACCCGTCACAACAAGGATTAGAGTGATATAAATAAATTCACCAAAATATTTATAAATCATACCAGAATTAGTATTAAAATTCCCATTTATGTAGATAAATACTATGTTGAAACGCCCTTAATGGTAACCGTTTCTATAAAACAACGTTATTAGTAATAGACAAAATAGAATTCCGACGTTTTTTAACGTGGAAACTATAATGTTAAACGGTTTTGAAACAACCCGTTGTACCTTGACAATGCTTGTTCTATGTAATCGTCAAATTGGAAGATTATATACAATGTTAGATTTAGTTGACACATTTATGTGTTAGTCAGATTACATTCGGGTAGTTTCTATCATATATAACTTTTCAGTCTAATGTGAAAACCACTCAATTATGTGATATCAATCCTACAGAGTTGAGTTTTCCCCAACTGAATGTATATACTTTACTAAAAGGAAGATAAATCATGGCAAAGAAATTGATGAAAGACGACATCATCAACAGTGTCGCCGACAAAGCAGAGCTTACCAAGAAAGATGCCGCTGCTGCTGTTGAAGCTTTTACGTCTACCGTTCAAGATGCTTTGAAAAAAGGCAATTCTATTGGGCTCATTGGCTTCGGAACGTTTGAAGTCAGAACCCGTGCCGCCAGAGAAGGTCGTAATCCGCAAACTGGTGAACCTCTCAAAATACCTAAGAAAAAGGTCCCAGCATTCAAAGCTGGTAAGAAACTTAGAGACGCTGTCTCCTAAAAAAGTCGTTTGACTTACTGTCAAAAAGTCGTGGGATATAGTTCACTTCCACGACTTTTTCTCTTTTATACAACCCATCCTATGAAATAAAGTACTACAATTCCCCTGAAAAATGATTGATAATACTCAGATACTATGCTATCATAATTAGTGATATACAACTCCAAAATCAATGTCTGTTTCTTAAGATAATCTTGGAGTTGTCAGAGCAATGGTAAAGAGTATATTTCAGGAGAACTGTGATGTTAATCAGAGCAAGAGCACCTGTTCGTATCGATTTTGCAGGTGGTTGGAGTGATGTTGCCCTTTTCACAGAGGAAACTAAAGGATTTGTTGTCAACGGGGCAATCAATAGATATGCTTATGCAACACTTGTTTGTGATAGCCAAACAGCATTTCCAGACTCCGTTGAACCCCAACGCATTCTGGATAAAAAAATTCGTATCTATTCCGCAGATTTTGACACTTACGTTGAAGCTGAAAATGTCCGCCAACTTGAATATGATGGTAATATTGATCTTGTTAAAGCAGCTGTACGTCAGATGTCAATCCAAATTGGTAGTTTTGATCTGATAACACAATCAAACGCACCACCAGGAAGTGGTCTTGGAACATCGGCAGCAATGGGCGTAGCACTAATTGGTGTACTCGGGGCGATTAAGGATATAACGTATCTTCCATATCAGTTCGCTGATCTTGCCAGCAGCATTGAACGTCATGAACTCGGTATTCTTGGTGGCAAACAGGACCATTACGCGAGTGCTATCGGTGGGATAAGTTTTATGGAATTCCAGGGAGAAGAAGTAAAAACATCTCCATTAAAATTACCTGCTCATATTCGGTATGAGCTTGAAAAAAACCTTGTGTTATGCTATACCGGGCAAGAACGACTTTCAGGGAATATACATCAGAACGTCACGCAAGCTTATGAAAGTGGTGAAGCGGGTGTAAGAAAAGCTTTAGAAAACCTGAAATCAATCGCAGAAACTACAAAAACTGCCCTAATTCGAGGACGACTTACGGATTTTGGTGAACTATTAACAGAAAATTGGGCAAATCAGAAAAAACTGCATACCTCTGTAACAAACGAACAGATTGATAAACTCTTTAATATTGCCAAAGATCACGGCGCGATTGGTGGAAAAGCATGTGGGGCAGGTGGTGGCGGTTGCCTACTGTTCTACTGCCAACCGACACGCGAACATAATGTCCGAAAGAAACTTGAAGAAGCAGGTTCACGAATTATTGATTTCAACTTTGATGCAGACGGTCTCCAAATGTGGAGAGTAGAATAGTCAAACTGATACAATAGACTCAAAAACTACAAATTTTTCGGCATAACATGTGCCGTTTTCCATTACAAATACAGTAAGTAAAGTGATTGATTTTTGTATATTATGAAAGGAAGATTAATGGAAGCTACCCCAATTGAAACAGATTTAGAAGCCGCAGAATTCTTAAAAACTGCTCGTGAAAACATATTAACTGAACTGAAAAAACGAATTATCGGACAAAGCGATGTGATTGATCAACTCCTTATTGCTCTATTTTCGCAAGGACACTGTCTCCTCGTAGGCGTGCCAGGATTGGCGAAAACACTGATTATCAGCACATTTGCTAAAATACTAAAACTTCCCTTCAACCGCATCCAATTCACACCAGACCTCATGCCATCAGATATTATTGGCACAGATATTATAGAAGAAGATATAAATACCGGGAATCGTGCATTCCGATTTATCAAAGGACCAGTTTTTGCAAATGTTGTGCTTGCAGATGAGATCAACCGAACGCCACCAAAAACACAAGCAGCTCTCTTACAAGCGATGCAAGAGTATAAAGTGACTGCGGGAGGGAATACTTATGATTTGGAACTTCCTTTCTTTGTATTAGCAACGCAAAATCCAATTGAACAGGAAGGTACATATCCACTGCCTGAAGCACAACTTGACCGGTTTATGTTCAATATCTATATTGATTATCCTGAAAAATCTGAGGAGAAAGAGATTGTATTAACAACTACCTCCGCCTATGAACCGGATATAGAACCGGTTATTTCAGGTGAGGAAGTGTTAAAATTACAGCAGATTGTACGAAAAGTTCCTATCGCAGAGGCGGTGGTGGATTATGCCGTTGAACTCAGTCTGAATACGCGTCCATCGCAACCAGATGCTCCAGACTTTATTAAGGATTGGGTCAATTGGGGTGCGGGACCACGGGCATCGCAATATCTTGTCTTAGGTGCAAAAGCACGCGCAATTATGCACGGTCGTTATCACGTGAGTTACGAAGATATCAAAGCAGTCGCAAAACCTGTCTTACGACACAGAATCTTGACCAATTTCAATGCTGAGGCAGATGGTATTACCAGTCTTGATATTATTTCGCAACTATTAGATAAAGTTGACCCACCAGAAGTGGAGTAGGACACTCCGATGTATAAAAAAACCCGCAGAGAAACTGTGGAAGTATACAAATCTCCTGAAGATATAACCGTTCTGCGAGGTGATGACATTCTTGATGGTGGTGATGTTATTGAAGGGTTTCAGTGTTCAATAAAGGATCTATTTGTGTAGGATATATGAGAGAAGGACAATGTTATTTTGGGTTCACCGCATCTTGTACTGCGCTAGTATCCTGTTCATATTCATCCAATTTACGATATAACGTGCGAACTCCAATATCCAGAATCTTTGCCGCTTCAGTTTTATTTCCCCCTATTTCAGTCAATGTTTTCTCAATAGCTTCCCGTTCAATTTGTGTCATTGTCATGCCAACCTTACCGATTGAATCCTCATTATTCAACACAGGCAGATAATCTCCTCTTATCTTTTGGTTGTCTGGTTGTTCTATCTGTGTAGTAATCGGAATAAATTCTTCTTGACTGCGATTTTCGAGAGCTTTGGCAATAGTTGAAAGCACCTCAAAGGTTTTTCGCAAAACAACTGCAGTATCTTCAGTATCGGCAATCTGTAGCCAACTGGTATCTTCATCGGGAATTAGAGTTGGCATATCATCGGTATATGAACCACTCGGTTCAAACAGACGTACGGCCGAGAGGATCAATCCAAGAATTGTCTTGTAAATGGCTACATTTTCTGTTGAAATAGAGTCAGCATTTTGGTTGGCAAGTTGGATAGATGTCCCAGGTTCGTCAAGGACTTGAACGGGTAACTTGGAATACCCTAATTCTGAATCCGATGGGAAATCCTTTAGTTCAAGTTCCTCTGATGTTGATACAATAATAGCAGATTCAACGGCATTTCTGAGTTGACGGACATTTCCTCGCCAGTCTGCACTTTGGAGATGGTTCAGAGCGTCTGATGTTATACCTGTAACCGCTTTATTGTGTTTTTCGCTTAATTCAGTGATAAATGCGTCTACAAAGAGCGGAATATCTTCGCGCCTGTCACGAAGAGATGGAATCTGAATATGGAACAGATTGAGTCTGTAGTAGAGGTCTTGTCTAAACTTTTTATCCTGTACTGATTGTGCAAGATTGACATTTGTGGCGGCAATAATTCGGACATTAACGTGGACGTTTTTCTCTCCACCGAGTCGTGTGAATTCTTGTGTTTCTAATACACGAAGAAATTTTACCTGCACTTCGGGGGACATTTCACCGATCTCATCAAGGAATAGCGTGCCACCATCAGCAAGTTCAAACACTCCTCAACGTTGACTTGTAGCCCCAGTAAACGCTCCCTTTTCATGTCCAAAGAGTTCGCTTTGTAATAGGTCTTGATAAAACACCCCGCAGTTTACTGCTTTGAAGAGTCTATCTTTCCGGAGGCTCATTCTGTGAATTTCCTCAGCGACCACCTCTTTTCCAACCCCTGTTTCTCCTGTGATAAGGACAGTTGCATCAGTTGGCGCGACTTGTTCAACTTGCCGCCAAACTTTCTGCATCGGTTCTGATTCACCCCTGACAAGTTGTGAATTAGGAGTGGAAAGAATAGTTGGCAGGTTCATATTTGACTCACTGAAATCTTTATACGGATGTCGTCTATTTATCTTGCAGTACAATCTCAATCAACCGCTGCGGATCATTCTTCACATCCTCAAACACCTGAAAACCATCACGGCACGCAGCCTCACACAACCGCCGTATCACAACACCCTTCAATGCATAATTTGAGGTACGAAGACTTTTCTGCAAATCCCTTCCAGTCTCAACAACATGCACATTTGGCAAATCTTCATTCACTGCTTTTCTCTGGCTTTTAGGCAAAAGGAAAATCAACGGTACCGAACGTTCTACCTCAAAAACGCGCTGCAATGATGCTATATCGTCCGGTCTCAATAACGAAAAAACAAGGTCATAACTTTCAAGTAATTCCACCGTCCGTTCAGGCACACCACTATCATCAAACGCCAACACTTCAAGTTCGTGAAGTGGGGCAGTGTCAAAAGGCACCACAACGTCATTTTCGTTCACAGGAATCTTTTTACCATCTACACGACAATAATACCACGGAAAATATAGATCAATGGTATTTTTCTCATAATGTTCATGTTCCCTAATCTGATTCAAACCTTCACGCAATTGAACAAATAGAGGTCCAGTGAACATCTCACCTGCAGGTAGGCGGTAGTCTTTACTTTTATCATACCACCCTTCAGCATTGAAACCGCACAACTCTTTTATACGCGTCTTTAGACTGTCAGATGAACTGCAATCTTCAGCACTAAGAGGATTGTCAAGTTTATGTTTCTGTCCTGTTGTGTAAGAATTAAAAATCAATATTTTCATAAAACTACGTTTTCGCACTTTGTTCTCTTTGTTGCCAAATATAAAGTATCGGACTGGCAATAAAGACAGATGAATACGTTCCTATCATGACACCAACGATCAAGGCTAATGCGAATGTGTTGATCTCCTCTCCTGAACTGGAGAGGACAAAGATGACAGTAACGACAAATAGGGTTGTTATAGAAGTAATAACGGTTCTACTCAGCGATTGATTGATGCTTCGGTTCAACACATCAATATATTCTGTGCCGCGTAAAGATACTCCGTTTTCTCGAATTCTGTCAAACACAACGATTGTGTCGTTGAGTGAATATCCAATAATCGTGAGGAAAGCTGCGACGGTAGGGAGATTTATCTCTTTTGAAAAAATGGCAAAGATGCCTAATGTAATTAGCACATCATGAACGAGTGCTGCAATTGCACCGATGGCAAAACGGAATTCAAATCGCCATGAGATATAGAGCAGCAAAATAGCAATTGATGCCAAAACCGACCAAAGTGCTGCCCATTTGAGATCACGTCCCACACTCGGTCCAACTTCAGTAACATTTACGCCTTTAGGCACAGCTTTCCAACCGTCCCCGCCTTCAAGTAGTGCTTCTGTCAGGATACTTCCAACGCTTGCTTGTATTTGAATGATGGCATTTTCAGTTAAATCAATACCGATTTCTTCAGCAAGTGTCAACTGAATCACTGTGCCATCAGCAATAGGTTCCACAGAACTAATCTCATTACGGCGTCGCTCATCACCATCAACTAACTCTATTGTGTCGTTCTCTGACAGTAGATGTACTTTCTCGGCTGTGCTGCTGACCTGAATGTTTCTGGCTGTTGCATCGCCAGGGTCCGTAACGATAGGTATATTGATGGACTGTTGTTGGAATTCGGGCCGGTGTCCCATAGAAATAAATACCTCTTTTTCTACAGGATACTTTCCCGGTTCAATTTGAATCTTAGATTCATAACCCAAGCTGCTCAACTTCGCTTCTAATTCTGCTTCAGTGATTACATCTTCACCCGTTGGCAGTTCAAGCTTTATATCATAACCCTTACTATTTAGTTCTTCCTGTAATTCTGTTTCAGTTATAACCGTTTCCCTAATTGCAATTTTAGCCGCGTTAGAATCCAGACCTAATTCGCTCAGTCTTGCTTGTAATTCAGTTTCTGTTAACGGTCTACTGATTTTCGCATGAACTTTAACGCCGCCGCGGAAGTCAATACCGAAATTCGGTCCGCCTTGGACAACAAGAAAAACAAGACCGACACAGATTAATACAGCAGAAAGTAAAAATCCAGTACGATGTCTATTAATAAAATCAAAATTTGTATCTCTTAGGAATTGCAATTTCTAAATCCTTCCATATTCAGTGTTTTATATGCTTAATTTCTTCACATCTCTATTTCCGATTGTCAACCCGTATATTTCTCGTGTTACAATAATCGCAGTGAACATACTCGCAAGGATGCCGATACCGAGTGTTATTGCAAACCCTCTTATCGGACCTGTTCCAAATTGATATAGAACAAGAGCGGTAAAGAACGTTGTGAGATTAGCATCCAGAATTGTTATAAAAGCCCGTTGATAACCACTCGTGATTGCATCCCAAACCGATTTTCCTGTACGCAACTCTTCGCGTATGCGTTCAAAAATAAGCACATTGGCATCAACTGACATTCCAATCGTAAGCACTAATCCAGCAATACCGGGAAGTGTCAACGCTGCACCAAAACCTGCCAATGCTCCCAGAATGATTACCATATTAAAAACGAGGGCAAGAATAGCGATTAACCCAGATAAGCGGTAATAAATTATCATAAATATGAGAACGCCAAGAAGCCCAATGATAGCGGCTTTAATACCGTTATCAATAGAATCTTGACCGAGACTGGGACCGACAGCACGTTCTTCACCAACTTGAACACCGACAGGAAATGCACCCGCGTTGAGAATATTTGCGAGATAGTTAGCCTCTTCAAAAGTAAAGTTGCCTTCAATCATGGCACTTCCTCTTATCTGTGAATTGATCCGAGGGGCAGATTGCACCTTATCATCAAGAAGAATTGCCAGATGTTCACCGATATGGGCTCCAGTGATTTTAGCAAATTTGGATGAACCTTCAGAGTCAAAATCCATCAAAACAACGATTTCAAAACTTGTACTCCCTGTGCTCGGTCTGGAATCTTTGATGTTATGCCCCGATAAGAGAACTGGACTTTCTAAAATATACCAATTACCGGTTTCATGATGATACCGAATTTCTGTGTCCTCAGGGAGATTGTCTGGTGGTGCTGTGTCCGCTGAACCCGACCAGAAATTACCTCCAGAAGGACTTTTCGCTACCATCTTGAATTCCAACCGTCCCATAGTTTGCACAATACGAAGTGGACCCGATGAATCTTTGGCACCCGGCAACTCAATGATAATTCTCGGACGATTTGGCACTTGTCGGATATCGGGTTCAGAAACGCCAAACGCATCAACCCTATTTCGTAAGACAAGCAAAACCTGTTCAATTGCTTGATCACTATATTTCTGTATGCCACTATCACCCAAGCGAAGTCGGTAGGTAGATTGTGTGTCTTTTTCTGTAACCGCTTCTACATCTTCAAAATATTCTATTTCGTTTAATAGTTCTACAGCTTTTTGTAGGTACTCATCTTTCTGTGGTTTATCTGATCTAAGACGGGAAGGAATTTCAATAAGTACATTTAACGCATCTTCCCCATCAACCTGCTCAACTTGACGACACAAAACCTTTTCTTCTCTCAGCATGTCTGGGATGGAGTAGGCACGTGCTTTTAGCAATTCTCTTTTAGATTTTTCAAGATCAACTTCAAGCACAAGATGCACGCCGCCTTTCAAATCTAACCCTAACTTCAAGCGATTTGCAGGTAGAATCGGTCTCAATGAAGTTGGAATACTACCGTATAAATGTAAATTCTCCAAAGTCGCTGCAGGATTCTCTTTCGCTTTGTCGGAGATAAGTTTGACCAAAAATTCTTTAACTTCAGTAGTATCAAACTCATAGTCAACCGTCTCTTCAAAATCAAGTTTCTCTAAATGGACTGTGAAAACATCTTGCAGTTCATCAACTGCCTCTTGAAAGTTTTTTCCCTCTGGATAATCTACGTCAGATAAGTCTACTCTAAATGCATTGTCTTCAGTCACTTCAAAATTTGGAAGTGCTTTCTGCATCCACAACGGCAGATTGCCATACAGCGGCAAGTAAAAACTTTCTGGTGTAGGAATAAGATATAAAACTGATATAAGTAATACACCAATGATTAAAACAATTTTCCAGATATTGAATCTGTACATCAAATGCTCCTATTTTCTAAAACTATATTACGGATGAAAGAATCATGCAGATCATATTTGCAATCTTAGTGTGTCCGTTATGTCCAATGATTCCGATAAAAATACCACTGGACAAATAGATTGTTATTGAAGTGTGGTCTGTCTTTCATCCGTGATTCCTCTATTGTTCTTGTGCAAATCTAAAAGTAAACACTCACAAGATATGTCTTTGAGATGACCACACCTGCAATTTTATTGAAGTATTTTATGATGCGCCTGGGAGGAATCGAACCCCCGACACGAGGCTTAGGAAGCCCCTGCTCTATCCCCTGAGCTACAGGCGCGTCAACTATATAATATTCCTATATCTACTGCTCAAGTTGAAAAACATTTTATCTACTAATATTCAACGAGAGAAAATATCGGTAGTCCTGTAACTTTTTTCCTTCCCTCAAATTCTGTTAATTCTAATAAAAGCGCGACCCCCATTATTTCCCCTTCCAGCTGTCTAACGAGTTCAATTGAGGCGGATAGAGTACCACCAGTCGCTAAAACATCATCACAGATAAGCACACGACTCCCACGCGGAAAAGCATCTATATGAATAGCGAGAGTGTCTGTGCCATATTCCAGATTATATGTCACTTCATAACAATCAGAAGGTAATTTGCCACTTTTACGGATAGGAACAAAACCTAAATCTAAACGATGTGCAAGTGCAGCACCTAAAATGAAACCACGTGCTTCAATGCCTACAATTACATCAATCAACTCAGATTTAAAACGGTTTGCAAACACATCAATTGCCGCATTAAATGCTGAACCGTTTCCTAAGAGAGGTGAAATATCTTTAAAACTAACACCCTGTGTGGGAAAATTGGGTATTACTCGGATATATTTTGAAAAATCACTCATACCTACTTAACATTATACCTCCTTTTCCTTATAGTATTTTATATTTATGCAGTTTCAGCATGCGGATGAATCATTATTTTCATTCCCTGTCGAGATTCCATAGTTTCAAAGGCTTTATCAATTTCTGTAAGTGGAAAATGGTGAGTAATAAGTGGTTGTACCCGAACTAATCCTTTTTCAAGAAGCTGAACTGCTAACTCATGGTGGCGGGGAACACAACCGTGAGAACCCGTTACGAAACACTCTTTATAATGGATTGTATTTGAGAGAACACTCATCGGTCGCATAGTTTTTGGAAGACCGCCGAACAGGTTGACATAACCGCGGTGTGCTACCATGTCGACTCCCTGTTCATGTGCTTCAACTGAACCGCAAGTCGTAACTACGATATCGGGTCCTTCGCCGTCCGTTTCTTCACGGCAACGTTCAACCACATCCTCTTCTTCTGAGGCAATATAAACATCTGCTTCGTAGAACTTTGCTATCTCCATCCGAAGTTTGCTACGTTGAACACCAATCACTTTCGTCGCACCCATCACACGCGCAAGGTCAATCATCATACAACCAATTGGACCCAACCCAATAATCACAACACTCTTACCCAGAGACATGTTCACCAACTCAAGACCATTAATTGCACAAGCGAGGGGTTCAGCGAGGGCGGCTTCGTCAAAACTGAGACCAGTACCGAATGTTGTAACGGGTCCTTCTTCTAAAACTAAGCGAGGCAGTTTCATATATTGAGCAAAGGCACCAGGAATTTGGTAACCAATGGCGTAGTTGATTGCACAGTTGTTGCCAAGTCCATTCCTGCACCAATGGCACTGTCCACACGGCACATCTGCTCCAATAGACACACGGTCACCTTCCTTAATACGCGTCACATTTTTTCCCACTTTAACGACCACCCCTGAATTTTCGTGTCCAATAATCGCCGGTGGTTCAACTCGTGGGTTGCCATGGTGGAAGATTCTAACATCGGATCCACATATACTGACCGATTCAATACGCATCAGTGCGGAGTCACTATCTATTTCCGGTTCAGGAACATCTCGCACATCAAAGTTTTCAAGGTTTTCAAGTATAGCCGCTTTCATATTTTCCCTTGTATTAGTCATTTATTACGGGTGAATAAGTACTTTTGCGTAAAATTCGCTTTTATCCTTCATCCTGTGTAAGATTTCACTACTATCTTTCAAAGATACTTTGTGAGTAATAAGCGGAGAAAGATCCACCTTTCCAGATGCTATCGCTTGTAATACCGTTCGCCAATCGTCATCGTTTCCAGATACACTGTAATCTGAATTCCATGTCCCCAAGATACGAACTTCGCGCCGCATCAGTTGTGAGATAAGCGATGCAGGAAGTGTGACATCTGCAATTGGATTCCCAAGTAACACGACACTACCATCGCGTCGAACACTTCCTAACGCATATAAAAAAGTTTGTGGCACACCTGCTGCTTCAACACATACATGTGCACCTTCTCCTTCTGTTTGTGTGCCTACAACATCAATCGGGTCTTCGCTTGAACCGTTAAATACGTTTTCAAAACCGAGTCGTTTTGCTAATTCAAGTTTTTCAGTGATAATATCAAACAATAGTACCTCTGCAGCACCCATTATTCTTGCCCACTGTGCTACCATCAATCCAATTGGACCAACGCCAAAAATTACCACCGTTTTCCCTATAAGCGACTCCGGCACCCGTCGAATGGCATGGAGTGCTACAGCTGCAGGTTCAGTCTGTGCTGCTTCTGCCAACGTCACACCGTTCGGCACGCGTATAATATTCTCCTTAGGTGCAACAACAAATTCAGCAAATGCCCCGTCACTACGTGAACCGAGGTAGTCGTAATCGCTGCATTGAACATATTTCCCGTTCTCACATGCTGCACACTTTCCACACCAAATAAGCGGAAAAACAACTACATTGTCTCCAGGTTTGAATTCATCAACACCTGTTCCACATAAGTCTACCGTACCAGCAAATTCATGTCCACAGATTGTTGGAAAACTGTAAGTGCCTTTAGAAAATATTCTCGGAATATCAGAACCACACACACCGCAGTAACCGATTCGGACTCGGACTTGCCCATCAGAAACAGTTGGAATAGGCATCTGTTCTAACCGTAAATCCCCAACACCGTGCAGGACAAGTGCCTCCATCAGCCTGTTTTCCATTAAACGCCTCTTTCTACGAGTCCAAGTGAAATTGACTGATGAATCCGATGTATATTATCAGCGCGTGAACCGGATTTGTGAAAAACGCTACTGCTACCTCCCACCAAGATATCTGCCCCTGCCGCTACCATTTTCGGTATATTTTCAAAACTGACGTTTCCATCTACTTCAATTGGCATGTTCACACCTTGTTTATCCAAATAGGTTCGACAATCTGATATTTTTCGTAACGTCGCTGGCACTAATTTCTGACCAGCAAATCCAGGGTTCACGGTCATGATGAGTACAAAGTCAAGTCTATCAACAACATAATTAAGCGTGGAAAGCGGGGTAGCTGGATTCAAAGCAACACCCGCTTTAATGTCATATCCTTGAATTACTGACAGAGTCCTGTCCAGATGTGTAGCAGATTCAACGTGTACAGCGATCTGCTGCACACCGATCCTTGCCACTGCTTCCACAAAAAAATCGTTATTATCCACCATCAAATGAATGTCAAACTCACAATCGGTCTTATGCCGCAGTTGTTCTATGAGTGTCAAACCGATTGGCATGTTTGGGACGAAGTGTGCGTCCATCAAATCAAAATGAAGTATGTCAATCCCAGATTTTTCCAATAATTGTATGTCTTTTTCCAAATTACAAAGATCAGCACACATAACTGAAGGTGCTATGCGGATATTATTATTTATGGTGTTTGGGGATTGACTCTCTGGAGTCGGCAAGGTTTTTCTCCAAATAAATTCGTGTTCTCAATCTACTTATTATAACATAAAATGGATAAATTGTCAAATTTTGGAGAGGGTAACAGCTATAATATAAAGTTGATACTATTAGCACTGCAGTGAAATTGAGATTAACACATTCTATTGGCATAGAGTTAACACTAAAAAATCACTTGAAAAATAGATCAGATTAGGTTATAATAATCTAAATTGTGTAAGCTTGGGTAAGAGAATAACTGTGTTCTTGTGTTGGAATTCTACTCATCGCCTCGTATGTGGGGTTTCCTAACCTACATACCTTTAAAACATAAACTCAAACTAAAACAAGTTTTCTGATAATACAAAAACAAAATAATTCTGGTTTCTTTTGTTTTTCATAGATAACCTTTCTATAGTCTTATTGTTAATAAAAAAAGGAGACGGGAGATGCAACAAACCTATACAGCTGTAATCCAGCAAAGCGATGGTTGGTGGATCGGGTGGATACAAGAAATCCCAGGTGTCAATTGCCAGGAACGAACCAGAGACGAATTAATAGATTCCTTGGAAATAACACTTCGCGAAACGATAGAGTACAATCGCGAAGAAGCACTTCGTGCAGCAGAAAGTAAATATCAGGAAGTCTCCATCCAAATTGGGGCTACGTCCGGTTAAATATATCTTTGTTTTATATATGAGACGAAAGGCATTACTTAAACATCTCAGGAAGCACGGATGTTATTTCATACGAGAAGGCGGTCGGCACACACGGTGGGGAAATTCTCAACAAGATACTAAAACATCAACATCAATCCCAAGACATACTGAGATTTCTAAAGCACTTGTCGCAAAAATCTGTAAAGATTTAAATATCCCACGTCCATGATAAGCATCAAGACTAAAAATCCATAACCTAAAACAGAAACCGATACATTGGCGTATTCGTTGTAATCCCAATAAGACTCCAAACACCTCCAACAATAAATTCACCAAGAATCAACCCAAGGAAAAACGGAATCAGTTTACGGTGAAGATTCATCCCACCTTGCTTCAAAATAATCCACTTAATTACAGAACTCACAAAGATTGAAAACCAAAACACATTCATAGACCAACTGCTTGAAATCGCAAACCCCGCAGGATGAAACGGCCACCAAAATAACTTGATCCGCATCAGCATCAAAAACCCAGTTATCAGAAACCCAACACACATCGCAACGATAGCAGGAACGTCCGGCACTTTAGGTGAAGTCAACCAACCCTGAAGTCGGTTAAACGGTCTGCCAGCAAACCAATCCCGCGCACCCTCAATATACGAGATATGATAAAATGCCCAAAATGATCCAAACGTGCCAACAACAATTGCCACACACATTGCGATGAGAAGTCCACGATTAGAAATCCGCGTCCGTTCTGCAAGCTTAAAACCTTCCAGTATATGTGGCATCGGATGTCCACGATAAGCACGATTGAATGAGAATAGATATGCCAACATCGTCAAGTTCTGCGGTCCAAGCAGACGTGTACCGAAGATACGAGGCATCATCTCATCCGGTCCAATGAAATGCAAATCATGCACTGGTGAACCAAGCTCTGCACGCATGCGGGTTACAGCAGTAGAAATCGCATAATATATGCCAAAGAACACGATAATTGCCCAAATTGACATACCCGCAGCATTGCAAAAGATGGCAATAAACAGAAGACTACCGATAAGACATACAACCATCCCACGATATGACATCGGTTCGTCAGAATCGTCACTTCCCCGTGGTTTGAAAATATTGCGACCCACCTGTGCCAGGTGTTTTCGCGTAGCAATAACAGCTATCACAAACAAACCGATATACGCACCAAACGATTGCTCATCGGTGAATGGAAAATTCGGCATCCCTCTAATACCCAACGCATCACCAAATATCCGTTCTACCTTCCAAAACAGATAAAAGAACCAACAAGAAAACGACAGATCCAACGGAATAAAGAACGCCATACCAACAGCAAACGGAAACACAGCAATAGGTGTCCATCCCACTGCACTCCACGGTTTCTGTGTAAAAAATGGACGCAAATCGTATAAACGACCACCCAAACTCGGCACATTCGGAAAAAGAAAATGCAACCCATTCAGAATATCAATCGCACCCGCAATCCCGAAACCGAGCCACATCATTTTATTAGTCAGTAGTTTTGTTCTACCAACATTTGTCATCTCAAGCGGAAGTTGAATAATCGGATAACTCAGCTTTTCATGTTCTGTCCACTGCTTACGAACAAGCGTATTGATAAACACCATGACGAACACAAGCGCGCACAAAAAACCACCCCAAGTCAGGGTGGTAGTTAACCATCCTTCAATGATTTCCCATTGATATAAACTGGTCTCACCGCGGTAATACTCCGTTAGAAATGTCTTATCTTTAACTGCTATCCAATCAGGAATATAACGATGAAAAAGATGTGCCCAATCATTCTCTGGTGTGGCATACCAGAATGCGTACGGAATCATCGGTATTAAGACGCGGAGAACATCATGCCCTGCCAAAGAAGAAGCTATCGCGAGCATCACATAGACAGTCAACAACTCACCCTGTTCAAAGGCAATTCGGGGAAGTATCTGTTTCAATACCAAATTTGCCCCTGTAAGTACAAAGATGCAAAAGATAACATTAAAATAGAGCGAAATCGTGGTGGGATACCCTTGACCGGCTGAATCCAAAATCCAGTACACATTGGGTATAGTAAGTGCTGTTCCGATTAAAATAGCACGCCAAGTAGCACCGAAGCGGCGGGGTTTCTGTTCTATTAAATCACGATGCGTCCTTTCTTGAACGATTTCTGATGGATGTGAAATGGTAGGTCTCAAAATTGGTTATGAACTTTCCGCGTTGTCTTCTGGCATTCCAAAGCGTTAGTAGTGTCTAAATTTTCTTGAGTTTTTCTGAAAATCCTTGTATACTTTAATATCAATATGACAAAAAAACGTCCGTAGTAGAAGTTACATACTATCTTGAATAAAGGTGAAAAAAATGGAAACGAACAACGATATGACTGAAGCAGCGGTACTTACCTCTGAACAAAAACAGTTTGTTGATGATAACGGGTATCTCCTAATAAAGAACGCTTTACCACCAGATGTCGTAGCAGAAATTGACGCTGCCGTTGATGAAGTGTTCGAAAAAGAATCAGCCGCAGGCAATTTGGATCCAGACGGTAAACTCAACCTACGCAACTGTATTACACATCACGACGCATTTCTTCAACTTCTCGATTGGCACAAGTCTTTTCCTTACGCATGTGGCGTTCTAAATTGGAACATTCAGATGATTACGTCTCACTTAATTGTCCTCCCATCAAAAGAGGAACCTGACGACAAAGTCAAGCATCATACAGGACTCCACCGCGATGGAGGTACATCATATCGTGAGATGCAAGAACCGCACCCGCGGATTTTACTAAAGATTGCTTACGCCATTAGTGACCAATCTGATCCTGCTTCAGGGGCAACAGTTTTAGTCCCGGGAAGCAACCGATTAATTGGAACGCCTGCTCGGGATCCTGAAACAGGCAGAGCACGCGGAGCACTCGACATGAATGTCAAGGCAGGTGACGCGTTTCTCTTTGAACAAAGAACTTTCCACGGCATTGGAAAAAATTGGTCAGGATATCCACGCAAAACTATCTTTATGGGATATGCATACCGTTGGGTCAAACCGATGGATTACATACAAATGCCAGACGAATTGGTCGCTAAATGCAATCCAATTCAAAAACAACTCCTCGGTGTTGTAGACGATCCGATGAGTTTCTATATCCCGAAAGATAAAGATGTGCCGTTGAAATCTATTATGAATGGTGGCAAATAAAGTTCAGCACACCTCTACTTTATCTCTGATTTAAGAGAAAGACTGTGTTCCAGCAAAGCCCGGGCATAAGGTATGTTGTGCAGTCCGTAACCGCTGTCTCCTTTTACCATGTCATAGTTCAATTTGGCATCAATATACGCCTGAGAGGTCTTATCTTCAGCACTGTCAAGTATGGCTTTGACCTCCTTCATTTTTGCTTCAATTTCTGCTTGATACAGAGGGAGTTTCTTCGTCATATTGTTGTCAGCAGTATCATGACACCCCGCACTGCTACAAGTTGAGAAATCTGCCTTGAAGGTATGACCACCATGTTTTTCGTCCACGCCCTCGTCATCTGGTGAAGGTTCAATTTTTGCCATGTGACAGTGGACACAACGTTTCTTCATAGCACGCACGTGAGGTGATGGCATACGCTTAACACCTGCACCTTCGCGTCCCAAAAACATCTCTGATTGCGATTGATGGATGATCCCAGCACCAGCACAACCACAGTCCATTTTGTGGCAAGTGACACACAATTTTTTTGCTGGTATCACTAATAAATGTTCCTCTTCACTCGTGTGTGAATGGCAAGATGAGCATGCAACTGCATTAACAGCAGTTTTTTCGTTATACGGGTGTCCAGGTATACCATAATCCGAGAAGGTCTCATAACCTGAAGAGTGGCAACTCAAACAGGATGTACGCACCTCATACGGACCTTCAAGCAGATTGACAAGGGCATGTGAATGTCCAGCCTGTGTCCATTCTGTATAGGCGGCTTCGTCTCCGTGGCATTTGTTGCAACCTTCAGCAAAAGGTGTTTTTGTCTGTTCCGAAGTACTTTCCTGTGTATCCGTAGATTCCGCTTGAAGTGTGGCAATTTTAAAAACAACGAGCGATCCCATCAACATGGATAAAGTTAAAAATAAGAATGCTTGTTTCATAGACTCTAATTGTCCTTTTCAAATTACCGATTATTCATATAGGATATGTCATTTTCCAAAATTTGTCAATGAAAAGTTGTGTGAAATATTCCTTAAATCCTGGTATAATATGCCAAAGTTTAGACAATTCATGTACATATCAAACCGAAAGGAAAAACAATGAAATTAACTAAGTTTTTCAGTTGGACAGCCCTCGTCTTTCTATTTGTGTTACCTTTTCTTACCGGTTGTGGCGAAGATGAACGCCACATGGCGTTCCCGGATATCGATTTACCTGACAGTGTTACTGTGACAGTAGAAGTCCCTGCAGGTGCAGCATTTGATCTTGCTGTTTCCAGCGACTATAGAGAAGAAAGGGACGATCTTGGGAACAACTTCATCGTTCACAATACCGAACAGAAGTACTCTTTTACGGAAGATTTTAGTCAGACATTTCTGTTGTTAGATTCTGAGGCATTTCCGTTAGCAGATCCTGATGAACGATACTTTTCTGTCCAACTCAAATGCACTGCCCTTGAATCTGAAAGCGACGAAGACACTGACTCGTTCCGTCTAATTATCAAGTTCAACGGCGATGGAAATTTTGATGATGGAAATCGCGACATAACATATTCCACGCAACCTATATCGCCTGCGATAGAGGATTCGTTAGATAATACGAAAAATATAGATAATATACCTGGTTTCTTCGAAGTTGGCACACTAATAAACGTCCGAACTATTTTTAGTAGGTGGAACGGCATAAGTAAGAGGAATACATCTCAGAACATAGATGAATAACCTAATCTTAATTTGCGAGGAATTATCAATGATCAAACATCTTTTCTTTGGACTATTGGTTTTCGTACTTCCGTTATCTGCCCTTTCCCAAACCGGAACAATTGAAGGAACAGTTTTGCATAAAAGTACTGGTGAGCCTTTGCCAGGTGCAGAGGTCCGAATCATTGAAATTGATCAACAGCAAACAACTGATGCAAGTGGGAAATTTGTGTTCACAGATATTGTGCAGGGAACTTGGACGGTATCCGTAAGCCACGAGGCGTATACAACACAGACGAAAACATTAATTGAGGTCCAAGTAGATGAAACCACAAAGGTAAAAATGTTCCTTAGGGAGGTCGTTGAACTCGAAACGGTCGTTGTAAAGGCGGATCGCCCACCACCAACAGTGAGTCGAAAACGGATTCGCGGCAGTGAACTGCTACGTATTCCCGGTACTGCTAACGACATCCTCCGTGGACTTACCACACTGCCGGGCATTGGCATACCGAACGATCTACTCGGTATCCTCTATATCCGCGGAAGCGAACCGGATTCCAATCTCTACTATTTTGACAGAACACCGTTAGGTTATCCTTTCCACGGTGGCGGTCTACTTTCAACTATCAGCTCGGAAATTATTGACGATGTTGATATCTATGCAGGTGGATACGGTACCGAATTTGGGTTGGATTCGCAAAATGTCCTGGACATCCACTCGCGCAACCGGCTTGATAAAAGATGGCGTGGAAAATTTAATCTCAATTTTCTGTATTCGGAAGGGATACTTGAAAGCAAAATTGGCAAGAAAGGGTACGCTTATGTCGCCGCGCGCAGGAGCTATTTAGACCTTATCGTTGGACTATTCGTTGACGATCAATTCCCTTATTTTTCAGATTCTCAGTTCAAATTTGTTCAAGCTTTCGGTAAAAAGCACTTTCTTACGTTAAACGCCTTCGCTGCAACGGACCATTTTAACACCGTGGGAGAGGTAACAAAAATTACGCGAGGAGAGGAAACGGAAAGGCCGTGGAGATATGGACCGGGAACGGAAGTTGCAGAAGTTAAAATATGGAGCCCCTCTACGTACTTCAAAAACGGATTTGAGGGGCAAGGCATCCATCTCCGTTCAAATTTCTCCGATAATCTTACCTCCGATTTTTCTTTGACCCATTCTGTCAATTTTCTTAATGTTGAATTCCGTAATCCTGTAGACGTGAGGCGGGAGGGTGGAGAAATACATTTTCCAACGGATCCCATAACTCTCACTGCAAGATTTGATACGTACACAGTCCGAGTTAACGTTCCGGTATGGACCCTTCGAGAGGATGTGACTTTCCGCTTAAACCCAAGGTTCCAATTAGAACCTGGTCTCCTTTTTTCTTTTAGTCCTGCCAATAGCTTTGAAGACAGTAAAGAAGCACAGTTTGAATCAGTAGGTATAATAAAAACAGAGATTGAAGTTACCAGAACCAGAGAAGATGGGAGTTCCGCGGGTAGAAGAAGTAGGAGTAGTACTGGGCCGGAATATGTTTTCACTGGTATGAAAGAGGCACACGATGAATTCGGACACGATTTTTTTCGTGCTGAGGGATACCTCCAAGGACGATATAACCTCTCCTCCTTCATGTCTGTCGCGCTTGGTGCCAGACTTGATTATCTGGACATGACAGAAGAGGTCTCAATTCAACCCAGGGGCAGCGTTAATTTTGAACTGCCGATCGGTTCTAATCTCCGATTCGGATATGGACACTATGGACAGAGCCCGAAACCGTATCAAGTCTTGTCGAAGGATGGGAATCCAGCGTTGAAATCCAGCCTTGCACAGCACTATATTTTAGAAATCGAACATAAAATCTCGCCGCAAACAGAACTCCAACTCGCCACCTATTACAAAAATTCCGATAAGTTGGTGACAAAAAACAGTGTTGGAAACTATCTGAATCAGGGGGCGGGTTATATTGGCGGTGTAGAGGCTTTCGTGCGGCACCGTGTTTTAGATAAGTTCTTCGGTTGGATTTCATATAGCTATACACATGCTGAGCGTCGCGAGAACCCCGACGCAAACTATAAACCGCATCTCTTTGATAGGACACACATAGTTAGCATCGTTGCTAACTATAATTTTACACCGAATTTTGAGATAGGTGCAAAGTGGCAGTATCTAAGCGGAACGTCAGAAGCACCGGTCAATTCAATTACGTTGGTTCAAGATCCGATAACTCGTGGGTTGAATCCACTCCTCGCTGCCGCCGAAGAGAACTTCACTGTTGAACTCGAACCGTACCATAAGTTGGACATGCGGGTGAGCCGCAAATGGAAGTTATGGGGAACACAGTTTGGCGGATTCCTTGATATTTTGAATATATATAACCGAAAAAATAAGATAAAACTTGTTATCGATGAACCACAGATGATCACGGGGACTGATGACATCTACCTTGATGAGGGGACAAGTGAATTACCACAACTGCCATTAATCGTTTACCTTGGATTAATGCTTAATTTCTGATTTAGCAATATTACTTCCCTTGGTTCCAATCTTTTTTACGACACTAAACTAATAATGGAGGAATTTTTATCATGAAAAATACCCAAATATCTCTATTCAACGGTAAGAACTTAGATGATTGGCACGCCAGAGGCGGGGCATCAGAACATGCCTGGTCCGCAATCGGTGGTGTTGCACTCAATTCCGATGACAATAAGTTGTTAGCAGCAACGCCTGGTGAAGGCATCTTTTACAACGGTCCCACTGGAAGAACTGCCGATCTCTACACAGAATATGAACACGGTGATTGTGAATTACACGTGGAATTTATGGTGCCACGAGGCTCAAACTCAGGCATCTATGTAATGGGGAGGTATGAAATTCAGATATTGGACAGTTGGGGAGCGACAGAACTCAACTATGGATCATGTGGCGGCGTCTATTGTCGTTGGATTGACAATAAACCTGTTGACGGAGTCCCACCTCGGGTCAATGCAAGTAAACCACCAGGTGAATGGCAAACTTACGATATAACCTTCCGTGCCCCAAAGTTTGATGCTAACAACAACAAAACCGCAAATGCCACCTTTGTCAAAGTCGTATGGAATGGACAAGTAATTCATGAAGACGTGGAAGTAGTCGGAGTAACACGCGGGGCTATGTTAACAGAAGAAGCACCTACGGGGCCCTTACTCTTGCAAGGGGACCACGGGCCTGTTGCATATCGCAATGTCTATTTGACACCAATTGATGTCTAAAAATAAAGTGAATCAACCTCTATTTGCAATTATAGTTAAATCTAAAATAACTACAGCGTATCTCATAAATCACTCGTAGGGGCGGGGTCTCCCCGCCCGATTAGAAGCCTCTTTCTTTATGGAACGAGGGAACTTCGCCCCTACGATGAATGAGTTCTTAGCTCTTACTCACTATGAGTTCATAGTTATACATTTGAATTTACTGGCTATAGTCGTGTAATTTATTACGGTTCTTTTGAAATTTGTTGGTTTCACGTATCCCCAATCTAACCTACGAACTGAAACTTTTTAGGAGATAATTGAGAATGTTTATAACAGATTTAGAAGATAAAAAATATAATGCAGTTGCCTCTTCAATCAATATTGATATGTGCATGCAAATACTTGTTGTTGCTGACGGTGATTTTTTTACGCTCGCGGCATTAGTTCTAACACAGAATGAGAAGATTAAAAGAGTAAACATAGCGAAATATCCGAATGAAAATGAAGCGATCACTGCATATAGAGATTTAATGCGGAAAATAGATGAAGAAAAAGGCGTTTGGAGCCCTTTAGATCCCCTAAATCCTCTTAAAAATAGATTCTGAAGCAGTTATAGTGAAATCCATAATTATTTGCACACTTTTGCCTCGTTCTATCTCCCTCGCTTGCGGAGGGTTAGGGGGTAGTCTTTCGTGTGTAAACTTAAACTTAATTATGGATGCTACTATAAACTACCTAAGTTGCCACCTATGTAGCACAAACTTCATAGTTTGTGCATATTAGTCCGCAAACTGAAAGTGGATGCTACAATATTAACCAATAACGAACTGTTCTCTATTAAAAATGGTGTCTGTGTGTCTAAAATCTTATAGGTAGCAACTTGGGTTATAAAGTAAAAAATCTATACTGTTTTTTACTCATAACTTACGCAAAAGCAGTTGACGCTGTCTCCGTAAAATGTTAGTATACACAGCAGGAGGAAAGATGCGTTATCGTTGATGCAGAATATGGTATGTTACGACTGCCAGGGCAACATGCACGTTCAAGGAACCGACTTTGCCATACATCGGTAAGTATATTGCCATATCGCAAACATCAAAGGTGTGTCGCCTATTCTGAACGCTGCACCGATATTAACGGAGTCTTCAACGTCTTGCAGGACAAAAACAAGTTCAATTGCAGGAGAACCTGACTGTCTAAAAACTGATTAAGTACTTTATTACGTAACTGTTTCATTTAGAAGGAATCATCAGAACTATGGATAAATTTAAACTCGGTGTAATCGGTGCTGGCGGCATTGTCTGCCGAATGCATCTACCCGATTTGAAAAATGGAGACGATTTTGATGTCGTCGTCATTGGTGGAAGACGCGAACACCGACTTAAACATCAGTGTCAAGAATTTGAAATACCACGTTGGACACAGGATTACGAGGCAATTATCGCAGACGACTCACTTGATGCTATCCTGGTCGGCACACCGCATCCGCTTCATGTCTCATGGGGTGTAAAAGCATTGGCGGCAGGCAAACATGTCCTGATGCAAAAACCCCTCTGTGGTGAGATGGATGAAGCAAATCAATTTGTAGATGCTGCTGAAGCAAGTGGCAAAACAGTCATGTGTCTACCGCATTTCAGTGCTGCCATCTATAAAGTCCGTCAACTGATTGCGGAAGAAGCCATCGGGCGCGTGTCTGGAGCAAGAATGCGAAGTAGCCACGGTGGACCAGAGATATACTATGCTGAAATACGAGACATTTTTGGTGAAAGCGGTGACGACTTGTGGTTTTTCGATGCAAAACAAGCAAGTGTCGGAGCACTCTTCGATATGGGCGTTTACGCCGTATCAGGTCTCGTCGCAATGCTCGGCTCTTTCAAACGGGTAACAGGATTCGTTTCAACTTTTGACAAACCAACAGAATTAGAAGATGTCGCTACGCTCGTACTTGAAATGCAGTCAGGAGGAATTGTCACAGCAGAAACATCTTGGTGTGACCCCGCGCGGACAGGCGAATCGAGTATACACGGGACCGCTGGGAAGTTCACAATGCCCGGTAAAGACGGGGCTGGACTCACCCAATACACACCTACCTCATACACACGGGAACATGCACCCGTTGATACCAAAGCAATCGACTGCAGCGATGTCGCACCCAGTGGGATGCACGCACATTTCGCTGAACATATTCGAGCAGGAACACAACCACCGCTCTCTAATGTTTACACTGCTCGACATGTGACTGAAATCTTACTGGCAGGACTCAAATCGTCTGAAACTGGCAGCGCAATTAATCTTACAACAGAAGCGGACAAGTAGACTCAGGACTTACGCATTTTTTCTTAAAGTTCCCTTGATAAGGAGGAATGCGTAAGTCCTATAGACTGTTAACAAAAAGACATCTCCATGCAGTTGAATTCCTTCATGACTACACGGAGATGTCAACACAATTAGTCTAAACTTGCATGAAATTCATACCAATCATCAAGGTTGTTAAGGTTAACAGCATCTAAAATAGAACCATCATCTTCAATACCACTCGCACCAAGAATCCCTGTACGGGTATCGTCATCGTGATGGTAACCCTCTATCGCAGCATTCAACTCTGCCACCGCGTCAGCATCAAGACTACCACCCTTCTGTTCTAATACCCAAGCCTCAAATTGAGGATAGGTCGGTGAGTTATCTCGGATATATGCAAGTGTGGTATCCTTATCAAGTCCAAGACCGTCTAACACCATCTGATCATAACCTGCGCCACAGGCAGGATAATCTGCGTGAAGCACACCTTTCGCATCCATCAGAACTTTAGACCAAAATCTTGGGAGATGTAATACACCTAAAGGACCCGCGACCCCAGAACTAATTGTCGGGATCATTGCTGTTTTCTTCTTTCTTCCAAACATAACAAGCCTCCTTGCTACTATGGATCAATTGTTGTCTTAACTTGCAAGTACATCTTGCAATTTTCCTTATTATACCAAAATTATAAAAAATTCGGAATTAAATTTTCACATGTGTCAGAATGTTTAGTCACTGAATCGGGCTAATCACTGGATTTCGTGAATTTATTCATTCTTGTCTGAACCAGGATTTTCAGGATTAGTAGATTTCCAGGATTGTGCGTTTGACTCTCCGAGGTGAAATTCAAAAGATAACGCTAATCTTTTAAAGGGAACTTTGCAGTTTCAGACTCTAATCCTGATAATCTACTAATCCTGAAAATCCTGGTTCAGACAAATCTTATCAATAGCACTCTGAAACATCAGACTCATAATCATGGAAATCTACTAATCCTGAAAATCTTGGTTCAGACAAAAAGAATTCACCAAATTAACTCCTATGAAACAAAAATATTGAATTTTTTAGTCGTTTTCTATACAATATATCCAATTTCATAGTGAGGAGTACATATTGGATGACACCCGAAGTCGCCTTAGAAAAACGAAATCAGATGCTGCGCGATGGATTTTGTGTTGTAGACGATATCTTAACAGAAGAATTCCTGCAGGAACTACACGATGAAACGGAACGACTCATCGCAGGACATATAGAGCCTGATGAAATGGTATATCAAGGGCAACACGTAAATGTTGGTGGAGCAGATAACCAGTACATCAAACGGTTGCTGGAGTGGCAACCATCACGAGACACTTTGAATCAACTCGGATTCGGGGATTTCGCAGCATCAGGCGGAATAATTATCTTAACCAAAGAACCCGGAGGTCCACCACTCTATTGGCATCAAGATTGGATGCGATGGAACGACCCCTTAAGTTGTACACCGTGGCCACAAACCATCTTTCTTAATTATTATCTGTCAGATACCACACCTGAAAATGGATGTCTAAGGATTATACCAGGCACACATCTAAAACGGATTGAACTGCACGACCAACTTGTGCCCGCACATGAACAAGGGGCAAGATTTATTGAGGAAGATCACCCTTACATGTTTGACGATCATCCAGACCAGATAAATGTCCGTGCAAAAGCAGGTTCATTGGTTATGGCAGACGCGCGGGTACTACATTCCGCACATAATAATAAAACGGATGTCAGACGCACACTGATTCTCGCATGGCACAGCCGTCCAAACACCGTGCCCGAATATTGGAATGACGAAATCCCCGAGCTCATCGCAAATCGTGACGAAAACGGAAACTATCCAGGGTCCCGTATTCCAGGTCATTATTTGCAGCCATAGAACAACAGATGACCACATTCTAATAAATGCGTATAACAAAGCGCATCTTCAAAAAGGAGCACTATAATGAAAATCACTCTAATTTTTAAACTATTGACACTAACACTAATACTAACAGTTCCAATGTTGACTGCTCACGCGCAGGGTGTCAGCACAGATGAACTGCAGATCTATTACAGCTTTGATGAAGATACCTTTACAGATGGTGATGTCTTAGATCTATCAGGAAATGAAAACCACGGCTTACTTCGTGGAGCCAGTCTTGAAACTGTGGAGGGAAAAGTCGCAGATGGACTGCAATTTCCTGGTGCCGCATCAGATTATATTTCCGTACGAAACCATCATTATGCCGACCTATTTCCTGAAATATCTATGGCAGTATGGATTAAGACTGCTGTAAGAGGAATGATCGCATCTTGGGATCGTAGTGAATTTTTCCGTTTTGGAGCAGGGGACGATGTCCTCGGGAATCTCACATTTGTCGGCTTTGATGTCTGTTGTCCCATCAGAGATTGGCATGGAAACATAGAAGTTACGGATGACCAATGGCATCATATTGTGGTTACCTTCAATGCTGAAATGAAACGAATATACGTTGATGGGGAATTGGACGTGGAAGCACCCACAGATACAAACGACAAAAGGATTGGAAAGGTAATCACCAGATATGGATTTCTCGGTATTGGTTCTGAAGCAGCTACGTTTAACGCAAATGTCGGCCCAAACTGGGCTTTCAATGGTATAATGGATGAATTCTTTCTGTTCCATAGAGCAATTTCTGCAGAAGAGGTACAAATCTTGGCAAAAGGAACAACTAATCCTTTTGCTGTTGAACCTACAGACAAATTGAGCATCACATGGGGCAAAATCAAGAAAGAAAATAACCGCTTGTAGTCGTGCAATTCATTGTGCCGCTTACATTCAACAGAAATTTACAAATCTTGTTATGGTTGACACACCTCTAATAGTTTTTATAATTATGGTGAATTCTAAAATTAAAATACACTTGTTTCCCACGGTAGGCGAGGTTTCCTAACCTCGTCATAAGGAGATAAAAATGAATATCTCAATTATTTTAAAACTATTTACACTCACAGTAATCATATCTTGTGCAGCGTTGACTGCACACGCAGGTGGCATCAGTGATAGAGATCTTGTCATCTACTATAGTTTTGACAAAACAGCCCAAAGAGGCGATGATATATTGGATTTATCCGGGAATGATTATCATGGATTAATCAACGGTGATAATCTAAATATTGTAGATGACGGTATAGTTAACGAATGTATGGAATTCCCTGGAGGTCCAACAGAATATATCGCAGTACGAGAACTAAACTACACCGAAGGTATACCAGAACTGTCACTTGCGGTATGGGTTAAAACCACAGGGAGAGGAATGATCGCCTCATGGGATCGTAGCGACTATTTCCGTTTTGCAGTTGGAGATGCCGCAATAGAACATTTTGATTTTGTTGCATTTGATATCTGCTGTCCTATAGAAGATTGGCACGGAGATATCAAGGTGTCCGATGGTGAATGGCATCATGTCGCCGCAACTTTTGATGGCGATATAAAGCGAATATATGTGGATGGTAAAGTAGATGTGGAACAAGCAACGGCTACAAACAATAATATGATCGGTCCCAAAGCACAACGCTACGGTTTTATTGGTATCGGTTCTGAGGCAGCCGAATTTAATGGGAACGCAAGTCCCACATGGACATTCACAGGATTGATGGATGAATTCCTTATGTTCCACCGAGCACTTTCTGAAGGTGAGGTAGAAAGACTCTATAAAAACAAAAGTGATCCGTTTGCTGTCGAACCTACGGAAAAATTAAGCATCGCTTGGGCAGAAATCAAGCAAGGTAATTAAAAGCAAGACGGGTGATTCGAGCAAATCACCCGTTTCCTATTCATCAATTCTGTCACGCGTTTTCCACCGCTTCTTGTATACCAGGCCATTCACGCCAGATATCCGTGTAACCATCATAACCGTTTTTCTCACAATCAACATGACGGATACGGAAAATCACTGCATACCGAATATCCGATGAGGCATTCGGAGCCGCAGAGTGCACTACCTGGTGATGCGTAAGTACAACATCACCCGCCTTCCCAACTATCTGTGTCGGTCCTTCAGGGAATTCCGGACGGGGCATACCGTTCGCTAATATCTCATGTCCTTCCTTCTTGAAGTAGTCCGCAAAGAAACTGTGTGTCTTAGGCCACACCGTGAAGTTACCACTATAGGGTTCAGGTACATCTGCCAAATAGACGACTGCTAATGCAGTAAAGCCGCGCCTATAAACCCCTTTTGCCATACCGTTTGTTCCACTTCCCAATCCATCAAGATGTCCACCAGGTTCTTTCGCATCACGACCCAACGGCATCGGAAAACGCAAGGCTATCTGTGCAGAACCCGGGACCTGAACATTTCCTTCTCCCAACATCGATTCAGCAATGTTTTGAATAGGTGTTTTACTAAAGATCTCTACAATCTGCGGGGCATTCCTGATTTCGTTACAATACGATTGCGCACGGAACTTCTCCAATTCACCTTCGTGCAGACCTACTGCACCGATAGAATGATTAATCATCTTTCGCGCACTATCCACCATCAACTTCGGCACAACACCCGGAACTTTGATGAAACCATTTTCATAGAATTCCATCTTCTGTTTTTGTGTGAGCATACTAAATTCCTCTATGTATACTTTCAAATATTGTCAAATTTTGCAATTAAGACTATTCCATAAACATTTAGTTTAATGAAATTACGCTGAATATGGTAAACATCATTTCCTCAACCAAAGATGAAGCACTACCTCTTTGTCAGCAGGTTCAACAACCCGTAAAAGGATTTCTCCATTTGACAAAAAATCTAATGCCATAAAACCTGAGTGTTGATGTGCAAAAAGTGTATTGTCTCCATGACTTACTTCAGTTGCCTTTTCACTTGAACCGAGTCCACTGACAAGCAGATAATCTGTAACATCCCCCTTCAACACTTGTAGAGAATGTTCATGGCCAGAGGCATAGATTAAAAGCGGAGACTTTTTCCGAGAAGATAAGGCAGCATTGAGTTGGGCAACCATATATTTATATCGTGTTCCATTCAAATCCTGATCCGATCTCACCACATGCCACCGAACCAATGGATACAGTGAACCAACGATAGGAACAGGCACCCACAACCATTTCTGGGCAAGTCTTCCGGGAAAAAGGTGTGACTTCCAATCATAGAAACCGCCATGTATCCCATAACTTTGTAATGGATGGTGTCCAACAACGATAACTGGTAATTCAGTATCCAAATATCCCTTTAGTTTCTCTAAAAACACATCTGTAGTTTCTTGTGGTTTCTCGTGTTGATGCAACCACCACTGCGTATCTAGAACAATCATACGGACGACTGGTTTCTCCTCCGGTAGTTCCAGCATAACAGGTCCTGGTGAACCACCATGTGGTAAGAATTTGGGTGGGCGAGTAAGTGCCTCATTAACATATTTTTCTTGAGCAAGCACCGCGCGATATCCAACCTTTTTCCCACTTGTCCAATCATGATTGCCGGGAATAAACAATCCGTGAGCATCTGTAGACTTGATGACATCTATTTGTGGTCCAAGCCGAGAGGGGGCTTCGTGCTGTTTCTGTTCTGTCATCCCATCAGGATACATATTATCACCCAAGAATACGATGCTTGTTTTCTCAGAACTCTTTTCTGCCCAAGTCCGCAACGTTTCTAATACAGGTTCATTCTGTTTCGGTTGTCCTGCATCACCGATTAGTAGTATGCGATACTGGAGCGAATTCTCTACTACTATATCCTGTTTTTCAATTGTGGAAATGTCTAAATGATAGTAAGGTGATATATGGCTGCATCCTGCAATTGTCAGTTGCCCCACCTGCACAATCAAACATAACAGAAAGATACTCCAAAGAAAACGCGATCGATTATAGAATTTCATAGTTTCCTTTTTGGTGAGTTACAAAATTAAGTGAAAATTTCTTAGGAAATACGATGTTCGTAGTCGCGCAATTCATTGCTCCTCTTATATCCCAGTTCAATAGGGAAAGTCATTCATTGAATTGGTATTATCCGTTCATTTATCAATAGACTCACACGAAATGATGTGATATAATTTAGATTGAACTATAAAAAAATAATGGTGAAAAAATGAGACGTTTTGGAACGCAAGGACGCGTATATCCTGAACAACATTATATTGTATCTCGCAGTAAAGAGATAGCAGATTTTCTTACCCGTATAAAAGCGGGACGGTATATCGTCCTTTTTGCCCCACGACAAACAGGAAAAACTACCTTTTTCCGAATGGCACTTGAAACTCTCACCAATGAGGACACATCCTATTTTCCTATCCAACTCAATTTTGAGACATATAAAAACCTATCTGCTATAGAATTTTACGAGGCTTTATATAATAGAATTCGTAAAGAGATTGAACTGGTTTTTGAAAAGCGAAAACAAACGCTTTCTGAAAAACTCTTTTTATTTCTTTCAGACAGTAAAATAACAAATCATATTTCAATGATGGACTTCTTTGAAAAGTTCTCAAGCATTTTAAATGACGATCATGGAAATCAAAAAGTTGTTGTCGTTATTGATGAATTTGATGGTATTCCTAAAGTTGTTTTGAGCGATTTCCTGCATTCGCTTCGTGACATTTATCTTTCAGATCAGACGCGGTGTATCCATAGCGTTGGTATTGTCGGTGTCAAAAGCATCACACAACTCAACTATGATAGGTCCGTTTCTCCATTCAAAATACAAGATGAGTTTTTATTACCCAATTTCACGCTCCAACAGGTGGAAGAATTACTTGCTCAATATACTGATGAAATGGGGCAACCTTTCTTGCCTGAAGTTATTGAAGTACTGCATAAACAAACATCAGGTCAACCGTTCCTTGTAAATCGTTTCGCGCAAATACTTACTGAGGAATTAGATATCTCAAATAGCGAAATAATCACAACGAAACACTTCTCAAAAGCATACATAAAACTGCTTCACGAGCGAAACACAAACATTGACTACCTTATAACAAACATACGAAGAGATCGTCAATTTGAAACACTACTCATGAAGATCGCTTCTTATGATAAAGGTATAGAATTCAATTTATATAACGAACTCATCGACGAACTTGCTACATTTGGTGTCATTGCTGAAGGGACGGATGGTATGTGTGAGATTGTAAACCCAATCTATCAGTATTGCATTATACAGGCATTCCAACCCCTTGTCAATGGACTTGAAGGCGACTATTTTCCCGAAAACACCGATACTGAATTCACGGATTTTCTCACCACTGATGGCAAGCTTGAAATGATGCCACTTCTGACTAATTTTCAAGAATTCATTGCTCGTGCGGGGTATCGGATTTTAGATGTGCCTGATACACCGAAAGAGTTTATTGGACAATATCTACTCTATGCTTATCTTGAGCAGTTTGTTAGAATCCTACGCGGCTTAATGTACCTTGAAGTTCAAACCGGACGAGGCAGAATTGATCTGCTAATCCTTCACAACTCACAAAAGTATGTCATTGAAACAAAAATTTGGGAAAGTGAACGTCGCTATCAAGCAGGCAAAAGACAACTCGCTGCATATCTAAAATTGGAAGGTGTCGTGGAAGGATATTATGTTGTTTTTGATCATCGGACAACTCCCGAAACACGCAGAGAAACAGATATGATAGATGGATGTACGATTCAGAGTTATGTAATTCCCGTAATCCAAGAACGACCTTCTTCTGTTTAGAATGGATTAGTTGTCCATCAACTGCTTAATTCGTTCAACAACTTTTTCTAATGGGACATTCTCTTGTTCTCTGTTTGCCAAATCTCGAACAGCAACAACCCCCGCAGCTAACTCATCCGATCCGAGAATAGCTGCATAAGGAATTCCCTTAGAATCCGCATATTTCAACTGTGTGCTAATTCGTGTAGGTTGGAAATATACTTCCGTCCGTATACCTCCCTGACGCAACTGTGTCGCTAACTTAAGCGATTCATCCATCAGGTCATCATCAAATACGGTCATCAATACCTCCGTCACTGTTTTCCCTACAGTAGACGGGAACATATCAAATTCTTCCATGACATCAATAATCCGTTCAATACCGAAACTTGTTCCTGTGGCAGGAAAACTCTGTTTGCTAAAACTCCCAATCAGTTCATCGTATCTACCACCACCTGTTATGCTACCAATCTTCGGTTCTTCAACAACCGTTTCATATATCGGTCCTGTATAGTATTCTAAACCGCGCACCATTGCCACATTCACTCTATAGTCCTTTTCAGGAACACCAAGTGTAGTGATAAAGTTAATTAATTCCTCCAATTCGGTAATACCTTCTCGAGCAATTTCAAAATTTCCGAGTTGTTTCTTCATATCAGTCAGAACTGTATTCGAATCACCTTCTACCTGTAAAAGATCAAGCAACTTTTCAATCACATTTTCCGCTATCCCATTCTCACGCAATTCTTCAGTAACACCCTCTAAGCCGATCTTATCCAATTTGTCAATAGAACGATAAAGTCCTCCAAGTTGTTCAACAGGAACACCAGAATATTCACCTATACCGGTTATCAGTTTTCTATTGTTGATATTTATCTCAAATTGCTGGAAACCGAGCCGTGACAATACTTGATAGATAAGATTAACATTTTCCGCATCTGCTAACATGCTTTCACTGCCGACGGTATCCGCATCACATTGGAAAAACTGACGATAACGCCCTTTCTGTGGTCGTTCCGCACGCCACACAGGATCAATTTGATATCGCTTAAAAGGTTTTGGCAACTGTGGATACATTGCCACAACACGGCAAAGTGGAACAGACAGATCATAGCGGAGTGAGATATCCTCTTTTCCTCCAGTGTGTCCGGCTTGATAAATCAATTTTTCTGCGTCCGGCCCGTATTTCCCTGTGAGTACTTCAGATAATTCCATGGCAGGAGTCTGTAAGGGTTCAAACCCAAATTCTTCAAATACTTCACGGATCACGTCTATGACATACTGCCTACGGATCATCTGTTCAGGTAAAATATCTCGCATGCCACGTGGCACACGCGGTTTGATAAATGTTGACATGATAATTGCTCCTTATATGTGTCCAGGAAGTGCTTGACTCCTACGCCTCCGTAATCCTTTCGCTATTGCCTGCTTGAATTCGTCAATCTTTTTTTGTTTCCAAGGATCCCTGAGCGATTTCGGGTTCGCAATCAGTGTAGATTCAGATTCCCGTAACACTTCTATTATCTTCAGATGGTTTGCCTTCAATGTTCGTGCGGAACTACAATTATCAATGATCGCATCCGCTTCTTCTGGCGGTTTCCCTTCTGTTGCCCCAAACGACAACATTAACGTAATTGGTGATTGGTAAGTGCCGAGAGTATTCAACCTTTTCCACGGTGTAAGAATCGCAGGCGCAACGCGGTTTTCTGTTTTTTCAAGGATATATTTCTCAGCAATATTTAAATACTCCGTTGAGATACGGATGTTTCTATCCGCAAGGTGCACCAAATCGGTGAAGGTGTTTATGTCCTCCCGCTCCTCACGAACTGCAAGAACTATATCAACAAAACCGTAGTCTAACGGAAGAATTTCCTCAACATCAGCGTCCGTTTCTTCAACCCAATCCTGGCCAGTTATACCTAAATCATAAAAGTCGTCCATGCCAACATAGACCGGTATCTCTTGCGGACGAGAAATCTTAATCTGAACTTCACTATCGTTGGCAAAACTGGCACGATATGAACGATCAGTTGACTTATAGCCATTGAGTTCATAACCTGCCCGTTGAAACATCTCAAGTGTTCCTGATTGAATCGTGCCTTTCGGCAAAAGCAAATTCAGTGTCCTTTCTATTTTCATAATCAGTTTTCCTTAATCCTTAATGTGTATCACTGTTCTCCGTGTTCACTACTATTACTCAAACCTAAGTTGCTACCAAATCTTTGTGGGAGGGGTTTCTAACCCCGATATACCATCATCTACGGTTTGTGGGAGGGGTTTCTAACCCTGATATACCATCATCTACGGTTTGTGGGAGGGGTTTCTAACCCCGACAAATGTCAAATTCGCGTTTGGTATCGGTCGGGGTTAGAAACCCTCCTACAAGACTTATGTGGCAACTTAGATTATTCAAGGTCTTTGAGAGTAACTTCCTTAATGTCTCCAGTCTTTAATTCAATCCTTTGGATTGATTGATCTTCATTCAGTTTAATCAGATAATCGTAGTTCGTTTTAGCAGCGTAGTCCTGCTGTTCTTGTAGATCACGTCCCATCAAATCTACCTCTACAGTCTTACCTGAACATCTTAATTTCTCAGATAGACGTTGGACCTCACGAAGGTTATCAGTAGATGTTGTAGTGATAAAGTAATCCTTTTTCGCTTGAATTGGTTCGCGCTGTGTTTCGGTATATATCTCCATCAGAGAATCAAATTGGAATGCAAAACCTGCCCCTGGCACAGACGGACCACCAAAACTTTCTATTAACCGATCATATCTACCACCACCACAGATTGGTAGATTTCGCTCCGCTACTTCAATCTGAAAAACTGTGCCAGTATAGAAGTCAAATCCGCGCGTAATACCCAAGTTTATTTCATAATCTGTAATATTATTATATTCCAAACATTCGCACAGGCTGAGTATTTCTTGACGAACCCCCTGTACAGTCCGATTGAGAAATGTCCCCCAAGCATCCATCACAACATCTTTACTTCCGCTAATCTTTGAAACATCAATACAACGTTGTGCGATCTCTTCAGAAATATTGAAATATCGGTGCCATCTCGCTTTATAGGTTTCCTCTGCGATCAGTGGTAATTTCTCTGTCCACTCCTCTACGTTGCCTTCTGTTAGTTCTTGGATGTCCGACACCTCAATCTTATACTCACCTTCGTAGTCTGTTCCTTGTGATCGTCGCAACATATTGAGTTCATCACGAATCGCATCCAAATCCAAATGTTTGATGTCCCTTTGCAGACGAGAAAGATGATCGATGTCCAAAATCACTTCACTATGGTCATTTGGGTCAAGTGCAACCTGTTTGAACATCTCGCGAAAGACACCTGTGTTACCGATCTTCAAAGTCGTTTGTGTAATATTCAGTTTCTCAAGTATTCTAATGGGCACCGTAATAATCTCGGCATCTGCCAAATCCGATGACGGACCGATTAACTCTATCCCCGCTTGACGAAATTCGCGCTTGACCTCACGATTGTCTGTCCTCGGTTCCTGACGCACACATTGACCGATATAATACAGCTTATATGGGTATGATAAATGTTGTAAGTCACCATTTGCAATGAGACGACATACGGGGGCAGTAAGTTCCGGTCTCAGTGCATAATCTACCCTATCAGGACCGACAAATGTAAACATTTTGTGACGTATCTCTTCACCGGATTGAGCGGATAAGAGTGCAAAGGATTCAAACAGCGGGGTCTGAATCTGGGCATATCCGTAACTCTCAAACGTCTCACGAACAACATTCTCAACATAATTGCGTTGAACCATCTGTTCAGGAAGAAAATCGTTTGTTCCGGTGGGTTTCGTAAACTTTTCCATAAGCGTTACCTCCACAATCCTCCATAATCAACATTTAAGAAATAGTAACAAAAAAACCCAGCAAACAACTTGCCCAATTATCCTAACGTGCCGGTAGTCTGGCACGGAGGAGAGCGGTTAGTTCACCAGGATTGTGTATCCACTATGATGTCCGGAATAATCACCTCATCATTCTAATCCGCCCTACTCAGCTATGGATTGAATGATGGTGGTTGCAAATAAATATCATAATTATTTCGTATAAAGTAAAGATTTCCTTCTTATTATACTCTCTTTTTAGGGAAAAGTCAAATTATATTTACTTTTGGGTGTGTAAAGTTTTTGGCACTTGTCTGAACCAGGATTTTCAGGATTTATAGATTTTCAGGATTATGTTTATGCTGTGCGGATACTCTCAATCTAGTGCTTAGTCAAGAACTGTTTGATAGTTCAATTGTAGGTCGGGTAGAGGCACGAAACCCATAGGTGTCAACTTAAGGACAGTTTTATGTTTTTTTAGTATAGATTATTGTTGCAAAATGGAAGCACCTCTTTCATAATATAGTCATATATTATCATTTACGGAGAGGTGCTCCGATGTGTATACTAACACAGGTTACAGACATAATGCAAGAAGTTTTTGATAATGCTGCGGAAACAGCATCTTTGGCTTGTGATTTTGTTCAGAGAAAGCGGATACTTACAGCACCTGCTTTTGCCAAAATCCTTGTCTTCGGATGGCTTGAAAATCCTGATGCGAGTTATACGGATCTCGCACATACCGCACGCGCTTTAGACATTGAGGTTTCCCGTCAAGCGATTGAAAAACGGATGTCCTTTGAGGCAGCCGATACCTTGAAAGCAATCCTTGAAGTCGCAGCATCCCAGAGTGTCGCAATGCCTCCACAGACCCTCCCACTCCTCAACCAGTTTACAGGTGTGTATGTGCACGACAGCACAACAATAACTTTACCGGATGAACTGAGAAAGGTATGGAAAGGCGGTCGTGGTAAAAACGATCATGAAAAAGCATCTCTGAAACTTCACCTCCGTTTTGATGTTTTGACAGGTGTTTTTGATCAGTTTCACCTCACAGATGGTGTCGCATCTGATAGTAAGGTAGAAGAACAGTTTGAACAACTTCCACCTAAGAGTTTGCGTTTAGCAGATCTCGGCTACTTTACCTTTGATACATTTGAACAACTCACACAAAATGATATATATTGGATATCACCATACAAAATGCGTTGTAATCTCTATGATGAAGCAGGTGAACGCATTTATTTAGATGAATATCTTTCCACAAAAACCGCAGACACCATAGACTTGGGATGTTTCATCGGGGCAAAAAAACGACTTCCAATACGGTTCATCGCAGTCCGACGCCTCGAACAAGAAACAAACTCGCGCCGCCGCCACATCAAACGCGAAGCAAAACAGAAAGGGAGAACACCTTCTAAAGAACGCCTGCTACTTGCTGGATGGGATATCTATATTACGAATGTGGACGCATCACTACTGACAGCAGAACAGATCGCACCTATTTATAGTATCCGATGGCAAGTAGAGTTGATGTTTAAGTCCTTCAAAAGTATTGGAAATCTAAATGAAACTCGCCGCTACAAAGCTGAAAATGTCTTATGTGAAGTGTATGCTAAACTGATCACACAAGTTCTAAGACACTGGATTATGTTGGCATCAGGTTGGCGATGTATTCAACAGGATATCATCAAAACAGCAGAACTTATCGGACGACACGCAAGGATGCTTACTATGAGTTTCAACAAATCAAAAACAGCATTATTGAAAACACTCAGAAACATAAAAAGGGATCTACAATACGGCGACCAAGGGAAACATAGAGCAGGAAAGCGGACAACATACAAACTCTTAAAGATGGCCGAAAGTCCTTAAGTTGACACCTATGGGGTAGAGGCACGAAACCCGACAGGAATACATTTATTATAGGTAAAGGCGGGTTTCGTGCCTCTACCCGACCTACAAATTAGGTGTTGACACAACACTACGCAATCTCAAAATCCTACGAATTCCAATTCAGACTTGGGTTACATTAGACTTACATATTTATAATTTGACATTTTAATGCAAAATGTCTTATTATAACGAAAAACGTGAGTTCGGTATTAGCAATTTTGGAATTGGTGTCGTTAGGAAAACGCACCAGAAGTGTCAATTTAAGAAAACCCGTTGTGATAGGGTATTGCTCTTCAGACTCGTAGAAACGATATGTTTGTATGGCAATACCCAATATTTGTGAAAATCACAAATACAATCAGTTAACTAACGCCTGTCGTAAATTAAGCTTAATCATAGCTATAAAGGAGTTTACTTTCTATGAAAACAACATCTCATAAACTAATTATAATGCTGCTTGTAGCCATGCTGCTTGCAGTTGCAATCCCGTATATAAGCAGCGCACACGCATTACAAAGCGATGAATTTGATGGCAGCGGTCAGAACCTCCAATCGTTTTGGGAAGTTCAGAATACTTTTTGGCACGTTCAGGAAGGAAATGAAGGTTCTTACACGCTAAGCGACGGCAACCTCGTCGTTGAAGGCGCATTCTACCAAAATCTTTGGGACGGAGATTGGACCAGACGGTTTTATCAGGTTACAGATCAGGAAAGATTTTCTGTCGAAACGTCACTGATTTTTGACCATAAGGATGTATGTGCAGTTGCTGGCTTAATCATAAAATCACCAACACAGAATGAATGGGTGACGTTGAAAATGTGGGGGCAAAGTGCTGAGGGTGCTTTCGGTAATCAACCGAACACAGCAAAACTCGAATTTCAACACCGTGAACGTCATCTCCTTGCTGCCTTCGGTTACAATCCAGCAGGAGGAAATATTCCGATTGCATTACGCCTTGATCGGGATGGGGACACCTACTCGGCGTGGTATAAACCGGATGCACAGGGTGAGTGGGTTTTTACAGGAGAGACAACTGTTGCCCTCCAAGGACCGTTGGAAGTCGGCATCTTCACTGGCATCTGCCAAGACGAAGCACCTGGCAACTTAACCGTTACTTTTGACAATTTCCGCGCAACAACAGATGCGACAGAACTTGCACAGCAAGCACAAGCAGGTCCGAAAATAGAGGGTCCCTGGTTATGGATGATTGTGCCCACAGGTGACAACGATGGCGTACGAAGTGGCATAGATTTTTTAGCAGAAGCGAGCAACGGTAGCGTGACAGAAACTGCTATTGCCACCGCAGGTGCACGCGCTGGTGACATTGTTGGGAACAAAAGGTGGACCCCCGGTAAGATCGCGCCGACGGGCGGGAATAACATGAATGATCTGGTGAACGCGATCGGTCTTGGAACCGGCGATGTCGATAATCATGTTGCTTACGGGTCCATTGCTTTAGAGTCGCCATCCGAACAAGCAACGACGATGTTCGTCGGAACTGATGATACGGTCAAGGTCTGGCTTAACGGAGTTTTGGTGCATAGTAATCCTCTTGGGGGAGGGGCTGCTGGTTACCAAGAGTCTTTTCCCGTCACCTTGAAACAAGGTAAGAACATTTTGTTAGTTGCTGCTTATGAGTTCTGGGGCGGATGGTCTGGATTTTTCGGGTTTCAAAAAGGGACAACCTATACGGTGCTTCCACCAGAGACATCCACTACACCACCTGTAGACATCACACAAGGCTACTCCCAGATCTATGTGGACGCTGTCAACGGTGTCAATGCGACCACCGGCAGAGGCTCTGCGGATAAACCGTATAAAACAATCACATTAGCACTTGCGATCAGCGCAAGAAATAATCTACCGGACCCGTGGTATGTCCGTATTCTTCCTGGCACCTACCATGCTGACCCATCAAAACCTGTACAGGAACGCGAAATCTTTCCTCTCAAACTGCGGAACGGGATGATCATTGAAGGGACAACCAATGCAAACGAATGTATCATCGACGCACAACACTTAGGTGAGACAAAAGTACCGATTCTCTTAGGTGAAAACGTCGGTGGGGTCCACATCCGTAACCTGACAATCCAGAACATGCTCAACGTAGACAGAGGCAAGATCGGTACTCAAGCGCAAATTATTTTGACCGGTACTGCGGCGAGTCCCAACACACTGGAAGGGTGTATTATCCACAGCGTTGACAAAGGGATATATATAACTCACGGTCTGTGGACAGACATCCCCTTAGTGCTTGTTGCGAATACTTTCAGCAACCATCCTGGGATAGGTGTATGGGCTTTAAACAGTGTAGTCGCCACCAACAATACATTTGATGGTAACAGAATGGGCGGACTCAAAGCAGGTGGTCGTTTTATAGATGACTGGGTATCTGTTGAAACGACAGGTAATATCACCGAGAACATCTTTCGCAATAACTCGGGATCGTTTGACTTTGGGGCATTGTATCTAACAGGTACATTAAATGGAAACATCAGCAACAATACCTTCATCGGAAACAGTGCTCATAATACCATGTATATTACAAATATGACCGGCGATGTTACCCATAATACCTTTGAGAATAACGGCACAGACGATGGAAGAAATGGTTACATTCTGATTTTTACCATCAACGGGAATTTCACTCACAACAGTGTTACGGGCCAATCAAGGCAATTGGACTTTCGCAACATAACCGGCGATATTGCTTACAATGAATTTACAGAGAATCTTGGTTTTGTTGACGTCGAAAACCTAACCGGGAAGGTTACCCATAACACTTTTGATAGTAATATCAACTCCATATATAGTAGCCTTAGCGGAATCCGGATCAACAATCGTGATAATTCGGAAGATACTGTAGAGATCAGCAACAATATTTTCTTCAACAACAAAAGCTCTCATACTGAAATTGGTGTTAGTTCGGTACACATGACGAATGGTCCCGCTCACTTTATCAATAACCTTTTCATGACTACTCTTGAATCCACGGAGGAGGAATTTGCGCCTGCTATCAAAATTGACTCACCTGGCTGTCGCTTCCACAACAATATCTTCGTTGGCATGCAGACCGCAATCTACGTAGAGGGTACTGACACTGTCCCGATTACCCATAACATATTTTATAGCATTGGGAGGGACATTGTCTCACAAGCAGGTTCCGGTCTTGGAAACGATTTGGAGTTGTGGGAATTACTTGCAGGAAATGCCAGTAATAATATTGCTCTCGTACCGCTCTTTGTTGATCCACTCAATGAGAAGGACTTCCATCTAAAGCCGATAAGTCCAGCGATTGATGCGGGGACAAATGCTTATGTCCCTGCAGTTGATTTCGATGGTGTTGACCGACCGGTTGGCGATACTGTGGATATCGGACCCTACGAATACGTTGGCGATAAAGAGGATACCACTTTTGAACTGGGTGCCTGGGATGTTGATCAGAATGGAGTCGTAAATATCCTGGATCTTGTAATCGTTTCACAGAATTTCGGACTATCTCCTCCGACTAATCCGCGTGCGGATGTTACCGGGGACGGGCAGGTCAATATTTTGGACCTGGTCACTATCGCCCAACACTTTGGGGAATCAGCCGGTGCATCTCCATCTGCAAACGTTTACGTGCCAGAGTATATTGAACCGGAAACAGTTCAGACATGGATAGCACTTGCACAGGTTGCAGACGACGGTTCTGCTGTCTTCCGCGAAGGGATTGCTAACCTCAAACGATTGCTGGCGGTAAACACGCCGCAAAAAACTGCGCTGCTTGCGAACTATCCGAACCCGTTCAACCCGGAGACGTGGATCCCGTATCAATTAGCAAAACCTGCAGAGGTCACACTCCATATCTATGCTCCGGATGGCAAGTTAGTGAGAACACTTGCATTAGGACATCAAGCAGTCGGCAAGTATCATGAGCGTAGCCGTGCAGCGTATTGGGATGGCAAAAACGAAGTGGGTGAATCTGTGGCAAGCGGCGTGTATTTCTACACACTCACCGCAGGCGATTTTTCTGCCACGCGGAAGATGTTGATACGGAAGTAAGATTACAAGACCTCGCCCTGTGGAGGCGTGTACAAATATCCACAACAAAAAAACGTTTCACGTCCTGCGGGGAGACGCAAAACCCCCGCACTTATGTACCACATTCATCCGTGATTGTGCAGATATTGGTATAGAAATACTGATAGTGAGACTGATCCATTCGCACATCTCTCAAATACTGAAAAAACAAAGCTTGTCGCAGAATTTATCAAATATAGAACTTATAGCGAGTAACATCTAAGTACCTTTGAAAGTAACCCGAAAATTATCATACAGAATTTGTTGGGTATGATTTACGATAAATCAATAGGAGTAAAGTTATATGAAAACCTATATCAATCGTTTTATACTTATATGCCTTGGCTTTACCGTTATTTTCCTCAGCGGCATGAGCAGCTGCGACACAGAAGAAGAACTTGCCACGTTTATTCAGGCGGTTCCAGCAACCGGCAGCACTATCCAGGCAGATGAAGACATCATCGTCGTTTTTGATATGCCCCCGGCAGGGTTGAGCGTAGAGGGAGGGGAGTTCTCACTTTCCGATACTTCTGTTACAATAACAGGTCCCTTTACATCCGGAACGCTTAACATTATGCTCACGTGGACAGAGGGGACGCAAGCACTCACATACACTGTTGAACCGATCGAAAAACCCATTACGGGCTTAAACATTGTAGACCTCGTTACGGGATTGCAGTTTCCGACAGCGATAGCATTAGATGTTGCGGACAGAAAAATGTATTGGACAGACAAGAAAATGTCGGTAATCCAACGGGCGAACTTAGATGGTTCAAATGTTGAAACACTCCTTGCGGGAGTGACATTTAGTTTGAATACGGATATAACGTTAGATGTTGCAAGTGGAAAAATGTATTGGATACAATTCATTAATAATAGAGAATGGGGCGGAATCCGGCGGGCGAACTTAGATGGTACAAATGTCGAAAACCTCGTTACGGGATTGGATACAATAGAGAGTATCGCGTTAGATGTTGCAAGCGGAAATATGTACTGGACAGAGCAGGGCGATTTTTATGCAGATGATTTAGCCACGCTGCGTGCCAAGGGCAAAATCCGGCGTTCAGACTAAAGCACTTCAACAAAACCACCCGCGTAATAATAGGGAGAATTCCGAGATTTTGCGTATTAAGGGTTTATATCAGGTTGGCCACATTTTATCCAAACCGACACCTAATCCCGATTGTAAGGGCGGGTCTCTGTGCCTGCCCATGCTGGTAAACAGACATGGCGGGGCAGTTCCTATTATCAATAGCACTCTGAAACTTCAGGCGTATAATCCTGAAAATCTACTAATCCTGAAAATCCTGGTTCAGACAAAAAGTCACTAAATTGACGCTTATGGTATCAATAACTTTACACCCTCTTTCATTTAACTTGACACTCATTCCAGAAAAGTGGTAGGTTAAAACGAAATACAGAAATGGAGAGGCAAATGGGATTTCCAGTTTACGACTACCGAACAGATATTAGAAATGTGCTTGTCACACCACAAATTCGTTCACGATTTCTAAAGATGGAGCCAGGGCAGAGTGCACAACTGCATAGCCATGATCTCGGACACGAAATATTTCTCATTCTTGAAGGACGCGTTGAATTTGAGATTGACGGTGAAACCGAAGAATTAGGACCAGGTCAAATGTGTATCGCTTTAGCAGATCAACCACATAAAGTGCGCGTTCTCGGTGATGAACCGATGACAATGTATCTGTCTGTCACACCTCATATCCATCCAACACATACCCCAAGAACATCGGATGGGAAAAGACTACAACCCAACTTTGCTCCCGCAAGTGCTTACGATGTTGAACCTGATATGGAGGTAACCATAGAAGAACTGGTTTCTCGGCAGATAGACATGTCGCAGGTACTCGTTGAATTTAGCATCAAATGTGCTGATATTCAAAATGAGATGGGACATCGACTGAAAGCTGCTGTTGCCGAAGGGGATACACAAGCTGCCATTGATGCACGTTATGCAATGTGGGAGGCACTCTATCCAATTTACAAGGTCGTTTCTGAATTGGGTGATATTTGGAATGAACTTGCACCTCACGTTTCCCAATGACTCTTATGTCCACTAATTGTCATATAGTTTACTGAACTATAAGGTGTGTAAAGTTTTTAGCAAAGACTACCTCAAGTTCAGACACATCGTAGGAGCGAGATCTCCTCGCCCTCGTTGGATCACATCCTATCTATCAGCCGTGGTTGGGATTGGAAATGTGGCAAGGGGTGGTAATCGGGCGGGGAGACCCCGCCCCTACGTGCAGTGCCGAAAACTTTACATATACCCGAAGCTATAAATATACATTGTTTTTTTTCAAAACTGTTGTTATAATAATGGTAATGAGGAATCAGTTAACGAAATTAAGGAGACCAGAATGAAAGATTTTGCTTTTACTGGGGGAAGACCTGACCCTTACACGTTTCCTACCGAAGCATTGATTGAAGCAAGTGCAAAGGCACTTCGGAAATTAGGTGGACAGTTAGTCAACTATCCAGGTGAATCTGGCTACCGCGGATTACGTGAACTTGCATCTATGCGTTTTGAACGGAGAGAAGGTGTCCCACTCCCAGTGGATAATACCTCCATTACCTCAGGTTCAATGCAGGCACTTGAATTAGTGTTGGGCACCTTCATAAAACCGGGAGACACAGTCTTAACCGAGGAATTTACCTATAGCGGCACACTCGGAATTATGCGACACCTCAAAGCCAACATTGTCGGCGTGCCGATGGATTACATTGATGGAATGGATATGGACGCGCTTGAGAACAAGTTGAAAGAACTTAAGCGTCAAAATGTCACACCTTCGCTTATTTATACCACCTCCAACCATCAAAACCCAACTGGCGCGATTTTGTCGATTGAAAGACGGCATCGTATGCTCGAACTTGCTGAGGAATACGACACGCTTATTGTGGAAGATGACTGCTACGGAGATATTGATTTTGTTCCGAACCCAACACCCGCTTCTCTCTTTAAGTTAGACACATCAAATCGGGTTATTTTCATTGCAACATTCTCAAAGATTCTGGGTGCAGGTGTACGTCAAGGTTATTTCGTAGCAAATCAACCCTATTATGGCATGATACATCAAAATCGATGGGATGGTGGAACGAGCGCACTTGCAAGTGCCATTGTCGCGGAATTTTTCATGGAACACCTTGAAGCACATCTTGAAAAGACAAATGCTGCTGTCGGGGCAAAGTGTCAAGCTGTAATGGATACCCTTGAACAACACGTCAGTGATATATGCACGTGGACAGAACCGCGTGGTGGACTTTTCCTCTGGATAGACTTACCAGAGACAACCGATATGCAGAAGTTGAATGAATTGGCATCTGCGAGAGGTGTTGGGTACAGCAACGGTAGTGCATTCCACTATGCTGGTGCCCCAGTCAAAGCAATTCGGTTAGCGTATGCATATTGCCATGTAGATGATGTTCCAGAAGGAATTACATATCTTGCAGAAGCTATTCAAGACTCACAGTTAGCAACTGTTGACGCGGCAGCAGCTGATTAACTGAAACGCATTGAAATTAGGATGTATATTAACCTAAGTTGCCACCTATGTAGCACAAACTTTCCAGTTTGTGCATATTAATCCGCAAATGAAAGTTATTAAAAATGTAACAATATTGCAGGAAAACCTTCGGAGGAGAATTTGCGTAATATCATTCTTTTCTCATTAGATACGCTCCGCGCATCAAGTATAAGTTGTTATGGACACAAACACCTGACGACACCACATCTTGACGCGCTCACATCAAATGGCACGCTTTTTGAAAGTTGCATCAGTCCACATATACCGACTCACCCTGCACATACAACGATGTTCACTGGCAAAGATGTCCTGACACACCAAATTATAACCCAAGGCGGACAGGTCAACCTATCTGAGAATATCAAAACACTTCCAGAATTGCTCAGCGAAGCTGGTTATTTTACAGTGGCAGCCGACAATTTAGGTCGCTGGTTTCAACGCGGTTTTCCTGAAAATCAATACCGTGGTTATCAGTGGGAAAGTCGATACCAAAACGCTCGCAAGGCAGAAGCTGTCAATAAGACAGCGATAGAATTGTTAGAACTCGCGCAATCGCAAGATAAGCCGTGGTTTGCCTTTCTACATTACTGGGATCCGCATACACCTTATCTGCCACCGCTGCCGTTTGAACGGATGTTTTATAGCGGCGATGAGTGTGATCCCAACAATCGAAGCATGGATGCTGTCTACGCCTGTGAACCGTTTACTGACTATTTTCGCCAGTGGATGTGTAAACCTGACCCCGACGACCCCGACAATATTGAGAAAAAACGACTATGGACAGATATAAGATATGTGAACTCACAATACGATGCTTCTATCGCATATATGGATGCATCTTTAGCACAGCTTTTTCAATATCTACAAGACAACGGACTGATGAATGAAACGTTGATGCTTATTACTGCTGATCACGGCGAGGAACTTGATGAACACGAACTTTGGTATGACCACCATGGACTCTACCAAACAAATTGTCATATTCCACTAATACTTCATTGCCCGGATGTCATTCCAAAAGGACAGCGGCTTGAAGGATTAGTGACATTGAAGGACATTGCCCCAACATTGCTGGATTATGCTGGACAGTCCACACTATCAGAACGTGAAAAGATGGAAGGCACAAGTCTACGCACGTTGGTAGAAAATGGATCAGGTGGCGGTTCGTGTGATGCAATCTACCTTACCGAATGTGGATGGATGAAAAAACGTGGATGGCAAACACGAAAATGGAAACTAATTGTTGAAACAGGTGGGACACCTGCTGTCTACAACACACCTGAAATTGAACTTTATGATCTGGAAGAAGACCCTAATGAAATATACAATCTGGCTGAAGAAGCAGAAGAAATCGTAATACAACTGAAAAATGAAATGGATGAATTTCTCAAACGAAGATTGACTGAAACAGGTCTGCCGGATCCTACCGTTGAACAGGACATTACGATGCGGCGGATCGGAGATAAATCAAAGGCGGTACCACTGCCCTAATCTACAAATACAACATGATATATGAATACACATCGGGGAGACATGTTGTTACCTACTAAGTTGACACCAATGGTGACAGCTTAAGTTAAAAACACAAAAAGGGAGAAAGATGAAGCGTAGAAACAGTACTTTACAAATCAAAAGTAGAGAAATTATTATTTTACTTGTTCTCTCCGTATTAAGCTCTCTAATTATCAGTTGTGCTGCACTTCAAGAAGCACAACTGAAAAGAGCGAAACGGATGAAGGAAAAACGTAATGAGAAACAATTTCTGCTGTCTGCGTCTAAGGCAGAAATTAATGTTGATGCGAATCCGACAGATGACAAACCCCATGGTGAAAGCGAACACTATACATTGAAGTTTGCAGAAGATTTACTGGCTATGGATGATTATGATGAACCAGAAGAACGTGAGACGTTTGCAAATAGTGCACTCGTCTATATGGAAAGCCTATACGATGCATTGCATGATATCTTCGGGTTTAAACCGGAACATAAAATCCACGTAACCTTATATGATCTCTATAGAGGTACAAACCGGATAGCGGTTACAGGAACGCAGTATCAATATGGGAACAATATCAAAACTGTCACTGGCATTACTATGCATTTTCCTATGTCAATGTATGCAAAGCCTGGAGTCCGGGTGCATGAATTAACGCATGCATTTACCAATATCTATTTCTTACCTACGTGGTTTAACGAAGGTGTCGCTGTGCTGATGCAGATGGAGTATGCAAAAGGACAAGGACACCCTAAATTTGAAAGTCTTGAACGGAGTTTGAAGCTCGATTTGAACGGTATAAATGAATTAGAAAATTGGGGTGGACATATAGAAACCACGCCATTGACACATTGGCGATATAGTTACGCTTATACCGTCGTGGCGGAACTTAGAGATCGGTATGGAAAGGAACTTTATATCAGAGTTTTTGAATTGATGGAGGCAGACCAACTACATCAAAAATTGGCTGGTGCAATGCCAACCAGTTTTATTGTCTACTATATTAGTCAAGCAGCGGGTGCTGATCTGGTGCCATTTTTTGAGAAATTAAAGTTTAATGTGCGCAAAATAGATAAAGAGGATATTTTGCAATATATTCAACAGCAAAATACGCGAAACCAGCACAGACATTGATATTTACAGAACAGTGTGGTGCTTTACGGAATTAGCGGTTTACCTCTTGTAGGAGGGATTTCTAACCCCGATTTTTTGCTCCAAAACTATAATTCGGGGTTAGACCCCCCCTACAATCCATAGACGGATTGAATGCAGTCAAATCGTATCCAAAAATTCATAGACAAGTATATTGGCATCCCAACCGTCATATCGTTGTCTCTATTAAAGAGGATTTACTCTTTACTCAGAAGAGTTGTCAATACCCAAAATAGAGGATTGAGAAATCCGAGTATAGTCGGTTTTACTTCTGAACATCCGAAAAAAATACTGTTTATTCAACTTTCTGCTTTGGGTGACACGATTTTAGCAGTGCCTACCGTGCGTGCTATACGGCACTGTTTTCCGCAGGCAGAAATATCGTTCTTAGCATCACCAACTAATCTGACATATTTACAACACTGTCCGGACATTGACCACCCGATTGAGTTCCGTTATCCTCTACACCAGATGATACGGACGCTTCGCAAAGATAGATTTGATTGTGTCATTGATCTGGAGCATTGGTCCCGCTTTAGTGCCATTCTTGCTTATACAATAGGAGCATCGTATCTGATTGGATTCAGAGCTGCACATCAATATAGACACTATCTATTTACTGACGTTGTGCCGCATATTCCCGGAAAGCATGAAGTGCTTAACTTTCTGAGTATTGCGCAGCTGTTCGGATGTGATACAGAGGATACAAGTCTTGCTGTTTGGATTGATGAAACGGAACGTGAATGGTGTCGGAATGTGTTGGCACAGGAAGAGATTACACCGTCTGATTTGCTTGTTGTGCTACATCCAGAGGCAGGTCGCCGTGGTGAACCACGTCGACGGTGGTTATTGGATCACTATGTTGGGTTAATTGACAAATTGTCTTCCCGTTATGACGCACAAATTTTGCTAACGGGTGCTCCCGATGAGGTAGACGTATCGGAGTGGATAGTTGAGCGAACGCAATGCAAGGTGGTTAACCTTTCGGGTAAAACGAAGGTAAATCAACTTGCAGCGGTATTTGCATGTGCCGATCTGGTGATTAGTGGGAACTGTGGACCGATGCATCTCGCTGCAGCTACTGGAACACCTGTCATCGCTATTCACGGACCGACGAATTCGGAACAATGGGGGCCGTGGTCTGATAAGTCAACATGCCTTGAAGCAACATTGCCATGTAGTCCGTGTCTCAATTTAGGGTTTGAATATGCATGTCAGGCATTACCTGATGGCACATCCCCCTGTATGCAGACTATTCCAGTTTCAGACGTGTTGAAGGCATGTGAAATGTATTTGTGATAGGTGTTATCAATCATCTCATTGGCATCGTCTACACATCGTTTCGGACATCTATTTTGGCCTGTCACTGCTTCGGAGATAAGGGATTGACGGTATTCCTTGAGAAGTTCAATTTTTCGGTGTTCTGCAGTTATCAGTTCGTCAATCTGTTTGGTTTTACGGTCAAGGAAGTTAACGATTTGGACTTGTTCTTCCTTACTGATTAGAGGGACATATTGACCTTCTGCGGACTCACGATTCAGACCTGGAAGCACGCTATTCCGAAATCTCTCCAGTTTAAGGGCTTGTAGGACGTAGTATAGCCAACGGATGTTTACATCAGATGTACGGCTGTCAATATAGTATGCTGTATCAATCACAAAACATGGAACATCAGAATATTGTACTTTACCCAGCGAACCTTTACGTCCAACAATAATTGCAGGTGGTAAGGTGTTTGCTGAAGAATGAGTATCAATAATGCCATTAGATCCATATACAGGCACGATGCCGTTCTCCCTATTTTCGGAAATTAAAGTATCACCGTAGACTAAACGAGCTGTATACTTCAACATAGACAGATTCCAGTGACTCGGTATCTCTCCAATCCACTCCACACTCGACGGTTTCATCTCTACATTCGGGTCAAGTCCCTTTGTCACTGCTTGATTTATCAGTGCAGTGCGTTGTTCCTGCAGTAGTTCTATCTGTCTTTCTTTGATGCGGATGAGTTCGTCTATTTGTTCTGTTTTGCGGTCAAGGAAGTTGGCGATTTGGGTTTGTTCTACTAAGCTGGGTAACGGTATTTTTTCCTGAAAATAGGAGTCAATATCAAGGTTTTGAATCCCTGTAGTCTGTTTAATATGTTTTCTGGTTAAACCTATATGATAGAAGAAACATAAGCAATACAACACGTATTTAGGAAAACACGAATCCGATTTAGCAGTGAACTTGGTGATAAAATTTGAAGTAACACTCTGTCTTGATATTTCAGCATTGAATATTACCGTTTTTCCAACTGGCGATTTTTCTCCACCCCCCGATTTTTCTACTAACAAATCATAATTTTTTAGTATCCTTTTATCCTTTTCTTTTAGTGATATATTTCTCAATGTAAGATTATTCGTAGAAATTGTCAACTGTTCATAGTTAAAATCTGCCACTCGTATACAGTAAATGTCATTTTCGTTTTCTGCTGGTTCGTTTCCCCAGACACCACCTATTAAGTCAGATTGGGTATTTTTTATCTTTTTCATTTCCCAATGTCTTGGTATTTCTCCAATCCATTCCACGCCGCTGTCTTTATATTTAGGATAACGCTTCATAATCTGTATTTCTCACTCAGTTAATGTAGGAGCGATGATTAACGCCTAAATAAACCAAGGCGTAGCTTCTAAAGTGGGGTGAAGACGGAATTCGTCACCCTGTCGGAGAAAAGCATCAGTTAAATAAGCTATATCACCAGCATACTTGGTTGTAATAGGTTCACCACATAATGAATTAGTAGAAGCCCAATTTAATTTCGTCAAACTAAGAATTTGAACAGCAAGAGATTTCAGATCTGGTTCCGACTCAGGACTGCCTTCCGGTCTTTCAGTCCAAATTGTCACTTCTAAAGGTTTGGGAGTACCTAATGATTTTTGATAAACATTATAACCTGTTGTTGAAAGCAGTATTTGATGGGGTGCTGTGACAACATAGCTACCTCGACTCAGGCTACCATCAGTTTCAGCTCGAGCATCATAAAGTCTGATATTGTGGTGAAGATTAACTGAAACGAAGGAGTAAGTTCCGTTCGGATAAATACTTCGTGCAGCCTCAAGCATCGCTCGACGATCATCCCAAGAAAAACGCGCTGAATAATGAAAGTAGATGTTTGGACTTTCCGAAAGTTTGCCTAATTGGGCGAGTTTCTTTAATGTTTGTTTAGTTAGATTTGCAAAATATTGCGTGCGCTCCTCGTAAGAAAATGTTCCCATGTTACCTAAGTAAAATTCCCAACGTCCAAATTCATTGAACACTGTTGCGTATCCTACTAACCGTTTTGATTCTTTCATTCTGCTTTGGGTATAAGAGAGTCCTATAAAAAAATCAGCATCAGGAATTTTGCCTGGAAGCACCCAAGGTGTTATTCCACACTTGGCAATGATATTTAGACCTAAATTCAGATCCTTCCAATCTGGATTAAGAAGCGTTGGCGTATCAACCATTTGACAAGGAATACCGTTCTCTAATAGAAATCTCTTGATACGGTAATATGGAGCATTTTGATCATCCCTTGCATAGCCTTGCTCTGGGGTATGGACCAAAAAAAGACGATCAAATTTTTCTGCTCCAATCCAATCAGGATGTTCATCAAGTAACCTTTGACACTCTCCTAAAATTCTTTCGTTTTCTGGCACTGTAACGATTGAATTGTACACAAAGCGTGTACTAAAGGTCCGCTCAGATCCGCTGTACTTGTATTTTCCTGTTTTGAGACGCGCTATCAATTGTTCCATCTGATTACGCAGCTTATCCGTGCAAAATGGTATCAATTCAATTGTCTTTTGAGGATCCTCCTTAGTGCCAAATTTGGTAATCCCTTCACGAATATCTGGTAACTTTCGTTTATCCCTAAACTCAACAGATGGTTCGTTAAGACTCTGTACGTGCAGCGTATTCGGTTTATTCTCATTACTAAGTGGCTCCGGAATCGTGGACAAAGACACTTTCAGATTTTCCATAATCAACGGAAAGACAGACTTTCCAATATCTTGAACCATTTGGGTAGTCTTTTCGACCCTAATTCGTGCCGAGCTAGGGTCAAGTGCAAGACTATGGCGTTTTATTTCTTTAGACAAATCGAACTGAATTGAATTTTTGCTTAATATAGTTTTCAGATTGTCAATTGGCAAATCAGGTATGACTTTGTCACTAGGAATTGATTCTTCTCTTTTTAGGTCAAAAAAGTAAACCTGCGTTAATTCAGTATCAACTTTTATTACTTTAGCATCATACCAATCTTTCAACTGTGCTATTGCTCTTCTCCCATTTAAATCAGATGACGGCATGCTTCTTAGTATTTCATTATTTCTTAAAATATTTTTCACTTCCAAAGTATAGTCAACACATAAGTAGAACTTATCCCAGTAATTCCTCAGTTGGAGTTTATACGCTGGATAAAATCGAATAAACTGGCTCACTTCTTGTGGGAGATGTAACGCACTATTTCTACGATGGACTGTAAGTGTTCCGTACCTAAACCTGTCAACATACCAACCTTTAGCCTGAAGTGCATCTTTTAAGAAGATCATAAAATCTTTACGGTGATTCTGCAATATATCGGGATCGGCGGGTTGACCATCCTGAGTCACGAAATGGAGAGGATACATGTTGGTAAATTCTGTAGATTCTTGGACAATCGAAGCCGCACGTAGAAATGCTTCGCGCTCTGTGGCATTGTTGAATAGAGTGACTTTTGTGTGAGAATCACCAACTTTGTAACTCGGTGCATGTAACTTTGCAGTATGCATCTCGTCGCGCATTCGCTTAGTGCCCTCGCTGATTGCCCTTACAAACTCAGCTCCGTCTTCATCTCGTATCATTTTAAGCCATTCTATGAGTTTAGGATTACGTGGCATAGAATCTAAGGTCGTGTCTTGCAGAGAGAACTGACTAGGAAGGTCTCTATCTCTCTGAAGTATGCGTCCAGAATTTGTTACTTCAAAGGCATCTCTATAGTGTATACATTCTATGGGTATTTGCGTGCCATAATCGCGATGAGCAACTGCATTAACAATAGACTCGTCAACAGCGATACGTGGAAATTCAGGTTCCTCTATAAATCCACCATTAGAATTGCGTTTCTGATAAGTTTTAAAAAAACCTGATTCTCCTAAAAAAGACCTGATTTTCCTAATTTGCTGGATAATAGAACCTTCAAATTTTTGGTCAAACGTTGGCAAACCACGAGATTCTATTTCATTACTGTTTGCTTCAAATCTCATTAAGCGAATATATGCCCAGGGCAACTGTCGTTGAGGATTCCTCGCGAAGAACAGAAAACCTGCATTATTGAAAACGTAATCTGTCCGATCCCGGTCAATTGCTCCTGCTTCATAAAGTAGCTCTTTATCATCCAAATCATAGTTAGCATTCTTAAGAAATACTTCGCTAAATGTTTGTAATACATCCTTGTCCACATCATCAATATGAAACGGGCAGCAATAGCCATTTTCAAAATTAGTAATCTGTTTTTCACGTTTCAGTTGTTCTCGTTGTTGTTCGTTTATTGGAAGATTCTGTGCTCCACTTCTAATCCAGGCTTTTGGGGATCTGTCCAGGGTTTCACAAATTGCATCTGATGTATAGGGAACATAAATCAGCAAAATCTTCACTGCTATACCTGTAATGTTTTGACATTCCGCGAAGTTAACACTTGCAGTTTGGTTTTTGAGCAAATCATTGAAAACTGTTAGACTATTTATTTCTCTTTCTGATAGATGACTTATTCCCTTAATTTCGCCTGTCTTTGAAACACCGAGTACAAGCAAGCCACCGTCCCTATTGCTGTTTGCAAAAGCAGAAATACATGCCGCTACCCTTTCCATCTTAAAACGCTTGAGATCATTTTTGTCTACTTGACCATTTAATCCGGTAGGTATTTCCTTGCGGTCAAAATGTTGCCCTTCAAAGGCATCATCAGAATTAGCAGTAATAAAATTCCAGTGCTGTTGATAGTTTTCAAATACTTCCTTCGGAGTAGGCATAATGTTACCTCACATTGTTATACTGCATCTGATAGTATACATCTGATCACATAAACCAATTTTATAACACAACCAATCTTTTCACCTTTTATCATAGGATAGTTTACTATTAAATTGAGTTCTTATGCAACCTTGAATGTTAGTTTTAGAAAACTTAAAATACTAGCAAATCATTGCCTCTTCATAATTCCAATACCTCTTTGTCTAAATCTCGGATTATGCGGATTTATTCTTTTCACCAAAGGACTTAGTAAAAAGCAATCGGGCGGATTTAACGTCCGCCCGATTCTTGTTAAGGTTTGTTCGAGATTAGTACATATCACCACCGGGAGGCATTGGCGGAGCTGGTGCTTCCTTCTCAGGAATTTCAGCGATGAGCGTTTCGGTAGTAATCATTAGTGCTGCGATACTTGCTGCATTTTGCAATGCCACACGCACGACCTTCGTTGGGTCGGGGATGCCTGCTTCAAACATATCAGTGAAACGTTCTTCACGTGCGTCAAAGCCAATATTCCCGCCATCCTCTTTGACTCTCGCGATGATGACAGAGTCTTCTTGTCCAGCGTTTTTGGCAATCTGGCGAAGTGGGTCTTCAAGCGCACGAGCAACGATTGAAACACCGACCTGTTCCGTTGCATCAGGAAGTTCAAGCGTGGAAAGTGCTTCTTGTGCTCTCACAAGAGCGACGCCACCACCGACAACAACGCCTTCTTCAACAGCGGCGCGTGTAGCGTGCATTGCGTCTTCAACGCGAGCCTTCTTCTCTTTCATTTCAACTTCAGTTGCTGCACCGACATTAATCACAGCAACACCACCAGCGAGTTTAGCAAGACGTTCTTGCAATTTCTCACGGTCATAATCGGAGGTGGTATCTTCAATCTGTCGACGGATCTGGTCAATACGTCCCTGAATTGCTTCAGTGCTTCCTGCCCCTTCAACGACGGTAGTGTTATCTTTGTCAATGACGATTCTTTTTGCACTACCAAGATCGTTTGCTGTGACGTTTTCAAGTTTGATACCGAGGTCTTCAGAAATGACACGACCGTTTGTTAGAACAGCGATGTCTTCCAGCATGGCTTTCCTACGATCACCATAACCGGGGGCTTTGACTGCTGCACAACGGAGTGCACCGCGAATCTTGTTAACGACGGTAGTCGCGAGTGCTTCACCTTCAACGTCTTCAGCGATAATCAGCAGAGGTTTGCCTTGTTGTGCAACCTGTTCGAGAACAGGGACAAGGTCTTTCATTGTGCTGACTTTCTTTTCGTGGATGAGGATCACACAGTCTTCAAGGATAGCTTCCATACGGTCAGGGTCTGTCACGAAGTAGGGCGACAAGTATCCTCTGTCGAACTGCATACCTTCCACAACATCCAAATTGGTATCAAGGCTTTTCGCTTCTTCAACAGTGATAACACCGTCTTTCCCGACTCTATCCATTGCGTCTGCAATGAGGTCCCCGATAGCATTATCGTTGTTTGCGGAAATAGCTGCGACCTGTGCGATTTCGGTTTTCTCAGAAACTTCTTTGCTGAGACTTTGTATTGCGTCAACAACTGTAGCAACTGCTTTTTCGATTCCGCGTTTGAGAGCCATGGGATTATGACCTGCGGCGACGTTTTTCAAACCTTCTCGGTAAATTGATTGTGCCAAAATGGTAGCGGTTGTGGTTCCGTCTCCAGCGACATCACTGGTTTTGGATGCAACCTCTTTAACCATCTGTGCGCCCATATTCTCATACGGATCTTCTAATTCAATTTCTTTTGCAACAGTCACACCATCTTTGGTGATGGTAGGAGCTCCGAACTTCTTATCAAGAACGACGTTCCGTCCTTTTGGACCCAAGGTAACTTTGACTGCTTCTGCTAATTTGTCAACACCTTGTTTAATAGAATTCCGAGCTTCTTCATCAAACGCTAACTGTTTTGCTGCCATGTGTGTAACTCCTTATTTACTTAGTTAACCTTGGCTAAGATATCATCTTCGCGCAAGATGAGAAATTCAATATTATCGTAAGTTACTTCGGTACCGCCATATTTTGCGAACAGGACTTTATCGCCGACTTCAACATCAACAGCCTGTCGTTCACCACTATCGAGTATACGACCTTTGCCGACCGCAACGACTTCGCCTTCTTGTGGCTTTTCTTTGGCGGTGTCGGGGATAATAATCCCGCCACTGGTTTTCTGTTCATCCTCTTCGGAACGTTTGACGAGGATTCGATCACCAAGGGGTATAAGTGCCATATTTATTCATTCCTCCTAAATGAATTGTTAACGTAACTATAAGCTTTGTTTGACAAAACTTGTTTAGACATTTCTATACGCTTAACTATAGCAATATATGTGCCAATTCGCGAAATATAGGTGTACGCACAATTGGCGGGATTTAAGGGATATTTCATATTTTAGAATCGTGACAATTTGTCCACATAAGTTAATGATTGAAAGATAAGCGTGTCATTTTGGCATAGTTGAATTGTAATTTCTACGAGCGTATTTTTTGTTAAATCGGGGTTAGAAACCCTCCAACAAGATTTAGTGACAGCTGATTACTTGACCTATTTTAGCGGATCGGTATGCTGCATCTATGATGACATTTGCTCTTAATCCGTCGTTACCACATGCGAGTGGGAACATACCTGTCGCGACACATTCTGCAAAATGCTCAAATTGGTGTTGATATAGGTCTTCGAATTGAGATGCAATGACCTGTTTTTCACCGTCAAAGTTTGTATGGATTTTCCAACCGTCATCGTTCAAGACGGTTACTGAACTTTCCGTTCCGTAGAGTTCAAGAACAATATCACACTGTGCTGCTGAGAAACTGAGATCTGTGAAAGCTTGTGCACCGTTCTGAAACTGCATCAAAATGCCACCTGTTTCTTCTACTTTATAGTTGTAGATGGGACTGCCACAGAATGCTGTAACCTTCGTGACTTCTCCTATGAGGTAACGCAACATATCCACACTGTGCGGTCCCAAGTCCATCATACACCCACCGCCCCCTTGCTCTGGTATTGCACGCCATTCGTCAGCAGCTAACAGATATTTCTTGAGGAATGGCATCCTACCGTGGACTATCTGTCCAAACCGATTTTCTTCAACCCACGCTTTTATCTGTTGAAAGCAAGAGTGGAATCGGAATAGGAAGCAGACTTGTAAATGGATATCATTTTCTTCACAAGCAGCGATCATCTGTTCACATTCTTGGGGATTGAGTGCCATCGGTTTGTCGCAGAGGACATGAAGTCCGCGTTTTGCGGCGGCGATGACCTGTTCACAGTGTAGATTGACAGGTGTTGAAACGTAGATTGCGTCAAGTTCGGTATCGGAGAGTAGATCGTCTACGCTGCTGTATGCTTTTGTTGCGTTATGTTCATCAGCCAGTTTTTGCGCGCGCGTAGCATCTCGTGAGAAAAGGGCATGTAGTTCTGCTCCTGTGGCTTTATGGATTGCGGGCATTGCACGGCGTTGTGCAACGCTTCCCGCACCGAGAACGCCCCATTTTAATGTCATTTATATGACTCCTTGTATTTTTAATCGATCGATTGGTTCTTCTTGTGTGCCTTACTGCAACTCCTACAGGTATAGATTGTGCAAACTTTCACATTGATAAATAACATATCATATTCTTTGAATGAAATCAAGGGAAATGTGGATACTTGGCCGAACCAGGATTTTCAGAATTGTTGTCTGAATCGCAGATTATCCGCAATTCAGGTTTCGGTTGACATCTGCTAATCTTGCATGTTATTATTACCTTCAAACAACTTACATTGTGCGGGTGAAAAGTGATGCGACAACCGAACTCTGATTTTTCTGCTGCCGACAGCGCATACAGCCATATAGGTAAGTCTAATATGGTCGAAGAATATATCCAAACAGGAACTTTTACTAATAGCGAGGCAGATGCTTACAACAAACGTGGCATTGCTTATTGTGAAAAAGGAAAGTATGACGAAGGAATCGCACAGTTTAACAATGCGATCGCACTGGTTCCGGAGTTTGCCAATGCCTATTACAATCGAGGCACTGCTTACAAAGCCAAGGGCGAGTTTGAAAAAGTCATTAATGATTATACTGAAGTACTAAAACTCAGACCGAAGGTTGCCGAATACTATTACACACGAGGCGAAGCGTGGCTGCTTGCAAAAGATTGGGAAGAAGCGAAAACCGACCTGACAGCTGCACTCCTACAAGACGTAGATGTCGCGGGTGTGTTTCACAATACCTACGGGAGCATAGATGCCTTTGAACAGAAAATAGAGGATCGTTTGCCAAAAGAGATTGTTGACCTATTGATGCCACAAAGCGAGCCGTTTGAAATTAATAAAGAGGCGCGGATAGCATTAGGCATGAAGTATTACGGAGACGATATACTCAGCAGTGGACTCGCGGCGCGCTTGGCAGGCGTACCACGCGTTGAATTCATATTGCTAATGGGGGAATATGGTCTCTCTCCTTTGTATGTTAATGAAGAAGATCTTATCAATAGCGGATTTTAAGAATGCCGATACAGCCAGTTATTAGCAACACGAGTCCGCTTATTGGACTTTTGGGGATCAATTGCCTTCCATTATTGCGCGCTCTCTACACAGAGGTGTGAATTCCAAGAGAAGTTGAAAAAGAGTTTTTAGTAGTAGATGAAACTTTCTATAGGGAAGTACTCAACAAAGCCCCGTGGATTAAAGTTGTAGATGTGACAAATTCCCAAAGTGCTACAATTTATCAAGGTATTGACGCTGGAGAAGCCGAAGTTTTCGCGCTTGCAGTTGAACATGATGCACGGCTTGTTATTCTTGATGAAAATAAAGGAAGACAGAGAGCCATAAAAATTGGATTAAAGGTCAAGGGCACATTAGGTGTTTTGCTGGAGGCAAAGGAAGAGGGTTTGATTGTTGCTATCAGACCACTTTTAATTCAGTTACGGGCTAACGGCATACATCTGAGTGAATCGCTCATCAATAAAGTCTTACAAGAAGCAGGTGAGATAGAATAGTTGAACTTGCTATCAAAAGATATTCAGGGCACGCCTTAACTCATCAATAGATGTATCCCTGTTGCGAACAGAGCGATCAGCACAATTCTGGAGAAGTTACGTTCTGAAAAGCGGCTGTTTAGGTATACACCCACCTGCACACCGAGTGCAACAAATGGAAGAAGCACTAAAGCCTCAATGATGATTTCCCACGAAAATAATCCGAGTTGGAAATAGGCAGGGATCTTTGTTAGGTTGATAAAAAAGTAAAGCAATGTCGTTGTTGCAACGAATGTACGGTTGCCTAATCTTTGCGGTAGAAGATACATGACGATTACCGGTCCTGCCATGTGCGCGAGTGTTGAGAAAATCCCCCCAAGTGTGCCTAATAGAATACCGTGCCATGCTTTGAATTCTAATGCAGGTGTCTCATCAGTTGCATCTCGGTTTAAGTGTTTTGTTAGTTTACCCCGCAGAAACTCTATGACCGCGAATAGACAAGCAATCCCACCGATTATTTTCTTAAGATGTACATCTGATATGTCCTTCAAGATAAAACTTGCAAGGACGATGCCGATGACAGCTCCGGGAATCAGTCGCCAGATGCTTTTCCGATGCCACTGCTTCCAATAGTGTCCCAATGAGATGACATCTGTTGAGAAGAGCAAGAGAAGCATGAGCGGAAGCACCACGTTACGAGCAGGTCTAAATGATGCAAAGAGCGGTACAACTATCATACCGATGCCACCGCCGAATCCTGCTTTGCTTACACCCGTTAGCCATGTTCCAAAACAGAAGATTATGATTTCGTAAATACTGTTTTCTCCCGAATATCCTTTTTCTATAGTGCCGTTTATGTTAACGCATTGAGACGAATTTGTCAAGATGGAATTGGACCAGAGGGTGTGTAAAGTTCTTGTCACCATAGTCATCAATTTTTTGAAAGGACATTGCATTTTTGATCTTTGAAAAGGTACCGTTTGGTACGTTTTTTCGGATTACGGTACGTTTTTGGTACGTTTTTGGTACGGTGCTGTGAGTCCAGTCTGTATATGGGTATGTGAATGATTTTCGTGTATATTTCTGGAAATTTCAATTTTTCGATTCGGTACGTTTTGTGATTTAAGTTTTGGGTGTCCTGATATGTATTATTTGAGGTATATGGACACCACATCATAATCCGATTGATCCGTGTGGTGTTTTCTGATTTAGTCTGTTTTTCACTTCTATTGTCCTGCGTTAACATGATATTCTCTCTGCTGGTTTATGCCAATTCTATTCTTGAAATTACCATTTCTGTTGTAATGTCTGAGGTGCAATGCATTGCGCGACTATGCCCCTATTGTCCTTCATGATATGTTCAGAACTTGTATAGAACAATCGTGATGTGCGAAATCATGGTTATATCATAAGATTTCTCTGACTGAGTCGCCTTTTTGAGTTTCTAAACTTGCGTAGTTGAATTGTATATATCCACTAAACACATGTTAAGTATACTATACATACTTGTGATTGTCAAGTAAAAATGTTAGATAATCTATATTATACCGTTTCTAAGTGATTGTCCGCCATTATCTCGTAGGTCGGGTAGAGGAACGAAACCCGACATTGTAGACCTAATCAATACATGTCGGGTTTCGTTCCTCTACCCGACCTACGAAGGAATGAGATACTCTTATTTAGAAATGGTATTATTTCAGATATTGTTGATAATCTCTTGAATTTCTGTCGTCCTATGTTATTCTAAAGTGCTAAAAACTTTACACACCCTGGACCAGAAAATAAATTTGACTTTTCCGTTAAGATGTGATATACATTATATGGTATGTCTTACGTGTAATTTTTATGAAAGGTTTAGGTTGAATGACGAAAACGGAATTATATATCCTTATGAACAAACTCTACTTCGGCGATAACCTACAAATCCTCCGAGAAATGGATGACGAACGCGTCCACTTAATATGCACTGATCCTCCCTTTAACAGCGGACGCGATTACAACGCCTTCATCGGTGATTCCCTTGCCCAAAAGAAAGCGTTTACCGATACGTGGACTTGGGACACCGCTGCACAAGACGCGCGTGCAGACATTGAATCGCGTGCAATTTCCAGCGACACATACAAAGCACTGGATACCTGCCTTAAGGGATACGACATGGTGCTGCAAAACGTAGTATCAGGCGACAGTGGTGCAATGCGTGCGTATCTCGCTTTTATGGGATCGCGCCTTGCCGAAATGCACCGTATACTTACTAAAAAAGGAAGTATCTATCTGCACTGCGATCCGACAGCAAGCCACTACCTCAAAGGGGTTATGGATGCTATCTTTGGCGTAGATAATTTCAGAAACGAAATTATCTGGCAACGTACCAATGCCCATAATGATGGTAAGCAATACGGAAGGGTTCACGACACGATTCTATTCTACACTAAAAGCAGCCAAAGAGTATGGAATCCTGTTTATACAGAACACGATCCGGAGTACGTAAAGAAGTTTTATCGTCACCATGACGAAAGAGGACCTTACCAAATTGGAGATTTACGTGCGCCTGGAGTTACACAAGAGGGTGAATCTGGTAAACCTTGGAGAGGTATAAATCCCAGTGAAGTAGGTAGGCACTGGAGTGCCCCACGCAGAGAAGCATGGCCAGAAGGGGTTGAACCACCTGAAAATTATGAATCCCTTTCCGTTCACAAAAAACTTGATGCTTTAGATGCAAGTGGCTTAATTTATTGGCCTCCGAAAGGGGATATCCCTCGGTTCAAACGGTACTTATCTACATCAAAAGGTGCCAGAGTTCACGATGTTATCACAGACATCTATCCACTTGTGAGCAAATCCAAAGAACGGCTCGGTTATCCTACACAAAAACCGCTTGCCCTTTATGAACGTCTGATAAAAGCCTCCAGCAACGAAGGTGAAATCGTGATGGATCCGTTCTGCGGGTGTGGTACAACTATTGACGCCGCACACACCCTCAACCGATATTGGATCGGAATTGACATAACAATCCTTGCATTGGACCCGATGCGGGAACGGTTAACAGACCGACACGGATTAAAACCATCTATTGACTATCAAATTGAAGGTTATCCGACAAACATGCAGGAAGTCCGAAAGTTGTTAAAAGAAGGGGACAAACGCAAATATCACGACTTCTCAAATTGGGCAGTCACGCGACTCGGATTAAAACCGACAAAAGACGCGGGTGATGGTGGTCTTGATGGTGTCGGACATTTAACGTTATGGGACCCGCAACAGATGAAAGAGTCAGATTCACGTATTCTTGCCGAAGTCAAAGCCGGTAAACCTACGATGACACAAGTACGTGCTTTCTGTCATGTCATGGATCAACACGAGGCAAAAGTTGGCATTTTTATCACTATTGAACCTGTCACAGCGAAGATGCGGCAAGAGGCACAGAATATGGGCACTTTTGAGCACAACAATAAAACCTATCCTCGCCTTCAGTTCTGGCAAATAGATGATGCATATTTTGAGAACCCGGATATAATCAACACTCTCGTCCGATTACCAAACGCATGGCGTATCCGTCCAACCCAGAAGTCAGAACGCCACTTTGACAACCAGCAGATGCAATTACTGCGCGGATAGTTTGAACCCTCCCAAACAACTTCTTTCCTTCTATTCTACCGTCGTTATATTCTTGTCTGCATAGGCATTCAATTATCAAAAGGCATCTTTGTAGGAGGGGTTTCATGAAGATTAAAAAATAAATTCGGTAATGTTTAATATTCCAAACCAAGTCGGTGTCAATTTAGGGTTTCGAACCTGTTCTTGGCATAGACATAGCACCAGCGGTGCAGAATGTGTATAGTCGTGCGTAGGTGTCCCGATTCCAAGCCCCAGAGGGGCGGTAGGTGTCTGTACGTGCGGGTTGTGGGTCACCTTTCGCACCGCTGGGGCTGAGGTATTGGTGTAATATGTTTTCTATAGACCTTTCGCACCGCTGGTGCTTGCTTATAGGTCCGGTATACATTTTCTATACACATTCCGCACCTCTGGTGCTGAAAACACCCTGAAATATAGGATTATTTCCGTAAAACGGTAACTATGACTTTCGGAAACTCCACTACGGTATAAACTATAAGTAACATCCATCAATTGATAATTCTTAAAACTAAATAACCCTAAATAAATCCCAATTTATATTGACAACAATTTGAAAATCTGTTACACTAAAACAAGCGAAATCAACTATTTGAGGATATATATGAGGAACTGGATTTATATTGTAATATTATTAGTTTTTTGTTGTAACATACCAATTAGTTATGCAGCAGACGGTGAGAAAAAGTTAGGGTTATCAGAAGCAGCAATTCAGATACGGGACGATGTATCAATCCGAAACATTCGGAAAGACCTTGCACGTTTATCAAGTTTGGAATCACGTGTTACAGGCTATCCGCAAGCAGCAAATGGCAGTAAGTATATCTTTGACCGTTTCGTTGAAATGGGATTGAAGAACGTTGAAAGTCGTGAGTTTACTGTCACCGTGCCTATAGACTACGGTAATAGTGCTATTGAAATCCTGTCTTCTGATGGCAATGTGCTGCAGACCTTTTCACTGAAGGCATTGTGGCCTAATCTTGTTCGGACATCCCTCCTTGCCGATGGTGTTAAACATACCGTTGCGGCGGGTGAAACACTTGAAATAATTGCAGAAAATTATGCTGTCTCCCTGACAGACATTACTAAAAACCCCCATAATCAATACCTACCGACACCCATCGTAGAAGGCAACACAGTATTCATTCCAACAGGTGGTCTTACAGGTCCGCTGCTTTACGGTGATGATGCCCAACTTTCAGATTTCAATGGCAGTAACGTTGGTGGATTTTGGTATGAACTCCAAGAGGGTGATACGCTTGTTTCGCTTGCGAGACGATTTCGCGTCACACAAGCAAGTATAACCGATGATGTGCTCAACGGACACCTTCAGAAAGCCTCTGATGGTATTGATAATGATGAAGATGGGATTATTGACGAATATGGCGAAATTCCTCTATTATCAGAGATTCTTGGTTGGTCAACAGATGGCATTGACAACAATGCAGATGGATGGACAGATGAAATTCCTGGCGATGACTCTGATGGAATTGATAACAACAAAGATGGACAAGTTGACGAAACAGGAGAATTCATAGCAGCAAGCGAATCCCATATATTTATCCCAAAAGGTGCCATCATTCTCGCGGAGTTTAACTCTGGAACTCGGTGGATAAACGCCGCGATGTTAGGTGCATCCGCAGTTATTTTCATTGAACCTGAGACGACAATACGTGGGGAAGCGGAAAACAAGTTTCTGACCGTTCCCGCTAACATTCCACGATTTTGGGTTTCTAAAACAGACGCTGCCCAATTGAAAGAAATGCTTGATACAGGAGAAGAAGTGAATGTCCGTTTGCGTGGGAAAATGAAATGGGAAAGGCGGGTCGGACAAAATATTCGGGGGTTTTTAGAAGGTGGCGATCCTGTTCTACGCGACGAGTTAGTTGTCCTCACTGCGTATTATGATGCGATGTCTGTTGTGCCAGCAATCGCTCCTGGTGCCGACCCAACCTGTGGTATTGCTGTGATGATGGAACTTGTGCGGTTATTCGGAGAACCGCAATACCGTCCTGGTCGTTCCGTGCTATTTGTTGCAGTTGACGCACATTTTCAAGGTTTGGCTGGCATGCGTGCATTCATGGAAGGTATTGGACAAGATATAGTCGGATCGGGAACTGATTCACCGGGAACACCAACGCTGCAAGGTCTAAGACGGGGATTGTCCACAGATATTATTGAATTTGAAGAGTTGGGGCGTAAGCTTTTGCTCTCAATTGATCGCACTGTTCTGGTTGACCTTGATGCGGATTTCTACCACGGTGTGCATGGTATCAAGGATGACCTCGATTCGCTTTCTAAAACACTTGAAGGACTTGCGTCTACACGTTCTCAGATTGATGTGTTACATAGAGCACAGCGCGATTTTTCTGAACGGCAAAAGAGAGATGCAGAACGAAACCGAAAACGTGAAAGACAGGGATTCACAGAAGAAGAGAAATCAAGACTTGATGCAAATCTCGTCCGCTTTGAAAAGGAAGCACTGCAAACTACACACTTCCTCCGACAGATTGTTAACAAACTTGGACAGATACGGTCATCCGCACTGGTAACAAGTAAGAAAGCACAACAAGAACTGATTGAAGATATTGCCCTGCCGATTGCACGTTTAGACACATGGGCAGTTGATAGATTAATCCGTGAACTTGATACAAAAGAGATAAGTGATAAATACGGCACACACCCGAATTATTCTTACTTGATGCCTGTAAAGAACGGTTCCGATTATCAAGTGCCAACACCTGATGATCTACCTTCAGAGTTGAACGTTGATATTGAGAAGTTGAACATGACCTTAGCGAACTGGGAGATGAGTGACTCACGGAAGTTTGCTTTGATGTGGACACCTGATAAGATATTGGATCGGCATTTAGACCTGCCGACTCTCAGAAAAGCGCGAGATGCACGGAAAACCCTCGCAAATACAACTGAAACAGAGGAAGTAATAATCTCACGAGAGCGTGCATTACTTCAAAAAGTTCAAGAAAATATCAAGGATAATACGCTCACTGAAAATCAGGTAAAGGAAGCTATCACTAAATTAAGCACTGACCGTTTACACGATTTGCCTTCCGAAATTCAGACCCAGTATCTTACTGTTTCAACACAAGAACGGATTGATAGAATAAATGCGCAGCTACGTCAACGTTTGACAGAAGCAGAGGCAGCAGATGTTATCAGTGAAAGCGAAGATGGTCTGATTAAGGATTTGGCACGTGATAAACAGGGTATATTTGAAATTGCCTTACGGAATGCCCGTTTAGAACAGGAACGCATCCAGAACCTATTGGAAACACACAACACCCTCACACGTGAATATCTGGATGAGGAGTTGCTGATTCTGCAAAGTTACTTGTCAAGCGAAGAATTAGACCAGGCAACAGACGCACGTAAACGTATTGCTGCATATCTTACTGAGGCACAAATACTTCAAGCAGTGAAACTGAACGCTGCTGCTGATGTCATCGCTCTTGACAATCTCGTAGAAAAACTCCCGACTCTAACATCGGATTTAGACGCACAAACGAAGGTGCTTCTCCGTGATAACATGCTCACCTTGCGGAATGCGCGGTTCAGGAACATTCAGAGTCGTGTTGAGAAGATGTCGCGTATTAGTGAGGAAGAATACAATCGCAAACTGGCACAGATTGAGGCAGCGGTAGCATTACAAGACCTATTCAACCGCTATTATACATCGCTTTTCTGTAGCATTGACTTGTCCTCTCAATCAAATCAGTTCGGTGTATTTAACAAAGGTTGGTTCTATGACCAACAACCTGAGTTCGTGCTACGTCGTGAGTTCGCAAGCATCGGGAACAAACTGGCAGATTATGCGGCGGATGCGGATTTCGGTGTCCGTGTCAGAAAACTATGGCGTGCAACGGATGACCAGATACGTCAAGCTGTCATGGCACGACAATGGTCGGTTGCGAGTCAAATTTCTGACAAAGCTGCACTGGAAGGGAAAACACTTGAGACCCTTCTGAGTGCACATTATGGAAAACTTACCGGTTTAGGCGGCGTGAGTCGTCTCATGAGGATGCAGTTTGAGCAGTGGAGAAACAGAGGCGAACCCTCTGAAGATATGCTCAAAGATATGGACTATATCCGAAAAGAGGTAGAACGGTTTATCCGAAATGATGTGCGGAGTGCAAAGAAGAGTCGTAAGAACAGTATCCGTATGCGTGAACAACTGGATGCAATGCTCAGGCTGCGGCACGAAGACCCCGACACATTTACGGAAGATGAAATTGAAGACATCAAAACCTTAATCTCTATTGTAGGACTCGGTGGGGGAACCAATTTTGTCAATGCTATTTCTGCCAGTGGTGGAAAGACTTGGAAAACCTATATACCGGGAAAGATTGCTTTTGACAGTGAAGTCGCTACACTTGTCGGTAAAACGGGTATTGCATTTGCTACTATTGAAGATGCCCGTGTCCTAACCGATACCCCACTTGATACGATAGACCGTGTGGATCTACGGCAAGATGGAAATGTACACCAACAAGCGCAAACCTTAGCATCACTCTTAATACAGGCACTACGCGATCCGCAGATGCCTACTGCTGCAAGAGTCGGTAACTTTTACTGCAACCTTTTCGGTGATGTCGTGGAATTTGATGCACGCGAATCTGCGTTACCTAACAAACCTGTGCCATATCCAATCATAACCCTTCGTCGCAAACACAAGACGATGATGGGAGTCCGTGGCGATCTATTCACTATGGGGGATAATAAAGGCAATTTTGAGGTTGCTGGACTGGCAATGGAAGGGAGAGCAACGCGTAGACTCGGGGGTGCACAAGAAGTTGAAGCATACATCCTTGACTCCGATTCTGGCGATATTGTTTATGCACCTGATTTAGGAAATTACGGTGCCAAATTGCTACCGAACAAAGTGCCAATCAACACACGGCGGCGTGGTTGTCGGGTGGTTACTTTCCCTTGTGTTTCTACTACGATTTACGATCTGGTCGACCAACGTTATCTCCGTACCTTACGCGAATTAGAGGTCTACGATGCACTGTCTGATAGTCCACCCGAAAAGTTTGGTGTGTCTAAACCGTGGCAACAGGAAGGTGTCTCTGCAGCTGAACCCATTGCACTTGTCTATAGTGAACCCCAGAGTCGAATTAAAATCGGTATGGCTTATGGTCAAATCGGCAAACGTCTGCTGCTGATTAAAGCCACAAAAAGTGGTATGAAAAACCCAACGCTCTATACAGGTGAGGGGTTTGTTGTGCGCGAAAACGGTAGTATCCGTTTAACCCCTTATGTCGTTGTGCGTGATATGTGGTGGTTGGATGAAAACCGCTCACGGCTATATAAGCGGTTCGGTATTTCCAGTGATAGACTCGACAAACTACATCAATTTGCTGATGAATATCTGAATCGTGCGGAAACAGCACTTTACCAAAACGACTATCAACAAGCACTCAAGTTAGCCCGTGCTGCATGGGGATATGAATCACGTGCATATCCGGATGTCAAAAGAACAGGTAACGATGTTGTCAACGGTATTATGTTCTACCTTGCGCTCCTGATGCCGTTTGCCTATTTCATGGAACGACTAATATTTGGTTTTCCGAACATTCACAAACAGATTTTGGCAACCTTCGGTATTTTCCTGCTTGTATTCTACTTCTTGAGTCAGGTACATCCCGCATTCCAGATTACCACAACGCCTATCATCATCTTAATCGCATTCGTTGTGCTTGCGCTAACGGTAATTGTGATAAGTATTATTGTACGAAAGTTCGAGGAGCAGCTTGAAAAAATACGGCAACAAGGGAACAAAGTGTATAAGGCAGATGTAGGTAGGTTGAGTGCAAGTGCTGCGGCGTTTAGTCTCGGTATATCCAATATGCGAAAACGCAAAGGACGGACAATCTTGACGTGTGCGACGTTGGTCATCCTTACCTTCACTGTTATTTCGTTTACATCTGTACGGACATTTATGCGTCCTAACCGAACAAGTCTACCACAGGTGACACCACGATACACGGGTCTACTCATCCGAGACCAATATTGGCGACCCCTTGAAGAACCTGTTCTCAACTCCATTCTAAACGACATGCAGAAAACGCAAATCTCTGTGGGTGATTTGGAAAAACTGTTAGAACAGAAAAACAATCTTCTGGCAAAGCAAGGACGACCCACATTAGATATACCCGCTGCAATAACAGGTTTGCAAGATGATGGGTATATCGTTAACGTTGATGAAGAACCTGTCCTTGCTGTGAAGAATGTTGTAGCACCGCGTTCCTGGTACCAGTCTTCTGGAACAGGCGATCAATCCTTTGTGCAATTGACGCGAAGTGCTAACGAACAAGACCTCGCACCACCCACTAATACGCTTACAGGTGAACCTTTGAAGTTCGCGGCAAACATGCTTGTCGGCATGAGTGAGACTGAGCAGTTTGTCACGGGGATTAACCGGTATTTGCAGTACGGTAAATGGTTTGACCGTGCGGATGCTGAAAATTGGCCAACTGAGTGGCCCTACGCCATCGTCCTGCCGAAAGGGATGGCTGATCTCTTGAAAATCACTGAGAGCGATATGGGCAAAGCAACAATCTCTGTCTACGGTGCAGACTTCACCGTCGTTGGCGTTTTGGGTATAGGGTTCAAGGATTTGACAGATAACGATGGAGAAGAACTCACACCTGTTGATTACCAATTGATGCAACAGCAGACAAGCAGAGGCGGTACGGGCGATGAAACCCTTGAGGGAGAACTGCAGAAGTATCTGCATCTCACACCCGATAGCATTGCCATTTTGCCTTATGAAGTTGTGATGAACCAAGGTGGAACGCTCAGAAGTGTCGCAGTCAATATGGAACCACAGGAAGATGACCCGGACCTACTCGGCTCAATAGACAAACTGGATCTCATCATGGCACCATTGATGAACCGCATTGCACTTGACTTCTTCGTTGGACGCGATAAAGATACCTATCTTTACAGTAGTATTGGCATGACCAGTTTTAGTGGGATGGGGAACCTATTTGTGCCAATTCTTATTGCTGCGTTAATCGTTTTGAATACGATGCTCGGTGCGGTATATGAACGTGTCCGTGAAATCAGCATCTATAGTTCTGTCGGTCTTGCACCTACGCATATTGCTTTCCTTTTCCTTGCTGAGGCGTGTGTCTATGCTATTGTTGGGGCAGTGTTGGGATATTTGATGGGACAAGTAATCGCGACAACCTTAGTGCATTTCGGTTGGCTTGCTGGATTAACACTAAACTACTCTTCAATGTCAACCGTCGTTGCAACTGTAATCGTGATGATTGTGGTGCTGCTGAGCACACTATATCCTGCCATTAAAGCATCGCGGATGGCGGTACCAGATATTGAACGGAAATGGAAACTGCCCGAACCTGATGGAGATGTGTGGCATTTCAACCTGCCTTTCACCGTATTAGCAGAAGAAGCACTCGGATTGAATGTATTTATGCGCGATTACTTTGATGCACATGCCGATGAGTCGGCAAGTGATTTCTACACCGACAACGTTACTTTCAGTGCTGAAGAAGAGGATTCCTATCAGATCGGCATGATGGTGTGGTTAGCACCTTACGATTTAGGTGTCAGTCAGTCTATTCAGTTTATTACCTCCCCTGTTGGTGGAGAAGAGGAAGATCTTTTCAAAATTACATTAGAGGTTAACCGTGAAAGTGGTGAAATTGCCTCTTGGAAACGGGTTAATCGTCGTTTTCTCAATCTGTTGCGGAAACAGTTGCTTATTTGGCGGACATTCAGCGTTGATATTCGTGCAGAATTCCACGAAAGAGGCAGAACTGAAAGCACTGAAACAGTAGAAGATACAGCAGGATTGGAACCAGTCATGACGACTGCTGATTAGAGAAAGTAATATTATGAAACATTTTATATCTCTTTTTGTGATTTTTGTAGTTTTGCAGAGTTGTAACTCTGTACAGAATGTGGAAATACCCGATGCTACCTTAGCAGCTGTTATGCGAGCAAGTCTTGGCTTAGGGCAAACTGAGACAATACCGATAGATAAACTGCAAGAATTAAAAAACTTGTCTGCTTTACATATAAAAGACTTGACAGGACTTGAAAAAGCGAGTGGTTTAACATCTTTAACACTTATTGAAAGCCCGATAAGCAACATTAGTTCACTTGCTGGATTGACTGAGTTAACAGAACTTACACTTATTGGCAATCAGGTTAGTGACATCACGCCTATTGCCGGGTTGACTAAGTTAACAAAACTAACTCTTAGAGAAAGTAATATCGTTGATATTACGCCACTATCGAAATTATCTCAGCTAACAGAACTAAGTCTTAGACAGAACCGGATTAGTGACATTACACCGATTTCAGGATTGACAGAGTTAAGAATATTATTTCTTGAGTTGAATCAAATTAGTGACATTAAACCACTAAGTCAATTGACACAACTCAATCATTTAGCACTTTGGAAAAATAATATAAGCGACATCACTCCTCTTGCCGGGTTGTCAAAGTTAAATGCTTTATATCTTGAAATGAATCAGATATCTGACATAACACCATTAGAGGGATTAACACAGTTATGGCTGTTGGCACTAAGTAAAAATCAAATAAAAGACATATCATCTCTTGCAGGATTAACGCAGCTGGAACACTTATACCTGTGGAAGAATCAAATTAGGAACATCTCCCCACTTACTAAAATGACACAACTAAAACAGGTGACACTTTATGAAAACCAATTAGAAAAGATCGATCCACTTTCTGAATTGACACAACTCACTGAATTAAGACTTGAGAACAATCAAATACGTGACATTTCACCGCTTTCAAAATTGACACAACTTAAGAAGTTAAATATTAAGGGGAATCCAATACAAAATTTGGACACTTCGCTTGATATACTCTTAGAACAAGTTCCGCATGTGGAATTAGATGTTGCAAAACCAAATGTTGTAAGGTAGAGGATTGCCCAGTATTGTTGGTGAAATTAGAAAGAAAGTGTCCGCAACTAATAAGATCAAATCTTTTCGTATTAAGCAGTGTTAAAGGAAAAAACATGGAAAAATTAGCAAGTTTAATCATTGTCATTGGGACTATCTTGTGGTTAGTCAGCGTCCTGTTTTTAGGTGGAAGTTGGCAGTGGCAGATGTTCGCAGCACTCATTTTGACTATCGGCATCTTCATCGCTCATTTTTGGGAAGAACTTAGCGAAGGCAAGGACAAAAATACAACAAAAGATGATAATTGAATGGCATATCGGCTCTTGAAATATATAGCATATTATAAATCGGGGTTAGAAACCCCTCCTACAAGAGGGTTTGTAAAAAAGGAGAGAATTTAATTTGGCGCGAGAGAGAATCTCACAAGCAGATGAATGGCAAACTTGGGCACAGCGATACGACATAGAAGGTGGTGTCCGAACCTTTGAATCGGGTTTAACGGTCAAAGTGTTCTTCGGTGCACTTTTTGTCGGATTGTTGATGATGCCCGGTTCCATCTATCTGAGTTATGTATCTGGTCAATCTGGTGCAGCGGCTGCCCCGTGGGTTGCGGTTATCCTGTTCACAGAATTAGCCAGACGATCCTTCACGACAGCACGTCGTCAAGAACTCTATATGCTGCTCAGCCTAACAGGTGCAGCAGTCGGCAGTGGTATGCAATATCGAAGTTTCATCTGGTATGCATATTTTGTCAACACACCGCAGGCGATTTCCTACGAAATTGCAGACAAGATCCCCGCATGGGTTGTTCCCGCAGGTGATTCTGTGGGCGTTTTGACGCGCAGTCTGTTACATCCCGATTGGTTGCTGCCTATAGGCATCTATCTTGCGGGTAAGTTTCTTGGCACATTGCGGGTTGTCAGTGGTCAATACATTCTGTTCAGACTTACTGCTGATCTTGAACGGCTCCCATATCCCATGGCACCGATTACCGCACAAGGGGCAACTGCGTTAGCCGAAACGACTGGAAAACAGGAAACTTGGCGATGGCAGGTCTTTTCTATCGGGTCTATGGCAGGTCTGATATGGGGATTTATCTACATCGGTGTTCCTGCTCTCTCCGGTGTCATGATGAGTCAACCGATACAGATTCTGAAGATACCGTGGATAGACTTTACACAAAGCATAGAAGGATTCGCGCCGACAGGTGTCTTTGCGCTCCGCACAGATTTCGGACAGATGCTCTTCGGGTTCGTTTTGCCGTTCCCAGTAGTGATGTCAGAGTTTGTCACTGCAATGCTATCGCAATTTGTTTTGAACCCACAAATTCTATACAGATATGAAATACTACATCAGTGGCATCCTGGTCTTGATGTGCGTGCAACGGGACTTTTCAACGATCTTGATTTCTGGCGGAGTTACGGTATTGGTAAGACATTTAGTCTCGGTCTTGTCGGGATGGCAGCCTCTGTTCCGATGTTATTCAAACTGCGAAAAACGCAGAAAAAAGCAGGACAACGCGGTTCACTTGCCACACCACCGAATCGAGGAGATTTCCCTCTATGGCTCATGGGTATACTATGGCTTATCGGTATGGGAGGATTTGTCTGGCTTATCCATTGGATGGTGCCGAATTTCCCACTCAGTTTCTTACTCGGATTTGCATTTGTATATACACCCATAAACTCATATATTACCGCACGGACATTTGGTGTACTCGGGCGCGACCTATTTGAAATACCCTATTTGCATGAGATTACCTTTATTCTCAGTCGATACGAGGAAATTGATATCTGGTTTGCACCACTTCCTGACGAAGACTATGGTGCAGGCACACAAGGATGGCGTGTGCTTGAACTAACAGGAACGACCTTTACATCAAACCTCGCGGCAACACTGCTGATTATGCCTATTTTGATTATCAGTGGCATATTGGTACAGCATTTTATCTGGCAGATTGCACCAATTCCGAGTGCACAATATCCGTTTGTTCAAATGATGTGGCCCATCAACGCAACGAATGAATGTCTAATGAAGACCTCGTTGAGGGATGGAAATAGTGAAATCATACAAGCCATACGAGGCGATTATGTTGCAGCAGGATTTACTTCAAGTCTTGCTATTTACGGACTGCTTTGGGTACTAAAATATCCATCTATGTGGTTTTACGGCATCATCGGAGGGATCGGGGCTGATCCGGGTAGCATGGTCGCGCGATTACTCGGTGCAATTATCGGTAGATTCTATATGATTAAGCGATTCGGGTTGAAAAGATGGTTTATGTTCAATCCAGTATTGGCAGCAGGATTTGCTTGCGGTGTCGGATTGATAGGAATGGGTACCGTTGCAATTGCTCTTGTCTCCAAAGCAGTTATTGTTAAACCGTTTTAGTCGGAGTGCTTGATCGCGGGTAAAAAATATGGATTGGACTCTTTTTGGTTGGGCAGGCATTCAGTTAGAACTCCCGACAACTTGGGAAATCAGCGGCATTAGCGGAGATGAGAAAAACGGATATCTACGACTGGATGATGCCGAAATGCCTCGCTTGGAACTCAAATGGGCAAAAACACGCAAGAAGAAACCTGATCTACACAAAACGCTCGACGAATATTTCAAGTTAGTCCGAAAGAACTACAAACGCGGCGGCAATGTCTCATTTCGCAGAAACGTTGACCTCATAAAAGACGAGGATTTTTTGAAAAACTGTACTGTTCTTGGTTTTAGTTGGAAAGGTGGCATACGGGCAAATGGGTTGATCCTTCATAATCCGGATACGAAACGGATCACCATCGTTCAGGTGATGGGAAGGCTAAAAGAGAATTCGCGACCGACTGTGATTCGTATTTTCAAATCCATTTCTGACCATGGCGACTCGCAACACACGATCTGGAGTGCTTACGGTCTAAGACTTGCTGTGCCGAAAAACTATAAGTTGGAAAGGCAGAAACTTCTCAGCGGCTATCTAATGTTTGCTTTTGCCAGACGGAAAACCCGAAAAATCTGTGTAGAACGTTACGGTCCCGCTGAGGTGTTATTAAATGAATATACAGAAGAACCGAACCCGTTAGAGACATGGTTTCGAGTGCGTTATGCTAAAGCGATACGTGGTTATGGATTTGAAGTGACACCCCATAACGAACACGGAGATGAACACATCAATTTTGTCGGACAACAGACACGAGTTTATGACAGTGTGCCTTTTTCACCAGTGTTATTCGTTGATAAAGTTCTAAAACGGTCAAGATTAACCTTTATCATTAAACATTGCCATCAAACCAATCGGATCTATGTGGTGCAGACTATTGGACGCAATGAGGCTTCAGAACAACTCGCACAAGAGGTAGCAGAGAGTATTCACTGCCATTAAATTTAGATTGATGAACACAAAGATTTGATAGCACTTATTGATCAAAATACACTCGGAATGGAGGTAGAAACCATGGTAAAGTCAATGGCGGATGTCCTTAAAGAAGAAGGTGAAACACGTGGAAAATAAGATGCAGTACTCAAACTGCTTCAACTCCGATTTCCTGAAATTTCACAAGATATATCTAATAAAATTACTTCAATCCATAGTATTTCAAGTCTGGATTCGCTTTTTGAGAAGGCGGTTACTGTTCAGAAACTTGATGACATTGATTGGAATGACTATGACAATTGACACATAGAGTTCTAAAATAATGCTAAACAAAGTTCTATACGCACTAAAACTGAAAAAACGCCCCGATGTAGATAGAGGCAAAGTCCTCAAAGCATTCCCACTAAGAAACCAGTTGATAACTTGGGAAATGGATGAAAAGGGTGAGGCATCACTTGTCATACCACAGAAAGAAAAACTGTGGATAAAACTAACAAGCAAAATCTTTATGCTGCCCGATAAACGTGTCGTCGTGCTGGATAGCATCGGTGCTTTTGTATGGCAGATGTGTGATGGCAAGCACACCATCTCACAGATTATCAATGCACTACAGAAAAAACATCGGTTAACTCGAAAAGAGGCAGAAACCTCACTATTCACCTTTATAAAGATGCTCGGGAAACGGAATTTTATCCAATTTGCTATCCCAACAGAAGATAAAGCGAATGAAATCGCAACGCAAAAACCTGCACAACAGAAACGATTCGGGTTTTTATCTAAAGGATAGAGGTGCTTCTTATGACTCATCTGATAAGTATTGACGACAGGCAGGAGACACTTTCTGAAAACTGATAACTGATTGCTGACAACCAATATACATAGGAGAAACAGATATGCAAGCAGAAATAGGCAGCGTACAACCAAACCTCACAGAAACACCGAAACGGTTTGAACGGATTCTTCCGAAAGAGAATACTGTCCGTGTTAGAAACCTCATCAAACGATATGAGATGGGGACACAGACTGTAGACGCGCTGCGCGGTGTTAATTTCCAAATTCAGCGCGGTGAATATATCTCTATTATGGGACCTTCCGGGTCAGGGAAATCTACGCTCTTTAACATGATCGGTGGGTTAGATAAACCGACTGAAGGGAGAGTCTATATCGACGAGGTAGACATTGCACAACTTGATGCTTATGAGTTGGCGTGGTTGCGTTGTCGGAAAATCGGTTATATTTTTCAGTCGTTCAACCTTATCCCTGTAATGACAGCATTAGAAAACGTCTCGCTTCCGATGATTTTTGCTGGCATGAGTGCTGATGAAAGCAGAGAAAAAGGTGTGGATCTCCTCTCACTTGTTGGGTTAGGAGACCGCGTTCAACATAAACCGCTTGAACTCTCTGGTGGACAACAGCAACGTGTTGCGATTGCACGTTCCCTTGCTAACGATCCCGCCATTGTCCTCGCAGATGAACCAACTGGCAACTTAGATACCAAAACAGGTCTTGAAATCATTGACTTGCTCCGCCGCCTCAATGATGAAAACGGTGTAACCATCATTACCGCGACCCACGACCACAAGATGTTGGATGTATCAGACCGCATTTTCTACATGGCAGATGGTAAAGTTGACAAGATAGAGTCGCGCGATGAAATTGATTTACACGTCGGAAAATTGGACGGTCAGGAAGTCGGATAACAGGTGAACACGTTTATCAGAGTTTTTAGTATAAACACCAATACTTTATGAAACTTCAATAAGGAGTTTCCCGATGCTCATACGATTGATAACATATTGCCTACTGCTCTGCTTACCGTGTCTCGCTGCCGCTAAAATTGTATTCACCTCAAAACGCGATGGGGCCCGCAATATCTATGTGATGGAGGATGATGGCAGCAATGTCCAGAGACTCACCTTCACAGAGTCTCCTCAAGCCAGTGGGGGACCTATTTGGTCCCCCACTGGCACTCGCATTGCATTTGAAAGAGATACAGTTGCAGCTATGCCCAAGACTAATCAAAAGTATGATATATACCTGATGGATGCGGATGGCAGCAACGTGCAGCAGCTTACAGACGATTTCGCACTGGATGGGGGATGTACGTGGTCACCGGATGGGCATCGCATAGCGTTTACCAGTGCTCGACACAAAGGTTTTGACATCTATGTAATGGATGTCAAAACCCGAGAAGTCAAGCAACTGACGCACAACCCAGGGGGTCGAGAATGGGCTAAGGAACCTTCCTGGTCGCCCGATGGCAAATATATTGTCTACGAACAGGCAACTAACGGAGGTTTCTTGAATATAGGACAAACAATCTATGTGATGAATGCGGATGGCAGCAGACAAAAAGAGTTTGTTCCCCCTAAAGATGATTGGGAACGTGCGTATCCCAAGTGGTCACCCGATAGCAAATCTATTTTGTACTCCGAATCACGCTATGCAGTAGTCGATAATATCGGGCAATGGGTTGCCAGCCATGTTGTAATTCAGCGGTACGGTAGTAAAACACGGAAAGTGCTAAAAACACCGAAAAAGTGGTTAATCAATTCCGCATGTTGGATGGATAACGGAAAACAGGTACTGATAGCTGCACAAGAAGGTATACGTGAGCAGATTGACATCTACAAGTATCACCTCGTCACTGGAAAGATAACCAATCTCACAAACCATCCAGCGCATGATATCTCAATGCATTGGATCAGTGATAGAGTGTTGTCTGTAACGCCACGCGGGAAAATTAGTCTAATATGGGGAACACTTAAGAAGTAAAACTCGTCAAAATCGTATCAAAAGAGAGGCAAGTGACGGTAGGGTTACCTGCTTCTCTTTTTTGTTATTTATGGAAACTCGTAGGTGAAAACGCTTCCATGTCCATCTACAAACGTTTAGGCATCCGAACAGTCATCAATGGCAACGCAACACTAACACGTCTCGGTGGCTCCATCATGCCGCCTGAAGTCGTTGAGGCAATGGTTGATGCATCAAAGCATTTTGTAGACATCGTTGAACTCCAAAAACGTGTCGGTGAAGAGGTAGCAAAACTTACCCACAACGAAGCAGCATACATCTCCAATGGCGCAGCGGCAGCCCTAACGCTTAGCACGGCAGCGTGTATCACTGGACTTGACGCAACCAAACGTGCAAAATTACCCCATCTTGATAGCACAATGAAAAGCGAAGTCATCGTGCATCGCCACGGCAGAGTAGGATACGATTTTGCTGTGCGGCAGGTCGGTGTAGAATTCGTTGAAATAGGAGATGAAAACGGCACTACTCCAGAAGAACTGGAAAACGCTATCACCGAAAAAACCGCTGCGATCTTCTACTTCGCAAATCCCGGCAGAGAACACTTGTGGGTGTCTTACGAAAAAGGCATTGAAATAGCACAAAAGCACGGTATCCCATTGATTGTGGATGCAGCAGCACAGTTGCCTCCCCCAGAAAACCTGTGGCGTTTTACACAGATGGGAGCAGATTTGGCAATGTTTAGCGGTGGAAAAGGGTTGTGTGGTCCACAAAGTAGTGGTTTGATTGTCGGCAAACAATCGCTAATAGATGCGATAGCATTCAACGGACCGCCCCATCCCTTCATCGGTAGAGGCATGAAGGTCGGCAAAGAGGAGATGGTTGGGTTGTTGGCAGCAGTGGAGTGGTATCTGAATCAGGATCACGATCAGTTAATGCAATCCTACGAAAACCAGGTCACGTTCTACACTAATGAATTTAAAAACATTCAAGGTATTACAGTGCATCGCAGTTTCCCATCGGAAGCGGGACAACCGATGCCACGCACGGAAATCCGATTTGATGCAGAACTACTCGGCATCACACGGAATGATATTCTACATCAACTACAAACAGGTGAACCTGCAATAGATATTGCTGCCGCAGGTGAAAACAGTGTCCTCATCAATGGACAAACCTTGATGTTAGGTGAAGTAGAAATCATAGCACATAGAATAAAGGAGATACTCCTTGGATTGTAGCGCAAGGTCTCCGTGCCTCAGCGATCCTGACTATAACATAATAAAGGAAACAGAAATGAAACTTAATAACGGCATACGAATGACATGGCTTGGACATGCCACATTTAAATTTGAAACCGAAGGTAATACCTTCTTACTTGACCCGTGGGTTGATAGCAACCCCGCCTGTCCCGATGAACTCAAAACCTTTGATAGCCTTGATGTGATGTATATCACACACGGACATTGGGATCACATGGAAGATGCTGTTCCCATTGCTAAAGAACACACGCCCACAGTGGTTGCTATGATAGAAGTGGCAAAGTACCTTGAAAGCAAAGGTGTTGAAAACACAATTGGCATGAATAAGGGTGGCACTGTTTCGGTAAATGATGTGAAAGCAACCATGGTCACAGCAAACCATAGCAGTAGTTTCACAGAGGAAGATGGCACGACTGTTTACTTGGGTGAACCTGCTGGATTTGTGCTTGAATTCGCAAACGGCTATAAGATATATCACGCAGGGGATACTTGTGTGTTCGGGGATATGCAGATTATCGGTGAGATTTACCAACCTGATTTAGCATTGTTGCCTATCGGTGGTCATTTCACTATGGATCCACGTGAAGCTGCTTATGCTGCAAAATTGCTCAACGTGCCTGCAATTATGCCGATGCATTACGGCACATTTCCTTTGTTAACAGGAACAGTTGAAGAATTTCGCAAATTGACAGCGGATCTGGATGTGGAGATTGTTGAATTGGCAGTTGGAGAAACATTAGATTAGCACGAATGTCATAAATAAAGTTGTGCATAAATGATCACATGTATTTCTAATGATACGCAGACTGTTTGTAACACAATCTAAATGAAGATTAAGTAATTAAATCAGTAATCTTTCATTATGTATATTCGGAACATTTTAAGTGATCTTCAGTCCCGTAGGGACGATATGTTTATAGCAGTGCGGACACCCTCATCCCCTTAGTCCCGTAGGGACGATATGTTTTGAAGCACATCAACAATAAATATGCCGTTCCTACGGAACTCAAGAAAGATAGGTAATCACATTTCTATAAACATATCGTCCCTACGGGACTAAAGAAATTACCGAATTAATAAATTAATCTTCATAAAGATTGTGCTACATAAGGACGCAAACTAAAAGTTTACGCTACAAATACGGAACTCACGTTAGATTAAGGTTTTACGGTAGGGACCGTGCAGTCCGAAGACATAGGTTGTTATTAATAACTCCTTTGGATTACCGGTATCATAACGTCTACCAGCAACTCGGTATCCGTACATACCTTCTTGGCGTACCATTTCAGCCATTGCATCCCGCAGTTGAATCTCACCGTGTGTCAGAATCTGGTTGCGGAAGTTGTGATCCAGTATGTCAAATAGCAGCGGTGTGAGTAGGTCAATCCCAAAGTGGCAGAGATATTGATTCGTTACATCTATATCCCATACGCCATCAACCCGCATGTGTTCTCGTGCGAAATCAACGTCAGGTTTTTCAGCAATTCGGTTTAGCATATAAAGACAATGGTTGAAAAATGAGGGATTCCCTTGCACGATGCCGTTCAGTGAGAGTTCGTCTTCATCACACACATCAAGACTGGTTACTGATTTGCCTACATCAACAAAGATATCAACCAACTGTTTGGCACACGTTGCATCCGTTTTTGAAATGTACAGATGATCTCCAAGTAGGATCATGACAGGATCATCTGCAGCAAAATCTTTTGCACAATAGATTGCATGTCCGAATCCTTGTGGTTCTGCTTGGATTGCAAACTGCAAGCGTTGTCCGATTTCTACCAACTTATCAACTTGTTCCGCCAATTCAGGTTTGTCACGAATTGCGTCTGGCACCTCTCCAGAGAAATAGTCGTTGATCGGTTCAACTTGATGCGGTTGTGCAACGATACACACCTCCTCCACACCAGCAGATAGTGCTTCCTCAATTATCAACTGAATGATCGGTTTTGCCAGACCATCTTGTGCGATAATCGGAAAAAGTGCCTTGGGTACGGCTTTCGTTGCGGGGAAGAGGCGTGTTCCGTATCCTGCTATCGGAATAATTGCCTTTTGTATTGTTTGCATCAGGTTTTACTTTGTGTATATAATCCACTGATTCTTATTCGGAGGCTTTAAGTTTGCCCCAAGTTGTTGTAATCTTTACTGATAGGTTTATTGAATTCCTATCGGATGCCGTGTATTATTAATTGTTTTAGATTATCAGCATTCCGAACGATTTGCGTCACTATAACATATTCTTATTAATTTGTCAAGTCGTTTTTTGTTGATCGGGCAGAGGCATTCAATTATTGAGCTATTGGACTCTTTTAGGTTAGGAAATCCCTTGACATTCTTGAATAAAACAACACCAAATAACCCCAAAAGACCCCAGTTTTTGCCTTTTGGGGTTATAGGTAAATTGGCTGTGAACCCAGTCCTAACATAGAGCTGTAAAGTTTTTTTGTCTTCTGATATTTCGGTGTTGGAAACCCCTCCGACAAATAATTGGTAGTAACTCACGTTAGATTTATGGTGACATTTAGAATTAAAGGGACATTTTGTAGCATAACCTGTTAGGTTGTGCAGAAACAGAACACAACCTAACAGGTTATGCTACAGCGTCTGCGTTAGTTTCAGTTTTCTGACCGAACTGCTCATAATGTTCAATTAATTCTAAAGTTTACTATAGTATAATGTTCAGTGTCATTCATTCCAATTCCTATCCAAAATTGTGCAACAATTTCTGTCAAACTCGCGTCTTTATATACGAATGAATACAGATATGTTTTACGGAGGCATTTGATGAAAAACGATGATGTTAAGTTGATCCAACGCATCCTTGCAGGTGATGATGTTGCTTTTGAAAGATTGATTGGAAAATATCGGAAGCAGATACACGCGCACGCATGGCGAAGGACAGGAGATTTCCACATTGCTGAAGACATTATACAAGAGACTTTCCTGCAAGTGTATCAGAAACTGGAAACTCTGGAAGATTTAACGCAGTTCACAAGATGGCTCTATGCAATTGTGAATAACCTCTGTATTGCGTGGTATCGGAAAAACCGTATACACACTGAATCGCTTGAAGAAACCGATGACACAGATATTGAGAGCGATGCCTATTCCCGATATGTTGCAGCAGAACATGTGAAAACAACTGATATAGTACAACGCGACCTTGTTCAGAAACTTCTCACTAAGTTAAAGGATAGCGACAGACAAGTTGTCACGCTACACTACTTTAATGAGATGACATATTCTGAGATTGGTTCTTATTTAGGGGTTTCCGAAAGTACGATTAAGAGTCGGTTGCACCGTGCCCGTAAACGTTTGAAAAAGTATGAGTTCATGATTCAAGAAGCGTTAGACATAACAATGGAAAAGGGACTTCACTCCCACAGAGAAATAAACGGAGGTATTGGAATGAATTTGACATTTGAAAGAGACGACCTTTTATATTCCCTACAAGTGCTGCAGGATATTGCGAATGGAGAGGATACTTCACCGATTCTCTCTAATTTATTTATCCACGCATCAGGAGATACGATTGAGTGTATGGCAACAGACACGGAAACCAGATTCTCTTTGCAGATGAACACGTTACGTTGACGACAAAATTGATAAATTATGAATACCCACCGTATAGTAAAATCTTACGAAGTTCTTGTGATGGGAGAGTCGTAGTACAGAGAGAGCATTTTCTGAAAGTCGCCCGTGAAGTTGCCTTGCTTTCAAATCCGAAATGTCCATCGGTGTTTTTAGAAATAGATGAACAGAAGATACGGATTTCTCCTAAACTCTCTGCACCTAATGAGGAATGTGAGTCAGTTGCTGTTGATTCGTGTGTTGGGAGTATCCATGTCCGGCTTAATGCTCGTATGTTGACAGAAGCGTTAGAGCATATTGAAACGGAGTCTTTTGTTCTGGAGTTCTCAAACACGTTAAATCCTGTTGTTGTTAAACCAATTGATGAGGTAGGACAAGTCTACATTATGCCAATGTGTTTGGATGCATAGGTAATCATTAAATTGTAGTGCGGGGTCTCTGTGCCCCGCCATTTTTCCTCACATCAATTGCGGGGCACCAAACCAAGAAATCAACGGTATGAACGCCATTTAGGCGTTCCCCGGGTATGAATGCCATTATGAAGATTAAAAAATAGATTCGGTAATGTTTAATATTCCAAACCAAGTCGGTGTCAATTTAGGGTTTAGAACCTGTTCTTGGCATAGACATAGTACCAGCGGTGCGGAATGTGTATAGTCGTGCGTAGGTGTCCGATTCCAAGCCCCAGAGGGGCGGTAGGTGTCTGTACGTGCGCGTTGTGGGTCACCTTTCGCACCGCTGGTGCTGAAGAAACCCGGCATAGAGTACAAATCAGGGTTAGTGGTTTTGAACGTATAAGAACGGCACTCGGAGAGTGCCTACTACTTTGCAAACCGCTCCAACAAGAATGAAACCACTCCAACCCATCGTGGTTCTAAACCACTCCAACAATGTCCGAGGCGCAATGAATTGCGCGACTACGGACAGTCTCTGTCTTACAGGGAATGTTATTTTAGAAATGGTATAACAACTTAATTAGGCAGAAAAGCAGGATAGAGGGGCATTTCTTGAACTTCTGGGGGCCATATAGAGCTGAATTTGTCACGGATTTGCTTTGCGGTTGCACCAAGTCCCTCAAAATAACTGTATGTCTCAGTCAACTGCGACAACACACCTAAACGGTAGAAAACACGACGGCGCACAGCAGGCAACCCCCAATGATTGTAGTTCGGATTAGTCCTTAATGCTTCATAATCGCCAGCAGGACGATCATTGATGATATTACTAAACACCGCTGTTGGAGGTTCAAAAAACCTATAAATACAGCATATCGTTTCATAAACGCACGCCTCTATGACGCGTCTGTAATACCAATGGTCATCATCTGCCTCTGGACAATTTTTAGCAAGTTCTGTGCGGTAGGTGTTTTCCATCTGTTGCATGACATCATCTGGGAAGCGGCACACCTCCGCCCACATATCGAGATGGACACGAATCTGAAACGCACCCACAAGCACATGTTGAAAATGTCCAAATTCATAGTCAAATATATACACCTTTGATTTGGTAGTAGCGTGATAGATATTTACGGGGTAGAGGTCTCCGTGGATTAATCCGTGAAAGCGATTCGTAGCATCAAGGAATTCAGACAGGGATTTCAACTCAGCAAAAGATTTTTGATAGGGTTGGACATCTGCGGCAATACAAATCTCATTCCATTTTTCTGCATAAACACTATCCAAATCTTCAAGACTGTTGTCAAGCGTAACAATTGCGTCCCGTATTTTGAGGAATGTTTCTACTTTGCCGATGGCGTGTGCATGTATCTGTCCAAGAGCCTTAGCACCTTCAATCAGCACACGTTTTGCGGTTTCACTATCGTCGGTGTTGAGAATTGCCCTAAGATTCTGCCCATCTCCCATATCTTCCATCACGAGAAGTGGAACGTTATTTTTTCCGGTATACCCGCCGCCATATAGACAGGGAGTAACACTATTAGTCCCCATCTGATCGTTTAGGAATTGCAAACATGCCCATTCAACACGAAGCCTTCGTGCTTGTCTCCGTTTGACGAAAACAGTGTCAGGAATGCCATCGGGGCCAGATAGTATTCTGAAACGATATAGACTTTGCGGATGTATATTTTCAGGTTTATCAATGCGAACTTCACCACCGAATTTCTGTGATAAGATGTGTCGCACTGCCGAGTTGACATTTTTGAATGAGGTGTTGAGCTGTGTTGGCATAGTAAATAATTCTCCATATACTACTTGGTTAACGTCTGTAAATCAGAAAGAATTACATAAGGCATGGGTCAATCAGTGTTATTTTGTTTTCTGGTATCAATGTTTTTTGTTGTTTTTTGTGAGATATTCTGTTAAACTACGATTAAACTACCATTATGGAATTTGAATATATTGTTTAGATGCAAATATACCTGAATTAACAAATTTGGAGGGAAAAAAGTGGGTTTAAAATATCAAAATAGAATGATTATCGCGTTTTTCAGTATCTTCGTTTGTTTACTCTGTTTACTCATTATTCATAACATTACCTATGCAGCAGCGATTGATGCGGATACCGTCGAGGTGGCTTACCTATTGGACGGAAATGATGGCAACGTTGCTAAAGATATTTCTGGGAATGAACGACACGGTGAAATCATAGGTGCGAAACGCGTTGATGGTGTGTTCGGGAAAGCATTAGAATACGATGGCGTTGATGACAATCTCATTGTTACAGGTTATAACGGCATCGGTGGTACAGACCCAAGGACGACAGTCTTCTGGTTCAAATCTGATGTCGTGCGCGAACATTCATGGGTTAAATGGGGAGTGAATGTCGCCGAACAAAAATACTACATACGATCACACATCCGAGGCACTGAATGTAATTTACGGGTGGAAGTCAACGGCGGACAGAATTTCGGTATGGACAATGTCTGTGATGGCGAATGGCATCATTGTGCTGTCGTTTTTCCCGAAGGCTCAGACGCAGTAAAAGACCACGATCTGTATGTGGACGGTGAACTTCAGGACAAAGAGGGTGGCGATAAAGCGATGAACACCAACACTGCTTCCCAAGCAGTGAATATTGGGGCAAGGTTGGCAAACCATGTTCACATGCTTGGTTCAATGGATGAAGTTGCTATCTTCAATGTGGATTTGAGTCTAAACCAGATTGATGCCATCCGAAAGAACGGATTACAAAGTGCCCTTGGCATTGATCCGCAAGACAAATTAGCAACCAGGTGGGAATGATTAAGAAATACTAATCCCATAAATCAAGACCTAAGAGTTTTCGTCCTAAAGGTGTCAATTCTGGTGATCCATAGTTTTTCGCTTCCCATCCGCGTGGGTCACCAGGATAGGGACCGTGCCCTAATGCTCTGCGTTCTCGCCATAACGTAACACGTTCTTGTCGTCGTTCTTCATTCATCGGATTGGGTGCGCGATAGTAGTTCATGTATTGTGCCAGTCTGGGTTTACCCGAAGTATTGCGACCGTTCCCGTGTGGAAGTGCTATATGCCAAATCAGCAATGAACCTGCTTTCGCTGGTACTTGGACAAATTTTTCTCTATATACTTCTGGCGTCAATTCTGGCACCCACGGATTATCTTCATCTATAAGCGACTTATGTGCTCCTGGCCAGCAAACAAAAGACCCTTGATTTTCTGCCGTATCTCTTAAGAACAATACGCCTTGTGTGCTGAAATGCACAGGGAGTTTTGAAGTATCCGCATCCCAATGATACATCCCAAGGTGATCCCACTCAGGATAATCAGGATGTTTTGGCGGTTTCATGTTGACCCTATCAATATGAACCCATATCCGTTCTGTCCCATATACCTCACTATAAATCTGATGTATCGGTGGATGTTGATACACATTCCACATCGCCTGATGAAAATACATCTCTACCATACCGGCACCAGGTTTGTGCGGTGCACGATACCAATCGTTTGGAGCAGAAGGATCCATCTCCAAAAAAGAAAAAATCCCACCAACCACTGCCTCACAGAGGTCTATCGGTACTGCATTTTCAATGATCATATAACCAAATTCGTCAAAATGTTCGCGATGTGCTTGTGTTAATATTGCCATTCAATTTTCTCTGATGTATGTTCCTAAATTTCAATTATGCCACGCATGTCCTTTTCAAAGGGATATCTGTCTCCAGAACGATAAATGAAATTGGTTACTTCAATTTCGTAATATAGGATACATGAAAAATCGTTTCAATATCCTAATCATAACACATCTGATATATAATTTCAAGATATGTCATGTTTTTGGTAGGGTTATTAACGGGAATTTGTTTTTTGTCAAATTAAAATTTCAGGAACCGATGTTCAGCAAAGGACCTCACCTCAATGCACCATGTCCTACTTTTTAACATACCTCCATCCATCAATAAGCACAGGAATCCCTCTAATCAGGCACATCACAACAGCAATGTACGCAAGTATCAAAGACACTGACGTAGAATAATCGGTGATGGGGTGGTCTGTGTAGGTTTTCTGAAGAACATACACGGTAGGAAGTAAGAGAAACGCCACCATCTTGGCAATGCCATAAACGGATCGGGATATACGTGAACTTGTCAACGCCCGTGCCCACGGGATAGTCATCATATCAAAGGGTGCTTTCCCTTCTGTCAGAGCAATGCTACGCACACCATCTGTTAGAAGTCCGCGAGTCACAACAACAATCGGCATCCAAATCGGTAGGAAGTCTATTTTATATGCAAAGTAAATCCAAAACACGTTTTCAACAATCCTGTCAGCAACAATATCAAAGACAGCACCGAATGTGGAGGTCTGATTTTTTTTACGCGCTACGATACCGTCTACGGAGTCCATTATAAAAATAATAAGAATGGTAACAATGCATGCGATACTTATGTATGTGTTCGTTCCGAAGATTGCCAGGACAATAAATGTTAATATTAGCCGATAGACCGTAATAGCGTTTGCTGACATATCAACTGTTCTCCATATTCTTTCTCAAATACAATAGATATATTAGCAGAAACTATTCTGCATATCAAGATATTTTGTCTGAATCACAGATTATCACAGATCACACTGATTTCGCGGATAATGTGTCTGGTAAGATAAATCGCTATTCAAAGAAAAGGAACAAAAAAATGGAATATTGGTGTTCCGAATTCAAATCCTGGAAATCTATAAATCCTGGGTCAGACAAATTTCTAAATTCAATCTTACCCTATACATTTTAGATTTTTTCTTGACTTTATACAGAAAAATAAGATAAAATCTATAGAACAAATCTGTATTGAGGAGATGTCAATGAGAACAGTCAAATTGGGTTTGATCGGTGCAGGCGGTATCTCGCAGGCACACTGTGGAACGCTTGCTGAGATTAAAGGGTGCGAAATTATTGCAGCTGCCGATCTTGTTCCAGCGAATTTAGAACGTGCAAAAGAACGATGGGGTATAAAAAAGACATTCACCGACTATAATGAAATGCTGAAGATGGACGAAATTGAAGCGGTATATGTTTGTACCCCGACAGGTGTCCATGCTGCACCTACTGTTGCTGCACTCAACGCAGGCAAACACGTCTTTTGTGAAAAACCGATGGAAGCAACGTTGGACGGTGCTGCAGCGATGTGGCGTGCTTCAGTAGAAAATGATAAAATACTGATGATCGGTCTCAAACTTCGCTATTCTGGTCAAGTGAAGAAGGCGAAAGAAATCGTTGACGCAGGCATACTTGGTGAAATATATTATGCAGAAACCGTTGCGGATCGACGCAGAGGAAATCCTGGCGGGAGTTTCATAAGAAAAGCAACCGCAGGATTAGGTGCATCCGCAGACATCGGTGTTTATGCATTGGACACTGCACTCTATCTGATGGGACATCCCAAACCTATTGCTGTTTCTGGCATCACTTCTAATTACCTGAGTTTGCACAATACATGGAATGAAGGACTCAAACAAACCGAAGTTGAGGATTTTGGTGTAGGATGGGTCGTTTTTGATAACGGCGCACGTTTAGTTTTCAAAACATGTTGGTGCATGAATATGGATTCACTCGGTGGCACTATTTTCCTCGGCAAAAAAGCAGGTTTGCGTATCGGTATCGGTGAAGTCCGTGGCCCGCAAGACGGTGTTCGCGTCTATGGTGATAAGGACGGTCAAATACATGACGAAACATACACCGAATTTGAATCAGTAAACGTGTTCCACGAAGAGGATAGTGCATTCATTGATGCTGTCAGAGAAGGAAAACCTTCACCGATTGACCCTTATGAGATTATGCTTACAAATGTTATCATTCAAGGAGTCATCGATTCATCAGAAAATGATGGACGCGAAGTAGAAGTCACGGTACCAACATTGTAACTACAAAATGTGTCTATCCTTTTGACTGCTAAGGACTCTATTTTTAATATGTAATGGGTTGAGAAACCCGGTTTGTAATTCATGTCAAAATATTTCTTTCAATCAAACTAATTCAGAACAAGTTTTCTCAAAAAGACTGAGGTTTTTCTTATAATGAAGTTACTTGAAATAGCTGGAAAAAAGTTTAGATTAGCATCCAGATTTGCACGTATGTTCGCGTTTTTTCTGGATAGTATTATCGTATTTTGGTTGTCAGCAATATTGTCCATTTTTTCAAGGTTCTTCTTCTTTGATATGATTCCAAATGTTTTTGCCCCGTTTTTGTTTTGGTGTTGTGGTATGCTTTTCTTAGACGGTTTCAAAAACGGTCAGGGAATTGGGAAACGACTCTTGTCAATGCAGGTAATCCGTCTGAAGGACGGTAAACCGTGTGGTTTTAAAGACTCTTTCGTTCGGAGATTAACCTCTTTTTTCCAACCTTTTGATGTCCTCTTTTCATTGGGCAATAAAAAGCAGCGGATGGGAGACCTATTCGCTGAAACGGTTGTTGTAAAATATGAGCCACACATTCAGTATGATGTTCCACCTGAAAAAGAAGACCCTGAAAAAGTGTTAGAGAATGCTATTGTTGAAATCACAGGTCGGTTGACGGAAGCAAGAGAAAAAGTCGATGCATCTATCGGTATTGAAAAGCAATTCCAGAGTGCTTATGAAGGGGCGTTGGTACAGGCTGAGAGATGTGAAGAAAGGGCAACAATTGCAATCCAAGCAGGACGTGAAGATTTAGCGCGCGAAGACATCACACAACGAAACGAATACAGACAGCTCGCTGAAAGATACAAAAAACAGTGGGAAGAACAGAAACAGGTCGTGGCGGAATTGACAAACCTACTTGAAACACTACAAATGAAAACAGAAGAAGCGGAGAGGAAAAGAGACATCGTTATCGCACAACACAGAAATGTAGATGCACAGAAGCACCTACAACAAACTTTAACTGAGGTAGAAGATGGTGTTGCATTTGATATACTCAATAAAATGGAACAAAATGTAAGTGAAGCTGCCACTTTAGCAAAAGCTGCCTCACAAGTAGACAACGATCTTTCAGATATGAAACTAAACAAAGAATTTTCTGGTTATGCAGAAGAAGCATCTATCGACAATGACTTGGCAGAATTAAAAGCAAAATTACAATAATTCCTATTGACCTCATAGCGACTTATGCCACTTCTCAAGAATAGTTTCTCATAGAACTCATACACATTTCTCATGCAACAAAACATTGATAACCTACGGAGATGCAATAATTATGTCTATTGTCAAAGTCATAGGAGAAAAGTTCAAATTAGCATCTCGATGGGCGAGAGTCGGTGCGTTCTTACTGGATATAGGTTTATTGGGATTTTGCCAAGCAATTTTGGTTTTTGGTGCTTTGATTTTCAATCCTTTTATTGATGAGTTTTTTGAGCCGTTCTATTCCATTCCACGTGACATGACAACTATTATATTGACTCTGCTAAGTACTGTCCTATGGTTATTTGGTATATTATTAATGGATGGGGTAAAGAGAGGTGGTGGATTTGGGAAACGGTTAATGTCTCTGCAAATTATCCGTTTGAAGGATGGACAACCTGCCAAGATGAAGGATGCTTTTGTTCGCCGCTTTGCCGGTTTATTTCAACCGATTGATTGGTTATTCGCAGTGGGTAAGGAAAGACAGCGAATGGGAGATAAACTTGCAAAAACTATTGTTGTTCAATTGGATTCTCCCCTCGTTGAAATCATCCCTGAAACAGAAGGTGAAACTGAAAAAGAGAAAGCAACTGAAGAAAAGGACCTGGAAAAGGTATTAGAAGATGTTATCCATGAAATCACAAATCGGTTTTCGGAAGCAAAACAGAAGGTGGATGCGTCTATCGGTATAGAAAAACAGTTTCAAAATGCACACGACAATGCTGTTGCTCAAGCAGCAAAGTGTGAAGAACGCGCAGTCATCTCACTTCAAGCAGGACGCGAAGACTTGGCACGTGAAGACCTTGCACAGAGAAACGAATACAGAAATCTTGCAAATCGGTATAAGACACAGTGGGAAGAACAGAAACAGACAGTCCAACACCTTACCACACTCCTTGACACCCTCCATCAAAAAACCCAACAGACACAGAGAGAAAGGGATGTTGTCCTCGCTCAACATAGAAATGTTGACGCACACGAACATTTACAACAGACATTAACAGAACTTCAGGGTAATAAGGCTTTTGAGATTCTCAAGAAAATGGGACAAAATGTAACCGAAGCTGCAGCGTTAGCAAAGGCGGCATCTGAGGTAGATGTGGAATTCAAGAATGTAGAAGTAAATCATGAGTTTGTCAATTATGCTGAAGACGAAGCAATTGAAAAGGAACTCGCTGATTTGAAAGAAAAAATTCAATAGGAGGATTTAGAATCGCTATTTGCTATTGGTGTAATATATGGATAATCAAAAACTACCAAACATCGTTTTCATAATGGCAGATGACATGGGATACGGTGATGTCGGCTGCTATAATCCTGACTCAAAGATTCCTACCCCAAATATGGATCAACTTGCCAGTGAGGGGATACGTTTCACAGACGCACATTCTCCATCCGCAGTATGCACCCCTACACGATACGGCGTTTTAACCGGCAGATATTGCTGGCGGAGTCGTCTAAAACGAGGTGTGCTTTACGGATACGAACCCCCACTAATAGAACCTGAACGTCTCACAGTCGCAGGATTGCTGAAAGATGCAGGATACAATACGGCATGTATCGGTAAGTGGCATTTAGGACTCGGCTTCTCCACGAAACCGGAATACGACTACGACTTTGATGCACCATTACCGTGGGGTAATGCAAAACGCGAATTAGAAGAAAATATAGATTTTCACGCACCAATCACAGGTGGACCAAATGATATCGGTTTCGATTATTTCTACGGCACATCAGGTTGTCCAACCTGCCAGCCTCCTTATGGATTTATAGAAAATGATGTCTTTGTTGAAATACCGAATGAGTATCGTGGAGAACCAGATTTCACGGGACGTCCCGGCATGACTGCACCGAGTTGGCATCATAAAGATGCCGATCCGATGATTGCACAGAAAACGGTTGAATATATCGAGGCACAAGCCGATTCAGAGGATCCATTCTTCATTTATATGACACCCTCAGCACCACATGAACCGTGTGTTGAGGAGGTAGTGCCAGAATTTGCACGCGGGCAGAGTGATGCAGGGCCTCGCGGTGACTTGGTCTGGTTAGTAGACTGGATGGTCGGTGAAGTTATGCATGCATTAGAACGCACCGGAAAAACTGACGATACATTAATATTCGTTACAAGCGATAACGGAGCACTTCCCGGCGATAGAATTAAGGGCGGTAAAGGTCCAATGCCGTATAATATCTACGACCACAAATCTTGTGGAGATTGGCGGGGCTATAAAGCACATATCTGGGAAGGTGGACATCGCGAACCTTTCATCGCAAGATGGCCTGGTGTGATTGAACAGAATTCCACATCAGATGAATTAGTCTGCTTAACGGACCTCATGGAGACGTGTGCAGCGATAGTTGGAACAGATGTTCCTAATGATGCTGGACAAGATAGTTGTAATATCCTACCAGCACTCTTGGGGAAAGAAACCGATCATCAACTTCGCAAGGCAATCGTGCATCATTCCAGCAATGGCGTTTTTTCAATACGCCACGAAGAGTGGAAACTGATTATAGGCACAGAAGGATCGGGAGGATGGCCCCCACCAAGTGGCGGTGGTCCCAAACCAGATTCGCCAGGGCAGCTATATCATATCCATGACGATCCTTATGAAACAGAAAATCTATGGTCTAAACATCCAGATATTGTAGAAAGATTGACAACGCTATTGGAGAGATTCGAACAGAAAGGGCACAGTAGAATGTAATAATTTACTCTTTTCAGATTTCAATTTCTTGAACACGCCACGCTGCATAGGACAGAGATTGTCGGATATCTTCTTCTTCCAAATAAGGATAGGCATTCAAAATCTCAGTATTGGAATAACCAGATGCTACCAAGCCAACAACTGTTCCAACGGTAACCCGCATACCACGGATACATGCTTTGCCACCCATTACATTTGGATTAAATGTTATCCTGTTGAAGTTTTGCACTATTTCTACTCCTACATTTGGTTGAAGTTTGAATAAAAAATCTATTGTATTTCTCAATACCTTAAAATTGTAGTCTTAAAGTGATTATATGTCAAACATAATTGGTTGACGACACCAAACTCCACAATACCTATAGGAATGCTCATGGCAATCAAACCCAATTCACTCTTTCGTTTATCAACACCATCCAATCAAGACATAGAGTCGTTTCATAATGATGGATACATCGCATATCCAGATATATTCACAGACGATGGCAGAGAAGGTTTAATTGAAGAAATTACACATCAATTTGAACCGACACGTCAATACATTGAGGCATTGGAGAACGGTGAAATACCGGAACGTTCCTATTTTATTCGTCCATGGAACGAACGCAGAGAATATAGCGACAGACTTATTGACGATCCTTTCATTACGGCACTGTTACGAGAAACTATCGGTGATGCATACCACTTCTGTCATTCCGCCATGAACATTGCACCCCGTGGGATAGGACCTGTCCAGTTCCATCAGGACCATCACCATTGGAAGCATGAGAATCCTATAAATCTTGCAGAACGCGATAACTACTACATTCAGATATTATACTATCCAAATGGCTTCAAACGTGGTGATCGCAACCTGAAAGTCATACCGGGCAGCCACAAGGTCGCACCAACGCGCGAAGCAACGCCTGAACGAATGCTCGCTGGTGAGTATGACGATGAAGCAGGACGAAAATTGGAAGAAAAACGGCTCGATTTACCACCAGGGAGTATGGTCTACATAGATGCACGTATCTTCCACGGAGTAGAAGCAAAACCTATAGACTCATCGCAATTATACCGAATCTTCGTCATTGACATATTCAAGGAAGCAGGGCCACCGCATCGTTATACTCAAGAAATTCCTGCTGAATGGTTGGAAAGTACAACGCCATACCGTAAAAAACTATTTACACGGGATGCTTATGTAGAAGGTTGTTGGAACTAATTCATGGTTAATACACCACTATATTTATTATAGGGAGAAAAATGAACTCACAAGATCGTCCAAACATCCTCTGGATATCTTTAGAGGATACAACCCCACGTTTCGGTTGTTACGGAGACCCAATCGCTCGAACACCAAACATTGATCGACTCGCAGCAGGTGGGTGTCGATTTCCTAATGCCTTTTCAACAGCAGGTGTCTGTGCACCGAGTCGTTCCGCTATTATCACTGGCATGTATCAGACCTCTATAGGCACACACCACATGCGAACAGGACACACCAACCGCAACACACCGAACATGCCAACCCCCTATTCTGCCGTTCCACCACCTTACGTCAAAACCTTTACTGAATATCTGAGAGGTGCAGGCTACTATTGCACAAACAATAGCAAAACAGACTACCAGTTCACACCACCTATTACTGCATGGGATGAGAACAGCAACCAAGGGCACTGGCGAAATCGAGAGGAAGGACAACCTTTTTTCTCTGTCTTCAACCCAACCGTTACACATGAAAGCGGCATGTGGGACAGAGACGACAGACCAATAACGACTAAGCCTGATGATGTGAAATTGCCTCCATATCTACCAGATACACCGAAGGCACGCGAAGCATTAGCACGTCAATATGACAATCTTGCAACTTCAGATGCACGGGTAGGTGAGTTGTTAGATCAATTGGAAGCAGATGGACTCGCTGAGAACACTATCGTCTTTCTCTGGAGTGACCACGGTGAAGGACTCCCACGCGGCAAACGGTGGCCTTATGATGCAGGTATTCGAATACCACTCATCGTACGTTGGAACGGAGAAATCACGCCAAACAGCAAAAGTGATCAATTAGTCAGTTTAATTGACCTTGGTCCCACAGTCTTATCGTTGTGTGGGGTGAACATCCCGCAGCATATACAAGGACAACCTTTCCTCGGACCGCAAAAGGTTGAACGAGACTACATATTCGCAACACGAGATAGATATGATGAATCTTATGACATGATCCGTGCTGTTCGGGATAAAAAGTATAAATACATCCGAAATTATTACCCAGAAAAACCTTATCTCCTTTGGATTCCTTACCGCAACCGACATCCCGTAATGCAGGAAATGTGGCGACTCTATGCTGAAGACAAATTAGAAGGTGATCAATTGACTATGTTCCGTTACCCGCGGCCCACAGAGGAACTCTACGATGTTGAAAATGACACATATGAACTCAACAACTTAGCAGAGGATGCCACACACGTAGATGTGCTTGAACGGATGCGTAACACTTTGACTGAATGGCAATCCGAATTCGGGGATATGGGAGACATCTCTGAAGAACAGATGAAAGCAAAATGGTATCCTAACGGAGAACAACCACAGACCGCATCCCCAATTTTCATCCCAATTAACGCCTCGAATCCAGGCAGACAACCTGCACAGGAAAATGGTGAGTGGGAAGCACCTATGCTGTTACAACTCCACTGTTCCACGCAAGGCGCGTCAATTGCCTATACTACGGAACAAGGCGAGGATGTGCATTGGAAATTGTATACAGAACCACTACGTTTGCAAAAAGGTGAAACCACCATCCGCACAAAAGCAATACGCATTGGCTATAAAGAGAGTGATGAAAACTCACTTCAACTAAATGTTAAATAATACATTCAACAAGGAGAAACATTTAATGGCAAAAGAAAACAATCAAGACTATTATGTTTACGTTGGCACTTATACACACGGAGATAGCGAAGGTATATATGTCTATCGTTTAGATGGAGAAACAGGGGCATTAGAATATTCCAGTAAAATCACAGGTGTAGAAAACCCATCGTTTTTAGACATTCACCCCAATGGACGTTATCTCTACTCGGTAAATGAAATCGGGGAATTTGAAGGAAAATCCAGCGGAGCAGTCACAGCATTTTACATTCATGGAAGCACAGGAGAGATTAGTTTCCTAAACCAACAGGCTACAGGGGGTGGTGCTCCATGTCATGTGAGTATTGATGCAACAGGAAAATATCTGCTTGTAGCGAATTACGGTGGAGGAAGTGTTGCTGCATTCCCCATAGGAAAAGATGGCAGACTCGGTGAAGCATCCGATTTCGTCCAACACCAAGGTTCAAGTGTCAATCCAGGACGGCAATCTGAACCCCACGCACATGCAATTATGATTGATCCTGATAACCGTTATGCTTATGCCCCTGACTTAGGATTAGATAAAATACTCATCTATCAACTGGATTTGGATAACGGAAAACTCAATGCTAACACCCAACCGTGGGCCCATGTCCATCCAGGAGCAGGTCCACGCCACCTTGATTTTCACCCAAATGGTAAATATGCGTATGTTATCAACGAATTGGATTCTACATTCACTGCGTTTCAACATGATGCAAACACAGGTTCACTCACTGAAATCCAATCTATTTCCACGTTGCCCGATGCCTTTGATGGAACAAGTCACTGCGCGGATGTCCATGTTCATCCATCTGGTAAGTTTCTCTACGGTTCAAATCGCGGACATGATAGCATTGTTATCTGTGAAATTGATCAAGAAACTGGAATGTTAAGTTATCTCGGATGTGAATCAACGCTTGGACAAACACCCCGAAACTTCGGATTGAACCCTGAAGGCACTTTCCTCTTTGCTGCAAATCAACAAACCAGTAATATAGTTACATTTGCTGTCAATCCTGATACCGGTCAACTCACTGATACAGGAAACGTCGCAGAAGTGCCGAACCCAGTATGCTTGAAATTGCTTGCGTGCAGTGCATAATAATAAACTTCTTTATATATATTAGTGGCAGAATGTATAGTGCTTTATGAGATTCCATCCTCAAAAGATAAGGAACTACAATGAAATCAATAGTATGTTTGTATCTAACCTCAATTTTAGTAATATTTTCTTATGCTCAGCATACTTGTGCCCAAGACTATACAAAATGGCATTTACCGGAAGGTGCAAAAGCCCGTTTGGGTAAGGGAGATATAATAAAGATCTCCTATTCCCACGACGGTACACGTTTGGCAGTGGCAAGCGGATCTGGTATTTGGATTTACGACACACAGACTAGCAAAGAGCTTCATCTATTTATAAGACATACGAATAAAGATAACATTGCACGAGACGTATCCTTTAGTCCTGATGGACAATTCCTCGCTGCTGGTGGTCGAATGCCTATTCCTATATGGGATGTACACACAGGAAAAACATTCACAATGCTTAAGGGAAACAATAGGTCTGCAAAAAATGTGAAGTTCAGTCCTGATGGCATGACACTTGCCACTGCAGGTTGGGACAAGACCATTCGTTTGTGGGATGTCTTCACTGGCAATATAATCAAAGAGTTTGAGGTCGTTGGTAAGTTGATCATCAAGAGCATAGCGTTCAGTCCTGATGGATTGATTATTGCTGCAGGATGCTACGACGAAACCATTCTTTTATGGGATATTGCCACTGGAGCAAACATTCAGACGATAAAAGGGAATTTAAACGAACCATCTGACATTGTATTTAGTCCCGATGGAAAGTTGATCGCTTCAGGTAGAGGCAGTTACCTCAATATATGGAATGTTCATACAGGGGCAATTTTCCATACTCTACAACGGGCGGGGATGTACGTCAGGTGCACGGCGTTTAGTCCCGATGGAAATACACTGGTCGTTGGAGGGATGGGAAGCACAGTTGCTTTCTGGAATGTAAACACCGGTCGCAGCCTTGGATCTCTCTGGGGAAATACACATGATCATGATGTTGTCCTCAACGTAGCGTTCAGTCCTGATGGAAATACGCTTGCCACTGCAGGTAGAGATAGAATCCATTTTTGGGATGTTGACACGCGCAAAGTGGTTCGTACAATTGATGGACATACGAGTTCTTTTAATAGCATCAACTTTAGTCTGGATGGGAACCTGCTTGCTACGAAGTGTTCTCAAGATACCATCCTTTTATGGGATGTTAGGACCGGCACAACCATCCACAAACTTAAAGGACACACAGAGTCTGTCCAGGGTGTAACGTTCAGTCCTGATGGGAAGTTCCTCGCTTCTGCAGGAGGTAAAGACATGACTGTTCGACTATGGGATGTTTCTACCGGTACAACACTACGAACGCTTGAAGGACATAAGAATCCTGTCTATATTGTATCGTTCAGTCCCGACGGCAAAATACTCACATCTATTGAAAGTTACAGAACTGCCGATCAGATAAATCGAAATCTTAGATTATGGGATGTTGCCACAGGAAAAGAAATAACCACTCTCGGTAAGCATATAGAGGCAATTAGTTATGTATTGTTTAGTCCTGATGGGAAGTTACTTACTACGAAAAAACAGGACAATAATCTAAATCTATTGGATGTTAAAACAGGAAAGGTTTTACAGACATTTGTTGGACATACAAGTCCAGTCTATGCAGTATCGTTCAGTCCTGAAGGATTAATACTCGCCACTACGGATGAGAATAATACCATAAGACTATGGGATGTTCAAACCGGCAATATCTTACGGACACTTCAAGGAAACACGAATCCTGATTATCCAATCTATAGAGCATTATTCAGTGCAGATGGGAATATACTCGCTACAACGGATGAGAATAATACCATAAGACTATGGGATGTTCACACTGGCAAAACCTTACGGACACTTCACGGAAATACTGAAGGCATCACAAGCATCTCATTCAGTCCTGATGGAAAAACATTCGCCAGTTCAAGTTGGGACAATTCCGTTCGTTTATGGGATACTACCACAGGCACATTACTCCGAATTTTCAAAGGACATATAAGGGGTGTGCTAAGAGTATCGTTTAGTCCTGATGGAAAAACACTTGCAAGTGCAGGCGGCGAAAACGGTATTGTGTATGTGTGGGATGTCGCTACCTTAACAAAAAGAAATTCTATTTCTGAAGAATGATATCACATGAAGGAAATAAACCGTTCGTAGTCGCGCAATTCATTGCGTCTCTTACATTCCAGTCAAAAAAGGAATATCATTATAGAATTGGTGTCTGAATCTATAAGAATAAAGCAGGCAACCGACAAGTTACCTGCTTTTGACTCATCATTATCTCTTTGCTTCCTCCGCTAATATTTTTTGTATCTGCTCTATCTCTTTACCAAGCTGTGCATGAAGATCCACAACCCGTTGGAAGTGGATTACGAGACCAGCTAACCCTTCTGCATCTGGCACTTGATTTATATCTAATGTACCGACCACTTGTTGCTGAGGCTTTGGTTGCTTTCTTGCAGCAGATTTTGCTGATGTCCCTGTTTTCTCTGTTTGTGTTCGTGTCCATGCAGAGACACACTTCTTTATACTGAATGTCTCCTCACTATCATCAGACCGTACAATACAAAATGCACGTGCACCTGCTTCTTTATGTTGACCAACTTTAAAAAACTGTATTTCCTTATCGCCAATTTTCTCATCTGCATCCGGATGGCATAAAAAAAGTTCTTGGATTATATCATTATCTGTTTCTGATAACGGTTCATCCATCGGGGAATTGTTCAATAGATTATGAACATGACTCCGTACTTCTGCAATCGACGGGAACGCCTGTCCTCCAATTTCAATCATTATCTTCCTCCTAATCTATCGTATTTGACTACATATAATTCTATATCTGTAAAACGTATTTTCCATAACCAATTAAACGACTACTGTTTATATGCATCTTCTACCTTTGCTGACGACGTTGTCTGCGGTGCTCCTGGAGTTTATCCCAAGGATAGATAAAGCAACGGTTCGCCCAATCTTGATACATACCATCTAATTCCTTCACCTTTTGTGAATGCTTATCAGCAATATTATTGATTTCTGTTCGTTCTGCTTGGAGATCGTAGAGTTCCCAATCCCCAGGGAACCTACAGACAAGTTTCATATCTTCCTGACGGACAGCACAGTTGCCTTCGTGTTCCCATAACAGGACTTCTTTACCGTTATCTTTATTGTCAAATACTGGAACTAAACTTGTCCCTTCTAACGGCAAAATCGGCTTGCCTTCATGTTCTTCAGGATAGGTTGCTCCAGATACCTCAAGACACGTTGCCATTATATCTGTAAGTTGTCCGGGTTGATGCCGTAGTTCACCTGCAGATTTTATTGCATCAGGCCAATGTACAATCAAAGGAGTTGCTATGCCACCTTCATGCACCCAATGTTTATATAAACGGAATGGTGTATTGGACAGATTTGCCCACGGCACTCCATAACTCTGATAGGTCGTTTCTGGTCCAGGCATAATACTCGGATCGTTACCGCGATAAACAGGTTTTCCATCTGAAGTTAACTGTGTGCTAATCTGTGTATCCCTGTCTCGCACAGCAGGTGGACCACCGAGTTCCTCTGCACATCCACCATTATCTGCCAGAAACAGAATAAGCGTATTGTCTAATTGTCCTATTTCTTCAAGCGTATCAATGATTCGTCCTATGCCAGCATCCATACGTGTAATCTGTGCAGCATATACCTCCATCCGACGTTGGTTCCATTCCTTATATTGTGCTTCACTCCACGGAGGTTGTGATGGGTCACGTGCAGTCAATTGCCACGATTCATCCAACAACTTCATCTCACGCATTCGTGTCAATCGTTCTTCTCGGAGTTCATCCCAACCTGCTGCGAACCGTCCATTGTATTCCGCAATGTCCTCTTCGTGTGCATGCAGAGGCCAATGCGGGGCAGTATAGGCGACATAAGTGAAAAACGGACTATCACCTTTCTTATCATGGTGATTCTGAATAAAATTCACCGCTTCATCACTGACAGCATCTGTAAAGAAATATCCTTCTGGCAGATCGTCACTATCAAGTCGCGTATTATTCCGCGTCAATGTATTTGGCTTCCAAAAGTTGGCAGCACCCGTAATTATACCGTAATATTCATCAAAACCCCGTTGGCATGGCCAACTATGTTTGGGACCATCAGGGCCGGTATGTCTTGAAATATGCCATTTTCCGCTCATATATGTGCCATAGCCTTCGGAACGCACAGCATCTGCAATGGTAATACAACGGTCATTCAGATCTCCCCGATAGCCTTCTAATCCATCATCACCCATCATGTGTCCTACACCGGTTTGATGTGGATGGAGACCAGTAAGCATAGAGGCACGAGATGGGCAGCACCTCGCAGTATTGTAAAACTGAGTCCAACGAAGTCCACCATCCGCGAGTTTATCTAAATTCGGTGTCCTGACTTCACCACCATAGCACCCTAAATCTGAAAATCCCATATCATCGTTTAGGATGAGAACAATATTGGGTTTTCTATTTTCACTCATATAAATGATTCCTCTTTTACTATTAGTAATACCATTTCTAATATATTTATGTTTCTTTTCATAGCACAAACCGTTAGTTTGGGTTTCCGAATTAGATTACATTCACAAAAACCTGTCCTGCGCCATCATTTTTAGAAATGGTATTGTTTCTAAACCATAGGAAAGTATTTCAATACCTTAAGTTAGATATTTCATCGTCCTTCGTATTCAATAGCAGACTACTACCATCCTCATCCGCAAGCAGATTGAAGATTCGTTTGGCTGCTGTATATTGCACAGCAGGAATTGTTTGTTGGCTTAATATAAAAAATAATTGATAATGTACTATATTTTCATGTTGCCTATACTGTCTATGCAATGAAGCAAAACCCGTCTCTTGTTTGATGTCATCAGGTAACGAAGTTGACCAACCCTCTGGTAAGTGAATCTGAATTGTTTTCTCTATTTGCATCGGATAATATAGGTCAAGTGGATAAAGCCGTTCTGATGCGGCAACAATTTCTGCGTATTCAGAAAATTCATCTATCGGCATTTGAAGCAATGCTTGATTATTGAGGTCTGTTACATTTTTTTCAATGTGAAAGTCTACTGTTATCTTTAGGGGTGAATCCGAATCATATAAATCAGAGATAGTGGCATCGTCTATGACGATATTTGGAAACAATGGATTGAGTTCGGCAGCAAGCGTGTTCTTCCAATCTGATGGTGGAATTTGTTTATATGTCCAGCGAGCATTTAGATTATATTGTCCAGTCAAATGAAGATGGACTTCACCCCGAGTCCTACCATCACTATTTAACCATAACTCCGTTTTAGAAACCAATTTATTGGTTTCTGCTGGAAAAATAGGAATATCAACAAAAGTGCCATCCGAATCTCCAACGAGGAATCCCAATCTTCCTTGGTTCTTATACGGTAAATCACCATAACTACAAGTATTAGAAGTAGCGTCCATCCATATATAATTGTGTTTATCAATCGGAATGGCTGCGATCATGTGGTTAAATTGACTAAGTGATGGTAAAGTGGTATTCACCCTTTCATAAGGTGCAGTGCTAATCATTACCGGATACGCTTTTATCCCGACGAGATCGAGCATTGATATAAGCAAAGTCGTTTTATCCTTACAATCGCCATACTGTTTTTGCAGCACTTCGGTAGCAGCAGAAGGCTGGTATGCACTCTGACCGAGCTCAATTCCTACGTAACGAATCTGCTTGGAAACAAAATGATATATTTCGCGAATAATTTCATTGTCGGTTTTTAGATTACTTATAAGACTTTCAACAGTTTTCTGTATGTGTTCGTCAGGAACATAACGACCTTTAGCAAGATCTTTATACCACTTGTAAACATCCTGCCAAGATTCAATTGAAGAATAACGTAACCGCATTGCTATGTCGTTGATATGCGGCATTCTTTCTTCTAATTCTAATGCAGGCACTTCACCATGTCGCCATATATACTGGACAATTCCATTGTCATCATAAGAAATCTCTGGTTCAATCTCAAAGTTATCTGTTTTCCACTGGATAGGATAATCTTGCGGTAAACGCAATGCAAATACTGTCTCAAGCGTAACTTCTGAAGATTGAAAGTTGTAGCCACCTATGATCCAGGTTTTATTTCCTATTACTTGCTCTAATTTATCTTCAAGCGTCACTTTGTATTCAATGCATACACCCGGGGACAACCCTACCATAGAAATCACACGCCACATCATATCAGAATACAAATTGTATGATAACAACCCAGGAGGCGTGACATCATTGAATGCTTCATCGGGTGGAATATGTTCTGTGCCATCTGGGGCAATTGTCCGTGCAATGTTGACACCAATATTTTGGGTGTTCGGTTGGTAAGGTATAGCAATATCACCATATTTTTGTATACCTCTTTCGTTGAGTATTTTAACTACTTGATGCGTAGTATAACGGGACTGTCCAGTGGGTAAGACATCATGACTAAAATGGTTGAACAAGATAAGCACATCAGCATCCGGATAATCTTCTGAGGTAGGAGCATCCGCAATAATTTTGTTAACATCTGTTTCAATAATGGAAACAGGAAGGACATCTATTGTAGTAGTTGGTACCGAACTAAGTTGAGCAAGTGTCTGTAACCTTGTCTTGGCATATAGATTATCGGGGTCAACTTCAAGAAGCTGCTGATATTGAAGTTGTGCTTCAAAATAACGTTGGTGGTCTTCATAAACTGTTGCCAAACGTTGCCTTGCCCAAATATCATTCGGGAATATGCGAATTGATTCACGTAATTCTGCAATCGCTTCTCCGATTTCACCGCGCATCAGATAAATTATACCTAAGTAATTATGTAAATTTTCTGATGCAGGATTCTCACACTTTGGATCAAGTGCCAATGCACGAAGGAGTATTGCCTCTGCTTCATCAAGTTGATTCAATTGTTTGTATGCCAAACCAAGATGGTTTAGTGCATAGAGATCGTCTTTAGAAATGCTTAGCACTCGTTCATAATATTTCGCAGCATTCTTATAGTCATTCAATTGCTCAAAAATAAATCCCACGTAATTAAGGGCAGTAATATGATTTGGCTCAAGTTCTAAGTATGCGTAAAATGCGTCTCGTGCTTTTTCATATTCATCAAGTTGTAAATAGATCTCAGCGATTTTATAGTAGGGGAGGCTTGCCTTTGGTCGGACTTTTATAGCGGCGTTGAATGCTGCAAGGGCATCCTGTAGATGCCCCAGCTCTATGGCTGAATTACCTGCATCAACGTTTTCACGCCACTGCTGATTCCGTTCTATCAGCGGATCAACAATCTCTTGTGAACCGGATTGTGTGCTCTTGTAATAGGCACAACCAGAAATCATCAAGAGGAGAATAAGCATAAAAAACGATAAACATCTATGCAACATTATCTCTTTTCTCCACTATCCTCAAAGAGTTTCGGATTATTGACATGCCGATCTCTATCACGACCTGTCTTCTTTAAAATCGATTGCCTGAATGCGTCTTCAAGTTGAACCCCTGTTTGATTTGCCAAACATATCAGAACAAAAAGAATATCTGCAATCTCGTCAGCGAGATTTAAATCTTCTTCACTTTCCTTGAAACTTTGATCACCGAACTTGCGTGCCATAATCCTTGCTAACTCACCGACCTCCTCCATGAGAATAGCAGTGTTGGTAAGTTCCGAAAAATAGCGAACACCAACCGAGTTAACCCATTCGTCAACTATTTTTTGGCAGTTTTCAAGTGTGTACTCCATCAGACCATCCGTTTTATTCTAAATCTATCGGTATTGTAGCAGCAATCACAACAGATGTAAACACTTTTCCTATGCAATGCGTTTATTAAAGCAGTTCAGGTAAAGCAATTATACATCATGTTTATAATGACGACTTTTCATGTACGTTATACCTCACGCACATCGTTTCATTCTTCCGCTCCAGCGGAGCGGTATGTGCAAAATCTGAACGCTCTTAGCAGGAGATTATACTGTTTAGGTGGCAACTTGCGTTAAAATAATATAGATTATCTAACATTTTAACTTAACAATCACATATATGTATAGTATACTTAACATGTGTTTAGCGTATAGGTCCAATTTAACTACGCAAGTTTAGAAACTCAAAGAGACGACTCAGTCAGAGAAATCTTATGATATAACCATGATTTCGCACATCACGATTGTTCTAAGCAAGTTCTGAACATATCATGAAGGACAATAGGGGCATAGTCGCGCAATGCATTGCTCCTCAGACGTTACAACAGAAAAGGTAATTTCAAGAGTAGAATAGGTCCAAACCAGCAGAGAGAATATCATGTTAACGCAGGACAATAGAAGTGAAAAACAGACTAAATCAGAAAACACCACACTGATCAATCGGATTATGATGTGGTGTCCATATACCTCAAATAATACATATCAGGACACCCAAAACTTAAATCACAAAATGTACCGAATCGAAAAATTGAAATTTCCAGAAATATACACGAAAATCATTCACAAACCCATATACAGACTGGACTCACAGCACCGTACCAAAAACGTACCAAAAACGTACCGTAATCCGAAAAAACGTACCAAACGGTACCTTTTCAAAGATCAAAAATGCAATGTCCTTTCAAGAAATTGATGACTATGGTGACAAGAACTTTACACACCCGATGAAGGTGCAAGGTTATTTAGTTTTAGGGTTTTTATTCAATATTATTCACAAAGGTTTATTTTGTTATGGGTTTGTATTTCTTTTGTCTGAACCAGGATTTTCAGGATTAGAGTTTGACACTCCGAAGTTCCTATCTAACATAAGACAATTATCTATTGAATGTGCACTTAGAAATACGTGAGTTTGATAAATAGTTAGGACTTCCACATTTTCTCTTAAAGTCCCTGACAAGGGGGTTAAATACACCAAAATAGCGATTTTTGACGCAAATATGCCCGTTCTCTGTTCAATTTGCACTCGTTCTGCTAATTATCAAACTCACGTTAGAAATATCGGACACCTATCTTGGAAATCTACTAATCCTGCAAATCCTGGTTCAGTGAAAAAGTATTACGCTTAATTTACGCCTATGGTGTTCATTGAAAATCGCACATACTGTCTTATAAAACTTAGCACATGTAATAACGCAAGAACAAATTAAAGTTAATTTCCAGCATTCATCATGAAAACCTTGATTTTTCTGCAAATTTGAATTATAATTCTTTACAAATCATAATGTCACAAGGAATTTCACATGGGAATCACAGATACAGATAAACAATTTTATGAAACAAACGGCTATCTCCTGAAAAAAGGACTTGTCTCATCAGAAGACATCACGAATATTCTGGAAGAAGTTGACGATATACACAACCGCATGGCAAAAAATCCCACACCAGGCATAGGGATTTCGTGGGAAGTCTATGAAGACGATCCAGATCATCCACCGCTAATAAAGCAGCTCATGCACAGTGAAGTGGTGAGTCCAACGCTTAACCGTTTACTGCGCTCCGATGCCGTTCTGGATGTGCTTGAAGGCATGATGGGACCTGATATCTCACTATTTCACAGCAAACTACTGCCGAAGGCAGGTGGTGACGGCACAGCAATCCCTTGGCATCAAGATTATGCTTATTGGAAAAATGATAACAACAAACCAGTAATGATAAATTGTCAACTCGCTATAAGCGAAGCAAACCTTGAAAATGGATGTATACAGTTTGTTCCTGGCAGTCATAACTGGGGTTTGCAAGAACACGAACGAAAACAACAAACATTCGGCGTATTTCTACCGGGACACTATCAGGAAAGAGAAGACGCGGTTGCGGTAGAAATGGAACCTGGTGATGGTGTGTTTTTCAATGCACTGATTATACACGGGTCTGCCCCCAATAATTCGCAAAATGATAGGTTAATGAATACATTCGCATATAATGTCACTGGTAATGGCACAACGCAATCACGTGAAGTCCTACGGGGCAAGGAAATGAACTCTTGAAGAAGTTTGACAATGTTTGGATTTTCATTTGTATCCTCTTTTCCATAGTCATTGCTGGTTGTGGAAACGATGAGGACATATCAAGAAACAAGAACTTTGCCCCAATAATTTCTGTCTTTGAAACAGATTCAGAGATAGTTCTACCGGACGCAGAAGTGTTTATCCGCCTGCAAGCAGATGACCTTGACAACGACATCTTAACTTATACTTGGTCTGCTGCAGATGGTGAAATCTCTGGAGATGAATCTGGGGCAATCTGGATCGCTCCAGATACGGAAAAGAAATATCCGATTCAGGTAACTGTAAGTGATGGTGCAAACGCGACAACAAGCACCATAGACATTCAAGTATGGCGCGGGCGAGAAGGTAACTATTACCCTTTAGCAGTAGGGAATAAATGGACATACCGCGATGCTGAAGACACTGAGATAATCTTTGAAATTATAGATACGATTCAAATTCAACTTGCAGATGGAAAAACCGTAGAGAGTTATGTTCTTGAAAAGACAAATACTGCAGAAGAGTTGGAAAATATCGCGGATTACTCCTATCTTGGTCCTGAACTGGACGAGGATGGGAATATTATAGGCATTCTCCAACACGCACAGAATATCACCCCAGGGACTGAAGATACGATTATGTTTGTTCCATTTCTACCTTTGTATAAATTTCCACTCATACCTGGATGGAAATGGAGCGTCAGTTTTCAAGCCAAATTAGTTCCTGAACTATTTCCGTTAGACTATGGTAAAGATGAATTTGAAGTTCTCTCCGAAGGAACCGTGACTGTCCCCGCTGGCACATTTGAGAACGTGTTCCAAGTCCAGGAATCATTTCACTGGATTTTTGATCTTGAAGGACCGGATTTTGACCTTGATATAACAGTTGCCAATAAATGGTTGGCTCCGGATGTAGGTATCATCAAATTTAAGCAAACGCAAACCAGAGGCGGTGTGCCAGTAGAAGCAGAATTTGAACTCGTATCTTATGAACTTGTCAATGACTAATGTTATAATATTGGATTCCTATATTGAATAACGCTACAAATACACCACAGATTTTGACAACAACAGTCGGTTCGTATCCAGTTCCAGCTTGGCTTCATGCAATGCCGACAGAACAATCATTAATTGATGCCACACGCGTTGTGGTTGATATACAGCGACAACACGGTATTGACCTTCCCACCGACGGTGAACTATATCGCTTTGATGTAAATCATCCAGATACTAATGGGATGATTGATTATTTTATAAGACCCCTCTCAGGTATCAGATCCGATGTCGGTCGTCAAGATTGGACTGAGTTTAGACAGATGCAGACGATGGCATTTCGTGCCAAACCTGCCGGTGTTGTAGAAGACTCGTTGGGAGAGGGGACATTAAACCTTGTTTCTGATTGTGAACGCGCTGTTGATGTAGCTGGTAACAACCTTAAATTTACCGTAACCAGTCCGTATATGCTTGCCCGAACATTGTTGGATAAACATTATGGAGACTTTGACAAATTGCTCACAGCTCTGTCCGAGACACTGTCCGCGCAGGTCCGAGAGTTAAACTGCAGATGTCTTCAAATTGATGAGGCAAACATCCCTGGAAATCCTCAAGACGGTCCTCGTGCTGCCGAAGCCATTAATATTGTTCTTGATGCGTTTGATGGAGAAAAGGCAGTACATTTCTGTTTCGGCAATTACGGTGGTCAAGTAATCCAACAAGGCAGTTGGAAGGCATTGATAAACTTCTTGAATATGCTCAGATGTGATCATTTTGTATTAGAGTTGAAACATCGTCCCGATGCTGATCTTGAGGCACTCAAGCATGTCTCTGACAATATACGTCTTGGTATTGGTGTCATTGATGTAAAAGTGAATCCTGTTGAAACCCCAGATGAAGTCGCCGCCAGCATAGAAAAAGCAGAACAAGTTGTGGGTAAAGGACGGATCGGTTGGGTCCATCCAGACTGCGGTTTCTGGATGCTACAAAGGTCTGTTGTTGACAGGAAAATAGAGGCACTTGTCAAAGGCAGGAATAAGTATCTCGGAATTGCATAGTAAATAGCCTGCAGGAAACGCATGTTTGAAATACACCTCCCGTTATTAAAAAAGTATCAGAACATTGCTGGTATTGCTGGCATAATCGGTTTTCTGTTGGGAACAGTAATTTCAGGAATTGGGTTTCTGATACTTGGATGGCACTGTCCATTTGGAAACGGGTTATTTCAAATATTAGCATTTTCAGTACTTATAGGACTTTTTTGTGCTTTTGTTATAGGCAATCTTGTTGCATTTCTCCTAATCGGTTTTACGAAATATCGCCAGATGCTAACTTATTTTTCAAAAAGAGAAAAATAATAGAGGTATAAAATGGAATTTAACCTCTTACATGCTTTCTTACTGTTTTGTACAGGCGTTGCTGCCGGTTTCTTAAATACAGTTGCTGCGGGTGGATCGCTGTTAACACTCCCGATGCTTATCTTCCTTACTCACGATACGACATTGGCAAATGGCACAAACCGGGTCGCTATTTTCTTTCAAAACATCAGTGCCATTATGGGTTTCCGACGTAAGGGAGTCTCTAATTTTCGGTATGGCATCTTACTCGCGGTCCCTGCAGTCATCGGGGCAGGGATAGGTGCTAAAATTGCAATCGGTACGGATGCAGCACTGTTCCAATTTATTCTCGCAGCTGTGATGCTCATTATGCTCGGATTAACATTACTGAATCCTACAGCACGATTAGCAGATAGGATTGAAAACAAGACGACAAGTTCTACAGTACTCGCGATGGTTGTGTTCTTTTTTATCGGTATTTACGGCGGGTTCATTCAAGCCGGGGCAGGTCTGCTTGTTATAACAGCACTGCGCCTTTTGACGGGTATAGATCTCGTTCGTACGAATGCGATCAAGGTCTTAGTTATCTTCTTTTATACTATCATTGCTTTAGGTATTTTCATTAGCGAAGGGCATGTCAATTGGATTTTGGGTTTTACTTTGGCTACAGGTAATGCGACTGGTGCCTGGATTGGGAGCCATTGGGCAGTCGAAAAGGGTGATAAATGGATTAAAGTGGTACTCGTTGTAGCAATCCTTGTCTTAGCGACAAATCTCATGTTAAAACCTTTTGAATTAGATGTGGTATCCCTTATAAAACCCAATTTAAATTAGAATTGAATTTCTGTGTGAAGAGAAAAAGATGCTAAACGTTTAGCAACTAATTCATCAATATTTGTTCTTGAATATTCATCCAATAAATCGGATATCTTCTTTGGAATATCCGACGGTTTGCTAACAATATGAAGATTGTTCCCTTCCATTATCTGTTCTCTCAGAACATCTTCCTCATCAGATAATACTATAATTGTACCGTCTCCCCAACCGATTCTAACAATCTCATTGTCCAGCCCGATTATATCATCATAGACTGATATTATAGGTTGAGGCAATCTGAGTAATTGCAGTTTTGTGGTCTTGATTGCTGTTCCCAATTCCAATGAAGTAGGATTTTCTAATGATTCATTTTGGGTGAGAAAAAGGTTCCATAATAAAACGGATTTATGTAAACGTTTAGCAAGATGAAGCAATCGCAGGAACCGTCTCCAATCTGCCGGTTGTTCAAGACTGTGTGGATTTCCAATTAACAAGACAAACTTCATAGTTTGAAGTTCTGCTAAACCTGCAAAGTCAAAGTTGCCTTGGCCACCCGCTCTGTCCCCGTACAGTTGTATTGTTTTTGAGAATTGGAACTTGGGTGTTATAGGATCCTTTGATAACATATTAGGCCGATTAGGTACACGATTAGATAATTGGTTGGGACCAGAAGAAAAACAATTTGTAACAATTTAACGTAATCCGTTTCTTGTATAAGATTCGTGAATAGTATACCACTTACAACCTCAATAGTCAACAAATTTAAAATCCTGGATTGGTAATACTAAACATTTGAATTAACATAGAATTGTGATATACTATTACAAGTCTGACGTGTAATGAATATTAGCGTTTTACATATCATATTTTTGGAGGTATTCAATGAAATATACAAAAACGTTTACTATTATTGCTTTATTGTGTATAAATGTTGTTGTTATTGGATGTGCAGCAAAACCTTATCCTATTCCAAACACAGTTTCACCAACGCAACTAATAACAACTGGTTCATGGGAAATGGTATCAATCGAGAATATACCTGTCGAGGAGTATTTTGTTCCTCTTAAAGCAGATTATGTTGATACAGAAACAGAAATTACTCAGAATGACTTTATATTCTTCCCAAGTGGTATATGGAACTGGACGCTTGAATTAAAAATTACAGCAAGATTAAAGGATGGAAGTGGGCTTGCTTATTTACCAGAGGTGACGATGGCCGCACGTGGACACTTCAGACGTGCTGATATGGAGTTGGAACTTGTCTTGGAGAAATTGAATGCACAACTGAAACCACCTGATTTCTGGGCATCAGCTGGTATAACAGAAGATGGTTTTGCAGAGGCAGTCACCTCTGGCCGACTTTTCGAAAAAATTGAGAAGTGGAATGTGAATTTGAGCGGAGACACGCTTACCCTAACGAGTACTGATGGGAAAACCACACAGGTATTAAGAAGGAAACGGTAGAATTGTCTATTTAGTGCCAATTCAAGGAAAATTACAAGTTTATCATCAGTTTTTACCCGTATGCAATGGGAATGCTTAAGTCCTATTGTCATTTTAGTTTTTTTTTATTTTCAAAATCGAAGATTGACTTACTTTAGAAAGGAGAAACAATGAAAAGAGCGATCGCTTTTTCTACACTATTTCTAATGCTGTCCAGTGCTTTGCTTTATCCAGTTGCAGCACAGGAACAAACAACTGGAGTACAACAACAAATGACTGACGTACAACAAGCAGATGCAGATGCACGTCGTCATGCAAGCCAAGATGTTTCTACTATCTCTTGGGGAATTGGCGGCTTTTTTTGCGGAGTGTGCGCCGTTGCTTATGTGTACATTGACAAACCACAAGTCCCTGCTTCTCAATTAGTTGGAATATCAGCGGCTTATGTATCATTTTATACAGAAACATACAATCGCGAAGTAAAGAAACAGCGTTTTCAAGCTACTATGATCGGTTGTCTTGCAAGTTCTGTTCTTAATACTTTAACAATCTATCTTTCAAGACAATGAGAAGAATAACCGTAAACTAATTAAAAAAGGACACGGCATAACTTGTCGAGTCCTTTTTTATTGCAGACAATGAATTTGAGGTATAAAGTTTCGTTTCTATTGATTAGGTTTACAAATCCAGTCTATTTGCACTCTATAGATCTATGTGAAGAACAACAACTATTTTGGCATTGTTACTATTGTTAGAGTCTTCAATGCCGAATCGGGTGTGTGCAAAAGCTTAGCGACCTGAATAGGATCTTGTGTCATTAAGAAATAATACCCACCCTCTTCTTTAGTTTTAAGTGGTGAAAATTTCTCTTTACTTGCCTGCACAATCAAACTTTCTGTCCCAAATGGTGGTGTACACACGAATTTGTCAATTTCAACCCGCCTATTAACACTTGTAGGTCCAACCACAAAGTTCTCGTAGAGGACAGAATATTTTCCGTTTTCTAATTGATAGAGTAAACGTATAAATGCTGGTTCGTTTACTTTACAATAGACCGTCATTGTTTCACCTTCTTTGTAAGATGCCTTGTCAACCCCTCGGTTTGTAGCAAGATCAACCACTAAGCTATTAGTGGATATGGCTTCCTGCATTGAGAGTCTATCTTCAAAAACTGCAAGATGTGAGCGGGTTTGTTTAAGATTGGCAGGGACGATCTGCATGCCACGCATCTTTCCTTGAGTTGTTGACACATGTGCGGAACCCATTTGATCACCTGTATCTCCCCTGTTCAGAGTCACTCTGAAGTCAACCTGATCATCATCAGCCATCCAAATCTCTCCGCTAATCTTCATCGGTATGCGTTGGAAACCACGTTGATTTAATCGATCGAACTTCCAATCAGGAAGTTCACTCATCAGAGCTTTCGCCAGTTCATAGGATATCGGACTGGGAATAGAAAAATTGTCTTCATAGGTAAATAGATCTATCTGAACTTTTCCAGATGGTGGATTGGGACGTTGTGTACGTAGTTGACGGGCAATAGCAGCTGCAATTGTTTCCACTGGATTATTGGCTTCATCCCATTTAGGCATATTTTTGCGTTCAAGTTTAGCAACTTTTTGCGTTACTTCCCTATATGACATTTGCAACTCTCCACTGGCACGTGTAACATTTTGTATCAATTCTTTCTTTATAACTGCATGATTTCGATTAGAATCTACGACATGCTGCAGGAGCACAACCTTGTTCAAGGCATCATATATTGGATATGTCATTTGATAGTACTCTACTGCTTGTACTGGGTTTGTCACTTCTTTTTCTCGGGCACTTTCAATCAGTGGTTTTAACTGTTTTTTCAACTTTTCAGTTTCGTCTGATATATATACCTGAAGCTTTTGTTTGTTGATTTTAACACTTCCCTGCGTATCTGACTCCTGATGTGTGTCAATATACTTTAGGAGATGAAGATTATCTTCAGTTAGTTCTCCACCATCCCCTCTGACAACGCTAATGGCTGTATCGGTTTGGTTCTTTAAACCCATCAATGCTGGACTATAGTCTTGTCTTGCGCGTTGTAACTCAGGATCAACTTGCATATCATCAGAGTTAAATATAGAGTTGACACCGTTAAAAAGGTTCCTGGCAAGTTCTGTTTTCGCCTCGTTCAATTCGGTATTTAGATCAAGACGAGATCCAACTTTGACGGAGATATTTTGAAAATATCGAGATGGTGAAGATGTTTGTGTGAAGACCGGTATAGAAAAAACGGATAATAATAAAAGGATCAGAATATAAACAGATATTTGACGCATGAGTAATTACTCCTTATGTTGTATGAAATCTCACTTCCTAAGTTAAATGAGACTATATTATAAATGTATATGGTGAATAGGGGATACAATTGATTAGAATTCTTGTTCTTCCAATGTCCTTTCACCTTAGGATTGAATTCTCTCTATCAACACGGACTTAGTATTTGTGTGCCATGCACACATTGTTTTCTTAACTGTTAGTTATCTTACTATATAGATGTTCACGAAATTCAGTCGATTATACAGGTATTATAAGATTGATAACTATAGATTTAGATTATTTAGATATATCCTTGTGTTTTAACCATATTCTTACGTAAGAGAAATACCTCACATAAATTCATTTGATACATAAAACTGTGCTTAGATGACTATTCTCTCCGTTTCCGTTTCCACAACAAAAATTCGCCGCCCGATTTATGTTTATTGCTAAACGTTCCTGCACTAGGTGTTTGATCGACTCCTGGTAATTGCTTGAACCTATGTGGTAGGAAATAGCCTTGAAGTTCATTGAAAGTTACAATCGAATCTTTATTCTCATCACCTTTTTTCAAAGCTTCAATCAATTGAAATGCAAAAGGTGAATGATCATCATCAGGTAGCTTGTCTAATACTAACTCGTTTGATCCGGATGTCAAAAACTGACGCGTTCCGTTATTCAACATATTCCGGATTTTCTCGTCTTCGTCTTTTAAGCGTTGTGCACCTCTCATTTTTTCAAGTCCGCCGCCAAATACTCCACTATAGCAAGTATCCATGATAACTAATATGTTATTACACTTTATATTATCGATCCAGAACCGTAAATCGGTATGACTAATAGATGCGTCTGCAAGCTTAAATTCAAGTTTTTCAAAAGAGTCTGAATCTTCTCTATCAGTTTTATTAGGATTTGGTAAAGGTTTTTCTGGTACTGGTTTTGGTAGGAAGTACCCTTTAGATATATCCTTATTTACCTTCATTGCATATCCATGTCCTGCAAAAAAGATTAAAAGTTGATCATCATGTTCATTAAAGTTAGTAGATTTTGCCAAATTACTTAGAATCTGGAGAATTTTATCTCTATTCGGGTTTTCTACAACTTTTCCTTTTTCAGGATACATTTCAAAACCGTATTCATCTTCTAAAATGTCCTTGAGAGCTCTTGCATCAGCAATTGGAGCTTCAAGATCATCCCATTCAGAATATTTGGAATAATCCTGAACAGCAATTAGGAGAGCATAATCTTTACCCTCGCGCTCATGCACACGGTTAATAATTAATTTTTGTTTATGGTCTGCCTGGTTCCCTTCTGGAGGAATAGCATAGAATGTCAACGTATTGTCTTCATACTCGAGTTCAATCTTCTGATTCTGCTTTGTGAGTTGGAATTCATGTTTTACTGTCCCATATTCATTAACAGGAATTTTGTTTTCACTATTGATACTGTATTTTATTGTCCCTTCACTTGGACCTTCTGTTTTACCAATAATATCAATTTGCCCACTAATTTTGGAAGTTGTAACTGCAATCCTTGGAATATCGCCCTTATTAGAAAAAGATACTTCAACCTCATTATCTCCTATTTCTCTAATTCCATCAGAATATCTTTCAGACGTATGAAGCTTAATGTTCTTAATACGAAGGGAAACGATCTTTAATGGTTCCAGTCTATCTGTAGGAAGTGGTTCAACTGGCAGTGGTTTAGGTTCGTCGGTTGGTGTGTGAGGAGTTGAACTTTGGCGTATGATGGTATACTGTTCAGTTGCAACAGTTTGTCCTTCTGATTCCACGTTAATTTTCATTGTGCTTTGATCAGTGGTAAGAGCGATTGTAGTTCTAAAAAATTCTCCACCCTGATGCTCTACAACACACGGGAAATCAAGGTTACGATCAGCATATCGGATCTGAACATTGACATCAATGTTATTTGAAGGGGACACCTTAAATAAGACAAAAATCGGATTGTCAGCTGATTTTATTATATTGTCTTCATCTTTAATTGGCGTTACAATCTCAATTTTACGATCTATATTGGTCTGTATTTTGATCGGTTCTGTCGTTTCCACTTTGGTATCAATCGGTTGTACTATAGGTCTCGGTGGTAGACGAGTAATTGTAAACTTTGTTTCGTTTGGGTTATTACGATTATCTATTGCAGTAATTGTAATTGCGTTATTACCATCTTGAAGTGAAACAGTTGCAGTAAATTCGCCATCTTTAATTTCTGTTTCTTTAAAATCATGTACGATTGTGTTATTGACCTTAACTTTTACAGTGCTAATCCCACTCTTATCGTCGGTGACTTTTCCCCTAATAGTACTTTCTCTGGTGTTTGATGTAACTTTCACAGGTAGATTTTCTATAATTACGGGTTCAGTGATTTCAACCGTAGGTCCTGTGTTGTCTTCACCTACCTGACGATGGATCTCCAGTGAGTAAGGTTCTGACGGATTACCTTTCACATCTGTTGCCAAAACAGTTATTTTATTATTTCCTTCTTGTAGTGGGATGGATGCTGTGAAAGTTCTATTCATCTTATCAAACTGAGCATTATATATTTCAGACTGGAACGCATCATTTTTGACTGTTATCAGTCTAACTTCGTTCAGGTCTTCAATTTCTCCGGTAATCGTGGTTTCAGTTATAGTTGTGGAAACTTCTTTTTTTACATCTTCAGATATGGTGATAATAGGTCCGTCTTTATCTTGTTTCCTGTGATGATCAATGAGAGATGAGGAAGGTCCCGGAGGAAAAAATAACTTGCCGGATTTAGGTTCAATATTAATTTCCGTAAGGTCCCAATTCAGATATCTGCCAGTATTATCCAAAGATCTCATTTCTAAACCGTTCTCAGAGAATGCGACCGACAAGATTTCATTTTTATGAGCAGTGGATACATTGGCATATTTTTTTTCACTATTAATGTCCTTGAACCGTTCAATAGGTTCTATTATTTTCTCAGATGGTATATCTAATAAGAAGATTTCACCTGACAATGTACCTATTGCAAGATGGACTCTATCAGGGGAAAATGCTATACATTTGACTCCCGAGAAATCTTCCTTATAGCTGCTGATCTCATTTTGTTTTTGAATATCCCAGAGGGTTAGTCCATCATCTGCACCAGTTGCAAGAGTTTGAGCATCAGAAGAGAAGGTGACTGTATGAACCTCCCCAACATGTCTATTTCCAGAAAGCGGTAGCGTTTTCTGATTCAGAAGATTCCATAGCTTGACATTACCATCCGCATCGCCAGCAGCAAGGTATCTCCCATCTGCTGATACAGCTACAGAAGTAATGGTGTTATCATGTTCCTTGAAGGTCAGAAATTGTCTCTCGATCTCAGTATCCCACACTACAATTGTCCCATCTACAGTTCCTGAGACAAGGGTCTGGTTGTCTGGCGAAAATGTAATAGCAGTGATGGCATTTCGTTTATCCCCATATAAGATTTGTGCCTTTGCAAGCGGATCTTCTTGAGTCTTATCCAATTTCCTATTCAGTATTCTTTTTTTTAGTTCTGAAAGTTCATCTATAAGGATTGTATGTTCCGAATTAGTAAGTGCTATCTTCCGAGATCTCTTAACAGTAGAAAGAGCCAAATGACTAAATGAGGACGATCCAGCAGGTTCAAGAAAATCAAACTTATTTTGCATTTTTTTAAGATACAGTATTTTCTCTAATCCAAACACGAGTTCTTCATCTGGGGTGTAAACACCAAAAGATAGTGTACTTAAGCCCAGATTAACAGGTTTAAACAGAGGAATTACGACTACCGCCGGTTTGTTAGACGAGGTATTCTTTCCTACCTTTTTGCTCTGTGCTACTGCCAGAACAGGCATCCAAATCAAGCACATAGAGATCAATAAAAACATAATGTATCGTGATTTCATGACTTTTCTCCAATTTAATTAATTATGTTTTTTGCCAAGAGGCCAACAATTATACTGCACCATAGACAAGGAATTATGTCCCTTGTTGCAACGTTGAAGTTGAGAATATTGTTGCTATATTATTAAACGAGGAATGCTTAAGTCCTACCTATTAATTCTCTGTAGGTAAAAAACCTATATTTCAATAGGTTTTGAACAATTATATCGTAGTGTCTTCTCATTCATATAATACTTTAGTTTCAAAGAATTTGCAATAAAAATATGATTTTCTGACTGGTGTCGGTTAAGTGCTATTCTATCGTTATTCACAATCCTTTAGTTCAGTACTGTACATCTATCCTTAACTACTTCAAATAATAATGCAAAATTAAAGGCAGGTTGGATGTATTTAAATCCTTCCTGCCTAATATTATTCGACGATATGTAACTTTTAATCTTAACTACCGCTTCGTCCACCGATAGCGTTAATTACAAACCATCCAATACCCGCTGCAACAGTGGTAATAAACACAATTGCTCTCTTAGATGAAGAAAGGTTTTCATGAACACCTTCTGCCGCATCAATAGCCATTTTAATTTCCTTGAGAGCTTGTTGGTTCATTTCAATCTGTTTTAACATTGACTCAACGTTCTGATTAACTGATGTCAATTGTTTTCCGATTGCTTCCATTGCAGTATTATGTGCAGTAATCGACTTTTCTACTGCATTAATGCGTCGATTCGTCTGCGTGATTTTCTTCAATATCTCTTCTTGAGCGGCTGCGATTTCTTTTTTCACAACTGAATTCACATTTTCTGCAGATTTGCTAACTGCATCTTTGATTAACTTTTCCTGTGCCTTCAATTCTTTTTCAAGTGCTTCCGCTTTTTTGGCTGATTTCTCAAGCTCCTTCTTAAGTTCCTCAAGCCGTTTTTCAGCTTCATCTAATTTTTCTTGAAGTGCGTTTGCTTCAGCAGTTGCTGCTTCGACTTGCCCCTCCAATTCTCCGATTTTTCCGTTCACATCATCTTCCATTTCCTTCACCATAGCTACGGGAATTCGAAGTTTTTCGCCAGGATAGATGAGGTTGGGATTTGTGAAGTCATTATACTTACTCAACTCTCGCCACCGCAAAGGATCCTTCAGATGTTCTTGGCAGAGATCCCATAGCGTATCACCTTTTTCAATAGTGATGAGGGTAGTATCTTCACCACCTTCTTTTGGCGTGATTCGTGCAGTAGCAGATAAGATGAACACACCACTGAGTGCTACACAGAGATAGAGAATCAAGGTTAATTTTAGCGTGGATTTTATCAAATTCATAAGTTATCTCCTCTTAGGTGCTAATATGTATAGGAAACAGAAACATAATGTGTGTTTCCATCACCATTAATTCCACTTGACATACCATCTTGGATAGCATAGTCAACTTGAAGTCCAGCAATATTCACACCGAATCCACCGTAAAGGGTTCGTACATCTCGTGATGCTCTCATACCAGCGCGTAGTGCGAATTCTGTTGACTTGATATTCATCAACCGATATTCAACACCACCTCTCATACTAAATGCACTGTCATCAAGGTTGACGAATTCTTGCTCAATATCAGCTGAGAAAGTAACAACATTACCCATATAAAGGTCATAAGCAACGCCAACATTAACGACCATCGGGACAGTGCCTTCACCGACAGAAGCACCGAGATATTTAGCAACAATACCGTAATGGAAAGTAGGAACTTGCATTTCTTCAACGTCTATATGTAATGCATGCCCCATCAAACCGATATCAACACCGCCGAATCCGCTCTGGTTTTCAACAGTATCTACACCGAAATTATCCGATAGCATTCTACCAGTTAGACCGATATTGAAATTTCCGATAGCAATTCCGTAGGATAGGGAATAAGCATTCGTGCTGTAATCGGCTTTTCCGCCATAATCTCCTGAAGCATCATATAAACTATAATCTGACACACCGAAGTTAGTAGCGGCTAAACCGACAGCTCCATAAGTGCCGAGTGTTTTTGTAATTGCCATAAAATTATGACTTCTATCAAATGATAGTCTCTGCGTAGAGAAATTGAGACTAAGATCCGCTGCTGAACCGAGCCCTGCTGGGTTCCAGACTGTAGCAGTGGCATCTTCTGCAATTGCTGTGAATGCGCCGCCTAAGCCAAGAGATCGCGCACCGGCACCTAAACGTAAATGAGGCATAGCATTTACCTCACCCTCTGCATAACAGAAAGGCGACACAGCAAGGATAAGAAACATTACGGATATTATTCCGTATAGCAATTTTTGCTTTGTGATAGACATTATATCCTCCTTTGTAGTCTCACTATCGGAATTGGGGAGATTCCCAATTCCGATATGTGAACTATTCTGTTTACTTAGCGCGTCAGAGCGAGCTTAAGAAAGGCGTATTCAGGCTCAACACCATCTGTTACGATGATTTCACAGATATAGATTCCGCGAGCTAAGTCTTCACCGTTGCTTGATTTTCCATCCCAACCTAAGGAACTGTAGGGATTTGTTTTGGAATCACCAGCAGGTGTATAATAACCAGCTTCCATTACTTCGTTATCCACAAGTACGCGCACGGGTCGCAATGTCACGTCATATATTGTGATGCTAACATTTGAACGTCGTGCAAGTACGAATGAAATCCGAGTGTTATCCTTGAATGGGTTAGGATAGTTAAACGGTGCTGCTCGTAATATAGGCACATCACCATGCTCAACAAAGAAACTAAACACATAAACAGCGGTGTTTGCTTCACGAGCACCAGAAACCCTTTCTTGCATTCGGGCATTGTCAGACACCTCTATCTTAACCGTATATTTTCCAGGCTCAAGGTCAGCGGGCGGCATATAGATTACCTGTGTTGCTGACTTTTGATCATTTGTAAGGTTAATCAACTGGTCATTGAAAACAAACCGAATTGATTCAACATCAACACCTGTTTCCGCATCACCGTAAGTGATAGAAATAGTCGGTCTCTTCTCAGCATCGTGTGCATACATTAAGCGTGCACCGTTCTGCGGTGATGAAGAAGTGATGATCGGTGCAGCCGTATCAAAGTCAACCGTAAATACACCTTTCGCTGTTGAAGAGTTATCATGAGTATCTTTTGCACGGACTTCAATTGAGTATGTGCCTTCATCAAGTGGCTCATTTGGAATGAAATCTATACGAGTGATACCAATGACCTCTATTATGATATTTCCATCGTCATCGGTTTTAGTCTCGGTGGCATCGTTAAGTGTTTCACCTTCAACGACTTCACTGTTGCTATCCCTAACAACGATAGTCATCTCTTCAACACCCGATTCATCATGGGCACTTGCCGATATCGTCGGAAGTCCAGCATGAATGGTTCCAGTGGGAGTAACTGAAGTGATGATAGGTGCAATATTATCAGTAACCACCGTGAATGACCATGTATGAGACGATGATCCACCTTCACTGGTTGCAACGACTTTCAGCGTGTGCGTTCCATCAGCAAAACTTCCTTGCGTCAGGATATTCCCATCAGCAATTTGTTGTGTAGTCGCACTATTCTGAGACCCAGCAATGACAGTTCCTAAAGGTAGGAACCCTTTATGGGTATCAGCTTCATTGCGAATGAAGAAGTCAACTGCTGTTATATCGGATTGGTCATCACTCACAACGACAGAGATATTCACCCATGTATCCTTGAGGATACCTGAAGGTGCTACTTCAGCAATTACAGGTGGCGAATCATCTAACTTGACGTTGAACACAACAGTATCACGTGCTGTCTTATCGTTCGCATCATGCTCAACTACAACATCAACGATATACTCACCAGTTGTTAATCCTTCTGGCGTATGCACAAACATGTTGCCTTCGGATTCTACATCAATTTCATCGCCGTTGTTGATAGTAAATGACTTTACAGTTGCTTTTTCACCAGAGAATTCTACTGTGATAACTGGCTTTTCACCATTACCATAGGTGTGTCCTGGTGCAGGTGAAAGAATTGCAACAGTAGGTCCAGGTAGATCAACCATGAATTCAGCAGAAGCCGCCGCTTTCTCATTATTGGCATCGGTTACTTCCACTTCAACCTTATGCATACCATGACCCAAAGCACTTGGATGTTCAGCAGTGAATTGGTTTCCATCTTGATCTATGGTAACTTTTGCGTCTTTACCTGCAACCTTAACTTTCACTGTAACATCGCCAACACCTGTGAATTCACCACTGATAACTGGAGTACCATTGGTATAAGAGTGTCCAGCAGTTGGTGATGTAAGTGTTACGGATACCATTGGAAATTCTACTGTAAAGACAGCAGTTGCTTGTGCGGTTTTATTGTTAGCATCCTTTACCATAACAACGACAGTGTGTTCACCTTCACCTAATCCATCCTCAGGTTTAGGTTCATAACTAACTGCGTCATCTGCTAATTCTATTTCCTTATTATTGATGGTAAGGGTTGTAACAATAGGTGTAGCAACGCCAGATGATTCCCAAGTGATGACTGGTTCGTCATGACTATACATCTGACCCGCAGCCGGTGAATGAATGACTACAGATGGGCCAGGTATCTCTACTGAGAAAATAACGGTGGCTTCAGCAGTCTTATTATTCTTATCCGTCACTTTAGCAACTACTGTATGATCACCATCTTCTAATGCCTCCGCAGGTTTATACGTGCCATCCTCCTCATTCAACACCGCATCTTTACCATCAACCGTGACCGAAACAGAATCTTTATCTATTCCAGCTACACCAGAATATTCTACTGTAATAACTGGCATACCATGGTCAAACATCTGACCCGCAGCCGGTGAATGAATGACTACAGATGGGCCAGGTATCTCTACTGAGAAAATAACGGTGGCTTCAGCAGTCTTATTATTCTTATCCGTCACTTTAGCAACTACTGTATGATCACCATCTTCTAATGCCTCCGCAGGTTTATACGTGCCATCCTCCTCATTCAACACCGCATCTTTACCATCAACCGTGACCGAAACAGAATCTTTATCTATTCCAGCTACACCAGAATATTCTACTGTAATAACTGGCATACCATGGTCAAACATCTGACCCGATGCAGGTGCATGGATCGCTATGGATGGTCCGGCAATATCCACCGAGAATTTCGTAGATGCTTCTGCAGTCCTTTTGTTGTCATCAGTTACCTTAACAGTAACTGTATAACTTCCGTGACCGAGTGCTTCTGTCGGTGTATATTCAAACCCATTACCACTTACTTCCATCGTAGATACAGTTTTATCATCACTATCAGTAACGGTAAGTGTTCCCTTTACTGGAACTGCACCTGAGAAAGTACCTGTGATAATTGGCATGCCGTGATCATAGACTTGACCTGCTGTGGGCGTTGTTATAGACGCTGTCGGGACAGGCAATCGGACAGAGAAGATAACGGTGGCTTCAGCTTTCTTACCATTCTTATCTTTCACTGTAGCAACTACTGTATGATCACCATCTGCTAATGCCTCAGCAGGTGAATACGTGCCATCTTCATTCATCTTCGCAGGTTTACCATTAACCGTGACCGAAACAGATTCTATTCCAGCTACGCCAGAGGATTCTACTGTAATATCTGGCATACCATGGTCAAACATCTGACCCGATGCAGGTGCATGGATCGCTACGGATGGTCCGGCGATATCCACCGAAAATTTCGTAGATGCTTCTGCAGTCCTCTTGTTTATATCAGTTACCATAACAGTAACTGTATAACTTCCGTGACCGAGTGCTTCTGCCGGTGAATATTCAAACGCATTACCACTTACTTCCATCGTAGATACAGTTTTATCATCACTATCAGTAACGGTAAGTGTTCCCTTTACTGGATCTGCACCTGAGAAAGTTCCAGTGATAATTGGTTTACCATGGTTATAGACTTGACCAGCAGTTGGTGTTGTAATAGTTGCAGTCGGAATTGGGTATTCAACTATAAAGGTTAATGCTGTTTGCGAAGTTAGTCCGCTACCATCTGTCACCTCAACAGAGACTGTGTGTGCATCTTCACTGAAGCCATCAGCAGGCATATAAGTGAAGTTGTTTCCTTTAACAGTCAGTGATTCAGATTCAGCAGACACATCAACAACATCATCATTCACAGTAAACTTGGTTATTTTTACATCACCACCACCAGAGAAGAAACCGGTGACACTATTTGGACTTGCGTCAAATTCTTGTCCAGAAGCGGGTGCAGTAATCACAACTGTTGGATCAATACCTTCAACAGCAAATGCCACTGAATTTTCACCAATGTTACCAAGACTATCGGAAACTTGCACTGTGAACTTATATGCCCCACCTGCGAGTTTATCAACACGAGTGTAGACAACTGAGTCGATATCTTGTTCAACTACGCCCTGACCTAAACCAATATCGATTTCTTCCTGTCCATCGCTATTGGGTCGTATCCGTGCTAAACTCACAACAACTGTGTTTGCATCACTAATACCAACACCAAGTTCACCATCGTTGAACATTGCATTCAGCGTTGGTAAGTCATTGACTGCTTCACCTTCAACAGGTGATACAAAACTAATCGTTGGTTTGGTATTATCCAAGTTAATATTTGCTAACGGGAAGTCCACAAAACGCTCACGTATTTGGACGCGCCCGTGTGGTGTCGTGTGTTGACTTGATAACTCCATGAGATTATTCGCTGAAAGTGAAAATGCACCTGCGCCATCACTTTCCGCTGTATAATCATCACCATCTCTGAACTGTCCACCAACGACAACACCGGTAAGGTCATCAACAAATAGTGTCCCTTTGTCAACGTTGAAACTTACAGCGATTGAATCGCGGAGTGGAATTGGATCAGGAAGTTCACCTGTAACTGACACACCGTCAACTTCAGTTACCATAAGGCCCATAATATCACTTACACGGAAGTTTAGGACATGAACGGTGACAACCGGTGAAGGTTTATCAAGTTCACCTTGTACTTGCCAGTTACCTTCCTTGTCAGCAACGAGAGCATAGTACATATAGGTTCCATTATCAAGGTTTCCTATATCAACAGTGATTTGCCCTTCACTAACACCAACGGGTGGAAGTTCAGTTTCAGTTCCATCAGGAGCTGTTTGAACCAGTCTGATCATCCCATCGACATAAGTGATAGGTTCAGCAGTCGGTTCAATAGAGAAAGCCAATTTTGTTGACTCAACATTATCATCAACAATTCCGCGAGCAGTGAAACTGCCATCTTCGTTTGCTACAAGCGAACCAACATGATCAGCAATATCCGTAATGTTCGTAGGACCAAGTGGCGGAACATCATCAACATTGTCTAATGAGAAGAATGCTTCTACACCACCGCGTTCCAGATATTCATCCCGTTTTGGATATTCGACTTGAGCCAGATTTTTCGGTGTAAGTGCATACGCACGCACTACATACTGGTTTTCGTCTTTGGATACGTCGCGTTCAGATTCACCATCTCCTCTATTAATTGTATCATCAAGTTTGATGGCATCTTCATCTGCGTCTAACTTAGCCAATTCACGAGTATCCACCTTATAAGACCATTTCATAAGGCTCGCGGGACTTTCCCCTTCTGCCTCAGAAATGCCAACAAGTGCACTGATAACACCTGAATTCATAATTCCAGCATTGGCAGCGTCAGTAAGGATATCTGACAAATCTGTAACCGCTACTTCAGATACATTCACAAGTGTAGCTGGAACAGCAGTCCCAGTAATACGTTCCCACGTATCATCAATGGGGCGTTGCGCCTCAACACGAACACCTTCGGTTGGAGCTGAAGTCATACCGTAAGTATAGACATCAAAAGTGAGTTCACCTTGCGGTGCCCCACTATCCGGATTTACCATTCCATCCGAATTGTCAAGTGTAATTGCTAACACACCCGAATCGGGGCGGTAAGTGTTTTGCACATTAACCGTGATTTCATGAGCAGTGGTTGTACTGAGATCGGCATTCAGAATGTTATCTTTCTTCTGCTTGTTCCCTGCTGCGTCTTCAGTCAATGCGTAAGCAGTAAATGAGAAGACTTTGCCTTTTGGATTATAGATAAATTCATCTGGGTTTTCAATAGCCCAATCTTCAAGATATCTGTCGTTATGGACAAGGTCGTCCGCATCCATCAGAGTACCGACATCAACCATGACCGTATATACACCGCTACCTTCTGCAGTTTCGGTTGCTACTACAATGCTACCTTCTTCAGTTTCGGTTGCTTCACCGATAATCGCACCTACAGGGAGTGAAGTGTGGAGATGAACGGTATCATAAGTATCCCCTATGACTTTAACCAATTCGCCTTCCGGTGTAACTGCAAGAGTCGGCGTAATTGTGAGGGTAATAACTGGAGATTCTGATGTATACTTATCAACCAATCCTCCCACATTAAAACTACCGTCTTCGTTAGCCGTAACATCTACATCATCTTGCGAGACGGTGATTATGTTCTGTCCGAGTGGTGCAACGTCATCGACGTTGTCAACGGAGAACATATCAGTGTAGTCGTCACCTTGAACGGCATCGGAAATATCGTTACCGCCTGCATCAACAGCGTAAGCACGTAGCATATAACGGTTGGTATCTAACTCAGAGTATGATTTGCCATCAGGATTTGAGGCAGCATGCGCCGCAGCAAGATTATCCATTTCAATCGTATCGGCTAAGGCCGTTGTATCTAAAGTGATAACCCATTTGTGGTAACTACCAGACTTGTCATAACTATCAGAATCTGGATCAGAATCTTGAATATGGAGCATGTCTTCAACATACACATCTGCTAAGGCTTTACCATTGAAGGTGATTGCCGCAGTGTCAGTACCTGAAATACCTTCTCTGTCTGACATACCTTCACTGAGTTCCGCTGTGCCAATATTATGCTTAACAGCCCAATCTTCCTCATCCTTCATCCGTTTCGCTTGAACTTGAATGGACGCTGTAGCTGGCTCAGTTCTACGTGGTGTATATGCGATAAGTTCAATCGTACCTTGCGGTGCACCACTATCAGGATTCGTCATAACGATTGAGTCATCATTGAAGTCAACGACCAAGACCTTCGGATCAACAGGATGGACATCATCATCGAGTTCGACCATGTGGTATTTTTCTTCAGCTGTCGTCCTTGTGAGTCCCAGTTCGTTTGTTGTAATTGTGCGAAGTCTTACATACTCACCAGCACCAACTAAATCATCAAAATCTGAGACGGTCCAAGGATGCTCAAATGTTGTTCCCTCCGGATGACCTGCTTCTACTAAATCAATAGGATCACCGATGGTAACCCATTCACCATCTGCATTCTCGTACTGGACAGTGATCATACCAGGATGTGCGACACCCTGATTCTCTTTACCAGATCGTTCGTCGACCATAATGGTTAGGATTAACTCTCGAGCATTGGCATAGATTGTGTTCTTTTCATAGTCATCAATTTTACCATTAAAGTTGATGTCACCTTCGTTGCCACTGAATCTTGCCATAGTGATTTTTGAACTATCATCTTCAGACTTAACAACTCTCAAATAGGTTGGAGCAACATGAGAACCAACATTAAAGAGTGTGTCAATACCCATTGCACGAATGCCGTAATTACCAAGCATAAGCGGCATGTTTTCACCTTGGATAGGCATTGCCATCGGAATTGATGGATTAGTTGTGAGTGGAAATAAGTTTAAATCATCAACAACTGCACCTAACAGATTAGCATACAATGCGTATTGTTCAGGTGTTATCCTTACTCCAAATGTGTTACCTATAATATCTACCAATATAGATTCAATAGTGGTATCTTCCTCAATTATACCAAGTGAAATTAATGTTGCCAGGTCTATATTTATGCCAAGCGGTGCTAACAATGCTTGTAGTACAGCCTCAAGAGTTGAATCACCCTTTAACGCATCAATTACTCCAGCTACACCGAAGTCTCTCAGTGACTCTCTTACCTTATCTATATCAAAATCTGGTAACTGTTGACCAGACGGTAAGAAACTCTGCAGTAATTGCCTAATTTGGTCATCTGAACCAGCTTCAAGGGCAAGTTCCCAAAGATCAGATGCCAACATAGAAGTCTGAACCGTCAATGGCTCCCAAGTGTTCAATGGTCTACGATGTTCATCTACTTTGATAAGCTGGTACAAGAGATAACCTGCACCGTGTCCTACAGACCCTTTTGTAAGAGTGCTTGTAATGTTAACCAAAGCCAAATCAGAGGTATTCGCAGAATTTGCAGTAGCAACAAAAACATCATCTTGAATTTTGCTTCGGTAACCTGTGGCAACTCCGGCAGTATCGATATTAATGCTTGCTTCTGGCGCAGAATCATCAACAGCAATACTGGCAACAATATGGTCTAATTCACCACCTGTAGCATTAATAACACGTGCATCAAATTTCACAGGACCACCATCTGCACTATCTTCAATTGAATCTATGTTAGCATACCAGAGAGATTCTTTGGTAGTGTCAACAATCGGCAAACTGAAAACGGAAGACAGCAATGGATCAAATGTTGAGTCAAATGTTGACTCAAAACGTTTGAACAAGCTATTTGCACTAATTATCAATGCATTCTGTAGTTGAAGCCGTTCGTTCCCAGAAATTTTAAAATTATCAGGGTCTGCAATAGCCCTAAATGCAATTGGGGCGAGTGCAGCTTTGACATCAGGTGTAAATAACTGTTCAAATAGCTTCTGTCGCACGCCCATTTGAAGGTTCCGAGGGTCAGGCATTCTCCAACTACTGATCGTATGAGTCGTCGATGCATCTCCAATTTCTCCATCCCCGAAAGCTTTATTAGGATCAAATGTCCCATCAGGTGATTGGATGGCATCACCGATTGCTCTTGGATTGATAAGTTTAAGCGTAACTGGTTTTGATAATTTAACATCAAAGAAGTAATAGTAACTCTTTGGGTCTGCGGCTTCCTCTGGCGGTGGAATACCTAATGTATGTTCCCAGACAACTCCCTTCTTACCTGCCACTGGCTCCATACGTTCAGAAACATATACACCGTCTAATCCAGTTCGTGAATATCGTAGGAATACCTCAGAGAAAATTCTGTCGACACCTTCTGTATGTGGCAATGCTGGTAAGTTAGTCGCAGCAAGTGTCTCTTCTAAACGGAATGTATAGGGAATCGTATCCTTTTGGAATTGATCCGTGATACGTGATGCATACTCTTCGTTAGTAATTTGGTCGTTTTCGTCTACCAATCTAACTACAACGTCACCATCTGAAAGTGTAGATGGAACCCGAACAAATACATTCAGATTATCGCTTGTCAAATATTTCTTGACTTCATTCTCAGGATTGAAAATATCAGAAAAGTCCTTGAAAACAAGACTGGGAGTAATAGCGTTTCCAAAGTTTTCAGGATCTAATTGTGAATCCTCACCCTCATCAAAAATTGACCAAGAATCGATACGAGTCAATGCCTGCTCGATTTGCTTCTCTGGGAGAAACCCATCCGGGATCTCTTGTAAGATAATACGAACAACAGGTTCAACAAGTTCATCTGGATCCTGATTTATAGCATCAAGAACATCTCTCCCGGCAGCCACCACAATAAGTTCACGGATAAACGCTCTAAGATTCACCAGGTTAAGTGACAAACCGCCAACCTTTGATTTACCTTTAAAGTTTGAAGGCGAAAGATCAGGCGGTGGAAGCGGCGGAGCCGTCGATTTCTGCGCTGAATCAAATTTAACCTCAAAAGTTACCTCGGCAGAATCTTCCGTGCCATCATTAGCTACCAGCGTTAATGTAACAGTCGCACCAGGAATCGTAGGCATTTCTTCGGTGGGAGCAGTCTGCGTAATCCTCACACTGTTGCCGATGACCATTCCTATCGGGACATGGTAATAGTCCTTTGCCTCAACTGGCTCTACTGAATAAGATAAGACTCTCACCCCAACGGCATCTCCGTTAACATCCGCAGTGGTAAAAGCAACATCAAATGAACCAACTGGCTCGGTTGTCGGGGGCGAGGTTGTAATAGATAGCGTCGGCGGTGCTTGTGGTATAAACTCCGCTGCTCCAAACATAACCTCAAAGGTTGCAGGAGATGAATCTGCCGTGCCATCATTAGCCACCAACGTTAATGTGACAGTCGCACCAGGAATCATAGGCATTGCTGCGGTGGGAGCAGTCTGCATAACCCGGACACTGTTGCCGGTGACCGTCCTGCTGTAATATGCTATTGCCTCAACTGGATCTACCGAAATAGATGCTGTCACGGTAACCGTATCTTCGACGTTAACATCTGCAGTGGTAAACTCGACATCAAAAGAACCTTTTTGTTCGGTTGTCGGGGGCGAGGTCGTAATAGATAGCGTCGGCGGTCCTTGCTCCGGTGGACCAATTTCCTCAGCCTCATTGATCAACCGCAAAAGTTCATCAAGCCCTATTGTAAGATCATTACCAGTAAGACTTAGCAATGCCTTAGTGGTGTCATCTTCAAGGACCTTTTGCACATCTGCATCTGCAATAATAGCGATATGATCATCTGTTAATGTCAGACCCGCAAGTTTAGCAGCATCTTTTAAGCCCTCTCCAGTAGGATCATTCTTTATACTGCTTATTGCCAAGTTAATGACACCCAGAGGTGTCAAACCAAGGGGTAATTCTCCCTTTAGCCCTTCAATAATCTGTGGCAGGTATTGTTTTACACTTGCACGTCGAAGTACCTGATTGTGTTCATCAAACACCTGTTTGGCGAGTTCTGTGGGAGTCGGATCCGATCCTTGTCCAAACACGGTGTCTGGAATTGAACTGTGAATAACACACAATAAAAAAATCAAAAAACAAACAAGTGTTCGTTTTTTCATTAACTTTTCCTCCTCGTTAAGTCCCGCTAAACGAGACTAAATTCTGAAGTTTTAGATGGGCAAGCGGGAAACACAATAAAACGACCGGAGGTAGGTGTCTGCCCATCCAAAATAAACATCCTACTACCAAGCATTTAAATTCTTTCCTTGAGTACGTAAATCAACCCGCGGACAACGTCAGATTATCCGTAATGACGGTCAAAAGCGATAAAAATTGGGCACCAAAGTTTTGTCCTTGACCAAGGGGAATCTTTATGGTAGGTTCACATAACAGATTCAAATGATTACGTAACATAATGTATTTAACTTAAAATTTGATCATAATATAAGAACGTCTGTTATTTTAACAAAAGTGACAAAATAAAGCAAGCATTTTAATCGGCATGTGGCGTTTAATGTTAGAAATTCGGTAAATTTCCCCGCCTATTTATAATTTACGATTAAATTGCAATCAGTGTTTAATATAATACTATAATTAACAAATTATGTCAAATGAAAATTCTGAATTTTTATCAAAATATTTCCATAGATAGACAAATAGAAACTAACCTAATTGAGATAATAACAAAATTCGCATAAATTGTCAAACAAATTAAATTTTCTGGGGGTGTGTAAAGTTTTTTGCACTATATGCGTCTTGTAGGAGGGGTTTCTAACCCCGATTTTTATTGTTGGCGGCAACTTAGGTAAATTAATCATCTAATAACGCTAACACCAGATAGCAATTTGGCGTTTTTTCTTCCGCTCCAAGCGACTGGCTCAAATCTTTACATCTACGCCAATAGTTTGCATAATCTATAGGTTTGTAGTTGCGGCGTACACCGATGAACGTCTTCTTACAACATGCCAACTCGCTGCCATTGTCAATGGGGTATCCCCATACACGGCAGATTATAGGACGGTGTTCGTAGACTGAGCATACACCACCAATTAACATCGGACATTCACCATAGGATTTACCTTTAATGACATCAATTGCTTTCATGCCAGCATCCTGAACCATTTTATCTGGAGAAAAACCTTGTTCTTCCAACACCTTTATTGTTTTTTCTGCTTTTTCACGGATATGCTGCCGTATAGGTTCGGGTAATGCATCAAGAGCAGTTTTCAAATCACGAGCTTCTACTTCACTGATTGGGATTGTTGATGTGTTGAGACAACATTGGAAACAGTTTGATGGACAGGGACCACGTCCGTATTCTCTCTGCAATCTCTCAATGTCGCTTGAAATCTCATCTACAAGTTGGTGATAAGTTGACATAACTTCTTCGGGTAAAGTTTCCAATTTATTCCTCCATTTCGACAACTGCAAAATCACATATTGCATGCCGGAAAACAACTATCTTAGAACCATTTTTCAAAACCAATTTAATTTCATACGGACTAATCCAATCAACAACACCTTGAAAGAACTCACCTTCACGCAGCGTAATCTGAATAGAATTCCCGTCATGTCGGGCTTGTTTAACAGTCTCAGCATCAATGGTATATTGCTCATCACTTGTAAGGATCGGTTGCAGTTGCTTATTTTTTATATCTTCAGTATATTGAAGTAGGGCAGTTACATTTTTAGCATCAATCTCCTTGTAACAATACTTGATATCAGACTTCTTTACACTTTTTTCTTTACCATTACAATTGAGTGTAAATTCAGAAAGTGTCATTTCTAACACTAAAGCAGGTAAATGTTCATGATTGTACATTGCGAAATACATAGGTGTTTCATAATTGATCTGTTTGAGGATATATAGGTCACCGAAACTTAACTGTCTTGAGGATTGTTCTTTTTCATCAAGTTCCTTATTGGACTGAGGATCGGATGATTCCTCTTGAGATCTCCTTTTCCAATCTGTGGGTGTGTGTTTGGGATGTTCCTTTACCTTTTCATTATCCGTATTGCCAGGAAGTGATTGGGCATCATTATCCAAATTATCTTGGTTTTGTGCTTGAAATCCGGAGTATCCACGCGGAATAATAGTCTTCCCTTGTCGTAACCATCTTCTTTCTGTTGGCGTTAGCAAAACTTCAACATTTTTCGCGACTAATCCTTTATCGCCTTCAACGACATTATATTTCACGCGCTGACCGACCCGTAGTTCCTCATAATCTGCATATTTAATTGCGGAACTGTGTAAGAAAACATCCTCTTCACTGTTATCTTGTGCTATAAAACCGAATCCTTTATCTAAATTATAATATTTTATCCGTCCTGTAGGCATTATATGCTCCTGTGATTGTCTTCCACTGATGTAAGTTTCAATACAGATTCACGTATTTCGTGAATATAAATAGCAGAAGGCATACATAAACTTGTAACTAACAAAAAACTCTGTTGATAAAATCTCATTTTCACAATACCGTATTGTTTTCTATAATTTACATTTAGAGCGAAGAATAGTTTTGCGTATGAATTAGATGTTTCTTTTGACATAATAACACTATTTTACTATAATCTGTATCATACTTCACAAGATTATATATGAGAATGTTATTTTGAACTACATTTCTATATGAATACACTGCTTCTATTTTAGTTTTTATATAGTTAATCATATTATAGTGTGTTTGTCAAGTATGAAATTTAATTTGAGAAAAGTGTAGAAATAAATAGCAAGGAGTAAATTCATGACAACAGAATTATCACATCACATTCAAGCCGTAAGATTAGTTGATACACATGAACATCTGCGACGAGAAAATGATTGGGTAGAAAATGGACCGGATATACTTCAAGATTTATTCGGTAATTATGTTCCAGCAGACCTTGTTACAGCAGGTGCTTCAGCTGAAGCAATGCAAAACTTGATGGATGCAAACAAAGACATCAAGACACGGTTTCAAGGCATACGGGACGCATGGCAAGCAACACAATTTACCGGTTATGGTGAAGCGGTCAGTCTAATTGCAAAACACATCTATGGAATTGATGAACTGACAAGTGATGCCCTCGAACAAGCAAATGACAAGGTAATGACAATTCGCAAACCGGGAAAACGTCATCATATTCTTCATGATATTGCTAAACTTGATCATATCCAAACCGATGACTTCAGTTGGCAGTGTGCCCCCGATACATCAGGCCCAGATTTTTTCTTATATGATCTTTCTTGGGCAAATTTCTGCAATGGACAGGTGAATGCTGAAGCTATCCACTCTGAAACAGGAATTGAAGTGAAAGATCTTGCTTCTTTGAAAAATGGTATAGAAGCGATTTTCGCTAAACACGCGCCCTGCGCAATCGCTGTCAAATCTCAACATGCATACAACCGCACACTAAAATGGATTGAACGGAGTGATGAGGATGCTGCGAATGCTCTTAACACCGTATTAACAAAACCCTCCGACCAGATTGAAGAACAGACTCGTTTATGTCTTGGAGATTGGTGTTGGGCACGTGGTGTAGAACAGACTATTGAACACAACCTCCCATTCAAAATCCACACAGGCTATTATGCAGGTAACAACAGAATGCCCGTTAGTCGTATTCCTGCGGGAAATATGTGTGCGCTGTTTTCTCGTTATCTGGATGCCAAGTTTGTGCTCATGCACATTGCATATCCATACAATGATGAATTAGTCGCTCTTGCAAAACACTATCGCAATATCTGGATAGATTTCTGTTGGGCATGGAGCATTGATCCATACAGTTCGCGTGATTTTCTACGTAGATGTATTCATGCAGTGCCATCAAACAAATTATTTGCTTTCGGTGGAGATACCGGATGGCCTACAAGTGCTTATGCATACTCCATACAAGCTCGCAATGAAATTCAACGCGCACTTGAAGCAGAAATCGCTGATGGATACCTTACAGAGAAGCAAGCAATGAATTTTGCTACACAGATTATGTCCACCAACCAATATGATTGCTTTGATGTGCAAGGAACACGAGCAAACATAGCAAACGCTGCATGATTTACAATTGAGGGGTGTGCATAATTAAATTGACACATCAACACAGACAGCAAAAGGTATCAGGTGCCGCTTGATTTGGGGAAATACCTTTGGTAGTAGCACAATTCATTGTGCGTCTTTGAACTTGTGGACGGAGAACCCACGGCGTGTGCCTACTATCTCTAAATCTATATTCAACATTCAATTATTTACGCACACCCCTCAAGTATCCAAAGTATCACTGAGTTTACGTAAAAAGTCAAAAGTATAAATTCCAGTTTTATGCCCGTCACTCCACTGTAATTGAATAGCATACCTTCCAATAGGTTGTATCCCTACCAAATGCAGTTTTTCCCAATAATCATCTGTAGGTAACATACGAAAAGGATCCTTCTGCTGCTTTTCGGCATTACACCGCGCACATGGGCATCTTTCTCTGAGTAATCTATAGGAAAGTTCACTACTGTGCCCATCTTTCCATTGTATAACTAAACTATGCGGCAGTCGTTTGATTTCTGTAGGTTTATTTTCATGCATGAGATCATTCCATCAGTTTAGAATGGTATTTATTTCCTTCAATGATATTATCACAAAGAGGCTTAGATTGTCAATGAAGTTTAAGGACAGGACTTACGCAGTTTTTCTTAAAGTCCCTCTGATAAGGGGGATTTAGGGGGTTAAATCACTGAAATATCATTGAAATCACGACTTTTAACCCCCTAACCCCCTTATCAAGGGGAATGCGTAAGTCCTGAAGGATATACATTGCAATTTATCAGCATTATCCGTATAATTGAAATACTATTTTGGAGGTAGGAGGAAGTTTGTTGTGTCAGAAGAAAAAGAAAACCAAAATCATAAGATCCACATAGCAGTTGAGAATTTCGGTCCTATTGAAAAAGCAGAGATAGACTTGCGTCCACTCACAATATTCGTCGGAGAAAGTAATACAGGAAAAACATATCTTGCTGCCCTAATCTACGCTATCCAACGTGCATTTGATGGTATTCCACGTGTACCCTGGTCTTATTACAACACTTCAGATTTTGATCCTATTTATTATGCAGGTCCTGCTGATCTTTCTACAGATGCATTAATAAATGAAACACAAAATGTTCAAAAAAAACTAACTCAGAATGACAAAACATTTAAGTTTTCACATTTACCAGAATGGGTACGAAAACGTCTTCTATCTGGAAAAGCACACTTGGAAAACTTGGAAAGAGAACTCAAAAGGTGTTTTGATGTTGGGGCTGTTTCTGAACTAAAAAGAGATAGCAGTATTCAGAACCAAGATATGAGAGTTACTTTTAGGGTTGATGAGGAATGCCAAACGTTATGGTCTTATGATTTCTATAACACTGAAAATGAAAATAAAACTGATAAATTCATCAACGAAAATATAGTTTTGAATTCACAAGATAGAGAATTATTCATAAAGGCACTAAATGTAAAAGACAAAGGGATTCCTGTACGTTTTTTGACTCCAACATCATCATGTTATTATCTACCTGCTGCAAGAAGCGGAATAATGGAAGCTTATGGGATTATAGCAATTTCTCTTGTAGATCGTGCTACCCGAGTAGTTTTAGACAACTCAAATCATGATTCTGTGCTTACCGGTATGACTGCTGATTTTCTAAAACACTTGTATAGTTATAGGAAACAGGACATCTACTTTAAAAATATGTATGAGATTGCAGAAATATTGGAAAAAAGATTACTAAAAGGTAAAATTGAACTATTTCAAACTATTGAAGGAGGGTTTCCACATTTTCTATACCGTCCACAGAATACAGAAAAGTCAATAAGAATGAATCAATCTTCATCAATCGTATCAGAACTTGCCCCATTAGTTATATTTCTAAGAGGAATTGTTAAACCGGGAGACACACTGATAATAGAAGAACCTGAGGCACATCTGCATCCCAGAGCTCAAACAGAAATTGCCACAACAATTGCCCATTTAGTTAGAGTTGGAGTCCGTGTGATTATAACAACTCATAGCAATTGGCTTCTTCAACAATTTGCGAATTTGATCCGAGAGGGAGAATTGAAGAAACAAGATCAAGAAGAATGTGAATTGCCGCACTGGTTGTTAAAAGAAGAAGTGGGGGCATGGTGGTTTCACACTGATAAACCTGTTGAGGAAATACCCTTCGATCGTATTGAAGGGATCGAACCATCAGATTACGAAGACGTTGCAGATTATCTATATAACACCTTCGTTGAATTTGAACGGCAGTTCCTTAACGAGAAGGCAGATAGTGTAAATGAGTGAAATCCTAAATTTAATACGAAAACTATTAGGTGATGACATTCTTACAACTTCGTGTCATGGAAAAAATTGTCGTGTTGACATGACTAACCTTCCAAGTGAACATGTGATAATGGATGTTGATCTTGCATTCAAATCACAAGGAAAAACAGGAAAGCATTGTGATAAGATCCTATTTTATATCTGTTCAACAAATGACATTCTGGTTGTGGTATTAATTGAACATAAAGGTAGCACTTTTGATAGTGCAAGAGATATTGCTTTACAACTACAAGGTGGAGCAGATTTCGTGAAAGATATTCTACCAAGAAGACTAAAAGTTACCTGTGTTCCTATTCTATTTCACGGTGACGGGACTCACCAATTGCAATACTCTAAACTCAGACGCGAACAGATTAACTTTGATGGTAAGAAATATCCAATTGACAAGAGTAAATGTAATACACCTAAAAACCTATCTTCTGTGTTAAGACGGGCTAAAGCATTACCTTGATCAATACTTTAACTCCACAATCTATCATGTGATCGCTCATTATCCCATTCTGTTGTCGGTAAGAAGTATCCTGTCTCGTTTGCATGAAGATGCTCTTTGATAACTTCCTCATTGAGTTCTATACCCAAACCCGGTGTTTCTGGTACTGAAATATAGCCATCTTGTATAATTGGATTCGGTAAACCTGTGACCATATCATCCCACCATGGATTGTCCACTGAGTGATTTTCCAACACCATAAAGTTTGATGTCGCCGCAGCACAGTGAACACTTGCCATAGCACAAACGGGCGTTCCTGCCATGTGCAATGCCATTGCTATACCATGTTCTTCAGCAAGTTCACCAATCTTCTTTGTTTCCAGTATCCCGCCTGATGTCGCAATATCCGGATGGCAGATTGCGATAGCCCGGTTTTCAAACAACGGCATAAAATCTTCTTTACAATAGATATCCTCTCCTGTGCATATTGGAGTCGCACAAGAATTTGAAAGACGTACATATTGATCTGTAAATTGCCACGGCACCATGTCCTCTAACCATGCAAGGTTATATTTCTCCAACGCTCTTGCAAGTCTTATGCAATCTTCTATTCCGATATGTCCAAAATGATCCACAGCAAGCGGTATCTCATATCCTATTATTTCACGGACAGATTCCACATAATCACAAAGTATTCCAATTCCTCTCTCTGTCAGACGGATACCTGTGAAAGGATGCATCAATTCATGTGTTGCCAAATTCCCATCAGGTGCAGATAGTGTTCCATGTATTCCGCGAAGGAACCCCACACCTACATCCATTTTCAAAAATGTAAATCCTTTGTCAATCCGTTCCTGTAGTTTCTTACCCATTTCTTCAGGATCTTTCAGTGATGGTGTATCACTATAGCATCTGATTTTATCACGGAATTTTCCACCTGCAAGTTGGTAACACGGCACACCATAAGCCTTTCCAGCCAAATCCATCAATGCCATCTCAATACCACACACGCCACCTCCCTGCCGTGCATGGTAACCAAATTGCTTGATTTTACGAAAGATCTTGTCAACATTACACGGGTTTTCTCCCAAGATACGGCTCTTGAGCATCAACGCGTAGGTCGGACTTGCACCATCACGAACTTCACCAAGTCCATGAATATCTTGATTTGTCCCCAATTTCAAGATAGGCCCACCAACTTGCGTGCGGACGATCCGCATGTCAGTAATCTTCAGTTCTGAAGGACGTGAGTTTGTATTTACATTAGATAGAATGGACTGTTCTTCCATCTATTTTTCCTCTATGTAATGTGCTAATGCAGTATCTAATACACCTAAATGGAGTGCAACACGTTGATCCAGATCCCATACGGTAGGTGTCTCTGTGATGATAACATGTTCACTATGCTTATGTAAAAGATATGGTGCTAATCCTTGCAAACCCCATTCTGATGCAACTTTATATACCCCTTGAGCAATAGCTACCGTTTCTTCACCTGAATCATCTGCATCTATAGGTCCGATGGATTTGACAACTTTAGCAATTTCGGGACCAAGATACTCCTCATTTCTTATTCCTTCGTAAAGGTAAAATCCATTTGCCTCATAGTCTTCATGAAAGTCTATTGTCAAAGTAAAATGCATATCGCGTATTGCATCTTTAACAATTAATGCTTCCTCTACATCATCTGTCTCAAAAGAACGATTAATATCAATATTCTCCTTGTTTTCTCTTGTGTCATGGATGTAACCGTCCGGATTGATACACGGGACTACAACAAAGGAAAAATGAGTTAGAAGTTCGGAATTGTCGCGTGCCAAGAAATTGATAGCCGCTTCTACTCCTGCAGGTTCGTCTCCATGCACTCCACCCGTAATTAGCATAAGTTTGGAATTACTTGATTGAGATTCTATTTGGAAGAAATAGATTGGATTATCGTTAACAGAACCAATGATTCTGTGTGGAAGGTCTATTTGACATAAACGTCTGATTAGATCGGTATAATCTCGCAATATGTTCCTTACCTTGTATCTGAAATTTAGACATAGAATCTAATTTTGATTTGCACGCCACTCTGCGAAATCTTTTTCAATCTCTTCAGACCACTTTCTATCTATTTCGCCTGGTGTGTAAATGCCTTCTCGCAGGCGTTGATGACCAAAACGATCGCGGAGTTGTACCGCTTCGCCTTGTTCAACAACTTGCTGTGCAAAGTGTGGCGGAATAAAGATGATTCCCCCACGTCTACCTAATACAACATCTCCAGGAAGGACAGTCGCTTCAGCTATTCGAATAGGGACGTTTATGCCAGTGAGCGTTACGTTTGCTATACCTGTTGGATCAACCCCGCGGACAAAAGTGGAAAAATTAGGCAGTTCGTAGATTCCATCAAGATCTCGTATTCCACCGTCAATAACCATGCCAGTTCCCGTTTTTGCATAGATAGAATTACCGAGATTATCTCCAGCAAAAGTACCATCCTTTATTTTTCCAAATAGATCTACGACAATCACATCATCCTTAACAAGTGTGTCAATAACCCATGAGTTTTGTCCCCCAACACGTCCATCTTTTTCACCTTGTGATGAAACAGCATCATTGAAGTCTGGACGTATTGGGACAAAAGCACATGTCACTGCTCTACCAACAAGAACACGTTCAGGATGCAGATTCACCCAATCACCAGCAAACTGGAATTTATATCCGTTACCATTTAGAACACCCCATGCTTGTTCAATGCTGATTGCCTTCATCCGTTGTAGAATATCATCTGGCACACAGGGACGACCATCATCAAACCGATCACCTTCCCACAGATGCGTAATAGCAATAATGTTCTCTTTGTTGATGAGTTGCACAGATTTACCTTCAGGACTTACGCAGTTTTTCTTAAAGTCCCACTGATAAGGGGGATTTAGGGGGTTAAATCACTGAAATATCATTGAAATAACGACTTTTAACCCCCCTAACCCCCCTTATCAAGAGGGGAATGCATAAATCCTGTTACCTTTTTAAATTATGTAATCTTATAGTCCTGCGTTTCTCCACACCTGATTGAGAGATTCCGCTGTTGTTTTTGCAGCATCTGCAGGTTCCATGTCATTAACTTCTTTGCTAAAAGGTTCAGGTGTAACAGGTCCATCATATCCAATGTCTTTGAGAATCTGCATCAATTCAGTCAGTGGAATTACCCCTGTTTCTGCTGGTAGACATCTAATGTTATCAATCTGTTCATCCGGATCTATTCCTGCAGGTGCATCGTTAATATGGACATACACAACATCCGAAGCAGACAGTTTACGCACATCGTCAACAGTAGAACGACATGTATACCAATGCCAAGTATCAAACAGTAAACCGACATTTCCTGTGCCGATAGCAGCAGCAAGTCCTAACATCGCATCCATAGAATATGCAAATAGATGTTTTGCACTTTTACGGCTTGTTGCAGGACCGATAAATTCCAGGCCGATTGAATGACCGTAATCATTTAGGATTTCTGCAACGCCACGTAGTCTTTTGACAGAAAAATCCCAATTATCTTGGTATGTCATATCGTTGGATGCTGGACCGACAACTGTTGTTGTGCGGAAGCAACCGAGTTCAGCTGCAAGTTCTGCACGTGCAGGTAATTGTGCTAAACCGGCATAATAATCTGCATCCGAACCGCGCCAATTTACACCAAATCCCCATCCACCCATGCGAATACCAGATGATTGCCACAAATCTTTTACGTAATCAACAGAGTGTTCTTCTGCAAGTTGACTTGCTTCTCCTATATTTAGATCAAGTCCTTCAAAATCTGCTTCTCTTGCTAATGCTAAACCTTCTTTCATATTTACATGGATGCCAATTGCACCAGTACTTAAATTTTTAAACATAATCACTCCTTTTTATTTATACAATTTGTAGGATATGCCTGTAGAATAACTTATTATTTCTCCCCGCGCAAAACTTTCGCAGCAACAGCCCATGGATAGTCATTATCTTCAGCTTTTGCATCACGATATGTGGGAATCCAGACCCAACGTTCCTCTCCAGAGACATTAGGATGGCTCGAATGTAGCGTCAGATCGTGGAAAAAGACTGCACCTCCTGCTTCTATTTCTGCAGTAACGGCAAGACTTTCATCTACTGCATCAGGTTTCAATCGGTTACCAAACCCGTGTCCATCACTTGCATCACCATCGTGAACAACAGCTGATTTATGCGAACCTGGTAACAACTTCAGGCATCCATTCTCGACGGTAGCATCGTCAAGCGCAACCCAAATTGAGTATTTGTGTGCTCCATACCAATAGGACCAATCCTGGTGCCATGGACTTGCGAAGGTCATCGATTCACTCTTAAAGACAAATTTATCACTGAGGAATTCAATATCTGGCGCAAGGATTACAGATAGAATATCAAGTAATCTTTCATCTGCAACAGCCTCTTGAAAAACAGGACTCCGAGCTGCCAAACCCACATGAACACCGTGTCCAGCAACTGATCCCGTTTCTTTCCTCACTGTTTCCATAATATTGATACATTCTGATTTAAGTCGTTGCACATCATCTCTACTAAACAGATTCGGAACAATGGCGAAACCTGTTTGATTGAAATCATCACGTATAGTTGTCAGATCAAGATTCATATTTATTCTACCTCGAGATGTACCTCACGTCCAGTCTCACCGCTTTTGAGTAGCCCTTCCATCATTCTCTGAACAATGAGTCCGTGTCGTAAGGGAGCTTTACACTCTGTACCATCCAAAATACATTCAATAAAATGATCAGCAATAGCGTCCCATGCCTCATTATATTTACTTTTTGGTAATTCTATATCAATGTCCTCAAAATCACCTTTTTTGTTTGTGCGGTATGCTTTCAATGGACTCAGTGTCGCACCAGCTTCAGTTCCAAATAGTTCAATTTGAAATTCACCAGGTTGATGTGATGCCCAGAAACTCTCTACTTGTAATCCTACTCCATTCTCAAATGTAATAAATCCACCTGCATAGTCATCAGAATCGTATTTTTCATAAGTCTCTTTCGGAGCTTTTGTATTGTTCCAATAACCGAGTCCGCGAGGACCGAACTTTGCTCCCGCTGCACCGAGAACAGAAATAGGCTTCGGTATACCCATTATCCACCATACAGAATCAAGCACGTGAACCCCCATATCTCTGAATGCCCCGCCTCCTTTTTGTATGAATCCAAGATTCCACGCTGGGATACCACTTCTACGAACACTTCGTGCACGCGCATAGTAGATTTCTCCAAAATAGTCTTCCCTTGCCATCTTTCCAAGGTGTTGGCAACTATGTCCAAACCGTGTAGAGAGAGACATCATGTTGACCACGCCAGCAGATTCTGCTTCGTTTACTAACTTCTCTGCTGCTTCTTCTGAATCTGCAAGCGGCTTCGTAACCATAACGTGCTTTCCGTTTCGTACTGCTTCCAATGCTATTGGTACATGCCACTGATTTGGGGTGCCGACAAAAACTGCGTCAATATCAGATGCTTTACACATCTCTTTATAGTCAGTGTATTGTTCTACTTTACCGGGTAAATCCTTGGCAAAACCTTCCATCCGGTTTTTGTCAAGATCGCATAATGCGACGACTTTACCCCTTGTATTTCGTGATAGTGCTGCCCCATTAGGTCTACCTATCCCCATTCCAACGACAGCGACTTTAACTTCCTTTTTAGATGATGCCATAGTTTATATGCTCCAATTGTATATTTGATTTTTGATTAATATGGTCTACCAAATCTGTTCAATACTGGACTCACATCGTTTTTAACTGGTTTAATTGTTTTTAAATATGCCCAAATGGCTTTGAGGTCTGCATCAGTCATTTGTGCATAATGCTTTGAAGGCATTGGTGGAAATATTTTGCGATTGTCTTTATTTCCCTGATGATGGCCTGTCCGCATTGATTCAACGAACATCTGCTCTGTCCATTCTCCTAATCCAGTCTCATTATCAGGGGTTAGGTTCGTGGCAAAACTTGTACCAAACGGACCTGAAAATGCACTTAGCTGTGGTGAAACTAAAAGAAAAATCCCTTGTTGCATCATACTGAAATCGTATTTGGGATAAGCGTCGTTTTCTGGATGACCAGCAAGGTACTTTGTCATATCGTATTCAGCACCAGCACGTGGTGTATGGCAATGACCACAAGCAGCCACTGCATCAACAAGATATTTACCGCGTTCCACCATATCGTTCTGGCTATTCACAGAACGTGTATAGATAAAGATTATTAATGAGATTGAAAATAACATTAAGCCACTAAGAAATAGTTTCCGTTGCATCATATTCTCCTAAAATGAAAATCTAATTGTATATGTATATTAATTTAGCATTTTGAGTATATTGATTCAACAAAAAAAGCGCGGTGTTACACCGCGCTATATCTCAAGATTACTACAGTGTATCTCATAAATAGATTAACCTATTTCAACTCAGAAATCCAACTTCAATGTAGGGCGGGGTCTCTGTGCCCCGCCGTTATTTCGGTATATTAGACATGGCGGGGCACAGAGACCCCGCCCTACATAAGATTTATGAGATACGCTCTAAAACTAATATTTAAAAACTATAGGTCAATTTCGCGTAATAAAGCCCACCGTTGAAACCGAAAGGTGCAGACCTTCTGGAATATGTAAATACGCCAGGAGAATCAACAATCACTTCACCTGTTCCATCGACCAACTCACCACCACGGGATTGACCAATTTCATTTTCATCAGGTACTGCATCAAACAAGTTATTTGCACCTATGGTTAGAGATAGTCCTTCATTCAACTTATAATTTGTTTGGAGGTCCGTTAGCCATTTGCCACCGTAAGTCTGATCATCGCCGTTACCTTCTTGAACAGTGTAACTACCGAAATACCGTAACGCGGTGCCAATAGTGAGATCACCGATAATATAATCCGCACTGATATTAACGCGTGTTTTCGGCTGCCACTCTTCAATCATGGAACGTTGTTGTGAAGGGAAGAGTGAATCTTTAACATCAGCAAAAATTTCCGGTGCTTCCACATCACCGATAACTTCAGTATCTGCCAACGTCAACGCGATCTTTAAATTGAGAAGGGATTCGTTATCAAAAGCATGGAGATAACCAGCGGCGACATCAACGCCTTGTGTGCGAGTCTGTGCAACGTTCGTGAAAACTTGCGCTTCCCCCGCTCCAGTTTCGGCTAAACCGGGTACTTTATCAGCACTAAATCTTCCACTTACGACAATGCGGTCATCAATCTGAATGAGGAAACCATCAACGGAGAACCACATTTTGTTTAATGGCTTTAGGACGACACCACCAGAGACATTAAATGCTGTCTCTTCCTTCAGTTCAGGAATGCCGATCTCACTTGCCTCTTCGCTGGAGTTTCTAAAAGTAACTACCTCAATAGGTATCAGTTCATCTGTGTCACCGTCACCATCAACATCATTGGAATCTGCATTAAATTGTGTGCTGATGTTATTGAAGTAGAGTTGTTGCAGTGAAGGTGCACGGAAACCTGTGCTACCAGCGGCGCGGACCGCAACTTGTTTCGTCAAGTCATAACGTGCAGTAGCTTTTCCAGTAATGGTTGTGCCAAAGTCGCTGTACTGTTCGCCACGCACTGCTGCACCGACAAGAAGTCCACTACCGGGTTGGCCACTTATATATGATTCAAAGTCTAAATAACCCGCAATGTTGGTTCTATTCTCGTCTACTTCATTGTCTGGACGGAAGCCGGGGAAAACTTGGATGCCAAAAGCGGCACCTTCAACTCCGCGCCCTGCATTTATCCATGAAGCAGGTTCACCCGCATGGATTCCGTATCCTTCACGTCGGAATTCTACACCACCCGCTAAATTAATAAGCGAAGATTGATATTTAAGTGGATATGACACATCAAGGTTAAATGCTGTTTGTGAAAGTTCAAAACCACCAGCTTCAGCAGAAGTAGGACTTGCTGCGCCATAGGAGGCATTCATGGAATTTGAAATGAAAAAGTCAAAGGTATTCAAACCGTGATTGATGCTGACATCAACATTCAGGTCCGTTGCTTCATGTGTCCAAGCCGCTCCAAATGCAAGAGAGACATCTTCAATGTCTGTATTAATTTCGGGCAAGAAACCGTCAGGATAAATCACTGTTGATGTTTTTGTAGGTTCGTTAGCTCTACGATAAAAACCAGCACTGTTGTTTTGCCGTATGGAATATCCACCGAATGAATACAATTCCATATTTCCTATGATGGGTAAACCAAAGTTGTAAAATCCTACTCTTTGAGAGGAATCGGCATCACCTATACGGAAATTTTGCCGATTAAAATCGTATTCGCGCGGATCGTACCATCTACCTTCTTGAGTTACCGTACCATCATCATTCGTAATCTCAACGGTTTCAATAGGATCTCCAGGGGGTTTTTCTTCGCCACGTTGCTTCCAAACATCTTCACCAACAAGTTCATATTGTTGAACACCTGTCAGTCCTGCACGATTTGTGCGATACCTGTCCCGCCATTCTGCTGTCAGATTAAGAAATCCGTCAGTACCTACTCTCATGCCGTAGTTAGCATTTCCAATCCATGTATCGCCATCACCTTCATAAGTTTGTCCCCAATACAAGTTTGCGTCACCTGTGTCAATATCATCCTTCAGAATAATGTTGATGACACCAGCAATAGCATCAGAACCGTATTGTGCAGCAGCACCATCCCGTAGCACCTCAATCCGTTTTATGGCTGATGAAGGGATGGCATTATAATCTGTCCCTGCCGTACCACGACCCACTGATGTATTGACGTGTAGTAAAGCACTTTTATGTCGGCGTTTGCCATTAATTAATACTAACGTCTGATCTGGACCTAATCCTCTTAGTGTTGCAGGACGCAATGCATCCGTTCCATCACTAATGGACGAACTGGAAAAATTGAAAGAGGGTACTAACATCTGAATAATACGACCTGTCTCTGATTGCCCTGTAAGACTCAGTTGTTCTCTCTCAACAACATCTATCGGGACGGGTGCTTGTAAGGCACGACGACCGATGCTTCGTGTGCCTACTACAACTACTGAATCTACGGTCTGAATAGGTGCAAGCATTATTGTCAGTTCTGCCTGTCCAGCAGATATGTTCACACGTCTTTGGGCATAACCTATTGCTGAAATCTCAACAGACTCTGCACCTGTCACATCACTGAATGTAGCAGCACCGTTATCATCTGTTGTTTGTTCTTCTCCACCAATTAACACTTTTGCTGACGATATAGCATTTTCATTTTGATCTTTAACGACCACTTTCAGTGAGTCAGCACTTACTGGCAAAGGTGTTATTGATATGCATCCGATGAATATTACGGCTACATACCATAAAATCTTAAACTTGGAATTATTCATTCATTTGCTCCTTAGAATTGTAAAGATATATAAATCTAACAATAGATTTGTTATGATGAATCCCTGAAATTCATCAAATATCTATGTTTTTGATGTAAATATTATGAAATATATCTAATATAAAATGCAAATCTAAATATTGAACACGTTTTATTGTTGCCACCCATGTAGCACAAACTTCATAGTTTGTGCATATTAGTCCGCAAACTGAAAGTGGACGCTACAATATTCACCAATAACGAACTGTTCTCTATTAAAAATGGTGTCTATGTGTCTAAAATCTTATAGGTAGCAACTTGGGTTATTATAGCATAGGATGTGTAGAGTTTTTGCACAAGTCCTTCATAAACCCAGAGGCATTCAATTTTCACTTGAACCTATTGTGGGAGGGGTTTCTAACCCCGAATTCTGCTGCTGTGTATCTCAAATCGGGGTTAGAAACCCCTCCCACAAATGTGAATCTCGACAATTGAATGCCTCTGTCATAAACCATTGTAATGTGGTCTCCAGGGAATACCAAACATGTATTCACCCAACGGTATTGGTCCCGTTGATTTAGGTGCCCGCTATCTCCCAATTCATCAGCTACGGCGGAGCACAGAGCCCACGCACTACAATAAGAGACAGTCTTATCTGGACAAAAACTTTACATACCCAATATTATTTCTGTTGGGAGTAATGAAAACTTTGCAAATAAAACGCAAAATACAAGCAAATATCCCCTTTTTTACAAAAAACACAAAAATTATCTTAGAATTGTAATAATTAACTTGACATCAACAATTTATTTGTGTTATAATATGTTTCACATCATATTTATTTTTCTAAAGGTCAAAATATATGTCCACAAATCCCTATAGACAATTCTCAGCGATTATCCGATACAGGCCCTTTTCAATATATAAAATATCAGGACTAAAAAACGACATTTCAATAACAAAAAGTGTCAATGTCCATGCCTTATACACATTCACCAAGTGCATTTTTATTACATCTATTTTAACCTTTATCAACATTCAATTATCCATGAGTATAATATTGGGCAATTGTCTGAAACAGACTACCGATTTCACACGACAAAAACCGAAAATAGAAACTGTACTATTTTAAATTTTTTCTATTTTAGAAATTACCCTTACAAACCCTTATGTACACTATGTTTAGAGCAATTTGAAAAATCGTACTATAGTACGAAAAACTGTACCATATAGTACGATTTTTAGGTGGAAAATTTCAATGAAACTTCAAGATAAACACAGAGAATTCGCTGTCAAATGTTATACCATTTCTAATATATTATGCCTCTTTGTTGTAGCATAACCTGTTAGGTTGTGTCTTGGTAGCATAACCTGTTAGGTTGTGCTGTATTAAATTTCATCTATATGCGTCAATTTAGGGATGTTCCCAGGCCGGTAGGCGGGAATGCCTAAATGGCATTCATACCTTTGATTTGGCGATTTCCTTATCAATGCAGAATACCAAACGCGTATTCTGCCGCATCCTAAGCGAACACCTCTTATGGAACTGGTTGGGACTAATCCGGTGCGATAAGGAAATCGCACCTACCGGCCTGGGTATTACTGGTTTCGTATTTCCTTAAGACGCTTATAGGGCAAAACTTTACATACCCCAAGAATATCACATAATCTCGGGAGGTAAAGTTTTGGGCATAAAAACTACTCCTTCTTGTTGGGAGGGGTTTCTAACCCCGATTTACAATAACCTCAGTTGCCATCTACGGATTGTTGGAGAGGTTTCCAACCCTGTTTTGTTGTTTTCTACCAACATCAATGCAGCTTATTGTATCAATAGCACTCTGAAACTTCAGACTCATAATCATGGAAATCTACTAATCCTGAAAATCCTGGTTCAGACAAGTGCCAAAAACTTTACACACCCCACATAATCTACGAATTGAATACTTCACTGATGTATGCTATAATTCGTCAAAACTAAAACAGAGTTTGTCGTTCATCTTTTCAATCTATGGTTTATTCTAACTGATTTTGGAGGACTACGTGACATTTGACACGATTATTACGAATGGAACTATCGTTGATGGAACAGGAAAAAAGGAACCTTATGTTGCAGATATCGGTATACAAAACGATACCATATTAGAGATAGGTGATTTGAGTAATGTGGATGCATCACTAAGATTACCTGCTGATGGACATGTTGTGTGTCCTGGGTTCATTGATGTTCACGTACATTCTGAAATTTCTTTACTTGGTGGACGCGATCAGTATGCACCGCTTATGCAAGGTGTTACAACACATTTGGCTGCACCAGATGGATTTGGATGGGCACCATTGACACCACAGCTTGCGCAGGAACTCTGGCACTATACACAATTTGCTTATGGCGATGCAAAACTATCACTCAATTGGCAAACTCCAGATGAATACCTCAGTATATTTGATGGGAATATACCTGGAAACTTATATCCGCAAGTTCCGCATTGTGCTGTCAGACTTGGCGCAATGGGATGGGAGGCACGTCCTGCTACCAAAGAAGAATTGCAAACTATGGAGAGAATTACTCGTGAATGGCTTGAAGCAGGTGCATGTTGCCTCTGTTTGGGTCTTGACTATCAACCCTCTGCAAATGCTGATTTGAACGAGTTAGTATATCTCTCTAAGGTTGCAGCAAGTTACGATGTTATATATGCTGCACATATCCGCTATCAACTCATTGGTCGTAAAGCTGCTTGGGAGGAAACTATTGAGATTGCACAACAAGCTGAGATTCCAGTCCATATTTCACATGAGAGAGTTGATGCCGAATCCGCTGAGATACTTGAACGAGTTGACCGTGAAGATATAGATTTGACCTTTGAATCCTACCTATATCCAGCAGGTATGACCCACCTTGCAATGTTATTACCGATGGAATATCAGACTGGTACACCAGAGGAGATGTTAGCCAATTTGGAGAATTCTGATGTCAGAAAAAAATCACTTCCATATCTACGTGAAAAGTTGGGACAAGGAAACCAAATTGTAGGCTACAATAAGTCTGGACGATACATCGGCAAGTTATTATCAGAAGCTGCCGAAACTGAAGGAAAGTCCTATGAAGAATTCGCTTATGATTTTATCAAAGATGAATTGGCAATTGAAACCTTTATGATGCCGTGGGCAACTCCTACTGACGAAAATGAAAAGATTTTGAACCGAACTGCTGTCCACCCTCGAATGATGATTGCAAGCGATGGTGTCTATAACATTCCACATCCACATCCCAGAAGTTATGGATGTTTTGTTCAGTATCTCGGTAAATTTGTCCGAGATAGGAAATTGGTATCACTTAAAGATGCTATATATAAGATGAGTGGTTTCCCCGCAGAACGATTTCGGCTGTCTGATCGTGGTAGGATAGCAAAAGGTCTTGCAGCAGATATTGTCGTTTTCAACCCTGATACCGTGGCTGATCGTTCCACATGGTTTGATCCTGTACAGCCTCCTATTGGTGTAAGCTGGGTAATTGTCAATGGCGTTGCAGTTATTGAAAATGGCAAAGTGACGGGCAAACTACCCGGGAAAGTCCTGCGAAAGACTTGACAGAATGCTAATGGGGAGGATATTCTTGTGGAAAACTACGATTTGACGATCATCGGTGGAGGGAGTGCAGGATTAGTGCTGGCAGTGGCAGGTGCAAAACTTGGAAAAAAGACCGCGCTTGTAGAAAAACACCGTATAGGCGGTGATTGTCTGTGGACAGGATGTGTACCATCTAAAGCTCTGCTCAAAACTGCCAAGGTTGCGAACTACATACAGAATGCTGAGAAATATGGAATAAGTACATCTGAAACTAATCCTAATTGGCAAAAGGTGATGGATTATGTCCGAAGCACACAACATGTCATAGAAGAAGAACATGATAACCCTGAAAGATTTAGAGGAATGGGTGTTGATGTCATCTTCGGAGATGGACGTTTTGAAGCACGCGATTCGTTTGTCGTAGAAGATAGAGAAATTGGACAGACAAGAACCATAAAAAGCAAAAGATATGTTATTTCAACAGGTTCACGTCCACTCGCCCCTCCAATTCCAGGGTTAGATGAATATGAATATCTTGATAGTGAGAATGTCTGGGAATTGGAAGAAATACCGCGAAGGTTACTTGTGATTGGCGCAGGACCGATTGGTATAGAGTTAGGACAAGCGTTTCATAGACTCGGTGCTAACGTTACCATTGCACAACGAAGTGACCGTATCCTAACAAAAGAGGATACAGATGTATCAGAAAAGATGCAACAATACTTGATATCTGAAGGTATTGGAGTCCGATTAAATACAGACATAACCAAGATTGAAAAACAAGAGGATAGTGTAACGGTATCGTTTTCAGATAACTCATCTACACCTCCAAACGGTAATTTTGAAGAGTCTTTTGATGAAATACTGGTTGCTGCTGGTCGGGTGCCAAATATAGAAGGTTTAGAACTTGAAAATATAGGGATTGAAGTAGGACAAAATGGAATAGTTGTAAATGACCAACTTCAGACACATGTGAAAAACATATATGCAGCTGGTGATGTGATTGGACACTATCTTTTTACTCATGTAGCTGCTTTTCAAGCACAGCTTCTTGTTAGGAATTTCCTATTGCCATTTCGTAAAAAAGTAAATTATTCTGTTGTTCCGTGGACAACGTTTTGTGATCCTGAAGTAGCCAGATGTGGATTGACAGAGGTTCAAGCACGCGCACAATATGGAGATGTTGACGTGTTCAAGTTAGATCAAAATGACGTTGACAGAGCCGTTGCGGAAGGAGAAACATCAGGATTTTCTAAAGTAATTACGACGAAATGGCGTGGAAAAATAGTAGGGGTACACCTTGTCGGAGCAAATGCTGGAGAAGTAATACACGAGTATGTTCTCGCGATGCAGGAAGGAATTCCATTACGAAAACTAAGCGGCATGATCCACGTCTATCCGACGTATTCCACAAGTGTATGGCGTGTTGCAGCAAAATGGTTGTCAGAAGGGTCATTGGTCAATTCTTTACGGAAAATAGTTGGCATTGAATAGCGGATGTGTGATGTTTTGGCACCAACTACTGACCATCCATTGTAGTGCGGGGTCTCCGTGCCCCGCCATCCTTCAATCTACCGGCAATAGCGGGACACGGAGACCCCGCACTACAATGTCCAATGAATAGAGGATTTTCAACAAGGACTACACTTAAAATAAAAGAGCCGGAAACAACGCAATCGGTTTAGAATTCTCAGGGTTTCTAACCTAACACACAATGACAACTAACAGATTGTGTATATGTTTGACTGCTATTCCGACTCACCTAAGGAGGCATAAATTCTTATTAGCAATTTCTATGCCAACAAAATGGAAATGATTTTAGGAGATGAAGATATTTTATGTCTAATTTTTATACACTTATGATGAAAAATTAGACACATTGTTTAGATCTCAGGTAATTCTTCTCCAACTATTAATCGGTATGCTTCACGATATTTCTCACTTGTTTTGGTTATTACATTTTCAGGCAATCCTGGTGCGGGTGGTTCCTTATTCCATTTAATTTCTGACAGATAATCCCGCACGAATTGTTTATCAAAACTTTGCTGAGGTCCGCCGGGTTCATATAAATCGGCAGGCCAAAAGCGGGACGAGTCAGGGGTGAATATCTCGTCTATAAGGATCAACTCTCCATTGCATTGTCCGAATTCAAATTTAGTATCACATAGGATTATTCCTGAGTCTTCTGCATGCTTACTTGCGGTTCTGAAAAGCGCGAAACTTATTTCAATCAATGTATTTGTAAGTTCAGTACCGACTTGATTCCGCATTTCATCTATTGTTATAGGTTCATCATGTTCGCCTTGTTCTGCCTTAGTCGTTGGAGTGAATAATAATTCAGGTAACTTATCCGATTCGCGCAACCCAGATGGTAGTTTCTGTCCACAGATTTCACCGGACTTCTGATAAGATGACCATCCGGAACCAGCGAGATAGCCTCTAACAACGCATTCAACATCGACTCTATCGGCTTTACGGACAAGCATAGAACGTCCATTGAGAAGTTTCGCATCTAATTGTAATGATTCAGGATAATCCTCCACATCAGTTGAAATCACGTGGTTAGCAGCAACAGATTTGGTGTAGTCAAACCAAAATGCTGACAATCCAGTCAAGACCCTTCCCTTATCCGGTATCCCATTCGGTAAAACGACATCAAATGCGGATATCCGGTCAGTAGACACAATTAAAAATTCATCTCCAAGATCATACAGATCCCTAACTTTACCACTATGGTAAGGTGTTAAGTTAGTTAATTCTGTTGATGTAATAACTTTATCAGACATATTCTTCTCCTAATTGTCATTTTCTATCAGACTATTCCAATAACTTTTGAAGTGCAATAACGGTTCTGTTTTCAGCATCAATTTGTTGTGCAGTATCTATCTCTTCTCTTGCCAGATTAATTTCACCGAGATAGAAATAACAAGCTGCTTTTAGTGCATATATATCAACTATTGATTGATAGTCGTGCCGATAGAGAAATGCCTCATCTGCATCTAATGCATTATCAATTGCCCGTATTGCGGATGTAAAATCAGAATTATCCTTGTTTCGCAGGTATAGGACATTTGCCAGACCAATCCAAGCATCAGCATTTGAGGAATCGTAGCGAACTGCATTTTGAAAAGACTCCAATGCTAAAGTAAGTGTAAGTGAAAGACTCAATTGACACCATCCCACACCATTATGTGCGTCAGCATTTTCTGGATCACTATTTAATGCCCTTTCAAAATTCAGAAGTGCTTGTGTCCAATCCCCAGAATTGTAAGACATCCAACCCTTTTCAGTATGTTGAATGGACGATGATGTATCGGTATCAAGGTCATCCGAACATCCAATCAGTGTCAATAGTGGCAATATAGATATAATTACTGCAGCATATATATAATAACGTCTCATCTGATTATTAGACACAGAATTAATATTGATTAATTCAATTCTACTCCGACTTCAATGTGGATAGTAAAGGACTTCTGAGTGCAATTGAAACGGCAATACAATTTGAAATTATACCAAATACGAATATCAATAACAAGGTAATCGTCAGTGAAATCCATGGGAATGCAGGCAGATGCCCTTGTGAACTAATGATTGCGACAAGTCCTGCTGCAATCCCGATTAACATACCTACGGTCAGAATAAAGCAACTTTCGAGTAGCAACATCTTGAATAGTAGTTTCATACGGAATCCGAACGCTCGTAACGTTGCCAATTGTCCGCTCCGTTCAATAATATTTCTAAATAAAACCAGACCAATTCCTAAAGTTCCAAGTAGCACACCTAACCCACCGAGACTCTGAAAAGTTGAAATATAAGTATTTTCGACTGCCCGAAAACTTGCAAGTCGTTCTGCAGCTGAGGTAACATCAAAACCGAAATCCTCTAATGTTGACTCAAGTATCTGCTGCGTTTGTTCTCGCAATTCTGGCGGTGTTCTGATGAGAAAAAACTGAAAACCACTTTGACTCGGAAAGTACCTTAGGAAGTCGGTTTCGGAGATTATCAATTGACTTTGAAAAAGACTGTTCTTAATTGTGTTGAGCTGTAAATATAAGGAGTCCCCTTTCTCATCCTGTATAACGAAATCATCTTTCGTATTATGATGTAAAATCCATCTTAAGGAATTTTCATCACCAATGGCGTGTACTCTTTTTTCCTGTGCTTGTGGATGTTCCAAGAATAAGAGTCGCCAAGGTTCTTCGTCTGTCATGCTATTAGGTGCCCCTAAAATCTGCGGTTTTTTAGGCTTATAAAGATTGAGACAACTCACATCCTCACCCGGTAATACACGAAATGGAAATATTTCTGACTTTGCAATCAATGCCGAATCTTCTTCATTGAAACCCAGTTCAAGTTTACCCTCTGGTGAATTTAGGTTATGGTGTACCGGTAGTGAAGCGTCTGCAACGAAAGCATATTCTGTTTCTGGTAATGCATCATGTCTATTCACACCCACTGCAACAATAATACAACACGCCAAACTCATAATCACAACAGAACTATTACTGTGTATCGGTTGCCAAGCTGCATTCTTAAGTCCAAATCTCAGTCGGTTCAGACGTTTAGGAACTCTTTGTGAACCTAACCATCTATCAAATAGAAAAGTCCCAATACCAAGAATAGTGATCGCTGAACCCAATAATCTGACAATGGGGTGATTATACACAGCTAATATTGTTTCATAGACGTGTGAAACATCAAGAGAAAATACCAACATCGTAGCAATAAAACCTACTATTGTTCCAATGACAAAACCTATTAAGACTGTTCTACTTTTTAGGTTTAGTCTGAACTGTCTGTTATTATGATAATCAATTGTAGGACCGAGTCTTTCCATAAGAAATGATAACCACCTACTGCGGAGAATAAAATAGAGTAGGGTATTGACGAATAAGATAAAAATGAAACCACCCCATCCCTCAGCACATAAGAAATACCCAGCAATAATACCGAAGACTATACCAAGATATAATGATGTTTTCTTTTCTATTTCGGTTTGTATTTTCTGAGATTTAGTTTTTAGTGATACTTCATCAAAATCAGTCTCTCCAGCAAGCAGTGCTGCAGTAGAAACTTTACCAAGTCTTTTGACAATATGTCGTATGAAGAAAATAACGATGACAAGTGTTACAGAAATACCGATCAGCAAACTCCATCCGCTAACATATAGATCAATAAACGGAGTACCTATAGCGGGTAACCACCAAGTTTTTAATCCAAATATCATCAATTGTGCATAGCCTATTGCAAGTAGACATCCAAATATACTCCCAATGAAGGCGATTGTAATTCCCTCAAATAGAAAACGTCGCCGAATTTTCTTCAGTTTGTATCCAACTGCATGCAGTATTCCAATTTCACGGGAACGTTGTGAGACACCGATTGCGAAGATAGAACTGACGAGCGTTGCAGCAGCAAAAATTATGAAAAAACTGAGACTACTAAATAACATACCAAAATCTGTTGAACCTTTGGCCGACTGTAGACCTTCTTCTTGGAGAGACAGGAATTGGAAGCCAATGTCTTCTGGCTTTATCAATTCAAGAAATTTTGCCTCAAATAATACTCTCGTTTCGTCTATTTCCATGCCCGGTGCAGTACCCATCCGAATTGAGGTAAGGTCACCAAACCGATTTTTCCAAAGAGATTTTCCTGTCTTTAATGGTATAAATGCCTTTGGTGTTGCCTTGTATTCATCCCAATATGCTTCGTCTTTATCACGTACCTGACTGTAATCGAAAGGAAATGGCGGATCCCAATCGGAAAGACCAGCAGTGTCATGTATTCCTGGAAATGACGGGATTAAGTTTCTGTCTGCGGCAATTCCATCTATTGGAACGGTCCCTTTCAATGTAAATGTAACACGCTTTGTAATGTACCCTTCTTCAGCATTGACACTGAAATATGTGAATCCTATTTTATCTCCTATCTTAACCCTAAGATCGTCAGCTGTCCATTTATTGAGGAAAATATCAAAATCGTCTATCTGCTCGGAATTATATATGTCAAAAGGCTTATCCAATTTCTTACTATCAATCGGCAATGCTAATACTGTTGAATATGGCACTATACGGGAGTCATTATCATTCTCTATAGTAGTTAGTGTATTTGCAAGATAGGTAAGTGTTGGAATTGTAGAAATATCATTTTTTGCTGCAACGGTCAGTGCTGTTTCCGATAGTTTAGGTTCAATAAGGTACTTTTCACTTTGTAGATCAAAATGGTTTTTGACTGATTTGATCTTCAAACCAAGTGCGTCAAGTGTGAGAGCAATGGAATTGGAGGAAATCGGTTCTGAATCTGCAGCAAACATAGCGTTAATTTTATCAGTTTGTCCAAGTGTTTTCTGCAGGATAGGAAGTGAAATATAGGCATTCATAGGCAGATTTTGATGGGGATGTATACTAAATCTGCCAGCATTTTCGGTGAAAATAATATCGCTTACTATCACGCGTAGACTTTGAATAACATCGTCCGCATCACGAGTTCCCAATAAAAATTCTGGGTGTATTTCAGCAGCTTTTGGAAAATTAACAAGAATTGTATCGCCTATCTGAACATTTAGTTCTTTTTGAAGTGCATCATTAATTACAATGCTTGCGAAAGGTAGGTTATCTTGATTATTCAAATTTGGGGTTGATGTTTCATCCCAAAAGTCAAAAAAGGACTCCTCTACTCCGTAAATGTTTACTTTTGATGCCCGAGCATCAGTGTCAGCAGCGACAACCGTACCATTCAGTAGAATAGCTGCTTCCATATTCTGTTGTTTTATTATTATTTCCGGGTGAAAAAAATGATCCGCGATGACTGCATGTTGTATTTTACCTAACCGTTCTAATGTGATATTACGTAAACTACCCCGCATGGAATCTCCAACTATCAATGCACCAGCAAGTACGCCAGTTGCAACGGCAGTACATAACGCAACAATAAAATGAATTCTCCAATAGTATTTTGCTGTTTTCAAGATGTTACGCATAGAATAAATCCTGTCTGAACGATGCGATTAAGAACTATCTTTTGGATGTCCTGGCTCTACTGTACACACACCGTCATCAAGTCGAAGGTGATTTTGGAAACGGGAAGCAAGGTCAAGATTGTGTGTAACTACGATGAGTATATTGTTTTCTGATTTATGCATTTCAAAAAGCAAATTTGCGATATTCTGTGAAGTAACGCTGTCCAAATTACCTGTCGGTTCATCACATAGAAGAATACTCGGTCGGTTAATGAGTGCACGTGCAATTGCCACACGTTGACGTTCACCACCAGAAAGTTCACCTGGACGATGCGACATCCTATCTATTAGACCAACACGTCTGATGAGTTCTTGTGCTTGGTTTGTAGCATCGGGATCAGGTTTGAAGGCAAGGGTGGGAATGAGAACATTTTCAAGAACTGAGTATTGTGGCAGCAGATGATGATCTTGAAATACAAAACCAATGACACTGTTCCTATAGCGAGCTAATTCCGGTTCTGTAAGTTCAAAAGGATCTGTTCCATTTATTTCAACATTTCCATTAGTTGGTTTTTCTAATGTGCCGATTATGTGAAGGAGAGTACTCTTTCCGGATCCTGATGGTCCAGTAATTGCAATGGATTCCCCTGCATTAAAAACAAATGAAATATTACGTAAAACTTCTATTTCTCCAAAGTCTTTAGATAGATTTGAAACTCTCAATTGATGTGTTTTTTCGCCATTTAGATGCATTCTAATAGTAACCATTCCTATCAATTTATAGAAATAAACCACTCAAATTTTATCCAATAAAAATCACAATGTCAAGTCATATCATTTCTAATTGTGTTGGGAGGGTGTGTAAAGTTTTTGGCACTGCACGTAGGGGCTTACTATTACCCACAAGTCGAATGAATGGTTTCAACTTCTTGTAGGAGGGGTTTCTAACCCCGATTTCCGACATAAAACGTCTCATAAAGACGAAAAAACGACCGAAATCATCCAAAAGGCACATAAAGGCATCCTGATTTCAAAATTTGGGTCTATTTTCATGTCCGTTTCCCCAGCAGAACCGGTGAAAAACTGAATATACCACCCTCAAAAACTTATGGGTAATAGTAAGCCAAGCCCCAGAGGGGCGAAATGTGTTTTAGCACGAGATTTAAAAGTGAAAATGAAAGCATCACGACTCAAAAAAACTGTCCGAACTATATTACTTTTAACGTCAGTTTGATTAATACTTGATAAAAATAGAGAAATGTGTTAATCTCATGTATTAGACACGTTACGCACAATTTAACGGTCTAATAGTTAGTTGAAAAAAATCGGGAACCCAAAAAACATTACAAAAATATCAGAGAATCGATGTTATATTGACAATAAGTCTTGATAAACATTATAGGGATCTTAGTGTTCCCTAATGTGTTAATTTGCAACGTGTTGTCCTCTATATTGTCTGCACAAGAATTTACTGATTAAGGTAAAATGCGTCTTTTGCGTTGATCGGTCCATGCCATACCGAATAATGGATTATTAGCGCGCTGTTATCATAAATTCGGCGAATATGAAAAAGTTCTAGCTGTGTATCAAGGCATGTCTGAAGTCAACTATGGTCATATGGGTGGGCTTGTTACCATTATCTATCGATCTCAAGAGGAAGTTTCCAAGCTTCGACAGCAACAAAATGAGTAGTGTTATCTTTGACATCTAATGCAGCCCGTTCTCTGTGTTGAGTACGCGACGGTGGCAAACCCGTAAAAATGCAGAGCCAAACTATACTCAGAAACTAAAGGAGATACGCATGAAACTTCAGATACAAACAATTACATCTTTCCTCTTGCTTGCCGGTATTCTACTCGCTGGCTGCTCGGTGAAAAATAGAGACGTTGTTGAAAACCTGCCGAATACACCGCAGGAACAGAAACAAAAATCACACAAATCGGTAAACGAAGATGGTTTCACGCTGTTCGAAGAATATCGCGGCATGATTATCCATATAGACAAAAAGAAACAAGCACATATATCTATTCCGACATCAGAACAAACCCCCTTACAAAGCAAACCTCTCACGATTGAGAACATTCATAAAGGAGAAAATCAATGAAACTTAGGATAGAACACACCACAACTTTACTTCTGTTTGTTGTGATACTACTTGCAGGCTGTAGTGGCTGTGCTCAGAAAAATCTGCAGCACACAGAACAAGCACAACAGCCTGACGATACCACACTGGACAAGACACCTATACCTGGCGATAAAACCGCGCCGATACAAACAGATGGTGTCAAACCCCGTGGAAAAACAGCAACGTTATCTGCTGAGCAGTTTAAGGATTTTGAGTATCTCGCGACGTTAAAAGGTGTCGATGCTATTGAAATCTCACGCGAAAATATAGGGGGAATCCCGCGTCCATGGGCCCCACTCGTTGTGCCTCTTGAGTGGTGGATAAGGCACGTGGAAACATTAGATGAATTGTTTATAGCCGCAAGACAAAATAAGATAACGGTTGAAGAATCTAATGAAAAAGTCCTCCAAAGTCTTCGTGAATATGGTCTTGTCGCATACGCACAGTTAGACATTGAACTGCGTGGATCCATTGACGACAAACTGAGCAATCTAATAATAAACCGTGCGTATGCGGAGAATCCGGATGATTTTGACACGTTGCTGATGTGGGTATACGCTGGTGGAAATGCGGGTGACCGCTCTTATGGCGCAGCAAAGACATCGGGTGCGCGGCGTTTGTCCGAAATGGATCCGGATCATCCGTGGGTATTGCACTACCTTTCGAAATGTCTTTTAGGTCCGAATCCGAAGGAGGCTCTCGTTTATGCGCAACGGGCGCAAGCACGGGATGCGCGGTATCTGCGGTTGGGCGTTGAGGGGGCGTGTTACTATCAATTAGGAGATTACGACAAAGCATTAGCCTCGCTGAGACGTTCCTATAGATATGCTATGGACACCTCACAACCGGATTACATCATTGATGCTCTCAGTTTTTGGATTTCCACTGTGAAATCCGTAGTAGACAGTAGTGGTGCAGGTGAGGCAGTGCGAGAAAAGAAAAGGAAAGGGGCACTCCCCCTCCTCGGTCCCGATCTACCGACAAGGTTGTTTCACAGGCATTAGAAGATGAAAAAGACGTTTGTTTTCGCGTATACATTCGCAATATGTTTTACAAAGAATCGTGTAATTGTTTTATAGGTCTTACGAGACGCATCATCACACAATAGGAGAAGGAGACTCTCATGAATAGACAGACTATTATTTTACGGATACTTTTTGTGCTTTTTATATGTTCACCCTTTTACTTCCATGTTTGTTTTGCACAAGCAAACGGAGACTCGAATGACCCCACGTTTGAGTTAGAGCTGGAACCTGCGGACCCGCAAGCATGGTTGGGGTGGCGACCTGAATATCAAACGAATGCGTTATTTACTGCCATCATCAAAGGCAAGACAGCGGATGGTCAAGCGATTACGGCATTTCGGAATGTAGAGTTTACGTTTGATCTTGGCACCCCTTCTAAATTGAAAGGTGTGTGCATGAATTTTAATGGAAAGGAAGAAGGCGACGCGGACGGAGACGGCACCGCAAACGAAGATATTGATACAGCTGCTTCTTCCGATCTGTTTTTCCGCAGAAAGGATAATGCGAGTGGTTCGGGATATTTGTATACGGTGACGGATCCGATAGCGGTTCCGGGTGAGAAACCGAATGGGTCCGGTGAAGTTGAGATAGGCTTAGGACTGACAGAAACGAATGGCAATAATAGTAGTGTTTTGGTCTCTGTCCGTGTGAACGATTATGGTGCATTCGGCATTTTATCTGCGAGTGCTACCTTTAACTATAAGGATCCGCTTTCAGGGAGTTTTACACCGTCAGATTCAGCCGATAACGAGATTAGTATTCCTTGGGACAATAATAGTAATGATATTGCGGATGGGTGGGATCCTGAATCAGATGAATCAGAGACTTACGATGAGACATCAAGCACCCTTGACAAGAACGCAAATTACTTACCGTGGGATGATACGGAAACGGGACCGGGGAACAATATCTATACGGGCGATGGGTTCACGGTGTTTGAAGAATACCGTGGTTTCTATGTGAAAGGGAAACACACCACTATCGATCCCACTGATAAGGACCTCTTTATCTTTTCCGAGATGGACGAGGGTATCGGGGATGCAAGTGGGTTACCTGCCCCCATTGTAAAGCACGAAATAAACTTTAATGAGGCATATAGGCTGCCTAACCCGGATCCGAAGGCTCTTTCTACTGTTGCTCCAGGAAGTGAGGATCCCTGGGTTAACTTCAATTCTTGTGGGGGACTGAAAACATTTCTTGAACAGAATGCCCTGTGGGTGGATAAAGATAGTAAAATTGATACACTCCCTACACTTTTTGGTGAGGTTAAACCGCCGGTGCCGGGTCCTGTCCATGCGATGGAAGTCATTAAAATTTACGAAGAAGCTATTCAAGACGCTGAGTCTGCGACAGAAAGTGAGCGAATTCGGCTTGGCGAGTCTTATGCTGCAAAGGTTCCATCCACAACCAATTATCGCGTTTCCAAACTAATAAGCTTGGTGATTGGACATGAAATTGGGCATGCTGTTGGACTTTTTCATCCGTTTGAACCTATCTATAGCAGTGAAAGACCGGACATTGCGCGTCCCCGTTACCATGATCGCGTAAGATATAATATCACTTACTGTCAGTATGAAAAGGATCCGGACAAACCGAATGAGCATAATCTCTATCGTGCCCCGTCGTTACGTCATGGTCCCCATGCAAGGTGTGGTTCATCACCTCTTTCCGTTTGGGACTCTGGTAGCACCATTATGGATTACGGTTCAGAAACAGCGATCATCGGGTATCTTGGCAGTAGTGGTAATCGTTATGACATAACTTCGGCATCCATTTTAGCGATGTATGAGCAGTCCAGCAGTTATCTTGCGCGTCTCCATAATGTTGAATATCTGTTTGTGAGTAAAAGCGTAGCTGAAGCACATAAAAACGCACCGAAACCGGACCTACAGAAATTTCCCAAACCGCAGTGGTCACCACCAGACGACGATGGCACATCAAGTAATCAAAGCACGTTGACCTCCTCAGATGATGTCTACACCTGTACAGCAGGTAGTAGTCACACCTCGAATTGCGTTGCTCCTGCTGCGTATACCTCAGTGAAGTGGTATGTGAAGCCACCTGCGGACACGTCTGATAGGGGGTCGCTTGTGGAGACGGATACGGGGGATGGGAGTGCGACGATGGCATCTTTGAGTTACACGTTTGCTGCGGATGCTGTGTCTGGGGCTTATGTGATCACTGCGTATGTGACGACGAGTTCAGGCACTTATGAAGTGAGTTATACGGTCACGCTCTCCACGGTGCCTGGTTCCCCCTCTATTAGCAGTGCAACGCCTTCAGGGGATACGTCAGTGGTTGTGTCTTGGAGTGCACCTACATCAGATGGTGGGAGTGCTATTTTAGACTACGAATATCGTTATAAGGTTTCTGGTGCGACAGAGGAAGGCACGTGGACATCTGCGGGTACGGACACGTCTGAAACGATCACGGGGCTAACTGCGGGGACCTCTTACGAGTTCGTTGTGCGTTCCAAGAATGCTGTGGGTTATAGCGATCCATCTGCGGCGTTTACTTTTACGACTTTGGGTACCGCGCCGTCTCCGCCCACTGTGCCGAGTGCCCCGCGCAATCTCACCGTGTCGGGCGTAGATCGAACGACGGTGTATCTGGACTGGGATGCCCCTGTAGATGATGGGGGCAGAGCCATCACAAGTTATCGCTATCATATAGACACAAAGAACGATGGATCGTGGGAGGAGTTAGGCACCCTGAATAGCATAAGCACTTCAGTGAACCTGTATCGCTTTACACCGGGGGAGACGTATGCGTTTATGATAAGTGCTGTCAATCCAATCGGTGCAAGCACGACTTCAAATAAGGCGGTCATCACCATGCAAAGTATCACAGCTCCTTCCGCCCCGCAAGACTTGGCGGCAGTGGCGGGCAATGCGAGTGTCTACCTCAGTTGGAGTTACCCCGCAGATGATGGGGGTGGCACCATCAACTATCAATATAGATACAGACAAAACAGTGGCACGTGGAGTTCTTGGAGTACAGAACAGTGGCAGACCTCTGTGACCATCACCTCACTCACCAATGGCACCACTTATGATTTTGAAGTAGTCGCCACAAACGAGAGCGGAGCGGGAACGGCTGCGACCGTATCAGCGACCCCAACGAATACGGCTGTGCCGGGCGTGCCAGCATACTTCAGCACGGCCTCTGACAATGGGGCGGTGGACCTCTATTGGGACCCGCCTGCATATAATGGCGGCACCCCGATAACAGACTACGAATATCGGTATCGGCAAAGCGGTGGCAGTTGGAACGATTGGGCTTCGGCGGGAAACGCAAACGTAGAATTGCCCGAATATCTTGTCACGGGATTGACCAATGGCACCACTTATCAGTTCCAAGTCCGAGCACGAAACGCTGTCGGTACAGGACCCAGCACAGAGACACTTTCAGAAACACCAAAGGCGAAAAAACCGGATGTACCCACAGGCGTGAGCGCGGCAGCGGGCAGCACCACTGGCTCCATTGTCCTCACATGGACAGCACCGGACGCGAACGGCAGCCCGATTACAGACTATAAAGTCGCCTATTGCAAATATGATAACGGATGGAAAAAATGGACAGACTACACGTCTACGGGCAGCACAAGCACTTCGTATACGGTTACAGGATTAGAAACCGGAGAAGTCTATCGATTTAGAGTGCGGGCTGTCAACGGTGTCGGGGAAAGCAGAACTTCAAGAGTCGCACAGACAACCGCACCATAATCTAACACACTTATTATTGATAGGCAGGTATCCTTTTTGGGTATCTGCCTTTTTTATTTCCTACCTGTTATTTCTCACCTAAACTTTCTTTCATGCCTCTATTGATACATCTTTCCACGTAAGAGAGTACGTTTATCCCTTCTTCCAAGCATTTTTGGAATCTCTCATCGCGATGAAATAATACATTGACGAAATTAATGAGTTATGGTAAGGTGTTGATACATTATTGAAGGAGGATTGCCTAAATCTCTCACCTAATATACCATTGTTAGATAAATGAGAGAATGGCACGAAAAGGATATGAAAGTAGCAGCAATGTTTGGAGATGGCAAAGGTGGTATAGTTGATAAACCTGACCCGAAGGCAGGGGGAGATGTAGTCGTTGTCAAAATTCGTGCTGTTCCGATGTGCACTGAATATAAAGGCTTCAAAGCTGGAAATAGTGGTGAACATTTCGGACACGAAGCAGCGGGAGAAGTTGTTGAAGTTGCCCAACCCGGTCGCGTAAAGGTTGGGGATCGTGTCGTCGTTCAACCACAAAATTCATGTGGCAAGTGTAATATGTGTGTTATCGGTGAACACATACATTGCACTGGTGGACGTAACATTCGTGAAATGGTTGGTTCGGATGTCGCGGGTGCAACTTATGCACAATATATGCATAAGATGGAGGACCTTCTGTTCCCCATTCCTGATGATATGAGTTTTGCTCACGGTGGTATGGCATGTTGTGGACTCGGACCAACATTCGGGGCAATGGAACAGATGGAAGTGGATGCATTAGACACAGTGATGGTTACCGGATTAGGACCTGTCGGTCTTGGTGGTATCATCAATGCAAGTTATCGCGGTGCACGTGTTATCGGTGTGGAAAGCCATCCTTATCGGGCAGAACTTGCAAAGAAATTGGGTGCTGAAGTAGTACTAAACCCAAATGATGATGATATCCTTGGTCAAATCCGAGAACTGACCAACGGTATTGGAATTGACAAAGCAGTTGATTGTTCTGGTGCATCTGCAGCACATCGGTTGATGGTTGATGCAGCACGAAGAAAAGGGCAAGTTACCTTTGTCGGTGAGGGTGGAGAATTCCCGCTTGCAGCGAGCAGGGATATGATTCGCAAAGGTCTGGTCTTACGTGGAAATTGGCACTATAACCTTGGATTTTATCCAAAACTGATGAAGGTAATCAAGGAGGCTAAAGATAAAATAGATATCTACATCACACACACATTCCCGATGAGTGAAGTTCAAAAGGCTTGGGAATTACAAGCGACAGGAGAATGTGGTAAGGTTGTTTTGGATCCGTGGGCATAGCGAATATAAACCAAGTTTCTACCTATGTCTTGTTGGAAGCGTTTCTAACCTTTCCAACAAAGGCATAGGGTGTTATAACAAATGATGGATAGACTATATGTGATAAGTCTTTGGAATTATTGAATACGGAAGGAATATAACCGTGCCTTATTTAATTTGAAACGTAATCGCAGCGGTTGTTTAGCATTCACCAACTTACCTGATTTCCATTGCACAGCATGTCTAATATCATCACTTGTCAACGGGACACAGTCATCTAATGAAAAACTGGGTTGAACTTGCCCATCAGTAGTCAGCAACTCAACACAAATCTGACCTTTACTTGCATCAGCATTGATTTCAAGATTGCCGTTAGGAATTCTTAGCGGAACAGTTTCAACTATACCATCGTCTGCATCCAGAGAAGCAAAACCATCTAAACGCCATTTTGCAAGACCAATTGCCTTGTGTCTATCCTTCATAGCAGCACCGTGTGTATGTTCTGTACCTGTATAATACCAATGAATTTCATCGTCTTTGATGATGGGTTGAGTAGCTGTTCCCATAATCATACCGGTGTCATAGGTACCGCTTTCGCCACGCGGGATAATAGGTGTCCGATCAGAATCCACATAATCCCAATTGAATCCATCTTGACTGTAGACCAATTGTGCATCAATCGGACCGTCAACAGGTATTTCATGCTCCGCTGCACCTGGACCTGTTACATACAATATACCAGCTATTCCGATATATATGTTGTCATAAAGGAAACCAGACATGTTGTGTATCTCCGCACGGTCTGCACCGTATCTTTCTGCTCCAACTTCGTCATCCTGTTCTGTTGCCCTGAACATCGGTTCAAGTGGTTTCCAAGGTCCTTCTAACTTAGGACTTTCTGTATATGCTATCATTCGACGGGCATCTTTATCCGTATCACGAGTAAGTGCATAAGCTCGGAACAGAGATGTTTTGTTATCATAGACAACATTGAAACAGCCTTCATTGTTTCGTTCTGCAACGGGTTCAAGATACTCAGAGTCATCCCATCGTATGCCATCGGGTGATGTGAGAAAGAACACATTACGATAGCGTCTGCAGAAACCGATCATTTTATATCGTTTCTGCGAATCCGATTCATCGTTATCACGGAAGACACAAGCCCCGTGCAAGTCCCAAACGATGTTATTGTTAGAATTACCGTTGAATTCAAAAATACCGAGATTTGGTTTTGTCCATGTCAGTCCATCAACACTTTCAGCATAACATGTGAGGTCACCACGATCATTCTCAACAAACTTGCGTCCATATTTGTCATGTGTTTTTCCTCTATAGGTTGATGGATTTCTGTCAGGGCGTGGGACATATAGACATGGAATCTCATTTGCTTTAAATCGCCAATGTGGTCCCATACGACACATATACCACATGCGGTATTTTCCGTAGGCTGCATCAAACATCGTAGTGCCATAAAGGTGCACGCGTCTGGATTGATCTGGACCACCGTGTTCCCAGGGGTTGTTTAGGTCAGGTTCAAGCACAGGTCCTTCATGCTTTACACATGGGTGTAGAGTTCGTTTAACACCTTGTTTTGAAGCAATTAGTTCATCACTAATGAAAAGGTATTTACCTGAGTTGAGTGTTTCAACTATGTCCAAAATTAAGTCATTCCTTAAAGTATATCGGAGCACATAAATGTGCACATAAGAGATTTCGTTAATTATTTCTTTATCTTTCCCCAGATCGTTGCAAGTTTACCACGGGCTTCAACATCAAGCGTATCCGCTTCTAAACTATTTATCTCATCCTCACTGAGAACGGCATTGTATATTCGTGCATCTTCTACGCGTGCTACAATCCAACCGTGCGCTGTTCCAGCAATAAGAGCACGTGGTCCGAAGAGTGCTTCCACATCGCCTTCTGTCCATGTTTTAATTGGACCTTTTGTATAGTCTCCAATTATCTCTCCATTACGGTATATCATGATTTTTGCTTCGTTGTTGACATCTTCGTAGGAAATTGCCAATTGTATCAGTTTACCAGTTTCCGTCTCAGGTTTTCCATGAGGTGCGTCCTGTGTACGTCTGAAAAAACTGCTACCTGCCATCCAATGTTTTGCATGCTTTTCAGCATAAACAATTGCATCAAATGTGTCCGAGCTACTCTTATTTACTGCGATTGTCGCACCGTTTTCGACGTTGAGATCGTCCAATAGAGCCAGGTAACTAAAGTTTTATCAGGTCCAATCTGTGGACCTTTATATCCAGTTGTTAATGCCCATAAATTGTTCCCAATATGCAGTTTTCCATCCTTGACTTCTGCCCCCTTTAGTTCAATATCACCAAAATGACCCGTAAGGTCTTCTAATTCAACACCCTTCTCATAGGTCCAATGTCCAATCAAATCATCTGCCTTTTCAGCCTGACTTAATGCTGGTAAAGTTAAGCCAATCATTAGAAATGCAAAAAGGATAAATGTGAAAAAATAACTCACGAATTTCATTGATATTTCCTCCATTGTAAATTCGGTCATAATTTCCTTAGAATTTTGAATTTAGGTTAAGCATAACACAAACATATATAAATGTCACCATTATTTGTATAGATATCTACAAAATCAGGGTTATTTAGTTTTATAAATTGTCAATTGATGAATTAGATTATGTAGTAGCAATGCAAAGTAGTAGGCACACGCCGTGTGCCGTTATCCTTCGTGTGGACAGCACACGGAGCATGCCTACTACCATGGCGACTTCACAAGCGAAACCCGATCTAAATTCATTAACATTTGTAACAAATACAGCAGAAAATCAGAAAACTAAATAACCCTGCTACAAAATGGGTGTGTCCAGTTATTGCACAGATAGGACTTTTCTCATTGTAGTGCCAAATGCGTGTTTGGCATTTGTCGAGGGCTCTGCGCCCCGCTATAGCAGATGAATTGAGAGATGGCAGGACACAGAGACATTGCACTACAATGGAGAATGGGAAGTTTGTGCAATAACTGGACACACTCATTTATGCGAAATGGTATAACACCCCTCATATAACAATAACTTTCCTATATAACGTTATGTGATGAAAATACGTATAAACTGAATCCGAGTTCGTAGAAGTTGTCTACAGAAACTATCACGGTGAAACAATTACCGAAATCGCAAATCATTTTGGTGTCAATCAGTCCGCGCTTTCACAATTCAAACCCCGCAGAGCAAAGATGGGGAACGCACAAAACATCAAGTCGCTACAGCAGAAATCATCAAAATCGTATTCCACAATAATAACAACCCTACCACACCTATTTTCAACCTGCCAAACAGTAATTCACAATAAAAGTGATTAACTCTAAAAAAAGTTGTTGCACAAAAAATTAATATAGTGTACAATATAATTAACGACTAAAACAGAAACCTCAAGATGGGGCCCCTTCTCAATATTAATTTAGAGAGTTTCTGGTTTAGTCGCCAGGGTGCCCCAAATCTTTATTATCTTTGGTGGAAGGTCTACCGAACAAGGATGGGGAACCCGATTAATCATTAGATATGCTTTTAGCATGTCAATATTAGGAGATTCAAATGAATAATATAAAATTGGGAGTTATTGCACTCGCGATAACATCTTTCCTTCTGTTCGGGATGGTGCTAACACCTTGTGTTTCCGCTCAGTTAGCTTTAGATGGACATCCACCCACGAAATTAGTGGATAAAGATGGTAATGCTCGCGTTTCGGTCTATGTTTCTATTGATAGCCTCGATTATAATGCTGGTGATGGCTCTGTCAGTGTTGATGGCAGTTTTTATGTTCACAACTACGATCAATTGAGAGGGAAAATCTATAACGGTGAGTTACGCCTCGAAATCTTAGACCTGGAAGGTAATGCTTATCTTCCTCATACCGAAGAACCTATCTATGGTCAAGTACAAAAGAATGATGAGGACACGAATTGGTGGAATGTTATCCACAGCGATTCTAAAAACGCTACCTTACATGTCGAGTGTCTAAGACCCAGTGGCGATGCAAAACCTATAGAAAAAAACGAGAGATACATGGTGTCTGTTAATATAGCACTCAGGGTGACTGGGTTTCATCAGGAAGAAACTTGGGAGGCTTCTTACTCAACTGAATTTGAACACGATCCAGAAGATGATGTTGAGCAACTCGAAGGTATCGGGCCGACAACGGATGGCGAAACCTTTTCTGACGATTGCACAGTAAGAACCGATGAAGAACGGGATAGTTGGCAGTCACTGGTATATACAGACATCCTATATCATGCAGTCTATTGGTATGTGAAGGCACCTGGAGATACAAGTGCCTATGGCACATTCGTTGAGGCGGATTGGGGGGATGGTGTAACGAGAAAGGCAACTATGACCACCAGCTTCCCTGATGATGTCGATGATCCGAATCATCCAGGGGATCAGGATAGGGTTTTCTATAAAATCACTGCCTATATTTATAGGTGGGATTTAAGTGTCTACACAATATCCTACCTTGTCGATGTGTATGACGACTAAGAATAAAAGTGTAATGAAGTTCGTGTTGCTTTATTTTATAGAGAACAACCATAGGCACGGTATACCCACTGTGCCTATGGATACACCGTAAAAATGGAGGGAACTCATGCGATCGCAAAGTTTCATCTTATGTTGCTTGTTGTTATTGTTGCCGACACTCACGCACGCAAAGATCGTCTTTAAATCTGGCTCAGATATTTATGTGATGGACGATGACGGGCGTAACGTCAAAATGTTAGTCGAAAGCGTAGACGGGAGGAGTGCCGCGTGGCCTGTTTGGTCTCCGGACGGGAAGCAGATCGCTTTTTATGGAAGACCACCAGGGGTACCGAAGTGGCCACAAAAGTTCGCTATATATATTATTAATAGCGATGGCACTGGTGAATTTCAGGTTACCGAGGGAGATCATAGCGATTATAAACCGTCGTGGTCGCCGGATGGGAAATACCTCACATTCACAAGTGACCGGCTTAAAAAACCGGGAACGGCTCAAAATGATGCCTGGACGATAAATATCGAAACAAAGGAGTTACGGCGACTGACGCGCACAGTTTCATTGACAGCAGAAGTGGCTTGGTCACCTGATGGTAAATATATTGCGTATCGGGACAACATCAACGGGCATACCACAATCCATCTGATGCATGCCGATGGGAGCAACCAACATGAACTTGTCAAAGGTGTCGGTGGACATTTTCGTAATTTTCCGAGCTGGTCTGTTGATAGCCAATCTGTTCTGTATGACGAATGGAATGGTCATACAGAAAAAGTTGTCATTCATAATATAAAAAATAACAGACGGAAAGTTGTAGATACACCCGACGACTGGCTAATCCATAGTGCGTGTTTTATGGGCAGAAAATATCTGTTGATGTCAGGCAAGCGTTGGAATAGAGATGATCCGGGTGCTGTGAAGTATGACCTCTACCGGTATCATCTTGTTACAGGTGAAATGGTGAACTTGACAAACACACCTGCTGTAAATGAGTATATGGCGGATTGGATAGACAATGACGTGTTGCCGGTATCCCCCAAAAACAAAAAAAAAGTAGTGTGGGGAACACTCAAGCAGTAGATCAAACAAAATCAAAAGCACAGTAAGCAGATGCAGGTATCCTTTATGAGTATCTGCCTTTTTATTTTTGGTGAAATATGAAAATAAGTAGACATATCTTCTGTCCGAGCGATCTCCGAATCGCGGCTTAACTCGGTGATAGTCGGGAATCCAAATCAACGGTATAAATCATGGAGCATGCCAAACGCTTATTTGGCGTTGATTTAGCAGGACAAGGGAGAATAGGAAGTTTGTGCAGAAACTTACATACCCCTACAAAATCAAGATATTTGCAAATTTCAACAGAATCTGGTATAATTATGTTGTATTCTCAGTACATTTAGGAGGAAAAATACCAGATGGATATTAGAATAGAGTATTGCACATCCTGAAACTATCAACCACGGGCAGCCAGTTTGGCAGAAGCCTTAGAAAAAAAATATAGTGGTCAGGTTAAGAAAGTAAAACTTGTGGAAAGTAGTGGTGGAGCATTTGAGGTATATGTTGATGAGGAATTGCTTTTCTCCAAACTTGAGCAAAGGAAATTCCCTACTGAAGACCAGATCTCCACTGCAATTGATAAGTTATAAGTTTTTGAAATGGGTATGATACCGATAATCATACCCATTTTCATATTTCAAAATAGTATATCCCTACAACTAAAGAAAAAGTACCCACATAGGATTTTTACCCACCTCAATTGTATCAATTTCAGAAAGTTTCCCACTATCCCGATTGATTCTGTAAGTAGCCAATTTACCTGAACCTTGCCCCCCAACAAATAGATAGTTACCTGTTTCATCAATGTTGAAAACACGTGGTGTGGGTTCTGTTGGTTGATGTCCAACTACAGTCAATTCTCCATTCTCGTCATTGATAGAGAAAATCGCTATGCTGTCATGCCCACGATTTGATACATATAGAAACTTGGCATGTGGGTCAATATGTATTTGAGCACAAGTATTGTTGTCAGTAAAATCATCAGGGAGAGTGGAAAGTGTTTGAAATTCCCAGAGTAAACCGGGAGCATCATGGACTGTATAATCGGGTGTGCCAGACTTTGGAATGGTGGCATCCGGACCGCCTTTTTGAAGGTTGTAGGCAGATACACTTGATCCATTTTCATTTGAGAAGTAAAAGATCGGTTTGGTAGGATGTTCGCAATAGTGGCGAGGCCCTACAGGTTCGTCAGGATTATAATTACCGAAGAAATTTTGTGTCAACATGCCAGTTGATTCATCAAAGTGAAACTGATAGATTGCATTCCGTGGCACGGTGTGTGGCACAAAGGCAAATCTATTTGATACATCTGTCTCAATATAGTGGGCATGCGGTGCAGTTTCAACTGTTTGGATCGGTTCTCCCCGAACGGTTTTGTCTTCACCAATTGTGTGAACGGTAACTTTCCCTGCACCATAATATGCAGACAGCAGGTATTTTCCTGTGTTGTCGGTTGCGACGTAGCATGTATCCGCATCAAGTTGGATAGTCCGTAATAACGTCAGTTGTTTCGTTTTCTCATCTATTCTGAAGGTGGCGATTTCCCGGCTGGAACGTAGACCTGCATATAGGTAACTACTACAAGGAGAAAGTGTGAGTGGGCCTGGGGACCCGCTAACTTCCACATTCTCTTGTAATTCAATTGCTCCATTGTTGATGTCAAATGTGTAAATTGCAATTCTGTTTTCTCCTGCAATGGAGAGATAAAGATGTGTTTGCATATCATTCCTCATATATTGAAAAAACATAATAGATCAGGACTTACGCATTCCCCCTTGATAAGGGGGATTAGGGGGGTTAAAAGTCGTTATTTCAATGATATTTTAGTGATATAACCCCGCCAAATGCCTTAATGGCATTTGTAGCGTTGATTTACTAAATCCCCCTTATCAGTGGGACTTTAAGAAAAACTGCGTAAGTCCTGTAGATTAAGTAAACGGGATTCCTGCTCTCATTTTTTATCTTTTTTAAGTGTAGTTTCAATCATTGAGTGAGTTTTTGGTTCCCCACAGAGACCAAGAAATACCTCGTGCTCAAGGTCAAGTAGATACTGTCTTGTAACGGACTGGGGTTTAGAAAGCATTCCTCCACAAAACACATACGCCAATTTCTCAGCAAGATACTTTTCATATTCGTTTAGGGTTTCTGTTTGATACATCTGTTGAAGGTGCAGTTCAATTAGTCTATATCCTTCCTCACCTAATACAAATATATGCTGCGGATGCAATGGTTGATAACCACTGTTCCACAGTGAAAGTGCTAATTGTTTGGCCGCATTGTGGTGGTTGTCTGCATTTGTGGTAATCTGGTCAGACCTACACAGATACCCATATTTTAATGCATCTTCTGCATCTTGTGACACGGTTGCTTGACGAATTGTTTCAAAGTTAGAAATGACATGGGATATTAACTTCTGAACTGATGTAGAGGTCTGTTTTCCATCTAAACTGCGAAATACCATCTCTGTAGTACCACAACCACATGGAATAAGTCCCACGCGTTGTTCAACAAGCCCAAACTGACTGTTATTTAAAGCACAAACCGCATCTGCTCCAAATGCAAGTTCACATCCACCTCCTAAAGCCATACCATTTGTTGCTGCTACGACAGGTTTTGTTGAGGCACTTAAACGTGTATATACTTTTTGAAGATTTCTAACAGTTTTTGAGATTGCAGCCCAATTGTTGTTTCTGGCACGTTCCAACAACAGTATTAGGTTGAGTCCGACAGAAAAATGGGCGGCATTCGTGCCTATTACCATACCTGAAAAATTAGATTCTACCTTATCCAATGCAGAATCAAGAATATCCAAAGTTGCATCTTCAATAATGTTCAGTTTGCCATGTAGTTCGAAATATGTAATACCATCGCCTATATCGTGGAGACTTGCTTGGTCGTTGCTAACGATAGTTTTACCATCTGAATTCTTCATACTATTTCCTTAGTAATGAAAACCAATTAACATATAATGTGTTGGTTATTCGTCAAAAATGTAGTTTATTTGTTCAAAAGAATCGCGAGCAAAAGTGAATATGAAGACCAATGGTTCTGCTCCTATGCATCGAACTGTATGCTTTGAATTGGGCGGGATGAAAACTGCTGTGCCTGGACAGAGATGTCCTTCGCAATCGTCAATCTTCATATAACCATTACCACTGATAACATAATATGTCTCTTCAGGTTCATGGTGATGCAGTAGTAGTGAAGCATTAGGAGGTATTTCTGCAATTCCAGTGACGATTCCGTCACTTTGGCAACGATCACTTGAGATAAGCAGCTTCCAGCGTATAGGACTTTTTGCAGCGACATCTGAGTCTTCCCAGCTTTCCCATTCCAGATCTGTTTGATTAATTATTGTTGGTTTCAACATCATTTGTAATTCCTTTACATAGACTGATAGTAGATGAATAGGAATAATTCCGATGAACCTTTATGATCAATTCAGGTAGAATATAGTGTAGACATTATGATTGACATTCAAAAACCGATTGGGTTATTATACAGGAAAAGGAGAGATATGACAATTCAAAAATTTCAACAACAGATTGAAGCAATCTATTTCAAAAGAGATGCAGAACGAGGTGTTCCATTAACTTTCGCATGGTTCGTTGAAGAGGTCGGTGAATTAGCAAAGGAGATCCGCAAAGAACCGCACGATAAGGAGCGTTTGCGGGAAGAGATTGCTGATGTGTTTGCTTGGTTATCTACTTTAGCAAGCCTTCTTGGTATTTCACTTGAAGATGCTGCGAATATTTATGTTGAGGGATGTCCGAAATGCAATGCAACACCATGTAGGTGTTAATCAAAAATAAAGCATGACTTGATTCAATCGGGCAGTGAACAGATACCTTCAAATTCTATTGTAGCAGGGTTATCATTTACAAAAATCCATGATCGTCGTCCCTTAAATCTTACTTGTAATTCAATTGGATTTATGAGTTTCAAGTCTAATTGTATTACATCTTCAATTGTATTTGATAACTTTAAATGTAGAATTGAAATCAACCTTGCGAACTTTATAAATGTCTCTGGTTTTGTTCTGTATAGTTTATATATTTCTGGTATAGGAGAGGTGAGTGCTTGAAGTCTGTTTCCATATTGTGATGAGAGTTCACCACGTATCTGTGTTTCCAATAACATTTTATCAAATACTGTTTTGTATCCTAATGATTTGGATGTTATTTCTAACTTTTCATCAAGCAGAAGTCGTTTTGCCCGCATCAGGCTAATCTGGTCTAATGAGATATTATCCAGATAAGACTTCTCAGGCTTATATTTATATGTTTTACCCGTTGTATCCTCATTGAGTATAACTTCCCACGTAGTTTTTCCTTCACAAGAGACCTGTGTTACTTCCCGTGGTTTTACCCACATTGCATCATCCGAATGTGCAAATGCAAGAACATCATGCCTTCCTTTTCTCAAAGAACATAAAAATGCAGTTTGTTCATCAGTATTTGGGGATAGTGTTAGTGTAATCTCCTTTGAATCCCAACGGATCTCTTGAAACGGTATGAAATAATACTTCCCGTCAACTGAACGGAACAGGACACAGTCATTATCTACAATGATCTGATCTTCAGTTGTTTCCGATGATTTAATTGGCAAAATGTCAAGTATCTGTTGAATGCCAGTTTCCCAGTTTTCATAGAGATTAATATATTCAAGGTCTTTTAGAGTGTCTCCTTCACCGATATCAATGGCAGGAATTTCACAATCGTTCAATTTTACTGGAATGAACCATATCTTATCATGTGGCTTTTGTTGAAGCTTCTCAATTGCAATTGTAAGTTCTTCATTCATGTAAGTCTTTTCACGAGAGTTATATTCTTTTGAGAAGCATGCAACAAAGAGATCACCGTAATTAATTGCTTGTTGTATTGCATGCTTCCAAGGTATACCTGGAGTAATATTGTTCCAATCGACCCATACAGTTACACCATTTGAAGTAAGTGCATGACAAAGTCGATCTACCTGAGATTTATTCTCATGACAATATGAAATAAAAGTGTGACGCATCTCTCTTGCACGTTTTATTTCCATGTTATTATGATTGATTAAACGTGCTTTGAATGCTTCACGTCGTCTTTTATGTACTTCAGGTCCACTTCTGATTTGTGACGGATCGGGAGCATTTTCCCGAGTGTATGTCTCATAATCAAATTCAACTTCTTTTGTAGTATTCATTGAGAAGTTCTCCCTCAGCCTCATAAGCCATAATTAAACGATGCATTTCTTGACCTTCTGCAACATAAATTATAACTAGTACACGATTGGTTACAGTCTTTCCAACGAACATCCAACGGTCAGGATGTCTTTGTGGATCAGGGGCATCATATCCATTATTATCATCAAATGCAGAAACAACTTCATAAAATTGGACTTTATGTTTCTTTTGCACCTCTTGATATTTATCTGCGTCCCATATAAACCCAATATCCATGCAGGTAACTCCATCAAGCAAGAAATGTTTAGAAATGTGCATGATTCCTCTTCGTTAATCTTCATTCAGAAACCGTTCAAAGTTGCCACCGAATAGGTTATGGACATCGCGTTCTATTTCTGATTTTGAAAGAGTCCAGCCAACGTCAATTAAAAATTGATATTTCTCAATCAAGATATCTTTTACGATCTTGCGCGAGTGTTTCCATTTATAGATAAGTTGATCCAATATTCTTGCGTCCGAATGTTGTGGTATTACACTCAAACCGAGTAACTCTATCCTTCCTCGTGTAATCTCTTCAATTATACTGGGGTTGTTCATAAACCACCAACAACCAAATATCATCAAGTTTTTGAATTTTCGTCCGATGACACACAATTCATGTTGATTTTCTCGTGAGAGAAGCGTAACAAGAAATTTATTATCTTGATTCTCTCGGAGTAGTGTTTCCAAACTCGTCAAATCTGCTTTCCCCGTGCCATCACCCGCCATTCGGAGTTCGGGGTTCACTGCTCGTTTGACACCAATCATCAAGGCAAATGGCACATTGAATTCACGCGAAATCGGTAAAATGCAATTGTCAAACAAACGACCCAACACACCATCATCCGGATATTGAAACTCAGGAGGTAGTGAAACAGCCATGTATTTTGGATTCATCCGCTGAATCCACATCTCTAAAAACCGTCGGACTTCTTTATAACCCTTCTCCGTAGAAAGATTCGGATCCACATCATAACCGAGGCCCCGGAGGTGTTCATAAGCAGTTTCTTCATAGCTGTTAATCAGGACATCCATACGCAGTGCTGCTTCAAAACGTGAATCACCAACATCACCAGATTCCCATACTGGTGCTTCTAAAGGGTCGAACGGGTCATTTGTCATAACGACTTTAGATACATTAGAACTTTCAAATACTGTGTCAATGAAATCAGTTTCTGTCGTATCAGCGAAATAGTTACGATATTCCTTTAGGGCACGTGAACTGACATCTAAACCTAATGCGTCTAATGTTGTAACAACCCCGCGACATGCTTCACTGATTGGCGAGTTTTCTATGAAGAGTGTTTGCCAAATTAAATCTGCTTGTTCAGACTTTGTCATTGCCCAAAATGCTGGATATGAGACATCTGATTTACGGAACACCTCTGCAATAAGATAGTGATAGGTGAGAAGTTCGTCAATACCCCATAACAAAAGTTCTCCAAAGGGAGGACTGAATAGATGTGTGTGTATATCAAGAATTTTTTGATTATCAACAACATCTGAAATGACAGTTGCTAATTGATCTGATGTTTCTATGTTATTAGATGCGTTCATCATTAGACTCCATGTTTAGTTGATGTTGAATAAAGTTCACGATTTCTTCAGGAGGGTGTTTTCCGAATCTTATATAAATTCCACGAAAGTTTTCAAGCCGATTCGGTTTTGAGAAGGGACTGAGAAGTATACCATTCTTGTCTATGTAATTGCTGCGGAATGATGTCCACGGCCGTTCAAGATTATAGCAGCATGCCTTCACGACCAGGCTATCGTGAGTGCAATGGTAATGAAAAGGTAAGAAGTATTTGTAGAGAGGACCTATTAATAGTAGTGCAGAAAAAAAGACAATTACTATTGACTGGAATCCGATATAGAGTATGACAAGGATTGAAGATAGAAATAGCAATAAGAAAATCGTCCGCTTCCAATTTTCAACTAAAGGGTGCACACACCACGAGATTTTATCAGGGTGTGGACTTTCAGACACATAAGTGGAAGAATCAACTTCATCAACAACCATGTGTATTCATGCCTTTGTTACTCATCACCAGCAGTATCTTCTATCGTGCCTTTTGTATCTTCTATAGGAGAATCTTCTGTGGGTTGCTCATTGTCATCCTGTTTTACTTCAATTGTTCCTTTAGGATTGTCATCATCTGTCTCAATATCTACGGAGTCACCAGTATCCGCAGCTTCTTGTTGCTGTTCTGCTTCTTCGTTGAGTGGTGTAAGCGTATCTGTTCCAGATTCACCATAAAATTTCATTAAGAAAAGTGATATGACCATAAAACCGACTGCGACCCAAGTGGTAAGTTTACTCAGAAATGAAGCAGCACCGTGTCCACCAAGGACAGACTGAATTTCTGCCCCCCCAAAAGCACTTGACGAAAGCCCTTCACCTTTGCTGTCTTGTAAAAGAATAATCAAAGTCAGGACGATACAGACTGGAACGAAAATAATAATTGCTATTGTAACAAAAACACCCATTAGAATATCCTCTCTAATTCCTAAAATGCTATTTGATTTAACTATAACGCGCTTTTTACGATTTGCGCGAAAGATTCTGCTTGAAGGCTTGCCCCTCCAACAAGTGCACCATCTACATCAGGTTGTGTCAGGAGTTCAGTAGCATTCTCTGGTTTAACACTTCCACCATATTGAATGCGGACTTGTGATGCAATCTCATCAGAATAGGTTTCCTTCAATAAATTCCGTATATAATTATGTACTTCTTGTGCTTGTTCGGGAGTCGCAGTTTTTCCAGTACCTATTGCCCATACAGGCTCATACGCAATTATACAAGACAAAATCACATCCGAAGACAAGTTTGCAATTCCTCCGGTAACATGGTCTTGTATAACAAGCTCTGTGTTTCCTGCTTCACGGTCTTCAAGTTGTTCACCAACACATATAATCGGTTTCAAACCGTGTGATAATACTGCATTAACTTTTTGGTTTACACTTTCATTAGTTTCGTTAAAGAATTGTCGTCGTTCTGAATGCCCTATAATGACGTAATCACATCCAGCATCCTTCAACATCGGTACTGACACTTCACCGGTGTATGCCCCACTGTCTTCCCAATAGACATCTTGCGCGGCAAGTTCTATGTTCCTGTCCTTAATGACATTACTTACGGCATAGAGTGCGGTAAAAGGTGGCGCGACTACTATTTCAACACTGTTAGTTGCAGCAACTAAATCCGTTAATTGTGCAGTAAGTTCAACTGCTTCTGAAACAGTCTTGTTAAGTTTCCAATTTCCAGCAATGATTGGCGTTCGCATAGTCCTTCCCATTATAATACGCGTGAGGTAAGTTCTACAAGACGGTTAGAGTAACCCCACTCATTATCATACCATGAGAGGACTTTTACCAGTCCGTTCTCAATAACTTTTGTAAAAGGTGCATCAAGAATAGATGAAAGTTTATTACCATTGAAGTCAGCAGATACAAGATCAAGTTCTGAGTATCCTAAAATACCGTTTAGACTATTTTCTGATGCGTCCTTTAGGGCAGCGTTAACATCTTCAGCACTCGGCTTTTCATTGAGTTCAACTGTAAGATCCACAACAGAGACATTTGGTGTAGGTACGCGAATGGCAAATCCATCTAATTTTCCGTTCAATTCTGGTAAGACTTTACCAACTGCCACTGCAGCACCTGTTGTTGTTGGTATCATAGACAGTGTTGCCGCGCGTGCTCGCCGCATATCTTTATGCGGAAAATCATGAACCCGTTGATCACCAGTATATGCATGCACAGTTGTCATCAAACCACTTTCAACTTCAAAATGTTCATGGAGAACTTTAGCAACTGGGGCAAGACAGTTTGTGGTGCATGACGCATTAGAAATTACATGATGTTCGTTCTTATCATATTTGTCGTCATTCACACCGATAACAATCGTGATGTCTTCTTCTTTTGCTGGTGCAGAGATTACAACTTTCTTTGCTCCACCAGAAGTGATATGTTTTTCTGCATCTTCCCGTGCTGTAAAAAAGCCAGTTGATTCAATGACCACATCTACACCCAAATCACCCCACGCCAAATCAGCAGGATCGCGTTCAGCAAATGCACGGATTTCTTGCCCGTTTACAACCAATGCATTTTCAGTTGCAATAATATCGTCTGTGAGTATCCCATGAATTGAATCATACTGGAGTAAGTGTGCCAATGTTTCGGGATTTGTGAGATCGTTAATTGCAACGATTTCTATATCTAATGCCGGATTCAACAACGCAGCCCGAAACGCGTTCCGACCAATCCGACCAAAACCATTAATACCTACTTTTATTGCCATAAACAGATAAGTTCCTCTTCAAACATTAAGACCGTAAATTATTCTTTATACTGATATAAGACTTCACATATTAATATAAGACCGTATAAATCCTTTTTAATTATACTCTATAATGTGTTAAATTGCAAATTTGATGTATGTCAAGGGTGTGTAAAGTTTTTGGCATGAAATTGCCTTGAATGGAAATGTATACAAATGGTATCCTATCCTAATAAATATATAACTATCTAGGAGAAGATACCTATGTCAAGTATATCATTAAGTGTTTGTGATAGCAACGATTGCAAAGATCCTTTTAGAAAGTTCGTCAAAGAAATAAACGATCTTTATGGAGAGATTGATTCTGACGAGCGTCTCTCTTTACATGATGTTGAAGTTCGTGTTTCCGAAACCTTTCGTTCTCTTGAACAGAAGTTTTTAGAAGTGAACCTGTTGAATGTCCGGAGTATAAAGCACCTTGTCGTCCATTGCGTAAACGCGAGCGGTGTTTGACAACCCTTTGTGGCAAAATAAGTATAAGTCGTTGGGGGTATTGTTGTGAGCAAGGACATAGGCATGCCCCGTGGGATGTGAAGCAGAAGTTATTGGATCAATACACGCATCGTGTCGCTGAAGCGATGTGTCGTTTGTCTTTTCGCCTTGACTATAGGGAAGCATCAGAGGAGTTGTCTCATCAAGGGATAGAAGTAAGTCACACGATACTCCACCAGAATGTGCGTAAATGGTCAGAAGATTTGAATGTTTGTGAACAAGTGGCACCTCAAGAACTTGAGGAAAATCAGCGTACTTTGAAAAACATGCGAAGCGCATGTAATATAGAGCATTTAGAGAAAAAGGGTATATGATTGGAAGTGGCGTGATTGAAAGTGCGTGTAAACAGGTTGTCGGAGAAAGGTGCAAACAAGCAGCTATGAGGTGGGAGAAACCGGGCATCAATGCTGTGCTAAAGTGGAGATGTTTGTCAAAAAACAAGGCTTGGGAAAGATATTGGTATCCAAACACAAAAGCAGCATGATGTTCATGTCAAAAACTTTTCACACCCATGCACGCTTGGATGTGAAAAGTTTTTGGCACTGCACGTAGGGGCGGGGTCTCTCCGCCTGATTACCACCCCAACTACTGCTGATGGATAGGATGTGTTCCAACGAGGGCGAGGAGACCTCGCCCCTACGATGTGTCTGAACGTGAGATAACCTTTGCCAAAAACTTTACACACCCTGCACGCTTCGGATTTTCCTCCTATGATTTATTAATTGCTTTTGAGGTGTGACACCAATAAAAATTAAAACCTTGCATTTTTGCAAGGTTTTAATTTTCTGTTTATTCTTTATATCGATAAATTCAGGGATATTTACCAATTCCTAAGGAAATTGGAACCGAATATTAAGAATAAATAGAAGGTTTACTATCCAACCAAAGGTTTATCGTGAGAAAAACTGTCTATGTATTTTCAATAGACGTTGTAGTTCTTGTATCGGTTTATTTGCATCATCAACTCGTATGTCAATATATCTGTCATTGAAACCACCGTAACCGCCATTTTTTCGGACAACAAGGAGTGCAGCGGATTGTTGTCCACGTTTGTCCCCACCTTTCTCTTGACCTGCTATGAGGGCAGCCAAAAGTTTGTCCGCTAATTCACCGTCTGCCTCTTCAAAGGCTTTTCCCATTGCTTCCACAACATCTGCACCTGTAAGAATATTTCCTTGTGCTGTGTAATGTTGACCAGAAAATGCACCTGCCCAATTGTTGCATTTATTCCCCGTGAAGTGTGTAGCATTACCTGATGCATCTACGATGCCAACTTGACGTGATTCCCTATCATTATCATCTTTAATCAGATGTTCTAAAGTCTGTTCTGCAGAAAGACCGATCTTGAGCAACTGTAATCCTCTGGGACCATAAGTTGTATTTGCCCAAGATTGTGTCGCAATTGCACCTACCCCCGCTTCCGCCCAAGGCACAACTGCACCGACAGCAAAGAACTTTGATTGAACAGCAATGCCTAAATCTCCATTTTCAGGATCAAATCCAACAATGGAGAATGTTGAAATGGGTTTGGTGTCTTTGATGAATGAACGGTTATTATACATACTTTTGCGTTTTGTTAAGAAGAAATATGAACTTTAAAAGAAAATCATTGAAATTGCTGTTAAAGAAATATACTAATCATCTTCAAATCTTATTTTGATAGCAGCGGCATGACCGTCTAAACCTTCAACTTCAGCAAGTTTTACAACATCTGGAATAACTTTGTTTAATGCTTTTTTTGTATAAGAAATAAGACTGGTCTTTTTCAGGAAGTCATCTACACTTAATAATGATGCATAACGTGCTGCAGTGCCAGTTGGGAGTATGTGATTTGGACCTGCGATATAATCACCAACTGCTTCAGGTGAGTAGGGACCGATGAAGATAGCACCTGCATTTCGAATTTCACCAATCCGTTCAAAAGGACTTTCAATATGTAATTCAACGTGTTCAGGTGCAATCTTGTTTGCAATATCAATTGCTTCATCTAAATCATTAACAATTATTGCAACGCCGTAATTTTCAAATGCTTTAACCAGTTCGTATTGTCTCGGAAGAGTCTGAGCTTGTAGTTCAATGGCTCCCTTAACTTGCTCTGCAAATCCGCGTGATGTTGTAATCAGTATTGCAGAACATTCAGCACCGTGTTCGGCTTGTGAAATAAGGTCTGCTGCGACGAAATCAGGATCAGCGGTGCTATCGGCTATCACAAGGATTTCACTCGGCCCAGCTAATTTGTCAATTCCAACTTGACCAAACACCTCCTTTTTAGCCATCTGAACAAACAAATTCCCAGGACCGACAATTTTATCTACAGATTGAATCGTCTCTGTGCCATAAGCCATTGCAGCGACTGCCTGAGCACCGCCACATTTATAGATCTCATTAATACCGCATTCTGCTGCGGCAACCAACATGTGCGGATTTATCTGACGATTACGCATCGGTCCCATACATACCACGATTTCTTCTACACCTGCTACAGTAGCCGGTATAACACTCATTAGCAATGACGAGACTAAGAGTTGACTCACAGATGGAACACATACCCCAACACGTTTTATTGGATGAATCAGATGCCCTAACAAAACCCCTTCTTGCTCAGTGGATACCCATGATGTTTGCAGCTGCTTCTGATGGAAACTTTCAATATTGTCTTTGGCATGGAGAATAGCCTCTATATAATCCGATTTAACATCGGAATATGCCTGCTTAAATTCCCGTGGCTGCACCTTGAGTCCCTTTGTTGATAATCGTGGTGCATCATATTTGCGTGTATAGCGTGCAACTGCTTTATCCCCTTCATCTTGTACTTCACTGATAGTTCTTCGTACAGTTCTCAGGATATTTTCATCTTCCAACTTTCCACGATCATTTAGTTTTGAGAGAAAGGAAGCACTTTCAGATGTATCTATATCTACAATTCGTAACATATCAGAATAATGTCCCGTTGATGTTGTTTAGTTCACTCTTCATTTTTTCTAACAATTTCTGCACCAAGGTTCTTCAGTTTGTTCTCTATCGCTTCATATCCTCTGTCTATGTGGTAGATACGAGAAACAACAGTTTCTCCTGAGGCTGCCAATCCTGCAACAACAAGGACTGCTCCTGCTCGTAGATCAGATGCCATTACCGGTGCTCCACTAAGATATGAAACACCATTAATTATTGCTTTACGACCGTCAAGTTTTATATCCGCACCCATTCTGTTGAGTTCAGCTGCGTGTATAAAGCGATCAGTGTGGACATTCTCAGTAATTGTGCTCTTGCCTGAGGCAAGACAGAGAAGTCCCATAATCTGTGCCTGCATATCAGTGGGAAATCCTGGAAATGGGACTGTTTTCACATCTACGGCTTTGAGTTTTTTTGGCGTTGTGACGCGTACACCAGTTTCACTCCAATCTAAATGCACACCGATATCATTCAGTTTTTCTGATATTGCAGGTATCTGTTCTTGTGCAATTCCTTCAACAAAGACATCGCCATTTGTTATAGCTGCTGCAACCATAAAGGTTCCTGCTTCAATGTCATCAGAAATCACTGTATATTCTGTTCCGTGTAATTGTTTCACACCATGAATTGTCAACTTAGATGTGCCAATACCTTTTATTTTTCCCCCCATAGCATTTAAAAATTTTGCAAGATCAGTTATATGAGGTTCTCGGGCTGCACCCCGGATAATCGTTGTTCCCTCTGCTAAGGTTGCTGCCATCAAGACATTTGCTGTAGCACCAACACTTGGACCATACTGCCCAGTGAGATTCATATCACAACCGACCAATTTGTCAGACTGTGCATAGATATAGCCCTTTTTTACATCTACATCTGCGCCTAAATGCTCTAAGCCACGGATGTGTAAATCAACAGGTCGTGAACCGATAGCACAACCTCCTGGAAAAGAAACTTTTGCTTTTCCCAACTTTGCAATCAGAGGTCCCAACACATAGATAGATGCTCGCATCTTCCGCACTAAATCGTAAGGTGCTTCGTATTCCATGCGATTTATTGGTTCAATATACAGAGAACCGTTTTTTCTTGTAATGGATGCTCCCAGTCCTTCAAGTACAGCACTGAGTGTTTGGACATCTGTGAGATTTGGTACATTATGGAGTACACTGATACCATCTCCAAGAATTGCTGCGGCAACTGCAATAGGTAGAACAGCATTTTTTGAACCACTTATTTGAACTGTTCCTTCAAGTTTGGTACCGCCGTTGATGATGAATTTTTGCATTTTTTCTCCTTACTATATGTCCTTATATATTGAAATTTTTGTAAAGATTTTGCATAAGTTACTTTTCTCTTGCATAAACGATGCCAAATATAAGGTTGTTACAAATATAATGGTACTGGGAAAAATGCCTGTTAGTGATTGTATTAAAATAGACACATGTAATTTTCTTTATTTTAATTATACCAAAGAAATGAATTGAATTGCATTTCAATTTTTGATACACTTTGATAAAAGTTTTAACATCTTTTCATATTTTGAGGTAATACAGATGGCTGAAAAAACATATCGTGTAGGTGTAATCGGTTGCGGAGGAATGGGTCGGGCACATGCAAGAAGTTGGAACGGTTTTGAGAATGTAGAGGTGGTCACCGCTTCTGATATCAATGAGGGATCTGCCGCTAAATTTGCAGATGAGTTATCTCTTAAAACACACTACACAGATTTTGAAGAAATGTGTCAGAAGGAAGAGCTTCATATTGTTAGTATCACGACCTGGCAGAGTGTCCGGGCAGAACCTACGATTGCTGCAGCAGAAAACGGTGCTTTAGGAGTCATAACCGAAAAACCGATGGCTGCATCTGTAGGTGATGCCCAAGACATGATGGATGTTTGTGAGAAGAATGGAACAAAATTGGTTGTTGGACACCAAAGACGTTTTAGTTCTCAAAACTGTGAAGCACGCAGACTTATCCAAGAAGGTGCGATCGGACAACCGCAAGCAATGTTGCGGCGTGATGGACACGGCTTGCTTAATCGCGGCACACATGAAATTGACGAAATGCGATTTATCCTCGGCGATCCAGATCCACAATGGCTCATCGGACAAGTTGCGCGCAAAACAGACAGATGGGAACGTAGAGTTAGAACTGAAGATCTGTGTATGGCTGAAATCTGCTTTGAAGGTGGTATCCGTGGGATTTATGAAAGTGATTTACCTGGACCTGGATTACGTGGAGACGCTGTTTACGGTGATGATGGACAACTACGTCGTGGTGGTGATGGAACAATTGAACTCTTGAACAGTAAAGCATCAGGATGGCAGACAATCAAACCTCGTCAAAGCGAACCGAATCAATTTTCAGAGATGTTAGCTTGGATTGAAGGCGAAGTTGATGAGCACCGTAATGCGGGAAGACATGGGCTTTGCACAATTGAAATTCTGATGGCGTTTTATGAATCTGTGCGTTTACAAGACGTTGTCACATTCCCTTTAACGACACGACCTAATCCGCTTGATTTATTGGTTGAAGGTGGAAAGTTACCTGTGTTTAAAGAGGGACGGTATGATATTCGTGCCCCGTTCCCAGAGCAAAAGTAATAGATCTAAGGGAATGTCAATAGTCTGATAACACTTTAAGGGTGGATTCTTCCACCCTTTTAACATTCTATATCTTTACCCTCACTTCCGTATATTTCCATCCGTTCTTGTGTTGAAACATCTTCACTACTTGCAGGTTTGTAATGAAACTGGAGTGCTCTTCGTCTCAGTTCAGATTGGTTTACCGGACTTCCGTGATGCGTTAATCCATGCCAAAATAGACATCCTCCAGGTTGAAGCGGAACCATTGTATCACGTGCAATCGGAACGTGCGTATCACATATCTGCCAATCTCTCCGCTTGAAATGGATCATCGGACCTTCGTTGTGCGATCCAGGGATTATATGCATACATCCATTTTCAGCAGTGGCTTCGTCCAATGCAATCCACACACCAACAACTGTTGTTCCTTCTTCAAGGTTGAAATATGCACAATCTTGATGCCACGGTTTTTCAGAACCGAACAACTTTGGTTTAACCAATGCCATATCTTGAAATAGTACGGGTATATCGTCCATTATACGTTCCAACACACCGAGAAGTTCTGCATGTGCCGCCAACGCGTTCAAACGAGGTTCATAATTTACAAAATTGAATATTTTCCTAATAGCATCGCGCCGTTCATCTGCATCCATTTCATCCTTTTGTTTTACCAATTTCGGTTCAAATTGGATCGCGCGAAAGTCAGGATTTTTTCCATCCATCAGAAAAACCATACCATCTAATGCCTCTTGGATTTCATCAGGAGAAAATGCGTCTTCAATAACAAGATATCCATGCTGATGGAAGTATTGGATATCGGTATCGGTTACTGCTGCAAAACTGCCAGAGATACTATCTGCTACTGTATCAAAATGATATAGGTCGTCAGGATAAGGAATTGGTCGGGTGGTAGATGTAATGTCTTTAGATTCACTTGTTGCAGATTGATTCATAATAGTTCTCCTTAAATCTCGCCTTGACTTTCTTGTTCAAATAAAGTCAAGAAATCATCTACACGATTGACAGCAGCTTGGGCGCGTTCGCGTGTAGATTCACTTTTCTCCTCTTCGGCTATCCACTGCTGTCGTTGTGGGAGCCATTCGTCTTTTAGATAATTGAGTTGATTTAGAAAATGCGGGTCTTCTGTTTCGCTGACAAAATACTCAATTATACCGAGTAATCCGTATTTGCGATTGATCTCCATATCGTCTAATTCATCTACCATTTGGGCAAAGAGTCGTTGATTCCGATCTTGCCTGATTTGTCCTACTTCGCGGGACGATTCAGTTAGCAGTTTATCCACAAATTCCTGCTTGGAATCAATCCAACGCGGCAAATTTCTGACATATTCCTCTAAATTAAAATTCCCACGTTGAAGTGCAAAATAAGCATGAATATGAATATTGCGGAAAAATCCAGTATACCCAACATTCGGATCCATGGTATCTGCATCATAAAGGATTTGGTTTTCAATGTTGCCATACAACAGTTTAAAGTCTTCAGCAGTGAGATTCATCGGTTTCAGGTGTGCCAAAACGACAGATGTTGCTGCTTCCACAAACGCTGGTTCAAAGTCATACATCGCCAAAATATTTTCAGTAATTACTGCCCCAGATTCATGATGGACCTTTCCGTGTAGATTATGCTTTTCATAAAGTTCAGTGACAATGTTTTTCCCTGCAGGTGTAAGCATTTCGTTTAGCCAGAAACCGTTGTGGTCAAGGATGCGTTTTCCGTTATCATCAGTCAGGATCACACCGTCGTAACGTTTGGTTATGTCGTGTAACGTTCCTGCCACTTCAAGCAGCTTGACATCACCCCCTTCGCGTCTGCCAAGCTCCATACTCATTGAGCGAACGCGCAAGGTGTGGTTCCATGTATAGTGTCTCCATTGAAATCCAACCCGATTATGTTCCCATAGACCGAAAGTTTCATTAACAAGTGTTTCTAATTCATTCAAGACTTGGGCGTAGTTCATAAATACCTCATTATAATAGTCTTAATATTTTACACTGATAAGTGACAACCCGTGAGCAGGTGAAGAAGGACCTGCTATTGCTCTATCCTTTGCATCCAAAACTTGTTGGAACAATCCACACGCTTCATCTACATTTCCATTTGCATCCTTCGTGCATTTCAAAGCTGTGCCAACAAAAGCACGAACCATTCCTCGAAGAAACGAATCTGCTTCTATTTCAAGATAGACATAGTCATCTATTTTATAGCAGCTTGTGTTGAATACCTCACAATTAGGATTTAATCTTTCACTCCCAGTTTTTTGAAAGGACGAAAAATCCCGGTTACCTTGAATGCTACGACAGATCGCCTCAAGTGATTCAATATCAACAAGTGTAGCGTAAAAATACGATGTATTCCTTTTCAGTGCTGATGGATAGTCTCTGTTCAAAATCGTATATCTATAGCGTCGACTCTTGGCACTGAACCGTGCATGAAAATCTGTTGAAACTTCATCAACTCCCGATACAACAATATCGAGCGGCAAGAATGTGTTTAGACCTTTCTGAAATGCAGTAGTTGGAATTGATAACTCAGTAAAAAAGTTGGCAACCTGTCCTTCTGCGTGCACTCCAGCATCTGTCCTACCAGCACCAATTATCTGTATCGGGGTTTTAGTCAGTTGAGTCAAGGCATCCTCAACCGTGTCCTGAATAGTAGGCAGATTGGGTTGCTTCTGCCAACCGTGATAATTCGTGCCATCATATTCAAGTATAAGTTTGATATTTCTCATTCTGACGCATTGAAACAGTATTAAATCCTGATACGTAAGATTATCATAAACTATATTTAAGTGTCAAATGAATTTATGTATAACGTGAGTTTGATAATAATATTAAAGTGGGTTTGACACAATGATTTAGAGGAATCCAACACGATATATCGCACCTATCCAAATTTGATGCTGAATAAATCGCAGCACTCCAGCGGAGTACTATGTTTATAGAAAATCGGATTTCAAGTTCTGGCACTCCAGCGGAGTACTATGTGTTCTGAAACCATATACCGCTCCTAATAAAGATTACTTAATCGGGTGATAATCCAACATATCGTTCGAGTTTTTGTGAACCCCCTTTGAACTGTTCCATGAACGCAATCATCCGTTGTTGAAGGATTTCTCATTCATCAGTGAGACGATGTAAATGTCCAGCGGATTGACGCACCCATCGCCACAGTTTTTCAATCGGGTTCGTCCACGGCGCATAGGTCGGTAGTTGTCCTATCTCTATTGGCAACTGAGGTAGTTTTCCTATTTTCGTAGCACCTTTCTCCCAACTCGGTGGGAGTGGTTTATGAAACGACGATTTCTGTGGCAAAAGTGCTTCTAAGAGCCGGACAGGGAGGTGAATAGGACGATTGTCTTGTATCATATAAATGTGTTTCGCATTGGGATACCTTTCACAAACTGCTGTGTAAAACGCATGTGTCGCTAACACGGTGGCACGCTCTACTTGATGGTAAACGACATCACCTGTGTGTGCGTTCAGTGAACCTATCCCAAAGCATGTCAGATATGAACCAAGTCCCTGATGAGCAAGCGGTTTTTTCGTGCCACGTTCTGTCCAATCTTTAGCTAATGTGGGACGCCGGTAAAAAGCAAACTCATCTTCGTATAGAGCAACATAGGTGTCGGGTTTTGCTTCGCTCGTGCCAACGCCTGAGAAACGTATAACATTTTTTCCTTATACGCAACATCAGGACTATGGATGTAGGTTCTACCACGTTTGTAACTAATGCCGAGCCGCGAGAGAATGTGATGCACACCCGACACAGAAATGTGAGCCAACCCCGGCACTGCTACCTTGATCTGTCGCAATGTCCAGCGCGTCGCATGTCCCGAGATGGTATCTGGCGACATGCCCACAATGTTTTGTAACTCTGCCTCTGCGTCTTCTTCGGACTTCGGAGCAAACGCAGGTTTTCTGCCTCTGCCAGATTTTTGAAAGAGCCCTTGAATGCCTTGCTTGCGAAACCGGCTCAACCAGTCATAGACAGTATCGGGTTTTCGTTTTCTCAACAGACCACTCAAGGCGACTTTATGGAGAGACATCCCTGAGCCCATCTTCAATATCGCAGCAGCACGTTCACGCAAATAAGCCGGTTGTCCATTATCTCGCATTTTGCAGAGTGCAGTTTTTTGTTCATCAGTGAGGTGAAGAGTGTGTCTTGGCATAGATTATATCCTCCTTGATGAACACTATAACAGATTTTTAGAACTACCCGAAGTATTTTCTAATCTTCATTAGGGACGATATGTTTATATGTTAAATTAAATATATGTGAATAAAAAACAAACAGTTTGTTAACTGGCACAAGTCATAAAATTCGGTATAAACCCAGTAAATATAAGGATATTACCTGATTTAATGCTCACAACAAATGATATTTGTTGTTCTTTTGACGACACTTGGTTCGTCGTTCTAAATGCTCACTAAATAAGGAGACGATGTCCTTTGACAGAAAATGTCAAATTTTCCATGTCCAAAAAGACTAATTCCGAAACTAAATAACCCTGAGATTTGTTAGGTTGGGATGTGTAAAGTTTTATAGGTCTAAATCAAAGCGGAATATGGGTGTGGTATTCGTCGGGTAAACCGTAGTGCAGCCATACTGACGAATTTTATCGTAGTTATTACACCAATCCTGCGCGTTTTCGTAAGAACCATTCAAGACAGAGGAATAGTAGGAGCAAACCGAAAATCAGTGGAAGATCCCAGATGTCAACGTCTGTTATTTCTGATGTAGCACTTTCTACTAATGTGATCTGATTGACTAATTGTCCAGCTTGTTCAATAGGATAGTATTTTCCACCGCTCATATTTGCAAGGTTTTTTAGAAGGGACACATTGAGTGCTGCGTCGCTAAACTCCTCAAAAGAGGGTTTTACCTCAAATAGTGCTTGTTGTTTACCGAGGTCTTCACCATCAAGCGTTCCTGTTGCAGTGACAGTATACTCTCCATATTGACTTGGAATAAATCTCGCAGTATATAACCCGTCTTTGCCTAACACTTGTTCAAGCTGCATTTCCTTTCTTGTACCTTTCTCATCTACAACGATAGCACGTAATTTCGCGTTATTTGTAACTGTAAATTCCTTATCGGTTGCTATCACTTCAATCACAACAGGTTCCTTTAGCGTATATTCTGTTTTTGCTATATCAAGTTTGATTGCGGATTTTGGTGCGGTAGTCAACCATTTTACAGTCTGTCTCCAGAACCGCTCACTGCTATCATCTTTGCTATCCATGTGCATCCGCCATCGTTCAGAACTACTCGGTGTGTAGACCATGACTCGTCCTGCGTTGAAGTTATGGGTTGCGATGAGGACCCGCTTGCCATGTTCATTTCGGTCTGTAGGATGTTCAGCAAGAATCGTTGCTCCTGCCTTTGCACGTTTTACCTTGCTATAGTAATAGAGTACTGGCATTTTATCCCAATTCTTCAGATTTTCAGTATGGGAATTTGCTAATTCCATCAAAGGTTCCGTTTTTCCTTCAGCAGTCAGTTGCAACTTAAACCCTTTTGGACGAGGGATTTGGGCAGGTGACAGGTGCATTGGTGGGGTTTTAGGTTCTTCACCTAATTCCAATTCAACAGGAAGTATTTCTGCTATTGGTGTGTTGAGATATGAATCGGTTATTACCGAGTTACCTAATGATTTTGTTCCTCCAATCATCAAAAAGCCACCACCACGTGTTCTGACAAATTCTAATGTGTTTTCAAGTTGTGTACGGGTAAACTCTGAAGCCGCAATATTTCCAAAAATGATTGCATCAAAATTGAAGAGGGCCTCCTTTGAATCAGGATATAATTTGAAGTTCTGGGATGAACTGCTTAAGGTACCGCCATAACCTTCGTCACTGGTTGTGTATCTAACAGTTAAGACAATATTGGGATCATCTTCTAAAGCGCGTCTGATAAACTTAAACCCCCAATGCGGATCGGAAACGATAAGTACTTTCACACGTTTGGTGGGTAAAACTTTTAGGATGAACGTCTTATTGTTGTTTTGTGGAATTGCCTCATTCGTTTCAGGAAGCACCTGCACCTCATATTTTATGGTGCCGGGATGGCGCGGCGTAAATTTAAACGGAACTCTGGCGACATCATTCTTCAAAGTAATCGGATACGATTCAAGCACTCGTCCGTTTTCAATGAGTTGTATCGTTGCTTTCTTTTGGGCATTTCCTGTACGTTTAACTGTAGCAGTGATCTCTACAGGAAAATCCTCCTCTGCCGTGCGTGGGACATCTACTTTGACTAATTCAATGTCTGGTATACCTTCTTCATCTCCGATACCAACAGTGTGGATAGGTACTTTGCGTTCTCGTGCTTTCATGACCAGTTTTTGTATGTCTGTCCCGCTTCTGTCTACACCATCGGTGCATAGGACGATACCGGACAATGGAATTCCTTGTAAATCATCGAGTGCTTCATTGACAGCATTCGGGATGTTAGTATTTTCACCGCCCGCACTCTGTATGGTTTCACTTGGAATTCGTTTCGCTTCTGTGTCAAATCCGAATAATCTGACCTTGAATTTGTTAGCATTCAGTTCTTCAATAAGTTTTCCACCATCTTCATTGTTTTCACCGAAAAGCAGTTGGTTTGCTCTATTTAGACGAGATTTCCCATCTTCCGAATCGGTTATTTGCATGCTCTTGGATTGGTCAACCATGACTAACAGGTAGGAATCGTCGGGGTTATTTTGGTATATTGTTAGGAAAGGTTTAAGTAAGCAGAAGGCAAGAATACAGAGTACAATAATGCGAAGTGCGATAAGAAATCCACGGAATACGCGTCCTGAACGACCTTTTGCACTTCTGTATGCCCAAATGGTTGCTGCGACAAGTCCGACCATCAAGACAAAGATAAGAAGTCCCGGTATTGGGATGCCGAATGAGAAATCTCCTTCACGGAAGACATCTATCGGGTACTTCATGAGTTGTTCAAACATAGGGATACGATACCTCTACCACAAAATGGCTGGGATATTATTTGGTGTAGTATTTCTTCAAAGTTAGTTTTTGTTTATAGTATTATACATGGAAGTGATGGATTTGTTCAACTTAAATTGAATTTGGGTTCTGAATCACGGATTTCTCAAATTTGTTGGGATTGGCTGCAGTATTTCCCATCCTACTTACATTTCTTACATTTCCAATCAGGATAGATATTCCTAAAACGTTTATATCTTGAAGTTTTTTCCATAAACATAGTTTTCTTCATAAACATGTGGTTATACGGCGCAGTTTGTTCCGCATGGCAGCCGATACAAAGTGCCTTAAGATACCTTGGATCGTTGTGTCGTCTACCAAATATATGGTGTGTGTCCAGAAAGTAGGGCCGCTTCTTCAAATCTATTCCACAACACTCACATGTCCAGTTTTGTAGTTGACGATACCAATTAGTGAGTGCTAACCAATAATCGTCCTCGTACCATATTTCTGGTGGTGGTATAGAGAAAACGGGTTTTTTCGTTTGTTTAGCCTTTAATACCGCTATTTCAGCTTTTAACAGTTTCGTTTGTGATAGATTTAATTCGTCTGTTAGTTTACTATTTGCTCTTGTTAACTTCTTTAGTTGATTGGTGATTTCAATATTTGTATTTGTTAAATCTTTTAGTTGGTTGGTGAGTTGATATTTTGCTTTTGCCAACCGATCAGCTTCCATAGCTTTTCGGATCGTTGGTGTGAGTAGCACCAGTACAATCACGAATAGAATAGGCAAAACAAAGATTAAATTGTCCATAGTTTAACAAAAATCTGGTGCGGATAGATAACCGCACCGACAGCTATGTGATCCCTCAATAGGAAGTTAGGTTAAACGGATATGAATATTCGTTGTCCTGTATGTGCGGATTCGTGTAGCGCGTCAATGACACGCATGTTTCCTAACGCATCAGATATTGGCAAGAGAAGTGGGGTGCCGTTATCTACTGCTTCACATAGATTCAATAATTCGGCAGCGTAAGGGTTTACACCAGTAACGCTAATAGTCTCTCCGTTGACGGTGAAGTGCGATTCTCCTTCGCTGTTTCCCCAAGCACTTTGCACAAAGAGAGTTCCCTTTGTACCAGCAACTTCATAACACTCACGCCAAGTCCATCCGAAACTACAATCAAATTGACCAGTGACACCATCACCAAAGTCCATTGTACCAATTAAAGTTTCCCAGACATTGTTAATTGGCTCAAACTTACCTGTTGCCCATGCAGATTGCGGTTCGCGTCCGATGAGGTGGCGAATAATGTTGATACAGTAACATCCTAAATCCATCACAGCACCACCACCGAGATCACCTCTTAATCGCCAATTTGTCCGATCAGTGAGGCCGGTTGAAAAAGATGAACGGGCGTATCGGACTTCCCCGATTGCACCTTCTTCCACCTTTTCCTTTACTGCTAACGTTAATGGATGATGTCGATACATAAACGCTTCCATCAAGAGGATATTTGCCCGTTCTGTTACCTGAATCATCTGTTCCAGTTGGGATGTATTGACAGCAATTGGTTTTTCAACGAGGATACCCTTAACTTCGCAACGGACTGCTTCCAATACGTTTTTGAGATGACTTGAGGGCCACGTTGCAACGACGAGGATATCGGGTTTCTGTTTTTCCAACATCTGTCTCAAATCGTTGTATGTGTTTTCAACTTCATATTCGGTGGCAAAACGTGAGAGAGACTCAAACTTTTCATCGCATGCACCAACAATCTCAATTTCTGGTACGTTTCGCCACGCGTTACCATGTGCGTGCGAAATACCACCACACCCTACGATTGCTACTCGATATTTTGTCGCCATATTTCTCACCTTATAATGAAGAAGTCTGGACAAGTCTGTTTTCTTCTGCAGAGAGATTTGCTGCAAGTGAAATCTCAAGCGTTTTGACCGCATCGGTATACGGACTCAATATCTGAGAGGCATCTCCACTGCGGACTGCGTTCACAAAAACTTCATCGATTGTGGGACCAGGTTCTGTTTTATCTATCCATTCACCATCTTCTTTGCAATGGACTCTTGCAGGATTCCAGTTAAGCAATTCACCTTCATAAAGAATATCTAACACATTGGCATTATCCCAACCACCTGCATAAGCCCATGCTGCGGTCAAAGTCCCTATAGCACCGCTGCTAAATTGAATTGTCACACAATTACTATCTGGACAGTCAATCTGTTTCAGTGTACGATTTGCCTGCATGGCAAAAACCGAATCGACTTCACCAAGCAAGTTACGCATCATGTCTACTGTGTGGGTTGCCTGTTCAACTAATTGACCACCAGACTTGTTCCACTGCCGCAACCAACCTTCTGGATTGCCACGACCACTACCGCACCAGTACTTGCCAACAACCATGTTGATCGTTTTACCTGAAAGAATTTCTTGGGTTATCTTTGTTGAACCGAGATAACGGAGTTGATAACCTACACAAGTAATCAATCCAGCTTTTGTCACCGCGGCTTCTACTTCCCGTGCTATGTCCATGTTGATTGCTACAGGTTTCTCAACAAAGAATGGTAAACCACGTTCAATCACGTCTAACTCAGGTTGACCGTGAACAAAGACAGGGAGACTTAGGTATATTGCGTCTAAATCGTCTCGTTCCAGCATTTCACGGTGATCAGTATAGGGGTCGGCATTGTGTTTTTCAGCTGCATTTTGTGCCTTTTGCGGTATTATATCGCATACTGCAACGACATTCGCACCTTCCATATCTGATAAACGGTTCATGTGTCCGTTTGCGTTGCCACCTGATCCTATAAAACCGATTTTTATCTCTTTCATATATTTCCTTTCTGTAATTATTGTTTATAGGCAAATTTAGAGCTGCATATTACCGATGTTTGGATATAGCAGCTACCTACTAACGCGCCTTAAAATTAACTTGTAATGCCTTTTCAATATCTTCACGGGGATGAACCCCAAATTGTTCCTCAAAATTACGGTCAAACGCTGCTTCTTCGTCAGGGTCTGGTTGCAACGGGAGAGATATCGGTTGACGGTTTGACTGGACAGAACGGTGTCGTGCGATCACCATCTCCTGATCCGCTCTACCCATTTCTCCGGTCCAGATCGGATGTGTGTCCTCTCTCACAGCAGTTGCAATACCATTAAGCATAGTAGCAAGCGAAATGCCACCCTCTGATATTTGAGTTTGCCTGTAGGGATTTATCCACTCAATCGTGCCACCAAGGGATTTGGGGAGTTCAACATAAATGCGTTGCAGCACTTTATTCTCATCATATTCTCTCTGAAATTCGTAAGTTTGTGCTCTACCTGCGTTTTGCTTAATATCTTCGTTAGTACATACGTTAACAGATTCACCACCAGATGCACCTTGATTGCCATTTGTGATAATTGTGCCACGTTCACCGCAAGTTTCAAAACCGACGAGTTTGTTTCGTCCGAGACAACTGTTCTTGTTTCCTACCATTGCTATTCCGATTCCACCACTGTTAAAATCGATGGCGTAGAATTCAAGACTTTCACTATTGAAGTCGCGTTTTGCCCTGTCAACATAAGGCACAACAGGCATTGAGTGTCCGATGCTACTAACTGATGTGGGGACAGCATTCATTCGGCAACGTATTGCTGCAAGACCGTGGTAGCCAGTTGTGGAAAATAGACGATAGCACTTGTGTACCATGCCGATTACATCTTCCTGAATTAGTTTGCAGACAAACTGTTCGACGGGGACAAAGGGGAAGTTCTCAGAAGTCTGTAATTTAACACTATTTTCAGCAGCATCTGCTATCATCATATCCATCAAACCGAGCGTAGATGAAAGACCTGTTTCTACGTTATGTGATATACCGCGTCGGGAGAGGTAACAGGAAACGATATGGTGCAGTTGGACAGGAACGACTACATCGCAGACATCAGGAGAAGTTTCGTCAATCATCTTACGAACATCGGTGTATGCTTTGACACTGACTCTTGCTGCGCCTGCTTCTGCTGATTCTTTGTGGGCATCACAGACTGCGACGATTTGATATGTGTCTTTTAGCGCAGCAGCAGTTGATAGATGTGCTGATCCGCGTCGTCCGTGACCGATTAATGCGTATTTTAAAAGTGACATTTTTACTTTTCGTTTCAGATAGTTTGTGCTACAAGACTGACTTTATACACGATCCCCTGGTTATTAGGTATATTATAGATTGTTTTTCGTCTGACCATTATATTTGATTTTCTATCTAAAAGTCAACTTTAATCTTTTCAAACATTGAGAATTCTCACTATTCCAATTTTTGACAACTTAGGTCTTAGTATGGTATAATAATTTCGTAAAAACCACCGCAACTACATATAAAAGGGTTCCTACTCAAACAACTAATGCATATCATTGGACGAAGAAAACTGGATAAATTTGCCAAAAGACATCCGACAATCAGACGAGGACTTGAGCGGTGGTATGAGTTGATGGAGGAGAGCACATTCGAATCTATTACAGATTTGCGTGATACGTTTCCTCAAGCGGATCCGGCCCCAGTCCGGGCGGGAAAGTTTTCTCATCCAGGAGAGAAGACGACATTGACAGTTTTCAACATCGGCAGGAATGTACGCCTTATTGCATTCATTAATTACAAAAGGCAGGAAGTCTCTATTAGACATATACTCACACATGAAGAATATGATAGAGGCAACTGGAAGAGGTAAATTATGTTGACAGAAACACAGTCTGCGTTCAGCACACCATCATTGCTAACGAATTTGGGATCAGATTTCGTGCCCTCCGATGTGATTCCGAGTAGTTCTCAATTGTTCGCAAGTGCTGAACTTATACCGATTCAGACACACATTCACCGATCCGCCCCTGTTATGCTCACAACCTATTCTGAGAGTGCCTATCAATGGTTAGTAGAGGTGTTAGATGGATTAATCGCTTTTGGCAACCAACACGGACATTACGGTGTCATCAATTTGACTGAAGACGAATATGAGTGGCTGGATGAAGTATTAGAAGAATTAATCTATTCTGTTGGCGAGAATGAAAATCACATATTAGCATCATTGATGGAATTTGTTACTCGTCTTATTAGCAGCTATGAGGACACTTATGTTCCAAAACTGACAGAACAATCTCCAAAATTGGTGGAGAAAGAAACAATTGAAACTGGAACTGAAGATGAGATCGCTGCACATGCTTTCTTCGCAATTGGTTTTCTCCTCTATCAAGCGAAAAAGACAGAAAAAGCCCTATCTGCTTATAGCAAGGCAATTGTCCTGAAACATAATTTTTGGGTGGCTTATAACAACAGAGGTGGTTTACTGCAGGAATTTCACAAATATGATGAAGCAATTTCTGACTTGGGAAAAGCAATTAGTTTTGCTCCTAATTTTGCCGAACTTTACGTTAATAGAGGTTGTGCAAAAGGCAAATCTGGTCAAACTAAATCTGCTAAAAACGATTTTGATCATGCGATTGAGTTAAATCCGAGTTATGCTAAAGCCTATTGTTGTAGGGGAATGGCGAAACTTCAACTTAATGAGCATCAATCCGCAATTTCTGACTTTGATGATGCAATCAGGTTGAAATCGAATGATTTTGAGGCTTATATCGGTAGGGGTTTGGTAAAGTGCCAATTAAGTGAATATCAATCCGCAATCCTTGATTTTGATAAAGCCATTGAATTGTATCCTGATTATGTCCATTCTTATCATCTAAGAGGGATTGTAAAGATATTATTAAAAGACCATCAATCTGCAGTTGCTGATTTTGATATAGCGATCGAGTTAGATCCGTATTTTGTCAACGCCTATAATACACGCGGTTATTTACATGGTATGCTTGGACAATTGGCTGATGCATTATTAGATTTTAATCAGGTGATTCGTATGGATCCTGAAAATGCAAAAGGTTTTTATTATCGTGGGAAAGTAAATAAAGATCTTCGTAAATATATTGCTGCTTTAACAGATTATGGAAAAGCAATTGATTTGGATCAAAATAATGCGGGAGCATTCTATGAACGAGGATATGTATATGCACAACTTGAACAATACGAAAATGCTCTTTCCGATTTTGATGAAACAATTCGTCTCAACTCAACACATGTTGAAGCATACTATTACAGAGGATTGGTAAAAGGCATGCTTGAGCAATTTGATGATGCTCTTGCCGATTTTGATGAAACGATCCGCCTCAGTCCGGACTATGCAAAAGCATACGATAGCCGAGGAATGGTGAAACATTTCCTCAAGCAATATGAAAATGCTTTTGCGGATTATACTGAGGCTATTCGCATAAAACCTGATTTTACAGAAGCCCATGCTAATCTTGCTGCTATAATGGCGGATTTAGGAAACGTTGAAGAAGCTATAAATAATCTCAAAACTGCCTTAGAACTTGCTGAACAGCAGGGACAACAAGAACTCAAAACTATCATTGAGGAAAAACTTCAAGAACTCAACAATTCAACACCGTAGGGTCGTGAAAACTAAATGACTTTAGATAACCGTAGAAATCTTGACGTTTCTCCATAAATGCAGATATAATACTTATATGCCATACTATGATGAAATCTTCAAACACGTTACCGGTGAGTTCCCGAAGGACTTAGCAGTGTTAGCACTGAAGACATCAGAGGTGGAAGTCGGAGAGCGGTTGAGCACAGAGCACGCCACGGTTCGGATGCATCATAGCGATATGACGTTTCATGTCCGCCTACCTGATGAGGGGGCAATCATGCAAGAATCTCCTTTTTACGAACATGTGATTCAACAAGGCATTGAACAAGGGGCGCGCCAAACGAGTATTGAAAATACATTGGCAGTCCTCAAAGCACGTTTCCCTAATTTTGATGTCAACGCCATTAGACAGAGACTGGAGACCATCACTGACATCGACCGACTTAAGCAGGTTAGTCTTAACGCTTCACTCGCGGACTCTTTTCACGACTTCCAAGAAACCTTAGCGGACTGTCTATCGTAATTTTGGAGATAGTCTACTGGACTGGATAAGTGGAAGATTGGAAGTGTATTTATTCCAATCAACTATTATATTTAGTTAATACATTGATAGCCAACCGATTCAAGTTCATTTCGGATTTTGTTGATTTCGGCTGTGGACAATTGGCGTAGTGGTCTACGCATCGTCATAGAAGGGAATCTACCCATCAACCATCTGGCACACTTCATTCTCTGATGTGCATCGCTGCTCGGTTCACCGAAGTTGTAGACAATCCGTGCCAATGTATCCACCTGATTACGTGCTTTACGTGCCCCTATCAGATCGTTATTGAGTGCAGCGTGAACAACTGCAACCATCAATTCGGGAACAAACCCAGCAAATCCGATAAGTGCGCCATCGCTGCCTTCTAATAGTGAAGCGAGTAGGTATTCATCATGACAAGTTAAAATAGGCACATCAGGAGCAGCTTCTTTAAGTTGCTCGTAATCCCATCGCCAACGTGCCATATCACGGGTACCCATCTTTATACAAACAACTTGTGGGATTTTTACCATCTCCAACATCTCTTCAAGGCTATATCCCGCCTTTGTCCACGCAGGATACTGATGCACAATGATAGGTATATCCACACCTTCAGCCACATCTTGGAAATAACCGACCGCAGTTTCAGGTGTTCTGCCGAAACGTAACCAATGATGTGCAGGCATCAATAGAATAGCATCTGCACCTGCTTCCTTTGCTGCAAGTGCATCATCAATTGCGGGTAGACTTCCTTCCGCGCTAACGCCAGAAACGACCTTAACCATATCACCGACAGCTTCTGCTGTGATTTGTGTGACACGCTGCCGTTCATGCAAACGCAAGGACATAATCTCACCTGTGTGTCCATTACAGACAACGCCTTTTATGCCTTCTACACTTGCGAGTTCCTGCATATATTGACGTAATCCTTCTTCGTCAATTGATTCATCTGAATGGAAAGGACAGAGGGTTGCGGGGAATACGCCTGCCCACGGGTGGTGCTGCCAATTAATATTCATTGATTTGATAAATTCCTTTCTGTATCACATAAGAAACCAATATATTGCCAAATGAGACCTTATCCATAGCAGATCAGATAAAGCACGGAATTCCGTAATACAGTTCAATTTGAAACTATTTTACCTTGATTTTAAATACAAAGTCAAGTATTATTTAAGAAGAATGAACTTATTCCCATCCGATTTACAGATTTCAATGACAATGGTTGATATAGGATAAATTCCAACGCTCATACATCATTTACTTCGTTATCGTGTTATCAAACGTGTATTGTGGAGGATGAACACATGCAACAGAGAAGACTAAAAGTATTCGCTGCAAGTCTTATTTTGCTTAGCGGTTTCGTCATTTTAGTGTTAGCAATGACAAAAAAAGAGAGTATGCGGGAGTTGACTCCTGTGAAACTACTTGCCAATGCTGAGACAATGGATAATCAGAATGTCCAGCTTGTTGGTGCCATCTCTGAGGAGAGTACGACATGGGATGCGGACGAATTTAAGTTGACATTTGACGTACGTGAACTTGAAGAAACTGAGACAAAGCATGCAGAAACTGAGACTGTCAAAGTGATTTATAACAAACTCAAACCGGATAACTTCATTGATGGCGGCAACGTTTTTGTTGAAGGCAGATACGATGCAAAACAGAACGTGATTATCGCTAATAAGGTGACCACGAAGTGTGCTTCCAAATATGAAGAAGCGGAAAGTGCCAAAACTACTGATAGTTCATATTAAATCCTAAGTTGCCACCTAAGGCTTGTAGGAGGGGTTTCTAACCCCGATTTACCATAATTGACACCAGAATTCGTTATTTCTATATCTTTTGTTATCAATCGGGGTTAGAAACCCCTCCTACAAATAATAGGTGGCAACTTGGGTTATTTTACCATATAACAGTCTGAGAATTAGAGGATCATAATGTTCATAGATAAGTTTGTGGCAAGCATACAAAGTGTGGCTGCCGAACTCGGTCAAGCAGCGATATTTCTCGCCTTATTCTCTATGTTATGGGCAATTGTTTCACTCTATATAGGGTTGCGCGGAAGGAAACCTAATTTTATCAAGAGTGGACGAAACGCTGTTGTTGCCACTTTCATTCTCACCAGTATCGCCACTGGGGCATTAATTTTCAGTTTTGTGACGGATGATTTCTCAATGAAATATGTCGTTGAGGTATCCAGTGCCGCACAACCCCTCCTTTATAAAATAACCGCCTTGTGGGGACGAATGTCTGGCTCGCTCCTATTCTGGCTCTGGTTGCTTTCTATCTGTAGTGCTATCGTTGTTTGGCAGAACAGAAAAGCGACTGACAACCTTGCTGACTATGCTCTGATCCCCATTGCTGTTGTCCAACTATTTTTCGTTGTTGTTGTTACCGGATGGATTGAAGGTGTTTATAATCCCCTTGACAGATTTCCTGATGGAAGAGTCATGGTTGACGGTCAAGGAATGAACGCCCTTCTGCAGACTCCCAGTATGGCATTCCATCCCCCAACGTTATACATTGGATGGATAAGTTTAACAATTCCTTTCGCTTTTGCTGTAGCTGCACTCCTATCTGGAAGAATTGGCAGCGATTGGATACACCGTTCTCGTCGATGGACGTTGTTTTCCTGGATTGTCCTAACCATCGGTATCACCCTGGGTGGCAATTGGGCATATAGAGAACTCGGATGGGGCGGGTACTGGGCATGGGACCCTGTTGAAAACGCATCCTTTATGCCATGGCTCCTCGGCACCGCTTATCTGCATTCTGTGATGATTCAAGAAAAGCGGAACATGCTTAAACTGTGGAATATCCTCCTAATTACTTTAGCCTTCCAATTTACCATATTAGGCACATTTATAACCCGTAGTGGAGTTATTACATCGGTGCATGCATTTGCACAATCCGATATTGGTTGGTATTTTATGGGTTTTATCATCATTTCAACAACAGGTGTTATCGCACTTGTTGCTTACCGTTGGCAACGACTCAAAAGTGTTAACCGACTTGAATCCCTTCTTTCCAAAGAAAGCGCGTTTGTCTTGAACAATTGGCTATTTGTAGGTTTGACCCTAATTATTTTATGGGGAACGTTGTGGCCTATTATATCTGAAGCAATTCAGAAGGAAAAAGCAGCCGTTCCTGAAGCGTTTTTCAATCAGGTTGTAATTATTCCAGGATTGCTACTACTTTTCTTGACAGGTGCTGGACCTATTATTTCATGGAAAAAGATTACACCAAATAATTTTCAACGTATGTTCAAATCCCCACTTTCTGTCGGATTGATAGGAGGAGCAGTTGCGTGGTTATTTCTCATTTTCAGAGCACATGCTAAAGCTGCTGCAGAGATATCTGTAGACGCTGCTGAAGTCGCAACACCTAATTTCTTAACGCGTGTATGGGACTTCGCTACATTTAGTGGACAACCGATACCTATCTTTTCAATACTCTGTGTTTTTGCAAGTGCGTTTGTTCTTGTTGCTATATTTAGTGAATTTTATCGTGGTGCGAAACTTCGTGCTAAACGACAGACAACATCTTTCCTAAACGGATTAGGACTTCTCATCCAACGTAATAAACGGAGATATGGAGGTTACATTGTCCATATCGGTATAGTAATTCTATACATAGGTATTATGGGGTCTAAGGGATATTACTTGCTCGAAAATGGTAAACTCAAACTCGGTGAATCGATGGATGTCGGTGATTATCAATTTACGATGAAAGATTCGTTTTTGGAAGAACATGATAATTTTATCCAATCAGGAGTTGAATTTGAAGTTAGAAGGAATGGTGGGAAACCGAAAACGATGCGACCCTCGCGCAACTATTACTTTACTACAGGCCAAGGAGAACAGGATACTATTGAGTCTGCGATACGACACAACGGCATGAACGATCTCTATATTGCACTTGGACCTTTACCAACTAAACCGGTTGTTGGGGCAAATATGTTAATGCCTATAAAAATAGATACGGAAACCGAAGTGAGTCTTCAAATCTACCATAATCCGCTTATAAGTGTTGTCTGGATCGGTGTTGCGGTAATGGTTATTGGTGGACTTGTAGCAATAGCTGAGAAGTCTACTCCAACACCACAATCTCAAACAGTATAGGTGAATATAATGAAAAACCTGAATTTACATCAATCGGCAAAGATATGGACATCTCTACTTGTGATTACTGTCCTATTTCTTTTTTCAAGTGCTCCGATTGCACAAGAAACGGATAAAACGTTGTCCGTTTCACCTGATGATGGAATGTACTTGGACAAGCAATTGGACGAACTACTTACCACAACATACTGTCCGTGCGGGTGTGTCCGAGAAACGAATAAAAAATGTGTTTGTGAAACAGCACAGATGATTGAAACCATGTTTCGTAATAGATTATCGGATGGTGAAACTGTTGAGGAAATCCGCCAGGATTACCTTAACACTTATGGCAAGCAGTTCCATGCAGTTATGAAAGCAGAAGGTATTAATATCCTTGCTTATGTTATGCCTGCGGTGATTCTAATAGCAATTGGTGGCGTTATCTTTGGGGTTCGCCATCGTTCACGTGTAAACAAAGCTGCTTCAATGCCACATGAAAAGCAGATTTCTGATGAATTGCAGCAGCACCTTGAATCAGAACTGGAAAAATACAAGAACCAAAATTAGGTTATTTTATTATGACTATTGTCCTCCTGTGGTCTCTCATTTTAGTGTTAGTTATTCTTGTTTTTCTCTATATCGCCTACCCGCTTTTTAGAGGTGTAGATCCGTTTCTGAACGTTGATCCTGCTGAAACACGTATGCAAACGCTATATATGGAACGTGAACAGTGTTATTCTGCTTTGGCTGACCTTGACGAAGATTATGAAACAGGAAAACTATCGGATGAAGACTATCAGGAATTGCGTGCTGCACTAATGCAGGATACTGCACATGTTGTCAGTCAACTGGAAGCGGCTGCTCAGACAGATGTAGAAGCTGAGATTGAAAGGTACAAACAACAAAGACAATAACTATGAGAATATTTCGTCCTTCATTATTTTTTACAAAGAAAAACAGCATTTTAGAATATGTAGATGTCATCAATTGTTTTGGTAGCCTCTTGTTAATAATTCTTACCTGTATTCTATTCCTTCCTGCAACCTATTCTCAAAATGATATCGGTGTTATTCATGGTGAACTAATTGATGGAAAATTAGGTGAACCTATAGCGAATCATCCTGTTACACTGAATATTCATAGAGGAGAGGAGATATCGCAACAAGAAACAACAACGGATGAAGATGGACACTATCATTTTGAAAATTTACCGATTGATATGCAGACACATTATTCAGTCACTACGACTTACGATGACACAGTACACGAAGAAAAGGATCTGGTGTTATCTTCGTTTGTTCCTAACCTTGTCGTAGACATTAATATTGGAGGAATTACGGATGATCCATCAAAGATCAGTATAAAAACATATAGCATTGCTATCGGATTTGCATCTGAAGACGATATCAAGAACGGTATATTGTCAATTTTTGAAGTATTTGTAGTCAAAAACAACGCTGCTTTGCCGTTTCAGACGAAATACAATGGGAAAGATGTAGGTTTCTATTTTGCTCTTCCACAAGATCATGAGAACTTTAAACCGTTTGCTCCTGCCTCCTTAACAATGAGTTCTTCTAATGACAATGCAATCCTTCCAAACCCAATACCTCCCGGCGAAATGGAAGGTGGATTTGGATATAGTATCCAGTCTAAGGGGCGTGACATACAATTATCCAGACCCATGTCTTTTCATACAGAACAAATTACATTTCTTGTTCCAGAAGGTATTAGTATCGTCCCCCGTTCAAAACGATTTGTTATGAGTGGTCGAACGCAGTTTCATGGTACAGTATATATTAAATATGCCGCAGCAACTGAAGACGGTTTCGCAATCGGTGAAACACCAGATATGAGATTAGTACTTACGAAACAACAAATCGGTTCAGACGAAACGAAAGAATCAAATATTGGACAGATGGTCCTAATCGCAGTTGCTGCTGCTTTAGCAGGTGGTTTTCTTGTTGCGGCGATTTTTACGCTACGCGGCACACAACGTTCAACTGAGAATCCTGATAATACAGAAACTACACATAAGGATGCGGGTTGGCTTCGTAAACTTAATGATACCGATTTGGAAAATACACGTAATACACGACTTGAATTAATCACTATGCTTGATGCGATGCACGAAAAAAATAAAATATCGGAACGGGTCTATAACCGATTACGTAAGGAACAAACAGAACGTCTGTCGGAGATTCTTGATCAGCGGAAAGAACGTGGGATAGATAACTAATATAGGTTGGAAATTATAAGAAGGATAGCATGGAATGAGTGATGAACAGTATATTGCAGAATTAATTGAAGATTTAGAAGATTTTGACGATGATGTACTGGAAAATGCAAGAACTGAATTGATTGAAATCGGCGAACCTGCTATACCACAATTGATTGAGGCATTGGCACACAATCTTTCAGATGTCGCAGATGAAGCAGCTGATGTCTTAGCAGCATTCGGCGAGCCGGTTATTCCGATGCTCATGCATGAAATTGAGATTGCCCCTAAACATCAAGCTCTCGCAATTACCAGCACGCTTACCCGTATAGGTGAACCCGCAATACCTGCTTTGCTTATTGCATTAGAAAACAAACTTGATGAAGAACTCCGCCAATATGCCGTGCGTGCATTCAGTGGGATGGGGGTTACGGCAGTTAGCGCGATACCAGCAATCATCCAAGCTTTAAACGACCCTGATATTGAGGTGCGAACCTATTCCGCTTATGCACTTTCTAAAATGGGTGAAGCTGCAGCAGAAGCAGTACCTGCATTGATAAAAGCACTTGATGATGAATCTGATCGTGTTAAGCATCATGTAGCGTTTGCATTAGACCAAATTGGAATACCAGAAGCACAAGAAGCCCTTAAAGCATTGAGTGAAACTTAACAACCGTAAATCCAATGAACAACATTGAGAAAAAATCCACTATTCTGCGAAATCCGAGATCCGAACAATAGATTATACCCTAAATCTATTGTCCTCATACCCAATAACACTTCCCATCTACTCCACCTTTCGTTATAATATTATCCATAAATATAATCACACCAAAACTGTCCAAAAAATGAACAATAAACAAACAAAAACACCCTATTTACTTGTTTTTTCAAAATTCAATCAAAACAAAAAACTGCAACAAACCCACACCACTACAAAAACAAGATCACTATACAGAAAAAATTCAAAAAACAAGTAAAAAAGACATTATTGGATGACTTTACCTTGTTTGACTATGCCAAATAACTTAACAAACTCTGCTATAAATAAAACTTGAAAACGAGATATAAATATGATATAATTACAAAAAGAAGAATATTAGGATTGTTTACAAATGAAATTTTACAAACTTTTTTAAGAAAGCGCGAATTAATACAATAATTAATTTATAGCGAGCAAATTGTCTACAATTTGAAAGGAGCCAAGATGGCAAAGTACGATTTTGTAGTCGCTGTAGGAGGGGCACCCGGACAAGGTATAGAAACACTTGGAAAAAGTCTGGGGCAAATCTGCGCCCGGTACGGGTTGCACGTCTTCACTTACAGTGCCTATCAATCCCTCATCCGTGGCGGCCATACCTTCCTCACTATCAGAATCAGTTCTGAACCGGTCGCTAATCATGGCGACGAAATTGACCTCATTATCGCCCTTGATAAAAACAGCATAGAAAAACACATAGAGAACGTCAGACCTGGTGGTGCATTCATCTATAACGAAGATGATGCTAAAAAGCAGGCACCAGAACGAGATGATATCCAGTTGTGTCCTATACCTTACAAAGAGTTTTCCAGTACAATTGAACCTGAAAAGTTTTCCGATGTAGTTGAATATAGAAAAATCCAAAAGGCAGCTCTGAATACGTGTATGCTTGGTGCTGCTCTAAGACTCGTCGGTGCAGATTTGAAGGTACTTGAGGATATAATTATCGGTGCACTTCTCAGACGAAAAGGGCAAGCAGTTGTGGACGCGAACATCATGGTTGCTACCGCAGGTTACGAACATGCGGCTGAAAACTTCACACAATTTGAGGCAAAGTTTGAGAAACAGGAACCCGCGCTTGCCTTTGTGGAAGGAAATGGTGCAATGGCTATGGGAGGTGCGGCTGCAGGCGTTAAATTCTATGCTGCCTATCCGATGAGCCCTTCAACCGGTGTTCTTCACTGGATGGCAGCGAATGCACGAAATCTGAATATTATGGTGCGTCAATGTGAAGATGAAATCAGTGTTATCAATATGGTAATCGGTGCCGCACATGCAGGGTGCCGCGCAATGTGCGCGACATCTGGAGGCGGATTTGCCCTCATGTCCGAAGCAATCGGTAGTGCGGCAATGATGGAAATTCCTATCGTTGTTATCAACGTCCAGCGCGGAGGACCCTCTACCGGCTTGCCTACCAAAACTGAACAAGGTGACTTGTGGCAACTCCTCGGTGCAAGTCAAGGAGACTTCCCGAAGATTATTGTGGCTCCTATTAGCATCATGGATGGATTTGATACGATGCCTAAAATCTTCAACCTCGTTGATAAGTTCCAATGTCCTGGCATGGTTCTTTCGGATCTCACACTTTCTATGGGTTATACGACGTTTGACCCTGATTCTATCAACTGGCAACCAGAAATAGACCGTGGCGAGATGATAAGCGAACTTGGAGAAATGGATGGAGAATATTTACGCTATCAAATTACGGACAGCGGTATTTCCCCACGGGCTATTCCCGGTGTCCCAGGATACATACATGTCGTAGCTACCGATGACCATGATGAAGATGGTGGCCTAATTAGTGATGAGTTCACTAATCCACATAAACGTCGTGACATTATGGAGAAACGCCAACGGAAAATGGAAGGCATTGTCAAACTCCTTCCACCACCAACACTTGAAGGACCAGAAGACGCGGATGTCACTCTAATCGGTTGGGGGTCTACACACGGAGTCATTCGCGAAGCAGCACAGATGTTAAATGAAGACGGTATTGTAACAAACCACATACATTTCAAATGGCTTTACCCGATTGACGAAGATGTTGTAAACGAAGTAATGGCAAATGCGGGTCAATCTATTATTGTTGAATGTAACTACACTGGACAGTTCGCAAGGTTCTTACGAGGTGAAACAGGTTTTAAGGCAGACGGACATATCCGCAAATATGATGGAGAACCGTTTATGCCACACCACATCGTTGATGGTACACGTGAATTATTGATCGGTAAGACAGAGCTTTATGTGCCATACCAAGAAATTGTTGTGTAAAGGAGGATGAATCAGATGGCAAAAAAAGAAAGACCTATCAAAGGTGCTCCTACAGCGAAAGATTACAAAAGTGTAAATCCTGACTGGTGTCCCGGTTGCGGTGATTTTGGTGTCTTGAGTGCCCTACAAATTGCATATGCAGAACTTGGACGGGGAAACCACGATCATCTCACCGTTAGCGGAATCGGGTGTTCATCAAATCTACCTGGTTTCATTCGCACTTACGGAATGCATACCCTGCATGGACGTTCACTTGCCGTAGCAACGGGAGCTAAAATGGCTAATCATGAATTGAATGTCGTAGTGACGGGGGGTGATGGAGATGGATATGGAATCGGTGGAAACCATTTCATACATACGATGCGCAAGAATATAGATCTCCTTTACATTGTGATGAACAACGAGACATACGGATTGACTGTCGGTCAAGCCTCACCTACCACTGTGGTCGGAGAAGCTACTAAAAGCACACCGTTCGGCAATATAGAAACACCACTCAATCCCGTTGCAATGGCAATCGTCTCAGGTGCTACTTACGTCGCCCGAGCATTTAGTTCGGAAAGAAAGCAACTCACAGAGTTGATGATTAACGGCATGCAGCACAAAGGATTTGCATTTATTGATGTTATCAGTCCATGTGTAACATGGAAGGATGAAATTTTCGATTATTGGAAGGAACGGGTCAATTTTTTAGAAAACCACGACATAAGTGACAAAGCAGCTGCCCTTGAACAAGCTGTCAAAACAGGATATGACACTCAGCTCGGGTTGTTCTATCACGATACAAACAGTCAATCATTAGATCAGTTGGAACCTGTTTTGGAAAATGGACCTATGACACATCAACAGATGGGTGTTACACCAGAACAGGGAGCTGCAATCATTAAACGCATGATGTAAAACGGATTGATATGGGCAGGTCCAACACCTGCCCTTTCTTTTTGTATTCACGCGGACAACAACACACTATGCGTTTGAGTGCTTCCCAAATCACAAAACATTTCGGGCACCGAAAGGTTGTCAATAACGCAAACCTAACGATTAACGCTGGAGAAGTGGTCGCAATTTTCGGTCCCAACGGCGCAGGTAAAACGACATTCATAAAGATTCTTGCTACACTCCTACGCCCGACAACTGGTGAACTTAAAATTGAAGACATAGACGCAATCTCTGATTATGCCAAAGTACGACACAAGTTAGGGATCATTGTGCATGAACACTTGGGATATCCTGCGTTGTCTCCTTATGAAAATCTAAAGTTTTTCGGACAGATGTATGGTGTTGAAAATTTAGATATCCGATGTCCTGCCCTTCTAAATGAAGTAGGATTGGAACGTTTTGTACACGAACCGCTTCACATCTTTTCACGCGGCATGACACAACGTTTTATGATTGCCAGAGCTCTCCTACATAACCCTTCGATTCTGTTACTTGATGAACCTTTCTCTGGACTGGATGCGGCTGCGAAACAGTTTGTTCTCAAACGTATTGCACAAGAACGTGAAAATGGGAAAGGTATACTCATCACGACTCATAATACAGAATTAGGTTATCTGGTTGGAACAAGGTTCCTCTTTATGATAAATGGAGATTTGGAAGAGATCGCACAGAAAGACGATATACCCCAAGAGTATTTACTGCAGAGGTATGAAGAAAGGATAATAGACACCGCGTGAGTGCAGTGATATGTCGTTCTTTCAAATTGAGACAAACATGAAGGCACTTCGTCAGATTGCCGCGTTGATTCGCAAAGACATTGGATTACAATTCCGTTCTAAAGAGACGTTGGCACTAATATTTGTTTTTAGCATCCTCGTAGTACTTATTTTTGCGTTTGCGTTCGGTCCGAATTTCCCAATAGAAAAGAGTGAACGCGGAAAGTTAACCGCAAGTGTTCTCTGGGCTGCGTTTGTTTTTGCAGGCATCATCACCTTAAATCGTTCCTTCGTCATTGAACGCACGCACGGAGCATTACACGGTATACGACTTACAGGTGTTGATGCAAGCAATGTATACCTCTCCAAAGTCATTAGTAACCTCGTTTTCCTACTACTACTGGAAATAGTCATTACGCCTATTGCCCTCCAATTTTTTGATCTTTTTGATGATATTACAGTAGTCATCCTGTTGAAATTGTTTGGTGTGTTGAGTATTGGCACACTCGGATTTTGTGCTGTCGGAGTGCTGTTAGCGGGAATGTCTACCAGTACAAATGGTGGTGAAAGCCTATTATCCGTTATACTCCTGCCGCTTGTGATTCCTATAATTATGGGCGGCACAAAATGTACCGTCTCTATTCTGGTAACAGGTGGATTGGAAAACAGATTCTGGTTAGGGTTGTTGATCGGTTCAAGTCTGGTCTTTTTGGCTTCTGCATATCTACTTGCAGATGCTGTTATTGAGGAGTAGAGTTATAGATATGCGATAGATAGGTTATGTTTGAATTGCATAATTTCTGGAAAAAGATCTGAATCCCTCCACTTTTTACAATTTTTTCAAAAAACACTTGACATTAAGTGCATTTTCGATTACAGTTACTTAAAGATTTAATGTTAATATATAATTATAATATAGAATGTGGGCAAATCATGACTAATAAGCAGAATGTAGGTACTTCAATTCATACCCAAAAGATGTCCGCGCTAAGGGTTCAGTCCGTGTTTGTGCCACATATTAACTCTCTCGATATATAAATATATAGCACAATATTTAACATTCGTTACCTTAAATCAATCTCTAAAGGTCTTATCACAGGTTTTGAAAACTGTGATATTTTTGTGCCTGCACGGCGTTTCACGTTGCGGGCTTTTTTGTTGCATCACACTAATTGTTAGTTGATGCAGGGTATGTAAAGTTTTTGTCACTAACTTCTCACCAACCATTGTAGTGCGGGGTCTCTGTGCCCCGCCATGTCTGAGAAATTGGATGTAACGGGCGGGCACAGAGACCCGCCCCTACAAGGTGTAGAGAGAGGCGTTACCTGATATGAAAAAGTTTGAATTGGTACAAAAACTTTACACACCCGTTGATGCAATTTCTGTTTGACAATAACACGAGATCAAGTTACAATGTTTTTATATCTCCTGTTATTGTCATGAACATTGTTATTACAAACTATTACGCAATATAAGGAGATAAAAATGAGAGCAATTGCACTCACAATAGTAGGACTTTCTACTGTGTTTCTGTTAGGAATGATCAATAGTGGTCATGCAATTAGTATTGAAGAACTGAGGTCATCCAATGTTACCCACGTAGAATATGATACCCACGTAGGATACGATGATGGTGATCCATATTTTACCTTTTATGTCCGAACGGACAAGCCTTATGACAAACTTATCTGGTACGTTTATGATAGTGCGACAGAAGAAACTCGTAGAATTGACAGTACCGAAGGTGATGGTGTGAGGAAAGATCATTATTTTTCTATTTCCTATCTACCAGGAGCTCCGACAGGTAGAAAGTATGTGATAAGTGTATTGGCACAGAAAGAAATCGATGGTTGGATGTCGTTTAATACTGCTAACTATGATTTTACTGTCTATACCTTCCCCAAGACGAGAACAAAGTATGGTAACTGGACCATGGCGACAATGTCTGGGTCGGTAAATATCGCGTGGAACGGGACCAGGGCAGAAGCCGAGGTGTCCGGTTCCATCAAGGACAATATGGGACGGATACTCCTGTATGGGATGAGTATAGGATATAAGGTTATCCGCTTAACACCACTCGGACATGAAGCAGACGTACTTGAGTGCTCTAACAAACCTATTTTGGTAGGATTTATTCAGGCAAACAGTGATAACCATGATGATTCTGCTAACGATTATTACTCTGATGACTATACACTTCCCAACGGTGGAGTACCAGGAGAAAGATATAGGGTTGAAGCACGGGTGGAGATTACCGCGCAATATCCGGATGGAGATCCAAACGAACAGGATGTGTTACCTGTAATAGATCAGGCAGACATATCCATTCCTCGTAATTGACAACGTATTGCTATTCTACTGTCTGCGGGGTTCTTAGAAGAACCCCGCAGACTCTACGCTAAAGGAGATATGCCATGAGAACGAAATGTTACCTAACACTTTTGCCTGTGTTTGCCAGTCTTGCAATTCTTTTGCTTTGTCCGATGGATAGTGATGCCAAAATAGTGTTCGCAGCGAGAATGAAACTTCTCGGAGAATCGCGCTATCATATCTACGCCATGGAGGATGATGGCAGTAATTTACGCAGAATAACAGATCCTAATCGTTATGATCACTTCGCTCAATGGTTTCCTGACGGCAAACGGATTGTGTTTGAAAGGGACTGGGGTGAAGGAATGCGAAACACAGGGAAATCAATGCACCGAGAGTTCTTCATCATTGATGCTACAGGTATGAATGAACACAGTTTTATGGACAATGATCGGAGAGATACCAACCCCGTTGTATCCCCTAATGGTAGATACATCGCCTTTGATAGCACCCGCGGGGGAGATTTAGATATTTACACCTACGACTTAGAACGTGAAAAACTCAACCAACTCACACATAACAAAGTAGAACATGGGTGGTCGCAAACTCCGAGCTGGTCTCCTAATGGCAAACGGATTATTTATAAAAATGGTGCCACTATCTGGGTGATGGATGCAGATGGAGGCAAAAAAGAACGAATCGCGCCTATTCACCAAGGTGTCACAATGCTTTCACGTGGTCAACCTCGTTGGTCCCCTTCCGGTAAATATATTATGTATTTTGAAGTAGAGTATACACGTGAGGGTAAAACTGTTAGGCACCAACTTATCATTCAGAATGTCTTTACGGATAGACGTGTTGCACACAATTTTCCCTTTACATCGGTGTATTTGGGCGGTTTAGCGTGGATGGGAAATGATTCCACAGTGCTGATGGGATATAAAGAACCGGAGGGTGCGCGTAATATTTATCGGTATGATCTAAATAGTCGCAAAATGACGAAACTCACCGATTTTCCGTTAGGACACGCTTACTTTCCACATTGGATTGAGGGTTCGCTTGAGGTGTCTCCATTGGATAAACTCACAACCCAGTGGGGGCATTTGAAACAAGTCAGATGAAACATACTTCACTGGATTAATTGTTCAATTCACAGGTAGGTATCGTTACGGTATCTGCCTTTTATTTTGACTTGAGAAAATAGCAGTGATATGTTACACTGATAACGAAGGTTTCTTTAATACTACAAACATCGGAAGGAGGGTGTGTAAAGTCTTTGGCAAAGGTTATCTCACGTTCAGGCACATCGTAGGGGCGAGGTCTCCTCGCCCTCGTTGGAACAAATCCTATCTATCAGCAGTGGTTGGGATGGGAAATGTGGTAAGAAGTGGTAATCGGGCGGGGAGACCCCGCCCCTACGTGCAGTACCAAAAACTTTACATATCCTCGGAAGGGAAAGCAACTTGACAAAAATAAGTTATGTTAACGGGCGAGAAATACTGGATTCACGAGGTAACCCCACAGTTGAAGTAGACGTTAGATTAACATCTGGAGCATCCGGACGTGCAGCAGTTCCATCAGGTGCCTCTACTGGTGAACATGAAGCGGTTGAACTTCGTGATAATGATGCAGATCGTTACTTAGGAAAAGGGGTGCAGCAGGCAGCAGAAAACGTAAATACTTCTATTGCGCGTTTACTTGTAGGTAGAAATGTATTTGAACAAACAGAGATTGATTCTGATCTGTGCGATCTTGATGGAACTGATAACAAAAGTAATCTCGGTGCAAATGCAATTTTAGGTGTTTCCCTTGCTGTGGCAAAGGCTGCTGCGGACGAACTCGGTCAACCGTTGTATCGGTATATCGGTGGTACAAATGCGAAAGAATTGCCGTTGCCGATGATGAATATCCTAAACGGCGGTTCACATGCGGATAATAACGTTGACATCCAAGAATTTATGGTGATGCCAGCAGGTGCAAGCAGTTTTGCAGAAGCACTCCGTATGGGAGCGGAAATCTTCCATAGTCTCAAAGCCGTTTTGCAAGCACGCCATTGTAATACTGCTGTCGGTGATGAAGGGGGTTTTGCCCCTGATTTAGACTCTAATGAGGAAGCCATCGCAGTGATTATTGAAGCGATTGAACGCGCAAAATATGTCCCCGGCGAAGATGTACTATTAGCATTGGATGCTGCATCAAGTGAGTTTTACAATCGGGACACAGGCACATATCAATTGATGGCAGAAGAACAACCAAACAAATCTCCTGAAGATATGGTGGGTTTTTATGCCGAACTCTGTGAAAAATATCCGATTGTTTCAATTGAAGATGGAATGGACGAAAACGATTGGGATGGTTGGAAAAGTCTAACCGATGCTATTGGTGATAAAGTCCAACTGGTGGGTGATGACCTGTTTGTTACCAATACCACACGACTGCAGAAAGGTATAGATGAACAGATTGGCAATTCAATTTTAATTAAAGTCAATCAGATAGGCACTTTAACAGAAACGCTTGATGCCATTGAACTTGCTCGCCGCTTCAACTATACTGCTGTCGTTTCGCATCGGTCAGGTGAAACCGAAGATACCACTATAGCAGACCTTGTTGTTGCTACAAATGCTGGACAGATAAAAACTGGGTCACTTTCCCGCACAGATCGCGTAGCGAAATATAATCAGTTACTCCGTATTGAAGAAGAACTCGGACAAAGTGCTACTTTTGCTGGTCGGAAAGTGTTCTATAATTTGGCAGATTTGCGTTAAGTCTACTCGTTATATTGGGACAGTTCTGTCTGTACCAATTAGTCTATATGTAGGTCACACTCATGCGTATATTTCGCGTAATTTTATTTATTTTCGCATTAGCATTGCTGGTAATCAGCATCATGCAATTCAGGAACGGATACGATGACTGGAAAGAAGCACAACGTGTTGAGGGAGAATATCAAGAAGTCCTACAGTGGCTTGAAAACAAACGAGATAACCTTAAGAAACATGTTGAAATGCTTGAAAATGACACCTTAACCAAAGAACGGCTTATCAGAAAAAAGTTCGGCTATGTCAAACCTGGTGAAGTGCAATTCAGAATAATCAAACCTACCCAATTCGATTGATTTCCTGTTGTTCTGCGGAAATCTCTCTTGTTAGTATCTTACGAGTTGTGCTAAATAACTAATTGTTAAATAGTGTATCACATTAGTGGGTGGATTTGGACGTATTTCTTTTTCTTTGAACTTTCTTTAGTCCCGACAAATGCCAAACGCGCATTTGGCGTTGATTTGGTAGGGACGATATGTTTATATGTTAAATCAAATATGTGTGAATAGAAAATAAACATATTGTTAACTGGCACAAGTCGTTATCTTTAACAAGACAAGTATTTGATGACATAGATGTCTTCCTGCCCTTTGTAGTGCATAACAAACCATTGCAATATTGAATAATATCAGTTATAATTGAAAATAAAACAACAATCGGTGATAGATATAGAACTCCATTTATGCACTGCCATATCGATTAAGTAATAATCCGTATTAAACTAAAACACACGATACTACCGTAATAAATAGAGACAAAATTTTATGAAAACAGAAAATAGTCAACGCAACCTATTACATAAGTTGATTGCAATATGTATATTGCTTCTACTTTTTATTACCGTAATCAATGTGATGCGTGCCCTTGACGATCATGATAATACCTCACAGTCATCTACTAAGTACGTTGTCAAAGATATAAATCCTAAACCAATTACGGTCAGAGCAAAAGAAAAACTGGCGAAGTCTATTCGACGTAAGGATGCTCTACAGAAAAGAGAATCACCTAATGGGTTTCAACTAAACCGTTATTTTTGGGTTGGTAACGCTACTGTTTACGTGGCAGAGATGGATCGTGATAACGATAATCTTATGTTTGATGTGGAACTTGCAAACGCTCAAATTATAGGACGTGAAACTGTCACTGGAGCAACAAGACGGCTTAAGAAAAAAGGCATGCTGTCGTTAGCAGGCGTTAACGGAAGTTTCGGAATTCGTAGTGACGGCTATGGACGTGGTGGCATGATTTTCAACCTTCATATCCAAGATGGTGAACTCGTTAGCATCCCTATATTGCTGGACAGATGGGGGTATTCTCCACCAACGCCGTGGGGAGAAACAAGTTTCGGTGTCACGCCTGATGGGGAATTCCTATTAGATGCAGTTAAATTAAATGGAAAAATCAGTATTGACAATTCAACACTCGCCATTGATGCAGTTAACCAAATCTGTGATTCGTCCTCTCCGGTAGTACTTTATACATCTCGCTTCGGAAGATCGACTTTAACACGGAGATGTTACGAATTCGTTCTCAAAAAATTGACACTTCCCATCACCGGAAAATACAACAGCCAATTTATCGTGACAGCAGTTAATCCACGAGGGAACAGTTCTATTCCGTCTGATGGCGTTGTTATCGCTATAGAACCACGCTTGGGTAACCGTTGGTATAAAAAAATTACCAAGAATACCACTGGTTCTTTGGAAATTGCACTCACGCCTAATAAATGGCAAACAGTTCAGAACGGAATCGGTGGAAATCTAAGATTATTACGAAACGGTATAGTAGAGCCGGAGTTAGCTGAGTTCGCACGCACCAGAGGTGGCAGTGCATATAGACATAACAATGGGGCAACCCGACATCCACGCAGTGCTTTAGGGTTTAACGACGAGAAACTCTTTCTCATTGTAGTTGATGGAAGACGAGCCGGACATAGCATGGGGATGACACTTTACGATATGGCAAACTTTCTTAAAGATATTGGTGTAAAGCATGCGATTAACTTTGATGGTGGTAGCTCCTCTGCATTGTGGGCATTGGGAGATATCGTCAACAAACCTGCACACGATTATGAACGGCCGATCTTTAATGTCGCCTTGATACGCAAGAGAGAATAATACCCAGATGAAAACACGGTACGCTCTTTTAACCCTCCTTTTATTTATCGCATGCTCAAATAGGAATACACCCCAAGCAGTTACAGATGATTTTATCTTCAATTATTACAAACTCGCGAACCAACAAGTGGCACTACAGTTAACTTCTGGACTTGCCACAGATAAGTTAGAAGCAGAGATAATGCGACTTCAAGAGGTGCGGACACAAGATGATCCTACCCCTGAGATGCCAAAAATGGAATATACGCGAATAGGAAAAGAGATATCAACAGAAATTGAAAATGTGACACACGTTTTGTTCAACTATCTATTGACCATCAAGAACCAGAATGGTGAAACTACCCACACGCGCAATGTAGTGATTACGACTGAAAATATAGATGGCAAATGGAAAGTTGTCAATTATGATGAGTATTGAATCAAATTGGCATAAAGTGAGGAAAAATCTGTCCATTTACTGGTGGAGATTGATTTTCCATGCAAACAGGTAAGGTTGCAATCTTTACACAAGCAGAAGCACCATTAGAGTTTCGTGAATATCCAATTCCATCCGTGACATCTGATGATATGCTGGTGCGAATCCGCATGGCAAATATCTGCGGTTCTGATCTTCATTTCTGGCGTGGGCACGGTCCAAAAATCAGTAGTGGCATTCCACAAGTGCTCGGTCACGAAATGATTGGTACAATTGAAGCGGTGGGAAAAAACGTTCAGGTCGATAGCATGGGACAACCACTTACTGAAGGGGATCGGATTGTCTATTCATATTTCAAACCGTGTCAACGATGTTGGATGTGTCTTAACGGGAAACCCGGATGTCCCAACCGTTATAGAGATTGGCTCGGGGTCTCCAGTGAAAAACCACCACATTTCCATGGTGCTTATGGTGAGTATTACTACATGAAAGCAGGACATTGGGTGTTTAAAGTTCCTGATGAACTGTCAGATTCGCTCGTATCTCCGATTAATTGTGCTTTATCTGAAGTAATTTACGGACTCAATCAGATCGGCATCACACTTGGGGATACAGTCGTTATTCAAGGTGCAGGAGGACTTGGACTATATGCCACCGCAGTTGCCAGGGAAATGGGGGCAGGAAAAATCATTGTACTTGATAGGCTTGCTGCACGTCTTACACTTGCACAACAGTTTGGCGCGGATTACACGCTCAACGTTGATGAACTTGAAATGAATGAACGTATTACTTATGTCCTTGACCAGACAGGTGGTATCGGTGCTGACCTCGTAGCAGAATTTGTCGGTTCTCCGCGTGTTCTGGCAGAAGGTGTTGAAATGCTAAGGTGGGGAGGACGTTATCTATGGATTGGCAACATAAATCTTGGATTTCCCACAGAAATTGACCCCGGGAACATTGTTCGGTGTAGTAAGACAATTCGCGGCGTGATTGTCTATGAACCGTGGGTAATTCCACGCGCACTTGATTTTCTTAGCAGAACACGAGACAAATATCCGTTCCATAAAATCATCTCTGATACATTCCCGTTTGACGATATCAACCAAGCATTCTCTTATGCGGATAAAGGTCCTGCAATCAGAGTCGGATTGAAATTTGACGAGGATTATTAATTATTTCACTATGGAGTTAGAAATATACCAAGACCAAAATGGAAATGAACCTTTCTTAGAATGGTTGTCTTCTATAAGAGATAAAAGCACAGCTGCAAGAATTCGTAATCGTTTGAGAAGAGTTGAAGAAACAGGAAATTTAGGTGATTATAGGTCAGTTGGAAGTGGTGTATATGAAATTCGAATGCAGTTTGGTCCTGGGTACCGGATATATTTCGGTAGAATCGGAAGAGATTCTATTCTGTTAATACGCGGTGGTGACAAAAATTCCCAGAATCAAGACATGGCAAAGGCAAAGAGAGAATGGATAGAACATAATTCAAGGAGTTGAAAAATGCATAAATATAGAAAGTTCAAAGACTATCATATTGAGCAATTACGCGACCCAGAGGACGCAAAGATATACCTTTCTGTTGCACTGGCGGACTATGAGAATGACGAAGATATAGATGCCTTTTTACTTGCTGTTAAAGATGTCGCAGAGGCACAAGGAGAAACTTCTAAGTTAGCTGAAAGGTTAAGTCTTACTGATGAAGGACTACACAATGTACTTTCAGCAAATGGAAATCCACAACTTAATACTATACGCAAAATATTGTACGAATTAGGATTTAAATTATCTATTGAAGTGCGGGAAAACAAATTACAAGCAAGTCTATAAGTGGTAGAAATCTGTTATTGATAACTGATTTTGGCAAAAACTGTTAGAATGGTTTCTTCTCTTTATATCCACATTCCATTTTGTATGACAAAATGCTATTATTGTGCTTTTAATACCTACTCTTTCCATAAGGAACAAGCGAAAGCATATTTAGACGCACTCCAATCGGAGATGACACTTTATTCCTCCCATACCTCTCCTCTAAAAACTATCTTTATTGGGGGCGGCACACCTTCCATCCTTTCTGCTGATACTCTAAAACAGTTGTTTACCAACATAAATATACATTTCCAGATATGTCCTAATGCTGAAATCACAGTAGAATGCAATCCGGGTACCGTTGATAGTGACAAACTCCGTGTGATGCGGGATGCTGGCGTTAATAGACTAAGTTTCGGTTTGCAGTCAATGCATGATGAGATGTTACGTCAATTAGGCAGAACCCACACCGTTAAGGAATTCCTTTATAGTTATCATCTTGCACGCGAACACGGGTTTGACAACATTAACATTGACCTAATCTTTGCCCTTCCCCACCAAACGATGGAATCATGGCAGTACACCTTAAACGAGACAATCTCACTTGAACCTGAACATATCTCAACTTATAACCTGGTGATGGAGGAAACAACACCGTTTTATGACTGGTGGAAATCAGGTAAACTCGTTCTCCCATCCGAAGACATTGAAGCAGATATGTATCAATGGACTATTGAATCACTGACTTCATACGGATATAACCACTATGAAATCTGCAACTTTGCCAAACCGAACCGAGAAGTTAAACATAATCTTGTCTACTGGAATAATCAGGAATATGTCGGATTAGGCGTTGGTGCAAGCGGGTATATTGACGGTATCCGTTATACGAACATCAAAGGTATCCCACCCTATATTGAAGCTCTCTGTCAGCACAAAAAACCTATATCAAACATTGAACGTATGACTGGACATGCTGAAAAAGCAGAAACATTTATGCTTGCCCTTCGTAAACGTGAAGGTATTCATTTAGTAGATTATACGAAACGTTTCGGTGAGGAAATTGATGTGTCGTTTGGAGACATTATAGAGAAGTGGATGAATTTAGGTTTGTTAGAGCAAAACGAGACACATCTTCGTTTCACCCAGCGCGGTCTTTTCTTGGCTAATGAGGTTTTTGTGGAGTTGATTTAACTTTGATTTGATACAATGTGAATCGCTTCACAAACATCCTGAACAAAACCGAGTGTGTCTGACACATCCATAGGAGAGATTGGCCAACGGGTTACAGTACCAGGATAAGTCGGATCTAAGTCAGACTCATGAACAATTTGATTTCGTCGTTTGACTATTGCACTAAGTCGACTCTTTACGTCACGTACATCAAGATTCAATTTTACTGCAACAGACGGCCATAACTCACATGACGAAAAACGTCTCACAGCATCAGCAATCTTATCCGGTTCCTGAAATGATAAGTGACTATGTCTTTCTCGAATTTCTGTATCAAGCCAATCATCCACATTTGGATCTGCGATACCTGTCATTACAGATTCTAAAGTCACTTGAAATCTCAAATAAGCATCCGTTTGTGGCCGTATGCCGTTGTAAACTTCTAACATGCCGACTCTTGTGATTTCGTGGATATATAGGTCAAGTGCACTAACAATCATGACGATTTGCGCACGTAGCATATCCGATAAATCTACTGCAGAGGTAGTTGTATTATCAAGTACCGTATGCAATCCACCGAGGTCTTGCACCCGAGTTATATTTTCTCGAAATTGTTCAATGGGACTCAGCATTTTCGGTGAGGATGATTATACGTTCAGCACCATCAGAAAATAAAGATCTAAAATAGTTCATAGATTCTTTCTGTTTATCAAGTGCAATCCCAGTTGTTTTAAGCTGGACATCGGTTAAATTAAAAACTGGTGCTTGATGTTCTTGTGAGCAGGCTATTAGACTATTAAAGTCTGATAATAACAGTATGGGTTGACTCGCGACACCTTCAAAAAATAGTGGTAACTGTGGATCTCTGCATCCGATCCGACTTGCTTCATAATATAATTCATCTGGAAGTAGCATTTCATTTTCACTTAATACTGGTATAAGTCTTGTTTTAACTCCCTCTTTTATCTCATCAATCCATATACGAAAAGCTGCGGTAGGATCACCTTCTCTAACTCGAAAGTTCTGGATTATTGTTCCAAGAAATTGAGGTTGTTTATCTGGAAAAGGATATATAGCATTTTTGAGCAAATCCAATTTTTTACAATGTTTTGCCCATGATGTCCACTTAGGTAGAATTGACGCGAGACTCACCGTTGCCATCGCTGAAAAGTAGTCAGGAAACATTGGCACAATGAAATAATCGCTTGTTGTAAGCAGGTTTTGGTTTATCGGACCCAAACTCGGACTCATATCTACCAAGATATAATCGGCATCATACCTTTCCGCGGTTATGTTAAAAAGGTAATGTGAAGCTCCAGGTAAATTCTGGAGTGTTACCAATGAACCCGAAAGCTGTTGAGCAATTCCCAATGTGACCTCGTATTCAGCAAGACCGATATGTCCTGGTAAGAGACGCATGTTCGGCTGTCCATCTATTGGCTGACAATCCACTGGTTCAATAAGTGTGGGACGCGATTCAAACGCAGGCGCAAGTCCATCTCGGATATTCGTTACCCCATCTGATGAGTACATAGAATTGAAATCTTCAGCATCTTTGAAGCCAAGTACCATACCCGTGAGATTGCACTGTGGGTCACAGTCAGCAATAAGAACCTTCTTGCCTTTCTCCGCCAACATCCAACCAAGATTAAAAGTGGTTGTCGTCTTTCCGACACCACCTTTGTGATTGAAAAGTGCTATCTGTTTTGCCATCGTTTCATACCTTTTAACTGGATGTGCCACATCCCTTACACTTATTTGCAATCCTGATACTCAGCAGTCAAGACGAAAATACTATTCGTAAATTATACATTATAATTCTATGACTGTCAAAGATTAACATGCTTGACACAACCCCTAATTTCTGCGAAAATAACCTAATGCCTCTCAGTTGTTTGTGTTTGATAAATAATCAACCAATCTCTGTATCAAACGGTTGTGTCGTTCCTCTGAAATATTGCCGAGTGCTCCACGTACTAATTTGCGTGGTATCACAACCAGAAAACTAAGTCTTATAAGTGATTCCGAGTGTAGACCGCTTAATGAAAAATCAGCATCAGTCGGTGAAATAATATCATCAAAACCAGGGATATACAAGTCTAATCTTGTACTTACACCACATACAAGTAAATCACGGTAAGGTGCTTGCATTTCTCGCAGAATGATTGCAGGTCTATACTTTGGTTCTAAATCAGATTGAAATAACGGTGCAAGAATGACATCACTTTCCTTCATAATCAGGATTTACCCATTTAAGCATATCTGTAGTGTATTCAGGTTCGTCTTCTGCGTATACTCGTGAAAGCATTTGTATAGAGAGACTGTACCAAGCTTCACGTTCCGCGTCCTCTTGTTCTGATTCGTACTTCTCAATCAGTGTCGTAACCACTTCCATTAATGAAACTAACGGATGATTTTTACTTTCACCAATAAATGTCTTTAACTCATCCTGCAATACTGAAAGTCGACGATAATCGGTTTCTGTACGCGGAACGAATACAATAGAAGAAACTTTTGGCCATATATCTTGAGCAGTTTGTATTTCGATTACCATGCTAACTCCTTATATGAACCCATAAATTGTCTAAAACTCAATGGGCAAATTATAACATATTTCTGATGAAAATTCAGTTATTTAGTTTAGAGTCTTCAACAATTTGTGTGGATCTCGGATTATGGTTGGAGGGGAATTATTTGAATGCGCAAACGTACAAGTTGGATTTTCACTTGCTCAGTCCAACCTATAACACTATGAATAAAATGAGTATTATTTTTTCTCAGATTCTGGCAAATATTGCTTCCACTGCTCTTTAACATATTCATAGAATCCCGCTACTGGTTTGCTCCCACATATCGGAGCAAGTTCCTGACCAATTTTAGTAAGCAGCACACTTCCTACGTCAAGATTGTTCTCTTTTTCTTGAGAAATATCCAAACGTAGAAACTTTCCATAATAATAGATGTCAAATGTATTAGGTAGTTTGGTCTTTAAGAAATTACCAACGCCCTGAAATTGTATCAATCCAATATTCTCAAGGTGACTCAAGGTATCAAAGTTTATTCCATATTTATTATATATTTCCCCTCGTGTATCTAAAACTAATGGCAAGACACCTCCAATATCCCATCCAAATCCACAGAGCTTAGTAAATAGATCAGCATCATTTTTGTCAAAATCTGAAAGAATGTTAACTGTTCTCTTTGATAGACTACCGGGATAGTTTGCTTCTGTAGCTAAAACACGTGCCCACAAACTTTGCATTTCACTATCTGAAACAATGCGGCATTTATTAAACAAGTTTGCAATCCAGTCATCATCCATACCTTCAGGATTAGCATTTTCGTTTATGTGAGGCACTGCCTTAGTAGTAATATCCTCCATGTTCTTTTGATTTCGTGCTTCTTCTTCAAACCTCCGTTGTTCTGCTCGCTTCTGCAAGTCGGTTATCTCAATCTCAGTTTCTGCCTTTATCTTTTCAGCTTTAGCTTCTGCTTTTGCAACCCGTGTGATTTGACGTGGTTCATAGAGTGTGCCTACAGCATCGGAGATTTTCTCAATAAGAACTGTGACTGGCTTTGAAAATTCACCTAAATTTATGAGAGAGTTATTTGACATATTTAATTTCCCTTAATTGACCTGATTGTGTAAAAGTATATGAATCGGAAGTTTACATGTGAAATATTTCAATCTATTGCTTTATTGCATTAGAATATTTTCGAACACTTTAACACCAAGTGTGTTTTTAATCTTGATAAGATCTTTAGTCAACTGTCCTTCAATTGCAAGTATGGAATTAACTTCATAATTTCCTATCTCAACGCTACGGCATGCTTTTAAAATTGCTCGGTACTTAACACATTGGAAAATCCCGCGCTTAAGATCGGCTTCATTTGAAATATGGGATTTTACTTCCACAGCGATTCGACATTTCGAATTTTGGAATAGAACATCAGGAGTATCTCCAGATGGAAGTTCTACTTCAGTTTGACCTGGACTTAACGACTTTCTTAGTCCAACGATCTCTGGATGTTCTGCGATAAAGACTTTAAATTGTTTGTGTGCTTTACTCTCACCGCCCTTACCTTGATGTGTAGTCGATTCTATGAGTCGCGAATCAAGGTTTTCAGGCATCTTTAAACCAAGTTCATTTAGGACAAATGACCATTTACCGTAGGAAAAGACATCCGCCAATTCTTTGTTAACTATAGCTTCTTTTTGCCGTGAGTTCAATTCCTTCCTAATAAAATGAACACTATCCCCAGGCAAACCAGTTTGTTGATTGACAACGATTCCATTAATAAGTGGAATTTTCTCTTCTCCTTCTGGCAAAAGTTCATTAAGTTCTATAATTGCATCACCAATACAACCAAGCACAAAATTGAGATTGCGAGCATTGGGCATGTCAAGTTCTTTCGCCAGATCTCCATAGTAAATTTTCTCGCTAGCCATTGCTTGTCGCACAAGAATAGGTAGTGTTTTTCTTGCTCGTTGTTGGTAAAGTGAATCACCCGATTTGAACTTCTCTATTGCAGAAATTTTACTTTTTGTCATCTTCTACTCCCTTGTTGATTTGCTGAACTTAAGGACATTTGTTATCGTCCATGAATTCGCTTATGGCAACAACCACACACAGCAGTTAGATCACTGAGACGCTCTCTACCAACACGTTTATACGTCTCATGATGCACCTGCGTCGCGCGTCTTGTCTTACATTTCCGACATTTATACCCTGCACGCTTCATAATTGTTCGGCGTTTACCTTGCCATTTCCTTGATTTTCGGTATTTTCTATACGATTTCTTATTCATTGATTACTCCGAAAGTGTAGTTAAAAATTAAAAAACGATCATGATCTTAGTTATTTTCATGATAACATAAAAGAAACAGAAAGTCAAGCGAAAAAGAGACGATTTTACAATGTAAGAGGCGCAATGAATTGCGCGACTACAAACGTTAGGACTCTTATAATCCAAGAAATCCGCAAAATCTGCAAATCAGTCACTTGACACAACCCCTAATTTCTGCGAAAATAACACCATGCCACGCAAAAACAAAATACTCAATATAGGCGATAACGCCCCCTTATTTTCACTGCCATCACATCGTCGACAGACTGTGTCCCTTGCCTCTTATCACGACGAACAACACGTAATATTGACCTTCTTCCGAGGCACATGGTGACCGAACAGTCGCCGTCAGTTGGCTGCTGTACAGGAACAAACCGAAGGTTACAAAGAATACAACGCAACTCCGCTTGCTATTGCAGGACAGTGGCCACGAGAACTACGCGGATTCGCTGAACGAAACGGCATTATGTTTCCACTTTTAGTTGACAAAGATCGGAGTGTTATCAAAAGTTATGGTGTCTACCACTGGCTCAGTTTTGAAGCATACAACATCGCGAGACCTGCTACCTTTATTATTGACAAACTCGGTATCATTCGGTATATGTATATCGGATCACATCAGTTTGATTTGGTAGAGCAGTCTGAGGTACTTGAATGTCTGAAGTCAATAGACAGTAACAAAATGATTTTGAATTGAGATGTAGATGTGGTATAATATTATAGGTTACAGCACTGTAGGTGATATTTTACGATGAACAAAACGCACACAGCGTTTATGAACCGTGCATTGACTTTGGCACAGCAAGGTAGGGGTCGTACAAGTCCGAATCCCCTTGTCGGTGCAGTGATTGTTAATGCAGGAAAAATTGTCGGTGAGGGATATCATCAGAAAGCAGGTGAACCACACGCGGAGATTTATGCACTACAAGCTGCAGGAGAGAATGCAAATGGTGGCACACTCTATGTGAATCTTGAACCATGCTGCCACATAGGACGGACACCGCCCTGCACCGATGCAATTATCAAAGCTGGAATCAAACGTGTCTACACAGCACATTTAGACCCGAATCCGAAAGTCGCTGGAAAAGGTGTCAAGCGGTTAGAGGAAGCAGGAATAGAAGTTAACGTTGGGTTGTGTGCCGAAGCAGCAAAAAAACTGAATGAGGTCTTTATAAAATATATGTCATCAAGTTATCCGTTTGTTATATTGAAAATTGCGATGAGTCTTGATGGGAAAATTGCTACGTCCGCGGGTGAATCGCAATGGATTACATCACCTGCCTCAAGACAAAAGGTGCATGAGTTACGCGATGAAGTAGACGCGATCATCGTCGGTATCGGCACTGTCCTGACTGATAACCCTACTTTAACGACAAGATTACCGAACAAGAAAGGAAAAGATGCTATACGGATTGTTTTAGATTCACATGCACGCACCCCTACAGCATCAAAAATATTCAATCCAGAAAGCGATGCGGATGTCATTATTGTTGTTACCCCTCAAGCATTTGCGAGTAATATAGCACTTCTTAAGATAACTGGGGCCGAAGTGCTTGTTATCCCTGCGAAAGATGGACAGGTCTGTTTCAAAACATTGTTGGAAACATTAGGTGAGCGCGGCATTACAAACGTTATGGTAGAAGGCGGAGGTCAGGTCAACGAAAGTGCCTTAATGTCCGGTTTAGTGGATAAAGTGATGTGTTTTGTTGCTCCAAAATTTATCGGTGGCAAAGATGCACCTGGTGTATTTGGTGGTGAAGGAATTGCACAACTTGCTGACGCACCAGAATTAAAACGAAGGACGATCACCGAACTTGATGGTGACCTATTGATTGAGGGGTATTTCGATTAACATGTTCACCGGAATCATTGAAGAAATCGGAACAATTGCCGAAGTACAACCAAGCTCCAACGGGGTTACTGTTAAAATAAGAGCTGCAACCGTATTGGAAGACATTAAAATAGGCGATAGTATCGCTGTCAGTGGTCCCTGTTTGACAGTACGCGACCTTGTGAAGGAAGCATTCGTAGCGGATATCAGTGAAGAAACATGTCGCAGAACTACCCTACGTGATTGTAAAGTAGGCACACTTGTCAATCTGGAACGTTCACTCCGATTGGGAGACCGTATCGGGGGGCATTTGGTGTTAGGACATGTAGATGAAGTCGCCACCATTAGTGATTGGAAAGATGAGGGATCTTCTTCACGCATGCAGGTAGCAGTCAGTCCAAAAGTGAAACCTTACATCGCATATAAAGGTTCTATTGCTGTTGATGGTGTAAGTTTAACCATTGCCAACGTAAACGGTAATACCTTTGAAGTAACTCTTATTCCACATACTTTAGATGTTACTACTCTTGGTGAAAACCGAATCGGAGATAACGTGAACATTGAAGTTGATGTGATGGCACGTTACATTGAAACGCTCATGCAAAACCAGGGACAACCATCACAAACTATTGATTTAGAATTCTTACAAGAACACGGGTATGTTTGAAGAAGAAAAGCGAAGAAAACATCATGGAATTTAGTACTATTCCTGAAGCCATCTCTGCTATCAAAGAAGGTGAGATAATCATCGTTGTTGATGAACCTGATCGTGAAAACGAAGGGGATCTCATTATGGCGGCAGAAAAGGTAACAGCCGAGTCCATCAATTTTATGGCAAAATTCGGACGCGGACTCATCTGCCTACCTACCTGTTCGGAACGCCTTGCTGAACTACAACTCAATCCTATGGTCGTTGATAACACCGCGCAAATGCAGACTGCATTCACGGTGACAATTGATGCCAAAGAAGTTACCACTGGGATTTCAGCACAAGAACGCGCATATACTATACGGAAATTTGTTGATGAAAATGCTGTGCCATCCGATTTTGTGAGACCGGGACACATCTTCCCATTGGAAGCAAAACCGGGTGGTGTGCTTCGACGTGCTGGACACACTGAGGCTACAGTAGATTTGGCAAGGCTTGCAGGATTATACCCCGCAGGTGTGCTGTGTGAAGTTCTAAACGACGATGGCACTATGGCGCGTGTCCCCGAATTGTTTGAATTTGCACAACACCACGACCTAAAAATCATCACTATTTCTGACCTCATCGCCTACCGTAGAAGCACTGAAACACTGATTAAACGTGTTTCAACCGCAGCCATTCCAACCGAACAAGGAGAATTCAAACTCTACGCTTATGAGAGCAATGTAGATGGGGAACCAACACCTGGTGAACCCACTGATACACATATTGCGTTGACGAAAGGACATATTGACGATGGTGCCCCGATATTAGTGCGTGTGCATTCACAGTGTTTAACAGGGGATGTCTTCGGTTCACTCCGTTGTGATTGTGGAGAACAACTTGAAATCGCACTGCAAAACATTGAAAAAGAGGGGAGAGGCGTGTTACTCTATATGCGGCAAGAAGGTCGTGGCATGGGACTTAAAGACAAAATTCGCGCATATCAACTTCAGGACAATGAAGGGCTTGACACGGTTGAAGCAAATGAACGTCTCGGATTTCCACCTGACCTTCGTGATTACGGCATCGGTGCACAGATTCTTGTAGATTTAGGTGTCAAAAAAATGCGATTGATGACAAACAACCCGCATAAAGTCAAGGGATTGTCCGGTTATGGATTGGAAATCGTTGAGCAAATCCCTTTGCAAACGACACCTAATCCATATAACCAACGTTATCTACAGACAAAACGGACCAAACTTGGTCACCTCCTATAAAGCAAACATCCCAATTTTCATTTAGGAAACATATACTATGCCAAACGTTTATGAAGGCAATTTAAATTGTAATGGACTCAAATTCGGTATCATCGTCAGTCGTTTTAATAGTTTTATCACAACAAAACTTTTGGATGGTGCTCTGGATGCAATAAAGCGGCACGGCGGCGACTTAGATGAAGTAGATGTTGTCTGGATACCGGGTGCTTTTGAAACGCCAAGTATCGCCAAACAACTCGCTGAAAGCAAGCGATACGATGCACTTGTATGTATCGGGGCAGTCATCCGTGGTGCTACGCCGCACTTTGATTATGTTGCAGGTGAAAGTGCAAAGGGAATCGCACAAGTTTCACTCCAAACAGGAATTCCGATTATCTATGGAATCATCACCACAGATTCCATAGAACAAGCAATTGAGCGTGCAGGCACAAAAGCAGGAAACAAAGGTGCTGAGGCTGCAGTAACCGCGATTGAAATGGCAAACCTTCAAAAGCAGCTGCAGACACTCGATTCTTGATGCACTTGTAATACTAAATTAACCCAAAAGGAGTAATTATGAATCAAGAATATGAATATAAAGGAAAACATCTGAATAAAAAGGTTATCAGACATATACTTGAAAATGAGCTTCCCATCTCAATGTCCGGATTAACAGCGGAAGAAATTCAAGAGAGAATAGAGAGATATCATGAGAAAAGAGGCGGAAAACCAGCAAAAATAAAGGATACTTATGGTCCTGTGTATTTTGTGCTCAGGGAATTAGTAAAATCTGGGAAATTTCAAGATAATAAGGAAGCCAAATTCCGTTATTATCACCCTGTTGAGAATGATGGCACCTCTAATACCGAGAATATCCTTCAAGATTTCTTGAGAGTTGTCACATTTGTAGAAGATGAATGTCATATTTTACTTGGACATATAGAAACGCTTAAGCAACAGATTGAAGAACTTGAGGAACAAAAATCTGAAGTACAAGAGATACAGGACAAATAAGAAGTTCTTACAAATGAACGTCCAAAACCGCACCGTATTCTCCCACGACAACCCCGCAGAGAGACTTTATGCTTTCGTACTACTTGGAAGGCAAACCCGTTTGAGAGACTAACCCGATGCAATACGACAAAAACAGATACCAAATATGGGCACTGCCTCACCCGTTGTTCTTATTCTGGATACTAAACCCGGTTATGATAATCAGCGAACTAATTTTGGGACATCGGTTGCCAAAGGTAATGTTGATAGACAAGGAGAGTGATGCCCCTTTTGCGGAACGCGGTTATGTTCCGTGTCCCCACTGCAAAACACTAAATGATGGTCGTATATGGGGAAAAGGAAATGTATTAGGACATTGGTTTGGCTTTATTTGTCCAAATTGCCATCAAATAATTCCGTGTCTATGGAGTTTATGTAGTTACGCTATCTTAGCCATTACATTTCCACTGTGGTATTTCCCTTCTCGGTTCTTCCGCGATAGATGGATAGAGAAAGAAAAAGAAAGATTGGCGAAAGTTCTTGAACGTCCTTTAATTCAAGCAAAGGACGTAAATTGGCTTTTAATATGCACTTTCCTTTGGGGCGGATTTGTGTGGTTGATTACAGGGGTTATTCCAGAGGTGTGGAATGTTTTGAATGGAGAAGAGTGGGATTTGATAATGTTGTTTGTTTTTGAGTTGCCACTCTGGTTGGTAGGAGGCTTCTGCTTGGGCTTGTGGATGCATTTTGACATGAATAAGAAAGGAAAGAGGAGACGTTAAACCCCTTAGCTAACAATCTGAAAAAAGACAATTAATAAAGTGTTATAATTTTTGCAACGATTAATAAGAAGTTAAATATAAATGATAGAAATTACTGGTTATATTACAGAAACATATCGAGCAACCAATTTTACGATTAAAATCACAGATGATAACGTTATAGACCAACAAGGAAATCACCCTGAAGTTTCAAAGGAAGTAAAGATTTACATAAATCCAAAGTATCGTCCTGATGACAACCACCAACGATTTATTGAAGTAAGTGAAAATACGTACTATAGCGACGAAATAGAAAAGTGCCTTTCTATAAGTAGGCATTTTAAAAAAGGTGATCGAGTAAAATGCAGTGTATTCATTGTTACTTGTAACGACTACGATAACAAAACCTATATCATTAGTCAAAACCCTAACGACATTGAGACCTACACAAAATTTGAAGAACTCTGGCTTTATCCCCACACCGGGGATTTCAAGCGATTAGAGGTGGATACTCCACAGACTTTAAAATTCCGAAAGCAAAACTATTATATAGAGGTAAATAATAGAAAATGTGAAGAAATAACTGGTAGTTCATATCATCAATACAGAGAGAAATGGTGGATAAACAAAAACCCAAAAATAACATTTCCAATATTAAGATGGATACGGATTAGAACAAAAACCTCTAAGCTATGGAAAAAATTTACAGAACAAAAGAACTTAACAATTTCACATAAAATTGTGCTTATAATAAGCGTCATGGCAAACATAATACTAGCTCTTCTTTCCATTCTTTTATACTTTAAAAAACCCTAATTCAGTCCAAAATTACTTAAAAACTGCCAAGCAGCACTATAAAAATAACTTATCATTTTGTTTATTAATTAAGTGATTTGTGTTATAATTTACTAAAGTGTGTTATCAATTGTAAATCAATGCATTTATTCACGGGGTAAATAACATGTTTAGTAAATTTATGGATATAATAAGACTTATCAAAATACATTTTATAAGGATGTTTTTTGCGGCAACATCACTTGCTCCATTAATATTGGTTATAGGTGTAAGTTTTTCAGAAGATAAATCCTCATATATTTATTTTTTTTGTGGTTTAATACTTTGTTTATTATTAATTTTTATTTGTTGCGCGATATTAAAACGTTTTGCAAAACAAATGCCAAAAAGTAATCGGGTTATTAAAACAATAGAACGTAAAGATAACGATATTTTAGCGTATCTGTTTATATTTTTGCTCCCTTTTATTAGAAGTGATAATTCAATGCTTGGAAACCAACCAATAACAACTATTTTTTGTGTTGTTATTATACTTGCCATAATTGCTAATATTGGTGCATATTATTTTAATCCTGTATTAAGATTATTAGGATACCACGTATATTTTATTGAAATAGAGGATGCACAAGGTATCCTTCTTGCAAAAACAGATAACGTATTATATGGTAAAAATATAAAGTTATACCTTGCCGAACTTTCTGCTAACTATAGAATATATCTGCATACAAAAAGTATGATATATATGCAAAAAAGGAGTATGGATGTTTGATAAGAAACAAAACCCACTGATGCCTACAAAGCCTTCGCGGACACGGAAGTGGATTAGAGATAAGAAGACAACACCATTTTGGAAAAACGGTGTATTTTGTGTTAGGTTAAATATAGAGTACTATAGTATACAAGCTTTTATTTTTTGCTATTTTAAGGAGAAAACCATGAAAATCAAATTAAATCAGATGTTTTGGATGGCAATCAGTATATTTACTATAATTTTGGCAGGTTGTTTAGAAAATCTAAATGTATTACCAGATAATGTAAATGTTGAATACGCTCCACGTCCAGAAAATGACATGGTGCAGGTACCTGCAGGGTCATTTTATATGGGTAACGTAGATAATACACGATACATCAACTTAATAAATGTAAGGGATCTTTACCACGACTGGGTAATCAGAGATTACGATCTCAACATAGAAGAATTTATACCAGAACACTGGGAGGAGGTGTATTTAGATACCTTTTGGATAGACAGAAATGAAGTTACACGTGCAGATTATATGATATTTTGTGAAGCCACTGGTAGAGAAATGCCCGATACACCTCATTTCACCACGTGGCCAGGTACGCATTTAGATCCAGAAAACCCAGCACATCCAATCACATTTGTCACATTAGAAGATGCTAAAGCGTATGCTGAATGGGTAGGCAAACGACTGCCAACTGAAGCAGAATGGGAAAAAGCAGCGCGTGGTACGCTTGAAAAAATGCCATATATCTATGACTATGAGTTTCCATTCAAACTACATCCACATGAATCAGTATACGAAGGACAAGTGCCTTGCCTCATGCAAAGAGACTACCTTGGCGATCTTGAGTTTACACGTTTAGGTAACTTTGATCTCCTACACAGATATGCACATGAAAACCGATCATTCGGATTTATACCCAGAGCCACAATAGCAGCACCTTATCCAAACATAGACAGTATCATCAGAACAAATACGATTGGTATTCATGATATGAGTGGAAATGTCCATGAATGGGTATCTGATAGTTATTCTGATGGAGATATACCATTCCTTAAAGGTGCATCATTTGATAGCGGGTATGGATACTGGCAAATTAGAGTAGAACCAAAATACGATGAATACGGGAATGTGATCCAATGGAGAAAGGATGTTTTCATAGATCAGATCAAGATTGGTGACAGACATTATTTACATGGAGAAGTGTTGTCTAATTCCCAAAATATAGCGATGCGTGATGTTGGATTCAGATGTGTTTCTGATGTCCCACCAGAAAATATAGTATTACAATAATTCAATGCTTGGAAACCAACCAATAACAACTATTTTTTGTGTTGTTATTATACTTGCCGTGATTACTAATATTGGTGCATATTATTTTAATCCTGTATTAAGATTATTAGGATACCACGTATATATTTTATTGAAATAGAGGATGCACAAGGTATCCTTCTTGCAAAAACAGATAACGTATTATATGGTAAAAATATAAAGTTATACCTTGCCGAACTTTCTGCTAACTATAGAATAATCTGCATACAAAAAGTATGATATATATATGCAAAAAAGGAGTATGAATGTTTGATAAATCTGAATTTCGTCTTAAAGCTATATTAACTAAGGATATAGATACATTTGAATGCCGCGAAATGACTATAACAGATAGTTATGCATATGAAGTGCCAAATGATTGGTATAAGCAATACTTTAATTTTGTAACCCGAAAAGAATATATCGATTTTAAACCAGGAGATGATGGCGAGGAAAATGAATTAGTTGTAATAAATGATTTTGAATTACCAACCTATTTTCAATTTATCTCTGAGGATTATATTATTTCAGATTCACCTTTAATCACACATAATCATATGCAACCAAAGGTTATTAAGTCAATTATAGGTGTAACAAATTACCGAAACAATAAATTAATATTGTTTCAAAAGTTCCAAGATCATATACAATTAACAAGTTATAGAAATACACTATCACTTGATACTAATTCGTTAGGTTTTAAAGTGTTTAACGAACCTTTAATATCCTTAGGCAGAAGCATTATTGCGGTATACGAAATTGAAAATAAAAAACTTATATTTAAACGGTTTACTGATGTAAATACTATATTGCTTATGGACGAATATTTTAGAGAAGCATCGCCACCGGAAATTAGAGAGTTTTTAAGACATAATTTATTTGAAGTTAACGAAAACGAACTATCTGAAATAATAAATGAGGCAAGTCCATTACTTGCTAAGAGGTTTGCTTTAGTAAAAGAATCAGGTATACTAAATAAAATTTCGGCTGAAGACATTCAACGGGTTTCTCTAAAATATAAAGAAACGGAAGGATATAATGTAAATATTACGTTATCACAAAATAGAAAAAAGGTGATTTTCCCAAATAAAAAATCTGAAGCACATAATTTTTTAAGGCTATTAAATCAAGATTTTTATACTGGTGATTTTGATGGAAATCCGTTTCTCGCAAGAGATAAAAGACCAGTATAAAACACATTGTCAACGGCTTGCAGTTTGAAAATAGCATCGTAATAAGTAAATGTATACGGCAAAGTATCTATCTACTTATTACGAATGAATTATTAGAGGAGGCATTCAGTATAGAAGTTAAGAAACATTTTAGACCTGTTATTGAATAGAACTTACAATCAAATTATGAACGTCCAAAACCGCACCGTATTCTCACATGACAACCTTCCCATCCTACGCGGAATAGACAGCGAGTCCATAGACCTTATCTATCTGGACCCGCCGTTTAACTCTAACCGCAACTATGCTGCGCCGATTGGCAGCGAGGCAGCAGGTGCAGCATTCAAAGACACCTGGACACTCTCTGATGTGGACAACGCATGGCACGGTGAGATAGCCGACCGAGAACCCGCACTGTATCAGGCAATTCACGCCGCCGAACTCACACACGGCAAAGGCATGAAATCTTACTTGATAATGATGGCAGTGCGGTTGTTAGAGATGAAACGCGTCCTCAAAAAGACAGGGAGCATATACCTCCACTGCGACCCAACTGCCAGCCACTACCTGAAGGTAATCATGGATAGCATTTTCGGCAAAAACAACTTCAGATCTGAGATTACATGGAGACGTGCAACATCTACACAAAAAGGGTCTCAACATCGCAGTTTACGGTGGGGAAACAATGCGGATATGCTTTTGTATTATGCATCATCTCGTGAGGCATTATTGCGCCCAGAAAGAGAGTTGACAGATGCCGAAATACATGAAAAATTTAAGCATGTTGACGAGAATGGGGAAAGGTATTACAACGACTCAGCCCATATTTGGAGTACTCCGAATATGGGAGAACGCCCAAACCTTTGTTATGAATGGCGTGGGTTCGTCAATCCACATCCATCTGGGTGGCGGTTAAGCAAAAAACGTTTAGAGGAAGAATATCAAAAAGGAAATATTGTCATTCGCCCTGATGGAAAATTAGAGAGACGGAAATATCTAAAAGACTACAAAGGTGCTTCCTATGGTAATATATGGGATGATGTGCTTCCACCTGCCAAAGAAGAACGCACTGGCTATCCCACACAAAAACCTATCGCATTGTTAGAACGTATCATTAAAGCATCATCCAATTCGGGTGATGTCGTGTTAGACCCGTTTTGTGGGTGTGCTACAACCTGTGTCGCGGCGGAACGTCTACAACGTCACTGGATCGGCATAGACATATCTCCGAAAGCAGTTGACCTTGTGCGTGTGCGTTTAGAGAACGAGGTCGGCATGTTCGGAGATGTTATCCACCGCACAGACATCCCGAAACGGAGTGAGAAACTTCCCAATTATCGCACCCACAAACATACCCTATTCGGTAAACAGGAAGGTTTATGTAATGGTTGTCGGACTCAATTCCCGTTTCGGAATATGACGGTTGACCACATCGTGCCGCAATCGCAAGGCGGCACAGACCATGAGGATAACTTACAACTGCTCTGCGGGGCGTGTAATTCAACCAAAGGCAGCGGCACACAGGCACAACTCATCGCCCGATTGAAAAAACAAGGCATGTTGGTCTGAGATATTATCGTGAAACCCATAATTATTTGCACGCTTTTACCTCTTTCTATCCAGGGTTATTTAGAGCGTATTTCATAAATCTTATGTAGGGCGGGGTCTCTGTGCCCCGCCATGTCTAATATACCGAAATAACGGCGGGGCACAGAGACTCCGCCCTACATTGAAGTTGGATTTCTGAGTTGAAATAGGTTAATCTATTTATGAGATACACTGTAGTTTTAGGGTTTTCGGGCAGATTTTATCACAAACGTTAGCACTACTATTTGCTTATTTTGAGATATTTATTTTCTTTTTGTCTGAACCAGGATTTTCAGGATAGGTGTTTAGTGATTCTATATGCCCATTCAATAGATAATTGTCTTATACCATTTCTATATGATAATACAACATTATTTTGTAGGTCGGGTAGAAGCGGTAGCGAAACCCGACTTTTTATAGTGTCATGTCGGGTTTCGTGCCTCAACCCCATAGGTGTCAACTTAAGGAATTTTTAATTGCAGAAACCATCTTCAGTCCCGTAGGGACGATATGTTTATAGATAAACGTCATTAAAACCCTCTTTAGTCCCGTAGGGACGATATGTGAAGAACAAAGACATGAGACAAACATATCGTCCCTACGGGACTAAAAGAGCCTTCTTCAACCACGATCTATAAACATATCGTCCCTACGGGACTGAAGAGCGGACAATCCCGGTAACAATGCGTATTGAGAAAGCGTCATAATGATGAAACCGTTTTCTTAAGTTGACACCTATGGGTTTCGTGCCTCAACCCGACCTACAATATGTTATGACAATTTGTCAATTAGAAATGGTATTATGTTAGATTGGAACTTTGAAGTAACAAACTCTTATCCTGGAAATCCTATAATCCTGAAAATCCTGGTTCAGACAATAAAAGAATTCCACTAAATTGATGCCTATGGGGTCTCTTTTAGAGTGCACATTTAATTATTGGTTTCACTATAAAATATACAGGATGGACGCAAATTACGTCTGAAGCAATTATTTCATCAAAAAGCTGTTATTTCAATATTTTAACCTCTATAGTAAACTTTAGTAGTAACGGGACGTTCTAAAGGGACAGGAAATCACTCCGAGAGTTATGTCGTAATTCGGAGATCGTTCCTACAGAAAATGAAAATAAACTTAGTACCCACTATAATATAGAGGTTAATATTATGAAATTTCTAAACTCGCCCCTTACCCTATTATCCAGTATAAATTCTAATTATTATTTCACATTATTTAGCTTGATTTTTTTAGTTTCAAGTTTTTTTGGATGCGGTTCTGTTGAGGATCAGAGACTTGAAAATCCATCAACACTAAACATCAATGGCATTAGTGCGGCACCACTTAGTGATGACGTTGTGCTTGAGAACATGTATGAAGCAGAAGTTTCGCAACTATCGGACAAAACACCTGTTCAAATCGTGACGGTACTTGAAGGTACAAGTCGCGTGGTCCTTGAGGCGCGCTTTCGCGGTATCCGGGATGCCGGGTTCGGTTTCCCACTCTATGAGTGTGAATTGGTTGATGATGCTGCAGAAGCGATGGGTGGTATTGCCAAAGGCATGTCCGGGAGTCCTGTTGGTCCCCCTGGACGCGTGATGGGGGCACTTGCTTATGGTGATGACTTTTCGAAATCGCCGACGCGTTTTTGGGTGACAGCGATTGATGCAATGGAAGCCTCAATATCACATCAAACAAATGCGGATTTGTTAGAAAAACAACTTGCGCCACAAGCACCTTCCGCCAAGATCAACTCGACCTACACCCCTGTGAAAACACCGTTGATGGTGACTGGTGTCCAGGCCCATCGCCTTCAACAACTTGAATCTCATCTGGAGGGGAATCGCTTTGAATTTCTTGAACTGTTTGCTAATATGGGGAATGCGGTAGTACCGGTGCCAGCAGATGCAACAACAGATTTGGCAGCCGGCGATATGATCGGCGTTGCTGTTGCAACTGGGGATGTTGTCAATGTGATCGGTTATGGCACTGTCACACAAGTGTACGCAGATGGTACGTTTGTCGCCTTCGGGCATCCGATGTTTGCCGAAGGTAAATCGGCGTTGCCGGTATATCGCGCTGTCGGCAACGGGATTGTGCCAAACCTTCAAGCTTCTTACAAATCTGCCGCTATCTATGGTAATCCTATCGGCACTATTACTAAAGACCTACATCCTGCAATTGTTGGAGAATTAGGCAGCCTGCCGACGATGGTCCCGGTAAAAATCGTATACCATGCTGGGACAGGGGAAGTGATAGAGAAGCATCACAAAGTTGCGCGAGGAAAAGAGGCATATATTTCTGCCATCGTTGCACTCACTACAGACGCGCTTCGCAAGGAAATAAGCCCGCGCACCGTTGACACAACGTTTACACTTCATTTTGAAGAGACTGAAAAGACTTTTACAAAATCAACAAGAAACACAGCTGCAGATGCTTTTGAACTATTGAATGACATCCATGCAGCAATCGGACAGTTTATTTACATCTTGAGTAACAATGCTGGTAGAGCAACTTTGCGACGTGTTGACATCACCATAAAGGATACGCCAGCTATTAAACGTGCCGCAATACATAAAGTGATAGCACCAGAAACCGTCATATCCGGCGAAAGTGCAACATTTCAGATTGTGCTACTCCCCCACTGGAGTGCCACAGAAAACGGACGAACATTAACAAAAGATGTGACGATAGATATTCCACAGGACTTCACAGGCAAAGCACGACTACAAGTGAGCGCAGCGTATGTGGATGATGGATTCTTCTTTTCAGATTTTGATGAAGAAGAAACGCCACTACCAGAACACCTCAAACAACTTATTGAACAGATAGAAGCCGAGCAAATTGCCCCCGGGACTATCACAATTACGCTTTACCCGCCTTCAGAATTCGGATTCTCCGATTTCTCCGATGTATTTCCACTGGAGTTACCACCGATATTCGGAGAAGATGAGGCACTCCCTGATGAGGGAACACCTCCTGACGAGTTGACTGAGACTGATGAGTTGGAAACTACCGAGGATTCTGAACCAGCTGAACCGATAGAAACAGAAATCATCATTGATAAATTCATTGTAACTGGGAATAAAGAAATTCAGATCGATATCGTAGACGCTAATGATAGCAACGGCACCGATGAGTAGTGTCTTTAACACTTTGCCCCGGCGGAGGCGAGTATAAATATTCGTCATCATAAACTCCAAAGATGTCCTGCGGGGAGACGATAAACCCCCGCACACTCACAGAATGATACCTATGGAGGATCATAAAATGAAAAAAACAGGTCTTGTTTTATTAGCAGCTACGCTGTTAATAAGTTGGACAGTATTGGCTTATTCTGAAACGGTGATTTCTCTTGAGCAGAAACCCACCAAGAATCCACAACATATTCAAATAGATATTAAACTGAGTAATGGGAAGGGTGTTGCCGGATATGGCGGTCTGGTTGTCTTTGATAAAATGCGGTTGAAATATATCTCGGCGACACAAGGGGATTACCTCCCGAATGGGGGCATTTTCATCCGTCCGATAATTCGTGAAGATGATACCTACGCACTCTCGATTAATGTAGGTGATGAAACACAAACCGGAACTACAGTGACTATCGTAGGGCAGCCGCTTTCAGTATCAGAATTCTTTTTCCAAATTCCGGAAGTGCCACCCGAATTAGCACTTCCGGACGGAGAGTATTGGGGTATCTCGTTTTTAAGTTCAACCCCGCTTGGTGAGGACACGCTCCCTATTGCAACAGATGGCGATGGTACACTCGTGTCATTTACCTTTGAAGTTGTCAATCCAGAAGTGCCTGGTACGGTTGTTTTGGCAGGGCTGCACCTCACCGATACCAATGACGAACTACTACCTGCCACGATCACAGAGATGGTAATAACTGATTTGGTGCCACTGGTAGATGAAAGCCTTGCGACCGATATCAATGGTGATGGCGAAGTCAATATTTTGGATTTGGTACGTGTTGCTTCCTATTTCGGGGAAACTGTATCAGACGAAAATGCAGCTGCCGATGTCAATGGCGATGGTGAGATAAACATCTTAGACTTAGTACGGATCGCACAAGATTTTGGTAAGTCAACTACAGCACCCCCGCCTATTGATGAGTAGCATTATTCGTAACTCGGGTAGAGTAGACGAGTCCCTATAGGTGTAAACTTACGAAAGATTCTGATTCACTTTGACCGTTTCTAAATACGCATTGCTATTAGGATTGTCCATTCTTCAGTCCCATAGGGACGATATGTTTATAGATCGCGGTTGAAAAAGGTTCTTTAGTCCCGTAGGGACGATATGTTTGTACATTGCTTCATTGGGCAAACATATCGTCCCTACGCGACTAAAGAGGGTGGTGGCAACCTTTTATCTATAAACATATCGTCCCTACGGGACTAAAGAGGGTTTCGACATTTGAGGATTCCTTAAGTTTACACCTATAGGTAGAGTAGACGAGTCCCCGACACGTATGAATAGGATCGGTTTTCTCGGATCTCCCAGATATTGCGAAAAAGACACGTGGACACTCTCAAATTTTATATGAAGAAAAAAGGAAATTGGCATGAGGACAAAGCGAATCGGTACATTCGTATATGTGTTAGCAATTGTTGCCTTAACTGTCGGATTTTTCAATTGTAAAACGTCTGATAATAAAAAGAATCAAATAATGAATGGAGATGTTCCCATCGGTGTTGTCGTGGCACTGACAGGACGACACGCCAAATCTTACGGGTTCTCTATGCAACGCGGTTTTGAATTGGCACGAGAAGAGATTAACAACCGCGGTGATATAAAACTCACGTTTATCACTGTGGACGATCAGAGCACGCCAGAGGGAGCGAAGGATGCTGTACAGCACTTGGTGGATCAAGGTGTCTCTGCTATAGTTGGACTTGCTATCTCGACGCACCTTAAAGCGGCTGCACCGATTGCCCAGGAAGGCAAAGTTATAGCTTTCAGTTGAAAATGGCACTCTTCCGTTGTATATTAGGACTCATCGCTGTCGGTGGAATAGGATTCTATTACGGGATATCGATGCGGTTGCGTTTCCAGGAATTGCCTCGGTTGCTTCTAATTGCGGTGCTTTACATAGGACATACAATCACGTTGAATGTCGGCACCGAATTTACAACAGCTTCCCGCGCCACCATCTTTTTTACCCTTTACCCACTGTTTACAGTACTGTTCGGGCATTTCTGGCTACCCAGATGATCGGCTTTCTCCAAAAAAGATATTAGGAATCCTAATCGCCTTCGCCGGGGTCCTTGTAACGCTCACACCGAATCTGCAAGGCGGCAGCATTACGAAGTACTTCATCGGTGATCTGATTGTCATTCTTGCAGCTTGTTTTTTAGGTCTCCGCATTACACTCACTAAAGTATTCGTTCAAAATATTTACTCTCACAGGCTTCTCATCTGGCTATTAGGTTTAAGTATTCCCTGTTTTCTATGTCTTTCCTACATCTTTGAGCGTGGACAACCGGTGGAATTAACATTGGAAAGTTGCACAGGATTGCTTTATCAAGGATGGATTATTACGGGCTTCTGCTTTTTAGTCCTAACATCAGTGCTGAGGAAATACAAAGCAAGCAAATTGGTTGTCTTCTCTTTTCTAATGCCAGTATCGGGTGTCCTGTTTAGCAGCTTATTTTTACGCGATGAATTGACGAGAAATGTCCTGATAGGTACAGGGTTGGTGGCAGCGGGGATTTATCTTGTGAATAAGCAACGTTAATCTGTGAACTCAAAAGGAGTTGTACATAATGAAGCAAAAAAGAATCGTGTGTGTCCTAATCCTTATTATCTTGTGGGGTTGTGGCACACGACAAATTCCCACTATCAGTGATAATCTCCCCGTAGGTATGGTACTCATACCTGCAGGTGAATTTGAAATGGGCAGCAATCAATATCAACATGCTACCAACGAACGCCCAGTGCATCCTGTCTATGTAGATGCATTCTATATGGACATCTATGAAGTGACAAACGCGCAATACAAGGTTTTCGTCGAGGCAAATCCGCAGTGGTAGAAAGATAACATCCCCGCGGAATATCACGACAGTTATTACCTTCGACTCTGGGATGGAAATACCTATCCCGAATGCAAAGCTGACCATCCAGTCGTTTATGTTAGTTGGTACGCAGCGATGGCTTATGCAAAATGGGTAGGCAAGCGGCTACCGACAGAAGCGGAATGGGAAAAAGCGGCACGGGGTGAGCTCATCGGGAAGACATATCCATGGGGCGATACCATTGATGCCACCCGCGCAAACTATGCACGACATATTAACGTTCCCATCGCTGTCGGGCAATATCCGCCTAACGGGTACGGGTTATACGACATGGCAGGGAACGTCTCCGAATGGTGCCTTGATGAATACAATCCCAACTTCTATGCACAATCTTCCCACAAAAACCCACTTTCAGGTGGGACGCGCGATGAGGTTATCAATAGTTTTAAAGTCACCAATAAAATAAATCGCGTTTTAAGGGGCGGCTGCTGGAGCGATAACGGGGTGCTCCTCCGAGTCAGCTACCGTAACTGGGGACCACAGGACTACGCCAGTGTCTTCCGCGGGTTCCGCTGCGTGAAGGATGTCTCACCAAAGTAACACCCATCTTATACCATTTCTCATGTATGAATATTTCTCTTTTGTAGCACAAACTTTTAGTTTGTGCATTCCAACACCGTAGTTCATGAAATTCAGAAATGAGAAACCATTATTTAGAAATGGTATTATAACCTACAACTGCTCTGCGGTGCGTACAATTCAACAAAGAACATTGGCACTTAGACACAATTATCGCTTGATTAAATGAACAAAATGTGTTAGAGTAAACAGAAATGATTGCAATAATAGACTACAAAGCCGGAAACCTAACAAGCGTTGCCCGCGCTTTAGACAACCTCGGTTACGAAAACCGAATTACAGATGATACAGATACCATCTTATCCGCAGAACGCGTTATCTTCCCTGGAGTCGGTGCTGCAAAAGCAACTATGGGTAATCTGCAGAAATCCTCCCTGGACGAAGTGCTCCTCAAATTTTACGATGCCGGCAAACCGATGTTAGGTATCTGTATCGGCATACAAATCCTTTTTCAACATAGTGAGGAGGAGGATACCGAATGTCTTGGACTGCTCTCCGGGCGCGTTAAAAAATATCCTGCTGAAAAGCACCTAAAAGTACCTCAAATCGGATGGAATGAAGTTTGGCAAGTCCAACCACATAAAATCTTTGAGGGGGTGCCTAATCCTGCACACTTTTACTTTGTCAACTCATACTATCCAGTTCCCGATGAAGAGAATACTATTATTGGAAAAACAACTTACGGTCTTGAGTTTTGTAGCTCTATTGCCCATAACAACCTAATCGCAACACAATTTCATCTGGAGAAGAGCGGTCGCGTCGGTTTAAAAATGTTGTCAAATTTCTTGAAACTATAAGTTAAACGGCACGTAGATGACTCATGAAAACTATATTTTTAGCACTCGGTGTGCTATGTGCCAATATTGTTTTATACGTATCAGGAGCACATCAATACTATTTCACCATTTCACACCTTTATTACGGTGTAGTAATGTTAGCCGCCATCTACGAAAGTACTCGTAATCAGAATATATTACTGGTATTGACAACCGTTGCAAATTGGGTGTACGCATTGCAGCATCCAAAACAGATCGAGAGTTTTGCCGTAGCGTTCCTATATCCGCTTGTAGCGTATGTTTTTGTTAGGACGATACGCCAACTAAGGCTCCAACGCTTGGATCGTGTCAAAGAGATTGATAGGGTCAGTAGCGAGAAGTCAACATTAGAAAAACGAGTACGGGACCTGTCAATCGTTTTTGAGGTGAGTCAAGCAGCAAATGCGGCACTTGAACTTGAGGAACTATTTCACCGAATCATCGAAATCCTCTCTGAACGACTCGGAATATATCGTGGTACATTGAACCTTTATGAAAATGGTCAGGTCGTAAAAACGGTAAATGCAGTCTTAGGGTTAACTGAAGCGGAACAGAAACGTGGAACAGATCACCAAATAGAGGAATTTGAGCGAGAGGTATTGGCGGATGGCAAAGCAAAAGGCGTTCCAAGAACCCGAATTCCGCGTCCTTCTGTTAAACTTTTTCCACCTAACCTCGTTGAATCTAAAGATAATATAGCGTTTTGGGTACTGCCCGTGTTTGTTGAAGAAAAAGTCATCGGCACATTGATTATTGACAAAGCGAAAGATGAACTCTCTGCCGCCGAAGATGAACAGGTGTTAACTATCATCGCCTCAATCATCGCACAACGTGTCAAGATCAAACAGACAATTGATGCATTAGTTCAATCAGAACGTTTGGCTGCACTCGGTAAACTCGTAACAACAATAGCTCATGAGGTGCGAAATCCACTCGGTAGCATCCGATTGGCAACACAACTTCTCAGTGAACCTACTGACAGGTTTGCACCACTACCTAAAGAAGAGCAAACAGAAATTGATGAATATACATCAATTATTATCAAAGAAGTTGATAGACTTAACCGATCTATTGAGCAGCTGCTTGCTTTCGGAAAACCGGCAATAGCGGATGCAGAACTCTGCAAGATTGACAAATTACTTGAGAACTGCCTTGCTACATATCAACCAGAATTTGACCGACATAATATTGATGTAGTCCGTGATTACACCGAATGTCCACCCGTGAAAATCAATCATGATGGCATAACACAGGTTATTTTAAACCTTTTTTCTAATGCAATTGAAGCGATGGAAACAGGGGGCACATTAACAATTAACACTTATACAAAAGAGAAAACTGATACAGTGAACATTCGGATACAAGACACTGGACCGGGTATTTCTCCTAATGAGATACCCCATCTGTTTGATGCATTCTATACAACTAAACAGAAGGGAACTGGACTTGGACTTTACATCAGCCAAAAGATACTGGCATTACATGAAGGCAACGTAGAAGTTGATGCAAACCTAAAAACTGGTACTGCTTTTATTATATCGCTACCGAGTGCAATGTAATTGATAGAATGTAATAAATGGTTTACTTTGAATTGCATCAGGACTTACGCATTCCCCTCTTGATAAGGGGGGTTAGGGGGGTTAAAAGTCGTTATTTCAATGATATTTCAGCGATTTAACCCCGCCAAATGCCTTAATGGCATTTGTAGCGTTGATTTACTAAATCCCCCTTATCAGTGGGACTTTAAGAAAAACTGCGTAAGTCCTGTGCATAATTTCTGAAAAAAGATCTGAATCCCTCCACTTTTTACAATTTTTTTCAAAAAAACACTTGACATTAAGTGCATTTTCCATTACAGTTACTTAAAGACCGAATGTTAAAATTTAATTATAATAGAGAATGTGGACAAATCATGACAAATAAGCAAAATGTAGGTACTTCAATTCATACCCAAAAGATGTCCGCGCTAAGGGTTCAGTCCGTGTTTGTGCCACATATTAACTCTCTCTCTATATATATAGCAATTATTTAACATTCGTTACTTTAAATCAATATTTAAAGGTCTTATCACAGGTTTTGACAGCTGTGATATTTTTGTGCCCGGACGTTTTGTCGCGGGCTTTTTTTGTTGCATCACACTAATTGGTAGTTGATGCTATTTTCTGTTTGACAATAACACGAGATCAGATTACAATGTTTTTATATCTCCTGTTATTGTCATAAACATTGTTATAACAAACTATGACTCATATAAGGAGATGAAAATGACAAAATTGAAATCGTCTACACTCACAATAGTAGTACTTTCTTCTGTGTTTCTGTTCGGGATGATCAGTAGTAGTCAGGCACAGATTGAGATTATAGATATGTACACCCCTGCTGAAACAGATAATAACGGTTCCTTGTACCATTTTGCTTATATTGAAACGGATAGACCTTATGATACTGTGTACTGGTATATTGGTGATCCCGATGATGAGAATAGTCTTCAATACATAGGGGAAACTTTAGGAGACGGTTGTGCCACACGTGCGTGGTTCTATCCCGATGCATCAGACTGTCCTGGGGACATAAAGGGAGAAAAATATACAGTTGCCGCCAAAGCATGGTATTATAATCCATGGACGAAAATAGGTGCGAGTGATTTTGAAACGCGCGACTTTAGAGTGTTTGAGGCGAAATCCATCTACGGCATAAAAGAGGAAGATAATTGGGAGAAACCAAATGTTACTGGTGTCTACGGCCACGTCCAACTGACACGCCACTACCACGACGGATCTGGTATCGTCATGGAGGGGTCTGTCTATGCCTGTAACGGAACTGAAGAAGATTGTACCGTTCGATCTATTTTCCGACATACGCGTATGGACGCGGGCGGATTCCAAAAACAAGATCCCGAAAACGGTCCCAATAATGAGCTTCCTCCTTCCGAACCACTTCTTGCTGGGCAGACTTATAGTGATTCCGCCAATTCTTCCTATCTCCGTTTTCCTGTCCCCAACGGCGGAGTTATCAGACCGGACGATAGGTATAGGTTAAATGCACACGTCCATCTGGAAGTGCATGGTAACGGGACGACAGATGTTTGGCACGAGACCAATGACGCATGGACGCACACGTTTACGAAAGATGACAATCAATAACCGATAATGCTGGCAGGGGATACGTGCCCCTGCCACGCTTTTTAAGGAGCACAGCCATGAACACAGGAAAAGTTTGTTTGCTCTGTTTGGTCCTACTGCTTGTGTTGACCGCAGCACACGCAAAAATTACCTTTAGCTCAGAACGTAACGGTGTGCAGGGTATTTACGTGATGGATGATGATGGCAACAACCAGAAGCTCCTCATAGAAGGGATGGCCTCCTTTGTAAAGAGTTGGTCTCCCGACGGTACACAGATTCTGTTTGAGAGAAGAAGTGTTCTTTTCTTGATGGATCCAGACGGCACAAATATTCGACAACTGACAGAAAAAGATGGGAGTTATATCGGTAAATGTTCATTCTCACCGGACGGTAATTTTATCGTTTATGATAGACTTGAATGGATAGACAACAACGAGAAATCAAGCGTAGAAGTGCTGAATATTAAAACGGGTAAGGTAGAAGTCATATCGGATCTCAATGTTACCCACTGCGATTGGTCCCCCGATGGTAAGCATATAATATTCGCGAGGCCGATTGATGTCGGTCTCGCTGGCGATGTCGGTGGGAACACGATTTGGATAATGCGTGCAGATGGGCATAACCCTCGCGAACTGATCCCAAACCCTGGCCGGCAAGCAGATAATTTCAATATTAACCGATCTGATCCGCGTTGGTCACCCGATGGTCAAAAGATTGTGTGGACAGAAATAGAGTTAAAATGGGAGGTGGTGCCAAATATTGGCATTGCGCTGTTCATCAAGGCGTGTCGGTATGTGATTTATGATCTAAAAAGCAGAAACATCAAACAACTCGGAATACCGGAGGACTACTACCCATCAGGGATTGACTGGATGGATGACGGTGAGTCGGTTGTTTTCAGTGCACGTGCGGGCACACCGTTGAACGAACCGATACATGGTGTTCAAGAGAAACTTCCTTCTTATATCTATAAATATAACATCCGAACAGGCATCATCACGCAACTCACAAACGATCCAGGCTGGGATCAAACAATAGACTGGATCAGTGATGATGTGCTACCTGTATCCCCCAAAAGTAAAAAAAAAAGTAACGTGGGGAACACTGAAGAAGGTGGGCAGTAAGTAGTTATTAACACAAAATAAAAGGCAGGTCCCGTTACGGTATCTGCCTTTTATTTTGACTTGAGAAAATAGCAGTGATATGTTACACTGATAACGAAGGTTCCTTTAATTCTATGAGCTGCTGAAAATGTGAATATTTCAATTGCACGTTTATTATGGTAAAGTTTAGAATTAAAAAGACATTTCAATGAACTGACAACTACCACAACCCCGTAGGGGCAAGGTTTCCTTGCCCTCTAATGAGTGTTTCATTAATTGTAAATTCCACTATAATTATCAAACTTACGTTAAATTATGTCTTATTCAGTCCTAATTGCAGATGATGACAATAGTCTACGTTCTGTCCTAAATTCTGTCCTTAAAAAGGCAGGATATGACACAGTCCAAGCAAAAAATGGAAAAGAAGCAATTGATTGTGTCCAGAAAAAGGAATTTGATGTCATTCTGCTGGATATTTTCTTAGGAGATGCCGATGGATTGGAATTGATAGAAACTCTCCAAAAACTTAATCCAGCAGCTGCAATAATAATTATAACAGGACACGGCACAACACAAACTGCTATTGAAGCAGCAAAACGACAAGCATATAGTTACCTCACAAAACCGGTTGACCGAAATGAATTACTTGAACTTGTGGATCGTGCAGCCTCTGCAGCGAGTATTACAAAAGAGGAAACCGAAACTGGTAGCACCCTAACACCACAATCCATTGACGGACAAGGTAGAATGGTGGGGCAGTGTCCTGCAATGCAAACCGTATATCAGATATTAGGACGTGCAGCCGTCAGTGACGAGACTGTGCTCATAATGGGAGAAAGTGGGACAGGAAAAGAATTGGTTGCAGAACTGATTCATCAGAATAGTCCACGAAGTGATAACCCGTTTATTGTCGTTGATTGTAGTGCTATCCCTTCAACGCTTATTGAAAGCACGCTTTTCGGACATGTTAAAGGAGCATTTACTGATGCACATTCAGATCGAAAAGGAAAGTTTGAACAGGCAGATAGTGGAACAATTTTTCTTGACGAAGTAGGAGAATTGCCGATTGAAGTCCAAATGAAGTTGCTCCGTGTGCTTCAGGAACGCGAAATTGAACCTGTCGGTAGCAGTAAGACTATACCTGTCAATGTCCGCATCATCGCAGCTACGAACCGACAACTGGATACTGCAGTCTCTCAAAAAACCTTTCGAGACGACCTATACTACCGTTTGAATGTCATTCCTATATCACTGCCGCCACTCAGAGAACGCAAGGAGGACATACCTGAGTTGATCGACCTTTTTACGAGCAGATTCGCAAAAGAATACCAACTGCCTAAAATAGGGATTTCTTCTGACACAATCACGAGACTTATAGAATATGAGTGGCCCGGCAACGTGCGCGAACTTGAGAACGCCATTAAACGTGCATTGGTAATGTGTGCAGGACAAATGCTTCTAACTGAACATTTTTCACAAATTTTCGATAAACCAATTTCAGATAGTCCGATTGACCACCAAGATTCTGATCAACAAATCTACTCATTTCTTCAAGGACAGGTGGCAAATTATTTGGAATCTGAAGCGGATGATGGACAATTATACGCAGCAATCCGCTCCTTTTTTGAAAAGCCGCTCTTTGAAATCGTGTTAGAACACACCGAGGGGAACCGTAGCAAAGCATCAGAGATACTCGGAATAAACCGAAACACTTTGCACACCAAGTTAACCGAATACAACATTAAATCATAGTATGTATAATACAACAAGACTCACGCATTTTTTCTTAAAGTCCCCTTGATAAGGGGGATTTAGGGGGTTAAAAAGACTAAAAACAGTGAAATATTGGACAATTTAACCCCTAAATCCCCCTATCAAGGGAGAATACGTAAGTCCTGATACAAATAAAATGAATTAAATGAAATTGAGTTAAAACTAATGGATATAGGAAAAGTAATTGGTACCGTTGTGGCAACACGTAAAGATCCGAGTTTGGAAGGCACACGACTTCTCGTTGTGCAACCATTGGATGAAAAGCACACACCTATTTCTGAGCCGCTCGTAGCAGTGGATACGTTACAAGACGCAGGAGTCGGAGAAATAGTCTATATCGTGACTGGTGGAGATGCTGTAGGTGTGCTGCCAGGAAGACGGATGCCAGTAGATGTTGCAATAGTCGGTCTTGTGGATTCTATGTCTCTCACAGAAGAACAGAGTTAAGTATTATATTGACTTAAATCGCACAATCTTGTTGGAAGGGGCCGACCCCGAATTAGAATTACGCACACTCTTGTGGGAGGGGTTTCCAACCCCGATTTTCAATCAGTATTCGTAGGTTGGGTTGAGGGACGAAACCCAACATTTTTGCACAATAGAGAACAGCATGTTGGGTTTCGTCCCTCAACCCCATAGGCATCAATTTAAGAAAAAATTGCTGATTTTTCTCTTGTGGGAGGGGTTTCTAACCCCGATTTTGTCCGAATTTAAAATGTTAATCGGGGTTAGAAACCCCTCCCACAAGAAGATATGTCCTTAAATTGACGCTTATGGGTTTCGTCCCTCAACCCAACCCACAGTGGTTATCAAGTTAAATTCTCTAACTCGCGTTATCATAGGTAGTTATGTATCTTGCAAAAGTTATTGGCAAAGTCGTTTCTGTGATAAAACATCCAGCGTATGAAAACCGAACGCTATTGCTTGTCCAACCGTTAAGTGTCCGATCTGAACTTGTTCGCACACCAACTATTGCAGTTGATTATGTAGGTGCAGGGGAAGGTGATACAGTCATTGTCGGTGCTGGACCGGGTGTTGCTCAAGAGGTGTTCGGTATAGAAAATGCACCTATCCGAGAACTCATTATGGGGATTGTAGACCATTTTGACGTAGAATTTCTGGAGGAAACTGAATGAAATATCCAACAACTATCTGTCTGCTATTTTTCTGTTTTAGTCTAAGCGCATGCCGACTGGCAGAAGTATTGTCTACACAGTACAGCGAAAATATCGCTCAATCCAATTACGGAACTGAGGCGAACCACCCCGGTTTGAATGATGGAAATCTTGAAACCATTGCAACCATTGCAGCTACAAATAAACGTCACTTCGTCATCCAATTTGCTGAAGTGAAGCCAGTTCGCAAGATCATTGTTCACAATGGCAACCTATTCCGTTTTAAGATGGAATACCTGAATCCAGAAACCGATGAATGGGAGATTTTCCACTCTGTCATTCAGCGGCGTAACCTTCAAGGCAAATCTGCACAAGGCATGTATGTTTTTGACAGGTTGAACTTCAACACACAAATGATTCGTATTACCGTGACCCGGACTGTTGACGATATCGTCGTAAATAAACTTGAACCTGATCCCGGTGACAGAATCGTAGACCAACGACAAACCATCTTTGACCAATACCAACCACATTATAGAGTGATACGACCTTCAATAGCGCAAGTACGGGAAATTGAAGTCTATCATCTCATCAATAGTAAATAATTCAAACTACACCCTCAAAAATCCGATGAAACAATTGACTTTATATTCAACACTTTTGCTCCTAATAAACTTAGTATCGTTTTCTGGCGTTATATCTGTAGAGGCGGCACCAAATTATGCATACAACCCTACATCAGCCAGTGACAAAACACCTCACGGTTGTAAGATAGAATTAATCAATGCTACACCACAAGGCGTAATCTTACAACTCACGGTTGCTAAATCCGATTTTGAGATCAATACACATGAACGCGATGGTCAACTATACCAGTCTGTTTCTTTTCCAAGATGTCGTTTCGCTTATGAACCAGGATATCCTTACCTACCCGTGCAAACTGCAATGATAGGGGTTCCATCCGATGCAAGTTTTTCCGTCCAAATTGTTGAAAGTAGTGACTTTAGCATATACACGCTCAAACACACACTTGCTGATAAAAGAGACATATTCGGGAAAAACATTTCTGAAGGTTCAGTGTTTAAACACAAATCGGATTCTGATTATGCAACTAATCGATTTTACCCGGACAATCTTGCCAAAATTGAAACTGTAGGACAGATCAGAGAAAATAGAGTGCTTCCCATTCAACTAAACCCCGTTCAATATAATCCTGTGAGTAGGGTTGTCAAACTCTATCACAAACTTGTGGTTGAAGTGCAATTCAATGGACCGAGAAACACTCCCTCAACTATCCAAGGAACATTCCATCCAGAATCTTCTATTTATGAAGAAATGTTCGGAAAACTTTTGATTAATCCGCAGACTGCTAAGCAGTGGCGTTCCCCAGATAGAAACACAGCACCCAGAGATAATTCTACGGGGCTTGATGCGCTTTCTACGTTCAACTCACCGTTATCTATACCAGGGGCACCCGCAAGTACCACACCCCGTTACAAGGTCATTGTAACTTCTACCGGTATGTACCACATTACAGCAAGCGATTTAGCCGCCGCTGGGGTTGACATATCAACTATCAGACCTTCTACATTAGCATTATCTCACAAGAGGAAGCAGATACCAATTTTTGTGAGGAACACACGTAACGGAAAGGCAGTAAATGATAATTTAGGATTTAGTGTTGATAGTGAAATTATCTTCTACGGTCAGCGGCACAGTGGAGAAAAAACATATTTTGATCCATATACCGATGAAAATGTATACTGGCTTTCATGGAATGGTGGACCGGGACTCCGTATGGACACGAAAACTATTTCAACAGACTCCATAGACTTATATGAACCGAATAACTTTTACACACGTGTCCATGTGGAAAAGGATAATCAATTCAGACGATTTAAAAATTTTGGCCTGGAGCAAGTAGACGATTTTGAACAATTTAGTGAAGGGATTCAACTACGAGACTTCACTATCAATTCTTTACCCGATTTACCTAAGGACAGTTGGTTTTGGGCACAGATTAGTGCTACAGAAATTAGGAATTTTCCGTTCACACTTGCTGGGGTTGCTGGAACTGGAAATAGAGCAACCATACGGGTCGTGTTACACGGCAGATCGGATGGGACACACTTTACAGAACTGTGGTTGAATAACGATATCGTCCTCGGAAGACCAGGATGGTCCGAAGCCACAGAATATCGATTTGAAAATAAAGATATATCGCAATCTTCCCTTAAGAACGGTAGAAATATTTTGGGAACAGTTATACCTGAAGCTCATGTGTTGGACTTGGTAATGATGAACTGGTTTGAAGTTGATTATTGGCGGACCTTTGAAGCAAATAGTAATGTCTTACCTTTCTCAATTACTTTACTACCTGATGACATAACTGGTGAGATAAATCCAAATTTTAAGGTTGTCCTCAAAAACTTTACCAATCCAAATGTTGAAATCTATGGTGTTGATGGCACACGGTATGTGGGTATAGCACCTATAGAAGATGAGGATAATCCAGGTGTTTACGATGTCGTTTTTCAATCAACTCGGATTGGCGGAGTACCGCGATTACAACCAGATGAACCGTACACCCCTGATACCTCAATACAATATTTTGCAATAACAAACGACAAATTCCTAAAACCTGAAAAAATTATAAGAGATACACCGTCCGATTTGCGCAGCCAACACAACGGAGCAGATTATATTATCATTACTGCTACAGAACTAATGCGAGATGTACAACCGCTTGCCAACTTTAGAAGTCAACAAGGAATGCGGACAAAAGTTGTGGATGTTCAAGATATATATGATGAATTCAATCATGGAATTTTAAATCCTTATGCAATCCGTGATTTTCTTAAGTATACTTATGAAAACTGGCAACCCCCTGCCCCCACGTATGTTCTGTTAGTTGGAGATGCAAATCCTATAGACAAGACGAGTATTGTACCTACGATTCAAATTCAAGTTCCCGGTTACGGTTCATCTTCAAGCGATCACCAATTCGTCACATTTCGCGGTAATGACTTCTTCCCAGATATGTTTATCGGGCGGGTTCCAGCAACGAATAGTGTTGATACGCGGATATTCGTGGAACGTGCAATAAAATATGAGACTACAGATGAAATTGGACCTTGGCACAAACGTATCCTCATGCTTGCTGGTTCAGATGTGGATTTTCACACTCAAACAGATTCACTTATTGAAGAAAATCGACTCACCGAAAAATATGAAACCAAATTAATATATGCCGCCCCTTCAGTTGAAGATGATCAGTTAATAGGGGAAGGTAGCACTCCGGTTGGACGACAGGTTGTTGATGGTTTTAACAGTGGAGCAAGTCTCGTCAATTACGTTGGTCATGGGGCTGGCGGTAGATGGGCATCCAGACGCATGATGGATTTGGAAGACCCGCAGAAAAACTTAACGAATATCTCACAATTGCCTTTTGTCATTAGTATGACATGTTTTACAGGGGAATTTGATAGCAAAACAGGTTGTCTCGCCGAAGAATTTCTCCGATCTGAAAATGGAGGTGCTATTGGTGTCATCGGTGGAACAAGTATCGGGCTATTATACCAGGATCACGTACTCAATAAAGAGATTTTTGATGTAATTTTTCATGACAAAACGTTACACATTGGTGCTATCCTTGCAGAAGCAAAAATACGTTTTCTGATTAACCTACCAGGATATCCTGATATTGTAGAAGTGTTTACCTTGTTCGGTGATCCTGCAACGAAATTACGATTACCGCAAACAGAAATGCAGCTCAAAACGGAAACACAGGAAGTCTTACATAGAGATGTTTTTGATGCAGGAACCTTGTTGACAGTTTCTGGCACTCTACCTGACCCTAATTTCAATGGAGAAGCAGAGATAACAGTGCTTCCGAACCCACCAGATAGAGAGGACAAAAGAGTCCGATCACGGTTCCGTTCTGAACCCACAACATATCGATTGGGTATGGATGTTGCACCGCGCGTAGAAACTGTAGAAGTCGTAGATGGAAAATTTGAAGCACAAATCCAACTACCATATAACAGTGCTTACGATGCATGGTATATGAGAACTTACGTGTGGAATAACGAGAAAGATGCAATTGGTCATTTATCATCTAACCCTATAGATTACTACATCAAAGATGTTCGTATTGAGCCGTATCCTGTTCTACCGAATCAACCTGTTCATTTTTATGCAGAGATAGCCAACGATAGTGAAATTGGCGAAATGACTCTCAATTGGAGTCTGGGTTATATTGAATCCCGGCGAACTGAGTCTGAAGCAATTCCTATGGTACGGCACACAGGTAATACGTATAGGACAGAACAACCTATCTCCGGACAAGAATCAGAAGAACTGATAGATTATTATATTCTTATTAAACCGAAGAACGGACGTATACTTCAAACAGATGTAGTCACATTTAGTATTGGGTTAGGAGATTTGAGCGTTTTTGAACACACGCTTGATTGGGATGCGAATGCCCCATTCCACTTGTCGGCACATATAAGTAACCTTGGTTTGCATTCTGTCAAAGATGTGCCTGTCAGTTTTTTTCAAATGCCCGCAACCGATGGTGTGGATGCGAGCTCGGTCACACCTGAGATGTTAGAAAAAGCAACGCTAATCGGTGATGTCCATATACTGCCAGAAATTGCACCTGATCGCACTGTTGTGGCGAATGTGCCGTGGCGACCTACCCCTGGAAAATACATTGTTGTTGTGTTCGTTGACAGGCCAACAACAGAGAAGCCAGACGGTATATTTCCTGAATATAATACGACCAATAATATTGCATCACGGGAAATTGAAAGCACACATGTTTTCTTTGATAATGATAGTATTGACAAGCCGATACAGAGTTCAGATGGAAAGTTTAGCATCTCAATTCCTCCTAATAGTCTTGAAACACAAGGGGCATTGACGTTTGAAATGGAAACATTAACCATCAAAAACCAACCTGATATATTTTCCGATCCTCCGGTGGATGAAGAGACAGAACCTGTCGCATATCGTCTGAAATTGACCGAACAAACAGAATTAGTCGCAACAGCGTCGTTTGTAAGAACTGCTAATGAGAACTTGTACATCTACATGCAAGACGATGAAACAGAGAACTGGATTCGGGTTGGAGAGCAAACAGAGACAGAAGAGGCTATCTCTGCCGAGGTGAAACTTCCAGGGACTTTTGCATTGCTGTCACACACTGATTCACAACCGCCTTCTGTAGAGATAAGCGTTGATAATCAAGGTTTCATTGATGGTGATTACATTTCTGATACACCTACATTTTCTGCTAAAATTGAGGATGCAAACGGTGTTGATCCGCGTTCTGAGAATATCATTCTCACCAAGAACGGTGCCCGCGTCCCACAGGATGAATACACAATCTCCGCTTCTCCATTGAGTAGCAACGTCCTATTGATCACCTATTCACCAATCAATGCACTGGATGCTGGTGAATACCGCATCAGACTGCAGGCGCAGGATGCAAACGGTAATGTAGAGGACACTGGTCTAAACGCGAAAGTTGCTGGCGGTTTTGAGATAAAAAACATCGCTAACTTTCCTAATCCGTTTCGTCCTGGCAAAGGCTCTGGTAAGGGGACTAACTTTGCTTACTATCTCACCAGTGGGGCAGATAAAGTCACACTGAAGATTTATACCCTTACCGGTAAACTCATCACGACGATTGATACGCTTGATGCATCTATTTCTTATAACGAATACCATTTTGATGGTTTAGATGCCGACGGTGATCCACTTGCCAATGGTGTCTATATCTACAAATTCACTGCTACGAAAGGTGATGATCGTGTGCAAAAGGTTGGAAAGATATTAGTGCTGAAGTAAATAAGGATGCTTACTACTTCTATGTCTCACGACCAAACACCAACACATCGTATTTTTCGCCTCTAAACTCAATATGATTTTTGAACCTGCCTTCACAGGAAAAACCGGCATTCTCTAAGACTTCTGCTTTCTTCTCAGCAGTACTATCAATATAACATTGAACTTTCAGTTCAGGAAACTTCAGTGATGAAAGGAGTAATGGAACAGAATCGACAAAGTTAGGATGAAAAAATATGTCCAGCAGTGCGATATTGTGTCGCCACTTGCTGTCTCTATTTACCGCTGCCCAACCGACAATTACACCGTCTTGTGTCGCCAAAAATTTAGCATCATCCAGGACATCGCTTACTTCCAAGGTGTGTTTAAAAGTCAAAAATCCACTTTCCAGATTGGTAGGTCCATAGACATTCCATAAAAGACTGCGTAGTATATCCCAACCAACTATAGCGGACAACGCAGTTAGTTTTGGCCAGTCGTGCCATTCAATATCTTTCGGATGTGCGGTTGTTGGAGCGAAGTAGGTTTCCTCAAAATTGTCATTCACATGATACTTCATAAATCCCGTTTCTGGATAAACGCTTTCAAATCCAAAGCTGTGATAGATGCGATATGGATGTCCGTTGTATCCCGTTCCGAGATAGAGTGCGCGTCCGTTTTTCTGTCGGAAATCCTTCATCTGAAAAGCCATCGTGCCTTTACAAGCCCCTTTTCTGCGTTGATCCGGTAGTGTATAAACATGACCCAATATACCTATTCCGTCATGTTCCACTGTCATGATATTCGTAATAATAATCCCGTCAACTTTTCCGACATAGAATCGTGTTTCCAGTTCGTCAAGAGATTCTGTGACACACCGCTCAATGTGCCAATCGAAAAATTGAGGTTTATGTGCCAGAAACTTCTTTATCTCATCAGCATGAGGTTGGTCGGGGGCATTGATTACGCCAACTTCCATTACCTCATCCGATTTTAAGGTTGTCTCGCCAAGTATTTCGTACATCTCTACCTCACGAATAAATGAATTATGTGTCTGTTTGGGATGCCTCAACAAATGCACCGACGCGGCAAATCCTTTTGTAAGCACAATAGCTACAAGGTTTTGTGCGGTCTTTAGGGGTAAGCGGTACTTCCCCTTCCTCTACAGAATCAACATAAGTATCAACATGTGTGATGATGGGAAAGATACCGTTTGAAATGCTATCAACATATTGCTGAACATAACCACTAACACGATTTAGTCTTGCGTTAAATTGTTCGTCATACAGCAATTGTCCACTTGTTGTGCCTACAGTGTTCCATGCGGTACCGTTATAGTTTCTGTATGTAATGTCGTTGAATTCTTCATTGCCAAAACCCAATTCAACTTTGAATTCGTCCAGTCTGATTTTGTAATAGAGACCTGCAGTAGGTTCTAAACCTATTCTTCCATTTTGCTCCAATAGTTGTTGTGCGAATTGTAGGTAAATCGGAAGTTGGAGGCTTCGCCCTTCAAGTATATCTGGCATTTTTGGCAGAATGCTTCCTGTTTTATAATCTATGACATTGAAACTTGCCGCTCCGACATCAATTCGGTCAATCTTACCAGTTATACGCACATCACCTAAGGAAACGGCTTCAGCTTGGATCAATTCTGCATCACGGTTCCCTTTCACGCGTCCGAAACTCACTTCAAAGTAACGTTCCGTTACATTTAAATCATTTTCCTTTTCTGCCTTAAGCCATTTGTGGAGTGCGACTCGTTGTTTGTCTATCTCAATTTTCCAGAAGAGGTTATCTTCGGTGATACCTTCTCGTTCAATCCGTTTCTCTTCAGAGATTCGGTGTAGGATTTCATCTATTTGCTGTTTTGCTATTTCATATTCTTGTTTTGAACATTTTGCGAGTGGAGGCTCTTGATGATTGCGGCGATGGTTGAAGAACTCAAATAGCACCTCATGAATCAATGATCCTTTTTCAAGAGGAGATGGTTCGTCATCTTCCTCCTCGTCTTCAACTTTGTATCTCAGGACATTTTTAACATAGTATTGAAACGGACAGTTAGCATAAGTTTCCAAATCTGTGACAGAATACACCTTTTGCTGACAACTTTCCAACTCTTCTTGACCTTTCTGAGATAGGTTTCCTTCCTTCAATCTGCCTTCATAAGCCTTAAGTTCGTGTGTATCCTCACGACTTTTTTCAATAGAAACAACATGCTTAATTAGAGACTGCATGTCATCAAGTTCTGGGGGGAATGCATCGGTAGATAGAGTTGTCTCTCTCCACACATAATTTCCGTAAGTACTGAAGAAACCCGGTGTACTTCTTTGCGTGGGATTCTCAATCGTTTCGCAGCCGATGCATGCGATTTCTTGTAGCTGCGACAGGAATAGAGACGGGATTAATTCTGATACATTTTCATGTTGCGGTATAAGGAGATACAATCGTTCACGAAATGATTTCAGCACACGATAGAATAGAAAACGATTATCTTGGCGTTGTTCATTTTCGGTGCGATAGGGTGTATCTGGCAGCAAAGGATCAGGACGATAAGTTGGTGGGAATCCACCGTCTACAAAATCACCTAAAAAGACGGTATCATACTCCAAACTCCTGAGTTCGCCGAGGGTGACTATCTTGACAGTTTCACTTTTTGTCTGTGCTCTATTCTGAAAATGTGTGTGTTTGGCAATATAGTGTAGTTTATTGATATAATGTTGGAGTTGAAACGATCTTTTCTCTTCTGCCATTAATGTTGTGCAAAGTTCTCCAACAATTCTCTTGAATGTCTGTAACGCATTCACTGCACTTTCAACGATATTGCTGTTCTTCTGCAGCATCGGGTTTAGTATGCGTTGAAGAACTTCACCCGTGTTGAGTAAGGCATTGATATATTCCTGAAATTCATTTGGAAGAAATGTACGCGTCGGTGATGCCGGATTGACATCTGAGAAATAGGTGTCTCCTATAGGTTCTTCCCTTGATGAAAGTCGGGAAAAGATGGCTTTGACGACTTCTGATTTTGTTAGTGGAATGTTTTCTACAAGAGAATAAGGGATACCAAAAGTAGGAAAGATTTCAGCGATTCTTTGTTGGTATTGTGTTAAGTTGTAATATGCAACACAGATGTTTCCAAGTTTACAATCTCCCTCAGACACATGCTTCTGAATTAGATGTGCAATCTGTTCTACCTCTTCGGTTCGGTCAGTAGGATTTAGTACTTTAATCTGTTGAGTCAGATCTTTCTTGTGCGCCAAGGTATCATCTTGTCTAAACAGATTTTGTGCGAAATAACTGTGGTTGTTATCATTGCGGTCATAGTCAGTATCTATGTATGAACCTACTGCTCTGAATTGGGAGACGAGTTCATTTATAATTTTATACAAATTAGGATTCTCTTCAAAACAGTCAGTCCGAAACCAAAAATCTATATTAGGTATCTGAGCGATACGAGTTAGTATTTTGATGTCTGAATTTGAAAGGACAAAAAAGCCTTCAACAACGATGAGATTCACTTTTGGAAATGCCTGCTTGATAAAGTCGTCTTCAAAATGGTTTGCAAGATAAAGGTGTTTGCCTTTGTCGTCTATCCACCCGTTTTGAAGTCTTGCCTCATATTGGCTACATATTTTAGACAGTTCAACCTTGGTAGGTGTATTTGCTACAATATCTTGGGCAGTCTCACATTTTTCTTTTAGGTTATTTATCGTGTTTGCAATGAGAGAAAGCGTGCTGTCTGGAATGGGTTTATTTCGGATTGGTCTGAATGCACTATAATTATCAGAATCATCTTCAGCAATTTCGTTGAGCCAAAGGTTCTGTATGCCTGATGAGATTTGTGTTTTCGCAGGACGGACCTGATTGTATAACCTCTGGATAAAAGTCTGAATATCGTAGACCTGCAAATTAGTAACCGCACGGTTGGGATGATAGTCTATTAACTCGCGTTGACGATTTAAGCGTGCGGACTCTGTTGGCACAATAACAAGAAACGACTCTGCTTCGTTATTCTGAATGCGGGTTTTGAGGATTGATTCGATGCTTTGCATTTAGGCTTTTTGGATAAGATAACAGTAAGTCCACTACCTAACTTGTGTACCGAGTGGGACATCATTTTCAGGACTAACTAACACAACAGAATCATCACTTGCAGCGAGGATCATTCCGTGTGACTCAACATTGCGTATTGTAGCAGGTTCTAAATTGACGACAACAACAACCTTTTTGCCTATTAGGGCATCTGGCTTATAGTGTTCAGCTATTCCTGCGACAACTTGTCGTTCTTCATTGCCGAGGTTTACCTGCAACTTGAGGAGACGGTCTGCTCCTTCAATCGGTTCAGCGGATATAATGGATCCGACACGTAGATCCAATTTCTGGAAATCTGCAAAGGATATAAGATTAGATTTTTGTTCTTTTGTTTTCTTTTCTTGCTTTGCGGTTTCTTTTGGCTGTGGCACTTTTTCCTTTTTCAGATCAATACGCGGGAAGATAGGTTCACCTCTGCTAACTTTTAGGTCAACAGGCAACCGTCCCCATTCTGCAACGTTATCAAATTCTGATAGACCGATCTGTTTCTGAATTTTCTCAGCAGTCTCTGGAATAAAGGGTGATAGCAGCACGGAGATGTATCGTAACGCTTCTAAACTGTTGTAAAGGATAGTTCCCATTCTCGGTTTTGTTTCTGGTTTTGCAAGTGTCCAGACTTCAGTTTGTTGCACATATCGGTTGACGCGCCGCACAAATTCCCAGATCGTTTCTAACGCACTGTCAAAAGCAAAAGTCTGCATGTGTCCATCCAATTTTTCAGATGTTGTCTGTGCCATCTCCTTGATTTCTGCGTCAATATCATCTGGTGTTGTTGGTGCTGGGATTCCATCAAAGTTCTTGTTAACTAACCCAAGTACGCGATTGAGCAGATTACCCAAATCGTTTGCGAGGTCAGCATTGTAGCGTTGATGTAAGCGAGCGGGACGGTAGTCACCATCGTTACCGAAACTAAATTCACGCATTAGATAATAACGGAATGCATCTACTCCGTAGGTTGCAATGTCTCCATCCATATCGATGAAGATACCGCGTGTTTTGCTCAATGCTTCACCATCTTTTGTCAACCAACCGTGTGCGACAATCTGCTTTGGGAGTGGTAGGTCAGCAGCCATAAGCATTGCGGGCCAAAGAATTGCGTGAAATCGTGTGATTTCCTTTGCCATCATGTGCGCATTGGCGGGCCAAAATTTATGGTAGTTTTCACTATCGGCATCATAACCGAGAGCGGTTATGTAGTTAGGCAGGGCATCAATCCAAACATAAGCGATGTGTTCTGGATCAAATGGTAAGGGTATTCCCCACGAAACAGAGGAACGGGAGATGCTTGTATCTTCTAAACCTGACTCCAGCACATTCAATAGTTCATTGCGTCTGCTTTCTGGATGAACGAAATCAGGATTATCACTATAATGTTGTAATAACCGATCTTGATATTTGGACAGTCTGAAAAAGTAGTTTTCCTCTTTCAGCCATTCTAATGGCAATTTATGAATGGGGCAAATCTTTTCATCTGTTAACTCTTTCTCAGGGAAAAAGCGTTCACACGGACGGCAGTAATGTCCTTCGTAAGGTGCTTTGTAGACATCCCCGCTCTCATATAGGGTAGTTAGGAACTTTTTTATACCGCGTTTGTGTAGTTCGCTTGTTGTTCGGAGAAAGATGTCATTTGATATATTTAGACGTTCCCACAACTGAGTAAAGATTGGTGCTAACTTATCGCAGAATGCTTGTGGTGTAAGTCCTTCGCTTTCAGCAGTTTTATCAATGTTTGCTCCGTGTTCATCAACGCCAGTAAGAAAAAAGACATCATCACCTTTGATTCGGTGATAACGTGCCAATGCATCGGCAGCGATGGTGGTGTAGGCGTGTCCGGCATGGGGTTCACCATTGGCGTAGTAGATAGGGGTGGTGATGTAGAATGTACTCATATATTAGTTTGTTTAGACTCCCGTTTCGGTTCAGAACACAATTTGCATAAGATTGGAATTAAGCAATTTTTATTTTATCCTAACATGGTCGGTTTGTCAAGGGATTTTGAGTTGGATCATGGTGATTATGTTTTGGGATTTCTGAGGCATTTTTACACAAAAATTTGGGATGTGACAAATTACTTGGTCGTTTTTTTGGTCGTTTTTTTAGTTTTTTGTTATGATGCTCTCATGCTCATTGTGGTATGGGTTTATAGAGGTTTTTGTCGTTTGTTGATTTTTTGAAAAAAACGACCAAATTACGTTTTTTCGATTATTTTATGTATGTGTTTTTTGTTGGGTAATTGTCTTATGTAGTCCCTTGTTTTTGATATATTTGTGCTGGGTGTTTGGGTTTTATTATAATTGATGGTGGTTTGAGATTGTTGTGTTTTTTGACGTTGGGACAATGGATTTCATGTATGTTTGGAGTTGCTTTGTCGAGATTTTGTACTAAATCGGGGTTGGAAACCCCTCCAACAATATAGGAAATGTTTGAAAGTTCAGTATGAAGGCAACAGAAATCACCCAAACAAGAATAGAATGTAACAGAAAACAGGAATCTAACCCAATTCCTCAGAATTCCAGTTTTCTGTGGCTTTTGCGAATTCTTTGGAAAGGTCTTCGGAGATGGTTTGCTCAATTAGTTCTATAAGGTCTTCTCGGAATTTTGCCCAATCATCGCCACGGCGCGTAAAGCGATGCATTCCTGCAATTTCAACATACATTGTGTCTTGTGGTTCAGACATTGATTCTAAATAACGTTTGACTTCCATTTTTTCTCCTTATTTGTATAAATTCTCTCTATAATCAAGATGCTTTCATCCATTCGTGAATTTCCCAATTTGCTTCAAGAGCATGCTTGCGTAATCCTTTACTCGGGTTGACTGCGACAGGATTCCCTACTGCATTTAACATTGGCAGGTCAGATTGACTGTCACTATAAGCATAGCATATATCAAGCGGAATATTTACTTGTTCACTGAATTTTTTCATTGCGATTGCCTTTTGCTCTCCGATGAGCGGTTCAGTTGTGAGTTCACCCATGAACATCCCTCCGAACTCCACAAGTTCAGGAGCTAATACTGAATCTGCCTCGAAAAACTCAGCTATAGGATGAACAATAAAGTCAAGTGAACCGGTCAGCAGGACAACTTGGTGTCCCTGTTCTCTGTGTTCCTCTATTTGTGAAATGGCTTCAGGATAAACTCTGTGTCGTAGATAATTATTGAACATATCTGTTGCTAATGTCTTTACTGCTTCCGCGTCCATTCCCTGATAATTCCGATAGAACACTCGATTAAACTGCGGTCTACTAATCCGATCTAAAATTAGATAATATATAGCCTTTGGTATGAAACCGATGATCCAGAAGAATCTTAGAATCGGAGGCAAGGAGGAAGTGCGTAACCAGATATAACAATGAGCAATGGTCGAATTCAGCAATGTGCCATCTACATCAAAAAAGGCAATGGCTTTTTTTTGACTCGATTCCATTTTAAATCCTAAGTTAATATTTCTCCAAGTTTAGCGACTCGGTTTTCAAGTTCAGTCAGAAACTTCTGGTATGTTTCCGAATTTTCCGTGATGTCTTCTGGGTTTTGCGAAACTTCAAACAGAAGTGGTTCTCCAAAAGCAATCTGAATCGGATGTTTTTTTGGTAAGTTCTGTCCTTTTGGAAGAGCTTGATATGTGCCTTTAATATATGCGGGTATAATTGGCACTTGCTGTCCATAAATCAGTAGACTGAGAAACCCGGATTTAAAAGGCTGCAGTTCTCCATCAAGAGAACGTGTGCCTTCAGGGAATATGAGCAATCCATTGTTTTGTTCCATCACCGCGTTTGCCATGCGTAAGTCTTGTAGGAACTGGCTGAAATTGCCGTCTCGCTCAATAGGAAGTGCATTGAGGCAATTGTGAGCGAACCATCCTTGAACGCGATTGCCGAACCAATAATCGCGCGCGGCAAGCGTCCACAAACGATGTGAATACTGACCGAGTGCAGTAATCACTGTAAGCGTATCTAAATGGCTTGAGTGGTTCGGTGTGATGATGTATGGTTTCTCTTGTGGTATGTTTTCAAGTCCATGACATTTAAATGAAAAACGGTGTCGGTAAATACTTCGGACACCTGCACGAAACGCGCGTGCATACCAATGCGGTTTTTCCCGTAACTTCAACGGTTTTTCCTGAATTTCGGTTGATTGCGTAGCGTCTGTTTTGACAAAAGCCTGCGTTAATTCTACAACATCGTTGATGGTCTGCACATTCGCAAGCATTGCTTCAGGTATTGTCTGACCGAGTCTGGATTCAAGGAGCATTAGCAGGTCAAGACGCGTGAGTGAATCGAGCCCAAGGTCAGTATCCAGACGACTTTCTCTACGAATCTGATTCGCAGGCATCCGTGCTAATTTTGCGAGTGGTGTTAAAATATTTTCTGGAATATTATTGGATTTCTGTTCAGTTTTACTTAGAATTAAAGTTGGTTCTTTCGTAAGATGTTCCTCTAACTGTTCTTTAACTTTTTTTCTGTCAATTTCGCCATTTTCTGTTTTTGGCAGAGCAGTCTGAAACAGATGTGATTTGTGGAATTGTTGGTAACTTGGCAGCTGCTTAGCGGTTTTCTGTAGATGATCATGTATCTCAGCTTTCGTATTGTCTTTGTCATCGGTAGGGATAATCACTGCATGAACATCGGTATCTGAACCATCATCATAAGGAATACCCACGACACACATTTCGTTAATCGCAGGACAGTTTTGGTAAAGCGTTTCTAATTCAACAGGATAGATGTTTTTACCGGAAGCGGGAACGATGACATCTTTACAGTGTCCAGTGAGAAAAAGGTAACCATCCTCATCAATATATCCAAGGTCACCTGTATAAAGCCAACCGTCTTGGATAGCCTTTTCAGTTGCATCTTGATTTTGATAGTATCCTTTCATATTACTGGGACCTTTTGCGATGATTTCACCACTACCATTACTATCCGGGTTTATAATCTGGAATTCTACACCTTCAACAGGCGGACCGACAGATCCGCGTTTGCTATTTTGATAAGGGTTGACGCTAAGGACAGGGGCAGTTTCGGTCATGCCGTAACCTTGATAAATCGTCAATCCAAGTTTTTGAAATCCGTCATAAGTTGCATTGTCAAGGGCAGCGCCGCCACTTACAAGGACTCGAATGTGTCCACCCATTACATTCTTAGCTTTTTCGGCAATAGTTTCTCCCTGTGTGTCTTCTCGCGCCGCTTGCCGTTCAATAGTGCTTTGGAGCATTTGAAAGAGACGGGGTACACTAATAAATGCTGTGGTCTTATCTTCACGCATTGCTTTTAGGAGTGTTGTAGGACGAAGTGCATTGACATAGGTTGCTGTAGTGCCACTATAAAGAGTCATCAGCAGGCTGCATGAAAAACTCAGGGCATGATAGAGTGGTAAAGCAGACAAAATGCGTTCTTCATCAGTTGGTGGTAATGCTTTTGATACCGCTTTAACATTAGAGATGAAACCACCATGCGTTAGCATTGCTCCCTTTGGGTCTACTGTGGTTCCCATCGTAAAAATGATGGAGGCGACGGTATCAGGTGTAATTTCTACGTTGGGGAAATCTGATGGAATCTCGTCTTCTAACTTGGCAGTTTCGTTAAACTTGTTGATGTTTTGTATGAGTATAGCTGTCTTAGTCAACTGCGTTTTAGACTTGGCTAAAACAGCATCAGATGCTAAAATTGCTTTTGCAGTCGTGAATTCAGCGATGGCTAATATTTCTTTTGTCGGTGTTTGAGCGTCAAGCGGAACAACTGCACAACCGATTTGCGAAGCGGCGAGGTAGGCGATGCACCATTCAGGCTGGTTTTCTGATACCAAAACAACTCTGTTCCCTTTTCGTAAACCGTTATTCCATAATTGGAATGCTGCTTGCCGTGATTGTATGTATGTTTCTTTATATGTATACCGTTCCCATTCATCTTCGTTAACCATCTGAAGAGCAATTTTTTCCGGGATACGTTTCGCCTGAATCTCAATTAAATCCACGATTGTACTTGGAGAAATGTTGTCAATAGGATTTGGTGCAGGAGCTGGATATTCGTCAGAGTCTTCTTGCGTAGATTCTTCTTTCTGCTGTGGTGTATCCTCTTCAAGTTTGAGCACATGTCGTTTGATGCCGGGAATGTGGATGTCTTGAAAATACTGTTTCCAATGGATTTGAGATACATCAAAATCAAACAGTTTCTGTTCTTCAGGTGAGAGTTGTTCATAAAGAGCCTGCATCTTTTTCGTTTCAAATTCAAAGTTCGTCCGTGTATATGGTGCATAAATCCGAATATAGTGGAGGGCTGCCTTTATGCTGCTCTGTTTTATGAACAATCTACGTCGTTGTCGTTTTGCTGATTTGAATGGGAGTAACGTAAGAACTTTCATTGCCATATCAAGCAGACGCATTTTACTGTCTAATTTCCGTTGGAATTCCTCTAAGCTGGGATATTGCCAAACTGGAACAGGTATGGGTTTCCCATTTTCCATCATAGGATTTTCAGTAAAATAGCCGTAAGTTGCTTCAACGATACCTCGGAAATATAGCGGATTTTGTGTGCCTGTAGCGACGTGGTAAACCTCAATACCACCTTGTTTTGCGATTGCTTCTGCAGCGGCTAACATCGCGTTCACTACAAAATCAACAGGGACAATATCTAAGATTATATCTGGGTCAGCGGGAAAATCTGGGAGTCGTCCTTTTGCAAAACCGACGATGAGCGGTTCGGACATTCGATACTTACCGAGCCATCCTGGATGCGGTTCTGCGATACTACTTTCAATGATGGATGGACGAACAATGGCCGTAGGCAGGTCACCACGCATTTCCATGACTACTTGTTCAGCAAGGAACTTCATATAGGTATATGTGTCGTTCCACCCACGTGAACGTGCGTGATTGAGTCCAGCCTCAACCAGACGTTCCTCAAGCCATTCTTCCTTAACTTCATCAGTGAGGGTATCAAGGTTTTTGCGATGTCGACGTTTGTCTGCTTTTAATTGCCTTTCAGCAATCTCTTGAAAATGTGCTATTTGTTCAGGAGTATCAGCTTCATCACGGATAGATTGGTTTAGAGAGAGCAGATAATCAATTTCTTCTGTGAGAGTTTCTGGGATTTTCGTTGTATTTTTTTCGTTATGTTGTTGTGCGTATTGTTCATAGGGAGGATGGAGTTCTTCTGGAATATGACCCGACCTATCTCCGCAGACATACGCAGTGGAAACGTGGAGAAAAACCGCATTTGAGCAACCTTTTGCGAAAGTAACAACATGCTTTGCTGCGAGTGCATTACCTTTTAGTGAGGCATCAAAGGGAGGATCGAACTGGACGAGTCCTGCGATATTTATAAAGATATCTACTTCATTCTGTAGGCGTTGATAGTCGGTGTCACTAAAACCGAGTCTTTCATCAGTGAGTTCACCTTCAACAGCAGTGACTTTTTCCTTAACCCATCCTTCAAATTGAGTCCCGTGTTTCTGTCGCAATTCGTCAAAAACATCGGAAGTTAACAACTCTTTTTCAAATCGTGTTTGTGCGGGAGTGATTTTACCATTTGACTCAACCCGACTGCGAATGAGTAGGTATATTTTCTTAACATCTGGTAAAGAGGTGAGGATTTTGGCAACCATCGGTTGCCCGAGGAAGGCGGTGCCTCCCGTAATCAGTAAGACTTTTCCGTGAAAATAATCGGTTATTGACATATTATCCTTGTGAGGCTTTTATTTTGGTCTGTAAACAGAAATATATTGTTCGGTAACATAACATGTGGGTTTGAGCGTGTTCTATTTAGATAGATGTAGTTTAACATATTTGGCAGCAAAAGTCAAGAATCTGTTTGGTGAAAAGAGAATTGACAAATGCCTGTAGGTTGGTTATAATACCACGATTGTAAAATAAACCCGATAGTTGAATATGGCTTTAAGTGATACTCAATGAAGTATATTGCTGAGGATATTTGTGTTTATGTTAGCAAAAGAAAAAATCACGTTTCTAAAACAAACAGAACTTTTTGCAGAACTATCAACAGTAGATTTGAATTCAATTAGTGATATTGCACATGAGGTTGTTTTCTCCGAAGATCACACAATTTTTGAAGAAGGTGCGGAGGGGGATTCACTTTACTTGCTGGTTGATGGTGAAATCAGCATCATCAAAGCGGAAACGGAAGTATTGTCATTTAATGAGAAGGGGTATTGTTTCGGTGAAGTTGCCCTGATTGACGATAAACCGAGAAGTGCGACTATTAAAACAAGCACATTGACGCGCCTGTTACGTATTGATCGCAACGATTTTTTTCAAGCATTAGCACGTATACCGCTGATTGGCAGAGGCATGTTTCGGGTGCTCAATAATAAGATTCGGAATGATCTTGAAGTTCAGATGAGTGCAATTCGCAAAGAGGTTGCACAAGAAGAGTCTATGCGTCTGGCAGCTGAAGTACAACAATCCATCTTACCCAACGAAGAGATTTCACATCCCTGTATTACTTCTGCTGGATATTGTCAACCCACGAACGACGTTGGTGGAGATTATTACGATTATTTATATCTACCAAATGAAAAGGTTGGTATTTTTATCGGGGATGTGATGGGACATGGGTTTCATTCTGCGATGGTTGCAGCGATGACTAAGAGTTGCATTCAAACACAAATCCGATTTGACGCATCGGTGTCTGAGGTAATGAAAGCTGTAAAACGTGTTGCCGAGGAAGATGCCCAGACCTTTATTTATATGACATGTTGTTATGTCATCATCCATCAGGACAATCGGCTTGAGTTTGCTAACGCAGGTCACCCTTCAATGCTTCTTTTTCGTTTGAACAGTGAGGAGTTCATTGAATTAGAATCGCAATTTACACCTGTAGGTATTGCCTTACCAGATCAAAGTGTCGTAACGCACTACCATAGTACTGAAACAACTTGGGAACCCGGGGATTTACTTGTGCTTTATTCTGATGGTATCACTGAGGCATTAAATGCGGATTCTGAGATGTATGGGATTGAACGTTTTAAAAGTCTGCTTTCTGAAAATCGCGCCCTTTCCCCAGCTGAAATAAGGACAGCAATATTGTCCGATCTTGAAGCATATCAGCAAGATGAAAGTCACCATGATGACATAACATTAGTGGTGACAAAATTTCTGTAGACATAGCCATCAATTTAAGAACGAAACTGCCGCATTCTTTTTTGTTGGAGGGGTTTTTAACCCGGATTGGTCACGTTTTGGTTCTGATAATCGGGATTAGAAACCCCTCCTACAAGATGTGGCTCTGATAATCGGGGTTAGAACCCCTCCTACAAGATGTGGCTCTGATAATCGGGGTTAGAACCCCTCCTACAAGAGGTGGCGTATTAGATTCAATGTTATAGGTGCTAATTCTATTACGTCTATAACATTATTTTTCAAGTTGATTTACAGCATAATGCAGGATGTTTTCCATAAGCAGTTTGTTATTGGAAACTGTATATTGGGTATCGTTGCGAAGACTTGTAATGATGTATAACCCTTTTCCATACTTTCTTGCCCCGACGACCAGTTCATTGCGTTCTTTGGTAGTCGCAAATACCTGATCGTTTTCTGCCCAATCCACCCAAGCATCATCAATAAAAAGTGTTCCTGATCGGATTTTATTGGGAGTGGAAAAGAGGGTTTTGGAATTATCTATAACCACAAAATGTCTGTCTGGTGGACTTTCGACACCTTTCAAGTTGCCTTGTAACCATCCGACCCCGCAAGGTTTTCGCATTGTACTGTCTTGTCCTGCAACGACGACAATACCACCATTTTTGACAAAGTCTTTTATTTTTTTCTCTGTGCCAGTAGGTAGAAGGTGTCTCCCGTAACTTGATATTTCTTCATATCCGATCCATAAGATATCTGCTTCTTTTAGGTTTGGTAACGTTCGCTTTTTTGTAGATTCATAAGCCATAGGACGTTTAGCAGCATTCTTCACATTTCGTAATGCCTTGTATTCATAGGTCATTGAGTTAGTGTGAACATAAGATTGTCCATAAGTCGTGGAAGTGCTATTTCCGGTCAAGACCAGGACTTTTACTGTATTTTTTTGAGCAGTAACCCACATTTTACCTGCTAACATATCACGAACAACTTTTTGAAAATCTTTTGTCTTTCCATCAAACGTGCGTTTCATCATCGGGTCGATGTGTGTGAAACTCCACCATGATGAACCGCTGTTTGTGTCAAACCTGTTCCGTCTCCCCTGATAACTACGCATTTGAAACCATGTATTATCAATAAAGCACATACTATCAATGCCGTATTGTTCACGGTAGAACACTATTATTGGCATACCCTCTTTTAGTAGGCGCGCCATCTTTTGGGGAGAAGTGTTCTGCTTATATTGTCCTGTAGCAAAATTCATTTTAATTTCTTTTAGATTACTTTTGCCCTTGACATCTTCTTTTACAGTGATGATAGCTTGTAACCTGCGAGCATTGGCAACTTGGACTTCTCCGAACACAATATTTGTGCATGCATCAAGAACTTCGCGTATCGTGAACTCACGTTCAATAAATCCGTAAGAAGGTGATGAAACATAAAAACTGATAAGTAGTAGAAAAACAATCGTTGTTGTTAGGAAACGAACTAAACGCATTATCGAACCTCCAACCAGAATTAGTATTAATAGAATAATACCATGTTTTCTGTTAATTGGCAACAATTCTGTGGGGGGTGTAAAGTTTTTGCACACCCGTTATTGTAGAAAAACTTGCTATTTTTTCATTTTGTGATATAATACTAAAAACATTAGAACGGCAGAGGCATTCAATTGTCACTTGAAACTCTTGTAGGAGTGAATCAACGCCAAATGCGCCAAATCAACGGTATGAATGCCATTTAGGCATTCCCCGTATGGCATTTGTCGGGTTTCTAACCCCGATTGTAAAGGTTTTTGCTCATCCAATCGGGGTTAGAAACCCCTCCTACAAAGACACTTTTGACAATTGAATGTCTCTGATTAGAACGGAATCTATCCTTGAATTTACATCAGAAAGCACAATACATATCGGATACATTAGAACATTTACTCGGTGTTCCAACGTGGGATGGCACGGAAGATGTCCTGGAATGTCTCATCCTGACTATACTGTCACAGAACACGACTGATGTTAGTCGTGATAAGGGTTATGCTCAACTAATAGCAAAATTTCCGACTTGGGAAGATGTCCTACAAGCAGATGCCGATGCGGTTGAGGAAACAATAAAGATTGTAGGATTAGGAAAACAGAAAACCGAGACCATCAAGAACTTTCTTTCTTGGCTTAAAGCTGAATATAATGAGTTGTCGTTAGAATTTATCCATGATATGAAAACAGAAGACGCATTAGAATTCCTTATTCAACATAAAGGAATTGGCATCAAAACTGCATCGGTAACGCTTTCGTTTGCCTGTGGTAGAGAAGTGTTTCCCGTTGATACACATATCCTACGTATATCAAAACGTCTCGGTCTGATCCCCCAGAATTGTAGTGCAGAAAAAGCCCATCTTGAATTGCCTACCATAATACCTAAAGGCAAAACATATCCTTTTCACATGAACCTCATCTATTTCGGTAGGCAAATATGTAATGCAAGAAAACCGTTATGTGAAAAGTGTCCATTAACACAACATTGTCTCTATTATAAAGAGAATATAAAGACTCAGATGACGAAACTTAGTCGGGAGTGAAATATGTTTAGTTGGCGTACCCTGTCATGGAAACACCTGTTTGTTGTGTTGTTGATATTACATCTCCTTCCAATTTGGATATTTGCTTACTTTCCATCACAAGATGGTCCAAGCCACGTTTACAATGCTCTTGTCCTAAAAGAATTTGGACAACATGAAAACTATAAAATGCGGGATGCGTGGAAGCTCAATATTACCATCTTCCCGAATTGGTTATCGCACATTGCTCTTGCTGCCCTCTTATACATTTTTCCGCCTGTGATGTCCGAAAAGGTCTTCCTTACAATCGCAATCGGATTAATCCCAATTGCCTTCTTCTATTTTCTCAATGCGGTGCACAAAGAACAGAATGAGAAGTATTTATACGCTTGGCTCGGTTTTCCATTTGCCTATAACTACCTCCTTTATATGGGATTTTACAATTTCACGCTCAGTATTAGTTTTTTCTTTTTTAGTTTCGGTTTCTGGTGGAAACACAAGGACAATATGCAGGTCCAACATCTCTGCATTTTATATATATTGTTGCTACTAACTTATCTGTCGCATATCGCTTCTTATGGATTAATAGTGTTGGGCATGTCTGTGGCAGCGGGATGTATATGGGGAATCAACGCATTGGTTGAAGCATGGAGACAACGATCTGAAGATTGGTTTGCAGTATGTAGGCGATTCATCGTAAGTCTCAAACCGTTTTTCCATTTCCTACTCTATATGGTCCCTATCTATTTCGTTTTGATGGAATACTATCTGCAAAGTCTCAAGCAGCATCAATCAGGAAGTCATCGAGGTATGGAATGGATTTGGGATTACTTTTGGGGTGTAAAATCTATTGTCTACTTTACAGATTGGCATGTTTCTGTCAATTATTCACTGCTTATCACTTTAGGTATCGGTGTTGTTGTTTCTCTCGTTTACAGAGTCTATAGAAAACAGTGGATTAGGCAAACAGATGTATTTTTGCTGATTGCTTTGCTCTTTACTTATATGTTTGCGAAGGCACCGTGGGGATATGGACCTGGGGGATGGATAAATGATAGGATTCATATATACATTTTATTGATGGTGGCACCGTGGTTGATAATCCCAGATTTTGAAACACAACCTGATAAAGAATTGTTTCCTGAGAGACCCAAGTTAATGCCTTGGCTAAGTATGAATAGACATAAAATAATCCAATATGCCATTACAACCTGCCTGGTAATATTCACGCTATTACATTGGGGGAGAACCACTTATGACCATGGACGTATGTCACCAGAAATTGCCGAACTTGTATCTGGTGCTAAGTTGATTGAACCTCATACAACCTATACGCATCGGTCCGCAGGTTGGCATAAATCCGTTTCTGAGTTTGGTCATTACAATAAAACCGAGAAAAAAATGGAAATGCGGAATGAAATTAAATATGTTACCCCATTTGTCCATTCCACAGCTTTTTATGGTGTATACGCTGATGATGTTGTTCACATGGCAAACTATGAGGCAAACTATGACTATTTTCCTGTAAATCGCAACAACCGAGATAGCGTAGGATTAGGTTATATCCGTGCGGACTATGTTATTGCCTGGTACTATCCAGAGACAGAGGCGTTTGCGGATCTCAAAGAAAATTATAGCATTATCCATCAAACAGAACGTCTCAAACTATTTCAAAGAAAAACAGCACTTGAACCTGACCTTGAACTTTGGGATAAGACAGATGAAGGTAATCTGATAATACGGTTTGATATGCAACCTGACAGTGCAGAAGTGGAGGAGAATCATCATATTGTCGCACCGAAAACTATGTATGTCAGCGGAAAATACGGATGGGACACAGAGTGGAATCCTACGGACCCGTTGAATAAAACGAATTGGCGTATTTCACCCCGTGCAGCTTATGTGGCACCACCAGAGGAGACGACACCCCTTACAAGAGATGCTGTGCATGGCAAAGAGGATGCAGCCTTCAGAATTGACCTGCCTAATGGCACATATAAGGTAACGAATACCTTTCAATCCGCAGAAGCAGCAACGCATGAAGTTAATATGCTGGCAAACGACAAACAAATTATAAAGAAACTTCATGTGCCTCCCCACAATAAAATGATAGAAAGGGAAGCCATTGTAGAGGTGAATAATGAACACATTGTCCTTGTGATTTATACAACGAAAAAGCGGATTGAAACAGGAAAGAGACACGTCCATTGGATATGGAACGGATGTGTCATTGAACAGTTAGCAGCTGGAGATTAATAACGGTTTATTTACATATTATTAAGGAGATATTAATGATCAAACCACATGGAGGCGAAACCTTAACGCCCCTTTACGTATCGGATGATGCAGAACGTGCAGAACTGACGAAAGAGGCAGAAAATCTTCCTTATGTCCTCATCAGTTCAGGAGCTGCTGCATCAGCCGTTATGCTTGCATCGGGTTACTTTACACCATTGACGGGATATATGAACATAGCAGAAGCGATAAGTGTTGCAACAGAGATGCAACTGCCGAATGGACTTTTTTGGCCTGTTCCTATCATGAACATTGTTCCTGACAATCAACTCACGGATGCAGTAAAGAACGGTGGACGTATTACCCTCTGTGACCCGAATGTTGATGGTAATCCACCAATTGCAATTATGAAGGTTTCGGCAATTGAACAGATTTCAGAAGAACAGAAACAACTTATTATAGAAAAGACCTTTGGCACAACTGATCCTGACCATCCGGGTGTTCCTGCTTTTGCAGATGTTGGTGATAATGTTCTATCCGGTTCAATTGATGTATTGAATTACTCCTATTTTCCAACGGATTTCCCTGGGACATTCCGTACTGCAGTTGAAATTCGCGAAGACATTACCAAACGTGGATGGAAGACCGTAGTTGCATTCCAGACCCGAAACCCGATGCACCGCGCCCATGAAGCACTCTGCAAGATTGCACAAAAAGAAGTTAACGCTGATGGGGTGCTGATTCACATGTTACTTGGCAAACTAAAACCGGGAGATATTCCAGCTGCTGTCCGTGATGCTGCAATCCGAACTATGGTAGAACACTATTTTCCTGAGAACACTGTATCTATTACAGGTTATGGATTTGATATGCTATATGCTGGACCGAGGGAGGCACTGCTTCATGCTGTTTTTCGTCAAAATTGTGGTGCAACACATTTCATCGTTGGACGTGACCATGCAGGTGCGGGTGATTTTTACGGACCGTTTGACGCACAAACTATCTTTGATGACATCCCCGCAGATGCGTTAGAAATTAAGATTTTCCGCGGAAATTGGACGATGTGGTGCAATAAATGTAATAGGGTCATTATGATGGGAGACTGTCCGCATGGGTCGGATGATTATTTCTCAATCTCTGGCACGAAAATGCGTGAAATGCTTGCGGCGGGTGAGCAGCTTCCACCTGAAATTTCAAGACCTGAAGTTGCTGAGATATTGATGGAGTTTTATCAAACAGAGGCAAATTAGACTGATACCGTGAAAGCCATACAATACACCAAAAGCATCAAACGTTATATCGTCTTACGCTACCTTGGACCAAGGTGGAGCCGCCTTTATACGTCTCCACTTTCATGCACACGACTCGTTGACCTGCCAGAACCACAACTCCCTACACCGCAATGGGTGAAAATCAAGAACCGATTGAGTGGCATCTGTGGCTCCGATTTATCAACGATTACAGCCAAAGGCAGCGTCTATCTGTCCCCATTTACATCAGACCCTTTTGTTTTAGGGCATGAGATAGTCGGTGAAATCGCTGAAATGGGTGAGAACGTTGAAGGCATGTCTATCGGTGATAGGGTAGTTGTTGAACCTGTGTTAGCTTGTAGCGTACGAGAGATTGATCCCCCTTGTATTCAGTGTCAAAATCAACAGTATGTAAACTGTGAAAATGTCACAAGAGGGAGCATCTCTGAAGGACTACAGACCGGTTTTTGTAGAGATACAGGTGGTGGCTGGAGTGAATATGTGCTTGCACATCAATCGCAAATTCATCATGTACCAGATGATATGTCGGACGAAATTGCCGTGCTGCTTGAACCCTTTGCGTGTGCCTTGCATGGTGTGCTACAAACAGAAATCTCTGGGACAGACGAAATCTGTGTAATTGGTGGTGGGACAATTGGGTTGTTGACGGTCGCATCGCTTCGGATGTTGGGACATCAAAATAGGATTCTTATTTCCGCAAAATACCCGCACCAACAGGAATTAGCAAAGAAACTCGGTGCTGATGAGATAATACCTGTGAATAGTAGTAGTTATGAAGTGTTCTGTGAACTGACAAATGCGGATTCATATCAACCTGAAATCGGCAAGTTGGTCTTACAGGGTGGTGTAGATATTACCTTTGACTGTGTCGGTTCAAGTTCTACCATAGACGACGCACTCCGTTTTACACAGGTTGGTGGAGAGGTGGTCTTAATCGGTATGCCCGGAATTCCAAAAAATATAGACTGGACCTCTATTTGGTATAAGCAGTTGCAAGTGAAAGGCTCTTATGCTTACGGCATGGAAACGGACAACGATGAACAGAAGCATACATTTCAACTCGGTCTGCAGCTGCTACAAAAACATGGTGAGCAATTTCTACCCTTAGTCGGCACACCAATTCCTCTCCGTGACTATAAACACGCCATCCAAACTGCCCTGAATACTGGCAAATCTGCCAGTATTAAAACCGTTTTTGATTTGCGGTCAGCGTAATTGTGATAAATTAAAACAGAAACATCATGCCAAAAAGACGTGAAACCACAATCACAAATGAACTGGTAAACATCTTACGACACATGCGTCACGGATGGGAACTCGAAACAGAAGTCAACGCTTTCCTCAAAGGCAACAGCGAACTTGATGCCATCGTCATTGAACACGGGAGAGAACCAGTCGGAATTGAAGCAAAGTTTGCTACCACTACCAATGCCAAGAAGCTCATAGAGCAAGCAGAAACGAGACTTGTACTTGAACTTGAAACGGAATACCACGTCGTTGGAAAAACGCTCAACAACGTTATGGCAATCCTATATCCCGACCGTTTTAAGACGATGCCCGGACGCGATATTAACCCACAACTGCGCGCTGCAGATGATCTACAATACAAACTTGTCAACACCGTCGGTGATACCGTAGGACACTTCCCAGAAAACGGATGGGCAAAAGGCACCGTAGGTGACATCGCAAACGCTCTGCACGTCGGTGCAATGCCGAACTCTCAGCTTGAAGCAGCGGCAGAAGAGATGGAGAAAAGCATCAATAAGGCAGCTTATCTACTTGAAGATGCAATCGGTGACCACCCTGCCATCGCCAAGAAAATTGAGACAATTCTGCACCAAGAGGTCTTTTCTAAAGACGATTCGCCTGTAGGAGCGATCTCCGAATCGCGACTCCCCAACATTCAAACGCTCCGCATGGCAGCGTTGATTATCACCGATGCTTTTGTTTTCCAAAGTTCCCTCGCGGGTAAAACGGAGATGGAATCTGTCCGTTCACTCCGTCAACTCCTACCGACAATTGATTATGCCGATGTTATTGAGGACTGGAACACGATTCTCAAGGTTAATTATCGCCCAATCTTTGAGGATGCTCGCAACCTCGTTGAGGCACTCGCTACGGATGATAGACTTGTCAAACATATCTTAAAACTCCTCTGTGAGGCTGCCAAAGACCTTGTTGATACCGGCATCGCGCAAATTCACGAACTCGCGGGTATTGTGTTCCAAAAGTTAATCACCGATAGGAAATACGTCAAGGCGAACTATACACTTCCAGAAAGCGCGGTACTGCTCTCAACGCTTGTGATGCCTGAACTGCCGAAAGGGAAACTCCCGAAAGTTGCAGATTTCGCTTGCGGTACAGGTGCGCTGCTTAACGGTGTGTATCAGCGCGTTTTGTCTCTGTATGAACAAGCGGGTGGCAACGGCAGAGATATCCATCAAAAAATGTTAGAGGAGAACATCGGTGGTGTAGATATTATGCCGAATGCTACACACCTTACAGCTGCAGCACTTGCGAGTACTTATGCAAGTATCAAAATCGGTGGTACGCAAATAGTAACTGCTCCTTACGGTGTAATGGGTAATGGAGATTACGCTATCGGTTCATTGGAATTGCTTGATGATATGAAACTATTTGACACAGAGGCTGAGCAAGTAGGCGGTGAGGAGAACACCGTCGTTAAACTCCAGCAGACGTTCCAGCATGGCGATGTTGATATTGTGGTCCAGAATCCGCCTTTTACGAAACCAGGAACAGATCAAGGTAGTAGTGTACCAAAGACGACATTCCAGGGAAGTGATCGTCCAGAGGCAGATAAGAAGGCAATGCAAGCAGTGCTGCGAAGTAAAGACTCCCGGATAGCACACGGATTGAGCGGACTCGCGTCCTATTTTGTAGACCTTGCAGATCGGAAACTTAAACACGGTGGTACCATGGGTTTCATCTTGCCAGCGACGATTCTGGCATCATCTACTATGCAAAAAATGCGAGACATGCTGGCGGCAGAATATCACAATATCGTAGTAGTTACTATTACTGAAGAAACGTCAGAAGGCGAAGCAGCATTCTCCGCGGATACCAACATGGCGGAATGTATCGTGGTAGCAACGAAGGGGGCATCAAAAACAAGTGGACGAGGGAAATTCGTGTGTCTGAACCAACGCCCTCAAAGTCTATTAGAAGCGATGGAAATAGCGAAGTACATTAGCCGAAACAACGGCATACGGCGGCTGGAAGATATCCCCAGTGGTGGAGATATGATTAGAATCGGTGATGACCTCGTTGGACAAATGTTAGACTGCCCGCTTCCGCTTGGTAAAGGTTGGGGAGTGTCGCGCGTACGATCTATGGCATTGGTTCAGTCTACCTACAGTATACAAAAAGGGATCCTATTTTTACCTATGCAAACTACAAAGGTTAATGTTCCTATTTGTTGTGTAGAGGACATAGCCCAGGTTGGATGGCATCCAGAAAGTGTCTATGGAAAGAATGGACCATTTGATATGGTTAAAGGTGATACCAATGTCGATGGGTATCCTTGCTTGTGGAGTTTGAACAGTGAAACACAACGGTCAATGCTTGTTGCCCCTGATTCGAGGGGTATTCCGCGCAGGAATGCAGAAGAGATCCTCCGAAAAATCCTGACTAAAAACAGCAGAGTTCATTACAATTTGTACTTGAGATTCAATGCTAACTCAACTCTGGCACTCGTAACAGAGGATCCTTCGGTTGGGGTTAACAGGTTAACCAACGTGGCATTTGAAGATCCACAGCATGAGATTGCTTTCGCTCTGTGGTGCAACTCAACATTAGGTTTAATGTGCCATTGGATACATAGTGGGAAACAGCAGTCGGGGCGCGGTATCCTAACCCTCAATACATTAGGAACTTTACCTACTTTGGATGTCCGTGAACTCTCCGATGCGGCATTAACAAACGCTGAGGCAATTTTTGAACGTTTGAAGTATCAGCGGATGCTGCCTTTCAACGAGTGCGATCATGACTCTGTGCGGGCGGAATTAGACCGTTGTTTACTGACTGAGGTGTTGGGAATTACAAGTGATAACGTGCTTGAGTCAATGCAGACTCTGCGCGAGATGCTCTGCGCTGAACCGAGTATTCACGGTGGAAAGCAGTCTACATGTGATCTTGGTGCGGAGTTAGTGATGCTTAAGAAGAAGGGGGTTGCTTTTCCGAGTTGGTATAGTGATTAAATCTGTAGGAACAGAATCATTCAAACTCTTATAATCTTGAATGAGCATCATAAATATGCTATAATGAAAAAATAAAAATAGCAATAGAAAAACTGATAAAAACACTGTGAAAAGAACTCTCGGCAGGAGAGAAAATCTATGACAATACTTGAATTCGTAACTATTGTTTCTGGTGGTGCCTCAATTGTTGGTGGCGTTGATGTTGTCCAAAAACACTTTACCAATAGTACGCCAGAAGATCTTTTCAAGAAATCATTTATTGATGCAGTTAAGCAAATCGCGCCGAGTCTTGATGATGTCGCTGATCCAAAAACAATTGAGGTAAACCATGACACGCTTAATAAAGTAATCGCCTCACTTGAGGATATTGATATAAACGAGTTAGCCGCACAGGAGGGAGATGAAAAACTTGCCCAAGCCACTGCTCTCTTCCGTGATTGTATCACTTTACCCGGATGTCAATTAAGGAATAAAGATCTTCTACAGAGACTCCAACCGGTTATCGAAAGGACATTCACAAATTTCTATGATCGCTTACCACGAAATCAGCAAGCCGCCAATCAATTGATGTTAAAATATGATAGTAGGCACTTGGAAGGTCAAAAGCATTTAAGCGATCAGAACCAAGCAATCCTGGATGGAATCCAAAAGTTGGATTCAAAACTGCCGAATCTCTCAAGCAAACACATTGATTTGATTGTTTCTGATGCAGTTGACACTGCACTCGCAAAAGAACATCAATTGATAATTAATAATGCAAAAGATTTGCTCAAAAACAACCAACCTAAGACTGCTTTTAAACAATTAGATGATTTGTGGCAACGCATTGGGAATGAAACTTCAACTCCAGAAATTTCAAAGTTTAATATTTTAACAAATATGGCAGCTGCCCAGTTTGCTCTTAACAATGAGCAAGAAGCAGCGAAGTTGTTTATTGAAGCATTTCAATATAATTCTGAAGATGAAAAAGCACTTTCTAATCGTGCTCTGGCTTACCACTTATTGGGGGAAACGGAAAATGCTGCTAATTACGCAGAACAGACATTAGAAAAAAACCCGGCAAATGTTAATGCCCATGTGGTACTCATTCTAATATCTTCAAAAAAAGAACCTCTTGAAAAGGTTATTGCACAAGTTCCTGACTATTTGCATAAAACACCGGAAATTGCACATGCGTTCAGTGACATTGCTAAAGAACAAGGTGATCTTAAGGTGGCGAGAAAATGGCGCGAAATTATGGTAGAACAAGAACAGGATGATGACCCTGGTTTTAAAGCTTCCCTCGCTACTATCTTGATTGAACAGGTATTGGATGATGGTTACGTCAGGTATACGAAGCAGCTTGACGATTCACAAAGGAAACAATTGCACCAAGCCGTTGACCTTCTATCAGAAGCATGGAATTGCGTTGCTGAAACTGAATTGCGTTCTGTTCGGACAGATTGGATAATTAACAGGAGTATGGCGTTACGACTTCTTGATGAATCAGAAGCAGCCATTAAAGACCTCGACTTAGCCATAGAAAATGAACCGTCTGACTCCACACTGTTACCCACCCTGTTAAGAAATAGAGGTATATTGGCATTTGAACAAGGGAATCGAGACAGTGCTATTGACTTTTTCGAGAGAATTCAATCAGAACCAGAAAACATTGAAGCTCAGCTTACAATTGCCAATATTCTATTTGCAAGTAAACGTTATGATGAAGCAATAACAAAACTTAATAACCTATTAAAGACAAACCTATCTTTTGAATTACAAGATGAGGTGAATCGTCGTCTTGTTCGTGCTTATATCGCAGATGAACGTATTAAAGAAGCACAATCAATCCTAAAACCGATGCAGGAATCATCTCCAACAAACATATTTAATCTTATTAATGCTGCTTTAATATCCAGCAAAATGGGAAATAATGATAAGGCTAATTCTATACTTAAAGAAGCCTACAAGTATGCATTAGATAGTACGGATTTTTTAGAAATCGTGGAATTAGCTGCAGAACTCTTTATTCATGAACAATTTAAAGAAGCAGCAATCCTCTATGAAAAACTTGCCGATACAAGTCAGAACTCCCAATTGACACAATGGTTAATCCAAAGTTACTATAATGCTGGCGAAATAGGTAAAGCACTTGAGATTTGTAAAGGCCTCCGTGAAAAATACGGTCCACTTGAAAATGTTACCGAGATAGAGGTAATGATATATGAACAAATTGGGGATCTGAATCAAGCCGAAGTTGTATGCAAGGAGTATTTAAATGAATTTCCCGATGACATTGATATGAGAATCCGTCTTGGGATGATTTGCTATCGTTTAGATAAAGTGAACGAAGTAGATCGTATATTGGATAGTCTTTGGGATTTCAAGAATCTTTCACTGGAAGCATGTGTTCAACTTTCCTTTTTACATCAAGTCAGATCTCAACCGGAAAGAGCATTGCATGTCATGTATGAAACCCGAAGAACACATTATAAAAATCCCGATGCTCACCTGAAATATATCGGATTGTTCTATCAAGTAGAAAAGCGAATTCAAGATGTGTTAAGCCCAGATCAAGTTCAGATTGATACAGTGGTACAAATAGACAGTTCCGATCAACCTGTCTGGTATATTATAGTTGATCGTGATGACGTAGATATTACACGCGGTGAACGTGACATTAACGATACTTTTACGAAGCAGCTACTTGGCAAAAGAGTAGGCGACGAAGTAAATTATGGTAAAACGGTGTTCGGGACAACAAAGATTGGAGAAATCGCTGATATTAAAAGTAAATACGTTTATGCTTGCCAAGAAAGTTTTGAAAAATATCCTGAACTGTTTCCAGGGGATCAAGGGGTAGGGTCCATAACATTGGACGATTCTAAAGAGACTGATGATCCAGCATATTTTCAACCGTTATTTGATGTCGTCAACCAGCAACACGAAGATTTGCTAAGGATTGAACAAGCTTACAAAGAAAACCCACTCCCGATTGGTACTTTAGCAAACTTATATGACGGTAATGTGCTAAATGCATGGAGCCATCTCATAACTAAGCCTGACTTGGGTATCTTGTGTTGTGTGGGAAATATTGAAGAAAAGAGAAATGCTCTTACACTGCTCGAAAATTCGCAGCCTAAATTGGTAGTGGACCTTATTTCGCTAATCACCTTACACTGTTTAGAAGCTGCCGATACCGTTGTCAAAGTATTTGGAAAACTCTGCATTGCACAATCAACTATTGATGTCCTTCTACAAATTATCCATGAGAGAGAAGGTATGTGGTCTCAGCGCGAGAGCATGAGAATTGAGAAACAGGGCAGTAAGTATGTAAGGCACATGAGCAACCCTGAAGATAAAAGACGCAACGTGGAATACCTAAAAAACCTTATCAAATGGATTACAGAAAACTGTGCAGTCCTTCCATGTACCGCTATGCTTGACATGAATCTATTTCAAAAGCAGAAACTTGATGATATGCTTCAACCGTTATTTACAGATACCCTCCTTATCGCAGGTCAGCCAGGTTCCCTACTCCTTTCGGATGATGGACGGCTCAGAACTTATGCAGAAACAAACTTCAATAGTGACGCTGGAACAAACTTCCAGATTGACGGTGTGTGGACACAAGTTGTTTTGGAACATTGCCTAAATCAAAATGCACTTGATAAAGTTATGTACAATAGGATGGTAATCCAACTTGTCTGTTTCAACTACTATCATACGGAATTTGGGACGGATGTTTTAATGGAAGCTTTAAAACAAGCAAATTGGAACCTTGCAGAACCTTACAATAGCTTAGTTCAAGCTCTTGGTGGACAAAAAACGAGTCTACAAAAAGCATTAAACGTGGCTGTTGATTTTCTCTTTAAAATATGGGAAGAACAGATTCCGTACAATCAGCTAAAATTTGTAACGTTAGGTTTATTGGCTGGACTTACATCAGGACGCAATACACTTAAAGTATTGGACCAACTTGAATATCTAATCGAAAATAAACATACGCTATTTTTACCTGTTGAAAACCGTATTCTTAGACAAATCCAAGAATACGAACAACTCAATCCGTTTGAAAGGAACTTTGAATTTTTGTCAGAGGATGATATCCGAATAAAAGGTACACGTATCGGTATTGAAAGTGTATTATACGAATCTCTTCACCTTTCACAAACACCGGAGGAAATCGTTGAACGCTTTCATACACTGACATTGGAAGATGTTTACGCAACGATTCTTTATTACCTCCAAAATCCAATAAAAATAGGAGGCTATTTAGCAGATAATCTCCAATACAGCGAAATCTTACGGGAGGAATACGAGAAAAACCCTCCACCGGGTGTTGTTCGTCTGCGTCAACTTAAAGCAGAAAAGCAAGCTGCATCTGATGGTTCACACACGAACATTCCTGAAAACAACTCTACAACACCATCTTCACCAAAAAAAGAACAGGAATAGAGATGCGTCGGTATCTGATAGACGAAAACCTTTCTCCAGCTTACCGAACGCAATTGCTTTATCATGGGTCATCGTTAACGGTCTTAGGGGTTGGTGATGAAGGTGCACCTGCAAGAAGCACAAAAGACCCAGAGATATTAAAGTGGTGTGAGGAAAACAAGTTCACTTTGGTGACGAATGATAGAAAGACTATACCAAAACATCTTGCCGACCATTTAGCATCAGGTCATCATGTGTTAGGAGTTTTCATGATTAAGCGTAACGTCTCCATGGGAGCGATTCTTGAAGAATTGGTGCGAATCGCAGAAAACTCACATGAAGACGAATTTCTTGACCAATTGATCTTTATTCCACTTTAATAAGAATTCTATGATATTATCTGTCCTATCACTTGCTTAACACTATAACCCTCTTTGTTTTCAGTAGATTACAATTCCTAGTTCAGACAAAAGTTTTGGAAATCCTAAAATATAACAACCATTTGCAACAAACCTACCGTGCATGTTAAAATATCACTATAATCCCATCATCGGTTAACATCACATGCACACAAAACCACCCCGACAACAATATATATTCCTCTCAATAATGATTCTCGGTTTTATCGCAATTCCAATATTTGTTTATGCAATTGACGATAATAATTTGAATACCTCCCCAAACACCGAAACAGTAGATACTAACACAGTCCCCCTCTACAAACTATCGCAACTCAAATTTGATGGGAATAAACATTTCAATCAGAGAAAGTTGCGTGAACTCTTTGGATGGCAGCCGAAAAAAGTATATTCTCAGAATGAAATCAGCGATGGTTTTGAACGTATCGTGATGGCATACAGAAAAGATGGGTACGTGTTTGCACAAGTTGTTCCATTAACTTCTCCTGCTTCAACAAACAATGCTAACATCGGGATTGCGGCGAAAATCCGTGAAGGAAAAAGATTACGTTTTGGTAACTTATCTATTTTAGGAAATAAACTGTTTTCTAAATCCAAAATACTACGTGAACTCGGTTTGCGAAAAGGACAGTTCTTCACACAAGCCGCACTTGAAACAGGTATTGAACGGGTACAGATGATTTATAGTGAATATGGGCATCCAAAAGTTGAAATTGAACCAACTATACTAAATATTTCACCTACGCAGGGTAGTTTAGATTTCAATTTGCTTATACGGGAAGGAGAGAAAGTTAGTATTAGTGATGTGAAGGTGAGTGGTCTTGAGAAAACGAAGCAGCATGTGGTGATTCGAGAAATACCAATAAAAGTCAATGAGGATTATGATCAGAATAAAATTGATAGTAGCTACCACCGTTTACGGAATTTAGGATATTTCCACCATGTCAATCCAAATTTATTGGAGGAAGGAGGGACTGAAGGGACGATCATCTTTCATGCCAAAGTGACGGAAGGAAGGACAGGACGACTCATAGGCGTACTCGGTTATGCCCCACCTATAGAAGGTTCAGAATCTGTACCACAACTTACGGGGGTTGTGGAATTCGGAGAAACAAACCTATTAGGAACTGGACGAGATGTCCATTTTCAATGGAAATCCGGTCTACTAAAGACACTACGCGTTGGATATAAGGAACCTTGGGTCTTAGGAAGACCGATTACATTGGGTGTAGCATATAGTCAACTCACACAAAGAAATCCCTTCAATGATGAAGAATCTGAAGAAAAAGCAGCCAATTTAAGTGGGTTTTTCAAATTCGGCAGATATTATGAAGGTGAAGTCACGCTCGGATATAAATATCTTAATTTTGAAAATATCACACGAACACTACCACCGCAAAACATTGAGGATCCGCTTCATTCACCAAGGCCTGTGGTAGTAGATAGAATCCCTGCCACAGAAAGTGGCCGCGGATCAAAGTCCAGTATCACATTACGGATGACTCGCGATTCCCGTGATTATTATCTAAATCCAACTTACGGTAGACGTGATAGTTTTGCAGTTGAACTTTCAAGAAGTGATTTTAAACTACGCAAAATATGGCTTGATATTCAACAGTACTTTCAAACATGGGAAAATCAGATTGTCGCTATAGAATTGCATGGGGCAGCCGCATGGGGGGGCTACATTCCCCCGACAGAACTCTTTTATTTAGGAGGGGCAAGCAATTTACGTGGATATGATGAAGATTGGTTTTCAGGACCACGCAGAGTCCATGCTAATCTTGAATATAGATTCTTAATGGGGAGAAATTCACAATTCTTTACCTTCCTTGATTTAGGCTCAGTTACATTCATTGACCACCCTTCTGAATTTGACAGATTGAGAATTGGATACGGGTTTGGTGCAAGACTGGAATCTAAAGGGGGGATTATACAACTGGATTACGGTCTTGCAGCGGGTGATTCAGCATTACGCGGTAAAATACACGTGAAGTTAGGTGCATCGTTTTGATGTGCCGAACTTTGCATGATGTAATCAACTTTATTGACGTTCATACGTCTTGAATTATAAACAACATAAGTGATTAGAAGTTTTCTTTGCAAATGAATTGCAACATATCTTACTATATGCTAATATAGTAAGATTAGCAAAATTGGAGGAATTGGATGACGAACAATAGTAAACTGCTCAGTTGGGTGCAAGAAGCAGCAGAATTGTGCCAACCTGATGATATTTATTGGTGCGACGGTTCTCAAGAAGAGAATGACCGTCTGTGTGAGGAACTTGTTCAAAATGGGACATTTATACGGTTGAATCCAGATAAACGTCCTGGAAGTTACCTTGCACGTTCTAACCCGGCAGATGTAGCTCGTGTAGAGGGGAGAACATATATATGCGCCAAAAACCCGACTGAGGCAGGACCTACAAACAATTGGCACGACCCAGATGAAATGAAAGCAACCCTGAAAGGACTTTTCAAGGGCTGCATGAAAGGACGCACAATGTATGTCGTTCCTTTCAGTATGGGACCACTCGGCTCGCCTATATCTCATATCGGTGTGGAAATCAGTGATTCACCTTATGTCGTTGTGAATATGCGGATTATGACACGCATGGGTAAAGATGTCCTGGACATTTTAGGGGAAGACGGTGATTTTGTACCGTGCTTGCATTCTGTAGGAATGCCACTTGAATCCGGACAAGATGATGTTTCCTGGCCCTGTGACCCCGACAATAAATATATAGTTCATTTTCCTGAAGAACGTTCCATCTGGTCTTATGGAAGTGGATATGGCGGTAATGCCTTGCTCGGCAAAAAATGTTACGCCCTTCGTATCGCTTCTATTATGGCGAAAAACGACGGTTGGATGGCAGAACACATGCTTATTTTAGGCTTAACCAACCCCGAAGGTGAAAAGACTTATATTGCTGCTGCATTTCCCAGTGCTTGCGGTAAAACGAACCTTGCAATGCTCACCCCGACTATACCCGGCTGGAAAGCAGAAACAATCGGAGATGACATCGCTTGGATGAAGTTCGGTGAAGATGGACGACTCTATGCTATCAATCCTGAAGCCGGCTTTTTCGGTGTTGGACCAGGCACATCTATGGATACGAACCCAAATGCAATGCACACACTTGCGTCAAATTCCATCTTTACAAATGCTGCCCTTACTGAGGATACAGATGTTTGGTGGGAGGAAATGACCGAAGAACCACCAGAAACCCTAACAAGTTGGCTCGGAGAAGAATGGCATCCCGGTGATGAAAAAACAGCGGCACATCCGAATTCTCGTTATACCACACCTGCATCGCAATGTCCTATCATTGACCCAAATTGGGAAAATCCGAACGGTGTGCCAATATCTGCTATTCTATTTGGCGGACGACGTGCTTCCACAGTCCCACTCGTATTTGAAGCATTTAACTGGCAACACGGCACATTCATAGGTTCAATTGCATCTTCTGAACGGACTGCAGCCGCCGCAGGAACAGTCGGAGAACTCCGACGCGACCCAATGGCAATGCTTCCCTTCTGCGGATATAACATGGGAGACTATTTCGCACACTGGTTAGAAATGGGTGAAAAATCTGATGCTGATAAACTCCCCAAAATCTTCTACGTAAATTGGTTCCGCAAAGATGCTGATGGTGGATGGTTATGGCCTGGATTTGGTGAAAACAGTCGTGTCCTGAAGTGGATCGTGGATCGTATCAACGGAAAAGGTGATGCTGTTGAAACTCCTATCGGTTATTTACCAACACTTGATGGAATTGATACATCCGATCTTGATGTAACCGAACAGCAAATGGATGAACTCTTGAATGTTGACAGAGCCGAATGGCTCAACGAAATTCAGTCTATTCGTGAACACTATGAACGTTTTGAGGATAGACTTCCGCAAGCATTAAATGATGAGTTGGCAGCATTAGAAACGCGTCTACGTCAGGCACAATAGTCCTGTAAAATTGGACGTATACATGATGCGGTAGGCGCGCTTTGAAAGCGCGCCTACCGCATTAGGATAAATCAACAGGAGTAATTTATTATTAAAATTCTGAATTAGCGTATCGTTTTAGGGGGTAGGAAACGATGTTGGAAAAATTATTTAAAATTAAGGAAAACGGTTCGTCCGTTAGACGAGAAATAGTCGCAGGTTTCACAACCTTTACGACGCTTTCTTATATCATCTTTGTTCAACCTGCACTATTGAAGTTCGCAGGAATGGATGAGGGGGCAGTCATGGTTGCGACCTGTCTTTCAAGTGCAGGGGCAACTTTCCTAATGGCGTTTTTCACGAACTATCCTGTTGCACTGGCACCCGGTATGGGCATAAACGCCTATTTTGTCTTCACAGTTTGTCTGGGAGATTTAGGACTTCCATGGCAAGAAGCATTAGGTATTGTGTTCATCTCAGGGATGCTGTTTGTTATTCTTTCATTCGTTGGTCTACGTGCGGCAGTCATGAATGCGCTTCCGTCTTCTTTACACAATGCAATTGCGGTGGGAATCGGTGTCTTTATTGCTTTCATTGGTTTGCAAATGAGTGGAATTATCACGTCACACGGTGCTACATTTGTCACACTCGGAGATATCCATTCTAAGCCTGTTCTGATCGCGATTTTCGGTATTTTTGTTATTTTCACCCTTATGGCACACAGAGTAAAGGGTGCCATTCTAATGGGGATTCTGACGACAGCCGTTCTATCTTTGATTTTTGGAATTGTGAAATTCAATGGTGTCATCTCTCCACCTCCATCCTTAGCTCCAACGTTGTTTCAACTAAGATTCCCTGATATCTTGAGCAGAGTAGAGTTAATACCAATCATTTTCGTTTTCTTTTCTGTCGACATGTTTGATAGCATCGGCACCCTCACGGCAACCGGACATGAGGCGGATCTACTTGAGGATGGAAAACTATCTAAAGGTAGGCAAGCTCTCTTGACAGATGCAATCGGTTCAGTCGGGGGGGCATGTCTTGGAACTTCTACAGTAACATGTTACATTGAAAGTGCGTCTGGTATTGCTGAAGGTGGAAGGACGGGACTTACATCAGTTGTTGTCGGTCTTTTAATGCTACTCGCTCTATTGTTCTCTCCGCTTATTGAACTTGTTGGTGGGGCATTTCAGTTCAATCATTCTATAGTAATCAATGGGAATCTTACGACACAAACTATCCCACTCCATCCTATCATCGGTCCAGCATTAATTGCTGTCGGAAGTCTAATGCTCAAAGACCTTATCAATATCAATTGGGACGATTTTACTGAATCTATTCCAGCTGCTTTGACAGTATTCATGATGCCTTTGTCCTTCAGTATTACCGATGGAATTGCATTCGGTTTTATTTCTATCTCATTTCTAAAGATAGTAACTGGTCGTAGTAAAGAGGTACATCCACTGGTTCACTATTTCGCAGTATTCTTTATTGCTCGTTATATTGGATTCGCATAGAAAAACATTATGGGTGAGTGATTTAATTTACAACAGACACTTCTATTTTACCAAATGAACTCTAAATGTCTGTTGAGCAATTTGGAGTGTTAATTTTTTATGATTCGGATTATAATTGGTCCTGATGCAATCAAAAAAGAAGGATTAGATAAGATTACTAAATCTCTTGTCAAGCGACTATACAAATATACGGATGAACCTTATTGTGAAGTACTATTTCTAACCGGTGTAAAAAAAGAAGATATAAGTTACATGATGCGGCAAATTCTAAGGGTATTAGATATGGGGATGACAATAATGACCCGTGTTGACGTTAATGATATACAGAAAAATGTAGACTTCCATGGAAATGAATTGGAAGTTACCCTACGCGCTACATAATTAGCGTAGTTTCTACAATTAACTTTACATTTCCAATTGTCCGAGGGAACTCCGATTCCCGACTATCAAAGGGTTTGGTCACGATTCGGAGATCGCTCCTACAAGTAAGGTGTATAATTACCAGAGGCATCCAATTGTCACAAGACATCTTGTAGGAGGGGTTTCTAACCCCGAATTTTCATGTAGGGCATCTGAAATCGGGGTTAGAAACCCCTCCTACAAATAATAGGTAGCAACTTAGGTTATGCTAACAAATAAAGTCAAAACACATAAGGAGAAAAAGAAATGCAAAGCAAATTGTCTTTAGGTGTCGTCATTAGTCTGCTAACAATATTCGCTTATTCAGTCCTGGTTACAGCAGAAGTTACAGTCGAAAACAACCCAAAGGATACTCATGATAAACATACAGAAACCTGCAAACATAACTTGCAAGCAATTGGTAAAGCCATAAAGGAGTATCATGAGAAAAATGGAGATTATCCTGAATGGCTCTCTGATCTTCTTGTTGAACACTTAGATGATGCAAACAATTTAATCTGTCCAGCAGATAAAAATGGTGGCAAAGCACTCTACACACGCGCTCAAGATCCAAACAAACCGGTAAGTTATAACTATGAGTTACTCCCAAATCAGAAAAAACAAGTACTTGAAACACAAATTATGTTTGGTGATGTCACACCTCTTATCCGATGCATGCATCATAACGAGAAGAATTCCATTGATAACATCTTAAACCTAAGCTTTGGATATAAAGTATATCTGGCACATTATTATTGGCAGGATGCATTAGAAAAAATATACGGAAATGTTGAAGATACTATCGCTGCTTTGGAAAATGGATTCCAGAATATGCCAAATAATCAACGTTTCTTTAGTGCCTATCCTAAACTCCTTAAACTCTATATCAAAGCAGAAAGAACAGATGAGGCTGATAATCTTATAACCCGTTACAAAACCTTCATAGATTCAAAAAACGTGTATCACTATGGGTACCTTGGAGATATGCTGAGAGATATGAAACGGAATGATGAAGAGCTGAAACTCTATGAGGACCTTGAAGAAAAAATGCCGAAAAACCGCATTGTTTTACAAAGACTTGAGAACATTCACAAATCACGTGGAAATGAGGAATTAGCGTTTGAATACCGTAAAAAGTATGTTCCCGGTTTAGCCTTTCTCGGAGAAATGGTGCCAGATTTTGAAGCAACAGACCTTGATGGCAAACCTATTTCTATTGAAGCATATCGTGGGAAAGTTGTGTTGGTGGATTTCTGGGCAGTATGGTGCGGTCCGTGTGTTGCAGAAATGCCTAATGTCAAGAAGGTATATGAATCCTATAAAGACAAAGGATTCGATATCTTAGGTATCAGTCTTGACACAGATGAAAAGAGACTACGTGATTATCTAAAAGAGAACAACATTCCTTGGCAACAAGTTTTCAGCGGTGAAGGATGGAACAGCCCTGTCTCGCGGCAGTACGGTATTTATGCTATTCCTACGATGTGGCTAATTGACAAAGAGGGTAAACTCATCTCGCACAAAGCCAGAGGGGAAAAGTTAGAAAGTATGATCGCAGATGCATTGAAAGTTAATGTAGAAGATAAATAAACCGACATATATAGACGTGATACTATCCACGCCTATATAAAATCTGTGGTATCTCTTTAAATAGATTTATATGAAATGCTTCCTACTATGCATCACCAGTATTGTTTTCATACTATCATGTGGTTCTGACGATATTCCTGAACCAGTTGAGACGAAACCTAACTATTTTCCAGATACTATCGGGAGTAAATGGGTTTATAGAAATGTAGATGGGCAAGTATGGACACGTGAAATTACAGACAGAGATGACACTCAGGACAATATCTATCAGACCTTCAATTACACCCCTACCGATTTAGAAACAGAAATTGACATTCTAAGACCGACATCCTTTCGAGTCACTCAAAACAGCATACTGTTGGATGTGAGTGACAAGATAGATCAATATATCCAAACTGAACTACCAAAGTCAGTCCAAGATAATTTCGCAGGATTAGATATTAAGGTTGTCACAGAACAAGCACCTTATCCCGAATTGGTATACTTACAGTTATCTTTAACTTCAAATTTCCACTGGGAAGCATTAGATGTCCGAGCACAAGGAAACCTGATCCTGCAAGACCTAACCCTTCTACATATTCCTTTTGAAGTTCTTATAAATATCAAAGCAGAAGTATTGGGTCAATCTCTGATCGAAACACCTGCTGGCAGTTTTGAGAATACATATCAGATTGAGTATAAGATTGATATAACACATACAGTTTTTTCAGAAAAAGATTCCTTCATTGACACACATACAATTTGGTTCACACCACATGTTGGCATTGTCAAGATTGAAGATCATAGAGGTGTATCAGAATTGGTTAAATATACTTTAAAATGAATGTTGTAGTCTTAAGCGATAAAAAACCGGGGCATTACAATCAATCATTAGGCATTGTACAGAATATTCCTGAATGCCAAGTGGAATGGCTTGAGATACAATATAGACATAAGCGGCGCGACAATATCCTCCGTATTTTCATGTCTATATGCGGTGGTATCAACCTACCAACATCGCTAATTCATTCTCTTCTTCGGTGGAGTTTAGATACATCCTCCTATAATGCACTTATCAAAATCCAAGAGGCAGATGTAATTCTATCTACGGGTTCCTCTGTTGCTGCAATCAATTTGCTACTCGCTAAAATCTTACATGCAAAAACGGTTACAGGTTGTCGTCCCTCCCCTATTGGTATCCGACATTTTGACCTTGCTATTTTACCAATGCTTTCATGGAAGAGGGCAAAAAACAGAAAAAATGTCCACAAAACCATCGGTGTACCAAACCCTATTTCAATTGACAAACTAAATAACGCTCGTTCATCCATTGGACAATCTCTTAAATTGAAAGATTGTTCCCGTATAGGTATTCTCCTCGGTGGCACTGATCGATACGAAACTATAACTGTGGAAGATGCAAAACAGATATACGACATCTGCAATTCAATAGCAAAACAGATGAATGTTGAGATAGTGCTTACAACTTCCCGCAGAACACCATCAGATGTGGCAATATACTTGAAATCAATGTTTGAATCTACAGACTGGTGTCCACTGTTCGTTGAACCTGATATTCCTTCGGGACTTGACGATCCGTATCAATCCATTCTCTCAATCTGTGATGTGCTTATCGTCAGTGCAGATAGTTTTTCTATGGTATGCGAGGCGGCAAGCAGTGGAAGGCAGGTACTTGTGCTATCACTATCACAGATAAATCAAAGACAGCCGAAACGTTATCGTGTCTATCAATACATGGTAGACAATTCCATCATCAAAATGTGTAAACTTGAGGATTTAGCTCAACAGATAACTACCGCATTAACTCACCATCCGACAATCCCCATCTTCAGGACACTCAGACAGCAGCAAAAGCAATTCGTAATATATTATAGTGAAACCTTGAAATAATGAGACACTTCCCTCCCACGGTAGGCGAGGTTTCCTAACCTCGCTGAAGCATAGTGTCCGATTAATTCTAAAGTCTACTATAAAAGCATAATAATTTTGAAAATGGAACTTTGTTACGCATTTAGTGTATAAGAAAACAAGTCCATCTAAGACATTGAGTATTTCTTTGGACTTATTGTGATCACAGTGAAAATAGAGCAAATTATATATAAACTTTATGTATCATTAGGAGAAAAAATGAAAGTTCAAAACATAGTTCGTATGCTCATGCTATTGGCAATTTTGGGAATGGTGACGTTTCCTGTTGCATACCTAATTGCAGAATCCACCGAAAAGAATACCGAATCCACAGAATCTACTGAAAAGAAATCCGATTCCGCAAAAGACTCTAAAGATGTTGAAGTTAATGAGGAAACGGAAGAAAAGTTAAAAGAAGTTTTAGATAAGGTTAACGAAGCAGTCAAAGGGATTGAGGAACTTAACACAGATGGAATCCTTGACAAAAGAAAAATAGATGTTGATGCACTATTAAAGAAGTTAAAAGAACATTCTAATAGACTCAAGGACATAGAAGGTGTAAAAGTTGAAATATCTGAACCCACTGTAATATTAGAATCCTTTGATGAATCCGAAGAACTTAAGGAATTAAAGGAGAAGATTCAGAAGCTTGCAGAAGATGGAAACCTTAAGTCTAATGAGATGAAATCCAAGATCAAGGAACTGGTTGAAAGTCTTAAACTTGACTCTTCTGTCTTACTTGATAAAGACAATGTAAAGGTTCTTCAATACGGTCCCTATGTAACCACAAAAGTTTTGAAAGGGACAGATGGAATAAAGGAATTAGAGGAAAAAATAAAGGAACTTGCCTCTGATGAAAACCTTGATTCTGATGAGTTGGTAAAGAAGGTGCAGGACCTTGTTAATGACATGAAGATTGAAAAATCCACTGTCCTTGATAAAGATAATGTAAAGGTTCTTCAATACGGTCCCTATGTAACCACAAAGACATTCAAAGATGCTGAAGATTATGAGGAATTGGGTGAGAAAATAAGCAAGCTTGCCAAAAACGAAGACCTTGACTTTGGTGAGTTAGCGAAAAAGGTTTTGGAACTCATTAAGGATGCGACACCTCATATTAGCGCCGGTATTATTAGAGGCAATGTAAAGGTCGTTCCACTTGAACCATCTAAATCCTTAAAAGAGACGAATGACTCCAATATTGAGAAACTGGAGAAAAGGATTGAGAAATTAGAGACGAAGATTGATCAACTCATTGAAAAACTTGGTGGATCAGAGTCAGAGTCTTCAGGCATTGAATAAAATCCGTTGTAGAATGCAGAATAAAATGCGTATGATAAGGTAAAGCACCTTACCATACGCATTTTTGTTCCTTCAAATCTACTCTAATTACTATCAGTTTTAGTTCATTCTATAGGCACATAAAATCCTGAACCAAACAGATATCCATCGTGTCTGATTGCCCACGTGCGTTTCTGCTCAATATCTCCAGTTTCCGGATTGGGCCACAGATAATCAATCCATTTTCCTGTTACGGTTGCCTTGGCAATGCTTACCCCCAATGTAGATCCATCATGACGTTCAACATCTTCAGCAAGCCATTCAACATCCTTGAGATCAGTACCTATTAAATCTGGTCTTGGCGCATGCGCGACAAAAATGTCGTTTTCATCTGTAATAAAAACATACCATTGACCATCAATATTGGTAGGATCATTGTGATGTGCCGCAACTGCTTCAATACCCTCTGATTTGTAGAGATCAATTGCAGACTGAACCAATGCAACAGTATATGCCTCAGGGGTATCCTTAGTAGGTGCATCAGAAGTACCCATCATGGAACCTACCATTTTATATTCACAACCAGTAACACTAAGCACTGCAAGTCCAAAAACCAGCAGCATTATCAAACTATTTTTCAATTTGTAACTCCTTTGCAACCAAATAATATTCATGAATTGTAAACATCTATGCTCTAATTGTCAAATTTCTTACTTCCCTTTACAGAGGGTGTGTAAAGTTTTTGGCAAAGGTTATCTCACGTTCAGACACATCGTAGGGGCGAGGTCTCCTCGCCCTCGTTGGAACACATCCTATCCACCAGCAGTGGTTGGGATGGAAATGTGGCAAGGGGTGGTAATCGGGCGAGGGGACCTCGCCCCTACGTGCAGTGCCAAAAACTTTACACACCCCATTACAAATGAAATATTTGACATCAAGCATTAATTGTAGTATCATACATATTGAAATATCTACCTCTTTTTATTATTAATGTTGGCAATACGGGCATGAAACTTGCCCTCAAGGAGTAATATTACAAATTATGCCAAATGCACTCTTTGTCTACCCAAAATTCCCACCCTCTTATTGGGGCTTTAAATATGCCTTAGACTTCATCGGTAAAAAGTCATCTATGCCTCCGCTCGGTTTATTGACAATTGCGGGAATGTTCCCAGATAATTACAACCTAAAAGTTATTGATATGAATGTTGATACATTGACCGATGCACATCTTGAGTGGGCAGACGTTACATTAACTTCAACGATGATTGTTCAGAAGGCATCTCTCTACGACGTAGTTGAACGCTGCAACCGTGCAGATGTACCGATAATTGCAGGTGGACCACACCCTACCTCATATTATGATAACATCAAAGAGGAATGTGATGGTACTGTAAATCATTTTCTATTTGGTGAGGTAGAAGAGATATTTGAAGACTTCTTGACTGATTTTGAAAATGGGGCAGCAAAAGAGGTATATAAAGAAACAAGAAAACCAGATATAACAAAGACACCATCCCCACGATATGACCTGATTGATATAAATACTTACGGTTCCATGGCACTGCAGTTCTCGCGAGGATGTCCCTTTAACTGTGAATTTTGTGACATTACCAAGTTATTTGGACGTGTACCACGCACAAAAAGTAACGAACAGATGTTATCCGAATTTGAGATGTTGTATAAACTCGGTTGGACAGGATCGATGTTTGTTGTTGATGACAACTTTATCGGTAATAAACGTGATGCGATGCGTTTACTCCCTGCTGTGAAGGAATGGCAAGAGGAACGCGGTTTTCCGTTCTCATTATACACCGAAGCAAGCGTGAATCTCGTTGAAATACCTGAAATGCTTGACGCAATGAGTGTCGCTGGCTTTAACATGGTCTTCCTCGGTATTGAAACACCCAATGAAGAAGCATTGATTACCACATCAAAAGGTCAAAATACAAGTAAAGAGGAAGATGCTGGAAGTTACCTGTTACATGCCATTAGGAAAATACAACACAAAGGTATGGAGGTCACGGGTGGTTTTATTATCGGTCTTGATGGTGATACTGAATTTGATTCACACATAGACTTCATCCAAGAAGCAGGTATCCCAATGGCAATGGCTGGTTTATTAACTGCTCTCAAAGAAACAGACCTATGGCACAGACTAAAACAGGAAGATAGATTACTCATTGAATCTTCTGGTAACAATACAGATATGAGTCTGAACTTTGTACCTGAGATGCCACGAGATCAACTTATCCAAGAATATAGACGTGTTATTTCCACGCTGTATGATCCGACTCTAAAGAATTATTTTCACCGATGTTATACCATGCTGAGACACATGCCGTATACTCCGCATAACGTCAGAAGTATTAAAAAAGAAGAAGTACGTGCATTTTTCCTTTCGATTAAACGACAGATTTTCTCCAGACAAGGATACCAATATATCAAGTTTATTCTAAAAGTGCTAAAAAATCATCGCAGAATGTTTCCTGAAGCTATCCGATTAGCAGTTATGGGATATCATCTTGAAAAAATAACACGGCACACCGTTGCAGTAGAAGATTTCAGGAACTTTTTGGCAGGAGAAATTGATACATTCAAAACGAATATTACACAATTTGTTACGATACAAGGTGACAGGATACATGAAATTCAGGAATACGCAGAGCAACTTATCAGAAAAGTTAAGAAAAAATATGAAACAATTCACCAAGATTTCCAATATGCTGCCCAAAATGCACTTGCCAATTTTCAGAATTCACTGTTCCAAGAATACTTAGAAGCAGAATTACAGGTATTTAAGGAAGCCGTTGCAGCATTTACAAAAGTTCAAAGCGAACGATTCGGTGAATTACAAACTTATGTTAGCAATCTCTTTGCCCGTGTCCGAGAACAGCAAGCACAACTTCAGGATGATATTAAGCAGAACGTTCAGGAAAACTTTGATGCATTTCGAGAGTCCATCAGAAGATATTTGGAGCAACTTTTCGGAACTATACCCGTTCAAATTGATGAACTGCAAACTTAATAGGACTTATGCATTCCCACTTGATAAGGGGGGTTAGAAGGGTTAAAAAGTCGTTATTTCAGTGAATTACCCCCCTAAATCCCCCTTATCAAGGGGACTTTAAGAGAAACTGCGTAAGTCCCGCTTAACTTTTGATGTTGATAGACTAACATGGTGCCAGTTCAGATTGAGCAACTCTCCTATACCTATCCAAGTCGTGAAACACCCACACTTAAAGGAATCAAAGCTCAGGTTGCACCAAGTGATTTTGTGCTGCTAACAGGACCCACCGGGTGCGGTAAATCTACATTACTCCGCACTATAAACGGCTTAATTCCCCATTCATCAGCTGGAACATTGATAGGCACTGTTCATGTTAATGATCAGAATGTAGTCGAACAATCACTGGCTACGACTTGTCAACAGGTCGCGCTCCTCTTTCAAAATCCTGACGATCAACTCTTCTGCACTTATGTAGAAGACGAAATTGCTTTTGGTCTTGAAAATCTCGGATTTCCACCCGAAAAGATTAAAGAACATATAACTCTTGTATTAGAACAAGTTGGACTGACCGGATATGAAAATAGACGTGTCTCAGAACTCTCTGGTGGGGAAAAACAACGTGTTGCACTTGCATCAATCTGTGCAATGCAACCGCAAGTCTTACTGCTGGATGAACCCACAAGTCATCTGGATCCACGCGCGACGAGAGATATTCTCAACATTGTCAAACAACTGAACTTTGATCTCGGTATTACAATAATACTGGCAACCCATCGAGTCAAACAGGTGCACCATTTATGCAACCGTGTTTGGCTGATGCATGAAGGGGAACTCTGTTTAGACCTACCACAATCCGATGCATTTCAAGACACATCAATCTTTCATAATTTAGGAGTGGAACTACCTGAACCAGTAGATTCTTCAAAGAACACAACAAACAGCAGTTCCTTTCGGACACAATCAAATAACACACTCCTTGAAATCCAAAACCTATATTATCAATATCCGAGTAGTGAAGAACCTGCAGTCAAAGGCATATCATTGGAAATATCGCGCGGTGAAGTCGTTGCAATTATGGGTGAGAATGGTTCTGGTAAAACTACCCTACTCAATCTGATTGCTGGTTTGCTTCAACTTAAGACTGGTCAGGTTATCATTGATGGAAAAGATGTGAAACGATTGAAACTGCATCAGTTAGCAGGTAAAGTTGGTATAGTGTTTCAGAATCCTGATCTTTTGCTGCAAGCTGAGACGGTACAGGATGAAGTAAAATTTGGTCCTAAGAATCTGAAGTTGAAATCTGACAAGTTGAATACCTTAGTCAATGAAACTCTGACTCAGTTTAGATTATCTGATTTATCTGAAGAGGCACCGTATTCTCTCTCACGGGGACAACGACAACGCGTCGCAGTTGCTTCAACTTTTTCCCTACATCCCGACATATTTCTACTTGACGAACCCACCACTGGTCAAGATGCACAACACCTACAAAGTATGATGGATGTTCTCTGCAATCAAATCCGACAAGAGAACAAGACCCTCATTTTTGCTACGCATAACATTGAACTCACGATGAACTATGCGGATCGTGTCCTATTAATGCGAGAAGGTGAACTGATTTTTGACGGCACCCCCGATATTGCCTTCGCTGATTCACAACTCCTACAGAATACTTCATTAATATAACATAAGTCGACAGCTATGGCTTGTAGGAGGGGTTTCTAACCCCGAATTTTGCTACTGTGTATCTAAAATCGGGGTTAGAAATCCTCCTACAAATGTGAATCTCGACAATTGAATGCATCTGTTAATATTATGGGTGTGTAAAGTTTTTGGCACAGAGGCACAAACTACTGTTTTCATTAGTCCCGTAGGGACGGAATGTTTATAGAAAACGAGTAGTCTTCAGTTTTTTAGTCCCGTAGGGACGATATGTTTATCTTTCTATGCCGTTCCTACGGGACTCAAGAGAATGGTGGACACTATTTCTATAAACATATCGTCCCTACGGGACTAAAGAGCAAGATGGACAGGGCAAAAATTTGAAAGTTGATATCTATGGGTTAAACATAGAATATAGGTCTACAGAATACTGTGTGCCAAAAACTTTACACTCCCTAATATTATAATTCAAATTGACATATATATTCTCTTCTGATAATTTAGAATCCAAGTATCGCTTATAGAATGCTACATAGAATAGAAAAGAATTATGAAAGTATCAATTAACCTTATTGTTTTCACGACGACCTGCATTTTTCTTCTCACATTTCTGGGTTGTGGCTCAGATACTGGGGATGAAGATGTTGTTGAACCAGGACCAGTCAAATTCAAATCTGCCAGACCAGAAAACGGCAGCACTATCCGTCCCGATGAATCTATCACTGTGATTTTTACCGGGACACCAGAAAACCTAACAACTGTGCACGGAACAATAGAGCAACCCAAAAATAGAACGACTATCACCGGTCCTTTCCCTCTGGGTGATATTGCCATTGAACTGACGTGGACAGACGGCACACAAACACTTGAATATACAGTCGTCCCAGAAGGTATGGTGATGGTCCGTGAAGGTGAGTTCCAAATGGGAAGTGATTCAGAAAAGGCTGTTCAAGATGAAAAACCTGTCCATACAGTTTTTGTTGATTCCTTCTTCATGGACACGCATGAGGTTACAGTGGGTGAATATAGGTTATTTGTAGAAGAGACAGGGCATCCTGCCCCGGAATGGAACCAAGTGGAACCCTATGCTCCGACAGACAAACACCCTATTGTTTCTGTAAGTTGGCATGATGCAATGGCGTTCACAACGTGGGCAGGGAAGAGGTTACCCACCGAAGCGGAATGGGAGAAGGCAGCTCGCGGCGGTTCGGTAACGAAGACATATCCATGGGGAAACCTCGCGCCGAATGGAAAACAGTGTAATTTCGCTGATAAGAATCTAACAAACTATTGGTGGTCAGACAAAAAAGTAGATGATGGTTACGCATTCACTGCTCCAGTCGGTAGTTATCCAGAAAATGGCTACGGTTTGTTTGATATGGCTGGCAATGTTTGGGAGTGGTGCCTTGATGAATATGATGCGGAATTTTATACTGTTTCTGAAGGTGTTAACCCAATTTCGGGTGCGAACACGCCTCAAGAGATTAGCAGAAGTTTTGAAAGTGTTGAATCAAATCGAGTGTTACGGGGTGGTTCTTGGATCGCTACTGCAAATAATATTCGCAACAGCACGCGTTTTATGCTCATGCCTGAAAGTAGCAACTACAGTGTCGGGTTCCGTTGTGTAATGGATGTGCCGTAAATCTATGTGGAGGGTATTCATGAATAGAAAACTATTTTCAATTGGACTTGCATGTTTTATAGCACTTTTTTTGATACCGCATTTTGTGTATGCACAAGAGAAAATCACCGGCCCCTGGCTCTGGATGATCGCCCCGACGGAACCTGGGCAAGGCGGAGCAGCATCCATAGATATTGATTCGCTTGCTGTTGCAAGCGGCGGTGCTGTCACTGAAGCCGATGTTGCAGCCAATGGCGCAAAAGAAGGCGACAGAGTCGGAAATTATGTGTGGACACTTGGGCAGATTTCTGCTACTGGCGGCGATAATATCAATGAGTGTCTCAATCGGATAGGTATGACAGATAGAAATGTGGATGATCATTCATCCTATGCACTGTTCACGTTCGAATCTGATATGCCGAAAAATGTGACGATGCGAGTCGGCAGTGATGACGCTATTAAAGTCTGGCTCAATGGAGTAGTTGTCCATAATCACCCTGTGAATCGCGGTGCTTCCGGATTCCAAGATGAGTTTCCAGTGGACTTAGTAGCAGGTGACAATCTCCTCATGGTTAAAGTGAGTGAACGCGCCGGTGGGTGGAGTATGTTCGTAGGTATTGATACCGTTAGCATTGATGACGGTATCAATACCGTTAGCGGTGTCAGTGGTGATGATGGACAAATCCAAGACCCAGATATTGGACGTCCGATTGTCCAGGTCGTCTACCAGCCCCTACCTGACAGCCCACCTCGCCCTAATGTTAATGCAGAAATTGATGTATTAATCAAGGAAACACAACTTTTCTTTGCCGATGAAATGGAACGCAACGGGTTCGGTAGAAAAACATTTCAGATTGAAGTAGATACAAGTGGGAACACCGTGGTGCACCATGGACAGGTTGACATTCCCAGGAACAGGAAAAGTATCGTTGTCTATATGGAAGAAGTAGATCCATTTACTACGCTAAGTGCTTGCGGTTTCGGGGGTGCATCAGGTTCAGAAGGTCGCGAAGGTTTCGCACACATCTCCTGTTGGAATTGGAGGGTCATTGCCCATGAACTCGGACATGCCTTCGGATTGTGGCACGATTTCCGAAGCGGCAGTGATATCTATATTATGTCTTATGGTCACGGATTAAGGCGCCAACTTTCTCAATGCTCAGCTACATGGTTAGATACCCATCGAGTCTTTAACCCTGGCAAAAGTGCCGCAAATGAACCTACAAAGATAGAAATGCTTCCACCAAGTCTTGCTGCTCCACCAAATACTATCCGCCTTCGCTTTAGGGTAACTGATCCAGATGGACTCCATCAGGCACAGCTCCTCACACCCACTGTTACAGGCATAGCTTCTGGATCCCTTGAATTGCTTAGCTATAAAGGACTAAACGGAAGCACAAATACCACTGTTGAATTTGTTACCGATTTGACACCGAATAATAAGTCTGTATCCCTTATGGCTATTGATCTACATGGCAACTTCACATGGAACTTGCATAAGTATCCGATCAATGTTGCTTCGCTGCTACCACAAGCTAAAGTTGTGTCCATTCCGGATGCAAATTTAGCAGCAGCAGTTCGACAGACCCTCAGACTATCTTCAAACCAAGCTATCACGACGCACGCTATGCTAAACTTGTCGGGACTTGATGTCCGCAACAGCAGTATAACAGACCTCACCGGGCTTGAACACGCGCACAATCTGAGAGCGTTGAACCTTGGAACTGTGTATATTGAGGGCGAGGGATATATCAACAGCAATACGGTATCGAATTTGTCTGTACTATCAGAGTTGACAAACCTGACTTCGCTGAATCTTGACAACAATAACATTTCAGATATTTCTGCTCTATCAGGATTGACAAACCTAACTTCGCTGAATCTTGACAACAATAACATTTCAGATATTTCTGCACTATTAGGATTGACAAACCTGACTTGGCTGTGGCTTAGTAGTAACAACATTTCAGATATTTCTGCTCTATCAGAGATGATAAACCTGACTTGGCTGTATCTTAGCAACAACAACATTTCTGACATTTCCGCACTATCAGAGATGATAAATCTGACTTCGTTGTCCCTTAACAGCAACAACATTTCAGATATTTCTGTGCTATCAGGATTGACAAACCTGACTTGGCTGTATCTTTTTAACAACAACATTTCAGATATTTCTGCTCTATCAGAGATGACAAACCTGACTTCACTGTCCCTTGACAACAACAACATTTCAGATATTTCTGCTCTGACAGAGTTGACACAACTGGAAACCTTGTCTCTTTCCCGCAACAACATTTCGGATGTGTCACCTCTGTTAGCATTAAATCTAACAGGAACGCAGTGGAACAGCACAGGGCTAAATCTTTGGGACAATCCCCTTAGCTACGTTTCTATCAATACCCATATTCCCGCTATGCAGGCAAAGGGGATTGAGATAAATTATACTCAGCGCACACCGACAAAACTCCTAAAAGTATCTGGGGACGCACAGCAAGCCGTAACGAACTCGGAACTACCGCTTCCATTTGTTGTGGAAGTCCGAGATCAGTATAATCGCGTATACGCTGAGGTTCCTGTAACGTTTTCAATTACCAAGGGCAATGGAAAACTTAGTACCCTCACAACAGCAACGGATACGAAAGGTAGAGCAAAAGCCCGTTTCACGTTAGGACAAACCGAAGGTGAAACAACCATCCGCGTGGCAGCAGCAAAGATTTCGCAGCCCATCCAATTTACCGTAAAAGCGATCCTTCCTACTTCATTTGTGAACCTGCCCGATACAAACCTCTCCGCAAAGATAACAGAAACATTCGGTAAACCGACCGGTGCATCTATTACTGTAACTGACATGTTGACTTTGAAATCGCTTACTGCTAACAACGCCAGCATTAGCGACCTCACGGGATTGCAACATGCATCTAACCTAACAACCCTAATGCTTGATGGAAACAACCTATCCAATATAGATCCGCTAACAGGACTTACGCAACTGACGACATTATCTCTTGACAACAATAATCTCTCTGATATTACGCCTCTGGTAGAACTCACACAATTAGAGTCCCTTTCTCTTGAAAATAATAAACTATCAGAAGTTGCGCCCCTGGTAGAACTCACCGAATTGAAAACGTTGCGTCTACGCGGAAATCTGCTGAGCTATCCATCACTCAACACCGATATTCCTGCCATGCAGTCTCGTGAGGTTGATGTAGTAGCTGACACCCGAACCCCGACAAAACTTATCAATGTCCCAGGAACCCCTGGAGTCGCTGGTGCCGCACTTCAAGTAATCGTCCAAGTCCAAGATCAGGCGGGTATTGCGTTTGCGGGGGTCCCTGTCAATTTCACTTTGACAGCAGCGGGTGGACATCGCTCTACATCAAAAGCCATTACTAATCTCAACGGAACAGCTATCGCAACGCTTACGTTGGGACCCGAGCCTGGCGAGAACACTGTCAGTGCCACGGTCATCGAGATTCCACAGTCGCTAAACTTTACCATCACCACTATTGATGCAAACACACTTGTGCATATTCCGGATGTGAACCTCCATGCCAAAATAGCAGAAACCCTCAACAAACCGAAGAACGCAAAACTCAATGCTGGCGATTTGTTGAAATTAACCAGACTTGACGCACCAAACGCTAATATTCAAGAACTTACCGGTATTGAATACGCATACAACCTGAGATCGTTGAACCTTGGAACTGAGTATATTGAAGGAGAGGGATATGTCAACAGCAATACGCTATCGAATTTGTCTGTGCTATCAGAGTTGACAAACCTGACTTCGCTGCAGCTTGACAGCAATAACATTTCAGATATTTCTGTGCTATCAGGATTGACAAACCTGACTTGGCTGTCTCTTAACAACAACAACATTTCAGATATTTCTATGCTATCAGGATTGACAAACCTGACTTGGTTGTGGCTTAGCAGTAACAACATTTCAGACATATCTGCGCTATCAGAGATGACAAACTTAACGTTGCTGTATCTTCACAACAACAACATTTCGGATGTGTCGCCTCTGTTAGCATTAAACCTAACAGGAACGGAGTGGAACAGCACAGGACTATATCTTTGGAACAACCCACTGAGCTATACTTCTATCAACACACATATCCCCGCTATGCAGGCAAAAGGAATTGAGGTCCAGTATAACCAGCGCACACCAACGAGACTCCTAAAAATATCTGGAGACACGCAACAAGCCTCGACCAATACAGAATTACCACTTTCATTTGTTGTGGAAGTGCGAGATCAGTATAATCGTGTATACGCTGAGGTTCCTGTAACGTTTTCAATTGCCAAGGGCAGTGGAAAACTCAGTACCACAACAGCAAAAACTGATACCAAAGGTAGGGCACAAACACGTTTAACACTTGGAGAAACAGGTGGCACAACGACTGTCCAAGTCACTGTCCCCAATATTACACAACTCACCCAGTTTACTGCAACTGCCGTCCCACTTGATTTACCCGTGTCACTCCCAGATGATAACCTGTATGCAAAGATAGTAGAAACCCTTGGCAAACCGAGTGGTGTAACACTAACCTTGGCAGACATGTTGAGGTTGACATCTCTTACTGCTAATAATGCTGACATTAGCAACCTCACAGGACTGCAACATGCATCTAATCTAACAACCTTGAGGCTTAATAGCAACAACCTATCCAATATAGAACCGCTAAAGGGACTTACGCAACTGACGACATTATCTCTTGACAACAATAATCTCTCTGATATTACGCCTCTGGTAGAACTCACACAATTAGAGACACTGTCCCTTGAAAACAATAACTTATCAGATGTTGCGCCTCTTGTGGAACTCACCGAATTGAAAACGTTGCGTCTACGTGGAAACCTGTTAAGGTACCCGTCACTCTATACCACTATTCCAACCATGCGGGCCCGCGGTGTAAACGTAGCGGCCGACACTCGAACCCCCACAACACTTATCAATATCCCAGGGCCACATGGCGTTGCTGGTGCCACACTACAAGTAATCGTCCAAGTCCAAGATCAGGCGGGTATTGCGTTTGCGGGGGTCCCTGTCAATTTCACTTTGACAGCAGCGGGTGGACATCGCTCTACATCAAAAGCCATTACTAATCTCAACGGAACAGCTATCGCAACGCTTACGTTGGGACCCGAGCCTGGCGAGAACACTGTCAGTGCCACGGTCATCGAGATTCCACAGTCGCTAAACTTTACCATCACCACTATTGATGCAAACACACTTGTGCATATTCCGGATGTGAACCTCCATGCCAAAATAGCAGAAACCCTCAACAAACCGAAGAACGCAAAACTCAATGCTGGCGATTTGTTGAAATTAACCAGACTTGACGCACCAAACGCTAATATTCAAGAACTTACCGGTATTGAATACGCATACAACCTGAGATCGTTGAACCTTGGAACTGAGTATATTGAAGGAGAGGGATATGTCAACAGCAATACGCTATCGAATTTGTCTGTGCTATCAGAGTTGACAAACCTGACTTCGCTGCAGCTTGACAGCAATAACATTTCAGATATTTCTGTGCTATCAGGATTGACAAACCTGACTTGGCTGTCTCTTAACAACAACAACATTTCAGATATTTCTATGCTATCAGGATTGACAAACCTGACTTGGTTGTGGCTTAGCAGTAACAACATTTCAGACATATCTGCGCTATCAGAGATGACAAACTTAACGTTGCTGTATCTTCACAACAACAACATTTCGGATGTGTCGCCTCTGTTAGCATTAAACCTAACAGGAACGGAGTGGAACAGCACAGGACTATATCTTTGGAACAACCCACTGAGCTATACTTCTATCAACACACATATCCCCGCTATGCAGGCAAAAGGAATTGAGGTCCAGTATAACCAGCGCACACCAACGAGACTCCTAAAAATATCTGGAGACACGCAACAAGCCTCGACCAATACAGAATTACCACTTTCATTTGTTGTGGAAGTGCGAGATCAGTATAATCGTGTATACGCTGAGGTTCCTGTAACGTTTTCAATTGCCAAGGGCAGTGGAAAACTCAGTACCACAACAGCAAAAACTGATACCAAAGGTAGGGCACAAACACGTTTAACACTTGGAGAAACAGGTGGCACAACGACTGTCCAAGTCACTGTCCCCAATATTACACAACTCACCCAGTTTACTGCAACTGCCGTCCCACTTGATTTACCCGTGTCACTCCCAGATGATAACCTGTATGCAAAGATAGTAGAAACCCTTGGCAAACCGAGTGGTGTAACACTAACCTTGGCAGACATGTTGAGGTTGACATCTCTTACTGCTAATAATGCTGACATTAGCAACCTCACAGGACTGCAACATGCATCTAATCTAACAACCTTGAGGCTTAATAGCAACAACCTATCCAATATAGAACCGCTAAAGGGACTTACGCAACTGACGACATTATCTCTTGACAACAATAATCTCTCTGATATTACGCCTCTGGTAGAACTCACACAATTAGAGACACTGTCCCTTGAAAACAATAACTTATCAGATGTTGCGCCTCTTGTGGAACTCACCGAATTGAAAACGTTGCGTCTACGTGGAAACCTGTTAAGGTACCCGTCACTCTATACCACTATTCCAACCATGCGGGCCCGCGGTGTAAACGTAGCGGCCGACACTCGAACCCCCACAACACTTATCAATATCCCAGGGCCACATGGCGTTGCTGGTGCCACACTACAAGTAATCGTCCAAGTCCAAGATCAGAAGGGCGTTGCGTTTGCAGGGGTACCTGTCAATTTCACTTTGATAGCTGTAGGTGGGCATCGCTCTGCATCAAAAGCGATTAGCAATCTCAATGGCAAAGCTGCCACAACGCTTACGTTGGGACCCGAGCCCGGTGATAATGTTGTCAGTGCTACAGTCTCTGAGATTCCACAGCCGCTAAACTTTACGCTCACGACTATTGATGGGAATATACTTGTGCATATTCCGGACGTGAACCTTCACGCCAAAATAGCTGAAACCCTCAACAAACCGAAGAACGCAAAACTCAAGGCAGTAGATTTGTTGGAATTAACCAGACTTGACGCGCGAAACGCCAATATCCAGGACCTTACCGGCCTTGAACACGCATCTAAACTGGATTGGTTGAATCTGGACAGCAACAACATTTCGGATGTGTCTGCGCTGTCGGGCTTGGCAAACCTGACTCGGCTGTATCTGGACGATAATAACATATCAGATATATCTGCACTATCAGATTCTGAGTTGACAAACTTGGCTTTGCTGAGGCTTGGCCGCAATAACATATCAGATATATCTGCACTGACAGAGTTGACAAACCTGACGCAACTGTATCTTTTCAACAATAATATTTCAGACATATCTGCTCTATCAACGTTGACAAACTTGACTTTGCTGTATCTTCGCTACAATAACATATCAGATATGTCCCCTCTGTTAGCATTAAACCTAACAGGAACGCAGTGGGACAGCACGGGGTTAGATATTAGAAACAATCCACTGAATAATGAAGCAATACGTACACACATCCCTGCTATGCAGGCAAGAGGAATTGTTGTATCTTTTGATAATATTACGCACCCAGAATTCCTGATAATATCCGGTGATGGACAAGAAGAACTCGTGGGAAGGACACTGCCTTCACCTTTTGTTGTGGAGTATCGTGATGCTGATGCAAAGCCAAAAGAGGGCGTGAACATAACATTTTCTATAGTCGATGGTGATGCAGAACTGACTGATAAAACTGTCACCACCGATGTTGAAGGTAAAGCACAAACATTCCTACAACTTGGATGGAAACTTGGTATCATAACGGTTCGTGCAACTGCAGAAGGTATTAATTCTCAACTTACCTTTACCGCACATGTCGTCCTACCTGAAAATCATGTCTCAGAAGATGTGAATGCGGATGGTATCGTTGATGTGGAGGACCTGGTGTTAGTTGCTGCCACAATGGGCACAACCCCACCTGAAGACACTTTACCGAATCCAGATGTAAACGGAGACGGAGTCGTCAATAGTGATGATTTAGCATTGGTCATGATAGCATTAGAAAACACACCCACAGCACCTGCAGCTGCTATAACTGCTGAGAACTTGCAAAGATGGATTGACGAAGCGAAGCAACTTGCTAACAAAGATGAAACATTCCTGAAAGGAATTGCTGTGCTTGAACAACTGCTTGCTACCTTGTTACCCCAAAAGACAGCACTCTTGGCAAACTATCCAAACCCATTCAATCCAGAGACGTGGATACCATATCACTTATCAAAACCTGTAGAAGTAACGGTACGCATCTATGCGGTAAACGGTACGTTGATTCGGCTTTTGGGATTAGGACACAAACCTGCGGGGATTTATGAACATCAGACCCGTGCGGCATATTGGGATGGTCGCAACGCACAAGGTGAACGCGTCGCAAGCGGCATCTATTTCTATACCTTAACTGCAGGTGATTTCACTGCTACACGCAAGATGTTGATACGGAAATAGTATCAAATGACCTTATGATAGTTATACCATTTTCAATTGATTTTTTCTCATTATTGTATGATATTCAACAAATTTATATTAGAGACAGGTAGTTTTCTATGAACAAAAAAGTTCCTGAGATTACAGAAAGTATAGTCCAAGGCGCATCGCCACACTCTGTTGCTCGTTCCGGACTTCTCAAACCGAGAGACCCGATACTGTTTATGATCGGTTGAAATGCTACCTTTCTGAAGGCTGCATTGGACTCATAAACCACCGACATGGTGGTGCACGACATAAACTATCAGAGAAAAAACAGGAAATCTCTGATCGCTACACTAACACCTGGTAACGCAGTACGAGATGAACTGATGCTCACAGAAGTGGCTCCAGCACCAAGCAAATGGACACAGGGGACTATACGCGCCAGCATTTATTGGTTAGCAGCTTGGAATCTGTCTGTCAGCAGATAAACTATCCAACTATACGCGCCAGCATTGATTGGTTAGCAGACTATTCGATCAGTGGCGTTCACAGAGTGCTCAAACGTTGCGGACTTTGTATCCGATCGGGGCGTGTGCAGCAATACAGTCCGGATCCTGCTTATGAAGAAAAACTTGCGCGCCTACTTGACTGCCTGCGTCAAGCTGTACTTGCCCCGACTCAGAAGCATTCAATTGTCCCAAAGCATCTTTGTAGGAGGGGTTTCTAACCCCGAATCTTGCTGCAGGGTTCTAAAATCGGGGTTAGAAACCCCTCCTACAACAACGAAACTCGACAATTGAATGCCTCTGTGCCCCGACTACTCATGTGCTTCATTAGGCGGGTCCGGAGACCCGCACTACAATAAGAGACAGTCTTATCTGTGCAAAAACTTTACACGCCCCTACGGTCCGGGTGTGTAAAGTTTTTGCACAGATAAGACTGTCTCTTATTGTAGTGCGTGGTTTCCGTGTCCCGCCACTGTAGTTGATCAATTGAAAGACTATGGTGGCATTAGAGTTCATGAATTTCGCGTAACATTTGACAGCGAATTCTCTGTGTTTATCTTGAAGTTTCATTGAAATCTTCCTCCTAAAAATCGTACTATATGGTACAGTTTTTCGTACTATAGTACGATTTTTCAAATTGCTCTAAACATAGTGTACATAAGGGTTTGTAAGGATAATTCCTAAAATCGAAAAAATTTAAAATAGTACAGTTTCCATTTTAGGTTTTTGTTGTGTGAAATCGGTTATCTGTTTCAGACTATTGCCCAACATTATACTCATAGATACTTGAATGTTGATAAAGGTTAAAATAGATGTAATAAAAATGCCCTTGGTAAATGTGTATAAGACAGGGACATTGACACTTTTTGTCATTGAAGTGTCGTTTTTTAGTCCTGATATTTTATATATTGAAAAGAGTCCGTATTGGATAATCACAGTGAATTGTCCATCAGGATTTGTGTACATATTTTTGACCTTTAGAAATAAATATGATGTAAAACATATTATAACACAAATAAATTGTTGATGTCAAGTTAATTTTTACAATTATAAGATGATTTTTGTGTTTTTTGTAAAAAAAGGGATATTTGCTTGTATTTTGCGTTTTGTGTGAAAAGTTTTTATTACTTCGAACAGATGCAATACCATTTCTATGAATGTTTATCCCATTAACATTTGTACTTTAAGCAGATTGATATGGGTGTGTAAAGTTTTTGGCACAGAAATACAGACTTCTGTTTTCTTTAGTCCCGTAGGGACGGAATGTTTATCTTCTATGCCGTTCCTACGGAACTCAAGAGGGGTGGTTCACATTTTTTCTATAAACATATCGTCCCTACGGGACTAAAGAGGGTGGTTCACATTTTTTCTATAAACATTCCATCCTTACGGGACTGAAGAACTGAAGGCTACCCATTTTCTATAAACATTCCGTCCGGGACTAAAGAAAACAGAAATTTGTTCCTCTGTGCCAAAACTTTACACCCCCTGTGTCCTTAAGCAGATTGATATTTAGTTTGGGTTTTGGTATTATATAAGCGTTGAGAAAATGATTGAAAATAAAATCTAATGAAAAGAGGAGAATGAATGCAACCACAATTGCCTGATGCGCGTAATGAAAACATACTAATCCATGTAGGTGGAGAATTGCTGCCGCGTGAAGAAGCGAAAATATCTGTGTTTGATAGTCTTGTTCAAGGTGGGGACGGCGTATGGGAAGGTTTACGTATCTATAATGGAAAGATCTTTGCTTTGGATGCACACTTGGACCGATTGATAGACTCGGCACATGCGATGGCGTTTGCGGGGATACCTACTCGTGATGAGATCAAAGCTGCTATATTTGAAACGCTCAAAGCAAACGGCATGCGCGACGAGGTGCATATCCGTCTAACGTTGAGTCGAGGGAAAAAGGTGACCTCAAGCATGAACCCGCATGTCAATCAGTATGGGACATGTTTGATTGTGTTGGCAGAATGGAAAGCACCGATTTATGCCAGCTCTGGTGTACGTTTAGTCACCTCTGCGATACGGAGAAATCCAGCCCAGTGCGTTGATTCTAAAATCCATCATAACAATCTAATCAATAATATTCTTGCGAAGATAGAAGCGAATGTTGCGGGGGTGGACGATGCAATTATGCTGGATATATTTGGATTTGTCTCAGAAACAAATGCTACCAATATCTTTATTGTGAAACGTGGGGAGGTGATTACACCACATGCGGATAGCTGCCTGCCGGGGATTACGCGTGGCAATGTTATCCATCTTGCACGACAGGCGCAGATTCCGATGGTGGAGCGGAACGTTTCCTTGACAGAAGTATATACTGCTGATGAGATGTTCACGACAGGGACTGTTGGGGAGTTAAGTCCAGTGTTGGAGGTGGATGGTCGGCAGATTGGCACAGGGAGTCCTGGCACGATGACAGGAAGATTGCAAGAGCTCTATGCAGAAATGACTACAAATGAAGGTGTTCCGATACCTGAGTAGGTATATCAACTCTCATTAATGAAATTGTAGAAGAATAAAGATGAATGTAAGAGGCGCAATGAATTGCGCGACTACAATCGTTCTATTTCTTATAGTTTTGTTTTACTCAGCAATGGTTTTGACTTTCTGATAGAATTGCATTTTTCTAAGAGCATCTTTTCGCCTTCTGTGAAGACTAATTCTATCACTAATACTAATATCGGTAGGTCTGTGTTGAGAGATGTGAGTTTGTGTTCATCTTTCTGTGTTGTAATAATCCATTCTGCTTCACACTGGACCATCTGATGTTTGATCTGTTGAATATCGGCTTCGGTATAGACATGGTGATCTGGAAAGGCTAACAACTCTACAATCTCTGGATTACGGTTTTCAAGTGTTCTAACGAATGCATTAGGGTTTCCGATTCCGCACACAGCAAGGAGTCGTTTTCCTGAGAGATTGTTGAGCGGTATCATAGAATTATCATCCGTATGATTTAGCCGATATAACGAAGTTGGTTTATGGATACTCTCTAAGATTGGGATATTCGGTGCTAATTCGTTTAGTTCTGTTTTTAGTTGTTCAATGTTTGTCCCTGTTACATCTGTGTGTGTTAAAATAATGATGTCTGCACGTTTTATGGAAGATTTCGGTTCTCTCAGTGTTCCTATAGGAAGGAGTGAACCAGTCCCATAAGGATTGGTAGCATCAATTGTGAGAATGTCAAGGTCTCGTGCTAACTGTCGGTGTTGAAATCCATCGTCAAGGATTATGACATCACTTTTATATTGGTCAATTGCAGCTTCACCTGTTAGATATCGATGTTTTCCAACGATGATTGGAATATCAGAGAGTTGATGAGCCAGCATGTCCGCTTCATCTCCGCTTGCTTCCCTTGAACATAAATGGTTTTTACCATCCGAAACGTACAATATTTTCTCAGCACTTTGACGTTTATATCCTCTCAGAAGCACAGCGACATTTGAACCAGCACGTTGGAGCAGTTTGGCAATAGCCACGACAGTCGGTGTTTTCCCTGTTCCTCCCACAACGATATTACCTATACTTATGACAGTGCGGGGTAGTTTTTTTTGTTTACAGATACCTGCATCAAAGCAGAAATTTCGTGCATAGACGATGGCACTGTAGAGTCCACACAACGGCATCAGCAATATGCGGAACAGTGTCGGAAGAATGCCACGTTGTTTTTTCGTGATGAAATCGTAGAGTGTTCGTTTCATTATTTAGAGGGGTGTGGATTCAATTTGCTTTAATATTAATTGTGCTGTTCTTTCTGCGGCACCTGGTTCGCCCAATTGTTTATGGACTGCTTCAAGTGCTTCTTGTTGGGTGATCATTTTTTCTGGATTTTTAAGCAGGTCTAAAGTGTATTCTGTTAGTGATTCGGAAGTAAGATCGGTTTGTAGGAGTTCTGGGACGATCCGTTTTCCAGCTATTAGATTTGGCCACCCGCTATGTTCTAAAGGTGTTAATGCGTTGATTATCCTCCAGTTGAGCCACGATGTGCGATATAGGATGATCATTGGCGTGCCGATGCATGATGTCTCAAGTGTTGCTGTTCCAGAGGTTACGAGCATCAAGGTTGCAATGCGCATGGCTGTATAGGTTTCATCATGCAGTATTTTTATTTTTGGAATTCCATCTATGCCTTCTTTACAGTCTGATATTAACTCTTCAGAAATACCCGGGGCAATGGGTAGAACCCATTCTGTATTAGGGATAAGCTGCGATATGTTTGCTGATGCTTTTAGCATGATTGGGAGAATACGTTGTACTTCTGAACGTCTGCTGCCCGGCATTAGACCGATGACAGAGGTATGTTCTTTAAGATTGAGTTGTTTCCGTGCTTCGCTCATTGATAGGTGTGTCTTTGCAAAATCAACCAATGGGTGTCCAACGAATACTGCATTTGCGCCTGCCTTTTGATAGAATTCCGTTTCAAACGGGAAGATAGAAGCGATGACATTTGTGCGTTTAGCGAGTTTTCTTGCCCTCCCTGGTCGCCATGCCCATGCTTTTGGTGGAATGTAGTAGATGACAGGAATTCCTTGCGATTTAGCGTATTTTGCCAAAGGTGTGTTGAACTCCGCGAAATCTACAAGGAGTAAAGCATCTGGATGTTTTACTTTGATATGTTTTTTTAAGAGTGTCTGTTTTTTTATGAACTTCGGTAGGGCAGTGAATGCTTCGGCAAAACCCATAACAGCCGAATCTTGTATGTGGATAATAAGTGATACACCCGCCTCTTTCATCATATCACCACCCATTCCGTAGATTGATATATCAGGGCAGTGTGTTCTGAGTGCTTGCGCGACATGTGAGGCTTGCAGGTCACCAGATGGTTCTCCTGCAACGATCATGAGTTCCATAGACAATTGTGAGGTCAAATGCTAAGTCTACTGTTTTAGATTGATCTCCAAACTTCACCGAATACAAGAATTTGATTTATCAAATTCACGGCATTATTATTTTCTCTTTATTTTTCCCCAAGAAATTGCTAACTTATCATCTGGTGAGACAGAAAGTACACCTTCAATGCCGGCGTTCATCAAACGCTGTATCTCTTTCTGTGAACGTACTACATTGGAGATTCGCACCTCATCCATATACCCATTTAGAAACGGATTGGAACCGCGTCCGAGCCAAACCGATACATCATTTGGTACAATATCACCACCAATATTTTTTTCACTATCTAATTCACCATCAAAGTATAGTTTACCATCTCCAGTCTTTGCATCGTAAGTGCCAGCTATATGAAACCATGCGTTTAGCGGTAGTGGTTTTTCCCCAATTACAGTAGCATCAACCCAATCATTCTTAGTAGTAGTCATACGAAGTATAGATCTCTGGTTGCTTCTCGGACCAATTTTATATGACTTCTCTTTTGTAACACCGGTACCCCCAGCAGTTGAATGAGCATTCAGATAGACCCACATTTCAATTGTAAGTTCGGTTACAAGGTCAAGACTATCACTGTCAGGTATATCCACGAAATCTCTTGGTTCGTTTCCACCAAAAACAAGTCCATTTCCGAGTTTTCCATCATCCCAATCCGTATTTCCCATTAATGTTCCGTCGTTCCCGTGTTCCGATAAGTCTTTGACAACATTACCGTCACCGGAGGCAAATGTATACAATAGAACAGTATTTTTATCTTGTGCAAGAATAGATTGAGGCAAGATAGACACCAAAGAGATAACAAAAAACATAAAGAGCCGCATTTGAATTGAGTTTAACATTATTAGTTTCTTCCTATTTCAGTTTCAAATTGGATATAGTTGTCCAACTATATGTGGTAACTTAAATTATTAGTAACAACGGAGAGTGGTCATTTTGCCATATTTATGGCATTAATCCTGGCGATCTGAGTCCGTCTGTTTCGTTGTAACCGAACATGAGATTTAGGTTTTGTAATGCGGCACCAGCTGCGCCTTTGCCAAGATTATCAAGTGCTGCCATAGCGACGATTCGTTGGGTTCTCTCGTCTATATCTATTCCTATATCGCAATAGTTGCTACCGAGAACTGCTTTTGTTTCTGGATAAACGTCTTTACTTAGAACTCTGATGAAAGGTTCTTTATCGTAAAATGAAGTGTATGTTTCAAGTAGGGAATCTATATCAAGTGGTTTTTTCAGACGCGCATAGACAGTGCTGAGGATACCGCGTGTCATTGGAACTAAATGTGGTGTGAATGTAACGGTAACGTCTTCGCCTGCAACTGCGGATAATTCTTGTTCAATCTCTGGTGTATGTCTATGTTTACCGATGTTATATGCGACAAGATTTGACTCACGATTCGGGAAATGTGTCGTGTCTTTCGGTTTAGGTCCTGCGCCAGAGATGCCCGATTTAGAATCAACGATAATTGATTCTAATTCTATAATTCTATTGTTTAGCAGTGGAATAGTAGCGAGAATAGCACTTGTCGGGTAACATCCTGGATTTGCGACGAGTTGTGCATCTCTGATTTTTTCACGATAACGTTCTGGTAGACCGTAGACAGCATGTTGGATGAGTTCAGCACTGGTGTGTTCGACGTGGTACCAGTTGCTGTATGTCTCTACATTATTTAAACGGTAATCTGCGCTGAAATCCACAACACGTAATCCTTGTTCAAGAATCTGTGGTGCGTACGTCATTGCGACTTTGTGCGGTACTGCCAAGACAACAACATCCACTCTGTTTTTGAGAGAATCTATATCCAATGGTTCGAACTGAATATCTACGAATCCTCGCAGATGTGGTAGGACATGATCCACGCGTTGACCTGCGTAGGTTTCGGAGGTTGCGAGTTCAATTTTCAGTCCACCTTGATGGTTGACGAGGAATCTGAGTAATTCACTGCCGCTATAACCAGATGCACCGACAATTCCGATTTTTGTCATGGTTCTTACCTTTTGGAATTATTTGCTTGTATAATAGCATGGGGAAATGTCAAAGTCAACGATTTATTGTGGACGGTGTAGGTTATTTAGTGGAATCATCTTAATTGTCTGAACCAAGATTCACAGGATTTATAGATTTATAGGATTGGGAGTTTGATTCTCCAATGTTCCTCTCAATGAATAAACGTCATCCTTAAGGATAGAACTATGATGCCCAAACTCTAATCCTGAAAATCTACTAATCCTGAAAATCCTGGTTCAGACAAAAATGAGGCAATACCCCAAAATAGGCAAATAACGTGAGTTTGATATATAGCACATTCTGAACATAAAGGAATATTCTCGTAAGGGTTAGGTTTCCTAACCCTACGGGCGAGGCGACCTCGCCCCTACGAAAGTCCAACATCTTGTTTTTATCAAACTCACGCTAAATAAGAATTTTAACAGCCGTGATAAAATCTTCCCGAAAAACCGGAAACTAACGTGAGTTTGATAAAACAATCGAATTTTAAATGTTGTATTTCGTTGACGTTCAATCTTGGTTGGAAATCAGAACAAGGCATTTGCTCCGTATGAAGATTAAGTTATTAATTGGGTAATATTCGGGCGGGAAACCCCGCCCTTACGATAGTGTTTATGGGTTGGATTACCGATTTTTTTAATCTTCATTAGGAGCAATATATTTATAGCAACTATCTAACGCAGCACGCCGCTCCGTAGTTGCGGTATTTGGCTTCAGAACACATAGCACTCCGCTGGAGTGCGAGAACTAAAATCCGATTTTCTATAAACATAGCACTCCGCTGGAGTGCTGCGATATATCGTGTTGGATTCCTCTAATTCATTGTGTCAAACCCACTTCAATATTATTATCAAACTCACGTTGAAAACTATGGTAGATTGGACAATTAATTCTACATTCTGAGTTGTAGGAGGGAACTCCGATTCCCGACTATCAAAGGGTTTGGTCGCGATTCGGAGATCGCTCCTACAAGTTAAGTGTCCAATTATTTCCATATTTCACCATAAATAAACCTATCTATTTGATATGTTTACGATGTCTTACCAAACGCATTGCTGACCACTACTAAATCCAGGATATTGACAACGTTATCACCGTTGACATCTGCAACATTTTCGCCTGTGGCACCGAAGTTTCTGCTGACTAAGACTAAATCCAGCACGTTGACTCTACCATCTTTGTTGACATCTTCCTTTAGTTCTGGTGGCGGTGCAAGTGACCAGAGGCGGACGGTTTTGTCACTACTTCCACTTGCGGCGATAGTTTTACCATCTGGACTGAACGCTACGCTGAGGACCAAACCCGTATGTTCTAGTGTGCGGATTTGTGTGCCATCTGATGCGTTCCATAAGCGGACGGTTTTGTCATCACCTCCACTTGCGATGGTTTTGCCATCTGGACTAAACGCTACGCTCCTGACAGAATCCGTATACCCTGATAGTGTTCGGATGTGTGCACCATCAAATACGTTCCACAACTGGATGTTGTGCTGGTTGTTGTTATTGCGAGCTACAGCAAGCGTGTTACCATCTGGACTAAACGCTACACTTTCGGCATATGCTGCTTCTCGTAGCGTTAGTAGGGGAGTGCCATCTATAAACCACAAACGGACCTCGCCTCCACCACTTGCGATTATTGTACCATCTGGACTGAACGCCACGCTGCGGACATAACTCGTATGCCCCGATAGTGTTCGGATGTGTGCACCATTTGATGCGTTCCACAAACGGACGGTATTGTCCCAACTTCCACTTGCGATGGTTTTGCCATCTGGACTGAACGCCACGCTGGAGACAACACTCGTATGCCCGTGAAGTGTGCGGATGTGCGCGCCATCTGATACGTTCCACAAGGGGACGGTATTACGAAAATAACTTCCACATGCGACGGTTTTACCGTCCGGACTAAACGCTACACTGTAGGGTTCATCTGTATGTCGTCCCGATAGTGTTCGGATGTGTGTGCCATCTGATACGTTCCACAGATGGATGGTATCGTCCCAACCTCCACTTGCGAGGGTTTTACCATCCGGACTGAACGCCACGCTGAGGACATCAAGCGTATGTATGTGAGGAGCGTTTTGTGAACTAGGTATAGTGCGGGTGTGTATTTCATTCGGTTCAGCCCATGGTGATACGTCCTGCGCAAAGGTAATGGGTGTGAAAAAAGTTATCGCTAACAAAAGTGGTACAATCATAAACAATTTCGTCTTCATAAGAAAATCTCCTTTTTGAGTCAAATTGAAATTGCAACAAAAAAACTCGTACCGAAATCCACTGTGTAAGACAGCGCGCGTACGAGTACATAAAAATCAGTACGGTTATGATTACTGATACTGATTTTTTAAAATTATTAACTGATGGTTTTACAGAATGTGACGTTGTGGGGGGGGGGTGATTAATTCTGAGTTAACATTATGAGTTATCAACGGAAATACCAGGCAGTGTTCTATGTTAGCAAGCGGACCGACCAATTGATACGGGTAAAATATATCTTTTTTGCCGTTAGAATTGTTGTGCCCGTTTCGCATTGCGTTATTCCATTTTTAAAAAGAAATGCTTGTCAAGTTGATTTTAGTAGTATAACGACTTTTAATTTGTATGTCAAGTTTTTTGCTATCAGGGTTGTGTAAAGTTTTTGTCACTAAGTTCTCACTACCCATTGTAGTGCGGGGTCTCTGTGCCCGCCCGTTATATCCAATTCTCAGACATGACGGGGCACAGAGACCCCGCCCTACAATAGGTGGCGGGGCACAGAGACCCCGCCCTACAATAGGTGGCGGGGCACAGAGACCCCGCCCTACAATAGGAGACACCCCTAAGTTCAGTAAAAGATTGACAAACTGATGAATCTATGGGAGAATAGAAATGGAGGAATTATATATGAAACTTGCTCGATATGAATTGAATGAGAAAATTGAATACGGTATTGTTGATGGGGATAAGTTACGAAAGTTAGACGCGTGTCCGTTTACTGATTGTAATGAAACTGGCGAAACCGTTGCTTTGGAGGATGTGAAAATACTTGCACCGACAAGACCTTCAAAAGTGTTAGCAGTCGGTTTGAATTATCGTAGTCACTTAGGGAATGAACCTGAACCACAAAATCCGGAAATATTCCTCAAAGCACCTTCATGCATTAACGATCCGGATGGTGATATTGTGCTGCCATCAGGGGATGACGATGTGCATGCTGAAGGTGAATTGGTTGTGATTATTAAGGAACGGACGAGTAAAGCGACACCTGATGAAGCAGCAGCAAACATCTTAGGCGTAACTTGTGGAAATGATGTCAGTGCACGCACTTGGCAATCAAATGATATGCAATGGTGGCGTGCGAAAGCATCAGATACATTTGGACCAATGGGACCTTTCATTGCGATTGATATTGATTACGGTAACTTACAATTAGAAACGCGTATCAATGGAGATGTTGTTCAGTCTCAAACCACTGGCGATCTTATTTTTCCTGTGCCTGTGATTATCAGTTTTATTTCTCAGGCAATAACTTTGAATCCAGGTGATGCGGTTTATACTGGAACACCCGGTACTACAACTGCCTTGAAAGCAGGCGATGTGGTTGAGGTAGAGATTGAAGGTATCGGGGTTTTATCTAATCCCGTTGTGTCTTGAGGATAGAGGTACCAGATGGCAAAAATAACCACGTTTAAAGGATATGAGGGGGAACCACCGATCGCGAAACCGAAGAGACAGGTGCAAGCCAATGTTGTGACTGTCCAAGATGGTGTACCAGTCAAATATCCGGGTTGTGATGGCATTGGTGTGCGTGTTGTACATCCTGCTAACCCGAAAGCACCTGCGGAAAATTTAGGGATGGTGATGTTTTTTGTACCGCCGCATGTTGTGTTGGAACCTGGAAGTCATCATACAGAGGAGTGTTATGTTATTATGCGTGGAGAAGAACAATGACGATTGCTGATGAAAAGGTGCCTGTGAAGGCGGGGACGTTTATTCATCTTCCTCCGTGGTGTGAGCACGGTATTGAAAATACTGGGGATGAGACATTGGAGGTGCTCATCTGTACTTCACCACCGAATCCGTAATAATTGTGGTTGTTTTATTGGATTTACCAATCTCGTGTATAACCTGCAGTCCAACCTCCATCAACTGTGAGTATTGCGCCGTTGATATAACTTGCTTCTGGTGCGACTAAAAAAAGCACAGCTGCAGCAATCTCTTCAACATTTCCGGGTCGTCCGAGTGGGATATGTGATAAGAGACTTTCAGCATTTTCCGTGTACGCTCCATCGGGCCCATAGAAGAGTGCCTTTGTACCACGGGTTAGCGTTGAACCTGGTGCGACTGCATTGACGAGTATTCCTTTCGGTCCGAGTTCCAGTGCCATTGACCTTGTTAGGTTTGCTACACCAGCTTTTGCTGCAACAAAGGCACTCTGAAGACGAAGTGGTACTAATCCCGCAATAGAACTGATATTAACAATGCGGCCGGAAGTTTTTTTGAGCATGTGTGGGATAACGGCTCGACTAACGACAAATACACCTGTTAGGTCAACTTCAAGGATGCGATGCCAATCTTCTAAAGTGTATTGATGGATCGGCACGCGTTCGCTTTTTGTGTTGATGCCCGCATTGTTTATAAGTATCTGGATACTGTCAAGTTCGGTAGCGATGTTGTTTGCAGCTGCGTCCATTTGTTCAGGATTGGCAACATCTGCTTCAACGAATATACAAGCACCTCCACTATTCAGCATTTCTTGTGCGGTTTGAGTACCTGCTTGCGCGTCAATATCTACAATTGCGACATGTGCACCGTTTTCTATGAGTGCGTGCACAATTGCCTTGCCGATTCCGTTTGCCCCACCAGTGACAATCGCTCCGCGTCCTTCAAGTGCGACCTTCATGTGCTTTCCTTGGGTTTTGTTTTAAGAGGCTTTTTGTGCGGTGAACTTCATTTCTGATTTTCCGTTTAGTCCTGCAACCACTGGGAAAGTGCGTTCTCCTGTTCCATCTTTGGTAACATACCTGACATCTGGAGAAAAATATGCATAAAGGGCAGTGTTTCTCGGATTAGGAGTTGTGTTGGGACCGGAGCCGTGTACCATCAGGCTATGGAAAAACAGGGCACTTCCTGCGGAAAGCGGAACGTCCATCTGTTCATCTGCAACCTCTTTGCGATCCGTGAGTTCAGCGTCTTGTTGCCGTGCGATTCCACCCCACTCTTGCACACCCCATAAATGGCTACGTGGCACGACTTTAAAGCATCCATTTTCAGGTGTTGCATCGTTTAGGGAAATGCTTACCGTTACTAATCTCGGTGGCTCCATTGGCCAATATGCTGAATCCTGATGCAGTCCATGTGATGAACCGTGGAAAGCAGGTTTAAACATTAAAGTGCTTCTAAACAGCAGCAGGTCTTCTCCGATAAGGTTTTGAAGGACTGCTACAAGGTTTGGATGTTGCGCTAAATTCTTGAACACTTCAGAATATTGACGCGTATTCTCTGCTTTCCGCAGAACAGGTAATTTGTCTCCTTGCGTTTTGTCTTGCGCGAAAGGTTCGCGTTGTACGTGTCTACGTGCGACATCAGCACGTTCCTTCTGTTCATCAGATTCCTGTCCTGCAGCAAACTCATGTAAGAGTTGTATTTCTGCTTGACATTCTTCTACCTCTTTAGGTGATAATAGGTTTTCAACAACAAGATAGCCTTCCTTTTCAAAAAAGGCTTTTTGATCGTTCTTGTCCATTTTTTATCCTCCGAAAAGTCGATTAATTTCCCAGATTATACTTGAAATAGCAAATCCGATATAAACAGCGGATGCGATTAACATCATAATAGTTGAAATAGATTTTGGTTTAGCAAAACTCGGTAAAAAGCGACGGTTCATGTAAAGTGTTAGTGGGACGTAGAGTGCCATTGCAAATCCACCCATATATGCTGCGCTGAATAAGAAACCGAGTTCGCTGACATTTAACTGTTCCATCACAAAAGTTATTACACAGCCAGCGACGATCCATATTCCTACTATGAGCAGATACCACCAACTCAAAGAGTACTTTTTCGCGCCTGTAAAGTTCGTATAGATAATATCAGATATAGAACGTCCAACACCATCAACGAGTGCGAGTTGTGTGCCAAAAAGCGTTGCCACACCGACGAGTAGAAAAATATATTGCCCTGGCATTCCCCATATATCTTTTAATATGTTTGCTTCATCATAGATGAGTTGTCCTTCTTGTGGAACAATGCCTTTTGGATGTAAGACTGCCAGCGCACCAAAAATAAATAGTAGCATAGTGACAGTATTTAGTGCCCAAAAGAATAGCATTTGGTCCTGTTTTATATACTTCCACCATGCAGCAAATCTATGTCTATTTTCTTCGGTTTCTTCAAATAGGAATCCGGTTGATGGTACAGTTTCGTCCCGTCCGCGCAGAGGATTTAAGAGTGATGGCAAACGCGCGCCCATACCGATATCTTTATCTCGGAGATAAAATGTATAAAATAGATTTGCTGTTCCTCCTGCGCCGGCAAAAACTACTGCGATAAAAAGTTTCTTGATATTCATGCCTTCTGCTACATGCCCAACGTTTATTAGACCAGCTCCCAATTCTTTCCATGTGTCGATCTTACCAACTGCAATTACGACAAGGATGAGCCCGATTGTAACAATTGCTACAAGAAGTTCTACTGATTTTTCCACAGAACTATAAACCATTTTGGGTCCGAAAAGAATAAGAGCGACAGCAGCGAAAGTAACTATAGTCCAGAAAGTGTCGGATCCCCAACCGTTTGGACCGATTAGTAGTGCTTTGAGAGCGAGTCCTGATGCGCGTGCCCATCCGGGAGCAATCCATCCAACAACAGTGAGTAAGATAAACAGTGGTGCGAAGCCGCGCCAAACGCGACTATAGCCAGTGTATACCGTTTCCCCGGTTGCAATCGTCCATCTGCCTACCTCAAAGTTTATCCATAATTGGAGAAATACGCCGAGGACAGCTGCCCAGACCATGCCACCACCGTATTCTGCAGCGATGCGGGGCCAAATCACGATTTCACCTGCCCCGATAGATAATCCGACCAGAATTGCGCCTGGACCTGCAATTTTCCAAAATGGCAATTGCTTTTCAGGTAAGTCAACAGTTTTGAAATCTTCAAGTGGTTCAAAGAATTTAGGCATTTTCATTACCTCATTTATTGTTATTTGACAGGACTTACGCAGTTTTTCTTAAAGTCCCACTGATAAGGGGGATTTAGGGGTTAAATCACTGAAATATCATTGAAATAGCGACTTTTAACCCCCCTAACCCCCCTTATCAAGGGGGAATGCGTAAGTCCTGTTGATGAAATCGCTTCACTTAGCACTTCAATTGGATGCTTTGGTAGAATGCCAGTACCGTGTTCAAGTTGGTGTCTACAGGAAAACCCTGATGCAGTTAGTGTGAACTCTCCTTGTTGTTCGCGGATAGTTGGGAATAGTCGAAGTTCACCTATCTTCATAGAGATTTCGTAATGCGATTTTTCATATCCAAATGAACCTGCCATGCCACAACAACTGGAATCAATGACAGTGACGTTATGAGTTTCTGGCAATTCAAGCATCTGTTGCACTGGTTGAATTCCAGTGAGTGCCCTCTGATGGCAATGTCCGTGTAATAAGATTTCACGCGGATCAGAATTGAATGTGAGTGTGAGTTCGTTGTTATCATAAGCATGTATCAGAAATTCTTCAAGTGAATAGGTGTTCTCTGCAACCCGTTTTGCTTTCGGTGTGTTAATGAGTTCAACATAATCATCGGTTAAGGTGGAGGTACAACTCGGTTCACATCCAACTATTGGAATTCCTTCTTCCACGTAAGTATGAAGCTGATCAATATTGTAGTTTGCGTTTTCAATGGCTTTGTCAAGCATGCCTTCAGAGATGAGTGGTCTACCACAACACTGTTTTTTTGGTAATATAATTTCGTATCCAGCGGCCTCTAAAACATGGACTGCTGCTTTACCGATATTGGGTTCACTATAATTCATGAAAGTGTCGTGAAATAAGACGACTTTTTTGTCTGAAGTTTTAGGCGTATTTCGCTTTCTGAACCATTTTTCAAAGGTATTGTGGACAAAGGTAGGCATATCGCGGCGGCGATCAACACCAATTAGTTTTTCTGCCATGAATTTGGAAAATGGATTATTTGTTGCCCAATTTGAGATAGGGGCAAATGCGGAACCGAGAACTGCGAGAGATCCAATTTCACCGAAAAGTCGATTACGTAATGGGAGTCCGTTTGCTTTGCGATAGTGCGCGAGGAATTCATATTTTATTTTCGCCATATCCACGTTGGATGGACATTCTGCCTTGCATGCTTTGCAACCGAGACAAAGATCGAGGACATCATAAAGTCTTTCACTTGTGAAATCCGCGTGTGGTAGAGAACCAGAGATGACTGAGCGGAGAGCGTTTGCACGTCCGCGTGTAGAGTGTTCCTCTTCTCGTGTTGCGATGAAGGATGGACACATCGTTCCAGTTAAGGTTTTACGACATGCACCGACCCCGTTGCACATTTCAATGGCTCTACCAAACCCATCTTGTGAAGAAAAATCGAAATAGGTATCAATTTTGATAGTGTTGTATTTTGGACCGAATCTGAGATTTTCGGTCATTGGAGGCGGATCAATGATTTTTCCGGGGTTCATAATACCGTCTGGATCAAAAGCGTTTTTTACCTCGCGAAGAGCTTGATATATTTGTGGACCGAACATACTCTCAATCCATTCACTGCGTACGAGTCCATCCCCATGTTCACCACTCATTGCCCCATCAAGTTCCAAAAGTAGGTCGCGCACCTCGCTTGCAATGCTGTGCATTTTTTGAATATCAGACTCAGATTTTAGGTTGATTATTGGTCGGTTGTGGAGTAAGCCAACACTGGCGTGTGCGTAATAAGATGCGGTAGTATCGTGTCTTGTGACGATTTCATCAAATCTGCGGACATATTCAGGTAGATTTTCGATAGGAACAGCAGCGTCTTCTACAAATCCGATCGGTTTTGCATCGCCTTTCATGCCCATGAGTAGACCGAGACCTGCTTTCCTTGTTTCCCAGACCTGTGCCTTTTCTTCCGCAGTAAAACATCGGACAAACGCATATCCGTATCCCGCATTCTTTAGTGAATTTTCAAGGTGGTCAATCTGTTGATGTAGTTCAGTTTCTGTTTCACCGTAAAATTCAACAGCGAGGAGTGCTTCGGGTTCGCCTTCAATAAAACTGGTAAGTCGTGAAAATTCCAATGAACCTTGTGCCATACCCAGTATTGTTTTGTCAATCAGTTCAACTGCAGTAGGGTTGCAATCTAATATAGGTTGCATTGCTTCCATAGCGGCGATGATGGACTTAAAATGTACGACGCACAGAGATGTCATTTTTGGGATTGGAACGAGATTAATTTTTGCTTCAACGATAGTTGCGAGAGTCCCTTCTGAACCGACAACGATTTTGGTGAGACTAAATGGTCGGTGTGCATCGCATCCATCACGACGGTAGGGCGTTACCTCTTTTGAACCAGCATCAGATACATATTCATCAAGGTTGTATCCTGCGACTCTGCGTAATATACGTGGATAACGTTTACGGATTTCATCGGTATTCTCAGCACAGATTCTACATAGTTCGCGATAGATGTTTGCTTCTAAGGAATCTCCTTCCTTTTTTGAAGCGACTTCTGTGAACGATAGTGGCTCAGCGGTTATTTCATCACCGTTTGCAAGGACAAGGTCTAAGGACAGGACATGGTCAATTGTTTTTCCGTAAATGAGTGAATGTGAACCTGCGGAGTTATTGCCGATTGTGCCACCGACATTTGCGCGACTGCTTGTAGCGACATCAGGTGCATACATAAGTCCGTGCGGTTTAAGAAGATGGTTTAGTTCATCAAGGACAATACCGGGTTGGACACGCGCCCAATGTTCATCAACATTAAACTCAATCAGTTGATTCATGTATTTAGACATGTCAATCACGATTGCTTCACCGACACACTGTCCAGCAAGACTTGTTCCACCACCACGGGGTAGGATGGGAGTTTTTCGTTCTGATGCAATCTGGACCGTCTTTATTACGTCCTGTTTGTGTTTGGGAAGAACAACGCCTATTGGTTCAATTTGATATAGGCTTGCATCTGTGCTGTAGAGTGCTTTTGAGTATGCGTCAAAACGCACTTCGCCTTCAAGTTCTTTCGTGAGAAGTTGTTGTAGTTCTGGTTCGGAATTTTGCATCTGTTTCCTGTTCCTAATTTATCTTCATTGGTGAGTTGTAATGTGTCTGTGCTTTGTATCAATTGTTGAAATTTCTTGTACGATGACACCTCATTTAGATCGTCATAACAGATAAAAACTGTCATTCTATCGTTTCGCTTTCAATGTGTGTGTCTGTATTCTCATCGTCTACATCATTCCCATTTTCTGCCTTGCTCTGTTGAGCAAAGTCATATTTTCCTAATCGAAATAATGCTAATATCATCAAATTCATAAGATCAAAATGGTATTGATCAGATGGCAGCAGTGCGTGTGCGATGTTATGGCGTAGGTTATAGCCACATTTTTCGACTAATAGGAATTTGAAAAACAAAAGGTCATCTTCATCAAAAAGTTTTTGGATTGCTTCTTCACGTAACAACGCCTCAATATCCTTTTCAAATGCGATTTGACGATTGGTATGATCTTGTTTGTGGTAAGTCGTTTGCACACCAGAAATATGACATAACTCTCTGAAAAGCCCCTCTATTTTGAGTGTTAGAGAATCAAGACACAAAATAAAATTGGGGGTATTGCGTTCAGGGTAGTCCAAATGAAAATTTACCTGCTCAAAATACTCATTAAGTGCAGGTGCAATCAACTGCATCCAATTCGGAAGCTTACCATACCAACATAATTTGTTTAAACCCTGCAGTAAGCTGCGGATCGTCAATTTCTTTTCCGATATTGCTCCAAGCAGAATCGCTCTGATAAGGTGGATGTTACTTGTCTCAAGTTGCAATTTATAACTCTCAAGTAAACTATGATATACCAACTCATCAGGGGTATCAAAATGTTGAACGACATTCTTGTTCCGATCTGTTATGACTTTGGGTATCAAATGCTGTGTTGGCGACATCTTCATAGATTCTCTGGCGGACGACTCTGCTTCAGCTTTTGTCGGGAGTAAAGTTTTGTCACTGTACAAGACACGTATAATATCCTCAGAAGTGGCTTTTTTGATAAATTCTCGCGCATAGTCTTGTGTCGCAATAAGAAAGTCTTTGATATCAAATTCTGCTTTGATTGTGTGATATTTTGTAGACTTTTTGAGCTCGGTATAGCGTTCTTCTAATGCTTTTTGCTTTACCGAATCGCCAATCTGTCTGTAATTATGAATAGCCTTCATACAAAATACCAATGCAACCTCCGGAGCGTTTTCAAAGAGCGTCATTTGTGCTTCATTATGTTCAGCGATTCTACGTATCCACTCATGAGATTGTTTTTCAAGTTTCTGGTCAATCTTTTCACCGAGTTTTAGATAAGAGATCGCAATATCTGCATCATTTGAAAAAGATTCCGCCATCTGCCAGCAGATATTTTCTAAACCTTCAAAATCTTCTTTTTTAAAACCTTTTCGATTTTCCAGCATGTAGCCAATTAGATTCCTCACAAAGAATTGTTCATTTGAACTAAATTTGTGAATAAAACCCAACAACCGAGATTTTAATTGATCTATTTCATACTTACTGTGCAGTCCAATACTATAGGCGTTTTTCATGACTTCACATATTTCATGGGCATAACCATCATCTTCAGAACCGTTTTGTTCATACTCAGCAAGATACTCAAGATAACAATCAACTGCAGTTCTGGCAAAGTCATTATGTTTGGTTTCGGGGCTGTTCCACAGTATTTGAGCATAGCGTGCTTTGAGTTTAAGATGCCCCGTTTCATCTAACCTTTTACGAAGATAGCCGTAGACTTTTTCATCAAAACCATCCAAATTCGGATAGATAGAAACTTCACCATTCTCATAGAATCGCTCAAAATCGGGTCTTATCTCACCTTCTGTTAAATGAAATGAAAGAAATTGGTGTTCCCACTGTGCTTTCTCAGCAGCTTCCGTGTCGTTTGCCTCGTGTTTTTCATCCCGAAACTTCCGAATACTATCCGTAATTTCAAGTATATTAAATTCGGTTAAAGAACTATCTTCTATATGGTCATAAAGTGATTGTAATGTATTGAATTCTAACATTTGTGTCAATTCGTTCATGTCTCACCTCTCTATTAGTGAGTCCTCCAACCGCCTTTGTAGGTTTGTATAAAACCTTCGCCATCTTTAGTTACAAGGATGCGGGCAACCTCCTTTCTTGCATTGTCTCCGACTACCATAAAACCGCCATTTGGAGTTGCCCCTATACTGGCAACACCTTTTGCGTTGTTGCCGTATACTGCAACAACGCCACCCGTACGATTTGTATTTGGTTCCATGACAATAATAGATTCTCCATCCTTGTCACTGACATGCACAAGACCTTCCCCTGAAAACTTCGCCTCTAAGTTAACAACAGATTTTGCTTCCTTGTTCCTGACAGACATGCTACCACCGGACTCTGTTGCAGCCATGCCAACGCGAAGTTTCTCTTTGTTGAAGAGTTCTAAAATTACTTTGTCCTTTGTCACAGAGGCCCCTAAAATAGCAATGATATGTCCATCTTTGTTTCGGAGGTCTATAACCCCGTTACCATCAATATTTGCATACAGAGTCCCGACGGGGTCTCCTTTCTTGTTCCAGACACCCACCATGCCATCTCCTTGCATGTGCCACTCTGCTCCTATATTAGCAATACGTTTCTCTTTGTTGTTGTAGATATTCACAAGTCCACCATTGGCAGCCGCCTTTATATGGACAACTGACTTTTCCGCTTTGTTGACAACTTCCAATTCTCTACAAACGATTTTATCAATCACCTGTTCTTTTTGTTGGGCATGTGTAGTACCACCGTCCAGTGATGCGATGATGTATCCTGCGATTGTAAATAGACACCCGATAAGCATATATCCTAACTTTTGTTTGAAGTTCATTATTGATCCTCCGATCTGTATATCATTTGCATTTCCTTTCAACTATACAAAATAACGTCATATAAGATGAGTTATGACACATCGGCATCCACGTGGATGACTTGTCCGGGTTGCACGTCTCTGAGAACTTGATTCACTTTCGGCATAAGAGGTTGAATGTGCTCAAGTCGATTGCTTCGATTCTTTCCGGTAGAAATGATAACGACACCGATAGCATATTTGCTGATGTTCTGTTGATATTCAAAGCCCTTATCCATTGTCACCAACACATCAAACGTTTCTGCTGCTTGCTCAAGGAGTTCGCCATTTCGCTTTCCTTTCCACCCTTGCCAATCCACAGTTGTCACGTGGTAATCGGTATCAAAATATCGGACCAATCGCCAGTTTAAGTTTTCGTCAAGTAGAACACGCATGTAGAGTTGTCTTCCGATCTTATTGTGTTTATTGTCTCAAATGTCGTTTCCAACGCGAATTCTAAAAATGCGATTGCCTGTTCTCTCGACACGGAAGTGAACCCATCAAGAAAGTCATCAAGGCTATCTCCTGCTTTCAGATGATCAATCAGCGACTTTATCGGCACACGGGTACCCATAAACACTGGCTCGCCGCCGTGAATGCCGGGGTCTTGGTTTATCATTGCTTTGTATAAACGAAATACTGTCCACTCGGTATCTAAATTTTGCCGAGAGCTTTCATAACCGCTTTTGTAGCACCGTGCTGGGGGACACACTTCTGACATTAATGGAACATTTATCGCTTGAGATAACTTATCACAAACATCTTCAATAACCCTTCTGTCCCGTTCCGCCCCCTCCATTTTTGGTTTTACTCGGACATATAGTTCATCACTTCTCACTCGCTCCAAAAAATCTTCTGACAATTTTTTAGACATGTGGTCATCATATTCCAAGAATGGATAATATTCTTTTAGAATACGTTCCAGTTCATGGACAATTAATAGGTTTTCGTGTAGTTTTTCCATTGTTTTACCTGTGATATTTTGCTGTGTCATAATAGTAAAAAGTGGATCGAGTTTGATAGGTGCGATTATCAATTTTCAACACAGTTAGAGGATAACACCTATATACCCAAAAAGTCAAGTAAATAACTACAGTCGGGTGTGTAAAGGTTTTTGGCACAGGTGTCAATTTAAGAAAAAGTTGCTGATTTTTCTTTTGTGGGAGGGGTTTCTAACCCCGATTTTGTCCGAATTTAAAATGTTAATCGGGGTTAGAAACCCCTCCCACAAGAAGATATATCCCTCCTACAAGAAGATATATCCTTAAATTGATGCATATGGGGCGAGGAGACCTCGCCCCTACGATGTGTCTGGTGTGTAGAACTTTTGGCACTTGTCTGAACCAGGATTTACAGATTACCATATCCAGGTTTTCTGATGCATGTTTGGTGTTGTCTTTATGAAATAGGACTTGATGAGAAAAATCCTGGTAATCTACTAATCCTGTAAATCCTGGTTCAGACAAGTGCCAAAAACTTTACACACCCGATTTCTACAATAAATTTGACTTTCTACCTATTGAGAAGTATAATAATTAAAGTGCCTCTGTGGTGGAATTGGTATACACGGCAGGTTGAGGGCCTGTGCATTAATTTGCGTGCTGGTTCGAGTCCAGTCGGAGGCATTCTGCAACTCACTTCCGTAAGTTTGTATATTTGACCTTATACAGACAAGAGTTGTTGATACACTTCATAAGTGCGTTCTGCAATAGTCTCCCATGTGAAGTTTTGTACCCTCACTAACCCTTTTTTCTGTAGAGATTGATATAACGAGGGATTGTTTGCAATCAGTGTAATTTTCTCTGCTAATACTTCAGCATCTCCTTCAGGAAAAACTAAACCAGCATCCCCGATAACTTGAGGGATTTCACCCGAATCTGAACCGATGACAGGCACTTCACACGCCATCGCTTCAATAAGGACTCTCCCGAAGAATTCTACCCAATCTGGCGTTGTGCGGGATGGTAGTACTAATGTATCCATACAGTTCAGGTAGGTTGGTACTTCTTCTGGTGGAACAGCGTCTATCCAGATAATATCTTGATTGATTTGATGTTTTTTAGCTAATTCTCGGAATCTTGATTTATCCTCACCACTTCCAAGTAATATCAGTTTGAATGGGAATTTAATTCTTGCTCCTGCTTCAATAAGCGTATCAACCCCCTTCATCTGAAGAAGTCGTCCCACATAACCGATAACGAAACAATCTGAAAGACCGAGAGAATCTTTTAGTTGACCCATATCTTGATTCTGAAAGAGTGAAATATCTACACCGTTTGGAAACGGAATTTGAGTACCGAGATAACCCCGTTGTTTTAGTATTTTACCAGCATTTTCGCTGAGTGGAAAGGCGATGTCTGTTTCGCGGAAAACCTGTTTTTCGATCCAAACTGGCAAAGGACCAAAACGTTGTTTTGATGGAATGCTGAGTGAAGTGCGGAAGATGAATCGACTATCAGGGCAAAACTTGCGTTTTAACCGGACTGTCTGCAAAGCATTAAGGCTCCACGCCTCCTCTTCGAGATGGATAATATCGGGTTGGAAGTTCTTGAAGTGTTGGGAGATACCCCTTCGATAAAAGAATCTACTACCATAACCAGAAAACCGTATTGGACAAGGAATCTCTTCACAGTGGATGTCGGATTCAGGTTGAAAATGAATCTCCTGAAAACTTTCGTGCCATCGGTCAGGTGTGATAACACGCATTTCGACATCCGGTTTTGCTGCGATGAGATTAAACTTTCTCCGATACGGTTTCATTATATAGGAGTGTGAAAGGACTAAAACACGCACAAGATATTTTTAGAGGAGTATTACTCTTTATTACTTGCTTTAAATGTTAACTCATTTTCAGCATTGTTTTCTGAGTCATCAGCATTTTCTGATGTTCCATCGGGTTCATTAAGACCGGCCATGAGACCTTCAAGCTGCCTACGTATACCGGCACGTTCTTCTTCAGTAGCTAACCGTGCCAGTTCCGATGCTTCACGCATTTCACTGTTGAGATTTTCCAACTCTTGAATCCTTGCATCTCTTTGTATCACATCGCTATTGAGGCGTGCGATTTCAGCTTCAAGTGCAAGTTTTTCATCTCTTAATGTTTTTACTGTAGAGATAGCAAGGTCTACATGTTCTTCCAAAAGAGAAACTACATTTTTCCCTGTTGTTTCAGACATTGAATCCTCCTAATCTAAAATACTAAAGTAATTTATAGGACTTACGCATTCCCCCCTTGATAAGGGGGGTTAGGGGGGTTAAAAGCCGTTATTTCAGTGATTTAACCCCCTAAATCCCCCTTATCAAGGGGGACTTTAAGAAAACTGCGTAAGTCTTGTTCTATTTATGATCAACATTACGTATCTCAAAATACAATAGCGTCTGTCTAACAATCAAATACAAGAATTATATTTGAATTATCTTTTTTTATTGCGTAACGCAAGATGTTCACCGTCATCCCAATTCGGTTGGTTTTGTGCATAATGAAACAGGTATTGTTGCGCGTAACCGACGTATTCTCCGAAATGTTGTCTTGCAAATTCTTGTATTTCTTTCGGTTTTGCGGTTTTGCGGATATAGACGCGTTCAAAAATTCGCTTTATCCACACATCAATCGGCAATGCTGCGAGGTGTTCCAGAGAAAAGAGACAGATACAATCTGCAACCTTTTCTCCAACTCCCTGCCATTTCATCAATTCATGTTTTGCATCAAGGTAATCCAATTGTTTTAGCGTCCCTAACACTAATTCACCGTTGACGACGTTGTTGGCAGCATTCCAAAGATAACTTGCTCTGTATCCTGTTCCACATTCAAAAATTTGGTCAATACTGGCGTTGGCAAGTGTGTTAGGTGTTGGAAAAGTGTAATCCACATATCCATCATATTCTACTATTTGTCCGAATCTTTCAGCAAGCGTGCGGATGATTTTTCGGATACGCGCCATGTTGTTATTTTGTGATAAAATGAACGATGCAATGGTCTCCCATATTTCTTGGTTCAGCAGACGCATCCCCCTAAACCTATTTATTGCCCTATCAATATAGGCATCAACATTAACCGCATCCAGTATATAAGCCAAATCTCTATTTAGGTCAAGATAGTGAGACATCTGTGATGTGAAAGTAGTTTCATCTTCATCACATGAACTATCTATGATTAAGGTATCATTTTCTTGACGGATTTTGAGTATACGTCCTTCAACGACACCGTAATATGCGTTATCTATCCTATTCCATCGAAATGATTGTCCAGATTCTAAGGTATATTTCAAGTTAAAATCTGTGATATTATCTATATGCATTGGCACTTTTATGAAATTATATGACAAATCGCAACAAAATGCAAGTGTTAAACGGAAAATTAATTGAAATATTTGTCATAATCGGGTATCATTAACAAAAGTTTAATACCATTTTTATAAGTAATTATCTCATTTATGGTTGCAATTCTTCGTGACACAAACTGGAAAGTTTGTGTCACAAAAAGAGGCGTTATATATTAGAAATGGTATAATAAGAGAATTAGGAGAAAACAGAACGTTATGATGATCTTTTTGCGCGAAAAATTCATTGCCCAAATCTTTATGTGGGTGATTGCTGTTGTTTTTCTCATTGCTTCAGTCATGCTTTATATGGGATCAGGTGGTCCAGGTGGCGGTCAGGCTGAAGGCGAAGTAGTACTCAGAATTGATGGTTTAGAAGTGTCAAGAGCACATTTTGAAGATTTAATTTCACGACAAATGCAGTCACGTCAGAACCAACGATTTGGTGGAACACCTGAACGGAAAGAGATAGAAAAAGAAATAATTGATAGTCTTGTCAGACGGGCAATTGAAGGCAGTGCAAATATAAGTGAAGCGGAAGTGGAACGCTACATCCGAAGTGATGAAAATAGAGTTCAACAGTATAATGAATTTGGACCTGATATAGCTCAACTTTATAAAGCAAATGTACGTCATTTTCTTAGTTCCACAGCACTACGCGAAGGTATTCAAACACTTGAATTGGTTACGGATACAGAAACTGAACAAGCGTTTAATCTTGAAGCTGATAAAGCAAAGGTAAAATTTATTGAGTTCCGACATAGTGATTATATTTCAACAGTAAGCGTTGACGATGCAGAAGCGGAGGTTTATTTTCAAGAGAACAGAGACAACTATAGAACTGAAGAACAGGTTAATGTGAAGTTCATCCAAATTAATCCCGCTGATTTCGTCACTCAGGATGATGTTGTTGCATATTATACAGAAAATCAAAGTGAATTTAAGACTGAGGATTTAGTCCGAGCGCGACATATTCTAAAGAAATTTCCTGATAATGCGACAGACGAACAGAAAGCAGAAACAAAAACAGCGGCTGAAGAATTACTAAAAACTGTTAAGGAAGCATTAGCAGCGGGAACATCTTTTGCTGACTTAGCAAAGGAACATTCAGAAGGACCTTCTGGAGCGGATGGAGGTGCATTAGGTACTCCTAATCCGGATCTTCCTCCCGGCAAATATTTTGGTCGTGGTCAGATGGTGCAACCTTTTGAAGAAGCGTGTTTTGATACATTAAAACCTGGTGAAGTGAGTGAACTGGTTGAAACTCGGTTCGGATATCATATAATAAACTTGGAAGAAAAATTTACAGCGACTCTCAAACCCTTTGCCGAAGTGGAAGTTGAAATTCGTGATAGACTTGTGCAAATCAATGGAGTGGATGGTGCCAAAGAGGTAGCTGAAAATCTGCTTATTGACATTGAAATAGGGGATTATGAATCAGCTATTTTGGAGGATCGGTATAAAGATATGTCACTTTCTGTGGGTGAAACTGACTTCTTTGCTAAAGATGCTTTAAGTATTCCAGAAATCGGGTCTTTATTTACTTACGGTGGATTGGTTAAAGAACTTTTTGATATGGAAGTGGGTGTGACGAATACAATTGAAACAAAAGACTATAGGGGTGACATTACAGCCCATTTTGTTGCTACTGTTCTTGGTAAAAAGCCTCCAATGATTCCGCCATTTGATGAAGTGAAAACAGAGGTAATCAATGAACTTCAAACGAAAAAGTCAAAAGAGAGTGCATTAGCTGCTGCACAAGCACTGATTGAAATGTCCGCCGACAAAGAATCGTTAGATGACCTTATTAAGAAGTATAAAGCACCTGAAGACTCAAATACCTCAGAAAAATCTGTTCAAGAGAGCAGTCTCTTTAATCTGAATAAAGGGAGTTCTTATATTTCTGGAATGGGAAACTCTAAGAGTGCTATGTTTGCTGCGTTTGATATGTCTGTAGGTGAGGTGCGTGGTCCATTCCAAGGAGATTCATCGGCTTATATTATTGAGTTAGTTGAACGGGTTGAACCAGATTTAGAATTGTACCAAACTGATCCGAGTCAAAAGACGAAACGTATTCAAACGCTTCTTCAACAGAAGAAAACCGCTGTTTACGAAAATTGGTTAGCCGCAAGGGAAAAGGCAGCAAATATTTGGATTCACGAAGACTATCGTTAACAGGACTTACGCAGTTTTTCTGAAAGTCCCACTGATAAGGGGGATTTAGGGGGTTAAATAACTGAAATAACGACTTTTTAACCCCCTAAGTCCCCCTTATCAAGGGGGAATGCGTAAGTCCTGGTTAATTGAGGATATCGTAGAAGAAGTTTCTGCGTTTTGGAACAAACCCTAATTCAGAGATGGTGCGTTCAATTTCATCTATTGGCATGCAATAGACAGTGCCTGCTTTACTGACGACGTTCTCTTCAATCATCGTGCCACCCATATCGTTTGCTCCAAACTTTAGTGAGAGTTGTCCGATTTTGGGACCTTGCGTTACCCAAGAAGATTGGAAGTTGTCAATATTATCCAGAACAAGGCGTGAAATAGCCAAAGTCTTGAGATATTCGAAACTTCCTGCAGGCGGAATGTGTGCAAGTTCAGTATTACTTGGTTGAAATGACCAACAGATAAATGCTGTGAATCCTCCAGTTTCATCTTGTAGTTCGCGCAACCGCATGAGGTGTTCAACGCGTTCTGCATAACTTTCAACGTGCCCATACATCATCGTAGCACTGGATTTGAGACCGATCAGGTGTCCCTGTCGCATGACTTCAAGCCACTCGTCTGCAGTACACTTTTTCGGACTGATGATGTTCCGCGCGTTGTCAGTTAATATTTCAGCACCCCCACCGGGAATAGAGTCAAGCCCTGCATCTCGTAGTCGAATGAGCATTTCTCGCAAAGACATACGATTTATTTTTGCGAACCAATCAAGTTCTGGCGGTGAAAATCCGTGTATATGAATATTGTAGTTTGTCTTGATCCAACGTAGTAAATCTTCATACCATTCTAACTTGAGTTTTGGATGGAGTCCACCCTGCATCAGAATAAGTTCACCACCTAAATCAAGCGTTTCTTGTATTTTTTGTCCGAGTTCATCGCGTTCCATGACATAGGCATCGGGGTCTTTTCTGTGTCGGTAGAAGGCACAAAAATCGCAATCCACATAACACCAGTTGGTATAGTTTATGTTTCTATCTACAATATAGGTGATGTAGCCTTCAGGGTGTTTTCGTTGTCGTATAGTATCTGCGGCGTGCCCAAGCGGTAGAAGTTCGTTACATTTAAACAGCGATAATGCATCATCAAAGTCTAAACGTTCTGCCGCGAGTGCTTTTTCCAAAATGTGCTGGACTGTTGAATCCATGTGTATCTCTTTCCTTGTGAACTCGTGTCATGTTAATGGTAATATTTTACCACTTTTACTATGTGTATGTCAAAAATAATTTGACTTCACAGCAGAAAACAGGTATAATTATATGTTGAGTCTTGAATTCAGGGAGATGATAAAATGGCAATAGTTTATCTTGAGGAGTTGGCTGAGAAGGTGCCAAATAAATATCTGGCAGTGAATGTAATTGCAAAACGTGCGCGTTTATTAAATGATGAACTTTTAGGAGCTGGCTTATCTCAGAAACAGAAACCTGTTTCGGAAGCAACTGAAGACTTAGCTACGGGTAAATTGTCATACCGGCAACTTGATCCCAATACTTCAGAATCTGATAGTGAATCTATTTTCTCTTTAGATCCTGAGGGATATGATGAAGTGGAGGAAGAAAATCCTTTAGCTGAAATCTATGGAGAGAATGCTTCCGATGAAGATGAGGTAGAACCTACAGACACTGTCCCTGATGACACTCAGGCAGAAACCGAAGATGAGTCAGGTGATAGTGCTGAGTAATCTACTGAAAACCAAGATTTTTTTGACAAAGACATATTAAATTTGTATACTTAATAAGTGGAGAAACCGAGTAATCTAATAATAGTCTGAAATGCACACATTTTACGGATAGTGAAGAGAGGAATTGTTGTGTGCTGACGTGGCTCAATGGTAGAGCAAGTGATTTGTAATCACTAGGTTGGAGGTTCGATTCCTCTCGTCAGCTTCTCTTTGGGGGTGTGCTTGAGCGGTCAAAAAGGGCAGACTGTAAATCTGTTGGCTATGCCTACGGCGGTTCGAATCCGTCCGCCCCCATTCAGCATTGTGCGGGAGTAGCTCAGCTGGTAGAGCATTGGCCTTCCAAGCCATGTGTCGCGGGTTCGAATCCCGTCTCCCGCTTGTGCTACCTACTGATTTGCCGGCGTAGCTCAGTCGGTAGAGCGCGTCCTTGGTAAGGACGAGGTCACCGGTTCAATCCCGGTCGTCGGCTCCACTTCTATAAAATACGAAGGCAGGTTAATTATGCCAAGAGACATTGTAACTTTAGCATGTGATGCATGCAAACAACGAAACTATGTAACAACCCGTAATAAACGGACTCAGCAAGATCGGTATGAACGCAAGAAATATTGTCGTTTCTGCCGGAAACATACACTCCATAAGGAGATACGGTAATATCTATCGTACAGGCCAGTAGCTCGAACTGGTAGAGCGCCGGTCTCCAAAACCGGATGTTGGGGGTTCGAATCCCTCCTGGCCTGCCTTGTATCATGATAGCAAGAATTAAAAATTACATTCAGAATATTATATTGGAGTGGCAAAAGGTCTCTAAACCGGATGCGGAACAGGTTCGGGGCAGTACAATTGTAGTATTAGTAGCGTCTGGTATGTTAGGTCTTTTCCTATGGTTGGTTGATGGTAGTGCAGGGAAACCTGAATGGAAATGGCCTGCAAATTTGATCCTGATACTAATTCCTGTATCTGTATTTGTTCTTGGAAAAGGTTTAGAAAATCGTCGTATACACTGGACAGCTGTCGCTTGTATACCTCTAATCGTAATTCTTATAAGCACTTATGTTCTGCAAGTTGAACTTAGTGGATTTGGGATGTCCTTTCTAAGAGAACTGTTTTTAAGTGGGAATTGATCATGAATGGCAATTGGTACATCGTACAGGTCTATACTGGACATGAAAAGAAAATACAGTCTCTCCTTGAGAGAAGACTATCCTCTGATACCGATACCGACAAGGAACTTCGTGACGAGATTTTGCAGGTAAATGTTCCTATGTCTACAACTGTAAAGAATGTAGACGGAAATCGGAAGGTAAGGAGCGGTCCTACATATCCAGGTTATGTTCTCATCAATACCATGCATGAAGTCGGTCCCCATGCTGAAAATTCACTTGGACAGAAAGCATGGTCATTTGTGCAAGAGACTCCTGGGGTGATGAACTTCCTCGGTCACACGGGTAACACGAACCCGATTCCGCTCAGTGCGGAAGATGTAGAACGTATGCTTGAAAGTTCAACCGTTGAAGAAGATGCTCCTGTGCCAGAGATGGTATATAATGTTGGGGATAAAGTTCGGGTTATTGAAGGTCCTTTCAGTTCTTTCACTGCTGAGATACTCGGAATTGATATGCAACGTCAACGGTTAAGCCTTTCGATTACAATTTTTGGACGTTCAACACCTCTTGAATTGGGATTCATGGGAGTTGAAAGGTTATAATACCACTTATAGTATATAATGCCTCTTTTTTGTAGCACAAACTTTTAGTTTGTGCCGAATAAGATTACATTTCACAAAAACTTGTAATGTGAGATCATTTTTTAGAAATGGTATAATATTTAGGAAGATATGGAGAAGTATATAAAATGGCAAAAAAAGTGGCAGGTGAAGTAAAACTTCAATTGGTGTCTGGACAAGCGACACCGCAACCACCGGTGGGTCCGAGTCTTGCACCCTATGCGATTAACCTGCAGGAATTTATCAAAACCTTTAATGCCCAGACGCAGCAGCAAAGTGGCATGGTTGTTACCACAATTATAACATGTTATAGTGATCGTTCCTTTACATTTACAGTAAAATCTCCACCCGCTGCAGTTCTCTTGAAGTCTGCTGCGAAAATTGTTAAGGGGTCTGGAGAACCGAATCGGACTAAGGTGGCAAATGTTACTAAGGACCAGATTCGCGAGATTGCGCAAACAAAATTACCTGACCTCAATACCACAGATATAGAAGCAGCAATACGGATGGTTGAAGGGACAGCACGAAGTATGGGACTGAACATCACCTAACACCGAGTAAGCAATTTTGGAGAACAGAATGGCGAAAAGAGGAAAACGTTATCGTGAATTTCAACAGCATGTTGAAAAAGAAAACTTGTACACTGTAGACGAAGCGGTATCGCTTGTAAAGCAGACAGGATCAGCGAAGTTCGATGAAACTATTGATTTGGCTTCCCGTCTTGGTGTTAATCCTGCAGTTGCTGAGCAGAATATTCGTGGTACAGTCTCACTTCCACACGGCACAGGAAAATCTGTTCGTGTTGCTGTGTTCGCTGAGGGAGACAAGGCGCGTGAAGCTGAAGAAGCAGGGGCTGATTTTGTAGGAACTGATGAATTAGTTGATAAAATCGTTGATGGTTGGTTGGATTTTGATGCGACAATCGCTACACCCGATCTGATGCGGAGTATCATGCCGAAGTTAGGCAGAATCCTTGGACCGCGTGGGTTAATGCCTAACCCTAAAGCTGGTACTGTTACAATGGATGTCGCAGAAACACTGCAGAACATCAAGGCAGGACAAATAGAATATCGTGTTGAACGGACATCGGGCATCGTTCATGTGCCAATAGGGAAGGTTTCGTTTGAAGAAACTCAAATTAAGGATAACCTTACGACAGTAATGGATGCTCTTGTGAAGGCGCGTCCTTCTGGCACTTCAGGAAGATATATTAAAAGCGTTGCGATTTCCGCGACGATGGGGGCAGGTATTCGGATAGATCCTCAAGAATTCGTGTGATTTTTAGTAAATACTCAAGTTGCTACTAATTCTTTGTAGGAGGGATTTCTAACCCCGATTAATCAAAAGAGGCATCAAAATTCGTTGTTTCTTATCAATCGGGGTTAGAAACCCCTCCTACAAGTTATAGGTGTCAACTTGGGTTAATATATAAAGGACAGACGACAAATTCGTCTTACAAAATAGAGTTGAAGAAAGTAGGGGCTTAGGCTTAATTACCTACCGAGACTCGGATATAGTTGAAAATGTTTCGTGTGAATAATAACGAGACAAGTTTTGACTGCCGTAGTTAGGTCAAGCCTCCAGGTTTCTGGAGGTTTTTTATTTGCATGCGGAGTAGTCATAATGTGAAAGGAGCAACCTATGCCGAATGAAGCAAATGTTCAGCAGGTTGGACAGATACGGGAGTTATTTGAAAACTCAGACGTAATTCTATTGGCAGATTTTCAAGGACTGACCGTTGCAGAGGTAAATGATCTGCGACAACAGTTGCGTGAAGCAAATGTCCAATATAAAGTCTGCAAGAATACGTTAATTAATGTTGTAGCACAAGAGAGAGAAATTGAAGGACTTGATCCATATTTGATAGGTAACACCGCACTTGCGGCGTGTGACGACCCAGCGGCTACAAGTAAAATCCTCTTTAATTTTATTGCGGAACATGAGAGTCTTAAAATTAAAGGAGGTATCCTTGGGAAACAGGTGATTGATGCGAATGGCGTTAAAGCCCTCCAAGATATGCCTTCAAAAGAGGAATTAATCGCAAAGGCTATTGGTGGCATCGGGGCACCGCTTTATGGGCTTGTTAATGTGTTGAATAACGGATCGCCTATGCAGCGATTTGTTAATGTACTTAATAATACAATTGGTCAGGTGACATCTGTGTTAACGCAGATCGCCGAACAGAAAAAAGCAGCCGAATAGGCATAACTATTCTTTAAATAAGAAAGGAATATTACAATGGCAGATATAGAGAAATTGATAGATGAAATTAGTGAGATGACTGTCTTGGAACTCTCAGAGTTGGTGACAGCACTTGAAGAAAAATTTGGTGTGAGTGCGTCTGCTATGCCAGCGATGGCAGTAGCAGGTGCAGCCCCCGCTGCAGGTGGCGCAGCAGAAGCTGCTGAAGAAGAAGCTGCTGAAAAAACCGAATTTGATGTCCAACTCAAGGAAATCGGTGGACAGAAAATACCTGTTATTAAAGAGGTACGCTCCATTACGGGACTCGGTTTGAAGGAAGCAAAAGAGAAGGTTGAATCTGCACCTGTTGTCATCCAAGAGGGTGTCAGCAAAGAAGACGCAGAAAAAACCAAAGAGCAGCTTGAAGCCATCGGCGCAGTCGTCGAAATCCAATAAATTCAGTTTATACCTACAATCTATGTTGGTATACATACAAAATTGATTACCGAACCCCATTATGGTCGCAAGCTGTAATGGGGTTTTCGCTTACAAGTAGATGCCCGATAACACAGAAATATTCAGTCTTGCAGAGATTTTTTACATCGTTTTCTGTCAACTCGCTGTTGGTGGATTTGTAGTGATGCTTCTCATACCGAAAGGAACGGTGAATGCCAACTATTATCGATTGATGGGAGGAATCTATCTACTGGTAGGTGTTTTAGCGCGGTGTGCTCATCTTTACCTCAATAAAGTCCCCGTTACTTTTATCAATTTTTTGGGTAAATTACCAAACTATGAATCTATTCTCGTTTCCTGTTTTGTCTTAATAGTTTTTTGTTATACATTGAGTTGGTGGTTAAAATCGTCAATTCTAACTGATGTGCTATTTTATGCAGGAATTCTTTGCGGTTGTATCTGGATAATTCTCAGTGCTAACCAATACTTTGATGTCGTTCAATTTTCTGGTGGAAAGTCCATTCTAACATTTCAATTCTTGATTTCAGCAGTGCTACTTGGAACGGTGCATACGGGTATGTGGTTTGGACATTGGTATCTTGTAACACCTGATTTGCCTGTGTCGTATCTGAGGCGGTTTAACACAGTTTTGCTGTGGTCACTTGTTGTGTCTATCGTGCTATTTTGTGTGAATATGTTCCTCAGAGCGCAAACACAAGATGTTGAGACATTTAACTTTCATTTTGAACTTATCTTTTGGATGCGAATAGGTATTGGATTTGCAGGAACGCTCATCTTGTATTTTATAACTTGGGATTGTTTGAGACCAAAATCTGTTGCGAAGGATGAACTTGGTGCAACGCGTGCTGCGACAGGTTTCCTTTTCATTGCGATTATTACCGTCTTTTTGGGAGAGTTTTGTAGTCGTTATCTGTTTTTGTCTATGCGGTTTCTGTTTTGAAAATCGCAGCCATGTGGGATATACTTTCAGGATTCGCCATTAGCGTTAATTTAGTGATATTTTTTGTCTGAACCAGGATTTGAAACTCAACGGTATGAATGCGCGTATGGCATTCCCCAGGATTAGTAGATTTGCAGGACTATAGTCTGACACTCCCAAATCCCCATTTAAAAGACAATTGTTATATTTTACTATAGTTTGTACAGTTTAAGCCGGTCAGGACTTTCAACAGCCAAAAAAATGTTATGTAAACACTTTTTTGGCTCATTTTCTGATTGAAATCACATCAATTTAGTCTATATTTTTGAAAAAATAGAAACTAAATGACCCTGATTAAAAACAATAAATTTCTGCTCAGCCGGGATTTTAAGGCCACTGTCCTATGTTTTGCACCCCACCCATCTTCTGCAAAATGATCTTCCTGCACCTGTTCTGAATAGGTCTTGTCCTGCTATTACCGATTTTCCGAAACCGGATAAAGTGTTAGTCTCGCTTTTTTACCATCTCCTTCATCTGCAATTATGAGTGTGCCGTCCGTAGTGAAGGTGATACCTTCAGGCTTACGATGCCACTGGACAGGAAACTGTCTGACTGCAACTATCTGGCCAGTCGGTGTTACCTCCGCGATAGCTTTTTGACTATCAGCAATGACGAAGTAATTGCCTGAAATAGGATGTTGTTCGATCCCGGTAGGTTGAAATTTCTTCTCACCAATATGACGTGTGAATTCAATGACAGGAATTTTTATATGGGCATCTTCGATTAACTGTTTCTCATCAATAGCCCAATGATATATGAATAAATGTTCCTTCAAGTCATCTCTACGAGCTTCTTTGCACATCAGTAAGAGTACCCGCAGGTTCGCGTCGTACGCTAAACCCTCTATATGGTAATCTCTCCCGACTCCGGTTGTATAGATATTAAAAAGAACGGACTTTCCAGCAGCTCCCTCGCTGCACTCGTATATGCGTCCTTCCTCTGAGACCAAATAAACTTGATCATTAACTGCCGCAATCCCCTCAAAATCACCCTTTTCTGGCCACTTCATATCCGCCAGTTGGAATGTTTTTACAATTGCCCCCTTCTGATAATCTATCTCGTGAATAACGCCTTCTTCATCATTGTGAGCCATAAGTCGATTGTCCAGAGTCATTGCTAAACCAGAAATCTCCTTAAGAAAATGACCGGGCAGTTTCCAGTGTGTCGCGGTTTCCGCTTTCAGGTCATAACTTTCGAGAGATATTTGTCTTTCTGATACCGTCTTCGTGTCCCCCGAAAAGTGGTCAATTATAGCATCTGGATTCATATTTAACAAATCTTCACTCAAACCTGATGATGGGTTCTCTGTATCGCCTTTCTCTTCACTCAAACCTGATGATGATTTATTTATGTCAACTTTCTCCTCACTTAAACCTGTTGATGGGTTCTCTGTATCGCCTTTCTCCTCACTCAAATTTACTGATGAATCCTCCGTAAAAAATATTGACACCAAAAGAATAAAAAGGCTTAAAAAAAGGAATCCTAACAACAGTTTATTTCCTCGTCTCTGCATGGGTGATTACCCCTCCCCGGGTTCTTGTCCTTTCAGTTTTACGTCACTGATACACCCTCTTCCGTTTTCTTCAATATCCCGTATAAAGGTAGTCAAAGTGACAGACTTTTTTAACCAAACATCAAACACAACGATGGTAGTCCCATCTGGGTTTTCGACCACATCTGCTACCTGCCACCGTTTGGTACTGGATTTAAGGATTTGTGCAGTTGATTTTCTCGCTACATTGACATTGAGACTCGTTGTGTGCACTTCGATCTGGGCATTATATGGATTTTCGGTAGCAATTTCCCCTTCTTCAAGAGGTGTGCCCCATTCTCTGGAATCATCGATTCTCCAGCCAGAAATCACTTCCGGTTCTGCACCATAATTGCTTTTCCACACACCCAAAGTTACGATGACAAAAACCAACGATGCAAGATAAGCTACTAAAAAAAGCTGAGTTCCTGCCGCAAGGCCTATCCCGATGGCCATAAGCATATATACGGAATCCATCGGCTCATCAAGTGTGGTGCGAAAACGGACAGCTGCCACGATACCAGCCAAACTGAATGCAAGGGCAATACTATCCTTGACCAAAAAGACAACCAGCGATATGGCAATAGGTATAACGATCAAGGTGTGTACGAAGGATTGGTTGTATTTCTTACGTGGTCGCGTCCAACGATATAGCCAAGTAATCGGAAGCGTAAGCCAAAAAGCCATTGCCAGACCGATCATAACAGGCATGGTGTGTGTCGGATCACCAAGGGTGATTGCGATCAAACCTTCTCTGATATTTCCTTCAAACAGCGTGGCAACCCCCTCTTGAATTTTCTCCAGTGTAACGGGGACATCAGCTCGAGTGTTAGCCTGTTGCCCTTCAAAACGTTCACCATCATCGGCAACATAAATGAGAATTTGGGGGAAGATCTGGAAAATCCCACCGAGAGCTAACAGCCATGCAAGATAGTAGACAACGAGTCGTATAATTATGTTGTTAAGCAGATGATGTATCTTGTCAAGCATACGATATCTCTCCTATAATGATTGGTTTAGAGCATGAAACCGGCGCGTAGGTATACACCTGTCAAGTCATCGCCATTTATGACTGCAACGCTCAAAGTCTGCTTGCGCTGGAGGAAAGAGAGCCAGAATCCGCCGCCGACACCGGTGTGCCATTTTTCGACAGTGTTCGGTTCTTCGGCGTAAAATACTCGCCCGACATCGCCCGCCATGAAGATGCCGAACTCTCCCGGGACGACCAGTCGGAGTTGAGTCAACGTCAACCGCAGTTCGGCATTCCCATATAGCACGGTGTCCCCGGCAAAACGATTTTTTCTAAAACCGCGTAAGTGGCTGTCGGAAGTGCCCAGACCGACAAAACCGGGACCTCCGAGGAAGGCACTCTCATGAAACGGATATTTCCCCCACACGCGCTTTCCACCCGCCCTCAGTGCCAGGGTGGGTTGCATCGGAATAGGAATCATCACGTATGTGTGGATTACGCCATTTACACTGCTAAAGGTAGACTCCACATTCCAGGCTCCTGGGTAGACGGCACCACCCGCTTTGAACAAAGTCCCGCGAGTTGGATACGCTGGATTATTTCGTGTGTCGTACATGATTTCACCGGTTGCTCCTAACTGACCGAAGGAACTTGTGCCGTAATCTTCGGGAGGACTAAGCGTAGCGATGTATCTGTCCTTGTTGGCATCCGATGGCGTGTTTGAATACTTAAGAATCGGTCCCAGGCTGATGGTCAATACTGAGCGAAGCGGTTGGATGGGCCCACCATGAACATTTTCTTCATGCGCCTTCTTGCGAAAATAGAGGGATGGTGTGAAAACGATATGACTCTGTTTCACCTTATAGAAAGAAGTAGATTCCTGAATTGGCATGTTGTTACCGTATCCATAGAACCGGATTAACTTGATGCCAGAGTATTTGAAATGAATGTTCATGTCAAGATTAGCCAGTAGACTGCGAAAGTCACCAGTATAGGAAAAAAATGGTTCTATACCGTTCGTTGCAAGACCGAGTTTAAAAGAATGCTGCGAAGAGAAAGGATATTTTCGAAAGCCGAAATATTGTCTTCTACCGTGTAACCCCACAAATACACCCAGATCCGGATTTACCGTAAGCATTGGGTAAGTAAACGTTTCCTTACCCCAGTCCATGGCATACCTTGTTTGTTCCGGCAGGAGAATCTGAGGGGGAGGACGGTCGTACGGACTTTCATCGATTTTCGCTCCTTTACCTTTGACAAACCGATTTTTCCCACGATGATCATAGAACCGAGTCTTTGAAGCATTGGCTTCGGAGGCGTTTGCAAATGTGTCGTCTCCACCGCCACCATCTATGCGAACAACAATACGACCCTTTGTTCCTGATATTTCCGCGCTGTCGTCTCCCCCTCGCATGTATATTCGGACTTCTCGGGATTCATCGGGATGGAACGTTCTCTGGAAATAGGGTTCCATTCTTTTTTCATCAGGACCTTCTATGAGTCCGATGTGAACTACCAAATCACCATTGGATAGATGCTCACACTGGACGTACTCGTCCTGATCGGTAGCCTGAATTTCTGGCTTGCGGGTAATGAACTTATAGTATCTGCTGGCAAATTCCGGCAATGCATCTCGTCTTGATTTAAGTGCATCAGTAAGAGTTGTTCCAAGCATTTCGTAATACGGCTGTGGAAGTTTTCGTACCGCATTCTCGATGACCGGATCCGGTATAGCCTCGCAAAATTCTGTTACCACAGAGTCCCATGCAGCCTTATCAAGTTCAACAAGGAACTCTCGGTCAAGTTCCCAACCAGAAATCGTCAATCCTGACAAATTTGGATACTTATCTTCGAATTTGATGAGAAATTGCGGGAGTCCTCTGCGCGCTACTGCCATAGCGAACCCGTCAAGGTCAATAAAAGCGAGGTCTCTATCCTCAGGTATTGGTATCCAAATATAACCCTCGTCATCAGGGAACCGCGCCCATCTCCATTGACCGTGATGACGGTCCCTGTCATTAACGAAAAAATCCATCAGTCTCGCCTTTAGATAGGCACGTGAATCGACGCGATTGCTGGGTGTTTCTTCCAAGTGCTCCCACAGCTTCTCCGTTCCACTGATCTGACGGGAACCAGCAAAGCCAGGTGTACCATCTGTTCCTTCGGAAGGGTGTTCCTGTAGCATGCCTATAAGACCCGCAAAATCTTCGCGATAATCATTCAGTCTGGGATCATCTGGAATAACGACGAGTGTATGCTTTGAATGGAGGATACCTGTAGCTTCCATCAGCGGATCGACGACGAGTCCCCCTGTTGGCAGAAAAGCACTGATCAGGTCTTGAAGGATATCGTCAGCAATTGTATCCTTGAGTTCCTCCCACCTCCGTTTGGTGGGATCCTTGTCCAGAGAACGAACTGTATACCTACGACCATCCTCCCCCATAAAATGAAGGGATACGGATTGACCGAATCCGCCAGTGCGAAGCGGAGTCAACCCTCCTCCTACGGTGTCAAGATCGAGGACTGCAACTTCTATTGGGGTGGTCCAGAGATCCCGGTAGTCCCTGCCATAGAACCAACGTTTGAACCAACCTGCGCGGAACCTTTCCGCCGGAACTACTACGTGGGTCCTGGCACCCTCCGGTGGAATAGAGCGGTGAATCTGGTGTCCTGCAACGGGCGAGTTTTTATCAGATGCCGATGCAAACGGAAAAGGAAGCAAAAACACCAACAAGAGGAAATAGATGTGCCACTTAGAAAATATCATTGATATACCTCTGATTCTCTTTTTAAATAAAATAAGGATTTAGAACCTTCACAATATTGATAACCCAAGTTGCTATCTAAACATAAGTTCCCACTAAATCCAGACGTTGATCTAATCATCTAAAAACATGCTATTTACGCGTAAGTTGCTACATAAACAAATTTGGTACTAATATGCATATTATAGCATATAACGGATGCAATGTTAAATTATCAGGACTTACGCAAAAATATGAAACAATCAGTAAAATTGAGATATAGCATCAAGCACAATGAATTGTGCTTGGTGAATGCGCCAAATCAAGAAATCAACGGTATGAACACCTATAGGCATTCCTCGTATGGTATTCACCATGATTCCCCGTGTGGTGTTCACATTATACGCCGTAACGCCTGAAAACGAGCAAAGCCCGTAAGTTCTATTAGTTATAATACAGCATCATAAAACAATATTCAACAAATAATAAATAAAGTCTGTATGTAACTATATTATAAGGTATTTTGAAAAAAACAACAAAATTGTTGGTTTTACGCAAAAAATCACTGAATATTTTAGAATATTACCTGGATTTTTTATTATGGTGAAAAATACAAATAATTATACACCTACATCCCACGTTAGGCGAGATTTCCTAACCTCGCCTAACTAATGTATAGAATTAATTCAATAATTTACCATAAAAAGTGATCAGGTCCTATTTTTAACCTTTTAGGATGGACGTAAATTGAGCAGAGATGAAGCATATTTATTCAAAAATAGTCATTTAGATGTTTCTAATCCCTTAAATCCACCTTACCAAGAGACTTTAAAGAGGAAATGCGTGAGTCCTGATTATAATTAAATCCAGTTAATTATCAAATCAAAAGTAGATTATGATGGATTTAAATTGAGGAAAATCTGCATTCTAAAATATTGTCATATACCGTTGACATTTCTGTGAGAAAGTGATACCCTGCACATCAAGGAGGACACATCATGGCAACTTTGACACAAACAGAAAACCGTATAAGACCACTCTATATTGATGGATATACCGACCAACTCAGTTATGCGCCAGGAGAAGAAATTGCATTCAATGTATCAACCAGTGCAGGCAGCTATGCTATGGAAATCGCACGCATAGGGGCAGAGCGCGAAGTCGTTTTCAACGAATCAGGAATACCGGGGGAAGCACAACCAGTTCCTATAAACGCATCATCACACGGATGTGGATGGAACGCCACCTTTACGTTTGAAGTGCCAGATACATGGCAAAGTGGGTATTATGAAGCCACTCTCCGGGCATCAGATGGAGGTGGAGACCCTATCTACAGAAACCATCGCACAGCAGAAAGTTCCCTGTTCTTTATTGTTCGTCCAGCGAAACCCGGAGAAAATACCCCGATTTTGTTTCAACTCTCTACCAACACATATAACGCCTACACCAACTGGGGTGGATTCAGTCTTTACGGGTATCACGGACAGAATGGCATGCAAGGGCGTCGTGTTTCATTTGACCGTCCTATTGGAAGCCAATACAGGACCTGGGAGTTGCCTTTTGTTGTATGGGCAGAGCAGAACGGATATACGCTTGATTATGCAGCGAATAGCGACCTGGAATTCCGTCCTGAAATGTTGGAACATTACAAACTTGTCCTGAGTCTTGGACACGACGAATATTGGTCTGCCCCGATGCGAGACAACCTTGAAGCATTTATCGCGAAGGGAGGAAACGCAGCGTTTTTCAGTGGAAATGCTGTGTGTTGGCAAGTGCGTTCTGAAGACGAAGGACGCGCGCTCGTTTGCTGGAAGCAAAGCTACAATCAAGACCCTATTTACAAAACTGATGACCATAGCACCCTCAGCACTCTATGGAGTCACTATTTAGTAGAACGTCCTGAAAACGAACTGACAGGTGTCGGTTTCCTTCAAGGTGGTTATCACTTGAGTCACGGGCAATTTATGGATGGAGATGGTGCATACACGGCACACCGTCCAGAACATTGGGTATTTGAAGGCACAGACTTAACAAAGGATGAGAAGTTCGGTGGGCAAAATACCGTTGTCGGCTATGAATGTGATGGCTGCGAATTCACGCTTGAAGATGGTTTACCTGTGCCGACCTATCAAGATGGCACTCCTGAAGGATTTACTATTCTTGCAACTGCTCCTGTCCGTTGGCATCCGGATGATTGCGAATGGTATGAACGTTGGGAACGCGGGCATACTGGTGCTGCAACGATGGGTATTTATACAAAAGGTGGCACTGTCTTTACTGCTGCTACGACGGATTGGTCACACGGATTGTCAGGTGGCGATGCTGTTGTTGAGCAGATTACGCATAATGTTTTGCAGCGGCTTTCAAAATAATACCATTTCTGTAGGAGTATATCACATTAGGCTGGTACCATATAAAAACGAAAGGTAGTCATAGACAGTTTAACATTCAACAAAAACGGGCAAAGTGACGGTTTCTGGGAAAATGGGAAAAGATGTTCCAAAAGGCACACTCAATAGTGTCCTGAAGCAAACTGGTCTGAAGTAATAAGGGATACACAAATGGATTATATTGTGATTTATGAAAAAGGCGACACCAGTTATGGTGCTTATGTTCCTGATCTCCCCGGATGCATCGCTGTAGGTGAGACACTGGAAGAAGTTCAACAGTTAATTGATGAAGCTATAGAATTTCATATTGAAGGATTACAAGAAGATGGCGAGAATATCCCGCTGTCTTCTTTAAACTTCTCTGGTAAATGCAATATTCCGTGTTTTGGTAAACACAAGATTATTGAAACCTATATATACGACGGTGATCCTCTCCTCTTTTCCTGTAAAGACATGGCAGGACACTATTACCTTGTTAATGTTTCTGAAAACGACACACATAAAACATGGCTCCGTGTTGGAATCTCCGAAAAACGTTTCAATCTCATCCGATCTGGTGGGATAGACATCCGTAACGCCTTCACTGATGCTGAGAATGACTACATATTTCAGATACGGGTTCCACACGACGCACCAACACATCCTTCTCCGGAAGTTATCCAACCTAATCAAATCTCGGAGGACATGCTCCCGCTATCTGGTGAACGTCTTGGACTTAAAACTGATATACTGCCAACTCTCAATAGTCCATAGGAAATAACATCCTCAAATCTTCGAGAACTTTATTTACTTCCAACTTTGCTAGAGTTTACAAAACGGAAACACCGAGGGGTTGTGGAACAGATTACACATAATGTCTTGCAGCGGCTTGGAGGCAAAACAAAGTCATTTAGCTATAGGTTTTGTATATTTTGGTCTAAAAGTTGGATTCGGAGTTCACTCCTACAAAGAGTATCTTCTATGTAAAGGTGATCTCCGAACCTCGTGCTGACAAAATATAACCTGTTAGGTCAATAGTACGCTTGGATACTTATGTTCTCCGACCGCGTGGTATAATCTCATAATTCACACCATCGTGACAGATAATCATAGGGAGACCGACTTTAATACAGCTGTCCAATTCCGGTATTTCACGCATCAACTCGTCAAAGTCTTCGCTGGGAAACTTTACCCTTTTCAAGTCAGAGTTTCCGTCATATTTCGTATCTATCCATTTTCCGCCATGACGATAAAATGCCTTATGTCCAACGTATTTTGTATTATCATACTGAATCTTGTGTCGTGTGTTTTTCTGCCTTTCGATTCTCTTGCTGTGCTTCACAACGTCATCTTTAGGTTTGCTCCGATCATAAGCCTTATCAATCTCAAGCACAAGTCTCCTTGAACCGTCGTCTGCGTACACGAAACGTATGTGCTCTGTTATTACCCCGTAATCTTTGATGAGACGTTCAATCTCTTTACGGAGTTCTTCACTTAGACTATACAGTACCGCTTGATCCACCAATTCTGCTATTCTGCGTTGTGCCCAGAGATGCGGCAAGAAATCGTTGTCCGTTTCGATTTTGGCGAAATGCACGTTTTTTGAGAAATCTTGCTGTTCGCTATCAACATGTCCCCATAGTTTTAAGACAATATCCCCGTGGTTTTCATAGCGACCGAAAAGTGTAAACTGTTCCTCTCGAAACATATCTGGAATTTTTGCTGGAGATAGTTCTTTCGTAATAATCTGCCCGAAGTCAAGTTCAACGTTCACGAGAACCGGCTCGTTCATCTTTCTGAAAAGAGAGGATACAGCAATTTCAATGTCTTCGTCTAGTTCAACATAGTTACGGCTGCCTCCGTTATCTGCTGCCATTTTGTCCAACAACCGTACATTTAGGTCGGACCCCACACCGAACACAAAGATACGTGATTGATTTGCGTTCGCTTGTTTTACATTTTCAAGTATTCGGGCTGCGTTCCTCACACCGACTGTCGGGCATCCATCAGTTAGAAAAACGATGATACGTGGACGGTTCGGATCCGGTTCTTCATCCAGTGCTGTGAGAAGTGCCTCATTGATATTTGTGCCACCACGTCCTTCAATATTCTCAATAAAGGCGAGTGCCTTTTCACGTCCATCTTCCACGTCAATAAGTTTATGTGGCAATGCCGCAGATAACTCCTCTTGTCTATTTAGTCTGTCTGCCAAGGAGGTAATGTCCGTGTTGAAAAGAATTAGGTTGAATCGATCACCTTCGTTGAGATTCTGAACGCAGTAGCGGAGTGCCGCTTTCGCTTGTTCTACTTTTCTTCCAGCCATGCTACCTGAGCGATCCAACACAAAAATGAAGTCTTTTTCAAAAATTTCTGTCTTTTTCATTTCATACTTAGGTGAGATGAGAAGCATGAAATATCCATCTTCATCCTTCTTTGCACGGTGAGTAAGTAGAGTCATCCCAAATTTGTCGTCTGAAACCGAGTAATAGCATTCAAAATTGTCGTCAGGATCTACGTTCTTGCCTTCATAACGAATATTGGCATGGTTATCGTTCTTTCGGTTGATGGTTACCTCGTGTGAAGATGAATAGATAGTTCTCAGTTCAGAGTCGCTTTCAATCTCCATTTCAAGAGTAAGGTCCGCGATCCTTCCAGTTTCTGATTTTGCAAGCGATAGTGGATACGTATATTTAGCGAGATCGTTTTCGATGTGAACAATCTGTGCATATTCAAATTGAATATGTACCTCACCGTTTGCTGGTATTCTTGGCACATCCGCTAAAAACGCGCGCGTTCCAAAGTGTTCCACGAATCCTGTATAATTGCCTTCCCTTACAATTGATTGATAAGTCCTACGCGATTCCTCTTGAGATAACAATTCTCCTGTTCCCGGTTTCCCATTAAAAGAAAGTGTAAAGTTTGAAAGGCTATCGCCCTCTGGGACAGGAAAGATATAGAAACCACCAACATCATTGTTCGAATTATTAATAAAAACTTGTTCAATTTTAGTTCTGATAAGTTGGTTATTACCTGTGATATTGATATGGTAGCCATCAATATCTAAGGGAAACACACGATCATGTCTTTGTTCAAGTGAAAATACAGCTAGCATGTTATGTTTTCTCCTTTCTGTAAAGTGCGTACTTAATTGTTTCTAATATTATACCCTGAATGAAATAGAAATGCAATCTATTTAACGCTCTTTATGGGTTTTTTATTTTTAAAATAATATGATACAACGACAGAATATTATCTCGTATATACCTTGTAGATAACCTTATATCGCTTTCAATTCCTACATTTATCGCTCATTAAATTATACACAATTAATATTATATTGTCAAGTATTTTTATATTTATAAAGTTAATTAATATGTTAAATTGATATATTATATTAAAATTATTGCTAATACTTTCAGAATATTCGACCATAATCATTACTTTATAGCGACATAATTATGTTAAAGCGTATTAGGACTTTTTCATAATTTGGAACCTGAGAAATACTCTATCCTGACGCAGCTTTGATAAATGCTTCAAATAACCTTTTGGCATGCTCAAGAAATTCACGTTGACACAAAGGTGGTGTGTTATCTACCCACATACGCTCAGGGTGATATTGCAAACCTATAACAAACTGATCTGATGGATATTCCATCGCTTCAATGATACCATCTTTTGATTGTGCAGTGACAACCAACCCCTCGCCAATATCGTCTATTGCCTGATTATGTGCTGTGTTGACTAAACTTTTTCCAATCTCTTTTATTGCTTGATGGTGTGCAGAATTGACTTTGTCTGTACTTTCCTTTACAATATCCATTAACTTATTGCCAGATTCAATTTCAATTTCATGCCAATCATCATCGGGTTTCCCATCATGCTTGCAGGCAGGTCGTGGGTATAAATCTTCTATATCCTGGAATAAACTCCCGCCCAATGCCACATTCATAATCTGAATCCCGCGGCATATACCGAAAACTGGAATATCTTTCTCCATAGCCTCATTGAAAAGTGATATTTCGAATTCATCGCGTTCCTCGTTAACAAATTGAGTTTTAGGATGGCGCGATTCATGATACCTTTCTGGATCAATATCACCACCGCCAGGAAGTAAAAGTCCGTCAAGTTTCGTCATGTCTACTTCATCACCGATGTATAATTTCTTAACCTTTCCATCATGTTTTTGAACTGCATATTCATACTTTTTAAATTTGCCACACTCAATGATGCCAATTTCAGGTTTCATTTCTTTACTCTCCTTTTATTATAGATTTAGACAAGATCAAACAAATCTTAAAATTTATAGTTAACTCCTAAGGATACTTTATTCTAACAATACAGCCCGGTCAATTTGCGATTGCAGATATGGTATAACCTTTTCATTAGTAGTTTCTATATCAGATACTGGACAAACATAGATTAGCGCGTCGCCATCTACTAAGTAAAAATCTTGAGCCACCAGTACAATGTTGCCATTTCTAAATCCAACAGCTTTGTCAAAAATGACAATTTTCCATTCTGTTTCACGCATATCGCGGTATTCGATGAGGTTAATAGAGATGTTACGGTCACGTAGGTTTTGAATACTCAAATTTGTTGACATTGATTTACTCCTTTCATTTATATGTGTGCGGTCCTTATTCATTACAAATAGGGTTGAGTACCGCAATCAGATCATTTTCTTTTTGACGACGCAAAAATTCAACTTTCTCACGGTGGACGCAGATAATATTCCCACCCTTTTTCTTAACACAATCGAATTTCTTGGGGTCATAAAAACTGCCTTCCAATGATCGTGTTTGACCGATGTACAAAGGTTCATGAATGTTTTTACCTGCTGCCGCATAACGTTTTGTGAAAATATAGACCGCGCCGACACCTGGAAATTCTGACAAAATGTTATAACACTCAAACTCGTACGGTGTGCCTGATGCACCTGTAAAAGTTTCAATCTCTCTGTTTGATACATCGCTATCCCAATAATAGTCCCGCCAACGGTGTTTCGTAGCCCACCTACGAATTGTTGACGGCGGTAGTCCAGTAGTTTCACCTGCGATCGTAGCAAGTTTGTGGTCTGGTTCCCCCGCCTGTAGTGCTTCAATGTAAATCGCTCTCGCCTTTTCATAACTATCTCTGGACTTATACGCAATATCACGACGAGGTGGTGGTGTGAAAGATCTATCACCAGCGTATCCCCAGGCGTTCAATGCTTGTTCCCATTCAGGTTCTTTGGACCACCGTTCTATCGTTCGGACCGATACACTGAAGTGATTAGCAATTTTCCTTTTATCGCGTGAGATATGGGCAAAGTAAAATGCGGCACCGTGAATCATCGCAATGTCTTTTGTTCTGGCCATTTGTATTCACCTCTGTTTCTGCTTCTTGTAGTTAACGGCTAACTGAAATTCTATAATTTTTTTATCTATTTGACGAAAATATTAATGATAGGTTTAATTAACAACATTTTTAGCGACATATACATATATCATTTTGTAAAGTAAATAAACTTATGATATTGCCATCTATATCTATTATTATCACATTTAATTATACAACATATTGAAATTAAAAGTCAAATTATTATTTTTTATTATTTTAACGTATATAATATAAAAATGATATTCTAAATTGACATTATTATCAAACAAGATAGTCGCAGGTTGTACCGTTGTTTCTAATCATAGAACATTTGAATGTCTCTGATCTAAGGAATTATTTCTTTGATATCTATCAACATGTATGTTATATTGTCTAACAAAACGTTGAACCGATTGATGTTATCGAGAATGGAGTATTAAATGCCAAACGACCAACCAAATATCCTCTTAATCACAACCGACCAACAACGCGGCGACTGCCTCGGTATTGATCCCGACGGTCCCGATTGTCTACAAACACCCAACTTAGACTGGATTGGTCACAGCGGCACCCACTTCCGTCGAGGATACGCTGAATGTCCGAGTTGTATCCCCGCACGACGCGGTATAATGACAGGCACCGCACCAGCAGCCAACGGAATGGTTGGATATACAGGCGCACAATGGAATCCACCACATACACTTGCTGGCGAATTGTCCGCAGCCGGTTATCAAACCGAGATGATAGGAAAACTGCATCTATCTCCACCACGCAAGCGATACGGTTTCGATCATATCCAGTTATCCGATGCTACGCATGGCACCTCAAACAACGACTACGTCGAATGGCTACAACAATATCACCGTCGTAATGACTTTGAACCGGGTATGGCACACGGTGTCTCTGCTAACGGATGGGTCGGTCGTCCGCATCACCTGTCCGAAGAACAGATGCATACTTTCTGGTGTATTGACCGCGCACTCAATTTCCTACGAAAACGCGATCCATCAGTCCCATTTTTCCTCAACATCTCCTTTATTGACCCACATCCACCACTAACGCCACCAGCACACTATTACCAGCGATACATAGAACGAGAGCTACCGCCACCCGTTATCGGTGAATGGTCTTTAAACCTTGATCTTCCTCAGAAGGGACTAAATCCAAATGCTTGGGAGATAAACCTTGACAGATACGATATGCAGTGTGCGCGTGCCGCCTATTACGGAATGATCAATTTCATTGACGATCAGATTGGTAGACTGCTTCAAAACGCTGGTAGTCTGAACGACTGTCTCGTTATCTTCACATCTGACCACGGTGAGATGATGGGGGATCACAACATGTTCCGAAAAACCTTCCCTTACGAAGCCTCAGCACGTGTGCCGTTTCTGATGCGTGCCCCAGCAAAATGGCGTTATCCGAAAGAAACTGTATGTAATAGTCCAGTCGGACTGCAGGACATCATGCCCACTATTCTTGACGCTGCAAATATTGAGATTCCAAGTACCTGTACCGGAAAAAGCCTACTTCCAATCATGCGAGGTGAGACTGACAAAGTGCGAGACTGTCTACACGGAGAGCATTCCGGTTGCTACAATTACAAGCACGGTAATCACTATCTAACTGATGGACAACATAAGTACATCTGGTATTCCCAAACAGGACGCGAACATCTTTTCAATCTGCAAGAAGACCCGCACGAAACAACAGATTTAGCACTTGAGGACGATGCAGAAACGCCCCTAACCCCTTGGCGAAATAGACTGATTGAGTTCCTCCGTGACCGTCCTGAAGGTTTTACGGATGGCAATAGCCTTATAGCAGGACAACGTCATAACGCACTATTACCAGATTATCAACCCGATGCTACCTATCCCTATTTGTAAGTTTTTCTGTAAGTCGGGGTCTCTGTGCCCGACATGCAAAACTTCTAAGGTTTTTACTGTAGGTCGGGGTCTCTGTGCCCCGACATGTTACCTGTCTGAGCTAAACCCACAGCAAAATAAACCTTCATATTGCAATTACCGTGATGATATGGTATTCTATTCAATATGAAAACGCACATGCATACCACTTCAACATTACACGCTCCCGGCGCGATCCTCTTAATCTCCTGCTACGAACTCGGACACCGACCAATAGGACTTTCGCGTCCACTCGCCGCACTTGAAGCTGCAGGTTTTTCCCCCGATACCATTGACATCGCAGTTGAACCATTAGATACCGAAAAGATAAAACGCGCCCAATTCATCGGTATTTCTGTCCCTATGCATACTGCCCTAAGACTCGGTGTTCACCTACTCCAACGAATCCGAGAACTCAACCCAGATGGCACAATATGCATGTTCGGACTTTACGCAGAACTCAATGCCGAGTATCTACTTTCACACGGCGTTGACTTTTGCATCAGTGGTGAGACATCTACACAACTAATTACGTTAGTAGAATCCCTTACTGAGAAACAACAAATCCGTCAGGACACAATCCATGACGGTAAACTCCCCGCTTTAGACAAATACGCACATTTTGAAGATAATGGTGAGGTGCGAACCGTCGGCTATACAGAAACAACGCACGGATGCAAACATCTCTGCACACACTGCCCCATTCCACCTGTCTATAACGGCAAGTTCTTTCCTGTCCAGCGAGAAACGGTATTAGACGAAATTCAGAAACAAGTCTCAGAAGGAGCAACACACATCACATTCGGAGACCCTGATTTTCTCAACGGACCTATGCACGGACTCCGCATTCTCCGCGCAATGCATACAACGTTCCCCGAACTCACCTTTGACTTTACAACCAAAATTGAACATATTCTCAAACACAGAAAACACTTTCCTGAATTTGCTGAACTTGGGTGTCGGTTTATCATCTCTGCCGTGGAATCGTTGAGTGGTCCGGTGTTGACAATTTTGGAAAAACACCACACCCGCACCGATGTTGAAACTGCTATTGACATCGTTCACCAAACAGGCATTGCACTGCGTCCAACATGGGTGCCGTTCACCCCGTGGGCTACGTTAGACGACTACCTTGAAATCCTTGAATTCGTTGATACACATCATCTCGTCTATCATGTAGATCCTGTACAGTATGCAGTTAGATTGCTCATTCCTCCCGGTTCATTTCTTCTCAACCGGCCTGAAACAAAAGCACTTGATCTCACACTTGACCAAACCGCTTTTAGCTATATCTGGACACATCCCGATCCGCGTATGGATGAACTTCATAAAACAGTCAACACGCTTGTCCAAAAAGATGCACGGACTGGTGTTGATACGTTAGACACCTTTTATCATATATGGGAACTTGCTGCCGACATGCAAAGTAGTAGGCACACGCCGTTGTGCCGTAACAGCAAACAGACACACCTACCCGCGCCACGAATTACAGAAGCATGGTTCTGCTGAGCAGAACCTACTGAGGGGCAGTTTGCTCCGATTCAGGTATAATTTTTCAAGGAGACTGAAACGATGAAAAAGCTACTTTTTGTGTTAGTGCTATTTACCGTTGCTGCTTCTTGTATATCACCTGTCTCCGCACAATACGCCCCCTTTACACAAACGGGTTTGCCTGAAGGTGCTATTGCCCGTTTAGGTAAAGGTGATATACAAAATATAATGTATTCACCAGACGGCAAGAAAATCGCAATTTCAGGATGGCAGGAGATAAGCCTATTCCATGCAGAATCTGGACAATACATAACGACACTTGAAGGACATGAGGAGCACATAACTGGTTTTACTTTTTCTCCAGATAGCAAGACTATCGCATCCGGCAGCAATGATGGAACAGCACGGTTGTGGGACGCAAATACTGGGGAAAATTTGAAGACATTCAATATGCAGCGGACAGAACATCCCAATAAAATCGTTAGTATTGATCCACCGAAGTTTTCTCCTGACGGTAAAATGATCGCATTTCGCAGTAAAGACAACACATTGTGGCTATGGGATATACAACTGAAATACATGGTTAAAACTATGCCAAGTGATCATTACCACATAAGAGACTTTGTTTTTTCTAACGATGGAAAAATACTTGCGACAAGGTCTAAGAATGAAGCAGTTCATTTATGGAATACAGAAACAGGGCAGCACATTAATACAATCACAGGACTGATGCACTCCCTCACATTTTCACCAGATGGCAATACGCTCGTAACCTTTTTGGATAATTGGGTGGAATTATGGCATACAAGCACAGGAGAAAAATTAAATGAACTTCTCATACCCAATGTGTGTAACATACAAATTATCTATACAGAAACCGGTAATCCACATGCAATTACTATCCATCAAAACGAAACGGTATCTCTTTGGGATATTTCCACAGGAAAGCACATTCAGGTATTTGAGGGAGATATGAAAGAGTCACTTGCGGGATTAGGACGTGCATTTTTCAGGATGACAAATAAGACAATAATAAGTAGTTGGAACACTCAAATAATAGTTTCTCCTACCCAAGATACATTCGTGACTTTGGTTGAGGACAATCCTGTTAGACTTTGGGATATTAAAACAAGGAAACAGATAGGAAAATCAATAAAACCCTTGAAAAGTAAGAAGAATTATACAATAGTTCAATATTCCCCAGATGGCAAAACAATCGCTACTATTCCAGTTGGTCTCGATCAGCGAGGCGGCACGGTGCGATTGTGGGATGTCGGCACAGGCAAACACCTAAAAACGCTCAAGGGACATTCAAATTGCGATTTTAATTCAGTTGCGTTTTCCCCGGACAGCAAGACAATCGCAACAGGACATAGAGATAGCACTGTGTTATTGTGGAACATCCCTTCTCGTTAGAATATCCGCAGAACATCCGACATCTAAAAATAATGGAGATTGAAACGATGAAAAAGTTATGCTTAACGTTAGTACTATTTTTCTCTGTAATATTGTATATTTCACCCTCCTTTGCACAATACGACCCCTTTACACAAACGGGTTTACCAGAAGGTGCTATTGCTCGTTTAGGAAAAGGCTACATACGAGGCATAACATATTCTCCCGATAGCACTCAGCTTGCTGTCAGTACATACACCGGGATATGGATTTACGATGCGCGTACTGGAGAAGAACTCAATTTATTGACAGAACAAAACAGGGAACGATTTGTTTCCGCAGCATATTCCTCGGATGGTAAAACAATCGCAACTGGCAGCGTAGATGGTACGGTGCAACTATGGAACACACGCACTGGAAAAACCGTAAAAAAGTTCAAATTGAATGATGAATATATAGGTTATTTAAAATATTCACCTGATGGTCAAACAATTGCAACAAGAGGTGCAGAAAATACGATAGAACTGTGGAATGCACGCACAGGAAAACACCTGAAATCACTCTCTGGACATGAAAAACCTACCGCCTTATACGAAGGACATCCTGACATAACTATTTCCTCTTATGCATTTTCACCTGATGGCAAAACAATCGTGAGTGGGGGCGGGGATAAAACAGTCCGATTATGGAATACACGCACAGGAATAAACATTGAAACACTTACAGGACATACGGAAACGGTTGTTGCAGTAGCATATTCACCTGATAGTGGGACTATCGTAAGTGCAAGCAGGGACAAGACACTACGAATATGGGACGCACACACAGGGGAAAACATCAAAACGCTCACAGGACATAAAGATATAATCGTTTCAGCCGCTTATTCACCAGATGGAAATACTATTATATCTGCTGGTTGGGATGGTATGTTGCATCGATGGGACACACAAACTGGACAACCTCTAAAGACTTATGAACTCTACAAAGGTGTCCTTCATTTTGCACGTGGACACGCGGGTGCTATCACACGCATTGCATATTCTCCAGATGGCAATACAATCGCAACTGCCAGTGGGGATGGCACCATGCAGTGGTGGGACGCACATACTGGTGAAAAACGGAAGACATTTATAGGTCATAGTCCACATTCCGTTAAGTATTCACCAGACGGTAAGACACTTTTAATCCTGATAGGGAAAGAGGTACAGTTACGGGATGCAGCTACGGATGAATATCTGCATACCCTCAAAGGAAATAGTTATAATATAGAACATATCGTATTTTCACCAAAAGGTGATATCATTGCAATTTCAACTGTTGTCGGCACATTAGGGTTGTGGGATGCCTCCACGGGAAAAATAATAAAGATGTTGATACGGAATGAGGATATTGAAGACGATGATCCACTCGTCAGCCGTTTTCCCGTATTTTCATCAGATGGAAAGATGATCGCAAGTGTCCAGGACAAAGAGACGGTGTGGATTTGGAACACAAACACGGGAGAACACATCAGTACACTTACAGGACATGAAGGTCCTCTCAATTCTCCAGCTTTTTCTCCAGATGGTAAAACGATAGTAACGAAAACATTTGTAAGATTTGGCAAGGGGGGTACTGTACGTCTTTGGGATGTTGATACTGGTAAAAATATTATGAAATATGAGAACCCCGAGGATTATCCGAAGTTTGTATATTCACCGGATGGCAAAACCATAGCAACAAATTATTCTGATTATTCTGTCCGACTATGGGATACAACCACGGGAGAAAACATAAATATATTTATAGGACATACGGATAGTGTTTATATCTTGATGTATGGACAGGATGGCAAAACCATCGCGACCCGTAGTAAAGATATGTCAGTTCGTTTATGGGATATAACCACTGGAGAAAACATAAAAACACTTAAAATGCCAAGTGGTTTAAATATTGAGTTGGTACGTTCTTCCGATGGCGATATACAGGCAATTGTTAGCAATTCATGGGACAAAACGGTGGAGTTTTGGGATGTTGCCACAGGGCAACGAATCAAAACTTTGCCCAAACATAGTGAAGGATTTTTCGGATGGCAACCCAAAAAGTCTAAGAATCAGTGGGATGGCATCAGTTGGAAGATAGTTTCTCCAACCTTTGATACACTTATGGCTGTGATAGAATATGATAAAGTACGGTTGTGGAATCTTCACACAGGGAAACCGATAGGAAAACCAATTCATCTAAAAGATCAGCACGTAAGTAGGTCAAGTCAAATAGGAAATGCTTTCTATTCACCAGATGGCAAAATGTTGGCAACATACCCAAGGTCTTATAAGGGATATTTGCGGCTATGGAAGGCATCCACGGGTAAACTCATGAAAACATTCCCATGGCTTACGAATCTGTACTCTCATGGAATCAAATTTTCCCCAGACAGTCGTAAAATTCTAACAGAACATACCGATGGCACAGTACTCATCTGGGACATCCCGCAACGATAAACTTCACATACCTAACAACAAAGGAGAAAATATGGCTGAACAATTACAAGAACTACTCGGTTTAGAAACAACCCCTATTGCAATAACGTTCCACGACACACTACCAGAGGACGTACCACGCGTGGAAAAAGTTGAGGCATCAGGTTGCACCTATTGGAAACGCGCATCAGAAGGGAAAACCTTCTATACCGAACCATCCGACCACTATAACTGCCCCATCGGGTGTTATACACACAACGTTCAACTTCCAGATGCACAAATGGAGGAATTGGAAAACACGCTCGGACTGATGGGTGAACTCGGTTATATATCTATGGATGAAGTCCCCGGTATTCCACGTCAAGAAAACCTGTTCCAGAATGCAGTCTACGCACCCTTAGCAGATACACAAGACGCGCCCGATGTTGTTATTATCTCTGGCACACCGAAACAGATGATGCTATTAACAGAAGCTGCAACTGCCGCAGGAATCGGCACTGAAAATGGAGTAATGGGTAGACCGACATGTGCGGTTATACCTGCCGTTATCCAGTCTGATAGAACCGCGAGTAGTTTGGGATGCATCGGCAACCGAGTCTATACTGCACTCTCCGATGATGATTTCTACTTCGCTTTCCCCGGTAAGCATATTGATGTCCTTGTTGAAAAGTTAGAGACAATTTTGAATGCAAACCGGGCATTAGAGGAATATCATCAGCAACGGCAAGAGGCTATTGAATGAAGCGTGTTGCAGTGATTACTGGGGCAGCAAGTGGCATCGGACGCGGTTTAGCAGAACGATTTGCTGCAGAAGGGATGGCGGTTGTCCTTGCAGATATTGAAGAAGAACCGTTAGCAAAACTTGAGACAGACCTACGTGCTAAAGACGCGAATGTTCTCGCTATCCAAACAGATGTGTCAAATGCTAACGATGTTGAAAACCTCGCTGGGCAGTCGTACGATACCTACGGTGCAGTGCATATCCTCTGCAACAATGCCGGTGTAGTCTGTAGTCGTCCTATCTGGGAACATACCATCGCCGATTGGGAATGGGTGTTAGGTGTAAACCTATGGGGTGTCATCCACGGAGTCCGCGCGTTTGTACCACGCATGCTTTCACAAGAAACCGAATGTCATATCGTCAACACCGCCTCCATTCTCGGTTTAGTGCGGAGTCCTGGTGAAGGTATCTATAAGGTGAGCAAACATGCGGTTGTTTCACTTTCTGAAACCCTTGCAGATGAGTTAGCACTAAAAGGTTCACAAATTCAGGTGCATGTGCTGTGCCCTGGATGGGTGCGGACTGGAATTTTAGACTCCTCCCGAAACCGACCTGATTCCAAATCTCACCATAATCGTAACATGACAGATAACCGAAATGTGCGTGCTGAGATGAAAGCAGGCATGTCTCCTGCGGAAGTAGCAGATCATGTCTACAATGCTATCCAGAACGGCATATTCTATATCCACACACATCCAGAACACAAAGCATGGGTACAGGCACGTATGGAAGACATCCTCAAATAGTTCATAAGCAGATTTCTTTGGTTGGAGGGGTTTCCTAACCCCGATTTTTCTTGTTGGAGAGGCTTTTAACCTTGATATACCAAAATTACCCATTTACATTTCATCTTGCTAAATATACGTCTTCCATTGTATACTATTTACAAACAAAATCATCCATTGAAGGAGAATATGTAACATGAGATCCACATTAAACCTCGTAAACAGGTCAACGAGAACCAACCACCAACAGATGATCGGTAATAAATCAAGAGGAGGCATAGACGTGCTTCCCACAGAGGTTTAAACTGTAAGGATTTAGTCGATCTTTCTAATTAGGGCGGGGTCTCTGCCTTCGCCATGTCTGAGGTATCTAAACATTGGTCGGGCACAGAGACCGATCCTACAATAAATAGGTAGTCGATCTTGCAAAAATATATACACATCCGCATTCTAATTATCTGCATCTGCACACTCGCGCTGCTTTCATGTGGAACAGGGGAAATCCAAAACTTTGAAGGCATTAGCATCCTAACCGAACCGCGTGTAAATAGAATAAATGTAACAATCTATTTGACTGATAAAAACGGGATCCCACTGATATGGAACCAGAGCATTCTCAGTCCAGATGTCGGTGTAAGCACCATCTCTGACGCTGATTTTACCACCAACGCAAAAGTCTACTCTATGCGAAACGGACAGATACATCGGAAGGTCTATGACGGAAGACTCGTTGATGTACGATGGGCACAGGAGACTAATAGTCTTGATAGACTCCTAAAGGCACAGATCCCACTCAGGCTGATTGAAGATGACCCTGAACGCGATACATACAAAGGCGTTATCACTGTTGAAATTAAAACCGATAAACAAGGACCTTTTTCGGACACCGATGAAAATGCAACTATTTATTCGAGGTAACGATGCCTATTCACACACAGAACTATAGACACTGGGAAGGCACGTTGAAACCCCGAAACCACACACGGTGGTGGGTTATTGCCAAAGCTGAACTAAAATTACTCGCTAAACGCAAAATCGTCCGATTAATCGTCGCAATTCCTCCCGCAATCTACTTCTTAGTTCATGCAACTCTTATCTACCTTGGAAATCTATTTGAAAGTATTGAGTTGCCGTTTAAAATTGATGCAGCATTTTTTATGGCATTTCTGTTTGGCATACACTATATATCTGGATACCTTTTGGCATTAATTGCCATCTTCGGTGGTGCCGGGTTGATTGCAGATGATCTAAAAAGTAACGCACTTTCTCTTTATCTGTCTAAGCCCATTGCGTGGTATGATTATCTTATCGGTAAATTCACTGTAATCGGAACATTACTTGCCTGCGTGACGTTGGTGCCTGGGTTAGTCCTATTCTTGGAAAACGCCTTGTTATCAGACTTTACGTTTTTTAAAGAAAATTATTGGGTTGTCTTCTCTATTATAATCTATTCAGTGATAATCACTGTCATCACGAGTTTATTGATGTTGCTCTTCTCTTCACTGACGACCAATTCCCGCTATGCGACAATTGGTTTTTGTGCTGTTTGGTTTGGATTGCCTGTAATCGGCGAAATTCTAAAAGAAGTGTTTTCATCCAGCACAGTCGTTATAGTATCTGTATGGGCAAACTATGATAGACTCGGCACTGCGCTTTTTGGGCAGTCTGCCAACTATGATTTTCCTTGGGTGTGGACGATACTCGTTTTATCTGCGTTGACTGCCTTATGTGTCTATGTGCTACGTCTACGGATACGCGCAGTCCAAATCGTCAAATAGTCTTTGGAGACAAACTATAGAGTAAGTCAGTAGATTATTGGAGGGTTTTCTAACCCCGATTACCCTAATAACCCACCACTTGTAGGAGGGGTTTCCTAACTCCGATTTCAGATGCCCTGCATGAAAATTCGGGGTTAGAAACCCCTCCTACAAGTCCAGGGGTGTGTAAAGTTTTTGGCATAAATTGTATGTCCAGTTATTTTCACTTGTCTGAACCAGGATTTTCAGGATTTATAGATTACAAAGATTACCATATCCAGGTTTTTTGATGCAGGTTTGGGGTCGTCTTTTGAAATAGGACTTGATGAGAAAAATCCTAATTCAGACAAATTAAATCAAAAAATCAACAATTTTCAACAAATTCACAAAAAAATATCATAATTATTACATTTTTACTTGACAACCACAATTAAGAATGGTATAATTAACACGTGTTTAGAATGCAAGCCCAAATCGGCTACGCAAGTTTAGAAACTCTAAGAGGCGGCGCAGTTCCCTGAAGAAGCGACAACACGGGAACGCAAATTTACAACCGAAACTGTCGCTCGAAAACTTGACAAAAAGTCGTGGGCAGTCTCTTCGGAGCGCGAAACCAACAGAGACGCAATAATACTATTTCTAATATATAATAGATCATTTTTGTAGCACAAACTTCATAGTTTGTGTCCCGAAGAATTGCAATCCTAAATGAGATAATTATCTATAGAATGGTAAAAATAACACGAAAAACATCGCAAAAATTCTCACGAAGTCGCGGGAGGCACCACCGTTGACTGATGACAGCAACGGAACCTAATCTAATGTCCAAAATACTTTCACATAAATGCAAATCAGTCTCGTCATAAACTAATTAACATTAAAATCCCAATTGTAATTTCTTTTGAATGGGGGTTTAAAATACAATTACAACAGGATCCATGTGATATTACAGACATACCCGTACGAATATGTCGTCTAAAATCTCATAGAGTCATGGAAGTTTCTGAGAAAACGCAGCATCTCAGCAATTGGTCAATCCATGCCTTTGTTGCGAAAATACCAGTCTGTAAAACTGGAACTTGTCAAGCCAATTTGGGTTTTGCATTCCACGTTTTGTCCACTTCTTGCTGCCCAGCTGTAGTTCTTATCGCATAAAATCAAATCCCGTAGGTGAAATGCAATGTTAACACAATACGTAAAAAGAACTACACAAACTGACTCTATAAATGATACGTTCATCACATTGGTTGTGATGCTATCTACCTATACTATGAATAATACATTTCAAAACACCAAAAACTTAAATCACAAAACGTACCGTTTTAAAAAATTGAATTTGCCAGAAATTCGCACAAAAAATCAATCACAAACCCATACACAGACTGGACTCACAACCCGGTACGAAAAACCGTACCAAAACCGTACCGTAATCCGAAAAAACGCACAATACGGTACGATTTCAAAGACACAAAGAATCAATGAATTTATGAGAAATAAACAAAGTCTATACTATATCGGATTAACAATTATAAATCGTGTCATTTGTTTTGGACAGATTTGAGGATATGTAAAGTTAGTGCCAAAAACTTTACACACCCCAAGTCCAGAAAAACTGTTGACAAAAATTGTAATAATTGCTATAGTCTTATTAGAGTATTTCTCTTGGTATTGATCGTTACATTCCTTAATACCATTAAGATTCTCGTTTATTCAATAGTCCATATTCCCGAAATCACATTATAATTACTTAAAAGGAGAAAACCTATGAAACTTCGATTTTCATGTATTCTTACAATTGCTATATTAGTTACCTGCTCTATAGTCTCTTCAAGTTATGCTAAGATAGATCCAGAGACATTTATCGGAGTATGGAAATTTGATGAAGGAAAAGGGGACACCGTCAAAGATTCCACTGAAAACGAACATGAAGGTCAATTCGTAAATGACTTGAATTGGGTGGAGGGGAAATTTGGTGATGCCCTTGAATTTGACGGAACAGGGTACATTGACCTGGGCAATGAAGAATCCCTTCAATTTGATGGGAGTGTTACAATTGTTTATTGGTCTAAACCTGCAAACGTCGCTGCCGGCCGTCAAAATATCGTTTGCAAAGCCTTCGGTGGTGAAGGATGTTTAACACAGGAAACAAATGGAGTGATAAGTTTCTATTGGGGTGATTGCGGCGGAAACTGTGAACCCTATGTAGAAGTACAAAGACCACCTGCCGGAACCATTGTAGACAACCAATGGATGCACATCGCACATGTTAGAGATGTACGTAGCCGCAAATATCAAATGTATAAGAATGGTGAAGTTGTCGCAGAAGGGGTTGGAATGAATGTGGTGGACATCCATGTGGAGATGGCAAAGCCAGTGAACTTAACCTATTCATCGGGACCGGATATGCCGGAAGATACAGAGGCATCCTTGACGAAGTCGCTATCATCGGTGCTGTCCTCACTGAAGACGATGTTCAGAAAATCATGGACAACGGGTTTGATGAACTCGCTGACGTTGCACCTTCTGGAAAACTCACAACTACCTGGGCAAAACTGAAACGATAACAACCTATACAGATATAAACTATTGAAGGCAAGGACGCTATGTTCTTGCCTTTTCTATCGGGTACTTCCCGTCTCAAATCTTAAAAAGGCGGTGCGGTCAAACGCACAAATGAACGCGATACCTCATCCAATTCTTCGCGAATAGCATCATCCAATTCCCAACCGACACCACCGAGAGTGTCATCCAGTTGTTCAATCGTATCGCTTCCACTGATAGCCACGGTGGCTTCTGGATGTGATACGACCCAAGCCACAGCAAGTTGTGCGGGTGTTTTTCCTAATTCATCTGCAAGTCTTTTGAGTGTAGCAATTACCTTACCTGTTGCCCCACGCATTCTACGCTCATATTCTTCCGGGTAACGCCTTGCCCACAATGTGCCAGCAGGTGGTGGTTCATCAGGTGAATAGACACCACTCAATAGACCAACTGACAACGGACTATAACACATCACCCCCAGACCTTCCTCACGCACCAATCCAAACATCTCCGTCTCCAAATCTCTGTTGAGCAGATTATACATGTTTTGAACGCACATATACGGTGTCGCGTTGATACTATCGGCAATCCAGAGTGCTTTGCAAACCTGCCATGCTTGATGATTACAACAGCCGAGGTAGCGCACCTTACCTGAACGCACAAGGTCGTCTAATGCACGGATTGTCTCCGCTTGCGGTGTAGTATCGTCCGTGACGTGAATCAGGTAGACATCTATGTGATCGGTACCAAGCCGAGTCAATGATCGGTCTATCTCCCGCATGATGTGGTATCGTGATAACCCGTAATCGTTTGGTCCTTGTCCAATATGGCTACAGACTTTAGATGTAATCACTACATCATCCCGTTTCCCTTTAATCGCTTTGCCGAGTATCACCTCTGAACGACCTATATTATCACGATCATCCATCGGTCCATATATGTTTGCACAATCAATGAGATTGATACCGTTGTCAATCGCATGTTCAATCAGACGTTGTGCGGCGTTTTCGTCAGCTTGTCCTCTCAACCCTAATCCTAAAGCAAGAGGACTAACCTTAACCCCTGCTTTACCAAAATTGACATATTCCATAATCTACCTCCTATAAATGCGCTCGTGTTAATGTTCGCAATGCATCAATCAACCGCTGCATATCCTCTGGTTTTGGTGTGGAAAACATCAAAGTTTCATGTGTGATAGGATGCTCAAATTGGAGGGTGCGTGCATGCAATGCTTGTCGTTTCAGATGTATAAGGGCATGTTTTATTGGGAGTGTGTCCGCATCGTTCAAAGCGCGTTGTTCTCCTCCATAGATGGCATCGCCTGCAACGGGGTGTCCAATGTGTTGTAGATGCACACGAATTTGATGTAACCGTCCTGTTTCCAATGTGAGTTGAATGAGTGAAAATTTGTTGTATATTTCTAATACCTGGTAATGTGTGATTGCATGTCTGCCGTTATTTTCTACTGTGGTCATGCGTCTTCGGTCACGCCGACTGCGTGCGATTTGTGCATCAACGGTTCCGGTCACTTCAGAAGGAATCCCGCAAACAACAGCGACATATTGACGGGTGATGGTATGTTCTTCAAACTGCACGGAAAGTGCACGATGCACGACATCTGTTTTAGCAACCACAAGCACACCTGACGTGTCTTTGTCCAACCTATGAACGATGCCGGGTCGTTCTACACCACCGATGCCAGACAAATCACTGCAATGTGAGAGCAGTGCGTTAACAAGTGTTCCAGTATTCACACCACTTGCAGGATGAACGAGCATCCCCGCGGGTTTGTTTATTACAATTAAATCGCTATCCTCATAAAGGATGTCAAGCGGGATATCTTCAGGTTGTCCGGTTTCCAAAGGACGAGAATTGGGAAACAAAATGCAAACTTGGTCACCAACGCGGAGTGTCCGACTCGGTTGTTTGGAGACTTTATCGTTTATGGTGACAGCCCCTTCACGAATCAGTTTCTGGAGATAGGTGCGCGACACATCTTCAGTTGCACTGATAAGAAACCTATCCAACCGTTTACCTTTGTGTTCTGTTTGAATGTGGAAGATGTGTGCCTCGTTATCCATTGTAATGAATGAAAAGACAGTTATCCCGTCACAGCACCTTCAGACGCAGACGAAACCGAGTTAGCATATTTCGCCATAACACCGCGTGTATAGGGAGGTTCAGGTGGTGTCCATTTCTCAAAACGTGCTTGGATTTCAGCATCAGAGAGTGTAACATCAAGTCTCCGTGCCTCCGCATCAATCACGATTTCGTCGTCTTCTTGGAGAATAGCGATGGGACCGCCTTTTGCTGCTTCAGGAGCAACGTGGCATATCATAAATCCGTGTGTTGCACCAGAGAATCTGCCATCTGTCATGAGTGCAACATCTTCACTCAAACCTGCCCCGACGATTGCTGCGGTTACGCCTAACATCTCACGCATACCGGGACCACCCGTGGGACCTTCATATCGGATGACAACGACATCACCGGGTTTGATTTTTCCACCCTTGATGGCAGCAAAGGTGTCCTCTTCACGTTCAAAGATACGTGCCGGACCACGATGGATCGTTTTTTGCTGACCAGCTAACTTGATAACACATCCATCAGGTGCAAGATTGCCTCTCAATATAGCAAACCCACCTGTCGGTTTCAGGGGAGAATCCACTGCTCTGACAACTTGCTGTCCATCGGTTTCGGTAGCAGTATTAGCCTCTTCACCGATAGTTTTTCCTGTCACGGTGAGTTCATCAGTATGGATTAGTCCTGCCTCAGCCAGACGTTTTGCTAAGAACTGAATCCCTCCTGCCTCATACAGATCAGTGGCGACAAACTGTCCACCCGGTTTTAGGTCTGCCATTACGGGTGTTCTCTGGCTAATAGTGTGGAAATCCTCAAGTGTCAACGGGATTTGTGCTTCGTGTGCGATAGCAAGAAGATGGAGAACACCGTTGGTAGAACCGCCTGTGGCTGCAACAGATGTAATAGCATTTTCAAGAGACTTTCGGGTGATAATCTGACTGGGACGACGGTCGGCAGTGAGCATATCCATAACGAGTTGGCCGGCTTTATATGCCTCATCGTCCTTTTCTTCTACGGCAGCGGGAACACTTCCGCTACCCATCGGAGCAATGCCTAACATTTCAACAGCAGTCGCCATCGTATTGGCAGTAAATTGCCCGCCGCACGCACCTGGACCTGGACATCCTTTGCTAATCAGATCGTCCAATTCCTCCACTGTGATAGTGCCTTCCGCATGTTGACCGACCGCTTCAAACACATCTTGAATTGTGACATCCCGTCCTTGAAATTTACCCGGCATTATTGATCCACCGTAGAGTGTGAGTGATGGGATGTCTAAACGTGCTAATGCCATTACGGTGCCGGGGACAGTCTTATCACATCCACATAACGCGACAACGGCATCAAACATATTGCCAATTGCGACTAATTCAATTGAATCGGCAATTACTTCGCGACTAATAAGCGAGGTTTTCATCCCCTCTGTTCCCATTGTAATACCATCGGAGATACTGACGGTATTGAATTCAAGGGGTGTGCCACCCGCATCGCGAATGCCTTGTTTGACCTTTGCAGCGAGCCGTCTCAAATGGAAGTTACATGGACCGATCTCAATCCACGTATTTGCCACCCCGATGATCGGTTTATCAAGGTCCTCTGGTGTCAACCCTTCATCACCAAACATAAGCATGGTGCGAGCGGCGGCACGGTCAGGTCCGTCAGTTATCACATAACTACGCGGTTTCAGTTTATTGGACATTGGCTTGTTCTCCTTCTGAATGCTAAAGAAAGGATGGGTATAAACGAGAAAGGCCTCTTTAGATTGTCAAGATTTGATCGATAGGATTACATCGTGAATTCATAGACGAGATCTGTGTTCGGTGCGTCCTTGAGACGTAAAATGATAGTGCCTGCTTGCTGTCGATAAGCCTCTTGATACATGTTTTTGATCGGTGTTAGATCAAATTGGTATTTTTCAGTTGGATATGCTTCACATGTGTCTCCGTTAGCATTGTGTGCAATGTAAACATGGAGTTGTACTGGGAATGACTCAAGGAATGTATCCGATGCGACTAAAGTAAATTTATGTGCCTTACACCCGCCGCTATAGGAGACACTGACAGTTAATGTGTCGTCTGTGATGGTAGCAGAATTTAAAGCGAATTCGTCTGTTCCGAATCTGTCTCCAGCGTCTCCGATAAAAACTACCCCTGTGTATATTATTTCGTCTGGATTAACATCGTCAACGGAAACGGATACGGGGGTATCATCAGGTTCCGCCTTCATCTGATTCTGTAGCCGCTGACAACCTATTGTCAACAGAATAAGCAAACTCAAGATAAAACCGATAGCGTAATTTAGTTTCATATTTATGTTCCTTTTTCGGGACACTAACTATTGCATGCCTAACCAAGTGCTAAATACACCACCATATTTCGCTATGAGACCTGCAAACACAACAGAAACCATAGACATCAACTTGATCAAGATGTTAAGCGATGGGCCGGAGGTATCTTTAAACGGATCACCGACGGTATCACCAACAACTGTGGCTTTGTGCTGTTCTGAACCTTTTTCACCGTATTCTTCTTTATGTTTACCTTCTTCAATAAATTTTTTGGCGTTGTCCCAAGCACCGCCAGCGTTTGCCATCATAATCGCCAGAACAAAACCTGTGGCTAATCCACCTGCAAGCAATCCGAGTACGCCCCCAACATTAAATAAGAGGCCGACAAGGACAGGTACAACGATTGCAATTAGGGATGGGAAAATCATCTCGCGTTGTGCGCCTACCGTAGAAATACTAACACATCGTGCATAATCGGGTTTCTCTTCACCTTTCATAATACCGGGTTTTTCACGAAATTGGCGGCGGACTTCTTCAACCATAGCACCAGCAGCCCGTCCGACAGCTTTCATCGTCAGCGCGCAGAAATAGAATGCCATCACTGACCCGATAAACAGACCGATGAGAACTTGCGGATTCATCAAAGTAACATTATAGTAATCCATAAATTGACTTACTGTCACCTTCAACGTTTCAACAGTTCCTTCACCAGGGATGACTAACTCTGTTTTTTCTGCTAAGTGAACGAGACCGTAACGTATTTCTTCAAGATAGGCAGCTAAGAGTGCAAGGGCTGTCAGTGCTGCAGAACCGATTGCGAAGCCTTTACCCGTCGCGGCAGTCGTATTGCCGAGGGCATCCAACTGATCTGTTCGTTCTCGAACACTTTCGTCAAGTTTTGACATCTCTGCATTCCCACCAGCGTTGTCAGCAATCGGACCATAAGCATCGGTAGCCAGTGTAATCCCGAGCGTAGCGAGCATCCCAACAGCTGCAATACCGACACCGTAAAGTCCCATCAGTGGTTCTGCCGCACCACCGGGAAGATAATAACTTATTGCCACTGCACCAATAATTGTAATAACAGGAATCGCTGTGGACTCCATGCCGACAGCAACACCTTCAATAATCACCGTTGCCGGTCCCGTTTGCGCTTGCTTGGCAATTGCACGCGTCGGTTTGTAATCGTGAGAGGTGAAGATTTCGGTGACTTTACCAATAATTAATCCTGCTACGAGTCCGGTGACAATCGCACCCCACACCTGCCACTTGTTTTCCAGATTAAGGTAGAGAAGTACTGGGAGGGACAAGATTGCAATGCCGATGGCACTTCCATTGATACCAAGGTTCAAGGATCCCATCAACTGTTTCATTGTTGCGCCTTCTTTTGTGCGGACAAGATATATCCCCAAAATAGAGAGAAGTACTCCGATACCAGCAATTATCATAGGAGCAGAGAGGTATTTCAGTTGAAGGGTAAGATTGTTATAATCTTTAGATGCGACAGCAGCAACACCGAGTGCAGCAGTCGCAAGGATCGAACCCGCATAAGATTCGTAAAGGTCAGCACCCATCCCCGCAACATCACCAACGTTATCACCGACGTTGTCAGCGATGACAGCGGGGTTGCGCGGATCGTCTTCAGGGATACCTGCCTCAACTTTTCCTACGAGGTCTGCACCAACGTCCGCTGCTTTTGTATAGATACCACCACCGACGCGAGCGAACAGTGCCTGCGTTGAAGCACCCATGCCGAAACTGAGCATTATTACAGTGATTTGTGGTAAGGGGTTAACTTCTAAAAATCCGGGTAATACTATTGGAAAGATATAATAGAGAATAAGAAACCACGCGGTAATGTCAAGTAAAGCAAAGCCAACTACAATTAATCCCATGACTGCACCGGCACGGAAAGAAACCTTTAATCCAGCATTAAGTCCTTGCATCGCCGCGCTGGTTGTACGAGCGGATGCGTTGGTTGCGGTTTTCATGCCGAGGAAACCGCACAGACCTGAGAAAAAACCACCGGTTAGAAATGCAAACGGTACGACGGGGTTTTGTGCCTTTAGTCCGAAAGCCATGAAGATAAAGATAATGCAAAGCACAGCGAAAACTATGCCTACCACTTTATATTGTTGCCTTAAATATGCCATCGCACCTTCACGGACAGATTGGGCGATTTCCCGCATTGTTTCATTCCCTTCGTCCTGTTTCATCACAGCACGATAGAAATAATAGGCAAAGCCAAGAGCAATAAGTGAACCGATAGGTGCAATCCACCAAACTAAAGGTACGGGTGGATTTTCTGGATTGGTGTCTGATTGGGCAAAAGTTACGGTGGCTAAACAAAATACAGTTAAGCAGATTAGAATAAACTTCCAATTTAGCCACCGTCTTTTGCAAGTGATGTCACGCATTAAATACCTCTCTTTTATATTTTTTCGATTTCCCAATTAAAGTATCTGAGTGCTTCTCCGACAAGGTATAGAGAACCTGTCACACAAATTAAATCTGTAGGCGACGCGGAAGATAATCCCATTGTGATTGCTTCTTTTGGCGTTTTATAGGTTTTTATCTCTTGGAATAACCCTGACCAACTATCGTGTATTGTTTTGGCAGACAGGACACGCGGGTTATTGGGAACTTGTGTTAAAATCACAGAATCTGCTATTTTTGAGATTATTTTGCCAATTGCAGTCAAATCCTTATCTTTCATAATACTAACGATGAAAACCACCTGCGTGTAACGAAAATTATCACGGATAGCACGACAGAGTGCGTTCATAGAAACAGGTGAGTGTGCGCCATCAAGCACAACAAGCGGCGAGGACTTAATTATCTGGGTTCGTCCGTGCCATTTTACGTTCTCGAATCCGTCATATATACTATCTTTGTTGATTTGATATCCTTGCATCTTCAAACATTCAATCGCTGCGATGGCAGTCGTCGCATTGATGTACTGATGATGCCCTAATAATGGTAGTTTGAGCTGCATATAGTTTTCTGAGTTGGTCTCAATATCAAATTGTTGTGCTACAGGTACACCGTTTGAATTAAGAACAAGATTATCGCAGTTTTTTTCAACGATATTTTTGACTTCTACGATAGGGGCATTCCGTTCCTTTGCAACCTTTTCTATTTCAGTGTATGCATCAGGATGTTGCGGTGCAACTGCAACTGGACATTCTTGTTTGATTATCTCCGCTTTTTCTATCGCTATTTCAGTATAGGTTTCTCCTAATATAGATGTGTGTTCTAAACCAATTGGTGTGATGACAGTTGTTACGGGTGAGATGACGTTTGTTGCGTCCAATCGTCCTCCTAACCCGACTTCAATCACGGCAAAATCTGTGTTTTTGTCGGCAAAATAGGTAAATGCAAGTGCTGTGTATATTTCAAAAAACGAAACACGTCCAAATTCAGAAGATGAAACGGTTTCAATAGCAAGTTTCAGTTTGTCAATGTAATAAGCAACTTCTGATTCTGATATGAGTTTGCTGTCAATTCGACACCTTTCTCGTGGTGTTATGAGATGTGGGGACGTATATAGACCCGTTTTATAACCTGCATGTGTTAGCACTGACGCGATAATCGCTGCTGTTGACCCTTTGCCTTTACTCCCTGCGACATGAATGACTTTTAATTTTTCGTGTGGATTTCCGAGTAAGTCTAATAAATGCGTAATGCGATTAAGATTGTAAAATCGTGCTTGACGTGCAAAGTCCGGACTTCTTTCATAATCAATGAACTGTTCTATGTAGGCGAGTGCAGATTTGTAGTCCAATTTTTAGATGTTATCGTTTGTAGCACACGAAGTGTAATTACGATAGATATTCATAAATCGGGAATTGTGTGCAGAATTCTTTGACCTTTTCTTGGATACGTTTTTTAATAGATGATTTCTGTCTGTTTTCAAGTGCCTCAGTGATAAAATCTGCGATTTGAATCATTTGATCTTCTTTCATCCCGCGTGTTGTAACCATAGGTGTTCCAAGTCTGATACCACTTGTTGTTTTCGGTTTCCTCTTGTCAAAAGGTATAGTGTTTTTATTGGCTATAATTCCCGCATCCTCAAGATGGTCTGCTGCTTGTCGTCCACTTAGTTTCTCATATTTGGAAGTTAGATCCATTAGCATCAAGTGGTTTTCTGTGCCACCACTGACTAATCTGAATCCGTTCTCCATTAACCTTTCAGCAAGTGCTTTTGCATTTTTGACTATCTGTTCTTGATATGTTTTAAACGCAGGTTCGCTTGCCTCTTTGAAAGCAACCGCTCTGGCAGCGATTGTGTGTAAGAAAGGACCACCTTGTAGACCTGGGAACACTGCCCGATCAATTTTATCTGCATATTCTTCTTTACACATTATCATCGCACCGCGAGGGCCGCGTAGGGTTTTGTGTGTTGTTGTCGTAACCACATCGCTATATGGGACAGGATCCGGATGAGCACCACCTGCGATAAGTCCAGCAATGTGTGCTATATCTGCTAACAAGTATGCCCCCACAGAATCAGCGATTTCACGCCATGCAGCAAAGTCAAACTGTCGTGGATACGCAGTGGCACCGACAACAATCAGCTTCGGTTGATGTTCTGCTGCAAGACGACCTACTGCGTCCATGTCAATTAGTTCCGTTTCTGCGTCTACGCCGTAAGCTACGACATTGTAATAACGCCCAGAAAAGTTGACTTTGTCACCATGGCTTAGATGTCCTCCGTGGCTGAGACTCATGGCTAAGATGGTATCGCCCGGGTCAAGCAAGGCATGGTATGCTGCCATATTCGCTTGTGTGCCAGCATGCGGTTGGACGTTGACGTGCTCTGCACCGAAAAGTGATTTTGCTCGTTCAATCGCAAGAGACTCCACACTATCCATAAACTCGCAACCGTTATAGTAACGCTCACCAGGATATCCTTCAGCATATTTGTTCCCAAGGATACTCCCCTGGACTTCCATCACGGCGCGGCTGGCGTAGTTCTCCGATGGGATCAGCATCAGGGTGTTTTGTTGACGTGCCAAGTCTTTGGCGGTAATTTCAACTATTTCTGGGTCAACATCTGCCAATAATTTATTCATTTTTTCTCAATGTGTTTGTTACTTGACATCAGGTCGTGTTGTAAAGTTAAAATAATATCACATATTTAACACAATTACAAGAAAAGTTGAAAATAGTGTCTACATGTTATATTAGTGGTAACGGATTTTCGTTACTTCAATAAAACTGAACCATTTTACAATCTGAAATCAAGGTTTCTTGCAAGTTGATGGTTTCGTTCCCGTTTTGCTTTATGAACGGATGGAAATTCTGTTACACGGAGTTGGCATGCACCTTCCGTTGCGTCTGGGCCGTCCATGTGATCTGCAGTTGGGAATTGGGACATCTGCTTTATATACTCGGAGGGTAGTTTTTTGTTGAAAGCGAGCCATCCGTGTGTTATTGCGGGTTCCAGTGCTGCAATGCGTTCAATTTTGTTCGTATAGCGAGGCATAAACTCAAGTGTAATCGAAGTTTGCCTGCGTTCTTTTGCCTCACGATATGTCGCCCGCACATACTCACCGATAGCACCAGTTGTGTCCCGGACGAAATCCTCAACTGCTAATCGCCACTTCAAATCATAGGTTTGTGCCATTGTTGCTTGTGCTTCTTCAAGTAGTGTGATTGCATTGTCAATTTGCATTGAAAGTTTTACTTTGTCCATCCAGACCGATAGTACGTAAGCATGACAACCTGATAGTGTAGAAGGGTTCTCTCTTCTTCCGGGCATTGGTTCCCAGAGAACACAGACAGCTGCAGCGAAAGCGTTGTCTTGTGTATCTTTACCGCCTGCCCAATCAAGGAATACTGATCCGCCAGCGATCTGTCTCCACCGGACTAAACGGTCATCGGATCGTAGGAGTCCATCTTTTGTGATTTCAAAGTGGATTGCATTATCCATATCAAAAATTGCCTTTGAAGGATCGCGACAGGAATTTTGAAATTCTCGCAGGACAGGAAAGTAACCGACATTACAAATTTCTTTTCGGACATCAAGATATGTAATCATTTCTGGCCAGAGTTCCTCGATTTCTGAACCGTGCATTTCTTGTTTATGTTGTTGATAGAATGCTTCTGCGTTTGCTTCTCGTTCTGCGTCTGGTAAAGACATATCGGAATATATTTTTTCCCATTGTTTCCAAAGCGGTTCTGCGGTTGGATGCCACAGATCCGCTGGATTTTGAATTGCTTGAAAAAAGAGTGTTTTCCAACCTGGACGTGTGCGTAGTTTGTTGGCGATGCTTTCTTCGTGCTTGACGGTGTCTATGTTTACAAAATTGGTTTTTCCATCTAATCGTCCTGCTCGTATTAGGTCAGAATCAAACCAGAGATGGTCTTTTTGACGGACATCGGGATTGAGAACGGTTTCGGGGTCGTCTAAATCATCAGAGATGATGAGATCGGGTCTGTTTGGTCCGAAAAGTGAACCTCTGATTTGTCCGCCACGTGATAGTGGTGCAAGCCTGATATTGTTGCTTGTGATGAGGCTTTTTGTGCTCCATGTTGTTTTTCCTAAAAGGTGTTGGAACTGCGGATCAGTTTCTATTTTATGTTTAATATCGCATATCCGTTGTTTTGCTATTGGGAATGATTTTGAAAGAATAATAATATACTTGATTGGATCAATATCAACTTTTTCATAAGCCCATTTGAAATAGATGCAATGTAGCGGGTAGATGATTGCCATGCAGGTGCTTTTTGCTGATCCGCGCGGCGCGAGGATATTGACACGTTGCCCTTTTGCGTGGCGTGGGATTGCAGTGAAAATGGCATCATGGTGTTTACCGAAGTTGGTTTCAACATATTCGGGCATAAAGTATTTTGCAAAGATGCCGACATGCGCAAAGGCAAAAGCGACCAGTATCCGTATGCGTTCTTCTTTGTTCCTAATATAATTAGGACTTGTTGGAGTCAACCATTCGGATGTTTCTCTCAACAGCGTTGTCAAGTTCATCGATTTTGTTTTTTGCATTGCTGATTTGAGGTCCGCTGTTGTAACTAATTCTTCCCAGTCCATTGTTTTCTCCGTACTTAAAAATATCTAAAAGTTTTGGGTCTACTGAAGAAATATCGCTTGTTAGAATTTTCTCGGTGATAGCATCTCGAACCGCTTTGATACTGAGTTCTCGGTCAATTGAAAGGTAAGCCAAAATTGTTCTGTTTTCTTCAGTAAATTTGGCAGATCCGCGTTCATAGAACACGTCATAGGTATCTTTGGCGTATTGAGCTGTTCTTGGGTTTGCGGTTTTGTATGTATCATAGATGTCTTGCCTGTTTTGTGAAGTCGGTTGCATATTATGCCTCTCAAGTGCTTCATCAATGACTATTGAGATGTGATTTTTTATATCCTTGACGTGTAATTCTCCACATCTTTCTGCAAACCATTCCCTGTCTTTTTTAGAAACTTTCATTGTAAAATCCTTATACCCTGCCCGATGAAAATTAAGTGATAGTCGGGAATCGGAGTTCCCTACTACAGAATGTTCGGGAATCGGAGTTCCCTACTACTATAAAGAAAAAGCATTATAGGATGCGTATACCCCGCCCTATAATGCTGGTGCAAATAAAAAAGCATTATGAATGACGTATACCCCGCCCATAATGCATCAAAATATTTATAAAATGTTAGAATTCCGAACTTAATTTTATTATACTATGTTTTTTGGTGGATGTCAAATTTTTTCTGAATCTCGGATTACGCTGATTATTGGCTTTGATATCATCAAGTTGTATTCTCCTGTTTGATAACATCGCATGTTGGTGCGTCTGGGGGTTATGCCTGCGGAGGAGTTAGCAGTGCTGCAATGTCTTCCGGCAACTGAATGCCGGTTTTTTGTTCAAAATCCGTAACGCTCGCGTAAACTTTATGAAATAAATCTATGATATCTACTCCCATATTTTGTGCAGTCGTCAGGTCTAATTTTGCCTTTTCCCATTCTTGCAAATGTAAAAATACTAAACCACGATTGTTATAGGCTAACATATACCCAGGTTCAAGTTGAATTATCTTGTCATAATCTTCAATAGCCCGAACAGCATTACCATTTTTGCAGAGAAGCAAACCACGATTGTTATAAGCTTCAACAAAGTTGGGTTTGAATTGTATTGCTTTACTATAGTCTTCAACGGCGCAATCAACATCACCTTTTTTTCCGAAAGCATTGCCACGGTTGTAATAGGCTTCAGCATAATTTTTGTTTAGGTCTATTGCTCTGTTAAAGTCTACGATAGCATTGTCAATTTCCCCTTTTAAACTGTAAGCACTACCACGACCACAATAGGCTTCAGCATAATTTTTGTTTAGGTCTATTGCTCTGTTAAAGTCTACGATGGCATTGTCAATTTCCCCTTTTAAACTGTAAGCAACTCCACGATTGGAATAGACTTCGGCATCATTTTTATTGAATTTTATTGCCTCATTAAAGTCATCAATAGCAAGGTCAATCTCACCTGTTTTTGCGTACACAATGCCGCGGTTGTAATAGGCGTGACCATGATTGGGGTTAAGTTCTATCGCTTTGTTAAGGTCCTCAAAAGCGCGATAAAAGTCTCCTCTTTCGCGGTAAGCAAGACCGCGATTATTATAGGCTTCGGCATCATCAGGTTTGAGTCTTATGACTTCGTTATAGATGTCAATAGCGATGTCTATTTCACCTCTGAGGAGGTGAATATTACCAAGGTTAAAATAGACTCCTCCATCATCGGGGTTGAGTTCTATCGCTTTGCTGAAATCCTCGATAGCGCGGTCAACCTCACCTTTTTCACCATAAACAACGCCCCGACTGTTATATGCTTCAGCATAATCAGGTTTAAGTTGGATTGCTTTAGTATAGTCTTCAATGGCTTTGTTTTCTTCACTTTTTTCTTTGTATGCTAAACCACGGTTGCGATAGGCCTCTCCATAATCGGGGTTGAGTCCTATCGCTTTAGTGTGATCTTTAATAGCAAGGTCAATGTCGCCTTTTTTGCGATAAAACTCACCACGATTGGTATACGCTTCGGCATAATCAAATTTCAATTTTATTGCTGTGTTACAGTCCTTAATAGCGAGATCCTGTTCCCCTTTTTTTCCATAAACAACGCCCCGATTGTTATAGGCTTCGGCAAAGTCAGGTTTGAGCCGTATCGCTTTGTTATAGTCTTGAATAGCTTTGTCAAAATCACTTCTATCAAAGTGAACATTACCTCGATTGTAATAGACTTTGGTATAATCGGGTTCGAGTTCCACCGCTTTGTTATAGTCCCGAATAGCATTTTCAAAATCGCCTGTTTCTTGGTAAGCATTACCCCGATTGTAATATGCAGCGGCAAGATCAGGTTTGAGTTGGATCGCTTTGTTATAGTCTCTAATAGCGTTTTCAAAGTCGCCTTTCTCATGATAAGCAACGCCCCGATTGGAATAGGCTTCGGCATCATCAAGCCCGAGTTGTATAGTGGTGTTATAGTCTTGAATAGCTTTGTCAAAATCGCCTTTTTCGCGGTAAGCAAGGCCGCGATTGTTATAGCTTCCAGCATCACTCGGGTCAAGATCAATACCATGTGAATAAGCTTCTAACGCTCTGCCTATTTCCTTGTGATCCACCAGAAAGTTCCCTTCTTGAAATAACCATTCAGCCAATTTTTTATTTTGGTCTCTGTTAGATGGGGAACTTTCTGTCCCCGCACTGTCGCTATCTGTAAAACTTCCGGAAAACTTTGAGGTGGTATCTCCGTCTTCTGTAGGTTCAGGCGATTCAGATTGAATGACCTTAACGATACTTTGGATGCCAGCGTCCCAATCTTTATAGAGTTTAACATGCTGGATGTCGTCCTTTAAGGTTTCGCCCGCACCAATATTACGATCAGGAATCTTGCATATATTCAACTTGACAGGAATAAACCACACTCTGTCAGTAGGGCGTTGACGTAACTCTTCAATTGCGACTGTCAACTCTTCATTCATGTAAGTCTTATCACGTTTATTGTACTCCATTGAGAAACATGCAATAAAATAAGCACCTTCGCGAATAGCTTTCCGAATTGCTTGCTTCCAGCGGGATCCCGGATCAATATCGTTCCTGTCAAGCCAAACTTTAATACCGTGTGATTCCAATGCCTTGCAAAGATTGTCAACTATTTCCTCATTCTCGCGGACATAGGAGATAAATACGTGCTGCATTTCTTGTATTTCCTTTAGGATGTTGCTTGATTTCACATAAAGATGATAACACATTCGGTGAGCAGATACCAATTGAATTCAATCTATCTGGCAAAAGGACGAGGGGCGAGCGATGTAACCGTCTGAATCGCAGATTATCACGGAGCGACACGGATGACGCGGATGGACGCTCTGTAACATCAAGTCATCTTCCAAACAGAGAACCGAATTACTCTGTCTGAGTTCAGGGTTTGTTTTCTAAATAGCGATTTCTCTGTTGGTTCTTAGAGTGTAATTCTATTACCGATCTAATATAATGTCCCTTCTTTGATATATTTCATAACTTTATCGTGTTCGTCGGGGTTATCATTTTTATGGGGTATGTAGGCAAATGAACTGTTGACCCTTGATTTAAGTATCCCCGCTCCAGAAATGTATTTTTCATGTTGTGCGTCCGCAGAAACGAATAAAACATTGGTAGAATGAAGGTAATATATATACTCAAAATCTCTTGATCCAACCCTGTTGCTGTAAGCATTTTCATTCTGATATATTTGGAAGGCGAGATAGTGGTATAGGGCGTACCAAGTGTAAGAGAAATTTTTACGAATATGGTTATCTGTCAGTCTATATCGAGTGTTATCCCAGTGTGTTCTATCAAAGCCTAAGTGTTCTTCCAACATAGGAATAAATATATCATTGCAAACCCCTATAAAGTCGTCTTCCATTATACCTCGTGAAAATGCAAATGCTTTTTCAAAATTGTTTATAGGATACAGTTTAGCGTATTCAGATAAGGCTTTCTCAATAGCTGTTCTGCTTATATTTTTATTCGTTGTAGGCTGTTCTACGACCCGAATAATTCTCTCAAAAGTAGTTCCTCTACTAACTTTTTTAAATCTTTCTATAAATTGATTCCATGTGAGGTCTTGATAGGGAGCATTAGCGAAACTTACAAGAGCATTGTTTCTCACACCTCTTGCAGTAGGCGACTGATCAGTTAGAAACCTGTTGTCTGTGTCAAAAGTCTCTACTAATTTTTTAGCAGATTCCACATTGTCCTTTTCTTCTTCACTCATATCCTGCTCTGATTTGAGGTTAATTAAGGCAATACTATCACTTTGAATTGCAGTTCGTCCCTCAAGTTCGTTTTTAACTAAAATTTGCCATGGCTGAATATAAACGACTTCAAAGGGATTTTTTAATCGTCTGTTAGCATCACTAACTTCGTTGTAAATTTCAGCATATAAAATAATTGGACACAACACTTTATAGTTTTTTGATATTTCTGTGAAGGTTTGATCAGTTGTCATAACCCAAAATGACATATCAGGAAGAAGTAAGTCCGGTTTTGCATTGCTTTGAATAATCATAATTTGTCTCCTGTTGAATAGAATGAAACTTATACTTTCTCTAATTCAAGTTCACCAATATTCTCTCTTCCTCGACCAGAGAAGTAGGGACCAGACATCTCTTTGCCATTTGGACTAAGACTAAGTCTATTGAAGCCACGATGTATTGCCATGGTATTAGTGGATTGTGTAAATGGCTCATTCATATAATCATAACTAACTGTAATCCCAGTTCTGTCGTCTATCAAAATTGAGCCTGATATGCTATAAGATTTAGACATCTTGAATTTTCCCATTATGCTTATTCTATTCCAGTCCTGTTTTATTTCAAAATCAGCGTCATACTTTTCAGAATACTCGTCATAGGAAGAAGTAACATACCCCTTCCATGAACCGTTCAGGTTAGGAAGTTTTACAAGTCCGATCTTGCGAAATATATTACATTTCCATAGCCATTTATTGAAAATACTATAAAATAATCCGTAGAATCCAATGACTGCAGGACTATCAAACCACCAGGGAATAGAAAATGCAGTACATTCCAGCAACTTACCCAACAGCAACGCTGCTATCAATCCAAAAAGTGCAATTAAGCCTGGAACTAACTTTCTTTCATCTGAATCGGTAGCATACGGGTGCATTATTTAACTCCAATTGTTCCAGAGTTCTACCAACATCTCCAAGAAATATTGAGTATCAGAAGATGACCATTGTTCGGGCGTATTTCCGAAAAGCGGGAACTGTTCATGTTGACATAAAAAGTTAGTCATATTCGCTTTTTGGAGCCAACTTACCACGCTACAAAAGGTGTCTTGATAGTTAAACATAAAATGTCCATCCGGTACATTGTATAATAGACATTCAAGAAAATAGGATGGAGCAAGTTCTTTACTAATGATACCCTGTTTTACAAGATACGTTCTGGCATTCTTGAAAACACGAATGGTTGGTTTATATCTGCTGGCAGTCCTACCGTTCTTTACCGTTCCATTCTGATAATGTACCTTTGGGAAATTTATCACTTTACGCCCTTCTCTCATCGTATAAAACACCATTCCTTCCACATAGCTTTGGTCATCTAAACTTCTGAAGTGTTTATATTTTCTGTACTGCATACACGCAACTACATCGGCAGGCAACCTATTGGAATTTCCAACAACCTTTAACGATTTATTTCCAGTGTCATCTACTGCAGAAGGTCCAAAATAATTCCGTAGAGCAACAATTACGTCACCTCTAAAGTTTCTCCAAAAATAAGCTGCATCATAATAAACCTGATGAAATAATCTTCGCTCGTAATCTGGTAAGTCTGAAAGTTCGTACTCAAATGGATAATTGAGTTGAGCGACAACATCTACATCACTATCACCGCGAATATTAGTCGTGTTTTTATATGACCCTTGAAGATAAACCTCAGGTTTACTAACTCCAGTTGGCCATGTATGAGAATCTAAAGCTCTTCTAATGGACTCATGAGTTCTTTTAGCAGTTGCTACTGCTCCTAGATGAGACCAAGTTTCCAATTGTGATTCTGGAATTGACATTTATTATCCCTCCTATTAAATACAATTACAGTTGAATATTTGTTGGTTCACATAATAGGTAATTTATATGCAATTTTCGTGCCAATAAAACCCCCTTAAAAACAGCATTTTTAGGGGGTTTATTAACTTTTCCTATGTCAATTTGTCCCACCTCGATAAATTCGTGACAAATTGGCATTAGTTGAGGGGTAAACGGCAAGATTAAAAAGGAGGAGTATTTGTCAGAATTGAGATTAGGAAGGAACAGCTCTAAAAATCTGCGCAAATCCGAGATTCAGGCGCTTTCCTTCACAATTGCAATCTCTTCTTTAGTTAAACCGTATAAATCATATACCAGTTTGTCAATCTCATCTTCAAGGTCGGAAATGTCTGCATCCGAGTCAGCTCGCTTAGCAGCAAGAATTTGATCAACTAAATTTGCAATTGGTATCTGTTCTTCAGAAGGAGGTGATATTAGGGGTATAGATAATAAAGGTTGTTTGTCTATTTGATAATTTGTTCCTTGCATTTTGCCTCTATGCTTCAACCAAAAAGTGACAAGTTTTGAATTCAGAATTCCTGTTAAGTATTTTAGATTGATTCGTTTAGTTTTGATTATATTGATTGCCATCATCACATAGGCTGGTATATCAGTGTAAACAAAGGTTGGTATATCACATTTTCTGACGCTCAATATTTTTGCTCCTTCTTGAAAAAACATTTCATTTCTTGGCCAGTGTAAATGGAAAAAATCTCGCTTCCCATTGATATTTTCTCGTCTTGCTTCCATTATCTCTCGATATTTATCTAAGTGTTCCATCAAAGTTTTCAAACCTAGTTTCCAATTTTCTTTTGTTAAGTAGATTATATCTTTACGACTTTCCTGTGGGATAAAGTATTTACTTAAATCAGTAGGTTCATATACTGGTTTAATATAATCTTTCTCTTCCACTGATAAATTAGGTAAGAATCCTTTTGGAATTACAAACACACTGTCTCCAGCAGATAATCCTAGCTTTTTCACCTTATGATTAGGAATTAGATTCAAAGATTTCTCAGATACCACATCTGGATTTGGGACGATTCCTTGAACAATTTCATTTTTATTAAGGGTAAAATCACGTTTTAATGAAATATTATTAAGAACCAATTCAACTTTAGGATGGTTAAATGTCAAAGTCGTATTTGTATATTTGCTTCTTTTAATTATTGGGTTTATGTACTCTGCTCTGTTATTCTGGTCTCTATTGAGAAGTGCCGTTACGTCGTTTATGTTTAGGTCCTTACCAAGTAATCTTCTATAATCAAATGGGTAATTGTCAATGTCAATGTTTCTCTTGAAAGCCATAATCATTGTTTGGATACCAGATGAAAATATCTTAAAACTACCGAAATCTACGAGACTGAGAATCTGTGCGTCTTGAATAACTTTATTCCTCATTTTCGAAGCACCATCACTGGTAATCCAATTATTCTGTGCAATATATGTGACTAAACCTTGACCTTCTTTTACGAGGTCTAATCCTTCACAGGCAAACATATACCAGATATCCATTTTGCCTTTATAGTACGGAGAGTCTCGGAGGCCATCAAAAGCCTTTTTATCTGTATATTCTTTAATATATGGAGGATTACCAATGACTATATCAAATCCGTCCATAATCCCGAACATTCTTTCGGAGTTATACCAATCAGCGATTTTATTTTGGTCGTATGGATCCCAAGATGCAATTTTCCCAGCTATGCCGCGTTCCAACCCCAAATCAATAAGCAATTTACATATTTCCTGACGTATCTCTGTGTAACGCGATCGATATTTATCTTTGGTTTTCGGTGTGCGAGCAGTAAAGATCCGTCTGCGCACATCATCAAGTTCTTGCTCTTTCTCAATAATTTCTGGACTGCGAAATGGCAATTGGCCTGTAATACCGAGTAGGGTATTTGCTGCAATGAAATTCGTTTCTATATTTGGCAAAGGTCGCACACCACGATTTTCTTTAGTATCGTCAATACGTTGATCTACGACTAAAGATATAAAGAAACGTAGCCTGGAAATTTGTGCCGCTATAGGTTGTTTATCTACGCCGTAGATGCAGTTCTCTATTAGATATAGTTTTCTACCATAGTCCAACTGGTTCTGTGTAAATGCATTATTTATGTTATCAATTTCCGCTTCAAGTTCTGCAATTGTATTTTCGCGTATGGTGCTGTCGTCAATATCTTCAGCTGCCTTGATAGTATTTTCAACTTTGTCAATCTGCCGTTGTTTCCACTGATCGTTGTCTGGGTCAAGTTTACTGAGAATAAAGACCAATTTCTGTAAAATGCCCATTGGGAATGCACCCGACCCACAAGCGGGATCAAGAATCTTGAGGGTGTCAATTGCATTTATCAATAGCTCTGTCTCTGCTGCCTTGAATTTATGTTGTTCATCATTATATGCTACTAAATGACGTAACTTGGTCTCAATTTTGGACTTCTGTTTGTCATTTAGTTCAATATCTGGACTTTGGGTGATGTGATAGTCAATAAGTTTATTTTTTAGATATGCAATTAGAGATTCGTCAACCATATAGTTAACAATCTCGCGCGGTGTATAATAGGATCCTGTCTGCTTTCGTGCTGTAGTTCGTGTTTCGGGGTTATAGGCAGCAAGTAGGTTTTCGAACACTTTACCGAGTAGTTCAGGGTCAAGTGCAACCTCTTCTTCAATAGGTGTGTTCTCGGTTATAGTAAATTTGTAGCGGCGGAGAATTTCAATGAGTCCCCGCACCTTATACCGTTTGTTTCTTGTTCCATAAGCCTTGTTGAGATCTACCTCCTTCTCATCGGAAAAGAACAGGTAATTGGGAATAGATAGCTTATTGTCTTTTCGGTCAGAAAACCCATCCACCCGTAGAACTATTGTATCGTTATCTTCATCTTTCTTGTCCAAACATTCAAAAAGACCTCCATTTAGGAAAGGTATTGTCTCGAATTTTCGCAGCACATCGTCAGGATTGCTAAAATATCTCTTATAACGATATAACGATGTAATGTTGTAGTGTTATCGTCCCTCGCCTCGGAATTTGCGATTATTTGGATTGTCAGGCGTGTTCATCTCTTGATTAAGTGTTGCAAAGAAGATATTCTGGAGAATCGCTTTGTAATATGTGCTTTCCTGTGGATCAATGCTATTAAGAATATTCTCTATTTTCTTCTGATTAAAAAAAGTATCTGGAATTAAATTTTTCTCTTTGATAAACCAGACAAAAATTAACCGTGTTATCAGACGTATCACGCTGGTGGCGTTGCGAACCTCTACGTCTTCCCCCGCATCCTCAGGAAATGTCACATTATCCACCGCCCAGAAATACCAATTAGAAAGTTCGCTGTAGAATCGCTTGTTAAGTTCTTGAATATCCAGCGTTTTCTTCCACGCTTCGTGCAATTCAACAAAGTTGCCGAAGGTATGAACTCTGAATAATTCATCGCGCGAGAGATCAAAAAGAATTTTGATGTGTGCCCGGTGTGCCTTTTTGAAGTTAATATCTTTAATCAGCGTCACCTTTTCAAGCACATCCTTCGTTTGGTCACGCTTGTGCAAACGCCGATCAATGACAGCGAAGGTTAAAGTTTGCCCGTGTTGGAATACAATCATCGCTGGCATCGGAAGAATTTTATTTATTTCTCGTGTAATGGTTGATAACTCCGTGCGGTTATATTCGCTTTTTCGTAATTTCACAGCAAAGAACAGATACGATTCTATACGATTCTTATCAATAGAATTATTCTTGGAGCTATCTTCGTCAGAGGTATCGTTATCAAAGATATATTCTTCTCTCAGTTGAAACAGAAAATCAATTGACTCCCATTCTTTTATCATTGCACGTTCTCTGTTGAGTTCGCCGTACTCCTTAAAAACTTCAATAAAATCCTCTGGTAGATTTGAGTGTAAATCCATTTTCACTGGACTATCGTAGCCGAGTGTATTTAACAGATTTCGCGCGTTATCTATTAAAGCACCGTGTTCAAAATCCTTGAGTGCTTGATCAATCTTTTCTGATATTTCTCGTTCATTCATAGAATTACCAACCATGTAATTAGTTCAAAATCAGTTGTATTGCTGACCTGTTTTTGTTGTTCAACCAGTGTGCCGCTACGTCCTGATAAAAGCTCAGTAATGGCTTTTTTCTGGTATGTGCGGCTGAGCGAACTGATTGATTTCATAAGCAAGTCGTTATAGTGATCCATATTTTTCCCGTTGTCTGTCTTCATATCAAACATGTTGCATAGTTCTTCATACGGATTTTTCACGCCAGCACATAATAATCGGAACATTTCAAGTATCTGTTTAGGTTGTGCAAAAGTAAATCTGACTTCTCCGTCATCTCGAACATAGACTAAAAAATAGGGTTGTAATGGGTTTATTTTCTCGTTTCCTGTAGAATCGCCGTTTTGGCGCAGACAGAACACCACACCTTTTTTAATCATCTGATATTCTGGATGTGACGGGGTAACAGCATAAAGTCCGAAGGGTGCGTCTTGAAGGGTTTTTCGGTTGCTCTCAATATAATTCATCAGATCAATGCGAAAATCGTCAAGTGTGAATTCGTTTAGGGAAACATTTTCATTCAATTCCTCAAGGTCTAAAATCTCATCTTTAAGTTTAAGTAGTTGCTGGTCTCGGTATTTGAGGTCAGACTCAATCAGGTCTTGAATTTCCGCTGGCTCAAGTAGATTATCTCCCTGCGTTGCCGCGATGTCCACCAATGCCATCCGTGCCTCAACACGATTTTTTAGTCTGATGTAGCGATTCAAATCAGGTGTCGGCCAAAAGTTGACAAGCTGAACACTGTGATTGATACTACCAATCCGGTCAATTCGTCCAAATCGTTGGATAATACGCACAGGATTCCAGTGAATATCATAGTTAATCAGATAATCACAGTCTTGCAGATTTTGCCCTTCCGAGATACAATCGGTACCAATCAAAAGGTCTATTTCATCTTCCTGTGGCATGGATTTTATGAGTGAACGATTTTTAGATTGTGGTGAGAAATTCGTTAGGATATGGACAAAGTCGCTGCTATCAAACGTTGTTTTATTACCGCCTGTGCCACCCGTTACCAAAGCGATATTAATTCCGATTTCATTTTTTGCCCAATCTTCTAAAGCATTGTAGAGATAGGTGGCTGTATCTGCAAAAGCAGTAAATACGAGAACCTTGCGATTGGGTCTTCCTTCCTTATCTGTTGTTGGTTCTTTAACCTTTTCGGCAATGAGTTCTTTGAGTTTAGCGAGTTTGGCATCACGATCTATGCTAACATCTTTTGCGTATAAGTGTGGCAATTCAAGCTGCTCACGGTCGCGTTTTAGGTCTTTCAGCCACGCCTCAACGTTAAGGTGTGCCATCTTGAAAACTAATTTTTTCCCGACCTGCATTGCTTCCTGCAATTCTTCATCTTCAAGTGCATCAATTTCCACCTCTTCCAAGTCCATATCAGGATTTTCGTCGCGAAACGCTTGGAACCGTTTAATCCGTTTTTCCAGTTTCTCAATTTTGTCAATAGTCCGTTCCATTGTAATAGCAAAGGAGTGGACAGAACTTTCCAACCGCTTGAGAAAGTTTACCTTCATCATCCCAATTAGGTAATGTTCACGATCACTTTGTGTAAAGTTTCTGACTTCACCCATATCATATTGCGATAGGTATTCGGGTAGGACATATTTTGATGGGTTGAACAAGGAGAGCTGGTAATTTGAGATTTCATCATTCAGTTCGTCATAAGACATGAATTTACCATGCAGATCGATGTCAGTATGGATAGGAATTGGCTTGCTTCGATGTGGAAAACCTCCGAGTTCTATATAGGATTCAGGATAATATTCCTGAATATGCTTACGAGAACGAGCGATGGTGAGTTCATCAAGTAGTTTGAAAAAGGCAGAGCTGAGTCGTTCCAATAGGTCCCGAGTTTGCCGATTTCCTTCGCCTTTTGCCCATTCAGTAAATGTTCTTTGTGCAGCCGAAAGCGTATTTTTCAGGCTGGCAATCCCGAAAGATTCATAGAATGCGTCATCCTGACCTTCAGTAAAGAAATATATCTGGTTGCGAAGATCCTTGAGGTTGTTGTTCACCGGTGTAGCGGAAAGCAGTAGTACTTTTGTTTTGATACCGCTCTGGATTATATCTTCCATTAACCGCTGATAGCGGCTCTTGCGAATCAGATTACCATCTTCGTCTTTCTTGCCGGGGGTGTTGTTTCGGAAGTTATGTGACTCATCAATCACAACCAGATCGTAGTTGCCCCAATTGATAGTTTCGAGGTTGATGTCGCCTGACATCCCACTATCACGACTCAGGTCGGTATGCGACAGCACTGTATAAGCGAAACGATCTTTGAGGAAGGGATTCAGTTCGCTATTATTTTCTGCACGGTAAATCGTCCAGTTTTCTCGTAATTTCTTGGGACACAACACAAGTACTTTATGATTTAGAAGTTCAAAGTATTTTATTACTGCTAATGCCTCAAAAGTTTTACCCAAACCAACACTGTCGGCAATGATACATCCGTTGTGTTGACGGATTTTGTTGATTGCACCTTTTACTCCATCTCTTTGGAACTCAAACAAGGCTTTCCATATCTTTGTGTCAATGAGTTTTATATCCTCGGCAAGCAACCCGCTTTTTTCGTGTTCGCCTAAGTATTGCTCAAAGATGTGGAATAGTGTTTTATAGTAGATAAACTCAGGAGCATTGTTCTGATAGAGTTGATCTATATACAACAAAACGTCTTCTTTAACGTCTTTGACAAGTTTCTCGTCATTCCAAATTTCATCAAACCACAGTTTCACATCACTGCGATCTCGATTGCTATCTACCTCCAAGTTGAGTTCAATATTGTTTCTTGTAGAACTGAGCCCGAGTCCCCTTGCGGTAAAGTTGGAACTGCCGACTATTGCATCATCAACACCATTATTGGAGATATGGTACATCTTACCGTGCATCAAATTAGACTGTTTGATTGACCGAATTTGTACCTTTTCTCTTATCCAGTCTGCACACTCTTTAGCAATCCAATTCTGTTTCAGTCGGTCTTCAAATTTGAGACCTTCGTCTTCAATTTTAAAGGCTTTTTTGTCTGTCTCTCCAGCATTAACATTTTTTACAAAACGGGGTTCACCGTATAGAAATCGGAGTTCCTCAATGTCTGTAAGAGAATCTTTTAATGCGTGATATGCGTAAATTGTAAAGTATGCAGAGACAATAGAGAGTGATGAGTCGTCTTTAATTTTGTCTTTTAAAAAATCCCCAACGCTTTTTCCAAGGTAGTTGTCTCGGATACTGGAGTTAGAAAACGGTTTTTTACCTGACATGTAGAAACCTCTATTTGTTATGTAACGTGGATTAGCTAAACAATAGTATTATGTAAGAGAAGGAGAACCTTTTGTGTAATAAAATAACCAAATCCATAATTGATGGCGTTCTGGATGGATATTCAGAACTCTCAACATTGCATGTATTCAATGGTATGAATCATATCATGCTTGCGTAAAGAAGGCAAACGAAATTGACCGGTAGACAGGAAGCAGGTTCGCTCTGTTTTCGGTTTTCTGAATGAAATTTCAGGAAATTATGGTAGATTTTAGAATTATGGTAAATATATTTTGCCACAATTCGGAGATCGCTCCTATCATAAGAACCTTCTCATATTGAAAATACCAGTTGGGCAATGTCCATGCCAATTTTACGTTTGTGAGAAAACACTACAGAAAATCTCAAAATAAAACAATTCGGACAAAGTGCATTTTTATTTGCATTCTATCTAATCTTGTGTTATACTATAATGTAGTAAAATAAATTACTTTACACGAATTCATAGTAAAAAATAAGCGGTGGTACGCATGACAATATCATGTGTGCCATTTTTTTTTGAAGGAGAACGAAAAATGAAGAAAAAACGCCCCCGCATTACAGATGAACTAAAACTGCTTTACGCCACACTCGTAGCACAATTAGGCGATACACAACAAGCAATCGCAGAAGTCAACAGGCAAATGCTCATCCATCTAAAAGAGAAATATGATACTTATGAGTTATCACCTGACAATCCAAAAGACAGAGATTGGTGTAAAAAAGCATTTAGACAAGCGAATCCGAACTATCCAAAATACTGTCCACCCAATTCCAAGTATTACAAATACATCGAAGAGCAGAAAACGTTTTTAGCAGGAAAAAAAATTAAAGAACTGAATCAACGTCTCAACAGACGACAACTCACTTTAGACAATCTAATCGCATCCATAGAAATTCCCGCTATTTCCCTCTTACCCGAAAAAATAAAGGAGGCATCAGCAAATGAAATCATTAAAATCCTTTCGGATGTATACAAACTGGATGGAGAATATATCGACCGAGTCGTCCCGCACCACCTCCTCGCCCAACAATACAATGCCAACCAAAGCAGAACTGAAAGCGACGGAAGTCCTGAAGAGACAACCATGGGAGACACAGATAGCAACCATGAAACAAATTCTCAAGACCTCACCGAATTCGAGAATTGAAGCATACAAAACCGCCTTCTGCTTCTGGTCACCCCAGGCATTCGCCAAAAAATTTTGCTCGGAATATATGACTGCGCCATTCGGCAACCATCATCATCAAATCTTCAACACACTGCTGCCCGGAGATTCAGCAGAACGAATCAATATACTCGCACCACGCGGCAGTGGGAAATCAACATGCATGGCAGTTATCCTACCGCTTCACGCAATCTACTTCAAAAACTGCTACCAGAAACTCGGCATAGAACCCTATCATTTTATTCTTATTCTCTCACGCACACATGCAATCGCTGAATCACGAGTCAGAGACATCAAAAACAAGATAGAAACGGATAAGCGATTCAGACATATAAAATGCAATGGAACCGTTAAGCGACTACTGTGTAACAATGGTACCCAACTCATAGTCGCCAAAGGACGAGGCGCGCAGCTACGGGGTGAATTGTTCAAAAACCACCGTCCCGATCTCATTATAACTGATGACCTCGACGACCCAGAAACGCTAAAAAATCCAACTGTACGGGCAAAAGACCAGTTATGGTTCGACACAGACTTGATGCAGGCCGGCAAAATCGACCGCACAACAAACTTCATCAACATTGATACCCTAAAGCATCCAGAAGCAATCGCAGCAACCCTGCAAAAACGACCCCAGTGGACAACACACCTATTCAGAGCAATAGAAGAACCCGCGGACCTCTGGCATCCAACCCATGAAAAACAGTGGAAACAATGGGAGCAGATATATACCGACCTTTCACTTCAGGACGCAGAACGCATCACGAAAGCAGAAGCTTTTCATAAGCAACATCTTGCTGAAACAGCACAAGAACCACACATCAAACATCTCTGGAAAGAACAAATCACATACCATCAGATACGAAAAGAAATATGTGATGTCGGTTATTATCCAGTCCTACGTGAGTTCCAAAACGAAACTTATGATCCATCACAGACACTCTTTGATATGAAAAACGCATTGAAATTTGACATCGTAGCGGAAGGATTGCTACGCAATGATAAAGTTCTCGTCCAGTGGGCAGACATAGCCGGAGCTTCTATATTCCTTGACTGGGCAGGTGGCAAAGACATCGTTGATAACGCTTATGCAGCAGTCGTCAGCGTTTTATGGACACCCACACCAGGACGAAACGCAAACAACCACTCCTTCCTTGACGGAACGCACGGCTATGTCCTTGACGCAGACTTATTTAGAGATAATATACAAGCACAAATCCGCGCGTGCCTTGACATGCATGACAAAGTCCGCAGCATTGTTAAATCAAGAAATATCAGAATCCGACTCGGTATTGAGGGGTTTGTCCAAGACACATGGGAAGCACAAAAGCAAGTCGCAGAACGCACTTTCAAGGCAGAACGAGATAAACGGAACTATTCAACGCAACTTCACATAGAATGGAAAACTCGACGACGCAACAAGTTTGACCGTATAGACGCACTCCAAGCACCTATCCGCAACCACTGGCTCGGTTTCTATAAAAAGTTGTCCACCGAATTCCAAAAGCAAATGGAGTTATACCCGACAGGAGATTTCAATGATGGACCCGATGCCCTTGAAGGTGCATGTCAACTGCGTATTACCACTTATGAATCTGAACGGAAAGAACGCCGCGACATCGCACGCCAACGTCAAAAAGAATTCAAAGTTAGATTGTAAAATAACGTGAGTAAGACTAAAGTTGACTTTTCCTACTTTGCCTCCATGTTATCTCCATCTTCAACCGCCTGTATTGTCCCATGCAAATAGCAATCCAACGGCACACCATCAGCAAACTTGCCTTTGATATCAACATGAAACTGCATTGTCGGTGTCAGACTCGGTATCTTGAGAAAAACAGTTTTGCCATCCTCAGAAAGTGTTACAGATTGCACAGGGTGTTCGTCTCTACCCTCCTCACCAGAACGTTTCAACTGTGGCGAACCGTAGTCTTTTGACCAACGATACTCCCAACTTTGTACACGCCAATTCTCTAAATTTGCTGCGGATTCCGCCTCAAGCGGGGTATAGAAATCTATGATTAATCCATCTTTCACAGCACGGAATGATTTGGGGGTACGGAGCGGAGCACCAGTCATACGGACACGGTAGAAACCGGTGTCTGCTTGTTTTTCCGATGACCAACCGAATAAACCCGCAATATAAAGGTCCCCACTGATCGGATGGAATCGTCCACGCATCACACCTGTGGGAAACTCCAAATCCATTTCGGTGAGAGCACCTTGAACAGTGTCCCCTATTTTCTGCTGAAGAACAGCGTATATTTTCCCAGTGCCGTAACTGACTGAGAGTATAGAATCTGCCATTTAAAATATTAATTTACTCAACGTTTATTGGAATATAATAAGATCCGAACATAATCGCCATTTCATCTTCAGAGGTGATGCCGTATTGTATCGGTTCATCTTTATCAAAGTTGGAATACGTGCATTCAAAGCGCAGTCCATCGCCTGCCGACAGTTTTAGCGGAGGCGTGAGTATATCCAGCGGGGCACTGTCGTAAGCAACGCTTTTATGTAGCAATTCGCCTGTAGAGATACGAAAAACTTCAAATAACTCGCCATGCCGATGCATGTGTGAGGTGACCTTAAATACGCTGAGCTCTGTAACGTCTCGGTATCCCTGTAGTCTCAACAGTTTTAAGGCGTCCGAAACACGCCATTCACCTTCTACCACGCGCGTTGTTCCAGGAGGAACGTTTATATCCTTGTTAGAGGTAGCAAACCCTTTCGCCTCGTATTTCACTGCTTCGGGTGGCAGTGTCCACAGATTGACATACGTCTCACCGATAAGCGTTTCTGTTCCGAGCAGATTGACGTAGTGTGAGTTCATATCAAAAATAGTATCACCGGAGAGCCGAAGTGCGACACCTTCGGGGAAACGAATAGAGGTCTCGGCACGTTGTGATCCGATGATAGGTAATCTATCCGGTAGGGCGTGATGCCCCGTTGTTTCCGATTCTTCGGGATTGACCACTCTAAAAGTATCTTCAGGGTTGACACCGATGCCCGGTACTACATTTTTCTCAAGTAATCCGTGACGCATGCCTAACCGGGTGACTCGGTAAAGGATAAAATGATGGCTCCCTGTCGGATAATAGATATCATAGCCGTTGATGAAAATATTGCCTTGTGGGGTCTGTCCGTTTTCATCAAGGATATTTGTGGCGTAGAATACTTCCAACTCTTTACCAGGTTCTATTTTGAATGGCGGTAAATGTATCTGATACCCTTGTCCAAGTGGAGGCGGTGCTGGTGCTTGGAATGTTTCCTCTGGGTCGCGAAGCACTGCGAGGTCTCCGATGCCCGTAAGTTTCTCTTTTTGTGGTGCACCTGCAGTGATCCATGTTCGAATTGCTGCTATTTTGGCATTATGGAGTTTGCCCTGACCAAACGGCATGCGTTGACCGAGTGCGATAGTTTCGGGTCCCATCAGTTTTGTTAAGAGAAAACTGTTGTCAGGGTTCCCCGCGTCAACGAGTTTCATATCGGCTGCCGCTGCTGCGGGATTACGCGGTGTTTGCCCAACCAAATTTTGATACGAATTCTCGTAGGCAAGGTTCAATCCACCTGCGTTTGTGGGGGCACCGTGGCAAGCCGTATTGACGCAACTCTTGTCAAAAATGTAATGTTGTAGCTCATGATAAGTTGAAGTGTCTTCCTTTGCTGTTTCCCCGAATTGTCCTGCGACACGCACAAGGTCTAATATATCAATCTTTTCATCACTGTTGACATCCGTGTTTTGATCTGCAACATCTCCAAATGCGGATGCGACACGCACCAAGTCTTGGACATTCACGATGCCATCTGCGTTGACATCTTCGGGAAACGGCACATCGTGCCCGAAGGTTCTCAGGAATAAACCTGTTATCAGAACAATAATGACTGACGTAAAAATAAGGTTTCTAAACATTTTGGACAATCCTTTGCCTCCTTTTTGAGTGCGGGGTTTTGCGTCTCCCCGCAGGACTCTATAGATAAAGAGTCTGTCAGATAATTACCAGTGCTGTTTTTCTACGCTGGGCGTAGCCGCCACCTGCACATTGGGCAGGTGTTGTCGGGTTTCGCTTCGCTCTACCTGACCTATGAGTTACTATAAGCCAGATCTGTTGATTATACTGTAGATATCGGTTCCCATATTGACTAATTTTTTTCGGATTTCATCCCAATCGTCTCGATCATTTTTTCCTTTGTCAAGAACGGGGAATATCAATGTCGCATACACTTGTGTATTTTTTCTTCATATTCTGAATCTCTAAATAGATTTTTAATCCTATTCCATCGTTCTGAACTGTTTCCTGGTAGTCTAAGATCAAACCACACTCGTATATAACAGTCGTGGTTGTTAACGTGAAGGCATACCTCTATCAGGGTTATTCAGTTCTCAATATTTTTTCACAAGTGTTTATTTTTTGAGGTGAATAATGACAAAAGTAAAATCTTGCCACTTGTTAGATATGTTAGCAAAACTTAAAGACCCACGCAAGGATATATGAATAATGTAGGATATAAACATCGTAAGTCATGTGCTCAGAGGCATTCAATTGTCACTTGAAGCTCTTGTAGGAGTGAAGCAACGCCAAATGTGAATCTCGACAATTGAATGCCTCTGTCTATCACAATTACAAAGTAATCCAAATATTGCCATTTTCTACCACGCAGCATTACTTGGACGTTAAAAATAGCATCCAGTTTTCGCTATTATTTCTCTTCAAGCTCCTGTATCGTCCCATGCAAATAGCAATCCAACGGCACACCATCTGCAAACGTCCCCTTAATCTCAACATGAAACTGCATCGTCGGGGTCAGACTCGGTATCTTGAGAAAAACAGTTTTGCCATCCTCAGAAAGTGTTACAGATTGCACAGGATGTGCGTCTCTACCCTCCTCACCAGAACGTTTCAACTGCGGCGAACCGTAGTCTTTAGACCAACGATACTCCCAACTTTGTACGCTCCAGTTTTCTACGTTTGCTACGGATTCTGCCGCAAGCGGTGAATAGAAATCTATAATTAATCCATCTTTGACAGCACGGAACGATTTGGGGGTACGGAGTGGAGCACCAGTCATACGGACACGGTAGAAACCGGTGTCTGCTTGCTTTTCCGATGACCAACCGAATAAACCCGCAATATAAAGGTCCCCACTGATCGGATGGAATCGTCCACGCATCACACCTGTGGGAAACTCCAAACCCATTTCGGTGAGAGCACCCTGTACAGTCTCCCCTATTTTCTGCTGAAGAACAGTGTATATTTTTCCAGTGCCGTAACTGACTGAAAGTATAGAATCTGCCATTTCTCCCCATGTGTCTGTTGGAATCCAGACTAATGTAGCAGGAGAACGGTCAACAAAAGGAGCAATCCAGCAGAGAGGCGGTTCGTAAGTCGTTGGTGGATCACCAGGTGGGTGCCATCCCCATAGATTACCGAAGAATTTACCGTGGGCAGTGATACGGTTCAGGCGATTAGCAGGCATCCAGAAACCTTCCTGATCTGTGCCGTAGAATGTAGGACCAGGACTGATCCCAAGTCCATTTGAAGCACGAAATCCGTAAGCGATCACGTCTGATTTTTTCCCATCTGATGATACTCGGATGAGGGTGCCGTGGTGCGGATGTTGTGCTTTTAATGCGTGTCGTGCGGATTTCATAAAGTAGAAGTTACCCTCTGCATCGGTCTGCAAGTCCATAACCTGCTCATGAAAGTGTTCACTGTTGTAAACGTCATTGTTAAAATTCTCGTAGAAGTCAGTTTCTCCATCTCCGTTGCGGTCAACCAGACGGGTAATTTGGTCGCGTCCGGCAACATAAATCTGCTCATCAACAATTTTAAGTCCGAGCGGTTGATTCAGACCAGTCGCAATCCGCTGCCATACGAGCTTGTCCAGGTTATCATTGAGTCCGGTAACTGTCCAAACATCTCCATTCCATGTGGAAAGTGCAGCACGATTGCCATCTGCAAAGAAGTCGAACCCACCGAAACGTATCCACGAATCCCACGGATTTTCTTCAGGCCAATCTATCTTATCAACCGCGAACGGTTTACCAGGGTCAATCCCATCGTTTGCCGCTAACCTCGCAAAATCAGAAAGTTCCGATTCGCTGCCATTCCAGACAAGAACTGTTGCGGTTGTGCCTGCGGGGAGTTGAAGTGAAACGTGTTCGGAGTCTACCACCCATTTCGTCCCTTCAATCTGTTGGACGACTGCTGCTGCAGTTATAGGCGGTTCTTGAAGACCTTTATAGAGTTTTCGCATATCTTCTGCTGAGAGCACGCGGCTATAGAGGTGCAAGTCATCAAGTTTACCTTCTAACCATGGGGACTGTTCAGGGAAGTTTTCTGATGTGAATCCGAGTCGCCATACATCATCTTCCAATTCATCATTTGGCTTGAGTGTGCCTTCAGAGACGATCTCTCCATCCAAAAACAGTTGTACTGCACCTGTTTGATGCCGCCAAGTCAGTCCGACATGATGCCAATTGCCATCCGTCACTGCTTTCCCACCGCCTAAGTTACTCGTGACGACACCGACCCAACCGACATCAAAAGCCAATTGTCCATTCCTGATGAAGAAGGTTTTGCCGTCAGGCACCCATTCTGGTTCATCAAGTGCTTCAGAGAAGATTGAACCATCTTCCTCGGTGTTAATCCATACGGCAAAGGTGAGGTCGTTGGAGTCAAAATCGAGGGCAAAGTTCTCGTCAAATCGTGCTTCACTATCTCCCTCAAAGACAAGACTATTGCCTTCGTGGCCGGTTTCCCAACGGACTTCATCAAGGATTATCGTTGACTCTTCCTGTGTGTCACTTTCAGTGTGTCCACCGGAACCTTCATCAAAACGCCAATGTCCGACCAAGGTAGGGTCAGCATCCTGTTTTCGTATTGGTTTGGATTTGTCGGTTTCAGAGGGAGGCACCAGAACTGCAATGTGTTGATCTGTACTGCCGACACCATTGGGAATTGGAGACAAATCATCTATTGAGAAAACTTTTGGGACGTATCCTTCTTTATTAAGTTTTAAAGTCGTTCCAGCGTCTATTTTCAACGTTTCAAATTTAAGCCGTTGTTGTATATTGGTTTGTCCTGTCGTATTTAGTTTTTCCGACCACCGTTGTGGACCACCTTTGATTAATGTCGTTAGATCTGTTACAGGAGGAGAGGTATTAACGAACTCTTTCCACGTGTTTAAATCAAGTGTATCATGTCCTGCCGGGGTGATCAGAATTTTGGCTGAGATGGATTCTTGAGATGCCGGGAACCTAACTCGTATCTCCTCATTCACTATTTCTAAATGTGTTTCTTTTTCTGCGTCAACCAAAGCAGCGAGAAGACTACCCGGTGCCCCAGCTTCTCTATCAGGTGGACACAGAGCAATGGCAGTACCACGTGATAATTTAGGTAAAAGAATTGTTGCCCTGTCAGCCATTGTTGCAATACGGACAAGTGTACTTGATATGGAGGGACCAAGATGAAATGTTCTGGCAAAGGCGTACCCTTTTTCTCCGATTTCAAGCGATGGGGTTTCCAGTACCGAGCGAGTACCTACCGTATAAGACAGAATAACTTTGTCCCCATGAAGATATAACCCTTTCCAACGCGCCCAATCTCTGGGCAGAGGACCAAAGGGAACGGTTCGTGTGTCATCAAAACTGTCATCCTTTGCCCAACCAGGCCCCACCTTATTTTCCCAAAGCAATTCTCCTTCTATAGACGGATAACTCTGATGCCAACCGTTAAATTCAACATCCGCAAAGTCAATAAACCCACCTATCCAACCTGCGGAATAACGCAATAGGTCTGTGTCAAACACGACTGCACCACTTGTCCGATCCGGCGTGAGCGGAATAACAATCCCTTTGTAAGTTAGGTTCTTAGCATTCGCTTTGACTGCAGTAGAGAGGAAGGGACCATAATCCATATCTCGCCACGGTTCTCCGGTTTTCGCACGCCAACCCGGAGCATATCGTCGCGGTGCTTCGCGTTCAAGACACCAATAGACTCCGTTGACAATGAGTCTACGAAAATCACTCACACGGAAGTCCTCTAAATGTCCCATCGTCGTTGTGAACACACGACCACCACCAGAATGGGTGTGCGTCCAAGCAATCGGGTTTACCGTCTCATCACTCCCGCGTTCCCCTTCAGGAAGGACAGGTCGTCCTTGCACCAAGATTTTAGCATCTTTTGGTGGATAATCGGGACGCACATGGTAAGTCCAAGAGCGGACATGGAATTCAGGGCTCACACCAGATAAGATAGGATGTTCACCAACTATTGTAGCATCAGTGCTGGCACCGTGTCCGTAGTGGTATATCCACGGGGCACCGAGTTCACGGGCACCGAAACTGTTCCACTTCTCCGCTCGCGGATCATCGGCATCGTAAGCAAAGGCATGTGTTGTTGTGCGGAAAGCTACGATGGGGCCACCGTTGTCAATGTATTTTTGCAGTAGAACAAGCTGATCATCCGGAAGTTGACGAAATCGCAGATACAAAACAAGTAGGTCAGCGGTTTCAAGAACCTCAAGTCCGTTAATGCTGTTCCCTTCACCGCCATGAAGTGCTTCATCTATGAGAACTGTAGTGCGGAAGCCGTAATGGTCTTTCAATACTTTCGCTAATGCAGGCATTGTTACTTCAGATCGATATTCACCTTCACCCACAACGAAGACGAGATGGGACTGTGCATAACCGATGGATGTTGACATACCAAGTGCAAGCAGAAGGCACAGTAAATAAATTGAAATTCGAATCGAAAAATGGCACAAAACGTTAATTGTGTAGTGTGGTTTTGTCATATATTATTGTCTCTCCCAGATGAATAGTTTGGTTTGCTATGTCGTGCTATTGTAATACCATTTCTAAGTGATTGTCCGCCATTATCTTGTAGGTCGGGTTGAGGAACGAAACCCGACATTGTAGACCTAATCAATACCTGTCGGGTTTCGTTCCTCAACCCGACCTACGAAGAAATGAGATACTCTTATTTAGAAATGGTATAAAGTGTTCCAATAAAATGATAGGATAGAAGTTCTTTACGATAATGTTAATCAACAATTGTTCGGTTAGCAAAAGTATAAAAGGTCTGAGAAAAAATGTCAATACAAAGTAGACCGAATACCACTGGGTTCATATACCAGAGGCATTCAATTATCACTTGAACTTATTGTGGGAGGGGTTTCTAACCCCGAATTCTGCTGCTGTGTATCTCAATCGGGGTTAGAAACCCCTCCCACAAATGTGAATATTGACAATTGAATACCTCTGGGTTCATATATAAAGAAGTTTGACATTAATTTAGGTTTCGTGTAGATTATATCTATCATAGCAAACGCGATTTACAAATTGCCTGCCGATCAACATTGAATTGATCATGAACATAAATAAAATCCGGATTCTGAACAGTGGACAGAAATGGAGTCTAAAAGATGAAAACACCCAATATAATTTTAATGATGTGTGACGATTTGGGATATGGCGATGTAGGATTTAACGGAAATGAGATAATAAAAACGCCGAATTTGGACCGTCTGGCTAACAATGGGATCCGATTCACGCGCTTTTATGCAGGAGGACCAGTCTGCTCGCCAACGCGAGGGACATGTTTAACCGGACGACATTATTTCCGATATGGCGTAACACATGCTAATCGCGGGCACTTGCCTGCACAGGAAATAACATTGGCGCGTATGTTAAAATCCTATGGATATGCAACCGGACATTTTGGCAAATGGCATCTCGGCACATTGGACCCGAATTATTCCGGCAAACCTAATCGTAATCCAGCACGGAATTACGCTCCACCGTGGGAGCGGGATTACGATACGTCTTTTGCTACGGAGTATGCTGTTCCCACTTGGGACCCCGCAGTAGGTATTCAAGGTGACGGAAGACGTTTGGATCGTCCCTGGGCATCACCGTATTATGAAAATGGAAAACTGGCTACGGAAAATCTGGAAGGATGTGATTCTCGAGTATTGATGGATCGTGCAATTCCATTTATTGAACAAGCTGTTGAAAATGTCAAACCTTTCTTTACGACAATCTGGTTTCACGCACCACATACACCAGTCGTTGCCGGACCGGAATATCGTGCAATGTATTCCAAATACAGCGAAGATGAACAGCACTATTACGGTTGTATCACCGCCATAGACGAGCAAGTGGGACGATTGTACCACACTTTAACAGCATGGGGTGTATCTCAAAACACTATGATCTGGTTCTGTTCGGACAACGGTCCTGAAGGTCGCACAGGTCAAAATGGACGCAACCGAGGCTCAACAGGCGAATTGCGTGGACGAAAACGATCTCTGTTCGACGGGGGTGTGGGCGTACCCGCATTCTTGCACTGGCCAGGTCATGCAGACCCCGGACGTGCAGTGGAGATGCCGTGCAGCACATTAGATTACTTCCCGACAATCGCCGAGGTCATGGAATATGCAATGCAAGATAATCGTCCCATTGACGGCATCAGTCTGTTCCCGACCATTAAAGGGAACATGAAAGAACGCCCGACTCCGATTCCTTACCGTTTCAACAGTGGAAAAGGCTCAATGTTTGGTGCACCAACTATCGCAATGATGGACAACCGTTATAAATGCTTGACCAACTTATCGAGTAATGGCAGCGAAGATTTGTGTTTTGATATGATTGAAGACCGGGCAGAAACGACCAACTTGGTAAATGAACAAAGCGAACGTATGGGAGAAACCCGAAAAAACCTGCGCGAATGGCTCCGCTCATGTGAGGTTAGTCATAATGGTGGGGATTACGACGAAACTTATGAACCGGTCGCGCCGTTTGAAGAAGTCACTGGCACCTGGAAATCAAGATGAAATAGTAATTATGCCATTTCTGAAAAATAATATCTCAATCTGAATCATAGATTACACGGATTTTAAAGAGGAATTATGGGAAATCAAACTCAAAAATCCGCGTAATCTATATAATCCGTATGCACCGACCAAACCTATCTACGCATCTTCATCAGGATAGACGATCTCTACTTCGGGACGAGATAGATTCTTTTCAATGATCCCCTCATACTCTAACAAAGTGGTTGTCTCATTTATGACCTTTGTAATTTTCACTACAACGACATCAAGAATGATCGCATCATTGACTACTTTGTAACCCGTAATGGACATACCATCTGCTGCTTTAGATAACGGAGCAGGATTTAGGTATAGTTTCACTGTTACGCGTTCATCATGATCCCCTAAAAAACTCCTTAATTCTATCAGTTTAGAGTCAGCAAAAACAGCTCTTGCCACACGCATTCGGTATCTCGTTTGTTCAAGATTACTTACAGGTGATATTTCAGGTAGGTTTTTGTCTACATCGTCTGGAATGAGCGAGTCATCAATCGCAAACATTAACGGTCCAATCGCTTGTTCACAACCAATGCTCAATGCACATACAAAAATGACAATACATGTCAATGCCAAGAATCCTTGAATTTTCATTTTAACCTCCAAAGTGTAATTGTGATGGTATTGCCGCTCAATACCCATTATTTTTCAATTAAGCGTTGAATGTTTTTATAGTATGACATATTATACATCTAATTTCAAGATGTTTTCACAACCGGGGGTGTGTAAAGTTTCTGGCAAGGTTATCTCACGTTCAGACACATCGTAGGGGCGAGGTCCCTCGCCCCCGTTGGAACACATCCTATCCATCAGCAGTGGTTGAGATGTGAATATGGCAAGGGGTGGTAATCGGGCGGGGAGACCCCGCCCCTACGTGCAGGACCAAAAACTTCACACACTCCACAACCAGATATAAATCAGAAGTTGACAGATAAGTGTATGCATGTTATATTTATGATTATGAATTTTTCATTACTTCAACAATTATGCACGTATGTATATATTTCCAAACTATGTCCCAACTCATAAAACATAGGTTCTTCTTAGCATTCACAGTTCTTTTTATTCCATTGTTACTACTATATGGTTGTAATTCGCAAGAGAGCCCACAGAAATCCAAACCGACACCTCCCAAATCAACCGTTCCTGAAGTTGTAGAACCGGTTGTCCTGCCACGCCCTAAAGATTGGCACATGTTCATGCACGACTTGCAGTTCTCTGGTAAGAGTGCGGATCAGCAACTTAAACCTCCGTTCCAGTTAGTATGGCAATTCAAGACGGGGGGTCCTCTGACAGCTTCACCTGTTATTGCAAACGGAACGCTTTTTATCGGTTCTGCAGATGGGAAACTTTATGCCCTAAATGCCAAAGAATGGGGTATTAAATGGACCTTTGATGCTGGCAGTTCAATCCGATTTTCTGCTGTAGTATGGAACAATCGGGTCTATTTTAACACCCGTAATAACAAATTATATGCACTTGATGCCGAAACTGGTGATATGCTCTGGGAATATGAGACAAAGGGATGGATGGATTCACCGCCTATTGTCCATGATGGAATCGTTTACACAGGTTCATATCCTACACGGATATATATGCTGGATGCATTCACGGGTAAACTCAAGTCGGAACGGCAACGCACAGTAACTATTAACGGAGTAGAATATGGATGTGCAAATGCAGAGTTTCGTCCTATAATACCAAATTACAATGCTGAATTATGGCGTAGTTTTACTGTTGCAAGCGAGAGTTATCCTGTCATTGCAAATGATTATGTCTATATCGGTTCACGGGATGGGAAGATACATGCAATCAACATCACATTAAAAAAAGAGGTATGGGCGCATCAGGTTGCCGGTCCTGTTGATGCTGCACCTGCAATTTCTGAAGGTATGCTCTATTTTGCTTCTACAGATGGTTCAGTCTATGCATTTACGAATGCAACAGAAAGTTTACAAGTTACAGATGATATACGTAAACACGGTATCGTCACACAAGATAATACTCCCGTATTTACTGAAAAAGATGACACTTCACCTTTATACCTTCTCAATGATGGCACAAGTCTACCGATTGTTCAAATCGAGCAGGATTGGTATCAGGTTGAACTACCGAACACAGAAGTCGTCTGGATAAAAAAGTATACCTTTGGAGTATTTGAGGAAACCGATGGTGTTATGTTCAACACAAACTATTGTGGAACACCTCGGACGATACATTTAGTTGAAGGTGCGGAATATCCAAAGTGGAGTCCAAATGGGGAACTCCTCGCTATGCTAAAGAGAACTGACCTGAGTGGAAGTTATTGGAAAGCAGACGAATTATGGATTATGGATAAAGAAGGAAAACAAGCAAAAAAACTTTATACCGATGCGTTCTACAATCCACATGTTTCTTGGTCTTTGGATAGTCGTTTGTTAGCACTTGAGGTGGAAGTTAATGTTGAACGTTATATCTATATTGCTGATTGGGAATTGGGACATATCAAAAAACTTGTCAAAGGAACAGCACCTGCATGGTCACCCGCCGCTAACCAATTAGCATTCAAGCGAAGAGAAAAAGGACACGATATTGTATATCGGATCAATAGCGATGGCAGTGGTGGCAGAGAAATAGCACGCGTTCCATACAAACAGTCTCGATTTACATATTCGTATATGCAAGCACCTACTTGGTCGTCAAATGGAAATATACTTGCTTTTGAGGAGTCACAGGAACAAGAAACGGGAAACGGGACAGTTTCTTATACGGCAATCCGCATCCAAAACATAGATGGTGAACGTTTACAACAGATCGCAACCCAACATCAACGTGTCAGACAGTTGCAATGGTCATTCGATGGGAAACGACTCGCTTATGTGGTTTCTGGCAGTATCCGACAAGACCCTGTACTCGATAAACGGATTCATCTCGTTGAGTTTACCAACAAATCAACAAAACACCGAGTATTTAAACATACTGCTCCCGCTTGGTCACCAAACGGAAACCGATTGGCATATTTAGAACGTGAAGATTGTGCTGGACTTCGGTGGAAGGTGTGGGTGTCAGATTTAGATACAGGTAAGAAATACCCCATTGCCCGAACATCTATGAAACTCGCTTCTATTGTCTGGATGCCAGATGGTAAAAGTCTCTGTTTGTGGCACACTTCAGATTATCTTCAGAATAATATATATAAACCCGCAAATACAAAGGGTTGGATTGTACCTATCGACCTCTCTCCGTAGCGAAACCAAACGAAAACCTACTGTCCCAATTTGTTTTCCAATCCCATTATAGCGTTGAAGTGCAAACCAGGGTTATTTCGCTTAAGAGTTTTCATCAGGATTACGCGTTTCTTCTTATAGTGGAATATATATAATTACTTGCACACAATTGTAGAGCAACCTGTTAGGTTGCGTCCACTACGGCACAACCTAAATGAAGATTAAGAAATAAATTCGGTAATATGCGGGCGGGGAAACCCCGCTCCTACGATCATTTTTATGTACTGGATTACCGAAATATTTATTTAAACTTCATACAGGTTATGCTACGAAAAAGGGGAACGGATTAGGGACTGTTGTGAAATTATGATAACGATCTTCACCACGTAACAGAATAGGTTTCCAAGGTCGTTTCAATGAATTATCTTCAGCTTGTCTAACCGATGGAGAGATATACCGTATTGTAAGACCACATCGTCTACGGGTTGAATGGTTTGGCAAACTCCCATGAATTATCTGACCGTGATGGATGGACATCTCACCTGCTTTCAATACTAAGTCAACTGCTGTGTCTGCATCATCTTCTGTTACAGGAATTTCCTGATTGATACTCAGTAGATTCCCCTCCTGATCAGATTTTCCGTGCTCTTGAATGCCCTTGTGATGACTACCGGGAATCACCTGCATACACCCATTCCCAACATCGCTATCATCAATTGCATACCAAGCAGTGATAGCGTCAGGTGGTTCAAGTCCCCAATAAGTTACATCTTGATGCCATGCAACGAACTTTTCGCGGGGACCATATTTACAAAAGAAATGTGTTGCCAATAGCATGATATCCGATCCGATGAGTTCTTCAATAACATCAAGGATTTTAGGGTGAGTGGATATTTGCCATATAAACTCATAGTCAAAATGCCAGTCAATAAGTCCAATTTCGCATTTCTCTTTACCCACTTCTGCCTCTAATACATCGTATTCTACACGATATTGCGTTGCCTCATCATCATCTGCGACATGTATTCCAGTCAAATATCCATCCTTCTGATAAGTATCTAAGAGTTGTCCATTTGTTGATTTCATGTGATGTCCTCTTTCAATCAAGTTCTGGTATTTTCCATTGACGAAACCATTGAGAGTCTTCGGGTGGTGGTTCACCTATATTTTCCATAGTTTTAAATGTATTTAGAATAGGTTTCACTTGTTCATCCCATATTTGCTCTACTTCTCCAAAAGTTACAGGTTGACGGTCTGATATATTCAGTTGTGCGTAATCTTCAAGCAATTCCTTCATTTTGTTTCCAAGCCAAGAAATCTCGTCATTTACCATTCTTTCACCAACGCGCCGGTCAGAGTCATAAGCGTTTCCACCCATAGCGAAGTGTGGTCCGGTCTCGTCTTTGTCTGGCATCCGAGACATATCAACACAATCGGGTTCTAATGCCCACAATAGTGAAGTTTCAACTCTACCTGCATGGTCTGCACCATCATCTTGCTTGCTGAAACCTATATGATTTGCTTCAAAATCTGGTAATCCATACAGACGCATTGCAAAGTTCGGTTGAAGGACCTCAAGCAGTGTTTTGAGGTCTTGCCAATTCGGTCCGTAATGTCCTGTGAGGAAGATTGCTGCGTGGAATCCGAGTGTATCGGCGGCACGCACGTGATAACAGATATTTTTGAAATGCTGCCATGCTGGCATTGCTGTCATCCAGCTCCGCACTTCACCTACATTCTGTTGTGCCCAGTTGGCATACATGCCGTGTTCATGGATGTGCCAATAATCGGGTGGTGCGACAATGCCGCCGTGGATTTGTGCTGCTCGGCATGCGATGCCATGTGCCTTCAACGCATCAAGCCCGACTGTGTTTTGTGGTCCGTGGGGTTCACAGAGACCGTAGGTGAAATAGACTGCAGGGCACTTCTCAAAAGCTGCTTCTAATTCGTCTGGGAACATCCGTTCCCAACGCACTTCGTTTCGCAATATTCTTTCTCCTCAAATAATTGAGCGATTTAGATTATTATATCACACAGTTCCGTCAACAATTGTTAGCGTGTCGCTGTCAAAAATAATTTCCTTCAAATCATTGTAAGTAGGCATACCAGGCTTGATTAACGGTGCAAGCGTATTCTTAAGAATCACCTCATAAGTTTCACCGACTTCCTGTACTTCCCATTCAACCAACTTATTACGGATTTGATAAGGGGCTTTTTTAATGTCCGTACAATTGTCTCTCAATTCTATCAATTTGGCTACTTTTTCATCACAAGGTTCTAACCCTTTATCCTGACATAGTGCAAGCAATACATCATCGGCAAGCAGATAGTTTTCAATTTTTCCACGTTTTAACACCTTTATTCCTTTACTTTCTAATTGAGTAACATCCGCACGTGAGGTTTCAGGATCACGATCTCTAAGTCCAAAAACGTTTGCTCCTTTTGCAACTGCTTCAACAACCGAAATGTAATTTTGCAGGTCTCTTTTTCCTCCCGCCGAAACAAACTTTGTATCGGGAAATTTCTCAGCAAAGATCAGATTATAACATTCTGCATCAAGTCCATCATATCCATGACTCCCTTCACAAATAACAATTTGATTTGGTGCGACGAGGGCAGCTAAATCGTCTAAAGCAATTTCATGAGTCTGTTCCCAGAATCTACGGTTAGGATCGGCAGGTTCTATAGGTACTGAACTATCAAAGTCTTGGTTGCTAAAATCCAAAAATATAACTTGATCTCCATATTGTTTGCGCAACTGCAATGCCTGCCGCATCATTCCAATAGCATGTGTCGCGATCCACAATTGTGATTTATCATTTACAAAGTGAAAGAGTTCTTCAAGTAGCTTTCCTTGTAGTCTTGGATTCATGTGTGCTTCTGGTTCGTCTATACAAAAAACAGTGTCATCGTAATCCTCTCTCTTAATAAAGATATCGAACAGCAAATCAAAAGCTGCCTTCTCTCCTCCCGAAAGATTCCCATAAGGCAAGTCTCTACTTGTTCCCTTGTCAAAAGTAAGACCTTTGCTCTCACTCTTGAGATCAACATCCAGGTCATTAAGAACTAAATCAGTCAGATCATTAAGAACCAAATCAGTGAAAAGCCTGCTCATAGCTTCTTGAATCTCAGTAAACATCCCTGAAATCTCGTCTTGCAATTGTCCTACATTTTTTGAGCGGTTTTCTTTGTCAGTAGTTTGTTTTAGGAGTTCCCGAGAGGCATTGGAGGTGAGTCTTTGAAAATTTCTGAAAACCGCCGCATCATTTTGAATCATGGTATTGAATCTTCTTTCACGAGTAATCGGTTCCATTTGCTTCGTTATTTGTTGAAGACCTGCTTCAGGAATGATTATATCCGGTTGATTACGATAGGCGGTTCGTATGTAAAAGGATTTTTCAGATGCTGTACCATCGTGAAAAGTAATTTGACAACCCAGGCCCATTCCATGCACCTTCTCATAGTAATCAGGATTATCCTGTCTACCCCCTGTATAATATGCTGAAGATTCATAATGGAATGCATCAAACAAAGATGATTTTCCACAACCGTTAGGGCCAAGAAGAACAACAAGTTTTGCTGTTTCAGGTATATTTTGAATTCTCAAGTCCGTAAACCGTTTGAAATTCTGTAAATGTATTGATTTTATTTTCAAATATTCACCTCAACAATCGTCATCGTGTCATTACCAAAAATGTCTACAACCTTCACAGCGATTTTGCGGGGGCCGGGTTCACATTCATGTGCAACACTCTTTAGTTCCAGAGAACGATCTTTTTTAGTGCGGAAACTTTGCCACTCATTTTCAAAGACATAATCACCTGTCCACTGTTCTTCCCACGCCTCAGTATCCTGATCTTGCACACGGATGATTTCACGTTTACTCTCAAATTCAAAATCTACGGACCAGTAGTCTATCCAATCTGTCCACTCTTTCGTCAAAATCTCTTTGGTAACAACCCCCTCAGAATCTTTGCTAACCTTTACAACTTTCCCTTTTTCCACAACAACTTTACTGCTCTTATTCTTTAGTGTTTGTTCTGCACCTGAGATTGAATCTTGTGAATAGAAGACAGAGAAATCGGTGAGTTCTACGGTTACTGTTGCAAGTCCTCTTCCCCCTTGTCAAGGGGGGTTAGGGGGGTTGCGGATTTCGGTTGATTGTTTGAACCCCCCTTGTCAAGGGGGGTTAGGGGGGTTGCGGATTTCGGGTTTTTCCTTTCGGATAAGCGTTGGCGCAAATCCTCATAAACACCTTCAAGATTATTAAGCACCTCAGAATTAGTATATCGAACTACTTCAATGCCGTATTTATTCAGATTTTCAGTTCTGTTTTTATCATATTCTTCTTGTTCTGCATGAGTATCACCATCAATCTCAATAGCAAGCATTAACTCAGCGCAATAGAAATCAACAATATATTCACCCAACGGTTTCTGACGAGTGAATTTCAGATTGTCTAACCGTTTGTTTCGCAATGCCTCATACCATAGTTTCTTTTCTGCCGAGGTTGGATTCTTGCGATTTTCGCGCGCCTTTTCGGTGAGTGCTTTGTTGTAGGGAACGTAACCTCCTTTAAATGTGGAACCCCCCTTATCAAGGGGGGAATTAGGATAAGAAATGATTGACTTAACCTCAATAAACGCCACATCATGAAACACAACCTGATTCTGCTCCACTGCACGCTTATCAAACACTTCGGCAGGGATATATTTCGGTGCAAGGTCAATACCTTTATCTTTCGCTTCCTGTAACACGTTAGGAAACAGTCCCATTTCAAATTCAAATCCGAGAACGTCTACGCGTGTAATCTGATTCTTTCGACACTCAAGGATAATTTCCTCTATGAATAGACGTGTGACAGGTAGATTAACAGGACCGATTGCGATTAACCTCCCCGCTTTTTTACCTTGAAAACTGACAAAACTCTCAGCCTTTTCAGCAGAATAAGCACGTAGGATAAGCTCAATAAATGCCTTTTCCTTTTCTTCTAACTGTTTCTGCTGTTCTACTTCGCGTAAACTTGAGTTGACACCGATATAGTGCTGACGTTCATATTTGCCGAGATTCAGGATTTCAAAGGCACGATAATCTTTACCATCCTTTTTGAGATCACGTTGAACACCGATCATCCGTTTGCGTGTGGTGTGTATTGCAAACTTACCGAGGTCTGTGACAATCCACTTGCGTCCGAGTTTTTTTGCAACAGCGGCAGTGGTGCCAGAACCGCAGAAGAAGTCTGCAACAAGGTCACCTTCGTTGGAGGATGCTTTGATGATTCGTTCAAGTAAAGCCTCAGGTTTTTGGGTAGGGTATCCAACTTTCTCTTTTGGTGTATATGCGTAAGTTCCTACAGGATAATCATTGAACTCTTTAGCCAGCTTCTTTTTTCCTATCCAAACATCCCAAACAGGTTGAGGCCTTTCCTCATTAGCAAAATTTATGGCTTGTTCTTTTGTAAATGTAGGGTCATTGCATATATAAGTCTTGAGCCAATTGTTTCCTCCACTGCTTTCCTGACCTCTTTCATAGTACCATCCTTCTTCATCTTTTTGCAAAGCTTTAGTAATTCTTGTAGATAGTCCGAGTCTCCCCTGTAGATTGAAAATTGATTTTTCTTTTCGATATAGATAAATGTTTTCGTGAGCTTTCGGAAAAACTTTACCAGCCCCCATTAGACCACAGATCCAAATAATCTCACTGTTTGAAAATCCTGAAAATACTTCATCCAAAACCAATCGGATATGACTATTCACACGCCAATCACAATGCACATAAATACTGCCATCTTCCGCCAACAAATCCCGCATCAGAATCAACCGCTCATAAATCATTGCAATAAAGGAATCCGCTCCTTTGCCCCAGGTGTCCCGGTAGGCTATTTCTTCAAGGATGTTAGGTTCTTTGGTAAACTTTTCATCTCCAATCTCAATCTCCATGGAAAAATCCGCGCCTACGTCAAAGGGTGGGTCAATATAGATAAGTTTGAGTCCGCCTTGTGCCTCAATTTCCTCGCGCAGCGGTCCATTCTTGAGTGATGATAGAATCAACTTGTTATCACCCCAGATGAGTTTGTTTGTCCACCCTTTTTGTTGCCGACCGCGCGCGTCAAATAAATCGAGTTGCAGATTTTCCTCTGTGGGTTTTTCAGCGCGAGGTTCGTCAACATGCTCTATGGTCTGGAATGGCAGCACGATGTTGCAAACTTCGTTGGTCTTGCCGTTCCAAACGAGTTCTACTTCGCGTCTGTCTTCAAATAGCAGGAAGCGGTATTTTTCGGGCAGCGGTTTGTCTGCTTCAAGAAAGCGGATGATTTCTTGTTGTTCTGTTTCGGTGAGTCGTGGCATAGTTGTCTTTCGTTAGTGTTTTCCTGTTTTGGTACTTTTCCCGATTTCCATTGCTTTGATTCTAATTACCAAATGTTGGTGAGGTTGTAAGTTGACTCAATATGTGTTTTCATGCCTTTGTCCGTAACATTGACAAGATTTTTGAAGAATACCTCAGTGTCTTGAATGGCTTTGCTCGTTAAGCGGATGTTCCCACTCGGCGATCGTGTCCAATCGTAAGTGGGCATATCAAAACCGTGCGCGAAACTATGACGAACACGTAAAATCTCATTCAATCTTTCACGAACTTGAAAAACATTCATCCTACGTCGACTCCATATCCAGTCGTTGATAGGATCATATCCAGTACAGTCTTCAAGAAATTTCTGTGTATTTTCCCAGTTCGGCGTATTAAATCTCTCCGATGCTCTTTCTGCTGCTTGCTGGGCGATCACGTAAACAGGAGACGAATTAGGCACCACATCGTAGAAGTCCCGCACGAGATTTTTTATGTATACGTTCCAAGCTGCAACATAGGCTGTAAGTGCTGCGTGATAGTAAACCTGTATTTCATCATTGTGCAAATTAGGATGCAGCCGCTTATCTGTTGCAGTCCTGCGAAGTGTCTGTATGCGATTTACTGAGGTCGTGTAGGTTGATAATGCTGGTGATGGCAAAAGAAACCTTTATAGACAATTTACAAATTCGGTGAGTGCTTCTTTATAACGTTCTAAGGGGCCGGAATTGATTTGGACCTGTTTACCATGAACTTTATGTGGGCCGGCTCGTAGGCTATCTAAAGGTATTCCTTTAACTGTCATAACAACACAAGCACTGTGATAGTCAGGAATCTCAATGAACCTTTTGCTAGGTAACTCTTTTGGGTTTGCATAGATCTGGCGATGCTTCTTGTGAAGAACCTCTAACGCCCCTTTAATAGACTCACTCACTGCCTCAAAAGCTCTGCTTGCTTTTCCACGATAGAGGGTTACGCGATTGCTAACGAAGGTGTGAAGTTTCGGAATATCTAAACCTTCTTCCCTCGATCTATTAGCAAAGTTGATTCTTGCATAAGTTTCTATTTTGGGATCATCTATACTATAACCATAAAGGAGAGCAACGACATTCTCTACTGCTCGACGCGAACTATCATCAGGCGTGAAAGGTATAACAATATTTTCGGCTGCAGCAAGAGCCAATTGTGTGTAGATAGCGAAACTCGGGTTACAATCAATAATAAAAAGAGCATCTCGATTCCCACTACGCTGACGCAACGCATTTGTTAGATCCTTGATCCAATAGAGTACTTGTTTCCATGCATCAACTGGAATAGCAAGTTGAGATGTCTGGCGAATCGCTTCTGATAAGATTTCCAACAGATAATCACCGCAAACTAAACGCAAATTTCCTGGAAGCCTTGAGTTAAAATCCCTAGGGTGACAAAAATACGGAGATACATTTTCAATGACACGAAAAGGAGAATTCAACCGTGCTTCAATGTAGCCCGCAACTGTAGCACGTGGTGTTTGTCCTATCAGTTTATTTATAACATCATAATTTTTGTGAATTATATTGTAATTCTCGTCATCGGATACTTCATTGTCATCATCAAAATTAGTTAAAATATCAGAATTTAGAAGTAACATCTCAGATACATTGGCTTGTGGACAAAGGTCTATAACATAGACATCAGTATCCGGATAAGTACGGGCATACTCAGTTGCTGCAACAAAACTTAAAAAACTCTTACCAACACCTCCTTTGTTGTTCCAAAATGCGTAAGCTGTCATAATGCTACCTCCTCCTAAAAGGTAAATATGTTATAAATCTCACTTGGAATTTTAACACAAATTAGTCTGAATGTCAAAAGATCATTACTTTTGCAACACTACGTTATCATTGGTTTAAGCTCGTTATGTTGTCTTTATATTCAGTAAAAGCATCAATCAACTGCTGAAATGTTGTCGGATTATAGAAATGAAAACTCTCCTCATCAACAAATACATAGTCATAGAGGACATCTTCTGAGATTTCATTAGCATCTTCACACCAACGAGCGAGTCGTTGCATCTTAAGTGGGACATCTAAGTCCTCTAAGCCCTTAGTTTCAACGATAACTACACTCCCATCTGTGAGTTTGACAATGAAATCGGGATAGTAGTTAGAGATATCGCCATCTGCATTGATATAGTCAAGTTTGAATTGCACTCCGTAGTAATTTTTAGTGTATGAGACAACATCTGGGCAATCCTCCAGAAATCTTGCAAATTCCAATTCAAGGTGGCTATCGCCTGTGATAATGTTGAATACCGATTTTGACGGCACTAAATGCTCTTGGTCTTTTACCATAAAGGGTCTTGTACTGCTGATTTTAGATGTTTCACTTAATTCTGCATTACCTTTGTCCTGGACTGTAAGTTCGTTGATAGCGCGTTTGAATGTCTCAATAATCGTTTTTGTAGCACGGAGTTCCGCGAGATTCTTTATGGTAATAGGATCGTCTAATGGCACCGTTTCACCAAAAAGATGATCTTGAACAAATTCTTTTATTTTTGCATACAGCACATCATACCCACTAACGAGTCTGAGTTCCTTCATAAGCGTTTGTGCAAAATAACCGAGAGCGTTTCGGTAATCTTCTGTTCCCGGACTTTCCAAAATTGTTGTATGGGCAACTTCATTTGTTGTCATATAGTGGAATTCAATCTCCAGTAATTGCTCTACACCAAAAGACAGATAGACTATCGGTTTAAAGTCAAGACTGCTCACATCCAAGTCTGCAAGATTCTTGTACTCACGATAGACACGGCGCGTCAAAATGGGAATTTCAATATCAAGCGCGCCGATGTCTTTGTTAACATTTTCATTGTCTACCTCAATCACAAGGGGTGCGATGGGTTTTGTGCCATCTCCCATTTCTTGACGTTCTAATTCAACACCTTCCTCTTGAATCTGTTCAACAAAATCCATGAAGGCATCAGTACCGATGACACTAACAGACTCATCTACTTCATTTAGGTACATCCTGCGGAGTCCACGTCCAAGTGTCTGTTCTGGTAGAATGTTGGCTCTTGCAGAATAGGCACGGAGACCAACAATGGTGGTAACGTTCTTTACATCCCATCCCTCTTTTAGCATCAGAACAGAGACGATGGCTTTATATGGACTTTCCTGTGAATCAATCTCGTTTGCTTGTTTTCGGAGCTTTTCAAGTTCCTCTTTTTTCTTACCCGTTGCAGCTTCGGAAATTTCTCCATTGTTTTTCGTATGAATTACCAATACAGAATCTCTCAAATCTTGGTAGCGGTTTTCAAGATATTCTGCAACCTCATCACAGTTCTTGGTATCATCTGTCATAACAAACAGAATGGCTTTCTTACCCAGTTTTTCGTGTCGTTGGTATGCTTTCTGCCATTCAATAAAGCCAAGGTGCAGATAGTCAGCATATTTCTCAGTGAACTTTGCACTTTGTCTCTCTGCAAGTTTGTTTCGGCTTGCGTTATCAGGCAGGATGGGATGTTTAACAACGTTTTGTGATATTGCTTCTACAAGCGGATAATCTGATACAGTTTGAACGAAGATAGCACCGTTGTTATGCTTTGGGGTTGCAGTCACGTCTACCTGCAATGATAACTCACTACCTTTTTGGACAAGTCTGTTATGAATATCCTCAATTGACTTAAACCATGCCATCCGAGGATCATGGATATGGTGTGCCTCGTCGTTGAGTACCATCAATTCGTCAATATCTCTAACAATATCGCCAAGGTCTACTTTGGAATCAGTAGTTGCGCCAGTCGGTTTCTTACCTAAGTAATAGTCCATGCTATTATCATCATCTAGGGAAGGTGGTGTTTGGTCACTTGAATAGACGCGGTGAATATTGGTGAGAAAAATGTTACCTGTAGATCTTATTGTGCGTACTTCGTCTTGGACATGTAAGGTAAGTTGAAAATCGTTTCGCCAATTCTGTCCTTCATATCCGTTGTCGGGTAGTACTGGGTCATCAAAGAAGATACGCAACCCTTGAAAATCGTGATAAAGCCTGTCAAGTACAATGATATTGGGAGCAATCACGAGAAAATTTCTTGAGAGTTCAGAATCATGTTCATATAACTTGTGGAAGAAACTCCAAGCAATTGCCAGACTCATCACCTTTGTTTTGCCTGTGCCTGTTGCCATCTTTATGACAAACCGTTTCCAATCTTCGTCAAACAATCCTGCCGAAACAAAACCTGAACTGTCAAAGCGCATCAAATCGTACTTGTCCTTTACCTTGACGACATCATATAGGTAAACAATAGTTTCCAGTGCCTCGCGCTGTGCAAAGTAATATTGAAATTCAGTAGATGTGCCATCAGATTGTTCTTTTATGTGCGTTTCCTTGAACCACCAATTGAGGAGTGCCTTGCTTGTATCGGATGCCCCTTTATAGTTGTCATCACGCCATGTCTTGACTACTTCACGAACCTTTTGTACAAGTGGTGGGAGTAGCAAGTCGCTATTAATTAAGGGTAACTGTGCAGCATCTGGAGTCCACCGTACTGATGGATCAATTACCTCGTGTGGAGATTCTGGAAATTCAGGATGTAATGGCATAATTATCTCTTCCAACATTAATAGGACTTACGCATTCCCCCTTGATAAGGGGGTTAGGGGGGTTAAATGTCGTTATTTTAATGATATTTCAGTGATTTAACCCAGCCAAATGCCTTAATGGCATTTGTAGCGTTGATTTACTAAATCCCCCTTATCAGTGGGACTTTAAGAAAAACTGCGTAAGTCACGATTAATGTAAACAATTCACTCTTTCCATTCCTTAAACACAACACCACATTGTGGACACTGTGTTGACAAACCCGTTTGCCGTAAGCCGCAATTCGGACACCACGATTTCATTCCATGCTTATGACGATATCTCAATAAGAATATCAACCAAACGACTACAATGACAATGGCAATTAGAAAAACAATAATTTCACTACCATTCTATTATATTTGACCTCATTCAAACAATTTGTCTTTTTTCTAAGATGCTGAACATTGATTGATCATATTCAAAGTCCTACAAATCTTCTTGGCACCTGCAAGATTGGGCTGCAATTCAAATGCCATGAGCAAAACCTGACGCGCATGTGGGAAGAGGTCAATTTCAACATAAAACTCAGCAATCTTTTTATACATCCATGCAGTTTCCCGTTTCGGTAAGTCTAATTCCTGAATCTTTGATAAAGAGATGGGGCACATCTGATGATGTCCTTCAACACTATAATGATAGAGATATATTCTCTTGAGACGATCCTTTACCTCTTTAATAAAGTGTTTAAAGCAGGGACGTTGCCCTTCTGCAGACAATAAGGTTTCGTAAATGTGCATCGCCTGTTCTAAATTTCTGTGACGATCTGAATTAGAACTGCCTCCATTGGAAAATCCAATATTCTGATATGCTTCAGCAATAAGGAATTCGCAGTCACGGCTATCTTCATAGTTGAAAAAATCGTCTATACACCATTTTGTGCCGTTATTTTCACATTTTTCGCAAAGCTGCTCATACATGGAGATGCCAGTTTCGTAGTTTTGATGTAACAGCGCATGGAATAACTGTTCCAATTTTGCCCAATCGGTATCTATTTTATTGAGTCTGTCATAATAAGATTGATATTTCTTTTGCTTTCGTTCTATGTTTTGTATTCTACGGTCATATTCAGATTTGCGTTTTTCGTCAGTGAGAACATCATAAGCCTTAAGAATATCGTTGAACATCTGCTTAGCATTTTCAAGTCGGTCCGGACTATCATTGTGAATTTTGTCAGGATGATATCTCTTTGCAAGAATTCTAAATGCCTTTTTTATTTGGGATGCAGTTGCATCTCGTTCAATTTCTAAAATTTGGTAATAGTTTGGTGTTTGCATAGGAGTTCTGTATATGAAATATTTATGGAATTATAATTCCATGTATTTGTGGATATGTCAAGCGGAAACTTTGAATGTAATAGGAAGGAGATTAGATTTACAATTCTGAAAGATGAAATCAACACCGTAACGATTATAATATTTCACGGAGGAAACGGGCAGTGTGCGATTCTTTTACCTCTGCCACTTCTTCAGGTGTCCCCATCGCCACAAGGTATCCACCTGCATCACTCCCCTCAGGCCCCAAATCAAGAACCCAATCCGCAGATTTAATGACATCCAGATTATGTTCAACAGCGACTATTGTATTACCTGCATCAACAAGTCTATTTAGGACATTGAGAAGTTTTTGCACATCGTCAAAGTGCAGACCGGTTGTGGGTTCATCCATGATGTAAAGTGTAGTGCCAGTCTGTCTTCTTGCGAGTTCCTTAGCAAGTTTAACGCGCTGTGCTTCCCCACCAGATAGTGTAGTCGCCGCTTGACCTAATTGGATGTAATCCAAACCGACATCTGCTAAAGTTTGGAGTGTCCGTTTAATCCTGTTGATGTTGCTAAACAGTTCAAGTGCTTCCAACACTGTCATCTGTAACACATCGGCTATACTTTTACCTTTGTATTTCACTTCCAGTGTTTCAGCGTTATATCCTGTGCTATTGCAGTTTTCACAAGGTATCCAAACATCAGGCAGGAAATGCATCTCTACACGATTGTAACGATGTCCGTCACACATTTCACATTGTCCATAAGATAGATTGAAACTGAAACGTCCACGATTGAACCCGCGTTGTTTCGCATCAGGTAATTCTGCATACATTTCTCGAATCTTAGTAAATAACTCTGTGTAGGTAGCAGGATTAGATCGTGGAGTTTCACCTATCGGTTTCTGGTCAATGTGTATAATACGTTCAATATAACTTGTTCCTTGAATTTTATCATAATTCTGAGTTATATTTTTTTTCGCATTGTAATGTTTACTATTCTTGGTTGATTTTCGAGATTCTAACGCAGGTCGTAATGTGCCTTCAATCAGTGAACTCTTTCCGCACCCAGAAACTCCTGTCACACATGTGAGTGTTCCTAATGGAATGCTAATATCAATGTTCTTAAGATTATTCGTTCTTGCCCCGAACAGTTTAATCCATTTGCCAGATCCTTTTCTTCGAACAGCAGGAACTGGGATTTGCATTTCGTTAGACAAGTATGACTGTGTTAATCCTTTATTGGTTGTAATGGCAGAAGATTCATCTCCATTATCTGATTGGATGGTGGTTTCCATAGAAACCGATTCTAAACTGGAAAACTCGCTTGGTGTTCCAACCGCAACAATCTCTCCACCCTGTTTTCCTGCCTTCGGCCCGAAATCAATGATATGATCAGAAGACATAATCGTATCTCTATCGTGTTCAACAACCAAAACACTGTTGCCGATGTCGCGCAAATCCTTCATTGCATAGATCAACCGTTCCTGATCGCGCGGGTGCAGCCCGATACTCGGTTCATCAAGTATATAAGTGACACCAGTAAGTCCTGTTCCGAGCTGACTGGCAAGACGTATTCTACGGATTTCTCCACCAGAAAGTGTTGGGGCAGTTCTATCTAAACCGAGGTACCCAAGCCCGATGTCTTCCAAAAATCTCAATCGTATCTGAATTTGACGCAACAGTTGTGCCTCAAATTCTGGGGATGTATGCGTATGAAGTCGTGGGTGTGTAGCTCTTGAAGTTGACACATCTCGGACTTCATCCCTCGCTGCATCTGCTTCCTTAGCACCAGCAGTAGTGGTCAAATGTTTCTCAATAGATTCTATCTGTCCATTAAGAAACGATGAAATCTCAGCGATTGACAATGCCATCAGTTCTGCTATGGTTTTATCACAATAATGGACATTTCTCGGAAATTCGTCTAATCTTGTGCCATCACACACTTCACAAATTGACTGTTCATCTGCTAATTCTCTACCGATACCATCACAAGAACTGCAAGCCCCTAATCTGTTGTTGAAGGAGAAGTGACGAGGTGTTAGTTGCGGAAAATTTCTACCACATTTCGAACACATAGCGTGTTCGCTGAAAAATTGTCTATCTGATAATTTTTTACCATCATTTGGTTCTAAAATTACAAATCCTTCACTTTGGATCAGTGCCAATTCCACTGCCTCAGTAAAACGACTCATCTCATCCTCAGTAAGATTGATACGATCTATTACCAAAAACACTTCATGACGACGGCGTTTGCGGATATCAGGTGCTTCATCAAGTCTATAGAGTTCACCATCAATTTGTACTCGAGCAAAACCTATTCGTTGTAATCTTTGAAAGGCATCAACATAATCCTCGTTGCCCTTTAACCCTGGTGTGCGTTCTGCCCCAATAACCACCTCAGAATCATTTTCAGAAGATTTAAAATTCGTGAGTGGAGAAAGCACATCTACTCTTTTCCCCTTCAGATCTTTGAAAGCCCGGTCAACTATCTGTTGTGCTGTTTGTGGGCGAACTTCAACTTCACAAGAAGGACAGTGGGGTTGACCCCATCTTGCATAAAGTGTACGTAACCCATCATGAAGTTCAGTAATCGTTGCCACGGTGGAACGAGGGTTTTGACTTGGACTTGAATGTGTAATTGCAATAGCAGGGGACAACCCCTCAATCTTAGATACTTTCGGTTTATCCATACTCCCAATAAATTGACGGGCATAAGTACTAAGCGTTTCAATGTATCTTCGTTGTCCTTCAACGTAAATGGTATCAAGTGCCAGAGAAGTTTTCCCAGATCCACTCACACCTGTAAATGCTGTCAACCTTTGGTGTGGAATTTCAATATTAATATTCTTCAGGTTGTTTTCTCCTGCACCTTGAACTATAATAGATTTACGCATTTCAGATTGTTTTTGATCAAGTAAGTCTTGTGCGATATCTCCATTTTCTTTTACTGATTGTTCAGATTCCAGCGATTTCCATAGATCGTATTCCCCATGCAATGCCTGTCCAGTATAGGATTCTGATATATTCTTTACTTCTTCAGGAGTGCCGACAGCAACAATCTGACCACCATCAATTCCCCCTTCAGGACCTAAATCAATCAAATAGTCTGCAGAATTTATCACTTCAAGATTATGTTCCACAACCACAACAGTGTTGCCTTCGTCAACTAATCTGTGAAGTATAGTTAGCAACTTGTTGACATCTTCAAAATGTAGACCAGTTGTAGGTTCATCAAGGATATAAAGCGTTTTGCCAGTACTCCGTTTAGAAAGCTCTTTTGAGAGTTTTATTCTCTGTGCTTCTCCACCAGAAAGTGTTGGGGCAGGTTGACCAAGTTTAATGTAATCTAAACCTACATCGTGTAGCAATTGCAATCCTCTTGCTATTTTGGGGAGATCAGCAAAATGTTCAAGTGCAGATTCAATATCCATTTCTAAAACATCAGAGATATTCTTACCTTTATATTTGATAGTAAGCGTTTCACTATTATACCTTTTGCCGTTACAGACATCACACTCTACCCACACATCCGCAAGTATTCCCATGTCAACCTTTTTCGCTCCATTGCCTGAACATGCTTCACATCTTCCACCAGTAACGTTGAAACTAAATCTACCAGGCTTATAGCCCCGTAGTTTTGCGTCCGGCAAGTTTGTATAGAATGATCGGATTGCATCAAAAACTTTGGTATAGGTTGCAGGATTAGAGCGCGGTGTCCTTCCTATCGGAGACATGTCAATGTTGATGATTTTGTCAATGACATCTGAAACAGGGACAGGCTCATCATCAACAATTCCCTGTATTCTTTCATAGTCACCAGGGACAGTCTTTGCTTTCATTAAGTCTCTTGCAAGTGCTTTGTATAAAATATCATGAATCAGGGAACTCTTCCCCGACCCACTCACGCCTGTTATGCAGCAGAGCGTGCCAACTGGGATCTTTGGATTGATACTTTTGAGGTTGTTTTGTTGTGCATTACATATCTGTAGCCACTTATCACCGTTCTTGCGTCGTTTCTCTGGTTGGATTATCTCTTTATCTCCACGCAAATATTGTGCAGTAAGAGAATCTGTCTCTTTGATCAATTGATTAGGTGTTCCAATACCGGTTATCTCTCCACCTTTAATACCAGCCCCCGGACCGAAATCAACAATCAGATCTGCTACCAACATTGTCGCTTCATCGTGTTCAACAACGATTACAGTATTGCCTTGATTCCGTAAATTAATGAGTGTCTTTAGCAGACCTGCATGATCGCGAGGGTGTAGACCAATACTCGGTTCATCAAGGACATACGTAACATCCCGCAAACCTGCACCAACTTGGCTTGCAAGCCTTATCCTTTGCGCTTCACCACCTGATAGAGTAGGGGCAGAACGTGATAGAGTGAGGTAACCTAATCCTACATCCATTAAAAAACCGAGTCGTGTTCGTATTTCTTTTAGTAGTTCAGATGCTATCACTGTTTGTCGTTCTGATAGTTTCAGACCATCAAAAAAGGATGTTGCATCTTGAATCGACATCTCCAATACTTCTGTAATATCTACATCAAAGAGTTTAACGCCTTTCACAAATTCATTTAATCGAGACCCATTGCATACTCTGCACGGTGCTTTGACAAAATAGTCCGGGAGGTATGAATCACCATCTTCATTAACATGCAAAGACATGAATCGTTCTTCATGTGTTGGAATCAGTCCTTGAAATCTGCCGCGAATACGTCTACTACGTCTTTTACCTTTTGAAGGTTCGCGAAAAGAAAGGACTTTATCACCAGTACCGTATAAGATAGCATGTTGTTGTTCAGTAGTGAGATCTTTCCAAGGTGAGTTTATTTTGAATTTTAGGTGTGATGCCAATGTCTGCATTACCATTCTCTCCTGATGCCCAGGATTTTCACATAAAAATAATGCACCATCCATAATGGAAAGTGTTTCATCCACTACAATTAATTTCGGAGAAACTGCCATCTGCATTCCTAATCCTCTACAATGTTGACACATGCCGTAAGGACTATTGAATGAGAAATGACGTGGTTCAGGAACATCGTAACTAATTTGGCATGCTGTACAGGCATATTGTCTGCTGAAAAGTAGATCTTCTCCATCTGATCTTTCTCCTTTATTAGAAGTATCAGAAGACACAACATTAACGATAAGACTATCATCACCGAGAGAGAGAGCTGTTTCAACTGCTTCTGCAACACGACTGTCAATCCCTTCTTTGATGATTACTCTATCAACTACAAGATCAATGTTGTGCCGTTGGTTTGGGTTGAGTGAGATATTTGAACTGATCTCGTGAACTTCACCGTCAATTCTTGCCCGAACAAATCCCATTTTCCGCGCATCCGAAAGTTCTTTACGATACTCACCCCGTCTCCCTTTCACTATTGGAGCTAATATCATAAGACGGGTTCGTGGTGGAAAACTGAGAATATGTGATACGATGTCAGCAATCGTTTGGGATCCGACTAACTGACCACATTCAAGACAATGAAATTGTCCTGCACGTGCAAATAGCACCCGAAGATAATCGTATATTTCAGTGACGGTGGCAACCGTTGAACGTGGATTGTGTCCTGATGAGCCTTGATCAATCGCTATTGAGGGGGATAAACCTACTATCTTGTCTACTTCTGCTTTACCGAGTTGTCCTAAGAATTGACGTGCGTATGCAGAAAGTGATTCAATATACCGTCGTTGCCCTTCTGCATATAATGTATCTATCGCCAGTGATGATTTCCCTGAACCACTAACGCCGGTGAAGACAATAAGTTTGTCTTTAGGTAGACTAATATCTATGTTTTTTAGGTTGTGTTCTCGTGCGCCGTATATTTCAATTGACGCTTCTGCCATAGCATTTTACCTCTATAATATTTGTTATGACTCTAAAATCCACCTAACTCTTTTAGTTTCTGTGTATCTCTCCGCCAATTAGATTTTACCGTAACATATAATTCTAAAAAAACACGTGTATCTAAAAACTTCTCTATATCAAGACGTGCTAATTCTCCGACTCGTTTAACGATCTTTCCACCTTTTCCAATAATAATCTGCTTTTGAGTCTGTTTTTCCGCATAAATAATTGCCCGAATATAGAGAATATCCTCAGAATTGTTCCGTTTACGTTTCTCAAACTCCTCAACTACAACTGCACATGCATAAGGCACCTCTCTTTTTGTGATGAGCATTATCTTTTCTCGGATAGTTTCAGATATAAAAAAACGTTCAGGAAGATCGCTAAGTTGATCTTCCGGAAAAAAGAGAGGACCGGGTGGCAGAAACGCAGTTACATGCTTTAGGAGAAATGGTATACCATCACCTGTTTTGGCAGAAATCGGAATAATCTCGTCAAATGCAGATTGTTGATGAAAATCTTCTATGATTGGTAATAGAATAGGCTTGTCAACTAAATCTACTTTATTTAGAACCAGTATCTTTTTAACTCTTTTGAGACGTTGTAGTTGTTCTATGATTTTAGTTTCTATCTCAACATTTTGACGTGATACATCAATGACTATTAAAATGACATCAGCATCACGCATCGCACCATAAGCAGTTCGTACCATCTCAGATTGTAGAAGATACTTTGGATCCATCAATCCAGGTGTATCTACAAATATCAACTGATGTGTGTCAGTAGTAACAATTCCACGAATCTGATTGCGCGTCGTTTGTGGTTTCGGTGTAACAATGGCTAATTTCTGTCCTAATATAGTATTTAGGAGCGTCGATTTACCTACGTTGGGAGCACCGATAATACTAACATAACCCGATCTAAAGTTTTGATCCTCAGATTCATCTTCCGTTTCTTGTTTTGGAAATTCTGACATGTGGGTGTCCTATTGTGAGCAGTGTAAGTGGAATATTAAAGGTATTATAGAAATTTGAGATGTTTCTTTATCGCCTAAGAATCTTGAGAAAAATCACGACCACAAGATGGACAAGTGGGTATTTTTGTTAATATTCTTAATCCACACTCTGGACAGAACCTTCCCTGATCGAGTATTTTCCTACGATAACGACGACCATTCTTGTCTGTTTCTGTATAGCTGTAAATACGAAATAAAATCCAAAAAATTATTATAGGAATAAGAATAAAACCAATACCAATTCCATAAGGGTTGAATTGAAATAAATTAAACAGATCCATAAATGCTAACCCAATATATCTATATCTACCTAAGTTGTCACCTATGTAGCACTAACTTTTAATTTATACAGACAAGAACTCATACAGAAAATAACTCTACAATATTTGTGAATAATAAGCGTTTTTCGATTAAAAACAAGTTATACTTGTCAAAAAATCCGTATGTAGTGGCTTGAGTTATATTATACTATAAGGTCAATTTGTATTCTATAATCTGAAAATTTTGACATGTGCGTGTCCTATAGTGTGGAGTCTAAAACTACGACCGATTTCGTCCGTTTCTATATAGTTGTAAATACGAAAAAGCATCCAAACAAACAAAACTGGTACAACAACAAAACCGACAGCAACTATGTATGGTATAAATTGAAATAGGTTGAATAATTCCATAATACTTATTCATCGTTGTGTTGATTCAGTGTGAATTATTACTGAAGTAACAAGTTTAACAAAATGGAAGTACACTATAATTAACACTATCCTTAATGAATTTAGTTTTACACGAAGGGCAGGTTGGAATTTGTGTTATTGCCCTAAAACCGCATTCTGGACAGATTCGTCCTGGACGAAAATATGGTCTTCGGTGTTTTCTCCCAAATGTGTCTGTCTTGCAATAATCAGATCTATGGGAGATTCCAAGAAACACAAAAATCATAGCAACAAAGAATGCTAATAAGGATATACTGAAAATCACTAAAGCCTCCATCTATTCTCCTCTGAATGTAAACTACCGTTTCGGCCGCGCAGGTGTTTTCGTTTCTGCAGATTCGTAAATCAGATCCATCAATTCAGATTGAATTATGCCATTCATCGGGTTAGTGCGTGGTTCTGCCCTACCCAAAATAGCATCTATGAAGTTGTCATCAGGATTACCCGCAGACATCTCAGGTGTAATCGGAGGCGGATCTAACGCTTCGCCACCTTTCCAAACGCGTATCCAGCCACCACCCCAACCATCTACCTCAATTCTTCCGTTGTCAAAAATGAGTGCCATGTGTGTGCCACCGGGACTTGGACAATTACCACTTATCACCATTGACGCAAGCACACCGTTCTCAAACTTTATGTTTATTGAGGAATTGATATCTACTTCTGTCTCTTGATTATCGGTATAGGCATATACTTCTTCAACTTTCGATTCAGCTGTCCAGCAGAGACTATTCAAAAGGTGTGCACCGCTATCATACGCTTGTCCACCGCCAGAGAGTTCCGGTTTCTGCCGCCATGCACCTACCGTTGCCTTTTTCCAGTTTTGCGTAATATAACCGACAACTAACTCCAATTTGCCAAATTCACCATTACGGACAATCTCGCGGATATAATGGAAATTTGCAGAACATGGCGTGTTGTAACCAATTGTCAGAATCAGACCTGTTTCCTCAACCTTCTCTGCAAGTTTGTAAGCATCTTCAGAAGAAGTAACCATCGGCTTTTCCATCAGAACATGACAACCTGCTTCCAATGCTTGCATGCCTTGCTCAAAATGTAAAGTATGTGGTGTGGAAATCACGACAGCATCCGGTTTTGTCTCAGTTAACATTTTCGCGATGTCATCATAAGCACCCGGACGCGGTTTAAGATCAGACAGATTTCGGTCAATATAGGAATTTGCTATATCTGTATTGACATCACAAGTCCCAACGATTTGCACATCTGTATTAGAATTCATCCGCCTTGCGTGTCCTGACGAATTGCCGCCACACCCAATCATGGCAAGCCGAATTTTTGACATCATTTTCTCCTAAAATGTTATAATACTCTATAATCTCGATCTGTAGTGCAAGGTCTCCGTGCCTTGCAACAATTACACAAATCTATGCAATCTTCTCCAAATCATCTAAACTCAATGCCCCTTCACCGAATACGCGCCTAAATGTTCCACCACGGTGAGACTTTGTATCACCGTGCATATAACATACACTAAAAGCGCGTCGAGGAATATCTGTATCATTGGTACCTGAACTGTGTAGCAACCAATTGTGTAATAATACCACCTCTCCTGCCTCTAATTCTAAGGGTAAAGGGGTGGAATTTTCAACAATTTCATCAATCTGCTCTTGATTCAGGAAACCGGAACCGTGTGAGGGATTAATCAAGTTGCTGTGTGAACCGGGAATAATGTGCACACAACCGTTTTCTATGGTTGCGGGGTCTAATGCAGTATAGATAGTTATCTGAGGATCACGGTCAAGGTCTGTCCATCTATCTTGGTGCCAAACAAGGTAAGTTCCTTCCCGCGCTGGTTTATTCATAAACATCGCACGGAAACACAAAATTGGGACACCTTCACCATAGATCTTCTCACAGACTTCCTTAAAGGTAGGGTTTTGGAGATATGCTAAAAAATAAGGGTCAAATTCAAGATTTTGTATTTTGCGATACAACAACGTCGCACCTTTATGTCCAGAGGATTGCGGACCGGGTCTACCTGTGCCAGGTTCCCTATCAAGTTGCATCATAATTTGGTCATAATTAAGTGGTGCCTTTCCAAGCATGATGTCGTCCATACGTTGTTGTAACTGTGCAAACTCATCATCAGTGGCTACTTGACCAATACGTACATAACCGTGTTCTTTAAAATGTTCCCACTGTTCATCTGTTATCACCTGTGCCATTCAACGCCTCCTACAAGTGAATTAACAATTCTATAAAAGCATATAGATTAAGCGATCTTACTTTAAAGTATAACACATATACATTTAAATTGAAAATAATTATGAATATCAACCAAGAAAACCTAATACAATTTTCAAATATCATAAAATAATGCAACAATCCATCTCACAGGTAGCGTCTAATTAAGCAAGGGATGTAAAACTCCGGAGGATTCTAATGAAAAAGAAGGATGCAGAACTAATTCAACGAACATTAGACGGTGACCAATCTGCGTTTACTGCTTTAGTTGAGAAGTACCAGAAAGGTGTACACGCGTTGGTGTGGCAAAAAATAGGTGATTTTCATATTGCACAAGAAATCACACAAGACGCATTTCTTAGGGCATATCAGAATCTCGGTTCATTGAGAAACCATAACCTATTTTCTGGATGGCTTTATGTGATTGCTACTCGTTTGTGTTATGAATGGGGTAGAAAGAAACGTATACCGGTACAATCATTGGAAACACTTGATACAAAAGAGGTGGACACAGTGGCATATTCACAATACATAGCGGAACAACGTGAAACAGATACTGATGATGCACGAAGGGAATTAGTCCGAAATCTACTAAAGAAACTTCCAGAAAGTGAACGAACAGTGATGACACTTCACTATCTTGGAGAAATGAGCTGCGAATCCATTAGTGAGTTTCTTGGTGTGTCATCAAATACAATTAGAAGCCGTCTTAGCCGCGCTCGTAACCGATTAAAGAAGGAGGAAGACATGATAAAAGAAAACTTGAGTTATTTCCAATTACCGAGTCAAATGACAGAAAACATCATGAAGAAAATATCACAATTGAACCCATCCCCAACAACTGCATCCAAACCAATTGTTCCGTATGCAGTATCTGCAGTCTCTGCTATATTTGTCTTTCTACTAATGGGTGTGGGTACACAAAACTTATATCGTTATCAGCAACCGTATAGCTTAGAGGGGACAGCAGAATCCACTGTTGAAATCGTTGAGGCACAGATTGTTGTGGATACGTCAGAAAAACCATCAATCCGTCATCAAATTGGACAATCTCACATTAGCGGTGAGAGTAACGGTACTGGACAAGTTCCTGATGCACCGCTGTTCGCCTTAGCACATGCAGAGGAAACAAATGTCTCAAAATCAAATTCACAGTGGGTTCAAACAAGAGGACCTGAAGGGGGAGCCGTGCCAACCCTCTTCACATCAACACGCGGTGACGTTTACACAGGAACACAACACGGTTTATATAGACTTACTGATGATGGATCTGCTTGGAAGTTTGTAAACGCCATCAACGGTCCGAGACATACTTCAATCTATCATCAACTTATGTGGTGGCCAATTGCAGAATATAAAGGGACTTTATACCTTGCTAACGATACAGATATATTAACTTCTTCAGATAGAGGGGAAACATGGAATGTCATTGCTAAACGCGAAGAAGGACGACTCGTAGGAATAGTTATAACAGAATCATTATCGGAAAAACAAGATGAAATAGGAATCATCCTTGCTCTTACAAACGGTATTTTTCGCTCAGATGACCGAGGAAAGTCATGGACGAATTTGACTGAAGTATTGGTAAAAACTGAAATAAAAGCAATAGCCTCAGTTGGAAACACTATTTTTGCTGGGACAAACAAAGGACTTTATCGTCTCAACGGTGATACTTGGAAAAAAATATTACTTGGAGAAAAAGAGAAACAGGGAAAGATAATCAATAATATTTTTACACTGGCAGTTTCTGATAACAGACTATACGTTGTAACAAAAATTGAACCTGTTGTCAAAAACAAAACTGTTAATGGAAACGTAAACAAAATAGAGTACACTGATAAAGCAATATTTTTTGAAGTTACCGGTAATAAATGGTCTTTATGTTCCATATATCACTCAGATGATCAAGGTGAATCGTGGAATGAAATAACACCGAAACTAAACACCTCTGACAGGAGAATTCGTGGACAAAATCCATTCTCCATTTCATACTCTATATCAAACATTAAAATTAGTGAAGACCAATATATTTTAAAAGGAACGCCTCATATTACAGCATATAACTCAACGGTAAAATTAGCAACATCAGGTAAGAATGTCTTGGTAGTCTATGATAAAGAACACTTGTACTCAATTGATGCAGGCGAGACTTGGACGAAATTTTATATGTCTGTTGACTCAGGTTCTGCTTCAACTACAGTGATGTTAGATAAGTCTGTTGATTTAGGAACTGCTTCAGCTATAGTGATGTTCAACGCAAATACTTTCTACAGAAGCGGGTCTTATGGAATTTATCGAACAACAAATGGTGGAAAATCATGGCATCCCTTTAATGTTGGACTTGTAAATACAAACATTGAAGATATTGTGATTGTTAATGGTACAATCTATGTAAATACTGGCTATGGACTTCTTTTTTCGACTGATAGAGGAGAATCATGGGCACCTGTTCCCGGTGATACAGGTAATTTCACAAGTATCTTTGAATATAACAACAAACTTTATGCAAGAGACGATGGAAAAGGAGAACCATTGATTTATAGACTGTCATCTGAAGAAAATAAATTAGTTTATATCCCTGATATACCATCAATAAGAATTGGAAACCTACATGATGAATCCCGATCACCTATAGTTCAACGTGGAAAGGGTTTCTTCCTTCTATCACTAATCGGAAGTTTTTTTGTTAGCAAGGATACTTACTTTGTGGAATACAAAGGCAAACTGTTCAGGTGGAAACTTGGAACTTTGAATTGGTACGACACAGGTGTTGTAGGGACTGATGAAACTCCTCGTAATAGACAATATATGACGCTTTCAGCCTCAGAAATTACAATATCAGCAGATACGGATGGGACCATTCATAAAGGACTAAATATTGATGCTACCGATACAACTGGTTTGAGAGTTGCCGTTTCAGGAGATATTGTTTATGTTGGAAAACGTGATGGTAAACTCATGCATTCGTCAGATCAAGGGGACAGATGGAACAATATAACAGAAAATTTGCCGTTTTCAGTTGAACGTTTTCATGCAATTGTCATTGTAGGAAAAACAGTCTATGTTGCAACTGACAAAGGTGTTATAGGTTCAAGCGACGGTATTGATTGGCAGATAATCACCGAAGAAAATGGAAAACCAGTCATAATTACGATGCTTGCTATAAATGACAGAACTGTTTACGGTCTATCCGGCCAGATAGTATACAAATTCATCGGAAATACTGAAAAATGGCGGCAGGTTACACCAAAAATTACACAAGAAATTTCCACTTTTGATGTAGATGGGAACACGGTCTACATCGGCACACGAGGGCAGGGAGTATTCACTTTTACACTTGACAAACAAGCTACTAAAAAAACAACTTTAGACCAATGAGGTAAAACAGTGATAAGACAATTTAGTTGGAAACATATTGGTATAGCAAGCTTATTGACCATCGCATTATGTGTTGGACTGTTTCTGTATAGTCAATGGGATATCACCCGTTTTAGAACGTCCATAGGAGAACATACAGAGCAAACACCACAAAATCAGCAATCAGAAAAAGTAGAGTCAATAGAAACTCCGCAACAAACAACATTAACCACAACTGAATCTGCCTCTGAGAAAACTGAAAATGAAGTATCTGACAATGAAGATACGAATATAGAGGATGCAGATTTTTATGATTTTTTAGACTATCTTGACGAACTTGAAGCGGAAGAATTAGCAAAACTCTTCGAAAACCTTGATTTGGAAGAAGATGAAAAAGAGGCGTTGACTGAACTTACTGATAAAGAAATTGAAAATACAGAAGATATCCAACCAAGCAGTATGATTGTAAACATGATGGAATCTGGTGTTGCGTCTCTTGCTGGTCTCATTGAACTGATGGAAGAATCAACAAACGTAATGTCTGAAAATGTTCAGGAAAGATTCGTTCCTGTCTTAAACACTCTCCGAGAAATGCAGGTTAATGGAGGTGGATTGATTTTTCACCGTCCCCCTGCAGATTCAGATAATTATATGCTGTTTTATATTAACCCCAGTCCATCACAACGGGTTCCAGGTCTCTCTATAAGTGATGATAACGTTATCCATGAAATTCCATCAAATGATCCTACCAAGGAATCACTCTTTTTACATAAAGGTAATTCAATTATAATTGATTAGGTGAAGTTGTAAGAATTACGGGTATGTAAAATTTTTGGCACTTGCCTGAACCAGGATTTGCAGGATTAGTAGATTTTCAGGATTCTTCTCATCAAGTCCTATTTCAAAAGACGACACCAAACATGCATCAAAAAGCCTGGATATGGTAATCCTGCAAATCCTGGTTCAGACAAAAAACAACAAATCAAATTAATTTTGCATTTACACCCATCCTACTTCATGATATAATTCATGAAAACATATCAACACATAAATAACAACATTCCGATGAAACATGTAACAATTACACTCACAATTTTTCTACTTACACTGTTCATCAATCCATATACTATTAGTGATGAAGCAGAATTCGACTTTACCTTTGTCCGATTAAAATATAACGGTAGTTATCGGTATAAAAGTCTATGAGATATCGATTATCCGACAGCAGACAAAAACCTCCTTACTCAACTTGGTGAACAGACAAATATAAAAGCAAGTCCACAAGTAAAAGTGATTGAGGTCGATTCCTCTGAACTTTTTGATTATCCCTTTGCATACATAGCAGAATTGGGTAGACTAAACCTTTCCAAAAAAGAAGCTGCAAATCTTCGTGGGTATCTTTTACGTGGAGGATTTATAATGACTGAATCGTTTTATCCGCGTTCATCTTTTTTCACCAACGCCATATTTTCACACCACATAAAATGAAATTTTCTTTGAAAAGTGCAATTTTCACCTCCAAAATTGTGTCTATTAATTAAAAAGACAAGATTCTTATAAGGTGCGCGATGAATAACAGTGATTCCGATATGATCCAACGAACATTAAACGGCGATCAACAAGCTTTTACTGAACTTGTGGAAAAATACCAAAAACAGGTCCATGCATTAGTGTGGCAGAAAATTGGTGATTTTCATATTGCACAGGAAATAACACAAGATGTATTCCTGTCAGCATTTCACAAACTATCTACCCTGAAACACCATAACCGTCTTTCAGGGTGGTTATATGTCATTGCAGATAACAAGTGCAAGAATTGGTTCAGAAAAAAACGGTTAGAATTCCAATCATTAGAAGAAACTGATCCTATCGAATTAGAGGAGGTGTTTTATTCAGAGTATATGACACATCAACGCGAAGAAGCAGCAAATCGAAAACGACGAGGAATAGTTCAGAAATTACTCAGTACACTGCAAGAGAGTGACCGCACAGTAGTAAATCTGTATTACATCGCAGAAATGTCCTGTGAAGATATTGGCAAGTTTTTGGGAATGTCTCCCAACACTGTTCGTAGTAGGCTTCATCGCGCACGTAACCGATTAAAGAAGGAGGAAGCAATTCTCCAAGAAAATCTTAGCAGTTTCCAACTGCCGACACAAATGACAGAACACATCATGGAAAAGGTGTCACGACTTATGCCGTCCGCACCATCTGCAAACAAACCGTATATACCATTAGCAATATCTGCTGCCTCAGCTATTTTAGTAGTGCTTTTATTGGGAGTTGGGACGAAGAACTTAATGCGTTTCCAACAACCGTATAGTTTGACTGCACAATCTGAATCCGCGATTGAAATCGTTGACGCGCCAATAGTTTTAGAATCCCCTGTCAAGCCTGTAGTAGTTGACAATCAAGTCAGTCGTTCTGATGTGCTCAGTAACAATAATGGATCTGGACAGGAAGCGGACACATCACAGTTTGCTGCATCACAAGAGAAAAATGGAATTTCAGATAAGAAAGGAATATGGAGCAAAACAAATGGACCTGTAGGGGGTGAAGTCGTTAATCTCTTTGCAACAAGCGATGGAAATGTCTTTGCTGGAACACAAAGCGGAATCTATGAACTCACAGATGATAAAGCAGCGTGGACTTTCAACTACCCACGTGGTATATTCTCATACAGAGAACAATTGAGCGGAATGCAATCCGGACCAATGGTTGAAAAAGACGGTATACTGTACCTTGCCACAGATAAAAAAATCATATCATCAAAAAATAGAGGGAAAAGATGGAAAACACTCTCTGTGCATCCTGGAGGTGGACTCATCGATATGGCAATCCTGGATCAAACATTCTATCTGTGTCTTATTGATGAATTCCACCTTTCAGGTGATAACGGGGTATACCGTTCAGAGGATAATGGGACATCATGGGTTCGGTTAACACCTTTTGATAATAAATACCCAAACATCGAACCTCGCGCAATTGCTGTAATTGAAAACACTGTTTTTGTCGGTACCAATAAAGGACTCTATCGTCTGAATGGAAACACATGGGAACAAATATTCCTTGATGAGATAGGTAAAGAAAGTAAGCATTTACCAATCATAACTTTGGAAGTGAAAGATAACTTGCTCTATGCTGCAAGAAGCTATAATCTTGATAGTGAATATTATGAAGTTATAGCAAGAAGACAGTTATCTAACAATGTTTGGATAGGAATACCTGACACTCCCCGTTCTTTGCAACGTGCAATTGGTCGAGCACAAGCAGCAACAGGTTTGTTTTGGGAACTTTTCGTATCAAGTGATCAAGGGGCGACATGGGAAAAAATTACGCCGAGAAAAGATAATATAGAAAAAGATCAACTATCGAAAATCAATATATTTAAAGGAACTTCAAAGGACAAAAAAGACAGTAAGAAAAAGGATAATAAATCACCACATAAATCAAGTGGATACAGACCACTGAAAATCATGGTAACCGAAAACAAGGTAATGCTTGTAGATCAAAAGAAACACTACTATTCATCAAATTCTGGTGAAACATGGCATACCGTAGATACAGAAGCCTTAGGAAATGCTTTTGCAATAGTTATGGTAAATGAGGACACCTACTACAGAAGTGGAAACTACGGAATACATCGCTCAACAGATGGTGGTAAATCGTGGCATCAATTTAATTCAGGACTCGTAAATACAGATGTTTGGCAATTGATTGTTCTTGACGGCACTCTTTACGCCAATACCGCAAATGGATTTGTCTATTCAACTGATGGAGGCGAATCTTGGAAACCTGTTAATGGAGATACAGGATTTATCACACGTATTATAGAATCCAATGGAGAAATTTTCGTGCGAGACGATAAATTGGGTGCACCTCGCTTTTTCCATCTTACCACTAAAGACAATAGTCTCATCAATATTTCTGAAATTCCCGTTTTAGATAAAGTTGATCCATATAAAGAAAACCCTCAATTAAATCGTCCAACCGGTTTTATGGGACGAAATGTGTCCCATGGAGACGGTTCGTTCTCTGAATCGCAGCTTGGGAGTATTGCTGTTGTCAATGGGACATACTATGTTGAATACGACTATCAACTCTACAGATGGAAACCGGGTAATACGCAATGGTTGAACACAGGATTACTGGATAAAGGAGTTAGTGAAGATAGGTCTCTTTGCTATGCAAATAATAAATTTATAGATGCTACAGGATATAGATTTGCAGTGTCTGGAAACACAATTTACGTTGGAGAAAAAGAAGGTCAACTGATGCAATCTCTTGATGAAGGATTGACTTGGACTGATGTTACAGGAAATCTTCCATTTCCTGTAGATCATTACAAAGCGATAGTTTTCTCAGGTGACTCTGTCTATGTTTCAACCGATAAAGGTGTTGTGATGTCAACTAACGGAACTGATTGGCACACACTCACATGTGCAAAAGGAAAACCGCTTATTATTACTATGTTTTCTGTGGAAGGGACAACGGTTTATGGCGAATACAGGCGTAAAATATATCAAGTGAAAAGTGGTATGACTACGTGGGAAAAAACTACTCCGAAAATTCCACCTTCTATTGCACATATTATTACATGTTTTGATGTTGATGGGAATACGCTTTATGTAGGAACAAGAAGAAAAGGTGTACTCCGCTTTTCTCTTGACGATTCAACAGATCGGTAACCACTCTTTGTGAACATTAAAATACCCATACAACACCGTATACTATTATCAAGTTAATTTTGCGTTAGGAGGAAACTTTCTCATGAAAAACAAACCATTCTTCATTCCAACTGTTCTTTTAACGATATTTATTTTTACATTAAACGCCTTCGCTCAAGACTACACACGTTGGGAGTTACCCGAAGGCGCGAAAGTGCGGTTTGGAAAAGGAGGTAACGGTGAAATTGCATATTCCCCAGACGGCTCTAAACTGGCAGTGGCGAGTAGCATCGGTGTTTGGATATATGACGCACTAACAGGTGAAGAACTGGACCTATATATTGGACATACAGCAAATGTTTATAGTGTAGCGTTCAGTCCGGATGGAAAAACCCTCGCAAGTGGAAGTTTAGACAACACCGTCCACCTGTGGGATGTTGACACTGGAAAAGAAAAGAGAATACTTAAAGGACATACAGCAAATGTTTATAGTGTAGCGTTCAGTCCGGATGGAAAAACCCTCGCAAGTGGAAGTTTAGACAGCACTATCCGCCTCTGGGATGTGGTTACAGGTGAAGAAAAGAGAATACTCAATGGACATACAGAACTTGTCACAAGCGTAGCGTTCAGTCCGGATGGAAAAACACTCGCAAGTGGAAGTTATGACATCACTATCCGTCTGTGGGATGTTGATACTGGAGAAGAAAAGGAAATATTTAGAGGACATAGAGGATATGTCACAAGCGTAGCGTTCAGTCCGGATGGGAACACACTCGCAAGTGGAAGCAGGGACGACACCATCAGTCTGTGGGATATTGCTACAGGCGAAGAAAAGGGAATACTTAGACATACATGGTCTGTTGAAAGCGTAGCGTTCAGTCCGGATGAAAAAACACTCGCAAGTGCAGGTTGGGGCGCCATCCATCTGTGGGATGTTGATACTGGTGAAAAAAAGAGAATACTCAATGGAAATACAGTGGGGGACCATGTAGCGTTCAGTCCGGATGGAAAAACAATCGCAAGTGGAGTCAGTCTGTGGGATGTTGATACAGGCGAAGAAAAGAGAATACTCAAAGGACATACAGCACCTGTTGAAAGCGTAGCGTTCAGTCCGGATGGGAAGATGCTCGCAAGTGGAAGTCATAGTGGAGGTGGGGACGGCACTATTCGTCTGTGGGATGTTGATACAGGCGAAGAAAAGAGAATACTCAAAGAACATATACGGCCATGGCCGGTCGCAAGCGTAGCGTTCAGTCCGGATGGGAAGATGCTCGCAAGTGGAAGTTATGACAGTACCATTCGTCTGTGGGATGTTGCTATAGGTAAAGAAAAGAGAATACTCAGAGGACATACAGAGGCGGTCAAAAGCGTAGCGTTCAGTCCGGATGAAAGAACCCTCGCAAGTGGAAGTCAGGACGGCACCATTCGTCTGTGGGATGTTGATACCGGAGAAGAAAAGAGAATACTCAAAGAACATACATATTGGGTCTATAGCGTAGCGTTCAGTCCGGATGAGAACACACTCGCAAGTGGAAGTGGGGACGGTACTATTCGTCTGTGGGATGTTGATACAGGCAAAGAAAAGAGAATACTTAAAGCGGCTGCCTATAGTGTAGCATTCAGTCCTGATGGAAAGATGCTCGCAAGTGGAAGTGGGGACGGTACTATTCGTCTGTGGGATGTTGATACAGGCAAAGAAAAGGGAATACTCAAAGGACATTCAGAGGCGGTCTTTAGCATTGCTTTCAGTCCTGATGGAAACACACTCGCAAGTGGAAGTTATGACAATACCATCTGTCTGTGGGATGTTGCTAACGGCGAAGAAAAGAGAATACTCAAAGGACATACAGCGCGGGTCGCAAGCGTAGCGTTCAGTCCGGATGAAAGAACCCTCGCAAGTGGAAGTTGGGACGGCACCGTTCTCTTATGGGTTTACAGATCCGGGGCTGAGCCGTTCTCCGTTGAGTCACGCGGCAAGAAACTTGTCACACTCGGTCAGATAAAGCGTACCCAACTGTTCCAAAACTATCCGAACCCGTTCAACCCGGAGACGTGGATACCGTATCGTTTAGCAGATGCCAGTGACGTGCAGATTACGATCTATGATGCACGTGGTGCTGTGGTCCGCCAACTTGATTTGGGGCACCAACCGGCAGGTATATATCAAACGCGTGGACGTGCGGCACATTGGGATGGCACAAACGAGTTCGGTGAAAAGGTGGCAAGCGGTATATATTTCTATCAACTGCAGGCGGACAATATGTCGTTCCTGCGCAAAATGTTGATTTTGCAGTAAAGTATAACAATAGGACTTACGCATTTTCTCTTATAACGAGTTGTGCTAAATAACTTTATGTTAAACATTGTTTCACATAAATAGATGGTTTTGGCCGTATTTCTATTTTTTTGAACGCTCTTTAGTCCCGTAGGGACGATATGTTTATAGAAAAACGTCTTTAACACCCTCTTTAGTCCCGTAGGGACGATATGTTTATATGACAAATCAAATATGTGTGAATACATAATAAACATATTGTTAACTGGCACAAGTCGTTCTTATAGTAAATTATGTAAATAATAAAGGAGGATAGACCGTAGTGAATATCACAAAATTTAATTCCTTTTTTGGAATACTTATTATTACAACACTTTTCGTAGGGTGTTCATCCTTTCACAATATTGTATCTGAAGATATGCAAGGCTATTATGATTTTCGTGGGGTACGGTGGGGGTACTCGCAGGAACGTGTAATGTTAATTGAACAAGGTAAAACAGTGTTTATGCGAACACCGGATCTACTTGTTTACAAATCTATAATTGACCAAGTTCCTGTTTATCTTGTGTATACTTTTAGAAATAATAAATTACGTGCAGCTGGTTATATGACGCAAAAACCGACTACAAATGCACTAAATCTTGTCCAAAAGAGTATTGAGAAACTTGGTGAACCCAGTTATCAACTTACCAATGGCAAGATGTGGGAATTGTCTAAATCAATAGTATATGTTGATGGATATTCAACACATACACGTGCAAGAACTTCAACATATCAACGATCAAGCGGTGTGCTTGAATTAATTTTAAAAGAAAGACCAGAAGATGCCAAAATTGCAGTACGTTGGGACGGGGTCTTGACATATATTGATAGAAATTTCTATAGGGAACTGTCAGAAATGGAACACCCGCTATTGAATTTATCCTATTATGAAAAAAGGTTGTTTGGCATCCTAAAAAGACGTTCAACCACGAGTATTAGAACCCCAACAGGTGAGACAGTTACGATACCATCGCAGGTATTACCATCGCAGGAAGTAGAAGATCATTAATTGTCTGAACCAGGATTATGAGTCTGGTTCTCTCAAATTCCTATTCAAAGTATAAGCATTATCTATTAAATGGCACTTGGATTAGAATCAAGTTAATTTGGTATTATAGGCGCGCTTCCAAGCGCGCCTTTCTTCTTTGCACGAATCATTTCCAACCACTTTAAAAGCATGAAATCTGATTGGGTGTGTAAAGCTTTTGGCACAAACTACGGACCATCCATTGTAGTGCGGGGGCTCCGTGCCCCGCTACCTTTAATCTACCAATAATTGCGGGGCACAGAGACCCCGACAAATGCCATACGCGCATTTGACGTTGATTTGGCACTACAATCACCAGTGAGATGTTTGCCAAAAACTTTACATATCCATCTGATTTACTATAGTTGGCAATTGTCCAACTATATGCTACCCTTTTAAAGCAAAACTTTCCATTAAAGAAATTTTATCATAATTTTCACGGAGAGAAGCTGCACAAAATTAGTCTTTCTCTTTCAATCCGTACTTTTTCTGATAAATGCAACCTTCATAAACCAAATAGCATCTTTATATTAAAAGATTAGTCTATTTGTGAGGTGTTCCATGAAACATAATGATGCTGAATTGATTGAACGCACACTTGAAGGTGATCAACACGCCTTTGCTGCACTTGTAGAAAAATACCAAGAACAGATACACGCTTTGGCGTGGCAGAAAATTGGTGATTTCCACATCGCACAAGAGATAACACAAGATGCCTTCGTCACTGCGTATCAAAAACTCGCAACCCTCACACATCACAACCGATTTGCGGGATGGCTCTACGTCATTACCAGTAACAAGTGTAACATGTGGCACCGGAAGAAAAAACCGCAATTACAATCTCTGGAGGAGACAGACCCAATGGAATTAGAAGAGGTGTATTATTCCGAATATACGTCTCGTCAACGTGAAGAAGCAGCGAATCAAAATCGGAGAGCAATTGTTCGAAAACTGATCAGTAAACTTGGAGAGAGTGAACGGACAGTCGTAACGATGCATTACCTTGCAGGCTTAACGTGTGAAGAGATTGGTAGGTTTTTGGGGGTATCTCCGAACACGGTTAAAAGTCGACTTCACCGAGCCAGAGAGCGGTTAAAGAAGGAGGAAGCAATGATTCAAGAAAACCTTAGCAGTTGCCAACTGCCAACACAATTGACAGAAAACATCATGAAGGAAATATCACGGCTCAACCCAGTAACGCCATCAGGAAGTAAACCTTTAGTACCTTTAGCAGTTTCTGCTGCATCAACCATTTTAGTTGTTTTACTGATAGGTTTTGGTGCGCAAAATATAATTCGGTTTCAGAAACCGTATAGTATAGAGGCAACATCAAAACCAACGATTGAAATCGTAGATACTCCAATAGTCTTGCAATCCCCTGTCAAACCTGCAATAAACAATCAGGTTAGTCGTTCTGATGTTCTCATTAACAATGATGGAACAGAGCAGAAACCGGGTACATCACTGCTTGCAGCAGCACAATCGGATGATGCAGAAAATTCAACGTCAAAAGCACAATGGAGTCAGACCAACGGTCCTTATGGAGGAGATATCAGTACACTTTTTGCGACCTCTGAGGGAATACTTTTAGCTGGGACAATGAATCACGGAATTTTTCGTTCAACTGATCTCGGTGATTCTTGGGTGTCAGCGAATGTGGAAGTACCTGACATATACGAAGATCTTGAAATAAATGTTTTGGCATTTACACAAAAAGAGGATACATTCTACGCAAGTGTTATCGGGGATTTATATAAGTCAACCGATACTGGGAAAACATGGCATTATGTTCCAACCGATCCACAGGATAGCACAATTTCTGGTATCGTAATTATTGGTGACCGTATATACATCAGTACATATCCAGGACGTGGGGATGTGGGAGGTGTATGGTATTCAGATGATGAGAAGTCTTGGACACCAATGAACGATGGTCTGATAGATGTACGGATCCGTGAATTTGCAAATATTGGTACCACCCTTGTTGTTGGGACAGAGGATGGTGCTTTTCGCAAAAAAGCAACTGAAGATAGGTGGCAACCAATCAATTCAGGATTTAGTGCGCAACCCATTGACGAGGAACCATTCATTAAAGCGCAAATTGAATCGGGATTTGATCCGCCTCCAAGACCGCTCTTTCCTGCAGGAATTCGAGTGGACTCAATTGCTTCTATGGATGATTTACTATATATTGGTGTATATATGGGTAAAGACAAAGGTTTATTTCGATCTGATGATGAAGGTGATTCTTGGACACGTATCACCGCTAAAGAAATGAAACGAACCGTTGAAGCGTTGGCAGTTTTTGAATCTACACTGTACGCCAGTACTTTTGGTGGAAGTGTTTTCCGTTCGAATGACAAAGGTGATTCTTGGACACCCGTTGGCAAAGATCTAACAGATGGAATGAGTAAGGAATTAGTGGCAATTAGTGCAGATACAGTTTTCGCCACTACACTTGAAGGAAGCATTTTTCGCACGACAGATGGAGGTAATTCGTGGGTGGAAGCAGATAAAGGAATAATGGGCACTTCAGTTGTCGATTTGGAAGTTTTGAGAGACAGAATTTATGCTTTTACTGTAGAAGGTAGACTTCTATATAGTACAAATGGTGGAGATAAGTGGGAACAAATTGAGAACTCGCCTAAACCGTATGATTTTCACTTTGCAGAGATTTCTGCTTTGAATGGAAGATTGTACATTGGTGCCTTAAGATTTGCTCCTAACAGTCATGGGGGAGTCGTTGGTGGTGTTTTCCAATTAGATGAACAGAACAACGCATTGATTGAAATTACAACTGATAGAGAAGCGTACGGGATAGAAAGTATGCATATTGTAGATACGACGTTTTATGTTGGCACACAAGGACAAGGTGTTTTCCTTTGGAATGAAGGTTGGGACTCGTGGCTAAATCTTGGATTAAATGGTCAATTTATCACTGACATTACGGTAAGCGATGCTAATATCTATGCAAGGACACAGCGAAACGAATTTTTCTGTCTGCAAGGCCACCAAGCGCAGTGGGAACAAATAAAGGGTAAAAAGGCGCATAGGCGGTTCGCAGCATCAAGAAAGATTGACAATAAACTTTACTTACTGTCTGGTCAAGAAGGACTAATACGGTCATTAGACGATGGTAATACTTGGACTCAATTAAACAGTGGTATAGAACAGGTATCAATCGAAACTGTAGAGATTGATGGCACTGACTTCTACATCGGCACAACGCAGCATGGGGTTTTCAAGTGGCTCCATAAAGATGAGAAGTGGGAACAGTTGGGTTCGCTAAGTTTACCAGTTCAATCCTTAGCGGTATTGGACGGTTTCCTCTACGCTGGCACTCAAGCAGGTGTCCATCGTATTCAAATTGAAAAGTAAGCTGCTTATAGTTGATTTGCAATTTACATTACTCTTTTTAGGCGCGCTTCCAGGCGCGCCTACCAGTAAATCATAATGTGCGCCTATTAGTAGGTGTGCTTTTTTATAATTCTGCCTAAATCCTCTTCTCTTTTTTTTAAATTATCGTTTTTCCCCCAAAATTGCAATTTTTTCAAAAATGTGCAATTCTATACCATAAAATCGCGTTTTTAATTATAGAGAGTCTATTATTTGTAATTGCATTTCTATTTTTCTGTATGAAGGTGTCCAATGAAAAACGATGATGCTGAACTAATTCAACGCACATTAGAAGGTGATCAACACGCTTTTGCCCAACTTGTAGAAAAATACCAAGAGCAGGTACACACCCTTGCGTGGCAGAAAATTGGTGATTTTCACATCGCACAAGAAATTACGCAAGATGTTTTCATCACTGCCTATCAAAAATTCTCGACCCTCACACACTACAAACAATTTGCAGGATGGCTTTATGTCGTTACGAATCGAAAGTGCATTGCGTGGCATCGGAAGAAAAAACTTGAAACGCAATCAATTGATGATACAAATCCAGTTGAGTTGGAAGAGGTATATTATTCAGAATATATGACCGAACAACGTGAAGAAGCAGCAAAAGAAAAACACCGAACAATTGTCCATAAATTGCTCAGCAAGCTACAGGAAAGTGACCGTACAGTGATGAGTCTCTATTACCTCGCTGAAATGTCCTGTGAAGAGATTGGCAAGTTTTTGGGAATGTCTCCCAATACGGTACGGAGTCGACTTCACCGAGCCAGAGAGCGGTTAAAGAAGGAGGAAGCAATGATACAAGAAAATCTTAGCAGTTTCCAACTGCCAACACAATTGACAGAAAACATCAGGAAGGAAATATCACGGCTCAACCCAGTAACGCCATCAGGAAGTAAACCTTTAGTACCTTTAGCAGTTTCTGCTGCATCAACCATTTTAGTTGTTTTACTGATAGGTTTTGGTGCGCAAAATATAATTCGGTTTCAGAAACCGTATAGTATAGAGGCAACATCAAAACCAACGATTGAAATCGTTGACACACGAGTAGTCTTTGAATCCCCTGCCAAACCTGCAATAATCAATCAGGTTAGTCGTTCTGATGTACTCAGTAAAAATGATGGAACAGATCAGGAACCGGATACATCACTGCCTGCAGCAGCACAATCAGATGGTGCAGAAAGCAGCAAGTTTAAAGGCAGATGGAGACAGACGAATGGCCCTTACGGTGGCAAGATAACTACGCTTTATAACACCTCTAATGGCGTGCTTCTTGCGGGGACAGATGGGGCAGGAGTTTTCCGCTCCACAGATCATGGAAATAGTTGGACACCTGTTAATACTGGATTACACACCCACCCAAGTAGGTCCCCCATGGTAGTTACTGCAATCGCAGAAATGGGGGATATGATCTATGTTAGCACGGGGGAGGCATTATACATTTCTACTGATATTGGCAACACCTGGCAACCTGTATCTGCTTTCAAAGCACCTGCAATAATCACTGATATTGTGATTCATGGTGACCACATCTATGTTAGTACACATCTCTCAGGTGTTTGGCAGTCAGATGGTAATTCATGGGTACAAATCAATGAGGGACTCGGAATTATGTTACATGGGCGTCTCTTAGATAGCAACTCGCCTATTGTTAGACCCTTTGCCCTAAACCCGATGCCGGTTTTTAAACTCGCAAGTGTTGGTACAGCACTACTAGTCGTTGCAACAAAAAAGGGGCTCTTTCGTAGAATGGAAAATGACGACTCGTGGACACCAGTCAACCCAACTGTCATTGTGCATTCAGATGGGGTTGAATCGGAAAATAATTCGAAAGATAAACCAAAATCAAATCCTTCACCTAAGCAAGATTCTTCTTATGATTTATATGTTGAGTCGTTAGCTTCTATGAAACATTTACTTTTTTTGAGTGGAAGTATAGGCAAAGAATCTGGGCTCTTCCGTTCAAATGACGGAGGCGACACATGGACGCTCATCACCCCAGAAAAAGTAGGAGAAGAAGGTGATGACGTTCAGACAATTACCGTACAAGGTGAGAGGCTATATGCCGGCACTTCTGACGGTTTGATCTATCTTTCGAATGATATGGGTGATTCCTGGATATCAATCAATGATGGAGTCATGTATGATGATGTTTTAACATTGTTACCAATCAATGATAATACTGTTTTTGTAGGCACATCGGACAATGGAGTCTTTCGCACAACAGATGCAGGGGATTCTTGGGTAGAATGCAGCACTGGCATAATAAATACAGATGTAAGCAAATTAGAGATAATTGGTGATAAACTATACACCGTTGTTGGTAGCAAGCTTGTCTATTCAGCCGACGGTGGAGATACATGGTTGCCTGTAAACGATCCTTTAAATCAGGGCAAATGTGGTGTTGAATCCATTTGTGTTTCAAATGGAGAGCTCTACATTGGTGCTTACTTTGGTAATGATAAATATATTCCTCCTTATTCTGGTCGTGAGGGAGATAGTGTCTATACGTTGAATAGAGAAAATAACACTTTGGTCGAACTTTTCACAGATAGGGACATGTATGGAATTCGAAGTATGGATGTAGTTGGCAATACCTTTTATATGGGCACATGGTCAAGTGGGGTCTTCCGGTGGGATCAGAAAATGGGTCTTACCAAACTTGGCTTGGAACAACATCGCGAAATCTCGATGTTGTCTGCCAACAAAGAGAGTGTGATTGCGGTTACAGGAATTCATGGCACCGCGGGCAATGAAATCTACCGTTTTAAAGAACACCGTTGGGAACCTATTCACATAACAGATATGATTGATGACGGTTTGTCTGATCTCAAGTGGGTCGATACAACCTTATATGCAAGCTTTTGGAACAACGGGGTATTTCGTTCCAAGGATGGAGGCAATACATGGATAACCATCAACGAGGGTCTGGATGAAACATCTGCTACATCAATAGGAACAGATGGGACTGAGGTGTATGTCAGCACACCTACAAGTGTTTTCCAATGGATAGAGGAAAAACAGCATTGGAAGTCGATTGGTTCTCTTCACAAACAGGTTTCATCCTTAGCAGTAGTTGACGGTTTTATTTACGCTGGCACTTACGGTAGCGGCGTGTATAAGATTCGACTTGAATAACTCAAGTTGCTACCTTGTAGCACAATCTGCCAGATTGTGTCATAAGAGGCGCAAACTGGAAGTTTACGCTACAAAATATTGGCTAATTATCAGTTTTTTCATTAAAAAAGGTCTTTCCAGGTCTTAAAACTTATAGGTAGCAACTTGGGTTTGAATAATAAATAGTTCAATATTCACCTACCTGGTATGTAATACCATTTCATACTACCCTACATACAACTTCTGACTTCTCTGAACTAAAACCCATACATTTCTTTGAGAATACGCTTTTTTCAAAAAAATGCAATTCTTTTCCTCAAAATCGCGTCTATATATTAAAAAGACTAATTCGTTATTGAGGTATCAGATGACTTACGATGACTCTGACCTGATTCAACAAACTTTAGAGGGTGACCAGAAAGCGTTTGCTGCACTTGTGGAAAAATACCAAAAACAGGTACACGCGTTAGCCTGGCAGAAAATTGGTGATTTCCACATTGCTCAAGAGATTACACAGGATGCGTTCTTTACAGCATTCCAAAAGCTCTCTACGCTCACAGACCATAATCGTTTCGCGGGATGGCTCTATGTGATTACCAACCGTAAATGTATTGCGTGGCACCGAAAGAAATCACCACAACCGCAATCGTTAGAAGCGACAGATCCCGTTGAATTAGAGGAGGTATGCTATTCAGAATATATGACTCAACAACGCGAAGATGCGGCAAAAGAAAAACGACGTACAGCCGTTCAGAAGTTGCTCAGTACACTGCAAGAGAGTGACCGCACTGTCGTAAATCTGTATTATATCGCAGAAATGTCCTGTGAAGAGATTGGTAAGTTTTTGGGAATGTCTCCCAATACGGTACGGAGTCGACTCCACCGTGCTCGTAACCGATTAAAGAAGGAAGAAGCAATGATTCAAGAAAACTTGAATAGTTTCCAACTACCGACACAAATGACAGAAAACATCCTGAAAGAGGTAAACCGTATAATTCCAATAACACCATCGGTCAATAGACCTTTTATACCGTTAGCAATATCAGCTGCATCAGCCATTATTTTTGTCTTGCTGATAGTGATTGGTGCACAGAATCTAAGAAGTTATCAGAAACCGTATAGTTTGGATTCTACATCAGAGACTACGGTTGAATTAGTTGATACTGATCTATTCCTGGATTTAAAAGAGGAACCAGATAAACGTAATCAGTTAGGTCAATCAGATGAAGATGGTAATACAAATGGTGTGGGAAATCAAGAGGATGATAGGACAGATGCCACAGTTCAAGCACCACCGTCAGATGTAGTTCTATCCAAAGAATCGGCTGATCTTTTGGAAAAAATCACGAAAGAAGTAATTGCATATAATGGTAAATTGCAAAGTGGGAAAATCGAATTTCAAATTAAGCAGAATGATTATGTGCCACCTAAAACACAGAAGAACCTATTCATCCGTTTTCTGAATTTCTTACTGCAAAAACCGGTAGATGAAAAAGCCAAATATGAAGAAGTAGGAATTTACCAGATAACCTATACTTTTCAAGGAACACGTCATTTGTATGATGTCAAATTTCGTCGGAAGATGGATTTCGTTGGTTTTCTACTTCCAGATTGGGAAGAAAAACACTACCAGTTTCAGATTGCTAAAAAAGAGATGTTGATAAGAGAGAAAAATGAGGATGAGTTATGGGTACAGCATCCAAAACCAGTGGATAAATCAATATTCATATATGATTATAGTCCACTCAGTTGGGGATGGCATCCGAGCATATTTAGTTTTACTTTCCTAACCCGGAATTATTATAATCCCATAAAAGTAGAGCAGGTTATGGTCAATAAAGTTCCTCAATACTTAATTACCTTACAACGAATTCATGGCAAAGACAATTCTGCTATTCAACAGATATGGATAGATCCGGCGAAAGGATATAGACCAACTCAAAGTTTAAAAACCTCAAAGGGTATGTCTCGAGCAGTACTCGTGGGTCCTGATGGAAAACGTATCCTCTTAGAACCTGAAGAAGTAATTAGTCGAATTAAACATACATTTAACATTGAACAGTTTACTCCAGAAATTTGGTTTCCAAAATCTGCAACTTACGGTGTAGGTTATGATCCTGAAACCGAAATGTCAGGACAATTTTTCCAAATGCAAGTAGATAAGGCAGAATTTAACATACCAATTCCTGATGAAGAACTTCGTTTCTCTGATTAATTCTTTCAAGTATATACAAAACAGTAGTCTACCTTTCTGCTCTGAATCTTATTTATCCACGTTCATCAGATAGCAAAAACACGTAAATTGAAATAAATATCCACCAATATGCAACTTTTTTCCTCTTTATTTGTATATTTTAGTAAAAAAGTGCAACCTTTTTCCCAAGATATGTCTCTTTAATTACAGAGACACAAAAAGTCTGAAAGAATTGATTGTAACTTTCAACTAATTTGATATACATATTGTGAACACATAAGTGATTGATATGTCTAACGATTAACCGAGAGAGAATAAAGAGTTTCACTCCCAGTGATGACTGGACGAACAACGGACAATAGGGAGAACACCATGTTAAAAGATTTTTCAATAGAAAACTGGATTGTCGGTGGATCAATTTTCATAATGATTTTTACAATCGGATGTTTTGTATGGTTTCAATTTATGATGTCTACTGTAGAAATATATGACAACAATCAAAAAGTAGAAACCCAACACATTGATGAAACATCTGATACAGACCATGAGGAAATCCATTACATAGAATTTAATGATACAGAGAACAAAGATACAACTGGGAAAAATAGTACTGATATTGAAGCAATAGATGGTGAATCTACAGAACTCACATCCACACAAAAGAAATTATCCGAAAGAGTTGATGTAAGTGCTTATGCAATCCAGAAACAAATATAACAGACTCAAGAGGTTGAATTATTTAGTCTGAACATATAGCACACCTACCTTAAACGTAAACTGTAATTTAGTCAACAATACTCCTTTAGGCACGCTAACCATGTGTGCCTTTTTTATTGTACATTCAATTATCAAGAACTGTCATAAATCAATAGTTTTACCATTAATATAGTCTTTCATTACCAAGACAAGTGTTTGTAGTTGAGCAATTCATTGTGCATCGGATATTCGTAGACGGGGAATGCTAATTAGCATTGGTCTTGTTGATTTGGTGCTTTGTAAGCACTCTGGAAATTGATACCAAAAACTTACTCACCCCTTTCTCACGGGACTATTTAGTTTTAGGTATTTTGGTTGTATTTTATCACATTTGTTCATATTTATGAAGTGTTGTAGGTCGGGTACAGGGTTATTTAGTTTTAAAAACATTCAGTTATCAAGTTAACTGCGAGTAAAGGTTTTGAAGCATAATATTTTATTTTATCAGCTATACTTGTAACGCCATCAAATCTCAATACTGCTAATGCTGCATTTCGCAAAGCAGCCATAACCTGCGGAATAGCACCGCATCGGACAGACGATGCGTCTTCTCCAAGTTGAGTATCTCGGATCCAATGCGATTTGTTCTCTATAGACCAATGCCCACGGCGTAGTTCAAGTAAGCGTTCGGCAGTAGCTGCTTCGGGTGTCAGACTTGTAATACCATAGGTGACTTTGGTTGTTTCTTCTCCTGTATTTGGGTTTTCGTGAATATAACGATATTGGATCACCTGTTCTATCCCTGGCCAGTCCAGATATGCGTTGAGACTTGTGCTTGCTTTTAGGCATCTTGTCTCAATTCTACCATGTGATTTTTCATAAGTCTCGTGAGTGTCAATAGGGTCTCCCAATAGAGGATGTGTAGCGTCTTGTGAAGGTGTGTCAGGAACATCTTGAAAGAGTTTTTGGATATCATCGCAAAGGTCGGGGTGGTTGTTTTTGACAGGGAGCACATAGTCTCCATCACCCTCTATGATTTCTTGGCAGAAAGTTTTCTGTGTCAAAAGCGCATCTGTTGTGATGACTTTACCACTCACATCAAAGTTTTTGAGGATCTCTGTTGAAATCGGTATTTCGTTGGTTTTGTCCCTGATACCTTGTTGTGTCAGGGTAACCCCTAACTCATGAGAAACAACGGAGAGTAAATGGCTTATTGCCGCACCACTTTTTTTGGAGGCACGCATCGTTTTACCGTCTATAGCGACTGCGTCAAGACATCCTGCTAAATCAGACCGACTTGGACAAACATCTTCTACCCAGTTTGTAAATGTCTTTTCAACAGTATCCGCATCTAATATTTTTAGAACATTATGTATCGTTGCGGAACAAGGTGATTTCTCGTGTGTAAAACCGAGTGCTTGGACGAGATCTGGTTGAGATCGTGCCCACTTTGCGGTGGATGTATATCCTTTATGTCCAGTCATAAAACCAATAATGTTAAGGCCAAGGATTGAATTCAACGGATGTCGTTTTCCTTTTTCGTTGCGCGGGTCTTCGATTTCTGCTAATCTATCTAACAAGTGGCGAGAGTTATTCTCTGTCATTTTTCACCTCAAAGGGTTAAGATTTTTAAGGTGAAGTATAGCAGAAATAGCGTGATTTTTCACGCTATTTCTGCGTATCTAAAATTATTAACGTTTGTGATAAAAAACGACTAAAATACCGAAAACTAAATAACCCTGGGTCGGGTAGCAGAAGCATTCAATTGTAGATGTTTGCTCCTAATAGTGTGAATGCTTCTTTAGGTTTTGCTCCAAAATAGCGGAATGCAGAAGCTATGGCTGTGTTTCCAGAAGTGCGCAATAGACTAATGGTTGCATTTCGTAATGCACACATCACCTGAGGTATGTTGCCACACCGGACTTGAGACGCATCCTCATCAAAGAGCACATCCCGCGTGCGGTGCGATAGGTTCTCTATCGCCCAATGCCCACGACGGAGCATTAGAATCCGTTTTGCTGACCCACACTCAGGCGTTAGACTTGTTATGCCATATTGCGTCATCGTGCTCTTTTCTCCGGTGCGGGCATGTTTTCGTTCTCTCTTATATTAGTAAACTTGTGCAAGCCCCGGCCAGTCCACATATCCTGTATCTATTAGGATTGTGCTTGTCGTCATCGTGCGCGTTTGAAGCCACCCTTGTCTTTTTCAACAGTGGTGCAAGTATCTGTCCGTGCCCCGAGTTCCTTATGTATCTGTTCACTTGTTTTTGTGGGGTGTGACGTCCGGGTGTCCGAGTGTCCACTTTCAAATACGGCGCGAATATCTTCTAATAGAGCGGGTGATTTTCTTTCACAGGCATGACATAATCCGCATCCGCATCACATAAATCTTGACAGAACGCGCGTTGTGTCAGCAATGCATCTGTTGTCACCACTTCGCCTGCGACATCAAACGCTTGTAGGATGCGTGAAGCAATAGGGATTTCATTCGTTTTGTCAGACACAGGTCGCTGTGTGAGTGTGATACCGAGTTGATGTGTCACAACAGATAACAGCTGTGTGATTTGAGCATCTTGAGTGAGACTGCCACATAAGGTTTTGCCATCTATTGCTACCGCATTCTTATCGTCTTCCTGCGTAGCTGCGAACACATCAGCTGCCCATGCACTGAGTGTTTTTTCTAAAGCAACAACGTCTAAATCGTTGAAACAATACGATAGAAATTCAAGATTATCAACAATATCTGAAAAAATATAGATTCTCTATTATTTTTACTTGACAATCACATATATGTATAGTATACTTAACATGTGTTTAGTGGATATGTCCAATTCAACTACGCAAGTTTAGAAACGCAAATAGGCAACTCAGTCAGAGAAATCTTACGATATAACCATGATTTCGCACATCACGATTGTTCTATACAAGTTCTGAACATATCATGAAGGACAATAGGGGCATAGTCGCACAATTCATTGCTCCTCATACATTACAACAGAAAAAGCAATTTCAAGAATAGAATTGGTCCAAACCAGCAGAGAGAATATCATGTTAACGCAGGACAATAGAAGTGAAAAACAGACTGAATCAGAATACACCACACGGATCAATCGGATTATGATGTGGTGTCTATATATCTTAAATAATACATATCAGGACACCCAAAACATAAATCACAAAACGTACCGAATCGAAAAATTGAAATTTCCAGAAATATACACGAAAATCATTCACAAACCCATATACAGACTGGACTCACAGCACCGTACCAAAAACGTACCAAAAACGTACCGTAATCCGAAAAAACGTACCAAACGGTACCTTTTCAAAGATCAAAAATGCAATGTCCTTTCAAGAAATTGATGACTATGGTGACAAATACTTTACACACCCATTCATACCGTTGATTTGGCGCATTCTGCTTTTTATAAATAAGCTGCACCAGAAGTCTGTCGCTGTTGTGTTGATGCGTCAAATATTTATGCACATCCCTCAATTAGATAAATATCGTTGATTGAGGAACGAAATGTTGATATGATTATGTATTGATATATTGGAATGTTGGTTTGATAGATGTGTTACAATGAAAATGCGGGGTTTGTCATAGAGACAGACCCCGCATACAAATGGAGATAGGACGAAAATTAATTATTTTCAGCACCTGCATTGATCCAATCAACAAAAAGCTGAATTTCGTCTGCATTTAGTGGATTTCCACCAATGGGCATTTGAGGTTGCTCTTCTCCTTTAATATACTTTACAACGAGACTGTTGTCCGCATCCTCTGCTACAAAGGCAGGACCACTATTGCCACCTTTCTTGAAGTTGTCATAAGTGGTAAGATTTAGTCCTTTTAGAGCAGTATTGTCATGGCAATTAGCAATGGCACAAGTTTGTGCAAGGATTGGCATAATATCATCCTTAAAGGTTACACCAGGGGCAGGAGGATCAACAGGATCAGGATCGGGATCAACAACAGGATCTGTAGGATCAGGATCGGGATCTGGTGTTTTATCACCATTTCCGTTGACCATCTCTGTAGGAGGATCACCTTCATCTCCACAACCAGATATTAGTCCAGCAGTAAGTAAAATACATACTGAAAATATAGTAAGTGTAACTGCGTATAAATGTTTTTTATCAAATAGCATATAACTATTTTCACTCCTATGATTTATATTAAAAGTAAATCATTGATAGAATAACACGGTAAGGAGCAGATGTCAACATGAAAATAATGATAAATTCCGAAATCACATTAGAACAACATCAACAGATTGAATCAATTTCTGATACATTGAACATAGTTAGACCAAAGAATTCTACTGAAGCATTAGATGAAATCGTAGACACTGATATTGTATTCGGTGGATTCAATCACACACTTTTTGAAAAAGCAACACAATTGAAATGGGTACAAGTGTGGGCGGCAGGTGTAGATGGAATTCTGTTTCCAGAATTCGTTGATAGTGATGTGATATTAACAAGTGCAAAAGGATATGTAGGCACACATCTTGCCGATCAGGCATGGGCATTGATTTTAGGGTTACTTCGTGGTATTGGCCGTTCAGTACGTGAACGGACTTGGGACAATAAAATGTCAATCCGATTAGCAACATGGGAACTCGGAGAACGAACACTTGGTATTGTGGGACTTGGTGGTACGGGAATTGAGGTTGCCCGACGTGCTCAAGGATTTGAAATGCGTGTCATTGCTGTTGACCCAGAAACAGTTGAACCACCAACATTTGTGCATGAAACATGGAAAATGGACAAGTTTGATGAATTGTTATCTCAATCCGATATTGTTTGTATCTGTGCACCATTAACACCAGAAACCGAGTGTATGTTTAACGATAGAGTGTTCCAAAAAATGCAGTCACATGCATTACTAATCAACGTTACTCGTGGTAGGATTGTTGATGGTCCTGCACTCATCCGTGCTTTAGATGAAGGACAGATTGGTGGTGCAGGTTTGGATGTCACGCCTGTTGAACCGCTTCCTGCTGATAATCCTTTGTGGGATATGCCAAATGTCATTATCACACCACACGTTGCTGGCGGTTCACCGATTCGAATGGAAAGGACTGTATCACTCTTCTGTGATAACTTGGAACGATTCCTTGTCGGCAAACCTTTGCTTAGTGTAATTGACAAGCGAAAGGGATATTAGAACATATATTTTATTAACTTGGATCAGATATTTTTACCAGTTGTTTACCGATATTTCCACCTTTGAGCATGCTGATAAATGCTGCAGGTGCGTTTTCTATCCCACCTTCAGTAATGGTTTCCCGGTATTGCAGTTTACCTTGCTGTAGCCAATCCGCAAGTTGGGTTAGACCATCCGCATATTTTCCAGTAAAATCAGAGACAAGGAACCCTTCAATTCTTGCGCGTTTTGTAATCATATACCAAAGGAAACGCGGACCAGTTTCAGGACTTTCTAAATTGTATTGTGATATCTGTCCACAAATAACAACCCGTCCCTTAACTCTTAAATTTGGGAATACAGCATCAGTTATCTTTCCACCGACATTATCAAAATATACATCAATGCCATCAGGACAGAGTTCCGCTAACTTTGTATGATAATCATCAACGTTCTTATAATTAAAGGCTTCATCAAAACCGAGTTCATCTGTTACATAAGCAAGCTTTTCATCTGTCCCTGCCGACCCAATAACACGACAACCTTTTATTTTTGCAATCTGACCGACAACAGAACCGACAGCACCCGCAGCTCCTGAAACAAACACGGTTTCACCGTCTTGAAGATTCCCCACCTCAAGCAATCCAAAATAAGCAGTCAATCCAGGCATACCGAGTATACCGATACCCGTTGAAATCGGAGCAATAGAAGGATCTATTTTCCGTAATCCATCTCCACCAGAGACACCATATTCTTGCCAACCAATATGTGCGTTGACTATATCACCTTCTCGAAAATCTTTATGCTTCGATTCTACTACTTGGGCGATAACACCACCTACCATCACTTCATTGAATTCAACGTTTGCAGCATAAGAACGCACCTGATTCATTCGTCCACGCATATATGGATCAACTGAAAGATAGATGGTTTTAACTAAGACATGACCATCATCCGGTGAAGGAATAGGCGTTTCTACAAGTTTGAAATCTGATTCTTTTGGATATCCAACAGGACGTGCAGCTAATGTTATTTGTCTATTCATTATAACTCCTTTTATTGAATTGTACTGTATCTTTTCCACTAATTACTATCAACTCGTGTTTCGGAGAATCCCAATCAAAGACTTTTACAATTGGTACGATGACACGCACAGCCAATCCAATTCGTCTTTTCTCTGAACGGTTTGCTTCAGAGTGGTGAAGTGTACGTTCATTGAAAAGAACAAATTCACCTGGTTGCATTTCAAGATTGACATAATTATTTGCGTCAATATAGTTAAGATCACCCATCTGTCCAAATGCCATTTCTGATGTTGCTTTTACATGAGGAATTACTTTGCGATGCGATCCAGGCACAATTTGGAGACAACTATTTTCCAAAGTAGCAGAATCAATTGCTATCCATGCTGATATAATAATTGGGGGTTCAAGAGGCCAATAGTTGAAATCCTGATGCCAAGGTATTTCTTTTGCACCTGGTTCTTTTACGAAGAAATTTGTCCGCCATAGCAAAAGATCGGGTCCATAAAGAGATGACATACGATCAACGATGGATGGATGTGTAGCAAGGTCATATATCAACGGATAGTCAAGATGACGGTTATGGACCCTATTCTTATGATCAGGTGCATCAGTTTCAAGAATATGCTCAATTTCCGGTTGATGTTTTAGCATTTCTTCTGGACTACAGAGTGTATAAGGACCAAGGTACCCCTGTTTTCGAAATTGATTCGCTTCTTTTAAGCTCAATTTATAATCATTGTCTGTCATTTTTTTACCTCAAATAACTGCAAAACCATTCCTACTGCTATTGTAGGAGATTCAGCCATAGTAATTTGACCATTTTTCTTATATCAAACTTTCGTTAATATGTAACAGCCGTCCTATTGTTTGTTTATCTGTTTTACCCACGCCAGTTCTTGGAATTTCATCGACAACAATAAACCTATCTGGTATCCAAAATTTTGGGAAATCTGTAGAAAGATGTTCCTTCAGTGCTTCTGATATATCTCCACCGTTCTGTTCTGATAACACAACGATTGCCAACGGTCTTTCACCCCATTTGTCATCAGAAACACCGATAACTACACTATCAATAACAAGTGGATGATTTAGTAGTGCTGCTTCTAATGCCATAGGAGAAATGGCCTCGCCACCACTTTTGATAAGTGCTTTAGATCGGTCAACAATCTTCATGTAACCTTCTTCATTGATTGTTGCAAGATCCCCCGTGCGTAACCAACCATCCTCAGTAAAACTATCGTTGTCTAATCCGTTGTTGAAGTAACTACATGCTGTCCAAGGACTCTTGACTTGCACTTCTCCTACAGAAATTCCATCATTAGATAGTATACGCTGATTTTCATCAACGACCCGTAACTGAACGCCGGGAATTGGTTGACCTTGTAATGCCTTTATTTTGTATCTTTCTTTATCAGATAGTTTATGATGTTTCTTTCTAAGCATAGAAAATGTCCCAGTTGGAGACATTTCCGTCATTCCCCATGCATGTCGGACTTCTATATCCAGTTCTTTTTCATACACCTCAACGAGTTGTTCTGGCATCGGTTCTCCGCCGACTATTATTCGTTGTAGTGAAGAAACATCGTTTTTTCTTTTGAGAAAATCAGGCAATAGTTTTTTCCAAACAGTTGGCACTCCTGCTGAAACGGTAACTTTGGTTTCTGCGATGAGATCAATTATATGTTTATTGTTCGGATCGGTTAACACGAGATCCGCACCGACAAATATAGCTGCGAAGTGTAGTCCCCATCCCATTGCGTGATACATTGGCACAAGCGGCATCACAACATCTGCTTCTGTTAGACCAAACACATCAGTTTGATTGACTACTAAAGTATGTAAAAGCATGGAACGATGTGTATAGAGAACACCCTTTGGTTCACCATTCGTACCACTTGTATAACATAATGCCATTGCCATATTTTCGTCAATGATTTCTGATTTGTATTTGTTACTTGCATTAGATAACAACATTTCATATTGACATGTTGATTCATTCATGCATTTCTGAGAGTTGTAGACTATAGATTGTAGACTTTCAATTTCACTAATTAAGTGAGCGAATTTGTCATAAACCATTTCATCAACAAAGATGATTTTGTCATCTGCTTCTCTGATAATCTTAGCAAGTTGCACAGGTGAAAGTCTAATGTTTAGTGGATGGATAATTGAACCTATAACTGGAACGGCAAAGCAAAGTTCCAAATGTTGGTATGAATTGGTAGCAAAAGCACCCACAATCTCCCCTTGTTGTATGCCCAAATTTGAGATAGCATTTGCTAATTTCATTATACGGCTGTAAAGGGTTGAATAGGCAAAGTCATTTCTCTTTCCATTTGGCAAAAGAGTATACACATACTTATCACCGTGTATACTATTAGCGTGTTCAATTATTAGCGAAATTGATAAAGGATTATTCATCATTGTGCCAATCATGTCCCAGTATTTCCTCAAATTACTATGTCTTATTCGTATTTCTCAGATGAAATCAGTCTTTTAATTACGGTTTTAGTTTAGCATACAATTTGAGATTTTGGTAGAAAATTTAGAATAAAGTGAACAGGTTGTACTGCCATTGGAAATTTAGACCACTGTCTAAGATAACTATAGTTTGGACAGTTTTATTTTTTTTTGAGTGACAAAAAGCAGAAAAGAGGGTATCCTTTCAATATAATATACCTTTTTTGAAAGGAAGTTTTCAATGAATCCTCTTCTCCGCTTTGAAAGCATGTTATCAGAATATAGAAGTCTCTTCAAGTATAACAATTTCAATCATTGTCGGACGCACTCGGCAGAAAAGCTCTAAAACATATCAGTATTTTCGTTTATTTACCTCTGATTTAGAGCGTCCCAAAGAGGCGTTGATCCAACACTATAGAAATCGGTGGCAGATTGAAACTGCTTTACGGGATGCCAAACAGAACTTCGGTTTTGATACCTATCAACTCCGAAATCGTCAGGGATTGAATCGTTTCGCACAACTCAGTTTTGTCGCTACCAGTCTTACACAACTTGCTTTTACCCAGACAACAACGCAAGGAGAACAAGACACAAATGTCAACGATATGTCTGTTGATTTAGATGATGTGCTGCAGATACTATGGTAAAGAATATAAATAATTATACATTTTTTTATATTTATGATATAATATCTGGCATTATGTCATATTCGAAAGATTTACGTAAGCGTGTCCTTGATTTTGTAGAAGGTGGCGGTAGCAAAGTAGAAGCTGCAAAGCGGTATAATATCTCGCGGGATATTATCTACAAATGGCTAAAAGCACCAGACCCACTTACCCCGCAAAAGACGGGACCCCGAGGTCCCAGGTGTATTGACTATAGCGCACTCAAACAACATGTCCAAGATTTTCCTGATCAAACTAACGTTGAACGTGCTGCACATTTCGGTGTCTCACCCTATTGTATCTGGTATGGGCTGCGGAAACTCGGCATCTCGAGAAAAAAAGACATTCGGTTATAAGGAGCGATGTGATCAACAGCGAAAACCTATTGTGAACAACTCGCAGCGGAAAAACATTAGTTTTTATTGATGAAAGCGGGTTTCGATCAGAAAGTTTTAGGCGTTTTGGGTATGCCCCAAAAGGGGAACCTGTTTTTGACCTCATATCAAGTCAAAGAACCCGTACAACAACTTTATTAGCTGCCCGTATTGATCAAGCATTTACAACACCTACTCTATTTGAAAGGGAGTTGTAATGCGGCGTGTTTCAATGCATGGCTTGAAAGTCAAGTATGTCCACAACTCGGAGAAAACCATCTCGTCATAATGGATAATGCGCGTATTCATAAAACTAAAAGAACACGAAACCTAATAGCAGCATCGGGAGCATCCTTTGGTAAATGGCATCATATTGTATATGTTAACCTAAGTTGCCACCTATGTAGCACAAACTTTCTAGTGGACTGTCTACCGAAATTTTGCATGTAAAGGTCGCGATTCGGAGATCGCTCCTACCAATACCGCCTGCTCTTTGTAGGAGGGAACTCCGATTCCCGACTATTGCTGATACTTACAATTTTAGACTGGACAGACTACTAGTTTGTGCATATTAGTCCGCAAACTGAAAGTGGACGCTACAATATTCACCAATAACGAACTGTTATCTATTAAAAATAGTGTCTGTGTGTCTAAAATCTTATAGGTAGCAACTTAGGTTATGTTAATGAAATAATCATAAGGAAATTCATGGCAGGACGATTGGATGTAGAAATGCACGAGATTCGTATACATATTGATGGTGAAAAACGAAGTTCAAGTGGAAGAGGTGCTGATTCTCTTGTTTTTCTTCCATTTTCGGAACCTATATTTCTTGGAGCAGCAAACAATCAAGGAAATGCAGAACGCTTTTACAGAGGATTAATTGATGAAGTTAGGATTTACGACCGGGCACTTACTGAGAATGAAATTAAGCAAAACTATAAGTCAAGGTTTGTGTATAAAGTTGACCCTGTAGAAAAGTTGACAGTTTTATGGGGAACTTTGAAATCAAAGCAATAGACATTCTTGGCTTACAAAACAAAGATAAAATTACAGACACTTTTAGAGTGCATACTATTTTATCCTATAACGTTCAACGGCATCCATATCCAATTGAAGTCCTAAACCCGGTTCATCCGACAAGTGTATTGCACCGTTCTTTAGGTTCATACTACCACCAGACAGATCATCAACACGAATATGAGGCAGTTCATCAATCGGCATGGAACAATTGGGGATAGTAGAAACAATATGGGCAGCGAAAGTGGAAGCAACGCAACAACCGAATGCAAAGCATTGTACCCAAATTGGTATTTCCGCAGCTTCTGCTATCGCAGCACTTTTGCGTAAACCAGATAAATTTCCTTGTGTGTTTATCGCATCAACGGCATCAGCCTGGATGTTACGCAGTATCTCTTGAAGACCACCAATATGTCTGGCAACTGGTACATCAGTCCGTTTCCTAAGTTCAGCATACCACGATAGATCTTCAAATTGAATAGGGTCTTCATAGACTTCAATGTTATAAGGAATCAGTTCATCTGCTAAACGGATACCTGTTTCCAGATCACCAAATTCTGTGTTTGGGTCAACGCGTATTCCAAAATCAGGTCCACATGCTTCTTTAATTAACCTTGCAGTTTCAACAATAGTTGCTTTTCGCGCTTTGAGTTTATGAACACGGAAACCTAAGTTCGCAGCACGTTCCGCCTCTGCAGCAGTAGCTTCAGGTGGCATCGGAGGTGACCAATAGGCAAGTTCAACACTTTCACGATGTAGACGACCCATTAACTTATGTGCAGGTACACCTAATGCTTGTCCGGCAATATCGTAAAACGCTGATTGGAATGTGAAGCCTTCATCGGCAATATCAAATTCCCAGAAGTTCTTGCCAACGTATCTTTCAGCAATCTGTTCTGCTTGTTCTGTAATATCGCTATGAACAGCATTACTTTCACCTAAACCTGTAATTCCTTCATCGGTGTGCACCCAAACTAATGTAGTCGGATACACCATACCTGAATGTTCCTCAATGGCAGGTATAAATGGGATTGAAACGGTTCGGTATTCAATATCTGTAATTTTCATAAATTGAAACTCCTTGAATATAATTTGTCTATGAGTTAGTAAAGGTGAAGCATTATGTTTAACAGATTATCAGAAAACAACAAACTGTGTCAACTTGTAGTGTTATTTTTGACAATTCATTACGCATTTTACATTTCATCTCAAAGGTAAATCATTAATTGAATTTTGTATTAGGTAAATTAAAATCCATGAAATACTTTATCACAATCATCCTCTCAATGATGCAAATACTCTCAATCGGTTTTACCCAAGAATATTCAAAATGGGAATTACCTGAAGGTGCAATTGCACGCATTGGAAAGGGCTACATCACAGATAAAATTGTTTTTTCTCCAGATAGCACAAAGATAATAATACCAAGTACGATAGGTTTATGGATTTATGACGCAACGACATACAAAGAAATTAGGCTACTGCCTATAAATGTGTCAAACATTGTCTTTTCACCTGATGGAACGATGTTTGCTGCTAATGATCCATCGGATAAGGCTGTTGAATTATGGGATATATCTTATGACCCAATCCAAGCAAATCTCAGAACAACACTAAAAGGTCATACAAAAGATATTACGAGTATTGTGTATGCATCTGATGGCAATACAATTGCAACTGCAAGCAAGGATAGGACTATTAAATTGTGGAATACAAACACTGGTGAGAACATGAATAACATTAAAGGACATACAAGTGATGTAACAGCGATTTCCTTCTCACCAGACAATAGTATGTTGGCAAGTGGTAGTGATGATGGTACATCTCGAATATGGAATGCAGAAACCGGTCAACAGATTCACAAACTCAATATGCCATCAAAGCCTCTCAACTATAAAGACGTAGTCTATTCTGTTGCTTTTTCACGAGATAACCGTATGCTCGTTAGTCTTACCTATGATGGAACGCTCCGGTTATGGGACACGAAATCTGGTAAAAATATCAGAACATTCAAAGAGAAATTTAATGTTGGTCTATATGACACCAATTTCATTGCTTTTTCTCCAGACAATAGGACGATAGTAACAATACACAAAAATAACTCCAAATTGTGGGATGTTAGGACCGGCAATCCTACATGGGAACATAAAGGACGCATATTTATCTCTCCAAATTGGAAAAAATATGCAAGCTACGAACAAGACAAAATCAATATATGGGATATGAATACAAGAGAAATTGAAAAAACGCTCCTTGATATCAAATCAGAAAACAACACATTAGTGTTTTCACCTGACGGCAAAAAACTCGCGAATGATCTGGGACTATGGGATATTACTACAGGAGAACATACGCCAATCAATGAAAAACATATCTCAGTACAATCTAATGCAATGATCATTCACGATGGAAATGCAATTGCCTGTTGGTATCTGAACCATATACAGATCTGGGATATAAATACGCAAAAGCTAATTAGAACCTATTCAGGTGATGTTGCTTCAATATCTTCAGATGGAATTATGGTAGCAATTGGAATTAATAGGGTAAATAATTGGAATGATCCTCCAATTATACAATTGTGGAACACAAAAACGGGTGAAGGAGAAAGGATAATTTCTACAGGTAAGAAAGGTAGATTACAGTTACTACATTTTTCGCCTGATGGCAAAACTTTAGTCAGTCGTGCTACAAGTTCTGAACCCACACTTGAACTCTGGAATGTAGGCACAGCTGATCATAAATTGACAATGGATATCAAGGACTACAACGTTAATTCCGTTGAATTTTTTTCAGATAGTCAAATGTTGATAGGTCTGGGAGGTGGTCGTATTCCAATATGGAATGTCAATACTGGTGAACATATAACAACGCTGAAAGGACATACTGGTGGTGTGGATTTTATTGTCTTCTCACCCGATAAAAGTATTTTAGCAAGTGCAAGTCTTGACGAAACAGTACGATTATGGAATACAGAGACTTTTGAACTCATTGCTACACTTATAGGGCATACAGAAAGTGTCAGTTCAATAGTCTTTTTTCCTGATGGTGAAACCGTAGCAACCACAAGTTATTTTGGACATACTCTGTTATGGGATACAAAGACTGGAGCGTATAAGAAAACACTATTTGGGTATCAACCAGTTTCATTTTACCCAGATAGAAATACATTAGTAAGTATAAGTGGAAACATGATCGAGTTTTTGAACACAGAAACGTGGGAACCAAAATTGACCCTTGACGCACAACCAGATTATATTGATACATTTATAGTTTCTAAAGATGAAAAAACTATTGCAAGTGTTGGCAGTACTATTCTACTTTGGAAATTGGACAATCCTAATCTACAACCAAGGAGATAACCTATTGGAGGGGTTTCTAACCCCGATTGATACTCTTGTTGGAGGGGTTTCTAACCCCGATTGATACTCTTGTTGGAGGGGTTTCTAACCCCGATTGATACTCTTGTTGGAGGGGTTTCTAACCCCGATTGATACTCTCTTGTAGGAGGGGTTTCTAACCCCGAACAATATTCAGTAAGGAATATTAGGTTTCGTGCCTTAACCTAACCTACGACAAATACACTGGTCTCACGTTTTTATAGAACAGATCTACTATGAAAAACATATCACTCACGGAGATATAAAATGAAAGGCATTAAATTCAACCAATACATTCTAAACTCATATCTTGTTTTCATAATCTCAATATGTTCATTCTTCTATGTCATTATGCATCTTCCTATAACAGTTGATGCTCTAAGTATCATGGAATCTTCTGCAATAAAGGATTTCGAGTATTCTCCAGATGGAAACCGATTTGCTATAGCAGCTACAGATGAAATATGGTTATTTGACGCACACACTTATGAAAAAAAGTTAACCATCAAAGACGATACACATCCCTATGGTGGATGGTACGATATGGTTGAGTTTTCTCATGATGGAAATATATTAGCAAGTGTGAATAACCGAAATGATGAAATTCAATTATGGAATCCAATCAATGGTGAAGAAATACTATCAATATTTGAACCAACAGATGTAACTTACTCCATTCTATTTTCTCCTGACAGTAAAAAAATCGCGAGTGAAGGATCTGATGATATGATAAGGGTTTGGGATGTCCAAACAGGTCATTTACTAAAGTCTATCAAAGTATCTGCGAGCAATTTGACCGCGTTTTCACCAGACGGTAATACTATCGCATTAACCGGAATTCAGAGAATTGCGTTGTGGGATATTAACACAGGTAATCTAAAACATACTCTGGAAGGACATACAGACGAAGTTTATGATGCCGAATTTTCTCCAGATGGAAAGGTCCTTGCAAGTGCGGGTTTTCAGGAAATAATCTTATGGAATCCAAACACAGGAAAAAGACTAAACTCTCTAACCGGACATAGAGGCAGTGTTGAATCTCTCGCTTTTTCACCTGACGGTAACATTCTTGCTGGTGGCAGTTACCAAGAAATTTTGCTGTGGGATGTAAGTAAGGCACAACACATAAAAACACTTTCAAAACCTTATATATTTGTTGCGGGAGTTACTACTTTAGATTTTTCACCCGACGGGAATATGTTAGCAAGTATGAGTGATACACATTGGAATAGTATACGTATATGGGATGTAAAAACTGGAAAGCATAAGAGAACGATCTCGGATGATCGGATTCGGAATAGTGCTCCAATTAAATTTTCACCAGATGTCAGCACTGTAACCTATATCGTTGAAGATTCCTTTGCTGGATGGCAATACGTGATTGTCTTCCTGCAACCGCCTCTAAATAAAATACTATCAGGTAATACTAATATCGGGAAAATTCCACGTAAAGGAACGAAACTCAGTGAAGTCCATGAAACACCAGTCTACTATCAGTCTCCTGTTAAATCTACTTTTTTTGCCAAGGATGGAAAAACCTTTGTTAGTATAAGTAACAACGACATCGCTCTATGGAATGCAGATTCTGGTAAACACAGAGTGACAATTAAAGACGAATTCGCACAAATATATTCTGTTGCACTATCTCCTGATGCCAAAACGATCGCTACAGGAAACGGTTGGAATAACAGTCAGATTCGACTATGGAACACAAGAAATGGAAAACTCAAGACAACACTCAATGGACATACGTCTTGGATTGATGACCTTGCATTTTCACCAGATGGCAAAACGCTGTTCAGTGCAAGCCGTGACAGCACAATACGTCTGTGGGACACGAAAACAGGTGAACATAAGGTAACACTCAAAGAACACACCGCAGGTGTTCATACAATGGAATTATCTTCCAATGGAAAATTACTTGCAAGTGCATGTCATGATAACAAGATTCTGCTTTGGGACATATCATCGGTGCAAAACGCACAACCAATAGCAACTTATGAAGGACATACAGGCAAGATCAATCTCATAAGGTTTACAGAAAATGGAAATAAGCTTGCAAGTGCAAGTTCGGATGACACAATATGGTTATATAATCTTGATACTAAACAAAGTGCGACTCTTGAAGGACATACATCTTGGATCCATTACCTTGAATTTACAAAAAATGGAAAAACTTTGGTTAGCGGCAGTCTTGACAAAACTATTCGGTTATGGGAAACAGATACTGGCACACTCCGTTCAATACTTGAGAAGAACGGATATAGTCACTCGCAGATCATTATGTCTCCAGATGGGAATACTTTAATTAGCAAAGGAGATCCTGTTTTACTTCACGTATGGGATTTAAATACGGGAAAACTCAAAGCTACTATTGAAGCGGTTGGAGGACCGATAGATGCTTATGAGTTCTTACCAAGTGGTGAAAGTCTAATAAGTACTGATATTGATACAAGATGGTTTCATAAATGGAATGTTGAAACAGGTGAACTGCAAATGAAAATTAAAACACGACCAGATTAGATGAATATCTTGTAAGTCCGCAACCCTGTTGCAGGTCCTATAATAGCCCAAACACTACCAATAACATAATCGCCCAAAATCAAACCTAAGAATAGAGGTGCAACTTTACGATGTAACTTCAGCCCCCCATGACGTAATATCAATAACTTCAAGAACCATGCGACAAAGAACGCAAACCAGAAATAATCCATCGCAAAACTAATCGCAAGTGCATAACCAGCAGGATGGAATGGCCACCACAAGAAATGCATCCGCATATACATCATAACAAATGTCAATAACGCACCAATCCCCATAAACCCAATACCAACAACATTCGGTTCAGATGGATTATGTAACCAACGTTGAAGTCTACCAAATGACTCTCTACCGACCCATCCCTTGAATCCACCTGCCTTTGCTACTGCCCCATTACGGAATGTAATGTCAAGATTCGCCCAAAAAGTTGCTATAATACCAACCACAATCGCAATGAGCATCGCAACCCACAACCGACGGTTCCCCATCCCAGTTGACTCTGCCAACTTAAATGCTTCAATCTGATTCGGCATAGGGTGATTACGATAGCCTCGATTGAACCAATAAAACAGTGACATGATTGTAAGACTGCTTGTATCAAACTGACGCGTTCCACCTACAGTAGCCAACATATCGTGTGGGTTGACATAATAGATTTCATGTGGGGTGCCGAGTTCAGCGCGAACACGAGTGATCGCAAATGATAGAAGAAAATATACACCGAAGAATATACCTGCAATCCATAAAGCCATTCCTGCAATATTGGCAAAGATGCCAAGTGCAATAAGCGATCCGATAATACCTAACATCGCAGCACGATATGACATCGGTTCATTTGAGTCATCTATATCAGAACTGAACCACAGTGCCTTTTTCAATACACCTTTCAAATGACTACGAGTTACCCACACTGCAAGAACGAATAGCGCAACCCAAGCTCCGTAAGCCTGTTCATTTAAGGCAGGAAAATATCGGGTGCCAAGTGCAGCCGCAACCACAAATTCTGCTAACCGTACAACAAAGAAAAACCAACACGAAAATGATAGATCCAGTGGTAGAAAAAATGCCAACCCAACAGCAAACGGATATATGGAGATACGAGTCCCTCGTATCGCACTCCACGGTCGTTCTGTGAAGATGTCTTGAAAAACTGCTGTCCGCTTGATATACGGGATCAGTGGAAACTGTGGAAACAGATAATTGATCCCGTTTATGACACCAATAATCACTGCTATCGTAAATCCTATCCACATCATTCTATTCTTCAACAGACTAATGCCACCTGCTTCTGATAAATGCAATGGAAGTTGTATGATCGGATAAGCCAATTTCTCCTGTTCTGCCCACCGTTTGCGGACAAGTGTGTTGATGCATAGCATCATAAACATCATCGTAAGAAAAAAGAGTCCCCAATATAATAACGGTTTTAACCACACAGAAAAATTATGGCTGGTATAGAAACTGGCATCACCTTCATAAAATCCTTGTAGACTCAGAGGATCTGACACGGTAAGCCAAGATGGAAGATACCGAAAAAACAGTGTCTGCCATTCATTCTCTTCCGTTGCAAAACGGAATGGATGAGCAATACTGCCAAACATATTCTGCATAGCGTCGTGTCCAGCAAATGTGCAGGAAATTGCCACCATAATATAGACAGTCAATAACTCACCTTGACGCAGCATATATTGTGGTGCTATACGTTTCAACGAGACATTGGCAACAGCACACACAAACATGATAAAGACAGGCTGAATAAACAGTGGAAGGCATGATCCGTCAAGAGAGTAGTATTTCACCTCAACGATTGTCATCCAGTAAACATTGATTGGTATGAGAAGGACACCTAAGAGAAGTGAACGTCCTGTGATATGCTTCGTTGAGGTTTGATGACCATGTGTTGACATTGAAAAGGTGCTAACGGTAGACTTTTACGATTTCTGAGATGACACCACGTCTGTTTCTCCAGTTTAATCGGGCAGGCGGGATTAGATAGATACCATCAATAGCGACTGTATCCTGATTTCGGATTTCACGAACAAGGTCAAGTGTCAATTTCATACCGAGTTCGTTTCCAGCAGTATCCCCAAGATCACGGAACTTGTCCACAATTAATTGAGGAATATACAAACCTAAATTATCGCGTAGGTAGGATGCACTTCGGAAACTTGTTAATGGTAAGATCCCATATAGTATCTTTATTCCGATATCCTCTGTTGCTTTCTGAGATCGTACGATGTCCTCAAATGTCCACACAGGTTGTGTATAAGCAAATTTTGCACCTGCCGCAACCTTATTCCGTAGATGCTTGAGATGTGGATCAAGATTCTCAGCAATCGTAAAACCCCCGCCAATGTAAAACCCACACGGATCTCCAATTGACGAACCGTCAGCAAGTTCACCTTGATTGAGTCTGGAGATGAGTTTCATCAATTGAACTGCACCACGCACATCAGGAACAAGACTTGCAGATTCAAAAGGTCCTGCCTTCGGATGATCACCCGACAGTGCCACAATCCCCCGTATTCCCAACGCCTCTGCTTCCAACAGATGTGATTGCATGCTGATGAGGTTTCGAGATCGCGTTGTCCAATGGATGAGTGTTGGAATGTGTGTTGCTTGTTGTAGACGAAATGCTGTGCCGATCGCACCTATGTTGACTGCCGCACCAGAATTGTCTGTTACATCAAAGAGATCAACCCCCATTGCCGCCAATACCTTTGCTTCTTTCAACAATGCACGTAGTTGTGGGAAAGTATTTGCTCGTGCTTCCACACTAACAATGCGTTGACGAGTCTCAAATACTTGCTGAACTGGATTGTCTGTGCGCGTCTTAATAGACGGTGAACTCTTGGGTAGAACAAAGATACGCGGAACTCGTTTTATCGGTTTTTGTTGTCCAACTGCTGCCTGAATCTTCGCGATATATTCAGGTGTCGTACCGCAACACCCACCAATCATATTTGCACCAAGCTTTATCAGTTTTTGAACATAGTCCGTAAACACATCTGAATCTACGGTGTAAGAAACGGTTATTTCTCCCTGTTCTACTCTTGGATTTCCTGCATTGGGTTGCACAACAAGTGGCACACTGATCACAGGTGCAAGAAGTTCCATCGCTTGAACGAGGTCGTGGGGGCCTCTGCAATTGATACCGACTACATGTGCACCTAATTGTTCCAGTTCCTGAGCAAACACTCTAACATCTAATCCTGATCCAACTGTACCACCAGAAATACCACTTATTTCAACTATAACGGGTACATCGTAAGTTAGTGCCTGCTTCGTGGCAATCTCCGCTTGTTTCTGTGATACAAAGGTCTCTAATATTAACAGATCAATACCTTCATCTACAAGTGCATCCATCTGTTCTTGAAATAGCGTTCTAATTCTTTTGGTGGATGGTTCAATATCTGCGTCTGTAGCATTGTCAATGTTGAAGGATATTTCACCAACCGAACCTGCGACAAACCGTTGGTTTCCTGCAGCACGTCGCGCTAATCTAACACCAACACGGTTAATCTCATCTACTTTATCACCAAATCCATGTATAGACAATGCTTCCCTATTCGCTTGATATGTGTTGGTTTGAATTACATCAGCACCCGCATTCACATAAGCAGTATGAATCTTGACTACTTCATCTGCATATTCTTCAATGATATTACAAGCATCCACGCAAGGAAGTAATGCCTTGATCCGTTTCCGAAGTTCTGTTCCAATGGCACCATCACAAACCAGCACTCGGTTCGACAAGGCATTCAAGAAGTTGTTTGATTTGGAATCTATAGGCATGCTTATTGCAACTGTGTATGATGACGTAATACGATTCCCGTGCCTATATAAGTAGGCACAGGAATCGTAGGTAGGTAATTGAATTTACTGAATCCAATTAAAAGACTCTATTTGATTGTTTCTCCAGCCTTTTCTATTGGAATGAAATAATAACCGAAGATAATACACATCTCATCTTCGGAGGTAAGTCCGAATTGAAGCGGTCCATCTATATCGTAATTGTTATGGGTGCATTGGAAACTTATACCGTCGTCCACACTTAAAATTATCGGTGAGGGAAATAGTGTAATTGGGGCATCGTCATAAGCTATACTACGGTGTAATAACTCACCTGTTGAGTCTTGAAAAATCTCAAACAATTCACCGTGTCTATGCATGTGTGATGTAAGTAGAAATACATGCAATTCCGTGTCAGGATCATGTCCTCGACGTTCTAACTCATCTTCAACATACCAAGTTAATTTTGCGACACGTGTAGTATTGGGAGGCACGTTGATTGCTCGATTGGAAACAAATATCTCTATTGCTTCGTATTTTACATCTTCTTCAGGGATAGTATAGATATTGACATAAGTTTCACCGATCAACGTTTCATCACCAAGTAGGTTGATATAGTGAGAATTCAGGTCAAAGACCGTATTTCCCGGTAATCGGAGAGCGACATTATCAGGAAATGCAAAGGTTGTGTCATCGGTTTGTGTTCCTACTACAAACAACCTATCAATACCGAAATTACCCAAAACTTGTGGATCATCCGGATCAAGTTCTCTGAATTCGTGTGTTGGATCAACACCAATTGTCGTATCTACCCCTCTATCCAGAATGCCATTTGCAAGCCCTTCTTCTGTGAGTCGATATATGATGAAGTGATGGCTACCCGATGGATAGAAAATCTCAACTCTATTGATGAAAATGTCTTCTTCTATAGGTTCACCGTTGTCATCCAAGATTTGCGTTGCAAAGTAGACTTCTCGTTCAGTACCAGGTTCAATTTTGAAGGGTGGTAAATAGAGTTGATACCCTTCTCCTGGAGCAGGCGGTTTAGGTGGATTGAATTTTTCCTCTGGATCACGAAGGACACCTAAGTCACCAATACCTGCCAATTTACCCTCTTGTGGTGCACCAGCTGAAATCCATGTTCGAAGTGCTTCTATTTTGCCATTATGGAGTTGCCCCATCTGAAATGGCATGCGCGACCCAAACTCTTGATTTTCTATATTCATTAACTTTGTCAATAAGAAACTGTTGTCAGGGTTGTCAGGATCAATGAGTTTCATACCCGCCGCTGCCGCTGCAGAATTACGAGGGATCCGGTTCACCAAATCCTGATATGACTGTCCATAAGTTAGGTTTAAATCTGCAGAATTTGTTGGCGGTGCATGACATGCACTATTTGCACAACTTTTGTCAAAAATGTGATCCTGAATGTCATGATATGCCGAATTATCTCCCTGTTCAGTCTCACCAAATCGGTTTGCCACACGAACAAGGTCAAGAATATCAACAAAACCATCTCGATTAACATCAGGATTTGTTGCAGAAGTCCGATCACCTGGTTGTCCAAACGAATTTGCCACCAACACAAGGTCTTGTATGTTGACTGTTCCATCGTTATTGACATCTTCTAATAGCGTAGAACCGTCTCCGTGCCCATGCACTGAAATAACAAAACCCACAATAAGCACAACAGATAATATGGAAATAAACATGTTTTTATAAATCATCAATCATTAACCTCCAATTGAATATTTCATGTATTCTTCTTAAAAATCTTATTCTTTGAAATAAAACGAAATTTCAACAATGTCCAAGCAGCAAAGAAACCATCCGTGAAAAAGCGAAGTTTCTTACCCTCTTTCTTAGAACGTGGAAAATAGGAAACAGGTACTTCCTGAATCTTAAAACCACCACGTAATATCTTTGCTGTCACTTCAGGACAAAATTCAAATCCTTCACAAGTTAAATTTAGTGCCTTTAACAGATTTGATGAAAATGCTTTATATCCCGTAGACTCATCCGTGATTCTACATCCATAAAGCATATTTGTATAGATAGCAAGAATTTTGTTTGCTACATAGTTGTGAAGACTCGCGTTTCCTCTACCATTTAGAAACCTTGAACCGTAGACAACTTTAACACTATCATCTTTTAACGGTTCTACTATCTGCAATATATCACTCGGACAGAGTTCCATATCTGCATCCTGAATGATTACCAAATTACCCTTAATATGCGGTATCCCACTTCGAATTGCGTAACCTTTTCCTCTATTCACCTCGTGATGAATTATAGTCACCTCGGCATCAACACTTACTTTTTCAAGAAGTGCATGTGTGTTATCCGTAGAACCATCATTCACAACAATAATCTGTTTTTGAATCGGTAACGCTTGCACATTTTCTAATACCTGTAGAATTGTTTGCTCTTCGTTATATGCTGGAATGATTACAGATACTAACATTGTGCATTACTTAGGGATTGTTGTCCATTTACATTGAATAACTCAATTTGCTACCTACAACATTTTAGATGCGCAAATCTAACTTTTATTCGGGACAGACCGAGAAGACACACCGTTTTTCGGGCTTGCCCGTTCCATTTCACGCGCTAACTCCGCATCGCGCTTTTCAAGTTCTATACGCCCTTGACGCTCCCCATGACGTTGTAACGTTTCAAACGCACGCACCAAACGATCCGGTGTGAACGCAGAGGTCCCACCTTGCAGCTGCATCGCCATCTCACGCATCAAAAAGTCATCTAAATCCGCAGGTGACTTCGCTCGCTCTATCTGCTCCATCCATTGCAGAAAACTATCAAACTCTTCACGGCGACGACGTTCCGTTTCCATCGATGCACGCGCACGTCCCGCAGGAGCATCACGCCACGAAGGAGACCCTGCTGAAGCAACGTCACGCTCATCTACAGACGAAGCAGCAGGCATATCAAACGGAGTAGACAACGGATCAAACGATGGATCAAGGGCAGGGGGCGGTGTAGACACAGCATCCGAAGGAAACATCGGAACGTCCACAGACGATGATACAGGCGGCTGCGGTGCCGGACCATAACGCGGGGTACCCGCTGCTATCATAGATATTTCATACGTAAACTCATCATAGTCATTGTAAAGGCTCGTGTTTTCGTCTATAACGATTTCTACCCAACGGGACCCATCATTCGGATCACTCAACTTCTGACCCGCCTTCAGGTGGACTAACGCAGTTTTGTAATCGCCCAAACGTTGATACGCTGTCCCTAATGCATCATGCGCGTCTATATTTGATGGGTCTACACGCAGCGACTTTTTAGCAAAAGCAATCGCCTCCTCCGAAGAATCGTAGCTCAGATACATTGCTAAATCTGACAGCACACGTGGTGAATTCGGATGGTATTTTAGCATGCCCTTGAGATACTCTATTTGGTCTTCACCACCAAGTGAACGACTATAACCATTTTCGTCGTAATGCATGAATGTGTACCTCATTTTGAGCACAGCTTCGGAATAAGGATATTCACGGATGATACGTTGCGCTAACTGGAATCTTTCTGGATTTTTAATCTCAACACCGCGTATTATCCGATGTGCGAGTGTATCTATGTCCTCTGACCAGAACCCTCTTTTTTTCGGTTTCGGAGCAGGTTTTTGATGCCACGTGTTGCCTTCCCAATATCCCGTGTCATCTGTTTCGCCAAGCGGGGGCGGTTGGTAGTCTGGTGAATCTGCCACACGTTTCGGTGTGTTTTGCAATGATGGATCATCGCTTTGTGGCAAAAGTTCAGCTGACTCCTCTTTCATTTGTTCTATTGCCGCATTGTTGTGTACCACTACCCACACTGTGGCAGTGACAACAAGAGTGATGAGGATAACTAATCCCCAATACATTCTACGGGTCACCATAATATTACTCCTATGGGCTTGGTGGCATTTGTGGAGTTACGAATTCAATGCCAAATCCATGCCCCACACGATCCAATGTCCACCTATTTTTCTCCCTTTTCAAAATGTAAGTAGCGTAAGAAACACCAAATTTATCTCGATATCCACCAGATATTACAGCATGAGCTCTGGTAAGCCAACCCCAACCGCGCCATCTCCAACTATCAATTTGAAATAAAATACCATCACTATTCTCAAAACCATCCGATATAAATTCAGAACCATTCTTTATAGAAGGTGAATGCCCAGCAAACCGATCCATAAATTCTGAGGGTGGGTCTTTTCCTTCAATTTCTAAAAAATACACTTGGACTTCGCGTTGGTCTATAAAATGGTATCGAAAAAACGATTCAAACAAATCAAATGCTTCTTGTGGGGCATGTTTATGAAGAAGAAACACAACACATGCAGTATCTACCAGTAAAGTGATGAGGATAACTAATCCCAATAAAACTTCTTATTCATGATAGGTTCCTCCTTTATCTGCCTGCGTCCAACAAGCATGGCGGTTGGTTTGAAAGCGGTTGTGTTGGTTTGGGATGTATTGGAACACCACAATCAGTAGCCCGATGATAACCGCTGTCGAAGGAATATACATGCAACGCATGCATCAGACCGATACTTCCAAGCAGAATTAATCCTGCAACACAACTGATAACAGCATAGATCAAAACGAATCGCTTGTACCTGTTACGGCGTTGTTCTATAAGTTTTAATAACATGAGAATATCCTCATTTCTTTCAAATTGCGTATTCGTAGGAGCGAGGGAACCTCACCCGGTGTGCAATCAACAAAGCTCCAGATGAGTTGGGAAACCCAACCCCTACGTCTGTCATTGCCGAACTTGAATGTCAAATCTCATTAGGATTTTAGACATACAAACACCGTTTTTTCTAATAGATTACCGAAATATTTATTTGAACTTCGTACAGATTGTGCTACATAGGTGGCAACTTAGGTTCGAATATCAGAATAGAGATGTGGTATCATTAATTGCCCTAAAGCAGAGACCTAACCATTCCTCCATCAACTTGGATTGTCGCACCTGTAATATAACTTGCACGTTCAGATGCAAGGAAGACAACTAAATTCGCGAATTCTTTAGGATCCCCAATTCTACCGAGCGGTATGTCTGCAGTCATTTTCTCAAGTGCCGCTTCAAAGGAAATTCCTCCCTCTTCCGCTCTAACGGTGGCTAACTGCTTTATCCTATCTGTGAAAATAATTCCGGGACAGACATTGTTAACGAGAATCTTATCAGGTGCAAGTTCTGTTGCAAGAGTCTTTGCAAAACCGATAACGCCTGTGCGTGCCATATTAGATAACATAAGACCATCTACAGGTTGTTTGACAGATACTGAAGTTAGGTTGATAATACGTCCACCGCCACGTTTACGCATAGATGGAACAACTGCACGAGATAGATTTATGGTACTCATCAAGTTCAGTTGAACAGCACTTATATAATCTTCTGCTGATAGGTCATCAAACCTACCTGCTCGTGGACCACCAGCATTGTTGACTAAAATATCAATCCCACCAAAATGTGATATTGTCTCATTTATGAGCGATTCAACTTGAGTTGGTTGACTTACATCGGTTGGGACAGCGAATACTTCAGAACCGGTTTCCTTTTGTATTTCTGCTGCTGTTTCTGCCAAAGTGCCGCTGTCTCTTGCACAGATTGTAACTTTCGCACCTTCTTGTGCTAAACCGAGTGCGATTGCTTTTCCAAGTCCTTTACTTGATGCTCCTACAACTGCAATTTTGTTTTTGAGTCCAAGGTTCATAAGAAATCTTTATGGCGAGAAATCCATTAATCCTTTCAATTTACGATTTGTTATTCCTTCATTTAGTATATCTTTTTTTATATATGATGTCAAGGTTTTTCAAATTATATGGGGGGGTGTATAGTTTTTAGCACTTGTCTGAACCAGGATTTTCAGGATTTACAGATTACCAGAATTACCATATCCAGGCTTTTTGATGCATGTTTGGTGTTGTCTTTATGAAATAGGACTTGATGAGAAAAATCCCGAAAATCTATAAATCCTGAAAATCCTGGTTCAGACAAGTATCAAAAACTTTTCACACCCTCCAAGGTTTTTATATTTGACAGAAGCAGGATTATGATATAATAGTAGTTAGTTGAATATGTATGTTTCGGAGCGTAGAATTGATCACATTTGAAGAACTACAATCTATATTATCAGGATTTAAAACTTTAAGCATCCTTGTCATAGGTGATTTTTATCTGGATGCATATTGGTATATTGATAAAACCCTTTCGACGCTGTCATTGGAAACACCATGGTATACAAATCCTGTGGTTGACCAACGATATAGCCCAGGTGCAGCAGGAACCGTAACAAATAACCTAAAGGCACTGGGTATAGGAACAGTCTATACAATCGGGGTCGTTGGCGAAGATGGTTTTGGTCAAATATTACTGAATGAGTTAAATGAAAGTGGCTGTATTACCGATTATATGATTTCTGCACCGAATTGTGTAACCCCGACCTATCTGAAACCGATACACCGGGGCTTTGAAGATATAGAACACGAAGGACCGCGTTTTGATATTGAAAACAGAACGCCAATCTCTGAAAATGTTGAGAAAGAAGTTCTAAATGCCTTATATGATTGTATACCAAATGTAGATGGTATTATCATAGGTGATCAAATGCAACATGAAAATTATGGAGTCATAACAGAACGTGTCCGTGAAGAATTGTGTAGTTTCGCTTCATCATATCCGGAGAAAGTCATCTTGGCAGACTCACGAAATCGAATTGGCAGATATAAAAATGTAATCATTAAACCGAATCGTTTTGAAGCACAACGAGCACTGGATCAACTTTGGGATGAAAAAAATGTTGACATTAATACTGCAAAAAACTGTGCGATAAAACTTTCAGAGCAAACGCAAAATACTGTATACGTTACGCTTGGTGAAGATGGAATTCTTGTGTATCATAATGATCGATTAGCACATATACCAAGTATAAAAGTTGATGAAAAGATAGATCCTGTAGGTGCGGGAGATAGTGTATCTGCAGGAATAGTTGCTACGCTCTGTAGCATGGGAAAAGAGAAGGTAGTAGAAGCTGCTTATATTGGAAACTTGGTGGCATCTATCACAATAACAAAAATTGGCACAACAGGCACTGCCTATCCTGAAGATATCTTGAAAAGATATAAGAAACAGAATGAACATATTTGATGCTATCATACAACGTAGAAGTTATCGCGGTGAATTCAAGCAACGTCCTATTGATGACGCTGATTTGAATCATATAATTGAGTCCGCACGATGGACCCCGTCACCCTTTAATACACAACCTTGGGAATTACTCATAATAAAAGAATCAGAAGGAAAAGATATCCTTGCGAATATGACAGAACAAGCAATAGTCCAACAGTTCAAAGACACACAGTTTTTGGATGACAATAGCAAGTGGATGAGCATAGATGAAAATGAATGGAAAGATCGTAGTGATGGTGTCCTATTGACAGACCATATTACTTTACCTAAGATGTTTAAAGACGCACCGAAAAAACTTACGGGTAGTCTGCTGAAAGTATTGGTAAAAAATGCTAAATCATTATCAATATTAGGACATTTAGGAGCAGGTAAGATTCCCGCAAATGAAATTGCAGCACAAGTTCGTCATGCACCTCTATTGATACTGATTACTATGAACACACAAAGAAAACCACCAGGGGAAGGTGCGGATAGATGGATGTGGTTAAGTATAGGCATGTTAATCCAGAATATACTATTGGCTGCGACTGCTCTTGGAATTGGCGTGCAATTTGTCAGTGCGCCATTAGAAAGCAAGACAGATCGAGATAATATCCGCAAACACTTTAATATCCCGGACTTCCATGAAGTGATGACACTATTGAGATTAGGGTATATGGATACAGAAAACGGAGATTCTGTAAGATTGGAAAAAACAGAATTTGTCCACTATGAGAAAATGTCTTAATACGGTGAATTAGAATTGAATATCGTCATTATACGCAAAAAGTGCTGGTGTTCCGCCAGTATGTAGGAAGATTACAGTATCATTCCTATCAAATTTGTTCTGCTTGATATGTTGAATTAAACAAGCCATCGCCTTTGAAGTATAAACCGGATCAAGTATTATGCCTTCTGTCCTTGCGACCAATTTAAGTGCTGAAATACACTCTGGCGTGAGATGACCGTATCCTTCTCCAATATAATCATCACTATTCTGTATATCGGTATCCAATATGTTTATATCAATGTCTAATAGTGATGCAGCTGAATTCGCAGCATTACGCATACGGTCATATTTCCCTTCCCAATGGATTGGAGCAATCCCATAAGGTTTCAGTTTCATATTCATAGCTTTCCTACCCAATACTAATCCTGCTTGTGTTCCTCCTACAGATGCGGTGTATATATAATCAGCATCTATTCCCATTTCTTCTTGCTGCTCGTGTATTTCTGCGACACACCAAGTGAAGGCAACTGCTGCAAGTGCTGTTGATCGCGGTGAAGTAACGACATAAGGGTTTAAGCCGTCTGCTTTTAACTTCTCGGCAAGTTGAGCCTTATATTCCTCTAATTCAGGACCAAATGGTATATCTACGATCTCAATATCTGCCCCAAACAGATTATCTAAAAGCAAATTACCCTGTATGATACTTTTATGATCTTTGGCAAGGCGTAGATAACAATTTAATCCGAGTTTATTGCAAGCAGCAGCAGCTTGACGGCAATGGTTGGATTGAGATGCTGCCCCATGAACGATTGTATCTGCTCCTTGGGCAACTGCATCGCCAATTGTGAAAGTCAATTGACGGACTTTGTTCCCACCCATTGCTAATCCAGAACAGTCTTCGCGTTTAATGTAGATACGGGGGCCACCGAGTGCTTCGGTGAGGCGCGGACACGCCTCAAGCGGGGTTGGAAAATGACCAATATCAACTTGTGGGATTTTCGCAATTCTTTGGAGAAGATCTTCTCGAATAATCACATGCTACTCCGCTTGAATCACAACAGCATTCTGTACAATCCGTTTCCCGCCCTTCAATTGTAATCCAGGTGTGACAACTTCAACAATAGTATCAGTATCAAGACCACTGCTACAGACATCTTTCAGTTCATGAAGTTCAGGAGAAAACTTAGTTACACCCGGTTCAATCGGCATTAATTCATAGTCAATTAAATCAAGAAACCAACTTAACCTTGACTGGACTGATTTAAGAGAACTGAATTCTGCAACTGAAGGAAAGAGTTTATCACGCACAAATTCCAACAAAAACTTTTTGAATGCTGGTACGCGGACTTTTTCTGCATGTTTTTGTTCAAGTGTAGATAACTTTTCAGAAAACCGTTGTAAGTAACTATCACAGTCTTTTTGAATACGTTCTAATTCTTGATCAGAGGTGGCGTTCCTATCAGGAAAAAGAGTGGGAGACGGGGCATTTATACCCCTGGTATGCTTCAAGGTCCGTTTCAGTTCCCTTTCAATTTCCTCAAGAGATTTAACAAGTGTATCTTCTGTTGAACTTGCTTTCTGGGTATCCTTTTTCCATTCACTTATCTCGTTAACCATAAGGTTAAGTAGAAGAACTGCAGTCTGTTGTTCATTTAACGCTGCAATATCCCATGATTCAAGTGGAATGCCATTACCGTTATTGTAGTCATTCTCCATTTTTTCTAAATCAGCATGAAATCTGTCATGAAGATGTTTGTTTTGCTCAATATAGTACTGTTTCTTATTTGCAAACGATAAACCAAATGCTCCAGCTAAATTACCAAAAAACCCTTGCTTTTGTTGGTTTGTTGCTGAGAATTGGGCAGTTTGAACTGGCATAAAAGTCGTTTGTTTTTTCGTAGCACTTTTTGGTAGAGATGGCACTTTAATTTTGAACTGTAATTCAGTATTTACATCAGGAATAGGTCTACTGATTCTGGTTGTTTTGGGTTTCCCATTTCTTAACAGATTAGACTTCGCTTCAGATGTTAACCTATCTACAATATCATTCTGATCCTTTGGCTGAGGTCCATTAGAAATATCAGATGGGTTTGTATTGGATGTTGTTGAGGGAGTAACTGTTTTTTTATCACCAGTTTCATTCTGTCTAATGTCATCTACTTTCGTAGATGTTTGAACGTCATCTGTGTCATCAGAGGCATGTTGAAAATCAGTTCCATCTGGCTTTACTTTGCTTGTGTGATCTATGACGTTATCATTATGAATACCAGTCGGCGTTTTTTCGGTATCCTGGTTATTTATTGAAGCATCAAATCCATCATTTTTGGTAAGTAGAGGGGATTGCTGATCCAATTCTGGTCCAGGGACATTTGGAGGATTATCCAGATTACTTTTCTCCTGTATCTGCTTTAATTCATCTATGATTTTATCAGTATAAGTTGCAATCGGTTCATGATTATCAACATAGAATGCTAATTTGTGTGACTGCATTACCTCAGGTGGTACCACTACTTCCTGGAGTTGGCCAGTCAACTGAAATGTTGTCCAATTGACACGACCGCTTCGCGGCTGTTGCTGAAACATCACACGAAGTAGTTTACCTTCATCTGTTGTATTCAGAACACTCATAACAACATGCGGCCCATTATAGTTAAAACTAATCTCTATACCTCTAAAACTTCCCGATACACTGTTCTCGACCATCCGAAATCTCCTTTACAGATTCTGCATGAGCTATACATACTGGTCTGATCTGAGCGTGAACTATAGTAATCTAAAAGGTATGCCGAACGGTTATTCTAACCTAACTAATTTTGTTCGTTCCCGTTCGGAGAAACAGCATGTAAACGCTGTAGTTACGACATCAAAGTGTCCAATTACCATTAATAAGACATCTTAATAACTATGTATTTGTGTGAATAAATCATACCCATTCTATGCATTTTAACGTTTACAATTATTATAGGGTTACATACATGTTCTGTACGAAGATGTTCTGGACGAAGAGATACTAAGAAGTTACTTGCAGTTATTAGTTAGTGCTGTGTCAACACCTAACTTGTAGATCGGGTAGAGGCACGAAACCCGACAAATCATGCAGAATACCAAACGCGTATTCTGCCACGCGCATTAGACGTTGATTTGGACATATATGATTGTGGCTATCCTGTCGGGTTTCGTGCCTCTATCCGACCTACAATTGAACTATCAAACAGATGTTGACTAAGCATTAGATTTATACTACCTTTGTATAACCATTTTAAGTGTAGACGAAAAACCATCGGCAGTTAATTGATAAAAGTATATCCCACTTGCAACAGGTTCGCCAATAGTATTATTCCCATCCCAATAGGTAGTATGTTTACCTGAGAATTGAAATCCTAACGATTTTTGTAGGATTAGACGACCATAAGAATCATAAATTGAGAGAGACACATCTGTGGGTTTTGCGAGTGTGTAGGGAATCCAGGTGTCTGGGTTAAATGGATTCGGATGATTCTGTAGAAGTTCGTTTTTGGGTGTTAAGGACATTTGTGTTGTCTGTTTTAAATAGTTATGAGGATATTCTTCTACAGCAAGATTATTCTGTTGAGTGTTAACACGAAAAATCTTGAGTTGATGTTTATCAGTTACATAGAGTGCAGAACCAGTTGCTACAATATCTGTAGGAGAATGAAATTGTGAATATCGACTCAAACGTGTCATTGTACGAGTATCAATAATCTGCAATGTATCAATATCAAGTAGATATAGATGATTATCACTTATTGCAGCAGCTATAGGCAATTGTGTATCACCGTATTCGCTAACTATAGTCAATTGTTCAGGATTATGAGTATCTATCTGAATCACACCATGACGATTATCCAATACAAACAGTCTATGACTATTAATCACGACATTTGTGGCTGAACCATCAGTTAAGAAAGATGAAATATGACGTGGTTGGTTAGGCTCTGTTATATCAAATATCTGTACACCTCCTTCAAGTGCTGCAACATAAGCATGAGATTCGTCGTAGGAAATTCTATACGCTGTACCAGGCAGTGTTCGTTGTGCAACGATACGACTCTGTTCCGGAATAGATATGTCTACTACAATTAATGATTTTGTACATAGATATGCATGATTCTTGATTAATTCTATACTCCACACAGGTTGTCGCGTCCGAATATGTCTCTGAATTTCACCTGTTATGATATTAGTAACTGTCAATCCTGTGTCAGAACCTACAAAAGCAAATTGGTTGAGAATTTTAACACACAATACACCTTGTTGCCCTGGAATAGAACGTATCTCGTTCACTATTCTGCCAATGAATGGATCTGTTAATTCTACGATTTTTAATCCACCAGTCCCGTTTGCAATAGCAATGGTTGTGTTTTGTCCATCGTTTATCACATCAAGTGCTGAAGCAACCCCTTTGGCATTATAGTGGTTTTCCCATATCGGATTGTCGGGGTGTGTCACATCTATTGTTTGTATTCCTCCGATTCCATCAGCAATATGTGCATAAGTCTTTTTGTCTTCTGCCGAAAAACGGAGAGCAATATCTTCAGCATTACCTATCGTTGGATGTGATGAGATTACACGAGGAGTTTGCGCACTATCCACATTTACAATTTGTAGTCCTGACTGTTTATCGGTTAGGTAGAGTAATCCTTGAAAGAAACTAAGTGCCGTGACACTACCCGGGGTATTAGCACGAGAAATGACATTCGTATCAAAGATATTGGCTATATTTACAACTTGGAGATCACCAGATGCAGCAAGAATATATCTTCCTAATATCTGAAAATCTGGAATTAATAATGGAACGGTGTTCGATATAGTGAATCCGCCAAGGTTGTCAGGTGTCAAAATGTATAGCCCCCTTGCATTGTCACTAAGATATATTTTGCCATCTTCGTTTGTTGAAACCTTCAAAGGGGTACCATCAGTTTTAAATGACTGTCGTGGTTGTGGATTTTCGTTATTTTCTAAATCCTGCCTATTGAAGATCAATAGACCACGGAGGGTATCAAGTGCATATAATCTATCATCTGCAAAGTGTACGTCTCTTGCCTCATGAAATCCTCCCAAAGATTTTATAATACGTGGTGCTGTTGGAGGATTAACACTGATCATCAGAACGCCAGATTTACCGTCTGCTACATAGACATGTTCGTCATCAATTGTTACGGCTTGTGCCTGTCCTGGCGTGGCAATTTCTCCGATTGGAATTGGTATAGGATTCAATGAAAATATCTCTAAACCCCAATCACTGGTTACATAAGCGATATTATCCTTTATCATAATCTCGTTGTAGTTACTGGAGAGATGTATTTGGGAAACAGGATCAAGTTCAATAGTCGGATCAGATGGAATTAATGAATTGTGGTCTTTAAATACTGGTTGTGTTCTTCTTGTGGGAGCATAGGTTTCTTCACGTGGAAACCAACTATCAATAGAATGATGAAAATTGGGTATTTGTGTCTGAATCAGTTTTTCAATATCAATTGTAGTAACATCCTCATCTTGTTTTGCAGTATAATGAAAAGTTTGCGGGTATTCAGAAGTAATAATCAATAAAATTTCACCATCATTGCTTAGATTGCCTATCTGTATTTTGTTAATGCGTTTATTATCTAATGCGTTTACATCTAATATAGGTAGAACAGATCTGATAATTGGTCGGTTTCTGTTTGGAGCAAAATAGGCAATATTTGCATATAGATATGAATCACTGTTTGAATTCAAGGTCAATTCAAATTTTGTTGGTAAGTTTTGAAAGAGTACGTATTGGACACCCCAACTGTCTATTTGTATGTTCCCTGAAGTCTTTGGGTACTGAATCACCCTTGGAGTGCGATAAGTAACTCTACGATTTGGTAGGTGTTGGTAGCTTAGACTCTTTCCATATTTTGTGTTGTTCAACCAATTTGCAGTTGCCCAATTGAGAAAGATAGATACTAAATTATCTCTATCATCCAAAGATGTATCAATCGCTGGTAAACCGAGATTATCTTCATCTGCAAGTTTCCTGATGAAATTGAGCCCCCCATGGTTCTCATATAGGTAAAGCAGAAACATAAACGCTGCACCGTAATATGTGTCAAAGGTGTTAGCAGTTGTCAATGACATACTTGGGGCTGCAAGATAACCATCTACAAACAACGTATGAACATATCCATAAATACCCCATTCAACAAATGATGCAATACCTTCTTCCAACCAACGTTGATCCGATTTTCCCCCGTTCTGATACCAGTTTATCAAATGTGCGAATTCATGGGCAAGGCTGCTAGTGAAAGTAAGTCTACTACGTTGTTTATACTGAAAAATATCCATATAGACTATATCGCGTCTATTACTTGTCGGATGTGTAGCGTGAAGATCCACAGGAGAAAAATATCCCCCATAATCTTGTCCAGATTGATTCATACCAACATCATGGAATAATATAGTGATTCTGATGTCACGATCCAAACCTGGTTGTGTTTCCGATCCGATCCAGTGGTGGACTTTCGGATATATTTCTGTATCAAAAGTATCTGCGACATCTTTTGCCTGGGCATCTGTCAGCATATCTCCATAAGTGTCTTCAACAAAGATATAACAATACTTTCCAATAGCAACACATGTAGCTTGAATTGATGCTTCAGGTATGTGAACAAAGAACCGATTGGATTGTCCTATTTTCGCTGGGGCAGCAGGCAACGTAAAGATACTATTGTCATTTGAGATTTCTATGTTATGATCATGTGTGATGTTATCACATAATAACGGAGTACCACATTTCCAAGGTTCTGCCTGCAACTCAAAGACAAGTAGACAGAGGAATCCTACGAGAAAGCAGAAACTTATTCGGGAAACATGACGAACAATAACCTTATGCATTGTATACTGCCTATAGAAAATGTTGATGACACATTGTAATATTTTGACTATAATAACTCAAAATTAAAATGGTGTGATGAATTTGTAATTAGAAATATGAAACCTTTTGAATACATAGAACATACAGCAGATGCGGGGATGCTTGTTAGAGGTGATTCTCTACATTCTCTCTTTACCAACGCAGCACAAGGTTTATTTGAGATGATAGCAGTTACTGAAACAATTGATGAAACATCTGCAATAGAAGTTCAAATTGAATCAGAATCGGTTGATATGCTATTAGTCGCTTGGTTAGATGAATTAGTCTTCAAACATGAAACAGAAGAGATGTTCTTCAAACGTGTTGACATAAAATCAATCAGTCCAACAGAATTGATTGCAGAAGTATACGGTGAACCAACAGATTTTAACAAACATATCGTATATACGGAAATTAAAGCGGTAACATATCATCAATTATATGTCGTCCAAAACACTGATGGTGATTGGGAAGCACAAGTTATATTTGACTTATAGTATACGCATTATTTCGCATTTTGTTTTCTGTCTATTCTTCAGTGATTAGGATTAATTGATTTACTTTACTGTTTTTGAGTGTATTGACTGATCCACTAAGCCAACTCACCTTAATCTCTTCAACTATCGTGTTGTTCTTAAGACCAAATATTGTAGTCAACTCACTTTGAGAACAATAGCTTGATCCACTCTTTACAGTTTTTGTCTGCGTACCAATCGCAGAAGTGACACGGATTCTTGCACCAATTCCATTGCGATTGCTTTTCTTTCCAATCAGCTTTATTTTCAACCAATTATTACGATTTCCCCCATCATTTCGGAATAAATGTGCAGAACCGTTGGATGTAGTGACGAGTATATCATGGTCTCCATCGTTGTCAATATCTGCATAAGCTGCTCCACGACCAACAACTGGTTTTACTAAATCATTTCCTATTTGATCCATCACATCTGCAAACTTACCATTAGATAAATTTCGAAATAGATGCGGTGGTTGTGGATATGTGACTTCACTTTGAACACTGTTTATATCAGTTTCAACATGACCATTTGCTGTAAATATATCGTCAAATCCATCAAGATCAAAATCAAAGAAAAAACAACCGAAGGTAAGTGTCAATAGACTTTTGTGACCAATTTGTGCGATAGGCGCATCATCAATGAAAAAGCCACCTTCGTTGTGATATAGATTCAACATTTCATTAGAAAAATTACCTATAATCAGACTTTCCCGACCAATACGATCATAATCAGCAGAATCAACACCCATTGCACCGGTTGCAACGCCACTCTCATTATATGCAACTGCTGCCAGCATTCCAACTTCTATGAAAGTTCCATCACCGTTATTCTGATATAATTTGTTGGGTTGAGTATCGTTGGCTTCAAAAATATCGGGTAGACCGTCTTGATTGTGATCAAGAATACATACACCTAAAGATTTGCTGAACGGATCGCTAATCCCTGCTTGTTGAGATACATCAACAAATGTACCATTCCCACGGTTCCGAAAAAGTTTGCTTGACTGACCTTTGTAAGATTCAGGTGTACAGTACGATTTGTTTTTACCGTCAAGTGTACAGAAAAGATCTGTATCAATAGTCCACTCAACATAATTTGCAACATATATGTCAAGATAGCCATCCTGATTGTAATCAAACCAAGCACAACTTGCCCCGAAACCTGGGTTAGCAATCCCGGCTATTTCTGTTACATCCAGAAATGTACCATCACCACTGTTTTGAAATAATCTATCTGCATTGAGACAACTCAGGTATATGTCATCATCCCCATCATTATCGTAATCAGCAATAGCCACACCCATCCCATACATAGATTTATTCAGACCGGCAGATAAGGTCACATCTGTAAAAGTGCCATCCTGATTATTCTTATAGAGTGATGGAGTTTGTGATTTCCCGGTTTTATGACTTTCCCAATCCATTCCATTTACAAATAAAATGTCCTGCCAACCATCGTTATTATAATCAATAAAGGCGCATCCAGAACCCATTGTTTCAGGTAGATATTTCTTACCGAATGCACCGCTATTGTGTACGAAGGTGATACCTGCCTCTTTGGTTATTTCTGTAAATTGAGGCAGCTGTTCTGCTGAAAGATTTACCGTAGACTGAATACAAAAAACAGATAATGTAAATGACAGAACTATCTTCAATGTTGAAAAAAAATGCATCATATTGGTATGAATATCAATCCTACAGTTGACAGGAATGAAATCGCAAATATTATATCCTCTTTCCATTTTGTATCGGAATTTTTAGTGAGAATGATACAGACAACTCACTTCATTTTAAGTTTTCCCCACATAGTTGTGAGTTTATCTTTCGGTACAACATCAAACGGTTTTCCTGGTCCACCATTGGGTATATTGTCACCTGTTATTTCAACATTATCAAACCTTGCGCGGGCATCAGTAACCATAAGCCCTACCTGACCACCACTTAGTGGTTGTGGATCAAATGCTTCGAATACCGTGTCGTTAATTCGGAACTCAAGATCACCCGTTTCATAAACTGTTGCTTTAAGATCGTACCATACCTCTTTTTCTGCAACGAATTCGATCTCTTTTTGTCTACCACCAGGTGCACCTTTAATGATCCTTGCAGTGTTAAAAACATAATCGAGAATAAATATATACCGACTTCTTTCATCGCCCCTATCATGAAGATTCAACGCAATTGATGGTGGGTCATTCCAATCTTCTTCCAACATTACACGACATGATACACTATAAAATTCCCATTCAATGTCACCAGTCAACCATATACTTGAAAAAGGGGGACTGAAAATCTCCCCAACTGCTTCCCCATCATTAATCCACCATTTCTCTAACCGTTTATCTTCATTATAGATCTCCCATTCAGTAGTTCTTTTATCTTCAAAATCATCTCGCCAGGTTCCGGCAAACGCTTGCAAGATTGAAAAGAATGTCAAACTTAACAAAATGAAGGTGACTTTAATGGTAATTGCGTTTTTCATTGTTTTTCCTTATGTCAATCAACAATGCAGTGACCTTGTAGATCTGAATATAGACATAAATTGCAATGTGAAAGGTTTTTGTCAAAATTTCTCTGCTGTATTGTTGTGATTAATGTTGACCATTTTACGCTGATTTCCTGAAAATCTGTATCATTATAACATACTGTATGATATTGATTCAAAAGTGTGTTGAAATTACTAACTGAAACACTTTCTTGTTCAGGATATGATTTATGTAATAATAGACAGATTAGTTCCATTTCAGGTTCATAATATTCTATATCATGCTGTTCATTTGTAATAAACATTAATCCGTTCCAATGACCAGAATGATCTTTGAATATCCTGTCAATTCGACATGAAATTATTCGTCCATTTATTTCAGCATGGATAGAACGATTATTTTCCGCTTTCGTTGACGCAAGTAAAATATCTCCAATCTCCGATCTCTGGTAATTCATGATATGTTCCGTAATCTCATCTCTAAATTCTGTTACTGATGATTCTATGTTTAAATCGGAAAAATTGCCTATTGTCTGTTCTATTAGTCTCTTCAGGTCTTGATTATCCTGCGGGTGTTGGATTTGTATAATCACATTACGAATTATCCAATCTAATACCTCATCCTTTGCAGCTGATTGCTCATTATTAATTGGAGGAATTCGTAGCACATGCTCTAACTGGTATCGTAGCGGACATCTGACATAATTAGCAAGTTCAACAACAGAATAGGACGCATCTATGAATCCTTGTTGTAATGACTTTATAGGTAGTTCTGGAAAATCTAAATGTTTTACATCATGTGATGTGTCATCAAGTGAATTAACATCAATTCTATCTATAATCGGTATATTTATTTTCACTTGATTTCGTAGTGAAGAACGATCAGAATATTCATCTAATTCTACTTCTAAACTTACATATCCATCATGAATATTTATACCAAGGTGCTCAAACAACCATTTTAGTAAATCTCCTGTCTTATCATTTTTCAATGCACCTGAAAGAACAAGTCTATCTTTAGCACGGGTTGCAGCCACATAAAACAATCTTTTCTTTTCAACCTCATCTTTGTTTTTCGCACGAGTCCTCATCATCTCTACAATTTCAGGTTCAGATTTTATATATTCCTCATCAGGTTTACGAGGACTAAAGCCGATACCAACCTTTTCGTCAATGAACGGTTCTGATGTTCTTGCGCCACTGCGATGAAGACAAGGGAGGATTACTACTGGAAATTCCCTTCCTTTTGCAGAATGTACTGTCATGATTTCAACTGAGCCGCTTGTATTCTCAATCGGTGCTTGTCCTTCACGGGGTTCATCTGTAATTAGTTTATCAAGAAAAGAGATAAATTCTGATAGAGTCTGTCTGTTTTCATCACTATCAAAATGTCTGGCAAGGTCTAATAACTTCTGGTAATTGGCATATCTTTGCTGTCCTTGTTGACCTAAATTCAATGTCCCAATTAATCCTGTTTCATTGACGACTGATTGAATAAGTTGATTCACTGGCATCCTATGGACATACTGCAGTTGGTGCTCAATTATTTCATTTGCTTTCTTTAGGTGTGTAGATTGAGTTTGAATGTTTCTTACTTTTTCCCAGAAACTATTACCGTTTTGAAGAGAAACCTCATACAACTCAGTATCAGAAATACAAAAAGCAGGACCGCGTAATATTCCTACAAGTGAAGTATGGTTTTTGGATGGGTCATTTAGAAAGTGGAGATAATTCCAAATATCATATATCTCTTGCCGTTGATAGAAACCAACCCCGCCTGTAGTAAGATATGGAATTCTTGCTGAAATCAATGCCGCCTCAATGTCCGGTAGATGCGTTCTACTTCGGATTAGAATTGCAATGTCTTCATAGTTAATCCCATCTGCAACCATCCTGTTTATGTGATGTGCAATAAGTTTATATTCACTCACTGGACTATCACCACTATTCCCCATCAGGATTTCTACAGAACCATCATCATGCTCCTTCTCCACACGTGCTTTTGTTAATGCTTCAAATCTTACATCGTATTCAGATTGTGTTCCATCTCCCATCAAACTTTCAAAAAAATGATTGACAAATCCCACCGGATGACGAAGGGATCGGAAATTCTCTTTAAGTTGAATATTCTCTCCACCATTTTCCTCAATTTTCTCTCTTGTTTTATTAAAGACACGAACATCAGCACCGCGAAACCCAAAAATGCTCTGCTTCGGGTCACCAACAATAAACAGGTTAGCATCTTGTAGGTCGTTTGTCAGCAGCATAACTAATTCATACTGCACCTCGTTTGTATCTTGAAATTCATCTATCATATAATAATTGTGTCGTTCAAGCAATCTGTTGCGGATATTTTCATCGGATTTAAGTAAGTCACGGGTCATCAACTGGAGATCGGTAAAATCCAGTTTACCTTGTGTAAGTTTATTATTTTGGTAGTCATCCTTGATTGCATTATATAGTGTCAAAATGTCCGCTGTTGTTTCCAACATAAATTGATCGTCTGTTTCAGTATCCTCATTATCAATCGGTGGAGCAGATTTTATCCTTGTTGCCACCGATTCTAATGTTTCAATCTCCTCTTGAAGTTCAGACACGTCCACACGATTACCTAAGAAATCTCTTTTTGCAATATTGTTAGCCGAAGTTGTAATTAGTGGGGCAATCCCATTCAAACAGTTCAGAACATCAGGAGAATTTGGGTTTCTATCTGACAACGCACCTAATTTAGTTGTTAAAATATCAACTTCTGTCCTGTTTTTACCCTTTGCAACCTGCAAAACAGTAGATAAAGATTGTAGAAATTCATTAATATCAGCTTCAGAAGGCAATTGATCAAGAAACATCTCTTGCCAAACTGTAGGTATCTCACCATTTCTGCTGCTTGAATAAACCTTTTCTAATAGTGGGTCGACTATATCACGTTTCTCAATAAGCATTGAAAAAAGATCAACTAAGTTCTTACGATTGCCATATCTTTGTAGCAAAATTCGTAAGGCTTCGTAATGTCCATGATTCGGATTAGTGGCAATCTCACTCAAGTTCTCTTGTATAGTTTGATTGAGTAGAAGTTTTTGGTCAATACCTTGAACAATATTGAAGTTAGCAGGAACACCTGCTTGAAATGGGAACTCTCTGAGGATATTACCACAGAAAGAGTGAATCGTTGATATTGGAGCAGAATTCATCTGTTCAATATGTCTTTCCCGAAACTCGGAATTATGTGGTTCATTCAATTCTTCAATTATTCTACCTTTCATTTCAGCAGCAGCTTTATCTGTGAATGTAATCGCAACAACTTGTTCAGGTTTGACATTATCTTGTTTCAGTAATTCAAGATAACGCCCAACTAAAACGGTGGTCTTTCCAGAACCAGCACCCGCAGTTACGCAGATGTGTCGGTTTATATCTAATGCTCTATGTTGGTTCGGTGTTAAGTTCATTACTTTACTCAACGCATTATAACGGTAACGGAATAACGGATTCAGGAGATATTGATATATTTACAGATTCTCCCTGTCTAATTATATCGGTGCCCGGGTTATGGACTACGGCTTTTAGTTTTAGTGTATCCGCTATTCTCAATTCATATTCTTCAGTTCTTCCAAGATAGGTTATTGTTCCTACTGTAGCAGCTAATTGGTTTACTGCAGCATTATCATTAAAGTAAATAGATTCTGGTCGAATAGAACAGCTGACTTCTTGCCCTGGAGTGAAATCGTTATAATTACTTTCTGTATGAAGGATTCCTACCTCGGTTTCTATGGCTGCTTTACCATTAGAAATCTCTTTGATATTGCCAGAAATAAAGTTCGTTTCTCCAACGAAACTTGCTACAAAAGAATTAGCAGGATGTTGGTAGATCTCTCGCGGTGTACCGACTTGGATAAAGACACCATCTTTCATAATTGCCATTCGGTCAGCCATAGAAATTGCTTCTACTTGGTCATGAGTCACATAGATTGTCGTGATTTTCGTTCTACGGTGTATCTCTTTTATCTCGTCACGAAGATTTTGACGTAATGCGGCATCTAAATTACTTAGCGGTTCATCAAGTAATAGCACACTCGGTTCAATAACCATCGCACGTGCTAATGCAATCCGTTGCTGTTGACCACCTGAAAGCGTGTTGACAGGACGATCGCGGTATTCTGACATTTGTACCATTTCAAGAACTTTATCAATTTTTTCATTTCGGTCTGGTCTGTCGAGTTTTCGGATCTGCAATCCATATTCAATATTTTCACTCACTGTCATATGTGGCCATAATGCGTAATTTTGAAATACCATACCCGTGTTACGCTGATGTGGTGGAACATTGATCATATCCTTATCATCAAACATAAGTTGCCCCGCATCAGGACGATAGAACCCAGCAATCACTCGGAGTAGTGTTGATTTTCCACAACCAGACGGACCTAATAAAAAAAATAGTTCACCCGACTCAATAGTCAAAGAAACATCATTGACCGCATAAGTCGTATCAAATGCTTTTGTAATATGGTCTAACTGAACACTAACAGACATTAAATTTATACCTTCAATAACATTTCTGTTTTTCCTACGAAATGTAAAATGCACTACGCAGTTCTCTTAAAGTCCCCTTGATAAGGGGATTTAGGGGGTTAATTCACTGAAATAACGACTTTTTAACCCTTCTAACCCCCCTTATCAAGGGGAATGCGTAAGTCCTGAATATGTGTTTATTCAATAACATCCTTCACACAACGAAAACCGATAGTGCTTCCTGAAGTGAGATGGTACCATCTATCAGAAACACGCAAATCTTCGCTACTTCCACCCCATCCCCCACCTCTCAATATACGAAAGTTTTCATTATCTGGTGCTGATTCTCTCCCATATCTGGGATTGTTCTTTGATGATATAGCATAGAATTCAGCATTGTATTCATCAAAGCACCATTCCCAGACGTTTCCAGCCATATCAAATAGACCAAAACCATTTGGTGAGAAACTCCCGACAGGAGATGTCCATCTCCAAATATCTTTCCCTTCTTCACCACCAAAATTCGCATCGTCGCGTGTAATTGTATCACCAAATGGAAACTTCTTTTCAATCAGATTACCACGTGCAGCATACTCCCATTCAGCTTCAGTTGGTAGTCGTTTATTTGCCCAGTTTGCATAAGCAAATGCATCAACCCATTTAATATTAACAACAGGATTTTCTGGTTGATTAAACTTTTGGTCGTTCCATAGTGGAGGGAATGGATATCCCGTAGACAACACAAATTGTTGGTATTTCGCATTGGTAACCTCAAAAATATCAATATAAAATGCATCCAGATATACTTCATGAACAGGTAATTCGTCTACATCTCCTACATCTTCATCAGAATTACCCATCAAAAATGTGCCAGATGGTATCAACTGCATCTCTGCATTATCAATGTGTGATACTATTCTCTCATTTAATTCTTTCGTTTCAACGGGGTTTTGTGAACTATCTATACAAGCAGAAAAAAGAGACATTGAAATTAGCAAAGTGACCTTCATTCTACTTAAATTATTCATTTCCAATATTTGATACGACTTCAGCTGCTGTTTGAATCAAAAATTGTATTTCTGCCTCATATAATGTGCGAAGATCAAACATCAACTGATCATTTTCAATCCTTCCGATGACAGGTGTTTTTCCTTGCCTGAAGCATTCGGAAAGTTTAGATATAGAGATAGTTTTGGGTGTTAACACAACTGCAATACTCGGTAATGTCTCAACGGGAAGCGATCCACTTCCTATCTCCGACTGAGTTTCAGAAACGTCAATTGTTATACTGTCTTGGAATATATTCTCAAGTTTTTCTACCAGCTGTCCTGCAACATTTTGCAAATCATCAATTGACCGAGTATAACGTTGAAGCATAGGGAAATGTTCTGTGATATTGTCTTGATATAGATATGTTTGTAATGTTGTTGATAGTGCTGCGATAGTCAGTTTATCCACCCTTAGTGCACGCATCAGAGGATTCTTTCTAATTTGATGTATCCATTCTGCTTTTCCAACGATAATCCCCGCTTGTGGACCACCAAGTAATTTATCCCCACTAAATGTTACGATGTCAACGCCATCGGCAATTCTATCAGCGACAACCGGTTCTTTAGGGAGTCCAAACTCTGAAAGATCAACCAAAGCACCGCTACCTAAATCTTCCATTGTTAAGATACCGTGTTCTGCACCCAATTCAGTCAATTCACGCATCTCTGGTGTAGAAGTAAAACCTACAATCTTATAATTGCTTGGATGCACCTTTAATAGTAGGGCAGTATTCTCGTTGATGGCTTCAGCATAATCTCGCAGGTGTGTCCGATTTGTAGTGCCTACCTCTCTCAAAATGGCACCACTTGCTGCCATTACATCAGGAATACGAAACGCCCCACCGATCTCAATTAACTCCCCGCGTGAGACAATAACTTCTTTTCCTGCAGCAACGGTTTGAAGTGCAATTAGGACTGCAGCAGCATTATTATTAACAACTGTGGATGCTTCACATCCAGTTAATTGCTGCAAAAGTGGCTCTGTTATCCTGTCACGGTGTCCACGTTTGCCTGTCTCAAGGTCATATTCAAGGTTGACATAGTTTTGTGCAGCGTTTAGTAAACTATCACATGCAGATTGAGATAGCAATGAACGACCGAGATTTGTATGTGTTACAGTCCCTGTCGCATTTATGACGGTGCGTAGTGGAGAACGGGTTAATTCCTCAATTTCTGTTAATGCCAAAGTAGCGTATTCAGAGGGGACGGGAAGTGTTTGGGCAATTTCTCCACCCAGGATTTGCTCTCGTACTGATGATACAACTGACCTTAGTGCATTCGTAACAAGTGTTCGTGAATAAGAAGCAATTAACTCCTGCAACTCTGGCAACAGTAGGAGTTTTTCAATTGATGGGAGTTCACGGAGTAGATGCTGGTTTATTTTGTCTTTTGTTGTCAAATTCAAACACCAATAAGAGAATGATATCATCAAGAATATTTCAATGTTGTTCATTTTAACAGATAATCTATCAGATGTCAACTTATATACCCAGGAGAGGGTGTGTAAAGTTTTTGGCAAAGGTTATCTCACGTTCAGACACATCGTAGGGGCGAGGTCCCCTCGCCCTCGTTGGAACACATCCTATCCATCAGCAGTGGTTGGGATGGGAATGTGGCAAGGGGTGGGAATCGGGCGGGGAAACCCTGCCCCTACGTGCAGTGCCAAAAACTTTACACATCCCCAGGAGAAATTATATCTGTTCAGAGTAATGAAACTTATCACATAAAACGCAAAATACAAGGAAAAATTCCCTTTTTTACAAAAAACACAAAAATCATCTTATAAATGTAATAATTAACTTGACATCAACAATTTGTATACGTTATAATATATTTCACATCACATTTATTTTTCTAAGAGTAAAAAACATGTACACAAATCCTGACGGACAATTCACACCGATTATCCGATATATACTCTTTTCAATATATAAAATATCAGAACTAAGAAACGACATTTCAATAACAATAAGTGTCAATGAAAATGTCTTACACATTCACCAAGGGCATTTTTATTACATCTATTTTAACCTTTATCAACATTCAAGCATCCATGAGTATAATATTGGGCAATTGTCTGAAACAGAAAACCGATTTCACACGACAAAATCCGAAAATGGAAACTGTACTATTTTAAATTTTTTTGATTTTAGAAATTATCCTTACAAACCCTTATGTACACTATGTTTAGAGCAATTTTAAAAATCGTACTATAGTACGAAAAACTGTACCATATAGTACGATTTTTAAGAGGAAGATTTCAATGAAACTTCAAGATAAACACAGAGAATTCGCTGTTAAATGTTAGGCGAAATTCATGAACACTAATGCCACCATAGTCTTCAATTCATCACCTACGGCGGAGGGGCACACAGACCATGCACTACTAAGAGACAGTCATATTTGTACAGAATATTACACACCTGTGTTGTTGTGTAATATTCTTTGACATACAATTCCATTATGTGCTATCATTTTCACAACTTTGTTCAACAGATATGTGTAAGGAATAACCGATGAAACAGAAGAAACAACCTCGCTCATTCTTCAATACAAAGCAGCTAAAATCAATGATTATTTGGTATCTAATTCTACTAATAGGTATCTTGGTTTTAGCTTGGAAAATGAAGGATATTATTTCACTTTTCGGTGTATAAGTACATCTATTTTTGTTTTACCTACTTCCAATGATTAAGGAAATTTCTTATTTAGGAGAATTGACAACCATGTCCAATTTTAATTCGTTTCGGCATGTAATTAAGATCAACAATATCATTCCAATCGGGATACTACTCTGCCTGACTATAATATGGAATTGCCAGTCACCTCAACAAACAGAGGATCAACTTATAATCATTTCACCTCATCCTGAAAGTATCGAGTCAGAATTTGGAAGCAATTTTGAAAAATGGCATGAAGAAAAGACTGGAAGACCTGTCAAAACTGACTGGCGTGATGTCGGTGGAACATCTTCTAATTACCGTTTTATTGCAGGTGAATTTAATCGAAAACCTGATGGCATTGGTATAGATATTTTCTTTGGCGGTGGAACAGACAATTATCTCCGTTTGGCTGATATGGATTTACTTACACCCTATAAACTTCCCGAATCACAACTTAATCAAATTCCACAAGCTTATCATGGGATACCTGTATACGATTCACAACATAGGTGGTACGGTGCAGCCTTATCAAGTTTCGGTATTATGTATAATGACCAGTTGCGAGCATTGGAGAATTTGCCAGAAGTAAAAAAATGGGAGGATCTGGGCAATTCTGCTTTAATTAACCTAATTGGAGCTGCTGATCCGAGAGAAAGTGGAAGTGCCCACATGATGTATGAGATAATACTACAAACACATGGTTGGGAAAAAGGATTTGCACTCCTTACAAAATTAGGTGGTAATGTAAAGAAGTTTTCCGCAGGATCAAACGTAATACCCAGAGATGTCGGAACAGGACAAGTTATCTATGGATTAGCAATAGATTTTTATGCATATAGTCAAATCGCTGCTTTAGGTTCCAATACAATTAAGTACGTCTTACCAACTGATGGGACGGTGGTCAATCCCGATTCAATCGCAATTCTCAAAGGTGCACCGAACATGTCGGTTGCAAAATTATTCGTCGAGTTTGTTTTGTCTGAACAAGCTCAAAAATTGTGGATGTTACGTGATAGTGATGAAGAGGGACCAAAATGGAAAGGTGGATTAAATCGCGCAAGTGTTCTGCCCGATCTCTACGAACAATTGGGAGATCGGTGTGTTGTAACAAATCCTTTTGATATGGAATTGTCTCCATTTCCCTATGATGCAGAAAAAGGCAGCACACGTTGGGACATTGTTAACGATCTATTCGGTATTCTAATCATTGACTCCCATACCGATCTTGTTGATGCTTGGAAAGCAATTGCGAACTCTAAAGATGCTGAAAAACGCTCTGAAGCAATTGCTGAATTGGTCAAAATACCACTAAATGAGGACAAAGCAATGACTATGGCTGCATCAGATTGGAATGATCAAGTATATCGTAACGAGAAAATAAAAGAATGGGGACAATTCGCGAAACAGAAGTATCAGAAAGCAAAAGATTTAGTAGAATAATCTCAACTTGCCTGGTAAAATTAAAATGGAAATTGAAAAAACTAAAGAAAAATACGACCAATTGATCTCAGATGGTTATTGTGTCGTTGAGAATGTTCTTGAAGATGACATGATAATGCAACTTCGTTCAGTTACAGATACGCTGTTGGAGGCACAGACAGAAGAGCAACTAGCTGCAACCCGTTCATCCGGGAGTATGATTAGTATTTATACGCACTCTCTGTTTTCAGAATTGGTCGTCTATCCACGCGCATTACTTGCTATGGAGGCATTAGGTTTCCTGCGACCAAAATTCTCTTCAGGATATGTTATTAGCAAACCACCGAAGAGTCCTCCGCTTTTTTGGCATCAGGATTGGTGGGGTTGGAACGATCCTTGTAGTTACACAGCATTACCACAACAACTTTTTCTAATGTATTATTTGGTTGATACCACACCACATAACGGATGCCTACGTGTGATCAATGGCTCACATCTTACAAGACACCGACTACACGACATATTACCAAATGCGCACGGCGCGGAACTACAACGGGTTGAAAATGCAGACCATCCTGCATTTCAGAAATATCCAGATGAGGTAGATATCACCGTCAAGGCAGGTGATCTTGTTATCGGCGATTCTCGGTTGCTACACGCATCACACAGCAATAAATCAATAGAACGACGCACAGTCATCACCTTATGGTATCATCCATTTTTTGCTTTATTACCAGAAGCAATGCAGGCACATATCGGGAGAATGCGGCAGAAATTGGAATGGTCAGATGAAGATTGGGAAAGAATTGCAGAGCTCAACCCAAATTATCAAGGGGACGTTGAACCATTGCAATGGAATCGAACACCCGGGCCTGAACTAAAATAGATTCCCCAATTGTCTATGATGTTTGGATCCTAAAATCATACGTATGAAATTATAGTTTGAATATAAATTCGCAATAAGTAATTTCGGACTTGCAACAAAATTTTAACACCTCCCATCAAATCCCCATGCTTTCGCTTGTGGGATGTAGACGGCTCAGAAACGAAATATGTGCAAGGGCATCACAGACTGCCCAGCGAAAGTCGAAATAAAACCGCATCGCAGTAACCTTGAAAGTCGGTGGATAACGTCCATATCAAGCCAATACAGTTCAAATCAAACTGTAGACTGGCAGTTTACAACGGATGATGCACGCATCCGGTTAAAACGATTATACCCGCAAAATTAGAGCGGACACACCAATAGTTATTGAAGATGTAAAGAAACTTGCATTCCATCTGAAAGAATTAATGCCAAATGTATTTGAAGAACTGGATGCATTCACCGCTTTTTTACGCGAGACATAAGGCGACATGAAAGAAGATGGACAGTTGAAATCGTACGGAGTCACATGGAAGTCTGTTCTCATTACACTTGTGTTGATTCCGTTCAATTTCTACTGGATTATCGCTGGTGAAGTAGGACTCGTCGGTTATGCCCTCAATACTTACGCTGTCCCATTTTACAATGTTGTCTTTGTCGTTTTCACATTCACACTGTTCAACCTTATTGTTCGCCATACCACCCGTATCCGCTTAATTTCCGATGCTGAGCTTCTCACTATCTACATTCTGCTAAGCACCGCATGCGCATTTCCCTCCATTACTCTAATGACGATCCTCGTCACAACCGTCGGTCATGCCTTCTGGTTTGCCACTCCCGAAAACGAATGGAAACAAATCTTTTGGGACTACCTTCCAAGATGGCTTCTTGTAGACGATTCAAAGGCTCTTACTGGATATTATAAAGGCGAAACCAATTTGACGACGATTGAGATTGTCGGCGTGTGGCTCGTTCCAATACTTTCTTGGACACTGTTTATCACTGCACTTGTGCTGGTGATGTTATGTATCAATGTTATACTCCGAAAGCAATGGGTGGAACGAGAACGACTCGCTTATCCTATTACACAAATCGCTTTCCATGTTACACATAACACGAAGTCGCTGTTTAGGCATCGCATTATGTGGATCGGTTTCGGTATCGCAGCGTCTATTGCAATCCTCAACGGATTCAGTTATCTATATCCTACAATTCCCTACTTACCAATAAAGCGAATCGGTGGATGGCGTGGTTTTGGACATCTATTCACAGAAAAGCCGTGGAATGCCATCGGCGGCATCAGTATGTCCTATTATCCTTTTGTTATCGGATTAGGGTTGTTGATGCCACTTGACCTATCATTTTCCAGCTGGTTTTTCTTCTTTTTCTATAAAGCACAATTGGTATTCTCAAGTGCTGTTGGGTTGTCCAGTCTACCCGGATTTCCATACATTGACAGACAGTGTTTTGGGGCTGCCATTGGGATATTCATTTCGGTGTTGGTGTTGAATTCGCGTCATATACGAGGCGTGTTCCGTATTGCACGGCATCGCACTGCTGAAGATTCCGATGAACCTATTCCGTATAGATTTGCGTTATGGGGTATCGTTGGGGGACTTGCGGTCCTCTTTATCTTTTCTAATCGAATCGGGATGTCACTATGGCTAATTCCGTTGTTTTTTGCCATCTATTTTATCATCGTGTTGGTATTGACGCGGATGCGTGCTGAACAAGGTTTCCCTGTGCATGCAATGGAAAACATGCCGAATCATCATATTCTCATTGATAGTTTCGGCACACGCATGTTGGGAACAAACAACCTTGTTGCCATGACGTTATATCGTTGGTTCAATCGCAGTTATACGAGCAATCCGATGCCACATCAATTAGAGGGATTCAAACTGTCGGAACGAACGGCAATTGCACCGCAGCGGTTGTTCTTAGCACTTCTCGGAATTTCCACGTTTGCCTCAATTATGGTCTTTGGGGTGATTCTCTACATCTATTATACTTACGGTGCCTTGAATATGAGTGGGAGTAGCAGTTGGAACATCGGTTTTGGTGAACGTGTCTTCAGCGGACTCCAAAGATGGTTTTACTATCCTACTGAACCGAATTTCTATGCGACAGGTGGGATAGTATTCGGTCTTCTTTTTTCGACCGGACTGATGTTTATGCGTGCGCGGTTTTTCTGGTGGCCCTTCCATCCGATTGGCTTTGTCGTTTCAAGCGATTGGGGTATGCGGTATTTGTGGAGTTGTATGTTGGTCAGTTCGGTTGTGAAATGGTCTGTGTTGAAAATCGGTGGACCGCATGCATCACGTCAATTGGTGATGTTTGCTGTTGGATTGATGTTGGGGGATTTTACGATTGGTGGAATTTGGAGTCTCATGAGTGTGGTGACGCAGCAACCGATGTATAACTTTTGGCCGTAAGAGGTATATGTATAAGATAGATGTTTCCTATCGTCAATGTACTCGTGAAGGGTGTGTAAAGTTTTCGGCAAACATTTCATGTTCATTGTAGTGCGGGGTCTCCGTGCCCCGCAATTGTTGGTTATAGATGGCGGGGCACGGAGACCTCGCACTACAATGGATGGTCCGTAGTTGGTGCCAAAAACTTTACACACTCACTCGTGAATCTTAAATTGACAATTGGATAGGGATGTGATACTATAATTGTGTGTATATGGCAGCACTTTCTATACACATCAGCTGCAAGCACAAAGTTTAGATTATGAAATTTGGTGTAGCAGTAAACTCTAATCGAAAAGATATCCACTTGTGTTATGTTTAGGTTCTCTTGATGTTAGAAATACTTCTTTAGATAAAATTTGGTCTCCATTTATGCATAACACCCATGTTAGAGAGTTACAAGTATATCAAATGCCGAACGGCAGAGAACCTTTTACAGATTGGTTTGAATCAATACGAGATCAAAGGATACAAGACAGGATCCAATCTCGTCTTGACTTAATTGCACTTGGCAATTTAGGAGATCGTAAAGCTGTTGGTGCAGGTGTCTATGAATTGAGATTACACTTTGGTGCTGGTTATCGTGTATATTACGGTGAAATTGGTAACACAATTGTACTCTTGTTATGTGGAGGTGACAAATCATCACAAAGGCAAGATATTCTAAGGGCGAAAACCTATTGGGAACAATATAAGGAATCACAGCAATGAGCAAATATAGAACTTGGCGCGAATATCTTATCAAACGCCTTACATCTCACCCTGAGAGAGCAGGTGGATATCTTCAAGCCGCTTTTGAAGAATACCAAATCCACAGAGATCCTGCGGTATTTCAGTTAGCACTACAAACCGTTGTGGAATCACGAGGAGGAATTACAGAACTTTCAAAAAAAATTGAAATGCCCTCACAAACTATATCGGAGTTACTCAATAGCAAAGAGTTGCCACGAATTGAGATTCTCACTGCTATCCTCAACGCACTTGGGTGTCAGATTTCGATTCAACCAATAGATTCCTGTGAACGCATGTTTGAGAACATAACAATTGATTCTGTTCATTCTGACATTGAATTTGCTGCAGAAAATTAGAAGATTATCAATAGAATTCTCCTTCTTTAAAGGTAAGGAAATCTATATGAAAAAACCACTTACACCATCAAAGAAAAATATACCAAAATGCAAGAATCATGTATCTGACAAAAAGGTGTTGCCACTTAATAATGATGTGCTACTACCCAGAAAAGAGAGCGGAGTTGTTCCTCCACCAACTTTTACACTTGAGCAGCTTCTGGCTAATATACCAGAACCTGATTTCAATGCGTTGAAGTCTAAATCTTCAAAGGAAGTGGAGACAGGTAAGCCAGTAGGCGAGGAGGTATGGTAGATTTATACTATACAAGGAAGAAGGTTGTTAGAAATTAAATGTGAATCTAATTCATACTATAATGCATACTGAACAGTTTACAATTCATATAAACCAAATTACAATTTTTACGTCTAATAAACATCACATCAAACACACAAAATCCAAACTGATTAAATAACAAATTTTAACAATAGGAGCAAATTATGAATACGCCTCGTGTTCTTTATTTTGGTGTAAGTACAGAGAAATTTGCCGACCAGGTCGGCGGCTGGTCCAATGTAGATAAAATGGGTCTAAGAGAAGCAATAATATACGATACTGCAACCAAAAAAGAACGTAGTTATACTAAATCAGATGTTTCTGACCTTGTTAACACGTTACAAGCAGCTGATCTGGTCGTCAGTTTTAACCAAAATCAATTTGACTACAAGGTTTTATCCTCATATTCAGATGCAAATTTTGAAAAACTGTCGAATTTTGACATGCTTGAAAAGATTGAAGAAACTCTTAATTTTCGCGTATCACGCGACAATTTGGCACAGAATACTTTAGGTGGGTCAAGAAACGAAAGGGCCAATTCCAAGATCGGATCCAAGGTCGATATAGATAAGAAACTATTTGCTCATGCATGTAAAGAAGGTTATCTGCTGTATCAAGATAAAATTACTGGAAAAAAGGATCGATGTGATACATCAGACTGGGCAGAAACTGCTCGAAATCTTAGTCAAAGTAAGAGGTTAATTGCTGAGACAAAAGAATCAATTAAAAACAATATCACTGAACATTCAGATAATTTTATTCCGAATCCACCTACTCCACCAACTAAACCTTGGCAAGATAAGTTTGAAACAAACGAGGATTATTCATCACTCAACGATCAAAATCATACTAATGTATTACCCAACAATTCAACAAAGGAACAACTTGAACCTGTAAACCAACTAACTAACAGAGCACACAACCGCGTTTCTGAAAATTGGGAAGTTGAAACACCAAGTTACGAGTTTGACAACAAAACACAATTTGCGGAAATTGCTCAAAACATCTATAAGCGAACAACAAACCGTCAAGCACGTGAATGGTATGCCTATAACGAAATGGCTCGATTGTATGGTTCTGCATTTTCCTTTCAGCAGTTTATGCATGCGATTGGACGTGTTAGCAAGAATTCAGGACGTAACAGAAAATTGGAGAGTAAAGGATTTCGTTACAACTATATTGATAGAAGTGGAACTTTAGCATCTGAATGGGTGATAGACAATTTGGACATAGTAAATATAAAGGAGGAATTAGCCCGAGGTATATAATTCAACTGACAACTCGTGACTGAAATCTAAAACAATAACTTAGCTTAAATACAAACTAAAAGAGGTTTTAAAATATGATAGTAACAAAATATCCTAATAGAGATGCGATTTATACAGCACACACTATATACCGAGATGTAATGCGTAGTTTCATTATTGATTGTTTAAAGAAGAATGGTGATACTCCAGAAAAATTAATTGGTGAAGCATTGACACGCTCTCCAGAAGAACAGAGCATCTTCCACAATGAAAAGGACGCTACAGTTGCCTTAGATATTGATAATTTCATACACGTTATTAGTAAAAATTGGACCCACTGTTTTTCCTCTTGTGAGGAATTTAGTTCTGATCGAGATATCCGGAACCAGGTTGGTCTTATAGGTGGATGTCGAAATGAATGGGCACATCCAGGAACAGAAGATATGGATCCTGATGTCACCCTAACACAGTTATTGCTCATCTCAAAAGTTCTTGACAAAATCAATGTACCAGATGAAAAACATGAGGTTGAAACTATTCGGGACAGGTTATTTTCTCAAAACATACAGCAGTTACTTGAAGTTAAATCCAATCAATTAGAGAAAGAACAGACAAAAGTAACCGAACTTGAGACGAGACTATCTATTATGGAGGAAAGGTTGGAAGAAGCGGAAGCGAGGAAAATTGCTGCTGAGGAACAACTCGCTGGCATTTCTGATATAGTATTTTCAGAATCTTCTCAAGAACCTAGTGACTACACAGAAACAGTAGACACGGCAGACAAACAATTGGACCTTGAACCTGCAGAAAAACGCGTTGAGGTCCTTACCACATTTGAAGTTGGACAATGGGTGAATGGAACAGTGAAAAACATAAAGGACTTTGGAGTGTTTGTAGAACTTGACGGTATTGATGGATTAATCCACAAATCTGAATTATCTTATGAACCTATAAATCATTCATCTGAAGTGGTTTCGATCAATGAAAGTGTTAAAGTCAAAGTAATAAATATCAACAAGGAAAGCGGGAAAATCTCATTAAGTTTGAAACGGGATCCATGGGAAGATATTGATGTTGAAAAGCAATATCCAATTGATTCAACAGTCCAAGGCACCGTTTCCAGCACCACAGATTTTGGAGTATTCCTCAAACTTGAAGAAGGTCTTTCAGGAATGATACATATATCAGAACTGTCATGGAAACCACATGACAAAGTACCCTCCGACTTCAATCAAGGTGAAGAACTCGATGCTGTAGTCCTTGAAGTTTCGAAAAAGGACAAACGAATTTCGTTAGGTCTTAAGCAGTTGGAGCCGAATCCGTGGGAACGCCTGAAAGAAAAGTACCCTATTGGCACAAAGATTACTGGTTCTGTCGTAAACGTAACCCATTTTGGTGTCTTTGTTGAGATTGAACCAGATTATAACGGACTTATTCGGATGTCCACGCCGGAATCATTAAAAGAGGGTGATGAGGTTGAGGTGATCATATCCGATATTGACGTTGAAAAACAACAGATAACGTTATATCGTTCTAGAGAAAGCGGGTTCCGGTTCCGTAGAAAGTAATTGGTTATTGGCTATAGTTTGCAAAGATATAAAATTAAAACAGATAAAAGAGGCGGGATTCCAAAAGGTCATCCCGCCTCTTTTATTCTACGCCAAACCGTTCCTTCCCATCTTCTAATATAATTTAGACAATTTATGTGCTATTCAATTGGCTTTCCAAATTTCACTTTGAAAATCGCTACAAGTATGCTAAAATTAATCTTGTAAATCACTATGAAACTGGCTATAAGAACGTTGCACATGCATCCGTTAACTATTTCACTACCAGACTATCTATATAAGAAGTTGACACAGCAAGCACAAACGCATGAAACTTCTCTTGAGGAACTGGTGACATTTCAATTGAGACGTGACGAGACAAGAGACACAGCATCAACATTTTTACGAAAACACGCTGGAAGATGCTTGACTATCAAAGAACCTATTTTTAAGGATGATGTTTCCGCTGTCTGGAAAGTTCCCGTTTTCACGAATGTTGCGCCGCCTTTGGAAGTTGGAGAGATAATCGTTGATGCTGACACAGGAAAAGTCTTAAGCACAGATAAAGACGTTTATAAAATGATTAAGAACGGATACCCCAGTTTTGGTTTTGAGACTTTTGCTGTGGAAAAACAGAAACGCTTAGCAGAACTCTTGGCACTAAATGGTGAAATACCTTTAGAATCGGAAGCGAAACAGGAAATGGAAACTCTCCTTGCTGAAGAACAGGCACTGCAACTCCGTAATTTGGAAACATTGGAAAAACGAGTTATACCGTGAGAACGGAGAGATTCAAGGTCAAACACCTATTGGTCGGCAACTGTTATAACGCTTCAAATGAATGCTGATCAACCTATCCGAGCACGACGAAACCTAATAAGACTTGATGTAATATAACATTCATAATATTAAGTTATTTTACATTGAAAGCAAATACACTTCTAAGCAATAGAGACGTGAAAGCAAAATGGATTTCAGTCTCTTTTTCCTTGCTTGAATTTATAGCATTATTCTGATATTCTATTAACATAGTAAATCCTCAAGAAGATGGAGATTCCCAATGAAACTCAACAAACACATTCCAAAATTCGCCGCACTTATTCTGCTTTTCACATCCTTTTGCTTCATGGGTTGTCTCTCCGCACTATTAGGACAAGGACCACCCAGACCGCCGCAGCCTGCCGTTGTTGGATTGATGTTGATACCTGGAGAAAGTTGTAATTATACCGCAAGCGACAAAGGGATTAGTTTTGATGTGACATTCCATGTTACAAAAACTGGAGATGCAAGTTTCAAGCGAATTGCGGTCAAAACGCCTAACGTAATATGTGCATGAAGGGGGTTCATGGTCAGTAGTTGGTGGTAATATAAAGATAAGTATGTTTGATTTGACAATAGAGATTAACCCTGTCGCAGCTAAAGTTTGTGTGGATAAAAGATGTTTTGTTGCTATCAAAAAACCGAGGAATAAATGGATGGTAAGTCAACTTCCGTTTCCCATGAAAAACGAGTGATATTTGAATGGAGTTTTAGAAATGCACCAACCCACAGAGTCCCAGCGCACAGCAAAAGACCTATCACCAGAAGAATTAGAAAAATACAGCAAACGCCTTGAACAGCACTTGAAAAATCGCAAGGTAGATGAAGCATTGCTACAACGCGCGTGGCAGACTGCTCATCGTATTGCAGCGATGCTCTATAAAGATTTCGGTGCGGAGCAAGTGGCTGTGTTTGGGTCCCTTGCAGATCAGATTTCGTTCTCAGAATGGTCAGATATTGATATTGCAGTCTGGGGGATACAAGGAGATACGTACCTTGATGCTGTCTGGGCAATCAGACACATTAGCACAGAGTTCAAGATTGATCTCGTTAATTTTCACAGTACTAAGGGACGATTTCGGGAACGGATTCAGAGTCAAGCTGTCCATATTCAGCAGGAAACAATGGGTATTAATCAATCCTACGTTTCCCTGCAGTCATTCCTTACAATAAGAGAGAAAAACGACAAATCATATAGACGAAAACTCATTGAACGAATTTCTGATGAATATAAAAAAATAGAACAAACTGTGGAAGAAATCAAAGTGCGTCTGAAGAAAATAGACGAGGCATCAGCTGAAGATATAGATGATCTCAAGGCATTGGTTGCAATCCGTCTACCTGTATTTTACACAGGTTTGGAAAACATCTTTCAGCGTGTTGCCCAAGAAATCGACAAGGAGGTACCCCAAGGTAAAGATTGGCATAAAGACCTATTACACCAAATGGCAGCAGCACCCCCGATGCGTCCGCTTGTGATCTCTGAAAAAACAGCTACTGCTTTGGAATATATTCTAAAGTTTCGTCACCGCTTCAGGAATATCTACATATTTGAATTGGAACTTGAGGGTGTCGTTGAAAACGCTCAACGAGTCTGTGATATTCAAGTAAACCTATCTACAGAACTAAACGCGTTTCTTGATTGGTTAGAAAAGCGGTCATCAGATACGTAAGAATCAACAAACATGTCCTTCCGCGAGAGATTGTAAGAATAGTAGCATTTCTCTCCTTGAGGCTGTGTATAGTTTTTGGCAATAGAATCCTTGTCTCAAACACAATATCAGAGCAACTATACGCGTTTTTCAAAATAAATGTAAAATCTCATAAGAAAACGATGTCCGCAATCTCATGAGTTACGGTGATGTGTAAAGTTTTTGAAACATGCAGAGATTGATACCAAAACTGTGTTAACTCATGACCAAACATATATTTCGCCATCGTCAGGAGAATAACCGATAAATACTGCCAATACAATTCTTGCACGTGCTCCTTTAACAGCAGGAACTTCATGAATACACCGTGTATTGAAAAAGTATAAATCTCCCTGTTCTAAATCAACTTGATAATTTTCTATTCCATTCTCAGATGCATATCTGTCAAATGTTTCTTCAGCAATGTGCGGTTGAACATCTTCAGACCATAAACAACGATGCAAAATGGCTTGTGTTCCTTTACCATCAGCATCTGCATTTTGAACACACAAAACACCTGCAAATTGATGTTCAAAGCGATAGACTGCATAATCCGTTCGCTGCTCACGGTATTTTACACTGTCAATGTGTGGCTTGTAACTATGCGTTTCGTAGTGGATACGAAAGATGGCAGGACCATATAACGAGCCATCCGGTTCACGAGCAACCATAACATCCTTTCCTGGAGAAAGTGATGCAAGTGATTCATAAATCAGATCAACAGGATTGTCAAATCCATCAAATAGAAAATGAAATAGATGGTGTGTTGCTTTAGCGTGTGTTAAAAAGCCATCTTTGTTGTTTCCACGATTACCCAGACTTGTTCCGATGTCAATACGAGTCCGTTTATCTGCTGTGTTGCTATCAGACTCATCACGCATCAATCCTATATTTGTAAAACGATGTATCAATCCTTGACACTGTTCTGGTGAATATGCATTACGCAGGATAATAGCGGGAATCTCCGCTTGGGAAAGTGAATAGATTGGGTCTTTATAGTTTTCACAGACTGTCTTGAGATCGGGTTCTGCAGGCACCCAGTTAGTTTGAGATTTCATACGCGTCTCCAAATTATTTCTGGTGTGTGATGTGTACGATAAAGGTTGTTCAGATATTTGTTGAGATGGTGGTGTTTGTAAAACTGGAATTACATAACTCCGAATAGTCAAGTCATCAAAGGTGTCGGTTTCAACGAATGGATTTGGGTTATCCCGATGATCAAAGACAACATAGTATCCTTGTGTAGTATCTTCCAATTTCATGTATTCTGCAAGTTGCTGCTTACCTAACTCGTATCGTCGTTCACTTCGCCATACCTTTGTTTCAATTATATACTGTCGTCCCTTATGAGAGATGACAATGTCTGCTCTACCCCTTCCAGTTTGAACTTCTAAGCGAATTGAGGCACCTACTGTCTGAACGAATTGGTCCAAATATGCTGAAAGTAAATATTGTCCAACGAATTCTTGTGGTGTGTCCGGAACTTGCAATATTCTATATCCAGCACGCGCAATGAAATCCTTGAAATTATCGATTAATGCATCCATCCGAATCATTCCAGAAGATGTCAAATAACCTGAAAAATCAATTGGACCATCATCGGAGAAATATTCACTCTCAAGTCCATTCCCAGGGGGTTGAAATGTCTGAATAATGCAATACAGATAAATCGGATTCAATATTTTGCAGAAACCATCTTCATCTTTTCCTATGACACCGTAAGTTACCAGATCACTTATAATCTCATGCCGCAAGTTAAAACGTTTGCCACCATCTGTAAATGCTATCTCCATCAACATCGTTTCATACCTACGGTCTCTACGAATATTCGTTGTTAGATGGTCAATGTTTGTGTTCCGTTCTTCAAGAAGAATTGCATGGGCTTGCAGAAAGTGTGGTAACTGAATCGAATCGCTCTTTGGAATATCAAGCTCATCTGTAAGTATTTGAGCAATTCTATTGACAAGAAATGGTTGTCCCGCTGTCTGTCTATGTAATAATTCAAGCACTTCTGGAGCAATAACTTGTCCAACTTCATCCGTATATTGCCCAAATAATTCACCTACTTGTTGAAGCGTAAAGTTGGGCAAAGTGAATTCATCTTGGATATTAAAGGGAGAAACTGACCGATCATAGTTCAATTGTGTAATGCTTTTTACGCCGACAATGCTAAGACTATATGGGGAGCGAACATTTCTATCGGTCAGATAAATTCTTCGGAGAGAATGCAAAAAATCACTCACAACAGTTTGTGGTATCCCATCAAACTCATCAATATTAATAAAAATACGAGGTAAAACTGAAAAATCTTTCTCATTCTTAAGTATATGAGGCAATTGTCTGAAGAATCTTCTCATAGAGACAGAATCTGTGATTTTTGAGCCGCTAAGGATTTGCCACTGTTTATGAGTCAATTCAGAATTTCGACTATCTATGATATACTCAATTTCCTCACATATATCTTCATAAACATCAACGTAAAATTGATCAGATGTACGATTCTTATATTCTTCAAAATTGAGTTGAATTGGGAAATAAGATGAATCTTCTTCTGCAAGCATCTTTATTGCATCTTTGAAGAATGTAGTCTTTCCACTTTGACGTGGGGCAAAAAGCACAATGTATCGTCCTTGTTTGACGCGGTCAATGTAATCCGCAAGTTCATCACTTCGTGAGACAACATAGTGCTCTTCGGAATTAACTGGACCTTGTGTGCCAAATCTTCTCATTATCTATACCTTATGTTAAAGATGTAATCAGAATTTAGGATTGAAGAGATAATCATCCAATTTCTCATCAACAAAATCCGCATTATGATCAAGGGCACTGTTTTCAAAAGCTTGTTCGCATCCTGTTTGATATTTCAACCGTCTTCCTGAACGGAGCCAACGAATACGATGAATCATTGCAATCATGTGGCGCGGTTCGTCAGACAAATTTGGCACACCACGATGCCAGAGACGCATATCACGGATAAGTACACTTCCCTTTTTAGCATTGCCACGTATCGGTGGAGCTACCTCACGCCGTCTCGCTTCACGCTCATCATCAATCTGCCTTCCACTAATATCCAAATGTGAACCAGGCCAAAGTTCAACACTGCCGTTATCCTCCATTGTATCTTGAGGAGATATATTAACAACCACTTCTGCCGTTGGATGAGCAACTTTCTGATTTTGCCATAAATGATCACCATCTCTATGTAACGGTTGGATACCACTGCCCGGGCAGTTCGTGTTCCCATTGTAAAAATTGTTGTAGACTCCTGCACCAAGCAGTTCTTTTGTTACCTGTATCACATAAGGATTTGCAACTATATCTCTGAAGATATATGGAGCAAAAGGGGGCGGTCCTTGTTGTAGATGTCCTATAAGCATCCCCGCACCACCCCATTTTTCAGCTTTAATCAACTTTTCCGAATCAGCATCCATACGTTCACGCAAAATATCCAGATTTTTATGTTTTACTATGTTTTCTAAAACAACATATCCATCAACACGGATCGCTTCAACGGCTTGTTTGACATGTTTATCTGTAAGTTTTCCCGCAGACAATTCATTCGGTTTTACTGTTATGACCATCAAAAAATTCCTTGTAGAGTGCTTGAACCGCAACGGCCATATCCGTTGATTTAACACCAAACATCATACTTACCTCATTTGAACCTTGATTGATGATTTCAATATTTACTTCAGAATTTGCTAAGGCACATGTTGCTCGTGCAGCTACCCCTACCGTATGCTGCATGCCTTCACCAACAACCATAATCAGAGATAATCCTCGTTCAACAGAAACATCTTCTGGGGCAAGTGTCTGCCTAATCTTTTCAACGATACGCTTCTCTTTCTCTGAAGGCAGGTTCTCTTCGCGTATAATCACTGACATATTATCTATACCAGATGGAACGTGTTCAAAAGAGATGTCTTCACCTTCCAATATCTGAAGTAAACGTCTACCAAAGCCTATTTGACGATTCATGAGATATTTACTGAGATAAACACAACAAACATTGCTCATCGCGGCTATACCGACGACAGGCGTTCCCCTTGATTTACAATTCGGCAAAATCAAAGTGCCAGCAGATTTCGGATTATTTGTACTACGAATGTGGACAGGTACCATAGCACGATACACAGGTTCCAATGCCTCATCGTGAAACACGGAAAAACCGGCATAAGAGAGCTCACGCATCTCACGGTAAGTAAGCTCTGAAATAGGAGCGGGATCTGAGATAATAGATGGATTTGCTGCGAATACAGAGTCGACATCTGTGAAGTTTTCATATACTTCTGCCCGAACAGCACTCGCGAGAATTGCACCTGTTATATCTGAACCCCCACGTGAAAAGGTGACAATGTGACCATCACTTGAATATCCGAAGAACCCTGGAAAAATCGTTATACCCGGACGTTCCTTTAAGTTACGCAAACGGTTATACGCTTCTGGAAGAACATGCGCATTCCCTGGTTCATCGGAGAGAAGTAGTCCTGCGTCCTTTGGATTCACATAGTGTGCTTCTACGCCGCGAGTCTGCAACACTTGTGCAATCAAACGAGCACAATTATCTTCGCCACCAGCTTTCATCGTATCCATATACAGATCAGCCTCATCTGTGCTGTCTTCAAGACGTTCTGTGAAATCATGCGCAATAGATTCAACTATCTCTGCGGGAAGTTCTAATTCTGTCGCAATATCCCGATACCGTTCAATCGCTTCGGCACATTCGGATGCACCAATCTTACCCATCAAACGTTGTGATGCCGCTGCAATCAGCAAGTCGGTTACTTTGATGTCATTGCCATGTCGTTTTCCAGGTGCTGATACAACCACTATCTTTCGTGCGGGGTCATCGGTAATAATGTCACAGACACGACGAACTTGCTCACCTGTGGCAAGTGAACTCCCACCAAACTTTGATACTTTTAACAATCCAAATCCTCCAATTCCAAATTATGTTTCAAACAACAATTATACCATATTCCCTCACAAGAAGACAGGGATATTTCGTTCTTGGGTATGTAAAGTTTTTGGCAAAAGAATCTGCAAATATTGCCGGATGCCTTATTGTTCCTACTTAGGTGTTGTCTTATGGACTATAACTTTTGCATTATGTTCTTCAGTCCCGCTGAATGCCATAAAGGCATTCATAGCGTTGATTTGGTAGGGACTAAACGTATTACACATATGCTTGCAATTCACCATAATGTCCGACATGGTGACAAAAACTTTACACACCCATAAATAAAAAAAGTTGTTGACAAAAATATTGTAAACATGTATAATACCAATCCAATAAGGTGTTAGAAATGCACAGAAAACGTGTAGGACACCGGGGCAAGCTACCCCCCATTGGGGGCGCGCCGACAGTGCTAACATTCACAAAAGCACCATCCGCGCGTAGCACTGCCATAGTATCGTTATGACAGGGCTGGTTTTCATGCTAACATATACACAGGTCTGTGACTATGAGAATATGAGAACCAGCGAGCCCGAAGGTTAGAGTTGATAGCAACACATCTTTCCTGTCCCCACGCTTGCGGGGGGATAAAGGGGGGTGCCCTCCAACGCTCCTTTCGGAACTGTCAAATAACCGAATAAAACTTTTTCAATGTTCTAAAAGGAGAACACACAATGAAAATGAATACGTTTCAATTAATCGCTACCATCGTAGCGATCTGTTTCTTGTTCGGGATGATGAGTAGTGCTCAGGCACAGATTGAGATCATTGATATGTACATGCCTTCCGAAACTGAGGATTACGGTTATATCCGAGGATGTGCTTACATTGAAACGGATATCCCTTATGATACCGTATACTGGTATATTGGTGATCCCGATGACCCTGATAATCTAAAATATGTAGGGGAAACTTTAGGAGACGGTGGTGCCACACGTGCGTGGTTCGCTCCCAGTGTGTCAGACTGTCCAGGGCACGTAAAGGGGAGGAAATACCGAATTGCCGCCAAAGCATGGTATTATAATCGAGATACGAAAACAAGTACGAGTGATTATGACTCCCGTGACTTCACAGTCTATAAACCCATCTACTTGTATGAACCAGGTCCAAATACGGGTGCCTACGGCTCCGTGGAGATCTCAAGGTTCTACTACGACGGTTCGGATATTATTATGGATGCTTCCATCTATGCCTATAATCCAAAAAATAACCCCAAGGCGAAAAAACCAGACAATAACCCGCTATCTGTTTTGCTCTGGTTCCGAACGGATAAATACGATGCTCCCAATGGTCAAGTTGACGACAAAGAACACCATCGAGATACCAAACCCATCGAAATTATTCAGGTGGGTAAACACTCTCAGACGTATAACCCCGGGCCTTATACCGACCCCGAGCCATGGCGCGGCGGGGGTAAACTCTTCGATCGTGATGTCGGCATAATAGAGGAAGATAATCCGCTTTATTATAACGCGCACGCGCACCTTCAGGTGTTCGGTAATAGTGGACCAGCAGACAACTGGGAAGTAGATACAGAACACCAGACAGGCACAACTGCTGTGACGTTTACTTGGAAAGATGGACCATAACCCGATACTGCCGGCAGGGGACACGCACCCCTGCCACACATTTTCAGGAGAAGCACCATGAACACACGAAAAGTTGTTTTGCTATGCTTACTGGGACTGCTTGTGTCAACTGCAGCACACACCAAAATCACTTTTAGCTCAAAACGCGACGGTATAAAAGGTGTCTACGTGATGGACGATGATGGGGGTAACCAGATACCTATCAGGACAGGGAACCACAAGGTACCATACCCAAATCGCTGGTCACCAGATGGTAAACAGATACTGTTTAAGGGTAAGGCTTATCATTTGTATTTGATGAATGCTGATGGCACAAATGTTCGGAAACTCATAGATAACGAAGGTTCTATCCATGGATCTTCATTTTCACCGGACGGCAAATTTATCGTTTTTAGTAGAAGCAATGAGAATCTCAACGACTGGAAAATCAGAACCGTCGTACTCAATATAGAGACAGGAGAGATGGAAGAAATCTCGGATTTCTGGGGTGTCCAACCTGACTGGTCGCCAGACGGCAAGCATATAATATGTTCGGTACCGAGCACGCACGGCGTCCATAACACGATCTATATTATGGATGCGGATGGTGACAATCTACGCACACTGATACCGCTACCGGCTGCAGGTGGAGAATTCACGATTCATAGATCAAGCCCGCGCTGGTCGCCAGATGGCAAACAGATTGTGTTTCTCCAGACAGAGTTTAAAATCGCGGCGAATGGAAGACGTTTCTTCAAGGCGTTTCGGTATAGGATATGTAATCGCAACGGCGGAAACATCCAATCCCTCCATATACGGAAGGACATGAAAGGGATTAGCGTTGACTGGATGGACGACGGTGAATCCATCGTTTTTAGTGCGCGTGGCCCCTACCCTTTGAACCAACCGCTACCGGATGATTTTGAAGACCCACATAGCAGCAATATCTATAAGTATCATATCAAAACACGCGTGAGGACACGGCTCACAAACCACCCGGGTAGTGATGCAACGTTAGATTGGATCAGTGATGATGTGCTGCCTGTATTCCCACAAGATAAAAAAAAAGTAACGTGGGGAAAATTGAAGCAGTAGATCAAACAAAATCAAAAGCACATTAAGCACAAGCAGGTAACCGCGTGGGTTATTTGCCTATTTCTTTGCATAGTAGACATTATAATGATTTAATCGTCCGTCCCTGATAACACTAAGACCGAAATATAGTCTAAACGCTAAGGGATTGTAGGTCGGGTAGAGCTTGCGAAACCCGACATGTTATACCATTTCTATTTAAGAGACTGTCATAAAGGCTTTCTTAAAGTCCCACTGATAAGGGGGATTTAGGGGGTTCTTCCAATTAGCAATGAGACATTACTATTTAGAAATGGTATTAGTTCTGAATATCAAGTTATCAGATTCTATTTAAGAGACTGTCATAAAGGCTTTCTTAAAGTCCCACTGATAAGGGGGATTTAGGGGGTTCTTCCAATTAGCAATGAGACATTACTATTTAGAAATGGTATTAGTTCTGAATATCAAGTTATCAGATGGGGAAGTTACCGTTTTAGCGATTTTGAAATCTAATATATTATCTCTGAAACCCTGATATTGTCGGGTTTCGCAAGCTCTACCCATAGGCGTCAATTTAAGAAAAAATCTATGTTATTGTGAACACCTCTAAATACGCATGATTATGGAGATTAGCCATATTTAGTCCCGTAGGGACGATATGTTTATAGAGAAACGTTATCCTAACTCTCTTTAGTCCCGTAGGGACGATATGTTTATGTTATTACCTAATGTTACACATATCGTCCCTACGGGACTAAAGAAGGTGTTTATTTCGTTTCTATAAACATGTCGTCCCTACGGGACTAAAGAAATCAACAATAGACAACGATAAATCACTAAATTGACAAATTGACGCTTATGGGTTTCGCAAGCTCTACCCGACCTACAAACTTTAGATTTTTTAAAGACCAATAACAACACACAATTAAAACGTTATAATGTCTATTGTCGCTACACCGGTATCTTTTGTTTATGTTCTGCTGCAGCGCGTGCTTTGCAGGTTTGCTGCGCTTCACACTGCACGCCTACTGCCTTGCTGCTTCGCTCGTTCCACCCTCACATGCAACGCCTACTGTCGCAGACTTATGCGGTTCGGTTCCCACTCGCTTGCTTGTTATGACACTTTAAATATGGTGACATTTAGAATTAAAAAGACATTTCAATGGACTGACAACTACCACAAGTCCCGTAGGGGCGAGGTTTCCTCGCCCTCTAATGAATGTTTGATTAATTGTAAATTCCACTATAAATAATAATTACCTCTTTCGCGTCTGCCCTTCAAAAGGCGTCCGAAGATCATATTTACCCTCTTCAAGAACAGGAAGTGTCCCATCGTTAACCATCAATTCCAACGGCAATTCCTTCGTTTCAAGCGGCATATTGACAACATCTTTGATGCGCAAAGATTCATAAATCGCCATCATAATTTCAATAGTATACCGAGCTTGTTCTCCTCTTCCTCTGTGAGTGGGTATTTTTCCCTCTACCCATTCAATAAGTTCTTGAAACTGATTTTTGGGTTCTGGTGGTGGTGTAATTGTCTGCCAACCTTTCCCATCGTTATTTTGAAGTAGCACAGTGCCATTGTCACCATTACGTATTTGCCCTTCTGTACCAGCAACTCTCGGCATTGATACACCAGGATCCGGTAAGTCACCTTCATAAATTGCACGCGCACCACCTTCAAAGCACACCAATCCCATACACAGATCTTCACAGATTGTCCGACGTTCCCAACGGTCTGTAGTACGAGATGTCGTCCCAATCACCCACAAAGTCTCGGGATCAGACAACAGATAACGCCAACCATCTATCGCATGCGTTCCAGTATTTAACAATCCAGCATGTGCCTTGGCACGATGATGTAACGTTGTTGGTTGACCAATTGCACCGGCAGCAACAAGTCGGCGTATCTCTGTGTTTGTATGATTGTATCTACCTTGGTGTCCAATGACAAGTTTCACATCGTTTTGTTCACATGCCTCAAGCATATCATCTGCCTGTCCAAGAGAAGCAGACATCGGTTTCTCTCCCATGATACCTTTCACGCCTGCCTTCGCAGCTGCTACTGTGGCTTCTGAACGCGGTCCTTGCCAAGTCGTAATGCTGACAATATCCAAGTCCTCTTTTGATAACATTTCATCTACAGCTGTATAAGTAGCCGGTATCCCGAATTCATCTGCTACCCGCTTTGCAGATTCTTCATAGATATCCATGGCAGCAACAAGTTCTACATTTTCTTGTTTTTGCCATGAACGAGAATGAGACCTACCCATGCCTCCACAACCGATAATACCTATCCTATACTTCTGAGTCGTTGCCATTTTCTTATTCTCCTAAGATTCTGTATAAACTCAAGCATGATAATTTTACATAATGTATCAATTTCTATGATATACGTCAACATGTTTTCAATATAGGACTTACGCATTCCCTCTTGATAAGCTTACTGTTACCCATAAGTTTTTGGGGTGGAAACTGTGTTTTTATGATCGGTAGGTAAACTGCGTGATTTGGTGAAAACAATAGAGATCGGAGGTGAGTTTCAGGTAGAAGTGGGTAGGCGTGGCGACTATCCGGCACATGAAGCAAAGGTAAGTGTTCGCTGGGCAAAGACAATACTGTGTCCCCCAGCTCGTCTGAATGCGGAGGATAAAGCGTTGGAACCTATTGAGGTGTTTGTTGTCTATGCGGCGGAACCTGACCCGCCTGAAAGCACGACCGCCTTGGAATGGTTGTTGATTACAAATGTTGAAGTTTCCACCTTCTCTGACGCAATACAACGCATAGATTGGTATAAACAGCGGGGGCAGATTGAAGTATACTTCAAAGTGTTGAAGTCCAGCAACAAGGTTGAAGATGCGCGTTTGGCAACAAAAGACCGACTGCTGCGCTATATTGCCCTAATGAATGTGATTGCGTGGCGACTTTATTGGATGACGATGATAAATCGGCACACTCCCGACACCGACTGCACACACGTCTTACATGACCTTGAATGGAAAGCACTATACTGTATAACCCATAAGACACAGGCACTCCCTGAAAAAAACACCATCTGTCTCTGAAGTCGTCATCTGGATTGCCAAACTCGGTGGTTTTTTAGCCCAGAAGTCAGATGGCAATCCTGGAGTGACGGTGCTTTGGCGAGGTTGGCAAAGGTTGAATGATATTTCTAATGCCTTTGCCATCTTTCAAAACCTCACAGAAGGTGGAGAAACCAACAAATGAAACTTATAGAATGATTAGACAATACTTATGGGTAACAGTAAGCTTATCAAGGAGGGAACGCGTAAGTCCTGATTTTGCTATATCAATGACGGAACCCAATCCTTTAGTTTCTGCCTCTTTCAATACAACTGATGCAGCAACTGCATCTTGTACAGCAACCCCTACGGATTTGAAGAATGTGATTTCGTCATCTGATTGCCGTCCAGGCATGTTGCCATTGATAATTTCCCCGATTTCTGCATCAATTTTCGCATTTGGAATAATCAGATCGCCTGCTTCTTCTAAACAATCTTCACGAGAATCCACTACAATTCGGTTTGCGCGTCTTATAGTAGTTGTGTCAACTTCTCGCTTTTCAGGCACGAATGTTCCCACTGCAGTGATATGTGTCCCTGGTTGCAAGTGATTCCCATCAAATAGCGGTGTCCCCGATGTTGTTGCACATAGTACTATATCTGCATTCTCAACTACTTCTTGTGGCGTGGACATGATATTTATATCAGCTGTAGTAGGCCACTCTACAATCTCAGCTGCGAGGCGTTCTGCAGAAGCCTGAGTCCGACTGATTAGGTTGACCCGTTTGATGTCCCTAACTACCATGACTGCCTGCAGCTGCACTCTTGCCTGCACTCCTGCACCGAAAAGTCCCACCGTTGACGCGTTCGAACGTGCAAGTAGATCTGCAGCAACACCTCCCCCCGCACCTGTTCGGATAGCAGTGAGACTGGCACCGTCCATAATTGCTTTTGTTTCCCCTGTTGTTGGATCAAGAACTAACACTGTTGCATTGATACGTGGTATATCATGATCTGGGTTTTCATCATATACCGATACGACTTTAATGCCGAATTCACTTCCATCAGGTAGATAAGCAGGCATTATCAACGTCACACCTTTATCTGTGGAAATGTGTTGTCGGGAGGGCATGACAACTTTGTCTGCTGAAAGTTGACTGTATGCGTGCCACATAGCATCAATTGCTTTCGGCATCGGGAGTGCCAAAAGCACATCTGCAGCGGTGAGGATTCTTATTGCCATAGCATTATTCCACAATCACAACCGCTTCACCTAACACATCCCTGCATGGTACGATTCCCAAACCCGGTTCGGTTGAAGCAGCCATTCTACCGTTATCACGCTGAGGTGCACCTTCTGCCGTGCTGACAGTGACATAACTGTTGAAATCAGTTGCAGTGAATAAAAACTCAGTAGGTGTACTATGTGCGAGGTGCGCAATCGCTGCCGTTGTAATATCACCACCCCAACTATCTTCAATCGTCATAGCAATACCGAATTCAACACATAAGTCTCTTGCTAATTTTGCCTTGGTAAGTCCACCGAATTTGCTAATTTTGATATTCACGACATCCATTGCCCTATCCGCATGTCCACGTAATAGTGTATGGATGCTGTCAATCGTTTCGTCAAGAACAAAAGGATGATCTGTCCGTTCTCTAATTGCTAAACACTCTTCGTAAGATAAACATGGTTGTTCAATGTAGACATCTACATCACTCACACCTCGAACGACACGAGCAGCTTGATGCATTAACCATCCAGTATTTGCATCAGCAATCAGCACATCATCGGGTTGCAGGAGTTGTGAAACTGCATGGATTCGTTCAATATCGGTGTTAGGATCTCCACCCACTTTCAACTGGAATTTACGGTAACCTTCCGCACGATAGGTCGCTACTTTCTCTGCCATCTCATCCGGAGATTGTTGTGAAATCGCACGATACAGCATGAAATCTTCTCCATACCTACCGCCAAGGAGTGTACACGCCGGTTGATTTGAAACCTTTCCCAAAATGTCCCAACATGCGATGTCTATTCCAGATTTTACATAAGGATGTCCCTTAAGCACAATATCCATGTATTGATTCAACGGTAGCAGTTGTGTCGGATCTTCACCAATGAGATGTGGTGCGAGTTCGGCAATACCTGTGCGCGTGCCTTCTGCATAAGCAGGCAGATAAAACGGACCTAATGGACATACCTCTCCATAACCTGTTATACCTTCATCTGTTTCAACAGCGAAGACGGTGCTATCAAACACGGATACAGATTTCCCACCTGACCAGTTGTAGCTGCCTTCGTGTAGTGGAAGGTCAACTTGATATGCTTTGATAGATTGTATTTTCAAATTGCTCCTTAAACAAAGACCAAGAAAGGAAGATTTTAATTGAATTCTGAATTAAAATTAGTGTGGTCAACTGCAACATCTTTAGGTAATACATCCTCTGACTCCCACAACCACATACTCTGTTCACATTGAGATTCCAACCATTTCATAGCAAAATCTGCAAATTCAGGATTAATCTCTATACCGAGAAACTCCACGCCTAAGTTTTTTGCAACAACACATTCTGAACCCGATCCAGCAAACGGTATAAGTACTTTCCCATTTTTTCCATTGATTCGTGACAATATGAGTCTCCTTGTGAGTTCCATCGGTTTTTGAGTAGGATGTTTTAAAATATCATGCTCTCTGTGTTCGGAGAGAACTTCTGGAGGATATATCTTAGATTCACAGGTTCTACAAACAAACCATCTTTCAGCACGACCTGCACCTCCTGCCAATGCTGGTATTTTTATAACGTCTCTTGGAAGTGCACCATCTTTATGAGCGTTATATATCGTCATTTTACCGACTGAACCGTATCGTGAAGGCGTGTCTTTACGCACCTTTCCAGCTGCATTTTTCAGAAAATTCTCAGTATAAGGTTCTCTAATCTGATCTATCTCTAAATTAGTTCTCGGCATATTCGGTTTCCACAGACACAATATAGTTTCGTGTGAACGTTGCCAAAATTTCAGTGATGGAACTGTCTTGTTGGTATAATGCCAAACTAACCAACGTTGTTCGTGGATTGGGAAACACACTGAAATTCTTGCGATAATTTCTGGAAATCCGTAGAGATAAAGTAATCCATCATCAGTCAAGAGTTGAAGGCAGTCCTTAAGCCATGATTCTGCCCAATCAACATAGTCTTCTAATGGCATCATATCAGGACCATTCCCAAAATCTTTGCCGATATTGTATGGTGGATCGGCAATAATAACTTGGTATTGCTCACCAGTCTCTATTAACTGTGGTAAAATATCTGTAGTATCTGCGACTATGATTGTGTTAGAGAACGTGTCAATGTTCATGTATTTTCCAGATTTCTTGCGAATTAAGATAGGAATATCCATCAAATTGAACGTGATATATCATTTATGGATACATCCGTGTATCAGTTACGACTTCTTGGTACTTGCTCAATGATTCGGTCAGCTAACTTGGAAAATGGTAGACTCTGCAGGTATACGGTGCCAGTCCCTTCTAATGTAGCAAGGAAAAGACCCTCACCACCGAAAAACATTGATTTTAACCCCTTTATCCTTTCAATACTATAATTGATACCTGAGGTAAATGCAACAAGACATCCTGTGTCAATCCGGATTGTCTCGTTATTAAGTTCCTTTTTGATGACTGTTCCGCCAGCATGTATAAACGCCATTCCATCACCGCGTAGCAATTGAAGAATAAACCCTTCTCCACCAAAGAAACCGGCTCCCAACCTTTTTGAGAAAGCGATACTGATTTCAGTTCCGAGTGCAGCACAAAGGAATGCATCCTTCTGACAAGTCAGTTGCCCACCGATTTCAGCTAAATCAACAGGAATAATATGCCCAGGATAAGGTGCAGCAAATGCCACCCGTCTTTTGTTATTCCCTGTGTTGGTAAAGTGAGTCATAAAGAGCGATTCTCCTGTGAGTGCACGTTTCCCCGCACTGAGAAACTTCCCCATCAAACCGTCATTACCACTGGTCCCATCACCCATCTTTGCTTCAAACTCAATGTCATCTTCCATCCAGTTCATAGCACCGGCTTCCGCGACGATTGTTTCACCTAAATCAAGTTCTACCTCAACGACTTGCATATCGTTTCCAAAAATCTCGTAATCTACCTCATGACTGCGCATTTTTTCCCTCACATATAGGCTGCAACATCTTTGTCTTGCCCGAAAATTGTATGTTAAAATCAGAGACTTAATGTCTTGGATTTTGCTGTGTCATAATAACATATTTCGGCTCATTACTCAAGGCAATTTGCCAGAGGCATTCAATTGTCGAAATCAGTTTGTGCATATTCTTTATATATCAGATATAGCGTGACTTCTCACGCCATATCTGATATACTTTATCTCATAGTTATATAAGCATTTATGCTTTGGAGGTAAAAATGACGAAAGAAGAATCTCGCCACTTACTTAATAGATTAGCAGAAGTTCCTGATAGACGCAACCCTCGTGGAAAACGACATCCGTTATCTGCTATTTTAGGCCTTTCGGTGGTTGGTATGATGTGTGGATATCACCGTTATAGTGCCATCACGGAATGGGGACGCATTTATCCTCCTGAATTCGCTATAGCCCTTGGGTTCACGCACCAGAAAACACCTTGTGCCTCAACACTCCATTATTGTTTCAACGATTTAGACATTGTTGCTTTAGAAAAAACACTCAGTGCGTGGGCAGCTGATGTGTTCGCAGCTACGCAGGAAGACGATAAGAATGCGGTAGCAATAGATGGCAAAACCTTATGTGGCAGTCTCACTCAAGATGCTCAAATCACACAGCTGTTATCTGTTGTGACACATCAACTCGGTATCACACTCACACAGCAACCTGTGTCTGACAAAACGAATGAAATCCCTATTGCTTCACACATCCTACAAGCGTTTGATGTCGCAGGTGAAGTGGTGACAACAGATGCACTGCTGACACAACGCGCGTTCTGTCAAGACTTATGTGATGCGGATTATATCATGCCTGTGAAAGAAAATTACTCGCTCTATTAGAAGATATTCGAGCCGTATTTGAAAGTGGACACTCGGACACTCGGACATCACACCCCACAAAAATAAGTGAACAGATACATAAGGAACTCGGGGCACGGACAGATCACTGTTGAAAAAGACAAGGGGTGGCTTCAAACGCGCACGATGACGACAAGCACACTCCTCATAGATACAGGATATGTGGACTGGCCGGGGCTTGCACAAGTTTACTAATATAAGAGAGAACGAAAACACGCCCGCACCGGAGAAAAGAACACGATGACGCAATATGGCATAACAAGTCTAAACGCCTGAGTGTGGGTCAGCAAAACGGATTCTAATACGCCGTCGTGGGCATTGGGCGATAGAGAACCTATCGCACCGCACGCGGGATGTGCTCTTTGATGAGGATGTGTCTCAAGTCCGGTGTGGCAACATTCCTCAGGTGATGTGTGCATTACGAAATGCAACCATTAGTCTATTGCGCACTTCTGGAAACACAGCCATAGCTTCTGCATTCCGCTATTTTGCAGCAAAACCTAAAGAAGCACTCACGCTTTTAGGAGCAAATATCGAAAATTGAATGCTTCTGCAGAAAAATCATATTTTCTTGACAAACCGCATGGCATGTGTTATACTTAACATTGTCCTTGAGATGAGATGATGTCCCTATCTCATTTTGGGCGGGTAGCTCAGGTGGCTAGAGCGACAGCCTTACAAGCTGTAGGTCACAGGTTCAAGTCCTGTCCCGCCTACTTGTTAGAAGTCCCTTACGGGCTCGTGGCGCAGTTGGTTTAGCGCGCCTGCCTGTCACGCAGGAGGTCGCGGGTTCAAGTCCCGTCGGGCCCGTTCACATTGCAAGAATAGCCACAGGTTGTGCTAAACAACGCTGTGGTTTTTTCGTTACATATCTCACATACACTTATGTGTTTTTATAAAATCCCCTACAGTAGAGGAGTAGAACCGAAGTGGTTGACCTCAAATTTATCAGAGAAAATACCGATGCTGTCCGTAAGATGTTAACAGATCGCCAAACTGATGCTGAGTTAGACAAACTAATTGATCTGGATACACAGTGGCGAGAGAATTTGACGCAAACACAAACGCTACAAGCACACCAGAATCAAGTATCTCAACAAATTGCCCAATTGAAGCGAGAAAAGCAGGACGCAACTGAAACGATTACTGAGATGCGGAAACTCTCACAGGATATAAAAGAACGAACTGCTGAAGCCAACAAACTAAAATCTGATATAGACGCTATCCTGTTGACTATTCCAAATGTGCCAGATGAAAGCACACCTTTTGGCACAAGTGAAGATGATAACACTGAAATCAAGATTTGGGGTGAAAAACCGAGTTACGATTTTGAACTCAAACCACATTGGGAAATCGCTGAACAATTGGACATAGTTGATTTTCAACGGGGTGCAAAGGTCGCAGGTAGTAACTTTGTGCTGTTCAAAGGATTAGGTGCAAAACTGGAACGGGCTTTGATCCAGTTCATGCTTGATTTGCATACCACCGAACACGGTTACACTGAGGTATCACCACCCTTTCTTGCTAATCGTCCCACCATGACTGGCACAGGTCAACTCCCAAAATTTGAATCGGAGATGTATCGGTGCGACAGAGATGATGAAAATCCCGATAGTGATCTATTTCTCATACCGACTGCTGAAGTGCCTGTTACAAATCTATTTGCAGGTGAAATTCTATCTGCTGACGAGTTGCCAATATACTATACTGCTTACACTCCTTGTTTCCGCCGTGAAGCGGGTGCGTATGGAAAAGACACGCGCGGTTTGCAACGTATTCATCAATTTGACAAAGTAGAGATGGTCAAGTTCACTACCCCCGAAACTTCATACATTGAACATGAGTCGTTATTAGAAAATGCAGAGAGTGTATTGCAGGCATTGGGTCTTGTATACCGTGTTATACAACATTGTACTGTTGAACTTTCTTTCGCTGCAGCGAAATGTTACGATATTGAAGTCTGGGCACCAGCAAGGGAAAGGTATTTAGAGGTATCTTCTTGTAGTAACTTTGAGGCATTTCAGGCACGTCGTGCTAATATACGATACCGTCCTGAAGCAGGAACGAAACCGGAGTTTATTCACACACTCAACGCGTCAGGCACTGCATTGCCACGAGTGGTTATAGCACTTCTTGAGACGTATCAGAATTCGGATGGAACTGTGCGATTACCTGCGGTTTTACAACCTTATATGGGTGGGTTGAAGCAAATTGGGTGATAACTGGAGATGCAAACCATGAAACTCAACTATTATTCAGAAACTGACTCACTATATATTAATTTATCAGACCAGCATAGTGTAGAGAGTTTGGAAATATCTGAAGGTGTCGTTTTGGATTATGATGCTGAAGGTAGGATTGTTGGTATTGACATTGATAATGCCAGTACCAAAGTAGAAATGGAGAAACTTATTCTTAGTAGGATCCCAAGCAAAATTGAAACTGCAAGTATATAGGCATTTTTAGACATGAGAAAATCATAACATCGGTGTAATTCTTGCCAATTTTCAAGTTTTTCTCAATAACGCAATTTTGAGGTGTTCAAGTGCGTTGTGCCTATTATATCCGATACACCATGAAGCAGATGCAAAACCAGAGTTTATTCATACACTTAATGCATCTGGTCCTGCATTGCCTCGCGTCGTTATTGAGTTTCTTGAGATGTATCAGAATGCGGATAGACAGCTTGAATACCAGCGGCGTTGCAACTTTATATGGATGGGTTGAAGCAGATTGGATAATCTCATCGTAAACATGGAAAAATTTCTCAACAAAATCATTCACGGCGATTGTATAGAAGTTATGCAGCAGCTTCCATCAGATAGTGTTGATGTTACTTTTGCCGATCCTCCCTTTAACCTCAAAAAGAAGTATGGAACATACAAGGACGAGAAGGAAACAAGCGATTATCTCAATTGGTGCAAACAGTGGATCTATGAAATGGTGAGAATAACAAAACCGAGTGGATCCATCTTCCTACACAATATCCCGAAGTGGCTTACCTATTATGCTGAGTTCCTAAACGAAGTGACAGATTTCCGTCATTGGATTGCCTGGGACGCACCAACAGCACCTATGGGAAAGACTTTACAACCCTCACATTACGGCATCTTGTTTTATGCAAAGAATCAACGTGAGAATAAATTCTATGAAATCCGTTACCCACATAAGCGGTGCCGAAAATGTGGATACTTGTTAAAAGACTACGGTGGAAAAAAGAAAATTCTACACCCTTTCGGACCGCTTGTTTCGGATATCTGGTCGGATATTCACCGCATCCGCCATAATAAACATAGAGACCCACATCCGTGTCAACTACCAGTGCATCTTTTGGAACGTCTTATATTGATGAGTACAGACGAAGGTGACGTAGTATTAGATCCATTTATGGGTACTGGTACAACAGCCGTTGCTGCTGCCAGATTGGGAAGAAATGTGATTGGGATTGATATTGATCCCAATTATGTAGAAATCACACAACGCAAATTAGCACAAGAATCGCCTAATTCTAAAATAGGTGATGTATGGGTAAGTTTTTATCTCGGTGGGATCATTACAATCGTAGATAGGGATTGGGAAGTACTGAAGTCCTACTTTGCCATACCTGAAGACATGAGGGATATTGACGCTAAAAAGATCAAAACTAATGGTAAAGTCGTGACAACAGAACCACAATCACTTCAACTCTCTTTAGAACTGAATGAAGAAAACTGCGACTGTTATTAGGTTTTAACAAATTCTTATGTTTTTGACTCTATTCGCGGACGCAGCACCTCTAATTCTTTGAGTGGCACATCTACTTGTTCGTTCTGTGGGTGTTGTAGATGTTCCGAAATGTCCCCGTTTGTCTCAATGATAAATCCAGCATCCTCTATCATCTGAAATGTCCGAGATGCTTCCTTCCCTTTCGCATTCAGGTAACCATCCAAAAACATGGAATTCGCAGGATAAAGCGACATTACCTCCATGCCTCGCAGGTGGTGTTCCCTTCCTGCAGCAACCCTCACCTCTGCTGTCGGATTTAGGAATCGGAACAGACTCAATACCCGTAAGCAATAATCGGGTGTTAAGGATCGGGTTTCCTTAATCTGCGTGCCAGCAATAGGCAGGAAAAAGTTGACTGGAATTGAGGCAACTTTCAATCTTCGTAGTTCTTTTGCTACGCTAATCAGATCATAATTATCTTCACCCATACCTACAATCACACCTGAACAGCATGCGAGTCCTGCCGATTGTGCCGCATGCAGTGTATCCATTCGGTCTTGATAAGTATGCGTGCTGCAGATATTCGGATAGTGAAATTCAGATGTGTTTAGATTGTGGTTTAATCTGTCCAATCCTGCTTCTTTTAATGTGCGTGCGGCAGGTTCATCAATCAATCCAACAGATAAACACACCTCAATCGGAAAACGGTCTTTGACTGTTTGGATTATTTGTGTCAGTTGTTTAACTCTTTTTGAGTTAGGTCCTCTTCCGCTCATAACAATGCAGTAACGATACGCACCAGACTGATATGCACGTTCGGCTTCAGCGAGAATCTCTGACATCGGTTTTAATGAATAGGTATCAATATCTGTAGTTGCAGTTTTTGCTTGCACGCAGTAGTGACAATCCTCTGGACAATTACCGTTCTGTGCATTATTGAGAATGTGTAGTTGGACAGTATTCTGATAATATGTTTTGCGAACTTGGTAAGCAGCGTCTAACAAGGGAAGCAATTCCACTTCAGATGCTGATAATATCTTTTCACAGCAATCATCCGAAAGTACTTCACCATTTAAACTTGTTTCTGTTAATTTTTGGTAGAATGTTGTTTTCATTTTGTTTACTTGCTATATTCCCATGCAATTTCAGAGGCATTGAAGACAGGTCCTTCAGTGCAGACACGTTGATACTCGATTTGATTCTTTCCAATACGGACAGGACAAACACACCCAAGACATACGCCCATAGCACAACCCATCCGATTTTCCATCGCAACTTGTGTCTGCACACCAAATTCAGATGTAATCTTACTGACAGCAGCAAGCATTCCGTGTGGACCGCATGCATAGATTGTAGGATGTTTCAAATCATTCTTACTGAGAATTTCCATTAGTACATCAGTAACGAACCCATGATGTCCAACACTTCCATCATCTGTAGCAATTTGTACAGACACGCCAATCGCTTGCAAATCATCAACACTGAGCAATCTATCGCGGTGTTGTGCCCCTATCAATCCTAATGTCTCTATACCTTGTGTCCGTAATGAAACTGCCAACAACATTAAGGATGCAATGCCAGCACCGCCGCCAACTAAAATTGCCGGATTAGTGTTGCCTGCAATGTCAAATGTATTACCAAGCGGTCCCATCACCTGGACTGAAGCACCACTTGGTAACTCTGATAACCGTCCTGTTCCTTCGCCAATGATCTGATACAACATAGTTATATGTTTATCATCAACCGTATATATCGTAAATGGACGCCTAAGCAACAATCCTGATCCATTTGAAATCAGGACATGAACGAATTGTCCCGGTTGTGCATGCTGTGCTATCTCAGAACACTCACATCGTAACAAATAATGATCTTCCGCTACTTTCTCATTCGATAGGATAGTGGTGTGCGTATTGTATGTAGGCATGAAAGATATTAGACTGGAAGTAGATCATTTCAAACAATAGAGGTTAGAGGACATCTCTTATATTCGATTGCTATTAATTGCTGATTATTTAGTTTTGCATGATACCATGATTCATGTAGAAACACAAGAGAAATAACAGGTAATTGCAGAGGCATTCAATTGTCACTTGAACCTATTGTGGGAGGGGGTTCTAACCCCGATTTTCACCTTAATGATTGTGGGAGGGGGTTCTAACCCCGATTTCAGATACCCAGCAGGAAAATTCAGGGTTCCAAACCTCTCCAACAACAATGAAACTCGACAATTGAATGCCTCTGCTGTTTACATTTTTTCACTACACTTTTGCTCCCAAATGTGTTAAAATGATTAATTATAAGACACATACCTTTACGAAACCTATTTTAATCATTCAGGCTAACAGCAAGGATATTCTGATGGAAGCAAAAATACTAATTGTAGAGGATGAACGTGACATCGTAGAGTTGCTAAGATATAATCTGCGGGAAGCAGATTTTAAAGTAGATGCTGTTCGCAACGGTGCAGATGCATTGCAACGAGCAGTAGACAACCCACCTGACCTAATTTTATTAGACCTCATGCTACCTGAAGTTGATGGATTGATCGTCTGTCGTCTTCTGAAGAACGACCCACGCACCAAAAAAATTCCCATCGTCATGCTGACCGCAAAAACTGAAGAAAGCGACCGTGTAACCGGACTTGAATTAGGTGCTGATGATTATATCACCAAACCTTTCAGTCCTCGCGAGGTTGTTTTACGAATCAATGCTGTCCTCCGAAGACTCAAAGCAGGTAACGAGGCGGAGGACGAAAACCAGATACAAACACACAGCGTGACAATTGACTTGGATAGACATCAGGTGTTGACTGAAGACGGCGCAATTGATCTCACAGCAACAGAGTTCAAACTTATCACAATGTTTGCCCGTTCACCCGGGCGCGTTTTCAATCGTGATGTACTTATGGATATCATCTGGGGACAGGAATATTACGGTGTTGATAGAACAGTGGATACACACGTCAGTCGTCTCAGACGGAAACTCGGGAATTTTGGGAAGCATATTGAAACAGTATACGGTGTAGGCTATCGGCTTAAGGAAGAAAAAATACCGAAAGAGAAAAAGAAATGAACACACATGTGCTTTTGAACGATTATCTTTGCATGAAAGAAACGGAGCCATTTTAATGAACTTAAGACTAAGAGACAAAGTCGTCGTTGTGACAGGGGCAAGCCGAGGAATCGGCAGAGCCATCGCAAACGGATTTGCAGAAGAAGGTGTCCGACTCAGCGTCTGTGGAAGAGACCCAGATACCTTACAAGATGCAACTGAGGAACTCACGGCACACGGTATCAAGGTGTTTTCAAAACCCACCGATGTAACTGACAACGCGCAAGTTGATGCATTTATGTCAGAAACGTTGAATCGTTTCACCAGAATAGATGTAGTTGTTAACAATGTAGGTGGGAGTCGTTGGACACCTTTAAATGAAATTTCTGATGAGGAATGGCATGAAATCTTGGATCTAAATCTGGTTTCAGCAGCACGGATAAACCGACACGCTATCCCAGCAATGAAAAAACAAGGTGGTGGCGCGATTATCATGATTACCTCTATTTATGGCAGAGAGGGCGGCGGACATATCACCTATAACGCAGCAAAAGCCGCAGAAATCAGTATGACCAAATCGTTAGCAAAGGAACTTGCTACTGACAACATCCGTGTCAATAGCATTGCCCCTGGGTCTATTCTATTCCCCGGTGGCGGTTGGGATCGCCGTATGAAAGCAGACCCAGAAAAGATGAAAGCATTTGTCCAAAGTGAGATGCCGTTGGGGCGGTTTGGCAAACCAGAAGAGATCGCTAACGTTGCTGTTTTCCTTGCATCAGAACGGGCCAGTCTTATTACAGGCGCATGTATCAACGTTGATGGTTGCCAATCCAGATCAAACATATAAAACCTTTATGATAGGTGCGGTTTCTTCAACACAAATTTGCGAAATCCTATATAATACCCATAAATACAAACACCAAAAGGATAAAAATATGAACATACTGATGTTACGTCATTCTGCAGGTTTTGAACATAGTTATTTGCCGAATGCCGAAGTTGCACTCAAAGAAATCGGTGCAGCAAACGGATGGCGAGTCACAACAACACACCGATGTGATCGCATATCAGAAGACAATTTAGCCAAACACGATGTCGTGGCATTCGCAACAACAGGTAACTTACCCTTTAACGATGCACAGAAAGAGGCGTTGCTCAACTTCGTCCGAAACGGTAAAGGCTTCTTCGGAATCCACAATGCCACCGATACTTGCTACGATTGGGAAGAATTCGGAGAAATGATCGGTGGTTATTTTAACGGACATCCATGGCACGAAGAAGTCAACGTCATCGTTGAGGACACAGACCATCCCGCAACGCGTCCGCTCGGAGAGAGTTTCAAAGTTGTAGATGAAATCTACACATTCAAAAATTGGTCACGTGAGAATACGCATGTGTTGATGCGTTTAGATAACGATTCCATTGATGTCTCACGTGGTAACCGTGACGACAATGACTATGCTCTTGGATGGTGTCATGCCTACGGTGAAGGGCGCGTGATGTACACTGCACTCGGACACCCTGATGTTCTTTGGAGTCAACCGTGGTTCCATGAACACATTACGGGATGCCTAAAATGGGCAGGTGGATTGGAAGATTAATTACCTCACCTTGTTGGGGGGATTTCCTAACCCCGATCTTATAGGTTTAGACTCAAAATATCGGGGTTAGGAAATCCCCCCAACAAGGCTTATTATGCTATCACACCTGTCGCACGCAATAATGTCTCTTGCACTAACAGTTCGTGGGACATTGGTCTATCAGGCGGTTGTTCTCCCTTAATAGTTGCCAAAAACGCAACCAGTTCCAACTCATACGTCCGCTGACGACTCTCACCATCTATCTGGACTATCTGTTCACCTTGTGAATATCCATCTTTGGCATCATGTAGGCAGAGTCGAATCGTATGACCGGGTTCAAAAGGTTCAACGATAATAGCACTTCCTTCTGTGCCATATACCTCAAATCGCCGTGCTATCGGCCGCGGTTCCAGAGCAGAAATTGTGATAAATGCCATCCCTTTTTCGTACTCATAGACTGTTAGTGTATTATCTTTGAAGGGTTCCACTGATCCACCGTCGTTGCGTAGAAAACTGGTGACCTTTTCAGGTCTACCCAGCATCCAGACAATTTGATCCAGCACATGTCCACCTAAGTCGAAGAATATGCCCCCGATATGTTGACTAATTCGTGTTCGCGCTTCCTTGGATATATTGGTTGACATGTGTGCCCGAACTGAAAACACATTCCCTAAAAAGCCAGATCTCGCCCAATCTGTCACCTGTCTAAAACTGGAATGATACCGCAACATATACCCCATCTGCACCAATAGAGACTTTTCCTGAGCTGTAGCAATAACGCGTTGCCACTGTTCCCAGTTTTCTCCTGCGGGTTTGTCGTACCACACATGTTTACCAGCATTCACTATCTCTTCAGTCTGATCCAAACTCTCTGCGTTGTTCCCCTCAGAAGCAATTGCGACAATTGAATCATCTGCTAACATCTCCGCTGCATCTTTGAACCAGTAAACATTATGAGACCAACCCCCATTTTCCTGAAGTTTGGAACGTCGTTCTTCATCAGGTTCATAAACACCTGCCACCTCCACATCGGGATTTCCAAGCATCGCCTGAAGTTTGCCACGTGCATGTCCGTGTTTGGTGCCGTATTGTGCCATCCGTATTTTCGCCATATTCTCTCCTCCGTAGTTGAAATTATCGTAAGTCTATTTTACGTACTTATCACAGTATGTCAAGAATTGTTCAGTACTGCGGATACTGTTTTCCATTTGACAATTCCATCATCATGTATTAAAATTTCATTTACTTTATCCGTTAGGAGCGATTTATGAAACAGATTGAAGGCGGCATCACAGCAGTCCAGGGTGTGCAAGCTGCCGGTATCCATGCAGGAATAAAAAAGACAGAAGCGAAAGATTTAGCACTTATTTATTCCGATACATCTGCGACAGCAGCGGGTGTCTTTACCGTAAATAGTGTTACCGCTGCCCCAGTTTTAGTTTGTCGCAAGCACCTCACCGCCCCAACAGCACAAGCGATTATCATCAACAGTGGAAATGCAAATGCCTGCACTGGTGAACTCGGTATGACGAATGCCTATCGGATGGCGGCATCGACCGCAGAACACCTGAACATCAAAGAAGAACAGGTATTCGTTGCGTCCACAGGTGTGATCGGGCAGCAATTACCCATGGAGACTATTGAAAACGGTATACATAAGGCAGCGCAAGCACTCAGTTACGAAGGTGGAGATGACGCAGCGGAAGCAATTATGACAACCGACACATTTCCGAAGACTACTGCCGTTGAAATACAAGTCGATGGGAAAACCGTGCGGATTGGTGGGATAGCCAAAGGCTCGGGGATGATCGCTCCGAATATGGCGACAATGCTCTCTTTCCTAACTACCGATGCAAATATCAGTAGTGAAACGCTCCAATCCGCTTTAACCCGTGTTGTTGATAATACCTATAACCTCCTTACCGTAGACACTGACCGCAGCACAAACGACACCGTGCTCATTCTTGCCACAGGGAACGCAGAAAATACCGAAATAGTTAGCGCAAATGGACAGGATTATGAAACCTTTTGTGAAGGTTTGATGTTCGTCTGCACGGAATTGGTAAAAATGTTAGCGCGTGATGGTGAAGGGGCAACCAAACTCGTGGAGGTTGTTATTAAACAGGCGAAAAACAGAGAGGATGCAGAAAAAGCTGCGCGGGCAGTCGCTGAATCCCCTCTCGTCAAAACTGCAATTTTCGCAAACGATGCCAATTGGGGACGCATAATGATGGCAATCGGTAAGTCTGGTGCAGCCTTTGACCCTTATCAAGTGGACGTGCTGCTCGGAGATTATATACTTGTCAAAAACGGAATGAACTCTGGCTACGACGAAGAAAAAGCAACGCAACTTTTTGACAACGACCCAATTCGGATTACCATAGACCTACGTGCTGGGGATGCTGAAATAACCATGTGGACCTGCGATTATTCCTACGATTACATACGTATAAATGCAGACTATCGGACATAATAACTTGCAACGAAATCATTTTCTAAAATTACACGCTTTAAAATAGGTTGGTAATTCTGAAATTTTTATGGCATTATTAAAGAAGATATTATGGATAAGGAGAAAACACATTGAGATTTTTTAAAAAAGGTGACAAAGATGATGGTAAAACGAACGCCACATCAAAAGAACATCCTGAACTAAAGGTAATTAGCGGTGCGGAGATCTCTGGCAAACGCACGCAACAGCCATCCATCCAGCAACCTGCCCCGCAACAGAACATTACATTACCGAACATAAAGTATAAAATTGCAGTTGCAAGTGGAAAAGGCGGGGTCGGGAAGTCCACCGTTGCTACCAATTTGGCTATATCTCTTGCCAAGAATGGTGCATCTGTCGGATTAATGGACGCGGATGCTTACGGTCCCAGCATCCCTACCATGATGGGTATACAGGATAAACCACGCACCAGTCCTGAGCGCAAACTTGTCCCACTTGAACGACATAATATTAAACTAATGTCAATTGGGTTCATGGTGCCAGAAGAACAAGCGATGATATGGCGTGGACCGATGCTGCATTCTGCTATCAGACAATTTTTGACAGATGTAGAATGGGGTGAACTTGATTACCTCATCATTGATCTGCCACCCGGCACAGGAGATGTTGCACTTACCCTATCACAAGCAATCCCACTTACAGGTTCGGTAATTGTGACCACACCACAGGATGTCGCTCTGGCAGATGTGCGGCGCGGTGTTGCCATGTTTGAACGTTTAGGCGTGCCGATACTGGGTATAATAGAAAATATGAGTTATTTCCTCTGCCCGCACTGCAATGAAAAAACAGAGATTTTCAGATCGGATGGTGGAAGAAAAACAAGTGAAAGGTTTGGCGTTACTTTTCTGGGTGAGATTCCACTTGATGCTGAAGTATGCACAGCTGGGGATCTTGGTGTGCCTATCGTTGCGGGACATCCCGATTCACCGCAGGCGGGTGCCTTTGGAGTAGTAGCTTCGGAATTGGATACTGTTTTACAAGAAAGCGGAGAAGATGACGAATTGACTATCTTGTAAAGAAAAACTGGTTCGTAGTCACGCTCTTCGGACATTCCAGATTGGAGGTTATCTGTGGTAATCAAATTGCTACTGATACATCTCCAATAAGATCTATACCCATTGATTCTGCAATCAAACGCATTGCATTCTGGAGTAGGTCCCCTTCTATAACAATGTCTTCCGTGGGTGGGTTTCCGAGATTATTATTTAAATCTTGCAGTGATGAGAAGCCAAAATTTTCCATCCCTTCAAGCATATCCTCAAGATAACCGGGGGTAGGCAATTTCAAGTCGTAAGCATCCTCACGCATACGGTAAAACATAATATCATCTTCGTAATATTTACCATAAAGTTCTGGGTATCCCTCATATCTGTCAAGTAATTCCTCATGTTTTTCGGTAATTTCCCATAACCCACCCTTAACAGACTTGCCCGGAACAGGCGTAATGTCTGCGTAAAACCGGAAAACAAGTGTATACCCTTGAAGCGTATACGGACCGAGCGGAACAGCATTACGACACCGCCACTGCATTTGACCCACATTGAGATTTGATCCGTAAGCAAAGTATTTCATGGTATAGTATTGATTGTGCTTGAAGCGAAATGAATGGTTAAAATTGAGTATAGTATATAGTTTGTACTAATCAGTTATCAGTTAGTTACATAAAATTATTATGCGGAATCTGACTAACTGATAACTGATTAGTATGTGTTCACTAATACAATAGCAACTCAGTATCTGTTACAGATGGAGTGTCAACTGTATCATCTCCAGTAACAACGGTATCTTCTGAGGTTTTGTATCCGTAGATTTCAATTTCACGAACTTTTGCAGGGGCCCGACGGCGAACTGCCGCCAAAGATGAACCTCATGAACTACCTGTAGCACAATCCACACCACTCGCCTGCAATTCCTTTGCATTTTCATTTCTTGTCAATCCAGCATCGTCTGACGTTCCTAAAACAACTAAACGAATGCGGTCTGTTGGAAATGCGTATAATATAGGTATAACTATCGGATGTGATTTCACACGTTGTACAGTCTTTATCATTTGCCAGTCTGTCCCTGTAATTGTTTTTCCACCTTTGTCTGCGTAGAGGATAAAATTCTTGATATTATCCGAGTGAATTACTATTTTACGGACAACCTTTTTTTCAGGCAAATTAACAATAACTTCTGGGGCTGGGGTTCTATTCACTTTTGATGCTGAATTACTTGCCGAACTTACTACCCCTACGGTGTTCATATCGCCATCAATCATTTCTATGCTGTTTGCTTGCGTGCCATCAAGTAATGCATAATTCTCGCTCCACTCTTGTTGGGTAAGAAGTGCACTACAACCTGACATAATCACTACAAAGCATACAAGTGAAAGTATAGCAGTGAATTTATAATACATTTTGTACTCCTATTGCTGGTTTTGTATTGTAACCCAAGTCATAGGTAGCAACTTAGGTTATTGTAGATGTTTACTTGTTTTGTTTCTCTCTAAAAACGTTAAATACTATAGTATCAGATTATAATTATATTTGTCAAGAAAAAAACGCGCGTGAAAAATTTATGTATCGTTAGCGTTCGAAGGTTCTAATTCGGTTGAAGCAATTTCCTCTAATTCTGCCTGACATTCAGAACAGTGTCCGATTATCTCATTTCGGAAGCGAACCGGTTTAAATTGGTGTGCTTCACACACCGCTTTTTGCAGTGCATCAATCTGCGGCTCTTTGAATTCAACAATCTGTCCACATCTGAGGCAGATGAGGTGTGCATGCTCTTTAAGAGAATGAATGCTTTCGTAACGTGTGTTTTTCTGTGCGTCAATAAATTCTGTCAGTAAACCACTTCTTACAAGAAGGGGTAGGGTGCGATAAATAGTCGGACGCGAAACATTGTACCCGTTTTGACGCATCTGTACCAAGAGGTCTTCAGTTTGAAAGTGTCCGGGGTAAGCGAATACTTGGTTCAAAACATCCATCCGCTTTTGAGTTAGACGAAGCCCGGAACTTTTGAGAAAATCTTCAAACTGTTGTGTAAAGTCGTCACCATTGTTAGTTGTTTCATCGGAGTTCATTTTTCAACCTATTATTTATTATTTTTATTAATAGATATTCATTTACTTTGTTAACGTGTTTATTATGGTTCTACTATTTTGAGTGGTAAGATTTTTCCAGATTCTACAAGTTTGTGTTTTTCAGCAAGTTTGTAATAAAGTTCAAGACCTGCAATTGCCGGCTGGTCTAAGTCATAATTGATGTGATGTTGCAGGTAGTCTCTACATAGGTTTTCGGGGAAACCGAGTTTTTTTGCTTCAATTCGTGCAATTGCTGGGATCTGTTTAATTCCAAGTTTTTTTGCTTCTAATAGCAGTTGCGGTACGTTTTCAAGGTCAACAGCTTTCCTTGCAACCCAACAAGCGTAGACAAACGGCAACCCCGTTAATTCCTGCCATTCAGTACCCAGGTCAACACTATATTCTGTTGCCCCGAGGTTTTTGAGTGCCGCATCTCCAATAAGCAATACTGCATCTGTATCTGCAGTAGCCGGATCAATTGATGGATTACAAGACTTAAACGTTGGGTTAATTTGATATTTTTCAGCGAGTAAGATTTCCAGTAGTGCAACAGATGAACGCGAACTTGTATCTAATGCAATATGCTGAATGTCCTGAATTGGCACACGACTGAACAATTGAATACTGAGAACACTCCCGCGAGAACCAATCGCTATGTTAGGAAGAATGCGGTAACCTGCACCTACAGCATTGGCACGAAAGTATTCAATAATTGGAATTAAACCGATATCTAATTCGCCATTATTTAATTGAATTGCAAGATGACTTGGCACCTTAACACTGAGTGAAATTTCATCAGTCTGTAGTTGTCCGTTCAAGAGTGGATAAATGAGCGGTTTAGTATTCAAGAACGATACTGCCCCTACCTTTAGGGCGCAGCTTGCAAGCCCATATTGAGATGTGCAGCTTTTCTGTGCCACTGATTTCCTTCTCGAATTATCTCGTTATATAACGTGTCGCGCTCCACTGGAACATAACCTGCTTCTTCAATGAGACGTGTGAGTGTATCTACTGAAACAGCTTCTGGGGTATCTGCCCCTGCCATGTGTGTAATCTTCTCCTCTGTCACCGTCCCATCAATATCGTCAGCACCAAAACAGAGTGCTACTTGTGCAGTTTTCAATCCTGTCATAATCCAGTAGACTTTTATATGGGGAATATTGTCTAACATCAGGCGAGATACAGCAATGTTCCGCAGATCCGTTAAACCTGAAGTTGATGGGAGATAAGCCATACGCGTGTTTGCAGGATGAAACGCAAGCGGTATAAACGTAACGAACCCTCCAGATTTATCCTGCTGTTCCCGTAATCTGATGAGATGGTCAACTCTATCTTCCGTTGTTTCAAGGTGTCCATAAAGCATTGTCGCATTCGTAGAAATACCGAGATTATGGGCAATATCGTGGACTTCAAACCAACCTTCTGCACTCAGTTTACCAGGGCAAATTTTCTCACGTGTCTCCTCTGCAAATATCTCTGCCCCACCTCCAGGAAGTGAATCCAAACCTGCTTCACGCAGCTGCACTAATACCTCCTCTATAGACATTTTAAATATACGTGAAAAATGATGAATCTCAACTGCAGTAAAAAACTTTAGGTGGACATCAGGCATGCGTTCTTTGAGGCCACGGATCATCTGTAGATAGTAGTCAAACGGAAGTTTGGGGTGCAAGCCGCCGACGCTGTGGATTTCCGTACATCCGTGCTGGATAGAATACATCGCTTTATCCAAAAATTCGTCAACACTCATCTCCCATGCACCTTCGGTTTGCATGTTTTTTCGGGCAAAAGCACAAAAATGGCATCGGGCATGGAGTATGCATACATTTGAATAGTCTATATGTTGGTTGATATTGTAGTATGCAACGTTGCCGTTCAAGCGTTCACGAACATAGTTGGCTATGAACCCAACCCCATTAATATCCGAACTTTCGTATAGTGTTACGCCTTCTTCAAAAGAGAGACGTTCTTTTGCTTTAACTTTGTTGTAAATAGTATGTAATTTAGGGTCTGTTATATGTTGATATTTCTCCATTATTTAATACCTATTGCACGTATAGTATTCAAAAATCTGCTTGACAGCAACCTATCTATACGGGTATTATAGCATAATACATAAATACATGCAAGAATTCTTTTTTGGAAGGAACGAATACAATCATGTCAAAACTCGGATTAATCCACTATAACTATGCTGGCAAATCACTTGACGATTTTCTTAAATTTACAAGCGAAACAGGATTCGGATACGTTGAACTTTCAATCGGAGATGTGTGGAAATCGGACACAACTGATCCGAAAAAGAACGCTGAATCCGTTAGAGAACAGGTTGAATCTTACGGTTTGCAGGTTTCAGCACTCGGCGCAGGGAACGATTTTGTTGTGTTAGACGAAGAAACTATTCAAGCACAAGTTGAACGGATGGAACGCATTGCTGAACTGGCAAAACTTGTAGGAACATCGGTTCTCCGCACAGAAGGTGGGGCTATGAAAGATTCTGTGCCTGAAAGTCGTTGGGTTGAAGCAATGGCAGGATGCCTAAAGCGATGTCTTGAATTTGCTGAACGGGATGATGTTTATCTGGCTGTAGACAACCACGGATTGGTGACCAACGATGGTGATTTGCAGGTGGAACTGTTTGAACAAGTCGGATCTAAACATGTCGGTGCCAATATGGATACGATGAATTACCGTTGGGCAGGACATGATTTAGAGACAGTCGGCAGATATTATGAAATCATTGCACCTTGGACACTACATACGCACCTGAAAGATGGAACAGGTTCTCGCGGAAATTATCGTGGCGAAGCACTCGGTGAAGGTGAGATTGATCTGGCGAAAGCAATCAGTTGTTTAAAAGATGCAGGTTATGACGGTGTCTGGTGTTGTGAATACGAAGGCAGAGAGAATGATGGCACAGGCCAAAGGAAAAGTTTCGCTTGGATGCAGGAGAATTTGTAGTACTGGCGTAATCTGTCTGAACCAGGATTAGTAGATTTCAGGATTTACCGTGTCAATGTTGTTCTTCGAGATTTTACTTTCTACTGTGATAACCATTTATGTATACTTTGGAAAGAAACCCTAATAAGGTAAATCTTGGAAATCTACTAATCCTGAAAATCCTGGTTCAGACAAAGGAAGAAAGCCTACCAATAAAATTGAGATACTTAGATTGATGGATTATTATGCGATTTCCTAAACGATGCAGACCACACGCGTATTCAGGCGATTACTAATAGCCCTTATACCGAACTAACGTTAACACATAATGAGCAAACCTCCGCCTTTCATCACATTAACAACCGATTTTGGCACAAGCGATATATACGTCGGTGTGATGAAAGGTGTCATCCTAAACATAAATCCGAATGTGCAGATTGTAGACATCACGCATGCCATTTCCCCACAGGATATCCATGAGGCAGCCTTTACAATTAACTCTGCATATCGCTTTTTTCCCAAAGGGACGATTCATGTTGTCATTGTAGATCCTGGCGTTGGTAGTGATCGGCAAGCAATGGTTTGCAAAACGGATGATGGTTTCTTTGTTTGTCCTAACAATGGTGTGTTAAGCTATCTGCTTCAGCACATCGAAAGTGAAGAAGTTGACACACCAGAAGCGGTAGTTATAGAAAATCCATCCTACATCCTACCGAGAGTTTGCAATACTTTCCACGGCAGAGATATTTTCGCACCTGTTGCGGCGCATTTATCACTCGGTGTTTCACTTACAGATATCGGTTCACCAATCAGAGATCTCATCCGATTTCCCTTCCCAGCAATTTACACTACACATGATACATTAACAGGACAAATTATCAATGTTGACAGTTTTGGTAATTTGATTACGAATATCACAGAAAATTCTCTTGCTGATTTTTTGTTATTATCAAATTCAAAAGCAGATGCTGGAAAAGAACTTGATAAACAGATTGTGTCTACCCAATTTGAGATAATAGCGGGTAGGACAAGTCTTAAGAAATTGAATGGCACTTATGCTGAATCTAAAGCAGGAACGCCCCTTGCAATTATCGGTAGTTTCGGTTTATTAGAAATTGCCATCAATTTAGGCAATGCAGAAGCACATTTAGGACTAAAAACTGGTAATAAAGTCATTGTACGTAGGTTAGTTTGACATTGCAGATCCTGCAAGTTATAATAACATTAGAATAAATTTAGGAGAACAGAATTGAAACAGATCGCTCTTACAGGAATAAAACCGACTGGACAACCGCATATAGGCAACTATCTCGGTATGATTAAACCTGCACTTGAACTTGCGGAGAACTATCAGGCACTCTATTTCATCGCTGATTATCATGCACTCACCACAGTGAAGAACAAGAAGGAATTACAGGATTTAACCTATCAGGTAACAGCGACTTGGTTGGCACTTGGTTTGGATCCAGATGAGGTAATTTTCTTTCGTCAATCCGATATACCAGAGGTGTTTGAGTTAGCATGGGTCTTAGCATGCTTTACTGCCAAAGGTTTGCTCAACCGAGCACATGCATACAAAACTATAGTAGACGACAATATTGCTGCGGGGCGCGAAGAGGACAAAGGTATCAACACGGGTTTATATACCTATCCTGTTTTGATGGCTGCAGATATTTTGCTTTATGGATCGCATGTCGTTCCTGTCGGATTAGACCAAAAACAGCACCTTGAAATCACCCGTGATGTCGCCATGTTATTCAATAAAACCTATCGTGATGTGTTGGTAGTCCCGGAAGCAGTTATTCGCGAGGATGTGATGACTATTACTGGACTTGATGGTAGGAAAATGAGCAAAAGTTATAACAACGTCATCCCAATTTTTGCACCTGCAAACCAAATCGAAAAACAGGTGAAACGTATCGTAACGGATTCCAAACGGCCAGAAGAGCCAAAGGATCCGGATGAATGTAATATCTTTGCAATCTACCGTCATTTTGCAGATGCGGATGCTATTGAAACGTTAGAACGTATCTATCGCGAAGGTGGACTCGCCTACGGTTATATGAAAAATGAACTCTTTAGGCTTTTAGAGGATACCTTTTTAGAAGAACGTGTTATATACAACGGGTTAATGGAAAATCGTGATGTGTTGGATAATGTGCTTAAAGAGGGAGCTGAAAAGGCTCGTGCCATCGCTGTGCCAATTATGAAAAAAGTTCGCAAGGCTGTCGGTGTAACAGGTGCGCGGTAAATCCCAATAATACTGCTGTAGGACGAGGTCTCCGTGCCTCGTCATTATCGATAGTTTTAGAGATGCAGGGCATGGAGACACCGCACTACAATGGATATGAGATGTTTGCCGAAAACTTTACACAGCCTAAGCGTCAATTTAAGGATATATCTTCTTGTGGGAGGGGTTTCTAATCCCGATTAACATTCTAAATTCGAACAAAATCGGGGTTAGAAACCCCTCCCACAAGAGAAAATTCAGCAACTTTTTTTAAATTGACACCTATGGGTTTCGCAAGCTCTACCCGACCTACACACTGTGCCAACTCAATACAACGATAAGGGACACCTCCCCAAACCATGCCAGATATTAGAACATTCGTATCGTAAACTGCTATTGGTTACATTCACGATCCTCATGCACAATATCGTTAATAAAATATAATCGCTCGTCTTCTGTCATTGAATCCCAATCTACACCCCGGTCAGTGCATACTTTCCGAATTTTGGATTCAGCGTCCTTCATGTATTCTGTCCCTCCAGCGTGTGCCTGCTCCGAAAGTGCGGTGAGAATCGCTATCTTTTCTTTCGGCGGTACCTGCTGAATCAAATCAACCATCTGGTCTATTGTCAATTGGATAGTCACATTCGTCCTAACTCCCTCCTTACAATAACGTGAGTTTGATAATAATATTGAAGTGGGTTTGACACAATGAATTAGAGGAATCCAACGCAATATATCGCAGCACTCCAGCGGAGTGCTATGTTTATAGAAAATCGGATTTTAGTTCTCGCACTCCAGCGGAGTGCTATGTGTTCTGAAACCCTATACCGCACCTACGGAGCGGGGTGCTGCGTTAGATAGTTGCTATAAACATATTGCTCCTACGGAGCATAAGCCTTATTCTGGTTTCCAACCAAGATATAACGTCAACGAAACACAACATTCAAAATTCGGTTGTTTTATCAAACTCACGTTACAATAGTTTTCGAACGAATTCGTCTATTCGTGTAAAGTATATCACAAATTTGTTGGCAAATCAAAGTGACTCCACCATTCCAGCATCCCGATACGTCTGCTTAATCAACTCAATCTCCGCATCCGTTAACTCATACAGTTCATACACCAAGTCATCTATCTGCTGCTCAATTTCGCGCACCTGATCACTATTCGGATCTGCCAAAATCCGTTCAACCATTTCCGACAACTCTGCTTTCTGTTCTTCTGTTCTATTTGCTATCGGGACATCTTTCATGCTAACCTTCTTAAAAAGTAATCTACCACCAGACCAGGGATCGTTAAGACTTTGAAATTTATGCCTTGCATACCAGTCAAAAATTTTACTATTTAGGATAGCAAGCAGTGATAGATCCTCAGTAGGTATAATGTACGTTGTTTTTAAACCAAAGAATCTTGCACTATCATAGCAACCATAGAGTGATTTTGCTGTTTCTGGATAAATGATTTTTGGCTCATCAAAGTTTCGGTAATAAGCAGTATTCGCTTGGATTTCATACCATTTATATTTTCCTTTTGCTCTTCCATACTTCTGACTGCGATTTTCTTTCGGTTCAAGATCTAACTTATAACGATTCAGATGTTGCTTTATTGCTGGATATTGTTCAATATCAATACCACGTCGTGTGAAGATTAAATAATATCCAGTCTCTTCCGTTTTCCATTTTTTAAGGTTACGCCCTCTTAACACTGGTTTTATGATCTTCTTACTATTTACATCCTCAGTAATTAACTGTTGTCGCACAGTCTCATTAATTATAAAAGCATTATCAAGTCCTGTCACTACACCACGATTGAATTTTCCATCTATGCATACCTGTAGTGGTGTTCCAGTTTGTTGCAGTTTATTTAGCAGCTGCAACACTTCTGAAGTTGTTAATGCCCATCCATCTGAAGATAAATCGGATGTAAGTATAGAACCAGCGAGTTCTTGGAAAGCATCTGAAAGTCGAAGTATGTCCTCCTTTTTGCAGATAGTAGCGGCTGACAACACTTGTTTATTTGGATTGTCATTTTCAATTAGTATGATACAAGTGTCTACCCCAGCTTTAAAAACTGGTACACTTCCAAAATTAAGTAATTTATGAATACACACTTTATCAGTAAAAAATTCCCGCAGTTTTTTGCCAAAACCTACACGAAGAAAGGAATTTGATGAAATATATGAGAGAATACCTTTTTGCCGTAATAATTCAGTACCGCGTTTGTAGAAGTAGACGTAGTGAGAGAAACGCGCCAATTTCAAATGTTCCTGTTGCTATATCTAAATTGACACTTTTTAATATAAGGGTTTCAAGAGCTTTAAGGAGGGTATTATCATTTACATTGTCAATAATTGTAGGTATCTGCATGCACGTCTCACTTTCTATATAGTTTATTTTAGTGTGTCATATTAAATAAAATTGTCAAGTTTTTTATTCAGTTGTCGTGATTCACTTATGTTGGAGGGGTTTCTAACCCCGATTATTTGAACCGAAACCTGTCCAATCGAAGTTGAAAACCCCTCCAACAAGAGAAAATCAGGAGTAAACAGCACTTACCGTGGGGTGAGAGTGCCCAATCTTTTTCATACTTCACCATAATTGATGTGTGTAAGCATTAAGCAGTTCTTCATCAATATCAACACCAAAGCCAGGAGCATCGTTTAGTGTGAAAAATCCATCACGAGGAGAAGGACGCAAAAGGCAATATAACTCGTTTTCAGTATCATTACGGGAGGGACCAAATGTCTCCGCCATACACGGCAACGGCAAGCAAGCAGTGAGATGCAACCCCCACGGTGTGCCAGCTTGATGAAGCCACGTTGGGATGTCCTGTTCGGCAGCTTCGCGGGCAATACGCAAACATTCTGTAAATCCACCTGCCCAACTCACATCCGGCTGAATCATATCCGCTGCATGCCATCGTAGCAGTTCACGGAAACCGTATCGTGTGAATTCATGTTCACCAGAGACAATCCAAGTTGGATTTACCTCTTTTACTAACCGTGCCATACCAGCATAATCGTCAAGCGGAATCGGTTCCTCTATCCATTTGAGATTAAGATGCGTTGTTTCGTTAGCAAATCGGAGCGTATAGTCAACATCCCAACGGAGATAGATGTCTGTCATGAGTTCCACATCTGGACCGATAGCCTCGCGAGCGGTGTTTATCATCTCAAGATTTTGCTGGAATCCATCGTCACCTTCAGCGAGACCGTTTCGCAGTGGGAGTTTACATGCAGTAAATCCGTTGTCGGCATAATAACCGACATCCACCCCCGTTGCATAAGCAGGAATCTGTAGAAGCGGTGTGTCTGTGAAAAGACTATATACAGGAGCATCTAATATTTTCCCACAGAGGTCGACGAGGGCAAGTTCAATCCCACTTAATGCATAGATGACAAGTCCGCGCCGTCCGTAAATTGAGGTGATGTGATATAGGTGGTTCCAAATATCCTCTACATCAAACGGGTCGCGTCCGATAACAAAGTGCTGCAGGTGTTTGTCAATAATCATCGCACCTGCAAGTCCACCACCACCGAGTCCATACCCTTTTAGTCCTTTATCGGTGGTAATTTCCACGATGAGTGCCCCTGCTTGTGCTGCAAAAGGTCCACGCCAATCTACGTGTGCGTTTTTAGGAGTCGTTTGTGCTGGTATATCACCTTTTGCAAAACCGAGGGTTGGCATTGCACGCGGATTTAGATTGACGTTCCAAGTGCGTATGCCTGCTACTGTGTGGCGCGCTTCGGCGTGTGTTTTCCATTCTGTGCTAAGAGGGTTTTTGTTGGTATTCATTGTTTAATTCCTAAAATATATAGGTGATCAGATAGTCCAAATAATCAACGTGGTAGAGCATGATAACCGATACCAGTAAAGAAACCTATCAACATCCAAATTGCCACCATCACATATTCACCGAAGATTAAACCGAAAGCAATAGGGCGAATCTTCCGATATGTCAATGGACCACCGAATTTGAGAGCAAAGTATTTTATTCCCCATCCAATCATAATGGATGACCATAGATGAAACGATGGATAAGTAGCACCTAATAGGTAACCGATGGGATGCAGAGACCACCAAACGAAACTTTGACGCATCCAGAGCATGAAACCCGTGAAACCCGCACCAGCAATCATACTGTAGACTTCAAGCCAGTTCGTTTCAGATGGAAATTGGATGAGTTTGTTCGTTCTATTGAAATATGCGCGCGGCGCATTCACAAAAGGCCAACTCTGTAAGAATAGCGCGCCTTTGTCATAAACCAGTGTCAACGTTGCGTAAACTGATACAAGCACAGCAACAACGATAGAGATTGCAAGTATTGGTACAATACGTCTACGGACAAGATTGACTTCATCGGCAGCCTTGAAACTGTGCAAGAAGTTCGGCATCATGAACTCTCCCCAATCCCGCAGGAAAGTCCGTTGGAAACTGAGAACTGCCAGGCTTTTTTGTCCCATCGCTCCAGAACCGACTGTAAAATTGATGTAGTCAGACGGAAAGAAAGGGGCTTGCACAAGGAGTAGACCACCATTCACCACCATCCATGATAACACAACAGATGTGATGAAGATAGAAAGCAGAACGACAAACGCTACCCACGCGGTTATGCCAGCAAACATAAAAAATCCAACGAGTGTAGCAAACCCCAGTAGAAATCCGAGGAGTGCTAAACGATATGGAATCGGTTCGTCTGAATCGTCAACCAATCGTCTATCACCTGTAGCACGTAAACCGAATGTTTTCCTGATAATAGATGCAATATGTTCTCGTCCACCCCAGAAAACAGCAGGGACAAAGACAAGATACCCTCCCATAACTTGACGACTGCAGCTTGCCCACGGTCCCAGTCCGAAACTGGTTGCATTCATGATGATATATTGCAATTTGAAAAACAGGAAGAAGAACCAGAGACTGAACGACACTTCAAGCGTAAGTAACGCAGCGACACCAATAACCGAGAAATAGATTGCGATATTCATCGCAGGCCACATACCGAGCGTGTGCCATGGCTTTTCTGTAAAGGCACGGTGGATGTTGTATATCAGTGGTATTTCTGGGACATTTGGAAAGTGCGCGTGCAGTCCGTTGAGAAAATGTATCAGTACGGGCAATGCCATACCTGCCCACAACAATTTGTTTTTGAAAAATGCGTTGAGTAGTGTTCCACGTTCAGGTTCCGCTGCGAGTTGCACGGGAATCTGGACTAAGGGAAATGAGAACCTTTCGCGTTCAATCCACTGCTTGCGTAGGATTGTTGCCAGGCAGATGGTTGTGAAATAGAAAACGAGGACAAATAGTCCCCAGACAAGCAATGGTTTGATCCAAGGCGACCACGGCACTCCGCCACCCGCAGAAAGTCCTTCATAGAAATCGGTTACTGCATGCGTATCTGTCACCACCAACCATTCGGGTATATGGGGTTGCAGTGTCTCTGCCCAATCATTTTCTGGCGTTGTGAAATAACGTAGTGCTACGAGACATGGCAGCAAGAACTGCAGCAATCCCATTGATGGAATACCGACAGCGACAATCAGCATCATCCAGATGACTGTCATTTCAAGAGCGGAGAACGCAAAGCGGTTGCTTCGTATCAGTAGACGTAGTGGGAGATTGACAACGAAGACGATTAGGAGCAACCCGAAGATAGAACCTACAGGTAGGTGATTACCCGATATTCTTGAGTTCTCCAAAAAATAGTTGTTGTAGGGGGTGATTGCACAGATTGTCCCGACTAACAGTAGTCCTACAAGGATGGCAGAGGATCGGATTTTGGGGCGGCGTGACATTTTGGTTTTCTCTGTTATAGGCAACCTTGGGACTAAGAAACTTATGTAAGGTCGTGATTCGAAGATCGCTCCTACAAAAGATGGATTTTCTTCGTAGGAGGGAACTCCGATTCCCGATTATTTTGCAGTTTCCTATCTCAATCTCCTTCAGGTTGATCACGAAGGACGGGACTATATGGATTTTCTTCGTAGGAGGGAACTCCGATTCCCGATTATTTTGCAGTTTCCTATCTCAATCTCCTTCAGGTTGATCGCGAAGGACGGGACTATAGAGGCAGAGTTCAGCATCTACTATTCTGCCATCGGGTAAGGTATATGCGTTTGGTGTGCCTCTGCCCCACGGTGCTTTCCAATCTTTGCTGCGTTCTTTATCTATATTCTTCTGTTTTTCAACATCTTCCCATGCAAATCCATCCATGAGTTGTTGATGTAGAGATGCTTCCAATTCGCTGAGTTCAGGTCTTCCAGTGAGGTTTTCAAATTCTTCGGGGTCGTTCTCCAAATCAAACAGGATGGATTCATCTTCGGGGAAAACGACATATTTGTAACGCGGTGTTCGCAACATCCGCATAGGACCTGTCGTTTGGGATGCCCAGTATTCGCTGATAGCGGTGTTTCGCCACCCATCGCTATTTCCGGACATTAGATTTGATAGGTCTGAGCCGTCTAAGCCATCAGGGATTGGAATATCCGCCCTTGCACATAAGGTTGGGAAAATGTCGTTCAATTCCACAGGGGCATTGACACGTCTACCGTGTGTATCTTCTGATCGAGGATCGTGGATGATGAGTGGGACGCGTGCTGCAGCTTCATAATAACTGGATTTCCACCACTGCCCATGTTCACCTGCCATCTCACCGTGGTCGGTTGTATAAACGATGATTGTATTTTCTAAGAAACCGTCGCGTTCCAAGATAGTTAACAAATCACCAACACATTCATCAAGGAATTCACAACAGGCATAGTATGCTGCGCGCGCTTTTCGTGTTTCTTCCTCATCAATAGCTGCAGTGTTGAAGTTCTTTCGTAGTCCCTCTGCAAAGCGATGTGTTTGTTCCAAATGTCCGGGTGGCATGTTAGGCATGTCTACGTTATCAGGATAGTATTTGTCCAGCAGTCTTTTTGGGGCAGTCAGAGGAAAGTGCGGACGACTGTAACTGGCAAGCAAAAACCACGGTTGGTCATCAGGTTGAGACCTAATGTATTCTATCGTTTCTTCGTTGACCACTCGTTCTTGTAGGAGACTTGTTGGGATTTGTGTGACACCTGCATCCTTTGTGCGATTTCTATTGCCGATGAGTGGGTCGCGTTGATGTCCTGCATTCCCACGCAGATCACCGTAAGGACGTGATTGGAAGCCGTTATTCTGTTCTTTTCCACCGAAGTGCATCTTACCGACGAGTGCTGTTGCATAGCCGTGTTCTGCAAAATGTGCAGGTATTGTCAGGTGTTCGGGGAATAATATTGAACCGTTATTCCAAGCGGAGCATCGGTGTGCATATTTTCCTGTGAGCATGCACATCCGTGAAGGTGTGCAGAGTGGGAATTGGCAGTAAGCGGCATCAAAGTAGTTGCCTGCTGCTGCGAGTCTATCAAGGTGTGGCGTTTGCACTATCTCGTTGCCTTCAGACCCGATGGCGTGGGGACTGTGTTCATCACTTTGAAGAAATAGAATATTCGGTTTTTGAGCCATATTGTGGTTATCTCCTTTCTAATCGTTAGTTTTAGTTTGTAACGGGCAGCTCATTATGCATGTGAAAATCAACACTGAACGGTAGCGCGATGTGCGATTCTTTATTAGCAAAATGCTGTGAAAAATCTATGAGTGTGAAACCAACAAGTTGTTTTGTGTTAGGGTGAAAACGAAGGATAATATCATCTGCGTATTCAACGTAGTCGGTATTTTCGGGTTTTCCTCGTGTTACATATAGCACATCCGCATCTTGATCATAGACAATTTTGAGTTCATCAAATTCGTTTTTCATGCTAGTTCCTTTTTCTTATTGGATATGCGGTAATAATATAGTTATTACGAATTAATTTGACAATAACAACAATACGAGTGTAATTGTAAGGAAGATTATTAAAATCTTTATAATATGTGTATTTAAATGGATCCGTCGGTGCCTGTTTACGCCTACCAGTACGGACAGTCAATAGTATCTCATTGAGATGATTTCTCAATTCCCAATGATTTTCAAGAATATGCTGCCATCTCTCATCTGTTAACTCAATTTGATTTCCCCATTTATCTATAACGTGCCATATAATATCTTCTCTAACTTCTGTTAGTTTACATTAATTCTCAAGGAAATTCAAGCATAATCCAGAGGCATTCAATTGTTGATATTTTCCATTACCCATAATATAATGGATAGCAAATCCGTCCAAACACATTACAACAATAAATGAAACTCAAACCACGTTTCGCGCTCTATTTTCTCATTCCATTTCTATTTGGAATCATAGCAGGTGAGTACACTTCAATCCCAATCCTGTGGATATGGATATTCGTGTTAGTGTGCTTCATCGGTAGCATCCTGATGAGACCTCAGTCTAAATATCTATGTTATGTGTTGCTTCACGTTGCCATCTTTGCATGCGGCATGCTACGGTTAGAAATAGCTACCGTCCCAACAATACCCCACCATTTTTATGACCAACCCGTTAGCTTCACAGGCAAAACAGTATATCAACCAGAACGTGGTGAGGCGTGGGACGCATGCTATGTAGTTGGACAGGTTCAACTCCTATCTGATCCAGCACAGAAAGTATCAACAAAGTTGCTGGTCCGATTTCAGGATTTGCAGCCATTACAATACGGAAAACACCTAACACTAACAGGCATCTTACGACAACCACAATCACAGAGGAATCCCGGTGGATTTGACTATCAAGCATATCTTGCACGGCAAAAGGTCACTGGCATTATAGAACATCAAGGAGTACTAAAAATTGGTAAGCAATCAGGATTTCTGCCACTGCGTTGGATTGAAGCATTACGTCTCAAAACTGAACGGATTATTGATAGTACTTATTCAGGATTGGGGCCCTCTCCAACAAACACATCGGGGTTGGAAACCCCTCCTACAAGATTAAGCGCACAGTTACTGAAAGGAGTTCTACTCGGAAAACGGAGTGATTTGCCAACTGAGACCTTGGACATCTTCAGAAACAGTGGGACTTTTCACGTGCTGGCAGTGTCAGGTTTGCACGTCGGACTCGTGGCGATGATTTGTTATTTCGGTTTATCTATCATTCAGATTCCTATAACGACATTGCGGATTCCAAAGAAGATTATTTCTCTCTTGACAATTATTGCAGTACTTATTTACGCGTGTTTAGTCGGTTTTCGTCCATCTGTTTTCCGTGCCACCCTCATGGCAATCCTATTCCTATTTGCAACAATCATTGAGCGTGATACGGATATTTATAACCTTCTTGCTGTTGCAGCGTTAGTATTACTACTGATTAATCCAACTCAAGTGTGGGATGTCGGCTTTCAGCTGTCATTTGTAGCGGTGGCTTCCATCGTCTATCTTGTGCCAAAAATGGAACGCCCGCTGCGGAAGTTGTGGGAACCCCCTGAATCTGTTGATGTTCCCACCATCGTAAGTTATAAAAACATAGCGATGAAATGGTTAATACTGTCCTATCTTGTAACATTCGCTGCACAGCTTGGCACCGGCCCACTCATCGCTTATCATTTTTACAGAGCATATCCACTCGGTATAATTGTCGGCCCGTTCGCTGTCGGTCTTGTTTCGTTAATCGTTGGTGTTGGCATGGTCTCGGTATGTATAGGATTTATCTGGTTGTCGCTTGCTAAACTTCTGGCATTGGTCAATCATGCAATCATCTTTATATTTTTAGAACTCATCGGCATTTTTGGACAAAAATGGGGAATCATGAAGTTTGCACCAACGTTCGGTATCATCGTTGTCTACATAGCAATAATTTTAGGTATAACACATTGGCGACGAGCCTATAAACATTGGAGAACGGCAAGTCTCATTGCACTTTCAGTCTTGGCAATCTGGGTTTGGGACAGTGCACTTCACGAAAAAGGTCGTCTATTAGAAGTGATTACGCTTGATGTCGGACAAGGAGACGCTGCTATCGTCAGATTACCAGACAGACGAACGATATTGATTGATGGCGGTATTCAACACATCTATTTTGATAAAAAGAAAAATAGACAGGTTGATTATGATGTCGGAGAACGGATTATTGAACCCTATCTTGACGCGAACAGCATACGCCAACTGGATATGGTAGTGCTCACACATCCAGACCTTGACCACGGCGGTGGACTCGGACATATCCTACAAAACTATAAGGTGAAACATATTCTCGGTATATCGGACATGGCACTTGATTCTCAAACACATCAACGACTACGCAGCATTGCAAAGGAGCGTAATACTCCTTATTCGTTCCGATATAAGAGTGAAATTGAATTGACTACGGATGTAAAATTAAATCTCCTGCACCCAATAGATGAAGCGTCCACCAATCTGATGGATGAGGACAAGAACGATGACTCACTTGTCCTGAAAATTAGCTACGGTGAGATAGATATCCTATTTACTGGAGACATTGAGACGAATGCTGAAATGCGTTTGATTAAGTCTCAACAAAATTTACGGTCGGAGGTACTGAAGGTACCGCATCATGGGAGTCGCAGCTCCAGCAGTGCACGATTTTTGGATATGGTGCAACCGAAATACGCTATTTTCTCACTCAGTAAAGACAATCGGTACCAACTTCCACATCAAGAGGTAGTAGCACGATATAAAGAGCGGAATTGTGTGCAGCTAAGAACTGATCAACTCGGTGCAATTATACTCAAAACTGATGGGAAGCGGTGCTGGTTTCAGTATGCCGTTTTACCCAGCGGCAACATCAACGTTTACTTATGAGTACTTGGATAAGTTCTTCTGTCTTTACATCCCATACATGTGCTTCACGGTAACCTGAACAAGCAATAGTGTTTTCATCCGGACTGAATGCTACACTCTATATAAATCTCTTATCCCATTTCAATGCTTGTATGTGTCACCCAGTGCTTGCACCCCATAGACGAATAGTTCGGTCTTCACTGCCAGTAACGATTATCGTGCCATCAGGGTTATAGGAAACACTTACTATAATAACCAGTTGTGACAAAAAATGTTGCTGATTGAAATGAGGTGCATCAAATATATGGATATGATACGATAATTGATAGGGCAAATTTGAGTAGGAGGAGAACCAATGAGTCGTCTTAAAATAGGTGTTATTGGATGTGGAGCAGTGGCACAAGTTCAACATCTGCCTAACCTCAAACACCTATACAGAGAATATGAAGTGACAACCGTATGTGATCTGTCACACGGAGCAGCAGAAGCAGCTGCAAAAAGATTTGACATCCCAAATTTCGTCACGGATCATAAGAAATTATTAGAAACAGATGTGGATGCTGTCCTGTTATGTCATGGAGACCCAAAAACAGAAGTCGCACTTGCATCATTTGAGGCAGATAAACATGTCTTTATTGAGAAACCTGTATGTTTTTCATTACAAGAGATTGATATGATGCTTGATGCGCAACGGAAATCTGGCACTGTCGCACAGGCAGGATATATGAAGGTGCATGATCCCGCTTTTCAACTGGCTAAGCATGAAGTAGATATAATGGATGACTTTCGTTTTGTCCAGATTAATCATCTACATCCGAACAATAGTCTACATCTAAGTCAATTTGATGTTCAACGTTTTGATGATGTGCCATCGGAAGCATTTTCTCCTGCCCGTTCTGCTCGTGAAGCTGCACGGAAAGATGCTATTGGAGATGTTTCCCCCCAAGTAGAACGTGCATTTTATTTGTTGTCAGGAAGTATGATCCACGACATATACAGTTTGCGGGTAATGCTTGGTTCTCCAAGTGAGGTGATAAGTGCAGAAGTTTGGTCTGAAGGTGCTGGTGTAAATATAGTACTTGGCTATCCAAACGGCGCAAGATGTGTTGCCACTTGGGTTGATCTACCTGATCTATGGAATTTTAAAGAAACATTAGAGATTTATGGAGGAGAAAAACGCGTATTAGTTTCGTATCCAACTGGATTTTCACGAGGAATTTTGTCTGAAGTGACGATACAGGGAATAGATGAGGAAGGAGTTACTTACAAAAAGAACCCTGCAATAGAATGGGAAAGTGCATTTGTTAGAGAATTAAGACATTTTCATGCTTGTATAACAGAGGGGATAGCTTGTTATACGCCACTTGAATCTGCAAGGAAAGATATTGAACTGATAATCAATATTGTCAAATGCTATGCGAATAAATCTGCTGTAAAATGTGATTAGAATGAATATTATCTTAATAGCAAATTTAAAAAGAAAGTATGAACAGTTCTGCAGTACTGTCCATACTTCCTGACTTTGAGGAAAATTATTCTAAATCAGCACTAACGCCTTCTTCAGTTTCGACTGTTTCTTCAGTTTCAACAACAATAGGTAGGACTTCTACTTCAATCGCTGTATCACCAGTTACAATGAAACGGGGAACAATCAATGCTGTACCAGTAATAGGTATCGGACGTGGGGTTGGTGCCAAGTCCTCCATCATTTTTTCCTCATCAATGACATCAATGACATCATTATCTTCCGGCGGAGTTTCTCCATTTTCCGGTGGGGTTTCTCCACCTTCTGGAGGTAGTTCACCCTCTCCAGGGAGAATGTCGCCATCTGCAATACCCTCAAATAATCCAGCGAAAAACTCTTCAAAAAAGGCTTCGAAAAAATCTGTAGTCAAAGCTTCTTCTGGTTCAGGTTCTTCTTCTAATGTTGCGAGAGTTACCAAGACCAATCCTTTATCGAACTGCAAATCTGTCAGTTGTGCAATCAATTCATCTAAATTCTCAGGTGATGGTGCAAAAGGATTTCCGAAAGGATTAAATCCATATTCCGTCGCAGCAGCCATTGATATCTCAGCAGGTCCAGGAACAAAATTCTCAGGTATGTATAGTTGCACTTCTCTATACATTTGACGACTCTGTCCTGCAGCTGTCCAATGTGGAAGCATTTCAAGAACGAAAGTTGCTACTTCACCTTGCTTAACTTCACCTACTACATGTATATCTCTAATTTCTGAGTGTAGAATAAATGGAAGATCCGCCATAGAAATCTGAATTTCATCAATAGTTGCTCTACCGGCACCATTCGCAAGTATGTTGGTAAATCTTTCAACAATTACTTCCATATTTGCCAATACTGCTTCATACGGATCTGGTGCTATTGTTCGGAAAGATTGTCTATAGACTTCATCAGTTTCTTTGAAACTTATTGCGACGTTTGCTTCAATAGTTCCAGGACTCACTTCCATACGGACAGTGTCAAGCGTAGTTGCTGCAACAACTGCAATAAGATCTTCTTGTCCGTATGCAACCTTGTTTTTTTTCACTATCGGTTCCCTGCTATTGACAGGCAGATAGGAGACTGTCACTGGAATCATCGGTGTCAATTTACCAAGTTCCCCAACTATACCTGGTCTCAAATCTTTAGTAACTGTACCGATTGGATTTCCATAAGCAGCAGATGATTTATATGATGCACGTAAGTTTGGTACGACTCCATATACGACTGCCCTATAGACAGGTAAAGAAACTTGTCCATCAAGGAGAAAATCATGTCCAAAAGCAACGAAATAGTCGTCATAAACTTGGGTTACAGTACCAAATGCCATTGCATTAACAACATCACCAACAGCAAGACCAACACCAATCATATCGCCAGCGGTTAGATTTTTTGGTGCATTTGCAGGTGGCGCGCCAGGAGCACCACCGACACTTAAGAAAACTTCAACGTTGTTGTAACGCGGGTCGGATAGGTGTGATGACAGACTTTGTAACCTGTTAGGACCAGGACCAGAAATCGTTATGGGGGTTTTTACTGCACTATAAGTAGAATTTACGACCGCACCAGGTGCAGCGGGGAGTGGACCGATGAATTCTCCGAATGGAACATGATTTAATGTGCCTTCCATGGCATCTATAGGTGTAACCAAGAACCGATATGGTTCTGCTGCCCAATCTCTACCATACGCCAGTGCACCAAAAACACGTCCAGAAGTGCCAACAGGACTTCCTGACATACCTTGTGCTACTCCACCCATTGCAGAAACTGCTTCGTCAGTTAACACACATTCATAGAGTGGAAAACCAAAACCAGACGGTCGAACTTTTCGGAATTCAGCTTGAACAATCACCTTACTTGTGCCTTCAATGGCAGTGATAATTTCAACTGGAGTTTTAGTTGCGAGTCTACGGACTTCATCTTCATACATACTTTCGAGTTCTACTTCACCAACGATTGGGGCTGCAGTGAACTCATCTGTTTCATCAACTAATGCAGGATTTTCTATCTTCGCTTGCTCTTCATCAGACGAACAACCCATCTGAAAGAGAATAAGCATAGCAATTCCTGCTAAAACAAAAAAACGTTTCACTATATATCTCCTAACTTGAGATTTCTCTCAGTATTTATAGAATAAAATTATTGATATTATTCAATCTAATCAGATCTCACAATACAAAATTGGTAGAGTCAAAATATTAAGAATGTAATAACATCACATCAAAATTATACCCTATAAAAATAAGTTTTGCAAGGTTTGTTATGGCAAATTTTGGTATTTTAACCTGAGTTGCCACTTATAGCTTGTTGGAGTGAATCAACCCGAAAAAATAGATAGCATCTTATGTTATTTTATATTACCATGCCACCCAACCACCATCAACTGCGATGGTTTGTCCAGTAACCCAATTTGCAGCATCTGATGCTAAGAATAAAACCGCACCAACAACTTCATCAACTTCTCCAACGCGTCCCATTGGAATCCGACGGACGACATCTTCGTAGAATTCTTTACGTTGCAGTAGGACATCTGCCAAAGGTGTACGTGTAAATGCAGGTGCGACTGCATTGACGGTGACATTGTGTGGTGCCCATTCAACAGCAAGACCTTTAGTCAATAATACTACCCCTCCTTTACTACCAGAATATGCTGTACGTAATGGTCCACCAACCAAACCCATAGTTGAGGATATATTGATGATTTTTCCACTTTCTCGTTCAATCATCGGTTTGACAAGCGTTTGCGTTAGAAAGAATAACCCTTTTAGGTTGAGATCGTAGATTGCATCCCAATCATCTTCTGTCAGTTCCAGTGCCGGTTTCGGACGATTGGTACCAGCATTATTAACAAGGACATCAACCCTTCCCCATACATCTAAAGCAGCTTTGGCTCCATCTGCGACTGCTTTCATATCACTCACATCAAACACAACAGGTTCAGCTTCGCCGCCATTTGAACGGATTTCTTCCGCAACTTCCTCAAGGTCAGATTTGGTTCTACTGTTCAAGATGACCTTGGCACCCATCTGTGCAGCAGCAAGAGCAATTCCTCTACCAATGCCTTTGCCAGAACCAGTAATTAACATTACTTTATCATTCAATTCAAATCCAGGAAATGCCATAGACTACCTCCCAATTTTTAATCAGTTCATGTATTCAAATCTCTTACTTAATACAATTTCAAACAAAATTCTCTTAGGCTCCAATCGTTGTGCAAAGTTTTTGTCACTAACTTCTCACTCGACATTGTAGGGCCAAATCAACGTCAAATGCGCTTTTGGCATTTGTCGGGGTCTCTGTGCCCCGCCATGTCTGAAAAATTGGATGTAACGGGCGGGCACAGAGACCCGCCCCTACAATGTATAGAGAGAGGCGTTACCTGATATGGAAAAGTTTGAATTGGCACAAAAACTTTACACAACCGTTCCTATCTGTCTCCTTGCTAACTTTAATGTATTCTGTAATAACATTGCACGTGTCAAAGGTCCGACTCCCCCTGGCACAGGTGTAATATAGCCTGCAATTTCTTTCACTTCATCAAATTTGACATCACCTATGAGACGATCCTTAATGGAATTGATACCAACATCAATAACTATTGCATCTTTTTTTACCATTTCACCTATGATAAATTCGGGTTGACCAATAGCTGCAACGAGGATATCAGCTTCCCGAGTGACGGATGCGAGATTCTCTGTCCGTGAATGACAGTATGTAACGGTTGCATGTCGATTCAGAAGCATTATTCCAATAGGTTTTCCTACAAGATGGCTCCTGCCAACACAAACGGCATGCTTTCCTTCGATCTGTTCATCTGTCAATTCAATTAAACGGATTATACCTGTTGGTGTGCAAGGCGTAATACACTCTCTATTTATGAATAGATTGCCCAAATTAAGAGGTGTTAACCCATCAGCATCCTTATCTGGTGAAATAGCATCAATAATTGTTTGTTCATCAAGTGTATCTGGTAAGGGCATTTGCACTAAGATACCGTGAATGTCCTTTTCTTGATTTAATTCTTCTACTTTGTCAATGAGTGCATGTTGAGTGATATTTTCGGGAAGTCGATGTACTACAGAATGGAAATGTACTTTCTCACAATCGCGCTGTTTGTGTTTGATATAAACGGTAGATGCGGGATCATTACCGACCTGTACAACTGCAAGACCAGGCGTAAAAGTTAACTCTTTCAATTCCCGCCGTATTTCACTTCGTATTCGTTGTGCAAGGCGGGTGCCATTAAGGATTTCGGCTGACAAATGCCAGTTCCTCCGGGTTTAATGAACCATCATATTATGTCAAAATAGGTGTGGATTAATCTTCATTCTCATGTTTAATCACGGAAAGCATTGTGTTTTTCTATTGTAACCTAAATTGCTACCTATTATTTGTAAGAGGGGTTTCTAACCCCGATTGATAAGAAAAACATAGAAAAAGCAAATTCTGATGTCAATTATGGTAAATCGGGGTTAGAAACCCCTCCCACGAATATAAGGTGGTAACTTGGGTTATTGTATCAGTTTATCTATAATATGTCTATGAAAATAAAACATTTAAGGATTTAATTAACCTTCAGATTTTCTAATCTATCTTATTCTGACATTAACCGTTTCTGTCTATTTTGTAAGAATAGTAAAACAGTATCTATGCTTAAAGCCCCAATATTCCCTGCTTCATCCACAACCATCTGTTTCTGAATATGATTATTAGTAATAATTTTTTCAGCTTGCTGATAATAATCTAATGCTGGCTTTTTATTTCCACTTTCCTGATGCATTACGGCTAAGTAAATTAAGGCGGCTGCTAACCTTGGAGAATCAGTACGGGTCTTGATGAACTCTTCAAATGCGAAACGGGCATCTGTATAACGTTGATCCTCAAAATGTACTCTACCAATCCGAAATTGTGCTCTATCAGCATAACTGTCTTTGTAACCACCGGATAGATATATTTCTCTTTCCGGATATCCGATAGTCGTTTGATATGCTTCTATGGCTTCATCATATCGTTGCAGGTTTCTATATATCTCTCCGACTTGAAAGGTTGCCATCATTGCTTGCAATGTATTTGGATATTTTGATGTGATAGTATTGAATGAATTTATGGCTGAATTTGGTTTTTCCAATATATCATTATAGATTATGCCGATACGATAGAGTGCCTCAGCAGCATGAGGTGATTGAGAGTGTTCTTGAACTACTTTATTATAGGCTTCAACAGCTTTAGAATAGTTTAGGAGTTCACGTTCATATATAGTTGCAATCTGTAGTTGAGTTCTTGCTATTTCAGCAGCATTTAATCTGTCGTTAGATATATGTGCTTGAAGGTTTTGTATTGCAGATAGATGTTTAAGTGATGGTAGTTGCTCAACAAGTCTCTTTGCGTATTGCGTATTCGGATATGTTATAATTATGTGTTTAGCAATAGGTAATGCCTCATTATATCTACCTTCATCTATTAACGATTGCAGTTTATCATATTCATACTTAGGAATTAATTCGGAAAATTTCGTGAGCTTCTGTGTAAGTAATTCTGTCACTTCGGACAAACTCTTATCATACATTGCAATTTGTCCATAATAAACAGGATCAAGGTCTGGTAAATAGATATTTATGAAAATATTTAGTGCTTTATGTGCTTCGGTGTAGTTCTGTGTTTGCTCATGACAGATACTAATCCAATAATATACAGCATGCATATTCCAAAAGTTTGGATATTTCTCAATAATTGTGTTATATACATCAATTGCTTTTTCATATTCTAAGTTTTCACGGTGCAGATTGCCAATATGAAACAATGCTTCAGCAGCAAAATTTGTCGCTGGATAATCTTCAACTACTTTTTCATAAGCATCAATTGCTAAAGTAAATTGATGAAGTACCGTATGTCTGATATGTGCAATTCGCCATTGTGCTTCTGCTGCCAACTTATCGTATGGATGGTTATGAAGCAGAGTTTGATATGCTGTAATTGCAAGTTCTGGTTGATTAAGTTGTGAATGGGATCGGTAAAGTTCTGCAATCTCAAAATGTGCTACTACAGCTAATTGCGTGCCTTTGTAGTTTTCTATTATCTCTTCCTGTTTTTCTCTATTCTTGAGTGCAGTGTCTATGTCTCGAATTCTTCGTAAGCCTATCTCATGCACAAAATGCGTTTTAGGTGCCATTCCTACAAGTGCTTCAAAATATTGGACAGCCCTATCGTAATTGCCCATACGACTATACACATCTCCAATCTTAATGTAGGCAAGATATACCTCTGCTATTGGAATCCCTTGGTCTTTTAATGCTAAGATTCTTTCATAAGCCTTGAGTGCCTCTGGATATTGTTGTGTGTAGTTATAATATAACTCTCCGAGTTGATAGTAGTACTGACTACGCATATCAACATCGGTAGATGTTTTTAAGTTGATTTTCAATTGAGCAACAGCTTCTGGATACCTACGTTCTTTTATTAAGGCGGTAATATCAATATGCTGTGCAATTGATGATGTTACAAACTTCAACATCAACAAAAACATACATGTATATATGATGTAAGATAGGGAGGGGGCTTTCAATTTATCCACAATAAACCTTAAGATTCAAAATGAAATTTGAATTAATGATTAGAATTCTGAATCAACATTTTTTAATTGATTATTGGCAATATTTGCCCAATCGGTTCCTTGAGCTTGATCTTTAACCCGATTGAGTTGACTAACAGTATCCCAAGAATCAGAATGACGAAGATGTTTTTTACGTAGGACATCTTCTAAACTTCGCTGGATATCTTGATGTCTATATTGTTCAATACGTGCATCTGCTGAATTGATACGGTTGATATCTAAAGTGGTCGATCTGAAGGGATTACCGATAAAAAACGCAACTGCTATTGCAGCAATAGAAAAAATACAAATACTGGCAACTTTCTGTTCATGTAAAACAAAAAACAGATGCGCAAAGTAGTTTGATATTCGTGACAATAGAGATATTTTTTCTGGTGGTGCATCTGCAAGACGTTTATAGAGTTTCATCTCCAGATCGCGAGGAGCAATTGCATAAGGTAAAAATTCGTTCTCTGCATCATCAACAAGGTGAAGCACACGACTATAGGAATATACCTTTCTGGTACACTTGTTGCATGTGGTGAGATGTTGCTCAAAATTATAAGATTGTGAGTCTTTTAAGTCACCATATACATAATCAATGACCTGTGCTTCAGATATTTTACATTTAGGCATTAACTTTCCTCCTATATTTCATTATTCTCCACTAATGGTCGTAATAAAGTTTGTAATTTCTTTATAGCACGATGTAAATGTATCTTGACTGTGCCTTCAGCCATACCCAAAGTTTCAGCGACCTCTTTGATCTGCATACCTTCATATCGCGCTAACATAAATACAGTCTTCTGCTTAGCTGAGAGTTCGTCAACCGCTTCTCTAATAATACGTCCGCGTTCTTTGTCTTCAAGATTTTTTTCAGGATTACTTGAGATGTCTGTAGCAATTAATCTGTTTTCTATTACCTCTTCATCTTCCAACAATAAAACAGGTTGTCGTGATTTTGCCCGGTGATAATCAATCGAGAGATTTGAGGCAATTGTATATAACCAAGTGGAAAACTTTGCCTTTGGTTCCCATGCATTGAGGGCACGATATGCCTTGAAAAAAACTTCAAGAGTTAATTCTTCGGCATCTTCGTAATTTCTGACAGAACGAAGGAGATACCCGAATATTCTGCGTTCATATCTTTTCATTAATTCATCAAAAGCTTTCTGACTACCTGATTTGAACTGTGCAACCAACAATTCATCGTCAATCATTTTGTCCATAATATTTGCCAGACTTTCATGTAGTTTTTGAACAACTTAACCCTATTAACGTAGATGTGTTTCTTTTAGTTTACAGAATTCAGATTTTACTATCAAAAAATGTATCTCATGATACATTTTCGCAATAAGTAGTTTTGGGATTTTAGATTCTTGCTTTTCGCGTCAAAAATTTCATTTGTTTATCCTTTAAGTTTGTATATTCTTGGTTCTATATGTTCAACTTTGTTTTCGTCTATTAATAACATTTTGAATATTCTATGTGTTAACCAGTATTCATAATCTGAAGTTATGTCAAGTTTTTTGAAATTTCTGATTGTCTAAATTCGAAAGTTTAAGATAGTGTGAGACAGTCGGATCGCAATGAAGATAGATAGATCCTGTTGCTTTTAAAAGGCGATGCATTTCAATAAGAGGTATGCCCATTGCCAGGAGGTATATCATCATAGAGTGGTCATAGGTATGTTCTGATGCTTCCAAAACTAATTATTGGTTTTACCTATGGGAAAATAGTTGTGTGGGGGTTTAAAAAACATAGAATAGAAGATAACAGATAGAAGCATTAATAAATGGAGAATGTCATTGATTGAATTTGATGAATCTATAGTATATGCCAATATACCTGTTATTAGTGTAAGAATGATTGTAAATCCTGTCCATATTCTTATATCTTCACGACTAAAATCTGAGTCATTTGTTTTTGTGTTTATATATGAAATTATTACAAACAGTGTTAATTCACTATATATTATAATTTCAATTATAGATCTATTAGATACAATTAGTGTAATTATTATTCCTATTGAGAATGTTATTAGAACCGTATGATATTTGATATACGATATTTTTTGTTGTCTTATTTGATCTTTCCATCGATATAATAAAATTGAAAATATGAATACCCATATAATGATTATGATATTTATAAATTGTAGCATATTAGATTTTTTTAATGATGTCCCTTTGATCGGTATGGGTTTTTAACACATCATCAAGAATTTCACGATATAATTTGCTACCGTATACAACTTCATATTTTCCTCTATATTCTTTATCCCTTTCAATTTCTTTGTTATTGATCATATCATTTAATGCATTAGTATATCCCGATGTTAATGTTTTTTTCTTTAGCAGATTTCTTTTAAGAGGAGTTCTGAGTTGAAATTCAAATGCTTCCTTTACATCTAATCTATAAAATGTTTGCGGAAATTTAAGTGTATATCCACGCGCACTTTTTCTCCGAAATCTGTTAATTAATAACTTCATTATACATTTATATGTTTCATTATACCAAGTTGTCCACCAATCAGGTTGCCAATCTTTTCTCTTAGACATCTAATATTCCTTGTACCTTGTTTTATTTGATTTTATATATTCCCCGAGATGCACATGGTTCTCTTAAATACACAATTTTATTATCATTACTTAACATTGTGGCATGAAATCTGAATTTTGACGGTTTTTCTATAAGATTACTTCCGTTATAATATTCCACATATTAATATTAATTCCTTCTGGTTTTCGTCCTTTACTCATTAAATCTTCATCTAAATAAATCAAATTCTGATTATTATATCAGAATGCACTGCCAAATATTTATTTGATACATTAAACGGGTATCGTGCGTAGGTTCATTCTACGTTGATAGAAACTGATGTCTCTTAGTTATATTTTTTCAAGATCTATCAATATATATTCAGTTTTTGCAACCTTTCCCGTTATTTCATTTATCTTTTCAATCTCTTGAATTCTTGCTCGGTATCTATCACTAATAGTAGCGTTTGTTATCTTATAGCTAGGATTTCTTAGAATATGGCCTGTAATAGTCGTATTTTGTTCTTTTATTTGGAATTTATTATTTTTGAGCCATAAACCCATTAATTCTCCTTCAATTACACATTCTTCTTTATGTTCGTCTTCCATTACCTTTAATATATCTACGACTGAGCATATTTCCTTTTGTGTCAGAAAAACAGAGCTATCTATATTCCTTGTTGGCGACACAGAAGACAATGTTATCCCAGTTTGTAATCTACGAAAAGATATACAAAGATCTTTATATTTTTCAGTAACTTGTGTTCCAAGCCCTAATAAAACTTCTCTCAAATCTGATTTATTGTCTTTTGATTGTAGAAGTCTGAACAACTCTGATGTTGCTGTTTCTTGTGATAGTAAATCATAATCAGACTGGATGTCATCAAACATAACGGTTTGCTCTACCTGTTGTTCCTCCTTACGTTTTTTGCCAGTTAGATATATTTCAAATGATTCATTTTGAAACGGAAATGTATAAAATTGCATACTTTCTTTAATTAACTGAGGAAGCTTTTTATATTCTAGATTTTTTGCTCGTATTGTATTTATAGTTTTCTGATAACACGATATAACATTAACAAGCGGTATTGCTTGAATTTCTCCACTATGAGTTTTATCACCAAACTTTATTTTATGGTATGGTCTATCCGATATTGCTTCGGGTTCATTTAGATCTGCTTCGTAAAAGAGAGGTTGATTTATATCGGTAATACATACATCAGCTAAGGGAGATATTTCGTTGAGAAGTTCGCTTGGATCAAGGGATTCAGAGTTAACGCTTTTGTTAACATCATGAGGTATCATTGCTTTAAAGATACGATCCATTTCTGGCTCAGCGAAAACTTTATGAAAGTCAATTTTACCAGACCTTATATTTTTGTGACGAGCAGGAGATATTTCCACATAAAGCCAGGTTTCATCATAGGGAGTTTTTTTAGCAAAAAATGCAACATATAATTGAGAGACCTTATTTTTGCATGAAAATAGAAGCGGTCTATCACAATAGTCGTATATTTCTACAATATCAAGTTCACCTAACTCTCGGATGTTAAAAATATCGTGCATTATAATTCCTCTATTCTTGTATAACCTTAAAAATAGAAAGGAAGTCCAATCCGCAAACAGGCCACCAAGTATAATGCGATTTACGTTTTACCATAAAAGTCTGTTTCACAAGACCATATTCTGGAATCAGACTACATTCTGCAATTTTATCGTTATTATGTGTTTCTTCGTTCTTCTTGATAGATAAAATCTCATTGATGTCTTCAAATACTGAAAGACCTCTCGCGTAGCATTCCTGAGCTTTTGTTCGCTTATATTTACGTCTAATAATACCTGTTATTCTTTCCTTTTTCGATATACTAAAAAAATCTCTTTGAACAGGAGGGTCTGATTCAACGAATCGGTAAACCTTTTTGTAAACACCCTTAGCGTCTTTTGGGGGACAGTCAGGTAATTTAAGTTCATGTAAACTCACGTTATAAATATTCCTCTATATTGTGATTAGAAAAATATAAACTGAAATATATAAATTGTAAACACACCATAAAAAACATCAATTGTTTTTGCGAATATATTCAAATATAACAGATAGAAAGATAAATGTCAAACATTTTTTCAGCAATCAGATTTTCATTTCTAAGAGTTTTCTTGACACTGCAACATGTTGATATTTTTCTTAATATATCTTTAAAATATAAATCGTCATTGTAAGTCTGATACTACTTATTGCATAGAACTTTCTAAAACCTTAAGAATTTGATTATGTAATTTCTCTTTTTATCTGCTTTCAATTTCTTGTTTTCCTTTATTAGTAAGTCGCCAGCCCTCCCGCGTTGATGTTGGTGATAAGGGACAACGTTCAACATATTCTTCTTGTAATAATAAGAGAAGCATAAAACGTGTAGTCGCACTTCCCCACTCATCGCTAGGATTTCCACTTTCCGCTTCTGGCATATCAATACTTTCTCGAACAGTTTTAAGTCTTACACACTTATCATTATTCAGATGAGCCTCATATAGTGCATCTAATATAGATTCCTTTAGAATAGACAGTCCTATTCTTGCCTTCTCACGAATAGTATCGTTCATCTGTATTTCCTTTCTGAAGTTAAGAGAATTCGGTTGGTAGGGACCGCATCAGGAGACGCGGCTCACATTCCCTACCTAACAATGCTGAAGTTAAGTATACTATAGGAAATCAAAAATGTCAAATATTAGAAATAGAACACTCAGTCATTTCTAAGTAATATTAGGTTATATTCATTATCAGTTATTAAAGTTGATTTTCAGTTATTAAATAAAGGAAAAATGTAGCAAGGGTTGCACCTGCACATCCTGTTGCAGCATGTTTGACTTGCCTACCCTTGACTTTTTCTTGATAAGTCGCTGTATAAATAGCAACATATTCTGATGATTGTCCAATTAATCTGGCTATTGGGGGTGTAGGTGTATAGACAGCTGCAATCAATATACCCATAGGTCCAAGAAGTCCACCTGCCCATCCCCAAGCATCTACGTTTGCTTGCTCAGCATCACCTTGTGCATCTAACATCGCTTTTGATGCATCTGTAACATTTTCATTAGTTTGAGCAATCCCTTGAAATGTCGAACTGAGTAGTATCAATATACATACAAGAGAAATACTACGAATTGAAACTATTCGAGACTTCATAATTAGTTCTCCTTATTAAGTTAGTTACTCAGTATCATTTACAAGCACGGGTAGATGAACGATCTTTTTTCTATCCTGAGTGATAATGAATTCAGATTGAATATGCCATAGTCCATGATGATTAATCTTAATCTCATAAATTCTACAGGTGAGTGTATATACTTGATTAGGAATAAGATCTTGTTCTTCACCTTCTTCATCTAATATATGTATTTCAGCACCATGAGAAGTTATGTGAAATGACATTTCTTTTCTATTAGTATATACCTCACAACCATGACTACCATGTAGGGTCTTTATAACGCTTGAAAGATCACTATTTTATCAAGGAATTGTTCAGGATCATTTAATATCTCTGTGAAAGAAACATGCATATTCGGATCGCTGGTATCACGTTTAGACAAATCTGTAAGGCATTGACTATCAGCTTTTATGATAATATTGCCATCTGCGTCTATCTCTGGGATTGCAGATAGGCATGCAGAAAGACGATCTATATCCCCCTCATCCCTAAACATACCTATAAAATAGTTAGGTTTAACGCCAGAATCACAGCTGCTAACAAAAAGTAGAATACAAGCTATAATCCAGTGTGGAAATTTTTGTTTTTGACCTCTTAAAAGAAACATACTGATTTCTCCTTTGTTGATAAATAAGGAATAGTTGCTATCCCTTGCCAAAGAAAAACCAGCATGTTTTTAGATGCTTTTGTCAGTTTTAGCATTTTCCTAGACAATTTTTATAGAGCTAGGCACTACTAACAATGTCCTTGACAAATAGACATCATCATGCTACAATTAAAATAGCAAGGGATAGCAAAACTATGCCTTGTGTGGTTATATATACCAATTGCGGGGTTCTCTTTTGCGGGATAACCCTGCAACTTCAATTATAAAGTATAATTATAAATTGACAGAATGTCAACAAAAATGTCTGACAAACTTATACACGTGAGATTTCAGATTGTTCCCTTCAAAAGAGATCAAAGACATAGTTTTATTAAAATAATTTCAGTTGATCTTCATTTGTTAATTTTTGTGGAATAATTTCGCTCTTTTGGTGTATAATATGATTAAAACAAAAGGAGGTGAACATCATGGAAATCCAATTTGATTTAAAAGAATATCTTGAGAAACAATTTAACGAACTAAAATCTGATGTTAAAGAAATAAAAGACGAACTAAAATCCGACATAAAAGAGATAAAAGAAGATTTAAAAGAGCATCGTAAAGTAGAAGACAAAATCAAGTTAGATGTCAACACATTAAAAATTAGAGTGAACATCTTAATAGGTATTTGTAGTACTGTAGGTACTGGCTTAATAGTGGGTCTTGTCAAATACATTTTTTTCACCTAATCTACTTTCTAAATATTATCAATTATATTAGCACCAATTACATTAGAAAGGCGAGGTTTTACTATGTTTACTGAATTATAGGTTAAACGTAGAATAGTTAAAGCAATAGCTGAAGGTAAAGCAGAAATGCGTCAACAATGGGAAGATTGGTATAATAATGGACGTAAAGAAAATGACCGTCCTAAACATCCCAAACCGTTTGAGCTTTCTAACTAAATCATCATACTTTCAGATACAAACTTATCAAATATATTATCCATATTACGATAATTGTATTTATAACATGCTTCTGCTACATATAATGGTGTATATGCTTCTTTGTAGTGGTGATGTGAACCGTACCATGCACGTTTTAGCAGAGACCAAAATCCCTCAATAGTGTTTGTATGCTTTTCACCTTCAGCGTATTGTTCTTGATGATTGATAATGTGATGCTTCATTTCTTTACCAATTTTAGCATAAGCATGAAATTCATCAGTCATCAGTTCTGAGTCTTTAGTATTCACGTAGCGTTTAATAAAGTCATAGATTGCCTTTCCTGTGAGTTTTGTTGCGACTTCTGCCACAACCTTACCGCCACGTTCAACTACACCCACTATCGCTGTTTTATCAGTGCCACGTCCACGCTTTGCTGGCTCTCTATCTTCCTTTTTGTTTGCCTTGCGAGGTTTGCCTCCTATATAGGTTTCATCAGCCTCTATAACGCCTTGTAGCAATGCACCTCCTTTCTTTGCCATCTCTGAACGGATGCACGTTTCCATACGCCACGCTGTCTTTTGATTCAACTTCAAGTCACGGGAAAGTTGGTAACTTGATAGACTCTTCTTTGCATTCAATATCAAAGAAATCGCAAGAAACCACTTCTGCAAAGGAATCTTTGTACCATGAAATACTGTGCCACAAGTCACCTTGAAAGATGCACCACAGTCATAGCATGCCCAACGACCTATTCTACCAACACCAGACTCTTTCTTCTTGGCAACATCTTCACTTTCACAATGTGGACATTGCGGGGTATCTTGCCAACGTATCTTTTCCAAATGTTCAATGCAAGCCTCTTGATCTGGATACAGCTCCATTACTTCTAATAAATCCATCAGAATACTCCTATTTTAGAGTTGCATTTTTCTGATGGGTTTTGTTATAATAACAAAAGGAGGAAAAATCAGAAAAACACAACTCAGATTTTTCAACTTGTTGGGGGGTGACCGCCCCCCAATTCTATTGCTATAATTATACTACATTTTACCCTATTTTGTCAAGAAAAAAAGCACTAAAAACACAGTCATAGACTACATTTATAGCACTTTTTCAAAACTAAATTTTGAAGCGAAAATCAACGATATAAAATCCCAAAACTACTTATTGCGTACATTTTTTCTAAGTATCATAAGAATTATAATCTTATCCATTCAAATTTAGTGGAATTTGATAAACAAATTAGATAAAATAATGATAGTAAAATTATACGGAGGTGTTTTAGGTGGCACAAGAACATACAAAACCTATGGTAATCCCAGCATCAGAAACTGCAGAACGCATGACAAGTGCAGCTACGCATTTCTTAGATGAATTATCCCCTACATTGCGAGAAAAAGCTAATCTTCCATTTGATGGAAACGAGCGGTTTCGTTGGCATTACATTCCCATTGAGATGTGGGAACGACAGGGAGTATCTTTGAAAGAACTTAATGCAAAACAACAAGAAGCAGCTTTTGCACTTATGGAAAGTGGATTAAGTCCCGATGGATATAAGAAAGCACGAGCCATAATTAATTTGGAAACAATACTCGGAGAAATTGAAAAAACAAACGGTGATGGAAGACTTGAACGTAATCCAGAATTCTACTTTTTCACCGTCTTTGGCGATCCGACAGGAAACGGTGCGTGGGGATGGCGTGCTGAAGGACACCATGTGTCTCTCAACTTTACGGTTGTCAACAGAGAACTGATTTCACCAAACCCTTTCTTTTTCGGTTCTAATCCAGCAGAAGTCCCAGAAGGAGAAAAGAAAGGTTTAAGAGTACTCTATGCAGAGGAAGACCTTGCACGACAACTCTTGACAAGCTTAACGCCGTATCAGAAAACTATTGCTGTTATTGAAGCTGAGGCACCATCTGATATACTGACGCGCAACGCTCCTAAAGTTGAATTTGATTCTGTTGAAGGTTTACCTGTTGAAACCATGCAAACCCATCAACGCGATCTCTTGATACAGGTTGTTCATGAATATATAGATAGACTACCAGAGGAGATAGCAACTATAGAACGACGAAAATTACGCGAAAGCAGCGTTAACGACATCCATTTTGCTTGGGCAGGTGGTGAAGAACGCAGGATGCCGCACTATTACCGTATTCACGGTCCATTTTTCTTCGTTGAATATGATAACACGCAGAACAATGCTAATCATATTCATTCTGTGTGGAGACATATAGAAGATGATTTCGGTGTTGATCTGCTGAGACTGCATTACAACAAAAGTGATCATCACGATCATTAGAGGTATAGGTTCACATGAGAAAAGCCACCTATGTTGGTGGCTTTTCTATATTTATTTAAAATTAAACTGAAAATTATCTTGTCGACTTTATTCTTCCCCAAATAGATGTCAATTTACCCGCTGGTTCAACAGGGGTAACAGTATCAGCACTAAGTACGACAAGACCTACCTTTTCATCATTTTTTCCATGCACAACAGTATGTGGATTCCAACCACTCCATCCCTTTTGACCTGTAGCGTCTTCATCACCATCATTGACACAGATACCTAAACCAATTTCAAGACCTGCGCTCAATGAAATATCAAGTCCAAAATTAGCAGGTGTGAATTTGAATTCATAACTGGTTGTTTTGGAATCTTCATCTCTGACAATAGCAAAATCATCATTGGTGAGTCCGGGTTGACCGCGTGTCTCTTCATTATGTAAAATTAAGTTACCATCTTCGGCTAATGCTGCATTGTAGAGAAAGAAGAGTTGGTCTCCGTCCCTGATTCCACTTGGTACAACATTGAGTTGTACTCCATCACCGTTCCAGGCTGCCCCGGAATTTTGATGGTCGTCATCGGTAACGCTTAAGGCAAGATAAACAGCATCTTCATCCCATACTATCATGAAACAGGTTGTATGGTCTTCTGGTCCGCTCCAAGTGCCGCCTTGCCAGTCTTCCCAAACTTTAACGACACCGTCTCTTCCCTCAAATTCAACGCCACAAAACGGTGAACCATCAGTGCCTGTGACAGAATCCATGACACCGCTCCATTCGTCAAGATTGCCATCAATTTCAACTTCTAAACCAGTTGGTGCGTTGTAGACATCGTGAGTTTCACTACGCCACTGAGCGTCTGCAGCACCGATTCCCATTAACATAATTGCTACGAATATCGCAGTAAATTCAAACACATATTTTTTCATCTAAATTACCTCATATAAGTATTGATTTTCCACATTTAAAAGTGGAATTTGTAATTTACAACAAAGTTGTTGTAATGTATTTATATTTGTAGTGAAATCTATAATCACTTCCCCACAATTGTAGAGCAACCTGTTAGGTTGCGTCCACTACGGCACAACCTAACAGGTTGTGCTACAACACAGTCTTGTCCGGCTGTTTAGGGACCACGGACCAAAAGTGTGCATAAATTTTTGGATTTTACTATAAATTGGTAGCAAAGTTACTACCGATTGGAATTCAGTAGCGGATGTTACATCCACTACTGAATGTTAGTTTTCTGTAAACCAAGTCATTATCGGGTTGATTTTAATCTACCCCATGTTGTTGTTAACTTATTCTTTGCTTCAACAGCAAGTTCTTCGTCGGTAAGTATGACTAAACCTGTTTTTGAAGGATTTTTTCCGTGTACAACAGCGTGTGGATACCATCCACTCCATCCTTTTTGTCCGGCTTGTCCGGCAGCGAGGTCTCCATCGTTCACGCAGATTCCGAGACCAAATTCGTATCCCTCTTCAAATTTCATCCCTAAATTGTCAGGTTTGATCAGAATTTCATAGTAGGTTTCTTTTTCATTTTCGTTACGAACTATTGCTACCTGGTCATCCGTAAGTCCCGGGTTCCCATGTAATGTTTCATTGTGTAATAAGAGGTTTCCGTCATTGTTTAATGCGACATTAATTAGAATATTCTGTTGTCCTTCTTCCCTTATCCCATTTGGGATAAAAGATAATTGTGCTCCGTCACCGTTCCAAGCACCACCAGCAGCAGCATTAGTTTGATTATGCTCGTCGTCAATAACGCTCAGTGCGATGTAAATGGCATCCTCATCCCAAACAATTGCGAAACAGGTTTCATGGTCTTTTCCATTGTCATTCCACTCACCACCAAGTTTTTCGAACTTACCAATATTTTCAAATTCCAAACCACAGTAAGGTTCACCGTCGGTTCCTGTGACTACTTCAAAGACACCTTCCCATCCTTCTTCATCATCAAGTTCACCATCGATGGTAATGTCTGCGGGTCGTTGAAGTGCATGATATTCATCATGCGTTTTGCTACGCCATTGTGCATCTGCTGTTAAACCTGTGATGAGTAACAATAGTGTAATTGCGATTAAAAACTTCTTCATTTTATTTCTCCTTTTAAATTTAAATGTAAACCAAATTTTCCGTAAAACATATATCAACAATTTGTTTATGTAAGCTTACGGATTCATTGTCATTTGTAATATAAATAATGATGTTAACGATCACCAACTATTTCAACTGTATCTTTCTTACCTATACAAAATATATACCTATCTCCAGAACCGATGTATAATTTTTCATTTGCTATTGCTGGTGAAGATATAAACTCCACACCATTCGTATCAGAATCTGAATCATATTCCCATTGTATGTGTCCATCCTCAACACCTAACGAATAGATTTTACCTTGATATGTCGCAACATATATTGATTGTTCTGTTACAGCAGGTGATGACAGAATTGGTGAACCGAGATTTTTTTTCCAATGGATTTCTCCATTCAGAGCATTAAGTGTGTAAACAAAATTAGTTCGGGAGCCAAAGGTCACATAACCGTTGTGTACTACTGCGGCAGTAAGCACAGCGTCACCAGCCTCATATTCCCATACAATATCACCTGTTTCACCATCTAATGCAACGAACTTTCCGGCAGGAATGGGTGCACTTTGAGAAAAATCACCTCTACCCATACCAAAATAGACAAGATTTTCATATCCACTCGGTGTCCCCCACACAGGATACGGCATAGGCGTTGACCATATTTCTTCACCTGTATCCGCATCTACTGCATATATCGTATATCCATCGTATCCAGTACCGAAATACACCTTTCCATTCATAACTAATGGGGACATGTCTGCATGGACAGCGGGGAAATGCCAAATCTCTTCTCCTGCCAGTGCGTCAAGGCAATATACACCATCTGCCCCTGCAGTGAAGTAGAGTCTGCCTCTTGTTATGAACGGCGTAGATTCAACGTGACTTGCAGTGGTAAAATTCCATATTGGATCACCTGTGGTGGCATCCAGACATCTTAGTCTACACCTACTATCATGATGAAATCCTTCACCAATGTAGACCCTTCCCGCAACAACTGCAGGAGATGAAAAAATAGGTATCTCAGAGTTTTTCTCCCACACGACTTCATTCTTATCTGTGTCAATACAGTAAGTAGCACCATGAACAGAAAAGACAGAGCCTACAGCTGCCCCAATATATAGTCTGTTGCCAACGACTGCGGGTGAAGATAAGAACTGTATCGTTTTTGTGCCCTTAGCCTTAAAGACCCATAGCGCATTTCCGTCAATAGGTCCAGGGAGTTCATCAACGCGTCCAGTACGGTTAGCATTACCCCTAAAGGTTGTCCAAGCACTTCCTGTTCTTGCTTTATTTTCAGCAGTTTTTTCACTACTTACATCAATAGGCGTAGGATTCTTTTCTACGTTTATATCTACTATATAGAAGGTAAGTATTGCTAATCCAACAAGAACAAACAGACTAATGAGAGAAACAATTGACCTTTTCATAGTAAAAAAGCCTCGAATTTTGTAAAATACGCTTTTAGTTGTATCACGTGCGAAGACGAGTGAAGTTAATATTGCAACACCAACAAATGCAAGTATCTGCGGAATTATAGCAAGTAATGCAGTCAGAGGTCCTATCAATTGGGGTATCACTGCTTCAGCAGTAGAAGTGAAACAGACAAACACTGAAAAAAGACTCAACAATAGTAACTTTGTTATACTTCGCATACCTGGAGAACTCCGATCTATTCGGATTTATTTAAAAAATCCACTGCATAATGCATAAGATTCTCAAGCATTGGACGATTTTGATTTACTTGTTCTTTCCTATTGTTATGCAGACTTGTGATGAGATACATACCTTTGCCATATCTCAATTTTGCAACAACAATTTGCTTGCCACTATTGGTTGTTGCAAGTACCTCAAATTTGTCGTTCCAGCCGTTCCAAGAATCATCAAGTGAAAGTTGTCCTGAACGAATACGGTTGGGTGCTTTAAAGAGTTCACCTGCATTTGATGTGGGTTGGAAGTCATTACGATGGTTGCTTTCTAAACCATTAAGGCGTTCTGGTAACCAACCTGATCCACACGGTCTATCTGGGTCACTGTCTTGACCAGAAACAATAACAACACCACCATTTTTGACAAATTCTTTTATCCTTTTTTCCTGACTCTCATTGAGTCTATAACGGCCATCTCTACCGATTGAACGGCACCCAATCCATAATATATCTATCTTGTTTAACCCTGGTAGATTGCGGTCTTCTGTCTGATTGTATGAAATCCAACGATTTGTAACCTTATTTATACCAGAAATAATTGGTATTTCTGCTTTATACGATGCTGTATTCAAAAGAAGGAGTCGGACAGCATTTTCTCCTAACATGGAACGCAACTCTTTCTGAAAATCTTTTGTTGAGTCGCGTCTGGAGACTTTATCTTGGTTGAGGTATTTCTCAAAGTGAGTAAACCCCCATCTGCCCCATCCTCTTTCTCTATCTTTGGTCAATTGGAGTTGAAACCATTTTCCTCTTGTGTGTGCAAGGGCATCAATACGTCCATCTTCTTGTAGGTAACAAACTATAATCTGCTCATCCTTCTTTAAGAAACGGGCAAGTTCGCCTCTATGGTCTGCTTCACCTTTATATATGTCAAAACGAATTCTTATCACATCAAATTCACTTCGTCCTTTGATATTATGCTCTACCTTAATATTGGCAGTCTTTCGGGTGGTGTTAACCTCTTCTATTGTTCCAAACACGATATTAGAACTTTCATTGACAATTTGCGGTATGGTATATCGTGCTGCAATGTATGCATCTAAATATCTATGTAAAAATAAAAAAAATAATACATTGACAAGAATTATTACTATCCACCATTTTACTCTTTGTTTTGTTTGCTGTGGGGCTTTTGTAAAAAGTTTGTACATAGACACACTCCTTTGGAAATCTGTGATGATGAATTAACTCAATTTTACTGCGGTGCCAGTTGCAGTTACCATTAACATTCCATTACTGGATCCGAGTACTTGATAATCAATATCAATACCGACGACAGCATCAGCCCCTTTACTTTGTGCTATCTCTTGCATTTCTCGGATTGCTGTTTCCCGTGCTTCAGCCAGTTTGTCTTCATAGGCATCTGAACGTCCACCGATCATGTCTGTAATTCCAGCAAGAAAATCACGGAATATGTTTGCTCCCATGATCGTCTCACCCGTTACCAAACCAAGATATTGGCCAATTTGTCTTCCTTCGATCGTATTTGTCGTTGTTGAAATCATTATTGTGATCTCCCTCTTGCTGCAATTTCCCACACTGTTTCTACTATTTCATTGCGAATTCCAAAAAACCTGTCATGAAGGTTAACATTAGTACAACAGTGTGTAGGTAAAATTTCAAGCTTATCTGACGGTTTTAGTGATATATTCTCATTAGAAACCAACATCTTCCCATGTTCTTCGGAAAGACCGATCATCTCAACACCTTGTAAACCAATAGGTTGTGGAATGCCAAACTCTTTAGTTAACACCTTCAGACCAGTATCAACAATGATCCGTTTTTTTTCTGGGCGACTGACAACAGTTGCTAAAACTGTCAGCGCACAATCAAACCTATCACCGATACCCTCTACATTCCGATATGTTGTATCCATAAAGACATAGGAACCCGCTTGTACCTCGGTCATTTCGGGAATGCTGCCTGTTATATCGAAAGTTCCTGTTCCACCTCCACTCATTATAGATACATTGATACCGTCTTTCTCAAGGAGATGTTTGGTATCAATTAATCGCTGCATTGCTGATTTTGTAGCATTTTCACGTTCAGTTCTATCTGGTTTTGCAACAGTATGTCCCTCATACCCCATCAAACCTTCAAATTTTAAGTTTTGACTATCTTGCACAATATGGACTAACGAAAGCGTTTCATGTCCAGGTTCAACGCCACACCGATCCATACCGATGTTGACTTCAACTAATACCCTTATCGTTACACCTTTTTCAGAAGCTGCTTTTGAAATGGTATGAACATTTTCAACATTATCCACCGCAACCATAATATCCGAATGTTTTGCTAAGTTGATAAGTCGGGCAATTTTATGTTTACCAACTATCTGATTTGCAATTAAGACATCTCTGATACCAGAATGAACAATTGCCTCTGCTTCTCCTAATTTTGCACAAGTTATCCCAATTGCTCCTGCTGCGATCTGTTTATGGGCAATTATTGGCGTTTTATGTGTTTTGACGTGCGGTCTTAGTTCTGTGTTTACTTTAGAAAAATAATTCGCCATTTTCTGGATATTTGATTCCATTATATCCAGATCTATCAATAACGCAGGTGTATCTAATTCAGTTTTATGTTTACCGATATACGTCTCGGCATCGGACATACACCACCTCTTATAATCCAAGTTGCCGCCTACGACTTGTAGGAGGGGTTTCTAACCCCGATTTACTCCTACAATCCTTATGTGACAACTTAGGTTCTTATAGTTGTTGGACAGGATTAGAAAGAGTCCCAAATCCTTGGACTTCTATTTTGACAACATCTTTCGGAGCAAGTGGCAAATCATTGGGAACAATAATACCAGTACCCGTAGAAACAACAGTCCCAAAGGGTATTGGGTTATCACGCATCAGAAATTCTGTAAGTTGTTCAAACTTCCAATTTATTTGTGATGTATTAACTTCACCCTCAAAAACCACTTTTTCGTCACGAAGGATAGTACATTTTATTTCCAAATTATACGGATCATCGACTTCTGATGGGGTAACAAACATTGGTCCGAGAGCACAACATCCATAGAATACTTTTGATTGTGGTAAATATAACGGATTATCACGTTCAATATCCCAAGCCGATACATCATTACATAAGGTATATCCAACTATTTCACCGTCAGAACCGAGAACGTAGGCAAGTTCAGGTTCAGTAGCAGTTAATGCAGAGTCACTCCGTATTCCAATATATCCATTCGGACCGACACATCGAGATGGTGTCGCTTTAAAGAAGATTTCAGGTCTATCTGCATGATATACACGACTATAAATATCCTGTTGTGTATCGTCATCACGCATATCCGCACTCCGTTTATAGGTAACCCCGCATCCCCATACCTCAGGCGGCTCTATTGGCATCATTAAATGCGGTTTTTTTTCTGATGGATGAACATTCAACTTATCCAATGTCAATCCATTATCGTTCTCTGAAACACTATCCGCTTCACGGAACGCTGTGAACCTCATCGGGGGAGGGGCAGACACCTTTTCCTGTATATCTGCAAGTAAAACGCCCAAACTCACGCGTTCTTTATGTGCAAGTTTGAGCACATCTAAAACACTTTTCGATTCTTCACTGGTTACATCAATTACACTGTTCTCACGGGTGACAATCCCGACTCGCTTACCTAAGTTAGGTAAGTGATATTGGATAAGTTTCATATAATATTACCAAATTCCGCAGTCGTTCATTCATTTTCTAAGATTTAATGATCTCTATGGAAGCATCTATAGTTATCTATCTGCTGGGACTAAATTGGTTTTCTCAAGATATGAAATCACATTCTGTGCTGATTCATATATGGATAGTTCAGCGGTATTTATAAGCACTTCAGGATTATTCGGTGCTTCATAAGGTGCACTAATCCCAGTAAATTCTTTGATTTCTCCAGCCCGTGCTTTCTTATATAATCCTTTCGGGTCGCGTTCTTCACAGACATCAAGGGGACATTCTACAAATACTTCGACGAATCTTTTTTCAGATATGAGTTCTCTTGCTTGATCACGATCTACACGGTAGGGTGAAATAAATGCGGTCATCACGATTGTGCCAGCATCTACAAACAGTTTCGCTACTTCACCGACCCTTCGGATGTTTTCTTCGCGATCTTCAGGTGAAAATCCTAAATTTTTATTCAATCCGTGTCGTACATTGTCACCATCTAATACATAAGTGTGGTGTTTACGTTCATGTAATAAGTGTGCTACTGCATTCGCTAATGTTGATTTTCCTGAACCTGAGAGTCCTGTAAACCAAACTACACAACCTCTTTGGTTGAGTAGTTGTTCTCTATCTTCCACCGTAACAGTGGTTTCATGCCATGTTATATTGGTTGCTTTCTGGTTTGCCAAGCGATTGTTCCTCAAAGATTAAATATAGTAGTATCAATAATGCAAATATTGGGATTATACTCAATTCAAACATATTGTATGATTGCACTTGCAATTTAAGTATATCCAGGGTTATTTAGTTTTAAGAATTCGTAAACATTAAGGTTAACTTAATATTAAGTCATTGAATCAGGCTAATCACTGGATTTATTGATTCTTGTCTGAACCAGGATTTTCAGGATTAGTAGATTTCCAGGATAGGTGTCCGGTATTAATAAGTGCACACTCAAAAGATGATTGTCTTTAGATAGGTACTTCGGAATGTCAAACTCTAATCCTGAAAATCCTTGTTCAGACAAATAGGAATACAAACTTATAACAAAATAAACGTTTGTGAATAGTATTGAACAAAAACCCTAAAACTAAATATCCCTATAGTATATCAGATGAAGATGACAAGTGCAACAAATTGTGATATAATATGCATATATTATAAATCATCTATAGTAAAGAAAACAAATATTTATACTTTTCCTTGAATAGTAGGAGTGTCTGAATTATATTGCTCAGGCGAAATACCGAACAGATTCAATAATCTACCAAACATGTGTATCCGGAAATACAATTGGAGAATTAGGGATGTCAAATCATGAAATAAAGGTTGCAGCGTGCCAATTACTCACAAGTAGAGATGTGATTTCAAGCACAGAAAAAGTCCTACAACTAATAGAAGAATGTGCAGAACAACAGATACAGATTGCTGCATTTCCAGAAGGTTGTCTGTTTGGTTACTGCTGTGATACCAATTATTGGGAACAGGTATCTCCACAAATGTTCAAAGAAGCAGAAGCAAAGATTGCAGAGGCAGCTCGGAGACATAAAATATCTATAATCGTTGGCTCTGCACATCATGACGGAGAAAATTGGCACAACGACTTAGCAATATTTGATCAACAAGGTAGCCTAAAATACCGATACGGCAAAACGTTTCTGGCAGGTGAAAAGTGGTGTATAAATAATCGTGGTAAACTACCAATTGTAAGATTAGCAGATGTAGATTGTTGCTTTATTATATGTCACGATGTTCGTTATCCTGAATTGGTTAAGTTGCCTGCTGCGATGGGGGCACAAATCTGTTTCTTCTGTTCTTGTGAATCAGGACTACTTTCTGAATATAAACTCTCAGCATATCGGGCGATGCCAATTTCACGCGCAACAGAAAATGGGATTTATCTCGTGATGGCGAATACACCTGCAAACCCTGATGATATAAAAGCACCAGGATCTTCTCATGGTAACTCAAAAATAATCCATCCGAATGGGAATGTAATCAAAGAAGCAGGATTCTTCGGTGATGTAATCGTTTCAGCAACAATAGATATTTCCCAGGCGACAGGCGGACAGGCAAAACGGACTTATGACGAAGAGACGATTTTACGCGAATGGTTCCAGAATGGTTGTGAATTTGTTGAAAAAGTCTAATTTCAGATGGCTACTACCTTTCTCTATCAGAAACAAGTAGATCATACGAATTGCTCTGCCATCCACCCTCCATCACAATATTGTCTCTTGTATCTCTTAACCACCTAACCATACGATCTTTCATCCGTCTAAGCACATGTTTATATCCAAGATGTGTTGCAAGGTTATGAAGTTCATGTGGGTCACTCTTCATATCGTAGAGTTCATCTTCACTATACGGGTTATACACATATTTCCACGAATCTGTACGCACCATCCGCACAGTAGCAAGTGTTGCTTCGTAGCCATGAAATTCTGCGAAGACATCATCTGGCCAGTCTTCCACATCTTCACCCTTAAGTAGAGGAACTATTGACCTGCCATCAAGATTATTGGGTATTTCTGCACCACCAATTTCTAAAAATGTGGGCATCAGGTCCACAAGGTTGACAAATTCATCACATGTTGTGCCTGCTGATGTAACACCCGACCACCTGATGACAAGGGGAATATGATGTGTCTCCTCATACATGTGAAACCCTTTGTTAAACAGACGATGACTCCCAAGCATATCTCCATGGTCGGTCGAAAAGATGACAATCGTGTTATCAGATAATCCGTTCTGTTCAAGACAATTGAGTATCCGTTGAACTTGGTCATCAATAAAAGTGCAGAAACCCCAATATGCAGCTATAACCTTTTGCCAATCTTCCCATGTTAAATGGCTTGCATTCCATCGTAGCATCTCTTTTTGCTGGATAAGCGGTTTATTTATGAACTGTTCATCAAAGTTACCCCATCGTTCAACAGATTCTGGATCGTACATCGTATTGTATGGTTCAGGAACTGCGTATGGAAAGTGTGGACCGAAGAAATTCGCAGCAATCATAAATGGTTTATCGGAATTCTTGTATCCGTTGATTAAGTCAATCGTTTTGTCTGCAGTCCATGCTTCCATAGTCCGTTCAACCGGAAGTGGCAACCTACCATAGAAAGGTGCATTTCCACCCCATTCATAAGGTTGCACGGCATCTGTGTCAATTCTAAAATCAATGTCATCATCACGAAGCCACTGATGCCATTCACTATACGGGTGCCATTTGTCGTAACCCCAAAACTCAGTGTCTCCTTGTTTAGCAAGATGCCATTTTCCAATACAGGCAACATTATAACCTGCTGCTTTTAACAATTGTGGATATGCTGGTTTATCCAGTATCTGTTGTCCAAATACGGCATTAAAATTTCCCATATTGGACAACTGCCCATGATTGTGAGGATAGAGACCAGTAAGTAAGGAACCACGCGCAGGCGAACAGAGTGCAATCGGTGTATAGGCTTTCGTAAAACGCATGCCTGATTCCGCTACACTATCTATTGCAGGAGTTTGACATAGTGAAGCACCATTGCAACCCAATGAATCGTAACGTTGCTGATCAGTTAGAAGAAAAAGTATATTTGGAGTTTCATTCATATAATAGTCCTTTGTGTAGAATCTCATAGAAACTTGGAATGTATGTCATCTACTATTGATAACCACTTCACATCATCTGTATTCACACGTAAGATGTAGGTATTGTTGGGTGAATCATTTGCACCTAATCCTTTTTCGATTATCTGTGTATCTTTCCTGTTTTCAAGATATCTTCCGATTATACTTTCCAATCGTTGAGTAGATCTAATTGCAATCACGTTGATGATCTCAGCGATCTCTAAATCTAATAAATAATCAATGTTCCAATACAACTTCTTTCCGTTTTTGGGTAATGGATCCGGCGGTCCCAACCCACATACTTGGAAATGCAGCAACATTTCATCTCGTATTTTGTGATGTGGTTTGGGACTTGTTCTTGTTGCATGTCTCACAAGCCTTCTTGCAAGTGAAGTTGATCCTTTCTCAGATAGGGCAGAACCAACGTAAGTGTAGTGACCTGCAGGTAAAGAAATTAGTTTGCCCTTCTTAAATCCACCGAATTTTAGGTTTGTATTCTTATACAATCGGACATTGAGAACATAAGTTCCCGCTTGTGATTCGTCTCCAAGAATATATATTTTAGGTATTTCCATGTTATTCTGATTTTCGTAGAAAGAAATAATCAAAATAGTTGTCAATGCATAATAAGTCAGTGTAATCGCTATACACGATTATGTCAACAAAAAACGGGGGGTAAAGTTTCTGGCACTTGTCTGAACCAAGATTTTCAGGATTTATAGATTTTCAGGATTAGAGCTTGACACTCCGATGTTCCTATCTAAGATAAGACAATTATCTTTTGAATGGACCTTTAGAAGCACCACACACCAATCCTGCAAATCCTGGTTCTGACAAAATTACAAAATTGTGTTATACTATTCTAATGTGAATTGGCATAACGAAAGAATAGTAAGTGGACTTTGAAAGTCTAATGAAATTATTAAATTCTTCAGATACATACTCCATTCTTGTAAAAATTATAGATGTACTCTGAAATAGTCTAAATCAGATAATTGAAAATGGAAGATTAGTAAAGGAGTCCTATATGACTGATGGACAAGATATTGGATGGAAAGCAGAAAGCAAAATAGGTGTCGTAGCTGCCGGTGGAGCAAAGGCTGTTGCAGCTGGGATTGAAATATTAGATGCAGGTGGGAACGCAGCGGATGCAGCAGCTGCAACAATTCTGGCACTCAATGTTACTGATCATGGTGCTTGTTCAATTGGGGGTGAGGTTCCACTACTCATCTATGATGCAGAAGAGCAGAAAGTGAAGTCACTTTCAGGACAGGGACGCGCGCCTCTCTCTCAAGCAGCAATCGACTGGTATATGGATAACGGTATACCAAACTATGACATTAAAATGGCTCCTGTTCCATCTGTTGTTGACCTGTGTACCACAACACTGAAACTATATGGAACGATGTCGTTTGCGGAAATTATTTCGCCGACCTTAGAAATACTTGATGAAAGAAATGCAGAATGGCATCCTAAATTATCTGCTACTCTCCGCAAATTAGTTTCTGAAGAAAGGAATACATCAGGGACGCGTGAGCAAAAAGTTCAAGCAGCAAGTGATAGATTCTATGGAAGAAACGGAGTAAACAGCGACATTGCTGATGAATTAGAGACCTTTTATATTGAAAATGGCGGTTTTCTGCGTAGAAATGACCTTACGGCGCACGTTACACTTATTGAAGATTCTGTAACCGTGGAATATCATGGTTACAAAGTATGTAAGTGCGGTACTTGGACACAAGGCCCTTACCTTTGTCAAGCATTGAGACTTTTAGAAGGATTTGATCTTAAATCTATAGGACATCTATCAACAGATTATGTGCATATTGTCACAGAAGCACTGAAGTTAGCAATGGCGGATAGAGATACCTATTATGCTGACCCCGAATTTGTTGATGTACCTATGTCCACATTACTATCAGATGCTTATACTGAGATCCGTAGACCATTAATTGATATGAAAAATGCATCACTTAAAGCACAACCAGGTGATGTTGAAAATATGAAGCCAACATTAGAAAATGGTGTATTTCGTCCGGGGGTTGGTGGCACAACAACCTGTGTCGTAGCTGACCGCTGGGGGAACGTCGTTGCTGCCACACCGAGTGCTAATGTTTACCACGCAGGAGGAACTGGAACAACAGGTGTTAGTTATGGCAATCGACTCCGTAGTCTAAACACAACGCCAGGACACCCAAATTGTATTGAACCAGGAAAACGTCCCAGAATTACATTGACACCTACACTTGTACTAAAGGATGATAAACCTATATTAGCCATTAGCGTTGCTGGAGGTGATCTACAGGATCAAGCAACGATGAACTTACTACTCAATTATGTTGAGTTTGGTATGAAACCTGAAGACGCGGTGACAGCACCACGGTTTGCTACCGCACACCATGAAGATTCATTTGACCCAAATCCTAATCGTGAACAGACATTCAAAGGTCCAGGATCATTGACTATCAACGATAGTGTCGACGAAGATATTCGCGAAGAGTTGGCAGGACGTGGACATAATGTAAATGCAGTTTCTTCAGCAATCGCAGCACCTTCAATGCTCTATATTGATCAAGAAACTGATATTTTTTATGCTGCGGGGGATCCTGCAGCTGGGAGGCATGCTGCTGGTTTATCTGATTAGCCAAAAATTCTGCAGGAATTGAAGTAATAGGATTCAATCAGGGCATTTACAACCAACTATTGCCAATTTCTAAATTGACGATTGAGTGCTGTCAAAAAACGGCCTATCGATCTATCAGCTTGTTCAATACGTTGCAAATCCATGGCATTGACAAGTTCCTCTAAACGTTCAGTACCATCAATCGGAGGAGTTTTAGTTGCTTGATAAATGGCATTTAACAATATCTTCTTATAACGATCTCTTTCGCATTTATAGTCGGGTTTTGCACAACCCATTCCATAGACATTCTTGAATGCTTCAGAATCAAGAAGAAACCACCTCTCAATATGTGGATCAGGAATCATATTGATTACAATATCAATTATATTTGAGGTGACATGGTTGATCTCATTTTCTCTTTCATTTAGTCCTTTACAATTGCTATCTGTTCCGACAATTACAAGATCCGGAAGAACTTCTTTATAATGTTGTAAATCTATGATATATTGTCTTAGTTCAGTAATTACTGTTCCACGGCCACCTCGGACACTTGATGTTATGATATTAATCTTGATATTGTATTCCTCTGCAAACCTTCTAATCAAAGCTGTAAGAAAGTCCTCATGTGCAACATCTTCAACGAATAGATTGATATTACGCATCAAAGTCACCCCGCAAGATCCGTTCCGACGGTAATAACGCTCCTTCGTCATCCAATATTACTTCTGTATCCGATTTTCGCCAGAGTGGTCCTGGAAACATCATATTATACGGTTCAATTTCAGTACTACCATTGACTTTGCGACATACATATAGAGAATTATAAGGAACAAGATCAGGTAGCAGTGATGAGTGTGTTGTAACAATGAATTGTATATCCTCAAGTGTCATACGGGTTTCCAAAAATCGAGCAATTCGCTTAATCTTAACTGGGTGTATTCCATTTTCTGGTTCTTCAAATCCTATCAATGTTGGTGGATCTTCAGCTCCAACCAGAGCCAACAGACCTAATATCCTCAGTGTTCCTTCAGATAAGACTCTTGCGGCAATGTGTTTCTCTTCTTCACATATATCCAATTCAACTTCACCTAACTCATTTACGCTTACATTGATTCCAGTAATTGATGGTATCATAAGATGCAGGGATTTCTCTATAGACTCAAACTGATGTTTGTTTTGAGCTTTCAGTGTATTGAGGAACGCTGCGATGTCTTCTCCCATTGGACCAATATCGTGAACTGCTTTGACAGGATTTGGTTGCCTCATTTGTTCTCTTGGTTCAAGATAGAAAGTTAACCAATTTCTCAACTCTTGCTGCATTGCAGTTAAATGTGGATAGTGAGGAGGATAATGTGAACGTGAAATTATACTATAGTCAAGATAACGTTCATAATAGAGAGGATGTGATTGTCCCTCCATCCGCAAATGCAAGCGATTCCCGTTCCTCTCTAAGAATGGTTTTCTGTTTTTTTTCGGCTCACCATTTGCACTAAGTGCAGCAAGGTATTCATCAGCCACTCTGATAAATCCTTGCTCTGGTAACATCTCAATCTCAATACGGTACCGCAAGTATTTCTCGTTTACAGGTTTCTTGATATTTTGAGGATTCTTCGTTGTTGTTTCCCTTATTTCTTGTATACGTCTATTGACAATTTCAATTATTGGATCGGAAAGTTGAACATCTACTTCTATGCTGAACGAAACTTTGTCCTTTTTCAAAAGACCCTTAATTCCTTCGTCTCCAAAGGTGAATGACTCCAACGGATGACCACGATATGGTGGGTCAAATGCCTCTTCTAATGTATGGCAGGTTGCCATTTGTGACAGGAGTTGCAGGGCATCAAGAAAATTGCTTTTTCCCGATGCGTTTGGACCGACAAGCACACAGAGTGGTTGAAGATTTAAATTAAGATCAACAAGTGATTTATAACCTCGTATATTGATTCGTTTGAGCATCTTATCTACCTCAGATCAATATCCTAAACTCTGTAAATATTCCCTGTTTATCTTTGCTGCTTCAGCAGGTGGGCGTGGTGGATATGGACGGTCAAGTTCAACAGACACCCATCCATCATAATCGACAGATTCAAGTCCTTCAAGTACTGCTTTGACATCAAGTCCAAGATTACCTGCACCAAGTTCAGCGAATCGCGCCTTATCACCGAATCGTTGCGTTCTATAATCCCAATTTTCTGGGTCATCTGCATGACAATCTTTGAGATGCACATGTCCAATTCGATTACGCAAGAGTTCACTATCAAAGACCTTCATAGGATTACTTCCGGCAGCAAGCATGTGACCTGTATCATACAGCAGCCACAGACTTGGAGCAAAAGTTAACAACCGTTCTGCATCATCAACAGTCTCAATTAGTGTGCCAAGATGTGCGTGATGGAAGCCTTTCATCTGGTGGGCATCACAATATGCGAGAATATCATCAAGTGTCCGAGCCGCATTCTCAAAATCTGAATCACTTGGATTCGCACCACCCCATTCCCCACGCCGCAGTGCTGGAACCTCGGCCGCGTTATTTCCAAGAGTAATGTTGAACCTTACCCTATCAAGTCCTTCACCCCCTGCGTTGACTATGTGTAACCCTAAACTATGAGCAAGCGTTGCCATTTCAACCAGACTTTCTGCGCCATTAATAGGAACACTTTCTACTCCTTCCCATCCTGCCTCTGCCACTTCACGCAATACTTTTTCTGGATTTTCTCTCTGTTCCCCGCCAAACTGAATTAAATGGCAAGCAAATCTCAATTTACTCATATTTGTCTCCTTAATAATTATCCTACCGAAAGATGTATTTTCTTTCCGACAACTTCTGCGTACTTTCTCAAAGTTGAAAGCGTAACATTCTCTGCGTGGTTTTCTATTTTTGAAATAGCAGATTTTTTGGTATTTAACTTTAGTGCCATTTCTTCTTGGGTTAAACCTGCCTCTTCCCGAGCTTGTCGGAGAAGCACACCAAGTTTGAATTCCAAGTATCCTTTTTCATAATTTTCTGCAAATTCGGGATCTGTCATTTTACGTTTTTCTACGTACTGTTTTAAATCACTCACTGTAATTTCCTCCTAAAGTAATCGCGTTTTCTTTTCTCTGCTAACTGAATGTCAGACTTTGGAATTTTCCGTGTTTGCTTAGAAAATGCATGATTTAGAACAACTAATCTTGGACCATCAAAAAAGGATAGAATCCTGAAAGTATCCCTACCAATGTTAACCCTTATCTCCCAAATATTATCTGTATCAATAAGCTTTTTGAAGTATTGTTTAGGGACTACCTCTAATTCCTCGATTAAACTTAAGGTCCAAGTAATACCAATTCTAAATGAGAATATGACATTATTTCGTAGGTCGGGTTGAGGAACGAAACCCGACAGGTTGGCTCTGAATTCCTGATATTGTCGGGTTTCGCAAACTCAACCCATAGGTGTCAACTTAAGGACTTTCGGCCATCTTTAAGAGTTTGTATGTTGTCCGCTTTCCTGCTCTATGTTTCCCTTGGTCGCCGTATTGTAGATCCCTTTTTATGTTTCTGAGTGTTTTCAATAATGCTGTTTTTGATTTGTTGAAACTCATAGTAAGCATCCTTGCGTGTCGTCCGATAAGTTCTGCTGTTTTGATGATATCCTGTTGAATACATCGCCAACCTGATGCCAACATAATCCAGTGTCTTAGAACTTGTGTGATCAGTTTAGCATACACTTCACATAAGACATTTTCAGCTTTGTAGCGGCGAGTTTCATTTAGATTTCCAATACTTTTGAAGGACTTAAACATCAACTCTACTTGCCATCGGATACTATAAATAGGTGCGATCTGTTCTGCTGTCAGTAGTGATGCGTCCACATTCGTAATATAGATATCCCATCCAGCAAGTAGCAGGCGTTCTTTAGAAGGTGTTCTCCCTTTCTGTTTTGCTTCGCGTTTGATGTGGCGGCGGCGCGAGTTTGTTTCTTGTTCGAGGCGTCGGACTGCGATGAACCGTATTGGAAGTCGTTTTTTTGCCCCGATGAAACATCCCAAGTCTATGGTGTCTGCGGTTTTTGTGGAAAGATATTCATCTAAATAAATGCGTTCACCTGCTTCATCATAGAGATTACAACGCATTTTGTATGGTGATATCCAATATATATCATTTTGTGTGAGTTGTTCAAATGTATCAAAGGTAAAGTAGCCGAGATCTGCTAAACGCAAACTCTTAGGTGGAAGTTGTTCAAACTGTTCTTCTACCTTACTATCAGATGCGACACCATCTGTGAGGTGAAACTGATCAAAAACACCTGTCAAAACATCAAAACGGAGGTGAAGTTTCAGAGATGCTTTTTCATGATCGTTTTTACCACGACCGCCTTTCCATACCTTTCTCAGTTCATCCGGTAAAGTTATTGTTGTGCTGTCGTGCACATACACACCTGTAAACTGGTTGAGGAGTGGGAGGGTCTGTGGAGGCATTGCGACACTCTGGGATGCTGCGACTTCAAGGATTGCTTTCAAGGTATCGGCTGCCTCAAAGGACATCCGTTTTTCAATCGCTTGACGGGAAACCTCAATGTCTAAAGCGCGTGCGGTATGTGCGAGATCCGTATAACTCGCATCAGGATTTTCAAGCCATCCGAAGACAAGGATTTTGGCAAAAGCAGGTGCTGTAAGTATCCGCTTTCTCTGAACAAAATCACAAGCCAAAGATGCTGTTTCCGCAGCATTATCAAAAACTTCTTGCATTATGTCTGTAACCTGTGTTAGTATACACATCGGAGCACCTCTCCGTAAATGATAATATATGACTATATTATGAAAGAGGTGCTTCCATTTTGCAACAATAATCTATACTAAAAAAACATAAAACTGTCCTTAAGTTGACACCTATGGGTTTCGCAAACTCAACCCGACCTACGAAATTAAAATGTTATAATGTCTAATATACATGTCAGTGAAACGAGTATATTAATATACCAGTCTTTTGAGCAATCCCCAAGTCGTTGTAACTTTGTCTAATGAGGAAACACTCAAAACCTGATCCATATCCTGCTTAATCTCAGCTTCAGTCAAAACACGGTTATAGATAACAAATTCATCAAGCATTCCCTTATATGGCCATGCTCCGTCTAAGCGGTTACCAAACCAATGGTCTGCTTGTGAAACTGGTATCTCACCTTCTAACTTATGTGTTTGATCAAGCTCACCGTTAATATAGAATCTAAGTTCTTTATTGAATTCGTACACCGCGGCAACATGAGACCATTTATTTTGTGGAATACTACTTTTTGCGCTGTTCCATGTTTTACCGCCAGCACCACCAGTTCCAATCCATACAGAGGGTTTGCCCTGATGAATGCTCAGATAATATGTGTGAGGGGCTGCCTGTCCGCGCACATTGCGATAGTCGCCGATGCTTTGTGGATATACCCATACTTCCATCGTCAAATTCTGTGTAATTGCAAGACTGTTAGACGCTTTGACTGTAACAACGCCTTGTTGAACCTGTTCATCAAAATATAGCGCATTTCTAATTTTTCCGTTATTCATCCATTTTACATCACCCTCAAGAGTTCCATCATTGCCTTTGCCACTGAGGTCTTCAACATCTTTGCCTTTACCTTCATCGAACGATAAGTAAAGCACCATTGCATCGTCCTTTATAGCTTCAACTACAAAAGGAAATGTAAAAAGAAATGTAGCGAGTAGTAGATAGAAAAGAATTCTTATCATTTTCGGACTCCTAATCAAAATGTCAAGAGAAACAACTGGATGATAGTATGTTCAATATACTAACCCAAGTTGCCACCCATAACCTTTTATATGCCTTCTGCAATCAATCGGGGTTAGAAACCCCTCCTACAAAAAATAGGTAGCAACTTGGGTTATACTAACAGGTCTACTTCCAATCGTCATCTGGTGGGTAAAGTGTATAACTTCCACCCCCTGCACCTTTATATTCATTCTCAGCAAACCAATCCTTTACGGTATCCCGCCACTTAATAAAGTGTGGAGTTTCCAAATGTGCCTTGAATGCATCTTCGTCTAAATATACCTCATATAGCCAGATCCGATTTTCATCGGAGCCATCTTGGATAACATCAAATCTCAAGCAACCCGGTTCATCCCGAACAGAACCAATTGCATCGTCTAACATCGCTTCAATAAATTCTTCACGTTTGCCTTCTTTTATCTGAATTGGGGCAATTATTACAAACATATTTTTCTCCTTCATATAGATTTTAGGAATGAATTAAATCTAACTTATCATACTGAATGACAGATGTCAAATTGAAAATACATCTTATAGTGAACTTTAGAATTAATTGAACTCTTCTGTAGAAGGGAACTCTGCATGCACAATCTAAGAGCATGTGCTACGCATCACCGCACAAGCTAACAGCATGTGATACGCATCACCGCACAAGCTAACAGCATGTGCTACAATTTTCCGTTTATTTAGGGAACACGAATCGGAGATTACTCGGACAGAAAATGTCTCGTCCTACGAAGTGTTAAATGGTCATTCATCACAACACCATCACGGTTCTGAGTGCCTGATGACATGTAATGGATGACCATTGCACGTCTATCTCGTTCAGATCTGTTAGGATTAGTCTGATGGAGTGTCATACAGTGATGTACCATTGCATATCCTGCCTTGACTGGTACTGCAACGGCACGGGTAGGGTCAACATCTACCTCCAATAATGCTGGTAGTTCCCCCTTCTCTGACTTAGCACGTCCGTGTGATGTTAATCCTTCTAAATGACTACGAGGAATGACGTTCATACATCCGTTTTCTTCATCTGCATCATCAAGTGCAATCCAGATACTCACAAGATTTGGTGGTTGGCACTGCCAATATGCGTTATCTTGATGCCAGTACACTTCTCCCCCATGATATGCCGGTTTGAAAAGTGCCTGATCATGAAACAGCTGAATTTCACTTCCAATTAAACACTCTACAATGTCTAATAGTGGTTTGTGGTAGAGGAGTTTTCGGTATTCCTCATCTAAACGCCACATCTCCATTATCTGCAACATCTCTTCAGGACTATCTGTGTTATCATCATTTTCCGTTGCTTCAACAACGGCAAGGTTTCTCATTCCCCCACCAGTAGTACCTCTTCTTTCTGCAAAAAGAGTGTTGTAATGTTCGCGTAATGTTGATAGATGATTGTCTTCAATGACTCGATCGTTTATCTTCAGGAATCCTTCCCGTTTAAATGCTTCGACCTCATGTGTCGTAAGTTTCATATCTGTGCTCCAAATAAAAATAAGTTTCTGAATATGTAGTAGTGACAATATCGGGATATCTCAAGGTGTCAATTTTCTATCTACTTATGTCATTTCTATAGTTTCAAATTATGTATCTGTGAGAGATGCAATACGAATCTCCTCTAATTCCTCTGCACTGAATACCCCTGCTTTGTAAAGATTAAGATATTCTTCCGATACACTTTGCCCAAAGATAATTAGATCGTCCGTATTAATAGTCACAGGAACGCCGTTATCAAATAGGATCCGAATGGGGTGCGAAGCAATGTTAGAAACAGCACCTAACATAACATTACTCGTAGGACACACATTCAATTGTATCTGTTTCTTTGCTAACCACTGCATAACCTCTATCGATTCTGCTGCAGCGATTCCATGTTGCACCTCGTTCAAGTCAAGGATTTCAACTGTTCTCCGTATTTCTTCTGCCCCGCTAAATTCACCTACATGTGCTTTTAGTTTCATTCCTGCAGCATGTGCTTTTATGAACAGTGGTTTCATAACCTCTGGGGGACACACCTCCTGACGACTATAAAGATCAATTGACTGAAATAAACCTAATTCTATTGCTTCGTGCGCTAACTTTATTAGTTTCGGATCGTCGGCACATCCACGGGAAAAGCCAAGTTCCGGACGGAGATCAACTTGTGCTTGATACCTTTCAACTAATGCCTTAATATAAGCGTCAAGTCCTTCTAAACCATTTGGATAGAAATCTGCTATTCGTATGTCAAAACTCATCTCAAGCAAAACAACCCCATCATGTATTGCATCATTCATTGCTGACTCGGCGACGAATTCAAAACCTTCACGGTGTTTTATGTGGGGAGCCAATACTGCATCAGCATATTCCATCATACCCTCTACCCCCTCCATTTTTGGAGGCGGCCCGGATAATGTGTGTCCTAACCAACGTTCTATATTCTCTCGACGCGTACTCAAGAAAGCATGACAGTGAACGTCAGTTTTAGGTGCTGCTCGTACGGCATCCAGATCATCTGTAGATAGTGCTGCAATAAAGTCGGTCTTTTTCATAGGAATGTTTTCAGATTTAAAGTAAAACTTATGCTATTTTAGCACGATTGGTTACTTAGTTCAATTTTGACATACTCCCCCCGCTAAAGCGTGGGGGATTCTTAGCTCTTATATTGGCAGCAATTGTTGCTTCCAAACGGCTTTTCCTGCTTCCATCTCTCGTGCCTCAGCATGAGGTCTTACTTGGACTCCACAAGCGTTTTTCGTCTCGGTATGCCCTACCGCGACATTTCTGAGGTTTATTGCAGCGTTGATGTCTCTGTCTATTGATATACCACATTGACTGCAATGATACGTTCTTTCTTTTAGTGTCAAGTCGTCTTTCTTATGCCCGCAGCTGCTACAAGTCTTTGACGATGCATAACGTTGGGATGCCTCTGTGACAGGTATTCCAAGCGTTTCTGCTTTCGTCTTGAGTTTTGTTAGGAAACCCCCTAAGGCACTGTCAGATAACGCTTTCGCTATTTTCTTATTCTTTAGCATGTTTGTTATCTTTAGTGTCTCTATACCGATAGCAGATACCTTGTTGACAATTTCTGTCGTTGCTTTATGGTGTGCATCGTTTCGGATACAAGCGATGCGATAGTGGATGCGTGCGACTTTCCATTTCTGCTTTACCCAGTTTTTGGAACCTTTTGTTCGCTTACTGAGACTACGTTGTGCCCGTCTCAACTTCCTTTCATAGCGTTTGAGCGGTCTTGGGTTCTCATATTTGCTGCCATCAGAACACGTTGCCAATGTGTTTATACCCACATCTCGCAGCGGAGAGGTTCACAAAGATGCTTTTGTTCGCAACAACTTGATCTTGTGTCTGTGTCCAAGCATAAGCTTTCTTCGCAACATTAAATCTTTCATTCAACTTGGAGGTAGAGAGAAACTCATCATTCTCTAAGGCTGACTTAAAATCTGCTAAAGCATGATTATAGGCAAATCTCGCATAGCCACACTGTTGTGTAAACCAAACGCGCTGCTTGTTATTTGGATCCAGGGCAATCTTATGAGTCTTATATGGCATATCACTGCTTCCTTGAAAGGGGACGACTTCCCATTTGGGGCGGGGTGCAGATACCACAAATATCCGCACTGAAGTAGTCCTATTAGCATACCATATTTCGCGTTAAAAGTCAAGTTATTTTGCGGTGTCTACATCCCCGTGCTAAAGCAGCGGGGTCTTGACACCGAAGAGTGATAAAGGATTATGTGCCAGAGGCATTCAATTGTCAAAAGCGTCTTTGTAGGAGGGGTTTCCTAACCTCGATATTGTTTGCGATGTTCCGATTTGAAACCGTACCGTAATGTGCGTTTTTTTGTGTTACGGTACGGTTTTGGTACGGTTTTTCGTACCGGGTTGTGAGTTCAATCAGTGTGTGGGTTTGTTTGTAATTTTTTAGGTGAATTCTTGAGAATTTCATTTTTTTGATTCGGTACGTTTGTTGATTTAATTTTTTGATGTCTTGACATGGACGATTCATGGTATAAAAATGTGTCATCGGCATGCATGTGATAAATGCAGCATGATCCATATCATAGTGTGTAATTCTTTTGTAGAAATGGTTTAGCATGATAGATCACCAAGGGTTTGTAGTATAAGTAATATATATTATTACATAAGAAGATGGTTGTTGTCAAGTTAATTTTTCTAATAATAAAACGCCAGTTGCCACCTAAACAATATAACCTCCCGCTAAGATTGTTCAGAATTTTGCACATACCGCTCCGCTGGAGCGGAAGAATGAAACGCTGTGCGTGCTATAAACATATCGCTCCGCTGGAGCGAATGATTGGACATTAGGAGAAGAAAGGGTGAAGCTGTGCAATAGGTGGCAAGTTGGGTTATTATAGTGTCATGTCCAAATCAACGCCAAATGCGCGTGGCAGAATACGCGTTGGTATTCTGCATGATTTGTCGGGTTTCGTTCCTCAACCCGACCTACGAAATCAGGCAAAACACCCATGCATACTTATTGTGAATCTATGGTTGCAGACGCTACAAAAGCTACAAGTTCTATTTGCCGTAAGTTATAATATTCTGTATTATGACAAAAGAAACACAAACCTCCAACCAAAAGAGAAGTAAATATCAACGCACATTAGACGAGTGGCACGAAGCTCAGAAGGAAATGATGGATGAGCTTATAGAATCATATAAGGATATAAGGGATGGCAAAGGAGATCCTGAGAGAATCAAACAGATATCCATTCATGTCAAAACGCTTGGTGATGCCATAAAATCATTCAAGACTATATTAGAATGCGAAAGGCTTGTACAGCAACAATCCGATAATTCCGAGAATAATGATGTCCACCCCGAAGGAGAACAAACCTGCGAAAACCCACCAGCACTGGAACACGTACATCCAGTTGTCCACGAATATGAGGAGAATCTACCCGCACATGATGAACCGAAGGAGGTCATCAAAAACATAAAGGTCGTAGCCCCAACGCCCAGCATCAAGTACAATCTTGATGGATTTCGTCCTTATGCCAAAATGATTGACCTCTTCAAATCGCATGCACCTATCAAAATAGCAGGTGGCACTTATGATGCAGGAAAAACGTATAGCTGCGTTGCTTACATAGACATGTTAGCAAGACAGTATCCAGGGGCAAGACTCACATTCATTCACAGAACCCTCAACCGAATCTATAGAAATATCATACCCACTTATGAGAAATACTTAGGTTTCAGACCTACAGCTCGGACCGCACCAAACCCAACGCCCATCGTGAAACACGGTGGCGAACAACCTATCTTCTTTGAATACTGGAACGGTTCGCGTATCTACATGAATGGATTGGACAATCCGAATAACTTACTATCTGATTTCTTTGATGCAGCATTTGTCAATCAAGCAGAGTTAATCCCGTTTGACAAATGGTTGGAAGTAACTGCCCGCGTTTCTGAGCGTGCAGGCACAATGCCCATCGCATTCCTCATCGCAGATTGCAACCCAAGCTCTCCGGACCATTGGATACGGCATCAAACAAAAAACGGTAAAGTAGAATATTTTGAGTTGTCATTCAGAGACAATCCCGAAATCTATAATCAAGAGACAGGTGAATTGACAGAAATCGGGGAACGACGCGTCTCCAGATTACAAAACCTTGAAGGATTGCGATATAAACGCGGTTATGAAGGCAAATGGGAATCTGCAGAAGGTCTCGTCTTTGATAAATTTTCACCGGATATACATATCATTGATAGTTTTGAACTTGATCCAAATTGGAAACGTTTTCTCAGCGTTGACTGGGGTTTCCGTAATCCATCAAGTTGTATCTGGTGGGCAGAATCACCCGAGGACCGTCTCTATGCCTACAAAGAAATCTACAAAACAGGTCTCACAAGAACCGATCTGATAGATATGATAGAGGAAAATTGTGACGATGACGATTATATTCGGTATGCAGCGGTTGACAGTGCGGATCAGGATGGTGTTGAACATCTCAGACGTGCGCGGCTTACTGTCAAAGAACCGAAAAAATCGCGTATCGGACAGATTGACGCGATCAAACAACGTCTGAAGGTAGATAAAACTGGACAACCCTCAATCTTCTTCTTTCGGGACAGAATGTTGCATCCACCCGATGAGGATTTGCGGCAAGAATACCGTCCGTTAGATGTTACCGATGAGTTTTTGAGTTGTGTCTATGATGAGAATGTGACATACACCGACAAGGACGAGGAATCCATCAAAGGCGATCATCACGGCATAGACAGCACCGCTTATTTACTACTGAGTCTTGAACAGTTTGCCACCATCGGATCAGGAGCTGTACTACATGCCACTGGAAGCTCGAATGCTCCTGCAGGTGTCGTTCCCCCATCAGACAGAAGGTAGGAGTGAATTACGATTAAAGACCATTTGTCTGAACCAGGATTTGCAGGATAAGAATCTGAAAATCAAAGTACCGTTCAGAGGATAAAGGTCAAACTTTAGGTAGGAACTTCGGAGGTCCAACTACCTATCCTGAAAATCTACTAATCCTGAAAATCCTGGTTCAGACAAAAAGGAATTCCATTAAATTGGCACATATGGTGCAAAAACTTTACACACCCTATTATCAATTACTATAGTTTGGACACTTCTCATCTTGTCCAAGTTGAGTATTCAACAAGATGTCTATTTTTCTACGAGTTTCGCACATGAGTGAAGCTGGAGAAAATGTTGCACTCCAGCGGAGTGCTATGTTTATAGAAAAGGTATACTCACATTCTTGCACTCCAGCGGAGTGCTATGTGTGCAACGCACATACCGCTCCGCTGGAGCGGAGATATCGGTTGACAATGTTTCTATAAACATATTGCTCCGCTGGAGCAAAGAGGGTTTCCGTTTTGTTCGTTGCGTCTTGAGAAAAATTGCCCAAACTATAGTATCAATTAGAAATGGTATTAAATTTTAGAAATGGTATAATACCGAATAAATCTTAAAGGATTGTGAGGAAGTGATGTCTCTATATGCACATAAGTATGCCATTCATTTTGACATATCGCCCCAAATTACTTATCTGAATCATGAATTTCCAACAATAATCGCTGATCTATTGCCGTTATTCCAAGGTTTTCCGGATGATGTGTGGATATCACAACAATCCATTGACGAGGGACTTGATTTTTGTAGAGTTCTGTTCTGGGTTTTTTCAGAATCATCTGATGCTCTAAAGTCCTTCGGTATCTGGTTTCAGGCACTTTTCCGTGATTCTCAGGTAGCATCAACTTGTGAACGAATCGTGCGATGTGCGTTGGATGATGCTGATGGGTTAGAGGTGGATCTTACAGATTGGACAAGAATCAATGTTTCTGAGACAGATGTTCAGACAGCGGTACTGAACGAAACCACAAATGCCAAAATACGTTGACACTCGCTACAGAATGCGGTAAGATATTATCTGAAAATATAACCAGAAATCCACAACGTGACCGAAGCCCGATAAACTACATACAGAGATCGCGCAGCAATGGCGCATAGACATAAGACAACAGATATGCCACAAGCAACACAAATGCCTTTACCTTTTGGAAACGGAAGCGAACAAACAGACAACGGATTCTATGACGCACTCACTTTTATTCGTCAAAACGCTAATTCACAATTTGGAAAAGGCAGACTTTTCGAACGACTGATAAGAACCTACCTCCTCGAAGACCCCTTCTACAAAAAGCGATTTTCTGAAGTTTACCTCTGGGCAGAATGGGCACAACTCCGTCCAGAGTTTGACGGTGTTGATTTAGGCATTGACCTCGTGGCAGTAGAACGTAATGGCGGATTTTGTGCTATACAGTGTAAGTGCTATGCAGAAGACAAACAGGTTTCAAAATCCGATCTCGATTCATTCATCTCATATTCAAATCGCCAACCGTTCACCGCACGAATCTTTGTGGATACCGGCAGAAAATGGAGCAAGAACCTACTAAAAGCCATTGATGGATTAGAACCCCCATGTCAACGGATTAGCGCGGCACACCTCGCAAGCCGCCCCGTTCGGTGGCCCGACCTGAGTCAACAGACACCAGACGAACTTGACTACCAACTGGAAACGTTCAGTCTGCGGGATCATCAAAAAGAGGCTTATGATGACGTTATCAACGGTTTTCAAGAATCCGATCGCGGTAAAATGATTATGGCATGCGGCACAGGCAAGACCTTCACAGCACTTCGAATCGCTGAGGAGATCGCTGGTGTCGGCGGCAGGGTGTTATATCTCGTTCCTTCCATCGGACTCTTCGCCCAAGCCATGCGTGAATGGGCAGAACAACAAGACATTCCACATCGCTACATCGGAATATGCTCCGATACAAAAGCAGGAAAAGCGAATGAAGACGTTACCCTCATGGAATTGGAATTCCCTGTTACCACTGATGAATCCGTTATCTCTGAAGCATTACAAAAAAGCGATGAAGATAATATGAGAGTCGTTTTCTGTACCTATCATTCACTTCCTAAAGTCAAAGAAGCACAGAACGCTGGTGCCCCACCTTTTGATATTATCTTTTGTGATGAAGGACACAGAACCACGGGTGTTGATAGACTTGATGAAGACACATCGCCTTTCGTACTTGTCCATGATAATGATCGTATCCGTGCGAAAAAACGCCTCTATATGACCGCGACACCCCGCCTTTATACTGAAAGTGCGAAAACAAAGGCAGCAAAACACAGTATTGACGTGTATTCAATGGACAATCCGAACATATACGGACCCGAATTTCACCGACTCCCCTTCTCCAAAGCAGTTGAGCAAGACCTACTCTCCGACTACAAGGTTGTAGTGCTTGCAATGTCCGAACAAGGTGTACAGGATACGTTACACAACTATCTCAGTAATGGTGGCAGTGAGGTTAACATTAACGACGCGACAAAAATAGTGGGATGTTGGCGCGCACTACAGAACCCCGAAAGAAAATCATCAGACGACGATTCTATCACCCCGCTTACGCGCGCAATCGCATTTACAAACACCAGTAAGTCATCAGAAAACCTCGTTGAACATTGGAACGGCATTATAGAAACCGCTATTGAAAAGATGTCGGAAGATCAACGTCCACAAAATTTCACATGCGAAACCGCACACGTTGATGGAAAAAATAACGCACTTGAACGAAAAAGGCTAATTGAATGGCTAAAAGGCGATTCTGAAGGTGTGTGCCGTATCCTCTCTAATGCCCGATGCCTCTCTGAAGGTATTGATGTCCCTGCACTTGATGCTGTCCTATTTATGTCACCGCGCAACTCACACGTCGACATTGTTCAGGCAGTCGGTCGTGTAATGCGAAAAGCACCCAATAAAGAATACGGTTACATCATATTGCCAGTTGCTATTCCAACAGGTGTTGACCCTGTTGAAGCACTTAACGATAATGAAAGGTTCGCTGCGGTGTGGGGTGTCCTCCGCGCACTCCGATCACACGATGACAGACTCAATGCCGAAATCAATAAAATTGACCTTAACACCGAACCAACTGAAATTATTATCATTGAAGAGGAAAATGGCGATGGTAAATATAGAGAAGGAACGTTAAACCCTGAACAGTTGACGCTCCCGATCGGTATTCCTGCCGATGCAATTTACGCAAAAATTGTGGAGAAATGCGGCGATAGAAAGTATTGGGAAAGTTGGGCAAAAGATGTCGCAGATATTTTTAAACGACTCGTTGGACGGATTGAAAACCTATTGGAGGATCCTGAAAATAGCGCGCTGCAAGAGTGGTTTGATGATTTTCACAAAGAGTTGATGGAAACGATCAACGACTCAACTACACGTGAAAATGTTATTGATATGATGGCACAGCACATTATCACACGCCCCGTCTTTGAAGCACTTTTTGAGAATTACAACTTCGCTTCCGGTAACCCCGTCGCGATTGCGTTGGATAGTCTGCGGAACGATTTTGGCGAATTCGGACTTGAGAACGAAACGCGCGATTTAGAAGGATTTTACGAAAGCGTCCAGAATCGCGCCCGCGGGCTTGACAATAGCGAAGCACGTCAACGGGTGCTGTTGGAACTCTACGAAAAGTTTTTTGTTACCGCCTTGAAAAAGGAAGTTGAACGACTCGGCATCGTCTACACACCTATTGAGGTTGTAGATTTCATATTGCACAGTGCCAATGAGGTGTTGCAAGATGAATTTGGACGTAGCCTCAGCGATGAAGGCGTGCATGTGTTGGATCCGTTTACCGGCACAGGCGTTTTTCTTACACGCCTACTGCAGTCCGATATTATCCAAGATGCAGACCTTGAACGCAAATATCGAGAGGAACTCCACGCAAACGAAATCGTCCTGCTGGCATACTACATCGCCACAGTCAACATTGAGGAGACGTTCCGTGGTCGGCGCGGAGAAGATAGCACCTACGAACCTTTCAACGGCATTGTGCTAACAGATACTTTCAATCTAAACACAGGGAAAGGTTTATTTCCGAAAGAGTGGCTACCAGAGAACAACGAACGCGCCGAACGCCAACAAAAACTCCCAATTCAAGTCATCATCGGCAATCCCCCGTGGTCAGCGGGTCAGAAGAGTGAGTCAGATGATAATCCCAACGTAGATTATCCTGACCTTGAACAACGAGTCAGTGATACTTATGTCGAATACTCCACAGCAAAATCAAAAAAGAACCTATACGACACATACAAAATGGCGATACGATGGGCATCTGACAGAATTGAAAAACAGGGAATGATTGTGTTTATTACCAACGGTTCATGGATCGATGGGCATGCAGATTCGGGAATTCGCGCCTGTTTGGCAGAAGAATTTAGTTCTGTCCACATTTTACATCTGCGGGGAAATGCATATACATCTGGTGAACGGCGGCGTGCTGAAGCCGGAAATGTGTTCGGTAGCGGTTCACGAACACCAGTTGCTATTACACTCTTTGTTAAGGCACCAGAAGCAACACACGAGGGATGCAGAATTAAATACCGCGACATCGGAGACTATCTTACACGCGAGGAGAAGTTAAACTTATTGCAAGAAGCGGAGTCAATTGCAGGATTTAGTGAGTGGCAAACGATTATACCGAATGAACACTACGATTGGATAGGACAACGAAGTGAATTGTTTTCAAAATATTATCCACTAGGATCTGATGAAGCGCGGAATAGAAAAGTAGATGATACCGTTTTCCGTTTGTTCAGCAAAGGCTATAAGACTGCCAGAGACCCATATATATACAATTTCTCAAGTGAAACTTGTAAAAAGAATGCACAACTAATGACAGAAGACTATCTTGAAGCAATTTCTGAACTTGAAAATGATTCTACACTTCCCGTAGATCAGGCAGCGGAGCGACACTGTGAAAACATAAAATGGGATAACGAACTGAAAAATAAATTGAAAAAAAAGAAAAAGATAGAATTTGATAAAGATTATATCCGAAAAATTGTCTACCGACCATTCGTATCCACAAATTGTTATGCTGACTACACGTTTATAGGAAGAAAATATCAAATGGAGAGTATCTTTCCAAATAGTTCAAGTGAGAACCGAATCATTTGTGTTCCAGGAAAAGGCACCCAAAAGCCATTTTCCGTATTAGTGACTGATATGGTGTCCGATGTCAGCTTTATTGATGCTTGTCAATGTTTTCCGCGCTACCAATATCCAAAACCATCGGATAATCCAAATACATCAGATTCACTACTTGATGTTGACGACTCACCTGATCGTATTGACAATATATCAGACACGGCACTAAAGGCATTTCAAAAACATTATAAAACAGATAAAATTACCAAAGACGAAATTTTTTATTATGTTTACGGTATCCTGCATGCCCCCACTTACAAAGAACAGTTTGCAAATGATTTATCCAAGATGTTACCGCATATCCCTTATGCCCCAGATTTCACCGCATTTGCTGACGCAGGATATAAATTGGCAGAACTCCACCTCAATTATGAGACGTGTGAACAATACCCGCTCAGAGTTGAGTATCTAAATATATCCTCACCGCCAACAGACCTTGAAAATGCTGACCCGGATCTTTTCCGACTAACTGATAAAGCGATGCGTTATGGGCCTGATGGAAAAAGATCGCTTGATATCAATATGCATGTCCGCCTATCTGGCATCCCAGAAGACGCTTACCGTTATGTCGTCAACGGCAGATACCGCTGGAGTGGTTCATTGACCGCTACTATATCAAAACAGACAAGGACAGCGGCATCGTCAATGACCCAAACGGTTGGTTTGCTGACCCGCGCGATATTGTTGCGGCAATTAAACGTATTGTTTATGTGAGTGTGGAGTCGGCGCGGATTATTGATAACCTCCCTGCTGAGATTACTACGGAGTAATTGATTAGTAAAACTTGATATAAAACATAAGAATAGAAAGGATAGAATTATGTTACCAGATTTTCTCAAAACGAAAGAAAAATTAGTAAAGATACTATTTCATATTTTTCATCAAGATCGTTTGACACATTTAGGACCAATTGCTAATGTTCCTGTATCACTAACATTTGAAGGCAGTAAAACCGTTCTTATCCGAGAAGATGGTTCAGTTGAAGAAAAGGATTTTAAAAAAGCCTCAGCCGAATTGCCAATTGATTTGTCAGAATTTGAGAATATGAACGACGAGATTGTCTCCAATAAAATCAATGAAGTCGCTGAAGAAATAGCTGGACAACAAGTAAAATCATTCTATGAAGTAATTGACAAAGCAACTGAAGAAGTTGGCAATGTGGTTTCTGCTGATGGACAACCGTTCTCAATGGACATGTTTTTTGAAGGATTAGAAAAAATTGATATAGATTTTGATGAAGAAGGCAACCCAAGCGAGTTAATGTGTCCTGTAAATCCTAAGCTTTTTCCTTCAGTTAAAAGAGTTATTGAGGATGCGAAATCTGATCCTGAAATAGATAAACGTTTTAAAGCGATAATGGAACGAAAAAAGGAGGAATGGCGTGTTAGAGAGAGTAATCGAAAATTGGTTGGATAATACAACCGAACGCAACTACCAAGAACCATTCTGCTATATCTTATCTTCTGAAGGACATACTATAATTCACTCTACAAGACATTCTGCAATGGAATTGGGTAAGGATATCATAACTATTGATAAAGATGGTATACCATGTGCTTTTCAAATAAAAACAGGTAACGTTACTTTACATCAATGGAGAGAAAATATAGCAGCACAAACAAGTGATTTGGTAACTCTACAAATTAGTCATCCATCAGTTGACAACTCTATACATCACAGATCTTATCTCGTCACGAACGGTAGAATCGATGAAGAGGTAAGTCGTGCAATAGAGGATAGAAATCAAGCATGGGCGCGACAAGGTCTATCCTATAGCTTGGAAACTTATGTGCGCGGCCAATTATTTAAGAAAGCTAAGAAATTGGGCACAGATCTGTGGCCATCGGAATTAACAGATATCAGAACGCTTCTGGAAATGTACCTTGAAAATGGCGAAGGTATTCTTAATAAGGAAAAACTATCGTCGCTGTTTGAATCTACTTTTCAACTTGATAATGAATCTGCACCTGCCAACAACGAATGTAAACGGGCAATAGCCAGTGCAGGACTATTATGTGCCATTGCTATATCAAGTTATTCTAACAAAGAGAATTATGTTGCAGAAATTGAGGCATGGATGTTGTATATTGCCTATGTGCTGGCACTTGCAGAAAAATGGAATCTTTCCAAAAACGTCTATGAAAGCGACTTTGAAATTGCAACGGAATTCCTCTATAATTCTTTAGCAAACCTTTGTAATGAGATTAAAGAGCGGACAGACCTGATTGAAGGTAATATTTTAGCAGATTCTTATGTTTATAGAGTACGCATAACATGGTTATTAGGATTGATGAGTATCTATGCGTTATGGCGGCACAGTAAAGAAGAACTTACAAGTGAAATAGATGATTTTCTTAGGGAATTTTGTAAAGAGAAGCAGCATTTATTAGAGTTGTGGGGAGAGGCAGCAATACCTCAATGGCTTGCATTTTTTTGGTATTTTAGAAAGATTGATGGGACCAAAAAACCTGACGATCTTCTAAGTAATCTAATAAATATAATATGTAAATATAATGGTCCGAAGGGAAAAGGAATACTTGCTAATCCTTACTATGAAGCAGAGGATATTCTTCCACACATTTTTGGAATTGCTGATGATCCCTTATTGGATACCTTCAAGGGAGAATCTTACACATTAGAAGGTTTAGTTCATCTTTATGTACGCAGAAATTGGAAGCAAAAAATGAAATTCCTTTGGCCTGGTGTGACAAGATTAACACAAGTATCTTTTCAGCCTGAAAACTTTTGCGATTTCTATAGGTGGAAAAATAAAGATGGAACAAACATGTATGTGATACCAGAACGGACTCAAGGATGGGAAGATTTAAAAGCATTAGCTTGCGAATCAGAGGGTGCATGCATTCCGCCAACTATAAAGGAACATCCTATTCTCTTATTACTTTTTCTATGTGTATATCCACATAGAATGAATGCAGAAATTATAAGATGGCTGGACACACGGATGAAAGAAATTCTAAGCCCAGAACCATCCTTTTACTAAGGGTAGATCCATGTATACTAACCTAACTGAACTTATAGAGAAAATCATACTTGGTGAAGACGCAACGATTGAATTCAAAAGAGAGGTGCCACACAGAGACAGCCTGGCAGACGAGATCGCTGCGTTTGCGAATGCCCAAGGCGGAACAATACTCATCGGTATTGATGACAACAAAGAAATCGTTGGACTTGAACTGCCGGAACTGGATAGGGCAGAAAAAATGGTTGTTGAAATATGTGAAGATAGCATTGAACCTGCTGTTGACTTTTTCACAGAAAAATTGCGGATTGATGATAAAAACGTCCTAAAAACAGAGGTGCCGAGAAGCCTTTTTGTTCACAAATCTCCTAATGGATATTTTACCCGACGCGGCAGCAGTAAGAGAGAATTGCTGACCGACCAGTTGGCGAGGTTATTACAAAGTCGTTCCCAAGCAAGAATTATCAGATTTGATGAACAGTTAGTCCCAAAGACACATAAAGACACATTAAGGGAATCATACTTTCGCCGATTCATTACAGATGATGCCACAGAAGATTTAATAGAAAACTTACTTCTCAAAAGAAGATTATTTGTTAAAGAGGGACAGGAAATTCGTGCTTCTGTTGCGGGCGTTTTGATGTGTCACGACACTCCCGATGATTTCCTCTACAACAGTTTTATTCAAGCTGTTTATTATAACGGTAAAGTAAAAGATGCCAATTACCAGATCGATGCCAAAGATTTTAGAGGAACACTTGACCAACAGATTATAGATGCCTACAAATTTGTTCATAAACACAACATGGTATCAGCACGTAAGGACGTTGGAAGGATAGACCAATCCCAATATAGTATGCGTGCAGTATTTGAGGCAATCGTTAACGCAGTCGTTCACAGGGATTATTCTAAAGGCGAGTCAAAAATACGTCTATTCATGTTTGCTGATCGTCTTGAGTTATATTCCCCAGGGGCATTAGCAAATACGCTAACAGTTGATGACTTACCCTTTAGGCAAGCCACGCGTAATGAACTCTTAGCACGTTTACTTTCTGAAATTACTTTAGATGATGATGTAGAGAAAAAGGTAAAGCGGAGACACTTTTTAGAACGCCGCGGGGAAGGTGTCGGGATCATCCTTAACGAAAGCGAGCAATTGAGTGGAAAAACACCTGTCTATGAACTCCATAACGAAGAATTATGTCTAACAATCTTTGCAGCAAAATCTCTCCAAGAAAGCGATGTCTGATGTCTATTTAAGGCAGGACTTACGCATTTCCCCTTGAATGAAGATTAAATAAATATTTCGGTAATTTCTTTAGTCCCGTAGGGACGATATGTTTATAGAAAAATGTGGACCACCCCTCTTGAGTTCCGTAGGAACGGCATATTTATTGTTGATGTGCTTCGAAACATATCGTCCCTACGGGACTAAGGGAATGAGGGCATCCGCGCTGCTATAAACATATCGTCCCTACCAAATCAACGCCAAATGCGCGTGTGGCATTTGGCGGGACTGAAGAGCACTTAAAATGTTCCGAATATACATAATGAAAAATTACCTTATTTATTTCTTAATCTTCATATAAGGGGGGTTAGGGGGTTAAAAGTCGTTATTTCAATGATATTTCAGTGATTTAACCCCCTAAATCCCCCTTATCAGTGGGACTTTAAGAAAAACTGCGTAAGTCCTGCTTTAGAAATAGATGTTGAGTAAGCTGGGCATATAGAATTAGACAAAAATACCATTGACAGGTAATATGTGTTATGGTAAACTTTAACACACATATAGTAAATCCACGTTGTCCAAAATGAAGATTAAGTTATTAATTCGGTAATATGCGGGCGGGAGACCCCGCCCCTACGATCATTTTTATGGACTGAATTACCGAAATAATTATTTAAACTTCATAAAGAAATCAGGAAATACCTAATGATAAGAAAATACTGCATTTTAATTATAATATCTCTATGTTTTGTCAACATTGGATATACCTATACGGTAGATGAAGTCTTCAGCAATTTCAGAACGGTGTATGAAAAGTGTCAGAATTTCAGTGCGGAATTTGAGGAGACAGCATTGTACAAAACAAGAAAGAGTGTTAGTTTCGGAAGATTTACTTTTGGCATTCCCAACCTATTACACATGGAATATGTCTCGCCAAAAAACCGCGATAAAATTGTAAAGACAGTTGTATTAGACGGTAAATATATTTGGTCTTATGTTCCTCTTCTAAATGAAGTCAATAAACAGAAAATTCAAAATCCTGATAAGCGTGAAATATTGCCTGGAACTGGTGCTACACTTGAAGACCTTTCAAAAAACTGGAACATGAAATTAGTTCCTGATGAAGCTGCCAAAGCAAAAGGCGTGCATCTTATGCAGTTAACACCGAAACCTGATCAATTGAAGAGAAGATTGAATAAACCGCCCGGTGGTGAAGATGTAAAGGAGCAGCTTGAGATCTGGGTCAAAGAAGACGAATGGTTTCCAGTACAATTTGGCTATGTGACACTGTTTGAAGATGGGACTCGTCGTAGCGTAATAATATCATTGTCTAATATTCAAAGAGATCAGAAATTACCGCCGACTAAGTTTAAGTTTGTCGTTCCTAAAGATGCGGAGGTAATTGATCTCTCATCAGATTAAGTATATGAAATTAAATGACTATTTACGTACGGCGAATCTGTTAACATTTGCCCGTTTGTTGTTAACTGTCCCTTTCATTCTCTACTTTCGTGCCGAACGGATGGGTCCTGCTGCGATATGTTTTGGTGTTGCAGCTATAACAGACTATTTAGATGGTAGAATAGCGCGTAAACAAGGTGTAACGCAGTTTGGAAGTTTTCTGGATTCGCTTGCGGACAAAATCTTGATAGGTTCGGCATTAATTTGCTTATATCTTTTTCAACCTGAAAATTTAGAGGGCGGTGTGCATCTTATAGAAATATGGATGGTGTATGTCATTCTTGGACGAGAAATTATTATAACAGGATTCCGTATCGTATTCGTGGCGAAACATGGTGAGGTGATATCTGCTAATCGGTGGGGAAAATATAAAACTATCACTCAAGTGAGTGTAATACTTTTAGGATTAGTTTTACTTACCTTTTTAAGTGATTCAAATTATGTAGTTCAACGTTACGGCCCGATTCACTTTTTGATGTACTTACCGATTATAATGACAGTTTCATCTGGATTAGAGATTTTATACGGAAATCTAAGGGCTCGTTCTGCATAGACAGGACTTACGCAGTTTTTCTTAAAGTCCCACTGATAAGGGGGATTTAGTAAATCAACGCTACAAATGCCATTGGCAGAATACGCGTTTGGTATTCTGCATGATTTGGCGGGGTTAAATCACTGAAATATCATTGAAATAACGACTTTTAACCCCCCTAACCCCCCTTATCAAGGGGGAATGCGTAAGTCCTGATAGAATAAGATGATGCTGCACAATAGAGGTATATTTTAATGAGACCAGATTCTATAAGGTGTTTTGTTGCTATTGAAATACCTGATAGGATTCAGGCTATTTTATCTGAAGTTCAATCTGAGTTTCGTCAAAAAATACGAAAGGCATCTTGGACTCGTCATGGGAATTTCCATTTGACCTTGAAGTTTCTTGGTGATGTTGAAAAGAGTCGTATAAATAAGGTAAATTCTACGATAGCAAAAATAGCAGCAAACCATAGACCGATTTGTATAGAAATTGGTAGCGTTGGGACATTTCCGAATTTGTATCGTCCACGCGTGTTGTGGGTAGGGTTGACGCAAGGAGTTGATGAAATAAGAACGGTTGCGAATTCTGTCATCCGTGAACTTGGGAAGTTGGGGTATCCATCCGATAATCGTTTTCATCCCCATTTAACACTTGCAAGACTAAAAGAAAGCGTGAATTTGAAAAGTAATACTGATTTATTTAAGAAATTTGAAACAATTACGGGGACATTGATGCATGTTAACCATATCACTCTTGTCAGAAGTGAGTTACACACCAGCGGTGCAGTCTACACCCCGTTATATATCTATCCATTGGGCAAGGAGAAAGTAAATAATGGCGAATGACGAGAAAAAAGGACTGGAAACTGAAGTAAATCCGGAAGATCAGAAGAAAGCTGATGCGAAAAAGAAAGCTGTAGACGATGCCATTTCTCAGGTAGAACGGGCTTACGGTAAGGGTGCTATCATGCGCTTGACAGACGACGAGGTCGTTCCAGTGAGTGCGATCCCTACGGGTGCCCTTTCACTTGATCTTGCATTAGGTGTTGGTGGTGTGCCTCGGGGGAGAATTGTTGAAATTTTCGGACACGAAGGTACTGGCAAAACCACATTGGCACTCCATATTGTAGCCGAAGCACAGAAGATGGGGGGCATAGCTGCATTTATTGATGTTGAACATGCGTTGGATACGACTTATGCCCGGAATATCGGTGTGAACCTTGAAAACCTCTTGATTTCACAACCGGATTCTGGTGAACAAGCGTTGGAAATTGTGGAAACCCTTATCCGTAGTGGTGCTATTGATGTCGTTATCGTAGACTCAGTAGCAGCATTAACACCTCAAGCAGAGGTTGAGGGTGAGATGGGTGATGCACATGTGGGTTTACTACCGCGTTTGATGTCAAAAGCATTGCGAAAACTATCGGGTGTGACGAACAAGTCACAGACATGCGTTATATTCACTAACCAGATACGTCAAAAAATCGGAGTGATGTTTGGCAATCCTGATACGACCCCTGGTGGGCTGGCACTGAAGTTTCATGCGTCTATTAGATTAGAGATCCGACGTTCTACACAGATCAAAGAAGGTACAGATGTGCTTGGCAATCGTGTTTTAATAAAGGTTGTTAAAAACAAGGTTGCACCGCCCTTTAAGGAAGCGGAATTTGATGTCACCTTTGGCAAGGGTATCTCCAAAGAGGGGACACTCTTAGATATTGCCGTTGATGCGGGTTTCATTGAGAAGCGGGGTTCATGGTTCTCTTACAACAGTGAACGGATCGGTCAAGGTAGAAATAATGCCAAGGCATTTTTGGAGCAGAATTCTGAAGTTACTGCTGAACTGGAAAGAAAAATTCGTGAGAATATCGGTGTTATTACACCATCTGGGGCTGGAGAAATTCCGGGTGTAGATGTTGTAGATGAAGTTGATACTGAATTTGAAGACACCTCAGGTGCATCTGATAGACAGGATAACGATGCTGATTATTAGAATCAAGACTTCGCATCCCCCTTGAATGAAGATTAAATAAATATTTCGGCAATTCAGATCATAAAAATATCGTAGGGGCGGGGTTTCCCCGCCCGCATATTACCCAATTAATAACTTAATCTTCATATAAGGGGGTAGGGGTTAAAAGTCGTTATTTCAATGATATTTCAGTGATTTAACCCCCTAAATCCCCCTTATCAGTGGGACTTTAAGAAAACTGCGTAAGTCCTATAGAATATAAGTCTGGTAATATCTTCTCATGAAACAGCATTATATTTTTCTTGATGTACATAATTCAACATGCTATACTTTTATGCACTTAACGTCGGTATAGCAAAACTGACCTATATCTACCGGACTATCAATCTTTTCAATAGACTGTGAGAATAACTCGTATGGCAAGTAAAAGAGAAACAACATCAGAGATATTGATAAGTTCAGAAATTGAAGACACTTCATCGAATCAGGTTAACTATCCGCAACGTATTCGTGAGCTGAATTGGCAGATAGAGATGCTTGAAAACGAGATCAGCGATCTGAGAAGACAACTGAGCAATACGCCTGACGATGATGTAGATGCGCGTCTATATGACATGACGCGCGAATTGATGCAGGCACACCGTCAGAACCGTAAATTAAGAAACACGTTACAAGAAGCGAAAGAGAAGCTTGAACTTCTGAAAGAAAAGGTCAAGCAACTCAGTGCGCCTCCGAACAACTACGGTATATTCCTTGCTGCCAATGATGATGGTACAATAGACGTTGATATAAGTGGCAAGAAATGGCGTGTCAACCATGATCCTTCCCTAAACCTAAAACAGTTGCAAGTTGGCCAAGAAGTTATTGTGAATAGTGGCTTAAATGTTGTAGCGATCCAACCCCCTGAAAAACATGGAGATGTTGTAAAGATTAAAGAAGTGCTTGATTCTGATAGAGCCGTCGTCAATGTCAGAACAGATGAAGAGCAAGTTGTTCGTATCTCTGAATCTTTGAAGGGGGAAACATTGAAATTGGGGGATAATGTTTTACTGAATCATACCAGTGGCATGCTCCTTGAAAAACTCCCAAAACGCGAACTTGATGACCTGCTGCTTGAAGAAGTTCCTGATATAAGTTATGAAGACATCGGTGGGTTGGATACGCAGATAGAAGCGATCCGTGATGCCATTGAAATGCCGTATCTATATCCTGATGAATATAAGGAATTTAGTCTTACACCACCGAAAGGTGTGCTATTATACGGACCACCGGGATGTGGAAAGACGTTAATTGCGCGTGCAGTCGCGAATTGTCTCGCTGAACGTATTCGCCAAGAGACTGATAGAGAAGATGTAAAAGGATATTTCATAAATATTAAGGGGCCAGAACTCCTAAATAAATATGTTGGTGAGACGGAGCGAAAGATCCGAGAAGTTTTTTCCAAAGCCCGCGAGAAATCCAAAGAGGGTTTTCCTGTTGTAATTTTCTTTGATGAAATGGATTCGTTGTTCCGTTCACGCGGCATGGGCATTTCATCTGATATGGAGTCTACACTGGTGCCACAGTTCCTTGCCATGATAGATGGTGTAGAAAACCTACGCGATGTAATTGTTATTGGGGCAAGTAATCGCCAAGACCTATTGGATCCAGCTGTATTAAGACCGGGAAGACTTGATATAAAGATAAAGATTGATCGTCCTTGTATGGAAGGGGCAAGGGATATTTTTGCTATCTACTTAACTTCTGACCTCCCGTTTGCTAAGGCAGAAGTTGAAAAATTTGATGGAAATACAGAAAGTGTTTCAGAACACATCATCTCTGCTGCTGTTGATGAGATGTATGCGACTACCGATAACAATAAGTTTATTGAAGTTACATACACTCGCGGTGAACGTGAAACCCTCTATTTCAAAGATTTCGTTAGCGGGGCAATGATAGAAAATATAGTCTCCCGTGCAAAGAAGATGGCGATCAAACGACTGATCCGTTCTGAAGGGAAAGAAAAAGGAATTACACTTGACGATATGAAAACTGCAATTCGAGAGGAATATAGAGAAAACGAGGACCTACCGAATACTACTAATCCCGATGATTGGGCAAAGATATCTGGTAGGAAAGGTGAGAAAATCGTCAACATTCGTGCTTTGATCAATGAACCTGAGCCACGTAGAAATCCTGAAATGCGTGTAAGTAAAGGTGGGACATACCTCTAAAGTATTGTTAATCCTGCCTTATGAATATCTGATATAAATGTGAATAATGACAGTACCAACAATAATCGGCACCGAAACTGAGTTCGGTATCTCTGTCAAGAATGCGCGTGAACAAGATCCGGTAGCGGCATCGACATTAGTTGTCAACGCTTACAAAAGTCGTAACATTCCAACGATTTCGTGGGATTATGCCCAAGAAAGTCCAATGTTGGACGCACGCGGGTTCACAGCGGAGAGTGAAAAACAGCCAAGTGAAGATGCAAACAGTAGTGTAATCAACGATATTCTCATCAATGGTGGTAGATATTATGTTGATCATGCCCATCCTGAATATTGCACCCCTGAGTGTAGTAATGCCCGCGACTTGGTGAAATATGAGAAGGCGGGAGAATTGATCTTAGATTTAAGTCGTCTTGCTGCTGAAGAATTGTTATTGGATAACCAAGAAATCATAATATATAAGAATAATACGGACTACAAAGGACATAGTTACGGATCCCATGAAAACTACCTGATGTCGCGGAAAGTTCCGTTTCCAGACATTGTAAACGGTCTAACGCCGTTTCTCGTTACACGACAAATTATCACTGGAAGTGGAAAGGTAGGTGCTGAAAATGGAGCGGATGAAACCGAGTTCCAAATTTCGCAACGTGCAGACTTCTTTGAAAAAGAGGTGGGACTCAGCACAATGGTTGAACGCCCATTGATCAATACCCGTGACGAACCGCATGCCGATTCAAAGTTGTATCGACGATTGCATGTTATCGTTGGTGATTCAAATATGTCTGAATTTACGATATATCTTAAAGTTGGTATAACTGCAATCGTTCTGCAACTAATAGAGAAAAGGGTGGTTGGTAAGCAATTTGCTTTACAAGATCCTGTATCGGTGATAAAATCAGTATCTCGCGATCTGTCTTGTAAAGATGTCTATGAACTTAAGGATGAGCGAAAATGGAGTGCAATTGAAATCCAACAGGCATATCTTGAACTGGCACATAAACACCTTTCTGCTGAAGAGCGGACACCTGTAGTGGAAGATGTTTTGGAGAAATGGGAATACGTTTTAGAGAGTTTGAAATCTGATCCGATGCGTTTAGGACACCATTTGGATTGGGTAATTAAGAAAAAACTGATTGATGCTTATATTGCACGACACGGTTTTAAGTGGACAGACCCGCGAATTAGAATGCTTGACTTACAATATCATGACTTGCGACCGGATAAAGGACTTTATTATCGTCTACAGAAGAATGGACATGTGGAACGTATACTAACACACGAAGAAATTGTTCATGGTATACAACATCCCCCATTAGATACACGCGCCTATTTTCGAGGCACATGTTTACGAAAATTTTCGAATAACATTCACAGCGTAAGTTGGAATTCAATTGTTTTCAACGGTTCAAACGGATTTGATAAGATTATGATGGAACGTCCGCACTTTGGCACTCAAGCGATTATCGGTGAACTGTTGAATACTTGTACTGTTGATGAACTTGTTGACAAAATCCGAAATGATTAAAATGAATCTTGTTGGATAGGAATTATGTTTATTATAGGACATACGCATTACCCCCTTGATAAGGGGGGTTAGAAGGGTTAAAAAGTCGTTATTTCAGTGAATTAACCCCCTAAATCCCCCTTATCAAGGGGACTTTAAGAGAAACTGCGTAAGTCCTGTATTACTTATAAATAAAGGTTATCCGTAACCATAATTGTATAGGAGCACAAAATGCCACGCGAAAAACAGCAAGAATACCGGGATCACACCATCAATGAAAATGAGGAGATCCAACCAAATCCAGAACTCAACGAAAATGTTGATGATATAACGGATGATTTAGATGCACTTCTTGATGAAATTGATGAGATTTTAGAAGAAGACTCGGAGGAATTTGTAGAGAACTATATCCAGCGGGGAGGTCAATAGGATTGCTCAAACCCGATGACTATGGTAAGACCGATTTTTTGCAAATTCTGAAGAGTAGATATCCCGATCAGGTTGCAGACTGGAACCGTCTTAATAAGGTGCAAGATAACTTTCCACACAATTTTTTGGAAGGTACTACTGTTCTCGCGCTTGTCTATAATGACGGTGTGATTCTTGCAGGAGATCGTCAAGCAACTGAAGGGTATCAGGTCGGTGAACGTAGAATTCAGAAAGTGTTTAAGATTGATAGACACTCTGCGATTGCTGTTGCAGGTGTAGCTGGTCCCTGTTTTGAAACTGCGAAACTCTTCCAAGTTCAGGTCGAATTTTACGAAAAGATGGAAGGGGTGTCTCTGAGTTTGGATGGACAAGCCAACTATCTCTCAAGCCTTGTTAGGATGAATTTGAGTTTAGCTATGCAAGGTCTGATTGTTCTTCCGATTTTTGCTGGATACGACTTAAAACAGAAAAAAGGACGTATCTTTAAGTATGATGCTTTGGGTGGCCGTTATGAGGAAGACACCTATTATGCCATCGGTTCTGGTGGCAAAGATGCTCGTTCTACCTTAAAAAAGATGTATCGCCCTGATATGTCTGAACAGGATGCCTTAACAGCAATTGCAGAGGCACTGTGGGACGCTGCGGATGAGGACATTGCAACTGGCGGTCCCGATCTGATTCGGAAGATATTTCCAACCTTGACTGCCATTACAGAACAAGGTGTTTCCGATGTTTCTGATGAAACCGTTGCCGGATTGTTTGAGGCATTGGTTTCCAGATTGGAACAAAGATAACTCCCAAAACTTATAATATAAGATTAGAGGAATAAATGTCAACGCCTTATTACGTTTCACCTGACCAGATTTGGGAAGATAAAAAGGTATTTGTTGATCGCGGTATAGGACAAGCAAAGGAGGTGGTTGTTTTAGGATATAACAACGGTCTCCTAATGGTTGCTGAAAACCCGCGAAAAACAATATTCAAAATTTCTGAAATTTATGATAGAATTGCACTCGCGTCTACAGGTCGTGTTTCGGAATATGAAACACTTCGGGTCGTCGGTATTCGTGAGGCAGAGGTGAAAGGATATACCTATTACCGAGAAGATGTGACTGGTAAATGGTTGACAAACCTATACTCACAACACATGATGGCAATTGCCCAAGCGTGGGATGTAAAACCGCTGGAGATTGAACTCCTTGTCTGTGAAGTGGATGGCGTGCCTGAAGTGAGAAGCCAGATATACAAGATTGCATTTGATGGAACTTATGAGGAGATGGAGAAGTTTGCTGTTATAGGAGGCAGGGCAGAAGCCATCACTGAGAAACTAAATGAGACATATCATGAGGGATTGGACTTAACCGAAGCGGTGAAACTTGCATCAAGAACTTTTGAATCTATTGAAGGTGAAGAGATGGAACCTTATCAGATAACGCCTCAATCCATTGAAGTTGGGTGTCTGGATGTGACTAATGGACGACGTAAGTTTCGTCGTTTCACCGCTGAAGAGATAGCAGAGATATTTAGCCATGCATCGTAGAATATACGGATTGGAAACCGAATACGGCATTATCTGTACTCCAGATAAAAACAGAGGAAAAAAACTTACTGTTCAGAATGTCGTCATGTATCTGTTTCGTGAAATTATATCTGGTCGCATGTATCCGGATGTGTTTCTTGAAAACGGTGCGAGGTTTTATCAAGACATAGGATGTCATCCAGAATACGCAACACCAGAATGTGATGACGTTATAGAACTTGTTGCACACGATAAGGCTGGAGAACGGATTGTTACACGTCTTGCAACCACAGCAGAACGTAGAATGCGTTCTGATGGATTCCGTGGCAAAATCTCTATATTCAAAAACAACTTAGATACTGTAGGGAATACCTATGGCTGTCATGAAAACTATCTGATGGAGCGCGAAAGGGTTAGTTTTCGGCAGTTAGCGTCCCAACTCATTCCATTTTTTGTCACCCGACAAATCTACACAGGTGCTGGTAAAGTCAAAAGAAGCGACCAAGGCTTCTATGAGATTTCTCAACGTGCACAACACATCCGAGAAGAAATATCTATAGCAACAACAACTGCACGCGGTATTATCAATACGCGAGATGAACCCCATGCAGACAGAGAAAAATATAGACGTTTACACGTCATCGTTGGTGATTCCAATATGTCCGAAATATCAACGTTTTTGAAAGTCGGCACGACAGGTATTATCTTGCGAATGATAGAAGACCATTTTATAACAGAACATTTTGCCCTTCGCAATTCTGTGCAAGCTATTCACGATATTTCTGAGGATATCTCTTGTAAACGTCTCATAGAACTTGAGAATGGCAAACGCCTATCTGCGATTGAACTTCAATGGCAATACTTTGAATGTGCGAAACGTTATCTTGAACAAGCCGAATCTGATCCAACCACAGATGAAGTCATGTCGCGATGGGAATATGTTATGAAGCATCTTGAGGAGGACCCGATGCAATTAGACCGTGAACTTGATTGGGTTATCAAACGGAAGTGGCTTGAGGCTTATGTCAGTCGTAGTTCAATAGACTGGAATTCTGCAGAAGTTAGACGTTTAGATTTGGAATATCATAACATTCGTCAAGATTCCAGTGTATACTATAAAGCAGAAAAGAGAGGATTGACAGAAAGGATCTTAGATGAGAACCAGATTCGTCAAGCGATGCATGTACCACCAGAACGCACGCGTGCTAAGTTCCGTGGAAGATTTATCAAACTCGTCAATAATGGGAAAGTTCTGTGTGGTGTCAATTGGAGTTATATCCAACTCTATGAACCGTATCAGAAACTGTATCTATCTACTGATCCGCTTGAACCGGAGTTTGAAGAGGCGAGTCGAATGATTTATTCAATCTGACGCTAAAACATCCCAACAGGACATACCATTCCCCCTTGATAAGGGGGTTAAAGAGTCATTATTTCAAGGATATTCAGTGAATTATCGGAGGAACTTATGGCAACTTCTGCAGCACAAACATACCTCACACCTGAAGAATATATCACTTTAGAACGCAAGGCAATACCTGACGCAGAAACAGTTAGAAGTGAGTACGTTAAGGGGAAGATAATTGCAATGTCCGGTGCAAGTCGAGCGCATAATCTTATTACTATGAATATATCCACCATACTCCATATCAATTTAAAGAGGCGAGGGTGCGAAACTTACGCAAACGAAATGCGGGTAAGCACACCCAGCACCTCATCCTATTTCTATCCGGATGTCGTTGTCGTTTGTGAAGAACCACGTTTTGAAGACGATGTCTTTGATATACTCCTCAATCCAATTATTCTTGTAGAAGTTTTGTCACCTTCAACAGAAGCTTATGATCGCGGTGAAAAATTTATGCACTACCGAGAGTTACCATCTTTACAGGAGTACATCCTTGTTGCACAAGACAAAATTTGTGTTGAACGTTTCAGCCGCCAAGATAACAATTGGATTCTTACCGATTTTCAAAACCTTGAGGAACACCTCCCACTTATTTCAGTCCAATCTGAACTCCGTTTGCGTGAAATTTATGATCGCGTCAGATTTCCTGAGTAAAGCAGCTCAAACCATTAATCTATATTTGCAGCTGATTTCAGATGGTAGATCGCACAAACGATTTTTATACGAAGCGAAAAACAGTGGCAAACGAACTCAATACTGAAATTCTGAAAAGACTTGAAGATAATAGCATAAACGAATTAAAGTCTGATGTGAAGAAAATAGATGAAGAAAACAGGAAAGAGCATAAAGAGTTGTCAAAAAATATATCCGATTTTGAAACAAGCATATCGGGCCTTAATGGCAAAATGACAGTGATTCAATTGTTTTTAGGTGCAATCCTAACAGGCGGTATTATATTCTCAGTGAGTATGGCTTTAAAATGGTTGAGATATTATGTACAAACTTTTCGGTTCGGCAGATATGTGAGACACTCGGTTTCAACCGAAGCAATCTCTATTATCACCCCAAGCAGCCCCCGTGTGAAGCGGATACACCATCGGGTATAAACGTGTTGCCCGATTGATGAAATCCGTCGACCTCTCGGTTTCTGTCAAGTGTGTCTGTCAAACCAGGACATCCGTTGCGGGTGTGTCTCTGGAGCAATCGCCTTGAAAACCTTGATGTTTTCCGATGTGATCAGGAGTGGGTGGGCGATATTGCCTACGTCCTCCTCAAAGGACATTTCATCTATGTTTGTCTGCTCATGGATGTCTTCACTTGCATGTCAGAGGTTAGTATATCAGTCAACACTTGACGCAAACTCTGGGGTTGAAACCCTTAGAGACAGGATTGTGTCAAAGTGTTCCAGAGATCCATCATTCTGATCAAGGCGTTCAATATCTTTCAAATGTGTCCATCTCACTGCTTAGGCATGAGGACATTGAGATTTCAGTCGCCCGGAGAGGATGTCCTTGGGAGAACGGATATGCTGAAAGACTTATCCGCACGCTCAAGGAAGAAGAAGTTCATCTCAACGACTATGAGAACATCCACAAAGCGAGAGCGGGCATTGGGCATTTTATTACACAGGTATATAATTACAAACGCCCTCACTCTGCGTTAGGGTATTTGACACCTATGGAATTTGAGCAAAAAAACTTGTCTTAACTTTGCTAAATTTTGGTCTGAATAAACGGTAGCACTTCAAACCACCCTATCCTGAAAATCTTGGTTCAGACAAAAAGAGAATAAATATCTCAAAATAGGCAAATAGTAGTACAAACGTTGGGGGGTAAAGTTTTTGGCACAAACTTCGGACCATTCATTGTAGTGGGGGGTTTCCGTGCCCCGCCATTTTGCAATTTCCCAACAATTGCGGGGCATGGAGACCCCGCACTACAATGGATATGAGATGTTTGCCGAAAACTTTTCACACCCACAAACGTTTGTGATAAAGTCAATCCAAAAACCCAAAAACTTTACACCCCCAATAAAACATTTCTCTTGTCAACTGATTAGATTTATGTTATTCTAACTAATGTATTCCAACCCACACTAACAAGGACAATTCTTTGAAGATACGAATTACAATACTCAGTATCCTTTTATTCAGTAGTATTATTCCCATTTATGCTACAGCGAAACCACATAAAGTACATACCCATCTCCCAACAAACTCAGTAGCAATGAGTGATGATGCCTTATCCACATTCTTTAATCCTGCTGGATTAGGCACCAGCCGTGCACTCAATTTATATTACTTAAGAACATATCATAGCGATTATCCGGGTGATGATGCTTTCTTTATTTCTGCTCCGGGCGGTGGATTTGGTATGGAATTTGCCAACGCGCCAAACGATATTGACTTTACACGTTACAGTCTATCTGCAGGACGACATTTTGGGAGCTCACTGTATTGGGGCACCTCTTATAGTTGGATTAATTCAGATGATAAGGAATACGATAAATACAAATCCATATCAGTCGGTTTGATGTATCGTCGTAGGTTTTTCTCAATCGGTGCAATTGGACGGGATTTGAATCGTCCGAAATTAAACAATCAGAAGTTAGGTAGAACTTATGATGTCGGTATAGCACTGCGACCGGGAACATGGCGAACCACATTATCTGTAGATATGCGAAAAGTGCAGGAAGTTCCAGGATTAGAATTCAGTTACGGTATGGAAATTCGTCCTATACGCGAATTAATGTTTCGCGGAACTTACAATAGCGATAATAGTTTTGATATTCGCTTTGGTATCAATATTGGGAACTACGGTTTTGGAAATGCAAATTACTATGAAGAAAGCAGAAAATCGAATGCCGCTGTAGGATACTTCCATTTTTCTACTGCCTCCATCTCCAAGCCAATTCTGCGTAAACGTTCCTTTATAAGAATGAATTTGGAAGAAGCGGATAGAGTATTACGGATTGCTAAATGGGACGATGATGTTGCTGGCGCACTCATACAAATCAACGGTAGTGATTACGGATTGGGCAAATTTCAGGAGATTCGTGATGCTATCCTGGATTTCAAGAAAACCGGCAAAGTTGTAATATCTTATATCACTGATTGTTCTACTGGAGAATATGTCGTTGCTTCAGCGTGCGACTCTATTCTCATGCATCCGAGTACATATTTACACTTAGTTGGACTCCGTGCCGAACCCACGTTCTATAAAGGTTTGTTGGATAAATTTGGAATCCGTGCGCTGCTTGAAAACATTGGTAAATACAAATCTGCACCAGAAGCATTTACACGAAGCGATATGTCAGCACCGTATCGTGAAAATATGGATTCTATGCTTGACGATTTGTATGATCAGCTCACGGCTGAGATAGCATCTACGCGTGGTTGGACTCAAGGTTTTGTGAAACAGTTGATTGATAACGGTCCGTATACAGCGGTTGAAGCTGTTAGAAACAATCTGGTTGATGAAATCGAATATTCAGACGGATTGCAACATAGAGCTAACAAACTTGTTGGCACTGATGTTAATTTAGTTGACCTCAGTGATTACTTTAGAAGTGGGCTATATCCACACGAATGGTCAGTACCAAAACCGAGAATTGCTATTATTGAAGCTGAAGGTATGATGTTACCAGGAGAAAGTTTTACAGACCCTTTTACTGGTACAAAAGTAATGGGTGCTGATACGATTGCACGTGCAGTCCAGTATACACGAAATAACGATTCTATCAATGCAGTTGTCCTGCGTATAGATAGTGTTGGAGGTGCCGTAATTGCGGCAGATGTGATTTGGAATGAACTCGTGCAGCTTACTTTAAAGAAACCGCTTATTGTTTCTATGGGAGATATTGCTGCATCCGGAGGATATTATATTGCTGCACCTGCGGATGTGATTGTTGCTGAACCCGGGACAATAACAGGCTCTATCGGAGTCATAGGCGGGAAGTATAGTTACAAAGGTCTATATGAAAAACTTGGTATACACAAAGAAATATTGAAGCGTGGAAAAAATGCCGATTTTTATAGTAACTATACTGACTATCCACCAGAAGAACAAGCCATTATAAAAAGACAAATTAGAGAGATATATGATGATTTTGTTGCTAAGGTAACACGAGGCAGAAAAGAATTAAATAGAACTAAGGTGGAAAAAGTCGCACAAGGTCTTGTTTGGACTGGAAGGCAAGCGAAAGATAATGGCTTAGTAGACGAACTGGGTGGACTCAGCAAAGCACTGTCTATCGCTCGATCAAAAGCAGGATTGGAAAACAAACAGGTTGAGATTATCCGATTGCCAAGACCAACAGCATTAGTTCAATTATTGGGAAATATTCAGTTGATAACTACCAATAGAACGCCACAGATAAAGAATATCCTTCAATCCTTTAGTCAAACCAAAAGTTATGATTTGATTGATAGATTGATAAAACATCGCATTCTTCTGTTAACACCTTATGATGTTAAGGTCGGTCTATGAAAATGACCTTACGCTTGAAATAACTATGAAATTCAAGGTAATCTATGATGTCACCTTCCGATGAAATTGTTAGAACACGTCATAATATGGTTCGGCATCAAATAGAAGGACGTGGTATTCAGGATCAGAATGTACTCGCTGCGATGGAAAAAATAGAGAGACATCTGTTTGTTTCATCAGAATTACATAAATTAGCATATCAAGATAGACCGCTTTCAATAGACTATGGACAAACGATTTCTCAACCTTATATTGTGGCATTGATGACAGAATTGCTTGAATTGAATGAAGAATCTAAAGTACTTGAAATTGGAACAGGTTGCGGCTATCAAACCGCAGTTTTGGCAGAAATTGTGAAAGAAGTCTATTCGGTAGAAATACTACCGGAACTTGCAGAAAGTGCGAAGAAAAGATTGGCTGGTCTCAACTATCATAACATAAACCTAAAACAAGGTAACGGTTATTATGGATGGATTGAACATGCGCCTTATGATGGTATACTGGTGGCAGCTGCACCAAAGAAGGTCCCTTTTCGTTTAGCACAACAACTTGATGAAGGTGGACGTATGGTGGTTCCTGTTGGTTCAGCGATACAAGAACTTCTATTGATTGAGATATGTTCTGGTAAAGTAGAGACAAAATCAATCACAGGTGTAAGTTTTGTTCCGATGACTGGTAAACCTTAGGAGAAATTATGTCAAGAATGAAATTGAAATATTGCTACATTCTGTCAATACTATTATTCTTTACTGCATCTGCAAATGGAGCATTTAATGATATAGGTGTTGGTGCTCGTCCTCTCGGTCTTGGTGGTGCATTCGTTGCACTTGCTGATGATAGTAATGCAGCGAACTATAATGCAGCTGGATTGGCATATATTGATGAGATTCAGATCGGTGCCACGTATGCCCAACGCTTTAACGGGTTGGTTAACTACAACACAATAAGTGGTATTGTTCCTATCGGGAGTATTGGTTCACTTGGAGTTAATATCGGTATCCTATCGGAAAACGACGACATTTATCAAGAACGATCAATTCGGATCACTTATGGACGCACACTCTTTCAACAAATAGGTTTAGGTCTAAACATTAAGTCTCTAAGGACCAATTTTGACTCTGAAAACGAATTTGTTGCATCTAATCCATACATCACAGAAACTTCAAGCTCTGCTATTTCGCTTGATGTAGGTCTATTAACAAAACCCGTGAAGAGTCTTAATCTTGGTTTGTCAGTAGAGAATCTAATGCCTGCAGATATTAGCATCTCTGATGAAGAATCTGAGATGGTTCCCGTGAGTATTAGAGCGGGGATTGCATACAGACTTGAATCTATTGCAGAGATGAGTGCACAGGGAGCTGCAATCACGAATATATTGAAAGAAACGCTTGCAACAGTAGATGTACTATCTCGTAATAACGAACTATACGCAAGAATTGGTATTGAAATGTGGATAAATCCGTCCATCGGTATGCGAGGTGGTTACAGTATGAAAATTGGCGGGAATTCAGCAAATACTATCAACCTTGGTGGCAGTGTAAAGATTCCGATTGGTGGCACAGCACTGCAGCTTGATTACGGCTTTCAGCTGCTGACAGGTGACCTTCAGGACAATACAACACAACGATTCTCAGTAAATCTACTGTTCTAAAGAGAGGAATATATACCATGAAAAACGCTCTACTTTTAATTTTTTTCATCATCTGTCTAATTGTAGTGCCACAAAGTTATAGTGCGGTAACTTCTATCGGTGAGATTAACGTCGGTAGAGAATCCAATGGCATTGTAGTTAGAGAAACCAAAGGCATTGTACCAGCAAGTTCTACGGTACTGTTGATAGTTACACTCTCAATTGATAGGTCTTTAGCAGAACCTGGTGAAGAAATAAAGACCATTGAAATTACGATGCCTAAAGGTTTTGAAACAAAAGTTACAGATTTTAAAGGAATTACGCGCGATGGTGAAAAACTGCCAGCATCTGTTAATATTTCTGGAGTTAATGTGGTCCGCGTAGAACTTGCACAAGATATTAGAGATTTTCAGAATTCAAGATATGACATTTTGTTTGATGCACGGACACCACGCGAACCAATACTTTTAGCAGAATTCAAAGTAATACTACGCAATAATGAAGATGCGCCTGTCGGGGAGTATATTCGTGAAGGTCAAGCAGATTCAAAACTGAACAATGACGATTTTGATCTGCAGGTAATACCAAATGTACCTCCAGCTCCTGTTACTGCGTTCACTGCTGCAGCCGATACAACCGGTGAAAATGATGTGACACTCCGTTGGCAAAAATCAGAAGACCCTGATGTCAATGGATACATTATTTACAGAGATAAAGACACCGTTATTATTGTAGAGGATAGTAAATCAACGACATTTCGTGATGTGAACGTTCCGCCTGGAGAACATTCGTATCAAATTGCTGCCTATAAGTCTATTTTATTGGAATCAGAACGTTCTGATAGTCTGATGGTGGTTGTATCAGAAGATACTGCTGCACCGGCCCCGCCAACAGTGATTAGTATAGAAGCAAAAAAGGAAGTTGTAGAGATAACGTGGAATCCGAGTGTTAGTCGTGACGTTACAAAATATAAAATATGGTTCAGTTCGCCAGAAGTTACAACGCTTGAACCGATAACTGATAGTGAGATTTCTGTTGAAAACGCAACTAACGGGACATCAGAATTTAAATACTTTGATCAAAGAGTAATTCCGAAAGGCAGTTTTACATTTACTTATGCAGTCACTGCAATTGACGAGGCAGGAAATGAATCTGCACCTGCTAAGAAAAGACTTAGAGTATTTGATAAACCCTATCCAAACCCCTTTACACCGCTCTCAGGTGATTCTGACTTTAACACCGTAGTTTTTCCCAAACGGACTATTGAAGATGGTGAAGGAAAGTTTGAGGTGCGTCTCTTTAATCTGAATGGAGTACTTGTAAAGTCTCTCACTCCACAAGATGATGAAAACGAACTTAGGTGGGATGGCAGAAATGAGAGTGGTGATGTAGTTGAAAGTGGTATTTATATCTATCAATTACAGGTTGGGGATAGTTTTGCTTCAGGTACTATCATTGTTGCGAAATAGGTATATACCAATTTAGGTTATTTCATTACAAGAATTGGGTGTGTAAAGTTTTGGCAAGGGTTATCTCACGTTCAGACACATCGTAGGGGCGAGGTTTCCTCGTCCTCGTTGGAACACATCCTATTGATAAGCAGTGGTTGGGATGGAAATGTGGTAATAGGGCGGGGAAACCCCGCCCCTACGTGCAGTGACAAAAACTTTACACACCCCAAGAATTTACCATTATTGACATCTTAACCGATTAATGTTAGTCTATAGAAAGAAAGTTTTGGTTCAGGAGATATAGTGCAAAAAGACACTAAAATTGCTGATTTAGAAGAGATTCGAGCTTTATTTGATCCGAAAGTTGGGCATTTTGCGGACAAAAGTGCAAGATGGTTATTCAAAAAAGCAGAGAATTTACAAGGGTTAGTTCTCATACTTGCAAGTGAACTTGCGGAACAACTCGACTTTACGCAGACAAAGGTAGAAAATAGGAATATAGTTGATAATACGTTGCGAGATTTGGTTTCTGATATGGTGTTTACTGTGCCATTTCAAGACGCAACCATTGAAGACGACCTAACCATCTATATCCTCATAGAACATCAATCAACCGTTGACCACTTGATGGGATATCGGTTGATGTCTTATATGGATCAAATATGGCATGGGCAGCTGGAGGATCAGAAGAATGCTAAAGTGCCGAGAAGTGCGTGGCGTTTGCGTCCCATCCTCCCGATAGTCTTTTATACTGGGACGCAACGTTGGGAGGTCCCGATATCTCTTTCCGCAGTGATGAAAACACCTGAGTTGATGGCATCTTTTGTCCCAACTTATGAAACCTTATTTCTTGGCGTGAAGGGAGAAGACATAAAGAAGTTTACTGATGTTGATCATCCCTTCGGGTGGTTAATGACAGTGCTGCAACAAGAAAACGCAGATGCAAGTTCCATGCGAGAAGCAATGATAGCAGCACTTGAACATTTACAGACGTTAGCATCTGAAAATCCTGAACTGCACAACCACGCTTTACTTTACTTATATTTTCTGGTATTTTTTAGACGACCCAAAGCGGAACATACGCAATTGAAACAACTCTTACAAGCACAAACTCATGATAAGGAGGTAGAAGAAATCATTATGACAGATGCAGAAACTCTTATAATACGCAGAATAGATGAAGGAATTGAAAAAGGAATTGAAAAAGGAATTGAAAAAGGAATTAAACAAGGAATTAAACAAGGAATTGAAAAAGGTGAAAAACGCGGACAGATACAGGCTAAGCGTGAGTTTCTCTTGAAACTACTTAACCTGAAGATTGGAGATGTTCCGGATACCGTTATTCATAGAGTATCAAGAATGCGGAGCCGCACGCGTCTTGACGCGCTCTTAGAGCAAGTTGCAACCGCACAAACACTTGATGATATTGAGTGGCAGTGAGGATGCTTCGTAATTGAATAGTTCGGATTGTTCTGTTATCAACACCTCTTGTGATAATATTATCCATGTTGCCACATATTGCTTGTTGGAGGGTTTCTAACCCCGATTTCAGAGAAATAGGACAGTAAATTGGGCTTGGGAATCCCCTCTAACAATCCTTATGGGGCAACTTAGGTTACATTACTTCAATAGGGTATGTAAAGTTTTTGTACAGATAAGACTGTCTTTTATTGTAGTGCGGGGTCTCCGTGCCCCGCAATGTTTCAATCTACCAAGAATTGCGGGGCACGGAGACCTCGCACTACAATGTTCTGTGGGATGTTTGTGCAAAAACTTTACACACTCACTTCAATATCAAATATTGACTTTATTTTAACAACACATGTATACTATACTACATATCTTCTATGAATAAAATTTTTTAAGGAGCAAAAATGAAAGAATTAAAGGGAACTTTATTTAAATCACATATTATTAGTTTTATAATTGTTATAATTGTTAGTTGTATATTATTTTCCTTACCCGTGATGGCTAAGTGGCATATGCTGCAGAAAAGAGACCCAAGTATCAGAGATTATATGTCTATCGCCTTTACAGGGGAAAAAACAGGCTGGGCAGTAGGTTCAGCGGCATTTGAAGATTTTGAAAATCCTGGTTTTATCGGATATACGATGGATGGCGGAAAAACTTGGAATAGAGTTGAACTCAGACTTGAAGCTGACCTATCAGATGTTCACTTCTTCGATGAAGACCACGGTTGGGCAGTTGGGCAAAGTGGAATAATTGCCAATACAACTAACGGAAAAGATTGGGATCTTCAAATTAGTAAGGTCCCCGGAGTAGCACTTTCAAGCATCTATTTTGTCAATAAAGATGTTGGATATGTAGTTGGAGAAAACGAAACTATTCTTTCAACAAAGAATGGTGGACGCCAATGGAAGGTAATGAAAGGCGGACAGATCGGATCCGGTATTGGTGATGACGATACAAGTATGTTTAACTCAGTTCAGTTTCTTGACGAAAAAACAGGTTTTATCGCTGGCATACGCGTTTTTCCCACGGAAAAGAAACAAGAAAGTGTTATTCTGAAAACCGAAGATGGTGCGCAATCGTGGATTTCTCAAACGACTGGTCAAGAGGATATCCTTGAAGACGTATTCATGCTAAATGGCAATATCGGTTGGGCAGTTGGTGAAAACGGCATTATTCTCCATACAAAAGACGGCGGAAAAAGATGGGATAAACAGGAAAGTGGTACAGAAGAGACCCTCCGAAGTGTCCGTTTTGCAGATGAAAAAGTCGGTTGGGCAGTTGGCGGCGAACTCGGAGTTGGGGTCGTTATAGTCACCACAGATGGCGGTCAATCATGGACTCTGGAAGAATCAACTGAAAAAATGGTCAAGGTGGATATTCTTAACATTCAACATGTATGGTTAGCAGGCTCAACAGGACTAATTCTGAAGGCTGAATAAACTTGAAATCATTAAGTTGAGATGTTTATCACATAAACTGAACCCATACAGATTGCGTCTAACGCGAATGTGTAGTTCCATCTTGAAAGTTATGGATTTCACTTCGTTAGACGCGTGGTACACTGTCCGTTCATCATAAAAAAGGTTATCATAAGGGCATTCTCACGGATTAAAACATACAGTGAGAGGAAAGGAGGATATTTTGGGCAGCCCTACATTCGCCAAGCGAATGAATCGCTTGGGAACAGAATCGGCATTTGAGGTGTTAGCCAAAGCCAAAAGTTTAGAAGCACAAGGTAAAGATATTATACATTTAGAGATTGGTCAGCCTGACTTTTCTACCCCGCTGAATGTATGTGAAGCAGCGTTCAAGGCAATGAAAGATGGACAGACAGGCTATTGTCCATCCGCTGGAATCCCCGAATTCCGTGAAGTTGTCGCAAATCATATCGGTGAAACTCGTAAAATTGATATTCACCCAGACGAAGTGACAGTAACACCTGGTGCAAAACCGATAATTTTTTTCACAATTTTAGCATTAGTTGATGACGGTGATGAGGTCATCTATCCGGAACCGGGTTTCCCTGTCTATGAATCTGTGATTGATTTTATTGGTGGTAAAGCAATTCCTCTTCCACTCCGTGAGGAAGTTGATTTCCGCTTCCGTATTGATGATTTAACTGACGCAATTTCTAACCGTACCAAATTATTGATCCTCAATTCTCCGCAAAACCCAACAGGTGGTATCCTTACTGATACAGACCTTCTTGCAATAGCGGAACTTGCACAGCAACATAGTTTCTATATCCTCACTGATGAAGTTTACTCACGTTTACTCTACGAAGGTACACATCAAAGCATCATTAGTCTGCCTGGAATGAAAGAAAAGACAATATTAATTGATGGGCATTCAAAAACTTATGCCATGACGGGATGGCGGCTTGGATATGGTGTTGCCCCTCGTGAAATTGCTGAAAAGATAACCCAGTTGACCATCAACTCAAATTCATGCACTGCCACATTCACACAATATGCTGGCATAGAAGCATTAACAGGACCGCAGACTTTTGTTACACAGATGGTAACAGAGTTTAGAAAACGTCGTGATGTGATAGTAGATGGTCTAAATGCAATTGACGGTATTTCCTGTGTCAAGCCACTCGGTTCATTCTATGTCTTTCCCAATGTAACTAAACTACCCCTACCATGTGAGGAACTTGCCGATTATTTAATGGATGAAGTAGGGGTTGCGTTATTACCGGGCACAGCATTTGGGAAATACGGTGATGGGTATCTTAGACTTTCTTATGCGAATTCCTTAGAAAATATCAAAGATGCCCTTAATAGGATACAATTTGCAGTTTCCAAGTTATAGACAGAATTAGGATAGTAACAAAATGTCTCAAAGAGCGACAGCGCGAATTCCTGCTAGCACAACAAATCTGGGACCAGGATTTGACGTGCTGGGATTAGCACTGCAACTTTATAGTACCGTATCATTGGAAATCACTGGGGATGAAACAGAAGTTGTTGTTAGTGGGATAGATGTTGAAAAGATCCCAAACACAACGGATCATGTGGCTTTTCGTGCGGTAGAATTAGTTTTTCAAAGGAGCGGTCAACAACTTCCCAATGGGTTAATATTGAACATTGCAAACGGTATTCCTGCCATACGCGGTTTAGGTGGCAGCGGGACTGCTATCCTCGGTGGGTTGTTGACAGCAAATGTCCTGTGCGGTCATCCGTTTTCTCGTTCAGCTCTACTCAATTTTGCTGCAAAAATTGAAGGGCATCCGGATAATGTCGCTGCTTCTTTGGTTGGAGGTCTGGTTATTTCGGTGCAGGATAACGAACATATCCATACGATACAGATACCTTGTGATCCTGCTTTACACTTAGTCCTCGCTATCCCTGAATTTACATTATCGACACAGCAAGCACGCGACATTTTACCCAAAACTGTAGATTTTGCTGACGCAGTCTATAACATCAGTCGAAGTTCATTACTTGTTGCAAGTATAGCATCTGGGAGTTTAGATATGTTATCAACGGCGATGGCTGATAAACTTCATCAACCTTACCGTAGCTCATTGATCCCTGGATTTAATGATGTCGTTGATGCAGCAACTTCTGCGGGTGCATTGAGCATTGCGTTAAGTGGTGCCGGACCTACAATTGCAGCCTACTGTCTTGATAACATGGAGCAAGTTGGTAGTAGCATGAAGGAAGCATTTAGAGATAACGATATCCGTTGTGATATAAACATAGTGCGTGCTGATCTTGAAGGTGCGAAAGTATTGACATAAAATTGTAATTGAAAAAGCAATCCATTAAATCGTGTGTACAAAGCAGGGATATGTAAAGTATTTGGCACTACAATGGATGGTGTAAAGTTAGTGCCAAACTTTACACATCCCAAGTACTACATCAAATGGAATTATTCTCATTATTGATAAGCGTCAACTAAAGTCATCAGAAACAAGTGTTGTTAGGAAACAATATGTCTAATTTCTATGCAGAAACAATATCATTTCTGCAAAACCAGTTCAATACAGATTTAGAATCTGGATTAAGTCACGCTGAAGTTGAAAAGTTAAAAGTTCAACACGGAGAAAACGTATCAAAATCCAAGTTCAATTCTTTGAATATTGGCTCATATCTTGAGCAAGTATTTAGCTGGAGACTATTCTTATTGATAATTGCTTCAGTACTATTCGGTATTTCTGGAGAATTGCCGACTACATTTCTCATCGGTGCAATTGTTGTTATTTCATTTATATGGGCGACTCATGTATCAATTAGTTTTCAAATTAGACGCGAACACTTAAAAGAAGAATTCAACTACAAGGTAACTGTCATCCGTCAAGGAAAGCAAGAAAAATGTTATCCATCAGAAATTGTTCCGGGTGACCTTCTTGTACTTAGAGCGGGAAACTATATTCCCGCAGATGCTCGAATAATACAAACCGATGGATTATCTGTTGATGAGTCGGCCTTATTCGGCAGTAGTGGTGCTGCAAAAAAAACTGTCAAAGAGATAACAGAAACTGGACTTCCACCTGAACAACAGACAAACATGGTTTTTGGAGGTACTTTTGTTGAAGCCGGAATAGGTAATGCAATCGTTGTCAGAACGGGTGATGAGATGGAGATGCATAAAACAGATGCAGAAAGCCGTCCGATGCCTAAAGAAATGACAGTTACTGAAAACCAGTTAAAGTTTTGTAAAGACATATTGATATTCGCTGGACTCGTCATTGGAACTATTGCAATCGCAATCTCTTGGTGGCAACAATCATCACAAAATCCCACAACCGATTGGCTACGATATGTTCGAATCGGCTTACTTTATGCTCTTGCTGCAACGCCATACAACTTATCGTTGCTTTTGAACTCGATTGTTGATTATAGATCTTTTGGTTTGATCAAAAGAGGATTAGTGTTGCGAAATAGTCATAATTTTGAAAAGTTGAATCGGCTCTCTGCTTTCTGTTCTAATGAAAACGGTATTGTCAGTACACAATCAATGACTATTTCCAATATTTTTGTGGATGAACAAATAGTTAATCGTTCAACTTGGGAAAAGTGGTTGACATCGCTTGAATCTCATCCTCCTGATGAAAAAAGCAAACGTGTCAGCAATATATCCCCTGGATTCCATATTCCACAAGGGGCACCCGGATTGGTCCTAACTGCAGGATTGGGCACATCTGGGGACCGGTATCATGACAGAAACAACACGGAACACTCACATCAACAAGTTATTCATGATACTGTGGAAAAACTCGGATTCCAATTGAATGCCATTAAATCTAACATGCAACTCGTTTCTGAATACCCTTGGACTGCCAACTTTGGCTATGAACTGCATGTATTCAAATCTGGTGAGAGTGAGTATCTTAATATAATTGTTGGTGATGCGCGTGATGTCTTGGATGCAAGTGATTCTATCCTTGTTAATGGTACGATAACGGAATTTTCCTATGAGCAATTTGAAGCTTGTAACGATATCCTGAAGTATATGTCCAACTCCAGAGAAAGTGTGTACGGTGTAGCCTCAATACATTCTGAAATTCCATTGTCACCTCCTGAAGTTCAGGGAGTATCAACATTCTTAGGTTTCATTAGTTTTTCAGCTACAGATAAAAAAGAGACTAATTCGGTAATTAAATCTTTCCTTGACAGTGGCATTAAAGTCATTCTGATTAGTGATGAAGATGAGCAAACAACCACAGATTTAGCAAGAGAGTTTGGACTTGCACACACCCGAAATTCCGTTGCTACCAGAGAGGAACTTTTAAATCTTACTGCACAAGAGTTTGATCAAGAAGTGCCTAATATGAGTGCCTATTCTCAACCGACACAAGAACAAAGGCGTAACATTGTTCGTAGTCTGAAGCGACATAATTATTCAGTTGGTTTTTTAGGGCAAAGTTCTATAGATCAACGGGCAATGGTTGCTGCGGATCTTGCATTTGCTGATACAAAATATGCTTCACATTATGCACAAGACCATGCAGATTGTTTGATTATTGATAAAGGTTTCAAGTCTGTAAAGGACTGTATGATATATGCTCGAGAGGTATATCAAAATCTTGCGGGTTCTATCAGATGGTGCCTTTCTTGTACGATTGCGCAGTTTTTAGTTTTGATAATCGGGTTAATCCTACATACTGGATTTGATTATGAAATGCCACTATCGTTAAAACAGATTGTATGGGTGCAATTCTTGACAACACTGCTGCCGGCAATTGGATTTGGGTATGAGAAAATATCTGTTGATAGCAAACAGTATAAGACCAGTGGATCTCCTTCTATACTCCCGAAGACTGCCGTGCTTGATATTGTATTCAGAAGTGTAGTCATCAGTTTAATGACGATTGTCCATTTTTTGGTAATAACTTATACATCAGATGAATTTAATCTGGTTGAAGCACAGTCAGCAGCATGTACAACACTGTTCTTTGCACAAGTGATTTCTTATTTCCAATGTGTTCGTTATCCATGGGAATCACTGTTCAAAAGGATGTTTGTTAATATCAGATTGTTACTTATTTTTATCTTGATTATAGGACTTTATATGTCAGGTATGTATATTGAAATATCACAAACTATGTTGGGAATCGTGCCGCTTCAAGAGCATTGGATAATCACTGGTTTGTGTAGTATTATTTTACTGTTATTGCCCTTAAATTTGGCAATTAATCCACGAAAAGATGCAACTTAGACCCAAAAACCGTAAGTTGAAATCCCTCCAATTATACCTATAATTGTCCAGATACTTCCAATAGTGAATTCCCCAAGAATAAGGCCTAAAAAGAATGGTGCTATCTTCCTATACTTCACGGGGCCGCCATATTTAAGAATGATTAATTTTAGGAACCAACTCATGAATAAACATCCCCATGTAACATTCATACCCCAACTTGTTGAAATGGCAAATCCTGCGGGATGAAAGGGCCACCATACAAATCGCATCCGAAACAGCATGAGGCCGGTTGTCATCAAATATCCAAATATTGTAAATCCAGTTTCAGGTATAAGTGTTCCCATAGGGGATTGTAACCATCCAGTTAGTCGTCTGTATGGTTCTATTCCGAATGCACTCAAGGATGGCGAATATGCGCGGACTTCCATTCCTAACTGATAGCCACGGTCTATTAACGCCCAGAATCCTGATAGTGAACCCAGGACAGCAGCAAACATCAATGCAAAGACAGTCCATTGCATAGACATATTTGTTCGCTCCATTATTTTAAAACCTTCTAACTGATGCGGCATTGGATGGCTTCTGTATGCACGGTTAATGAACCAGAACATAGAAAACATAACGAGATTATCTCTTCCTAACTTACGTGTGCCTACGACACGTGTTAGAATTTGATCAGGTCCCGAATAATGTAAGTCGTGAACAGGTGTTCCTAATTCTGCACGCATACGTGTTATGGCAATAGAAATCATATAATAGATAACAAAGAAAGCCAACATAATACCGATATTCGCTCCACCGTAATAACAGAAAACAACTAAAAATAACATCGTTACTATCAATCCAAATACCGCTCCTCTATAGGATATAGGACCGTCTTTAGCTGCTTGTGAGGTGTCCTTACTGAAAATCATGCGTCCGACCCATAGTAGGTGTCGTCTACTTGCCCAAAGTGCAATGACGCACAATGCGAGATATCCACCTGATGCTTGTTCGTTAAGATATGGGAATCTTGGTAGACTTCTAAATCCAAACATGGCTCCCACGACGCGCAATAACCGCCAATACCAGAAGAAAAACCAGCAGGAAAAGGAGAGATCGAGCGGAATGAAAAATCCGAGTCCGATAGCAAACGGGTATAGTGAAAAAGGGACATTACCCATCGCATTCCAAGGACTATCAGTGAAGATACGGTAACTCCGATTGCGTGTGGGTAATTCAGGTAGAAAAGGATATAAAAAACTAATCCCGTTCCATAATGCCAAACCCCCAGCAACACAGAATCCTGCCCACAGGACCTTGTTCTTAAAGAAGTTGTTATGTGTGGCACCAGTCAATTGAAGGGGAAGATGGATTATCGGATAACTTAGCTTTTCATACTCTATCCACTGTTTTCTAATGATAATGTTGATGCAGAGCATTCCAAAAACCAAGAATCCGATAAACACTGTCCACCACAGAATAGGTGTTGCCCAGCCGAGTAAAGTTTGATATGTATAGAGAGGCAAATCCCCTTCGTAATAACCTTGTAGCAATTCGCTATTACTGACAGTGAGCCAATTTGGTAGATATGGAAGGAACAGCTGCTGCCATTCATTTTCTGGTGTCGCGAAGCGAAACGCATGTCCCAACATCGGCACTAATATTTCAAGCATATCATGCCCCGTAATTCCCGAAGCAATGGATAGCATCAAATAGACAATCACCAATTCACTTTGAGCTAATGCTATACGAGGCAGAAACCGTTTCAACAGTTGGTTGAGGCATATTATCACGAACAACGTGAATATTACATTGAAAAAGAGGGAAATCGTAACAGGATGTCCTGAATAACGGATTACCTCCATCTCAATCACCCAGTAACAGTTGATGGGTATGAGGATTGCAGCGATTAGAATAGATTTGATTGTAACCCCGTGGGCAGGAATTTGTGAGGGATTAGAAGTCGGGGTCCGTTGTAATTGCATGTAGTTTTAGTATCTATTGTTGGACTGATTTCATGTAGTCTATAGTAATATTATTAGGTTGTCAATACCTTTACACCTTATATAGGGTTATTCAGTTTTAGGATTTTTGTTCAATATTTTTCACAAATGTTTATTTTATTATGGGTTTGTATTTCTATTTGTCTGAACCAGGATTTTCAGGATTAGTAGATTTTCAGGATTAGAGTTTGGGACTTCAAGGTGCTATTCATGGGAACAAAGGTGTTTGTAGTAGTACCAGGACTTACGCATTCCCCTCTTGATAAGGGGGGTTAGGGGGGTTAAAAGTCGTTATTTCAATGATATTTCAGTGATTTAACCCCCTAAATCCCCCTTATCAGTGGGACTTTAAGAAAAACTGCGTAAGTCCTGGTAGTACAATTCATTGTGCCTATTCGTCTACCAAATGTTCAAGGCACAATGAATTGCGCGACTACGAACGCGGGATTGTCTGAACCAGGATTTTCAGGATTATTAGATTTGCAGGATAAGAGGGGTTTGCTTCTGTCCGGGTGGTTTTGAGATATTATGCAGTATGCATAGTAGTAGGCACACGCCGTGTGCCGTTTGTCATCTCGTATTTAACCAATCTATTGCAGTTTGTTCGTCTTCTTCAATTGCGATTTCTACGGCGCGTTTAGCGTTTTCTAATAGGTCTTTGGCGCGATTGCGTAGGTTGAAGGATTCGGTGATTTTTTGTTCAATTTCAGTTTGTATCTTTTTAGGTAGGATAGGTATAACCGTTCCTGCAACTTGATCTGGTCTCCAATGGAGGATTACGGATCCCCCGACATCACGATTGACTTGTTCTTGTGTCAGGAAGGAATTAAGTACCAACGCAAGGTATTCAGCTCCGACTCTATCCGTTTTAGTTTTCAATCGGAGTATACCACCAGCAGGGATCATTTTATCAGGTGCTTCGCGTAAATAGTAGGCTATGCCGGGGGTGGCATCCTTACTGAGAAGGATTTCTCCCTGTTCTGGTTGGTGTTCCGTGAGTTCTGCGTATAATTCCTCTGATATATATTTCTCTTTTGTGATTTCATAAGGACTGAGATTACTCACGCGAATAAAGGGTATACCTTCGTCAAGGTATTCTTTACTACCTACCTCAACACATTTCTTTAGTGTTACCAGATTGTTCAATGTATCCCAATCGACATGGTAATTTTTGATAGCATTGACGATTTCGTCATATTTCGGTTGGAAATAGTCAGCGTCAATACGTTCGGTTTGTTGTGTGTCTAAATAGTTTTTGACGAAGGTTAACTTGTGCTTTGGTTGCCAGTCTGCGAGTCCAAGTTCGGTAAGGAGGAGGGTTTGTGCTTCGGTGTAACGTATTTTTGATAGCTCCTTTAGGTCCTTAGAGTGCAGATAGACTTCCTCAATAATGGGTGGTAGGGAATCCCAAACAGGTATCGGGATTTGATATAAAAAAGGTGGTGCTATATGAGGTTGTGCGCTGCCATATTTTCCTCTTTCAATTAATGCTGTACCTTGTTTAGTATTAAGGAAAACAGCAAGAAAGAAAGGATTCAAGTTTCCGCTTTGTATAATAAGAGTATCGGACATTGATATAGCATCGTCATTTTCAAGATAGATAGCACATTGACCAACATTTGCACCTGATCGCATTATCAGAATGTTTTTATAGCGTATGGTGTTTTTCTTCAAACGTTCTGCATCTTCTTCTGATATATAAACAGGATTAGATGTCAGATCAATGTTTAGAGGACGAACGTTTTGTCCTCTAAATAACAGAACTCCATCATCTACATAGTTTCGCTTTATCTCTTTTGGATGCCTTATCTTAACTTGAAAATCGATTAACTTCATTGAACCGATTTCTTCCAGTTGGTGTTGAATCTTTAGATAGTCTGGCTGGAAAAACTCAGCATCAAGCCGCATGGAATGAGAAGAATCTACTACGGATTGATAATTTACGATTGAATACTGCATATCTATTTACTCTTGTGCCAACCAATATATTGTGAAGTTGAAGTATTTGCAACTAGCGAAATTATCCTTTTTAAAATCAGATAAGCAGGTTCGTAAACTCCTTGAATCAGCGGAGTCGGCATAATCTGACCATGGAAGAGCGTATTTCTCAATTGGTATAGAATTTCAATAATAGTCCGGACTATCAGGTTTTGATTGTTGACGAACTGAAAATTTTCAATTTCAATACAATCCTCTTTTGTGCCAGCCAATATATTGTGAATTGGAGATGATTCTTTAAGAAATGCTATAAGTGTCTCCTGCCTAGAAATTGACAACGAAAATTGCGTATTATCAAAGACTGATTTAAACCATTCTTCGTTCACTTCTAGACTTTCTGCTTTCTGTGAAATAGTACCATTGAAAATAATTTGATTTGAAGAATCTTTTACCTTTACATTCCGCTGTACGTTCTTAATATCCATTTCAATTTCATAGATTATTCCATCTACTGTTTCTTTGATATCTTGAGTATGTTTATAATCTGTGATTGCTTCAAATGAGATTATTCTGCCCTCAGATTCAATATTTGTAAGAGCTAGCAAGATTTGTAGTTCCGACAAGTTTGATTTAAACGCTTCTGATTCTTTACCCGTATGTCTAAACAGATTTTCTATTGTTGAACAAATTCCCTCTTCATCACTTTTGATTTTTTGAATAATGTGTCTGTCCCTCCCCGATCCGAGTTGTTTTCTGTACCAGGCGTTGAACGCAATCCAAGCCTTAGCATATTGACCAAGCCAATCAACTTCAATTAGTTTTACCCATTCTTGGACATTATTCCTACTACTAATCATAATAAAAACTCAATTCTTCGCTTTTTGCCCACTCAATAAAGGCTTCTGCAATCCCATCAGGGAGTTCTCCGTTATGATTGTGTAGGTCGTGATTGACAATCAGATGTCCGTTTTCGTCTAACTTGTGTTGCCCATAACTATTTTCAAGAAAAACGTATTCGCCAGAATTATCCTTTCCACTTTTGGCGGAAACAGCGAAAAAGATTGGATAGTCGTCAACTTTTGGGCAATATGATTTATCGTCTGGGTTTTCATTCCATTTCTGTAGGAATAGAACGCTGGTTTTTGTACCGGTGTGGGGTTTGAATGTATTGGCCTCCAGTCCAACTACTGCCAAGATACGGGCATGTTCCGCTATAAATTCGCGTATGTATCTATCGGATGTGTTGTTGAATCTGCCTTGTGGGAGGACAATCGCCATGCGTCCGCCGGGTTTGAGGAAGTCGAGGTTGCGTTCAATAAATAGGATGTCGCGTCCAACTTTGCTTTGTGCGTTACCATTTCCTTTAAAACCAAGTTTGTATTGATGAAGGATTCGGCGTTCCTTTATGTCTCCAGCAAAAGGTGGATTTGCCATGAGAATATCAAAGTTAAATTGTTTGTCCTCGTCCTGTTCGACTCTTAGTACCTTGAGTCGATCAAATCCTCTACCATAGGTCAGATTCCAAATTCTATCTCTTTCGACTCTGTCACTCCAACGTTCGTAATCAAGTGTGTTGAGATGTAGAACGTTCGTTTCCCCGTCTCCCGCTATTAGGTTAAGTGTCCTGGCAATCCTAACCGTCTTTTCGTCAAAGTCGATCCCAAACACTTTAAGAACATGTTCCTGTTCTTCTTGCGGGATTTCAGCGTTGGTAAAATTCCGTTCGGTAAGTTTGAAAACGGTGTGTACGGGGAATCCGCAACTGCCAGCTGCAGTGTCAATCATATATTCCCCGCGTTTGGGATTAAGCATTTTCACGCACATGTCAATTACGTGTCGAGGAGTAAAGTATTGTCCTTTTTCGCCTTTGGCAGATTTGCTGACGAGATACTCAAACGCTTCATCAACAATTTGTAAATTGGAGTTAAAGAGTTTAACATCTTGTAGACTTGAGACACAGACTGCAAGGTGTGTATCGGAAAGTTCAAACTCAGAATAGTCTGGGAACACACCTCTCCATTGATCTTTTGCATTGTTAAATAGACTCTGAATTTTAGTCTTCAGTTGGCTATCTGTTTGTCCAGTGTTTCTAAACTCCATTGATCTTTCCATATCCTTATCTTCTATACCTTCAACCGCTTTCCTAATAGTTTCATAATCCACATTTCTGGAACCGTAAGGTTCAGCGGATTCCTGAATAACCGTGTCAACTTTTCTCTTTAGAATACGGTTGATATATTCTTTATCGGAACGACTCTTGAATTCATCATAGAGTTTGGTAAAGATAAGTTTAAATACTTCTTCAAAAACATCTACACCTGCATTAGCGAGTACTTCATCCTCTAATTCTAAGATAACATCCTTTAGTGATTTCCGCTCTGCTGCGAGTTTATCCTTTAGTATGAGGTCTTTGAGAGTAAATCTTTCGCTGAATATGTCTTCAATACTTTGATTTACATTAGGTATATCGGTAATCTCCTCAAAGTAATTCGGGTCTTTGCGGTAGTAGTGTGAGATCCGTTGTCCATTAGTCCATACTGCGATCGGCGCGCCAGTTGCGTTGCAGTAGGATCGGAGTTGTGACTTGCCATCCAGAAGTTTCGGTTTCTTTACCTCAACAATGATAAAGGGGGTATCCAGTCTATCTTTGTCAAGGATTACAATATCAGCACGTTTCTTCTCTCTTCCAAAGTTTACAAGGTGTTCAAACCTTACATGGTTTTTGGAATAACGATATTGCTTGACAAGCCGTGCTGCATAAAGTTGACGGATTAGTTCCTCTGGTTTTAGTTGGATTAACTTTCTGCGAATGGAACAGCGTATCAATGGAGTCGTTTTACCTCTGACTGTTTCTGCGCGAATTGCTCCTCGCAATGCCTCAACCTCGCTGTCTGTAAATAGGTCAAGGTGGTAATTGGTGTCTTTAAGGATAGTTTGTATGATGTCGATTTGTTGCATGGTTGCTCCGTTTTGGTTTTGGTGTATTATGTCATTATGTGATATTTCTGTCAAGTGTTATGTTTTGTTCGGGTAGGTCGGGTAGGGTTCTTTAGTTTTAGGGTTTTTATTCACTATTATTCACAGACGTTAATTTTGTTATGGGTTTGTATTTCTATTTGTCTGAACCAGGATTTTCAGGATTGGTAGATTTTCAGGATTAGAGTTTGGGACTTCAAGGTGCTATTCAAAAGATAATGCTCATCTATTAGACGGGATTTCGGAGTAACAGACTATAATCCTGAAAATCTACTAATCCTGAAAATCCTGGTTCAGACAATAAGGATGACGGGACACAGAGACCCCGCACTAAATTAAAAGACAGTCTCATCTGTGCAAAAACTTTACACATCCCACTGGGTGTGTAAAGTTTTTGGCACTGCACGTAGGGGCGGGGTCTCCCCGCCCGATTACCACCCCTTGTCACATTTCCATCCCAACCACTGCTGATGGATAGGATGTGTTCCAACGAGGGCGAGGAGACCTCGCCCCTACGAATACCTAACTTGAATGTCAAACTTCATTAGGTTTCGCTTACGCTCTACCCGACCTACAATATGTACTATCAGGAACACAGAACATCTGATAATTCTTAAAACTAAATAACCACGATCAAAACATCATGCAAACACAACCCAAAATATACATGAAATCTATTGTTTCATACACCAAAATAACAACAAAACCAACGTCTATTATAATAGAACGCAGATACACTTATGATGAACAAGAACAAGCATCATAAGAAAACCAGCAGAATCTTAAAAAACAGCACAAATTGGAGGAAAAACAACGGTTCACAAACAGTCAACAAAAAACAAGTAAAAACGGGAAAAACACTATTTACTTGTTTTTTTTGATTTTTTGTCAGCAAGGATAATTCAACATGAACTCTTACCACTACAGCGTCAAGGACACTTTACAAATTGTGTCAAAATTATGACAAAAAAAACAAGTAACTTTAATGGTTACATCCACAAAACATGTGAAAATTGCATCAAAAATACCGAAAACTAAACAACCCAGACCTTTCTCATTGAAGAATTGAATCCCACATACAGATGTGATATACTAAAGAGACTAAGACATCAAACTTTCTTTCCAACTCGTTAGAGATATGAACATTAAATTACTCAATTATGCAATGGTAAATATACCTGCTGGTCCTTTCACAATGGGTACGTATCCGACAGGATTGCGGAAAACTGACCCAGAAGAACCACAACGTAGTGTTACTCTGGATGCTTATGCTATTGGTATATATCATGTTACGAATATTCAATATGCGCAATTTGTGAAGGAGACAGATTACCGACAACCTATGTATTGGGAGGATGATCGATTCAATGAAAAAGATTATCCGATTGTCGGTGTAAGTTGGTATGATGCTATAAATTTTATGGAGTGGCTTAACAATCTGACAGGTGAAACATATCGTTTGCCGACAGAAGCGGAATGGGAGAAAGCAGCGCGTGGTACAGATGGTAGAGAGTATCCTTGGGGAAATCTCTGGGATGCCGATAAAACGAACACTGCAGAAACAGGTCTAAAGAAGTTGGTGTCGGTTGGTAGTTATGCCGATGGCATCAGTCCTTATGGATGTTATGATATGGCAGGTAATGCTTATGATTGGTGCAGTGATTGGTTCCATATTGAAACATATAAATACGCTCCTGCAGAAAATCCGATGGGGGCAATTGAAGGTAGGCGCAAAGTAATTCGTGGTGGTTCATGGCAACCACGAGGCGAGTATGCAGCGCGTTGTGCGAATCGAGCTGCCAAGGAACCTGCAGACGCGAGTCATAATGTGAGTTTCCGCATTGCAATAGATGTTTAACAATGATCAAACTTCATTCATCAGAATCCTATCAAGATTTCCGTAATACCTTGTTGAAATGGTTCAAGAAACATCAACGCGAAATGCCGTGGCGTGGGATAGATGATCCATATAAAATCTGGGTTTCTGAAGTTATGCTACAGCAAACACAGGTAAAGAAAGTTGTAGGATATTACAAAAGGTTTATTGACAAGTTTCCTGACGTTGAACAACTTGCTGCAGCCTCCTTACAGGAAGTATTGAAAGTATGGGAAGGTTTGGGTTATTATGCAAGGGCGCGGAACTTACATAAAGCAGCACAGATTATCGTGAAGGAATATAATGGAGAAATAACGAATGACTATGCTACCTTTCGTAAATTACCGGGTATCGGTGATTATAGTGCTGCAGCAGTATATAGTATCGCCTATAACGAACCTTATGCCGCAGTTGATGGGAACATAAAACGTGTATTAGCACGTCTTTTTCTAATGGACTCCCCCATTAATGATTCAACGGCAGCGAAACTCTTCCAACACAAAGCAGATAAACTATTAGATCAGGAAAATCCGGGATTCTTCAATCAAGCCATGATGGAATTAGGAGCGACTGTCTGTCGTCCTCAGTCTCCCACTTGTCTTGTCTGTCCAGTAAATCTATATTGTGATGCATTTCAAACTGCACGTCAAGATGAATATCCGAAACGAAAGAAAAACGAGAAAGTACCAGAACATCACATGGCTGCAGGTGTTATCTACAAGGGAGATAAAGTTCTGATTGTACAACGACCCCTTGATGGTCTACTCGGTGGGCTCTGGGAATTTCCCAACGGACAGATCGCAGAAAATGAAACGGCTGAGGCAGCCTGTATACGCTACATCACCGATGTCGCCAATCTCGTTGTTACCAATTTAAAATACCTCACCCGTATTAGACACGCATTCACACATTTCAAAATTGTAGTAGATACATTTCAGTGTGATTTTGCTTCGGGTGAAGTAATTCTTAATGGTCCTGTAGACGCGAAATGGGTAAAATTATCAGAACTAAAGGATTATCCACTTCCGCGTGCCGCGCATAAGATCTTAGACAATTTAATTTAGCAAGCCAAACTTTGCATCAAACTTTTCCCATACATCATCTGGAATCGGAGTGCTTGCTGCGATTACATTCGCCTCTAATTGCTCAACATTGAGACTGCCGATGTTATTGCCGTGTATCCGTTCTTCTCGTAGACAGAACTGAATTGCCAGTTGGAGCAAACTAACACCTTCTTCAACACACCATTCCCAGAAAGGATAAGCTGCAGCGACATCACCCTCTTTTTTCCAACGTCCACGTTCAATTTCTGCATCAAGGTCGACCCCTGTAAGAATACCCCTCAGGATTGACCATCCGTTCATCACACCGATATCTGCTTCTGCAGCAGCGGGTAGGATTGTGTCCTTCACAGATTGCCGAACAAGGTTGTAGTCGTTGAAACATAGGAGTAGGTCAACATCCCCAGTTGCGATAGTTTTTAGGTGGAAATCGTGCGGGTGCATACCGTATCCGACAAATCGCACAAGGCCGCGCTCTTTACATTTGAGCAAACCCTCAAGCGTTCCTCCCTTTTCAAGTGTAGGATCAATCTCATGGGGATCGTGTATTAACATGCCGTCAAGGTAATCAATGTTGAGCACTTTAAGTTGATCTTCCAGATCGGCTATTGCACGATCTGCTGAATAATTGGGTCTTCCCTGTCCATAGCCACCCCAATCTGCAGCGGAATGGCAACAAAGACGCGCAGTGATGATCACATCTTCGCGTGGCATCTCTTTCATTGCTAAACCGAGTTTCCGTAAGGAGTCACCGTAACAACGTGCACAATCAAAATGATTGCTACCAATAGAGACTGCATATTTGATAAGTGCTATTGCATCTTCATCGGATACATGTCCAAAATTGTTACCGAAACCTTGAGTGCCATAAGGAATTACGGGGATGCTTAATTCTGTTCTTCCTAATCGTCGTCGTGGGATAGTTGGTAAAGGTTGATTTGCCATAAAATTTCTCCTGATAAGTGCGCAATGCATTGCATTAGAAAAAATTACAACACATTACGTTATAGTTGTCGTGTCAGTTTTTATCTTGCAAAATGTTTCTTGTTCCGCTTTTATATACGCCGCTCACACCTGCAAGATTATTAGAAGACACAACTACTCAAGAGTTGTGAGACGGGACAGGTAAATCCCGGCACAACATCTTCACCCGTGAGTGTGTCTTCATAAGTGAGCAGTGCAATATCTCTTTCAGAACGATAAACTGTTACCGTTTGGGAGTGTGGTTCAAGAATCCAGACGAGACGTGTTCCGGCATTTAAATAGGCGAAGGCTTTATCCACAACGCGTGACTGAACATCTGTCGGCGAAATAACCTCAATCGCCAGGTCGGGAGGGATTGGGAAACCTTTGTTTTCGTCTCCATCCAATCGGGTACTTGAAACAAACGCTACATCGGGCTTCAGTCCTCGTTCACCAACCCGAAAAGTTGCCTCTACATGTACCTCCCCTAACTGATTCTCACGCACATGCTGGGCCAAATTCAGGATAACATTGACGCTAATTTTACTATGTGCTCTTGTTGCTGGTGACATCGGCACTAATTCTCCTTTAACGTATTCATAGCCCTCTATATCGTTTTCAAGAAATTCTGCCAATGTCATGGAGACTTTTTCTGGTGTGAGAGTCCCTTGCGAGACTTCGTAAAGTTCTTGTTGTGTCATGCTTTCGTCCCTCTTTTGATATTCGATAGTATGGGGACATTTAGAATTAAAGGGACATTTTGTAGCATAACCTGTTAGGTTGTGCAGAAACGGAACACAACCTAACAGGTTATGCTACAACATCTGCGTTAGTTTCGGTTTTCTGACCGAACTGCTCATAATGTTCAATTAATTCTAAAGTTTACTATAATCATTGTACTATTTAACGTTCTGTCTTGTCAAGTGGATATGTCTCCTCTTCTTTTGATAACGGATACGGATCTTCCTTTGTCAATTCACCGTTTAGCAGTTCATACGTCAGAACGCGTATGTTACCAAACTGATCATCTATCCAAATAACATCACTTAAACGTGTAAATCCTGTCATTCTTATCCGAGAATTACCTATCTGTAAGTATTGCGGGTTATCAACTTTCGAGTATTTCCTTGGACGTGAGCTGTAAGATCTTGCGCCATTTTTTCGTGAAATTATTTGTGCATAACTCGTTATTTCAACTTTAAAACCGTATGCACGAAGCCACCTTAAAGATGCTCTGGGGCTTAGCAAGACAAGCCTTTTGTATCGGTTTCCGACCTTTTTTACAGGAGGTATAACAATGGGGTTTACCGTTGTGTTGACTGCCAGATTTTTACGTTGTTTCATTTTTTGGAAAGCCTGTTGATTGGCAACCGAAGAGTTGTAAATAAAATCCGATATAGCCTGTGATTCAGCCAAAGCCTGCTCATCGGTAAGTTTCTGTGCACAACCAACAATAACACAGGCTGTAAGGAGTAGAACAGAAGTGACTATTTTCAGTTGGATTTTCATAAGATCACCTATTGTTTTATACTTGCATCGGAATATACCACAGAAATGTATTGATTTCAAGACGACCTAAAACCTATTCGTCTTTAAACTATATTACGGTCTTGGAATTATCAGACGCTTTCGATTCAGTACTGCAATCTATCATCGGTAGGGGCGAGGTAACCTCGCCCCATAGGCATCAATTTAGTGGAATTCCTTTTTGTCTGAACCAGGATTTGCAGGATTAGTAGATTTCCAAATCAACGGTATGAATGCCTTTTTGGCATTCCCCGGGATTATGAGTCTGAAGTTTCAGCGTGCTATTGATAAGATAAGCTGTTCCAATGTTGGTAAGAAACATAATAGTCGGGGTTAGAAACCCCTCCAACAATAGAGTAATCCTTAAATTGACGCTTATGGGGCGAGGTTACCTCGCCCCTACCACAAACGGTTGCTAAAATCCAAAGTTGACAGAGTATTAATATTGATCCGAACCTTCAAGCGGAAGATGTACTGCCCAGATATTTCGATACTGAACTAAATTCCCGTGGTCTTGCAGACGAAGTGGTCCAGGTTTTGCTAAATCTGAACCAGCACCACCAGCAGTTGTTCCGGGTAACTGGACGTTATTGAGTATTACCAATCCGTTCTGTATGGCAGTAACCCTAACGTTTTCAGTCATATCACCATCATCGTTGAAGCGAGGTGCACGAAAGATTACGTCATACGTCTGCCAATGTAGTGGTGGATTACAGGCGTTGACAAGTGGTGCAAACTGATTGTAAATTGCTCCACAATCACCTTTACCTAGTACTTCAATGCCGTAGGAATCCAAGACCTGAATTTCATATCTGCCTTGGAAGAAGACACCGCTATTTCCTTTTGCTTGTCCACTCGCTTCTGGCATATCAGGACACATGAATTCAAGGTGTAGGAAATGATCCGTGAAAGTTTCCTTGCTTGATATGTCACCCGTGCGGGGCTCAACAATCATAGCGTCACCTTCAAGCTTCCATTTCGGTTCGCCGCCGTCACGGCCTACCCAATTGCTTAAATCTGTTCCATCAAAAAGAATCACTGCGGATTCTGGGGGTGTTTGTAACATAAGTTTTCCTTTCTAATGTTATACATTTATAGTAAAGCGTATAATTACTTGGATATTTCTGTAGCACAACCTGTTAGGTTATGCAGAAACGGAACACAACCTAACAGGTTGTGCTACAACACACGCAGTCCGTTAAATTTGCTAAACGCATAGATCAAAGCGTTTAGGTAATTCTAAAATCTACTATATAATTACCCTATATTAGGACTTGGGGATTTCCCGCAATTTTAACGGGATTCGTCTTTTTTGTCAACGGTTAAGGAAATACGAGCACAGAAGTTACTTCTGGCATTATTTTTAGCCTCAAACTTTCTCAGACACTTTTTCAGCTAACCTTATAAGTGCAGGGGACATGTCAGATTTTTCAAGTTCCGCCTCAATCATGACAAAATGTTGCGTATCGGCAAGTGCAGCTTTCATAACGGTGTCAAATTCGCCCTCGGTCCGGACAGCAAACGCGCTTCCTGTGCCCAAGAGTTCTGGCACACAGGTATAGTCCCAATTTTCTATCTCGTTAAAGGGCCCTTCAACGAGAGGACGCATGGTACCGTAACCTTGATTGTTGAGAACAAGGATAATTGGGTTTAGACCGTAACGAATAGTTGTTGAGAGTTCAGTGCCTGTCATTTGGAAGGCACCATCTCCGACAATAACTAATGGTCTGGAATTGGGTTTACCCAGTTGGGCACCAATAGCAGCGGGAATTGCAAACCCCATTGAGGTATAGTATGCCTGAGAAATAAATTCTGTCTGTTCTGGAAGACGTAAATCCGCAGCCCCCCAAAGACAGTCACCCACATCGGGAATAACCGTCAGTTCATCATTCAGAAATTGATTGAGATGTTGAAATAGACGTTTCACTGTTAGCGTTTGGTCTGGGACCATAACAAAGGGCTCTGCCACTTCCAACACCCATTCCAAGTTCACATCGGGACGTTTGTGGAGTTGTGAAGCACACAAACCATCCAGAAAATCCTCAAACGTAACATCTTCATAAGTGGCGTAACAGACTGTGATTTTATCTGAGGTAGCATAGACACTGCGGCTTCGCGCAAGGTTTGCCGTGTAAATACCAAGGTTGACATCGGTCATGAAAGCACCAAGAATAACAAGACAATCAGAAGTTTCAACAAGCGTTGTGATCTCTGTTCTGCCCATTGCCCCCCCATAAATACCCAAGTAGAGTGGATGTGCCTCTGGCATAACCGATTTTCCCAGCAACGTTGTTACCACTGGAATCTGCTTTTCTTCTGCAAGCCGAAGTAATTTGTCTCTAAATCCGAATCTATGCAGTTCAACACCAGCTAAAATGACTGGATTTTCGGATTGATTTATAAACGCAATGGCATTAACTAACGCAGCATCAAGTATTTCTGGGTCACTGTAGTGTTCACCCGTTGAAGGACGTTGGTGGACTGCCCCAGGTATACTTACCATATCGCGTGGCAGTTCAATGTAGCCCGGACGCTTATGCCAATAGACTGCATCCAACACTCTATCTATCTCGTTAAAAGCGGTAAAAGGTTCGTCAAGTAGTGCTGATGCCACAGTAATCTCTTCATAGATACGTTGTTGTGTATAAAAATCTTTGCCTTTATGGTGCAAGAGAGCACCCTCAGTACGCTCTTCTATTCCTGGTCCACCGCTAATGACAACGAGAGGTGATTTTTCAGCGTAGGCAGCAGTGACAGCGTTAATCATAGATAAACCACCGACACCGTACGTCACACATGCAGCCCCTATGCCGTTTGTTCGGGCATAAGCATCTGCAGCAAATCCCGCTGTTTCTTCTCGCGTTGTGCCGATATGTTGAATAGGGCTCTGTTCAATCATATCAAAGAACTGTACTACATAATCGCCAGGTATGCCAAAAATATGATTGATTCCGTAACTCTTTAGTTTTTTCAGAAGGTAGTCACCGATTGTTGGGTGTTTATTTGGCATAATAATACCTTTAACTACGCGTGACCACAGATTACAAAAGAATGGTATTGTCAGTTTATTTGTTAGTCAGCATCGTCCTACTAATCAAACTGTTATTCGTTGATGTAATCTGAACGTAACTCAAACGTATGCTGTGTCCAGCTGCCTGTGCGCACATCAAGCTCAGCTTCAATTGCCATTATATCCTCTAATTCTCCGTAAGCATCTGCCTCTTCCTGATTGGCAAATTCAAATTCAACCAATCTATGTGGCGTTTCACCATAGTAGTTGTCGTAAGAGGCTATTGTTTTTAACTGCGCCGGTCCGACTGTTATAGAAGAGACGGAATCAACCCAATCCAGATATGCTTGTTTTCCGCCAAGGGGATAATTAATCAACAAAACACCTTTAACCGGCCAGTTCCCTTCATCGGTTTTTGCGTAGTCAGAACGTTGGATAAATGTATACAAGTGGACATCGCTCGCATGATTTGGGAGCTCGCTCATAATCTCAGCTACCTCAGGACGATTCAGGTAGGCTGCCATTTCAAGAAAACTATCAAATTCATACTCAACAAGTCGATTCGGACTCATAGCTGGGTCTTGATTGTCGTAAGAACGTATCCGGCGGACCTCTTCAAAAGATTGTAACGTCGGCGCAACGGATCTAACCCATTCAATGTAGGCATCCTTTCCACCTTCCGGGTAGTCAACTAACAAAACAATCTTCATAGGAGTCGCTTCCACCATGGTGTCTTCTGGTTGTGTGGAATCTATTACTACGTCTTGTATTCTTTGACAACCTGTAAGTGCTATGAGAGCAACGACAAAACATAATAAAAACAAACTACCTAATTTTGATATCATTATTTCTCTCCTTTAACTGCATATTGTAGCACAAACTAATGAAGATTAAGTTAATGATTGGGTAATGGACGGGCGGGGAAACCCCGCCCCTATGATCATTTTTATGTACTGGATTACCGGAATATTTATTTAAACTTCATTAGTTTGTGCATTCGTGGAACGCAAACTAAAGTTTGCGCTACAAAAATTGCTTATATCAAACTCATTTTAACAACTATTATTCTATGCAATATAAATATTAAAATCAAGTTTTTTAAAAGGGGGTGTAAAGTTTTTGGCAAACATCTCATTGCACATTGTAGTGTGAGGTCTCCGTGCCTCGCAATTGTTGGTAGATTATAAATGGCGGGGCACGGAGACCCCGCACTACAATGAACGGTCCGAAGTTTGTGCCAAAAACTTTACACCCCTTTATTTTGAACTTATTGAATCTGTTTGAACTTTTATCTGCTCATCTTCAACGATAACGGGATATGTTCTAATTCGCAACCGAGGATCAGTCAGGCACTCGCCAGTTTCAGTGTTGTAGACATATCCGTGAACAGGACAGACAACTGCACCATTCCGAATTCGTCCACGTCCGAGAGAACCCATTGCATGAGGACAAGTGTTGTCCACAGCACAGAACTTTCCGTTTTCATTGAGAATTGCGATACGTCTTCCATTGACTGTAAAGGACTTTCCGCGTCCTTCCTTTATTGCAGTCGTTTTCGTGACCGTTATATATTCAGACATAGTGTTACTCCTTTACGCTTCCAAGCGTAATTCCTTGAACGAATTCCCGTTGCATTGCCAAAAACAGAATGACGATTGGCAGAAGCGATAACAGGGTGCCTGCCATTAGCATCCCGTAATCCTGCCGATAGATACCGATAAGATTTGCCAAACCGATGGGTAACGTATATTTTACTTCATCTCGTAAAACTATGAGGGGCCATAGATAACCGTTCCATGAACTCAAAAAGGTATAGATAGTCAATGCCCCGAGAGCTGGTTTAATAATGGGTAGAACTATACGATAGTATATCCCAAATTCAGAACATCCGTCTATTCTTGCTGCATCAAGCAGTTCAGAGGGTATTGTGATAATAAATTGTCGCATGAGAAACACCCCGAACGCCCCAACTGAAAACGGGAAGATAATCGCATTGTAACTATTAAGCCACCCGATATCATACATCAAACCAAAGAGAGGCACAAGCAATACCTGAAAGGGAACCATCATAGAGGCAAGCATGATTCCGAATAGAATCGTCTTTCCACGAAATTGATATTTTGCAAATGCGAATCCACCAAGTGAACAGAAGAACAGAGCCAGTAGTGTTGAGGCAGTTGCAATAAAAACACTATTGATAAAATAACGATTAAAAGGCACTGCTTGCCATAGTTTACGATAGTTTGAAGAAAGTTTATTCCACACAATTGATAGATATGGTGGACGGTGTATAGTTAATGTTAGCACTAACCTATTTTCGTGGTCTGATGGTGGGGTTATACGCTTTGTCAATTCCTGTTTTGAAACCAATTGTTGCATAGTAATTTGTGATGCTTCTAACTCACCTGGAATGCCATATAGTCGCCACATAGTTTCCTCTCGAAGTGCACTGTCTAACACATAAGGTCGGGTGGATTGATAGATAGTAGTGTTAGATGTTATCTCTAATGAAAGATGGTGATATGATGCATCTCCACGCACAGGAAGAATTATACGACGAATTTGGTCTATTGGAACAGGAGATTGAATTGTAGCAGTAAGAATTGCTTCATTGTTTACTGAAAAATCGTTATTAAGATAAGCAATTGGAGTAGATTCAGTTGAATCTATAATTTGTCGTATTGCATCTGTTTTAGAATCCCATTCGGTGTTTTCTATTTTATATCGCTTAAACTCGTTATCTTCAATTTCAATTGTGTCTAAAGCAATTTGACGATATACGTTATCTCTGATTGTTTTTAGTGTTTCAAATATAATAGCATTTTCAACTTGTGTGACAATTGTTGTGGTTGCTTCATTCCACATCTCATTCGGTAACGTTGAAACGGTTTGTTGCCAAACACCCTCAGTCATTTCAGATAGCAATTCTTGTGTGACCTTAGAATCGCTGATCTGTGGATTCTCTTGAATGTGCAGCTGCGCTTTCTCTCGTAGGACATTCTCTAACTCAGGTTGAAGTATTTTCCATTTATTCTTGTCAATTGGTTTGGGTTTCTTAATCTTAGGATAAACATCGGAAACAACATAAGGTGAGGAAGTGATTCGTGGTGGTAGTTTGGGTAACCACCGAATTGGAACAGCAAATATTTCTTCGGCATTTTTGAATGAAGAACTAACCAACCATAAGAGAGGAACCATTGTACATATTGCTGCAGCAACGAGAAGCGGGTAAACTATTCCAATAAATATTTTTCTGTGAAAAAGACTTTGTTTAGCTTTGTGTTTCATTAGAATGCTTATCTATCTCTTCCATTTCAAATTCTCGTGCGCGTTGAATATCATCTTGGTATTTGAAGACACAACCTAATGTTTCAGTGATTGTCTCTTCATCCAAATGTGTTTTTCCGAGAGCCATTATTGCCAATCCCCAATCTAACGTTTCAGCGATTCCAGGTTTCTTATAGAAGTCACCTTGCCGCCACCGTTGCATCATTTGACATAATTGGTTTGCAAGATTCTCATTTATTTCAGGTAACTTCCTTTGAATTATAGTTAATTCTTTTTCAACTGTAGGGTAATCAATCCATTGATATAGACAACGACGTTTGAGTGCTTCGTGAACTTCTCGTGTGCGATTAGAAGTCAACACGACATAAGGTATCTGATGCGCGTGTATTGTCCCGATCTCTGGTATTGTAATCTGAAAATCTGATAAAATTTCGAGCAAAAATGCTTCAAATTCACTGTCGCTGCGATCAATTTCATCAATTAGCAGAACTGGCGGGACATTCCCGTTGGATTGAATCGCTTCAAGGAGTGGTCGTCTTAGGAGAAATTCTTCACTGAAAAGATCGGATCCGATTTCATTTTTGTCACGTCCTTGTGCTTCATCAATTCGTAGTTGTAGTATTTGTCGTGTGTAATTCCATTCATATAATGCACTATTGACATCCAAACCTTCATAACACTGCAATCTAATTAATTTTCCACCCGTTGCGTCTGCGAGTACTTTTGCTACCTCAGTTTTCCCGACACCGGGTTCACCTTCCAAAAAAATCGGTTTTTTGAGGTGGTGTGCAAGATAAATCGTCGTTGCTAATCCTTTATCTGCGATGTATGTTTGTTTTTCACAGTGGGTTTGGACGTTTTCTATTGAGTCAAACATAGTGATAGTGTCTAATGAAAATATCCTTTCTTTATTGGTAATCATTAAGTGCTTTTTCATAATCTACTTTGTCATCTATATCGCGTAGGATTGCATCAGTGTCCACGTTGACGTAATGTATATCATCACTATACGCTCTATACAGAGAGCGGACTCCGTCACTATCTGTATCTAATGCTAAAATATCATCTGCATATTTATGATGGAAGATAACAGGATGTCCGCGTCTATATTGATAACTCGGAAGTACAATACCTTTTTCAGAGTGAATATAAGCATTAATCACAGTATCAATAAGTTCTGATGTGATAAAGGGTTGATCGACTAACATAATAGAGAATGCAATGTGATTGGTGCGTTCTGATCCTTCAAGATTACCATCATTCGTAAGATTAAGTGATTTGATACCAACTTGTGCTGAGGTTAACATGCCTTTACGGTAATCAGGATTTACAACCGTTGTAACTGGATATTTATTTAATATATCTTGAATCTGCTCAGCATAATGACCAAGTACAGCAACAACCTTACTAAACTTAGAATTCAGCATGTTGTCTACTACAGTTTCAACAATGGTATTCTCACCGAATGGGAGTAATTGTTTGGGTTGTCCCATTCTTGTAGAAAGTCCGGCTGCAAGCAGAATACCTGAAACAGATGATTGCTGCATGTGGTTCATACCCTAATACCGGACGCCAAATGTTTCAAATTCACCTGTGAATTTCCGTTCTTCAATATCAATAGCATCTACCCTTGATGCGCGTGGACCTTGCCATAGTTTTTCAATCAAAACGTTCAATTTCAACTTTTCACCTTCCGCGACTACCTCCACTTTACCGTTTGCTAAATTCTTTGCATAGCCATTAATACCGATCTGTCTTGCATTACTTCGCGTGAAATTCCGAAAACCAACCCCTTGAACCTTACCGCTGATTAGCACATATAATTGCATTTTACGATTTACCTCAATAATGAGTCTAATTGGTGTGCCAAGATCGGGCATGATGTCGTCATTCTTTTTATACAAGTTTTCTTCAACAGATTCTGGTAAAGGATTTTGAAAAAGGGCAGACCCATCGGTTTGTTTCAATGCTACAATGTGATTTGACATAAATGCATGTGGTATCATTGCGTCCTCGTCATCACTATCTAAATCTGGAATTACACGCGAACCTGAATAAATCCAAGCGATTGCTGGCAACGATTTGTCTGCTTTGAAGTTATATATCAATTCTTCAGCTCTGACTTTTTTTGTTTTTCCATCTTGTTCCCATTCAACAGAAAGCAGAAATGTAGTTCCGGTCGGAGGCACATGTCCACCTTTTTCTTCGTCAAAATCGGGAGGCGTACCGGGTTTTACATCAAGTTTTTCTATTGCTTCATAGACATCTTTTGCTGATGCTTCAGTGGTGATTATACTTTCATATACCTTGCCAGTCGGTCCGCAGGCGATATATTCTACTGCCCCCTTTAAGGTATCATCATATTGACCGAGTGCCTTGGATATTTCACCTTTCAATATTATTTTCTGCTCTTTCTCAACTACTTTTATATGACCGTCTGTCCAAGCAGTGTTTGATATAAATACAATGGTGACACATAAAATAAAAATTAACAAACATGAGTAAAATAGATATTTCATAAGAATCTCCTTGAAAATGTTGTAATACAGTGGTTTTAGAAAGTATAACTTAATCCGTTGAAAATTTCCAGATCATGTTTCCGAATACCGGTAGGTGGTTCGTTATCATACCGTAAGTTTACCTTTAGCGGAAAGCTTAACTTTTTTGTAACACGAAACTTAATACTTCCTTCAAACAGGATCCTATAATCAACCAGACGTTTTACATGTACCTGATAATAGCCAGTGGCACTTGTAGATATTCGTTCATTAAATTGTACAGTCCAATTAACATAATTTGTTGAACGGATAAGATGCGTTGTTATTTCTCCAACAATGGAATCATTGATACGTTCATGTTCCCACATTGCACCGATACCGATGTAGAGATTGAATTTTGATTTTGATGACAGACCAGAAAACCGAATTCCGCCACCTATCAAATTTCTGTCATTTAGAAGTATTGATTCATTGAACTGTTTTTGCCCGTAAAATTCAACCATCACGCGGTTAGTAAGTTTGCGGATGATACGTCCATGTGCCATGCCTTTGTTGGTAAAAAATGCCCCCTCTTTTCCCTCTTCTTGAAGACTCCCGAATACAAAACAGTGAAATTTAGTTGAAAGATAATCTGAACGGAAACGTGACCGAAAAGTGAGTAGATCTGTATTTCCTGTACGGTATGATAAATCAAGGTTTATTTGATTATACAAACCGGGTTCAAGTTGCATCTGCTTAATCGTTTCACCCGTAAAGATATTGATCTGAGCAGAAACTGGGATACATAAGAGAAGTAGAAACATTATGAAAGTTACACAATAAACCTGGATGTGTAAAGTTTTGGCACCGGGACGACTGTCTCTTATTGTAGTGCGGGGTCTCTGTGCCCCGCCGTAGTTGAGATATTGAGAAATGGCGGGGCACAGAGACCCCGCACTACAATGTCCAATGGGATGTTTGTGCAAGAACCTTACACACCCATAGAGATGAGAAATTGGACAAGTCTTTAGTTTATGTGTAAAATAGTGGTAAGGTTTATACATAACATAATAGGGTAATCACAAAATGCAACGAATACTAATTGATACAGACCCAGGTGTAGATGATGCTCTTGCACTTCTACTGGCATTAAAATCTCCAGAATTACATGTGGAAGCGATAACAACTGTGAGTGGTAACGTCCATGTTGAACAAGCAACACAAAACCTATTGAGAATATTGGGACTACTTGAATTATCAGACTTTCCTTTAGTTGCTAAAGGTGAAGCACAACCTCTTATAAAACCCCTTGTAAAGGCCGAACATGTTCATGGTACCGATGGCTTAGGTAACATTAGTGAAATCCAAAATCCCGATGGAAGTGCACGTTATCCGTTAGCAAACTGGGACATTTCAGCGATTTCTGGTGTAGACTTAATCCTTGAGATGGTTAATCGTTTTCCTGATGAATTAATCATAGTTGCATTGGGTCCGTTGACAAACATATCCGTTGCAATCCAAAAGGATCCTGAGTGTATGCGTAAACTTCAAGGTATAATACTGATGGGTGGAGTCTTTAGTGAATATGGTAATGTTACAACGACAGCAGAATTCAATGTATTTGTTGATCCACACGCTGCTCATGAAGTATTCCACTCAGGTGTTCCAGTTCACATCGTGCCATTAGATGTAACCCATCAAGTCGTCCTGACTGGTGAACGATTAATATCAGAAACTAAAGGAAGCAGTGATAAATTGTCCAGTTTTCTGATGGAATCAACACAAGCATGTATGGAATTTTACCGCCAAAATGTTGGCTTCTACGGTCTGCATGTCCATGATGCATTACCAATTGGTATTTTGACACATCCACATCTGTTTGAAAACATAGCTGCCTATGTACAGGTTGAAACAGAAGGTCATCTAACAAGTGGAATGACAGTAGCAGACCTGAGAGGTGATCGTGTGAAAACGACACCAAATGCCAATGTTTGTATAAATGTAGACTCAGAGATGTTTTTAGCTTACTTTTTCCAGCGAATTCTCAGTTGATTTAACTACTTCACTCCTATCAAGTGGCTGGGTATATGTCTAAGGTCAGCATGAGGGTCACGTCTCAAAGAACGCGGTATCTCTAATTCCGGCATTTTGAGTTTAGCAAATGTATCACGTTGCTCTTCTGTTAGTTCATTATGAATTTCTTGTAAAAGATCTTCAATTTCTTTCAATAGTATATTCCTTTGGGTTATGAACTTGCGTACTTTTGTTCTAATCTGTGTTAATCCGCGTCGTCTCTGTTGTGTACTCAGACCTCCATCGTATCTGTACAGTCCTCTGTCGTTTACCAGTATTCGGTATTCGCGTAGGTTTTCATCCAACTCTTTTTTCTCAAATTCATAATCTTCAACAATGTCGCGAATAAGTTTCAACTTCGGTTCAATTGACAGTTTTTGATTATTCGTGAGTTGAAGTTCAGAAGAACTCTTCTGAATATCGACTAAATTTGTGACTCCACATCCTAATAAACTAATGGATACGGTGAAGAGGGTAATTATCTTCCAATTTACCAAAGTAAGATTCCTGTTCTAATTTAATGAATACAATTCACCGTATTTTGTTCGCAAATAGTTGATATAAGGTTCAATAGTCATTGATTTACCTGTTGCGCGTTCAATAATTTCAGGTGCTGTGTATTTTGAACCGTGTTGATATACGTTATCTTTCAACCAATTGTGCAATGTGCCAAATTCACCTTTTTCTATCTTATCTGGAATTTCGGGATGTGTTTCCAACGCACTTGTGAAAAACTGTGCACCTAAGATATTGCCCAATGTGTATCCCTGAAATGAACCCCCGATTAGTCCAAAGTACCAGTGGACATCTTGTAATACACCATCTTTGTCATCAGGCGGAATTATGCCAAAATCCTCTTCAAATCTTTCGCGCCAAGCGTTTGGTAAATCTCGTATTTCCATTTCTCCTGCCAGCAGTGCCAACTCAAAATCAAAACGTAGCATGACATGTAAGTTGTAAGTTACCTCATCTGCTTCTGTGCGAATGAGTGAACGTTTCACCTTATTTATAGCACGATGAAAGGTTTCAAGTTCAACTGAATCAAGCTGTTCAGGAAAGATCCTCTGCAGTTGTGGATAAAAACATTTCCAAAAACCTTCACTACGACCAACGATGTTTTCCCAGAGGCGTGACTGACTTTCATGGACACCAGCAGACGTTCCACGTGCAAGCGGTGTGCCTTCATAATCCATCCGGATCCCTTGTTCATAGAGGGCATGTCCGGTTTCATGCATTGTGCAGAAAAGTGCTTCACCGAGGCTGTCTTCTTTAGAACGGGTTGTGATACGAACATCACCGAGTGAGAATTTTGTCATAAATGGGTGATGTGTTTTGTCTTGCCGTCCACGATTGAGGTCATACCCAAACTTCTTTGCTACTTCCATACCAAATTCCAGTTGCTTTTCTTCAGGATAATGTTTATGTAAACATGAATCATCTGCAGGGGGTTGTGATGTAATTGCAGTGGCAATTGGAACGAGTTCTTTTCGCAAATCAGCAAAAACACGACTGACATCTGCTGCCTTCATACCGTAATCTCTCGGTTCAATCATTGGATCCGCGATATGGTCATATCCAGGGAAAAAATTGGCGTATTTACGGCTATACTCAAGGGTTTTTTCAAGGTAAGGACGGACTCTCTCAAAGTCATTCACAGGACGTGCTTCTGTCCAAACTTGATATGATTCTGATGTATGCGTTGTTATCTCTGCCATGAAATCAGCAGGAATTTTTATAGCTCGTTCATATCTTCTACGTGTGACACGAAGTAGACCTGCTTCATCAGAATCGTAATCAAGGCTTTGCTCATAAGGAACTAACGCATCAAGCAGTTTTCCAATCCTCGGATCAGTGAACTTTTCATGTGCCAAACGACTAAGTGTTGCAGATTGTCGTGCACGGGCAGGGGCACCACCCGGCGGCATATATGTTGATTGATCCCAATGTAGAAGTCCAGCAGCTGCATCAATGTCATTTACTTCAATCAGGCGGGTTTTGAGTTCATTATATTTGGCTTGCATTGTTTTCTCCTGAATAGAATATATGTGTATCAGCACTCTTGATCTCATATACATGTTATCATATTCATGTCATGTGTTCAATTATATTTGGGTGTGTAACAAAGGCATTCAATTGTCAAAAGTGTCTTTGTAGGAGGGGTCTCTAACCCCGATTAGATGAGCAAAAACCTTACAATCGGGGTTAGAAACCCCTCCTACAAGAGTTTCAAGTGATAATTGAATACCTCTGCCATACCCATTTATTATTTGACAGAAAAGGTATATTATGGTATCATAATGTATTAAAATATAGCGTTATCACATACCGATTCTTACACATACAGGCTAACGTTAACTGCTTTGGCAAACGGGTATATAAGTCTGACAGAGAACATGGAACAGTTTCAATTCAAGTTCACAGACATCTATCGAGTACGAAACTACGGTTTAAGTTTTAGAAGGATAGGGATTCATCTTGTAGGTATACTTCTGGCATATCTAATATATGAGTTTTTGGTCTATTTCAGTTTAGCAATTGCAGATAGAACAGAAGTAGAACAGTTCTGGAATTCCTATGGTATTTTGCCGATTCCACCATTTGTCTCTACAGAAGTAAACCCACTTACAACTTGGGCAATGTGGTTAGGTATTATCATCTTTGCTTCTATTTTTTACCTTGTCAGTACAATGGCTTCTAAAATTACAATTGAACAGTTGCGAGGAAATATATTCTATTCTATTGGTAACTCCATAAGGTATATAAAAGAAAAATGGTTAACTGTCCTCGGTTCTTTTTTAGGATTAATTGCATTCATACTACTCCTCCTATTGATACCTGTCGGTATTGGACTTCTTGGTAAAATACCTTATGTTGGAAAACCAATTCTTACCGTATCGTCCCTATTCATACCATTTGCATTCTTTATAGGGCTTCTCGCTGTATTCGCTATCACTGTTGTTATATTCAGTCTATTTTTTGTTCCTGCCGTTGTTTCCACTACTGGTGCGGATGCTTTTGAAACCATTTACCAACTATTTGCTATGGTATGGAATCAACCGTGGCGCATAATCAGTTATGGAATGTTTTTGTTGTTACTACAGTTAATTTTTGTTCCGATTTGGGCAATTTTCTGTATTACTGGATTTATTACTGTCTTACTGCTAACACATTCCTTACATCCTGATTATATACAAGATTCTTTGGGCTTAGCAAATAAATGGTTAGGCGGAACATTGCAGAAATTGTTAGGTCCGCTTTCTCTTGATAACACAATAATTTTTGAAATCAATACAACATTCCCATTACCAACTGCGAATATCACGACTACAATCTGTGCCATATTCATAACATTCACATTAATATGTATAGCCGGTGGGATTGTAGCGTTTCTATTTTCATTAGAATCAGTCGGAACAACACTTATTTATACAATTCTCAGACGACGAATAGATGGGCAAAATCTCATACAAGTCATCGGAACGGATGAACATACGTCTACTTTATCACCACGTATTAGGAGATGAATGATATTGAACAGTATCATGTTTGCGTATAGGAATTTACATCATACTAAATTGAGTTCTTTATTGTTCATGAGGAATAATGTTTGAAAAAGTAATGACCAAAGTTTTTGGAAGTAAGGAAGACCGTGATGTTAAGCGATATCGGAGTATCGTTGAGGCTGTCAACCAGTTTGAACCGGAAATCAAGAAATTAAATGATGCGAAACTTCAAGCAAAAACGCCTTACTTTCGTCGACAATTGGATGCCGGAGCTTCGCTTGACGATATTATGATTGAGGCGTTTGCAGTCGTCCGAGAAACAGCTGTCCGCACATTAAAACAGCGACATTATGATGTGCAAATTATAGGTGGTGCTGCGCTACATCAGGGATCGATTGCTGAGATGAGAACAGGTGAAGGTAAGACATTGACATCAACGCTTGCAGTTTATCTCAATGCACTTGCAGGGAAGGGAGTCCATCTTGCTACTGTGAATGATTATCTTGCCCGTCGTGATGCGGAATGGATGGGTAAGATTTATAACTTTCTGGGGTTATCTGTCGGACTCACACTAAGCTTGATGCCTCATGAACAGAAGAAACTTGCCTATAAAGCAGACATTACGTACGGGGTGCATAGTGAGTTCGGATTTGATTATCTAAACGACAACCGTGCTCATTCTATAGATACAAAAGCCCAGCGGGGTCATATTTACGCAATCCTTGACGAAGTAGATAGTATCCTCATTGACGAAGCACGAACACCTCTTATTATTTCTGATCCTTCCAACAAACCTGCCGAACTCTATCGCAAAATTAATCATGTTGTTACACAACTCCGTAATGAAACACATTTTGAAATAGATGAGAAGGGCAAATCACGTGGAAGCGTGATGCTGACCGACGATGGAATAGAAGAAGTTCAACGTCTTCTTGGAGTAGAAAACCTATATGACCATGACAATATAATGCTTGTGCATCATCTTCAGCAATCGCTAACTGCTCATCATCTATACACAAGTGATATTGATTATCTCGTAGAAAACGGAGAAGTGTTACTAATTGACGAGTTCACTGGACGCAAACAGATTGGTCGCAGATTGAGTGAGGGACTTCATCAGGCAATTGAAGCAAAAGAACGTGTGAGAATCGCTCAAGAAAATGAAACTTTTGCAAAAATAACATATCAAAACTATTTTCGGATGTATGAAAAACTTGCAGGAATGACTGGTACTGCAGCTACTGAAGCAAATGAATTTGGGCATATTTATGGTTTAGATGTTGTCGTTGTTCCGACCAACGAACCGATGATTCGTATTGACAATCCTGATCAGATTTACAGAACTGAAGAAGCAAAATATAATGCCGTGTTGGAAGATATTTCTGAACAGTATGAGAAAGGTCGTCCAGTACTCGTTGGGACAATTTCAATTGAAAATTCAGAGAAATTAAGTAAATTGCTCAGAGCCAGACATCGCGACATCAAACACCAAGTCTTGAATGCAAAGGAACACGCCCGTGAGGCAGATATTGTTGCTCAAGCAGGTTTGCCGGGGGCAGTAACAATTGCCACCAATATGGCAGGTAGAGGCGTAGATATCTTATTAGGTGGAAATCCAGAGGGTATGGCAAGAGATATGCTACGGAAGAAAAAAGTTGATATGAGCATCCCATATCAAGAAACGGAGGAGTGGGAAGAAGCATTGGCTGAAGCAGAAGCGATATGTGAAAAGAATCAAGAACAAGTTTTAAAAGCAGGTGGACTTCATATTGTTGGTACAGAACGACACGATTCACGGCGAATTGATAATCAGTTGCGTGGACGTTCAGGACGACAGGGGGATCCGGGATCTTCACGATTTTATCTTTCCTTGGAAGATGATCTTATGAAAAAGTTCGGTTCTGAACGCCTACAAGGGTTGATGGGTAGAGCAGGTATGGATGATAATATTCCCCTGGAACACCCGTGGATGACAAAATCTATTGAAAAAGCGCAAACCCGTGTAGAACAGATGAACTTTGATATTCGGAAGAATATTCTAAAATTTGATGATGTGATGGAAGCACAACGCGACACTATCTACTCATTAAGAGACTCAATCCTATCAGATGAAGATCCGAAAGAAATTGTTTGGGAGATGATTGAAAATGTAGTCGCTGATCGGATTGATGAAGTTTTTCTTGAGCGTGGCACGCGTGACGAAGAGGAATTAGATAAATTTGAGAAATGGCTCGGTGCTACTTTTCCTGTTGAAGTCGTTATCAAAACTCCATTAAGTGAGATAGGTGCAGACGAACTTTACGACCAGATTATTGATGCCCTCAAAATCGCATATCAGAAACGTGAAGACGAAATGGGTTCTGAGCTAATGCGTACGTTAGAAAGATTACTTGTATTAGATAGAATTGATAGTCATTGGAAAGACCATCTATATAATATTGACTTCATCGAACAGGAGATGCGATTAGCAGGTTATGGTGGTAAAGACCCAATTGTTGTATTTAAAGGTGAGGCACTTGGTATCTTTGAATCTATGTATCAAAACATAGAGAAAGAGGTGAGTGAGTTCATCTTTAAATCAAGTGTTAATACGGAAGCACCGCGGCGTGTTCCAAACAGAAGACCGAGTGGTTCGCGTCGAACTTCACAACGTAGAGCTGCACAAGCATACGATGGAACACAAACTTCTGCAGAATTCGCTTCACAACAAGCGATGGGAAGTACACCGAAAGTCGGACGAAACGCGCCTTGTCCCTGTGGAAGTGGTAAAAAATATAAGAAATGTCACGGAAGATAGAAATATCCCGATGATGTGATTCAACATTAAATTTTGAATATGGAGGAGAGTTTTGAAATCTGAAAATACTCATACACTCTCACAAACCTTGCTTGATATTCTGGCGTGTCCTGCTTGTAAAGGTAAGATTGAATATGTAGAAGCAGATGAAAAACTTGTTTGTCGTGGTGAATGTCGGCGGCGGTATCCTATCCGCGATGGGATTCCAGTGATGTTGATTGATGAAGCAGAATTACCTGCTGCTAAAGCATAAGTACTTGGAACACTCGATATTGGTATAACAGACTAATGCGAATCTTATTTCTTTGTCTTCGATGTCCATATCCACCACAACGAGGTGACAGGATTCGTTCATACCATTTCATCAAACAACTATCGAAAAGGCACGAAATTACTTTGGTCTTTTTTGCAGAATCAGATGTTGACATTGAAGCAGTCCGACATCTGCAGCCATTTTGTGAACGTGTAGAATGGGTGCGTTTTCGTCCAAATTTCGCAAAGTTAAACACAGCAATTCATTGTCTATCTCGTACGCCACTACAAGTGCATTATTGGTATTCACCACAAATGCAGCGAAAAATCAATGAACTTCTTGCCGAGAATACCTTTGAACTTATCCACGCGCAGCTTTTCCGAATGGGACAATATGTAATAAACACACAGGGAATTGTAAAGGTTCTGGATTTGTGCGATTCCTTAGCATTGAATTTAAGTCGACGCGCAGAATTAGATTGCACACCAAAACGATTTTTGGTAAAATTGGAAGAAAAACGGGTTCGGCAGTATGAAATAGATATTATGGAAGCATTTGATTGGGGTACTGTCGTTGCAAGTTTTGACAGGGATTATTTGCTGAAGCAGGACAACAACCTGAAGTTATCGGTAGTTCCAATGGGGGTTGATCTCAAATATTTTCATCCTAATCCAGATGTCCCCTCAGATTCTAATGGATTACAGTCATCTGATTCTACAAAGAATCTGCTATTTACTGGAACAATGAACTATTTTCCGAACTCAGATGCTGTAATATACTTTTGTGAAGAAATATATCCGTTGATACAAAAGCAGCATCCTGACGTTAACTTTTATATTGTTGGTAACCATCCGACAGAACAGGTACAACGTCTTGCTGAGAATAGAGGCGTGACTGTCACAGGTTATGTGCCAGACATTCGTCCTTATTTTCAGAAAGCATCTGTTTTTGTAGCACCTTTGCGAGCGGGTTCAGGTATTCAGACGAAGAACTTAGAAGCTATGGCGATGGGAACTCCTGTAGTCACTACATCAATTGGTGCGATGGGTTTAGAAGCTGAGGTCGGAAAGGAACTTCTAACTGCCGATACACCACAAGATTTTGCTGACTGTGTCATTGACCTGATTGAGAATCCTGAAAAACAGCAGAATCTTGGTCATGCTGGAAGAAAACGTGTGGAAGCAAGTTATGATTGGGGAGTTCTGGTTGAAAAACTTGAACAAGTTTATGCAGAAATCTAATTATGACAAACTGCAATAGTAGCCATTATAAATTTATCTATTATACTGGCCTATTGTGTATTTTACAAGCCAAGGAGGTAGTATGGAAAAATACAAAATCAAATGGAGTTCATCAGTAGTTGTTGACATATTACTTGTTTATTTTGCATTTATATTAACCTATTTTACCTGCAAACAACTCAATCCAGAGATATTAGCAAGATTTGGACAACTATCATTTCTTTCAAGTATTACTTCTAATGCATTATTATTGTTATCAATTGCTACCTTAGTTACAATAGTCCGTATCTCAACATTTTTGTGTTTTCGAATATATAAGCCAATTTGGCGGTATGCTGGTGTAAAAGAATTTCGAACCTTTGCAGCTGCAACAGGTATTTCCAGTTTGATACTTGTGGGTATATCTGTCATTTATACAAGGTTTGATACCTGGACATTTTTCCTTATTGATGGTATTTATAATGCTATTATAATTGGTTTCATCAAGTTTTCACATAGTATCATACGAGAAGGAAGACTTAAGGAGGTAGCACCTCCGCGTAGAAAAGTCTTAATCGTTGGTGCTGGAATGGCTGGAATAGGAGTGCTAAAAGAATTACGAGGGCATCCAGAAAAGGGGTATCTACCTATCGGGTTTATTGACGATAGTCCACAGAAAGTCGGTAAATCCGTAGCAGGACTTGAAGTTCTTGGCACGACACGTGACCTTACTTACATTGCGCGCAAACGCGAAATTGAAGAAGTTATCATCGCAATGCCATCAGCACCAGGTGGCAAAATACGTGATATTACCAGACAGTGTGAATATAGTCGATGCCAATTCAAGATCGTGCCAAATATACACGCAATTCTTGAGGGTAAGGTAAGTACAAGTCATAATCGAGAAGTAAAGTTGGAAGACCTACTTAATCGCTCAACCGACCCAGTAGACTTAGCAGAAATTTCTAAATATCTATCAGGTAAACGGGTTATGGTGACAGGTGCTGGGGGATCTATCGGTTCTGAACTTTGTAGACAAGTCGCAAAACTTGACCCTGAACTACTTATCCTATTCGGGCGCGGAGAAAATAGTATCTACCATATTGATATGGAACTCCGTGAATCTGATCCGCAACTTAACCGTGAATTGATTATTGGCGATATTCGTGATAATTCTAAAGTGTTTCAGATTACAAAACGGTATCGTCCACATATAATTTTCCATGCTGCAGCTCACAAACATGTCAAATTTATGGAAAGACATCCTGATGAAGCTGTGAAAAACAATATACTTGGTACAAAGAACTTGATTGATGCGGCAATAAAAAACCATGTTGAGGCGTTCATACTTGTTTCTTCCGATAAGTCTGTTAATCCCACAAGTGTATATGGAGCATCAAAACGGGTCACAGAGAAACTTATCCAATGTAAAGCAAATCGTAATGGAACAAAATTCATTGCTGTTCGATTTGGTAATGTAATCGGCAGTCGAGCGAGTGTCCTGCCAAACTTCAAAAGACAGATCGCTAAAGGTGGTCCAGTCACTGTTACACATCGTGAAGCAACGCGCTACTTTATGACCATACCCGAAGCAGTACAACTTCTAATTCAAGCCGGAGCGATGGGAAATGGTGGCGAAATTCTTATGTTAGATATGGGTGAACCTATAAAGATACTTGACCTTGCACGAGACCTTATACGATTATCCGGTTTAGAACTTGATAAAGACATAAAAATTGACTTCACCGGATTAGAAGCAGGTGAGAAACTCTATGAAGAACTACTTACACCCCAGGAAGGTGTGACAGCAACGAAACACCAGCGTATCTTTGTCGCACAGATGGAACATATTGAGGAGCAACAACTTTTAGCTCATCTCAGTGAACTTTCTGAATATGCAGAAGCACTTGATACAGATGGGATTATTACCAAATTCCAAGAATTAGTGCCGACTTATAAACCTAATCGTGAATTCATCAAGGACGTGGTTAGTGTTGACAGTTCTGAAACCGAAATTAGAAGACATCTCACCAAAACCGATCAAGATGCAGAGGTGGCGGACTCAGGTTTAACGGACACTGTATGAAAAACACGTATACATATTCGTCCCAAAATTATTCGTAGGTTGGGTTGAGGAACGAAACCCATGGGTGTCAATTTAAGAGATAAATCTGTTGGAGTAGTGCCTTCAGTCCCGTAGGGACGATATGTTTATAGATATGAGATGTCCAAATGTCTTTAGTCCCGTAGGGACGATATGTGTCCCCCAACGCCATATTTTGGACATATCGTCCCTACGGGACTAAAGAGGCGTTGTTCAACGTTTTTCTATAAACATATCGTCCCTACGGGACTGAAATGTGGGACAGTCCCAATCGTCATGCTTATTCAGAAGGGTTTTTAGAACGAGAAATATTTTCTTAAATTGACGTCTATAGGGTTGAGGAACGAAACCCAACATTTTGCTCATCAGAAGAGGTTAGATATGTCATCCGTTGAAGAAGGTTTGCATATCCATTCAAGTTGGTTGAAGCGAAGTTTTGACATCATTCTTTCATCGATAATCCTTATATTTTTTTCACCACTCTTTTTATTTGGTTGTTTTCTCGCTAAATTCCAATCCGCTGGTCCTGTATTTTACAAAGCGAAGCGCGTGGGACAAAACGGACATGTATTTGAAATGTATAAGTTCAGAACAATGGTACAGAATGCAGATAAAATTGGAATTGGGTTGACAACCCATAAAGATACACGAGTAACGCGAATCGGACGATTATTGCGATTTACAAAATTAGATGAACTTCCAAACTTCATCAATGTCCTTAAAGGAGATATGAGTTTAACTGGTCCGCGTCCTGAGTCGCCTACTTACGTAGCGTATTACTCTGATGATCAAAGAAAAGTCCTGCTTGTCCGACCAGGAATTACTGGGCCTTCACAGATTGTGAATCGAAACGAAGAAGTAAAATTAGCCGAACAGATGGATCCGGAGCACTATTACATAACTGAATTGATGCCAAAGAAATTAGCACTTGACCTTCATTATGTTGCAACGCAAAGTTTCATTACAGATATTGGGTGGATATTGAAAACATTATGGGTGCTTGTGTTTCCTTTTAAGGTAGAGAATCAGACAATCATTTCAAATAAACCTACACACAATTAAAACTTCTACGATAATTTATTGTGGGTGTGTAAAGTTTTTGGCACAATGTCTGACATTATGGTGAATTGCAGGATATGTTTAGCACATTTTAGTCCCTACGGGACTAAGAAGCAATACGGACACTGAAAAAATTTGAAAGTTGACATCTATGAGGTAACATAGAAGGACAGGTCTATAAAGTACTGTATGCCAAAAACTTTACACACCTTTTAATGTTGTAATTAGATTCTAAAATAAATTGTATACTATGAAACAGAAACGTGTCCTGATTATTATTTCAGTAATTGTCATCCTATTTCTCATCATAGTGTTTCAAACATTCCGATTCTTAAGTGGGGCATCCGCTATCGGTGAGAAAGTCGCTGTGCTTGATATTACTGGTATCATTACAAAATCCGATTCTACCATAAAACTTCTCCATACATATCGTGATGACCCAAACATAAAGGCAATTATTCTCCGGATAAATACACCGGGTGGAAGTGTCGCACCCGTTCAAGAGATCTTTAGTGAATTGCGGAAGTTGGATAAACCTTTGGTAGCATCAATGGGCAGTACAGCAGCATCTGGTGGCTACTACATCGCCTGTGCGGCAGATACAATCGTTGCAAACCCAGGAACTTTGACTGGTAGTATCGGGGTTATCATGCAGTTTACAAAAATAAAAGGTTTGTATGACAAAGTTGGTGTAGAACATCAAGTTATAAAAAGCGGTAAGTTCAAAGATTCTGGGTCTATGTTTCGCGATCTTTCTGAGGACGACATTGCGATCTTACAAGAAACCGTTGATGATGTATACAATCAATTTGTTGATGCAATCTCTGAATCGCGTAATGACACGTTGACACGCGAAGAAATCGTCAAACTGGCTGATGGACGCATCTTTTCAGGTAGACAGGCACTTGAGCATAAATTAGTTGATAAATTAGGTAACTTGCAAGATGCGATTGTTGTTGCTGGTGAACTTGGCAAGATTGAAGGTAAACCCAGAGTTATACGCAGAGAAAGAAGAACATCTTTACTTGAACAACTCATCGGAATTAAACATAATCCACACTTTGATGAAATCTTCAACTACCCCGGTGTCACATTCCGATATCAACTTAGCCTTGGTAACTAAGGGCTATATGTCATGAAGCAAGGTTATCAGATTAATACTGATTGGAAACGGCTTGCTGAGAAAATTGTAAAGCCAAACCAACGTGTGATAGTTCTTGGTGCTTCAGATACTGGAAAATCTACCTTCTGTCGTTATCTCATAGACTATGGATGCCATGCCTCGTTGAATGTTGCTCTTGTAGATGCTGATATAGGACAATCCCAAATTGGTCCTCCCACTACTGTGGGTATGAAACTCTATAATTCTCTACAAAAAACCGATACATCCCAATCTAAAGACACTGCAGACACACTATACTTTGTAGGTGCTATAACACCTCAACGAAATCTACTTCCAATATTAACTGGCACACGATTGATGGTAGACACTGCGTTGGATACTGGTGCTGAATTCATCGTTATTGACACAACGGGTTATATTCACGATGGTGCTGCATCCATGCTTAAGCAACAGAAAATTGACCTTATTCGTCCAAACCATGTTGTCTGTATTGGACGTTCTAAGGATTTAGAACGGATTGTCGGCTGTTATAGCGATCTAAATTGGCTTTCAGTTCATTATTTACATCCACATAAGTTGGTCCGAACAAAGGGCAGTGAAGCACGTAAGAGAAACCGCAATGTAAAGTTTAAGGAATATTTCTCAGACAGTGAACTTCAACAGATCCCTTTTAAACAAATTAAGGGCGCACGGACTCCATTCTTTAATGGTAGGATAGCAAATGAGAAAGAATTGGAGATTCTTTCTGGTTTGTCTGAAAACGATGTAGTCTATGCTGAATGGGGTCAGAGAACAGTCAGTCTAATTGCAAGAAGAAAACTTACTCAGGATTCAACAAAAAGACTCAAAGACTATTTGAGTTTGACTCATGTAACTTATGAAACATCATCGTACTTTGAAGACCGACTGGTTGGAATGTTAAACGGTTCAGGTGTTACAGGAGCCATCGGGATAATTGAGAAGGTTGATTATCGCAATCAAGAACTTCATATACGATGTAAAACTGGAATCGCTTCTGATATTAAGGTGCTTCAGTTTGGTAATTATAAGTTGGAATATAAACTTTAATGCAATCTAATACCTACGTGACAATGATTTGAATCTGCTTAATTAGGTGAAGACTATTTGCAAAATAAGAATGTTCTTTTTCGATTCCTTCGATATCTTACTCCCTATAGTACTTCCATTGTATTAGCAATGGGTTGTGCTTTGATCGTCTCTGTTTGTGAATATGGACCTATACATATTACTGCTGAGACTCTTGATTCACTAAAAGATTTAGAAGGATTCAGTCAATCTACTGAACCTGTTTCTGTGCGTTTTTTTAACATAAAGTACATATATGACGGTATTGATGTTACCCTATATAATGTAGAGGATGCATTCCGTTTCTTTTTTTGGATTTTTATTGGTTTGCTTTGTATTGTGTTACTTAAAGGTATTTCTGTATATGGAAGCGATTTTTTGATGGAACGTGTAGCAAATAAATTGAGTTTCCTCGTCCGAAATGACCTATACGAAAATGTTATATTTGCTCCTCTGGATACGCTATCAGAACATCAAAGTGGCGACATAATGACACGCGTAACTGAAGACGTGCGGATGTTACAACAGTCTGTTACAGCAACTGCATCCATTATGCGTGCATTTATTAAGGTAGCGTTTTTCCTAACAATGATGTTCATCCAAAATATCCAAATCACAATTATCTCTATATTGGTTCTTCCATTGGTTGCATATTTAATTTCACGCATAGGTGCACAGGTGCGAAAGGCAAGTACTGAAATTCAACAGAGTAGTTCCAACATTTACTCACAGCTCAAGGAAACATTATCAGGTATAAACATAATAAAAAGTTTTACATCGGAAAATACTGAGAAGAAACGATTTCAATCCATTACAGCCAGTCAATATAACTCAGCGATTCGTCGGGCACGATATGCTTCACTTCTTCCACCAGTAATTGAATGGTTGGCAGCAGTAGGTATAGTTACCGTTTTGGGACTTGGATGTTGGAGTGTAATCATTGGGAACTTAAGTTTAGGGTGGTTTGCAGGATATATGTTTTTGGTTGCAATGATGTACAAGCCGATAAAGACAATAGGTAGCGTCAATAATGTTTTACAACAAAGTCTTGCTTCTGCAGAACGTATTTTCCCATTACTTGAGTTAGAAAGTGAAGCAGGTAATAAAACTGAAGGAAAAAAAGAAATTTCTAATGTACACGGAACTGTTCAATTTCAAGACATATCATTTGCATATCAAGAAAATCCTGTTATCAATAATGTTAGTTTTAAAGCAGAACCAGGACAAGTAATAGCACTTGTCGGTCCAAGTGGAAGTGGAAAGACAACGTTGTTGAACCTTCTACAGCGATTCTATACTGTTGATTCTGGTAAAATACTTATAGATGATATTCCGATTGAAGAAGTAACACTAAATTCACTCAGGAAAAATATCGCATTAGTACCACAAGATACCTTTCTTTTTGATGGTACAGTGCTTGAAAACATCCAGTACGGTTCTCCCAATTCAATGAGGCAACAAATCATTGATGCAGCTAAACAGGCAAATGCACACGATTTTATTAGCAAATTGCCCAACGGTTATGGGACTGAAATAGGTGAAGCAGGTGGAACACTGTCTGGAGGAGAACAACAAAGAATTGCCATTGCACGCGCCATATTGAAAAACGCGCCAATTCTCGTGTTGGATGAAGCGACATCAGCATTGGATACACAATCCGAAACAGTAATCCAGGAGTCGTTAACAAACCTGATGCAAGGCAGAACTTGTTTCATTATTGCACATCGGTTATCAACAGTTATGCGAGCGGATAACATTATAGTAATAAAGGACGGTGAAATCGTTGAACATGGGAAACATACAGATTTGTATGAAAAAGGCGGACTCTATCGAGATCTGTGTGAACAACAGATGTTAAGGTAACCTAATCATATTTCGGTTTATAGATGAATTAAACTATCTATTCTCTCAAAGCAAGTCTCTATTTGGTACATATCAATGATTAGCAAAAAATTAACGAATTGTAAACCATTTCGGTTTTGATACGTCTCAATACTATGTAAGCCCGGTAATCTTGTTATCAACAATATGGTCAAAAGAGATACCCCCGACCAATGTTGGGCAGGGGTATTATCAGATAGTTTAGATAATATTGTTGTTACTATATATGCAATACACAGAAATTCGGAAATGTAATTACTGTAGTAGATAATAATTAATTTCTACCTTGTTTAGTAATTGCACCTTCAAGGTCAGATTCACGATAGATTGCTTCAGACAAATCTACTTCATATAGATACGCACCTTTGAAATTGGCACCGAGTAGAACGATACCGTCTAATTTTATTTCGCCAAAAATAGCCTCTTCAAGGTTAGCATTTTCGAAAGTTGTTAAACTACCGAAAGGTGTAGTAGGAACACATTGAGGGCATCCGAGTGTAGCCCGTCGCAAATCAGCACTTCGGAAATTAGTGCCAGATAGGAGACTCCCGCTGAGAAACGCTCCAAATAGGTTAGCGTTTTCAAGTGTTGCCTCTGTTAGATTTGCACCAACCAGATAGGTCCTTAATAAGATAGCACCTGAAAGGTCTGCTCCAGTTAGATTTGCATCATTTAGATTGGCATCCGTTAAATCAGCGTTTTGCAAATTGGCACCACTTAAATTCGCTGAAGAAAAATCAGCTCCGACCAGTGATTGGTTTGACAAATCTATGTTTGATAAGTTTTCATTTGATAAGGATTCTCCAGCTATTAAACGTTGAACAACATCTTTTTGGTTATTTTCTTGCATAAATTACCTCCATTTAGTTTGTTTATTATTTCAAATAGTAATTGATACAGATGAAACCTTCTGTATCAGACAGGAACATTAGGCGTTTATTAACAATAGTTTCGCATAAAAAGTATTGAAACGCTCAATAGTGTGATAAATATTACATATAGTTTCAGAACGGGAATACCTGCAACTTAGATATATATATTGGTGTATATGCAATGTACGCCTGAGAAAAATTGCATAGACTTGAGGAAAACATCATGAAAGACTTTTACACCGCAGAATCGACTGATTTAGATCTGTTTCCTACTGAAGAGAAAAGAGAAGAATATAGTGCGCCATCAAAGGATGAAACCTTCGCCTATCTGCAGAAAATTGCTAAAACTCCTTTATTAGAAGCACATCAGGAGAAAGCACACTTTGAGAGATACCAAGAGGGAATACAGAATTTTAACACATCCTTCAAGAGACTACCCAATTGGATTATCAAATCATTGGAAATTCCTGCAAAAAATCGGAATGTAACAGAACTAAAATTAAAGCCAGCGCAGAAAGATCATGGTCTAATTATCCAACAAATTACAACGCATGTCCAATCAATTGAAGACATCTTTAGTAAACTTGAGCGGAAACTGAAAAAGTTAGATAATATAAAGTCCAAGATTCTAATGGGTAATTTACACCTCCTCAAAAAATATGTAAATGATAAAGAACCTTCTACCACAGGTTACGCAGAATTGATACAAGCAGGTTGCCTCGGTATAATTAAGGCTATAGAAAGTTGGATGCCTATGCATGGGCAAAAGTTCAGAACTTTTGCAAGAAACATCATTCGAGCCAATATTGAAACTATACAGAAACAGACTAACGAAAACACGACACTTATTTCTCCACAAGGTCCAAACACTACTTCACAAACTTTCGAATACCCCACAATCGTTGATGCAAAACCAATTAGTGTGGAAGAAGAAACAACTTTACTTGAAACTTTTTCCTTGACACAATATGAAGTTGCTCAACTATTGAACAAATTGCCATCAGAATTCTTGCAGGATATTACATACAACGATGATACTACATCTGAAGTAGAATTCCGTGTAAGTACCCTAAATCCACTATTAGAGACATTTAGGACTGAGTTGGAACATCTGAATACATTGCTGCTGAAACTCAAAGAAGCGGACAAACTCGCGCACGGCACAAAGATGAAAATTGTAGAGGCAAACCTACGTTTAGTCGCAAGCATTGCAAAACAGCACCATTTCAGCAAAACTACTTTGACCTTCCTTGATCTTATGCAGGAAGGGAGCATTGGACTCATGAAAGCAGTTGAAAAATTTGACCACACACTCCGATATCGTTTTAGTACTTATGCCACTTGGTGGGTAATGCAGTCAATAAAGCGGGCATTAGACCAACAAGGACAGATCATACGTGTACCTTGCTATATTGGAGAAACTCGTAGGTTGATCAAACAAGTACAATCTAATTTGACTATAAAACTTGGGAGAGAACCTACGACTAAAGAGATCGCACAAGAAGTCAAACTCACTGAAAAAAAGGTTGATGAGATACTACAAGCAACTAAAGACCCGATTTCTTTAGACGCTCCAATCAATGATGCTACACCAGAAGTGCCAATTCGGGATATTATTCCAGATAATTCTCAAATCACACCTGAAACTGAATTAGTCAATTATTCCAAGATTGAGGTGTTAGAAGAGGTCCTTAATAGAACATTAAATCCACGGGAAACCCACGTTATTGTGCTTCGATATGGATTAATTGATGGCACAGAATATACGCTTGCAGACATTGGAACAAAACTTGAAATCAGCCGTGAAAGAGTGCGTCAAATTGAAGTAGAGGCACTCAATAAACTCAGACGGAATGAACCGAAAGAGTTGTTGATTGAGTTATTCCAAAAAGAATAATTTTTCTCTTTCCAGCCAGAGGTGAATAGAAAATCTCTCATTTTAAATCACATTGATGGGTTGCAGAACTATTTTGGTTCTGCAACTATCATTATCAATGTGATTTCAATTCTGACTATCCATCTAAAGGTAACCCATTTGAATATCGTATATTTTGACTGCTTCTCCGGTATTAGTGGTGACATGGTTCTCGGTGCTGTCGTTGATGCTGGTGTTGATCCAGAAGTATTAGCTACAGAACTGTCAAAACTCAATATAGATGATGAATTTCACCTCAGTTTTGAGAAATCAACAAAACACGGTATCACCGGAACAAAGGCAATTGTTGATACTTATGACGATAAACCCAAAGACCACAACCACCATAAACACGCTCACGGTCCCAGTAGACACATAGCGGACATATTTGAACTTATAGATGCAAGTCAACTACAACCCAACTTATGTGATACAGTCAAACAGATATTTGACAGACTTGCAGAAGCAGAAGCAAAAGTCCACAATAAAGAAAAATCTAAGGTCCATCTCCACGAAGTCAGCGGGATTGATTCAATAGTTGACATCGTAGGAAGTGTTATAGGATTAGACCTACTTGGCATAGAACGGGTTTATGCATCTCCACTTTCTCTCGGTCGTGGTTTTGTCCGTTGTGCTCACGGTATGATGCCTGTTCCTGTTCCTGGCACAATGGAACTATTGCAAGGTATTCCAATACGACAAACCGATATTCCAAAAGAATTAGTTACGCCTACAGGTGCCGCTATCATCACAACCGTTGCTGAAGATTTTGGTGTAATGCCAAATATGACCATTGATTCGATCGGTTACGGTGCAGGTACAAGAGATTTAGAATCACAACCCAATCTACTTCGCATCTGTGTTGGAAAAATAAAAGCATCAAATAATAGAACTCTACAAACTAACTCTGAAACACATATAGAAGGTCATGATAAGGTAGATCTAAGTTTCAATGACAGCATTGAAGTCATTGAAACAAATGTAGACGACATGTCTCCAGAAATATATAGTTATGTAATGGACAAACTATTTGAAAACGGTGCTTTAGATGTCCTTTTTACGCCGATTCTTATGAAGAAAGGTAGACCAGCAATAAAAATTAGTGTTCTTAGTCCATCTAATGTGCGGGATATGTTGATTAGAGTCCTACTGACAGAAACAACTACTTTTGGTGTTCGTACTTATAGTGCTGACCGTGTTATACTTGATCGTGATTATATTGAAGTTGATACTGAATGGGGGCCAGTAAGAGCAAAACGCGGGTATTTAAATGGTATCCTGATAAAGACTGTACCTGAATATGAAGATTGTAAGACAATTGCAGAAGAAAACAACGTCCCACTCCAGTCTGTTTTTCAAGCAGCATACAAAAAAATATAATATCGATCAAATTCTAATTATGTTTATCTCGTTCTTTCGTAGGTCGGGTAGAGGAACGAAACCCGACATCATAGCACAATCAATACAAGTCGGGTTTCGTTCCTCTACCCGACCTACGGAAGAATACGATATTATTAATTTGAAATGGTATGACATATTATGGATTGCACCTATCGCATTTGTTGCAGCGGTAATCTTCTGACACCTCCTCTCCGAAATAATGCCGAATGACTTTCATTCTGCATCCTTCCGATACTGCGTATCGTACCATTTTGTCAATCCTGCTACGTTTTAATTTATAATAATCACCAAGTCCCATTTGATCTTCAGATAGTGATGCAAAGAGTTCACTATCTTGTAGCAACTCAATCAGCATCAGGTCATCTTTACCCCAATATTGAAGGTGTCCTTCATTTTGTAATTCAGCAAGCTGCTCCATCACAAGACGAGGACTCAGTTCAAGTTCATCGCAAAAACTCAATATATCAGTAACACGTCGTTTCTTCAATTGTGTATATAGTTCTGACTGAACGGTTTTCTCATCATTAGGATTTGATCTAAAACTTACAAAAATCTTAGAAGGAACGTTATGCCATCTTTTGACAAAGCCGAGTTTTTCTAAATAGGTCAATCCAACCTGTATTTTAGTTACTTTAGACTGAACTCTCAACTCCAACTCTTCCATTGCAACTTGCCTAAAATTCCCAGTACCTTGTAAGTTTTCCAACTCTCTAAGTAATTTCAGGAGGGAATTTTTATCAGGTGCACTCTCTTTGATGAACCATTCATGTAAATCCCGGTCATCAGGATAATAGCATAAGATGCAGTCGGACAATTTCTCATCTCTGCCTGCACGTCCAATTTCCTGACAATATTCCTCCAATGTCCCAGTCATTGTCCAGTGTATAATAAAGCGGATATTTGGTTTATCTATCCCCATACCAAAAGCATTCGTGGCAACAACGAGGTCTAATCCATTATTACTGTCGTCAAAAAACGCTTCTTGTATCTGCTTTCGTTCATGCATTTCTCGTCCTGCATGATAATAATCTGCACGAAAGCCTCTTTGTTGAAGGAATTCAGCTATCTCTTCTGTTTCGTTTCTACGTCCTGCATAGATTATCCCGTTACCTGTCAGTTCACTCATACAATTCTCAAGCAGGTCATATTTTTGATCTTTCTGATTACTTTCAATAACTTTTAATCTTAGATTAGGACGTTCTATACCTTGTACAAGAACCTTTGGTTTACTGATATTCAGAATATTTAATATATCTTCTCTGATGTCTGGTGGTGCCGTTGCAGTGAAAAGTGCTATGACCTTAGGATATACTGTCTCAATCGCATCGCAGATTGAAAGGTATGCAGGCCGAAAATCGCGTCCCCATTGAGATATACAGTGTGCTTCATCTATAACAAATAACGAAATCAGAATTGAACTAAGTAAATCCAAAAACCGACGACTACGCAATCGTTCAGGTGATATATATAGAAGTTTGACTTTCCCCTGTTTTAAACGATTAATTTCATAGCGATAATCTTCCCATGCCAACGTACTATTAATTAGAGATACCGATTCTATTCCTTTCACCTTCAAAGCATCTACTTGATCTTTCATCAATGATATGAGTGGTGAAACAACAACCGTTGTGCCCGGCAACATCAAGGCAGGTAATTGATAACATAACGATTTTCCGTGACCAGTTGGAAAGACAGCAAATACATTTTCTCCTTTGAGTATTGATTCTATGATTTCTTGTTGACCATGGCGGAATGTCCTATAACCGAAATTCTCATCTAAGGCATTTTGCAGTTCGCTATCCTGTGAATTAGATGCTATTGTTTCTATATTTTCTGTTGATTTGAGATATGAGTCTACTTGTTTGAGTAAATCTTGCAAATTTGCCATTGATTATTGACCTGCATCAGCACCAATGTAATTCAGTATTCATAAATTTCATCAAATATGAACGATAATAACAGATAATGTGATTGCCTATTCATCCGTAGAAAATATTTGAAAATTTTGTAATATTAAGAGAAGAAACGGAAACGGATAATGTGAAATATGGCTGCAACGCCATCCTTCCAACTTACAGTTTTTCCCTCATGATAGTCTCTGCCACGATAACTTATAGGAACATCTACGATCTTACATTTTCGTCGCGCAAGTTTTGCAGTTATCTCAGGTTCAAATCCGAATCTGTCTGAACGTAACGTTATATCTTTCAAGATATCTGTCTTAATAACTTTATAGCATGTTTCCATATCAGTTATTTTTGTGCCATTCACGAAGTTAGAAAGAGATGTGAGAAAACGGTTGGCAAGATAACTTCGTAGCAGTCCATGCTGCCGCCCTTCCATAAATCGTGAACCGTATACAACATTCGCCTTGTCTTCAAGAATGGGTTGAAGTAATTTAGGATAGTCCTGTGGATCATATTCTAAATCTGCATCTTGGATAAGCGTGATATCACCAGTAACGTGTTGAAACCCAGTTCGCAGTGTCGCACCTTTACCACGGTTGATCTCATGATAGAATATCTTTGCTGAATTGTCTTCTGAATTTTGGAGTTTTTCTAATATTTCACGTGTGCCATCTGTTGAACAATCATCGACAAGTATTAATTCTTTTTCCATGCCGATATCAACGGCATCAATTTGATTTAGGATTTCTTCTAAATGTTCAACTTCGTTGTATATCGGAATAACAATGGATAGTTTATGTGCCATCCACATTCCTCCAGTCTATCATAGGGACAAATATGTTCTTATTTTTCAGGTTTTGGAATGATACAACCGTCTATAAAAGGATAACTTATTCTGTAATATTATGCAAGTAATTTTGAATTTCAGTACTTACCTATAGTCTTTATGCAAATACTAATCAGCCTTATCCTTGTTCAACACGATGCCTCACGTTTTCATAGAGCAATATACCAACTGCTACACCAACATTAAGCGACGACTGTCCTATTGCCATTGGAATACACACCAATTCATTGCATCGCTGTCTGGTTTCATCTGACAAACCGCTATTTTCATTACCAACAACAATCGCAGTGTGTGGTTTATATTCTACATTATATAGGTCAGTATCTCCTGTTGCAGTTGCCCCGATGACATGCCATCCTGACTCTTTGAGATGCTCAATTGCCATAATAGTATCTGAAGCGTGGTATATCGGTATACGACCGATAGCACCCCGTGATGCTCGGACAGTATTCTTATGAAGTGGACTGGCACCATCCCCGCAAAGTAAGATGCCTGATATTCCAGCAGCATCAGCAGTACGAAATATCATACCAAGATTGTCAGGGTTACTGACATTTTCTGCGATAAGCAACATGTTGTCTTTGTTGTAATGGAAATTGAGTTGTCCTGATTCCATAAAAAAATGAGGATAGTTGAAATGTATTGAAGCGATTATTGATGGGACAGGTCTTGTGGTCGTAATAGAACCCATTAGACCATCATTGACATGATAGCATGAGATATTTTCCCGAATGGTTTTCTCTAAAAATCTTTTACCGTCAATATTTGACACGTATTTTGTTGTATATAGAATCGCATCAATCGGTTGACCATCGGCAAATGCCCGTTCCACTAACAATTCACTTTCAACAAGAAATTGTGAATGTTCCAGTTTTCCTTTTATTGATGAGATTTTACGGATGTGTGTTGCAATATCGTCTTTTCTTTTCGTGATGGTCCGCTGTTTTGACTTTGAATGACTACCTTTCTTAATTCCGCGAAAATATTGCTCTGATTCAACCTTGATAGATTCTCCTTCAAAAAAATCGCGTATTCTATTCTCAATCCATTCTTCTGTGATGAGAAACATACCAACAGATTGTCTTGGAAAAGCAAGTAGCAGTTCTCTTAAACTACGTTCATTTGTTGCAATGGGATATACTTGATAGTCTGCGTTAGGTGTCTTGTCTGGTATGGATAGCATTACCCCTTCCAGATTGTGCCAACCTGACTGATATATCTTATGTTCCTGATGCAATTCTCCTGAAACTGTATGTGCCAGTTTATATTGTTCTATTACTTTAGCAGGAGAGTTTGATGCTTCCAGAAATGAAATTAACCTATCGTATTCTATCAATGATACATTAAGTCAGGCGAGAATAATTAGCCTTTCTTACCTTTGAAAAATAGTACCCAGGTATATTGCAGCTAATCCCACAAATATATCCCATTTCATCCATCGTTGAATGAAGGCACAACTTGATTTTGAAACATCTTTCCATAGTAAATAGCCTAAGTAAATGAGAACAATATCTACACCGACAACAATAGTAATTAGATAGTGCCAAGTATACCATCCAAATAGATAAGGAACAGGACTGAACAAAAGAACTGACGACATAAAGCCTAATGCTAATACCACAGCAAACCTTGGATTCTGAATAGCAATTGTGTTTGCTTGGTATTTTTGATCGCCTTCAATATCCTCAAGGTCTTTTACAATTTCTCTTGCAGCAGTGAATAGGAAGGCAAAAATTGCGGGAATAAGTGTCCCTTGAATTGAATCAATTGCTACACCACCAGAAATAAAAGTAATTCCTGTTAATGCGCTGACTGTAAGATTTCCATAGATAGGTGTCCGTTTTAACCAGAAAGCATAACATACAAGCATACAAGAAACCAGAATTGCTATACCGAGAGCATATATATTAATTAAGGCCCCAAGTCCAATGGATATTCCGATTAGAATAATTGCAAATACCATCGCATTTTTCCGACCTATACGTCCGGATGGAAGTGGACGAGTTGGTTTATTGATACGATCAATATTATAATCACAATAGTCGTTAATTGCATTTCCAGCAGATAGCATGAGAAGTGCGGCAATAGATACATATATAAGATTCAACAAATCAGATTTTATCGGTAAATTCCCGCCAGATGCGAAAATACCCCCTAACCATGCTGAAATGAATGCAATTATGCCATTTAATGGGCGCGCAAGTTGCACATAACCTATTAACGATTTCATACTTATTCCGTAATAAACCTTGTTAGATTTGAGATATTGAAAACCGAGGTGTTTTATAAGAAAAAGGAAGGAAGTTAGTTTTGCTGAGTGCTACGATTCTTTTTGTAAATTTTGCAGTTTTGTTTCCAATTCATTGATGCGATTTTGAAGTTCAGTAAACTCTTGTAGTAAATCGGGTATTTTTCTTGCGTAGGCTTGAAACCTTAATTCCTGTTTATGTGGTCGGGCGGGGATACCAGAGAGTTGACTTCCAGGTGGCATATCTTTTGTAACTGCAGACTTTGAGTAAATCACACTGTTTTCACCGAGCGTAAGGTGTCCAATCACACCGGATTGTCCAGCAATGTTGACACGGTCACCGAGAGTGGTACTGCCAGCGATACCTGATTGTGCTGCGAGACAACAATCCTTTCCAATAACTACATTGTGCGCAATTTGAACAAGATTGTCAAGTTTAGTACCACTTTTAACCAAAGTTTCAGACAACGTTGCCCTATCAATTGTAGTGTTTGCACCTATTTCAACATCATCCTCAATAACGACAGTGCCGATTTGTGGAATTTTGTATGGTCTATGGTTTGCGGGATCAGGTGTAAAACCGAATCCATCACTACCGATAACTGCCCCACAATGGATGATAACACGATCACCGATAGTTACATTTTCTCGTATACTTACATTTGAATAGATTAAACCGTCGTTTCCAATTTTGGTTCCATCACCTATATAAACAAGCGGCATTATGACAGTATCATTACCGATTTTAACATTATCTCCGATGACACTATGTGCCTGAATTGTGACTCGTTCTCCAATTGTTACGTTTTCACCAATGATTGCAGTTTCATGGATTCCTGAATTTGTCTGTTCACCTACCCCCCAAGAGAATAACTCCAAAGCTTGAACAAATCCCCAATATGGATTGTCAACGGAAATTGTTGCTTTCCCGTTGCCAGATACACCCTTACCAATGATAATGGCAGATGCTTGTGTTGTTGCTATAGCTGCGAGATATTTTGAATTTGCTACGAATGTAATCTGATTTGGTTCAGCTTCATTAATTCCAGATACACCCGTAATTTCAATATTACCATCACCAGAAAGTTCACCACCCAGATGCTCACAAATATCTTTGAGTTTTATACTCATAAATTACCTCATTTGTGCAAGTTCACGGGTTATCATATTGTAGAATTAAATCAATGTCTAACGAAGCGTATAAATGTAACTACAGTAAATTAGATCCGCCATCCCGTTATTCGGCTTTCTTTTCATCTTCTGCATTACCACCAGGATCATCAACTTTGCTATTTGCATCCTTTTCTGCACCAGCATTGATAAGATCTATGAGTTTATTAGATATATCAAACTTCTCACTCATATAAAAGACTGCTTGCTTATCAATAATAAGATCGTAATTTTCCTCTTTTCCTACCTTTTTAATGAGATCTTCCAACTCCTTCAAGATCGGAGTCATCCATTCTCTGTTTTTTTCTAGCAGTGCCTCTCTTCCCTGATTAAACTCCTGTTGGTATTGCTGTTGAAGACGTTGTATGTCCCTTTCAATAGTTGCAGTCTGTGCTTCTTCAACAAAAAGTTCAGTTTTCTCTTTCTTCTCCTGTAAAGTTGTGATGTTCTCTCCGATTTCCGCCAGATTCTCTTGCCAACGTTTCTCTGCTGCTTTGAGTTTTTTATCCACTTCTATAGCTTTACTATAATTTACCAATACGTGCTGAGTGTCCACTACTCCCAGCTTAAGTGCCTCCTGTCCGACACTACCCGACAATAAACTAAACAACATCAATGGAAATAAAACTAAAACAAACTTTTTCATAACAAATCCTTTTCTATTAGACTTTTTTGAATTTATTCAAATACATATAAATGAGTCTGTTGATACACTCAACGGACAATAACTAAAATCCTGGGCCAATGGTAAAATAGAATCTTCCGCCTGGATCTCTAACTTGACGATCAAATGCATACCCCCATCCGAAACGCGCTAACATCCCTAACATCTGTAAACGTGCTTCCACACCTGCACCTTTCTTTAAGTTAATTTGGTTAAACGGGTTTCTTATACTTTCATCCCATACCTGACCTATATCAAAGAAAACTGCGGTTGTGAGTTGTGGAGAAACAGGGATTCTATACTCAAAATTAGAGAAAAATACTTTGTTTCCTCCGAATGGATACGGCACTTCAGAACCTTCAGGAGGATCAGGATATATCTCCCAATCTTCGTAACCACGGACTGTGTCAACACCGCCAAGGTAAAACCTTTCGTAGAACAGCACTTCAATGTCTGTACTTTTACTAAGCATATATCCTGCGCGTCCATGGATGGCAAAGACATGATTCCACCAAGGATTGAAAAACCAACTTGTATCCGCTGTCCACTTTTGGAACTGATTGTCAGCTCCCAAGATTCCACCAGAATATTCATAGGAGATACTACTTGAACTACCACCCATTGGGTCGTAAAGAGATGTTCTATAATCACGTGTATCACGTCCTAAAGCGAATAGAATACTCCTTGTTGATCTATTGAATAGATCTTCATCCTGTGTTCGTGCCTTTACAAGTTCGTTACGAAATCTCACTGATAGATCAATATCAAAAGCGATTGGACGTCCGAGTGATATTGACCCGCCTCGTGTATCCCATACATATCTGTCTCTTAGATAATCTTGTTGTGTCAATGCTCCTACAGTACCGTAGTATCTTCTAAAGCGCCGGTTGTTGTATAGACGCGCGTTCAACCTTGTCGGCGTTCCCAATATCCATGGTGTCGCAAAACTGACTTCTGCTGTATGATGATCCCGAGTTCCTAACTCACCTTTCAGATGTACACGATATGCCCGTCCAAAGAGATTATGTTGTCCGATTTCTGCAGTACCAAAAATTCCGCCTTCACTGCCGTATCCACCGCCAACACTTACTGCACCTGTTGTTGGGGATTCTGCGATATTGACAACCAAATTTTTCCGACTGTCGTTTTCAGTATCACTTGGAACAAAATCTACTGCCCGGATAAATGGTCCCATTTGAAACAGTCTTTGTCGTGCTTTGCGTAAAACCTTGACATCGAGCAATTCATCCGATTTTATATTGAGCCAATCCAACTCTCGACGTATTACGGTTTCATCAGTCCTTGTTAATCCTCTAATAGGCACATCATCAATAATTATAACATCACCTTGATTTATTTTCAAGTTGATATTTACCAGGGCATTCTCTTCATCAAATGTTGGAATAGGATTCAGTTCAGCAAGAAGAAAACCTTTGTCAATATATGCTTGTCGTAACTCGTTGATGGATTCATTAAAAATGTCTCGGTTAAAGACTTCACCTTCAGCAGGATCTAACCTCCTTCTAACTTTTTCCTCTGAGAATATGACTTTTTCTCCAGTCTCAATTTCAATATCGTAAGTTCCAACGACGAACTTTTCTCCTTCATCCACCTCAATCTCAAGCATTAACCCTGTTTTGTCTTCAGTAAAACTCTTCGTATATCCAACAATCTTTATTTGAGCGAAACCGAGGTCTTCATAGTAATTCCTAAGATTGAGACTGATGTCCTCCTCTTCAAACAACAATTCATCAAAGTGTTTTCCAACACGTGTCTTCATCTTCTTTCTAAGTTTATTAGCATTAACTTGATCGTTTCCAACAAAGTTAATTTCTGCAATTCTTACACGGGGTCCTTCATTAATTTCAAAGGTTACCTGTGTGGTATTTTCTTCTTCATTATTATCTAAATGCACCTGAATTCCTACAAGATAAAAGCCTTTTTCGTGGTAAAATTTTCTGATTTCACGTTTACTTTCCCAGAGGAGACGTTCACTGAAGATTTCTGAACGCCGTAAGGTGACCTTATCCATCAGTTTACCAGTATCCAACTCTTCATTTCCGATAATAGTAATACCTTGTACCTTTGGACTTTCATCAAGGATATAGGTAACCGCATAACCACCTTCTTCAAGACGTGCCACATCAACTTTAATGTCAGCGAAAAATCCTGTATCTTTAAATAGATTCTCAATATCCTTTGGAATCGTTTCAACAATTTCAGACAATTCCATACCGATTTGCGTTTGAATAAGTGTCAGCAGCATCTCTTTACGGAGTGATTGAACCCCTTTGAAATCAATTGTTTTTATTTTGAATGTATCATCTGTCGGTTCCTCGGCCGACTCCTCATCTTGAACATCAGTAGTTTGCGTTTCTTCCGCAGGTTTAGGACCAAAAGTCGTCCCTGTAGATTCTCCTGCCAATACGACTGCGTTTGGCAGAACAGATAGAAAAGTCGTAATGATTATATAAGTAAAGACTGTCTGGATGAAATCTCTAATGCATTTCAAGGTAGTGTTCTCCTCTATGATTGTATTTCTCTATGTATGTTTTCAAATCTGTAATAATAGAAATTAGACATCCTCTGGGTATATAGGAGTCCCAAAATTGTTTGCAAGATGTCTGAACGCTGCGATTAATTTTTGTGTGACTATTCCCGGTTCTCCATTTCCAATAACACGTTGGTCAAGTTTGACAACTGGTATTACCTCTGCGGCTGTTCCAGTTAGGAAACATTCATCTGCAATGTATATATCATGTCGTGTAAAAACGCGTTCTTCTACTTGAAATCCTGCCTCATGTGCAAGTGTGATGACACAATTTCGGGTTACACCTTCCAATATTCCTATGTGTGGTGGTGGTGTGATGATTATTTCATTCTTCACCAGAAAGATATTGTCACCACTGCATTCTACTACATATCCATCATTATTTAACATCAATGCCTCAACAGCACCTGATTGTTTTGCTTCAATTTTCGCAAGAATATTGTTTAGGTAATTCAGAGACTTAATTCTGGGATTGATTGCTTCAGTATAATTTCGGCGGACAGAGACAGTAACGATTTCCAGTCCGTTTTCATAATAATTTAGTGGGTATAAAGCAATTTTATCTGCAATAATTATGGTAGATGGATTCGGACATTTATCAGGATCAAGTCCTAAATCTCCAATTCCGCGTGTTACGATCAGGCGAATATATCCTTCTCTAAGTTCATTACGTCGGAGCGTTTCAAGTACTGCCTGCTTCAATTCATCAATCGCAATCGGTATTTTTAGCATAAGTGATTTGGCAGAATCATAAAGTCTTTCTAAGTGTTCGTCAAGTTTAAAGACATATCCATTATAGCAACGGATTCCTTCAAAAACGCCATCTCCATAAAGTAGACCATGATCAAATACAGATATTTTCGCTTCTTCAGACGGTAAGTATTTTCCGTCTATATATATCAACATATCAATCCCTTCCTATACCCTAAATATACTCATTATTCTTACTCAGCAATTCTCCCATCTACAAGGTGTACTGTCCGCTTTGCCCGTTCCGATATACGCGAATCATGTGTTACAATAATAAATGTCTGGTTGAGATGTTCATTCACTTCTAATAATAAGTCAAGAACAGCTTCACTTGTTTTGTCGTCTATGTTCCCAGTTGGTTCATCGGCAAGTACGACTTTTGGGTTGTTCATCAGAGCACGCGCAATCGCTACACGTTGACGTTCTCCACCAGAAAGTTGACTCGGGTAATGTTTGAGTCTTTCTGATAGTCCTACACTTTCAAGAAGGTTTTCTGCATCCTGATACGCTTCATGTGTGCTTGAACTTTTTCCATTTACTGCCCCAACATTTTTAGAATTTCTAATTAATCTGCTCATCGCGACATTTTCTAACGCAGTAAATTCCGGTAACATCTGATGGAACTGAAATACAAATCCGATTGCATCATTTCTGAATTGCGTGATTTCATTCTCTGAAAACGAAGTTATATCTTGATTTTCGTATAAGATACTACCTTCTGTAGGTCTATCAAGTGTGCCAATGATATGAAGCAAAGTACTCTTACCGACACCTGACGCACCCATTATAACCAGGATCTCAGATTTGTGAACATCAAGATTCACACCTTTTAGGACTTTTAGTTCTGATTCACCATCATAAAAGGATTTGTGTAAATTGTCAATTCTTATTAACTTATCCATAGGTATCTGAGTGAATTCTTAACTAAGAATAAAAAATAGTCTTACGAAATTATTCGTACTGCAATGCCTCAATCGGCTTTAAGTTTGATGCCTGCCAAGCAGGGTAGATAGTTGCAAACCAGCAGATCACAAATGAAAGCAAATTAATGAAACAGACAAAGAACCAATTTACTTTTATTGGTAGTTGATTCATCTGATATATTTCACTAAATCCCAATTCCTTTAGAGAAATCGGTCTAACAAGGCAATAAAACGCAAAACAAACAACAAGTATCCATAAGAATGTAAAACCGATTTTCCGGACTTTTGGAGATTGTATCAATCTTCTAAAAACAAGAACGATTTGGCATAAGATAAGGAATGCAACTGTTGCCAATGCAATCCAAGGTGAAGGTCGTGCGATATTTGTACTCAATAACCAACATAATCCCAGTCCTAAAACTGTTCCAGCAAATGTTCCTAACATGCCAATTACACTGCCTTGAATCATGAAGATTTGCATGATATTTCCTCTTGATGCTCCAAGAGTACGTAGCATTCCGACATCTCTTGTCTTTTCCATCACCGTCATAATAAGTGTGCTTGCGATGTTAAAGGCTGCGACCAGAATAATCAGTGCTTCTATTATAACTGTAGCGATTTTTTCCATTTTCAATGCTGCGAACAATGGTGCATACTTATCTATCCAAGTGGATGTAATCGGAGATTCAAATGTGGTCGAAAATTGGGCGGCATCTTTTATCATTGGACTCAGTGCTGATGCCATATCTTCATCTTCTAACCGCACAAAGATGGCATTAACTTTGCCTACATTTTCATATTTTTCTTGTGCAGTGTCTAAATCTATATATCCAATACTGCTGTCATATATTGCAAGTTCAGATTCATATATTCCGATGACAACGAAATTTGCAAAGTCAACAAAAAGCGTAGGTGAACCGACACTCCCAGGATTTTCTTCTAATTTCACAACAAGTCGTAGAACATCACCTTCCATCAGACCTAACTGACTTGCTAATCGAAATCCAAGAACAATTCCTCCTGCTATTGTTTCGCCTTCCCTAAATTCTGTAAGTTCAATTAATGGTGAAGTTTGGAAATCTACTGAACCGGTTACATATTGTGAAAAACCTGTAACCTTATCTTCTTGTTCAAGATCAATCCCTTTAACAAGAATGGCATCTGTTATACTTGTTTGTCCTTCTTGAAATACTCCCATTTGTGAATACACAACTGGAGATGCTGCAACCACTCCCTCAACCTGTGTAATTCTATCAATTCTATTCTGATAGTCACTGAAAAAATTATGACCAGACAACCTTAGTACCACGTGTGCTTCATTTGATAGAAAACGTTCTCTAAGTCCGTGTTCAACACCATCAAGCACAGCAATCACTAAGATAACAGTTGCAACGCCGAGACCAACGCCTGCGATAGATATAACACTTATGATTGAGATAAAAGACTGTTTTCGTCGTGAAAGCAAATATCGTGAGGCTACAAACCATTCAAATTTCATATCTATTTTAGTATTTATTTTATTTTAACAAGGCAATTGCAGCCTATTTTGTTCTTATTCGGTGATTGTATTGTTATAAATGTTATATTTAACTAAATCATCAATCACACCCCACCTCTCAACTGCCTTCGAAAAGCATTCCTCAAATTCCATACCAATCTTCTGCAGTACTCTACCAGAAGCGGCGTTACGCTTAAGATAGAAGGCGTGGACACTCTTTAGTCTTAAAACGTCAAATGCATAAGTTAAGATTACTTTAGCCGCCTCGGTGCAATAACCGCAATTCCAATAAGGTTTTCCAATCCAATAACCGAGTTCACCAATTTTATCAATAGTATCTATTTCTATGCTGATGGATCCAATCAGTTCTGATTTACTTGCTTCATCAGTGTCCTTAAGAGCGATAGCTAAATTGATTCCTTTACCATTTTCAAAAACTTCTGCATGGGTATTGATCCATTCCTCTGCCATTCCATCTTCATAAGGATGTGGAATTGCACAGGTAGTTGATGCAATGTCTTTATCCCCTGCAAGTCTTTGGACATCTGCGGCATCGTCAAGTGTAAAGGGACGTAGAGTTAATCTTTCTGTCTGAAGTGTTGGAATTGATCTCATAATTCTTCGTACTCGTCTTTTGATAACGTATATCCGATTTGGTCTTCCCACTTCCCCCAATGTTTAACGTCATTCGGAAAGCAATCCCAATATAGCATTCCAATTTTCTGTAGTACTCGTCCGGATGCAGGATTTCGTTTGAAATGGTATGCAAGAATTTGATCCAAATTGCATTCACGAAACCCATATCTGATGACAACCTTAGCAGCTTCGGTACAATATCCACAGTTCCAATAAGGTTCTCCAATCCAATATCCAATAAACGCATCATTATGTGGCAGGTGTCGACGGACTACCAATTCAACATTGCCAATCAAAGTACCATCAGATCTAAGTGTAACAGCGAAACTCGGCCCATTACCTTCTTTATATTCCTTGACACCAGTCTCAATCCATTTTTCTGCCATTCCATCTCTATATGGATACTCTATTCCTGATGTAGTTGATGCGACATTTGGGTTCCATGCTAATTGTTTTATATCAGATGCATCTTCAAGACAAAATGAGCGCAGGATTAACCTTTCTGTGTGTAATGTAGGTGCAGTCTTCACTTTAATTTTCCGGACGCATTTGGGGAAACAGAATGACATCACGAATGGAATATTGATCGGTCAATAACATAGTCAGCCTGTCAATTCCGATTCCGAGCCCGCCAGTCGGTGGCATACCGTATTCTAATGCACGTAGGTAGTCTTCATCAACCATAAACGCCTCTTCATCACCCTTGGCTAAATTGCTTGCCTGCTCCATAAATCGCTGTCTTTGGTCAATCGGGTCATTCAGTTCACTAAACGCATTACCGAGTTCCATCCCACTAATAAAGAATTCAAATCGTTCTACAAACTCAGGATTTTCTGGTTTTTTCTTTGCAAATGGAGAAACTTCAATAGGATAATCATATATAAATGTGGGTTGAATCAGTTTAGACTCAACATATACATCAAATAGTTCTGCAATGATTTCTCCCCTTGGTTCGTCCCCCTCTAATTCTATTCCAGAGTCAACAGCAGTTGAATGCAGTTCATGTGCCGATAAGGATTCTGGATCAAATGAACTATATTTTTGGATAGACTCTATCATACTCATTCTCTCCCAAGGCGGTGTAAAATCTATCTCTTGTTCCTGATATGTTATTTTAGTTGTGCCATGAAGTTCCTCTACAGTTTGAGCGATCAAGTTTTCTGTTAGTTCCATTATTTCTTTGTAATCTGCATAAGCCTGATAGAGTTCCAACATCGTGAATTCTGGGTTATGGTCACGATCCATCCCCTCATTCCGAAAATCTTTTGAAAATTCATATACCCTGTTAAAACCCCCTACAATAAGTCGTTTTAGGTATAATTCATTGGCTATACGAAGATATAGAGCCTGGTCTAAAGTATTATGATATGTTGTGAATGGACGTGCACTCGCTCCACCGTAGATGGGTTGCAGGACAGGGGTTTCAACTTCAATAAAATCGCGTTCGTTGAGCATATCACGTATGGATTGCACTATTTTTGTCCGTTGGACAAATACCTCTTTGACTTCAGGATTCATGATGAGATCAGCATATCGTTGTCTATAACGTGTCTGCTTATCCTGCAAACCGTGCCATTTTTCTGGAAGTGGACGAATAGATTTGGAGAGGAGTTCAACCGAATCAACAAGGACTGTTAGTTCACCTGTACGTGTCCGAAAAACTACGCCGGATGCACCGATTATATCACCGACATCAAAGCGACGATATACCATATAAGAATCAGCACCGACCCCATCACGTCTCACATAAATTTGTATCTGTCCTGTACTATCCTGCAAATTGACAAAACTACTTTTCCCATGATCACGTTTCGTCATAATTCTGCCCGCAATAATGACACGGTGGGTTTCATCAGGAGTCTCAGATACATCATCATATTCTTCGCGGATTTCTAATGTTGTATGGGTAGGGGCATATCGATGTGGATAGGGATCAATACCTGCTTTACGGATTTCATTCAATTTCTCTTTGCGTTGACGCATTAACTCATTTGTCTCTTCCATATCTCTACCCTCCTTTCCTTTTTAAGACCATATTAATTATACTCTTATTTTGTGTCCAATGCAATATGAAATCAGATAATCACTTGCGTTTCAATTCCGCCCACTGCATTAACCGTTTACCTGCTGGGACAACACTGAGAAAACCACCGACAGTGGATTGCGGGCCCATACCCGCAGCCGGACTATGCTCCATAAGTCGATAATCTCCTCTTTCTGCATCAACAAAGAGTGGATCGACATCAATGTTATCTTTGTAAATCAATTTTTGTCCGTCTGCTTCTCTACCAAGTCCATCCAGTCCACCACCGATATTACTTGACTCAATATATACCTGATTTCCACCTGCCAAAATCTCATCATATTTTCCTTCAGATTCATTTCCCCATACAATTGAATCTGTAATTGTCAATCTGCGAGAAAAGGTTGGAAGACCATTGAAAAAGATGCCACCACCAGTTCCACCAGAATAGTTATGAGTTATTGTCGTCCGCGTAATAGTAACACTACCATCCCATGATTCAATATCAAGTCCACCCCCCAATTTCGTAGCTTCGTTCTCGGCTATGACACACTCAGAAATGTTTAGGGTACAGGTCCGACTACAACTAACTCCTGCTCCATATTTTGCAGTATTCTGTCTGATGATAGACTCCGTTATATGTAAGACAGTATTATCAGACACATCAACACCACCGTTATTATTCTTTTCAATGAGCGAATTCGTAATGATGTTAGTATCATGCGTTAAAAACTTTAAATAACTTCCTACGCATTTTATACCACGACCAGTATTGTTAGATACAGCACAGTCTCTAATTTCAACAGATAGACGACCATAGCTATATATACCACTACCAGTGTTATCTGAAATTGTGGAATTAAGAATGATTGGTTTAGAACTACCATCTATTATCGCATCCCCTTCAAAATGAACACCGCCACTGAAATTTGAACCCACAAGGTTGTGTGATATTATACAGTCTTCTATTAGGACATCAGAATCTCTACAATAGATGCCGCCACCTTTACCGCTATGGTCTGCAGGCGTGCCTGCGCGGTTATGTGAAATAATGCAGTTTCTTATTGTTGGAGAAGCATTATCAATGAAGATGCCAGCACCAAACTGATGTCTTCCTCTCTTGACCGTGAACCCATCAAGCACGGATGCATGCGTTTCGTTGTTGTTAATAGTTACGCCTCTTGTATTATTCCTACTTTCAGAGTCTATAATAGTCGACTTTGGACCGTTCTGAGACTTTACTGTTATGGCTTTACCGCTGAAGTTTATATTAGTATTGCCTGCACCTCTGTAGATGCCATCAGCAACTAAAACAGTATCACCGTTTTTTGCGGCATCAATCCCTGATTGTATTGTCGGTTCATCTGCGGGAACATCTATGACAGCAGCATGAACTTGCATATATATAAAAACTGAACTTAGAATGATCAAAAGTATTACAAAAACTCTATTGCTTACCATCTTTACCTCCATAAGTTTGTCCTATCTTCTTTTTATGTCTGCCCATGTTACCAACTGTTTTCCACGAGGAACAACACTAAGGGGACCATCTATATCATTTATTTTCTCATCTACCGCAAATGCACCCATTGACATTGCTGGACTTTCTGGTGATAATTTGTAGTCACCATTATCAGCATCAACAAATAGTGGATCTTCTTCAATTATATTTTCAACAGAAAAAGTTTCCCAATTTTTTATATGTACTAAATCCTTAAATCCACCTTTAATTACACAAGACTTCACAGTAATATCTGCCATTTCAAATTGGCGTACATAGCCTTCATTACTCTTTTCTCCTGCTTTATTATCCCAAACAATTGAATTTGTCAATGAAAACAATTGATCTGTAATCACGAAAATTCCACCAGCAACTCCACTTGAGTAATTCTGTGTAATTGTACAATGGTCAATTATAATGTCACAATTGGAAGTATTTACGCAAATGCCTCCACCTAATCCTGTTGATGTATTATTTGCGATGACGGAATAATGTACTTCAATTCTACTATCATTATGACAAAGAATGCCTGCACCTATTGAAGCCGAATTGTGTTGGATGACAGATTCGGTAATTCTCAACAAAGAACTATGCCAAGATTTAACCCCACCACATGTATTCTTTTCAATTAAACAGTTGCTAAGCGGCGTTGTATTTTTTGCACCCATTCGAAAATCCACACCACATCCTTTGTTCTGATATATCTGGCAATCTTGGATGACAGGATCAACTGAATAAATACATAAAATACCACTACCCGTATTCTCAGAAATCTTGCAGTTAATTAACTTGGGTTCACTATGTAGTTGTCTTAAATCTGTTTGATTCTTCCTCAATGTACTTGTAAGGATAATTCCGCCTCCAAAACCTGAATCTGCAATGTTCTCTTTGATAGTACAGTCTTTTATTATTGCCTCATGCGATAAACAGAAAATTCCTCCACCGCCATGACCATGGTATTTTACAGTGACTGCTTGATTTCTTTCAATCACACAATTCTTTATCATCGGAGATGCAAATTCAATATAGATTCCTCCACCTTGGTCATGAACACCATTTCTTATTGTTACACCATCTAATACCGAATCATTCGTCTCTTTGTTTTGAAATATAAAACCGCGTGTATCAGGATTACTTTCACAATCAATGATTGTTTCCTTTGCACCATTCTGTGACTTAACAGTTATCTGTTTTCCCTTAAAATCTATATTGACGTTTCCTGCCCCTCTATAGATGCCATCTGCAACTAATACAGTATCACCGTTTTTTGCGGCATCTATCCCGGATTGTATTGTCGGTTCATCTGCGGGAACATCTATTACAGCAGCATGGACTTGCGTATATATAAAAACTGAACTTAGAATGATCAAAAGTATTACAAAAACTCTATTGCTTACCATCTTTACCTCCATAAGTTTGTCCTATCTTCTTTTTATGTCTGCCCATGTTACCAACTGTTTTCCACGAGGAACAACACTGAGTGTCCCTACAACAGAAGTTTGAGGTCCCATGTTCTTGGCAGGACTGTTACGCTTAAGCCTATAGTCGCCTCTATCAGCATCAACAAAGAGTGGATCCTTATCAATGTTATCTTCGTAGATAAATTTCTCCCTATCTGGCTCGCGCCCGATACCATCAAGACCATCCCTGATATCGTTTGATTTAATAACAATTCCTCTACCTGTAAGAAAAATCTCATCGTGTGTTTTATCTGAATTATTGCCCCATACAATGGAATCAGTCAATCTAAATGAGATATGGCTGTAAACATAAATACCTCCACCTCTTTCGCTTGCAGAATTGCGTGTAATTGTACAATGGGAAATTTCTACGCCACTACCCCACCTTGAATCAAAAACTCCTATTCCACCACCCCGTCGTGTTGCGATATTTTCCGCAATAATACAGTTGGAAATTTCAACAGTTGCTGATGGACTACAGTAAATTCCGCCGCCCTCTATGGCAGTATTTTGCCTGATAATAGAATCAGTGATCTTCATAAAGGTAAATTCACTGCATTCAACACCACCACGAGCGTTTTGGGAAATAAGACAATTGGTGATATGCATGCGACCCGAAAAGGATGTACATACAATGCCGCGACCACCGTTTTTTGACACCTCGGAATCTTTAATCACAGTTCTTGCGGAAATCAAACTAATAACACCAATGCCTCTATTTTCTGAGACAGTACAATTGATTAAAGTAGATTGAAAAATTCTAAATTCACCTTTAATTAGTCCATCATTAATCTCAAAGCGAACACCGGTCCAATTATTTGAGATTGTGGAGTCAATTATTTTCACATTAGAATTAACAGCATAAATTCCTGTACCAAGCTTGTTCTTATCTACTCTGTTCCATGCAATGACGCTATTTTTAATCGTCGGTGATGCGTTAATACAATAGATGCCACCACCAAACTCATGAACACCATTTCTGATTGTAAATCCATCTAACACCGCAGCATTCGTCTCTTGACTTTGGAAAATGAAACCACGGGTGTCTGGTTTTTTCTCGCAATCAACGGTTGTCGATTCTGCACCATTCTGTGACTTAACAGTTATCTGTTTTCCCTTAAAATCTATATTGACATTTCCTGCACCTCTATAGATGCCATCAGCAACTAAAACAGTATCACCGTTTTTTGCAGCATCAATTCCTGATTGTATTGTCGGTTCATCTGCAGGAACATCTATGATTAAGGCAAATATAGATGTATTTACGCAAATCAAACTTAGAATGATTATTACATATACAAGACACCGATTTTTATTCATGTCTTACCTCCGATTGTTAGGTTAATCATCGTTTTCTTTTTAGGTCAGCCCACATAATCACTTTGTTACCAACTGGGGTAACACTTACCAGACCATCAAGTATCGAATGCGCACCGATTGCATAAGCAGGACTGTTTGGTTTAACCCGATAATTACCGCCTGCAGCATCAATAAAAAGCGGATCTTCATGGATGTTGTCTTCTATTAATGATTGTGACCGATCCCATTCAAAGATACGAACTATATCTTCAATTTTACCATTAATGTCGTTAGCCATGATAATGATTTTTCCAAATAAGTATTGAGTAATATATGCTTCACTATGACTAATATCAGCTTCGTTTCCCCAAATAATTGAATTACTCAATAAAAAGTGAGTGCCAGTATCAACATAAACCCCTCCGCCCTTCTCATATGCTCTATTCTGCGTAATTGTACAGAATTCTACTGTTGCCTCTCCTCTGGAAGAGCTTACTTCAATTCCTCCCCCAGATTCTGTTGCTATATTTTCTGCAATTATACAATAAGAAACATAAACAATAGCGGTAGGACCACAGAAAATTCCGCCGCCTTCTCTGGCAGTATTTTGCTTAATGATAGAATTAGTGATCGTCAGATTAGAATACTGGGTGACTAACACACCGCCGCCAGTATTTTGCGCAATTTCGCAATGTGTAATGTATGTTCCACTTGTGTGAAAAGATGTACATACAATGCCGCGCAAACTATTATGTAATATCTTGGAATCTCTTAATTCGGGGTTTACAAAGTGTTGGATATGAACTCCACTGCCAGTATTGTCTGAAATAGTACAGCTCAGAAGGGACGGTTGATTGACGGTCTCTCGCACGAAGACACCGTCTATTATCATGTCTCCATCAAAGTACACACCACCGCCATAAGCAGATTCTGCCCTATTGTTTGAGATAGCAGAGTCAATTATTTTTGTATCTGAATTAAAGCAATAAATACCACCACCACGACCAGTACCACGGTCGTTTTCAGCCGCTCTGTTCCATGCTATGACACAATTTTTGATCGTCGGGGAGGCGTCGTTGCAGTAGATGCCACCACCTAACTCATGCACGCCATTTCTGATTGTAAATCCATCTAACACCGCAGCATTCGTCTCTTGGCTTTGGAAAATGAAACCACGGGTGTCTGGTTTTTTCTCGCAATCAACGGTTGTCGATTCTGCACCGTTTTGGGACTTAACGGTAATCTGTTTTCCCTTAAAGTCTATGTTTACATTTCCTTCGCCTCTGTAGATGCCATCCGCAACTAAAACAGTATCACCGTTTTTTGCAGCATCAATCCCTGATTGTATTGTCAGTTGTACAGCAGGAACATTTATCACGGCAGCATTGATGCTTAGGTTAACAAATAGAAGGCATAGAATAATCGTCGTAATCAATAAAACATCATTGCATTTCATAATTTACTCCTTAAATATACACTATCTTCTTTTTATATCTGCCCACATCGCTAATTGTTTTCCACGAGGCACAACACTGAGCGGCCCTAAAACTGATGTTTGAGGTCCCATGTTCTTAGCAGGACTGTTCCGTTTTAGTCTGTAATCGCCTCTATCCGGATTTACAAAAAGAGGATCTCTATCAATATTGTTTTCATAGACAAACCAATCTCCATCCGGTTCTCGACCAATTCCTTCAAGTCCATCACGAATATCACAAGACTTGATCGTGATCCACCCACCTATTGCAGAAAATTCGTCATGTGTATCATTGGAAGTATTGCCCCAAACAATAGAATTAGAGAATTCAAAGAAGGAACCTTCAATAAAGGCATAAACGCCACCACCACGCTCATTTGCAGAATTCCTTGAAATCGTACAGTTGGAAATCATTGCTTCCCCTCTGGTAGATATCACACCAATTCCACCACCAGATGTTGTTGCTATATTTTCAACTATAATACAATCAGATACTTCTAGGACCGATGTTGGACCGCAGAAAATCCCTCCACCCATTTTTCCAATATTATTTTTAATTAAGCAGTCCGTAACCTTCAAAATTGAATATTCACTAACTTCCACCCCACCACCTGTGTTATGTGAAATTACTGAATTTGATATGTGTGTGCCACCGCGTGACATAAAGTTGCATACAATTCCACAATGACTGTTCTTGGTAACTGTGCAATCTCTTACTTCAACACCTACTGTATGAAAAATATAAATACCAGCACCATCATTCTCTGATATAGTGCTTTGGATTAACTGTGGTTGACTTGCGGTTTCTCTTAAAACAACACCGTCTCTTATCCCCTCACCTTCAAAAAATACACCCCCACCGAAAGTTGATTCTGCAGTATTATTAGTAATTGTACATTCCAAAATTATTGCATCAGAATTAAAACAATAGATACCGCCTCCACCTTGTGCGTGGAATTCCTTAGCCAGTGAAGTGTTCCAGGAAATAATGCAGTTCTTAATCATCGGTGATGCAGTGTTACAGGAAATTCCACCACCAAGATCATGTCTGCCCCGCTTAATCGTAAACCCATCCAGAACCGAATCGTGAGTCTCTTCATTCTGAAAGATAAAGCCGCGTGTATGCGGTGTTGCTTCACAATCAATTACAGTTGCTTCAGGACCATTCTCTGATTTTACAGTAATCTTTTTTCCTTTGAAATCTATGTTAACATTTCCATCCCCTTTGTAGATTCCATCAGCAACTAAAACCGTATCACCACTTTCAGCAAGATCAATACCTTCTTGTATCGTCAATTTTTGGGGTGATACATTAATAACTGCTGCAAACGATGGAAAACTCAACCATAGTAGACTTAGGATAATATTTGTCTTAATCAAGAATCTATAGCATTTCATGACTGCCTCCCTTTTTATAGCGTCTTACTTGCGTTTCAAATTTGCCCACAGTATCAACTTTTTTTCAATTGGAGTAACACTTAGAGAACCCGCAAGAGATGGATCTGCACCCATATTCTTTGCTGGACTGTTGCGTCTTAGTCTATAATCTCCTCTATCCGGATTAACGAATAGCGGATCTTTATCTATGTTATCTTCATATTTGAACCATTCTCCATCGGGATTGCGGCGAATTCCAGCAAGTCCATCACGGATATCACATGAACTAATAGTTATCTTTTCACCGCCTGCAAAGAATTCAGCATGAGTGCCGTTGGAATTATTACCCCATACAATTGAATTGGAAATCGTAAAATGTGATGTTTCAATCGATGTATAGACACCACCACCACGTTCATTGGCAGTGTTTCTTGATATTGTACAGTTCGTAATATTCGCATGGCCCCTGGTGGATATTACGGCAATTCCTCCTCCAGATACTGTTGCTATATTTTCAACAATTATACAATTTGATACTTCTATGACAGACTCTGGACTACAGTATATACCACCACCGGTTCTTCTTATATTTTGCTTAATTACAGAATCTTTGATATTCAACACTGATGAATCACTACAAACGACTCCACCATCTGTGTTTTGTTCAATAAGGCAATTAATTACTGGATTCTGTGCCCGCAGCAAAAAGCTGTAGTCAATGCCGCTGCCACTATTCTGAGATACTTTACAATCTTGAATTCGTGGATTAACAACGTTAAAACAAAATACACCGTCGCCATTATTGTCTGAGATGGTGCAATTAAGAAGAGAAGGTTCAGCCGTAGTTTCTTTCAAAACGACACCGTCTCTCATCCACTCACCATCAAAAAATACGCCACCGCCAAAAGAAGATTCTGCAGTATTATGGGTTATAATACATGTGTCAAATACTGCATCTGAATTAAAACAATAAACTCCGCCACCACCTTGAGCATGAAAGTTAGCAGCAACCGCAGCATTCCAGGAAATGGTACAGCTCACAACCATTGGGGAAGCAGCGTCACAGTATACGCCACCACCAAGTTCATGTATACCATTCTTAATCGTAAATCCATCCAGAACCGAATCGTGCGTCTCTTCATTTTGGAAGATAAAACCGCGTGTATTCGGTGTTGCCTCACAATCAATTACAGTTGCTTCAGGACCATTCTCTGATTTTACAGTAATCTTTTTGCCTTTGAAATCTATGTTAACATTTCCATCCCCTCTATAGATTCCATCAGCAGCTAAAACCGTATCACCACTTTCAGCGAGATCAATTCCTTCTTGTATTGTCATTTTATCAGGTGCAACATTGATTATTGCAGCAAGTGATAGGTTACTTATACAAAATATACCAAATATGAAAGTTAAAATTATCAAGCATCTTAAGTTTCTCATCGTCCCCTCCAGGTATTAGTTACGTTTTAGATCTGCCCATAGTGTCAACCTTTTGCCTGCTGAAGAAACACGAAGTGAACGCCCAGGATGAGACTGTGTCCCCATGTTCTCCGCAGGACTGTTCCGTTTTAGTCTGTAATCGCCTCTATCAACATCAAAAAAGATCGGATCTTCATCTATGTTATTCTCATAGATGAACCTCTTTCCATCCGGTTCACGACCAATTCCTTCAAGTCCGTCACGTATATCACAAAAACTTATGCTAATTCTTCCCCCAATTCCAAAAAATTCTGGATGTGCCCCATTTGAATTATTACTCCAAAGAATAGACTTTGTCATAGAAAAAAAAGAACCTTCAACAGATATATACACGCCACCACCTTTAAGATTTGCTGAGTTGCGTACAATCGTGCAATTTGTAATTACTGCATCACCACTGGTAGAGATGACACCAATTCCGCCTCCAAATTCTGTTGCTATATTTTGTGCGATAATACAATCAGAGACATCAATAGAAGACCTTGGACTACAGAAAATACCACCCCCGATTTCTCCCGTGTTTTGTCTTATTATAGACCTTGTGATCGTCGCACTGGAATTATCACTGCATTCTACACCACCACCAATGTTTAGTGAAATGAGACAATTGGTAATTTGAGATCCACGAGAAACTGATGTGTTAACTACGCCACGACCCCTGTTTTTTGATATTTCGGAATTGATTATATCTGTTCTTACATATTCTATGCTGTATACACCACTACTGTTATTGTTGGAAACAGCACAGTTGATTATACTCGGATGAAACCGTTGACCAATTAATTCTCCATTTACTTCCCTGTGCCCCTCAAAATATACACCACCGCCATAAGAATCACTCCGATTGTTTGAGATTATACATCCTATTATTTTAACATTTGAATTTAGTGCATAAATTCCGCCACCGCGACCTGTGAAAGGTTCTCCTGTTTTTGCACCATTCCAAGATAAAACACAATCTTTAATGGTTGGAGAAGCACTATTACAGTAGATTCCTCCTCCGAATTCATGTTTACCATTGCTGATAGTAAATCCTTCTAAAACAGTTTCGCTCGTTTCAGAATTCTGAAAGATGAAACCCCGTGTATTTTCCTTCCATAAACAGTGGATTCTCGTCCGCTTTGCACCATTAAGGGATTTTACAATAATCCGTTTACCTTTAAAGTCAATGTTAACATTGCCATCTCCTTTATAAGTGCCATCTCTTACAAGCACCGTATCCCCATCTTCAGCTGCATCTATACCAGATTGAATTGTGGCATGTTCTGTTGGAACGACAAGCGTTGCAGCGAATGTTGACGTATTTCCACAAATGAAAATTAGATAGAAAAAGATGAATATACTAACTCTATAAGTGTTCATATTATCTTCCTATCCTGATACAACCATTTATCTACGCTTCAGGTCACCCCATTTTACAATGCGTTTCCCTGATGCATTCACACTGAGAGATTTTTCAATAAAATCTTCTTTTTCTTCAATATCTTCTATTTCTCCCTCTGCTTCTTCTTCACGAGGTGCAGTTGCACCCATTGCTTTAGCCGGACTGTTACGCCTAAGTCGATAATCACCACTATCAGCATTTATGAAGAGTGGGTCTTCGTCGATATTGTCTCTATATGTAAAAAACGGATTATCAGGATCAGGATTTAACCATTTAAGACCGTCGCGAATATCACATGAAATAATGCTAACGGATGGACCTGAAGCGAAAAATTCTGGGTGTTTACCTTTTGCTCTATTCTCCCAAATAATAGAGTTAGAGCATTTGAAAGGTGAACCCCTAAGCTCAACATTCATACCACCACCTCTACCATTCGCAGTGTTTCTTGTAATTGTACAGTAATCTATAGATGCACTTCCAAAGGAAGAATATATATCAATACCACCACCATTTTCTGTCGCTATGTTTTCTGCAATAACACAACCAACAACTTTTAGCCTTGATGTAGGACTGCAAGAGATGCCGCCACCATTCTGAGCAGTATTCTGTTTGATAATAGAATCAGTGATATTTAATCCGGCGTATTCAGTGCCTTTTATGCCACCACCAGTATTCTGAAATATTTCACAATATCTAATATGAACACTGGCGAAATAATCGCATGCAATTCCGCTTTTTTTGTTTTTGGATACAAGGCAATCAATGATTTCAACAGAAGCCCCATCAAAACTTGAAATGCCCACGCCATCATTTTCAGATACAATACAATTGGTTAGACTTGGGCTATCGATATTGCCATCAGCATAGTCCTTTTCAGGATGATCCCAAAAAGAAACGCCAGCACCAGAACGGTTGTTTGATATTTTTGAGTCTATTATTTTCGGATTCGCAGCAAAACAGTATATTCCGCCCCTATTAGACAGAATATAGCAATTCTTAATTGTCGGTGCAGAATTGGTGCAGTATATTCCGCCCCTACCCTCATGGTTTGCTTTCGTAATTGTAAACCCTTCTAACACAACATCATTTGTCTCCTCATTTTGGAAGATAAAACCACGTGTATTAAAATTCGACTGACAGTCTACAATTGTCGTCTTTGGACCATTCTCAGATTTAACAACAATCTGTTTTCCCTTAAAATCTATATTGACGTTTCCTTCACCTCTATAGATACCATCAGCAACCAAAACTGTATCACCATCTTCTGCAGCATCAATACCCGCTTGTATTGTAGGGTGGTCAGCGGGAACTTCAACTACCGCAGCATACGAAAAAATGTTAATACTAATCAGACATATTGAAATCAACAAATATACATAGAACTTGTTAGTCATCATGATATGCTCCTAATTTAACGTGATAATTATTTATCATCTGGTTTAAGTTTTAGATAGCTCTCAATAAACCCATCAATTTCTCCATTTAGGACTGCGTCAACATTACCTGTTTCTAAATTTGTTCTGGTATCTTTTACGCGTTGATAAGGGTGGAGGACATAAGATCGAATCTGACTCCCAAAATCAATATTCCGTCTTTCAGGTTGTAATTTAGCGAGCTCTTCATCACGTTGTGCACGAAAATGGTCATACAAACGAGAACGTAAAACCTTCATCGCGATTTCACGGTTCTTATGTTGAGACCGTTCATTCTGACACTGAACCATTATATTTGTCGGTTTATGTGTAATACGGACAGCTGAGTCCGTAACATTGACATGCTGCCCACCAGCCCCGCTGGCACGATATGTATCTATCCGAAGGTCCTCAGCATTAATTTCCATATCTATACTATCGTCAATTTCAGGTGTAATATGTACCGCTGCAAAAGAGGTATGCCGCCGATTGTTAAAATCAAAGGGCGACAAACGTACCAGTCGATGTACACCCGATTCTGCTTTTAAGTATCCATAAACATAAGTGCCTTTAACCAATATAGTCGCGCTCTTAATCCCCGCCTCATCGCCAGCAGTAAGATCAACAATTTCTGTCATAAAACTACGTTGATCACACCAACGCAGATACATTCGCATCAGCATACCTGCCCAATCCTGTGCATCTACGCCTCCCGCACCAGGATGAATGTTGAGAATGGCATTGTTCTCATCAAACTCACCATCTAACATCAATCGGAGTTCAATTCTGTCAAACTGAATATTTACAACTGAAAGACCATTCTGTATCTCCGATTCCAAACTTGAATCGTCTTCTTCTATAGCAAGCTCAAGAAGAACTTTTAGGTCATCAACACTGTTCTGGAGTTTCTCAAATTCTCCAATTTCATCTTTTAATGTTGCTATTCGTTGGTTGACAGTTTGAACTCTTTGAGAGTTATTCCAGAAATCGCTTTCCATCGCCTCCTTTTCAAGGTCTTCTAACTCTTTCTGTTTGCTGGGAAGGTCAAAGATACCCCCTAAGTTCATTCAGTCGGTTAAATACCGTTTCCACATCTGAAATTAAATCTGTTAGCATAAACTTTCCTTCTTTCTTATCTCATAATGTCTGTGTCTTTAGAAATTTATACCATTTCTATATGATAATATAACATTATTTTGTAGGCCGGGTAGAAGCGGTAGCGAAACCCGACTTTTTATAGTGTCATGTCCAAATCAACGCCAAATGCGCGTGTGGCATTTGGCGGGTTTCGTCCCTCTACCCGACCTACAATATTTTACGACAATTTGTCAATTTGAAATGATATTATTTAGAACAAGGTATACAATTAAGGATAGGCTAATTATTGCACAAAGTATCGGCAACCAATCACCATATCGTGTGTAAAGCGTCCTTTTTCCATCTGAGAGTGCTACATCTGCAATGAGAAATTCATCAGAAGTCTTTGGTGTTACAAAAGAGGTATATATTCGTCCGTATTTATCAATTGCACAAGTATAACCACCATTTGCACACCGAAAAACGCTAATTCTATTCTCTACTGCCCGCAACGGAGCCATTGCTAAATGAAGTTCAGGTAGTGCAGTTCCTGCAAACCAGGCATCATTCGTAAGTATGCCCATAACATCCGCACCTTCCTTAACAAACTTGCGGAAATGATTAGGAAAAGATGACTCAAAACATATAGATGTACCCACCTGAGCAATTTCATTTTTCGTAGACTCATCTACAATATTTATTACTGGTAAAAGATTATGTGTTTTCCCATGCTCAAAAGGATAAAATTGAATAAAATTCGGCAGAAAATCAGCCAACGGCACATATTCTCCAAACGGAACAAGCTGCATTTTGGAATATTTACCCTGTATTTCTCCATCTGATGATACAGATATAACTCTGTTGTAAAGATCACCTAATGAATCGGGATCTGTCGCACCGATGAGCATTGGAATACCACCAATTCTATTTAACATCTGTTTGAAATGTTTATTGTAGTTGATCCATTCTCCAGATAGTACTTGTCCTCTCACTGTTGTTTCCGGCCATACGACGACATTAGGTTGTTCTTTCGCTGCCCTTTCTGTCAAATTAAGATATTTCATAAATATCGTTGGAAATTTCTTTGCGTTCCATTTATCAAGTTGCGGTATATTACCAGGGACCATAGCAAACTTTACACTTTCTGTTTCAATGTTCTCACTTTTTCCAGTTACAGCATATCCATAAATAAGTGTAACTACTGCAAGTAGACAAGGTGTGATTACTGCCATCAATTCCTTCTGAAATTCTTGCCTACGACGGATTAGCGTGGCAATTCCAGCATTAAAAAACACTATGACAAAACTAACGCCGTAAACACCTGCAATTGACGCAATCTGTATCCCCGCATGATAATTCCACTGTGAATATCCAATATTACCCCACGGAAAACCGGTTAATAACCAACCACGCAACCACTCTAAACAAACCCAGATCGCCGTAACACCAAATGGAAACAAAACACCTGATTGCCAAGGTAGATGATAAACTAAAACAGAGAATACTGCAAAATAGAGAGCAGTATATCCTACAAGCAGTAAATATCCGAGTAGAGTTACGAATATATTCGCATAAGGATATAATAGTGCAATTGCTATGAGTAATCCTGCGAAAAACAGAAATCCAGCAACATACCCTAAGCGGAATGCCATTTTCCAATTCTCAACACCATCAAGTGCTATCAATAAAGGTACTAATCCTATCCATGCAATTGGAAAGAAATTCACACTCGGAAAACTACAAAATAGTAGTATTCCCGAACTCCCAGCAAGCAAATAACGGTATCGTTTGACAAGACTCAAAATGGCTTCCACTGTGTAAGTAATTTAGTATGGAAGTATCATATCATATCAATATGCATGTGTCAACTAATTTGCAGACAACTCCAGACCATTCAATTCGCTCAATACACTATTGTAGGAGGGGTTTCTAACCCCGATGATTGTAGGAGGGGTTTCTAACCCCGATGGAAAAAGAAACACGTTTGTCGTCGTGATTGTACCTCGGACATTCCAGTAAAACAGCGATTTTCATTTATAGAGTTCGTATATTCATTAGTTGAATGTAAACTCTGAAATCTTTACTATTTCTTGCTCTTTCAAAACCATACATACATTCTAATCTGCGAAAAAACCAAGTTTTCCTCAACTTCTGCTATTCAGGATTTGCCATATCTACAACAAAATCAACCCCAAATATACATGAAACCTATTGTTCCTTACATTCATTAAACCCACATACCCAATCAACATCAGATATAATAAAACCTATCTCAAGATTTACAAAACAAATACTAATTCTAACCCAAGTTGCTACTTATTGACAGTTTATAAATTTCATTATATTCAAGATGCTTTTCTTTCGCTCCAGCGGAGCGATATGTTTATAGAAAAAGGACCTTTTCTATCCCCGCTCCAGCGGAGCGGTATGTTTACTACCTATGAGCAGCCCTCATCTGGTGGTTCATTGCAAATAGTATCTTCAAATTATAGGTAGCAACTTGGGTTAATTCTAATTGATATTGTTTCATAACGTGAGTTTGATAATAGTTAGGATTCCACATTTTCTCTTAAAGTCCCACTGATAAGGGGGATTTAGGGGTTAAAAACACCAAAACAACGATTTTTTAAGCAAATATGCCCGTTCTCTGTTCAATTTGCCCTCGTCCTGTTATATTATCAAACTTATGCTACATTTAATTAACAAAGGGGTGTGCATAAAGAATTCAATCTCATAATATGCTCTTAAAAGTAGTAGGCACACCCCGTGGGTTCTCCGTCCACAAGTTCAAAGACGCATAATGAATTGTGCTACTAAAAACGGTATTTCAATAAATCAAGCGGCACCTGATACCTTTCGCTGTCTGTGTTGATGAGCCAAATAATTATGCACAACCCCCACTTAATTAATACATTGTTTATGATACCAGTTAACTATACACTGAATAATACATATCAGGACACCAAAAAATTAAATCTCTGAACGTACCGGATCAAAAAAATGAAATTTCCAGAAATTCGCACAAAAAATAACTCACAAACCTATACATAGACTGGACTTACAACCCGGTACGAAAAACCGTACCAAAACCGTACCAAAACACGAAAAAACCCACTTTACGGTACGGTTTCAAAGATCATAAAAAGCAATGTCCTTTATAGTAATTGATGCCTTAGGTAGCAAAACTTACACACCAACCTAATGAGTTCTAAATTAAAATTTGTCCAATATGAAATATGATGGTATAATCTATAATACACAAAAATGTAAACCTATATATCTGTTTTTCGTTAGAAACTTATGAAATCATAATATCATTATTCTTACAAAATTCCCAATGAGGAGGGACTAATTTGTAGGACAATGTATTTATAGTAAACCTTGAAATTAATGAGACATTTTCTGTCCGATTGTAGCACATGCTGTTAGCTTGTGCGGGTATGCGTAGCACATTCTTCCAGATTGTGCACGCAGAGTTCCCTTCTACAGAAGAGTTCAATTAATTAACTCTAAAGTTCACTATAGTTCTACAAATGCAACCTTGCATTTATGAAAAGTTATTTTACAATACTGTTATGGGTAATTCTATTTATACCTATGTCAGTTTTTGCAGGTGCTGGTAGAACAGGAACTGTGATCTTAAACTTAGGTGGAGGGGCACGGGCAACTGCACTGGGTGATGCATTTTCTGCTATGTCAGGGGATGTGACGACATCGCTCTGGAATCCGAGTGGATTAGTTAACATCACCGACAGTAATTTTCAGACTGAAAAATTCGGACCACGGGTTTCTATGTACTACAAAAATCAGGGCGATTTATTTGGAGAAGCGGGTGAAGGATTGTATTACACTTTTATTACAGGAGCGTTACCTTTAGGCAATTATGGAACAATTGGAACAACCGTCCAGATGCAAGGACAAGGAACAAGTCTTGTTACAACAGATTCGCCCGAACCAATACGAGAGGAAAGCCTTGGAACAAACTTTGTGTTTACAGCCTCTTATGCAGATAGAATTACAGATAGATTCACAACAGGAATCAGTGGTAAGGTAATACGGGTTGTTCTTGGTAGCGAAGGTGGAGGATCATACTCTTATGCCGTTGATTTCGGTAGTCAATACAGACTTTCTTCAAATTTCCTACCAACGACACTTGGATTAGCAATTCAGAATATCGGTCCAAAAATACATTTTATTGATGAAAATCAAGCGGACCCATTACCTGCAGTTTTTCGGATAGGATCTGCAACAAGTCTTATCCAAAGTAAGAACAATCATGTCAGACTCGTAACAGGGCTAACGGCGAGAATTGATAAATGGGTTGAAGATGAAGCCGAGCTTGAACTTTACATAAAAACCCAAAACGAAAACGGTAATGAAATTACACGAGAACAAGCTCTTTCTGATAGAGGTGTTGGCATACGGGCTTTTGAATGGAGACATCTTGAAAAAAGCATAGGGTTAGAGTACTGGCTTGCTAATGTATTTGCATTTCGTATTGGACACAAAGCTGACCCGTTTGTTCCTAATAGAACTAATTTGTCAGATCATTTTACCGACGGTTTCAAATTCTCTAATATCGGTCCTTTTCTCTTAGACCTATCCGATTTCTTCACATACGGCATAGGGGTACAGGCATTTACAGTAAAATTCGACCTGACCTACGGCGCAGCAGGACTCGGTCCTTTTCAAAAACGACTTCTTGAAGTTACAGCAGGATTAGTATTCTAATATGAAAATGATTAAAAAATATACTGCTCAAATCAGTCTTTATGTTATCTTTTTATTTATAACATGTGCTTTTTGTAATGCCTCAAATGAATCACAAAATCGTTTCTTTACTAATTTTTCTCTTAATTCCAGCTTAGGAATCCGAGTGCTGTCAGAGCATTCATCAATTGCTATGGCAGCGGACCAAAATATCACACCTACCAAATCACCAAATGAAGCATTTCTCTATTCTTTTGCAATTCCAGGAATGGGACAAATCTACACAGGGGCTAAATATGGATATATCTATACTGCAGCTGAAGTGGCTCTCCTAACAACATATTTCATTCTACGCAATAATGCTGTAAATACCCGTGATGACTATCGTGATATAGTTCGTCAAAATGTAATATTCATTGGTCCAGGTTCTTTTGAAAAGTGGGACCTCATAGAGGATTTTGAGCATGCAACTCAATATGAAAATTGGAATCATGTCTACGACTCAGAGACAACACGGAATCGGACTGGAAAATGGTACTGGAAAGACCTTGACCCGACATTGAAGGATGAAAAGGATGCAACTATTGAGTTTGATTCTAAATATCGCTTGGAGGCTTATGACTTACGACAAAAAGCCAATGACACATTTCAAACTGCACGCACAATTTTGGGGTTAGTAATTATAAATCATATTGTAAGTGCTGTTGAAGCACGGATTACTACCAAACGCTACAATAATAAATTAACTGATAATAACGGTTTTCAAATTGATGTGCAAACGAATGCATTAAATGGAATGCTAACAGGGAAATTGGTATATAAGAAAAAGTTCTAAATGGAGAAATCTATGTCATTGACTCTACCAAATCTGTTAGATGCCCTAAATTCTGTTACTGCAATTCCTATCATACCATTCAATGGGAACAAAATTGATTATGTTGGACATGCCAAAAACATTGACTATTTGATGAACAACAACTACCTTGATGAAGGTCGAAAACGCGTAATCGCAATTGCTGGCACCAGTCTAATCCACCACATCACTGAAAGAGAACAATTGCAACTCATTGATACAACGGGAAACCAGATGGGATCGCAGGGAATCCTGATCTCCGGGATTGTTCCAAATCCGATAAACCAAGCAGGTCAGTTGATTGAAGCACAATCTAAACTTAAAAGACCACCGGATGCCTATTTACTGATGCCCCTAACAGGAATCAGCAGTCCAGAGGGTATCTATGAACTGTATATGGAATTCTCGGATCACTATGGGAAAAGTTGTGATGCACGGTTTATCTACTATTTTCGTCAGAAACGCGATTTAGATGCTGTCCTTCAATTGTTGAACGACTCACCACATTTCATCGGCGTAAAAATTGGTACTGATGAGGATGATGTGCAACCACTCGTAGAAGGTGTTGGTGATAGTGGTATCGTAATGTGGGGTATCGGAGATAGATGTACTCGACCCGCGCAGCTCGGCACAAAAGGACATACTTCCGGTATAGCAGTTGCTTATGCGCGTGCTTCTGATGAAATTAACAACGCACAACGACGGGGCGATTATGAAACTTCAGCACGTATAGAAGCAGATATCGCTCCACTTGAAGAAATAAGGTTTTGGAATGGAAGAGTCTACAATTATTCTGCTGTTGTTGAAACAATGATACTTAGTGGTTTTGAGGACATAGAAGCAGGCACAGGCGGACCATTCAACCCACGTGTCCCACAAGATATTCAAAATCAACTACGCAAAATAACGAATGATTTGAAACGATACCATTAAATCTCAAGTTTCTACAGAAGCATCTAACATTACATTTCATTGACTAACAATTTCCCCCCATAAGAGATAAACACATGTCTTTCGATAGTTTAATCCTCCACCATATAACCCATGAATTGCGTCAATTCATATTGGGTGGTTCAATCAGACACATTGAACAAGCAAACCCAACAACATTTAACTTCAAGATTTCAAAAGACACACAGATCCGCTGGCTCACAATATCTGCACATTCTGTCCATGCCCGCGCACACCTCATCAACAAACCACTCCCCGGTCAAAAGCAATCCTATTTTGCCGATTTTCTGTCTACGCATCTAAAACACGGCACAATCATTGACATAGAACAAATAGGATGGGACAGAATATTAAAAATCACTGTTCAACCCACAATAGACGAACCTATACAACCTCCACCTAAAGCAATCATTGCTGAATTTATGGGGAAACATAGCAATATCATTCTCGTTGATTCGTCAGATGATAGAATTCTGGAGTGCCTGAAACATATTGACGAAACAATGAGTCGTTTCCGTGAAGTACTACCAGGAGACAATTATGTGTTACCACCACAACAAGAAAAAATTGATCCATTGACAATAGATAAAGACACATTCTCGGAACTATTCTTATCCACTGAGGTAACCTGGAAGTCATTATTCAATAAAATTGATGGATTAAGTCCAACACTTGCCAAAGAAATCATCGCACGTTCAGAGAAAACAGATCTATGGGAGGCATTCCAACATGTAATAACCTATTTTGATCCAAATGTTGTCACACCAAATCTATTGACAGATGGAGATAATCCTTTAGCAGCATATCCCCTTAAATTACAACAATACCCAGATGCAACATCACAACCCTATGATACTATGAGTGATGCTCTCTCAGCCTATTTTGATGCTATCACACATAAAGAGACAATGGCATCTGAAATACAAACCCTAACACAAGCATTAGAAAAACAAAAAGCTATATTGACCAGAAAAGAAACGGCATTATTGAGAGATTTAGAAAATGCAGAGAAATCGGAGGATTACAAAATTCAGGGAGACCTGCTACTTGCCAATCTTCATAAAATCAGGCGTGGACAAACACACGTAGAAATCCAAAATTACTACAGTCCCGATCTTGAAACACTTACCATTAAACTCAATCCTGAACAAACACCTTCGGACAATGCACAATCCTATTTCAAAAAATATACGAAAGCGAAACGCGGATATTCACAGATACAACAACGACTCGCTGAACTTGATGCTGAACAAAAGGTACTAAATAGATATGAAAGTAAGTTAGCATCTGCCAAAACACTTGAATCCTTGCAACAACTTCATGCTGAATTTTTAGAAAACGGTTATCTCAAAACACAAAAACAAAAGAAACAACAAGAAACAAGTGATGGTCCCTATCGTAAATATATATCTAAAAACGGGTTTCATATCTATGTAGGCCGCAACAGTCAATCCAACGATTTACTCTTACGTGAAATAGCCAAACCACGGGATATGTGGCTGCATGCAAAACAAATCCATGGTTCACATGTCATCATCCGCAACCCCGAAAACCGCCCAGACATCCCTATGCCAACGCTCCTACAGGCAGCGCAGCTTGCAGCATTTTACAGCAAAGCGCATCACTCCAGTTATGTCCCTGTAGACTATACATGGGCAAGATATGTTGTAAAACGTAAAGGTAACGTCGCAGGCTACGTCCATTATACGCACGAGAAAACTTTGTATGTAGAACCTGCAGTACCTGAAACAAAGAATAAATAAACCGCATATCTGTGATGTATTAACAGAAGGCAATAGAAAAATTATACAGTCTGAATTAAGAAATGCTACATTTATGACATGGTTTGTGATACCAGTTATCTATACATTACCTAAGTTGCTACCTATAAATTTCCGCAATAAGTAGTTTTGGGATTTTGCATTTTCAAGGAATTTTTGCAAAATGCATTTTCTGTAATAGTTATGCATTTTGCAAATTGTAAATTGTTTATGAATGCAATTTTATTATCAATACTTTTAGATGTTTTATAGGTTAAAATAATATTGCTTTTTAGCAAAAAATATAGAATAATATATATTATACCTGCTTCTCACAGCCTCACAGGGTCGGAGCGTTTTGATAATTCTTGGGACTGCGGTAATTCTAATGATTACCTTAAACAGTCAAGAATAATGTTTGACCTCCTAAATTATTAACCTGGCTATATTGTCTGGATAGAAGCAGGTTTTATAAGTTTTAAAACACCTAATAATATTGATATAAAAGAACTACTCACGAACAATTTTCAATTTTGCCCAAGTTAATGTTAATTTGTTTTTCGGATTAAGTGATATAGGTTCACCTTTATCTTCGTTATCTAAATCTTCGTTCTTATTTTTCGTCATGTCAATATTCTTTATATCTAAATCGGGGTTTTTATTCTTCGGTTCAGATATATTTATTGTGATATACTGCATTATAAAATTGCCGTCTTTATCCATAACCTGAAGCATTATTAAATCTGTTTCATCTTCGCTTACAAGTTTTCTGGATATATTAAAAATGGCTGTTCCGAATTTACTACCATCAAAATAATGATGAGATAACACAGTAATATTAGATACACGAAATATTTGAGCTTGATGAAGACCGTTTAATCCTTCTAAATCAAACTTGATAGACAATATATCTTTACCTTTAGATATAGTGTCATAGTGCTTTATCATTCTTGGTAAAGTTCCGTTCCATCCTCTATTACCGTGATCATCATTAAAAAAATGACTTTCATTTAACCAACGTGCTTCATAATGTTCTAATTTATTCCAATCAGTATTAGGAGGTTTATGATATAATCCGAGAGTATGTCCCATTTCATGAAAGATTAAATCAATCATTCCTTGATCTGTGTTTCTACTTTGGATAGCATTTACACAAATTCCGCCATATCTACCACCGCTCCAACCCCAACCATAACCTGAAGCCCAACCGTCCATAGCACGAACACTACCGAGAAGATAAACATGAATATTATCTTGCCAATCGTGTTCATTAGGATTTTCAAATTCTAAAGGGAGTTCAGGTCTCATTTTATTATAGGTGTCATTACTATAATGAGCGGAATTATGTTTAGCATTAATAACATAAATTTTAATCTGATTATCAGGTAATCGTTTCAGTTTAAAGGTTTTACCTTGAAAACTATTTCGGATCATTTCACTACGATAAAAATCTTGGGTTTTAGTCATCCATCTGATTATATCGTCTTTCACTTTTTCAATAGGTGGTGCGTCTGTAGGTCTAAAATAGATTGTTTTAACTAAAAAAGGTTCGCAATAACTATTTAGTGGTAAAATACTCAATAATAGTAATGCAAACATTAACTGGATAACAACAAAACTAGAGGTATTGAGAAGATTAATAATCTTAACAACACAACTATTATTGGTAAGAATGTTGTAATCACAACGCCATAGGGATTTCATTTTATATTCCTCCGTAGAGTATGAGGAATAGCTGCTATCCCTTACCTATATAAACATACATATTTAATTAGTATTGACATTCAATCTAAAAACATGATATAATTATTATGACGAGGGATAGCAAACTATTCTTTGTTTTTGGACAAGGTAGATATTAACACTTGAAACCTTGTCTAAAGTATTAATGACTCATTATGAGCGTTTGATTAGATGTCTCATAATGAGTCATCTTTACAAAATATAGTTTATCATATATCTTTTGTAAAGTCAATAAAAAAGGAAGACAATAATATGGCTGATCTTAACCGAAACGAACAACAAAGAATTCGTCATTTACTGGAAACAGAGCTTGATGATATCCGAGAAGAAATTGATGATATGCAAAAAGAAACCAGTAAAATCCAAAAAGGACTTGAAAGAAATAGTAATAGAATTGAAAAAGTTAGAAATGAAGTCTTTAATATTCTTGGATTGAATGAACAGGAAGATACTATCAGAAAAGAATCAGTAATTCCTAATAATCCTTCAATACAAAAGAAACAACAAGTAAGAACATAAATTAAATCATCATACTTTCGTTTACGAACTTTGTAAAAATACAATCTACTTTACGATAGTTGTATTTATACGCTGTTTCTGATATGTATAACGGAGTATACTTTGTTTTGTAGTGATGGTGCTGTCCATACCAAGCACGTTTGAGTAGAGACCAAAAACCTTCTATTGTGTTTGTGTGGACATCACCATCTACATACATTTCATTATGATTAATAACTTGATGTTTCATTTCCTTACCTAAAATTTGATAAGAACGAAACTGATCAGTTATTAGTTCCGAATTTTTCATATCAACGTGTCTTGTTATAAAATCTAAAATATAACGTCCTGAAAGATTATCAGCTAATTTGGCAACTACTTTACCGTCCCTTTGGACTGCTCCAATAATAGTATCTTTTTTAGTTCCACGTCCACGTTTAGACTTTTCCCTGTCTTCTTTCTTATTTGCTTACGAGGTTTCCCTCCGATATAAGTTTCATCGGCTTCAATAATACCACGTAATAACACATTGTCTTTACTCATTTCAGCTCTTATTCGTGTCATCATAAACCAAGCTGTTTTCTGATTTAATTCTAAATCTCGTGATAACTGATAAGAGGATAAACTTTTTTTAGCATTTACGACCAAAGAAATAGCTAAAAACCATTTTTGCAGTGCAACTTTCGTTCCATGAAATACAGTATCAGTCGTTACTTTAAAAGATACTTTACAATCATTACACAACCAACGACCGACACGTCCTGTAGTAGATTCTTTTTTACGACCTATATTTTCACTTTCGCAATGTGTGCATTTCGGTTTGCCTTGCCACCGGATACCTTCTAAATGTTTAATACACGCTTTTTGGTCAGGAAAACGTTCCATAACTTCAATCAAGTTCATTTTCTTCTTTGGTGTTGAGAAGACAACCAGTCTAAGTAACTCTAATTAATTACTTAGGCCTAACGTATTCTTAACGCCTTTCTCCTTTCATTTAATAAGAAAAAATAGTATAATATACATAGAAATTAAATAAAGAATTCAAATTCTAATATAGTTATACTATTATTTTTTGAAATTGATAATAGTTATGCTATTTTAATTGCGAAAATTTTTTAAAAATGCAAAACTCCAAAACTACTTATTGCGTAAAAGTTTATGAAATAAATAGTTTTGGGTTTGAAAATTAACCGCTTAATTCTAAAGAAAGGAACAAAATTGGATACAACAGCAATCAAAACGGTTTTTGATCAAGTAGAACAAAAGATACAACATGAGAACTACATTTTTAGAGGTGAATCTCAAGAATACAACGAGTGTTCTTCAACTCTCTACCGTGCGTACAACACAAGAATTGAACTCCGTGATCTTTCACTTCCGTCAAATGAACTATATACAGAAAGTAATAGAAGAACAGAAGGAGAAAAAGCGGCAGAAATAAAACAAATAGAAAAGGAGATAATCGAGGACGTTAGAAATCACGATTTAGAACCTGAATTAGATGATATTAATCTCTGGTCAAGAATTCAGCACTATGGTGGTTACACAAATCTTATTGACTTCACGAAAAGTTTTCCCATTGCTATTTTCTTCGCATGCGAGAAAGATTCAGAAGAAAATGGTCGAATTATTTTACAAGAAATCAATTCAGAAATTGAAGGGCAAATGATAAAGTCAGAAATCCCGCAAAACCGAATTATTGCCCAAAAAAGCGTTTTTGTAAAGCCTCCAACAGGAGTTTTCCCAATAGTAGAATCTGTTACTATACCTCGTGATTTAAAAGGCGATTTAAGAAGGTATCTTAAAGTTAATTTTAACATATCTACAGAAACAATTTACAACGATCTACATGGCTATATCCAACACGCTACTAAAAAATCACGAGGACAATTTTTACATGTTCACTATACAACGAATCGAAAAGTAGAAAAAAGGGTTTTATTATCAAAGGAAAGTTGGAATGAAATTGAGGAATTATCGCAGAAATGTGTCAATGGACATTATAGGAATCCAACAGCTTATCTTACATGGATAATAGAACAACACATTTATCTATGTAAAAATCTCAAAGGGTTCGATAAAAGCATTCTACCAGTAGACACAAATGTTGAGAAGACAGGAGAATCAAAAGAAAGGGTCACCGTAGTTTTAAAGAATGGACAAACAGCTACCCAGGATCCTGAAGGTGATCCAGTATATATGAAGGATTTTAGTATAGAAAGAAAGCAAAAATAACAAAATCTTTCGAGTCCAAAACTACTTATTGCGAAAGTTTATCCAAAATTACTTATTGCAAAATGAAATTAATGCAATTTTGTTATGCTAAAATTGCAACTTGCAAAATTTTCAAAAAATGCAAAATCCCAAAACTACTTATTGCGTAAATTTCTTTTATATCCATGGGATTTCTTCTATAATGTTTTTATTTACTACAAACAAATGGAGGAAACCCCATGGAATTAACTATTGTAGCAGTTTATACGATTTGTGACGACCTTTTAAAATTTATCGGTCATCGCACACATCCACAAGCACAGATGTCAGATGCTGAAGTGATGACGACAGCGATCATCGCAGCACTCTATTATGGAGGCAATCATCAAACCGCTTGCTGTATGTTGAAAACATTCGGATTTATCCCGAATATGTTAGGACACTCACGATATAATCAGAGACTCCATAGAATATCTTCGTTGTTTCAAATACTTTTTGAATATATCGCAGAAGCCGCTAAATACAATAATCCGAATAACATTTATGCGATTGACACCTATCCTGTATCTGTATGTGATAACATTCGTATTAGTCGGTGTCGTCTCTATCAAGGTAAACAATGGCGTGGCAAAATAGCAAGCAAACGCCAATACTTTTATGGTCTCAAGGCACATCTCATGGTTACAGAAAGTGGACATATTGTGGAAGCGTTCTTTACTCCCGGCAACTGTAATGATGTATTAGGGATGCGATGTTTTCCATTTGATTTATCCCAGGGTTCAGTGGTATATGCGGACAAAGCCTATTGCGACTATGGTATTGAAGATGGACTATCCACCATAGGTATTACCTTCAAACCACTTCGGAAGAAAAATCCCAAAAGGCAGTTTCCACCTTGGGAAGTATACTTTCAACATAAATACAGAAAGCGGGTTGAAGTGACAAATAGTCTCATTACACAACTCCTGCCAAAGTCTATACATGCAGTGACTGCGTCAGGTTTTGAGTTGAAGTTATACTTATTCATCATCGCAACAAATATAAAACAAATGTATGGTGATAAGTAGCAACTTGGGTTTATATAGTGGTAATGAAAAAGATGCTGCTAAACAGATAGATGCCCAAGATTACACGGGGCCATTAGATCAACAGATTATCCAAACCATGAGATTTGCCAAAAGATATAACGCTGTGAGAGCAAAGAAAGACATTGGAAGGATTGACTTCCCGCAATACAGCATGCGTGCAATTTTTGAGGCAATCGTGAATGCGGTCGTACATAGGGATTATTTAAAAAGCAGTTCAAAAATAAGGCTGTTTATGTTTGATGATAGAATAGAACTTTATTCACCAGGGGCATTGGTAAATACTGTGACGGTTGAAAATATACGATACAGTCAAGCTACACGGAATGAACTACTCGCGAGGTTACTATCAGAACTAACGTTGGATGACAATCTAAGCTAAGAAAACAAGTGGTTCGCCGACACTTCTTGGAACGCAGAGGCGAAGGAGTCGGAATCATTCTCAACGAAAGCGAGGAACTCAGCGGCAAACCACTTGTCTATGAGGTATTTGACGAGGAATTGCGACTTACCATTTTTGCAGCACATGAAATTCCACAATACTATTTAAAATGAATACAATGCCCTAACGGACACTAACGATCCCAACTTGAATGCATCATTCCCAGATGCACTATCATCATAAAGGGTTTCCTGTTGAATAGGCAGCATAAACGTTATAGATAGAGGCACATTGTATGGAGTGGCTATAGATGTTCCGAATGATACCATACTAAACCGCAGCCCCGTATTGATATCTATTTCTCCTGCCCAATGCGCGTAGGATTGATATAATCCAAGATAGCTTGTCTGAAAAGAAAGCCAATCGGTTGCCCTATAATTCAATCCAGCAGTATAAGTAATATCCTTTGAACCGAGATACTTTTTGCGATTTTCATAAAACGGGTACTTACCACGGACATTGGCGTTTGCTCTCAATCCACCATAAACAGGAAAACTGTATCGTATGTCTGCAATTGGATTAAAAGTGCCTGTTCCGAATTGGATATGATTGTGTTCCATCCCCTTATCGCCGAGTATCCACGGATTATCTTCAATCTTACCCAACGGAATTGTCGTTCCGATTTTAGCAGTAAGCATGTCATCATTCAATAGGATTCCATGTCTATGGTAGCCCAATAAAAGATCCATATCAGAAAAACCGACGTATGTTTCGTCCCGATGATGAATTTCTTGATATAATAGAATCTTATCTCTCATCTCTGGATCATCTATTTTATCAAGTCCACCGATACTGGCATCTTGATCCTTTATTTCATACGGCAACATAGCATCCAACTGAAACCGTGAGTTGATTTGATATTTAAACCCAATATCAAACCGAACTACGTTCAACTTGACCTCATGTCTGTGCTCTGCAACTGGTTCAGGAGGTCTACCAACTTGAGTCAATCCGTTATATTCAATGTGTCCACCCTCGGCGTTGAATCTGCGAGTACCGAAACTCACTTGAAATCTCTTTTGCTCTGAAGTTAAACTAACTTCACTTCCACCTCCCGTAGGGATAGTGGGATTACTTCACGCGCCTCAGCTCTCTTGAGCAAAGCCGATTGAAAGAAAAATGACTTGAATAGCAAGAATCATCAAAAGTAGATGTTTCATTTATTACTCCTCTTGAAATTGTGTGTATTTTCAGGACTTGTTTCTTTAACAATTATGAATAAATAGTAACATTTTAATTTCATTCATGTCAATATAAAATGAAATGTGAATATATGACTAAAATTGCCAGAGTCTTAGTGCAGTTTTTCCTAAAACCCATTCCAAATCGCCTTTTGAGAAAAAATTCATTTCATCACGGACAACAGAGAGTGTTTGTGAGTATGTTGCACGGCTTAAACAAACCGGCCAATCTGTTCCCCACATAATACGGTCAGCACCGTAGGTCTGATACACTTTTTTCACCTGATCGTGTGTATCTGCCCAAGGATAACTTTGCTTTGAAATAGACCATGTATGACTAATCTTCACATAGACTCGCGGATATCTTGCTAAATCTAATAACAATTGCAGTTTCTCAGATTCATCAGGAGAACAGTCAGCCATGTGGTCTATGACTACATCAAGATCGGGATGCTGTTCTAACAGCGGTACCAAGTCAACCAATCTCTCCGCTCTTGTGAGAATTAACATCGGTACTCCGAGCGATTCGGCACGTCTGAAGATAGGAGGCATAAGTGGTCCCGTAAACCAATCACCATCTGCTCCAACAGATGGACTTAAACGAACACCGTGAAATCCATGTTCTTCTGTCCAGTGGCTTAGATGATCAGGAGCATCCGAATCTTCAGGATTAATTCGGCACACCCCCATGAATTTGTCTGGGTATCTTTTCATAGCATCTGCAGCATAACTATTATCCCAAAGATAGTGAATAACCTGAACAAGCACAGTTTTTTCTACACCGTTTGCTTCCATTAGTTCCAACAACATTTCTGGAGTGGCATCCTCTGAAGGTTGATTTCTTTCACGTGCCCACGGAAACTTCGGGTCGTTTTTCCACACGTGAACATGTGGATCAATTATTCTCATGTAAATTCTCCTTCGGTTTGCTTAAATATCCGAACACTCCTAATGGTAGACAGTAAAGTAAAATAAGGATGTGTAGACTAAATCCTGTAACAGTTGCTATATCCATTGAAGTGCCAAAATAGTTTAAGAACCAAGCAAACGGGAATTCGGTTGTTCCAAAGTTGCCAACTGTTTGTATTGGTAATAGATTGAACCCGTTAGTAAATGCCAGAGCAAATAACACTTCAAATATAGGTATACCGACCCCCATCTCAGAAACAAGATAACACTGAAATCCGAAACGAATAATTAGACATAACAGTGAATAAACCCAAACTTTCAAAAATCGCACATTCAATCTGAATGCTGTTAACTGGTTAAGAATGTCTAATATTTTATTGACAATCCATGTGATTGCAGATTTGTCTAATCGCAACAGCGGTTTTGCACATTTCATTGCAATCGACATACACAGCGTTGGAACTGAACACGCCAATACCATTACGACTAACAATACCGTTCCAATAAGCAATGGTGTAAGGTAAAGGACAGTCCAAGAAAATTGACCACTCAATTTTTGCAGAAGCAACGTTGCAGAAAAAACCATCAAGGCAATCAACAACATTAAGTCAATAAGACTTGCCATCATGAGAGATGCAATTCCTTGTGTTGCATCTACCTTTTGCCGTTTTTGCATTAGATATACATAAGAGATGTCTCCTGTCCGCATCGGGAGGATATTACCCCAAAATGTGTGCATTGCCAGAATAGGAAAAATCTGATGAACACTGGACTTCAAACCGAGTAACGTTCTGAACCGTAATGTCTTCACTACTACAAGTAGACAATAGCAAACAAATCCAATTATTATTGCCTGAATTGATATACTGCTGAGCGTTTCAGGTATTTTTCTTAGGTCAATCTCTTTCAATAGGTAATATGAGATGATTATTGCTAATATAGTCGGTATTACATATCTTGCAATCCTCTGGATCTGCTTTTTATTCAAAATTACCCTACCGTTGCAATTGACTCTCAAAATTGTCTGAATATTCTTTCACAAGATCACCTTTTCTAAAACCTGGGACAGCAGTCCCGCAATTTTTGGCTAAACTCTCATAATCAATCTGTTTCAGTCGAGATAATATATCATCATTGTTTGCTTTTATCAGTATCCACTGCTTATTCCGTTCACAACTTTTTTCATCTGTCTCTTTGCGTGAATAATCTTGCCAACCTTGGCATGGAACAGCGAAATCAAAGGCATTCTGAAACACTTTCTGTGCCTCAACGGTGTTGTTATACTGCCATAACTGAAAATCTTGATGCCGGATCGGTAATGATTTATATTGTCGCATGTCTTGATGCTTACTTGGCAAACGAGTCCAAACCTGAAATTCTGTATTTACTGCATAAGATTTGCCTGAATCAAGATAGAAAGCATCTCTTGGAAGTTCCAATTTGCTGATAAATCGCATACTTTCATCAAGCTGCTTATGGACGATATATTTTCTGAAATTTACTGGCACTATAAATGCAATCGTATCTGCTAATCCGGCGGCGTGATTGAAGAAAGCAATCGCCATCTTACCACGTTTTCCAAATGGTGGATTCCCAATAACTACCGTGTCTTTTCGGTCATTAGGTAGGTCGGTTAAGGTAAAAAAGTCCTGCTGAATGACATCATTGCATTTTGGATTGATATCTATACCCAGTCTACGTTCTAATGGTAAGAGTTTGTAAAATGCACCTGTTCCAGCAGAAGGTTCAATAAAATACATTTTACTGGCAGAACACTTTATTGCTGGAAGTATATCTAAAATGTAATCCAAACAATATTTTGCTACTTCCTGTTTCGTATAGAATTGATCTAATACTTTATCCACGATTGAGTTCCTTAGATGAGTTGATTTATGTTACTATGGTCTTGGTATATTGTCAAGAAAAAGATTGTAGAAATTTTTTAGAAAAAAGGTTGACATTTTACGAAACTTAGGTTATAATACTTCCGTTAATCCGGCAATCGGTAATAAAAAAAAAAGACACGTCTCAATAGAACTTTTATTTAACATAAGGTAGGGATTTAACAGTGGAAAACCGATATGTAGATAGCACAATCCACAAAAATATCGTCCGCAGACGTTTGGAACTTGAGCAAGAATTTGCCCAGGGGCAATGTTTGTGGATTCATATTAACTATCGGTTAACTGCCCCCCCCCCGATTAACATTCGTTAATTATTTCACATTACAAAGTTTTATCGTAGTCTTTGCATGCTGCGATATTGTTCTGCCTGCACGGCGTTTCACGTTGCGGGCTTTTGTTGTTGCATTGCAAAATGTTTGTACAGCGATGCAACTTTTTTGTTGGACAATAACACGAAAACATGGTATCGTACATCATGTCTCCTGTTATTGTTAAAGCAGACATGCTTATATAACATGTCAACTTTCAAGGAGAAAGAAATTATGCTCAGGTCTAAACCAATCGCTATTACAATAGCGATTATGTGTTCCTTGTTCGGGATGATAAGTGGTAGTAACGCTTTTGAGATTGTAGAATTCCCTTCGGACACCGAAGACTATTCTTACGGTGGTATCACATACCATACAGCATCTCTAAAAACGGATGTGCCATTTTATTCTGTATGGTGGTATGTTGATGGGACTTTCGTATCGTCTACTTATGGCGGTCATGAAAAGACTGAAGCCTCGTTTAGTCCTCATTGGCTTACTGGCGGTATCAAGGGGGTTAAGTACACGATCAAAGCAGAAGCTATGTGGATTGAAGATGATGGCACCACACAGAACGATACTGATTCCTACGTTTTGAGAGTCTTTGAACCGAGAACAGACTGGAGGCAAGAAACACGATCAAGTGTATGGTGTTACTCAGAAATTTCACGGCATTATTATCGACCGCAGAGGCAGGATGTCCGCGCAGATTACTATGCTTATGCATGGAACCCACTGGACAAGGATGAAGTGGGTGTTCGCTTTGCAGATCGTATTTACATGCTTGAATATTACCTTGATGTGTTCGGATTCGGGGTTAGTGATTTTGCCAGAAAAACGTACAATCCAGAACCACTACCACCACGAAGTTATGCAGGATTTAAGAGTCACACGCTTACCGTCTCTGTCCAGTTTGGTACCGAAGGACACGACTACGTGTCCAAGGCATCTGTCGCGCATGGACTCAATGGTAACGCACCAAGGGATCCGAACTTTTTGGTACGTATTGGAATTGAAAACGAGATAGAGTTCAGAAGAAAATAATTGTCATCAAGAGTGCCCTCTATTATAGTAGATTTTTCATTTAATCTACTATAATAGGGGTACTTACTACAAAGGAGTCCATCATGCGTAAACTTATTCTGCAATGTACGTTAATCTGTTCTCTTATTCTTCTCATGTCGACGGTTGTTACCGCCAAACTCGTATTTACCTCAAATGTAGATGGTAAAAATGGCATTTATATCATGGACGATAACGGCGATAATAAAACGCTGCTAACAGATGTGTTGGAACCTTGGTTACCACGTTGGTCCCCAGATGGGAAACAGATTGTGTTCGAAAGACAGGTAAAAGCTGATAATCACAGGCAGCAATACCACCTTTTCCTGATGAATTCAGATGGGACAAATGTCCGTCAACTCACACCTCCTATAGATGGATGGGACAGCCAACCCTCTTTTTCACCAGATGGAAAATCTGTGATTTTTTCCAGAACTGAAAGAAATGACGATGGATACAAAGACAGTATTAACCTTGTAGATATTGTCAGCGGTCAGGTCAAACAGATATCTGATCTTGATCTACAGAATCCGTTATTTTCACCCAATGGAAAAGAAATTGTATGTGTCCCCACTCAAACTATTGCGGCAGGAGGCGGCAATATTGTGATAATGGATATCAAAGGAAACAATGTGCGCGAGATACTAAAACCAGCTGAACAGAATCCGCCTCTATTTTCAGTTAGCCGAGATTTCGCAGTCTGGTCCCCCGATGGAAAACAGATAATCTATACAGAATTTCACTTTAGTCTTAAGATGGTAGGCAATACATTGCACCAGGTCCCAAAGGGATTCTTCTATCTTATTTGCAATCGTAACGGACAATTGGTCAAGAGATTAAAGATATCGAAAAAACTACGACCGATGGGTATTGACTGGATGGATAACGGGGAATCAATTGTTTTTTGTGCGTGGGAAGCAAAATTGGAAGAAGTGAATGTGGAGGTAGACGACCTACCTTGTCACATCTACAAGTATAATATCTCATCTGAAAAAACGACGCGTTTGACAAATGATCATGTCCAAAACTACCATATAGATTGGATCAGTGATGATGTGTTACCTGTATCCCCGCAAGGCAAAAAAAAAGTAACGTGGGGAACACTCAAGCAGTAGAACCAATAAAATCAAAAAAAAGTAAGCATAGGCAAGGTACGTTTATAGGTATTGGTGCACGCCCCACCTTCAGATGACATACGACGGGTTTCCCCATCAGCAAGACGACTGGGAAGTAGATACAAAACACCAGACAAACACAGCTGCTGTGACGTTTACTTGGAAAGATGGACCATAACCCTATTCTAACGGCAGGGGACACGTTCCTCTGCCACACATTTTCAGGAGTATCGCCATGAACACACGAAAAGTCATGTTGCTCTGTCTGCTGCTACTGCTACTCTCAACCGCAGCACACGTCAGAATCATTTGGGGTTCTACACGCAACGGTGTGGATGGTATCTACATAATGGATGATGATGGCACCAACCAGACGCTCCTTACCGAAGATAAAATATTACGCCCACGGCCACGGAGTTGGTCTCCAGACGGCACACAGATTCTGTTTAAGAGATCGCAGAATGGTGTTGTGCTTTTCTTGATGAATCCAGACGGCACGAACATTCGGCAACTAACAGAAGCAGATGGGAGTTATATCGGTAAATGTTCATTTTCACCGGACGGCAAATTTATCGTTTATGATACATATTGGAGAGAAGATGACAGGCCGAAATGGGGCGTAGAAGTACTGAATATTAAGACAGGGAAGCGGGAAATCATATCGAATGTGGATGCAACTTTCTGCGATTGGTCGCCTGATGGCAAGCATATTGTCTTCACGGAGTCTCTCAGTCCTGGCAAAAACGGCACAGTATGGATTATGAGGGCAGATGGGCATAAACCACGCCGACTCATACCCGCAGCAATTGGAGACGTGTCAGTGCAATGCTGGGGCACGCGCTGGTCCCCTGATGGGAATCAGATCGCATTTTATCAAGAAGAATTCATCCACCAGAATATAGCAGGGTGGGAACATCCAGTCCGAATCAATAAGGCGTTTAGACTGATGATCTGCAATCGCGACGGAACAAACATCAAACAACTCCAAATACCGAAGGATTGGAAATTTAGTAGTCTCGACTGGATGGATGACGGCAACTCCATTGTTTTCAGTGCACGTGTCGGCATCCCTATGGATAAACCCATACCACGCGATTTTGAGTGGCCCCCGGCAATATCTATAAATACCATATCAAAACAGGTGTGAGAACCCAATTAACAGACCATCCTGGCTGGGATCAAACAGTGGACTGGATCAGCGATGATGTGCTACCTGTATCCCCCAAAGGCAAAAAAAAAGTAACGTGGGGAACACTCAAGCAGTAGATCAGACAAAATCAAAAGAACATTAATCACAGGTAGGTATTTTTACGGATATCTGCCTATTATAACGTGAGTTTGATAATTCAGAACAGACGCATTCCCCCCTTGATAAGGGGGGTTAGGGGGGTTAAAAAGGCGTTATTTCCATCATATTTCAGTGATTTAACCCCCTAAATCCCCTTATCAAGGGGACTTTAAGAGGAAATGTGGAAATCCTAACTATTTATCAAACTCACGTTATTATATTTTCCTAATAATTACATTCTATTGGACTTATACATTTCATGCAATATTACCGATATATAATGCCAAAAAAAGGTATATACTTCAGTAGAATTCTGAAATTCCACCTTGCCAACAATGTCCCATTTCTAACGATAAGAATGAATGCCTTCCCTGTCTAAAGTTTGTGGATACGCCCCTTTTATGCAATACTACATTAACCCATCCCAATATTTCCACATATCTTCAGGGGTATCAAACTTAATTTCATCAAGGTCTTTTCTGCGGTATCTGCCGATAAGAGCGATTCGAACATTATGTCCGCAATTTGGTCCTGCAGTATGACTCATCTGATGATGCCAGAAACAGACATCACCACCTTCACCTGTAAATTCATAACTCGGTCCTAAATCAAATGGAGCAACGCCACCAGGTAGACTATCTAAATCATGATGTCTGAAGTATTCTGCCCAGATACGATGGCTACCCGGCCATATCGTGAACCCTCCACCGTGTTTTTCAACAGTATCCAGATATACAGTTGCACCGAGTGTAAACGAACCGACTACACCTTTGGGAACACCGTTTGACGGGGTATGATACCCATCAAGGTGTCCAAGGGGTTCGCGGAATTCTCTATCAGGATCAGGAAAATTGATGTGTGGACTGGCACCACCACCTGTATGAAGTTTATCTACTCCAACCATCTCTTCAGCCATATCAAAGACTTTATTTCCGTAGATTGTTCCTTTGATTACATCTTCACCGCCGATGGGTGCAGTGCGATATCCTTTCTTAATCCAGGATTCAGGATCGTTTCTATCTTCTTCTAAAGATTCCCATACTCTATCCAAAGCGGAATCTATCTCATTCTGGCTAAGCGCGCCACGCACAACCAGATAGCCGTTTTCCTTGAAAAACTCTTTATCTGCGTCTGTTAGGTGTGCCATAATTATATTTTCCTTTGTTGTTATTTTGTAACGATAAAACCATTTTCTTCAATAGCTTTCTGATAAGGTCCTTCTTCAATATTTAAACCGAAACCAGGTAGATTTGGTATATTTACATAGCCATTGGAAATAGAATAATTCGAATCGTCTATACCAGGTGTTGTTGCATGATCCCACTCCACAAACTCGAATTTTTCTATTTTCGCAGCCAGATGACCTGTCACAAAGTTTCCGTAATATCCACCGTAATGATGTGGGGCAGTGCCTACATTTACTGCATCCAATTCAGGTCCCAATTCAAGCCACCTTGTGAAACCAGGATGGAATATGTCATATTGCACAATGTCAATAAGTCCATTTTTTGCCCAATTAATTAGGTGTGGTGAAGCACCACCTTCACCATCAGCAATTTTTGTTGCAATACCTTCAGCATTTAGCCATTCTTTTAATAAACCGTAGACACGAGCATCCTCATGGAACGCTTCTTCCATCCAATAGACGTTTGCATCCGCTGCACCTCCTAATACCTGTTTTGTAATGTTTAGATTATATCCGTTGTTTGCATCAATAAGAATTGACGCATCCGTTCCCACAGCATCACGCACGGCTTTAATCACATCAATATCGCGTTGTGTTCCTTTTTCAAGCGGCATGTGCATCGCACCACGACCGACCTTTATCTTATATGCATTATGTCCGCGTGCTTTTCCTTCAAGTGCTTCAGATGCAATTAGCGCGGCAGCCTCAGCATTGTCATCAAGATGTAAGTCATCAATGTAAAGAGAAGTATCATAACAAGGTGCTTTGAAGTCGTCATTTTCACCAGACAACATGGCATAGACCGGTTTTTGTTCCAACTGTCCGACCAAATCCCATAATGGATATTCCATGAATTGATATTCTTCTTTTACCCCGTTTTCTTTGTCAAACGCATCGGATAGTTTTAAACCAATGATGGACTCAGCTTTTTCACGAGATATAGATGAAGTGCCAATACCACATGCACCGTCAGAAGTTGTTATTCTTGCAAATGCAGGTCGCACATGCAAACCGTGTTCACCGAGCCGTGAGTTGCATCCAGCCTTACGCGGACGTTCTCCTGTCAAACGCCCCCATTCTATCCGATCTATTGTTACATTTTCCAAATTTTTTTCTCCTTATTCTCATATTTTACAATTGAGTCTGAAGCAAAGCGTAACTTTTTTGGTCTAATTTATTATAGTTCTCAATTTCGTATCGGTTTCCATCAGCATCCTTAATGAGAACACGCCCGTTTCCAAGTGTCACAATGTCATAACGTGTACGCATACCGAATTGGACATCACCTTGCGTTGTTTCAACATCCCACTGGGTAACCCCGAATTGTCCATCAAGTGAATTGATTTTGGTGATCTTTGGCATGAAATAACGTTTCTCTAATTCCTCTAACAGGACATCACGAGATTGGGGGGCAAGTTTTCTTACATCTTCAACTATTCCGATTTCGTTCCCCTCACTATCTAACAAAGTTATAAAACGGACAGTTTCAGACAAAGGAAAACTCCTTACAGGTTCAACTTTCGTATGTGTTGACCCGTCTGGAAGTTGTACAACAAGTTCTGCAAACGCGTTCCTACTAATGCTAACCTTGCTTGTGTCAAGGTATTCTAATTCGTCCGTAACTTTGATAGGTTCATTCACAAGTCAGTCTCCAATACGCTTTCTCAAAGACTACCATGCGCGAATTTTAGACAATTCGGTCTGTTTTTGACATAAATTTGCATAAGTTCCATCTTTTGCTATCAACTCCTCATGTGTTCCAATCTCGTCCACTTCACCCTCTTTCAACACAACGAGTCGATCAGCATACTTCAGGGTTGATAATCTATGTGCGATTGCAAACACTGTTCTACCTTGAACGAGTCTCTCTAACGCTTCTTGTATTTTAGATTCGGTTTCAGTATCTATTGAAGATGTAGCTTCATCAAGAATAAGGATGCGTGGATTTTTTAAGATTGCGCGTGCAATGGATATTCGTTGACGTTCACCACCAGAAACACGTGCGCCTCTCTCACCAACCATCGTATCGTAACCATCAGGAAACTTGACAATAAAATCGTGTGCATTTGCTGCTTTTGCTGCAGCGATAATTTCACTACGAGATGCGCCAGGCTTTGAATAACCGATATTTTCAGCAATAGTGCCTTCAAATAGAAATGGATCTTGAAGCACGACTCCTACCTGTTGTCGTAGTGCCTTTATACGTATATCTTTGCTATCGTGTCCATCTATGACAATTGTCCCTTGACTTGGATCGTAAAAACGGGTAATCAGATTTACAAGAGTGCTTTTTCCTGCTCCACTATGTCCAACTAAACCGATCATCTCACCCGCATCAACGTTGAAACTGATTCCGTTAAGGGCGTTCTTTTCGTTATCGTAAGAGAAATATACATCATTAAAATCAATAGAACCTCTTATATTTGAAAGTGCAATTGCATCCTGTTTATCAGCGATACTCGGTGGTGTATCCAAGATTTCAAATACGCGTTCTGCGGAAGTTCCGGCTCTGATAAATCTTTCGTTCATCTGACAAAGTGTATAGACAGGACCAAAGAACTGCATTATGTATGACTGAAACATGACCAATGTGCCAAGTGATATCTCTCCTTGGAATAGCTGCCATCCACCAACTAACCAAATTATGATAGACCCAGAATATGTGAACAAGTGCATCATCGGACGGTAAATAGAACTAAGTTTCGCAGCGTTCATTTCTCCTGAAAAGACTTGGTATGTCATTTCATTAAACCGACTAATTTCATATCGTTCTCTTGCAAACGCTTTAACAACTCGGACCCCTGGAATTGTACTTGATAGGATAGTGCTAATGTTTGCATAGCGTTTCCACAAAACAGAATAAACTTTGCCCATCTTTTTGCCAAAGAAGATTGTGAAAAAGATGAGACAAGGAATTGGTATCAGTGTCCATAAAGCGAGTTGCCAGCTGAAAAGGAACATGATAATGCACATATTGATGAGCATTACAGAATCACCGAGAATATCCTGCATACCGTTGGCGATGAAATCCCGTAGCCTGGATACATCATGGGTGATTCTGGACATCAGATTCCCAGTGTCACGTTCATGGAAAAAGTCAATGGAGAGCGCATTGAGATGTTGGTATGTTTCGTTTTGAAGCCTTCGTGTGATATTTTGACCTACCCAGGCCATCATATATCCGCGGACAGAGGAAATTGCCATGGACGAAAGTCTGATACCGACCATGAATCCAATAATCCACAATAGATGTCCAAAACTCCCACCGAGTGGCATATTGCCAAACCAGTCACTTAGTGTAACCTTAATACCTTCCAAGAGTCCCCAGCTTGTCTCTGGAGGTGGATCTGGAATCGGTTGGTTGTTATCGCGCGCAATAGAGATTGCAGTTCCTGCCGGATCAAGGATATTGTCAACTAACTCTTTGCTTAGAATTGGTGGGAGTACACCAATGGATCGGACAAACAGCATCAATAAGAATGCCGGTATCATGACATGTAAGAAAGGAATAGCATATTTGAAGAGTCGGAAAATGAGTTTGCTATTTTGAACACAATTGACGCAAACACCGGACCAGGTTGGTATTGGCTGTCCGCACTTTTCACAACGACTTTTATCTCCGCCTCTGTGCAAACCAGGGGGACCACCACGTCCTGGACCGCGACCACCACGACCTCTTCCACCAGGTCCTCGTCCGCGGCTTCTCTGTGCGTCTACTTCTGAATCTGACGTCGTAGAAGAAGATAACTTCTCTAACTCTGAGACTGTGAGATTGTACTTTTGAGTAAGTCGTTTTGAATAACGTGCTAATTCAATGGCATTTTCTGATGTGATAACTTTGAGAATGTTATTACCATACATCTCAACGACTTCAATGTCTTCAATGTCAGAGAGAGACACCTCCCGCAGTTCATGTCCGAGAACACCTTTCTGATTGAAGGCGATAAGTCGCTTATCTGTAACTAATAGCCAATCTTTTCCATAAGTACTGTCAAACTGTAGATCGGTAGAAACAGCAATCTTTATCTCCTCGCCATTATCAAGAAGTTCTTGTGCCTTTTTTTCAATTGGTTCTGGCACATCTTCTTTAGTTGTTAGTTCATTATTCGCGTTTTTTCGGAAGCGAGGTCTTCCATTGAAAGATCCCATCCGGTGCGATCCACCGCGTCTTGAACGAGACATTGGATCGTACATTTTTCAACCCTCATAAAATATGTTAATATTGTTGACACTCCTGATGTGTATATGAAATTGCTGTAAACAAAAATAGTTTCACTATTTTAACGTAATTTTTGGTGAAAGGTTGAAGAAAAAGTTTGATTCAACCTATGGTTACATTTTGTATGCAAGGTGTGTAAAGTAATTGAGGGGTGTGCATAAAGATTTCAATCTCATAATATGCTCTTAAGGTAGTAGACACACTCCGTGGGTTCCTCCGTCTACAATGTCAAAGACTTACAATGAATTGTGCTACTACAAACCCTGCAGAATGCGCGTGTGGCATTCTGCTTTCAATAAATTAAGCGGCACCTGATACCTTTCGCTGTCTGTGTTGATGTGTCAAATAATTATCCACACCTCTCATGCAATTGTCAGCTTAGAAAAAACGCTCAATTAAACAGATATTTAAGCAATTGTCAACAAATTCACAAAAAAACATCATAATTATTACATTATTACTTGACAACCACAATTAAGAATTGTATAATTAACATGTGTTTAGAATGTAAGATCAATCGGTTATGTAGATTTAGAAACTTAAAGAGATGCCGCAGCATCTAATCAATTGGTAAAGCCATGCCTATGTTACAAATACTACAAGTGTGTAAAGTTGGAACTTGTCCAGCCGATTTTGGGTTTTGCATTCCACGTTTATATCACAATCTGTATGAAGATTATCTTAATTTTTGGATAATCTCAATAAAAGTTCATTGTTCGGAGTCGCGCAATTCATTGCACCTCGGACATTCAGGAATTGAGGATAAATTTACAAATGCACAATGTCACCTTATTTATTAGAAATGGTCCACAGGACTTACGCATTTCCCCCTTGATAAGGGAATTAGGGGGTTAAAAGTCGTTATTTCAATGATATTTCAGTGATTTAACCCCTAAATCCCCTTTATCAGTGGGGACTATCAGAAAAACTGCGTAAGTCCTGTGGTCCAATTACAACATCAAATTCAGCGACACAAACACAATTCTGTCAACAGATAATACAAGTATTGCGAACAAAAACAAATGACGAAAAAGACACCAAAGAAAAAAATTTAAGAAGACATTAAAAACCTTACGATGCTATGTTATTACGTGGTTCACAGCCAATTTACAAAAGATACCAAGGCGGCAAAACTGGTGTCTTTTGGTGTTGTTTTATCCAACAATGTTGAAGGGCTTTTCTAACCAGAATGAATACAATAGTTAGACAATTGAATGCTTCTGCCCGTTAATGCAAATTGCCCAGAGGCATTCAATTGTCGAGATTCATATTTGCAGGAGGAGTTCCTAACCCCGATTTGAGATACGCAGCATCAGAAATCGGGGTTAGAAACCCCTCCTACAATGATGTTTTGTGACAATTGAATGCCTCTGTGACATGGGATAGGGTTGTGATAAAATACCAACAATGGAAAATACACAAGAAATCTATACCCTAATTCATAAAGACAAAGAGACAGAAGCACGTGTCGGCAAACTCCACACGGCACACGGGGTTGTCAATACACCGATTTTCATGCCTGTTGGCACGCGCGGCACTGTGAAGGCATGCACACCGCAAACCCTAAACGAACAGATTCATGCCGAGATTATCCTCGCGAATACCTACCATCTATATCTACGTCCCGGACATGAAATTGTCCAAGAAGCAGGCGGATTGCATCAGTTTATGGGATGGGATAAACCAATATTAACCGATAGCGGTGGTTTTCAGGTGTTTAGTCTGGGACCGCTACGAAAGATAACGGAGGAAGGGGTTACCTTTCGTTCCCCTATAGATGGTACGGAACGGTTTATCAGTCCTGAACGTTCAATTGAAATTCAGAACGCACTCGGTGCAGACATTATCATGATTTTTGATGAATGTCCTGCCTTGCCAAACGAATATGAGTATCTAAAAAACTCAATGGAGATGACGTTACGGTGGGCAGAACGGAGCAAAAAAGCACATCAGAATACGAATCAACTGTTGTTCGGAATTGTGCAGGGTGGGATGGAGCGTGACCTTCGTCAGGCAAGTGTTGAGGGGACAGTAGCAATCGGTTTTCCGGGATATGCTATCGGTGGGTTGAGCGTCGGTGAAGAGAAGGATTTGATGAATGAGATGTTGGCATACACAGCACCACTTTTACCAGAAGATAAACCACGTTACTTAATGGGTGTCGGCACGCCAGAAGATTTGGTATATGGTGTGTGCTGTGGTGTTGATATGTTCGATTGTGTGATGCCGACTCGGAATGCACGCAACGGTTCTCTCTTTACATCTGAAGGCATTGTCCGAATAAAGAATGCCAAATATACACGTGACTTCAGTCCTCTGGACCCAGCGTGTAGTTGCTATACCTGCCAAAATTTCACCCGTGCGTATCTGCGACACTTGCATATTGAAAATGAGATACTCGGTTCGCAGTTGCACACACTGCATAACTTACATTTTTATGTGAGTCTGATGCGTGGTATTCGGCACGCTATTTGTGATGGTCGTTTTGCAGCATTTGCAACTGATGAACCGGATATCAGTGCGTTGGTTAAGTTAGGACAGCCTATCGAGGGTGTTGGTCAGTGTTAGTCATAGATGGAGTGTCCCAGAGAAGGATTGTGCCGTCCAAACTTCCACTGACAAGTGTGTTACCATCTGGAGAAAATACCAACGACTCGACATCCCATTGGTGTCCGGAATAGGAGTGCACAGATTTTCCTGTTTCTATATTAAACATTCGTATTATACCATTTTCACCAACACCTGCAATTGTCTTGCCATCGGGAGAATACGCCAAAAGATCTACCATATTGCCAAAAAACTCAAAATTAAATTTGTTTGGATCACTTCTATTCATTATTTCATTGATACTTTTCGGAAATTCAAATGTTTGTATACATTCACCTGTCTTGGCATGCCACAATTTTATATTCATCCCTGAACTTGCAATCAATACTCCATTTGGAGAATACACAATAGAAAACCCATTTCCAGTATCTGGCAAAGTCAGTTTCTCTTGTCCAGAATTCACATCCCAGAGACGAAGAACGCCGTTAAAACCCCCAGATGCTAATGTCTGACAGTCAGGAGAAAATGCTACGGAAAATGCGCGTCCCTTCTTTTCAATATATTTATGTATCTGTTCACCTGTTTGCACATCCCACAACCGAATTGTATGGTCGTTACCTGCACTTGCTAACATTCTACCGTTTGGAGAAAATGTCACAGAACGGATACCATCTGTATGCCCCTTTAACTTCATAATCTGTATACCTGTGTCTGTATTCCACAATCGGAGTCCTCCATTCCAACTACCACTTGCCAGTGTGCGATTATCTGGTGTAAATGCTACAGCATTTATTCCCTGTGTATGTCCTTTCAAGGTCATCATGTGTTTTCTTGTATCTACATCCCACAACCATATAACCTCACCCAATGCACTTGCTATTGTTTGTCCATCTGGAGAATATGCCACGGAACGAATGGGACTTGTATGGCCCTCAATTGTAAATTTCCGTTGTTTAGTAACCACATCCCACGAATGAATCGTGCCATCCCAACTCATGCTAAAAAGTGTATTCCCATCTTTAGAAAACTCGACCTTACTTACGCCGTTTTCATGAGCATGTGCGATCTTATCCCGTTGTCCTGTCTCTATATTCCATAACTGAATAATCTTACTATTAACACTTCCACATGCTATGGTACGATTATCTGAACTAAAGGAAACTGAATCAAGTTTTCCCAAGTTATCCGAAAGGGTTATGATGTGCTGTCCCGTGATAGAGTCCACAAACGAATTGTTCTATCCCAACCTGCACTTGCAAGTAGCCTTCCATCTGATGAGAATGCAACCGAGAAAATCCATTCAGTATGACCTATAAGAGTTGTTTTGAGTTCACCTGTTTCTGTGTTCCACAGGCGAACAGTGTGATCCCAACTTCCACTCGCGATTGTTTCATCGTCTGCCGAAAACGCAATGGAATAAACTTTATCATCATGCCCAGACAAGGTTTGTTTAAGTTCTCCAGTAATTGGATCCCACAATCTAATATCACTTCCGTCCCCTGCACTGGCAAGTGTTTTCCCATCTTGAGAAAAAGCTAAAGTGCGTATAACATCGGAATGACCAGAAAGGGTGACTTTCTGTTCTCCTGTACTGATGTCCCAAATGTGGATAGTTTTTTGACCTAAACTTGAGCCCCCTCCTGCAACGGTTAATCCATCAGGCGACAGCGCAACAGCCCGAACAAAGTTTGATCCATTCAGCAATGTTACCTCTTTTCCTGTAACTGCATCATAAATCCAAACACCAATACTGCTTGCGACTGCTAAGCGAGAACTAATGGAAGAATATACCATATCATCTACAAGACCTTTTCCGAAGCGAGCTTTAGCATTCTCTGGTAAACCCCATTTCGTATAATCCACATCATTAGTTCCAATTTGATTTGCTTCCTGTCCCTCACCATCACCTTTACCCGTATCATCAGCATTTGCTCCTAACTGATTTCGGATATCCGGTTTCGCTTCAAAATTCAACACAATTGGGGCATCGATCAATTCCACTGCCAATTCAGATTGGGAGTCCAAACTATAAGGCTGTTGGAAATATGCCAAATAACGACTTCCCAAGCCAAGCATCAGTACTATTAAAGCGATACTCGACGCGCCTAACACCCACGGAATTATCGGTTTACTTCCTGACGGTGCTGTGGGTTTGATTCGTTCAACTTTTTGCATGATATTGTCAGTAAGGTTTGGGGATAGTTTGAAGTTGCTGAGTGCTTCTCGTATCATCGGTTCCTCCTTTTTGAGGCGTTGTCTGGCACGGTGGAGACGGAGCTTAATCGCACTTGCAGATACACCTAAAAATCGGCTGATCTCTTCCACCGTCATTTCACCAAAATAGTGAAGTGTCATGACCGTGCGTTCACTCTCTTTCAGTTTTGCAAGTAGTTTCTTCACCACCTCGCGTTGCGTTTCAACGTTAACTTTTGATTGTTCTTCTGCCACATACCGTGAATATGCTTCATCAATCTTTTCAACATCTGTCTCTTCTAAAGGTTCGGTTTCAATGCGTCTCTTACGAAGCCACGCGCGGCACTGGTTGGTTGCAATTACATAGAGCCATCCTGAAAACTGATTCGGATTTTTCAGTGTTGAGAGTTTCTGATAGACTTTGAGGAAGGTGTCTTGCGTAATCTCTTCTGCGATGTGGAAATCACCTATTTTCCGCCAAGCGAGGGCATGCACCTGCTTTTGATATTTATTCACTAAACGGACAAAAGCATTTTCATCACCTGCAAGGATTCGGTGGACCAGTTCAACATCGTTAGATTTCATCAGACACCTCAGATAGTTACAGATTGTCTCAAGTTGTTTCAATTTATAATGATGCGGGGTTGGTGTGAAACGGTTACCTGTTTCTGGAGGATTTTAGGTCCCAGAGAAGAATCGTGCCATCGTTGCTTACACTTGCAAGTGTATTTTCATCTACTGGAGAAAACACTACAGTGCTAACATATTCCGTATGTCCTGTGAGTGTTTTTATATGTTCTCTTGTATGTGCATCCCACAGCCGCACCGTCTTATCATCACTGCCAGTTGCAATTATGCTGCCATCCAGCGAATATGCTATGGAGACAATCCTATTTGTATGCCCATTGAGTGTCCCTATATGTTTCCCAGTACTTGCATCCCATACCTGCACAGGGGTATTGATGTTAATATCTCTCCATTTGACGAGTTCATATTTTATCTCTATGTCCATGTTTTTGATACTTGCCAATACTGGATCGTTGTTTGTTCCAAAACTTCCAGTAGCGATAGTTTTTCCATCCGAAGAAAAGGCTATAGACCTGACCGCACTGCTGTGTTGTAATGTGGTTTTGTGTTCTCCAGTTTGTGCGTCCCACAACTGCACTGTCTCGTCTATACTTCCAGTAGCGATAGTTTTCCCATCCGGAGAAAAGGCTACGGAATAGATTCCATCTGTATGTCCTTTGAAGGTTGTAATGTTTTTTCCTGTTTGTATATCCCACATACGTGCAGTGTTGTCGAAACTTCCAGTAGCGATAGTTTTTCCGTCCGGTGAAAATGCTACGGAATGGATCCCGCCATCTGTATGTCCTTTGAAGGTTGTAATGTTTTTTCCTGTATGTGCGTCCCACAACCGCACTGTATTATCAAACGTGCCACCAGTAGCAATAGTAGCACCATCCGGAGAAAACACAACGACATCGACATCACCTCCATGCCCTGAGTATGTGGTAGTTTTGTGTTGTCCTGTGTGTGCGTCCCACAATTGCACTGTTCCATCATGATGACCAGTGACAATAGTTTTTCCATCTGGTGAAAACGTTGTGGACGTAATCGACCACGTATGTTCTTTTAATGCGGTTTTGTGCTGTCCTGTCCGTGCGTCCCATAAATGCACTTTATTGTCCCAACTTCCAGTAGCGATGGTGTTTCCATCCGGAGAATACACTACAGAAGTAACAGCACCTGAGTGTCCTGAGAGTGTGGTTTTGTGTTGTCCTGTGTGTGCCTCCCACAAGTGGGTACTTCCATTCCTATGCCCGGTAGCGATTGTATTACCATCTGGAGAAAACACCACCGTGCGGACACCATCTGTGAATCCTTTTAGTGTATTCAGTCTATTTTTGTATTCTCCACTGTTTGTGTCCCACAAGCGGACAGTTTTGTCCTTACTCCGGGTAGCAATAGTTTTCCCATCCGGAGAAAATGCAAGGGAAAGGACAGTGTCTGTATGTCCAATGAGTGTATTTTTCTGCTCTCCTGCCTGGGTATCCCACAAGCGAACAGTTTTATCCTCACTCCCAATAGCAATTATGTTTGCATCCGGAGAATATGCTACAGAAGTGACTCGAGGCATAGATGTTACAGTAGTGCGATATTCTGGTGACTCGCCTGTGGATACAGTAAAATTTGGTCCTTCTGTCAATATATTTTTTTGTTTTCCTATCTGAGTATCCCACAACCGCACCGTATTGTCATCACTCACAGTAGCAATAGTAGCACCATCTGGAGAAAACGCTAAAGAAGTAACATCTCGTGAATGCCCTTCAAGTATAGCCAAGTGTGTCCCAATACGTGCATCCCATAACCGCACTGTTTTGTCCTCAGATGCAGTAGCGATCATATTTCCATCCGGAGAAAATGCAAGGGCAAGAACAGCACCTATATGTCCAGTGAACAGATCAACTTCTTTGTCCTCACCAGGGCGTACATCATAAATCCAAACACCGATGGAACTTGCAACCGCCAGACGATTGCCATCCGGCGAGTAAGCGATATTTCCTGTTATATGACCTTTACCGAACCGTGCTTTTGCACCTTTCGGCAGTTCCCATTTTGTCCAATCTTCCACTATATCGTCTCCTTGTGCTTCTGCAATTGCTCCAGAAGCATTGTTAGGTTGCTGATTCAGGTTATTGTGTTCACCTAATACATTGGGACTTCCAATTTGTGTCCGCACATCAGGTTTGGAATCCAGGTTCGCGGTTATTGGTGCGTCAATGATGTCAACTGCTATCTCATCAATGGCATCAAAACTATAAGGTTTCTGAAAACGCGCCATGTAATAGTAGTTTCCAAAACCGAGCATTAGCAACACCACTGCTAACGTGGAAGCGGCAATTGTCCATGGCATCAACGGCTTACTACCAGAAGATGGTGCAGCAGGTTTGATTCGTTCAACTTTTTGCATGATATTGTCAGTAAGGTTTGGGGATAGTTTGAAGTTGCTGAGTGCCTCTCGTATCATCGGTTCCTCCTTTTTGAGACGTTGTCTTGCACGGTGGAGACGGAGCTTAATTGCACTTGCAGACACACCTAAAAATCGGCTAATCTCTTCAACCGTCATTTCACCGAAATAGTGGAGTGTCAGGACTGTGCGTTCACTCTCTTTCAGCTTTGCAAGCAGCTTTTTCACCACCTCACGTTGTGTTTCAATTGTTGCTTTTGATCGTTCTTCTGCCACATAACGGGAATATGCTTCATCAATCTTTTCAATATCTGTCTCTTCTAAAGGTTCAGTTTCAATGCGTTTCTTACGAAGCCATGCGCGGCATTGGTTGGTGGCAATCACATAGAGCCATCCTGCAAACTGATTCGGATTTTTCAGTGTTGAGAGTTTCTGATAGACTTTGAGGAAGGTGTCTTGCGTAATCTCTTCGGCAATGTGGAAATCACCTATTTTCCGCCAAGCGAGGGCATGCACCTGCTTTTGGTATTTTTCTACTAAATCCACAAAAGCGTTTTCATCACCCGCGAGGATTCGGTTTATCAATTTAACGTCATTATGTTTCATAAGACACCTAAAGAAAGTGACAAATTTGTTTGAGTTGTTTCAATATATAATGACGCGGGGTTGGTATGAAATGGTTACATAAATATTATAGATATGGATTTCCTGGCAAAGGCGGTAATCTAACCGACTAAATACTTGAATACAGCAGAAAGGTTATCGTCAGGTGAGTAGAGTTGGGAGACGTTGAGTTCGTTCTCAATGAGGATTTGAGGGAGTCTTGCGTAAAATGCATCCGGTCTTGCCGTTTCAATGATAACATCACCCGCTTCATCACCGAATGTGACACTAAGAATATCATCATACGGGAGACTGACTTGTGCTAAACGGCGCGGTTCGTCAGCATTCAGGAAGACCTTATGCGGATGTTCATCAATCAGTTCACGAATATCGGAGATAGTGCCTTCTGCGAGTATACGTCCTTGATGTATCAGCAAAATCGTTTCAGTTAGGGATTCAATTTCATAGAGGATATGACTGGAGACGACCATGCTAATGCCTTGTTCTGCAAGTTTTTTGAGTAGGTTTATGACATGTCTTCGACCGATGGGGTCAAGTCCTGTGAGTGGTTCGTCAAGGAATAGGAGTTCAGGTTGATGCACAAGTGCTTGGGCGAGTTTAATACGCTGCCGCATCCCCTTGCTGTATGAGGCAATCGGTTTGTTCCTTGCATCAAGCATATCCACTGTTTCAAGCACATCAAGGGTTCGGTCTCTTGCATCAGATTCTACATAGCCGCTCAATGTTGCGAAAAAAGAGATAAACTCAAAACCTGTCATGAATTGATATGCCACTTCAATGTCTGGGCAGTAACCAACCCGTGTTGTGAGTAGATAATTATTCCAGACAGATTGATTTAGAACAGTAATTTTTCCCATATTGGGTTTGAGTTGACCTGTCATTAATTTTAACAAACTGGTTTTACCTGCGCCGTTAGGACCAAGCAAACCAGTAATGCCAGGGTGAATAGTCAATGATACATCATTCACCCCCATCACTTCACCATACCATTTAGAAAGATTTTGTGTTTGAACGATTGCATTATCATCCATTTTTGAGTCCTACAATGCGGTTATGATATTTTCTTGTTTTGACAGATTTTCAAAGTTTCTTCAAGGTTTTTGATGCCTGCGGTTGTTCCGATGGCAGTAACACATGCGGCACCAGTCGCTGATGCCAACTCTGCAGTCGTTTTAAGGTCCCATCCTTTGACCGTGCCAGCAAGGAAACCAGCCACGTAAGCATCGCCAGCCCCAGTCGCATCAACGATATTTACCGAATACGCGGGAACGAAAAGTTCCTCTTCAGGGGTTGAAACGTAACTCCCTTGTTCTCCCATCTTGATGCCAATGGTATGGATGCCGTACTTCCTCAAAAGTCTTGTAATATCGCTCGGTTCAGATAAACCTGTGAGATGTTCTGCTTCGGTTAAACTCGGTAGAAATATGTCAACATGAGGTAAACACGGCTCCAACGTTTCCAACCACTTTCCTGAAGCGTCCCATGTGGTATCAAGTGAAGTTGTTATACCTAATTCTTTTGCTTTTTGAAGGACGTTTGCCATCGGCTGTCCATCAAATTTTGGCATGACAAATGCCCCTGCGATGTGAAGGACTTTAGTAGTTTTTATTATATCCCAATTAAGATCACCTGCATTCAATTCACCGTTAGCTCCGATGTAGTGGCAAAAACTTCTTTCTCCATCAGATGCGATAGAGACGAATGTAAATGACGTGTTTGTGTTCACATCTTGTCGTATTCCTGTCGTGTCAACGTGGTTTTCTTTGAGGGATTGTAGGATAAACTCCCCAAAATGGTCGTTACCGATTCTGCCCATGGCACCGACAGAAACACCAAGTCGTGAAAGTGCAATCGCAGTGTTGTTTGCACAACCGCCTGTGTGTATTTCCAGTTCGTCGAAAAGGACTAATTTTCCTTTTTCTGGAAAACGGTCAATAGGTCTTCCGAGTACATCAGTGACAAAAATTCCGAGTGATAGTACATCCATCTGTTCACACACTCCCCTCATCCTACCTTAACAACGTAAGGTTACCTCTCTGTGTCATTTCCATCAATATACATTATAACAAATGTTTCCTCAATAGTGTTTTCATTTTTGTCCTTTGACATTATCGGTGTCACTGATGGCACTTGATTCAATTGAGATGTCCATCCAATTAACACTTTGCGGTTTTGACCTCCAACTTCTTTAAGCAAGTATTGAAGCAAACCTTCTTGTTGTAAGATTTTGGCATACCCCATCCGTGTCTCACTGAGACCGTCATAGAGAGGTATTTTTTGTATTGTTCTGCTTTGTGATTCCGATGACTCAGAGTAATTTCTACCAAACGTAATTGCCCCCAAGTAGTTCGCATCTTCACCAAATATTTGCAACACATGCTCCAATTGTAATTCATGCTGGGAGGTATCTAATGAAAAAAATGACTCCATTACATAAGTGCTGGGACTCCACGGTTCTATAGAAATTTCTCGCAGTTGAAATGTTGAATCGTAAGATAACTGCGGTGGTTTAGCAATAGTCTTCATTCTCAAAGGACGGATAAACGAGTTTGGTGTCAGCAGCATTGAGGTTTGTGTGCGTGCTGCAGTCCTAAGCGATACATAACTTTCCAAGTGTGCATTTTTCCGTTCAGGATAAATTGATAATATAGAAAACCTTTCAGTAGTTATATTTTTAGGTAATACTATCCGCACGATACCGATGATACTAACGGATATCAGCACGAAGATTAACCCACCAATCCAATAACCACGATTTCTTTTCTGTGCCGATTTTCCTCTCTTTCCAATATAAAAGAGAAAACCGCCAAAACTCAACAGATATATTGGCAGGACAATAGACAGTAGTTTTATGATCGGAATCTGTGTCGGCATTTTTGATAGGAACTGCTTATGTAACTTTTCTTCGTGTTGCCGAAAAGGTGCGTACCGTTCAGCCTGCAGTCTCTGTGATTTCCCGTGTGTTTTGAGTAGCCAACGCCAAAATGTTTCACCTGCCTTCATTTTTGAAAAAGGTGGTGCATTGTAATCAAACGAGAAGCATATAATCTGTCCACTACCAAAGTCTCGTTTCGCAATGTATATCTGTTCATCCGTGCCGAGTAAAGTTTGACATCCTTGTTTCGCTTCAAAATGAATGTTCTTGAACATTGATATGGAATTGGCATTAGATGATTTGCCTTCAGAATTTAATCCGAATTGTTTCCATAAAGATGTTGGAATACTATTGAGTGTCTCTTCACGTATTAAATTGGTCGGAAGTAGGTATTCAATGAAACTATCTTTTAGGTATTGAAAGTTGCTGCCGCCTGATAAAATAAGTGTCCCACCACGTTGCACCCAATCTAATAATGCTGACTGCTGCAATTTTAACATACGTTTTTCTGTTAGTGATACATCACGAATGATAATCAGATCAACAGCATCATAACCTATCCATTTTGTCGGCATTACCCGTGAATTTGACAGATATTTAACATGTGCCTGTATGTCTTCATCATCCAATTGTTTGCTATCAATTATCCTTCGTAACTTATCTCCACTTGGGGCTAATACTAACACCAGATAGTCTTTGCTTGCGATTGATGTCGGTGGTGTTATTTCGTGCGTCACATGTGGTACAGAAATAGATGTCTCAATTTGCTTATTAGATTCGTCTGACTGCTCCAATTGAATATAAAGTTTAAATGTAGTCTTTGGACAGTAAATGTAGAATGTCTTCTGTTTTCGATCAGTTTTACCCAACTGTATTGGTGTGGCATAACGGAAAATAGGTTCATCCGTATATAAACGACGAGTTTCAACTGTGAGTTCTCCGTGGAACGTAGAGAGTTCATTTTGACTCCGCAGGTTAATATTCAACGGTGTCCATTTCCCTGATTTACACCCATTGTCGAAGCCAAAGATCACATCTTCAAATTCCACTGCACAGAAGGCTGAAGATGCAACAAGAAGTCCAAAGATAAGTGCGCTGATTGTTCTCATTACAACACCAGATAATGATATGTGTTAAGCGTTAGACGAAAAATAGGCGTTTTAGATGAGTCGTGCGGGAATTTTTGAGAGTCGGGTTTCCGTTGCACCTTCAAATGCGTGTGTACTGTAAACACCGTTCCCCAGCATAATCATTGAGGCAACACCACCTGTGTTCTCAATTTTTTGGATCGTGTCTTTCACCCGAGAATCAACAAGTAAACCGCTTTCTACTGAAAATTGCTTCGCGACAGCAAAACATGCTGTAAACAGATCTGGATTTGCGGGGGTATCTGTGAGTTGCTGTAGAACAGTTAATGCGGTATCCGCAGCTTGGTTTATCCGTTTTGCCTTTTTCTTGTCTCTGAGTACTTCACTTGTCTGAATTGGTCCAAAGTAACGGTAATAAATAGGTTGTTCAGGTATAGGCAATGTGTCGGCAACTAACGGTGCGCCCTCCTTTAACTTCACGAGGCATCCGCCATGGTATTGCGAACAGACATCGCCTAATCCTGTCCGATTTTCAACTTCAGCCACATGCGCGATCATTGCTAATGACTCATTATCTTTGTCTGTTCCAATCAGTTTGTTTAGAGCATACGCTGTTGCAAGAGCCGCCGCACCACTTAAGCCGAAGCCGCATCCCAGAGGTAATGGAGAGATGAGATGGACTTTTATACCAGATATATCTGTCCTTTGGGTTAGCCGTTCAACCACAGACCGAACAGTTGGAAAATTGATTTCTTGCCCGTTGAAGAATACCTGTGTGTGTTGATGATCGAAAACAGTTGCTTCTACTCCCTCTTTTATAGTGAACCCCATTCCGAGAGAATGCATACGTGCTGGGTCTGTGTGTGGTATTATTTTGAAGACACTTGAAATGTTGCCGGGGGCAAACGCTTTCGCCATTTCGCTCCTTTTTTCAATATGAAAAGTCTTAAACTCCTTTGCGCGCTTACAAAGTGTATCTACATCTACAGTAGGATCAAGGTGTATCCGTCCATTGGACACGTCTATAGATATAACTCAAAGGTAGTTCGCAGCGAATTGAATCCAGTGGCAGTACATCCGCGAGATTCTGAAATTCGATAGTCCTCCACTGCGTTCCTAACCGAAAATGGCGTTCAACGTTTACTCTATCTTGTGAAATAAGGATGTATTCTTGTAAAGACGCGATTTGCTTATAAGACTCAAATTTCTCCCCTTTGTCATAAGCTGCAGTTGACGGGGAAAGCACCTCTACGACAATAGTTGGGTTGAGGAGCGTATCAAAAGTATCATCTTCAAAACAGGGGTCATCACAGACAACAACGACATCAGGATAAAAGTAAGATGTTGTCGGGCTCGCCTTCACACGCATTTCTCCTGTGTAGACCTCACAATCCCGGTCCACCAACTGGTTGTAAAGTCCATTAAATGTATTTCCTGTAATAAGATTATGTGCACGACTTGCCCCGGACATCGCGAGTATCTGTCCGCTGAGATATTCATTTTTGAAGGGTGCTTTGCGTTCCCAAACGAGGTATTCTTCAGGTGTCAGATGGGTTTGCACGGCAATAGCTGTCATGGTATCCTCCTTAATGGACAGAAAATCTGCGTCCATTGTAGTTTCAATTGCTGTTACGTAGCATACACAAAGTCTGTTCTGGTGTCAACTTATACCATTTCTATAAATGTTTACCATATTAACAGTTGATAAGATTATCTTGGAATACCGCACAAACTGAAAGTTTATGCTATATTGTTCATCAAGGACATTTTGCCCTAAATGAATAAACAAAATTTGTTTTCTACCTATTTCGTCTATTTTGTCGGGTTTCGGTGTCCCTCTGACGGAAAGCATTTTCAGCATACACCCCATCACCAATCTTTGCAGCTTGTCCTCTACCGGAAACGGGACATTTTGCGCCGTCTAATCGTGGAATAACATACTGTTCAAACCAGGCTCCCATCTGTCTACACATATCCTTTATTAACGCGTTATGAGACTTGTCATCTATCAGATTTTTTCGTTCTCCAGAGTCATTCACTAAGTCATACAATTCATGTGGACCGTAAGGATAGCGGTGGACATATTTCCACTCTTGCGTGCGTATCATTCGGACAGGTCCGTATTCGTCAAAAACGACGACGCGATCTTGAGCATCGTTTGTCTCTCTGGATAATGCTGGGCCAAAACTTCTACCTGGGGACATATCGTCATTTGGATCAGGTAAACCGAGATAATCCAGCAGTGTTGGCATGAAATCGTATTGACTTACCATTGCTTCACTTGTTTTTCCTTCTGGAATTTTACCGGGCTGGCTCATAATAAAAGGCACTTTGACAGAATTTTCATACATATTCAGTGGAAACGTACCGTTGCCCTTGTGCCAAAATCCGTGATGTCCACAGGAATAACCGTTATCACTACTAAAGACGACAAGTGTATTCTCACGGGTACCTAACGCAGTTAGTCTTTCTAAAATACGTCCGACATTTAGATCCAATGCTGTAATTGCAGCGAAATAACCTTTCAACGATTCTCTATTTCCCATGTGTTGGTTTGTGCCACGACCTGCCCACGGATGCAACGCCTCTTGTGGACAGGTTTTGAACGGACAATCATCATAAGAATCTACAATGTCTTGCGGATGCCCATTAAACGGGGTATGTGGTGCGTTGTAGTTAACACTCAAGTAGAACGGACCTTCCTTATTTGCAGAAATGAAGTTTAGGGCATCATCTGTAATTACGTCAGTGAGGTAACCGGGTTGTTGTTCTACTTTCCCATTTCGAATCATGTCTGCATTGTTATATTTACTGCCACCTCTCGGTAAAGCGAACCAATGACTAAAGCCGTGCTGAGGCGACATGCTATCGCCGAGATGCCATTTCCCACTTAATCCGACGGTGTAACCATTTTCTGCAAGCACGTCTGTATAGCATGTAAGTCCTTCAAGATACCGTATGGGATTAGGTGGTAAGTTTCCAACAGGGCAAAAATCGTGCACACCGTGTGCTGATGGAATACGTCCAGTCATCAGACTTGCACGGGCGGGGGAACAGACAGGAGTCGTGCAGAAAAAGTTGGGAAAACGTGTGCCTTCTGAAGCGAGTTGGTCAATGAAAGGTGTGCGGACCTCATCGTTGCCGCAGCAGCCTGCTGCCCAAGGTCCTTGGTCATCGGTTAGAATAAAAATTACATTTGGTTGGTTTTCCATCTGATTTCCTCCTTTTTGTTCTGCACTTAGTAATACTGCTGGAGTGAAGGCTGCAGCGGCAGCACCAGTACCCACGTTCTTCAGAAAACTTCTACGCGAAATATTTATGTTTCTGTCTTGATTTGACATTTCAATTCTCTTTCGGCATAACCAATTAACCTCGTATGCCTGATGATATTCAACGTAGCTGTGTCCGACGAGAATATTATCTAAACATTCCTTCGCGGTGGTGCATATCTTGGATGAAAGGAATCTTCACCGTAATTCCCATCCCCAAGTTTCGCAGCCTGTCCACCACCTGTAACTGAACACCTTGCACCGTCCAATTCTGGAACAACATATCGCTCAAACCACGCACCCATCTGCTGTCGCATATCAGAAATTAGCGCATTATGTTCGTTTTCATCAATCAGATTCTTACGTTCCTTTGGGTCTTTCTCTAAGTTGTAAAGTTCATGAGGTCCGTAGGGATAGCGGTGCACATATTTCCACTCCTGCGTCCGTATCATACGCACAGGTCCATATTCGTCAAATACGACGATCTCATCTTGAGCATCGTTTGTTTCTCCTGTTAATGCGGGGACAAAACTTTTACCGGGTGACATATCGTCGTTGGGATCGGATAAGTCGAGATAATCCAGAAGCGTTGGCATGAAATCGTATTGACTCACCATTGCTTCACTCACGCGTCCCTCTGGTATTCTCCCCGGTTGACTGATAACAAAGGGAACTTTGACTGAATTCTCATACATATTGAGTGGGAATGTGCCATTGCCTTTGTGCCAAAATCCGTTGTGTCCGCACGAATAGCCGTTATCACTACTAAAAACGACAAGCGTATTTTCACGGATACCTAACTCTGCGAGAAGGTCTAAAATGCGTCCAACGTTCAGATCAAGTGCCGTTATGGCGGCATAGTAACCTTTCAGGGATTCACGATTGCCCATGTGTGCTGCTGCACCCTGCACTGCCCAAGGATGTAAGGGTTCCTGTGGACAGGTCTTGAACGGACAATCATCGTAAGAATCCACGATGTCTTGCGGGTGTCCTGTAAATGGTGTATGCGGTGCGTTATAGTTAACGCTGAGATAGAATGGTCCTTCACTATTCGCGGTTATGAATTCCAACGCATCATCTGTGATTACATCGGTGAGGTAGCCGGGTTGCATCTCTACCTTGCCATCCCGTATCATATTTGCATCGTTATATTTGCTACCACCTGTTGGCAAAGCGAACCAATGACTGAAACCGTGTTGGGGTGTTGGACTATCCCCAAGATGCCACTTTCCGCTAAGACCTACTGTGTAGTTATTTTCTGCGAGTACATCAGAATAACATGTCAACCCTTCAAGGTAACGTGCTGGGTCAGGAGGCATATTTCCATCACGTATCCAGTCGTGTACGCCATGTGCTGATGGGATGCGTCCGGTCATTAGACTTGCGCGTGCTGGAGAGCAAACAGGACTTGTGCAGAAGAAGTTGGGGAAACGTGTGCCTTCTGCTGCGAGTTGGTCAATATAGGGTGTACGAACTTCATCGTTGCCGCTACAACCCATTGCCCAAGGACCTTGGTCATCTGTCAAAATAAAAATTACATTTGGTCTGTTTTCCATATTTTTCTCCATTTTAGTTGGTAAATTAGTGTGATAGTTTTATTGCCTATTCACTGTTTGTAATTCCTCAAGGAGACGAACAATATCTCGGTAGCATTATCAAATGAGTCTGCCTGCCGTGCTTGTTCCAGGTCAAATTGTGCTGTGAGTGCGGGTTGGTCCCGCGTTTCACTATACGTTTCATTGTTTTCCATTCTTTCATCCAGCCACTCTTTTGCTCCACGGATTACCTCTGGATCATTCGGAGGATGTATGTTGCTTTTTAATCCTCTTTTTCCTCGTAGTGACTCGGCTGCTGCAAGAAACCACGCCTCAAACTCACGATTAGCAATCACAACGGCAATAGGTAAATCCATTCTAGTTTGTAATGCCCGATGTAGTAGTTCAGGTCCAAGTTCCGCTGGGCAGTCATCTTCACTGTCAAGAATGATGAAAATGCCACCTTGTCCACCAATCTTTTGAGCTGCTAATTCTATTCTTCGCTCAAGTTCACCTTCTTTTACAACTAAATATCTAGGAGCACGAATTGGACGCTCTATAATAAGCGGTAGTTCTGGATAGAGATCCCCTGCTATACGTCTAATTAAAACAGGGACAGCTTTCACCTCACCATGTCCTTCAACAATACAACCAATTTTAACGGTCATCCGCTCTTTCCTTGTACTTCAACTTATTAGGATTCCCGTTCATGAAATCAGATAGAGAGAGTTGTTTAACTTTTAATGCAGCAGAAACAGAGGTCGGATCAGGTTGCAGTTGATCAAGACGAAGAAGTTCACCTGTGGTAAACAACCGATCACGTACTACAGATCTTGCAGCATCATCCACTCTGGCGATTGCTGTGTTTCCACTATGTGCTTCAACAGCCAAAATAGAATCTATATCAAGATCCTTGTTATCAAGCAGATCAGGACTGTGGCTGGTAATGATAACCTGCTTCTTGTAAGCAGCATCCCGGAGTGCATCAAGTAAAGCTCCTGCTGCTGCCGGATGAAGTGCGATTTCTGGCTCTTCAATTCCTACGAGCGGTACGCTATTTTGCTTGACTCGATCTCCTTGAAACAGGGCAACCAAAATTCCAAACACACGGAGCGTACCATCGGACATGTTATTTGCCAGAAATCTCCAAGTGTGTTTGTCTCCCGTAACATCCTGTCTAAATTCCAGAGTTTCTTTAGGTCCAAATTCCTTGACATTTACCTTATGTACACCAGGAACAACTGCTGCAAGATATTCTTCAATATTTTCCTTCACAACCGGTGAAAGCTGAGAAAAAACACTTGTAAGGTTACTTCCGTCACGTCTAAGTACATCACGTGGATCAGGGTCTTGTAAACCTCGAATCTTATCGGGATTGAGATTGTAAAACCCCATGCGTGAAAAAGCATCGTAGACAGGACGAATCTTAGGTAAACCTGAGGCATTTAACAGAAAGAGACGATCCGCAGAAGCAGCAGGTGGAACCTCTATATTTGTGTCGATTACATTGCCTTCATCTACATGAAAATGTATCTCAGGCGTGAAAAGGTTATCTCTAACCAGTTTACACACTTCAGTCTGTACCCTATATTCAATGTATTTATCGCGTTTACGGTCTTCTCGTTTACGAGCACCAATTCGGAAGGCATAGTATCCGATTAAACCTTCAGGGAGAACGAATTCAAATCCTATACTAAAATGATTGGGGTGACCACGAGACCGACGCCGGACATCATTGATACCACCACGGTCACGTATAGCGTGCTCTAAAGAGTAATTCAACGCATCAGCCACAAACCGCAACGCATCAAGAAAGTTACTTTTACCCGAACCATTGCGCCCTACGAGGAATGTCAAGGGACCAAGTTGCACATCACAAGCAGCAATACTCTTATAGTTTTTCAGGATGACTCTCTTAATAAACGTAGAATCTTGCATTACAGTACTCAAATCTTGCTATGCCACCGGAAACGCATCACCGACAAGCGGTTCACCATCTTCCACCTCAATTGTCGGTACAAGGACATGACCAGGAGATTGTGCATTGTTATAGCAAACATCTTGTGCCATGAATATCATGACAAATGCACGACGTTGGTTGTCTGTTACATTCGGTGGTGTGCCGTGCCAGTTTAGGCAGTGATGGAACATACACTCTCCCGCTTTCAACTCTACAGGAATACCGTGACTAATATCTAAACTCCGTCTTTCTGCCCATGGGTTCGGTGGTGGTTCGCGTCCTTCCTCTTGTGCTTTTGCTGTTTCTGCATCAAACGTTGCTTTCGCTTCAACTGAGAATCGTTCATCTTTGTGGCTTTTCGGCATGACGTGCATGCATCCGCTTTCTACTGTAGCATCATCTAAAGCAAGCCAGCAACTCACAATGTTCGGAGGACTGAGGGGCCAAAAGAAGAAATCGTGATGAAAACCGAAATGTCCGTTATCTTGTGGTGGTTTAGAGATTACTTGGTCATGCCAAAGTCGCACTTCAGGTGTCTCTAACAGTGCGCGCGCTGTTCCTGCTATCAACGGATTATGGATGGCTGTTTCATAACTTGCCTCGCGCTTCCACATGTTGACAAATTGATGAATTGCGCGGGGATGTCCTCTGCCTCTATTGAGTTGTTGTCCCTGACGGTCATGTCCATATTTGAATTCTGGTGATGAATCGTCTCCTTCGTTGAGTTCTAATTCTATGATGGTATCTAATCCATCGCGCATGGCTTTAACCCCATCACTATCTAATACTTTGCCGTATCTGAGGTATCCATTCTCCTGAAAAAAGTCAACTTGTTCTTGTGTTACCATTTCATTCTCCTTGTGAAATATGATATTAAGTGTCTATATATGTTCGCGATCATTAAATCGGAAACTGGTGATTACCTGCAGTCAACCCACCATCAATCACAAAAACCGCCCCAGTCGCAAAACTCGCTTCATCGGATGCAAGGAATAATGCAGCATTCGCTATGTCCACAGGTCTCCCGATACGTCCCAACGGATACCAAGGCGTGATTTCGTTTAAGATATTCGGATTCCGTTCAATCATTGGTTCCCACACTTCAGTCTGCACGGTGCCAGGACAGATACAGTTGACACGGATGTTGTCTTTACCGTGTGCGACTGCCATAGACCGAGTCAACGCAATAACGCCACCCTTCGCGGCAGAATAAGCATGGATTCCTTGTAGACCAATTAGTCCATTCACAGATGCGATATTGACAATGCTTCCACCGTCACCTTTTTGCATAATCGGTATCACAGCATTACTACAATGACTTGTCCCTTGAAGAGCAACTGATAGGTTTGCTTCCCAATTGTTGTTCAGGACATCTTCAGTTGAGCAGATTGCGTTGTTGACGAGAATATCAACTGTGCCGTAAACATCAACCGTTTTAGATATGAATGCGTCTGCTTCTGAAATATCGGATACATCAGCGTTGACAAACAGTGCGTCCCCACCTATATCAGTAATAGCAGAAACAGTGGATGTCCCGATGTCATCGTTAACATCATCAACGACTACTTTAGCACCTTCTTCTGCAAACCGAATAGCTATTGCTCTGCCTATTCCGCGTCCTGCTCCAGTGACAATGGATATTTTATCTTTTAACCGCACAATGTTGTTTTACCTATCATTCTTTCTGTTTTAATGTTATAATAAACAGTGTATTGAAGCGAGTAAGTATGCAACTCAAGAGGAAATAATGAAATCAGCTGGTATTCGTTGGACAACTTATGATCGATATAAAAATGAGATTTATCTCTCACATGAACGTTGGCAACATATTACTGACGCAATAAATCACCCCGACATGATCAATTATGAAGAACATTTACAGTTGACAATTCGTTACGGAAGAAGATCACAAGATTCATTGAATCCGCAAAAGTACCGTTATGTTAATTCCTTTGATGATTTGTTTGAAGATAATACTCATATAGTTGCGATTGTTCTGTTCCGGTTTCGTGAAAATTCGGGCGGTAAACCACTTTCAAATAACTACATTGTCACAGCATACCAAAAACTTATAGGGTAGATGGATATGACACAACCAAATTTTAACTACGACGAAGCAAGCGATACACTTTATATCTCTTTTATCCCCGGTGAACAAGCAACAGGTATTGAATTAACGCCTCACATTTTGCTCAGACTAAATAAACAGGATCGTAAAGCTGTTGGGATTACTCTTCTGGAATACTCTGTACTTGCTCAAAAAACCGATATGGGACCTCGTAGTTTTCCACTCACAGGTTTATCCGACTTGCCTAACGATCTTCAAGACATTGTGTTAGATGTACTCCAACGTCCCCCTGTCAGCGATGTGCTTCTGCTTTCATCTTATACACCGTCAATTTCAGAAACAATCCCGATTATGCTTTTGCAAGCTGCTTGCTAACTTGATCGGTTTCAGGATGTAAACATTACAACAAATCCTAATGCTGCAGCGTTTGCGATATGAAAAGTTTCGTACGATCATGCTGCGGATTATCAAAGAAATCTGCAGGTGCTGCCTCCTCTACAACCACCCCTTCATCAAAAAACATAATCCGATCAGCTACCTCACGTGCAAATCCCATTTCATGCGTCACAACCAACATCGTCATCCCTGAATGTGCAAGTTCACGCATCACATCAAGAACTTCAGAAATCATCTCTGGGTCAAGTGCACTCGTGGGTTCATCAAATAGCATTATCTTGGGCTCCATTGCCAATGCCCTTGCAATAGCAACGCGTTGCTGCTGTCCACCAGAAACCTCTGATGGATATTTATACGCTTGATCGGCGATGTCCATCCGTTCAAGCAATGCTAATGCTTCTTCTTCAGCCTGACGTTTTGACAGTTTCCTCACTTTCATAGGACCTAACGTTATATTCTTTAGGTTTGACAAATGCGGAAATAGGTTGAACTGTTGGAATACCATACCGACTTCCTGACGGATAAGATTGATATTCCGGAGATCGTTGGTGAGTTCAATGCCATCAACAATGATTGTACCGCGTTGATGTTCCTCAAGTCGGTTGATGGTTCGGATAAACGTAGATTTTCCTGATCCTGATGGACCGCAAATTACCGCCTTTTCACCTTTTTTGAATGAGGTGGTAATTCCTTTGAGGACATGGAAATCGTCAAACCATTTGTGTACGTCTTCACATATAATTATTGGATCGTTTGTTATATTTTCATTCATTGCTATATTCCTTCCATTATGATTTTCACTTTGATGTGAAGAGATGCTAAAAACTTCTAATGTTTTCCGACTCCTAAATCTCCCTCAATTTCTTGACTAACTTTGGACATTGAATATGAAAAAATGAAATAGATGATTGCGATGAAGATTGATACTTCAGCATGCAGTCCTTCCCAGTCCGGGTTCGCGAGGATGCTTCTACGTATACCCATTAGTTCCATGAGTCCGATAATAAATACCAAAGAAGTATCCTTAAACAGTGCGATGGATTGTCCAACAATTGCGGGAATAACTGCTCGTATTGCCTGCGGTAAAACGATGTAAAGCATGGTTTTGGGATAAGCAAGTCCGACTGCTTGTGCAGCCTCAACTTGTCCACTTGGGATTGCTTGTAGTCCACCCCGCACGTTCTCAGCCATATAGGCAGCTGAGAAGAGCGTTAATGCCACCATAGCGCGTAAAACTTTATTAATTTGAAAATCACCATGCATAAAAATTGGTATCAATACGTGAGCCATATACAGTATGGTTATCAAGGGTACACCCCGAATCGTCTCAATATAAATGGTGGAGACCCATCTTATGGCTGGTAGTTGACTTCTCCGACCAAGTGCTAATAGCACACCTAAGGGAAAGCAGGCGACGATACCAACAGCAGCCAGAATGAGTGTAAGGAGTAGTCCTCCCCAGTCCGTTGTGGAAATGGTGTTTTTACCAAATCCGTGTAGTACTATCATGGTCAATGGGAAGGAGAGTACCCATCCGATGATCACCCATCGCTTGAGTGTATTTTTATCGCGTCCGAGTAAGTATGTTGCGGCAAGTAGTCCTAACCCACCTAATAACCATATTCGCTTGAAAAAAATGAGATAGAAGATATTGAGGTTAAATTCAAGTGTCGCCGAGGTGTCCTCTCCCTCTTTAACAACATCCAAAGGAATAAGGAGTAAAAGAATACCAATACCTGCTATCGCTATTGCAATTTGGAGGACTAAGCCTCTCCATATTCCAGCACTGAGTCCTAATAGTGTGAGCAAAGTACAAATGACGATTCCTGTCCGCCATACTTGTTCTATCGGAAAAGATCCGATCATCAGTATTTGTAAGTTAGCAGGGATAACTGCCCAATTTGCTTGTGTAAATACCCATGTAAAGAAAAACCTGAAAAAGAAGAAAAGCAACACAAGACCTAAGCAGGTTAAAATTGTGTTATACCAGGTACTAAAGAGGTTATCTCGTAACCATCTGACGAGACCTTTTGAAGTATCTGGTGGTTTAATTTCTTGTGTTAGTGTGTTATTTTCCACGCTTTTATCCTTTTTTATGTTCTAACTTACACGACCAAATCGGGTTATTCTACGGTTATACCAGTTCATGAAAGCGGATGTTGTAAGACTCATTATGAGATAGCATGCCATAATCATAGCAAAGATAGGGACAGATTGACCTGTATGACCTATCATTATTTTTCCAATTTGAAACAGATCGGCGAAGGCGACGAAAATTCCAAGGCTTGAGTTCTTGGCAAGGTTAAGGTATTGACTGGTGAGCGGTGGCACAATTACCGGAATTGCTTGTGGTATGACAACTAAACGGAGGACTTGTGATTCCTTCAAACCGACAGATCTGGCAGCCTCACGTTGTCCCTTTATGACTGATTGTATACCAGCTCTGACCACTTCTGCAATAAATGCACTTGTATAGACAGTGAGTCCGATTAGCATCGCAGTGAATTCTGGTGAAAGATTCATCCCACCCGCGAAGTTAAATCCTTGTAACTCAGGTCGTGATAGTTCAAATGGTGCATTTGGTGTTAGAAACCATCCTGCAATAGTAACTATTAGGATTATTGGTGCAGCAGTCCACTTCGCGCTAAAGATTAAATGAGAAACAAAGGATGGACGGTCAAGTTGTTCAATGTCACGAAACCGATAGAAATGACGAAATGCTGCAAAACCGAGAACGAGAAGAATCGCTAAGATGATACCTGAAATAGGATACCACAACCACGTGTTAAATCCATCACCGAGTTCAACTGAGGGAAGGTAGACCCCACGATGACTAATGAATATACTATCAGAAAAGTTAATACTCTCCCTTACCTTAGGTAGGGAAAGAATTAACGGATACCAAAACAGAATTTGTAGTACAAGTGGGGTGTTACGAAAGATTTCAACATAGACTGATGCTGTTTTGCTGATGAGCCAGTTGCTGGAAAGGCGCGCAATTCCGAAAAGAAAACCGACAATCGTTGCACAAAATATTCCAATAATACTAACTCTTAAGGTGTTGACGACACCAACCCAAAATGCTTTGAGATTTGTATTTGAAGGATCAAAATCAATTCCCTCAGCTATTTCAAATCCTGCTTCACTAAATAGGAAATCCCAACTAAGTTTTATCCCTTGTTTTTTAAGTCCATTTAGCATATTCGTGTAGAAAAACAGTAGTAACAGAATGATGCCGATAATGAAAATTACTTGGAAGAATACTCTCAGGAACCGGATATCTCGCCAGAATGGGATTTTTGTTGAATCTTGTTGCATTGTTATGTTCTAATTCTAATCTTTCTCAATCAATATTTGGTATAGCGGTGGACAATTTTGACTTGGCATATCATCCAATTTATTTTGGTTAGTTTCAATATTTGAAAAGTATAGCATAGAAATGCTGAAAAATCAACCCTACAAAATCAAGAAATCAAAGGTATGAATGTCTTTTTAGCATTCATACCTTTAATCTCAGGATTTGAGAATCTTGGTTCAGTCCATAAGTTCTAACGGAACGGCATTGAATAAAGTAGACCTCCTTCTGTCCACGGCTTATTAATCCCGCGTGGTAACCCTATAGGTGTGAGGTGCCGCTCAAAGATTTCACCGTAGTTCCCTACAGCAATAATAACCTGTTTCGCCCAATCTTTAGGCAGACCGAGTTTTTTACCCATTTCACCTGATTCACCTAAAAACCGTTTGATTTCTGGATTATCGGTTTTGAAGTTCTGGACATTTTTCTGCGTAATCTTGTGTTCTTCAGCGAAGAACGTCGCGTAAACGACCCAGCTGACAGCATCATTCCATTTGTTGTCCCCGTGGATCGTGAGGGGGCCCAACGGCTCTTTTGAGATAGTTACATCCAGGATAACATGATCGTCAGGGTTTTTTAGACTTTTCCGACGTGCCACAAGTTGGGATTTGTCGCTGGTGACAGCATCCACTCGTCCGACATCATAAGTGTTGTAAAGGGTATCAATGTCCGCATAAGTAAGCGGTTTGAAGTCAATGCCTAAGGAACGCATGGTATCAGCGAGGTTTAATTCGGTGGTGCTGCCACCAGTGACACCGATGGTTGCTCCTGCTAACTCTTTGATAGATTTGACATTAAGATCTTTAGGGACCATAAAACCTTGTCCATCATAAAAGGTGGGTGGTGCGAAGTCAGTACTCAACTCTGCGTCTCGGCTAAGCGTCCATGTGGTGTTTCTGATGAGGACATCTATCTCACCTGTTTGAAGTGCGGTAAACCGTTCGGCAGCATCTAAGGGAACGAATTCAACTTTATCGGGATCACCCAGGACAGCAGCAGCAATTGCACGACCGAAATCAGCGTCAAAACCGCTCCATTTTCCATCTTCAGCGAGGAAGCCAAAACCGGGTAAACCACCATGCACACCACAGACTAATTTATCCCGTTTTTTAACTTTGTCCAAGATACTCTGGTCCCCGTGATTGTCTGCAATCAGCGGTGCAACCAATAAGACTGTTAAAGCCAATGCAATTATGCGAAACCATCTCTTGTTCATAAATTCTCTCCTATAATATAATAATCAATTGTTAATAATTAGATATTGCTACATAAGCATAGCATATCACTTGCCAATAAAGGCACGACCAGTCTTTTCTTCAGCTTGAAACACAACAAGCTCCTGACCATCAGGATCTTTCACAAGCCAAATATGACCAGCATGCGTATGATGGATGTTGTAGGCATTCGCGGCAGCGCGCCCGCGATAAGACTCATTGCCATCCGCATCTATCCAATAATAAGTAATATCAGCTTCTGTTTTGTTCACGAAAAGAATTGCTGTGTTGTCACCATCGTGTGATTTCAACGTCGAAAGTTGACTCGGTTCATAACGTTTCAAATCTGTCCATTTGTCCCCACCTTCACAGTTCTCATCAAAAAGTTGATCATAGCATTCAGCAAGGTCCGCAGGCCACGCAAACTTTGGCGCGTCATCAGGATTATAACCTTGCAAATGTGGTAGATTGAGACGTTTGACAGCATTAGTATATCGCCAATCCGAATCTCCATAAATTTCGGTGAGCAGTTCTGCCAAGTCAGGATCATATTTTTTCAATATTCCCCGTTTACTCACATGATTATGCTGTGCATCGTTTTCACGGTTCGTATTGAACCAAGATTGTGTGCCTTCAGCCCAGTATTCCTCTTTGTTTGTAGAAGCATAAGTGCCTTTCCACAAACCCTTCTCCATCGCTGCCTCATACAAAACCTTAAGTCGCTTATCAAAATCTGGGTCAACGGTGCTAAGTCCCATTTGATGTAATGCATGAGCAAACTCATGAATAAGAATATTCTCAGTGCCGTAAGGATCCCCCGGATAGTTAAGCAGGTTTTCTTCACCACAACTCACTGAGGGACGCGCGGATGTTGCCCCCAAACCACGGGCACGCCGATCCCAATAAAAATCCGGCTTTAGATCGCTATGTTCAGGTATCTTTGTCGTCATCTCATCGTACGCCATAATGGAGAATCGAACGTTATTTTCCGAAAGTGCTTCCAATAAATCTGGACGGTGACCAATAACTTGCTGGATGAGCCAAGCTGCCTCCTGCAAAGCACGTGGATCCACCTTCTCCGATGAAACAATAGGAAATCCACCAACATCTATCCACTGTTGGTAAAATTCGGACATATCAAATTTCTCTCGAATAGTCGGTGGGGGTTCAGTCGGTTTTTCAATGGTATCGGTAGATGACGGACTTGCTGTAGCAAATGAGATAAACGCGGCACCAGTATAAAATAAAAGTGATGTGGGATTCATATTTCGTCTACTATCCTATCGATTGGAAGATTGAAACGTCAGTATTTATAACTTTCTATATTACAAGTATAACACTTCTCAGAAAATTTGTCATATAAAATTCCATAGGAATTCAATTGTCACTAACTTTTATTGTTGGACAACTTTCCAACCCCGATTTATGCTGTTCGTAGTCGCGCAATTCATTGCACCTCGGACATTCTTCACTTTAGGGTGAACCTACAAATCTCATATTGAATCTATAGTGAAACCTTGAAATAATGAGACACTTCCCTCCCATGGTAGGCGAGGTTTCCTAACCTCGCTGAAGCATAGTGTCCGATTAATTCTAAAGTCTACTATAATTTATAGAATTGGAAGCAAGATGTTGGCAAGAATGAGTTTCTCAGTGAAAGTTTGATTGATAGCATTGATGTACTATTCCAACGTAGCCGTTCTGAGAATAACTCTATCCTCTGTCCAATTATCACGATACCATATGCATGCTTCAAATGTGTCGTTAAGTTCTTCCATGCGGTGTTTTAACATCTCACGGAATTCATCTCTGACTGTCTTTGATGTTGACTCATCAATGAGATTACGGGTTTGGAATGGATCTACAACATTATCAAATAGTTTTTCGCACCCATCCGGACGGTGAACAGCGTAAGTAAACTGCTTTGAGCGGAGCGCACGCCATTCATGTCCATCTTCCCATTTGGCAGTGCAACCCATTCCTTGCATAAATGCTGCTTCTGGTTCATCAAACGGTTGGTTGTATGCTGCGTAACTAAGATCTGAACCTTCCACATCTTCAGGAATCGGCAGATTCATCATTGACAGAAGTGTCGGCATGATATCAGGTGTATTCAAACATGTATCAGCGACAAGTCCATCAGGAATTTGATTGGACCATCGGACAAGAAACGGGACTCGCACCGCTTCCTCATAAAAGATGTTTTTAGCCTTACGTCCCTGTGCACCGAACATCTCGCCGTGATCAGAAGTGAAAACAAAGATTGTATCGTTTCGCAAACCTAATTCATCAACAACCTGCAGCAACCTACCGATGTTCCCGTCCAAGTTAGTCGTCATTGCGTAATAGACACGCATCCATTCGGGTAATTTAGCTCGGTTCTGTTGTGACATCATTGCCCACGCATCACCATAAGGATCGTTTTCTTCTCTATAATTCGGTGGTAACGGAAAATCAACATCCTTGAACATCTCGTAGTATTTACTCGGGACATTGTTTTGTGTCCACGGGTCATGCGGAGTGCCAATTGAAAGGAAAAGCGCGAAGGGGTCGTCCTCTTTTGATGCGCGCTGGAGATATTCAATTGCTAAATCTGTCTGTCCATCAGGTTCATAGCCAGGGATCGTAATCTTTTCTGGACTATCTTTATGATAATATGTGTCAAAATAGGTATGATGGAAATTGTATGCTGACCATTCCCCATCAAAGCCAAGTCTGTGCGGTCCTGACGGAATATACGAATTCTGAGGGTCGTGATGTTTTCCCAACTGATTTGCCCACAAATGCCACTTGCCAATATAACTTGTCTGATATCCGTTTTGATGTAGAACGTGTCCGAAACAGTGATGGTGCGGGTTCATCCTGAGTTCATTGATTGCCATACCTGTGCTACTTGCATATTTTCCGGTAAAAAGGGATGCGCGATACGGGGCACACATCGGACTGCCGGAGACTGCGTTGCAGAAATTTACCCCTTCTGTAGTAAGTCTATCAATATTTGGCGTGTGTGCACGGTTATCTCCTGCATAGCCGCACGATTGGTAACGGAGTTGATCTGCAAAGACATAAATGAGGTTAGGTTTCTTATTTAATGATGTCATGTTCATACCTTGTGTTTTTGTAGTGTTTTAGATTATGCAGGTTTTCTCCACTGTCCCTCAGTGACTTTATCAATGAGAATACGTGCTTTTTGACTCTCACGCACCTGTTTCTCAATTTCAACGGAATCCCATTCTGATAGTAATTGTGCTTCGAGTTCACGGCAGATTTCCTGATACTCAGGTTCAACCGCAAGATTGTGAAATTCACCCGGATCTTCGATTATATCGTAAAGTTCAGGAGGATCCCCGAGACTATAGTTGTATTTGTATCGTCCCTTTCGTAACATTGCCATTGGACGTTGGACACCGTGCGCAAGGTATTCAGAGAATGCATAATCTTTCCAATCGGTGTCATTACCTTGTATCAATGGCATCAGGCTATCACCATCAAATTGACTTAAGGAATGACCACCAGCAATATCAACCAACGCGGCAGTCAGATCAACAAGTGAAACGACTTCCTCAATCCGTTTACCCGCAGATAACCGATCAGGAAACATAATCTGTAAAGGAACCCGAGCCGAGGCTTCATAAAAGTTTGATTTTCGCCACATACCATGTTCACCGTTCATCTCACCGTGGTCACTGGTATAGATGATGACGGTATTCTCCAACTGCCCTGTCTCTTCAAGTGTTAGAATTAGATTGCCAATTTTCTCATCAAGATAGGTAATCAGTCCATAATAACCCGCACGTGCACGACGGACTAATTCTTCAGGAAAATCAACACAACCGAACATGCTGCGCATACGTTGATAGACTGGATGTTGATTTTCAAGATGTCCATCTGGTATATTTGGTAAGTCAATATCTTCAAGTGGATAGAGGTCCCAAAACCGTTGTGGCACAACAAGCGGAAAATGTGGTGCAATAAACGAGACATTGAGTGCCCACGGCTGTTCCTTCCGTGCTGGATCGCGAAGATACGTTAGTGCTTCTGTCTCTGCAAGATCATCAACTTCAATTTCCACCGTTGTGCCTGGACATGCTTGTGCCAATCCTTGCCAAGGACGTGCTGCTGGCGGTGTGCCGTTATCCCAGTCCGTAAGTCCGTGCTGTCTTTCTGCATGGAGGTCTCGGGCGAGTTGTGCGCGAAACCCGTGCAACTGATCCATTCCACCAAAATGCTGTTTTCCTGAGAGAACGACATCATAACCAACATCGCGTAAGAGGTGTGCCCATGTGACAGCATCTGGACGTAACGGTGCAGCATTATCCCACGCTCCGATTTTGTGAATGTATCGTCCTGTCATGAAAGACATACGCGACGGCATGCAGAGCGGTGAATTGCAATACGCGTTTGTAAATGTTACACCATCTTTCGCAAGCCTATCCATGTGTGGTGTTTGAACGAGCGGATGTCTGTATGGTCCGCTAAACATCGGGGCATGTTCATCGGACATGATGAGGAGGATGTTGGGTTGGTTTGCGTGCATGGTGTTGATAAGTTTCAGAGCCGATGGTAGAAATATGTAACAGAGCGAGTTCCCTTGTCTTTGATTAATTTACAAATAGACTAGTCGGAGTTTGAATTGGAGGTTTAAGCATATTCATTAATCTAAACGGGTTTAGGATATGACCTATTTGTTGGGTGGAAAATGCTGTGAAGTCATCATATAGGTGTGATTCCTTTCTGTCCTGAAAATCAATGAGTTCTTTCACTTTAGGTGTAACTGGAATTTGTTCATCTTTTTGTTTTAACATTGTAGTAATATCTTTATGCAATTTTACGCCAGTTTTCTCCTCAAAACCCTTAACATTACCATAATCGTAATTGAAAGCGGTTATAATATCTATATCTTTGTCATCTGCAATCGTTAAGTCTGATTTTGCTTTTGTCCATTCTTGTTGGTGCATCCAAGCTTTTGCGCGATTGTAATAGACTGGGGCATAATCAGAATTGAGTTGTATCACTGTTGTATAGTCTGTAATTGCAGCATCAAAATCACCTATCAGTAAATAAACGTTACCTCGATTATGGTATGACAAAATGAACCTCGGTTCAAACTGTATAGAGATTGTATAATCTGAAATGGCGTTGTTAAATTCCCCTATGTTCTTGAATGCGTTACCGCGATTGAGATATGCCGGAACATAATCAGACTGGAGTTGAATGACGGTTGTATAGTCTGCAATTGCTTTATTAAACTGACGGGTTTTACTGTAAGCAAGACCACGGTTGAAGTAACATAAGGTGTGGTCCTTAACATGTTCAAGAACTACGGAGTAATCCTTTATTGCTTTATCGTATTCTTCCTTACTACTATATATGTTACCTCGCTCAAAATAAGCATCTATATGATCAAAGGAAACTAAATTAATCACCTTTGTACAATCGGCAATAGCTAATTCTAACTCATTCTTATTGTGAAAAACCATATCAGTAATTGACCTATTGTGATAAGCCATACCACGAATTAGATAAGCATCAGCAGCATTCGGATTTAGTTCTATTGCTATCTTACAGTCTTTGATAGCTGCATCAAATTCACCAATAAAACAATTTACAGTTGCACGAGTAATATATGGATCAACAGCATCAGGTTTAAGTTCAATCATCCTATTGCAGTCAGCAATAGCAGACTTAGAATCGCCATTAAGGAAATGAACGTGTCCACGAACAACATAAGCATCAATATAATTCGGTTGTAGTTCTAACGCTTTTGTATAATCTGCAATAGCTTTATCAAATTCACCTTTGCTGTTATAAGCATTACCACGCACAATATAAGCGTCAACATAATCTAACTTGAGTCGTATTGCTTTGCTAAAGTCGACGATGGCTAAGTCAGATTCATCTTTACTGTTATAAGCGTTACCACGAACTAAGTAAGCATCAGCAAGATCAGGATTAAGTTGGATTGCTTTATCACAGTCTTCAATGGCACGGTCGTACTCGTCTTTAATGACATAACTATTCCCACGGTGGTAATAAGCCTCTGCATAGTCAGGTTCGTGCTGAATCGCCTTCGTGAAGTCTTCAATTGCCTTGTCAATATCACCTTTAGCACCATGTGCCATACCCCGACCATGATACGCTCTTGCAGGTTTCCGAGTCCAGAAAATAGCATCAGTAAAGTCAGTAATAGCAAGATCATACTTGCCCATTTTATGGTATACCTCGCCTCGGTAGATATAGGGCATAGCAAAACCTGGCCGCATACGGATGGCTTCGCTAAAATGTTTGGCAGCTTCTTCATAGTGTGCCATTCTTGTTTCGTTAGCCATCTCCTGAATCTCCTTTCCGCTTTTGTACTAAACCTACATAAATTGTCTCATAGAATTGCTTGTGGTTGATTTGATCTTTTATAAAGCCATGGATATCGTTGTAAATTGTCTCAACAGATATATCGTGGGAGTTTTGAAGGTGTATTAACATTGGCTGCTTTAGGTCATACCGAATATCAATGATGTCATTATCGTTTGGTTGAATAAAATCGTCTGGATGCCTCACGAAGACACTTTTTTGTGCGATCACACAATTTATTGGCTCATAAGACTCCTCAATGTAGGGTTTCTAACGATGTCCTGGCTTGTAGGATAATCCTACCATTCTTGTCTGGTGCATCATCACATGCCATAAAAAGTGCTATATGATAATTCTTTGTAAAGTCGATTAGGTTAGTTTTGCCACCATAGTGTTGAATTTCAGACAAGTGCTCAAGTTCACTCACTGGTTTTCTTGAAAATTGCTTTGAGACATTCAACACTGCATTTTGAAGATTCTCTATGTCAAACTGTTCATCTTCAACATCAAATCTCTTATCACTTAGAAAGACGCGATACAAGTTTGAAGAGACCTTTCCAAAATAGGGTTTTTCCTGATAATGTTCAGGTTCACCACGATAGAGATATCCACCAATATCCGATTTCTCTTTTAATTTTCTAAGTATTCCATCAACTGTACGAGGTTTGTGCATTCACTTCACTTATATTTCTGACTAATCTTGTTTCATAATAATATCATACTTTGCATAAGATTGCAACGGTATTGCTGGTTTCGGTGTATAGGTAGAAAGTTTGCAATTTCTAAACTTTTATTGTATACTATTAAATGTATAATACATTCGTGTTCACGGATGTCTGTTGACATCCTAACAATTTTCAACAATCAAAAATTTAAACAAGGAGGGACCATTATGATGTCTTATAACCACACCACCCTTAATCCTAATTTATTGTGTCTAAGGCGATGGTGCCTCTGTCCAATATCATCATATTGAATTGATATGGCATAGGTGCCTCACCTCACACTGAGGAGACGATATCTATGTCCAAGTTTAATCCGGACTTCTGGGAAATTCCGGTAGCACCCGAATATTTTGACCAATTAACTACGGAAGACCACCTCTGGTATCAACCCCCGACTGACGAGTACACTAAGATCCGTCAAGTTAAACGACAAAAAGTCTTATCACAGATCCGTCAGATTATCGCTAAAGAACTCACTGCGCGTCAAAACGATTGTGTTCAGTTATATTTCTATGAAGGTAAAACGCAGGAAGAGATTGGTGATATACTCGGTATTTCACGTCGAGTTGTTAGCCAACATCTCTTTGGTGTTACACGGGATGGTCGAAGAGTCGGCGGTGCAATTAACAAAATACGCAAAATGTGCCGCAAATTAGGAATACACTATCCGTAGTTCACAAATTCAGTTATCAGTAAATCAAGTGAGAGGTAATTGAAATTGTTGCCTCTCACTATTTCAACATAAATCTTTCCAATCATACTACTTCCTTCCACAAAACCCTCCAATATACAGGAAATTTTAACATTCTTTTGATGTTTTATTATCAGTTTTGTTGTAACATGAATTGCTATAAGTAGTTTTGAGAACAGGAATGATTGTTGCTGCGAAATTACACTTACAGAAAATCCGTATCTGTAGTTTCTCTATTTACGTTTCATATCATAAGGTCACACAGAAAACCCACACTATAGACAAAGGAAAACTCATGCCAATTCGGATAGCGATAATTGGTTGCGGTGGCATGGCAAACGGTCATCTCAACGCATACCTTACTATTCATAATACTGTCCCAGATAAAGTCCAACTCGTTGCGATGTGCGATGAAATCAAAGACAGAGCAGACAACTTCGCCAATCGTGTCAAAGAAGTAACAGGTAAAAAACCCGAAGTGTTTGATGATACAGACAAAATGCTCTCATCTGTTGATTTAGATGGCGTAGATATATGCACCTCACATGCACATCATCATATCAATGCGATTAAATGTCTTAACGAGGGTGTCAATGTCATCGTAGAAAAACCGATGGGTATCACCGTCAAGGCAACACATGCAATCATTGCGGCTGCAAAGGAAAAGGGCAAGATCGCTGCGACTGCAGAGAATATCAGGCGGATGCCGAGTCGGCGTACTGCTGAGTGGCTCATGAATGAAAAACAGATACTCGGTGATCTTCGGATGTTCATGGCACAACACGCAAGCCACCGTGAACCGAACCCACAAAGTGAGTGGCACTGGCGACTTGACCTATCACTTGGCGGTGGTGGGATGGTAATGGACTCTGGCGCACATTATTGTGATACCTTACGATTCCTCTTCGGCAATCCTACTACCGTCTATGGACGCGTCTGCCAATTTGAAAATCTTGAAGTCACTAAAGCGGGTGAGATTGTCAAAAACGAACAAGAAGATACATGGTTCGCAACAATCAACTTCAAGAACGATGTCATCGGATTGTGGACATGCACATGGGCTGCGGTTGGACATGGATTTAATCACGTAGTCTACTACGGCAGCGAAGGTTGTCTGGTTGATAAAGGCGACATATTCCACGGCCCGTTTGAAGGAGGAGAAGTCATCCTCAAAGATGGAACGCATCTGTCAATGGAAAACCTCATTGAAGAATACATGGCAAGTCTTTCCGATGAAGAGAAAAACAGACTGTTTCCACACAACTTCACCGATGGTGTTGTGCTTGAGTGCTACGATTTTGTAGATGCAATTGAAAACAATCGGCCTCCTGAATTGGATGCAGAAGCAGGACTCCGCGCAAAGTCCATCTGTGAAGCCATCTATGAATCAAACGCCTGCGGTCAAGCAGTCAACTACGAGGACGTGGTTTCAGGGGACATAGAGGTGTATCAGAAACCGATCAATGAACGGTGGGGGTTATAGTTGTCCGAGAAAGAACAAGCTGCTGTTGAAACACCTGATCAGTCCATTACCAATAATGCCACGACAGGAAAAACAGAAAGGGTTGTCGGTTACTTTGAACTACTCCAAACGAATTCCAACTTTCGTTGGTTGTGGGGAGGGCAGGTTGTCAGTCTCTTAGGTGACTGGTTCAATATCATCGCCTCCGCAATCCTAATCCATAAAATAACAGGATCGGGGTTGGCATTAGGCGTATTGTTCACAATTCGGATGCTTTCCCCTTTCTTTGTTGCGCCATTAGCGGGAATATGTGCTGATCGGTATAACCGAAAGCATATCCTAATTCTCACCGACATCGTCCGAGGTCTACTTCTTATCGGATATCTCTTTGTCAAAGATAAAAACGATATTTGGTTACTTTATGTCCTGACAACCCTCCTATATGGTGTAAGCGGATTCTTCAGTCCTGCCCGAAGTGCTATTTTACCGGATATTACGGCTCAAAATGAACTTGGTACAGCCAACGCTTTGAGTGCAACTTCGTGGTCTGTCATGCTCGCTTTTGGCGCGGCAATCGGTGGGTTTACAGCAGGTTTCTTTGGTGTTTATACTGCATTTGTAATTGATGGACTTACCTTTTTTGTTTCTGCTGCTCTACTCACACAAATTAAACTACCAGTACAATTTACATTAAAGACAGCATTACAGGAACGTTCACGGTTTTCTGCCTTGAGTTATATGTCACGACACCCTGATATTCTTTTTATAACCCTACATAAGGCAGCAATAGCACTATTATTGTCCTCTGGCTTTATGGTAGCACAAGTTGAAATAGCAAAGAATCACTTTGTCATAGGTATTGATGGTGCAATTAGTCTTGGACTGATGTATTGTATGGGTGGCGTGGGAAGCGGAATAGGACCCATTGTCGCAAGATATTGGACTGGAGACCGAGATAAACCTCTTCGTTGGAGTATTAGTCTCGGATATCTAATCGGTGCGATTGGACTCACTATCGCAGCACCATTATTGAGTTTCACAATTTTTGTACTTGGTGGTTTTGTGCGAAGTGTTGGCGGTGGCATTGCATGGGTGTTTTCAACGCAGCTCCTTCTTCAAAATGCACCTAACGAGATACGCGGACGCATCTTTGGTACCGAGTTTGCTCTGTTTACACTGATGGGCGCGGTTGCTACTGCATGTGTGGGTGCATTACTTGATCTGATTGGGGTTCGTCTTGTTTTATGGGGAATGACCGCTCTTCCACTCATTCCTGCAATTCTGTGGTGGCTATGGCAAGTCCGAGTCAGCAGAATTACATCAAAATAAATCGGTATCCTTCAATTACACTATAAAGATGAAGGTTTTTCTTGTAGCACAGGAATAATGTATGTTCGTATCGTCACTCCATCTAATTCCTCAGTTTCAACCCGTGATTCTGGATTCGTGCGGTGATCAAAAACGATATAGTATCCCTTATCAACTTTTTCAGTCTTAAGGTATGCTGCCAACTGCTTCTTACCTGCCTGATAATACCTATCTCCCTCCCATATTTTTGTCTCAACAATGTATTTTTGAGATTTGTAGAGTATTATAAGGTCTATCCTTCCCCGTCCAGTCTGAACTTCAAGAAACATATCAGCACCAATTGTTCGTATGAAATGGTCTAAATATGCATATAATAAGTTTTGCCCAACATACTCTTTAGGAGATTCTGGTACTTCCAGTATCCGAAACCCGGAGCGTGCAATGAAATCCTTGAAATTGTCAAGTAGCGATTTCATGTCTATGACCCCAGAAGGTGTAAGATAGTCAATGAAATCATCATCCGATTCTTCAGAGAAATATACTTCTTCCAATCCATTAATGGCGGGTTTAAAAGCCTGTATGATTCGGTGTTGATAGATCGGATTGGCAATTTCACACATTCTATCGGTCCCTTTTTTGATAACACCATACATAGTCAATTCATTGATAATGTCAAAATCAAGGTTAAAAGGTACACCTCTTTCATAAGAAGCAATTTTCATCAGTAGTTTCTCAAAACGACGGTCTCTACGAATATTTGTTAGAAGATGCTCAATATTGGCATTTCTTTCCTCAAGAAGCTGCCTAAATGCTTTTGCAAAGTGCTCCATCTCAATCACATCTGTTTTAGGAATGTCTAATTCTTCTGTCATTATCTGAGCTGCTCGGTTTACGAGGAATGGTTGTCCTGCTGTCTGTTTATGTAGTGAGTTGATTACCTCTTGCTCAAAAGGTTGACCGACTTCTTCAGTATATTGTGATAAGAGTTCCCGTACCTGTTCCAAAGTGAAGTTGGACAGGTTAAATTCATCTTGTATATTGAACGGTGAAATGGATCGATCGTAGTTCAGTTGTGTAATGCTTTTTACCCCAACGATTGTGACACTATGGATACATCTTTCATCATCAAAAAGGTAAACATCACGAAGTGAATGAAGGAAATCACTCACAACTTCTGTTGGAATTCCATCAAATTCGTCAATAATTAGGATTACCTTCTGTCTGAATGTTAATTGAGACTCAAGCAAGTATGCAAATTCATCAAAGAAGCTAATCAGAGATACATGATCAGTCAATTTTGAGTTCTCTAAGAACTGACTTCCTGCATCAAAAATGTGTTGCGCGCGCGCCCTTAATAATCTATCAATCTCTTTGCATAACCTTGTGTGAATAGCTTTATAGAATTCTAATGGAGATAGGTTTTTATATGCCTCAAAATTCAGTTGGATTGGAAAATAAGACTCATCTTCGTTTGCCAGGGTTTCAGCAGCAAATCGGAAAAAGGTGGTTTTTCCTGTTTGACGAGGGGCAAATAGAACAATGTACCGTCCCTCTCTGATTCGGTTGATAAAATCTGCAATTTCCTCAGAACGCGAGACAATATAATTTTTGTCTGGATATACACGTCCTCTTGTTCCAAAACTTCTCATTTGTTTCACCTCGGAATATCCTCTGAAATAATGCGTCAGATAAGAAAGTCTACTGTGTTTTATTCATTTTCAGTATAAGTATGTCCACTGAAGATCGCACGAACCTGTTTCGCAGTTTTCGGTCCTGATAACAACTGTCCAATCCGATCACCTTCTTCTGCTATCAATGCCTTAACATTTGTCAAAACCGCTTCCAGTTGATCTCCAGGGAACTTACATGCACCATTTTCATCCATATGGATTATCTCACCTGGAGCCACGTCCATTCCTGCAATGGAAACGGGAACGTTAACTGACTGTACCGCCATACCACCGTGACCGGGACTTATTCCACTCAACAAATATTGGAATTCCATCGGACGAATTTCATCAATGTCGCGCGACGGTCCGTTTGAAATCCCACCTAAACATCCTAAGGATTTCATCGCAGCTGTCATGTTTCCACCTGCTAAACCCGCTTTGTCGGCTAATTCTGGTGGAAACTTTTGTTGAAATGCAAATATAGTCGGTTTTTTGGATGCGTCCAATGCGTCAACCACATCCATAAAGGAGAGTTCAGAAAAGCCGGGATCCGGCAAACCGTATACACATGTCACAGCATATCCAGCAACCGCACCTAATTCGGGGTACATACATCGGATAGTGGCATCCGTATACCAATTCTCTGTCCACGGATTGTAAATACCAAGACACAACGGATTTCCCGGATAAGTTGCCACAACATTTGTTATTGAAGGCGTATCATAGTTACGTAATTCAGCTAACATTTCTTGTTCTGTTAATGCCATAAATTTACCTCAATTATTATATTGTCTCACCTGTTACTTTAGACAGGCATTGTCCTACCTGCATAAGCCCGTCCGATGCGTGCGGTTTCCTCACCTGAACCGCATATTCTCACACCAACATCAATACTATCTTCAATCGTTCCTGGTGATGCACTTTCCAAAAACTTAAGTCCCGCAGATTGACATGCATTGAATATTCTATCTCTTGCATCTTGTAGTTCCTTTGGACGCGGGTTCTGTGGATGTTTGTAACCAAAAGACATGCTCATATCTCCCGGTCCCCATTCTGCAAAGGCTATTCCCGGTACTCGCGCAGTCATTTCAACGTTGGCTAATGCCCGTTTGTTCTCAAACTTTAGACCCAGTAGCAATTCACCGTTTGGATTCAAGGGCCAAGGATCTGCAGTGTCAAGGTATTGGTCAACAGAAACACCCCATATCTGTGAGGCAGGTCCCTGTCCAGCAGAACCGCGTCTGCCAACATCCAATTGCGACCCTACGCCGATTGTCTGAAATGGATAACGGCATGCTTCTACGAATGCTTTGACTGCTTCGGGTGATTCCGCATGGCAAAGCAGAAGACCGTGTACCCCGCGTGCCAATAGTTGTCGCATCTGCCAGCCGTTTGCCCGAATCACATCTGCACTGACTCCATCTACCGGCAACTCGACAATCACAGCAGGAGTCTTGTGTCCACTATTTGTGGGACCGCCATCTGCCAATCCACGCATGTATTTATCCAAACCAGACAGATCAAAACATCCGTGTTCCATACCGATGTTGATATAGTCTGCCCACGTTTTTGTCGCTGCCCGACCCGCATCATAATTCAAGTCTGATGTTGTGTGGCTTCCTGTATAGAATACTGGCTGATCCTGTTCTAACAATTCTATCGCTTTATTAACCCGTTTGGGCATTGTCCTGCTCCTTCAAATACCGAAAATTAGAAGATATTGGGTATGTATCTTTTGTTGCTTAATAGACTTTATCTTATAGCAAAGTCTGCCCATCTGTCAACTGAATTTTGAGAATATGGCACAAAATAAAACAAACCAATCACATTCCAGGGATATTTAATTTCGCAATGAGTAGATACGGGATTCAAAACATTTAGATGTTATGTCAAATTTAAATTTTAAACATAAAATAGATTGATCTGCCTAATCTAACAAAAGAAAGTTTCGCGTAGGAAAAAACAAACACATAAATTACATATATTTATCATACTCCAGCATTTATTGTCACTGTGGTTCATTTTCTAATTTTTCTGGATCTCCCTCATTCTGAGGACCACCGTTTAATCTATTTCTAATTTCTTTAACTAATTCAGAAACAGATCTTTTGCTGCTTTTCCAAACAACCATAAAGTATATTCCTAATATTATACCTAACAACATTGCTACCATAAAAAAAGTGTTCATAATTTGCCATCTAACTTGAGTCGTACACTGAAGTGCCATTGATTTTTTAGACCATAATTTCGTAAAGTTAAGATAAGTTTTCTTTCTCAAATTCAATAGGTGTAGATTTTTTAGACCATAATTTCGTAAAGTTAAGATAAGTTTTCTTTCTCAAATTCAATAGGTGTTAAATAACCTAAAGCCGAATGAGGTCGTTTCTGGTTATATACTTGTTCAATAAAATGTCCAATGCGAACATTAGCATCTGCGATATCATCATAGTCATTCAGGTAGATTTCTTCCTCTTTGAGAGTTCGGATAAATCGTTCTGCGTAGCCGTTCTCCCAAGGATGTCCTCTATGAGCTAACGAAATCTCAATCCCATGCTCAGTGAGAGTAGAAATATAGGCATCTGATAGATACTGAACACCCTGATCACTATGATGGATCTCTGGAACGTTTTGCCGTAATGCTTGCTGCAAGGGTCTCAATGTTAGAGGTTGTGTCATAAGTCGGCTCAGTTGCCACCCTCTTATTATTCGAGTAAACACATCAAGGAGAACTGAAACATAGACAAAGTGTCCTTTGAGCCGAACATAGGTAACATCCGCAACCCAGACCTGATTCCGCCGACAAATGTCAAGGTTATCAAGTCGGTTGACCCATTGACACTTACCATCAACGGATTTCGTGGTTTGACAGGAGCGTTTGCCAGAGACCAACAGATGAGCGGATTTCATCAATCGTGCGACGCGGCGGTATCCAACGGAGTATCCTATACGCGTCAGTTCCTCTGTGATACGCTATAACCATATCTTGGATAACGGGCAGATAACATTTCTATCTCCTGTTGGAGCTGTGCTTCACACGGATCCTTTTTAGGTTCATAATAGAGACTACTTCTATTGAAACCGAGTGTCCCGCAAATCTGTCGCATTGAGTAATCGGTTCGCAAAGTTTCCACAATCCTTCGTTTTTCAGTAAGCGTCAACTCAGCAAGGTTGAGACTTTTTTTTGAATATCCAATTCCAGGGTTAATTTACCAACAAGTTGTTCAAGTTGAGCAATGCGCTGTTGAGACGCATTGGTCTGTTTATCAATAGGTTCAAAGAGGGATGCCGCATTTTCAAGAAGTTGGCGTTTCCACTGTGAGAGTTGAACATCGCTGAGGTTATGTTTACGACACAGTTCAGCCTGTGAACTTTGACCACACAGTGCCTCAAGGACAACTTCAGCTTTAAATTCTGGAGTGAAGATTCTTCGTTTTGCCATCGGATTTCTCCTTATAATTGGATTGTAATTATATCACAATCTTATCTTAGGTAGTGGTCTAAATTTCCGATGGCAGTACAATTTGCATAGTAATGTTCAATATGGTAATATACTATCAGACAAAACTTAAATACCTATTTGATCGTGGGTATCCCACATATCTAATATTAATTGGGTATTTAGGTTTTGTCACCAGGGATACCCTCTCATTGTAAGTAAGAAGGTATCCTGCAAGAAACAAAATTTGTAATGATCTTAATGCTTATAATAGGGAGAATTCCGATGATCAAATTAATAATGGTGATGTTTATTTTGGTAGTTAGTATTATTTTCTTATCGTTAAGTTATGCTTATGCCGAAGATTGGACACAAATAGGATATAGTGGTATTCAAGGTTTCATAACTGAATCTGGAAATAATTCTGCTATTGGTATAATGGGATTTATGAATTTAGAGTTGAAACATAGTCATCCTAAAAGTTGGCTTAATTATTACAATAGAATGGGACTTTTAGGTGCATTAGAATATTACCCAAATAATCAAAATCTCTCTGGTACTATACAATTTCCATTTTATAGTTATTGGACAAGTAAAGAGAATTTATTTCAGATGTCAATTGGTTTTATTTGGGCAGAAGCTAAGGTAGAATATAAAGAAACTAAAATTATAACATATTATGATCTATATGGTATAGAAAATATAGATACAGAGGTAAGAACGATATATAAAAATGAAACTGTAAGCGGAATGTCATTAATGGTATTATTTAACTATAAATATTCAAAGAGTTCGTTTATAAATTCAGGATTATTGTTTTTAAGAGTAGATAATCTTAGAAAAGTTGAAACAAGAGCAATGATTGGTTTATCTTTTGGTCACTCATTGTTAGAAAGATTTTCTGATTGACAGATTAGTTTTTTCTATATTAAAATTAGTCTAATAGATAAAGGCAGCTATGAAAGCTGCCTTTTCCATAATGGGGCGGTAGTTTAACAAGCAAAACACTTGGCTTCTCATCCAGTATTTGGGGTGCAAGTCCCCACCGCTCCATTAATATTAACATTAGACGATGCAAAAGTCAATAAGTTTATTGAGTGTAAAATTGGAATTGTTTAATCCCCTATCTACTTATTGCGTTATCAAATAGGCGTTCAACTTCTAACTTAAAGTTGACTTTTAAACCGTTATCAAGCATCCGTTGAATTTGCGATGTATCATAAGGAATTTGTATAAAGTCTCGCCATGAACTTAAGAAACCGTATAAGGCATAAGCAGCATAAGTTTTACCAGTATTATTTTCACCACATAAGATTGTTAAGTCACCCAGTGAAAATTCTGCTTGTTTGATGATACCGATGTTTTTCAACTTTACTGTTAAACTCATACTGCTACCTTACGATCATCCCTTTTACTGGCCTGCTTTTTTGAGTTCTGTTTTAACAGGCTTTACACATCTGAAACCGACATCATTATACTCTCTCCGTGGAAAATTTCCATGCCGTTGAGAAGAACGTATTGCACTGGCTGCCGATGCATGAGAACCTCCGCGAATTACCCGTACTGATGTAATTGATGATGACCTATCTATTGTATCAACTATATCCATGCCTGCTATTGGATTTTCGCGCGGAGAGTCTGCATAGAAATCTTCAACGTATTCATCAAGACACCATTCCCATACATTACCAGCCATGTCATATAAGCCGTAAGGGTTCGGCAGGAAACTCCCGATAGGTGCGTTGTATAAATACCCATCATCAACATCCTCATCAGCCCATGTAATGCGTTGTTCCTCACCGTCAAAATTCCATACTAAATCAACAGTATGTTTATCGGCATAATTACACTGTGTTCCATCAGGGTCTGTGTTTCCCCAAGGATATTTTTCCCCGCTTAGTCCGCCTCGCGCCGCCTTTTCCCATTCTGCTTCTGTAGGCAAACGCTTATTTACCCATTTTGCATAAGCCATTGCATCATGCCAACTTACTGCTACGACCGGGTGATTATCCGTTGGAGACCGTTCACTTGCCCACAGTGGTAACGGATTACTACCTGTTTCTTCGACAAACCGAGTATACTCACCTACAGTTACTTCGTGTATATCTATGTAGAATGCGTCTACGTAGACTGTGTGCTCCGGTTTTTCATTATCCGCTGCTTCTGGTGCATCGCTTCCCATTTGAAATTCACCTTCTGGAATCAATACCATACCTTCTGGGATAGCAATTTCATTTTCTGTAGATAAATCTAACGGCGTTGTTGTAACTCTTGAAGAATCTCCTAACACATACTCGCTTAAAGCATCTGCGGAGATACCTGTAATTCCCAAAGGATACTCCTTAGCAATTTCTTCAGTGTAGGCTATGATAGAAGCTTCCCAAAGTACTGAGGTATCCAGACGCACCTTAAACGTCTGTGTTATAGGTCCCCTCTTGTGAACGTTCCATACATGAAAAGGTTCTTTTCCGTCTGAGGTGAATACAACTAATACCGGTAACTCTTTAATATTCGGCTTTACAGTTATTGCGAACTCTGCGTTGTCAGGATCTGTGTAACCTACAAATTCTAATGTCACTACTGGGATAATTGGTTCTCGTTCTTCGGTTTCCCCACACCCAATCAGAAAACCAACTAACAGTATGAGAAAAACTTGCAAATATGTAAAATACTTCAATTCATTTCCTCCCTATATTCTACGAACATGATGTTCTATTAAGTTGCCTTATTTTATTCATTCACGATAACTATATCTTATATTCACGACTTGTGCCAGTTGACAATCTGTTTATTTTGTATTCACATATATTTGATTTTACATATAAACATACCGTCCCTACCAAATCAACGCCAAATGCGCGTTTGGCATTTGTCGGGACTAAAGAGGGTGTTACTGACGTTTTTCTATAAACATATCGTCCCTACGGGACTAAAGATCGTTGAAAGAAAAAGAAATACGGTCAAACCCTCCTGCTTATGTGAAACAATGTTTAACAATAAGTTATTTAGCACAACTCGTTATATTCACTTATTCTTCTGATAGCATCTGCAAAAATGCGTCAACATCGGTTGTTGGAGTCTTGCAGACATAATCTTCACACACATAGGCAGTTGCAGTGTTATCAATCTGCGTCCTATTTACAAGAAGCGGTAAGGTATTACCATCTATAGAATCATTCAATGCGATGACTTTATTAGGTAGATAAATGTTGTGTAACGCATTCAACATCGCTTCAGTTCGTGTTTCCCCTTTTTCCCCAATTATAGCGATCTCTTTCGGTGTAGACAATAAAAACGCTAACTCACACAACAATTGTCCTGAACCTGATGGCATCACATCCATCTGATGAAAATAGAGTTTCAACGTTTCTACTGCCTTATCATGAAAATCGGGTTTGTCTAAATGCTTGGCAAGTCGTAAAAGACTATGGATGGCCATAGATGCTCCAGAAGGAGTGGCACCGTCATAAGCAGATTTTGATTGCACGATGAGGGTCTCGTGTGATTTCCCTGTGAAGAAGAAACCTTCTCCTGTTTGATCTCCGAATTGATCAATCATAATGTTGGCAAGACGTTCTGCTTCAGTCAACCATTTAGGTTCAAAACTTGCTTCGTATAGTGCGATCAATCCTGCTATGAAATATGAGTAATCTTCCAGATATCCGTTGAGATGACTTTTGCCGGCGCGATATGTGCGTAAAAGCAGTCCGTTATCTTGAGACAGTGTTGTTAAGATAAACTCAGCAGATTTTTTACAAGCAGAAAGATATTCAGGTTTTCTTGTCAACTGATATCCCATCGCCATGCCGCGGATCATGATGCCGTTCCAACTGGTTAGGATCTTGTCATCTAATCCAGGCTTGATACGTTTCTCCCTTTCAATAAAGAGTTTCTGTCTGCTATCTGCAAGGAGTGCTTCAAGTTCCTCAAGATCCATTCCTATCTTGCGTGCAAAGATGTCAGATGGGGTTTGGACGTGGAGGATGTTTTCTCCTTCAAAATTACCGTGTGGTGTGATGTCGTAGTATTCGCAGAAAATCTCTGCATTCTCTTCACCGATGATGTCTTCTACATCGGTTGGTTCCCATACAAAAAATTTCCCTTCTACGCCTTCACTATCAGCATCTTGCGTAGAATAGAAACCACCATTTTCAGCATCGGACATCTCACGCAACACATAATCTAATGTCTCTGTGGCAATATTAAGATAGAAAGTGTTTTGTGTGGCTTGGTATGCTTCAAAATAAGCGACAACAAGTTGCGCGTTGTCATAGAGCATTTTTTCAAAATGTGGCACAAGCCAACGGGCATCTGTAGAATATCTGTGAAACCCACCTCCGAGTTGGTCATACATGCCACCGCGTGCCATCTTTTGTAGCGTAAGTTCAACCATTTCTAATGCGTATTCGTTGCCACTGTGATGCCAGTAACGGAGTAGAAAGGGGAGACCCATACTGGGTGGAAATTTGGGCGCGTTACCAAACCCACCGTATTGCGAATCATAGGTGGAACGATAGTGTTGGAATGCTTTATTCATGAGTTCTTCAGTCAGTTCATGCTCATGAGGGTCCACGAGATTACTCATCTGATTGAGTTGTTTTGTAATCTGGTCTGCTTGTTCCAATACCTGATCGTTTTTTTCGTTGAACGCTTCAGCAACGGCTTGCATCACTTTTGGAAACCCCGGTCTGCCGTATCTATCTTCAGGTGGATAATATGTCCCGCCGTAAAACGGTTTCAGGTCTGGTGTTAGAAACACAGTCATAGGCCATCCTCCGTGACGAGTCATGACTTGAACTGCGTTCATATAGATTTCATCTAAATCGGGACGTTCTTCTCTGTCCACCTTGATGTTCACAAAGAGCTCGTTCATGATTGTAGCGATTTCCTCACTTTCAAAGGACTCGCGTTCCATAACGTGACACCAGTGGCACGCTGAATATCCGATGCTCAAAAGAATCGGTTTTTGTTCGCGTTTTGAAAGTTCCAACGCTTCTTCACCCCACGGATACCAGTCAACGGGATTGTGTGCATGTTGGAGTAGATAAGGACTTGTTTCGTGAATTAGACGGTTGGTGTGTTTGGGGGTATCCTGCATGTATGCATTCTCCAGTTTATGGGAGTCAATGTTAGATGGTTTCAAGCCTTAAGACAATGGACGGGTAATGTCCCCGCCCACATAAGTCGAGTGATACCGCTACGGGGAATCGAACCCCGGTTTGATGGCTGAGAACCATCCGTCCTAACCCCTAGACGATAGCGGCGCATAAGTTAATTTACTCGGATGGAATTCCTATAAAAGTTGTTTGTGTTAATTACGATTCGTTTTCAGTTGTTATTCTATTAGCATGTTCAATCATCTCACGCAACACATCAAAGTTTACGTCATCAAGGTTTCGAAAGCTAACGCTGCTTTTTCCTGTCTTGACTTTGCCGAGTCGGGCGTTATAGATTTCTGCCAAGTACTGCTTCCCTTCAACTGCATTCACATAGACACTGAAGTAATTCTTCTGCCGTGTCAATCCAATCAGGAACCATTCAACTTTCTTTTTATCTGAACGGACGTAGGAAAAGTTTCCGTAACCGATGATATTTTGTTCACTACCTCCCCAGAAAACACCCTCCCACATACATATATCTTGATCTGGTAAAGCAGTTTTAATGAGTGTGTGTAGTTTATCTAAGACCGACTGAATTTCAGGTTCTTGACTTGCGATATAATCTTCAGGTGAGGTTTCAACTCGTTCCATCTCATCTCCTCTCTGGTGCAAACGATACTGTAATAACAAATTGACTGCCCGGGAAGGACTCGAACCTTCACTACGTGGTCCAGAGCCACGCGTCCTACCATTAGACGACCGGGCATTAACTTTCAGATTAAGTATACCTTAAAGAATGCTGGTTTGTCAATCTATTTGCAGCTAATCAAATTATTGCAAGGTTATCTTATCAGAGAGGGAATAGAAGATATTTAGAAATCCGATGAGAATTGTGGGAACAGCAAAGACGCTTAAGAGGGCAAATGTGCCTTTAGAAAAGGAGAGACCGTTTGTATCTTCTGCATCTTCAAGATACATTGCTTTGATGATACGGGCATAGTAATAAAGAGATACGACACTATTCAACAGACCGATAAACGCTAACCAATATAATCCTTTACTAATGACAGCGTTGAAAAGAATCCATTTGCCAAAGAAACCCGCGAAGGGAGGTATGCCTGTGAGTGAAAATAGGAAGATTGCCATTGCACGCGCAACATACGGAGCGCGTGAAGCAAGTCCACGATAACCTTCTATCATCTCACTACTGGATTCATTTGCTATTAGGACGACAACATAAAATGCCCCTAAGTTCATGAATAGGTAGACGATGAGGTAAAAGATAATTGCTCCAAGCCCTTCAGGTGTCAGCAAAACTGCCCCCATCAATAAGTAGCCACCGTGTGCAATGCTTGAATATGCTAATAAGCGTTTGACGTTCTGTTGCGGTAGGGCAGCGAGGTTTCCTACAGTCATCGTGAGGGCTGAGACAATTGCCAATAGTAATCCCCAATCAATTGATTGCAGGATTTCAGGTGTGTCAAATCCTGTGTAGAAAAAGCGGAGGAACAGTGCAAAACCTGCTGCTTTTGATGCAACTGATAGGAATGCAGTTATTGGTATAGGTGCCCCTTCGTAGACATCGGGAGACCACATGTGGAATGGGACTGAAGCGATTTTATAACCTATTCCTGCGAGTATGAAAGTTATAGCAATTAGGACACCGAGTGCAGAAACATCACCTGATGCAAGCACGGCAGCTATCTGTGAACTAATCTGTGTAATGTCTCCTGTTCCTGCCATACCGAACAGCAAGGACAACCCAAATAGCATCGTTCCGGATGCGACCGCACCATAGGTGATATATTTGAACGCCGCTTCACTTGAGCGCGGACTGTGTGTTAGAAATCCTGCGAGAATATAGGATGTAAGACTAACCGTCTCCAACGAAATGAAAATCATCAACAAATTCGTTGACGATGCCATCAGAAACATGCCAAAAGTGACAGCTAACAACAAGGCGTAGTATTCACCTTTTAATCTGACATCAAGTTCTTCGGATCGTATGGAGAAGAGGATAGTTGCGGCAGTTGCTAATAGCAGTAGGACTTTGAAAAATACTGCGAATCCATCTAACCGTATCATCCCAAGAAACAAGGAAATTGGTTCATTTGTGTTAACAAGCGAATTTGTGATAAAGATTGCAATTAGTGAACATCCGAGCCCTATCAACGATAGATATGCGACCCAATCACTTTCACGATCTTTAACAAGTAGGTCAAGGATAATCACAGCAGCTGCAAAAACGACGAGGAGTATCTCTGGTGTGAAATAGGCAAGACTTTTTATATTTTGTAATGGATCCACACCGTCCCCCTATATTGACGTAATGACACTTACGAGGTTACTGACTGATACGTTAAACATATCAATTGCGATACTGGGCATTATGCCAAGAACAATTGTAAGTATTCCGAGTGGTACTAATGTTACTATTTCACGTCTATTGATTTCTGGAAGTTCTTCATATTTAGGATTGAGTGTACCTAAGAAAACTCTTTGGAATGTCCATAGGAAGTATGCTGCACCAACGACAATACCTATCGTAGAGAGAATGGTTAGCAGTGGAAATTCTTGGAAGGCACCAAGCAGAGATAATGCTTCACCAACAAACCCACTTAAACCGGGTAATCCCAGTGATGCCATAAACGCCAGGGTTGTAATACCTGTATAGATAGGCATTCTATTTCCTAAACCACCAAATCCGTTAATTTCACGATGATGTGCTCGGTCATAAAGAACACCGACAAGTAGGAAGAGCATTGCACTGATGACACCGTGATTAAACATCTGCAGAACTGCCCCGTTAATGCCTTCAACGTTTCTTGCAGCAAGACCTAAAATAACAAATCCCATGTGTCCGATACTGGAGTACGCTACCAACTTCTTAAAATCGGTTTGCGCTAATGCACAGAAGGAACCATATACTATATTAATGAATCCGAGTAGTGCCAGACTATGCCCCCAAAAACCTTCGCCATTAGTGAAAATTGCTAAACCTTCAGGGAACATCGCCATGTTAATACGTACAAATCCGTAAGTTCCCATTTTTAAGAGGACACCTGCAAGGATAACGCTGATTGCTGTCGGAGCTTCAACGTGTGCATCAGGGAGCCAAGTATGGAAGGGGAAAATCGGCACTTTTACGGCAAAACCGATAAAGAAACCAGCGAAAACCCAACGTTGGAAGACTGAATCGGCGAGAGCGTGTCCTGGTGTTGCAGCCAATGTGATAAGTGTGGGAATATCAAATGTTCGATCGCCTGGGGCACCGCTGTTGAGATAAACCGCGATGATTGCCACCAGCATCAACACACTACCGAATAAGGTATAAAGGAAGAATTTAATAGCAGCATATTCTCTGCGCGGTCCACCCCACACACCAATCAGGAAATACATCGGTAGGAGTGTCAGTTCAAAGAAAACAAAGAACAAGAATAGGTCTAACGCAGCGAAAAAACCTAACATCCCCGTTTCAAGCAGCAGGAACAACGCCATGTATGCCTTCAGACCTTTTTCAATATTGCGCCAAGAGGCGAGGACACAGATTGGTCCCAAAAGTGCAGTGAGGAGTAATAGTGTTACACTTAATCCGTCTATACCGACATGATAATTGATATTAAATGTATCAATCCATGGAACGTTAACAAAATACTGAGTTTCAAAAGTAGATTTGTTGTAACCAACAAATAGGTAGACTGCAAGTATCAGCGGTATAAGCGTAAATGCAAGTGTAGTACGTTTTATTAATTCTTCCTTATCATTAGGTAGAAGTAAAACAACTATCATCCCAAGCAACGGGACAAAAACCATTAAAGATAATAACATTTAGTGGGAATCCTCCTTATCCCATTAGTGGAAAATCAAATAGCCTACGAACAACAATGCTGCAGCAAAAAATGGATAAAGTACAAGCAGGATTTCTCCTCTCTTACGCCGCGTTTCAGTTTTACAATTTCGCATAGTAAGCCATACGACAAGAGCACTAACAAATGGCAAAGATAGTGATATTATTAGTCCACGCATCACGCTGTTCCTTGTTTACAGAGTCAAAACCCCTTACAAAACTCTAAAAATCAAAATAATCAAAACTATTCCACCAAGAACGACAAAGAGATAGGTTTGTATTGCGCCTGTTTGTATTCTTCGGATTCTGCCCCCGACAGACCATATTATTTTTGCCACACGGTTGACAATACCATCAATGACACGGTTATCAAAAAAGCCTATAAATGCGGCAAAAACTGCACGTGTTATCGTAGCAACTCCGTTGACGATACCGTCAATGATGGAAAGGTCAAATTTGGCAAAAAGTCGTGATTTCCATACCGTCAGTGCAACTAACACCCCGTTATAGAACTCGTCAAAGTAGTATTTGTTCCAAAACAGGTTATAGACTGGACGGAAAGTAGTAGCGACAGATTCGGCAGAGAACCTTCGTTTATGGTAGAATAACCAAGAAAGTAGTATACCTAAACCTGCAACACAGATTGATAATACCATTGCGATATTATGTGCAAGTTTATATTTATGATATGCATCATCTGCTTTTTCTGCGTTTTTTTCATCCTCTTCTTCGGCTGCTTGTGCTTCGGAAATACCAAAGATTGAAAAACCGAAATTTGCATCACCTGTTTTAGTATCAGGTGAAATGTAAGCATGTTGTGGTGACTGAATATGGTACTGATCTGGTGGTTTTATATAGTTTTTATTGAACCAAATCGTATTGACGATGGGAAAACTCAAGGCTGCCAATATCATAAGTGGCACCACCATGACCCACGGGGATTCATGTGCCATGTCGTGCATTTCTTGATTACGCGGTTCACCGAAGAAGGTCATAAATATCAAACGGAACATGTAAAAAGCGGTGATGCCTGCCGCAATTAGTGCCACACCAAACAGGATATAGTGATGGACTGAATTCCATTCCATTGCCCGTCCAAGTACACCTGCTAAAATCTTATCTTTACTCCAGAAACCTGAAAAGAGAAAAGGCACACCGGATATAGACAACGTAGCAATGAGCATCGTCCAAAAGGTCAGGGGCATCTTTTTACGGAGTCCACCCATGTTTCGCATATCTTGGTCAGGCGGGATTTCTGAACCGTGTTCGTGAACTAAGCTGTGATTATCGTGTTCATGTTCTTCCTCACCTGCATGCCCTTCGTTGTGATGTGCGTGCATTGCGTGGAAGGCGTGGATAACACTGCCAGAACCGAGAAACAGCAATGCTTTGAAAAAGGCATGTGTCGTAAGATGGAAAAGTCCAGCAACATAACTACCAGCACCGAGTGCCAACATCATAAATCCTAATTGACTGACGGTAGAGTATGCCAAAACGCGCTTGATGTCAAACCGGACAATTGCTATAGTTGCTGCAACGATTGCAGTAATGCCACCCACATAAGCGATTACTAAAGATGAACTTGTTGTCAAAATGGGGAACATGCGTGCAACAAGATACACACCTGCGGCAACCATTGTAGCTGCGTGGATTAACGCACTAACGGGTGTGGGTCCTTCCATTGCATCGGGTAGCCATGTATGTAAAGGCACTTGTGCCGATTTACCCACAGCACCGCAAAAGATAAGAACGCCAGCGATAGAAAGCCATACGAGCTCTCCCGTACTGCTTAATCCTTCTACAAGTGTAAAGAGCCCACTTTCTGTAACAATACCGTTTTCTTTAACATCATAAAGGGATAGCGTTCTAAATTTAGCAAATAACATCATCATACCGATGAACATGCCGATATCACCGACGCGTGTTGTCAAGAACGCTTTCTTACATGCATTCGCAGCGGAGTCCTTTTCAAACCAGAAACCGATGAGCAGATAGGAGCAGAGACCGACAAGTTCCCAACCGATGTAAATACCGAGTAAGTTATCGGATACGACCAAAAACAGCATGGAAAATGAGAACAGCGATAGAAATGCAAAAAACCGCGGATACCGTGGATCCCCATGCATGTAGCCGATTGAGAAGATGTGAACGAGACTACTTACCAACGTGACGACAATTAACATAATCACCGTAACACTGTCAAGGTAGAAACCCATTGAGAAGGAGATACTACCGAGTGAAATCCATTCAACAGCGAGGGGTCCCGGTTCTGGTGCTATCTCATTCAATAGATAAAGAGAACAACCGAGTGCGACAAGCATCGCAGCGGTTGACAAAATATCTTGTCGTGGGAAACTCCGTTTTGCTAAACCGAATAGGGCAAAAATAACGAAGGCAGCAAGCGGGGCAAGTAAGATGATACTAATTAAGGGAACAACCATATTTTTACTTTACGTTTAACCTTTCAAGGTATCCACTTCATCTGGACGTATGCTACCGAATTCACGGTAGATTGCGAGAATAATTGCGAGAAAAACAGCTGCTTCAGCGGCAGCAAGCACAATACCAAAGATAGCGATAATCTGACCATCAAGGAGATAGTCACCCGCGCCAACTATATTTTCTGCTGGTTTGACGAACCGCGAAAACGCTACAAAATTTAGATTACAAGAGTTAAGAATTAGTTCAATACCCATCAGAATGCTAATAGCGTTCTTCCGAGTTAGCACGGCAAAAATACCGAGTGTGAATAGAATTGAACTGATTACCAAATAGTGTTGTAGACTCATTTTTATCCTAAGCGTTGGGTTTTGCTTGCGCTCTACCCATAATTGTCATCTTAAGGAATTATTCCTCTTGTAGGAGGGGTTTCTAACCCCGATTTACATGTTCTTGCAAAAATAATCGGGGTTAGAAACCCCTCCTACAATGTCCAAAACTCTTAAGTTGACACCTATAGGTTTCGCTTGCGCTCTACCCAACCTACGAACTATCCTAAAGGTAGGCGGGGATTAGTCCCGAACCTCCTTACGAGAAATAAGGGCAGCACCGATTAATGCTACTAAAAGTAATACAGAGACCACTTCAAATGGAAGCAAGAACTTATCTTTCAAAATCATTTCACCGATACGTTGTGTTGTCGGGTCAAGTAGTGTGCCATCATCAGTTAGGTTTTTCCATACAGGCATATTGGCAATGACTGTCAAGAGGAGCATCAACAGCGCAATTGAAATTCCCGCACCTAATAACAGTTGACCGCGTTCAATGTGGATACGCATCTCTAACCGTCCACTTGTCATCATAACGCCAAAAAGGATAAGCACCAGAATACCGCCAACATAGACGATGACTTGTGTTGCTGCAAGGAAATCTGCCTGTAGAAAGACATATAATCCGGCTATTCCAAAAAGTGTGACCATCAGGGCAAACGCAGCGTGAACGATATTGCGAAAGGTAACCACCGCAAGAGCTGAACCGATTGTTAACAGCGCGAAACCGTAAAAAATGAATGTTTTGAGCGTAAAGTCCATCTATACAACTATCCTATAAAATTTTCTAGTCAGCAGTTTCAACTTCCTCGGTGTCAGCTTTTCCGTACATCTCTTGTTTATCAAATTCAAATATTAAGTCGTTGCGGTCAAAACTTGAGTATTCAATACCTTCAAGTGTATCCTTCATAGTAAGACATTCTGTCGGGCAAACTTCGGTGCAAAGTCCGCAATACATGCAGAGAGACATATCAATATCAAACTGGTCAAGATAGAAAACGACAGGGTTTCGTGTAACAACGCGTGATACTTCGCCTCCAGAAAAGGTTTGGACTCTACTCTCATCTCCCGATTGTTCAAGTCGGTCAATCACTTCCTGTGGGCCTTGGCGAGAGGTGATATTCGTGACCGTAATTGGTTCATCAAGGTTCAGTTTCTTGTCGCTGCCTTCAATGAGACCGATGATTTCACGTCCATCCTTGAGATGCATGACGTTCATACTATCCCAGAGTTGTTCGCCTTTGGGCAATTTTGTGCCTTCAATAACAATACAATCCACAGGACAGATCAGTTCACACTTCTTGCATCCGATGCAATCCTCAATCCGATTATAGAGTTGTCCACGATACCCTTTCGGTATCTCACGGACATTCTGTTTCTTTTCAAAATCGTGTTCGTAAGGATATTGGTGCGTCACGTTGGGTTCAAAGAACTGCCGAATCGTGACCCGCATTCCAACGAGGACGGTATAAACGCCTTTGTATATGTTGCGTATGTATTTGTCCATAACCAATTTCTCCTTGTAAGTCTATAGTCTTTTCACATAACAGGTGTAGCTTACCACCACTAAATCCGAATTTGAAACAAATTGACAAACACGGAAACATGGAACAACAATCCTAAAAGCCACCACATCCATTCGCCTTTGAATTGTGCCCAGAACAACGTAGACATCCACCAGCCAATACACACGAAACTTAATCCTAAACCAAGTCCGAAAGTGTGCAGCCAATCAACATTAAAGACCAATGCTATTGAATTGTGCACACCAATAAACACTATTCCGAGAAAGAATGACCACCTTCGAGATACCAGAACGATTTTTTTCTTTTCCTTGTCAGTGCCAGTTTCTTTTCCATCTGCTGGAGAGTGTGTTCTCAGATTTCTCAAAAAGGTGATTTCATGGAAGACCAAACATGCCAAACCTACACCTAAAACTAATCCCACAAGAGGAAGCCAGCGATCACTAACACTTTGCCCTATGATGTGATAGTCTGCAGTAGTAACAAGTACAACAATGAGCAGCATGATCAGTGTGGTTAGCAGTTTGCTGGCAACCCAAGTGGTTTTTCCCTGTTTTGTTATTCCTAAAGTTTCCATAAACGTACTCATCTTTCACCTCCGTTTTGCAACTAAACCTAAACATAAATAGTTTCCAACACATAGACATTCAATGAACTCTACATAATTAAACTGAACTTGGTTGTGGTTCAGGTCTTCGAGCAAGATTTCTCCCGGCAACTGCATACGCACTGATTAGTCCTACATAGATTATCGCACAACTAATTCCGATACTCCACACATCATCCTGCTCAAAAATCAGACCCCATATTCCTGTGCCGAATATATTAAAGAATGAAATCGGGATAAAGTATTTCCAGCACAAATTCATCAGTTGATCCACACGTAGACGTGGCAGTGTCCATCTCAACCACATCATCATAAAGACGAGCCCTAATGTTTTGATAACGAACCCTGGGAATCCACCCAGAAAATCGTATCCCGGTAAAATACCTTCATACCCACCGAGAAATAATGTTACTCCGATTGCACTTACAGCAAACATATTTGCGTATTCGGCGATGAAGAAAAGCGCGAAACGCATGCCGCTGTATTCTGTATGGAACCCCGCAACGATCTCAGACTCTGCTTCGGGCAGATCAAAAGGTGTTCGGTTGACTTCGGCAATAGCAGATATAAAGAAGATAAAGAATGCGATAAAGGTAAAAGGTGAACGAAATATAATCCAAGTGAAAATACCTCCAGATTGACTATCCACAATCTTACTCATGCTCAAACTTTCAACAAGCATCACAACGGTTAAGATTGAGAGCCCAAGAGGGATTTCATAACTGACAATCTGTGCAGCGGAACGTAATGCGCCTAACAATGACCACTTACTATTTGAGGACCATCCCGCCATAATTACGCCCATGACAATTACAGATGAGATTGCCATTATGTAAAAGATACCGATATTAAAGTCGCTCACTAAGATACTTTGTCCGAAAGGAATTGCAGCAAAAACAGCGAAAGAACAAGCAAATATAATATAAGGAGCAAGCATGAAAAGGATTTTGTCACCTTGTGGTGGGATATAGTCCTCTTTAAAGATGAGTTTTACACCATCCGCCAATGTTTGCAGAGTACCCCAAGGCCCAACACGCATCGGACCAGTACGATTCTGAAAACGTGCAGCAACTTTCCGTTCTGCAAGCACTAAAACCAATGGAAGCAAGGGAACTACAGCAACAAAAATACCCGCGCATACTAACATTACGAGAATCGTGCCTACTTCCAGAGGCAGATGTCCCGCCACCGCTTCCGGCAATCGTGGCAAGACAGCATCCTGGAAGAAATCTTTTGCCCAATTGGAACTTTCTTGCAGGTCTATTTTTGGAAAGAAACTTTCAGATAATATTTCTGACATCTAATTTTCTCATTTGAAATATGCAAGGAGTGCAATAATTGCGGATACCGCTGCTGCTAATACAGCAATCTTACCCCAGAGTGTAGCATCAGATTCATGCTTCCCTTCCAGTTTGCCACGAATCCATCCCAATCCCTCCAAAAGGGTACCCATCCGCTCTTCAAAAACGCTCATTCGATTCTCAAAGTTATCCATTCGACTTTCTATGTTTTCCATCCGATTGTCAAAATTGTCCATCCGATTGTCAAAATTGTCCATCTGACCTTCAATCTGAGTCAATCGTCCATCAGTCTGCTTTTTCCATTCCTCAGTATTATCAATCCATTCTAATACGCGTTCTTGAAAATTCTGATCATTCATGGTTTTTCTCCTAATTTATAATCTATCGATCAACTTCACCCATGACAATATCAATACTTCCAATAATGGCGATAATATCTGCTACCATCAAACCACGGCTTAGTTCTTGCAGTGCACTTAACGCACTAAAGCATGGAGAACGCCCTTTAACACGCACCGGTTTCGGTGTGCCGTCACTTACAATGTAAAATCCGAGTTCCCCTCGAGGTGCTTCGCTACGAAAATAGATTTCACCTTTCGATGGACGGACTGCTTTGAGATCCGCCATGACCGGCCCATCAGGGAGTCCTTCTGCTAAAATCTGTCGGACTATCTTCACAGATTCCTTCATTTCATCCATTCGTACTTTATACCGACTCCAACAGTCTCCAACAACAGCCCCTAACTCGGGCATGTCCTTAGCCACAGGAATATTAAAGTCAAATCGGTCATAGATAGAATAGGGTTCGTCTCGTCGCAAATCCCAATCAACCCCCGAACCGCGAAGATTCGGACCGGTAGCACCATAACTCAGGGCCATCTCTGCAGACATGACAGCAACACCCATAGTCCGCTCTGAGAAAATGCTGTTTGATGTTAAAAGGTCGTTATATTCGTCAATTTTCGGTTCGAAGTAATCAAGAAATCCTTCTATTTCATCTAAATAATTTTGTTCGGCAATGGAACCTGGTTCTATAGGAATGATTTCAGAAACCCCTCCGATGCGAACATAGTTATAGGTGAGACGTGCCCCACAGACCTTCTCAAAAAGCAGGAGTAGACGTTCCCGATCGCGAAAAGCGTAGAGGAACGGTGTGAATGCTCCAATGTCCATGCCATAAGTGCCAAAAGAGAGTAAGTGACTGGCTATTCGATTTAATTCACAGATTAACACACGTAGATATTCTGCGCGTTCTGGCACTTCAAAATTCTTTGTTTCATCCGCTGCAAGCAATTTCTCAACGGCAAGACAAAATCCCCAATTCTGATTCATCGCCGCAACATAATCCATTCGATCCGTAAATGGGATGATTTGCTGATAGGAAAGGTTCTCGGAGTGTTTCTCAAAACAACGATGTAAATAACCGATATGTGGAATTGCTTCCCGCACTATCTCACCGTCCAACCTCAATTCTAACCGTAATACCCCGTGTGTACTTGGATGCTGAGGTCCCATATTGACTATCATTTCATCAGTGAACGGCTTTAATTCTATGAATTTAGATTCTGTCTGTTGTGTGTTTTCCATAATGTGGATTATCGGGTTAGATTTTGTCTATAATGTTCATTAACTTCAAATATTGTCTAATACGGCACACGCATGCCACGATAGAAATCGGGTTCTTGGTAATCTTTTCGTAGTGGATATCCTTCCCAATCATCTGGCATTAGAATACGGCGCAGGTCGGTATGTCCTTCAAACAAAATTCCGTATAAGTCGTATGCTTCGCGTTCATGCCAGTCTGCTGTTTTCCAAATATGTGAAACGGTAGGAAGGTGTGCATCAGTTTTTGGTACTGATGTTTTCAGAACCACACTATGGCGATGTTGCATTCCGTAGAGATGATAAACGATAGAAAGGTCTTCCTCTTTAACACCCATATCAACACCGCTTAAGCACATTAAAGAATCAAACTTTAATGCGTCTGTTTCAGCGAGGAATTGACAAACTTCAGCAATTGCTGTAGGTGCAATCTGAATAGTTGGATCTCCTGCAAGTTCTGAATCATAACCAATAACAGATTCACCAAACTTGTCGGATAGGATATTATAGATTTCTTCTGGGTTCACGTATTGTCTTCTCCAGATGAGATAACGACATTGTTATGCAGTTTTTTCGACGTTTTCGTCTTCAGGTGCCGTTGTTTCGGTATCTGCATCCGCGCCTTCAGCCTTTTCAGCTTTTTCAGCTTTTTCAATTTCGTACCATTCTGTTTTCGTAAATAATCTCTTTAAGAATGGTGCATTGGTACGTTTTGCTACAGTTTGTGTCTTGATTTTCTCTTGCAATTTCAGCAAACCCTCTATGAGTGCTTCCGGGCGTGGAGGACATCCAGGGACATATACATCAACGGGGATAATCCGATCAACACCTTTAAGTACGTGGTATCCGTGTTGCCAATAGGGACCGCCGCTCGTAGCGCAGCTGCCCATAGAAATCACATACTTCGGTTCAGGCATCTGTTCATAAAGTCTTTTGATACGGGTTGCCATCTTGAGCGTAACTGTACCTGAAATTACCATCAAGTCTGATTGTCTGGGAGTTGCACGTGGCACACCTGCTCCGAACCTGTCTAAGTCATAGTTGGAAGCGGCTGCCGCCATAAATTCAATTGCACAACAAGCTAAACCGAATGTCATCGGCCAGAGTGCAGAAGAACGCGCCCAATTCGCAACAGCATCAACTGAGGTAACAATTACGTTTTTGTCTAACTTCTCATCAAGTATCATAACTCTCCTCTCGCTGTATAGATTGCACCTCTAACTGCGTAGATCTTATCCATTCAAGATCACCTTTTGCCCAAACATAAGCAAGTCCAACTAACAGAATAGCAATAAACACAAGCATTTCCACAAATGCCAAAATTCCTATATCTCTAAACACAACTGCCCACGGCAACAGAAATACGACTTCAACATCAAATATTAAGAAGATAAGTGCAATAACGTAAAAACGGGTGTTAAACTTTATACGTGTATCACCAATTGGATCTTCCCCGCATTCATAAGGAATAACTTTTTCACCTGAAAATATCTTTGTATGTAGAAGGCGAGAAATAGTTAGGTTGAGGATGACAAATAAGCAGCCAACAACTAAAAATATGAGAACATTTGCAAAATGAAAAAGCATGTCCATTCACCTAAATCTTATACTTAAAAGTATTTGCCAGTCATGTTGTGTTTGTGTGTCATTTTATTGATAAAGTATATCTTAAATTTGTAGAAATTTGCAAGGAAAAATTGTGCAAGTCACGTATTTCCGTTATTTTAAAACGTTTAGCGGGTTTCAACGTCGGCAAATTCCATACACACATGGTAATAATCCGTAATTTAGGAAATACAGAATCGTGATATTTGAATACATCTGTGCTTAATACTGAATTTTCTTGCAAATTTCATAAGTTTTCAGTAGAATTAGCGAAAATAAACATAATTTCTATTTAATTCGCAATTTAGGTAATGATAATGCCTACACAAAAAATCGTTCTATATTTACTTTTTATCTGTATTTTAGTCTTAAAGGTTTGGGATGTTTCTGCTGAACCCATAGATTCAGAGACATATTGGTTGATGGTCGATACCTCTCCTGATGCTGATGCAAATACGTTGTTTAAATCTATAAACAAACTGCTCATAGAGAGAGGGAAAGTTTCTCAGCAAAATATACAACGGCTTAACGGTGATAGAGCAACAAAAGATGAAATTGAGAATGCTATCATTGACATAGCTAACTTGTCAGATAAGATTAATAGCTTAATTTTTCTGTATCATGGGGAAGTATCTAAACAACCGCGTGTCAATGCAATGCATATTTCAACACAATCGGAAGATACTATCCAAGATGCCGTTTTAAATCAATGGTTAAAAGCGACAGGAATAGGTCGTATCCTTGTCATCATTGATGGCTACGCATACGATGAGAGACTTACCGTCTATTATGCGAATAGAGTAACACTCGGCACCTCTGCCTTAAATGTTATTCATCCTGCTGAAACAACAGCACCAGCAGGTAAAAATTCTTTTCTACAGGCACTGGTTGACACCTTATCCACAGAAACTATTGACGCAGATGATAACAGGCACATCAGTATAATTGAGATATATCAGCATATACAGAACGAAAAGACTTTTGAAAACGCAATTTTTGCACCTACGGGAAATGTAGAAGAAACGGTAATGAAACTGAGTCCTGCAATTAAAGTCACTTCTTTCCCGGAGGGTGCAGAGATTACACTTAACGAGAAAGAAAATGGAGTAACTCCTAAACTTTTCACAAAAGATTTAGAGAAAGGGAGTTACACTGTATCCATAAAGAAAACAGGATACCTTAGGCCCGAACCTAAAACAGCAGAACTCAAGTTAACACAAGGTGAAGTTATCAATTTCATATCTGTTCTCAAACCAATTCCTGTGCATGGCACTGTTATTGGTTCCTCCGATGTCTCCGTTTCAGGTACAAAAGTATCAATTGATGGCACAGACTATGTTGAAACTGTCGGAGAAGATGGTAAATTTTCATTTCAAAACTGGAAAGCTTCTGCTATGCTAACCCCAGGTACAGATTACACGTTATATGCCAAACAAGGCGATTTCTACCACGGTTCTGCAACTTTCACGTTTGATGGTTATGAAGCGATTGAGCAGTCAGTTGAATTGATCAAGAAAACATGGTTTGAGATCGCTGAACTTGAATTTAGTCGGGATGCCCATCAAAAGGCGATAGAAGCGTTCCAAAACGGTATTGAAACGACAACTGATTTTCCACAGATGTCAGAAGAATTAACTGTTCTGTTGTTTTCTTCTTTTGCCGATGCTATTGATAGTGGTCAGGTACAAGACATCAATTATATTGTGGTAACTGCAAAGTTAGCAGAGGCATATGCAAAGTTAGCAGAGGCATATCAACAACCAGAAACCGCTAAAAAGTATTGGAAACTGGTTGTCTTGAAAGCAGAGAAAGGCTCTCCTGCTGCAAAATTAGCGGGGCAACGTCTGTGGCAGATGAACCCCTGGCGGATTGTTATCAATATTGGAGTAGGTTGTGTGCTGATTATTGTCATCGCCTCTGGTGTATGGACATTTTTCCGATATCGAAAATTGGTGCATACTGAAACAGAAACTGAGACTGAAACAGATGTATGAAAACCCTCCCAATATCCTTTGGATATGTAGTGACCAACAACGATTTGATACGCTTGGTTGCTATGGAAACCCTTATGTCAGAACCCCAAATTTAGACAAGTTAGCACAAGCAGGAGTGCTTTTTGAACACGCTTATTCACAGAGTCCTGTATGCACCCCGAGTCGGGCAAGTTTCCTCACTGGACGCTATCCACGTACAACAAGATGTCGGCAAAATGGACAGATGATCCCAGATGATGAAGTACTTGTGACGAAAATCCTCCAAGATGCTGGTTATGTATGTGGGTTAGCAGGAAAATTTCATCTGGCCCCTTGCAATCCCCGTGTTTGCAAGGGTACGGAACAACGGATTGATGATGGTTATGATCAGTTTTTCTGGTCACACGATCCCGCAGATGCTTGGGCAACACACGATTATATTCAGTGGCTATCAGATAAAGGACTTCGCCGGGATAGCAGACCTTTAGTTGATTCGAAATATGTCAGAGTAATTCCATCAGAGGAACATAGTCAAACGACGTGGAGTGTTGAAAGGGCAATGTCGTTTATCCGTAGTGCATCACGATTTAAACAACCGTGGTTATTCTCCGTGAATATGTTTGATCCGCACCATGCTTTTGACCCGCCTATAGAGGCGTTAGAAAGATACAGAAAAATATTAGGTGAAATCCCGTTACCGAACTATGTTGAAGGTGAATTGGACAATAAACCGATTTGGCAGCAGATTGACCACAGGGGTGCTTATGGTGGCGGGTCTGGATTCCGTTACCGAGAAATGAGTGAAACAGATCACCGTTGGGTAACTGCAGCATATTGGACTATGGTTGATGTAATCGACACACAGGTCGGAAGGCTACTTGATTTTTTAGATGAAACAGGACAGAAAGAAAACACAATCGTAATCTTCACATCAGACCACGGAGAAATGCTTGGTGACCACGGCATTTATCTGAAGGGACCTTATTTTTATGAACCTGCTATCCGAGTGCCTTTGATTATCTCTGGACCGGAGATGCTGAACAATGGGGCACGTTCAGATGCCCTTGTGGAATTGGTTGATTTAGCACCGGCCCTACTGGAAGCATGTGGTTTGGAACGATATCCTGGTATGCAAGGGAAAAGCCTTCTGCCGATGTTGAAAGGTGAAGAAAGTCTGGATTCCCATCGGGATGATGTTTATTGTGAGTATTACAACGCTATGCCGTGGCACAGTGAACCTACTGCAAATGCAACTATGGTACGGAGTGAACGGTATAAGTTAGTTGTAGCACACGGCACAGGTGGTGGAGAACTCTACGACTTGGAAGACGATCCAAAAGAGACCTACAACCTTTGGGATAATTCAGACTATACAGATGTAAAACTGGCAATGCAAGAACGACTTATCCATCGGATGGCATGGACAGTGGATCCACTACCTGAACGTCAAGCACCTTGGTAGTATAAGTGTAAAAGGAATAGGTTACTTTGAAGTATCTCCAACGCAATACCAAATTTGTATCACTGACCTTCATTTTCCTTACCTTTTGGTGTATAACAGGATTAGAAGCGGATGCAGATAATATTTTAGCGCGATGGGATCAGCAACTCTTTGATAGTATTTACGATGCACCACCACATAGCGAACCGATATGGACAGGCATGGAGATCACTACAGAGTTTGGGCATTACCGATCTGTCATGGGATTATCTATTTTATTGATGGCTTATGGAAATGAGGATCGTCAAAACACAGGTAGATTGTTGTCCTCTGCATACCTAAGCACAGGGCTTATTACATACAGCGTAAAGCAGTTGGTTCGGCGGAAGCGACCCCTTGATGATATGCTTGGAAATCCATCTATGCCATCGGGACATGCTTCTATTGCCTTTAGTGCGGCAACAATACTGGGTTATCGGTATCCGAGGTGGAGAATACCTTTATACATCGGCGCGGGATTGGTAGGTTTTTCGCGTGTCTATCTTGGTCGACATTATGTTTCGGATGTGTTAGTTGGTGCAGCTATAGGAACTACGATGGGTGTGCTTGTTTGGCATAATCGCGTGACGCTGTTGGAGTGGAAGTTTTAGATCTACACAACATTTTAGATTCCAGGCATAAAAAATCTAACTTAGAGACTTTCAGATGTCACCTTCATAACAATTGACAATTCTAATTGATGGATTGTATAATTATTACAGTAAGGAGGGAATAAATGCTAAAAATCAATCCACAATACCTCTTTAATGACAAAGGTGAGAAAACTGCTGCACTTCTGTCAATCAAAGAATTCCAACTGCTCATGCAACACCTTGAAGACTTAGAGGATACTATAGAGATGGATACCGCTGTCAATACTGAAACGGACTTTCGCGACTATCAAGACATTCAAGATGAGTTGAGAAAAGAGGGAAAACTTTGAATGCACAAAGGATTTATACTGTCCGTTTAACACGTCGTGCTGAACAAGAATTACGTCGTTTACCTAACAATGTCATCAGACGTATTGATAACACTCTTGATCAATTAAGACAGAATCCGCGTCCACGTGGTGTTGTTCAACTCATAGGAAAAAATGAATCACATTGGCGAATAAGGGTTGGGACCTATCGAATTTTATATCAAATTGACGATCAACTTCGTCGTGTTGACATCTATCGAATCAAGCATCGCAAAGATGTATATCGTTAGTAATTTTTTAATCTTGTGTGATTAGTAGATGATTAGTCAAAACAGAAAAAAATATGGAATTAAGTTTCTACACCAATTCACTTCAACGTATTTACATTGTTCTCAGGTTTGGTGTAGTCCACAAACTCAGTCGGATCGGTTCCGTTTAGATATTCTTCAATGTTTGTGTATCCATCCTTGTCATTGTCCTTTGATGTATCAGAAGCGTCATTCGGATCAAGTCCATATTTCTTTTCCCATTCATCAGGCATGCCATCACTATCGCTATCAATAGGGGCAGGTAGACTTTTGAGTTCGGGCCATCCGCCGACATCTTCCTGTGAGTCAATGATACCGCACTTTCTTGTTTCATCAGGCACGCGCCACCTATTTTTGTATGTTCCCCCTTCGTAAGTGGCATAACCATTACGGGTTTCATCAATAATGCGTGCATCAATTGAATCGCGTTTGGGCAATGATGCACCTACACGTTCAAGAACAGCAATGTATGCCTCTTCAGCGGTTTGCTGATTGATAGGCATAGATTCAAAAGGTCTATGAAGCCTTCCAGGATGTGGACCATGTGGACTACGACCCGCTGGCTGCACACCAGCGGACCAGTTTTTGCCAGTAACTACTTGGTTACCATAAACAAAATTATCTTCCACATACCACTTACCAAAACCGTCGTCCGAACCGCTTGATGATGGGTTTACAATTCGGTATGTCACCTCGCCCGGACGTGTTGCGGGACCTGGCTTAAAATAGTTTGCCACCATGTTGACAACGGTAAAGTTAAACCTCTCATCTCCTGTATGTTCTTTCTCGCCGCCGTAGACACTGTTATAACCCCAATTGTATATCACATTATTTCTGAAATCGTTATATCCGCAACCTGAAGCGAAACGTGGATTACGGCTGCTGTGATGCGCGAATAGGTTATGATGGTACGTGCTACGGTTTGAGCCCCATATTCCGCCAAACCCATGTGCCCCTTTTTCATGTCCAGCAAAGTATAAACTTTCCGATATTAGACACCACTGAATCGTTACATTTTCGCAATAGTAGATAGACACCGTTTCGTCAATACTCCAACTTGCTGATACATGGTCAAGGATAATGTTCTTGCGTCGATCACTCGATATAGAATCTGAATCATCATCCGTTTCATCTCCTAACCTCACCCTTATATATCTGATAATCACTTCGTTGGTATTAATTAAAAGCGGATATCTCCTAATGCAGATACCATCTCCCGGAGCCGTTTGCCCTGCGATAGTGATATAGGGATGGGAGATTCTCAATTTACTTTCAAGTGTGATAGTACCCGAAACTGTGAAGATGACTATCCGTGGACCTTCAGTTTCCACTGCTTCTCGCAGGCTGCCTGGACCGGAGTCGTTTAGATTGGTTACTAAAATGACTTTTCCACCTCTTCCGCCGCGAGTGATTTCGCCATAACCTTCTGCGCCGGGAAATGCGGGGACAGTCGGAGAGTCTGCTGTATACACATTTGGAATTATAGTGAAAATGCTTAAGCAGATTAAAACTATATATTTTATACGGATGCTTTTCATTCTAAGTCACTCTGTTAGGTTTAGCGGCGGTATTTATTCCCGTAGAATTTGTGTCCTTGAACTTTCATTCAATATGCAGATATTGATTTTCTCTTACTAAATACACCACTTGATCTGCAAAATCTTCACGTGCCAGTAAGTCAGAAATATTAACCGCAATCCGGTTAGCATCTTCATCATGCTCAATACCGTTAACAAACTCCAAAATGTCTTTACCAGCCTGTTCTGCTGCAAAATCAAGTGCTTTGTCAGCACCAAACTCTTGGACCATTTCTAACAACTCTGAATCTGATTTGTTCCCAAGCTCAGAATCATGTTCAATAATAAAACCAGTGGCGACACGTACCGCAAGTGGTGACAATGCCGCATCTGTTTTTTCTTTACGTATCCTTTCTTTTCTTTCTTTCCAGAGTCTTTCCGCCATCATAATCCCAGACATTACAAATCCTCCCGTTTCTATGATAAGTGTTGATAATAGTAGAAAGAGCGGAATTAAACCGCTGATATTTATCAGTGTGGATTGTAACGATTTCTTTTCGTCTATCCATAGCCAATATGGAACAATCATTACTGCTGCAATCCATATTGCTATAGGCATCCACTTTCTTATAATTTCTCTTGCGTTTTCACTATCTTCTTTAGCCATTTTCTCAGGTTTGGTGCTGTTTGAAACCGCACCATAAGCGTCAATTTAAGAAAAAGTTGCTGTATTTTCTCTTGTGGGAGGGGTTTATAACCCCGATTTTGACCGAAATTTAAAATGTTAATCGGGGTTAGAAACCCCTCCCACAAGAAGATATTTCCCTAAATTGACGCTTATGGGTGCTGTTTGAAACCGCACCTACCAGTTGTTATCAGATCTTATTCGTCAGATGTGTCAGGACTGAACAGTGCGTCGTCAAGTTCAGCATTCAAGGATATGTCAGTAATTAAGATTTGCCGATATTCACCATTCTTAGTCGTGCGAAGGTGAGAGATCATGACACCATCCACTTCCCGATAATCTTCCAAAGTTGAGGTAATTTTTTTGTCTTTACCTTCTATCTCAAAACCGTAAACAAACTGAATTATATAATGTGTCTTTTCACTAATGTAGACTTTCAGTTTTTTCCCAGAAGGTTGTGGAAGAAGAAGCACAGAAGCAGTGTCATCCCCTACTTCTTCTGTGCCTAATAATTTGACAGGTATTTCATCTTGCGAAAGTTTTATCAGAAGCCAAATCGGTTCACGGAAAAGACCATCCTTGTAGAATGAAATAATAGAATCTGCCTTGTCATCTGGAATAGGTTGTGCCTTTCCGTTCGTTAACTGATACAAGGTATCTTCATTGAAGATTAAACTGTCACTGCGACCATCCATGTCCCAATCGGTGCGGGATTTATTCTGAGAAAAGTAAGACTTGTTCTTTCCCTCATCCTGCACGGTGCCATCAGGGAAGTATTCAAAACTGTGTGATTCCATCACGATGTTTTTCACTGTCTTTAGTTTATCAAGTCCACCGTGTGCGGCAATCGTTGCAGTAATAATCTCTTTGGCATTAGGATCTACGCCTTCACCGATTTCGAGTAGGTCATCAGTCGTTTTTGTAGGAGGAACATCCTCAACTGGATTTTCAATCGTTTCCTTCATCAATTCAGCAACGGCAGAATCTACATCAAATCCACCGAGACTCGCATTTCTGATAATACCTTCGCCATCAATCAGAAATGCAGTTGGTATTCCGGTAACTCCATATTGATTTTTCACATTTCGGCTTTCATCCCAATAATGAACCCACGCGAGCTCTTCATCTTGGACATAAGCAGCAAGCGGTGGCATTGTTCTGTCAAGACTAACACCGATTATCTGGAAATTCTGGTCTTTGTATTTTTCATAAACTTTCTTGAGTTTCGGTATCTCTTTGATGCATGGTGGACACCAAGTTGCCCAAAAATCAAGGAGTACGACCTGTCCTTTATATTTTTCCAAAGAGAGGTCTTCACCATTCAAATCTTTGACCTGAAAATCAGGTGCGGGTTTGCCAATCCAATCCTCCACTTTTATTTTAGTAGATTGGGGGGCTGGTTCGATTTGCGGGTTTGATTTTGGTTTGATTAGTTTCGTAGCAGGGATTGACTTTGGTGGAGAATCGGGCTCAGGTGTTATCTTAGGTGTGCCACTTGGATTTGTGAGATTTTCCTCTACCAATTCAGCAACGGCGGTTCCAAGCGCGTGTCCACGAAGGCCTGCTTTACGAATTACACCTTGACCATCAAGTAGAAACATTGATGGAATACCGGTTACCTTATACTGATTTGCTATCTGTCCACCTTGATCCCAATAGTGAACCCACTCAAGTTCTTCTTTCTCAATAAACGCCTCAAGTGGTTTTTGTGATCTGTCCAGACTAATACCAATAATTTGGAATTTCTGATCTTTGTATTTTTGGTATGTTTTCTTGACGTTAGGTAATTCAGCGATGCAAGGTCCACACCATGTTGCCCAGAAATCGAGCAACACCACTTGGCCTTTATATTTCTCTAAGGAGAGTTCTTCACCCTTCAGGTCTTTTACCTGAAATTCAGGAGCGGGTTTACCGATCCACTCACTTGGTTGGGCAGAAGTTCTTTGCTGGGGTTCTGGAATTTCACCAGTTCGCTTGGATTTATCCATTTCAAGATATATTTTTGCCTGTTTTGCATACGATCTTGAGCCAAACTTGGGGTGCTCAATCAATTTTGTATAGATTTCATCTGCTTTGTCATATTTCTTCAGTTTGTCGTAAGCCATCCCTAATTCTAATAGGCTGGGTTGAACATAACGCGCCTCTGGATGTTTCTCAATAAGTTTTTCAAAGATTTTGATGCCTTCCTCAACTTTGTCTAATCTGACTAAACCGTTGCCGAGATAGTAGTATACCTCATCTACGCGTTTGTAATCGGGAAAGGATGTTACGAAATTAGTCGATTTTTCAACTAATACATCTAATCCTTCTGGTTTATTCTTGCTTGCAAGTTTTTTGTAAAGTGCTTTTACTTCTTGATATTTGAAACCGATTTGTGCTGGACTCACAGTCGCAGTAGATTGTGATGCATCTTCTGCGGAAAGATGTGTGCAAATACCGATGAGCATAACCGTTACGATCATACTTATACTGATAGCAAATAACGATAGATTTCCTTTAATTTTTTCTTGGGTATACATCATATTCTCCTTTGGTGTATTGTTGGGTTTAATTGACTTTCAAATTGTAATCCTTCTGTGTGCAGAGAATTTCAGAACATCTAAATTTGATATAAGTTGCTTATGAATTCTAATAAATCTTGCATTATCTTTACCTTCAAATGTGTTCATTCATTGATTGGCACGTCCCACAAAAGCACTGTGCCGTCATCACTTCCACTTGCCAGCGTAGCACTATCAGGACTAAAAGAGACACTTTTGACATACCAAGTATGTCCCTCAAGCGTGCGGATATTTTTGGCTGTTTCAACATCCCATAATCGGATAGTTTTGTCATCACTTCCGCTTGCAAGAAGTTCACCATCAGGACTAAATGAAACGCTATTGACTATATCTGTATGCCCTTTTAGCGTGGTAATGTGTTTATTTGTCTTCATATCCCATAATCGGATAGTTTTGTCGTTGCTTCCGCTTGCGAGGCGTTTGCCATCAGGACTAAAAGCAACGCTATTAACCACACCCGTATGCCCTTGTAACGTGGTAATATGGCTATTTGTTTCTATATCCCATAGTCGGATAGTCCTGTCGGAACTTCCGCTTGCGATGAGTTTACTATCAGGACTAAAAGCAACGCATTGAATATAACCCGTATGCCCTTGTAGTGTGGCAAAGTGTTTACTTATTTTTATATCCCATAAGTAAATAGTTTTGTCTTTACTGCCGCTTGCGAGGCGTTTGCCATCAGGACTAAAAGCAACGCTATTAATATACCCTTTTAGTCTGTTAACCTGTTTACCCGTTTCAGCATCCCACAGGTAGGTGATGTCGCCACTCTGACCGGCGATGAGTTTACCATCGGGACTGAACGCGACGGTTCTGACCCACCCTATATGTTGTCCCCAAAGTGTGCCAAAAGGCGTGTTTGTCCCGACACCCCACAGATGAATGAAACCTTCCGACCCTCCGGTGGCAAGTGTTTGACCATCGGGACTGAAAGCGAAGCTATTGACCCATCCTGTAAATCCTTCAAGTGTATCAAGATTGGCATCTGTTCCAATGTTCCAGAGGCGGATTGCCCCGTCTTCACCGCCGCTTGCAAGTATCTTACCATCGGGACTAAAAGAGATACTATAAACATCGCCTATACCTCCTATAAGTTTTCGGAGACGCCGATCTGTTTGCAAATCCCAGAGGCTGATAGCACCTTCCGAACCACTGCCTGCAAGTATCTTACCCTCAGGGTGAAAACAGATGTTATAAACACGATCTCCATACGACCCAAGTCCCCCGAGCTGCTGACCTGTTTGCACATCCCATAAGAGAATGGAATTGGCTGCACTCCCTAATCTCCGCCCACTATATGCCAACATCGTACCGTCAGGGCTAAAGGATAGACATCCAGCATAAAACTGACGTTGCTTTATCATGTGAAGCTGCTCACCAGTGAGTACATCCCAAAGACAGATGTTGCCAGACGAATCTACGCTTGCAAGTTGTTCACGATTGTAAAAAGACACACTACTAACAGAACTTATATGTCCTCGTAGTGTGCTAATATAGGTTGTTGTTCTGGCATCAAATAGATGGATGTTATTGTCGCCAGGACTCTCCACTACAAGCGTCGTGCCATCAGGACTGAATCCACAAATCCCCTGTTTATTGTATGTGTTAAGCAGTTGATGTGTTTGCACGTCCCATAGACAAATAACACCGTCCTCACTCCCACTTACAAGCATCTCACCATTGGAACTAAAGGAGATACTCTTGACATATTCCTTATGTTTATTGTATGTGTTAAGAAGTTGATGAGTTTGCACGTCCCATAGACAAATAACACCGTCCTCACTCCCGCTCGCGAGCATCTTACCATCGGGACTAAAAGCAACAATATGCACTGGGCTAACATGTCCTTCAAGTGTGTTGTGGTTACCGCGTTTAAGAACATCAACATCCCAGAATCGAATCGTCCCGTCTCCACCTACACTGGCAAGCATCTTGCCATTAGGGTGAAAAGATACATCGTGAACACCATTTGTATGCCCATCAAACGCTACAAGTTGCCGGCCTGTTTGCACATCCCAAAGACGGATAAAACCGTCTTTAGCGGAGCCGAAGTGATTTTGACCCCCGCTTGCAAGCATTTTGCCATCAGGACTAAAGGACACACTATTAACATCGTCTATATGTCCTTCAAGCGTTCGCAAAAGTTCACCTGTCCCGACATCCCAAAGTTGAATGGGACCGTCCGAACCAGCACTGGCAAGTATTTGACCATCGGGACTGAAAGCGACACTATAAATCCAACTATCATCTGCTTGTAGCGTCCGAATCTGTTTACCTGTTTCAGAATCCCATAGATGGACAGGATCCCCCAAGCTACCACTCGCGACCAACTTACCATTAGGACTAAAAGCGACACTATGGACCCACTCCTTATGTTCTCGATATGTGTAGAGGTGTTTACCTGTTTGGACATCCCATATCCGAACACTTTTGTCCTTACTCCCACTGACAAGCTGTGTCCCATCGGGACTGAACGCTACGCGGACCCAATCTGTATGTCCTTGAAATGTTTGCAGAAGTCGACCTGTCTCAACATCCCAAAGGTAGATAGAATGGTCTGAACCCGCGCCTGCAAGTAGTGTACTATCCAAAGGGTTAAAAGCGACACTACCGAAAGCAATTGTCCGTGCCGTGAACAAATCGAGTGCTTCACCGGTCTGTGTGTCGTAGAGCTGAATTCCGATACTGCTTGCGACTGCGAGTCGTGTGCCATCTGGAGAATATCTAACTTGACCTGCCCAACCTTTTCCCAGTCGAGCCTTTGCACCTTCAGGTAGATGCCAATGTGCAAAATCTTGAGCAAAAGTGATTGGTATAAAAGCAAGTATGAAGAAAAATGCTGATAGAACCAAATAACGTTTGCTTTTCATAGTCTTACTGTTCTCCATAAGGAAATAGGAGATACTTTTAACATCCGTAAAGAATAAAATCCCAACCAAATTCTGCGTTCCGCTTCAAAAATTGAAATCATAGAACTCATAATCAAAGCTATCTGTGAGTCCGTGTGGATCGATATAAAACTTCACTTAATATTTGAGGGCAATCTCTCTATGTGAGTCAGCAAGTTTTTTGTCTTTTTCAGGGTCTCCGGTCCCAAACGTATCAAACTTAACAACGTAAGGATCATCTGGGAACGTCAGTACTGCCCAAAGTCCATGATGTATATGAGCAATATCAAGATATGCCAAATAGACCTCCGCACGCCCAGTTTTCTTATACTTTTCAATATACGCGTGCAGTGCAGAAAGCGTTCCTGCCGCAGGCTCACTTTTTATTGAAAAATATAACATCTGAAACCTCCATTGTTAGTGAGCTGTGCTAATTTTCTTTCTGTCCAATTGTTTTAATATCCCAGAGCAGTACTGTTCCGCTCCGATCCCTACTTGTGAGTGTATGTCCATCAGGTGAAAAAAGAATAGAAGTAGTCTGTGCATATCCTATAAAACTGGCTTTTTGATTTCCTGTGTTAGTATCCCACAACCGTATCGTATTATCCGCACTGGCACTGGCGACGGTGCTTCCAGATGGCGAGTATGCGATACAAGAAATATATCTCTTGTGCCCCGTGAGAGTTTTCAAGAGTTCACCTGTTTTTACATCCCATAACCGAACTGTTTTATCCACACCACCAGTAGCAATAATGTTTCCATTGGGTGAATATACCACTGAATAGACCCCGCCTTTGTGTCCAGTGAGTGTGGTTTTGCTTTCTCCAGTTATAACATCCCTGACCTGGCATTTACCTGTCGCGTCTCCAATTGTGATTGTTTTACCATCTGGCGAAAATGCCAAGGAATAGACAAAACTATGCCCTTTATGTATGATTTTGTAAATACCTTTCTGCGCGTGCCATAAATATACCTTGCCTCTGTCTTTTTCATATAAACCTCCACCTGTAGCAATCAATTTTCCATCAGGGGAATATGCAATAAAAGAGGTGTTGTAGTAAGTAGTGTTAATTAGGAGGCGTACCAGATTTGAATGTCTAAGTTTTTTATTGATTTTACCAGTCCGTATATCCCGTATCACAACCAAACCGTCTTCGAAGTCGCGTTCGACTGCCATAGCAATCGTTTCTCCGTCAGGAGAATAGGATACAGGAGTAAACAACATAGCATACTGTGTATGTTTATCATTCTTGTAAGCTATAAATTTTTTTTCTTGGAATGTTTGTGCGTCCCACAATCTGAAGTCAGGCTTATGATTATTAGTTGTGATGGTGTTTCCATCAGCGGAATAAGCAAAGTGAGTAATGCGGGTGTGTTCTGTCAATACAGTTTCGGTTTCGTAAGTAACTGCATTCCATAACTTCACTGTGCCGTCTCTCTTACTTCCAGTAACAATAATATTTGCGTTAGAAGCATATTCAAGCGAAGTAAGCATACTGATGTGTGCTTTGAATACATTTTGCTGTTTTCCTGTTCGTACATCCCATATATATACTTCACCATTCCAGAAGCTTCCCGCAGCGATCGTATCTCCGTCAGGGGAATATGATATGGTAGAAAAATGGGTCTTCTTTCGTGAGAATAGAGGTTTTTCTGCTTTTAAGGTTGCTATATGTTCACCTGTTGCTGACTCCCACAATCGCACTGTTTCATCTGTGCTTGCACTCGCGATTATCTTTCCATCAGGGGAATAGTCAATAGAACTAACGACATTTTTATGTCCTGTAAGTGTGGTTATGTGTTTTCCTGTTCGTGCATTCCATAAACATATCGTTCCATCTTGGCACCCAGCAATGATCATATTACCATCGGGGGAATAGACTATACAACGGATAAGACTTGTATTTCCAGTAAGTGTCGTTTTGTATTGACCTGTTTGTGCATTCCATAACCGTAATCCTTTATCTTGATACCAGGCACTGACTGCTATTGTATCACCATCAAGGGAAAACGCGACAGCTTCAGCACGTGGAATTTTGTGCCCCGTGAGGGTCGTTTTCTTTTCTCCTGTAGCAACATTCCACAAATGGACTATATCTTCTATCCCTATTCTGCTTCTCACACTTGCAATTGTACTGCCATCGTGTGAGTAGGTGAATTCATCGGATGATAAACTAACTATACACTCTCTTAACAATTCTGGTTTTTTGCCAGCTATGCCAAATTTCGGATTATAGAACCATAGACCGATTGAAGTTGAAACTGCCAGCTGACTACCATCAGGTGAAAAACGTACTTCACTCAATGCTCCGTTGCCGAGCCGCGCTTTTGCCCCTAAGGGTAAACCAGATTGTGCAAAATCTTGAGCAAAGGTGATTGGTATAAAAGTAAGTATTAAGAAAAATACTGGTAGAGACAAATAGCGTTTGCTTTTCATATTCTTACCGTTCTCTATAAAGGGAATAGGAGACATCTCGCCTCCGCCTTTGTCTGAACCAGGATTTATAGGATTATAGGATTTCCAAGATAGTGAGTTTGGACTCCAGACGTTAACTATTCAAAAATTGCCCTTTATCCTCTGAATGACACTTTGAAATACCATTTTCTTATCCTGAAAATCCTATAATCCTGTAAATCCTGGTTCAGACAAAAAAGATTTCACGCAATCGATGTCTATAGTGAGGATTCCTAACCAATTCAGAATACCAAAAGCGTATTCTGATGGCGGACAAGAATTTGATTTATCAAACTCATGTTTATTTAACGATTCAAGTTTTCTTGAACAAGTTGTGCAACAGCAGACTCAAGGGCACTGCCACGAAGATTTGTCATACGTATAATCCCCTCACCGTCAATCAGAAATGTAGACGGAATGGATCGCACCTGATACATATTGGATATTCTGCTACTGCTGTCGTGATATTGTGGCCACATGAGCCCTTCTTTCTCAATATAAGATTTAAGGGGTGCCATTGACCTATCTAAACTGATACCAATAATCTCAAAGTTCTGATTTTTGTATTTCGCATAAGTCCGTTTCACGTTTGGCATCTCTGCAATACAAGGGGGACACCATGTTGCCCAAAAATCGAGAAGCACAACCTTGCCACGAAATTGTGCGATGGATAACGGTTGTCCGTTTAGGTCTGTTACATCAAAATCCATAGCCGCTTGTCCAACAAAGTTTGGTGAACTATTGCTTGTAGAAGCCAAACCTTCAGTTGCACCTTTACGATCTGCTTTGTCTGTTTGCAGCAATTTCTGTGCAGTTTGTGCGTGTCTACCGTTGCTATACTTTGAGTTATTTACCAATTTTGCGTAAACTACATCAGCCTCATCATGTCTGTCAACCTTGTCATAAGCTAAACCCAAAGTTAACAAACTTGGTTCGACATAGGATGCAAGCGGATAATACTTTATGAGTTCTTCTAACACAGCGATTCCTTCTATTGGACGGTCAAATTGCACTAAAGTAGCACCGAGAATATAGTAGACCTCGTCTGCATGCTTGTATTTTCCGTGTGCTTTGATAAAAGTTTGTGATTTCTCAATTAACATTTCAGCATCGGTTGGATCGCTGACGGTTTCAACTTTTGTGGTGAGTTGTTTGATCTCTTCGTAAGCCTCACTCGCTGGAAGTCTTGGTGTGCCACTGGTGTTCATCGTAGTTGGCACACAGGACCCTAACATGAGAATACTTGTGATGACAGTTAAAAGAAAACACCAATTGTTCATAGTGAAAGCCTTATTTCTTGATTCCATTTTTTGCCTCCTGAGAATAATAAATATAGTGAAAGAAACACCAATATTTAGATAGCGTTCTGATACGAATATGCAAGCAGCAATTTAATCTCTTCTGCCTGTACCTGTTGCAAGAATTGGGTTGCATCTGAAGATGGCTCATTTTCTGCAGCCTGACACCAATCAATAAATTGGTATGCATCCCAATGTGGTTCGTTCTTTATCGTTTGTGTGATTTGTGCAAGCGTATCTGAAGGATTTTGTACTTCTTTTGCTATGACAATAGCACGTTCCCTGAGTTTAGGAAAAATTGGGTGTGTGCCGACTCTGCCGAACCAATATTTAGCGTTACTATAATCCGGTTCGCGTCGGTGCATAATGCCGTGCCAATAACTGCCAGTGTTGTTACTCAGGCCTTGTGAGATGTCGTGTGAGTCATCCAATGCATCGTTCCAAAGAAGCAGACCACTCTTGATAGCACTGCCAAAAATGTCGTCTTTCAGTGATTCTCCATCAAAGAGTTCTTCAAGTGATAGTGCTGATAACTCGTCTGATAATTCGTTACTCCACGTAGATTTTGGCACAAGCGGTGGGACTGGGTTGCCTGCTTCTAATCTTTCAATGACTTCAGTGATTGCTGATGTGAATGTTACGTCCATGAAAATACTCCTTTTATCTAAATCAGTAGGTTAGGATAAAGTTTAACATCATTTTCAGAAATTATCAAGTGTTTTCGTGGTGTGGGTGTATAATTCCCTTGCCTCATGACATTAAATATGAGAGAATAGAATAAACAACACGTAATATAGGAGTGAAACAGTGGAAGAGATACGAGAACTTGCAACGTTATTAGAATCAGGAATTGCTGAATACGACGATCAACTGAAAATCTTGCAGTCAGAACGTCTAAAATATATCCGTCTGTCAATGACAAACGGGTTCGGTAAGGAGGATGGTGATTCAAAAGAGTCTTGGTTATTACATCTTAAGCAACTTGAAGATTCATTGGCACTTCGTCTCAGAGCACTGAAGCAAGCGATCGTGGATTCCGCTTTATCTTTCCAACAATCAGACGCAGAGAAACCTGAAGAAAAGAAATAATCAGCAATGCTATCCCGTTCACTATATTCAATCACACATATAACATGTTTCATAGTCCTGTTTTTTCATGGTGTTGTCCTTAATGCAGTTTCGCAAGAAGGCGATACTGACAGGACTATTAAGGAAGCGATTCATCACCAGAATTTGGGTTTAGCGTATCTTGAAGAATCGCAACCCACAAAAGCTTCCTCAGAATTCTCTGCACTCGTTGAATTACTCCCTGATGAAGCGATAGGATATGGTAACCTTGCTGTCGCTCATTTGCGTCTACAGCAAAATGAGCTTGCTGAGGAATGGATTAAGCGCGGAATTGCTGCCGTGCCGATGGACAGTCAATTACATTTTATCATGTCTGAAGTCTATCAGGTAAAAGGGGAAAGTACGGAGGCGATAGAAGCGTTAAAAGAGTCTGTCCGTTTGTCCCCTGATGAATTGGAATTTCGTTACAAACTTACAAGATATTACCTTGGACAGCGGAACAATTCAGAAGCACAACAAGAGGCTGTTCACCACTTACAGGAATTATACAAACGTTCTCCAGTAAATGTTGTTATCTTAATGAAGTTAGCACAAGCACTCATCGGACAGGAACGACTTGAAGATGCTGAAAAACATTGCCAGGAGTTGTTGATTCTATTAGGGGACACAGATGCGGATAAGTTATCTTTACTAACAAAGGGGATAGATGCGATAAAAAACGGGAATCATAATGATGCGTCGCGGAATATCCGTTTCTTTGAGAACGTGCATCGGGCAAGTCCTCGCTATCAACAAGGTATCGGTGAATTGGTGACTGACATCCTCGGACATCCGATAGAGACGTTCAGCTCAGGTTTCAAAGCGCGACTCACTGCAAAAAAGAGTCCACCTATCAAAGTGGAATTTGTAGATGTAACGAAACAACTTGGTCTTGTCAATCATCAAAGAGATAAGAAAGAGCACGCCTTCATCTCGCTATTTGATTACGACAATGATGGAAAGTTAGATATCTACTCTACATCAACAGGGTTACTTCGGAACAGTGATGATGGAAAGTTCCTTCTCGCGCCATACTTTCAAGACTTCGTAGTTCCCCCCTCGTTAAACCTACCAATTCATACATATCTTGATCTGGATAAAAACGGCACACAAGAACTCCTATGGCAAACGCAAGGTGGAATAACTTTGCTGCGTAGGGATTCAGAGGAAAAATGGGGAGCATCTCCTATTATTTTTCATCAGCGGGAAACTGACAATACTGGCGTTCTTCTCCCTGTTGACTATGATCATGATGGAGACCTTGACATCTTTTCGGGACGATCTGATGTCAAAATGTATCGGTATAATGGGAATGAGACTTTTTTCGATGTGAGCGATCAGACCTTTTTGACTGAAGAAAAAGAAAATGATGCAAAAACACAGCAATCCTCATCTGAGGCTATCGATGCAGATTTTGATGATGATGGCGATATTGATATATTTGCTATACATTCCGATTCTGGATGCACACTGTATGATAACCTGCGTCAAGGGAAACTCCGCGCAGTTACTGACAAAACGGGAATTCCACAAGATGCCCTTTATACATCGGTTGCTGCAGGTGACTACGACAACAATGGTAATATTGATCTCTTTTTGGCATCCACGACAGGTCTACTTCTTTATCGTAATAGAGGTGATGGGACTTATGTTGCAGATATTCAATCAAAACAGACTTTTGAAAAACATAATGACCAGTCAACAGTCCTAAAGAGTCTTGATTACGACAATGATGGATTTCTTGATTTATGGATAATTAGCAAACAGGGGTTATTTCTATATCGGAACGATGGAACGTGCAGGTTCACCGAAACAAGTTCTATCATAAAACCTGCCACACCAATGGATAAAGGAATTGCGGGGGCTGTCGGGGATTATGACAATGATGGAGATTTAGACCTATTCTATATCAACGATAAAGGACATCTACGCGCACTTCAAAATAACGGTGGGAACCAGAATAATTGGATTCAGGTGAAATTGGAAGGTATCACTACAGGGAATAACAAAGTAAATAAAGATGGAATCGGTTCAAAACTTGAATTGAAGGTAAGCGATTTATATCAACTGCAGTATGTTTCGCAGCAGATAGCACATTTCGGTTTAGGAACTTATGACACCGCAGATGTTGTTCGTGTTGTGTGGACAAATGGTGTTCCACAGAACGTCATTGAACCGAAGGCAAAACAACGGATTCAGGAGAAACAAATTTTGAAAGGATCATGTCCTTTCCTATATGTATATGATGGTGAGAAATATGAATTTGTTACGGATTTGCTTTGGAGGGCTCCATTGGGTCTCGTTACTGCTATGGGATTTGTTGCACCTGATGAGACAAGGGATTTCATTAAAATCTCGTCATCTCAAATCCAACCTAAATCCGGCAGATATTCTATTCAGATAACAGAGGAATTGTGGGAAACAGCCTACTTTGATATGGTCAAACTGATTGCCGTTGACCATCCTGCAGATACGGATATCTTTGTAAATGAACAATACACTCCCCCTCCATTTGCTGACTTCAAAATCTATAGCGTTTCACAAAAATTATATCCGAAATCTGCAACAGATCATCACGGCAATGATGTTTCTGCGGATCTAAAAATGTCGGATTATCAATATGCTGTAGAACACGAACCGGGACCATATCAAGGCGTTGTTGAACCGCATGCAATCATCCTTGATCTCGGTGATTTTCCTGATGATGTTCCTGTGATACTTTATCTCAATGGATGGATCTTCCCAACAGATACCAGCATCAATGTAGCCTTATCCCAAAATCCTGCCATTACCCCTCGATTTCCTTCGGTCGCTGTCAAGGACAAAACTGGTCAGTGGAAAACTGTCATTGATATGATCGGTATACCCGCAGGTAAAAATAAGACTATTACAATTGATCTGACAGGTAAATTTTTGTCAGATGATCGGCATGTTATGATTGAAACGGATATGCAGATATACTGGGATGCAGCATTTTTCACAGTAGGAGCACAAAACGTTCCAATGAAAATCACAGAGTTGAACCCTGACAGTGCAGATCTGCACTACAGAGGTTTTTCTGAAATATATCGACCGAATCCGCACGCACCTCATCTTTTTGACTATCAGAAGGTTACGAAAACTGGACAGTGGCGTGATCTTGGGGGATTTTATACTCGCTACGGTGATGTGAATCCGCTATTACAGGAAGTTGACGATATGTATGTTATTCTCAATGCGGGAGATGAAATTACAGTTGAATTTGATGCATCACGGTTCCCCCCACTAAAAGACGGTTGGACAAGAGATTTCATTTTATACAGCGATGGATGGGATAAAGACGGGGACATAAACACGCTCACATCTCAGACAGTTGAACCCTTACCTTTTCACGGCATGTCAAAATACCCATATCCAAAAACAGAACATTATCCTGATGACGAAGCACACCAACGTTATCGACTCAAATACAATACACGACGCGTAACCCACAGATTGCCTGCATTACAGCAAAGTAAAGGGTTTTAGGTATTTCTTTCAGCTCGCAGCAGAGGAATATATAAACAGATGGTCGCTATTACTAAGATAATCGCCAAAACAGTATAAGAATAGGCATTATTACCATATAACCATCCGTTGAAAAACCAGTTAAAAGTTCCTTTGATAAATGCGGGGTGTATAGAGTTGTCATATAACCATCCACCAAGAAGTGGACCTAACATACGTCCTAAACTCAGGAATGCATCCATAATGCCGATAGCAGCACCTTGTCCAATATGTGTCTGCTTAGAAATCCACGATGTATTTGTCGGGCGAATGAGTTGATTGCCTATACCTGTAATTGTGAGATAGATTGTTAATGTTACAAAGTTGAAGGCGTACAGAAATAGTATCATACCGAGAATGTTCAGCAAAAGACCGGTCAAGATTATTCTTCGTTCTCCTATCCAGTTTATCAATCTACCAAGCAATCCTCCTTGTAAAGGAACAACAATTGCCCCCATAACCATAAACATCCATCCCATCTGTTTTTGATCGTAATTCCATCCTTCCTCAATGTATAATGGAAAAGTTGTCTCTAACCCCGCAAAACTGAATGTAGAGAAAAATGCTACGAGGAAAAGTGGTATAAGCGGAGATTTAATAGTCGCTTTTTGGAATAATTCACGAGGAGATATCCATTCATGATCTGTTTCTTCACCCCTTTGGTGTAGTGATTCAGGTAGTGTTGTAAGCACAAATAGAAATGTCAATAACGACAAACCACCAGCGACAAAGAAGGGGAGATCATGTCGTCCCATTACGCCGCCGATTGCTGGACCGAGTATGAAACCGAGTCCCATGGCTGCCCCCATTAGTCCCATCCCTTTACCGCGTTCTTCAGATGTAGTAACATCTGCAACATACGCCATGACACTGGGTAATACAGCTGCCGAAGCGATACCGGCTGCACTACGTGCTACAAAAAGCGAAATATAATCTTTGGCAATTCCAAAAGCAGCCAACGCAACAGCGTTCCCTAGCAATCCAAACATAATTGCTGGTTTTCTGCCGTATATGTCTGATAATCTGCCCCAGATGGGCGCGAATATCAGTTGCATGCCAGAATAGATAGACAATAATAATGCAATTTGGGTGGGAGTTGCCCCGATATCTGTTGCGTAATAAGCGAGGTTTGGGATGATGATGCCAAACCCAAGCATTACGAAAAATAGGGTTAAAAACAGGAGGAGAAGTTTGGATTTTTGCATTCGTAGATTCTAAAGGTAGATTCTGCCCAGATTGAACAATCGCAAATTTGTGCAGTATCAACTATTATACATCTGCTTGAGGAGTGTGTCAATATTAAACGGGAATTCAACCATGATTTGCATTTTCAACCACTATATGATAGAATAGGTCTATAATCTGAAGTCAATCATATTTTAGAAATTACAACAAGGACAGAAAATGACATTCTTCAAGAGATATATTGCCCTGATATTGATTTTTATCGTGATTTCGTTGTTGTGGGGTACTTTGGTGATGTATCCGCTCAAGATATTCGTTGTCTTTATGCATGAGGTCAGTCACGGACTTGCTGCATACCTAACAGGAGGTAAAATCGTTGAGATTGAGATAAATCCGCAACAGGGTGGACACGCTCTAACGAAGGGAGGTAACAGGTTTTTGATACTGACAGCCGGTTATCTCGGTAGTCTGTTATGGGGTGGTGTTATCTTGCTAATGGCAGCAAGAACACATTTTGATAAAGCTGTTAGTACATTGATTGGCATCGGCATGGTAGGTATAACTATCGGATTTGGTTCGGATATGTTTACCTATCTTTTCGGTGTCGGTTTTGGGGTAGCACTTATTGCTATCGGTTTATTTCTCCCAGAAGCTGCCAACGATTGGATATTACGCATAATTGGTACTACAAGTTGCCTTTATGCTATCCTTGACATAAAGAGTGATGTTCTGGATCGGTCACATTTACGTTCTGATGCTCGGATGCTGGCAGAATTGACAAACCTTCCAACAATGTTTTGGGGTGTAGTGTGGATTATCATTGCTGTTGGATTGACGATTTGGTTCTTCTACATAGCAGGGAAATCTACTGATTCTCCTGAAGTGGAATCTGATGATGTAAGCACAGTTACCGAGCGTCCTTTATAACAATTACTTACAACTTGCTGTTGACTACACGAAAACGGGGTTCGTGGATTTAAGATATGTGGTCTATCTCTGAAGTGGACTGAAGTCTATATTGTAAAAATTAAGCAGCCAAACGCAGATACCTAACAGAAAAAGTGGAATACAGATAAGGAGGATAAGAATTAAGAAACCCCATACCCAAGATCTTTTAGACTTCGCTACCGATGCCAAACGTGCTATTAATATTCCGCCGCCTATAATAATCAGGACCACGAACCCAAAAACTACCATCACCATTTCTCTTCCTCTCTATGAAGCAGTCTCAAGCGAAAAGTCCCATCACCTTACGTGTAGTGTTTATTGGGATTGCTCTCATCCCGCTTAACAGTTATTGGATTCTGCACCTGAGTTATATCTGGGATTCTAATCGTCCTACGAGTTTGGCATTACTCTTCAATGTGCTATTTACACTACTTGTTCTTATTGCGATAAATGCTTTTCTGCGTAGAATCCGTCCTTCACTGGCATTCTCACAAAGCGAACTGTTAACTATCTACGCGATGTTGTGCCAAGCATCCGTTTTTGCAGGGCGCGACATGCTACAAGTATTAGTGCCGATAATGGGGAACGGTTTCTGGTATGCAACCCCCGAAAATGAGTGGGCACAACTCTTTCATCAACATCTTCCCAAATGGCTTGTAGTTGGGGAACTGGACATATTGCGCGGTTTTTATGAAGGTGAATCCACATTCTACATCCAATCACATTTTCAGGCATGGTTAGTGCCGACGTTAATATGGGTGTGCTTTTGTCTCGTTCTCGGTGTAACGATGCTCTGTCTGAATGTGCTTTTACGCAAACAGTGGCAAGAACATGAACGTCTCACTTATCCGATTGCTCAACTCCCTTTTGAAATCACACAAGAAAAAACGGGCTTTTTCAATCGTCGTATGATGACTGTGGGATTGTGTATCGCTGCGTTACTCAATCTACTCTATAGTTTACACCAAATCAATCCTATTTTCCCTACAATTCCACTTTATCATAATTTTCGTTTTACAGAGCATCCATGGAGTGCCATGAATAATCCTGGATTTCGCATTAGCTTCTTTCCATTCGCTATCGGAGTTGGTTTTCTGATTCCACTTGATTTAGGCTTCTCCTGCTGGTTTTTTCATCTATTCTGGCATTTTGAACGGATTATCGGCCATAGTTTTGGTTGGCGTGGTTCTATCGGCTTTCCGAGTGAAATGGCACAGATTCGAGGTGTATGGATAGCACTATTTCTCTGGACGTTGTGGATGGGACGTTCACATGTTAAGGTTGTTATCAATACAATCTTCAATAGTCGTTCCCCGACAGATAGTGATACAGGCGAAGCATTACGATACAGAACAGCGATAATTGGAACAACTGTTGGTTTAATCTTGATTTTAGCCTTCTGCGTCAAAGCTGGTATGTCTCTATGGTTTGCTGTGCTTTTCTTTGTCATCTATTTTGCAATGTCTGGGACGATAACGCGCATTCGTGCCGAATTGGGACCGCCTGCACACGATCTCTATAACGCGGGTCCAGACCTGCTCTTGACAGATGCTTTTGGGACACGCCGTATCGGCAATCGCAACTTATCTGTGATGTCGTTGTTCTTCTGGTTGAATCATCTATCCTACCGCGCACACCCGATGCCGCATCAATTAGAGGCACTAAAACTTGCACATCAAACCCACTTTAATGGTAAGCAACTATTGTGGGTATTGACAATAGCAATTGTTGTTGGAGCACTTTCGGCTGCGTGGGGACATCTACATCTATCATATCAGGTAGGTTTAGAGAATGCGCGTTCTTGGTATGCGCGGGCCGCTTTCAATAGGCTTGCAGGGTGGTTATATAATTCCAGTGAAACTAACTTGGGTGGTATGATGTATACTGTTGGTGGGTTTATCTTTGCTATCGGTCTGCTGCTGTTGCGATGGCGTTTCATTCAGTGGCCCCTTCATCCTGTAGGATATGTTGTTTCAAGTTGGTGGACATTTACGGGGCTTTGGTTTCCGTTGTTAATCAGTTGGACAGTGAAGCGGATTTTGCTTTCAACTGGTGGAGTGCGGTTATATAGACGTGCAATACCATTTTTCATCGGTTTGGTGATTGGTGATGTCATAGTCGCATCCATTATTAGCATATCGGGATTGTTCTTTGATTTCCGTGTTGTCTATCTCAGTTGGTAGGGTATGATGTGTGGTCAATGTGTTACAATATTGGTGGTAACTTTGCATGAAATGTTGCGTTGAAATTATCAGGTAATCTTATTATTAAGCATTATGAATACAGAAAACTCTTCACTCAGCGTGAATATTGGCGGGATTCGGATGCGGAATCCTGTTATGACTGCTTCTGGTACTTTTGGCTATGGCAGCGAATACGCAGATTTTGTAGACCTAAACCGACTCGGGGCGGTTGTGATGAAAGGCGTTACAAGTGTGCCGTGGCCTGGCAATCCGATGAACAGAATTATGGAAACCCCATCCGGTATGCTCAATGCTATCGGACTGCAGAATGTCGGTGTAGACGGTTTTATCTCCGAAAAGTTACCTTATCTACAAGAATTTGACGTGCCTGTGATTGTCAATGTCTGCGGTAAAACCGTGGAAGAGTATCTAATAGTGGTTGAGAAGTTAAGCAAAACTGATGGTGTTGATGGTGTAGAACTCAATATCTCCTGTCCAAACCTTGATTGCGGTGGTATGAGTTTCGGCGTTGATGCCACCTTAGCACATCAACTTGTCAAATCGGTAAAAGCAAGAACACATTTGCCGCTGCTGGTCAAACTATCCCCAAATGTGACAGATATTACTGTGATAGCGCGTGCCATTGAAGATGCAGGTGCAGATGCACTCTCTGCCATCAATACCTTACTCGGTATGGCAATCAATGCAGAAACACGCAAACCTGAACTTGCAAATATAACAGGAGGTCTCTCAGGTCCAGCAATCAAACCTGTAGCTTTACGATTAGTTTGGGAGGTGTACAAAAGCGTCTCTATTCCGATTGTGGGAATGGGAGGTATAATGAATGCGACAGATGCATTGGAATTTTTTATCGTGGGTGCTTCTGCGGTTGCAATCGGCACAGCGAACTTTGTCAATCCAAAAGCATCAATAGAGGTACTTGAAGGTCTACACGCTTATCTTGAAAAGATGAACATGAAATCAATAGAGGAGTTGGTTGGGAGTTTGGACGTTGATATCTAACCAACGCGAAAATATTGATATATTTTATTAGTTGGTGTATAATTTGAAATGGCACAATACTATGATAACGCTGTCAAATATGTTATGTTGGGGTATTCTCAAGAATTTGCAGAATTTATGGTAGGACATTCTGATATAAAAGTCTTGGAGAACCTTGAAACGGAACAACCGACAATCAAATCACATCAAAATGATAGCACACTGAAAGTACAACTGAATAATGAAACAGTAATATTTCACACCGAGGTTCAAACAGACGACAGCAGAATACCTATGTGGTCACGCCTCGCGGGATATAACGGTTTTCTCATCCATCAACACGAAATACCTGTCTATTGTAACGTTCTCTACCTTCACCCTAACGCAGGCAAAAATGAGAAAGGTTTCTATGCATACAAGGGAATGGGATATGAGTATGTGCTTCGCTATAAGGTTGTTAGGTTGAGTGAAATAGATGGGGAATCAATCTTGGAAAAGCAGGTGCCAGCATTACTGCCTTTCACTCCTTTGATGAAACCATCTCCAGGCATAGATGCTAATCGTTGGTTAGAGAAATGCATTGATGCAATAGGGATAGCAAGTGTAGATCAGAATACTCGTGAAATATTATTTTCAGTACTTGGAGTATTTAGTGGTATAATTTACGAACCAGAATTGATTTATGAACGTTTACCGGAGGGTATCATGCAAGAATCTCCTTTTATACAATACTGTCTTGAAAAATTTTCAGCAGAAGCTATACAAAATGCAACACAAGAGGCACTAAAACAAGGCATTGAACAAGGAAAAGCAGAAGGCATTGAACAAGGTGAGAAAAAGGGAACAATCCAAAGTATAATCACTCTGCTTGAAACACAATTTCAACCTGAGGCAGTAAAGGTTCTTGAACCTACTCTGGAGAGTATTGACGATATGCAGCGTCTTAGAGATCTACTGCTTGTTGCACCTCGCGTTGATAATCTTGAAACGTTCATGCAATATATGTCTAATGGAAATGTGCTTGAATCAGAGAACGGCGGACCACCACACGCATAGAGGAGATGATGCGACACCTCATAACACTTGACGATCTTTCGAATTTTGAAATAGAGCAGATTTTTCGTTTAGCAGAAGGGATGCAGTCTCAACACGAAACTTGGGCTGGTATCTGTCGTAGCAAATTACTTGCAACGCTATTCTACGAACCGAGTACACGGACACGGCTTTCCTTTGAAAGTGCAATGGAACGTCTGAACGGTGGCACACTCGGTTTCGCTGATCCAAGTTCTACCTCTATGACCAAAGGTGAAACCCTTGCTGATACTGCACGCATGGTCACGAACTATGCCGACATTATTGTGATACGACACAGTTGGGCGGGTTCTGCACGGGTTATGGCACGTTATTCCAATATTCCTGTCATCAATGGTGGCGATGGCAGCCACACACATCCAACACAAGCACTAACGGACCTCTATACAATTATTCGTCGCAAATCACAAGTACAAGATTTGACCGTAGGTATCTGTGGCGATCTTCGGTATGGGCGCGCAGCACATTCATTTGCCTTAGCTGCTGCTAGATTCGGTGCCAACCTTGTCCACATTGCCCCACACGGATTACAGATGCCACCTTGGGTGCTCACACGATTAGCAGAAAACCACGAACAGACACCCCTTGAGGTTGAAAACGTTACTGAAGTGATTGAAACGCTTGATGTTATCTATGTTAATCGGCTTCAGGAGGAACGACTCCCACCAAATGTAGATGCTAAGACGGTGCGTGGTAGTTATTTGCTGAACGCTGTTGTGATGAAAAACGCGAAACCTGATGGGATGATAATGCACCCGCTGCCGCGCGTCAACGAACTCGCTTATGAATTAGACGATGACCCGCGTGCTGCCTATTTTGAACAATCCGCAAATGCTGTCCCTGTCCGTATGGCACTCATTGCGAGTCTGATGGGATTGGAACAACTTATTTTGACCCAACCACCAATTCGTAACATTAGTGAGTCTACTAAACAGTGTGAAAACTCCAACTGTGTTACCAATCACGAGACCTATCTGACATCAGAATGTGAAACATTCAATGGTGATGCAGGAGTAGTTGCTTGCGCGTATTGTGGCAGCCTGCTTTCATGAGATAGAAAATGGCAAACTTTTCTTGGTCAAAGCAGTCTATTCTTCCTCGGGGCCATCTTTAGGTTCAGGCACCTTGGAAATCATGCCATCTTTCTCAATAATAGCAGTTCGAGCGATATGCCATAGCGGTGATTTTTCACTAACGGACTGCCATCCGCCTTCAAAATGCGTGACTGCAACAAAATCTCTTTCTGCTGCGGGTGAGTCATCACCAAACATTTCATGGGTTGCCCAATTTGTATAGGTTACAGGTTCGCCACTATCCCATCGCCAAACACCTTCCTCTTCCACATCATTGAGTCCTATCCAAAAATGCGGGTTTCTAAACATAATTTGCACCCAAATCTGTTCGCCTTCGTCGTTGATGGATAGGAGATGCGATTCTTCTTTTATTGCCTTCTGTTGTGCATCGTGCCACCCATTACAAGGAACTTGTGCATAAGCGTGTCCATTTGCGGGATTGATGATCCAAACTATTTTATCCGGTGGTCTTGCGATTGGTGGACGGACATTCCCACCCTCAATTGCCTCAACCTGTACAACACGTTGTCCACCAGCAAATGCCTCAACTGCTACAGGTGGTACATTTTCTTGATTAACTTCTTTTTTATCACCAGCAGGTTTTTTAACAACTGGATTTCCATCAAGCTTGATTACAATATTCTCAGGATGTACACCTTTATTGATAAGAAACGGTCCTGCACCACCATTAAAGGTTTTGTATGTTACTGATAACGTATAGTATCCGGGTTCATCCCTGTATTCTGTGAAATAACCTTCCGCATCAGTGGTGCAACTTGTACCGAAAGTACCACTACTACTGGCAAACTCTCCACCCCGATATCTTATGGATAAACGTGCATCAGCATTAACAACAGGTGTGCCATCTGCATACACAATTTGGGAGCGGATTTTCAGTAGCTTTTTCAAGGTAATTTTCACGTCTTCAATAGTAGTTCCAGGTTTCAGACCGAAAGTTAGATCTTGAAAAGGTCCATGATCATCTATAACATAAAAAGTGATTTTGTTTAGCCGAATAGAGAGGATCTGCATTTCGGTTTTCATCCTTCCAAACCTCAATACTTTCATTTGCTGTTGATGTATTTGTTGCGGATCGTTGAGCGCATTTTTTTTAAATGCGTTCAACATTATTTCCGGTATTGCCATTATCTGAACTAATCCGGGCGGGATATCTGCAGTCTTGAAAGATCCATCATCTTCTGTTTTCACAAGTATAGCGGGTTTTGGCGCGGCAGGTGGTATTTCACCGTCAAGTTGTTCCAGTACAAATTGTGGAACAATACCTGCGGGTAGGGGAACATCATCAATGAGTTGCATAGATTGAATACTAAATGAGAAACCGGAAACTGGTTTTCCTTCTATATCCACAACTTTTCCGGATAATCCGCTTGCTGCTTGTTCATTTTGTGCTACAGGTCCTTCTTGTGCAGCAACGTTGAGGACACTCGTCAGTAGTATGAGCGTAAAAGCAAAAAGTTTCGCATTGATTGTTTTCGGTCAGTATCAAATGTGATATGTAAATTAACAAAATAATTAATTAATTTTAAATTGTTGACTAATATGGTAATATAATTAGCAAATAGGCAGATATCCAAAAAGGATATCTGCCTATTCAGTGAGGGTGTGTAAACGTCTATCTTAAAATTGGTGTGGTCGTCCATCTAAACAGGAAAATTGAGTATTAGGCGGGTTACCTTGACAACGTCTTTTCCAATATAGATTACTTGACCCAGTGCCTCTTTTACGTGGGCAATTAGGGTGTTTACAAGCTACATACGCGTGTGCATAAACATCAGCATCATTACACTTATGGTATTTCACACCGCACTTATCACAGGTTACCAGTTCGTGCTCGAATGAGTTAAATTGGGTGATAGTTACATTGCAGTCATCGTCTAAACAAACAGCGTTTTCAGTATTACCAACTCCGTTGTCGTTAACATCTCCCTGGTTGCCGTTATCGATACCGTTATTGTTTGCCTGACCATCTTTATGATTTGTGCTGGCATCAGGACAATGCTTGCTATTGTCTATACATGTAGGACATTTTGGCGATTCGTCATATTTTGTGGAATCAAGACCAACGCCATTGGGACCGTTAACAGAAACAGGTAAAGGACTTTCCTTGCCCCACAAGTGAAGACCCGCATGAGCGTCTACACTCGATTTAAGACCACTTCTATAAGTTCCAGCGTTATAACCGTATTGCGTCTTGTAGACTGCGTTATAGGCATGAACTCCATAAGTTTTAGTGCATACACGATAAGGTTCACCACAAATGCCGATTGATTTTCCTGAAAAAGACATACCGCTACCATATTTACGATAAATAATATGCCGTGAACAATACACTACTCTATGTTTCTTAGTTTGTTTCTCATGACATTTATAAAAATCCTTACCACAACCACCACTACATTTAGATGCAAATGGATCGTTAGAACTACCACAGGTGACTTTGCAACCATCTCTTGCACCAACAGGTGTATTATACTTCAACAAACAACTACCGCCTTGCTTATTGCTGAAACAACTCCACCAAACAGATACAGCGTTTGGATAATGAAGATTTTCTGGTGGATCCAATGATTCCATCTGATTACCTGAATTCGTCCCGTTATAATCATCTAATTTTGACTTGTATGTGCGCCATTTTTCCCACCTAATCATATCAAGTCTATATAATTCGGTAAGGTGTTCATTGACAGCATTGCTTGCTTCTGCCCACATTTGCGTAAGATTAAAATGATCTGTTTCTTTCACAAGTTGATCTATCCATGATATAAGTTGACCAGGAACATTTGCAAAACCTGTTGAGATAATAAAATCTCTAAAGTTTTCTTCCATTTCACCAAAATTGGAATTAAGTCTAACGGTAGCAGCATCACGTTTTGCTTCCAACAATTCACCCTTAGTGCTTGCAGTTTGTGCTTTATCATCTGCTTGAAGATAATATTGACCCGCAGTGTTAACATCGGATTTAGTTGGAACAGCTTCTGCGAATTGACTGATGAGTATCAAAAATCCTATAAAAACACATAGTAGAAATGATTGTGTTTTGAGTAATTTATTTCTCATTTGTTACCAACCTCCCTTGGATCAAATTTTTCATAGTGGCTAAAAGTGGATAAAAGTCTTTCTGGTATATTTACACCTTCTTTCGATAAGCCACCTATTTTGCGTAATTCATTCATAACTTTATCCATACGCATATCCATTTCTCTACTGACTGCCTTACGGAATTTTTGCGATTTTAGACCAAGAGCATAAGATATATTTACATCTATATCGTTCATAGATGTTGACTTTTCCAAAATCAACCTTGATAAATTATGAACCTGTAATAATTCATCATAAGACCAGTCTTTCATATCATTAGAGGTTGGTATCGGTATTGCATGCACATCTTCAACAGACGCTATTTGAGATAAATCAATCGTAAAACGCACTGGAGTATCTATTGGCATACTCGGTGCATGTGGTTCACCTTGCCATTCATCAGGTGCATCAATTGGCACTTGATGAAAATGATCGTCATGTGGAATCCATTTAAAACCTGGATCTGCAGCAGGCAAATCATCTTTTTTAATAGGTTTATCAGAAGTTATAATAGGCGATTCAGATTCGGCTAATTCTTGCTTCAGTTGATTTATCTCATTTTGATTTTTAATAAACATAAAAATCATCGCACTACTGAATATCACAATAAGGGCAGTTATCCCTATATAAACTTTTCTGTTCATTGTTTCTCTCCTTTTTTGGAATAGTAAATCATAGATAATCTATGATTTCTAATATTATTGTTCGGGAGCACCATCCTTATTTATCATAATCTCATACACAATAAATAAAAGGTTGGGGCACCCTGGCTACTAAACCAGAATATCTCGAATATTAAATGAGAAGGGGTACCCCAATCTGAAATATCCTGTTTTAGTAGTTAGTGGTATTATACCATCCTTTTATTTATAATGCAACAATTTTTTTAGGGTTATTCCTTAAAAGGATAAAGGGTATATGCAATTCAATTGACATATACCCTTTATCTGTGTATACTTTAATATAAAAGCCTCTGTAGATCAGCGAATAGATCACCCGATTGCTACTCGGGAAGTTGCAGGTTTGAATCCTGCCAGAGGCATTTACAAAATATAAGCCCTTATAGCTCAAAAGGATAGAGCAATGGTATCGCAGCCATAGGTTGCAGGTTCAAGTCCTGCTAAGGGCATACATCATGGGCATGTGCAGGAGTGGTCGAACTGATTTCCTTCGCAAGGGAAAAGTCTTTTTGACTCACGTGGGTTCGAATCCCATCATGCCCTCAATAATATTATACATTAAAATTACTATACTGTCAAACTTATATTTAAAACTATCAAGTAAATTACAAACAAATTACAAGTAGAATTATACTTTCAGTACAATTACTATACTATTAGTTAACTTTAATCTCCATACTCTCATTGACGAACTTATCAAATATACTATCAATATCTCTATAGTTATACTTATAGCACGCCTCAGAAACATACAGCGGGGTGTAGGTTGTTTTATAATGATGATGCGATCCATACCATGCACGCTTAAGCAATGACCAAAAACCTTCTATCGTGTTTGTGTGGACTTCACCGTCAACATACTGTTCCTTATGATTGATAATTCTGTGTTTCATCTCACGACCAACTAACTGATACCCTCTGAACTCATCTGTCATTAATTCTGACTCATTTATATTCACGTTTTCTCGAATGAAATTTAATATCGTCCGTCCCGTCAAGTTTGACGTAAGATTAGCTTTGACCTTACCACCACGTTCTACAACACCAATTATCGTATCTTTGTTGGTGCCACGACCACGCTTGACAGGTTCACGATCCTCTTTCTTATTCCGTTTCCTTGGTTTACCACCGATATAGGTTTCATCTGCTTCAATAATGCCTTGCAGCAGCACATCGCTTTTCTTTGCCATCTCACCACGGATACGATGCATTATTGACCACGCTGTAGACTGATTCATTTTCAAATCACGCGATAACTGATGACTGGATAAACTTTTCTTCGCATTCGCCATCAACGAAATAGCTAAAAACCATTTCTGTAACGCTATTTTCGTTCCATGAAATACTGTGCCTTGAGTCACCTTGAAATTTGACCTGCAGTCTTGACAAATCCATCTACCAATACGGCCTGTTTCAGTTTCGTTACGTTTGTAGACTTTATGACTATCACAATTCAGACAACGCGGTTCACCGTTCCATCTAATCTTTTCCAGATGTTCAATACATGCATTTTGATCTGGAAAACGTTGCATTACTTCAATCAAATCCATCAGTATAGATCCCCTTCAATTTAACGTTGCATTTTTCTGATGTATTTGATATAATGAAAATGCACATACAATAGAAAAACACAATCAGTTTTTTTGTATTTGTATAACGAATGGAACTGCTCCAACAGTTCCATTTTTTCTTGCAATATCAAACTTTTTATACTACAATTAGGGTAATGCTAAACATAAATTTAGCATTACCCTAATTTTAAGTCAAAGCGACAAGTTGAGTCGAGACAAACCGATTCATGCCGCACCGAACCAAGGCAAGTCAAGACAAACCGATTCATCCCTTAATTAGAAACGTGTCGCTCCGATTTAACCAGTATAACGTTAAATGTTATCAATTCATATTGGTAACATTTAACGTTAATATTATAACGTATTTAACATCGTTTGTCAAATTAAAATGTCAATAAACATATACAGTTACTGAATTTATTGCATATTAACGTTTGTAATATTCAATATTATTTCAACATGTTTATGTTAATATTCATATCACGATAGTAACTGACCGAAAACAATCAATGCGAAAAGTTTTTCTAATGTGTAGAGGCATTTCATGGTATAATCTCCTTTTATTGAAAAGTGATAAGGACTATTCAGTCTCCTCATCTGATGTTGGTGCTCCAATGACAAGGTCTTTTTTCTCCAGAATGGCTTTATTCGTGATATTTGCAACAGGATTATCTTCACGGACTTGTTGCCATTTCCCTGTCACGCCGATGAGTGCAGTATAAGTCTTGCCTATATTTACGCCCTGTTCACCATCATTTTTAGGGGCAGAAAGTAATTTTTGCGTATCCCAATTGGTATAAGTGATCGGATCACCGTTATCCCATTTCTTGTCATCCTGTTGTAAACCATTGGAGAATCCGATCCAATAGTTTTCTTTCCCGTAGACATCAAGCAACCACTGTTGTTCGTCTTTATCATTGATGGCTACGAGATGTGCTTTTTGTTCTGCTGCTTTTGCCAGTGCTTCTCCTGGAGTTTTACAACTGATGACTTTATAGGCGTGTCTATTTGCTGGGTTAATTGCCCATACACCTTCCCGTCTTCGTTCGCTAACGAGACGTCTAAATTCCCTATTAGGAGGAGCTTTTGGAACTGGCGGCACCTTTGGCCTAAAAATATTTGGTTGCACAGGTGCTTGTTTAACTCCCTTTAGCGTTAAGGTTAAGCCATCAAGTCGTTGTCCTTCTTCAAGCAGTATTTCTGGTGACTCTGCCGATTGTCCTTGATATTCAATAGTGATAGTATAATAGGCAGCATCATCAACGTACTCTGTGAATCTTCCTTCACCGTCAAGGTTCGTTCCCCCGCTTCCACTGCCACTGCCACCGTCAACATATCTTCTTTTCGTTTTGATTCTAACATTCACGTTTCGAAGCGGAGTGCCATCATCTTTAAGGACCTGTCCACGGATACGCATCCGTTGTTTAACTGTTATTTTCACATCTATCTTGTCAGTTTCCTCTTCAATTCCGAATGGAAACCCATCGTTCATTGATAACTGATGTGGGTGAATGCTGAAGTTAATTCCTTGGATTTCAATACCACGAATTTCATAATCCGAATTGCGTTCAGGAAATAAGGTCAGTAGATTAACTGTAGGAGCAGTAATATTCTTAATAACAAATGTGCCAGTTCCATCAGTATTACTCGGTTGCGGTGGTGGAAAAACAGGTTGACGACCATGCACTCCATGTCTTTCTGGGATAAAATTCCCTTTATACGACCTAACAGACACCATCAGGTCAGGAACAGGATCTCCATTCTCGTCAACTACCTCTCCAGTGATGATTGATGCGTTACTATTATAGGAAAATAATAGAAACACCACTAAACAGATGATAAAAAACGCCATTGTGTTGAGACATGTCCGTTTCATTGTGTGTCTCCTTCTGTTGAGTTTGGTGGGTTTATTTGATTGAATGTTGATGATATTATACCTTATGGAATGTTTAATAACAAGTTAAGATGTAAACTATGCAGAGTCATTCAATTGTTGGGTTTCTATATTCCTGAATCTCAACAATTGATTGACTCTGGTCTGGACAGAAAAAATGTTGCATACCCCTTAGAAACGTGGTATAATTAACACAATTTGATTATATGAGAAAAACAGAGTTAACAGAAATACACACCTCCAGATTTGCACGGTGGGTTCTCTCACCATGAGAGTCTGATGCAGAAATGAAGGAGGTGGACGTTTAAACCCAGTGAGGAGACATGAACCCCTCAAACCCAGGAGGTAATTTTTGGCAGTTACAATGAAAGAACTCCTTGAATGTGGAGTACACTTTGGTCACCAAACCAGGCGTTGGAATCCGAAGATGGCTGAGTATATCTTCGCCGAGCGAAATGGTATTTATATTATTGATTTGCAAAAGACTTTAACGATGCTTGAAACTGCGGTAGAATATGTCAGGAGTATTGCTGCAAAAGGTGGTACGACTCTTTTTGTAGGAACAAAACGGCAATCCCAGGAAGCAGTTCTTGAGGAAGCACTTCGATGTAGTATGTACTATGTTAATCACCGGTGGTTAGGTGGGATGTTAACAAACTTCCAAACCATACGCCAAAGCATCAGTAGGTTAGAGGCACTTGAAGAAGAAGAAACGAGTGGCGAACTCGAAAAACGCCCGAAAAAAGAGATAATTCGACTCAGGCGGGAAAAGGGTAAGTTGGCCAATAACCTTACCGGAATCAAGGAGATGTCTACACTTCCCGAAGTGGTTATTGTCACGGATACGCGAAAGGAACATACGGCAATTGCTGAGGCAAACAAACTTGGTATTCCAATAATAGCAATCGTAGATACGAACTGCGATCCTGATCCAATTGACCTACCTATCCCAGGCAACGATGATGCGATCCGTTCTATTCGATTAATCTGTGCTGTATTAGCAGAAGCAGTCATTGAAGGTCGCGGTGATGCGTTAGAAGGCGAGGAAGTTGAAGAGCAGCAAGAACAATCTGAAGAAAGTCAGCTTGATAAAGTCGCAGAAACTGAACGCCAGGAGGAGCAGACAGCGCAAATAATTGATGCGGAACAACTTTCAGCAGAACCAGAAGCAATTGGGGATGGAGAACAGAGACGAGCGCGTCAATCTCGCCCAAAAAGAAACCCTCGTCGATAGTGTTAACCAATCACAGTAGATAATCGCTCAGGACAATTTCAAAATAGCAACCAAACACAAAAAACAAGACTGATAGTCTTTAACTAAGAATTCAGAAACGCGGTGTCAGCAATCATATATGTTCCGGATACTTTATGGTGTGGCACTTTATATTGGGTCTAAATTGGAGGAAACATGGCAATTACAGCAAAAATGGTCAGTGAGTTACGTACCCGCACTGGTGCAGGCATAATGGACTGCAAGAAAGCTCTTACTGAGACGAATGGGGATATTGATGCTGCGATTAAGAAATTGCGCGAACAGGGATTACGGGCATCCGAAGTTAAGGGGGGGCGAGCGACTGAAGAAGGTCTGGTTGTCTCATATATTCACCCAGGAAACCGCGTAGGTACGTTAGTCGAGTTGAACTGCGAAACCGACTTTGTTGCGCGTACAGAGCAGTTTCAGAAATTAGCAACTGAGATCGCTATGCAAGTTGCTGCAGCAAAGCCTAAATATGTCAAGGAAGACGAAGTGCCGACTGAGGAACTTGATGCGGAAAAAGCAATATTGAAAACACAGGCAAAACAAGAAGGTAAACCTGACCATATTGTTGATAAAATTGTAGATGGACGACTTTCCAAATTTTATTCGGAAACATGTTTATTGAAACAAACTTACATTCGTGATGCCGATAAAACTATTGAGGACCTTGTCAAGGATGCGATCGCACAACTTGGCGAGAACATCGTTGTGAAACGTTTTGTGCTCTATGTCCTCGGACAGTAAATATCATTATAGACAGCAAAACTTACATCGGAATCAATGTAACCAGAAAGGAATAGGGAATTCAGATGCAAGAAGTACTGAAAAATGCTGAATCACGCATGAAAAAATCAGTTGAGTCAACATTGACGAAACTATCACACATCCAAACTGGTCGTGCGACGACAGCGTTATTAGACCAAGTAACAATTAACTATTACGGTAGCAAAACCCCACTCAACCAGGTCGGAACAATAACAACGCCAGAACCACATCAGTTGGTCATCCAACCTTGGGACAAGACGCTTATTACCGAAATTGAAAAAGCAATTGCACAATCCGATTTAGGATTAGCAACAAGCAACGATGGTAGCTTAATTCGGATACAAGTACCTGAATTGACGACAGAACGCCGGGTTGAACTGACTAAATTGGTAAAGAAATTGGCGGAAGAAGGTAGGGTAGCGATTCGCAATATCCGTCGTGATGCAAACGATGCTGTGCGAAAACTTGAGGGCAATGACTCCGGGTCAGACGGCCGAAGAAGCAAAGGACGAGGTGGCGATAAGAAAAGTGGGCGCGCTGACGCGGATCCAGTCCAAAAATTAACTGATACCTACGTAAACCAAATTAACGAATTAGCCGAAGCAAAAGAAGCTGAACTTTTAGAGAACTAATTATGTTTTGGCGGCGAGCTTTGAGTGTAGTAGTGCTGCTACCGTTAATCGTCCTGATTATTTATTGGGACGGTTGGCCTTGGGCAGATAAACCTTTGTTTTATCTGCTGCTCGTTTCCTTCGCAGTTATCATGATGCAAATTGAATACTGCAGGTTAGCTGGCAACTTCGGCAGCAAATTGAATCCGATAATACCTGTAGTTCTAACGGTATCATTTAGTTACTTGGCATTTTTCTTACCCGAATCGGTACAGCATGTGAACATCTCAATCATAATGTCCTGTTTCATGGTTGGGGTATTCATTTACGCTTTCGGAGCAAGCATTTTCCGTGGAAAAGTTGATGGTGAGTTGCGTACCGTCACCTTAAAACTAACAGGGATCCTGACAATCGGATGGGTATTTGGTTATCACTGTGTTCTGCTGCGGATGACAGGTGAAATTGGATTTGAACTTGTTATTTTGCTCATCGGGACAATTTGGTGTAGTGATACAGGTGCGTATCTCATCGGTAGGGCAGTCGGTAAAACTAAACTTAGCACACCGATTAGTCCTCGAAAAACAGTTGAAGGCACAATTGCTGGTTTAGTCGTAGGCACTTTGACAAGTATCGTCCTCAGCATATTTTTTTTACAAGAAACGATCTCTCTGTTACACGCTGCTATTTTAGGATTAGTGTTGAGTGTCATAGGACAACTCGGTGATTTGAGTGTCTCGCTCATGAAACGGACTGCAGGTGTTAAGGACTCCGGAGATGTAATACCGGGACACGGTGGATTTCTTGATAGATGCGATAGTTTGATATTTTGCACACCTATCCTCTACTATTATCTCATTTTTGTTGGGGTTTTAAAATAGAAACATTTACAGTTTGTGTCACACCGTATATCCTCTAAGAAATGTGATCGCTAATGCATCCAATAGAGACTATCTAAATATCATTCAACGCAGGTATTCAGCACTGCCACCATAATCAATACTCATGAAGCACATCGCGATTTTAGGTAGTACCGGTTCTATTGGAAAAAACACCCTCAACGTTGTTGAAACACATGAAGATGCATTTAAGGTTGTTGCTCTTGCAGCAAACAAAGATGTTGGGACGCTTGAACATCAGATCAGGAAATTTCAACCACGTTTGGCAGCACTAAATGATCCTAATGCGGCCAATTGTCTTCGTGAACGTCTACGTGGTTATGAAGGAACTGAGGTGCTTTCAGGTAATGATGGCATTCTTGCTGTTGCCACTGTTGATGAAGCGGAGCAGGTATTGGATGGCATGGGTGGAAGTGCGGGGTTGCTCCCTACCTTGGCTGCTATCAATGCGGGTAAAGACATCGCATTTGTCAATAAAGAAGTTATGGTGATGTGTGGACCTTTGGTCCTGGAGGCAGTGAAAAGAAACGGTGTCAACTTGATCCCTATTGATGGTGAAATGAGTGCTATCTTTCAATGTTTAGAAGGTGCGCGAGATAGACAAGCTGACATACATAGGTTACTCTTAACTGCATCTGGTGGACCGTTTAGAGATACACCAAAGGAAAACCTTTATAAAGTAACACCACAGCAAGCATTACGGCATCCCAACTGGGATATGGGAGCAAAAATAACGATTGATTCTGCAACCATGATGAACAAAGGATTGGAAGTTATTGAGGCAAAATGGTTGTTTGATATTGAGTTTGATAAAATAGACATCGTTGTCCATAGGGAAAGTATCGTGCATTCAATGGTTGAATGGGCAGACGGTTCAACATTGGCGCAACTCGGACCAACGGATATGCGTATTATGATTCAATACGCTTTGACATATCCAAACAGGCTCTCTACCCCAGTTCCACGATTAGATTTGTGTGAATCTCGCACACTACATTTTGAACCGGTTGATAGAGAAAAGTTCCCTTGTATTTCACTTGCGTATACCGCCGCTGAAGTCGGAGGGACACTTCCTGTTGTTCTCAGCAGTGCAGACGAAGTTGTCGTAGATGCATTTCTTAATGAAACCATCGGATTTATGGAAATACCCGCCGTTTTGCAGAATGTAATGGACAAACATGAAGTGATTGCAGACCCCACACTTGAGGATATCCTTGAAGTTGACAAGTGGGCAAAATCAACCGCACTTTCAATCATTAACGCTAAAAGGTAGTGCAGTAATTTAATCTGCAGTTATAAAATAGGAGACTTATGATGGATTTTTTTCAACCTATCCTGTCAATTATCCCCGGTATTAAAGCAGTTCTACTTGCGATTATCCCCCTCGGGTTTCTAATTTTTATCCATGAACTCGGTCATTTTCTTGCTGCAAAGCGGGCGGGGATTAAAGTAAATACTTTCTCTATCGGTTTCGGTCCAAAAATTGTTGGGTTTAAACGGGGAGAAACAGAATACAAACTCTCTTGGATTCCTTTTGGTGGATATGTTGCAATGGAAGGTGAAAACCCTACTGAACAGACTGGCGCAGAAGGAGAATTTGGCAGTGCTTCTCTCGGAAATCGAGCATTCGTTGTTATCGCAGGACCGGCTGTGAATTTGTTGTTCGGTATATTAGCATTCTGGTTTATTTTTACTGTGGGACTTGATGCGGATTCTGAAGGGTTAATCAGACGTTTGACAGGACAGTCTTTTAGCGAGAAACAAGAGGCAGTTCAAATAGGTATGCTTGCAGAGGATGGTCCTGCAGCTGCGGCAGGTGTCAAATCAGGCGACACAATCGTTTCTTTAGATGGCACTTCAATAACAAATTGGACTGTATTCCACACGAAAATTTTCACCAATCCTGAGAAAGTAATGGAACTCATCGTTGAACGGGATGGAGAACAGAAGGCACTTACCGTAATACCAGATGCTGAACCTGGCCCAAGAGGAGACTACGGTTTACTCAAGGTAAGCAGTACAAATGATGCGTTTGTTTCCGATGTTGACAAAGGCAGTTTGGCAGCAGAGGCAGGCATAAAAAAAGGTGATCAGATAGAATCAATTAACGGACAAAGAATATATTCCGTGCCTCAGTTTGGTCCGGGTATCTGGGATTCAAGAAGATTAGATTGGTTTGGAACACATTATCAATCACTTTACCAGCAGATTAACGAAAGCAAAGAGGAAATTGAAATTGGTGTAATCAGGAGTGTTGACAATGAAACTTTTGAGAAACTTACAATAACAATGCCTGTTACTTGGCAAATAAAAACGACTGTTCAACAAAAAAGCACAGCCGATAAAGCAGGTCTTAAAGACGATGATGTTCTGATCCGTTTCAATGGAAATTCAGTAGACAGTAAATCACTCTTCTCGGAATTGGAAATGGTGGATGATGATCCAATAGTACTCGGTATTTTACGTGAGGGAACTGAGAAAACAGTAACGCTTTTGCCATCAGAAGCATCAACTAAAGATGACGAAAGAACATTTTTTGGAATTACATGGGCACCTTATCTTAGTGGTATGAAAATAGATGGGGCTCCGTTACCCAAATATAACGTGTTCACTGCATTTAGCAAAGGGTTAGAAACTACTTGGCTTACTTTTACATCTATCACTCGCACACTAAAACAACTGATTGGTGGGGAGGTGTCACCCAAGTATCTTTCGGGTCCTATCGGTATTGCGGATGCTACGAGTCGTATGTTTGACAGTGTTGGCTTAACTACTGTTCTCTTTTTCATCGGTTTTATCAGTGTTAACCTCGCTATCGTTAATTTATTGCCAATACCCATTGCGGATGGTGGACATTTACTCTTTTTCGCTGTAGAGAAAATCAGAGGACAACCTGTCCCTCGTAGAGCCCAAGAAATTGTTCAGCAAGTAAGTGTAGTCCTAATCATTGCACTCTTCTTATATATTACTTGGTTTGATAGCATTACGTTGTTTGATAGTTGGTTTAACTAAATTGCTCTATGTATGGAATTCGCATGGATAATAGTCTGAAAGAAGAATATCTCAACATAGTTGCAACTGTGAGGGAACACGTGGCAGAACAACTTGAATTCGGTATTTTGGAAGCGGAAACATCAGAAACCGAAACAGAACACCCTTACGCAAGTTTAGACCTAACAGCCCTAAACGATGATGCACAAAGTTGTGTCAAATGTGGATTACATGAAGGACGGAACACAGTTGTTTTTGGTGTTGGAAACCCAAATGCTGATCTGATGTTTGTTGGGGAAGCACCGGGAGCTGATGAAGATAAGCAAGGAGAACCTTTTGTCGGTAGAGCAGGAAAATTACTTACAGATATTATCAAAGCGATGAAATATACGCGAGATGATGTCTACATCGCTAACGTGTTAAAATGCCGTCCGCCAGGCAACAGAAATCCTGCCCCTGATGAGGTTGAAACCTGTAGTCCTTACTTGTTACGCCAAATAGCGTTAATTCAACCGAAAGTTATCGTAGCACTCGGCAGTTTTGCTGCACAGATGCTACTGGATACGAAGACAGGGATTACAGCACTCCGTGGGAAGTTCCATGAGTTTGCCCTCGCTCAACAAGACGATAATGCACCTGTCATTATGCCGACCTATCATCCCGCATACCTGCTCCGAAATCCGAGTGCTAAGCGCGACGTATGGGAAGATATGCAACAGGTCATGGCATTATTAGACGAAAAATAATTCTTACACGATGTAACCTCCTGAGTGTCTACCAAAACCTACCGTTAATTTGGACAGAGTCAGAGAAATGAATTACGCCAACGTTGCCTTTCCTATAGCAGTCAACCGACTATTCACTTACGCTGTCCCCAAACACTTAGATGCAATTGTGCAACCTGGCATGCGTGTTCTCGCTTCTTTTCATAGAGATAGTCAGGAAGGCGTTGTCGTTGAACGAACAGATACAACCGATTTATCTGCCGATAAGATTAAGAATATCTCCGATTGCCTTGATGATGTGCCAACCTATTCTGATGAGTTGCTTGCTCTCACGAAATGGATGGCAGACTACTATCTCACCTCATGGGGAAACGCCCTTTTTTGTGCTGTTCCTGCCGCAGTGCGAAACCAGAAACAGCAAGTCGTGAAACTGCTTCCTGAATACATCCCACCCATAGGAAAGGTGCAAAAAGAGATTGTGGCACATTTGGAAGCAGAAGGTGAACTTTCTCCCCATCAACTTGCTCGTCGTGTTGGTAAAAACAACGCACAACTCCGCCCAACCATCACAGCACTACGTCAAAAAGGTGTTGTTGAGGTCATCGTTAGCCATAAACCGAAAGCTACGACGCAATTTACTAATGTTGCTACATTAGCCTTGCCAGATGCTGATATAGAAAATGAAATTACTAAATTGACTACCGGTGGAGATGGATATGAAAAAGCAAATAATAATAAACAACAAACCATCCATGCAGCTGCTGCTAAACATGCAGAAATCCTTCAAATACTCCTTGACGAAGGAGGTTCATTAGGCACAACAGAAATCACAAAACGGGTAAAAACAGGTTCATCACTACTCCGCACACTTGAAAGGCGTGGACTCATAAATATCTCTCGTGCGGAAGCAGTCCGTAACCCACTCAGCAGCCAGCATGTCGTCCCAACACCACCTCACACTCTAAATTCAACCCAATCAGAGGCATTTGCAGAAATACTGAAAGGGCTCCAGTCGGAAGAAAAAACGCAACAAGGTTACCTACTTCACGGTGTTACGGGTAGCGGTAAAACAGAAGTGTATATGCAGGCAATCACGCATATCCTTGAAAGTGGGAAGTCAATTATAGTGCTTGTGCCAGAGATTTCTCTCACACCGCAAACTACATCAAGGTTTATTGGTCGTTTCGGTGAACGCGTTGCCCTGCTTCACAGTCGCCTGAGTGATGGTGAACGTTATGACCAATGGCATCGTATCCACAAAGGGGAGGCAGATATTGTTATCGGGCCCCGCTCCGCCATCTTCGCTCCAGTAAAACGACTCGGACTACTGATTATTGACGAAGAACACTCGGATTCGTATAAGTCGGATACTGCCCCGCGTTACCATGCCCGTGAAGTTGCACGCAAACGCTGTGAACTTGCCAGCTGCCCGTTAATACTCGGCAGCGCAACACCGTCACTCGAAAGTTATTATAACGCACAAAACGATACCTATAAATTGCTGAGTCTACCCTCCCGTGTATTAGATAGACAGATGCCCGAAGTCTATATCGTCGACATGCGAGAAGAACTGAAGAACGGGAATCGCACAATCTTTTCCGAACGCCTCAGAAACTCAATCGCAGATAGATTGGAAAAACAGGAGCAGACAATTCTGTTTTTAAATAGACGAGGACATTCCAGTTATGTTTTTTGCCGCACTTGCGGTTATGTAGAGAGATGCGAAAACTGCTCTATTTCTTTGACATTCCACTTTGAAACAAAACAGATGGTCTGCCACCATTGTGGACATAGGAGGGAAACCCACATTTCCTGTCCTAAATGCAGTAGTGATGTATTTGACTATTTTGGTCGCAGAGGATTCGGGACAGAGACGGTTGAACAAGAGGTGCGAAAATCTTTCCCAACGGCAAATATCAAGAGATTTGATGCAGATTCAACCGCACGAAAAAACGCGCATCAACATATTTTAGAGGCATTTGAAAGACAAGAAATTGATATCCTCATCGGAACACAGATGGTGGCAAAGGGGTTGGATTTCCCCAACGTGACTTTGGTTGGTGTAGTTGTTGCCGATACTGCTTTGAATTTACCCGATTTCCGGGCAAGTGAACAGACGTTTAGTCTGCTCACACAAGTTGCTGGTCGTTCTGGACGGGCAGAAACCGCAGGTGAGGTAATTATACAAACCTATATGCCAGACCACTACAGCATTCTTTCTGTCAAGGAACATGACTATACCAATTTTTATCAACAAGAGATAGAAGCACGAAGTGTTCTACAATATCCACCTTTCAGCCATGTTGCAACACTTTTACTACGTGGTGAGGATGAAAATGGGATAAAGGATGCTACACATTCTGTCAGTGATTATCTGAAAACCTTGCAAAGCGATGAATTTCCAGAAGTGAATATATTAGGTCCAGCCCCTGCACCACTCTCAAAAATAGATGGCAAATACCGATGGCATTTCCTACTCCGATGTCAGAACGTAGACAGAATTAGTCAACTGCTTCAACGATTGAGTCAAGAACCACCTGCAATATTAAAATCGAATGTAATAGATTATATTATAGACATAGATCCAACAAATACGCTATAATACCTATTTAACATGATATGTAGGATAATAAGAATCGCCTACACTGAATTAAAGGAATAAATCATATATGGGCAACCGGATATTTGAGAAACTTGCTGATACAGACTTAATAGCACAGAGTCCTATTCTTGTTTTCGCTGCTGACCCACTTGCTTCAGCAGGTATAAAAGGACTCGGACAAGTGCAACACCCAAAACCACACTATCGTACGCATGCAGAGTTTTTACGACTCCAACGTGACCTCGTTGCAGATGGACAACTTGATGGTCTCCTGATGACCCCCGCAGATGCTGAAACACTCGCGTTGGACGAAAACCTGTTTGAGAACACACCAATTACCCCAATTGTTCGCATGAATTCTGAGACAGCAATTTGGAATCCGAGATTTGGTGTCTATACCTCAAAACCGTCAATGCCATTCCAAACAGTCTTTCCTGAAGACATGCAGCGTTATTGTGAAACACTCGTCGGTCCAGCATTGGATTGCCGAGTCAATCTTGGATTATATTCAATTACTCTCAACAATGACCCACTTGTAGATGAAAAAATGCTGCAAGCCTATGTCCAATTTGCACATGTTGTGGGAGAAATAGAAGGATTTGATCATCTATTAGAGGTATTTTTGCCAAATGTTAAAATGCCGGGAATGGATGAAGAAAAACGTGGTATGTATGTCGCTGATTCCATCGTCCGTACGATGAGTTATCTCCGTAAACACCAGCGTCCGCGTTTTATCAAAACTGCATACACAACTGCCGATGTTTGGACTGAGTTATGCCAATTCGATACGACACTTGTTATCGGTGCGTTGGGTGGACCTCGGCAAAATGCTCGTAGCACCTTTGCCCTTGCACATAATGTCGTGCAGAACGGTGGACGCGCTATATTGTTCGGTCGCACAATCTTTGGTGAAGAGGAACCGATCAGTTTCGTGCAATGCCTACGTCGGGTGCTTGATGGAGAAGCTGATCCGCAAACTGCACATGCAGATTATCAGAAAAACCTAAGAACTAAATCCGCTTAGTCTATAGTCTTGTAGGTTGGGTTAAGGGACAAAACCCAACATATTTGATAGTTAAAGGTCTGCATGTTGGGTTTCGTCCCTCAACCCCATAGGTGTCAACTTAAGGACAGTTTTATGTTTTTTTAGTATAGATTATTGTTGCAAAATGGAAGCACCTCTTTCATAATATAGTCATATATTATCATTTACGGAGAGGTGCTCCGATGTGTATACTAACACAGGTTACAGACATAATGCAAGAAGTTTTTGATAATGCTGCGGAAACAGCATCTTTGGCTTGTGATTTTGTTCAGAGAAAGCGGATACTTACAGCACCTGCTTTTGCCAAAATCCTTGTCTTCGGATGGCTTGAAAATCCTGATGCGAGTTATACGGATCTCGCACATACCGCACGCGCTTTAGACATTGAGGTTTCCCGTCAAGCGATTGAAAAACGGATGTCCTTTGAGGCAGCCGATACCTTGAAAGCAATCCTTGAAGTCGCAGCATCCCAGAGTGTCGCAATGCCTCCACAGACCCTCCCACTCCTCAACCAGTTTACAGGTGTGTATGTGCACGACAGCACAACAATAACTTTACCGGATGAACTGAGAAAGGTATGGAAAGGCGGTCGTGGTAAAAACGATCATGAAAAAGCATCTCTGAAACTTCACCTCCGTTTTGATGTTTTGACAGGTGTTTTTGATCAGTTTCACCTCACAGATGGTGTCGCATCTGATAGTAAGGTAGAAGAACAGTTTGAACAACTTCCACCTAAGAGTTTGCGTTTAGCAGATCTCGGCTACTTTACCTTTGATACATTTGAACAACTCACACAAAATGATATATATTGGATATCACCATACAAAATGCGTTGTAATCTCTATGATGAAGCAGGTGAACGCATTTATTTAGATGAATATCTTTCCACAAAAACCGCAGACACCATAGACTTGGGATGTTTCATCGGGGCAAAAAAACGACTTCCAATACGGTTCATCGCAGTCCGACGCCTCGAACAAGAAACAAACTCGCGCCGCCGCCACATCAAACGCGAAGCAAAACAGAAAGGGAGAACACCTTCTAAAGAACGCCTGCTACTTGCTGGATGGGATATCTATATTACGAATGTGGACGCATCACTACTGACAGCAGAACAGATCGCACCTATTTATAGTATCCGATGGCAAGTAGAGTTGATGTTTAAGTCCTTCAAAAGTATTGGAAATCTAAATGAAACTCGCCGCTACAAAGCTGAAAATGTCTTATGTGAAGTGTATGCTAAACTGATCACACAAGTTCTAAGACACTGGATTATGTTGGCATCAGGTTGGCGATGTATTCAACAGGATATCATCAAAACAGCAGAACTTATCGGACGACACGCAAGGATGCTTACTATGAGTTTCAACAAATCAAAAACAGCATTATTGAAAACACTCAGAAACATAAAAAGGGATCTACAATACGGCGACCAAGGGAAACATAGAGCAGGAAAGCGGACAACATACAAACTCTTAAAGATGGCCGAAAGTCCTTAAGTTGACACCTATGGGTTTCGTCCCTCAACCCAACCTATGAATTCATTGCTTATACGCTTACCTCGACCTACGATCCAGAAAATCCTGTGAATTCCGAAAAACAGCGAGTTCTCCTTCTATTACCTACACGCACCTACCGCGCAACTGACTTTCTTGATGCAGCGTTAAAACTTGACGTTGAGGTCGTTGTCGCATCGGAAGAACCCGCAACGACAGCAGAGTTATCCCCGAAAGACACATTAGTCCTTGATTTTCGCGACCCAACCACCGCCACTCAAACGATAGTTGAGTATGCTGAAACACACCCTATCACTGCTATTATCGGAGTTGATGATGATACCACGATGGTTGCCACTATAGCGTCAGCAGCACTTGGTCTACCACACAATCCAGTTTCTTCTGCTAAAGCAACACGAGACAAATATCTTCTCCGACAAACATTGGCAAAACAAGGGGTTCCAGTTCCAACCTATAGACGTTATGCAATCAACGAAAATATAAAAAATATAAGCACACAAGTCAATTATCCGTGTGTTCTCAAACCACTTTCTCTTTCCGCAAGTCGTGGTGTCATCCGTGCAGACAATCCAGAACAATTTACAGAGGCTTTCCATCGCATCTCAAAACTACTCAACAAAGTAAAGGAAAACAAAGAGACTGATGTGGCAAGCGATCAGTTTCAGTATCTTTTAGTTGAGGATTACATACCGGGTATTGAAGTAGCATTGGAAGGTATTCTCATAAATTCCGATCTGAAAACGCTTGCCCTCTTTGACAAACCCGATCCGCTTGTAGGTCCCTATTTTGAGGAAACGTTATACATCACACCATCACGTTTGTCGGAGGAGATACAAGAGGAACTGCATTGTGCGACAGTGGTCGCTGCAACTGCACTCGGACTTCAACACGGACCTGTGCATGCGGAACTACGGTATAATGAACAAGGGGCATTTATGATAGAAATTGCCGCACGCACAATCGGTGGGTTATGTTCTCGGACTTTACGATTTGGCACTGGGATGTCGTTGGAAGAATTGGTTATCCGACATGCAATTGGTCAGCCGATAGAAACCTTCAACAGAGAAAAACAGGCAGCTGGCGTGATGATGATACCTGTTCCAAAAGCAGGTATTTTAGGGGAAGTGCGTGGGAAAAAGAAGGCGCGTAATGTTAACGGTATTGAGGAGGTTAACATCACAATTCCTATTGGTGGAGAAGTTGTGCCATTACCAGAAGGGGACAAATATCTTGGTTTCATTTTTGCACGTGCGGAGACACCTGAGGCGGTAGAGATTTCTTTGCGTGAAGCACATCAACTATTGGAATTTGCGATATTGTAACGTAAAGGGCTCACACATCGGTACTGTAAAATGGTATGACGAAACAGGAGTGCCTTCCCAATACCACGTCAAAGTACTGTTTTTTCGGTCCCCCGCACTTTTCACATTGACATTTTCTTCCTCCCAATATATAATACTTTTATGGCACAAAATTACGATAATATGGGAAAAAATTTATGGACAGATCACGCCGCCGACCTTTCGAAATTCGTACTTGACGTTGACGATGTTGAAGTCCTTGAGCATCTTGACACCGAACAACAGACTGTCATCGCGAGACACACCGACATCACAAAACGTGTCCGAATCGACAAACACGAAGCGATTTTACACGTAGAATTGCAACTTCGCGAGAGTACAGACAAACCGATGTGGGCAAGAAACGCACAATATCAAGGCTACCTCGTCGGCAAATACCAAATGCCTGTCTATTCTAACGTCATCTATTTCCATCCTAATGCCGGCAGGATAGACCCAGGCGGATACGCCTACAAGCGGAACGGATACGAACACGTCAATCGCTATAAGGTTATACGGCTTAGTGAAATAGAAGGACAAGCGATTTTAGAGATGCAGGCACCAGGACTTCTGCCCTTAACCCCACTCATGAAACCGCCAACAGGGATGGACCTTGAACATTGGTTGCAACAATGCGTTGATGTAACGCGTTCCACTCCTGTTGATCAGTGGACGCAAGCAGATTTACTTTGTGCAATCTCTCTTTTTGGCTCGATTGTGCATAATCCACAGTTTTTTGAACAACGTATACCGGAGGGACTCATGCAAGAATCTAAATATTACCAACTTTTATCTGAAAAATTTACCAGAGAGGCCACCATTGAAAATACTTTGGCTCTGCTTGAAAGGCGATTCTCTGTGGAGGCAGTGCGTGCCCTAATACCGGCACTCCAAAGTGTTACCGATTCACAAAAACTCAGGCAGTTGCTTCTTGAAGCTGCTGAAGTACAAAACATTGAGGCATTCGCGCAAATGCTAAATGAATAGAAACACCTAATAAGGAATTTGGTCTTTTTTCAAAGTATGCTTGAAAGCGTAACATCAAAACACATGCCCTAAGGAAGAGAAACTATTATATGAAAAAACGCTATTTTTCAATTCTTTTATCAATATTCCTCGGATTACATCTCTGTTCAGTAGATATTTTAGCGCAAACTTGCACACAATTAAGCTTACCTGAAAATGCTATAGCGCGTATGTGTCTTCAAGAAGGTGGAACCGCAATTGATTTAGATTTTTCTCCAGATGGAAAAACGTTAGCAAGCGTAATCAACGGGAAAGTGGTCCTGTGGGATATTGAAAAGAAAACAGAAAAACTAACTATTAATAACATTAATGGACGATACGTTAAATATTCGTCCAATGGCAAGACCCTTGTATGTGGTGATGTTTTATATGACGCAATAACTGGAGAACCAACATTATTACTCTTGGATGGTGAAGGATATAGAGATTATGTCCTTTTTTCTCCGGACGGTAAGATCTTAGCTGGAGCAGGACCAAAAGGAATTCGTTTTTGGAAGGCAACTATAGAAGAAGCACCAGAAGGTGCTTTGCCTGTAGATGAACAACCTATAAATGTCCTACCAACAGATCCATCGACTGTAATTGTAGATGATCCTGAAACGAGTCCCACATCAGTTCCCTTTGCCACTTCATCAACAACAGTGACTGGGATTAAAGGATTAAGTTATTCTCCAGACGGTAAAGAATTAGCCGTAGCTTGTAGGCTTGGTATTTGGATATATAATACAGAACAAAATACCGAAGTCGTATTACTTAAAAATCGAGATGATCAGGTTTTCTCTGTATCATATTCTCCAGATGGAAATATTTTAGTAGCTGGTGATCATCACAACATTTATTTACATGATACCAAAACAAAGGAATTGAAGTTTAAATTTAGTCGTAATTTTTTTATTGTTTATTCACTTATCTTTCAAGATAATAATACACTTATAAGTTGTGATGCTCATGGGATATATTTTCTTGATATTACAACTTTTGAATATAAACGGATATTATCCAAAGACAGATTTAATTTTAACATGTCAATTTCTCCTAACGGTAATATATTATCTGCTTCTGCTAATGACAGATCAATTTTACTATTCGATTTAACATCCTATCCAAATTATAAGTATTTCACCAGATTCTGTTACATCTCTAACTATTGGAGAAGAATTAGCATTTGATGTTAAAATTACAAACGGTAAAAACCTATCAGGGTATCAAGCAACAATAGAATTTGATCCCGATGCACTTGAATATATCCAAACCAAATACGGAGATTTTTTGTCTGGTGGCGTGCCCGTTCAACCTATAGCAAATCAACATGCAGGCACGGTGCAACTTGCATCGCTTTCCTTATCCGGTGATGTTAGTAATGGTGATGGAACACTCGCCACTGTTAAGTTTAAAGTAAACGCAGTTAGAACTTCAAAAATAGGTTTACGAGATGTCATTTTATCTAACCCTGAAGGCAATAAATCTTATGCATGGATTGATGGTGCACAATTACTAAAAACCGTAACTACAGAAGATGGAGAAAGTATCATTTGCTCAACAAGTATCAGTGAAGACGTGAATAAGGATTGCGTTGTCAATATCCAAGATTTAGTGCTTGTTGCTACTAATTTTGGAAGAAGTGGGGAAAATGCATCGGATGTTAATGGTGATAGAAGGGTTGATATCGTAGACCTTGTGTTAGTTGCTGGAGCTTTCGGAGATACAGCGAGCACGCCAGCAGTCTATGCAGATGCACAAGAGACGTTTACGGCATCCAACGTCCAACAATGGTTACATGAAGCGCGAACAGTTAACGCAACGGATCCTATTTTTCAACGCGGCATTCTCATGCTTGAACAACTTCTGATGGCAGTACTTCCGAAAGAAACAGCACTTTTACCGAACTATCCAAACCCGTTCAACCCAGAAACATGGATACCGTATCAGTTAGCACAATCAGCGTCTGTCACCATATCCATCTATTCTGCGGATGGGACGTTGGTTCGGACACTTGCATTAGGTAATCAGTTAGCGGGACTTTATCAAAATCGCAACCGTGCAGCATATTGGGATGGTAAAAATGAAGGCGGTGAGTCTGTTGCAAGCGGAGTCTACTTCTATACCTTAACTGCTGGTAAATTTTCTGCAACGCGGAAGATGTTGATTTTGAAGTAGAAAAGATTGGAATGTGGCGAGGCACAGAGACACCGTCCTACAATAAGAGACAGTGGCATTTGTATGATAATCCTACAAACTCATCAAATTCATTTCTGTGCCAAAAACTTTCCACATCCAACAGAGGCGTTCCTTTGATTTTACAACAAATGTGATACACTTTGAGGAACATTGCCCGCGATATACCAACGACAATAGGAGAAAGAAATGAAAAAGGAAATTTCTGAAATCGAGCTACAAAGGAAGCTTAATGAATTTCTTATTGGAGTCTACCACAACGGTGATCGGTTGATAGTTAAACACGCTGAAAAACCACTTGCTGCTATAGTACCGATTCAAGTCTATGAACGTTTGTTCAAACAGTGAGAAAAAGCCTTCTCTGTTCTGGATAGAATTTGGGAGAAAGTACCAAAAGTGAGTGAAGAAGAAACTCAGGACGATATAGAACAAGCGATTGCTGAAGTACGAGCGGAGAAATCACGAAAAAAGTGAGTAGCAACTGAGGATATAATAAACACAAAGGAACAGACATGAATTGGAAAGACGCATTATCAAAAATAGATTTCCAACAAAACACACGGCTCCGCTTTGGAGAACCGCTTGCAAAACATACACACTTCGGCATCGGTGGAGAAGCCACAGCATACATAGAAGTAAGCACAATAGACGACTTAGCAACATTAGCACATTTTCACAAAGAATGGAAAGTGCCAGTGGCAATCATCGGTAAAGGATCAAATTTACTGGTAAGTGATAAAGGTTTCAATGGATTATGCATTCGTTTAATCGGTGAATTAGCAAATTTGGATGTAGACGGCAATGTAGTCACCGTAGGTGCGGGGCACTCACTACCAGGACTCTCCAAGTTGATGTCAAAAAGCGGGTTGAGTGGTGTTGAATTCGCCCTCGGTATTCCGGGTTCCGTTGGTGGTGCCCTTATAATGAACGCAGGTGCATGGGGCAGCAGTTTCGGGGATGTCGTCCCGGATGTCATAGTCATGCAGGATACTGGCGAACTCATAAAGTTAACCCATGACGAAGCACAATTTGAATATAGACATAGCGGGTTAGAAGCATATTTCTGTGTTATCGCTGCCACACTCAAGTTACAACCCGGGGACGTTGATGAAATCACATCAAAGATGAACACCTTATTCAAACAGAAAATAGAAACACAACCCTTCGTTGAAGAGAATGCGGGATGTATGTTCAAAAACCCTCCAGGTGATTCTGCTGGACGGCTCATAGACATCAGCGGTTTGAAAGGACACCGCATCGGTGGGGCAGAGGTTTCAACGATACACGGCAACTTTATTCTCAATCTTGACAACGCTACAGCAAACGATGTGTTAGACTTAGTCGCACATATCCAAAACCAAGTGCAAGAAAAAACAGGTATCACCCTGCAAACCGAAGTAAAACATTTGGGTTTTGACTAAAGGAAATTGGTAGTATTTTAAATTGTTGGTATAAATCAACAATCCATAGTATAATATAGGATATGAACAAAGTTCATCCAAGTAAAACATCAACCGAGAAAATATCATTACCACATCAACAGTTTGATATCGTAACCAAAGATGTCATTTATACATTTCCAGAAGACGTGCTACGGTTCATCATGAACAGAACAGATATTCAGTTCTTAGAACACCTTGAGACTGAATTCGCTAACGTAGAAACACATGAAATGGATAGTTTGATAAAGGTCTTACTCAACGGTGAACCTGCCCTGGTACATTGCGAATTTCAGACGAGTGACAGCACTAATCTTGATATGGCACGTCGGAACGTAGGTTATATCGGCAGGTGTTATGAAAGATACGGATTGCCGATTTTTTCGCACGTCATATATCTCCGTCCAAATGCCGGTCAAAACGATCCGGGCGGTGTTAAGCAAAACATTGAAGGATACAATTTTATTGTTGAGTACAAAGTTATCCGTCTAATTGAAGTAGACGGTCAGTCTGTACTTGAGTTACGACAGCCAGGGTTGATGCCATTTTTACCGTTGATGCCACCACCAACTAATGTAGATGCTCTACAATGGCTACATCAGTGTGTAGAAACAACAAAGACACTTTCACTTGACACACCAACTCGGGCGAATTTGTTAGTGGATATGTGGATTATGAGCGGTTTGGTTCATGATCGACTACCATTATCCGAAGTATTCCTGGAGGACTTCATGCAAGAATCACCTGTTTACCAATCCATACTTGAAAAAGGTATAGCACAAGGCATTGAACGAGGAAAAGCACAAGGCATTGAACAAGGAGAACGAAAAAAAGCTATTGAAAACATTCTTGAACTCATTGACATTCGTTTCCAAGTTAGACCAACAGAAACGATGAATTCTGCGATTGAAGATATTACCGATCTGTCTCGACTCAGTGAGTTGCATCGCGCAGCGGCCCAGGTGGAAAGTCTGGAAGCATTTGAACATCTCCTTGAAAATAACGGCAAATCGGACTAATCAGCACCCCTATCTCTTACGCAAGAAATGAAAAGAGAACACTTTTGGATGGCTTTGGCATTATGTTTCTATGTGGGGAGTGTTCAGTTTGGCCATGCCCAAAACGCTTATGAGTTGGGAGAAGAAGCACTCCAATACGGTAATTATGAACAAGCCATTCAGCACCTCAACAACGCACCGCCAACTGGCAAGACACTAATCCGTTTAGGTTTCGCATATTCCCAACTGGGTCGTTATACAGAAGCTAAGCGCGTTTATCAGGAAACACTTCATTTGGCAAAACTTGACGCATTTGGCAAACAATCACATGTTATAATAGCACAGACTTATGTCGGATTAGGTTACATTGCATACCAACTTGGAAACTTTGATGATGCAATTCAGTTCTATGCCAAAGTTGTGGAGCAAGACACAGTAGGCGTTTCCAAAGCACTGCATAATCTCGGTAGAATCTACGCCGGACGCGGCGAAATAGCCAAAGCGATTGCTGCACAACAACAAGCAATAAACAGAGAACCTAATTTTGCAGACGCGTATTTTCAACTCGGTGTGCTCTATAGTCGTAAGCAAGATTGGCAGGGAGCAATCACGGCATTTCAGAAAACCCTTGCATTATCCTCCACGATGCCCAACGTGCATTATCAACTTGCTCGATGCTATCGTCAAATTGGAGACGTGCCAAAAGCAGAAGCATCAATGACACGTTTCCGTTCTCTGAAGAAAGCAGACACTGCTATTCAAAAACATCTTGAGGCTGTTTTTGTCGCAGATGCTGATAACAAGGTAGCAGCATTAGTCAAACTTGCGAATACCTATCTCAAATACGAAAGATACGGTGAAGCATCCCGTGAGTTTGAACGTATCTTAAAATATAGTACAGCAGATATTGATATGGCACATATATCCGCAGGTCTTGGTAGGATCGCATTGGAACAGGGAGATGTGGTACAAGCGATCACACACTACAAAAGTGCTGTGCAACTTGGTCTGAAAACAACCGAAACCTACCATTACCTTGGCATTGCCTATATGCAAAAACGAGATGCGCGGAATGCGAAAAAGCAGTTTCACCGCGTCCTTGGAATAGATGCGGATCATTCAGAATCGCATCTGATGTTAGGCACACTTTATACAACAGACGGTAAGTTTAAAGATGCCGAAAGACATTATCGCAGTGCAATTAAACTCAAGCCAAAGATGGCATCAGCACATCACGGACTTGCATATCTATACGGCCAACACAATCGGAATATGGATAAAGCGATTGCGTTGGCACGCAAAGCAACAGAATTATCCCCAAAATCCGCGCCGTATTACAACACTCTCTCTTGGTTGTGTTACAAACACGGAGAATATGAGGATGCCGAGTCGGCTGCTTTGAAAGCGATTGAACTTGCCCCCGATAATCCGATCTATCAAGAAGGATTGAAGGAGATCCGACAACAACGGAAATAGACTATATACCTGATTTCAGTTTACCCCAGATTGTTGTTAGTTTACTTTCAGGTTCAACAGCGAGGAATCCGGTTGTTCTTTCAAGTCCAGCATCCATAATGGTTTTAATGTCATCCTGTGAAAGTGGCACGTTAAACAGAGCAACTTCGTCAATCAAACCTTCACACTGGTGCCCTCCGTTAGAACCATCTCCGATCCGCATCCGCGATGGTTCGGCATCAAGACTGGGTTTAGCGTACGGTTGTTGACCTACCTCTTCACCATCAACATAGATGACATAACCGTCATCTTCTCCTATTACTCCAGCAAAATGGTGCCAGTCGCCATCGGTGACCTCAGGACCACCTATTGGACCGCCCCAGGCACCAGCAGCACCTTTGGTAAGACTAAGTTGGAGTCTCTGACTATCTTTATCTATAGCCAATAGATAGTTTCGTGGGTTCTGTCCACGCATCATGATTGATTGCCAGCGTGCACCTTTTGATGGTTTAAGATTCGCCCATGCAACAATTGTGAGTTCTTCAAGAATGATGCTATCATTTGCTTGCACCTCAACATAGACAGCGTTCCCATCAAATTCTAATGCTTTCCCGAATTTGCCATCTTGCCATTTCTTTGGACCTGCGATAGTGCCATTGTTCCCTGCATCGGAACTATCCTTTGCAACATCGCCACCCCCCTCTTCAAACAACCACATACCCGCGACGGTATCGGGATCAATTTTTCCGAATGCCGATGGACTTGCGATAAGAATGAGAACCATAGCAATACTCATCAAATAGATTCTTATATTCACGAGGTTTTCCTCCTATTATTAACAGTTATTGTTTAACCGAAATGATACCATTGCCTTCTTCAATTGTCAACCACTGATTGCTTTTGACATTTTCACTTACATCTTGAACACCATTTTGCCATTTGATAACTAAGCGATTCACCTTTTCTGCTGTGCCTAACCCTACTTGTAATCGGGACTGATTTTGAGATAGATAACTCCCACCGCTTTTCACTTCTATGAGTCTCGTTACATCACCGAACTGGAGTGTCACTTTCGCACCTATGGCATCCCGATTTGATTTCTTCCCAATGAGTTTGATGTTTAGCCAATTGTTTTTGATGGGCGTGTCGTTTCGAAGCAGGTCTGGTGTGTCTGCAATGTTCATGATGAGTAGGTCCATATCTCCATCGTTGTCGTAGTCTCCAAGGACGGAACCTCTACTGGATTTCTCTATTTGCAACCCATCTCCACTTATGCTGGAGATGTCGGTGTATAATCCGTTTTCTTGATTGTAGAAAAGTTGATTCTGTTGTTTGTAGACCCCGACTTCTTCTAATTTTCCAATGTTATCTTCTAAGTGTCCGTTTGCGAAGAAGAGGTCAAGCCATCCATCATTGTCAATATCTACGAAGTTTGTTCCCCATGCAAGCGGTAATAGCGTGGGTTCGACTAAACGGCTTTGTGCGGTGATGTCCCAAAAAACGCCGTTTCCATCATTTTGATAAAGCGTGTTCGTTTCGGCTTGGTAATGCGTGAGAATTATATCAAGATCGCCATCATTGTCATAATCTGCAGTATCAATACCCATGCTACTTTCTGCATCGCCGTGTTCGTTTCTTGCAATGCCGTGTAGTTCGCCTAATTCAGTGAAAGTGCCATCCCCGTTGTTGCGATATAAAAAATTAGCTTCTCGGTCGTTTGCGATGTAAAGGTCAATCCAACCGTCGTTGTCAATATCTGTCCAGATGACTCCAAGTCCTCTGCCGTGCAGGTTAATACCTGCTTCTTGCGTGACATTTGTGAAAGTGCCATCCCCGTTGTTTCGGTAGAGATGGTCTGGCGTAGGTTCAAAATCTTCTGGACGGCAGTAAGCCGGAATTCCGCCTTGTGAGCAATCTGGTGCATCCTCCAAATTGAGTATCACATAGTTCACGACAATCAGATCAAGCCATCCATCGTTGTTGTAGTCTGCGAAGGCACAACCTGCAGAAAAGATCGATTCATCTGCAATCCCTGTTTGCTGTGATACATCAGTAAAAGTGCTATCACCTTTGTTGCGGTATAAGACATTCTGTCCGAAGTTAGTGATGAAAAGGTCTTTGTAGCCATCGTTATCGTAATCCCCTACACAACAACCTATCCCGTATCCTGTGTCCCCTGTGCCTGTTTTCAATGTTGCCTCGGTGAAAGTGCCGTCCCCATTGTTGCGATAGAGATGGTTGATAGGTAGCACATCAGGTTTGTCTTCCGTGAGAGGTGCTCCGTTCACCAGATATATGTCCACATAGTCGTCGTTATTGTAATCAAAGAAAGCGGCACCGCCTCCCATTGTTTCAACGAGATATTTCTCTCCTGTAGCACCATTAAAATGCTGGAATTGGATACCTGCTTTTTCAGTTACTCGCGTGAACTGAATATCTGCAAGTGCGAGTGTAGCATATAGTGTTATGATGACAAAACAGATGCTTTTCATTATCCGTTAACCTATGGACGTATGACTGTACCATCCATCCGTCTGACGGGTGCCCATCCTCCGTTGAGTGGATGTTCTGGGAATGGGAAGCGTTCTGCAAGTTCTTCGTTCACATCAATGCCAAGTCCTGGAGCTTCCTGTGCCCAGAAGCAACCGTCCCGAATTTCTGGACATCCTGGGAATACCTCTTTTGTGTTTTCACCGAATACATGTCGTTCCTGTATTCCGAAGTTGTAGCATGCTAAATCTAATGCGACATTTGCTGCGTGTCCAACAGGAGAAACATCTCCTGGTCCGTGCCATGCTGTTCGGATGCCGAAGAATTCGCAGAAAGCAGCGAGTTTGCGTGCAGGACTGATTCCACCGATTTGGGAAATGTGGACTCTAATAAAATCTATCAGGCGGTCTTTGATTAGGTTGATGTATTCGTTAGGATTGTTGAACAGTTCTCCCATAGCGATTGGGATGCTCGTTTGTTGCCGCATCAGTTGGAAATAGTCAACATCTTCTGGGGCAAATGGGTCTTCAAGGAAAAAGAGGTTATACGGTTCTAATCCTTTTGCGAGATTGATTGCTTGTATCGGTGGAATGCGTTCATGCACATCGTGTAGCAGTTCCACTTCATCACCCAAGTTTGTTCGTAGATGATCGAAGAGTTTGATGACAGTGTTGACATAAGGTGTGGGTTCAAAAGCAGGCGAACTCCGTTTTCCACCGCCTGCCCCATAAGTAGTGTATCCCGGTATTGCGACTTGTGCGCGAACATAGCGATAGCCTTGTTCCATATATTGTCTGACGCTGTTTTCTACCTGTTCAAAGTTTCCGCCGCCTGCGTGTGCATAGAGTGTTGCTGCTTCCCGGCATTTTCCTCCAAGCAGTTGGTAGACAGGCATGTTCGCTCTTTTTCCCATGATGTCCCAGAGTGCAATGTCTACGCCGCTGAGTGCGTTGTTGAGAACGGGCCCGTTTCGCCAATATGAACTGACAAAACTTGTCTGAAAAATATCCTCTATGTTGGTTGGGTCTTTTCCTATCAGAAATGGTTTTAGGTATTCATCTACAGCGGTTGCAACTGCCAGTGGTCGTTGTGTAAAGGTTGCACAACCTACGCCGTATAAGCCGGGTTCGCTGGTTTCAATTTTGACAATGACTAACCGTATTCCATCGGGGGCTGTGAGTATGGTTTTGACGTTTGTGATTTTCACTATGTGGCATCTCCTATTCGCTGAATGTTGAAGAATTGTGTTTTTGAAGGTTTCTAATTTCAGAGTTTAGCAAACTGAGTTTGTGTTGTCAAATGAAACCTTTTTGTGGGGTGTGTAAAGTTTTTGTCACCATAGTCATCAATTTCTTGAAAGGACATTGTATTTTTGATCTTTGAAAAGGTACCGTTTGGTACGTTTTTTCGGATTACGGTACGTTTTTGGTACGTTTTTGGTACGGTGCTGTGAGTCCAGTCTGTATATGGATTTGTGAATGATTTTCGTGTATATTTCTGGAAATTTCAATTTTTCGATTCGGTACGTTTTGTGATTTAAGTTTTGAGTGTCCTGATATGTATTATTTGAGGTATATGGACACCACATCATAATCCGATTGATCCGTGTGGTGTTTTCTGATTCAGTCTGTTTTTCACTTCTATTGTCCTGCGTTAACATGATATTCTCTCTGCTGGTTTATGCCAATTCTATTCTTGAAATTACCATTTCTGTTGTAATGTCTGAGGTGCAATGCATTGCGCGACTATGCCCCTATTGTCCTTCATGATATGTTCAGAAGTTGCTTAGAACAATCGTGATGTGCGAAATCAGGGTTATATCATAAGATTTCTCTGACTGAGTCGCCTTTTTGAGTTTCTAAACTTGCGTAGTTGAATTGGATCTATCTGTTAAACATATGTTAAGTATACTATACATATATGTGATTGTCAAGTAAAAATAATAGAGAATCTATATTATTTCAGATATTGTTGATAATCTCCTGAATTTTTGTGGTATTGTGTTTTTCTAAGGTGCCAAAACTTTACACACCCCTTTTTGTGGATATGAGATGTCTGCCGAAAAACTACATACCAATTCAAATTATTTTTATGGCATTCATACCGTTGATTTGGACCTACGAAAAATGGTATATTATAAAGTAGAAATGGTATTACATACCCCTTGACAACAGATCAATTTTTCTACATAATCATAAAATGTATATATTTCAATTCTTGCTACTGATAAAAAGTTTGATAAATTAAAGGACGACAGTATGGATTTTACATCAATTCCATGGCAAATGATCTTATTGTGCGGTCTATCGTTGTGTGTTGGGTGGGGAATACGCGGAAACTTCGGACATGAATATGGTGCAGCCATACCCGGTGCACTTGCCGCGATGGCAATCGTTCTCCTCTCAGGACGAGAGGATTGGTTGAGATATATCCACTTTTTTGCTTTGTTTGGTGCGATAGGATGGTCATTCGGTGGAAGTATGTCTTATATGATGGTAGTCGGCTACACACATTCGTCACACATACCAACAGTACTTTATGGATTTGCTAATCTATTTGTCATAGGTTTCTTGTGGGCTGCACTCGGTGGTGCGGGAACTGCATTACCTGCGTTCTTGGTAGAATATAACCAAGATAAAACAATTTCTTTATTACCTATATTATTTGTTCCAATGTGTGCTGTTTTTATCGGATGGTCACTTCAAGCAGTTGTGGTGGATTTTATTTTCGCACCGAAACGCATGCAACGGCATGAAAGTCCGCTCTATTGGTATGACTCAGATTGGTTAGCTGCGCTTGTTGCTATCGTTGCTACACTATTGATTATCATCATTCGCGGGAAAATAGATATGGGGACATCACTTATCCTCTATTTAGGTGTAGGATGGTTTGTTGGATTTCTCCTATTGGTGAATGTATTCAAATTACGGATGACCCCACCGCGTGGTGACAATTGGGCAGGATGTGTTGGCATGGTATTAGGAATGTTAGCATACTGCTGGCACTATAAACTGGGTGGTCTTGCGTTTGTAACACTGATGTCCGGTTTTACAGGTGGTATTGCTTTCTCATTTGGGCAACTGCTGAAACTCATCGGTATCAAAACAGGACTTCAGACAAACTGGCATAGCGTAATGGAACAATTACAAGGTCTTCTGTTTGGAATTGGCCTGGCGATTACATTCGGATTGATACTCAATCGCACCCCACTATTAGAAACTGCCCCAACTTTCCCAAGATGGATTGAGATGTTTTCTGTCCTTTGTATCCTCATTGCATTGACATATCTAAATTACCGCAAGGCAGGTCAGACTTGGGTGGATTCCGTAGATTCCTTTCCTGAACGGATGTTCGGTTTACCTGTCATCGGTTGGTTCCGTCATTCCCGTGGATGGATAGGTTGGTTTGAACTATTCTATATCGCGCTCTCCATTATGTTAATTGCAGTGTTGTCTGTCAATTTGCGCAATCCAATTCCGTTTATATCAACACAATGGATGGGAAAAGGACAACTCTTGTATCTCGTATTTTTGTGGTGGATAGTAATTATCAACTTTGAACGTGCCTTAGTCAACTTTAGTGCTGGCAGGTTAATCACTGAAGGTGTAATCATCCTGAATGCAGTTATTTGCACCATAGTCATGGCAATAAGTGCTCAATTAGTTCCGCAACACATTGGCAGTGCCTTCTCTTTTTCCGATTGGATAAAATCAGTTTCTATGTGGGGATTAGTAGTGATGGTATTAACAACGTTTGCATTCTGGGGAATCAAACACTTGCTTTATGGCACACAACACGCACCTGGAGCATCACTACATATCCGTTTTGGAGAGGATTCTAATGCACCCAAGGAAAAACCGAAAGCAGGTGAACCACATCCTTAATCTTCAATTTCAACTGCAGTTCCACTTTCAGCTGAGGCATAGATTGCATCAGTAATTTGCTGAACGACAAGTGCCTGTTCAAGACCGGTAATGGGTTGTCTGTTTTCTCGGATTGCTGCTGCAAAGTCGGTCAATGGGTTTGCGTAATGCGGTTCTTCTGTGTCATCCAAATTAGCAAGCGGGTTGGTAGTAACACCCTCTTCCGTTGTGGTATGACTATGTTGAACTTTCTCCGGATTCCCATCCCCCATATTCAATTTCAGTGCCCCTTCAGACCCGATTATTTCCCAGTCTGAATGTGATGTGTTAGCCATGAATTCTCCACGTTCCAGCGTAATTGCAGTGCCATTTTCACAACGAACTAAAGCTAAATAGTGCGTTTCTGCATCAGAACCGGGTGCGATGTGTGATTCAAATACAGGTGGGACTGTCCACGTTTGTGCGAAAACAGTTTTCGGTTTGAGTTTCCATCCCGTTATCCCAAGCAGAAAATCAATATCGTAACAACCCCAATTCACAAGGATGCCGCCGCCGTTCAGTGCCTTAGTTAAACGCCAAGCAGGACGTGGCGAATCAGGTTGTTTTCCACATCCTCTTTTTGCTCGACAGTGCACAGTGCGGAGTTCACCTAATCCACCTGATGTGATCAATTGTGTTGCGAGACGTGCAGCTTTGTTGAATCGGTTGCGTGACGAACAACAACCAGAAACTAAATCGCCTCGGGCAGCGATGAGTTGATTGACTTCATCTACATTCATTGCAATCGGTTTTTCAATTAGAACGTGTTTTCCTCTCTCAAAGGCACGCAATGCAACTTCTGTCCGATATTGTGTTGGAAAAGCGAGCACGACTGCTTCCACGTTTTCATCATCAAGTAGATCAATGTCATTCGTATACATTTTGGGTGGATTGAAACGTTCGACTGCGCGTTCTCTGTATGATTCAATCATATCGGCAGCAGCAACTAACTCAATATGTTCTGAATCTGATGCGATACTGAGATGTCTACTACCGATGACACCACAACCGATAACGCCTAATTTTACTGGATCCATATTTACTCCATTCTGTAAATCAAAGTAAGTTAGAATATTGTTGTATCACATTATATAATCTTAAGATTTGATTTAAATATAACCTGTAGACCCATCAGGACGAATAGGACAGGTTCTCTGCCAATGTACATATTCGTTGTCTGTTACTGCATCTTCGTTAATCTCAACACCGAGTCCTGGACGGTCGCGTAATTCCAAGTACCCATCAGTCGGCATATACGGTTCGTCAACCCACGAATTCCAAGCACTATCTGTTGGCAGAAGATATTCAAGGATTTTGAAGTTCGGTGTTGCTGCTGCGAAATGAACATTTACCGCAGTTGCCAGAGGCCCCATAGGATTGTGTGGAGCGATGCTAACATAATGTGCTTCTGCAATCGCAGCGATTTTACGCATCTCTAACAATCCTCCACAGATACACACATCGGGTTGAATAATGTCTGCACCTTGGGCAGCGATTATATCAAGGAATTCAAACCGAGTGTATAAGGATTCTCCTGTTGCCAACGGAACTTGCATCTGTGAACGAAGGCGTGCCCAAGCAGGAATGTGTTCAGGTCGTAGAGGTTCTTCATAGAAATATGGATCATAAGGAGCAAGAGCATTTGCAAGCTGCAATGCACGAATTGGCTCAAAGATTTTTGCATGCGGGTCAAAAGCAAATTCCCAATTATCAGGTGTATTCATTCTTATTTGTTCAAAATAGGTAGCAGCTGCATCACAGACTCTTCCCCACCTATCCGCATCAGGATTAAGTTGATAAGGACTTGTCTTGAATGCTGTGAAGCCCCATTCCTCATTGAGTTTACGGGCCTGATCTGCGGCTTCAATACCATCTCTACCACCAATACCACGATATACGCGGATCCGGTCTCGTGCATGTCCACCGAGTAACAGGTAAACAGGCAAGCCTGCAGCTTTACCACTTATGTCCCAGAGTGCATGGTCAATCGCAGAGATGACTGCAAGTCCTGCCCCACCGGGAGGAAATCTAAACTGTTGATGGAGTTTTAGCATGATATATTCTATACGACGCGGATCATCCCCTTGAATCATTTCAAAGATATAGTTTGCTATGGGTTCAACAGAGAGATCTGGACCAGTAGAATATGCTTCACCCCATCCATAAATGCCCGCATCAGTTTCTACTTTGATGAGTCCTCTTGATCGATTTCCAAAGTTTGCTATGAAGGTTTTTATTGCAGTAATTTTCATATTTCAAGACCTTATGTTATTATCACAGATAATATATGTCATGTCAAGGTTTATTCAGGGTAGGGTTATTCAGTTTTCAATATTAACACTTGTGATAAAAAACGACTAAAATGCCTAAAACTAAATAACCCTGCTGCGGGGAAGTGTAAAGTTATTGGCACTGCACGTAGGGGCGGGGTCTCCCCGCCCGATTACCACCCTTACCACATTTCCATCCAAACCCCTGCTGAGGGATAAGATGTGATCCAACGAGGGCGAGGAAACCTCGCTGCTACGATGTGTCTGAACATGAGAAACCATTGCCAAAAACTTTACACACCCCATACAGACTTAAATATTTGGCACAAAATGATAGACATGATATAATTGAACCATAATTAAACTTGATTACTAAAGGATTGATACAATGAATGAAACTTCAATAGAACTCTTGAAATCTTTAACACAAGCAGATGGAATTCCCGGTTATGAGGCAGAGGTAAGAGATGTATTTCGCGATGCTGTCTCCGATGTCGGTCCGATTGAGACTGACAAACTGGGGAGTATTTTTTGTACCCGCGCAGGAAGTTCAGAAAAACCACGTATTGTACTTGATTCACATTTAGACGAGATTGGTTTTGTTGTGACAAATGTCACGGATAACGGATTTGTCAAATTCCTCCCACTCGGAGGATGGTGGGGGCACACACTGTTGGCACAACGGGTCAATATCACAACGAAGATAGGTAAAATTCCAGGCGTAATCGGATCAACACCGCCACACTTATTGTCAGGTTCACGGGATAAAGTCTTAGAAATAAAAGACCTATTTATTGACGTAGGAGCAGAAAACGAAGAACAGGCAGTGGAGGAATATGGTATTTTACCGGGATGTCCAATCGCACCTTATGGACCGTTTATGCAGTTGAAGAATGAGAAACTCCTCACTGCAAAGGCATTTGACAATCGCGTCGGTGTTGCACTTGTTATAGAAGCACTATTGAAACTTGAAGAACACCCGAACACGGTTATCGGGGCAGGAAGTGTGCAGGAAGAAATCGGATTACGCGGCGCAAAAACTATGGCGGCAAGTGTAGAACCTGATCTTGCAATTGTACTTGAAGGTCCACCTGGAGATGATACGCCAGGATTAAGTGTTAGCAATACACAAGGAAAACTCGGTGGGGGAGTCCAGATTAGGATTATAGACTCATCAATGATTGTCAATCCGATGTTGGCAGAATATGTGATTGAAACAGCCAAAAAGCATGAAATCCCGTATCAACTCGGTGTACGGCAATCTGGTGGGACCGATGGCGGTGCAATTCATCAATTCGGCAGAGGTGTGCCTTCCGTTGTTCTCGGTGTGCCTTCACGATACATCCATAGCCACGTCTCAATTATTAACATTGATGACTACAACGCAGCATTGGATTTAACGCTGAGACTTGTCCAAGGAATTGACTCGTCCGTTATGGAAAGATTTCTTTTCAGTTAGGCACGTCTATACATTATCTTTTCTCGGAGGATAAACAGTGGAAACCAACCTACCTAAAGTTTCATTCTGTAATCATGAAATCAGCAAGTTATTGATTGGCGATAATCCGATCTACGGTTATTCTCATTTTAATAAACTTCTGTCACAACATCAACAGGAATTTCATACACCAGAACAAGTTGTTGCTACACTCAAACGCGCAGAGGAAGTTGGGATCAATGGATGGCAGAATAGTGTAACAGAACGTTCAATGTCCGATCTGCAACGATATCGGGACATAGGTGGAACGATGCATTGGTTCTGTCTAAGTTGGAGTTCTGTGTGGTATGAGAACCCTGAAAAAGTTTTTGAGGATGCTAAACACAATCCAATCGGTATGGCACCACACGGAGGCGGAGTCGGACAACGATGTCTACGAGAAAACAAACTGGATCATTTACAGGATATCCTTAAAAGAATTCGCGATACCGGTAATCTTGTCGGGTTATCGGTGCATGACCCGAAACTGCTACACATCGCTGAAGATGAAGATTGGGATATAGATTATTACATGACAGCACTGTATAACCTTCACGGTGGTGCACAGAAGTTTACCGAAAAGTTCGGTTATGCACCTTTAGGTGAAATCTATGCCCGGGAAGACCGTGAAGAAATGTGCAAAGCAATACAACGTACGGAAAAACCGTGCATGATCTTCAAAGTGCTTGCAGCAGGTAGGACTATCGGAAGTCCACAACAAATTCGGGAGGAACTCAAATTTGCAATTGAGAATTCCAAGCCGAATGATGTTTTATTACTCGGTATGTATCAACAATTCGGAGACCAAATTGGTGAAAATGCTGCGTTGATCACAGAAATTTGTGCATCAATGTAGGATATATGGGTAAATTTGTGATGATAGAAAACAGGACTACAAATTTGTCTTGATTGTGGTTCTGCTTTGACAAAAGAAGGAGAACAATAATGTATAACTTGAAGAGACATCTGGTTGTCGGTATGATATTTTTGCTGACATACATGATGCCCATAACTGTCAGGGCACAGCTGGGAGATCAACAAAATCTGGACTATATTGGAGGTCCGTGGATATATACTGCTGTTCCTTGTGATCTTTTTGATTGCCAACAGATCGAAAGCTTAAATATAGATTTCCTATCTCGATATACAGATAAGAAGATAGCAGAAATAAATTTTGCTAAAGGAAAATCGAAACCGGAAGAGATACTTTTCCTCGGTGGACGATTAACATGGTTTTCAGGTTTTCTGACAGGACGAGGTGAGAATCTTACTGACAATGTTGGTGATCTTGTTGGTGGTGTTAAAAAAAATCCTGATGGGTATTCAAATGCCGTATTCTACGGACTTATTGTCCTTGACGTTAATAAGACATCAAAAGCAACTATGCAACTCGGTTATAGTGCCTACACAAAACTTTGGCTTAATGCTGAAGTTGTGTATGAATCTGAAGAAAGAAACTGGGATGAACCAGCTGATATGGCACTACGTTTCTCAGTACCTGTAAAAAAAGGAAAGAATTTACTGATGGCGAAAGTTGTGGAAGGAATTACATGGAACTTATTTGTTAACATAAACACAAACTTTACAGTTTCATATCGCATGAAGGATGGTAAAATTGTCATTCACGGTTCTCTGCCAGTTGAACCTTCTACGTCAACGATCTCCACTCGTTGGGCAGCAATAAAAAAGGGAGATCGTTTCTAAAAACATTGGTATTTAGCAGAATATTTTGATTAAGGCATAACTTAGAGATTGACAACCCCATAATTAGTAAAGATGAGACCAAATCCATATTATTTCACAGGTGGACAGATTCTATAACATATCGCATTATCAAGGCAGCAAACTCACAAGAAAGGAATGGATATATGGCAGCCCATATCGGTATTAGATTTAACAAAGATTTTGGAAAACCGCTATCAACAGATGCATCTGACCTTACCAATACAAACGCTGATGGTAAACCTGTTGTGCCTTTAACGCAAGAACAGAAATATCTCTTTGATAAAAATGGATGGCTATTAATTCCGGAAGTACTGACAGATTCGGAGATTGAGGAGATGCGTGATTTCTGCTATAGACTAAAAAGTTCTCCTGACACAATTGACCCACCAATCCACCGCAATACCTACGGTGGGCCCTTGGAAGCATTGACAGACCATCCTGTAGTTGTTGCATTCGCAAATGAGTTTTTAGCAACACCTTATTTAGCCTCAGAAACGTGCTACGGGTTTCGGATGGAGATGAGTTTTATGGCTTTGCGTTCCACAACGGACAATCCGCCTTATGCCTTCGGTCCGCATAACGGTAACGGCATGCTGCGGATGCCAGGGGATTGTCATCAATACCAATGTTTACCCGGACAGGCATATAGTGGATTGACGCGTGTTGTATGGGAACTCAACCCCGTTGGAAAAGAGGATGGCGGCACGATGTTCATCACTGGCAGCCACAAAGCAGCGTATACTGCACCAGAAATGGCACAGACGCAGGAATGGGAATTTTGGGACACATATTCCTGTCCAGCAGGTTCTGTCATTATCTTTACTGAGGCGATTACACACAGCGGACAACCGTGGAATAACCCCGATACGGATCGGGTTGCAATTTTCAACGCATACAACTCAGTTGATAAGAGATGGACACTATCACAACCACCACAAGCACTCCTTGAAACGATGCCACCGAAACGTCAGACACTTTTCCGTGATGCCTATGTGAAAGGAAACGTGACAGGAACAGATTTTAATATGTCATTGTAAGCACACCTATTTCAATGAGGAACAAAATGACACCAAAACAACGTTATCTATTTGATGTAACAGGCTACCTTCACCTGAAAAACGTAATCACTGGCGATGCATTGGCAGAAGCAGCCGAAGCAGTTGATAGATACATCACCACTCCCCCAAATGAATTACCACCCGGATTTGAACAAAAGGGACTTCATCAGCACGGATTCGCTTTTGACAAATCACTTGAATATCTGACGATGCATCCGGCACTATGGTCTATCATCAAAGAGTTGACAGACAATCAACCGAGATTTGGCAGGGGTTCACTCAAACACGACAAACATGACTTGTGGAACGCGGGAGAAAACGCGCATGTCAATCCGGGTGGTCTGCACTGCGCGCGTGATGATTATGGATGGTATAGTACCCGTTATGAAGCAGGTAATGGACGTATCTACTGCGATAACTTCGTCTGTTTTCCGTACTTTACGGATGTCTATCCAGGGGATGGTGGGCTCATCGTAATTCCCGGTTCACATAAGAGTGAGTTTGATCGTCCGAAGCAGTTGTTGACACTTGACGAAACGGATGGTATTGATCCAATTGACGATCCTGTTTTTGTCAATATCACACCAAAGGCGGGCGATATTGTGATTATTTCTGAGTTGCTAACGCATGGCGTGTTGCGATGGAAACCGAAGGATCGGGACAGACGATTTCTCGTCCTACGTTATTTCCCGCAATTTTCTGGCAAACATAGTTTCCCGCAACCTATATTGGATCGGTTATCATCTGAAACGTTAGAATTGGTTGAATCTGCACCGTATGGACATATCAAGGAAATTGTGAAGCAGGACAAAGTTACACTGACGGTGTAGATGTGTCCAATTGTGAATTTCACGGAAGAACTTTTTACATTTGTTTGATATATCTCACTACATAGGTTATTATATATTGATGTAAACAAGTCTTGTCAACGTTAATGATTAAGGATTAATCACCATGAACAGAATTACTTTCAATTCAGATCAGTGTGGCGGTAGACCTTGCATCCGAGGTATGCGAATTCGAGTAACAGATGTCTTAGATCTACTCGCTGCAGACCTCTCTTTTGAAGATATTCTTGAAGAATGCCGGATCTTGAAACTGAAGATATTGTCGCATGTCTGCAGTTTGCGACGATTGAAAAAGGAGCATCAAATGGAACATAGATATAAACTGTTGAGCGATTTACACAAGATCGCTATTATCGCACTTCTCCTCTTTTGCATAATAAGCACTACCCCTGCCCAGAACACCATACCCGCCGAAGACATTGCCGAAAAAGCATTAGCTGCAACAGTCTACTTGGAAATGAGAGATAAAAACGGCAAAACTTTGGGAATTGGCAGCGGATTCTTTGTGAAACCCAACCTAATCGCCACCAACTACCATGTGATTGAAGGCGCAGCAAAAGGCACCGCGAAATTAGTTGGTAAGTCCACGAGATACAATATCGAAGGCGTGACAGCAACTGATAAAGACAACGATCTCACACTTCTTAAGGTGACGGCAGTCGGTATTAAACCGCTATCTCTCGGTGATAGTGATAAAGTTAAAATTGGTGCGACAGTCTACGTTATTGGCAACCCGAATGGTTTGGAAGGCACGTTTTCAGATGGTATCATCAGCAGCCGCAGAGATAAGGCCACAAAAGAACGCCTGCAGATGACTGCATCGTCTCCTGGGAGCAATGGTGGTTCTGTGCTAAACCGTAAAGGTGAGGTTATTGGAGTTTCCATATCTGTCCATAGATCTCTGGATGCACAAAATCTCAATTTTGCCATTCCATCAAAATATCTCAAGAAACTGCTGGCACAGTCGAAGTCAGCTAAACCTTTTTCACAAGAAAAACAATCTATTTCTGCCGAGACCTACATTTTGTGGGGGAATGCAAAGTACGAAATTGGAGATTATGCTGGTGCCATTTCAGATTACTACAAGGTGATTCAACTTCAACCTGAGGATGCCGAGGCATTCAACAATATGGGACTTGCAAAGTTTAACTTGAGAAAGCACTTTGATGCAATAGCAGATTTTGATATTGCCATCCTACTCAAACCCGAGTATGCCCGTGCTTATGCTAACCGGGGCATTGTGAAAGCTGAATTGGGAAAATTCTCAGATGCGATTTCTGACTTTGACACCGCTATCCGATTTGACCGTGAACTTACATCGGCATACTACAATCGGGGACTTATGTACGCTTTATTGGAACAATTCGCCGCTGCGACTTCTGATTTTGACACTGCTATTCGGCTTGATCCTGATTTTGCCGCGCCATACATCAATCGTGGCGTTGTGAAGCGTAAATTAGGGCAGTACGCCGCTGCGATTTCCGATTACGATATTGCTATCCGACTTGAGCCCGATGCTGCCGATGCCTATCTCAATCGGGGAGCGGCGAAGGAGGGCTTAGGACAACGTTTGGCTGCAATTTCTGATTACGACACAGCTATCCGACTCAAACCCGATTATATAAAAGCATACTACAATCGGGCGGTTTCAAAGGTGCGCTTAGGTCAAAGGTCAGCAGCGAAGCAGGATTTCCAAACTGCTTTGCGACTTGCGATAAGAGCGGGTGATACAGGTCTAAAGGTGAGTGCTGAGAAAGCTCTGCAGAGGCTCAGCGAGTAACGAAAAAAGATAACGTTTTCAACGCGCCTCTCACATAAAAGGAGAAATAATATGAAACAATGTTACCAGAATGCAATTATTGCTCTCTTCCTATTTTGCACAATAGGTGCTGTATCAGCACAAATCGCTCTTCCAGCAGAAGATATTGCCGAAAAAGCGTTAGCAGCGACGGTATACTTGGAGATGAAGGATGCAAATGGTAAAACGTTGGGTATTGGCAGCGGATTCTTTGTGAAACCCAACATTATTGCTACTAACTACCATGTGATTGAAGGTGCAGCAAAAGGCACTGCAAAGTTAGTTGGCAAGGACACCACATATAACATTGAAGGCGTTACAGCAACAGACAAGACAAACGATCTTGCACTTCTAAAGGTGACTGCTTATGGCATCTATGGTGTTAAAGGTATTAAACCGCTTTCTCTCGGTGATAGTGATAAAGTTCGGATTGGCGAGACGGTTTATGTCGCGGGGAACCCGAAAGGTTTGGAAGGGACGTTTTCGGATGGTATTATTAGCAGCCGTAGAGATAAAGGCGCGAAAGAACGGCTGCAGATGACTGCACCGATTTCTCCTGGGAGTAGTGGTGGACCTGTGCTAAACAGAAGAGGTGAAGTTATTGGTGTGTCCGTTGCTGTTCACCGCGCTTTGGATGCACAGAATCTCAATTTTGCAATTCCATCAAAATATCTCAAGACATTACTCATCCGTTCTGGCACTACAAGACCTTTAGGGAAAACTAATGTTTCTATAACAGCTAAGACTTACTTCCAGTGGGGGAATGCAAAGTATGATTTAGGTAACTATAAAGGTGCTATTGCGGATTACAACAAGTCTCTGCAACTTGATCCAAACAGTGATGGTACATACTATAATCGAGGAATTGTGAAGGTTAAACTCGGACAATATGCCGCTGCTATAGTGGATTTTGATACGACAATCCGACTTAAACCTGATGATGCTGAAGCATACAACAACCGTGGTCTTGCAAAAGACGAACTTGGACAACACGCTGCTGCTATTGCGGATTATGATACGGCAATCCGACTTAAACCCAATCTTGCTACAGCATACACTAATCGAGGTGGCGCGAAATCCGAACTTGGACAATATGCCGCTGCTATAGTGGATTGTGATACGGCAATCCGACTTAAATCTGATGATGCTGAAGCATACACTAATCGTGCAAGTGCAAAGTTAGGACTTGAACAATACGCCTCCGCTATAACTGATTGTGATACAGCAATCCGACTTAAACCTGATTTAGTTGGAGCGTACGTCAATCGAGGAAATGCGAAATATAAACTCAAACAATACAATACTGCTATTGATGACTATAATACAGCAATCCGACTTAAATCTGAGCTTCCAGAAGCATATTACAACCGTGGGCTAGTGAAAGGAATACTCAAACAATATACTGCTGCCATAGCAGATTTTGACACAGCCATTCATCAAAAATCTGATTATGCCCTAGCCTACCAGAATCGTGGAGTCGCGAAGTATGCGCTCGGACGAACATTGGATGCAAAACAGGATTTTCAAACTGCGTTGAAACTTGCAGAAAAGGTAGGTGATGCGCGTCTTAAAACTCATATTGAGTCAATACTTCAACAAATACATTAAGGTTTTTGCTCGAGAGGGAAGGTGAATTCTACCTTATCTCAATTAACAGACTGTGATTCATAAATAACGGAGGAACAACAATGTACAACGGCTTAAAACATTCTAATTGGTGGAAATATATAGGAACGTTAATAATTGGCGGATTGCTTGTCTCAATTGGATATGTTATCGGCAATTCTGCACCGGATTTAAACGCACAAGATGAGACAATAAATATCCATGACTCCATTACTGGCAAAAAGCTCTTTGTTACTGATGAAATTCATGTAAGTGATGGTAATGCTGTAATAAGCATAGCTATCGTTGAAGGTGAACCTAGTATTTTTATTGCTGAACAGATCGATAAAAAAGAAAACACTGTAAAAGGAGCACATTTAACCGTAGCGGTCGAAAAGAAAAGATCGGTTATACGGCTTTCAAGTGAGTATGACAATGGGGGTCATATAGGAATGACAAGTGGCAAAGGTGCTGCAGTAATGTTGATGAAAACTCGCGATCGATTTGAAAAAGACGATGGAATTACACTTTCAACAGGGACCCCAGGTTCACTGATAATGTTTGAAGGTAAATTGGTTGAATCAGAAATCCGTTAATTGAGGAGTAGAATAACTATCTCTTTATATATGGAGAATTTTATGGTTACTAAAGAAACAGTGCTCAATCAGTCAATATCCGAAGGCATTAATCTTTACGAAATCGGAAAATACGAAGATACTATCCAGGTGTTAGACGATGTAATTAGTCGAACCAATAAGGATAAGGACGCATACCATTATCGAGGATTAGCAAAATATAGGCTTAATCAACATGATGAAGCGATTGAAGATTTTAACAAAGCCATTGACATTGATCCCGAATATGATAAAGTATATGTAGATCGTAGTATTGCAAGAATTGCCCGTGGAGATTACAAAGCAGATCGTGAGGATTACAAAACAGCTATTGAAGATTGTAATGAAGCAATTCGTATAAATTCTCACAATTCTAACGCTTTTGTGGTTAGGGCACTTGCAAAAATCAAATTAGGAGTAAATTCAGGAGTTGAGGATCTAACTAAAGTTATTGATCTATACTTGCGTTCTCTGTCTGATAGATAATTTATATATTCCGTTTTTAGCATCCGCGAATTGTTCTAATAGTATTCTGTCATGGATAATAGTTGAACCGTATATTATGAAATTAGAATGAAGAAAAAGATTACGAATTACCTGCAACCTTAATACGATTCTGAGCACGTGCAAGCGCAGCTTCTACTTGTGGACGATTCAGATCAGGTGCATCAGCAGCAAGTTGTTCTTTCGCACGTTCCAACGCACTTTCAGCACGTGCCACATCAATATCCGATGCCCACTCCGCTGTTTCAACCAATGAAGGCTGTTTGAAAGATTATCGGTTCACCTGATTTGAAGTCACCGTGTATCTGCGGAAATCACCTTTGTCGGTGTAGGTTCACATGAATGTCGAGTCAAGTATTTGAGCACTTCATCTTGCATTTTCAGAATTTCAGTCCGATATCCAGTTGAGATGAGCGAAAATTCTTCAGGTGTTGCCTTAACCCGTAGTTGTAAGAGCAGGTCTTGAAAATACGCTATGCGTTCTTGACTTACTTTGAGTTCTTTGTCATTATTAATCATTTTCTTATAGTTGGAAAATAGGCACTTCGGGAAGATGCCTACTCATTACCTGCAACTTTAATCCGATTCTGTGCACGTGCAAGCGCAGCTTCTACTTGTGGACGATTCAAATCAGGTGCATCAGCAGCAAGTTGTTCTTTCGCACGTTCTAACGCACTTTCAGCACGTGCCACGTCAATACCCGGAAAACGCTTTATGGTCATTATTGTGGACTTGGTTCTAAAGTCCATCCGTTTTTGGTTGCAAGTGCAGCAAGGGCGATTTGTAACAACTTAAATGCATTTTTCTGCTTGCTCTTTGACCCGAATAATTCTGGTTTGACAATTATTATGGCATGCGCGGGGTTTTCTGGGGTTGGATCAGGGATAACATCAACAGCGTGATCTGCTATCACTTCATTTTCATGTTTGGTCTTTACAGTTCCTATTGCGCGGACATCACCCGCGTTTACGCTAACAATCCCGTTTGTTTTACTCAATAGAGACAAGGCAGGATCGCTGTTCTTTAACTGTGCTCTGTCTACGGACGGTTTTAAAGATGAATCCCAAAAGGCGTGATACTCAATGATGAGTTTTCCATTTAGGATTGAATATTCCTTATCTTCCAATTTACCTCTTACGTTACAATAGAGTTCCTCATTATCTTGCACGCGTTCACTACTATTCATCAATTAACCATTTCCAAAGCGTTAGATAGTTTTCAGGTTTTAGAAAGTCTACGTCCATCTCTGTATCAATGTTCGTTCCCCAAACTTTAAAGTACTCCGCTTCTTGTTCTCCGATTTGAAGGTGTAATTGCCGTTCGTTCTTATACCAAACTGCGGTTACATTGCCGAATCCATCGCTGGAGATAGAAGGCGTATCGCATTGATATCCAGAGGAAATAACAGAATCCAACATCGCATCAATGACCTTTTTCCCATGAATTAGCGTCGAAACAGTTGGTTTTTGTGAACCGCGTCCATCCCAGTTATCTTCCCGTTTTGCTAATGCGGCAAATTGTTCTGATATTTCAAGTTTTTGCGCTTCAACTTGGGACTTCAGAATATTGTGTTTATATTCAATGGGTTCATAATTCTCAGAGTTCATAATGTTTACACCATTTCTGTAGACTATAAGACTATTTTAACATATCACAGAAAAAATATCAAAAACTCAGAATACATCAGGAAATTACGAACAGATGTATATAATTGTAAATTGGAAAATAGACAGAGTGGAGTGCTACTTACACATTACCTGAAACTTTAATCCGATTCTGTGCACGGGCAAGTGCAGCTTCTACCTGTGGACGATTCAAATCAGGTGCATCAGCAGCAAGTTGTTCTTTCGCACGTTCCAACGCACTTTCGGCACGCGATACATCAATATCAGATGCCCACTCCGCAGTTTCAACTAACGCAGTAACACCCGTGCGGAGCACTTCAAAGACACCACCACTCGTCGCCATTGAACGTGGTGAATCCGAAGATTCATTGATACGGATTTCACCGACATCTAATGCTGTGAGGAAAGGGATGTGTCCATATAGGATCTGGAAGTTGCCTTCCACTCCCGGGGCATGAACACTGGTCACATCGCCTTCATAGATCATTTTTTCTGGTGTGCGTATTTCAAGGTGAAAACTTCTGCTCTGCATAAGATTATCCCTCTTTCTGAAAGCCGATTGCTGATAGCCGACAGCCAACTACTAATCCGCTGCTTCTTCTAATTCAGCCTCTTTCGCTTGTTCAAATGCTTCGTCAATTGTGCCGATATAACGTAGGGACTGTTCAGGCAGGTCATCGCAATCACCGTTGAGAATTGCTTGGCAGCCTTGTACGGTATCTTCAATTTTGACATATTTGCCTGCGCGTCCTGTGAAACGTTCAGCAACAAACATCGGTTGTGTGAGGAACATCTCTATCTTGCGTGCTCTATCGACAACTAACTTCTGATCATCCGACAATTCATCTACCCCGAGGATAGCGATAATGTCTTGTAGGTCACCATATTCCTGTAACACCTGTTTGACTCTAAACGTAGTCTGATAATGTTCTTCACCGATAATCTCTGCTGTCAAGATACGCGAACTTGATGTGAGGGGATCAACCGCAGGGAATCTTCCCTTCTGAACGATGCTGCGTTCCAATCGCGTCACAGCGTCAAGGTGTGCAAACACAGAAACCACAGCGGGATCGGTATAATCATCAGCGGGAACATAAACTGCTTGGAATGAGGTGATCGATCCGTGTTGTGTGGAGGTAATACGTTCTTGCAGTTCACCCATTTCTGTAGCGAGTGTAGGTTGGTATCCAACAGCTGAGGGCATCCGTCCGAGAAGTGCTGACACCTCGCCGCCAGCCAGTGTGAAACGGAAAACGTTGTCAATAAAGATGAGAACGTCCTGTCCCTGTTGATCTCGGAAGTATTCCGCCATAGAGAGACCTGCAAGCCCAACGCGGAGACGTGCGCCCGGTGGTTCATTCATCTGTCCGAACACCATCGCAGTCTTGTCAATAACGCCGTACTCATCAAGTTCAAGCCAAAACTGATTACCTTCGCGTGTGCGTTCACCGACACCACAGAAGACAGAATAACCACCGTGCTGTGTGGCAATGTTGTAAATTAGTTCAGCGACCAGCACAGTTTTACCGACACCCGCACCACCGAAAAATCCGACCTTTCCACCCCGAACAACAGGTTGAATGAGGTCAATAACTTTGATGCCTGTTTCTAACATCTCAGCCACTGTGGTGAGGTCTGCTTGTGGGGGTGGTGGTCTGTGGATAGAGTATCGCTCCGATTCGCCGACATCGCCTCTTTCGTCTATGGGTTGGCCAGTAACGTCAAAAACGCGTCCAAGCACTGCATCACCGACAGGGACGGTAATGGGACCGCCTGTATCTGTGGCGAGAGTGCCGCGGACTAATCCATCGGTTGTGTCCATAGCAACTGCACGCACACGATTTTCACCTAAGTGCTGTTGAACTTCAAGCACCAACTCACTTCCATCGTAACGTTGGACTTTAACGGCGTTTAGGATATCGGGCAATGTGCCTTCCGAAAAATCTATGTCTACTCGTGCCCCGACAACTTCTAATATTTTTCCTTGGTTCATGTGAGATTCCTTTTATTATGGTAGATATTAGAATTATTTATACACTTAACACCAGCGAGGTTAGGAAACCTCGCCTACTAAGGGTGCCAGTGTCGTTTTATTTTTATAATTCACCATAGTTACGGCACGTGGAACGTGCCTACTACCTTTAACCTTCCAGAGCGGCTGCGCCACTGACAATTTCTGATATTTCTGTTGTAATCTGTGTTTGACGTGCTCTGTTGCGTTGTAGCACCAATTCGTCAATGAGTTCCTTCGCCTTCTCAGTAGCATTTTGCATTGCTGCCATGCGTGCTGCTTGTTCCGCAGCATTTGAGTCTAATAACACCTTCCACATCTGCATGTTTAAATCTTTATGGAGCAACATTTCAAAAAGTTCTACCTGTCCCGGTTCATAGATATAGTCTAAGAAAAGCGTATCCCCTTCAGGTTCTATCGGTTCCAGTGGCAAAAGTTGTTCTACGAGCACCGTCTGGGCAATGGCAGATTTGAAGTTATTGTAGATTACCTCAACCTTGTCAATCGTTTTGTCAGTATAAAGGTGTTCAAACTCGTGGACGACATCAACAGCGATTTGGAATTCAAGTTGGCGGAAGATATTGATATAAGAATCCGTGATGTCGTAACCGCGTCTGCTAAAATGTTCTTGTGTTCGCCTACCGATACAGATAAGCGTAACGTCAGCACCGCTTTCTTCATAGTGTTGTATCTGTTGTGTTGTCGTTCTGATGACGTTGCTGTTGAAACTACCACATAACCCGCGATCGCCAGAAACGGATATGATACAGACATGTTTCACTTCGCGCTCTTCGAGCAAAGGATGTGTTAATGCTTCCTGCTCAACGTCCATCTGTGAGATAAGATGTCCCAGGATAGTGTTGAGTTTTTCCGCATAAGGACGTGTTGCCAAGATATTCTCCTGAGCACGGCGAAGACGTGCTGCAGCAACAACGCGCATTGCATCTGTAACCTGTTCAATGTTCTTAACACTGGCGATCCGCCGCCGAATTTCCCGTAATGTAGCCATATCTATTCACTTTCTGTGGGTGCTTCCTCTGATGCTTCTGTCTGCACGTCTTCGGTTTGGGGTTGTTCTGCTGGTGTATCACTCCAATTCTCCTTGAATGCTTTGACCGCAGCATGCAAGGCTTCAAGTGTTTCATCACTTAACAGACCTGTTTCAGCGATTTCTGCAAGGAGTTCTGCATGATTCCGGTCAAGGTATTGCAGAAATTCGGACTCAAATCGCGCCACTTCTGTTTCAGGAATATCGTCTAAGTATCCATTTGTGCCACAGAAGATTATAGCGACTTCGCGTTCAACAGACATCGGTTCATATTGTGGTTGCTTTAACAATTCTACGAGACGCTCGCCACGATCCAATAATAATTTTGTTGACGCATCCAAATCAGATCCAAATTGTGCAAATGCAGCAACTTCTCGGAAACTTGCAAGGTCAAGCTTTAACGTGCCTGCCACCTCATCTGATTTCATTGCCTTCACCTGTGCATCACCACCGACACGTGAAACAGAGGTTCCAACATCAATCGCGGGTCTTACACCTTGATTGAATAGGTCCGTTGTTAAGTATATCTGCCCATCAGTGATAGAGATAACGTTTGTCGGAATGTAGGTCGTCAAATCACCTTCAAAGATTTCAATGATCGGTAGGGCAGTCAGAGATCCTCCCCCTAATTCATCGCTGAGCTTCGCTGCACGTTCTAACAGGCGTGAGTGCAGATAGAACACATCACCAGGATATGCTTCACGTCCCGGTGGTCTGCGTGAAAGCAGTGACATTTGCCGATATGCCCAGGCGTGTTTCGTTAAGTCATCGTAAATGATAAGCGCGTGTTTTCCATTATGACAGAAGTATTCCGCCATTGAAGTGCCAGAGTAAGGTGCAAGATATTGAAGCGGTGATGGCGCACTTGCTGGTGCAGATACGATAGTGGTATATTCCATCGCATTGTGTTCGCGGAGGGTATTCGCAACCTGTGCAAGCGTCGAACCTTTCTGTCCGATAGCCACATAGATGCAGTAGACATCTGTATTCCTTTGACTCAGAATAGCATCTATCGCAATTGCAGTTTTACCAGTTCTGCGGTCCCCAATAATGAGTTCACGTTGTCCTCTGCCGATAGGTGTTAAACTGTCAATAGCTTTCAAACCAGTATAAAGCGGTTCGCTAACGGGTTGACGTTGAACGATACCTAACCCTTTCTGTTCTACCGGGAGTCTGTGTTCTGTGTGAATATCTCCCAAACCATCAATGGGTTGTCCCAGTGCATCAACGATCCGTCCGAGCAATGCCTCGCCGACAGGAACATCCGCGAGTTTACCTGTGCGTTCAACGGTATCACCTTCATGTATAAGTTGGTCTTCACCGAACAGCACACAACCAACGTTGTCCTCTTCAAGGTTAAAAGCGATACCGAATACATCGTTAGGGAATTTAATCATTTCGCTTGCCATGGCATTGGCAAGTCCATGCACACGTGCGATACCGTCGCCTACCTCCAGCACAGTGCCAGATTCGTAGACATCCACGTCTTGTTCAAACTGTAGCAGTTGCTGTTTTAATATATTTGATATTTCGTCCGGTCGGACTTCTCTTGCCATATTTTCAATCCTCTATGGGAAATGGTTATCAGTCTTCAGTTATCGGTTTTCGGTTAAGAGATTTCTTGTAATAATCTATCCTTTTTTGGCACATGTCAAATCGTAGCAAATTGTTATAACCCATCTCTTAACTGATAACTGATAGCCAATAACTATTACCCTTTTGCGAGTTGCTGTTTCAAACGTTGGAGTTGTGTCGTAATACTTGCGTCAAAAACGGTATCACCTAATTGCACAATAAATCCACCTTGAATCTGTTCATCAGTTTCGGTTTCCAAACGAACTTGTTTTCCAGAAAATGTGCTCAATTGTTGGATGAGATGTTGTTCTTGGTTTTCTGTTATCGGAACTGCAGTGGTCACTTGTGCAACGATTCTACCCGCAGCTTCATCAACAAGCGTTGAAAACATATCCATTATTGCAACAAGGTAACGTTCACGTTGTTTTAACGCGAGTAAATTGAAGAAATTGATTGTCAACGGATGCAGGACATCAGTAAACAACTGCTGAAATGTATCGCTCTTAAATTGCGGTGCCAGCAGAGGTGTGTTAATAAATTCTGTCAATTCCTCAGACTGTTCTATTAACTCTTGCAATTTCTCTACATCAGCAGTAACAGACGTTAAGGCAGTCTGTTCAACAGCTGCTTCATATAGCGCGCGAGCATAAGGTTTTGCGACCCGAATGTCTCTCATCGTTCGTTTTCACCCTAAAACTTATCAAAAATCTTTTTTATCATATCGGATGGTTCAACTAACGTCATCACCACCCATGCCAGGTAAATTCCTATTGCTGTAATACCTATTGTGACGAAAGCCTCCAAACCATTACTAAAACTCTTAGCAACCAATTCAACAATCAAGTGACCAATACAAAGTAGTATATAGAACCCAGCTATGCTTCGTTTCATTTAATTCACCTCCCTGACCTTTAAAAGTTGTCATTACAGCTCGGTTGATGTCTCTCATATTAAAAGGACTATCTACTGACCTGAATCCGCTGACAACCTATTAATGGAGGCATCAATGATACTTTGATGCCTCTCTGGTGTGAGTTCAGCACTGATAATCTTTCCGGCTGCATCAATAGCGAGTTCAGCAACAACCCCACGTAGTTCAGAGATAGCATCATCTTTTTCACGTTGAATCTCCGCCCGTGCTCTTGCAATCTCATCTGAAGCCTCTTGCCGCGCTTGATCAACGATTTGCTGCCGTTCAGCATTGCCCTGATCAATAGCAGCTTGGATTTTGGTTTGTGCCTCTGCTTCAATATCACCTAAACGCTGCCGCGTTTCAGCTGTGAGACGATCCAATTCTTCACGGTCAGTTTTCAACTGTTCTAACTGAGTTGTGATTTCTGTTCGTCGATCTTCTAATAATCCTCCGACCCTACCAAAAACGTACTTCCAGAGAACAGCAAGTACCACCAAAAATCCGACAGCTTGCACCAAAATGGTCTTCGGATCAATCCCCAGATCAGATAGTAATCCTCCACCTGAAGGGGCTTCCGCTGCAAAAACACTACTTATGCAGACCCCCATTAAAATGAAACAACATGTGTATATTCTTTTCATAAACGGTCTCTACTTTGTCCACTTGCTACGCTCAATCAGACAATTTCTTTTGAAGATAATAAGCGAGCAATATACTTAAATACCTCAACGTGCTGGGGCAGTTATAAATCTTATGCCCCAACCTGTTAGAGGAGATGTGTTATTGATCACCCATATTAACACTTGCATTGTCATTCGCGGGTGCTTCTCGGGCAGCTTCTATAGCATCTTTTACTGTGACTGTGCCTTCTTGTTCTATAACACCGGGAAGTTTTGGGAGTAAAAGAAAAAACATAAGCAATGCGTAGATAACAAGTGATTCAATGAGAGCCAAACCGATAATCATTGCAGTTTGAATCTTCGCCGCTGATTCCGGTTGACGTGCAATACCTTCAAGGGCAGTACTTGTTGCGGCACCTTGTGCTCTTGAGGCAAATATAACTGCGATTGGCAAACCTAAAGTTACACCAAATGCTAATACTGCTAAGTAAATCATGAAATGTCCTCCTTGGACAGAAAAAGGCAAGTTAACGCTTGCCACATAGTAATTTAATGATGCGCTTCATGCGCGTCGTCATGGTGCTCTATAAACAGCACGATATATATTGTTGTTAAAAGTGTGAAAACGAATGCTTGTAAAAGACCTCCGAACATTGCAAAAAACATCATCGGCACCTGAACAGGTATCGGAAGGATGAATGCCCCGACGGAGATAGCACCCAGTCCTGTAAGTTGAATAACAACTGATTTCTCACCAAAAATATTGCCAAATAGGCGAATCGCCAGGGATCCTGCCCGGGATAACTGAGCAACGACCTCAATCGGGAACATCAAGAATCCTAACCACGTAGGATTTCCAATAAGGTGTTTGATATAACCCCCAAACCCATTTTCTTTGACAGCAATAATTTGTACACCGATGACTGCGGTTACACCGAGTGCAAGCGTTGTGTTTAGATCTGCAGTTGGAGCTTGAAAACCAGGAATAAGTCCGATATAGTTTAGGGAGAGGATGAAAATGAAAAATGAACCAACAAATGGGAGATATTTTCTACCGCCTTCACCCAAAATACCACCAAAGAAATCCATTATGCCACCAACAAACACTTCTAATAACGTTTGTCCATTTCCTTCGGGAATCCGCTTCAATTTCCGGGTTACCAGAAAGAAAAATATGGATAAAAAGAGAACGACAAACAGTGTGTTTGGGATTAAGTCCGGTTGATGCCACTTTCCCGGTTCAGGAAATATATTATTCGGCAATAACTGTGATATTGGAGAAAACCAAGAACGGTAACCGTAGTGATGGATGGGGACTTTACCATGATCATCCGCGTGAGGTTCATCTGTAGGTGTATCTTCTGCTGCGAATGTTCCAGTCACTGCTAATAGACTGATAGCAATGACCAAGCATATAAACGATATTTTTTTCATCTTTTATTATTGACTTAGTTAGATGTGGAATATATTATTTCACCTATGTGTATTTTAAGATTGATCAGGATCTTTTTTTCTAAGAATTGTTATCATCAATCCGACTGCTTTGAGAATGATAGCACCTTGTACTAAAATAATGCCACCTGCAAATGCGTATATATTCAACCATTTCGTATTAAACAAGAAATAGAGGATCACACCGAGGACCGTATATTTGCCAAGTGCTATAAATCCAAGCAGATATTTCGTTTTCTGCGTTTTCCCAGGTCGCAGCAACCTACGTATCACAAATTCAATTGACCAGAATAGACTGATACCAATTACACTACCGATAAGAAAACTGGGGAGTGCGGCAAGTTTGAATCCTATCAACACTCCTGCAATTACCACGGTGAGGACGATTGTTAAGACATAAACTTGGCGGATAAACCGGTCACCAAATTCAAGTGTGGGACCCATTTAAGTAGGTGACTCCTTTGTCAAGATAACTGTTTATCGTTTTCAAGTCTCAACGGGTTACTATCCTCTCTATCCTCTTGAAGGCTTTGTTCAGTAAGACTACGTTTTTTCTTCAATTCTGCCCCTTCAATGATGGCAACAACGAAACTGAGAGCTAACCCGATATATGATCCGATTTCCGCGTTGCCGAAATATCCTCCGATCCGCCTACCTCCGAAATAACCGATACAAAAGGCAAAGGTAACTATTAGTCCGAACGAAGCGATGTTGAACGTCTCTATATTTGTCACTCTTTTTGCGTCCCTTTCTTTGCTACCGAACCACGTGCTACCGAAATAAACGATGCAAGTTATGAACGCATATATGATATCTATTGAAGCAAACAAGAAATAGAGTAGTCCTCCGAGAACTGTGTACCTAATGAAAAAGATGACACCTTGTAAGTACTTTGTTTGCTTCGTTTTTCCAAGAAGAATAAACCGCCAAATTACAAATTCTATAAGCCAGAATAGACTGTACCCAATAGTACTTCCAATGAGAAAAATCGGAAGCGTAGAAGATTCACCTGTTCTCAATGCCGTTATCAATGCTTCTGCAATAACTACTGTAGTGAAAGTGAAGATAAAAAAGTAGATGTCAAGGATAGACCGATTTTCAAGTTTCAAAACGGCACCCATTATGAACGCCTCCTTTGTCAAAATAAGGGCGGATCTGGGTTGCTTTAAAGTGTTATTCTCCTTCATCATCTTGTGCTTGTTGTGCAGCATCACGCCGTTGTTTTTCCATGCGTTCCATCTGACGGTTCCAACGTGCGACTGATCGGAACATCTCCAAGAATCCAGCAGCAACGCCAATGGCAAACCCGATATACGATCCGATGTCTGCACTTCCTAATTTTCCACCAATCCACTTGCCACCAAAATAACCGATCACAATAGCAAGCACAAGCGTTATACCGATCGAAGCGAGATCGAACATCCCTACATTTTCATGTTTGAATTGGTCTAACCGTCGTTTAAACATGAACGGGAACTCCATAAAATGTAACTGGTGTTAGAACGGATTTCCTCCTTAAGCAACGCTATAAATTATACTACAAGATTCGGGTTAATGCAAAAATTTTGGCACAATTCCTTTAGTTAACTTCGTTCAAGGGTGATCCGTAAGTTCTGCACTTCGATAAATTTATCTTGCAAGCGTAAAAGATATATAGCATAATTAATACAACCAGAAATAAACCGATTTCTTGATGAATTGCAAGCAAAGTGTAGACCACAAACTGAACAAAGGTAAAAAATGATTAGCCGCAAAGACATTCAAGCCACGTGTGATGACATTGTACGTGAATTTGCACCGCTGCAGGTAATTCTTTTTGGGTCGTATGCGTATGGTACACCGTCTGAATATTCGGATGTTGATCTGTTAGTCGTGATGCCGATAACGAATTCGGAAACGCGAGACCGAGCAGTAGAAATACGGCAACGAATTCCACGCCGATTCAGTATGGACATCCTTGTGCGTTCACCAGAAGAGATCGCTTATCGCGTCTCGCACAACGATTGGTTTCTCCGAGAAGTCACTGAAAAAGGTCAGGTGCTTTATGAATCCGATGATTTTTATTTCAAACCATATAAAAAAGAGAATACTGATATGAATCCTTTAACCTCGGAGTGGATTGAATTAGCTGAGGAAGATCATACTATAGCAAGATTAATTCAACGAGAACAACTTGCAATCCGGAACGGTATGTGTTTCCATGCTCAACAGTGTGCAGAAAAATATCTAAAGGCATGGCTCCAAGAAAATAATATCCCTATTCCAAGGACACACAATTTAGAGGAATTGTTAAACTTGATTCTACCGACAATACCATCTTGGCATTCCTGGAAAACTGATCTGGCAGTATTATCAAAACATGCAGTGAACACGCGATATGTAGGTCAATCTCCAACTGCTGCAGATGCTGAAAATGCCATGCGAATCTGTGAAAAGGTGCGCCAAGCGGTTCGGGCCGAGTTGAAACTACCAATTAAAGAAAATGAAAACAACAACTGATGAATCAGGGCAGACGCATTTTCTCTCAAAGTCCACTGATAAGGGAACTTTGAGGATTAGAAACCCCAAATTCTGTCTATTTACCCCTAACTCCCCTTATCAAGGGGATGCATAAATCCTATAATAACTTAAGCCTCATCAAAGCATACCTAATGTTTGTATGTAAGCCCTATTTATTTTGTATGAATCAAAACTGCCCAATGTGATTCAGTCGGTGAAGATAACGTTACGCTATTACTGTACGGAATCTCTTGTTCTTTTGCCCATTCACTTTTGAGAATATTTAGCCATTTGATTGAAATTGTATCCGCATTTGTCTTTTCAATTGCTCCCAAGTGGACATCAACCGATCCCCCTTTTGGAAAATAGACTGCATATTCCTTCCCCGGATTTGCAAAAACATAAGCTTCATTGTCTTCTCTATTAGATAGCAGTTCATTGTTCGGTTCACAGGTAAAGATGTCCATTTCGTCCGTAATCATTCGCATACTCTTGATGCTCGCTTGTGCAGTTTCGGTCAAACCGAGTCCGTTAGGTGGACGGTGAAATCTTGCTGATGCAAGACCTCCAAAGATATTTCGCCAGAACCGTTCCAACCCATTTCGCGTCGTCCCGTATTTTCCAGTATCAGCCCCGTAAATCTTGACATTATTGATAGGACGGATTGGTGTCAGTTCTTTACGATATTTCTGTGCATTATCCCAATGTGTCTGCTGCTTCTGCATATTGTTCTGTGATATATCGCAAAACGAGTATATTTCTGGGTGATTTTTAGTATTTCGATGTTGTTCATGGTCAATTTCCCACGGATTCCAACTTTCAGTCGTTTCAACACCATGTTCAACCTCTGCGGCTCGACGCTTGATGTAAGTTGACCAATATTCACCCCATGCAGGCGTAACTGCTGTCTCGTTATCCATACAATAGAGTATGTGTCCATACGGAAGCGTCTCAGAAAGAAGTTTATCCACATATTTTTGTTGATATTTCAGTACGATTTCCTGATTGTTCTTTTTCGGCACAGAGCGAAAAAAGTCATTTTTCGCTGCACTTGGGTGACTATCAACGACAGTAGGTAATCCTGTTTCTGCCGCGGCGTAATTGCTATTATTTTTGGGATTGAACGGATTGACATCCCAATAATCTCTATAATAGTTAAAAGTTGCCCACACCTCAATCTGAACGATAATATCCATCTCGTGAGTCCATCTGATGAAGTTACGAAAACGCGTCCAGAATTCATTGCTCCACTGATTTAAGTCATACAGATCACCGACTTTTTTGAAGGGAGGCACATCGACTGCCTCAGTCCATCCCATCGTGGACCTGACATAGTTTCCACCGACAGACTTTAATAACTCAAGATGCTCTTTGAGGTTCGGTATCTGAAACAGATTATCATCAACAGAACCACCGATAAGCAAAACGGATTTGCCTTTATACTGCCAGTAACGCGGGTTTTCATTGTAAATCTGAATTCTGTTTTTTTCCATGTCTGTATTCATTTTAGTTTTGGTATCCCTTGCCACCGTTGAGCAAACGCATAAGGAAAACAGTGGAAGCAAGACAAACATACATACCAAGTTTTGCTGATTTAGTCTTTTCATAAGAATGTTGACAAAGTATGAATACATCTCATTTTACTTGGACTAACACTGCCCAATGTGCTTCGGTCGGTGCTGTTAATGTTACGCTGTCACTAAACGGTATATCTTCTTTCTCTTTCCATTTACTGTTATGGATATTCAACCATGTAATTGAAAGTGATGTAGCATCAGTTTTTCCATCTGTAATTAGGTTGAGATCAACCGAACCACCTTTTGGGAAATATACAGCATATTCCTTACCGGGAATTGCGAATAAATACGCTTCATTTTCCTCTCTATTAGACAACAAATCGTTGTGTGGTTCACATCTGAACATATTCATATAGTTAGTAATCATTCGCATACTCTTGAGGTGTGCCTGGGCAATTTTGCTCAAACCGACTCCACTATCCGGACGATGGAACCTTGCCGATGCAAATCCACCGAAGATGTTTCGCCAAAACCTTTCCAATCCATCTCGCGTACTACCGAATCGTCCACCATCAGCACCGTAAATCTTAATATTATTGATGGGACGGATCGGAGTTAGTTTTGCGCGTATTTTCTGTGCATTATCCCAATGCCGCTGCCGCTTCTGATGGTTATTCTGTGATATGTCGCAAAACGAATAGGTTTCAGGATGGTCAAAAGTCGCTTTATGCTTCTTATCGGATAGATCCCACGGATCCCACATCTCGGTGGTTTCAACGACTCTACCGGCCTCGGATGCCTTCTTCTTGATATAAGTTGACCAGTATTCTCCCCAGGAAGCAGTCACCGCTGTCTCGTTGTCCATACAGTAGAGGATATGTCCATAAGGAAGCGTCTCCTCAAGAAGTTTGTCCACAAACTTCTCCTGATATTTCAAGACAATTTCCTGATTACGTTCTTTCGGCACAGACCAGAAAAAGTTGTTGCCCGTTGCAACGGGATGATCTTTCACGACAGTCGGCAGTCCTGTTTCCTCTGCTGTATAATTGCTGTTATTTTTTGGATTGAATGGATTAGCAGCCCACGGTTCTCTGTAATAGTTGAACGTTGCCCACACCTCAATCTGCACAATAATATCCATCTCATGAGTCCACTTGATAAAGTTCCTAAAACGGTTCCAAAATTCTTCGTTCCACTGATTTAGGTCATATTTATCACTGACTTTTTTGTGAGGAGGAACGTCTCCTTCATCAACCCAGCTCATCGTAGACCGAACATAGTTGCCACCAACCGACTTTAGCAGTTCAAGGTGTTCTCTGAGATTCGGTATCTGAAATAGGTTATCTTCAACTGAACCACCGATTAGGAGAATCGGTTCGCCTTTATATTGCCAATAACGCGGGTTTTCTTTGTAAATCTGAATCCTGTCTTTTTCCATTTCTATATCCTTTTTAGCATTTGCATCCAATTCTGCTATTGAACTAACAGGCACAACCATCAATAGCGTCAACACAGACCAACCAACAACGAAATGTGATTTCCACAAACTGTCCATAAATATGACTCCTGAACACAAAGGTTATAGTTTAACAAATACATTCAGCAACATATATTATAACATGCGATTCAGAACGAATAACCAACCCCTTTAATTATAACACACGGATATCCGTGAAAATACTGAATCATATTAGAATATATTTATTTGAAGCTCTATTGTTGGAGGAGTTTCTAACCTCGATTTGAGTGGTTAGAGGGTTTCTAACCCTGATTGACCGTTATTTTATACCATTTCTAATTGATCGTCTAACATAAAAAACGTGTTCAATGTAAATGCCTTATGTGCATTCTATTGAACACGTTTTCTTGAAATGAAAAGTTATCATTTAGAACTGGTATTACATCAGCGGTACGACCTATCCTATCAATAGTACACCGAAACTTCAGACTCATAATCCTGCAAATCTTGGTTCAGATAGAATGACATCCGACTTACAAAAATTCATCCATTTCTTACGGTTGATTACTTCCCAAAAACACTTAAAAACTTTGGATCATCCTTTACATCCGAAAATTCAGGAGTTTTTAGGAACTCCGGATAGTAAGAATCCTGATAATTATAGGGAGTAACCGCATAACAGTCTTGAGCGATTTTCAAATAATGCAAAGTCTTCTCGCGGTCCTTCTCATATGCCCAGATACTCACAGCGAGCATGAAGTGACTATACTCGTTGAAATTACCCATATCAACAGCAAATTGCAGCAAACGTCTCGCTTCATTATACTTCCTTGACCAGACCAGGCAACATCCGATATTGTGGGCCGCCCAAATAAGTTCGTAAGTATTTACAGGAAAGTTTGCATCCAGTTTTTTCATCTCTCCTTCAATAAATGTGTTCAATTCTGTCCAGGCTTGATCGAAACGATCCCAATCTTCCTGTTCTTTATACAACAAAAGTCGATTCTCTCTAACAGCTAACCAGAATCTAAAATAGTTCTTACGACCAGGTTTGCCATTTGCACGTTCCAATTTTTCAATTTCAAGAAGTGATTCCTCAATCTTGTCGTTTCTTCGTAAAACCTCTGCTCCGAATTGTAGGAAATCACAACGACTGTATTGACTTACTGCAGGATTCTCTAAACGTTTGGATGCCTCATTGTATAGTTGAATCCAGTCATCAATACGCCCTTCTGCTTTCCAACATCCTGCCATGCTCAGATTGGAAATAATCCGCAACACATATTTTTCCGAATGTTCACATGCCCAACGGTAAAGCCGTGTCTGTTCCTCAATAGCTTCTTGATTTTTGCGAAGAAAAGCAAGACTATTGACTATACCCTTATGCGTCCAGTAACGCTCAGTCCCATCTGAAACGCCATCCATATACTTACGGAGTAGAAGTAACCGTTTTTCCTGACCCAGACTCCCCATTTGTGGGTATATATCATCTACCAACAGATGTGCCAACTCAGATGTGATTTCACCTTTGAGTGCAGCATCAATTTCGTTGTCCACTTCTTTAAGTATATCTTCTCTCAATGTAGGGTCAGAATTAATCTGTTCCTTGAATGAATTGAACTTGCTGCGAATTTCCTCTATTTGATTCATTATGTTCTCCTCCAGATTTTCTGAAAAATGAAAACGACCAAAGTTCTCTTGTAACAAGAACTCTTGATCTGTTTGTAAACGTTTTCGCGCACGTTGGAGCCGACTCGTAATTGTATTTACCGATACTCCCATGAATTGACCGATCTCTTTCGCTGACATATCTTCAAGATAATAGAGTGTTATGACCTCACGTTCACTCTCTGGCAGTTTCTCCAAGAGTTTCTTTACAAGTTCATGGGAATACTCTGTTCTTTCTATTACCCGCTGTTCCAACATGTGTTGTGTATAAGAGAATTCCTCAATTTCTTCCATACCTATGCGTTCCAAAGATTGAATATCAGGTCTTTGCTTTCGTAACCAATCAATGCAAAGATGATTTGCAATGGTATGAATCCACCCAGAAAATTGATCATGATTCTTGAGTGTTGGAAGCTTGTTATATGCCTTAAGGAAGGTGTCTTGCACAATTTCTTCGGCATAGTGAAAATCCTGAATCTTCCGCCAAGCATGTGCGTGAACACTTTTCTGATACTTTTCGACCAAGATGCCAAACGCATTTTCGTCTCCTGATAAGATTTTGCGTATGAGTTCAACATCGTCTTCCTTTTCCACAGCTCTCCTCCTTTTCAAAAAGATTCATCCTTCTATTATTTAATGACGAATCTTTTATCAGAAAACGTGCATTACCCTAAAAATTATATGCGTTTCTTCCCCAAGTTGCTACTCTTGCTGTGTCCACTGGTTCAGATAAAGAGGCAGTAACCTATTAGCAAACATCAACATGCGTAGGCGCGTTTGGAAGCGCGCTGGTTGTTCGTAGGCGCGCAATTCATCGCGCCTCGGACATTCCAATTCAAAGAGGAAATTCATTTATAATGAAGATTAAGTTATTAATTGGGTAATATGCGGGCGGGGAAACCCCGCCCCTACGATATTTTTATGATCTGAATTGCCGAAATATTTATTTAATCTTCATTAGAATTGGGAATATGTATACTTTGGAAAGAAACTAAAATCAGGTAAATCCTATAAATCTACTAATCCTGTAAATCCTGGTTCAGACAATGGTGCGGTCAGGAAACCGCACCACCGGAACTTCTTTAATACTAATGGCCCAAGACTTTCAGAAACTCTTCATCGTCTTTAACATCAGCAAATTCAGGAGTCTCAATAAAAGCAGGATAATACCTATCTTGATTCCAATAATTCAGCACATAGTCGGAAGCGATCTTTAGGTAATGTAGCGTCTTTTCCCGATCCTTTTCAGTTGCCCAGATGCTGACAGCAAGCATGAAGTATGCATAATCGTTCTTATTCTGTAAATCAAGAGAGATTTGTAGATTATGTTGGGCTTCTTCATACTTCTTTACCCAGACCAAACAACAACCCACATCGTGAGCAGCCCATATAAGATCGTTTATGTTCACAGGATAGCCTGCTTCATGCTTTTCCACTTCCAGTTCAATGAACTTTTGGAGATCAGCAAACACTTGATCAAAACGATCCCAGTCTTCCCGTTTGCCGTATATCAAAAGTCTATTTGTTCTCACAGCCAACCAGAATCTGAAATAATGCTCCCAATCCTGGTCTTTGTTAGCAAGTTCCAACTTTTCAATACCAACCAATGCCTCGTCAAGTCGGTCATTACCTCGTAGTACTTCTGCACCTATTTGAAGGAAATCGCATCGTGAATAGTCACTCACTTCAGACTTATCAAGACGTTCAGATGCCTCTTCATACATCTGCAACCATTCATCAGTCCGCCCCTCATCCTTCCAACATCCAGCACTACTCAGGTTAGATACTACCTCTAACACATGTTTATCAGACATGTTCTTGCATACCCAACGGTAAAGCTTCTTCTGTTCATCAATGACTTCACTGTTTCTATCCAGAGAAGTTAGGCTATACACTATGTGCTCGTGTGCCCAAAAACGCTCCTCATCATTTTGTGCTATGTCTATATACTTTCTGAGGAACGTAATTCGTTTCTCCATCCCAATTTTGCCGTAATGTGCAAATACTTTATCCACAGCAAGATGTGCTAACTCAGGTGTGATTTCACCTTCAAGTGCAATTTCCACATCGTCATAAGCTTCCTTCAAGTATGCCTCACCAGAAAAAATATCCTCGCCAGAAAGCGGAAAAGATTCCACTTTTTCCATGAATGCGTCAAACTTACCGCGAATTTCTTCTATTTTAACAGACATCATATCTCCTTTATCACCACCCCATAACTTACGAACCGTGTGTTCCTCCTTCAGCAGACGTTTACGCGCCCGGTGGAGCCGACTCTTAACAGTGTTCGGTGAAACGCCCAAATACTCGCCAATGTCCTCACATGATTTGTCATCAAAATAGTGAAGCGTCACAGCAGCACGTTCACTCACTGGTAATTTTTGAAGAAGGTTATTGACAACTTCGCGTTGCCGTTCACTTACCGATTCTTCTTGTTGATGAGAGTGGTATTGAGTATAAGCCAAATCCTCCAATTCCTCTGCTGGCATCGCTTCTAATGATTTCATTGGAATCCGCTTTTTTTCAAACCAAGCGAAACAGTAACGCGCCGCGATCACATAAAGCCATCCCGCAAAACTATCCTGATTATTCAAAGTATCAAGTTTTTGATAAACTCTGAGGAATATATCCTGCGTGATTTCTTCAGCAATGTGGTAGTCACCGATTTTCCGCCATACAAAGGCGTGGACAGGCTTTTGGTATTTCTGCACAAGTGTATTGAAAGCAGATTCGTCACCTGCTAATATACGTTCTATTAATTGTGCATCATCATTTTTCATGCTTCAGCTCCAAAAACATATTGTCTTTCATAATGTTAAGATAGGTAGTAGAAGCGGCAGGGTTGCACAAAATGCAAATATTGGGATAAAATAGGATTACGAGTTATACTAAATAACTGACTGCAAAGTATTTCTTCACACAGGCAAACATATTATCATGATTTCACACATGATTACACTTTTTTAGTCACGACACAGGGTTATTCAGTTTTATAGATTTTCATTTTTCCGTGTTAACTACGAGTTTAGATTTTGAAGATAGATATTTCATTTTATCACCTATATGTGCTATTCCTGCTACTTGAGATACAGATAATGCTGTCCTTCGCACAACGAATATGATTTTTGGCATAGCACTGCATCGGACAAGCGAAGTCCCTTCTTCAAGTAAAGTATTTCGCATCCAAAAGGGCGTTAGGTTATTTATTTTTTACAAAGTCTCATATTATCATGTGAGCTGCGAGTTTAGGTCTTGAAGCGAAATATCTGATTTTATCAGCTATACGCGTTATTCCTGCAAATCGGAATACAGATAATGCTGTCCTTTGCATAGCAGCCATAACTTGTGGCATAGCACCGCATCGGACAGACGATGCGTCTTCTCCAAGTTGCGTATCGCGCATGCGATTTGTTCTCTATTGACCAATGCCCACGCTTTAGGGTAAGCAAGCGTTCAGCAGAAGCTGCTTCGGGTTTCAAACTTGTTCTACCGTAGTGGACTTTGGTTGTTTCTTCTCCTGAGTCCGTGGCTCGTTGTCGCCCCGCTTTTTTTAGAGGCACGCATTGTTTTGCCATCTATAGCGACTGCGTCAAAACCGCCTGTCAAATTAGGACGACTTTCTAACACGGTGTTGACCCATTTTGTCAGGATTTTTTCTACATTTACAACATCTAACCTTTTCAATAGATTATAGGTAGTTGAAGCAGCAGGTGTCCGTTTGCGTGTGAAATCGAGCACCTTTGCGAGGGTGGGTTGAGATCGTGCCCAAGTCGCGATAGAAGTCCATCCTTTATGTCCACACATCAATCCGATTACCATAAGTGCAAGAATAGATTTCAACGGGGGTCGTTTCCCTTTATCCTTGCAGGGGTCTATAACTTTTACTAACATACCTAACAAGTGGCAAGATTTTACTTTTGTCATTATTCACCTAAAAAAAGGGTTTTATTTTAAGGTGAAGTCCATCAGATATAGCGTGAAAAATCACTCTATATCTGCTATACATAAAAAATAAACACTTGTGAAAAAATATTGAAAACTGAATAACCATACATTAAACTTTAGAAGCATTCAACAGTTACTTACTATCTTGTTGAAAACCCATCAATAAAATGGAACCTGATATTCTCAGGTATTTCTAAGCATACGCAGCCTGAATCAGAGCTTTAATATATCCAAATTGATATGCCCACGCTTGCCGAACTCTCCCAGAAACACCTTCAGGGGCAGTATCATCAGGATGAGACGGCGCATGGTCAGGCATCAACATATACGGATAATCCACATCCCGTAAAGTTTGGGCAACCTTATACATATCCACATCTCCTTCATCAGGCCACACTTCTTGAAAGTTATGCAAACCCCCACGAATGTTTCTAAAATGAATATTGAATAGCTTTTTCCGTTTTCCGAAATACTCAATAATCTCATATAGTTCAGTACCAGGATCCTCTAACCCCTCAGATACGACACCACAGCAGAAATTAAATCCGTGATACGGACTTTCATTGATTTCAACAAACCGCTTTAATCCATCAAATATAGGATAATTCCAACGTTCAACGCCTCTTAAAACTGGTGCGGGTGGATCATTTGGATGACAAGCCATCTGAACCTTGTTCTCTTCAGCGACAGGAATGACACGTTCAAGAAAGTAAGCAATTCTGTCAAACGCCTCTTCTCGACTCACCTCACCTGCATCCGAAGGTTTATCGTTGTCATACTTAGAAAAATCAAACGTGCTATATCTTGATCCACCACGTCCAGGTGTGCTTTCTGTCCGTTGATGATTTAGGATGCAAAAATTATAGTTCAGACCACGCAAACCTGCCTTCGCAGCATTTTCTATAGTCCGACACACCCCATCAATATCTCTATCTCGTTGTGGATCTTGTGCAAGCGTTATACTTCTGGACAATCCAATATGAATCATCTCAAGACTAACACCTGCTGCCGCTGCTTCTGCTTTGTGCTGCATCAACGTATCGGGTTGCGTGTTTCTGACAGAAGCATCCATGTGTGTAACCCCATGCCGAACAAGAAATTCTAACTCTTTCGGAGATGTCCCAATACCCTGAACCCCTACATGCATCTTCCCATTTTGATGGGTATGACTCTTCGTTGTTTCCATAATAAAACCCTCCTTTACCTATAGAATTTGTTGATGAATTGTAGCACGACAAGAACATTTAGTCAATTTCCAAATCTCAATGGGTGTGTAAAGTTTTTGGCAATAAAACAATAATTTAAATTGACAAACGTTACTATATGTGTTAATATATACTATCCATATTGTTTTTTAATCTGTTTTCAAGCATAATCAGGCACACGATCCTAATGTAGAAACATTCAGGAATATAATAAATGAATCATAAAAAATCTTGCCAGTGTGATAATAATCACAAAACGTACCGGATCAAAAAATTGAAATTGCCAGAAATTCGCGCAAGAAATCACTCACAAACCAATACACAGACTGGATTCACAGCACCGTACCGAAACCGTACCAAAACCGTACCGTAATCCGAAAAAACGCACAATTCGGTACGGTTTCATAGACCAATTAAATCAATGTTAGGAGACATAAGTAAAACTAAAAGTCCAGAATTTATTACAAAATATTGCAAAACTTCATTTTTCATAGTATAATATATCCATAACAATAAAAACACAATAGGTGTGAAAACTTGAAAAAAGTCAAACACGCAACGAAAATCTTATTCATTGTTGGGATCATATGTTCCGTATCACTTCTCAGTCTGATGCCGTTCATGCACTTCCATGAACATTGCCATGACCACGAACACTGTCATGAGCATGAAGACACTGAACCCATTCCTGAAGACACTGAACCTATCCCTACAAATGAGAAGTGCCCAGCGTGTGTATTCCTCAATACACCCGTTACTTTTCAGGTACCGCCTATAACTTTAGTTACAGATAATCTTTATATTGAAACACTTCCACTGACTGAAGGCAGTTACATCTCATTCAATCCCACGACACATGTCCAAAGTCGTGCCCCTCCTACATTCTCCAATTAATCCATTGGTATTATATATAGACCAAATTGTACTATAACCTAAGTTGTCACACAGTAGCACAATTGTTAGATTGTGCATCTTGGCACACAAACTGACAGTTTGCGCTACAAATACTTGGGAAAAGTGTCCCATACTCTATAAAAAATGGTCTCTATAGGTTAGGTTTAAAATCCTAATGAAGTTTGACGTTCAAGTTCGGAATTGTCAAACGTAGGGGTTGGGTTTCCCAACCCATCTGGACCTTTATTAATCGTTCACTGGGCGAGGAGACCTCGCCCCTACGAATACCTAACTTGAATGTCAAACTTCATTAGGCAGCAACTTGGATTACTATAGTTATTTTTTATAGAAAATCAGAATACTTTCAGAACGGCATATTAGGTCCGTCGTGTAGTTGTCATTTCTGAACAGTTATGCGCGTCTATGTCCCTATTATTCCATTCTGCATACAGAAATACTTTAGAAAATGTAAGATGTGTAAAATTTGCGTTATTTCACGTGAGTTAATTTGCACATTCTCTGTAGTTTCGTATCTACTATTTCAATCATAAATAATTGGAGAAAACAATGTTTATAGCTTATTTTGAACGGACCATTTCACGCATATTATTAACACTTCTTGTTGCTGTGCTACCTTTTATGGGCGGCTGCAGCGAAGACGACAACCCAATTACAGATGACAACGACCCTAAAGAAGAAATCTTCCACGCGGATGCAGACGGATTTGTTCTAATGGTTGATGGTGATGAAGTCTACCGTCAATTTAAAGGTTCACATGAGGGTGGACTCACGGTAGCAGCTGGAGAAGAAATTCATGTTGATGTCAGTTTCCTTGACGACCATGAACATGAATTTAACCCAATTGAAGAACAGCATGAAGCACACGACCATGACCATGAAGAAGGTGAAGAAGAGGAAGAATTCGCATTAAGCCTCTCGGAATACGATGATTCAATCATTGAAATCCATCTTGATGAGCATGAGGATGAGCATGGACATTCTGAAGATGATCATGATCATGAAGATGAACATGAAGATGAACATGAAGATGAAGGTTTGAGTTTTGGATTGGAAGGTCTGTCAGCAGGTGAAACTGAGATAAAACTCCAACTCCTGCATGGTGACCATCCAGACTATACCGCAGCACTTCTCATACCAGTTACTGTTGAATAAGGAGGATTTCCATGCAGAACATTGGAAATTCCTGCTTATGTAAAAATTCAAGGGTAGGTACGTGTCCAAAGCGTACCTACCTCTTAACACTAATTTTGACATTAAGTTATATCTTATGTCATATTAGATGTGTCCACTGCAACCAAGTACAGACCTATCAGTTGCAAGGAGAAGTCACTGATGGGCAAAACCATATCAAACTTAGTGGAGTGACTGTCCAAATTCTCGAAGCGGAACAGACTACACAAACAGACGAGAACGGTCAGTTCAAATTTGATGCTGTATTAGAAGGGGAACATAAATTACAGTTTACAAAGGCAAATTATCTGCTGCAGGAACAGGTAGTTAATGTCAATGATGCCACCCCTTATCAACAAATTCAAATGAGAACAGAAGCAAAACAACTCAGTCCTGTGACTGTTCTCGGAACAAAGCGATCTATTGATCATTATGAGAAAACAAGTGATATTGCTTTGGATGAAGTAGAATTGGATAGGCAGATGGGCATGACATTGGCACAGACGCTTTCAGGTCAACTCGGTATTTCACAACGTACCATGGGAAGTGCGGTTGCACGTCCAGTAATTAGAGGTTTAGGTGGCGATAGGCTGCTTATCCTTGAAGATGGTGAACGGAGTGGCGATAAATCTTCCTCCAGTGCAGACCACGTTGTCGCCATTGACCCAACTTCAGTAAAAGGGGTTGAAATCACTCGCGGCCCAGCTTCCCTTATCTACGGATCCAGCACATTAGGTGGTGTTATCAACGTAAAACGCACGAGTATTCCAGATTTTCTTCCCAAACGTCCCACTATGCGTTTGACCTTCCAAGCGGAATCTGCAAATACAGGTTTAACAGGCACAACAGGATTGATGCTCCCTGTTCGTGACTTCGTTGGGAATATAGAATGGAATCGCAGACTCGCCGCTGATACGCAAACGCCAGAGGGTGTTCTTGAAAACACAGAACTATCAAATCACAATTATTCAATTGGCACTTCTCTCATCAGACCGTGGGGATTTGTCGGGATATCTGGTGGGAGATACCGTTCAAATTACGGAATTCCAGGTTCACCTGAGGGACACATCAACGGTGTTGATATAACCCTCGATCGTCAACGTTATGATGGCGTGTTAGAGTATCGCTTTAACAGAGAATGGATAAGAAGGTTAAAGGTTCAAACCACATATACACGATACGAGCATCAAGAATTTGAGTCAAACGATTTACTCGGTGTGGAATTCGGTGTTCTGACTTACAATTTCTCTGCGCAGACATACCTATTTGACAATGTAATCGCTGGAATGTGGGGAGAATACAGAGATCACGCAACTGGTGGCTTCTATTGGACACCACATACCCGTGAATTTGCATTGGCAGGATACTTCCTGAATCAACAAGTGATAAATCGTCTGACTATCCAGAGTGGGATTCGATACGATTTTCGACGGGCAGAACCCTTTCGCCCTGGAACAGTTATTCAAGCTGGAACTGTTAAAAGACGCGATTTCGGTGGATTTTCTGGTGCTATTTCAGGGATTTACAATTGGAATGACAACCTAAGCATTGGCACAACCATTATGAAATCATACCGCGCACCCGGCATAGAGGAACTTTTCTCTGACGGTCCACATCTTGCTGTATTTTCTTACGAAATAGGAAATGCAGAACTGGATGCGGAAAACGGGTTTGGCGGCGAACTCTATGCAGAATATCTAAACGATAGATTCAAACTAAACTTGTCACTATTTCAAAATCAGATTTACGGTTATTTGCAGCCAACGAATACTGGTGAAATAGAGTGGGGCAGTGGTGCTGCAGGGTGGTTATGGATTTATCAATATGATGGACAAGATGTGATTATGAATGGTGTAGAGATGTTAGTAGAAACCGAGATTTTGAAGAACTTCAACATCCAGATGACATTGAGTTATGTTAACGGAACAATTGCCAACGATGGGAAACCGTTGGAACGTATTCCACCACTCTATGGAAAATTTTCGTTAAATTATACTTTATCCCCATTTCATTTTCACCTTACATCAAGATATTCTGCAAGTCAAACACGACTCGGGGAATTTGAAGAACCAACAGATGGATATGTGGTCTACAATGCAGGGTTCTTCATAAATTACAGTTTGTGGCAGCTTGAAAATCTAATTGTGTTTGAGGTAGAGAATATCTTCAACACAACTTACCGTGATCATTTATCACGTATAAAATCTGTTATGCCGGAACCAGGCAGGAATGTAAAATTACTGTATAAAGTAAATTATTGACAACTTCAATTTAACGTGAGTTTGATACACAGCAAATTCTAAACACTAAGGCAATAATCGTAGCGGTTAGGTTTCCTTATCCTTATGGGCGAGGTGCCCTCACCCATACAAGAAGTCCAACATCTTGCTTTATCAAACTCACGTTCAATTTAGATGTATTTTAACTTGTTAGGATACTAATATTAGGAGAATAAAATGAAGAAATATTTTAGTCAAGAATTCGTAGACAATACTGGCGCGTGCCTATCATTTGCATGTGCAATCCATTGCATAGCGATGCCACTTTTAGTAACCATTTTACCTTTGATCGGTCTCGGTTTCCTTGCGAATGAACGTGCTGAATTGGTCCTTATCACTGTCGCAATTGGACTGGCAATCGGAAGTTTAGCGTGGGGTGTTCGACACCATCGAAGCTGGCGAGCATTTTTGATACTAATAGTGGCGTTGACATTCGTCGCCACCGCCCGGACAGCAGTTGAAGGCACTTTTGAAGTGGTCTTCTACAGTATCGGTGCGATTTTACTTGCATCCGCACACCTCGTAAATCGCCACCTATGCAAGACCTGCCCAGCATACGAACCGGAGGATGTATAAAATTATGCAGAGGAAAATTATGCAGAGAATATACATTTCAGTGTGTTTAATAGGCATACTGGTATGGTCTGGCTGTGATCCGAAGGGACAACCGGATACTGCCACAGGCGATAAACTTCGCGTTGTTACCACGATAGGTATGATTACTGATATCGTGAAAAATGTTGGCGGTACGCGCGTTGAGGTGACCGGGATAGTGAAACATGGAGTAGACCCGCACCTTTACAACCCAACCCCTAAAGATGTTCAAAGGCTGGGTTCAGCACACATCATCTTCTATAACGGGCTGCACCTTGAATCAAAAATGGCGGACATCCTTACAAAGATGTCGGAGGACACGCTGACGGTCGCCGTAACAGACGCTGTAGATCCAAGTCTACTGCTAACACCCCCAGAATACGAGGGACTCTACGATCCACACTTATGGTTTGACGTGAAACTTTGGATGCAAGCGGTGAGAAAGGTTCGCTATGCCTTGAGTGAATTCGATGCAGATAATACTGTCCTGTACCGAAGCAACGCCGAACGCTACCTAACGAAACTCATGGAACTCGATGAATACGTAAAGTCGCAAGTAGAACGCGTGCCATCTCAGCAACGCGTCCTTGTGACAGCGCACGACTGTTTTAACTACTTCGGCAAGGCGTACGGGTTTGAGGTACACGGATTACAAGGTGTTAGCACAGCGACAGAAGTCGGTATCGCTGATGTACAGGAATTAGCGGCGTTTATAGTGGAGCGGGGTATCCCTGCTATTTTTGTAGAGTCATCCATCTCTTCACGGAGTCTCAAAGCGGTGAAAGCTGCTGTGAAGTCAAAAGGATTTGATGTAGAGATTGGTGGTCAGCTCTTCACAGACGCTATGGGAAGCGAGGGAACACCTGAAGGCACCTACATCGGGATGATCCGACATAATATTGATACGATTGTACATGCTTTGATTGGGGAATCGGAGTTATAACCCGTTTCTTCAAGAGAATCGGAGCTCCTGATCTCTTATACAACGGAGGTAATACAACAGTGCAGAATTTTTTCAATTCGCAAAAAGAGAGTGACCCACGGCAACTTGTCCAAGTCAAATCGTGGGTTTCCCAAGCCTTTGACCTATCAGAAGACATCTCCGTGATGATTACTCAGTTGCAATGCACCGAAGAAGGCTGTCCGCCTATTGAAACGGTCATTGCAATCATGGAGACACCGGGAAAGCCCCGGCAATACAAGATTCACAAACCACTGGCGGAGGTCAAGCAGACGGACATCGTTAGCTTGACCGCTGGCTAATTCAACAAGGAGAGAAAGATGAACACAGCCATGCTAAATAATCAAGTCCCTGTCACCGTGTTGACGGGCTTTTTGGGATCTGGTAAAACCACGCTTCTCAACCGCATTCTTACCGAAAACCATGGCAAACGTATCGCCGTCATCGAAAACGAGTTTGGCGAGATCGGTGTCGATAATGATTTGGTCATCGGTGCCGAAGAAGAGATTTTTGAGATGAACAACGGTTGCATCTGCTGCACGGTGCGCGGTGATCTCATCCGTATTTTGGGAAATCTGATGAAGCGTCGCGATAAGTTCGACTACATCATGGTCGAAACCACAGGGCTTGCGGACCCCGGACCAGTTGCTCAGACGTTCTTTATGGACACCGAAATGCAGGAGAAACTGCAACTGGATTCCGTCACGACGTTGGTGGATGCCAAACACATCTGGCAGCACATCGATGACAGCGACGAGGCGCGTGAGCAGATTGCCTTTGCCGATGTCATTTTGTTGAACAAGATTGACCTTGTAACCGAGGGAGAGTTAGATCAGCTGGAAGCCAGAATTCGCAGCATGAACGCTGCAGCAAAAATTTATCGAACGAAAAACGCCGTGGTTGAAATGGACAAGATTCTCAATGTCGGCGGATTCGATCTGGACCGGGCGATGGAGGTTGACCCACAGTTTATGGAACCGGAGTATCCCTTTGAATGGGCTGGTGTTTATAACCTTTCGGAAGGCACGCAGGAACTGGTTCTCCAAGAAGGTCCTGACCCGACGATGAAAGTCGCGTTGGTGCCCGTAAATGAGTCAACAGATGAAGCTTTGGAAGCCGCAGTTGAACCAGTCGTTATGGTTTTCTCCGATGATGAGCATGAACTTTCGGCGGGTGGCACCCTTCAACCGAGTGGACAACTCATTGAATTGAATCTCACAGCGGACGAATTACGCTTTGACGTGCAGATCAACCGTCCCGGTGCTTACGCGCTGTTTACCGAACATCACCCCGACGAATTTCAAGCACAACTCTTTGGCAGCGACACCCTTGTCAAGCCAGTTGTTGAACGCGAATTTAAGCCAGACCACGAACATGATGACGAAGTCACATCGGTCGGCATCACAACCCCCGGTGACCTCAATGTTGACCGACTGAACGATTGGATTGGCGATCTGCTTCGAACAAAAGGTGTTGACATCTTCCGCATGAAAGGTATTCTGAGCATCAAGGATGAGCCAAACCGATTTGTCTTCCAAGGTGTTCATATGCTCTTCGACGGTCGCCCCGACCGCCCGTGGGGTGGTGAACCGCGCTACAATAGCCTCATCTTCATCGGGCGTAACCTCGACCGGGCCGAATTGACTGAAGGGTTTGAAGCATGTCTCGCTTAAACAACATGAGCAACCGCTTTGTCCAGCCCTCTCAACTGCGCGAAAATTGGACCGCAACCATCAGCGACCACGTCATTGATCTGGCGTGGTCCCCTGATGGGAGATATATCGCTGCCGCATCGGTTCTCGGTCCAGTGACAATTTTTGAAGGTCATCGTCAGGCAGTTATCCATGCCTTTAAAGGGCATGAATTCGGCACAATGTCAATCGCTTGGCGTCCAGACAGCAAGGTGCTTGCAAGCGCAGGACAGGATGGGAAAATTCGGTTGTGGGATATGATAAGTGGCGAAGCGACCCATTCTCTTGACGGGGGCGCAGCATGGGTTGAGCACCTATCTTGGAGTGGCGGCAAAAAACCGATACTCGCCTCTGCCGCTGGTCGTAAGCTGAAACTCTGGAACGCTGTAGGCGATCTTGTTCGCGAATATTCTGACCGTCAGAGCACGATTTCTGATCTCCAATGGAAACCGCATGTAAGGCAACTTGCCTCGATTGCCTACGGTGGTGTCACGCTGTGGGACCCGCAACAGGTGGAAGCCGTCCGCCGATTGGAATGGCAAGGCTCGTCACTGGTGATTGCGTGGAGCCCTGACGGCAAACATATCGCAACCGGAGATCAGGATTCGACCGTACATTTCTGGATCATGTCTACCGGAGAGGACTTACAAATGACTGGCTATCCGACGAAAGTACGAGAACTCTCATGGGATGCCACGAGTCGATACTTGGCTACGGGAGGCGGTCCGGATGTTACGGTGTGGGATTGTTCCGGTCGTGGACCGGAGGGTACCAAACCTATTACACTTTCCGGGCATCAGGATTTTCTCAGCGTTGTGCGTTTTCAACATCACGGAAAACTGCTGGCATCAGGCGGTGCCGACGGTCTGGTCTACGTCTGGCAATTGCGAGGCAGCCTCCGTTCTCGAGCAGTTCATGAAGCCGCTCTGACAGCGGGGATCACAAGCCTCGTTTGGTCACCGAATGACCAGTATATTGCTGTTGGTGACGAGTTGGGTGGGGTGAGCGTTTTTTCGATAACTTAAAGTTCAACATTTTGAGACGTAGGAGGGAACTCCGATTCCCGACTATCAGTAAGGTTCGTCGCGATTCGGAGTTCCCTCCTACAGTAAATGTGTATCTTTTATTTTCAAAGTGCACTATACTATCCATACAATTTTAGGAGAAAAAATGAAAAAATACTTTAGCCAAGAATTTGTGGACAATACTGGTGCGTGTCTATCTTTTGCATGTGCAATCCATTGCATGGCGATGCCACTTTTGGTTACAATTTTACCATTGATTGGACTTAGTTTTCTTGTCAGTGAACCCGCGGAATTAGCTATCATCGGTGGGGCAGTTGTGCTTGCCCTGGGAAGCATTGTTTGGGGCGTTCGTCACCACCGTCGTTGGAGGGCATTCCTTGTCCTAATTGTAGGAATTGCATTTATTACTACTGCTCATATTTCTGCTGAAGGAATTTATGAGGTGATCTTACATAGTTCTGGAGGAATCCTACTCGCAGCAGCACACCTCGTAAATCGACATCTGTGTAAAACTTGCCCTGTATGTGAAGAAGAACATGCTGAGGTATTGCATGAATAGATTAGAACGTATCTCATAAATTTTATGTAGTGCAAGGTCTCTGTGCCCTGCAATGTCAAAACGGTGGAACACGGAGACACCACACTACAAATTTGGCATGAATTGACAAAAAACAGTGAAAAGGAATGAACTTTCTATTGTGATAAGGACTTCACACAACGAAATCCGATCAGTTGACTTGTGGAAGCGGGATCATTTCCACGTCTATAAGTTATCCAAATCCTCGGTTGACCACTCTCTGCCCAAGAACCGCCTCTTACAGAACGTGAAGAACTGATGTTTCTAAAACCTTCAAGGATTTCTTCTATGTTAATGTCACCACTAATTGGATTGCTTTTAGGAGGATCGTTGAAGAACTCATTGTCATATTCATCAAGACACCATTCCAACACATTGCCAACGATGTCATATAAACCGTAACCATTTGGAGGATAATCACCGACAGGAGTCGTCGCACCAGTAATCCCAACATTCAGACTGTAATTTACCTTGTCGTTCTCAATAGTATTCCCCCATGGATACTTTTGTCCTTCTACACCGCCGCGTGCAGCTTTTTCCCATTCTGCTTCTGTTGGCAACCGTTTACCAACCCATTTTGCATAAGCAGCTGCAGCATACCAGCTGACATACACTATAGGATGGTCAGCAATATCACTTGGGAAAGTGTTCTCAGTCCATTTTGCAAGATAATTCCCATCATGGAATCGGTTTGGAATGCTACTTTTTTGCCATGATGAATTACTTTCAATGAACTTCTTATATTGATTATTTGTCACCTCATAAATGTCAATATAGAAAGCGTCAATGTGCACAGCGTGTCCACGCTGAGCAATACTCCCCGCTTCTCCACTGACACTTCCCAATTGAAATTCACCAGTAGGAATAAGTACCATATCCTCTGGTATTACAGTTTCTTCAACGGTAAAGGTTATCGTTTGGTTACCTCCATCCCAATTGAGTTCAATTTCAAGATTGCCCAATGGGAAGGGACCAGTTATTGATACAATTTTACCAGTAAGATTATACTTTGCATCCGACACCGTGAGATTTCTTGGTGTCCGTTCAAATGTGATTGTAATTGTAGAATTTGTAAAGATAGTACTACCATCCGGTGGATCCACCGATTGAATTACAATCGTATCTTCTGTTTCTTCTCCACATCCAATCATGGACAACGCAAGCATGCATATTAGAATGACAATTATATGAGATATGCGAATAACCAAAATTTCTCCTTGAATATAATTACGATTATGTCAAATGTAAACTTCGTTACTTGTCTAATGAAGTTTGACGTTCAAATTCTGAATTGTCGAACGTAGGGGTTGGGTTTCCCAACCCATCTGGACCTTTATTAATCGTTCACTGGGCGAGGAGACCTCGCCCCTACGAATACCTAACTTGAAAGTCAAACTTCATTAGGTGTCATTGATGATCTGTATCAAACACCTGTTGCATTTCTACTTTCAATAAATCAAAAAGTCTGGATTTCAAATCAATTAGGTCTCTCACTGTTGTATCTCTTGGTCGGGATAAAGGCACATCCACTACTGCTTTTATAGATGCAGGTCTGGCAGTTAAGACATAGATTTTATCAGCGAGAATGAGTGCCTCTTCAATATCGTGCGTAATAAGAAGCACTGTCTGTTTGTTTTTGTTCCATATATCCAATAATATTGATTGCATCACGGTGCGTGTCATTGCATCTAACGCACCAAATGGTTCATCTAATAATAGGATATCCTTCTTGAATAGTAGTGTCCGAACTAATGCCACCCGCTGACGCATACCACCTGAAAGTTGCATAGGATAGTTTTTTTCAAACCCTTGCAAACCGAGCTGAGCCAATAATTCAAGTGCTTCAGTTTTTGCATCATCAAGTGAATCTCCTTGTATTTCTGGACCAATGAGTACATTCCTCAATACTGTTCGCCATTGTAATAGAAGGTCTTTCTGTTGCATATATCCGAATGCCCCTATATTACCTTGAAGCCGTTTGCCATTTAGGTAAATTTCACCTGAAAGCGGTTTCATTAGTCCAGAGATAATGTTGAATAGTGTGCTCTTTCCACATCCAGATGGTCCAAGCAATGCAACAAACTCACCTTTGTTTACAGTACAGTTAAGGTTGTTCAACACTTGTCCATGTGTTCTGTTTTGATTAAATGAATGTGTTATATCTTTCGCTTCAAGCGTAGTCATAATCCTAAGTAGACGCTAATTTTATTCAATTCATATAGCATCTTGATGTATCAATTCAAATACGGGCAGCACGTTGATGAAAAAAACGGATGAGAGGAATAACATACGACTCGTCTGTTTTGATATCTACGTTATCCACTTTACTTGCTCGTAGTATCCGTAGTCGTTCTGCATTAGATTGACGTATATGTTCTCTATATAATTGTCTTCCTTGTTCAGACCTTGTATCTACTACGATCTTTTCACCAGTCTCTGGGTCTGTCAATGCAATCAGACCGACATTCGGTATTTCCAATTCCCTACGATCTATTAACGTAATAGCAATTAGTGAGTGCCTTTTTGCTGTTACGCGTAGCTGCTTCTGATAATCAGTATCCATTAAATCAGATATAAGAAATACAACACTATGCGGCTTTAGAATATTATTTGCAAAAGACAATACCTCAGAAATGTCTGTTCCCGATTCATTTGGTTGAAAACGGAGAATGTCTCTGACTACCCTCAGGACATGTCTTTTCCCTTTACGCGGCGGGACATAATGTTCAACAGTATCTGTGAAGCATAAGAGTCCAACTTTGTCGTTGTTCCTGATTGCTGAGAAAGCAAGGAGTGCAGCGATTTCTGCAGCAATTTCTGCTTTCGACTCTGAAACACTACCGAAACGTGTTGATGCACTCATATCTACAAGTAACATCATCACCAATTCACGTTCTTCTACATACTTTTTGATATAGGCATGCCCCATGCGTGCGGTAACATTCCAATCAATTGTCCGAATTTCATCACCTTCCTGATATTCCCGAACTTCATCAAAAGTTATCCCTTGTCCTTTGAAGATACTTCGGTATTCACCGGCAAAAATGGTACTCACTAAGCGATTTGTAAATATATCAATACGTTGAATCTTCTTAAGAATCTCTTTTTCATCCATACAACTTCCGAACAGAAACAGATTTTGGTTGCATTATTATTGATTTACCCTTATATTATCAGATAAACAATAAGAAATCAATAGCTTTATGAGCGTGAGGAATCCAATGCATCAATTTTTAGACGGTACCAGTATTGAAATCCATAACGAAGTCCAAACAGGTAATATACATCATGCTGTGTTCGACTTTGATGGGACCATCTCACTCATCCGAGACGGTTGGCAAAATATAATGGTACCTATGATGGTTGATTTCCTCAAAACCGAGACCACTACATCTGAAACACACGAAGCATTAGAAGCAATAGTTGTTGAATTTGTTGATAGATTAACTGGGAAACAAACGATCTATCAAATGATTCAATTGACTGAAGAGATTGAGAAGCGAGGCGGCAAACCAAAAGAACCGCTTGACTACAAAGATGAATATAACAATCGGCTACTTCCTATCGTTGACAAACGTATAACAGACCTTGCGGATGGCACATTATCTGCAGAGACATTACGCGTGCATAAGTCATTGGAATTCCTAAAAAGCCTTCATGATATAGGGATTCAATGCTATCTGGCAAGCGGTACAGACGTTGAATTCGTTAGGAATGAAGCGGAACTTCTCGGCGTGGCAAAGTTCTTTAATGGTGGCATTCATGGTGCCTTGCGAGAATATAAGAAGTTTTCCAAAGCAATGGTCATACAGAAAATATTCACAGATTTTGAAATGAGCGGTCCTGAACTTCTAATCGTAGGTGATGGATATGTGGAGATTGAAAATGCTAAGGCAGTGGGGGCAATCGCTGTAGGCGTTGCTTCAGTAGAAGATAACATCTACAATATGAACGCAGATAAACGTGAACGACTGATTCGCGCGGGGGCAGACATCATCATACCTGATTTTCGTGATGGGAGAAAACTTATATCATATCTGTTTGACTTATAGATTTACTGGATAGGTTTCTGATAGGATGTCCAATATCATTATTGTCGTTTTAATTCACCCCAGAGAACAGCAGCTTTGCCTTTTGGACGCACATTTAGAAAATTAGGGCTGGAAATTACAAAATTGTCTAATGCAAATGTTCCAATGTGTCCTGCCCCCCTCATCACATACGCAATTATACCAAGACAATCAACAGTTGTCATTTGTGGAACCTTGAATTCAGTAAGCAGATTTTTCTGTGACAGAAACTTGAAGTGTCCGTTGTTAAATGATATTTCCATCTCATCAAGTGGTAAATGTTCTGGATCAACTTGATGAGCGATTTCCAGTATGTCAAAACTATGTAGAGGTGGTGTTTGTATTACACCATTTCTAAAAGGCGTTTTATTTAAAGCCAAAAATGAACGGTTAAGAAAATAAAACGTATCGCCTGTTACATCCCCTCTTTCATCATGTTGTCCTATTAGAATTCCAATATTATCATGTTTTGTTGCCTCAAGAATCTTAACTTTGACATTGAGTTCTTTAGCCATAATTGGAAAACCAATAAATTCGAGCGGAAATATTTCAAAGATTCCGGGGGAAGGCGGCGGATCTATCCAAACATCTAATTTTCCTTTTTTTGTTTGCCAAACTGTTTTTGGTGCCCAAATACCTGTCCCGAAGTGTTCATCGTATTCTTTCCAGTTTTTAAGATTGTCCTCGTTGAAATCTTCAATCCAAGTTTCAGCATTTACCATCTGTCCTGGGACACATATTAACGTAATAATTATCAGAAAGAGTGTGAATAATACTTTCATTATGTTCTCCTATTATGTTATGAGTATTATGAGGAAATGTAATTTCGTTATCTGGCAGATTCATTGCTTCTTCAGTTCTCCCCACAAAAGAGCAGCTTTACCCTTTGCATTGATATTCAGACTCTTATCTTGTAGGGGAACCATATCCGAAATTATGAAATTATCCATAACGAAATGGGCAAGTGGCACCTCACCCGTATAGGCAATAATTCCGAGACAATCAATGTATGGTAAATTGGGTTCATCAAACTCAAGGATATGCTCTCCTTCCGACAGCAATTCAAAATGTCCTTCATTAAAGACTATCTCTATTTCCTTAAGATTCTCATAATTTTGATCGGGAACATCACCTAACTCTACAGCACCCCAAATACTTTTATGAAGGATTTTATAAGTACGTCTGTATGTGCCACCAAACCAGTCATACTGTCCTATAAGAATTCCAACGTTTGCATTATGTACTTCAAGGATGTCAACCTTTACATTGAGTTTTTCAGCTTTAATAGGTAGACCGGTAAATTCCAACTCATAAGTTTGACGCAACGCATGGTTTAAATGTGGTTGTATCCACACATTTAGATGACCATCTTTCGCTTGCCAAGTAACTCTTTTACGTTCTTTCTGGTGCTTATTCTCTGTCCATGAATCGAGATGTCCCTCATTGAAATCTTCCACCCAAAAATCATCTATTACAGTATCGTCTATCGGTTTATTGTTTTTTGGTTCAACGACGACAGTTTCGGGAGCAGGAATAGTTGGCCCGGAAACTTCAAAATCATCAATAGTAACTGTCGCAGGAATATTGCAGTTGTCGGGAAAAACTGCAATACCGATGTAATCTATCGTTTGGATACTGTTGGTTCTGAAGTCTACGATGTATTCACCTTCAGAGTAAACATAAAAACGTCCACGATCAAACACCACATCAATCTCTTTTAAGTTCAGTCCGATCTCTGGTGCTGCACCACTATGACCCCAACTGTCGGGATTGCCGAGTGTGTGGTTTGCAAACAGATATGCATGTTGGAACACTTGATGAACTAAGCTATCAGGTTTCTTTCCGATGAAGATTCCAGCATTCGCGTTTTCTAATGAATCAACTTTCAACTTAACGCGAATTTGTTCTGTTTCTATAGGGAAGGCAGTAAATTCAAACGTATAATTTGTTTCCAGTTCAAGTTGGTTGAAGATATTTAATCGTCCATTACAGAAAGGCTGTGTAGACACTTTTAGTTGTCCATTTCTTGTCTCCCAAGTGACTCTTTCCCGTTGATATTCACGTTTAGTCCAGGAATCAAGATGCACCTCACCAAAGTCTTCGTGCCAAGTCTCAATATTCGGACCTGTTAGACCTTCAGGAAAATCTGGAGCAATTACGGGATCAAGAGGTGAAATATCCCATAGACGCACTTCATTTCTTCTCCCTACACTTGCGAGTGTGCGTCCATCAGGACTAAATGCCAGATCATATACCTCTACTCCACCTTCCACTACGATATCAAGTAAAATTCCTCTTTTTACATCCCATAAACTGACACCTGTATCCTTGCCACTGGCAAGCATGCGTCCATTAGGACTGAAGGCAGCACACAAATATACCCTACCACTAAGAGCTGGGAGTCTTCGTATCAGTTCTCCTGTATTAGCATTCCATAAGTCAATTCCACCCCATCCGACACCAGCCAATGTATTCTCTTCAGGACTGAATGCCACATCAAAAAGTTGATGTGCACTTGGTTCAAAGGTGTATAGCAATTGACCGGTGTTTGCATTCCAAACTTTAACTTTTTCATCTTTTCTGCCGCCATTGACAAGGAAATTTCCATCAGGACTGAAAATTAGACCGTCAAGTGGCTCAGCATGCCAAGTGCGTAAGAGTTGACCCGTGTCTGAATTCCATAAAATGATATTACCATCAGAATCTCCACTTGCAAGCACATCTGAATTCGGTGAAAATGCAACGTCGTAGACATTACCAAGATGACCCCCTAAAGTTTTTTGCAGCTTACCAGTATCTGTATGCCATAGATTAATAACTTTATCTGTCCGTTCAGCACTTGCAAGTAGACTTCCATCTTTGTTAAATGCTATCCCGCCATGGGGATTCGTATCTTCTATTGTTCTTAAGAGTTTTGTAGTGAGAGGATCCCATATACGGATAGTTTCATCCTTACCCTTTGTTGCCAGTAAATTACCGTTTGGACTGAACTCAACTTTATACACAATATCGGTGTGACCTGTGAGTATAGCAGTAGGTTCATCTGCAATAATAGAATTTGGTGATACTAATACTGACATTAACAAGAGAACTATTATGATGAGAGGCGTGTATTTCATAAATGTGATCTCCTATAGCATTCTATAGTTTAGACAATTCTTGAACCTATAAAATATTAGTTGCATTTCATCAATAAAAACTTCAATGTTTTCCATTGATCTTACTGAAATTCTACCTTATTATCATGCCGATATAGTTCTATATTATATCACCGCAAAATCCTACTTCCTTGTAGATTGAGATCACCGTGGAATACCAAGAGACATTCAAACAATAGATTTGATGCCCAGAGCAAATTCCATCTTATCAGACATGGTGAGGCATAGAGAACTTACAATACAATGATTTATGAGACACGTCTCTGATAACCTTGTATATCTACGGTATTGTTAATCTGCTATATGCACCTCTATCCTTTTGTTATCACCCACATCAGTATTCTTTAATAAATCTATAATGGCACTATGTTTTGGATCACCAGATTTTTTCAAATCTGCTATCACCTTTTTCAGATCATCCTTGGATGCAATCTTTATAGTTTTACCACTTCCCCAGTCTATATCTTTAGGGGCAAATTGTTTATGTAGATTTTCTATATCAGCAATGTTGGTTTGAATTTCTTCTAACTGAGATTGCAGATCGGATGTTTCTGTATCTGATACATCTGCTTTAGTTACAATAGGAGTGGGTACTTCATAGGAAGTTCCAGGTTCAGGTTTTTCGTCCTGGTTATTGTCATGATTAGGCGCGTTATCAACATAAGAAGGTTGTTTTTTCTCAACTTCTTTTGTTTCTTTTCTTTTTTGTTGTTGTAAATTGTTTCTGATATTTTCCTTCACGATTTCTTCTTCTGCATCCGTTAGACCTTTATATATCGTAGTCGGTGTTTGAGATGTGTCACGCTGATATATACCATAAACTGATATTCCAGCAATGATTACGATAACTCCTATGAGTAATATAGCGAGATATGCCTTTCTACTTACATGAATTGCCATGGATTTTCCCCTTCTTAATAGATTATAACTGTGTTCATCAAAAAAAGTGTTTATAGTATACTATCCGAAAAACGAATACATCTATATCAATACAAAACACTTCAAAGTTTAACAATAATATAACACAAAACGGGTATAACTGTCCAGAAAATTGGGGTTGAAAAGGGTAGGATGGGCGGTACAGGACTTGAACCTGTGGCCTCTTGCATGTCAAGCAAACGCTCTAGCCACCTGAGCTAACCGCCCATAATGTATGATGGAGGTGGCGGTCGGAATCGAACCGACGAATAGGAGTTTTGCAGACTCCGGCCTTACCACTTGGCTACGCCACCGAAACTGCGCGCATGGAAAGCGCACATACAAATAATTTGAAAGAAAGCGGGAGACGGGATTTGAACCCGCGACCTCCACCTTGGCAAGGTGGAGCTCTACCGCTGAGCTACTCCCGCAGAGGCTAAATGGATCTGTTTTGTCCTATTAAGCGAATTTATTGTAACATATTAACATAGATATGTCAAATTAAATTCATGCAATCGAGAATTTAAAGTCTTTGTCTAAAAACCATTTTCTTCCAATATTCAGGTTTTTAGTCGCGCAATTCATGGTGCCTCTTTCCTTTCTGAATGTCCGAGGCGCAATGAATTGCGCGACTAAAAATAGGTTAGTCTGGCAATTCTCTACGCATCTCAATCAGATTGGCACCTTCTAATCCTTCACGCACATCATCGTCATAACTTGTAACAATCACCTGATATTCCTCAGCAAGTTGACGAATAAAATCCACCATCAACACCTTCCTCTCACCATCTAAATGTAACGTTGGGTCATCAAAGACAAAGAAACCGGTGTTACCTAAGACTTTCGCAAGCGCGACCTTGAAGCAGAGATATAGAAACATCTTCTCGCTACCACTGAGCAACATCAAACTACGATCCACTCCATCTATATTCAAGGAAGGCAGAAGATGATGACGTTGTAAGTCAATATGTGTATTGCCAAAAAGTTCCATCTGTCCAAGCCAACTTTGCAATTCTGATTCTACAGGTTTGAGTATTTGACGTTGTAGTGTATCAATGGTCTTGTCAACTCCTAAACAAGCGAGTTCTAAACATAGAGTTGTCTTCTCAGTCTGCTCTGCTTCCAAATTAACTTCCTGAAGTTGATTGAGCCTGTCCTGCTGTACTGCCGCATCTTCTTTAAGTCTTGATAGCTTATCACGTAGATTGTCAATACGGACTTTTAACTGGGTCTTATCTAAATTCTCAAAAGATTCTGATCCACTTTCAGACAAATCTGTATCACTTTCAACACCTTTTGCACTTAGCCGAGATTTAATATCAGTAATTTCATTTTGAGATTTTTCAATATCACTTTCCAGTTGCTCTAAACGAGACATACGTGTTCTAAGGTTGTCAAGACGTTGTTCAAGTTCCTGTCTACTTTGCAAATTTTCAGTTTTTTCTGTAAGGGAGCTTTTACTTACCTCTAATTCTTTAGATAGTTGAGTTTTTTCACTCTCCTTTTCCTCTACTATCTTAATGAGAATTTCCTTCTCTACTTTTTGCTGACATGTTGGGCAATGTCTATCATCATTCTCAATCAACGTGCGAAGTGAATCACCTACATTCGTCAATGCCACAACTTGGGAATCAAGGCTGCCGATTGTTTTGATGAGTTCATCGCGTTCCGCTTCTAATTCCACCGATTCCTTAATCGCAGTTTCTATGGTAGAAGTCATTTCTCGCAAATGAGAGATGTTATGAAATCCACTTAATGTTTCTTTCTGTTCCTGAACAAGTCCATCAAGTTGCTTTTGTATCTGCTGTTTATTCTTGATCCATTCAGCGATTAGTTCTGAATCACCACTTTCCCTACTGTATTCCTTTTCCAATTTCTTCAATTCTGGTTCTATTTTTTCAATCTCAGATTTGTGCGGGTTTTGTGCGTTGAATCTGAGACTTTTTTGATGTGATTGAATTCTTGATCGTTCTCGTTTTGCAAGTCGCCGCGCATCAATGAAACTTTCACGAACTTCTATCAATCTATCAATGCCAAGAAGTGCATATAAGATATCGCGTCTTGTTGCAGGTTGCCGTGCAAGGAATTCAAATATCTCTCCTTCCCGGAGAAACGTGGTCAAAGCCAGTCTGTCATGTGAAAAACCGAACTGCTCTTTCAAAGTTGCTTCTACAACTGTAATGCGTGATTCGTCAAGAATGATATGCCATTCCTTCTCTTTTTCCTGTCTGAGTTGAAATCGCTTCCCAGTTCCACGGAACAACATATAACGTTCACCGTTGTCCATGAATTGGAGCCCAGCAGTGCCACTATACGATTTTGCACTTTTTATTGCCGATGCGTCAACACGCGGCACAATCGGTTTCCCTGTTAATGTGAAAAAGATCGCATTGACAAGCGTACTTTTACCACTGAAGTTAGGACCAAATATGAGATTGATTCCATCAGTTAGTTCAAAATCTTGCTGTTGAAAACAACCGAACGACTTGAGACGAATACGTTCTAATTGCATATTAACTTTCTCTTTTTTCTTGAATGAGATCGTAAAGCATCTGTGCTCTGACCTTATCACGTCCATTTGTTAATGTAAAATCAAATGCCTTCACAATTGCTTCAAGTTCATCGGGACCGAGTGTAATATACTTCGGGTCATGCTGAATAAGAGACTTTATCTCTTCTTCATAGATTTCACGTGTTTCTTTGTCAAGGACGGTATCCATGTCTTTCCCTCAATTGTAGAATTTCGTCCACAATATTCAACTATATTTTAGACTTTATCTGCATCAAGCGATTGCCCGCTTCATCTAAAATATCATCAGACATGCTGAACATAAAACGGAACTTCGTTTTACCGAGATGTGGACGACTGTAGAAACTGGATCCAGGCACTCCCCCGACACCAATTTCCTTTACCAACCAATGTGCAAACGCTGTGTCATCAGGAAAACCAAAATCTGAAATATCGGTCATAATGTAGTATGCTGCTTCAGGTGGATGACAACGAAATCCTGCATCTATCAATATATTAACGAGTCGTTTGCGATTTCTGTCATACTTTTCTATCAATTCTTTGTAATAACTTGATGGTAAGTTTAGAGCAACTATACCTGCGCGTTGTAATGGATGCGGTGCACCAACGGTTAGGAAATCATGCATTTTTCGGATAGCATCGGTCAATATCTCAGGAGCAACCACATATCCCAAACGCCACCCGGTCATAGAATAGGTTTTGCTCAATCCTGAAACAGTTATTGTCCGATCTTTCATTTCTGGTAGAGAACCGATGCTAATATGTTGTTTGTCATCATAGATCATGTGTTCATATATCTCATCGGTAACAGCAATGCAATCATAGATGTAACAAAGTTCGGCAATTTCATACAGTTCATCAAGTGTAAATACTTTTCCGATAGGATTATTGGGTGTGTTAATGATAATTGCTTTTGTGTTGAAGGAAAATGCCTCCTTTAATTCATTTCGGTCATAAGTAAACCGCAAACTACCATCTTCTGTTTCTGTTTCCTGCAGTGCTACATACATCGGTTTTGCCCCAGAGATTATCGTATCAGGACCATAGTTTTCATAAAATGGTTCAAATATGACTACCTCATCTCCAGGATTGATAATTGCAAGAAGCGCGGACAACATCCCTTCTGTAGAACCGCAAGTTACCGTTACGTTTTTGGCAGCATCGGTTTCAATACCGTTGAAGGTATCCATTTTATGTGCAATTGCTTCGCGGAAATCAGGGGCTCCCCAAGTTATGCTATACTGATTATAGCCTTCTTGTATAGCAGCAATTGCAGCCTGTTTTACCTCATCCGGCGGTTGATATGCGGGTGTGCCTTGTGATAAGTTAATGGCATTATGTTGTAGACATAACTGCGTCATGCCACGGATAACAGATTCTGTGAAACGTTCTGATTTGTGGGATAGTTTGGATTTTAGTGAAATTTGCGATTCCTCTATGTTTATACGTTTAGGAAAGTAAGAATTCAAACACCAATTCTAAATAAGTTAAAGATCACTTTCATACATGTTGTCTATATCTATCTACTTTGCATAATATCGTATTTTATCTTTCCCCAAATAGTAGCAGCTTTGTTCGCTGCCTCAACCGCGAGTGCACCTTCTAAGCCGTTTTCCATTAACATCTTAATGTCGTCTTCTTCCAATGATACATTAAAGAGTAGCATCTCATCAAACAGACCTTGCCACTCTCTTCCTCCACCATCCCATGAACCTATTCTACCAGGTCCAAATTCACCGGCTAAAGGACCCCAATTCCCTTCTGCGTCCAATTCACCATCAAAATACACACGAACAGTCTGTTCGGTACTACTGTAGGCAACCGCGAGATGAATCCACTTATTCAATATACTATTATCCGCAATGAACCCAGTTGCATCCCATCCAGGATGTCGAACTGGATCGTTAGAGTGAATTGCTATCTCCATCTTGTTATCCTGTCTAAATTGATAGTGCACGAAACCCGCAGCCCAACCATTACGGTTGAAAAAGCATCTCCAGCTATTAACCCTTCCAGTAGAATTGAACCACTTCAGAATTGTAAAATCATCAAGTGGTGCCATCTGTGGGACTGTAACCCAAGCATCTGTCCCATTTAATTCAATTGCATTGCCAAATTTTCCCTTCGCCCATTTCGCACCACCGACAAGGTTACCATCATTCCCATTCTCTGATGAATCTGATGCCACCTTTCCCTCCGATTCATCAAACAACCAAGCCCCGACAATAGTAGCTGGATCGATTTCTGCAGCACTAAATTGGACAATGAAGAAACCTATTACACAAATACAAATAGTGAACCTTCTCATTTTCTTCCTCCTTAGTCATTAGGTTATTTTAACTATAGTAAACTTTAGAATTAATTGAACAATATGAGCAGTTCAGTCAGAAAACCGAAACTAACGCAGACGCTGTAGCATATCCTGTTAGGTTGTGTTCCGTTCCTGCACAACCTAACAGGTTATGCTACAAAATGTCACCATAATATATCAGATATTTAAGACTTATTCATATCACAGTCTATAAGTGAATGTGTTTGTCGTGAATTACATTTCAGTTCTATAACTCAAAATAATCCCATCATCCAACGGGATATCAACAGATTCTAATAAAGGAGTATTAAAGACAAAATCTACATAATTCAGCATCTCATCACGCATAGTAATTGTATCATCAGCAATAATTAAACCACCCTGACAGATGTTTGGTAACGCTAATTCTAAGTATTGAAGATATTCCCCTTTTTCAGCATCAAGAAATACAAGATCGAAAATAAAATCACATTTAGGTATTTCCTGAAGTGCATCACCGACACGTATCTCAACGAAATCAGCAAGTCCTGCTTCATTGAGATTTGACTGTGCTTCCTTTGCGCGATTTGGGTCATTCTCCAATGTAATGAGTTTACCACCAGTTTCCTTTAGTGCAGCTGCAAACCAAATTGCAGAATAACCGTTGCTGGTGCCTACTTCAAGAACATATTGGGCGTTAATTGATCGGGTGAGAATAGATAAGAATTGTCCGTTTTCTGGCGCGATGTTGGTATACTGTTTTGCTGTTCTTTCAAGTCGTTTTAAAATCTGATGATAGATTTCCATCTTGTAATTTGAACCCTACAGTGTGTTGTTGATATAGGATAATATCACACTTTATACCACCTGTCAAGACAGTTTTATCTTTGATGTAGCTGCCAACTTCTACCCGGTTGGTCAGCACGGAACACCTCAACATTCCCGCGATCAGCCACCGTTACATAGCAGGTGCGTCCATCAGGTCCACCAAAAGCAATATTCGTGCAATGCTTCCCAGCCAACTCAACTTCCAAAAGCACCTCACCATCAGGTGAAAGTTTTGCAACTGTGCTTTTCCCATGCCGAGTCACATATAGATTGCCTTCAATATCACACCGCATACCATCCATACCATAATCCGGAAACTGGATTAACAATCTTTTACTACTTATCTCACCTTCAAATGACAAATCATAAGCCCAAACATTACGTTGTGCTGATTCGTTGACGTAGAGAGTCTTTTCATCTGGACTCACCTCAATTCCGTTTGTAGTACCCATATCTGCTTCCAATAAGGTAGTTTGTCCATTCGTGTCGATTCGCCAAATCTGTCCGGTTGACTCTCCCCAATTCGGGTCACTCGCATAGAGAATATCGTTAGCACCGATCGCGAGGTCATTCGGTTGGTTCATATTAGGTTCGTGTGCGTGAACGCTAATCTCACGAGTCTCCATATCCACCTTCAAAACATTGTGGTTTGTATAGTCTGCGATGAACATAAAACCTTCACTGTTGAATCGAATTCCGTTGCCAATGCTTCCGTTCTGCAATTCAACGAAAACACTTGCATCACCGTCTGGAGTAACCTTACCGATTGTGTGTTGTCGTTCAAAGTTGACTGCGTATAGGTTGCCATCGGCATCACAAGCAGGTCCTTCAATACCTGCTGTAAATCCATTGACTGGTGTGAATTCTTTACTTACAAATAATTCTTCGCTCATATTCTTCTCCTAATAGATAGTTATGATGTATTCTACCACATGTTTAAGATTTATAATTGGTAAAAATAAATTTGACAAATAAGTAATAATGTTGTATAATTTAAAGGGGTTCGGAGGGAATGTACAGAGGTGATTATCGGACATAATTTTAAATCAAGACATAGTCTAAAACTACTACAGTGTATCTCATAAATAGTTTAACCCTTATTCACCTCGGAAATACAACTTCATTGTAGTGCGGGGTCTCTGTGCCCCGCCGTTATTTCTGTTAATTGGACATGGCGGGGCACAGAGACCCCGCACTACATAAGATTTATGAGATACCCTCTGAAATTGGTATAACAATTATAAAATGATACGAATTAAGGAGCAATAAATGTTAGGAGCAATTATCGGGGATATTGTTGGTTCCATCTATGAGTGGAATAGGATAAAAACGAAAGAATTTGAGTTCTTTTCTCAAAAATGTTTTTTCACAGATGATTCAGTTTGCACAATAGCAGTTGCAGATATATTACTGCATGACATACCACCCGCAGAAACAATGCAAAAATGGTGTCGCAGTTATCCAGGCAAAGGCTATGGTGGAATGTTCGGACAATGGATTCATGACAATCCTCCTGAACCATACAATAGCTTCGGCAACGGAGCAGCAATGCGCGTATCTCCCGCTGCTTTCCTGAACCGTGATAATCTGGACGCTGCACTTGCTGCATCCGATAAAGTAACCGAAATAACGCACAATCATCCTGAAGGAATGAAAGGCGCGCGAGCAACAACACATGCAATCTGGCTTGCATTTCAAGGGGAGAATCCGACAGAAATTCGCAGAGTGATTACATCCGAATATGAATATGACTTGTCCAAGTCGGTTGACGAAATCCGGCCTGATTATTGTTTCAATGAAACTTGTCAGAAAACTGTCCCACAAGCGATAACATGTGCATTAGAATCGGATAGCTTTGAAGTTGCTGTGCGGAATGCAATTTCTCTCGGTGGGGATTCTGACACACTCGGTGCAATTGCTGGGTCTATTGCAGAAGCAATGCACGGTATTCCTGAGGAGTTTATAAATCGCACCAAAGCTGAATATCTTGCTGAAGCATTAGATATCCTTGAAGTAATTCATAAGATGTATGATTGCAGATAAGTTGATTGTGGATTTTGTATGATATGATTGTAATAATTCATTGATAGTATTTTATTGACAAAATATACAATTTATGTCAAACTGTGAACATATAAATATACCAAAAGAGATTCATTATGGAAGCCATTAAGACAACGACAAGGAATTCCTATAATCCTGAAACTGGAGAAAAATATGAAATAGATCTTCCCGCTCCAGTGGAAATAAGAAAAGCAATTCTAAATCTTGATTTTCCACAAAATGGGATTTCTATTACTGATGCCGTAGAAAAGTTAACTATACATTTTCGTTTAACTGAAGAACAAAAAAACGCTACGATGATGAGTAATGGCAGATATATTGACCATTTTTATTATATGGTCTCTCCTGCCTTTCGGTATCTCTTAAAAACTGGGAAGTTGTCTCAACCAGATGGTGAAAGGACATCATACTTTCTTGTTGAAGAAGAAAATCATGATCAAGAAGAAACTAAAGTACAGGAAGTTGGTCAAGATCAAGTAAAAGAGGAAAATACTATTGAGGCAATAGACAGGATTTACGAAAGTATAAATAAAAAATTGGCAGCAAAACTATTAGAGGAAATAAAAAACAAGACTCCTACTTTTTTTGAAGAACTTGTCATAGACCTTATTGTTGCAATGGGTTATGGAGGTTCACGAGAAGATGCTGAAGCGGTAGGACGGAGCGGTGATGGAGGAATAGATGGTATCATTAACGAGGATAGACTTGGTCTTGATGTTGTTTATGTCCAAGCAAAAAGGTGGGAAGCGAATGTTGGAGAACCGCCAATTCGAGATTTTGTAGGGGCATTAGATGGGGAAGGCGCACAAAAAGGAATCTTTATTACTACTTCAGATTTTATTCCATCCGCTGAACGATTTGCTGATCGAAGCACCAAAAAGATTGTTCTTATCAACGGAAAACGACTTACAGAACTTATGATTAAACATGATATTGGTGTATCCACAGCGAAGACTTATGAAATCAAACGAGTAGACTCTGATTATTTTGATGAAACTACATAAAAAATGCTCCAGCTGCATCACACATGGAGCATTCATCCATTACAAACTAACCTATCTAATACAAAATTAACGGAATTTCTCTTTTTTCTGACGGAAGGTGCGGTTTCCTAACCGAACCATAAGTGTCAATTTAGTGGAATTCCTTTTTTGTCTGAATCAGGATTTGCCAAATCAACGGTATGAATGCCATTTAGGCATTCCCTGGGATTAGTAGATTTCCAGGATTGGTGTGTGGCACTTCTAAAGGTCCATTCAAAAGATAATTGTCTTATGTTAAATAGGAACTTCGGAGTGTCAAGCTCTAATCCTGAAAATCTACTAATCCTGAAAATCCTGGTTCAGACAAATAGGAAAGACAAACTATAACAAAATAAACCTTTGTGAATAATATTGAACAAAAACTCTCAACTAAATAACCCCGATGAAATATCTGTTGAATAAGTTCTGTCAAGATATTACTTCCATCCAAACACCAGGAACAAAACGAGGATACTTTCCTTCACTAAACGCAGGATAGTACACGCCTTCATTCTCAAAATCGTGGACTGCCTCTCCTCCATCTGGATTTGGAATATGTACCCTGCAAGTATAATCACTCTGTTGGAATAACTGCTGCGGTGTAGGCGTAGAAGCATCAACACTGTACTCACTCAGTGCGTCCTCGTCTATTTGAACGCCCAGACCAGGTTTATCAGAAACTTCAATTGCCCCATCAACGACATCAAGTCTTTTTTCAAGCAGATCCGACTCCCACAATTCGTGGCATGTAATTGCTGGTAATTCTGCTTGTGATAGCACAGCACCGAGATGCACACAATATGCAGTTGTGATACCAGTTCCGACCATCTGTAACCAAAACGGTTGACCAAACGAAGCACAAAGTGCATTCGTGCGTAGTAGTGAGTTGACTCCTCCACCCACTACAAAACCACCACAACATCGAGCGTGTAAACAGTTTTCATTCCAGTGTTCAACGATCCTTTTTTCTACTGCTTCTTGTAATCTCGCTGCACCTTCTAAATCTGTTCCGAGATAAAATGGACTTTCATAGATTGCAACATTCGGATGTTCATCTAATTTCTGTAAGACAGGAATAGCGTCATCTGCATTTAATAGGAAGCCGTTGAAGTCAATATCAAGTCTGTAGTTTTCGGGTACGGCATCTCCAACAGCATCAACTTGTGCAAATATATCTCGCCAAGGTCTCGCTTTGAGTTTAGCAGACGTATAACCCCTTTTAACAGATTCCTGCACCTCTGCAACCCAATCCTCAGGGGGCATATCAATATCCCACCATGAAATCGGACTACGATCACGCGCTTTTGGTCCGATCAAATCGGATACAGAAACCCCAACACTTTTACCGACAGCATCATACAATGCCATCTGAATACCGAAGCCAACACCGTCATTATTCATACAAGCGAACGGATTTTGCCCGATCAGACGTTCAATATTACCGGACTCATCATATAGGTTTTCACCATATCCTATTTCAGAATTGCTAAGTTCCACGCGGTAGACATAAACGCGTTCCCCGTGCGTGGCAGCGCGATGCATGTGCCGACTGACACGATCACAATAAAACGGAACATTCAATATAATTGTCTCAATATGTTTAATGCTAAGCATATTGTTTCCTCCTTATCAATGGATTGCTATGAATTGTAGCACAATCTGAAAATAATGAATAAGAAATTATCATACGATCTACTTGATAATTCGTATGGGGTGTGTAAAGTTTTTGGATCAATTGAAACTTTTTCATATCAGGTAACGCCTCTCTCTACCCATTGTAGGGGCGGGTCTCTGTGCCCGCCCGTTATATCCGATTCTCAGACATGGCGGGGCACAGAGACCCCGCCCTGCAATGGCACTGGTGAGAAGTTAGCGACAAAAACTTTACACACCCATTCATATTATATGATTTGCACTCCTTATGATAAATTGCTATAATACCAGACATAACATCTACGAATACAAACCGCCTAAACTATTGGAGCAGAATATGGCAAGAATTGAACCTTTTAATGTATCAAACGAACTATTAGACCAACCAGAACAGCTTCAAAAACGTGCACAACAAGACGGATATCTATTCTTTAAGGGATTGATAGATTCAGATTCTATTCAGAATTTGAGACGAGATTTCTTAGAGATATGTCATAAACATAGTTGGGCACAAGGTGGAGACACCTTAATGGATGGAATCCGCATAGGTGGACCATATATGGAAGGTGATGAAGGATATTGGCCCGTGTTAGACGAATTTCAATCTTTGGAATCGTTCCACGCTTTCGCACATCATCCTGCAATTATAGATATGTGTGACAAGTTATTTGGTGAAAAAACTTTGGTGCATCCACGAAATATTGGAAGAATTATGTTCCCAGAAAACACTAAATACACAACACCAGCACACCAAGATTTCATTCATATCAGGGGAACAGAAGAAACATATACCGCATGGATACCACTTGGGGATTGTCCAATGCATTTGGGTGGGTTGACTGTATTAGTAGGTTCACACCGATCAGGTGTCTATCCTGTGAAACCAGCATTTGGAGCAGGTGGACTCGGTATTGATACTGAACCATTAGAAAAAGATGGATTACATTGGGCTTCCGGTGATTATGAAATAGGAGATGCAATGTTCTTTCACAGTCACACTGTACACAAAGCACTACCCAATCAAACATCAGACAGAATTCGTTTATCAGTAGATTATCGCTATCAGGGAAGTTCACAGCCTGTTACGGAAGGCTCTCTCTTACCACATTTTAACCGAATGCCTTGGGATGAAATCTATAAAGGATGGAAATCCAAAAAATATCAATATTATTGGAACGATTTTGAACTAAATCGTGTATAATACCAAATTAACCTAATCTGTAGCGCGAGGTCTCCGTGCCTCGCAATGCTAACTTTATCAGAAAAATACAAATCAAGTTAATTTGATATAAGAATTGATGAAAATGCACGGATATTGCTACTAATGGTTGAAGATTATTATCAACAGACACAGGAAAAGGCATAAATTATGCGAAATACTATACTTTCATTTATAGGTATAACTATCTTGATCGCTGCAAATCTTATGGGATGCAGCCGAGAGACAATTGAATTGATGCCGATTAAAGACGTTGAGATAATCACAACAGCAATAGACCTACCGGATGCTCCGGACGTTTTTGCCATTTCCGTTTTGGTCATTGGAACACTATCGGCGGATAACTGTATTGAAAACTATCAAATAGAGCCTCATATTATGCCTCATGTGTTTGATAGATACCCAATTTATTTAAATGGAGATACAATTTTTGTTGAGATCGAACAGACGGTAATGGGTGGAAGCTTTCTGGGAGGGTACTCTCATTGTGATCTCGCAAGTCCATATTATATTGATATGATTTTTCTTGGATACTGTAAACCAGGTGAATACACAATTGATGTGAACGGATACACTGAGACATTTAGTGTTGTATGATGTGTTGGTCTATAGTGTCTCTTGTTGTTTGTCTCGCAAATTTATTGCAACACATACATTCAATATGTCTAATAAATCACAGAAATGCAATATCATCATTTAGAATTGGTATAATAACCCAAGTTGCCACCTATGTAGCACAAACTTTTAGTTTGTGCAAATTAGTCCGCAAACTGAATGAAGATTAAATGAATATTTCGGTAAGTAAACCCATAAGAATTATCGTAGGGGCGGGGTTTCCCCGCCCGCATATTACTTATGCAGAATACATCAAGGAACAACGACACTTGTCTAAACGAATTCTCTCTCTCATATTTATAGCTGTTTTAGTCATCACATTACCTACTTATGCAGAAAACTACACAGGTGATTTTCTGACAAACGGTATAGGCGCACGTGCACTCGGACTTGGTGGGGCGTATGTAAGCATCGCTGACGATGCAACTGCAACCTATTGGAATCCTGCAGGTATAGCTGGGGGAACACACAACTATCAAGTCTGTTTAATGCATGCCGCAAGACGTTCTGGTTTAGGGGCATTCAGTTACATCAGTGGAGTAGGGAAGTTCTTACCTTACGTAACAGTCGGACTGTCGTGGATTAGAGCAGGGATTGATGATATTCCAATTTATTATGACGTTCCTGCTTTTGACCCAGAAATCAGTGCGGACCAAAGAAAAAACAACCCCAGATACCGCCCAACAGAACAAGATTTCACACCCTCCGGCTATCTAAATGACAGCGAAAACGCCTTTGTGCTTTCACTGGCAACACGTTTTGCTGTCAGTCAATCATGGTGGGACAACTTCGGTAGAGACTCAATTCCGCCTGAATTCCTCTTCGGTATAAATGTGAAAGGCATCTATCAAAGATTTAGCGGGGCAGGTGAACTTGACGAAGTAACATCTCTATTCCATAATTATGGAAGTGGGGGATACGGTTTTGATGCAGGCATGCTCATCCGATTACCAGATATGAATGCTCTATTCGGTCTGGCAAATGCCGGTGGATTTGCCCTTGGTGTAAATGTGCAAGATATTTCTCAGACCACCTTAACGTGGAATACTTCTCCTGCCCAAAAAGAATCAATTCCAACAAACTTGAATATCGGTCTTGCCTATTTCACAAAACTGATTTTCAATAGGGAATGCGTCATTTCTTACCAATGGCAGGCACGATACGGTGGACAATCACATCTGGGTATAGAATACGAACTTACGCAACCTTTAGCATTACGATTAGGAGTTCGTGACAGTCGGTTGACAAGTGGGATAGGTTTACAACTCAATCAGTTCAGTCTGGATTACGCACTTCTAATTGGAGACTTGATTAACACGCATTTCTTGAGTGTCCTGTGGACATTTTAATCTTCTTCTGGTTTAGATAAATCTGGTTGTTTTCGCAAAAATAGCATCAATGGAGATATGATTAGAGGAACCATGACTAAACCATCAAGAACTATAGGTAATCCAAACCGATCACCTAATGCTCCAACAACTAAATTCAATAAACCACCAACACCCCAAGATGCCCCCATCATAAAACTTGCAGCGATACTCTCATGACCTCGCAGCATCATTTGTGCCAAGATAATGTTGATTGTAACGGAGCTCGTAAGAACCATATTGCCTAAAAAAAGAAGCACAAGAAAGAAGGTACCACTTGTGTGAAGGGATGCCAAGAGCAACGGTGGTGCAATAACAAGCGATAACAACAACAATACCCAAGTATTTATCTTACTCAAAAGCCACCCACTCCCCATTATACCCATTGATCCAGCAAAGATAAAGACTCCGGTAACTAACGAGCGATTCCAATCAGAAAAGTTAAGATCCTTAAGGTGAAGTGGCAGAAAGTTCTCTAAACCTGCAATTGTGACAGTTCTCAGTGAAGCAATAATAAATAGTACAATGAGTGGGAGTAGGTGCGGATATGCGACATGCCAAAAAGATTGACGACCCGTCTTTTCTTCGTCTGATAGCACACGAGCTGATGCAGTCAGATCAAGTTCATCATCAAAATCCAATACAATAGGGACCAGTATAGCAACAAGTATCCCAATCTGCATTTCCCAGGCAAGGTAGGTTAGATCCATATAATAATACGGTATCAATAATAGTAGCAGAGGTCCCACGGCACGACCAATATTCCCACCCGTCAGGAAAATTGCGATACCCATACCTCGTGTTTCTGCAGCGAGTGCTCCGGCATAAGTTGTCGCTTGCGGATGGAAGGCAGCGACTCCTAATCCACCAAGAGCTAATAGGATAAATACTATCCACACGGATGGGGCAATCCCCACAAGACTTAAGCCAATTGCCGTACATCCAACACCGAATGTAATGAAATGAACTGTACGAAACCTATCTGAAAGCCAACCGAACAATATTTGTCCAAGCGAACTGAAAATACTATATATTGCAATGAGCACACCAGCAAAACTATTCCGAGTAACTTCGGAAGCGAACCTACCTGTTATAAATGGAAGTATATGTGGAAATAGATTAGCATACGAGTCAAGGATGGTATGTGTGAATGTGAGAAAGATGAACTGGTTACGTGCTGGTGGGTTTGTTTGTTTTTGTTTCTTTTGCATTAGGTCAACATCAAAGTCAATAAAATTTTATAGGATTATAGCATAATCATGAATTTATGTCTTAACTTTTTTCAGGTTCTTTCTTGCATACCAATACGCAAACTGACGAAAATAGTAACCGATATTCTTCGGAATCTTCTCAAACTCAGGAACAAACTGGCAGTTACCACCGAGAACTACCAACTTCTCCTTAGCACGTGTCATCGCAACATAAAACACACGCCGCTCTTCCGCAAGCACATTATCTTTACGAGGAAACCGTCTATTCAATGTGTTGTGGATAAGGATAACCCTTTCCCACTCCCGACCTTTTGCTTTATGTATTGTCGTAACTTCTATCTCCTGCGGAAAGTCAAGACCGGACAATATCTCTTCTATGCGTCCAACTTCATAGTTCGTCCTGACAAGGATTGCTGTTTCCATAGGTTCGGCAACTTGCTGCAAAAGCATTTCAGATATTGTATCTGGTGTCGTATCAACGATTTCAACTGTGGATTTCATCGGATTAAGTGAACGCAAGTTTTTCTTTATCCTCGGACTGTTTCGTTCAATTAATGCTCTTGCATTTTCCACAATTGTTGCATTAGACCGAAAGTTACGTGTAATCTCATATTGTTCAACATCTTGTCTGTTTGAGAAGTCTTGCATAATCTGTGAATCACCGCCGCGGAAACTATAAATCGCTTGGTCATCATCGCCAACAGCGAACAGATTGTCTGACAACTGAGATATTAAGCGATAGTCAATAGGTGCAATATCTTGAAATTCATCAACAAGCAGGTATGGAAACTTGTCTTTATATTGTTGTCTAATTTCTGGATGGGTTTCCAACAGATGTGCAGCATAGATAATCATATCCTCAAAATCAACAGCATTCGCGGCAGATTTCTGTTCCTCATACTTCTTAGCAAATTCACGGACTACGATATTCTTTATTTTGTTCGGATCAAAGAGACCTGATTTTACCCGACGTTTTTCCCGCATCACAGTATCTCTAATGTCATTGAATCTATCACTGAGATCCTCAAACTCAGGATCCTTGTCAAGATGATCTGTATATTCAATTTCAAAATGTTGACAAAACATCTCAAGCAGAAGTTGATTGCTATACTTTAATCGCATCGGATCGGCACGGTTGAACACGCCACCACGGTTTCTGTGATGCCGAATCCAATGTGCTTCACGATAGTTAGCGTCTATTCCTTGGACCTGTTCTACTACTTCAAAAGTAAATTGGTTTTCTCCTGCTGCTCGGATTGCTTGACGTAGTCGGTCATTTGATGAATGTGTGAAATGTTCTCTACGACGCCGTTCAGGATTAGTCGTCTGCCCAATGTAACATTTGCCAGTCTCAGTATGTTCTATCTTATAGATTGATACAGTTGTTGTAGATACGGAATGATCAATTTCTCGTCTTTCCTGTGCGATGATTCTGTCTATTTCACTTGACCAAATTTCGGGAAGACGACTGAAACCTGCTTGTTTGTGATTTGCGTAGACGATGTCTTTGCCAAATGCATGGAGCGTTCGGATTGTAGGCAATTCTCTTTTAGATGGTCGTTGCTGCAGAAGGCGAATTTCCATCTCTTCAACTGCTTTTCTGTTGAATGCTATTGCAAGGATTCTATTTGGAGGGATGTTGTGATTTTGGATTAGATTTAGAATACGAGATGTTACAACGGTGGTTTTCCCACTCCCCGGTCCAGCAACAACAATCGCAGGACCGGTCAGGTGGTTGATGGCTTTCTGTTGATTTTTGTCAAGGTTCATTTTATGATAATCAGCAATTATACCTTGCTGTGTATAGAAAAATCAAGAGTATTCAAAGAAGAAATCACTTTGGAATCCGACGAATCCATAACAACAAGGCCACATTCATTCCGCCAACAAAACCAAATATGTATGATTGTATACCTGCCAATTCTGCGGTCGATCCAGATAGAATTATACCGACTACCGGCAATCCGAGTGCGAAACAGGTGAAATATGTCAAACTTTTCGCGCCTTTTGCATCCCAGAATGTTATCTCGCGTTTCAATACTTGTAGATACGAACTGTTCCAAAGTCGTGAAGTCCATTTCCCTTGCATAAATCCGAGGACGATACCGAATGCATAACCAAAACTTGACCAACTTAGATCAATACGAGGGTCCTTTGATATTGCTGCAACCCACATTACCTGTCCAAGAAATGTGATTATAATAAATGCCCAAAAGATAGGCATTTTCATGTAGAAAGGAAGTAACTTGCGTGATAACTTATTACTCATGAAATGTTGCTTTTACATAATCAACAGCGTTTTTGAATATCGCAAGACCGTCCCCTTCTTCAGGAAGGTCTTCACGTGTCCAACGCGGATGGTTGTATTTTGTCAGAAACCGTTCAGGATGCGGCATCAAACCGAATATCCTACCTGTTTTATCACAGATTCCAGCAATATCAGCATCGGAACCGTTTGGGTTGTACGGATACTCTGTTGTATATGAAGGAGATTGTTTGCCATTGCTGTAGCGAAATACAACTTGATTGTGTAATTCCAATTCTGACAACACGTTATCAGGAGCAGTAAATCTACCTTCAGCGTGTGCTACTGGGAGATAGAGTTGTGGTTTGATGCCTTTAGTGAAGACACACGGACTCTGTTGTGTATCTAATTCCACCCAACGACACTCAAATTTTGCTGATGTATTCATAGCAAGCGTTGCCGATTGAGATAACGCTGTTTTTTCGCCAGTTCCGTTGATTCCTGGCAACAATCCTGTCCTGACAAGCACTTGGAAACCGTTGCAGATACCAATTATAAGTTTCTTTTTCGCAACAAATAGATTAAGAGCATCTCTCAATTTATGTTTCATTTCAACTGCAAGAAGTATACCCGCAGCGATATCATCTCCATAAGAGAATCCGCCTGGTATAGCAAGTATCTGGTATTCGGATAAATCTGTGTTTCCAGATATTAGGTTCTGAATATGAACTAAATTGGTTGCAGCACCAGCAAGTTGAAATGCAACATCTGTTTCCACATCGCAGTTTGTTCCTGCAGTGCGTAGAATAAGTACCTTCGGTTTCACAATTATCTCCCTGTAGCATAAACTTTCCAGTTTGTGCAGTCTTAATAAGTAAAACACATGGATCGTTAAAAAGTTACGAATGCAATGGAGTTTGCCAAGCTGATTTGAGAGCATCAATTGATGAACTGATGACGCGTTTTTGAGTTAACCCGTGGACAATAAACTCTTGTGAATCCATCACTTGTCCCAAACAACCAATTGGAACCCCTTGCATGTGATCTTCAAAAGTTGACTGGTTTATCGGTTCAATTTCAACGAGAAAACGGCTGTTTGATTCGGAGAAGATCAGAAAATCATTACAAGATATATCTTCACCGGTAGGCACATTGCTGATATTCAATGTCATTCCGAATCCACCTGCGAAAGCCATTTCAGACGCTGCAACACCGATTCCCCCTTCAGAGCAGTCATGACAAGAACGGACTAAACCTTTGTTGATTGCTGCACTGAGCGTTTCCATCGTCAATTTGCCTTCATCGGTTCTAACCTTCGGTGCGATGTTTCCAATATAATTGTGGATAGCAAGGTAGTGCGATCCGCCCATTTCTAAATATGTATTTCCAACGACATAGATGAGATTTCCCGGAGATTTCACATCCATCGTGATCGCTTTGCTAATGTCTGGCATGACACAGATAGCTGAAATGAGTAGTGTTGATGGAATAGCGCGTTGTTCACCCGTTGTTGTGTCACGATATTCGTTGTAGAGGCTATCCTTGCCCGATATGTAGGGTGTCCCATAAGCAGTTGCAATGTCATAGCACGCCTTCGCAGCCCGAACTAACGCACCGAGTCTGTCAGGTTTATCAGGGTTACCCCAACTGAAGTTATCCAGGAGTGCAGTTTTTTCAAGTGTTCCTCCGACAGCAATGATATTCCGTAGTGCTTCATCTATTGCCGATGCTGCACTAATATATGCATCAACATCACTATATTTTGGGTTGATACCGTTTGCAACGATGACAGCCTTCTCACTACCAATAATTGGTGTAGCAATACATGCATCACTTGGACCATCATTGTTGACACCAACAAGCGGTTTTACAACAATTCCACCCTGCACTTCGTGGTCATATTGTCGGATGACTGCTTCTTTACTGGCTATATTTGGACTTGCAAGGAGTTTAAGTAGATCATCAGTATAGTCTTCGGTGTTCTTATCACGTGATTGCATCTCTTTATGCTGTGGTGGCGACCAAGTTGCTTTTTTTATATGTTGTGGTAGACCTTTATGTAGAAATTCCATGTCCAAATCTGCAACGATTTCACCTCCATAAAATACCTGTAATCTGTGAGAATCAGTGAAACTGCCGAGTACAGTTGCCTCAACCATCTCTGCATTACAAATATCCAATAGTTGATCCAAATTTTCAGGTGGCACGGAGAGGACCATTCTTTCTTGTGCTTCTGACAGCCAGATTTCCCAAGGCGCAAGACCTTCATATTTTAATGGTACACGTTCAAGATGTACTTCAGCTCCTGTCCCCTCTCCCATTTCCCCAACTGCTGATGAGAATCCGCCTGCCCCACAATCTGTTATGGATCGGAACAGATTGTGATCTCGCGCTTGTAGCAAGGCGTCCACAATCTTCTTTTCCATAATCGGATTACCGATTTGAACGACACTGCCAAGGTTTTCAGATGTATCGTCCAACTCTGCAGAGGAGAAGGTTGCACCGTGGATTCCATCGCGTCCTGTGCGTCCACCGATAGCAACGATTAAATCACCGGGTTCAACGGATTTATCACATCTATCCCTGGGGATAAGACCAACGTTGCCACAAAAGACAAGGGGATTGGCTGTATACCGAGAGTCAAATAAGATTGCACCATTGGCTGTTGGAATACCCATTCTGTTGCCGTAATCACGAACACCTGCGACAACACCGTTGAATACCCGTTTGGGATGGAGTGTTCCTTTAGGTAATTTCTCATAAGGCGTGTCTGGCAATCCGAAACAGAATACATCTGTATTTAGAATTGGTTTTGCTCCCAATCCTGTGCCGAGAGAATCTCTGATGACACCGCCAATACCAGTACCAGCACCACCATAAGGTTCTATAGCCGATGGGTGATTGTGTGTTTCCACCTTGAATACCAAATTGTATTTATCATCAAATTCAATGATGCCTGCATTATCAGAAAAAACTGAGACACACCACGGTTTGTCTATCACTTCAGTCGCGCGTTGTATGTATGTTGGAAACAGCCCGTCAATTTCTTCTGTTTCCTTGCCTTCTTCAGTATAGAGAATAAAACTTTTGAATGTCTTGTGAACACAATGTTCAGACCATGTTTGGGCGATGGTTTCCAGTTCTACATCGGTAGGGTTTCGCTGAAGTTTTGCGAAATGTTTCTGTATCGCATGCATCTCATCTAAATTGAGTGACAGTGTGCCCTCTCTACTTATCCGCATCAACTCGTCATCATCTGCATTGAGAATTTGGAGTTCATTTACTCTATTGGCATTGACCTTGTTGGACATTAATTTCTCCGCTATTTCCAAAGTTAAACCGCAACCAAGCTGCAATATTGGACATGTCCCAGAAGTGAAGTTAAAACGTAAGGATAGACCGGAACCTACTAAAGAAAGATGTTGTTTTTGTCCCCGTTTTATTCTGAGTGTTCGTTATGGTTTTCATCTTCGGCAAGTGCGTCAACTTCTGTCCGAAGTTCCTCAAGCGTTTGGGTAGTGGCGGCTTTCTCAAAAAGCATTTCAAGCCGGTTGCGGTCATCAAGGCTGCGAATCGTTTCAGCAAGCGGTTCTGGCACATTGTGAAATCGGAGTTGGACGAGTTTGAGAATATTTTCGCGTTTGTTTCGCGTTTCGCCTTGTTGTATGTAATGTTCTGCCATGCTCTGCATGAGTTGTTTCTCCTTCTCTGAACTGTTTGACACGTGTTTTTAAAGCCTCAAGTAGGTCGTTGATGTCTAACATAATGGCATCTTCTTTGCATCCGGCCCGTGCTGGCGTTTCCTTTTTATATTGGACGACTTCTCGCTTGTTTTCTCAAGTTTTTTGTTTAGAGACGACATTTTGTCTGGAATATAAACACTACCAATAACTTTACCTATCATACCAAATTAACGCGATTCGTCTCGGTAGGTGCGGTTTCCTAACCACACTTGTAACCAAGAAAACAAGATAAATCTCGTTAATTCGGACCGATCTCGCGTCACTTCAATAACCACATTTTGCGCACACTTTTTGTCCTGCCAGCCTCAAACTGATAGAAATAGACACCACTTGCCACATTTTCACCTGCAGCGTTTTTACCATCCCAAAATATACTCTTTGGACCACGAGGTTGATGTTCCAACTTAAATTCTCTTATCAATTTGCCACTTGGTGCAAAGATTGAGAGTTTGACGTTACTGGTTTCAAAAAGGGTATACGGTATCCACGTTTCTGGATTGAACGGGTTCGGATAGTTTTGAAAAACTTCAGCAGTTTTTAGCATGCCCCACTTTGTGTAATGTTTACCGTTTGCCTCAACTGATCGGGGATCCGTGGTTGATGTAGGTGTGATATGCCATAGCAGCACTGTGCCATCCGCACTTCCAGTTGCGAGCGTCTGTCCATCCGGACTGAATGCTACGCTAACGACCCCACCCGTATGCCCTTGGAGTGTCTGCTTATGTTCGCCAGTTTCCACATCCCACAAACGGATGGTTCTATTCACACTTCCAGTTGCGAGTGTCTGCCCATCCGGACTGAACGCTACGCTATTGAACCAATCCGTATGCCCTTCAAGTGTCCGTTTGTGTTCACCCGTTTCCGTATCCCATAAACGGATGGTGCTGTCCCCACTTCCACTTGCGAGTGTCTGCCCATCCGGACTGAATGCCACGCTCTTGACATCACTCGTATGCCCTTGGAGGGTGTGTTTATGTTCGCCTGTTTCTGCAACCCACAAACGGATGGTTCTGTCCCAACTTCCACTTGCGAGTGTCTGCCCATCCGGACTAAACGCTACACTATCGACAGCACTCGTATGTCCTTCAAGTGTCTGCTTGTGTTCACCTGTCTCCACATTCCATAAGCGGATGGTGTTGTCATCACTTCCACTTGCGAGTGTCTGCCCATCCGGACTAAATGAGACGCTAAGGACCCAACTCCGTGGCCCTTCAAATCTCTTTTTGTGTTCTCCCGTCTCCGCATCCCACAAACGGATGGTGTTGTCCCAACTTCCACTTGCGAGTGTCTTTCCGTCCGGACTAAACGCTATGCTAAGGACATAATCCGTATGCCCTTGGAGGGTGTGCTTTTGTTCACCTGTCTCCGCATCCCACAAACGGATGGTCTTACCACTGCCACTTGCGAGTGTCTGCCCATCCGGACTGAACGCTACACTATAGACAGACCACGTATGCCCTTGGAGGGTATGCTTGTGTTCGCCTGCCTCCACATCCCATAGCCTGATAGTGCTGTCCCCACTTTCACTTGCGCTTTTACTTGCGAGTGTCTGCCCATCCGGACTGAATGCTATGCTAAAGACTGCCTCCGTATGCCCTTGGAGGGTGTGCTTATGTTCACCTGTCTCCGCATCCCACAAACGGATGGTTTTGTCCCAATTGCCACTTGCGAGTGTTTTCCCATCCGGACTGAACGCTACACTATAGACAAACCCCGTATGCCCTTGGAGGGTGTGCTTATGTTCGCCTTCGCCTGCTCCCACATCCCATAGGCGGATAGTGCTGTCATAACTACCACTTGCGAGTGTCTGCCCATCCGGACTGAATGCCACGCTCTTGACATTACTCGTATGCCCCTGGAGTGTGTGCTTATGTTCGCCTGTCTCCGCATCCCACAGACGGATGGTCTTGTCACTACTGCCACTTACGAGTGTCTGCCCATCCGGACTAAACGCTACGCTATTGACACTCCCTGTATGCCCTTGGAGGGTGTGCTTATGTTCACCTGTCTCCGCATCCCACAAACGGATAGTAGCACTGCCACTTGCGAGTGTCTGCCCATCCGGACTAAATGCTACGCTACTGACATTCCCCGTATGTCCTTGAAGTGTGTGCTTATGTTCGCCTGTCTCCGCATCCCACAAACAGATGGCGAAGTCAGTAAAAAGACCCCCACCACCTGCGAGTGTCTGTCCATCCGGACTGAACGCAACGCTAACGACATTCCCCGTATGCCCTGTGAGTAGGGATAATTCTTGATAAGTCTGCGCGTCATAGAACCAAATACCGATACCCCCCGCAACTGCCAAACGGGTACCATCTGGAGAATACGCGATATCGCCTATTATGCCTTTACCGAGTCGTGCTTTCGCTCCCTCAGGTAAACCCCACGTTGTGTAGTCTTGAGCAAAACTGTTGCACAAAAATAGTGTTGCAATGAATAGATGTGTCAAAAAGGCAAAAAATAACTTGGTTTTCATGGAAAAGTCTCTCCTTTGATTCAGACAAATAGCGGGGACAGGTTCTCTCTTTTCATTCCTTAAACGAGGCAGTAACCCGCGGTATACTCTCCTCACACGCAAATCGCTCAATGCTGGATGCACCGACAAAACCAACGGTATCAGTATTCTCGTTGATATATGCAGCATCTGGTGCCTTTGCGATGGGACCGCCGTGCGACAAGCAGAGGACATCAGGGTTTTGTGACTTTGCTGCATCGCATATCTCCTGCACACGTACTGCTGCATCCTCAAGTGTGAAAGCGGTTTCTGCGCCGATTGTGCCGCCGATAGTCGTGTTCATGTGTGCAATGATAACATCTGCCCCGACTTTCGCCATTTGCTCAGACTCTTCGGGATTGAAGACATAGACGATGGTGAACAGATCCATTTCATGTGCAATGCCAATCGTCTCTACCTCTTTGTAGAAACCCATACCAGTCTCTTCAAGCGTTACGCGAAAAGTGCCGTCAATCACGCCGACGGTAGGAAAGTTATTGACACCGTCGAACCCGATATCGCGCACCTGCTTTAGGAAGTTGCTCATTCGTCTTGTTGGGTCTGTACCGTTCACGCCTGCGATAACAGGGGTTTCTTGGACAACAGGTAACACCTCACGTTCACCCATCTCCATGACGATTGCATTTGCATCGCCGTAGGCTAAAAGCCCAGCACAGGATCCGAATCCTGACATTCTGTAACGTCCAGAATTGTAAATCACAATCAGATCTGCGCCACCTTTTTCAGCGAACTTTGCTGTAATACCTGTTCCTGCACCAACAGCAAGTAGTGACTTACCTTTATCTAACTCTGAATGGAGTCGTCCTAATACTTCTTCTCGTGTATAATCTGGCATTTCGTTTTCCTTTCTTTATGGCTGTCAGTTTTCAGTTATCAGTTATCAGTATTCAGTTTTCAGTGGTCAGCAAGAGGCATGTGATTAAATCAGAAATCTCTTTACTGACAACTGACAACTAACGACTGATAACTACTCATCTCTTGATTTTGCTTGTAAACGTGCTGCTTCACCTGGGTTCCCAATATGCATAGTGTTATATGCTTGATCAGATGTTTTGAATGGTCCGACACCTTTGTGCCCGTGCCAATCGCCTTGATTCATAATCGGATTTGACAGACCGGTTTCTTTTTCACGTTGGAGGATCCAGTTCTTCATCCGCGTTTCCAAGAGGTTGACGATGTCTGGATGTGTCCCAACGAGATTCTCATTCTCATCAGGGTCCGCGATGAGATTATAGAGTTCAACGGGGGGTTTGTAATGGAAATCCGGTTCAAGAGCGACGATGAGTTTCCATTCTGGTGTTCGCCATCCGTGCTTACGCATCCATGTGCATTCTGTGATATAAAATTCGCTATCATAGGAAGCGATTTCTCCACTGATCAATGGGGTCAGACTATCACCATCAAAAGCGATATCTGATTCAATATCTGCTAATTCAAGGAGGGTTGGGACGAGGTCTTTGTGTTGATTGTATCCAGACACACGTTTTCCTGCGGGGATGCGTCCGGGATAACGGATGATGAGCGGGACGTGTAGTGTGACATCGTAAAGTCCATGGTGGTCAAACCAACATTCGTGGTCATACAGTGTTTCGCCGTGGTCTCCGTTGATAACGACAATTGTTTCGTCTAAGACACCGCGCGTTTCAAGAGCATTAAATAACGTCTGAATACAGGCATCCATATATGCAATTGCCCCATCGTATTGTGCGATTACATAATCCTTGTCTGTAATTCCCGCAGGCATCCAAGAGGCAAAATAGTCACAAAACGGCTTGAACGACATTACGGGTTCCATAGATTTGTTATTCGGATCGCATTCGTCACCGTGATAAAACATCCTTTCATAAGGGGCAGGTGGTAAGTAGGGAGAGTGTGGATCCATGTGGCGTAGGAATAGAAAAAAAGGCTTTTCATCGCTCTGGTCGATTAACCGATTCAACTCTGGGAGGGTTGTTTTGTTTAGGTTTTCTGCCTTTGGGCTGCGTCCAGTTTCATCCGGTCCCCAATTGGCATAATCAAGATAGGTGTCAAATCCACGTGCGCTTGGACCACCAAACCCAACGCAAGTGGTGGCATAACCGGCTTCTTTCAGAATTTCTGGTAATGTCTTCACTTCTTCCCGTAGAGGTCCTTTGTGACGCAGTGCCACGACCTGTGTGCCAAATGTGTCCATCCCTGTGAGCATAGATGCATACGCACTTGTAGTAGGAATGTGAGCACTGTAGGTTTTTTCAAAAAGCGTGCCGCTTTCTGCAAACTTATCTATATGTGGTGTTGTCTGTCGGTGATACCCGTAGCAACTCATGTGTGTTGCAAGAAGTGAGTCAACTCCCATCAGAACGATATTTGGATGTTTTGCCATGTTTTTTATTCTCCTTTTTTTGTAGTTATCAGTTTTCAGTTGTTAGTTTTCAGTTTTAAGCATGCCAACTGTTGTGCCATACGAGGGTATTTTGTACTTCGTCATCAAGCACATCACCAACTGTTAGTGAGTTAAAATAATCTTCTGGCAGGATATTTCTTTTTCCGTTGAAGGTGCATCCATCAGGCATGAAACCGCAGGTCATTGCGCGTCTGTGTGAAAACGTCATATTTGCACCTGCACCGTGTGCACATAAGCCGTTATGCCACACCATAGAACCTGCAGGACACGGCGCGGATTGTGGTTCAAGTTCTTTCCATTCTGGGTATACATCAAACAACGCGCCAATATTTTCTCCGATACCGACGTTGTCAAATCGTGCGGATTTGTGAGTGCCGGGAAGATACCACATACAACCGTTGCCAAGTGTGGCATCATCTAATGCAACCCAGAACGAAACTGCATCACGCGAGTCAAAAGACCAATAGGGAACATCAAGGTGCCATGCTGTGGGGTTGCCGTTAGGCGGTTTAATCAATGCCTGATCGTGCCAAATTCGCATACCGTCAGTTCCTGCTAATTGCGTTGCCATTTTTCCTATTTTGGGGTCATGCACTAACTTCCGCATGCCCGTGTGTGAATCTGAGAGTCGCAGGCACTGTGTAAAGACTCTTGCGTAAAAATTACTTGGGTCTAATTGGTTGGTGAAAAATTCAACTGAATTTCCGAGGCGTTCAGTGACGGATTCATCTGTGCATCTACGCCATTCTGCTAATTCGTCAGCATCAAGGAAATTCTCAATAACAAGGTATCCGTTTTCCTGATAAAAATCAATTTGTTCCGCGGTGAGTTCGTTCCGCATTTTCACGTGCTCCTTCCATAAGTTCGGTAATGGCACAACCTAACAGGTTATGCTACACCTTTCAATCATTCGGGTAATGGCACAACCTAACAAGTTATGCTACATTAGAATATCATTATCGTATCATGTAAAGCGTAAATAGACAAGTGAAAATTTGAAAACCATACTTAATGATAAATACATCTCAGTAAAAGTCGTCTGTCGATTCTGATTGAAATATGACTTGAAATCTGTTATCATTATATTTTGAGATTTGCCCTTTACAGTTTGTTTACGATATATCATTCTATTCAAAATTTATCCATGCTTGAAACACGACCCAGAGATATAGAATTCTATACAACGCAGAGCGGAAAGATACCATTTACTGATTGGTTTGAATCATTAAGAGATAAAACAACAATTAACAGAATTGAAAGACGAATTAACCGACTTGAGAATGGTAATTTAGGTGACTGTAACCCAGTGGGTGAAGGTGTGTTTGAACTACGACTCCACTTCGGACCTGGATATCGCATATATTTTGGTGAATTTGAAAATACGATTCTTGTCCTGCTCTGTGGTGGAGATAAATCATCACAGCAGCGTGACATTGAACAAGCAAAAACTTACTGGAGAGAATATAAGGAAGCACAACGATGAGACAATATACCAAATGGCACGATTATCTAATTGACCGTCTTGCTTCTGATAAGGAAGAAGCAATTGGTTACCTTGATGTAGCATTGGAAGAATATCAACAAGACGGTGATGCACCTTTCTTTCTCAAAGGTATATGCAATGTTGTAGAAGCACAAGGTGGTATAACTGAGTTGGCAAAGCGAACGCACATGTCTCCAGATGCATTGCAAAAGATACTTTCTGACGAGAAAGCACCACACCTTGACACACTTGGAACTATTCTAAATGCAATGGGTTGTCGGCTTTCTATTGAACCGCTGGATTCTGATACTGCTTGTTCAGATAGTGCTACAGAACAATAGATATTCATAAAATAGGCACAACATATATATTCAATGCTTGAAACACGAACCAGAATTCGGAAGAGACTTCAACGACTTGAGGAAGGTAATTTTGGTGACTGTAGTCCCGTTGGAGAAGGTGTTTATGAATTACGGCTTCACTTCGGTCCTGGAATACGCATTTATTTTGGTGTTGAATCAAACAGGATTATTATCGTCTTATGTGGTGGGGACAAATCGTCTCAGCAGCGCGACATAGAACGCGCAAAAACCTATTGGATAGAATACAAGGAAACACAGACATGAGAAAATTTGAAACCCTAAACGAGTTTTTGATGAAAGGTCTTGCTAACCGAGAAGAAGCAATCGATTATCTCAAGTTTACATTTGAGGAATATCAGGATGATGGTGATACACTTTTCTTTCTAAAGGGAATAAAAACCTTTGTTGAAGCACAAGTCGGTGTATCTGAACTTGCTAAAAGAACACACATGTCACCAGATGCTCTACAGAAAATACTATCAAGCGATAAAGCACCACACCTTGACACACTTGGAACTATTCTAAATGCACTCGGTTGTCGGCTTTCTATTGAACCGATGGACTCCGATATTGCTTGTTCAGATAGTGCTACAGAACAATAGATATCCATATAATAGGCACAACATATATACGCAATGCTTGAAACACATCCGAGAGAGATAGAATTCTATACAACACAGAACGGGAGAGTTCCTTTCACTGAATGGTTGGAATCAATACGAGATGTAAAGGCTCGAGGTAGGATAGAAGCGCGTCTCATATCACTTGAATCAGGAAACTTTGGTGATTACAAATCAGTAGATGGAGGAGTTTTTGAGTTACGTCTTCATTATGGTAAAGGTTACCGTATATATTTTGCTGAAGTGGATAACATGATTGTTCTACTGCTGTGTGGTGGAGACAAATCCTCTCAGCAACGCGACATAGGACGCGCAAAAACATATTGGAGAGATTACAAGGAGACACAACGATGAGAAAAAAGTCAACATGGCGAAAATATTTGACTGAACGTCTTTCCACTAACCGGGATGAAACATTCCATTTTCTTGATGCAGTTTTTGAGGAGTACCAAATCTATAATAACTATACTACGCTTCATAGTGCCATTGAAGTTGTTGTAGATGCACAAGGTGGTATAACGGAGTTGGCAAAGCGAACGCACATGTCCCCTGATGCCTTGCTGAAGATACTTTCTGACGAGAAAGCACCACAGGTTGACACTCTCTGCAATATTCTCAATGCACTCGGTTGTCGACTTTCGGTTGTTCCAATCGCTGTTGGAGAAACCGATATAGAATCTTCATCTGAAGATCAAAGAATTTCTGCCGCTGGGTAACGTTTATCTCCAGGAGATACATCGGATGGGTCATTGAGAACAGCTGTGTCAGGCGGTATCATAATCTGATTTTCATTCACAGGATCGTCTGTATCTTTTCTCCATTGCTCTAAGCAATTTCGCATCTCAATCAAAACATCAGCATAATCAGGATTGTCAGCAAGGTTATGCGCTTCAGAAGGATCAAATACGACATCATATAACCGCTCCGATTCAACAGGTTGGTCTGCCCAACCATGTTCCAACATATAAGATTTACTGATGCTATCATCGCAATTTGGCAATGCCCACTGTTTTGCATCGTCATACCGGCGTATGTATTTCCACCGTTTTGTGCGGATAGCGCGCTGCGGTTCATAGCAACAGTGATAATTCACTTCAGCAAAGACTGCATCACGTATATCATCAGTTTCACCACGAACCAGAGGTAGAGTAGAGTGTCCTTGCAACCACTCAGGAGGATCAATCTCTGCTAAATCACAGATAGTCGGAAATAGGTCAATCTGACTCACCAATCCGTCAATGACTTTTCCACCATCGAATCCACCAGGACCTCGGACAATTAACATCACTCCAATGCCGTGGTCAGAAACGTGGCATTTCATGCGTGGAAAAGCGAGTCCGTGGTCTGTTGTGCAGATGACAAGCGTGTTCTCAGCGAGTCCGTTCTTTTCAAGTGAATCAAAGACCTTACCCATTTTCATGTCAAGTTTACGTGCTGCATCAATATACTCCGCCATATCTTGTCTCGTTACAGGATTATCAGGAAACGGTGCAGGGGGGTTCACATAGCGTGGGTCCGTCTTCTGCTCCCCTTCTGGAGGAGGGTCAAACCCTTTTGCTTTGCGATGTGTTTCACTAAATCCGATGTCTAAGAAGAACGGTTTGCTATGATCTTCGTCAAGGAACGTACAGGCGCGTTCTTCTGCACCTCCGTTACCGTTTTCCTGTGCTAATAGTCGTTGGTAACCTGTATCCTTAACATTACGGACCACATGTTGGAATCCTGCTAATGCAGTTACATATCCTGCATCATTTAGCGTATACGGAAGGAGATGTTTAGGAACAGGAAGACTCCATCCACGGTTTGCCAATCCTCCCATACCGCAGCTATGTGCATACTGTCCTGTGAGTAGTGCTGCACGAGAAGGTGAACATGTTGGATTTGCACAGAAGGCATTACGGAAAAGTACACCCTCTTCTGCTAACTTCTGTATGTTGGGTGTAGGTATTGCATGACCGTAAGGTTGCACATACCGTCCTGTATCGTGAGAATGAATATAGATTATATTTGGTTTGTTCATGATACTCCTGATAATGTAGTATTTGAAGTGCTACCTAACGCTATCAATGATAGATCTGATATGTTGGAGTATAGCACAATCCGTGTACCTTCTCAATAGAATTACGTTGATTTAACCTCATTGATATGCTATCTTGGTTAGAATTATAGTGGAAACCATAATTACTTGCACACAATTGTAGCGTAACCTGTTAGGTTGCGTACACTCTGCACAAACTATGAAGTTTGTGCTACGGAGACCCAGTCCAATAGGTCGGTTTAAGTCCTAAAGACCAAAAGTGTGCATATATTTTTGGATTTCACTATAAACTCAATTGTAAGATGTAAAAGGAGAGTACGGTAAATGAATGAAGAACTTTCAAGACTTGAAGTAGTAGAATTGCGTGATGTTTGGCCTGACGAGGCACAAGATTTTACACCATGGCTAGCCAAAAATGATAATATATCCCTTCTTGGTGAAACTTTAGGGATTGAGCTCGCACCAGAAAGAAAAGAAATAGGGGTTGGAGACTTCAAAGCAGATATATTATGTAAGAATGAAGACGACTCATGGGTTGTCATTGAAAACCAGTTGGAAAAAACGGACCGTGATCACCTTGGTAAAATCCTTACATACTCAGCTGGATTGAATGCGAAGACGGTTATATGGATTGCAAAGGAATTCAGAGATGAACACCGTGCTGCACTTGATCAACTTAATGAAATAACTAATGATGAATATTCATTTTTTGGTGTAGAAATCAAACTTTGGAAAATAGCGAATTCGAGTCCAGCACCGAGATTTGAGATTGTTATTAAACCAAATAATTGGAACCCTACACATATATCAACAACTGACTGGAAAACGAAATTCTGGACTAAACTTAATGAATACTTTCGTCAAACAAACCTTAACTATAACATACGAATACCTGGTTCAAAAAATACTGTTGAATTCGGTATAGGAAATCCAGACGAATTCAGTTTACAAGCAGTAATTAGTCAGCAAAAAAAACGTATTGGAATTCGACTTGCCCTTAGAGGTGGATTCTCAAAAGCATATTTTAACCTATTGAATGAACAACAAGAAAACATTGAGAAAGAATTCGGAGAAAAACTAGAATGGGAGGAATTACCACATCGCAAAACTAGTATAGTAGCTCTATACAAAAATGACACGGATCCTCAAGTTGAAAACGAATGGGAAAATCAAACCAACTGGATTGCATCTATACTTACTAATTTTGATAAAGTGTTTCGTGAACGATTGCTGAAACTTGATCCAACAGACTGGGTAGAACCTGAAGCCGAAGAAAATGAGGAAGACTATATTAGCAATCAATGAACAACACAAATACCTTACACTTCCTTGCATTAGATGGCGGTGGCACTCGCGGCATATATTCTGCACAACTCATTGCTCAAGTTGAAGATACATTTACGGAGAACCCACGGAGTATGCCTACTACTTTGCATTGCTACTTCTCATATTTCACTTGACGAATAATCTGAAATGAAATAAAGTATTGTTGAAGAATTATCACAATAAAACAGAATTGATTTATGACAACTGAAACAAAACCATCAGTCCGATGGGGAATTCTAAGTACTGCTAACATTGCCACAAAAGTTGCTCGGGCAATCAACCTTTCCGCAAATGCCGATCTGATTGCAATTGCCAGCCGCACAGAAGAACGTGCTTCATCATGGGCACAGAAGCATAACGTCCCAATCGCCTACGGTTCATATCATGAACTTCTATCTGATAACAACATTGATGCAGTCTACATCCCACTTCCACCATCAATGCATGCCGAATGGACAATCCGAGCAGCGGAGCAGGGAAAACACATTCTATGCGAGAAGCCTCTTTCTACTAATTCTGATGAAGCCACAATTATGGCGGAAATCTGTCTAAAAAACAGAGTTCAACTGATGGATGGTGTCATGTGGGTTCATCACGATCGAACAAAGTTGATGAAGCAGAAACTGGATAGTTTAGGAGAACTCCGAAGAGTAACTGCTGCCTTTACTTTCAATTGGAGGACTATACCTACAAACAATATCCGAGCAAAACCGGAATTAGGTGGCGGTAGTCTTGGTGATCTCGGTTATTATTGTGTGCGTGCGATTCTTTGGGCATTTGAGGAGTTACCATCACAAGTCTATGCAACAGCGCGATATAAGGTTGGTGTTGATTTCAACTTTTCTGGTATCCTATGGTTTGAAGGTGAACGTATTGCTACATTTGACTGCGGTTTTGATACCGGTCTAAGAAAATGGTTTGAGATCGCAGGCACGCAAGCATCACTCGTTTGTGATGATTTCACTGTGCCAAATTCTGAAGAAACCGCACGGTTTTGGATCCACGGAGAAAATAATGACAAATATGAAACTGATGCATGTATTCAAGAAGTAAATATGATTGAGCATTTTTCAAGTATTGTTCAATCGGATAGTCTTGAACCTTTATGGGTAGATGCAGCAGTGGATACAATGCGTGTATGTGATGCGTTGCGTGATTCTGATAAATCTGGTGAAATTGTCCAGTTGTAGCCAACCATTTTGAGAATTCTATGAAGATAACAAACATTGATACTTATATTGTTGATGGCGGATGGAGACCTTGGATATTTGTCAAGGTTGAAACAGATGATGGTGTCACAGGTTATGGCGAATGTAGTGATGGGAGGAATCCACATGGCGTTACAGGAGCAATCAGAGACCTAACCCCATTACTAATTGGTCATGATCCTCGTGCTTATGAGATGCGGTTTTGGGATATGATTCGTGGTTCACGGCAGAGTCCCGGTGGTATCGCGGCGAAAGCAATTGCAGGTATAGAATTAGCACTTATTGACATCAAAGCAAAGGCATTGGGCATATCAGTTGTGGAACTCTTCGGAGGACCAACGCGTGATGAAGTTCGTGTCTACTGGTCACATTGTGGATCATCTCGTGCAAGATATTACGAGTTGATAGGTGTGCCACCTTTAAGAACGATGGAAGATATTGCAGCCTTAGGGCACGAAGTGGTTGAAAAGGGTTTTACTGCACTAAAAACAAATATCGTAATGCCTGGAGAACCTGCATCAGTCTATTTCAGCGGGTTTGGGGGAGGACCTGGCACCACTGACGGGAATATAACAACAAAACTTCTTAATCACATAGAAACATTGATCGCTACATTTAGAGAAGCCATCGGTCCGGATGTTGGTCTCAATCTCGATCTCAACTTTAATTTCAAACCTGAAGCTTGCATGCGGATTGCTAAGATATTGGAACCTTACGATCTACTATGGTTGGAGATTGATATGTATGACCATGAAGCGATTCGTCAGATCAAGGATTCGACGACAACTAAGATTTGCACAGGTGAAAACCTATACTATATGCGAGAATATATTCCATACTTTAATGCCCGTGCCGCGGATGTGTTTATGATTGATGTGCCTTGGAACGGTTTTGCTCAGTCAAAGAAAATTGGTGATTTAGCAGAAGTGTATCAATTCAATGTTGCTCCACATAACTACTATAGCCATCTTGCCACGTTCATTAGTGCGAGTCTTTGTGCTGTTTTACCGAATGTGCGTATTATGGAAGTGGATATTGATGATGTGCCTTGGAAAGACGATTTGACGACTAATGTTCCTGAAATTGTTGATGGTTATATGAAAATTCCAACAGGTCCTGGATGGGGAACGGATCTGAATGAGGAAGTGGTAAAGGAACATCTTTGGGATGATCGGAGAGGGGATTGGTAAGAAATATGACGGTTTAATTTCTTGGCATATTAAACTACCTTGCAACCGCTTCAGAACCGAGGTTTTCTTGAATCCATAAACGCAGCGGTACATCCTTATCACCGGGGGAAGTATATCCCATCCCACCGGTACTCTTACCTAAAATCTGTTGACGTATCGGATCAGATTGTTCCATATAATGCTCAACCGTCATATCGTCCCGCGGCTGCAACCACCTGTAACTATAACCATAGAACAACACTTTACGTGTAATGTCAGAGGTATTGCGTCCGACTGAATGCCACAATCGCCTATCAAAAAAGACAGCAGTACCAGGTTTGGCAAAAACAGGTGTAGCGTTTTCAGGATCTGCATTACCATCTTCAGGCATTTCGATTTTATTGAACTTCTGACTACCGGGAATCACACTAAAATTGCCGCGTCCAGGTACTGACGTATCAGTCAAGAAATACGCAACCTTCAATGAAACACGGGGACGCGGGTCTCCTTCCAATTCTATGTTCAACCTTCCACTATCCTGATGCCATCCAAGCCGTTTTTGTTTATCACGTTCTTCCTCTGGTAGAGGCGGCAAGGCAATTAAATGAGAATGGTAGAGTTTGATATTCCACCCTAATATTCCCCATACCTTTGGGAAAGTTGTATGCCAATCGAGAAGTTCAATAAAGATGTCATCTCTTCCCACAAAATCAAGTATGTTGAATTGTGCATTGGGTGGGAGTTCGTCTTTACCCAGATGTTCTGCACCAACACAATCAAATGCAACAATCAATTTCTCAACCATATCTTGCGGAATAGCATCCTCAACAGCAAAATAACCGTTTTCTTCAAATTGTTGTTTTTCTGATTCAGTTATACAGTTTTCTACACATAGTGGATCCATAGTATTCACCTATCATAGCGATATTACGTCACAAAATGCAGATCAACAAGATTCTAATACTAATACGTAGACTTGTTAATATAAAATAGGATTAATCAAAATTCCATGACTCTGTTTCATATTTATTAATTGCTAAATCTTCAGCAAGGCTCTGCTCTTTCTCTGACATATTATCTGTAATAAACGAAATTCCTATATCATAAGTTTCACTGATGGAATTGATTAATATATCCTTTGAAATATTATGTTCATCAGCATTAATTGCCGTTGTGTTGACGCGGACATGTTGACATATCTCTTTATCTCTTGAGACTCGTTTTAGCATGTAATTAGGTGGCATGTCCAACGAGATGTATCCCTGAAACAAAATGCCGTTTCTGTTTCGTCTGACTGACACGCCTGCTATTTTTTTGTTGTTGAATAACACATCATTTTCAACGAGATCTATCAAACATAAGTTTTGAGACGAAGTAGATTGCTTTTCAGAAATGCAATTTAAAGAAGCAGGAATACCGAGTTTAATAAAAGCATTGACAAGGTTTTTCCCAATTTGTTGATACATCTGAGAGACAGACTTTTCACCTGAATAACGAGGTAGAATCAGCGAATAGGTCAAATCCCAACCGTGTAGGACTGTGCCTCCTCCTGTCATCCGTTTAACCAATTCTATTTTTTCTTCACGACATGCCTGCACGTCTACATCTGATGCAATATTTTGAAAATATCCGAAACTGAATGCTGGATTCGTCCAATCATAGAATCGCAAAGTAGGTGTAGGCGTTTCCTTACGGGTAATTAGAATAGCCTCATCAATTGCCATGTTCATGGCTGCACAGTTCTTACCCATTATCAGGAGTCTACCATAAGTATCCATTAGGATAGTTCCACACGACAGACAGCGGTTGTATGTGCATCACAATACCAGAAATATCCTTTCCAATAGGTCATTCCATGGGGTTCTGGGTGCGGTTCTGGTATTTCAATTTTGTTGATATGGTTACCATTTTCTGGGTTGAGTTGGTAGATAGCGCGATGGTTTGTCTCAACACACCACAGTTCGTCTCCAATCCATGCAATTCCGTGCGGTCTATCGTCTGGAGCAGGTATCGTGTGGATTACCTTAAAATCGTCTTCTACATCAACCTGATAGATTGTCGCTGATGGTGGTACCGCAACCCATAGTTTATTGTCGCGCCATTCTAAGCCGTGCGCGCCTGTCTGTCCTGCACCAGGTGTATCGTAAGATGCAAGGGTCTTTCCGTTTTCTGGATCAATAGACAAAATTTCACAACTATAGGTAGACGCAAGCCAAAGGTTAGTACCAGTATGTGTAATACCGCTTCCTCGATCTGAATCGGTTTCAAGTGTCTTTTTCACTTCACCATTATATGAGACAAGATGCACTTCATTACTACGTTGGTCAATAATCCAGAGTCCTTCTTCAGTAGCTTGCATTCCGTTGGGTTGTGGTCCTGGTGAATCAAATACTCTTTCAATTTTTGCCATGAAAAATCTCCGCAAAGATCATTTTATTTGAGGTTTATTGTATGTGGTTTAGAGGTAGGTGTCAAGGTTTTTAATCTGATTTTGCATTGCATCTCACGAAAGATTGTAGTATAATCTTTTGGAGTCTTTAATAACACAATACGGTTTCAATAAGGAGGGGACATAATGGAAGCGATCACTCATGATCAGGTGCAGCAGTTAGTCGAAAAACTCCCAGAAACTAAGTTACCGCTTGTTTATCATTTTTTAGTTGAATTAGTAGGCAAAGAGGTAGAACCTCAGTCGCCTCAAGCAGATTTCATGCGTCTTTCACCAGAAGAGCAGCACCAACTTCTATCCCAACAAGCGGCGCAGCTGAAAGCATATTATGAACAGACTGCCGACGAACGTACCGAATGGCAAGCAGGAGATTTCATTGATGAACTTGATCCAATATTGATTTGCCCTATCAACACTTAAGTCAGTTTACGTGAGCCACTTTTTCCATTTGTGGCATAAGAAATCTCCGCATAATTGTGTGTTATTTAGGAGTTAATTGTATGCAGTTTTGAGAGGAACGTCAAGGTTTTTTAATGTCTTAAAGGTAGTTTGAATTTTAGATTGGATTACACTTAGCCTTGTTCATTGACGAATTCTAATTCGATGTACTTCTACCAAAAAGAGTTTGCCTTTATAGTGTTCCATATTAGGATTGGATGAGAGATAATCTCTTAGTCGTGACAAAATTTGTGATAGAACTTCAAATAACCGCAATCCCATTAAGCGACTTCCTCAAATTCTGCTAACTGACGAGCATAATCAAGACAGGCATGAATTTGCATTTCTTTGAGATCCGGGAATTCTTCTATTACAGGACTTACGCAGTTTCTCTTAAAGTCCCCTTGATAAGGGGGATTTAGGGGGTTAAAAAGATTAAAAACACTGAAATATCGCACTATTTAACCCCCTTATCAAGGGGGAATGCGTAAGTCCTGTATTATTTGATCTGCTTCCACCCCGCTGCCAAGTATCCAAGTAGAAGACTTACTGGTATCCTTGTACCCTTTATACGTGGTTTACCCCGCAATATGTTCGGCGTGCTAATAATGTGATCTCTCCACTGAACAGACAGGTCCATTTCTCCAATATAGAAACTATATGAAATTAACCGAGTCGTGTTCAATTTTCCTGTCTGACACGAGAGTCATAAACAACTTTAAATTGCATCATAGATGTATTTAAGCAATTTCAATAACTTACCTTGTAATGTGCCAAATTATAGCACTGTTATGAACGTTTGTCAACTTTCCAAAACGACAAGTGCCAGAAACTTTACACGCCCATATTGACTAAACTATCAGAGGCATTCAATTGTCACTTGAAACTCTTGTAGGAGGGTTTCTAACCCCGATTGTAAAGGTTTTGCTCATCCAATTGGGGTTAGAAACCCGACAAATGCCATACGGGGAATGCCTAAATGGCATTCATACCTTTGATTTGGCGCATTTGGCGTTGATTCACTCCTACAAAGACCCTTATGACAATTGAATGCCTCTGTTAGTTTTAGGTTTTAGGGTTTTTATTGCCAGAATAAGAAATAAATGGTATACTTGCATAAATTCTATATTACTAATAGGAGGATTAACGATGGAAATTGTAGCACTTGGGAAAACAGGCTTAGATGTTTCACGTCTTTCAATCGGAACAGGATCAAACGGGTGGAATGGTCGTTCAAATCAGACAGATTTAGGGTTTGAAGCATTACGCGACCTACTACTTTTTGCACACGAAAATGGTATTACGTTTTGGGATTCAGCAGACCAGTATGGCAGCCACCCCCATATCAAGGAAGCACTCAAACATGTTCCTCGGAGTAGCGTAACCATTACAACAAAAACTGTTTCCCGCACAAGAGAGGAAGTAGAAGCAGATGTAAAGCGATTCCTCAAAGAGATAGATTCTGATTATGTGGATATTGTCCTGCTGCATTGTCTTACACAAGTGGATTGGCCTACTCGATATCCAGATGCGATGGAAGCACTGACTCGGTGTAAAGAACAGGGATTGATACGTGCACACGGTGTCTCTTGTCATGACTTTGGAGCATTCCAAACATCTGCTATGACAGATTGGGTAGAAGTCGTGTTAGCACGGATTAATCATTCAGGTGTTCAGATGGATGCATCTCCCCCAGATGTTATCAGAACGATGGAGCAGATGGCATTTGTCGGGAAAGGTATCTACGGTATGAAAGTCTTAGGTATGGGAAAATTAGCGAAAGACGCTGAGAGTCAACGCGATGCCATTGAATTTGTCATGGGTTTACCGTGTGTTCATGCAATGACAATCGGCATGACATCTCGTGCTGAAGTGGAAGCAAATGTAAAAGTTGTTAACGAATTTTCGGAACAGTCTATGTAAAATGTTTTTATTATCTTATAGCGCGAGATGTCCTATCTTTACCTAATGGTAGGTGCTCGCGCTGTTTATTATGGTACGCAGCAGAAATGAGAGTGAATTCATGGACAAATATGAAATAGTCATCGGTTTGGAAATACATGCGGAATTATGCACAGATAGTAAGTTGTTCTGCAACTGTGCTTATACATTCGGTGCCTCGGCAAATGATTGCACCTGTCCAATCTGTTTGGGAATGCCGGGGACACTACCTGTCATAAATAAACGCGCGTTAGAGTTTGCAGTCCGCGCAGGTTTAGCGATGAACTGTGAGATAACAACATATAGTAAATTTGATAGAAAAAACTATTTCTATCCTGATCTCCCGAAAAACTACCAAATCTCACAATATGATTTGCCGTTATGTAAGAGTGGTGAGGTTTCCTTTGATTTTGATGGACAACACAAGACCGTAGCACTTCGTAGGATTCACCTTGAAGAGGATGCAGGTAAGTCTATCCACGCTGAAGTTACAGGTGACCCAAATCGTAGTTTTATGGATTTCAATCGTGCAGGTGTTCCGTTGATGGAAATTGTGAGTGAACCCGAAATTCATTCTCCAGAAGAAGCGATTGCTTATTGTCGTGCGGTCAAAGAGATTTTAGAATATATTGAGGTGAGTGATTGTAATATGGAGGAAGGCAGTTTACGTTGTGAACCGAACATCTCACTGCGTCCAATAGGGAGCAAAGAATTGGGAACGCGCACAGAGATAAAAAACAAAAATTCATTTCAGGAACTCATGGATGCGATGGATTACGAAGTAAAACGGCAGGCGCGTATACTTGATTCTGGGGGTGAAGTAGTCCAAGAAACACTACTGTTTGATGCGAACACAGGAAAGACAGTCGCAATGCGAGGTAAAGAGGAAGCGGATGACTACCGATATTTTCCTGAACCGGATTTGGTGCATGTTCAGATTGAGGAGGAATGGATAACAGAAATACAACCAACACTGCCTGAACTACCCGCATCTCGTCGCAAACGATTTATTGAGGATTACGGTATCTCACAGGAAAATGCTGAATTTCTAACGACAACACGACACATCGCGGATTTCTTTGATGAAGCTGCTCAACTCAGTGGAGAACCATCAACCTGTGCAAACTGGATTATGGGAGACCTATCACGATTATTGAACACTGCAGAAATTGAAATACAGGATTCCAAAGTCACACCTACGCATCTCAATGAACTCATTCAGTTGATAAGTGACAGGACAATCAGTGGGAAGATCGCTAAATCAGTGTTAGATGATGCATTTGAAACTGGCAAGATGCCGAAACAGATTGTTAAAGATAAAGGCATGGCACAGATTACAGATACATCGGAAATAGAGGCAATTGTCCTGCAGGTAATTGAGGAAAACCCTGGTCCAGCACAAGATGTTCGTGATGGCACGAAAAAGGCAATTGGCTTTCTTGTCGGTCAGGTGATGAAAGCAACACAGGGCAAAGCAAATCCGCAACTTGTCAATCAGATTTTAGCACGGGAATTGTCAGGAGATTAAGATCTCCATCGTATCTCGCTACAACCTATCTCATAAATGGTAGGAGGGGTTTCTAACCCCGATAGACCAAACACACGATTCGGTGAATTTGGACAAAATCGCATTTATGAGATACACTGTAAATATATGGAACGATTAGACAGAGAGGTGACAAGAGAGTATGAAAAAAATATCCCACACAGACGAAGATCTCACACTTTTTCCTGAAACAACAGGGACGAGTAATAACAATGTATTCTCCACTGAGCGGTTCGTCCAAAGCCCTCCTATAGATTTACCAGACATTTTGAAACCCAATACAAGGTTAAAGATGGACGGTTTGAAGTTTCTATCTCATCTGCCAATAGAATCAGTCCCTGTAGCGTTTCTTGACCCACAGTATAGGGGTATACTTGACAAAATGAATTATGGGAATGAAGGTAAGAGCAGAGAGAAACGCAGAGGATCATTGATGCAAATGTCCGAAGAACTGATTACAGAGTTCATACACGGTATTGACAATGTGCTTATTCCATCGGGACATCTCTTTCTGTGGATGGATAAGTTTCACCTATGTCAAGGGTTTAAAACTTGGTTTGACAATACACAGTTAGACATTGTTGACTTGATCGTCTGGAATAAAGATAGATTTGGCATGGGGTACCGGTCCAGACGGGTGAGTGAATATTGTGTTGTCCTACAGAAGCATCCGAGAAAGGCTAAAGGTGTTTGGAAAGTCCACAACATTCGCGATGTCTGGCTTGAAAAAACGAAAACAAGAGAACATCCTCATCAGAAACCTATCGGTTTGCAGGCTGAATTGATCGCTGCTGTCAGTAATGAAGGTGATTATGTGATTGATCCTGCTGCGGGGTCTTTTTCTGTTATGGAAGCAGCACTCTCAAAAGGGCGAAATTTTATTGGGTGTGATTTGATAGAACATAATAATAGAAATTAGACGTGGAATGATATTACAATGTTCTGGATGGATACAAACACTAATGTACTAAATCATATCTTGAAGCTGTCTTGAAATAGATTAACGGAAAATTTGTAGGATGTATACGGGAAACCTGAAATACAAAGACGAAACATGGGATTACCGAACAGCAGACACAAAGGAATATACGCACTGCTTCCATACCTATCCCGCAATGATGATTCCGCAGATAGCAAGGAGGCTGCTAAATCAGTATGGTGTGGGAGGCGAATGGCTCCTGGACCCGTATTGTGGAACAGGCACTTCTCTTGTTGAAGCATCTCTGTTCGGTATGCACAACGTTGGGTGCGACATAAATCCACTCGTACGACTTATCGCAAATGCTAAAATAACACCAATCTGTCTAAAATCACTCGGAAATGAAATCAATAGGTTGAACGATTCTCTATTTGAAATTGAGTTTAGAACAACCGAAATCCCAGAACTATCGATCCCAGACATACCCAATCTGGATTATTGGTTTTCTGAAGAGGTTAAGAAACACCTTGCATTCTTACTATGTCAGATCAACAAAGTGGAAGATGGACAAATCTGCAACTTCATGAAGGTTGCATTTTCAGAGACTGTGCGCGAGGTATCATATACAAGAACAAGTACTTTCAAATTACATCGTATGCCATCAGAAAAACTTGAGAATTTCAATCCTGATGTTTTCGGTATCTTCCGCAAGAAACTTAACAGAAATAGACAAGGATTAATAGCATACCTTGAAAAACGCAAAGATGTAGAGGTATCCATAAGTGATGCCAATACCGTTGTAGGAGAACTCCCAATACCACGACCGTTGGGTGGGTATAATCTGGTGATTACATCTCCCCCGTATGGTGACTCACAAACTACAGTTGCTTATGGGCAGTTTTCTCGTTTGTCTGCGGAATGGTTAGGTCTAAATAACGCACGTAAGATTGATAGATTAGCAATGGGTGGACAACCTTCAAAGAGGATTATAAATGATTCTCCAGTGACAACTGCTATTGAGAAAGTCCAAACAATAGATGAAAAGCGATCGCGAGATGTTTCGGCATTTTACATTGATCTTGGAGAAAGCATAAATACAGTGGCAAAAGTGTTATCACCACGTTCCACAATTTGCTATGTTGTTGGCAACCGTAGGGTTAAGGATGTCCTGTTACCAACTGACGAATTTGTTGTTTATGCATTTGGTAAGCATGGGTTTAGACATAAAGAAACAATCGTAAGAAACATCCCTAATAAACGGATGCCTAAAAAGAACAGTCCTTCAAATGTTGCTGGTCAAACATCGTCAACGATGAACGAAGAAAATATCGTAATATGTCAGAGAACGGATCAAACATGTCCGTAGGTCAGATTATCCTTTCATCAGTAACAAAAAAGTTCGGTGAAACTATTGCTGTTAACGATGTATCATTGCAGATAGAGGGTGGTGAGTTTTTCTCCTTACTCGGACCCAGTGGATGTGGGAAAACCACAACATTACGGATTATTGGAGGTTTCGTTTTTGCTGATGAAGGTGAAGTTTATATCAACGAAGAATTTATGGAGGAAACGCCTCCCTATCGTCGTCCTGTCAATACTGTCTTTCAAAACTACGCACTATTCCCACACAAAACAGTCTCACAGAACATCGCATTCGGATTGCAGATGAAGAAAATCTCAAAAGCAGAAATAGCAGATGCGGTGGAACGTTCACTTGACTTAATTCAGTTGCGAGGATACGGGGAACGGAAACCAGACGAACTTTCTGGTGGAGAAAGACAACGTGTTGCACTTGCACGGGCATTAATAAACGAACCGACTATATTGCTATTAGACGAACCGCTTTCTGCACTTGATCTGAAACTTAGAAAACAGATGCAGTTAGAACTCAAAGAACTGCAACGCAAAGTTGGTATAACATTCGTATATGTCACACATGATCAGGGAGAAGCATTGGCACTGTCGGATCGGATTGCAGTGATGAACGAAGGTAAGGTCCTACAAGTCGGAACACCTTCTGAAATCTATGATTCACCACAGAGTCGTTTTGTAGCAGACTTTATCGGCACTTCAAACTTTTTTGATGGAGTCATCGTCAGTACCGATGGCGTATTGACAGAGGTCCTGTCAGAAACCGAGGAACCATTTAGATTTGTCTGTAGACACGAAGACACCTTTCAGGTTGACACTACAGTAACGGTTGTAGTACGTCCAGAACGAATTACTATTTCCGCAGAACCCGATCAGAATAAACCCAATTGCTTACGCGGTGTAATTGTTGACGAAAGTTATCTTGGCACAACAGTCCAATATACTGTGCAAACGGACTACCCAACGCCAATCATTGTAAATCAACAATTACAAGGTGTAGATGCTTCTTATGCCAGTAATGATCAGAATACAGACAACGCCAATTCACAACGTTATCGGCAAGGTAATACGGTCTATTTGCATTGGATTCCTGAGAATGCAATCGTACTAAAACGTGAGTTTGGTAAATAGTTAGGACTTCCACATTTTCTCTTAAAGTCCCCCTGATAAGGGGGATTTAGGGGGTTAAAAACATCAAAATAACGATTTTTGAAGCAAATATGCCCGTTCTCTGTTCAATTTGTGCTTGTTCTGTTAATTATCAAACTCACGTTACTAAAAGCAGACTAACCGCGTGGAATAGGTAATTCTACCTTTCCATTATTCTGTTGCTGTGATGTTAGAAATCCAATGATAATCTCAACGACTTTGTGTCCTTCACTACCAGGCGAAACAGGTTCTCCGCCTTCTGCAACGAGTTTCACAGTCTCTTGAACACCTGCAGGAATACCGACAACGTCCCAAGACGGTGCCTCAATTGCTTCTACTGAATCCCCTTGGTGAATCGTTGCTCCCTTATCACTGATTAATATGTAACCGTTTGTGCCGACAATTTCACATCTGAAACCGGCTGGTGTAGATTTCGGACCACCTGCATAGTAACCACGCACACCATTCGCAAAATGAATATACCCGTGTGCTGAGGGTTCTGTAGAAGGATCGTGTCCACCGTCCCCTTTATACTCGTTGTAATCTTCGTAACCATCTTCCAATTCAGCAGAGACCCATTCTGGTGTTGAGTCGGCAAAATAGCAGATCGCATCTACACAATGCGTGCCGTTACGGAATAGCATAGCGCGCCCGCCGCTCAATGTTCCGATAACATATTGCACATCACCGATTTGTCCACCACCGACGATCTCCTCCCTTGTGTGTCGCCACAAAGGTTGCCATCTTCGCGTATGGTCAATGGAAAGAATTGTGCCGTTTTTATCCGCTGCTGCCAGCATTCTGTCAGCATCTTGCACATTTGTTGCCATTGGTTTTTCACAGAATATTCCCTTGACGCCTGCGTTTGCAGCATCAACCACAAGATCAGCATGCCGATGGTCAGATGTAGCAACCGTCACAATATCTAAATTCTCAGCAGCAAGCATCTCTTGATGGTTTGTATAAAGAGAGATGTTATCCCAATTACTCTGATACTTTGCCTTGAATGCATCCAGCGTGCTTTGCACAAAATCGCATCCTGCAGCTAATTCAACGTTGGGCAATCCAACTAACCCGGATGCATGCGTTGTCCCGATACCACTACAACCTATCACTCCAACACGTAGTTTTGCCATGTTTCTTACTCCTCCATAAGTATATCGCATATCAGTTGATCAATTTGAGAAGATTGTATGTTGCTGCGTATTTGATGTCAAGTTTTTTTAGAAAACGATTTGAAATAGACCTAATATTTTGTTAGAATATTGAGCAAGGTTAATAACAGGACTTACGCATTCCCCCTTGATAAGGGGGTTAGGGGGTTAAAAGTCGTAATTTCAATGATATTTCAGTGATTTAACCCCGCCAAATGCCTTAATGGCATTTGTAGCGTTGATTTACTAAATCCCCCTTATCAGTGGGACTTTAAGAAAAACTGCGTAAGTCCTGAATAAGAAATCATTATAGAGGAAAATAATTATGGTTAAAATTATCGCTAATGTTGAAATCCTTGGTGGCAAACCTATAATTGAAGGCACACGGATAAGTGTTGAGCATGTGTTGGGACTTTTGGCAAACGGAATGACATACGAGGAGATTATTGCTGACTATCCAGATCTAACTGAAGAAAGTATTCGGGCGGTACTTGGTTATGCAGCTCGTGCCTTGAAAAACGACATTGTTATTGATATGCCATTTCCACGAGAGGGAGCATCTTGAACAATGCTGCCCCCACTTGTAGCAGATGCAAATATTGCTTTTTCAGTAGTCAGATTCCTTAGGTCGCAAGGGATTGATGTGGTATATACTCGCGAACAGGGATGGCAGCATTATCAGGACAAAGACATTCTTGCTAATGCTCACTCAATGAATCGTTTTGTTCTAACACATGATTCTGATTTCGGTCGGTTAGCCATTGATAGGAATCAACCAATTACAGGAATTATTCATCTTCGACCAGGAGCTCGCCCATCATCTGAAGTAATCTATGACTTGCAAGAATTACTTGAAATGGAGGTGGATTGGACACCACCCTTGATTGCAGTGTACAGATTCGGACGTTTGCGGATCCGCAGACTTTAATAGATTGACAATTCAATTATGGACGATGCAATCGTTGAATACCTATAAGATGACGAATTGTGCTAAATAACCAATTGTTAAATAGTGTATCACATTAACTGGTGGATTTGGGCGTATTTCTTTTTCTTTGAACTTTCTTTAGTCCCGACAAATCATGACGAATACCAAACGCGTATTCGTCCACGCGCATTTGACGTTGATTTGGTAGGGACGATATGTTTATAGAAAAACGTCATATGCCAAGAGAAAACGGTTGACCGTTAGTGTCTTCCATAACCAAAAGCACTGTTGATGCCAACGCCTTTTTAGCAATTTGCTGTGGACTTTGGACATGTGCCACAATCATTCCACGAAACAGGAAAAGTGACAAAACTATGATATACAGGAACGATTTTTTGTTATGTTTCATTATGTTCTTCTTTCTAATATGTTCTTCTTTCTACAGTGTATCTCATAAATAGATTAACCTATTTCAACTCAGAAATCCAACTTCAATGTAAGGCGGGGTCTCTGTGCCCCGCCTTGAAATGTATCAACTATTTTGTTAAAACTTATACTCCGCAGTTGTTCAACTAGATTTTAGGTGTTATAACCCAAGTTACCATCTTATATTGTAGGAGGGGTTTCTAACCCCGATTTACCATAATTGACACCAGAATTAGTCATTTCTATATTCTTTTTATCAATCGGGGTTAGAAACCCCTCCTACAAATAATAGGTAGCAAATTAGGTTATTATAGGGATGTGTAAAGTTTTAGGCATAAATTGTGTGTCCAGTTATTTTCTCTGTCTGAACCAGGATTTTCAGGATTTTCAGATTACCATATCCAGGCTTTTTGATGCATGTTGGGTGTTGTCTTTATGAAATAGGACTTGATGAGAAAAATCCTGAAAATCTATAAATCCTGAAAATCCTGGTTCAGACAAGTGCCAAAAGCTTTACACACCCCTCACGTTCAGACACATCGTAGGGGCGAGGTCTCCTCGCCCTCGTTGGAACACATCCTATCCATAAAAGCAGTGGTTGGAATGGAAATATGGCAAGGGAGGTAATCGGGCGGGAAGACCCCATCCCTACGTGCAGTGCCAAAAACTTTACACACCCTTATTATAGTAAAATCTAAAATACCTTTACATTTTCTTTGGGTTAGCAGCGTTTGTAGTCGCGCAATTCAAGGAAATATCCCCTTTTTTACAAAAAAACACAAAAATTATCTCATAATTGTAATAATTAACTTGACATCAACAATTTATTTGTGTTATAATATGTGTCACATAAAACCTATTTTTCTAAAGGTCAGAAAATATGTACACAAATCATGATGGACAATTCACACCGATTATCCGATACATACGCTTTTCAATAGATAAATATCAGGACTAAAAAACGACATATCAATAACAAAATGTGTCAATGTCCATGTCTTGGACACATTCACCAAGGACCTTTTTATTACATCTATTTTAACTTTTACCAACATCCAAGTATCCATGAGTAAAATATTGGGCAATTGTCTAAAACAGGAAACCGATTTCACACCACAAAAAACCGAAAATGGAAACTGTACTATTTTAAATTTTTTCGATTTTAGGAATTATCCTTACAAACCCTTATGTACACTATGATTAGAGCAATTTTAAAAATCGTACTATAGTACGAAAAACTGTACCATATAGTACGATTTTTAGGAGAAAGATTTCAATGAAACTTCAAGATTAACACAGAGAATTCGCTGTCAAATGTTATACCATTCTAATATATAATGCTTCTTTGTTGTAGCATAACCTGTTAGGTTGTGTCTTGGTAGCATAACCTGTTAGGTTGTGTCTTGGTAGCATAACCTGTTAGGTTGTGTCTTGGTAGCATAACCTGTTAGGTTGTGTCTTGGTAGCATAACCTATTAGGTTGTGTCTTGGTAGCATAACCTATTAGGTTGTGTCTTGGTAGCATAACCTGTTAGGTTGTGTCTTGGTAGCATAACCTATTAGGTTGTGCTGTATTAGATTTCATCTCACAAAAACCTGTTCTGCGACATCATTTTTTAGAAATGATATTACGCAAAATCCATGAACACTTATACCACCATAGTCTTTCAATCTATCAAAAATTGCGGGACACGGAGACCACGCACTACAATAAGAGACAGTCTTATATGGGCAAAAAACTTTACACACCCCAGAATCATGAATAAACAGGACTTACGCATTTCCCCCTTGATAAGGGGGTTAGGGGGTTAAAAGTCGTTATTTCAATGATATTTCAGTGATTTAACCCCGCCAAATGCCTTAATGGCATTTGTAGCGTTGATTTACTAAATCCCCCTTATCAAGGGGACTTTAAGAAAAACTGCGTAAGTCCTGGAATAAAGTTGCCTACTTCAATCAAATATGATATACTCTACACAGAATTTATCATCAGAATATAAAGTAATGCATCAGGAACAGAAAACACAGATAAACTCAGAGATAAGCCAACATGCAACATCCGCACTATCACGCAGTATAGACTTTTTACGCAAACAACAGCAGACAGATGGAAACTTTGAAGGGCAACTCTCCTCAAGCACGTTCCCATCTTGCGCGTATGCATGGATACAACTTGCACAAGGTAAAATGCCAGAACCGACATCGGTAGATTGGTTCATAAGAAATCAGAACGAACACGGGGCATGGGGACTGGATGCAGCAAATCAAACAAACCCTGAAGCAACACTGTTTTCCCGACTGATCTTGGAACAGGTCAATGGCAATGCTTCCACTCAAGGACTTGAGGAAGTTATATCCCGTATTCCGCTATATCCGCTTGATCTCGCGTTAGTTAAACTCGCTTATGCAGCATTCAATCGTTATGACTGGGAGAAATTAACCGTCCCCAAAAAAGCATTACCTTTGATGAGATTCGTCAAGGTACTAACACGGATCCCCGCATTACGTGCCGTGCTGAAACCTCCCCGAAACAAACTACCTCCCGTAGACATGTTCAACACCTCTCTGTTCAGTGAACTATTTATTGCTGAACAACACACCTTAGTACCTGTTTTCATCTTGATAGAATTGAACACAACAAAACGGGCCGACATTATCAATGCGTTGGTGGCTTGGTTAAAAGAGCGGGTTCTCAGCGATGGAAGTTGGTTTCGCGTCAATTACATAACTGCCCTATCTGTATTAGCACTTATTGAACTCCGCAAAAAAATGGATGTAGACTCCGAAATATCTGCAATGATTGAAACAGGGAATGAATGGCTACGTGCTACGCGAAACCCTGATGGCGGTTGTCGAGAAGCACTCAACCTTAATGTATGGGATACTGCCCTGAGCATTATCGCTTTGACAGAGGTAGGTCCAAGATATAGCGACAATTCAGAAGTAATCCATAAAGCAGCACGATGGCTTGTTGACCATCAGAATGATAACGGTGGATGGGCTTTTTCTGGAATGCGCGACAGCACGTTACCAAGTGATGCAGACGACACCGCTTTAGCTACCCTTGCAATCATAAAAGCAAAACTGGATTCCGATGATGCAAACAGTGCTGTCCAACAGGGAATTGAATGGCTAAAGCAGAACCAAGGGAAAGATGGAAGTTGGAGCACGTATCAACCTGGGCAAGGGGATGTCGGATGTGTAAGTATCACAGCACATGCAATTGAAGCGTTACTCGCGCACGGTGAGGATCAGAGTTATGTTGACAACGGTATAAAATGGCTCCAGTCTAACGGACATAAGGACGGTTACTGGAATGACCTTTGGTTAGCAAAACGAACTTATGGCACTGCATGTGCACTTGCTGCGCTAATAAAAGCAGGATTCAAAGACACACCTGAAATAACACAAGGGGTTAAATGGCTGGAGCAAACACAAAATGATGATGGCGGATGGGGAGAAGATATGTTTGGAAAACCCACTGAAAGCACAGTTGAGCAAACCGCATGGTGCACTTATGCACTTTTACTTGTTAATAGTGAGAATCTTGCAGCGCAAAAAGGCATCCAATTCCTTCTTGAACAACAACGAGAAAACAACTCATGGCAAGATAGTTGTGTCGGTATTTATTGGGAAGTAATCGGTGGCTACAGCGATCCAATCTACGCTTCTGTCTTCCCAATATTAGCATTGAATCAATATATCAAAAATACTACGTTATAGTGTTGAAAAATGATCTCAGTTATCATACCAGTTCTGAATGAAGCAAAGATTTTAGATAAAACACTATCTCAACTTCAATCAGAATTGGAGGGACATGAGCTCATTGTTGTCGATGGTGGAAGTACAGACGATACTACACGTATTGCGGAAAAATATGGGAAAGTTATTTCATCGGAACGAGGACGCGCAGTCCAATTAAATGCAGGAGCAAAGGCTGCAAAAGGTGATATCCTCATCTTTTTGCACGCAGATATCTGGCTTGAGAAAGGTGCATTCAAAGCAGTAGAATCAGCGTTGATATCAGGTTATATTGGCGGCGGGTTTCTTCAAAAAATAGATGGGAAAAGTTTCCTATATCGCATCATTGAATTTTCTGCAAATTTACGTGGTAAGTTCCTAAAGGTCTTCTATGGAGACAGCGGCATTTTTCTCCGAAGAACAGATTTTCAACGTATTGGCGGATTTTCAAACGTTCCAATTATGGAAGAAATGGACTTTTCAACAGAATTGCGTAAGGCAGGGAAAACAACTATGGTAAAACCTTATATTCATATCTCTGCACGCAGATGGGAAAAAAACGGCATTGTCCGTACAACAGCAAAAAACTGGCTAATCACCTTTCTCTATTTTATAGGTTTCTCATTAGATAAACTGGCAAAACTGTATCGAAATGTCCGGTAAGAAAAAGCGGGAACAGCGCATTGCTATTCCCGCAAAGGTAAGTGAATCAGCTTAGTGACCTCGTTTGATGTGTCCCCATGTTGTAGACAATTTGTTATTGGCATGCACATCCAATGTTGCATTTTCTGACAGCCAATTCGTGATGAATTCCACAACACCAATACCGCGAGGGTCCGTCCCCGGCCAATTTGGTATAGCTGCCTGCCACATAGCCGCAATCATACCAGTTCCATCTTTCCCCGACTCTTTGCTGATGGCAACAGCAGGATCTGCATTATTGGCATCTGCTTCGCCAAAAATAACTAAATCCCAGTTTGTATCAGCAAATTGTTCTACATGCCATGGCCGATTAGTATTGAAATCTGCCAAGGATGGTATATACTTCTTACCTAAATCGGTAGGTTTCATAGCAAAAGTTCCTTGACCTCGTTCACCAAAATCTAATCCTGGGATGTCAAAGACATTCGCAGCACCGGCTCCCGCGTTGTCTGCGCTGCGGACACCACCTTCAAAACTCATGTAGAAAATCCAGTCGGCTACGTTGATCACAACGTTTCCCGCCTCAATGAAGTTCTCCACATTTGAACCATCTGGCTTTAAGTTGGGAAAGGGGTATAATGCACTTGGTGACGTTCCACATGCGAGGAGGATAACATCTTGCTGTCCGTTGTCAGTGTGTTCTTTACACCATTCGGCCAGCGGAGAGTCATCCCCTTTTTCATCACCATCACCGAAGTTTTCAATATTATTGAAGAGACTCTTTACTCCCGCATCGTTCATAACCGTTTCTGTATTCTTCTCAACTGCCTCAGCAGAAATCCACCCTGGGTTTGAGGGACCAGAGTAGATTGCTAAATCATTTGCAAGAACTATTGTCGCACTTAACATAAGCACAACAATGATTATACCAAAATAGCGTTTCATCTAATTTGTAACCTCCTTGATAACGTAACTATCTGTTCAGTAATAAGTTTTGTTCTTTGTGGAGATATTGAATTTACTCCATAAGAAATCAGAGTTTTAAATAGAAATTGCGGTTTAAATAGATAATTCCCGAACCACCACAGTCTGATTGGAAAATACACGATTGTTTTGGGACAGTAATTTTAACAATCAAGTATTTTAACAGCAACTACATTTTATCATACTTGACAAAATAAGTCAAGAAAAATTTGAATTGAATCATAGATTCAATTATAAATGAAATAGGGACAGGCTTCAAACCTATCCCCAAAATTATCAAGACAATACCAATAAAAATTACTTTGTGGAGTTCTCAAATTCGTTCATTCCATTTTTCCGCCATTCATCCTCTGTTTGTCTCAACTTTTTTATGTCCTCGGGGTTTTTAATATTTACGATATGTGGCGTAATAATAAAGACAATCTCCGTATCTTCAACTACGGTTTCTGTGCTTTTAAAGAGCCTTCCGAGTAAAGGAATATCTCCCAGTATAGGCACTTTGTTCTCCACCTGTTTCTGCTTCTTGCGAATGATACCACCTACAATCAGTTGCTGCCCATCTTCAACATCAACATAAGCACTTAGTGTATTGTCATCTGTTATAGGGGCATTGAAGTCTGTAAATTCAATGAAGTTACTTGCGCTGATATTGGTAATATCCAAGCCGATTGTTCGTTTACCATCTTCTCCTGCCAGTGATTTTGCAATATAGGGGGTGAGTGAAATATTAATACCAACAGGTGGGTCAATAAAATCGTAGTTGAAAAGCGGTTGCGTTGCAGTATCCCCAAGGATGCTATTGGTATCTACACTTTGTAGATACGGTATTCTACGTCCACTGCTCCATGTCGCAGGGCGGCTATCACGGGTCGTGATCGTTGGTGTTGAAAGCGTTTTGACTTTATTTTCACGGATAAGTGTGTGAAGAAGTGCCAAATATTCTTTCGTTGCCAAACTATAATTAAAACCTGAAATCTCTTGCGCGAGTCCAAGATCGGCATTTGTATCACCAATAAGCGGGTTGATGGGACTAAGTTCAAGACCACCGATCCGTTTCTCATTGGCAGCCGCTTCAATACCAAGTTTTGTCGTTTCATCAAGGGTCACTTCCAATATCTTAATATCAATCCGCACTTGACCTCTAACGAAATCGAGTTGTTTGATGAGGGCTCTCACCTGCTCAAGATAGCGGCGGCGAGTCGTAACTACAAGCGAATTCGTATCTGGATCGGCATAGACTGTCACTTTACCATAGAGTGAATTAATGTCTGCCGATTCATCCTGAGATCGTCTGTCATCGTCAAAAAAGAAGAAGAAACCACCCCCATCATCTTGTCCTTGCTGGTCCTGCCAGACTTGTGAAAGCACCTGAGCAATAGCATCTGCAGTGGCATATTCAAGCCGAATTATATCGGTAACTTCTGTTTGTTCTCCAGGTGTAGGTATATCAAGTTGTTTAATAAAACTTTCAATCATATCAAAGTTACGTTTTGTGCCTGTTGATACGATGAGGGCATTATGACTTGCCAAAGGTTGAGCAGCAACATTACCTGACAAAGACCCTTGTGCTTGCGGAGTTGATTGACGTCGCGGTAGATAGTATCTGTAATAAGAGTAACTGCTACCTCCTCTAAAATCGTCTTGGTTTCCTTGGTAATGTGTATTGATCAGATTCGCTATATTTTCAGCATCAGCATATTTCAGATAAAAAATCCTTGAACCCCATTCTTGGTCAGGTAGATTGACATCAAGCTTCTCAATCAGGTCATCAATCATCGAAAAATTGTTAGCAGAAGTAGAAATGAGCAAGGCGTTGAGTCTAATATTCTCAACAATGTGAACTGTCCCTTGTACACCAAAACCGGTATCTTGGTTGGATGATGACCTACTGTCCCAATCCCACCAATATCGACTACTGCTACCCCCTGTATCTTCTCCTTCAAACAGTGCAGTTAATTGTTCTTTGAGAGTCGCTGCATCTGCAAACTCAAGCAAATACATCTTGAACTCATTTTCTGTCTGCTTCTGATCAAGCACTTCAATTATTTGCTCAATAAGAGTAAAATTACGTGGATCAGAAGAGACAATTACAAGGTTCAACCTATCATCACTGGTAATATTTACAAATCCAACGATGCCTTGGAAAAGGTCAACTGAAAGACCGCGTTCTTGACGTTCTCTACGTAATCTAAACATATCCTCTCTGTCAAATCTTGCTCTATCGCCTGCATCGCTTTCACCAACAATAATCTGATCAAGTATTGTGGCGACATCCTCTGCAACGGCATATTCAAGACGAAATGTGCGAATATCTGTTTGTAGTCCTGGCGATTTATCAAGATGAAGGATGATTTCTTTCAGGACGATTAAGTTCTCGTCGGTAGCCTTAATAATCAACGAATTGGAATTTTCATCCGCATAGACCTTAATCAATCCATCAATCAAGGCAACACCTAAACCTTCTTCAATAGCCTGCTTGATTTGCTCAGCATCCATATCAGATGTGCCGACAGCAGATTTCTCATCATTATTATTGTCCTCTAAGACTTTGGTGAGGGTTTGCTCTAAAGTTGATGCATTTGCATAAGTAAGCGGGATAATAGCAAACTTTAAAGGCGAAAGGTCCCCTTCATCAGCAAATTGCAAAATTGAGACAATTCTACGGACGTTTGATGACACATCGGTGATGACAAGGGCATTGGTTATTGAGTCGGCAAAGATGTTTGCCTGTCTATTCAATAAAGGTTTTAATGTGCCTACTTGTTCGGAGGCATCGGCATTTACCAACTGGATGATATAAGTCTGAATCTCATCAGTCATTTCAACCAATTCAGGATTTGCCTCTATTATTTTCACAGGCACATTCATCGTCAGTGCTTTATCAAAGGTGGTGACAAGGAGAGTGCTATTAATTCGTACAAAGGTTAGATTATACTGGGCAAGTACGGTTTTAATGTGCTCAATGACTTCATCAAGTGTAACGTTATTCAGGTTGATGAGGACAAACTTTTTACCTTGAATATCGTTTTCACTTGCGATAATGGTGAGATCGGTTTTTTCTGATAACCATTCAAACACGTTTTTGAGTTCATCACTGGTGAAGTTAAAGTTAAACGTTAGAGGTTCACCAGTTTCTTCATCCCGTTCAACAACTTCCATTGTGCTTTGTCCCCGTTGGGCAAACAGATCTCCTGGCAAAAGCATGAATAATCCGCAACATACCAGAACAAAGAGGCTTAATATGCAATATTGTTGAGATAATGCTGGCAACATATTAGGCAATTTAAAAGTCATTAACAATTCCTCGTAATTATTCAAACTTAGCAGTGATAAAGTTTGAATAGTTCTTAGCGTGTCAGGTTGTGTTTAAAACTCCGTAGCATCATTTAATACAGGCTTCCTTCAAGACTGAATCCAAATGGAATCAACTCCTATTTGATTGATTTATCTAAATCAATCTCTCCATTTTTTTGCCATTCTTTCTCTTTCTGCCTCAGTTTTTCAATATCATCTGGATTCTTTATATCTATGATATGAGGGGTAATAATGAAAACGATTTCAGTGTCTTGAATTTCGGTTTCTGTGCTTTTGAAAAGTCTACCAAGTAGAGGAATATCCCCCAGTATAGGCACTTTGTTTTCCACCTGTTTCTGCTTCTTGCGGATGATGCCACCGACGATAAGTTGTTGTCCATCCTCAACATCAATATAGACGCTGAGTGAATTATCGTCCGTTATCGGGGCATTAAAATCGGTGAATTCAATGAAGTTACTTGCACTGATATTCGTAATATCTAAACCGATTGTGCGTTTTCCATCTTCTCCCGCCTGTGATCTTGCGATATAAGGCGTGAGTGAGATGTTAATACCAACGGGCGGGTCAATAAAATCGTAGTTGAAAAGCGGTTGTGTTGCCGTATCCCCAAGAATACTATTCGTATCTACGCTTTGTAGATACGGAATTCGGCGTCCACTGCTCCATGTTGCAGGACGACTATCACGGGTCGTTATCGTGGGTGTAGAAAGGGTCTTGACTTTATTTTCTCGGATAAGCGTGTGAAGGAGTGCCATATACTCTTTCGTCACTAAACTATAATTGAAACCCGAAATTTCTTGGGCAAGACCAAGTTCTGAATTTGCCTCACCAACAAGTGGGTTAATCGGACTGAGTTCAAGACCACCCAGCTTCTTTTCTTCGGCAGCCATTTCAATACCGAGTTTTGTCGTTTCATCAAGGGTCACTTCAAGGATTTTGATATCAATCCGCACCTGTCCCCGAACGAAATCAAGCCTTTTTATGAGTGCCCTTACGTGATCAAGATAGCGACGACGGGTAGTTACAATAAGGGAATTTGTATCCGGATCGGCATAGATAGTAACCTTACCGAAAAGTGAATTTATGTCAGTCGTTTCTTCCTCACCAAATCTCGAACTGAAAAATCTACGAAAACCAAATCCTTCATCCTCTGACTGCACTTCTTGCCAAACTTGTTCAAGTACTTGAACAATAGAATCCGCTGTTGCATATTCAAGTCGAATGATTTCAGTGACTTCCGCCATTGCTTCAGGTGTCGGTATATCAAGTTGTTTAATAAAACTTTCAATCATCTCAAAGTTACGTTTTGTGCCTGTTGAAACGATAAGGGCATTATGGCTTGCCAAAGGTTGTGCTGCAACGTTACCTGCCAGAGCACCTTGTGCTTGTGGGGTTGTTTGACGTTGGGGAAGATAATAGCGGTAATAATAGTAACTATCTCCTCCACTAAAATCGTCTTGGTTCCCTTGATAATGTGTGTTTATCAGATTTGCTATATTTTCTGCATCAGCGTACTTCAGATAAAAAATCCTTGAACCCCATTCTTGATCGGGCAGGTTGACATCAAGTTTTTTAATCAGATCATCAATCATCGGAAAATTATTAGCGGAAGTAGAAATGAGCAAGGCATTGAGTCTAATATCTTCAACGATGTGGACAGTTCCTTGTACTCCGAAACCGGTATCTTGGTTTGAACTTCTTCTACTATCATAGTCCCACCAATACCGGCTGCTACCCCCTGTGTCCTCGCCTTCAAACAGTTGTGTCAAATTCTCCTTGAGGGTCGCGGCATCCGCAAACTCAAGTAGGTACATCTTGAACTCATTTTCTGTCTGCTTTTGATCAAGCACTTCAATAATCTTATCAATGATAGTGAAATTGCGCGGATCAGAAGAGATAATAACGATGTTCAACCGGTCATCATAAGTGATGTTTACCAAACCGACGATACCTTGAAAAATGTCGCTTGTGTTCCCACCGTTCCGACGATATGTCATCATCTCTAAAATATCTTCTCTGTCAAAACTTCTTCTGCCACCACCTTGAATATTGTCTCCAGTGATGACCTCTTCAAGTGTCGTGGCAACATCTTCCGCAATGGCATATTCTATATGATATGTACGAATCTCTGTTTGTAACGTTGGAGCTTTGTCCAGATGAACTATAAATTCCTTAAGTATTATCAGGTTTTCTTCAGTCGCTTTGATTATCAAAGTATTTGAATCACTATCTGCATAGACTTTAATCATTCCATCTATAATTGCAACGCCTAAACCTTGCTCAATGGCTTGCTTGATCTGCTCAGGATCCAAACCCGTTGCGCCACCAGGAGATTTACTATCTTCAGTGCTATCTTCAAAAACCTTATTAAGCGTTTGTTCAATAGATGTAGCGTCCGCAAAAGATAAAGGAATTAAAGCAATCTTCAATGGAGAAGGATCGCCTTCATCAGCAAATTGTAAAATAGAGACGATTCTGCGGACATTAGATGACACATCAGTGATAACAAGCGCGTTTGTAATCGAATCTGCAAATATGTTCCCCTGTCTATTCAGTAATGGTTTCAAAGCATCTGCTTGTTCGGATGCGGATGCGTTCTGGAGTTGGATAATGTAAGTCTGTATTTCATCAGTCATTTCAACCTGTTCCGGATCTGTCTGAATAATCTTCACGGGCACATTCATCGTTGTCGCTTTTTCAAAAGTCGTTACAAGAAGTGTGCTGTTAACCCTAACAAATGTAAGTCCATACTGGGCGAGTACGGTTTTAATGTGCTCAATGACTTCATCAAGTGTAACGTTATTCAGGTTGATGAGGACAAACTTTTTACCTTGAATATCGTTTTCACTTGCGATAATGGTGAGATCGGTTTGTCTTGAAAGCCATTCAAACACGGTTTTGAGTTCATCACTGGTAAAGTTGAAGTTAAACGTTAGGGGTTCACCAGTCTCTTCATCCCGTTCAGCAACTTCCATCGTGCTCTGACCCCGTTGCGCGAATAGTTCTCCCGGAATCAGGACAAATAAACCGAAACACACCAGAACGATCAAGAAAGTATTAAGTTTATGTACCCACATCAAACAAACAACACTTCTGCACATTTTCATTATTGGTAAACCCTCGCAATCATTAGAACATCTACATTAATCTTATTATCTTTTTTATCTGTGGAAATTTGTAGGTCTCGAACCATCAACCATTTGCTTGTGGTTTCTATTATCTTGTTTAAGTTAACGAGTTTGTCGATTTCCGCTTTAAACTTCATTTTTACAGTATAACTTTCTGGTATATAGACAGTAGGAGCCAATTGTAATTTCAGAGAGAGTTCATCAATTTGGGATTGAATCTTATCCATATATTCCAAGAAATCTCGCCTAAGTTGTTGTTTATTTAACGCTTCCCCATGAGTGTCAATGAGATTCGTAAGTTTAGCGAGAACTTCGCTATTCGGACGAAAACTAATCTCATTCGTAGATTCTTTTGCTCCGATACCAAAGAACCCAGAAGTCGCTCTCGTTTGAGTTTTAAAGTAATGATTTTCAAAAAGTGTTTTCTCAGCACCAACGAGATGTTGTTCTATCATTGGTATAATGAGATCTATAAGTTCAAATCTAATTGAAATCGGCATGGAATCGGGTAATGAGGCAAACTCCCAATCAATCTTATCATCTGCTGAGGTATCAGCTTCAGTTTGGTTTTTGTCTGATTCTTCATAAGTATCTGGAGTTTCCTCCTTATCATTTTCGTCATCAGACAACTTCTCTGGTTTCTCTTGATTCGGGTCATCAGTTTTTTCAGTGGATTCGTCTTTATCTTCAGTCTTCTCTTTATCTTCAGTGGATTCGTCTTTATCTTCAGTGGATTCGTCTTTATCTTCAGTCTTCTCTTTATCTTCAGTCTTCTCTTTATCTTCAGTCTTCTCTTTATCTTCAGTCTTCTCTTTATCTTCAGTCTTCTCTTTATCTTCAGTCTTCTCTTTATCTTCAGTCTTCTCTTCGGATTCCACATCTGCTTCATCTAACCATGCATCAAGAAACATATCCATAGTATCAACTTCTGTATCACCCATATCACCTTCGGATTGCTGTGCTTCAAGTTCAGCTTCAAATGCGGCAATTTCGGCATTGAGGGCATCCTTTTCTGCTTCCAATTTTTGCTGATAGGCAAACACAACAAGATTTCGCCGCGCCTGAGGAGAAATTCTCTCGGATTGCCTTCCAGGAACAGGTTCCATATTAATTTGATAGTTTTGAGGTATTCCTGCTCTTTTCACAATCGCATCTATTTTTTTACGCACGACCGATGCATGATAACTTCCTTCAAATATTGTTGTCGTATTTCCCTCGTCTGCGAGTCCTGTTTTTTGATATAGACCTGTCTCAATAGGTTGCAAGATTTTAGAGGCATCCACTAAATCTTTAGAGGTCTTTAATGTCTCTCTCTTCGTTTTCATAGCGGGATTTGAGACAATTTTATAGAAACCTGGGCCCCATTGTGTTGCTATTGCCGCTATCAGCGCGACTAAAAGAATACCGAGCAATAACTTAGTTTGGTTTGTAAGTTCAAAATCTAATTTCACGATTATATCCTCACCTACTTCAGTAGGTTGGTATATGCAACGAAGTGCAAATATGTCTGTTATTCTTCCCCTTCTTCGTCTTGTTCACTCTCTTTTTCAGTAGTCTCATCTGGCGGTTTATTTTCATTAGAAGGAGGAGATATATCAATATCTTCTGGAGTTTCCTCATTAATGTCTTCTGTCCTTACCTCATCGAATTCAATGATAGGTTTAGGATGACGCTTTTGGGCAAACAATTTGATCGCTTCATTGGTCAAACGGCAGGTGATTTTAACTTCAAAAGTTGGTCTCCTTTCATCCCCCGTTGTCGTAACCTCACCAGTCTCAATCTTGTCAAATAGATTCGTCCGATTGAGTATTTCTGGCATAGAGTTAATTGCATCATGTGAATTTGCTTGAAGACTAAATGAAATCCGGGCTTTTTGCAGGTCATCTAAATTGGTTATCTCAAAAGTTTTCCATGCAACTTTAGTTCTATCATTAAAGAGAGTACTAAGTGCATGTAGGACATCCATCGGTGAAATTTGATGGGTTAATTTGTCTGCTAAAATTAGTTCACGGGCAAGCTGCTTGTTGGCATCATTTTGCAGCGCAGCATAAGTGGCAATCCGCTTATCTAAAAAGTCTTCTTTGGATTTCTGCGATCTGCTAAATGTAATGCCACTTAGAACTAACACCAGAATAGCAAAACCAGTAATTCCTGCAGCAATGAGTTGTTGGTGTTTACGCGTAGATTCTGCTCGTTTAACACCTACTTCTGTTGGCAACAGTGAAACAGGTTTTTCTGTTTCTAATACATGTATTCCAACACCCAAGGGGACTGCCAGTGTGTCACCATAGTTTTCAAGTATTGATGAATCAACGCTGCTTGTATCCAAAACACCTGCTTGGAGTGGATTCCACAGTCTTGTTGGTATTTGGAGTTGTTCCTGACAAGTTTCTGCTAACTCTGGTATTCTCGCACCACCACCACATAACCATAGTTCATCAATCTCTCCGAATTGTTCATCGTCTATTTCGCGTTTAGCTGCAGCGACGGTACGTTCTAATTCTCCGATGAAATTCCTCGTCCAATTTCGAGTGGGTAATTGATTAGCAGGAATATTTAGTTTTTCTTGTTCAGCAGTTTCTGCATCAACCTGCAAATCTGTCATCAAGCTTCTTGTCAGGTGGTTACCGCTGACAGAAAAACCGCGTGAAAATTGCAGCGTATTCCCTTGCATTAAACAGAAGTCTGTATGTCCAGCACCAATATCTACGATAATTGTCCGAGCATCGGGATTAGTTAAGGCATCACGGGCGACTGTTCCTATGGCTAACATAGAAGGAATTATAGCTGATGGCGTATTTCCAGTTGCTGCAATCGTCTCAGTATACCGTGTCACTGTATCCCGCCGCGTTGAAACCAGTTCAACAGAAACACCTTCCGTTGAACGTTGTACATCGTGGTATGTAAAGACAGATTCATCTACCTGAAACGGAAGTTCAGTTTCAGCAGCCATTTCCACCAAGGAAGGTAACTGTGCATCTGTTGTTGAAGCAGGTAAATTGGGTAAATGTTTTGTAACTACAGAACCTCGTGGTAGAGCAATTGCTACTTCCATTTTATGTTTATTGAAGATGTTCTGCTTAATACCGAGACGGTTCCATAATTCTTTGATGGTAGCAGCGGTTTGCTCCATGTTCTCAGGGTTCGTGATGGAAGATACACCTGCACCAGCCAAACGTAATCCTTCAGCAGTTTTTTCAATGTAGAGTATTTTTACGTTTGTATTACCTATATCTATTGCTACAACCTGATTCTTTGCCATTTATAATAGCCTCTATTATGTACACAAATGTTCGTTGTTAGTCTTGCCGCCAATATGGAATAGTTAATTGATCTCCGTTTCGGACAACGATTCCCACGCATGTTGCCACCACTTTCCCACCAGCATCAACCCCAGAGGATACAATGCGGTACCCGTGTGAACGATATGTAACCCAATCCACAACTTCTCGGAAGGTCTGATCATCAATTTCTTCAATATCCAATAGTTGTGCGATATCAGTAAACGGGTTACCTTTAACTGCCCCATCTGTTTGATTTAGTAATTCTGGATTTTCCTCTTCGCGTCGAGCTACAATTGCTTGTGCCTTCGCCTGATCCATTCCCGGTAGTAGTTGTAATATTTCAACAGGGGCAGTATTAATATTGATTAATCCATTTACGGTATTTCCATCTCTGGTTGTTACTTTATCAGCGATATTTGCAAGTTCACGCACAGTTAATAATCTTACCTGTTTAATTGCATCAATGTTTTGGAAATTGCCTTGGGAGTTTCGGTGGGCAATAATCCTGTCAGCGATACCACTATCAATGCCATTTAGTTCCTGAAGTTCTTGTGAATTTGCAGTATTGATATTTACTAATGAATTACCTTGATCTGCTTCAAAGTTATTGTTATTATTATTGTTATTGTTGTTTCTTCCACCGACAAATCCATCATCAAAACCGCTGTCAAATCCATCATCAAAACCACTGCCAAATCCATCATCAAAACTACCGTCATTTCCACTACTAAAACCATCAACATTACTACTTACAGTATCTACAACAGAAATTTGATTCTGAATACTATTAAATACATTATCGGATACAACTTGAACATCTAACAAAGCGGAAATACCGCTGTGATTGCGACTCTGAATAATTGCATTTGCCTCACCTTGTGAAAAGACATTCTGATTGTTATTAGATCGGACACCTTGTAACTGATTTGCATTGGCGGAATTAATATTTACGCGTTGTTGTCCATTTGCATCTGTATTCGTATCAACAGAATAAACGGTTGCGACATTAACAAGACCACCGACACTTGTCATCGTTAACGTCGGAGGAAGTAAAGTTTCGGGAGCATCTGTAAGAGATGGGGACCTGCTGGTCGATTCTTCAACTGCTGCTTGTTGCTGTAAACCGTAAAGCAATTCGTCTGTCATCCCTTGAACACGTGCCACATCTCGGACAGTGCGATAGGGTCGTCCCTCAACAATCCGAGTGGCAAGATCACCTAATTCATTAATCTCAGGTTGTGCCCCTAAAAACGAGAGAAGATTGCGAATTTGGTCTTCTTCTGCCGCATTCAGATTAATCTTTGTCCCTTCATCTGTAATGGTCACTTGAAAGTTGATCAATCCGCCCAGTTGTATACCATCCTCTATCTGCTGTTGAATCGGTTCAGCCCACGATTCTCCAAGTGAGTCAAAATTGGTTTGATCTACGGCTAATTTGGCAACACCCAACTCAAACCCCGACTTCGCTGCAAAATGATGTTTAACTCTATCAAAAAAGTTCCGTTGTGCTTTATTTTCAAGATCAAAAGAATACAACATCTGCATCGCTAATACAGAAAGGACGGTCAAAATCCAAAGGGTTGATATTAACGATAATCCATTCGAATTTCGAAAACAGATCAGTCCTAAAGTAGAATATTCATTCTGTGGTTGTGATGTTGATGTATTCATCCTATTCTTTTTCTACTCAGCATTGGCACCTGATGGCAGATGCACCATGACTGATTGAGTTAACGCTCCTGGTGGTATCTCGCCTGGGGTTCTAACATAAACTTGTGTTTGGGCTGTTTGCCTCGCTTCTTCATCTATCACGCTTATGAATATGTGGACGATAAGAGGTATAGCATCTCTCTGTTCCCACATATCATAAGGGGCTTCGGCATCATAATACTTAAGATCGAAGTTGACGATACCATCTACTATCGATGTTACTTCAAAGTGAATCGGTGCACCGTTTTCATCAACTTGTGGAATCGCACCAGAATTCATAAATGCGTCAATAACCAATTCAGGCTCTAATGCAGTCGTCACAATGCGATAAAGTGTTAAGGAGTCTGGTGCAGAGGCGTTTTGTCCAGGTACTTGAGAAGCCGTATAAGGAGGTGGAATATAAGACGTGCTTTGTCTCATTTCTACCGGTATTTCTTGTCCCACATAATACACTACACGTCTGACATCACTCTTAGGGGGCATTATTGTTGCATCTCTCCTTACACGCGCCTGTTCCGCAAACAACTCAGGATCTGTCTTTATCAATGTTACAAAACTAAGTATATCTGTATCTCCTGCAGCTGTGGGTGAGTCTTGGGAAAAGATTGCCAACATTTCATCTGATGTGTCTGCTTGTATCTGACTTAAATCAGTGCTGATATGGTCTAAAGCAAAACGCACACGTTGTGCTTGTAGTAATTTAGACTCTGCAAGATGATATGTATCTATAGCCGTATTGAATACTGCGTAAGAGGCACCACCCATAATTATGATAACACTAACAGCCGTTAACATCTCAACGAGTGTAAGGCCACTTTCGTATTTCCTTATCAGATTTCTCATAGTTCTTTTGCAACAGCAACTGTTTTGTCCTACTACAGATACTCCCATTTATTGACCTTGTTGTTGTTGAACTGCTCGATCTGCCATATAGGTAAACATACTAATTGAATTCACCTTGTTTAAATGTTCCCAAGAGACAGTTAATTCAACCTTTCGGAGTGCCAACATTTCCTCTGTTTCTATATCAGATACGACAGTCTGCCACTCAAAAATAGAACTACCACCAAACACATCACTCTCCTGCCCGACTTCTGGAAAACCATTTGCTTCAATTTCTGCCATTTTAGATTGGAGCAGATAAAGGGCAGTGATATTATGATCGGATTTTCCTATGTTCTTAGAAGTATCACTAAATACCTTTAACAGGGCAGGCAGAATTGCAGCCATTATTGCTATTGTTACCAATATTTCTGCAAGAGTATAACCCTCTTCACGAGAGAAAGTTTGTTTTCTACGCATTTTACAATTAGTTTCCTAACCCCAAGGTCTGAATTTGTTGCGGTGACAATTCTTCTACACTGGATCGTCCGGTGGCTGCTTCCACAGTTATCGCAAGGACATCGTCATTAAGGTTTCTTAGATACAAAACAGTATCTGCCGATGTCGCAGTTGGCGTGAAATAAACGTAATCCACACCAGCGACTATCTGTCGGTTCACTCCGTTTTGTGTTGTAACGAAAGACGCAATCGAAACACCCTTATTTAATGGTCTCGGGATTCCCATCACTCCATCGGTACGAGAGACCATTACTTGTTGTCCATTTACTGGAGCAGTTTCTATAGTTCTGCCTGCTGAAGCTGCAGGGTTTTGTATGTCAAAAGTTTCACTGGATGCTAACCAATATCTATTTGCATCCATATCAAAGACCACAAGGTGCGTATTTCGTTCAGTAATCGCCATGTCACGAGCGAAAGCAAGTGTATCAACAACCGCCTCTGCAGCAGTCTTTAACCGCCGCGTTGCAGCAAAACCCCGCAAAGCAGGCATAGATATGGAGGACAATACGGCAATAATTGCCAATACAACCATTATTTCCATAAGACTAAAACCACCTTCAGCATTAGAAGCAGTTCGTCTCTGGTAATATTTCATCTTGCAGGGTTTAATCTCATTTAACATTTACGGGTCTACCTTGTGCTGGCTTCTTGTTCCTCAACCCAATTGGTGATATCTTTATCAAGATCTTCACCCCCAAGCTTTCCATCTCTACCGTAAGACATTAGATCGTAATCATACCCATAGTGCGTTCCAGGGAACCGATAGATGTATTCGTTCCCCCAAGGATCTACAGATATCGGGTCTTCCACATAAGGGCCGCGCCAACTTGTTAGTTCTTGACTTGGAGAACGCCACAACGCATCTAATCCCTCTTCGGATGATGGATATCTGCCAACATCTACTGAAAACTTAGATAAGGAAACTCTCATATTAGCAATCTCTGTACGGGCTTTTCCAACCTTAGCATCATCAATTGCTGTTATTACACGAGGGGCGATAAATGCCGCCAAAATACCTAAGATCGCAATAACGATCGTCAATTCAATCAGTGTTAGTCCTGATTCGTCTGTTCTAAACTTTTTAAACATGTAACTCACTCCTTATATTTGTGCTGTGCACGCTTTCTTGTGTTTCGTTGACTAATAAAACTTATCTGTGTTTAGACATATATGTTCCTTAATAGTTTAGAATATTTGCCATTGAAACAACACATTGTCTACTTTACTGATCAATCAAATTGTTGACTTCGAAAATTGGCAAAATCATTGCTACAGCGATAAAACCGATGAGTAGACCCATTATCAGGATAACTAAAGGACCTATAGAACCCGTTACCCTTTCAAGGCTCTTCTCAATCTCCATATCGTAGTATTCAGACAACTTTGTTAACATCGTAACAGGTTCCCCAGATTCCTCACCGACAGCGATCATGTGGGTAACGAGTGTAGGAAAATCTTTACGTCGCTCAAGTTCGCGGGACAGTGTTGAACCTTGTTCCACTTCTATTTCTGTTTCCGCAATGATATTGCTATAAAACTTGTTGCCGATGGTATCTTTTACAACTTGCAAAGCAGGCAACATACGGACCCCGTTTTCCAATAAAGTTGCCAATGTGCGTGTAAAACGGACAACAGCAAAGGTGCTAAATATTTGTCCTACGAGCGGCAACTTCGTCTTTAATTTATCAAACTGCATTTTGCCAGTATCTGTCTGCAAGTAATTCCTGAGTAAAATAAACACTGGGGCAGCAACTAATAATCCAATCCACCAATAACCTGCCAGGGCATCTGATATACCGATAAGAACAAGTGTGGGAAATGGTAATTCACCGCCAAGGTCCTCAAACATTATTGTGAACTTCGGAATAACGAAGATCATCAAAATAGTAACGGATAACATCATGAGCCCGAAGAGAATAGCTGGATAGAACAAAGCTGAAACAACCTTGTTTTTGAGAAGTCGTTGCCGTTCAGCAAATTCTGCTAAACGTTCCAATACTTCTCCTAATACACCACCTGCTTCTCCAGCTCTTATCATGTTGACATAGAGTTCAGAAAAAACCTTGGGATGTTCTTTCAAGGCATCGTTAAAGGTTGCCCCGTGTTCAACATCATATTTGACCTGTGAGATAACCCGGTTTAATTCTGGATTCGCTATCTGCTCTAATGTAACCTCTATTGCACGCGGGAGGGCAACGTGAGCATTAACTAAGGCTGCCAACTGATATGTAAAAAACTCAACTTCAGCAGGTTTGATTTTTTGCGTGCCGAGACTAAATAACCGTTTAGCTTTGTTTTCAAGCACCTCTCCCTCTTCTTCAACTTTCGTGGGAAAGTATCCCATCTGCTGCAATAGGGAGATACATTCGCCTCTGGAATCGGCTTCTAATATATTGCTGACAGTTTGCCCAGCATTGGTCATAGCTTCATATTGATATCTTGGCATTGTCCATCTCTCATCATAGTAATTTCATTAAGTCATTCAAGAGGATTCATTAGTTAAAACCACAACGCTATTCAGCACTGAGTGTTTCTTCCTCATCAAAATCGTAAACATCTTCCTGTGTGAGTCGAAGCACTTCGTCAATCGTAGTTAACCCAGCAGAAACCTTCTGCCAACCATCATCGCGCAAACTCCGCATACCCATTTTCATCGCAAGCTGACGCAGTTCACTGGTTGATGGACGTTCAAGTGTGAGCGATCGTAATTCTTCATTCATAAATATCACTTCAAAAATACCAATCCGCCCTTTATAACCTCTACCACGACATTCTTTGCAACCATCATCGTTAGCACGTGGAATTTCAAGGTCCGTTGATACTTTGACACCATTGTTGCTAAAGAGGCCAGCAATATCATCTTTGCTCGGTCGATACATTTCACAGCATGAATGACAAACGCGTCTTGCCAAACGTTGAGCAATAATCCCTTCTAATGTTGAAGCAACCAAATACGGTTCAACCCCCATATCCACAAGACGAGTGATCGCACCAGGGGCATCGTTCGTATGCAGTGTACTAAAGACAAGGTGTCCCGTAAGTGATGTATGGATAGCCATTTCTGCTGTTTCATCATCACGAATCTCACCGACTAATACCTTATCAGGGTCCTGCCGTAGAATATGCCGTAACCCATTAGCGAATGAAAAACCAATTTCAGGATTAACCTGAACCTGGTTTATTCCTTCTAATTCATATTCAACAGGATCTTCAAGTGTAATAATCTTGACATGGGATGTGTTAATCTCTTTCAAACAAGCATAAAGTGATGTCGTTTTTCCACTACCAGTCGGACCCGTTGCAAGAATAATACCGTGCGGTTTATGTATCATTCGTTGGAAAAGATCAAAATTATCGTCTGTGAGACCGAGTTCCGTTAATCCAAATTCAATAGACTGACGGTCAAGAATACGTAACACAACACTTTCGCTATGTTGTGTGGCGACCGTTGGCACAGTAGAAACACGAAGGTCAATCTGACGACCACCAAGACTACCAATCTCCATGTTAATTTTGCCATCTTGTGGACGACGCCGCTCAGCAACATCCATCTCCGCAAGTATCTTGATACGTGAAGTAATCGCAGACTGGAGGTAGGCAGGCGGTTGCGGTTGATCTTCCAATACACCGTCAACACGATAACGAATCTTTAGTTCATTCGGATAGGGTTCTATATGTATGTCACTTGCCCCAGCACGCACAGCGTCAATGATCATCTGATAAACCGCATCAACAACTGTCGGGTCTTCACTAAGATCCTTTTCATCAATACCAAAATCTTCAATACTCGCACGTTCAATCGTGGCAGCAGCACCTACCGGACCTTTTATGCCCGCACTTAAGATTGATGCAGCGTCTTTACCGTAAAACCGAACAATAGCTTCTGTGATCTCGTCCTCATCGGCAAGAAGAAGATTAAGCTCACACTCAGTGAAATAACGGATTTGATCAATCAACATCACATCTTGAACATCGGCTACTGCTATCGTAAGAACGTTGTCTTCAATATGCATTGGAAAAACTTTATTGCGATTAGCGAAACTCGGTTGCACCTTCTTAAGGGCTTCCTCTTCTGGACTAATGTCATCCAAATGCGTTATAGGTGTTCCGTATTCGCGCCCTTTCTTGGCAAGGTTAAGAATCCTTGGCGATACATAATCGGATATAATTAACTCCTCAGATTCGCCTGCCTTTTCTATTTCATCAAGAATCTGATGGTAACTTTGCAAACCCGCCTGATCATCAGTGTTCACATCAACGTCCGATTGAATAGGTTTATTCACCCAACCTTCAAGTATTTTTTCGTGAATTTCTTGGTAATCCTGATCTGAAATTAGATCCGCTTCGCGTAATACATCTACGAGCGATTTCTTAACAGGGGTGCCATACATAATTTATAGTTCCTTATTGGTTTGCTGATAATCAGTGTTTTTTGACGCAGAAAAACTAAATTAGTTTAAATCAGCAGCATACACGCCATACATAGTTGTTGGTTTAACCGAAGTATTTATCTATATCGCCACGGGTGTGGTTTATCACTAAGAAAAGTAATATCGTGTGGGAATTATGAAACTACTCAATTTAGTTTCGGAATGAATATCTGTTTATGTTGAGTCTTGCAATTTACCCATTTAAGACGATATGGAATGAAAATAGTTTAATTTCCCCAAAAGTATATTTACACAGATATAACCTATTTCTAAGGTAAAATAACTGAAATTGGATTTATTAGAATAGCAATGGACCAAAAATGATCAGATCGGTCAAAGTTCAGTTTTTCGTAAAAACCAATTTCCTATTTAGACTAAAGAACCTTATATAAGTTCGCAATTTGGCAAAAAAGTAGAAAAAACAGTATTTTCAAGGTTTTTTAATCTAAATTTGACAATTATAGTCATTTTTATTAAACAATTTGCTTGACAATACGTTATAGTATATTGTAATATATGTATTTGGCAGATTTTTACTGAAATTTAATATAAGGAGAGGAGAAGAATGGAAACCGAGTTCTTCGGTGAATCAGAAGAGATTGAAGGTGTTGACACATTTATAGATGAAGTGTATCCTTCTGAAGAAAACGAATATGTAAATAACTACAAAGGTAGTGACAAAAGTGCTCTAACGAGTTGGTTACGGAGTGTTGCGGGACATCGACTATTAACCCGCGAAGAAGAAGTTGAATTAGCAAAACGGATTGAAACTGGAGATACCGCCGCGCGCGACGAGTTGGTTCAGGCTAATTTGCGCCTCGTCATCTCTATCGCAGTCAAGTATCAAGGAAACAAGGTCCCGCTTGAAGATTTGATTCAAGAAGGAAATATCGGCTTAATTAAAGCTGCCACTAAGTTCGATTATCGGAAAGGTTTTAAGTTTAGCACCTACGCTATCTGGTGGATTAAGCAATCAATTATGCGCACACTTGATAACTTTGCACGATCTATTCGCCTACCCGCATATATCGTCGCGAAGATGAACAAGTTTGATGCAACTTATGCTGTACTATGCCAAGAACTTCAGCGAGAACCAACGCGGGCTGAAATCGCTGAAGCACTTGACCTAACTGTACAACAAGTAGAAGAAATACTTACTTTTAATGCTGATACCATTTCAATGGATTTACCACTGGGTGATGAACGCTCATCACGGAATTCCGCTACACTGGGGGATCTAATTGAAGACCCCGCAACAACTTCCGAAGATGGCGCAATTGCACAATTGATTACGCATGATCTAGTACAGCAGTTCCTCAGCAAACTTTCTGAACGGGAACAACAAGTTCTTAAAATGCGCTTTGGGCTTGAAGATGGAGAACGGAAAACACTACGCGAAATCGGAGATGCCCTGGATGTCACACGGGAACGAATTCGACAGTTAGAAATCTATGCAATTTCGCAATTAAGCAACCTTTACAACGAAATGGGGGAATTCCGCACAGATTATAATGCTGACAAAACAGCAGCTTGAGTCGGATACCCAAAAGGAACTTATGAAGAATCTGTTTAAAAAACTTGCAGGCAGTGACACACCTTTATTGAAGGTAACAAAAACCGCGCAAGATAAGATCCAAGATGTAATCGATGCTGAAGATGTGGAGGTGGAAGGGCTGCGAATCGGTATTGAAGGTCGCAGTGCTTCCGATTTCCAATATAGCCTCGGTTTGGCAACAGATACCGAGGAGGACGACATTGTCATTGAAATGGATACTTTTAAGGTCTTGGTGGATTCAAAAAGTGCACCAGACCTTGAGGGGGCTGTTATTGACTATGTTGAAGACCTCAATTCCAGCGGTTTTAAAATAGAAAACCCAAACAAACCGACATGGGACAATCCAAAGGCACAAAAAATTCAAGAACTCATTGATGAACGAATTAACCCAGCAGTCGCAGCACACGGCGGACAAATTGAGTTACTGAACGTAGAAGATGATGCTATCTATATCCACATGGGGGGTGGATGCCAAGGATGTGGTATGGCTAATGTTACGCTCAAACACGGTATTGAAGCCATGATACAGGAAGTGTTCCCTGAGATAAAACAGGTCATTGATACTACCGACCACGCATCAGGAACTAATCCTTACTATGCTTCTGGAAAAGGATAGGGTGTCTCTGAATTTAGTAAACGTATCATTTCAAGGGAGATGAGACGATGGCAACTAAAAAATATCCACAAGCAACTCAGCAAATTGCTGAATTAGAACAATCCATCTACCAAATTCAAGTAGCAATAGTTGAAAAAACTGCTATGATATCAATCTTGGAAGAAAGGAATACGACGTTTCAAGAGGAAAAAAGAAAGAAAAGAACTGAAATGGAAACCGAGTTTAAAGAATCCATCAATCAAATTCAAAACGCAATAGATGCGAAAAAATCGGAACAAGAATTGCTCCGGAGTCAAATGCGTGATACAACTTCAACTGAGAAAAAAGCATGGTTAAAGGAACGCATTGCTAATTCGCAAAAGATTATCACACATTTTGAGGAAGGATTAAAAGGAAGACAAAACAATTTAAACGAGATCGAAACAACGTTCTCTCAACTTGAACAAGATTTTGTAAGTAGGAAAGACACTATTGCAGAGTTGGAAAAAAACATCGTCCTTCTTGATGAAGGGCTTAGAGTCAAGCAAAACGCACTTTCAGAACTCAAAGCAAATTTGTAACCGTACAGTTCAAAAGCACTTGTGAAATTTAACTGAAAGTAGATTACATATCATTTGATTTAATTGTTGATTGATTGTTGGATAGTTGGTTGAAGCATTAGTCTTCAACCATTTTTTTTATCTCCGCGCCAGTGTTATTCGCTAATGTAATAAAGCATGTGCCACCACTCGGCAACTTACTTAAGAATTCCTCTGCTTTCCGTTTCAACCCTCCAATATCATCGCTCACAGCACAGATCGCCGGCCCCCAACTACTAACACCTGCCCCTAATGCTCCGTTGTTTTGCAAAAATTCAAGTGTCTGCTGCAATTCAGCACCTTGTGCATCAATCTCTACCTTTTTCCAACCGAATGTCTGAATTTGATTCAATCCCTCGCCGAAACTCTGCATATCATCTTCAAGAATCGCAGGCAATATTTTAAAAAGCAGAAGATGAGACAACTTCGAGGCAACTGATGCGGGTTGAGGACACAGGGTCCGGAATAGGTTTAATTCTTCTTCACCGTAAATACGTGAACAATTTGGCAGCACAATGAGGAGTTGCCATTCAGGAAATGTGTGTCGGAACAAAATTGGGGGGGGTGGGATATTTTCGGTGGCAGCAGATGGGAGAAAAGAAGATTTCTGTTCGGGGAAACGATGTCCGCCATCTACTATGAAACCACCCGTATCATAAGCAGCAATACCAATGCCAGAAGTGCCACCACGTCCCACAGCGGCAGCCAATTCCAAGACATTCAAATTCAGATCGTAAAACGTGTTCACTGCAGAAGCAATGCCGAGAGAGAGTTGTGTTCCTGAACCGAAACCACTATGCGTTGGTATTTCAGAGAGTAGTTTTAACTTGATACCTGGGAACTGATAGATATGTTGGAGACGTGTGAGGATTTGATATGCTCGTTCCCTGTAGGCAATTGACTCAACATGGATTTCATTTGATGGTTCAGCAACAATTTGGAAATTCGGTTCATTGATGGCTAACCCAAATCCGCCATCAATCCGTCCGAGTTGACCATTCAAATCCATCAAAGAAAAATGAAGTCTGGAGGGAGTGGTGATTCTGACTTCTTTGAATGCAGTTTTAGTCGCGCCTTTCATCTTGCTCAATGAGTCCATCCCGAATGTGGAGGACACGTCGCGCATGTTCTGCCACCTCTGGTTCATGCGTAACCATGATTATCGTATTTCCTTCTTCATTTAGGCGGTCAAAAATCGCAAGAATCTCCGCACCAGAACGCGTATCCAAGTTACCTGTCGGTTCATCTGCAAAGATCATTGAGGGACTATTGACAAGCGCGCGCGCAATCGCAACACGTTGAACCTGTCCACCTGAAAGTTCTGTCGATTTGTGGTCAACACGATCCGCTAATCCAACTGCCTCCAACGATTCAAAGGCTCTACGTTTGCGCTCTTTTCTACCTAAACCTGAATAAATCAATGGCAATTCAACGTTGTGGAGCGCACTCGTCCGTGGCAGCAGATTGAAGGATTGAAACACAAAACCGATCTTCTTATTCCGTATATCCGCTAATCTGTTATCGGAGAGTTTGCCGACCTCTTCACCTTCAAGAAGATAATCTCCATCAGTTGGAGTCGCGAGGCAACCTAAAATATCCATCAACGTGGATTTGCCAGAACCTGAAGGTCCCATAATTGCAATAAACTCACCGGACTCTACAGTGAAGGTTACACCACGTAATGCATGCACCTGCACATCGCCCATCTCATAGACTTTTGTTATGTCCTTGACATCAATTAACATTTTGCCCTATTCCTCTCCTTTCGCTTATATGTTGAAATGATTACATTAGGTTTCATATCCCTATTTATCTTTATTTTTTTCTCCCTTTGTCAATTCCATCATTGAAGGCACAAACACGCGATCACCTTCTTTGAGTCCGTGGACTACTTCAAAGTGCGTTTTATTACGTTTCCCAACTCTAATATGTGTTTTGACACCCTTTTCTCCGTTCTTCTTCTTTGAAGGCTCACCAGTATCAAGTTTGACAAAATGCTGTCGTTCACTCCTAATCTCCGCTTCAATATTAGATAACCGATTGTTTTCAGATATCACAATTACAATTTCTGTGGGACCTGGACGCATACCCTTTGGTGGTTCGTCAAACAAAATTTCAAGGTTACCACGTCTTTCGGAAGGTTCAATTTTACTAACTTGTCCACCAAACTGATTGCCAATCAAATTTTGGACTTTTAACCGCTGTCCCTGTTGGAACTGCCCAAGCATTTCCGGATTTACTGTTGCTTTGACGGTAAATACCTCCGGACTTAATACTGCTGCTATCGGAATTTGAAGAATATCAGGTTTTTCAAAGACGATTATATCCACATCTGCAGACATACCCGGTAATAGTTGAAATTCTTCCTCAGGAATATCTACCTCAATTTCCACCTCAAATCTAATCACGGCATTGCCACCTTGTGGATTATGTGTGGAACTGGGAGATATTTCACTTACTCTTCCATTAAATACTTTATTCCGATAACTATCTACACGGATTTCTACGCGCTGCTCCTCTTTTATTTTTCCAATTTCTACCTGATTGATATGTGTTGTGACTATCATCTGGGTGAGGTCGGCAATACGCATGATTGCCTCTCCCCGTGAAAACGCAGAACGTCCAGAGGTAATAATCTCACCCTCTTCCACAGATATGCGGGTAATTGTCCCAGACATAGGGGCTTTCACCGTCGTCCATTCATACCTTTCCTGCTGAGATTTGAGGCGGCTTTTTGCTTGAAGTAAATTCGCTTGTGCACTCACTTTCGCATGCTTTGTCAAATCTTTTTCTTCTTCGGTCGTTTCCTCAGTCTGTTTGAGGCGGGTGCGCGTGTTTTCTAAATCCGCTATTAACTGCTTTTCCTGAGCATCTTGTGACTTCTTAACTGTTTCAACATTCTTTTTATTCAGAGCAAGTGTTGCTTCTCGACTCTGTATTGCCACTTTCTCCCGCTTGATGTTTTCTTCTTCGGATTTAATTGTTTCATTTTGGGATTCAACCGCTTTCTGTGCAGTTTCATATTGGGATTTAGTCGAAGCGAGCTGTTTTTGGGATTGCTCTAATGCCTGATCTGATATTAATTCCTTTCCGTGCAATTCTTCATTACGTTTGTGTTCGGTCTGGGTTGTCTCAAAGGTGATTTTTGCGGATGTAACGCTTGCCTTTGCCCGATCAAGTGTCAAGTTTGCCTGTGTTAGAGAGATTTCCGCCCGCTTCAGTGAGATTTGATCTCGGTCCAGCAAGTTTTGTGTAGTTGCAACAAGGGTTTCCGCTTCAGTAATGCGTTGTTGTTTGTTCGCAGCAAAGGATTGGAGGTTAGCCTCAGCTTTAGCAACTGCATTTTTCGCCTGAAGCAGATCGCTTGTTTCTCGTTTTTCAGCGATCTGAATTCGGAGTTCTGCTTGTTCAAATTCTGCCTGCCGCGCATCCCGATACGCTTTTGCCTGATTCATATCCTCTAATATCTGTTCATCGTCAATTTTTAGCAACCGGGCACCCTCTTGAACAAGATCCGATTCTTCAACAAAAATCTCAAGAATTTCACCCTCTACATTTGAACGGACATCTACCTCAATAAGAGAACGAAGTCTACCAGACTCCTGAACTTTTACAAGAAATTCACCCCGTCGGACTACCTCTCGCTTGTCCTCTTCATCATTATTACCATTTTGGGTCGCACCAATCACCCTAATCACAATCACTACAATCACTACTATTGCGATTGAGCCAAAAATAAACCACTTTTTACCTATCTTCATGATTACTGTAAAACTCCCATTGCATCCTGTAATCGTGCCAGGGCAATTTTGTAATCGTAAAACGCATTAACTTGATTTGTCAACGCCTGTGCGTAACTTGTCTGGGCATCAAGCACCTCAAGCAGAATTGCTTTTCCTACTCTATACCGTCCTTGAATGACATCTAAACTTAATTGTGCGTTTTCTACCTGTGTGTTGGAGATTTCTACTGCCCTTTCACTCCGTTTTAGATTGAGATAACTTTGTCTGACATCAAGTGCCACTGACCGCTCTAAGTCGCTCGCATTTTCACGTGCTTGTTCTAACTGCATACTCCGTTCCTTGACTACATTACCTAAAACCCCACCATCATAAAGTGTAAAGTTGAGAGATGCCCCAACACTCCAACTCCGAAAGTCAGAGAAATTTATACGTTCGCGAAGGTAATCATCAAGGTAGACATTATAGTTGGCATTTGCACTCAATCGTGGCCAACGTTGTAATTTTGATAACGTTAAACTCCATTCTTGTTGTTTTAGTGTTGCTTCGGTTTCCTTAAATTCAGGGCGATTATCAAATGCCGTTTGTATCGCTTCTTCAACAGAAATCTGTATCTTCTCAATCGTTCCTCTATCCAGATAGAGTTGGAAGGATTCGTCAACTGCTACGGTAATAAGCAACCCCGGGTCTAACCCCATGAGTCGTGGCAAGGTTGCTTGTGAGATTTGTAACGCATTTTGATTATTCAGCAATGATAATTCGTTGTTTGCTTGACGAACTGTCGCAGTTGCTACATCAGCAGGAATAAGCACTCCCGCTTCTTTCAAAGCAATAGTCTGTTGGGTATCTTCTATTGAACGTGCCAACACATCTTCACTCACCTTAACAAGCTCAGTATCTTTAAGCACATCATAATATGCTTGTGTAATTTGCAGAATTACACTCTGTTTTATCCCTTCATTCCTATTTGTTGTTGCTTTCAAACCTTCCTTCGCTTGTGCAAAACCCACTTCACGTTGACCATTATCCCAGAGGGTATACCGTCCTGTCAACCCTAAATCGTAGTTCTCAGGTTCAAAACCGAAGTCAAGCCGGTCATTAAAGTTGTAACTCCCAGAAGAGGTAACTATAGGGAAATAATCTGCTCGTGCATTTTTAACCCGTAGTTGTTGAATAGCCAAACTCAGTCGTGCATTACGCATACTTGTTGACTTTTCTAATCCCAGTTCAATACACTGCTCAAGGGTTAGCGGCTGAGACAAGTCTATTTCCTGCGGTTCTTGTGCGTCCACACACACCAACGCTGCACATTGAATTATAACTAAAAAAAGTAATAACCTGATATTCCATCGAAGCATTAGCATCTCCTTAAAACGACATAAACTATTCCTGCTGAAGATTGGTATTATAAGTATGTAGTCTTTTCTATTTGACAATAATCAATTTAAAGTTCAGAACAATTCTCAGTGATATATTTTGGTCTAATGTATTATGAATTTTGACGCAATTCAGGCTTTAAAGTTTAGTTATTCTTGATTGAACTCGTAAGTGTCAACTTAAGAAGATTTCCTCTTGTTGAAGGGATTCACAACCCCCGATTTTAAAGGTTAAGGGGTGTGTAAAGTTTTTGGCATAAATTGTGTGTCCAGTTATTTTCACTTGTCTGAACCAGAATTTTCAGGATTTATAGATTACAAGGATTACCATATCCAGGTTTTTTGATGCAGGTTTGGTGTCGTCTTTTGAAATAGGACTTGATGAGAAAAATCCTAATTCAGACAAATTAAATCAAAAAATCAACAATTTTCAACAAATTCACAAAAAAATATCATAATTATTACATTTTTACTTGACAACCACAATTAAGAATGGTATAATTAACACGTGTTTAGAATGCAAGCCCAAATCGGCTACGCAAGTTTAGAAACTCTAAGAGGCGGCGCAGTTCCCTGAAGAAGCGACAACACGGGAACGCAAATTTACAACCGAAACTGTCGCTCGAAAACTTGACAAAAAGTCGTGGGCAGTCTCTTCGGAGCGCGAAACCAACAGAGACGCAATAATACTATTTCTAATATATAATAGATCATTTTTGTAGCACAAACTTCATAGTTTGTGTCCCGAAGAATTGCAATCCTAAATGAGATAATTATCTATAGAATGGTAAAAATAACACGAAAAACATCGCAAAAATTCTCACGAAGTCGCGGGAGGTCCACCGTTGACTGATGACAGCAACGGAACCTAATCTAATGTCCAAAAAACTTTCACATAAATGCAAATCAGTCTCGTCATAAACTGATTAACATTAAAATCCCAATTGTAATTTCTTTTGAATGGGGGTTTAAAATACAATTACAACAGGATCCATGTGATATTACGGACATACCCGTACGAATATGTCATCTAAAATCTCATAGAGTCATGGAAGTTTCTGAGAAAACGCAGCATCTCAGCAATTGGTCAATCCATGCCTTTGTTGCGAAAATACCAGTCTGTAAAACTGGAACTTGTCAAGCCAATTTGGGTTTTGCATTCCACGTTTTGTCCACTTTTTGCTGCCCAGTTGCAGTTCTTATCGCATAAAATCAAATCCCGTAGGTGAAATGCAATGTTAACACAATACGTAAAAAGAACTACACAAACTGACTCTATAAATGATACGTTCATCACATTGGTTGTGATGCTATCTACCTATACTATGAATAATACATTTCAAAACACCAAAAACTTAAATCACAAAACGTACCGTTTTAAAAAATTGAATTTGCCAGAAATTCGCACAAAAAATCAATCACAAACCCATACACAGACTGGACTCACAACCCGGTACGAAAAACCGCACCAAAACCGTACCGTAATCCGAAAAAACGCACAATACGGTACGATTTCAAAGACACAAAGAATCAATGAATTTATGAGAAATAAACAAAGTCTATACTATATCGGATTAACAATTATAAATCGTGTCATTTGTTTTGGACAGATTTGAGGGTATGTAAAGTTAGTGCCAAAAACTTTACACACCCCAGATTTGAATTTCAATTGACAGACTTATGATGATTCATATAGAATTGTTAATTCTAACATAAGTTGATTTGATCCGTAGTAATCATCAATATCACAATATACACAGTCCTTACATCAATGGGGCAATAACCACCTAAAATTCCTATGATATACAGAACATTTTCTTATGGGTTGTGGATTTTAACAATCGGTGTTTTGTCATTGGTGCTTGCCACAGTACCTCTATTTAATCTCCTTGCCTTTGAGTTTTGTGCTGTAATTACGCTTTTCATCGCATTCGCTGGGGCTCATGTAGCAATGACCGAATTCCATGTGATGAAAAAGGACCCGGATAAACTCGCTGGATCATCACACAACGTAATCCTGAGATGTCTCTATCGGGCACTTATATCAAACGGCATACTACTATTGATCCCACTGATTATTATTCTGGCAAACACACTCCGCATCAAAAATTGCAATCTCATAGAGGGATTTCTTTTCTACTTAATATTGCCAACCTTCAGTTGTTTTACAGTAACTGCTGCAGGCATATTTTTCAATTTATGGATACGAAGACGTTGGCTCGCTTACTTAGTATATCTGATTTTCCTAATTGTGTCGTGTGTTCCAACAATTACAAACCTTATTTTTCATCCACCAGTATTTGCATTTCACCCAATACTCGGTTATTTTCCGGGTCCGATTTATGATTTCGTAATCTCAATCACACCGACACTACTGATTTCACGGACAGAGACTATATTATGGGGATTAGTCTTTATGACTATTCCAGTTTTTACATGCGAAGTAAATAGAACAACTGCCCTGATCCCCAAAATGAGATGGCGTAGACTTATCAAATCATCTTCACAATTCTCACTTCTGCGTGTCACTGCTGTCCCTTTGATGGTCCTAGCAATAATAGGCATTGAACTCTATTCTGGAAAGTTAGGAATTCGTCCCTCCCGTCAAGACATTGCTGAAACTTTAGGGGGGTATAAGGAAACTGAGCACTTTGAGTTATACTATGCCAGAGAACTTGAAAACGAAATTGACTTATTTGCAGACGACTGTGAATTCCGTTATGATCAGTTGTCAGAGTATTTGCAAACAGAAAGTTCGCGTAAGGTTCGTGTATACTTATATGCTTCACCTGAACAGAAAAAACGACTGATAGGTGCTGGAGATACATTCGTTGAAGACCCTTTTGGCTACGGCTTTCATGTTCATTCACTGGGTTTCCCCCATCCAGTCCTAAAACATGAACTTGCACATGTCCTGACTGCTGATTGGTCACCTTGGAAAGTTAGTCTAAATGTTGGGATGCATGAAGGAGTCGCTGTCGCTGCGGATTGGGAGGAAGATAAATTAACCGTCCATCAATGGGCAAAGGCTATGCAAGAATTAAATGTCGCGCCACCACTCTCAAGTGTGATGAGTCTCGGCTTCTGGAAACATGCCGGATCACGCAGTTACTTGATGGCAGGTTCTTATGTCCGTTTCCTGATTGATAAATACGGAATCGAAAAGTGTAAACAGGCATTTCCAATTGGAAATTTGTCAAAAATCTACGGAAAGGATCTACGTGGTTTGGAGGGAGAATGGCGTTTATATCTAAAAAATGAAGTGCTACTAAGAGAAGATGAATTAACATATGCTACACAACGACTAAAACGTGGCGGAATCTTTGAACAAGTGTGCGCGCACGAAATGGCATCATTACGAAATGACGCTTGGACTGCATATTATCGTCAAGATTATACAACTGCTGTTGAATCATTCCAAAAATTGTTATCTTATGAACCTGAGAATACGAGAAACGCACGAGGATTAATGTATAGCACTTATCATACTGGCAATTTTCAATCTACAATTTCAATAGCAAAGCGAATCATTTCTGACAAGAATTCACACTTCAGAGCAGAAGCAGCACAGTTGCTTGGAGATATCTATTGGCTTCAAGGGGATACTGAAGAAGCCTTGACGAGATATAATGATGCTTCTAAGTTTGCGATACGCGCATCAATTGAACAAAGGTTGATGTTACGCATTGCAGCACTATCCTCAAGTTTTTCACCTGAATCCAAAAATTGGTTGCGAAGGGTACTTATTCGTAATGATAGTCTTGGTCGCACTTATAACGGATCTAAAATGTCTCTACTATTACGGATTATAAATACTGAACCGCATAGTTGGTTGACCTATTATTCAGCAGGGGAATTACTGCATCAGGAAAGTGAATGGGAACTCAGCTCACAATACCTACATCATGCGAGAAATTTAGGGGACGTAAAGGATACAGATAAAATGCCACATAAGATTCGTATAACTACACTGAGGATGTTAGGTGTGAATGCTTATCGTAAGAATGACTATGCAATAGCAGAAAGGATATTTTCTGATATTGCTGCAGATAAGTCACTTTCATTAGGAGATGCGCATGAGGCACAAGTTTGGGTAGATCGGTGCAAGTGGGCAAGAATGACAAAACCTTAGTCGTTGTCATCTATATATCATATCATATTATACGATTCTTCGCAGGACAGGTAGAGGAATGAAACCCGACATGTTGCGTGACAGAGCATGGAAGATAAGACACATGAAACCCTACTAACCTTTATAAGTGAGGAATGGGCATGCAACCGCCCCTGATATCTTTATGAACATCCGCAATTTGAATTGGCGTAAATTCACGATTAGATTGACATGGATAATCTCTATAATAATTGCAGTTATCTGCTTTATGATTGGATGGAACAACTTACATGAGTACGGTTTTGATTTCCCATTCGACTGGTTAGTTATTCCATGTATCGTTGGTTTCATAGGCTTTGTAAGCACATGGTTAGCGTTAGTCGTATATTGGTTTATCTTCCTAATTGTGAAATGGCTAATCAAGGGATTAATGGAGTAATCTAACCCAAGTTGCTACCTATTGCACAGTTTCAGCCATTCTACTCGTGATATCCAATCTTTCGCTCCAGCGGAGCGATATGTTTATAGCACGCACATCGTTTCATTCTTCCGCTCCAGCGGAGCGGTATGTGCAAAATTCTGAACGCTCTTAGTAGGAGATTATATTGTTTAGGTAGCAACTTGCGTTAATCTAATGAAAAGTAACTGGGCAAATTGCTTGTGGTTATCATGTCGGGTTTCGTTCCTCTACCCGGTGAATGCCATACGCGCATTCATACCGTTGATTTGGACCTACGGGAGAATTGCATAAAAATAATCAGATTTAAAGTCATCTTGACCATAGCACATATTCATAATATAATATACATTGGAAAACTTTAACATCATCTCACATTAAATTAAATAAGGACGCACAATGAAACTTTTTGTTCCAGGACGTATATGTCTCTTCGGAGAACACAGCGATTGGGCGGGTGGGCATAGACGGACAAATGCTGAACTTGAAAAAGGATATACCCTCATCACAAGCACGAACCAAGGAGTCTATGCCGAAATACAACCGCACCCAACAAGTCTTATTTTGAAAACCAGTCTGAGCGATGGGATACGTCACGGTCCATTTACATTACCCATGGAACCCGCTGCTTTACTTGAGGAAGCTGAAAAAGGTAGTTTTTTCAGTTATGCTGCGGGGGTTGCATATCAAATTCTTACGAATTATCGCGTCCAAGGGTTAGAAATTGACAACTACCTAACAGATTTACCAGTGAAAAAAGGACTATCCTCCAGTGCGGCAATCTGCGTTTTAGTTGCACGAGCATTTAATCGAATTTACGACTTAAAAATGACAACTCGCGATGAAATGGAGTATGCTTATCAAGGTGAGATCAAGACACCTTCGCGTTGTGGTAGGATGGACCAGGGATGTGCTTATCAACATCCTATCTTAATGGTTTTTGATGGGGATAATATTGATGTCAGAGAATTCAGTGTGCCATCAAACCTATACATGGTGATTGTTGACTTGGGAGTTGGAAAAGATACACGTCTGATACTTAATCAGTTGAATGACTGTTACCCTTTCGCTGAAAATGAACTACAAAATAAAGTCCAGCATTTTCTCGGTCCCTTGAGTAAAGAAATTACACAATCTGCCCATGAGGCACTGAGACTTGGAAATGCAGAGGCTGTCGGTAGGTTAATGTCCCGTGCACAACATGCGTTTGATGAGCACTTGATTCCCGCTTGTCCCTCACAATTAACAGCCCCTGTCCTTCATAAGGTACTCAACTATGAACCGATACAACCCTATATTTGGGGTGGTAAAGGGGTCGGTTCCCAAGGTGATGGTTCTGCACAATTTATCGTAAAAGATGAAGAGAGCCAGCGAAAGGTAATTGAAATAATAGAACGTGATCTGCAGATGTCCTGCCTAAAACTTGTCATTGAAGCAAGTAAGCATGTGCGTAAAGCGGTTATCCCTGCAGCTGGATTTGGTACTCGCCTTTTCCCCGCATCAAAAGCGATGAAAAAAGAGTTATTTCCGGTTATAGACCGGACAGGGCGTGCTAAGCCAGCCATCATGGCGATTGTTGAAGAAGCAGTCAATGCAGGTATTGAGGAAGTATGTCTAATCGTTCAAAGCAGAGATATTGAGCTGTTTGAATCTTATTTTAAAACACCGCCTCGTATTGAACACTATAACAAACTGAGCAAGGAAAATAAGACATACTGTGACTATCTAACCGAATTGGGAAGTCGTATATCGTTTGTCACACAGGATGTTCAGGAAGGTTTCGGACACGCCGTTTACTGTGCTAAGGATTGGGTCAACGGGGAACCGTTCTTGTTAATGTTAGGAGATCACCTTTACGCCTCCGATGAAGCATATTCTTGTACAAAACAGGTCTTAGATGCTTATGAACGGGTAGGGCATAGTGTTGTTGGACTAAAGGAGACACCGATAGATGAACTGTCTAATTTTGGGTGTGTTACAGGTGTATGGAGTGAAGAAGCATCAATGCTATCGGTAACTGAGTTCTATGAAAAACCTGATCCTGAATACGCAAGGGAACACTTACATGTAGATGGTATGGATGATGATAGTTTCCTCACAGTATTCGGAATATATGTAATTGAACCGCAGGTTTTCGGTTTCCTTGAGCAGAACATAGAACACAACTTCCGTGAACGCGGTGAATTTCAACTCACATCTTGTTTAGACGATTTGCGGAAGGCAGATGGTTTCTCTGGATATGTTGTAAAAGGACGAAGGTTTGATATCGGTCTACCCGAAGAATATCGGCAAACAGTGATAGACTTTAGAAATGCGTAATTAACCCGATTTGTAGCGCGAGGTCTCCGGGGAATGCCTAAATGGCATTCATACCGTTGATTTGGTGCCTTGCAATGCTAACTTTAGCAAAAAACTTCTAATCAAGTTAATTTGGTATAAGGGGTGTTACTGCTTTTTCTGTGTTTTCACTGTTGCTCGAGAAACGTAGCAGTGACGTATTTTCTGCCTTCAATCAATACTGGTATCCCGCGAATGATACAGATGGCAACTGCAAGGGTAGCGAGAATTTGTGTTGTTGTGTGTATCTGATGCGTTTTGAGAGTGAGTGAGACTGCCATTGCGAAGCATGCACCCATCTTTGATACGCCAGAGACCAATCGCGAGATTCGGGAACTTGTGATTGCACGTGCCCATGTGCATGTGTTCATTTCAAAGGGTGTGTCCCCATCTTTAAGAGCGAAGCTTCGTATTGTATCTGTGATGATTCCGCGTGTGAGGACAGCGATGGGCATCCAGACGTGTATGACTTGGTGTGTAGCAAAGTATATCCAAAAAACATTTTCAATGATCCTGTCTGCTGCAATATCCAAAACTGCCCCGAGTGCATTTGTCTGATTATATTTTCGTGCGATATACCCGTCTACAGCATCGAGCCCGAAAATGAGTGGAATTATGGCGATGGCTGCGATGTCTATGGACCTGTTTTTTCCGAAGAGTGCGATGAGAGTGAATGTGAGAGCAATACGTGTGAGTGTGATGATGTTGGCGGTCATAGTTATTATTTTAGGAATGGCATTGTTTTCATTCGGATAGGTGTTCGGAGATTCCCTTTTTTAAGGACTACCTGTTTTGGTTGGATATCAACAACAAAGGTGTCTTCGCCAAGTTGTGTGCCAATAGATACAACCCTTAACACTGACTTTCCCGATGTTTCTTGTAAGATAGCAGTTGCCTTGATTTCCTGTCCTATCGGTATACGGGTCCCGATTAGGCGATAGATAGGTGTAGGTTTTTTCGGTTTCCACCCCAATGGTGCAAAGATATTGTTCTCAATAATTGTGCTATAAAAAAGTTCTTTTTGGTCAACGGGTTTCGGTTTAAGATGTGCGTAAAGTTTTCATTTTTCTTAACAGATTTTTTGTGTTCAATTTCGGGTACCACATAGACCTTTTTGGGCGTGTGCTTCTGAAAACGTTGCCACGTTGCGTGCGTGAGTACAAGACAGAAAAACAGGACGGCACCGACAATAAAAACGCGTTTCAAAGGACGTTTCATTTTCATTTCTCTTTCTTTTTTGGGAACTTTGCAAGATATTCCAGATTTTCTTTTATGTCAGGTGGATAATGTAATTCCCATATTTTTACTTTAGTAGATGCACTATCTTGTCCTGGATATGCAGGAACAAACGCCTCACTGTGTTCATCGCGAAGGAATAATCTAACAGCGAGACTGTTCCAACTACGTGGAGAAAGGTAGTGAATGGCTTCTTGGTGCGTTTTTGCGTCGAATAGGTGGAGGATGCCGCCGTTTCTGTCATTGGATTCCACAGGGTGAGCCTCGACAGTATGTTGCTCATGTGTCCGGTCTGTATGGGGCGATTCTTCTGAGCTATCGTATTTATAGTATGGAAGATGGACTGTTTCGCCGTTTTTTAGGCGTGCAGTGGCAGTTACAGGATTGCGATGGAAGTCAATCTCAACAAATTTGATAGGTGTGTTTTTGTGTACTGGGACCATACGGTAGTGTGCACTGCCGAACGGTGAACGTGGTACAAGCGGGACCATATATGGCGCATGCTCCGGGACTTCGTCAACGTGTATCGGTTGCAAGGCATTATGAAAGACATCGTTTTCTGATAATAACAGATGGGTTACGTGGTGTGTTTTGAGAAACTCTAACGCTTCGTGTTCGGAGGTTGCAGCTAAAACATGTTTTTCATAAAGGTCTATCCAATGTAAAATGAAATGGTCCGGACCGATGACGGTTTTGACACCACCGAGGACGTTAAGCATGTGTCCGTAACTCCAAGGTGCCGCAACAACCTTTTCTGTTGAAAGATTTTTGCGGATCCATTGACAGGCGTTTGCCATGGGTGTATTTTTTCCGGGGAAGACCTGTTCAGGTTGGATATGTGTATTGAAACCTCTTGTGGCGAGTGCTGGTAGCGGTTTGTTACCTGGAGGTTCCCAAAACAATATAAGAAGGATGGCTGCGGTGGTTATAACAGTCTTTGTCAATGGATGGACTGTTGTGTTATATTTTTTCCATTTATCTCCTATTTTCTCTGTGATACGGCGTGTAGTGTCCGCCGCGGTTGTCTGTATAGCGATGGCTGCGAAACATGCAAGTGGCACTCCGATAAAGAAATCGTAGCGGAGTGCATCCCGGGCAAGACCAAGCCAAAAGAGCAGCCAGAACGCAAAAGCGACGTAAATCCGTTCATGCTTGATCGGTTGATTGCGAAGCGCAGCAATACCCAACGCAGCAATCGGTGTGAATGCGATTGCACCGTAGAAAAGATACTCACAGATAGCAGGAGACAGAATATAGTATAAATACTGACGCAGAAAGGTTGCAGCAGTAAATAGTAAAAGTGTGAAAGCGAGAATAAGTGCTTTCGCACCCCAAATCCTGACACATCCCACAATGAGACTTATACAAGCAATAAGCAGCACGTGTCCATAACGACCGTACCAGAAAATATCATGGGGTGTCTTAAGTTCACCTACATCTTCCATCACATCGGTACCGCTGAAAGGCACGATACTTTGTGCAAACGTTTCACGTTGAAGTGCAAGATACGCAATGCCGATGAGAAGACACACTGCACAAAAAACAAGAGAGACAGCACGCGCAGAAATCTGTTCAACAACAAACTTTGAAACAGCATGTTGCCCGCGTGTCAGAAAATATCGTAGACTGCGTAACAGTAGCATGATGAGAGATGGGAGCAGTAAAAATGCTGTGACGTGGGTTGTAAACCCGCTGCCACTGTGATAAGCGGGTGAAAGGACGTAAAGTGTTGGTACAAACATTAACACCCATAACACATATTCCAATAAACGTTCTTCAGCATCTGTGGTGAGAAAACGCCAGAGTTCAACGATAACGATCACAAGGGCAAATCCACCGAACCCCTCCCAACTTAAACCGCCGAGGAACACAAAGAAACCTGATAGGACTGTGCAAAGGTATCTAAGCCGTTTGCTTGTTGTGTCTTCCTTCCACAGATATGTTGTTACGGCGAGGGTACCGAGCATCCAACACCAACCGTCTCTATCACTGAATCCTGCGGCACTCCGTTCAATGCTACCGGGCATGATGACCAGAAACGTCCCAACGATGGCAGCAGCACCAAAGCCGAAACGGATATAGAGGAAAAGACACAACACCGCCAGACCGATGAGAAAGCAGACAGTTGGCGCGTAAAGCAACACCTGGTAGATCGTGATGTCTGGAAAGAATATCTTTAGGACCTTGTACGTATAAGCAATAGTGTATGGGTAACCGTTCAGTGTTTCTCTTAAATCTCTACCGAGCGGAACCCAGCGATGCATCTCTACTTCCGGTAACGTCCCATCCTCGACAATTGTTTGTGCTTGCAAAAGATAGAGAAATGCATCGTTGGAAGCAAACTGACCAGGAGGAATGTTTGGGATGCCTTGCAGGCGGACTTTGCCACCTACGATCAGAAGCAAAGTCAACAGGACGAATGCCCCGAAATGTTTGGCAATGCGGTAAAATCGCACAGTCTTTTCGCTTTTATAGTGCTGGTTCCTCTTTGCCATAAGTGTTTTCATCGTGGGAAATAATCAAAGCAACTTTATCAAAACGGACGCATCCCCCTTGATAAGGGGGTTAGGGGGTTAAAAAGTCGTTATTTCAGGTATTTAACCCCTAAATCCCCTTATCAGTGGGACTTTAAGAGAAACTGCGTCCGTCCTGTCAATATTGTACCATTCATATAAGGGTCCTGCTCAATTGAAAGCCAGAAATTGATACTGTGAACAACTTCATTTTTAAGCAGGACTTCCTCATAGTGTTCCCAAGTTGCATCAGGTGGAAAACCGCGCTGTGCAAGATAAATTGCCCGTTCTGCTGCACTCATACTTTCCCAGTAAACCCGTGTGGAATATAACGTTACCCGTTGATTTGTCAGGGTATCTTCATAATCCGAAAAGTCAACAAAAGGTCTACCTAATTCAAGCATGCGTGCAAGAAACGTGTTTTGCGGGTAAACGTCAACTGCCTTCCCGATTGACTGTCCGAATCTTTCTGATCCACCATATTTAATAATCAGCTCATCGGACCACATTTCTTGCATTTCTGGGACGGTGAAAGGTTGATAATCTCTTTTGATGGTAGAGAGGTCTATTTCATCCCAATGCCGATACCACTGGAATTCTTCAATATCGGTTTTATGGTGATAGAAGGCTGCCACCACGGCAACAATGAAAAGTGCTATAACACCTCCAAGTATCCGTTTTTTCATTATGGTGCTTCAGTTTCAGGTGGTCCTGATTCTGATGGCTTTGGTGGCGAAGATCTTTGCGGTCTTTTCTGTGGTGCAGATGGTCTCTCTGTCTCTGCCAAGTAACGCTCTAATTGATCTGCTATTGAGGGACTATCCTGCCGGACTCTGCGGAAACCTTCCTCAAACCCGTGTTGAAACATGAGTTGTAACGCATTTTCAAGTTGTTTAGAAGTACCCTGCTTCAACGAATATTTAGACAGAAATTGTTGACTAAATTGCTTTGCAAGTTCCCGCGAGACCTCCTTATCTACCATCGTTTCAAATTCTTTGCGTTGCCGCATGTCGTTCTGAAATCTTTCAAATTCGGCTTTTGCTGTCGCTTCGCGAGTGGCTGCCTCAGCATCAAACCTGCTACTCCAAACTTCTTCATCACTCCCTCTAAACTGTTCTTCTGATAACGTTGTACCATCTTCAACCGATTCCAACCTTTCCCCAAATTCCTCTAACTCTATCGCTTCTTCTTCTTGTTGTTCATCGGTTATATGAGAACGAATATAGGTTTCCATATCAAAAGGTGGAGGCTTTTCTGATAGGATATTGTAATCATTATCAACATAGAAAACATCGACACCTTCGGGGTGAACTCCTTCCTCAATGAGTAACCTCTGTTGTTCGTCGGTAAGCCGTGCCTTATCACCCGTTCCCCAAAACCTTGTCGCAGAACCATCTCTATTTACATATAATGTATTAGGGTACGTCACCAGATACTTATCTGGACGGTCATCAAAGAAGCGAATCCCAGTTGCTGTCGGGTCTTCTGTAGTGACACGTTTATAGATTTCCTGTTGCCATATCTGACGGTCAATATACTCATTTTTATATGTTTCAAAGTTATTTGTTGGTGAAACACCACCCTTTCCTTCCTTCCACCATTCTGGGTGTGATTCGGCATTAATCACCCATCCCCGGATGTTAAGGAGTACGTTGTAATCGTCTCGATTTTCAAAATGCATACCTTTATCAAAAAGCATCTGAAGCCATTCAGATCGGGAGTAATAGGCATCATAGGAACTAGCATCAGGGTAGAATTTCACATATTTTGCATCAAATGCCTCCATAAGTCCTTCCACTGTTTGTGGTCCTTCATACTTCTTAGGAGGAACGATTATCGGTGATATCACTCCTGGTATCAAGTGCCACGGAGGTTTTCCACCTACTGTCGGTGGTTTGTCTAAATAGGGTTTGAACATTTCTGCCAGCTTCGCTACTCTTTCACGGATCTCTGGACGTTTTGCTGCGATCTCTGCTTGTGTCTTTAATACACCGTGTTTTACCTGAACGCCTAACCAGGCTTCAGTTCTTGCGTCAATCCATTCTTCCCATGTCTCCACGGTCTGCTTGTGTGTAGCCTTAATTGCTGCGTCTGATGCAAGCGGATGTAACCGTAAAAGGGCTGCCTCACTGTTATCCTGTGAGAAGGGAAGAACACGTTTCACCAAAGCAGTGCGTGAATCCGAACGGAAGTATAAAAGAAGAGCGGTCCCCATTGTTAATAAAATTAGAAATAATATATATAACCTTTTATGTTTCATTTTTCATTTTCCTTCTAAATACTATACGATTTAGGAAGACCAAAACCGTTTGCAGTGGTTTACATCTATGTATTGACCTACAATTTACCTCATATTCTCCTATTAGTAATCTTTAGGATTAACAGGACGTTATGGGATGTAGGAGAGGACTCCAATTTCCGTCTATCGCTGAGTTATGTCGCGATTCGGAGATCGTCCTGCGGAAAATCTGTATCGTTATTCTCAATGTTCACTATACATTCTGTTTAGGTAAAAAAATAACCACTATTAGAAATACTATGTAACTGAGGGTGTGCATAAATACATGGTCAATCAACATAGACAGTGTCGTATTTCAAATGGATCTTTATCGTATATATCCCATTTGTAGCAGAATTCATTGTCAGTTTTGAATTTTTGTTACAGTACACGGTGTATACCTACCACTTTTAACTGTATTCTGAAATTACATTATTTATGCACACTCTTCATGTATCTTTAATTCAGGCATTGTTGAATGTGTATTAGACTCTTAATGTACAGGTATAGCTATCCATCCCCTACTACCTTCAACAAAAATAACGTCTCGAGGTGGAGGTACGTAGTTTACACTGCCATTATCATGATTTTCACGAAGCGTTGTATCAACTACTTGTTCTCCAGCATCTATCGATTGCGTGCCAAACCAGAAGGAGTTTATCTTGGCACTCTTTCTGGCACGTGACGAACCTAATACCTGAGCTATCTGAACCTCAGAAACATCCACGGGAGTGTCAATGTGACCAGTTACCTCTACCTGGTCAATTTGCACGTAGATACCTCCAGAGAAGTTAATCTCACTTCCTACTCCCCCAAATACTCCCAGTGGTGCAGTCAGACTAATTTTCGTATCTGGATTGGATCTTATTTTACCTCACCCGTTGCCCATGCCCGCGTTCCAACAACTACTTTTGCCCGAAGATCGCCAGTGGAATAACTTTCTTTCGCGGGAATGGTAACTTTTTCGTGATACCTTATAGACCACGATTTCAATCTATATTCATGACATTTCTCTCTACTTGCATAAGCATTTGCATATCCGATCCAAGCATGTGTTTCTGTGAAATCATTTTCTCCATCAATCTCTGGAGCGGCAGAAGCTATAGCAGCACCAGGCCCAGCACTCAAATGTCCAGTTAGACTCCAACCCCGACCAACTAAGTCCATCTTATAATTAACATTTAAAACTCCAGAATTAACCCTACCAACACTCTTATATGTCCACGAAGCACATATTCCATTTGTAATCGGCAGAAGTACCAATCCAGCAAATGCTATAACAGACAAACAAATAAGAGTTAAAGTAATTGTAAAATTCTTAAAACGCATTTTCTATCTCCTTATTATCAGTGGACCGTTGGACATCTTCCACAGTCCATTTTGTTATAAAATGCAGTGTCTTAGGACACCATAGTCGGGGTAGCAATCAAGGTTTTCCAAAAAGGAAAAGGTTATTGCATCCGAATCCCCAACGTTCTCTTTTCACAAGTTGCCAACGGTTGAAAATATCTGGTAGACATTCCGGATCAAATCCGTAATGCTGATGCATTGAGAATCCCTCAACTAATTGGAGTTTCTTCAGCAACATGAGAAGTCCATCCATTCGGGGGTGAGGCACAGTGATAACAACCTGCCCACCCGGTTTGAGGTAATCCCAACATACATCTGCGACCTCTGGGAGGCTGTCCATCGGGATATGTTCAACAGTTGCTAACATCGTAATGACATCAAAGGTTCTGTCTTCGGAGAAGTCTTTCGGAAAGTCTCCTTTCACAAGACGGTAATCCTCAAATTCAACAGATTGCGTTAAATTTGCTTCGATACCTACACCGGAATGGATATGTCCGCTGAGGGACCGTAAGAATGCACCGTCTCCCGCGCCTATATCTAAGAGGCATGCCCCTTGTGGGATATGCGGTTTTGCTTTCGCAAATCGCAGTGATTCAAGAAAGCGATCTACAGGTGTTCTCGGAAACGTTTCAAATTTACCGTTGTGTGAACCTTTCATGTCTTCCTTTATTTATAACAATAACAGGAGATGTGAATATAGTACCATGTTCTCCTGTTATTTTCAAACAAAAAAGTTGCATCACTTGTCCAAAAAAAGTGTGATGCAACAACAATAGCCCGCGACGAAATATATCGTGCGGGCATAAAAAAATCGCAGCATAGAATTCCTGCGATAAGATATTGTTCTGTAAAATTAACGAATGTGAAGTACGGGGGGTATTAACTTATAGTTAAACTGAAGCATGGACATGTCATGAACACTCGGCGCGGACATTTTCTGAATCTGAATTGTGGTGTTCACATGTCGCTTCTTCATCTCAAAAACCCCTATATTAAACTTGCAATTTTAGTTATTATTACCTAAATCTCGATTAATGTCAAATTATTTTTCAAGAAAAGGGCAATATTTTTACGAATTTTGTTCAAAATTATATAAAAAAGTTCAGTTTTGTCAAATTAAAATTTTACGGAACGGACGCATTTTCTCTTAAAGTCCCTTTGATAAGGGGGATTTAGGGGGTTAACAAGACTAAAGACACTGAAATTTCGCACTATTTAACCCCCCTGCCCCCCTTATCAAGGGGGAAATGCCTAAGTCCCGAATTTTATTCAGACACCGATATCCGCTTGAGAACGACAAGCGTCATATCATCGTATTGTTCTGCCTCCTGAACAAATTCCTGCACATCGTCAAAGATATGCTGTATCATTTCTTCAGCACTACTTTCACTTGGGACCTTTGCAATCAGATCGTTTAGTCTTTCTGTTCCGTACATATCCTGTTGTGAGTTGAGGGCTTCAATCAAACCGTCGGAATGAAAGATCAAAAATTCATTCTCATTTAGATCAAATGTAGCAGATTCATATTCGACGTTTTTCCTACTTCCCAACGGAAGATCGCTGGTCTCAATTTCAATGATTTGATCCCCTCTTTTGAGAATAGGATAAGGTTGTCCACCGTTTGCATAATCGACACTTTTATCGGATTCATTCAGGACTGCTAAGTTGAGAGCAATAAAACTGGGGCCGTACATACGTGGGGACAAACCTGCATTGAGATCGGTCAGTATGACATCCGCCTCAGATTTATATCGTGCGACTTCGTGTAGCATACCGTTTGTTAACACCGCATTCATGGCACCACGGATACCTTTACCAGCAGCATCAGCAACAGCGATTGCAGTTTGCCCGTTTGCCACAGTCAAATAGTCAAAGAAATCACCGCCCACTTGTGTAGCGGGAATTGATCTACCTGAAATATCAAAATCACTTGTATCTGGAGCTTCAATAGGCAGGAGCCCCGTTTGTATATTTTGTGCTTCATTCAACTCAGCCCGTATTCGTTGAACTTCTGCCTCTTCTTTCTCACGCATTTCAAGTTGTAATTGAGCCGTCTGTCTTCTATTTACGATCAATCTAAAGAGCAATGAACCCACTGCGGCCACAAAAATCAGAGTTGGGAGATAATTACGCCATCGAGACCAAATTGGCTGATCAATGGTAAAATTTAGGACCGCAGGTTGTTGTGTATAGGGCCACCCTTTACGAAACGCTTTTATCATAAAAGTATATTTCCCTGATTTTAAGCCTTCATAACGAATATTTGGAAAGCTGCCCGTTTCACCTATCTGTTGTGGCTGATAAAACTGCTGTACATCTCCACCTAAAGTTCTTTCACTGGAAACCTGTTGCTCAGCAGATAGAATGCTTGACCATACAATGTCATCAATTCCAATTAATCTAAATTTATATTCCATTTCATCTCGGAGTGGATTTATACCTTGAAAATGGATAGTTATATCTTTAAGGTGTGCGGGAAGCAGTTCTTCAATTTCAGTAATCATCTGATTACCAGTTTCTTTACTAAACGGTTCAGTGAACGACTTGCCTGCATCAACAGAGACGATACGACAAAACGGTAGTGCCCCAAGATTTGCACGATACTGCGTTGCTCCACCTTCAGTACCAAACCACAATTCCTTTTCGTTTGCAGCATGGATACTTGATACGTTATTGTGGATGAGCCCGTCCTTGGTCGTAACAGATTGGAATGCGTTGCCATCATATCTGACAACACCACCACCCCATGTAGCAAACCATATATTACCCCAATGGTCTTCATGGACATCACGTAAGTCATCAACAAGGAAACCGTCTGTAGTTGTTGTGTATGTTATGGCTTCCTGTTCATTATACTGGATGGCTCCTTGTGATGTAGCTAACCAAAGATTACCATCAGTAGATGTGATTGCCCCATTAACCTTTTCAATTACAACAGAAACAGCGTTTCTCAACTCTGCACCTTGATATGTTTTAATACCGTCATGAAAAACTAAAATAACTGATTCAGAAGTGCCTTGAGAAGATGAAGTAGTTTGAATAGCCAATAGTGGTGCACCGCTTGCGGCTCCGGGAAGTTCTGTCAATGTATTTCTGTTGTCAGGATTCTGCCAATACATCAACTGTCCACTCACTGTATTGTAAAACCATTGGACTACATTCGTTTCAGAATTACCTATAACAGGAAGGACAGAACTGAGTTGCAGTACTTCGGTGTGGATATTACCTCCCACATAATTTTCACGTCTCGTTATATTTGAAAATCGTTTGACATTTCCATCGTCATAATAGCACCATAGTCTATCTTGTTTGTCAGTGTGAAGTGCAGTTACTGCTGCAGATGGTGAGGGTAATGCTTCTGTGGAATTAAACGATGTTCTTCGGATTTTGCCATCTGGTAAAAGACGGTGCATCCCGTTCCCTCTTGGTAAGAAAACCCACCCTCCTATTACAATCCAAGGGGCCTTGCTTGAAGTAACAATTGGTTCCGAATCAACGTGAATTGTATCTCCTCCAGGACCAATATCTGCCTGTATGAAAAGTGAGTGCTTTTCAAATTTTCCATCTTTATATCGGAAAATTCTGTATAATGTAAGTGGCTCTTGAGATAAAATAGGTTTATCAATAAACCAGATATAACCATCTGCTTCAAAAATATGTGATATCTCTGTGCGTCTATTTAAATTCGGATTGTTATCAAAGTTAATCTCAATACTGAATGATTCAGACCTATAAACAAAGTTTGTTAAATTGTGTTGCGTAAGTAAATCTTCACTTTCAAGATATTGTGCTACACCGCCCGGAATGCTTAGCCATAAAGTTCCAGTACTATCTGATTCCATCAATCTAACACTATTGCTGCCCAATATTGTTCGGGTTGTGTGGTTCACAATGACAGGTTGTTGTTCATAAGATGTCACACCGTTGTCATGACCGAACCATATTTTACCGTCCAACGCCTCAAAAATTGTGATAATATTGTCACTGCCGAGTCCACGGTCAACTCCGTATACTTTCGGTTGTAACGCTGTAGACTCAGTTTGTGCTGCCTCCAATTGAAAGAGGCTGTTCTCTTCTTCTTCAAAATACTTGCTGTCATAAGCATGAGCTCCCATTTCAGATGCAAACCATAGATTGTTCCACGCATCTTCAATTTCAAAGGAACCTTGCATATACATATTTTGGGTTGAATTTGGGTTATATTTTCTAAAACGTTTTAGTGTATTACCATCCCACCAACTCAATTGTCTATTATCACTGTACCATATTCTTCCGTATACATCGCTCTTTACCGATACATTTGTCTCATCATTAAAAGTAGTCGTTTGAGGTTTCCCGCTTTGTGTCTCTGTAGATGTGCTAAGTATATCCTTGAATTGATCGCCATCATAACTAAATAGTAGTGATTGCCCCCCAAACCAGAGAACGTCATTCCGGTCTTGCATAATCGTCTGTATCGCACGGTCTTTTGGAGCATTTGGAATATTTTCAACCCGTTCTAAGTTTCCAATTTGCCACATATTCAGATCAGTGTGGAACTTCATAATTAGCGCACCTTTTGCATCGTGTCCACCTATCCAGTATGTGCCGTCTTTACTTTGAAAAATTACATTGATTATGGCAACAGAAGCACCACTAATAACTTGTGTAAATTCTAATGGAGGATCTTGCATGTTGAGTGATTTATAACGTGTAATTGCATTGTCACTACCAACCCAAATATCTCCACCATTATCTACAGCTAAGCAATTGCCAACAGATATCTTTTCAAAATCTGTTCCATTATATCTACTGATAACACCGCTACCTTCTGCCGGATGTTTACTCAAACACCAAATATACCCCCACTTATCCTCAACAATAGTTTTAGTTCTGCCGCGGAACTCTTCGGTTTTCTCATTATCATTAACAACAAAGTCAGTATAAGGAACAAAATTATTACCATCATAGCTACTGACACCACCTCTATCTGAACCAAACCAAAGAACACCACGACTATCTTGGTAAATAATAGGTACTATAGGACCTACCAGACCATCTGCTACAGTGTAACTTTTCATCTGTTCAAATGCTGCTGCGTACTCAACTATATTAATGCAGAAAACCAATGATAAAATGTAAACAAATTTTAGCAATCGAATCAAAACAAACCACCTCATGTTTATTGTGAGGAAAAATCTCTAATTCGCGTAATCGCCTCTTCAATTACTTTATCGGGATATGTCAATGAAATCCTGAAATAACCTTCACTCCACTGTCCATAACCGAGGCCGGGCGTTACAACGACACCCGCATCTTCAAGTAGAGCAGTAGCAAAACCCCGACTTGAACCATCAAAACGTTCTGGCACTGGGGCCCATACGTACATAGTCGCTTTCGGTTTTTCAATAGACCATCCACTCTGTTTTAGGGCATCAATCACCATGTCTCTACGTTTTTGATATATGTTATTGAGTTTTGGTGTTACTTCGTCTGCAATAGAAAGTGCCTTCGCTCCAGAGTATTGTAATGCACGTAATGAACCGTTGTCAATATTGTCTTTTACCTTTTTCACAGCTTCAACAGCAGGACCATTGCCAACGACAAACCCCAATCGCCACCCTGTCATATTGAATGCTTTGCTTAAGGAGAAGAACTCAACGGCGACTTCATCCGCTCCATCCACCTGAAGTATGCTTGGTGACGTATAGCCATCATAGGTATTTTCACTATATGCGTTGTCATGGGCAATGAGTATGTCGTTCTCTCTTCCAAATTCAATTGCACGTTCAAAAAAGTCTAAATCAGCAACAGCAGTCGTAGGATTGTTTGGATAATTTATCCAAAGCACTTTAGCAAGACGTTTCACCTCAACGGGAATAGCATTAAAGTCAACATAGAAATCGTTTTCTCTTAAGAGCGGAGCATAGTATGTGGTTGCACTCGCAAATACATGTCCGATGTTATATGTTGGATACCCTGGACTTGCAGCAATGCCTATATCACCAGGATTTAGTATGCCTAATGCCATTTTGACAATTGCATCTTTGCTGCCGAGTGTTGTTACAATCTGATTCTCCTGTAGGGAAACACCGAAGCGATTTTTATAAAATCCACTTACTGCCTCTGGGAATTCTGTGACAGGATTATCGCATCCGTAACGATGTCTGTCAGAGTCTTGAGGATTTTGGATTGTGTCACATAAAGTTTGTACTACTGGGTCGGGTGTAGGAAAATCAGGGTCGCCGATGCCAAGACTGATAACATCAATACCTCGTTCTTTAGCAGCTGCCATTTTTTGTCGTAAATCCACAAAGAGATAGGGTGGAAGTTTCTGTAACCTTTCTGCAATTGTAATCAAAGTAATGTCTTCTCCTTATTATTTAACGTGAGTTTGATATATAGCACATTCTGAACATAAAGGAAACCTATTTTCGTAGGGGTTAGGTTTCCTAATCCATAGGCATCAATTTAAGTAAAAATCGCTGAATTTTCTCTCGTGGGAGGGGTTTCTAACCCCGATTTTGTCCGAATTTAGAATGTTAATCGGGGTTAGAAACCCCTCCCACAAGAAGATATATCCTTAAATTGACGCTTATGTATGGGGCGAGGCGACCTCGCCCCTACAAAAGTCCGTCATCTTGTTTTTATCAAACTCACGTTCTTATTTAAGATGTAAGATAGCTTGTTGTGTTTCATTGAGTTGGTTCATGATGTTTGGGCTAAAATGCAATCCTTGTCCACCCCAGTCAGGCATATAACCTACGCTATAGCAGTAGTAAAGTGTTCTGCGTGGTTTTCCTGATACATTGATGACGGAGCCGTGTGTAAGTGCTTCTGTAAATATTATTGCATCGCCTGCTTTAGAGGGAATAGGCATCAGCACAGGGTTTTCATCTGGATGACTTCCCCACGGTTTAGGAAAGTTGCTCTTATGTGCCCCAGGAATTACAGCGAAACATCCATCATTAACATCGCAATCCAGCATTGGAAATACTGCCTTTGTTAACGTAGAGACCATCTCACCGTTTTTGCAGTGATACTGACACTTCGGTATAATAGGCGTGCCATGCATGTGCAACCCGGTATATCCACCACCCCACCGATATATTGTATAGGTATGATTTAGACGGTAGGGTCCACCTGTTACCCCCGCAACCACATCAAGCACTTCAGGTATATCAACGAGTGGATTAAATGCACTATCTGCTTCCAATATATTTGAGATGTAAAGTTCCTTCTCTGTCCGTTCTGTTCCCAAACATAAAGGATCGGGATAGTCATTAGGGTTCATCTTCTCATACCTGTCAAGCACCGCGTTGCATGCCTCAATGACATCACGAGGCACAACACCTTTCAAGACAATGTACCCTTGTAAATCAAAAAGATATTTTTGTTCACCTGTCATAATCTTATTTCCTCATTTATACTCAAGCACCTCATACTTTAGAATGGTTCCACCTTGTCCCGTAACTAATCCAGAGATGGAACTGCTCATGTGTATAGCCGTTAGGTCTGTTCGTGTCTCTGTTCGTTGGGGCCTCCAGTTCGTTCCCCCATCTCTTGTATGTAAAACAAGTCCTTCTTTTCCTACGATCCACCCTTCTTCTATTGAGATAAAAAACACATCGTAAAGAAAATTGAGTGTATTACTATTTTGTCGTGACCAACTTTTTCCACCATCATCAGTGTGAAAAATCAACCCATCCACACCGACTACCCACCCTATTTGTGAATTCACAAAATAGACAGCATTCAACCAGGCATTTTGTGTAATGTTCATTCTCTTGAGTTGGTGTGTGAGCGTAGAAAGTTGCCACTGTTTACCGCCATCATTCGTGTACAAAAGAGTCCCAAACAGTCCGACTACCCATCCTTCAGTTTTAGACGTAAAATGAATGTCAAATAGGTTAAATGTAACGCCACTTTTTTGTTGGAACCAAGTTTTACCTCCATTGGAAGTATGTACTATTTCACCTGCACTCCCAACACACCACCCTGTATGTTCATCAATAAAGAACACGGCGAGTAGGTCTTGTGTTGTGTTAGAGGTTTGTCGTTGCCAGACTATACCACCGTTTGTTGTGTGTAAAATTACACCTGCCTCAGCAACCGCCCATCCTTTTTTCGGCGTCACAAAATGTGTACCACCAAAGCATTCGGTTGTTCTGCTATCTTGTGCTTGCCAAGTAGTACCGCTATCCTCTGTTTGTAAAATAGCACCTCGATCCCCGACGACATATCCTTTATTATCGGCAGTGATGCATATATCAAATAGTAAGTGTGTTGGACTTGATTGTGCTTTCCATGTAATACCACCGTTGCGTGTATGCAGTATCGTCCCGTTTTCACCAACTGCCCAACCGAGCTTATCGGAAACAAAGTCAACGCCTAATAAAAGAGCATCGGCACTGTTGTGAAAGCGTGGTCCGCCGCGTTGGTGTTTCCATAAACTACTGCCATCTTTCTTCACACCCGATGCAATATGGAGAATTACACCCAAATCTCCCACAATCCACCCGTGCTGATTGTCAGCGAAGTCAACATCATAGAGCGTAAAGGTATGTAATGGTTCATTACCAAGATATTCGGGTTGTCCGTATTTTTCTGTGTGTCGTTCGTTACTTCCTTCAGTGAGAAATCTCCAAGTTTTTCCGCCATCATTTGTTAAATAGATGCTCCTTCTATCTCCAACAACCCATCCTGTCATCCTATCAACGAAATGTAGACTAAAGAGCGCGGGTTTCGTTTTGAACTGTTCTTTCCAAGTCTGTCCACCATCCTGAGTATGGTAGATATAGCCAGCGTTCTCTGGTTCATTCGGTGTGCTGTAGGTGATAATCCAACCGTGTGTGTTGTCAACAAATTGTATTCCTTTTATGGATTTTTTTCCAAAATCGGTACCAAGGATTTCATAAGTTTTTCCACCGTCTACAGATTTGAGTAGTGTTCCCCAATCGCCAACTATCCAGCAGATGTCCTTACCAATATGAAGACTGTGTAAATCGTGTTGTGTTCCTGATTCAATCTTTAGCCATGTTTTTCCACCATCGGTTGTCCGTATAATAACGCCGCCTTCACCGACAGACCACCCTTCATTACTATTACGAAAAAACACTTTCCTGAGTGGATTTCCAAAGACTGTACTATGTTGTCTATGCCAATTTTTGCCACCATCCGCAGTATGCAGGATAATGCTCTCTGCTCCATCGGTGTAGGAATTATCGGCTTCATTGATGCTGTGCTCCGATACTAATCCGACTGAATTACCTACTGCCCATCCATGTGTTTCAGAAATAAAATGGACATCGTATAACCGGGCACTCCAGTCTCCTTCTAAAACTGTTTTCCAGGTCCCTATAGTATGTTTCGGAGTGTTTTTGCATCCGAGAACGAAAGAAAATGCGACAAGATGCAATAGAAAAAAACATATAAGTATTCCATTTGCGGACTTATTAATTTTTTCCAAAAAGGACTTCGCTAACATCATGTAACCCTCGCGGCGCATTAACCACCCATCTCGCGGCACGGATTGCCCCTTTTGCAAACGCCTCCGGACTGTGCGCGCGATGGACAACACTCAATGTTTCACCTTCTGTAGCAAACATGACAGTATGGTCACCTGCGATGTCGCCACCACGAATGGCATGAACCCCAATCTGGTTTTTTGGACGCGGTCCGATTATCCCATGTCGTCCATAGACACCTACTTCATCTAAATCACGTCCTACGGCTGCAGCTACAGTCTCCGCTAATCTCAGTGCAGTTCCACTGGGGGAATCCGCTTTATGATTGTGATGTGCTTCAATTACTTCTATATCATAGTCATCGCCAAGTGCCTTTGCAACCAATTCCAAAGCCTGAATCATGACGTTTACTCCAAGGCTCATATTTGGAGCCATGACACATTTTATCTTTGAAGCGAGTTGATGGACTTCTGCTAACTCGTCTGTGTTGAATCCTGTCGTGGCAAGAACCATCGCTTTATCCGCTTCTACAACTTGTTTAAGATGTTCTAATGAAGCTTCAGGGGTTGAAAATTCAATGGCAACATCTGCTTTTGTAATCACACCATTGAGATCACTTGTGATAGCAATACCAAGTTCTCCAATACCTGCTACGACACCGACATCAGTGCCAATCTCTGGATGCGTAGCAAATTCAGTTGCACCAACAAGCTGCATATCCTCTTGTTGTGTAATGCCTTGTGTTATGAGTCTTCCCATACGTCCACATGCACCATTAACTACTACATGAATCATGCTCATTTCCTTTGTCTTGTATTGATTTCATAATAATTTAGTATATCACATTAACAATTAAAATCGCATAAAAATATGGGAGGGTTATTTTCTTTATGTCTGAACCAGGATTTTCAGGATTAGGAGTTTGCTAATCCAAAGTTCCTATCTAAAGTTTGAACTTTATCCCAAGAATAGCACTTTGATTTTTCAGTTTCTTATCCTGAAAATCCTGGTTCAGACAATTAGGATGGCGGGACATACAGACCCCGCATTATAATGAGGTGGATTTCTGATGTGAATAAGGTTAAAATATTATGAAATTCGCTGTAAATAACCCTGCTGGACGTAGCTTTAGGTGAATTTATGTCAGTACATTCTGAACACATTACTTTGTTAGCACAAAAACTTGACAGACAAGATCTACCAGTTATTGATCAATTTGAACCGATTGCCGATTTTGAAGAACTACTCACCTTTACCGAAGCAAACCCCACACCAATTGAATATGCAGATCAACATCCTGCTTGGCAGTTGGAATCTGTTGCTGCACGTGTCGTTGAGGCACTTGCAATCGCTTCACACGAAACTCTTGATACATCGGAATGGGAACCGTTAGCAAAAATACTGTTAGAACATATACAATATCTCTTTACATATCTCGATGCACCAACAGCACGTGAAAGACTGGCAGCTGCGAGTGCGTTGGCTATGGCAAGTTGCGTATGCAATGGACTATCGCAAGCTGAACTTTGGCGACTTGCTGGGTTTGGTCGCATTGCGTTAAATCTCCCTGAAGTGTCTCCCTCACCATCCGATTCACATATCCTACAACCAATTATAGCTGCATTTCAACTGGCAGATATCCTCAATTTACCTATTCTGAAAACTGCGATTGAGTCCTATAACACAACGCTGAATAATGACTTTACACAACACAATAGTCTTAAGTTTCCACTGAGTGATAAAGAGTTCTTTGACAATCTTAATTTGGAATATGAAGGTTTAGAAGATGTTAAATTTGCATATTTACAAGGAGACTTATCCTCAGCAAAATCTGAATATACGAAATTTCGTAAAGATTATATAGAGTCTTTTGAACTCACCTCAGATATAGAAAATACTGATGATATTATCTCAGCAAAACAGCACCTTGATTGTCTACTAAAATTATCAATACATCCGACACCAGCAATCTATGCAACAACAGAAATCGGTATTGCAGCACTTCTCTTTCCAGAATTTCGTATCAGTGAACAACTGCTCAATTTGGCATTTCGTCGCTACAAATGGATAGTCAGTGCGTTCTTCTATCCCGACGGTTTCCACAAAGACTTATTGGTGCGATCACAAGCAGCATCGATGTCAGATTTATCAAGATTCCTACATATCTACGAAAAAACGCAGCAGATCACTCATCCTGCATGTATCTCAGAGATGAAGAAGTGTTTAGAAGAACAGACGAAAGCATGTATATATCTTAGTCTACCCGATCTGTCATTTCCTCCATTTGTCACTGAGGCCGGAACAGAAAAGTTAGACTTTGTTGAGAAAGACGATATTAGAAATATAATTCTGAAAGATAAAGAAATCAAAGTGTTTTCACATGCATTGCCTTATTCAGGTTACTATGTTATGAGAGATAGTTGGGAAAGTGATGGACAATACATGTGTTTTGACAGCGGTCCATTGGGAAAACAGGATTATGAAGATAAGTTGAGTTTCGTGTTGTCCGCACATGGACAGCAACTTATTACACACAACCTTGACAATAACAGTGCTGATAAAGAACACCGAACCAGCAAGTCATTTAATAGTCTCTTGGTAGACGGTAAAGGGCAAATGCGCGGGCAATCATCAGAGCATGAGATAATTCCTGACCCAGATGCACGCTGGATTGCCACAACTACCTATGATTTTGTAGAAGGGTGGTATAAGGCAGAGAAATATCACCACAAACGTTCTATTTTCTATGTGAAGGGAGAATATTATATTCTACATGATACCGTTCTTGGTGAAGGAAAACATTCGGTGGAACAGATTTTTCACCTCAATACCTCACACAACATACAGAATGGGAACCAAGTATGGACACAGGAAACGGGACAAAGTAATATCTTTATCGGTACTGCAGATGCTGAAGATCTTTCTATTCACTTAGATGGCAAAATGTTGACTTTTTCCACGCATCGTGAACTGCCAACTGTCCTGAATGTTGTGTTGTTTTCAATGAAAGTTGACTTTGAGGAAATTCCAACGGTTCAATCAATTGCTGTCAATTCGAATGCAGATGTATTAGCTACTGGTTTTACAGTGAAATCCAAGGGTGTAACAGATACATTCCTAATCTCTGATGATGGTTATGCCGAGATGTCAACTTCTGATACCGAACATAAGATTGAATTTGAAGGAGAATATCTGTTCTTGCGTGGAAATAAATTTGTGATGCTCAATGGTAGATTTCTCAAAGTTGGCACAAAGGTGCTTGCTGAGTTTGATGAACCCAAAGAACATTCTACAAAGGGTGTGTAAAGTTTTTGGCCAAAGGTCATCTCACATTCAGACACATCGTAGGGACGAGGTCGCCTCGCCCTCGTTGGAACACTTCCTATCCATCAGCAGTGGTTTGGGATGGAAATGTAGCAAGAGGTGGTAATCGGGCGGGGAGACCCCGCCCTACGTACAGTACCAAAAACTTTACACACACCAAAATGGTAAACAATTGAGATTAATCATGAAATCTGTTATGCTATACCCACACTAAACTTCAACATCTTTGGAGGATAAATTTTGAAATATTTACGCAATATTGTAACTTGGATTGATTCATTTGAATCAGGTAACCAGTTTCGGAAGTGGGTATCAATTCTTCTAAAAATTCTGGGCGTGCTTGCTTTGATTGGTGCCATTGTCTGGGGTATTGCAATTTGTGTAGGATCAATAACTGCGAGCGATTTTTTAGGAACTATTTCAGGGACACTTGTTGTCATAGGTTCACTCATATCTCTTTGTATCAATATTGCTGCCGGTTTAGTCCTAATCATGTTATTTTGGAATAGGTCAAAAAAAATCAGCGCGCTTGGAGATAAGGCACATTTTGCTCTGTTACCCATGGCAGTTATCTTAATCCGACTATGCGGAGAATTAGGTTTCCTCTATTTGATTGCTACTGGTATGCAAGTACTGGTTGCTTCTATCTTCGGATCAGGAATCCCTGATTTAATGGAAATTGTCCTGACTGATCTGGCAATACGCGGAAGTGTCAGTTTTATTTTCGGTGTTATCTCGTTAGTGGTTTCTGTTTCTTATGGTGCTGTAGGCCTGATTTTCAGTTATTGTTTAGCAGAATTGATCAATCTGTTTGTAGATATGGCAACAAACTTAAGAAAAATTGAAACAACTTTAACAACTGAGGAAGCAACAGCAGATTCATAAAAAATAGGGTATTGGTTAATTAGTTGAGGGGTGTGCATAAAGAATTCAATCTCATAGAATGTTCTTAAAAGTAGTAGGCACACTCCGTGTGCCGTCCAAAAGGTCAAAAACGCACAATGAATTGTGCTACTACAAACAGCATCTCTAAAAACTAAACGGAACCTGAGGTCTGTCCCTGTCTGTATTGATGTGTCAAATAATTATGCACATCCCTCAAATAATATTTTAGAAGGAGCATATAATGGCTGAACAACACCACGAACTTGCACACGTTTTCACCGATCCATCACAGACAGTTAACGACGCACGAGGTGCCGCATCACGCGATCTCAACACACCTTACACCTTCCCAAACTATACCAAAGCGGAGTGGACTGAAAAAGCCAAATCATTACGGCAGCAGATCCGAGTAGCAAACGGTATAGTCCCAGCACATGAACCGACACCGCTCAACGCCCAAATCTTTGGAAAAATTGAACGAGAAGACTATACCGTAGAAAAGGTGCATTTTGAACCATTCCCCGGTTTCTTCACAACAGGTAATCTCTATCGTCCAAAAGGGAAAACCGGACCATTCCCAGGCATTGTAAGCCCGCATGGACATTGGGGACGCGGACGGTTAGAAGATATCGAACGCGGTTCGATTCCTGGCAGATGTATCAACTTTGCTAAACAGGGTTACGTCATCTTTGCTTACGATATGATAGGTTACAACGACAGTGGAAAGCAGCTTGACCACCGTTTCGGTGGAGCAAAAGAAGCTCTATGGGGATTAAGCGCGATGGGACTCCAACTCCAGAACGGTATTCGCGCTATCGATTTCTTACAAAACCTTGAGGATGTGGATAATGAACGAATCGGTTGTACAGGCGCGTCGGGTGGGGGAACGCAAACATTCATTCTCACGGCTGTTGATGAACGCATAAAAGTCTCTGCACCTGTCAATATGATTTCTGCGACAATGCAGGGAGGATGCCTATGTGAAAACACACCGAATTTGCGATTGGAATCAAGCAATCTTGAAATAGGAGCATTGATGGCACCACGTCCACTGCTACTTGTATCATGCACGGGTGATTGGACCTCAAACACACCAACAGTTGAGTATCCTGCTATCCGAAGCATTTATGCTCATTTTGATGCTGAAGATAAGATTCATCAGGTGCAAGTAGACGCAGACCACAACTACAATAAAGAGAGTCGTGAAGCAGTATATACGTGGTTTGCAAAATGGTTTTTGAATGATGATGACGCATCCAAATATAAAGAAGTTCCTTTTGAAGTTGAATCCGATGATGATCTGTTAGTTTTCTCAGATCGTGATCTCCCAGAGCATGCATTGAAACAGGACGACATTCTACGTTCCTGGGCGATGTTATCTAATAAAGCTATTGAAAACCGTAAACCGACAAATACTGAAGAACATCATCAGTTTAGAGAAGAAATGGGCAGCGCACTCCAACATTCACTCGGTTTGCACTTGCCAGATGGCAGCGAGGTAACACTCGTTGAGCCAGAGGGTGCTTTTCCAACGACATATCACCCTGACTTTTCAGCACGTCACGTTGTCATTGGTAGGAAAGGAATTGGAGACGCAATCCCTGCTGTCTTATTTCGAACAGAGCCTTTGGTTGGACACGATCCAGTAGTTGTGGTTGTGCATCCCAAAGGAAAAGAAAAGTTGATCAACTCTGAAACAGGACAACCTTCGCGAATGATCAAAGCGTTGATAAATGCAGACCGTAAGGTTCTAATTATTGATGTATTCGGAACAGGAGAACATGGAGAATATGAGAGATCAGAGGAGACGAATTACTTCACAACCTACAACCGAACAACAGCGGCATTGCGTATTCAGGACATTATGACAACATTACTCTATTTTACATCCAGAGGAGATGTCTCTGAAGTAAGTCTCATCGGCATAGGTGAAGCAGGTTTGTGGGCTCTGTTTGCTGCGGGATTCACGAATATTAAGAACATTATCGTTGATGCAGCAAAATTTGATAACAGTCATGCTGAAGCATATTTGAAAACTTTGCCAATCCCAAGTTTAAGGAAGGTCGGGGATTTCCGCACTGCAGGAACACTTGTAGCACCTCGTAATCTGATCATTCACAACACAGGGGATGTATTTACCACATCGTGGATAGAAGAAGTATACCAAAATCTCGGAGCAGAAGAAAGTCTACTGATACGGAAGGATTTAATGCCAGATGCCGAGATTGCGGGAAGAATAGTGGAAGAATAATCTGTCTTTGTTGATTGAATATTCGTAGGCACGCTTTGATGAAGATTAAATAAAAATTATCGTAGGGGCGGGGTTTCCCCGCCCGAATATCACCGAATTAAAAACTTAATCTTCATCAAAGTGCACCTAATCTTGATAAGTGAATCTAAATCATTTATAGATTATACCCACGTTCATTGTGTTGCGACAGGTCAAGACCCATCCGTTCATCATCCTCTTCAACGCGTAAGCCAACAATAGCATCAACGATTTTAAGGATAATAAATGAAAGCACACCACTCCAAATGATAGTGATAACAATGCTCAGAAACTGTTTCCACACCTGCATACCGATGCCAACATCCATACCCGCACCACCTAATGCACTTGCTGTGAAAACACCTGTCAATAACGCACCGACAATACCACCGATCCCGTGAACACCGAACGCATCCAATGAATCGTCATAACCGAGTTTCGCTTTCAAACTGGTAGCACCCCAGAAACAGATGGCTCCAGAGGCAAATCCGATAACGAGTGCCCCCATCGGACCGACTGAACCTGAAGCAGGTGTAATCGCAACAAGTCCACCGACGGCACCCGTAACAATACCTAAAACACTCGGTTTACCATGTTTGATCCATTCAATAAACATCCATGTAATTGCTGCGGTTGCGGTTGAAACCTGCGTGACAAGCATAGCCATGCCAGCTTGATCGTTTGCGGCAGCAGCACTGCCAGCATTGAAACCGAACCAACCTACCCAGAGCATTGACGCACCGACAACGGTGAGCGTTAAGCTGTGCGGTGGCATCGCTGTCGTTCCATAACCCAGTCGTTTACCAACTAAGATAGCGGCGACTAACGCTGCAATACCTGCGTTAATATGCACGACATTTCCACCCGCAAAATCAAGTGCTCCAATCGTATGAAATAGAGCACCTTCTCCTGACCATGCCATGTGGCAAATAGGTGCGTAGACGATTATTGACCAAATTACCGAAAAGATCAGCATAGCAGAAAACTTCATCCGTTCTGCAAACGCACCTACGATGAGGGCTGGTGTGATAATTGCAAATGTCATTTGGAAAACAACAAAAACGGTTTCGGGGATCGTGCCACTTTCGCTTTTTAAACTAACACCTTTCAGGAAAATTGTTCCAAGTCCACCAACGAATGAGTTAAATGTTATTTTACCCGCTTCCATACCTGCGGTATTGAATGCGAGGCTATACCCACAGACAATCCATACGACCGTGATTATCCCTGTCAGTGCAAAACACTGCATTAACACAGATAGCACGTTTTGAACACGTACAAGACCGCCATAGAAAAGAGCAAGCCCAGGAATCGTCATAAACAGCACAAGTGCCGTTGAAGTAAGCATCCACGCAGTATCACCAGAATCTATAGCAGATTCTGCTTCTGCGGCATCTCCATCCGCCGCCTGTTCAGCTGCTTCATGCTGGTCTGCAAACACATCATAAGTCAACATAAGACTTGACACACCAGATAACAATAATATTAATATAAGCGTTCCAATTAGTGGATAACTAAAACGCTTCTTTGTCCAATGCGATGCACTTCGTTGTTGCATCTTTAGCCTCCTTGTTCTTCTTACAAGCGATAATGCTTGTTTGTTGTAACTATGCAGATTGACAACTTTGTCAATCTATCATTTCTTATTCTTTACACGAAATAAACTAACTTGTTAACGTATCTCAAAAATCTCAATTCTTCAAGTATTGGTAAAGCATTTTATCAAAATATAGAGATGGTATCAAGTAATTGCAATTTATGGCAACAGTAAGATAGGAACGCCCACATGTCAAGAAGTATAACTCAGGGATATGCTAAACTTCCTATGGGCGAACCTAATTGATCTGTAACCTAAACCTAAATATTAATGGTTATCCATAAAATTATTAACGAATTGAAGAGACATTGAAGTCTGGATAGGCACTTGCACCATGCTCTTCATAGTCAAGTCCAGCTTGTTCTTCTTCTTGTGTAACCCGCAATCCTGTAGCTGCTTTAATTGCATAGAAAAGAATAAAGCCTGTAACAAGACACCATGCGAAAACAGCAACAACACCCACGAACTGTGCCCAGAGTAGTGAAAATCCACCACCAAAGAAAACACCAGATGAACTGTCAAAGAATCCAAGCAGGAGTGTACCTAATGCACCGCACGTCCCGTGAACTGAAATTGCCCCAACAGGATCGTCAATCCGTAGATTTTCAATCAACAAGACACTGAGAACAACGACGATTCCACCAATCGCTCCCATTATTGCAGCGGATGTCGGACTGACAGAGGCACAACCAGCGGTAATTGTTACCAATCCACCGAGTGCACCATTAAGGGACATACCAGCATCAGGTTTGCCAAGCATAATCCAAGCGGTAATCATGGCAGTTATTGCACCTGCAGCGGCTGCAAGATTTGTGGTGATAGCGATATGAGCGATATCAAGGGCATCTGCACCCATTTGGCTCCCAGGATTAAACCCGAACCAACCGAGCCACAAGATGAACACACCGAGTGCTGCAAGTGGTAGGTTGTGACCGGCAATCGGTCTCGGTTTACCTTCACCATCAAATTTTCCAAGCCGTGGACCTAAGACGATAGCACCAGTTAAGGCAAGCCAGCCACCTGTTGAATGAACAACGGTTGAGCCAGCAAAGTCAGACATACCTAAACTTGATAGCCAACCGCCACCCCACACCCAGTGACCAACAATCGGGTAGATGATACCTGTGATGAAAATACTATAAATCAAATAACTCTTAAACTGTGTCCGTTCTGCCATTGCACCAGAGACGATAGTTGCTGCTGTTGCGGCGAATACAAGTTGGAATAACCACGCTGCATAGGTTGGAACAGAACTCCATTCTAACGAACTAAACACACTGGAACTAGCTGCTGCTCCAGCAGAAAGTTCTTCGGAAGGAACAAACCAACCGCTTGTCCCCATGAACGCATTACCAGCACCGAACATTATCGCAAAACCGATTGCCCAATAAGCAATTGAACCCATTGAAAAGTCCATCAGGTTTTTCATGAGAATGTTCACAGCATTTTTTGCCCGTGTGAACCCAGACTCCACCATAGCAAAACCAGCCTGCATAAAGAATACCAGAAACGCAGCAACCAGCACCCAGAGTGTGTCTCCCATATACTTTGAATCCTCTACCTTTGTAAGGTTTCCGTCTTCACCTTCTATCAACCCATTTAGAGCGAAAACGTTAATACTTACCAAGCAGGTGAGGACAAAGATTGCTACAACAACCTTTTTTGTCATTTAATATCTCCTATATTTCAATAAAATTGCTTTTCAATACTTTGAAGAACTGAGAGATGTTATCCGTTGAATAATATATTGTGTCATCGCGAATCATCAAGGAATAGTCCATCATAGATTCGCGATGTATACTATAGATAAAACAGCACGATTGCTGCCCTAATACAATGAACTACCAAGTACGAACGAATGTCATTCTACCGGTAAGTCCCGTATCTTCCGAATCCTCATCAAGTTGTGTTTCATAACCAACAAACAGACCGAGCGTGTTGTTTTCACCATAAGCCATATTGATCCGCCCACCAACAACGAGACTTCCAAGACCACCATCGTCACCTAAATTAATTGTTGCTTCAACTTGCGGACCGATAGCAATGTTGTCAGTAACAGAATAGAGGACAAAATCCCTTGTGTAGATTGAATCTACTACTATATCATCCTCAACCATATGCTCAACACTTTCATCATCTCCAATTTCATGGTTGACAACTTGACCGTCTTCATTAAAAGGTGAATTGAAGAATCCTTGAATCCACGATTCAAAATAGATAGAACCCGCTTCAAGATAGGTAAATAGCTGCGGAGCGATCAGAGAAGAAGGTCCATTTGCCGACTCATAGTCAAATCCAATACCGACCATAGGTAGAAAAGTAAGTGAAAGTGAATCACTATCAATAGCAGGGATACCTACTCCAAGATCAAATTCTGCGAAGGTGCCAACAACATATATGTCACTGTCTATAGAGACACTTCCCATTGGATAACTGCCACCAAACCAGATTTGTGTTCCAAGACTATCTGTGTCAGTACGAAACCAACCGGAAACACCTGATTCCTCTTCCATTTCCATCTCTTCACCCGCTTCGTGGCCATCCGCATAAACCATCGGAACACTACCAACTACGAGCATACCAACTATTGCAAGAAATAAGGGTAACCAAAACGCTTTGATTTTCATTTAAATCTCCTTAGATTTATTTATTTCAGCACGAATCATCATCGTGCAAAAAGAGTGTTTATGCCAGTTTGTGAACGCTTGTGCTTGATTCTGGCATCAACCTGTGATAAAATCTGTGCTTAGTTGCACTGCTTGTCTTAAAGCAATATATGTGCCAATTAAGCATGTACGGGTATCTTACGATGTTGAGATACCTTATACATGAGACAAACAGTAGTTTTATCCTTATGTATCACCTTTCATAAAATTTTATCTTTCAACTATATAACCTAAGTTGCCACCTACGGTTTGTAGGAGGGGTTTCTAACCCCGATAGACCATAATTGGCACCAGAATTAGTTATTTCTATGTTCTTTTTATCAATGTTTATACAGATCGGTTTCTGGTAAAAATGCTGAAATTTTCATCACAAAATTGCCTAAAAAATAAGCATATATTCCTTGTCTGCATAGTCGGCATCGGGGCATTCCTACGATTTTGGCACCTTGGCACATGGAGTTTTTGGATTGACGAGGTCCTTACCGTACTTGATGCAAAAGAATTTTCTCTCTCCAATTCACCAATTAACCCAATTCCTTATATCGCAGCGAAGTTTTCTATTTTTATTGGTCAAAACTTGTCTTTCTTATTTAATGGAGGTAGTGAGTGGAATAGTCGTCTTATTTTCTGTATTGCGGGGATTATATCAATACCGATAGTCTTTAGTCTGGGAAAGACCTTATACAACAATAGAGTTGGGTTATTCGCGTCTACTTTCGTTGCGATGTCAAACTGGCATCTCTTTTGGTCGCAAAATGCGCGTTCATACATCCTCACCTTTCTGTTTGGAATATTGGCAGCTTGGTTTTTCTACCGAAGTCTTGAAAACGATTCAACACTTTTAACAATAGGCGCGCTAATTACCAGTATCTGTCTTATTTTATCACATCTCTTGGCTGCAGCGATTGTTCCTGCTTTAGCAGTCTATTCGATCCTTCAACTTTCAGAAAAACGTAACAAAAAACGGTGGGGTAATCTGATTATATTCTTCCTTCCGTTTACTATCCCTGTACTTATGCTTGCACTGCCACAGGTTCGTGATTATATTTCATCAGGATGGGGACACAATGAATGGGGAAGGAGTCCGATTTATGTGATTCTAACAATCGTTCAGGGGGTTAGCATTCCTATTGCTGTTACTGCATTTTTTACTGCTATGGTAGATCGGCAGAACCGTCCCACACGGTTTTTAATCTGTTTCGCAGGGGTGCCTTTGGGACTACTATTGATTGCATCTCAACTGCAGAACGTCGCGGGTTACTATCTGTTTTGGACAACTCCTGCATATTTCATACTTGCCGCAGTTACCTGTGAACAAGTTTGGTGTGCTATAAAGGCAGACAAAAACACGCTATTTAAAGCACTTTTACCTGCTCTGCTTATTATCGTGTTGTTATCACAAAATTATCTCTATTTTCAATACGAAAATGGAGGGCGACCTAAATGGAGAGAAGCATTCAATTTTGTTGAATTACAGATGCAACCAACTGATAAGATAGTTCTTTCCGAACCACGAATGGGTGTATTTTATTTGCCAGAAATGGATCAAGTTTATGTTGAGGAACTGTTAGATAATCAGGAGGATTTTGAAAAACGGTGGGAATCTACTGAGATGGAACGACTATGGTTTCTCGTTGATGTCGCAAGTTTTAACGTTTTTGATGCGGATAAGGCAGTCCGTAATTGGGTTCGCCAGAGAGGTCGTTTGATTGAATCATTCCCCGCATTCTCACGGGCAAAGGATAGGACAATACATATCTATCTGTTAAGGAAATAAATAGAGACGCAGTGAACAACCGCGCCTCTATTCAAATCTGTTCTACCAGAAACGGGTAAAGTTCATTCTACCAGTAAGGCCCGTTTCATCATCACCTTTCTTTGTTTCATAACCGACATATATCCCAAGTGTATTTGCCGTACCGTAGCCGATATTGAGACGTGCACCGAAATTGAATGCCCATAACTCCCCCTTTTCTCCGAGACCAAGCACTGACTCAACTTGAGGTCCAATAGCAATTGTATCATTCAGAGCATAGGTGAGATAAGTGCGATTGTATAATTCATCAATACTATCTTCTTCAAATATGGAATAGATCGTACTGATGGTCCAGTGGAAGAGGAAGAAATCATTTGCATTAAGGAAAGCAAAAACCTGCGGATAAAGTGCATGAGGTCCATCTGCTCCAGTATAATCAAAACCAATACCTACCATCGGCTGCAATGCTAACGATAAACTATCAGAAGATACGACAGGAACTGTCACACCGAGATCAAATTCACCTAAGTATCTGTGACTGTGACTACCATCTTCAAAATTATAATCGTGTTTTTCATTCACATAAATATTAGAAGCGATTGAGAGACCGCCGACTGGATGACTTGCTCCAATCAAGAAATAACTACCTAAACTATCTATATCAATTTGAAACCATCCCGAAACACCCGGTTTCTCTTCCATTGCTTCGGCTTCTGGTGCCATCTCACCTTCTGTCTCATGTGCATCTGCTAAAACAGTAGAAGGTGCGAAAATAGAAATTATCCCCATTATAAGAAAAATAATAGTAAACTGAAATGCCTTAAATTTCATGTTAGGCTCCTTAGGTTATAAAAAAGTTTGTTATATACAGGACTTACGCAGTCTTTCTTAAAGTCCCACTGATAAGGGGGATTTAGGGGGTTAAATCACTGAAATATCATTGAAATCACGACTTTTAACCCCCCTACCCCCCTTATCAAGGGGGAATGCGTAAGTCCTGATATACTCAGGATATTCGCGTTTTTCACATCGTAAATACTCTAAAAGTATATCTTATTTTCATGTCTGAATTCAAGGATTTTATAAAACAAAAGTCATTTCTATCAATCAGTATTTCTCACTTGTTCCATGAGTTGTTCCAGTTTCTGTTTATCTTTCACACCTTTTGAGGCTTCAACACCTGAACAGAGGTCTATCCCGTAAGGATTTATGTTTTCAATAGCAGCTATGACGTTATTAGGACGAATCCCGCCAGCTAAGAAAACAGGCAACGGACTTTCCGAAATCAGTTCTGCAGCGAGGCCCCAATCATATCTTTTCCCCGTACCACCATAGCGAGGTGGATCAACACTTATGTCAACCGTATCAAACAGGAGATAATCCGCACCAGCATTCTGGTATGCTTGCATCTGTGCATGCACTGCTGATTTGTCAACATTTTCTGGACTTCCTGCCGGCAGATAGACAGATTTCCAGAACTGACATGATGCATCACGTTTGAGTTCTTCAACCTGTTGTGGTGTCTCCTGTCCAAGCAGTTGCACTGCAAAGGTTTGAATTTGTGATACTGCGTCTTGTATTTCAGACGTAGAGCGGTTATATAACAACAATACCGTTGGGATAGGACTACCTCTGGCGATTTCTACTGCCTGTGTAGTTTTCATCGTTCGTTCTGATGCTGCAACGTCAACCAATACACCGATGTAATCTGCCCCTGCATCAGCAGCAAGACAAGCATCGTGGACTGATGTTATGCCGCAGATTTTTACTTTGCATCTTGTTTCTTCAGACATAATGTTTCCAATCCTTTCCTTATTCACAAAAAACGGTCTGTCTATCAGCATCAGAATAGCAGATAATCATCGTCACGGGTTGCCATCCGGTGTTGACAGCATTGTGTTTGACATTGCGCGGAATACGCAACATATTCCCAGGTCTGAGCGGAATTATCTCATCCCCTAACTTATGATCACACTCACCAGATAACACATAGATTAACTCCTCACAGTTCGGATGATAATGGGTGGGATTTCCTTCACCTGCGTTGATGTAGACGACACCAAATGTCATCTCTGCTTCTGGATCAATCTGATCATTACAGAGCCATTTTATTGCACCCCACGGAAATTCAAGGACTCCAGCTTCATTACTATTTGTTAGTGTTATATCCATTATGTTCTCCTAAATATTTCTTCTTTATTAGAATTCGTTTGGTAAAGAAAAACAAGCAAATCTCTGTTCAACAAAAGCCTGCAGTTCTTCAAATGATGTTTTATGCAGATAACCGATTGGGGCACAGATTGCCTTCACGTTCTCAACCTGCTGATTAATAGCATAATGGACATGACCAAAAAGAACGTGTGTGACAAGTGGTTCCTGCAGACATATCCTTCCAAGTCCCTCACTTCCCATAAACGCACGGAAATAGTCCCAAGGCAATTCTCCACGATAACGTATACAATCACGAAAAGGAACGTGATGTGTGACGACAATGATACGTTGTAGTTTGTCTTTTATGGATTCAATCTGTTGATCAAGTTCTTTCTCAAATCGGTGTGCTATATTCTCGTCTGTATCAGGCCATTTCGCATATAGTTTGTCGCTCCAGATTGATTTCATCAACTGTTTTTCTGCATACTGCTCTGTTGAAAAGTCATATTCATCCGAGGCAAAGGTATAATCATACCAACCGATAGTACCGCAGAAACCTGTCTGTCCAACGATATAAGGGGCATCCATAAGAGAATGAAACCCGTGGTCTTCACATATTTCTGAAATGACACCACACTTTTGTTCACTCGTCATGTTTGCGTTCTTGCCGACCCAAATATCGTGGTTTCCCGGAACAAACAACTTTTGACCTGCCAAACCTGCATTGGCAAATTCACCAAGGACTTCATAGAATTCAGATAATTTGGGGGTTACATCACCCGCAAGGATAAAAATATCAAGATTAGCATCTCGGACAACGTTGATAATGTGGGAAACAATTGCCTTATTTGCTTCGGAAGCATCAGTATGCAAGTCTGAAATCAGTCCAATTTTCATGAATTTTCTGTGAGAGGATAACTATTGCAGGACTTACGCATTCCCCCTTGATAAGGGGGTAGGGGGGTTAAAAAGGCATAATTTCAATGATATTTTAGTGATTTAACCCCGCCAAATGCCTTAATGGCATTTGTAGCGTTGATTTACTAAATCCCCCTTATCAAGGGGACTTTAAGAGAAACTGCGTAAGTCCTGTATTGCTTGAAAATATCAGACTATACACTGAATAATGTTGTATTCCAAAACTATTGACAGAATAGAACTAACAACTACTCTGTTGGCGTTGACAAGCTGCTAAACACCTCATCAAGAAATATGCGTATAGCAGAATTATCTTCTTGAAAACGTTTTCTCTGACGTTCAAGGGCACTTAGCGAATGTTCATCTCCAATTTTTGCGAGTGCATCCACGAGCGTTAATTGTGTTGCGGGATCCTTTGTCGTCTCTAAAGCATTTATTAGGAAGTCACGTGTCTGGATTCCACCGATATTACCCAGTGCTGAAGCAGCGATGTCTTGTGCTGTGGAATCCGCTTCATTAAATGCCGCGATCAAGGCATCAATTGCAGGCGTGCCAATACGACTCAGACCTAACCCAGCTTGAAATCGAATACCCGGTATCTCTTCCTGATCCCTAAGCACCTGAACAAGTGGTTCAATAGCAGAAACTGGTTTGAGATTAGCAATGATAGAAAGACATGCACGGCGGATTTCTTGTTCTGGTTCATAAACTTTTTGGATATAGTGTTCTGCGAGTTCCACAAGTTGCCCTTCATTGACCTTCAAATGCAGTGCTTCAGATCGGTGTCGGAATTGAATCCCAAATGGTGCTTCAAGCGTTGCAGTATTTGCTTTTGCGTCTACAAGCAGCAAACTCAGAATTTCTGCGGATGCAAGTTGATCTGTATCAAGTGTATCTGCGGGGAGTTGATTCAAATCTTGTAGTTGGAATTGCTGAAAGAGTGGGTTGAGTTCGCTCAATGCCACAAGCCGTTCTAAACTTCGGGCAGCAGCTTTGCGAAGGGCAAGTTCACGCGTATTTTTTAGTATGTCAATCAACGCATCAACAGCGCGTGCATCTCCTAAATTTCCAAGGGCAGTAACAGCAGCGATTTTCACACCAATCAATTCAGTTGTGCGGAAGGTCACCGTAGCATTTAATTCTGCAAATTCATTCACAGATTTTTTATAGTCATCTAATCCTTGAATTTTCCTTTCATCAACAATCTTTTCAACAACATCACCCTCTTGAATAGTGTTTGTATTTGCTGCTGGGGTTCCAGGGGTAATAGTTCTAATACGGACAGCATCAACGTTCTCAACCTCTAAACCGACCTTATCTCCCATTTTCCGTGTTGCAATACGGATCGGTTCCTTGTCTTTGAGATAAAGCAGCATATTATTGTCGTCTGCCATCGCCTTTTTGACTGCTTTATTGAAGGCATTAGCATTCTGAATAGGATATTCCCCAATCACATAAGAAATGAGTTCGCCTTCTGCAAGATTCGCTTTCTCGGCAGGTCCGTTCAACGCAATAGAACTAACAACAACCCCAGTTGTAGACCATCGATTTTCAAGATCACTATCAAGTTGTTGCACTTCCATTTTCAGATGTTCATCGTAATAAACATTATCACATCCAAGGGCAAGAAGGACAATGATATAAATCAAAACCAGCAATACATTCTTAGACATTCTCATTCCTTTTGACGATAGAGTCCTATTAATTTTTCAAATCCACAACGATTTCTCTGCTGCTTTTCTCTTTCAAAGCATCCAAAAGTGGTTGCACTGCCTTTTCATCGCCAAGTGAAGATAAAGCCCGGATTGCATCCACCCGAAGCGAAGAACCTTTGTTTTGTGTGATTTTGACAAGCTCCAGAACAGCTTTTCCACCAATTTTCCCAAGTGCAGCAACAGCCATCTGTCTTACCTCCGCCACCTCACGATCACCCTCCCGCTTTGCTGAACCCGATTCAATCAACGCAGCTAATACTGGAATTGCTTTTTCACTGCCAATTTCACCAAGTGCCTTCACAGCATTCAAACGCGTACCCGTCTGATTGTGCTCTAATAGTTCAATTAATATCGGCACCATCGTTGTTGGATCGGATTTGCCGATGTTTGACATCACCCAATGCGCATCATGTCTGTCACGATTATCTTTAGACTTAATCGCTTTTTCAAGCTGATTGAGCAACTGTTTACGATCCCCTTGTTGATATACCAAGGTTAATGCCTCTAATGCAGCGTTTTGCACATTAACATCATCGTCTCGCAGCGTATCAAAAACCAAGATTTCAAGGTATTCCCGAGGCTTGTTCTGATACGCTTTGAACAGATGTTGTCCGCGTTGGGCAATAGATGCATGTTCCCATTCAAGTTGATTAACTTCATAGAAGTCCTGTGAATCGTAGAAACCGAGTAGGTAATGTGCTTCAGCATTGTCACGCTCTTGTTGAATGGCAAGCTTAAACTCACGCACAGCGCGTTCCTCTTTCCGACGTTTATCCGATTTTATCAACTCTTTGCCTTTCGCAAGATGTTCATTCTGGTTGCCACATCCAACGATTAGTAAAGTCATACACAAAATAAGCAGAAAGTTCTTCATAAACCGTTTCATCAATGCATACCTTAAAAATATGTCCAGTCTTCCATCTGTTCCCTATTAGAGTTTCACATTATTCCAATAGATTCGGTTGTTCTACAGGGGCATCATCAGCTTCATCTACCTCTGTCTCTGGCTCCTCATCAACAGTTTCCTCTACCTCAGCATTGACTGATTTCTGAAGCGTTACTAACGGTTTTTCAGAGAACCCCCAATCCTTATACCTTTGTATAACAGACTTTTCAGATGGGGCAAGTTCAATTTCGAGGATGGTCAAACCGTTGCCAGCCGCAGCCGCTTCGGCAGCTTCAATAAGATGATCAGCAACACCTAACAGGCGAAAAGGTCCTGAGACCGCCAGATCACCAATTTGTCCAACCGTATCATCTACAGGATGCTTCTTCACAGAAATATGACCAACTGCATAACCGCTGGAATCAGCAACAAGACGGGTCGTTTGACTATCTGCAGATAAGTCAGTTTCTAATTCTTCTGCTACCTCTTCTTTAGATTTTTCTGTGAAGCAATATGTTTGTAGGTTTCCTGCATCCTCTTCTTTAGCGGGACGCACAATGATTGATCCTTGTAAGTCAAAATCTTTATTATCCATGTATTTCTCCTCCAGTCTGTTCTAACGGTTTATCCTCTTCATTTTCAAACAGGCTTTCTTGCCCAATTCGCAGTTGACGTTCAGCATCAACTACATCTCGATTTATTTTACCAATACAACGATTTAACTTATCAACAAGAGACGTGTGTGCCGGCATAGCACGTCTTATTTGGCGGAGTTGATCTATCACAAGTCGAAATGTTCTGACAAAATCTCCCTGATCAATATCCGCATAGTCAGTCAACTGTTCAAATTCACAACCCTGACTCCAAGCACGCATCGCAGAGCATGAATGCAGTTCCATCAACGGTGTTAAATCTGAAACGGCATGTTGATTCTCTACCCGTCGGACATCAGCAATTTCATTCATCGCAGCACCGAGTATTGATAACATTCTTCTATCCTTTATCTTCTTAAAATAACCGTCCTTTCTCGGTTCAGAAACGATTGCTACAATCAAACAATTGATCTCATCCTCGCTCAACCTTTCAAAAAAACCGCTAAAGAGAAGTTGGGTTATTTGCAGTTCATAGCCGTAGATTTTTGAAGCAGTGTTGCCTCGCGGTAGTAAGGTCAGTTCTTCAATATATCCGAGTGATTCAAGGACATTAAGTCGGGATGCAATCTGATTACGTTGGTAATTCTCTACGTTTGTCTGCCGGTTTTTTCTATTGATTATATTTTGTTCCAATTTTCTGATTGTTTGATATCTTTCAGAACATTCATCCTGCTTGTAACAATCATGGCAAAGATTATTATTCAGTTCTTTTTTGACGTTATTCAATTTATTATACATAAATTTCAACTTTTTATTTCGTGCTTTTTTGGATTTGTCCCGTGAAGAACTAGATTTCGCAAGTGCTATCTCTGCATATATGTTGTCGCGTTTTTCACTGTTTTTCCGCTTGTGCCGATAATATTTCTCAATCTGTTTCATGCCGTTGATGTCATCATGAATACAGACAGGAACAGGCAAAATTTCAAGAACTTCTTCAAACTGTTCAATCTGTGCATTGACATCTGTAAGCCGTTTTTTATTTTGATAGTTGCTCAAACTCATCGTATAGACATCATAAATGTCGTCACCATATTTCTCGTATAAATTGAGGATACTGGAATATGACAGGTTGAATTGACTTGCTATCGGTTCTATCTTATCAGAAACTGCTTTGCCGACATCCCCTTGAATAGAATACCTCGGATCAACCTTTGAATATACATATCCAACAGGATCAATCCCACGCCTACCTGCCCGACCAGCCATTTGATGATATTCACGGGCTTGAAGATAACGGAAACTTACACCATCAAACTTCTGAAGACTATCAAAGACTACTGTACACGCTGGCATATTGATTCCTACAGCAAATGTCTCAGTCGTAAACAGAAGTTGAATCAATCCAGAAGTAAACAACCGTTCTACAACTTCTTTTAGTGTTGGCAACATACCCGCATGATGATAGGCGATCCCACAGGCGATAAGTTTCCTAAAATCATAAATAACACTCTCTTCATCAATATCAAATTGTGTACAAAGTGTGTCAAACATTTCCAAAATCTGTTTCTGTTTCTCTTCATCAAGTAAATTATGTGTACCATAAGAAGCATAATTTTGCGCGTTAGCTTCACAGTGCTTACGGCTAAAACAAAAATAGAGACAGGGAAGTCGGCCCTTTTTCAGTAGATAAGGTATCAAATCAACATTTACAATGTCTTTTGGTATTTCAGTCCGTTTTGTATTTGAATCCTTGTTTTTATTCTTTTCTGACGATTTGTTCGCACTCCATTTCATTTTCTTACCTTGGCGCATCTCTCGCCTGTTAACAAATCGTAGATCATTCAGATGGTTCAATTTACCGATACCAAATCCGTTGAAATATATGTAGTGTTCTAATGGAACAGGACGTTCCAACTCTTCAATGACTTTGATGTCAATATCTCGGACACTTTGCATCCATTCCGCAAAGGAGGCGATATTCGGCATCGTCGCACTTAGACAAACAAACTTGATATGTTGTGGGGCAAAAATGATGCTCTCTTCCCAAACAGTACCCCTCTCAATATCGTTGATATAGTGTATTTCATCAAAGATGACATAAGACACATCCTGTAATCTGTCTATATCATCAAAAATTGTATTTCGGAATATCTCGGTCGTCATCAATAGAACTTGTGCAAAAGGATTTAAAACCACATCTCCTGTGACAATCCCAATTTTATCACCATATTCAACTTGAAAATCTCTATATTTTTGATTGCTTAGGGCTTTAATCGGTGCAGTATAGATAACGCGCCTATTCGTCTGAAGGCATTTCTCAACTGCGTATTCTGCGATAACTGTCTTTCCTGCACCCGTAGGAGCTGTAACTATTACTGATTGCTCACGATTTATCGCTTCAATCGCTTCCTCTTGAAACAGATCCAACTCCAAGTTTTTATACTGCATCAATCCCCTCTAAACATTAAATTCAATATTTAGTATAATGGATATATCGTATTTTGTCAAGGAAGATAATATTCATGGGTGTGTAAAGTTTTTGGCACTACACGTAGGGGCGGGGTCTCCCCGCCCGATTACCACCCCTGCCACATTTCCATCCCAACCCCTGCTGATGGATAGGCTGTGTTCCAACGAGGGCGAGGGGACCTCGCCCCATAAGCGTCAATTTAAGAAAAAGTTGCTGAATTTTCTCTTGTGGGAGGGGTTTCTAACCCCGATTTTGTCCGAATTTAAAATGTTTATCGGGGTTAGAAACCCCTCCCACAAGAAGATATATCCCTAAATTGACGCTTATAGGGCGAGGTCCCCTCGCCCCTACGATGTGTCTGAATGTGAGATAACCTTTGCCAAAAACTTTACACACCCATATTCAAACCCAAGTTGCCACCTATTGCACGACTTCACCCTTTCTACGCGTGATGTCCAATCTTTCGCTCCAGCGGAGCGATATGTCTATAGCACGCACATCGTTTCATTCTTCCGCTTTTGTCAAGAAAGATAATATTCAAACCCAAGTTGCCACCTATTGCACGACTTCACCCTTTCTACGCGTGATGTCCAATCTTTCGCTCCAGCGGAGCGATATGTCTATAGCACGCACATCGTTTCATTCTTCCGCTTTTGTCAAGAAAGATAATATTCAAACCCAAGTTGCCACCTATTGCACGGCTTCACCCTTTCTACGCGTGATGTCCAATCTTTCGCTCCAGCGGAGCGATATGTCTATAGCACGCACATCGTTTCATTCTTCCGCTCCAGCGGAGCGGTATGTGCCAAAATTCTGAACGATCTTAGCGGGAGGTTATATTGTTTAAGTGGCAACTTGGGTTATTCAAGAAATCATATCTGTTTGGAGTAATGAAAACTTAGCGAAAAAAAAAACGCAAAGGACAAGGAAATATTCCCTTTTTACAAAAAAACACAAAAATTATCAAATAATTGTAATAATTAACTTGACATCAACAATTTATTTATGTTATAATATTTTTTACATCATATTTATTTTTCTAAAGGTCAAAAAATATGCACACAAATCCCGATGGACAATGCACAGCGATTATCCGATACAGGCCCTTTTCAATAAATAAAATACCAGGACTAAAAAACGACATTTCAATAACAATAAGTGTCAATGAAAATGTCTTGGACACATTCACCAAGTGCATTTTTATTACATCTATTTTAACCTTTATCAACATTCAAGTATCCATAAGTAAAATATTGGGCAATTGCCTGAAACAGGAAACAGACTTCACACGACAAAAACCGAAAAATAGAAACTGTACTATTTTAAATTTTTTCGATTTTAGAGATTATCCTTACAAACCCTTATGTACACTATGTTTAGAGCAATTTGAAAAATCGTACTATAGTACGAAAAATCGTACCATATAGTACGATTTTTAGGAGGAAGATTACAATGAAACTTCAAGACAAACACAGAGAATTCACTGTCAAATGTTACGCGAAATGGGTGTGTAAAGTTTGTGCCACTTGTCCGAACCAGGATTTGCGAGATAACTATACCATTTCTAACGAGTTGTGCTAAATAACTAATAGTTAAACATAAATTCACACAAACAGTGGTTTTGACCGTATTTCTTTTTGTTTGAACCCTCTTTAGTCCCGACAAATCATGACGAATACCAAACGCGTATTCGTCCAAGCGCATTTGGCGTTGATTTGGTAGGGACGATATGTTTATATGTTAAATCAAATACATGTGAACACAAAATAAACACATTGTTAACTGGCACAAGTCGTATTTCTAATAACTAATGCCCCTTTTAACGTAGCATAAACTTTCCAGTTTGTGCAATATTCAACACATTCTTAACAAATGTTAATGGGGATAAACATTTATAGAGACGGTATCAGATCGCTGGCATCATGTCGCCTTAGTCCTACGCGATACTGCTGAAAAAGTTGAAAATGATAAGTTTGAGATGTGGTTGGAAGGTAAACTTGTTGGCAAAGAATCTGCCAGACAGTTGTTTGCGCACACTAACGATACTTCAATCGCTTATGTAACACAGAAAACGATTTACCATGATGGCGTTGAAGATTTAAGTAATGTTGGCTGGTTCGATGGCATCATTATTTAGTTAAGTTCAAAAATTTATAGGGATCAATTCCAGCCTCATCCATATCACGTAACTGAATACCACTGGGAACAACACCATCCAATAAAGATTTTGTAATAGATTCTAAATTGTCTTTTGGAGAACCCCGAATTTCAATAAAATCGTCTCCATCACGGTTATATTTTTTTACGAAGACGGTCCCGGGAATCGTTGGGTATACTAATCCATTCGCATGCAGCATACCTGTAGCACGTATCCCTTGCTTCCACAATTTCATCCGAACGCGCTCCATTAATTCATAAATTGGTGGGTCATTCTTGTAAAAGTCCCATGAAAACGGTTGTATAATGTAATCGTCAGGCACATCTGGAAACGGTCCGAATCCATGGGGCGAAACAAGTATAAGTTCGCTACTTTCCATTTGATGCGTTATATCTGACATGTTTGATGGATTCACTTTAGTGTTCATTCCCCCTAAGATTCCACCGTCTGTTTCAGTGCCTGATTTCTCTGCAGATGAAATATTATTCTTCAGTGATTTCTTGGTTATCTCGTTATCATGAGTTTCCAATTTACTATTTTGCCATTGATGAGTTAAATTTGCAGTCTCAACAGCATCCCGTTTGTAGGGGGCAATATCATATTGATACCACAACACACACCCTACACCAAACACTATCAGGAAAGCAAATCCGCCAATAACCCACCTACTGGTAAAAAAATCACGATACATGCTTATACCTCCTTACTATCCTGGACAGATCGGTTAAATTGGTTAAATCACATTTAGGCAATAAACTTCATTTAGAATCGCATGTGTAAATATATGTCATAACAAGATTATACTAAAACATGCCAAAAAAAAGTCAAGTTAAAAATGTCAAAAATTTGGATAATTATTACAGTGTATCTCATAAATAGATTAACCTATTTCAACTCAGAAATCCAACTTCAATGTAGGGCGGGGTCTCTGTGCCCCGCCGTTATTTCGGTATATTAGACATGGCGGGGCACAGAGACCCCGACCTGCATAAGATTTATGAGATACGCTCTAGAATTTTGTGGAATTAAAGCAAAAAAATGGTCTAATTTGCTAAATTTATTCTATTTATTGGGAGACAATCTATATTTCAGCACACCATCTGCATCCGTAAAACGCAGAAACAATGCCCATGTCCAACTATTCTGTTCAACACTACACAGGACCTCGTTCCATCCTGCTTTCAACTTGCACGGAATGACATCAGCATCCCGTGTGATACGACGGTACACCCGTTTTCTGTGAATCTCTGTGCCGTTTAGCCATACCATAACCGTCTCATCGCTACCTAACAGCATGGCAGTCTCCATCGCTTTTGGAGCATAGATGTATGTCACCGCGTATCCAACAACTCCTGTCCTCATACCGATGTTCGATCTAAAATCCAGCATACCACTCTGTCTGGTGTCTGCTTCACGCCAGCGGATTGTTTTGCCATCTATTCCCGTGTAGGTCTCGTTCAAGTTAAGGTGCTTTTCAGGAGAAACCTTTGGAACAGTCGTGTTTGCATCTGTTTTTGGAATTGGACCTAAAACCATGTAACGTTTAATAAACGGGGAGGCATGCAATATCTGATAGGAATCGATCCCAATTTTGTATCCTGTAGACTCGGTTGATTTGCCAACATTCTTCAAGACAAACGCATTTTCACCATGATTCAACGCGACCGTGCCAAATAATACCAAAGTTCCAGCAACCGGTTCAGGATAGTAGGCATCATAAGGCAGTCCGACAACTTTTCCATTTACGCTGAGTTCACCAAGTCCATATTCAGGTCCACGAGTCATCACTGCACTGATCTGATAAAGGTTCCTGTGTTGCACTTCAATCTTTTGATGGATTTCTGCACCAACTGCTTTTGCGTTCAATGCAACATGTCCTCCATCTATATCAATACCCGCATCACGATAGTTTTCCAACTTATATCCATCCGATTTTTGTTCAACCAATAAGGATATCGCAGATTGTGTGTCCTTCGGCGGTAATCTCCACTGCTTTTCATACCAAAATTGTGGTAGGGCATAGATATCCCGTGCTTCGTTTGTAAGATAGAGATTGTGTCCTTCAAAACAGATCGCTTCTCCTTGAAAGTTGTGAGGCAATATCCACGGTTTACCTTTTATCGTCTGCGCTAAGTTATCACCAGTGACCTCATACACCCATAAGGAATTATATGTGCAGACAGCCAACCGCTTCCCATCTGCTGAGATACCTGCCCCCGTAACCAATCTTGCTTCAGCAAATTCACCCACACGTTCAAGGACCTGTTTCTCATCCGCTTTCAATAAAGGGAAACGATAAAGCACCGCAGTTGATTGTTCTTTAGAGACAATGTAAGGGATACCTTTAACAATAAACAGCCCTTCCGCATCTACACTGTTATCGGAATAACGATAAGGATATTTTGCGATTACCTCCGTTTCAGTTTCAGAGAACGGGTTTGGTTCCTTCACAACGACTACATTCAAGTCAAACCGCATACGACTATTGTTGCCAATGTCACCAATCCAAAGTTGCCCTTTGTCATCAATTCCGAGTGCTTCCCAGTCAAAATTGCGTGTGCCGCGCACTTTGATCTCTTGGATTAATTCCCCATTTCGTTTAGTCGCATAAAGCACGGCGGGATTACCTGAGTCATTCAACGTCCAGTAGACACCATCAAACTGCTGACTCGCAACGATACCAGAACTCTCACGGATACCGGGATGTGTATATTTACCTGCGGGTTGCCACGGCGGAGTCCCAAAAGAATCAGACTCGTCAGCAACAGCAATTGTAGATACAATGAAAAACATTAATGAATAAAGTAGCAACTTCATCATAGTTTGCTTCCTTTTGTAACATCTTCCTGTAGGATGGGTTTCCAACCCCGATTGATTGTCTATACCAACCACACTCACAATATTAAAAATCGTTGAACACCTTCACAGGTTTACCCGTTTCAATAGATTCCCAAGCAGCAACACCCACAGCAATAGACTTCGCACCATCAACAACATTCGGAGACGGTTCCAAATCTTGTTCAAGACACTGTTGAAAATGACGCATATATCTTATCACCGTTTGCCCATGCCCATAAACGCTTGAATCTATTTCAGGTGCACAAGTCATTTCAAAGGGTTCACGTGCGGACATCTTGTCCAACATCAGTTTAACCTGACCACCTTTGTTATCTGTGAAGTCGCCAATCATTGTGCCTTTACTACCGTAAATAGAAACCTGCATCATCGGCATCGGTGGGTGCACGACATCATATAGTCCCATCGCTCTGGCAATCTGTCCACCTTCAAAATTCAGATTGAGAAAGAAGTTATTTTTGATTGGAAATTCAGGTGTGAGCGAACCTTTCGTTCCGTACGCATGCACCTCCGCAACATCACCGAGAAAACTACGTAAAATGTCAACAGGATGCACAACACCACCAAACATAAGGTCTTGTGGCACTTGCAATCGCCACGGGGTAAAATCATAAACATCACGCAAGTCATGAACATAATAGGCATCTGCAACCATGATGTCGCCTAAATCACCGTCGTCAAAAAGTCGCTTCATAGTTAGAAACTGCAGATCAAAACGCATCGTCTGCCCGACAAGGAACTTGACTCCGTGCTTTCTGACTAAATCTACCAACTTTTGCGCATCTGCTAATGTTGTTACCATCGGTTTTGTGCAAACTACATGCTTTCCTGCCTCAATCGCAGCGATGCAATGGTCAGCATGCACATGATCCGGCGAATACACAGCAACAACAGAGATATCCCCTCGATGCACCAACTCGCGGTAGTCTGTTGTCCAAAAATCAACACCGATCTGCTTAGCATAGTCTTCAAGCACATCCGGACGTTTAGCGCAGATTCCGCGAAGTTCATAATCCAAATCCGGCACATCTTTTAGCAGTGTTGTCGTTGATCCCATATTGGTCGGATTGATTCCAATAACACCTAATCCTATCGCCATTTTGTTCCTCCTTTGATAAACACAATCATACCACATATTCTTTTGATTGACAAGCATTTGTATTGTTGGAAGGTTCCCAACTCCATTGTTGGAAGGTTTCCTAACCCCGAACATAATCTTGAAAATCTACTAATCCCGCAAATCCTGGTTCAGACAAAGAGAATTCCACTAAATTGACACCGATGGTACGATTTCCTAACCGCACGGGATTTGTTGTCTTGCGATAGGTAGCATTAACTCATTTCGGTTTCAGATACTTTAGTGGATTTTCTACAATATAATTGCCTGAAGCCTCAAGAAAGTGTTGCACCAAATAGACATGTCCACCACCGATAATCAAGAGGATACGATCATCAGTAGATTCAGTAATGCGTGTTAGATTGACAAAGACTTTGAGATTGCGAGTATACCATTGATGGCCAACCCAATTCGCTCCAGGATACTGTTTTCCTAATCCAACTTGTGCCATCTGTAAGTATAGCCGATGTTCGGCACTTCTTCCTTCAGGTTCATTGCCCCGTATGAACATGTCGATAATCAATTCGTATTCCTTAGGTTCAATCCAGACTCTACCGTCTTCCTCTTCCTGGAATTCCACGTTTTCACCAGTAAAGAAGTCTTCTACATTGGGTAGAAGGTGTTCTTGATTATGTTCATTAGCAAACTTATCAATATCCAATAAATTTGAGTCAAAATCTTCTGGAAAAAACGGGTCTTTCTCAGGGAAATAATCAACACAGTATACCTTCGGATGTCCCATCTGTTTTGCTAACCGAAAACCGATCTGGTCCCCTTCACCCCGTTTGAGTTCATAAGTGCCGTTGAGATAACCTTGATAATCCGTTTGAGTTTCAACGTCAAACCTTTCGTCTATTTCAAGTGCCACCTTGGTGGGCCGAAACGGTTTGAGTAACTCAACCAGTTGTTTTATCTCGCTTTGACGTTTAGGACTAAGCACATCGTCCATTCTGTAATTGTATGCGTCAAATCCAGGATTAGCAAAGTGTCCGCTGCCAAGAATCATGATTGTTGGTTTCGTTTTATGTTTCATTAATTAACTTCCTCCGATTTTATATATTTTAGGGGACTTTCAATGATGTAATCCCCACAGTCCTCAATAAACTGCTGAATCAGATAGACAAGTCCTGCCCCGATAATCACTAATATCCTATCCTCAGCAGATTCTGTAATTCGCGTCAGGTTGACAAAGACTTTGAGATTTCGTGGGTACCAGTGATTCCCAACCCAATTCGCTCCAGGATATTGGTTGCCTATGCCGACTTTGGACATCCGCAAGTATGACTGATGATCAGCGAACCTGCCTTCAGGTTGATTATACCGTATATACATGTCAATGATTGATTCATACTTTTTAGGTTCAATCCAGACTCTTCCATCTTCTTCTTGGTGGATTTTTCCTTCTGGAATATCAAAATCCTCTATTTTAGGAAGAAGATGTTCTTGGTTGTTTTCTGTGGCGTATTTGTCTATGTCTAACAAATTTGGGTCAAGGTCTTCTGGGAAAAACGGATCATGCTCAGGGCAAAAATCAACACAATATACTTTCGGATGCCCCATCTGCTTCGCCAACCGAAAGCCGATCTGATCATGTTCCCACTGTTTGAGTTGGTAAACGTCTTCCAGATACTTTTGATAGTCTGTATTGACCTCTGAATCATATCTTTTGTCTGCTTGAAGTGCAATTTTGGTAGGGCGAAATTCTTTAAGTTGTGAAACCAGCAGTTTGATTTCCTTTTGTCGTTTTGGAGCAAGCACATCATCCATTCTTACATTGAATGTATCCTTACCGGGATTTGCTAAATGTCCGCTGCCGAGTATCATGATTGTCGGTTTCATACTTCTGTCTCCTCTAATAAGCGATCTAATATCTCACGTAATTGTTTACGAGCACGGAATAACATTGATTTAACACTGTTTTCAGGTTGTTTCAATTCCTTCGCGATTTCCTTGTAACTCATTTCCTCAAATTCTCGCATGACGACTGTTGATCGCATGGCTGGTGGTAATTCTTCAATCGCTTGTCTCACAAACAGCTTAAGTTCTTGTCTGATAGCAATTTCATCCGGGGTTGGGTTTGACTGATATGAATAAGAATGCAGTAGTATCTCAAGCGTTTCATCTTCTTCCTCATCTAAATGCACCTGAAACTTACGGCGTTTGAGTTGATTGAAACAGAAATTTTGAACACATTTCAGCATCCATGAGTGCGCTGTGTCCTCTCTGAGTTTAGCGCGATGTTGCCATGCTTTTATAAATGTTTCTTGTGCCATGTCTTTCGCATCTTCACTGTTTTTCAGTAGATAAAAAGCATGACGATATATTTTATCTTGATGTTTTCGGATGAGTTCAAGGAATTTATCTTCTGTCATTTGTAACTCCGTGCGATTTGAGTTAACGCTACTACAAACGAGATGCAAAATTGTTGCATCTTTTTTCATTTTAGTGAAATTTATATTATGAGGTCATATTGAGCAAGACAAAAACCCTATCTTTATTAGGATAGGGTTTACATTATAGCAAGATCTGCTGAGATCTATAAAGTGGTTGTAATATCAAGGATGTCTTTCGTATCGGTTGAAAAAGCACTCCGCAAGAGTTCTAATCTGGAGGTAAGTATTCCCAACTTTTGGAGGTGCCATCATATCGACTGAAAGCACTTTGTAAGTTGATGGATGTGCCCAGTTCAATCGGATGCACTTGATTGTAATTTCCATTATCAAAATTTCCGTTACCATGAAACTGGATTATCAAACGAAGCGAGTCGGTTCCTTCATCGCTTTCGGATTCAAATGCAGTACATTTAAGTTTGACAGAAAAAGACCTTTCATCAGGAACAATTAATGGAAGTGTCTTACTGAAATTCTCTGTAACGGTGTACTTCTCTTCGTTATTGTGGATAATAACTTTGTTCCCAAAATTGTCCCTATGTTCTTTGTAGTCAGTGGAAATAGCAAGATTTAATGTTGCTCCTTCAGATATATCTTCAATTGAAATAGTAACACTTTCAGGCAGTTCACGATCAGGAAACATCATTTCACGTTCCGTTTCAGCACAACCGGTAAGAAAAGGTAAAATAAACAGAAAAGTGAAAATGGTAAGGGGTAAAAACTGATTCAATTTTTTCATTGGACTCTCCTTCAGTATGGGAAAATTACAATCTTATACCTTAAAGTGGGTGTGTAAAGTTTTTGGCAAAAGAATCTGTAAATATTGCCGGATGCCTTATTGTTCCTACTTTGGCGTTGTCTTATACACTATAACTTTTGCATTATGTTCTTCAGTCCCGTAGGGACGATATGTTTATAGAAAAAATGTGGACCACCTCTCTTGAGTTCCGTAGGAACGGCATAGAAAGATAAACATATCGTCCCTACGGGACTAAAGAGGTTGTACATGACGTTTTCTATAAACATATCGTCCCTACGGGACTAAAGAAAACAGAAGTTTGTATCTCTGTGCCAAAAACTTTACGCCCCCCCTTAAAGTTACAATTTTTGGATTTCACTATAATGTATGCGGGTATTGATTTCCCGCATACATTAATCGTCATCCTTGATAGATTTGGTTACTTACTCTCGGTTTTGTTCTTGAGTGCTTCCATGACGAGTTGTTCCAACTTTTCTCCTCTTGCCTTATGCGTGATTAGTTTGCCATCCCTGTCAATAAGCCACTGTGATGGAACACTCGTAATTTTAAACTGCTGTACAAGTGGATCCTCCTCCGACCTTTTGCCACTGTAAATCTGCCGCCACTGGATGTTGTTCTCTTTAATATAGTCCCGCAGTACCGCTTCCTCATCGTCAAGACTAACACCGATAATGTCAAACCCTTGATCTTTATAGGTAGCGTAAACTCTTTTGAGATTGGGCATTTCGTCAATACAGAAACCACACCAGACTCCCCAAAAGTCGAGCAAGACGACTTTTCCACGATATTGCTTCAGCGAAATCGGTTTGCCATCAAGGTCAGTCGCAGAGAAGTCGGGCAACAATTTTCCCCACAATTCATATTTGGGATCAGACTTCCGATAGTAGACTTCGGCGAGTTCAGCATTGCCTAATTTCTCATAAATGTGGGCAAGGCGAAAGAGGATAACCCCCTCGTCGGGCTGCCGCTGCTCAGCTGCCTTAAAAATCTCAAGCAGCTCCTTATAGAGGCCCACGTGCCTAAGTTTCCCGAATACTGAGCGGTACCCATTATTGTCTGGTATCATGCCTGGTGACTTGAAACGTTCAATAAGAGCATCTGCTGATTTTTCGTTTCCGACCTTGGTGTAGAGTACGACAAGCCGCGGGTAGAGATCAAAGAACCGCCGATCATCCGGATATTGCGCAAGCGAGTTTTCAAAGGCAGCAATAGCGGCTTCGGGACTACCGTGTATATCTTCGTCGCTCCAATTAAAACCTGACTTGTAAATTTTCAAGGAAAAACTCAAGTTCAGACCTTCTTTAGAGACTTTATCCGGGTTGATGTGATGTAGACATCGGACAAGCGGTATGTGATCGCCATACACAAAACGGGTTTCATTTATCTTCTCTCGGTTTTTAGGAAGAAACTCATACCCATAACTCACAGGCATTTTCGGGTCTGCGTTCCAATAAGAGATTGGCTTGCCGCCCTCTTTATCTGCAGGACAAAGCAAGAGGTTTGCATCTGGCAAATATTTCGGGTGAAGTTCTGATAGCCTCTTAGGGAAATCACCGTGTTCCTTTTTGTATGCCTGAATCGCCTTGCCAATTTCGCGAAAATGTTGCTTGCAGATTTCCATGTTTTTCTGGCTCTGCGCCTCGGTGACATCTTCACTCGGCTTTTCAGCAGGTGTATCTGCGTTTGCAGAAGCCATCGGTAAACTTAGGATCATCGCCACAGTCAAAATTGCTTTCATTTCAGTATTCTCCTTTTCAGATTTCTGACGAAATAGTATTGAACATTTCCCATATATATGGGAAATGACTTTTATCTTTTATTTACGGTGTTTGTAGTCGCGCAATTCAATAATTAGAAACGATGTTTGGTCTGTTAGATTGATTTAAAACGTGCGGGACCATTTGAAATTGGCTCGATATTCACTACTCCTCTCAAGTGCCCTTGCGAAGTTCAATCTGAAGATACCGAGTTGGAAACCGATACCCAAATTAACCTTCGGGTAAATATCATTAATCTCTTCCAAATTCATCCATGTTTGTCCTATATCTACAAAAGGAACAATGTAAATATTAGTTGCTAAATTATGTGCATACTCCATATTGAATAGGAATCCGTGGTTACCTACAAATTCATAAAGAGAGTATCCACGTAGTGTTCCTGTGCCACCAAGAACAAATTGACGTTGGTAAGGCAGCATATACGAAGTAGATGCAAGTCCAACTTTTAGACGTGTATCAATCCGATCATCTCCAATTGGGTGATAGTTGCGAAGATGTATTATAAAGCGAGTGAAATCATACGTAGAACCCAAATCAGGATTAGAATGCTCAACTAAGAAAGTATTATACCACTCATTTTTGTTCGCTCGGTTTCTAAGGTTATAGCTGATTTTAGTGTCCTGACGGGTGTCAAAATCGTACTTAAGGGAGATGCTATGCATTCTTCCATCGTATATGGGAGAATTCGGTCTTAGATCTGTGCCTAAGTGGTAGCTTGAAGTTCCGATTCTGAAGTAAGAGGTGCTATCTTCCCTAATACTTTCATGTTCCTCTAAAAGCAGGGATAGTCCAAGCGTATGCTTTAAGGATGCATGCTGCCATTGCAATGCCATGACTCCCCCTTGTCTTGTATAGTAGTCTTGAAAACCTGCATCAAAGAACGCTCTTAAGAACTGTTCACTGCCGCTTAATAAGAGATCTCTGTCCCTGGCAGATGTCAACCTATGAATTTGGACACTATAAGTGAGGCTTGATTTCTCGCCGAATAAGACACCACCACCAAGTCGGTAATTAGGGAATTCTGTCCGAAGTGCATAACTCATAGTACCGAATATGAAAGGTTTCGGTGATAGGCTTGATCGTATACCGAATTCGTTCTCATCAATACCGAATGATGTTGTGTTTAGAATCCTATTCCGTTGAATCGTTTCGCCGGATCTTTCAAAAAAGTACGGATCAGGATTCCACCCTGTGCCGAGTTCAAATCCACCACCGAGTCTAAGCCCATCAATAGGATTTAAGCCGCTGGTGTTCACGAGACGAAAGAAATCGCTATCTGTGGGAGAACCGTCTTTACCACGTGTAAAAACACCTGAAGCATTGTATTTTCCTTCTTCAAATGCATCTAACATTCCTTGCATGCGGGAAGACTTTCGTGGTGGTAATACCCGTATCCAATTGCCATCGTTTTTGTATTCCTTCTCAACACCTATATTTGACCACCAAGAATCCTCACCTGTCCGCTGCTGTTTCCTGTTGAAGTTGATCCCCATCTGAATCGGTTCGGAAGTATCTGGATAGTCTAACACCTTCCAAGGAATTTCCATCTCTACAACCCATCCATCATCAACGATTTTCGTAATCGCGATCCAATCGTTCGTCACTTTAGATTTCTGCTGATTCCCCAATGATAGACGTTCAAATTTTTGTTGATCAAACGGATTGACCATAAACCGGATGCGAGGCCTGGATTGATGTGTATGGAATGGGTCTATGCTAAAGCAGACCGATTCCGCATCAAGGAACTGGCTAGAATCCAACTTCTTGTCTGTTACGATTGTTTTAGGATCAGAATCGTAAATGTACCAGGCAACGTAGATCGCTTTGTCGGTGTAAAGGAGTTTGACTATTGTCTGATCTTTGACAAGTTTTTCCGTTTCTACATGCGTGAACCCGTCGGTTTGAGGTGCGGTTTTCCAACATGGGTCATCAAGTTTACCGTCAATTTTTGGTGGTTTTTCTGCTTTGACAGCGAGAAGCTCTTTTTGAACGGTATCCCTTTCTGCTTTTGGCTCAACACCTGTCTTCAGCGTGTCTTCAAGATCAATATCTGTCATACCGAATTTGCTTAAATTGCCAAGCAATTCAGTAATCTTATCTGGAGCGATTTCACCGACAATGTTAATAAGGGTTACCTCATCAGGATCATGAGACGCGATAATTACAAAGATACCGTAAGCCACATCTTCATCAAACAGCAAACTGATTTCAACCAATTCGCCTTTTTTAGAGATTTTAGGTTTTTCTTTAACCCTGACGAGCACTTCCCATTTGTTTTCCTTAAGTATATTTTTGTAATACTTAATCATACCAGCTTCTGACTCACCATATTCATTATAGGTACGGAGATAGATGCCGTCAATCATCCCAATTAGTCCTGCTATCTCTGGTTTTGAACTGACAGATTTAGTCACCAAATTAATAAGTCTGTTCGTTAGATTAACTTCAACATGTGCTTCCATTTCATCCAAATAGTCAAACGGGATGAGTCCTTTTTTCGTCTGTTGTTTTGGTTGTTTTTCTTGTGCAAATACCTGCTGGATCGGCACAATCCATATTGCTAAACAGAACAACGTAAACAACAGTATTAGCGTTTTTTGCAGTTTCATGATATTATTCTCCTTTGTATACTGCTATTACTCACTGTAGTTTCAAGACCATCTTTTTTCCTGCTTGGCCAAGCAACAATCGCTTATCACTTTGCAAGATTACATTGGATTGCTTGAACGGTTTCAGAATGTCATCTCTGAATATTTCATCAAAGTCAGCTTCTGCTTCTTCTTTCGTTAGAAAATCAGTTGCCACTTGAATATAATCTTCAGGTTCGGATTCGATAGTTATATCTGCTACTGTAGGAGTAAGGATGAGTTTGGGATCTTTAATAATGTAATTGCCTGTCCATTCTCCAATTACATTAAGCTTGCCATCAGGAGGCAGATCCGGATCAGGTGGATTATCAGGAAAATCTAATATAGATTCGAAGTCAAGATTTATTTTCCATGAATCATCATCGGTAATAACAAAGTGAAATGTATTAAGTTTAATACTAATTTCTTCTAAGTCTTCTCCTTCAGGTGATTCAAGAAATGCTTCGGAAGATATACCATTGATAGATACCACTTCCCATGAACCAAGTACATCTTCTTTTGTTAATTTAGGTGCAGCGGGCTCAACGGTTGGCTTAACGAGTTTTTCATCATCATTGCCGCAACCAACTATACCCAATAAAACTACACCAATAAGAAGAGTTGAAATTACAGGTCTTTTCATGATCATTTTCCTATCATATATTTAAAGTTTGCCACTCCCTCAAAGTGTCTAAACATGTGTTATATAACATCATCTTTTTGGGCAGCATATTGGTTATTGTTCTATGCGAAATTTTCCATCAATCTTAAGGTCCTTTAAGAACTCAGGATCGGATTCCAATATTTTTCCAAATAGGATTCCAAGTTTTTGAAAATCAATCTCACCACATACATTCACGAAAGTAGTATTCTGTTTATCGGTAAAGGATACGAAAATGCCGTGGACAACACCGGGTGTTTCAGCGAAGAGTAGACTAACACTAAGTTCGTCCTTGACCCTAACGATGTGTTCCCAATTTTCCATTTTGAGAATTTTTTGATAGTGGTTTCTCAACTTCGTTAAGTCCCCTGACTCTTTATCAAAAGTGCGAATGAAGACACCTTCAATCATCTCCGCATACTCCGCATATTCTGGTAGGTTTACCGTAAATTTGATAAAGAGATTGAAAAAGGATTGGTCTAAGTTAACTTCAATCGTAGGCGTCGGAGCATCGGGTAGGTTCATATCTATTTTCCCCTGAATTGCCTCGGTTTCAGCTATACCATTGCCCAAAAAGCATAAAGCGACTAATAGTGTAGCAAAGGTAAATCGTTTCATTGTATTATTTCCTCCTGGATTTTGATTGTTTGGTTATATAGAATTATTATTTACTTAATTGTATCTGACTCTTGATGATTTTCTGAACCAGTTAAGATGTTGAGAACACCCAGACTCTGCTGAATTGCCGGTGAAATATGCTTTGTCGGTTTTAGTGCACGTTGAGGTGCCTCTTCAACTTTCAGAGATGTAAAACTATCGTTTACTGCAAGACTTGTTTTACGTACGGCTGATTGCATCTTACGCATTGCATATTGGAAATCACTTTTTGCTTGTGCTACTTCAACATACTTATGATATTGGTGTAGACCGAATAACATTATTCCAATAAGCGCAACTATGGCACTTACACGCAGCAATGGTGAACGTAAGTATTCCAAAACTGGAGTAAATTGAAAGATCCGATGCCACCAACTACCGCTTTCCGGATTTTCACGCACATAAGTCGTGACCTCTCTTAGAATTTCAGGCGGTGACGTAAGCTTTGGCAGATCATCTAACACAGCGTCAATCGTTTGTGCCATAAGCAATTCGTGTTGACACCTGTCACATGTAGTGAGATGCGATGTAATTGTAGATTCAGTCTGGGAATCCAATTCACCTGCGATATATTCTTCCAACAATGTTTGGAAGTCTGCACAAGTTCTGCCGTGTAGTGTATTTTGAGTCATCGGTTATGTCTCCATAAGGTTTATCAATATCTCACGTAATTTTTTACGCGCACGAAATACGGTTGATTTCACACTATTTTCAGGTTGTTTCACTACTGCAGCGATTTCCTTATAACTCATTCCCTCTAATTCCCGCATTATCACTACCGATCTCATAGAAGGAGGTAATTCTCCAATTGCGCAATGCACTAACTGTTTAGTTTCCTGCTTAATCGTAATCTCCTCTGGAGATGGACTTGACTTATTTTCTTCTGTCTTTAGTAACATGCCAAACATATCGCCTTCATCATCTTCTGATAAATGCACTTGAAACTTTCTACGTTTTAGTAGGTTAAAACAGAGATTCCGAACGCATTTCAGCAGCCATGCGTGAACAGTTTTTTGTCTTAACTTTGTCCTATGTTGCCACGCTTTGATGAAGGTTTCTTGTGTCATATCTTTTGCATCTTCACTGTTTTTGAGTAGATAGAGTGCATGCCGATAGATTCTATCTTGATGTTTTCGGACCAGTTCAAGGAATTCGTCTTCAGTCATGTCATCACCTCCACGCTTGAGGTTACTTGTACTACAATCGAGTTGCAAATCGGTTGCACTTTTTGTAAATTTATCGAAAATCTGTCTTAATGCACATAACTATATTATATATATGTATCTTTGTTTTCCTTGAACTTTACCATTTTTGATGCAGTATTTATGTTCACAACAAGGACATTCAAAATACTTCATCTACAATGTCTTATAAGTCACATAAGGCATAAAATAAATTGAAAAAGTGCCTTGTGTTTTTTTTGGCAAAATGTTATCATGCTTTAGAGTTAGTAGCAAGTTGTGTGATTCAAAGGGTTATTATACAACCTGCTCATATCATTAGTTTTGTAAAACCCTCATATTTTCTATATTTACCAGAAATCTTACCGTTGTCCTGCAAATAATGTTGTAGGAATTGGTAGTTAATGGAAAAGGTTATCTTTGACCTCTAAATACTATCAAGGCATTCGCGTTGATAGCAATAGGATGTGTAAGATGTTACGTGAATATCTAACAAACAAATGGGTTCTTAGTGCTATTGGTTTTTTGATTGTGTTTTCAGTGGTGTGTGTTCTCTGGTATCGTTATGATATTGCCCACGACAAACAGCAACTTGCAAAAGAAGAGGAAATGCTACGTCAACGGGAAACATCTCAAAAAACAGACACGAATATCACGACAAAAGAAGAAACTAACATACCTGCAAAAAGTGATATTCCAACCACAGACGGTCCACTGACTGATAAAACGCTAATCACACCCTCCTCCAATGAAATATCATCTGTTGGAGAAAAGAAAACGATTACAGTAAATTTAGATGGAAAAGAGTATCAGATTCCAGCAATATCCAATTTACCCACGATTTCTCCACACGGTTTTGGAGAATTTCCCGAGGTACCAAAGGATTATAATGATATTGTTGTATGGAATCAGGGGGACTATTACAATCTATCATCAGAAGCCCAAAGGCAATTTGAACTCCTTGACCGGGTATTAATCAAACTATGGACATCAGGTGAAAGGAACTTTAAAGGTGGTATTATTGATGGAAAAACCGATAAAGTATACCCTAACTACTTTAATACCGTCTATATTACCGTAAAAGAACGTGTATCTAATGATGGAATTGTAGTACCGCATATAACCCTCCAACATGGAAAAGTTCCCGTTGGTGTAGACATTCTGAACCCACCTTCAAACATAACTGTTTTAGATTACGAGTCATCAGGTATTGATCCGTTTCAATATCTTGACTTACCACATAAATAAGGAGAACAAATGCAGATACGACAATTTTTCACAATAATATTAACGATTCTGGCCTTGATTACATATTTTGATGGTTCTCATGCGCATCAAGATGAAGTTGCAGGCACACACATTGAAGACCTCGTAACTGGAACTGCCCAATGTAGTATTTTCCCATTTGATGATTTATTTCTTTGTACATCAAGCTGCAGTGCAGAAGCTAGCTACGGACCTTCTGAAGATCGATTTCTTAGTGGATCATACGGCATTAAAGTCAGGGTAGCTAACCATGAAGGAGTAAAGCCCTGGAAAGAAAAATATAGTTATTTCCGACATCACTTGTATGAAGTGGTATTTGATGGCATTGGACAACCAATTACGCCAACAGGTTTAGCAGGACTATCAGAGGGAGGCGGAGCCGGGTGTATATATTTAATCATGGAAATAGATGAACAAACTCGTTATATCCCACTTAGACATGAACATCGTTTACCAAACTCAAGACAAAATATACCGGGAAACGAATGGAATGATAGAGCCCCGAAATAATGTAAAACAGGTAAATAACTGATTTTTCGTATGACTATTTAGGCTTCATGCATAACCTTTGATAAGGTGGTTTAAATCAATAAGTATTAGGTATAGCATGATACGCTATTACCTATCAAACATAAGGGACCTCGGTGCAATTGGATTTCTGATAATGTTTTCTTTCAGGTTAGAGGGTTTCCTAACCCTGATTTCAGAGAAATAGGACAGAAAATCAGACTTGGGAAAACCCTCCAACAATAGAGTAATCCTTAAATTGCAACTTATGGAGTGGTATGGTATCCGCACCTATGAAGATGTTCGCAAATGATTGAGATCAGCTTAGTTATAACAGAACATTTTATGCTGGAGTGGTCAGAAGTGACGGCAGAATACCGATGAGGATTATCCCGACTGCCGCGAGTGTCAGTCCGATAACTAAGGTTGAAGGATATGGGCTGAACTCAAGTTCCTCTTCAGGTTCCCGCATATACATGGTTACGACAACGCGTAGGTAGTAAAACGCTGAAATTGCAGTGTTGAGTGCACCGACAATGACAAGCCAAATCTGTCCAGCATCAACTGCAGATTTAAATACATATAATTTTCCGATAAATCCTGCAGTGGGTGGGAAACCCGCAAGAGATACGAGCATTGTCGTCATGAAAATTGCGAGCAGCGGTTTACGGAATCCGAGTCCTGCGTAATCGGATATCATAAGGTTCTCACCATCAGCAGTTCTTGCTAATATCACAGCACCGAATGCACCGATGTTCATTACGCAGTAGATGAGGAGATAGAACATCGCGCTCGATTTGCCGTCTGCATTTGCAGCTGCTAAACCTACCATCACATAGCCGGCATGTGCAATACTTGAATAGGCAAGCATCCGTTTGATGTTCGTTTGTGCAATAGCGATGACGTTTCCAACCGTCATTGTTAGCATTGCTAAGAGCACGATAACACCCGTTGCTGCTTTTGGTAACTCTGGTAACACGTCAATGAAAATTGTCAAAAATGCAGCGAAACCTGCCGCTTTTGGACCTGCGGAAATAAAGGCAGCGATGGTAGTAGGTGCTCCTTCATACACATCGGGTGCCCATTGATGGAAGGGAACGATAGCAACCTTAAACCCGAAGCCGACGATAAGCAAGAACATACCTGCTAAAAATAGAGATGATGACGAAAGTGCATAAGGTGGATTGACTGCGGTAAGTTTTGAGATGATAACGGGTATATTCGTTGTTCCTGCAGCTCCATAAATCAAAGCGATTCCATATAGGAAAAACGCACTTGCGAACGCACCGAGTAAAAGATATTTCATACCTGCTTCGCTTGAGGCAGGACTTTCACGGAAATAACCTGCTAAGACATACAAGGATAATGACATCAGTTCTAAACCGAGGAAAACGATAATCAGTTCATTGCCGGCAGCCATTAACATCATGCCGAGTGTTGCCAGTAGGATAAGAAGGTAGTATGGTCCCTGTTTTTTATCTTCTTTACCCAAGTAACTAATTGAGATCAAAGCAACTAAAATCGTTGAAATAAGAAAGATGATATTAAAGAACAGCGAATAACCATTAACCTTAAACATATCACTGAATAGGACTTCATTTGTGCCCGCTTGTAGTTTTCGGATGGAATCAACTAAAGCGATTCCCGATCCAACGATTGTCATCCATCCCAATGTCCTTTTTGAGATTGAATCAATCATATCAAAGACAAGGACAATCAGCAACGTTCCAACAATGACAAGTTGTGGCATTAACAGTGACCAATCAATATCTGGCATTCCAAACCTCCGTTTTCAAACTCCGTAATCACAATAAATGTATAAGCAAACTTTAGAGAAAACTTCTGTCTCCTATCGTAAAAACACGAATGTAACGATTACAAAGAGCGGGAATAAGATTACAATAGACCATAACATATATCCAAAGAAACTCGGCATCTTTATTCCACTCTGTTCAGCGATAGATTTGACCATAAAATTCGGCGCGTTGCCGATATAGGTATTCGCACCCATGAATACAGCACCGACAGATATAGCTGTAAGCAAACTCACAAATCCTTCATGACTTTCAACTGTTAACTGAGCCTGCATTTCAACTGGTAACTGATTGTAAGGTGTTGACAAGATCGTTGACACTAACTCTTCAGAGATTTCTAACTTTCCAAGGGCAGTCGTGAAGAATGTCAAATATGTCGGTGCGTTGTCTAAGAAACTTGATAGGATGCCGGTAATCCAAAAATAGTGAAATGGTTCCTGCATCGCATTTATTGAACGTGCTATCATTCCATCAGGTCCTGAGATATCCTGTCCTGCTTTCAATATTGCCAAGGCTGGAATAATTGTCATAAAAATCCCGGCAAAGACTTTTGCGACTTCTTCAATCGGTTCCCATGAAAATTCGTTGGTTTGACGTAATTCCCCTTTGAAAGGCGTAAATACGAGAGAAAGCACTCCCATTAGGACAATCAATAGTTCACGTGTGATATTTTGCCAATATACATGTACACCGAGAATATTGACTTCTCCCCATTTGAATGTGCCACTCATTAGGACGGCACCAATAATTCCGAATAGGAAAACAAGATTGAAGAGACCATCTACCCGTAACGGTTCTTTTGTTCCATCTTCAGGAACGACACCACCCTCCCGTTTAAACAGCATAGTGTCTATAACAAAGAACAGCCCAATTAGTATCACACTGATAAATAACATGTGTGGTAAGAGCGCAGCAGTTGTCCAGAAGAAAGGCACACCTCGGAGAAATCCAAGGAATAAGGGTGGGTCTCCTATAGGTGTTAATGAACCACCAATATTACTCACAAGAAAAATGAAAAATACAATTAAGTGTACTTTGTTTTTCCTGTACTCATTTGCACGGATTAAGGGACGGATTAAAAGCATTGATGCACCAGTTGTTCCCACCCACGACGCTATCACAGTACCGAATAGCAACAACAATGTATTGACTACAGGTGTGCCACGGAGCGATCCACGAACAAGAATACCACCTGCAACTGTGAACAATCCCCACAATAGAATGATAAATGGTATATAGTCCAATAGGTAAATGTGGAGAATATCATAAAATGCTTTGCCACCAAAAACAGCGAGATACGGTATTGCGAAAATTGATGCCCAGACTAACGACATCTTCCCTCCGTGATGGACGAGAAAGTGCGAATCAAATACGAGAGGGAGAATTGCAATTGATAGAAGAATACCGACAAACGGAATAATGCTCCATAAAGGTAAATCCTTTCCATCTACGCCATGACCATGATGTGCTGCTTCGCCATTTTGTGTCTCATCAGCAGCGAAGGTATCCATTGAAACGGATAATATAAGTGCTAAAATGACACAAAGGATTATAGTAAACGCGATTTTTGATTTCACTCTTTTTTCAGTGCCTCCTCACCAATCGTTTGTTCGGTTTTCGTTTCTGCCTCCAGTATAACCTTGCCTTGGGATTCACTGTGGCGTATGAGTTGTCCAATATCCGGTGTTTCATCAGGCTGTACTTTGACTTCTCTTGCGATTTCGTTCACAGACTGTTCCATCGGTTTTAGGAACGTATTTGGATATACACCGATCCATACGATAAACAGTAGTATCGGTAGGAGTACAGCGAGTTCTCGCGGGTTTAGGTCAGGTAAAGATGCATTGGTACTGTCTGGTGTGCCAAACATAACGCGCTGATACATCCAAAGCATATAAACCGCAGCCAATATAACACCCGATGTTGCAAATACTACGTACCATTTTGAGAAAGCATCTCCAACAAAACTACCGAGAAGGATCTTGAATTCACCAACAAACCCGTTGAGACCGGGCAATCCTATAGAGGACAGCGTTACAATCAAGAAGATTGTGGCGAAAACTGGCATTTTCTTTGCCACTCCACCGAAATCAACAATCATTCGGCTATGTCTACGTTCATAAATCATGCCGACTAAGAGGAATAACGCGCCCGTGCTTAACCCGTGATTGATCATCTGTAAAACGCTACCCTGTATACCCGCATCACTTTGCGAAAATAGTCCCAACACAACGAAGCCGAGATGACTCACACTGGAATATGCTACCAACTTTTTCAAGTCCGGTTGTACCATTGCTACTAACGCACCATAGATTATCCCAATGACAGCAAGCGGGACAATCCAAGATGTAGCATCCGCTGCTGCTTGTGGAAATAGAGGCAGACAGAATCGCACTATGCCATACGTCCCCATTTTGAGCAAGACACCTGCAAGGATGACGCTGCCTACGGTAGGTGCTTCAACGTGTGCATCTGGCAGCCATGTATGGAACGGGAAGAGTGGCACTTTAATTGCAAATGCGATGAAAAATGCAAGGAACAACAAATTCGCGTGGTCAAACTGTCCTTCAGCTGCTAAGAGTTGCACAAGATCAAAACCATTATCACCGTTTTGGAAATATAGTGCTAAAATACCCACTAACATGAGCGCACTACCCGCCATTGTATAAAGCACAAACTTTATGGTGGCATAAATCCTGCGTTCTCCACCCCATATTCCGATGAGGAAATACATTGGGATTAACATCGCTTCCCAGAACACGAAGAACAAAAGTAGATCTAAGGAAACAAAGACTCCCAACATGCCGGTTTCCAAGGCGAGAAGCGACATCATGAATCCGCTCAAGCCTTTTTCCACCGAGTTCCACGCTGCGAGGATACATAATGGTGTTAGGAAAGTCGTAAGTAATACTAACCACAACGAAATACCGTCAATACCGATGTGATAACTTGCCTTTATACCTGGTATCCAATCCAATTTTGTTCCCAGTTGGAACAGGTTTTCTGTTTCTGTAGCATCATACCCAGTATAAAGTCCTATTGAGATAGCGAATGTTAACAAACTGATAAGAAGTGCGATCCATTTTATAGAAGATGCACCAAGTCCTCTGAGCAATGCTATCGCTATCACGCCAAGTAGTGGTAAAAAAATAACTATTGAAAGTAGCAAAAAAATCTCCTTTAGAATAACTTAACTTGCATTAACCGGAACCAATAATCATGAATAACAACGAGTCTATCTCAGATGACTCGGATGATTCTCGGCGGCGTGCCAATTCGCGACGACGCCTTGAATAAGTGTCACGAGGCATTTTGCTCTGCCACCAATATTTCAACTTACGATTGAATTTCGATATTTCCTCAGATGACCTACTGCAGTTACTCAAAATCCATAATCCCAGTTTAATATCATTGTCTATCTGCACAGCAGCTTCTTGAAATTCAACTGCTGAAATACCAAGGAAGGACAAAATGCCGCTATCCTGCTTAGAATCTGCACCATATTTATAGCTTCCAATTTCACCATTGTGAGCAGCTCGCACTTTATCTGTCATCCTCGCCACACCACAGATGCCAGCAACTTCTTGGTTGAGTAAATCCCGCGGGCGAAAAGTTTGCTGTTTCATTTTCTCCCTCCGTTAGCATTTCCTAAAAAGAGGATTTCGAATCATAAGACACAGTGTTACATCGGTGATATTTTCCTAATAGTTCTCTAAAATACATATCTATTTTGGACTCTACCACCTTCTCATCTATCAGATCTATCTGAAAGTGCTTCTCCAAAAAAGGATGATATCTAATAGCATCGCTAATGAAACAGTGTTTATATTGCTTGAACAACTTATCATCTATCGGAACATCACAGTTCCCAAAATAGAATGGGAGTCTATAGAGATTCCTTTTGAACACATCTACATAAGCATAATAATCAAGTTTTGCTTTGTCTATTACAATCGTGTTACTGCTATGGGCTCTAACGAAAGTCCGATTTCTTTTTAATGCGTTAATATCCCGCATTGTCCAGAAAAACAGCGAATCATCAGAGACCGGTTGATGTTGCTTACTCGGATATTTTCTGATGTAACTCGTGATATAATCAAAATCACTTAGACTGAAAAGCGTCCCGTCTCCTGTTCTAAATTGGAATGAACGGATGTAATCGTATTCCATTCCATTGATGTCCCGCTGATAGAAGGCAATAATAATCGGAAAAGGCGTGTGTTTCGCCGATTCTGGGAATTCCCCACTACTAATCAGTATGCCGTCTATCAATTTGTAATTTGCTGTAAACTCCTTTAAGTGTCTAAAATTGGTCTGTTTTATCAAGTAAGACAGTGGATGCAAAACACATATAAAATCTGCTTCAAGTTTATTGTATGAACGGAGAAATGATATTCCTAAGTCCCGACTCGCTATGTCTTCATCTACCTCAAAATCAATCTGTTTAATCTTATGACGTATCAGTGATGTTCTATCGTTATAAGGTGGATTTCCTACCACTATCAATCTTGTAGACAGCAGAGGAATACCGAATTTTTCCCTTGAAACATTAGATAAAGAATTAGTTCGATAATACTTAACTTTATCCGTGTTTTTTCTTGCTATCTCTATTGCATCTGCGTCTATATCACATCCGATTGTGTGAGACTGACCACAGTTCTTTAAAAAGTCTCCGTATCCACAGGCAGTATCAATAACGGTAGTTTGTGAATCTACATAGCCTTCAATTAATTCCCATGCCAGTTTCACAAATCTCTGTGGCGTGTAATAACTCCCCAAGTTAACTCTGTCTTCATAATCTAAATGTGCCTGACTCATTTTATTACAATTGAATCCTTTAGAACTTAGCACAAATGCATAAGTTCTAACAATCTATTGTGTAAAGAACAGATAGTATGCAAGGAAAATAACGATACCTATAACCATTGACACAATATAGACTTGAACAAGTCCGGTCTGTAGTCTACGTAACAATCCTCCGATAAATCGTATAAGTGCTGCGACACCGTTGACAATTCCATCAATAATACCACTATCAAATAGTTTCCACAACAAGAAATGAGAAACGTTTTTGATTGGCTGTACGATGAAAGTATTGTATATCTCATCAACATAGAATTTGTTAGCAACGAGTTTTTGCAGAACGTTGGTAGGTTCTGCTGAAGGCACACGATTTTTGTAGCGTGACCATGCAAAAGCGATTCCAAGTACACCAACAATAGTCGAAATTATCATGAACAGGATTGGACTGCCTAATGCTTCAAAGTGCTCAACTTTAAATCCTGCTACCTTTTCAGTGAAGTGGTGGAACCAACTGTGGTGTCCGCCCCATCCTAAAAGTAAACCAACAAGTGCAGAAGGGATCGCGAGAATTGCCAACGGAACCCACATTACTGCGGGTGATTCATGGAGATGTGATTCAACTTCAGGTTCTACGCGAGATTTTCCGTAAAAGGTGACGAAAATCAAGCGGAACATATAAAACGCAGTCAAAAATGCAGTGATTAATCCGATGATGTAAATTACTTGTCCACCCCAAATTACCGATGAACTTTCCCACGCGCTGTGTAGGATTTCATCCTTACTCCAGAATCCACTTAGGAATGGGGCACCCGCAATTGCTAATGCACCGACCAAAAAAGTGATGTGTGTAATCGGCATTTTACTACGCAAACCACCCATCTTACGCATATCCAATTCGTTTGCCATTGCGTGCATCACACTTCCAGCAGTGAGGAACATTAATCCCTTAAAGAAGGCATGTGTTATCAGGTGGAAAATACCGGATGCATACGCACCAACACCAACACCAACAAACATATATCCCAATTGACTTACGGTAGAATATGCAAGAATTCGTTTGATGTCGTTCTGTTTGATGGCAATGGTTGCGGCGAAGAAAGCGGTTAGCACACCAACCCATGCTACAATATGTCCTGTTTGTGCCAGATTATACAACACTGCGGAACGTGCTATCATATAGACACCTGCGGTAACCATTGTGGCAGCATGTATCAACGCACTAACAGGAGTAGGACCTTCCATTGCATCTGGTAGCCAGACATATAGTGGAATCTGGGCCGATTTACCGATTGCTCCAACAAAGAGGAGCAAAGTAGCAATCGCGAGCGTGCTTACACCAAATATCTTATCAAAATTATCTACCTCGGCATTTTCAAATATGGGAATGAAGTCCAATGTTCCGAATGCTGCAAACAAGGTGAACATGCCCAGCAGGAAGCCAAAATCACCGATCCTGTTGACAATAAACGCCTTCTTCCCTGCATCTGTAGCGGATTGTTTCTCATACCAGAATCCTATCAGCAGATAAGAGCAGAGACCAACACCTTCCCATCCAACAAACATCATTAGATAGTTGTTGCCAAGAACGAGGATTAGCATTGCGAAGACAAACAGATTTAGGTAGGCAAAATAACGGGTATAACCTTCATCGCCATGCATGTATCCGATGGAATAGACGTGGATGAGAAATCCTACACCCGTGATAACCAACAGCATCACAGTCGTCAGGGCATCAACATGGTAGCCGATGTTAATATAATCAGAAATCCAAGGATATAAGACTCCTGCTTCTCCCTCAAGTGTATTCCCACGGTTTACCGAGATAAATGCTATAATTGAACAGATTAAGGAAACAAGTACTGCAAGGGCACCAATCCCTCCACTCAGTTTCTCGTTTCCTTTTAACCATTTGCCAAACAATCCGTTAATCAGGAACCCGACAAGTGGTGAAATCAATAAAATAGTAATTAGATATTGTGGCATTTCTTATCCTTTTAGCGAATTTACTTCATCCACGTTAATTGTTTCACGATGTTTGAAAACACTCACAATAATTGCTAATCCAATTGCAACTTCTGCAGCAGCGACAGCCATTACAAAAAAGACGAACAACTGTCCAGCTGGATCACCAAGACTCCGACTGATTGCTACAAAGGCAAGGTTCGCAGCGTTCAACATTAGTTCAATACACATAAAAATAATAATCGCGTTTCTACGGATGAGAACACCGATAACACCTATTGTAAACAGAAGGGCACTTAAAGCGAGATAATATTCTAATGACATATAATAGTTGTCAGTTGTTAGTTATCAGTTGCCAGTTGTCAAAGGAAAAGGACATCAGTAAAATAATTAATAATTCTTAAACTGATAGTTGATAACTACTGACTAATGACTCCTTAGTAGTTGTAGTACTTTACCCCAAACCGTATTTAACTTTCTGTTTGATTTTCACGTTTTACCAAAACAATAACACCTATCAATGCTGCCAACAGAATAAGCGAAGTAACCTCAAAAGGCAAGAGATAATCGGTGAACAAGAGTTGACCTATATCGTAAGTTTCGATAGGGTTATCATTGAGGGCAGCTGCCTTTTCCATTGCTTCAACAGTTCCAACCTCTGTATTTTTGAAAACATTAACAGCAATGAAGATGCCTTGTGCCGCAAACAGTATTCCTAAGACTACAGCGACCCCTTTCAGTTTACCGGTGAGAGCTCCCTGTGCAGAGAGTGTGCCAAGGTTTAGTAGCATTATTACAAAGAGGAACAGCACCATGATTGCGCCAGCATATACAATCACCTGAACAGCAGCCACGAAGTGCGCACCTAAAAGTACAAACAATCCTGCTTGTGCAAAGAACGTTACAATCAACGAAAGCGCGCTATAGATGGGGTGCCGAAAGGAGATAACAGCAATTGCACCGATTAACGCCACTGCTCCAAAGATAAAAAATAGAATCATTTCTGGATTCATTAGCACACCTCTTATTCTACTGCATCTAACCCACGCAGTGGTGCTGCGGTAGGTGTGCTCTGTACTGTTGATTTACTGTTATTGTCAAGGGCAAGCATTCCCGCAACGATTGCTATTACGATAAATGCTGCGACTACGTTGCCTATACCTATCCAAAGACGATTCCCGTTAGTTGCTACATATAAGGTTCCAGTTACCACGATTGACGTTAACGCAACGGGCAACAGGAATTTCCATCCGAAGTTCATGAGTTGGTCATAGCGGAATCGGGGAAGTGTCCAGCGAACCCATATAAATACAAACAAGAAAATGCCCGTTTTGATAAAGAAGATAGCAAACGAGATAACACCACTCCAGAATGGACCGCCGACATTTTCTAATCCGAAGAAGTGCCAACCACCTAAGAACAACGTTACAACGACAGCAGAACCGACAATCATGTTCATATATTCCGCCATAAAGAAGATAGCGAATTTCATGCTACTATATTCAGTATGGTATCCTGCCACAAGTTCCTGTTCCGCTTCGGCGAGGTCAAACGGCAATCGATTTGTTTCTGCGAACATTGCCGTTGTAAATGCAAGGAATGCAGGGAAATGTATCATAAAGTTCCATTCCCACAAGTTTGATCCTTGTTGTTCAGCAATTGTCCTAAGACTAAGTGACTCGGAAAGCATCAGCACACCGATAATTGCTAATCCCAATGTTAACTCGTAACTTATCATCTGTGCTGAAGAACGCAAACCACCTAAGAGTGAGTATTTGTTATTTGATGCCCACGCACCGATAACAACACCGTAAACACCCAGTGAAGTGATCGCTAATATATACAGTATGCCGATGTTGATATCTGCAATTTGGAGAGGTATGTCAATTCCAGCTATCGTAATAGAACTTCCGAAGGGGACAACTGCTATGGCAATCATCGCAGGTATCAGAAGCATAGCTGGTGCAAGTACGTAAAGCGGTTTATCTACATGGTTTGGGATAAGGTCTTCCTTAAAGAGAAATTTAATACCGTCTGCGATAGGTTGGAGTAATCCTTGCGGTCCAACACGATTCGGTCCTAATCTGTCTTGAATCCATCCACTCACCCTACGTTCAGACCAAATCATTGCCATCACACCAATAATCAGCAGATGTGCAATGAACAGAATTTTGACGACTGGGATTATTATATGTTCTACTAAATTTATCTCCATTCTTTCTCCTTCAAGGTGACGTGTGTTTTTGAAGTTCAGGTATTAAGCCAACTTAATACCTGAATCTCCAATATTTTGATGTGTTGCGTCACTGTAGCCTTCAACATTCTCAGAAATCGCTATGGCTACCTCACCTGCAAAGTGATAGTCGATCTCTCCACCAAGATGTTTTGCTAGCTGTTGGGTGATTTGCCAATCAACTTGTGCTTCGCCGGGTGGGTCAATCGTTTTGCGGATCCGTTGCACCCATCCCGTTGAATTGGTGAAAGTGCCATCTTTTTCAGCAAAAGTTGTACCTGGAAGTACAACATCGGCTAATTCCGTGACCTCCGATGACAAAACGTCTTGCACGATAAGGAATTCAACCTTTTCTAATGCTTCTCTTTCAGTATCTTCAAGAGAACGTTCAGGAACGCCACTAACGAGATAGACAACTTTTGCACCTGCGACTTTTTCCCAGAGTGCATCACCTTCTAAAACGACATTTCCGTTGGCAGAACCGAGTATTGTTCGCGCACCTGCAGTGTTCGGGTTTTTGTCCGCTTCTATGGTGAATTGTGGGAATTTATGCTCTTCACCCGGCAACTGACCAAAAAGCCCTAATTGGGTAGTTTTCAACACATCATGAGCAAACTGCTGTAGGACATAATTATCTTCGTTTGTGCCTTGTGCAGAACCGATAACAACAATATCATCTGCCTCAACTTCTGATAACTTCTCTGTAACCAACGTCAATGCATCTGCCCACTGTGTTATAGTTTGTTCACCATCAACCTTTTTGAGAGGAAGTTGGAGTCTGTCATCGCTATTGACATAATGGTATCCAAGACGACCATCATCACACATCCAGTGTTGGTTAATGTCTGCATGGAAACGTGGTTTTATACGATACAGCCCATCTACTTTATATTCAACTGTAATATTACAACCCACACTACATCCTGTACAGATACTATTTTCCTTTTCCAAGAACCAAGGACGGGATTTAAATAAGAAATCTTTGCTAATGAGTGCACCGACAGGGCATATATCAACGACATTTCCTGCCAGTTTGTTATCAAGTAGTTGTATAGGAGTTCCTTCATGACTCCTCGGTATGTCAATCTCATCGTGAGAACCGCGATTGATTAAACCGAGTTCTCCACTACCAGATACTTCATCGCAGAATCGGATACACCGCGTGCAGACAATACAACGTGTTGTATAGAGTAGAATATCTGGTCCTAAATCCTTCTTAGGTGGAACGTTTTTGACTTCTACATAACGACTTTTATCATGTCCATGCCGATAACTAAAGTCTTGCAAATCGCATTCGCCTGCTTGGTCACAGACAGGACAGTCAAGGGGATGATGCACCAAAAGAAACTCAAGGATATCCTCCCGTGCCTTTATAACACGAGGACTATCTGTCCGAACGATGATGTCATACTTACCGTCTATTTTTCTCTCTGGTGGTGAGGATCGGACAGTCGTTGTACAACCCGTTGCCAATTGCCTTTCTGGCATATCTGAACTTCTCAGATAAACGTCAATGAGACACATTCTGCAATTAGCAGGACGACTTAACCCAGGGTGGTAGCAATAGTGAGGCACCTCTATGTCATGTTGCCTTGCTGCTTCAACTATATTCGTTCCATCTTCAACCTCTATTTCAAGGTCGTTCAGTTTAATAAATGCCATAAATATTACTCCAATCTACTAATAGGAGTTGCTCCATATTCATTGATTATGCTCCAACGATACGCTTTTCTTCAAGTGATTCTATTCTCTCGCGCAACGTTTGAATCTCTGCAGTAAGTACTTTTATTATATCATCCTGTTGAGTTATTATATCATCCTGTTGAGTACGTCTGTTCTGCTGATATGCAATGAGGATTAACGGAATACCAACAAATGCTATCACCGCTCCGATGAGTGTTATTACCAATGTGCCTTGAAAGTCTAACCTCTTGCTTTGATCTGCAAAACGATCAGAAAAGTGCTTCTCTAAACGCTTTTCAGTTTCGGATATACGTTCCTCTAAACGTGCCTCTAATTCGGTAATCCGTTTCTCCAAACGCACTTCTGCCTCGTTAACTATCTCGCGTATCTTCTCTAAGTCCTCAACGCTCAGTTGAGCAGTTGCGATAGTACTCAGGCATAGAAATAACGTAATACCAAAAAACAACGTTTTCATCGTATGTGTTCCTTAAGCTATCGCACAGTAATGTCTCTACCCTACTCCAGTTCAGAGAACTCTTTCGGTATAAACCGCTGCTGATAAGCGTAATTCTCCTCTGGTGACACTGTCGCTTCAGCAACAGGCAGTGTAACGAGTTTACCTTCTCGGATAGCGGCTTCAAATTCAGGTCGGAACTTCCGCATATAACTCACTGCTGGCCACGAGACAGCAATACCAAAAACGCATATCGTGTTCCATGTCATCGTATCCACATTTGCAATGTTGTTCGCAACGTTTTCCAGTAGGTCAAGGTCTTCATAGATTTCCTCTGTTTCCCCGGTATCTCCCCATCTACCGCTTTCGGTAACACCGAACTTCGGTCGCGTGATGGTTGTTTGTCTACCCTCTCCATCAGCAATTCGTTGGACAATATCTCGCACCCACGGTGTTCCCCATCGGCAAGGTGTGCATTGTCCACACGATTCATGCGCATAGAATTTCATAATATTAAGCAAACAATCAACGATATTCCGGGTTTCGTTCATCACAATAATGCCACCTGAACCTAACATGGATTTCGCAAGCGTTAGTGATGTAAAATCGAGTCGTGTGTCTAACTCATAATGCGTCAAGATCGGTGCGGAACTACCGCCAGGGATAACCGCTTTCACCTCTTCACCACGTAAACCACCTGCAACTTCTATGAGTTCAGTGCATGTCAAACCGAGTTCCAATTCATACACACCAGGTTCATTAACATCTCCACTGATACAGTAAAGTTTTGTGCCTGTGTTGGGATCCGCTGTCGGCGGATCACTTCGCGTATCAGCATACGTTGGTCCCATCTCTGTATACCATTCCACACCATTGCCGACGATGAAGGGTAGGTTACACAAGGTTTCCACATTCTGCACGACGGTGGGTTTCATAAACACACCTTCAACAGCAGGGAAAGGCGGTTTATTGCGGGGTTGTCCTCGTTTCCCTTCAAGTGATTCAATCAATCCTGTCTCTTCACCACAGATATATGCACCTGCTCCAGGATGTGTGTATATGTTAACATTTAGCCCTGTTCCTCGTATATTCTCCCCAAGATACCCCTGTTCGTGAGCTTCTTTGAGCGCGGCATCTAACATCCTTTTTCCCAATGTGAATTCACCACGTATGTAAACATAAGTGGTCTCAATTCCCATCGCATAGCAACAGATTAAGATACCTTCAATTAGCAAATGTGGATTTTTCTCCAACACGTATCGGTTACTGAAGGTGCCAGGTTCACTCTCATCAGCGTTGCAACAGAGGTAACGCGGTTCAATATCTTTTGGGACAAAACTCCATTTTAACCCTGTAGAAAAACCGGCTCCACCTCTACCCTTCAAACCAGAATCCATCACCATTTTAGCAATGTCGTCTGGTTGATATTCGGCAATCGCCTTTTCAAAACGGGTGTAACCCTCATGTTGTCTAAATACTTCAAAGGTATTTATATTCGGCACATTTAGATGCTCGTAGAGAATCCGTCTTTCTTGAACCATATTTTTCCTCTACATATTGTCTCTTATACTTTTGTAGGTTGGGTAGAACACAGTGAATCCCAACAAATTCCGATTTATGACATATTTAATTGGGAAGTTGTTCTAATATTTCATCAACTTTTTCAGGTGTCAAATTCTTATACAAATCGTCATTCACCATGATAACGGGGGCAACATCACACGAAGCAAGACATTCTACTTTCATTATGGTGAACTTACCATCATCAGTTGTCCCTTTTGCAAGATTTGTTTCCGATGCAATGTCTGTACCGAGTTTTGTCTTAAGATGATCTAAAACCATCTTACAGTCGCGCAGTGCACAAGGTAACGTATGGCAGACGCGGATAACATATTTCCCCACCGGTTCCTCAAAAAACATCGGATAGAAGGTCACCACGTCTTTTACCTTCATGACAGTGACTTCCAACAGTTCCGCAACATACCGCATCACAGCAAGGGTGATATAACCTTCCTGCCGTTGTGCAAGGTGGAGTGTTGGCAGCATCGCTGCTTCTTTGACGGGGTACCGACCAATCAGTTCGTCAAATTGTTGTTTGTTTTCTTCGTTGAACTGAAATGGTGTTTCGATTTGGACAATTTCATCTGACATCTATGTATTCCTTTTCATGGCTATCGGCATTAAAAATCAGATAGGATTTGGAAATCGGGTATGAACCTAACCGCAATTATCCAAATTAATTCTGGACGAAGTATAGTTCGCAACCGATGATTATAACAGAACTTGTATCACTAATTAAAGGCTGTTCCAGGATAAACGAAAACAAAGCAACCTCCGATTATTACAGGACCAACAAACGATCCGATAACTGATTTCTTTAGGCGTGAATTATTCGCTGCCTTCTCATATTCTCGATTATAAATAAGGATATACTCATAGGACTTGCCTAAAAATCGAGAGGTTGGCGGTGTTGGGGTAACATTACCTGTGGTTAATGCTGTCACGAAGAAGGCAAACCCACCACAATACCAAATAAGCCCAGTATCTGCTGCAGCATCTCGACGGGCATTATTTATCGCCGTATAGGCTTCCTGGGCAGCATCTCGACGGGCATCATTTATCGCCGTATATACTTCTTCAGTCGTTGCTGCAAATGCAAGAGAGTTGATAGATACCATTAGTAAAAAAATAAAAAAAGCAAAAGGTTTCATTATAAAATTTCCTTTGTAAAATACGGTTGTTTAAGGATGTTAACGTAATACAGATAAACACCCTTCAATTGCTTCATAGATGTTTTCAAGCAATTCTTCAAAAGTGTCGCCTTGTGTAGCACAACCGGGTATTGATGGCACTTCTGCCCAATACCCACCTTCTTCAGCTTCGTGAATAACAACTTTAAGTTTCATGATATGTAAGTCCTCTTCAAAGTCCTCTACACTTGTAAGAAAACACCCAAAACTAACAGTCTGCTTTCAAACGTGCAATTTCTTCACGGAGTTGTGCGACTTCTGCCTCTGCGGTTTCAGCACGTGCGGTCTCTTGTTCTGCGCGTGCGATTTCTTGTTCTGCACGTGCGGTTTCTTGTTCTGCACGTGCTTCTGCGTTTTCTCGTGCAATGGTTTCCTGTTCTGCACGTGCTTCTGCTAACTCCGTCTGTTCTGCGCGTGTCAGGAGCCATTCGTCCGCAACAGGATCATAAATCCTTATCTCTCCATCTTGAAGACGGAAATCCAAACCCAGAACAGAAGAGCGAATACCTTCATCATCATCATCAGGAGGAATGGGTATATAAACACCGTCCTCTAACGTAAATCCCATCAGCGGCGTTGGTAAATACAACCCCTCTGCATCATATAAAAAATAATCTTGGATATCCAGTGAAGCGTAGACATCCATCTTTTCATTCAGGTCTTTTTCATAAGTAGTATCACTGGAAAACTCCATCACGAAATCGGGTGCTTTTCCTTCTTCCCATACTTTATACGTCTTCCGAAGTTTTGGGTTTATACCAAAACAGACGAGTACATCAGGAGATATAGACTTCCGAGGATCCCCTTTCCTGTAATACATCAATATATCACCAGAGATATAAACATCGGGTTTATGGGCAAAATGTGCTTCAAGAGCTTGTAACGTCCAAATTAGCAGTCTCAAATGATAATCGCTTGCAGCCACGGGCAGTCCATCCTCTTCGGGATAATAGATCGTACCATCTGTAGGGACAAAAGGAATTGAGGATTCTTCTGTAAAAATGCGTGACATATCCATTCTCCTTAACAAAGATTACAGTACTATCATTTCCTATTTCCCATCTTTATCAACTAATTAGTATTTCCCAAAAACTGAATTCGGTTTTGGCATTTAATTGCTCGCTTTCAGACGTGCAATTTCTTCACGGAGTAGTGCGTTCTCTGCTTCTGCGTTTTCAGCGCGTACTTCTGCATTTTCTCGTGCGATGGTTTCCTGTTCAGCGCGTGCTTCTGCTATCTCTGTCTGTTCAGCGCGTGTCAGGATCCATTCGTCCGCAACAGGATCATAAATCCTTATCTCTCCATCTTGAAGACGAAAATCCAATCCCAGAACAGAAGAACGAATACCTTCATGATCATCGGGTGGAATTGGCATATAAACTCCGTCCTCTAACGTAAATCCCATCAGTGGCGTTGGCAAATACAACCCCTCTGCATCATATAAAAAATAATCTTGGATATCCAGTGAAGCGTAGACATCCATCTTTTCATTCAGGTCTTTTTCATAAGTAGTATCACTGGAAAACTCCATCACGAAATCAGGTGCTTTTCCTTCCTCCCATACTTTATACGTCTTCCGAAGTTTTGGGTTTATACCAAAACAGACGAGTATATCAGGAGATATAGACTTCCAAGGATCCCCTTCTCTGTAATACATCAGTATATCACCAGAGATATAAACATCGGGTTTATGGGCAAAATGTGCTTCAAGAGCTTGTAACGTCCAAATTAGCAGTCTTAAGTGATAATCGCTTGCAGCCACGGGCAGTCCATCCTCTTCAGGATAATAGATCGTACCATCTGTAGGGACAAAAGGAATTGAGGATTCTTCTGTAAAAATGCGTGCCATTCTGGTTTCTCCTTAACAAAGTTTATAGTCCTTTCGTTCCTATTTCCCAACCTCATCCATACAGTTAGTATTTTCCCACAAACTGAATTCGGTTTTTCTCAGGGTCTCTGATGTCAAAAATCCCATAACCACCATCATTTTCCAAAGGTCTCAAACGCAACCCTTTTGACTTTAGATGCTGGTGCATTGCATTCACACTTTCTACCTGAAGCATTAACTTTTGTCTACCCTCATTCGGTTTGCTTGCGCTATGGAGACATAGTTTACACTCGCCTGTATCAAATCGATAAAAACGATGTTCTGGAAATGGTTGATCTTCCTCTGGTGTCAATCCGATGACATCTCTATAAAACGCAATAACAGTCTTCATATCCTTTACAAAAAGCATGACTCCGCCAAGACTAACTTTCATATCTGACATATCTATACCTCTGTCATATCTATACCATAGAACTCAGCAAATCAATCCAACCTATAAATTACAAAAGATCCTTAGCAAGGCAACCTAAAATCTTTATTTACAAAGGAATGTTCTCCGATTTACGTAAATCCGAGGCGAGTTTCTCAAGTTGACACGCAACTTCTTCAGGATCCACTGCCAACCCTTGAAGAATGAGTTGATAAGTGAGATCTGCCCAGTTTTGATGTTCTCCCCATGCACGCTTACAGATTGCCAACCAAACATCAAAAGGAAAAGGAAGCAACAAAGGATGGGTTTTATCAAAACGGATACCCGCCGAAATACTGAGGGCTTCTCTAATTGAGTTATTCTCCTTAAGAACGAGATTAACGACATTTCCACTTTCTGTTGCCGTAAAACTATCTGTCTCTATAATCGCTATAGCTAATAACCATTGATCTTCTTCGTCTTCAAGCTTAAGGATTTGTTCCCCTTGTGTAATACCGATTTGTCCTTCGTCAATTTTCCACCGAATACCTGCTGGGAGTTGACAGAAACGATGTCGAACACTCCAGAAACTACCTGCCCTACCAAACTCCTGTGCGATTAACGCATAAGTACCGAATGTTTCATATAAAACATCTACAGCCGCTCCGATTTCCGATGGTTTCTTTCCTGTATGGTTTGTTAAAATTTCTCTTGCAGTTTTTTCATCCATCAATAAATTGTTCACCTCTTCGTTAGAGTCTCTGCTATCATATGACCTATAATCTCGGATTCATCTTTCAACCCTTTTTCTTCGCCCCATTCTAGTAAAGCATCATACCGTTCCTCTGGAATCTCACACTGCACAACGCGTCTGGATTCCTTGTTTTTTTGCACTACCTCAGCATTCAGCTCATCAATAGAGGCTTTATGACCTAACTTTTTTAGAGCACCAACAGCATGGTCCCTACTGTCTCTATCAAGACTCAAAATCCATGAAGCCCGTTCTTTCATTGCTTGTTGGGACTCGTCATGACGATTCGCATCATAAGTAAAGAGTACAATTGGGCTCGCAAATTTTTGCGGAAGTGTTCCTTTATCTACCATATCCATAACAGATTCAGGCAGCACGACTAAGCGATAATATCTCATAACAGTCTCGACTCCTACACCGAGATACTTCGCGGCAAGTTTAATAGCTTCTTCTGACGTATGTCCGTCTCCGCTGTAACGCTTGTAAACCCTTTCTGCCCAGTATGTTTTGTCACTTTGTGCAAGATCTCCACGTATTTCGTTTTCGAGCCATGACCTTTGAATTGCTTCATCATCATTTAGTTCAAGAACAAAAGCAGGAATTTCTTCTAGACCGAGTGCTAAACATGCCTTCAACCGGCATTGCCCCGTAACATTCTCATAGTCGTATTCAGACTGAGAATCGGGGTGGGGTCGAATAATAATAGGTTGGTCCGGCCAATAACCGTGTGCCTGAATAGAGATTTTCACTTTTTCAACGTTTTCTTCCACACCCTGTCGGCGCACATTGATCGTGCTATCCGGGTCTACACGTTTTATATCAATTATCTCAACTGTACTCATAATTTACTCCTAACATTATACGATTAGCAAGCTTTTCATATCCTAATGTAAATAATTTACCTATCCAACTCCCCTGCAATCACGTTCAAACTACCTAACACAGCCACAGTATCCGATACCATGCCACCCTCCAACATGTGTGGTAGCGATTGAAAACTGAAGAAACTCGGTGGACGAATCCGAATTCGATATCCTGTACCGCTGCCGTCACTCACAATGTAGAAACCTAATTCTCCATTTGGTGATTCCGTAGCACAATAATGATCTCCTTTAGGCGGCTGCACGCCGTGACCATCCATCACAATTTTAAAGTGATGGATTAAACCCTCTATATGTCCATACGCATCCGATTTGTGCGGCAACATGACTTTGTTGTCTTCAAGACTAAAGGGACCATCGGGTAAGTTATCAAGGGCTTGTCTCACAATACCGCAGCTTTGAATCATCTCTTCCATGCGGACCAGATACCTGTCATAAGCATCACCGTTCGTGCCGACTGGCACATCAAATTTAAATTTTTCATAAGAGGAATACGGTTCAGCTTTGCGAAGGTCGTGTGCGACACCTGTTGCACGCAGATTAGGACCAGTCAATCCATAATTAATTGCATCTTCAGGAGAAATAGCACCAACACCTTTTGTTCTATCCATCCAAATTCTATTACGTGTTAACAATGTGTGTGTTTCCTTTAATGCCTTTGGAAAGTTCGTGATGAAATCTCGTGCGTCATTTTCAAATCCATCATAAAGATCGCGGAACACACCACCCACACGTGTATAACTTGTTGTCAACCGCGCCCCTGTAGTTTTTTCAAAAATGCTATAAAGTTTCTCACGTTCACGGAAACTATAGAGGAATACAGAAAACGCACCTAAATCAAGCGCAGCAGTTCCAAGCCACAGCAGATGGTCCGCCAATCGAGAAAGTTCTGCCATCAATACACGGATATATTGGCACCGCTCTGGCACTTCAATACCCAGCAACTGTTCCACTGCAAGCACATATCCAAAATTGTTAGACAGTGGTGACAGATAATTCATCCGGTCTGTTACAACAATGTATTGATTGTAATCCAAATGTTCACCCAGTTTTTCAAATCCGGTATGTAAGTATCCTGCATGAGGTGTCGCCTTCAAAATGGTTTCACCATCAAGTTCTAAAACGATGCGAAGTGTGCCGTGCGTCGCAGGGTGTTGCGGTCCGAAATTGAGAACCATCTTCTCGCCTGTAGTGCGTTCCATCCCACCTTGCATAAAAAACTCCTTTTATAATCGACTTGTGTCATTCAGTTCTTATGTTCTATTATACATTCTGCTTTTCAAAATTGAAACTTTCGCGTTCACCACGTCCACGCAGCGGATAATCCTTACGGAGCGGGTGTCCCTCAAAATCGTCTGGCATTAAAATACGACGTAAATCGGGATGTCCTTCAAAGTCTATCCCGAACATATCATACGTCTCACGTTCCAACCAGTTAGCACCTTTCCACAACTCCGTTACCGATTGCACTTTCAAATCTTTTTCGTGTACAGGCACTTTGACCCGAATACGTGAGGTATCCCCTTCAAAAGTCCAGAGGTGATAAACAACCATGAATCTGGCATAATCATACTGCATCAATTCCGATTCTAACTGAGAATTGTCAACCGCAGTGACATCAACAAGGAATGAATACGCGAGGTCTGTTTTCAAATATTCTAACAAGGCATAACTATGTTCTTTGTTGACAACAACGAATACATCGTCACTTGTTTCCGAATCTGCTAAAAGTGCATCTGAAAATCTTTCCCGAAGTTTCTCAAGGACAAATGGTTGCGATTCTGCAGTAATTTCTTCTTTTTCTTCATTCATTATAGGCAACCTCTGAACCTTTGGGCAATTCACCTTTGTGTATTTGACGTTGCACTTGCATCACTGCATCAATCAAATCTTCGGGGCGTGGTGGACATCCAGGAATATAGACATCAACTGGCAAAAATTGGTCAACACCTTGTATTAAGGTATAGGTGTCAAATACGCCACCGCAAGAGGCACATGCCCCCATTGAAATAACCCATTTCGGGTCTGGCATCTGATCGTATATCCGTTTCAACACAGGCATCATTTTGATAGAAATCCGTCCTGAAACGATAAGCAGATCGGACTGGCGTGGTGAAAAACGAATCGCCTCAGAACCGAATCGAGAAAGGTCATATTTGGAAGCCAAGGTTGCCATCATCTCAATGGCACAGCATGCAGTACCGAAAGGCATTGGCCACAAGGAATTCTTTCGTCCCCAGTTGACAACTTTGTCAATAGTCGTTGTGATGATATTACCATCAGTTCGTTCTGTGCTTGATCCACTTTGTATATCCGTATTGGCTAATCCCATGTTAAGCCTCCTTTTTTCCAAGCATAGATGTAACCCAAAAGAAGAATACCGATAAATACCAGCATCTCTACTAAAATAAACGTCCCATTTGCTCCAGACATCTTCTTAAAGACCACTGCCCATGGATACAGAAATACCACCTCAATATCAAAAATAATAAAGAGCATAGCGATAAGGTCAAACCGGATGGAGAATCTTTGTCTTGCATCACCAACCGGTTGCACACCAGATTCGTAGACAGAAAGTTTGACACGGTTGGGTTTTTTGGGTCCAAGAAGGTGGGTGAGAGAAAGATTTACAGCTGCAAACAGGACTGCAAATATCCCTAAAAACACTATCGGAAGATAATCTATTAACATTTGATACTATCTATTTAAGCCTCCAGCAACAGATAAAATAACAACCTTAAATGTACTTCGTTTTCGGATGTAATTCTGGTGTTGCCAATTGTGTGATTTGCGAACAAATTTCAAGTAAATTTGCTAAACGTGCTTATAATTTTACATATTCAGAGAAAAGTGTCAAGTATTTTTCAATAAATATTACGATTTTTTTGAAATATAGTTGAAAAAATGTGATATGAGAATATTTCTGTAGGTAGTTTGAAACAATTCGCACATCAAGGTGATAACCTTTCTATTTTCCAGTTTCCATTGTCCTTTAATGTATAACGAATTCTATCATGTAGACGACTTGGACATCCTTGCCAAAACTCAAACATACTTGGAGCAAGTCTATACCCACCCCAATGTGGTGGACGTGGAATATCTTTATCAGCATAAGTCAATTTCGCTTTCTCAAAGTTATCCTCCAGATGTTCGCGTCCAGGAATAACAATACTTTGACGTTCTGACCACACAGCAAGTTTACTATCAAGTGGACGACTTGCAAAATATACGTCTGATTCAGCGTGGGCAATCTTTTCAACCGTTCCGTTACATCTTACCTGCCGATCCAGTTCTCGCCAATAGAAAACAATTGCTGCATGTGGATTCTCTGCCAGTTCCTTCCCTTTTTGACTATCGTAATCTGTATAGAAACAGAACCCTTTTTCGTCAAATCCTCTCAGGACAACCATACGCGCAGAAGGGATGCCATCTGTCGTTGCGGTGGCGAGTGTCATCGCATCTGGCAGGTCTATCTTAGCCTCTATTGCGTCATCAAACCATTTTTCAAATTGATCAAAGGGGTTAGTAGAAACGCTTTTTTCAGCCAATTCACCATGTGAATGATATTCTCTACGAAGTTTGTCGGTGTTCATATTATTTTTTCCAGTAATTCGGTGAGAACAGAATAAGCACGGTATAAATTTCCAATCGTCCCAGTAACATGCAGAAAGTCAAAATAAATTTCCCTGTAGTCGGAATAAGTGCATAGTTATCAATTGGACCAACATCTCCGAGGCCAGGCCCTATGTTCCCCATCGTAGCAATAGTACATCCCGCAGCTGTAATTAAATCTAACCCCAATGTTGTCATGATGCATGTCACGATAGCAAAAATGCCAATAAAGAAGAAGAAAAAACCCAGAACATGTGTAAGAACTTCAGGGGGAACGACTCTGTCATTGACGCGAACAGGAAGCACTGCATGTGGGAAAATTAGCCGTTTTATTTCAGCTCCGCTTTGTCGGATAAGGAGCAGAAAACGCATCTGTTTCATTCCGCCACCTGTTGACCCCGCACAACCCCCATAAAACATTAGCGTTACCAATATAAATTGCGATAAGGCGGGCCACATTTCAAAGTTTGCAGTACCGTAACCTGTAGTTGAGGTAATTGACATAACTTGGAATGCTGCATATCGAATAGCATCTCCAACAGAATTGTATGGTACTTCTCCATCAACATTTTTAAATGTGAATATATTCCAAGATATGAGCGTGATTGTTACAATTATCACGACACAATAGAATCGGAATTCGGTATCTTTGAAATAACTTTTGACATCACCGCGTAGGGCGCGATAGTGTAAAGCAAAATTGGTTCCTGCTAAGAACATAAATACAATGATGACCACTTCAATATAGACGCTATCGTAATGCCCAATGCTACCATTTTTCGTCGAAAATCCACCAGTAGCCATCGTGCCAAATGTATGGCAAAGTGCATCAAAAAGGGTCATGTCACCAAGCCAAAGCAGTAACGTTTCAAGTACTGATAGCAGGATATACACACCCCACAGTAATTTTGCGGTTTGTGCAATACGCGGTGTGAGTCTATCAGTTTGTGGTCCCGGTGCTTCTGCCCGAAATAACTGCATCCCACCAACACCGAGCATCGGAAGTATTGCAACAGCCAACACAACAATACCCATACCACCAAGCCAATGGCTGAAGCTGCGCCAAAATAGCATTGCTTTGGAAAGATGTTCGATCTCTGTCAATACTGTAGCACCGGTTGTTGTAAAACCAGACATAGATTCAAAATAGCAGAAAGCGAATTCTGTCAAAGGAGGACGATCATCTGCGGCAAAAACATCTGAGAAAAGATAGGGGAATGAACCGAAGAGAGCGACAACTACCCAACCTAATGTGACTATGGCAAAACCTTCCCGTATACCGAGTTCCGGTTCAGTGGGTTTTATTGTGAAGCGGAGAATCAAACCGACAGTGAATGTTATTATAGTAGCGTAAACGAACGCAAATAGATTAGATTCACCTGCGTCTGCATTGAAATAATAGTATGCCGCAATGCCTAATGGCAACAGCATTGTGCCTGAAAGACAGATTAACAGATTGCCAAGTGTGTGAAAAATGAGTTTTCGACTCATAGTAGGTGGTTATAGGTCAACGGTTGTAGGGTAGAGAGATGTAAAAGACACTACACTCTCCGAGCTGCGAACATATCTTCGACGACAGGTATTGCTTCGGGCATGCTGAAAACAATAACGCGGTCTGCAGGTTGAATGACGGTTTCACCGTGTGGAATGATAAGGTTTTCACGACGAAGAATTGCCCCGATAAACGCGTTGTCGGGGAATCTGGTATTCAATGCTCCGATTTCTTTATGAGCAATCTTAGCGTTTACACCTGTAATGATTTCAATGACTTCTGCATCAATTTCGTGCAGCACTGCAACAGAAACGATATTGCCACGACGTATGAGACGCAAGAGATTACTAACAACAGTCAGATGCCTGCTGACAACACCATCTAAACGAGGGATGCGCGCCAACAACGGAAGATAACGTGGTTGTTGAATTAAGGCGAGGGCGCGTTGGGCACCGTGTTCCTTAGCAGTCATGCAAGCCATTATATCGTTTTCATCATCACCGGTTACTGAAACAAATCCATCTACATCCTCAACACCAGCTTCCTCCAATAATTTCAATTGCAGAAAATCACCACTAAGAACAGTTGTACGTTTTAAAGATTGTGATGCCAGTTCTGCCAAATCTTCATCTGATTCGATGAGTTTCACATCAGTGCCATTGCCTTCAAGCACACGTGCCAGTTCTATGCCGATAGCACTTGCACCAACGATAATTACACGGTCAAGGTGTGCGTTTATGATAATGCCGAATAACCGAAACAACTGCTCTATAGCCAAACCACTTCCGATGACAAAAACATCATCACCTTGCATGAGAACATCTTTACCTCTTGGAATAATAATGTTTGGGGTGTCGTGTCTCTTGATCGCAGCAAATCGAAAATCTGAAATGACACCATTCTTGTCCAATTCGGCAAGAGATTTACCGATAAATGGATTCCGTTGTTTAATTCGGAAAGCAGCAAGTTGTATCCTACCATCTTCAAATTCAACGATTTCACGTGCTTCAGGTGTTCTTAAGAGTCGAATAAATTCCTCAACACACAAGTGTTCAGGGTTTACAAGGAGATTTATGCCGAAGTCTTGAGGCGTGAGACCGCTCTCATCAGAAAAGTAGTGTGGATTTGAAACGCGTGCAATTTTGGTTTCAACCCCGTACCGGTCAGCAATTTGACAGGCAAGCATATTAATTTCATCGTTATTAGTGACTGCAATGATAAGTTCTGCATCACTGATACCAGCATTTTTAAGCAAAACTGGTGATGCGCCTGGACCGCATAGAGTTTGTAAATCTAACTGCTCTTTAACACGTTGACATGCATATTCGGATTCATCAATTAAAACTACATCGTTATTATCTACTGTGAGTAATTTGGCAGTATGAAATCCAACTTCTCCTGCCCCTATGATGATTGCTTTCATTTTTTATTGTATATGTTATGACTCTGTTAAGACAATAAGGATTATGTTTATTCGTATTCTGTTAATGGTGGACAACTACACACGAGGTTTCTATCCCCGTGAACTTCATTTATACGTGCTACAGGAGGCCAAAATTTAGTTTGGTACACCCACGGTTGTGGAAAAACGGCTTTCTCTCGAGAATATGTGTGGTTCCATTCAGTTTGTGTTACTGATCGGACAGTATGAGGTGCATTTTTTAGCACATTGTCTTCTTTATCTGCTGTGCCATTTTCAATTTCCGCTATCTCTTCGCGTATAGATATGAGGGCAGAACAGAAACGATCCAATTCAACTTTAGATTCACTTTCAGTCGGTTCAATCATCATAGTACCGAGAACCGGCCAAGACACCGTTGGTGCATGAAAACCGTAGTCCATAAGACGTTTCGCCACATCTGTGACTTCTATTCCCGCAGTTTTCTTAAAGTCACGCAAATCAATGATACATTCATGGGCAACCAATCCGTTTTTTCCTGTATACAGAACAGGATAATAGGATTCAAGCTGTTTGGCAATATAATTCGCATTAAGGATTGCAGTTTCTGTTGCAGATTTTAATCCAACTGAATCCATCATTGCAATATAAGCCCAAGAAATAGGCAAGATGCCCGGACTTCCCCACGGTGCAGCGGATACAGGACCGATGCCGTTATCACCTCCAACTGAGACAATCGGGTGATTCGGTAAGAAATCGGTGAGGTGTGCTTTCACACCAATTGGTCCCATTCCTGGTCCACCTCCACCGTGCGGTATACAGAATGTCTTGTGCAAATTGAGATGGCAAACATCTGCTCCAAGTTCAGCAGGACGACTTAATCCGACAAGTGCGTTGAGGTTTGCACCATCCATATAAACCTGTCCACCATGTTCATGAACAATACTACATATCTCTTGAATCTTTTCTTCAAAAACTCCGTGTGTAGAGGGATAAGTAATCATTGCCGCTGCGAGTGTTTCGCGATGTTCCCCTGCTTTCTCCTTTAGATCAACAAGGTCGATATTACCAGCCGCATCACATGCTACGACAACCACCTGCATACCCGCCATCACAGCACTGGCAGGATTAGTCCCGTGAGCAGATGTCGGAATTAAACAGACATTCCGATGTGCTTCGTTTCGACTTTGGTGATATTTTCGAATTACTAAGAGCCCCGCATATTCACCTTGTGAACCCGCATTGGGTTGCAATGAGATACCACTATATCCAGTTATTTCTGCTAACCACGACTCCAACTGCTCAAATAGGATATGGTAACCTTGTGCTTGATCACCCGGAGCAAAGGGATGCAACCCACCGAATTCTTCCCATGTGACTGGCACCATTTCAGTTGTCGCATTGAGTTTCATTGTGCAGGAGCCAAGAGGTATCATAGCATTAACAAGTGAGAGGTCTTTGCTCTGAAGTCTGTGGATATATCTGAGCATCTCTGTTTCAGAGTGATAACTATTAAATACTGGATGTGTCAAATATAAGGATGTTCGGCACAATTCAACTGGTAATTCATAAGATTTAGTTTCTCCAATACCGGATGCATGTTCATTGAAAATTTGTATCAAGTCTTCAATATCAGTCCGTGTTGTAGTCTCATCCAATGATATACCTATATACGTTGAATCAATTTTACGGAGGTTTATTTGTCTTTCGTGGGCGGAAGTAAGTATTTGATCAGAACTAATTGCACCAACGTCAACACAAAGTGTATCAAAACAAGGAAAATCACCTGTTTTATAGCCGAGAAATTCAAGTTCAGAACGTAATGTGCAGGTTAGCACGTGAACCTGTTCAGCAATTTGTCGGAGCCCTTTGGGACCGTGATAAACAGCATACATACCTGCCATAACAGCCAGTAGAACTTGTGCAGTACATATATTACTTGTGGCTTTTTCACGACGGATGTGTTGTTCCCGTGTTTGAAGTGCTAATCGAATTGCAGGTTCACCGTTAGCATCGTGAGAAACGCCAGCAATGCGTCCGGGAATGCTACGTTTGAGTTCATCATGTGTGGAGAGAAATGCAGCATGGGGACCGCCATATCCGAGTGGAACGCCAAACCTTTGGGAGTTACCGATGACGATGTCTGCTCCGAATTCACCAGGAGGTTTCAAGAGCATAAGGGCTAATAGATCCGTTGCCGTAACAAATAACCCACCAGCAGCATGCACCTGTTCAGCAAATTGATGATAATTGTAAATCGCACCATCTGTGGCAGGATATTGCACGATGGCACCTAAGATAGGTGTATCAAAATCCGCAGTCCTATGGTCACCCATAAACAGTTCAATGCCAAGGGGTTCTGCCCGCGTTTGTAAAACAGCAATGGTTTGGGGATGACAAGCCTCTGACACAAAAAACTTACGACTGATCTCTTGCGGGACACTTGCATAGCACATTGTCATTGCTTCAGCAGCTGCAGTCGCCTCATCAAGCAAAGATGCGTTTGCAATAGGAAGTCCAGTTAAGTCAATAACCATAGTTTGGAAGTTTAGCAATGCCTCCAAACGTCCTTGTGAAATTTCAGCTTGATAGGGAGTGTATTGCGTATACCAACCAGGATTTTCAAGTATATTTCTCTGGATTACAGGTGGGACCTGGCAGTCATAATACCCCATGCCGATATAGGAACGGAACACCTTGTTTTGAGAAGCAAGGTGTTTTAGGACATCAAGTGCCTGGTCCTCAGAAAGACCTTGTCCATCAATATTCCTCCCACCTATACTTAAATCAAGCGGAGATGAACTGCGAATATCTGCTGGCACAACATCTTCAATGAACTTGTCCATTGAAGTATAACCGAGTGTATCCAGCATCTGTTCAATAGCTTCAGAACGAGGACCTATGTGCCGATTTGAAAAGTTGGAGGAAAGGTTTTCTTTATCAAGCATGCTCCGCCTCAATATGTGCTTGATAACTGTCAGCATCAAGGAGATTGTCAAGTTCGCTGGGATCAGTCATCTTGATTTTAAGAAACCATCCATCATCATACGGTGAATCATTCACTTGTTCGGGAGCATCAAGGAGGGATTCGTTTACTTCAATCACTTCCCCACTGACAGGAGAATAAAGGTCAAATGCGGCTTTGACAGATTCTATCACCCCTAATTCTGTTTTATGTGTTAATTGGGTGCCTACCTCCGGTAATTCAACGAAGACAATATCTTGTATTTCGGATTGGGCATAGTCTGTGATGCCGATAGTGGCGATGTCGTCTTCTGGTTTTACCCATTCATGACTTTCATTGTATTTTAAATTTTCTGGAATCATCTAATTTTCCTTCACGTTTTTTGAAAGTTGAAAAATAATACTATAGATCTTATTTTGCCACCTCTGGGTTTATCTCTATTGCCTTCTCAAAATCAGCTTTCGCTGCTTCATGCTGCCCAAGTGCTTCCTTCGCTAATCCACGATTATGGTATGCCTTAGCGAATCTCGGATTGAGTTCAATTGCCTTATCGTAATCTGCAATCGCACCATCGTAGTCCTTGAGAGCAACCTTTGCAAGCCCACGGTCTTTGTAAGCGTTAGCATGTTCGGGTTTCAGTTTAATTGCCTGATTGTAATCTTCAATTGCACCATCAAAATCTTTGGAATTGTGTTTCGCATTACCACGATCTATATAAGCAAAACTGTTTTCTGGATTCAGTTTGATAGCTTGCGTATAATCCTCTATAGCACCCGTATAGTCCTCAAGTTCTACTTTTACGTGTCCGCGAAGCCTGTATGCATTAGTCTCATTGGGTTTTAGTTTTATTGCCTGATTATGGTCTTCAATTGCGGCAGCATATTCTCCAAGTTTACGTTTTGCTAAACCACGATTGTTGTATCCGTAGGTCCCATTAGGTTGAAGTTTAATTGCTTCTGTAAAATCTTCAATCGCTCCAGTGTGATTACCACTTTCCAACTTTGCACGTCCACGATTATTTAGAATGAAGTAAGAGTCATCAGTCTTCAATTTTAGAGCCTGATTATAGTCTGCAATTGCCCCGATGAAATCTTTGAGTTTAAGTCTTACTTGCGCGCGTAGTATATAGGCACTTCCGTCATTTGGATTATATCCAATGATATTTGTATAGTCTTCTATTGCGCCCGCATAGTCAGCAATTTTCTCCCTTACAGATGCTCGACTACTACGAGCTTGAGTGTCATCAGGTTTTAACTTGATGGCTTGTGTCAAATCTTCTATTGCCCCCGCATAGTCCCCTTTCGCGGACTTCTCATGACCGCGTTGTATGTAATTACTAACATCTCCAGAAGAGGGGCCTGATTCAATACCTGTTCGTATTATCGTCCTTCTGACGACTGTGCCATCCTTACGCAGTACCTCAAGTATCTTTTTTATCTCATCATGTTTCTTGCGAAGTTCAAGATCGTCCGGGTTTAATTTCAATACATGATTATAGTCATCTATTGCCCCTTTATAATCGCCAAGTGTACTTTTTGCGTCTCCCCGTATCTTATAGATTTCCAAATCATCCGGGGTCAGTTCAATCGCTTGATTGAAATCTTTTATTGCTTTTTCAACGTCGCCATGATGATATTTCTGAAAGCCATGCATGTAATAGGCATAAGCCCGGACAGTTTTTCGCTGCCGCCACTTCCCCAAAGGTTCCGTAGATGTAGAACTTTCTAACAAAGCCTTGATTGCGCTTGAAGGCCTCGCGTCATAACCATGTCCAACGTGGATTCCGATAACTTCACCTTTACTGTTTAACATTGGACCACCACTGTTTCCCGGATATGCTTCCACTGTCGTCTTCAACCATTTGTCGCTACTACGTATATCCTTTAAAATTCCTTCTACAACCTTGTATTCTCCTAAATTAGGGTAGCCCGCGAGATAGACGGTCTCACCAATTTGTAGTTTATCAATGTCAGCCAATGGTAGTGGAACACCTTCACCATTTATTTTCAGGATAGCAATGTCACTCTTGATATCATAAGCTACAACACCTTCTACTAACCAGATTGTTTCTTTGTGATTTAATTTAGCGGTAATAGGTCCGATTGTCATAACTGCAGCAACATGAAAATTTGTTGCAATCTTATCAGGTGCTACAAAGAATCCCGTCCCACCGCCAGGTAACCCAACTAAGCGAACCGTAGATTCTTGTGCCTTATCTGATACAAAGTGAATCTCTGTTGGCTTTTCGGCAGTTTCCTGCGAATAAGAGAGTGAGAAAAATACCATCAAAAACAAGGGATATGATAAAACTCTTATGTAATATCTCATTTTGCTACCTCAAAGGACTATGGCATACAGAGGTACGCTTACTACTTTGTTATTCAATTCTATATAAATGGCACTTTCACGATTTTCGCAGGATGTAATTTTCCTCGAATATCAATTTCAATGGTTTTCGTAGTTTTTTTAGATACGGACGCAAAACCAATATTACATTTCAGACTCGGCGAAGGCGCGCCACTCGTCACTGTTCCGATGCGATTACCGTTTTGATAGACTTCATAGCCACAGCGGGCAACTGCGCGATCAAGCATCTGAAATCCTATTAATCTCTTACTTAGTTTTCCATTCTCTTTTTGTACAAGAAGTACGTCCTTACCGATAAAATTTCCTGTATCTAACTTGACAAAACGTCCAAGTCCTGCCTCATAAGGTGTTGTCTCGTCATCCATATCCATGCCGTAAAGACGAAGCCCTGCCTCAAGTCTTAATGTATCGCGAGCACCAAGTCCGACAGGTAATCCTCCAACTTCTATTATAGCAGGATAAAGAGCATTCCATAAATCTTCCGCGTTGTTTGCATCGACATATAACTCAAATCCGATTTCCCCAGTATAGCCTGTTCGTGAAATTGCTGTTTGGATACCTGCAACCTCACCAACAGCAAACCGAAAAAACGAAAGTTCAGAAACATCAAAATCAGGAACAAATGGATTCAAAATGTCTATTGACTTTGGACCTTGAAGTGCGACAAGTGTTGTATTATCACTGTCGTCAGTGATTTCTGCACCTGTGTTATTTTGTTTCTCAATCCAGGCAAGGTCTTTTTCAATATTAGCAGCATTAACAACTAATGTGAATTCATTATCAGCATGACGGTAAACAAGTATATCGTCAACTATACCACCGTTTTCATTACACAGCAATGTATACAGTACTTGTCCATCAGATAAACGAATCACATCGTTTGTGCAAAGTTTTTGAACAAGAGCGATTGCCCCTTCACCTTTAACATCAATTTCTCCCATGTGCGAGAGGTCAAACAAACCAGCTGTAGAACGAACAGCAAGATGCTCCTTGACGATACTGCTATACTGTAGCGGCATCTCCCATCCACCGAATTCGGTGAATTTCGCGTTCAGAGATTTGTGAATATCATATAACGGTGTTCTTTTCATCTCTCTAACCCATAAATACGTGCAAGATTATCACCAAAAATCAACGCTTCCGCATCATCACCCAGTTCCAAACGTTTTAAAGCATTGACGACCTGAATCGGTCTGTATTCAGGTAAATTAGAACCGAAGACAATCCGTTCAGCTCCGAGTTGATCAACTGCAATCTTTACTTCAGTTGGTACAACAGTATCAGGGTCATTTCCCCACCGACGATGGAAACGCAAGATTGTCGTTCCGAGTGAGATGTTTTTATACGATTTTGCAACAGAGATCGCATCCTCTAAATCATCTGGAAATCCCATGTGATCCATGATAATTGGTGTTTCTGGCACCCAACTTGCCACGTTACCTATCCGATTTGGATGACAATTATTCGGTCCAGAGTGAATTGATACGATAAGTCCGCAGTCACGCGCAGCTGCAACAACAGGACGCACAATTGGATCATCAACATTGTAGTTGTGAACCGCAGGCATCAGTTTTATCCCACACATTTCCCACTGTTCCGCAGCAAATTTCACTTGTTCAACAGGTTCTGGTTCAGTCGGATGCACAAGAGCACATCCAAGAGCACGCGGATTGCCGCGAATGGCATCAGCAAGTTCATCGTTTGCTGGACTCGGCTGCGTGTTCGGCATGATGACTGCAACATCCATTGATGCTTCATCTTCTAAAGCAAGCAAGGCATTTAAATCTAAATTCCCTGATTCATCGCGAAAATCATCATTGAGATATGCTTCAAAATCACCACGCATAAGAACCTTCCTTAGATTGTTGTTTAAATATTACTCTTTGATGAGAATCGCACCATTTTCAACATCAGTTTCAAAAGACAAATTATCGGATATCAGATCTTTACGATACTGTGTATAAGCCGATTGCGCAGCATCAACATTGGGAAAATGGATGACGAAGACATGATACGGGGCTGGGGTGTTTTTAGAATCAGCAATGTTGTATTGTGCCAAAACCCCAATCGCACTTTCAACTAATTGTGGAAACGGTTGGGGTAAAGTTTTATTGATTTGATGTAGTGCCCAATCTGTGAAAAACAACTTTTCACTACCACGAATATATTGAGTAGGTAATAGCTCCAAAAACTGAATTTTTAGTTGAGGGTCTTTTATGCTTTTTGCAATAACTTTGGCAAGTTCTATCATTGCCTTACGAATACCGGTTGCAATAGCATAACCCTCTATTTGTATGAAGTACTTCCCTTTCCAGAACCAGAGATTTCTCCCAGATACAATCGCTTTACAACCAACCCATTCATATTTTGGTTGTGGATAACTACTGACGCTAAATATCCCAAAAGCATTTTCAGGTTTCCCCATATCAAAAATCTCAAGTAGGATATAAGGTTCTGAACCGAATTTAGGACTTTGGTATTCTACCTCTGCTTGCGCTCGAAATCCGTAATGGTGGTAAATATCAGGATACATTTTAGAAGGAACGTATCTGTCATTGTATAGATTTTCAGTGTTATATATGGTCGGTTTGTTAGCACGTACCCAATCCTTGATTTCGCCATCTTGAGGTAAAAGCGTTTCGGGTTTAGATGTTGTCACGTATGAAAGAGTAGAATTAGTTGCAACATCATCACTATCCTGTGGGGTGCCGCTTTGCTGTTGTAGATTCTTTTTTTGTCCGTAGGTCTGTATATTTTCTGAAATCTCTGTTATGACTTCTTGAGCATCTTTTATTGTAGGGGCATTCCATACACCAAAAACATATCGATCCTCATGATTTATAGATGTCAAATTACCTTGTTCCGATCCACATGAAATGAGGATCGAAATAGAGAGAAAGAAGACACAGATTACATTGCGGAATTTCATCTTTACCACTGTTCTGCAAGTTGATTGTAAAGGTCCTCAATGAGTTCCTCAATTATCAAATTTTTAGCCTGATCCGTTGTTTCTGGCGGTTCCCCACGATTTTCCACAACATAGAAGTCGTGTATCTGCACATGGTTATCTCTTTTTTCTATCAGATTGTTTCTAACCTTATCAATGAATTGATATTCAACTTGAAGACTCATCCGGACTAATTCTACATTTCCACTCGGTCCAAACCCGTGTTCCTTTATATCATAATGTTGGATCTTTATCGTGAGTTCCGAATCATTACCATCATTCCATTTCCGATTAAAACGTTCGGATAGTTTTTCATGAATGACTTCATCAAAAGGACGTTGTGAAATGTTATCGTACGCTATATCTGCATGATTAACTTCAACAGGTCTAATGTTGATTGATTTGATATGCTCCAGATATGATGAGGTAGAAACATAACCACATCCGACCACTGAACTGAAGATCACTAAAAAACAAAAGGAAAAAACAACTGAAGCCGCAAATTTGCTAAAGAGATGATGACCATTTCGCCGTTGCAATGTTTGCAGAGATGGTAACAAACCAGTCCGGTGTAATTGTAATTTATAAAGTGTCCATTTGGTAGGCATAGAAATTCCCTTTAATTATAAAGAAAAGTTGGAATGGATTCATGGGTTTAACTTGTGGACGTTGAGGTTGACGTTCTCTCCCAAAACGCAGGACTCTGAAAAAATCAATGATGTATTTTTTTACAGATGGAATAGACAGAACTACAAAGAGGATGATCATTACGATTAGGATGAATGCCAAAAGATTTGTCATCCACTTTTGTGCAAGTAAATCACCCTTTTCTTTTTGGATCTGTCGCCTAACACGAGGGTTACGAGTTCTCATTAGACACACCTTTTGGTAGTATGGAATATTTTGGAAAATAAATATGTTGAGAGGAGTAAGACATGTTTGTTCATACGGCGAACGCAATTAAATACATTCGCCGTTGATTTTGTTGATCTGAAATCAGAATTCTTCAACTACTTTCACAGGTTATGGAGTTTCTTATTAGAATCTGCCTTTCGGTATACGGGGTGATCTACGATTTCTGTTATCACGCGAGTTATCCCGTTGGTCATATCGGTTGTTCCGTCTATCACGACTGTCCCGGTTATCCCGATTATCCCTGTTGTCCCTGTTGTCCCGATTATCCCGTGAATCGCGGTAAGGACGATTCTCACGGTAATTTGACCTGCCTTGTTCCCGTGGCTCCTGTTCCCAATCTGAATCAGATGAAGTATCAAGTTCTTCTATTGGGACACCTTTGGCTGCAATAAGCGACAAGTCAATCCTGCCCTGTTCATCAATGGTCAAAATCTTTACGGTAACCTCGTCACCGACCTCCATCACATCTTCTGCCCTACGAACATAACCATCCCCCATCTGGGAGATATGAACAAGACCATCTTTACCGGGAAGAATCTCCACAAATGCACCGAAGGATGCAGTTCGAGCAACCTTACCTGTGTATTCTTTCCCGATTTCTGGCATTGCGGTAACCTCACGTATCTTTTCCTCCGCAATTTTGACACCTTCCGCACTCGTTGAAGCAATTTCAACCGTACCATCATCGTCAATATTGATCGTCGTCCCCGTCTCCTCTTGAATACTTTGCACAGTTTTACCACGAGGTCCGATCAAATCTTTTATCTTCTGCGGGGCAATCTGGAGTGTGTGAATACGTGGAGCATAAGGTGATAACTCAGCACGAGGTGCACTGATGACAGCGTTCATCTGATCAATGACAGCAAGACGGGCTTCCCGGGCTTGGTGGATAGCCTTCCGCATTAATTCGGGGGTAACACCATCAATCTTAATATCCATCTGCACAGCAGTTATTCCTTCTGTTGTGCCTGCCACCTTAAAATCCATATCTCCAAGGAAATCTTCGGTTCCGAGCATATCTGTCAGAATAACTTCCTGCTCACCCTCTTTAATCAACCCAACACCGATACCGGCAACAGGTCTTTTTAAAGGAACACCTGCGTCCAGTAATGCTAAGGTCGCACCGCACACGGTTGCCATCGAAGAAGATGCGTTGGATTCTAATATCTCCGATACTAAGCGGATAGTATAGTTAAATTCCTCCTTACTTGGAATAACAGGTTCAAGTGCTTTTTGAGCAAGGGCACCATGTCCAATTTCCCTACGTCCAGGTCCCATCATCCGTCTGACCTCTCCAGTACTAAACGGCGGAAAGTTATAATGTAAAAAGAAACCGCGACGGACTTCCCCATCCAAACCGCGTTGTACATCTTCATCACCAGAGGTGCCAAGAGTCGTAGCACAAAGGGCCTGCGTTTGTCCTCGGGAAAAGAGGGCAGAACCGTGAGTTCGTGGGAGTAGGGCAACTTCACCCGAAATCGCTCGTATATCTGTCACACCACGGCCATCAACGCGTTTGCCTTCAACAAGAATCGCTTGACGCATCTGTTCTTTTTCTATATCGCTCAGAATAGAACGCGCATCTTTTGCTTCGCTGGCATCAATTTCTTCGGGGGCATCCTCTTGGATCTCGGACAAGATATCGGATTGAATCTGTTCAAGGTAATCTTCACGAAGTTGCTTGTCTGCCATTCCAATTGATTCGCGTATACGAGCGGTGGCAAGGTCTCTGATACGCGTGTTTAAAGTATCCTCTACTGTCTTCGATTGATACTCACGTTTCTCCTGACTACAGACTGCAACGATCCCTTCTTGAAGTTTGATTATTTCTTTTATCTGCTCGTGGGCTGCAATGATTGTGTCTATTACTTCGTCCTCCGGGGTTTCGTGCCCTCCCCCTTCTACTGACATCACAGCGTTAGATGTGCCGCTTACAAATAATTCTATCTCAGATGAATGTAATTCCTCATAGGTAGGATTAATAATTAATTTACCATCTTTCTTACCAACGGTCACAGCGGCTACAGGACCATTAAACGGAATATCGGAAACAGATAGCGCAGCAGATGTTCCTATGAGAGCAGGCACATCCGCCGGGTGCACACCGTCTGACGATAATACAGTACATAGAACTTGCACCTCCGCTTTAAATTCCTTTGGAAAAAGCGGACGGATACAGTGGTCAATCAGACGGGCGATCAGTTGTTCTGACGTTCCAGGGCGCGGTTCACGCCTGCCATACACCGTTGGAATACGCCCGACAGCGTAGGACCTCTCTCTATAATCTACTGTCAATGGAAAAAAATCTAAATCATTCTCACTATCATCTGCTACCACAGTCACTAAGACAACTGTTCCACCGTATTGTACCCACACGGCACCATCTGCCTGTTTAGCAACCTTCCCCATTTCTATCGATAAGTTTTCACTTCCGAGTTGCATTTCAACTTTCACTCAATTTCCTCCTAATACTCTTACACAAATGCTTACGGTGGAATGTCTAACTTCCTTGAGAACCGATTGTGTCGCGAATTCCAAGTTCATTTATTAAACGATAATACCGTGGGACATCCTTCTTATATAGATACTTTAACAAACGTCGTTGTTTTCCTACCAAACGAAAAAGTCCGTATCTTGAATGGTGATCTTTTTTATGCGTCTGAAAATGCTCGGTTAATTCCTGTATGCGAGCATTTAATACCGCGACTTGCGCCTCTGGCGAACCGGTGTCTCTATCATGTAATTGGTGTCTTTGGATCAATTCCTGCTTCTTTGCTGCATCAATTGCCAAACTTTCTCACCTCCTCTTTTTTTACAAATTTCATACAAATGTATCAAATAATCTCTATGATAGAATAAAGCACGACGGATATAGATTTGCCGTGCCCAATATTTCCTATATGAGATAACTAAAAAATCTTATAAATAAATTATATCATAATTTAGTGTGGATTTCAAGAATTTTTACGATTGTCGTTTTAATGGTGTTTAAACTACTAAAATAAACCTCCATATTGTTTACTATAGTTAAAATTAAACAACCTTACTGAATACAATATCACTTGCAGATAATAAATGAATCCGTTATAGTTTATGTATGACAAGAACAAATCAGACACTCACAGCGATTGACGGAATACAGGTCGGACATGCCACTGATACAGATGCTCAGACGGGGTGTACCGTTATCATTTGCCAAGATGGGGCAACAGCAGGCGTTGATGTACGTGGTGCTGCACCCGGTTCACGCGAAACAGAATCTATTCGTCCCGGCCGATTGATTCATAAAGTTCATGCAGTCTTACTGACAGGTGGGAGTGCTTTTGGGTTAGATGCTGCAGGTGGTGTTGTGCAATACCTTGCAGAAAATGACATAGGTTTTCCTGCTGGCTCTGTTCGGGTGCCTATTGTTCCTGCTGCAGTTATATTTGATTTGCATGTTGGTGATGCACATGTGCGTCCAGACAGACAGATGGGATATCAGGCATGTGTTGATGCCTCCGATGCATCTGTTACGATGGGTGCTGTCGGTGCAGGAACGGGTGCGACTGTTGGTAAAGCACCTAATGTTACGCCTTCGGCTGGTGGAGTAGGGTCAGCGTGTATATCTCTGGAAAACGGTTTGGTTGTTGCTGCACTTACGGTTGTGAATGCACTTGGTAACGTTGTAAATCCTGCTACAGGTGAAATAGTTGCTGGCGGAAAAATAGAGGGTAATTTCGTAGACATTACGGAACGTCTTTTAGATGCGAATATCGTTCCCGGTACAAACACGACAATCGGTGTTATTGCTACGAATGCCACGCTTACTGTTGCAGAAGCGACACGAGTAGCAGAGATGGCACACGACGGTATGGCGCGTGCGGTCCGTCCATCACATACGATGTTTGATGGGGATACGTTGTTTACGCTGGCTACGGGTGTGCATTCTGGGAATAGTGTGAATAGTGTTGGCATACTTGCTGCAGAGGTAGTTGCAGAGTCAATTGTTAAAGCTGTGATTGAACAATAACTATTAGATCCTTAATTTTTCTGTGAAGGGACTTCTTGGGTAACAGGAATAACATAACTGTGAATCGTAAGACCTGCTTGAATTTCCGTCTCGATTAATGGAATTGGTTGTTTACGGTGATCAAAAACGACATAGTAACCTTCTTCTGCCTCCTCCGATTTCAGATACGCTGCGAGTTGTTTTTTACCTGCTTGATAGAGACTTTCTCCTTCCCAAATTTTAGTTTCTACTATATATATTTTTCCTGATTGTGAAGAATGAGGAGGTCTATTCTACCACGCCCTGTTTGGGTTTCAAGATATATATTGCCGCCAATTAAACGGACAAACTGATCAAGATATGCGTAGAGAAGATGCTGACCAACAAATTCTTGTGGGGTCTGCGGAACTTGCAAGAGTCGATGTCCAACACGAGTAATGAAATACTGAAAATTATCAAGGAGAGATTGCATTCTAATATGTCCATCAGGAGTGAGATAATCTATAAAATTAGTATTCGCATCATCAGCAAAATATTCATTCTCTAACCCATTTATTGAAGGTTGGAACGCCTGCATGATTCGGTGGTGGTAAATCGGGTTAACAATTTCACACATACCATCTGGACCCTCTGCGATAATGCCATAAGTAGCGAGTTCATCAATAAGTTCATTGTCCAGGTTGAATCCGATTCCTTTCTCATAAGAAGTAATTTTCATCAGGATGTCTTCAAAACGTGGCTCTCTTCGGATATTAGTAATAAGATGGTCTATGTTAGTATTCCTTTCACGAAGTAATCGTGTGTGCGCTTGTATGAAATGCTCCATCTGTAGCGTTTCGGTTTTTGAGATATTCAGTTCATCAGTCAGGATTTGTGCCAATCTGTTGACAAGAAACGGTTGACCTGCAGTTTGTTTGTGGAGTACTTTAGTTACTTCAGGGGTGATAGTCTGTCCGACTTCATCTGTATATTGTGAGAAGAGTTCACGGACTTGTTCAAGGGAGAAATTTGGTAAGGCAAATTCGTCTTGTATGTTGAAAGGAGAGATAGACCTATCATAATTGAGTTGTGTAATGCTCTTTACTCCGACAATTCCAAGACTGTGTATACATCGTGTTTCAGAATCAGAAAGATAGATACGACGTAACGAGTGAAGAAAATCAGACACTGCCTCTTGTGGAATACCATCAAATTCATCAATGATGATAATGAACCGTTGAGTGTCCAATACCACTGTGAGCCTTTCAAAAAAATGCCTAAACGATTCGTGATTTATAATCTGTGTGTTCTCAAAAAATTGGTATAACGTATCAGGAAGCACCATGTCATGTTTTTGGAAGACATTCTCAATTTCCTTACAAATATCTTGGTGAAGGTAGTTGTAGAAATCAGAAAGGCTAACGTTTTTATATTCCTCAAAATCCAGTTGTATTGGAAAGTATATCGGATCTTCATCAGTGAGAGCATCGAGTGCCCATCGAAAGAATGTAGTTTTTCCTGTCTGTCGTGGAGCAAAGATAACGATATACCGTCTCTGTTTGACACAGTTGACGAATTCAGAAAGTTCTCTGCCACGACTAACTACATAGTTTCGATCCGGAGATACAGGACCTTGAGTCTCAAAGGTTTTCATACTGTTACCTTCTTACAGTTCTTGTTACATTATATTATTACTTGCCTCTTATAAAATCAATCAGTTCCAACAATAGAGATGCACGGAAATCGAGGTTGGAAACCCCTCCAACAATTACTGCACGGAAATCGATTTTCCTTGCATTGCTTCTGGAATGTCAAAACCGAATTCTTTAAGGACTGTGGGGGCAATGTCGTAAATGCTTTTTGTTGGAACAAGTCCATCGGTTTGTCTATTGTCTTTGATGATAAACATGCCGTTTTCAGCGTGATTGCAATCGTCAGGACCGGTGTCGTTTTCGTAGGTGTAGATGCTGTTGTATCCGATACTGCCAACTGATCGCCAACAGAGATTTCCAAAGTAGACGATGAGATCAGGTGGGATGTTATTGCACTTGTGATATATCTCCTCTGGTTTAAAGACTCGTGTGTTGATGTCCTCTCCTGATTCGTCAACAATCGCTTCAAGTCGTGTTCTTAATTCATCACGGACATTTTCGTAATCCTGTTGTTTGACGATCCCATGCGCTTCTCTACCAGCGACGTTGATAAAGATGCGACCATAGTACCCACCTTCACCCCAGGCTTTTGTTTGCTGCCAATCTACCATATCTGGTGTGAATCGGGTAATACTTTGTGGTTCGGTTTTTAGTTTCAGATAACCGTGGTTTTGTAGCCATTCATTGACACAGATACCGCCATCCATCCTTTTTGCACCGTGATCGGATACAATCATGACTGTCGTCCCGTCATCAACATGTGCCAACATCTCACCGAGTTCATCATCAAGCATGCGATAGTAGTTCCGCATTGTGTCCGCAAAAGGTGAATTCGGTTCATACTTGGGATGTGCTCTATCCCAATATCTCCAGAAAGCGTGATGAAGTCTGTCAGAACCCATCTCTACCATCATAAAGAAATCCCACGGTTTTTTCTCAAGTAGATAACGAGCGAATTTGAAACGAGCTCGTGTCATTTTGAGTAGCTGCTGTTCCAATTCAGTGCGTTTATCTGTGCGGAAATTTGGAATATCGATCATATAGTCAGGCGCAACTTGTGCAATTTCACGGGTTAATCTTGGTGGAAAGGTCCACTGTAGGTTCTGTTCTGCTAAAGGAGAATTGGGTTCAACTGGTGTGAGAAAACTGGTAACCATCCATCCTGGAAACGGCTTTGCGGGGTAAGTGAGTGGCACACCTAAGACGACAGAACGTTTCTGTTTTTGCCCAAGCAGTTCCCAGAGTGTCGGCACTGTGATAGCGTGTACGTTGGCAATGGTGAGAGCATCATAAGAGTAATCTGGACGATTGCGAAAGCCGTAGACACCGAGTTCGCCCGGATCACGACCTGTCATCATGCACATCCACGCAGGGACAGTAATAGGTGGGACCGTGCTTTCTAATTGACCGTAGATACCTGCTCGCATCAATCGGTGTGTGTTGGGCATGTCGTCTTTGAATGCATCAAAGACCAGTTCGGGTGCGGCACAATCCCAACCGATAATCATTACCCGTTTTGCCATATTTCGTCCTTTATGCCCAACGTGGATTTCTTCCACCAAACCTTTGTTCACTGATGTTCCACAATTCTGACAAACCGAGTTGTCGGATGTGATCTAAGCCGGCAATGCATGGATCGTTAATTCGGGTTAGCCAATTCTGAAGTTCTGTTTCTAACTCTTCTCTAAGTTTTTGTGAGTTGGGATCATCAATGAGATTGTTCATTTGATACGGGTCATTATCGTTGTTGTAGAGTAACCAACCTGTACCATCGTAGTGTCGGGCATAGGTGTGGCGATGTGTTCGGACACCACGCCATTCTGTGAGACCAAAATGGAAACCTTCACTGCCGTGCAACGGGAGTTCAAGCAGCACAGATTGCGGTTCGTCAATTGTCTTACCGAGCATCGCATCAGATAGGTCAATGCCTTCTACTCCTTCTGGAATTGGTAAATTGCACAGAGAAAGCATGGATGGCATGAAATCTACGAGACTTAATAACGTATCACGGGTAACGCCTGCCGGAATTCTGCGTGGATAACGGATCATGAAAGGGATACGACTGGATTCGTCCCATGGACGTTCTTTTCTATTGTGTCCGTGACTTCCAAGCATATCGCCATGGTCAGATGTATAGACAAGTATGGTGTCTTCAGCAATACCGATTTCATCAAGTGCAACCATCAATCTGCCGAGATTTTCATCTAATGCACTGATATGAGCATAGTATCCAGAAATATCCTTACGGTATGCCGGTGTATCTACAGCATTTGGACGGAGTTGGATTTCTTCTGGTGGATACATCTCTTTATATCTATCTGGCACGTGTTCATAAGGGTTGTGTGGTGGTCCCCAACTGACATAGAGACAGAAAGGTTCATCCGCATGGTCACGGCAGTATTGGATTGCCTGATCGGTTTGGAATTCCGGCTCGTATCCATCAATCTGAAATTTGTTTCCATCAGAATCGTGATAGGGTGCATTGAAATAGTTATGATGGCAATTCCACCCGACCCAATGATCAAATCCGAACCGCATTTCCGGTGTAATAAACTTATCTCTCGGTTGACCACCGAGGTGCCATTTACCGATATATCCTGTTGCATATCCATCGTCTTTGAAGACTTGCGCGATGCCCGTTTCGGTCAACGGAAGTGGTAAATCGTTGGAAACTGCCTTATGGTTGAGCGGATGTTTGCCAGTCAGCAGGCATCCGCGTGCGGGAACACATATCGGGACGTTGGTGAAGGTATTTGGAAAGAACATGCCTTCTGCTGCAAGTTTATCCATATATGGTGTTTGCACTTGTGGGTTACCTGCACATCCGACATCACATTGACGGTGTTGGTCTCCGAATACGAAGATTAGATTAGGTTTTCGTTCCATGATTCCTCCATTGTTTTTCGTTATTGTAACCATGTATATATTTTCCGCAGCATACTTTCACTGCGTGTCCATATAGACCTTTTGAATGGTGAAACTATTTTTCTATAACTATAGAAATCGGTGCGTTTTGCACGATACTGTTCTTTATGTGCTATCAATCCCTCATTTTCCGGTGGGGATGCACCGAAGTCCACCTTTTCATATCCTTCTTCACATGCCCAAGTGATTATGTGATGAAAAATGGCATTATTCGGACGGTATTGTAAATATTCTGGTGATGATGCCTCACACCAAAGCGTGATAGTGCGGTTGTAATATAGATAGAGCAATCCAGCGATGATAGTGTTGTTATATTTAGCGATTACAAGTTTAGCAATATCTCTTTGCAGAAGTACCTTCATTAAATTATGTGGTTTCGGGGTTCCACCTAAACGTTTTAATGTCATCAGATACAGGTCGTAGAATATTGATAAATCTTCGTCTGTATCAGTATTGGTAACTTCCACACCCGATTTTTGTGCCTTACGGACTGCCCCTCGCACCCTTTTATTGTATGCGTTCCAAAGGGTATCAATATCGCAGTTTGTATCTAAAATATGTGTGAATCTTTCAGCTCTTTCATATCCATTTTCATCAAGATAATCCCCATATTTTAGACTATCTGCGGGAGAAAACGTCCAGTTAAGTTCGCACCAACCTTTCTCCTTTGATGTCTTTTCAATATAAGTATCAATCGTTGAGATCACATCTATCGGGTTGACTTGTGCTGAATCGATGATTTGCGGACCTCCAAACAGATTCCACGGCATTGAGTTCCATAGGCGAATACCGGGTATCGGTTGAAATACAAAAGCAGGTAACCCACCAATTACCTTCTTATCTTGCTTAATCAACAGGTAGACGGGATCCAACTGCTTGAAGGAGTTGGCAAGTGCATCACACCATTCAATGCTCTTGAAGGCAGTGGCGTTTGGACATTGCTTAATAATGGAATCCCAATCGTCGCGGTTTTGAGGGGTAATAGGTTCTAATGTATACACAGATATATTATAGTTGAAAAGAGATATTTTGGCAAGTTTAGGGTTTTGGAGTGGGACGACAGAAATTCAGGAGATTATCAACAATATCTGAAAAAATATAGATTCTCTATTATTTTTACTTGACAATCACATATATGTATAGTATAATTAACATGTGTTTAGCGGATATGTCCAATTCAACTACGCAAGTTTAGAAATTCAAAGAGTCAACTCAATCTGAGAAATCTTATGATAGAACCATGATTTCGCACATCACGATTATTCTATACAAGTTCTGAACATATCATGAAGGACAATAGGGGCATAGTCGCACAATTCATTGCTCCTCAGACATTACAACAGAAATGGTAATTTCAAGAATAGAATTAGTCCAAACCAGCAGAGAAAATTTCATGTTAACGCAGGACAATAGAAGTGAAAAACAGACTGAATCAGAAAACACCACACGGATCAAGCGGATTATGATGTGGTGTCCATATACCTCAAATAATACACATCAGGACACCCAAAACTTAAATCACAAAACGTACCGGATCAAAAAATTAAAATTACCAGAAATTCGCACAAGAAATTACGCATAAACCCATACACAGACAAGGCTCACAACCCGGTACGAAAAACCGTACCAAAACCGTACCATAACACAAAAAATCACACATTTCGGTACGGTTTCAAAGAACATAAAAAACAATGTCCTTCAAGAAATTTATGCCAATGGTGACAATAACTTTACACACCCCATATTGATTTCAATTTGCAATATACTTGAGAACATGCTATAATATATTTCGCTCACTTAATAGATATGATTACCTAAGTCATTTTAGTAGTTTTCTATTGTTGTGAGACATCTTACTCTGGGTCGAGAGAATGCGTTATCTCAGGTCGCAGGTTCGACTCCTGCCGGTAGGCGGAATGTAATGTGAAACCTACTGTAGCTCAGCGGTAGAGCGATGTATTCCGATACTTATCCAGAGATTCTTTGTGCGGGCCGAAGTATTACTTTACCTTTTACGTTAGTGTCGCAGTCAAATGCGCCTATGTAATACATAACTTGCCCGCTGCTATGTGAAAATAGATATAACCCAACGCGGCTCCGGGTCGAGAGAGTGTGTTATCGTAATGATGTGGTCACAGGTTCGAGTCCTGTTAGTAAGTTTGTGTTACGCATAAACTTACTATAGCTCAGATGGTAGAGCATATCAAAACGGACTCTGATCCTTATCCGGAGCGTTTTTTGTGCGGGCCGAAGTATTGCGTTACCTCTATGTCAAAAGCTGCCGCAATACACTCCTTGCCCGCATTTTCATCAAAGTCGGTGATTACCATGAGTTATTTACGGAAATATGCACCATTGCATCCACACCAACGTCAACCTTTAGACGAAAAGCAGATTGAGAATTCTGCTGGTGGTTACGTTTATCCCGTTTCTATTTGGACAAACCTTGATAGGTTTCTAATTTTGGGAACTGAAGGTGGTTCTCATTACGCTCAGGAACAGGATTTGACTAAGGAGAATGTCGACTCTGTTCTGAAGTGTATTGCAGAGGATGGTGTTCAGGTAGTTGAAAGAATTCGAGAGATTTCTGTTTCCGGTCGCGCACCGAAAAACGATCCTGCTTTATACGTCCTGGCACTTGCCTTTACCCACGGAAATGTAGAAACAAAGCGAAAGGTCCAAGAGGTTTTTTGCGATGTAGTGCGTATCGGAACGCATCTCTTCAATTTCGTCACGTTTGTAGATGGCATGCGCGGCTGGGGTAGGGCGTTGCGACGGTTAGTCGGTGAGTGGTATCGGTCAAAAGATGATGATGCATTGGCATATCAGGTATTAAAATATCAGTCACGTAACAACTGGCGGCATGCTGATGTTCTGGCAAAATGCCATTACGGGGAGAATCGGGGTATTTATCGTTGGATCAAAGGAATTGGGACAGGTGATCGGACCGTAACTCGGGTTACATACGATGGCACACAGATTTCTACAACTTACGATGCTACGGATGCTTTGCCTAAATTGCTCACAGGCTATGAAGAACTAAAACTGACAAAGAAACGCGATGCTGTCATAAGACTCATTGAAACACATGAGTTTACGCACGAGATGGTGACGAATCAATGGAAAGATGACACCGATGTATGGGCAGCATTATTGGCTAATATGCCTGTCATGGCAACAGTGCGAAACCTTGGTAAGATGACGCAGGTTGGCTTGCTCAAACCTTTTGCACCAGAGATACAAACTGTGTTGGAAAGACTGACAGCAGAGTCAATCAGACGTTCACTTATACACCCTATCCAAATCCTGATGGCATTGATAACATATCGTTCAGGAAAAGGTGTTAAAGGCAGTCTAACCTGGGAGCCTGTTCCACAAATCATTGATGCTTTAGACGCAGCATTTTACATGGCATTTGATAACGTTGAACCCAGTGGAAAGAACACGCTTTTGGCACTTGATGTCTCCGGTTCAATGGGGTCTGGCACTGTTGCTGGTTGTCAGGGACTTACCCCGCGGAATGCTTCTGCTGCAATGGCACTGGTAACTGCACGAACAGAACCGAATTACCATATTTTTGGATTTTCAGATAATTTTGTACGTCTGCCAATTACCGCAACAGATAGGTTAGCGAGTGCTGTTGATGCAGTCTCTGGTATACCGATGGGAAACACCGATTGCTCACTTCCTATGCTATATGCATTGGAAAATAAACTTGAGGTGGACGTGTTCATTATCTATACAGATAACGAAACGTGGTTTGGTGACATTCATCCGAAAACTGCGTTGGATATGTATCGACAAGAGATGGGGAGACCCGCGAAATGCGCTGTTGTTGCAATGGTAGCTAACAAGTTCTCTATTGCCGACCCGAATGATGCGGGGATGTTGGATTTTATCGGTTTTGATACTGCTACTCCTGCTGTACTAAGCGATTTTGCAAGGGATAATTTATGATATAGCGCAGCAATTAATGAGCAAGTTGTGAATCGTGATTTTGTCCAGTTTTATCTAAAAGTCTATTCTCATTTTTTTAAGACGAGTTCTTTACTCGTCTTTTTCTTTTTGGCACACATTTCATTATCCATTGTAGTGCGGGGTCTCCGTGCCCCGCGATTGTTGGGAGATTATAGATGGCGGGGCACGGAGACCCCGACAAATGCCAAACGAGCATTTGGCGTTGATTTGGCACTACAATGAGAGAGTATTATCTGTGAAAAAAACTTACATACCCTTATAAATTCTATTTGATTTACTTTTTTATACGACTATGCTATTATTCTATACATCAAACCTTCATATTCAAGTAAGTCCCATTTCAAATTAAACAATCAAAAAACATATCCACCAATATATGAGGTAAAAAATGTTAAAACAGAAACAATTCCTTGCTGCAGTGTTTGTATGTTGTATATTGTCAGGTGCATTATTAGCATCAATTTTCGTAATTAAACTATCAAAATCATTGACAAATATCTTACCAGAGGGGAAACCGTTAGCAAGTTTTGAGAATTTTCATGTTATTGCTCACGATTTAGATGAAATGGGAGATCTGAATGCAGAATGTAAAGCACAATTAGGAGATAAGATGCGTATTGCAGACTGGAACGATATAGTTACATTCTACGAAACTGGTGGTTCATTAGATGAATTTATCAAGGGACTCAAGATGTCAATCAGAGAAGATATGCTTGATCTGTTTAGTACTATAAAGAGAAATTCAGAAAGCAATATGCATGACAATGGACAGCAGCTACTTCCTTATGTGCCTGGTTCTGGTTACCGAATATCCTTTCATGGGGAACCAAGATATAGCACAAGTCGGCATTTTTTTGTTGCAAGACATGATCACATCAAACCACCTGGATTCTTGGACCATGGCCAGTTAAATAACTATCAATTGACAGTTGGATCATGGTTTGCACAAGGGGGATATGCACTCTGTTATGGGAAAGTGAGTGAGAATTCAATGGAAAATCCTTTAGCAAGTTTTAGTAATTTTCATGTCATTGGACATGCGTTGAATGAAATAGAGGATCATAATGCTGAGTGTATAGCACAATTGGGAGAAGATGTTCGTTTAGCAGATTGGACCGACATTCTTGCATACTATGATAACGGTGGTAATTTAGATGAGTTTATCATCGGTCTTAAGATGTCACTCAGAGATGATATGAAGATGATGTTTGAGAATATGGAAAAAAGTATTGAAAACGTTGATCTGGATATAGATCCGCTTCAACCACCTGACTTGCTTGGAAACCAATATCGCATTTCAAAAGATGGAAACTTAAGATGGGAAGGAAGCAGACACTATTTTGTAGGAAGGCACGATCACCTTAAACCAGACGACTTTTTAGACCATGATGACCTGAACAATTACCAGTTAACATTAAGTTCTTGGTTTGGTCAAGGTGGATTTGCACTCTGCTACGGCAATCAATTAGATATATCTATTCCATTGAGTAAAACGCTAAAGTCAATGATTCCAATTTTAGCATATCTTTTAGTTGCTTGCATTATGTTGTGTGCAGCATTCATTTCTATACATATACAAAGAATGCCGAATTGGTTGATAGGAAAGAATGTGGAAGCAATTAGGCAGAGTATTGAGAAAAAAAGGAATGAAATTGAAGAATTAGAGAAACTTCAAGCAAGTATTACAAATGAAGAAAATGGTGAAGATGAAGATTCAGATTCTAACACATAGAATTTGGACACTATCAGAATATATCAGCAAACGTCTCCTACTCATCTTCATTTAATAGAAGTGGGGGACGTTTAAAACTTGTACGTATCTTATTTGCAGCTAAGTAAACTGCATGAATACGAATAATGCGACGTGCAAGACGTTTCTTCCCTGGAAAGTCGCTGATTATCAACCCTGATAGAATTGTCAATAATCCCTGCCCTGGCACGCCAGGTACCGAAAGCAGCGCACCAACAACAATTAGCAGCAATCCAACGATGTTTTTCAACACTGAAACAAAAAATCGTAGGATAGGGTTTTTAATGGGACGATCAGGATATAATTCACTGAAATAGTCGGGAGGTAGGAAGGTTATCAAGGCAACACAACCAACGATGCTTAACACTAAAGATGCCCCAGAAAAGATGACAAAAAATAACCAGTGATTAGCAATTAGGTTTAATAGAAACGAAAACCAACCACTGATTACAAACCAACAAGTTTTTAGAATGTCAATAAACCACAAAACGGTTCTTCTCCTTAGGACTATCTACGGGCCACGGCTCCACCGTCTACTGTTATAATATCACCACTAATATAAGCCGCATCATCAGAAGCAAGAAATAACACTGCACCAATATAATCCCATACAGTTGCACCTCGATCAAGCGGTGCGTCCGATGGTGCTGGCAACAATTCTGGCAGGCTATCATCATTTGGTAAATTCTGCGGTGCATTCATACCTGTGGGTGCCCCTCCTCCCGGTGCAACAGCATTCACAGTAATACCATGAGGACGCAGTTCCAAAGCCAGGCAACGTGTCAAGCGGTTTACGGCAGCTTTACTTACACAATAACTCAAAACACCGGCATGCGATTCTTCTGCAAAAATTGAAGAGTTATTGATAATTCTTCCTCTAATATTCTGTTCAATCATAACCTTTGCTGCAGCTTGCGCACACAATAAACACCCTTTCACATTAACATCCATAACTTTGTTATATGCTTCTGGTGTCAATTCAAATAAGGTTTGTCTATTGATAATACCAGCATTATTAAACAGAATGTCAATTCGTTCATATTTCTCTACAGTGGCATCAACAGCTGCCTGAACTTGTTGCGGATCAGTGACATCCAATGGCACAGAAATTGCTGCTCCACCTTCGACTTTTATTACAGCAGCGACAGCATCGGCACTTCTTCCTCCTGCAACAACAACGGATGCACCTTCACGTGCAAATGCTAAACACGCTGCGCGTCCTATCCCTAATGGACCACCGCCCCCGGTCACAATTGCAACTTTATTTTTAAAACGCATTTATATCCTCTTATGTCCTTTGTTAAGTGTTATTATATCATATTCTTCAATTGATATAAAATGGAAAATGAATACATTGTACAAGTGGAATTAGTATTTCGTTGAATCAATACCTTCGCCAATTATCCAGGATTAAGATTGACTTGCGTGTTGTGAATAGCACCGATTGAACTTAGACGGTCAATGATTTGCTGAATAACAATAGGTTCAGGTTTTTGCGGAAGTATTTTTAATATTTCGTGTATATATTTCAGACCTCGGTAGTGAGATTTGAGATCTAATACACTATATTCGGGATTCAGACATCTGTATTTTTCCATGAGTTTGGCACTGACATTTACCATAAACATTGACATATTCGCAGCATTGTTCACAGGGGTTTTGTTGACATTCATGAAACCTTGCAGACCCCAATATTGTTTTGCGTCACGAAAGTTGAACTCGATTTGAAAACGGAGCGAATAATAATCTATCATTGTTTCTGCGTCAAGTTCCAAATCAGAACTGAACAATAAGACGTGTGCCTGTTGTTTCGTGGTTAGGTTTGTTTTTTTGATACAAACGACATTCAATGGGTCGGGGAACTTTTTGTGGCATCCTTCCATTTGATACACATCGGTTCTCAGGGTGTCCGTTGTCTGTGTAAAAACAGCGTCCTTTTCATCAATCTTATGTGGGTGTATCCGTTCTCCATAGATTGCCGGCCGCGTCCCTTGTAATCTGCTGTCGGTGGCAGGGACAACGCAGCATCAGCACGCAGTTTTGAAATAAGATGGAGCCCACATTGATTTACCATTTGTAAAACGTTATTATTCCCAAAATATCCATCCAGGACAAAATAATGGATGGGTATCAAGTTACCAATGAGTTGTAGCACCTCTTTAAGCATCGTTTGAAGTTGTTTCAATGTATCACTGAGAACGACATCTCTTTTATTTTTGTTTCGGCTCCCTTTGGGACGCCCGCGTTTAGATTTTGCTGTCTTGGTGTTGTCTGACTTTTCAGTCGGAGAAGCTGCAGGATTTGAAGTTGTTTCACACCGGACGATTTGCTCAAAAGCCATCGGATAGGAACGCCGCTGAGATACACTGACTATAGACACGGCAAAAAACGATAAGCCACGAATGCTTTTCCCATGCAATGAGGAAAAAAAGCGCGATAAACCATAGGTGCAGTTTCCATCTTTGTTTCTGACGACTTCATCGCCCGCTAAGATATGAACACTTTTCTGATCGAGCAAGTGTGTGCGAAAAACCGTCCAACACATTGTCGTCCAAGGAAGAACCGTATTGAAAAAGCGTTGTATCGTGCGATAGCTGCCTCTTTTTGATGTCCAACGAGAGATATTTAGCATGGTGACCCGTCCTGTCATCGCAAGCAGTGCAAAGACAACTTGACATAACTGACGGATCGTTGTTTTAGATATACATGGATTAAGAACTGAAAAAAGTGCTATAATTTCTAACACGGGTTTTTGTCCTTTTTTGTTATATAGTGTAAAACTATAAGACAAAAACCCTATTTATTCAACTAATTTTTGGCGAAGGTATTGATTCAGATGGAAGTTTTGTAATCCCAATACCTTGTTCACCCGCCACAGAATAGAGCAGCCACGTATCCTCTCCTTCACAATAGATATCCGGATCGCGAAGTTGATGCACCATCTCTCGATCAAGTCCATTCGTTGAAGGCACAATCGGTATATTCACACCTTCATAATCGTATTTTGGTGCGATCACCTCCATCGGTGGAGATGCCTGCCAGTCATTCCAATCCGCGGTAAGTTCTACCGTGCTTTTCAAGATACGTTCTGGTGTATCCCCGTAAAGTGAGTAATAAACAGTCAACGTATCCCCGATAAGATGATTCGCGGTGTGGCGCGGTGTGCCATCTCTCCCTTTACTAATAAAGAGAGGTGCGTCTCGTCTTTCAAACACAGTCGTCCACTCCGCTATTTTTCCACGGTTCAACAGATTGTGATTTGTTGCGTAAGGGAGACCATTCCACCAAAACACTTTAAAATAAGGTCCTTGCTGCTTTTCTAATGTCTCCGTTGCTGTGAAATCTATTCCGTTATTAGATGTTGCCCAACAGGTTGCCTGTCCACCACGATAATTGCCGTGAAAATACATAATAATACGTCGGTTTTCCTCGTCAATATGGACATCGGGAGAAGCGATATGATCACATCCTTTAAAGACAGTGTTCTCACGATGCAAAGTGCCAGGACGATATACTGTATAAGGACCCTCTATTTCATCAGCGTAAGCTAAACGGATATAGGATCCGCGATGATGTGCAAAGTAGAGATAGTATTTACCCAACGGATTGTCTATCCATTCAGGAACGCGAATTAGCGATGGACCGTTAATATTTGAGAAACCGTGTTCTCTCTCAACCTCGGGCATATCTGGATGAATTAACAGTGTTCGTTTCATATTTTTCTCCTAATCATGTGCTTGAAAACGATATATTTCTTGTGCTGATATTTCTAATTTGGAATTTTGATTGTTGTACCTATATTCACAGGTCAAACCTATCCTTCTGTTTGATTTGGTGGTAGTTTCAATGCCTCTCGAATAGTGTTTCGGACCTGATTACATATTTCTATCGCATGTGCAGCGTCATTCGCAGTAGCGAACCTGCCAGGGTAACGAAAATCCACTGCATGTTTTGAAAGCTTTGAGAAGTCAGGTTGCCAAGAACTCCATGCAGGATGAGTTGACACAATCAAGTTCAACAATTCCTCTAAATTATGAGTTCTTGGAACAGGAATATTTGTCTCTTGTAACCAAGCCTTTAAATACTTTTCTATACATTGTTGTGCATGAAAGCAGATAACATCCTTGCTTGAGATAGGACTCGGTTGTAACAACTGAACAGTAGTATAATCACCTTCAGCTTTTTCTATCCACTCAAGTGTTAATGGATTCATACCGCTCTCTTTCCTTTTGATGGGTATATTGACAAAACTAACATTTCCATAGAGTACTTTACCTTTTTCAGTAATTTCACGAAGAAACCAATCATTATGAGAAATCCTATAAGCAATTTCTTTCGGTGAACGCACAAGCAAATCCATGCTAAAGCGACGTGGGATACGTTGCCATATTTCTGCAGCTTGGTTGCTTGTTTCTGATTCTGGGATTTCCATCACAACCAACAAATCGACATCTGAGTCTTCTGTTGGCGTGCCGTAGGCGTGGGAACCAAACAGTATAACCTGAAGCGGTGAGAATTCACGAACAATATCGTCACATGTGGCTTGAATGTCTTCTTGCGTAACCATGAGGCGTTTCTCCTTATTCGCAAGTATAGCATGGAAACATAACAGATGTCAATATAGGTGTGTAAAGGTCCCAGAAGCATTCAATTGTCGATGTTTGCTCCTAAAAGCGTGAGTGCTTCTTTAGGTTTTGCTGCAAAATAGCGGAATGCAGAAGCTATGGCTGTGTTTCCAGAAGTGCGCAATAGACTAATGGTTGCATTTCGTAATGCACACATCACCTGAGGAATGTTGCCACACCGGACTTGAGACACATCCTCATCAAAGAGCACATCCCGCGTGCGGTGCGATAGGTTCTCTATTGCCCAATGCCCACGACGGCGTATTAGAATCCGTTTTGCTGATCCACACTCAGGCGTTAGACTTGTTATGCCATATTGCGTCATCGTGTTCTTTTCTCCGGTGCGGGTGTGTTTTCGTTCTGTCTTATATTGGTAAACTTGTGCAAGCCCCGGCCAGTCCACATATCCTGTATCTATTAGGATTGTGCTTGTCGTCATCGTGCGCGTTTGAAGCCACCCCTTGTCTTTTTCAACAGTGGGGCAAGTATCTGTCCGTGCCCCGAGTTCCTTATGTATCTGTTCACTTGTTTTTGTAGGGGGTGATGTCCGGGTGTCCGAGTGTCCACTTTCAAATACGGCGCGAATATCTTCTAATAGAGCGGGTGATTTTCTTTCACAGGCATGACATAATCCGCATCCGCATCACATAAGTCTTGACAGAACGCGCGTTGTGTCAGCAGTGCATCTGTTGCCACCACTTTGCCTGCGACATCAAACGCTTGTAGGATGCGTGAAGCAATAGGGATTTCATTCGTTTTGTCAGACACAGGTTGCTGTGTGAGTGTGATACCGAGTTGATGTGTCACAACAGATAACAACTGTGTGATTTGAGCATCTTGAGTGAGACTGCCACATAAGGTTTTGCCATCTATTGCTACCGCATTCTTATCGTCTTCCTGCGTAGCTGCGAACACATCAGCTGCCCACGCACTGAGTGTTTTTTCTAAAGCAACAATGTCTAAATCGTTGAAACAATAATGGAGTGTTGAGGCACAAGGTGTTTTCTGGTGCGTGAACCCAAGAGCTATAACGAATTCAGGAGGATAAATGCGTCCCATTCTGCGATAGCACTATAACGGTGATATCCACACATCATACCAACCACCGAAAGGCCTAAAATAGCAGATAACGGATGTCGTTTTCCACGAGGGTTGCGTCTATCAGGAACTTCTGCTAATCTATTAAGTAAGTGGCGAGATTCTTCTTTCGTCATTTTTACCTCCAAAGCATAAATGCTTATATAACTATGAGATAAGTATATCAGATATGGCGTGAGAAGTCACGCTATATCTGATATATAAAGAATATGCACAAACTGATTTCGACAATTGAATGCCTCTGGATTTTTCTGTTAGGGTTTTTGGTGTATGTTTCAGGAAATTACATCCATTATTTCTTGCGTGATTTCATCGATTGACTTATCGTCAACCACTATGACCTTTGTAAAATACCCTTTGTTTGCCAACATCCTAAAATATTGAGATCTGTGAACATATTCCTTTCTCATTGTCTGTATGTATCCATTTCCTCCCTCTCGTTTTAGCAGTCTTTCATACTGCACTTTCTCAGACTGTATGTCAAGAAAAAAATGTTTGCCTTTTTGAAAGTATTGACTGTCAATGAGACTGCATTTCGAAAACCTGTCTGTATTATCCGATTCTAGATATCCGGCAGGAAAAACTATGGAAGATGCATACTCTGCTATGATAACAGGACCTTTTTCTTGTTGATTGCTTAGATATCTTTTAAATTCACGCTTACCATCATAAATAACAGAATCGGGTAAAAGGTTCCTTAGGTGATATGCGACTGTAGTCTTTCCCGCACCCTGCACTCCACTCAATGTTATTAGGTTAGATCGCATCTATTTAACTCCTTAGATTTCAGTGTTTCAATTCCTTCCAAAATGCTATATCAATCTTAGTTTTTTAGTATATCTTTATAAGCCATTTTATAGTTTCTGGTCGTGACCAACGATGTCGCTCCTAAAAGGCTTCGGGATAAGGAAAACAAGGTTTATTTACGATAATTTCTTATACCAATTCTAACATATTTACTATGTTATTATCAAACTCCATTCCACTTGAATTATACTACCATTTTCCTCTGAATTTCGGGTGTGTAAAGTTTTTGGCATGAATATCATGCTGCTTTTGTGTTTGGATACCAATATCTTTCCCAAGCCTTGTTTTTTTACAAACATCTCTACTTTAGCACAGCATTGATGCCCGGTTTCTCCCACCTCATAGCTGCTTGTTTGCACCTTTCTCCGACAATCTGTTTACACGCACTTTCAATCACGCCACTTCCAATCATATACCCTTTTTCTCTAAACGCTCTATATTGCATGCGCTTCGCATGTTTTTCAAAGTATTTTGCTTCTCTTTCTAAACTCTCACAAACTGCAGGGTGCTGTGTGGCTAAGGCACGAATACTTGAGGCAACTTCTGTGATGTTTCCATCATGCAGAATAGGTTCTGTTTCTTTTATCCACGCTTCAACCGACTCTATTTCTGTCTCGCCAAAGACAAGTTTCGCAATATTATACAGATGAGATACAGCGTGTGGATAATCCACAATCTGAACAGCGTTGGGAAAGTATTCTTTACAAAGGTTCCAAATCCACGCAGCACCATCTCCGATAAATACAATCACTTGTGTATTTATATCTTTCTGATAGATACCATTTTTATGGCTAACGCATACAACTTTTTACCAAAACTTCAGCATTGTAACGCCCCGCAACACACCGAATACTTTCTGTTCTCACACTCGGGGTTCCACCCGAAACAGGTTGTGGATAATCTCTGTAAATACAACCCACTTTTACCTCTTTCCACTCATCCGGTGAGTTCGTGTGGCACCCATCGCAACTCACATACCAACGCTGATTTTCCTCAAGTTCTTGAGGTGCTACTTGTTCACAAACATTCAAATCTTCTGACCATTTACGCACATTCTGGTGGAGTATCCTGTGACTCACTTCTATCCCTTGATGAGACAACTCCTCTGATGCTTCCCTATAGTCAAGGCGAAAAGACAAACGACACATCGCTTCAGCGACACGATGCATTGATCCAATAACTTCTGTTTGACTTCCCACGGGGCATGCCTATGTCCTTGCTCACAACAATACCCCCAACGACTTATACTTATTTTGCCACAAAGGGTTGTCAAACACCGCTCGCGTTTACGCAATGGACGACCAGGTGCTTTACACCCGGACATTCAATAGGTTCACTCTCTTTCTTATCAGTCTTTTTCGATACACACATTTCTAAAAACTTCTGTTCAAGAGAACGAAAGGTTTCGAAAACACGAACTTCAACATCATCTAAAGATAACTCTCGTCAGCATCGAGCTCACCATAAAGATCGTTTACTTCTTTGACAAACTCTTTAATACCATCTCTGCAATCGTTGCTTTCACAAACACTTAATGATATACTTGACATAGGGTATCCTCTCCTAGATAGTTATATATTTATTAGGATAGGATACCATTTGTATACATTCTAAGCAACAACTCCATTCAAGGCAATTTCATGCCAAAAACTTTACACACCCTGAAAAATCAAAAAATTGACTTAACACCATAAAATGTGTTATAATAATAAAAGTAGTTTCATTTTAATTTAAACGTTTTACTTAAATAGACGTATTATAAAATAAGAAATACTGGAAAAAGTTTCAATAATAGAACACTCAGGTATCTATCTAATGAAGAAGCTTGAACACACTACCATCGTTACAGCAGTAACAATAATACGGGACTTATACTTTGAACTTTGGGCACTCTTTACGCTCGGGTTGTACCCGTTTACGTACTGCGGCGGTAAGTGGTGATAGTTTATAAGCACTTAAGAAAATGTTCTAATCCAATTTCATTCATCACCACCCAACGTCGATAACAGTTCGATGTTGGGTTATTTTTTTAGTAATCATCAACATTGATTTGAAACAGAGTTATTGACGGAGGAAATTGATAACCATGGTAATTATTACCAAAACGGATGCAACACCTGATCAGATTGACGCGATTGTCAAAAGGATTGAAAGTGTAGGGTTGAAAGCACAGGTATCAACTGGGGAACAGCGCACCGTTATCGGTGTGATAGGAGATAAAACATTGCTTGGTGATATTCCGATAGGGTCAATGTCAGGCGTGGAAAGGACAATGCCGATCACTGCTCCATATAAATTAGCAAGCCGTCAGTTTCGGGAAGAACCGACTGTTATCTCTTCAAACGGTACAAAGATAGGTGGACGGAAGTTAGCAGTCATGGCGGGCCCTTGTGCAGTAGAAAGCACTGAACAGATAGTAACTATAGCAAAACTCGTGAAAAATGCGGGAGCCGGTTTTATTAGAGGCGGTGCTTTTAAACCTCGTACTGGTCCCTATAGTTTCCAAGGGTATGGTGCTGATGCTCTGAAGATGCTTGTCACCGCGAAACAGGAAACTGGTTTAGGTATCGTCACAGAAGTTATGACTCCCAGTGAAGTTGACCTGGTTGGAGAATACACGGACATCTTTCAACTTGGCACGCGGAATATGACGAACTTCTATCTGTTGCGTGAAGTTGGACGCGCACAGAAACCTGTTATCCTCAAACGGGGTATGTCCGCAACGATTGAGGAATGGTTACTCGCTGCAGAATATATACTTTCAGAAGGAAATCCAGACGTTATCCTATGTGAACGCGGAATCCGCACCTTTGAAACCCACACACGAAACACACTGGACCTTAACGCAGTGCCTGTCGTTCATGAATTGAGTCACCTTCCCATTGTCGTTGATCCGAGTCATGGTACTGGTATAAGAAGTCTTGTGAGTGATATGACAAAAGCATCCGTTGCCGCAGGGGCAGATGGACTGTTATTAGAAGTTCACCATGACCCAGACCATTCAATGACAGGTGATGGGGCACAGTCCCTGTTCCCTGAACAATTTGAGACATTAATGCAAGAACTAAAACCGATTGCTATCGCTGTAGGTCGTGAAATATAAGTGAAGAAACGAAACTGATTAAAATAGTTCAAGAGTGGAACGAACCGCGCTTAGAACAAATGTGAAATTATTTATGGAGGACACAAACCGTGGACGAATTTGAATCTAACCAAGAAAAGGTATATATATTTGATACAACACTCCGAGATGCGGAGCAAACTCCCGGAGCCGCTCTCGGCATAGAAGAAAAATTGGAGATTGCCAAGCACCTTGCAAAATTAAATGTTGATGTCATAGAAGCTGGATTTCCAATTTCGTCACCGGGAGATTTTGATGCTGTTGAACGTATAGCTAACGAGGTTATGGGACCTGAAATCTGCGCGCTATCGCGTGTCGTTGAAAAGGACATCACGGCAGCGTGGAAAGCAATTCAGGATGCACCGCGCGCACGTATTCACACCTTTGTCGGCACATCTGATATCCACATGGAACGAATCACCCGCACAACACCTGAACGAACATTGGAAATGGCTGTGGATGCGGTTGCTTATGCGAAGAGTCTATGTGCTGATCATCCTGATGCAACAGTTGAGTTTTCTCCGATGGATGCAGGACGCACAGAATTGAAATATCTGTATAAGGTGGTAGAAACTACTATCGCTGCAGGTGCAACCGTTGTGAATATACCAGAAACTGTTGGGTGGACGGTTCCCGCTGAATTTGGGGGCCTCATTGCTGGTATTAAAGAAAATGTTCCAAATATTGACGATGCTGTGATAAGTGTGCATTGCCACAACGATTTGGGTTTGGCAGTAGCAAACAGTCTCATTGCGATTGAACAAGGGGCACGTCAAGTGGAGTGTACTATCAATGGACTCGGTGAACGCGCTGGAAATACATCGTTAGAAGAAGTTGTGATGGCAATTCGAACCCGTCGTGATTACTTTAGAGATTATTACACTGATATCAACGCAAAAGAGATTGTCCCAATTAGCAGGCGTGTCAGTCGCACTATGGGTGTTCCTGTTCAACCGAATAAGGCAATCGTTGGTGAAAACGCATTTGCACACAGTTCAGGCATACATCAAGATGGCATTATAAAATCGAGAGTAACCTTTGAGATCATTGATCCGATAGAAATTGGATGGAAAGAAAGCAAAATCATACTCAGTCCCCGTTCTGGACGCAACGCCTTAAAACATAAACTGAGTGAACTCGGATATGAATTGGATCAAGAGCAGATAGAAAAAGTATATGAAAGATTCCTCCGTGTAGCAGAAAAGAAAAGGGAAATTCATGATGCTGATCTTGAAGCGATTATGAGTGATGAAATTAGAACGATTCCTTCCACTTATGAACTGGATTACATTCAAGTTGTCAGTGGTACGAGGATTTCTTCAACAACGACTGTTGGCATCCACACTGAGGAAGGCATTGTAGAAAATGCCTCTACGGGTGATGGTCCTGTTGATGCTGCTTTCAAGGCTATCAATCAAATTGTGAAAATCAAACTGAACCTTATCGATTATCAGATCCGTTCTGTAACGGAAGGTGAAGACGCTATCGGTGAGGTGACTTTAAAGGTGCAAGATAATGGACACATTATTACCGGTAATGGTGCAAGCACAGACATCATTGAAGCGAGTGCGAAAGCGTATATCCATGCTGTCAATAAACTGATTCATCTCCGCACAGAGGGATAATGTTAATTCCCAAATACTAATAGAGTTTACCCTAACCCGATAGGTATGGTGTCGTAACTATATCTATCGGGTTTTTTGTTTGTCTATGGTAGATTTTTGAATAAATAATACTATCTCTAAATGATAATATAACATGTTATGACGATTTGTCATTTAGAAATGGTATAAGACATTGTTGCACTGGAGGAGAACTTTAACATCTGACTAACATGGGTAACCTTGATTAGTGATATCTTTCCTACTAAGGAGATGTGCGAATGAAATTCTATAGAATCTATTGTGAATTACCAGCAGCAAGTTCCCATAGCAGGACGGTGCCATCATTCCCTCCACTTGCAAGCATCTTGCCATCCGGACTGAAAGCTAATGTTCTTACATAATCTGTATGCCCTTCCAACTTGATAATCGACATCCCTGTTCGGACATTCCATAGGTTGACGGTTTCATCCGAACCGCCACTTGCCAATATCTTTCCAGTTGGACTGAACGCAATACAAAGATTGTCATGCTCCGGTGTTTTGATTATTCGTATTGATTCACCTGTCTCTGTACCCCACAGACGCACAGTGCCATCCCAAGCAGCACTGGCTAACAACGACCCATCTGGACTATACGCAACTGCATTTACAGATCCCCTATGATCTTGCAAACGATAAAGAACTTTCTTCGTATTGACATCCCACAAGATTACGGTACCATCCCAACTCCCGCTTGCAATCTGATCACCATCGGGATGATACGCTATACTATTGATGCTTGATGTATGTCCATCCAGTATATTTGGATCATATAAGGGGAATATGTTAAGATTCCAAATATACACGCGGTGAGTCCGCCTACTGGAACTGATTAGTTGTTTTCCATTCGGACTATATGCGATACTTGTGTGATCAGGTGCAAGTGTCTCAAGTATTTGGAGCGATTTACCGGTATGTGCATCCCACAGATGTATTTTATTATCTCCACTTATACTGGCGATGTTTTTCCCATCCGGGCTATAAACAACGCTTTCAACATAACTACTATGCCCCTTCAGCAGTTTGATAAGTTCTCTTGAATGGACATCCCATAATTGAACGGTCGTGTCTGAACTACCACCTGCAAGTGTTTTACTATCTGGACTGAAAGCAATACTATAGACAGTGTTCGTGTGCCCAGTGATTCTGCGAAGTTCTTTGCCGGTGTTTAGTTCCCACAAACGGATAGTGCCATCTTGACTACCTGTCCGCACTGTTTTCCCGTCCGGACCGAATGCGACGTTTAGAAGCTCATCAGTGTGTCCTCTCAATGCGCGTAGATGTGCTCCCGTTGGTGCGTCCCATAGGCGTGCGGTGTAATCTTGGCTGGCAGTCACCAACTTTGATCCATCTCGACTGTAGGCGACAACGTTGACATCATAATCATGCGCTTCTAATGTGAATTGCAATTTCAAAGTCTTTGCATCCCAAACATGTGCTGTATAGTGATTACCTGCACTTACGATCCTTTGTCCATCAGGACTAAATGAAACGGTTTTGATCTCATCTGTATCATATCCTTTGTGTGTCCGCAACAGAGCACCCGTTTGTCCATCCCATAGTCGCATCGTTCTGTCGTCACTGGAACTTGCCAGTGTAACACCGTCTGGACTAAACGCAACACTGATGACTGCCCTTGTATGTTCATTCATTGTGTGAAGAAGGTTTCCCGTTGGCATCTGCCATAGGTGTATGGTGGTATCACGCGAGCCACTTGTCAACAATGTACCGGAAGGATTGAATGCAATGCATTCCACAGCATCTTCATGTCCAGTTATTGTTTGAAGTTCTATACCTGAGCGAGCATCCCACAGACGGATGGTTCTATCTTCGCTTCCGCTTGCCAGCAGCAATCCATTTGGACTGAACACTGACATCAAGACTGCATCACTATGTCCGCTGCATAAGTTAAGGGGTTCATCTGTTTGTGCATCATAGATCCAAATGCCGGTACTACAAGTGACTGCTAAGAGTTTTCCATCAGGGGAGTATGTCATATTCCCGCTTATTGCGCCTTTACCGAACCGTACTACTGCACCTTCGGGCAGGTTTTGGAGATGTCTTATGTGTGAGTTTTGAGCGTTACTGTCTTGTAGATAGATTGTTATCAGTAAAGTAATCATCAATATAGAGCACAGTGTTTTTTTCATGAGTGATATTTTCCATTTGTCTGGAGTCAGATGATGTTTTGTTTCTTCAATTACGTTGATTGAGTTTATTGTTCAAGGTGTGAGTTTGATGATTTTCGTTATTATTATACCATTTCTGGATTACAAACTGTTTATTTTTTATATGGTATGTTATTTATCAGAAATGGTATTAGGCATTGTGAATGTCCGAGGCTCAATGAATTGCTCGACTACGAATGGTTTACTTTTTAATGAAATATTATATTACAGAAATTGGATTATTGGATTAAATCCCTTTACAGAGAATTATATTTGTGGTAAATTTGAGATACAATTATAACTGAAATACTTATAAAGGAAATACTATGGAACCTCTTCGAATTGGATTTCTTGGTGCTGGTGGGTTCGCGCGACACACGATTTATCCTGCGTTACATTTAGCACCAGTGGCATTTCAAGCAGTCTGCGATGCGGACGAAAACAGAGCGAAATCTGCAGCTGGTAAATTCGGCACGGGCAGATATTACTTAGATCGACACGAAATGTTTGAAAAGGAGGACTTGGAAGCGGTCATCATCAGTATGGGACCGGATCCGCGGCAACCTTTGGTGTTGGAAGCACTTGAAGCAGGCTATCACGTTTTTACACCGAAACCGCCTGCCCCTTCCCTTGAAGATACACTTGCTTTGGCAGAAGCATCCGAAAAGCATGGCAAGACATTGATGGTCAACTTCCAACGTCGGTTTAGCCTTGGCGTGCGTGAAGCACGGAGAATCATGCAGACCGAATCCTTTGGTCAACTCACGCAACTATTCTGTTCATTCTGTAGCGGACCTTATGGATCGGTGAAAGCCTATTTACTCGATTTTGCTATACACCACTTTGATTTGGCCCGTCATATTGCTGGTGCTGATGTCAAAGAATTATCCTATTTTCACAATGTAGTTGACAATCAAGGTTCATTTGCTGTCGCTGTTGAATACGACAACGGCGCGGTTGGCACTTTGCAGCTCAGTAGCCAACGTCTGTGGAGACGCAATTATGACCACATTGAGATTACTGGACAAGGTGAATACATTCAATTAGATGGACTGTGGGGTGTTAAGCACTATACAGGTGGTGGGAATTCTTTCACGTCCAACTTTTCTGATGAACGCAACGGTGAATTGACAGGTGATGGCATTAGTCTTACGGAGTTTGTGAATGCGATCCGTGAAGACCGTGAACCGATTTCCAGTATTCAGGACTGTGTTGGAACGATGCGGTTTTATGATGCGGTGTTACAGCAGAAAAAAGGTGTTATCTCTCTTGCTGATTAAGTGTAATGAGATTTATCAACAAATGGCATTTTCCTGTAGGAGTGATTTCCGAATCGAGATGCTTTTGTGATTGGGGATTTGGAATTCCCTCCTACAGAGAACTTTCTCTATTTGTTTGGGATTTATCGTTTTTTGAATCTGGCAGTCGCTACGAGCTTGATATTCCAAAATCCCACAGATTTTGTCTATGGGATACTGTTCACTCTACCTATTTAGGTATTACCACATCGTCTGTCTCCACCTCAATCCAGGTGTTTCCATCCATATCAATATCCGATAAATTATCTACAGTAATAATATAGCTGCCATTCTTGTCGCCAGCTTTCAATGTTGCGATTGCCTTTTTAGCATTCCCCTCATCAAATCCAAGGTCTATTCCCTTTGATTTAAGATCTTTAATCATTTCTTCAAATCCAGGCGGTAGCGAATTTGCATCAGGCGATAGCGAATTTGCATGTTCTTGCATATCGTCTAACATCTTTTGAAGTTGGGGTGCGGCAGTATCGGGTACATCATTTTCTGTTTGTATAGCAACGGGTGCTTGAGGCATATATTTGGTCTTATCATCAATTTCCTCATTGTGTCTTGATGCGTAATTAACAGAAGAATGTTGCGGTTTAACTGCTTTTTGTTGCTTTTCCTTTTTTTGTTGTTCTATGGCAGTTTTGATATATTCCTTTACGACTTCTTCTTCAGCTTCAGTCGGTGCCCTATATATCTTTATAGGTGTTTGTGTTCTATTGGGTTGGTATATGTCGTAAATAGAGATCCCAATAACAGATAGCATAATACCTATAAGGACTATAACAATATACGATTTGCGATTCATTTTGATCTCCATTGAAAGGTGCTAACTGTGAATTGATGTGAGAATTTACAAGATAACCTAATTATGGTGCCGCTTCATTTTCATCTATGGCTATAATAACATGAATGAGAGGTTTCGTCAATAAAGAAATGAGGTAACTCCAGAGGCATTCAATTGTCGAAATCAGTTTGTGCATATGTCTGACAAAACGAATGAAATCCCTATTGCTTCACGCATCCTACAAGCGTTTGATGTCGCAGGCGAAGTGGTGACAACAGATGCACTGCTGACACAACGCGCGTTCTGTCAAGACTTATGTGATGCGGATGCGGATTATGTCATGCCTGTAAAAGAAAATCACCCGCTCTATTAGAAGATATTCGCGCCGTATTTGAAAGTGGACACTCGGACACCCGGACATCACCCCCTACAAAAACAAGTGAACAGATACATAAGGAACTCGGGGCACGGACAGATACTTGCCCCACTGTTGAAAAAGACAAGGGGTGGCTTCAAACGCGCACGATGACGACAAGCACAATCCTAATAGATACAGGATATGTGGACTGGCCGGGGCTTGCACAAGTTTACCAATATAAGACAGAACGAAAACACACCCGCACCGGAGAAAAGAACACGATGACGCAATATGGCATAACAAGTCTAACGCCTGAGTGTGGATCAGCAAAACGGATTCTAATACGCCGTCGTGGGCATTGGGCAATAGAGAACCTATCGCACCGCACGCGGGATGTGCTCTTTGATGAGGATGTGTCTCAAGTCCGGTGTGGCAACATTCCTCAGGTGATGTGTGCATTACGAAATGCAACCATTAGTCTATTGCGCACTTCTGGAAACACAGCCATAGCTTCTGCATTCCACTATTTTGCAGCAAAACCTAAAGAAGCACTCACACTATTAGGAGCAAACATCGACAATTGAATGCTTCTGACCCAACCACAAAAAAACTTGACAGAACCTATTAAACCTGCTATAATTCTTTAATTAAATTCCCTTCGATAAAGGATTTAAACGCATGTTTGAGAGCTTGAGTGACCGACTGCAAAACACTTTCAAAAAGATAAAAGGTCAGGGAAAAATGACAGAGAAAAACATCTCTGATTCCCTGCGGGAAGTGCGTCGCGCCTTTTTAGAAGCAGATGTGAACTTCAAGGTCACACGCGATTTTATTGAAAGCATCAGGGAACGTGCACTCGGTCAGGAGGTGATGGGCAGCCTCACACCTGAACTCCAAATTGCAAAGATTATCAAAGAAGAATTAACAACGTTAATGGGAACAGAATCTGCAAAGATTCAAATATCTCCCAGCGGTCCTACGGTTGTTATGTTAGCAGGATTGCAAGGTGCTGGTAAAACAACGGTCGCAGCGAAATTAGCACTCAAATTCCGTAAGGATGGACGCAATCCGATGCTCGTTGCGGGGGATGTTTACCGTCCAGCTGCAATCAAGCAACTTCAGGTACTTGGTGAACAGATTGATTGCCCCGTCTTTTCCCTTGGAACAGATGTCTCACCAGTCAAAATCGCAAAGGATTCTGTGCAAGATGCACTCAAGCGCGGATACGATTGTGTGATTATCGATACGGCAGGTCGTTTGCATATTGATGAGACTTTGATGAATGAACTCAGGGGAATCAAAGATGCAGTTGATCCATCAGAAATCATGCTTGTGGTTGATGCGATGACAGGTCAAGACGCAGTAAACGTCGCTGAAAACTTCAATAACGATCTGGATATTAGCGGTGTAATCTTGACGAAAATGGATGGAGATGCACGCGGTGGTGCTGCCCTCTCTATCCGTTCTGTCACAGATAAACCCATTAAATTCATAGGTGTCGGAGAGAAGATTGACGCAAACACGCTTGAGGAATTCCATCCTGAACGGATGGCTTCACGTATTATTGGTCAAGGTGATTTCCAAACCTTGATGGAAAAAGCCGAAGAAGTCTTCAGCGAAGATCAGGCAAAAGAATTAGAACGAAAGTTAACAGAACAAAAAGGCATAGATTTCAACGATTTACTCACGCAGCTGGAACAGATTAAAAATATGGGACCCCTTGACCAGATACTTGATCTTGTCCCATTCAAAAACCAATTACCTATCAAAGACATACAACCTGATGAAGACCAACTCAAGCATGCCAAAGCGATTATTCAGTCTATGACACCTGCTGAAAGGAGCAACAGAGTTCAGTTAGATCGTAGTCGAAAAATGCGAATATCCAAAGGCAGTGGCACTTCGGTTAATCAGATAAATCAATTGGTTTCGCAACTGCGTATGATGAATAACATGTTTAACCAGCAGGGAGTTATGACTATGCCGAAGATGGGCGGGAAATTAGGTGCTTTCCCAAAAACACAACGTAAATCAAGAAAACCACGAAAACGTAGAAGAAGAAAATAACAAAATAAACGATTGCAATTATTCAATATCCGGCAAATTGAACTAAACAATCAACTTGGAGGTAATTTTTGGCAGTTAGAATTAGATTACAACGACTCGGCAGAAAGAAACGACCTTTTTATAGACTCGTAGCAGCTGATGCACGAGCCCAACGGGACGGTGTCTTTTTAGAACGACTCGGTCACTATAATCCTATCACGGACCCCGCAGATGTCGTGATTGATGAAGAGAAAGCACTGAAATGGCTCAGACGTGGGGCACAACCCACCGATACAGCCAAGAGATTGCTTTCACAAAAAGGCATCTGGAAGAAATTCACTTACGAAAAACTTGGAAAACCACTCCCTGACGCAGAAGAAAGTGCAACAGACGAACCTGTTGAAGATATTGAAACAGCTCCTTCCGAAGATGAGCAGAAAGCACTTCAAACTGAAGATGCCCCTGAATCGTCTGAAGAAGGGACAGAATCGTCCGAAACACATTCAGACGCATCTGAAGAAGAATAATCATTCCAGTTTAATTTCATTATCAACATATCCATAGTTCATTATAACCATTGAAAGTTAGTTATGTTCAAAGAACTTATAGAATACATCGTAAAAGCCCTTGTTGATTATCCTGATGATGTAATTGTCCGTGAAGTGACTGGCGAAAAGGTGGTTATTATTGAACTGATTGTCGCAGAAGCGGATTTAGGGAAGATTATCGGAAGATACGGAAGGACTCTCAAGGCTATTCGGACACTGTTGTACACAGCTGGATTGAAAGCACAAAAAAAAGTGATTCTTGAACTTATCGAGGAGCCGCGAACCGAAGAAGAATAGTGATAATAGACATACATCAAAATGAAAGTGGATGTGCTTGCACTGTTTCCAGAGATAATCACACCCGCATTGCAAACAGGGATATTGAAACGAATTCAGGACGCAGGCGGACTCACCATCAATATCTATAACTTGCGCGATTGGGCAACTGATAAACATAAATCGGTGGATGACTATCCTTACGGTGGTGGAGCAGGAATGATTCTCAAACCTGAACCCCTTTTTGCTGCCGTTAAAGCATTGAATACAACATCTGATGCAAACGTCGTATTTCTAACCCCGCAAGGTATCCCATTAACACAATCACTGGTCGAAGCAATGTCTTTGGACACCCACATCATTCTAATATGTGGTCGCTACAAAGGTATTGATGAGCGTGTACGCCAAAATATCATCACGTCTGAAGTCTCAATCGGTGATTATGTTTTGAGTGGCGGTGAGGTCGCTGCACTCGTGCTAATTGATGCCATTGGGCGCGTATTGCCAGGAGCGTTAGGAGACTTTGAATCTGCACACGAGGACTCATTCAGTCAAGACTTACTTGACCACCCACACTACACCCGTCCAGCGGTGTATGAAGGGATGAAAGTTCCTGAAGTGCTATTGAGTGGACATCATGATCATATAAAAAAGTGGCGGCAGGCAGAAGCACTAAAACGGACGGCACAACGTAGACCGGATTTACTCAAAAACCTTGAGTTGTCTGATGAGGAACTCAATATCCTTAAAACGTTGAGAAATGATGAGTAAGTCAGTAGTGCATCTATGTCGCTTGTTTTGCAGTCATAAAAAATTTAAGAAGGAGGTAAAGCAATGAATTTAATCGAATCTGTAGAAAATCAATATAAGAAGACAGACATACCAGAGTTTGGACCGGGAGACATTGTTAGAGTCAATACCCGTATCCGAGAAGGGCAGAAGGAACGCATTCAGGTTTATGAAGGCACCGTAATTCGTCGTGCACATAGTGGCACGCGCGCGACATTTACTGTCCGACGTGTTGCATTTGGCACAGGTAGTGAAAGAACATTTCCGCTCCACTCACCCAATATTGAAAGCATTAAAGTGGTTAGATATGGTGCTGTTAGACGCGCAAAGTTATACTATCTGAGAGACCGTACTGGAAGAGCTGCTCGTGTTAAGGAACGCAGAAGATAACAAGATGGACGTTTATGAGCGCGCTTGTAGACAGAAGGGATACAGGCAAATTGCGGGGATTGACGAGGCGGGTAGAGGTGCATTGGCAGGTCCTGTTGTGGCTGCTGCTGTCATCTTGCCTGCTGCCTGTCAAATTGACGGTTTGACCGACTCAAAACTATTGACACGCAATCAGCGCGAGTCGTTAGTGGACAAAATCCATAGTACGGCTATTTCAGTCGGTATCGGTTCTGTTGATAACCGCACTATTGAACGGATTAACATTCTACAAGCGGCATTACTTGCAATGCAGAATGCAGTTGAACAACTAATCCCAAAACCTGATTATCTGTTAGTTGACGGATCTAAACTACCTGACATAGATATTCCAAGTAAAGCAATTCCTAAGGGTGATAGGTTGAGTTTGTCAATTGCTGCTGCATCCGTTATTGCTAAAACCACACGCGATAGATTGATGGTTGAATTTGATGAGATATATCCAAATTATGGATTTAGGCAGCACAAAGGCTATCCAACGGCACAACATCGGCAGGCAATAGAACAGTTCGGTGCTACTGCAATTCATCGGAATACATTCAAATTGCTTCCAGATTAGTTTCATATATCCGTAGACTATCCTCAATGTATGAGGAATACAGGCATGTCAAATCGTCATTCACATGCAGACATCGCTAAAATCGGTGAATCCGCTGCTGCGGACTACCTAAAAGCACACGGTTATCAGATACTTGCAAAAAATTACCGTTTTCAACGCGGTGAAATAGATTTAATCGTGCAACAAGATGATAGGATTGTCTTCGTTGAGGTGAAAACGCGCCGCAGTTTAAAGTTTGGTTTGCCACAATATGCAGTAACACAGAAGAAACAACGCCAAATATCAAAAATTGCATTGGCATATTTACAAAAGCAGAACTTAATGGATGTCCCGTGCCGATTTGATGTAATTGCCATACATTTATCTCCCCAGTTTGAAGTGCTACAACTTGAACAAATTGAAAACGCATTTGATTTTCTTTCCTAAACTGATTAGCATAAAGTATGTTCACAGTTCACTAAGGAAATTACCTCATGCAAGCGATTATTCTCTGCGGCGGACTATCCACAAGGCTCGGCAAAACAACACAAAAACTTCCAAAAATTCTACTGGAAATCGGCAAGAGAACGGTTTTAGAATGGCAGCTTGAACTGCTTTCTTCCGCTGGAGTTGATGAGGTAATCCTTGCTTCAGGACATTTGCATGACGTGTTATATGCACATGTAGGCGAACAATGCGCGGGTATGACAATACGATATGCTAAAGAGGAAAAACCATTAGGGACAGGGGGTGCGATAAAGAACGCATTCCGTTTCGTAGAAGATTTTCCTGTCTTTGTTCTGCACGGTGACATACTGTTGAAAAACATCTCATTGTCTGATATGCTGTCTCAACTACGTCCTGAAATGAATGGTTTATTGCTCGGAATCTCAGTCCCAGATCTAACATCCTATGGAGAAATTGTCTCTGATGAACAAGGACGCATCACTGAGTTTAGAGAAAAGCAACAAGTCGCACGACCGGGTTGTGCAAACGGAGCAGTTTTTCTTTTCAACCAATCCATAATTGAAACTTTTCCAAAACAGGATGTCTTTTCAATTGAACGTGATGTGTTTCCTTTCCTATCACAACTTTATGTCTATAAAGCCGAAACCGAATGGATAGACATCGGTGTACCAGAACGACTTGAATATGCCAGACAGCATTTTGCAACATAAACCGTTTCCTAACGTTATACTTTGAAACATCTGTAAAATTACTGAGTGTCTGAACTTGTATCAACAGAGTACTGACCTATACGGGTCAAATTAATATGATCGGAGTAACTCATGTCTGTCTTTACTAAAGAAGATTTAGAATTTTGGGACGAACACGGCTATGTCGTTGTCCGTGAAGCAGTTCCGCTTGAAAACTGTCGTGCAGCAGAACAAGCAGTTTGGGACTTCCTTGATATGGATGGAGACAACCCTGATACTTGGTATCCGACAGATCGTCGGGGTATCATGGTAGAGATCTACCAACATCAAGCATTGTGGGATAACAGACAATACCCACGGGTGCACCAAGCATTTACTGAAATCTGGAACAACGAAAAACTCTGGGTAAGTTTTGACCGCGCGAGCATGAATCCACCAGAACGTGATGATTGGAAGTTCCCCGGTCCGTATCTACACTGGGATATGTCTTTAGATAATATGTCAGTAACATTAAAGGTGCAGGGGGTTCTCTATCTTGCTGATACGCCAAGTAATCAGGGGGCATTTACGTGCATTCCCGGTTTCCATCGCAAATTGGAATCGTGGTTAGAAAGTCTACCTGATGATAAAGACCCGCGGCATGTTGTGCGCGAATACCAAGATCAAGCCGTTCCAATCGCTGGCAATGCTGGGGATCTTGTCATCTGGCACAGTGCATTACCTCACGGCAGTAGTCCAAATTCCGCTGAACGACCACGTATGGCACAGTATATCACCATGTCTCCTGCGCCGAACGATGGCAAGGACACAAGCGAAGGTCGGGTTACAGGATGGAAGGAACGACTTACAGGACTCGGTAAAAACGAAAAAGAGAAGGAACATAATGAAGGCAAAACTGCCGAGTTGACACCGTTAGGCAAAAAACTTCTCGGTCTCGAACCGTGGGTAGAATAATCATTAGAAACTCTTGTAGGCAAGTCCTATCCCGCAATTTCTTAACAATGAGTTTCACAACTAAAGGAGTTATACATCAATGCTTAGGTCAAAGGACAGAACAATCAAATATAGATGCTTATTTATATGCGCATTACTACTTGTATTGTCTGCCACTGTTCATGCTGCAGAAATGGTGAGTGAGAAACAAACCATACAATCACAAGCTATCGCAGATGCAAAAAGAGATGCTCAACGAGTTGTAAACAGTTCATTATGGCTGCTGACCGGTTTTGTTGGAAATATCATTGGTGTCGGTGCTGCTTTAACTTACAAACAAACGCTTCCTGCAGAAGCTCTCATTGGTAAAACACCAGAATATGTCGCACATTACACAAACGAATTTCATAGAGAAACACAAGAGATTCAGACTTCCTATGCAACAACAGGTTGTGTATCAGTTGTTTCCCTTGCTCTGATTGTCTTGATAATATCATAAGATATCTATTGGTAAAAGGGTGAAACCTAAAATACAATTATATAATACCATTTCTAAATGATAATGCCTCTTGTTGGAGTGGTTTCTAACCATGATTATCCTCTCTTGTTGGAGTGGTTTCTAACCACGATAATCGGAGTGGCATTACCTCCTCATCTATTCAGGTTGTATTTCAAATACCGTAAGGTCTTCTAAATCTCATTTCTCCGAAATAAACAGGTACTGATTGGAAATAGTTCTATGGAAGATCTATTAGCAGCACGTGCACAGATGGCGATGTCCCTCGCCTTTCATATAATCTTTGCCTCCGTTGGTATAGCAATGCCGCTACTCATGGTGATCGCTGAAGGCATGTGGCTAAGAACTAAGGATGACACCTATCTCACACTTGCTAAACGATGGTCAAAAGGGACTGCCATTATGTTTGCCGTTGGTGCGGTCTCTGGCACTGTCTTATCCTTTGAACTTGGGTTGTTGTGGCCAACTTTTATGGCTCATGCAGGTCGTATCATCGGAATGCCGTTTTCTTTGGAAGGTTTGGCATTCTTTATTGAAGCAATCTTTCTCGGAATCTATCTATATGGATGGGAACGTGTTCCGAAGAAGGTTCATTGGTTAGCAGGTGTGATGGTGCTACTGGGCGGCATGATGTCCGGGATATTTGTTGTTACAGCAAACGCATGGATGAACACCCCCACAGGATTTACATACATTGATGGTGAGTTTACTAACATTGATCCTATCGCAGCGATGTTAAACCCATCCTCATTCAGTCAATGTCTTCACATGACCATTGCTGCATTCCTTGCAGTTGGCTTTGCTGTTGCTGGCATTCATGCCTATTTTCTGATACGCGATCCAGATAGTTCTTTTCATAGAAAAGCATTCGCTATCGCACTGAGTGTAGGGGCTGTTTTTTCAATCCTACAACCGATCTCTGGAGACATCAGTGCAAAAAAGGTTGCAAAACATCAACCTGTTAAACTTGCAGCAATGGAGGCACAGTGGGAAACGGAACGCGGTGCTCCTCTGCGTATCGGCGGCATTCCTGACGAAGAGAACGAAGTGACCCGTTATGCTATTGAAATTCCAAATGCCCTCAGTTTCCTTGCACATTTTGATTTCAATGCTGAAATTAAAGGACTTAAAGAATTTCCACCCGAAGATCGTCCTCCCGTTGCAATTGTCCATTATGCTTTTCAGATTATGGTTGCTTGCGGTATGGTCCTGATTGTAGCAGGTCTAATTGGTGGATGGTTAGCATGGAGACGGAAGGGGATACCCTTAGAACGATGGTATCTCAGGTTCGTGACATGTTGTGCACCACTTGGGTTTATTGCTATAGAAGCAGGCTGGACAGTGACAGAAGTCGGGCGGCAACCGTGGGTCATTTACAATTACATGCGGACTGCAGATGCCGTTACGCCTATGCCAAATCTTGTAGTTCCCTTTATCGGATTTACTTTGCTATACATTTTTCTATCAATAATTGTCGTTATATTGATGCGTAGACAAATATTCCAAGAATAATCATTCCGTTTATTTCCTTTTCATATTATAGGCACTATATCTGTGGAGAAAACCAATGTTTGGTCTTGAAATCTGGATCGCTGGAGTAATGCTAATCTCCCTGATTATCTATATGCTGACAGGTGGTGCAGATTTCGGTGGTGGTATCTGGGACCTATTTGCAACAGGAATACGAGCAAAATCTCAACGTAACCTAATCACGCATGCCATTGCACCAATTTGGGAAGCAAACCATGTCTGGTTGATTGTTATTATTGTGCTGCTGTTCGCAGCGTTTCCCGTGGCTTTTGCGACTATTGGCACTGCCCTGCATATTCCACTGACCCTAATGTTGTTCGGGATTGTACTTCGTGGCACAGCATTCGTATTCAGAACTTATGATGACCAATCCGAAACAACACATCTTCGTTGGAGTCGTGTGTTTGCTATTGCCAGCATCATTACACCAATTATGTTGGGTGTTACCTTAGGTGCAGTTGCATCTGGAACAATCCATGTGAATGTGGAAACTGGAGAAGTCAATACCGATTTTATTACATCTTGGTTTGCACCGTTCCCATTTGCAATCGGTTTTTTCACCTTGACTCTCTGCGGGTTGATCGCTGCGGTTTATCTGACTCTTGAAACAGATGATTCTGAATTACAGGAAGATTTTCGACTGCGTGCTCTGATTGCAGCGTTTGGTGTCGGGTTGATGGCAGGTATCAGTTTTCTATTGTCTGCTGAGGGTGCTCCTTCAATACGACGCGGTTTAGGGAATAGTATCTGGTCTATTCCGTTCCACATCTTAACAGGTACAGTTGCAATATGGGCAATTTGGGCGATATGGAAACGTCACTTCCACCTTGCGCGTGTTCTTGTTCCCATTCAAGTTGTTTTGATTATTTTAGGATGGGGATTTGCTCAATTTCCTTATATCGTCTCACCAAACCTAACCTTTTCAAACACTGCTGCACCGGATTCTGTGTTACGCCCGATATTGGCTATCGTTGTTTTTGGTGTAATTATACTTGTCCCTGCCTTCTGGTATCTCTATGCTGTGTTTAAAGGAAAATCAAGGACTGATTCCGTTTGAAAACAACACATCATACTATTAGAAGATTGAGGTTGGATGTCTTCTATCCTCTTCTTTACGATTGGATTGGACAATAAATTTCTCAATATTGGACAATGATCTTGAAATAGCCTTCAATTCCAGGACTATTAGTATGAATAAAGTTGTGAAGAAAATAGAAATAAAAATTGGTGTAAGTGAAAGTAATGAGAATACCATTTTGTAGCCTCCATGTTATTCTTTTGTCTTTTCTGTTTAGAAGAAGTATCGAATATTACCGATTGCTAATTTTGGAAAATCTTGAAAAGTGTGGTTTTACCACTGCACTTCACAGAATTCTTCGTAATCTATGAGTTCTGTAATGGTGGGGTTTGCCCCGCACATTGGGCAGTCTTCATCTTGACGGAGTTTCATTCTATTGAAGCTCATTGTTAGTGCATCAAAAAGTAGGAGAGTACCAATCAAGGAATCGCCGATATCTAACAGGATTTTAATTGCTTCAACAGCTTGTATTGTTCCAATAATGCCAGGGAGGACACCGAAGACACCTGCTTCTTGACAACTCGGTGCGAGTCCTGCGGGAGGTGGTTCTGGAAAGATGCAGCGATAACAAGGCCCTTTACCGGGATATAGGACAGTGACTTGCCCATCAAACTGGAAAATACTACCGTGCACAATCGGTTTTCCAAGCATGACACAGGCATCGTTTATTAAGTACCGCGTTGGGAAGTTATCACAACCGTCAACGATCAAATCATACTGTTCCAATATTTGAAAAGCGTTTTCTGAATTGATACGTTCATTGATAGAGATTACTTTGACATCGGGGTTCATTTCAGTGATAGTGGCTTCTGCGGACTCTGTTTTCGGTATACCGATATCGCTTGTGCCGTGAAGGATTTGGCGTTGGAGGTTGCTGAGATCAACGACATCATCGTCAATGATACCGAGCGTGCCGATTCCAGCTGCTGCGAGGTAAACGGCTATAGGTGAACCGAGTCCTCCTGCCCCGATGAGGAGGACTTTTGACTCAAGGAGTTTTGTCTGTCCCATCCCGCCAACTTCTTTGAGGATAATATGTCGGCTATACCGCTCAATTTGTTCTTTAGAAAAGTTATACATTTTATCCTCCAAGATTGGAGATGAGTTCAGCAATCGGTTTGGATGAATTTGCGGAGATACGCACGGCGAAACGTTCACGAGCATCTTCAGAGGTGCGTTCAATCGTAAAATCGTCTCCATCGTACATCTGTTTGAGTACGGGTTCAAGGTCAGCTTGAATTACTTCTGCTGTTTCATCTGTGTTCGGGGCAATGTGGCGATTGTTAATCATAAATAAGATGTCAGATCCGTTGAAATGGATTGCATTTTCTAATTCTTCAGCTGCTTCAAGTAGTTCACACTTGGAGAGCGTCTCAGTGAGTGCTTGACGAATTTTATCTCCGTTATCCCCATCTACCTCATGCTTTCTATTGTATAGAAAGCCTGCTTGATGATATGCGTTGTCAATACTGTAGTTTGCTTGCTTTAAAATCAATAGGACTCCTGGACCGGCATCAACGTGTGAATAATCCGCGTAGTTAAGGTAATCATCGGAGTCCGCTTCTTCTATCCAGCGGTTGAAAACTTTGATAAAGTTTGTGTAGTTAATCTCGCTATCTTCTGTTGCAAAAACCTTGACGTTAATCTGTTGTAATTCCATACAGTGAAAAGTTTCCTTTCGTGAAAAGTGAGTTAGTTATTGTTCTCTCTTGGAAATTTTGAAGAGAGAGTCAGTTATGCAAGTGGTAGACTGCTGATGTCTTGTCCATCAATACTTACGACGGTAATATCTTCTGCTTGTACCCAACTTACTCTACCTGTGCTATCACAGACGCATGCCATTGCAAATTGGCCTTCATCTACATCTGCTATCCAATTTCCCAAAAACATGTTTGGTTTCTTAGATTGATATGCACCAAAACCTGTTCCGAGTAAGCAGTAGTTTTTTCCAGTTGCATTATGTCGGACAATCGTTGCCATTTATTTTTCCGTGTGTGATGTATATAATTACAGAATAATGTGAGTTTATTTTATGTACTTTATGATATTTAGATTAACATCAGTATGGACATGAAATTAATCCTTGTGGATATTGGAAAATATTATAATGTATATTGATAGAAAAGTCAAACCGTATTGAAATGATTAGTATTGAGGTATGTAAAGTTTTTGGCACTAAAATGAAAGGGTATTTCTTAGGTCAATAAGGTTATAGTAAAACAGGCAGTTACCTATAAAAGATATCGGCCTGTTCAAAAGAGGATGTTCACGAATTACGGGTTCACTTCTTCAGCACGCCCCACGTTACTTTTTTACCGTTGGGTGAAACAGACAACGTCCCTTCTATCCAGTGAGGCAACATCTCATCCTCTGCTCCGCGTGTCAAGCGTCTGAAACTTCGCGTCTCAAACTCATAGCGATAGAGGTCATAATTCGCGTTTGGTTTGCTCGATATCATCATTCCAAAAAGAATAGCACGGTCGTTGTGCCTCCAACATGCACCTGCGTGCCGCACATTAGTACCAAGTCTGTCATAAATGTCCTTAATTTCATTTATAGCTCCTCTACCTGTGAGACGCATGACAGATAAACGACACGTTTGTTGTTTGCCGTTATCCGTGCAGTCGGAAAACACAATGCGCTGTCCATCTGAAGACCCGCGTGGAAAAACCTCATGACGATTTTGTCCGCATCATCAGGGGGATTGGGGATGAGAGGACGTTGATCCTCGCCATTTGCCGACATCACGTAGATATTTTTATGACTAAACCCAAAGTCTCTACTTATAAACTTTTCGTAGACGATCTGTGTGCCATCGGGAGACAGATCGGCAGCAGCGGAACCTTGTTCACCATCAAGACCAGTTAGCTGTGTGACGTTGTATGTCTCCAGTTCTATAACATGCACCTCAACTCTTCCACTTCGTGTGCTGGTAAACACGATTCTCTTCCCATTGGGTGACCAAGACGGATTCGTATCGTATCCATCATTATGGGTCAGTTACTGCAGGTCTGTTCCATCTGTGTTCATGATGAATAACTCATACGAGTCGTGTTTCGCTTTGTCCATTTTTCGGGAAAAGGCGATTTTCTTGCCATCGGGTAACCAGCGCGGGCAACGTTTTTCCCACAACGGATTTTGTGTGAGTCTGCGTCTGTTAGTGCCATTATCGTCCATAACAAAAATATCACCATCAACACAAAAGACGATTTTTGCATCAATGACAGGCACAATGACTAAGGAAAGTAGACTGCATACTAACAATAATGACTGTAAGTATGAGAGCAGGAATGTTTTTATGTGTTTCATCAGTGGATATCTTGTAGAAAGCGATGGGGGGTTGCCACATCGCTTGATTTATGACGAGACAGAAAAAGGCAGAAAAAGACTATTAACGGACAGGACTTACGCAGTTTCAAAAATTACTGAAGGATTTGAGAGTTGGTTTCTTATGTAATCATCCATTAGACTTTCTTTAAGTTGGTAAATCGTTTTCTGATACCTACGGGCAACACACTTCATACAGACCCATACTTGAAAACAACACGCAATTTGATTTCTTTGAGCACGCAACTTACGACATTGACATTTGCCAATACCGATGACTTGTTTGATCTCACGATGAAGTTCTTCAATCTTCCAACGCACACGGTATTCTTGGGCTGTCGCATCCGTATTTGATTGCGATAAATCGTTTGTCGCAATTTATGCCGTGCCTCCGTTAGAGGAGACTATCCGGAATAACTTCACTTGATGTCCTTTTGGAAACTTATTGAGGTGCACGCGTTTTCCTTGTAGGGTTTCTACCGGATCCCAAGATAGGTCTTGGACTTGTTAGTGGGGTTCAACACCATCCGTATCATTCACAAGACGATTACGTTTCAATGGCACATAGTAAATCTTGGAAAGTTTTTCAATCGCTTTCATTACTTCCATTGACGTATACCAAGCATCCATTAGCACGCTACGAAACGGGAGCTGTTTTTTGAAGTAAGCAGTGTGCAACATTTCCAGTAAATGGTTTATTTTGGATTTGCCATCATGATCTTTGTCAAAAATACGATAATCAATGATCCAATACTCTTGTGTCTTTGGATTGACATAAATACACGTGACAATACCGATGCCTTCAACGCCCTTTTTGTCGCTACCACTCCACTGAGAACGGAGGACTTCAATCGCATTGGCATGGGGTTTAGACAGTACAACATCATCAAAAATCAGGTATCCTTCATCATCATAATCAATGCCATCTTTTACAGATGCCCAGAGCTCACTTGAAGGAATGTTTTCATTTCTCAAAAAACGATTGAGTTGATCGTGGATCCATTTGTCTGTCCGATCTGCAAAATAGGTTTGGGTAAAATTCGTTAAACTTGCTAACAAAAATTGACAATAATCGGAAAATAAGTCTTGCTTCTTTTTAGAAGGGCAAATGCATTCATAACAGAATAGTATAACATCATTTTATAAAAATGCGTAAGTCCTGAGGTAACTATATGCGGACACTGAGATCCGCACTAAGACTTAGAGTTATGTGGTTTAGCTGCTCAAAAATCATTCAGCTCAGATAAAACTTGTGCCTATCAACGCAAAATGGAGGTCATATTAATAAAATAAATGTTACGAAAATTATCTATTGTGATATAACTCTCGTCAATATGTCCTTTCCATTTCCTCATCAACAAATTTATTGTTCTCCAAAGCAATAGAGGATTCCATCCTCTGTTCCTAATAAATCCTACCATCAGTCCTGAAAACTGGGTTGAAAAATCGAAACTCAACCTACGATATATTGTAATTTCATCAAATAAAGATGGTATTATCATTTATCATGAGTGGGTGCGACATCAATTTGAGTGGGTCGACTTAAAGCATGACTGAAGGTATCTATTGCCCATTGATCAATATCTTTACCACTTGCTTCTGCGGCCCGAACAATGGCTACATGAATGTCCGGTGGAATTCGTAATTGCAGATCACCTGAACACGGTTGTTGTGGTTGTTTGTTTAGTCTTTGGCATGTTTCAAAGTAATCATCAACTGCTTCTTCAAATGCCTCACGAATTTCTGGAATAGTGTTTCCGTGAAAACCAATAATGTCAGTAATCCCCGCAATATGACCGACCAGGCACACATCTTCTTCACTATATTTAATATGCGCTCTATAGTTTTTGTATTTCATGGAATAATACCTGCTTTTTCTAAAAACCGCCGTACGTCTCGGACTTGATAGTGAATTATTGCAGCTACTTCACTACAAGATAATTAGCAAATTATTTCTTTTCTCCAAAGCAGTAGAGGATTCCATCCTCTGTTCCAATATATATCTTACCATCTGCAACACTTGGTGATGAGACGATGGATGATGCAGTATCAAACTCCCATACCGATTCTCCCGTTGCAATATCTAATGCCAGGAAAACCCCGCGAGTTGTTCCAAAGAACACGCGTTTCCCTACGACAACAGCCGAGGATTCAATCCGTGTTTTGGCAGTGTATGTCCATAACGGTTCCCCTTTTTCTGGGGTGAGTGCATGCATCATCTTGTCGCGCCCACCGATGAGAATAATCTTATCTGTTACGGCAGCTGAAGCAAAAAATGGTAGTTGCCGCACAGGATGTTGGTATTGCCATGCTATTTCACCTAATATCAGATCAACACTTAATATTTCGTTTCCGTAAGTTCCGCAATATGCGATAGATTTAGATTTGTTGTTTGCGTCCGACTTTTTGCTTAAAATCGCGGGGCTTGCTCCGACATACGCACCTAAGTTGATCTGTTGTTTCTGTTTGCCATCAGCGATATTGATCACCCGTAAATAACTATCACATCCAGTGACAATCACAAAATCTTCATATATTGCAGGGGTGCCGTGTACATATCCTTCAGTTTCATATTTCCATGCAAGTTCCCCATTTTTGATGTTTAGGCAATAGAGGAACCCATCATATGAACCGAATAACACACGGTCACCAGCGAAATTTGCTGATGATATAATTTCACCTTCCGTAATATACTGCCATTTCTTTTTTCGTGTAGCAATATCCACAGCATGAAAAATACCGCCGCTATCCCCGAAGTATATTACATCCTCTTTGATAGATGGAGAGGATTTAATTGAATCCGTTGCTTCATACTTCCAAGTACTTTTCCCGGTTTGTGTGTCAATCGCATAGAGTATTCCATCTAATACCCCGATATAAGCGGTACCATCCACGACTGCAGCGGTAGATTCTATCATATCTCCTGCTTGAAATGCCCATAGTAAATCAAGTTTTACCGGTAATTGTTCCTCGGCTACACCAGTCAGTTGCGGATTACCTCTAAAACTATTCCAATCGGCAACAACGGGATGAACAACTAACATTAGTAGGAGAACAATGGGTAAGTAGGTTTTCAAAATCAGGTAGTAATTTTGCCTTTTCTGATATTCCTTATTGACCGATTTCTCAAAAAACTTCCTCATAAAGCCTCATAAAATCATGTGTATGCATAGACCGTGGATTGAACTGTGCGGTCCACTGTGTTACGGCATCTTGTGCTAAAATGGGAATGTCAGTTGACTTGATAGGATTTGGAACATCATAATCTTGTAACGTGTTCGGTAAATCCCCAACTTTCATTAACACTTCTATTCTGTCTGCCAAATTTTCATTTGGATAGAGTTCGTTGTAGAATTCCTCCACTACTATGTTGTTGAACCGGATGACTTGGGGTAACATTAGAGCCACGGCAACACCGTGTGTGATGCCATATCTGGCAGTCAGTGGATTGGCACACGCGTGTGCTGCACCCAACATAGAATTTTCTATTGCAAGTCCTGCAAGGTAAGCACCGAATAGCATTTTACCACGTGCATCAAGGTTGTTTTCCTCAAGTGCGTTTTCATAATTAGCGTTTAGCAGATTCCAAGCCTGCAGTGAAAACATCTGAGACAATGGATTACGTCTCGTTGATACATAACTTTCTATTGCATGTGCAACTGCATCAATTCCTGTGGTAGCTGCTACTGATCTCGGTAAAGTTCCTGTCAATGTCGGGTCCAATATCACAGTACCGAATTGTGCTTTTTTGTCTCCGCATGCCATCTTGACATGTGTTTCTTCTTGTGCAATCAGGGCATAAGATTGAGCCTCACTTCCTGTGCCTATCGTTGTCGGGATACCAATAGAGGGCAACATCGGTTTTGTTGCTTTGTCCGTTCCCCAATAATCCTCCATTTTCCCGCCATTTGTCAGTAGGAAATTTGTACCTTTCGCACAATCCATCGCGCTCCCACCACCGAGACCAATTATAATGTCAATCGGTGCGTATGCTTTCGCGATTTTAACTGCCTCCTCAACATGTTTCGTCGTCGGATTCGGTTCAACATCAGAGAAGACATAACATGGAATCTTTTCACTATTTAAGGCAGAATACGCTCGGTTGAGGATACCTGATTCTTGGATGCCAGGATCTGTAACAATTAAGACTCTACTACCACCGAGAGTCCTTGTAGATTCAGCAAGTTTTTCAATACTATTTTCACCAAAGATAACACGTTGTGCAAAATTAGAATCAAACGGTTCCATATAAGTCTATTCCACGATTTGTTAACGCTAATAGATAAAATTCATGTAATTATATCATTTTATTGTAGGTTTTTCAAGTGAACAGAAATACAATTTAATCCTATCTAACCCAAGGTCTCGCTTGTTTAATCGAGATTTTTCCATCTTTGGTAACTTTGAATTCTATCTCCATTGCGAAATCACTTGCTTGTGAATTAGAAGTATAAAGAAGACTAAAGTGATTGTGTATTTTACCGAGATATGGACGCAGTTCCCGCAAATATTTGTCTGTCAAAATTCTCTCATTGTCAGGTTTACGATTGGATGTTGACACAACTCTATAAATGCTACTATCACTCCAGTCTAACAAGATTTCCTCTGGAACAGAGTGTTCTTCAGGATTTGTCACAAGGTCCTCACCAACTTGGGTATTGAGATAGTAATTTCCAATTGTCTGATAGACCACATCATCCGTAACTGCGACACCGTTAGCCACTTCATCCTTGAAATTGGGGTGAATAAGAACACCCATAGCAGTTGTGAAATGATCAATCCGATAGAAATCGCGTGCTTCAAACGCCCTAAAGTTCCATAGACTTGCGTATACCTGCTTGATTGTCTCAGATAAGTGCCCCTCATCTGGATTGTGTGTGAAGGAATCGTAGAGTCCTGCTCCACTAAACCCGGGTAAATCTTCATTATTCGTGCTGGAACGACATCTCAGTGGAGTGTTATCAGGAAAGGATTTGTGTATATCATACAGCGCAGTCATCATCCAAGTAGGCATTTCCCCCTTTTGTATTTGTGTCCTGAATTTTTTCAGATCAGCAATTTTCTTATTTTGTGAGTTCAGAAAATCTGCATCTTCGATCATCTCTTTAGCTATTGAATAAAAGTTGTTATGCTTCATAAATTCGTCAAAAAAGTAAAAGGGGACACCAAAACCGTCAGGCGCAGTTCCATCAGGAAAACCAAATGTCCTTAATGTTGCCACGTTAGTCGTTTTGACACCAAAACTTGATGAATAGCTAAATTTAATATCATCAAGTGGTAATATCTGTTTAATAGCTAGATTGCGTTTAGGAGTTTGAGCATTCGCTGGACGGATACCAGCAAAATGATTTTCCACCTCTGTTTTCGTTGCTTCCCTAATTTCAAAACCATCATGGTTTACCTTGAAGAAGACATATTTGCCAATCAGCGATTTCATCTGTTCACTTTCCCATGCTTTATTAATGAATGCATTTGGAACTTTGTCCTGTATTGCACGAAGGTTGACATGTGAAAGTGGTGTTTGACGAGTCCCTGTGATAACACCCGCAACACGTGGCATTTCATTCGGTAAAGTTTTGCAGATAACAATATCTCTCGGTGATGGATGTTCATTTGTATCTAATATCTTCAGTATACCGAAAGACTCCGCTATATTTAATGGAAGGAAACCAATGTTAGCATATATGTCATCTTCAAAATAGACTGGGAATTCAGCGTCATCATACAACGTCTTCTCCCGTTTATAGATTCCAATCGCGCCCCATAACGGACAGTATCCTAATCTATTTTTCAGAATAGGCATTTTTGATACAAGCAGGTCGTGAACCATCTTTATTTTTGTAAATGGAAAGGCATCATTTGGGTTGAACTCAAAAGTATATACACCGGGTTCACCGTTTGGGGATGTGGAAAGTGGACGGAAACTGAGCACACCGCGCATTTGTCCTTGTCCTCTCCCTATTCCTGCTGCTTGCATAAAACTACCGTGAGAACGATGTGTCTTTGTATTCATGAAATAAAGTTGTGGGTTATCAGTGTGAGTATTCTCAACTTGAAATTTGACATACTCAATTCCAATTAGCTGTGTGTCAATACGTACATCTGTTCCTTGATATGAAAGTTTCTTAAATGTCTCGCGATTGGGAATCATCGCTGCACCGTCTTTGAACTGAACCTGTTCTGGGTTTAGTCTCGGACCTGTAGGAGTTCTGGAACCTCGCGATCTACCGGATCTGCCTCCTCCACGAGATTGGTTAAATCGGTTACGTTGTCCATCGCGAATCTCACGTATCTCGCTCTGATTAAATTGTACACCACTCTCTCTTTCAATTCTCACGACTCTTGTCATGAGATCGCTTTCTGCGGTGCTGAGTTGACCATCCCTATCAAGGTCAAACCGCATTTCATCTTTTGAGAGTGTATTCTGCGCGGATGTATTAACAACAAACACCATAAAAAATATGAGAGCAGATGTGAATATTGAAGCGATATATTTCTGTTGCATTGTCTTCCTCTTATGTATTGGTTTTTGAATATGAACATATATATGATTAGGCAAATCATCGGTGAATTTGTTCAGAAAAACATGTCTGATGACTAATGCATAAAGGTTTTGTATCTTCTGTTCTTATTGCAGCGTATCTCATAAATGTTTTAATGACATACGCTGTAGTGACGCAACTTGGGAGCGTCTTTTACCTTTTCTCCGAGCACATACAAACGTGTATGTAGGAGATGTGGAAGACTGCCGAAGGTTCTCTCCGCTGTTTTGTGGATAGCGAAAGAAGGAGCTTCTTGGCGTGCGATTCCTAAAGTTTACGGCTATTGGAACACTATCTATCGCAGGTTCGGTAGATGGTGCGATGCGGGTGTTCTTCAAACACTCCATGAACATTTCCACGACGCTGTTGAGATTTCTGCAATTCTTATTGATAGCACGATGGTACGTGTCCGTTCTTGTGCAGCTGGTGCCCCCAAAAAAAGAGGACAAGAAGCACAAGCACTCGGGCGAACTCGGGGCGGTTTTACCTCAAAAATAAATTTATCTCTCAGCGATAAATGGATACCGCTCAGATTTACTTTGACAGCGGGACAATGTAATGATATTACGCAAGCATCCGAGTTGATCCAAGGGTGTTCATATCAGTATGTAATAGGCGACAAAGCTTATGATTCGGATGCGTTTATAGCAGAGATTGTCTCCAATGATGCGATTGCGGTGATACCCCCACGCAAAAATCGGACAGAGAAACGCACTTATGACAAAGAGTTATATAAACGACTTGTGCCAGTTAACAATATGTTTATTTTGTGTTCACACGTATTTGATTTAACATATAAACATATCGTCTCTACACGACTAAAGAAGGGGTTGAATGACGTTTTTCTATAAACATATCGTCCCTACGGGACTAAAGAGGGTTCAAACAAAAAGAAATACGGTCAAAACCACTGTTTATGTGAATCTATGTTTAACGATTAGTTATTTAGCACAACTCGTTATATAAACAACGCAACATAATAGAACGGTTCTTCCATCGTTTAAAACAGTTCAGTTTTGATTCGCGGGTCGTGCGGATTTGGACCTTTTTGTCTTTTATCCATTTGGCACACGCTCTGGCAATCGGTTTTGTCGGAGTTGCTGATTAAGTGCCAAACCTTCATCCGTAATCTCAAAGGCTTTTTTGTCTGTATTATTTGGGTCCATCCGTTTAACAAAATCGGGGTCACCAAAAAGAAAGCGGAGCCCTTCTATTTTGTGTAACTCGTGTTGCATCCTCTCGTAGGCATAAATGGTGAAATAAGCGGATACAATGGAGAGTGCAGAACCCTCTTGGATTTCACGCGCTAAAAAATCGTGGACTGTGCCACGAAGTAGGTTATCTCGGATACCGGACTTTAGGGATGGGTTGTTGTCTGACATGTAGGAACCTCTATTTGCTATGTAACGTGGGTTAGCTAAACAATAGTACTATGTAAGAAAAGGAAGATCCTTTTGTGTAATGAAATAACCAAATTCATTATTGATAGAGTTCTTCATGGAGATTCCGAACTCTCAACATTGCATGTATTTGTAGTAGATTCTACAATTAACTGGACATTTTCCAATTGTAGGAGGGAGTTCCGATTCCCGACCACATACAAGTCGTGATTCGGAGATCACACCTACAAGAAGGTTGCGATTCGGAGATCGCTCCTATAGAAAGAAAGTGTAAACTTAATTTTGTAATTTACTATAATGGTATGAATCATATCATGCTCGTGTAAAGAAGGCAAACGAAATTGACTGGTAGACAGTGTGCAGCCGAAACATTACGCCACCTGAAGGGTTAGGATAATATAGAAGATATTCTAAAGTGAAAGGTTGATAACCTCTCCACTTGCAGCGGAACGGTATCCAGCACAAATTATCTCAACGGAGTGCGCAGCAAATTCTGCATTCATTTCACTCTCAACACCATTTTCAATACAATCAATGAACGCGCTAAATTCTCGTTGCCCATCATTTTCACTGACGACATCAATCCAATGTTGTTTAGGTCGCGTTCCAATTTCTGATTGTGTGCTGCTCCACATTCCCATCGGATCAAGTGGATGTGGTGTCGGTGGTTCAAACGCTGGTTCAGCAGCAAATACTTCCAACCTATTTGACGATGCATCAAATGTCAAAATAGAATCAGTTCCAACGAGATGTACCTTCCGCACACCACCTTGAGCATGACTCTGCCACCCGTAACGTCCTGCTGCGATAGTACCTGTAATGCCACCATCTATTGATAGCACCAATGCCCCAAAATCTTCAACACCACAACCATGATGCTCCTTGAAAAAGTAATTTCCAGTACCACCAAAAACATTTTGTACACGTTTACCTGTTAACCAATTCACCATTGACACAGCATAAACTCCGATGTCAAACATCTCAGGTTTTGCCTCCACGTAACTATACCTATCTAAAGTCGGGTTCTGTTTACGTTTTTGTCCGACAGGTGCACTTCCCGGATGCCCTTTTGCAAACATAACATCACAGTGAATAGCCTTAAGTTCTCCTATGTGTCCACTGTCAAGGGCATGTTTCACCGTCCGTGCCCACGAACTATGGATATTGCTGAACATCTGTGTCTTTACACCGTTTCTTGCTACAGTATCAACAATCAGTTTAGCATCATCTGCATTTAGTGCCATCGGTTTATCAAGATAGACATGTTTCCCCGCTTCTGCACATTTTGCCCCTACGCGACCACGACGTTCAACCTCAGTGCATAAGCTAACAATATGTACATCTTCCCGCGCCAATGCTTCATCAAGATTGGGAATGAATGGCAACTGTCTTTCTTTAGCAAGTGATTGTGCTAATTCAATCCGTTCTACTGGTGCGTCCTGTTCATCTGCAAATGCTATGAGTTGACATCGAGAGTCATTGGCAAATAGTCCGGCATAGTTTTCTTGGTGCGTGCGATGACCACCGAGTAACAGTACTCCGTATTTTCCGTTGCTTGTCATGATTATCCCTCCACCATAATAGGTTCACCGGTTGCAAGTGACTTTGTAATTCCCTCGGCAAGTGCTTGCATATTTCCAAGCTGATGCGGAGTCCCACTGAGATAGTGTCTACCTATTGGTGTTTCATGGTAGATCACACCTTTATTGCCGACTAACATCATGTCAATCGCAGTTTCAGTTTCAACGCGATTGACACTCAACACCGCCATTTGTCCATCACTATATTTAACCATGACAGTTACCTGTGAAGCGTTCACATCCCCTTGAGCATAGACTGTTTGCGGCAGTGAAGGTATCCATTCATTTGACAGAGATGTAATCTCAGCTGCAGCATGTATTAGACTATTTTTTAGATGTGCAACATTAAGGACACATCTTACAAACACAGGACTCCCAATCCTATCCTTATTGATAACTGAATTAACCGCTTTCTTCAACAATTCCATATTTTCTCCTTCCGTTTCTTCACCATGAATATAGAGTTACAGAGGCTATGCCACACAGCGCAAGCGTCAAGCACAACAGACAACGCAAAAAGCTGAAACTTTACACACCCGCTACTCGGACGCTGTGTAGTGTTGATGTAACTCACGGGTAACCCTTTTAATCAATGAGGGATTCCCTGCCGTCTAAAGCAAATCGCTAAATGTAATTTCTTTAGGCGATACTGGAATTATGCAACTTTGTAATTTTTTTGTCAATGAAAATAAGTAGTATCCATCTTTACCAATCTTGTTGACACACGCCATTTTAATGTGGTAAAATAGATATTATAAGGATACGTGAACGTCAGTAATAATTACATTTCCAAACGGTCTTATGTAGTAATAAGGAGGCTACAATGCTCTATCGAAACCCTTTTGATGAACCGGGACAGTGGTATCGAGGCAATACACACAGTCACAGTACAGAATCGGATGGTAAACTCTCAATTCCAGATCGTTTCGCAGCATATCAAGATGCTGGTTACGATTTTCTTGTCTTAACCGACCACCGCAAAGTAAATGATGTTGATGCATATACTTCATCTGATTTTTTAGCGATTTCAGGCAGTGAAGTCCATCCATCAAATCCTTATGGAGGTCCGACATATCATATTGTAGCAATTAACATTCATGAGCAGGTGAATTGTGCAAGCATGCATCCGAATGCTGTTATTGATGATATTAAGGATCAGGGAGGGGAAGCAGTCTTATGTCATCCATATTGGTGTGGACATACTATTACAGATTATCTGCCGTTGCGCGGGTATTTTGCAGTAGAGGTCTACAACGATACTTGCATGGGAATTGGTAAAGGGTTTTCTGAACAATCTTGGGATGAGTTGTTAGATAAATGTGGTCCAGTTTTTGGGATTGCTTCAGACGATTCACACGGCACAGAACACGACTGTTTCCACGGTTGGATAATGGTAAAATCGCAAGATTTGACTCTTGAAAATATCATGGAGGCACTTAGAACAGGATCATTTTATTCTACACTCGGTCCTGAAATTTATGATATAACACTACAAGATAATGCGTTAAATGTAAAATGTTCAGAAGCAAAGTCTATTGTTTTTATAGCAGAACGTAGTCGTGGTAGACGTTTTATACCAACAAATGGGGAACTCCTGACAGAAGCATCATATCCGGTATCTGATAGTGCGAAATATGTCCGAATTGAAGTGACAGATGAAACCGGCAAAAAGGCATGGTCTAATCCATTCTTTTTCTAATGCAAAAAATACTTGTTTGTCATACGGGTGCTTGGATCGGTGATATGGTCCTGCTCACGCCATCTTTGCGCGTACTGAAACAGGAATTTCCAGATTCCAGTCTGACTTTATTGTTACGACCACTCGTTGCAGATTTGATGAAGACAAATCCGTATGTTGATAGACGTATTGTAGATAGCAAAACAGGGAGTGAGTATCTATCATTTACCCGAATGGTACGGAAGTTACGTAAATACAATTTTGATATGGCTGTCGTAATGCATCCTACCTCAATTCGTAATGCACTTCTCCCTTTTTTTGCGCGAATACCGATTCGAGTTGGTTCAACATATAATGTCCGTGATCTTTTTCTTACCGACACTTGTCAGAATAAAGAAGATATTCATGAAGTAGAGAAATACCTGAATGTTGTTAGTCCGTTTACGAATAAGAATTCCAAATATCTCAATGGCAAGGCAAAACCTGATTTCGCAACACAATTAGAATTTTGGCATACTGATGAAGACCGCCAAGTTATTTTGAAGATTTTGACCGATGAATGTGTGACAGGTAACGATAGGCTATTGGCGATAAATTTAGGCACAACATGGTTGACAAAACAGTGGCGTGTGGAAAATTTTGATGAAGTCATAGAACAGATTCTTGAGAGATTACCAAATATCAGAATCGTCTTGGTCGGGTCAAGGGATGAACTGTCTTTAGTGGAGAATATGAAGTTTTCTGGTTCAACGATAAATTTAATAGGTAAAACAGATTTATTGCAGCTTGGTGCGTTATTAGAATTGTGTGATGTTTGTCTCACTTGTGATAGTGGTCCAATGCACATTGCTGCGGCAGTCGGAACGCCGACGGTGTCACTTTTCGGACCTACGTCACCAGCCCGGCACCAACCTTATGGTAAAGGACATAGAATCATTGAAAAACCAGTTGCGTGTCGGCCATGTTACAATCGTTCCTGCAGCCGAAAAGATACAAGATTTTTATGCATGAAGGAAATTGCAGTAACTGAAGTCACAGAGGCATTAGTAGAAAAATTGTCGGAAATAAAGTAAGTATAGTTATAAGTTTATACAAGGAAAGATATCTATAGATGATAAAAGCATTAGTATTTGATTTTGGTGGAACTTTAGATGGAAATGGTACCCATTGGTTGGAACGAACATATCAGTTTATTCAAAAACATCATCCTGAAATCACACGCGAGCAATTTGATTTAGCAGATCATGCGACAATCTCCGAATTTGCTTTCGGCGACTCCTCTGCGGTCTGGTCATATCAAGATGGATCGATGTTGCCGGTTGGTGCTATTGCGAACCGTGAAGCAGCAAAATGTAGTTTACGGGAAACAGTTGATGCTATTGGCACAGGTGTATTCAAACGACTCGCGTTAAGTGATAAGTTGAAAGATGAATATGTTGATTGGTTCTGCAAAGGTGCAACTGAGAATCTTACAGCAAATCGTGATTGGCTCAAAACCTTATATGGCAACTATAAACTTGGCGTAATAAGTAATAATTTTGGTAATACACAGGGTTGGTGCGATGAATATCAACTTACGCCATTGCTGGATGTGATTATTGATTCTACTGTCTTTGGTGCAGCAAAACCTGATCAGCGTATTTTCAATGCTGCCTTGATAGAACTAATTGTTTCACCATCTGAAGCAATCTATGTAGGTGATAGTTATAGTGCAGATATGGTTGGGGCAAAAGCAGTAGGAATGTGGACAGCTTGGATGGTTGGTAATCAACAGAAAGAATGCCCAAACCTATCTGTTGTGGATGTCCAACTCAACCATTTACACGAATTATCTGATTTCTTATCAAATATAAAGACCTGATAGTATCTTGCGTGTAATATGAATCATATATAACCGATGTTAGCTTTATATCGTTTTAACTTATAAGGAAGGACAATGGGACGGAAGTCAATCACAATTCTCGGTTTAATCCTGACATTTACTTGTTTCCTTGCAGCATCACAAAAAGAAGCAGCAAAGACAGTAAAAATTGATGAACAGGTCAAGGATTGGAGTCTTAAGGATACAGAAAGCAAAGGACATTCACTCAATAAACTCAGTGAGAAGAAGAAGTCAGTATTGCTCATTTTTTTGGCAACACAGTGTCCTATAGTAGATGAGTATGTTGACCGTATCAATGCTTTATATAAGGATTACAAGGAGAAAGATGTTCAGGTAGTTGGTATCCATTCAAATAAGAATGAAATAATAGAGGAAATAAAAAAGTATAAGGAAAAACACAAATTTGAGTTTCCAATTCTTAAGGACCCTGAGAACATTATTGCTGATTATTTTAATGCTCGCAGAACACCAGAAGTATTTCTCATAGATGCTGAAAAGATACTCAGGTATAGAGGTGCGATTGATGATAGTCGACAATCTCCGAAAGACAATTATTTACGAACTATTTTAGATATGGTATTGAAAGGAGAAACAATACCAGAAAAGCAGAAAAAAACGCGTGCAATTGGATGTCTTATTAAGAGAGTTAGAAAAGTAGATATAGATCGCACACCATAGTATTGATTCTACATACACTCAACAACAATTAATCATATTATTTTTATATGAATATGCGAGTTTTCTTATCACATATACTCAATACCGTATTAAGTATTATATTTGCCCCAATTATTCTTGTCTTTTTTGTCATCTGTTTTGGAATAGGTGTAGCAGGTGGGTTTATGCTCGGATGTTGGGAGGATGTTGCTTCTCTCAATTTACAAAAATTAGAATACAAACAGGACACACATACTTGGAGACAACATCTTGAAGTATATTCGTCAATATGTGAAGTACAGTTAAATGATACAGCAGACTTTTTGATAGATAAACTTGAACGTTTGGAATACGAAAATGTATCACCAGATGCTCGTAGCATCAACGATCAAGGACAGTTTTTAGCCAAATTAAGTGGAGACTCACAAGAACAGAAGGGAACAATTGATTTATTTACACGAGAGTTTGAATATCCCTTAATGAAAGAAGAAACAGAAGCAAAACGTTTATATCTTTCAATAAAAAATGGTAAGATAGAATCTATAAAAAATGTTGACCGTATTGCATTACGAAATTTCTACCTTGAACCAGAACTCCTTGATGAATTTGCTGCAGATGAGGGAGGTACTACCAGAAGGATAATTCCACTCGTTGAAATGCCGAATAAACTGAAGGATGCATTTATTGCAATTGAAGACAGACGATTTTATCAGCATTCTGGTATTGACATTGTCCGACTTATCGGGGCAATAGTATATTCTTTACAAGGTGGGGATCGCATCAGTGGAACAAGCACATTAACACAGCAGCTAACACGTAACGTATATTTAGGTGATGAACGAACACCTGCAAGAAAAACGCGTGAGATATTATTAGCGTTTAGAATAGAGAAATCCTTGTCAAAAGACCAAATTTTAGAAGCGTATCTCAATTTCATCGACTTTGGACGGTTCGGACATCAACAACTCTATGGAATTCAGAAAGCTGCAAATGAATTCTTTGGGAAAGAAGTATCAGAACTTGAATTTCATGAATGTGCGCTGCTCGCTGCCCTGCCAAAAGGGACAACTCAATTTTCACCTATCAGGAACCCGCAAAATGCTATCTCCCGACGAAATATAGTGCTCAATGCGATGTATACTCAAGGTTTCATCACGAAAAAGGAATATGAAGAAAATCGGAATCAACCATTGCAAGTCAATCAACCAGAAAAATCGTCAATTAATTCCAACCGAGATTTAGCAGGTCACTTTATTGCCTATATAAAATCAGAACTTGATAAGATTCCAGAACTTCAATCGAGTCTGTATAAAGAAGGTCTAAAGGCTTACACGACTATAGACATGTCTATGCAATCGGTTGCTGCCAATGCGGTTGGTGACCACCTGCGGTTGTTAGATAAGAGCAGTAGATTACCAAATTACGATACGAACAAGATGCAAACCAACAGAATTGATCCTATAGGCAGTTATCTACAAGCTGGACTCATAGCGTTTGATCCACGGACAGGTCAAGTCAAGGCAATGATCGGAGGAAGGGATTTCAGAATAACCGAAATAACAAGAAATAATAGAGCTGACATAAATTATTTCAATAGAACTATAGGAAATAAGAGAAATCCTGCTCGAAGACAACCGGGGTCAGCATTGAAACCGATAATTTTTGCGGCATTGATGGAAGATCCACCGATTGTTACACCCGCAACGATTCTAATTGATAAAAGCTGGGGGATGGTCCCCGCACCCGGTCAAAAAATGTGGTATCCGCGGAATTATGGTAGAGAATTTAAAGGACCACTCACCGTCCGAGAAATCATCAAGAAATCCATTAATGTTCCAACTGTTAGGGCAGCATTAGAAACACCAGTAAACGATTATGGATTATGGGAAGGGATTGATAGAATAGTCAAATTAACGAAAAGAATGGGTATAGAAAGCCCTATGCAACCTACGCCAGCACTAACTTTAGGCGCATCAGGAATGACTGTGCTTGAATTAACTGCTGCTTATGGGGTATTTGCAAATCGGGGTATGCTTGTTGAACCGAGTTACATCAAATTTATCGTGGATGCAGAGGGAAAACCTGTTTATCAATTCCAACCTGATCGCACACGGGTATTAGATGAAAGAATAGCATATCAAATTCATTCGTTTTTAGAGAGTGTGATTAAACGTGGTACTGGTATACGTTCATTGTATAAACCATACTACATCACTCGACCTATAGCAGGAAAAACAGGTACAACAAATGATTATGTAGATGCCTGGTTTGTAGGTTATAGCACAGATTTAGTGGTTGGTGTTTGGGTCGGCTTTGATGTATACAGACGGACGCGGCACAACTATAATAAAGAAGGGGCAAAGGCAGCATTACCAATCTGGGCACGATTTATGAAAGATGCTTCAAGAGGACCTGAAAAACCGTTTCTTATTCCTGAAGGCATTGAATTTTGGGAAATTGACAAAACCACAGGGCTACTTCGGAATAAAGATAAATGTCCTCCAGAAAACATTAGTAATGAACCCTTTCTTGAAGGACAAGCTCCTACGAAAATATGTGATCAGCATTAATACGCAAATATTATAAGAAACTAAAATGAGAGAACACTTTGACGCACGTCCCTCAATATCACCAATCAATATAAATCCAGAAATCCCTACAAAACCGTTTGAATTAGTCTCGGATTTTGATCCAGAAGGAGATCAACCTGCAGCTATAGACAAATTGACGAACGGTATTCTACGTAGGGATAAAGCACAAACGTTACTGGGTGTGACGGGTTCTGGTAAAACCTATACAATGGCAAATGTCATACAGAATGTGCAACGTCCGACACTTGTTATCTCTCCAAACAAAACCTTATCAGCACAACTTTACAACGAGTTTAAGTCCTTTTTTCCACATAATGCTGTCCACTATTTCGTCAGTGATTATGAATATTACCAACCAGAAGCATACATCCCATCAACCGATACATTTATAGAGAAAGATGTTCGCATAAACGAGGAAATTACTCGGATGCGGTTGGCATCTACTGCTTCATTAATGTCCCGTCGTGATGTTGTTATTGTGGCAAGTGTTTCATGTTTATACGGTTTAGGTTCACCAAGAGAATTTGAAGGACAGAAAATTGATTTAGAAATCGGTAAATTGATACGGCGCGATGAGTTCCTGCGTAATCTGGTTGATATTCAGTATGTTCGTAACGATGTGGATTTTTGGCAAGGCACTTTCAGGGTTAGAGGGGATGTTATTGAAGTTTTCCCAGCATATAGTGAGAGTGCATTTCGCATTGAACTTTTTGGTGACGAAGTGGATAGAATTTGTGAGATTGACACAACCACTGGTGAAATCTTAGCAACACAGAACACGCTTGAAATATATCCCGCAAAACATTTTATGACCGATGCGGATATCTTTGACGAAGCACTTATCAGCATAGAACTTGAGTTACATGATCGTATAGCAACTTTTGAAAAAGAGAACAAACTGTTAGAAGCACAACGCATTGAACAACGAACGAGATTTGATTTGGAAATGTTACGTGAAGTTGGTTACTGTTCAGGCATAGAGAATTATTCACGACACCTATCTGGCTTGCAAGAGGGGGAACCACCATACTGTCTTCTGAATTACTTTCCAGAAGATTTTCTACTTTTCATAGATGAATCTCATGTGACAATTCCGCAATTAAAGGGAATGTATCGTGGAGACCGTGCAAGAAAACTAACGCTCGTTGACTATGGATTCCGTTTGCCTTCAGCATTAGACAACCGACCACTCAAGTTTGAAGAGGTGGAAGCATATTGGGATCAGGTCATATTTGTTTCAGCAACACCCGGTAAATATGAGATTGAGGAAGAAGGTGGAGGACAGATCGTTGAACAGATCATACGTCCAACAGGACTGATTGATCCACAAATTAGCGTGTATCCTGTTCGTGGACAAATTGACCATCTTATTGGTAAGATACATGAACGTGTGAAGAAAAAACAACGCGTGCTTGTCACGACACTTACAAAACGGATGGCAGAAGACTTGAGTGAGTATTTCATTGAAGCAGGTATACGTGCAAACTACATGCACTCTGAAATTGATGTATTTGACCGTGCGCGAATATTACGACAACTCCGTGAAGGTGTTTTTGATGTACTCATCGGTATCAACCTACTACGTGAAGGACTGGATCTCCCTGAAGTCTCACTCGTTGCTATTTTGGACGCTGACCGTCCTGGATTCCTCAGATCCGTCACCTCTTTAGTGCAAACATCTGGTCGTGCTGCACGAAATGTTGATGGTGAAGTCCTATTGTATGGGGATACTGTAACCGAAGCAATGGCCGAAGCAATGGCTGAGACACAACGTAGACGCGATATTCAACTGAAATACAATGAGGAAAATAATATCACACCCGTCACGATTCAGAAAGCAATTGAGCAACTCATATCAGAATCAACCGAGGAATACATTACCAGCAAACCAGAAGATATAACACCAATTCCTGTTGTTGAAGAAGCAAACGAAGAAGATATCAAAACAAAAATAGATGAACTTACCCGCCAGATGCACAAGGCTGCAATAGACCTTGAATTTGAACTTGCAGCTTCATTGCGCGATCAAATTAATGAACTGAAAGCAAAAGCCCCTGGACTGAAATAGGACATCACTATGAAACAATTGGACACTCTCACCTCCACGGTAGGTGCAGTTTCCTAACCAATTCAGAATACCACACAGATATTCTGACGAAGCAGATGTCCAATTAATTCTAAATTCTACCATAAATCAAAGGAGAGTTCTAACAATGAAAGGTCTGAAAACATCTTACTTCGTAACTTTTCTTATGTTAATCGTTGTGTCTATCTCCATGAATCAACTTTTTGCAGACGAAGTTAACGATGAAGGAAAGCAAGCAGTCTTTCAAGAGTTCATCAAGATGGCAGATGAATTTGAGAAACAGAACAAAATAAACGAAGCTATAGACATATATGAACGAATATTAAAGACAGATTCTGAAAACGTTGAATTAAACACGAAACTCGCAGCACTCTACACCCGTACAAGTCAGCACGAGCAAGCTGCAGAGATTTGGAACAAATTGCTTGATACTGACCCAGAAAATCCTAACTATCATGATTCACTGTGTAATAGTTTGCAAGCAGCGGGTAAACTTGACGAAGCAATAGAAATCGTCCAATCATACATCCAAATGTCCCCTGATGATGGTATCCATTATGCACGACTTGCAAAACTATATGCTGACAGCGAGAACGATGAAAAAGTAATCGCAAACTTTGAAAAGGCAATTGAATTAGGACACAATGATAGAGAGACGAATATCAAACTTGCGGAACTCTATTTTATCAATGACAACATTGATGGAGCTAAAAACGCATTGAAGAACGCTATCCAATTTACCACATCAGAATGGCAACGGCAAGGCCTTGAAAAGCAATTGATGAACATATATCGTTATGAAGGCAACTTGGACCAGATGCTGCAACAGGCTCAAGATGATGGCACTATCACTACAGAAATGCAGAAAGAACGCTTGAAACAATTACTCAATGATGATGAACTGGAAAAAGTCATAGAGTCCTATCAGAAAGCAATTGATATGACAGAAAGCTCCTATGAAAAAAATAAACTCATTGTTGAATTACTCAAGACATACATAAAACAAGATAGAACAGACTCCGCACTGAAATTCTACAGTGCAGAAATGAAAAAAATACCAAGAAACACGACTGTCGTAACGAGTTATGGTCCATTTGGTATTACAGTGACATTGGGTGGTGATGATACCCGCAAAGCCTTGATTAATGCCTATAAAGCACAGAAGAATCTTGACGATCTGATTAAACATTTTGAAGATAAACTTAAAAGTACTGCTAATGATCCAAGTGCGATTGAAATTATTGCTGATAGCTACTTTCAAACGGGGAAGTTCAAAAAATCTGCTGAATATTACAAAAAACTTCACAAGGTTGAACCTAAAAATGTACGAAGTCTGTATCTCGCAGCAGCTGCCTATCAGAAAAGCAATCAACCAGAAATGGTCAAGAAGACTTTGACGGAAGCCGATACAGCACTTGCCACAAGCAGGAATCACCGCAGTACGTCATTCAAGGGAGCAATAGCAACTATCTGTCTTAATAATGAGATGCATGACTCGGCTATCAAACACGCTAAAGACGCGGTCACTGAAGTAGAAGACGAGGCAGAGGCAATGGATGATAATTGGGGAGATGATGATTGGGGACTAAAGTACTACTATTTCATTCTTGCTAAATGCCTTCAAGGAGGAGAACAACATGATGAAGCTTATAAGACATATCAGAAAGTATTAAAAGTTGATGCTGATGGATACATGAATCAACAAGCAGAGGAAGAGATGAAAAAAATCGCTAAAAGTGCAAGACTCTATGATAAATGGATTCCAGAACAACTCAAGAAGGTTCAAGAGAATCCGAATAATACTGAATACATCATTGAACTTGCACAAAGCTATGAAGCTACCAGCAAAATTGAAGAAGCAATTCCACAATATGAAAGACTTGTTGACCTTGAACCAAACAACGTAGGGTGGTACAGAAAACTTGGCGCATACTATCAGAATGTTCTACCAGAAAAACGTGAGATAGGAAAAACAATTAAGGGTACTACTCTTACCCTTCCCGGAAATGGTAGTTATGTTGAAATGGACGACAGTGAAACATTAGACAGCATTTCAGATCAGGTGACTGTGTCTGCGTGGATAAAACCAACCAGTTTTCCAAACAATTATGTCCGCATCGTCTTCAGAAGCGATGAACTACGACAAAATTACAGACAACGAAGTTACGTCCTTGCTATAAGATCTGATGGGAAGCTTAAAATCGCTTCATCTCCTAAAGATGGCGGATTTTCTTCACTCTATTCCCCACCTGGGCTCATCAAATTGAACACATGGACTCACATTGCCGGTGTTATTGATGTGAAGAATGACCACATGAAGGTTTTTGTCAATGGACATGAATATGCTCACAGAAACTTCGACGGAAAAGAACGATTTATTAAGACTAAACTTCCACTGCGGATAGGAGTTACCCATATCAAAGACCAAGTACAGAATACTTCCTTTGTTGGACAGATTGATGAAGTTAGAATATGGAACATTCCCAGAACTGAAGCAGAAATTCGTGCCGATATGAACAGGGAGTTAAATGGAGATGAACCCGGTTTAGTCGCATATTGGAAATTTGATGAAGCAAAGAATGGTAGAATCTTTGATGCTTCACCAAACAAGAATGATGGCAAACTCATAGGAAATGCAACAATTGACACATATTCTCGTCAAGTCTTTAACACCAATAAGTCTGAACAACTGAAAAAGTCAATAAACGCATATCAAATCGCGCTCGGACTTGATCCCTCTCAATATCAAACCTACGACCTATTAGCGAAAACTTATGTCAAAGCAGAACTTATTTCAGACGCTAAGGAAATATATCTTCAAGCATTAGCCGCACCGCTAAGACAGGTTGATTACAATGCTGCGATTAGAGCTATCTCAAAACTATATACTGATGGACAACAAAATGAAAATCTAATCGCATTATTTGAAGATATTAGACCGAAAATGCAGAACAGTGCTACCCTTCACGAAATATTGGGAGACCTTTACAAGAAAGTTAGCAAGCAGGACGAAGCTCAAATTGCCTATGCCAAGTGGCTGCAAATCCGACAGAGAGAACTCAATCGTCAACGAAATGCGTACCAAGATCGCAGATTTGCAAACCAACTCCTTGATATGAGACTGTTTCCAAAAGAAGCACTCAAATTAGCCAAACGCGCATTTCATCACAATGCAGGTTCGGGATATGAATATCACGCAACCGTTGGGCACGCATGTGTAGCAAATGGCCTTTATGACGAAGCACTCAAGTATTACAAACATGCTTTCAGGAGCGTTACCAACGATAATGCATTGAATAATATCTTAGGTGAAATTGAAGACGAATTCAGTAAAGCGAATGACAATGATCGTTATTTCCAATTCATAGAGACTTTATCTAATTCTGTTTTACCTGAATTCTCTTTTTCTAAAGCGAATGTTTACCAAATCAAATTCAAACTCAGATTAGCAAAATGGTACAGCGAGAACAACATGCACAATAAGGCAAACCAAATTATGCAACACTACGGTATGATTGCTGAAAATGCCTGGTTGACTCTCGGTCCATTTGACAACACCGCAGGAATTGGATATCACACAAAATACATTGCTGAAGAGAAAACACAGTTGGACTTGAATGCAAAACATGAAGGTTTGGGTGATCAAATCCGCTGGGAAACATTGGAAGATACTATCTATGATGGATTTATAGACTTAGGGGAAAATCAGAACTGGTCTGTTGCTTATGTCTGGACAACCATTTCTTCACCTGAAGAAAAAACAGTACAATTCAGATTTGATAGTGATGATCAAGCTAAGATATGGCTAAATGGTATTGAAGTCTATGCAAACGACGAGTCAAAAAGTGTAAGTATTGACAGGGATATTGTCCCTGTTACACTGAATGCTGGAAAGAATACCGTTCTGGTAAAAGTCTGCAACGAGGAACAGCAATGGGGTTTTTATTTGCGTGTAACAGATGGTGAAGGTAAACCAGTTGAAGGACTGACATTCTATGATCCCAATATCAATAAACCTTGATTCTGACATTATCTTAACAGATACGATGATTTCCAGTTATATCCCATGCTGTTGAACATATCAAAATAAAAGTTGCATGACAGTATAAATTTTGCTACAATTGCCTCGTTCATGAATATCATTTATTGGCCTATTGTAAACACAGATTTTAACTGCTATTAAAGAAAGGAATTTACTATGTTTGTATGTATCGCATGTGGCTATTTATGGAAAGAGGCAGATGAACCCCCAGATGAATGTCCAGCTTGCACAGCTCCAAAGGAGAAATATATTCCTTATGATGACAGAGCAGAACGTCATGTAAAACGTGCTGTCGCGGCACATGTTATGTATCCCGATGAAGAAGGTGCAGATCTACGTGCAGAAAATTCTGCGCTATCTTCTCACATAAGATTCGCTTTGGTTGGTCTGTTAGAAGACCTAAAAAAAGAGTAGACGAAAGAAGTTCCGATTTAATATCGGGACTTCTTTTTGCAAAATCAACGCTAATGTAATACAACAGAAAGGAACGGCACGGGCTATCATTCTGATGCACTAAAGATTGGTTGCCGTAATAAATGTATGAAACAGATAAGATCATTGCTGATACTATTTCTGACAACATTATATAGTATAGCATCAGCACAAAACCTTGCCGACCGTGTAGTGGAACATCAATTTGAAAATGGCCTTAAACTATTGATGATTGAACGTCATACATCACCAACAGTCGCACCATATATACTGTTTAAAGCAGGTTCGGTAGATGAGTCTGACGATGCACGTGGTATCGCACATATGCTTGAGCACATGCTGTTTAAAGGCACAAAAACAATTGGAACGACTGATTATGAAAAAGAAAAAGAGGTCCTAACACAGATTGACGAAATTGGTGATGCACTGGATAAGGAACGGGCTAAAGGTTCAAAAGCTGATGAAGCAAGAATATCAGAATTAGAGCAAGCACTTGCTACAAAACAGGAAGCAGCAAAGGAATGGGTTATTTCAGGGGAATATACAAAGATTTATACGCAACACGGTAGTACAGGATTCAATGCTGGAACCTCAGTCGATTACACCATCTATACGGTTGAACTCCCATCAAACAAATTAGAACTATGGGCAATGCTTGAATCTGATAGACTCAAAAACGCTGTCCTACGCGAATTTTATGTTGAACGTGAAGCTGTAAAAGAAGAACGCCGTATGGCAGTAGATACGCGTCCCGGAGGAAAACTGTATGAACAGTTTATAGCTGCGGCGTTCACAGCACACCCTTACGGTATGCCTATCATTGGATGGCCTTCAGACATTGCAATGCTTAATCGTAATAAAGCAGAAGAGTTTTTCAAGATACACTACGCACCAAACAACTCCGTTATGGTGATCGTTGGGGCTATTAATATTGAAAATACAATCAAACTGATTGACAAGTATTTTGGAGATATTCCTTCACAACCTCTGCCTGATGAGGTTACTGTACGTGAGCCTGAACAAGAAGGTGAACGTCGGATTGAAGTTGAATTTGATGCTGAACCGCAGATGATGATCGGATTCCATAAACCTACAATACCACATTTTGATGATTATGTGCTTGATATGATTAGCGCGATTCTCTCGGATGGACGGACATCCCGTTTTTACAAAAACATCGTTGAGAAAAGTATTGCAGTATCTGCTAATTCAATCAATGGATATCCGGGTGCTCGTTATGATAATCTTTTTGTCATTAGTGCTACGCCTCGTTCACCGAATACTACAGTAGACGTTGAAGAAGCAATCTATACAGAATTGGAAAAACTCAAAACAGAACCCGTTGAGGAAAAGGAATTCAAACGTATCCTAAAGCAAATTGATGCAAGTTTCATCCGTGCCCTAAGTTCAAATGCTGGAATGGCGAATCAACTTGCATTTTATGAAGGAATTGCTGGAGACTGGAGATATATTCTCAATTGGCGAACGAAAATGTATGAGATTACACCTGAAAACATTATGAGAGTTGCTAAAACTTATTTCAATAAGAGCAATCGCACAGTTGCAACACTTGTAAAGAAGCAAACAGAGACAACAGAGGAAAATGTTAATGAGGAGGGAAGTGAATGAGAAAAAAACTGATTACCAATCTAACTGTTTTAGTCACACTGGTTTTATGTTTAGTAGCATCGGGGATATTGTCTTCTGATGCGAAACCACATGAACAACTCGAATTTGAACCTATTAATTTCAAGCCTCCTGTGCCACAAAAACATGTCCTTTCAAATGGAATGGCACTATATTTACTTGAAGATCATGAATTACCAGTTTTTGACATTAGTGGACTTGTCAAAACTGGAACAATTTACGATCCCGCAGATAAAATTGGATTAGCATCTATTTTTGCAAGTGTCATGCGGACAGGTGGAACTATTTCACGCGAACCTGACGCATTAAACGAAGAACTGGAATCTATGGCTGCATCTGTTGAGATTGGAATGTCACCTGAATACGGGTCAGTAAGTCTATCTACGTTGGCAGAGGATATTGAAAAAGGATTAGAGATCTTTGCAGACATTCTCCGAAATCCCGCATTTAAAGAAGATAAATTAGAACTCAGAAAACAGCAAGCTATTGAAGCTATTCGTAGAAGAAATGACAATCCTATCCAATTGGCATGGCGTAATTTCTCTGCTATTCTATACGGTACAGATCATCCTTTCGGTTGGTATTCTGAAATTGAAAATGTTGAGAGTATTACAATAGAGGATCTCAAGTCATTCCACAAGAAATATTATCATCCAAACAACATAATGCTTGCAATTACGGGGGATTTTGACACCGAAACATTGATTGCTCAACTTGAAAAAGCATTTGAGGGGTGGGAAATGTCAGATGTAGAATTACCAAATATAGTTGAAATAGAGAACTCTCCAATTCCTTCTGTCAACTATATTCACAAAGAACTGCCCCAAACAACAATGTTGATTGGACATTTTGGTATTAAACGCTCACCTGATTTTCCTGATTTCTTCGCGCTCCGTGTGATGAATGATATTCTGGGTGAAGGAGGATTCACTTCACGTCTAATGTCAGAAGTGAGAGAAAAACATGGACTCGCTTATATGGTCGGAAGTCTGATGTCAATGAGTTTCTATACGAATCCTGGGGAATGGTTTGCTTACACACAAACACGAACTGAAAAAACTGCAGAAGCTATTGAACTCATCATCAACGTTGTTAGTGATTTAAGAGAAAACCCAGTGCCATCAGATGAATTACAACGTACCAAAGATTCTCTCATCAATTCTTTTGTGTTTAGTTTTGAAAGTAGTTCACAAATAGCATTTCAGCAATTGATGTTGGACTATCGGGGATACGCACCAGATTATCTTGAGACTTATACTGACAATATCGCTAAAGTCACTGCGGAAGACGTGCAGACAGTCGCACAGAAATACTTACATCCAGATGCATTGACAATTGTCGCAGTTGGGAATCAAGATAATTTTGATAGACCACTTAGTGAATTCGGTGATGTAAATGTTATTGAAATAAAAGCACCTGAACCTACTCCGGCAGAAACAATACCCGAAGCAAGTGATACTGATATCGCTAAAGCAAAGGAAATCCTTGCCAAAGCAGTTGAAGCACACGGCGGAATAGAGAAACTGGCAGCAGCGGAAAACTTAGTTATAGAAGCAAACAACACTATGATTACTCCCGGTGGTCCAGCAACCATTCAAGTCAAAATACATGTGCTTTATCCTGATAAATACCGTCAAGATGTCAAGACATCTCAAGGTGAATTTAGTCTTATTTATGATGGCGAAGCTGCTTTTGCATCCTCAATGATGGGAACACAACCGCTTCCACCAGAAATAGCTACTGCTTTAAAGGACTCTTTATTTAGAGACCCGATACAACTCCTTGAACATCTTTCTCAGAAAGAATCTGCACAGGTCCAATTTGCTGGTTCCGAAGAAGTAGATAGCACGCCAGCTTCCATTCTGGTCACTGAACAACCATCTGGTGAAATGTTAAAGATATATATCAGTGAAGAAACAAATTATATTGTTAAGTTGGTCTATCGCGAAACAGAACAAGGTGTTACGCTAAACAAAGAGAACATCTATTCTGATTATCGTGATGTTGATGGAATCAAAATAGCCTATAGTTTTAAACAGAATATAGATGGAAATCCATACATTGATAGTCATAGCACAAGCGTTAAGTTGAACACAGATATTGATGAAACACTATTTGAGAGCCCAGAATGAAAACTTTAGATCTGCGAGTCCAATATTTTCAGGATAGTACCCCTGCTGATGAACCATGTCGTGAGACTGACTTCATCCGACGAGAATTTGAAATGCCATTGCCAGTTGGCGAGACTGCATTAGTTCTGGTTGATTTGTGGAATGTGCATTTCATTGAAAGTTGGATTGAACGGGCAAAACAGGTTACGGTTGAATGTGTCGTTCCAGTTATAGATGCAGCACGTAAGGTTGGTATGACAATTGTTCATGCACCATCTCCATCTGTTGCTGCACAATATCCGCAACTTGATCAACACAAACCACCGCAACCGTCTGCTCCAAATACATGGCCACCACCTGAATTCAGAAGCAGATCTGGCGATTATGATATATACCGTGGTCCCCGTAGTCAACCACCGGGTATTGGTGTCCATTGGGACAAACTCTCATCACAACTCTCTATGTCTCCTGCTATTGATGTGAAAGAAGATGAATTCGTCATTGCAACTGGACAGCAACTGCATGAACTGTTGGAAGGACGAGGTATCCTTCATCTTTTGTATGCTGGTTTTGCTACGAATTGGTGTGTATTGGGTAGGGATTACGGAATCCGCTCAATGTCTCGCTATGGATATAACATCATTCTCCTCCGTGATGCCACAACGGGTGTGGAGTTTCCTGATACGTATGATAATCTGTTCACAACAGAGATTGCAATTCGCGAAGTTGAGCAACAATACGGTTTTAGTGCATCAAATGAAGATTTTTTTGACGCTGTTGATACCTCATGACATTTAACTCAAACAACTTTAACGTAGGGCGAGGTCTCTGTGCCTCGCCATTTCCATAACCATAATTCACACATTGAGAGAACTAAATATGAACAAATATAGTGGTGGAAACTTTGATGATTTTCTCAAGGAGGAAGGGATATTTGAGGAAGTATCAGAACGGACACGAAAACGTGTCATAGCATTGGAAATCGAGGATATGGTGAATGCAGCAATCCAAAACAAAACAACATTTTTTGAAAAGACAAACACGGACCTTGTAGAACTGAATCATTTTCTGTTTGATTTAGACAATACTGTGATTACATCAGAACTGTTAAAAAGTTTTACGCTTGAAGCAAAGGAATTGAAAATAGAACCTGTGCAGTTTAATGATCCTCTATTCGAGTCAGAAGAGTTGTTGAATTGCATGCTTACTGAAGAAGCAGCTGCTTAACTAATCAAAAAATTTACTGCTTTAGAATCATCAATTGTCTCAATACCATGACATATTAAATTTGATTCAAATTTAGATGACAAATTTGTCAAGTAACCATCTTACATCAATTTTCAAGAGGAATTAAGATGACTACAGAAGTAAAATTTTTTATTCCCAAAGCAAAAGACGATACCCAGGCGGAAGAAGTCTGGGTATCTATAAAAAAGTTTGCAGAAAAAACATTAGGATGGGATATTTCAGATCGGCGTATTTTTAGTATTGCTTACCAGAAGCATGGTGAGGACTATTATGTGGAGGTAGGGAAACCTGATCCGCGTAACGGGGAGCTTGTAATCGCGATACTTAAGTCAAACACCTATCTTGTTTGTACTCCAAATCGTGGTGTATTACGTGGTATGCCGATATTGGTTGGTGGTTCAGAATTAACTGAGTCTACGGATTTTCAATAAGAATAATTACTAACATTCAACATAGACATACAAATTGTAATAATATAATTGCTACAGGATATAACAACTAAAAATTCAACGACTAATGTTAAAATACCTAACCTTAATTCTAATCTATCTTTTATTGGGATGTATCGTCTTCGCGAATACCGACAACAAGAACTATCAGCATGGTATAAAATACAAAAACGTAGGACAGTATCAGAAAGCTATTGAATCGTTTGATACTGTTCTAAAATCTGTGATAGCAAATTTAGACAAAAACTTACTTGCAGAAACACATTTTCAGATTGCATCCATTTACCACATCCTGGAAGAATATAACAAGTCTATATCATCCTATAAGAAGGCAATTATATTAAATCCAAATTCTGTTGCATACTATAACGCGCTCGGTATATCATACTCAAAACTGAAACAGTATAAGGATGCAATTTCATCTTTTGGGAAGGCATCAAAACTAAACCCAAAGAACGCGCAACCACACTATAATCTGGGATTAGTTTATCTCAAGCAAGGAGAACTTTCCTTAGCTAAAGCAGCATTTAACAAAGCAATTACCGCTGACACCAATTGGGCAGATGTATATTTAGGTCTTGGCGAGGTATTACGCAAACAAGGACATCTTGAAAATGCAGAAAAATCCTATTTGAAAGCACTTGGCATCTCATCAAATGGAATTAATGCGCTGTCAGGTTTAGGTCAGATTTATGCAAAACAAAAAAAGTATGATTTGGCAATAGACACATTTAAGAAGGTCATAGCGATTGAGAGTGATAACACAGAGGCACATTACCAACTTGCTCAGATATATAACAAACTTGGTGATAGAAACAAAGCAGCTTCAAAAATCGCATTTTTCAAATTGTTGCGTAGTACAGACCCTATTCTTGAGAAAGCAGTAAAGTGGGTGAAAACGCATCCTGATGACCCTATAGGATTCAATAACCTTGGCATCATTTACCTAACACGGAAACGATTTGATAAGGCTATTGAAAACTATAATCGTGCTATTACGTTATCTCCGAATTTAGCAACTTCTCACTACAACTTAGGACTCACTTATCATAAACAGGGAAAGTTAGATATAGCAATTAAATCCTATCAGGAAGCCATTTCGTTAGATTCAACCCTTGCCATCGCACATAATAATCTTGCGGTCTGCTATACCGATTTGCGACAAAATCTCAAAGAAGCACTTATCCATGCAGAAACAGCAACATCTCTTGCGCCAGATGACGCAAACTATTGGGACACACTTGCAACTGTATGCACACACCTCGGTTTAGACAATCAAGCGAAAAATGCGCGTCAAAAGCAGATAGCCTTGCAAAACTCACCAGAAAAATGAGATGTGTCTGTTCGATTATATACTGTTTCATTATATCAATATCTTTCTCTTATGCTCAGGTAAAGTTCACCGATGTTACAGATAAAGCAGGTATTGATTTTCATCATTTTGATGGACGCACTGGCGATAAGTATCTAATTGAAACGCTTGGTTCAGGTGCTGTATTTCTTGATTATGATTCTGATGGTGCTCAAGACCTATATGTTGTCAACGCATCAAATATCCCACTAACAGGCGATACTAAAAACCACCTAAATCCTACCACAAATATACTCTATAGAAATAACGGAGATGGAACTTTTTCAGATGTAACGATGAGTGCTGGCGTTGGAGATACTGGATACGGTGTTGGTTGTGCGGCTGCTGACATCAACAACGACGGTTATCCTGAGATATATGTTACGAATTACGGAATCAATCGTCTGTATCTCAACAATGGTAACGGAACTTTTACAGACATATCTGTGAAAGCTGGTGTTGGAGACAAACGATGGGGAACAGGTTGTGCTTTCTTGGATTACGATTTAGATGGATACATAGACCTATATGTCGTCAATTACATGCAATATTCTATTAATTCAGAGAAAGGGTTGATAATACAAGGTGTCAAAACTTATGGTAGTCCAACTGACCAAATAGATATTAACAATTTTAAAAGTGAATCTGATATATTGTACCGTAACAATAGAGATGGGACGTTTACAGATGTAACAAAACAGGCAGGGATAAATCATCGTGCCCTCGGTTTGGCTGTCGCTGTTGGTGATTACGATAACGATGGGGATCCAGACATACATATTGCAAACGATATGGAACCTGACCTACTCTATCAAAACAACGGAGACGGAACTTTTACTGACATTACAGATTTTTCTGGTACTGGATACGATGAAAACGGTATGCCCGGAAGTGGTATGGGAAGTACTTTTGGTGATTACGATAATGATGGATTTCTTGATTTAGTTGTTAGTAATGCTTCATCATACCCTGTAATTCTTTATCAGAATGAAAATGCTCTATATTTCTCAGATATCTCCTACACATCCGGCGTAGGCGCAGTAACACTCCCCTATTTCAAATGGGCAGTTGAATTCTTCGATTACAACAACGATGGACTTCAAGACCTATATGTATCTAATGGACATCTTCAAGATAACATTTCGCTGTTTTCTGATGCAACGTATCCTCAAGAAGATCTACTGTTTCAAAACACCAAGATCGAGAATAAACATACATTCACAAATGTATCAACGGAAGTTGGACTTTCACAACACACTATGATGGTTGGTCGGGGTGCAGTCTTTGGAGATTATGACAATGATGGAGATATTGACATCTTCCTGAATCATTCCAATCAGCCTGCAAAACTGCTACGTAATGATGGCAGCAATAAAAATAATTGGATTACAATACAGACAATTGGAACAAAAAGCAACGCATCAGGTATTGGTACACGAATAAAATTAACTGCAGGTGATCTTACTCAAATGAAAGAAGTTCACAGTGGAACCAGTTATCTCTCCCAAAATGACCTGCGTTTACACTTTGGACTGAATAAAAACACGGTGATCGATAAGCTTGAACTCAATTGGCCAAGCGGAAAGAAACAACAGTTCACTAATCTGAAAGCAAATCAGATTCTCCAGATTCATGAAGAAAAAGGATTGATAAACGCACAACAGTAATTTTTCAGTTCAACAATTAAACAGAAGTGCAATTATATTTGCTTTTTCTAAATTAACTTGTTAAAATTTTGCAAAAAGGAGGAGAATATGGTTGAACTTACAAATGAAGACATTGCGTTTTTCAGAGATAATGGTTATTTGGTGAAGAGAAACGTGCTAAATCCAGAACTCATGGAACGAGCCAGAACAAGGCTATGGGAAGGGGCACCAGAGGGTAGACTGCGCGAAGATCCCGATACATGGGTTGGTCCCTTCAAACCTGAAGAAGAGAATGAAGATAATTCAAATAGGCGAAAAGGATTTCGTTGGAACTTTCGCGAACCCGGTGGTGAAGAGTGGATGGTAAGACTACTTGCTACGGATCCAAACGTCTGGCGAATGGCAGAACAGTTTTTAGGTGAGGGAAACTTAGTCATACCTGAACGGGTTCGTGGCATCTATTGCACCTTACCCTACGGAGATGTTCCGAAAAAGTCAATCGGGTGTCACGTAGATGCACACCCATTCCATCTCGGTGTTGTAGGTTACATTGATGATGTTCCGCCTGAAGGTGGTGCGTTCACTGTATGGCCAGGTAGTCATAAAGTCTTTTATTATGATTACAAATCTCAGTATAAAAACGAACCAACCCCACAATACGATGTTGATAGGGAACGTCTTAGCAGGGAGCCAGGTTTTGAATGCCACGGTAACGCAGGTGATATTGTATTCTGGCATCATCGTATCGGACATGCAGCAGGACATAACTATTCGCGACAAATCCGACAAGCAGTCTTATACGACTTTAGAAAAACGGAATTATCAGAAACACAAGAAGAACCACCGAATGAAGATATGTGGAGAGATTGGCCAGGAATTAAGGCGTTAGCGTGACGACTTCTTGGATAAATAGAAAATATCCATCATTGTCTTAAGTCTAATTCCTTCAATGTATTTGCCATCATCTGATAGGCAATTTGTGCCTTTTCCATTCGCATGTGTGGGAAAGTTTCAACAGATATATATTTATCATAACCCACTTTTCCCAACGTCTCTGCGAAAATTCTGAAGTCCAATTCGTCTCCTTCCTCTCCTGGAATTAGGAATGTGCTGTAAGGATACATCCCTGTTACTCCTTTTACATGGCAGTGAGTCGTGAGTGGTCCCAACTTTTCAGTCACCTCCGCAATATTCTCTCCTAAGTGATAGAAATTGGTTATATCATTCAGAACTCTCAAGGCATCAGAACCAACGTGTTCAATCAATAACAAAACCTTTGAAGATGTATCAATAGTGTTTGCTTCATGATTATGAATATTCATCGTTATACCAAGTTCCTCTGCGCGTTGACAGATCGGCTTTAGGACATCAACGAGAAGTTTCCACGCATACGCATCACCATTGTCACCACCATATCCTGTGAGAAAATTTACACCACCCGCATTCAGGGCAACTGCTACATCCTGAAGCACTGCGTAATGATCAATTGCAGTTTGCATGTTTTCTAATGCAAGTTGATATAAACCCTTTCCAGTAAACGGGTTGATGACAGATACTTTCAGTCCGTGGTCGTCTGTCATTAATTTGACATCTTTGAGCAAGGAATCAGTAATCTCGCCAGAAGGGATGTGTGCTTCTGGTCCACACATCATCTCTATCGCATCATAACCCACGTCGGAGAGTAAAGATATAACATCTTGAAGTGGCAGATCTTTCATGCCACCTGCATGATATGATAAACCTATCATCTTTTTCCTTTTATAACGAGTTGTGCTAAATAACCGATTGTTAAATAGTGTATCACATTAGCAGGTTGAGTTTGACGTATTTCTTTTTCTTTCAGTTTTCTTCAGTCCCGTAGGGACGATATGTATCCATTGTAATCTAATATATGTTAAATCTTTGAAAACAAATGGTTAACTGGCACAAGGCGTTTTTATAGTAGACTTTAGAATTAACAGGACGTTTTGAGTTGGTAGGAGGGAACTCCGATTCCCGAATAGTCGTTATTTCAATGATATTTCAGTGATTTAACCCCGCCAAATGCCTTAATGGCATTTGTAGCGTTGATTTACTAAATCCCCCTTATCAGTGGGACTTTAAGAAAAACTGCGTAAGTCCTATTATAGTAAAACATTCCCACCATGTTATCTGTTCCCACGCTTTAAGTCAAATTATATCAAAAAAGGGGTGTGTAAAGTTTTGGTTACTGTTCGTAGGGGCGGGGTTTCCCCGCCCGAACAGAACCTTTACGCAGGCGAGGAAACCTCGCCCCTACGATGTCCACGGTTTCCTATCCTCCGCAATCTTTAATAATAATTGAACACACACCTCTTAACATCAGGGTTTCTACAAAAACTTTACACACCCTAAAAAAAGCAGATACCCATAAAGCATACCTGCATCTGCTTACCGTGCTTTTGCTTTTGTCTGATCTACTGCTTTAGTTTTCCCCACGTTACTTTTTTTTTCCCTTTGAGGGATACAGGTAGCACATCATCGCTGATCCAATCTAACGTTGCATCACTACCCGGGTGGTTTGTGAGCCGTGTGATGACGCGTGTTTTGATATGATACTTATAGATATTGCTGCTATGTGGGTCTTCAAAATCATCCGGTAGCGGTTGGTTCAAAGGGTAGGGGCCACGCGCACTAAAAACGATGGATTCACCGTCATCCATCCAGTCAACGTAAATCCCTTTCATGTCCTTCCGTATAGGGAGGGATTGGATGTTTCCGCCGTTGCGATTACATATCCTATACCGAAACGCCTTGAAGAAACGTTTTCCTCTGACATCCCTTTTATACTCCCTCTGGAGAAACACAATCTGTTTGCCATCAGGCGACCAGCGCGGTGCGTCACGGATAATCGTGAACTCTCCGCCTTGCGCTGCTGCTGGTATGAGTGGGCGTAGGTTGTCACCATCCGCATCCATGATCCAAATCGTGTTATTGACACCGTCCGTGCTTGGCTCTGCACATATTATATGCTTACCGTCTGGCGACCAATCATGTTGGATACCCCAGAAATCCGAGATTTTTTCCATCTCTCCTGTTTCTATATTCAGCACATAGGTGCCGGATATGGGTTTGTTGTTCTCCCGAAAACTCTGGTGAAAAACGATCGACTGACCGTCCGGTGAAAATGAAGCTATATTGATATAACCGAAAGGGCCTTTGTCTACAAGTTTCCGAACGTTTGTGCCATCAGCATTCATCAAATACAAATGAAAAAACTTACCCTTAAACACAACCTGTTGACCGTCTGGTGACCAGCGATGTGGGTATGGTACCTGGTGGTCTCCTGTCCTGATGGGTATCTGGTTACCCCCATCATCGTCCATCACGTAGACACCTTTCACACCGTCGCGTTTTGAGCTAAAAGTGATTTTGGTGTGTGCTACGGTTGACACAAGCAGTAGTATCATGCATAGCAAAATAACAACTTTTCGTGTGTTCATAGTGCTGCTCCTGAAAGTGTGTGGCAGGGGTGCGTGTCCCCTGCCGTTACAATAGGGTTATGGTCCATCATCCGAAGTAAACGTCACAGCAGTTGTGCCTGTCTGGTGTTCTGTATCTACTTCCCAGTTGTCTGCTGGTTTAAAACCGTCAAACACCTGCATGTGCGCGTGTGCGTTATAATAAAGCGGTTTACCTTCTTCTATTATGCCGACATCGCGATCGAAGAGTTTACCCCCGCCGCGCCATGGCTCGGGGTCGGTATAAGGCCCGGGGTTATACGTCGGAGAGGTTTCACCCAACTGAATAATATCGATGGATTTGGTATCTCTATGGTGTTTTTCTTCGTCAACTTGACCATTGGGAGCATCGTATTTATCCGTTCGGAACCAGGGCAAAACAGATAGCGGGTAATAGTCTAGTTTTTTCGCCTTGGGGTTATTTTTTGGGTTATAGGCAAAGGCGTAAGCATCCATAATAATCTGCGAACCGTCATAGTAGAATCTTGAGATCTCCACGGTTCCCCGGGCACCCGTATTTGGACCTGTTCCATACAACCAGATGGGTTCAAACATCCGCACTGTGTAGGACTTAATGTCATGTGAGCCTTCAAACCAGGCTTTTGCTGTTATTGTGTACTTCTTCCCCTTGATAACGCCGGGAATTTTATCGTAGGGACAGAAATAGGCTGTTGTCGTGACACCATCACCCATATCTGACTCTTGCCACTGCCAGTCACCAATATACCAATCCACTGCTGTATACGGCACATCTGTTTTTAGATATGCCATGTGATATGTGTAACCGCCGTAAGAAGTGTCTTCGGTGTCCGATGGGAATTCTATAATTTCAGCAGCGTTACTACTACTTATCATCCCGAACGAGAGGAAACATATCGCTATAAGGGTAGCGATTAATTGAAACGTATTAATTTTCATGTGTGTTCTCCTTTTAGAACATTGAAAAAGTTTTATTCGGTTATTTGACAGTTCCGAAAGGAGCGTTGGCAGGAAAACTGAAAAAGATGGGTTGCTATCAACTCTAACCTTCGGGCGTGCTGGTTCTCATATTTCTCCTATACATAGACTGATATATGTGATAGCATGAAAACCAACCCTGTCATTCTCTATCAATGGCAGTGCTACGCGCGGATGGTGCTTTTGTTATGGTTAGCACTGTCGGCGCGCCCCCATAGGGGGTAGCTTGCCCCGGTGTCATACACGTCCTGTGCATTTCTAACACCTTGTTGGTATTATACACGTTTTTAATATTTTTGTCAACAACTTTTTTTATCTTTAACAGGACTTACGCAGTTTCTCTTAAAGTCCCCTTGATAAGGGGGATTTAGGGGGTTAAATCACTAAAATATCATTGAAATTACGCCTTTTTAACCCCCCTACCCCCCTTATCAAGGGGGAATGCGTAAGTCCTGTTTAAAATGTGTCCCAATAATTTCAAAGTTCACTATATATTCAATGCATCAATGCTTCAGATAAAACATGATATTTAACGCATCATCTGCTATACTTCAACATAGGATCATACACATTACGAACCACTATCTGGAATATTGATATTTTGAACAGCAAATTCTCTATACCTATAAACAGTCATTTACTCAAATATCCTAATGTCAATACGTCTGCATCACATCATTCTGAGCTAAAAAAGCTATCTCGTTTAGGTAAGCAGCCGTGGATAAAGTTGGATTCTGCATTCCTAAATACACGGTACCGATTGAATATATTAGAATTAAATTTCAAAGCATCAGAGAATGCTCAATCCATTCAACTATATTTACGACATTTATTATATAGAAAAGCTGCAGATGATAAAGCCACCTCATTTTATCACTTTTTTCTGGTAGCACAACCAGGTTCAGATTCATTATATTATAATATCACAGAGTACATCCAAAATTGTATTGCTGGAGATATTGCAGTTGCGGAACGTCTAATTGGTAGAACTATTCTCTACATTTACCAGTCCGATGGAAGCGGATATGACCTGCTTAGTGGTGTAGGCGTAAATGCATTCATCAAACATTATCCAGCCAGTTATGTTCAAACTTATGGAACGGATTCAATCATAGGATTTGCTTTTGAACCACCACAATTCTTGTCTGTTTTTGACTCGGATGCAACATCAGTCCCTTGGAGTAGTACTCTCTTGGATTATATTTGTGATGAAAACTTCCAGGATTTAGCAAAAGTTACACCTAACACCCAAGCAAGTTTCTTTCCATTTCTTTTTTACGAAAAATACAATTCACCTGTGATTAGAAGCGTGTTCTGGCAAGAATTGACTTCCCAATTTGTTCGTAGTTTCATTGTAGGACTTCGTGAATATTGTCATGAACACCACCTCAGAATAGCAATGACCATTAATGAAAGTGCACGTTCACTTCAATATGAACTTAGGACACTATTGCGGCAGGTTGATTGTCCAATACTCGTAAAATCAGAATCTGATACATCACGTCAATTTGTTGTTGCGAAATCAGTATGTAGTCATTCAAATAATGTTGGGATAATGCACAAAGGAAATCTGTCTTTAACTCAGTTCAACAATGACGTTGTTCACGGTTTCAATGCTTGGGTTACTTATGGAAATAATATAAAAGACAGTGATTTAATTTCTAACCGACAATTAGATATTTTACAAAATGGGTTTCCTCAACGACAGATACTAATGTTGTCACCGACACAGAGTCTTTGGATGAAACCAGAAGAAAAGCAGTGGAATTCTATCACGAAAGCGTGGGGTTGGTTATGTCAAATTGTATGGCATATGGGTTATGATTTTGATATTGTCTCTGAAGTTCAACTGTTTGATGCTCAAGTTGATAAGAAAAAAGGTTTAATCCAACTCAATGGAAGCGACTATCACTTGGTTTTACTACCAAGTTGTCTGTCACTTCATAAAAACACAATACAATGCTTGAATTCGTTCACAAAATCTAAAGGTAAACTGATCATAAATGCTCCGGTTCCTTATTTATTGAATGGTAAAATCGGACTTGAACCGTATCTCTTAGAACGTCTTGTCTACGGTAGACGAACAACAATATTAGATGGTCCAAACAATGAGAGAGAATCTGAACTTAGAAAACTGCTACAAAAGTGGATCACTCCTACTATTACAGTGTTTCATGGGAATGAGAATCAACAGCTTGAAACAGTGAAAATTTCGCATAAAATTACAGAAGATTGTCAATACTTTTGTCTATACAACTCAGCGGATAATACTATTGAGACTTTGGTTGAAATAGTTGGAAAGGCAGAGAAAATTAAAGAAATAGAGTTTGCTACGGGGAAAGTTGGACCAGTTGATTCGTGGTATGCTAACGGCAATACTTATCTAAATTGCACCTTTACACCCTATCAAAGTAGACTGCTATCAGTCAACTAATATCTATACATCTCTTGATGATATATTTTCACCTGCGGAGTTAGTTCTGTGTAAGGTTGATGATAAAGTATGTTATTCCAATCACAGTTGTAGATATAGTACTAATCAGTCCCCAATTGACTTCAAATTTTTTGTCTATCTCTAAAATGTCTCCAGGATATAGCAATATTTTGTCTATGCCAGGTTCAATCTCATGAACTAAAGTAGTACCGTCACTACGATGTATATGTACCTTGTTTCTATTTGCTTCATTTTCAAAACCGCCAGCAGTAGCAATAGCTTTTTGTATTGTCATTGGACCATGGACCTTATGTGCACCGGGAGTCCGCACATAACCATTCACATAAATGGGTTCTACTTTGAATGCATTGGGTATAAATAGGACATCGCCATCGGTTAATAATGGACCATCAGCGTTCTTTTCTGTGGATTTCCAAAATTCTTCTCCCACACTTAATTCAGATAAAGTTCCCGCTTTACTTACCTTGACAACACTATTCCTATCTGCATCCTCAGTAAAACCTCCAACTTTTGCTAATGCCCCCGCAATGCTAATTCCTTTGTGTATAAATATTTTTCCGGGGGCATTTACTTCACCTTGAATATCAATCACGCTGAGTTGTGATACAAAAACCAGATCATTGGAATTGACACGGATATCTTTGATAGGTTGATTTGTTGAGAGATCGTAAGTCTCTACTAATGTTGATATATCTTGTGTTTGTTCTGATTCATTATCTTCATCTCTATCGATCTTAAATCTTATAAGTTGAACCAATTTTGTGTCAGCATTTTCAGTCATTCCACCTGCAAGAGCAATTGCCCGATTTATATCTATATCCGACTCTGGTGTAATGATGTATCGTCCAGGTGTCTTGACAGCTCCACCTACAAATACCCCGTTATCTTGAGAAACAAGAGAGACCATAATTATTGGGTTTGAAATAAGTTCCTCTTCCAATAAATAATCACTAATCACCTCTTTAATTTCTTCAGTTGTTTTTCCGGCAACTTGTATATCACCACCAAAGTAACTAATTCTTCCATCCTCGCGGACCTGCACAGATTGACTATATTCTGGTTGTCCAATCACCGCAATTATTAAGTTATCACCTTGCCGGATACGGTAAACATCTCCATAAATGGATAAGCCAGTAAACAAAAGACATATAATAATAGTTTGGAAGAATAGTTTAGTCATAAATTGATGGATTATTTTCATTCTACTATTGATTGTCAAAAAGCGGTATTTGTCCATTTTTCCGATTAGTTTGCTTACGCGCACCAACTTTTCTACCCGGGAGTTTCCGCCAATACGGCTTTACCTGAGTTCCATTGCTACGACGGTATCCATGAACAAATACTTTACCGCTTGTATCAATTGGGGTCTTCATTGTTCTAAACAGGTAGATTCGCTTCTTCATAGCAGTCTACCTACATAAACTAAATTTCATCTAATGAGGCGAAATATTCTTTGATACATTCCAGTGCACGTTGTACACTGTAAGTAGGAACGAGAATATCTCCCCATTCGGATTTTACTAAAGTTCCTTTTATTCCACCATAAGCAGGTATTTCATTTGAGCGCAAAAAGACTTCAATACCTTCATCCTCTAACACACTCTTGAGGATATATCCAGCGACTTCATTCGGTACGGATTGAACCACATACCAATCAACAGTACCTCGCCCTTGCGTTGGAACTAAACCAGGAAGAAGATCAACATTACATTCAGAACAGATCATTACATTTTCCTTATATTCAGTGTCGCATTCTGGACAATACGGCATAGTCTATTCCTCCTCATTTCTCGTGTTATGTTGTTCATTATATCACAAATGCCCTCATTAAGCAAGAAATGAGATGTGTAAACAGGGTTATTTTCAGTTGACACAAAAAGAGATTTAGAGTATAATTCCGCTATATTTCTAAAGTAGGGAGAGAATCATGAAAGAAAAAGTATTCCACGCAGGTGGCGTTGAATTCCACGTTGACAACCGAAATTTCGGTGAAGATGGCGGTCCCTCCGTGCGCGTTTTCGGAGAAGCAGATGGAAAGAATATCCAATTACTACGATTCGACTGCTTCCGTAAAAACCCACACTATCATTATGATCCATCAGGAAAAAACGACCATCGGAATCTTGATAAAACTAAAGTGCCAGATTCGGTTGCTTGGACAATCGAACAACTCGGACAAAATCTCGCTGAGATGATAGATACGGCAGGTTATACAAGTATCGCAGATATGGTTGACCAAGAAGAGGTAGTTAAAATCCTACCGGAGATAGAATCTCTCATGCGTGGAGATAATTAATCATAAAAACGCTCTAAACGGGATGTAAAGGAGAATTTTACGTGCATAAAGGTATATCTATAATTGTGTTCCTAATTACTGTATTTGTTGGATTTAGTGTCTATGCAGGCACCGTGCAAAACTTAGGTAAATGGGAAAAAGGAGAGTTACTCCTTGAAAACTTCAGTTTTGAAGAAGATTTAGCAGCATGGGAATTGGAAGATGGAACCTGCTGCGATCGCGGTGGCGAGTACAGAATGGAAATTGATAAGGACAACCCACAGCATGGAAAGAAAAGTTTGAAAATCATTGGTATCAAAGCAACTGGTACAAATTGGCATGCGAAGATTAAGCAGCTGGATGTCTCAATGCAAGTTGGAGAAGAATATACCGTTATTTTCTGGGCACGTGCTGAAGAACCTCGTCAGGTGAGTTTGAACATTCAGGAACAACAAGATCCTTGGAAATTTTGGCAAGGTGGAGACATCAACCTAAAAGGTCCGGAGTGGGAAGAATATTCTATCACCTTCGTTGCAACAGGTACTGTTGACAGAACTATGTGGGTAGGTTTATCTATTGCACAATCAGATGTTGATTTCTGGTTGGATAACTTCCGTTATTTTGAAGGTGAACCGGAAGACGATCTGACTCTTGATGAACCGTTTTCGGTTGATGTGAAAGAGAAGTTGACCACACAATGGGCTTCTGTTAAAACGGATCGTTTCTAAATTTGATAGTTGGACTCTAAATATAAACCGTCACATATTTTAATATATGTGACGGTTTTGTTCTTACAATTTTGACTGTTAGACCTACACCAATCGCCTAAAACTAAGCGAAACCCGCCGCTGACGTTCATACTTACGTCCATCCCACATATCCGTTTTTCGGGAAGGGATACCGTGCATCCATTTCACCTTTGCATCTTCACGCAATACTGTCAAACTTCCCGGTGCAAGCCAGATTGGAACTCTCCTCGTCTTGTCCTTGACGCTTGTCAAATCCATAACACAAGCCGAACCGAGACTCAATATAACAATCGTATCCATAAAACACGCTTCTTTATCGGTGTGATCTCCAATTCCCTGTCCAGGTTCATATTCACTCACCAGAACCTGATTTGCAATTTTCGGCATGTGTCCATCATTTTGTAGTTTCAGACAGAGTCTATTCACCCATTCTGGGAACTCAGAAACATCCTTTTCATCTTTTTGCTGACCGTTGAAATTATAACTTTGACCATAATGTTGAACGCGCCGCTGATAATATGTTGACCACTCCTGCTTATCAATATGATCCAATAGCCACTCATGTTGATGGTCAGTTAGATAGTCGGGTATATACCGAAAACCGTGAACGGCATCCACAGCGTGTTGATTACTCGGAATAGGTTGCGGTTGCAGAAATCGTTTATCTATGGTAAATAAGGATATCTGTTCCATGCTTCTAATCACTTTGCAACTATTTCTTAATTCGTTTCCAATTCACTATGATATACGATGAGTATTGCGATAGCAATAGCCGTTCCGATAATACCAACAGGTGAAAAATTACCAACAGTGTCTACTAACCAGCCAAGCAGTGGTGCAAGGATAATTGTGGCTAATGATTTGGATTGTGCTTCTACAGACAAGATCGTAGCACTCATTTCTGGGGTGGACTGTGCGTTAAATCTGCTAATCAAACCCGGCCTCCAAAAGTTTTGTAAAATTGCCAACCCAACGAAAAGTGCAATTATTGCAGGATACCAACTAAACCAGAGTGCTGGAATCAACAAGGCAAAAAGCACCAAATCAATCCACCACATTACCTGTGCTGCGCCTTCATCACCACCACGCCAATCCGATATCCTATGTGAATTTCGAGAGGCAAAAGATGAAAGGAAATATAGCACAAAATACACACCACCTACAAGCAGCGCAGCACGTTTTGACTCATCCATTAACACCAAAAAAGGTAGTGCTATGGCTGTCTGTTTGAGTATAGGTTGAAGGTAATCCTTACTCGCCTTATACATCCCTTCAAAACCCATTCCCTCAAAAACGAGTCTGCGTAGTGGAGGAAATTGCACAGATTGTTTCAATGCCCTTCCAAGCATATCTGAAACTGCTCTGAGAGAAAACTTACTCTGTCTGTCACCATCCAAACGAGCAGGATATCCGAGAAAATTAATTATGTTCAATAGATAAGGTATAATAGAAAACCAAAAGACATCTGTGAAATTACCACGATAAAATACCAATGCCCCTGCAATCAAAACAGAAACCGCTGAACCCATCTGTGACCATGAACGCGTATAACCGTATATCTTCGTCTTCTCGTCCGACCTACCCTGCATATTAAGCCAGTCAAAAATCATAGCTTTATGCGTGCCTGTTCGAAACGCATCTCCTAATCCGAAGAAAAACATAGCCATGAATAAGATTGCAAACGATTCACTGAGTGCAAAAGTCGCAAATGAAGCGATATAAGCACAAAACGAAAAGATCATGGCGCGCCGTCTACCATATAAGTCTGCAATCGCACCAGATGGAATTTCAAAAAGATTGGTACATATTTCCCGGAACCCAATCAGAATACCAATTTGAAAGAAGGACAATCCTTTCTCAAGAAACACCAATATCAGAAATGGATCATAATACCGTTGATTTTTTAAGAATCCGTAGAGCGAAAAACGGAAGAGCATCGGTATACGCATATAATATCACTTTCACTGTTTTTCCCATATCTGCACGTTATACTTAGGTAAATCAAATGGATATTCTCCGTATTCAAGGATTGGAATCCCATTTTCATCAACGGTAACAACAACGTGGAGTTGATGTGGCGTAACGCTTGTGTCAACACGTTCAAGGAATTGCCATCTATCCTCTTCAGCAGTAATAAGTCTTATTTTCGTCCAGAGGATACCTTCACCATCTATGTATGTTCCATCAGATGTTTGCAAAATTGGTTGCGGGTCTGCAGGTAAAGTGAAACTTTCACCAATAGTAGATGTTGAATTTTCGTGTGTATGTGACACTAACACCCATGTGCCAGGAATTGGCACCTCAATTCCGTTCTGATCTACTGGCCAGACATGATCGCGTTCCTCTACAGGGATTATTGCTTCTGAATCTAATACTTGCGAAACCCGCTCACAACCAGAAAGTCCAATAATTAAAACAGAAACAGCAATTATAATGGTGTATTTTGAAGTTGTTTTCATAATCAAAAGATACTCCGTTGTATATCGGAAGTTTCATTCGTGTAAACTATCATTTGCGTTTTTTCTCTATTAGCAGCGTACGCAAGACATGCTCTGATATCAGTCTCGGTTAAATAAAATAAAGTCTCTTTATTATATATATCTACGACTTGTGCTAATTACTTTTTGCAATTCTATTATTCACATAGAAGTTCATACACGCCCATCAAACCAATAACATCAATCATGGGAATCTCGTCGTCAAAAAATTCTGTAATTTGAAGGTCTTGTGTCCAGAGTTGAAACTATCCGGTATCAAAAATAACCTTTAAATGACCTGAAGTCAGTAGAAACATGAGACCATAATTGTCTTTCACTTCACCTTTCTTGTAAACGCCGTTTTCGGTAAAAGGAAATTTTGGATTTGGAAACGATGGATACTAAGCGTGTGGAAAGACAAGTCAAGATTCTTTAAATTATATATCTGCATTCAATCTGTTCTACAGCATAACATGTCTGAGAAAAAGAAACAAGATATCCACTAAATCTTTATTGTTTCAGAGTTGACCAAACTACAGGCAGCAACTGCTTATTCTCAATTAGTATTTCTTCTGATTCATAAGCTTCGTCATGCCATTCAGTGATACGCCATTCACCATCTCTTTTTTCAAAGATAAATAGGTTATCACCCTCCGCAAACCACCCCATATATTCACCTTGAAATAATTCACCCGTTGCCACAGAACCTTGTATTCTGTAGTGATTACGCACCTCGGCTTGAGTTTTGTCCATATTAATTAATATTTCTGGAGGCGAAGTGTCAATATTAATATCTTGGAATTGACTAAAAACTTCATTCGCTGCCTCGCGTTCGTCACGTATATCATCAAATTCTGTGTCATCCGTTTTATCGCCTTCCGTTCCCATATCTCCAACAAAATGGAACCCTTCTGACCAATACGCGCTCATGTATGTCTCAATGTCCTCAATTTCATACCCTTCTCGCCACCGTTTTAGGACACCGTTAATTGCTAAGAAATCTTCTGGTGGAATAACACTAATTTCACTTGATTTATCCTGTTCTGGAGCCACAGGGGCAAGGTCTGCACCACATGACAGAAAAAACACCGATAAGATAACCACACATCCTCTCATTGTTAAAATGTCGAACATAAATTTGTTTCTCCCAGTTCATTGTAAAACCAGATTTGATATATATTCTACTTAATCATTAGTATTCAAACAACACGTTTTTCTTTACAGAATCTGATATTTTCATAATGGATATAACCTAACAACAATCTACATTTTTAACACGGGTAATGAAATGCATCAAAAATCCTTAAAACTAAATAACCCTGGCATTTATAGTGAAATCCAAAAATATATGTACACTTTTGGTCTGTAGGACTTAAACCGACCTATTGGACTGGGTTTCCGTAGCCCAAACTTTCCAGTTTGTGCAGAGTGTACGCAACCTAACAGGTTACGCTACAATTGTGTGCAAGTAATTATGGTTTCCACTATAACCCTATTCACTTGACACTATTCCTGCTATCTAATATACTGATTATAGTTAAGACCACATTATGGAATTAAGAAGATGGCACGACAACTCAGAATGGTCAGACCTAATCTTGAAGATTTACCGAAATTAGAACTTCCATCTGGATATCACCTAAGAACCTATCAAAATGGGGATGAGGTTCATTGGGCAAACATCATCAGTGATTCATTTGGTGGCAGAGCACGCACGGCAGAAGACACACAAAACGAGATTACTAACCGAGACGTATTTGTTCCCGATGGGCTCTATTTTATCACACATCAAGATGTCCCTATCGCCACAGCATGTGCATGGAGACAATCCGTTGATGAGACAGATATTGGATACGTTCACATGGTTGGTGTTGTCGGTGAACACACAGGGAAAAAACTCGGTAAATGGGTGTCGCTTGCTGTGCTTTTCTATTTTCAAAAGAATGGGTTTACCTGTTCTATGCTCGATACGGACGACTTTCGCATCCCCGCTATCAAAACTTATCTCAATTTAGGGTTCATACCAGTCTATGTGGACAATACTCAAACACAACGGTGGAAAGACATCTTTAATACACTTAATCTCCCACATATCACCGATCAAATTTCACAAATCCGAGAACTACTACCTGCTGAATTGTGGGCAAAAGTGTCGCGTTAGCGATGAACATAAAAACACCTATTTCGCTAAGGAATTACACATCCTACCTTAATATCCTCTTGATGCCTATTCTTCTTGTTATTGGTTTTGTGATTCGCATGCTCGGTATAGGTGTTGGTCTTCCCGACACACCCGACCCTCGTGAAATCCTGATTGCAGAAGACATCATAAATCTTATCAATTTCTCCGCACCACCAGAAATATATAATTGGCCCGGAACCGCATGGTTCTATCTGATTGCATTCGTTGGGAAAGTCCTTTCAATCTTTGGATGGGATATAACAGAATCCCGTATTATCTGGTTAGCACGGTTCATCAATGTGTTTATTTCCACCTGCACTATCTGGTTAACCTATTGTCTCGGCACAAGGTGTTCCAACAAACGTGTCGGTCAAATTGCTGCGGCTTTCTTAACGGTTGCAATGTTGCATGCCACAAATGAATCCCGTTTTGCCCTTGTTGACATTCCAGCGACTTTCTGTGTGACACTCTTCCTTTGGTTAGCCGCAAGAGATACCGGTCTGACTTTCCGAACATGCACAATGCTTGGAATAGTGAGCGGTATCGCCATCGCTGTGAAATTCCCAACTGTCTTTGTTCTATTATCTCTTGCAGTTTTTATTCGGACAGAAAACTTTTTTCGAAAGTTTGCCACGATAATCGGTCTTTGTGTGCTAACCTTCACGATTGTATGTCCATATTGGTTGATTGATATAGTGTCATCCGATTGGAATCATTTCTTCAACGACTTTTGGTATGAAGCAAAACACTACCAACGCGGGCATTTCGGATTGTTCGCAACAGGAAATACAGGTTGGATTGCTCACTTTCTGTATTTGTGGACACTCTTGAAATGGGGTGTGGGGTTGCCACTTGCAATGCTTATGGGGTGTGGTGTAGTGTCCACCTTAATACAACTGATAATTTCACGAAACAAACTATCAACTTCAAATGAAAAGATACGGATAGGACTATTTATACTTGCTTTTGTTATTTTGTATCTACTCTTTGTTGGCACGCTAAAAGTCTCTTTCACCCGCCATTTGTTGATTCTCTACCCAGTACTTATCATCCTTGCAGCTGCACTTCTAATTTCCGTTGACAAACGAATTGGAGTTCTTATTGGAACAGTGGTATGGTTATATTCATTCGTCTATACTGTTGCTTTTGCTTCAGTAATGATGTCGCAACCAACAGGTCAGGAGGCATCTGAATGGGCATCGGAAAACATCTCACACGACAGCTCAATTTCACATGCACCAGAGATACTATTTCATTGGCTCATACCAGAATTTGATATAGAACTAACTGACGAAGATGTTGAATGGGCATTAGTCATCTATCCAAACTTAAAAGTATTTCAGAAATATGAACAGAATCCAGAGGCATATCAAGAAATAGATTGGTATCCACTTGCAAAGGTAGATATTGAAGAGACGCTACAATATTATGATAAGATTTTAGGGGAGAGTAGTCACTATGAATTACAGAAGACTTTCCGACGCGAGCTTAAGTTTTTAGGTATAAGAATCTCCGATAAGGATGCACCTTTTCCTATCCGTGCATTGATACATCCTGAGATACGGATTTATCGCCGTGTTAAATAAAAGCGTATTGTCCGTAGATTATAAATTATAAAGAAACTGAGTGATTACATATTCGGAGGAGAAAAGCACTGCTTCTGAATCGGAACGAGCGCACTTAAAATCTGATTCAGCACATCTGCAGGGATTGTGTCAGCATCAATAATTCGTATCAACTCTTGCGGATAGTGGTCGATAATCGGTTCTGTAAACTGTTTATAATAATCCCATCTATACCGAACTACGAATTCATCTGAATCGTCATTGCGATGTTCTTTGAGCGCACGACCACGGATACGTTCAAACATCACTTCACGGTCTTCGCATACCATGTAGAGGACTTTTAGCACCTTAATGTGCGGAGATAATAATTCAACTTGCTCTATGTTCCGAGGGATACCATCAAGAATAAGTAAATCAGTTTCCGGATTGTAGACCTTTTGCTTTACTTTGTTCTTGACGTATCTCTGCCATGTTTTCACTGTAATATCGTCTGGCACTAACTTGCCACGCGTAGCATAATCATAGAATATCTGTCCCAACTCGGACTCTTCATCAAGTTCTCGGAACATATCTCCACTGGAAATGTGGAATATGCCAGGGATTCTTGATAGTAATTTCCCTTGCGTCCCCTTACCGACACCTGGCGGACCGACTAACACGACTGACCTATAAGCGTGTTCTAACTCTGGTATGACAAGTTTCTCCTTGCATATAGGTGGTTTCTCTGATCTCATTCTTTCTGTTTTCCCTGCTATCCTTAATTTCTAATTCTATCTGGTCTATGTTAAATACAATAATTTCCAATTCTATCTGGTCTATGTTAAATACAATTGTAATACAGCACGTTCATTTACACAAAAGTTATTTTCCAAGTAGATGTTCAAGAATATAAAAATCTAATCCTTCATAATCTCGTGCTGCAATAAACTCCTGCTCCACATTTCTATCAAACGCCCTCACTTTTTCAAGCAGATTCAAAAATGTTCTACGGCTGCTCAATAAATGTTTCGTTGAAATATCACGCGGTTGGGTGCGCATCACTTTAACATCTAAGCCAACAAATTCTCCATTTCTACCGTATCCGTTTTCTTCAAGGACTCGCACTTGATTAAAGGCGCGGCGTAAATTGGCAGAACCGAATGCCTTATCCTGATCAAACTTCAGTCCGTTCTGGTCATTCAGATGGACACTCCAAAGTTTTTTATGGTACAGGGCATACCCCATCTCATCTGATGGTTCCAATCCCGCAAGTATAGCATGCGCGCTCTCTATTAATCCACCAACACGTTCAGGATCCGTACTCGCATAAGCTAATCCGATAGCATGACCAATAGTTGGGATATAAGCAATATCCATCGGTTCGTTCGGCTTCGGCTCAATTAGAATACGTATCTCAGGATCGTAGTCAAGTAAAACATTTATTGCATCTAATATATGCCCAACTGCGTTTGCCGAATGCTTTGTTTCACGGATATAAGTGCCTTCCCGGGCAAGCCACAACACAAAGTTTTTACACGCAAGTTCATTGGCAATATCAATACAACGTTTTGATCGTTCAATCGCGTATTGTCTCTCTTCTGCTGAGTTTGAAGTGAAAGCACCATCAATCGTGAGCGGTGATTCCCATAACCTGGGTGCAATTACCTCTGTTGTCAATCCATGGTCATCAAGTTGCGCTTTAACGCTTTTTGTGCGTGAGATTAATTCTGTATGCGTTTTGTCGTCAATGTCAGGAACAACATCATCATCATGAAATTGTATACCGACAAAACCGAGATCCCGGTAAAAACTAACCTTTTCATCAAAACTATAGGACACCCGCACAGGAGGTCCAAAAGGGTCCGCACCCTCATGTATATTCCAGGGACCGAAAGAAAAACGATATTCTGTAAGCGAATTGGACATCTAAATATTACTCCGTGATAACAAGTATGGATAATTCTCCTTTGATTGTATTGCAACTTATCTGTACGTTAACGAATATAACTCTATAATAGTTACCGTATTAAAACTCAAAACCGTTGTAGTGCGGGGTCTCTGTGCCTCGCTACCTTTAATCTACCAACAATCGCGGGGCACAGAGACCCCGCACTACAGTGTCCAATGAGATGATTGCCGAAAACTTTACACACCCATCAACAAACATCTTGACTTTAATAATAAGTATAAAGTATTATATAATACGTGTCAAGTCTTTTAAAATTGGGGTAGTAAATAAGATATCTGTGTATAGCTTACACCATAAGCAATGCAATAAAACACATATCTATAATACTAACTCACCTCTTTGCATCTTCACCCGATTCACTACTATGTTGAGATTTATGATTTCGTTAGGTTATTGGCAATGGATAACTTGCCTTGTTCTACTTGGATTGTGTGTTTCCGTTCAGTCTGTTGATGCTGAGATAGAAATTGGCACTGAAAACTCAGCAATACGCAGTGGACAAACAAAAAAAGAGTTGACGCAAGTCCCCTCTGAAACTCTTCCTTCACCAACTACAGAAAACACCTTTAGTTATGCAGACATCTTCAAAATAGAACTCCATTTAGACATACCCGGCAACATTAAAATAGTGGCTATTGACAGTAATGTAGAAGTCCAAGATACCATTAGTGTTAAACTGGAAAAACGTGGACTTGTGGAAAATCCAGTCTTTACGAAGGAATATCTGGAAAAAATAACATTAACCGCCACACAAAAAGATGGTGTGCTTCAGTTGAATTCGCAATTACCAAATCAGACAAACGATGAAAAAAGCATAGCCGAATTAAAAAAAGATCTGCAACTGAACTATGAAATCAAAACACCCCCAGATGTTTCTATTGAACTTAAGGTAAGATATGGAAATGTTTATATTCATCACCTACGCGGAAAGATGGATATAACCAGTGAGTTAGGAAACGTTCATTTGGATGAAACCTCAGGAAACTATCAGGTAGAAACATATAGCGGTCGCATTCATGGGCAAATATTGTTGACATCAGGACAGAATGAGATAAAGACGCAAAAAGGTTCGATTGACCTATCCGTACTTGACGACCTTCCTGTTCCCCTTGATATAACGGCATCGGGTGGTAATATCAAACTACTACTACCGATCAATTATTCTGCTGATGTTGAACTCAAAAGTGAGAAACGCCAGTATCTTATCAATCTACCATCGGACATTGAAAATAATATCGGTATCATCAACGAAGGAGGGCCGCTGCTTCGTTTAAATGCCACCGATGCAATATCAATACTAACGAATCCAAGATTACGGAGTAAATCTAATGATATCAATCAGGAAAGTGAGCAAGAAGTGTCGTCATCTGATGTTGAGTTGCCTATTCCGTTAACCTCAGAACCCCCAACGATTGATGGAGAGATGTCAGAAAGTGTATGGCTGTATTCAAATACACTCTCGGCTTTTCAGAATCCAGAAGGAACAGAAGATGCTGAAAATCAGACAGAAATGTATTTAATGTATGACGCAGAGAACTTTTATATTGGGGCAAGAGCGTTCATACGGCATTCACAGGTTCCACGTGTCTCGCAAACACAACTTGATTCACCTATCTGGGAAGATGAGTCTATTGAAATCCTGCTTGATATGGAACCAAAAACAGAAGCATATTCACATCTTATCATCAATCCGATTAGCGGGATGTTCGATCAAATGGTTACAAAAGTAGGTTTTCCAGATTTCCGATTCGCTCCCAGCGGCGTGGAAAGAGAAAAACCTGATAGTTCAATAGTACAGTTCAAGGCGGATAGCTCATGGAATTCAAACGCAAAAATAGCAACAAAGATCAACGCAAATTATTGGAGTTTAGAAGCTGCTATTCCACGCAAAGCAAATAAAACAGATAGAGATGAAACATGGCTCCTCAACGTTTTTCGCAATGCCCAAATGAAAAAGGATGTAGGCAATGATATGAACCCTGTTGTGCATCGCGAGTATAGTTACTGGTTACCTATGTATGATGAAGAATATCCGTGGTGGCCCCATTGGAAAGAAGGGATGGGGACATTGAAGTTGGTAGAGAAACATCCACTATTCACAGATTCGTTTGATGTATCAGATTATTTTATAGTGAATGCAATTGAAATTGAGGGAAACAAGGCAATTCCCTATGAGGTCCTATTAAGTAGAATTCCGATTGCCATTGGTGCTACAATTACAAACGAACAGCTGTCTCGACTAATTTCTCATTTAGAGAATTTGGATTGGTTTGAGAAAGTGCAATTAAACACTGCAGTAGTGGAGAAAGAAGAAACGGAATCTATTCCCACAAATCCATCAAGCACTTCTGTAGAGAATGGTAACGCCACCACAAAAAATGATAGTCTATTGAAGACAGAGCTGTTGAAAGTCAATGTGAAAATCAGTGTGACAGAAACAAAAGTGCAGAATGCAAACAGAATTAACATCCGTGGGAATAGGAGTTTCCCCGCACTTTTCATCAAACGTTGGTTTGACCTGTTGCCGGGTTATTTTTCTGATGCGAATATACACTTGAAGCAACAAATGATTCGCGATTTTTATTTAAACCGCGGCTTCTCATTCGCGAATGTTACCCATGAATATACCAACGACCAATTACAGTATAACATAAGCGAAGGTAGCATCGATCAAATTCGTTTTACTGGCAATCGTCGTATTCCAGAGTCAGTATTATCTGCTGCATTGGAATTGGACAGCGAAGGTGTATATTTTCACTCTTTAGGTCAAAACAAGATCAATAACCTGCAGAAAAAACTCACAAAGAGCAATTATGCTTTCAAGTCGGTAGGGGATTGGCAGGCACAAAGAGAAGGGGGCAAAAATGTTCTGATTGTAGATATAATTGAACATCCATTAGTAAAATCTGGTTGGTTTCCAATAATCGGTTTCAATCGTGTGCATGGGTTAGTCTTAGGGGCAGGTGGTAACCTCTCAACCCATCTCCTAAACGAAGAACATCTGTTCGGTTCAGTCAGCCTCGGCGTTTCAAGTCGTATTTTGAACTATCAGATTGGCGTGGAAAACACCTTTTTCACACGTTTCCCTTTGACCATAGGAGTGGGTTTATACAAATTAACAAACAAGAGTATAAATGACTTCCGATTACTACCCGAAGAATTTAATCTAAGTGATTCATTCTACGGCACTTCTGTTGACCATTTTTTCCAAAATCAAGGAGTACATACTTGGATTGCTAAAAAATTTGGACAATCATCTCAATTGCGACTTGAATTGACTTATGAGGACCATAATAATCTATTCAAATCAACGGATTGGAGTTATTATAATAGAAGCAAAGTCAAACTCGGAAATATTCGCATAAACACTGGCACACAAAACAGTGTTGCATTGAGGTATACTTTTGATACCCGAGACCAAAAATCCGCTTTAGAAGGTGCAGATAATCTCGCAAGCCAGATGATTCTTAGACCCAATCCACATACACGAACTGGTTGGAGAGGAAATATTGGTATAAAAATAGTTGGGGGAAACCTTGGTGGAGATTGGACATATAACACTTATCATTTTGAATTAATAAAATACACACCATTAATCGGAAAACACAACCTAAATGTTCGTTTTCTTGGTGATTTCTCAGATGCACAATTACCAACACAACGCCTGCTTTACCTCGGTGGATTACCAAGTCTTCGCGGTTATAGACACAACACTTATGCAGGGGACAGACGACTTGTGCTAAATCTTGAATACCGATTTGCGGATATATCCTATATTGAAGGTTTTTCAGATGTTTCATTGGGATGGGCACTCAGCACTTTTATGGATGCAGGACAGGTTTGGTGGTACGATGAAAATCCATTTACCAATTTGTCATTGAATGATTTCAAATTATCCACCGGTATTGGACTTTCAATTTTTGTCCGTCCACAAGGTGTTAATTTCCCTCTAAACTCTGTGTTTGAATTTGCAGTTCCCCTTAATGTAGAATCTTCGGCAAGAAAACTCTTAATTCTTTGGCGTTTAGAACAGATGTTTTAATTCTGTGATATAATATAGGTAGAAAATGAAATACACACCACTTTATAAAACACATGAGGCACTTGAAGCAACCTTCGTTGAATTGCATGGGGGTTGGGTTTTACCATTAGTTTATACCAATCCTAATCATGAAAACAACATGGCAAGATTTGATGTCGTTATTGTAGATATATCATACCTTACCACACTGAGTTTAACAGGTGAAGATCGTGCGAAATTCTTGCACCGAATTATCTCAAATGATGTTGAAAACCTATCTGTTGGAGAAGGAAATTACGCCACACTCCTAACAAATCGTGGTAAAATAATCGCGGACCTCAGGGTATATATATTTGAGGATAAAATCTATATCAGTACTGCCCCCGAATGTGAACAACAGGTCTACACAGAATTGGATAAATATATTATTGCTGATGATGTGGAAGTATCTATTGAAACAGGGAATGTAGGGGCTATTGCAGTCTACGGACCACATTCAACGGAACTTGTGGAATCCGTATTAAAATTAGAAGAACTCAGTACATTACCAGAACATCATTCTCGTACCTGTGAAGTTGATGAACAATGGATTGCTTGTGTCCGTGCAGATAACATAGGGAAATATGGTTACCATCTCTATACATCTTCAAACGCATTAGTATGGTTATGGGACAAAATATGTGCTGAGAGAGAGGATATCGATCCTATAGGATGGGAAGCACTTGAAAGACTACGGATTGAGGCTGGCACACCGAGATACGGAACAGAACTCACAGATGCGGTCTTCCCACTTGAAGCAGAATTAGAACACGCTATCGATTTTGAAAAAGGCTGTTATATCGGCCAGGAAATAGTCGCACGCATGAAATATCGCGGACATCCAAACCGATTGTTACGTGGAATAGAAATACACGCTCGTGAACCTGTTCGACAAAAATCTCCTATTATCGTTGATGACAAAGAAGTAGGATGGATTACAAGTTCAGCTTATTCATCTACACTTGATAAATACATTGCAATGGGATACATCAGAATGGCATACACCGAAGAAGGTTGCTCTATTCAGATCAAGACTTCAGATGAAAGGGTTAGTGGAACAGTTGTTAATTTGCCTTTTATTTCTCAGATATATTAAATGCTATAACATCCGATGAATTTGGAATATAATACCATTTCTAAAATATCATACCCACAGGAAAAATACAGTTCGTAGTCGCGCAATTCATTGCGCCTCTTATATTCTTCAATATAGAAAATAGTTGACTCACATTATGAAACAATATGTATATGAATCGGTATTACTATCAAAAATAAGTGAAATTGCATAAGTCCTATCTATGTTATAGTGAACTTTGAAATTATGGAGACACTTTGATAAACCTATTTTGGAGCGAACCCTACTATAGAAATTGTAGCACAAACTTTTAGTTTGTGCCTTATGAGACGCAAACTAAATGAAGATTAAATAAATATTTCGGTAATTCAACACATAAAAATCATCGTAGGGGCGGGGTTTCCCCGTCCGAATATTGCCTAATTAATCTTCATAAAGTTTGCTCTACTGAAATGTCCCATTAATTATAGGTTTTACTATAAATCAAGATACATATAAACACAGATGTAAAAATGGAGGAAATATAACATCTATGATATTCAACAAATATTGCTATCGGATAGCATCCATACTGCTACTTACTATGTTACTCGGTGGATGTGGTCTAAGTAAGTTATCCAATATTCAAAAGGAAAGTGACTTAGAGGTGGTTGAAACCACCCTTGAGAAAAACCTAAAAACACTTGAAAGATTGACGAAGTTAGGGAATAAGTCATTGATTGTTAAGACTTCACGCGCCTTTTCTTCTTATGCCGGATTTCTTGAAGATAAGATGGAAGAGGCAGAGATAGAAGGTAATTTTGAAATTGCAGAGGAAATGCGTAACAAGGCTATTGAACATTACGCCCGTTCTGAAATGTACGCATTCAAAGCACTGGCAAAATCTAATAAAACCTTCAAGCATGCAAGATCAGTTGATCCAAATACATTTGAAAAAGCAGTTCAGAGAATCAGCAAGAAGAATGTTGAACCGTTGTTCTGGGCAGCTTATGCTGTCGGACGGGGTATCAGTCTACAAAAAGACGACCCAATGCAGGTAATTGACCTGGATCGCGTTGAACAGATGATGAAACGGATATTAGAATTAGATGAGACCTTCTATTTCGGGAGCGCACACCTATTCTATGCTGTCTATTACGGGGATCGGTCACCAGCAATTGGTGGTGATCCAGAAAAAGCAAAGGAACACATCGAACGCGTAGATGAAATAAATGATGGTAAGTTCCTGATGAGCAAGTTCTATATGGCAAAATACTACGCCTATCCCAAACAGGACGTAGCACTGTTTAAAAAGGCTTTGCAAGAAGTGCTTGACGCTCCATCAGACATTTTTCCAGGAGAAAATGCTGCAACTTCAATCGCAAAAGCACGTTCTGAACGATTACTTTCACAAGTTGATACACTTTTTGATTTAGAAGAGGAGGAAATTGAATAATGAGGAATCGGAAAACAATGTTTAGTAGATATGTTTCAAATGTTGCATGTGGCATTATACTATTATTTGGATTATTGTGTCTACCGACGACACTTCTTGCTGTTGAGTCTATTAAGTTCGCCACGCTTGCACCGAAAGGTTCTACATGGATGAACAATTTTGATGCAATGGGAAAAGAAATTCAAGCGAATACGGATGGACAAATCAAATTCCGTTTCTATGCAAACGGCATACAAGGGGACGAACTTGATGTGATCCGTAAAATGCGAACTGGATTGCTACACGCTGGGGCAATGACTGCAACAGGACTCGGAGAAATTAATGAAGAAGTACTGATCTTTCAACTCCCTCGGATGTTCAGAAACTACGAAGAACTTGATTATGTACGAGAGCATCTCCGTGAAGATTTGTCCAATGTATTCCTGGAAAAAGGCTATGTCCTGATTGGCATGGGGGACATAGGATTCTATCACATTTTCAGTAATCATCCGATTAGGAATATTGAAGATCTTAAATCACCAAATGTCAAAATGTGGCTGCGAACAAATGACAAGATCGGGCAAGTCTTCTACAAAAAAGCCGATATAGCAACTGTACCAAAAGAAGTTACACAAGTCTTGCCAGGGCTATATTCTGGGCAGATAAATGCAGTTACAGTATCTCCTTATGTCACAATTGCCCTACAATGGGCATCCAAATTTAAATACATGACGGATCTACCTGTTAATGTCGGTGTCGGTGCAACAATTATTACAAAAGAGAAGTTTGATAAACTTACACCCGCACAGCAGAAAACGATTCTGGATGCCGGTGAAAAATATCAGACAAAGTTGATGGAGAATATTCGCAAAGATAATCAAGATTCCCTTGATGCTCTTGTGCAAAAAGCGGGAATTGAAATTGTCCAGTTTGAAGATGATGCGTTAGAGACTTGGGATACTCTCGCTACACAAACGCATCAAGCTCTTGTCGGGGAAATATATTCTCAAGAGTTTCTTGATAAGATAAACAAACTATTAAGTGAGTATCGGAAAAAGAAGTAAGATTGGGTTAGGTTATAGTTGACAAATCTGTAGGCGGGTCCCCAAAACCCGCCTCTTTTATTTTCATCACATTGATTATTTAATTCTACCAACGTTCTGTCAGCAAAGATTCAACTTCGTCAAAATGTGAGTCCCGCGTGACAAGAATTAATCCATGCTGCATCGCAATGGCTGCAATCCAGATGTCGTTGTCTGGAATGAGACGACCTTTTCGGTGCAGTTGGTTCTTGATGATCCCATACCACCGCGCTGTTTCTAAGTTGCAAGAATAGATTGGAAATCGTCGTGTCAGTCTATTAATTCTTCGGATATTTTCTATAGGTCTTTCGGATTTCTGTGCGCCGTAGTAAAGTTCACCAATTGCAGATGAAGCCAAGAATACTCTATCCGTATTTTGCATTTTTTCTTGAATTGCTTCGTCTCTGTTGAACAATCCGATGATAATATTGGTATCCAATAGGTATTTACCATTCTGACGTATCAATCTGCCCACAGTCTTCCTCAATCGCTTGCTTTATCTGTTTAAGGTCTTCCGGCGGAAATAAGTCTACAAATTCAAGGAGTTCTTTACCTGATATGCCCTTCGGCAATTCTCCTGACAGTTCCAGTATGAAATCTAAAACCTGTCGCTGTTGTCCGGGTGATAGACTTTTGAGGCGTTGGGCAATTTCTTGGATAGTTGTAGTATTTTCCATTGTGCTGTCTCCTTTTAGGTTGGACTTCATAAACTTCTTATGCAAAGGCTGTCATAAACTGTATCAAAAATCAATGTGTTATTATCGTATCAAGCAGATATCTACCACTGTAATTCATCAATTTGCTCACATCCTTCTTCAATTGCTTGTTTCATTATTTCTAAGTCTTCCTTTGAAATGGTGCCTACAAGTTGTAGTAAATTTTTGCCAGGATATTGCTTTGGTGGTTCACCAGACAACTCTAATATGAAATCTAACACAGTCCTCTGTTGCTCAAGTGAAAGACTTCTTAACCGTTCCACAATTTCCTGTATAGTAGTCGGATTTTCCATGGTGCTGCCTCCTTTACGATAGGATTACTATAATACAAATCCCATCACGACTTACATTTATCCAGTTTATCATAAAGTTTGTCAATATTCAAGGTTCACTCCCCCTCAAACTTCACATAATCCGCAATTTCAAGCTTCTCCTTCCTTACCCATCGCTTCAGCATACTGCCTTCTTTCATTGATGGCAGCCGATTTCTTCTACCACGCGCTTGTCGGACACGTCTTTCAGCCATTAACACCTCAATCGTCAAAACATTGTTCCTGCCATATTCATCTTCTGTTTCCATTGACCATATAGAGGTTTTTCCAGTAAAACATGATTGGGAGTAAGAACTGACACAGTGTTTCATTGCTCTACCTTCCTCAATGAGTTCATCTGTGCTTAACAGTTCACGAATACGCCAATATTTCGGTGTGTAATTGTCCATACGTTGTTCTTTTAAAACGAAATCACCGATGTCTGAATGTTCCCACTCGTAGCTCTCCTGTCTTGCCTCCTTGCCAAGTTGACGATGCCAATCATTAACTTGCCGTAGTAATTTTCTGGGTGTCCGACCTCTCATACTGAAGTTAGGTTGTGGCGGTCCAATTTCCTCCACCACACCTCTTTCAACAAATACGCGTTGATTTGCGAACTTATGATTCCAGATGAAATCCACTATAGGATTCACATGCACCACATCCAACATCGGATTTTCTATAAAGAAACGGACAACATTTAACCAAAAATCATCATGACTATAATCAGTAATAAGTCGTGTGCCACGAAGCGCATCTACCAAACGTTTATCCCCACCGAGTGCCTGAACTTGTCCCCATCTGAGTGCTTCATCAACGTTATAATGCTTCGGAGCACTCAGAAAATGATGTGCCATCTTTTTTGTAAGCGTAATAGGTATCTCAGGTGCAGTCCGGATATTTTGTCCAGAACCAATATGTTTATACCAATTCTGATGCGTTTCGTTCTCAGTCAACCACACACGATCCATAAAATGTGGAATATCATACTTAGCAAAAAGATGCCGAAGAAGTTGGCAAAATTGCCAATCACGATTATGTCTTTTCACATGCCACGTTTCAAGGGGACGAATCCAACTATCGGCATGATTAGCAATCATCTCAATACCCTTAATATAAGAAGCATCCTTCAACAAGTCAGAGTGTTCCCCAATATACAACATGAGACGTAGTAAATCTTCACGTGATGCACTTCTCTCAAATGCATAAGCAATCTCTTTTGCAATCGGATTTCTAAGATTTTCTCCATCCAATTTTTCTTTGTATATTTTCGGAATAACCTCCTTCAAATTCCGCCCTTTTTTCTCATTCGCCATAATCTCAGAAACATTTATAGATGAAAAAGTAAATAACTCCTCTGAACGTTGACGAACATTCTTGTTCAATCCACAACTGAAATTATGTTGACGACACCAAAGTTTATACTCCTCAACCGTTGAAAACCCAAGTTTCCATAAATGATAACGCATCGCCCCAGACAAACGTTTAATTTCGTCTACATCATTGTATTTTTTCTTCTTCTTTGCCATTTAACACCTCCGATTTAACACATTTTCGGATGCACTTTACCCCATTGTAGGACGGGGTCTCTGTGTCCCGCAAACCATAAGCGTCAATTTAAGAAAAAGTTGCTGAATTTTCTCTTGTGGGAGGGGTTAGAAACCCCTCCCACAAGAAGATATATCCTAAAATTGACGCCTATGGGTCTCTGTGCCCGCCAAACACACTTCTTACATTTGATTCGGATATTGTAGGAGGGATTTCCAACCCCGATTAAATGGTTGAGATCTACAAAACAGCCTTACAATACCGTCAAACATCGGAACAGCTGTTCTTGTCAAAACTCCCTAAAAATATAGCCCATAGTCCCGGGGAATGCCCAATGGCATTCATACCGTTGATTTCTGGATTTGGCAAATCCTTGTTCAGACAAATTCCTAATTCACACAAAAATCAACCATTTTCAATAGATTCACAAAAAAATATAATATTTTTTACATTTTTACTTGACAACCACAATTTAGAATGGTATAATTAACACGTGTTTAGAATGCAAGCCCAAATCGGCTACGCAAGTTTAGAAACTCAATGAGGCGGCGCAGTTCCCTGACGAAGCGACAACACGGGAACGCAAATTTACAACCGCAACTGTCGCTCGAAAACTTGACCAAAAGTCGTGGGCAGTTTCTTTGGAGCGCGAAACCAACAGAAACCCAATAATACTATTTCTAATATATAATGGATCATTTTTGTAGCACAAACTTCATAGTTTGTGTCCCGAAGAATTGCAATCCTAAATGAGATAATTATCTATAGAATGGTAAAAATAACACGAAAAACATCGCAAAAATTCTCACGAAGTCGCGGGAGGCACACCGTTGACTGATGACAGCAACGGAACCTAATCTAATGTCCAAAATACTTTCACATAAATGCAAATCAGTCTCGTCATAAACTGATTAACATTAAAATCCCAATTGTAATTTCTTTTGAATGGGGGTTTAAAATACAATTACAACAGGATCCATGTGATATTACGGACATACCCGTACGAATATGTCGTCTAAAATCTCATAGAGTCATGGAAGTTTCTGAGAAAACGCAGCATCTCAGCAATTGGGAAAACCATGCCTTCGTTGCGAACTACCAGTGTGTAAAGCTGGAACTTGTAAAGCCGAATATGGGTTTTGCATTCCACGTTTTGTCCGTCTATTGCTGCCCAGTTGCAGCTCGTTTAGCATAAAAGATAAACCTATAAATGAAATTCTATGTTAACACAATACGACAGAAAAATTACACAGTATAAATTAAGAAATACTACATTAATGATCACATGGATTGTGATGCCTTTTAATTATACCATGAAAGATACAGGTCAGGACACCAAAAACTTAAATCACAAAACGTACCGAATCAAAAAATTGAAATTCCCAGAAATTTACACAAAAAATCAATCACAAACCCATACACAGACTGGACTCACAACCCGGTACGAAAAACCGTACCAAAACCGTACCGTAATCCGAAAAAACGCACAATACGGTACGATTTCAAGGACACAAAGAATCAATGAATTTACCTGTTTTTGTAGCACAAACTTTCCAGTTTGTGACACGATGATGGACAACCATAAATGAGACAATAATCTATAGAAATGGTATAACATCTCTTTTGTAGCACAAACTTTCCAGTTTGTGACACGATGATGGACAACAGAGGCATTCAATTGTCTCTTGAAACTATTTTCGGAAGGGTTTCTAACCCCAATTAGCACCAATTAATGATTGTAGGAGGGGTTTCTAACCCCGATTTCAGATACCCAGCATGAAAATTCAGGGTTACAAACCTCTCCAACAATAAAGAAACTCGACAATTGAATGCCTCTGTCCGGGAAATCTACTAATCTTGAAAATCTTGGTTCAGACAAATTGACACCTACGGACTACTTCTTAACCGCACCAAACGTAACACCACGCAACAAATGACTTCGCATCAAAAAAGTAAAAATAGCAACAGGTAAGAGAAAAACAAAAGTAGACGCAGCAATTTTACCCCAGTCCATGCCAGCAGAACCAGTTGCACTGGTGATTGAAGGTGGAGATGTTACAGCAACACCACCAACATTCGTAAGCACAAGCGCAAAAGCAAACTCGTTCCACGCTGTAATCAGACAGAACACCGCAGTCGCAGCAATGCCTGTTACAGATTGAGGTAAAACAACCTTCAAAAATGTTTGAAAACGGGTATAACCATCAACGAGCGCAGCATCTTCATATTCCTTCGGGATCTCATCAATGAAACCTTTCATCAACCAAACAGCAAATGAAACATTGAAGGTCGTATAAAGCAAAATCAAACCGAGGTGCGTATCCAATAGTTTGAGAGAAATATACATCAAATAGATTGGGATAACAACCACAACAGGCGGCAGCATACGTGTGCTGAGGATAAAAAACAGCAGATCATCCTTGCCAGCAACTTTGAAACGAGAAAAGGCATAAGCAGAAATAGTTCCTAAACCGACAGCAAGCACTGTACTACCACCGCCAATAATGATACTGTTGAGTAATTGATAGAAATATTTTGAACCATCGTTAGCAAGGGCAATACAGATGCCAATTGCCGCAAAGATGACTGGAATGATAAACGCTAATCTTTCCTTTTTATTCGGAAGCGGGGTGCCATCCGCATTTGTCCTGACAGCATAAACCTTTTTCTTCCATGGAATAACTATAAGGTAAGCTACCACACAACAGACTATCAATGAGAAAAAGTGAAACCGCACATCAACTTTCAAGCGAGGATGCGGCACTGTGCTGAAAAAGCCGTATATACAAGTTAAAACAAATAAGATGTTCCAGAATAAACCGATTCCCCGAAGTGATAACCGACGCAGGGCAGGTGGACTGACAAGCGAAAAGAAAGCAAATAGAATCATTCCAGATAGTATTTGTCCAATAAATAGATATGTTACGGTAGAAACTTGACCTTCAGGCATCAACTTCCGATAACTTTGCAACGAAATGTCAAAGATAAACTTCGGCAGTTTTGTGTTGATATCCGAAGGGGCTTTCAACGATGTTACCACAATCCAATAAATCGGAACAATGTAGACAATAACAGCAAAGAAAATAATCGCCATTATGATGGCAAATACAATCAGTTTCCAAATTGAATAGGTTCTCATACAGATTAAGTTTCTCCCTTAACACGATTGAGATATTTCACATATATATTACTGAGGGCAACGATTATGATGAGCAGAATATACGCCATTGCACACGCTTTACCCGTATCAAAGTTTCGGAAGGCAAGTCGATAAAGATTCATAGAAACAGTCTCAGTTACTGTCCCCGGACCACCTTCACGGGTAAGCACATAGACAATATCAAACATCTTAAACGCGTCCATAGTACGGAACAACAAGGCAATCAGTAGTAGTGGTGACACCAAGGGCAACGTAATCCAACGAAATTTGAACCATGCAGAAGCTCTATCAACATCTGCAGCTTCATAGAGATATTTGGGGATGGCACTCAGTCCTGCCAATGCAATCAACATCATAAAGGGAGACCACATCCACGTGTCAACAATCACAACCGATAGCATTGCAATCTTAGGATCGGTCGTCCATTCAATAGGCGGATCAAAGATCGTTCTTATTACAGGTAAGTTTAGGAGAGGACTTAATAGATAGTTTAGCAATCCTCCATCGTCTGACGCAAGAATAAAACGCCAGAACAGCGCGACAACTACGGGGGACAACATCATCGGAAGCAGCAGTAACGTCGTCACCAAACCTTTTGCAGGAAAACTACGATTCAGTAAGAGTGCCAGCCCAAAACCTATCAGGAATTGGGCAGATACTGCTAAGATTACAAAATAAGCAGTAGTGCAGAAATATCCCCATATATCAGGGTCCGTAAGCACATCTATGTAGTTCTTTGCTCCAATATATCTCGGAGCATTTGGCATGTTGGCTTTGTAATCATGGAAACTTAAATACAATGACCATAAAAGCGGAAAGATATTCATTAAAATGAGCAAAATCATCGTCGGCATGATGAATGCCATCTTAATTTGATAATCGCTCATCCCACGCGAAAAACGGTTGTGCTGCATATTTTATCGTACGTAATTATAGGATACAGTTGAAGTGTAGCGAAGGAGTGTGTAAAGTAATTGTAGTAACATCACTTTAAACCATTGTAGAGCGGGGTCTCTATGCCCCGCCGAATGCCACACGCGCATTCGGCGTTGATTCGACAGAATACAACATGTAGGAAGACTTTCCAAACCCTCTATTGTAGACGGGCTTTCCAAGCCGATTTTAAGACATACTTCTCTCAAATCAGACTCGGAAACCCCTCCAACAAGACATAAAATCCTATACATATAGGTGTCAATCTGAAAAAACTTTATTCTTCTGCGGTTTCCTTCATCGCTTCCGTAAAGATTTCCTCATGTTTCTGAGCAATAGCATCAAGAGCTTCCTTTGATGACTTGATACCAGTAATAGCCTCACTCCAATAGGTTTGGCATTCCGCTAAGAGTTGAGCATATTCAGGAACTGCCCAGAAGTCACGAAGATATGGGAAACTTGCAGCAAACGCTTCATTATAGGGGGTAGCATTCTTGAACGTGTCCGATTCCAATACCTCTTTCAAAGGTGTGAATCCGCCCAGTTTTGCCCACTTTTCCTGCACTGGTTTCTGCATAAACCATTTCAGGTATTGCTTCGCAATGTCCTGATTCTTGGAATAGGAGGAAATTGACATCCCTTGTCCACCGATACTAATATAATGTCCTTTTGGGCCCTTCGGGGCAATGAAGAAACCACTCTTGTCATGTGAAATTTCGTTTGTTTCTGGCTTAACTACTCCAGGGAAAAATGCAAAGTAATTCATTGCCATCGCAACTTTGCCTTTAATATAAGCATCAAGTGTTTCTGCCCAATAGTAGTTCGCCGCATCTGGTGGGGCAAATTTCAACAAATCTTTGTAATAATCAAGTGCCTTGACCGCATCATCCGAATTCAGATAACCGTCAACTTTTTTCGTCTCTGGATCACCGTAAGAGGCACCAAAACTCCACATCACTTGCTGAAAACCCATCGTTATACCGTCATATTCTTTACTATACCACGTCGCAATTCCGTATAGATCATCATCTGGACGCGTGAAGAATTCTGCAATGTCTCGAAGTTGTTGATATGTTGTTGGTGGCGCAAGTGCATAACCGTATTTCTCTTCAAATGCTGACATTTCATCAGGATTCTCAAATAGGTCTTTCCTATACACATATCCTGCCGCATCCACTTCAGCAGGCAATGCCCAATACTTGCCACTCCCTTTCGGGTACTCTGCAAAAGCAGTCATTGCAGGTCCATATATCGCAGGCACATCTATATTCTCATTTATCCAGTCTGTCAAGTCAATGTAATGTCCTCCAACTGAGTTTCTACCAAGCCATTGACTATCTCCAATGACAATATCATATAGATCACTTTTTCCAACGAACGAGTTGTCAATCTTATCTTGGAAAGTAGGCCATGGAATCTGGACTACATCCACTCCAATCCCCGTTTCAGCAGTAAAATCTTTAGACAGTTCCTGTAAGTAGTTAGCTGGGTCCCATTCTGCCCAGACAATTGTTAAGGTTTTTGGTGCGACTTTTGTTTGTGCGACTTCTGGTGCCCCTTCTTCTGCATCCTTTTGGTTGTTACACCCCACAACAACTATCAACAATAAAAGAATAAAACATATAGACAAACGTCTCATTTCTGTAACTCCTTATATTTCTATAACACTTTTGATCAATACCAAACGTCCCTTCTGGTTCGTTTAGCACCCAACAATCCCAATTTATAGTGACATTTAGAATTAAAGGGGCACTTTTGTAGCACAAACTTTCCAGCTTGTGCAGATGCGAACACAAACTAAATGAAGATTAAATGAATATTTCGGTAATCCAACCCATAAAAATTATCGTAGGGGCGGGGTTTCCCCGCCCGAATATTACCGAATTAATAAATTAATCTTCATAAAGTTTGTGCTACAACTTCTGTTGTCCGTTATGTTTTCCAAACAGGTTTATTAAAGTGTCCCAATAATTTCAAAGTTCACTATAAATATGATTATAGCAAAGGAAATATATTTAATGCAAGAAAATTAAGGTAAGCTTAATAACAATTCAATGGGAACAACAGGAATATACAACCAATCTAAAAATGCCCTCAACTAATTATGTTTCCTTATCAACATCATTACATTTCAAATCTATATCTCCACCAATACAACGGAGTTTCAGTAAAGGACCATCACCGTTGATTACACCATACAGTTGTCCAGATATATGTTCGTCATCAGTGACCATAATATCCTGAAGTTCAGAGGTGACATCTCCCCCGCTACTTTTCGCATCAACTTTTAATAGGACATCTGAAATCAGAGAAACAGTGATGTCCCCTCCCGCTACTTCTATGGTTGAATCGCCTTTGAGTTGTTCAGATATAGTAGCGTTGATAGACCCACCAAAGGTTTTAGCGTTAATCGGACCATCGTTGTCCAGATCAATGTTTCCACCCGATGTCTCAACCTTTGTTCCACCTTTACAACGAATCAATTTGATATTACCACCAGATGTTTCCCCTACAATTTCACCTTCAACATCCACACATCGGATATTTCCGCCAGATGTCGTTGCGTCAATACCTCCAAAGCACTCGTTTATATCAATATCCCCTCGTAATGTTTCTATTCGAAGATCGCCTATGCACTTAGCCAACCTGATATCACCATTGACGGTATTCCCAAAAATAGGTCCTCTGACATGTTCAAATTGTAGTTGACCACTGTTTGTCTGAGATTGTACTGCCCCCGTAAATCCTTGAACAGTAATATCACCCGCTGCTGTTTTTAGATATACACCGTGAAAAGTGGGCGGAATTGTTATATCAAAATGGATATTGAGTCTATCCGTGTTTCTATTCCAATAACGTTTGCCATCTTTAAACTTCGCATTAATTTGAAGCTCACTGTCTCTTGAATTAAAGTCTACTTGGAAGTTTCTCAGTATCTCTGCAGCATGCTTATCTGTCTTGAACTTTGCTGCCCGGTGCACGACAACATTAACTGACTCGCTTTCTGCTGTCCGAATGTCAATCGTTCCAAAGTCAACGTCTACCATCAACCTTCCATCTGGATTCACATCAAACGATTCATTGATGTCATCCAGAACAGTCTCGGTCATGAAATCAGGCATTGCTTGCCGAATTAAATCACCTATTTTCCCTTCTTTCAGTTCTTCCTCAATATTCTCAATGAAACTTTTTCCAAGAATGTTCGTCATCATCCCTTTTAAATCGGGAAAGGAACCTAATCCTTCGCTTAGATAGGCTGCAAGGTGATTACAAGCAATACTAATTTCGCTATAATTAGCATCTTCTTGTAATGGTTCAAAGAGTCCATCAGGGACAGCACCTAACGCAATCAGACGTTTCAAAACCTTATTGAATTGTGTGATGCATCGACTTTCGCCATCCTTATAGTTCTCGGTCAATGCTGAATCTTCTGCGATTTCTGCTGTCTGCTCCAGAATCTGTAAAAGCCCACGTATCTCTTGTTGTCGTTCATGTTCCATGTTACAAAATATCTCCATATCCACGTTTTTCTAATACGGTTTTCAGTAAATCTTTCCCTTTATGAAGTCTCCATTTTACCGTCGTTAAGGGTAGCGAAAGTGTTTCAGCAATCCGTTTCTGCGGCATATTTGCCCAGTAATAGAGCGTGATTACCTCCTTAAATTCAGACGGTAATGAATCAATCGCTAACCTGACATCTTCGTATGTAGATTCCTGTTCCACAATTTGTGCAGGATCTGTAGCAGCCGGATCTGCCTCTATTTGCAATTCCGCATCCACATCGTCATGCAATTGTATTCTACTTGACCGTTTCATGAATCGCAGCGCACGGTTACGCGTGATTGAATAGAGCCAAGAACCAAACCTATTCAGGTTATCAAGCTGTGGTAATGCTTCAAATGCAAGTAGGAACGCATCCTGTACAATGTCTTCCGCTTCAATCGGGTTTCGGACTACTTGTTGTGCTACTGAAAGCATACCGCGTTGATAGCGATATACTAATTCATCAAACGCTTTGAGATTACCAGCCAATACCGCCACGATGAGCTCCGCATCCTCAGCATCTTTCAATTCATCTGGATTCATGAAACGTATCTCCTTATCCTAACGAATTAGAGACGTTATGATTAGAAAGGATAGTAAGTTAATTTTAGCAAGAGAGATACGTAGCATTAGATAGGATAAAGAATTGCAAGGTATTCACATTATGTAAGATTGACACAATCCCTCCGGTAGGTGCGGATAGGAAACTACACTATAGGTGTTAATTTAAGGATTACTCTATTGTTGGAGGGCTTCCAAACCCGATTGTCTGTTTTTTAGCATCAACGGTGCAGCCTAACTTATCAATAGCAATCTGAAACTTCAGATTCATAATTCTGAAAATCCTTGTTCAGACAAAATGAATTACACAAAATTGACACTTATGGTTAACTATAGTTTGCACACTTTTTCAAACGGGAGTTGAGATAAGAAATTGGTTCACGACTTACCTTAGTTAAACCAACGCACAACAGACAAAATGGAAACCCTCTTTGCTCCAGCGGAGCAATATGTTTATAGAACATAATGTGCCGACTGTATCCGCTCCAGCGGAGCGGTATGTGATTCCCAACACATAGTACTCCGCTGGAGCGCAGCATTTTCGCAGTGTTCCACTGATATGTAAAAGTCGTAGAAAATAGATTTTCCATTGAAACTCAACTACCACGAGATAAGAATTGTCAAAATTATAGTATGGTTAAGAACTGGGCTTAAAAAAGGTCACGAGACATCCACCCACCGCAGCAAGCACAATTCCAAGAACAAATTCCCAACGAACAGCACTCCAACCTTCTTTAGGTGGATGCGACAATGTTGCAACGATAGCATTCACTATTGGCGCACCTGCAAAAACAATAGACATCACAACAGCAGGTCTGCCCCCCGCACCGAATGCCAGCAGCACACCAAACGCACCGACAGCACCTACAACACCCGCAAGGAAAGACCAGTTTACACCTTTACCACTAAACCTCCATTCTGCCCCGGTAGAGTACAGCATAATTGCGGACCCGATGACAGCAACCAAGAGATACGCAAGTCCAACAAATAGAAACGCTTTGTAACGTCTCGGTGCAGCGTCTTCGGAAGCATCCACAGTCGGATCTTTCATAGCATCCTGACCTTTATGTAAAAAAACGCCATAGAGTCCCCAGGAAGAGACAGTCAGAACCGCAAAAATTAACCATAATTTACTCATAATATTCTCCTCCGTTTTGAAATATGTTATAAAATTCTATATATATATCTTTGAAACACTTGAATAAGTTGCTGTGCAATGATTTCATCACTAAAATTTTGATGAACGTTTTCTTTACCTATTTTCCCCAATTGCTTTCGTCTTTCAGAATTTCGGTATAATTGTAGTATCCCTTCAGCCAATGTATCTGAAGATTCAGGTTGAACTAAAATACCGCCACCAGTTGCATCAACCATTTCAGGAAACGATCCGTGCGCAGGTTGAACAACCGGCACCCCATTTGCAAGGGCTTCCAAAATAGACAAACCCTTGGACTCACGGTAAACTGTGGGAACAGAGAAAACATGAAGGCGATTGAGAAACTCTATCTTTTGTGAACGCGTGACCTCTCCATAATGAACAAAACTCGCTTGTAATCCCCATGCATGTATCTGATTGACCAACTCCTCAAAATAGGGTTCATCCTTTTTACCGAGATATCCAGCGACATGAAGTTCAACGTTATCTGATCCCAACTCCTTTGTCAGTGTGTAGAAAGCACTCACCAACAGATGTAATCCTTTTTCTGGACAGATACGAGCCAAATAACCGATTTTGAGTGGTGGTGCCTCTGTTTTTTCAAGCAACTCCCCGTGTCCATCTAAGTTCAAACCTAATGGAACAATATGGATATTATCTACAGATACTTGCAAATATTCCTCCGCCATAAATTGGGCATAATAGTTACAAGGGGCTACAAATCCATCAGCATCTACAGCACGCTCCGCCAATAATGATAACGCTTGTGTTTTATATGGCTCAATTAGATCACGCAGAAAAATGTCTTCACCTTGCAATGCACAGATTACAGGCACGTCCAATGCTTTTTTTATTTCTCTTGCCATTCCGATAAGTATAGAATTGGTCAAATAGACGATATCAGGTTGGTTGTCTTCAAGTAACCATTTTACCAATTTCGTCAATTCTTTCCTTTGATAACCTTCTTCGGCTCTCAGCATTGAGACTGTCAGTTCTCCCAAATCTCTCGCGTCCGTAGAGACACTAAGACTCGCTAAACTGTTGAGCAGCTTCGGATTATCCAACATCCTATCAAACATCCAAGGCGTATGCCGAAAAAGCGAAAGTTTCTGTTGGAGATATACGTTAATACCACCATAGAAAACTCTATCCAAACTTACATTTTCTTCGTCTGTTCGGGTTGGTGTATATGTCGGAATCAGGGAAACGTTATGTCCCTGCTTATTTAACACAGTTGCCACGGTATTGTCGTGGATACATGTCCCACAATACATACCCGCAGCACCCGCTGTGATATAAGCAACTTTCATGTTTTAACTTTGCAACAAATTAATAGTGTCTAACTTGGCAAATATCCTTTCTCCACATAAATTTTACTAAGGAACACATAAGCACAGAAGCAGCGAAGCAAAAGAGTATGTGATAGAGCAATCCCACAGGTAACCTTAAAACGATTTGAGATGTTCCCCAGAACCAGAAATCGTTATGAAGAATAAACAGAACAACCAGTAACAGATATAGAATCCGTCTATGTGTAGTTTTCATGTCCCACCTCGCGCTTACGCCAATTATAGTAAAAGAGTATAACACATGCAAGCAACGTTATCCCATGTATCCACATCCAATTGGATTCAGTTGGTCCAAAAAAGAGGAGTGCTGCAGCAACGAACATAATACAACGTTCCCAGACCGATATATCCTTAAAGACATACCCCGCAATACTCGCAGCAAAAATCACAGTGCCAGCCAATGTCCAAAAGAGATTGATGAAGATAATCCATAATTGTGGACTACCACCCGCCGGACTCAGCCATAGTAATTCCGGTCGCAACACAAACGCATAAGGTAAGGCAAAACCAACAAGGGCAAACCGAAACGCGGTGAACGCAGTCTGCATGATACCAGAACCCGCAATCGCAGCAGCAGTATAAGCAGCAAGAGCAACGGGGGGCGTAACCATTGACATCATGCCAAAATAAAAAATAAAGAAGTGCGCAGCAAGTGGAACTACACCTAAGTCAGGCAATACAGTACCAACCAATATCGCCATCAACAGATAACACACTGAGGACGGCAGCCCCATTCCCAATATGATAGTTGAAACCATGAGCAGAACGAGGGCAAGTATCAAATTCGTTTCAGCAAGTGGTAGAAGAACTCTCGGCAATTTTGAACCGACACCTGTCATTGTAACAACGCCAAGGATAATGCCGACACAAGAAGCAGCGGCTATCAACGACACACCACTATGTCCCGCGTTTTCCATCGCCTTAAAAATACCTGATATACCAACGCGGGTCTTTATATGAAAAAGACTTACAACTAATACAACCAATAAACTCCAACTCACCGCACGGAATGGAGTGGATGCCCGTAAGATAAAACCCAAACTTGTTAAAATCCATGGACCGTTCTCAGTTTCACTTGCGGCTGCCCCCGGCAACTTCAACAGAAATAGAATTAGTGTGACAAACGCCGCAAAAAACACGACACCTTGCATGATGGGTAGTTTTGCAGTAGATATACCATTTGCATAAGACGTTTCCACTGATTGATTAGACTTTATTGATACATTCATAGTTCGTTTCGCGTAAAGATGCACAATGAGTAACAGGGCAGTGTAGTAGAGAATAGCTGGCAGGAGTGCTGCTCTGATAATCTCTAAATAGGTGACAGAAGGCTGGACAATTTCCAACATCATATAGGCAGCGGCACCCATTATCGGAGGAACTAACGCGCCACCTGAACTTGCCGCTGCTTCAATACCCCCGGCAATCGCCGGTTGAAAACCCACACTCCGCATCAACGGAATGGTAAATGTACCTGTAGTCGCTGTGTTTGCCACTGCAGAACCGGACAAAGACCCCATCATTCCACTGCCAATCACTGCTACCTTTGCAGGACTACCAGTACTTGTTCCAAATATCCGTCTTGCCAAATTCAGAATATAACCAGTTGCCCCTGTTCGTTCCAAAAATGTCCCAAACAACACAAACAGGAATACATAGGTGAACATCACACGGAGGGCAACACCAAACACACCGCCATGTAGAAATGTCTGACTGATAATACGTTTGATGGAATAACCGCGATGGGGAAACAACCAACTGGGTAGATACTGACCGAAACTGGCATAGAGAAGGAACACGATGGCGAGTAACGGTAAGGTAATGCCAATAGAACGGCGGGTTGCCTCTAAAATCAAAATTAGTCCGAATCCACCTACATAGAAATCCAAAATGTGTTCTGCTGATGCACGATCTCCAAGAAATCTATCGTTTAACCAAAATCTTTCAAATATCGGTTCCGTTTGAATTACAACATAACCGAAACAGAAAATCACACCACCTATCAAGACAAAATCAAAAATATTGTAGATAGGATTATCAGCAAGTCGAGGATGAATCGGATATTTCAAAAACACGACGATTAACCCAAACATTGCGAAGAGTGCTAATGCTGACTGCGGTTTCAACAGTGGATAGTTAACTTCGGAGAGGATAAAAAGACTCAGTATTACCGCAACAGGTAAAATGAGGGTGAGTTTTGTCTGTTTCAAAAGAGGAAGCGATCCTGACCTTACAATTAGGAAATTGGGTGAGTTGCGGTATGATGATCTTAAAGTGTCTCTATAGTATCATCACATCTTATCTATTGCCCTATAGTTTAGCAAAAAATAGTGTATGTGTCAAATAAAATGGAGATGCAGGGTGTGTAAGAACTTGGCACACCCTGCCTGGTGGATTCTCACTCCGCAAAACCAATATCACTCCAAAACCTTCCTACGACTTGGTGAATCAATAAACAACGAATCCCCTCCATCAATCGTCAATTCTAATCCAGTTACCCACGCAGCCTCATCCGAACAGAGCCACAACGCACTATAAGCAACATCAATCGGATTACCAAGACGTTCTAACTGCACCGCTACAGGAGCAATATCTCCATCTGGCAACGGATCCCAGATTATCCCTGGACATATCGCATGCACACGGATATTCTTTTGATACAATTCTTTAGCAAGGTTTTTCGCAGTTGCTACCATTCCTGCCTTTGCAGCAGCATAAGCAGCGTTAGCATCCTGACGAACACGGGCACCCGCTGAAATCGTGATAATACAACCACCACCTCGTTCCTCCAGTATCGGTACAAGCCGGCGCACAGGATTGAACAATGTCCGCAAATTATTTTGTAACGCACCATCCCAATACGTAGGATCCATAGTCGTAATATCGTGTTCGGTTGAGAAAAAACCACCCGCTGCGTGGATAAAGCAGTCAATACCACCATATTCCGAAACCACAGCATCAATAAGTGTGTCTACTTGAGCAGCATCAGTCAAATCGGTTTGATGCATAGATACATCACCACCGTTATCACGGATACGTTCTGCTGTTTCTTCCATCTTTTCTGTCGTCCGTGCCGCAAGGGCAACCTTGGCACCTTCTTGTGCAAACAAAAAGGCAGTTGCCCGACTCATATTTGAACCTGCACCACCGACCAATACAACCTTATCTTTCAATCGCATTTTCTTTTTCCTTTTTTGTCATTACAATGTCTTCGGGTAATACTACCGGGGAGTGTGATATATCAAGGTCATAGAAGCTTTCCCTTCCATTCGCTATAATATAGCAATATATCACAGATTAAACAAAATGTCAAACCCATTCAATACACCTATACACCAATTTTCAGATTGACATCCGCAGTTAAACCTGCTATATTTAAAGATACACAATTTGCAATATAAAGGAAATCTACACACAACCGAATGCACACAAACAACGCACATAAATTGGTAGTCGATGCTTTAGTTGCCGAACCTGGCACTAAAGTAGAAGGACATCTAACAGCAGGAACCATGCCAGATGACACACCGATACGTATTCCTATAGTCCTCGTTAACGGAAAACATCCAGGAAAAACCTTATATCTTCAAGCAATAAGTGATGGAAACGAACTCAACGGAATCGCTGTTATCCACGAAATCTTGAACCGTATCACACCAGAAAATTTGAGTGGAAAACTCATTATCGTTCCAATTGTCAACGTTCACGCATTCCACGCTAAACAGGCATATAGTCCTGTAGACAACGTCAAAATGAACCGTTGTTTTCCCGGACGACCAGAAGGCACATCCAGCCAACGTATCGCGCACCTCCTGTTCGAAAAGGCAATCCGAAACGCTGACTACTGCATTGACCTTCATCAAGGTGGCGTTCAACCGATGATTGATGAAGTGCGCGTCCGAGTTGGTAAAAAACATGAATGCCACAGGGCATGTATGGAATTAGCGAAGATATTCGGAATAGGTTATATTCTGGATCAAAGAGGACCGAAAGGACAACTTGCACAAGCAGCACCTGATATCGGAATACCGACAATCGACCCAGAACTCGGTGGAACACACGGATGGGATACGACAAGCATAAACAAAGGTGTTCGCGGTGTGCTAAACGTCCTCAAACACTACCAATTTATTGATGGCACACCAGAAATACCTGATAAACAGATTGTCGTCAATAAGTTTATCACAATCGTCAGCAATAAAGGTGGGTTTGTCTATTACAAAGCAAAACTATACGATCAACTACAAGCACGACAAACCATAGCAGAAATCCGAGATGTGTTCGGAAATGTCACAGATGTTGTTCGATCACCAGAAGCAGGTGTTTTCTGGGCACATACCATATATCCAATGGTCGCAAGCGGGGGCATAATTGGGAAAATTGGAACTCCTATCAGTTACCTCTAATACCACATTACTTTATTGCAGTACGAGGACTCGATGCCTCGCTTTGTAGCACAAACTTTCCAGTTTGTGCCTGAAGAATGGCAACCGTAAATGAGATAATTATTTTTAGAAATGGTATTATTTGTAGTGCGAGGACTCCGTGCCTCGCAATCTTGACTTAATAAAAGACTTCTAATCATAATATTCAACCCCATCCAAGTCATTTTTATATTTAGGAAAACAGCATGCATATAGAGAATCGCAAAAACTTCATTGAACAGATGGAATCCGACAGCGTTGCAATCTTTGCAAACGCACCCGCAGCAAAGCGAAACCACGACACAGAACATATCTATAACCCCGATCCGAATTTCTATTACCTTACAGGTTTTGAAGAACCAGAATCTATCTGTGTAATAGCACCTGACAAGAAAAAAAATCAGTATGTTCTTTTCGTTCTCCCCAAAGACGAAAAAGCAGAAATATGGGACGGTAAACGGGTCGGTGTCAAAGAGGCTTGTGAACACTATGGGGCAGACAAGGCATATTCTATAAAAAAGTTCAACAAACGCATCGGCAAATACCTAAAAAACGCAAAAAAACTCTATTACACGCTCGGTTCAAATGCTCATGTGGATTCACAAATCCTCACCCATTTTAAACAAGGAGTCAGATCACGCATACGCACAGGAAAAGGGATCAATACGCTTGTTGACCCCAGTCCCATTCTCAGTGAAATGCGACTTATCAAAAACGACACAGAAATAGAACGCATTAGACAGGCAACAAATATCACTGTCGACGGACACATCGCTGCAATGGTAGCAGCCCAACCAGGTATGTACGAATACGAATTAGAGGGAATTGTAGACGCAACCTTCCGCAGCAGTGGGGCAAACGGCACAGCCTTCCCAACAATAGTCGCAAGCGGCGGAAATGCAACCACACTTCACTACACAACAAATAACGACCAAATCAAAGATAATACACTTGTCCTGATTGATGCCGGAGCAGAATATCAACGCTATTGTGGAGACGTAACACGTACCTTCCCCGTCAACGGCACATTTACCGAAGCACAAAGAGAAGTATATCAAATCGTCCTAAATGCACATTATGCAATTATTGATACAATACGACCCGGTGTCTCTATTGATGATCCACATCAAAAGTCTATAGAATTACTGACAGAGGGTATGCTACGACTTGGATTATTGAAAGGTAAAGCGAAAAAAATAATCAAAAAAGAAACGTACAAGCAATTTTATATGTATCGTATCGGGCACATGCTCGGTTTAGATGTACACGATGTAAATTGTGTACGTGACGCAGAGGGGGAATATAAAACATTTGAACCCGGCATGGTCATTACGATTGAACCCGGATTATACATAGCGGAAGGCACAAAAAAAGTTCCGCCTAAATATCTCGGCATAGGCATACGTATTGAGGACGACATCCTCGTCACAGAAGACGGTTATGAAGTCCTAACAGATGCTGTCCCAAAAGAAATTGATGCTATTGAAGAACTTATGAATCAGTAGAACTTACACATTGTAATAGATGATTGTTTGAGGTGTATTATCATGATTGAAGAAGTAAAAAAAATAGTTTCTGATAAAAAAAATGAAATCCGTAAGCAGTTTAAAGCCGAAATAATAGGCATCTTCGGTTCTTATGCCCGAGGTGACAACTATCCTGACAGTGACTTGGACCTCTTGATAGATTTAGATGTCGGTGTTACTTTATTTGATCTCGTTGGTGTTCAACTATTTAGTGAAAACTGTAAAAAGTTCTACGCGCCATATTACGCTCCCTAATTATGTCCAATCAACTGCCAAAGCAGGACAATTCCGATAACAATCAGAATTGTGACGTAAAAAAACACAAGTGTCCTTGAAAAAATGGCTCTAAACCAATCCCACTTTTGCTTAAAAGAAGTGGTGTTCATAGAGAAGTCTATCTCATTTTCATCGGTTTCTCTAACGGTATCGTATAACCGTCGGAAAAGCCTCTCTTGATTGAGGTAGAAACCGTCCAATGCCCAAAAGGATAGTGTAGGAATTGCAGCTAACCATACATACATCGGTTTAGAATCCTTTGTAGCAAACCCTAATACCGCCGCGACGAAAATAACTGTCCATCCTTTCAAGAAAAAAGAACTATTCGCTAACCTATTGATGACATTTTGGATCAGTTCTAAATGTTTTAGTTTTTTTACCATCAGGGCATTTCACTCGCTCAGCAAGTGCCTCCCTTATAAATTTTGTATGAATTTTCACCTGCACCATTTGGTCTTAGTATATTGCATTAGAAACTATGTGTCAAGAAAAATGGCGTGTGTAAATTAGACCTCATCTGAATAATTTGACATTACTCCACAACAATCGTTTCCTCACCAAGCATATCAATAATCTTCACAGCAACGCGAGCTTCTGGACGTGGTAGTGTTACCGTATATTCTCCCTCAACAAAATCATCTTTATTTTCTGGCACATCGCTCTCATCTATTTTGAAATACTTTATCGTATAGTCCCTATCAATCAGCACACAATCAATCTGTGCGCGAAAATCGTCAATTTGCTCGTCAAAAATGGTGCGGTCAATATCCATACGTGCTAAGATGGTCGGACTGATGTACTCTGCAATGGTGATTTTGACAATATCTCCCTCCCTCTCAAAATTAACCTCTGCAGAGGCAGGCTCAAACGTAGTGATTCCTTCGCTGCCGATGTCACGCACAAAGATTTTGTTTACTGCGCGCCGCCTATTTTCCTCCTTGAGTTCTGACTGAATATTGCTATTGGTCCCGTAGCAAAATACGGTGATGTTGCGCGACTCATCTGGACGATTTTCAAGTTCATTTTTAATCGTCTGTATATCTAATGGCGTGAGCGGTTTCGTCAAGTCTATAATTTTAACAAGTGTCCCGTCCAAAGTGCCATCAAAAAATGCCTCTTGCCTATCCATTTGCACGCCATATTTTTTAATCACAATATCCCTTCGCTCCAAATCGGTACTTGCATCGTAGTTATTGACGCGATAGTGAACAATACCGCGCTGCGTATCAGGTAGTTTCTGTAGTCTTTTTATTGTTGTTTGGATTGCGCCTTTGTTGATGTCTGCAGCGATCCAACGTCTACCGAGTCTTTCTGCAACCGCAGCAGTAGTACCGCTACCCACAAAGCAGTCAAGCACGATGGAATCTTCGTTGCTTGATGCATTGATGATACGTTCTATCAGTGCTTCAGGTTTTTGGGTTGGATATCCCATACGTTCATCATCGTCACCTTGTATAGTAAGTTCCTTTTCTGTCCATAGATTTCCAATAGCGACTCCAGGATTAGTATCAAGGTAGACTCTCTTAACAGTGCCTTGTAGATATTTGCGACCACGGGGTATTGCATAACGTCGTCCATTTTCGTCAATGTGTCTATATTCTGATTTGATAGTTTCTTCTGATAATGGACGGAATATGGCATTGAAAGTATATTTATCAGTGAGAGAATAAAACAGTAAAGTGTCATTCTCAGTTGTAAATTTTAACTTCGCTGTATTTTTATGTCCACCATATTTTCTCCACACAATTTCATTTCTAAAGTTAAATTCTCCAAAAATCTCGTCCAACACTAACCTCAAATAACTGTTCATTCGCCAGGCACAATGCACATAGATAGCCCCGTTATCTGATAGTAATTCCCGCATTAAGGTAAGCCGTTCATACATAAACTGAAGATAAGTATCATTTGCCCAGATATCACTGTATTGTATCTGTTCAGCAATAGTGTGTCCTTCTGCCTCCAGTTTCTCCTTTTTACCGCGTAATGCCACTTCCCGCACATAATCTGCCCCGCTTGCAAAAGGCGGGTCAATATAAATTAAGTCAATCTTACCACGAAAACCTTGCACCAGCAGTGTGGAGAGAATCTCTTTGTTATCACCGTGAAAAAGGAGATTAGAACCGTCTTTAAATTTGTCATAACTCGGCTCTTTTTCTGGGTTTTCAACGTTATAGGTATCCACCAATTGTGCAGGATAATTACTTATTGTGTCAATTGGGCGTTTTCCTACCCAGTGAAGCATGGGTCTGCCTTTAACTGGTTTGATTTTCATCGTGTTTCCCTTCTCGTCCTTTAGAATTCACATAAAATGTTTGGGTGGGGTGTTAAGGATTCACAATACGCTGTTGCTTCAATGTTTCTATTTCTCTTGTGAGTGTTTCAATCTGTCTCTCTTGCGCGCGTTCCCTTTTCGTGCGCAAGGCAATGATGACCTGTGGAATACCTACAGCGACCACAATGATTGCCATTAAAAAGATCATTTGCTTTTCAAGACCTCCCACTCGACCATTTAGAGATGCAACATTCTCTTTTACAGAACCGATTTCAGTTTTTATAGACTCGATATCGACTTCTATCGGTTTGATCGCCTCTTCTATTTCCTCTTTGATAATCAAGCGGATCTGATTAAGATTTTCAGACGTTAAGTCAGCGAGAGTCGGTAATGCTATTGTGCAGAAGATTATTGATAATAATAAAACATTTTGCATTGGAATGCCTCCTTTGCATTATGCTTAAGTATAAAGTATTTTTAGCAAAATTCCAACCTTTTCTTTCGTCGCAAGGCGATTTATTTTAGGTGTATACGTTTGTTTCATCACTGTTTCTGTAAGGGTTCACTCCCATAAATCCATTCGCGAATTTTCTGCATTTCGTCTGGATTCTCTTGGAGAAAAGCGTCCTTTGTATAAATGACTTTATACTCAAAATGAGCACCGGGTTGCAATTTTGCCAAACGTTTCACCGCCTTCTTTTTCGCTACGACGTCCGGGGCACCGCGTTCGCTTTCAGACTTAATCTCAACGATGTAGAATTCCCCTGTGTTCTTGACAATCACAAAATCAGGAAAATAGCGGTGATAATTGTTATCAGTGCCTTTGTATTCAAAATGAAAATCGGTTTTCTTAGTATTCGTTAAACTTCCAGTAAACAGAAATACTTCAACATCTGCAACGGAGTGATTCAGTGTTGCCAAAATTGTCTTAAAGAATTGCTGTTCGGGCCCGCTATCAAAGTCGTAGCTTGACGTAAGCATCGCGTTGAGGCTTGCAAAATAAAGTTGCTACTCGTTGTCTGCTCCTTGATAAGCGCACAAGCGAATAGACTTGGACAATTCCATCCCTCCGTTCCTTTACCAATAAGGAGAATGATACGTTTCTGACTGTCAGGATTGTTAAGTCGGTTGAACTCGTCAATCTCGGTTTGACTGGAATTTTGGGTATTGACAAGTATCTGCGTGGTGTTCTCTCCGATTTCTGTGAGAGCATTTTGAATGTGCTGATGGGAGGCATCCAAATGTTCTTGTGTCCTGAAATAAAAGGCGATTTTCGCTTTCGCACCATCGGGCAATGATACATTTTATGAAGAATCTCACGCGTTTTCTACTGTTAGGCACAATAACCCGCTACAATAATTAAAACTTGAAAAACACCAAAAAACATGTCATAATTTTATTCACGGAGAATGCAAATGCCAAATAAATCAACAGGCAAAAACAAATATCAGAAAAAAGCACTTTTAGCACAGAAAGCACACACTTTTTCAGGACGATGTGATTGGGGTGGAACATCAAATGTCTCTGTCACTCACGATTATGAAACAGAATTTGAAACCGATGACACAAAACGATTCGCATTAGTATGTGAGGATTGTAACTCACCAGTAAATCAGAAAAACAAAATTTCTGAAAATAAATTGAAGAAAAATGAATCTTGATACAACATAATAGATAACCTATGCGCAAGGTGGACTTTATGATTCCAGATGATGTATACGTACATAAAACAGTAGAAGGCGATGTGGAGGCATTCAACGAATTGGTTGCTCGCCATCAATCTAAAATATATGGACTCGCATTCCGTATGCTCGGAAATGCAGAAGATGCCGAAGACGCTACCCAAGAAACGTTCTTAGAGGCATACAAGTCTATCAAAACTTTTCGCTTTCAATCACAATTCGGAACCTGGTTATATCGCGTCGGACTAAACACCTGCAATCAATATATCCGAAAAGCCAAGTCCCGCAACAGAATGATTGAGGCATACACCGAAGAATCCTCTGCACGCGGTTTGGCTGTAGAACATAATGTCCCCGAACGCAAGGCATTAAAATCTGAACAAAGTCAAGTCGTTCAAGCTGCTATTGACCGGTTGCCGCCAAAACAACGAGAGGTGGTGACACTCTTTTATATGCAGCATCTCAAATACAAAGAGATCGCTGAAATACTTGACTGTTCTATCGGAACTGTTGCCTCCAGATTAAACAAGGCAACGCAGAACCTAAAAGCAAAATTGGAAAAATACTATTATTGAGTATTACGATGACTACTTGAACAATCTCTTAAACTATATTAGTGAGGATTGTTAAAATGAAATGTGAACAAACCCGGGAACACTTAGTATTACACCGCCAAGATTCCAGATTAACCGGAACAAAACGGCAAGAATTTCTAAAACACCTACGTGGATGCGAGAACTGCCAAATTGAATATGAAGGACTCATGCATACTGCTACGGTGTTAGGAAATCTTGAAGCACCAACACCGCCCCCGGAGTTACTCGAAAATATCCAAAACAAAATTCGGGAAATCCATAGGCAGAACCAAACAGCATTTTTTGCAAACCCGTTTTCATGGTTTTTCAATAAAATCAATTTAGATATCTCACCACGGTTTGTCAATAGTGTTGCACTGCTTTGCTATTTGGTTGTGTCCGCTTTTTTAGTAAAGTTCGCTTTTTTTACAGATGCACCAAAGCAGCCTCTCGGTTTGACTGCAATGGAAGCATCCCGTCTCGTCCGACCAGGGCAAACTTCACCATCCCGATTGGGTTCAGTAAAATTTGACAGCACGAAGGTTACCAAAACACCTTCAACAGAAGTCATAACAGAAAATAGCGTAAATCTATCTCGTCCATTCATAGGCATTAAATCAGATGAAATGTGGCACACTGATACCAACAATCAAAATGCTGATACCGTTGATGCACACTTCCCGAAAACTATGAACGAAAAACTCACACTTTTCTGGAGTGACATCAAGACAAACCTATAAGGAGACCTATATAACCTACAACCATATTGATATTTAAGCTCAAATCAAAAGTAAGAGGCACAACATCCTGTGCCTCTTTTTTTTATGCCTATGAACACCACAAAAATAGGATTGACCAACCAACAATTTTACGATAAAATATAGCCACATATTCGCAGAATAAAACGTTGATTCATCGGACAAAAAATTGAAGCAACCATTACTTCAAGTCTCAAATCTAAAAACAGTGTTCCCCACAGAAAGTGGAAATGTCAACGCTGTCAACGATGTCAGTTTTTCAATTGAACAAGGTAAAACCGTTGGCATTGTCGGTGAAAGCGGTTGTGGAAAAAGCATCACAGGACTCTCCCTACTCCAACTTGTGCCAAATCCAGGCAGAATCGAAGCTGGTGAGATACTGTTTTACCGCGATGAAGATGACACACCGCTAAACATAACAAAGGTATCACCACGCAGTAAGCTGATGCGTGAAATCAGAGGAAACGAAATTGCTATCATTTTTCAGGAACCGATGACTTCTCTCAATCCTGTCTTTACAGTTGGAGACCAAATTGCTGAAGCAATTGTGCTACACCAAGAACAAAAACCGACACTAATGTCACGTATGGGGCTGCAAAACAATCCAAGTTGGGCAAGAAAACTTGCTATTGAGATGCTTGAACGTGTCGGAATTCCTGCACCTGAACAACGAATTGATGAATACCCTCATCAACTCTCTGGCGGCATGCGGCAACGAGTGATGATCGCAATAGCTCTCTGTTGCGCACCGGCACTTCTCATCGCAGATGAACCGACAACAGCTCTTGATGTCACGATACAAGCACAAGTCCTCGCTCTCATGCAGGAACTGCAAGCAGAAATTGGTATGGCTATTATGTTAATTACTCATGACCTCGGCATCATCGCTGACATGGCTGACGAAGTAGTCGTTATGTACGCAGGACGCGTTGTTGAAAAGGGAACCGTTGATGACATCTTCTATAATCCATTACATCCATACACACGTGGTTTACTCAACTCCATTCCAACGCTTGGTGGCACGCAGCAAAATTCTTTGCCTTCAATCCCCGGCACAGTACCACATCCGTTGGCACTTCCTAACGGATGTTCTTTTCAACCAAGATGTGCAGAAAAAATACAAAATTGCGAACAAATGCCCGAACTCAAGGCTTATACACCCAACAACACAATAAAATCAGAAAACGGAACCCACGATGTTAGATGTTGGCTTTGTGAGGAGAAATCCCATGTCCAAACTACTTGATGTAAAAAATCTACGAAAATATTTCCCGATACGAAAGGGAATACTACGTCGAACTGTCGGACATGTCAAAGCAGTGGATGGAATCAGTTTTGATGTGCAACGCGGCGAAACACTCGGATTAGTCGGTGAAAGCGGGTGCGGAAAAACAACTGCAAGCAGATGTCTACTCAGACTTATCACGCCAACAGACGGCAACTTTACCTTCGGTGATGAGCAAGTAGATTTAGCAAAATTGACTGCCAAACAGATGCGTCCTTTCCGCAAACGGATACAGATGATTTTTCAAGACCCACAGTCTTCACTAAATCCCCGTAGGACAGTCGCAAATATTGTTGGTGAACCATTACGTGTTAACCGCGCAGTCAAAAGAGATAAACTTCAGGACAGAATCGTTGAACTCTTAGAATCGGTCGGGTTGACATCACAAGACATGCAGCGGTATCCACATGCATTCAGTGGAGGGCAACGCCAACGTATTGGGATTGCACGCGCCTTAGCACTACAACCGGAATTGATCGTCGCAGATGAACCAGTGTCCGCACTTGATGTGTCAGTACAAGCACAAATCCTCAATCTATTGGCAGAATTGCGTGAAAAGTTCCAACTTTCCTATATCTTCATCGCACACGATCTCAGTGTTGTCAGACATATCAGCGACCGTGTAGCCGTGATGTATCTCGGAAAAATTGTGGAAATAAGCGAAGCAGAAAAACTCTATAAATCCCCAAAACATCCATATACAGAAGCGTTAATCTCTGCTGTACCAATACCGGACCCGAAGCAGCAACGCAAACGTGAACTGATTCGTCTCGAAGGAGATGTACCAGACCCCTCTAAACCACCATCCGGTTGTCATTTTCATCCAAGGTGCCCCTATGCAACCGATATATGTGAAAAGGAAGCACCTGAACTGCGTGAGATCACTCCGAATGTCAAAGTCGCATGCCATTTAAGTGAAACATTGGAATTAAAGGGAGTATAGTTATGTCTAAACATATACATCTAACACCAGAAGAGCTTGAATCCTGCAGGAAGCAACTTGAACGAAAATGGAAAAGTCGAAAAATTGATGAAACGCTGTTAGAACACGCGTGGAAGATCGCTTTTGATATAGCTGCACTGCTCTATGATGAATTCAACGCAAAGAAAGTCGCTGTCTTCGGATCACTCACAGAACCGGTTTGCTTTACAAAATCATCAGATATCGATATCGCTGTTTGGGGCCTCACGGACAAAGAACATACAAAAGCAACCAGTAAAGTCTGGGACATGGAAACAGGATTCAAAATTGACTTAATTGATATTGAAACATCAAAAACGTTCTTTCGTGAAAGGGTTCAACAGCAGGCAATACCCATAGAAAAAGAAAAACAGTCCACATCCTGGAAAACTATATACGAGCACCATAACCGAAAAGTATTCCCCATCGTAGAAGAAGATATTTATGAATTCAACAGAAATAAACTAACACAACGTATCAAAGACGAACTTGTAAAGATTGAAGATACCCTTGTCCGAATACGGAGAGGGTTAGAATTAATCAATGTAGCTGCAGAAGAAGTCACAGAATTCATTGAAAATACTATCGCAACAGATCTTACCGATGTTTATTGTGGAATAGAACGCATATTTGAAAGAATAGCAAACGAAGTGGAGGGACACTTGCCAAGAGGGAGTATGTGGCATAAGAATTTACTTGAGCAGATGACAAGACAACGGCCAGAAAGACAACCTGTGATTTCTGAAAATACCGCTAACCAATTAGAAGAACTTTTGGAATTTCGTCACAAAGTCAGAAATATATACGGGCGAGAATTGAAATATGATAAAACATTAGTGCATGCTGAAACCATTGACGAATTGTTCACGAAAGTTTCCAGTGACCTCAATATTTTCACAAATTCACTTGCCAAAAAAGACGAGGATGCTTGAAATGCATTATGCAAAGAAAAAAGATCAATCAACAATAACATTGTCTTCAGAAGAACTCGCAGCATGCAGGAAGAAACTTGAGCATAGATGGAAAAACCGAACAGTCGATGTAACGTTATTAGAACGCGCCTGGCAAAACGCATATCAAATTGCAGCAATTTTATATGATGAATTTCCAGCGAAACATGTCGCAGTTTTCGGGTCGCTCACGGAGCCTGTCGAATTCAAGGAATCATCAGATATTGATATCGCTGTTTGGGGCCTCACGGACAAAGAACATACAAAAGCAAAAGATAGAATATGGGACATAGAAACAGGATTCAAAATTGACCTTATTAATTTTGACCTGACAAAAAATCTATTCCAACAAAGAATACAACAACAAGCAATACCCATAATTAATGGGGAACAACACAGAAATTTGAAAACAATATACCAGCATCACAACCGAAATGTATTCCCTATTGTTGAAGAAGAAATATACGAAATTAAACAGGAAAGACTAACGCAACGTATTAACGACGAATGTGTAAAAATTGAATCAACTGTCAATTCAATCGTCAAAGCATTAGAAGATATTGAGTTAGCTCCTGCAAACTTTAGGCAATATATAGAGGAATCAATAGGAGGAAAACTTGTTGATGTCTATAGCGGTATTGAACGGATATTTGAACGGATTGCAGACGAAGTTGATGGATATCTGCCAAAAGGAGGCAGATGGCATAAAGATCTACTTGAACAGATGACACGACAACGGCCAGAAAGACAACCTGTGATTTCACAGGAAACCTTTTTGCTTTTAGAAAACCTATTAGAATTTCGACACAAGATAAATAATATCTATGCCGACGAAATCATTTATGACAATACAGAGACACACGCAAAAAACATAGAGAGACTTTATCAAAGTTTTTCTGACGATCTAAAAATGTTTATAGATTCTCTCGCGCAAAGTGTAGCATAAACTTGCCAGTTTGTGCTGTATTTCAGGTCATCCTTAACAGATGTTAATAGGATAGACTTTTATAGAAATAACGTGAGTTTGATAAAACAATTAAATTTTGAATGTTGTGTTCCGTTGATGTTAATCTTGGTTGGAAACCAGAACATGAACTATGCTCCGTAGAAGCAATATGTTTATAGCAACTATCTAACGCAGCACCCCGCTCCGTAGGTGCGGTATATGGTTTCATACCATATAACACTCCGTTGCAGTGCTGCGATTTATTCGGCATCAAATTTGAGTTGGAGCAATATCTCGTGTTGGATTCCTTTAAATCTAAATCATTATGTCAAACCCACTTTAATATTATTATCAAACTCACGTAGAAATAGTATAAAGACAATCTTTAGAAGGAGTAAACCACATGTCAACGGATACAGACCTCGGATTTTTTGCAACTGACGTTTCATTAGAAAATAGTAACGCAATCGTAACCGGGTCCAGTAGAGGTATCGGACGCGCAATCGCTATTGAATTAGCTCGTCAAGGCGCAGACGTACTCATCAACTATAATCAGAATCAGGAGGCAGCAGAAGAGGTAAAAGAAGTCGTAGAGTCATTCGGTAGAAAAGCAGCACTCATCCAAGCAGATATCAGCGACTTAGACGCACACCAAAGAATGCTTGAAACAGCACACAACGCTTTCGGAAAGGTAAATATCCTGATAAACAATGCGGGAATCACACGTATTGCTGATATTCTTGAGGAAACACCAGAACAATTCGATCTGTTGGTGAATACGAACTTAAAAGCACCACACTTTCTCACACAACGCGTTGCCAACTACATGGTTGAAAATGAAATCCGTGGATGTATCATATACACACTCTCTATCTCCGATACAATGGCATCCGACAATCGCACGGCATACTGCATTTCAAAAGCTGGATTAGAGATGAGTATGCGTGCTTATGCTGGTAGATTAGCCATGCACGGTATTAAGGTGAATGGCATCGCTGCAGGTGTTATAAATACAGACCTATCCCGTGTCCGCATCCCCGATTATGAAGAGGCATCTGAGAAAGGATACATCTTTATGGTGCGTCCCGGTACACCTGAAGATGTCGCACATGCCACCATTGCTGCAATGAAGTTATACGATACTGGGGTTGTTATCCCCGCTTCCGGCGGTGTAATGACTCCTCTCCTCAATCTAAGGTCTATGGCAGAATTAGAGATGAATAAATCCTAATCCGCTCCCCAAATACCAATATCGCGCAATATGCTCTTCTTGATCTTACAGACCATCGTATATGCAGGATCAAACACATTACCCATATCGTATTCGACGGTTTGTCCTAAAAGTATATGCGCAGCACGCTTCTCCAAACCCAGCTCGTCCAACCATCGAAGAAGTTCTGTAGTCGCATGCTGCACCGCCTGATCTAACGGACGCGCATTACCTGCGGTCAGAATATAATCTGCATTTTCCGCACGAGGCCAATTAATAGTTTTGTCCTTAATCAATTCAACATTGAACGCAACATCAAACGAGATTTCAATGCCAGTACCGACAATTTCACCATCACCCTGCACAGCATGCCCATCGCCAAGATGAAAAAGTGCACCAGCAACAAAGACTGGTAGATAAACAGTAACCCCTTCCTTAAAACCACGGTAATCCATATTCCCGCCGTGTGTAGAGGACGTAGCAGTGGAGATAGCCTGTCCGCGCGGCGGTGCAACACCAAAACAACCCACCATCGGTTCAAGCGGCAATCTCAATTCACCCAACTGCGTCTCCGGAGAGATTAGAGTAGCAGTCCATGCGTCAACATCAACATGCCATTCCGCACGGCCGCTTTCCGGCATCTCTGATCCAACATAGTGCGGATCAAGCACATTCGGAGCAACAACCGTCCCAGTTCTCCCTATTTTCCGATTCGGAAGAAGCTTGTCAAAACCAACGACAAGTGTATCTCCCGGTTCCGCTGTTTCAATATAAAACGGACCCGTCTGTGGGTTCCCACCTGGTGTCACCTGCGTATCCGTAGCATCATAACCAGCATTATCTACAGTTGTTGTAATAACAGTATCACCACTATTGATACGGAGCCCTGGTTCGTGAGCACCGATCGCAGTATGGTAGACCGTCGGAGTAAAATGATGTATTGCCATTAAAATCCTTTCCTAATGAGAGTTTACTACTTCACTTTTACTATCTTTTGAAGTGTCCTCTATTTCTATTCCATCACCATAATATAACATATCCACGGTGAAATATCTACAAAGAAGGTGGGATGGGGTAGGGTGTGTAAAGTTATTGGCACAAACTACGTACCATCCATTGTAGTGCGGGGTCTCCGGGGAATGCCTAAATGGCATTCATACCGTTGATTTGGTGCCCCGCCATCTTATCTACCAGCAAGTGCGGGCACGGAGACCCCGCACTAAAATGTCCAATGAGATGTTTGCCAAAAACTTTACACACCCGTGGGTATAAAATAATATCTGTTCGGAGTAATGAAAACTTTGCAAATAAAACGCAAAATACAAGGAAATATCCCCTTTATTACAAAAAAACACAAAAATTATCTTGTAATTGTAATAATTAACTTGACATCAACAATTTATTTGTGTTATAATATATTTTACATCATATCTGTTCTTCTAAAGGTCAAAAAATATGTACACAAATCCTAATGGACAATTCACTGCGATTATCCGATACGGACTCTTTTCAATACATAAAATATCAGAACTAAAAAACGACATTTCAATAACAATCAGTGTCAATGTCCATGTCTTATACACATTCACTAAGTGCATTTTTATTACATCTATTTTAACCTTTACCAACATTCAATTATCCATTAGGAAAATATTGGGCAATTGTCTGAAACAGGAAACCGATTTCACACGACAAAAACTGAAAATGGAAACTGTACTATTTTCATTTTTTTCGATTTTAGGAATTATCCTTACAAACCCTTACGCACACTATGTTTAGAGCAATTTGAAAAATCGTACTATAGTACGAAAAACTGTACCATATAGTACGATTTTTAAGAGGAAGATTTCAATCAAACTTCAAGATAAACACAGAGAATTCGCTATCAAATGTTTTACCATTTCTAACAGATAATGTCTCTTTTCTGTAGCATAACCTGTTAGGTTGTGTCTTGGTAGCATAACCTGTTAGGTTGTGTCTTGGTAGCATAACCTGTTAGGTTGTGTCTTTGTAGCATAACCTGTTAGGTGGTGTCTTGGTAGCATAACCTGTTACGTTGTGCCTTGGTAGCATAACCTGTTACGTTGGATTTCCGTATTAGATTTCATCTCACAAAAACCTGTCCTGCGAAATCATTTATTAGAATTCGTATTAGAAAACGATTTTCAAAACAATAAAAACCAAAATCAATTGGTTGAGGAGTTAATTTTTTTATAAGAAAAATGCCTATAACCCCTTACAGTCACTGACTTAAAAAACAATTTTATTTAATACCAGTGGTATAAAATTTAATACCAAATGGTATTAAAATGAGTTAAATTCACATAAGAAATTTGGGGAGTGTAGAGCTTTTGGCATAAATTGTGTGTCCAGTTATTTTCACTTGTCTGAATCAGGATTTACACATTAACAGGATTACCATATCCAGGCTGTTTGATGCATGTTTGGTGTCGTCTTTTGAAATAGGACTTGATGAGAAAAATCCTGAAAATCTATAAATCCTGAAAATCCTGGTTCAGACAAGTGACAAAAACTTTACACACCCCTTTTCACTTGCTTACTGAAAATTTAGATGCTAAACTGATACCATGAAAATCTTCATTCAAATTGGGCACGGCATTGTCGGTGCTGTTGTAATATCCTTTCTCTGTATCTGGCAAGCAGGGAGTTTCGGAGAAGCGAGACATACAATCAGCATTATCGGTGCAATTGCCATTATCATCGCCAGTCTTTATCTCCTCCGAAGCCGATGGATACGTTGGGGTAGTCGTCAGATATGGTTAAAATACCATCAACGTTTAGCGACACTTGGTCTATCCCTTGTCCTGTTCCATTCTGCATTTCAACCGCTTGCGTGGCATTCATGGCTAACCTTTCTACTTGCTCTGTCAAATTTAGGGACAGGAATTGCCGTTAGTCTTACTTCACGGAAAGCGCGTCAGACGCTGCTTAAAGTTCATCTTATTCTTGCACCGATCCTAATAATATCCATTGTCTTTCACGGACAAGCCAAACTTGACCACGACGACTTCTTTCCACTGACAGACGTACACGATGTTCCTTGTGCGAGATGCCATACCTCTGAATCACTTCTATTCCATGTTGATGCCGATATACAAACTGAATTAGACAGCTCAGATACAATTCCAGAGGAACTACATTTCTGGTTCGGACAACACGATGTAAAGATACCTCAAACTGCTAAAATCTTACCCAAGCAAATTGGAAATGTATGGAAAATAAAGGATGATAAAAATCGGCGCAGCTACAATATTAAGAAAAAGGATGATCAATTCGCACTCTACGCAGATAACCCATATCGCAGCTACACCTGTATCACCTGCCACGAGCATAACACCCCTGAAATCATATCCGCACATGAACTACACGGAGTGGCTGATTTTCATAGATGTTTTGTCTGCCATCAGACTGAAATAGAAGGTGTTCTTTATGGCATACAACGGACGAATTGGGAATATGATCCCAATTGGTAGATTCCCTATGCAATAAAATGGTTTGAACCCCGCATTATACTGAATCCAAGCCATAAACAGAAGCGGGGTTACAAAAGAAGTAACTTGTTCGTAGTTGCACAATGAATTGCTCCTTTACATTCGTAGTCGCGCTTTGATGAAGATTAAATAAATATTTTGGCAATTCAGACCATAAAATTATCGTAGGGGCGGGGTTTCCCCGCCCGAATATTACCGATTTAATAAATTAATCTTCATGTAAGCGAGCTGAAATTCAGAACCGTATCTCTGCAGATATAAAATCGGACACTGTGAATTCTTCATATATTCGGGCATAACTAAATATCATACCCATAACATGCAGACCAACGCCCCCTGTGAAAGCACCGTTTGAATTGCCAATCCGAAAGGATAGCAATGAAACTGGAGACCATTCTGCTCCAATATAGAATTCCGACTTTAAATCTTCAATAGAAAGTGCAACATCAACAGAGAGTTGATATGTATCTTGATAGTAGTTTATGCCAAGTGTTATCCATTGAATACCATGTCCTTCAACCTTCTGCAGCACGCATCCGAATTTGAAGCCTGGATAAAGTTTGGACAGCAAACCGATGTCATACAATGTCTGATAACCGAAAAACTGATAATAGTCGGAAGGATGCCGCCGTTTGAATTTGAGACTAAAACCCGCAGCAAAATACGGACCGAGTTGGCGGGCAATACTATAGTAATTATAATCAGGCACACCACTTGGCACATTAATGGCAATTTTATTACCCCAATAAAGACTATAACCACGCCAACTAAAACCGATACCTTTCGGATCAAATCGGTATTTGTCTCTATTATAGAACTTCATAGAACCGAAGAGTTTTACCCCCTGGCCCTGAATTAATCCTGCAGGATTCCAAAAACCTCCAGTAGCATCGTCAGCGATTGCGGTAAAGGCGTTACCCATTGCTAATGCACGTGCCCCCACATATTGTGGACGCGCCGTTTCAAAAGGATACTCAATTTGCCCAAATACAGGCATTGCCAGCAACATAAAACATGTTGCAATGACACATACATAAAGTATCTTAAACCAATGTCTTGAAACCCCTATTCTAATCATGATTTCCTTTTCGATTGTAATTATATAATAAATCAGGACTTTCTAAAGTATATTATAGCCAGATGGTGATGTCAAGATGCATAAAATCCACACCGCTTGCATAAATACGCATCATCTGTTAAAATGACATCCAGCTAAACAAAAAACCGCAATTGCTATTTATTCTTCAACTTAACAGAACATCTAACCTATCACAGTAATATGAACCAAAATGAATCTGGAACCCTTTATCTCGTCAGTACACCAATCGGTAATTTAGAAGACATCACCCTACGCGCCCTTCGCATTCTCAAAGAGGTAGATCTCATCGCTGCAGAAGACACCCGAAAAACACGCGGACTCCTATCGCACTATGAGATCAAAACACCTCTCACAAGTTATTTTGAAGGCAACCAACAGGCAAAGGCAGAAAAGCTCGTTTTAAGATTAAAGGCAGGAGAATCTATTGCCCTCGTATCAGACGCTGGCACACCGATTATTTCAGATCCCGGCTACCCACTCCTACAGGAATGCATTGCCGAATCTATACCAATCGTGCCGATACCTGGTGCTTCAGCAATTCTTGCAGCAGCCACTGCCTCCGGCCTACCGCTACACAACTTCACATTTCATGGCTTCCTCTCACCGAAATCTGGTAGAAGGAAACGGCAATTAGCACTTCTCGCAGAGGAAGAACGCACACTCATCCTGTTTGAGTCTCCACATAGACTCTGTCGTTTTCTTGAGGATGCTATGGATGTGATGGGAGAACGGGATATTGTGATAACGCGTGAACTCACCAAACGATTTGAAGAGATATTCAGAGGGAATATTAGTCAAGCCCTTGAAAAATTCCGAAACACTGAACCCCGAGGGGAATTTACTATCGTAATTGGAGCGTGAAATTGTCTGAAAGAATAAACAACATTGCAGTCATCGGTGCAGGGTTGATGGGGCACGGTATCGCACAAGAGGTTGCTTGTGCTGGTTACTTCGTCTATCTCCACGACATGACCGATGACCTGCTTCACAATGCCCGTGAACAGATCGGTAAAAACCTAAAACTGCTTGCAGAACACGGTATCATTGAACAAACGAGCATATCCGAAACATTGCAACGGATTCAGATCACAACTGAACTTTCAGATGCCGTTGAAACAGCAGATTATGTCGTAGAAGCAGTTACCGAGAATCTTCAACTAAAACAACAGATCTTTGAGAAATTAGATAACTTGTGTCCACCACACACAATTTTAGCCAGCAATACAACGGCATTGATGCCGAGTCAGATAGGGATTAACACCAATCGCACAGATAAGATACTCAACACACACTACTTCAATCCACCATACTTGATTCCACTTGTTGAGTTAATTCGTAGTCCCAACACTTCTGATGAAACGGTATCAATCATATATCACCTATTGACTGCTATTGGAAAAACACCAGCTATTATTGAGAAAGAAGCACTCGGATTTGTGGGGCCGAGACTACAAGCAGCACTCATCAGAGAAGCATTTGCGATTGTTGAGCAGGGGATTGCCAGTGCTGAGACGGTTGATCTCGTCGTCCGCAATAGTTTTGGAAGACGGCTTAGCGTTGCCGGTCCGTTTGAAGTCTTTGAACTTGCAGGATGGGATTTGGTACTTGCAGCCTTTGAAGAACTCTACAAAGACCTAAACAGTTCTCCCGATATCAATCCACTTCTGCAAGAGATGGTGGACACAGGTAAACTCGGTGTAAAATCAGGAGAAGGATTTTATCAGTGGACTGAGGAAAGACAACAAACCCTACGGAACAAAATGAATCAGGCATTGATTCATGCTCTAAAACACAATGCATAATTGTAATCCGTTATGTAATTTAGGATTTACGTCATTTGAACATCCATAAACAGTTGACATCAACGCTACTTTAAGGTAAATTCATTTCAAAACAACCTCATAAATATAATAAAGGAATAAACTCATGATCCGAATAGGTGTTATCGGAGTAGGGGGCATGGGTAATGGCCATTGCAACTCACTCCCAAATGTAGAAAACTGTGAATTTGTAGGTGTTGCTGACTTGCGACTTGATGCTGCTCAAGCAGTTGCTGAACGGCACAACATCAAGGCATTTCAAGATTATCAAGAACTCTTTCCACTCGTCGATGGTGTTGTGATTGCCACGCCACCTATTGCCCATACTAAAGTCGTCGTTGATGCAGCAGAAGCAGGTGTGCATGCTTTCTGCGAAAAACCGTTATCGTTGACACTTGAAGAATCGGACGAGATGATTGATGCACATGATAAAGCGAGTACACATCTGATGGTTGGGCAAGTTCTTCGTTTCTATCCTGTGCATGAACTCGGTAGAAAGATGGTGGATGACGGTGAGATTGGCGATATTGTCTATATTGAGACAGATTATACCGGTCCCTACAGTGCACCACGCAACCGCCCAGAAAGTTGGTATGGTACTGTGGGTGGATTGTTAGAGAATGGTATTCACAAATCCGATCTTATTAACTGGTTCGGTGGAAAACCGCTCACTGTTGCTGCGGAAGTCGGTAGTTTCTCTGGTCATGACGATTGGGAGGACTATACCGTCTCTCTCATCCGTTACGATACAGATGTTGTCGGTATCCTCAGATGGGGAGGTTTTCTTGGTGCTCGTGGCACAAATGAAACTATAATTGACGGTTCTGAGGGATCACTCCGTCTCGATATGGGAGCGGATGTTGCCTATATCAAAAAGCGGGCAGGAGGCGACTGGGAGGAAGTGGTGCCTGATCGTTCCGGACCGAGTCATGTTGTGGGTGAACTCACACATTTTGTTGATTGTATCCGAGATAACAAAACACCGATGATTGATGGCAGAGGGGGCAAAGATGCAGTCGCAGTGGTCTTAGCCACATATCAATCTGCAAAAGAGAAGTCAAAAGTGACTCTGGATTAGTCAACTTCAGCAAACAATAGGGACGTGATTTCGTCCCTATTGTTTGTATATTCCCATTAGGATATCCTCAGATGAAAAAGATGCTGTTTCAAGGTTTTTTAATCTTGTTTGTTAGTTTAACCTTCTATTTACCTTTTATTCATGCCCAAGACTACACAGAATGGGAGTTACCTGAGGGGGCAATAGCGCGCCTTGGTAAGGGAACAATACGGGATGTACAATATTCTCCTGATGGCACATTGCTTGCTGTATCTGGTTCCGCTGGTCTTTGGTTGTATGACGCGAAGACCCTAAAGGAAGTAGCGTTGCTTAGAGATGGTCCGTATTCTATCGCTTCTATATCATTCAGTCCAGATGGACAAACCATAGCGAGTAGTCGTTATGGTAAAAACACTTTGTGGGAGGTTAACATAAGAAAGAAAAAGAAATCTTTTATGATATATACAAGTGGTTCAGGGGGCATCTTGTACAGTCCAAATGGACTGATGTTCGCGAGTCAGGAATACAAAGAAATCAATTTGTGGGATGCAGAAACGGGAACTCAAATTAAGACGCTTATTCAGCTTCCAGAATATATTTACTGCACGTCTTTCAGTCCAGATGGAAAAATAATGGCAATTGGAAGTCGGGATGGTATAATCAGATTATTGGATGTCAATACAGGTGAAGAAGTGAAAATACTTGAAGGGCATAAAGAGAGTGTAAACCGTGTAGCATTCAGTCCAGATGGTAATATGATTGCAAGTTGCGGGCGAGATAATACAGTGCGTTTATGGGATACAGAAAATGACAATCCCAATTATATATTAAGAGGACATACAAAATCGGTTCAAAGTATTTCATTTAGTCCTGATGGTAAAATCCTCGCCAGTGCAAGTTCAGAAAAAACAGTCCGACTGTGGGATATTAAAACTGGCAATCAAGAGAAGGCACTCAACCATACCGATCATGTGAATTATGTTGCGTTTAGTCCTGATGGTAAAACACTCGCCAGTGCAAGTTCACACCATATAATTCATCTATGGGACACAACAACGTGGCAACAGATAAAATCAGCAAATGGACATGGATATTCCGTCAATGGGATCTGGTTTAGTCCGGATGGGAAAACGCTCGCGACTTCGGGTTATAACGAAACCGTTCGATTATGGAATATAGAAACTGGTAAGAACATCAGAAATCTTTCACATCAACACTTACTTAGAGAAAATCCAGAGAAACCAATCTACATTGAAAGTGTAGCGTTCAGTTCTGATGGACGTACCCTCGCGACTGCAAGTGGATATAATGATGGACATGCGGGTAGAATACAGATGGACAAGTACCAAGACGGGAACAAATTCATCAATTTATGGGACATACAAACTGGAACACTTGTGAAAATACTTAAAGGACATACTGGATTAGTTGAGAGTATTGCGTTCAGTCCAGATGGGAATACACTGGCAAGCGGGAGTGGAGACAAGACAATACGTCTATGGAATATGTCAACACGAAAACATCAGCAGACACTAACGGGACATTCAGATAGTGTGACAAGTTTACAGTTTAGTTCGAATGGGGAGATACTTGCGAGTGGTGGTCAGACTGGTGGCATCCGTTTGTGGAAGGCGGACACTGGAGAACACTTGCAAACACTGACTGGACATGTTGGTGAAATCCACACTATTACATTCAACGCAGATGGCAGCATGCTTGCAAGCACAGGTGAGGACAGCACCATTCGATTCTGGGATCTAAACACATACCAGGAACAACGCGGACTTACAACGTATAAGGGAACGCTTTGGAATGTACTTTTCAGAGGTGATGGATCAACAATTGTCGCTGAAACCGCGGAGGCACTTAGACGTAATGATCTATGGAGAAAAATACGACTATGGGATTTTGTCAGAGGACAGCAAATTAAGACAATACATGAGAATTATTCAAGTATTTGGAGTATTGTTTTCAGTTCTGATGGAAAGTTAATGGCAAGTGGCGGCAAGGATTGCATAGTCTTTCTGTGGGATCTCTCAGTTCTGCTTAACGCAAACAAAAATGAAAAGTGAATCAGTTGTATTAGTAGATACGAAGATGATTGACAGAAGGACTAACTATAGATTGTATTGCAAGGAGAAGTACTAATGAAGAAAACGCTCGTGATTTCTCTCTTGATTCTCAGCATTGTTTCCATTTTAGGGGTGGTTAAGTTCGTATTGATGCGCAAATCAACGGAACCGGAAATCATCCCTACAGATTCACCACAGTGGCAACTACCCGATGGAGTGAAAGCACGTATAGGTAGAGGAAGCCTAAATAAAATAGCATTATCACCAGACAACAATGTATTAGCCGTTGCTTCAGGTATAGGAATTTGGTTGTATGATGTACAGAGTGGTGAAGAAATTGCCTTGTTGTTACCTCATGAATCCAATATCAGCACGATAGCATTCAGTCCAAATTCAAAGATCCTGGCAAGTGGGAGTACTGATAAAATAGTTCGTTTATGGGATGTTAGTACAGGTGAACTTATTCATACCTTTATTGGTCACGCTGGTGGAATCTTTGATATTGTGTTTAGTTCGGATGGAAAAATGCTTGCGAGTGCCAGTATCCATGAGATTAATCTTTGGGATTTAAGCACAAAAACTCACAAACAGAGGTTTGATAAGTATACTTATAGTGGTACATCTCGGTTATCATTCAACAGTGGTAACCTTTTAGTCGCAGAAGTGAGTCACAGAGATCAGAAAAACAAGAATGTTGAGTTGTATTATCTTAATCCAGATTTACCCACTAAACCGCAAAAGAAGATATTAGAGGTGTCCGAACAGCCTGTTAAAGGTGTATCATTTAGTCCAGACGGTGAGATTTTAGTAGGTTTAGGTTGGCGTAATACATTCTATTTTTGGGATGTTGATACTGGAAAACAGAGGGAAATACTAATTGGTGATACAAATGATGTCTCAGGTGTGTTCTTCAGCACTGATGGAGAAACATTGGTAACAGTTGACAAAAACAAAGTCATACACATAAGGAATATTGCTACTGAAGAGATAAAGAGGACAATAAAAGGAAATTTCAATTCTACACGATTGGTGGAAATATTCCATAATGGGGAGTCTATCGTCAGTAAAGATCTAGATGGTTCAATCAGTTTATGGAACAGTGGTAATGATATGCCAAAGAAAGTTATCACTGGACATCCCACTTGGAATCTTAAAGAATTATTCAGTCCAGATGGAAGCACAGTTGCAACACAAGAAGGTTGGCGGAGTAAGAATATACATTTGTGGGATCTGACCACAGGGAAATATATGAGAACACTCCTTGGACATAAGAAAAATGTTTACAGTATGGCATTTAGTCCGGATGGGAAAACGCTCGCAAGTAGTAGTTTAGACAAAACGATTAACCTATGGGATGTTTCTTCAGAAAAACTGAAGAGAAAAATCAGAACAGGCAAATATCCATTTAAAACGGTTATGTTCAGTCCGGATGGAAAGACGCTTGCTGGTGTAGATGAAAGGAATGGTCTGTATTTATTGGAGGTATCATCTGGAGCATTGAAAATTGACTTCAACAACCATACAATGCGTATTGACGATATTGCATTTAGTCGGGATGGTAAATCCCTTCTGAGTTGGGATTTTGAGGGATCATTTACTGTATGGGATGTTACTACTGGCAAACATAATACTGTCAACACTCACCGCTCACATATTTCTTCAAACAAGCTCTTTAGTCCAGATGGAAAGACACTTGCAGTAGCAACGAAGCAATTCACCAAAGAACGAGGAAGGACTACCCAGCTTGAATTGTGGGATGTTGTTGCTGGACGTATCAAGCATACACTTACAGGACATACAGATGATATTTTATCATTATCTTTTACACCACCTGGGAAAATATTAGCAAGTGGAAGCAGTGATAAAACGATCCGTTTGTGGGATGTTGACACTGGTGAACAAGTGCATTTACTCACGGATCCTCGTTGGAATACAGAGTACAGTAGATATGAATATGATGTCAGTTTCGTCTCTTTTGGTGATGATGGAAGAACGCTTGCAAGCGGAATTCGGAATGGTGACATTTACCTATGGGACACAGAAACTGGAAAGCAAAAGCAAATTCTCTCTGGACATACATTATGGATAGAACAGATAATGTTCGGAGAAAAGGGACAACCTATTGCCAGCAGTAGTACGGATGGAACAGTTCTAATATGGGAAAATACATCTGTTTATGAGGAATAGGATGACGTGAAATAGTCTGTCACTCACACGAAAGATAAACACAAGACAGCAAGAAAATACTGACATTACGTAACGTAAGTTTGATAAAACAACCGAATTTTGAACGTTGTGTTTCGTTGACGTTAATCTTGATTGGAAACCAGAACAAGGCTTATGCTCCGTAGGAGCAATATGTTTATAGCAACTATCTAACGCAGCACCCGCTCCGTAGGTGCGATATATCGTGTTGGATTCCTCTAATTCATTGTGTCAAACTCACTTCAATATTATTATCAAACTCACGTTGATTATAGGTTTTACGATATTTGAATTTGGGAACTACTACTCTATCTTTTAGCCAATTATAGGTCGTCCTTTCTATAGCATCCACTTATACCGGGTGGCAAGATGATGCACTTGCAGCAAGAACATCATAAATAGAATTCATGAATGTGCCGCTTTGTAAACATTTGGAATTATAAACGTTATTTTTATCAACAGATTAAGGGTTTGCAGATGTATCTATGAAAAAGTGAGCAATAGGTGTATTGCTCACTTGAAGGAGTCTGTTAACATAACAGACTCCGCTCCGAAGTTACATCGGTATTGAAGTATAGGGCTTAATTTCCGCCGGTTTCAGCCCCACCTTCACCGCCTTGTCCACCATGTTCACCGCTGTCTTCGCCGCCACCTTCACCATTGCCTTCGCCGCCACCGCCGCTGGAGCTGGGACCGACTTCGGGGTGTGCTACCCACTCGGTAAAGGATTGTCCCATGACTGAAAGTGCGACATCGTGCGTTTCACCGGGCATAAGGTCAACGTTCGGTGTTGGGCCGAGTTCATCAACGGTGACCGTACCGTCATATAAATGAACTTCGACACGAACTTGAGCTAAAGTCCCATTGGTTGTATTTGTAACTGTGCCTATAAAGGCATCTTCTGATGCATTATAGGATATAATTAGATGGGCACCGTTTCGGACATTGTCATAAGTATCTGTAAGTGTAAGTCGGTTTGCAGACTCTTCGTCCCCACCTGTCATCGTAGGTATTTGCGGTTTCCGTTCACAGCCGATAGCCGTTGCTATCAATAAGACAATCAGTAAGGTGGTGGTTCCAAAATTGCGTTTCATGAGTAGGTCCCTTTCTAAAAATATGAACTGTATAGGATAGTGAAAGATTATATAAAAACTGTTACCGTTTGCCTCTGGGAAAAGGAGTGATTAACGTATTACTCCTTTTCCCAGAGAGGCGTTCCACTGCGCTGCATCAATTTTATCCGCCGCCGCCTTCGTTGCCGCCTTCTCCGCCTTGACCACCATGTTCACCGCTGCCTTCGCCGCCACTTCCGCTGGAACTGGGACCGACTTCGGGGTGAGCTGTCCATCTGTCAAAGGCTGGGCCTTCTTCGGGTAGTACAATGTCCAGTTTTTCTCCGGGGGCAAGGTTTTTTGGTGGTGTTGGACCGAGTTCTGCAGTTGAGTTCCCGGTTTTTGAATCGTATAAGTGAATTTCGACGCGAACTTTCTGTAATACCGCATTCGTGGTATTTTCAACGGTGCCTTTAAAAGACTTTTCGGGTGTATAGTATTTCATAATCAAACGTGCCCCATTCCGGGTATTGTCATAAGTTTCGTCAAGTGTGAGTTGATTTGCCGATTCTTCGTCACTTGTTCCGGCGGTCATTGGATTTGCGGTGTCAGACTCTGAACATCCAGTAATACTGACTATCAGTGCGAAGGCAATTATTGTGAAAATTCCCAAATAGCGTTTCATGGGTGTGCTCCTATTGATATATTGATATGAACTAATTTGCCATAATAATTGTTGGCAAGGTTTCAAGTTCTGTTAACTGTTCGTTAGGGACGTTTCAATTTAGCGTAAGTTCTATCTTCTCTTCTGAAAAAAATACGTAGTGACGAAATGATATAATCTACGTGCTGAAACTAAGACTGCGATTTTCACATGATTATCTTTATGGAACTTCTAACGATACCTTATTAAATTTCGTTTACATCGTTTTATGAACCGTTTCTTGTATCAGTTTCGTTAATGATGTCCAGCTATATTCCGCTGAGTGTAACGTTTCTCACTTGTTAATAACATCCATATCCAAATACCTTTTTATAAAATAAAAGGCAGGCTTGCAACCTGCCTTTTTGTAAGGATTCCGGCAACGACCTACTTTCCCACGGGGTTGCCCCCGAAGTATCATCAGCGCTGAAGGGCTTAACTTCCGTGTTCGGAATGGAAACGGGTGTGTCCCCTTCGCTGTAGCCACCGGAAAGATGTATAAGAAATATTTGACAACTGAATAGTGTGTGAGGTGTCGGTAGAGAAAAATAAGTTATCAAGCCCTCGACTTATTAGTACCAGTTAGCTGAACCGCTCACACGGTGTACACATCTGGCCTATCAACCTCCTGATCTCGAAGGAGTCTTACCAACTTATCGTTGTGGGATATCTTATCTTGAGGTAGGTTTCACGCTTATATGCTTTCAGCGTTTCTCCTTTCTGCACATAGCTACCCAGCGGTGCCACTGGCGTGACAACTGGTTCACTAGAGGTACATCCACCCCGGTCTTCTCATACTAGGGGCAGCTCCACTCAAATATCCTGCGCCCGTACCAGATAGGGACCGAACTGGCTCACGCCGTTCTAAACCCAGCTCGCGTGCCACTTTAATCGGAGGACAGCCAAACCCTTGGGACCTGCTGCAGCCCCAGGATGTGACGAGCCGACATCGAGGTGCCGAACCGCCCCGTATATTTGAGCTATCGGGGGCGACTAGCCTGTTATCCCCGGAGTACCTTTTATCCAATGAGTTACGGCCTTTCCACACAGCACCGTAAGATCACTAAGCCCTGCTTTCGCATCTGCTTGACGTGTCCGTCTTGCAGTTAAGCTCCCTTCTGCCTTTACACTCTACGCGCGGTTTCCAATCGCACTGAGGGAACCTTAGGGTGGCTCCGTTACGTTTTAGGAGCCGACCATCCCAGCCAAACTACCCACCTGACACTGTCCTCAGTCCGGATTCACGGACTCAAGTTAGAATTCCAGTACAACAAGAGTGGTATTTCAAGGACGACTCCACTGAAACTGACGTCCCAGTTTCACAGTCTCCCACCTATCCTACACAGGCAGCACTAAAACCCAATATCAAGTTATAGTAAAGGTTCACGGGGTCTTTCCGTCTTGGTACGGGTAACCGGCATCTTCACCGGTATTACAATTTCGCCGAGTCTCTCGCCGAGACAGTGCCCATGTCGTTACGCCATTCGTGCAGGTCGGAATTTACCCGACGAGGAATTTCGCTACCTTAGGACCGTTATAGTTACGGCCGCCGTTTACCAGGGCTTCAGTTTGGAGCTTCCGCTTGCGCTTGACTCCTTACCTTAACGTTTTGGCACCGGGCAGGCGTCAGTCCCTATACATCATCTTGCGATTTAGCAGAGACCTGTGTTTTTAGTAAACAGTCGCATGGGCCATTTCACTGCGGCTTTTTTCGGTTTCGCGTGCGAAACGCGGCATCTACTCAAAGCACCCCTTCTCCCGAAGTTACGGGGTCATTTTGCCGAGTTCCTTAGCGAGAGTTCTCTCGGGCGCCTTAGGATTCTCTCCTCGCCTACCTGTGTCGGTTTGCGGTACGGTCACCGTGGTTCGTCCACTCGAGGTTCTTTTCTTGGCAAGCAACCGGAACAGTTTGTATCCTTTCGGAATCCTGTTCACCTCTCAGAGTGTGTTGCACCGGATTTACCTGGTGCACTCTGTCGGGCTTAATCCAGCGTTTCCATCAGCTGGTAGTTCCTAATGCTTGCGTCTCCCCTAGTTTCAATCTTGCCATGGTGGTGCAGGAATATTACGCCTGCTTCCCATCGCCTACGCCTTTCGGCCTCGGCTTAGGATCCGACTAACCCTGGGTGGAATTGCCTTGCCCAGGAACCCTTAGGCTTTCGGCGAACAAGCTTCTAACTTGTTTTATCGCTACTCATGCCGGCATAATCACTTCTAATTCGTCCAGAACGCTTCACAGTATTCCTTCAGTCCTACTATAGAACGCTCCCCTACCATATCTATTTTCCGTAGATAATAGATATCCACAGCTTCGGTAATACACTTAGCCCCGGAAATTTTCGGTGCAAAATCGCTCAACCAGTGAGTTATTACACACTCTTTAAATGGTTGCCACTTCTACGCCAACATCCTGGCTGTCTCAGCAATAAAACATCCTTTACCACTTAGTGTATATTTAGGGACCTTAGCTGGTGGTCTGGGCTGTTTCCCTCTTGTCAATGGAGCTTATCCCCCACTGACTGACTCCCATGCTTTGGACAATGGCATTTGCAGTTTAACTGGAGTTGCTAACCTGGTGGGGCCGCGAGTCCAATTAGAGCTCTACCACCACTGTCGAACACATAAGGCTAGCCCTAAAGCTATTTCGGGGAGAACCAGCTATCACCAGGTTTGATTAGCCTTTCACTCCGACCCACGGGTCATCCCCCAAGTTTTCAGCCTTGGTGGGTTCAGGCCTCCACATATTTTTACATATGCTTCACCTTGCCTATGGGTAGATCACCTGGTTTCGGGTCTACTCCATGCAACTGTACGCCCTATTCAGACTCGCTTTCGCTACGACTTCACATCGTAGATGTTTAATCTGGCTACACAGAGTAAGTCACCGGCTCATTATGCAAAAGGCACGCGGTCATGCATGTCACTTGCGTGACTTAGCACTACCACAGATTGTAGGCTCTACGGTTTCAGGGACTTTTCACTTCCCTAGCAGGGGAACTTTTCACCACTTCCTTCACAGTACTTTGTTCACTATCGGTTGCCAGAGAGTATTTAGCCTTAGGAGGTGGTCCTCCTGGATTCCCACAGGTTTGACCTATCCCGTGGTACTTGGGGTATCTGTCAGGAAGTTCGCCATCGCTTTCGCTCACGGGACTTTTACCCGCTCCGGTTGTTCTTTCCAGAAACATTAAGCTAGCGACACGTTAACTTCTGGTGTGTCTGAACCCACACCCAACGGACCCCGCAACCCCTGATATACAACGCGTTCAGGCTTGAACATATATCAGGTTTAGGCTGTTCCCTTTTCGCTCGCCGCTACTGGGGGAATCGAGGTTTTCTTTCTTTTCCTCAGGGTACTGAGATGTTTCACTTCTCCTGGTTATCTCTTGTATCCGCCGGATACAAGTAGTAGGTATTAACCTACTCGGTTGCCCGATTCGGGAATCTCCGGATCACAGTTTACTATGCAACTCCCCGAAGCTTATCGCAGCCGGTCACGCCCTTCATCGTCTTCTGGCACCAAGGCATCCACCGTAAGCCCTTAGTAGCTTGATAAGGTGATATTTTTATTCTACCGATTTACCCTCTACTATTCAGTTGTCAAAGAACGCCGCCTATATTATAGAAATGTATCCATTTCCTTTAGGCGATGGAGATGAGCGGAGTTGAACCGCTGACCTACTGCGTGCAAAGCAGTTGCTCTCCCAGCTGAGCTACACCCCCTCGCGTCATGTGGTATTCATCTACCACTTAAATCTGACACATAAGTCAAACTCTTTTGATAAGGTCTATTAGTATACTACAGAGTCTGCATATAAGTCAAATTTATTTTCAAAGAACGGGATGAAATTAACTTTCAACCCAAACCAGATTTTAAGTATACTACATTACGTGGTGTATGTCAAATATATTTTACAAAAAATACAACAAATTTGTCAATTTCTGTGCAAAGTTTTATAAAAACGGATAAAACTGGTAATTTATTTCATTTGTTCATCTAAAATTATTGACATTATACATCCGTTGCATTCTGATTGAAGGTGTCTTCAATAATCTACTTCGGTAATAGATTTCACATTCCATAAGTAGATGACACCATCAAAACCTCCACTTGCTAAGAGTGTGCTGTCTGGTGAAAACGCAAGAGATTCCACATCACTTTTATGTCCAGAGAATTCTACAACCTTTTGCGCTGTCTCAACATTCCATATCTGTATCTTTGGTTTCCGTCCTGTACCGCCAACAGCAAGTAGCGAACCCTCCGCCGAAAAAGCTAACGACTCCACTCTTACTGTCTTAAGTGTCACAATTTTCTGCCACGTCTTCGTATCCCACAGATGGACGGTATCCCACGGATGGACGTTTTTTCCAGATGCAGTTGCAAGATAAGTGCTATCTGGTGAGAAAACAATTGTCTCAACTCTGGCGAGATGTGTGAGTGTTGCGATCTCAGTACCTGATTCAATATGCCAGACCCTTGCTGTTTGATCTACCTGACCATCTTCAAGCGGATAAGCATATACGACTCCGTCTTTTTCTTCTTTATCATATTCAGTGCCTCCTGTACTTACTAAGAGTGTACCATTAGGTGAGAATGCAAGGTTCAATATAGGTCCTGTATGCCCAGAAAGTGTGTGAACCAACTTCTGTGTTGCTCTATCCCATAATTGAATCTTTTTATCATCTCCTCCTATAGCCACAATTTTGGTATCAGGTGAAACAGCGGCAGATCCTATGTCTACCTGAGTGTCTTCATATAGAAAGTCAATTGGTCGTTCCTGATCTTTCCAAAAGGTCGCACAATTCCAAGAGGTACTTCCTTTGGATGATCGACTCACTCCAAAGCAATGTCCATCGTGTGTATAAGATAGTACTTTTGCTTCTCCAATATCTTGGTCAATTGTCTTGATATTTGTGCCAGATGCTAATTCCCATATCTTAAGGGAAGACATTTGTTCTACTGCAGCCAAGTGTTTTCCGTCTGGTGAAAAGCTAACGAGCCAACCGTACATTCTTGGTGGGTGGTTTGCAGGCGGTTTCTTTTTGTATTTTGCCCAATTCCCTTCTTGCATTGGTACGGTTGTGCCATCGGCACTATTACGGACATCTGTTTCTCCATTGGAAAAGCGAGTTGCCATGTATTTATTGTCTGTTGAGAAAGTAATAGATGTCGCAGATTCCTTATGGGTAAATTCCCACACAGTCTCCCCGCTTTCAATATCCCACAATGTTGTAACGCCCTTTCTATCGCTTATATTGCGATCACCTGTGGCAAAAAATCGTCCATTCGGAGAAAAGGCGATGCCATTGATTCCAGCATTGTTAAAGGTTTCAACAATGCCAGCGTCTAATTCAATATCTACACTGTTTTTCTGATGGTTGAAACACAGTTGGAGCTCTCCATTTTCAACATCCCATAGTTTTGCCGTGCTATCCCAACTACCTGTTGCTAAGAGTAAACCATCTGGAGAGAAAGCAACTGAAGATACAAGATCTTCGTGAGAAATAGCCCAACGTTCTTTACCCGTGTTAATATCCCACAATATTGCCTTATGATCCTGAGTGCCAGTTGCCAAGGATTTTCCATCTGGCGAAAAAGCAACTGATGTTACATATTCTTTGTTCGTGAAGGTTTCCAGCTTTGCTCCAGTAGAAACATCCCACAGTGATGTTATACCATCCCAATCGCCTGTAGCAATCTGGGTGTTATCGGGAGAAAAAATAACCTTTGACAGAAGACCTGTGCCTTCTACAGCAATTAGTTTAATGAAATCATCAGTATGTGCATTATAGAGCCACACCCCGATACGTGTTGCTACTGCAATTGTATTTCCATCGGGAGAGACGGCAGTAGCTTCAACACTACCCCTACCGAATCGAGCGATCGCGTCGGATGGTAAACAGATAAGGTTTTCTTCAGGATAGTTCTGTAATGAAACAATTGTAGACATATCAAATCCTCTGATTAATTGATAGTTCTTATAGAGATAGTGAACAATCTATATTCTGAAATAATCCGGTTCGGTTAGGAAACAGAATCTTCAGTAATGTATAAAATCCAAAACTATTCGAAAGACATAACTTTAGTTAAAACTTCATTTCAATCCGTTTGGTTATTTGACGGAGTAGTGTTAAATGCTTCTTTCTTAAGTTGCTTTTCTACTGCGTTCTCAAGCACTGTCCAAATTTTCAAATGGTCTTCACACGTGCGTGGCTCCCACTGTGGGGTTGATAGATGCGGCAACGGGATGATTTCTTGACTAAGAAATGGTCTCAACCTAAAAGACCAATTCATGGTAAATGGCATTTCACCGTCTGCATCGGGAGAACTTACATATCCTGCTTTAGTAAGACGTTCATGCAGTATATCGGCTAATGCTGAAAACCACTGACATAGAGCTAAATCAGCGACTGTGTTCAAAATAATCCCTGGGTATCCTTCTTGACTCGTGATAAGTGTAGCACTAAATAGGAAAGGTAACTGATGAAGGACTTTCTGCAAGAGCTGCATTGCCATCTCAGGCGTACTAACTTCGGTCGTAAGTTCCTTGTTTTCTGGAATCAACTCTTTTACACATGCGATAAGTTGCTTCCAGATTTCTAAAGAATGCTTTGCATCACTGTGACACACATAAAAACGAAAGTTGACGTTTATGAGGACAATAGGAACCCCAGAATGATATAAGGTTTCTGCATCTGCTTGCTTGTATAACTCACAAATTGTATCGTCAGAGGTGGTATTAGCATTCTGTGTGCCATGTGCAATTTGCAGGGATGTTGGTAAGTATGGATTATTGACTGACGCATCCGAGTTGTCTAACAGCATTAATAGATCAATAAGGAAGTTCAAGGTTGTGCGTGGGGTGCCATTACCAAAATGGGTAATCCCAATATATCCCCCATAAGGCTTCCAATTTTCTCGAGTTGGATGTCCGCTACAAGAACTTCCTGATGTTCTTATGTAAGGAAATTGATTCAATAAACTTACGAGCGTTTGAATCTCAAGGTCTATCTCCTCCAGTGGTGGATATTTACGTTTTCTGTGCAGATCGTCTAATGTCAATGGATTAATCTGTACCGCCTTCTCTTTTGTCTGATTTAGGTCAGACAGTTTAATTTCGTTATTTTTCTTATATAGTGAGGCAAAATAGGTAGCATAACGGAATCCATCTTGCAGGATTGGGCCTGAGAAACCTTCTCTATGCAAATCATCCAAAATAATCTCCAAGATATGTTGTTCAAGCATTTTTCTATCGGCATCAGAACACGGAATCCTGCTGATTATAGCCCGTATGCTGTATTGTCCAAAAATTAGACGTTCTTTTAGTTCTTCCAATGCATTGGAAGCCCCATCTTTCATCGCAGCAACTATCAAGCTTTCGTTTAAAATGTCTGACATTAAGTGTCTCCTTTATTCTGTTTTCAGTTTATGCTTTCGCAGAACTCCCTATATAAGAGGGTGAAATTTAGAGTACAGGTTTAAAAAAGCATTAGTGCAATATCAGATGGTTCAAGTGGATGTATAAAGTTTTTAGCAACATCTCATTGGACATTGTAGTGCGGGGTCTCTGTGCCCCGCAATTATTGGTAGATTATAGAGTGCGGGGCACGGAGACCCGTACTATAATGCGTGTTAGGAAGTTAGTGACAAAAACTTTACACCCCCTTAGATTTGGGTGTGTAAAGTTTTTGTCACCATAGTCATTAGTTTCTTGAAAGGACATTGCATTTTTGATCTTTGAAAAGGTACCGTTTGGTACGTTTTTTCGGATTACGGTACGTTTTTGGTACGTTTTTGGTACGGTGCTGTGAGTCCAGTCTGTATATGGGTTTGTGAATGATTTTCGTGTATATTTCTGGAAATTTCAATTTTTCGATTCGGTACGTTTTGTGATTTAAGTTTTGGGTGTCCTGATATGTATTATTTGAGGTATATGGACACCACATCATAATCCGATTGATCCGTGTGGTGTTTTCTGATTCAGTCTGTTTTTCACTTCTATTGTCCTGCGTTAACATGATATTCTCTCTACTGTTTATACCAATTCTATTCTTGAAATTACCTTTTCTGTTGTAATGTCTGAGGTGCAATGAATTGCGCGACTATTGTCCTTCATGATATGTTCAGAACTTGCTTAGAACAATCGTGATGTGCGAAATCATGGTTATATCATAAGATTTCTCTGACTGCGTCGCCTCTTTGAGTTTCTAAACTTGCGTAGTTGAATTGAACCTATCCGCTAAACATGTGTTAATTATACTATACATATTTGTGATTGTCAAGTTAAAATAATAGAGAATCTATATTATTTTAACGCGAGTTGCCCCCTAAACAATATAATCTCCTGCTAAGAGCGTTCAGAATTTTGCGCATACCGCTCCGCTGGAGCGAAAGATTGTACATCACGAGTAGAATGGTTGAAACTGTGCGATAGGTAGCAACTTGGGTTATTTTAGATATTGTTGATAATCTCCTGAATTTCTGTCGTATTGTGTTTTTCTAAGGTGACAAAAACTTTACACCCCCTTAGATTTGTATTAGATTGACTTTTGACTACGTTCTATTATATAATAACTTCAAGGATTGATGGTAAAGAACATTCTGGTTTGTCCGGTCCTACCAGTCCGAGTGATATTGGAGAAATGTAGTTGCAAGTGATGCTATGTCATGAGGTGATACAATGGACGATTTACAAGTTGTTGAAACAGACGATTCTCTGCCTGTGAAATTAGATGAGTTGGAATTTCCTGATGGCACACTGGACACGGGTGATGGACCTCATCCGTATTTACAAACAATATTCGGGGTGAGTGAAAAATATCTGAGACGCGTGTTTAATGAAGACCAACTAAACGAATTTAAAACGGATTGCTTGCGTAAGATTCGTGGTGATAGAGATTCGACAATAGAACAATACATAGATAGATACTACGAATTTGTAAAAAGAGAATATCAAAAACAATATACCGATGCCGATTTGGTTCTGAATCAAGACATCTTTTCCGAGCTGCACAGACCAAAACTGCTATGGGGAAACTGTCTGGATTTTTTACGGCGTATGGACAGTGAAAGCATTCAATTGATGGTCACTTCCCCACCATATTACAATGCACGGGATTATTCACAATGGGCAACCTTAGACGACTACCTTGAGGAAATGTCTTGTATTATCAAGGAGTGTTATCGGGTCTTGGACAATCATCGCCCTTTTGTTTTCAATGTCGGCGATATATTTGACAACGATAACAGACATACCAAATCAACTTGGGGAAAACGTAGGATTCCTTTGGGGGCATATTTCACCACAATATTCGAGGAACACGGTTTCCAATTTGTAGATGATTTCATCTGGGACAAGGGTGAAGTTCAAACACAGCGACATAAAAATGGAGATAGACCTTACCCTTTATATCAATATCCAGTCAACTGTTATGAACATATTTTTGTCTTCTACAAACATCGATTGGATGAAACACCTTATCCTTGTCCAATATGTGGTTGTTTAAAAGTCAATGGGAATGCATACTCCAGAGTGGGTGTCAAGTCTTGGGAATGCAAGAATTTAGCATGTTTTGAGAGGTCAGCGGCGAATCGTGGTAAACGTTTTTCAGCGCGCACACAGTTAATGACTGGGTTGCAACAAGACGAAAATCGCGTTTGTGAAGAATTGCTGCAGATGTGGCGGCGCGATATAGTCAAATTCGCACCAGTAATAAAGATAAACAGTAAAGGGCAAAACACGCTTGGACATACAGCCCCTTTCCCAAGTGAAATCCCTGAATACGCTGTAAAGGTGTTCACAGGTGTGAATGAATCTGTCCTTGATCCTTTTGCAGGTTCGTTCACCACAACAATAGAATCACTGCAATTAGGGAGAAACAGCATAGGAATTGAACTGAATAGAACCTTGTTTAGAGATGCTGTGCGAAACCGGTTTTCAAATAATCTCAATACGTTACCAGTAGAGTTTAAAGAAATAGATGAATGTTTGGAAGAGATAATTGATGGTGATGATTGGAAGTAACCACACAGGTAGCGGCCTAATAAACAGCCTGCATCCAAGTCATAAATTGATAGATAGGATATAATTATGTTCAAGATAGAAGATTTTGCATTTTATGGTGCTTCTGGACACCAATATATTTTTCAAGTCAATCCTATTGAAACAGAATTGAAAGTGAATTACTTCATAAATATGAACCGATCCTTAATACACAATAATTGATGGATTTTATTATGTTTTTATCTGATTGGTATAGCGAAAGACTGCAGAAACGCATAAAAGAAGCTGAAGCGGAAGGACTTGCTAAAGGAGTGGCGAAATACTACGCTGCGGTTAAAGATTGGAATGACCGCAGAATTGAGGCAGAAAGCAAAGGTGAGAATTTTGACGAACCTATACCGACACCACAGAATATTCAGGAAGCAACCCCCATTGAACAGACTGATGAAGACCATGCTGTTGATGATTAAACTGCAGGAAGCACAGAGGCATAAATTTAATATTTTGGTGTGAATGCGGAAATGAAAAAAGACTTGAAACCGATTGACCTATCTTCCGTGAAGACCTATCCACTTCAAGAACGTATAAACAAAGTTTCTGTTCATGATTTTGCAACACTCCCTGACTTAGAAGCGGATCTTACGCCGTTTTTAACATCCCTTCCCAAAATACTCAAAGGACAAGATTTTACTGAACTTATTGATAAGATTGTTGCTGCCCATCAACAGGAAAAGGCAGTGATTGTCATGATGGGTGGGCATGTCATTAAATGCGGGTTAACGCCTCTTTTAATCGCATTGGTTGAACGCGGAGTCATTACCGGTATTGTATTCAATGGCGCAAGCAGTATACACGATTTTGAAATTGCACTTATCGGTGAAACTTCTGAAGATGTTTCTGAATACCTAAAAACTGGTCAATTCGGTATGTGGGAGGAGACAGGAAGATTGATGAATGAAGCGATCCAAAATGCTGCCGATACTGACATCGGAATGGGTGAGGCATTGGGGAAGAAGTTGATAGCGTTGGATGCACCGTATAACGATTACAGTCTCCTCGCTGCAGGTATTCAACACAACATACCGATTACAGTGCATGTTGCGATTGGCACGGATATTATCCATCAACATCCATTGGCAAACGGTGCTGCAATTGGCGAGGCAAGTTTTACTGACTTTCGTTTGTTGACACAACTTGTTACGGAGTTAGAAGGTGGTGGGGTTGTGCTTAACCTTGGTTCTGCTGTGATTTTACCTGAAGTGTTTCTGAAAGCGTTGACGATTGCAAGGAATTTGGGTAATACGGTATCGCACTTCACAGCTGCTGATTTTGATATGATTCAGCAATATCGTGCTGTGGAGAACGTTGTCAAACGTCCGACTGAGATGGGTGGGAAAGGATATACGTTTACAGGACATCATGAGTTGATGATTCCGCTTTTGGTGCAATCTGTTCTCTCACGTCTGTGAAAAACTTATCTGAACTGTGCAAGAAGGTCTGCTGCTTTAACAATCAGGATTCCTTCGTAACTTTGAAGAGGAAGTAGGTGTTTCCGGTCACCTGTGACGATATGGGTAGCAGATCCGACAACTGCACACTCTACTACTTTATCATCATCAGGATCGGTGGTGACACCTTTAATTTGGTTGGAAATCTTAACTGTCTGAAGAAAACCAAGAAGATTCGTAATCATATCTGAAGTCTGTGAAACTGATAAATTTAATTTCATTGTTAGTTTTTCTTCAAACTCATCAAGTATTTCGGCACAAGTTATCCCAACAACTCTATGACTTTTGGCAAGTTCAATGCATCTGTAAGGAACTCCACCCCAGACCATACCTGATATCAATATATTTGTATCATACACTACTATCGGTTGCATATTCTATCTTCATGAACAAGATCGTCAATAAAACATTCTCGTTCTTCTTCAGACATAGTATCCCAATCCAACCCTCTGGAAGAGCAGAGTTCTCGTACTTGTGATTCGGCGTAGCGCATATGTTCTTGTTGTCCTACATTTACTTTTTCTGCAAGAGCAATTAGGACTGCCCGCTTCTCTTTTGGAGGCATCTGCTGAATAAAATCAATGATCTGTTCGGTTGTTAACTTGATAGTAGCATTCATCTTACAATTTCCTCTTTATTAAGAAGATTATATGATTGATTTACTTATGTAAACAAATCACGCGACGTATTAAGTTTATCATTATTGAATTCAATATTCAAGTAATAATCAACTACAAATGCCCTGAACAACTCCAAGTATATATGTAGACCTTGAGATTGTTGAGGGCTTAGTATGTTTATTAACTAACGTTACCCAGAACGTTTTTTGTTAAGCATGTCCTGAACAGACTTTAGACACTTCTTTTTTGAGTCATCACAACGATTTAATTTAGATTTCATCTCACCTAACAAATCGCGAAGAGATTGTAAATGCGGCAAAGATGGAGTCTTCAGATATTCACTTAGGAGTTCTTTTCTTGTAGTACTATCTATCTCATTTTGAGATTCTACGATCTTACGATAATGGGAATAGTCCATAATTTATACCTCCATTGATGCCATGCTTGGTTCACTTTATGATTTTTCTTTTGGTAGTTCGCTATAAGAAACTGCAATCGGTTCTGCTGTCTCCAAGCCGAGTGTGTTTTTTACGTGGTTGTGTTCCTGATTAGCGTCTGCCTCGGATTGTCCTTGAAATACCGTTTCTAATTCTACGAATTCACCTAAGTCCTCAACAGTATCAAGATGGATTCTGGTATTCTCATACATCCAAAGCACTCGCTGTTTTTTTACAATTGTTTTAACACCTAAAGCTGCTGTCAAAAGTTCTTTTAATACTGAGGATTCATCAACTTTACAAAGTTGATAGATACTGTAACGAGATTCCAATGTGTTCGGACGTTCATAATATATAAGCCATCCTTCATCGGATGTGTCAGTCTCGCGTAGTTTTAATCTCCCTTTAGGACTTTGAAAATATGTGTCTACTTGATTTATAGTTTCCTTTAGATATGCATTCAAGTCTGTTAACTTCGGTAGCAGCAGGTCAAGGGACTTATGTCGCACTTTAAATTCTAAGTTTTTTGCCATTTATTATTGATAAGTATTGGTCAACAATTCTAATTTGGTTCATATTGACTACTTGGATTATAATCACTCAGGTAATCTTCGGACACATCATCAAAATCCATAATATCATCTTCAGTCTGATAACTATTGACACAGGACCTATTACATCGTTCTCCCTGTGCCTGTAATGAACAAACCCGATGTCCCATCCTTAGGGAACTCACCAGACAGGTTCGCAGTTGTTCTGTATCAAAATTGCGTCCGACTAAGTAACTATAACTTCCCAATCGCATCATTTCATTCGCTCTGTCTTGATTCGAAACAATGGATATAAGTCTGGTGCCAGGTTGATACCTTCTAACATACGAAAAGATGTTAGAACGTCGGTAACGTGTATAATCCACGATAATCAGTTCATATTTTTGCAGTCTGAGCATACCGACGGCTCTTGAACTTCCTTCTGCTACATCACAACGATAATTGTCAGATTCAAGGACACCTCTAATTCTCTCTTGTAAATTATCATCATAAGTAATAATTAGTACTTGACCATTCAGTTTGGATATGCCCTTCTTCTCTTGAATGTCAAGTGGAATAAGTGCTTGACGAACTTGCCACCGCAAGCGTCCGCGCGCCTCACGTACCTGTTGCTCAACCTTATCAAGTTTCTCTTCCATTTCTGGACGACGTTTTTTCGATCTTCTCATGTTATCTCATTTAACCTCATCAATATGTGGACTACGCATTTCATCTGGAATAGGTGTTCAACAGCATTTCCTGCAAAAGCACGCCATCCAACGATTTTAATAACGAAAGAATTTGCAAAAAGATTCAAAAATTATGAAAAAAGTTCATTAACTTCCTATTACTTTAGACGGGTTAACCCCGTTTTTTGTTGTAAAAAAATGATACGTGCTTTAAAATAACAACAATTCTTTACTGCTGACAAAAGTTTTTATCTATAGTAAACTTTAGTAATTGAACATTATGAGCAGTTCGTTCAGAAAACCGAAACTAACGCAGACGCTGTAGCATAACCTGTTAGGTTGTGTTCCGTTTCTGCACAGCCTAACAGGTTATGCTACAAAATGTCACTTTAATTCTAAACGTCACCATAAATCCGTTACTTGAATCTATATTGCATGTTACACATGATAGACTGATTTGTTCTAAAAAAGATAGTAAAAAATCACTATTTCGCTGTGTGATGTCAATTAACTCGTGATTGTAAGTAAAAAGGGACAATGATGAGCAATACACTGTCAACCCCACAAGTTCCGATTCCTGCACATTTTGATGTTAGCCGGGTAGGACATGTCTGGCGTATTCCTTATCAAGAACGATTAGATGAGGCACGGGCATGGACAAAACGGAACAACATCCCCCCTGCATCTGAAGATTCTTATCGCATTTGCTTGCTGCTTATTGATGTCCAAAATACCTTCTGTATTCCAGAATACGAACTATTCGTTGGTGGTAGATCGGGAAATGGGGCTGTTGAAGATAATGTGCGTTTATGTCAATTCATCTATCGTAATTTATCACAGATTACTAAAATCGCATGCACATTGGATACACATACTGCGATGCAGATTTTTCACGAGGTGTTTTGGATCAATGATGCAGGTGAACACCCTATTCCACTACAAACCCTTATTACGCAGGAAGATATTGAGACTGGTAAATGGTATGTCAATCCAGCAGTTATTGACAGTCTGAGTGGCGATGCAGAACAATATACGTGGCTCAAAAGTTATGCGGGACATTATGTCAAAACATTAACGACTGATGGAAAGTATCCGCTGACGATATGGCCCTATCATGCCATGCTTGGTGGTATTGGACATGCGATTGTCTCTGCAGTAGACGAAGCATGTTTTTTTCATGCGATTGCACGCAACAGTCAGACACATTATGAACTCAAGGGACGCAATCCGTTAACTGAGAACTACTCTGTGCTGCGTCCAGAGGTGCTAAACGATGCAGAAGGAAAACCAATTGCTAATAAGAATACCGACTTTTTACAAACGCTTTTATCTTACGATCGCGTGATTATTGCTGGACAGGCAAAAAGCCACTGTGTTGCTTGGACAGTGAGCGATCTCCTTGCAGAAATACAACACACAGATGCGTCCCTTGCCAAGAAAATCTATCTGATGGAAGACCTAACGTCGCCTGTTGTTGTGCCTGATGTTGTGGACTATACGGAAGCAGCAGATGTTGCTTTTGCAGAATTTGCGGATGCAGGCATGCACATTGTACAATCAACGGAACCGATTGGAAATTGGGAATAGTCGGAGGAATAATTATGTCAACTATCAAAACACTCATGTTTCAACCTTCTGATGGGGAATTAGCAGTTTCAACGATGCGGAATTGGCGTATCGTCATTTCGGATGATGCAACTGTTTCAGAAATATATGCAGCGGAGGAATTCCGAAAATGGTTCAACCAAGCTACACAGTTAGAGTTACTGCTTGGAACAGCAGACGAAAACACAGATAACAATGCTGGTCAGATTATTGTCAAATCTTTAGATGAATTAGACGATGAAGAAATAGATATCACAGTAGATAATAAACATATCTTGCTGAGTGGAGGCAGGTCTCGCGGGGTGCTTTATGCTGTGTATCAGTTCCTTGAAGAATTGATCGGTATTCGCTTTTTGACCGCTGACCACACATACATACCAGATGCTTCTGAATTGAAAGTGCCTTGCGGAAGTTATACATACAATCCTCCCTTCTCCTTCCGATGGAGTTACTATCGCGAAAATTCAAATGTTCCAGAATTTGCTGCAAAACGCAAAGTGAACACGGTAACCGATGCTGAAAATCTTGGTGGAAAAACGCCACAACAGCTTATCAATCACTCGTTCCATGTGCTTGTTCCATACGGCACTTATGGCGAGGAGCATCCTGAATATTATGCGTTAGTTGATGGAAAACGGGATACGAATACGCATGGAGGTGGACCGCAATTGTGCGTCACAAATCCAGGAGTAATTGAAATAGCCGCTGAAACGGCAGTTCAACGTCTCAATGACAATCCTAATGTGGCGAATATCAGTGTTAGTCAGGCGGATACTGCGGCATATTGCCGTTGTGACAGATGTGAGGAACTCAACGCAGCAGAGGAAACTCCGATGGGGTCGCAGCTGACATTTGTAAATTCCGTTGCGGAACGTATTGAAAAAGCACATCCTAACGTTAAGGTTGGAACACTTGCATATTGGTATACACGAAAACCACCAAAGACTGTCAAACCACGTCATAATGTTCAGATTCAACTTTGCAGTATTGAATGTTGCACCCTCCATGCCATAGACAATCCGGATTGCGAACAGAATCAAGCCTTCTGTGCAGATACGAACGAATGGGGTAAAATCTGCAATGACATCTGGATATGGAATTACAACACCAATTTTCGCTCCTACGATTTGCCGTTTCCTAATTTACGCAGTATTGGACCGAATGTCCGCTACTTTTTACGGAACAATGCTAAAGGTGTTTTTATGCAGGCAAATGGTAATGGTTTGACAGGTGAGTTCTCAGATTTACGAAACTATGTCATCTCCCATCTTATCTGGAATCCGCACCTTGACGATCAGAAAGTCTTAAACGAATTTGTCCATCTCCACTACAAGTCAGCAGCACCTGTAATTTTGAACTATATCGCTTTTCTCCACGATAACGTTGAAGCGAGGAACCTACACCCCAGATGTTTTCCATCACCTGAGGATGTGGGTTTAGATGCTGAAAGTTCTCAACGTGTGTTTGACTATTTCCAGGAAGCGTTAGCACTTGCAGACAATTCTGAAGTAAAAGCCCGTGTTGAAAAAGCGTCTATTCCTGCTTACAAAGCGATGTTGGCGGCAGGTGGTGATTTTCCGCATAAACGTCGGCGCACTTTGATCGCTGAGTATATTGCTTTGTGTAAACGTTATGGTATGACGCACGCAGCTGAAACACAAGCAGCTGAAGCGTATTTTGAGGAATTGCACAAGCAATAGAAGTCAAGCGTCTACTTTTCCACTAAATAATGAAAACTTGACATTGTGAATTTTTATTGATATACTTAAAAACGGAAAATTCACAGATAAATTATACAAGGAATGTATTCATGAAGTTAAATTATGAATCTAGTTCACTGGTTATTGTTGGAGGACTAAATCCGTATATCATGAATCCAGTATGGGTTGAGAAATATTTGCTTGATCAAGGTGGTGTAGAAAATGGCGTTGACATACTTACAATGTGTAATTTTGGAAAGTCATCAACGGTAAAATATTCTACTATAACAATATCTATTAAAGATATAAAATTAACTTTTACAGATGGCAGATTAGAGTTTAATTTATTTGAAAGCCAAGACTTTGGTATATTAGAGAAGTACGCTTTAAGAATATGCCGTTGTTTACCGAATACCCTTGCTGATGGATATGGAGTAAACTTGGTATTTGCCGAGGACGGACTTAATCAGGACATCGCCTACATTATACGATCACCAGACTTGTATAAAGATAGTGATTATGTACATTTAATATCTTCTGAAGTATACGGTTGCAGTATCAAATTTGAAGAAAGCATAGATCTCAATCTCAATATACAATATAATAAATCTACTAATAAAACAACATGCTCATTTAACTTCCACTTCAAAATAGACAATATATCAGAATTGGAATTAGGAATATCTAAAAATTCAATGTATACCTTGAAGGAAAAAGCAGAGAACATACTGCATAACATATATAATCTAAAACCTGAGAATAGAGGATGAACCTGTGCCTCAGCAAACTCTAAATACAACACATTTACGGCATTCGAGTCTGAATACATCAACTATTGGACATGTTGTGCCTATACAAAGTGATTTTCAAGGGGGTTTTAAGTTGGTTCTTATATCTCATCAAGTTCATGATGACTATGACCTGAATGTGCACGGAATAACTATCAGCCAAGAAACTCATAATCCGTTAAATTTAGAATTTCACCAGATTATTAGAATGCATAAGATAATCGATTCTTTATCAGAGATCAAAGATAACTGGGACGGCGAGGGGTCTAAGAGACCTACTAATAAGACAATTTCTACTGCCAAAATACTTGTGAAAGAATTTTACATTCATATTAACTCAAGTATATTCCACTGGATTAATCCGCGCATATATAATGAGCATAACGGGTATATATCTGTAGAATGGCAGAATCAAGGTCGTCAATTATACTTTGACATAAAAGATGACGATGTAGAATATACCAAAATGTGGAAAACTATTGATGAAGAAGGTAATACTTGGAGAGATTCAGAAACAGATTGTCCCAATATGGATAGTTGTATTGATTTATGGAAATGGTTAATTAATGGATAAAAATTACATCATTAAGGACATTGATGAGTTGTACCGTCGGGTTCCAATAAATCCTATAAATCCAAATGACAATGTAGTTGGATATGCTGTCAATGCATCAGGGGATATAATAGTTAGAAGTACTGCATTTTTTGATAGGACGAAGAAAATCTCTGTAGATCTTGCTATTAAACAGTGTTTTAATCCGAGATTATCTCAGAATGACCCCAGAGATGGTGTTGCCAAGCTTATCACAGGAGATGTACGGAGAATAAGAATAAAGGACTATAAGATTAAGGTATTATACGACCCAATATATGATCCAGCAGAAAAGAATGAAGCACATTCATTAATCGTTATGGAGTCTGTTGGTGAAAAAGTTGGAATATCTGACAGCGCATTTAGGAATTTAAGACGAAATCTTGCTGATATTGCAAATGAGGTAGGATGGGCATTAGAGCCAACTTTACAATAAATATCATTAGAGCGTATCTCACAAATCATTTGACACTACAATAAGAAACTTATGTAATTGTGCAATAACTTACACACCCAGTGGGAGTTATATAGTTTGTCGTTATGAGAAATCACAAATGTTTGATTTCCGGTCTCCCCTCTTCCTAATTCTACTTGCTGCAGTCCCAATCTTAATCTATATCCAGTTACGGACAAGTGTTATCGCAGCGAAGTGGCGAAAACGCACAACATTCCTTCTCAGAACTGCTGCACTGCTATGCATTATTCTTGCCTTAGCAAATCTCCAACGAACTGACCGAGAACAACGACTTGCAGTAGCATTTCTGATTGATACATCTGACAGCATTGCACCATCTCAACAGGAAATCGCCATCAACCAGATAAATTCGGCTATAGCAAGGTTGAAACCAACTGACCAATATGTGGTTATTAGTTTTGCTAAAGAACCATCCATCTTAATTAATATGGAAGCAGCAGATCAACAGACATCACTCACATCATATCTAATTGAATCGTCTGTTGATACGGATGGGACCGATATTCTCACCGCTCTCAAACATGCACTTGAAATGTTGCCGGACGATTATCACCGTAGAATTGTGTTGTATAGCGATGGAATCAGTAATTTCGGTAATTCCTCTATCAAAGATTACTTGCCGTTGTTTCAAGCAAGTGACGTGGAAATAATGTCTGTTCCTCTACAGACAGTTGAGGATACAATCAGGGTTCAAGAACTTCAATTGCCGGACAAAGTTCGGAAAGAGCAGCAATTCTTGATACAAGCAATCGTTGAAACAGATGGCAGCATTCCGACTGTATCCGCTACGCTTTACCACAACGATATTCCATTCCCAGACATTGAATTCACCTTGCAGAAAGGTAAGAATGTACTGACATTCCCCAAACAAAATCTTTTGAAAGACGGACCACACACATATCTTATGAAGTTGAACGTCAGTGATGAGATACTTGAAAATAATCAAGCTTATGGCGTGGTGCAGATTCAGGACAAATCGCATATTTTATATGCCGATAGTGATATGGAACATACAGATAGGCTGAAGGTGGTACTTGAGGAGAACGGTTTTGTGGTCAATGTTATTCCTGTTGAAGAGATGCCTACAGACTTGGTATCACTTCAACAGAACGATGTTCTTATTCTTAGCAACATTTCTGCGGACGTGCTTTCATCGGAACGGACGGATATTATTGAAGCGTATGTGCGTGACCTTGGACACGGGTTAGTGGCTATCGGTGGTGATAGTGCATTCGGTGCTGGTGGTTGGACAGGGACTGCATTAGAACGTGTCCTCCCTGTAGAAATGACACCGCGTGAACGGCAAGAGTCTGTGGCACTTGTGTTTGTCATTGATACGTCTGGTAGCATGGCGAACTATGTCGGTTCACAGCAGAAGATTGAACTTGCTAAAGAGGCGATACGCGCAGGTATTCGGAATTTGGAAGATGAAGATCAGGCTGCAATCCTCGGTTTTGATGTCAATCAACGGGATATTTCTCCACTCACATCTGACCATAACGCGTTGGGACGAGCGGTAGGCAGACTAAAACCGACAGGTGGCACAACTGCGATGGGTACGGCAGTTGAAACAGCGGGAAACATACTCAAATCTGCGGCGGCAAAACTGAAACATATTATTCTATTATCCGATGTTAAGTCGGCTGGAGATCCTGCTCGATTTATAGAAACTGCACAGGAGATTGTTGATGCACGTATCGGTATCACCGTCATCGGCATTGGTGATGCAGACAAAAAGTTGCTACAGAGAATTGAAAGTGATGGTATAGGACGATCTGTGCATGTTCGGGATGTGCGCGAATTGCCAGAAGTGTTGATGGATGCTGTGCAAGAAACGCAAAGTTATATCGTTCAGGAACCTTTTGAACCAAGCATCATTAACCGAAATTCTCCAATAATTGAAGGTATTACTGCTTTACCACAGTTGAAAGGTTATGTTGCAACAGCGGAAAAGAAAGCGGCACAAGTCATTATCAAATCACATAAAGATGAACCAGTGCTTGCAGTTTGGAACTACGGATTAGGGAAATCGGTTGCATGGACATCGGATGTAAAACCTGCGTGGAGTGCAGATTGGATTTCCTGGGAAAACTTCGGCAAGTTTTGGGGGCAAGTGGTCAATTGGACTTTACCGACTGAAGACTCTGCTAAGTTTGACCTTATAGTTTCATCACAGGGTGGCAATGGACAGATTGTTATTGAAACGCAACAATCATCCTCTGTGACTTTTGTGGTGCAGGTTGCTGGACCGAATGGCTCAAGTCAATCTGTTGAGATGGAACAGGAAAGTTCTACCCGATACATTGGCAACTTTCATAAGACTGACAGCGGTTCTTATATTGTCACTGCTATACACAATGACGATCAAAGTAGACAGACAGAGACTATATCGCTTTCATATCCTGCAGAATATGCGGAATTTGGCGTTAACCAAGCATTGCTCAAACAACTTGCTGAGGACACAGGTGGTATCTATGAATCGACTGCTACACAGATTGCTGCACCTGCAGGCGTTCCTATTGAACAACGGGTATCATTATCAAGTATGTTATTGATTATTGCAGTAGGAATGTTTGTATTGGAGATGATTCTTCGTCGCTTCAGCATAATGAGCGGATATTTGTCTGAACTCCGTGCACAACTTCGCGGACAGTCTGAGTCGGTGATTCCAGATTCCCTTACACGTCTTACACAGAAAAAAGGTGAGGTATCCACAGTTTCTGAAAATGGTGTGTATTCAACGATGGAAAATGTGTCCCTACGGGAAAGGGAAACCGGAACGACTGCTCCAGAACAAGTTGAGGGGACGGTGGCGCGTTTATTGGCTGCGAAGAGAAGATCACAGTCGGTGTGAGTTTAGACCGCACTATAAGTGTCAATTTAAGGAAGTATTCCTATATTTCAGCACCAGAGGTGCGGAAGGTATATAGCACGTATCATAATACGAAAGAACCCCAGAGGGGTGACACTATACATAGACACCTGTCGCCCCGCTGGGGCTTGTGTTGTTAGTGTTACGTTTTCTATAGACCTTCCGCACCTCTGGTGCTCAATGTCGGAGATGCAATGAATTGCGCTTGGTGAATGCACATAAGGCATTCACATTAAACGCGTTTTTTCTTAATGTGAGACGATTAATTAGAAATGGTATTATCAATAGCACTCTGAAACATCAGACTCACAATTCTGTAAATCCTGGTTCAGACGAAAGGCGGGACACAGAGACCCCGCCCTACAATAGCGTGGAAATCGGGGTTGGAAACCCTCTAACAATATCGGTTAGTAATGAGTGATTAAATAGTAAAGGACAGTGTTTTGGCACTGTCCTTTACGAATTTAGTTGTTACAAATTTATGGTGTTATTTTGCACCTTTCAATTTGCCCCAAGTAGTGATGAATTTGTCCTTAGGTTCAACAGAAGTGCCCAATTCAGCGGGTGATTTATAGGCACTTTCTATTTCACCCCGAATACCGAAGTGCATGCCCCAGCCACCACCAGCATCACTGACTTTGACCAGTAGAATGTTGTCACCTTGTTTCAGATTAACTGTAAACTCATCTTGCCATCTACCGCGTCCACGGTTAACCGCGTTCGTGTGAACGTTTTCACCATTGAGCCAAACTTTGATAGAATCATCACTTCCAGCCAGCAATGTGACTTCCTTAGCTTCGTCAGAAACAAGCGTAACGAGTCCATAAGCTGTTATGTGGTCGAAAGCACCTTCAACTTCCATTAGAGTGGCAATTGGATCGAGGTTTCCATCTTGTGGCAATTCAGCGAGTGTCCAATCGTAATCGCCGACACTGTCGCCTTCAGCTGCGCCAAGCATAGCAATCATCTCTTCAGTAACTGCATCTTTGCTTGCTGCTGCCAGCAAATCTACGTCTGTTGCAGCTGCTCCACCTTGTCCCTCTTCGGGTCGTGCGATCATCCAGAGCCAATTTGTGAGAATATCTACTATAGGGACATAAGGCTCTTCAAGGATACCGACGTGCATACCCCATCCACCACCGGCTTCACAGATTTTGACCATCAAAAAGTTGTCGCCTTGTTTCAGACTGATTCCGAACTCATCTTGCCACATGCCACGTCCACGGTTAACGGCATTGGTAAAAACGACTTCTCCATTGAGCCAGACTTTGATGGAATCATCACTGCCTGTTTTCATTGTCGCCTCTTGTGCCTTATCCGAATTGTATGTGTAGAGTGCATAAGAAGTGATGTGATTCAAATCATCACCTTCTTCCATTCCGGTTGAGTTGACAACAGTATTGATGTTTCCGTCTGCGGGCAGTTCAGCGAGAGTCCACTGATAATCCCCAACAGTGTCTCCCTCATTTGCGCCATTTTTAGCCACCATTTCTTCAGTAACTTTGTTATCGCTTGCAACTGCCAATAAATCGATGTCGGTGGAAGCTGCACCACCTTGCCCTTCTTCGGCTGGTGCGATCATCCAAAGCCATGGACCGAGGATTTGTTCTTGTGCATCAGCAGTGCGTGGTATAACTGAAAGAACCAACAGAACTGCTAATCCTATTACAAATAATTTCCTATACATTAAAAACCTCCATTTGATTTTATGAAGAAAATAAAACAGTCAAATTTAACGTCGTTCATCCTTAGAACGTCAATTTCTGATTTTATTTTTAAAGGATAAACGTCTATTTCACAATTAGTTTAACAGAAACACATAATTAAATCAAACTTAAAACACTTAATTAATTTACTACAATCAATTTAAAGGGTTTACACTAAAGTTTCATTGTAAAAATTCTCTTTGAATAACCTAAGTTGCTACCGATAAGGATTGTAGGAGGGGTTTCTAACCCCGATTGATAACAAAAGACATAGAAATAACGAATTCTGGTGCCAATTATGGTTAATCGGGGTTAGAAACCCCTCCTACAATCCTTATCGGGTTAGAATAACCGGATATTCTTAAGCGGTGCCCGTTGGGTTGTTCATTTCATATCTTACGGTCAATTCAGAGGCCTTCAATTGTCAAGATACACATTTGTAGGAGGGGTTTCTAACCCCGATTTGAGATACACAGCAGAATTCGGGGTTAGAAACCCCTCCTACAATGATGCTCTGTGACAATTGAATGCCTCTGACAGTCAATTTTTCGCACTTTTCAATTTACCCCAGACAGTGGTAAACTTACCTGCTGCTTCAACACTTTGTTCTCCACCGGGTAAATATTTAGTTTCTATGGAAGCGGAAGTTCGGATACCGACGTGCACACCCCAACCACCACCAGCGTCACTGACTTTGACCATCAACAAGTTGTTCCCTCGTTTCAGGTCAACTGCAACCTCATTTTGCCATCTGGCTCTTCCACGGTTAGCTGCGTGCGTAAGAACAACTTCACGATTGAGCCAGACTTTGATAGAATCATCACTGCCAAATAACAAACTGACATCTTCCATAGCCTCGTCAGCGACAAGTGTAACGACTCCATAAGCTGTTATGTGGTCGAAAACTTCATTCACTCCTATTGTAGTGGCAATTGGATCGAGGTTTCCGTCATTGGGCAAATCGACGAGTGTCCACGCATAATTTCCGACCTTATCGCCTTCAGTTGCGCCATCTCTCGCCACCCAATCTTCTTTAACCTTATTTCTGCTTGCCTCTGCTAAGTAATCAATGTTAGTGGCAGCTGCTCCGCCCTGCCCGTCTGGGGCTTTAACGACCGTCCAAAGCCAATCTGTGAGAATTTCTTCTATAGGAACAAAGGGTGTTTCAGAAATACCTACGTGCATGCCCCATCCACCGCCAGCTTCACTGATTTTGACCATCAAAAAGTTGTCACCTTGTTTCAGATTAATTCCGAATTCATCTTGCCACATGCCACGTCCACGGTTAACGGCATTCTTAAAGACGACTTCACCATTGAGCCAAACTTTGATGGAATCATCACTCCCGGTTTTCATTGTCGCCTCTTGTGCCTTATCCGATTCATAAGTATAAAGTGCATAAGAAGTAATGTGATTCAAATCATCACCTTCTTCCATTCCTGCTTGATTGACAACAGTATTGATGTTTCCGTCTGCGGGTAATTCAGCGAGTGTCCACTTATAATCTCCGACCTGATCGCCCTCTTTTGCTCCATTTTTAGCCACGTCTGCTTCGGTAACTTCGCCATCGCTTGCAGCTGCCAGGGAATCGACATCGGTGGAAGCTGCTCCACCCTGTCCCGGTTCGGTTTTAGCGATCATCCAAAGCCATGGTCCGAGGATTTGTTCTTGGGCATTAGCAGTGAGTGTCATAACGGAAAGGCCCATGATACAAACCAATCCAATGATAAATAATTTTCTGAACATTAATCTATTTCCTCCATTAATAATTTATCGTAATAGTAACATTACGTTAGTTTTATATAAAAAATACTAATAAGACTTTTTGATATCCGCCCACTGAATTGTTATTTTATCAGCAGGTTCGACAGGCCAGCCTTCAAACTTCAGGTCATAGTCCAGGTCTGCCTGAATACCGAAGAACATACTCCATCCACCACCGCATTCACACACCTTAACCATAATCACATTATCACCAGTTTTTATATCAACGTTAAAGGTGTCTTGAAAATCCTGGGCACCCCGGTTAACAGCGTTTCTATGCTCGACTTCTCCATTAACCCATACCTTGACAGAATCATCACTGCCAACTCGTGCGGTAGCACCTTTGACAGACTTCTTGGATCTGGCATTGATTACAGCATAAGCACAATGATTATTTAAACCGTCTGCACCTAAACCAATTTCAGTGATAGCCTCGTTAAGATTATTACCACCAGTTGCATCGATTTCACCTTCAGTCCATTCAAGACCAGATTTAAATTTAACTCTTTGCACCTGTGGTGTAATGCCATTTTTTGCAACATCTTCTTCAGTAAGTTTACCTCCTGTCTGTCTATCTATCTCGTCAACATCAGTAGCAGCAGCCCCACATCCAGCAGAATCTTGTGTAATAATCCACATCCAAGGACCGGTCACTTTGTTTTGAGCATTTGCTGTGAGTGTCATAATGGAAAGACTCATTAGACAAACCAATCCTATAACAGATAATTTTTTGAACATTTTTTCCTCCTGTATTTTCATAGTTTAAAGTATGGCATAAGATTAATGAAGATTAAGTTATTCATTCAGTAATATGCGGGCGGGGAAACCCCGCCCCTACGATCATTCTGGGATCATTCTTATGGACTGGATTACCGAAACATTTATTTATTTAATTTTCATATATCTATGCCATCATTATAGCAAAATGTCAAAAAAAGTCAAGGTTTTTTCTAAGAATTCGATTATTCAGTCTCCAACTGATTTTGAACACTTTCAATCTTATCTCCCATTGTTTGTGCTCTATCAATCCGTGTACCGAATTTGAGGGTAGTTGTAATTCGGGGTGCGCCCATTTCATGTACAACTTCATGACACTGTCTAATCGCCTCAAATACAGAATCCCAATCGCCTTCAATGTTAGTACCGTAAGCGTGCAGTTTCGTTTTTAGTCCTGCATCTTTCAACACTTTTTCACACGCGGTGACGTATTTTGAAACGGATACGCCGACTCCCATCGGGACAACACACAGATCGGCAATGACTTTCATGCGAATTCCTTAACTGTCCTATAGTTTGGACACTTTTTCAAACGTGAGTTGATATAAGAAATTGGTTCACGACTTACGTTGTTAAACCAACGCACAACAGACAAAACGGAAACCCTCTTTGCTCCAACGGAGCAATATGTTTATAGAAACATAATGTGCCGACCGTATCCGCTCCAGCGGAGCGGTATGTGATTTTCAACACATAGCACTCCGCTGGAGTGCGAAAAGTATGTCCGCCGTTTTCTATAGACATAGCACTCCGCTGGAGTGCAGCATTTTCGCGGTGTTCCACTGATATGTGAAAGTCGTAGAAAAATAGATTTTCCGTTGAAACTCAACTTCCACGAAATAAGAATTGTCCAAACTATAGTTAACTATCGCGAAGTTTTTCCAAAACCACAGATGGAAGCGGAGTGGCACCAGAAGTCGCGACACCGTCATCAACTTGTGCGGGAGTCATCATTCCTGGTGTGACACAACAGACCGCAGGATGTGCTAAAATGAATTTGAGCGCAGCTTGCGGTAGACTCTTCGCTTTGCCCCTGACGATTGATTTTATCTGTTCAACTTTCTCTAAATCAGCAAGTAATTTCTCACGTGACCAGGTCTTCCGATAATCGTTATCTGCAAAGACTGTGTCTGCGGTGAGTTGTCCTGACAGCAATCCTGATGACAGGGGTTGGCGAACAGTTACGGCAATGCCTTTTTCTGCTGCAGTTTCCATCACAGGTTTTGCCATGCCTTGATTTAGGATGTTGTATGTGAGCATTAGCGATGAAATACCAGTTTCTGCTATTGCTTTGAGTGCCTGTGCTTCATTTCCAAGGCATAACCCGTAAAATCGGACTTTCCCTTCCGACTTGAGTTCTGCCATTGTGCCGAATGCTTCATCCCACACTGGATCAGGTGGTGGCGCATGAAATTGGTAGATGTCAATGGCATCTCTTTTCAATCGTGTGAGACTTCCCTCAACAGATTGACGGATATAATCACGCGAAGCATTGAATGCAGGCACTTCGCCACCTTGACTGATCCAACCATCGGAGTCTAACTCATATCCGAGTTTCGTTGCGATGACAACTCTATTGCCGAGTGCGGAAAACGCTTCCCCTAAAAGTTTTTCAGAGCGTCCGCCACCGTATTGGTCAGCGGTATCGTAATAGGTGACACCTTTTTCAAAGGCGTATCAGAGGAGATCTACGGCATCTCTTTTACCGATGCCTCCCCATTCGCGTCCACCGAGTCCCCATGTTCCCATGCCGACTTCGGAGACGGTCAAACCTGTTTTACCAAATTTGCGTTGTCGCATATTTTTCCTCCTGATGGTCTTGTGTAGCATTTTATACGTATTGCATTTTTTTGTCAACAGATAATTTTTGGAATTCAGAGCAGTTTAGTTTTCGTATTTTATTTGTCTGAACCAGGATTTTCAGGATTAGTAGATTTCCAGGATAGGTGTTTGGTGTTTCTAAATGCTATTCAAAAGATAATGGTCACCTTCTGATAGGGACTTTGGAATACCAAACCAACAATCCTGGAAATCTACTAATCCTGAAAATCCTGGTTCAGACAATCCAAATCAACGCTGAATGCGCCTATGGTATTCTGCTGTGTTGGGTAACCCCCGACAGGCGAAACATCTTCCACAATCATGAATGCGGGCACGGAGACCCCGCACTACAACGGTTGTGTTGGGTAACCCCCGACAGGCGAAACATCTTCCACAATCATGAATGCGGGGCACGGAGACCCCGCACTACAACGGTATTGAGCATGAATACGGGCACGGAGACCCCACACTACAATAGGTGGAGAATGGCGGGGCACAGAGACCCCGCCCTACAATGTGGGTAAGTATTAGAAACACAATTTCATTGACATATTGAACCTTTTTCTGATAGGATATTGCCATTCAATTTTAGTTTTTTGGAAGATTAATTTTACATTTGATTTTAGGGATGAGTATGAAATTATTGGTGACAGGCGGGGCAGGATTTATCGGGACGAACTTTATCAGATACTGGCTCAAGGAGTATCCAAATGATGTGATTGTGAACCTTGATCTGTTGACTTATGCGGGGAATCTGACTAACCTGACAGATATCGTGTTAGCCTATACGGATCGGTATGTGTTTGTGCAGGGTGATATTTGTGATGAGGTGTTCGTTTCGGAGATAATGGAAACACATCAACCGGATGTCCTTGTCAACTTTGCTGCGGAATCGCATAACAGTCGTGCTATATTGCATCCGCGTGTATTCTCAGAAACAAATGTGATGGGGACACAAGTCCTATTAGATGCTGCCCGTCAATACAATGTGTCTCGGTTTCATCATATTTCAACGTGTGAGGTATACGGTGAGCTTCCGTTGCATTCATCTGATGCATTTTCAGAAACTGCACCTTACCGACCACAAACTCCGTATAATGCATCAAAAGCTGCTGCCGATCACCTCGTCAATGCATATTTCCATAGTTTTGGACTACCGATAACTATCTCTAACTGTTCCAATAATTATGGACCTTATCAGCATCCGGAGAAACTGATACCCCTCTTTACAACGAATGCCATCCAAGATTTACCATTGACACTCTATCGGAGTAGTCATAACCGCAGAGAGTGGTTGCATGTTGACGACCATTGCCGTGCGATTTCCTCGGTTATTCACAATGGTAAGTTGGGGGAAACCTATAATGTTGGGAGTGGCGTTGAGAAAAGCATTGAGGAAATAAGCGATTTTATATTGGATGTGCTGGATAAACCTAAAGATCTAAAAACTTATGTTCCTGACAGACCCGGACACGATTGCAGATACCTATTAGATTCAGGGAAAATCGTCCGTGAACTTGGTTGGCAACCGAAAATCCCTTTTGAAGAAGGCATGCGAGCAACTATTACGTGGTATGTTGAAAATAGAGAATGGTGGGAGAAAATCCAACAGAGGACTGAAAACGTTGAAGAGGATAAATGGGAGAAGTTCTCTCGGCAAAAGCGGTGAAAAAATGAATAAAATGAGAGTAGGTGACGCTATAGAATTATTGAGGACACCAGGCCATGACTGTGCCGAAACTTGCGAACATGCTGTTCTCACCACTCGTTAGGATACGTGAACCTTGCACAACAATCCGCGCATCTTTGCTTGTTATTTTATAACTTACTGGAGCATCTTTAGCGATTAGTGGGGCACCGTCTGCATCTTTTAGTTTATCCAACCGATAATGAACGGATCGCTGTGCGGGAACATCAAATTCGCAAGAGACGTTGTCCATTGCGGTATTCTCGTAAAGCACTTCTAATAGGCAGTGTGTATCAATATCCGAGGTGTTAGAGACACATATAGATTCATGTGAGAAATATCCGCCGCCTTCTTTTTCACGCCACTGTTCATCTACTGTCAATTCTGCCATGTATCCGTCTGGCACTATCCACACATAAGCACCATCCCCATCTGAAGTATAAGATTTCAGGGCATCTTTTATTGCTTCAGTGTTTTCAGTAATGTCGTCAAGCGAAATCACGAGAAATCTGGAGTATAGTTGTATTCCTTTTAATGGTGTATGTTCTTTTAATTGTCCTGTTACATTTAGACATAATCTGTTTTCATCTAACATTTCAAGATGACTTATGCCTTGAGATGCTAACCAGTCTCCGAACATGTCGTTAGCAAGGGTGTTGATAGTGCTAAGATTTGTTATACCTGCCTGTTTGCATTCTCGAATTGTTGCTAATAATATTCTGTATGTCATAGATTTCTCCTTGAAGGTTTTATTTTTATACCATCCATCGTCCATCAATACCTAAAAGTGCCATTAACACTTGCAGTAGAACTATTTCTGCATTAGGGCCGGTAAACTGACGGTGGGTATCAATGTATGTGCCGTAATCTGCTGCCCATTCGCGGAAATAGGTTTCGTATTCACATCCGTTTGCGGTTTTGTTGAAAGTGGAACGTTCTGGATATGGAAGTTTCTGGTTTAATAGGTCGTGTAGTTGTTCTACGGTTGGTATCCATAGGTCATTAGTATTGAGATAATTGGGTTTAAGTGCTTGAATTGTGGGGTGGCTGCACATTTTGAGATAATGTTTTTTATCTGATGGGTTCATTGATTGGGTAGTTAAAAATTGGGCAGACGGTCATGTCAAAACCCATTGCTGAATGTGATTTGCGATTGCGTCAATATCAGTGATGGATCCATCTGCGATCTTTAGACCGAGCTCAATGATTGAATCTTCAATGTTTGATTGAAACGAACAATCGTTTAATGCTAAGAACAAAATCGCACAATGCATACCGATACGTTTATTTCCGTCAAAAAATATATGTCCATTGATAATGTGGTGAGCATATACTGCAGCTTTCTGATACAGAGTCGGATATAGTTCTATATTACCAAATTTCGCACTAACTGCTTCAATCAAATATTGTAGTTGATTTTCCTTAATTATCTGGAAGTTTCCGACGTGGTCCTCAGCAACTACCAGAATATCTTCAATAGTCAGATATTTTATATTTTGCCTAAGGTTTTCCATGCTCGCTCGTATTTTTGCCGAATCTCATCTGAGGCAACGATTACATCCATTTTCATTTTTCTTGCAGTCTGAAGATCTGATCTTGCTTTTTCCCACTCTCCGAGGCGTAACCACGCACCGCCACGATAGTAGTAAGCATCAGCATAATCGGGTTTGAGTTCTATTGCTTGGGTATAGTCTTCTATGGCAAGTTCTATCTCACCATTTTTGCTATTTTCTACACCGCTGTTGAAATATTTTTCAGCAAGTTTTTGATTTTCCATAGTTTTGCCATACCAAGTTTTGTTTTTAGATAATGATAACATGCAATAAGAACATATTCAACTGAATTTCTAAACTTCAAATCGGACTTGGTTGTGTAGACATCTTGGATAATATAGTTCTTGAAAATCTTACTGAACTCTATTATAATGACCGTCATAACATGATACCATTAGAAAGCGAAAAAAAAAAACGATGAAACTCAGTTGTCTGCCTGTCTCTCTTTACGATGATATTTTCAGTGGAAAAAGTAGCGTTGCTGACTGGATTCGGCTTGGTGCTGAATTGGGTTTAGATGCGATTGATTTTAGCATCAACTTCTTCCCAGTTTGGAATGAACGACTGCTTAACACCGTGTGGATAACGCTTGCAAGACGCGGTTTAGAAACATGTATGATCGCGTGTTATTCAGATTTTACACATCCTGATCCTGTGCAACGCGAAGAAGAGTTAACCAAGTTAAAATCGGACATAGCATTGGCAAAGGCATTAGGAGCAAAATTTGTTCGTGTGACAGCAGGGCAAAATCATCCCGGTATTGAACACAAAGAGGCAGTGCGTTGGGTTACAGATGGATTTCTGCATGCTCTTGATGAGGCTGAAAAGCAAGGTGTTACACTCGCTTATGAGAACCATACTAAAGGTGCACCGTGGCAATATTGGGATTTCTCGCAACCGTCAGAGATTTTCTTGGAGATACTTGATGCGTTATCGGATACACCGCTTGGGGTGTGTTTTGATACCGCAAACCCTCTTGTACTGAAAGAGGACGTGTTGGGATTGCTTGATAAAGTAATAGATCGCGTTGTTGTGTTGCATGTGTTTGACATGCGCGAAGTAGGTGAGTTTGAACCTGTGCGTGTTGGGACAGGTGTGTCTCCGATACCGCAGATATTCTCCCGCATGCGGCAAGTCAATTACGACGGTTGGCTTAGCATAGAGGAAGCCAGTCGTCAGGGGAAACGCGGGTTTGAAGAAGCAATTGCTTATGTTAAGCAAACGTGGGAGCAAGCCTTACCCGCGTGATGGTTCACTCATGCTTTCTCGTGCTTGGCGTGACAATTCTGCGAGATGTCCATCATTTGCCATCACCTGTTCAAGGTGTATCTTCCGTTCTGGTGTAGCGGTGTTTAGCATCTTCTCACCATATTTCCGCTCAATCCAGAACCGAGCGGAACCTGCTATATATGCTTGTAATGCGTCAATTTTCTCATCAGGGTAACGTTGACAGAGATTCATTGTGAACATGCGTCTACGTGTGCCACCGCCATAAGCTGCGTGTTTTGTGTTATGATTAAACAGCACAAGATCGCCCGGTGTTGTTTCAAAGACCACTGCTGGTACATCTTTGCCGTGCATTTCCCACATCTCTTGACTTTTTCCGACTTGCTGACTTAATCCATCTGCATATTTATCCCCAAATAGATGGCTGCCGGGAATAACGCGGAGTGCCCCTGAGTCGCGTGTGAGTGGGTCGAGATAGAAGGCGATTTTAATGTGCATCGGATCTTCTAAACGGTGTCCACCGTCCGAATGCCAACCGGTATCACCTACATAAAAATTGCCATCGCTTCCCATATAGTTAAAATTGTCTCCGAGTAACGTTTTTGCAATTGCCAGAATACGCGGGTCATCCAATAATGATGATAACTCCTCGCTTTGATCAATGAAAGGCACAATACAGGAGCGTGCGGTGCCTTCGTGAGGTTTGCCGTTGTGTCCGCCACCCCGTTTTGCCCAGACGGTTTCAAATGCGTCCTGTATTGCTTGAATTCTATCTGCCATTAGCTGCGGAAAACTCAGGTAACCAAACGTCTTGAAGAAATTGATCTCTGAATCGGTAATAGTATAATCGTGTTGATTCATTTCGGATACTCCTTTAGGCATTGATATTTACATCATACCAAACTTTTTCTTAACCGTCTTTAAAAATCTATATCTACAGATTCGGTGCGACCATATCACCCGGAACAACGAGCGCGTCAAATTCTTCTGCAGTTAATGCTCCTTCTTCGATTGCCACTTCACGCAGTGTAGATCCGTCCCGATGTGCTTTCTGTGCGAGTTTTGCTGCTGCATCGTAGCCTATTTTGGGTGTGAGTGCGGTCACCAACATCAATGATGCTTTTAGATAACCTGCGATTGCTGATCTGTTCGCTTCAATACCGACAACACAATGTTCCCGAAACGCATCGCATGCATCTGACAGTAACCGAATGGATTGCAGACTGTTGAATGCAATTACAGGCATAAAAACATTCAGTTCAAAGTTACCAGCACTTCCTGCCAGAGAAATAGTTGTATCATTACCGATTACCTGAGCACAAACCATCGTCATCGCTTCACACTGTGTTGGATTGACTTTACCGGGCATGATGGAACTCCCCGGTTCGTTTTCTGGCAGTATCAATTCACCGATACCGCAACGTGGACCGCTCCCCAACAGACGAATATCGTTTGCTATCTTATATAAGGAGCAAGCAAATCGTTTCATAGCACCGCTTGCTGAAACAAGTGCGTCTCTTGCCCCCATCGCTTCAAACTTGTTCGGTGCACTGATAAACGGGTGCCCTGTTCGTTGTGCAATACGAGTGGCAATTGCGTCTGCATACTCTGGATGTGTGTTCAATCCTGTTCCGACTGCAGTGCCACCAATCGGTAGTTCATAGAGATGGTGCAGTGTGTTCTGTATCGCTTCCTGTGCATGTGCTACCTGATGTGCATACCCACTGAATACCTGTCCTAACGTCAAGGGCGTTGCATCCATCAAGTGTGTGCGACCTGTTTTTACTATATCTGAAAATTCCTGTGCCTTATCCTTTAATGCTTGTTGTAACGCTGCGGCTGCTGGTATCAATCGTTCAACGATTTGCGTAACAACTGCTATGTGTATGGCTGTTGGAAAAACATCGTTTGTTGATTGCGATCGGTTCACATGGTCATTCGGATGCACAGGAGATTTCATGCCGCGTCTGCCACCCGCCAGTTCATTTGCTCGGTTTGCGATGACTTCGTTGATATTCATGTGCGTCTGTGTCCCGCTGCCTGTTTGCCAAATTCGGAGTGGGAACTGGTCAGCAAGTTTGCCTTCTGCGACTTCATCTGCTGCACGACAGATAAGGTCAGATATTTCCGATGTAATCCCACCGAGTTCTGCGTTGACAGTCGCCGCTGCGTGTTTAATGATAGCAAGTGCGCGTATGAATGTTGGTGGAAAATGTTCGTCACCGATGTCAAAGTTGATATAGGCACGTTGAGTTTGTGCACCCCAATATGCGTCCTCAGGTACTTCTACTTCGCCTAAACTATCTTTTTCTATACGTATTTTCATCAAAATCCTCTTTCTAAAATAGATGCGCTTTCTGAATTTATTTTAACGCATTAAAAAAGACATGTCAAGTGGTGAGTTTTATCATGTAGAGGCATTCAATTGTCGAGTTTCGTTGTTGTAGGAGGGGTTTCTAACCCGATTTCAGATGCTCTGCATGAAAATTCGGGGTTAGAAACCCCTCCTACAAGATGTTTGTGACAATTGAATACCTCTGTTTTATCCTGTTATGTAACGTTTTTACTTGCCAATCCTCTAAAAACATGTTATATTTTAAAATATAGATTTTGAAATAATATTCAATAAAAGGCAAACGTGGAATTATCATTAGTCAATCCTTACCTGACGCGACGGCAAACACCGCCACCTGTACATAGTTATCGTCATCAACAATGGAGTGCAAGAGGGTATCAACAGAATCTACATCCTATTTCACCTGACAGCGAATTAGGGACATGTATCGGTCAAATGGGTTGGGTCGGTGTACATGCTCATGCGCACGATTATCTTTGGGCTTCTGCAGGTAATATGGGAGTTTTATTATCAGAAGCCGTAGATTCAAAATGTCTGATTGCTTTTGATGAATCACCACGGTTTGCGTTGCCTACAGCAATTGTCGTTAAAGGTTTAGCAGGTAGGCATGTGTTATTGACAAAATCGGGTTCTCGTTTGGACATGGTAGGTATAGAACATCCTGCCCTGAATGTGACTGTCATTGAAGTGGAACCAGACGGCATGCATTATAGGATGCGGTACGGAACGCAAACTCAAACAGAATTAGATAACTCGACTGAATCAGAAAACCTATGTGTGCCAACCAGTGAGATGTTCCATTATCTATTGATATTTGAACAGTTAGAAAAACAAGGATTTCAGGCTTTAGTCCACTTGCAACCGAAGTTTTTGAATCTAATTTCTCGTACAGAACACGGACATCCAGATCGTTTTTATAGTTTTTTGAAGGGCTATGAACCTGAAACACCGATTATTTATGACGCATCAGGAGGAATCGGTTTTGTTCAGGAACGGGTACCTGGCATACCAGAATTATCTTATGAGAGTTTACGACTTTTTGAAAACGGTGCTGCGCCGATGCGGCATATCCTATATTGGATAGGACATGGAACGTTTTCACGCGGGAAGGACCTGTTAGAGGCATATAAACATGCTGAATACTTTGAAGCGGTTGCGCGTATGGCTTGGGAAGCAAATCAACGTCAAGTCTCTGCTGAGGCATATAGCGAGGAAATCGTTAACTGTATCCTTCGTGAGTTTAATGCAAGTCAAAGTCAGTCTTCAGATGAGTCGATGGAACAGCATGAACCCACAATAGCATTAGACATTGAACCAGATAGTCGGAAGCCAGAGAACTTATATAATTATCCATAATATTTCTTGACATTAGGTAAATTTCATTCTATATTTGATAGGATTCATTAACTTAGATACTAAGATTTGCAGAGGAGATGTTTTATGAAAGAACCGCAGCAAACACTTGTAATGGAAGATACACAGCAAACACAACAACCTAAACCGCAAAACTTAGAATCCTTTCTTAGAGACAGTATATTTGGCGATGACCTTCGTAATTATGACGAAAAGATTGGACAATTGTCACAAGAGTTAGAAAACACACAACAAAGTATCTCCGATGTTGAATCAAGGTTGTTAAAGGAAATCGCAGACGTTAAAGAACAGTCCGGTAACATACCGGACAACATAGTACAGCGTGTGGATAATCGAATTGATGAACTCATCAGCCGTGTAGAGAACGATATTGAGAAGTTATCGGGACTCATAAATGAATTTGCAACTGACTTTCAAACACAAATTAATGACCTTCTTACAGAAACACAGACACTTCAAAATAATTCACATACTAACCGGCAAACATTAGCTGAGGCTTTAATTGCAATTGGCACGCAACTAAAGAACGAACAATGAAAACAATCATTTATGGACTCATTTTTTTCTTACTATTAATACAAAGCAGTTACCTATTGGATGCAGAAGAGATAACTATAGTCGCCGTGGGGGATATCACAATTGGAAGTAATTTAACGCCAACTATTGAAAAGCATGGTGCGGGTGTCTTTTTCGAAGGGACAACGTCTATTATTCAATCCGCAGATGTCGCAACAGCCTCCCTCAATACGAGCATTTCTGACAGAGGTGAACCAGATGAGAGACGTGAACTGCGTTTCCGTGCCGCACCTGATTTAGCAAGAGGAATCGCAAATGCGGGGTTTGACGTAGTTTCAATAGCAACACCACATATATTGGATTTTGGGTTTCAGGCACTTGAAGATACAGTAACCCATTTGGAGTGGTATAACGTCAAACCTATAGGTGCAGGCATTACAGCAACTGCAGCCAATGCTCCGGCATGGTTAGAGGTTAACTCTAAAAGAATAGCAGTGCTTGCCTATTTACGTGGAAATGAATTCAATATGGCATCGTTGGATGTCGTTGCTTCTGCTGCTTATAGCCAAATGACAAAGGCTGTTCGGGAGGTTAATGGGACTGCAGACCTTGTTATTGTATGGCTTCATTGGGGAAAAAGTGAAGCGAATACAGACACACAACAATCGAGTATTGGCCGCCAACGGATTTTTGCACAGGCACTTATTGATGTAGGAGCTGATTTAGTTCTATGCCAACAATTACATTCTTATGGTGGTATTGAGCTTTATAACGAAAAACCGATAATCTATGGTCTTGCAGACTTTATCTACGATACCTATTCATTACAGTATGCACGTACTATTATTCCGAAAGTTACTTTTGTAGACGACACGTTAAAATCTATAGAACTGATCCCTACTCTGGTAGATAATCCGGGTTCTTCATTTCCGAAACCGATAGTTATGAAAGAATATGTCCCCACAAAAGATACGGAAAAGAGGAAATTAGAAGACACAGCATTAGATACATTGAAAGACTATCAAAAACGATGTGCTGCCCTAAAAACCGAGGTGGTGATTGAAGGAGAGCGCGGTTGGATAAACAGTGTCAATATATCTCAGTAAGCATATTCAAATATCAAAGGAATAATTCACTGTAATGACAGACATTTTGATGGAAAACTGCTAAGACATCTTATTTTGGAATTTATTACATTATATCCCATTCATAACAACGATACGATGTACATGAGTGGTTTCAACGAAGGAGAATAAATAACAATGGAAAATGAACACGAAAACACTGCAGAACTGGAAAACAGTGAAGAGCGCGAGAACATTGAAGAAGAGATAAAGACGGTAGAACTCCCTATACTTCCAGTAGATGATCTTGTTATTTTTCCTTATATGCCACCATCTCCTCCGTTTCCACCGCATCACGTTGTCCTGACAGGTAAGATGGTTATGGATGCTGTGGACAATGGCGTAGTTTTGAATGGAGAACGTGTGCTATGCATCTTTCAAACCACTTCAGGACGCAGTCTTGACACAAATCCGGAAGAAGTGAAGGACATGCAGATAGATGAATTACGCACTATCGGCAGTTTAATAGAGATACCACGGGTGAAAAAAGATGATGAGGATGTGTTATTTCTTGCCAAAGGCCGTTCCCGTGTCCAGATTGAGGAGATCCTTCAGACAGAGCCGTTTATCAAAGCGCGTGTTCGCCTGTTACAGGATGAGGAGGACATTGACGACGAATATATCAATAGGGTTAAGGACACTGAAGAGGAAAACGAGCATGATTTGGAATTAGAAGCACTTGTTCGCAGTGTAGATGAAATGTTCCAACGGATTATTGAACTTTCTTCACGTTACCAAGATGAGTACGGTATGATAACGAGAGGGATTGATGCCCCTGGACGGTTAGCCGATTATATCACTTCGGTTTTAGACCTAAAACCGCAAGAGAAACAACAAGTTCTTGAAACAATTCCTATTCCTGAAAGATTGAACAAACTTGCAGTTATTCTCGCTAAAGAGGTAGACCTTCATGAACTGGAGAGCAAAATTCAATCAGACGCACAAGCGGTTATAAATAAAGGTCAACGCGAGTACTATTTACGTGAGCAACTTAAAGCCATTCAGACAGAACTCGGTGAGGCAGATGATTTAGATGCCGATATTGCCGAGATGCGTGAACAATTGAAAGAGGCGAAATTGCCACCAAAGGCTGAAAAAGCTGCTGCCAAAGAACTTAATAGACTTTCAAAAATGCAGTCCTTCTCTCCAGAATCTACTGTTTCACGAAATTATTTGGATTGGTTGCTTAATTTGCCGTGGTCAGTTAGTACTGAGGACTCTATTGAGCTATCCAATGCGATGGAAATTCTTGATGCGGATCATTACAATTTGACGAAAGTTAAAGAACGTATCGTTGACCATCTTGCAGTCAAAATTCTCAAGTCCGATATGAAGGGGCCTATTTTCTGCTTCGTAGGACCTCCTGGTGTTGGAAAAACATCACTCGGCAAGTCAATTGCTCGTGCAATCGGTAGAAAATTCGTCCGTATCTCCTTAGGTGGCATGCACGACGAGGCTGAAATTCGTGGACATAGGCGTACATACATCGGTTCAATGCCTGGGCGTATCATTAAAGGGTTGCGACAAGCAGAATCTAACAATCCTGTCTTTATGCTTGATGAAATAGACAAACTCGGTTCAGATTTTCGCGGGGACCCGGCAGCTGCCTTGCTTGAGGTGCTTGACCCGGAACAGAACAATTCTTTCACAGATAACTATCTGGATGTCCCTTTTGATCTATCGCAGATTATGTTCATCACAACAGCGAACCAAATCCATACCATTCCACCACCACTACGTGACCGAATGGAAACAATAGAGTTACCTGGCTATACTTCAAACGAGAAGATGCAGATCGCAAAGCAGTATCTTATTCCCCGTCAACTTACAGAAAACGGTATTACTGAAGAACAGTTGGAGATTTCCGATGCTGTGGTAGATAAGGTGATAAGAGATTATACGCGTGAGGCTGGTGTGAGGAACTTGGAACGTGAACTTGGCACCCTCTGTCGAAAATCTGCTCGTCGCGTCGCTGAAGGGGAAACTGACCAAAGCAGTATCGCACTTGATGATCTACCAAGTTATCTCGGTCCACCGAAATTCGATTCTGAAATTGCGGGGAGAACCGCGGATGTCGGTGTTGCGACAGGACTTTCTGTTACGCCTGCGGGAGGTGAAATCCTGTTTGTTGAAGCGACCGCAACACAAAAACAAGGGAGTAAAGCCGATCTTCGCGTTACAGGACAGATAGGTGAAATAATGCAAGAATCTGCTCAAACTGCATTGACTTTTATTAAGTCACAGGCAGATTCGTTAGAATTTGACACGACAACACTCCAAGACGACATTCATATCCATGTGCCTGCGGGGGCTATTCCAAAGGACGGTCCCTCTGCGGGAATTACAATCGCGGCGGCTATCGCCTCTATTGCTACAAAACGCGGGATTGACCCCGAAGTTGCTATGACAGGTGAGTTGACCCTGAGAGGCAGAGTTCTGCCCATAGGCGGAGTCAAGGAGAAAATCCTTGCTGCAAAACAAGCTGGAATTAAAAAAGTTATTGTTCCTCAGGCAAATCAAAAGGATTTTGTTGAAATCCCAGAGGACATCAAGGAAGGACTCGCATTCCACTTTGTTGAAACAATGAATGATGTCTTTACTGAGGTACTTGTATAACTTATGAGCAAACAAATAGAACTAAAATACATTAACCAACCTATAAAGTAGTATCTATTATGTTGAACGGAAGATACTACATAACTGCGTAAATATGGTAAGCACAATAACACTATGTATTCCTTGATTAAAGAAGGAGATGTAATATGAAAATCGTAAGGAGGAATAGTTTAGTTCCTATCCTCATAGTATGTGCTATGACAGCATTTACATATCTGTTGTCTTCTCCAATGTGTTGGGGAAGAACAGACGACGAAATAAAACCTGATGGTCAAATAGAAGAAAGTACACCGCTTTTCCTCAAAGACATCGCACCGATCCTTGACAAACAGGGATGTTCTGCGGGACTCTGTCACGGTAAATTCGGTGGACAAGGGGGCTTAAATCTATCATTACTCACGCTCAACCCAGAAAGTGATTATGAGCCGATTGTACATCACAACCGAGGGCGTCGTATCAATTTGCTTGAACCTGAACAAAGTCTACTTTATCTGAAACCGACAGGGCAGATACCTCATGAAGGTGGTATGAGATTTGAACCTAATTCTGATGAAGCAGAAACTATTTTGCAGTGGATCTCGGCTGGAGCACCATTCTCACCTGACGAACCGCGGCTGGAGAAACTTGTAATTGAACCCAAAGAGACTACTTTCAATACTGTGGGTGAAACAAGGCAACTAAAAGTACTTGCCCATTTTACTGATGGGTCAACGAAAGATGTTACACATCAAGCCGTTTATGAATCCAAAGACGAACCCGTTGCTTCTGTTACAGAATCTGGATTGGTAACAAGCGAACGTTGGGGTGGAACTGCTATTTTAGCAAGATTTTTGGGAGTTGTTTCCTCTTCCTTCATAACTGTGCCAAGAGAAGACGATGGAAAACCTTATCCAGAAATCCTCACTAACAATTTCATTGATGATTTTGTTGCAGCAAAACTAAAAAAATTGAATGTACGTCCATCCGAACTCTCATCCGATTCAGAATTCATACGCAGAGTTTATCTGGATACCATCGGGAAACTACCTACATCCGATGAGGTTAAGGAATTCCTTGATGATTCAAAACCTGATAAACGTGTCCGTTTGATAGATACACTCATGAATACAGATGCATGGGTTAATTTGCGGACGTTGAAAATGGCGGATATGTTACGTGTTCATCCGCGTCGGTTAGGAAACGGAGAATTTGGTGACCGTGGGGCGACACTATTCCACGAATTTATTCATGACTCTGTCAAGGATAACAAACCTTATGACCAGTTTGTTAATCAAATATTGACTGCCACTGGTAGTACATATCAGTATGGTCCAACCAACTATTACCGTATTGAACGGCAACCTTCTGGCAGAGCTGAAACGACTGCTCAAGTGTTCCTCGGCATTCGGCTTAGTTGTGCACGCTGCCATAAACATCCATTTGACGAATGGACAACAGATGATTATTGGAACTTCGCTGCGTTTACTGGGAAAGTCGGCATCCGTGGCGGAGAACTCTATCAAGAACAGGTAGTCTATAACAATCCTACCGGTAGAGTCATTAACCAGTCTGTACAAGGAAATCGTGGACAGGTTGCACAACCCACGTTCCTTGGTGGAGACACACTTCCAGAAGCATATAGGGAAGAGGCAATACAACACCTTGCTGATTGGATGACAGCAGATTCTAACCCATACTTCGCGAAGGCTACTGTCAACCGTTTGTGGAGTTATTATTTTGGTAGAGGCATTGTTGACCCCGTTGACGATATGCGTGCTACGACACCCCCAAGCGTTGAAGGTCTCTTAGAGGCTTTAGCAGAAGAATTTGTACGGAGTGAATTTGACACGAAACACATTATCAAATTGATGCTGAATTCGCGCACATATCAACTCTCTGCAGCACCGAATGAAACGAATGAGTTAGATGATCGATTCTTCTCACGATTTATGCCACGCCCCTTGATGGCACAGATTTTGCTTGATGTACTAAATGATGTAACTGGATCAAAAGAGAAATATGGACGTTACCCTGAAGGCATGCGTGCTGTTGAAGTCCCGCTTCCTGTAAGTTCGCGTTTTCTCAATCTTTTTGGTCGTTCTGATAGGGAGTTCTTAGGAAACTTAGACCCACTACTGGAACCGACGCTCACACAAGCACTTCACATCATTAATTCACCTTATGTGAACGGAAAGTTGAAAAGCCGAAATGGAACAATTACGAAACTTCTTGAACCCAAGACAGGAGAGAAAATGCCACCTGCCGAATTGGCTACAGAGTTGTATCTGATGACTTTGAGTCGTCTGCCAACAGATGCGGAACTTGATACAGCTACGACATATTTGGAAAATGAAGAGACCAGACGTGAGGACACAGAGGATCTGCTCTGGGCTCTTATCTCATCGCGTTCGTTCCTTTTCAACCGGTAATTATAACGTATAGAAATTTGCTGCTTTGGGCAGGATAAATGGCTATTTTAAATAACTGCCATTTATCCTGCCTATTTAATATGCAAATTGTGTTTGTTAAATAGCATAAATTATGATATAATTGAAAATCATGTCAAGCAATATAAATGAAAACGATTTTGTGTCTTTAGTTAGAATACCCCGTAAATGGTTTTATCTATTTGTTTGGTGTTTTTCAGTTTTAATAATTGCGAACATATTGGTAGAATTGCTGACTGATTGGGCTTGGAAAGATTTAGGGGAAACAACGTCTACACGAACAGCAAATTTAATGGCGTTAATAGTCGGTTGGTTCTTTATATTATCACATATATGGGAGGTAATTATGTTAGGGTATGCAAAGATGTTTAAGGATAGGGTTTTCGCCGAAGGGAGAGCTGTTGGTATTGCCGAGGGTATTGCTGAAGGGAAAGCTGAAGGGAAAGCTGAAGGTATTGCTGAAGGTATTGCTGAAGGGAAAGCCGAAGGTATTGCTGAACAGTATCGCCTTTTCCGTGAATGGAATCGTAGGAGAATACAAGCTGAAAAGGAAGGTAAGGAATTTACCGAACCTATACCTACTCCAGAAGATATTATAAATTCTGATAAGTCTTGATACAAAAAATATACATGTTATTGTAAATCATGCGTGATTTTCTTCATTTTGCAAGTCTGAAGCGGGTGATAACGGACTTGAAATATGTAGTACAATTTGGAGAACATATATGAGTAGCAGTCCAGCATATAATCTGTTAGCTGAAGCATTAGAGAAACAAGACATCCAAATAGAGACAGTTAAAGCACATCTAAAACGTCAACATATTGAAACGCCTTCTTGGGGTTACGGTAATTCTGGTACACGATTTGGTGTGTTTGAACAACCCGGCGCAGCGCGGAATGCGGCAGAACGTTTAGAAGATGCAGCCACCGTACATAGATTTACCGGCGTTGCTCCTACCGTCGCTCTTCATATCCCCTGGGATAAAACAGATGATTGGGGAGCATTGAAACAATATGCTGCAGATCTCGGTATCGGAATCGGAGCAATCAATCCAAACGTCTTTCAAGACCAAGTGTATAAACTTGGCAGTGTATGTAATCCAGAGGTAGAAATACGCCGCCTTGCTATTGAGCACATGTTAGAGTGTGTGGACATTATGAAAAAAACGGGTTCTGACCTATTGAGTTTGTGGTTCGCTGATGGCACAAACTTCCCTGGACAAGCCAACTTCAGAAAACGTAAGAAGTGGATAACTGAGGCATTAGGTGAAGTTTATACTGCATTGCCCGATGCTACACGCATGCTGATTGAATATAAGTTTTTTGAACCAGCATTCTATCACACCGATTTAGCAGATTGGGGGACTGCTTACCTGATGGCTAACAAACTCGGTCCTAAAGCACAAGTACTCGTTGATCTTGGACACCACCCCCAAGGTACTAATATTGAGTTCATTGTTGCATATCTTATTGACGAAGGTAAACTTGGTGGATTTCACTTCAACTGTAGAAAATATGCAGACGATGACCTGACTGTAGGGTCTATCAATCCACAAGAACTTTTCCTAATTTACACGGAACTTGTTGCCGCAGAACTTGATCCTGACACAGAAACGGATATCGCCTATATGATTGACCAGAGTCATAACTTAAAACCGAAGGTGGAAGCGAGTATCCAATCTGTCTGTAACTTACAGAAAGCGTATGCAAAAGCACTGTTAGTTGATCGCGAAGCATTGTCTGAAGCACAAGATGCTGCTGACCTTGTTGAGGCAGAAAGCATCCTTCAACGTGCGTATGAAACGGATGTGAACCCACTACTTGAACAGGTGCGGTTGGAGATGGGACGAGATCCACACCCATTAACTGCCTATCGGAAAAGTGGTTACTACGAAAAAATTAGCAAGACACGTGTCGGTGGTGAGAGTCAAGGTTGGGCATGAATAGGGAACACTTAAAGCGGATTGCAGCTGAAAAAGCCACCGAAGAAATCCGAGAGGGTATGGTCGTCGGTTTAGGTACGGGTTCTACTGTATATTACGCACTACTGAAGATTGGCACAATGATTCGTAATGGCCTCAATATCATCGGGATTCCGACATCTTCAGGCACTGAGAAAATCGCTACAGAACAAGGTATTCCACTTTCCACACTTGCAGCACATCCTACAATAGAATTAACCATTGATGGTGCAGACGAAGTGGATGCATGCTTAAACTTAATTAAAGGAGGTGGTGCAGCACTCGTCAGAGAAAAGATTATCGCAAATGCTTCAAGACGAATCCTGATTGTCGTTGATGAAAGCAAGATATCGCGAGTCCTCGGCACATCGTTTGCACTTCCAGTAGAAATCGTCCAATTCGGTTGGGAATCGACAAAGCGAGAAGTGGATAATATTTGTGAACAATCAGAAATTCGCGGTGGTATTCAGAATCCGTTGATTACGGATAATGGAAACTATATTTTGGACTGCCATTTTGATGGAATACAAGAACCGGAGAAGGTTGAACTGCAGTTGAACAATATCCCTGGTGTCGTTGAAAACGGAATTTTCGTTAACCGCGCTGACAAGGTTATCATCGGTACACCCGATGGTATCCGATACATGGAATAGCATCTATGTCACGATATCTGATATTGTTATCTATATTACTTTCTATTTTCTGTATGTTTTCAATTAACGTTAGTAGTGAAATCTTTAGTGATAGCGGATTGGTAGATATTCCGACAGGAGAGGTGCTAAAACACGGTATATTCGGTGTAGGCGTATACGCTCCATTCCAAAATTTATCACAATTCCAGCGTAATACTGTCGTTTTCCGTGTCAACTTCGGTATGTTTGATAGAATAGAATTTGGAGCGACACATATATTACCTCATCAGAATGACGCTTCTCGTTCGTTTTTAGCCCATGTAAAAGCACCCCTTGTAACTGAATCTGAATTAATTCCAAATATCGCGGTAGGTGTGGAGAATTTTGGTGATAAAGTTAGTTACAAGTGGAACACTTACAAACCCCAATCATCTTATCTTGTCATCAGTAAGACGTTCAACCTACCCCGCATCCATCTGATATCTGGTCATATCGGTATTGGCAATAACCGGTTTGCCATTGATGATCGTCCTGTTGGATTCTTCGCGGGTGTGAGTACAGAGCTTTCCCCCGCTTTTGCAAAGGGAGATATTAAACTCAGTGTGGAATATGATGGTGATGGTGTTAACGCTGGTATTCGACATACTTCCAATAGCGGTCTCCAGATTGCTCTTGGTGTTGAGACATTGAATAAACCTGAGGATATTCGTTATCTCCTGTCAATCTCGTGGTCAAATGCAAAAATGTTGGAACAGATTGAAGGTGCAAAACGTCTTGCCCGACAAGCCGCAAAACTCGCAAGTCAAGCTAAAAACCAACATGAGAAAAAAGAAGAGTAACCAGAAGATAAGTTTACCTTCATTTTTCTCCAATAGATTCCATCACATTTTGTAACGACTTCAGTAATTCCGTTGAGAAATCCTGTGGTGGGACAAGTATTATCTCAATCCGTCGATTTTTCGCTTTTGCCTCTGTTGTTTCAGCAGTATCAATTGGTTGATAAAACGCATATCCCGTCCCTGATAAACGTTTCGGATCAATACCGGCATTTTCCTGTAGATATTTTACTGCAGAGATTGAACGTTGTGTTGATAAATCCCAGTTTCGCAAGGCATCTCCAGCAATCGGGTTGTTGTCTGTATGTCCCTCAATACGAATCGCGTATTCTGCATAATCTTTATTCAGCAACACCTCTTCCGCAATTGCATCAAGTAGTTCTTTCCCTTCTTTACTAAGGATTGCACTTCCTGTTTCAAAAAGAATTTTACCCTTTACATCAAGCGTCAACCGTCCTGCTTCATCTAACACGGCACCGACTGTGTCTTTAAATCTTTCTTGGATAGCAGTAATTGAGCGTTGCGATTGCTCGCGTATCCGTTGGAGTTCAGATTCAATCTTGTTTAATTGTGCTCTGAGTCTATCCTTTTCGCGTTCAAGATTACTTTTGTCTTGCTGGAGTTTGTTTCTTTCAGCAGCGGTTTTCCGAGCTGCTTCACTTGCATTTTCCAATATCTCTTTTGTTTGCGTTAATTCAGATTGCGTATCTTTCAGCACTTTCTCAGTCTCTGCTAACTTCTTTTCCAATCCAGTTTTCTCTGTCTTAGTCTTTTGCAAAGTTGTTTGAGTTGTCTCTAAGTTTGTTTTAGTAGTAGACAAATCTGTTGCTGTCTGTTTGAGTTTGTCTGATGTTGTGTATAACAGTACCGCAAGAACGATGGCTGCTATTACACTAACCACTATAGCAACAACTGCAGCAATACCTTTTTTGTCCATGTTATCCTCCTTGTAGGCTGAGTATTACCTCAAAATTATCATTTTTTGATGTCTTATTCTTCTTTGTTGCACCGCACAAGGTACAGCGATGCATCAAGATGTATTCACCTTTTTTCATTGTAAATCCTGTCGGTTCCATCAGTCCTTTACAACTTTCAGCACGATCTCCTGGGTATATATCTACATGTTGACTCCAGAGGCATTCGGTACAGTGATTGGTGTAGCCATCCCCTTTTACAAACACACCGCAATATCCGCAGGTAAAATCTTCAATGTGACGTTGGAATTTTTTATTCATTGCTATTCTCTTAAGAGATTGAGTCTGTCTAAAGTGCGTTTTAAACTTGGTGACACGGTGGCAGCGCGTTCTAAATCCCAATTATCATGGACAAATTCACTCAATATCTCGTTATATTCAGCACCGACCGGCAAATGTGCATCTGGATTAGGAACTAATGCTTCACTTACATATTTCTTCTGACTTTTCCGTGCAAGAGATACAAGAAATTCCTTGGGATTCAGAATATCATCTGTCGGTGATGGGATTCGATGTATTGGAATAGATAGGAATGATGAAAAAGCAACCCGATCTGCCATTATCCAAGATTCCACTTCCATGACTGCCACGCGAAACAAGAACCTTGGATTGAGATGACCTCTAATCCAAGAACGAATGAGTGCTGGCGGGCAATCTTGGGGAGAGTCTAAATCTGTCAACAAAAATATACCTATTCCGTTAGCTGATCTGTTAAATTCAGGGGCTTTTTGACGAAGAGATACGTTTCCTTTCCCTATGATTGTATTTCGGATGCTAATGTTAAATTGTTTAAGGATTTTCGCTGAAACTACTTCACTAAGTTCATCTTCAACAGCAAGGATTACGTCTGTTACGCTCATTTCATTAAAACCGAGCCTCCGATATGTTTAGGACGAGTTTTTGAGAGTACGACTTCACCTACTGTAAATCCATTTTCAAGAAGGATACGGATATCGTGTATTTCTGATGAAACTTGGACTGATGTTCCTTCTCTTGTAGGAATCAACAACAACACTTCTCTACCACCAATACATCCTTCCTTTAGAAGGACATCACTTTGTGTGCTGATTAACACTTGGCAATTATTATTTCTCCCCATTCGAGAAATCAGAGGCGCGAGTTTAGGAACAATTCCAAGATTTAAGGAAAGTTCAGGTTCTTCTAACAGAACTATAGCGTTGTTTTCAAGAAGGACCCACATCAATCCAATAAGCCGAAGCATTCCATCAGAGAATTGATCTTCTTGATGTAATGCATCACTTGAATGCCAATGTTCATACCGTGCTTGTAAATGTGGTTGCCCTGTGATTTTATCACGAACAAATTCCAATTTCTCAAATTGTGGTATAGCAAGTTTCAACGTCCGTTCAATTCTATTGAGACGAGAACGTCGTGTGCTTGGATGTACGCCAGCAACTCTTTCAAGAAATCCTTGTCCATAAGGATCGCCTTCAATTATCTTGCCATGAATCTTATCCGCATAACGGATAAATTGCGGGACCAAATGAAGATATGTGACATTTCTAAGGAATTTGCCAATTTCTCGGAACTTTGCATTCGTGGCACTCTGTTCAAGTGCTGTCTGAGTGAGACGATCAGGGTCTTCGCTATCGTTAGAATCGGGTCTGTCAAGGAGTAGTTCATCATCTCGCCAAACACGTTCATGTGTAAGGGAAGCGAGACAATCACGACGTTTTTCTTGATGGAAACCTATAGTATATTTCCAAATCGGTGATGAAATCGCTGATTCCGAAATATGAATTTCAATAGCAATTTCTTCAACATTTTGAGATGCTAAACACTGAATATTGGAGACACCTCCTCGATCCTTAACCGCTTTCTGAAATCCACCGCCATCCACTTTGACAATATCACGTAGGAAACGGAAAATGTCCAACAGATTCGATTTTCCAGAGGCATTCGAACCAACGATAAATTGGCGTTCTCTGAGTGGGACATCTATCTGTTGGAAATTTCGCCAGTTTTTGGCAATAAGTCGATTGATAATCATAATAACAAGTTTCCTCTACAATTGATATATCAGTGAATGTAATGTAAAATGATAACATGTTCAGAGGTAAGATTCCAATCCAAAACTCCGTAGAAATAACGGTAAAATGATATGGTTTGTCTCCAAATCTTTACGCATCAATAAATGATTTCACGTCCCAGAGCAGAGCGGTACCATCAAAACTACCGCTCACAAGGATCGTGCCATCAGGTGAAAACTCCAGAAATTCAACATCAGTAGTATGTCCCCAGGGTTATTTAGTTTTCGGTATTTTAGTCGTTTTTTATCACAAACGTTAATAATTTTAGATACGCAGAAATAGCGTGAAAAATCACGCTATTTCTGCTATACTTCACCTTAAAAATCTTAACCCTTTGAGGTGAAAAATGACAGAGAATAACTCTCGCCACTTGTTAGATAGATTAGCAGAAATCGAAGACCCGCGCAACGAAAAAGGAAAACGACATCCGTTGAATTCAATCCTTGGCCTTAACATTATTGGTTTTATGACTGGACATAAAGGATATACATCCACCGCAAAGTGGGCACGATCTCAACCAGATCTCGTCCAAGCACTCGGTTTTACACACGAGAAATCACCTTGTTCCGCAACGATACATAATGTTCTAAAAATATTAGATGCGGATACTGTTGAAAAGACATTTACAAACTGGGTAGAAGATGTTTGTCCAAGTCGGTCTGATTTAGCAGGATGTCTTGACGCAGTCGCTATAGACGGTAAAACGATGCGTGCCTCCAAAAAAAGTGGTGCGGCAATAAGCCATTTACTCTCCGTTGTTTCTCATGAGTTAGGGGTTACCCTGACACAACAAGGTATCAGGGACAAAACCAACGAAATACCGATTTCAACAGAGATCCTCAAAAACTTTGATGTGAGTGGTAAAGTCATCACAACAGATGCGCTTTTGACACAGAAAACTTTCTGCCAAGAAATCATAGAGGGTGATGGAGACTATGTGCTCCCTGTCAAAAACAACCACCCCGACCTTTGCGATGATATCCAAAAACTCTTTCAAGATGTTCCTGACACACCTTCACAAGACGCTACACATCCTCTATTGGGAGACCCTATTGACACTCACGAGACTTATGAAAAATCACATGGTAGAATTGAGACAAGATGCCTAAAAGCAAGCACAAGTCTCAACGCATATCTGGACTGGCCAGGGATAGAACAGGTGATCCAATATCGTTATATTCACGAAAACCCAAATACAGGAGAAGAAACAACCAAAGTCACCTATGGTATTACAAGTCTGACACCCGAAGCAGCTACTGCCGAACGCTTACTTGAACTACGCCGTGGGCATTGGTCTATAGAGAACAAATCGCATTGGATCCGAGATACTCAACTTGGAGAAGACGCATCGTCTGTCCGATGCGGTGCTATTCCGCAGGTTATGGCTGCTTTGCGAAATGCAGCATTAGCAGTATTGAGATTTGATGGCGTTACAAGTATAGCTGATAAAATAAAATATTATGCTTCAAAACCTTTACTCGCAGTTAACTTGATAACTGAATGTTTTTAAAACTAAATAACCCTGGTATGTCCCCAGAAGGTGTGGATATGCTCTCCTGTAGAAACGTCCCATAATCGGACTGCCATTTTCTGCATCCCTTTTTGCCACCAAGTGCCAGATGCAAGATACCGTCCACATGGAGAAAAGAAAATGGCAAAAGTTCTGATACTGTCCTCAGGTTGTGGGATTGAACGTAACAGGACGAATTTTTCAGCACACCAGATATTTAAACTGTGTAACATCCCACCGGCAACCACTTTGCCACAAGGAGAATAAGCCAATGCCATCGGGGTGAAAGGTTTTTCTAAGGGGAACTGGGCTATTTCTACACCTGTTTCAACGTCCCATATCCGTGCTGTTTTATCACCTGCTCCGCTCACGAGTCTTTTACCGTCAGGTGAAAATGCCAATGCCCAAACATGATCGGTATGCCCTGTAAATTGTCTTGGTATTTCACTGTGCTTAAGATCCCAGAAATAGATTACCCCGTCTTTACCTCCAAAAACTATACGTTCATCTGAGAATGCAAACGTATCTCTCCCTAACTGCGTAGGTGGTGAGAATTCATCTATTGAAATCCCTTCTGCATTAATAATTCTATATACCTTGTATTTGTATTCGTTGTTGAGGTTTTGGAACCAATTGACAGCGAGTATACCCCCTCCGCGCAAACAAGTAAAAGATCTAATACTTTCATTAAAATTACTCTGGTATGATATTCTCCGTGTCTGATTGCAATTAATATTCCATAACACAATATCACAATTATTTCCCCGGGTGGCAAGTTCTCCTCCATCAGTAAACTGAACATGGCGTGGAAAACTGATTGGTTCGTAAAGCGTTGAAGAAGAATGTGAATTTTCAGACGTTGTCTGTCTGTTAGATAGGGTGTGGACAATGACTAACTTCGGACATTTAGAAAACCATTTATATCCAATGCTTTCAACGGGTAGTTCATAAGATTGTAAATTTTCATTCTGTTCAACATTCCAAACCGCTATTGTTTCACCAGAAAACACGGTTGCAAGTAGCGTTCCGTCCGGTAAATAATAAGGAACTACACGTGACTTTTCATAGTCAGTATAAGATTTATCCAGACAACCTTTCGTTAGATTCCATACCTTTAGCGAACCATATCTATCACTTGATACCATATATTCATTACACGGTGAAAATCTGATAGAGTGGACCGGATGTTGATGATTCTTAATATATTCAATGCGTTCACCTGTTCCTATATCCCACACTGAAACATCGCTTGCGCCGCGAACAGGAGTAGTGTCAGGTATTTTATATGGATTCTCACACGCCAACAAACGACTATCTGGAGAGAAAGCAAAATTTCTTCCAGGAAACTTAGCGGTTATTGATCCTGTCATAGGATCCCACAAGTAAGTCTGATTACTTATTGTGGATGCGACGTGTTGTCCATCTGGCGAAAATCGGAGTTTAGAAATTTGATATGCCTGCACATCATCTGTTTCTTGCTCCATTTGAGCGATGCGTTCACCACTTTGTACATCAAGAACTTCAATATTACTATCAACATCCACGATGAAAATCCAACAACTGTCTGGAGAAAAGGTTATATGTCCCGTAGTATGATGAATTTTCGGTTGATTTATTTGTGATATACATTCACCACTCTGAATGTCTCGTACTTTAGTGATACAATCCCAATTTGCAATTGCAATGCGTTTACCGTCAGGTGAAATTTCAACGATGGAGATCATTCCCCGTTCTGTTTCCCACAATGCAATGGGTGCCATTGAAGCCACGTCATACCACCAGAGTCCTATACGTGTGCCGACAGCGAAGTATTTCTCATCAGGAGAAAGTGCTATCTCGCGGGTGCCGGAAGGGCTTTGGTACCCTTTTCCTAAACGGGCAATTGCCCCTTCTGGTAATGCCCAACTTTTTCCAGTGGGATCATCCGGTACAACATTAAATGGTGCTGGTTTTGGATTTGGCATTGTCTTGTTCCCAACTTTTGGTCGCACTGAGGCACGGAGCCTTGTGCTACAATGTAGTTATAAGTCAGCACGCGTCATAAAGGTGGCATAGATGCAAGAAGTCCTCACCAAATCAGGAATAAAGACGCGTTCATTTATTGCATGTCCACCTTCACCCTTCGGTCCATATCCTATTCCCGGTAATCCTGTATTGACAAAATAGTGTAAATCCGTAAAACCAGCAGTACTCTTGAACCGCGGTTGATGGTAACGAACCGTTCTCACCGCATCAGCAAAACCTTGTGCCAAAGGCGATTCGGGATCCGTTAGACACGGTTCAATTCGCAGAATAGCACGGACATCTGCTTTTAAATCAGGATAGTAATCACATGCCCCAACAATTGCCTCACGTAACTCAAGCTCTGCAAACTCCAGTTTTTCATTCGGTGTAACACGTCTATCTATTGAGAATGTGAGATGTGCTGGCACAGTGTTGACTTTATCACCTTCAGTCCCGCAAAATGTGCCACCAATGTTCATAGTTGGAAAACGTTCACTACCATCAAGTAATTTAAATGCGCGATCTGGAGATTTCAAATCCCGTTTAACCCTCTGCAACGCTGATACGAGTTCCGCTGATTTCTCAAAGGCATTTATCCCCTCGTGCGGTTGAGACCCGTGTGCTGCTTTTCCCTGAACATCAATTTCACACCACAAAACACCGTTATGTCCATTGCCGATGTTCATCTCCGAACCGCCTTCGCAGCTAACAACATAATCCGCTTTGACTAACCCCTTCTCAACGATGTAACCTGCCCCCAACTGTCCACCAGTTTCTTCATCACACGTGAACGAACATTCAATGTTAAACTTCGGTTCACTTCCACTCTCCTGCACTGCTTGAATTGCGAATAGCAAGGCAGCGATGGCATCCTTCATATCATCGGAACCGCGTCCATAAAGCCATTCTCCATCAATCTTCCCACTGAACGGATCATCAAAACGCCAATCTCCAGAAACCGGGACCACATCGAAGTGTGCGTTGAAATGCACCGTTTTTTCTGCCCCGACATCCCAGCGTGCAATAAGGTTTAATCTTGGATGGGTTGAGACGTTTGAAATAATCTGTTCTGCACGTCGCTTGGTAACCTTCACGACTTTTGTCTTCATTCCCAACGTCTGACATTTCTCTTCAAGTAACTCAACAATATCGGTATAGTTCTCCCCTGGCGGATTGACGGTGGGAATTCTGACAAGTTCCTGCAGCAACTTGCACATCCCTGCCTGATTGTCCTTAATATAGGTTTGTACGGACATTTTCATATCTCCTATTTATGATACAACCGCTTGGTCACCCGCAGATAAATGTCCAACCGTTTCGCCTGTCTCTGTGAAGGTGCGAGTCACTTCAACAGAAGCATAAGTCCACAGAATCTTCATTGGGGCATCACTCTCATTCCAAAACCGATGCGGGATACCCGCTGGAACAAACGTTGTGTCATAAGCGTTCATCGTAAAGACTTCGCCATCAACTTCACAAGTCGCTTCACCTTCAAGAATTGTCACAGACTCATCACAGTTGTGGTAGTGTCGGGCAATTGCTGCGCCGGGTTCAAACATCGTTATGCCGTTGGTCAATGATGTGGAATCAATCCATTTACCTGCTAACGGTACAGTTTTAACGCCAGTGCCTCGGTCTATGGGTTTCTTTTGATCAAAATCGATCACATGTGCCTTTGCGCTCATTTTTGTATATCCCTCTCTTTGGATTTATCATATTTTCACATAAATACAAAGTAATTTCAACAAATTATTAATATGTTCTGGGTATACATCAATTCGTATCCTATAAGGTTAGTATAGCGAGCCTAACTGTCTGAGGAATGTTTTGCTTGAGGTTTATAGGAATACATATTTGCAAACGCATCTATCGCCTTTTGGATATCAGGATCTGTGTGCGTTGCCATCACAGTTACACGGAGACGACTTGTCCCTGTTGGCACTGCAGGTGGACGAATCGCAGGCGCGAACACACCTTCTGCAAGCAGCGCATCAGCAACGTCTATTGCCCGTTGCGGTTCTCCTAAAACAACAGGCAAAATCTGAGTTTGACTCGGTAATAAAGTATACCCGATATCCGTTAATGCTTTTCTCACGGTTTCCGCATGTTTTAGTAAGCGTTTCCGTAAATCTGGTGTAGAACACATAACTTTGAGTGCTGCATCGGCTGCAGCTAATGATGCAGGTGGCAAACCTGTCGTGAAAATGAAACCGCGTGCCCGATTGATGAGCAGTTCAATCAAAGTCCGACTCCCTGCTACATATCCGCCAAGCCCACCTACTGCTTTACTGAGCGTTCCCATCTGAATAATAATATCTGTATCTTGTAGTTCGAAGTGTGTGACAGTGCCGCTCCCATCTTTTCCCAAAACTCCAAACCCGTGTGCGTCATCTACCAACAGCATCGCATTATAATGCAAGGCAACTTCATAGATATCTCGTAGCGGTGCAATATCACCATCCATACTGAAAACACCGTCTGTTACAATGAGTTTACGTCTAAAATCAGTAGACTCCGACAATAATGTCTTTAGATGTTCCACATCGCAGTGTCGGTAAATCTGTTTAGTAGCACGACTGAGACGGCATCCATCAATAATGCTGGCGTGATTCAGGGCATCGCTTAATATGAGATCATCTTCCCCAGCAAGCACAGGAATGATACTTAAATTGGCAGCATAACCTGAACTGAAAACTAGCGCAGCTTCAGTGCCCTTTATTTCAGCAAGATTAGTTTCCAAAATTGTATATAGTTCACTGTTGCCAGAAATAAGACGGGAACCGCTTGCACCTGTACCATAAACCTGTGTTGCTTCAATTGCTGCAGCGATGACATCGGGGTGTGTGCTCAACCCCAGATAGTTGTTTGATCCCAGATTCACAACATCGCGTCCATCAAGGTTAATTGTGCCTGTCGGTGCACTCATCACGGTGCGTAAGTGCCGTGCTAATCCCGCCGTTTCAAGTGCCGCATACACTGTTTGCAGCCACTCAAATTGCTTCATACCGCTACCCGATGAACTGTCTCATGAAGATATGGCTTTGTCTTAAGGCGCGTTGTCGTGATTCCAATGTCTCTTCATAAGCGCGATCTTCTACTTCAACGCAGACCGAACCATCATAACCAGTATCACTCAGGACAGAGAAGAATTTTGCCCAATCCACATCGCCAAGTCCCGGCAGTTTCGGTGTGTGATATGCAAGCGGTGTTGCCAGGATACCCACTTCATCAAGTTTATCTCTATCTAAACGCACATCTTTTGCATGCACATGAAAGATACGATCAGCAAAGGTGATAAGCGGTTTCAGGTAATCCATCTGTAGCCATATAAAATGAGAGGGGTCAAAGTTGAGTCCAAAATTCTCGGATGGAATTTCCTCAAACATCCGTTCCCAGATTGCTGGAGCATAAGCCAGATTTTGTCCTGCGGGCCATTCATCTTCTGTGAAGAACATCGGACAATTCTCAATGCCGATACGAATTCCATTGTCCTCTGCAAATTGTATCAACGGTTTCCATACTTGCTTGAAACGATCCCAATTATCGTTTATGGTGCGTGTTTGATCCCTACCGATGAAGGTATTTACGATATCTACCGATAGCCGTTTCGCCGCTAAGATGAGTTGTTTTATGTGTTCACTATAGATATTTGCTTCTGTTTCATCTGGTGTTAGAGGGTTCGGATAATAACCTAATCCGCTAATCGTTATCTCCGCATCCGACATACATTGTAGGATTAGGTCAACTTCTGAATTAGAAAGTGATGCTACATCAACATGTGTCACACCCGCATAACGCCGTTCCGCTTCCCCTTTTGGCCAGCACATTAGTTCAACGCAATCATAGCCGGTATATGCAGCGAATTGGATGACTTCAGCCAATGTCTGGTCAGGTAAAATTGCACTTACAAATCCGAGTTTCATATTTTTCCTCCATATTGCTTTTCTAACATTATACTATACAAATCACAATTTTTTGGAGATTTTTCAATCCCTTACAATCCGCATCGTTTCCTTGACAAACCGCATGGAAAGATTTAAAATTAAAACAAAAGAAATCATAGGAATTGAAAATGACATATACAACAAAAACGGATTTCATAGATAATGATGATACCGCATTAGATGGGATGGTTCTAATTCCAGCAGGTGAATTTCAGATGGGGAGTCCTGATGCCGACCCAAAAGATTATGAACACCCGTTACACACTGTTTATACGGATGCGTTTTATATGGATGTGCGCGAAGTGACAAATGCAGAATTCAAAGTGTTTGTAGATACAAACCCGCATTGGCAAAAGGATCGCATCTACCAAGGATACGCAGAAGGCTACCTAACACTTTGGCGTGATAACAACTATCCAGAAGGATATGCAGATCATCCGGTTACTTTTATAAGTTGGCACGCAGCGATGGCTTATGCCAAATGGCTTGGGAAACGTTTGCCTACGGAAGCAGAATGGGAGAAGGCTGCACGCGGCGGTTTGGAAGGTAAACTATTTCCGTGGGGCAACACCTTACCAGACGGGACACAGTGTAATTTCGCAGATAAAAATACAGACTATGAGTGGTCAAATATGGAGGCAGATGATGGATACAAGTGGACTGCACCTGTAGGAAGTTATTCTGCTAATGGATATGGTTTATACGATATGGCGGGAAATGTGTGGGAATGGTGTCTGGATGCTTATCACTATCCGTTCACCAATTCACCGAGAAGGAATCCGATTGGTGGATCAGAGAAAATAGCCGATGTAGTAGAAGAACATAGACATATAAGAACTGAACGCGTTTTGCGCGGGGGTGCGTGGAACGATGATGAAAGATTTTTGCGAATTACATTTCGCGATAACTACCCGCCTTGGAACACTGAGGATAGCCTCGGTTTTCGTTGTGTGAAAGATGTAAACGCATAAGTATATATTTCTTCATTTCATGATATGGAATGAATTTTGTTTCAAAATATAGAAAATATGATACAATTCACCTCAAATGCGTAAAAGGTGTGAATAATGATCCCTAAACAGCGATATCTCTTTGATTTAACAGGTTATCTCCACCTGAAAAATGTTCTCAATGAAGAAGAATTGCAAAAAGCACAAGATGCAGTAGAACGTTGCGTTCAAACACCACCAGACCAACTTCCACCCGGTATAAGTTATGGCGGTGGCGGGTTTTCCAACGGTTTTTCGTTTGACAAATCGCTTGAAGCACTCACACTCCACCCGAAAACGTGGGGAATTGTAAAGGAATTGACCAGTAATAGACCGCGTTTTAATCGAGGTTCTTTGGTGGCAAAAGGCCCTGAACACGATCAGGTTATCGGTAAGCTGCACTGTGCCCGCGAAGATTGCGGATGGCAAACACGACGATACGTTCCCAAAAACGGTAAGATACACAACAACGATTTCGCCATCTTTTTCTATTTTACCGATGTTTATCCGGGTGATGGCGGGTTAGTCGTCTTACCGGGTTCTCATAAAGCGAATTTTGAAAGACCAGAAGGAATTTTCTTTCCAGATCCAGAGAATCCCACAGATGAACTGCATCCTGCACTCGTTAATGTTACCGCACGCGCAGGTGATGCAATCGTCATGTCTGAGCTGCTAACACACGGGGTTTTGATATGGAAACCGAAGGAACGGTATCGGAGATTTCTCATCTTGCGTTACAAGACACAGTTTTTCCAAGATGATAGGGGAAACAGAGAGCCGTTTCCGCCTGAGGTGATGGAGCGACTTTCGCCTGAAACACGCGAACTTGCACAATACGGACACTACACACATACTAAGGATATAGTTAAACAGGAACATGTCCAGTTAACCTAATATGACACAAACTGCTACCTTATACTTGTAGGAGGGGTTTCTAACCCCGATGGATAATAAAAAACATAGAAATAACGAATTCTGGTGCCAATTATAGTAAATCGGGGTTAGAAACCCCTCCTACAAGCCTTATGTGGCAACTTAAGTTAATATAACACAAACTGGAAAGTTTGTGCTACAAGGAAACGGAGAATGACACCAGAACAACGTTATCTATTTGATGTTACAGGGTACTTGCACATTAAATCTGCTGTTACTGGGGATGCACTGAAAAAAGCACAAGAGGCAGTTGACCGATATATCCACATGCCACTTAATGAACGTCCAGAAGGTTTTACAACGCGACCACGCGATTTAGAACCTGGCAAAGGTGGTAGATATGAACACGGATTCGCTTTTGACCGTTCACTTGAAGCGATGACGGTACATCCTGCCATCTGGTCTCTCATCAAAGAGTTCACCTTTGAAATGCCAAGATTTGTATCAGGCACACTCACGCTTGAACAGCACAATCCCGATAGGCAACCGATGGGGACAAATCCTGCGGGTCTACATTGTGCACGGGAGGGACGGCATTGGCTTACACGATATGAAGTCAAGAATAGCCGAATCTATTGCAACGACTTTGTTGCGTTCTTCTATCTTACTGATGTGCACCCTGGCGACGGTGGACTCATTGTCATTCCCGGTTCACATAAAAGTCAATTTGAACGTCCCGAAGACCTGCTGACACCTGGTCCAGATGGTATTGATCCAGAACCAGACGATGTATTTACTAATATCACACCTAAAGCAGGCGATTTTGTTGTCATCTCTGAACTTTTGACCCACGGTGTGCTACAGTGGAGACCAAAGGATCGGGATAGAAGATTTCTAATTCTTCGGTACCGTCCACAATTTGAAGGCAGGTCAGGAATACCAGAACCGATCTTTGAACGTTTGTCACCTGAGGTGCAGGAATTAACAAAAACCGCATCTTATGGACATATAAAGGAAGTTGTCAAACAGGATGTTGTCCACTTAAGTGATTGTAGTTAATCTTAGAAAAAATTAACATTATTTTGATAAATCGTTTGTAGTCGAGCAATTCATTGTGCCTCTTACATTCTAACATTAGAGGGGTATCAATTTCCCAACTACAAACGGCTAAAATACGAGGAAGACTATGGAAACCACACAATATCGCGTCTGTATTGTCGGCTGTGGAAGGATGGGTGGCACGATAGATGAGGAAGTGCGTAACACTCCACACGGCGCGTTACCTTACTCACATGCAGCCGGTTATACCGCTTATGAACGAACAACAATTGTCGCAGGGGCAGATGTAGTTGAAGAGAAAGCAAAATATGTTTGCGACAAGTGGGACATACCGAAATATTACCTTGACTATCAAGAGATGATAGCGCAAGAGAAACCAGATATTATCAGCATTGCCACGCGTCCGGGGAACCACGCAGAAATCACGCAATTCGCTGCAGAAAACGGAGTCAAAGGCATCTATTGCGATAAACCCCTCTGTGCTTCTATGGAGGAGGCTGACGCTATGCTTGAGGTGTGCGAAAAATATAACATCAAATTCAATCTCGGCACACAACGTCGCTTTACTCCCGGATACATCAAAATGCGTGAAATCCTTGAAAGTGGAGAGATAGGTGAAAGACGTTCTATCATCTCCTATACGGGAGGTTCCGCTTTATGGGGATACACACACGCTGCAGACCTCATCCTCTTTCTCGCAAGCGATTCAGAGATAGAATACGTCCAAGGCAACGTCGCTGTTGCTGATGCTGATTTTGAAGATAATCAAACCGATTCGGATCCGGGAATTGTGATGGGTTACATCCGTTTTAAAAACGGAATCCACGGCATCAGTATTCTGGGGACCGCTTATGAATTTGAGGTGAATTGTAGTGAAGGTACAGTTCGTTCTCTCAACAACGGACTCGGTTTTCAACTCCGCAAACGTCAGGGACAGTTCAATGAAGTATTAGACACACAATTCCCAGTATTTGAACGGAAAAGCGGCACCGTAGGATGCATTGAAGACATTGTTGAAGCAATTGATACCGATACAGAAACACAAGGCAACATTCAACTTGCGCATCGGAGCACCGAAATGGTCTTCGCCATCGTAGATTCACAACGGCAGAAAGGCAGGCGTGTCCCGATACCGATGGAAAATCGAGGTCTCTACCTCGGAAGGTGGTAACTGATGAGAACTGTATTACATAAAGTAGTAGGCACACGCCGTGTGCCGAAACCCATAAAAATAATTGCTGTCTTTGTTAGCATGCTGTTATTGCTCTTATATGCAACAACTGCACCACAAGGAGATTCGCATTCAGATAAAGACAACAATCGTCCCGCAAGCACACTTTACGGACAACGTCCGCCACACCGAGATGGTATCGGTAAAATCTATATGGGGCGTGAAATATCGCAGGTGATGGGACATCTCGCAGCCGGTTGGTTAGAACGACCTGAACGTGAACGCGAAGAGATGCCCAATACACTTATCAAGTTGCTCAATCTAAAAGAGGGTGATGTTGTCGCCGATATCGGTGTTGGCACAGGTTATATTGCACGACGCATTTCTCCAAAAATCGGTAACACGGGTGTCGTTTACGGTGTTGAAATTCAGCAGGAGATGCTTGACATTCTTGCCGCGAAAATGGACGAGGAAGGCATTACTAACATCAAAGGGGTGTTAGGCACGATTACCGACCCGAAGTTACCACCGAATTCGGTTGATCTTGCCATTATGGTTGATGTTTACCACGAATTTTCGCATCCTTACGAGATGATGCAGAATATCTGCCGTGCCCTCAAAGTCGGTGGTCGAGTGGTTTTTGTAGAATATCGTTTGGAAGATGACAGCGTGCCAATCAAACGCCTGCACAAAATGAGCGAATTGCAGGTGATGAAAGAGGCAACACCGCATCCGTTGTCTTGGGTAGCAACGCATGATGACTTGCCCTGGCAGCATGTTATCATTTTTGAGAAGGTAGCAGGGGAATAGACAGGTTTTACACAAACCAGAATTAAATATTACTGGATGGAGTTTTTTGCCGCTTTGAAAACAGAATCAATTGCACCAAAAAGGGTTGGTAGATTATCCACGCTAAAACTCGTCCGATTTTGGGTGAAGGTTTCACCGACAAGGTGTCCAATCTGTCAGAACGTGCCATCGCTGACAATACCGTACACAGGATGTTCTGTATCCTCGTTTATCTTTTGCGCGGCAACTAACTCTGCCAGACATTGTCCCAACCTACCTCAAAATCGTTCTTCTTTGCCTCAACCAGCATAATCAACGGCGTGCCGACAACGAGTTTGCCCAATTCAAAAAAGTATTGACAATAAAACCTTAAACACATTAAAATTGCATAACCATTTTAAACTTTATGATTGCCGTAACGTTACATAACATAATATTTCGTCATAACAAACTTGTGCATCTAAACCAAATTCAAAAAGGGAGAAAATTCCAGTGAAAAGTGCTAAAAATTCTGTTCCACTAATTGCATTAGTATGTTTGTGTATCATTATGTTAGGGTTACCCCTTGCATCCGCAGATAACCACGAAACCGCACAAACTACCGTTGATTATACCCAAGATATCCGTCCTATATTATCTAATAACTGTTTCACCTGCCACGGTCCCGATGAGAAGACCCGACAGGCAAACCTGCGACTTGACACAAAAGAAGGCGCGTTTTCCGAACCGAGTGGGTATCCGATAATCGTCCCTAAAAAACCGGATGAGAGTGAACTCTATCTCCGGATCACATCTGAAGATGACAATTATCAGATGCCACCAGCAAATTTCAATAAAACGCTCACGCCAGAGCAAATTGAAGCAATCAAGCAGTGGATAACCGAAGGCGCGAAATGGGAAGAACATTGGGCATTCACTACACCTGTTCAACCAACGCCACCCACTGTCAATAAAGCGGATTGGGTTCGAAACCCAATTGATGCGTTTATTCTCTCACGTCTTGAAAAAGAAGGACTTCGACCTGCCAAAGGAGCAGATAAACGTACACTCATAAGACGTTTGAGTTTTGACCTTACTGGTCTACCACCGACCCTTGAAGAGATACATCTATTCCTAAATGACGACTCATCCGATGCTTATGAAAAACTGATTGATACCTTCATGGCAAAGCCGGAATACGGCGAACACATGGCACGTTTCTGGTTGGATGTCGCGCGCTATGGCGATACACACGGACTACATTTAGACAACTACCGTGAAATGTGGCCCTACAGAGATTGGGTCATCAACGCATTCAATAATCACATGCCTTTCGACCAGTTTACCGTAGAACAGTTGGCAGGGGACCTCTTGCATGAACCGACGCTTGAGCAAAAGGTTGCAACAGGTTTCAACAGATGCCACGTCACAACAAGTGAAGGCGGATCAATTGCTGAGGAATACTATGTCCGATATGCAGTTGACAGAGCAAATACAACCGCAACCGTCTGGATGGGACTCACAGCAGGTTGTGCCCAATGCCACGATCATAAATACGATCCGATTTCGCAGAAGGAATACTATCAACTTTATGCATATTTCAACAACATAACAGAAAATGCGATGGATGGTAATCGCAAAGATTCTCCACCTATTGTGAAGCTGCCAACACCAGAGCAGACAGCACAACTTGCCAAATATGATGACAAAATCAAAGAATTAGACGCACAGAGTAAGGGACCCATACCACATATAGACGCTGCACAAACCGCTTGGGAAAACACAATGCCGCGATGGACGACTATCAAACCAGAGGTAGTGCTTTCACAAGGTGGCGCAACGATGACAGTCCAGGATGATAATTCCGTCTTAGCAAGTGGCGCAAATCCAGATAAAGAGGTGTATGAAGTCATCGCAAAACTACCCCCAGGGAAATGGAGTGCCGTGCGGTTAGAAGGTCTACCTGATAAATCTCTGCCCGGAAGTGGTATCGGTCGGACAGACAATAGTAACGTAGTTCTAACAGGATTTTCTGTTGACGTTGTCCCTGCTGATATGTCAGAGCAGCTACTTGCTGATGCACAGGAAGCAGCAAAGATGGCAGCTGAAGCAATAAAAAAAGCAGCTGAGGAGGCAAAGAAGGCAGCTGAAGAAGCAAAAGCAGCCGAGGAAGCAAAGGATGCAGAAGAAGCAAAAGGGGCTGAAGAAGCAAAGGCAACTGAAGAAGCAGGTGAAGAATCGGATACTGCTGAAGAGACACCAGAAAATGCTGCAGAATCTGATAAGGAAAAAGTTACTGAACCTGCGGAAGAAGCAGCACCAGAAAATGTTACAGAAACCGATGAAGAGAAAACTGATGATGTTCCTGCTGAAGAAGCGGTGGAAGAAAATGCTGACAAACCTGCTGAAGAAACACCGCCTGAAACTGAAGAGGCTACTGTAGAGACTGCTCCTGAAACTGAAGAAGGAGAAGAACCTGCCGAAGAAGTTGCTACACCAGAAACCGATGAAAAGAAGACTGATGAGGAAACGACTGAAGAGGCAGCTGAACCCACTGAGAAAAAAGACCCTTGGACAGCCATTCCTATCGTCAAAGCATGGGCAGACAAAGAGCAAGCAGGTGGTGATTTCGCCATTGCAAATGTAATTGACAATAAACCTGAAACAGGATGGGGATTGGAAAGCAATAATAATCGTGGAAGCAGTCGGCAAGCGATCTTCCTCGTTGCTAACCCGTTCGGTACCGAAGGTGGATTGGTAAGAATCCGACTCAAGCACGAATCTGAACATGCGAAACATCACTTCGGTCGGTTTAGAATCGCTGTCACGAATGCACCGACAATCTATCCTATCGGTTCTAAAGTTGGTCTGGCAAACTGGCATTCAGTCGGTCCATTCACTGCTGAACACGGCAACGTCGCATTCTATAACGTCTATGAACCGGAAACCAAACCTGTCAATACGGGCGATAAATTCACAGTCGATTCACAGGAATTGACATGGAAACAGCAGACACATTGGAAAGATGGAGAGGTGCATAACGACATCGTTGGTGAAAATAGTGCCACATATCTCTATCGCAATATCTCCTCAGAAACCGAACAGAAAGCCACGTTATATCTCAGTAGCAATGATGCGTTAAAGGTGTGGGTAAACCAAATGGAAGTGCTTGCAAGCAATATTCAACGCGATGCCGCGCCAGATACCGAGAAGGTGCAAATCCAACTCAACCCAGGCAACAATGCTTTGTTATTGAAGGTTGTCAACTATTCCGGTCCATCTGGCTTCTACTTCCGCATGGCATCTGATGCACCGATGGTAACAGCAAACATCGTTGACACCATTGCAATTGAAAGGGGTAAACGCAATGGAGATCAACAGACGCAAATTCGGGAATACTACCGTCGGAATGTTACAACAGATGCGGATTTGAAGAAACTATACGCGGACATTTCTGATACGCAAAACAAGCGGAATTCCTTGAATAACTCGCTTACCACAACATTGGTTATGCAAGAACGTTCAGAACCGCGCGGTGCTTTTGTGCTGGAACGCGGTGCTTATCAGCACAGAGGTGAACAGGTCTATCCACAGACTCCTGCTGTGCTTCCGCCGATGGTGAAAGGTTCTCCACCCAATAGACTTTCACTTGCAAAATGGTTGGTCTCACCGAAACACCCCCTCACCGCTCGTGTCACGATTAACCGTTTCTGGCAACATGTTTTCGGCACAGGTATTGTCAGAACATCAGAGGATTTTGGGACGCAAGGCACACCACCAGTGCATCCAAAACTCCTTGACTGGCTCGCAACCGAATTTGTCGATTCCGGTTGGAATGTACAGGAAATGCAAAAACTGATGCTTACATCGGCAACATACCGACAGAGTTCAAAAGTCACTCCTGAAAAATTGGAACTTGATTCGGATAACCTTTTACTCTCACGCGGTCCAAGGTATAGGTTTGATGCAGAAATCGTGCGTGATAACGCACTCGCACTCAGCGGTCTAATGCACAAAAAGATTGGTGGACCGAGTGTAAAACCACCACAACCGGGTGGACTCTGGAAAGCCGTTGGATTTACAGGTTCTAATACCGACACCTTTAGGAAAGATACTGGTGCCGATAAGGTATATCGCAGAAGTCTCTATACATTCTGGAAGCGAACCGCACCACCTCCACAAATGAACATCTTGGATGCACCATCACGCGAGGCATGCACAATCCGTCGTGAACGCACAAATACACCGATGCAGGCGTTAATGTTGATGAACGATCCGCAGTTCTTTGAAGCGGCACGCGTTTTCGCTGAACGCACGATTAAGTTGGGTGGCAATACACCAGAGGAACGGATCGCATATATGTTTGAGATGGCAACTGCCCGCGAACCGAAATCTTCGGAAGCCAAACTCTTGATTGATACGATGCAGGTGCATGCGGAGGAATTCAAAGCAGATCCAGAAGCTGCCAAAGAACTCATCGCTGTCGGTGAATCCAAACCTGACGAAAAATTAGATGCAGTCGAAGTCGCTACATGGACGATGATTGCAAACCTAATCCTTAATTTGGACGAAGTCTTGAATAAAGGATAATTAAATTTGATGGGCATTGCTTTTCGGTAGTGCCCATCCATAACATCATGAATAATGATACTCATGTTACAATACCAGATGCTAACTTAGCCTCCGCAGTACGAGACGCACTCGGTCTGCGTCCAAACGATTCTATACAGGAAAATAAGTTAGCGGAATTGGATAAACTACATGCTGAAGAAAAAGGTATAAAAGACCTAACAGGACTGGAAAAGACAACAAGTTTAAGAGTTTTAGAACTTCAGAAGAATCAAATCACTGATATCACACCTATTTCAGGATTAACGAACCTGAATTATGTAGAGTTTTGGGACAATCAAATCAGCGATATAACACCACTTTCAGAATTAACACAGATTACTAAGTTAGGACTTGGTAAAAATCAAATCAGCGATATAACACCACTTTCAGAATTAACACAACTTACAGAATTAGGACTTTGGGACAATCAACTTAACGATATTTCACCACTTGCTAACTTAACACAGATGCAGTTGTTAAACATTAGACGAAACCAACTGAGCGACATTTCACCGCTAACTCACATGAAACAACTAACACACTTATGGCTTAGTGGAAATCAAATTAACGATACTACACCTATTAGTGATCTGAAGCAGTTGACACATTTGGCGTTAGATAAAAACCGTATTAGCAGCATTCGTCCCATGATGAACTTAACAAGTTTAGAACGTTTAAATATCAGTGAGAATCCCATTCAGGACATGGAGTTAATCCAAAAACGAAAGGATTTAGAACTGGATATTACAACATCTATTGAAAATTAAGGTATAATTATTATACCTGACTTTCCAACGAGGCGGCATTATGAAAAATTATTGTCTTATATTTATCATACTCATCACTCCTCTCACTTATTCATCCAGCCATGCCGTAACAATACCGGATGCTAATTTAGCCGCCGCTGTGCGTGAAGCACTCGAATTGGGTCCAACTGATTCTATTCCACAAATGGAGTTGGAAAAATTAGACAAATTAGATGCATCGAAAAGAAGCATAAAAGACCTAACAGGATTGGAAAAGGCTATAGGATTAAAAACTTTATTACTGCGAAAAAATCAAATTAGCAACATTACACCACTTACGAAGTCAACACAGTTGATAAAGTTATACCTTTCAAATAATGAAATTACCAACATCAACCCTCTTGCTAACTTGACACAGTTGGAATGGTTAGCACTCGAGAATAATCAAATTGACGATATAACTTCACTAACTAATTTAACACAAATAACGCATTTAGGACTTACCAATAATGAAATCAAGGATATAACACCGCTTGAAAATATGGCTCAGATGAAATGGTTAATACTCGCTGTAAATCATGTCAATGATATATCAACACTCGCTAAATTACAGCAGATCGTATATTTGCACCTTACTGCGAATCAAATTGATGACATCACGCCTCTCACAGAGTTAACACAATTAAAAGGATTAGGTCTCGGATTTAATAACATCCGTAACATTCAAACACTTGAAGGGTTGAGAGAGTTAGTGATTTTGTCGCTTATGGGCAATCAGATCAAGGATACCAAACCACTTGAGAAATTGAAGTTGTTAAGAGTGTTGTCTATACACCAAGATGATACCAACAGTTTTAAAATGCCCGCCTCAACCCAGGGAACAGTGCTATACACTTCTAAACGTCCAATTCACGATACGAAACCAGAATTTATACCATATTTACCGATTGAAATACCCACTCCGACACCTCCTGGTGTGCTAATTCCAGACAAAAATTTAGACACTGTAGTGCGAGGGGGAGTTTTAGCAGGAAAAGTTGAGAGTACGCTCTATTTTGAGACTGATGATCCGATCCCACTAAAGGAAATGGAAAAAATTAAGTATCTTTATGCAACCCATAAAAACATCAAAGACTTAACAGGATTGGAAAAAGCAACAGGATTAATAGTTTTGCATCTGTATCGTAATCAAATTACCGATATTAAACCCCTCAGAAACTTGAAACAACTGCAAGAATTGCAACTTATGTATAATCAAATTATCAACATCAAGCCGCTCGAAAACTTGAAGTTGTTGCCAAAATTAGATCTTAGAGGTAATCAAATCAGTAACATCGCACCCCTGACGAACTTAGAACAATTGCAAGAATTAGACCTTTCAGATAACCAAATTAGTAACATTCCACCTCTGACTAACTTAAGACAGTTGAAAAAGATAAAGCTTAGGAACAATCAAATCATTAACATTGCAGGCCTAGCGAACTTGGAACAATTACAAGAATTAGATCTATCACATAATCATATCAGTGACATAAAACCATTGGCTAACTTGTTACAATTAAAGAAGTTAACGCTTTCAAACAATAAAATCACCGACATCACACCACTAGCGAACTTACCGGAACTGACAGAATTGTCGCTTGATGGCAATCAAATTAACGATATTCCAACACTTAGTGGGTTAAAAAAGTTGAAGTGGTTGGGACTCGGGCGTAATCAAATAATTAACATAAAGCCACTTGAAGAATTGACACAACTGAAGGGATTGTCATTGAATGGAAATCAAATCAGTGACATTACGCCGCTAAAATATTTAACACAGTTGCAGAATTTGGTTTTACACTGGAACCAAATCAGTGACATTTCGCCACTTGAAGAATTGACACAACTGAATTGGTTATACCTTGCTAATAATCCTGTAAAGGATATGAAACCGCTTGAACGACTACTTAAGCAGAACCCTGGTTTGGAAGTGGATCCTGCAGACGAATGAAGTGTCTTGTCCGGTTTAGGTCTTAGGGCACTTAACAAAATTTTACTTGTTTACTGCCGGCTATCAGAAGCAGAAGTATAGTCATCAGGCAACAGCAAAAGAGAATATCTAATTACCTCAGAAACTCACATACTGATTGCTAATAGAGTGCGTAGCACCCACACTGACTGCCAAAAGTTTTGCTTGCTGAGGTCTTCTTTAAGATAAAATTATGGTGCGGTTAATGAACCAGACTTTCCAACGAGGCGGCATTATGAAAAATTATTGTCTTATGTTTATCATACTCATCGCTTCCTTCACTTATTCATCCAGCCATGCTGTGACAATACCGGATACTAATTTAGCCACTGCAGTACGTGAAGCACTTGAATTAGGTCCAACTGATTCTATTCCACAAATGGAGTTTGAAAAATTAGACAGATTAGATGCATCGGAAAGAAGCATAAAAGACCTAACGGGGTTGGAAAAAGCAACAGGATTAACGACTTTAGCACTTTCCAGAAATCAAATCAGCAACATTACTCCCATTGCTAACTTGACAAAGTTAACAGAACTAAACCTTGAGAACAACCAAATCAGTGATCTCACACCGCTCGCTAAGTTGACACAGTTGGCAAAACTAAACCTAATAAATAACCAAATCAGGGACATCATACCACTCGCTGAATTTAAGCAACTCACAGAATTATTACTCTACCGCAACCAAATCAGGGACATCACAACGCTCACTAAATTAACACAGTTGTCAAAACTATCCATCGAGAACAATCAAATCAGTGACATTACACCGCTCGCTAAGTTGACACAGTTGACAGAACTATACATCGGGGACAATCAAATCAAGGACATCACGCCGCTCGCTAAGTTGACGCAGTTGACAGAACTATACATCGGGGGCAATCGAATCAGTGAAAGTGACATCAAGCTAATCGCCGGATTGACAAAACTTACAGCATTATCTCTTAGAGACAATCGACTCAGTGACATCGCACCGCTCGCTAACTTGACACACTTGACGAAACTATATCTTACAAACAATCAAATCAGCGACATCACACCGCTTACGAACTTAACACAATTGGAAGTACTACATCTCACGGGTAATCAGATTGACATTAGAGAGCTCACGAATCTGCTCCAATTGAAAGAACTGGTCATCGGGCACAACCAAATTAATGACATTACACCGCTTGCTAATTTAACACAACTTACAAAGTTGTGGCTCTATAACAATGAAATCCGAGACATTACACCGCTTGCCAATTTGAAGCAACTTACAGAGTTATGGCTCCAGAACAATCAAGTCAGTGACATTACACCGCTTGCCAATTTGATGCAGCTTACAGAGCTATGGTTCCATTTCAACGAAATCAGTGACATTACGCCGCTTGCCAATTTGATGCAGCTTACAGAGTTACGGCTCCATGGTAATGAAATCCGTGATGTTAGTCCCATTGAAAATTTAACAGGTTTAACGCGATTAACTGTCAAAGGAAATCCAATTCGGGATATGGAACAACTTCAGAGGCTACAAACACGACTTCCGAATCTGATATTAGATATTCAGGTAGGTATCCCGGACCCCACAATTCCTGATGCTAATTTAGCTGCCGCAGTCCGCAAAGCACTCGATTTAGGTACAACGGATCCTATTCCGCAAAAGAAGTTGGAAGAATTGAAGGAGCTGAATGTCTATAAAAAAGAGATAAAAGACTTAACAAGACTGGAAAAAGCAATAGGATTGACGACTTTACAACTTAGCAGAAATCAAATCACCGACATAACGCCAATCGCATTTTTACCGCACTTGACAGAACTAAATCTCACGCATAATCAAATCAGTGACATCACGCCGCTTGTATTCTTGCCGCAGCTAACGAAACTATACTTACACCAGAATCAAATCAGTGATATCACACCACTCGCTAAATTAAAGCGGCTCACAACATTATCACTCTTCCGCAATCAAATTAGTGACATCACGCCACTGACGAACTTGACACAGTTGACAGAACTATATTTCATGGATAATCAAATCACCGATATCACGCCACTGACGAACTTGACACAGTTGACAGGCCTAAATCTCTCGAATAATCAAATCAGTGATCTCACACCGCTTGCTAAATTAACTGGACTCACAGAGCTATGGCTAACAGGAAATCAAATCCAAAACATCACGCCAATCGTTGGTTTACCACTATTAACTTCATTATTTGTTGGCGACAATCCAATCAGTGACATCACACCGCTTGCTAAGTTGACACAGTTGGGGGGACTAAGTCTCTGGGGTATTCAGGTTAGTGATATCACACCACTTACTAACTTAACGCAATTGACAACACTAAACCTCACAGGTAGTCAGATTGACATTAAACAACTCGTAAACCTACCCCAATTGAAAGAATTGACCTTCGGAAACAGTCAGATCAGTGACATTGCGCCACTTGCCAACTTGACACAACTTACAGTACTGCGTCTTTCCCACAATGAAATCCGCGACATTACATCGCTTGCTAATTTAACACAACTTACAGAGTTATGGCTCCAGAACAATCAAGTCAGTGACATTACACCGCTTGCCAATTTGATGCAGCTTACAGAGTTACGACTCCATGGTAATGAAATCCGTGATGTTAGTCCCATTGAAAATCTAACAGAATTAACACGATTAACTGTTAAAGGAAATCCAATTCAGGATATGGATCAACTTCAGAGATTACTGACACGACTCCCGAATTTGAGATTAGATATTCAAGCAGAAACCCCGGATCCCACAATTCCTGATGTTAACTTAGCCAAGGCTGTACGGGAAGTGCTCGATCTGGGACGCAACGACATTATTCCTATAGAAAAGTTGGCAGCATTAGAGGAGCTGCATGCCTATAATAAAAACATAAAAGACTTAACAGGATTGGAAAAGGCAACCAGTTTAACGATTTTGCAGCTTCGCAAGAATGAACTCAGTGATCTCGCACCACTGAGTTCATTAACGCAATTAACAGAATTATACCTCAAGGAAAATCAGATCAGTGATCTTACACCGATCAGCGGATTAACAAAGTTGACGGAATTATCCCTCGGTGGAAACCAGATCATTGACATAAAACCAATTGCAGGAATGGCGCAGCTGACAAAGTTATGGCTCTGGGGAAATCAGATTAGTGATATAATGCCAATCGGTGGACTGACACAATTGTCAGAGTTGTGGCTGAGTAATAATCAGATCACCAACATAGAACCGCTCAGAAACTTAACACAGTTGATAAAGTTACGACTTCATAGAAATCAGATCAATGACATCACATCCCTTGCAGAATTAACACAGTTAGAAGAGTTAAACCTCGGAGGTAATTTAATTAGTGATATAAAACCGCTTGCTGGTTTGAATCGATTGACAGAATTATGGGCTTGGCGTAATCAAGTCAGGGACATCGAACCCATCACTGGCTTGACTCTGTTGACGAAGTTGGTGATCTGGGGTAACCAAATCAGTGATATCTCACCACTTACCAATCTAACACATTTGATTGAGTTGGGGCTTGGAAATAATCAAATCCAAGACATTTCACCAATTGCTGGAACCACACAGTTAAGTGTTTTGCACGTTGACCATAACCAGATTAACGACATTAGCCAAATTGAAAAGTTTACAAAATTAACAAATTTAAAAGTTAGAAATAATCCAATTCAGGATATGGAACCGCTTCAAAAATTACTTGAACAACTGCCGGATTTAGAACTGGATATCCCAGCACCAGTAGAACTGAATATTCAACCACCACCAGCAAATAAGTAAAGCATAGTAATGTCCAAAATAAGCAGTAGACATTGCAAAGGAGATGAACAATGGATCCGATTAAAGAATATTTGAAACTTGAAACACGTCGTCAATTTTTCGGCAAATGTGCGATGGGACTTGGCGGTGCAGCCCTCGCCTCCTTGCTGCCAAATAGTATTGCCACTGCTCTTGAACAGCAAGCAGTAGGACGAGTTGGCGGATTGCCAGAACTCCCGCACTTCGCACCAAAAGCGAAACGTGCCATCTATCTATTTATGTCAGGCGCGCCATCACAGATGGACCTGTTTGACTACAAACCGAAGATGGGGGAATTCTTTGATAAAGACCTACCTGAGACCGTTCGGATGGGACAACGTCTCACCACGATGACCTCCGGACAAGCACGATTTCCAATCGCACCGTCTATCTTTGAGTTCAAAAAGTACGATAACGGTGGTGATGGGGCGTGGCTCAGCGAATTGCTCCCACATACCGCAACGATGGTAAAAGACATCGCTATCGTCAAATCGGTACATACCGATGCCATTAACCACGACCCCGCAATCACCTTTGTCTGTACGGGCGATGAGACACCCGGCAAACCCAGTCTCGGGGCGTGGCTAAGTTATGGACTCGGTAGTGAGAATCAAAACCTGCCAGCATTCATCGTGATGAACGCAACATGGAGCGGTCCGAAAGGGGCACAAGCACTTTACAACCGCCTCTGGGGTTCAGGTTTTCTTCCATCAGAGCATCAAGGTGTGTTACTCCGCAGTCAAGGCGATCCAGTCCTTTTCCTCTCAAATCCGAAAGGTATGAACGAAAAGACACGGAAACAGATGCTTGAAACGTTAGTCAAACTCAACGAGGAAATCTATGAGGAAGTCGGTGATCCAGAAACGCATGCCCGTATCTCACAATATGAGATGGCATACCGCATGCAGTCCTCCGTCCCCGAACTCACAGACTTAAAGCAGGAGTCTGACAAAGTTAAGGAGATGTACGGTCCCGAAGTTGACACACCCGGTACTTTTGCCAACTGTTGTATTCTTGCGCGTCGGATGATGGAACGTGATGTCCGACTCGTTCAGATATTCCATCGCGGTTGGGATCAACACGGTGATTTACCCAAGAACATACGCAATCAGGCTCGCGACATTGACCAACCCGCAACCGCACTTGTCCAAGACCTAAAACAACGGGGCATGCTTGATGATACGCTGGTTGTGTGGGGTGGCGAATTTGGTCGCACTGTCTACTGCCAAGGTGCACTCAAAAAGGATAACTACGGACGTGATCACCATCCGAAGTGTTTCACAATGTGGATGGCAGGTGCTGGCATTAAAGGTGGAATCGTCTATGGTGAAACGGACGACTTCAGTTACAACGTCGTCAAAGACCCCGTCTCTGTCCGCGACCTAAACGCAACTATTCTCAACCAACTCGGCATTGACCACGAACGGTTGACTTACAAGTTCCAAGGATTAGATCATCGGTTAACTGGGGTTGAGGAAAAAGCACGTGTTGTCAATGAGATATTAGCTTAAAGGTAGTGCATCGTAAGTCATAATGAGGTTAAGAGAAATGCCGACAACTGATAATAAGAAACAGAGTACGCCATTAGAAAAAGGGAGTAAACTCAACGTGCTGAGTACGTTTATTGTACTTATCGGTTGCGTTTTGCACGTATTTACGGATTACTCACTAATTGCGTTGACAATTTTCGTTGGAGGTTTATGGTTATATACTTGGGCATTACATCTGACACCTTTATACACATTCTTTGAAAAGGATCCACGGTCTTGGAAGAGATGCCGACTTATACTTCTTATAACTATGAGTATCGCAACAATACTGCTAATCGTTGTCACGATTGACACACACTTTTTTGGATGAAATCCCTTTCCATTATGTATTTTGCTAAAAACCAATACACTCTAAAGAGAAGTATCATGAAAAAACATTTGGCTTCCTTGTTTGTGTTCACACTTTTGTCACTTCCAATATTATTAGGAACAACCGCAATAGCAGACATTACGAAATGGTATTTACCGGAGGGGGCGATTGCGCGCCTGGGTAAAGGATCTATAGACGATGTAGCGTATTCTCCAGATGGAAAGCACCTGGCAGTCGCGAGTGACATAGGCGTTTGGATATACGATGCACAGACCGGCATTGAACAAGCACTCATCCCAGCTGCGCCAGGGAATGCAATCGGACGTGTTGTTTTTAGCCCAAATAAGCACACGCTCGCGGTAATTGACGATATGGGAGAAATACAACTGTGGGATTATAAATCACAGACATTGAAAGGCACACTCACCGAACGCGGGCCCGGTCCAACAGAAGTTGTTTTTAGTCCTGATGGACACACTATTGCAAGCACAGACATTAATCAGACGACACAATTATGGGATGTGATGACAATGAAGATCAAATGTGAACTTGAAGGTAGCACTGATACCCAATACAATGAAGGTATGGAGTATTTCAGTGTTGCTTACAGTCCTGATGGAAACGCGTTCGCTATTGGAGCTGGAGACGGCACCATCCGAATGTGGGATACGACAACAGGGAAACTTAAGCATACCTTCATTGGAAACATCAGATCGGTAGGAAGTTTCTGCTTTAGTCCTGATGGCAAGACTATCGCTGCGCGAAGTTTCACAGATACAGTATGGCTATGGGATACAACAACAGGGAGACATAAAAACACCCTTGAATACGATGCAAGTGGAGAAAACATAGCATATAGCCCAGATGGAGAGACACTCGCTATCATCGTGTACGGCACCATCTTCCTGTTGGATGCCACAACAGGGGAACATAAAAGCAGACTTGAAATCGGTGTAGAAAAAACTTTTACGTTTAGTCCTGATGGCACCACAATTGCTGCGGTAAATAAGAATGGTATAGTGCAGGTGTGGGATACGAAAGGAGGTATCCCCATCAAATATGGGTATGAAGAAGAAACACGTGTGAGACTGGCAGTCCCCATAGAAACAGGTAAACACAAATACACGTTTGAATGTGCCGCCTCAGTGGTGCGTATCCTGTTTAGTCCTGATGGAAATACACTAACTACGTTGAGCGCAAATAACACGGTGCAGGTATGGAATACAAAAACAGGAGAACTCAAATACACACTTGAACATACCAGTTCTGTTATAGGCATATCGTTCAGCAAATTCTCCAATTTTAACGATGGAACGAAGAAAGATAGCAATTTGATTGTAGTGCATAGTGATAAGACTGTCAAGCAATGGAATACCAAAACACGGACATGTCAACGCACTTTTAACCTTACAAAGCACACTGATGCTATTTACAGTGTCGCCTTTAGTCCTGATGGAAAGACGCTTGCTACAGCAAGTTTCGATGGGAATTATCTACTTTGGGAAACCCCAACCGGATTATTTAAGGAGACATTAGCCGAGGATAGGTCTGCTTCCAAAAACAACTTCGTCGGATCATTTAGTCCTAATGGAGATTCGTTCGCCCTGGGTGTTGGAGGATCTGTGAAGATTCTAAAATTTGCCCCTATAAAAGTCAGAAAAACAATTAATAAAGACTTGGAGCATTACCATCAATGGATCCAAAGAATAGCATATAACCCTAAGGGAGATATAATCGCCACAGGAACAGGAAATTGGTTAACGTTGTGGGATTCGCTAATTGGAAGACCTCTAAACACCCACGACTGCAAATCTAAAATAAGAAGTTTAGCATTCAGTCCCGATGGAAAGACAATCGCTATCAGTACGAGCAACGACACACGCTTGTGGGATACACAAACATGGACACTTAAGCACACACTTGAAGGAAATAGTATAGTCATATTTAGTCCTGATGGAAATACAATCGCTACAAGTTACAGTTGGAAAGGAGCTGTACAACTCTGGGATACCAAAACCGGAGCACTCAAAAATAGACTCACAGGCCACAGATCGGAGGTAAGAAGTATAACGTATAACCCTGATGGAAAGATAATCGCTACGGCATCCGAAGATGGGACAGTGCTCTTATGGAATCTGACTTCACACGACTTGAACACGAAATAATGCGTTCTTCATGTGAAACATAGTGGAAAAAAGAAAACTATAGTGAACTTTGAAATAACTGGTACATTTTGATAAACCTATTTTGAACAGGTACTACCATAGAAGTTGTAGTACCCTCGGTAGGTTCGGTTTCCTAACCGAACCTAACATAATGTCTAATTAATTCTAAAGTCTACTATATACAGAGGAAGAACACTTTATGAGACATTTTTGTACGTTTTTTGTAATACCTATAATTTCCCTAAGTTGTTCATCTAACCCAAATGTAACTATACCAGATCCTAACTTAGCCACTGTCGTGCGTGAAACTCTCGACTTAGAGCCAAGCGACCCAATCCCAGAAAAGAAGTTGAAAGAATTAGAGGAACTTTCTGCTTACCAATACAACATAAAAGACTTAACAGGACTGGAAAAGGCGGCAGGATTAAAGATTTTGAAACTCTATGATAACAAAATCAGCGATCTCAGTCCGATTGCTAATTTGACACAACTCACTAAGCTGCTGCTTCCTGGCAACCCAATTAGTGACATAAGACCGATTGCTAATTTGACGCAGTTAACCCATTTAGGCCTTGCCGATTGTCAAGTCAGTGATATCAGACCACTCATTGGTTTGACACAGTTACAAGGACTGTCGCTTAGCAGAAATCCTATCAGTGATATTAAACTTATTTCAGAATTAACTTCCCTAACATATTTAGAGCTTCGGGAAAATCAGATCACAGATATAGAACCACTTACTGGATTGACGCAGTTAACGAAGTTACGGCTCTGGAGAAATCAGATCACGGATATAGAACCCCTTACTGGATTGTCAAAGTTAGCAGAATTGGACCTTGACTATAATCCAATCACAGATATTACACCACTCTCAGGAATGACACAGTTGACAAGTTTATGGCTTAATGGAAATCAGATCACGGACACAGAACCGCTCGCTAACTTGAAACAGTTAACTGGACTCTATCTTGGTTGGAATCAAATCAACGATATTACACCGTTGACGGGGCTGACACAATTGAAATCTCTGGGGTTAGAGAAAAATCAAATCAATGATATAAACCCAGTTGCCAAGTTTACACAGTTAACATCGTTGCTTCTAAACAGAAATCGAATAAGCAATATAGAACCACTTGCGGGTTTGACAAAGTTAGTACATTTAAACCTCTCGGAAAATCAGATTAGCAATATAGAGCCACTCGCTGATTTGGTGCGGTTGACATGGTTATATCTTCACATAAATCAGATCAACGATATCGCACCCCTTGCTGAATTGACAGATTTGCAAGAGTTAAACCTTGGGAGTAATCAAATCCACGACATTTCATCGATTGCTGAGGCAACAAAAGTACGTTTCTTATACCTTGAACGAAACCAAATTAGCGATATCGGCATTGTTGAAAACTTTACGAGTTTAAGGCGTTTATTTGTTGGAGACAATCCAATTCAAGATATGGAACCACTCCAAAATCTCAAGAAACAGATTCCTGATTTGGGATTGGATATCTCACTATCACCTAATATTTCACCACCACCTGCTAATAAGTAAAACGTCCCGATGACCTAAACGAGCAGCACGAAAGGAGATGAACAATGGACCCGATTAAAGAATATCTGAAACTTGAAACACGCCGCCAATTCTTCGGCAAATGTGCAATGGGACTTGGCGGTGCAGCCCTTGCATCAATGTTACCAAGTAGTATCGTTAATGCACTTGAACAGCAAGCAGTACCACAGACTGGTGGGTTACCAGGACTCCCGCATTTTGCACCGAAAGCGAAACGCGCTATCTATCTATTCATGTCTGGCGCACCTTCACAGATGGATATGTATGACTATAAACCGAAGATGGGGAAATTCTTTGATAAAGACCTGCCGGAAACAGTGCGGATGGGGCAACGTCTCACCACGATGACCTCCGGACAAGCGCGTTTCCCAATCGCACCTTCTATCTTCGAGTTCAAAAAACATGACAACGGAAGTGACGGCGCATGGATTAGTGAATTACTACCTCACACCGCTTCTATGGTGAAAGATATTGCCATCATTAAAAGTATTCACACCGATGCGATTAACCATGATCCAGCGATTACTTTCGTCTGCACAGGTGATGAAACGCCCGGTAAACCGAGCCTCGGCGCATGGCTGAGCTACGGATTAGGCACTGAAAACAATAATCTGCCTGCTTTTATCGTCATGAACGCAACATGGTCTGCAAGAAGACCAGCACAAGCACTCTATAACAGACTATGGGGATCGGGATTCCTACCCTCCGAACATCAAGGCGTGTTACTCCGCAGTCAAGGAGATCCAGTCCTTTTCCTCTCAAATCCGAAAGGTATGAATGAAAAGACACGGAAACAGATGCTTGATACGTTAGTCAAACTCAACGAAGAAATCTATGAAGAAGTCGGTGATCCAGAAACACATGCACGTATCTCACAATATGAGATGGCATACCGCATGCAGTCATCTGTCCCAGAACTCACAGACCTCAAGCAAGAGTCTGATAAAGTCAAAGAGATGTATGGTCCTGATGTTAACAAACCCGGCACATTTGCACACTGCTGCATCCTTGCACGTCGCATGATGGAACGCGATGTCCGACTCGTTCAAATATTCCATCGCGGTTGGGACCATCACGGTAATTTACCAAAAGACATCCGTGATCAGTGCCGTGACATTGACCAACCCGCAACCGCACTCGTTCAAGACCTAAAACAGCGTGGCATGCTTGATGATACCTTAGTGGTCTGGGGAGGAGAATTCGGACGGACTGTTTACTGTCAAGGTGCACTCAAGAAGGACAACTACGGACGAGACCATCATCCGAAGTGTTTTACGATATGGATGGCGGGGGCTGGCATTAAAGAAGGAATCGTCCACGGTGAAACTGATGACTTTAGTTACAACGTTATAAAAGACCCTGTCTCTGTGCGAGACCTAAACGCAACAATCCTCAACCAACTCGGCATTGACCACGAAAGATTGACCTTCAAGTTCCAAGGACTTGATCATCGGTTGACTGGTGTTGAGGAAAAAGCGCGGGTTGTCAACGAAATCTTGGCATAGCTGTAGACATTCATAGGTGGATGCATGTTTTATTAGCGCATCTATCCTACAAAATGAAACGCTGCAGTTTTGATATCTTTATACCAAACTTTTGCACCGGCCATTTTTCAAAAATTTAGAGATTATAAACATGCAAATTTATCATGGTACCGAACAAACACTTGATGCAGATACGCTCCTCTCGATTTTGCAAGCGGATTACGAAGGCGTGTTTTTGACAAATTGTATTATTGAAGGAGCAATCGTCTTTTCAACCGAATCCAATGAACAATCTGTGGTGGATAAAGAAATTGTTTGCATAGGGTGCACGTTTAAGAACATTGTTAAATTCGAAAAAACCGATTTTCAAAAAGAGGTCTTTTTCGGAAATTGCATTTTCCAAGATGCTGTTTACTTCCGCAGGACTATGTTCCAAAATTCCTGTGATTTTGGAGAATCAAAATTTGAAGGCACCGCGCTCTTTCGTGGAACAACCTTTTGTGATAAAGCATGTTTCCGGCAAACCAGCTTCCAACAAGTTGCAGACTTCAACGAGGTACAATTCCAGGAAAACACTGTTTTCAGAAGTGTCATCTTCCAGGACTCCTCACATTTCAACAGAGCGTTTTTCAACAAGAAATTAGATTTCGCACAAACACAATTCTCGGATACCGCAGATTTCAATGAGTCAACGTTTCGTGAAGAAACCGATTTCACATCAGCACGATTTGCAGTTGCAGCGTCCTTTCGGAATGTGAGTTTTAATTCCGACACGATCTGGCAGTGGCTGCGGAACAAATTTACCCATCAACCAGAGCAACCAACAGAATTCTACTTAGATAATGAAGATATTAATGGCGTTTCAAATCCATTCTTCAAACGTTACGTGTCGGATCAACTATTCATACGCGCTTTTAAAGAAATACATCCGTTTTGGGCGATAGTTTGGAAATGGAGTTCAGATTACGGTCGCAGCCTTGCGCTTTGGGCACTCTGGTCACTATTGATTGCCTTGTCCTTCTCATTGGTGTATATGGCAGCACCTATATGGCTTCCAGAGTGGCTACGTGAGGTGATGCCTCAATTCCATCAAGTGACTGGCGACCAAGCAGATGAACCTTTGACGTTTTGGAAATCCTTTTACTTTAGCATTGTAACTTTTACGACATTAGGTTTCGGAGATGTGGTTGCGGACAATACCTCTGCACGTATCCTTGTCACGCTTGAAGTCATCTTTGGATATATTATGCTCGGAGGCTTAATCAGTATTTTTGCAAATAAACTCGCCAGTCGGAGTTAGGATTAAGAGGTATCAACAACCTTCAGATATGGAACAATATTGAATGTTAGGAGATAAGTAAAACAACACTGAATTATAGGAAACTATTCTAAAGGAGACTAACAATGGATCCAATTAGAGAATATCTGCAACTTGAAACTCGCAGGCAATTTTTCGGTAAATGTGCGATGGGACTTGGCGGTGCTGCCCTTGCATCAATACTACCTAATAGTATCGTTAATGCACTTGAACAGCAAGCAGGACCACAGGCTGGCGGATTGCCAGGACTCCCGCATTTTGCACCGAAAGCAAAACGTGCTATCTATCTATTTATGTCTGGGGCACCTTCACAGATGGACATGTATGACTACAAACCGAAAATGGGGGAATGGTTTGATAAAGAACTACCAGAAACGGTGCGAATGGGACAACGCCTCACGACAATGACCTCCGGACAATCCCGTTTCCCCATCGCGCCTTCAATCTTTGAGTTCAAAAAACATGATAACGGCGGCGATGGCGCGTGGCTTAGCGAATTGCTTCCGCATACCGCAACGATGGTGAAAGACATCGCTATCGTCAGATCGGTACATACCGATGCTATTAACCACAACCCCGCTATCACCTTCGTCTGTACAGGCGATGAAACCCCAGGCAAACCAAGCCTCGGTGCATGGCTTAGTTACGGGTTAGGCACGGAAAATAGCAACCTTCCCGCTTTCATTGTCATGAACGCAACTTGGACAGGAAGAAAGTCCGCACAAGCTCTCTACAACCGACTTTGGGGAGCGGGTTTCTTGCCATCAGAACATCAAGGTGTTCTGCTCCGTAGCCAAGGGGATCCCGTGCTTTTCCTCTCAAATCCGAAAGGTATGAATGAAAAAACACGAAAACGGATGCTTGATACGTTAGTCAAACTCAACGAAGAAATCTATGAAGAAGTCGGTGATCCAGAAACGCATGCTCGTATTTCACAATACGAGATGGCATTCCGCATGCAGTCATCTGTCCCAGAACTCACAGACCTCAAGCAAGAGTCTGATAAAGTTAAGAGTATGTATGGTCCCGAAGTTGACACACCCGGCACGTTTGCTAATTGCTGTATCCTTGCACGTCGGATGATGGAACGCGATGTTCGCCTCGTTCAAATCTTCCATCGCGGATGGGATCAGCACGGAGGTCTACCTAAGGACATACGAAACCAGTGTCGTGATATTGACCAACCCTCAACCGCGCTTGTCCAAGACCTAAAACAACGTGGCATGCTTGAGGATACGCTCGTTGTGTGGGGTGGTGAATTTGGACGGACTGTCTACTGCCAAGGGGCACTCAGGAAAGATGACTACGGACGAGATCATCACCCGAAGTGTTTCACGATGTGGATGGCAGGCGGCGGTATCAAACCCGGTATCGTTTACGGGGAAACTGACGACTTCAGCTACAACATCATCAAAGACCCTGTCTCTGTACGAGACCTAAACGCGACAATCCTCAACCAACTCGGTATTGATCACGAACGGTTGACATATAAGTTCCAAGGATTGGATCATCGGTTGACTGGTGTTGAAGAAAAAGCGCGCGTTGTCAATGAAATCTTGGCATAACCTTTGAGGCATTCAATCGTCACAATTCTCCATTGTAGGGGGTTCAACCCGATTTCATAGCGTGGAGGTATAATGAAAAAACTAAAAGCAGTCGTAGTCGGCGCAGGATGGTCAGCAGAGGGACACACAAAAGCATTTCAGCATTATGACGTTGAAGTGCTTGCCATCTGTGCCCGTAAACCAGATATTGTCAAACAAGTCGCCGATAGATTAGGTGTGCCCAACGCTTCAATAGATTGGCGAAAAAGTTTATTAGACCATAAACCAGATATCGTCGCAATCACTACACCTGCTATCCTACGCACAGAGGTAGTTGAATTAGCCGTTGAACTCGAATGCCACATTGTATGTGAAAAACCACTCGCGCTCAACGCAAATGACGCAACCCATATCTACAACCTCATCAAAAACACAGAACTAAAGCACGCATTCGCTGCTACCCACCGATACGATCCAAGTGTCGCCTATGTGCGACAACTAATCACTCAGGAGAAAGTCATTGGCGACTTGACAGCCGTTGATGTCGGATATACACGGAGAATCCACGGTCCCCCTTCAGATAAGATAAAGCCGTGGAATTGGATGAGTTCACTTGCACACGGCGGCGGTGCATTGAACAACGGACTCACACACCGACTCGGCATGCTTGAACGCATGACTGGCATGAAAACGACAGCAGCAGTCGGTGAAGCAAAAATCCATCCGAGAAAAGCACCAGTCGTCCCAGAAATACGCGACTGGCGGGTATGGCGAAGCACCATGATTACCCAAGAAGAAGCATCAAAACTTGAGTGGCGAGATTGTGACGCTGAATGGGATTATACCGCCTTCTTCAAATTAGGACAACCTAACAAAGATACCGGCAATTCAATCCTTGTGACAATGGCAACGCATCCCGGTGTACCATCACATAAACCTGATGGTGGTTGGTTCTTCTACGGTACACAAGGCACACTCGTCGGCAGAGGTGGACACATCCTCCATCACATCACACTGCACAAAGGTGAAAAAGTAGTGGAGTTTTCTGTGCCACAGGAATTACAAGACGACCTACCACAAATCGGAGACGAAATACAGAACAAGTGGACTGCCCTCGTCCGTGATTTCCTTGCAGATATTGAAGACCGACCCCACGAACTTTATCTCACATTCCAAGACGGATGGCGATATCAGATTGCTATTGATGCAATACGTGCAAGTTCCGGTTGGGCTCAAATGTCTGAACAAGCATAAGATATTCGCGTTTCATTATTATGGCAAAATCGATGTATGAAAAGCATGGTGAAACTATTAATGCACGAGAATTCCTTGATGCGTTGGAAAGTGATATAACAGATATCACACTAACCTCTTGCACGATTGAAGGTGTTGTTGACCTTTTCTCTGCAAATATTGAACGTGACGAAAATGACCGAATTTTCCTAAACAAATCGCTCTCTTGTAACGGCTGTACATTTGCAAACGTGGTCAATTTCCGTTCGGTCGTTTTTCAAAAAGAGGTGTCTTTCAGACGTTCAATTTTTGAAGCAGACCTTGATTTTGATGAAACCACACTACAACATCCATGTGAATTTAGAGAAGTAACCTTCCATGGACGCGCCAACTTTCATGGTGTTGTTTTCCACAAGAGCGTCAGTTTCTGGCGTGCGGAATTTCACAATGTAGCGGATTTTCATCAAACCCAATTCAACGAGAATGCTGTTTTTCATGAGGCATATTTTCAGAAGGAAGCAAACTTTAGTCGAGTCCTTTTCCAACGGACACTTGACTGTACAGGAACAAACTTCGCAGATGCAGCTGTTTTTAATCGTGCAACTTTCGTCAGTACCACGCGTTTCACCGCTGCCAAATTTGCTGCTGTTGCCTCCTTTCGTGATGTCCGTTACATCCCGAACACAATCCGTCAATCCGTTATCAATCGGTTTTCAAAGAATGGATATAAACCGACTGAATTCTATTTAGACAGTCAGCATGTAGACGAAGTCGCGAATCCGTTTTTCAAAAGATATGTTGCAGACCAGCAGTTTATCCGTGCTTTCAAAAAAGCGAATCCCATGTTGGCCCGTTTATGGCGATGGAGTTCGGATTATGGACACAATCTCGGTTTGTGGGCATTCTGGTCACTTTTCTTTGCTTTACTGTTTGCTATTGCATACATGCCGTTTCCATCGTGGTTACCAGCGTGGATACAGGAGTGGTCACCCCAATTTCATCAGGCAACGGAGACATACAGTGGTGAATCGCTAACATTTTGGAATTCCTTCTATTTCAGCATTGTTACCTTTACAACTCTCGGTTTTGGTGATGTCGTTGCGGACAATGCCACCGCACGTTTCCTTGTCACGATGGAGGTGATTTTTGGGTATCTAATGTTAGGTGGGTTGATTAGTATATTCGCAAATAAGTTGGCAAGTCGGAGTTAGTTAATATTCGGGGTGTGTAGAGTTTTTGGGAAAAGAATGTGCTGGTATTGTCGACTTGTCGGACTGTTCCTACTTAGGTGCTTTCGTATGCATTATAACTTTCACATTATGTTCTTCAGTCCCGTAGGGACAGAATGTGCTAAACATATCCTGCAATCCACTATAATGTCAGACATTGTGCCAAAAACTTTACACACCCTATATTCGATTAACGCTTGATAAAATATGTATAATAAAATATAATGAGTCCTAAACATACCGTTACTGCTCATACCTAAATAACGTGAGTTTGATTAATACTTGATAAAAATAGGGCAATGTGTTAATCTAATGTATTAGACACGTTAGGCACACAATTTAACGGTCTAATAGTTAGTTGGAAAATAATCGGGAACCCAACAAAACATTACATAAATATCAGGGAATCGATGTTATATTGACAATATGGGGGACAATATGTCTTGATTAACATTGTAAGGAGTCTTAGTGTTCCTTATGTGTTAATTTGCGAGGTGTTGTTTATTGTCTGCACAAGGATTTACTGATTAAGGCAAAATGCGTCTTTGCGTTGATCCGTCCATTCCATCTTTAGATAGTTGGGATAGTTTATAGCATTGGATTTGGAATCTTCTCCAACAGTTGGAGTTAAGAAACCACATCGACTGTCTTGGGATAATAGGCCTCTTATTGTAAGCTCGGGGTAAGAGATATGTTGTGCTAAATATTATGAACGAAACTTATACCACAGAAGTAGGTGTGGTTTTCTAACCATATTGAATACAAGAAAATGATTTATCAAACTCACGTTAAATAATATGTTTATATGTTCTAAATAAGGTAGTGAAAATATGGGATACGTCTATATATTGACTAATAAATCGTACAGATACGGATGGCTTAGACGAAAATTGATAAAAATCGGTCAAACAAGCAAATATCCGGAAGAACGGGCAAAAGAATTAAGCAGCACTGGTGTGCCGACGCCATTTGAAGTTGCGTATTATTTACAATCGGATCGCTATGAAGAAATAGAAAAGGAAATGCACAGAAGATTAGGTGTGTTTCGCTCAAATAAGGATCGTGAGTTTTTCAAGTATCCAGTGAAGAAAGCAAGTAAGTTGCTTGATAAACTTGCTAAGGAATTTTCTCCAGTTAAACTACCATCTATAATATCTGAGCAAGAGAGCATTAGACTTGGTTCAGAATCCAATCGTTTTGTCGTTGAGCCGACCGTTGTCAGTAATAATTATATACCTCAATTAGGTGTAAATGGTGACCATTATTGGAGTGCTGAAAATGGTTTTCAAGCCGCAGTTAAGGCTAATGGAATTGCTGCTGCGATCCCTAACCATGTGCGAATCATCATTGACAACGATGAATTAGAATTACGCGCCTCTCGTGAACATTTAGATAGCAGAATAGACGAGTTGCAAGATGACATAGATAACTTGGAAACAGAGAGGAGAGAAGTAGAAGCGAGAATCGTAACTAACCAAGAAAAGACTGCAGAAAAACAGCATTTGTTATCGGGACTCAAAGCCATAGATAATTTAGCAACAACGATTTCTGAAAAGATTGAAGAACGCAGTCTGAGACAGGTGAAAAAAGCTGAGTTGGAATCAGAACTAAAAAAATATCCAGAAGCAGAAGGCACACCGAAACGACGTCAGTTACGCCTATATCGTGTCTTTGGTATTTTATGTGTTATCCTATTTTTGGCACTTTATTTCTTTTATGTTTCTGCCCTTGATAAGGCTTTCTTTTCGACGCTCGACTTGAGTAGCACAGATATGACATCGTACGCTCGCTTGAATGAGATTTTTGATCCGGCAGCCATCTTTAAAACGTTCAAAAAGTTAAATTTCTGGCTCATTTTTGCCCCATTTTTCCCTTTAGCCCTTGCCCTTGCAATCCATCCTTGTCTCGGATACACGACTAAAAATTTTGAAAGTGGTAAGAAATCTCGGGGAATTCTATGGGTGTTTGCCATCATGGCAATTGCAGGGATTACTTTTGTGCTGGATAGTTTGTTAGCACTTCTGATTTCAAAAAAGATACACGAAAGTGCGATTATTTTAGGTATTGAAACTGAGGCATGGGCAATCACACCAACTAATCCTTTTACTTGGGACTTGAATATCTATATTGTTCTGTTTTTTGGTTTTGTTGTTTCGTTGCTGCTCGGATTACTTTTCCATGTTACCATAGATCAGTGGACAGAAGCACGTATAAGAATCACAGATGATAGAGATACTATAGAAAAGGAATTGAGAGGATTAGAGGTTGAAATAAAAAACCTTGATGAAGATATAGAAAGGCACTCAGAGGACTCCGAAAAAGCAAAACAAGGCATAGAAACCATTCCCGACGATGTTCTGATTAAACCTAAAATTGAGGTATTAGGTACGGACATACAGCATCTGACAGCAAATGTGGAATCAGACAAAAAGCGTATTGTAAGTATTCAATCAGAGATCGCTCAGAAGCAAAATTTTAAATCCGATCTGGAATCACGTATAGGCAAAATTTTAATTGACCTTGTGACATTAAGACGGCATGTATCCACTTTTATGGATGGATGGACGACATTCCTTGCAGCTAAGAATGATGGTGCCGACAGTGCTATTGAAAAAGCTCAAGAGATTGCAGAAGAAACACTTAACAAATATATCCAATCAAGGGAGATAAGATGGGAATCCAAATAAGGTTTTTGGTAATAGTTTGTTTGCTATTGTTTGGTTGTCAATCCGACAACCCGGAAGTTGAAACTTCGTCCCAACCGATAAATATCATTGTTATCCTTGATGTGTCTGATCGGTTATTAAAAGAAAAACTGCCGGGACAAGAAAGGCAAGTTGAAAAAGACAAAAAAATTGCAAAGGGTATTGTCAATCAGTATGAAAGTTTCGCCAAGAAGGCTTACTATGTAGGGAACCGTCATAGACTCACTTTTGTTGTTCCAAAACAGCCTGGTGTTACAAAGCTCATCCCACAAGAAACCTTAGAAGAGTTGAAACTCTGGCCCACAAACGAGGATCGCGCCAGAGGGGCACCGAGATTCAGAGAGATGAGAGACAAACTGAATGAGACAATTGATTCACTGTATCAGTTTGTGGATGATCGCCAAAAATTCACTGGGTCAGATATTTGGGGTTGGTTTAAAGTTAGTGCAGAAGAATACTTACAACCTGATGCTCTAAACTACATCATCTGCGTATCTGATGGATACCTATATCTTAACAACATTTTTGTTCCTTTACTACCCAAAAAGGGCAATCAAACAGCAGTTATACTTCATTCCGTTGTTGAAAAATTTAGTAGAGATCCAAATTGGAAAACCGAATTTGTTAGAGATGGTTATGGATTACTACCAATTGACAATGATTTTACTGAGTATAATGTCAAGTTTTTAATGGTAGAAGTCGGTTTGCCAGTGCTAAGAGTAAAAGACTTACCAATACTAAAAGCATATTGGATTCCATGGTTACAAGAGATGGGAATTTCTGATACAGATTTCATACATACTCAGGATGATCCACAAGTTGTTATAGAGAAAATTGAAGATTTCCTTTCTTCACCGAAAAAATTACCGGTGGAAGATAACCAATAAGAAAGGACCTTCTATTATTAAACTACGTCTTTTAATTTACTTGAGGGGTGTGCATAAATAATTCAATGTGGAATATAGACTTAAAGATAGTAGGCACACGCCGTGTGCCGTCCACAAGTTCAAAGACGCACAATAAATTGTGCTATTACAAACGGTATTTCTATAAATCAAGCGGCACCTGACACCTTTTGCTGTCTGTGTTGATGTGTCAAATAATTATGCACACCCCTCATTTACTTAAGGAAATCCTTGTGATAACCAAGTTGATATATATTCTATTTATTAGTAGTTTCGTCCTCCTATCCCCCATAACACCTACAACAGCGCATGACCACGCCAACCCCGAACCCGACTACTTCAACTACATCACACTCTTCTCAGACGGCAGAATCACACGATTCACACAAATGCCAATACAAGTCTACATCTCACAAACCATAAAAGATAGTCCATACCTACCAGAACTACGACATGCAATGCAAGAATGGGAAACCGCCACTGAAAAACGCATCACATTCCAAGAAACCGACACATCCGAAGAAGCAGACATACATATCAGTGCCGGAGAAACCAGCCTAATCACACACCTTGATACACGTCTCGGTAGTGCAGAACTCACGCGCATCAATAACAACACACAATTAATCTTCTCGACCGACACCACAGAACAGAAAATAGATACCAAAATCAACACAGAACAAGATCAACGTTCCGATCCAATAGATCAAATTGATTTCAAAGTCAACATTATCCTCATACTTGAAAGCGATGGCACTATTGACGAACTCACACAGAAAGAAATCCGAGCAGTATGTCTCCATGAGTTAGGACACGCACTCGGTTTATGGGGACACAGCCCTTATGAAGGAGACATCAATTATGCAATAGTATCAGCAGCACAACACCCATCCCAACGTGATATAAATACACTACGCAAACTCTACAACACTCCTCTCAACACCCCTCAACATGAAATCTCAATTAGTCTACTAAAACAGAGCATTGAAAGCGCACCAAATCATCCGCGCCTTCACTACCTTCTTGGAACCATACATTTTGACAAAGGCGACGTTGAATCTGCAATCCAAAGTTTTCAGGAATGTCTCCGACTTGAACCCAATCATATTAGCGCATCACATAAACTCGCTCAGGCTTACGAAAAAACAGGAAATCAAAACCTCGCAATTGATCTGTTACAAAACAAACTCGTTAGACCGGACAAGCGGAAAACACAACTTGATAACGCTATAGCATACAATCATCTCGGTGTGCTCCACTATCGCGAAGGAGAAGTAGACAAAGCAATTCAGGCATTCGAAAAAGCATTGGAAATCTCACCTCACCACCAAACCACAAAACGAAACCTACACCAAATCTATCTTGAAAAAACACACCACGCACTGAAAGCTAAAGACTTTCTATCTGCTGAACAATTTAGCAAAAAAGCAATTCAACTTGAACCTCAGAACCCCACAATCTATAAGTATTTAGCAAACGGATATTCCATAAATAGAAAGTTCACAAAAGCAATTGAAAACTACAAAAAGGCACTAAAGATCCAACCTGATGATATGTTAACACAAAAGGAGTTTGCAATATGTTATGTCGGGTATGGGGTATCTTTGAAAGACCAGAAGAAATGGGATGAAGCCATCGCTGCCTACAAACAAGCACGCAAATTAGACCCTACCCTTGAAATCGCAACCATAAACATGGCAGCTGCTATCTGGCAGAAAGCAAACGCATTTCGGGCAGAAGGCAACATCGACGCAGCGATTGAATCATATCTTGAACTCAAAAAATTCCATCCAGACGAACCCGATATTCACGCATTACTCGGTGATTTATATCTAAAAAAGGGGCAGTATCAATTAGCATTAACAGCGTTTCATAAGGTCCACAAACATAAACCTGATGACAAACAGGCACAGCATAACCTCATCGCAGTCTATCAGCAATACGCACAACACTTGACAAGAACCAAAAACTACACCACAGCAGTTGCACAACTTGAAAAGGCAGTAGCACTGTTCCCAGATGACATCAATCTCCATCTGAATCTATCACAAGCATACCAGCACACAAGCCAGTTTGACAAAGCAAAAACCCATTTGGAATATATACTCACAAACCATCCTGATCATCCGCAGGCAACAGCAGCACTCTTTAACATGCAGCTCAAACGTGGAAACGAACTCGTGCAGCAGAAGAAATACACCGCAGCTATTGAAGTCTTTGATAGTATCCCAGAATCCAAAAAAAGCACGAATATCCACAACATGATCGGCTATCTCTACACTGTCCAATCTAAATACTTAAAAGCGTTGACTGCCTATGAAGAAACACTCGCCAAAGAACCTCGCAACGCTGTAGCATATCAAAACATCCGTGCCATTGAATCGCGTCTCAAAGCAAGGTTATTGAAATTAGCACCGCCAAAGGACGAAACAACAGAAGGTGAGGATACAACAGAAGAAAAAACAGAAGACCCCGATACTCCCGAAATCGTCGCAGTAAAGACAAAGCTACTGCATACCCAATGTTCACTATCACTCTGCTTAGTCAATCGTGGGCAACCCAAAAATGCGTTGTCAAAATACGAAGAAGCGTTGAAAATAAAACTTGACTCCCCAGAACTCCAGAAACGCCTCATTGACACAGGAAGAAAACTCGCCAATGCATATCAATCCCGCAGTGACACCCAAAAACGCGACAAAATCATCCAGTTAGTAGAACCTTTAGATAGCAATTTCAAGCAATCCCTTGAAGAATAAATGTTGGAATGCCTTGCCCTACAATAGATTTTTATAGATTTTGCGTTATGTCCATGCTACAATAGACTTTGATTAACACATGTTTAACTTGCGTGCTGTCAAGCGCGTCTCTTCTGAGAAAAGGAGATACTAACAATGGCAATTACGTTTGACCACATCCATCTTCGGTGTGAAGACTTGGACGGTGCAGTCAGTTATTACGAAAATATATTTGACGGAAAAGTCTTAGAAACAGCCGATGTCGGCGGATTAAAAGTCGTCCGTATGGAAATCGGCGGAGAACGCATATACTTCTCCTCTAAATTAGGAGATATGGAAGTAGAAGATACCAGCAGTAATCCACGCTGGGGGTTATACCAACTTGCATTCACTGTAGAAGACCTTGACGCAGCCGTCAAAGAACTCCAGGCGAAAGGTGCAGAACTCGACTATCAGAGACCTGAGATCAAGAGAGCGTTCTTCAAGGGACCTGACAACGTTCAGATAGAACTTATTGAGAGGTAATCGTTCTCAAAAACTGCACCTGCGTTCCGAAAATCGTATTGGGTGAGGTCCCGCACCTCACCTTAAAATTATGTTAGAAAAAGAATTTAGAAATGAAGACCCGCCCGGTAAGATTATTGCCCTGGCATTGTCTACCGTTTCTCTCTTGGGTGGGAATTCCCTTGCCGTTAAGATCAGTTTACAAGGCATTCCACCGCTGAAAATGGCATTTCTTCGTTATATATTAGGGATTATTGCTGTTGGCGGTATAGGCTTTTTCCAAGGTATGTCGATGCGGTTGCGTTTTGGGGAATTGCGCCGGCTGATCCTAATTGCGGTACTGCATGCATTGCATACCGTTCTCTTGAACATCGGCACGGAGTTCACTATAGCTTCTCGCTCAACGATTTGCTTTGCACTCTACCCAATTTTTACTGTCATATTCGGGCACTTTTGGCTTCCGGATGATAGACTCTCTGTTAGGAAAATATTAGGCGTTCTTTCTGCCTTTGCGGGTGTTATTGCAGCCATCACGCCGAACCTACGAGGCAGCGGCACTTGGGAATATCTCATCGGAGACCTGATTGTAACGCTGGCTGCCTGTTTCTTTGGACTCCGTATAACACTCACGAAGGTGTTTGTTCAAGACATCTACCCACACCGAATGCTCATCTGGTTATTAACTTTGAACATTCCCTGTTTTCTCGTTTTGAGTTACTTATTTGAACGGGGCAAACCGATTGATTTAACATTCGCAACTGGAGCCGGAATGCTCTATCAAGGATGGGTACTCACAGGTTTCTGCTTCTTAGTGTTGACATCGGTACTAAGAAAATACAAGGCAAGCAAATTGGCTGTCTTGTATTTTTTCATGCCTGTGTCCGGTGTCCTGTTTAGCAACTTGCTTTTACGGGATGCACTGTCATTCGACATATTAGCAGGAACTGCATTGGTAGCAGTAGGAATTTATCTCGTAAATATGAAGCGTTAAAACAGGTGTTGTATAATATCAACATATATAGTGAACTTTAGAATTAATTGAACTCTTCTGTAGAAGTGAACTCTGCATGCACAAGCTAACAGCATGTGCTACAATCGGACAGAAAATGTCTCATTAATTTCAAGGTTTACTATAATATACCCGATACATCAAACCAATCTGTTGTGAACAATCATAAAAAGCAATATACCATCATAATCCTAATCTTCACATACACCTTAATTCAAAACGCCATAGCATTCCAGCAAGTGAAGACACACACCGTAGCAGATGGACTATTAGATGCTGTAGTACCCGTAATATTCCAAGATAGCAGAGGAATGCTATGGTTCGGTTCAGAACAAGGAGGTGTCAGCAAATTTGATGGAAAGACCATTACCGCATACGGCGCAATTTCAGAAAACTTCTACGGCAGAACACAGAACATCGTCGAAGACAGGTGGGGACATATATGGTTTCTAAACAAAAAACCAGCACAGGAAACAGGCGTTATCATCAGATACAACGGCAACACCTTTGAATACTTTACTGATGGCAACTGCCTCATCGCTGACAAAGACGGGAATATCTGGATCAGCAACAATAACATAATAACGCGTTATACTGCAACAAATAGTCAAGAAATCCCGAAGGCATTCCAACTCAACGTCGGCGGCGAATCAGGGGCAAATATAAATGTCATTTTCCAAAGTAGAGATAGGACAATTTGGATGGGCGGATCCGATGCGCAAGGCGCACTTATACTCCGTCTTCAAGGAGAAATAAACGTCGGGCAGGCAGTCAACCTAAGCCGTTTTAACAACCTACCAAACCTTCCGCATCGCTCAATTCAATCTATCGCACAAGATGCAGAAGATAACCTCTGGTTCGGTGGAAAATCACTCCTACTCCGATATGATGGCACGCAGTTTGAACAATTTATAGATACCTCCATAGAAACCCAAACACAAGATGGCACATCTCAAAAACCGATTATTTTGAACAGAGACTCCGTATCTGTAAAAAGTGATACACAAGGGAGAATCTGGTATAGTGATAACAAACAATTGCGGTGGGGTGATGGCAATAATCTCCACAGACTCGGAACATTAAGTGTGGAAGCAAACCAAGAAACCTATCTACATGGCACTTATGGAATTGAAGATGCACGCGGAAGGCTCTGGTTTGCAACTGAAACAGGTGTCCATCTCTACGAAAACAACACGAATGGAAGTAGTGTCATAAGCAACAGTCTATTGAAATCTACACTTACAGACACAACAGAACTCACACACAAAGTTTTCCAAGTCAACGATGGACTCGGAAGTGATAACATCCTCACCATCTTTGAAGCAATAGATGGCACAATATGGTTCGGTCATGACAACGGAGTGACCGAATTGCAACCGCAACCCGCAATCGTTCAATACGGCACACGTTCTATATTAGGCAGTAGTAGTGTCAAATTGATGTTCCCTGATAGCATGGAAACGTTATGGCTCAGCATTCCCGGCGGTGTCGCACGGTACGTCCCGCAAGATGATGAACTCTATAAATACCCTTTACCAAACATCACATTAGAACAAGATGGAAACACAAAAATTGATAGACCTACAGAGATAGTTGAAATATTTGAAATAGATGGAGACTTGTGGTTTCTGGATAAACCGATACAACTTCAAAACGGATTAACACACCACCGAATTTTCCGCTATACAAACGGAGGATTTCATAAACTTTCAATACAAATCAACGCTAAAATCGGACAAAACGGAGAACCTGTCTTCAGCAATCCAAAACCGCTTGTGTCTTTAGGAACTGACACTTGGTTCGCTCTAAATGGATGGCTTTTCCTACCAACAAAAAACGGATTACATCTCCTACTACAAAACAACACCACAAAAAGATTAGCATTTAATACGATCGAAACCCTATCTCCTTCTCCTGATAATATAATAGCCATTCATACAGACAACCAAAACCGGCTATGGAGCCATTTAGATACAGGTGAAGTGAAACGGTATACAAATACCGGCAGAGGAAACACGCAGGCAGTTGGTAAAATTCAAGTGGAAAAACTATCACTGAATTCAGTTATCCCTATCCCTGTTGAGCCAAAAAACAAGTCTTCAAAATGGTTCTACAACACCAAAAACAACAAGTTAATGTCCTGGGAAAACCCTCAGATTGAAATATCCATTCCATCGGACAATCCCCCGCTAATTGTTGTGCAAACGCCACCTGTTTCCCCAAAATCTAAGCAGAACAACACTGAAAGAACAAACAAGGCTATAGAATTAGCAACTTTTGTTTTCAAGAACAGTATCAAGACGTATCGTAGCACAGAATTATTACATGAATCATCCGTTGAAATTGATAAGATTAATGCTTCACTTATTGCAACTGATGGCGATATCTGGTTAGCCACTTCACACGGAGCAATCCGATACAACTCCCAAGAAGTTACCACTTACACAAAAGCAGATGGATTCATCGTGGATGACCTGCGTGATGTCAAGGAAGATAATTGGGGAAATATTTGGTTTGCAACATGGGGAGGCGGTCTAATCCGCTACAACGGCATCACATTTGAAACTATTACAACAAATGATGGTCTCATTCATAACAATGTGTCAAGCATCCATGTATCAGTCCAAGAAGACCTATGGTTTGGAACAGAAGGCGGGGCAACGCAATATAGGGTGAGCCGTGGCGCGCTGCCATTCTGTCGTATCATCTCTGTAAATACCGGAAAACACACCACAGAAACTTTACTCACAGAATCTGACAGACACACCATTACCAAAATTCCTGAATTAATTCCTGCACGAAACAAATATCTGACGATCCGCTTGCAAGGTATTAGTCCACTGGGTGGTGATGTCGTCTACAAATTCAGATTAATCGGAATAGACAACAACGAATGGACAACCGTATATCCTAACAATCCGCAAGGTTACATAACAACGTTTAATGGTGGAATTCACCAATCCTTTCTACCACAAGCAATTGGAACATCACAGGATTTTCCTCGAATCCGTTATGAAGGTTTGAAACCAGGAAATTACACCTTTCTAATCAAGGCATATCGTGATGGTTGGCACTACACACAGCAACCCTCCGTTCTAAATTTCACCATAGATAAACCCCTCTGGACACGGTGGCGAACATATCTACCTTATATCATAGTCCTTGCTGTCGTAAGTACTCTCCTATTTCGGCTGATTGTCAACCGAAGGCACACAGCACAACTACGTCAAGAAATGAGACAGAAAGAAGAAGCAGAAATCCAACGAATTCGCGACGAATTAAACGAAGCACAAAACATACAGATGGCACTCCTCCCAACTGAACCACCACAGACGCAATCTTATGACATTGCAGGTAAATCTATTCCCGCTACACAGGTCGGCGGCGACTTTTTTGATTACCTAACTGTTGCAAATGGACAGACCGCTATCGCTGTAGCAGATGCAGCTGGAAAAGGCATTAGAGGCGCAATGAATGCCGTGCTTACAAATGGAATGCTCAATGAAATCGCTCGCATCAAATCTGACGCAAATGTCATCCTACGTGAACTCAATATCGGATTGGCACCACGAATGTATGGACACAACTTCATCGCACTCAACTTAGCAATCCTTGACGAAAACGGGAAATGCATTGACTACGCTAACGGTGGACAACCTTACCCCATCCTCAAACGCGGAACAGAGATAATTGAACTCACAAACGGCGATTTACCGCTCGGAAGTATGAAAAAGGCAGACTATGAATCTGTTACTTATGACTTTAAGGAGGGAGACATTCTCATTATCCATTCGGATGGATTGATTGAGGCACTCAACCCAAATCAGGAGATGTACGGAACTGAACGATTGATAGACCTAACCGCCAAACTTCCAAACGATTGTAGTGCCGAAGAAGTCGTGCAACACATCGTTCAAGATGTAGAGGAATTTGTTGAAGATGCAGAACAATATGATGATTTAACGCTTGTTGTGGTCAAATGCACTGCTGCAACCGATTAGAAGAAATCACTGGATAACAACAAAAAAGGTCGGATGAAACCACCCGACCTCATTATACCATTTCTCATAATTAATGTCCCTTTAACGTAGCATAAACTTTCCAGTTTGTGCAGTATTTCAATACATACTTGACAATTGCTAATGGTATAAAAACATTTTAGAAATGGTATTACTCACAAACTTTTAAGCGCGCTGGATTTGTCCTATATTATTGAGTAGGACGCTGACCGCGTTGACCACCTTGTCCACCGCGTTGACCACCTTGTTGCCCACCGCGAAACCTGTTACGATTTTCCTGTGCTTGTATCTGACGTTCTTTCGTTAATTTATTAAGGTGCGTTAACTGCTCTTCAGATAACACCTTTTTCAGTTCCGCTTGAAACGCCTTGCCGCTGCTGTTTAGCAAAGCACTTACATCCTGCTCCATCTCTTGCCGAATTGTCCGTGCCTGCTGAAATGCAGCTCGCTGGTCACCAGATGCCAACACCTCTTCCACCTTCGGTTCATATTTTCCACGTATTTCCTTCATTTTCATCTCAAATTTATCAAGAGTTGCCTGATAGATAGGGCGCGCATTCACGAGTGCCTCATCATCTACCTTTACTTTAAACGATAAATCCACCCAAGAATTTTCAACGATAGATACTGGATTGATAGGTAGATTGAGGAGCATATCCATCATTCCCCTATTACCTCTTTCACCGCCAGGACGTTCACCCCGTTGATTCTGCCCTTGCTGCGCGTTCCTATCCGGACGCTGTGCTGACGTAAATTGTTCAAATATGAAAAGACCGACTACTGCCATAAGCGCAATTGCACCGACTGCCAAAAATTTCTGTCTCATTTCATTCTCCTAATTGTATAATCAAAATAGTCAAAGAATAGTTCAAAATTGTTGTTAATAGAAAACACTCCATGAAACAACAACAGCATTGCTGAAAGAGTGTTCATATATAGTTTCGTTTGTTTAGTCAAGTCTATTCAAAAAAGGTTCGTTTTAAATCTAATACTATCAAATATGAAATAATAAGATACCTATGTATGGATTGCTATTGCCTAAGGATGAGGTGTGTAAAGTTTTTGCACAAACATCCCATAAATGATTGTAGAGCGGGGTCTCCGTGCCCCGCCATCTTTCAATTTACCAACACTTGCGGGACACGGAGACCCCGCTCTACAATAAGAGACAGTCTCATCTGGGCAAAAACTTTACATACCCCTAAGAATGAAAAAAAGTTGACAACAGCTTATATATTGTGTATACTATTATATTATCCATTAGGTCGAGTGGTGGAATCGGTAGACACAATGGACTTAAAATCCATCGCTTCTAACACAAGCGTGAGGGTTCAAGTCCCTCCTCGACCATATTTGTTCCTTGACGCAGGGTAGAGCAGTCTGGTAGCTCGTCGGGCTCATAACCCGGAGGACGTGGGTTCAAATCCCACCCCTGCAATCTCTTTTTCCTCCCATTTTCCCATTTCACAGTATCAATATAGGACGCTTGTATCGTTGGAGAGATGCACGGGATAGGGGCTTATGTCGTAATCGCTATCAAGTGAAATGTCGTCTATCATAACGACCTTCTCTGTCAAAGCGGATTGGTGCAGTGCGAAAATAGTTTGCATAATGTGTAGGTTGCTGCGTCCATCAGTAAGCGGTTTTCGCCCCGATTGTAGACATTCAATAAAATGAACCATCGCATTACCGAATGCATCAGGAAACCAAACCCCGTTTATCTCAGGTCTAATTTCCCTCGTATCAGGTTCTGTCAGGTGAACCGTCATATCCGCGCTATTTCCATAGATCGCCCCTTTTGTGCCTTGAATACGAATTTCTTCGTGCGGATGTTGAAGATTATGTCCTGAATTTGCAAGGAATGACCAGTTACAAGAAAGCAATCCTTTTGTTCCATTACGACTTATGAATTGCGCGATAGACATCGTTTCACCCGCTTCAATGGAACGGTCGTGTCCGTGTGCTTGGCAGTACACACTTTCAAATTCTCCGAACCATTTGTGGATTAGACTGATGTGGTGCACTTGCATAACTGGTATGAGATGTTTGCCGGGATAACCAGTATAAAACCCATTACAGGTAACAGATACATGATAGATTTCACCGAGATGATCGGTGTTAATGTAGGGTTCAATGGCAAGGAAACCGGGAACAAAGCACGAGTTTTGGTTGACCATAAGTTGCACATTGTGCTTCTCACAGATCTCTACCATCTCAATGGCTTGCGGCATTGTCATGGAAAAGGGCTTTTGGGAGAAGATATGCTTTCCTGCTTGTGCAGCAGCATTCACGATGGGAGAACGTATCCATGGATGCACAGCCATATCAACTATATCAACATCGGAATCAGCAATCATATCGGCTATGCGGGTATATCTTTTATTGATGCAAAATCTATCGCCTGTGTTGCGTAATCGTTCTTTATCTTTATCGCAAATCGCAGCGACACGCAAACCTTTGCTTTGGTAGCCAAGTAGGTGCTGCTGCCCAATGCCTAATCCTATTAAACCGATGCCGAAGTCTTGTAGTCTTGCCATGTGTTGTGAAACAGAAATGTAAGAAACGCTAAATGCCTAATCCATCGTCAATTTCGCGTTGATAGGTATTAATCGTTTCGTCTAACATTTTATCAATGTGAACGATTTGACCCGTTGCACCGGATTCAAGCATCGCATAAGAGATCGCAACGGAACGGGTGCCCTGGTATGCGTCAACTTCAATGGGATGGTTACCCGCGATAGCCTCAGCAAAATCTCCGTATTCAATAGCGATAATCTTTGCATCTGTATCAACGAACTGGGAATCATACTGCCAGAGACGATTCCCACCAAACAAATCGGTAGTAACCGCATCAAGGTGAAAATCTGGCACCAAATCTAACAGTCTTTCATCGTTTATAGTTCCTTGTCCATCAATTTGTAAGGAGATTATCCCCCCACTTCTGTCACCGGGGAGGGTCATAGAACCTTGTGAACCGTGGATTTTACGTAGCCAACTTCCTTGTCCCCACGCGCCGTGGTCTTCAATATATTGCCCAACGACTCCGTTTTTGAAGGTTAAGGTCGCATAAGCAGCATCTTCTGCAGTAGCCTCAAATTCAGCCGGCATTTTTCGTTGCCATTCTGTATAGACACCCGCAGGATTTGATCCCGATTCACCTGTCACCGCGGCGGGATTGTGTCGTATAGGTTCATGAAGTCGTGTCTGTGCGTAAACGGTTTCCACCTCACCGAGTAGATACTCAATCATATCGGCATAATGCACACCAACATCAAGTAGGACACCACTTTGATCTTTTTGATGTCGCCACACGGAGATAAGCATGCGGTTTGAACCACCAATTGCATGATGTATGAGAAAGCGCGGTTTACCGATTACCTCAGCATCAAGGAGTGCCTTGGCAAGACGATTTATTGGGTCGCGCCGATAGTTTTCAGCAACACTGAGAACAGCATCTGAATTATTTGCAGCACGGCAGATGAGGTTGCATGCACGGACGGTTAACCCCATCGGTTTTTCAACCATCGTGTGCCATCCACGCTCAAGTGTCTCAATAGCTACGGTGTGATGATAAGGTGGTGTCGTGGTGACATCAACTGCATCAACACCGATTTTATCCAGTTCTTCAAGATTAGCGACAACAGTAGGTTTTTTACCGAAACGTTCTGCTGCTTTTTCTGCAAGAGATTCCGCGTTTGCGATAACAGGATCGCATGCACCAACCAGATCAAACCGTTCCCATCCTACCCGATGGAGTTCTGCTAACCCATACATGTGGCGATGTCCCATACCACCACATCCAACGATTGCAAGACGAATTCTATCCATGTTTCATTTTCCTACTGATTAAGGATTATCTCTAATCTTTTCAAGTCAGTCGCCAATACGTTGGCATCCTTACGATAAAGGTCTCGACGTTTTACCACTGAATTTGCATAAGTTTTACCTCTGCTAATTAGAGGTCCCCCAACCCTAACTTTACCTGGGCCAACATTGTATGCCCCGAGTGCTAATGTTAGATTATTTTGGTATTTTCTCAGAAGTTGATTGAAATAAATCAGCCCTGTCTCAAGGTTTTTTTGTGCATTGAATCGTTCATCAACACTACCATCAAGAATCGGTTTAAGTTTATTTGAGTACTTTGGCACCTTCAGACCGAGTTCCCTTGCGGTTTCGGGGATTATTTGCATCAAACCGCCTGCCCCAGTCGGTGATATGGCTACCGGATTAAATTTGGATTCAACATAGATAATTGCAAGCATGAGTTCTATTGAGACATTGTGTTTTTTGGCAATTTGAACGCTTTTCTTTGTCGTAGGTGGTGTAATGTGTAAGGTATTTTCCCTTATGTCAGATTTAGTTCCATTAGGTGTATCTGGGGTCTTTGGTGTAACCTCTGAAGTTGTCTCGGTAGATTTAGGTTCAACTTTTTGAGACTTAACCCCATCAATCGTTTTTCGTGCTTCACCAAAAGTGAAACCCAGTGCGATGAGGTGTTTATATTGGTTATTGTCTTCATTCAAGAAAGTATAGTAAGTTTGTTTTCCCCATTTATTTAAAGAGAGTCCTAAACTCCAAGTCTGAGTTGGGGTGTCGGGATCTGGATCAGAAGAGAAGAAGGAACCTATATTTGCGGAAAGCGGGCCGGTAACGAATTCAACACTCGTGCCGAAACTCAATGGTTCAACATTTAAACATGAATGCCATCTGATAAATGGATATGGTGTAAATGTGCTTCCGATAACATACTGCGGATCGTACGTTTGTAAAACTTTACTATTCTCGTCATGTATAGAAACACCCGTTATATCGCGGAACTGCAACCCTATGACAACATTATGACGTAATGACATCATCGCGCCAACATCATAATTTGGTGCCCAAAGACTATCAAACTGCGAATCGCGACTATATCCTGTGCTTGCGCCAAGTTGTAATGGTCCGATTTTCCTTGCATAAGAGAGTAATGCTTGATTAGAACCGTATACAAATGTACCGATTGGATTGGAAGGGTTTTTGACGAGGAAACGATCAGACGCATCAAAATCAAGTATGTTTATACCAAATGTTCCTATATGTTTTATAGGATATGCGGCAGAGAATGCACCTTGTGAGAAATCATAGATCAGATTCCCATGATCAAGGGATGCGAGTCCTGCGGGGTTCCATAGTGGACTTGTTGCATCGTCTGCACTACTCACATAGGCGCGACTTAATCCGATACCGCGCGTGCCTACTGCGGGTCTGGGTCCATTTTTTTCTTGATTATTTTGATTGTTGGACAGATCTGAAAATGTAATCTTACTACAAAGAACACACGCTAACAGGATAAGAAAGAAGTTTCTAAGCAACTTTCTTCGTTTAGCGGAGGTTAAGGTAGCGAGCTGGGTTTTCACTTTTGCCTTTGTATCTGATTTCAAAATGGAGATGGGGACCTGTTGAAAGTCCGGAATTACCTGTTAATCCAATAACTTGTCCTTGTCTGACAAAATCCCCGACAGAAACATAAATCCTGGACAAGTGTCCATAAACTGAGCTGAAATCATCTTCGTGTTGGATACTGACTGTCTTACCGTAACCACCTTTTCTTGCTGCATAAGTAATTGTTCCGGTTTTAGAAGCATAAACTCGTGTGCCAGTTGCTGCGCGAAAATCTATACCTTCGTGAAGACGGTAGCGTCCTGTTATTGGATGATTTCGGTAACCGTATCGTGAAGTCACATACATTTTTATTCGTAGAGGTTTGATAAAATCGATATCCCCTTCACCTGAAATAAATATTCTCTGACCGGGTCTTATCCGTTTGGGATTAGAGATGCCATTGATCTGTTGCAGTTTTTTCCAATCTTCAATATTATGTTTGCGGGCAATACTATATAATGAATCACCAGGTTTGACAATGTACCATGAACCACCAGCATTCCCGTTAGTATTTCCTGGTTTAGTAGCAACTGGTATGAGTAACTTTTCTCCGATTTGTAATCGGTCATAAGAAGCAATGCTATTAGTTTGGGCAATACGTTTCATTGGCACATCATATTTTTTGGCAATTTCCGATAATGTCTCTCCTTTCTTAACCTGATGTAACTCTCCAATGCATGATGATGTCCACGATGCAGAAATCAAAAGCATCAACAAAACGGATAAAACTAAATGTAAATTTATTCTCTTCATTTCGTTCCTAATATTTATATATATGTTGGCAAGAGACCTATCTTACTAAATTAAGAATTGTTGTATTATAAGGTCTTATGCTCTTGTTTGAAAATGATTCCTTGTATAGAAAATAAAGTATTACTATAGTTTGGACATATAAATTATGTTAAAGTTCTGACAATTTTTTATTTGAGTTGTGAAACTTGTTCAATATACCGTCTAATAATGTATACAATATACTGATTACAATATATTGTTATATATTTGACAATTTATGTCAACATATAATTGACATAAATTTGTATTTTATTTAAAGTTTTTTATTCCTTATTCACGAACTACTTGTAATAGAATCTCTTTTGTATCTGATAGAATTTGTGTATCTGTTTTTATACCGGAAGCACCGACCGAAACGACTTCACTAATCACAGTCACAACAAGTTGTAAGACTTCAACTCTGCTATTTACATCCCCTAATGAATCTGGGGCAGTCCAGGTAACACGTGTTTCGTTAGTTGCGGATAGTGTCCCGTAGCCTGTGATGTTCAGCCAATTTATCACGACACTCGTTCCGCGAACTCCTTCCACCGTAGCACTTAATTCAACCTGTTCCCCCGGTTTCACAGTTTCTCTCGTTACAGTAACTGAAACGCTAAGTTCACCGACTTCTTCTTCCCCTTCTATATCTTCGGTGTCAGTTACAGGATTATTGAGATTGCTTCCACCACATCCTAAGAACCAGAGGACCGAACATACTAAAAAAAGATAACAGAGTACCCCAAAAAAATGAGATGTCCTCATGACTTCCTCCACTTTATTTTATCTTGAAAATGGTACGCAAACATACAATCTCCAATAAAAATTTATCTTATCAGACAAATTCTTTCAGTTTTAATTAATCAAGCGGCATAGTTTTTGGGAAACTTGTCTTGATACAATAACACGTTAATTAAAACGGATAAAGCGGAAGACAGTTACAAAGATTACGGAGAACTTTAAAAGTTAGGCAGGAATAGTATTATCCCTGCCATATCAGATTGTTATCTCGCTGTAGCTTCCATCTGCTCGCGTAGAAATGCAAGAATGTCGGCTATATCTTGATTACTGAGGATGTCAGATGCATAGAAAGGCATAAGCGATCCCCCACCTCGTATTTTTGTTGCCCACCGAATCATAGTTGTATCAATGTTACGGGGTGGTCTACTTCTAACAAGTTGGGTACCGATGCCAGCCTTCTTAGGAGTAGGGTGACAAACGACGCAGGCGCGTCCGAATAGCTGCCATCCATTTTTAGAATCACCTTTCATAGCTGCAATTTTCTCACCAGCTGCTGCTTTTGCATCATCGTCCAACATCTGGATTTCAAACTGAGGACCTTCTTTATTTCCAGTTATAGCCTCAAAATAAGCCATGAGTGCTTCAGCATGTTCTTCTGGAATTGCAGTTGGATTCACATCTGCAGGAGCAACTCTTTGTAAGAAATGCTCATAACAGAACCCACCACCACCAGCAGCACGGGCGAAATCTGCACCTGAAATCATCCCACCTTTTGCAGAACCGCGCTTCGGAACTCCGATGACGCTATGTCCAGCACGGATCAATCCATCCGGTTTTTCAGTTTCATCAAAATCAGCATGACAATTGGCACAAGAGAGACCAGTCGCTGCTTTTTTTCCATCCGGACTTAGGGTTCCTTTAAAGGTTGGGTCGTGGAATAGTTCGCGTCCAAGTTGCGCTTTTTCTGACATCTGTTGTGCTTGTGTAAAAAACACTATCACTGCAATCAGCATGATGGCAACTGAGAACGAAACAAATTTACGCATCAAAATTCTCCTTCCTGGATTAATATCTTTTTACCTTATGAAAGTTTAGCAAATTACTATTCTGTTGTCAAGAAAAAATCTCCGTATTTTGAAATAAGTTTTGATTCCGAGATATGTAACTATACGTCTGTAGGATGTTGGGTTGTGTTTTGAGAAGTTGATTCTAAAACTGCTATGTATGGTAAATTTCTATACATCTGGCTATAATCAAGACCGTAACCCACTACAAACACGTTTGGAATCTCAAAACCGATATAATCAACAGATACAGAAAATTGACGACGATCGGGTTTATCAAGAAGTGTACATATCTTGATAGTTTTTGGGTCTAATGACTGCAGATGCTTGATAAGAAATGCCAGTGTCTGTCCAGTATCAATGATGTCTTCTATAATTAGGACATGTTTCTGTTGAATAAAGTTGTTTCCGTCCCGAATAAATTCAATGTCCTCAGATGGTTCAGTACTGTCGTTGTAACTTGAGGCTTGTAGAAATTCAAACCTTAATGGCAGAGATATTTCTCGCACGAGATCTGCAAAAAAGAGGGTCGCACCTCTAAGTACACAGATAAGAACAAGTTCTTGGTTTTCATAGTCTTGGGTTATTTGACTCCCAAGTTCCTGAATCCTGTTACGTATCTGTGATTCAGAAATTAGGACAGAATTAGGAATTGATTTTTCTATTTCCATAATATAAATGAAGAACCCTTTGCGTTTGATGATGGACTTTGTATCTTTCATGGGTTGTAAAACCGATAACCCAAATAATATCATTTCCACTTATTAGCATTGGGATGCGGTCTCGTTCACTAAGTGGGACTTTTGCATCCATCAGATAATCTTTAATCTTTTTAGTTCCTTCCATGCCATAAGGTTGAAATCTGTCCCCTTTCTGTCGATTGCGGACGGTCAAAGGCAATTGGATTGCACTATAATCAAACATTGCCTGATTTGTACCATCAGGCACGGTAGAAATATCTCCTTGTGGAATGTCATATAAGTCTGCTTGAATTTCAGCATCTAATTCAGGGATGTATGTGTTTCCCGGGACATTCAATTGACATGCAAAATCTTCCGTATCAATAGGTGTGATCTCAAAAATGAGTTGCTGATAAGCACGTTTAAAATGTAGACCGTTTGGTAATGTAATCTCTGCATTCGGCTTTTTCCCATTGATGATGTCGAGAATTGCATTACAGTGATCATAAGTAAAATCACTAACTTGCGTATTTATTTCCGCTATACTATGCCTAATTATTCTTCTTTGAAGAACAATGTGATGGCGTAGAAATTTTGTCCTATCTAACGTTATATCTTTAGACTGAGTAAACTCAAGTTTACAAACATCATAACCCTCGCGTGTCATTTCATCAAGGAATTCCGATTCAGCACCTATAATATTTGCTGTACGGACTAATCCTGATAATATATTGGGATTATAGTTCAGTTCAAGAAGAGGAATCAACTCATGACGGATTCTGTTTCGCAGAAAATGCGTCTCTTTGTTCGTTGAATCATGTCTTGGTGTAACATCAATTGATGCGAGATATGTTTCTATCTCTTGACGGTTGAACCGTAATAGTGGTCGGATAAATTTCTCATCTCTTACAGGTTCAATGCCTTTTAAACCGGTAGACCCAACGCCACGAATTAAGTTCATTAAGACCGTTTCGGCAGAATCATCCTGATGGTGTCCGAGAGCTACTTTGGTCGCACCTGTCTGTACACAGACAGATTCGTAAAAATCGTAACGAGCTCTTCTTCCCGCAGCCTCAACAGATAATTTCCATTCTTTATTCAAATGATGTAACTCTACAGAATGTATAGTAATCGGTAAACCTAACCTTTTAGCGTGTTGGTGGACAGATTCAGCATCTGCGGCAGAATCTTCCCGAAGACCATGATTTAGGTGAACAACATGGAGGTGGCATTTTAGATGTGTCTGTAGGGTATGCAACCCGTAGAGCAATGCGAGGGAATCAGCACCGCCAGAAACTGCAACGAGCACGGTCTCATTATCCTCAATCATCGTGTGCTGCGAAATGAAACGATGCATCTCATGCACAAAACGGGTTTCCATGAGGTGAGCCTTTAAAGAACAATGCCGGTGCGGAGAGTCGAACTCCGGACAACACGATTATGAGTCGTGTGCTCTACCACTGAGCTACACCGGCATGTTACAAACTTTCATTAAGTATAACACATGAATATTGAAGGTGTCAAACATTTTTTCTGTATTGAGGAATAAAGGTTTGGCAATGAGTTATAGACAAAAAATAGATATGGCTATTGCATATATTCTATAGTCGTGATATAATTTAGATTATGAATATACAAGATTTACAAGGCAAAACCGTCGGAGCAGCAGTCTCTGGTGGACTTGATAGTTGCACTATAACGAAGTGGTTGGTTGATAACGGTGTTAACGTTGTCTGCTTTACAGCAGACCTCGGGCAGCCCGATGAACGAAACGTTGATGAAATTCGGGATCGGATGTTGGCATGTGGGGCAAAAGAAGCAGTAATCATTGACGCAAAGGATGCACTCGCTGAAGAAGGATTACGACTCATCCAATGCCAGGCGATGTATGAAGGCGGATATTGGAACACGACTGGCATTGCCCGGCATGTTACTGTCAAAGCATTGTTGCCAGAAATGGAAAGTCGTGGGATAACTATTTTAACGCATGGTGCCACTGGTCGTGGGAATGATCAAGTTCGGTTTCAACTTGCGACTAATATGCTGAACCCAAATTTTGATGTTTATGCCCCGTGGCGTGATGCCGATTTCCTCAAGCAGTTCGGTGGTAGAAAAGAGATGATAGATTTCTGTGAAGAGCACGGACTACCTATTACTGCAACACATGAAAAACCTTATTCTACAGACGCGAATTTGTTAGGATTGACACATGAGGCAGGAAGATTAGAATCACTAAAAACTCCCGCAGGTTTTATCACACCAGGGATGGGTGTACACCCGAAAGATGCGCCAGATGATATAGAATACTTTAGCGTTACATTTTCACGTGGCACACCTATAGAAATCAATGGCAGCCCTTGTACACCGCTAATGAGTTTGTTAGAAGCAAATCGGATTGGCGGACGTAATGGAGTTGGTATCGGTATCCATACTGTTGAAAACCGTTTTGTTGGAATCAAAAGCCGCGGGGTCTATGAATCACCAGGAATGGAACTTCTTGGTAAGTGTTATGAGTATCTATTACAACTGATTTTAGATAGACGGGCTCGAAAACTTTTTGACGGTATTTCCCCCATTGTTGCTGAACAGATATATCAAAGTTACTGGTTCGATTCTGCAACACAATCTATGTTAGCATCTGTTGAGCAGTTTACAAATTTAGCGAGTGGAACGATTACGGTTGCATTGTATAAAGGGAATGTAGCATTTCATGCTGCTGGTGGAGTTCCGCATTCACTATATTCAGAGGAAACTGCATCAATGGAAGATATTGGGGACTTTGATCACTCGGATTCGGAGGGGTTTTTGGCTGTGCTTGGTGTCGGTGCGCGTGCTGCTGCGATTGCTGGACAAACACAGGAATAGTAGTTTCCCGATAATAAAGATCAGAGAATAAAGGTTATCTATCTGAGTAAAATAATTTTCCCAATGTTTCTGGAAACCAGGCCTTCTTGTGTTGCAGTTATCTGGTAGATATATATACCTGGAGCGAGCGGATTTCCATTCTGGTTTGTACCATTCCATAAGAACTGCCCTGCCCCCACTACTTCCAATTGTTTCTCACTAAAGACTTTCTTTCCATTAGAAGTAAAAAGATCGAGAGATACGGTCTCTGCGGACTGAGATACTGAAAGTTGATAGGAAAATGTCATCTTTGTTGCCGTCGGTCGGAAAGGGTTGGGAAATACACGTGTTTCTACAACGGCAAAAGATTCAGGTTCAAGTTGTTCTACAGATAACCTGTATGATGCAACGCTGCTAAACCCACCATCTGATGATACTAAGAGATACAATGTTTGTTGGGTCGCAGGTTGGTAAAGAATTTGGTATCCGATTTCTTCGTGAGCTTTTTCTCCAGTTGCTAATAATTCACCAGATGCTGTGAGGAGAGATAAACGATAGTTTTTGTCTTCGGGAATCTCTGTAAGCGATATTCTAATTGTTTTTCCACCAACAGCTTGTACCTGATAATAATCTTGTGTATCTGAAGCGTCGTACAGAAAAGAATAGTATGCCTCACTATAGAAAATCGGAAATGCGGTGTCTATAGTGTTGTTCGGTTCATAAGTATCACCAAATGATACTAACATCTTCATGATTATCCCTTCAGGACCGATGTTTGTGATAGATATTCCTGAAGGTCTGCCTTTATTATCACTACTATTGGGTAAAGTTCCAGGGGTAAATGCGGTTTGATCGTCATTAGCGGAATAGGCTGCCCCTTCGGTGACAGTCCTAAGGTCAATTGTGCCTGGGTCATCAGGACTGATACCGAAATGTTCAGGATCGTTTGGATCTTCCAGCCAAATCTGTTGACCAGCATCATAACTTCCGACTTGGCGTACCTGTGTCTCATCAATGTGCCAGATGAGGATACCTGATTCGGGTAGATACGTATCAAAAGTAGCACCAGAGGTTTTATTTCGGTTTTCAATCAGGAAAAACTCTCTGTTTATAGCAGTATTTGGTAGTTGGAAATCGTTACTAAAGGTTGTATGTGCTTCTCGTGTAAGTGGAATGTCAATTTTGAAGAGTTTGTTCGTTTTGGGTGTAAGTTCAAAACTCGGAACGGATACCTGTCCAGAGCGTGTGATATTAACCGGTTCAATCCATCCGAGTCTTCCATTTTCTGGGCGGGCATCAAAATCCCACTTTAGATATCCCATGATGTGGCTCGGTGCCAATCCATTGCCAATTCCGTCGACACTCGGTCCTTGAAAAGGTCCGAATTGCCCCATCAATCCCCACTTGTGGTCACGAGCATCAGTAATGTTTAATCCGTAAACATCAGGTGCACCGAAGTCGTGGAAGAATTCATGGAAGTAGATACCTAAGTGTGGTTTCTCAAAATCAGGTTCTTCACCGACAACGACTGCAGTATCAACTCGTACACCATCAACAATGACATTAACACTGGGTGTTAGGATTGACCATATATCATTTTCTTCACCTGACGTTGCTTCATCATTTCCCGCATGAATTATAAATACATGATCAACGATCCCATCTTTATCACGATCATATTTTGTGAAATCAACGATAGCGTCAACGCCTCTGCATGCTTCAGCGACGAGTTCTTGATACCGTGAAACAATTCTTGCCTGTTCTCCGTAATATACCATTGGTTTCTTAGCACGTACCCAGGTGTTATCAGCAGGTAGCACCCCTCCTGCGGGCCCCGGTTGCACATCCATTTGACCGTAAGAATTTTCATGGAAGTATGTCTTTAAGGAAACCCCTTTTTCAGCAAATAGATATTCGTTAAATTCAGCACTTGTACGTTGTCCAGGTTGGTCACTGAAGTCAATTTTAATTGCCAGGACATATTCTATGCCATCAGGTTGTACAATGCTCTGTGGTCTGGCAAAGCAACACCCATCAAGTGCTTGTTGATATTTTGAAAGTCCTGAACCGGTATTATCTTCAGTATCAGATTTTGGATTAATTTCACCTGTGACAGGATCAATGTCAAAATACAGATATGGACTGGGTGGGGCTGTGAATGATAGCGGTGTAAGTGAGAGGAGACAGCCCAGCCAGAATAGCAGAAAAACAGAATGTTTCTTAATCAAATTCACCACCACATTTCCTGCACAAGATGTAGAATTGGATGTCATCGGAATGTGCGTGTTGTTTGATAAGATCAACTGCTTGGTCTGGTAGGTTTTCTTCGCATTTATGGCACTTGTAGAGCGAACCTTCATGTTTAGGGAACTGTCTGATGTCTCCCCAGATGTCATCAAGCCAGTATCTGAATTCCCACGGAAATTCTGTCTCAATTTCTCTTGAGATTTCCACTGCATGCTGAATTAATTTCCTGCATTCATCATAGGTTGCTGGTTGATATGGATGGGGTATAAAAAAAGGCGGTATCATATTGCCTTCAGAGGCATTTTGTGGATTAAACCGACGCGATCTTGTCAATAGGATTTGATCTAAACGTGTCCCCGGTTCTCTTCCCTTGGACCAGAGTCGATAGTAACCTGTCCGTTTAATTCGGAAGTAACCGGGAGCAGACTTTCCGTTTGGGTCTGTAGAGGTATCCCATATCCAACGATTCCACTTTGAGTCGTCGCCAGGTACCGCCCAAATTTTAATCGCATTCGGTCCACCATCTTCATCCCATGGATTCGGATCAGCATCATCAATGCCTATCCAATAGGAATCCTGACTGCCCGATTTATAGAATGTACGTATCCATACATACCATTTCCCTGTTTTTGGTATGTATATATCATAAAACGCGCGAGCATTTCTCATGCTGTCAATAGCCTTTCTGTTAGAAGCTCCTTCATCTTCAACGATGTTAACACCGTTTTCAAATTGCAATGCAGTTTCAGCTTCAACAATTAGTGTGTTTCTTGGCAGCCGTATAAATTCCGGTTTCTTTTCTTTCTCGTCTTGCTCTCGTTCGCGTTCTTTTTCTTCTTCTTTTTCTTCCTCATCTTCTTCGGGGATAACATGCTCTGGTTCAGTGAAGCTATTTCCAAAACGTTGGCATGCCCGTTGAAATTGCTTTTCTGTAAGGTTTGCATCGTAGAAGCAGTCTCTGATACCTTTTTTCCAAAGATCAAGCAGAAGAAACATTGCTTTTATATTGCCATCAGGTCGTTTTCGTGTGCCGACAACGATTAACATGCCTGTATCTTTAGAACGACTCACAAGGCATATATGAAGCGGATATTCGGGGCGTGGTCCTCTTCTACTACTGACGACAAGAGGACTGTAGTATCTACAACGGTTATCGCATCCGGGGATTTTTGCCCGTTTCGCACTACAACACTCAGGGCAAATAATCAGGTTGCTGAGTGCCGGACATGCACGTTTACCATTATTAGAACTGCATGTCCGGCATCTTTGTGTTTTGATACGTCTTTGTCTTGTAGGATGTCTCTGATGTCGCATGACTTATTGATTTGCTTTTCATTGTTGGAGGACAAATAAAATGTAGGAAAGAGAATATCTGTCGTATATGAATGCGCTTAAAACCGTATTATTCTTGGATTAGGTATTTGGGTTGTTTGGTCGGTTTACAAGGTCAGCAAGGTATTCAGCGATTTTGTCAGTTATCTGTTCTGCATCTACATCCGCGAAGTTAAAGAGTTCCTTCAACATAGGAGATATTACACCTGTGTCAAGCAGAGCATTTGCGAGTCGTCCCATGCTGCTTCGGTTGATGCCGCCTTGTCCATCATTATTGCCCATATCAAGGATCTTGATATTATCAATTTTCTCTACAGGACGCATCATTTGTTCAACGATATCTGGTGCTTCATCAATCAGTTCAAGGATAGCTTCTTGAACGAGGACGCGTTGTTCTGCAACGTTCCGTGCTTCGTATTCAGCCATTTCACCTTGTGCTTTCGCGCGTGCTTCGGACAACACTGCATCTGCCAGGCGTTCAATCGGTTGTGCTTGTGCTTCTGCACCGATGATTGCGACATCACGTTGCCATTCTGCTTCCATCGTTTTTTCAGTTGCAGTAACATTGACTTCAGCCCCCATGCGTTCTGCTTCAGCCACAAGTTTTTCTTTCTCAGCAAGAGCAGTCAGCTGCTGTTTTCCTGCCACGTCTATTTTCCTGTCTTCATCGGAAAGTGCAACACGGAGCTCTTGGTTGATACGGGATTGTTCAACCGTCAACATCTTAGCGATTTCTGTGAGTTCAACATATTTGTTCTGGTCAATCTGTGCGGTTTCAACGACAAGGTTCTTTTCAATTTCTCGTTGTTGTACCTGTTGTTCTTGTGCTAACTTGGCAACTTGTACTGTCAAGTCTCGTTCAACATCTCGTAATTGGACACCCTCTTCTTGTGCGATCTTGGCTTTTTCGACCATGAGTTCTTTTTCTACTTCACGCAAAGCAATATCTTGTTCCTGACTGATTTTTTCCAATTGTACTGTGAGATGCTGTTGTATTTCTGCGAGTTGGACGACCTTGTTTTGTTCAATTTGTGCGGTTTCAACGACGACGTTTTTCTCAATTTCGCGTTGTTCAACCTGTTGTTCTGCAGAGAATTTTTCAGTCTGAACGGCTAACTCTTGCTGAACTTCCCTAAGTTGCACTCCTTCTTCCTGAGCAATACGGGCGCGTTCTACTTCAAGTTTCATCTCATATTCGCGCTCTTGAATGCTCTGATCCATCTCATATTGGAATCTGATAGTTTCAGCTTCACGGTCAGCGGCATACATTGCGATATTTTTCTGTTGATCAGATTCACCCCATGCTCTATCTTGTTCTTGTTCAAATTTTTGTAGATCCGCTTCAACATGTATTTTTACGACTGCGACTTCTTTTTCTTGTTCTATTCGTTCTTTTTCTCGTTCTGCATCTGCTGTAATTTCGGTGATTGCACGTATACCAACAGCATCAAATCTGTTGGTAGGATCTAATGTGCTTATCGGCGTTTGATCAACACGCACGATGGAAACGGTATCAAGTGTCAGACCGTTATGGAGTTTTAGGTCACTTCCACATGCGTCTTTAACTTTGTCAGCGAATTCTTCCCTTTTTTGTAGTAAGTCTTGAATTTCACTTGCTGCAGCAACACTTCTTAAAGCACCATCTAACATCGGTTCAATCAACTCTCGGACTGTTTCTGGAGTCATTGATTTATCACCGAGTGCTTGCGCAGCTTTTAGTATATCAATATTATTTTCATCTTCATCTGGTGTAACTTTAATATAAAATACGACTTCAACATCGGCGCGGTTGAAATCAACCGTAATCAAGGAATCGGATTGTTCGCGAAGTACTTCAAGTCGCATGGTGTTAAGTGAAATCTCTTTGACTTCATGGATAATGGTGTTGACCCAGAGACCACTTGTAACAACAATCTTTTCCTTGGCACCCCCAGTTCTGACCAATGCAATATCAGATTTTGGTTTCCGATAGCGTATAACAGAACCTATAACAGCCGCTAAACCGCAGAAGAAAACGATTGCAATAAAACCCATCCATCGCAATGCAGCAGTTTGGTTATTGTCATCACCCAAATTCAGTATTGTATACGCGTAATAACCGATGACTCCTGCAACAATAATAAAAACAATAACAGCAATAATGAGACGCATGAATCTCTCCTATGGTAAAAATACATTCAGCTATAGTTATGATTGGAACATAAGTTCAATATTTTCATTAGTCCTATGACGGCCCTTCAAAGGTTGGCGTGGAGAAGTTTGCCACGCGAGGTTTGCTAAATAACAGAGACTATTTTCTATGAGTGGTTTGGCGACTGCTGTGCGATGTGCATCCCGTGTATCTATGGCAAAACCGACATAGTACCCTTCACCCCAAGGCAACACAATACTGACAGCATCCCCATTATCCTCTCTGACAGCCAATTTCCTGTAACTCGGGTCATTCGTAACCCAATGGTCATCGGTAACTAAATTGTCAACATCAACTTTATGTGGCCATGTAAACATACCGGTTCTATTACCGTCCTCAGTGATGTTTACGTTCGAATCGCTGGAGTTGGTTACAGTAATCGGGTGTCTGTCCACTGGCATCCAATCCCCTCGCCAGACAGGTTCAGGGTGATGAACACCATCAGCAGGTACGATGTTGTTATCCATAGCGGATGCCCACACAATACCTCCTTGTCGGACGAATTCTTTAATTTCTTCATCTGCATCTTCTACGTAATATTCTCCATCGTGTCCCGGTCCATTCCAAGTAAACCAGATAATGTCGTAATTTGACAAGACAATGTTAGATAGTTTTATAGCATTTTTGGGGTCGCCTCTGTTATCAGGATTGTCATTTATTTTAACTGTTGTAAATTGAAATCTTAGTCCTTCAAGTGTAGAAAGTGACTCCAAAACAGCGGGTTCACCTGTTAGATTATCACTAACGACAACTAACACACGGAAAACACCTAATGGCACTATTTTAATAGATGATATAATATCAGAGAAAGATTGTGAGTTTGGTAGTGAACGAAGATTTCTGATGTTATGTTGGAATTGCCGTGAATCAAGGATAATATCAAACCTACGTCCTTCAAAGTTGACATGTTCGTATAAGATGATATGACATCCATTAAATGGAAAATTCGGACCGCGTTGAATACGTATAGAGGATATAACATCATTCATGCCGATTTCAAACATTGAGCTGACATCACGCAAGATTACACTTCTGTTACCACTGAAATCTATGTCCCGAAACACTTCTATGATAATAGGAACCGCCCCATATTCTGGTGGGGTTGGGTGTGCAGCAGGACTAAAACTTACTGACGAAATTGAGTCCCCAAAATTGTAGGGAATCTCATGAATGTTCGGATAGAATCCTGGTGCTAAAACTAAGCGTCTCCCCGCAAAACTTACGTGTTCATGAAATATCGCTTTGTAATTAGGAGACGCATTGAAACTCGGTCCCTTATATATCTTGATTGAAGATATAACATCTTGGGCACCAATTTCAATAGTATTTGGGACGGAATCAATAAGTGTTATCTTGCGTCCATGATAGTTGACGTGTTCAAAGACTTCAACAACTAACCTTGGTCTGCTCGACATAAGTCTGCCCTTCGCTGAAGGTCATAATATCTATATGTATCGGGTCATTGGTAACTTATTATATCATTGATTTTAAGGATTGTCAAGGAAAAAGAGAATGTAATTGTCTTTTGCACTTGACACTTCAAAAAAAATATGATACTTTTACAGGTAGGAGTTTATATATGGTAGAATTTAGAATTAATTGGACATCTGCTAAAGTGCGGTTAGAAAACCGCACCTACCGTGAGGTGAGCGGGTCCAATTGTTTTCATATTTCACCATATTTCACAAAGGATGGCACCGATGCGTTATTACAGAATAATTGTACTACTATCTTTTTTGGGTATCAGTGCGTTGATTTTTTACTTTCTGATGCGGATGGAGGATTCCGAAAGAAAGGAAAGAGCATCAGTTGTGCCGGTTGAACTTCCGTATACCTGGATAGGCAATATTAGTAAAACACCCATTGCTGAACCGTCTGGAATAACCTACCATCCGCTGCGAAGAACGTTGTTCATTGCAGATGACGGTGGGTTTATTTATGAAGTCCATTTAGATGGAACTGCTATCAAAATGATAGACTTTAAAGAGCGTGACTTTGAAGGGATCACAACGCATCCAATAACCGGAGAATTGTATGTAGTGGTTGAAGATGAAGAAGTGATATTGGAGATAAATCCTGAAACGCTTGCTATTGGAAGGGAGTTTAAAATCAACCGTATTTTTGATGGAAAACCCCTCCTAAAGGAAGGTGGAATGGGTGTTGAGGCAATTGCTTTTGTGCCTGATAAATCTCATTCAGAGGGAGGTACTTTTTGGATCGGTAACCAAACCTTTAATCTAAAACCGGGTGGTGAACGTTCTGTTGTATGTGAAGTAGAAGTGCCTCTTAACTCTTCTCAAACTAAAGTGTCCGAATGTACTATCATCCGTTTTTTTGAAATGGATTTTGTTGATATTTCTGGACTCGCTTATGATACACAAGCAGATACTCTTGTACTAATTAGTGATACCACAAACTTATTAGTTGAGCTCAAACGTGATGGTAGTTTACTGCATAAATATTTATTACCGGGTAAAGACCAAGAAGGTGTCACATTAGACGGTCTTGGTTATATGTATATATCGCAGGAAAACGGAGAGATTATAAAATTAGCAGATAGTCGGCTGCGTTAGTTTATTCTTTTGAATTCTCCTGCGGTTTTGTTGGTGGGGGTTCTGTGAACTCCTTGCATCTATCTTCTGCTTCTTTTCTCAGACGTTCCTACTCTGCAAACTTGTGGTAACCTCTTGCTTCCCTCCTGCTTTTGCAGCTGCTATCTGCCTCTCACGTCTTGATTCAAAAAAATCTGATTATAATTGATAATAATTATGTTGACATTTTTTGTTATTTTTGATATGATAATGCCAGATAATTCTTTTTGAAGTTTTCTATTTTTGAAAAAAGATATTGAATTTTCTATAATGATTATAATGATATAGAATAAATATGTTATACTCACATAAAAGTGAGATTCATTTCTCTTAGGAGGCTTAACAGCATGAAAATTATATTGGTATTAGCAGCAGCTTTGTTGATGGTAGTTTGTTCTGTTATCAGCACAATCCCCATGGCTCAGGCTGAGGAAGTCTTGGGAACAGGAAAGGAGTCACTGCTGGGGGGAGACCTAACCGACCCAGAAGACGATGGTGCTCCTGATGCAGATCAAGGTTACAACGCCACTTTCACATCCAGCGAAGAACCCGGATTCGGAGGTGGGGAATTTGCGTTTAACGTCTTTGATAACCAACTCGGTCCCGGTAACGCAAAATGGTGCTGAGGACCTGCAAGCCTTCCGGCGGAAGGTATACACGTGACAGCTGAGTTTGAGGAACATTATGCGTTGACACACTTCACCGTATCTTCAGCAAACGATGTTCCTGGGAGGGACCCGACAGTATGGGAGATTCAAGGCTCAAACGACGGCGAGGATTTTGAGACTATCTTTTCTCACGACGGGGATAGTTTTTGGGATCAGCGACTGCAAGTTGTCCGTTTTAATGCAGGCGAAGATTACGACAAGCAAAAAATCGGGTATCGGTTTTTTCGGTTCATTGCTTTTGACACCGTTGATGTACACTTTCAAATTGGCGAAATTGAATACTTCGGCGATGATAGTTATCCCGTAGACCCTAAAGATAAGGTCACAACCACATGGGGAAGTATCAAAAACGTCCGATAAGCGTAAATATCGAACATTTTCTAAATCGGCTTGAATCCAGTAATAACTTGGTTTGAGCCGATTTTCATATCCGTTTTAACCTGCGGTCTGCAATCATGTTTGGGTTCGCCTATTATTCCGACTCAATGAGACGTATCACAACCACCCCGGGCATCAGATCTAAAATAGGGTTGAGAGATGCATACTGTTCTGCCGTATATCCGCAATCAACTCGCCAGAGTACCTGAACATTCCCTTCATCATAGATTACCCCATTGGCGAGTTTATTACCTTTGTCATCTTCTAACTGAAAACTTCTGCGGCGTTTTTCGTCCATAACGACACCTATTGATGATGGGTTGATTATATCTGTCAGGACTATTATGCATACTTTAGAGAGTTACAAAGTCAGCATCTACTCTATGTGCTATCACACCAGCATCGTGTCCACGGTTGAGCAATTCTTGTACAGCTTTTCTCCCACTTTTTCCATAATCTAATGTATAGTCATTTACATACATCCCAACGAACTTGTCAGCGAGGTCAGTTTCCATATCCCTTGCATAAGTCATTGCATATTCCAGTCCACGCTCACGATGGTCAAGTGAATATTGAATACTCTGCTTTAGGAGAGATGTAATAGTGCGAATTTTCTCCAAACCGAGATTACGACGTATGACGTTTGCTCCGAGAGGTAATGGCAATCCAGTTTCCTCATACCACCATTCACCTAAATCCACTATTTTGTTGAGTCCTTCGCGTGCGTAAGTGAGTTGTCCTTCATGTATGATGAGTCCTGCATCAACTTTTCCATCCTGCACTGCATCTATAATCTTATCAAATCGGTATGTTTCGGTTTCAACATCAGGTTGAAAAAGTTTCATGGTTAAATATGCAGTGGTCATTTCCCCTGGGATTGCGATCTTTTTTCCTGTTAGATTATCTATCGGTAATTTAGAAACGATGAGAGGTCCATATTGATCCCCAATACTCGCTCCGCAAGGCATAAGGGCATAGTCATTAGAAACATAGGCATACGCATGAACGGAAATAGCAGTCACTTCAAGTTCTGCTGCTAAAGCGCGTTTATTTAGTGTTTCTATGTCTTCAATCACATGGACTATCTCATAAGGTGCGGTATCAATATGTCCCTTTGCAAGGGCGTAAAACATGAAGGCATCATCAGAATCTGGACTATGCCCGATCCTAATTGTCTCTGTTTCTGGCATTCTGTTCTCCTGTCAATTATTGTTGTATTAATTCGTTTGTGGTAACATAAACTAATGTTGACCAAGAAATATCTTTACCTCATAGCGACTCCGTTTCAACAATCGGAACTGGTATCCGCAGAATCGGTTGCGTTGACGGGTGCTGCACCGGATGTGCACGGTATCACAATATCAGACATATGTGTGGATGCCCGACGTGGTGCGTACCTTAAAAGTTGCACCGATATTCTCTTTGGAACTACAAGCATCAATGCACTCTGTGCATATCTCCGATCTGCGGATTTATATGCAGATGATTTTCGGGTCTCTGTAGTGAAAAAACCACGCAATCTCGATGTTGACTCAATGGCATTAGCACGAAAGATAGGCAGTTTCATTGGTGGTAAACCAAATCTATCATCACCGCAAGTTGTCTTTCTAACCGTTGTCACATCAGAAATGATATGGTTTGGTCGTGTCCTCTCAGAATCTGATAGCATGTGGCAAGAATACAATCAACGACCCTACGTCACTTCCAGTTCACTTCCCGCAAGGTTAGCCCTGGCACTTGTGAATTTGGTTGCTTCACCTGGAGAACACCTTCTGGATCCTTGTTGTGGTACAGGTACGATTGTGATGTCTGCAGCACATTACGGTATTCGTGCAACAGGAACGGATATCAATCCGCGCATGGTAGGTGCCACAACTAAAAACCTTCAGCATTATGGTCTCAACGCTGATGTCCGATTAGAAGATGCACGAACTATAGAAGGCAAATTTGATGCAGTTGCCACAGATTTACCTTATGGCATAAGTCTGGTTAAGGACACCGTAGCAACTGCAGAAATCCTTACTAATCTACGAACATGTTCCCCGAAATCTGCATTTATTGATACTCGCGACATTTCACAGCAATTGGAGGATTTTGGGTATAAAATTGAAAATATAATCCCGGTCCCAAAGTTGCGTCTTATCCGACGTATCTTTATTACCTCCAATGACGATCAATAGTCGTCTATATCTTCAAAGAAATCGGTTTCGGGTAAATATTCATCTTCGTCAATTTCGTCTTCTTCATAGTCTTCATAATCTTCTAATTCCAGCAATGACTCAAGTTCATTTGGATTGTCAATATTTATCTTACAAATCCAACCATCACCTTCTGGTACACTGTTGACAATATCAACATCATCTTCAATTGCGGGATTGACTTCAAAAATCTCTCCGGCAACGGGTGCATATAGATAAAAGTTTCCACCCGTTTCTGTTTCAATTCTGCCAATAATTTCTCCTTGTTCGCATTCTTGTTCAGGGGAAACATCAATATAAATAATCTCACCGTATATATGTTTGGCACGTTCGGTAATTCCGATAGTTCCTTCTGCGTCAACAACTTCAATCCATTCATGTGTTGTTGTATATTTTATTGTACTCACAGTGCATTCCTCCGACAATATAATTTCTCACTTTATTCCTGTTTCTGTTGTTTCAATATTCTTAATCTGTTCCTTAAAAGAATTCACATCTTTCTTCCGTATCCGAATTGCGATATTTGGGTTTGGATCGTATTTAATGTTGATTACTTTCCCTCCTAAGCGTTTACATAGTGTTACAACCGCTCCTATTTGTGGAAAAGAGACTTTTACTTGTAAGTTGTGGTAAAAAGTACGAGTTTCCAAGACAGCGTTTTCAAGACATGCTTTTGCACAAACACCGTAAGCTCGAATCAGGCCGCCGATTCCAAGGTTAATTCCTCCGTAATACCTTGCAACAACGACAATAATATTGGTTAATCCAGTTGAGCGAATTGCAGCAAGAATAGGGGAACCAGCGGTGTTTGTCGGTTCACCTGCATCTGTAGCATATTCCAGTTTATCATCGTCGCTTCCAAGTCTATAGGCATAGCAGTAATGTGTGGCTTGACGCATCCGTGCTTGGACATCAGCAACAAATTGCTTCGCTGCAATGCGATTTTCTATTGCGGTAGCTTCTGCAAAAAATCTCGATTTTTTTATAACATGTTTCGCCGCAGCAATTCCAGTGATTGTTTGGTAATCTGTTGACATAAGACTAACACGTTTTCAATACAATACGCACTTTATAGATATGTAGTTTAACCTATTTCTTGACAAAAAATATTTAGAATACTTGTCCGACTGAAAAAGAATATATAGAAGTTCCTTGAACAATATGAATACGTTCATCCTCCGATACTGTAGGTTCAAACTGCGGCGTGTATGCAGCATTTATTATGATATTTCCAAACCGAACACCCAATCCTAAGCAGAGTCCTTCAGCTTTCCAAGTACGTTCTTCCATTTCAAACGTCAATTCATCTAAGAGATAGATAGAAGCGTAACGTCTTTCTGTATCTCTCAGATAACCTATTCTCCCACCGATTCTGTCACGATACCATATCTCCACACCGATGTTAGCACGCGCCCCATCATGGAAAGGTGGATGAATATCTAATCCGATACGCATTGTTATGTTAGATATATCCCGCTGATAGGTCACTCCTAAGATAATATCACGGTGAATTTTGTCTGGAATAGTTGGATCAATGAAAGATAAACCTTTACTTAAATTTCGCAAGACAACACCCAATTGTAGTGTATCACCTATATGATGGATGAGTCCAATGTTATACGCGTAACCACGTCCGAAATGTTCTGCACCAGATGAATCGGTAATCTTTGAACGTAACCAACGCGCGTCAAAACCAACAACGGTTCCTCCAATACAATTTATACCGTAACCTATACCAATTGCAAGATTATTTTCGGGAAAATTGTTTAATGCCTTACCTTGATGATTAACACGGCGAAAAGTGCCTGCATGTGCCATTGAAAATGCGACACCTAAAGTCCCGAATTTTGTCATCGGAAATGCCCAATTGAATGTCTCAATCCCGGAGGCACGTTGATCAAATTTAATATTGTCCTCGTAATCCGCATCGAGGTTAGGTTTAGAAAGCAAGGCAATAGTCCGTGGAAATCGTGTCATGTGCAGGACAAACCTATCTCCTTTTGCATTCGTTATACCTGCAGGATTATTACCGAGAGCGTTTGCCCCTGCTGTTGCCCCGACGAAGCTACCACCCATTCCTCGATATTCAGCCCCCAGTAACTGCTTGAGAAATCTATCAGCTTCTGCTGTTGTGTTTGCTTCTGACGTTATGACAAAACTGAAGATTAGGAGAATTGCCCATAATATCAATAATGCTATATAATTAAGGCAATTATCTATAGAATTCAACTTTTCTTTCACTTTAACGCTTCCTCCAGAGGTAGAAAATGGTATTAACATTTGAAGAAGATTGTTGATGGAAATATAATGGTAGAATTAGTTATATGGGTGTAAAGTCTTATTCATTAAGAACAGAGTGTAACTTGTGCCACAGCATACTCAGCGGTGTGCGACAGACTTACATAGGTACTGACAATTCCAATTTCAGATGCACACTGCTTTACTTTTCCGTGTAAAATGAGTGATGGTTTCCCGGCAGAATCAGCACAAATTTCTACATCCTGCCAATACATCCCAACTGTTAGACCTGTTCCAAGTGCCTTTAGAGTTGCTTCCTTTGCAGCGAACCGTGCGGCGAGTCTTCCATAACGCGTTGGTGTTTCACCACAATATTTGAGTTCTTGTGGTGTATAGACACGGTTCTCAAACCTACTTCCCCATCTAAGAGAAAGCTGTTTAATCCGTTCTACTTCAATAATATCTATTCCAATTCCTTGAATCTTTTGTTGATGCATCACTTTAGGTGAATTAGTTATACTTTATCTATGAAGGACATCAGTCATACGCGCTGCCTGGACAGTTTCTTTTACATCGTGAACACGCACTATATCAGCACCATGCGTAATTGCCCAGCATACAGTGGCAAGAGTTCCCTCAACTCTATCGGTTACGGGAAGATTCAACAGACTACCAATAAAGGATTTCCTTGATGTGCCGATTAAAATAGGTTTATTTAGATGTTTGAATTCTTCAAGTTTTTTTAATATCTGTAAGTTCTGCTCCATAGTTTTTCCGAATCCGATGCCGGGGTCTATAATAATTTTGTTAGATTCTATACCGTTACGTGTTGCATCGTCAATCCATTTTTCTAATGCTTCATATACCTCTTGTACAACATCAACATATTTGGGTGAGAGTTGCATGGTACGCGGTGTTCCCTTCATATGCATCAAAATGACACCTGCTTCCGTATCGGCTGCCACACGTGCCATTTTATCATCACCACGTAATGCTGTAATATCGTTAATGATATGTGCACCAGATTCAATCGCCTGTTTTGCCACAACTGCCTTTGTGGTATCAATTGAGAGTAAGACTTCTAATTGTTCAGAAGCAAGTGCTTTGATAACAGGTAATACCCTATCTAATTCTATGGATGCTGGGACAGGTTCCGCGCCCGGTCGTGAAGATTCGCCTCCAATATCAATTATAGTAGCACCATCAGCCACCATGTTTTTGGCGTGCGTAATCGCATCGTCAAGGTTTAGATATGTTCCACCATCTGAAAATGAGTCTGGAGTAATATTTAGGACACCCATGATATGGGTGCTGTCGCCAAATTCGAGTTTTTTACCTCTGCATTTCATGTGAGGGGTTTTGTTGGCAACTGTGGCCGGGGACCAAGGATTTCTTCAATCTCTTCGGTAATAAGTGTTTCACGTTCTAACAGAGCATCAGCAAGATGCTTCAAACCGTCAAGGTTTGTCTCAATGATCTCTTTCGCCTTTTCGTAACAATCCATAACGATGTCATGTACTGCTTTGTCAATTGCAATAGCGGTCTGTTCGCTGTAATCTTGGTGAACTGCCAATTCTTTACCAAGAAAGATCTGTTCGTCTCTTCTGCCATAAGTTAAAGGTCCTAACGGACTCATTCCCCATCGGGTAACCATATGTCGTGCAAGACGAGTTGCCCGTTCAAAATCATTCTGTGCGCCTGTCGTCTGTTCACCAAAGATAATCTCTTCCGCAACACGTCCACCCATGAATACGATGATGTCTGCAATGAGTTTCTTTCTATTAGGATTATGACGTTCTTCAAGGGGAAGGAGTGCTGTGACACCGAGTGCTCTACCACGTGGCACGATTGTACATTTATAGTTAGGATCACTTTCAGGTACAAAGTGTGATAGGATCGCATGTCCAGCTTCATGGTAAGCTGTGTTACGTCTCTCTGCCTCACTAATGACTAAACTTCGTCGTTCAGGCCCCATTAAGACGCGGTCTTTCGCTTCATCAAAGCATGCCATGTCAATGTCTTCCTTATCCTCACGTGCTGCGAGGAGTGCGGCTTCGTTAGCCATATTTTTTAGGTCTGCTCCTGAAAAACCGGGTGTTGCTTTTGCTAAAATCTCTAAGTTGACATCTTCTGCAATCTTATAGGGTTCTTTGGTGTGTACTTCAAGAATTGCTTTTCTTCCCCGAACATCTGGCAAGTCAACGATGATCTGCCGATCAAATCTACCAGGTCTCAACAGTGCTGGGTCCAGAACATCCGGACGGTTTGTCGCTGCAATCATTATCACAGTTTCAGATTCCTCAAATCCTTGCATTTGAACGAGTAGGGCGTTAAGGGTTTGTTCACGTTCATCGTGTCCTCCACCGATACCTGCTCCCCGATGCCGTCCAACAGCATCCAATTCATCAATGAATATTATACACGGCGCGTTCTTCTTACCTGTTTCAAATAGGTCTCTGACCCTTGAAGCACCAACACCAACAAACATCTCAACAAAATCGGATCCACTGATAGTGAAAAATGGGACATCTGCTTCACCAGCGACTGCTTTCGCCAACATTGTTTTCCCTGTTCCAGGTGGACCGACTAACAAGACACCCTTAGGTATTGTACCGCCGAGACGTTCATATTTTTTGGGTGCTTTGAGAAAATGGATAACTTCTTCAAGTGCCTCCTTAGCTTCATCAACACCAGCGACATCCTCAAAGGTAACCGGTTTATCAGGATCAGTATGTAGTCTTGCCTTGCTTTTCCCAAAAGAAAGGGCTCGGTTGCCGCTGCCCTGCATCTGACGGGATAGGAAAATCATCAAGCCCAAGAAAATCAATAGCGGAACGACTGTTGTACCAAACACAAGCAACCAGTCTGGGAATCCAGATGGTGGACTTATATCATATCGGATTCCTGCTGCTATCAATTTCTTTTGTAATCCATAATCTTCACTTGTGTCACGACTCGTTTTAAATGATCCATTCCATTTCTTATGAGGATATCTGGGGTTTTCAAGGGATTGCTTTTCAACAAGTCTTTTCGCCAAATCCTCATGAAGCTTACCTTTAACCCATTCGTCATCAAGAATGAGATAACCTTCAAAAGGATTTCCGTAATCTTTTATGTATTTCGCAGAAATGTAGTCATGAAAATCGAAAGTTGGCATCTCGTATACTTGGTCACCACGGTTGATTATTTGGTAAATAGTGACAACAACAACCAATCCCAAGATAAACCACACGAACATGTTTTTTGTGTTCTTGTTCACAACCAATCGCCTCATTTTCTATATCTAAAGTTAATTGGACTTATTAGTATGCTGTAGACTCTTGCATACATTAAGGATAGACGCTCAAATTTTGAGTACAATCAAACTATTTTGTATTTTACCGCTTGTTCTGTGTCTGTTTATAGTAATATAATACACATAGAATTCTTTTTCAACAAATTATAACACACTTTTTGCTAAATATCAACTGAATTTGAAAGAATCTCGTCTCAATCAACGTATAGACCTAATTCATGACATTTTGTTCGTATTGAATAAATAGATGTAAATGTGACAAGAATCGCCTAATGGCAATGTCTTAGACACTTGATGATGCACATCAATCCGTTTGTGTTTATACCTCCAATATAAATTTCATTTGACAACAACAAATTCAATATGATATACTAAATTTTAATCATGTCTAAAGGAGGAGTCTCCTATGCGTAAAAAGATTCTTTTGTCTGGTATACTTATGGTAACAGTATTCTCTTATGCTTTAGGGCATTTAAGAGATGAAAATCTTCAGAACTTTCAATATAACGCGGAACTTGTTTCTGTTGCCCCTATCGTAGACGGGTACCTTGATGACCCAGTATGGGACGATGTGTTACCAGCAAAATTAAATCAAGACATAATTACTGGACTTAAATGGCACGAATCCTACGATTTCACCGGATCCTTCAAAGCGGTATGGCGTAGCGGATTCCTTTATGTCGCAATTAAAATACAAGATGATAAGTTGGAAAAATATCAATCAAAACTATTCAGAGAGGATCAGTTAATCCTTTATATTGATCAGTATCACGATCAACTTAAAGACGAACTTTATCGTTATGAAATCCCAGTTGGAAAAGAAGAAGGTGTCCTGAAATCACCGCTAACATCAGTGGCTTGGGGAAATGATGGACAAACATGTGAACTCAGTTTCCGACTTGGAGATATTGCAAGTAAAGACAATACTGTTGGTTTTAGTATCGCTTATGATGATGTTGATAATGGTCAATTACAAAACACAATCGCTTGGGCACCGGATGGTTATACTGAACAAGATAATAGGCTGCCTGATCTCGTTTTCACAGCGAGGATCAATCCGAATGCCCAGCAAAAATTAATCAGATGGGGACAAATTAAGAGTCTTTACTAATAACATTTTGGCAATTCCTACAATGATATATCAATAGAAATTGTTGGAATTGCCTTTTTACATTTTGAGGAACAGGTGTATTATATCGGCAAAACCTTAGAACTCATGGGAATAACTTGTCTTGCAGCTGCACTGTTTTTAGGCATTTTCAACCCCTTTGGTTATAGTGAATCTAAAGCGATGGGGGTTGAGATAGGCTTTTTAGCACTCGGTGTTGTCATATTTTTTGTTGGAAGACTAATAGAAAAGCAAGAATAACATTATCTGCACAATCCCACCACACAACGATTGGTCCCAGTTAAATCTTATCCTATTAAAATCCATATTAAAATGAAACAAACTACAAATCCAAATCCGAACTATTCCTGTCGGTTCTCTTGGATATATGCATATACTGGAACACGTATAGGAGATGCGGATGTTTTTATGTTGATATTATCCCGTAATAGTTTAGGTGATTTTGATGTATCTAAAGCGACCTCAAATTGTTTCACGACATCTGACGTATTTGCATCTACAGGGACTGGATTGGGAACTTCCACCACCTTTAAATATTCTGGTGTTTGCAGGTCTAATACTTGAAACTGAGACTTTGAGAGCAACATAAATCTTAGTGTGGGTTTTACTCTATCTTTTACAATACCAAAGGTGAGACTTTCAGGTTTAGCAATTACAGGTGCAACGATTCTTGCTATTATCGGCAATGTTAAGGTTCTATCATTTGGAAAGGCAATCGTCAACGAAGTTGAAAATAGTTCAGAAACATTGTACGGATTGATTTTGTCGACATTCTCTATATCCCTTTTTGGTATTCGTAATTGTATATTGACAAGATAACATTTTGAATGTGGATCGGGTGTCAACTTCCACTTTAATAATTGATGTTCAGTAGGTAGTATACGGATATTTTCTTGATTGAGCGGGGCATTAACACACAGTTTGATATTCTTTTCATAAGGGACCTCGGTAAGTATTTCTCCGAAATCACATACTTCTGCACTCAATGTGGCAAATCTTTTGGCATTCGCAACAATTGTTAGATAGACTTGTGGTGTCTTAGGACTGTCAGTAAATAATATCGCAGTTGCTGTACTTGCGTTGTCTGGTAGGAATTGTGGTTCAAGCAGGACACTGAAAGTCATATCAGTATCAGGTGGAATAACCTTTGGAGCTTCTATTACTGCATAACTACAACCTGTTTGAATTCTGGTAATATGGATTGGAGTTTTTCCAACATTTCGTGCATTAACAGTTTGTGATACCTGACCTTTCCATTCTGGTACAGTACCAAAATCAAGTCGCTCTTGTGAAAGCACTAACTCCCCAGGATATTCACGCAGGTTATTTATGAGAAATATAATTAACCCTGAAATCAGTAGTATGGGTATGATAATAGTTGTGAGAATAGAACGTCTTGTCATAACGGATAGAGATGTATATGTGATTTGTGTATGATTATGTGCTTACTCGTCTTGTATGTTAATGAAATATATTAACAGTTGACACCTATATTGGCAAGGATTATACTATGTAAAGTAAGGAAATCACATGCAAACACAAAGAATCTGTCTCTGGTCGGGACCAAGAAACGTATCAACAGCTTTGATGTATGCCTTCGGACAACGAAGCGATACCGAAATCGTTGACGAACCTCTATATGCACACTACCTACAGGTTACTGGTGCAAGGCACCCTGGCCGTGAAGAGGTGATGGCATCAATGCAAAATGACGCAGCGGACGTCATTCGGGATGTTATCCTCGGTCCCAGTAAAAAACCTGTCCTCTTTATGAAACAGATGGCACACCACCTTGTTGATATTGATAGATCCTTTATGCATAAAACACATAATATATTACTGATACGCGACCCGAAAGAGATGCTGCCATCTCTAACAAAAGTTATTGGAATACCGAAACTAAAAGACACCGGCTTGAAAGTCCAAACTGAATTGTTGATGGAATTGCAGGAAATGGGACAATTCCCTCCAATCTTGGACGCACGAGAATTATTGCTTGCACCGAAGGACGTATTAACAACGTTGTGTAATCGGTTAGGACTTCCGTTTGAGGAGTCAATGCTTTCATGGGAACGTGGCGGACATGCATCAGATGGTGTGTGGGCACCCTATTGGTATCACAACGTACATCAAAGTGTTGGTTTTGCACCGTATCAACCGAAAAATGAACCGTTTCCTGCAGAATTGAACAGTGTCCTATCTGAGTGTTTGCCGTATTATGAACGCTTACGTGCAGGTGCGATATGTGGAAATTCTTGAAAATACACAATTACAAAACAACTTACAGACATAAAGGAAATACTATGATGGAACAGAAAATTGATGAAAAACTACAGCAAATTGGAGAAGATGCTTTACAGAATTCTGTCGTCCGTATTATGTGGGAAAAAACTCGCAAGAAAAAGGGTGACGATAATACCTTAGCTCGTGGAAGCGGATTCTTTGTTGAAAAGGACTTAATTGCTACCAACATTCATTGTGTTGCCGGCATAGATTCTGTCTATGCAGAACTTGTAAGCAAGAATATAAAATATAAAGTTGTAGGTGTCGTAGCGTATGATGCTGAAAATGATATTGTCATATTAAAAGTTGATGGTATCGGAGAGCCTTTACCACTTGCAGACAGTGAGGATTTAGAGATTGGAGATGTTACCTGTGCCGTAGGGTATCCCGGTGGGGAGGATGGTAGAACCACGATAGTTACAATTCATGGGATTAGAGAGAGCGATAAACGTATTCAGGTTAATAGGAACTTTGAACAAGGTTATAGTGGAGGTGCTGTTCTAAATAGTGATGGAGAAATAATTGGTGTTGCTGTTGGTACATCCGCTGGATTACTGTCATCCTTGGTGAGTGAAACAGCCTCACACATTAGCTATGCAATTCCTGTGAGTTGCTTACTCAATTTGGATTTGAAAATAGAGGAAGTCGAACAGTTGAAGGATTGGAATAAACGTCCGAGGATTCAAGCCCATGCCAAACGTGTGGAGGGACAGACTAATCTGATGCGGGGTAAATACGACGAAGCTCTTGCTTGCTTTAATACTGCTATTGACCTCGATCCAACATTGGTTGATGTCCTGACTATCAGAGCGGGTTTAAAGATCATGCATGATGAAGCAGAAGATGCAATTAAAGACTGTAATGCTGCAATCGAACTGAAACCCGATACTATTGAAGCATACATCAACAGAGGGGCAGCGAACTTAGTATTAAATAGATACGAGGAGGCAATCTCCAACTGTGATCTTGCCCTCAGTCTTAATCCCAAACTTATTCAATCTTACGTATGTAGAGCAGCTGCAAAATCAGCACTTGGACAACACGAAGCAGCACTTGAAGACTTTGATATTGCCCTTAAACTCAATCCAGATTCAGAGGAAATCTATCTATCAAGAGCAAGTTTGAGATATGAACATAAAGATTATGCTGGAGCAATAGAAGATTTTGACAAGCTTATTACTCTAAATCCTAAATTCAGCACCTATTTTCAGGTAATTGCAAGCCGAGGACTTGCAAAATACCATCATAAAGACTATAAAGGCGCGATTGAAGACTATAGTAAAGTAATAGAATCAAGTCCAAAAGATGCTGGGGCATACTACAATCGCGGTATGGCAAAGCATAAAATTGGAAGTTCTCATGCAAACAAAAAGAAAAAAACTGCATCACGTAAATATTACAATGACGCGATTGAAGACTTTAATCAGGCAATCACAATAGACCCGAAGAGAGCCTTTTTCTATTATGATCGTGGATTGACACAACGACAACTTAGTGAATATGAAGAATCGCTCAAAGACTTGGATACATCCATCAAACTTAACCCGAAACACTGTTGTTCGTACTTCAATCGTGGACTTGTGAAACGAAACCTTGGATCATCTAAAATAAAGAAAGGTCTTATATTCGGTGGTAGAAGATTCTTCCGAGAGGCAATCGACGACTATACAGAAGCCATCAATCTAAAACATCATCAATCTACTTCATACCACAACCGTGGATATGCAAAGTATCATCTCGGCAAATCCTATGCTGATCAAAAGAATGTCCAAGAGGCTAGAATACATTATCAGGCTGCAATTGACGATTACACTGAAGCAATCAAACATCAACCTAAATACACATTAGCGTATGAACATAGAACTCAGACAAACTATCTCTTGGGTAAATGTGAAGAGGTTAGTGGGAATTCAGACGCAGCTGCCAAACTTTTTCATGCAACAATAACCGACAGTGATGAATATATTCGTCTAAAATCAAAAAAAATAAATGCCGACATCCTCCACAAACGCGGTGCCGCAAATGCTGCCCTGGGTGAATATGAACAGGCGGTTGATGATTTCAATCATGCGATTCAGATTAAACCAAAACACGCATTATTATATTATGACCGCGGTATTGCAAAGCAAGCACTTGGAAATCGTGAAGAAGCGGAGGAAGACATCGCAAAAGCAAAGGAATTAAATCCAGAACTTAAAACCAAACATTAGGTTTGCCTTGTTGTAAAGTAATACTACACCGAAAGGAAAATCAATGAATTGCCTTGATTATGGACTTTCTTTTATCAACACTGTTGGCAACGGAAATGCCCCTCGCTTTTGGATCGAATCTCGATGCCGCATCATAGATAACTCAGATGGAAGTTTCAGCGATTATTACCAATGTGGTTCGTGTAAGAGTGAACACACCTTTGCAGAGAAAAATCTTTTCTCAAATCCAAACTATGACTTTCTCCCTGTTTTTGGTGAAGAACATATAGCGGTATTCAGAAGGCATGCTTACTGTAATGATAACTACGTCGAGTATAGACCAGCACAGGATTATTGGGGAGGTCCCTTGTTTGATGTTCAAGAGGCATCGCAGGTCCAGGCTCTTGATAGCAATACATCCATATTAGAGGCAACACAAAAATGTCTACCCATCGTAACACACACAGAAATATGGGATACCAATACACATCAGCGTGCAATTATTGAGTGTCCAGTTAAAACGATGAACATAGATGAAAACGCAGGCATCTACCAAGTTGATACAGGAATTGTTCTATTTCCAGATCTATCAAAGCGATATGATCGGCAGATTGAGACGTTCAGTCTCGCTTATGTTGCTTTCAATGCATCACACTTCGCTGACTTCGTTATAGAACGCCCCACACCCATCATCAAGAATGGAGTGGAAGTCAGCCGAGTCTACCATTATTCCGAAATTCGGAGTTTAGAAGCAAAGAATACCGTGTTCTGCATCGGTGAGCTTTGACAGACACTCCATAGTTTTTGCAGGTAATACCATTTCTAAATGATGATGTAGCATTATTTCGTAGGTCGGGTAGAGCTTGCGAAACCCGACACGTAGGATTAGATAGGGTTTCCATGTCGGGTTTCGCAAGCTCTACCCGACCTACAGTTTATTTATGACGATTTGTCAATTAGAAATGGTATAACTTATTATTAAACACTGTTTCATACAAACAGGGTGCTCCTACAACTCAAAATGTAGAATTAATTGTATAATCTACCATATATGCTAACTCAAATATGTGTGAATACAAAACAAACATATTGTTAACTGGCACAAGTCGTTACAATCAGGCAATTGTTTTCTTTGCTACCCGGTACTGAACACATTCCCGATTGCAACTAATCGTGCAGCCTGTTCAACAGTATCCGCTATCAGTTGCATCGCATCTGCGACAGCATCGTCAAGTGACATCGGTGCTTGCACAATTCCCAACATTGCATCAATACCAGCTTCATAAACAGCATTAGCACCTTCACCAATACCACCTGCTATCGCAATAACGGGAATTTTGTCCGCTTTCGCAACCTTCGCAACGCCAACTGGAGTCTTCCCAAACGCAGTTTGAAAATCCAATTGCCCCTCACCTGTAAAGACGAGAGATGCCCCTTTCATTCGTTCCTTGAGTTTTACGGTATCAATCATTATATCAACACCGAGTTTTAATTCAGCATTGAGAAATACCATCAATCCTGCACCTAACCCACCTGCAGCACCTGCACCTGGAATGTTGTTAAAGGACTGTCCGAATGTCTGCGTCAACACCTTGTCGTAATGTTCAAGATGTGCATCAAGTGTTTTCACCATTTCAGGTGTTGCCCCTTTCTGTGGACCGTAGACATGCGATGCTCCTTCAGGACCGGTCAACGGGTTATTGACATCGCAAGCAACAATAGTTTCTGTATCCGCTATTTTTGGATGTAGTTTTGCGATATCTATTGAAGTTAATTCACCCAGTGCACCGCCTCCGCGTTCAATCGATTTCCCATCGGCGTTTAAGAACTTGACACCGAGAGCTTCAACCATTCCGGCACCACCATCGTTAGTCGCACTGCCCCCGATACCGATGATTAAGCGTCTACATCCTCCTTCTAAAGCTGCAAGAATGAGTTGTCCTGTGCCGTAGGTGGTCGTGTGGAGTGGGTTTCGTTTATCTGGTGGAACAAGTGTGAGGCCAGAAGCAGCTGCCATCTCAATGACTGCTGTTTCTCCATCTGCAAGAATACCGAATTTTGCATCTACCTCGTTGCCAAGTGGTCCTATCACGCGCTGTGTTTGAATCTGTCCTCCCATTGCATCAACGAGGGATTGCACAGTGCCTTCTCCACCATCTGCCATTGGGATTTTATCTATTTCGGCATCTGGGAACACGCGTCGAAGTCCCTGTTCAATGGCATTTGCGGCTTGCAATGCGGTGACGCTTCCCTTGAATGAATCTGGGGCAACTACTATTTTCATAGCAGGAAGTTTAGCATGTGTATATCATTTTGTCAAGGTAGCAGCGGCATTCGGGTGTGTAAAGTTTTTGTCACTTGATGCGTTGTAGAATAGATTTGTATAATCTATATGAAGATGGTATCCTTTCTCTATATTATATTTCTTTCAAAGGAAGGATACCGATGATTAGTATAACTTATGATAGTTGTGAAGTCAAAGAAAATGCGGAAGCTGCAAAGAAGTTAGTAGATGAGATTAACGATTTATTTGGAGACCTTGGTAGCGATTCTTGTCTGTCGTTAGCTGAAGCAGAGCATTATATTTTAGAAGGCACTCAGGCATTAGGACAAAAGTTGTTAGAACTCTATGCGTTCCAGCAAGCATCGGCTAAAGAGCCGGAAACGGTGTCGTGTCCCAAGTGTGAAAAATCGTGTCGTTCGTGGCGTAAGAGAGAACGGCAGATAACAACACTCTGTGGTGTTATTCGTGTTGAGCGGTGGGTTTATCATTGTGATGCGAAACACTACCATACACCTTGGGATATGAAGCAGCAGTTGAAAGGTAGCTATACACATCGTGTCGCAGAAAAGATGTGTCGTTTTGCGGCTAACTTTGACTATAGGGGGGCAGCTGAAGAGCTATCGCGTCAGGGTATTGATGTCAGTCACACGACCCTAAATAAGAAAGTGCGTGAATGGTCAAAAGATTTGCGTGCCTTGGAACAGGTGGACCTCCAAACCCTTGGAGCCAATGAGCGATGGTATGTGAGCACAGATGGGTGTCATACGAACTCATTAGAAGGTTGGAAAGAAACCAAAGTAGGTTGTATTTTTAGAGATTATCCCCAACTGGGACCGAATGGTATTTCCAGAGCGCGTCCTGAAAGCATTCGTTATACTGCCAATCGTCAGAATGCCGAACAGTGTGGCAAGGATTTATATGCGTTAGCGACCGGTAGTGGTATCTATCGAGAAGATATTATGAAGCAAGAAGTTGTGTTTATCGGTGATGGAGCTCCGTGGATTTGGAACAACTCGGATGAGTATTTTCCGAATGCGGTTGAGATTGTAGATTATATGCATGCAAAATCGCATCTATATGATGCAGCAAAATACGCCTTCGGAGAGCATGCGATTGAAAAGGTAGAGACTTGGACACAAAAGGTAGAACCTCTCCTTTTTGAGGGGAAGATCACCGAAGTGGCATTACACATTCGTTCTTTAGAGACAGAAAATCCTGATGAGAGAAAAAACTTTGAAAGAGAAGCAGGCTATTTTGAAAAACATACGAACCGTATGCAGTATAAAACATTTAGAGAGAAAGGGTATCAGATTACAAGTAGCGTGATAGAGAGTGCCTGTAAACATGTTGTGGCACAAAGGTGTAGACGCGCATCTATGAGATGGACAGATGAAGGACTCAATGCTATCCTTGAGTTGAGATGTATACTAAAGAACAAAACTTGGGATAAATACTGGTATCCAGACACAATAGCCGCATGATTCTTTAGTGACAAAAACTTTACACACCCGCGGCATTCAATTGTCACTTGAAGCTCTTGTAGGAGGGGTTTCTAACCCCGAATTTTCATGCAGAGCATCTGAAATCGGGGTTAGAAACCCCTCCTACAACAACGAAACTCGACAATTGAACGCCTCTGGGCATTCGGGTGTGTAAATAGAATGTAGTCAGCAAAACGGTGATGTGATATACTTTGTTGAAATCAAGACTTCATTCTATGAAAACAGGTGAAACATGAGTTGGCAAGTTGAAACAAGCGTTTCTGACGAACAGGTTACGTTTTACAAGGAAAATGGATATCTTACCTTTGGTCGTATCTTCACTGAAACAGAATTAGATGAATTACGCGATTATGTTGATGGTATGATTGAAAATTTGCCTGAGGGCAAACGTCCTGAACAGATGGATGTTCCGCATTTTGAGCATCCATATTTATTCAAATTTCTCACACATCCAAATGTTTTGAAGGTGATTGAGCGTTTTATCGGACCGGATATCTTGCTTTGGTCAAGTCACTTTATTAGCAAACGTGAAAACGATGGTATGGCGGTACCGTGGCATCAGGACGGTGTTTATTGGGGAGAATCTCTTGATCCGATGCACGTTATAACCATATGGTTAGCAGTGGATGAATCTAAAGTTGAAAACGGTTGCATGCGTGTTATTCCCGGTAGCCATAACTATCGTGACCGTCGCTACGAAGCGGTGAAAAAGGGGAACAATCTATTTGGAAGTGAAGTTGTGGCGGAAGACTTGGACGAATCAAAAGCAGTGAATTTGGAATTAGAGGTTGGTGAGTGTCATTTTCATGATGCGTGGACGATCCATAATTCCAGTCCGAATGTGTCTCAAAAACGGCGGTGTGGTTACACAATGCGATATATGCCAGCAAATGTCCGTTATCCGGGTGCAGAATGGCGTTCTACACACAAAATCTATCTGTTGCAAGGTGAGGATGGGACAGATGGTTTTAATTCTTATGAACCGGTTCCAAACTTTTTATGAAGATAAAGTGAGTTTGAAAAAGTTTTCACCCGCAGCATTCTCTGTTATTTTGGCAAAAACGGCACAACCTAACAGGTTATGCTACAAAAATACTGCTTCTTTTAGGTTTGAAAAGTGTTTAGAGCAAACTCACATTTTATTATCAACTCACGTTAATATAGCATAGATCATTCTTCTGTGAGTAGACTAAAGTATTCCTCTCTACCCATATTGACAGTTCGCATGTTATTTCTGATAATGGTAACTGGAACTTCATCATAGCGCGGAATAACTACAGCCCGTTTAGCATCAGGATGATGATAGATAAGATGTGATCCCTTTTGGCGAATGAAACGGCACCCGAATTTTTCAAAGATCTTTACTTGGATTCGCCAGTTTGTTGGCGATATTTTAGGCATTAATAGCCTCCAAGTGGGACGGTAAGTTGATTAAAGGATACAACCTGTTTATTAAGTTGGAGGGTTGGTTCGGACGTGTTCAAATCATAACCTGCATCCTCTAAAAAAGTCTTCAAGGTTCCAAGTTGGGCTGTTTCTTCTAACTGAATTTCAATAACTTCAATTAAGTTGTTTCGCGCTTCTTCAATATCCCTACCGCAACTTGCAACGTCTAATTCCGGACAATAGGCGGTGTACATATTGCCTTCTTTCCAAATTTCTTCTGTTACTACCAGAACCTTCATCATTATCTCCATCTTTTTGCCTTAGAATAGTTCATCATATATATATAGATTGTACACGATTTTGTTCGAAAAATCAAGAAATCTTGACGGTTAAGCAGAGGCATTCAATTGTCGAGATTCACATTTGTGGGAGGGGTTTCTAACCCCGAATTCTGCTGCTGTGTATCTCAAATCGGGGTTAGAAACCCCTCCCACAAGAAGATATATCCCTCCCACGTAGGGGCGGGGTTTCCCCGCCCGATTATCACCCCTCGGACAATCATTAATGGGTGCAAATCGGGGTTAGATGAAGATTAATTTATTAATTCGGTAATAATCCGACATAGCGTAGCAATGTCTGTGATCCGCCTATGAACTGCGACATAAAGTCAATCACCTTGTTTTTGAGGGTTTGCCAGTCATCGCAAAGACGATGGATATGTAAAACCGATTGACGCACCCATCGCCATAACTTTTCAATCGGGTTTGTCCACGGAGCATAGGTCGGTAGTTGTATTATCTCAATCGGTAGTTTTGTGAGGTCTCCGATTTTTTTTGAGAGTTTCCCTGTCCAATTCGGTGGTGTCGGTTTTACAAACGACACTGTCTGAGGTTGAAGTGCAGCCAACAAGTTGGCGTGAAAGTGGATCGCCCGATTATCCTGTATCAGGTATATCCGTTCTGCTTTTGGGTAGCGTTGGCATATCTCGGTATAAAACGCATGGAGTGCTTCCACTGTGCAGCTGGGGACTTGCTGATAAACAACATCTCCTGTGTGAGGGTTCAGAGCCCCGATACCGTAGCAAGTTTCGTTGGTTTTATAGCTCTGCCGGGCTATCGGCGTTTTGGTGCCTGTGCGTGCCCAGTCTTTTGCTAAGGTAGGGTTACGATAAAACGAGAACTCATCTTGGTAAAGCGCGACAGAAGTCTGTGGATGTTGGCGTGTCTCTTCCAAAACTTGCTGAAGTCGGGCAATTTTTTGGGCGTAGTCTGTATCGGGACTACGCACGTATGCCCTGGCGCGTTTATAACTGATGCCCAGTCGTGAAAGGATTCGATGGATACCTGGCACAGAAACATCGCAGAGCCACGGCACGATGTTTCCAAGTGTGCGGAGCGTCCAGCGCGTTTGATGGACATTGACTTGTTCAGGGCCCTGTGCGATAGTATTATAGACCTCCGACTCGGCTTCTTCAGACGATTTGGGTGCATAGGCGGGTTTACGCCCACGCCCCGGTTTATGAAATAAACCTTGAATGCCATTTTCTTTGTATCTGCGAAGCCAAGCATAGATAGTGTCAGGATCACGCTTTTTCAAGAGACCTTTTAGTGCGACCTTATGAGGAGAAGAACCCGCATGTGTTTTTAGCAGGGCAGCCGCGCGTTCACGGAGATAAGCGGGTTCCCCGTTATCGCGTAGTTCAATCAGTTGTTGTCGTTCATTTTCACTGAGTTCAAGCGTATGGTGTTTTGCCATAAGTAAATACCTCCTTGGACAACAGTATAACATAAAAATAAAATTACCGAATTAATAAATTAATCTTCATGAAACCCCGATTAACATTTTAGATCGAACAAAATCGGGGTTAGGAAACCCCTCCCACAAGAGAAAATTCAGCAACTTTTTCTTAAATTGACGCCTATGGGGGCGAGGAGACCTCGCCCCTACGATGTGTTTGGACATGAGAAACCTTTGCCAAAAACTTTACACACCCGTCTGAACCAGGTTTTTCTTTTGTCTGAACCAGGATTTGCAGGATTGGTAGATTACCAGGATTAGCGTCTGGTCCTCCGAAATCCCGATCTAATAGATAAACATTCTCTTAGGAATGGCATATAAAAACATCATACCTATAATCCTATAAATCTAGTGGACTGTCTACCGAAATTTGGCATGTAAAGGTCGCGATTCGGAGATCGCTCCTACCAATACCGCCTGCTCTTTGTAGGAGGGAACTCCGATTCCCGACTATTGCTGATACTTACAATTTTAGACTGGACAGACTACTAGTGGACTGTCTACCGAAATTTGGCATGTAAAGGTCGCGATTCGGAGATCGCTCCTACCAATACCGCCTGCTCTTTGTAGGAGGGAACTCCGATTCCCGACTATTGCTGATACTTACAATTTTAGACTGGACAGACTACTAGAGCGTATCTCATAAATCTTATGTAGTGCGGGGTCTCCGTGCCCCGCCGTTATTTCGGTATATTAGACATGGCGGGGCACAGAGACCCCGCCCTACAATGTCAGATGAATTGCACAACAGCCCGATTAACATTTTAGATTGAACAAAATCGGGGTTAGAAACCCCTCCTACAATAGGACGGAATAGGTCTAATCGCAACTTTTATTTTGTTCATTAACAATTTTACCTTCTACATATACAAATAACAAACTCCTTGCTGAGTTTATACATTCTATATAGCAAGGAGTTTGTTAGACGAGTTATTTTTTTAATTTAGACCAATAGGACGTTATAATAGCGTTCTGTTCCAATGATGCCAAATCACCAGTAAACTCTACTGCTGAATTAACTTTGACACCAGCAGACTCTTTAAGAAATTCCTCATGGGATTCTGAACTTAGTTTAACAATACCAGATTTTACATCTGCAGTTCCTAAATGGTATTCAGGTTCAATTATAAGAACCCAGCTATTTGGAAATACAGAAACTATTTCATCCATAGACATCCTTTTATCACTCATATAGTATTTCCTTTCAGTTGTGTTGTACATCTATGCAAAATTATACAAGCAAAGAATAATATATGTCAATAAGGAATCACAATTATGGGTGTGCAAAAACTTTACACACCCTGTCTGAACCAGGATTTTCAGGATTTATAGATTACCAGGATTAGCGTCTTGTCCTCCGAAATCCCAATCTAATAGACGAGCATTCTCTTAGGAATGGCACATAAAAACATCACACCCATAATCCTGAAAATCTACTAATCCTGAAAATCCTCAGAGGCATTCAATTGTCACTTGAACCTATTGTGGGAGGGGTTTCTAACCCCGATTAACATTTTAAATTTCGGTCAAAATCGGGGTTAGAAACCCCTCCCACAAGAAGATATATCCCTCCCACAAGAAGATATATCCCTCCCACGTAGGGGCGGGGTTTCCCCGCCCGATTATCACCCCTTGCCACGTTTTCATCCCAATCACTGCTGACAGATAGGATGTGTTCCAACGAGGGCGAGGAAACCTCGCCCCTACGATGTGTCTGGACATGAGAAACCTTTGCCAAAAACTTTACACATCCGTCTGAATAGGGTTTTTCTTTGTCTGAACCAGGATTTTCAGGATTTTTAGATTTCCAGGATTAGCGTCTGGTCCTCCGAAATCCCGATCTAATAGACGATCATTATCTTTTGAATGGCACATAAAAACATCATACCCATAATCCTGAAAATCTACCAATCCTGAAAATCCTGGTTCAGACAAGTTGTATAGCAACCTGTTAGGTTGCGTCCACTCCGTCACAACCTAAATGAAGATTAAAAAATAACATCGGTAATGTTTCATATTTAAAACCAAGTAGGTGTCATTTTAGGGTTTCTAACCTGTTCTTGACATAGACATAGCACCAGCGGTGCGGAATGTGTATAGCCGTGTGGTATACCGAGCTAAGCCCCAGAGGGGCGAAAGGTGTCTGTCCATGCGGGTTGTGGGACACCTTTCGCACCGCTGGTGCTTATGTATGAGTGGGATAGGTTTCCTATACACATTCCGCACCGCTGGTGCTGAAGAAACCCGAAATGTCCGCTTATTCCCTTAAATAGATGTCTATAGTGTGATTTGGAATAGTGTGATTTGGAATCACATCCATCTATTTTACCGAATTAATAAATTAATCTTCATACAAGTTGTGCTACATAATCCTGGTTTAATTTGACATATTTCCGCAAAATTGGTATAATTTTCACATATTTCATTCAAATTAACGAATTTTTAACGTTTTTTATTGAAATTATATTTGACAAACTTTGCAACAAAAGGTATACTTAATAAAGTGGCACGAATTCTCTATACAGAATTTTCGGGAATGCCAATGAACTTTTAAATATACTTGACAAATAATTGTAAGTTGTGTTATACTTATATCAAATTTAGAGTTGACATTTTTTTGTAACTTATATATACTGGGGAACGTAATCTAACGTACATACCGAAAAATATATCGGTTGATATTGTTGGAGGGGTTTCTAACCCCGATACATAAATCGGTTTGAAGTTTTGGAAACGAAGATCGGGAAGTCAGAGTTTCCGAAAAGAAATGAAAGAAAACAGACCGAACCCCAAATAAATTGGAGGATATGCGCACGGGAATGCACATATCCGATACCAAAAGGTTAGTAGAATAGATTTAATCCCTGAATCTGTTCTTGATTTTTCAAATTGTATTGTTGGGTGCGATGACGCTACACAAAACACGTGTCGCCCCATAAGTTAAACGTATTTTAGAAAATTTATAAATAGGAGAACGAATAATGAACCTGTCAAATCGATTGACATTTTCTATATTTTTTTCTGTTGTACTCGTTGCCCTGTTCGCCCTTGCTACCACGCCAGCCCTGGCGATTACGACCGTAACCGCGCAAGTTACAGAGATAGTACCAAACGATAGTTCTGCCGATCCTGTTGTGCAAGGCAAAAAGGTTGTGACGATTAAGTATAGTGAGAACGCTGACCCTGCTCCAGTAATTACAGGACCAGATAATACAAATACACCTGATGATGATGACACTGACCCTGACGTGTTAGCTGTTACCAAGGTTGACAGTAAAACGTATACATTAACGTTTTTAGGACCGACTGACGGGACTGGTCCCGCTGCAATTCCTACCCTTACACTCACAGGTTACGAGGACCTTTCAGGTTTAGATGCTCATGATGATACTGCTGATCCTCCTACTAATGTAGTTGTGCAATTTGTGCTCTCGCCTAATATGCTTGGAGGTAAGGGATTCGCTATTATCGCAACTTATTATGATAAAGGTGGTACCGGAGCTCAAATTTCGTCTTCCAATGGGGCTGCTGTTGATGTTTCTGCTGCAACTGACGGATCTTATCCAACATTACCAGCAAACATTAATAGTGGCAGTTCTACTGATCTTACTGATGCCACTCGTACTGCTGGTGCCGTCGTGAGACGTGATTGGAACGATCATTATGATGATGCTGAAACCAGTAACGATCTAATGCCTGATCTTTGGGCACACTTCCAACAAGGACAGCGCGGAACGCTTGATCTAACCGTTACTACAGATGGAATGGATCCTGCAGATGATGCTTCAAATAGAGCTGGTGATGTGAATGCTCGCACAGTCCGTATCAATGAAGTGATGTGGGCACGTGATGAGAGCCAAGTCGGTCTGCTTGGTCATACTCGTGAACAGTGGATTGAAATTTATAACACTAAAACCACACCTGTCGCGTTTGCGAATATTCGGTTTACGCTTGAAACGCACACCACAAGTCCAGCTTCAACAAACGCATCTACAGACAGACTGAGTACTTATCCAGATTTTATCACTGCCTGGGATATAACTGATAAAGGTCAAGATGGTCATCCAGGTAATGTGGATGGTACTGGTAAGACAGAGTTTATCTCCATGCATCGCACCAACGGTGGAGACGGTTGGAAAGGTGGACATTGGGGTAAAGCTGGTGATCTGTTTCTACCAAACTTCCGAGGCACACCAGGTACGGCAAACAAGTTTGACACGCGTCCAGGTGCGCGTCCTGCCACACCCACAGTTACCCCTGCCAAGGATAAAATCGTTATCAACGAAATCGGTAAATCCTCAACAGCACATCATGATTGGATTGAACTCAAGAATGTTACCGGTAACGACCAATCTCTTAAAGGGTGGTCATTAACTTATGTGACGGGAATTGATGCCGCTGAAGTTGAGATTATTGACTTCGGAAATAATGATAAGGTATTGGCAAATGGACATCTGCTGCTCCTCAATTCGCACCCAGATACAAACAAACACATTCGTGGGTTTGACATTCGTACAGCCGTTGGTGATCAGATGTTTGGAGTCACTGAAAGTTCACATCGTTATCTCGTTGTAGGTGGCAACAAGATTTCTATTCCATCTGATAACAATTGGATGCTTATTCTACGTACTAATGCAGACAATAAGTTCCATAAGTCAAGTCATAACATACATGATGTTGCCGGTCCTGGTGGAGGGCAGGGTGGTTTTATTGTCCAAGATCGAAATGTCGCTACTCCGAGAAAAGACGATGATGGCGGTGGCGGTGATGGAAAAGGTGCAATCTGGCATACACGTGTTTGGCCGTTAAACGGACAAAACGATGCAAACAAAGATAAGCTCCTTCGCCATACTCATGCAGCGAATGCTATACCGTTAGGTGTTGACAACAAAGTTTGGACACGCAACACAGGAAAACAAGGATTTGCACACGGTGCTTTTAGTGCTGTTGGATATACCGGTGTCGGTTATGACCGTAGCGCAAGTAAAGGTGCCGTAAACGGTGGTACGCCCGGTTTTCCAAACGATTCTGTAAAATCCAAACCTGCCGATATTGGTGGAAAGCTTATTGTTAGTGAACTCATGCTCAACAATGACGGTGGAAGAGCTCCACAGTGGATTGAACTCCAGAATACCTCTACAACACACGGCATTAACTTTGGTGATCCTGACGGTGGCGGTGCCTTGAAACCGTGGAGGATTGAATTTGAGAACCATAACTCTGGTCCTTGGAAGGATGAGGGACGGAAACTCAACGTTGCGTTTAATCTGACCGACCTATTTGCCAACGTTCCGCCAGGTCAGACTTTGCTTATCGTCTCAACCAAAGTCCGGGGAAATGCTTTATCAGATGCGGATCATTTCCCAGATCATAGAGTTGCAAGTATTGAGGATCGTAAGAAATCTGATTTTGGGTTGAAAAATAAACGAGATATATTCCTCAATGCAGAAGGCGGTTTCACTATCACAATTCGAGATAGTGAAGGTAATATTTCTGACCAGGTTGGTAACTTAGACGGTCTAACAGCTGACGTACGTAAAGGTATTCCTATTGACGATCCGTATGGTTGGGATTGGCCTACAGCGTTAGCACCAGACGACTCACGGACTTCGTTGCTTCGTTTGAAAAATAAAGATGGGACACCCCGTGCTGGCACACCTATTCGTCCGGTTCCAGCAGTTCCAGCAGTTGAAGATGATCCTGCAACAGATGCAGATGAATCTATGGATGCCGTCCCTGCCGTAGAGGCAAATATAAAACGTGGGGCTGTCGCACCGCTGGGATCCCTTCCTAATAGGCGTGGACCAGAGTCTGCTTGGGTGCACGCTGTAGATACAGATGGTGCTGCAAGAAAGAAAATTACCTATTATGGTGATGCAGATGATTACAGTACTCCACTATATGCCACTGGTGCAATACCAACTGGTGTACTCCCGGTCAACTTGTCCTTCTTCCGTCCATCACTGGAAGATGGCAAAGTTGTTATCCGTTGGACAACCGAATCTGAACTTGACAACGCAGGATTTAATATCCTTCGGAGTGATAGCCGTAATGGTGAGTTCAAACAGGTCAATGACAAGATGATCCAAGGTAAAGGCACTACTGCAGAACGTAGTACCTATAAATGGGTAGATACTTCAGCGAAACCGGGTGCTATTTACTACTACCAAATTGAAGATGTATCTTTCGCGGGTGAGCGTACTACGCTTACGACTACGAAGTTGAAAGGCTTGATCTCGGCCAAGAACAAGTTGACGACGACGTGGAGCGAATTGAAATCACAGAATTAACTCAGGGATATTCTAACTAACCTCCCCCGAGCGGATGGCGGACTTCGGTTCGTCATCCGCTTTTTTGTCTGAACCAGGATTTACAGGATTTACGCATTCCCCCCTTGAATGAAGATTAATTTATTAATTCGGTAATGTTTAATATTTCAACCAAGGCGGTATCAATTTAGAGGTTCGACGCTGTTTTTGACATAGACATAGCACCAGCGGTGCGGAATGTGTATAGTTGTGGGTTTACCGAGTCTAAGCCCCAGAGGGGCGACAGTTGTCTGTAGGTGTGCATTGTTGGACACCTTTCGCACCGCTGGTGCTTATGTATGGGTGGGATACGATTCCTATACACCTTTCGCACCGCTGGTGCTGAAGACACCCGAAATATCCGCTTATTCCCTTAAATGGATGTCTATAAAGTGATTAGGAATCACATCCACCGATTTTACCGAATTTATTTCTTAATCTTCATATAAGGGGGTAGGGGGTTAAAAGTCGTTATTTCAATGATATTCCAGTGATTTAACCCCCTAAATCCCCCTTATCAGTGGGACTTTAAGAAAAACTGCATAACATTGATTTTTTTACAAGGAGTAGATTTTATCATGTTTCTTTCACAAATGTACAGGAAGTACGTTGATCGGCAAATTCAAGAGGCAAAAACAGAAGGCAAAGCTGAAGGTATAGCTGAAGGTATAGCTGAAGAACGCGAATTATGGATAGCGTGGAACAACCGCCGCCTGGAAGCAGAGGCAAAAGGTCAGGAGTTCAACGAACCACCACCAACTGAAATAGATAATCCATCTGATCTGTAGCATAACCTATTAGGTTGTGCGCCCCTCCGGGTGTGTAAAGTTTTTGGTGCTGCACGTAGGGGCAGGGTCTCCCCGCCCCATAAGCGTCAATTTAAGGATATATCTTCTTGTGGGAGGGGTTTCTAACCCCGATTAACATTTTAATTTCGGTCAAAATCGGGGTTAGAAACCCCTCCCACAAGAGAAAAATCAGCAACTTTTTCTTAAATTGACGCCAATGGGGCGGGGTCTCCCCGCCCTTACGATGTGTCTGAACGTGAAATAACCTCGCCAAAAACTTTACACACCTATGGGAAGTAATATTCATTTGACATTTCGGTGGTCACATGCTATGCTGTACGCATAGTTGTTAGAAGGAGAAAATATTGGAAAGACGTTGGATGTTCTGGAATGCTATAAGAGAATTTTGGAAAACAGGAAAAACAGGGGTTGCATTATTCCTAATATCAATTTTTGTGTTGATATATGGGTATATAGCGTTAGAATTTGAGGTTGGACGAGGATGGAATGGACATGTATCCGTTCAAAATGTCGTGAAAGACATATCATCATTTGTCCCTTTAGGAGGGGCAATCGTTGCAATGATAATAGGAGGCATAGATTTTATCATGTTGTTATCGGATTGGTATGCAGAAAAAAGCGAGAAGCGTCGCCAGAAAGCAAGAGAAGAAGGCAGAGCTGAAGGTAAAGCAGAAGGTATAGCCGAAGGCAAAGCTGAAGGTATAGCTGAAGGTAAAACCGAAGAACGCGAATTATGGAAAGCGTGGAACAACCGCCGCCTGGAAGCAGAAGCGAAAGGTCAGGAGTTCAACGAACCACCACCGAATGAAATAGAAAACCCATAGTTCACATCACAATAGAAGGGGGAGAAATTCCGAACAATGAAAAAGTTTTTAATCATATTATTAGCACTGACATTAGTTGCACCGCGTGTGCAAGCAGAAATCACCTATAGCAAAGACATCGCACCGATAATCCAGCGAGAATGCCAATCGTGCCATCGGCAAGGGGAAGTCGCACCGTTCGCACTCACAGACTACCGAGATGCAAAAGCGTGGGCAACGGAGATAGCAGAATATACCAAAGCACGTCTGATGCCACCTTGGAAACCAGCAAAAGGCTTCGGGCACTTCAAAAATGAGCGGCGGCTCACCGAAAAAGAGATACAGATGCTTACCGACTGGGCAGAAGCAGGCGCACCCGCAGGTGACCTGTCCAAAACACCGCCTAACCCGAAGTTCCATGACGGTTGGAAACTCGGTGAACCTGACCATATCGTTGAAATGCCGGTAGAATATGAGATCGAACCCGAAGGTGAAGATGAATATAGGCACTTTATCATACCGACAAACTTCGACACGGACATGTATGTGCAAGCAGTAGATGTGCAACCAGGAAATCGCAAGACGGTGCACCATGTCATTCTCTATTTAGACACGGAAGGACAGGCACGCGAACTCGCTGCAAAAGACCCGAAACCGGGATATGTGACAGAAGGAACGGGACCGGGAATTGACGTAGCAGGCTCCCTCGGTGGATGGGCACCAGGGCTGCAACCTTATGTACTACCAGAAGGTGTAGGCTATCAGTTACCGAAGGGGGCTGATATTGTGATGCAAGTGCATTACTACCGCACAGGACACACAGAACGTGACCAATCGCGAGTCGGGTTATACTTCAATAAAACCGAAAAGACAGCCCCTTTACAGATTCATTCCGCGATTAATAGCAAGTTTCTAATTCCTGCAGGCGAGAAAAACTTCGCTGTCCAAGCACAGAAACGCGTTAAAAGGGATAGCTACCTCTTAGCTACCATGCCGCACATGCACCTGTTGGGACGTGATATGCGGATTATCGCACATCCACCTACAGGCGAACCGATTGACCTTATCTGGATACAGGATTGGGATTTCAACTGGCAGGACATCTATTATTTCCGCAAGTCGATTTTCTTACCTGCGGATACAGTAGTATCTGTTGTCGCCCATTTTGACAATTCCGCGAGTAATCCTGCCAACCCACACAACCCGCCTGTTCCTGTCGGTTGGGGGGACAAAACAACAGATGAGATGTGTATTGGGTTCTTGTACCTTGTTGATGCAGGTGAGTATCAACCCTAACACAGATTGTAGTGCGAGGTCTCCGTGCCTCGTCATCCCGTGTGTAGTGTGAGGTCTCCGTGCCTCGCAATCCTGTGTGTAATGCGAGGTCTCCGTGCCTCGCAATCCTGTGTGTAATGCGAGGTCTCCGTGCCTCGCAATCCTGTGTGTAATGCGAGGTCTCCGTGCCTCGCAACGACTCACAGACAAAAAATGTACTACCCAAAATCCAAAAGTCTCCGCCTACCCGGTTACGATTATTCACAACCCGGATGGTATTTCGTAACACTCACAACAAGAAATCGTTCCTGCCTATCTGGTAGCATGCAAGATGGTGAAATTGTAATAAGTGAAGCAGGACACATGATTGAAACAACATGGAAGGAGTTAGCCAGTAATTTCGTACAAATTGAATTAGATGTTTACCAAGTCATGCCTGACCATTTTCATGGAATTCTTATCATTAAACCGATATCGGTTAAGACTGAAAGAGCAGAAATATATGCTTCCCCTAAACCATTGAATACCCAACAATCAATATCATTAATAGAACTAATGGAAAAATTCAAATCCCTAACGACAAACCGATATATCAATGGTGTCAAACGACATGGTTGGCAACAGTTTAGTAGAAAATTATGGGAAAGTTCCTTCCATGATCATGTAATACGAAATGATGGTGCTTTGAGATCGGTACGGGAATATATATCCAATAATGTTCGTAAATGGGAGTTGGAAAGCAAGAGGATTGTTCCATGATATGCGTGGCACGGAGACCACGCGCTACAATGCGGTGTGTAGCGTGGCACAGAGACCACGCGCTACAGTTCAGACGACGAATCCATCTTCCGCCCAACAAAATAAACCGCAGAGGCTAAGATGTGGGAATGCGGATGCAACATCAGCAGCATATCCAACCACACCAACGGAAACGTCAACCATCCGACAAGGAGAGAAATAACCTTCGCAACCAACAAACTGCCAAAAGAGCAGACAAGACCGACATATTCACGGAAAATCCAATGGAGTGCAGCAGTCGGACCGGCACATGCACCACTTTCAATTTCATTGAACTGAGAGAACAATTCAATAAATCCCGTTGTAGTCCAACGTTGATAATCGTGCGGAGAGCCGTGGTAACCTTGAAGGAACGGAACGGCAGCACACACAAATCCATCTGGTTTCAACACACGGCGCATCTCAGTGACAACTTGTTGCGGATTGCTGACATGCTCCAACACTGCTTCAGAGATTACAGCATCAAAAACGTTATCAGCAAAAGGCAGGCAGTGACCATCAGCAATGATGTCAACTGTGGGAGTCGCTTCTATTTCAAGGTTAATGACATTTGGGGCGCGACGATGTGTGCCAGAACCGAGGTCCAGAATCTTTGCTTCTGGACCCAGTTCTCGGATGATACGTTTGACAGATCGGTTCCAACGAGGTGCAGGATAGGGGCATCCCATAAGGAAGGCTAAAAGTCGGTGTTGTCGTAATCGGCGTTTGATCCGATCAATCATGTTTGGCATTTGGCTATCAGCAAACAGCATTCAGATTTATATTGTTTGTATATAAAACCTATTCAAATAGTCGTTTGCAGTAAAAAAGGGTCAGGATTCTGACCCTGGGATTGCTGCTTATGCTTGTTGAAACTTAACCTTCGCTTCATCCGCTGCTTTCACTAAATCTCTCACGATCTGCATAGTGAGTTGTGCCACTTTTCGGGAGTATTCCGCATCAGAAATAGTGCGGTAGCGTCCGGGTTGTGCCGAACTCAGTCGTTCATTTGCTACCGTCAATGCACTTGTGACAAGTTCCAAAGGGGCATCAATCTGTTCAATAAGTACCTGCCCTTCAACATTTCCTTGGGCAATACTTTCTTGGGGAATAACATCTTGGCTATTATCGTCATTTGTGTTTACATCACCAGACAACAGACGTTGGCGATTTTCATTGATTGAATCAAGCACCTGTTTTGCAGCGAATTGATGAGCCCCTTTCTTTGCACCAGGGATCGGTTCAGTGGTCTCGTGAACCCTGTCTCCGTAATGTACAATGACTTTCCAACTGGGTGAATCTGGCGTGCCGTGTTGCGTTTCAGTGAACCGCGGTTGACTCAATCCACGTTCTTGGCAGTATTGAATTAAAAGCCCTTTATAGTTATCATCAGGTTCCACAACGTCCTGAACAGCCATAGACATCCTCCTGGCACCGCGCTATCTGCTGTTATCGTAGCGGGGACGGTATTCAGTAGATCGGGGTTTGACTTTCCGTTGACGTTTTAGTTCTATTCGACGGCGTTTTTCACTCGGTTTTTCATAAAAACTGCGTTTTTTTATTTCTGTAACAACCCCCGCTTTACCGCACAACTTTTTGAATCGTGCAAGTGCCCTATCAAAAGTTTCATCTGAAGAAACAGTAACTTCAACTTGAACCATGTTCACATCCTCCTAAAGTAAAATTGCTAAAATATTATAGCATGCCTGAGAGGGGATGTCAACTTTTTTTGGGTAAAACACACCGCTTTACATTGTCTTGAAATAAAAAACAAAATGAGATAAACTAATCATACATTGAAATTTTTATTCATTGACGAGGTGAATATGCAAGAACATAACACACTGGTCCCAGAAAGTGAAAGCCAAGATTCCTATGCCAATATGCAGCCATTGAGTTTAACAGACATACTGGATGGGATGTTTTCAGTCTATAGAAACAACTTTCAACTCTTTTTTAAGATCGTCTTAGTCTATTTTGTAATTGGTTATATCATAGATAAAATCGGTATGTATTTGGTATTAAGGAGTACAATAGACAACATTCTATTTGGTCTGATTTTTACTATTGGCACTTCAACGATCTTGGCACTATTTATCATGGGAGCGATATTATATGCAAGTTCACAGATTTTTTTAGGCAAGGTCATCACTGTAGAGGCAGCATTGCAGCAATCATTACGACGTTACTTACCGCTTCTTGGTGGATTTGTCCTGTATATACTGGTTATTACTGGATTGTCAATAACATGTATTGGTATTCCATTTGCAATCTATATGTTTGTGAGGTGGGGATTACATTCTCTTCCCATTCTGGTAGAGGAGACATCAGTCGGGGCATCTTTGCGAAGAAGCTCAGAATTAGTTAAAGGAAATTGGTGGCGAGTCTGTGGCATAATGTTAGCGATTATTCTCATCTACTATATGATATCAACGATTCTTTCTACCACATTTTCTTTTATATTCATGCTTATCCCTGGGACAGGTGAAATGCCACCTGATGCTACGCCTCTTGAAATGATTTCCTTTATATTTGCACCATCACCGCAAGATATCGGTTGGTTAATGTATTCCATCAGGACCTTTTTTGGATTGGCTATTACTGCACTGCTGATGCCGATTGCATCAATAGGCACAACGCTCCTATATTTTGATATGCGGATACGAAAAGAAGCTTTAGACCTTGAAATGCAGGCTACGGATAATCTCGGCAAAATTTCAACTGAACAGAACGATGTATGATGTCACAGAAAACCAATATTTGTCTCTTTTTAGTCATCACTTTCACTTGTCTGACCATGTTTGTATCCTATGCATCAGAGGAGCAGCTGTTTCGTGATGAAATAGAGAGAAATCGGACAGAATCCTCAATATCTTATGATAAATACCAAACCGAGTTAGAGAAGTTGTTTAATCCCAAACCAATTCAGAAATTTGAACTAAAGTATGTCCTGTTCCCATTAGGTATAATAGCAATTGGAATCGTCTTAATCTTCTTTATTAAACAGATTCGGATGAACCTAATTAGCGAAGTACGCGAAAATGAGGCTGAGATTGTTGAGGATATTGTAAGAACTGAGAAAGCTGCACTTGCACACGCAAATACCGCTGAAGCATCAAACGACTTTCGTGGTGCACTCCGCTATCTCTACCTATCAGCAGTTTTGCACCTACAAGAAAATGGTATCTTACCGTATGATAAAAGTTTGACCAATCGCGAATATTTACACCAATCACAAGTAGACACCAACCTTCAAGAGACACTTGGTCCAGCAGTTACAGTTTTTGATGAAGTATGGTATGGTCATAAACCTTGTGATGCCGAAACTGTAGCAAACTTTCGTGATCTATTACAAAAGGTGTATACCAAAAGGTAACAACACCATTTCTATATGATTACGAAGTATATCTTATATCTTATATTGTAGGAGGGGTTTCTAACCCCGATTTACCATAAATAGCACCAGATTTCGTTTTTTCTTTAAATTGATATCAACATAGGTTACATTAGTGATAAAACACCGCATTCCAATTCATTTCTATATTCTAATTATCTTCTCCTGTTTTCACATTTCCTGTGACATGTTCGTCGAAAGCAGTGTGCTCTCAAACATATTGCGAAAACTAAAGTTTAGAGTTACAGAAATTTCTGCCCAATACCCATCTCGTCTTAATAGCTATGATGTCCTATTCTTACAGAATCTTCTCAAAATTCCTACTGAATCAGAAATCCAGAATATACAAGATTTTGTCAAAAATGGTGGAACCTTGATTGTAAGTGGTGGTAATCATAAAACTATGGCAGGACTTGTAGCAGCCTACGGATTAAAACTACAGAATTTACCGAATAGAATGGAATATGCAAATAGATATAGCGATGATCCATTTTTTCCATCAAACGAAGTTAACAGAATACGTCCTCGCACATATTTTGCTATTGAAGCTGATTTGCGATCAATGACAGTACTCTACGGTTCAGAATTCCAGGCTGTAGTAGCAACATTAAAAGATGGTGACGGACGTGTCCATTTTACCACATCTGCTTATCTATTCAACGAAAATGGATTGAAACATAGTGGGAACGCTGCTCTGTTCTACAACCTTATGTCAACTTTGCCGAGTAAAGCACACATCGGACTGGCAGAAAGTAATTACTATGTCCAAAGTGCTACGCCTACAAGTACGTTCATAAACTTTGTTTTTAAAACGTCTTGGGGTTTAGCAGCAGTTTATATCTGTCTGATTCTGTTCGTATTCATGACACTGAGAGGAAGAAGGTTCGGGCAACCCTTAGATGTCCGAGAGAACAATAGAAGGTTGAGCACCGAATATGTCCACGCTATGACCGCCCTATATCAAAAAGGGAACACACGTATGGATATTTTGAAACACATTCAACAAAAATTCAGAACAGACTTAGGCAATCGGTGGCGAGTGAATCCTAATCTGAATACAACTGATTTTATAGAAGAATTGAATCAACGTGGAGTTGATGATGAAGGAGAATTATCAAACCTTATCAAAGACTTAGATGCATCAGGAAATATATCGGAATCACAACTCGTGGATTTAGCAAAAAGAGTTGATGCATACAGTACAAACGCCAACTTTCAGAGAACAACAAACAGGTAATCATACAATTATGGAAAATACGGTACAATCGGTTTTTGAGAGAATAAAACAAGAAGCACAAAAAATCATTGTTGGACAAGAAGATATATTTGAACTTGTTGTCGTCAGTCTCTTTTCAGGAGGGCATGTTCTATTAGAAGGTGTTCCGGGAACAGCAAAAACGCTTATTGCTAAGACTTTAGCAATGATTGTCTCCGGACAATTCAGCCGTGTCCAGTTCACGCCTGATCTGATGCCATCAGACATAATCGGAACAAGTGTATACGACTTGACAACAAATCAGTTCAATCTAAAGCACGGTCCCGTTTTCACAAATGTCCTACTTGCAGATGAAATCAACAGGTCACCAGCAAAAACACAATCCGCTCTCTTAGAGTGTATGGAAGAGCGGCAAGTCAGTATTGATGGAGTCCGACACGAACTTCCAATTCCTTTCATTGTGTTAGCAACACAGAATCCAATTGAATATGAAGGAACTTATCCGCTACCAGAAGCGCAATTGGATAGATTTATGTTCAAACTCCAAGTAGATTATCCGGATGCTGAATTAGAAACCCAAATACTTATGAACTATCACCAAGGGTTTGATGCAACACGTTTGGATGAGATAGGCATAGAAAGCGTTATTGAGAGCGATGCACTTACCGATTGTCAAACGATAATTCAATCAGTCACAGTAGAGGAAACCATATTCAACTATATCGTCGGTTTTGCAGAAGCATCGCGAAGATCAAATGAACTAATATTAGGAGGAAGCCCTCGCGCCTCTATAGCACTCTTATTAGCAAGTAAAACCTATGCAGCAATACAAGGACGAGATTATATTATACCTGATGATGTAAAATACTTAGCACCCCATGTTTACCGTCATCGTATACTATTGAAACCAGAAGCTGAAATTGAAGGTTTGACTTCCGATGATGTCATTGATAGACTACTGGCAGAAGTCGAAATCCCACGATAGATAAACATGTATATCAGCAAACGATTCCTAATCTATTTACTACCTGCAGCCATTCCCATTCTGCTATATACTGTCTCTCCAAGACTATTGTATGTTTCTGGGGCATATCTGCTGTTGCTGTTTGTCGTTGCAATCATAGATTATCTCACAAATCCCCTCTTTACAAGTGTTCAAGTTAACAGAGTGATGAATACGAAATTCTCATTAGGGGCGGAAAATGTTGTTACATTACATATTGCAAATCGTTCACGACATACCCTAAAGTTACGGATTAAAGACGACTTCCCCACCGAATTCTTATATGACACAGTAATCCACGATTTAGAAGTCCATACAATGCATGAGGAGGTCATATCCTACAATCTCACACCGATGCGACGCGGAATCTATCAGTTTGGAGATATTCATATTCGGTGCTGGGGTGTGATAGGTCTTGTTGTTCGCCAGATCAAAATATCAGCACGAACAGAAGTGAAAGTATATCCTAATCTCAATGCTATAAGACAATATGAACTACTGGTCAAACGCGGCATGCTTCACCGAATGGGATTAAAAAACTCCCGACAATTTGGTGAAGGGACAGAGATGGAAAGATTGCGTGAATACTTACCTGATGACGACTTCAGACGAATTGATTGGAACGCAACGGCAAGACACCGAAAACCTATCGTCACGGAATTTGAAACTGAACGCAGTCAAGATATAGTTATCATGTTGGATACCGGACGACTCATGGCTTCTCCAATACTATTGGATTCATTAGGGACAACGGACACAGAAATGATCTCGCAGAAGACGATGCTGAAATTAGATTACGCTATCAACACAACGTTAATGGCCGCTTATGTCTCAATATTGAAAGGGGATAAGGTAGGTTTGGTCGCCTTTGCAGATAAAGTACATCAATACTTAGCACCAAAGCAAGGAAAAAAGCAGTTCCTTACAATGTTAGAAACGATTTATGCATTGCCGGTTCATCCCGTTGAACCTGACTTTGAATCGGCTTTCTCATATCTCGCTTCAAAACAACGCAAACGGGCACTCATTATACTTTTCACAGACATTCTTGACAACGATTCTGCTGAAGGCATAGCAACTTATGCCGCACAATTCTCCAAACATCATCTTGTCATCTGTGTAACTTTAACAGATTCAGGTATCGTGGAATTAGCCCAACAGAAACCATCAAATTCAAGGTCGGTCTATCAAAAAGCAATAGCAGAACGAATGCTGCAAGAAAAGCACGCCACATTAGAGATCTTACGCAGACAAGGTGTTATCACTATAGATGTTCCCGCACATCAATTGACTATGGCTGTGGTGAACAAATATTTAGAACTAAAAGCAAAATCTAAAATATAATGTGTTAATAGTAGAAAGCACACTCCGTGTGCCGTAATGATTTTTAAATATATAGGACTTACGCATTCCCCCTTGATAAGGGGGTTAAATTGTCCAATATTTCACTGTTTTAGTCTTTTTAACCCCGCCAAATGCCTTAATGGCATTTGTAGCGTTGATTTGCTAAATCCCCTTATCAAGGGGACTTTAAGAAAAAATGCGTAAGTCCTGATATATATAATTCAATCATTCATTATTTAGGAGATTTCATACCAAACAGATAGGTAAACAACAAAACCCCTGTCAATGCACCAAATCCTATTTTAAATCCATTTGGTAATTCAGAAGGCGATACAAAACCCTCAATGATGCCAGCAACAACAAGCAAAAACACACATCCACCGAGTAACTTAATCGCAGTTTTCGCAGCATTCACTAAAGTTTGTTTTCTGGTCAAAATTGTAGGTGCAATAAGAGAATAGCCTAATTTCATACCAGCACCACCAGCAATAAAAATGGTTGTCAGTTCTATATAACCGTGTGGTGAAACAAAGGACCACAGTGCTAAAGCAACCCCGTGGACATGACACAATCCAGCAATTGCTCCAATAAATAAACCATTTAATACAAGAATATATACGGTACCAACCATAAACATGATACCCCAAGCGAATGCCAAAAAAGCAACACGGATATTATTCGTCATGACAAAGGAAGATAGTAAATTTCTGCTTGCAGCTGATGTATCGTTCCAACTACCATGTCCTAATTCTTTGATGTGAGTCACGTAATCTTGAGGCACAAGGCTTTCAGCGAATTCAGGTGTTGTCAATGCACTCACATAAGCACCAATAAATGCAAGAGCAAACATTAGGAAGGCTGCACCAATAAAATAGAGATTCTCACGGAATACTGTGGGGAAGCCGAAACGGAGGAATTCAAGAAGTGAACCACGTTTCAACGGAGATGTTTGGTAAACAGTGGAATGTGCCCTTGACACTAATTCGTTAAGATATATTACACAGCGATCTTGTGGAAAATCACGTCGTGCCACTGCTAAATCAGACGTTACCCGACGATAGAGATATCCCAAACGATTGAGTTCTTGGGCATTTGCATTACGGGAGTTATTCAGCAGTTCTTCTAATTCATTCCAATTCTGTTGTTTTTTCTCAATAAATTCAGTAGACATTTTATAATATCAAGGCATTGAGAACTATAACAGCTGCACCTATCGCAGTACACACTGTTATGTAGCATAAACTGTTAGTTTGTGCGACTATATTCCATGAAATTTGAACTTTTTCAGTCAAATAAGTCGTTTTGTATGATAAATGTTTTTGATTAGCAACTTAAACAAATATAACATCATACAATACAAATGTCAAGTTTTGAAAAATCTGAGGGGTGTGTGAAGTTTTGGCAAAAACATCCCAAATCCATTGTAGTGCGGGGTCTACGGGGAATCATGGCGAATACCAAATGCGTTTTCGCCCAATGGCATTCATACCGTTGATTTGGTGCCTCGCTATCTCTCAATTCATCAAATATATCGGAAACAGAGACCTCCCACTAAAATAAGAACAGTCTCGTCTGTGCCAAAACTATACACACCTAAATCACTATTATGATATGAATTGTACATCAATATGTGGTATCATTAAATAAGAATCATATCAGGTAAAAGGAGAAACCATAGATGTATCAACAGAAATCTAATACTTGGGCAGAACGATATATCAATGATGGATATTTAATGGTAGCAGATGTAATAACACAAAAAGAATGTGATTCACTAAAGTCAGAAATGTTGAAAATATTTCGAGGTGATTATGAATGCACTGCAATTCCACCTATGCCACAAGATGCTACTGAGACAGAGATTCTGGATAGAATAATGTGTGTCGGTGAACCACATTCTTTTAGTCCTCTCGTCAGAAAATATGTCGAACATCCCAAAATCTGTGCTATCCTACAGGAGATTGTCGGGGCACACATCCCTTTCTGGGATGGTGGTGTAAAGTGTATGCAGTCAATGATGTTAGGTAAAGTTCCCGGACATACTGGTAACCCCTGGCATCAGGACGAACACCCTATTCCGACCCGAGATCGATCCCTTGTAGGCGCGTGGATCGCATTAGACGATGCTACTGTCGATAACGGATGTATATGGGTTCTACCCAACAGTCATCGGTCAGGTGTGATATATGATAGACATCCGCATAATAAGCGCGATGAGTTTGACAGTTGTCATGAAGCAACTGGTTTTGACGATTCTAATGAAATACCTATTGAAATGACTGCGGGAAGCGTTCTCTTTTTCAACGGTTACCTCTTACATCGTTCAAAGAAGAATAGAAGTAACACCCATCGGCGCGTGTTGGTAAGCCATTACTGTTCTACTGCTTCTTGGCTTGGATGGAAGGGACAACGGAACTATCGTGGTGTTGTTGTCGTTTCTGGTAATGACCCTTATGCAGACGAGGGATATATCACCCCAAACGCTTGGGCAAGATGGGAATGATAGACGCTATGAATGACCATTTATCAGTAGAAACACCAGAACAGATCAGCATCAATTATCAGAAAGCAGGCATCGGTTCACGTTTTTATGCAGCACTGCTTGATACACTGTTACTCGGAATTATTGTTTCCATCGGATTTTATGTCAATTACAATTTTTTAGCTGAATTTGGTGAAGTTCTTGGAAACTGGCTTGGCGCAATTGGTGGAATTATGATCTTTGCAATGTTCTGGGGTTACTATATGGTTTTCGAAATAACGACAAACGGGCAATCACCCGGTAAAATTGCACTCGGATTACGGGTGATTAAGGAGGGGGGTTATCCTATTAGTTTTGGGGACTCGGCAATCAGAAACCTCGTTCGGGTTGTTGATTTCCTGCCATTCTTCTATGCGACAGGACTCATCGTAATGCTCATAAACGGAAATTGGCAACGACTGGGTGATTTAGCAGCAGGAACACTTATTGTGAAAACTTTTCGAAAAACGAGTGTAGACCTATCCCAATCCAAATTACTCAACGACATTTCTTATGAAGAACCATTGTATTCACATTGGATTCAACCGATGTTAGTGACAGAACATGAGTTTGATATGATAAAAGAATACCTTCGTCGACGTCCTGAACTATCCCCTATACGACGTCTGGAACTTGCCCGGACTATTGGTAGACCTATTGCAGAAAAAATGGAAGGTGAAAGTGCAATCAACTATGATAAATTTCTGGTGGAATTGTATACGCTGAAGACATCTGATAGAACAGAAATTATGTCTTCGTCTAACCGATAACCTGCAAAGCATCCTGTATTTCCGATATGACATCTGGATCAGTTTCACATGTAAATTGATTTTCTAATGCTTTCTTGGCATGTTTGCCACCGATTTGACCTAATGCCCATGCAGCATGCCCACGAATTAGCGATTCATCGTCAAGCAATGCCTTTTCAAGCGAAGGCACAGCACTACGTGATCCCCAATTGCCAATGGCAACAAGGACGTTTCGCAAGAACCCTTTCCTTTTTGCACGTTTTATGGGACTGCCTTTGAATCTTCTGCTGAACTCAGTTTGTGTCATGTTCACAAGGGATAGTAACTTGGGGGCAAGATTTCCAGTACGGGGGTAAAATGCAGATTCAGCGGTCTGTTTTGCTTTGCTATTCCAGGGACATACCTCTTGGCAGATGTCACAACCAAATATCAAGTTTCCCATTTGAGGACGGAGTTCTTTTGGAATACTATCTCTCAATTCAATTGTCAAATAGGAGATACATAATCTTGAATCAAGCCAATTCGGTTCAACAATTGCATCTGTTGGACATGCTTCAATACACTTCGTGCAGGTGCCACAACTTCCTCGAAGTGGTTCGTTTGCGAATTCTAATTCAAGGTTAACCAGTACCTCAGCAAGGAAATACCAAGAACCAGAACGCCAGTTGATCAAATTTGTGTTCTTTCCTATCCAACCGAGTTTGGCTTTTTGAGCAAATTCACGTTCCAGCACGGGACCAGAATCCACAAAAACACGACTCTTGATTTCTGTTTCTGCTGTGCTTTTGATATAATCAACAAGATAGGTTAAACGTTCGCGAATTAAATCATGGTAGTCATCACCCCAAGCATATCGAGAGATTTGTCCACGGGAAGGATCGTTCAAAAGTTCGTTGGGAGGGTCCACAGTATAATAGTTCATCGCAAGACTGATAACAGATTTGGCTTCTTGGAGTAGTCTACGGGTGTCTTTCTTGAGTGGTAAGTGTCTTTCAAGATATGCCATTTCACCAGCATATCCCTTGTCTATCCATGCTCTGTATCTTTGAATAGTCTGACTCTGTTCTGCCGGGGTAATACCGACAAGTTCAAAACCGAGTTCGTTTGCACAGTGTTGAATCCTTTCGGTGAGTGTATTTGCCATTGTTCTCTTTTTGAGATAGGGAATTATTCAGCAGCAAAACTATATTTAGGTGATGGTTTGACCTTATTTAGCACCACGTGGGTAGGATCCTAATATCTTTACATCTCTACACAATTCATCAAGATTGGTGAGCACAGAATTAACGTTGTCATCATTAAGATGTCCTTCAATGTCAGCAAAAAAGATGTATTCCCAAGGACTACTTCGGGATGGGAGTGATTCAATATAGCAGAGACTGAGCCCATGTTTTTTTAAAACACCCAGAATTTCATACAACGCACCGACCCTATCTCTGATAGCAAAAAAGATAGAAGTGCAGTCGTTACCAGTTCTGCCTATCGCTTGGTTTCCGATTACAAGAAAACGAGTTGCATTATTTGGCTCATCCATGATGGAATCTGCAATCACGGGTACGCCGTATATCTCACTTGCCAATTTACTTGCGATTGCAGCTGAGTTTGGTTCATCTGCTGCGCGTTTCGCTGCATCAGATGTACTTACAACCTCAACTTGTTCTATAGATTTCATATTTTTATTAAGCCATATTCTGCATTGAGCGAATGGTTGACTATGAGAATAGATACGTTTTATCTCAGATTGCGGTGACTTGGAGATGAGATGGTGTCTTATGGGTTGGAAGATTTCAGCACATATATTGAGAGATGTATGTTGAAATCGTTCCAACACATCACGCACAGTTCCGAAGACTGAGTTCTGAATTGCAACAACTCCAAAATCTGCACGATCTGTCTCCACTTCTGTGAAAATATCCGTTTGCGGTGTAATAGGAATCATCACCGAATTCTTACCAAAAAATGAGAGACTTGCCATATGTCCGAAACTGCCAGAGGGACCAAGGAACGCCACGCGATTTGGGTGTTGCACAGAACGAGATGCTTGAAATATCGTTGTCCAAATCTTCTCTATTGCTTCTTCAGGATAGATTCCATGATTCAACTTATTTAGGCGGGTGAGTATTTCATTTTCACGATGTGGGACATGAACTTTCCCACCGGTGTTTGCCTTTAAGGAGCCAACCTTTATTGAAATTTCAGCACGCTTTTGCAGTAAGTTAAGGATTTGTTCGTCTATGTGATTAATTTCATCACGTAATTTTTTCAGGTCCAAGTAACTCTCTCCAATGTATGATGCAGTACATTAGTATGGGTGCAAATCATTTTGTTGTATATGTAATCCGGTAGGTATATGACCCACCGGGTATTTTATAGTGGAAACCATAATTACTTGCACACAATTGTAGCGTAACCTGTTAGGTTGCGTACACTCTGCACAAACTATAAAGTTTGTGCTACGGAAACCCAGTCCAATAGGTCGGTTTAAGTCCTACAGACCAAAAGTGTGCATATATTTTTGGATTTCACTATAAAATTTACTATTGACAATAAAGGAAAATCTAACTGCTTAACTTCTTCATTGCAGTAATCATTTCATCATCTGAAGGATTGTTTTTTACCATCTCAACAAAATCCTCAGCTGATATGTTATGTTCCTCCAGGAACATCTTATCCTGCGGTCACGGATATATATATTCACCGATGATTCCCTGTAATTTTGCATTTGCTTTATCGCTAATTCTTGCAAGCCAAGGAATCCCACCGATAATCATATCCCGGTGACGTGGTTTCCAATCAAGTGACATCTGTTTCACCTCCTTCTATAGATGTTAGGTCTCTCTGAATTCTATGTGCGTCCTGTATTTCTTAAATATAGTCAGACATATTTTACATTTGTTCACGTAATCGCTCAATTTCTGCTAAAGCTTTAGCTAATTTATTCTCAGCAATTTCAGCTCGTGTTTCAGCAGCATCTACACGTTCTTGTGGTGGTCGCAACCATTCCAATCGCTTAGGATCATACAGTCGTAGTTCTCCATTATGTTCACCTAATTCCAAACCTAAAGTTTCTGAAGGGAGTCGATCATTCACAACAGGGATTTCTTGATATACACCATCAATCAGTCTGTAGCCTATAAAACTCGGAATAATCTGTCCCAACGGATCATAAATATAATATTCTTTCACAGACAGAACAGATGCATATAAATCCTTCTTCTGTCCCATGTCATTTGAAAATGTATTTGGACTTGCAACCTCTAATACAAAATCAGGTGTATTTGCTTCTTCCCATACCAAGAATGTCCTACGTAATTTCTTTTCTATACCGAATGTTACGAAAACATCAGGTGACAGACACTTTTTTGGATTTCCTTCAACATAATACATGAGTATGTTTCCCGATACATAAACATCATTATCGTGTTTGTAGAGGTCTTCCAGCATTAGAATGAAATCCATCATTAACTTCCGGTGTTTATCAGTTTCAGCCATAGGTTCTCCATCTGATTCCGGATAGACTATTGTCGGTACAGCGTGTATTCTTTTCTGCATCGTGTTATCTCCGAGTATCGTGTATAGCATTCAGTATATTAATAATTATGGGTAATGTCAAGGGATTTTGAGGGTGTGTAAAGTTTTTGGCACTACAATGGGTCGTTAGAAATTAGTGCCAAAAACTTTACACACCTCTTTGACCAATTTTGGTTTGATTACTCTTGAGTACTTTCTTCAAGTTGTTTCAAGACCTGTTCTAAGAGTTGTTGATTGCGTCCATATTCAGCCCAATTGCCGCTACGTTGTGCCTGTAGAGCATTGTTGAAATAACTGTTTGCTTGTTGTATCAATCCACGAACTGATGTAGCAACTTGTGGAACATCGGTTGTATCTAATGTTGTATCATCCAATGCAATGGTATCGGTTTGTCCACCGATCCTATTCAAGAACATCTCTCTGAGTGCATCATCAAGAGTTTCACCCCAAACGATTTGCGGATTGTCGTCTTCAATTTTTTTATAGCCAACAACCACGCGTCGTAGTTCTGGTATTGCAGTTTCCTCATCTTCCGATTGAATATAGATCGGTTCAACATATATCAATGATCTGTTCATCGGTAATATCAAGAGATTACCACGGAGGACACGTGTGCCTTGTTGATTCCATAAACTAATCTGTTGTGAAATCTTAGGTTGTTGACTAATAAAGTTTTCAACCAGCATCGGTCCGGCCTGAAAATCTTTCTTAGAGAATCTATAGACGATGAGTTGACCATATTGCGGTAAATCACATCGTGCCCCAAGCCACGCAATAAGATTCGGTTTGTTACGGGGTGTATACGGAAGCATCAAAATGAATTCAGACTTCTCTTCACCAGGGAGTTTAAGAATGACATAGTACGGTTCAACAGGTTGAACGTTACTTGGCAGTTTTCTTTCAACTCTAACTTGAGGGGTAAGTGGACTGGTAGGTTGTGGGGTAGTAACCTGTTGAGTTTGTTCATCCGTATTGTCATACAATTCATTGCCTATTTCCCATTGATCTTCACCCGCATAAAATGTAATTGGGTCTTTCATGTGATAATCTTGATATACGCGGGATTGGATGAGGAACATCGTTGTTGGATAACGTATGTGTGCCTGTAAGTCCGCTGGCATCTGATCAAATGTCTTGAATAGATCGGGAAAGATCTTGCGATAACATTCTGCAATCGGATCCTGAAGCTGCTCCATCAAGTAAAAATCAACAGTTCCGTGATATGCATCAACAACAACCTTAACAGAATTTCTGATATAGTTTCCCCACGGTTTCCCGTCACGCTGTGTGACAGATCCTTGTTGTCTTCTCCGTTGGATGAATTCCTGCATTGAGACCGAATAAGGATAGCGATGTGTGATTGTATAAGCATCTATCATCCAAACAAGTCTTCCCTCATGTATGACAGCATAAGGATCGCCATCATATCGCAAGAATGGAGCGATCTTATGAGTACGTTTCTTGATGTTTCGCTCATATAGCACTTTACTTGATGAATCAATTTCACCAGGAAGCACAAATTTGATTTCGTTATTAAACTTGAGCATATAAACAAGTTTCCGCCAGAATGATGATAGTTCAATTCCGCCAGTGCCTTGATAAGCGTAATCCGCGTATTGTTGACCAACTTGCGGATAGTCAAACTCAAGTAGATCTTCAGTACGTTGTGGGTGCACTATCACATATCTATCCGTACGTTCTCCATAGTAGATACGAGGACCTGGTTCTGCATTGAACCTATGTGACCATTCGCCTTCATACTCAATCGGATGAAGATCCTTGACATACATATTAGGACTACCATCGTCAATTTCATTCACAGGACTGACGACAGCACCATATCCATGGGTATATGTGTACGTCTGTTTATACCAATCATTCTTGACTGCATCGGGAAGTTCATTGATATTGAGTTCACGGGCTGAGAGCATCACTTGCTGGATGTTGTCGTTGACTGAATACCTGTCAATATCAACATCAAAGAAATCGTATTGTGAACGTAATTCTTGCAGTTGTCGGAAAGTTCTGCGCAATGGTCGCCAATCCCAAAGTCTGATACTATTCAGGACAGGTTCATTTTCAGGACTCGTTATATCAGCATAAGTTAGTGTCTCTGTAATGGGATATTCTTCCTCTGTTACAGTATTACTCTCTAAACCGTAAGCATTCAGTGTTGCTTTAATGTTATAGTTGATATATTCTTCTTCTAATACCTGTTTATTCGGTTCAACCCGCCAAACCTGAATAAGTTTGGGATACAATTGCCCAAGGAATCCTGCTGCGATGAATATTATAAGTGCAGTAAATGCATATCTATTTCGTTTGAAGAAGATGTTTACAACGAAGACTGCAGCACAAATTCCTGTAATGACCAACATAATCCATAAGATGGGGAGCCGGGCATTTATAGCAGCATATCCACCACCACCCCGCACAATATCATTTGACGTATACAATAGGTCAAACATCACAAAACGATAGTTCCATGCGCGGAATATAAGGGTCAATGCGACTAAGCAGAATAGATGTGTTCTCACGCGGGCAGGCGGTTGAAATCGGAATTGGTTTGTATCACCAGTAATTAATCCGTGGAAAAAGTAGATTATTACAGCAAATATAGTAACTAAAAGAAAAGTACCGAATAATGTGCCGATGATATATCTCTCCATCGGCATTTTGAAGACAAAATAAGCGATGTTCTTATCAAAGATAGGATCACGCGCAAGTGATTTGAAATACGCTTTCTGACCAATCTCTGCTTGAATTGTTTGATCTAATCGGAGTCCAATTGGTTTCTCATCTTCCGTTATCACATCTTGCACTTGTGCAACAATAGGATCATTTCCATCAATATAAACATTTACTTGATTACCAGTTTGTATATGTTTTGCTTGAAGTTCCAATGATGATACAGTTATTTCGTTTGAATTTAGATTCTCGTCAACCGTAATTGGAGTGGCGGATTGGAAATTCAGGTCCTCTGAATGAGTATACCTTAAAAATACCTCCCACTGTTCAGTCGCAGAATATCCCATTAATATACTAAACAGTACTGCAAGGACAGTGAGTCCACCGTAAATCATTTTACGAGTACTTTTATCACCACCAGTAAACTCTGTGCCACCAAGGAATGCGGGACTGAGATGTGCAGGTGTAAACCGATATATAATATAAAGATTTACCAAAAGGATGATTAGGTAGACAATTCCAACGATCACACCCACGAAGATTTTTGTGGTAAGTATCTTCAAGTATACGCTTGGATATTGCACCATATCGAACCATAGCAGATCGGGGAATATGTTGACCCAAGCTGCAATTACACCACCGAGTACTGCCAGAATTCCTATAGAGATAATATAACGTTTTAGTCTTTTTTCCATAATTTCTCCTATGCTGGAAATGCTAGTCCTATTCTTTCTCGTCCTGAATTAAATGTTAAAAAACATTGTTAGTTTATGATCTAAAATGCTTGTCCTAAACCGAAATGATATTTGATGCCAGGTTTTATGCTACGTAAATCTGTGTGCCTCGCAGCTGCAAAGTCTAATGAGAATATGCCAAGTCGTAGTCTGAGACCTATGCCGACAGAACCTTTTAAGTCTTCAAGTTGAATGCGGAATCCGTCACGATTGAACATCTTATAGGGATTATCTGGTCCGTATTCGTAATCTATCCATGTGCCCCCAATATCCACAAAAAGGAGACCACCGATTCCACCGATTGACCACCGAACAGGCCAACCAAAATAGAGGACATCAATGAATGGTATGCGAAACTCAACATTAAACAGTCCGAGACGAGAACCAGCCATGTCTTCGTAATTGTAACCGCGCAAAGTATCAATTCCACCCAGATAAAAAAGCGATTTGTCAGGACCGAAACTGCCACCAAGTAGCAACCTGGTAGCAATAGTTGTTCGTCTACCAATACCAAAGTAGTTACGAAAATCAAATATAGCATTCGTAAGGGATAACTGACTTCCAAGAGTTGGAAATGAACGTTCTATCTCAAAGCGATAACGCGACCCTCTATAAGGGGCATACTCACGCCACATCGTGTTGTCACTTACATAAGCAATGGAACCGAGAGATAGGAATCCACGGTCATAATAATCAAATGGATCGCGTGTTTGAAAATTGTAAGAAAACGGTGTAGAATATAGAGAAAATTGAAAGTCTAAACGGCGATACCGATCAAATGGATAACTGAGAAATCCACCTGCCCCTGTAATTCTTTGTAGAACGCCTCGTTGATTACGTATGGAACCGAGTAAGTGGTACTGATGATAATTATAGACTACAGCACCAAAATCTGCACGATGTGTCAAGAAGCCATATTGACCGATAAAGTCTGGAACAAGGTAACCACTGGATTGATTAATTACACTTACTTCTACACGATGATTTCCCAACATATCACTCGCACTCAACTGTATTTGACTACGAAGCAAACCATCTGCACCATAACTGAATTCTGGGAAAATCGCGTCAAGCCGAAAGGAAGACCTTGTGCTATATTTGCGTTTAGCTATCCTATAGTTCGGTTCAGGGATGTCTGATTCCAATATGATAGGAACTGTCTGGGTTTCATAAGGTAGTATTTCCATTTTCTCATCAAGAATATCTTCAGATTCCATGACACAGATATCATATTTCCCATTATCATAAGCACTAAACAGCAATCGTTTCTGATCAGGGGAAAAAGTGGGATTGAAACAACCTGTTATGAGATTGGTGAGACGTGTCATCTCCATATTTGTGGTGTTGAGTTTGTATGCATCAAACACCCCTTTATGATCAGCACAAAATAACACGGATTCTCCATCGGACATCCAAACAGGACTGATCGTATTTGAGGAACTGTCTGTAATTATCTGTTCTGTCTGTTGCTCAATGTCAATCAGAACAAGTCTATTCTTGCCCTTACGTTCAGACGCATATATGATTTTATTTTCTATGGGATGCCATGAAGGATGTGTATCGTTATATGGGTCTATTGTTAATCTGCTAATCGCTTCAGTTTCTAATTCTAAAATGTAAAGATCGGTTTGACCTTCTTTTAATGCTGAGAAAACGATACGTTTACCACTACTATCATAATTTGGAGAATTAACATTATCATAGTCAAGTAAAATATAATGCGTGAGTTTATGGGTTAGGATATTGACTTCAATGAGATAATTTGCATCTCTGTGTTTACCGATGAAAGCAATATGATCACCATCAGGTGACCAAGCAAGACTTTGATCATACCCACTGGAATCTGTCCTGATTTCTTCATATTTATTTCTGAAAAAACGCTTTGTAATCCTATCCAGTTTTTCACCAGTATTTGCGGACATCAGGACGATTTCCAAGAAACCTTCATTTGCCGTGATATAGGCGATAAGATCCCCACTCGGTGACCAGACCGGCTTGATATTGTGAGAGAATTTTGAGTTTTCCGTTAGTTTTTTTGAAACAATGCTTGGCAAATCTTTATCTTCAATCAGAGGCCAATAGCGTTTCCGCAGCATCTGTCGATACCCTAAGTCAAACTCCTTTAGACTGACACCAAGTACATCCTTGAAGACTTGGTTGATATTCTTGGTTCGACTTTGTCGTAGACCACGCAGGATTTCAGCGATTTTTTCTCGACCATAGGTCTGAACAAGGTATCCAACTGCTAACTGCCCCATCTTATAGCCGATATATGGTGAACTTAACCGATTGAAATTCTGTAATTCCGTCAATGGTAATATATTATCGTTGAAACTTGCGTCTCTTAAGACCATTTCGCCGATGGCATCGTTATCCTCAGCAAAATAATCCGCCATACCCTCTATGAACCATATAGGAGGTGCATAAAGAAACTCTCCACTATAAATACTCGCATGAGGTTTTTGATAGAGTATATCAAATTGAAATATATGAATGAGCTCATGGAAAATCACCTCGCGAAATGCCTCAAGAGAACCTGTGAATGGGATCACAATGCGATGTTTAAAGAGTTCTGCAAATCCTCCGATACCTTCATGTAGCTCCATTAGGATTACATTCGTTTCCTGAAAATCTTTATGTGATTTATAGAGGATTAATGGAGTCCTACCATCAAGTTCGTGTTCAAAGTCTTCACTGTGCTTTTCATAAGCTTCTTCTGCAATAGCCGCCATTACAGGCACAAGTTTCGCTTCACTGGGATAGTAATGTATATCAAAGTGTTCCGTACGGTGTATGTGCCAATCAAAACGCTTTGTTGTAATCTTGTTTTTTCCAAAACCTTGAGCAATTACGTTTGATGTTAAAAGGGTACACAAACATAGAAAGAGCAATAGAACCACGATTCTTTTATGATGAGTGTTGTATGCTGTTGTGTGTATTTGTTTTCTATTCATGTGTTTTTCCTAAGGTAAGTATCTCATCGTGTCTTTAATTATTGTCTAATCTGATAGAACAATTGTAGATGATTAAACGATATATCAGTATAAAAGTATTACCGAATCAAAAATCTATCCTCTTGTTCATAATGTGGTGATATATCTTGTGTGAATTTAGCGAGTGCGCGTTTACTTAACTCGCGCATCGTTGTTTCTTTTGGGGCCATCTGAGAAAAAACTAACGAACCAAGTGAATGTGCTTCTGCAGTACTTTGACGGTAGAATTCATCCCAGATGATTTTTCCAGTATCAACATCAAGTATCATCACACGAAGTGAAAGCAGATATGTCTTCTGCATATAATCTTGATAATCCATTACATAACGTTGCTGTTGATACGAGTATCTCTCACCATAGTATCTTCTGGGACGGGTATCTGTATGAAAGAGATAACTTCCTACAATAATACCTTTCACTTCAAAATATTTACCTAATTCACTCAATCTCTCAGTGTCTTCCAGCCATTTGTCTTCTTCTATTTCCTCTCCTGTCATGAGTCGGTCAGTTTCCTGTTTGTCCACAATTTGAAAATGCTTTTGTCGTGATAATTGACTTCTTAGAATTTGGGCTACTTCGCTGCCTACTTCAACAGGAATATCCTCTATCTTTGATGAACTCTTTTGTGGGACAAATGGAAGAACAGCAAAATTTGAGTAGGTGTTAATGTCAATTTCTGATTGTACCTTTATTGGAATTGGAACGCGCGCAATCTTGTTACCACATGAACCTAACATCATTATGAATATGAAGATAACACAAGAAATGATGTATCGCTGCGTTACAATCCAGGATTTATGAGAATATGAATTGGGAGAATATGCTATATTATACATCTGAAGGATCCAAGGTCAATCTTGTACAGAGTGTTCGGAGGATTCTGGTTCTTTTTCTTGAATATCAGTTCCACTACGACGAATATGTAGTCGGCATCTACGGTAATTTATTCTATAATATTTGCTATCAGGATCTAATTCTGTGGCTCGTTGATATGCAGCCTCAGCTTCATCTATTTTTCCCAAAGCTTCATAGCCGACTCCAAGGTTGTTATACGCAATTGCGTTATCAGGATCTATGGATAAAACCTGTTTCCATCTGAATATCGCTTCATTCCAAAGACCTGCTTGTGCTGTTTTTATTGCAAACTGATTATAATCATGAACTCTGGCAGCTTTGTGCGATCCACAACCGATAATTGTTACGAATATGAAAATCAATTTTAATAGGATTATATGATGAATTAACCGCATTTTGTCCATCCTTTATACTCAATTTTACCTTGTCCATGTTTCAGATGTCAAGGAAAAATATGTGTGTGGTAAATGAGGGTGTGTAAAGTTTTTGGCACTGCAAGTAGGGGCGGGGTCTCCCTGCCCGATTACCACCCCTTGCCACATTTCCATCCCAACCACTGCTGATGGATAGGATGTGTTCCAACGAGGGCGAGGAAACCTCACCCCTACGATGTGTCTGAACGTGAGATAACTCTGCCAATAAGTTTACACACCCCAAAGAAAAGTTTGCACAAAAAAGAAGAACAGACTATAAATACCATTAATCATTACATCAATACTTTCAAAATAGGTGATGGTCTCAACATTAAATCGGAGAGTATTGGTGTTTGTGACCAGATTGCCCATATCTTTATTTGCCATGTAGAAGGTCTACAGGAAAGGTAAGGAACTCGATTAAACATCTATTACAAGGAGTATAATCATGAAAAGTTTGAAATCAGTAACCATCGTAATTGCGATGATTTGTACCCTTCTGTGTCTAACGACCCTTCAAGCCGGATGGGAAACCGAAAGCAAAGAACAAGAGTTCATGAACGGGACCGTGCGGATCGGCGTTCAGATACAAGCCGCATACGAATTCCCATTTGCTATCATTTACCCGTATGCCTGGATTTGGTAAAAAAATGGTGCTGTTCTCCGCTACTACTATGAAGCCGAAGCAGAATTGTTTCATGATGGTAAGAAGGCTGCCCCCGATCAGGAAGATAGTGAAGATGGCTTTACCGGTCCAGAAGAATATCATGTCAGCTCCAGTTGGTTACGGTTCAATATGAGGCATGAAGATATTGGGCTGTATACTTTAGAAGGATCTGCTAATATGAGAGCAAAAAACATAGGTAGCACGCAAGAATCTATAGAGATTGACTTTGAACGTTAATAGTCTTTTTCTGTTTCGTCATAAATCAAGCGATGTGGCAACCCCGCATCGCTTTCCACAAGGTATCTACTGATGAAATATTTGAAAATTTATGTTCTCTCATACTTACTGTCATTATTGTTAGTATGCTGTCTATTCTCCTTAGTCATCGTACCTTTCGTTGATGCGAAAATCGTCTTTTGTGTTGATGGAGATATTTTCGTTATGGATGATAACGGTACCAACAGACGCAGATTCACACAAAATCCGTTGTGGGAAGAACGACATCCGCGCTGGTCACCCGATGGCAAAAAAATCGCCTTTTCCCGAAAAATGGACAAAGCGAAACACGACTCGTATGAGTTATTCATCATGAACGCAGATGGAACAGACATACAGCAACTGACTCATAATGATGGGTACGATACGATGCCGTCTTGGTCCCCCGATGGGAAGAGAATCGTGTTTACCAGCACGCGAAGTGGAAGATTTGAGATATATGTCATAGAACTGGAGACGCACAACGTCACACAGTTAACTGGTCTTGATGGTGAACAAAAGTCTGGTGCTGCCGATCTGTCTCCCGATGGCACACAGATCGTCTACGAAAAGTTTATAAGTAGAGAAGGCATTGGGTTTAGTCATAAGAATGTCTACGTGATGTCGGCAAATGGTGAGAATCAACGTCCTCTCATCCCCGATCCCCCTGATGATGCGGACAAAATCGTCATGAGGTTTTTTCCACGTTGGTCTGCAGATGGACAGCGCATTGTGTTTTCCGACTGCCCGGATAACGGCAAACAACAAACGTGTCGTTTATCTGTCATGCGTCTCACAGGTAGAGGAGCTATAAAGGAAATTAAGGACATTTATGACAGGCTTAGTACTAATGTGCGGCACGCAGGTGCATGTTGGATGCACAACGACCGTGCTATTCTTTTTGGGCTGATGATATCGAGTAAACCAAACGCGAATTATGACCTCTATCGCTACGAGTTTGAGACGCGAAGTCTCAGACGTTTGACACACGGAGCAGAGGATGAGATGTTACCTCACTGGATAGAAGGGACGTTGTCTGTTTCACCTAACGGTAAAAAAAAAGTAACGTGGGGCGTGCTAAAGAAGTGAACCCGTAATTTGTGAACATCCTCTTTTGAACAGGCAGATATCTTTTATAGGTATCTGCTTGTTTTATTATAACCTTATTGACCTAAGAATACCCTTCATTTTAGTGCCAAAACTTTACACACGGTAAATGAATTCTGTTTGGCATAAAGTACCAAATCTGATATGCTAAGATAAAATATCTGAATGAATAAGAATAAGGAGAACATTAAATGTCAAACATTACCCCGTTGCGAACAGTCATTGTTGGTTGTGGCATGATTGCAGCAGGTGGATATCAACCACGTTGTCAAGCATACCCCAATCAAATTGAATTGGTTGGATTTTACGATCAGGACGAAGGACGTGCAACAGCACTCGCAGAGAGAGATGGTGGTAAAGTCTATCCATCTCTTGAAGCAGTATTCAATGATCCAAATGTAGAAGCGATTGTGAATCTAACGCTCCATATTTCACATTATCCCGTATCGTTGGCGGCACTGAAAGCTGGAAAACATGTATATTCTGAGAAACCGATATCAATTACGACAGATGAAGCAAACGAACTTGTTGAAACAGCAGAAACTATGGGGTTAAAACTTGCATGTGCGCCCTCGGCGATTCTCGGATATGTGCAGCAGAACGTATGGAAACGGATTCGTGATGGTGAAATTGGTGATGTAATCTCTGCGATAGGCAACTTCGGTGGACCGTTGGAACATTGGCATCCAAGTGCAGATGCGTTCTTGATGCATGCAGGCCCATTTAGAGACGTAGCACCATATCCCTTAACTGCAATGACAACAATGATTGGTCCTGTCAAAACAGTTCACGGATTTGCAAGGCTTGCTGTACCTAAACGAGTCTTAACAACAGGACCACGACAAGGTACTGAATTTGAAGTGGCAGAAAAAGATCACGGGTTTGCAGTACTTGAGTTTGATGTTCCACATGAAGGAGGGGCACACGGTTTCATCTACCACAGTTTTACAGTAACCTCACAAATACCACCCTATGAGATCCACGGTACAAAAGGTGGTTTCTCACTCCAAGCACATGATGATGGACGCGGTATCAAGAAGTTCACTCCCCATTTGGGATGGCAAGATGAACCTTCTCCACCTAAATCTCATGCGGGTCTGGATTGGGGCAAAGGTGTTGCCGATTTTGCAGACGCAATAAGAAATGACCGTAATCCAAGGTGTAATGGTGCACAAGCGCGTCATGTGATAGAGATATGTGAACGGGTACTTGAATCATCAGATTTGGGAAAACCTGTTGATGTTTTAAGTCGCTTTCCTGCTCCACAAGAAGTCGGTGAAGTCGCACCTTGGGAAACAAGTTAGAGGATATGTACAGTTTTCTTATACTAAGATCTCGTTAACCATTGTAGGTCGGGGTCTCTGTGCCCCGACACTGTTGATGAGATGAAAGGTGGATAAATAAACTCCGATACGCGTTTATTAAATCGACTGGAACAGAAACCTCAACTACAATTAGGGAGAGTTGTATTTGCACATATACTTTTCTGATATTCCTATATGTTGAGGGTGTTACGTAACATCTCCACACTTTGTGGAACACCGTTGTGTGCATCCTCTTTTCCTTCAAATTCAATGGAAACATATCCCTTGAATCCAACATTTCGCAGTATCTCACCTATCTTACCATAATCAAGATCAAGCGTATACCATTCTCCGCCACCATAATATGTTTTTGCATGAACAAGCACTGCTTCAGGTGCAATCTGTTCCAGTTTTTCATACGGATCAGAGAGGAAATTACCGCAATCCATAGTCACTTTCAACCATTCTGAATCTATTGCAGAAACGATACGATTAACGCCTTCAGGTGTGCAGGTCAATCCCCAATGATTCTCAAGTCCAAGAATAACGCCATATCTCTCAGCATCAGGAAGACATTTTTCGATTGAGGCGATAACCCAATCAAACGCTTCATCTTCGGTATGATCAGGAAGTGAAGGTTCTTGTCCCTCAGTCTTCATCAAATCTGTGAATGATTTAACAGTTCCCCACCTTCCAGAATTAAGGCGGATTGATGGAATACCGAGTTCATGCGCTAATCGTATGCAATGGATCGTGTGATTGATGTTTCTTTGCCGTGTCTGTTCTTCCGGCGACACGAAACCTTGATGGATTGATAGCGCGTAGAGATCAAGTCCATGAACGAATGCATGTCGTTTGAGTTTCTGTAAATATGGCGTTGCTTCGGAAGACATCTGTTGATGTAAGATCTCAATTCCATCCAGTTCAAGTCGTGCTGCTTCCTCTATGACCTGCTCAATGGGGACTCGTTCAGGTGTGAAATGCCAATAAGAATATGTAGATACACCGAGTTTCAATTTATGTGTTACCTCTTTTATTTTTATTGATATATAATACCATGAAATCTGTCTAAATCTCTATAAGAATTTTCTATTTAAACACAATTGAGGGGCATAAAAAATCTCCCGATAAGAACACAAGTGTCCTTATCGGGAGATAATCATATAATCTGAATTGTAACTGAATACAACGAAAGTAAGTCGTTATTCAGTCGCGCCAATTTTGGCTGCTTCTGGTGCCCGAGTTGGAAGTTCTTTCTGTGCTAAAGTATCTTCAGGAACATATCCAGAATAATCGGAAATCTTACCGTGTGTCAATGCATAAACGACAACGTTTGTCATGAAGCGATAGACACCAGGTGAATAGTGGACACTACGTGTTGGTAGACTGACAGATTCCATTGCACACATATAATCACGGCGCACGACGAGAACTGACAATTTTTCTCCGACAGAGAATCCCTCAAGATAATTCCGTCTCGGAGGTCTTGTGCCCCACCAGAAAATATCAAATCCAACGGGAGGACCACCCATTTCATAGAAGTTATCATAAATCTCGTGTTGGTTATCAACACGTTCAATCTGATATTCAGGCATGACATAACGCATCTGTGAAATGAACAACCGAACCATTGCTTGAGCAGGTGCATTCACACCGCAGTCATCAAAGATGAGGAATCCACCTTTCTCAACAAGGTATTTACGGAGACCAGCGGCTTCAGATTCGGTAAATCTGCTATCCATTTTACCACCACCATACTGTTTTCCAAGCAAGTTACGGGAACGCACTAGTGCTGGATCATGACCTGTCAAAAAGGCAAGTGGTGTTTTGTATAAGTTAGCGTCTGTCAGTTTGAGAGAACCACCTTCTACGTTCATGTCTGTTTTGATTTTGGTTTTCTCGTTGAGCCATTTGGTAAGCGCATTCAACGATGAAGAATCTGCCCACCAGTCAGAAAGTGTATGACGGATTCGTGTGAAACGAAGCACACCACGAATGTCACGACCTTTACCGATGACACGTCCACCCGGTTCGCCCTTGGGTAATGGAGGAACTTCAACATTACCAAGTGTGATGCTTTCAGCGACATCACCAAGTGCGTCGCGTGCGACACCGACATTTTCAACCATTGCCAAGCCAGCCGGGCGTTTAAATGTCATTTTCACCTGCACTGGACTTCCAGCGATTCCACGAACAATGTCCGTCGGACCCGCGGAAGGTGCACTCGCTGCAGGACCCGCAAATGCTAAGGCACTTGGGGCATTCGACACTGGAAGATCCGTATGCGTTACAACCTCAGGTATTGGAGCATTAGGATTAACAACCTTCGGCACGTTTGGATTGATGGGGGCATCAACCTTAACTGCTTGGTTAGAAAACTGTAAAGATGTCTGCGTTGGTGTGTCAGTAACCTTAGGTGAGAATGCTGTTGTTAAACGAGGCTGAACTTGTACCTGTTCAACAACTACTGTGCTTTCTACCGGTACTATCGGCTTGACAATCTTCTCAACGATAGGTTTTCGCACTTTAGGTTTCGGTGGGTCCGGGGGCTCAAGTGTTTCAACCCCAACTAAATCCTTAAATGTCTGCGTTTGCGTCACAAAATAGAGACCCGCAATCGCAATAAGGATCCCGTGAATCAGCAATGCAGTCATTAATGCTGCTGATGTTCTTTTTGCACTCATTATTTCACCTCATAAAATAATGTATCTTGTTAGTGTTTGATACAACTTACTAATACTAATAATGTTACAAGTCGTCTTTGATACAACCTAATAAAATAATAGAAAAGTATAAAACTAAACCTACTACTATCCTATGCAATTTGTATGCCAAAATTGGAGTCTAAGTATATAGGGAAAAATTGACTGTAAACACTATATTTTTGCACGTTTTTGTGCATCTAAAATCTTAAGCTGCACAAAATGGGGCAGCTTGTTCAACTTTGGCTCACGAAAATGTTCATTGTTAATTCAATATATCAGATTTAGAGAAAAATGTAAACAATTTTTTTCTGTTTTTTGGCAGCTATCATTTCAATATATCCAGCTTTTCAACTACAGCAATAACATCCTTTACCTGAATTTTAGTCATACAACCTTCATCTCCGAATCTGCATATATCACCATGGCAAGGCGGACAATCATGTTTGTTCTGAATTGTAACGCACTTTTTACCTACAGGTCCAAACCGATTCGGATCACCTGGTCCATAGAGCCCAACCGTTGGTATACCTACGGCTGCAGCAAGATGCATGGGACCACTATCATTGCCAATGAACATACTACTTTTCTGTAAAATGGATGCCAACTGTGGAATCGTAGTTTTTCCAGCTATGTTAATTGACTCGTCCTGCATCAACGTTTGTATTCGGGTAATTATCTGGATTTCATCTGGCACTCCTACAAATAGTACCTGTGCATCTTTCTGGGTAATCAACCAATCCGCCAATTCCGCAAATCGTTCTGGTTTCCACCTTTTTATATCAATCGGTGATCCTGGATGGATTGTAATAATAGGAAGTTCTTGCTTTATTTGATGATCTTTCAAAAAGCTTAATGCCCATTGATCGTTTTCAGTTGAAATGGCAAAAGTTGTCCTCTGAATTGGTGTTGGAATGCCAACCTGTTTGAGGACATCCAAGTTTCTACAAGATTCATGTTTGCTGCTAAATCTTTGAAAACCGAGCTTGTTTGCTATCTGAAGCGAAGCACGACAAAGACGTTTTGGGGTAGGTCTTAATGCTGAAAACCTGATTATACGCCAATCGCCACGTAGTTCTATTAACAGATCATATTTCTGCTTACGTAGTTGTCTAAAGAGCTGACGGGTCTGTCTCAAAGTTGTTGGTTCTTCAGATCGACAAAATACCGGAGAGTTGTATTCAATCACCCTCTCTACATCGGGGTGGTTTTCAAGTATCACACGACTCCATTTTCCACAGAGGGCATGAAGTTCCGCATTCGGATATGCCTTTCTAAGATTTGAAAAAATAGGAGTTGATAATATAATATCTCCGATGTGATCGAGTTTTACGACAAGAATGCGATTAGGGGTGAAGTCACCAGGTATCCGTTTAGAATAAAGTAACCACTGCACTACTGCAGAAGCAATCAGACTGAGAATTTCTGCTGCATTCTGAAACATCAATTTTTATTTGCTATTCACTGCAAGATGACATATTGTCTGAATTTATCTAATAATCTCGGTCATCTGTGAATCCTAAAATCCTTCGTTCAGACGAACATATCTGTCTTTATGGATCAATTTGTTTATAAAACTGCTTTTCTCCATCTTTGATGGTAAAGATCACTGCACTCTTGGTGGGTTGACGATTTTCGTTATAACTGGAGATGCTTGTCGCTCCGACATAATTCTCTGTGGCAGCGAGTTGATCACGAATTGCTTCTGCATCCAGACTTCCGGCTCTTACAACTGCTTCAAACAGCAATTTCACTGCATCGTAACTTACTGCAACGCCACCCGTCGGCGTGGATTCATAGATAGATTTGTATGTATCTACAAAAGCACGTGCATTCGGTTCATCTGTATCTGGTGAAAAGTGACCGCTGAAATAACTGCCTTCAATTTCTGCATTTTCATCTTCAAATAACAGAATGCTGTCCCAAGAATCTGCGCCAAGAAAAATAGTCGGTTCACCTTCGGAATTCTGCATTGAGATTTCACGTGCTTTCTGTGTAATGGATGAAATATCTTGAACAAAACCTGCCGTGAAGAGAGCGTCTGGCTGCATTTCTGAAATACGCATAAGATGATCTGTAAAATCTGTTGTGCCAACTTCAAAGAATTCGTGTGTAACAACATTTCCTCCGAGCATATTGAAGTTTTTGGCAAAAAACTCTGAAATACCTTCTGTATATAGATCGCCTTTCCGTGTTATGATAGCAGCAGTAGTAACACCGAGTTCCATTTTCGCAAATTGTGCCATAACTGCCCCTTGAAAACTATCAGTGAAGGATGCCATGAACACAAAGTCACCAGCTTGTGTGACATTTGGATTCGTAGCGGTTGTAGTTACCATTGGTATTCGATGTTTCTGTGCGACTGGTCCTACTACAGCAGCATGTGAAGAACGATTTGGTCCAATCAAAGCCACGACTTCATCGTCAACTATCAATGACTCAGCGAGTTTAACGGAATCATCCAGCACTGCATCACTGTTAATATGACCTATCAATTCAACTGGCATTCCCAAAAGACCACCTTGCTGATTGATCTCTGTTACTGCCATCTCCGCACCATTCGGATAAGTCACACGTTGTCCAGCGACAATAAAACCTATCTTTACAGTCGCCTCAGGTTTAGGTGTCAAAACTCTTTCAACATTATCGCAACTCAGGGATGAAAAAACAATTACACACATAAACAATATTGCTAAAAACTTCTGCATATTAAGTTCCTTTCAAATGGAAAAGTCAACTTTCAAAAAAATACTTTTATTTCTTTGAAAATTCTGTTAAAATAAAATAACATCACATGACAATGTTCATCCTCTTTAGTAATTTGCTTTTTTGAATGATAGAGTCAGTGAATATATTTTAAGTTATATCATTAAATGAATGAAATAAGCAAGTTTTTTCCTAAGTCATTGGACTGATTAAGGAGATATGGAAAACTTAATTACAGTAATTGGACGTGGACATTCTGGAACACGAGCCATTTCACATACACTGTATGCAAGCGGTGTCTATATGGGAAGTCAACTCAATCCGTCTGGTGACAAAATTCCACCCCATGCGATGTATGATGCCTGCCGAGTCATGGCAAAATATGTCAAATGGAAGGGTGGATTATCTTGGAATTTCGATCCACTGTTTACAATGCCAATTGACCCTGAATTTGAACAACTTATCAACTCATATCTTAAGGACGTGTTACAGGACAAATCAGCATATAAAGGATGGAAGATACCAGAGACAACACTTGTATATCCTTGGATATTACGCATGTATCCTGAGATTAGATATATTCACTGGATTCGGGACCCAAGAGATTGTATATTGGGTGGCCACAAGACTGATAATTTACGCGACTTTGGAATTGAATATGAACATACCGATAATATATACGAAAGACGGGCAATTTCTTGGTATTATCAATATCAACTGATGAAAGTTACGCCTAAACCGAAACATATAATTCACATCCGTTTTGAGGATTTTGTGTTAAAACAAGAGGAAACACTCAAAAAACTGGAAGATTTTTTAGGTATTTCGTTAGGTCGGATTATCGTACGCCCAGAGACTGTTGAACGTTGGAAACGTATGGATGAACCATGTGAATTACCTTTTGAATTTTTAAAAGATGCTATTGTTGAAAATGGATATTTACTAACAACATAATCCCAGAGATAATATAAAGCGAGGAACTCCTATGCCAAAAGATGGAATTTACCAAGTCGGACTCGTCGGAACAGGTGGAATTGCCCGCGCCCATGGCGGGGCATGTCAACATGCACCGAGTGCTGAACTCGCTGCCATCTGTGATGTTTCAGAAGGTGCAGTTAAGGGTTTCGGTGAGCAGTTTGATGTCCCCGAAGAAAATCGTTATACCGATTTAGACGAGATGTTGGAAAAAGAGGATTTGGATATTGCAGTAATATGCACGTGGGGTGCTTTTCATGCTGAAGTTGGTATTCAAATTTCAAAGTCCCGTCAAGTAAAGGCTATTTTGTGTGAGAAACCTTTCACATCCACTGCCGCAGAAGCAGAAGCATTCGTTGGGGCAGCACAAGAAAACGGGATCCTTGTAGCAGAAGCGTTTAAGTTCCGTCATCATCCAATGCATATCAAAGCCAAAGAGTTAGTTGACTCAGGTGCAATCGGTGAGTTTATGACGCTCCGTAGCACTTTCTGCACGGGCGGCGGTGGCGGTGGACCCGAAACTCGGAAACCTGAAGCAAATTGGCGGTTCAATAAAGCGAAGGGCGGTGGCAGTATTTATGATTTGGCATGCTACAATATACACCATGCTCGGTTTATGTTCGGTGCAGAACCGATTCGTGTGTCTGGAGCATCTCAAGCAGGATTGGAGGTCGATGATGCTTCCTATTTACTCTTAGTATTCCCTAATGAAAAAACTGCCCAGATTTCTACTGGTTTCAATTGTGCTGGCGGACAGTATGCTGAAATGACAGGTTTGGGTGGCATGCTAAGAATTGATGCAGCATGGAATAATGGGGGTTCTCCTGTTAACATTGTCCTACAGAACAGGGAAGGTCGTCAAGTGATTGATATTGATCCTGTTAATCAGTTTGCCTTGCAGCTGGAGCATATGTGTGAATGTTTGAAAACGGGACAACCACACCGCATCTCTCCCGAAAGTTGCATCAATCAGATGCGAGTAATTGACGCAGCGTTTGAGGCTATGGCTACAGGTAAAACAGTTGAATTAGGATAACATAGGTTGCCACATAAGGATTGTAGGAGGGGTTTCTAACCCCGATTTACAAGTTCTTGAATGGGTTTCCAAACCCCAATTTTGCAGGTTTAGTCTCAAAAAAATCAGAGATATACGTTAAATGGAAATATGATAATGAAATTTGCAAACACAAAAGCACTCACATTTGACCTTTTCGGGACGATGTTAGACTTAGGTGGAAGTCTAATACCTTTCATTCATGAATCATTAAATGTTCGTGATGTTGAAAATATATCCGCAGATACATTTTGGGAGCAGTGGCGATATAGACAGCGGATTGAACAATATCAGGATACGATAATGATGCTTGGACACAGTGGTTATCTGGAGACAGCGCGACGTGCACTGAATTGGACGCTTAGACGAAACGGTATTGATGCTACAGATGAAACAGTTGATGAATTTATGCACGGTTGGCAGCATTTATCTCCATTTCCTGAGGTCTTGCCTGCACTTGAACGTTTACAATCTCAATACAAGCTGGTAGTATTATCTAACGGTGACCCAGATTTTCTGGATTATCTTGTAATGCAAAGGATAGAATGGGAGTTTGACAATGTATTCTCAGTTACATCTGTCGGGGCATTCAAACCACATCCTGCAGTCTATCGTGTTACAGCAGGTAAATTGGGACTTGAAGTAAATGAATGTTTGATGGTCTCCGCAAATTCATTTGACGTTATGGGTGCGCGAGCATGTGGGTATCGAGGTGCGTATGTCAACAGATACAGTCTACCCTACGAAGATACACATTTCCAACCCGATGTGACAGTGAACAATTTTACAGAATTGGCAGACGCGTTGTAATTCCATTTCTAAAAATGATTGTAATACCATTTCTAATATACAATGTCTCTTTTTTGTAGCACAAACTTTCCAGTTTGTGCCATATTAGAATACGCTTTACAAAAACCTATAATGTGACATAATCTATTAAAAATGGTATTACTTTAGAATAGTCATGGAAATTAGAACAGCGAACTGTACCACTACAAACAATCTAAATGCTTTGGTAGAATTTACTCAATATGGAATTATTTCCGTATCAACATTTTACGTGTTGCAGAATATTGTCCAGCAGTTAGAGTGTAATAATACACACCATTTGCGACAGGTTCACCTATCTCATTTTTGCCATCCCAATGTGCTGCAGAATCTTTGTTTTGATATAGTCCTGCAGACTTTTCTCCCAAATCTAACGTCCGAATCAACTGCCCATCAGAAGAATATATCTCTATTGCAACATCCGATGACTCTGATAACTGATACGGTATCCACGTTTCTGGGTTGAATGGGTTCGGATAGTTGGGAAGTAGAACGGTTTTTTGTGGTGCTAATGCCATCAAAAGTTGTTCAAGAAATAGAATGCCTTTTTGTGTCGTAACATCAAGACTGTTAAGCTGATGTGCTTGTTTTAGCCATTTTTGCACAATAGATTTGGTAAGGGCAAAATTCTTATTGAGACCAAATGCAGTTGGTGTAGCAGCTGCGTTTTCAATCGCACCTGCAACCAAAATCAAATCCGCAATATCAACAACTCCATCTCCATTAACATCTGCATCGTTTTGACCATTTTGCCCAAATTTTGCTGCAACCACAACTAAATCATGAATATCAACAACACCGTCCCTGTTAACATCTGCAGCATGTTTTGTTGTCTTGAAGAAGGATCCATAGTCCCAAAGAAGAATTGTACCCCGTTCATGTGATGATGCAAGAGTCTTGCCATCAGGACTAAACGCTAAGTTATATGGTCCAAGTGGCATGTATAGCAATAATTGTAGAGCACCAGTTTCCGGTTCCCAAAATTGCAGTCTTCCATCTTCCCATCCTCCAGCAGTTAGAACGGTTTGTCCTTCTGGACTAAAAAGTACTGTTTTGAATAGTCCATCATGTCCAGTGATAATTGTGTGTCTCTCTCCAGTATAGACATTCCACAGATGCACCTCCTGTCCAATACCACCAGCCGCTATAGTATTCCCATCAGGACTGAAAACGATATTGGTGGTTATAGGTATAGAACCTGAGTAACTTGCAATTTGTTTCCTATTAACTATATCCCATAAATATATACCATCGGTATTTCCATATACGATTTTCTTTCCATCTGGACTGAATGCCATATACCCTACACCTTCCCAATTTCCTGTGAATGTCCATAAGTAATTTGCTGTATTCGCATCCCAGAAAATCGGAGTTCTATCAACAGAGTAAGTTGTGAGTATTTGTCCATCCGGACTAAAACTGACACGATATGTATCTCTTTCATGCCCAATAATTGTTGCTATTTGAGACCCAGTAGAAACATCCCATAACCTTATCGGGTAGTCATCGGCAAACCATCTATCCCCAAATACAACGCCTCCGCTACTGGCTATAGTGCGTCCATCTGGACTAAAGGCGACTGATACAACTGGACCAATATGTCCTACATAGGTTTTTATATTCCTACCTGTTGTTGTGTCCCAAAGACGCAATGTCTGATCACCACTTCCGCTGACCATTGTTTCTCCATCTGGACTAAATGCTATCCTTGGGAAACCGGAAATATGTCCAGTGATTGTCGTTCTTTGTTCAAAATCTTCTGTATCCCACAGAATGATAGTTCCATCCTGACCATAACTTGCAAATGTAGATCCATCAGGACTATAGGCAACACTTGTAATGTAGTCAGTATGTGCTATGATTGTAGACTTATGTTCTCCTGTAGCAACATCCCACAGACAGACTGTCTTATCAAAACTACCACTTGCAAGTGTTTTACCATCTGGACTGAATGCGATAGCGTAGACCCCACCTGTATGCCCTATTAGTGTATTCTTTAGTGAACTACTTGCTATATCCCAAAGAAAGATGTGTGCAATCGTTCTTCCACCACAAGTTGCAATTGTGTTACCGTCTGGACTATAGGCAATTTGAGTGTAGTAAGGATATCTATCTTCTGCCAAAATAAAAGTAGCTTTGAGTTCATTTTTTACAACATCCCACAATTTCATCGTAGTATTTTCACCTTCATAGCCACTACTTACCAGATTCGTTCCATCTGGACTGAAGGTCATGGTATCTATATCACTATTATGAGTAATGAATGTATTAATGAATGTCCCCGTTGAGGCATCCCAAAATTCTATCGTGTCAACTCCATTATACGAACTACTTGTAGCGAACGTTTTCCCATTCGGGTTGAATGCTATACCTGAAATAAATCGGGTATGTGTCGGTATAGTGAGTTTGAGATTGCCAGTGTCAACATCCCATATATAAACTGCCTCGGAATTATTACACGCAACAGTTTTACCATTAGGACTGAATGCAACGTATGAGTCATAATCTAAATCTGCCGTTAGCAATTTTAGTTCTTTTCCAGTATGTCCATCATAGATCCAGACACCGTCAGAGCTTGCGGCTGCAAGCATAGAACTGTCAGGAGAAAAAACAATCTTTCTGTATATTTCTCCTTTGCCAATACGCATTTTGGCACCATAGGGCAAACTCCACTGCATGTAATCTTGTGAAAGTGAACTTTGTGAAAAGTATGTTGAAATCAGAAAAATCAATATGAGAATGTTTCGTGTTGTTTTCATCTTCTATCTCCTATTTTCTTATAACCATTCGTCGCGTTGCAGTGAAGTTACCAGCAGTTAGTGTATAGAAATAGACACCGTTTGCAACTGCTTCACCATATTCATTTTTACCGTCCCAATACGCTGCACTATTACGATTTTGATATATGCCAGCGGATTGCTTACCCAAGGCTAATGTCCGAACCAACTGTCCATCTGAAGAATAGATGTGGAGGGTTATATCAGCCTGCTCTGACAACTGATAGGGTATCCACGTTTCTGGGTTGAATGGGTTTGGATAATTGGCTAAAAGTACAGTCTTTTCTGGAGTCAATGCAGCTAAAAGCTGTTTAAGGACTGCAATTCCTGTCTGCAATCTTGGTATATTTGTATTGACATGTCGTGCTTGATTTAACCATTGTTCAACTTCTGCAGCATGTAACAATTTGTTTGAGTTTGTATAGATTGGTGGTGCTGCATTCTCTGCGGCAAGCGCAGCAGCAACTAATAGAATATCCGCGATATTGATAATACCATCCCCGTTGACATCAGCTGTATTGGAATTTCCATCTTGTCCGAAATGCGCTGCAACAAAAATCAGATCTTGTAGATTTACGGTTCCATCTCCATTCACATCTTCAGCTAATTTTTGTGTTTCAACATCAGTACCAATTAACATAGCGTAATCCCAAAATAAAATTGTTCCATCCCTACTCCCGCTGATAAGCGTTCTACCATCAGGACTAAAATCAACAATGACACCACCATAAGTATGTGCAGTGATATCTGTTATTAATCCTGCTTTGGATACATCCCAAATCTGTATAATCGGATCCTCCCTATTTCCACAACTTATCAATGTCTTCCCATCAATACTAAATGTAAGTTGATGTACACCATTGGTATGATTTGTCTGGATAATCCTCGGTTGACCTGTCGTAATATCCCATAGAATAATCGTATTATCATCACTTCCACTGGCAATAATACTTTCATCAGGGTTTACTGCAACACTATAGACTTTATCAGTATGTCCGATGAATGTTTCTAAATTTGATCGTGAATTCAAATCCCATAAACGGACTGTGCCGTCATAACTTCCACTGACAAGAGTAGGACGATTTCTAAAGAATGCTATTGAAGTCACATCATCTGTATGTCCTTTCAAAGCATAAATGTAAGTTCTTCCCATATACCAAAAATGTATTGTATTGTCAATATGTCCAGAAGCAATGTATTGACCATCTGGACTAAAAGCAACTGAGTTATATCCACTGGAATATTTTGAAGTGCTTTCTTGTCCATGTCCAAACCATTTATAGATGGTAGTTATTTGTGTTTTGCGGTTAATATCCCAAAGGTGAATTGCCCCATAATCTGTACTTGCAAGCGTGTTTCCATCAGAACTGAAAACTAAATTTCTTGGGTGTGAGAGCCGACCACGATGATATATCATCTGTATATAGTCCCCAGTGTTTGGCTCCCACAGATGGATGTTATGCGAATCTGAAGTAGCAAGAATAGTACCGTTTGGACTGTTTGCCATACTTACCACTGCTCCTGTATGTCCATGAATCGTCAATTTCCGCTCTCCACTTGCTACATCCCAAAGATACAGTTCTTTACTCCCGCCACTTGCTAATGTCTTGCCATCTGGACTAAATGCAATTGAAAAGAATCCCCATCGATGCTCAGCAAGATTCTTAATGTGTTTGCCTGTAGCAATGTCCCAAAATTGTAATCCTTCTGCCCCTCCAGTTGCAAGAGTGTTACCATCTGGACTTACAGAAATACTATTTAAATAGAGAGTATTGAAATTATGCGTTCGTTTCCCAGCAGCAATATCCCAAAATTGAATAGAAATTTCACCCCTACTTATAATCGTATTACTATCTGGAGTGAAAACAAGCTCCCGGATATTGAACGCATATCTGGATAAAGTGGTAATGTGAGAACCTGTCACAACATCCCACAATTGAAAAACACGATCATCCGAATCTTTACTTATGCTCGCAAGTTTTGTTCCATCTGGACTCAAAACAACATCATATATCCAATCTGTTTCTAAATCGATTGAGGTCTTAAGTTCCCCGGTACCAAGATCCCACACACGTATTTCACTGCCAATATCACTTGCAAGGATATTCTTCTCAAGGTTAAATCGCACATAGTAGATATCAGAATTATCTCCTTCTAATGTCGTTATGACACTACGATCTGCGAGATTTCTGACAATAACTGTATTGTCAGAAATCTTTTCTACATACACCCTGGCATCAGGACTCATTCCAAGTATATTACTTGGATTCACTGTTATTAAATCTAACTCTACACCTGTGTGTGCATCATAAATCCAATAACCAATACTACCGCCAACAATCAAACGATTGCTATCAGGTGAAAACCTACCACTACCAACAGATCCCTTTCCAATACGTAATTTGGCACCTTCTGGCAAACTCCAGTTAGAATAAGTTTGAGCATAGGTACTTGAAAGTAGAATAAAAACACATAATACAATTGACAATAGTAACGCTCTCATGATTATGTCTCCTATTTTCGTATAACCATCCGCCGCGTTGCAGAATGGCTTCCAGCAGTTAACTTATAGAAATACACACCATTTGCGACAGGTTCACCTATCTCATTTTTGCCATCCCAATGTGCTGCAGAATCTTTGTTTTGATATAGTCCTGCAGACTTTTCTCCTAAATCTAACGTCCGAATCAACTGCCCTCCAGAAGAATATATCTCTATAGTAACTACCGATGACTCAGATAACTGATACGGTATCCACGTTTCAGGATTAAATGGGTTCGGATAGTTGTGAAATAGGGCAGTTTTCTGTGGTGCTAATGCGATTAACAGTTGTTCAAGAAATAGAATGCCTTTCTGTGTCGTGACATCAATACTGTTGAGCTGATGTGTTTGTAGTAGCCATTTTTGTACTTCGGTACTTGTAAGTGTGTTATATAAGTTCCGATTTGTTGCTATCGGAGCAACTGCAACTTCATCCATCGCACCCGCAACTATCAACAGATCAGCAATATCCACTACTGCATCCCCATTCACATCCGCAGCGTTAAAACCTATTTGCCCGAAGTTTTTTGCAACAAAGACCAAATCTGATAAATCGACTACACCATCTCCGTTGACATCTGCTTCATGTCGATATGGATTAACAATAGTATGATAATCCCATAGGAGTATCGTTCCAGACCATCCCAATGTTGCGAATGTCCTGCCATCTGGATTAAATATGATTCGATCAATACCGTTTGGCATACCATGAATACTCATCTTTTGTTCACCACTTACCACATCCCAAAATTGGATTGATCCGTCGTTATCTACGCCAGTGGTGATGAGTGTTCTGTTATCCGGTCCAAATACCGCATTGACCAGAGGATATTTATCACGGTAGGAAGTGGATATTGTCTTTAACGCTCCTGAATCTACATTCCAAATATGTACTTCATTATCTCTTCCACATCTGGCAATAGTCCGTCCATTTGGACTGAAGGTGATATTGCTGTAACTCTGCCATGCAGCAGCAAACGATTTGATCAACTTTTTGGTTGTAATGTCATAAAGATCTACTGATCTTTGTCCATTAATTGCGAGAGTACTCCCGTCTGGACTAAAAGTACTCCTTAGAATATCCTTCTCATCACCAGTGACTGTCCACAATGGATTACCAGTTGTAGTATCCCATAGTTTCACTTTTGAATTGCTGGCACTTGTCAGTATGTTTTCTATAGGACTGAAATTAATAGTACCTACATAATCGCTGCCTACAAAAATAGTTGATTTTTGTGTTCCCGTAGCCGCATCCCAAAACCTAATTGTATTATCAGCATAGATCCAATCTCGATCAAGAGAGTATCCAGCACTACTTGCAATGGTATGACCGTCCGAACTGAACGTGACTGAAACGACTTCACCTCTGTGTCCTCTAAGTATTGAAGTGTTTCGTCCTGTAGAAGTGTCCCAAATTCTAACTGTTGTATCCCAACAGCCAGTAACGATCTGCTTTCCATCCGGACTAAATGCTATACCAATACCCCATGCTGTGTGTTCAGTAATTGTAGTTCTTGCATTGTAATTCTCTGTATCCCGTAGCATCACTGTGCCATCATCGCTAGCACTTGCCAGTGTAAGTCCATCCGGACTGAATGCGACATTGTTTATGATAAATCTGTGATCTGTCAGGGTCGCTTTATAAGTGCCACTGTCAACATCCCATAAGCATATAGTTCTATCTGTACCACCACTTGCAAGTGTCTTACCATCAGCACTGAAGGATACACTTAAGACACCATTGACATGTCCTTTTAGTGTTGATTGCAGTTCCAGTGAAACTAAATCCCATAGCTTCACTGTTGTGTCACCGAAATACCACCAACTTTCACAACTTGCGATTTTGCTACCGTCTGGACTAAACGTAATGTCACTAACACCCAATGAAGAGGATTCATTTCCTGTTGTCAGAGTGGATTTGAGTTCTCCATTTGTGGTATCCCATAATTTGATTATACTGATTTCATCATCTCTACCACCCGTAGCCAGTATCTTTCCATCTGGACTGAAAGCCACACAATTTACATTGTCGGAATGACTATCAATTGACCTAATCAATTTCCCAGTTGAAACATCCCATAACTTAGCAGTTTCGTCAGATCCACCAGCAGTAACCATTTTTCCTCCATCCGGACTGAAAGCAATATCTTCAATTTCATTCGTATGCGCAGAAATAGTAAGCTTTAGGTTTCCAGTGTCAACATCCCAAAGATAAAATTCGTATGAACTACTACATGCAAGCGTTTTTCCATCAGGGCTAAATGCAACACTTGTTATATAACCAGTATGATTGGTTAACAGATTGATTTCTTTACCCGTATATCCATCATATAGCCACACACCAATAGAACTTGCAACTGCAAGTAGAGAACTATCTTGAGAAAAGGAAATATTACCATAAATCATTCCCTTGCCTAAACGTTTTACCGCTCCTTCAGGCAAACTCCATTGTGTATAATCTGCTGAAAACGCATTATTCAAAAAGCAGGTTGTAATGAGAAGAAATAAGAAAAAAGTTACGCGTAATATTCTCATGATTTTGACTCCTATTTGCGGATTACCATCCGACGTGTATCTGTTATAGTTCCTAATGTTAGTGTGTAATAGTAAATGCCACTTGCAACAGGTTCCCCATATTCATTTTTTCCATCCCAATGGGCTGCTCTATTAGGTTTGTAATAGAACCCTGCCATTCTGTTACCCAATTGCAATGTCCTAATCAGTTGACCATTAGATGAATGGATATGGATTGTTACATCCGAATCATCTGCCAACTGATACGGTATCCATGTCTCTGGATTGAAAGGATTTGGGTAGTTAGGTAATAGTGCAGTCTTTTCTGGAATCAACAATGTCAGGAGATGTTCAAGAACAGTTATTCCTCTCTTGTAAACTGGAAAATCACTGTTTACTTGTTGTGCTTTGTTGAGCCATTGTTGCACATCAGCAGCAGAGATTAAATCAAAAGATAACGATTTTCTTGAAGGTGCTCCGTTATCACTTGCAAGTACTGCAGCAACTAATAAAATATCCTTTACATCTATAGCACCATCACCGTTAACATCGGCAGAATTCCCAACGCCTGATTGACCAAATTGTGTTGCTACTAAAATCAAATCTTCTATATTTACAACACCATCACGGTTCACATCTTCAACACGATGTGTGACATACTCATCAATGTCTATAAATGAAGTTAAATCCCAAATAATTGCTGTCCCATCAAAACTTCCACTCGCAAATGTTTTACCATCGGATGCAAAGACTACTTTGGTATTTCCTATCGTATGTCCTGAAAGAGTAGTTATTTCTTCTCCAGTATTTATATTCCATAACCGTATTGAGGAGTCATCCCTTCCTCCACCACTGGCGAGTATTTGTCCATCCAAACTAAATGCAATACTATGGACTTCATCAGAATGTCCTGTCAAAGTATACTTTTGATTGCCATTTTGAACATCCCATATAATTATTAATTTGTCTTTGCTTCCACTTGCGATATATCGTGCGTCTGGACTTATATCGACGGTGTTTACCACATCTGTGTGTCCCTCAAAAGTTGCTATATTTTTTTCATCAACTACATCCCATAGACGTACCGTATTATCATAACTTCCACTTACGAGATTACGACCATCTTGATTGAAAGCAATTGAAGTTACGCTATCAGTATGTCCGATGAGGGATCCTTTTTTTGTACGTCCCCCATACCATAAATGGATCGTAGCATCTCCATTCCCGCCTGCAAGTAACGACCCATCTGGACTGAATGCAACTGAACTATATCCTGAACGCGTACCACGGAATCCATCTCCGTATCCACTTACAACCGCAATCGGTACACCAGAATTTATTTCCCAAAGACTAATAGTACTCCATATTATAGAGGCAAGTATGGTTCCATCACGACTATAATCTAAATCATCATTATAGGTAAAACGTGTCCCAAAGAATGTGGTTTTCAAATGACCGTTAACAGTATCCCACAACTTGATTTTATACCAATGCCCCATAGCAAGAGTCCTATTATCAGGACTGAACGTAAGACTATTCACAAATGAAGTATGATTAGCGATTGCCATTTTACGTGCACCACTATCAACATCCCACAGAAACAAGTCATCGTATGCACTACTTGCAACTGTTCTGCCATCCGGACTAAAAGCGATAGAATTAACTCCGAACACATGACCACTCAATTCAGTTCTGAGTGCACCTGTTGCTAAATCCCATAAATATAAACCTACATAACCTCCGGTTGCTACCGTTTTACCATCTGGACTTATTGCAAAACTAACTATTGACGGAGTACTAAACTTCTCTTTCTTGCTACCTGTAGATATATCCCATAGTTGGATATAGGAATCACCGGTACTGAGAAGTATATTTCCGTCAGGAGTAAACATAAGATCTCGCAAATATTGTGCATACTTTGTTAAAGTCGTAATATGTGAACCTGTGGAAACATCCCACAATTGGAGAGAACTATGTTCGTCATCACGACTAAGACTGACAAGTTTTGTTCCTTCTGGATTCATGACAACATCATATATCCAATCTGTTTTTAAATCTATTGAGGTCTTAAGTTCCCCAGTCCTAAGATCCCACACACGTATTTCACTACCAATGTCACTTGCAAGAATATTCTTCTCAAGATTAAATCGCACATAGTAGATGTCTGAATTATCACCTTGTAAAGTTGCGATAACACTACGATCTGCAAGATTTCTGACAATAACTGTATTGTCTGAATTCTTTTCTACATACATCCGGGCATCTGGACTCAATCCAATTATATTGCTTTGATTCGCTGGAATTAAATCCAACTCACCCCCCGTATGTGCATCATAAATCCAAAAACCTATGCTACTACCAACAATCAAACGATTGCCATCAGGTGAAAACCTAATAGAACTTACACCTCCTTTGCCAATACGAGATTTTGCACCTTCAGGTAAATCCCATTGCATATAGTCTTGAGCAAAAGTATCTGAAATTAAGAGACAGAATATAAAAATGTGTATTACAGTCGTATATCTTATTATCCTCATTTTTCTCTCCTATTTTCGTAGTATTTGTGTGATGCTTTCTTGCGTATGTTTCAAGGTTCGATATGTCTTAGAAAATAACTTAGTATTGAAATCTTAACACAGACGCTCAATCGGGTTCAATTCCGGACAATATAAAGAAATAAAGAATAAGACAACGTTTTCAGGCATTTTCAATGCTTTTGCGTGATGGAACCAATTACCACCATCTTCTTATGTTGTAGGTATAGCAAATCTAATGCCAGTTAGGTTTTTGCTTGTATCCAAATGGAATTCTCATAAGTAATGGATTTCAGTCCGATATTCGCTTGGTTCATTTCTTACCGATAGAGGAGGTCAATATTTGAAAGCGTAGGAATTAAGAATGGGAATACACAATCTGCACAAAAATGTGCATTCAAATTGAATGCTGCACAGATTAGTGCAATGTGGAATATTTGATTTTTAGTAATCGACGGGAATTTCTGGTAGAATTCAGTGAAAAGTGTGTAATAGAAAGTGAGGAATGCAGTATAGAATTAATGGGCAATGCATGATTAGAGTTTTTCAAACATTGCCCTTAAATCAATAATACGATTATTTCAAGATCAACATCTTGCGTGTTGCAGTAAATTTACCTGCAGTTAGAGTATAGTAATACAAACCACTTGCAACAGATTCACCAGCATCATTTTTTCCATCCCAATACGCTGCATGATCCTTGTGTTGATAATGTCCAGCAGATTGATTTCCAATATCTAACCTCCGTACCAACAGTCCTTCAGAAGAATAAATCTGGATTGAAACATCTGCAGGTTCAGCAAGTTGATAGGGAATCCATGTTTCAGGATTAAATGGATTAGGGTAGTTCGGCAATAGAACTGTATCTTGCGGAGTGAGTGCTATAAGCAGTTGTTCTAAAACTAAAATCCCACGTTGGAAGGTTGGGTCTGTCAATGTTAGTTGTTTAGCATCATACAACCACTGCTGCACTTCTGCTCTTGTAAGTGATTTCTCAACACCGTGTAACCATTTTGCGGGTGCAGCAGGCATAGAATTTGCCATTGCTGCAGCCACTAAAGTGAGATCTACAATATCAACTATGCCATCACCGTTAACATCAGCAAGGTTGTCCCCTTCTTCTGAAAAGTTTGATGCAACCAATGTCAAGTCTTGAATGTTGACAATACCATCACCATTGAGGTCACCTTTTTGACGCATAGGTTCAGTTATTTGAGCAACACCAACGCGCGCGTAATATACATTGCCAGATATATCAGTCAGTCGCACCTTAGAAACTGTTATTGTTGATGGTTTAAGCGAGACTACTTCAAACGTAAGATTAGCCAATGTGCCAGCTCCGAAACTTTGCCCACCAAGAGATGTTGCTGCAAGTGTGACAGTGTTATCTTCAATGATCGGTTCTACTGAATATGCTCCTGATGCAAGAAAATCTGAATTTGAACTACCCACATAACGTAGAGCGGATTCATCATATCTTATTGTTGCTTGATATCCAAAAAGGCTTCCTGCATTAGAAATGTTAAGATTAAATGTTAGGACTCCGCCGATGGCAGGAGATTGTACTGGAGTTGGAGAAAGACTTACAGTAGCATAAGAAGTTAGGGGTGGTGTATAACCCCAGACAAGTACTGTACCATCAGAACTTGCACTTGCAAGTGAATTTCCACTCGGATTAAATGCCACACTAAGTATTCCATTTGTATGTCCACTAAGAGTCTGTATTAGTTTACCAGATACAGTATCCCATAAACGAATAGTATTGTCATTACTACCACTTGCAAGAATATCACCACTATTATTAAATGCAACACTCCAGACTAAATCCGTATGTTCTGTAAATCTCTCCAATTCTACACCGAAGATGGTATCCCATAAGCGTACTGTACCATCATCGCTACCACTGGCAAGTAGATTCCCATTGGGACTAAACGCTACACTTCTAACATAATCCGTATGACCAATAAGCGTTTGTAGTAGTTCACCTGTACCTGCATTCCACAATCGTACTGTCTCATCAGTACTAGCACTTGCAATCATTTTTCCATCAGGGCTGAATGCAACGCTCAGAATAGAACCATCGTGTTCCTCAAGTGTCATGATGTGTCCACCATAAAATGCGTCCCATAACCGTATTGTACCATCTGCACTACCACTGACTAATGTAAATCCATCAGGACTATATGCAACGCTCCAAACCCAATCTGTATGTCCTTCATAAGTTCTCTGATGCTCACCTGTGGAACTATCCCATAACCGTATTGTACCATCATCACTACCACTGGCAATTGTACTCCCATCCGGACTATACACAACACTCCATACCCAATCCTCATGTCCTAACAACATCTGGTTATGTTGACCTGTACTTGCATTCCACAAATTTATTATGTTATCTGAACCACCGCTTGCAATAGTACTACCATCATTGCTAAATGCTGTGTCTAAGATATAACCTGTATATCCTGTAAGTGCTTGTCGTTGTCCACCAAAAACCGCATCCCACAATCGGACAGTTCCATCTGCTCCTCCACTTGCTATCGTTCCACCAGTAGAATTGAACGTTACGCTAAGCACAACATTCGTGTGTCCTATAAGTACCTGTTGTGCCTGACCAGAAACGGCATCCCATAGAAGTACTGTACCATCTGCACTACTGCTGGCTATTGTATTCCCATTTGGACTAAATGCTACATCAAATACAAAACTTTGATGTTCAATTAGTGTCTGCTTTAACACACCAAAGGCTGTATACCATAGTCGAATAGTTCCATCACGACTCGCACTTGCAAGTGTCGCTTCAGTCGGACTAAATGCCACACTATATATAGAATCTTCATGACCAGTAAGAATATGCAGCTGTTCTCCCGTAGCAACATCCCATAACTGAACAGATGTATCTAAACTCCCACTCGCAAGCGTCGTGCTTGTTGTACTGAACGCGACACTGGTAACAGAATCAAAATGACCTGTAAGTGATCTTTGATATTCTCGTGTTGAATAATTCCAAAGTCGTATAGTTGTATCACGACTACCACTCGCAAGTGTCGTTGCATCGGAACTAAATGCAACACTTAAGACAGCATCAGTATGTCCAGTAAATGTATGTAGATGTGCTCCTGTGGAAACATCCCATAACCATATAGATCCATCGCCATTCCCACTTGCAAGAGTCTGCCCATCGGAACTGAATGCCACACAGTAAACATTCTCTGTATCTCCAGTAAGTAGAGCAGTTTCAGTATATGTTGTTGTTTCATAGAGCCAAATACCGATTGAACTGACCACTGCCAAATAAGTGCCGTCTGGAGAATATTCAACTTCACTTAACCTACCCTTACCAAGACGTACAGTTGCATTCTCAGGAAGGCTTAATTGGTTAGAAGTTTGAGCGAAACTATTTGTCAGGGATAGAAATGAAATTGTAAGAAAAATCAAAAAACAGAACGAGCTTAGTTTGTTCATTATGGTGAACTCCTTTTCCAAATTATCCATATAGAATTGGGATTTTTGCATTCTTGATAGTGTCCTCTTAAAATATAGCATAAATGAGGTGGTATGTCAATAATGCGATAGTGCTGGGGTATGTAAAGTTTTTGTCATTAGAATGAACTGAATACATATCTTGCTTAGTATTAAGAAAAATGGTATCCTTCTTAAAAAAACTCTATATTAGAGAGGATACCAATGCTTAGTATATCATTAGCCAGTTGCGAAGTCAAAGAGAATGTGGAAGCAGGGTGTGTAAAGTTTTTGTCACCTTAGAATAACACAGGACGACAAAAATTCAGGAGATTATCAACAATATCTAAAATAATATAGATTCTCTATTATTTTACTTGACAATCACATATATGTATAGTATACTTAACATTTGTTTAGCAGATAGATCCAATTTAACTACGCAAGTTTAGAAACGCAAAAAGTCGACTCTCAGAGAAATCTTATGATATAACCATGATTTTGCACATCACGATTGTTCTATGCAAGTTCTGAACATATCATGAAGAACAATAGAGGCATAGTCGCGCAATTCATTGCTCCTCAGACATTACAACAGAAAAGGTAATTTCAAGAATAGAATCGGTCCAAACCAGCAGAGAGAATATCATGTTAACGCAGGACAATAGAAGTGAAAAACAGACTGAATCAGAAAACACCACACGGATCAATCGGATTATGATGTGGTGTCCATATACCTCAAATAATACATATCAGGACACCCAAAACTTAAATCACAAAACGGACCGAATCGAAAAATTGAAATTTCCAGAAATATACACGAAAATCATTCACATACCCATATACAGACTGGACTCACAGCACCGTACCAAAAACGTACCAAAAACGTACCGTAATCCGAAAAAACGTACCAAACGGTACCTTTTCAAAGATCAAAAATGCAATGTCCTTTCAAGAAATTGATGACTATGGTGACAAAAACTTTACACACCCGTGGAAGCAGGGTGTGTAAAGTTTTCAGCAAACATCTCATATCCATTGAAGTGCTTGGTCTCCGTGCCCCGCAATTGTTGGGAGCTTAGAGATGGTGGGGCACAGAGATCCGCACTACAATGAATGGTCCGAAGTTTGTGTCGAAAACTTTACACACCCTTGTTGTATAAATTTGTTGACGCTATGAATTAAATCTGATAATCTTATATTCAGACATTATTTTCAATTTGAAATGAAGTTAAAGTGGAGTCATAGATGCCAACTAATGGTGAACTGATTGAAAAATGGCGTGATGCACCTGCGCCGCTACTCGGTATATTACACGCTTTTCATGACAGAGATGGATATATCTCAGAAGAAACATTACTGGACATTGCAGTTGGATTTCGGATTCCACTTGCAGAACTGTTTGGCACGCTAACTTTTTATCACCATTTTGCTGACAAAGCCCCAGGACAATCAGCACCGCGTGTATGCACTGGTCCTGTTTGTCGATTGAATGGAGGGTTAGAAATCCTTGATGCGCTAAAACATGAAGTCGCAACACCTATGGCATGTGCGGGAAGATGTGACGATTGTGTTCCTGTACTAAAAGGGCATCAAGTATTCACTGGAAAGTATGCAGGCAATCTCTCTGTCCAACCTACTCCATTGTCCCCACCATACCCAGGTGAAAAAGAGGAATGTATTTTTGCAAATATACGGGAACCAGGTCAAAATACGCTTGAAGGATATCAATCCACCGGTGGATATGAAGGGTTAAAACAAGCAGTTACAGCAAAGACAAGGAATGAAGTAATTGAAATACTGAAAGAAAGTCAGCTTGTAGGGAGAGGTGGTGCTGGATTTCCCACAGGAACGAAATGGGAAACGGTTTTGAATGCCCCAGGTGAACCAAAAACAATTGTCTGTAATGCAGATGAGGGTGAACCGGGATGTTTCAAGGATAGAGTTATTCTTGATTATACACCTCACATGGTAATTGAAGGGATGACACTGGCTGCTTATGCAACTGGTGCGACGCGAGGTTTTATATATCTTAGATATGAATATCCTGAAACATTGAAAACTCTTGAACGGGCAATCAAAGAAGCTGAAGCAGATGGGCTTGTTGGCGATGGTATTCTTGGTGAACAGTTCAATTTTCATATATATATTAGACGTGGAGCGGGTGCCTATGTATGTGGTGAAGAAGGCTCATTGTTAAATAGTTTGGAGGGTAAACACCCATTTCCAAGGAACAGACCGCCATATCCAGTAACACACGGATATGAAAACCTACCAACAGTTGTAAACAACGTGGAAACACTTGCAGCCGCCACACAGATAATTCGACACGGTGCAGATTGGTATAAAGGTTTGAGTTACCATAAAGATATTGCTGGTACAAAGATCATAAGTTTATCAGGGGACATTCTACAACCCGGAAATTATGAAGTCCCTTTCGGTCTACCACTCAAAACACTGCTTTATGATTGGGCAGGTGGACCGAAGGAAGGTCGGCAAATTCAAGCAATTACAGCCGCTGGTTTATCAGGAGGGTTTATTGATAAGAAAGATTTTGATATAACTCTTGACGAACCGAGTTTTCAGAAGGTTGGTTCAATGCTCGGGGCAGCGGGAATTATGGTCTTTGATGACACACGCGATATGCTTGATGTTGCACACAATGCTATGGAGTTTTTTGCTGATGAATCTTGTGGGAAATGTTTTCCATGTCGTATTGGAACACATAGAATTACAGAATTATTATCGGAACCACTACGGGCGGAATCTATGAAACTTATCTCTGAAATTGGAAATGTGATGCGAACTACAAGTGCATGTGGACTCGGTACCGCTGCACCAAATATATCCGATAGTTTGCTACGATTGAACAGTAATTCATAAGTTAGAATTCAAAGATTAGGCAGCTAATTTGATGACCAAATTTGCACGCATATTCTGATGTGGACACGAGGATTTATTTCACTTTGTCTCATCGTTTTTGTTGTCGGATTGATAACTGGTCCAGTACACTTCTTCTTTCCGGTATACGCGAAATCTGAATTAGGGGAAGATGCCTTTTTCGCGGGGATATTACGGGCAATACCTATCGGACTCGGTGGAATTACGGCACTTATCGGAGGAACACTGAGTGACCGTTTCGGAAGAAAACCCACATTACTTATCGGTATGTCCGGTGCGGTCATAATTGGTGTACTTTTCACAACCCAAATACCACTATTCATCTGGGGTATTCTCTGTTATGAGGGGATCGCTTCAGGTTTCAAAACAGCGGGAGGACAATCATATTTAATCAGTTCCGTACCATCTGATAGACTTGGGTTTGCAGCAGGACTTTATTTTATTAGTAGTACTGTTGGAAACGCATTGGGAAATGCCATTGCCGGAGAAACTATTCATCTAATCAATTTCAAAATATTCGGTATCAGTTCAATTATTTTTTCTGGTTTGCTGTTTTTGGGTGCGTTTCTTTATTTACCGCGTGTGCGGCAAAATATGTACAATGTAGATCAAAATCAAAGAGGTATTTGGAAATCAACACTGAACTTAGAAAAATATATCAACTTGTGTCGCAGATCTAACATCCGGATGTTAATTGGTTTACGCGTTTTCCCTACCTATTATTGGGGTTCTGTAAATCTACTCATGCCAATATTGATAGATCAGATTGGTGGGATTAGAGCAACAGGATATTACGGAGCGTTGAGTCTACTTTTTGCTTTTGCCTGTCAACTGGTGACTGGTAAAATATGCGATGCGAAAGGTCATAGAATACCTGCGTTAGTAGCGAATATTGTTGTTACACTTCTTGCTTTTGGATTAGTGTTTTTTCACAATTCATTAGTGGGACTGGAATTATTTGGAATACTCGGTGCTGGTGCTGCCTGGGCACTTTCAACTACAATACCACGGTTTATTAATGAATTTACAACACCGCAGGAGAAAGGTCACGGCGTAGGTCTTACACATTTGGCTTGGAGTACCGGATTTTTTCTTGGTTACGTCGCAAGTGGTTATTTACTAAACATTTCTACTCAACTACCTTTTCTTGTGGCAGGTATTTTCCTTATTTGTTCGTCAAGTATAACCTATAATCTATGTAAAATTAAATCTCAAATTAGAAAGGAACACTTATGATTATTGCTGAACTCGATTTAGAAAATGCTGAACATCTTGAACTAACAAATTCAGAATGGCGATTTGCAGAGGGTCTTGTACCTGGAGAACCTAACGGTGGATTAGTGAATCTGATGCCAGATTCACCTGCACGAAATGCTGATTATGACGATTCCGGTTGGGATGTGTGTGAAAACATACAAGAAATTGTCCTGTCAGGCTTATGTTTCGGATGGTATCGTATTACCGTCACAATTCCTGAAGAAGTAGATGGTAAATCGGTTGCTGGTTCAAAAGTGTGGTTTCACACTTGTATTGATGATTACGGAGAAGTCTGGGTTGACGGTGAAATTGACTTAGCATTCGGTGAATCTGGACGTGGTGCTGCTTCTGGGTTTAATACACCACAACGGGTCGTTGTATCCGAAAGTGCTGAACCTGGTGCAAAACATGTCATTGCTTGTTTAGCTATAAACGGACCTCTTGCAAGACCTGGAGGTGGTATTTTTCTCCGCTTTGCAAAACTTGAATTTGAAAATGAGTAACTTGTGTATCCATAACTGGGACAGCATCGTGCCGTTCCTTATGATTACAAAAACTGTTATCTATAAAGTAAGTAACATGTCAACAGAACGTGTAACGTATGGGTATGTAAAGTTTTTGGCACAAGGACGATTTACTCTTATTGTAGTGCGGGGTCTCCATGCCCCGCTATCTTTCCTCACAACAATTGCGGGGCACGGAGACCCCGCACTACAATGCGTGGTCCGAAGTTAGTGCTAAAAACTTTACACACACGTAACGTATTTCTCGAAAGTCCGAGTTGAAATGAATTGTCAGCACATTTTAATTTAAACTAATTAGGAATATCAAAATGAAGATTTATTGTTTCATAACTTTACTAATATTCACAACAATTGCTTGTTTTATGGGACTAACACCTTCCGATACCTTTGCAGACAGCCACGCAAGTGAAGAAGTTACGGATGTGAAGAACGGCAAGTTTGGCATTGGGTTTCACACTGATTTGCCCCTTAATGGAATCAGTGCAAAGTATTGGACCCCTACAGGGATTGGTTTTCAGGGATTAATCTTCCGGGCAGGTTTTTCGGTGCCCTCTGAAGATATCTCTGCGTCAATATCGACCCTCGGTGGACGATTTTTATATACCGTTCAGGAAAAGGCGCGTTCCAGATTTTATCTTGGAGGCGGGGTGAATTACACACTTATGAATGTTGGTGATTCAGCGGATGATGTCAATAACCGAGGTTTAGGTTTGGAAGGCTTTGGCGGAGTTGAATATTCATTTAGTGAGCACCCGAATCTTGGATTTGCTTTTGAGATCGGTATAAAATTTATAAGGTTCAATTCAGATGAATTTGAAGACGATGCCCTTGATTTACATTTTACAACTTCCGGAACGGTTGGTATTCATTATTACTTTTAAGTGAATTCACTGCAGTCGGCGCGGTTTCCAATCGTCGACTGTAGTGAATTACGCAGTTTTCTTAATTTTGCTTTACCAACGGATGAAAACACTCTAAAGCATTATAAATTAAATTTAGTTTTATTATAAAAAATTGTCTACAGAAACAACCCACCTCAGTAATTCTCAAGATATACCAAAAGCAGTTGTCCTCCTGAGCGGCGGATTAGATTCGACCACTACCTTAGCAATCGCGAGCGATGAAGGTTATGATTGCTATGTGATGAGTTTTCGGTATGGGCAACGGAACAAGGTAGAACTTCAATGTGCAGAAAACATCGCAAAAATACTGGGGACAAAGCAGCACAACATTATTGAAATTGACCTCCGAACCTTTGGAAAATCTGCCTTAACAGACAATATTGACGTTCCTAAAGGTAGATCAGACGTAGAGATGGAAGATGGTATACCGATCACTTATGTGCCTGCCCGGAATACCATCTTTCTTTCCTACGCACTTGCGTGGGCGGAAGTTCTTACAGCTGATGCAATTTTTATCGGTGTCAATGCTATTGACTACAGTGGATATCCGGATTGTCGTCCAGAATATATACACGCTTATCAAAAGATGGCAAACTTAGCGACAAAAGTTGGTGTGGAAGGTCCTACAAAATTAACAATCCGCACTCCACTTATTCATAAAACAAAAGCAGAGATAATTCAAATTGGCACAGCTTTAGGAGTTGATTATTGCCTTACACTCAGTTGTTATGATCCAGACTCAGATGCCAGAGCGTGTGGAAGGTGCGATAGTTGCGTCCTTCGCAAAAAAGGATTTCAAGACGCTGGTATTCCTGACCCAACGCGTTACCGCTAAATGTAATGTCATAGTTCCTTTATAGATGCAATTTGATGTCTGACAATCTCTTTATCCTTGATATCTACTAACAACTTGTTGTATAATATCTATATGGCACAGCAATATGATACTTTACGGGCTCTCGCTTTTCGGGAGCATCGTACATGACATAAGTTTATTTGAACAAATACCGGAGGTACTTATGCAAGAATCTCCTTTTGAACAACGCCGACGCGAAAAGTTTATCGCACAAGGTATTACACAAGGGGCAAAAAAGGCTACCCTCAAAAACCTTCTGGCAGTACTCAATGCCAAATTCCATGCAGAGTCGGTACGTGCCTTAGGACCGGCACTTGAAAACATAGATGATTTGGGACGGCTTGAACAGCTGCATCTCACTGCCGTTAATGCGGAAAACCTTGAAGCCTTCACCGAAACTCTCTTTGAATAGGGCATCTGAAAACGCAAGACGTTCACAAGAAATATGATAAAAGCAGTTTTCTTTGATTTTTATTACACTTTATGCGTTTGGGGACTACCACTTGAGGACAGTCTTCAAAAAATAGCTGAAAGATATGAATTTGAAATTGATTGGGAACGATATGCGGTTGCAGTTCAGAATCTGTTTGCAGAAGCGTCTGACACTGATCCTGCCAATCATTCACTGTTAGCAACGATGGATAAAATTGTTGAAAGTTACTGCGATTTTATAAAGAATCTTGGTGTTAGGGAACATGCAGAACAGATGGCATGGGAGTTGCTGCAAGCTGGACATTCGCTCTTTGCTGCCAATGTTGCCATGCTCTATGACGACGTTGTGCCAACACTTCAACGACTAAAGGATGATGGATACAAATTAGCCATCGTATCAAATTGGGATACCCCGTTGGATCCGCTTGCAGAACGACTCGGTATTGCACACTTTTTTGACGTAATTGTCGCCTCACATGACGTGCGCGTTCGGTCAGCAAAACCAGACCCACGTATATTTAAGTATACGCTAAGAGCAGTCAAGGTTTCTGCTGAAGAAGCCGTGCATGTCGGGGATACGTACGAAGCGGACATCATCGGGGCACAAGGGGTCGGGATTCGTCCGATACTGATTGATCGATATAACTCGAACGTTGATAGGTGGGATGAGACGATTCGGAGTCTTGCAGAGTTGCCAGAACTATTGTTAAATACAAATTAGTGTGTAATAGGTATTAATTCCATAATAATTTGTGCTATTTTGCTATGAGTTCGATTGGGATTTCAACCGCTCAATTTCCTCCCGAAGTCGTGTCAATTCTGCTTCTGCATGTAAACGTGCCGTAGTTTCTTGTTCTGCGCGGTTTTCTGCAGCTTCTGCGCGGTTTTCTGCAGCTTCTGCGCGGTTTTCTGCAGCTTCTGCGGGCGTTTCCAACCACTTATTATTATCAAGATCATAAAATCCGAAACCATCACCCCGCAAACGTAGTTCTAAACCCAACTGTTCTGAATAGACATTCCCATCAGCATCTGGTTGAATAGAGATGTATTCACCATCTACCAGCCGAAAACCTAAAATTGGTGTTGGCAGTAAACGCCTTTCAGGATCATATAGGACCTTTCAGGATCATATAGGAAGTATTCTAAAATTCCTATCTCCGCATAGAGATGTTTTTTCTCGTTCTGGTCTCTCCGATAAGTATTCGGACTTGAGAACTCAAGCACAAAATCAGGTGGTTTACCTTCATTCCATATTTGGTATATACGCCTTTCTTTCTTACCCACACCAAATGCAACAAACACATCTGGTGAGATTGATTTTTGGGGGTTACCCTCTTCATGATACATCATCATGTTACCAGACACACAAACATCCTGCTCATCTATATAATGTAAAGATAGTGTTTGAATTGACCTAATAAGGCAATCCCGATGCCGTTCAGTTTCAGCCATAGGTTTCCCATCCGATTCTGGATAATAAATATCCGTATCTGCTGTCGGAGCATAGCGCGTTCTATAGGTGGAATCTCTAATTGGAGGTGAAGAGGGTTTCCAGTTTTTATCTGCCATCATCGCATCTCCTAAGTTTGTTATTTGGTGTGTTTTAATTCTTATTTACGCAGAGAACTGTGATTTTAATGCCCATAACCCCTGCCCCGGTTCACTAATATAGAAAAACCCTCTATCATTGAACCCATCAACAAGTTTTTCAGGGTTGTATTCAGTAAGCACTTCGTCTAACGGGGCCCACTCGTAACCCACCGATTCTATCTCCTCTTGCGAGAGATGTTCAGTCGCATAGACAACCTTGAAACGTCCCTCGGTACTCCCATGTATCAAATGTGCCGCAGCGGAGAGATTTTCTTGCAATCCACTGTTTTCTTCAACTGCCTTAAGTGTTGCCGGAGTTCCACGATAACCATATTTTCGGATAAGTCTGTCTATTTCGACATCCTCACCAAATTCGCGTAATCCTGGGGCAATTATGATCAACTCACCATTGTCAGCCATTGCCATACGAGTGCGATAGATCGCTTTATTCCCCAACCAGGTGCTTCTAAATTCACGCGGGTCCAAATATACAACGGCTTTAGACAACGGTTCATCTAAAAATCTCATATTGACATTTCTACTCAATTCAGCAGCAATTTCAAATGTCTGTGCATCATCTCCTATATAGAGTCCTCGCATTATCCGTTCACCATCCACATCTACGTCCATTACACTCATCACATAGACAATACCGAGTTGTTTTAAGTAGTGTGTATGTGCATAATTCAGCACACGTCTAACTGAGGTATCAGTACGACCCATCAATTTTTCCATGCCAACAACAGCTCCGAGGAAATGTGTTTTATTTATCATTTCTACGCCACCTGTGCCGACAAGGACGTTCTTAAATCCGTTTGCAATGCCTATTACTTCATGTGGAATCACCTGTCCAACAGAAGTGATAAGTTCATATTCCCCGTCTACGATTCGGCGATTAATTGAAACTGGAATACTATAGTCCAGTTTCCCATCCGATACATCACGAATAAACTCAGAAGGCACTTCACCGAAGGTAAACAGATCAGACCGCCAATTATGTACATGATATTCTGCTTTAGGCAGCTCCCCATACATCTCTGCAATCTGATCATCTGTCATTGGTGCATGCGTTCCGATAGCAGGGAGAATATCAAAAACCTGTCCATTTCCATTCTCCCAAAGGTCATAGAGAATACGCGTGAGTTCACCTGCGTTAGAATGCAACCGCGTTATATCAGGTGGAATTACCAAAATCTTCTTTGGTATACCGCCTAATTTGAGCATTGCCTCATATAACAGTGCCTTTTTTTCTTCAGTTGTTATGATGGAATCTTTCCCACCGTGTGCGATGAATGTTGACATTAAGATATCTCTTTTGTATTTTCTGATGAGGGTGGTAACGCATTATTGCCACCCTCTATGTTTTGGAATTAATATGAGGATTTTATTGTTCCCCAAGTGGTACTCAACTTATTTTGCGGCTCTACTGGTAATACCAAGTCATCTACAGAATCTCCTATAAAAAGATTATCTAAATAAATTAGACCGTAGTTGCCAAACTTTCCGGTTTTGTATTCGGCATCTTTTGCCTCTGTGGCAGGGTCGACGTTATCAAATGGTGTTTTATCGTCACGTTCCTTAAGTTTAAAGGTGAATGAATCCCCATTCAAGGTAAGTTGTGCGCGATACCATACTTGTGGTGCGTTATCCACCGCTCCATCTCCTATAAGCGTCCAACCACCATGCTGTTTCCAAAATTGATACGGTTTATTACCTTGCCTACGATCACTCAGATAGAACTTTGCACCGTCTTGAAAACGGAAAACAACACCCATATAGAAATCATCCGGAAACATCATATCCCATTCAGCAACATAATCGTCCCAATCATCTTCACCACATACATAGATGGAACCACCGGGACCGTCATGTCTTGAGTCATTAGATGGGTTATTAGAAGTCTTAAGCACTTTATTGCCCGCATCTTTCGGATCGGCAACAACTATAGCCTTCGTTTTGCCAGCGAATCCAATTTCCCAGTTCTTAGGTTCTTGGTCAATAGAATCTTTTTCAAAATCATCGTGAAACAGTAAATCTGCTGATGCAAACATTGAAACAAACGTCGTCAATGCGAACACAGCGGTTAGTAAAAACAAGATTGAAATACGCATTTCTTCCTCCTATAAACATATTTGAAATTTTGGACTTGATTATTCTGTCCATCTATTATATCATATAACGAACAATCAGACATTAAAAAAGAGGTTTACATGCGCATCCTGCACACTGCCGATTGGCATATCGGACAGCGACTTTATGAACGTCAACGACTTGATGAACATGAACAGTTTCTAACCTGGTTACTTCAGATCATCAAAGAACATAATGTAGACCTTCTCCTTGTGTCAGGTGATATCTTTGACACATCTCTTCCGTCCGCAGAAGCAACCAACCTATATTATAAATTCCTCTACAACCTATATAAGAATACTTCAACATACACGGTTATAATTGCAGGAAACCACGATTCTGCGCGTCACTTAGAAGCACCAAAAGAATTTCTCAAAATGGGACGTATACATGTTGTAGGACACGCAACAACGCCAGAAGAATGTGTTATTCAGATTCCCCCTGATGATCCTCAAATAGCGGTTGCAGCTGTCCCATATCTGTCAGAAAATGAACTTCCACATGTCTCTTTTGAATCTGATATAGAAAAAAGCGAACGTTATCGACAAAGACTCAAATCATTTTATGCAGAGTGTGTCCCACACATGCCCACCCAACTCCCTAAAATATTGATGGGACATCTGTTTGTTCACAACGGACAAGAAATGAATTCTGAACGGAATATTCAGATTGGTGGTGCGTCAGCCATTCAGGCAGCCGATTTTCCTGATAATGTAAATTATGTAGCTCTCGGTCATCTCCATAGACCGCAAACAATCAATGAAGACAACATCCTAATCCGCTATTCTGGTTCACCTATTCCTCTAAGATTCAATGAGGCAGAATATTGCAAGAAAGTGTTTCTACTTGAGTTTTCGGATAATGGTGAAATAGAGAGAGATGAAGATATTGAAATTCCAGTTTTCAAAGAACTATGTACAATTAGTGGGGATGAAAACTCTATTTTAATCAAAGCAAGTTTAGAAAATTGGGAAAGCAAATATATACAGGTAAAACTGAAATTAGACTCAGTTGTACCTGGTATTAACGATACAATACGACAAACTTATGCAGAACGTGGTGGGGATGTTCTCAGTGTTGAAATTGAGTTACCAGAACCTGAAGATCGTCCACAACTTAATATTGATGAGATGAAGAGTCCTGAAGATGTATTCACACAATATCACAAGACAAACTTTGGTGAAATTCCCAATGAATCAATGCGACAGACATTTAAAGAACTAATCCAAATGGTTGAGTCTATTCAATGAAACTATGTAAATTAAAACTCAAAAATATAAACAGTTTTCGTGGTGAGGAAGAACTTGATTTTGAAAAGTCGCCTCTTGATGATGCATCTCTTGTTGCAATTACAGGTCCAACAGGTGCAGGGAAAACGACATTGTTAGATGCGATTTGTGTTGCACTTTATGGCAAAACACCGCGTCTAACAGGTTCTGGCACTCAAAATCCAAACAATCTTATTAGTCACGGTGAAAAAGAATGCTTTGCGGAAGTGCATTTTATAGCAAACAATACACGATACATTGCAACTTGGTCTGGTAAACATAAAAGTTCTCCGCAAGGTAGTTTGAAGAATGCTGATACCGATGAACTCATTTCCGACAGACTATCAAGTCGAGGGAAATCATTAGGTTCTTCGGAGAAATCAATAAGTGAAGAGATAAAATCTATCTTGGGACTTGATTTTGATGGTTTTAAACGTTCCATTATGTTGGCACAAGGTGAGTTTGCCGCATTCTTAAAGGCAAAAGACGAAGAGAGAAGGAAAATCCTGGAAACTACGGCGGGGATTCATATATATGACATACTGAAGCAACACCTAATTGAAAAAGTTAACGATGTGTCTGATCTATATGATAAGAAAAAATCTGAATTTGATCTATTTGCGGATTCCTCACCAGAACAGCTAAACCAACTGAATGATGAACTTAATATATTGAAAAAAGATGCTGAAAAATTAGATGAACAACTACACCAGATTCAAACTGACAAAACACAAGAAACTGAACGAAAGAAACACCATGAAAGTCTTGAATCGTCTAAAGAACGATTAGAGGAACTTCTAAGCGATCAACCTAAGATTGAGCAGATTAAAATAGAGCTTAAAATGGCTGAACGTGCTAACCAGATTCGCGCAGAAAAATTGGCTTATGATACAACAGAATCGGATTGTCAGAAGTCAACGATTGCTCTGAATACAGTTAAAACAGAATTGGAAGAAGCAATACAAAATAAGCAAACTAACAAAGCTGCTTTTACTGAGAAAGAGAAGCAATTGTCTAAAATCACCGCTACACATCAGGAAAAATCAATCGTCTATACACAGGCAAAATCCGATCTCCAAAGTGCATTAAAACAATTTGAAGAGGTTAACAAACGTATACCTACCAGGGAAGAACTAAATACCAAAATCTCCGAATCGTCAGAGAAATTATCAGAGAGAAAATCCCATATTAGAGATCTGCAGGAACAGATTACTGAAGCACAAGACTTTTTGGAACAGAACCCATTACCATCAGATCGAGATTCGAGACTGAATAGATTATCCATACTTCAAGAGAATATAAATTCAAAGGTAGAGCAGCTTGATGAAAAAGTTGAAGATCAATCAAAATTGAAATCAAGGAGAGATGAACTAAATAAGAAGGCACGAAAACTATCTGAGGAACGGGAGAAGCTTCAACAAGAAAAAACAGATTTAGAAATGGCTCGTGATAATGATCATAAGAAATATCTTGAACTCCAAGACAACGGCAGTCTGGATGATTGGCAGGAAATAAAAGACGCAGCAACAGGCGCGCAGCTCATTGTACAGAACCATGAGATTTCCTCACGACAACTCAATGAAAAAAAAGAGGATCTGAAAGAATTAAAAAATCGTCTTACCACACTTGATGAGTCGCTTGATGACCTTGAAAAGAAACTTGATGATCAAGTTGATATATGTGAGAAAGTCGATGCGAAAGTTGAGGAATTGGAAAAAGAAAGAGAATTGGCACTCTTAGCAGACTCTGTCAATCACCTTCGACACCAATTGGAGGATGGAAAACCGTGCCATGTATGCGGGGCAACAGAACATCCTTATGCTGATAAAGTTGAACCTGAAAGTGCTGAACAAATCAACAGTATAGAAGAACAACTAAACATAGCCGAAAAGGAAACAAAAAAGGCACAAAATCAGAAAAGAAAGCTTGAACAAGAACAGGTTCGTATTCAGCAGGACATGAAAAGCACAACGGAACAGTTTGATGAATCTACTGAGGAAATTAAGACTCTGAAGAATGGCTTGGCAAATAACCTTGCAAAATGGCGAGAACTCTATGAAGATATAGACATCTCAAGTGAATGGATTGAAGATAGGATTAAAGATGCAGATAAAGCAATTGACAATCTGAATACAATACATGAAGCATTAGACAAAGTAAAAAACGCCTTGAATGATGTATCCATGAAACATACAATCTGTGAAAACAACCATGCAAACCAAAGCGGTCAGTTGAAGGATACTAAACAGAAATTAGGTGAATTATCTGCAGAAATTGCGGACTTAAATGCAGATATAGCATCTCTCAAGACTAATTTCTGGGAATCAATGCCTGAAACATTTCACGCTGATTCAACAGGACAAGCGTTGTCAGATTTTTCTGATATAATAGAAAAAGTGAGTTCTTATGAACAGAAACTAAGTACAAATGAACATCAGTCTGAGTTACTAAAATCCGAGATACAAAACGAGAACAACAATCTTGCTGATTTAAATCAACGTAAAACTCAACTTTCCAAGGAAATAGAACAATACCGAAACAAAGGTGAAGAATATCTGAATGATGTAAGAGAGAAGACAGGCGGTTTAGAATCAGAAGATCAGATCAACGATGCCATCACCGAATTAGATACTGAACTGCAAGGAAAAAAGGATGAACGTGATGCGGCACATCAGCAATTACTCGAGAGCAAAGACATCCTTACACAGAAAACGACTGCACACCAGTTCTGTGAAGATCAGTTAACTGAAGATACCGATAAGTTTCAAGCAGCAAGTAAAACTTACAACGAAAAATTAGAGAAATTAGGTTTTGAGTCACCCGAAGATCATAACAACGCATTTCGTGACGCTGAACATATACAAGAATTCCAAGAAAAGATAGATACTTATCAAGAGGAAATCCAGGATCTCAATGACACAATGACAGAATTAACAAAGGAATTTGAAGGCTCTCCCTATGAACCAGATAAGTTAGGACAGATTATAGAGAAAGAGGAAGAAACGGAGGAGAAAATTGAAGAAATACAGAAGACAATCGGTGCAAAACAACAGATAATTAAAGATTTAAAAGATAACCTTGAAAAACAGAAAGAACTTGAGGGAGAACTAAAGACTGCAAAACAAGAAATGGATAGATGGAAGAATCTACGGGAGATTATACCACAAAACAAACTCAGAGACTTCGCATTAGATATAATGTTCCAACAGGTAAGTCAGATTGCAAATGTTCAATTGGAATTCCTAACATCAGAACGTTACCAATTGAAAGTTGAAACAATCGGAAAACTCAGTGTGATTGATAAATGGAATGCAAATGAAGAAAGACCCGTTGAAACACTTTCTGGCGGGGAATCATTCTTAACAAGTCTTGCGTTGGCATTGGCACTTTCTGAACTCAATCAAGGACGCGCACAACTGACATCACTATTCCTTGACGAAGGATTTGGAACACTGGATGCTGAAACACTTGATATTGCCATCGCAGCTTTAGAAGGACTACGCATGCAAGGACGCAGCATATACATTATCAGTCATATTCAAGAATTAACAAGACGGCTACCCGTCAAAATCAACGTAAAGAAAAAAGGGGACGGTAGGTCAACTATTGAAATTAAAGGATAAACACTATCTATCAGGTTGTTGACATACCAGATAGATATAAAGTCAAAAATATGGAGGAAACACATGATATTTGGTTTCATGTCGTCTGTCTGTCCACCACTAACGTTGGCAGAACTCATTGACAAAGCAAAATACTATAACTATGAGCATTTAGAACTCCGTGTAGAATGGAATCACGGACACGGTGTGGAATTAGATTCTTCACCGCAACAACTCAATGATGCACGCGCACAATTTGAAGATAGCGGGATTGCGTTATCCTGTATCGCTACAGGTGTTCGATTTATAGATCCAGATGCACAAAAACGTGAACAACAAGTCGACCTACTGAAACAATATATTGATCTCACTGAAAAGATGGGAGCAAAAAATATCCGTATCTTCGGCGATCCAGTACCGAAAACGCCAAGTGAAGTCGATCAAACTTTGGATTGGGAAGCAGAGGGAATAAGACAATGTGATGGGTTAGCAGGTGAGGCAGGCGTTGCACTCTGTTTGGAAACGCACGGAAATCTATTGGCAAGCTACTTGGCAGAAGTCCTATACCGATCAGAAGCGAAGAATACTTATGTAAATTGGCATGCAGGACATCACGTCCGACACGGACAACCGGTGGATGTGGCTTATGTACATCTACGTGGTAAAGTCCGTCATGCACACATCAGTTTCGGTGATGATGGCCCCATGCCCGATACAGAAAGAGACTCCCTAACACTCCTTGCCGAAGACGACTATAAAGGGTTTATCTCTATTGAGGTGATCAATCCAAAAGATTCAGATGCGGTGCTCCAACGGCATGCAGAACTCTACAAAACGCTCTAAATTGGGCACAGGGAGCGGTCTGATTATCGTGTGGACTTCTCCCTGTTACACTTTTTACAAAGCATCTGGCAATTATCCTCGTTGGTCTTGCCGCCCTCGGACCAGGGTGTGATATGGTCTGCTTCCATCTCTTTGATTGTGAATTCTTCGTCACACATAACACATATACCTGACTGTGTTTCGTAGACCTTTTGCTTCATACCGGGTGAAAAGGCGCGTATGTTCAGGTGCTTCTCCTCGCCAGTCAGAATATACGGGTATATTCCCGCTTTCTTTGTCACATCATCGTCAAGTATAAGCCGGGCAGTTTCCTCCTCAATCTCATCAACGTCAAGGTCAGCGTCTCCATAGTCCTTGTGCAGCGAACCCCAATCTACGCCCTTCATAAATTTTGATCTTGTTTTCGTAAAAGTGGATTCAACCCAATCGATCACCGATTGAAAATATTCCCATAAGGGTTCCGCGTCTTCGTCGTGCTGATGCTTCCCCATATAGTCTTCAATAGAGCCTTCGCTGATCCACTTAATCGCTGTCTCCAAGTACTCTTGTCGGATTGGCGAGCCATTGACATAGTCACTACCGATTCCGTATGCAGCACAACCGCGCCGACTAAAATATCGCTTAGCATCTGACACCCAGGTTCCGGCGTAGACAGCATTACGCAACTCTTGAGGTGTCAACTTCTGTCCCGCAATGTTGATCGTTTCAAACCACTCCAGTTTTTCGCTGTCTTTTCCGGTACACACGTAGACCATCAACTTGTAATCATATATCAATTCTTGTTTGTCTGATGGGAGATTGTGAAAGTATTGCTTATTGAACGAAAAATCGCCATCCACATATTGAGCAACGGAGATTGTGCGCTGCTGTCCATCAATGATCTCGAACGTACCGTCTTCCCGGTCTGCCCAATACATCACGTTCAACGGGAATCCTTTCAGGATGGAGTCAATGACGGCATTGCGTTCCTTGTCTTTGTAGATAAACTCCCGTTGAAATGGTGGTCGTATATCCAATTTGCCGCCGTACCCGGTTACGCCGCCTTCACCATCGTCGATGTAATCCTCAACAAGCTCTCGCACCGTGAGGTCTAACAACTCGATTTTCATTGCTGTATCCCTTTGTTACGGATAACGATTCGCGCATAAATCTCTTTACCTTCGATTCTAAATCTACTCTGCTTGCCTGTTAGTTGGGTTATGAGAGGTCGGTCCATACCAATAATTTCAAACTGTTGGGGATTATGCTTGTCCAAGAAGGTAATCGGCACGCCCATTTCTCCAGCATAATCTTTTGGGATATGTGCCGTTTTGTCTACGTCTATAGCATCATAGTTATCGTATTTAGGGTATTTCTCTGGTGAATATCGTTTGAACAAAGTCAATTCTTCATTTCGCTTCTTGTGGTCGAGGTTGGTGAACCAAACACTTTGTGATCTGGCTTTTACAATCCCATCCACTATCTTATAAGCACTCCCCGGCTTCTTAGTTTTACGTAATTCTTCAGCATATTGTTCAGGGACATCAAACAACAAGTCTTGACTCATGGGGGTATTCCCGATCCATAATTTATCTGCCTTGATTAAGGGAAATATCTCTTTATATGTTATCGCATTTTTGTTCCCAATAACGACAAATTCCTTATTGTATTCAATTAGTTGCGCGATATACTCCCTGAACAATGAAAACGGTGGATTTGTAACCACAATGTCTGCCTGTTTAAGCAACGCAATACATTCCTGGCTCCTGAAATCGCCATCTTCCTTGAGTTGAAATTTGGTGGGTCCTGTTCCATTACCGAGATACTCAATTCTGGCAGCAGTTTTCGAGTCGTGTTTACTGAACATCTCTATCTGCCGATTTTTGTAGCAGGTTGTGATCAGTTTTTTCAGTCCCAGTTTCTCGAAATTCTGCTTAAAGTAATGATAGAAATTGCTGATGGTGGGATCGTCACAATTGCAGTAAACAGTCTTGCCGAGTAAATGCTCCCTGTAATGCTTTAGCTCATTCTCTATGTCCGGGAGTTGTGTATAAAATTCATCCTGCTTTGCTTTATTCGCAGCGTGTAGGGACTGGTTTCTTGGCATAATGTGTTTACCTGTAATGCGAAGTAGGTGCTCATCAAGATTTGCTATCAATCCATGACTGAATCTCGCTCTTATGAAGTGCCCAACAACCTGTTTTCATAGACTCTATATACTCGTCTACAAAGTATGTGTGAAGCTTCTTTACCAATTCTTCGTCGTTGGAAATCTTTAGTAGTAGTGCCGATGCTAAATTTGATGCACCTTGTCCGCTGTAGCCCCATGAGAACCCAGCACCAACAGACGGTAACGGTTGGACAACCATGTTATTTTCATCAAAAACATAAACTTGACCTTCACCTGGGGGCGATCTCCAAACTTTACTGTTTAAAACGCCAATAAATATCATAATATCCTCCTTCAGAAATATCATAATATCCTCCTTCAGGATATGCAAAAAGGAAATAAAGTCATGTTAACAAAATATCCTGCATTAAAACTTAACAACAAAAATTAATTCAACGTAAATCATGCACGTGTCGGAACTTTGCTACGTGAAAACTGGGATAAATCAGTTTTTGTGTTTGGGTAGAATGTAGCACAATTAAGATGAATGTGCTACAAACAGATGCACAATCTAACAGAATGTGCTACAAACAGATGCACAATCTAACAGAATGTGCTACACTTCATACATAGACAGACACAATCATTATTATCAATTTAATACCGTTTGGTATTAAAGCACAATTGCCTATAAACCCCGTGACTGTAAGGGTTCATAGGCATTTTTTTATAGGTGAAAATTTAACATATCCACCAATTTGATTTTAGTTTCTTTGTATTGGAGATCGTCTCCTAACTTTCTCAATGCGTGGTATGTGAATGGTTTTAGTGTTTTCATTTATTATATTCCTGAATGTCTCTATATTAGGGGTGTGTCTGATTTTGCAGATTGTATTTGAAATCATGTTTTCAACAATATATATAATATATTTTAACACATATAATAATGTATGTCAAATTAATTTTCAACTATATTCTCATGTCAAAGACTTTACACACCCTTAATTTGTGGGGACTTGCTGTCATCTCAAACATCTCCTGATGTTCTTTTGTTTTTGGGTCCTGGTGTTCGGTTTATTGCCATGATAAATTTTTCAAGTTTCTTAGGTTGCGGGTGTTACGTATTTTACGATTAGAAATACAAGTCCTGCTATTTTGATTCCGAAGCCTAACATAATCCCTATTGTCCAGCGAAGTTGTGAGTTGAAACTTTTGCTCACTTCTGTTCTGACAGATTCTACTTCTGTTCTGACAGATTCTATTTTAGTATCAAGTCTTCCGTGATCTTCTTCGTTTTTTCTCAATAGTTCTTCTATTCTATCGAATTTATGTAGCACGAGTTCTTGAAATCTTTCTTGTGTCATTGTTTGTCTCCGAATGTCATTTAGTAAAAAGTATCGCAATAAGTAGTTTTGAGATAGGTTAATTTGGGATTCACGATGTGTTCCCTGCTTTTCTCAAGTTTGCGAATTGACACTATCCGTTAACTAATCAGGACTTACGCAGTTTTTCTTAAAGTCCCACTGATAAGGGGGATTTAGGGGGTTAAATCACTGAAATATCATTGAAATAACGACTTTTACCCCCCCTAACCCCCCTTATCAAGAGGGGAATGCGTAAGTCCTGCTAATCCCAAAACGACTTATTGCGTTCTTTTAAACGTTAAACGATTCACCGCAGCCACAGGTATTTTTGGCATTCGGATTGGTGATCTTAAATCCTGAATCCATGAGACCGTCATTATAATCCAACACAGAACCAGCAAGGTAGAGAGAACTGCGTGGGTCTATAAAGACCTTTAACCCATGAAATTCATACACCCTATCTGTTCCCTTTGATTCTCCGAATTCAAGATTATACTGAAAGCCTGAGCAGCCACCACCAATCACCTGCATTCGCAAACCGAGTTCGGTATCGGTGTCATTTTCGCTGTTATTAATCAGTGTAATCGCTTTTTGTGCTGCAGATTCCGTTACATCAATCATTGGTTTATCTCCTGTCATTAATTTAAGTTTGTGAGAACTTCTTTTAGTGCTTTTTCTGCATATTCAGCATAACGTTGCTTGTCTGGCGGCAATCCACCTAACGCATCTGATATATCTGATGCTGTAATCTCATATAAATCAGCAATTCTGTTCCCCGATACCAATTCTGTAAGAACAGATCCACTTGCAATCGCAGTCGGACATCCAAACGCACGGAACTTCGCATCCACAACTGTACCATCTGAAATTTTTATCGTTAGTTTCAACATTTCCCCACTTGCAGCGGAACCAATAGTTGCTGAACCATCTGCATCGGCAATTGTTCCAATATTCCGTGGGTTTTCAAAGTGTTCTGTTACCTGTTGTGAATGCATATCAGTTTCCTGTTCAGTAGTTCAACATAACACCAAGAAACTCTATAATTTCATATTATACATCATTCTATTGTAATTGTCAAATCAAGTTAATTTAGGGGGGTGTAAAGTTTTTGTCACTAACTTGGGAAATGGATGTTTGTGCAATAACTTTACACCCCCTTGATGAATTCAGAGTATTGTTGTATAATATCGTTTGTAAAACCAACTAAACATTTTCAATATTTTTAATAGGAGTTACTTATGAACAAACGCTTAGTTTCACTCGGTGTTCAAGTTATCTTTCTCATATTGATGAGTATATCTGCTACATTGATAGGTTGTGAGAGAATGTATCAACATCCAAGTACTCCAACCACAGCTGCAACAGAAGCAAAAGCCGTGATTGGATCATCAAATGACAGTGGAATAACCGGAGAAGCAGTCTTCACGCAAAACGGTGACCAAATCACACTCAAGATTATGATTCAAGGAGCAACCGCCGGTCTTCATGCCGTTCATATCCACGAATACGGTGATTGCAGCGCACCCGATGGGACATCCGCGGGTGGACACTGGAACCCCACAGGGACTGCTCACGGAAAATGGGGAGAAGGCGAGTTTCATCTTGGTGACATTGGAAACATCAATGTTGCAGAAGATGGAACAGGTAGCATTTCATTGACGACAGATCTCTGGGAAATCGGTACCGGTTCTGATGTAGATGTTGTCGGTAAGAGTATCATTGTCCATGCTGGTGCAGATGATTTCGTCTCACAACCTTCCGGAGCTGCAGGTGCACGTATAGGTTGCGGCGTAATTGTCTTAACAGAATAACTAAGGTGAAAACAACTGATAATGGAACACTTTCCCAGGGTAGGCGAGGTTTTTTAACCTCGCCAATACAATATGACAAATGGATTCTTTGTTTACTATTAAAACGCAAGTTGCCACCTAAGCAATATGACCTCTCGCTAAGATCGTTTCAGAATTTTGCACATACCACTCCGCTGGAGCGGAAGAATGAAACGATGTACGTGCTATAAACATATCGCTCCGCTGGAGCGAAAGATTGGACATTACGAGTAGAAAGGATGAAACTGTGCAGTAGGTAGCAACTTGGGTTATTAAAATTCAACTTTAGATTAATTTCTAATCCTCATGGAATACAGAAAAAATGGCAAAAGCATTATCACTCATTGCATACAACGATTTAGATAGCCAAGTTGAAGCACTGGAAAAGGATGGGTATGTCTATTTCCCTGAAGTGCTTGATTCAGATGAAGTCGCAGAATTACGATCCACCATGGATAGATTACAAGCGATTCCAGAGTGTTTGGATCGACACCAAACACCTAAAAATGGAGATGGTTTCCTTAACAAAATCATCAACAACTCGTTCAACCGTGACTCTCTTTATCTCCAATTCCTTGACAAATCACCCATCATTGAAGTTGCTGAGGAAACACACGGAGGAGATTGTCATTGTATCGGAATGCAATCTTGGTTGACAGGACCAGGAAGACCAGATCAAGGATTACACACCGATTGGCTTCCAATCAGTCTACCAACTGATATTCGTTCAGATCCCCGCGTCAAAATCCCTATCTTTATCACAACTGCACATTACTATCTCAATGATATGTACGAAGAATTGGGACCGACGAAGTTTGTCCCAGGTAGCCATTTCTCAGGCAGCTCTCCAAACGGAGCAACTGAATTTAACAATCGGGGTGAGGAGAGTATCCTGTGCAATGCGGGGGATGTCGTACTTTTTCGCAGTGAAGTCTGGCATCGTGGTTCTGCAAATACCAGTGACGAAGTCCGTTACCTCCTTCAGGTACATTACGCGCAACGTATGATCACACAGAAATACCCACCCTATCTAAACAAATTCCAATTTGACGAATCAATTCTCTCCCAAGCGAACCCACGACAAAGACGGTTACTTGGAGATCATAGACCAAGCAATTATGATTGAAGTTTTTTCTACTCAATAGGATAAGATGACATTGAATCAACCGAAAAAAACACCTACAGGCACACCCTTTGACTTCGGTGAACACCGTTTCTATTTTGGAAAAGAGATAGTTGAATTATCCGATGCTTCACCACTTCTCAATGATAACAAGGCATTACACAAAAAGATGAATGAAGATGGATATCTTTTTATCCGAGGTTTCCATCCAAGGCAGGATGCGGAGGCAGCTGCACATTGGACATTAAATGCAATAGCTGAACGTGGAGGTATTGAATCAGATACTGCTATTGAAGATGGTATCATCGGTGAAGCAAATCGCACATTTAGTTTCTTTAGACAAACTGAAGTGGCTCATGCGAAACCGATTCTTGATGTTGTGGATAGTCAGAGAACGGTGCGGTTTTACGAAGAATTCCTTGGTGGTCCTATCATAACATTTGATAAACGATGGCTTCGGTGCATGGCAAAAGGCGGACACAACCATTTTCACTATGATAGCGTTTACGTTGGTCGTGGAACACAAAACCGCTACACGATGTGGAGTGCATTGACAGACATCGGCTTAAAAAATGGACCGCTCGTTATCTGCCTCGGTTCACACCAACACGATCAGTTAAAGTCTACTTATGGCGCGACTGATATGGACAGAGATTTGACAGAAGCTGTGTTCAGCACGAATCCACGTGAGATGGTTGAAAAATTCGGATTCACATTGGCAACTACACATTTCCAACCGGGTGATGTAATTATATTTGGACTATATATGATGCATAGCAGTGCACCAAATCGCTCTGACCGTTACCGTATCAGCATCGATACGCGTTATCAACTTGCAACCGATGAGAAAGATGACCGCTTCTTTTTCCGTGAAGATGGCACTTGGCTCGGAAACTTTTACAATAAAAGTGTAACTTACAAATCGATGGCAGAACTACGTCAGGAATGGGGTTTAGAATAACACATACGCAAAGGAGATATGTATGATTAACAAGCAATGTAGTTTCTCAATTCTAACTGTCATTTTCCTGTTGTTCTGTATTGGATATAGTGTTGACGCACACAACATAGCCGTAACCGGATATGTATTTCTTGATACAAACAGAAATCAGGTAATGGACAACAATGAGAAGGGATTACCTGATATACGTGTCTCAAATGGAATGGAGGTTGTCCAAACAGATGCAAACGGGAAATATTCACTTATTGTGACTGATGACATCATTATCTTTGTAATAAAACCACGTGGATACATGACACCGGTTGATGAGAATTTACTCCCGAAATTTTATTACATACACAAACCACACGGTTCACCAGAAGGCTTGAAGTATGCAGGTGTTGAACCGACCGGTCCATTGCCGGAATCGATTGATTTTCCGCTCATTGAACAACAAGAAGCAGATACATTCAAAGTTCTCGTCTTTGGAGACACACAACCCCGTAATATGCAAGAGATTGAGTGGTTAGCACATGATGTTATTGAAGAAGTAATTGGAACTGATGCTGTATTCGGCTTAAGTCTTGGCGATTTGGTAGGTGACAACTTAAACCTATTTCAACCTCTTAATGAAGTGATGGCTACTGTTGGAATACCGTGGTATAACGTCTATGGAAACCATGATATGAACCGACTTGCTACTGATGACAGATACGCCGATGAGACTTATGAAAGAGTATTTGGACCCACATGCTATTCTTATGATTGGGGACCAGTTCACTTCATTAACATTGATAATGTTCATTTTCTTCCAGAAAAAGAAGATAATCCGCCCTACTTCAGTGAGGTAGGAGAACGACAGTTGACGTTTATACGAAATGACTTGGCTTATGTCCCCAAAGATCAACTTGTTGTTATATCAATGCATATTCCGTTGCCTGAGATGCGTGATGTGAAAAAACTAATGGAAATACTCAGTGATCGTCCACATACGTTAACACTATCTGCACACACGCACATCCAACGTGATGATTTCATTGGACAGGAACACGGTTGGCAGCATGAAAACAAACACCATCACCATAATCATGCAACCACATCGGGGAGCTGGTGGCAAGGAACACTTGATGAAATCGGTATTCCACATACCACCATGCGAGATGGGGCACCAAACGGTTACGGAATCTTTACATTCAGTGGGAATCAATATTCAATTCGATTTAAAGCCGCACGTCGTCCCGCAGATTATCAGATGAATATATGGTCACCGTGGGAAGTCGTTCGAGCAGAAACAGGCAATACTGATATTCTCGTCAATGTATTTGGCGGAAACCAACGATCAAAAGTTGAATTTCGACTGGGAAAAGTCGGGAAATGGGTAACGATGACCTATACACCGCAGAAAGCCCCATATTTCAAATCCCTCAAGGAACGTGATGAAACATACCACATTGAACGCAAAATGCATACAACAATTAGAGACTCAATGAAACTACTGTTAAAGGAAGATAATGAACTACCACAAAGAGGAAAACGCTTAAGTTACGGAGTTCCAAAATCCTACCATATATGGCAGGCAAAACTCCCTGAGAATGTCAAGAAAGGAACACATATCATCTATGTCCGCACAACAGATATGTTCGGACAAACTTTCTCTGGTCGCAGAATCATCCGAGTAAAATAACTATAGTCAAACTTACAATTAATACAATTCCAATTCTAAGTGATTGTCCACCATTATCTCGTAGGTCGGGTAGAGGCACGAAACCCGACATGATAACCACAATCAATACATGTCCAAATCAACGCCAAATGCGCGTTTGGCATTTGTCGGGTTTCGCGCCTCTACCCGACCTACGAGATGATTACTGTGTAAACACATTATACCAAATCCACAATGTCGTATACAACTATGCAAAAAACACTTGTCTTGTAATTGGATTAAGTCTATACTTTTTCTAAATCCTGACATTTTGGAGATAATTACATGAACATTGAACTAAACAGGAAAGTAGCAGTGATTACTGGTGGATCAACTGGTATAGGTGCGGCAACGGCAATTCAATATGCCGAGTCTGGTGGTAAAATTGTAATTGGTGATATAAACGAACTTGATGGACAAGAAACAGTAAGATTAATCAAGAAAAAAGGAGGTGAAGCAATATTTTGCAAAACTGATGTAACCCGTGAAGACGAAGTTAGCAATCTCATGGAAAGTGCAGAGGATACTTATGGACGAATTGATACTTTAGTAACATGTGCTGGTATTCTTGAAGGGGCAAGTGTTCGAATTGAAGATTTTGAAGAAAACACATTTGATGCAGTACTTGATGTAAATTTGAAAGGCACATTTTTTGCCATCAAATATGCAGCACCAATTATGGGTAAGACAGATGGAGGCGTAATTCTATGTATCGCATCAGGGGCAGGGATTCATGGGGGAAGTTCTTCCATTGCTTATGCTTCAAGTAAAGGTGGCGTAAATGGACTTGTCATGACAGCTGCGGGACATGTTTCGTCATATAACATACGCATGCACACTATATGTCCTGGTGGACTTGCGACACCACTGAAATTAGGTCAAATTGCACAGTCTGCCAGACGTGATGGAAATGACCCAGATCAGGCGGTAGAAAATGCGCTAAAATCACTCGCTGATCCGGCAGGGGTTGCAAAAGTCTTGACATTCCTTGCATCCGACGAAGGTTCTTATGTGAGAGGACTTATTTCTACAAGATAATTATGAGTACGATTCAATCAACTCAACAGCTATCTCCAAGCCGTCGTCTTCATCTTCCATTTGTTCTCCTATAATTTGTGCCCGCGCATACATTGCAGGTGTTGCCAAGACTTGCTGGATACGTTTCACCAAAAGATCGACTGTTAGATTTCGACGATGTATGTGTTTTGGTGCAACCCCTAAGTCCGACAAGCGTTTTCCCCAGTAGGACTGATCCGTAAATTGAGCTACAACAACGGATGGAACTTTAGCTTGACATGCAGATGCTGTTGTTCCAGCTCCACCGTGATGCACCACACAACATCCCTTCGGAAACAGCCATCGGTGTGGCACATATTCTGTAAAGAGAATGTCCGGTAGGGAATCTTCTGTTCCAAGTTTTCCCCAACCTGCTTGGATGACCGCGCGTTGTTTCGTTTTTCTAATAGCTTGAATTAAGATTTCGGTTGTCTCTAGGGCATTAGAACCGCCCATAGAACCAAATGTAATGATGATGGGGGGCGGACCTGCATCCAAAAAAGCAACAAGTTCGGACGGTGGGACATAAGTTGGCGATGTCAGATGCCATATACCAGTAAATTTGTGATTCGGTGGAAAATTAGCTGGTGGACATAGTGTTGGTGATGCAGCAATCAAGTTCAGTTTCGGTGAGTACATTCCTTCTGATGCCACTGCATATCTCGGTTCTCCGTTAACAGACGCGATGAATTGGTTATAGAGCACATCTATACTCAGGGCAAGACGAAGTTGAATAAGTTTCCATACAATAGCGTTGGATATGCGTCCCCAATTTGGAAATGGATAAGGTACTGAATCAACAGATTTGATGTAATCTGGACAATATGTCCACGTCAGCCAGGGTAAACAATTCCGAATTGCTGCCTCTTGTCCAGGTATGTCTGCAAAGTGGCAGATTGCTTTATCATATCCTTTCATGGCACTCAAACAGTCAAGATACCACTTTTCGCCATAACGTGCTAATCCCTCTTTTACGATGAGACGTAGTGCACTGATTGGATCGCGTTTAGGAATAATTGCATCCAATAACTTATGAAATTCTGACATGTCGATTTCTACACCTATCTCATAATACTCTGCCCCAATTTCAAGTATTTTGTTTTGATAATATGATGGGGCACAGACACGCACCTGATGTCCTTTTTCAAGCAAACGTTCAGATAGTGCCAGGACTGGATAGACATCACCTGTTGACCCCCATCCTACTAAGGCAATTTTCATTTTCTTTAGACCTTATAAGATTGTGTAAAGTTATATGCAGTGTATGAATGGAAAATCTGTTGTAGCGATCTCCACTTCGCGTAAAGTTGGGAATAGGAATTTACTATTATACGGTGGGCAATGGCGTTGAATTTCGTTTATATAGTTTTAGAGTTACCTGAAAAATCTATCAATACATACGGAATCAATATGTGTTATCATCCCAAAAGACTTTGAACGTCCGAAATAGAATTTTGACATCATTCCATAGAGACAAATTCTCTAAGTATTCTAAATCCACAGAAATACCATCACGGATTGAGCCGCGTCTACGAGGACTCAACTGCCACAATCCTGTCATCCCTGGGCGCACAAGGTGCCTCTGGTTTTCCCAAACTTCGTATTCCTCGGCAAGAAATGGCATTTCAGGACGAGGGCCGACAAGACTCATATCACCTTTAAGGACATTAAATAATTGAGGTAGTTCGTCTAAACTCGTTTTACGAATCCATTTCCCTATTGCGGTGATACGAATATCTTCATTTGAATCGGGTTTCTCTGAATAGGAAGGGGTATCTACATAGAGACTTCTGAATTTATAAATGACGAACAACCTATTTTTATATCCTACACGTTGGTGTGAGAAAAATATAGGTCCACGTGAAGACAGTTTAATCAATATTGATATAAAAATCATTAGAGGAGAAAAGATAAGGATCAAGAAAAATGCTGCCACAAAATCTAAGAGATATTTTCCTCGCTTTGCATAGAAAGTGGAAAGTCTCTTCTGTTGATTTTGTGTTGTTGTCTCGTTCATAAATGAAATATCAAAAATTCGTTTGAATCGTAAATTTGTTAGAAGGTGTAACATTGTTTTTAGGAATTAATCATGTATAAAAAAATCACTTCTTCTGTAGTTTTTCAAACACATCTATATATTGATCAGCAATATGATCCCAGTTAAATCGGTTTCGTATTTGTTCAGGTGCACGTTGTCGGAAATCCTCTACCATTTCATTGTTTTGTTCTAAAGTTTCCATTTCATTTTTCAATGATTCAGGTTCTTTGTCAAAGAGAACCCCGTATTTACCACCTTCTAATACTTCATGGTTAAACGGAGTATTCAACGCAAGGATACAGTTTGAAAAGCCTAACGCCTTCAAAATGGAAGGATTGATACCACCAAACTGATGTCCATGAACATAAGCGAAACAGTGATGGTGCAGCTCTTTAATGTGTTCAGAACTGTCTATATGACCGAGAAACAAGACATTATCATTTGCAGTTTCTTTCAATTTGTCCAAAAATTCGTTTTCAAGTTTGTTGCCTTTATAGTCTGCTCCACCTGCTATAGCAAGTTTTTTGTTACTATTTGATTTTACAAAAGCTTCCACAATTATGTCAGCATTGTTGTCAGGTACAAGTCGACTGGCAATTAAATAGTAACCTCTTGATTGTAGACCATATTCCTCAAGAACTTCAGGATGTTCAGAAGGTTCAATGTTTGCCCCGTAGGCGATATAATGTGTCTCTGCTCCTAATTCTTCAAGGTAAAGTCGTTTCATCTCTTCCGCATCTGTTATGACGAGTGGAAATGCTGATGTTGCCATCTTTGCTGCCCATTTGAAGTAAACTGCACCTATACCTTTCCACTTCGGACGAAGCCATTCCATCCCGTCAACATTGATAGCAGCGTCCTTTCTAAACATACGGAAGATCCATCCAAATGGTCCATTACCTGCATTCCATACCAAAATAGCATCAGAGGGTGAAAACGAAGCGTGTAAAGTTGCCAGAAAACTGTGGCTGAGGGTACTAAATGCTTTATGTTCAATGCTTGGTAGATAAACTAACTTAACCCCTCTCCATTCGGCTGGTCTCTCTTTAAATACGGCTTTTCTGCAATAGACTATAACTTCATGTCCCGCTTCTACCCAACGCGGTGCAAGTTCACCCATGATAGTTTCTAATCCACTGTATGTCGCCGGAAGCCCACGAATACCTAACACCCGTATTCTCATCTTAAATCCTTATTATCTTCCAATTTAGACATTGTCATTTCTTGATTGACAAATATATGATGCTTATACTCACAGATATCTTCATAATTTATATAATGCAACCTTCTAAATTCGAAAGAGTACCTTAGCTTGAATTTCGTTTCCAGTTTCATGAACACCTTCACGATTTCCATAGTTTCTTATCCAGATACGATTCCATTCACCATAGAAGGAATAATCTCCAATATTCACCCAATTGAAACCAATTCTCAATCGGTGCTCACTCTCTGTTATCCCTGATAGCGGAGTCCATACATCATCTTTTGGAGCATCAGCCGGGTGACTTTTATTAATATCTCCTTGTCCATGTCGTTCCAATTCATAACCAAGGACAGTTTCAAGTTTATCTGTCCACCGCCTACGCATTTCAATCCATAAATGATCCGCATCAGTTCCGATGTGATGTCCTATTACAGACGTAAAATGTTTGTATACGTTTACTGGATTTACATGTGTATAAGTATATTGATTGATAAATGTGTATTCGGCATGGAAATCAGTGTCTATTAATCCAAAGGGATCCGTTAAATATATACCTCCAAGAATCCCAAATTTAGTATCCCAATGATAAAATGAGGATGCAGGATCTCTATCATCAATTAATACCTCACCATATATCTCAAAATTGTCTTTAGGTCGGAAACGCAAGTCAACACTTGCTAACACATTATCTCCACTACCAGGAGCACGACTATCTGCTCGTGATATAGTTTGTTCGTTAATGAGATAGATATTAACAGGGTTCAAATATCCAAGTTCAAATCGATTTCCATATACAACTACCTCCGATAAACCTATACCAAACCAATTCCAGAAAAAGCCTTCAATTCTATGTCCAGAAATAAATTTATCATCAATTTCTTCTGCTTGATCTTCTAAAACCCCGGTGAAAGCTGTAAAGGAAACTGTTTTGAAATTGGTTTGAAACTTCAGCATATCCATAGCAATGGGGTTTGGAGAAACCATCAGGTTTCCATGATAACCAGGTCCCCATTGAAGATTGTCTGTTCCAAACTGTAGTTCAAGCATCGGTAGTTTAAATTTGACATAACTATTGATTGCTGTTCTATTTTTTAGTTGTCCTTCTAATTGTCTATATTTAGATTCATCGGGGTAAACATCATTAAAAATGTCCCCATACAAAAACCGGTATGCCATGTCTGACGTGAATGCAAAACTATCCTCAAATTGTCCATATAGATGAGGGAATAGTGTGGTCAGATGCATATTTCCTTCATCAGAAGGAATATCAGATTGGTTATCAACTATACGTGTTATTTCTCGTTGACTAGCACGAAGATCAAAGGAGAAACGATATGAAGCATCATCTGTTAGTGACATCAAATGTAGTCTACGATCAGGCGGAACGCCTGTTCCCGCTTCAGAATAAAATGCTAACAATTCTCTCAAACGTTTCTGGTCATTGTTACTGAGTTCTATTTCACCATTTTCATGTTTTTGGGATGCTTCCAATAGTAACGCGACGACTTGCTTTCGTGTAAATGGAAGGGAACCCCGTGCCACACCAGACACCACACGTTTATTAAGTAAACGATGAATAAAACGGTAGGTTTCAGTATTGAAGTCAGATAAGTGAGGGTTTAATGGAACATTAATCAGTGATGATGCTTTGCATATAGGTATGAAACAGAAAAGAAAAAGTGCACCTAATATAAGTAGAGTGCGTGAAGACATTTTATGCGTTCCTCCTCCAAAAGGTTATATGGTCTAAATACTATTTTAGAATTACCATTTGACGAATTGCTTTTGTTTTTTGAGTGTTTAGGCTGTAAAAATATACACCATTTGAAACAGGTTCACCATAAGAATTCCGTCCATCCCAATATACTGCACGTCCTTTTGTCCGATATGTTCCAGCGTGCTGATAACCTATATTTAGTGTTCTAATGATTTTTCCCTTTAGATTGTAAATATCAACATGGACGTTTGTATCTTGTGCTAAATCGTAAGGTATCCACGTTTCTGGATTGAAAGGATTTGGATAGTTTGGTAATAAAACGGTTTTTTCCGGCGTTAAGTTATTAATCATGGCTTCTAAGTTGGCAATCCCATTTTGAAAAACATCTGAACCATCATCTGCTTGATATGCTTCACTCAGCCATTTTTCAACTTTATCAATATGATCATGCGGAAGCGAAATAGTCTTTTTAGGTGCTGATGTTTTAGTGCTTTCACCGATATGAGTGGCAACGATGAGTAAGTCAATGATGTTAATCTTACCATCCTTGTTTACGTCAACTTTCGAGTTTTCTGGGGTATCAGTCCCAAAGTTTGATGCGATGATCAGAAGATCTTGTATATCAATAATGCCGTCGTTGTTGATATCCCAACGTAATGTCCTCGGCATAGGCAGTTGGTGTGTATCTGGAAGTGCCCTTTGCCATCCAGCATGTAACTGTTCACTGAGTTCGGCAACGAGTTCACTATTTTCAGGTAGATTTGCAATGTTGACTGTCTCGTTTGGGTCGGCATGATAATCATAGAGTTCTATCCCGTTTCGCGCACCGTAACCCCATTCGGTGTATCTATACTGGTCAGTCCGTATAGAGTTTCCTGTCCTGCTTCCTTTTTGGCTGAAGGCAGCAGTTTTCCACGAACGAGTCGGTTGTTCTATGACTGGTACAAGGCTTATACCTTCTAACTCCAACGGTATCGGGAGTTGGCAAGTGTCACACAACGTTGGATAAATGTCCACAAGTTCTACTAGGGCATCTGTTTTAACACCTTGATAAGTCTGCCCTGGCACACTGACAATCAACGGAGAACGGAGACATACTTCAAAAAGAGTGTTTTTTAACCATTTTCCATGCTCTCCAAGATGAAAACCGTGATCGCCTACCAAGACAATGACTGTGTTTTCGGTTAGTCTAAGAACATCAAGGTGGTTTAGAACACGTCCAACCTGTGCATCCGTAAAACTTGTTGATGCAGCATACGCCTGAATCAATTCTAAAGTTTTCGCTTCCGATAGAGGTCCTTCATCGGGAATATCTTTGAAATCTCTGAATCCCTCAAAATTGCCGTCGGTAATAAATGGAGCATTGTTAGGAAGGTCGGAGGAAGATGGGAGATTAAAAGTTACATCATTATATAATTCATAATACTTTCTCGGCGCGTAGAAAGGCAAATGGGGTTTGCGGAATCCAACAGCGAGAAAAAACCGTTTGTTCTGAATTTCTTCCAAAACTTCAATTGTGCGTTTTGCAGTTCTTCCGTCTCTCAGTTCCTCATCTTCAACGTCAAGTGCTTGCCAAGAAGGAACCGTCGATCGGGCATCATAAGAACTCGGTTGTGTCCATGACGGGGTACTCCATGAGTAGTCATCATCTTGCCTTTCTAAGTTTTGTGCGACTTTACCAATGGATTGTGTATGATAGCCAGAAGTTTTAAAGTGCTGTGGGAGCGTTACAGCGTTTGGTAGATTTTCCCTAAATCCTGCTGAGTTGGAAAACACTCTCGTTGTGTTAGGTCTTAGTCCAGTGAGAATTGATGTTCGAGATGGATGGCACAAAGGGTTTTGACAATAAGCGCGGTTGAAGAGTGTGCCTCGCTGGGCAATTCTATCAATATTGGGTGTGTGCATTTCTAAATGACCATAACAACCTAGTAGAGGTCGTAGATCATCTACAATGATGAACAAAACATTGTATTGGCCCTCAGCTTTCACACGGAGATTGGGTAAAAGTGCTGTCGTAAAAGTAGCAGCACCTGCCTTCAAACTGGTTGATAAAAAGGCGCGCCGCGTAAACCTTTGCGAAAGTACTTTCTGTTGCTTAGACTCATGCATTAGTTATTTTCCTTATTTCGTAATTATCATTTTGCGTGTTGCTTTTGTCTGTCCAGCGTGGAGCGTGTAGAAATAAACGCCACTTGCGACAGGTTCGCCAGTGGCGTTGCGTCCATCCCAATGTGCTGCGCGTGCTTGGGTTCGATATGTGCCAGCTGTTCGAAAACCAACTCTAAGTTGACGGATAGATTCACCTTTGAGGTTATAAATATGGATATCGACATCTGAATCTTGGCCCAAGTCGTAAGGTATCCATGTCTCTGGATTAAAAGGATTAGGATAGTTTGGCAATAGTGCTGTTTCCTTTGGAATTACGCGGATAAGCAATCCTTCTAAGTTAGCGATACCAAGTTGATAGACATAGGAGTCATCGTTAACTTTATGTGCTTTTGTGATCCATTCTTCAATGCGGTCGCTGTCTTTCAGCAGAACGGATGTAGATTTTGGAGAGGCAGCTGTGCCACTGGTCTCAGTGAAATGGGCTGCAACAATAAGCAAATCAAGGATATTTACACGTCCATCTTTGTTCACATCAACTTTTGGATGTTCAGGATTTACCTTGCCAAAGTTGTCTGAAATAAGAATAAGGTCTGATATGTCTACAACACCGTCATTATTTATATCCCAAGGTAGAACCCGTGGAGCATAGTTGTGGTCGATGCCATCTGGTAAAGCACCGATCCAACCCAGCTGGAGTTGTTCGCTAAGGTCAGTCACAAGTTCTTTATTTTCAGGATTTTCTATGATATTGACGGTTTCATTTGGGTTTTCCTGATAATCATATAATTCAATGCCATTTTCTCCGTTGTTTCCCCACTCGGTGTATCGATATTGGTGGGTGCGCATGGTATATCCATCCACTGTACCTCGCTTGAGTTGACTAAATGCGGCTGTTTTCCATGTCTGTGTCGGAGCCTCTATGACAGGGACCATACTAATTCCTTCGATTTCTGTTGGAATTGGTAGCTGACAGGCATCACATAATGTCGGATAGATGTCAACAAGTTCAACTAATGCATCTGTATTTACATTCAGATGTGTTTGCCCTGGGATGCTGACTATTAACGGTGAACGGACAGAATCCTCAAAGAGAGTATTTTTTCTCCAGAGTCCATGTTCGCCAAGATGAAATCCATGATCTCCCCAAAACACAATAACCGTATTTTCAGTAAGACTTAGCATGTCTAAATGGTCTAAGACACGTCCTATTAAAGCATCTATATAACTGATATTTGCTGCATAAGCCAAAGTTAATTCCAGAGTTTTCTCATCAGAAAACGGTGGGTAGTGATCAATATCTTGATAAGCTCTCATTCCTTTAGGGTTCTCAGCTATTTTCGGTGCATTTTTTGGGAGAGTTGAATCGATTGGTACATTGAAGTCTTGCGTTGTGTATAAATCAAAATATTTTCTTGGGGCGTAGAAAGGTAAATGTGGTTTGTTAAAGCCGACTGCAAGGAAAAATTGTTTGTTCTGAATTTCGGTTAGGACTTCTAAAGCCGCGTTGGCAATCTGTCCATCATCCAGTTCATCATCGGCTACATCAAGTGCTTGCCAAGAGGGGGACGTAGCTTTATTAATGTATCTCCATGGTTGTCGCCAGATTGGTGCACTCCAGGAAAGTTTATCCTTCCATGCTGCATCCCCATGAGCAACTTTACCAACAGAGCGAGTATGGTAGCCGTGGTTTTTGAAGTGTTGTGGGAGTGTTACAACATTAGGGAGTACTTCACGAAAATCTGTAGGATTGTCATGAATACCCGTTGTATCGGGACGTAACCCAGTAAGTACAGAAACGCGGGAGGGATTACAAACAGGAAATTGACAATAGGCACGGTTAAAAGTTGTGCCGCGTCGTGCCAGTTTATCAATATTAGGTGTATGTATTTCTGAATGCCCATAGCAGCCTAACATAGGGCGTAGGTCATCAACAGCAATGAACAATACATTGTATTGGTCTACAGTATCTGCACGAAGTTTAGGTAAAAATCTTGTTGCGAAAGCTGCCGTACTAGCTTTTAAGCTGGTTGATAAGAAGTCACGCCGTGTAAATGGTCGAGATATTGATTTCTGTAGTTCTGTATGTTTCATTGAATTGTCTCCTATTTTCCAATTACCATTTTACGGGTCGTCTTTGTTTGACCAGCATAAAGTGTATAGAAATAGATTCCACTTGCGACAGGTTCACCAACAGAATTACAACCATCCCAATATGCTGCGCGCGATGGCGTTCTATATGTCCCTACCGTTCGGAATCCTACATTGAGATAGTGAATAGGTTTGCCCTTTAGATTATAGATGTGGATGTGAACATCTGTGTCTTGTGCTAAATCATAAGGTATCCATGTCTCTGGATTAAAAGGATTTGGATAGTTGGGTAAGAGTACGGTTTTTTCTGGGATAACGTTATTGATCAGTGCCTCTAAGGCAGCAATACCGCGCTGAAAAACATTGGAATTATCATAAATTATACGGGCTTCGGCAAGCCATTCTTCAATATGGTCAACATGTTTCAACAAAATGACGGTGGATTTTGGAGGTACTGGAGTGCTGCTGGATTCACCGTAATGTGATGCGATAAGAAGCAAGTCTATTATATCGACGTTACCATCCTTGTTTATGTCAACTTTCGGATATTCAAGTTTATCAGATTCAAAACTGTTTGCGACTAATAGGAGATCTTGAATATCAACGATACCGTCATTATTCACGTCCCACGGAAGAAATATAGAATTAGAATTTTGTTCTTGGTTATCAGGTAAAGCTGCTTGCCAACCAGCTTGAAGTCGTTCGCTGAGGTGTTCTACGAGATCCGCGTTTTCCGGAAGATCGGCAATGCTCATAGTTTCATTTGGGTCAACGTGAAAATCGTAAAGTTCTCTTGTTTTTCTCCGTTCCGTGTATCGGTATCGTTCTGTGTGGATAGAGTATGCAAGGCCAATGTCAACTTGACTAAAAGCAGCCGTTTTCCACGGTCGTGTTGGTTCTTCAATGACAGGTGCCATGCTTAAGCCTTCAAGTTCAGATGGAATAGGTAATTGACACAAATCGCATAACGTCGGATAGATATCAACAAGTTCAACGATTGCCTCTGTTTTCACACCGATAGGGTGCTGTCCCGGGAAACTCACAATCAAAGGCGAACGGACCGAGACTTCAAAAGGGGTTCTTTTCGCAAATGTTCCATTCTCTCCAAGGTGAAAACCGTGATCACCACAAAAAACAACTACCGTTTTTTCCGTTAACCCCAACTCGTTTAATTGCTTTAAGACCTGTCCAATCTGCGCATCCATATAACTTGTTGATGCAGCATATCCTCGAATCAACTCTAATGATTTTTCTTTAGAAAGTGCACCGCCTTCTGAGGGAATATCCGAAAACACTCTCATTTCATGCTGTGGATGTAAAATTACATCAGGCACGTTTTCAATAATTGGAGAATTATATAGGTCGTAATACTTGCTTGGTGCATTGAAAGGTAAATGGGGTTTGTAAAAACCCACAGCGAGAAAGAATTGATCATTTCGCAGTTCGCTTAAAACCCTCTCTGTGCGTTTTGCGACTTTGCCATCCCTCAATTCATCGTCTGAAACATCAAGTGATCGCCAAGATGGAAGATTAAAATATGGCTCAAATCTTGGTGACCAACTTGGTCTACTCCAAGATATTCTATCAGTAAACGCTCCATGCATAATTTTGCCTATTGAACGCGTATGATAACCGTGTGCTTTGAAATGCTGTGGGAGCGATATAACATCAGGGACTGTCCGACGATAGTGTGTATAGTTATCTTGCACACCTATAGTCTCAGGACGTAAACCAGTCAATATTGAAGCGCGAGAGGGATTACAAACAGGAAATTGGCAATATGCTCGGTTGAAAAGTGTTCCTTTTGCAGCCAATCTATCAATGTTAGGTGTATGCATTTCTTTATGACCATAACAACCTAACAAAGGGCGCAAATCATCTACCATGATAAATAGGACATTATATTGTCCCTGAGTTTTTGCAGAAAGATTAGGCAAAATTGCGGTTGTGAAAGCAGCGGTACCTGCTTTTAAACTCGTTGAAAGAAAGTCTCGTCGTGTAAATGTCCTTGAAAATACACTATGTTGTCTAATATTTATCATGTGTGTTCCTATTTTCTAATTACCATTTTACGGGTCGTCTTCGTTTGACCAGCACAAAGTGTATAGAAATAGATTCCATTTGCGACAGGTTCACCAGCAGAATTACAACCATCCCAATATGCTGCACGTGATCGTGTCCTATACGTGCCTGCGGCTTGAAAACCTATATTAAGTTGCTTAACAGTTTCACCTTTTGGATTATATATAGTGATACGAACATCGGTTTCCTTCGCCAAATCGTAGGGTATCCACGTTTCAGGGTTAAAGGGATTCGGATAGTTCGGTAAGAGCGCGGATTTTGTCGGCATCGCAGCATCTATTAGCATCTCTAAGTTTTCGATCCCTTGACGAAATAGGTTAGAACCATCATCGGCTAAACGTGCTTCTATAAGCATTTGTTCAATCTGGTTAATATATTGAAATGGAATAGAAATAGATTCTGGTGCTGCAGTGCTGTTTGATTCACCTAAATGCGAAGCAATAAGTAACAAATCAATTATATTAACGTTACCGTCCCTATTTACATCAACCTTCGGATTCGTTGGGTTTACTTTACCAAAATTGTTAGAGACAAGAAGAAGATCTTGGATATCAACAGTCCCATCGTTGTTTACATCCCATTTTTGAGTTGATGGAACAGGGATATGTTCTTGCATTTCCGGCAGAGCGTTACGCCAGCCTGCTTTAAGTCGTTCACTGAGGAGAGCGACGAGTTCAGCGTTTTCTGGTTGATCAACGATGTTATTGCTGGAATATGGATCAACTTCGAAATCGTAGAGTGCTCGTTCTTGCCCGCGTTCAGTATATCGGTATCGATCAGTACGAATAGAGTACTTTTGTCTAAGTAGACTAAAGACTCCAGTTTTCCAAGGGCGCGTCGGTTGCTCAATGACAGGTAGCATACTTACCCCTTCAAGTTCTGGCAAAATCGGCAAACGACATGCATCACATAACGTTGCGTATATATCAACAAGTTCAACGAGTGCATCTGTTTCCTCTCCATGCAAAGTCTGTCCTGGGATGCTAACAATCAGCGGAGAACGGAGCGTTGTTTCAAAAATGATGTTTTTGCCCCAGTTGCCATCTTCACCGAGATTATACCCGTGGTCTCCACAAAAAGCAACAACCGTATTTTCTGTGAGTCCAAGTTCGTCCAATTCATTTAAGACCCGTCCAATTTGGGCATCTGTGTAGCTTGCCGATGCTGCGTAAGCCTGGGTTAACTCTAAGATTTTCTGAGATGAAAGCGGCGTTTCCCCCGAAGAAACATCAGCATAAGGTCGGATTTCGTTCCATGCTGGAGGCACTATATCAGGTCCGTTTTCTCCTGCGAGTGCAGGCAGATTAAATGTTTTGTTCTCGTATAACTCAAAATACTTCTTTGGCGCGTTGTAGGGTAAATGTGGTTTGTAAAATCCGACAGCCAAAAAGAATTGTTGATTTTTAATCTGTTTCAAAACTTCAACTGCTCGTTTTGCTACTTTGCCATCTTTGAGGTCGTCGTCCTCCACGTCAAGTGCTTGCCAAGATGGGGTAGTATCGTAATTCGTTGGATACCATGGGGGTCTCCAGGAAGGGGTACTCCAAGAATAAGCATCATCCTGGAAATCTGGTGTGTGAAAAATCCGTCCGACCGATTGTGTGAAATACCCATGAGCTTGGAAATGTTGTGGCAGTGTAACAACATTAGGCACTGTTTCACGAAAATACGTCCTATTATTTAGGACCCCTGCTGTTTCTGGACGTAATCCTGTTAACATTGAAGTTCGAGATGGGCTGCAGAGTGGATACTGACAATAGGCACGGTTAAAGAGAGTGCCACGTTCTGCAAGTCTGTCTATGTTTGGCGTGTGCATCTCTGGATACCCGTAGCAACCCAATAGAGGTCGTAAATCATCTACAATGATGAATAACACATTGTATTGACCCTCAGCGTCTACCCGAAGTTTGGGTAAAAGTCCTGTAGTGAAAGCTGCCGCGCCAACTTTTAAGCTGGTTGATAAGAAGTCACGTCGTGTAAATGGTCGAGATATTGATTTCTGTAGTTCTGTATGTTTCATTGAATTGTCTCCTATTTTCCAATTACCATTTTACGGATTGTCTTCGTTTGACCAGCAGAAAGTGTATAGAAATAGATTCCATTTGCGACAGGTTCACCAGCAGAATTACAACCATCCCAATATGCTGCACGTGATCGTGTTCTATACGTGCCTGCGGCTTGAAAACCTATATTAAGTTGCTTAACAGTTTCACCTTTTAGATTGTATATAATGATACGAACATCGGTTTCCTTCGCCAAATCGTAGGGTATCCACGTTTCAGGGTTAAAGGGATTCGGATAGTTCGGTAAGAGCGCGGTTTTAGTCGGCATCGCAGCATCTATTAGCATCTCTAAGTTTGCGATCCCTTGACGAAATAGGTTGGAACCATCATCGGCTAAACGTGCTTCTATAAGCATTTGTTCAATCTGGTTGATATATTGAAATGGTATAGAGATAGATTTTGGTGCTGCAGTGCTGCTTGATTCACCTAAATGTGAAGCAACAAGTAGCAAATCAATTATATTAACGTTACCATCCTTGTTTATGTCAACTTTCGGATATTCAAGGGTGTCAGCATAAAAACTGTTTGCGACTAATAGGAGATCTTGAATATCAACGATTCCGTCATTATTCACATCCCACGGAAGAAAAATAGAATTTTGTTCTTGGTTGGCAGGTAAAGCTGCTTGCCAACCAGCCTGAAGTCGTTTGCTGAGGTGCTCTACGAGTTCAGCGTTTTCCGGAAGATCAGCAATGTTCATAGTTCCTTCTGGGTCAGCGTGATAATCGTAAAGTTCTATTGTGTTTACTCGCTCCGTGTATCGGTATCGTTCTGTGCGAAGAGAGTATGCAAGGCCAATGTCAACTTGACTAAAAGCAGCCGTTTTCCACGGGCGTGTTGGTTCTTCAATGACAGGTGCCATGCTTAAACCTTCAAGTTCTGATGGAATAGGTAATTGACACAAATCGCATAATGTCGGATAGATATCAACAAGTTCCACAAGAGCATCTGTTTTAACACCACGTAAAGACTGTCCAGGGAAACTAACAATCATTGGTGAATGAAGTGCCACCTCAAAAATAGTTCTCTTGGCAAATTTTCCATGCTCTCCAAGATGAAACCCATGGTCACCTGCAAAAACGATAACAGTATTTTCGGTGAGTTCAAGTGCATCCAGTTGATCTAAGACGCGTCCTACTTGGGTATCCATGTAGCTTGTTGTTGCTGCATAAGCCCGAATCAGTTCTAACGTTTTTTCTTTTGAAAGTGGTCCACCTTCGGAAGGAATATCTACAAAATGTCTACCTTCATTCCAACGCGTTATAATTATATCTGGGACATTTTCAGAGAATTGCGTATCATACAATTCAAAATACTTAATTGGTGCGATGAAGGGTAAATGGGGTTTACGGAACCCGACAGCAAGTAGAAACTGTAAATCCTTGATTTCTTCTAACACTTCTACTGCGCGCTTTGCAGTTTTTCCATCCCTGAGTTCATCATCGTCAACGTCAAGAGCTTGCCAAGAAAGATTGCTTGTGGGTGGTCGTTGTGGCAACCAAGCCGGAATACTCCATAAAAGTTCATTATCCAAAGCTGTTGGTTCATGTTCAATTTTACCAATAGCACGCGTATGATAACCATGCTTTTTGAAATGTTCTGGGAAGGTAACAACATTAGGCATTGCGTCCCGAAAAAAAGTGCGGTTATTTAAAACACCATTCGTCTCCGGGCGTAATCCCGTCAGTATGGAAGCTCGTGAAGGATTGCAAATTGGGAATTGACAATAAGCACGATTAAATACTGTTCCTCTCGCAGCAAGTCTATCAATGTTAGGCGTATGCATTTCTGGGTGACCATAACAGCCAAGCAATGGACGTAAATCATCTACCATAATGAAAAGGACATTATATCGCCCTTCTGCAGCAACGTTGAGATCAGGTATAAGACTTGTTGTGAAAGCAGCTGCACCTGCCTTCAAACTTGTTGAAAGGAAATCTCTTCTGGAGATTGAACGGTTGGGAATGGTAGGATTAGAGGATGGTTTTGTTGTGTTGTTCTTCATTTTACTTCCGATATAACAGTATATGATTATCAAACAATTCTATGTATTATACCCTAATTTTGCCATTGTGTCATGGAAAAAATGTGCAATTTTTGGATGTAAATCAAAGTGTGCTCGTGGTGGGACTGGATGTAAAGTATGTTGAGCGTATTTCAGAAAAGTTGTATCTAATCGCAAATCAAAAAACTCACATAAATTCGGTAACACCTCAGCTGGGTTTGTAGTAAGTTCCTCAAAACACACCGTATATATACAATCAGATCTTGTCTCCAATAATCTTAGTCCTTCTTGCATTGTTACCACCCATTCAATAACCGCTCTATCCAAATGTTGATCAAAACTACTAACTTCCTCAGCGACTTCTTGAAATTCGATATCTGTATATACCAACTGTTCAACTAACAACTTCCATTTTCGATCGTTTACACCCCACCAGTCTTGTGTTTCATCATTGACGTAAATCCCATGTCGTTCTGACCAGGATGCAATCGAGCGGCAAGTATCCCAACCATTTCTAATGAGAAGGATAAAACGTGCATCTGGAAACAGAGCCTTTACAAAATCAACTCTAAATATCAATTCTGGATACTTATCAACAAGTCGGCGTGAAAAGGTGCTTGACAGAAATGCTCCAAAGATTTGATTTGCTTGATGACATCTGTCATTATTTGCATCCTCAGAAGAGAGGTGATATAATCCTTCGTCTTTACTATAACTACCGATGACATCTTCATAAGGATGTATTTGATGCCATATCGCCTTCGGTTCATTGAGATAACCGACATCCTTATGCATTGATAGGACGAGACCAAGGATAGTTGTGCCACTACGTCCCGTTCCTATGATAAAGATAGGCTTTTTTACGGGTTTGAATTTTCGTTTACTGGTTGCAATCTTTCCTAAGAAAGAAAGTACAAGTGGATTTATCCAGCGTCCTTTTGTCGTTGCGGGTCTTCCTTCAAAGAAGAAATAACTAATCAAACGAGATATTGCTTTTGTTGGGCGTGTTTTGATGTATTGTGTATTTAGCTGCGCAATCATGTTTTACATGTCAGAAAATGTCAAGGTCATAAGTTGAATCATCATAAACGCCTTTTTAGCGTTTCACGGATGTTTTTGATTCGGCTGAGATTAAAAAGAAATGCACCAATAGTTTTTATTGGAAATGAGACTATATTCAACATAAGATAGAAAATATTTGGTCGCATCATTACCGGTTGATAGTTGTGTTTTCTCATTAAAGAACCGTTTACTTTTTGACTGATATATACTTCGGAGGAATTGAGTTTACCTTCATTCCTATTTTTGTCTTTCCAGTTTCCCACACGATTAGGGTTTATTCCGAGGCTATCAGGTTGATCTGTGTTTACAGAGGACCCTATCTGAGGCACTTTGAGTAAGGATTGACAGTAATCAATACCTACAAAGTCACAGATATGTGAAACCGTGTCTTCAGGGGCAGCAAGGAGTTTTTCAAAATAGATAGATATGACATTGTCATTCTCCGAAAACTTATCAGCGGCGGTAACTGCAGTATGCCAAATTCTACTAATTGTAATTGGATGGTAGTTCATCCAATCTCGGAAACTTTCTTTTAAAGGTAGATTTGTTCCGCCAAGAAAACGGCGTTTCCATTTCCGTTTTTTTGACAGAAGTACATCGCGCGGGTCCCGTATCATATTTATTATTTTCACTTGTGGGAAGTATGTGAGTATTTCATCAATATAGAATACATTTCGCGGAGTTTGGTCACAAGGTATAGATTTTCCGTTCAGTGAGGCCTCAAAACGTAAGAACTCAGAAAACAGAACCACTGGAGGAATCGGATAACCTATAATATCTTGACAGAATAGACACGCCTCCTCAAGAAATCGATGATGTTCTCCATGTGTGCGATAACCTTCTCGTTGTATGCAGAATAGTTTGGCTGCCAATTCTGTTGCTTGTGAAATATTTAACTCGGTTGAAGATGCTGGTGACCATAACTGTCCAAAAAAATGAAGCTCCCCAAAGGTATAAACGTCAGGATGATTTCCTAAAATCCGTCCCATCATTGTTGTGCCACTGCGACTGTTACCGACGACAAACAGCATATTATCTAAATTCACTTTCTAACCTCAAGAATTCCAAAACTGTTTTTTAGTATTGCAAGTTTTTTGACATTCCCGCGCCATTCTTGGATTTTCACCTCAATTTTCCCCGATCCTTCCATCTCAGCATTCCCTCCATTAGTAGCGGATAACCTATCATTTGATACATAACGATATACAACATCTTTGTTGAATTTCTTCTCATTAATCATCAATTCAGGGATATATTCAGCATCAGTGCGATTGCTCACCAGTAGGTAAATTGTTTGACTGTTTCCTGTCGCCTGAACCTGAACACAAGGAATCTGTTTGTTGTTATAATCTAACTGACCTTCAAATTGCGGCATATTATTTGCTGAGATAGCATACTGAGTATCTGATACTGCAAATACTTCTCCTATTAACTGGAATGAAGAATAAACAGCTCTACGAATAGTGTCACCATAATCAGATTCAGGTTCTCCACCATATTTCCAAAAGGTTCTTGTGGATACTGGTGTGATACGGGAAAACACCGGAAATCCCTTTCCAGGTCCTGTAATCACATGAAAATTTGCGTGTGTGATGTGTGGATAACTCAGCAATTTTAGAAAAAAGTCACCTACATACATTGCATGCAGTTGTGTGTTTGCAACACGATTTGCAGGGTTTGCAATATTCCACTCTGTCATCCACATCTCTTTATCTGGAAATAAGTCTTGATAATAATTCATCGCTTCTTCACATTCATAATGAATCCAACCAAATAGGTAACGTCGCATTATATCTATTTCAACATTTTTCACTGCTTTATAGGCATACACGTGAACGGAATAAGCATCAAACCAATCTGATGACGTTGGTGCAGCATAAGTAGACAGTTTTTCATCCCATTTGCGTTGTACACTTTTTATTAAAAATCCTTCCTTATGAAATGCTACAGGTGTTGCACAGATTGATACTTTTATGTCAGGATTAACTGCTTTCATTGCTAATGCATGTTTTTTTGCTTCATTCATATAAATTTCTGATGTACGAAATTTCTTTACATAGTGAGGTAAGTAGTATTCATTACCAAGTTCCCAATGTTTTACTTCGTACCCTTTCTCCACTGTATATTGTACCCAAGCTGCGCTCTCTTCTGGATTACCAGTCCACAGATTGACGACTATAATTGGAATGATATTCAAATCTTGACAGAGCGTCATATAATCATCAAAAGAGATGATGCCATCACGACGTTTTTGTAGTTTGTTAAAATTCCCTCTATTTCGTCTATTTAGTTGAGTGCTTAGCGTTGAGTTCATTTCATCCTGCCGGAAGCCTGATATTTTCCAATGATAGAAATTGCCAACTGTGCCACCTGGGAACCTTAATGTCTGTGGTTGTAAAGTCTTCGTTAACGCAACAAAGTCCTCATCAAGATAACCGTAATCACCACTCATCATGTTTGAATTAAAACCGTAGAGTCCTTTTCTTAAAGGAGTGCTTGATTTTGTATCTATTCTTATCTGTAATGTTTGATCAGATGATTCTGACATATCACGATTAAGTACCATTGTATAAAGCAACAGAAATATTAACAAAACAGAAACTATGAATATTAGTCTTACGAATCTTGAGTTCCATAACCTTTTCATCAGATTTACATGAGAGATCATAATGTAATCCTTAGTGGTTTATATGTCTGAATTGCTGTATCACTCACGAACATTAATGCAGCACACATCCAAAAGTAGAAACCGTAACCTCGAAATTCAAGAGTTCTATTAAAAAACAAGAGAAAAACTGTTACGACCACGAGACAAAGCATAATCATCGCCATCTCCTTTGTAAATTTGCTGATCGTAGTTTTGTAAAGTCTCAAGGAGGAAGTAAAAAGTTTATAGAAGATTAACATAAATAATCCTAATCCTAATACTCCATAAAAACATAGGATAGCAACCCAATATACATCCTTAAATCCTTTCTTGCTTAGTATTTTTAAAAGGAATGATCGTTTACTCTTGTTCAGTCTATCAATGGTGGTATTTTGATCAGCACCGTACCCCAGAAGTGGTTTGTTTACGATTACTGTCGGAACATTTCCAATAAGTGCACCGAGACGTTGTTTCTGTGCTATCTTCACATAAGATCCAGAAAAAACACCGGTAATATTGCCTGTCAGACCAACCTTCGCTTTCCTCGGATTGACATATTCGGAGTCAAACGGATTTACAATAGCCAATATCACACTAAATGTCAATAAGACAATAAGTGATAGACGCAATGTCTTTTTCCATCCATATTGAAAGAAATACCAAACGACACAAGCCAATATAGCAGAAAAGGTTGCAGCACGAGAGTAGGAACGTGCAATAAACAACAACAGAATTCCTATACTCAGCAGATTGAGATATTCAAACCGTTTCATACGAGATAAAAATATCGCGAGGATAATAATCATGAAAACACCGTAAATTACTGTATCACCTAATGTGCCATAAATACTACCTATCTCTCTGCCAAGTTCAAGCAACCTATATTCTTTTGTGAATCCCGCCACTTCAAGTGTTGATGCGCGGGGTAAGAAGAGATCGTACAGTGTAGGTCCGCCAAACCATTGCACCAATCCAACACCTATCTGAACAACACCAATACACAATATAATCCGTAAGAGCGTATCAATACGTTGCTTTGATAAAGGTGAATTAACCACAAGGTAGAACAGCACAATATAACGCGCAAGAGGACGGATATTATATAAACTTCCGATAAGGGGTGATCGGTTGATAACCATTGACAGAAATACAATCAAATAGAAGCCTATGATGGGTAAATCAATAGGTGTCTTGACAAAAGGTATACCTCTATAAAGTTTGTGTAAGACAAGCCTTCCGAAGGCGGCATAGATTAGGATTTCTCCTAAAAATCGTAAATATGAATAGATGGAATCACTCACTGGTAAGAATTTCAAGACAAATTCTTCAAATGCAAAGTATCCCGTAAGAAAATAGATGATATACATTTTTATTGTATGGCAACTTTTATTTTCGGTCTTGCCAATGTGTCAGATCTTTTTCAATTAATTCTGATAATTTTTCATTATACGGTGTAAAATACGTTCCTAATTCTACCTCTGTTTCTTGATTAATTGGGGGAGGCGTAAAAGATTTTTCGTTTAAGTCTAAGATCGCTTTTCTAAATTTATATGCCGTAGCGTCTGGAACAAGTCTTCGAATTGCGCGTCTCAGTGGATTCCGTGATGCGAGGAATTGCGTGAATAGATACCCAAATTTATCTGAACGTGGCATTGCTGCCTGATTGAATTTTTTACCAACTGTGGGTTCAAAATCAGAATTTACTCCTATGATGGAGAAGATATTCTGGCAAATGGATATAGCATCATTCGTTAACTCATCTGTCAAAAAACAGTGGACCTGTTCTTTTCCAAACAGTGAGAAGAGATTGTGAATATGGTGAGAATATGTGCTGTTGAATTTGTATAGACACTGCCGCCATTTAAACCAGTCATCCTTATGTCGTGTTTCTTCTGCCTCAAGTGCCTCTTCAAAAGTCTTTATATTCTCCCATCCTCTACGTCGTGCCCACCAATACGCAGAATAGGCACGTGAAACAGGTTCCCGCAACAACAAAATAAGATTTATATTTGGATTGTGTGCATAAATTCTTTGCATTTTCTCGGTAGAACACATTACCATTACATTTTTCGCTATGATGTATTTATCGTCTGGACATTTTGAGAAATACTTTGCATAAGCGGCATCGTATCCGCGGTTATACTCGTGATCTTGAAGAAAGTATGTCATTTCAGTTTGAGGATGTGTAAAGATATCTGGATGCTGAGCTAAATAACGCAGCAGAGATGACGTGCCCGATTTCTGTGAACCTACAATCATGAATTGTATTTTTTTCTTATTTGCTTTGTCCATCTGTTAATGTTACCTTATGTAAATGGTTCCCAGGCCGGTTCCTTGCCTAAAAGTTCAACTAAATCATACACATCATTCCTATAATAGTCTATTAAACGTTGCTGTGTATCATTAGATAGCGTGACATTCTCAGCAGGACGTGTATTTAATCGAAGATATAGCGGCTCAAATCCTCTTCTCATTGCACGTAATGTCTTATGAATGACCGGTTTGTTATGTGTCCAGCGACGCACTTGAAATCTAAAAGCCCTATACTTCTGATGAAATTGTGCATTTCTCATTGTTTCAGTCCGATTGGTAACCTGAAATGTATAGTCATCAAAGAACGAAGGATCTATTTCAGCAAAATTACATAAATCCTTCATAACATCTAATGGATTGCTTGAAAGATCTTCAAAATAAATTGCGTGTATACGATTTTCCTCAATACGATCAAGATATCTTTTTAAATGTGCTGCATAAAGTCCTTGAGGTAGCACTTGCATAAACTGTTCGTGCTCTATATTTTCATTGGAATCCGAACCATTTTCTTGTGTGATATCATATTTCCGTTTTCCCTCTGAAATTTCAAAAAGTCTATCAACATATTCATCTATACTCAGACTATTTGGTAACCTTCCAATTTGAACTGCAAACCGATACCATGATATTATGCGTGAAATAGGTTCCCGCAGACTAAAAATCAGTTTAGCATTTGGCAACAATTCTGCTATCCTCCCAAGTGCTGAGGAACAGTAGAGATAATCCGGTGTGGATTCAAACCGAATCTGATATTCCTCACATTCTGAAAATAACTGATTGTATTCCTCAACATCACCATTAAATCTGTATTTTGATGGTAGTGGATAATCAGAACTAAGAAAGAATCTGGTCTCCTTATAGGATGCAGGACAGATATCCGGATGGTCAGAAAGATAGGCAAACAGTGATGTCGTGGCTGCTTTTGTTGTCCCACCGATAATTAGATATTGATACTCACAGACAGACTTTTTTGATGTTTTCATCTTTTCTATGCTAAATCGACTTCATTTTGACTACTCAAGATTTCTGATACAATGAAACCCCCGTCTTTCTGAGCAGAAATACAAGGTTTCCAACAGCCAGGAATGCTGTAACAGACACTGTAATTGCAATCCCGTTTAGTTCCCATACTGTTACGAGTATGTATGCTACGACAAAGTTAATAATTGCCATCGTTAGCATGTTTCTAAATATCAATTTGAATGCTTTTTGTGCATAGAGTCCTGCATTTAGAACTGGTATCAAGCAAAAAAACACCGTAGCGAAACTTAGACATAATAGGATGTGGGCGATCTGTTGCACAGATTCTTCAGCAAACTTATCTCCATATAGAACCTTCGCTATTATTGATGATCCGAATAGAAAGAACAGCGTAATGGGAACTGCAATATATATTACTGTTCGTATATTCCCAATAAGTGTATGTCTGAACTTTTGTTTGTTTTCTTCTGTGTTATCCTCTGCCATATCAGGCAATCCAGTTGTAGCGATACTAATACCTATAAGCGTCTGAATTGCAGAAAAAATGCGAAAGGCACTGTTGTAAAGGGTAATTGAACCTTTACCAAGTTTCCCGACTAAAAACACTTCAACTACCAGACGGCCAATCATCTGGCGGATTGCGAATCCCAAAGTAGGTAGCGAAATTGTATTCCACAACGAGCGGAGTACATCAACCGATACCCACGTCATCATATACGGCTGCCCTGCACGATAAGCACCGATAAACAACCACACAAAATACACCAAAAAGCCGCAAGCGTATGCTACAGCGACATAATGTGCAAGGTTTTCACTCCCCGATAGAAGGAGGAAAACCACGGTTGCTATCCCAGGTGGTAGTGCATTTCGTAACGCGACAGTATTAAAATGTTTCTGACTATTTAGAAATGCCCCAAGTATTGTGCTGGCAGATCCAAAAATTATTAAAGGTGCAGTCAATCGCAAAAAAGTTATCATTTCGGATCGTGCCTTGATGGAACTATTTGGTAACAGGACGGTTGTAATCCAGGAAGCAAACACCTCCATTAGTAACATGCATATTACGCCTACACAGATCGAAAAATTCAATATACTGTTTGTAAACAATTTGAAATCTTCTGTGTTTTTCTCTCTTGCTTCGTTTATAAATAGGGGAACAAGGCTGAATTTTGCCCCTTCTCTGATTACAATATCAAACAACAGGACTACTTTGAGCGCAGCAATTAATGCATCCGCAGTTTCACTTAATCCAAGATATTCTGGTATTAATACCACATGAAATAGGAGACTCAATCCCATTCCAATGAAAGTAATCACCATTACCCAACGCGTTGGAGACTGCCAAAATTTCACTATGAAATTGCGAAATCGGTTCATTCAATTCATATTCCACTTATTTTTTCCATGCATCTGGTAAATTTTTGGTAACCTCTATTTCGTCAAAATCTGTTGCGGGACGAGGTCCAACAGATTTTGCCCATGTCGCCATGCGATGCAGTCCCTCAACCAACTCTATCTCAGATGTAGTATCAAAAACGCCTTGGAACTTTTCATGTGTGCAATATGCATGTTTAACTTCGTCTCTTGCTTGATAATATTTGACCGATACTTCCTTTTCCATAGCAGACATGACCAAATCAGCTAATTTATTTACAGAAACATGTTTATCTGAACCGAGGTTGAAAATTTCACACGAGGCTGCCGGGACATTTACAGATTGGGCAATATGTGGTGCAACATCTCCAATATGTGTAAATGCACGCGTCTGTTCACCATCACCAAAGATAATCAAGGATTCTCCATGCATTATTTTGTTCATGAAGATACCGATAACATTTCGGTATTTGTCACTGATGTTTTGTAGTTCCCCATAGACGTTGTGTGGGCGGAAAATAGTATAATCCAGGTCAAAGAGTCGTTTAGTGACGATGAGTTCCTGTTCTACAGCATATTTTGCGATGCCGTAAGGGTCTTCAGGCATCGGTATAAGTTTTTCGTGCATCGGCAATTGGTTTTCACCGTAAACTGCAATAGATGATGTGAAAACAAACCTTTTAACATTGTAGTTAACTGCAGCATTTATTAAATTGACACTGCCGATAAGGTTATTTTGATAATTGAACCGTTTGATAAAATGACTTAAACCTTCTGCGGCATACGCTGCGAGATGATAGATGTAGGAAAAGTTGTATTTTTCAAAGAGTTGATTTATTAATTCAACATCAAGAATGCTGCCCTCAACGAATGTTGCGTTTGGGTTGACGTTTTCACGAAACCCTCCACTTAAATCGTCAAGAACGACAACGTTATGATCACCTTCTTGTAGTAATTCATTTACTACGTGGGCACCCATGAAACCTGCCCCTCCAGTGACCAATGAGTTTTTTTTCATATTGTTTGCCTTCTTTACTTGAGTGCTACGAATCGTTTTGTTGGTTGTAATACCTGCTGATTTTCTTCAAAAAATCACGGACTAAATGTCTGTAGAGAATTGATTGATTCTTTTCCAATCAAAAATCACTGTTTATAACAATTGTAGCGTAACCTGTTAGGTTGCGTACACTCTGCACAAACTGGAAAGTTTGTGCTACGGAGACCCAGTCCAATAGGTCGGTTTAAGTCCTACAGACCAAAAGTGTGCATATATTCTTGGATTCACTATATCAGGACTTACGCATTCCCCCCTTGATAAGGGGTTAGGGGGATTAAAAGTCGTTATTTCAATGATATTTCAGTGATTTAACCCCCTAAATCCCCCTTATCAGTGGGACTTTAAGAAAAACTGCGTAAGTCCTATATATAACTAAGTTGCCACATAAGGTTTGTTGGAGGGGTTTCTAACCCTGATGGACCAAAATTTGTATATTTAACCATAATTACCATGAACTTATGCGGTTTCAGTATTCCATTAGGTTACTTCCGTATGATCATTCTTCGGGTAGCCGTAAAATCATCAGTAGTTAGCGTATAGAAATATATCCCACTTGCCACGGGTTCTCCTAACTTATTGCGACCATCCCAATGCGCAGCACGGGATTTGTGATGATACAGACCTGCAGGTAATTGTCCTAACTCCAGTGTTTTAATGAGTTTACCATCTGTAGAATGAATTGAGATGCTAACCGTAGCAAGTTTTGCCAATTGATATGGTATCCATGTCTCTGGATTGAACGGGTTCGGATAGTTTTCCAACAATGCAGTCTCCTTCGGTAATGCCTCAGCTAAGACCAAGGATGCTAAGATCTGCTCTAAGACACCTATTCCTTGCTGTAGGTTTGGTTCTGTCAAATCAAGTTGTTTCGCAAGTTGAATCCACGCTGCAAGTTCTTTAGCAGTGAGATTAGATGCTTCAACCTGAAATTCGCTTGTTGTTGGAGCCGCATCGTCTGCCCCTATTTCCGAAGCAACAATCAGTAAGTCTATAATATTGACAAATCCATCGCTATTGACATCTGGATAGATATTCATCTGTGCAAGTGCTTCCAAGTCAGGATCATTAAAGTTAGATGAAATTGAGACAAGATCCGTTATATTTACAACCCCATCTCGGTTAACATCTTCCAACTTATAAGTTGAAACCTTTTGATTGCTTGCATCATATTCCATCAGATTAGTAATCAATCCAGCTATCGGAGAGAAATTTGATATATAGTTTTCACTAATATCTAACACTTTAAGGTTCGTTAAACCGCTGAGTGGATATATATTTACTATTTGGTTATCGTGAAGATCAAGTACCATGAGATTTATCATACCACTGAGTCCTGATATATTTGAAATCTGATTCTCATCAAGATCTAACTCTGTCAGATTCAACATGTTTTTCAGTGGGGACACATCGGATATTTCGTTCTCATGAAGGTCAAGCACTTCCAAGTTTGTCAAATTTTGGAGAAAGGATATGTCGGTTAATTGATTCCTATCAATGTCCAAATCTACCAAGTTTATTAACCCGCTGAGTGGAGATATATCTGATATTTCATTTTCGTGAAGATCAAGAAGCCTCAGATTTTTCAAATTTTCAAGCGGGGACACGTCTGATATTTGATTGCCATCAAGATCCAGTTCCGTTAATCTTGTCAGATGCATGAGCGGAGATAAATCTGATATTTGATTGCCGTCAAGATCAAGATATGTTAGACGTATCAAACCATCGAGTGGGGATATATCCGATATTTGATTATCATCAAGGTCTAACCATTTCAGTCTTATCAAATTTTTGAGCGGGGACACATCGGATATTTGGTCATCGTCAAGATCCAACTCTATCAATTTTGTCATATCTCTAAGCGGTGAAATATCCGATATGGGGTTGTCATCAAGATCCAGGTAATTTAGATTTATCATATTTTTGAGTGGAGAGATATCCGATACCTGATTGTCTGAAACATCCAGTGTATGCAATTTTGTCATGTTTTCAAGTGGGGACAAGTCCGTTATTTGGTTGGTGTCAAGGTCCAACCATACCAAATTTGTCATATTTTGAAGTGGTGTCACATCAGTCAATTTATTATCTTCAAAATCCAGATGTTCAAGATTTGTCAAGTCCTTGAGTGGGGATACATCAATTAGCTGGTTAATTCTGAGGTAGAGTCTTTCCAAGTGCAACATATCTTTTATTGGTGTCACATCTGATATTTCATTTTCGCGAAGATTTAGAAGTGTGAGGTTAGTCAAATTTGTGAGTATAGATACATCAGATAGCCTATTATGGCCAAGATCTAAAGATGTCAATTTTGTCAAATCTTTGAGTGGGGATGCGTCTGATATCTTGTTCCAGAATAGATCAAGTTCTATCAAATTGATGAGATTCCTGAGTCCGGATATATCTGATATATGGTTTAATCTAAGATACAGATGGGTCAAGTTCGTCAGATCTTTGAGAGCGGATAAGTCAGAATCATACCAGTTGAAACCAATATCAAGGTATGTCAGCTGGGTCAGTGCTTTGAGTGGTGTAAAATCTCTTATTCTGTTACGGGAAAGATGTAACTCTCTCAAATTAACTGCAAACTCAAGTCCTGTTAGATCTCGTATGGGAACTTCAAACGCCTCATAGATAGGCTGTTGGACCCATCTACTTGGCACGTCTGGAATTGTCACTGACAAAGGTAAAAAGCGGTATGCACTCGCTTGAAGTACCTGCAAACTTCCTAAATCTGCTTGCGTAATTGGGGCACCAGAATTTTTTCCTAATGCTAATTCAAGAGCAGTACGGAGGGTTGGGTCCGGAATATGGACATTCTCTGTTGTGATATAGGATTGATTACTGAAATCGTATTCTATCAGATTGTCTATTATATCGTTTATCGGCGAAAAATCTGAGATGTGGTTGTCACTCAGATCAAGCACTCTCAGATGTGTCAAATTTCTGAGTGGTGTCAGGTCAGATATTTGATTCCCATTAATGTATAACTCTCTCAGATGTGTCAAATTTCTGAGTGGTGTCAGGTTGGAAATGGCGTTGTCTTGTAGTTCCAATTTCGTTAGTCTTGTCATATTTTCTATTGGTGTTACATCTGATATCTCGTTGTTGTGAATGTCCAAATACCAAAGATTTGTCATATCTTTAATTGCATTGATTTCATAAATTCCATTGCTGTCGAGATCTAAGCCAGTGAGTTTTATCATATTTTTTATAGGTGTCACATCCGATACCCGATTGCTGGAAACATCAAGGTCTCTCATATCTGTCATATTCTTCAGGGGGGTAATATCTGCAATCTGGTTATCATCAAGGTCCAAAACTTTTAATTTCGTCAAATTTTTGAGTGCAGATATTTCCGTTAGCCTATAATTCAACCCACTATTTAGATATTCCAAGTTCGTTATGTTCCTTATAGGTGATAAATCTGAAATTTTGTTATCTCTAAGAAAGATATATTCAAGCTTTGTTAAGTTACTAATAGGGGACAGATCTGTTATTCTATTACTTTTAAGTGATAGATGTGTTAAGTGTTTTAGCTCTTTGAGCGGAGTCAAATCCAATATTTGGTTGTTGTCAAGGTCCAGTTCTCTAAGTTCTGTCAGATTATTAAGAACAGAAATATCTGATATGCTGTTGTATATCAGAGAAAGGCGTGTCAGATTGGTCAGGTTTTTGAGCTCAGATATATCTGAAATGCGGTTGATCCCAAGTGAGAGACGGGTTAAACTTGTGAGATTTCTTAGCGGAGTGACATCAGATATCTGATTACGACCAAGTTCTAACGCTTTCAGATTAATCGCAAACTCAATCCCAGATAGATCTCTAATGTTGGATATTAACTGCTCATTGCCTGCCTCACATACCCATCTTTCTTCTACAGGAGTCCACCATCCTTTTTCAGATAGGGTCAAATAGCGGCAGTTGTTAGCTTGAAGTGATTCTAAACTTTTCATGTCGGACTGGGTGATATCAGCCCCCGCTTCTTTACCGAGTGCTGACTCAATAACAGTCCGTAAACCTGGGTCGGGAATGTGGACAGTCTGTGCCGCTGCTGGATGATACGGAACTAAAAAGAGAATACACACAGTGAGAATTAGAATGACGACAGACACAACGCTTAAGTTGTCACATGAGAGCTGCCTACGAGCATAAGTATAAAGTTTCAAGAGATTATAGCATTTACATTGCATAGTTTAGCATTACTTTTGTATGAACATTTTGCCCGTAGCCTTAAAATCATCGGCAGTTAGTATATAGTAATAGACTCCGCTCGCTACGGATTCCCCAAACTCATTCCGACCATCCCAATGGGCAGCTCGGGTTTTAGTGTCGTAAATGCCAGCAGGCAATTGTCCGATCTCCAACTTCCGAACAAGTTTCCCATCAACGGCATGGACAGAGATAACAACTTTTGCCGGTCTTGCTAACTGATAAGGTATCCATGTCTCAGGGTTGAATGGATTTGGATAGTTTGCCAGCAGTGCAGTCTCTTTTGGTAATTCTTCCACAGAGGACAGAACTGCTACCAGCTGCTCCAAGACAGCAATTCCTCTTTGTATGCGTGGTTCTTGCGTATCAAGCCGTTTAGCAAGTTGTATCCACTGCATGAGATTCTCGGTAGTGAGGTTAGACGCTTTAACTGAATTTTGGCTGAGTGTTGGGATAGCAGCAGATGAACCTATTTCTGAAGCAGTAAGAATCAGATCTAATATATTCACAACACCATCGCTGTTTACATCTGGATATATATTCATCTGTGCAAGAGCATTCAAATCAGGCTTATCAAAATGGGATGCAATTAAGACGAGATCAGATATATTTACTACCCCATCGCGGTTAACATCTTCTGATTTGTAGGTTAGAGGTGTTTGGTCGCTTGCATCAAAAATCAATAGATTTTCTATCAATCCGTCGATTGGAGAAAAATCTGATATATTGTTGCGACTAAGATCAAGGATTTTGAGATTTGTTAAGTTTTTGAGAGGTGTCACATTAGCGATCTGATTGTCGTGAAGGTCTAACTCTGTTAGTTCTATCATGTCTTTGAGTGGGAACACATTCACTATTTGGTTACCATCAAGATCAAGTATTATCAATTTTGTCATATTTTGAAGAGGTGTCACATCTACTATCATATTGTCATCAAGATCAAGGTCTGTAAGGTTTATTAAACCACTGAGTGGGGATACATCCGATATTTCGTTGTCGTGAAGATCAAGGATCATCAGATTTACCAAAACATTTAGCGGCGACACATCTGATATTTGATTGCCATCAAGATCAAGTTCTGTTAGCCTTGTCAAAGGCATAAGGGGTGACACATCTGTTATCCAATTACCATCAAGGTCAAGATATGTTAACCTTGTCAGTCCGCTGAGTGGCGAAATATCGGATATCTGATTGTCGTCAAGATCAAGCCATCTCAAGTTAATCAGACCGCTTAGCGGGGATATATCGGATATCTGATTGTCGTCAAGATCCAAAAATGTTAACTTTGTAAGATCTTTGAGTGGCGAGATATCTGATAGCGGATTATCATCAATATCTATCCTACTCAGATTTTTGATTGCATTGAGGGGAGAAATATCCGAAATCAAATTATCTGAAATATCCATTCGTGTTATTTTTGTCATGTTTTCAAGTGCGGATATATCTGATACCACGTTGCTATCAATGTCAAGAAAAACCAAATTAGTCAAAGTGTTGAGCGGAGATATATCCGATATCCGATTAGACTGAAGATCTAAGGCTGTCAATTTTGTAAGATTCCGGAGGGGAGATACATCCGATACTTGATTATCTCTTAGAGTTAGGTGCGTTAAGTTCGTTAAATTGTTAAGAGGAGATACATCCGATAACGTGTTGCCGCGAAGAGCCAGAAACATTAATTTTGTCATGTTATTAAGTGACGTAATATCTGAGAGTTTATTATAGTGCATATCCAAGTCAACAAGTTGAGTTAAACCACTCAAGGAGGACACATCTGATATTACGTTTCCTCGAAGATTTAAGAACGTTAAGTTCACCAAATTTTTCAAAGGGGACACATCTGCGATACCCCAGTTGGCACCAAGATCAAGGTAGGTCAATCTTGTTAAATTCTGGAGAGGTGCTACATCAGATATCCTATTACGACCCAGATGAAGCTCAGTCAAATTTGTAGCGTACTCAAGACCCGTCAGTTCCTTGATTGCAGGTCCAAACGTATCATTAGGAGACACACATATCCAACGGTTTGGTATTCCCCAATTATTTGCATCCTTCAACCTAATAAAGCGACATCTGCTTGCTTGAAGTGATTCCAAACTTTCCATATCCGCCCGTGTGATGTCGTCCCCAGCTTCTTTACCTAATACCAACTCAAGTGCAGCGCGAAGACCGGGATCAGGAATGTGGACGGTTTGTGCGGTTGCTATCTGGTGTGACATAAAAAAAAGCGTCCCCAAAGCAATAATAAGTTTTATCACCAGGGAATACCTTTTGAACACTATATACGTTGATTCAGTAAATGTAGAAAATTTCAAAAAATTTGTACTCCTTAACGCAAAATTAAAAATTCAATGTTATATTTGAAAAGACTGTAAGAAAGGAAGACCACAAGTGTATCTCTTCCAATCTCCCAGTCTTGCACTGCCTAATCTGGTTGGTTTCTGCTTTCAAAAGATAGTTTTGAAACTAAGATTATTGAGCTCTATTTTCTGCACCAGGTGTCGCAGCAACAACTTGAAAATCACCAGTTCCGTTCGGAATACGCCCATAAGAAACATCTGTCTCTTGCTCACCAAATACAACAGTATCCAACACCGTATTCCCATTTGCATCAGAATCTACCAGCAAGACCGTTTCACCACTTTTAGATAGTTTGAAGTTGGCATGCAAACCTTCGGTAGCAGTTTCGTCATCATGATCTTCATCACACCAGACAATGAGATACCCATTCGCAGCAATGACTGTACCATCTGGAAATTGCCACTTAGTGGGATTGTCTTCTTTATCACTGAGATACATGCCCGTGAGATCAACTGGACTGTCGGTGCGGTTAAATAATTCAACCCAATCGTCATTATCTCCTTGAGGATCCATAACAACATTATCATTATCCGCCATGAGTTCATTTATCACGACAGGAGAACCTTCTAACGTGTCTTTCATTTCTTCCATTTTACCAGGATCCGTCATTTCTGGTGGATCCATGGTGCCTGTTCCTGGTCCACCAGGTTGTATTACATCTGATGCATACTCACAAGACACAAAAATTGATAAGCAAAATAAGATTAGTACCATTGAAACATGAAATCTATTCATATTATCCTCCATATAATGGAATTTAATTATTTCTATTGCAACATATACAAAACTTCATCGTATAACATTATTCCATTTTAGCAAAAAATGAGAATTGATAAAATCTAAATTTACAATACTTATATTACAAAAATTTGTCATAAATGTGACATATCTTTTGATAGTGTATTTCCGCATTAAATTCTCTTTCCATTTTCATTCTACCAATTCTCCCCATCTCTGCAGCCTTATCCCTATTTTCACCCATCCACTGAAATTTCTCACGGAGTGGCTCAATCGCAGCAGATGGCACAAGAAATCCATCTTCTTCATCTACAATTAACTCTGGTATCCCTCCGATATCAGCACCAATTACAGGTTTTCCATAGGCATAAGATTCCAAAACAGACATTGGGCAATTTTCATACCATTCAGACGGCAATACAGTACAAATACTCTTTTGAATCAGTTCCTTGAGTTCGTCTCCACTCTTAAATCCCAACAGATGTATATGTTCACATCTATTATCCTCAATAAATTGCTTCACTTCAGGCATCGCTTCTCCATCCCCGACGATATAGAGGGGAACTTCCTTCAGTGGTGCGGCTGCCTCTACAAGGGTTAAAATGCCTTTACTCCGATGCACTCTACCAAAATATAGAATATAATCACCTTCATCATAATTCGGTGTAAAGTTCGTTACATCAGCAAAGTTATGGACTGTTGAGATTTTATCTTCTGGCATGCCATACTGTATCATTTTTTTTCGTAGGAAATGAGATACCGAAATAAAATGGTCAAACTTATCAACAGAACCGAGAAACCGAGAAACATAAGACTCTACCACACTCAGTGCAGTCCGTGCAAGCGATCCTCTATTACACTTTTTCGGTAATGCCCGCCAAAAGTGTTTTCCTTCGCAATCCTCACATATCTCGTCGTTTGACAGATGACTATACACTGGACATGTAATTTTGTATTCATGCAAAGTCTGAATCAGAGGAATACCTGCCTCTTTCAGATGTCCTAATATTGATGCTGTTAATTTACCATAATATATGTGAAAATGCGCAATATCAACTTCAGTATTCTTTAATAGCCGTTGAATGGATTTGGAGGCATCGAATGAATAGACAAAACGAAGCAGGTCAATAGGTTTTGGATTTTCAAAATCTGCGCCACGTGGAAAATACTGTTCCCATTCAGTCGGTTCATTTTTCGGATTGGCAGCAGTAAACGGAATCACCTTGTGGCCATTTTTCTGTAATATCTCCGCCATAGTAAAAAAATATCTATCAGAACCACCACGAACAAAATGATTCTGTGAGATATTCAGAATGGTCAACATTTCATATCACTCCCGAGGTCCTGCTTCTGTAAATCTTATATCAGCTATCGGAGAATAATCCACTCTCCCCAATTGCTTTGTTGCCAGATCTATATCCGCAGAATCCAATATGAGTCTATCAATTACTTCACTATCAATTGTTCCCCACCAATTGTTTGAAACCCTTAGATCAAATTTCACATTTAACCGTAAAGCAAAATCATTGTTTTCTAAGTTGTTGAACTGAATTATTGATTGAACATTCTCACAGAAAACACCTGTCTCATTGTTCTTTATATCATTATACTCAATTTGCGGTCTATTTTGACGTTCAATTGTGCTAATACCTATAATATTATTGAGTATCTTATTATATTTGATAATCGAATCACTTCCATTCAATGCAATTGCAGTTTCGTTGTTCTGCAGTGTGCAATCTAACACTGACGGAGATGTCGATTTGATGTCCACTGCTACCGCTGCATATTCTATGACAACCCCTCTAAGATAACTATCCGCATCTTTCGTGATGTCAAAAATGATTCCCTTCCAATCTCCCTGTTTCGGATTTGAATTATATGATGTAAGAGTCACAGGATCATCTAATTCTTCCTCAACTAAAGGTGTTCCAACTTTCAGTAATGCTCTCAGACCAGAGACCTTCATTTGTGCATCACGAGCAAATTTAACAACCGTTCCTGGCATAATCTCAAGTACTATGTCTGTTGGTACAACTAACGTGCCTTTAATTATATAGGTGTTTTCAGACACCCAGGTTTCATCCTCTGTAAGTATATAATTATTAAGAACGATTTCATTTTCATCATTCGTTCCATTGGTAATGGGAGAAGGATCCTGACAAGCACTAAGAAAAATAGTTAGACAATTAATTATCACGCAGATAAGTATTGGAAAATGTATTTTTTTCATACCTGTTTTGTTGTCCCTTTATCTTAAAAAATTCATATAAATATGTGGGAAAATTTCAAAGTCTTGGATCCACAGATTCACTCTCCAACGCCAATACTCCAAAAACACATTCATGAACTTTAGACAACGGTTCACGATTGACAAATCGCTCCAGTGCCTCCACTCCTAACGCAAATTCTCTGATTGCAAGCGAACGTTTGTGTGATAATCCTCTTGCACGCAGACGGTCTAAATTATTTGGTAATGTATATTCAGGACCATAGATGATACGCAGATATTCTCTACCACGACATTTAACTGCTGGTTGTAAAAGTCCACGTTTACCTTTCACAACAAAATCAAGTGGCTTGATTACAATACCTTCTCCTCCTTGAGAAGTTAGTTCTTCCCACTGCTTGATTGCCGTATTGACACTTATTTCTTCAGCCAAATCTACCAAACCATAAGATGTTGTGAACATAACACTATTCTCAGAACTATTACATAATTTTGAAAGCATTTCCATGTGCCACAAATGATCCTTGTCAAAATATATTTTCCCTTCCGATGCTAATAAATGAAATGGAGCAAGTTTTATATCTGATATAGATGTCACTGACCAACAGTATTTCTGATATGCATTGACATAACCGCTTATGGTATTTGAACGTTTCTGATAATTGTCCAATAATTCCTTGACTTCAACGCCTCGCTTGCCTGTAGTTTCTAATGATGCTATCGCATCAGCATAAGCAACACGTGCAGATGTGCCAACAGGTGCATATTGTTGACGTAATAGTTCTTGTGCTTTTACTGACCACGGCATTAACTCACAATCAAGACAGAGCCAATCTGTGTCCAAAATCTCCCATAATCCTGCATTATCAACAGACTGCTTCACTTGACTTAGCAGTGCATTTTCCACTGTGCTATCATCAAAGAAAGGTCTTCCAGTACGTGTATAACATACTCCGATAGTCTCTCCAAACACTCCAAATCGTTTTTGAGCTGCATTTGGGTTCTTGCTTATGATAACAATTGCACGAGAACCCATGTGTTTCTCCTGCCATACGACCTTAGAAACACCTTGATTACGATAGTAAGCAAACCCTTCAGCAGGATGTTCGAGTAGGTCTATTTTTTGTGATGTTTCTGTAGGAGACATCGTGGGAGGAAGATAGATTAACCATTTCGGGTCAATTGCAAATCGACTCATTACCTCCAATGCATTGATAGTATTCTCTTCGCGGATCGTAATATTGTGATTTAAACTTGTGCTAATAACTCGCTTGCCTATTACATCGTTGATGTCAAGAATTTCATCATCTTTTTGAATATCAGCTGATATATTTCCATCTGTTTTGTCATGCAGAGGTTTAGCAGGTTCATAATATATCTTCTTTGCAGGAACAGAGACAAATTCCTTTTCAGGATAACGTAACGCAGTTAACTTTCCACCGTAAACACAACCCGTATCAACATTTATAGTGCGATTCATCCATTCAGGTTCTGCCACTGATGTATGCCCATAGACCACAGTTGCCTGTCCTCGATATTCTTCTGCCCAATTCAATCGGATGGGTAAACCAAACTCATCAGTTTCCCCCGTAGTTTCACCATATAGCGCAAATTGACGAACACGACCTGATGCGCGTCCTTGATATTCTTGTTTCATACCAGCATGTGCAACAACCAATTTACCTCTGTCCAAAACATAGTGACTCACTAATCCCTCAATGAAATCAGCAACTTGTTCCCTAAATTCTGATGTCTCATTTCCTAATTGATTAAGCGATTCCGCTAAACCGTGGGTTTGTGCCACATTTTTCCCTCTTAATGCACGAACAAGTTTTACATCATGATTGCCCGGAACACACAACGCATTCCCAGACTTATGCATCGCCATAACTAATCGTAGCACATCAACTATTTTAGGTCCACGGTCAACATAATCTCCAACAAATAAGACTTTTCTATTCTGTGGAGATACAACAATAGGAACACCACAATCCTTTGTAGTAACTTCATAACCAAGTTCTCTCAGCAATTCAACAAGTTCATCATAACAACCATGAATATCACCGATTATATCAAAAGGTCCAGTTTCCTCCATCTTATTTGTCCACATCGGTTGGCGTTCGATCTGAGCAGTTTCAACTTCCTCAGGTGAAGACAAAACATACAAAAAGTTGCGAAATCCCTCACGCTTTAATGAACGGAGTGATCTACGGAGTTGACTGGTCTGATTGCGAACAACATGTGGTTGGAAATTACGATCTGGACGAGTTTCGTTCCTTTCCTGACAAAGTTTAGCAGGAATATTTAGAACAATCGCTACAGACAAATAGTGATATTTCCGTGCCAATTCAAGTAGTGGTTTCCTTGCCTCATGTTGAACATTGGTAGCATCTATTACTGTCAACTTCCCTGCAGCAAGACGTTTGGCTGCAATGTAATGCAGAACTTCAAAAGCATCTTTCGTTGCTGCTTGGTCATTTTCATCATCAGAAACAAGTCCTCTACAGAAATCAGACGAAAGAATCTCTGTGGGTTTAAAGTGTTTTTTTGCAAAAGTTGACTTGCCTGAACCCGAGGCTCCAATCAGCACAACAAGTGATTGTTCTGGAATCTTTATATGCATATCATTCAAAGGTGTTCGTCAGTTGTATGTTCTTAGTGTTAGATTTATTAGTTTTCTTGCGTAAATACTGCCATCTGTGTAGGTGAACCAACATCTATATCTTCTTCTCCTACTGGATGAAAAGTTACAGAGTAATCAAACCGTTTTGCAACATCAGATGCCCAAGATTCAAATTCGCTCCGTGTCCACTCAAAACGATGGTCTCTATGCCGAAACTTTCCTTCTGGCAGGTTCTCAAATTTAACATTATATTCTACATTAGGTGTTGTCAACACGACCAATTTTGGACGAGAATATTCAAATAAGACACGTTCAAATGCCGCAAGACGCGGTTTGTCCAAATGTTCGATTACCTCAATCACAGCTGCCGCATCATATTCTGATATACGTGAATCCCGATAGCATAAAGATCCTTGCAAGAATGTAAGCCGTTCCTGTTCCTTCTCTGATAAGCGGTCATAATGTAATCGTTGCTGTGCGATTTTCAATGATTGATGAGAAACATCCATTCCAACTATTTCTTCAAACTGCTTCTCTCGCATCAATTTTCGGAGCAGCTTTCCTTCTCCACATCCTAAATCCAAAACCCGTTTCGCTCCAGACTTCTTTATGATCTCTGTTGTCTTTCTAAGTCTAACTTCATTCAGACCAATATGTTCCTCTATCTCTTTCTCATCTGGTGAATCTGCCTCTTCTTCACTATCAAAATCACCTAATTGTACCAATGCTTGACGCGTTAACCTACGTTGATGCTTCAAATAACGACTAACTATAACTTCTTGTTCCGGATGTTCAGACAACCAGTCATCTCCGTGTCTTAAGAGTTTGTCTATTTCCGCTTCTGCAACCCAATAATGTTTATCATCATCAAGTACCGGAATTAGAACATAAAGGTGTCTTAACATCTCACTCAACAAACACTGTTTTTCGAGAGTTGCAGTATAATAACGACTATCTCCCCACTCTTGAAAACTTGGGTCGAGTATATGTCGTTCTGAAGTGACAGAGTACCCGAGTGGTTCAAATAACCGTCTCAAGAACTTATCTCCACCGCGACACGGTAGTATAGACAACTTCACACTCAATGGAATCGGAGTTTCAACAAGCTCAGGACGGTCTTTACATTTACCAGATAAGGCACTACTATACACCTTTGCTATTGCAACACTCATAAATGAAGACGCAACATAAGGGCGATCATTGACATATTCCGCCAGCACGAAATTCTCTCGAAATTGTCCATAACCCCTTCTCACAAGTCCGACCGAATCTACATCAAGCAATAAGGCAGCAGTACATCTGTCCGTTTCAGCTTCAGGATAAAAGACGTGTGCTTTTCCAAATGCAAGATCAAAGGTTTGTAGTCGATCAGGATGTTTGTGTAACAGATAACCAAGATCAGTTGCAGGAGAATAGGTTGTAGTGATTGTTAAAAGCATTACTCAAGGAGAAGATTAAAGTATAAAGATATGGTGTTGTAATATGGAGTATTTTACAGTTTATCTATGTTGAAATTATACCTTCTGATTAGGTTATTGTCAAGAAACTTAAACATATAAACAGGGTTATTTAGTTTTAGGATTTTTGTTCAATAATATTCACAAACGTTAATTTTGTTATGGGTTTGTATTCCTATCTGTCTGAACCAGGATTTTCAGGATTAGTAGATTTCCAGGATAAGAGTTTGACACTCCGAAGTTCCTATCTAACATAAGACAATTATCTTTTGAATGGACGCTTAGAAGTACCACACACTTATCCTGAAAATCTACTAATCCTGAAAATCCTGGTTCAGACAATGAATCATTTCATCAAACCTGAACCCCTATCCTAATCAAGAACAAGAATGCACCAAACCCATATCTGATAAATCCGAGATTCAGAAACCAAATCCGCATTCTACTATAACTTTCATATTTCCAATTGACAAAGAAAATAAAAAAGGATAAAATAAATGCAATAACATGGACAATATCATAAAGAAATTAATGTATTCAGATACATTTGCTGAAGCAAAAAGTTTCTGATAGAACTTGAACATATCCAATAAGAAAAATCAAATATCAAGATCAATCATTCTGTTCTCACAATAGATTTCTATTTTATCAAGGAGTATAATATCATTTATGAAACACATTACATGCTTACTTATTGTCTCTATTAGTGTCATTCTTATACATATCCACTTTGTATCTGCTGATGATTGGCCCCAGTGGCGAGGTCCTAACAGAGATGGCGTATGGCAGGAGACCGATATCATTGAAAAATTTGATGGTGAGGAAATACCAATAAAATGGAGTGTGCCTATAGGGAGTGGGTATAGTGGCCCAACTGTAGCAGATGGCCGTGTATACGTAACTGACAGACTTACAAAACCGAAACAGGTTGAACGAGTTCACTGCTTTGATTGGCAAACTGGGGACGAAATCTGGTCTCATACCTACGATTGTGTCTACAAGATAGATTATCCTGTAGGCCCACGCGCAAATGTTACTGTGCATGATGGACTTGCGTACACATTAGGTGCTATGGGACATCTATACTGTTTTGATGCAGCAACTGGTGAAATCAAATGGCAAAAGGATTTGAATACCGAATATAACATTGAAATGCCGATCTGGGGAATCGCTTGTGCTCCGCTTGTAGAAGATGATCTACTTATCGTACAGATAGGTGGGAAACCAGAAGCATGTATAGTTGCATTTGATAGGATTTCAGGTGAGGAAAAGTGGACTGCTTTGGAAGACAATGCTTCTTATTCTGCTCCCATCATCATTGAACAAGCAGGAAAAAGGGTCTTAATTTGTTGGACCGGTTGGAACGTAACATGCATTGACCCACAAACAGGTGAATTACATTGGAAGTACCCAATTCCACCAACAAACTGGGAGATCGGTATCGCAACACCCATCTACAACAATAATCAGTTGTTCGTTACTAATTTCTATGAAGGTGCAGCACTTCTGAAACTATCTACCGATAAATTAGATTTTGAACTTGGTTGGCATAGAAGAGGGGAAAATGAGAGGAATACTGATGCCATCCAGACAACGATGTCAACACCAGTATGGATAGGTGATTACATCTATGGTGTTGACAGCTACGGGGAACTACGTTGTATAGAGGCTAAAACGGGGGATCGTATATGGGAAGACCTTACTGCAGTACCTAAAGCTCGATGGAGTACCATTCATATAACGCAAAATGCAGACAAAGTTTGGATGTTTAATGAACGTGGAGAACTCCTCATCACTGAACTTTCACCCGATGGTCTTAATATCATTAGTCGTGCCAAGTTAATTAAACCGACACGCGACCAATTAAACCGTAGAGATGGTGTTACATGGGCACATCCTGCTTATGCGTATAAACATGTATTTGCAAGAAACGGTGAAGAACTTGTCTGTGCTGACCTTTCAAAAAAGTAAGACAATTGAACGTGGTTCAAAAATAGGATATACCCTTAAAAGTAGTAGGCACGCTCCGCGTGCCGTAACAGTTTCGCAAAATGATTATGAACATATCTCAGGTAATTATGGAGGTTAAAGTGGATTCCAAACTCTCATCTGCAACGGGTGGGACTCCTTACCCACCCATCGACCTAAATGTAGGACAACAACTTCACGGATTTGAGGTAAAAAAGATCACACCAATTGATGAATTACGGGCAGTAGCAATCGAACTCTTGCATCCGCATAGCGGTGCTCGACTTCTACACCTCTATGCAGACGACTCCAGAAACCTGTTTTCAATCAGTCCAATTACCCCAACCTACGATGATACAGGATTACCACATATCCTTGAACACTGTGTTACAATGGGGTCTCGTAAGTACCCAGTAAAAGGTGCGTTCTTTGAAAGCATGAAGATGAGTTTAGCAACCTATGACAGTACGAATGCAATGAACTGTTTCGATCACGGATTCTACTACACATCTAATAACGTCAAGAAAGACCTATTTAATCTCGCAGAAATTCATTTTGATTCGGTTTTTCATCCACTTCTGACTGAGGAGATCTTTAAACGTGAAGCACATCATCTTGAACCAATTGACCCAGATCAACCAACAGGAGATTTGAAAGTCAATGGAATCGTCTATAATGAAGTGAAAATTGGCTTGACTCTTCCTGAATACTGTCTTTGGACAGTTGTTAAGGATAATCTCTTACCAGATACCCACTACGCCAACGATGGTGCCGGTAATCCACTGGTTATACCTGATTTAACTTACGAACAATTAAAGTCATATCACCAAACATACTACCATCCACATAACAGTTATTTCTTTTTCTACGGAGATATACCCACTCAAGAATATCTCTCATTTCTCTGCCAAAAACTGGAACTCCTACCAAAAACAAATGGTTTGCAACATCCGCTACGTGCAGAAATAACACAACAACCGAAGTGGGAATCACCGCGAAGCGTCACGGATACATACCTAATTGGGACTGACGAGTCCCTAAATGAAAAGACTTACTTGATGCTGAGTTGGTTACTGGGAGATGCGAGAGATCCTGAAGATGCTATCATGTGCAGCCTATTACGCAGGATACTACTTGACAATGAAAGTTCACCACTACGCAAAGCAATAATCAATTCAAAACTTGGAACTGACATACGATACAATATCTTTGATGGTAAGATAGGACCAAATAGAACATTTAGTATAGGTTTAGGCGGAAGTGAAGCAGATCGCGTTGACGCTTTCACAGAATTGATCATCAGGACACTCACGCAAATTGCAGACGCAGAAATTGACAGAGAGATAGTGGAAGCCGCATTCCAACAAATCACCTATAATTATCAGGAAGTTACATCAAACTTCCCGTTTCAGATGGCAATGCGTGTCTTTAATACCTGGATATATGACAAAGACCCGACTCTATTCCTAAAGATGGGGACGCACATTTCCGCTGTCCATCAACGTTGGGAGCAGAAACCACATCTATTCAACGATCTGATTCAAGAGCGATTGCTTAACAACCCGCATCGTTTAACGACAATCCTTACGCCTGATCCAGATATGCAGGCAAGGATTGATGCAAAGGAAAATCAACGCCTGAAGGAAATTAGTGCAAAACTAACTGATGAACAGATACAACAGATTGCTGTTGATGCCGCTGAACTTGAACGACTTAGTGGACAACCCAATTCACCTGAGGATTTAGCAAAATTGCCACAGCTTCACATCTCTGACCTGCCTGATAAGCCATCGCATATTCCTACTACTGTTGAAGAGGTTAACGGATGTCCACTCATCAGGAACAACGTTTTCTCAAACGGTGTGAACTACCTTGCACTCAATTTCGACTTACAAGGATTACCACAACATCTTTGGCAATATCTCCCAAGTTACACCGATGCAATTAGTAAACTCGGTGCCGGCAAGATGAATTATGAACAAATTGCACAACGTAGAGCAGCAGCAACCGGCGGCATAGGATGTTCACCGACATTTACAACACACGCACATGGGGCAGATCACACAGTTTTTGGAGTCCGGTTTCAACTCAAAGCACTTGATGGAAAAATCGCAGATGCATTGAACGTCATTCATGATCTGATTTTCAATGTTAACCCGCGCGATAAAGAACGTTTCCGCGATATACTCAAACGAGCAGTGGCATCTAAACAAGACTATTACTGGCCACATGCCGCCAACCATCGTGCTGCAAATAGACTTTCATTACGCGGTTTTCTCAAAGATACTGTCTATGGACTGCCACGTCTCCGCACAAATGAAATGCTGCTCAACAGTTTTGACGACTCCTATGAAGAACTTGTCTGTAATATAGAAAAGATTCGCAATTTTCTATTATCCCAACGGCGAGTAACCGCCAGTTTTACTGGGACTGACACCGATTTCGCTATGTTTCGTGGACAATTTGCCAATTGGATTGACGAAATGCATAATGAACCGATATTACCAACGCCAATTAACTTGCAATCTTTTCAAACACCACCCCGCGACGGGTTGGCTGCTCCTATTCCAATAGCACATTGCACTAAAATGATACCAGCTCCACACTTTTCACATCCAGATTCTGCCCTCCTGACAATCGGAGCACATATTATTGACAATGATTATATGATGCCTGAGATCAGATTAAAAGGAAATGCTTACGGTCTTGCCTTCTCATATAACCCATTCGAATCCTTGATCTACCAAGGATCTGAACGTGATCCTCATATTAGCCGCACACTTGACGTTTTTGATCGAACAATTGACTATGTTAAACAGACAGAATGGACACAAACTGATATTGACCGTGCGATAATTGCCAATTCTTCAGGTTACCTACGAAATATTCGTCCTAATCAGGCATCATCCAGAGCACTATCGCATTTTTTGGAAGGACAAACCAATGATACAATTGAAGAAAGATATGCTCAACTTCGACGCGCAACACCTAACGAAGTCCAACGAGCACTGCTTCAAGTTCTTGAGGAAAATCAAGATAAAGCCCCAATTTGCGTCATCGCAAGTCGTGAAAAATTAGAGGCTGAGAATCAAAAAATGGATCACCCACTTGAAATTGAAGACATATAACATTGGCTTTTTGACCATATAATTTGACGATTAAATATAGAATATCAATGGAGGTTTAAATGGAAACTAAACTCGCAGCTGAAAGTGGCGGGTCAAAATACCCGCCTATCGATCTACGCAAAGGTCAACAACTACACGGATTTGAAGTAAAAAAGATCACCCCGATTAACGAACTACGTGCTGTTTCGATTGAATTGACACATCACCACAGTGGGGCACGTATACTACATCTCTATACGGACGATTCTGAAAATCTCTTCTCTATCAATTTCCCCACACCACCGACTGACGATACAGGTGTTCCACATATCCTTGAGCATGCTGTCTTGGCAGGATCACACAAATTTCCTGTCAAAGAACCGTTTTTTGAAATGATAAAGATGAGCATGGCAACTTTTATCAACGCCATGACAAGTTCAGACCATACATATTATCCGGTCGCAAGCAACGTAAAGAAAGACCTATTCAACTTAGCTGAAGTGTATTTTGATGCAGTCTTTCACCCGCTACTGACAGAGGAGACTTTCAAACGTGAAGGACACCATCTCGCTCCTGTTAATCCTGAAGAACCAACTGGAGACCTAAAAATAACTGGTATTGTCTATAATGAGATGAAAGGTGTTTTTTCGGATCCAGAATCGCGCTTGTACCGTTCCATGACAAGTCGTCTATTGCCCGACACATTATATGCTAAGGAATCTGGTGGCGATCCAGAGGCTATTCCAAACTTGACATACCAGCAGCTAAAAGACTTCCATGGGACTTTCTACCACCCAAGCAATGGTTACTTCTTCTTATATGGTGATATTCCAACGACCGATTATCTTATGTTTCTTTCTGACAAATTGAACAATATTCCAAAAAACGACACTATTTCCTCATTACAACCACTCAATAAGGATGTCACCCATCAACCGAGATGGGATGCACACCGTTCTGTTATTGATACATACCCTGTTGCACCCGATGAATCACTTACAGAAAAAACCTATCTTATGCTCAGTTGGCTTATAGGAGATGCAACTGATCCTGAAGATGTCGCAATGTGTCATATTTTGAGTTTAATACTACTCGGAAATGAAGCAGCACCACTAAAAAAAGCCATAATTGACTCCAAATTGGGAGCAGATCTCATCTATTCTGGCGCAAGTTCCATCGGTCCGAACAGCACATTTTATGTAGGGCTTAAAGGTAGTGAAAAAGATAGAGTTGAAACGTTCGAAGAATTGGTTAAAGATACACTCACTGAACTCGCAGATAACGAATTAGATGCTACTATTGTAGAAGCTGCTTTTCAACAGTCTACCTATTACTATCAAGAAGTTGCCTCTATGTTTCCACTCCACATGCTTTTTCGTGTGATGAATGTTTGGATTTATGAAAAAGAATCTGACACTTTCTTGAAAATGGGTGAAAGTTTGGCGACAATCCGAAAACGGTGGGAAGATATGCCAACACTTTTCAACGATATGATTAGAGAACGCCTTGTAGACAATCCACACCGATTGACCAGTGTGCTTTCGCCGGATCCTAATTTACAGTCAGAACTTGATGCAGAATTAGAACAACGGACAAAAGAAATCCGAGCACAACTCACTGATGAAGAAGCAGAAAAAATAGCGACTGATGCTGCAGAATTGGAACGGATGAACGGACAACCAAACCCACCAGAAGCGTTGGAAAAATTACCACAACTCCAAGTAGGAGATCTACCAGAAAAACCGAAACATATCCCAACATCTATTGAAAAAATTGGTGGACAAGATCTACTCAGGAATGATGTATTTTCTAACGGTGTTAACTATCTAATATTGAACTTTGACTTACAAGGACTACCGCAACATCTTTGGACATATCTGCCACGATATACAGATGCAATAAGTAAACTCGGTGCTGCCGATATGAGCTTCACAGAAATGGCAAAACGAAAATCTGCGGTCACAGGTGGAATCGGATGTGGGGTCGGATTCAGCACACACGCACTTCATCACAGTCGTTACATTCAAAACTTGCGTTTCAACCTAAAAGCTCTTGATGAAACAATTGACGAAGCACTTGATGTGTTACACGACTATCTGTTCGCTCTGAATCCGCGTGATACAGAACGCCTTAACGATGTTATGGTACAAGCTGTGGCAGAATACCGTACAGACATGGTCCAAGACGGTTCAAGCACAGCAATTTATCATGCTTCCCGTGGTCTCTCCCCTCAAGGATATCTGGGTGAGACAGTCTATGGGCTACCGCAATTACGCATCAGCGAAAACCTACTCAATAGTTTTGACGAACTAAATAACGAGCTCATGTGTCATATAGAAGAGATTCGTGATTTTCTTTTGAACAGTAGTCGAGTGACTGTAAGTTTTACAGGTTCAGATTCCTCATATCAGAAAACAAGTGTAAAACTTGCTGATTGGTTTAATGCTATGTCTGATGATAATATTGAATCATCACAAATATCTTATGAACCGTTTGATGCCCCACCCCGTGAGGGTTTGGCAGGTCCAATCCAAATTGCACATTGTGCCTATGTTATGCCTGCACCGCATTATTCACATCCAGATTCAACGTTACTGACTATCGGCACACATCTTGTCAGAATGGACTACATTTTAAGTGAAATCCGTTTTATTGGGAATGCTTATGGGGCAAGACTGTCGTATAGTCCGTTTAGTTCATCACTCAGTCAATCCTCATTCAGAGACCCGCATGTTGCACGAACGATAAATGTATTTGAGAAGACAGTTGAATATATTAAACAGGTTGAATGGACCCAAACCGACATTGATAGGGCAATCATTTCAACTGCAAAAGATGCTGAAAAACCGATACGACCAAGTCAAGCTGCAAGTGATGCACTTAGTTATCATATAACAGGACAGACACCTGAAATGCGGGAAGAACGTTATACGCAACGGCGTAGTGCAACACCGAAAGAAGTAAAGCGGGCACTTCTGCAAATGTTTGAAGAAAACCAGGAAAAGGCAGCAGTTTGTGTCGTTTCAAGCCGCGAAAAACTTGAAGATGCAAATAAGGAATTAGAAAAACCCCTTGTGATTGAAGACATATTAACCTCATAGTAGTTAACACATTACACCGAATCTATGTTTGATTTCTCCATCAATCTGTAGGTTAACAGAAACTACTCTTAATCAATAGGAAAATTATGTACAAAAGAATTGCATTTTTGACTTTATGTATCTGTGTGCTAACAATAATTACATTTTTGACGACTAACATAATTGCTGATCATCATGGTGCTGAGATTGACAACTCTAATAAGTATGTAGAAAACTGGCATCATTGGAGAGGTCCCCTCGCAACTGGTGCTGCTGTGAATGCCAACCCTCCAACAAAATGGAGTGAATCTCAAAATATCCGATGGAAAGTCCCTATACCTGGAATGGGGCATGCTACACCAATTATTTGGGAAGATATGACCTTTATTCAGACAGCAATTCCTGTTGCAATGTCTGAGACAGATAACACGAACACGGAATCTCAGTCAGAAGGTAGACGTAATAGACGAAGAAATAGGAATCTACCGACACTTAAATTTGAACTTCTTGTGCTAAACCGGGCTGACGGTAGCGTTAAATGGCAAAAGACACTAAATCAAACCAAACCACACGAGGGGATCCATGGTGACGCAAGTTTTGCTTCTAATTCTCCTGTAACAGATGGAGAACATATTTACGCTTATTTCGGTTCACGCGGTCTCTACTGTTTAGACTTTAAAGGCAATATCAAGTGGGAAAAGAATATCGGAATCATGCGTAAGAGAAACACCTTTGGAGAGGGTAGCTGCCCAATTATCCACGGAGATACAATCGTAATCTTACAAGACCATGAAGGGCAATCATTTATTACAGCTCTTGATAAAAACACTGGTGATGAACTATGGCGTATGGACAGAAATGAAGTGACAACATGGACATCTCCTATTGTAGTTGATTATAACGACATTTCACAGGTGATCGTTCCTGCGTCTCATCGCACCATGAGTTACAATATAGCAAATGGGGATGTGGTTTGGGAATGCGGCGGATTGACAAGAAATGTAATTCCTTCCCCTATTTATAAGAATGGACATGTCTATGTTATGAGTGGACACGGTGGTTTTTCAATTCAATCCATCAACCTTGAAACTGCATCTGGAGATATTACAGGCACAGAAGCTATTGATTGGCAATATGACCGAGACACACCTTATGTCCCTTCAGCACTATTGAGCGGCGATATTATCTATTTCCTAAAAAGAAATGATAATATCCTTACAGCAATAAACATAAATAGTGGAGAGGTACTTTATGGACCACGGAGGGTTCAAGGAATCTCAAATGTGTACGCGTCAATTGTCGGGGCGGCTGGTAGAATATATATTGCAGATCGTAACGGTGCTGTTGCAGTTCTACAGGACGGTCCTACACTAAAGGTGTTAACAGTAAATCACCTCGACGAAAGTTTTAACGCATCACCTGCAATTGTCGGTTCAGAACTCTATTTGCGTGGAACTAATCATCTATACTGTATCGCAGAATAATCACTAATACCTCATACTCAACATAAATGAAAGGAATATATGCTATGAAAAAAACAGCATTTTTAGCAGTATGTTTATCTGTTATTGCAACAATGGCAACTTTACAGACAATTGCTGATCAACATGCTACTAAGACAGCTCAAACTTCCAAATTAGAAAACAATTGGCATCATTGGCGGGGTCCCCTAACAAACGGCACTGCAGTCAATGCCAACCCGCCAGTTACTTGGAGCGAATCAGAAAACATTCGGTGGAAAGTTCCAATCCCCGGTCTGGGACATGCAACCCCAATTATTTGGGAAGATAAAGTCTTTATTCAGACAGCAATTAAAGTTGAAAAAACTGCGGAAGAAGAAACTGAAGAAAATAAGGATACTGAATCCATAGATGATAATCCCTTCAGCGGTTTCTTTCCACAAGAACAAAACAATCGAGGTCGTGGCGGGAACAGCAATATTGACCCATATCAGTTCAGACTTATTACTTACAATCGCAGTGATGGTAGTATTTTATGGGAAAAAACACTACGTGAGGAATCACCCCATGAAGGTATGCATAATGACTCAAGTTACGCATCGAATTCACCTGTAACTGATGGTGAACATATCTATGCATATTTTGGTTCGCGCGGACTCTACTGCTTGGATTTGACCGGCGATCTTATATGGGAAAAAGACCTCGGTAATATGCATAAAGCAGGCACCTTTGGAGAAGGGAGTTGTCCAATTATCCATAATGACACAATTGTAGTTCTGCAGGATCAAGAGGGGCAATCCTTTATTGTCGCTCTGGATAAGCGAACTGGAGACGAAATATGGAAAATGGAACGAGATGAACGCACTACATGGACATCACCTATTGTCGTTGAACACAATGGAGGTTCTCAAGTTATTGTGCCTGCAACAAATCGGACACGCAGTTATGATTTGAAAAATGGTGAAGTATTATGGGAATGTGGTGGCATGACACGGAACGTAATACCTTCTCCCGTACATACTGATGGATATGTTTATGTCATTAGTGGTTTCCGTGGAAGTTCGTTACAAGCGATAAACCTTGATATTGCCGATGGTGAAATTACAGGAACGGATGCAGTTAAGTGGGAATATAACCGTGATACACCTTATGTGCCATCTCCTATGTTGAGTGGTGATATTATTTACTTCCTTAAGGGGAATACCGGTATACTTTCTGCTATTGATAGGAACACTGGCTCAATCCATTACGGTCCTGAGAGGGTAGCTGGTATAGGTGGTGTGTATTCGTCTATCGCTGGGGCAGCAAACCGCATCTATATTGCAAGCCGAAACGGAACTGTGACAGTTCTAAAAGACGGTCCTGAGTTTGAAGTAATAGCAGAAAATAAACTGGATGATAGTTTTAACGCATCACCAGTATTCGTCGGGTCAGAGTTATTTCTGCGCGGAACGCAATATCTCTACTGTATTGCTGAATAATCATTTTGTATTAATTGAATGTAAAGTATGCGTTTGTAGTCGCGCAATTCATTGCGCCTCGGACAATATAAGAGGAGCAATTCATCGCGCGACTACAAACAGTCAATTTTTTAATGTGAAGTTCCTTTTTAGATTTGGTATTACTTAATACGTCGCCCGTCCACCACTCACATCATAGCATTGACCAGTAACAAAACTCACTTCATCGGAGGCTAAGAAATTTACCACTGCAGCTACCTCTTCTGGTCTTCCAATGCGACCTAATGGTATCTTACCCACCATATAGTCAATTGTTGATTGTGCCATACCTTCCATAATAGGTGTTTCAATGACCGCTGGTGATACCGCATTCACACGGATATTATAGTCCGTTACCTCTTTTGCCAGTGCCTTTGTTAGACAGATAACGCCTGCTTTAGATACAGAATACGGAATCATAGTTGGGTTACCTTCCTTACCAGAAATTGAAGCGATATTCACAATCCTACCGTAATCTTGTCTAATCATTGTGTCAATAACTGCCTTACAACACAGGAACACGCCAGTTAAATTCACACCAATCACAGAATCCCAATCAGATTCATCTAATTCGGTCAACGGCAATGTTCTACCAGCAATACCAGCATTGTTGACGAGAATATCAACCCGCCCAAATTCAGAGAGTATTTTGTCAATGGCAGCATTCACATCATCAGAGTCCGATACATCGGTTGGAATTGGAATTGACTGCCTACCAAGTGCTTCTATTTGCTCAGCAACTGCCTCAGCAGATGTTAGGTTTAAATCTAAAATCGCTACATCCGCACCTGCATTAGCAAGTCTTAGAGCAATTGCTTTCCCAATACCTTGCCCTGCCCCAGTAACTACTGCTTTTTTATTGGTTAGATCCATTGTCTATTCACCTATGACAACGCCGTATTGACCAACCACGGCACCTCTATGTCCAGATTGATAGTGTAAATGTCTTTCCCCTACAATGGGCTGTGAGCTCTGTACTTCAACAGAACCCCGTACATTTCCCATAGCTGCTTCATCCACATCCGCACAACATCTCGGTTTTATTCGTCTATGCAGCGATCTTATCGTGTCACCCCTTTTATTTCGCACAACGATGTTAACTAATGCATCTACTTCTCCAACATTTAGGAAACGGAACCAGTCTCTTGCGCCACTTGCAACTTCAGGGAAAAATAGCCGTATACCGACATGTCCACTTTCTTCAGATGCACCAGGAAGGTCAATTACTGCTGTGTCGCTATGCATGTGACGTTCAGCTACAATGGGTTGATCACTACGAATCAGGATTGAAGATTTTATCTTGATATCCTCCATCTTTGGCATCCAACATTCAAAAGGATCTAATTCTCGTTCCATTGTTGTAACAGGATTACCAGTTCCATCTTCATGTGCAATCATAGTGACCTGTGCCTTTTCTCTGCCAACATTTACAATTATTGACCAATCCTGCCATGCTGGTCCGACTTCGGGAAAATAAAGCGTGCGTGGCGCATCTGTGATAACCTGACCATATTGACCAACACATGTTTTGCCACCCTGATAATGGAGGTGTCGTTCCCCAACAATTGGTTGTGTACTTGTCACTTCTACAGTGCCATTTACGTTACCCATCAAACCTTCTGCAATATCCCAACAGCATAGCGGCTTAATTTGGTGATGACGCTGGTTGATTACATCCCCGCGACGATTGCGGATAATGATGTTAACCAAAGCATCTGCTTCACCTACATTCAGAAACCTGAACCAATCAAGTGCACCAGCTACTAACTCTGGGAAAAACAATCGGAGTCCAACAGTTTCATATTCCTCTGCAGCACCCACAAAATCAAGTATATTTGTCTTGTTGTGCATGTGTCGTTCCGCAACAATCGGTTGATCCGATGTGAGTTGCATAGAGGAATTCTCTTTGATGGCTTCTACATTCGGTGTCCAACATTCAAAGGGAGAAATCTCCCGCTCCTCTGTCCAAGTAGGATGTCCGTTAGCTGCATGCCTTGCAATACCTGTAACTCGTGCTTCCTCGTTCCCTACATTGATTACTTGTATCCAATCTTCCCATTGGGGACCTACCTCTGGAAAATATAACGTTGTTGCCAGTGCCATTAAAATCTCCTTCATTGATGTGGAATGTTTTTATTGATATAATATACCGTTTCAACTACAATTTTAACGTAATTTGGACGAAGATTCCACAAAATATTTTCTTAACTAATGGAGGAAAAAATGGCACGTACTAAACTCTCAGAAACTGAGATTCAGAATAACTTGGACAAACTCAATGGGTGGACTGTAGAAAACGGAAAACTACACAAGCAGTTTCAGTTTGACAACTTTGTATCTGCGTTTGGATTTATGACACAACTCGCTCTAATTGCAGAATCAATGAACCATCACCCAGAATGGTTCAATGTATATAATCGTGTAACAATTGACATGAGTACTCACGATGCTGACGGTATCACGGAGTTGGATTTTAAGTTCGCCGAACATGCAGATGCATTAGCCAATTGAATATGATATATTCCACAGAATATCACTATCCTTTTTGAGCATGATGTCTCTAATTTGCGTAACACAATACTAATTTGTTAATTGGAGAAAGTAAATGAATAAAATTGTGAAATTGAGTTACTTGATGCTTCTCATAGTTATCCTGTTCTGTGGGTGCGATTGGTTTCGTGAATCAAAGCAGGTTGCTCAAGAAGAACTTGGACCAAAAGAACTTCTGCGAAAATATGAATGGTTCAAGGACGCATCAAGTCAACTTGATAAGAAAAAAGCCGATATAAAAGTATATCAAAAACGTATTACCACAATGGCCGATGGATATACAGATCTTCCACGGAACAAATGGCCGCGTGAAGACAGAGAACAATACAACCTTTGGCAATCAGAGGTGGCAGGTATTAAGGCAAGTTACAATACACTTGCTGCAGAATACAACGCGCAAATGTCAAAGTTAAACTGGAAATTCACAAATGTAGGTGAGTTACCCAAAGGTGCGGAAACACCTTTACCTCGTGAATTCAAACCCTATCAGGAGGAATAAATCTGAAATGAAATGGAATGCATTCTTGCTATTACTGATAATATGTGGTTTATGTGTTATGAGTGGATGTGATACAAAAAGACGAGAACCCGTTGCAAGTTCTGGTGTTAAGCCTACACAGGTTGAAGTTCCTGTAAATGCTGAAGGCATCACAGTTGAACAACAGAATATCCGTGAACGGCTACTTATGGATAACGAAGTTGGTAGTATTAAGCATCTATATGTGATTTCAGCCTATAGTGGTCAGACTATTATCTATTCAACAGTTCGCGGTAAAGTTACAAGTAGTGGAAAAAGATTATCACCGACATCGATTGTTGTTGGAGCAAGTGGTGAGTATCGACGTCCCGGTTTCTCAGCAGGACAAGACAAAATGGTCACAGATGAGGTGGTTCAAGATGATGGTACTTATGGATCATCCATCCCATATCTATATTGGTGGGATACGAAAGGCGTTTATCATCAGCACTATGTTTCAGGTGGACAAATCATACATGTCTCAAATGAGCCTGTCAGCGTGAAAGGTGTGGTTATAAATATGGCTATAGAGGAAACGACTGAGTGATCAGTGGAGGGTGGTGGTTTTCCACTGTCCCATTGTCACTTGAAGCTCTTGTAGGAGGGGTTTCTAACCCCGAATTTTCATGCAGGGCATCTGAAATCGGGGTTAGGAAACCCCTCCTACAACAAAACTCGACAATTGAATGCCTCTGTATATTCCCTTTCGTGTCAAGTTAAAAGAAAATAGACAGGTAACATGTTTCGGTTACCTGCCTGTCATTTGCATCAAGACTGCCTGCCATGTTTCCACCGTCTGAGCGCGGGGAATTATCGGAATAGACAAGCGATAAGATTGTAGCAAAAGCGATAATAAGGGTGCATGTCAAACAAACTTTGGTTTTCATGGTGTTTTCTCCTTTTATTTCGGTAAGTTTAGGTATTGATACGGATCAATACCGGAAGTAAATAAATCTAATATACGTATATGTGGCGGTGGGTTGTCTATGTCATCTACATCAAAGTCAACAAAAGGACCTGATTTGGTGTGTGTAACACGGCCGTTTTCTGTTTTTTCAATGCCAACATAGACTGTATCATAGTAATGTGGATAGACTTTCCCACCGGGACCGGTGCTTCCCCCCAGAAAGTTTCTTTCACCTTCTGTCCACAACTTTATTAACACACGGATGATGAGTTCTGAGCTAGGGTGATTTGCATAAGCCCAGTTTACTTCGCCTGGACGACCATAATCGCCTGGAAAATCTTCGGGCACTTTCGGATAGGGCCCGAATCCGAATGGCGATACTTCGACTTCTTCGGTGTTCTCTTGTTCTGGTGTTGCGATGTCAACAGGTTCGGTTGCTTTATCGGTGTTTGTTTCTGTCTCTTCACCGATTTTGTTGGTTGGTTTCTCTGCAGTGTTCTGTGTGCTTTCCGCAGGGGTGTTGGTTTCTTCTTTCTCTGCAGTCGTGGTTTGCTTTGCTTTATCTGCCTCCCACTGTTGCAGAAGTTTATCGGCTTGTTCTGCTGCCTGTTTATCGACTTGGGTTGTCTGTTGGTAATACAGAATACATCCCGCAGCAATGATAAGCAATAGGAACGCCGCACCGATTATCCATTTGGTCCAAATGCCACGTGTCATTTATGACCTCCTTGTGTGCTGCACATGCACCGTGAAAAGTTTATCTCTCATAATATTATCCTCTAAAAATTTTTGCCAAATATACGACATGTAACCCTGTTGTTAAAATATAAGACACAGTATTAAGTTGGAAAGGGTGCATAACACAAAAATAATTTAGATTTATCTTAAAATGCCGTAATTGCTTGAATTACAATCTTATGCACCTTTTCCAGAAATTAATACATCTGTTTCTTGAAACATCTTTAACTATATATAGACCTTAAATAGAAAAAGTTAATAGCAAATTGTAAATTTTTTGTAATTTGTGCGTTTTAGTCCTGAAATTATACAACAAAGCACAAAATCTTGCATTGCAAGTTTAGGGAAAGACATGCCACCACGGACGAGACTATAAAGAGACGCTTCAGTATGTGAAACGAGTGATGAATATTACGCTTGACTCTGCTATTTTTCTGGAACTGTGGGAAAAGTGAAATCGTTTGTGAGTTTATAGCAAAGATATAGGGAAACAAGAGAGGGATAAAAAGGTAAAAGTAAAGGCAGATATCCAAAATAGGACACCTGCCTGCCAAGGTGTTGGCGAACTCTTATACACTCGCGGTGGTTCCTGCGCTCTGAGGTCCATTATCGGGATTTGTGTTCTGAATGTACCCGATACCTTTTGCTTTATAGTCAGAGTTTTTCAGTTCTTCGCTGTCAGCCTCCATAAGATATGCCCAAGTAGTTTTAGTTATTGGAACTCCGTACGGAACAGGGATTATCGTATTGTCTGGACCCCACGCTACAGCCACAAATCTTCCCTTGTCGTTTTTTTTCTTAATATGCGCATGTAGATAGTATTCACCACGCGGCCAAATTACAATGGGGGTATCAATGCCATCTATTCTAATCCACTTTACCTCCTCTGCTGCATTTACGTATGCATCGGCACTTGCGGACAATCCCCATCCACCCTGTAGACGGTGTGCTGAAATAGAAGCGTTTGCGCGACTACTTACAGATTTATGGTGTTCCGAGATATCCTCCGACCATGCATACGAGTAGGCCCCGCCGTCAATAAAGTAAATAGTATCCTTATTACCTTTTGCGGGATGGGTATCCCCTGTATTTTCTGATGTAAGAAAAATCGTTAAAAGCACGACAAAGAGTAGTCCAAATCTTTTCAAGATCATTATTGTTCTCCTTTTGTTAAATTATTTGTCTAATCCCAGAAATGAGTATGGTTCAATTCCAGGATCTTCAATGTCTAAGTCAATTACCTCCAGACCTTCTGGAATATGGCCGGCAAGAGCTTCTTCCTGTGTTGGCGCAGGAACATCTGAATGAGAACCCCACTCTGAAATATACCGGGATGTTGTTCCATCAAAGTTTGTGATTGTGCTATAACGTACATAGACGCGATCACGATAATAGACATAGACTTTTCCATTTTCAAAAGTCCCACCCTGAATTTTGGTGTCTCCTTCCTGCCACAACTTGACCATGACGCGGTCAATTAATTCTATTTCTCGTGTTGGCGGCGGCCCCCCAAACAGGTCCATCATTTGCCATGATGTAGGACCACATGTAAGCAAGTAGTCTTTTGGGACCCTGGGATAGGGTCCAAACCCGTGAGGCGAGATTTTAGGTTCTTCGGTGCCATCTGTTCTTATAGACGGTATATCAGTTGGTTTATCGGTGTTTGTTTCTGTCTCTTCACCGATTTTGATTGTCGGTTTCTCTGCGGTTGGCGTGATGCTTTCCGCAGGTGTGTTGGTTTCTTCTTTCTCTGCAGTTGTGGTTTGCTTTGCTTTGCCTGCTTTCCACTGTTTCAGCAGTTTATCGTCTTTATCGACTTCCGCTTTATATTCTGCAGTGGTGTGTTGGTACCACAGAATACACCCAATAGCAACGATAATCAGTCCAATTGCCGCGCCGATTATCCATTTGGTCCAAATGCCTTGAGTCATTTATGACCTCCTTGTATGCTGCACATGCGCGGTGCATAACGTGAAAAGTGTATCTCCCATAGTATTATCCTCAAAAAATTCTTGTCAAATATACGACACGTAAAAAAATTAATACATCTGTTTCTTGAAACATCTTTAGTTTTAATATAGACCTTAAATGGAAAAAGTTAATAGCAAAGTGTAAATTTTTTGTAATTTGTGCGTTTTAGTCCTGAATAATTATACAACAAAGCACAAAATCTTGCATCGCAAGTTTAGGGACGGACATGCCACCGCGGACGAGGTTATAAAGAGACGCGTCAGTATGTGAAACGCGTGATGAAATATTATGCTTGACGCTGCTATTCTTCTGGAATTGTGGGTAAGGTGAAATCGTTTGTGAGTTGATAGCAAAGATATAGGGAAACAAGAGAGGGACAAAAGGGTAAAAGTAAAGGCAGGTAACATATTTCGGTTACCTGCCTGTAAGGTCTTTAGAAAATCACGGGTCAGGAACAGTATATTTTAATAGTATATTCATAGATTGTCTGATCCGACGCACTCGAATGTGGGTAAATATACGCAGTGAACGTATACACACCCGATGCATCTGACGGCATTGAAAAGGTATGCGTTACCTCCGTTTCAATGCCAGTCCCCGATGGAGATGTCGGTCCCCCGACTCCGTTACCTAAACCCGAATCATTAGGCCCCGCTAAATACCAGTAAATTTGCGAATACCCCCTGTCTGAAGGCATCACCAAATCCACCGTCACCGTGTCACCCGGTGCCGTATCCACCATCTCTTCGCCATTAATCGTAATGTTATTGAAACCGTTCCCAGGCGATAAACCGAGTGAAGGTGCGACAGAAGGTGCGACGTTCTCGGCCCCGTTGTCATCGTCGTCTTTATATGGATCTTTCGGCTTATATATGATATGTCCGGGTTTGGGTGTGAAATAGGATTTGGATGATGCCCGATACCATACATCTTTATCGGGAGGATTTATTTTTGCCCGTACAAAAGCATCTGTTAATTTAATGGTTTCCAGTGGATCCTTTATTGCGAACCAATCGGTATCCCCCTGTGAACCTTCTATCGCTGCCATACCGCCTTTCTTGCCTTCTATTTCACCTTCATCTTGAAAAGGGGGTTGGTCGGTTGCCCAGTCTGCATTAAGTTTTGCGTGGATATAATAGTCGCCAAAAACATTTGGATTTTCGTATCTTGATTTGAAATACGCTTCAGCATACATCATATGGGTCCAACTGTCTTGTGTCGTGCTTGTACGAACACGGGTATCCATAAGATGAGGTATGTCATCGTCTGAGGCGGATTGATTTACACCCCAAACTTTTCCATTTTTATGCCATCGAGTTTCATATTCCCAGTCTTCATTGTGTGCATGGTCTGCCAGTATGTTTTCTGATTGCATTGTCATCATAAACGCAAATAAGACAAGCATAGGTATAAAATGCTTTTTCATTGGATTGACTCCTTTATTTTGGTTTTGGTAGATTTAAGAATTGATATGCATTAATACCTTCAGACATATCTAAAACTTTGAGGTCTGAAGGTATGTCATTCTCGGTGCGGACCCCTTCAAGACGATCCAGATCGTCAGGATGTCCGTCTATATATCGGATTGTTTTGCCACCGAACTCTATGCCAAACAATTTCTGACGTGGTCCCCATTCAACGTAGATTGTGCCACGTATTGTCGGATAAAATAATCCTGTTGAGTGCCGTGTTCCCATGCCTTTAACATCCTCACCACGTTTCCATAACTCTACCCAAATCCGATCCATTAATTCGTAATTTGGATTGTCTTTATATGGGTGGTTAGGCTTTTCAGTGTAGTATGGTGGATCGAATAAATCTTGCCATGGAAAGTCGGCTGGGAGTTCGGGGTAGGGCCCGAACCCGAATTTGGATACCCGTACCTCTGCTGCTTTGGTTTCTGTCCCTTTACCGATTTTGTTAGTTGGTTTCTCTGCGGTGGGCGTTGTGCTTTCCGCAGGTGTGTGGGTTACCTGTTTCTCTGCAGTCCTGGTTTGCTTTGCTTTGTTGGCTTCCCACTCTTGCAGCAGTTTATCGGTTCGTTCGAGTGCCTGTTTCTGTATTGCCATGACGTGTTGGTAATACCAATAGCACGCCCCTGCAAATATCAGCAGTAGGCATGCCGCGCCGATAATCCATTTGGTCCAAATGCCTCGAGTCATCATGAACATCCTTGTTGTGTGACACACCACAATGGCATGTCTGTTATGAGAGTTTTTGTCCGCACAGGTTTTTCCACTCGTCAGTGGGTAACGCGCACTCTGCGCCTCATGTGTATCGGTGCATCTATCTCTCAGTAATTAACAATAATTATACAGTAAATGTAATCAGATGTCAAGTTATTAACACTGAAATGTATAATATTAACAATAATCATACACAAAACATCAATAAATGTAAAGTAATTAACAATAATTTATAGTTTTTTGACAATAATTATGCGAAATATGTCAGAAAGTTAAGGTTTAAAGGAGATTTTAAGGAGTTAGGATTTCTTCAATCAATTCTGCGAAATTTACTTAAAAAGGAGAAAACAGTGTAGCAGTGAGTATATTCCTGCTATAACGTGAGTTTGATAATAATACCAATTCTAATTATTCTTATACCATTTTTCAGTAGTTGGGTTGAGGAATGAAACCCGACATGAATTTATTGTAACTATCATGTCGGGTTTCGTTCCTCAACCCGACCTACGAAAAATGATATAATTTTAAAGTAGGTTTGACACAATGATTTAGAGGAATCCAACACGATATATCGCACCTACCCAAATTTGATGCCGAATAAATCGCAGCACTCCAGCGGAGTGCTATGTTTATAGAAAATTGGATTTTCAAGTTCTTGCACTCCAGCGGAGTGCTATGTGTTCTGAAACCATATACCGCTCCTACGGAGCGGGGATGCTGCGTTGGATGGTTGCTATAAACATACTGCTCCTACGGAGCAAAGAAGGTTTCCGTTTTGTTCGTTGTGTCTTGATTTGGTAACATAAGCGATGAATCAATTTCTTATCAACTTATGTTAGAAAAAAAATTGTCCAAACTATAGTTACTATAGGAGTTCTTCAAGCAATTCTGCGAAAAGTTCACTTGCGCGTGTTTTGGATTGTGTAGGAATAACCAAAAGTGATTGTCCGAGTCGTCTATTTTTCTCAACCCATTCGAGTCGTTCACGGGCCAATTCATCACCAAAATATGCGGCATTGAAATCTTCAATGAGGAGTTGTTGTATTTCGAGGCAGAGTGCCCCTGCTTCAATACCGAATAACTTTTCTAAATCAAATTGATGTCTTTGGCTCGGTTGCCGTCTTCCTGTTTCCCAGTGATGAACCACTTCGGTTTCGACACCGATTTCCTGTGCAAGTTGTTCATGTGTAAGTTTGGCGTTTTCGCGTAGATAGCGTAAGAAATGTCTGTTGATTTGCTGTTGTGTTTCTTGTGTGTTTTCGTTTGGGTCTGGCATAGTGTATCTCCATTTGAATATTTGAGGGTTTTGCTTAATCAGGACTTACGCAGTTTTTCTTAAAGTCCCACTGATAAGGGGGATTTAGTAAATCAACGCTACAAATGCCATTAAGGCATTTGGCGGGGTTAAATCACTGAAATATCATTGAAATAACGACTTTTAACCCCCCTAACCCCCCTTATCAAGGGGGAATGCGTAAGTCCTGTTAATAATGTTCAAAACCAAAAGAGACCTAAATGCTCAACCCCTGTATATCCCTTATCAAGGGGGGAAGGATAAGATTCACCTTGCTTGTGGGGGTTAGAGGGGCAACTACTGGGACGATACTATTATTTAGGTAATACTCTCAAATATTTATCAGTTCTTGGTCTTATCTCTCTTCAATTGCTTCAACGTTTGCTCGGGGAAGTGTGACCTTTTCGCCACCATCAAATTCCACCTGCAATACACGCACTTGCGCTTCGGTTTCCAACTGTTGAAGCTCAACGGGTAATTCGGATACATGCCCCAATTTGCCAAAATATGGTTCCCGAATAACACGGACAGGACTGCCAATCTCCAATATTCCGATATGTGATTCATCATTTGTGTCTACATCTTCTGGCACTAACGGTATTAGTATTTCAGGACGGACAACCCCTGCGCGAATTTGTGTGGCACCGTTGATAGATGTTTTCATGCCTTCCCGTTCCTTTAGTAGGTTAAAGGTGCGTTCTGCCATTGATATACTACCAAAACCTTCAGTAATGACCAATGTTATGCCAAGTTCTTCCGAACCTGTTATTGCTACTCCCAGTTCATAGCCGAGAAGTTCACGCAAATCAGCATCGTCAATACCGCCCGCAATGATACCGTGGACACCAATTTGGACTGCTTTCTGAATAGCATCGGTTGTAACAAGTGAACCACCTACAAGAATTTTTTCTTTGTGTTCAGGAATAATATGTTCAGCTGTAAGTTCATCACTCGGCTGATCTGAAACGATTGTTATTGAGCCGACGGTTTCTCCACCTACTCCGAATATACCTTGAATATAGGTACCAAAAGTTTCTACGACGACACCTTCATTTGGCACGGTATCAATGACGATTCCATCCGTATAGGCTCTAACTTCTACAGGCACTGGTGGTTCACGAAGAATTACCTGCCCTGTGACATCAGATACGGATTCTATGGTGCCATCAATTGGTGAACGCACTTGCGATTTGAAAAGACCGAATAGTCCTTTTGTTGATGCAAATATTTCATCTTTAGAGACAATTTCACCCACAGGGACGAGTAGATTCTCTTCAATTTCATCAGGGGTGACACTGAGCAAATTGGCGAGGTTTAACAACTGAACGTTACCCGGTAATTCTGACTTTGCAACAACATCTTCAGCTTTAACCTTCATGCCAGTTTCAACAATTACCTCACCTTCAAGTGGTAGTCTTCGGATTTTCTGTATTTTCATCCCTTCAGTGACTTTCAGTCCTGGGGTATATGCATGTGCCATTAAATTCCTCAATTTCGGTAATTTTGTATTTTTTATGTGTCTATTTCTTGTGTGTTTTTCTGGTTATGCATAAGTGAAAAATCTGCAAATAGGGATTTACATATTGCTCACAATTGTAGAGAAACCTGTTAGGTTGCGTCCACTACGGCACAACCTAACAGGTTGTGCTACTATTTTCTAACTTTACAAGGGAATAATCAACTACGATTATCTTAGATATTTATATTTTGCTAATTTATGTTTCAATAACGGGTTGTCTAATACATCTCTATTTACTATATATTTTGGATATTTGCCTGATGCGACGGTAATGATACTTTCACACGCGCTTTTTCCGTTTCCTTCAAAACATTCATCTGTCCAACAGATGCTATGCGGTGTAAGGATAACATTGTCCAAACTCAGTAATGGATCATCAACGTCTATTGGTTCGTTTTCAAAGACATCAAGGCCTGCACCTTGAATCCGTCCTTCCTGTAATGCCGCTGTGAGTGCTTTCTGGTCAACAATCGGTCCGCGCGCGGTGTTTATGAGATATGCAGTCGGTTTCATCAATCCAATATATCTTGCATCAACGAGTCCACGGGTTTGGTCGTTTAATGGACAACAGACACTGACGAAATCTGCTGTTTTCATTAGCGTTTCTAAATCAACGATTTCAGTGTCAACTTCCGCAGCATCTGCGGGTGATATGTATGGATCATAAGTGATATGGTGCATGCCAAAAGGTTTTGCAAGTCTAAATGTCTCTTTCCCAATGTTGCCCATACCAATGAGCCCCAGAGTTCTTCCGACTAAACCCATCCCCATATAGTCTTTGGTATCTTCCCACCTCCCTGATCGGATGAGTTGATCTTTTATCCGAAGTTGATGACTCAATGAAAGAACATAGGTTAAAATGGAGGTTGCAACGGGTCTGCGGACACCATCCGGTGCGATTGTTAATATGACCCCGTTATCAGTGCAAGCTTGTACATCCACCTTATCATATCCAACACCAAATCTTGCGATGATAGTCAGTCTACCATTATTCGTAAAGGTGTTTGTAGTAATACGTGTCCCTAACACTAAGAGCGCGTCATAATTTTTCACTTGTTCAGCGTCTAATTGAGGCGTGTTTTGATTAATATATTCCCATTCCAGACCAGCTTTATCAAACAGTTCGGCAGCTATGTGATCTAAATCTGAACTTTCATCAGGTTTTAAGAAGTCACGCGTTACACCCACATGAAATCTGTTTTCAGACATCAATTTTCCTCAACTGATCAGTCTATAGTAATTTTACTGCTTTTATATTATCTCTCAATCGTTATGTTCCGTAAGTATTTCCAATTCAACGGGTGAAGTTTAAGGTTTTTCACCTTTTTATTAACGACTAAAATCTGTTTTGCATGTGCTAAAGGTACCCATGGAACATCTTTATGAAAAAGATGTTGAGCTTCCTTATAAAGAGCGATACGTTCCTCTCGATCAGTAATAGATCTTGCTTTTTCTAATATATTTTGCATCTCATCACTCTTGTAGAAAGCAATATTTCCTGCTGGTTTCTCAGCAGAAGCCTTACTTAATAAGAAGTAAAAGAAATTATCAGGGTCACCGAGATCGGCACTCCATCCTAACATTGCCATATCATGTTCGCCATTCTTCGTCTTTTCAAGATAAGTGCCCCAATCATAGGTAACTATTTTTGCTTTAATACCAATATTATTGAGTTCAGATTGGATAACTTCAGCGAGAGCACGGCCGTCAGGGATATATGGACGGGGGACTGGCAATGCCCAAAGTGTGGTTTCAAATCCGTTTTCATAACCTGCTTCAGCAAGTAGTTGTTTTGCAAGTTCAGGATTATATTCAAAATCTTCTATCGTATCATCATAACTCCAAAGTGTTGGTGGTATCGGATTCTTCGCTGGCATTCCAAGCCCTTGGTACAAATGTTTAATAATTTCGGACTTGTTAATAGCATGGTTGATAGCGAGCCTTACCTTGTTGTTATCAAAAGGCGGTTTTTCCATATTCAAAGCCAAATAACCGATATTCGTACCTGGTTGTGACAACAGTTCAATTGAATCATCATTCTGAATCTGTTGGAGATCATCAGGATTTGGGAATTCCATGATATCCAAATTTCCTTGTTGCAGTTCAATCAGGCGTACAGCATTATCTGGAATTGACCGAAAGATGACTCTATGTATTTTTGGTCGTCCGCCCCAGTAGTTTTCATTTGCTTTAAGTACGATCTTATCCTTTCTATCCCACCGTTCAAAAATGAATGGTCCTGTTCCAACAGGATTGTTTGAATACTTCTCAACATATTTTTTCACTGCAGTTGGACTTACAATAGCGAAGGGCGTGATTGCAATTGTATATATGAATGGTGCATAAGCCGTTTTAAGTTTAATATTGACAGTATACTCATCGCTTGCAGTTATCTTGTCTACGATGCCAGCCAAACCTGTGTCTTCCCAATATACATAGGACCCACCGACATCGTGGTAGGGATGAGTTTTATCGTGCTGTCTATTTAAAGAGAATAACACAGCGTCTGCATTGAATGGTGTGCCGTCGTGAAAGGTAACACCTTTACGTAAATTAAATGTCCATGTTAGCCCATCTTCTGAACTCTCCCAACTTTCAGCAAGTCCCGGTTCAAGCTCTGTGCTACCTTCCTTGTATTGTACGAGCGTATCATAGATATTATCGCAAACTTTGAAGGATTCACCATCTACTTCAAACGCTGGATCCAATCCAACAGAATCTCCACCGCGTCCAAAGACAAGCGGACCACCTTTACCATATGAATCGGCATAAACTTGTAAGGTTAGAAAAACAAAAGGTACTATTCCTATAGTTAATAGCAACACTACCGATATAATATTCGGAATTAGAAGATTCTTATTCAAGGTATATTTTTCTGTCTTTTCAAAGGAAAACGCTTTCAATTTCTCAACCATTTATATCTCCATAAGTTAATTTATATACACCATTATATTGAAATGGACAAAAAATGTCAAGTCAAAACTTTACACACCCGTGTAAAGTTTTTGGACAAACATTCCATTATGCATTGTAGTGGGAGGTCTGGGTGCTCCTCTGCCGTAGTTGATGAGTTGAAAGGCTATGGTGGCATTAGTGTTCATGAATTTCGCGTAATGTCATTTCTAAGAATTGATGTCGCATTATATGCTTTTGTGAGATGAAATCTAATACAGCACAACCTAATAGGTTATGCTACAACAAAATGAAATCTAATACAGCACAACCTAACAGGTTATGATACAACAAAGATGAAATCTAATACAGCACAACCTAACAGGTTATGATACAACAAAGATGAAATCTAATACAGCACAACCTAACAGGTTATGATACAACAAAGATGAAATCTTCCTCGTAAAAATCGTACTATGGTACAGTTTTTCGTACTATAGTACGATTTTTCAAATTGCTCTAATCATAGTGTACATAGGGGTTTGTAAGGATAATTCCTAAAATCGAAAAAATTTAAAATAGTACAGTTTCCATTTTCGGTTTTTGTCGTGTTAAATCGGTTTCCTGTATCAGACAATTGCCCAATATTTTACTCATGGCTAATTGCATGTTGATAATGGTTAAAATAGATGTAATAAAAAAGCACTTGGTGAATATGTATAAGACATGGACATTGACACTTATTGTTATTGAAATGTGGTTTTTTAGTTCTGATATTTTATATATTGAAAAGAGTCCGTATCGGGTAATTGTTGTGAATTGTCCATCAGGATTTGTGTACATGTTTTTGCCCTTTAGAAGAATAAATATGATGTAAAATGTATTATAACACGGACAAATTTCTAATGTCAAGTTAATTATTACAATTCTAAGATATTTTTTGTGTTTTATGCGAAAAGTTTTCATTACTCCCAACAGATATAATTTCGTCAACCTTTGAATAGGATAGTAGGAGAGCCAAACTCACTATCCATCAAATCCTGGTTCAGATTTCATTAACATCGGTCTTGTATTGATAATGATGTATCTTTTACAATCAGAATACGTTAAATTAATGGTAAGTTCTACACATAACGGTAGAAATCATCGCATTATACTTTCAGATTTGCGATAAATTTCAATTTTTTTATTCTACGTTACTCTTTATTCTTATACCATTTCTATAAATAATTATCTCATTTATGGTTGTAATTCTTCGGGACACAAACTGGAAAGTTTGTGCTACAAAAAAGACACATTATATATTAGAAATGGTATTAGTTATCTTCGTAGAAGAAAGGGTGACGGTAATTTTTAACTGATTATGACATCTTATGACAGACTCTCTCAAAATATCAATGATAAATTTCAACCCGTTGCGACGCGGCGCGCTGCTGTAATCGAGATTGCTGAGATAGGTGGTGCAGAAGCATTAACCTTTATTCTTCAAGCATTAACTGATGAAGCACCTGGGGTCCGTAGAGAAGCAGCCATTGCACTACAGAACTATAACTCACCAGATGTTACGACGGCACTATTGGATGCCATAAAAGATGAAGACAATGACCTTACGTTGTGGACGCATATAGAAGTACTTGGAAATATAGGTAGCATGACTACATTGCCTTTTTTACAAGACCTAATGGACACTACCGTGTCGCCACTGACACGACGGGTCATTGAAAAGAGCATTGATCAAATAACTTCTAAATTACCTAATAACATATCTGATGAACAGGATCCATCACAAGAAATTGCAGATGAAAAACCGAGAGTCAATGAAAGGCAAAATCCTACGAATAGAGAAAGTGAACTACCAACAGAAGATCAAGCGGTACAAGATGAACATATCGTCGAAGTAGTAGATGAACAGCAGTCTACACAGCAGATGTTGGATGGGGACATTGATGATAAAATTGAAATCAATCAAGATGAAGAAGAACAAACCTCTGAAGTTGAAGCAGGCTCAGTCATTGATGTAGATAATGAACAGGAACAACTAACTGAAGAAACACAAGGAAGTTCTAACGAAGAAAATGAGGGGAGTGCAGAAGGTAATAAAGAATCATTACAGGATTTGGAATCTAAAGAAATTGGTAAGATAATGTCAGGATCATCCCCTGCATTACCAGTGCTTGTTCCGAATACTTCTGTCGTTATTTATGAATCAGAAGAGCAGCTATTTCAGCCAGGTGTATTTGATTTAGTCTTGCGCCCAACAGCATACCTTTCCAAGAGATGGGTATCACGTACAAGACTCTATTTGGTGTTGTTAAGCCTCCTTGCTGTGGCAACATTTACGCTTGTTTTTTCACAGGTACAACGTCGTCCGCGTTCACCTTATCGTCCGAATGCAGCAATTGCATATATGGAAAAACCTGAGAAATACCTAAATGCTGGAAGTTTCTTTATTCAACAAGAAGATTACCACAGTGCGATAGAAACGCTTGAATTTATACGAGGGGTTGATTCGATTGATATAGAGTTGTATAGACATTTAGGGTATGCATATTTTCAAGCAAATCAATATGCTTTAGCGACTGAATCTTATGAATACTATTTGAGTTCACGAGAAGACAGAACTTATCAACCGTTTGTTGCTGAAGCTGCCTATCAAGAAAATGGTGATGCCAAAGGAAAATTTTCAGATTATATGACATATAATCTTCTTGGTATTGCCTATAAACGACTTGGAAACTTTCATAAAGCCCGACAAGTCTTTGAAGAGGCGATTAAATTGGCACCATTTGAAGCTGAAGCGTATAGCAACCTTGCACAGTTATACACAGACGGTTTTCAACAGAAACATAGACTTTCTGAAGCACTTGCTTATACTGCGGTTAGTATAAATCCGGATATGTCCCCTTTTCATGACACGTTGGGATGGATTCATGTTAAGAATGGCCGTTTGCATAAAGGGACAAATACCTTAAAACAGGCAATCCGTTTACAAAGCGATTATGTTCCAGCGCACTATCACCTCTCCAAAGTTGCACAGAAGTCCAAGGATTTTGATTCAGTATTAAATGTTGTGAAAAATGATCTGATTGAAAAACTACGACCTACAAGTAATTTACAATCTGATATGATTGAAGTGTTAAAATACATCTACGAAACAGAATCACATAATATTCCAAAGTATAATACATCATTCCTTCATCACCGTAGCCTTAGAAGGTGATTGATTTTGCCAAATAACTGTTAACGTAAGACTGTAATCTTTCCAATTTTACGTTCAGATTTAGATTCTACAACATATATATAGACTCCACTACTAACACCGTCTAATTTCCACATAAGTCTACATCTATTTCCAAAGTGTCCTATTTCTGATGGAGATAGCGATTTGATTAGGTTACCACTGACATCATATATGTTAATCTGACTATCGGCAGTTAACCTATCAAATGTAACGTTATCATCCCGTGCTGGATTTGGATAAACAATTACGCCAGATGGAATCTGTACTTGAACATCTACAGATATTGTCCTTTCACCTTCTGGTATTTCTGAGCCATGTATATCTGTAAGTCCGATTGTTTCTAACTGATATTGATATTCTTCTACGAACACATTATCTTCGAAAGTTAGCACAACTCTTTTTTGCGTTCTATCAAATATAGCAGACTGTGGAACGAATAACCCCTTGTTCCTGTTATCTAATTCATTAGACTTTTCGTCAATTTGTGTGGTGTTGTCATTTGGCTCAAATTTATGAAGAATATACAGAGAAGCATTCGCAGCAGAAACATCCATCTGCCTATCAAACGAAATTAGTAATTGTCTTGGCGGGGAATGTACTGCTGAAACTAATCGTGGGGTTGAAGTTGGTACTACTGGTTCGAACTCAGACGTAGTTTCTTCATTACCAATAGGAGTATTCTCCTTAAATACAGAGAATCCATTTAGCGTATTAAACATCAGTTCATTGTTCTCATCATTATCAATATCTGCAACAATTGGAATGAAGGTATTAGTAGAAGGATGATGCCATATAGTTCCATAAGATGTACCATCGTGTTGTATAAGATAGAAGTTCGGAGAAACAGAGATACATAACTCATTCATACCGTCATTGTTTGCATCTGCAATGGTTAACCCATTTGAACCATCCCTATATTGACGAATTCGTTGGTTCGCTTCTAAATAGTATGAATCATTTCCATCAGTCGTAAAGATGGATATATTCCAATGTTGACGTGGCAGATCAAACTCAGTAGTCCACACCTTTCCACCTACGACAAATTCAGGTATTGTATCCCCATTTAAATCTCCAGATGCAATTAGTGATGGTGTCTCGTTGTTTAAGGTACTTGTCCAAGTATGTTCGTATAGATTATCTCCGATATTTTCATAAATGAAAAGTTCAGAGTCACTATCTCCCGACAGAATTTCCATTCTGCCATCAGAATCATAGTCATCCACAGCAAATCTATTGTGAAGATAGTTTTTCCCTTGGGTAGGATTGTCAAGAATTGCCACTACTGAATAACTGTTGTCTCCATCAGCTTCATAAATCCTTATAGAATTTGATGCATCATGCCTTGATATGATTTCAGGGCGACCATCTGTATCTGTATCTGCAATTGTTCCCCCCCAAATTCCATCTGCTTGCCAGATTTTATGCGTAGGGAATTTCCCTTTTTCAGGTTGTTCAAGTATAAATGTATTTTCAGATTCATTTGCTAATATTTCTATGAGTCCGTCCCCGTCAATATCTGCTATATTCCAAAATAACGATATAGATTGCTCCATTGTATCCACTATCTCTAATGTATCCACTATGACAAAATTGTAATTATCGTCTAACTCATATACATGTGGAATATTTGTGTGCGAAGTTAATGCAATCAGTTCTAACTTCCCATTTCCATTCATATCAATTGGTGATACTAATGCTTGTAATCCTGTACTTGCCGAACCGACTCTACTTAGATGTGATGTATCAATATCTTTATCACTGATTCTGATTTTGAAGAGCTGACCGTCATTATCATCGGTACGGAGTAGACCAGAACGATTCTGCGATTTCAATTGATATAGATATTCTCCTGCCGGTAATTTCAAATCAGATAAGTTAATATAATGTTGTGAGTTCACAGAATCTGAAAATGCCTTTCGTAACAGTGTCTGTTTCTCAGAATTGTTATATATTTCTGCGACCCCAGTTGTTAATACATCTGTTTGCCAGATAACTATAGATTCATAACTGTTTCCTGATAGCCATTCTGTCCCTTCATGATTATAAACTATTGGTAATTTATGGAGTATTTCAACAACTGCATTATCTCTAACTGTCTTGCCATTTTCTGACTTTACAGAGAGGCGCAAAGTGTAAATACCCGCATCCAATTCAGAAGTATCCCACTTATGTAGAAGTGAATTATATTTCGGTTCTGTCTGTGGCAATCTAATTGGAAACCATAGATCAGGTGTTTCAGAAATACCGTAATCAATCCAATATTGTAAGAATCCTGGACCTCCCGCACTTCCAGTAATTTCAATGATGTTTTCTTGAAGTCTTTGTTGAATCTCAATGTTTGCTATGGGTTCATCTTTTACGGTTAATGCTGCATAAGCATCAATGAGTCCTGCTCCAACAAGTTGGGGTATTCTCAGGTGGCGGGTTGTTTGTGTTAACCATTGTTCAACTTGTGAGTTGCTACAGGAAGGATTTGCAGAAAACAACAGAGCGGATACGCCAGATACATGTGCAGCTGCCATGGATGTTCCAAATTTGTAACCGTATCTTTCTACTCCAGAAATGTCATCAGCAAATAGATCAGTCGTCAGTATATCCTCTCCAGGGGCAGCAATATCTATTGATGAACCAAAGTTTGAACCACCTAATTGCAAATCTCTATCAAGAGCTGCAACAGAAATAACATTCGGAAGTGCAGCAGGATATAACGAATATGGATCAGAGGAATTTCCTGCAGCTGCAATCAGAAGACAGCCGCGGTTGTATGCATATTCAACTGCATCTCTTATTAAAAATGCATTGACTGTATCACCGAGGCTTAGATTGATAACATCTGCACCGTTGTCGGCTGCGTAAACAATTGCAGCTGCAATATCGTCATTCTGTAGAAATGATCCGCCTCCAATACGGAATCCCGCACGTAATGTCATGATACGGCAGTTTGGTGTAATCCCAGCAATACCAATACCGTTATCTGTTTCAGCTGCAATTATGCCTGATACTTGTGTGCCATGTCCTGTCTCGTCATGAGGTTGGTTGTCCCGTTCTTTCCAGTCTCCAAGTCCATTAAGAGTGGGGGCATCACTGAAATCCCATCCGATTATATCGTCTACATATCCATTATTATCATCATCAATGCCGTTTGATGGGATTTCTCCTGCGTTGTGCCATAACTGGTTTTCTATATCTGGATGATTAACCTGTATTCCGCTGTCAACAACTGCTACAACAACAGAGGGGTCTCCTCTTTCAATTTGCCACGCTTGTGCCATATTCATAGATGTCAGATTCCACTGCTCATTAAAACGCGCATCATTGGGGGATGTTTCAGAACAAAAACGATTCAATCGGTTCAATTCAACTGCTTCTATGCAGGCGTATTTGATTAACTTTTGTTGAAGTTGTTTGGATGAAAAACCCATTGGAAATGTAATATGATAGATGCGACTTAGTGCTGGGTGTTTTCCTGCGGATGTGTTCGGTGAGAATATAGGTTTGACAGACGCTATTCCTAATGTATCTATGACTTTGTTGAGATGGGTAATTGTAGCGTTTGGACTTAATCGGACAATGATTTCACGAGGAGAATGTGATAAAAGCGGTTGATGATGCAGAAGAACATTGGTTTGTGAATCGCTGTCATTTATATCAGTTTTACAGAAACTTGTGCTTTGTAGTAATAAGAACTGTAAGGATATAATACATAAAAATAAGTGGAATTTCCTCATACTATGGTAAACCCTTTGGTTTTTAGTTTTTGTTGAATGTCTATTATAATTTATTCAGATAAAGTAATACCATTTCTAAAATATTAAGAAATTGACCGTTTGTAGTCGCGCAATTCATTGCATCTCAGGCATTGTTGGAGGGGTTTCAACCCGATTTGTTGTGTATTACCAACATCGGTGCAGCTTATCTTATCAATAGAACGCTGAAACTTCAGACACATAATCATGGAAATCTACCAATCCTGCAAATCCTTGTTCAGACAAGTGCCAAAAACTTTATACACCCATATCGAGCAATAAAATTGCAATATCTGATTTAATCTGTTATATTAATTGTATTGAATTCCTATGTCAAAAACAAGAGATATGTTGTCCTAAGGAGAAGTAATTATGAAAGCATCAGAACTGACTGTCAAATGTTTGGAGAATGAAAACGTTGAATACATATTTGGATTACCTGGTGAGGAAAATATGGACATGCTTGACGCTCTATTGGATTCGAAAATCCAATTTATCCAGACACGTGATGAACGTGGCGCAGCGTTTATGGCTGATGTCTATGGACGTTTGACAGGAAAGGCAGGAGTCTGTCTCGCTACACTTGGTCCCGGTGCAATGAACCTTGTCACGGGAGTTGCTGATGCAAATATGGACAGAGCCCCATTAGTAGCAATTACTGGACAAGCAAGTTTAGATAGGATGCACAAGGAATCCCACCAATATATGGATGTCGTTTCTGTATTCAAACCTATGACAAAGTGGAATACATTGATACATCTACCCGAAATAATTCCTGAATCAATAAGTAAGGCATTTAAGTTAGCTACGAGTGAAAAACCGGGGGCTACACACATTGATTTCCCAGAAGATGTAGCAAAGATGCAAATAGATGCTGAACCCATCAGACATGATTTTCAAAGTGATGCCGAACCCATAGATTCCTGTCTTCAACGGGCAGCACAACTGATAAACGATTCAAAACAACCGATCATTCTGACAGGTAATGGCGTTGTCCGCCAAAATGCCTCGCGTATTCTGACTCAATTTGCTGAGATGACAAATATACCCGTTGCACATACATTTATGGGTAAAGGGAGTATTCCATGGACACATCGGCTATCGCTCCTCAGTGTTGGTCTTCAGGCAAATGACTTTGTTTCTTGTGGATTTGACAGAGCAGACCTTGTAATAGCTATCGGATATGATATTGTAGAATACCATCCAAGTTTATGGAATCCGAATCGTGATAAAAAACTGATACATATTGACACAGAACCAAGTGAAAGTGATGCCTCTTATGTCACTGATGTTGAGTTGGTTGGTAACATTAGACAGTCCCTGAGACATCTGATGACACAGGAGATATATCCAAAAGATGCAGAATATGCATCTAATACATTAAGAAAAATTATCCTTGATCAACTCTCAGAACATCGTGATGACAAAGAATTTCCAATGAAACCACAAAAAATATTGAGTGATATCCGTTCTGTGCTCGGTGAGGACGATATTCTGATCTCGGATGTAGGTGCACACAAAATGTGGATAGCACGTATGTATCCATGCTATCAACCCAATACATGTATTATTTCCAATGGGTTTGCATCTATGGGGATAGCAGTGCCTGGAGCTTATGTCGCAAAACTTATCTATCCTGAACGGAAATGCCTTGCTGTCTGTGGGGATGGCGGATTCTTGATGAATTCACAGGAACTTGAAACAGCAACACGGACAGGCGTGCCGTTTGTTACGCTTATCTTCAATGATGAAGCTTACGGACTAATTGAATGGAAACAGATGAACGGTTTTGGTAGACCGGCACACATTGATTTTACAAATCCTGATTTTGTCAAATATGCTGAAGCATTCGGTGCAAAGGGTTATAGAGTTGAGGGTAGTGATGAATTGGTGCCAATACTTAACGATGCGTTTAGTCAGAGTGTTCCTTCAGTAATTGATTGTCCTGTCAACTATGCGGAGAATCTACGATTAACTGAGGAACTTGGGCAATTGACATGTCCAATATAGTATTTATACCGTTCCTAAATAATCGTCATTCATTCTGAGCCAAGACCTGTCCAGTCGGGGTTAGAAACCCCTTCTACAAGAGGAATATTTGTACCATAACAGACGCAAACTAAAGTTTATGCAGTTTACGTCAGGGTTATTTAGTTTTAAGGATTCATAATCATTAATGTTAACTTAATGTTAAGTCACTGAATCGGGCTAATCACTGGATTTCGTGGATTTATTGATTCTTGTCTGAACCAGGATTTTCAGGATTAGTAGATTTCCAGGATAGGTGTTTGGTGCTTCTAAGTGTCCATTCAAAAGATAATTGTCTTATGTTGGATAGGAACTTCGGAGGGACAAACTCTTATCCTGGAAATCTACTAATCCTGAAAATCCTGGTTCAGACAAATAGGAATACAAATCCACAGCAAAATTAACGTTTGCGAATAATATTGAACAAAAACCCTAAAGCTAAATTTATGCTTTTACGCTGGGTATGTAAAGTTTTTGCACAGATAAGACTTTCTCTCATTGTAGTGCGGGGTCTCCGGGGAATGCCTAAATGGCATTCATACCGTTGATTTGGTGCCCCGCCATGTTTCAATCTACCAAGAAGTGCGGGGCACGGAGACCCCGCACTACAATGGGAAATGAGATGTTTGTGCAATAACTTTACACACTCGTTTACGTTACACTGTATTGACACAACCCAGATAGCATGCTATGCTTTTCTAAAAACTACAGCACGGAGCACTAAATGCACCAAAACCGAACTCTCATCCGAGGCGACAACCTTGAGGCGATGCGCGAATTCCCAGACGAATCCGTTGACCTCATCGCCACGGATCCCCCTTTCAACTCTAAACGCGATTATTTTGTACCATACCGGGACGAACATGGACGCGAACCCGATACTCTCGTTCGAGCTTTCACAGACACATGGACATGGGGTGAGGCAGCGGAAGATACATATAGGGAGTTGATCGTTGATGTCGGTGGGCAGATAGCGGATACCATTCAAGGACTACGGCAGTTTCTCAACGAAACGCCGATGATGGCGTATCTCGTGATGATGGGCATACGGACTGTGGAGATGCACAGGATACTCAAGGATATCGGTAGCCTATACCTCCACTGCGATCCGACAGCAAGTCATTATCTGAAAATTATTTTGGATGCCGTGTTCGGACCTCAGAATTTTAGAAATGAGATAGTATGGTGTTACCAAACTGGTGGTGTCAGTAAAAGGTGGTTTGGACGGAAGCATGATGTAATACTTTTCTACAGCAAAACAGACAGATATTTTATAGATTTAACACGTGTAAAAGAAAGTAGAACACCGGAAGTTATTCGACGACTTGAAACAGGAAATGAAAGTGCTACTCGGGCAAGCGATACAGAAAGACTGCCATTTGATGTTTGGAACATTCAAGCATTAAATGCAATGGCATCTGAACGCACTGGTTACCCAACCCAAAAACCGATTGAACTCTACAAACGTATCATCGCTGCCTCATCAAACGAAGGTGCCCTTATCCTTGACCCATTCTGCGGATGTGGCACAACGCTTATGGCATCTGAAGCACTTAACAGACATTGGGTTGGAATAGACCTAACTTATCTCGCCATCGGTGCAGTGCGGCAGCAATTCGATCGGTTGTTTCCGCAACATCGGGACAATGTCACCATCGCTGGCACACCGGAGAATTCAGATCAGGCATTATCACTCGCTCGCACCGACCCGCAGGGGTTTGAAGAGTGGTGCGTTACGCATGTTCTGCACTTCAAATCTAATGCAAAGAAGGTTGCAGATGGCGGCATAGATGGCACGTTCAGATTCCCGCTTGGACGGGAACAAGGAAGGCAAGCGTTCGGCAGAGCTGTAGCACAAGTGAAAGGTGGCAACTATACGCTCGGACATATCCGTGACTTCCGGACTGCTATGCAGAACCAGGATGCAGATTTAGGCGTTTTTGTTGTAACATCACCACCGTCAAGTGGCATGCGAACAGAGGCAAGCCGAGCAGGGACATATCGTCACCCGCTTTTTAATATGGAAGCCCCTGCGTTGCAAATATATGAAATTCAGGACTATTTCAGAGGCGTTTTGCCGAAACTACCTCTCGGAGAGAGGGGTGTGTTGTAATCAAGCATCAGGTGTTGATGGTTGATTTTGAATTACCAAAATAAGAGGAGGACATTTAACTTAAAATGGCAGTTTCAACAATAGAATGGGAAGAAGGTAGAATCAAGTTAATTGACCAAACACTTTTGCCTAACGAATTTAAGCTGATATATTGTGATGACCTACCATCAACATGGGAGGCAATAAAATCATTACGGGTTCGGGGCGCACCCGCAATCGGTATCGCAGGTGCTTTAGGTGCTGTTCTCGGAATTTGGAAGTCCACAGCCAAAACTTATGATGATTTTGCTGCTGAGCTTAAATCAGCAACAGATTATCTGGCAACGTCACGACCAACAGCAGTCAACCTATTTTGGGCACTTGACAGAATCTTAAAGACAGCAGATGAGAACAAGAATCTCTCTGTATCTGAGTTAAAAGATGTCTTACTCGCTGAGGCATTGGAGATTATAGAAGAAGATAAAGCCATGTGTCGTGCAATTGGTCAACATGGGATGGCATTACTCAATGAGAACGACACGATTCTAACACATTGCAACGCTGGTGGATTAGCAACATCTGACTATGGCACCGCTTTAGCAGTGATGTTCAGTGCTCATGATGCTGGTAAAAAGATCAGTGTATTTGCAGACGAGACGCGACCTCTGTTGCAAGGGGCACGCCTAACGACATGGGAACTGATGCAAGCTGGAATAGATGTCACCCTAATTTGTGACAATATGGCTGCACAAGTGATGAAAGAAGGCAAAATCCAGTGTGTCATCGTTGGTGCAGATCGGATTGCTGCAAATGGTGATACAGCGAATAAAATCGGAACTTATAATGTCGCAATACTCGCACAAGCCCATGAAATCCCGTTTTATGTCGCAGCACCAACATCTACTATAGATTATTCACTTGAAACAGGTTCAGAAATCCCTATTGAGCAACGTTCAGCCGAGGAGGTAACTGAAGGTTTTGGTAAATTGACTGCCCCTAAGGGCGTGAAGGTTTACAGTCCAGCTTTTGATGTTACACCTGCATCCTTGGTCACTGCGATTATCACTGAAAAAGGAGTTGCACGTTTGCCTTACACCGAAAGTTTAAAAGAAATGCAAGATGTCTAATACCAAATTAACGGGATTTATCTTATTTCTGACGGTAGGTGCGGTTTTCTAAGCGCACCATAAACGTCAATTTAAGAAGATTCTGTCTTGTAGGAGGGGTTTCTAACCCCGATTTCAGAGAAATAGGGAATAAAATCGGGGTTAGAAACCCCTCCTACAAGTGAAAAGTGGTTACTTAGGCCAATTATCCTGGACCAGCACATATCACGGCACAACCTTAACCACTTCTGCCATAAGCACCCACTTATCTTCCGGTGTTTCTGGAGTTAGTTGATACCTTAAACGGGCAGTAAACGTATCACCTCGCTTAACATCAAAATCATAAGTGCGTTTCTCATCAGGCTTTAGTCTATTTGAAGCCTTTTCTGAAATTAAAACCTGTTTTTTCTGTTGCTGAGTGTCATCTGGTGAAAGATGCGTAACATCAAGAATGATAGTACGCAACGTGCCTCCCGGTAGCAGATGTCCCGTTCTGTTTTGAAGGATCACGGTTGCCTTATTACCATCATTCTCAATCTTGAGCGTCGCAGCACTCTTAAGCTGTGCCACACTGCGACTTCCACGCCACGTATGCTTCCGCCCCTTGATACTTTCGTAACTTGCTGTGCTTTGCATCCGATTAACAACAGGCATGTGGCATGTAGCACAACTCTTCTTTTCAGCCGCATATCTGCTTTCAAGAAAACTGGATACCTGATCGTGTTCGGGCACACTCGGTTGACCATGACACGTAGCACATAGTTTGGTTGGTGATGTATAGATTGGATCGGTTACATTTGCATGAAAATTTGTTTCAGCACTTGCAGGTGGGCCATGCATCGCACCGTTCTCATCAAGGTGACACACAAGACATGAAACGCCTGAGTTACGTTGTCTGTTACGCAATTTTGGCATTTTCCCGATACCCGTCACAAGTATCGGTTCTGGTGCATGACATGGGTCACAACTTTTTTGTCTGTCCTTAACAGTTTCTGCAGCAGCTTGATAGATTTCATCTACCCACGCTTGTGCGTGCATAGATTTTTCCCATTCTCGCCAAATTGCTGGATGACAACTCTTACACTTGCCTTCTTCGAAACCACGAAGCATTTTGTCATACTCATTATCATTGCTACGCACATCTGAAACAAGATATACAAATAGTGCGAAAATACATATCCCCGAAAGGCAAAAGAATATTCCAACAATACCAGATCGTGAGATAACTGTAAAACGTTTCATTGTTTTTCTATTGCATTGAGTAACTTCAATGCTGCTTGTTGTCCACTATTGATACAATCAGGAATACCGATGCCGTGGTAAGCATTGCCTGCTAAAGCGAGCCCAGGAAAGTCCTCAACTAATTCATCAATTCTACTGATAACTTTTTTGTGTCCAACGATATATTGTGCCATGGCTTGTGAATGTTCGCTAACGACAGAAAAAAGAGGTTCTTTTCTAATTCCAATTAATTCCGTTACCTCTTTAAGTACAGTTGTAACCAATTCAATAGTGTTCATTCCTTCTTTAACGACACTGGCGTTTTCACCAACAAATACGCGCAACAGAACATCATCAACAGGGGCACGGTTTTCAAATTTTACACTACTAAACGAACAACCGACTATATTCAATCCCTCTGTTATTGGAACAACAAACCCCATACCGTTTAGAGGATGCATAACATCTTCACGACGAAAAGCAAAATTCACTGTAACGGATGATTTATATGGGATTTCAGAAAGCTTTTCATCAAGAGAAGGAGAAACTGTGGTTAATAGTTTCGCTGTTAGGTGTGCAGGTAGGGCAATACAAATCAGGTCTGCTCCTAACCGCTCCCCATCATCAAGGCAAACTGCCCATCCTTTTCCAATATCGTTTTGTTGAATCGTGGCAACTTTCTTCCGCAGACGAATACAATCAGATAGTTGTTCGGCGAGTGTTTCAGTTAATGTCTGCATACCTGCTGTGAATGATTGAAACAGACTATAACGTGGACCGCTTGTCCCACGGCTTGTTTCTGCAGCTTTCCGTTTTTGTGCTAAAAGTGCTTTGATGATGCTGCCGTGTTCCTGTTCCATTTCAAGAAATCTTGGAAACGTAGCATTTAGACTTAAGTTCTCTGCATCTGATGTGTAGATACCGCCTATCATCGGTTGTGCCATCCGTTCAAACGCCTGCTTTCCAAGCCTACGTCTAACGAAATCTGCAACTGACTCATCATCTATTTCGTTGCGTCGTCGAATAAAAAGATCAAGAGCTATACGAAATTTACCCGATAAACTGAAGATAGGACTCTTTATAAATGGACCAAACGAACCTGGAGCCATCATATAAAAACCTTTGGGGACAGGTAGCAGTTTCCCTTTTCTGACGACAAAACTTCGTCTAACCTTTGGGTTTGTACCAATCAGTTTATCAGAGATGCAGAGTTCTTCACATAACGTTTTACCCCACGGTTTTGTCGTAATAAAGGCATCAGGACCGTGTTCTATAATAAACCCATCTCTATGTTCAGTTTGAATTACACCGCCAACTCTATCGGCTGCTTCAAGCAGAATTACCTCAAGCGGAATATCTCTCTTTTCAGATTCGCTTTTTAACCGATAGGCTGCAGCCAAACCAGTGATGCCACCACCAATGACAATTGCTCTTTTCATTTCTTGTGCCATGAGTGTAATCCACAAAACATCAGGTGATTGTTTTGATTTTCCTTGACTTTTTGTTTATGAGATAGCATCCTAATTGCAAAATAACTTTATTCATAGATTACTATAGTTTGGACAATTCTTATCTCGTGGAAGTTGAGTTTCAACGGAAAATCTATTTTTCTACGACTTTCACATATCAGTGGAACACCGCGAAAATGCTGCACTCCAGCGGAGTGCTATGTCTATAGAAAACGGCGGACATACTTTTCGCACTCCAGCGGAGTGCTATGTGTCGAAAATCACATACCGCTCCGCTGGAGCGGATACGGTCGGCACATTATGTTTCTATAAACATATTGCTCCGCTGGAGCATAGAGGGTTTCCGTTTTGTCCGTTGTGCGTTGGTTTAACAACGTAAGTCGTGAACCAATTTCTTATATCAACTCACGTTTGAAAAACTGTCCAAACTATAGCATAGATTGAGAAACTATCTCATGTGTCAATATCTTATCAAATCTACAACGTATTTTCAAACACTTCTCAGCTACATCATACTGCAAAAAACTAAAACAATCTAATCATTTTTTCATTATAATGGTATAATATAAATAATATGAAAAATAGACATCTCAAAACCCTCTTATTGCTAATCTTTGGACTAACTCCACTTTGTATTCTTTTTGGATGCGATATAAACGATCCATTGAGTTTAGACACGGAGATGCTTGATGTTGATTTAGCAGCTGATTCCAATAGCATCAATATTGGAGATACAACCAAAATATCTGCAACGATTACCTACTCTGGAAATTCTGAAGCCTTGGTCTACAAATGGAGTACTAATGGTGGAAGAATATCGGGTGCAGGATCGAGTGTTGTGTATATCGCTCCTGAAAAAGAAGGGACTTACACAATTACACTGGAAGTTTCAGACGGAACAGTAACAGAAAAGGATGAACTGAGAATTAATGTCAAGATAGGACACGCCATAGTTGCCACACCTAATCGCTACTGGCAAGGAAACTCGTTCACACAATCCCTTTCATTTCGGTTGAATGTGCAGCAAATCCTCCAAAATAACTTACGTCTAAGATACGATATTTTGCAGGACGCTGCACGCACTGGGGCTTTTTTAACTATTTCTATTGACGGCACGTCAGTTGTAAGAAATCGCGCAATCGGTGAAGTACAACCACCAGAAATGATACCTATAGCTGATGAGGTGGATGTATCCTCTATCATACGTGAACCAGGGAACTATGAGTTGACTCTGACTCTGGAAGTTTTGGACGTAATGGAAGATGCATGGCTACTCAGAAAACTAACGTTGATAGGCGCAGAAGGAACCATAACTGAAATTCGCTAAATTTGATCATGTATATTTTTTCAGGATTAAGAACACAATTAGAAGTAGATCTCGCAGCAATTCATAGAAATACATTAGCAATAAAGGCACATACAGGTAAGAAATTAATCGCAGTCGTAAAAGCAAATGCTTATGGACATGGTGTGATACCTGTTGCAGATAAGCTGCAAAATGACGTTGATATGTTTGCAGTCGCAACTGTTGAGGAAGCTATTCAATTGCGTAATGCAGGAATTTATAATCCTATATTTGTTTTATTTTCTCCTAATCCACTCTATGCAGAATCTATTGTACAAAATCAATTTATCACTGCGGTTGACAATTGGCATATAATTAAGATGATTAGTTTCATGAAAAACATCTTTGATGTCGATAAAGAACTTACCTCAAGAGTTAAGGTGCATGTGGATATAAATACAGGAATGAACCGCAGTGGCATACATTACAACAAAGCTTCAAGTTACCTAAAAGAGTTGAATGCTCATTCTGATATTCAGATCACAGGTATGTTTACACATCTTGCAACTGCTGATGAACTTGACAAGAGTTTTTCTTATGAGCAGTTAGAGCGATTCAACTCAGTAAATGCCAATGTCCCAGATAATATAATTAAACATGCTGCAAACAGCGCAGCTACTTTAGCGATACCTGAATCACATTATGATGCCATCCGTCCCGGATTAAGTCTATATGGAATTTATCCAGGAGAGGAAAAACCAATTCCATTAGAACCTGCCTTAACCTGGAAAGCTTATGTCTGTTGGATAGAGAACATAAAAGCAGGTGAAGGTGTAAGCTATGGATTGACCGAAAAAGTAACATCTCAAACTCGGATCGCAGGTATACATGTAGGTTACGGTGATGGATATCCTCGAGTACTTTCAAATCGTGGAGAAGTGTTGATCGGTGGGAAACGTCATCCTATCATCGGACGAATATGTATGGACTTAATGGTTGTTAGATTAGAGCAAAACAATGAGGTTTCTATTGGTCAAGAAGTAGTCCTACTTGGCAAACAAGAGAAAGAAGAAATTAGTGTCAACGAACTTGCAGAGAAAGCAGGGACGATCCCTTATGAAATATTAACTCGGATCGGAAAACGCGTCCAACGTATATATAAAGAGGACAATAAATACCTATATAAAGGGAATAATACATAACAGATGTTATTAGAAGTAAAAAACGTCTCAGTCTTCTTTGGAACAAATCCTGCTTTAGATGACCTATCTGTGGACTTAGAAAGTGGTGGGGCAATTGGACTTCTTGGACCAAATGGTGCAGGGAAAAGCACATTAATTAAGATGCTGCTCGGTTTCCTTAATCCGAGTCGGGGCAATGCAGCTGTATTCGGTTTAGATGTTCAGACAGACTATCTATCTATACGTCAACAGGTAGGATACATGCCAGAAGACGACTGTTTGATTCCACAGATGACTGCTGTTCAACTCGTGGCTTATGCAGGCGAACTCTGCGGTATGCCCGCACGAGATGCAATGCAACGTGCACATGAAGTACTTTATTATGTCGGTATAGATGAGGAAAGATACCGTACTATTGATGGATATTCAGTTGGGATGCGGCAGCGAGTTAAGTTAGCACAAGCATTGGTTCACGACCCAAAGTTGCTGCTACTTGACGAACCAACGAATGGTATGGACACAACAGGTCGTGAGGAAATGTTAACACTTGTAAAGGACATTGCAGGAGATAAAGGTATAGATGTGATTCTCTCTTCTCATCTGTTGCCTGATGTAGAGTCAGCATGTCGTTATGTAATTGCACTATCACATGGAAGTCTTGTTATTAGTGGTGAAATTGAGACGTTAAGAAAAAATCATGGTCAAGTTTATGATCTGAAAATAGTTGGTGATCGTGATGCTTATGTAGAGGCACTGAAAAAATATACTTATGATACTGAGTTACGTTCAGATGGACGTGTCCGCGTTACATCAAATGCAAATGAGCAAACTGATGGGACATTCTTTTTTAAACTGGCACATGAAACGGGTGTCCAATTGCGTCAGTTGCGGGAGGTAAAACACTCACTCGAAGATGTATTTGCAGATGCAATGGAAATGGAGTAGACATTGTTCTTCATTGAGTAAGTAAGCTGAGTTTAGTTGATATTGATATGAAAAAGGAATACGATATGCCAGAAAATGAAAATCTTATAGAAGTTGGCGTTGCACAAATAGACATAACACCTGAATACCCAATTCGTCTCAACGGGTATGGTAGTAGACGAACAGTATCCGAAGGAATCATCCAACGGATATGGGCAAAAGCACTTGTTATCGGTGGGGATGACGACGAACCTGTCCTCATGCTAACCGTTGAAAACTGCGGATTACCCGACGAATTCACAGAGAATTTGGCAGCTCGTATTGAAGGTAAAACAGGAATACCTCGTGAAAATTTTGTTGCTTGTTATACACACACGCACAGTGCTCCTTGTCTGACAAATTCAGCAGCATTCATATTCAGTTCAGATATTTCTCCTGAAGAACAGGAAACCATTGATCGTTATACCCGTGAACTTGGAAACTGGTTGGAAGCATTGGCAATGGAGGCAATCACGCGACGAGAACCGTGTCGTTTATCATGGAATGTCGGTGAAGTAGGTTTCGCAAAGAACCGTCGAACTGAAGGTGGACCAGTAGATCACGCGTTACCTGTCCTGCAGATTACCAATGCCGATGGAGACCTGCATGCTGTTTGGGCAAGTTATGCATGTCATTGTACTACATTAGCAGGTTCAGACAATCATATCTGTGGTGATTGGGCAGGATTTGCTCAAGAGGAAATTCAGAAAACACACCCTAATGTAACCGCTTTAATCACCATAGGATGTGGAGCGGATGCAAATCCAGAATCTCGGATGCGTCCCATGCCTGAAGGACAGCAGGAGGTATTTGAAACACGTCTTGCTTATGCAAAGGAACACGGTCGCGCACTTGCCGAAGAGGTTAATCATCAACTTGAAAGACAGTCAACTTCACTTACCAATGTACCTATAGGAACTTATGAAAGAGTAGATTTGCCATTTGATAAATTGCCAACTCAAGAGGAATGGAGAGAAAAAGCAGCACAAGGAGGCGCAATCGGATATCACGCACAGAAACACCTTGAAATGATAGACGATGGACAGGCTATCAAAACCGATATATCCTATCCAGTACAATCATGGACATTTGGGAAAGAATTAGCAATTATCTTCCTTGCAAGTGAAGTGGTAGTTGATTTTTCACTACGACTAAAGAAAGAGTATGATTCAAAGCGACTATGGGTAGGTGCTTACGCAAACGCATTTCCCGGCTATATCCCATCGGAACGCGTCTTGGCAGAAGGCGGATATGAAGGTGGTGGTGCCATGATATATTTCGGACAACCTACAAGTTTTGCCCCCGGTGTTGAACAATTGGTAATTGATACAGTTCATAAAGTGTTACCAGAAGAATTCCTTGCAAAATAGAACAACTGAAAGTGAGAATATAATGCAAATCAGACCAAATCGAATTAAACAGAAATTAGCAAACGGAGAACTTGCGTACATCATCGCAGAGCTCACAAACGCAGATGATATTGATGCCTTCGGTCCTAACGACTTTGATGGTGTGTGGTTGGAAGGTGAACACGGCACAGCAGATGCAACAAATCTCGGTGATCTCACACGTGCCTGCGATCTATGGGGTATGACATCAGTTGTGCGTGTCAATCGTAATAACCAGGCACTGATTTACCGCACATTAGACCGCGGTGCGATGGGGATTGTCGTTCCACATGTCAATACAAAAGCTGAAGCACAAAACGTAGTAGATGGCGGAAAGTTCGCACCTATTGGTCGCCGGGGGATGTTCACGAGTCGACAGGGATATGGGGTGGACAACTATTTTGAAGTTGCTAATGATCAAACTTTGTTAGTCGTTCTCATTGAAGATATTAAAGCAGTGAACAATTTAGATGAGATTCTCACTGTTGACCATATTGATGTGTTCTTTGTCGCACCATCAGATTTAGCAACATCAATGGGACACATCGGAAATCATAATCATCCCGATGTGCAAAACACTATTGACAACACATTGGCACGAATCCAAGATGCAGGACGTGTGGCTGGCACACTGGCTTTAGATGATACCGTTGAAAAATATGTCAAAGCAGGTGTGCAGTTCCTACTTGTTGGTGTCGGTGGATGGATTTCATCTGGAGCAACTGCATATAAGCACGTTGCGGAACGTGCAAAGGCATGAATTGGCAATTACTCAGACAAATTCTATGAAAATCTATACAAAATTTGGCGATTCGGGTGAAACAGCACTCTACGGAGGAACACGAATACCTAAAGATGCTCTGCAGATTGAGGCATTAGGATCTGTTGACGAACTCAATGCCTATATCGGTTATGCACAGACATTGATGGATGATGAAGAAATCTCAGTTTTATTAATTCGCATCCAAAACCACCTATTTTCTCTCGGTGCAGACTTGGCAACACCTGAGTCTCATAGCAAGTCTGCTGATATGCGAATCTCTTCGGATTTTACTTCCGAGATGGAAGATGCGATTGATACTTTAACAGAAGAACTGCCACCACTGACTAACTTTATTCTACCAGGTGGTTGTGAGGCAGGTTCAGTTATGCATGTGGCGCGTGCAGTCTGTCGGAGAAGTGAACGGTGTATTGTTCGTCTTTCACGAGAAACGGAAGTTAACCCAGAAATCATCCGATGTCTCAATCGCCTTTCAGATCTGCTATTTGTTATGGCACGTGTCGTAAATCACCGATCACAAGCACCAGAACCGATTTGGGAATCATAGGAATATGCATCAATGACCAATAAGCAGCCACCTTCAAAACTTGAGAGTGTTGTTGAGAAACATTATTTGAGAACCGTTGCTTTTTTGATTATTCTCATTCTCGGTGGAACAGGATTCTGGTGTCTACGATATTTCAATCCTGCCCTATTCCTTGGAAAACCGGATTTCATTGCAGTTCCTAACAAAGAAGCACCTGAACAGAAGTCGCAACTCCCCGTTGAAGAAAAACCTATTCTTCTCAACATAAACACCGCTTCTGCTAAACAACTTCAGACACTATCAAGTATCGGTCCACAAACTGCAGAAAAAATAATCCAATATCGTGAAGAATACGGTGATTTTTCTTCCATTGACGCGTTGACTGAAGTAAAGGGTATCGGGGAAAAGACGTTGGAGAAAGTGAAACCGTTTATTAGTGTAGAATGACTTATTATACCATTTCTATAAAAGAATATACCATTAATGAAGTCCTTGGTTCGTAGTCGAGCAATTCATTGCGCCTCTTATGTTCACAATGTTGGACAGATCTCATAATGTGACTTTATTTCTTAGAATTGGTATTATATTGATGATACTATATATTCTTCTGTGATAGTATAATGCACGGGTATATCCCACGACTGCGGATATGTGTCATCAACGATTTGTAACTGATATGCAATACCCACTGTAACTGCATTCGGACATTTCGGTAAAAACCGATCATAAAACCCTTTACCATAACCGAGTCGGTAACCTTTCCTATCAAAAGCAATTCCCGGAACAATTATAAGTTGTAGTTGATTCGAAGGGAATACTGCACAACTTTCCTTCGGTTCATACATACCATAACTGTGTAAAACTAAGTCTTTATCTATGTCCTGTATCAGTTTTGGAATCAGGTCACCGCTTTCTGTGTCAACTACGGGTGCGATAATCTTTCTATCTTGTTTAAGAAGGAGTTCAACAAGTTTCCAAGTTTCCACCTCACTATTCATACTTAGATATACCATTACAGCATCAAAAGTATCCCCGTTTTCACCTGTTTCACTCCGTTGAATCCATTCAATTAGATTTGATATAATCCGTTTACTAAGTATTGTTTGTTCAGCAGGTGGGATATTATCACGTTTTTGTAAAATATCAGACCGAATAAAATCGCGTTTCTTCGCAATGTCCATTGATATTGTCTTACTCTTCCCAAGCAATGTGATTGATGTGTTTAGCAAGTGCATCCCTAAATGTGGACGGTTTCATAGAAAGTAACCGGGCAGCTTGTGTTTTGTTACCCTTAGTCTTTCGCATTGCCCAAGCAATGAGTTCGCGTTCAGTGGATTTGATAATTTCATGGAAAGAGGTTAAACTTGGAGTCGCATCAAGTTTTTGAGACGTTGGAAGTTTAATCTCAATCGGAATGTCTTCAGGAGTTATGTCTTGTCCGTTATTGACAGCAACAAGTCGTTCTATGATATTCTCAAGTTCACTTATGTTGCCGGGCCACGGATAATCTGTGAGCACATTGACTGCATCAGGTTTTATTCTGATAGATTGATGTGGTGAATAAATGTCCAAGAAATGGTTGATTAACATTGGGATGTCTGCTTTTCGCTCCCGCAAGGGAGGCAGGAACAGCGGAATGACATTGAGTTGGTAATATAAGTCTTCAAGAAACTCCCCTTGTTTTGTCTTATCTTTCAGATTGTCACGAGAGGTAGAGACGATACGGACATCTATATCATTTGCATGTGTATCAGTCGTTTCTGTCTGCTTTCTTTTTTCTAATACTGCCAATAATTTTGCTTGTAAGTCTAACGGAATGGAATCCACATTTGCGATGAATAACGTTCCTTTATTAGCGATATGTAGTTTTCCTTGTCTGGAATCTTCACCGAATAGTTCAGATTCAATAGTATCAGCAGCAAGACCGTAAGTATTGAGGCTAACATAAGGTTGATGCTGACGTGAACTTCTCAGATGGATGGTTTTCCCTAATAAAGATTTCCCAGTGCCTTCTTCACCATATATCATTACGTTGCTGTCCGCAGATGCAACTTTGGGTATCATATTGAAGATTTCTTGTATCTGTTGACTTTTGCCGATAAGTGTTTGATAGAGAGATGGGGCTTGATTCGTATCATCAACTTCGGAAGTAGGTTGAGTCTTTTCTGATGATTTACCTCTCAACGCCTTTAATTTATCCAACATCAGGATTAGTTCTTCACTTGAGAAAGGTTTCTTAATATAATTGTAAGCACCAAATCTTAAAGCCTCAACAGCAGTCTCAACACTTGCATAAGCAGTCATGACTATAACAGTGATATGTGGATGTTCTTTTTTGACTCTCTTGAGAAAATCAATCCCATGCATCTGCGGCATTCGTAAATCTGTGACTAAGACATCAAACGCCTCCTGTTGTAAGAGCTGGAGTCCAATGAGAGGGGAATCCACTGCGATAGTATCGTAATTTGATTCCCGTAAATCATCACGCAATGTTATTCTTTTTATTTTTTCGTCGTCAACAACAAGTATTTTCATTTCTTACCTCATAAGTGTATTCTATGCGATGGGCAATTTAACTGTAAATGTTGTGCCATGTCCTTCTTCGCTTTCGACTTCTATGATTCCTTTATGTTGTCTGACTATACGATCAGAAACAGTAAGACCGAGTCCTGTGCCTTTTGCAGTAACTTGCGATGTATAAAATGGTTCAAAGATTCTCTCTTTGACAGATTCTGAAATACCTACTCCTGTATCGGCTACTTTTACAAAAACACTCGGCTGTGATAGGAGCGGGTCTTTTACTAATTCACCAGTACCATACGCTAATTTTCCACCATCCGGCATTGCTGTTATTGCGTTCAAAGATAGGTTGAGAATGACTTGTTCCAAAAGGTGTTTGTCACCGTGTATGGGGGCGATACGTTCTTGAAAGTCTTTTTCAATTCGTATTCCTTTTTCAGATGCACCGTATTCAATCAGACCGATAGTTTCATTTACGACATCATTGAGATTTATAGCAGAAAGCGATAGTTCATGGGGACGCGAGAAATCAAGCAATTTTCCGATAGTGGCTTCAATTCTACGAATCGCATCCTCCATCAAATCAAGGTATTCTTGAGTTTGTGCGATATTGTTAGGATTCCGTTGTATACGGAGAATGCAGTTCAACAATCCATCAAGTGGATTGTTTATTTCATGTGCAACCCCTGCAGCAAGTTCACCGATTGCTGCCATTTTTTCAGAAAAGATGAGTTGTTGCTCCATCCTTTTTCTATCTGCTTCGCGTTCTCTTGCAGTTTGTGTGATAGTAGTCGCCAGATAAACAGAAAAGAAGAGCGTGCTTGTGAAGACAAATAGGACACCGAAGATATAAAATGGGTCACGGTAAAGTTCCTCGTGTAGAAAATTATTCAGGGGATTGTGTGGAATAATTTGAAAATACTCAAGGCAAATGAGGGAACTCAACAAAAGTGTGTTCAGACCTGCTAAGACATAACTGACCCGTTTTGATAGGATGATACTTGCAATAATCAGATGAAAGATAAAATAAAATATGAATGGATTTTCGACACCGCCGCTGAAGTGTATGAGTGCAGTCAACGACAGCAGATCAAGAATAATATGAATGCAAGCTTGACGTTTAATAGATTTGAGTCGCTGCTGTTCTGGTGCCTTGCGATACATTCGAGGTTCAAAGTTATAGAGCACCATTAAAGCGGCAATGATATAAAGCGGAATGGGCCGTGTTATCATGTTCTGTGCTAAATTAGCAACAGTAACGGTGAAAAAGACACCAGCGATTGCGATCCAACGCAACCGCACTAACCACCCGATCTGTTTGATTAACTCCAGTTTTAACGGCAGTTCATCATCGACTGCTTTTTCCTGGAACAATTGTGTCTGTTCCATATCAGTCGTTCTCTCTATTTCATGTAGCGGACTTCGCCAGAGATTTCAATGGTATCAACGATAGCCATGACAACACCATCAACCGGTTTATTGCTGGTCACGCTTGTCTGACGTGCTGAACTTCCTGTGGCAATCAACACGATTTCTCCGATACCAGCACCGACTGCATCCACAGCAACTGTATACTTCCGTTCTAATTCTCCATCTAAATTGACATCTTGGACAATCAACAATTTACTACCGACAAGTTTCTCATCTTTTTGTGTAGCAACGACTGTCCCTGTAACCTTTCCAAGAATCATTCAAAAACCTTTTTATGATGTAGTTTGTATTTATGTATTTTCTCATAGACTTTAGATATAAGTGTGAGAAATTGACAATTTTCTTTCTTCATGTTAAACTATTTTTAAGTATAAAGTCAAGACTAAATGATGGAGTACTTTATTGGACAATAAGAATGCAGATGTTGTTATAATCGGTGGTGGTATAATCGGTTGTGCGATTGCTTATGAACTGTCAAAACAGCCTGTGTCTGTCATTATAATTGAGAAGGCATCACGCGTTGGGACGGAAGCTTCTTGGGCAGGTGCTGGTATTCTCACATCACATGCTTCTACACATGAACCGTATCCGGAATTGTGCCGTGCGAGTCTTGCAATGTATCCAAATTTAGCATCTGAACTAAGAGATGAAACCGATATAGACATTGAATTCATCCGTTCAGGAACGCTCTCGGTCTTTTTTGATGAAGCAGAAGCATTAGGTTTAGTTGGCTTAGCAGAAAGGAGAGTCAATCGCGGATTTACTGCGGAAGTTTTAACGCCAGAACAGACATGGCAATTAGAACCTGCGGTTTCAAAGAGTATTGCTGGTGCAGTGCTATTTCCTGAAGACGGTCATGTGCGAAATCCAAAAATGGTAACCGCACTTGCAAAGGGAGCATCAAAAAACGGCACTAAATTTATATTAGGCAATTCTGTTTCAGGTTTTGTCTGTGAAGATAATAAGGTTGTTGGTGCGGTTGTCAACGGTGAGACTATCCACGCTGGTTCTTATGTTATTGCTGCTGGGTGTTGGACAGGACAACTGACTGCAATGCTTGAATCTCCTATCTCTATCTCTCCTGCGAAAGGTCAGATTGTCTTATTGGATACAATGCCACCGATATTCCATCGCACAATAGATGGACTTGGGATCTATATTGTCCCACGCACAGATGGGAAGATTCTTTTGGGTGCTACAGTGGAATTTGTGGGTTATGACAAAACCCCCACTGTAGAAGGTGTAAAGCAGATGATAGATGCTGCGGTTGAAATCGCACCTGAACTTACTGAAAGTAGATTTGTGCAAACCTGGACAGGATTACGACCATATTATAAAAGTGGCCCGTGTCTCGGATATCTACCAGGTTATGACAATGTAGTATTGGCTTCAGGTCATTATAAAAACGGTATTTTACTCGCTCCGATTACAGGCAAACTGATCACAGAATTAGTCGTTTCTGGTAATAGTTCAATATCTCTTGCTCCGTTCACTCCCGTCAGTGAATAAATAAAGAGATAATCGAAACTAAATAGTTGCACAATATCAATAATGTCTGAATTTCTAACCTATATTTCAAAACTTTTTCACAAAAAATAGGAGAATGATAAATGGGAAATCCAATTGAAGCATTTCAAAATATAACAATTTTAACATTAGTTATCGGTTGGTTAATCACTATATTCTGGATGGTAGTTGGATGGCGAGCCATGCGGGCACACGAGAAACTTGCAGATCATGTAGAATGGCTTGCACGACAATCCAATAAAAAGGAACAGGATTCGGTTTCTTCAATAGAAGATTAGTTCAATTACTCATCTCTTGAAATAGACCAAAGAGTTTTTCTTGTGTAGCATTCGGGTCTTCAATGATTATCCTTGCTCCACCGATGACATCCATGAACCCTAATTCGCGTGGATATCGCGGCACAACATGCAAGTGAAGATGTGCTATGCTTGCACCTGACGATTCCCCCATATTGTATCCTACATTGAAACCTTTTGGTTGATAGGCGCGCGTCAATACTTCAAAACTGAGACACTGAAGTTGGTGTAGGTTATATACCTCATCTTGTGTTAATTCTCTTGAATCAACTATATGCCGATTTGGGAATATCATCAGATGACCGGGACTATACGGATATAGATTCAGTGATATTGTGAATAGTTCTGTTCTATGGACTTCAAGCCGTTCAACTTTCTCAACTTTTTCAACTATTGCACATAGGATACAAGGGACATCCGGTCTGTTTTTTCCTTTAGCATAGGGCATTTTGTTAGGTACAAATAGGTTGTTCCGCATTCATGGACTCCGCGTCTAAATGAAGACTTCAATTATCTCTTAGTATCATATATTATTTTGTTGATAGTTGCAAGTGTTATCATGCGCGTATATTTTTATCACCATTTACATCAATTTATGGCAATTCTATTTGTCTGAACCAGGATTTTCAGGATTATTAGATTTCCAGGATTATATGTCTGAATTTTCAGCGTGCTTCTATTGAAATAATCTGCTCCACTATTAGTTAAAAACAATCAATCGGGGTTAGAACCCTTTCTAACAAGTAGAAGGTCCTAATATTGTAACCGAAGTTCTGTGGAATGCGTTATGTTATAATACTGTAAAAATATATAAGTATTGAGGACAAAAAGATGCAAAATAATACCATAGAATTTTACTCAAATATTAATCCACTCGTTGGTCTGTCAGCGAAGGCGTTGCGGCTCTATGTTGCGTTTGAAGTTTTTCGTAGTCAGACAGATTCTCATGAAAAACCGGAATGGTTTCTTACACCAAATAGAGACGAAGTCCTGGGCAAAGTTGGATTTTCCAAGACAGATATTGATACTGGAATATCGGAACTAATTGCTGCCAAGTTATTAGAGATTCAATATAAGAACAGTGATCAATGGTATTGTTTGAAGTAAGAGTTCTATGCCATTTCTCAAGATACCCCGTCTAATCCTTGCCTCAGCATCCCCGCGGCGTGCCGCTTTATTATCTCAAATAGGATTGACTTTTGAGGTATATCCAAGCAATCTCCAAGAACCTGCACCACCGGACGATGTTTCCCCTGATGTAGTTACACAACAACTTGCTTTATCAAAAGCTAAGGATGTTGCGAAACAGTATACAGAAGGGATAGTTATTGGTGCAGATACGCTTGTATCGCTTGAGAATGAACTGCTTGGAAAACCGAAAAATGATAAACACGCTCTGCAGATGTTAACAAGACTGAGTGACAACTGTCATAGTGTTGTTACAGGTGTTTCTCTTATCAATCTGAAAGAAGACAGAGAGATAACTTGGTCAGAAGTTACAAAGGTGTATTTTAGAAAAATCTCTAAAGACGAGATACTATATTATGTCAATAGTGGGGAAGCAAGCGATAAAGCAGGTGCTTACGGTATTCAAGGACGTGGTGCTGCATTTGTTCATCGGATAGAGGGTTGCTATTTCAACGTGGTTGGACTTCCATTAGCGAGTCTTGTTCAGCAAATAGCGGATTTTGTGCCTGATGTCAGTATTTAAGCATTATACACCTACTGAGGGTTATACCCATCTTGTTTCCCCATGTGATTTTGGCATTTCAGATCTTCATTTCGGTATCCTCAGCTTATCTCCTAATTCAACCTATTTTGATCATTCAGACGATTGTGAAGTTGTCCTGATTGCCTTAGGTGGAAATTGCAGATTGTTGGTTGGTCATAGTGGAAATAAGGCTAATGGAATTTTAGGAAAACGTAAAGATGTCTTTGAAGGTGAAGCGTGTTCAGCCTTTATTCCTCACCACACGACTTTTGAAATCATCACAACATCAGATAGAGTTGAAATAGCGTTTTGTAAAGCTCCTTCACATACAGATACTGCTGCAATCATAGTTGGATATGATGAAAACCTCTCGGATAGATCTTACAATCTGTGTGTCAGAGAGAACATGTTTGAAACAGAGTGGATTGGAGCAGGATTCTGTTTCTATAGATTTATTGATGGAAAAGGTAGAGCAAGGATAAACCTGATTGATTCAAAAAATAATTCAGCATGTGTATGCTTGCATCACAATGATCTACTTGTGATTGCAGAACAGACTCGTGCGCGATTGTTAGATTATGAAGGTGATATCTATCAACTATCAGTCGTTCAATCTACTCACCTTCAATGAGTTCCCCACCTTTTTTTAGGAACGCTACAGCACTTAGCGATATTTGAACTTTTACCTCCTGATTATTGACTTCTCCAACAGAGAGAAGTACAATTTTTTTGTCATTTGCAATTCCGAGTATTTTTCCGTGCAATCCTCCGTTTGTGACTATTTCATCACCTTTTGTAAGGTTTTCAAGCATTGCCTGATGTTTTTTTCGTCTTTGTTGTTCCGGGCGAAACATCAAGAAATACAAGATGAGAATCATCGGAACAACCATAAAAAGTATACTTTCTAAACCGCCCATCGTAAAAAAATCTCCTTATTGATCATAGAATTAGCATGGCATCGCCATAACTATAAAATCGGTAATCATTAATTAGTGCTTCATTGTAAGCATTTTGAATAAGTTCGATATCGGCAAAGGCACTCACTAACATGAGTAAAGTTGATTTGGGTAGATGAAAATTCGTTACTAACGCATCTACAACATTAAATTGGTAACCGGGAAAGATAAATAATTCACTATAACCACAAAATGGTTTGATATTTCCATCCATTCCAGCAGTTTCAAGTGCCCTAACGACCGTCGTGCCGATAGATACTATTTTTGTGCCAGTTTCATGTGCATTCCGGATTTGTGTTGCTACTTTCTCAGTCAGGTCAATATATTCTGCATGCATTTTGTGGGTTTGGATGTTATCAACTTTGACGGGTTGGAAAGTACCGATTCCAACATGTAATGTTAACAAGGCAATATCAAAACCGTTATCTTTCAACTCCGCTAACAATTCAGGTGTAAAGTGCAGACCTGCGGTTGGTGCGGCAATTGCTCCTTCCTTTTCAGCATATATGGATTGATAACGCACCTTATCATCCTCATTTGGCGAACGACGAATATAAGGTGGCAAGGGCATGATACCCACATCGGATAGTAACTTTGAAAAGTCTCCATCATATTTGAAATGGATAATGCAATTTCCATTGTCAGGTTTGTCAACTACTTCACCTTTTAGAACTCCTTCACCAAATTCCAACTGTGTGCCGATTTGCAGACTTCGTCTCGGTTTTGCTAAGACTTCCCACGTGTCATTTTCCTTCTCCTCAATGAGAAGTAGTTCTATTTTCCCTCCTGTCGGACTTTTATTTCCAATTAACCTTGCTGGAATCACTTTTGTATCGTTTAGGACAAGGAGTGATGACTTTGGAAGATATTCTCCGATATTTGAAAAGGTTGTATGGTTTATTTCTCGTGTGCATCGGTCAATCACCATAAGTTTTGATGCATCTCGCTTCTGTAGTGGTTCTTGCGCAATTCGATCCTGAGGTAATTGGTAATCAAAATCTGCCAGTTTCATATAAGTCGGTTTTCAAATCGGGTTGCGTTGGTTAATGAACTATCATAAATCAAACAGTGAAGGCTGCCTACTTGTTGGATAACCGAAGTATTCGTAAGCCCCTTCAGTTGCGACACGTCCACTTGGTGTAAGTTTAAGAAAACCCTCTTTAATATAGTATGGTTCATATACTTCTGAGATAGTACGTTCATCTTCACTGAGCGCAACAGCAAGAGCTTTTAGTCCTGCTCGACCGCTAAAAGTATCAATAAGTGCGCGGAAATAGGCATAATCCTGCTTGTTTAACCCTTTTTCATCAATACCGAAGAATTCCAATGCTTCTAAAGCCACCTCATATGTTAAAACCCCATTGCTGTGAACCTGTGCATAATCTCTAACATTAGCAAGCAGTTTGTTTGCTACACGCATCGTCCCGCGAGACCGTTGTGCTAAAACAAGCTCTGCTTCTTCTTCTGTCTTTATGTTAAGTTTTGTACTATTGATGCGGATTGCTTGCTGTATATCTTCAGGCGTATAGTAGTCAAGATGTATATTTATACCGAGTCTGTCCCGAAAAGGTCCTGTAAGCAGCCCTTCTCGAGTTGTTGCCCCGACTAATGTAAAAGGTTCTATAGGGACTTGGACAATATCTGAACCTGCCCCCTGTCCTATTGGTAGATCCAGAATAAAATCTTCAAGTACTGGATACAATGACTCTTGCGTTGTAGCCTTCATTCTGTGGATTTCGTCAATAAATAGGATGTCCCCTTCTTCAAGATTTGTCAAAGTCGAAGCCATGTCAAGTCGTTCCATTACTGTACCGATGGCTTGCTTGAAATTCGTACCAAATTCATTTGCAATTATGTTTGCAAGTGTTGTTTTACCTAATCCTGGAGGACTTACCAAGAGGACATGTTCCAAGACATTGTCCCTACTTTTTGTCTCACTTTTTTTGTTCTCTTTTCGCCGACTCTTTACTGCCTCAATGTGAAGTCGTATCTGTTCTTTTGCCTTATCCTGTCCAATAAATTCATCTAAGGTTTTTGGACGTAGACTATATCCAAATTCATCATCGGTATTATCGTGTATGTCGTAACTCATAAATAAGGCTCAATTTTTCTTATGAATATGTAGTAGAATGAGATTTGAAGAAAAGAACAGTAAGAATATTAATAATCAGAATTCAGTTTCGTATAAAACGTAGTGCTTCTTTTACGAGGGCATCACGATCAGCATCATCACCAAGTGACTCTATTGCCTTCTCTAAAGCTTGTTCTGCCTCAATGTCAGATGCGTTTAGATTAACCAAGACATTGAAAACAGCTTGGTGTGTGGAACTTACACCACCTAAATCAACTTTCTCTTCAAATTTTACGTTTGCGATTTTCTTTTTCAATTTCATGATGATTAACTTTGCAATTTCATCGCTCAACCGAGGGACCCGTCTTAGAATTGGAATATTCTCCTTAAGAACTGCTTGTTGAAATTGGGCAGGAGAAAGTCTACTAACTATGCTCTGTGCTAAAGAAGGTCCAACTCTATTCACAGTGACTGCTAACTCAAAAATCTTGAGTGCGTCTCGTGATGTAAAACCGTATAACTTTATTACATTATCACGATTCTGCGTATAATGTGTATAAAAGGTAACAGGTTCCCCAATGGCGGGTAATTCGTTTATTGTTCGTTCTGCTACTTCAACGAAATAACCAACACCGTTGACATCTACAACAACTTCCGTAGAATCTTTTCGTTCAAGCGTTCCTTTTAAATGAGCAATCATGTAAATGTCTATCCTTTCAGTGAACAGATTAGGTGGATAATCTTGTTGGGTTTTTTATTTTTTCATGAATTTTGTTGAGTTTGTATGAACGTGCATGGCATATAGTGAGTGCAAGTGCGTCGGCGGCATGATCGGGTTGCGGAGGTTCTTTGAGTTTTAATAGCATCTGAACCATCTTTTGAACTTGTGTCTTGGGTGCTTTTCCATATCCTGTAACAGATGTTTTCACTTGTAATGGGGTATATGTAGTCACAGGCGTGTCACTATTCGCAGCGGCTAACTTTATTATCCCTTTTGCTTCACCAAGGATGAATGCTGTTTTCACCTGCTTACTAAAGAAAACATCCTCCATAACGACTTCCTCAATATCAAACTCATCAATAAGATTAATCACTTTGTCATATATTTGTTTTAGGCGTATTTCAGATGATAGTTTTGAGTCTGTTTTGATGTTTCCATAATGCAGGAGTGTATTACGTGTAGCGTTGGATTGGACGATTCCGTATCCAGTGTTTGCAATGCCGGGGTCAATCCCAAGAATTATCATTAGTGACAAGTCCTATTTCTACGCGGCTGCCTCAAGTATATCGTCAGGGATGTCAAAGTTTGCGTATACTTTCTGAACATCATCAAGTTCGTCAAGGTTTTCCATTAACCGAAGCATTTTTTCCGCTTGTTTGCCCTCAAGTTGGACAGTATTTTGTGGTATCATGCTTACTTCAGCTAATTGTATATTAGCATCGGTGGATTGGATAGCAGTGACAACTTTATCAAACTCTTCAAAAGGTGTAATGATTTCAAAAGCGTTTTCAACTTCATTCAAGTCTTCTGCCCCTGCATCTGCTGCAATTAAGAAGAGTTCCTCTTCATCAATGCTATCTGCATCAACGACTATAAGACCACATTTGTCAAATCCCCATGCAACACAACCGCGTTCACCGATACTACCGTCAAACTTACCCAGGACATGTCGAATTGCCGCCACAGCACGATTTTTGTTATCAGTTATGACCTCAATCATCATTGCAACGCCGCCAGGACCGTATCCCTCATAAAGGACCTCTTCTATAGATGCCCCTTCAAGTTCACCTGTTCCCCGTAGTATAGCCTTTTCTATGTTATCATTAGGAACATTACTTGACTTTGCAGTTGCGATAGCAGTCCGTAGGCGTGGATTTGTGTCAACATCGCCGCCACCAATTCGTGCAGCAGCCGTGATTTCCTTAACCAGTTTTGAAAATAGTTTTCCACGTTTCGCGTCATTCGCTGCTTTTTTGTGTTTTATCGTTGACCATTTAGAGTGTCCTGACATATTCTATTCCTTTCTTTAATCATTTCTGCAATATGTATGTGTCTGCTCTAAGGAGATATAAATACTGAAAGTAGTTATCCTTATCTTTGATAGATAGTATATCATAATGGGATGAAAGATACAAATTATTTGTAACAATTAATAACATGTTGAATATAGATAATAGATTATGTTACAATTCCATTATCATACGTTTCTGGAGTTTGTTATGTTACCTTTTATCCTCAAAACAGTAGATGAACCTTCCTTACGACTACAACTATTAAGCAATGTTAATTTGACTTATGATGTACATATTCAAACCGAAATGCACATCAATGATGATATCAGTTCTTCTTATGAAGGTAACGAGTCGAACTTAGAAAGTGACAATCGTGCAATTCTAAGAGAGGCTAAAGAAGCAGTATATAAAGCATTTACAACATTTCTAAAACAAAATGCTGAACCGGGAGAATTTCTACCATTTGAACTGCTATCTCAGTATCCATATCAACGATACACACTAATTCTTTCTGTAACACGTTCTTATGAATTGCAAGATATATTTCAAAACACATCAGACACGATATGGATGGATGGTGGAAGTTCAATTTTTGAATTTGAGGGATACGAACTTGCAATAAACGCGAAACATCATATCGTCGACTCATCTGCTTTTCTGGTTTTACCTGAAAAGTTTACCGTATTCATGCGGCGGGTGAATGATCCGAATTCCACCCGCTTTTATCGCAGTACTTTCTTTGATCTTACCCAGAATGCCCCTCCACCATTTCATCTGAATGCCCAAGAGGTAATTGAAACTGTGCAACAAGATATTGCAAGCAGAGAAAATGCACTACAGATGCGTGGTAGGATCTCATACACATCTTCCAATGATGAAGATAGAAGCGAAACAGAAAGCAAAAAAAGTTGCCCAGAATGTAACGGTGATATACGTCGTATCGGGAACAGTTATTTCTGTTTGCAATGTGACTGGGATGACCTGCCACCATTAAAGCATCGTTTGTAATGTATTCTTTGTTGGAGTAATAACTATGAAGAACAGTATGGTATTCACAATTGCTAATAGTGTTCCAGCGACTGTTTGAAGGGGAGTGTGCCGATCGCGGTAGACTCGTGCCCATGCTATCAAAGGCATTAACAGAAATAACCAAACCAAATTTAAGTTCACCAGCAAAGCCAAGACCATAATGCATCCAGTTGCCACACTTGTATGGAAACTTATTTTCCACAATGGCGTGATTATTGAGAACACTACGCTGTTCACAATGAATGCTTGACAGACCCATATTATACTATTATTTGCCCCAATCTTATATAAGACTATTGTACCTACTATCATACTAACCAGTGTGAAACATAGTGGTATGAGACGTTCTTCCTTCGTATGTAAATGTATATTACTTACCTTTGAGAAGCGAAGTAGTACGATTATTGCTAATATCGGCAACAGCGTGACAAATATTGACACAACAACTAACCAATGTATAAGTTCTCTTCCCGTTTCTGCATGCTTATGAATGACAAAGATAGCAGTTACAATAGGTACAATAAACGGACTGAATAGTATGGATGTCCCAAGTGCAATACGGTCTTGAAATACTGGGAATAACCTATGTTTCATTAATTGTCTTTTGGTGAATTGTCTTTTGGTGTTTCAAGGTTTTTGAAGAATGCAACTAAATCTGCACCGTGTGTGCTTGGGTTAACCTCTTTGTCAATCTTCACGATTTTTCCTTTTTTGTCAATGATTACAGTCAGCCGTTTCAGGCGTTCGGCATCAGGTTTCTTTGCAGCATCAAAGAGTAATGCCAGATTCTTCTGTGTATCTATCAGTAGTGGAAAGTTCAAAGCGTTTTCTTTAGCAAACTTTTGTCGGGATTCAAGATCGTTGTGCGTAATGCCGAAGACTTGGACATCATGCTCTTTAAAACTACTCGACTCATCACGGAGCGAGCAAACTTCAGCCGTTCAGCCCCGTCCGAAATCACGCGGATAAAAGGCAAGCACAACATTCTTTTTCTCACGGAGTTTACTGAGTTGATGTACTTTTCCATCTCCATCTTCTGCGAAAAAATCTGGTGCCGGTTGACCAACTTCTATTTTCGGTATCACCTTCTTTAGAAGTTTAACAACATCTTCACCATGTGTGCCAACTTTAACTTTTTTATCTATTGCACGGATATATCCTGCTTTATCAATGATGAAGGTCACCCGTTTTGATGCATTGAACCTTTCCATAATACCGCTGTATTGCTTGCTAATCTCAAATTCTGTATCAGCCAATAGTGAGAATCCAAATTTATGTTCTTCAACAAATCTCTTATGTGTATCCACATCGTCAACACTGACACCTAATAGTACAGTCTTAGTTTTTTCTATGTCGCTCAATTTATCCCGGAGCGACTGAAGTTCGGTTGTTCAGCCACCTGTAAAATCTTTTGGATAAAATGCAAGTACAACATTTTTCTTTCCTAAGAATTCGTTTAGATTTCGTTCGGTATCGGTTTCATCTTTCAGTGTAAACTTTGGGGCAATCATCCCTATTTCAAGTTCTTTCGGTTTTTCCACTTCTTTCTCCGCAAAAGTTGTTGGAGTCATAATTATTGTAAATAACAACACAACTCCAACAGTGTAAGTAATTAGATTATGATATATCATATTAAATAATACCTCAATTTCTTTCTTCGTATGCTGTGGTTCCATAAGTGCCAATTTAAGGAAATATTCCAATATTTCAGTCCCAGAGGGGAGATAGGTGCATGTAATTGCGTTTGGCAACACACCTTTCGCACTGCTGGTGTCAAGAGATGATGGGATACCGTTTGCTATACACCTTTCGTACCTCTGGTGCTGAAGAAGGATTTAACGATACCACTGATTAGACAAAATGTCAAGTTTTTAGTTTGAAATAACACCCTTCTCCTCAAGCCAGACCTTTAATGGCACATCAGCATCCTTTGGAGAGAAATGACCATTTGCATTTGTTCCTCCGCCGAGGAGTTGCTGACGGATTGGATCGTTTTGCTCAAATAAATCTGTGGGTATTGTCATGTCGTCTTTGCTACGCAACCAACGGTATCCATATCCATAAAATAGACCTTTCCGTGTGATGTCAGAGTCGTTTTCACTACGGGCATGCCAGATGCGTCTATCAAAGAAGACTGCATCCCCAGGTTTACAACAAACAGCAGTTGCCCCTTCAGGTAGCGATCCGTCTGTAGGTCTTTCAAATTTATCCCAGAGATGACTCCCTGGCATAACATAGAAATTTCCACGTCCTTGCACAGAACAGTCAGAGAGCCAGTAGACGATTTTGATGGATAGACGAGGGCGTGGAGAACTCTCTATTTCTATGTTCACACGTCCACTGTCTTGATGCCAACCGAGCGGTGCAGTTTTACCGCGTTGAGATTCTAGACGCGGAGGGGTGATGATAAAATGACTATGATACGAATAGATATTCCATCCCAAAATGCCCCAAACCTTTGGAAAGGTTTTATACCAATCCAGAACGTTGACAAAGAGTTGGTCTTTACCAAGAAAATTCGGATAGAAAAAATTGTCGTGCGGTGACATTTGATTCTTTCTGTATGGGTCATATTCAGCATCTAAATGGACTTTGTAAATTGCATCAACGCGTTTTTCCAACTCAACAACGAGTTCCAACGGTAGTGCGTCTTCTACAATAAAATATCCATCAGAATTTAATGCACAGAGTTGATCGTCTGTAATTTGATGCTGAAGATGACGTTCATCAAGCATATAGCAATCCTCCGTGATTTTTTAGGGGAGAGGTCCCTCTATTTGATCGACAAGATGTATGGAATGAATGACATCACGAAGGTCTGTCAGTGGTACTTCTTTGTTTCGCACACAATCAACAAAGTGCTGATGCATAGTAAGAACACCTTCATAACTTGCTCCATCGCGTTCGTCTACTCCATCTACTTCCCATCCACCCATTACACTTCTTTGATTGTTCTCATATATTTCAATCTCTTCAGGTATTTTCATATAACACCCGATACCGACACCGTGTAATTCAGAACGTAGGACCCGTCCACCAGAAGCGCGATTACCAAAGACTACACCGGTAACATTGTTATCAAAACGGACATAGGCCGTATAGAAGTTACGTTGTTCTGCACCGAATTTGTCACGATGTGCGGTAACTTCAACAGGTTCACCCCCTGCCATATACCGTAGCAGATCGACCACGTGGCAGACATCGTTCCAAAGCGTTGTTGTAAATTCTCTGTTGCCACCAATCATTTGCTTATTGAAAGTAGTGACTGCTAATGAAACGGGACCTTTTTCGGCAACACGTCGCATGGCTTCTCGTGTAACAGAAGCAAATCTCCGTTGGAATCCGACCATACAGTAGACATCATTTGCCACTGCGGCATCTAATAACTGTTGTGTTTCATCACTTGTTGCACCGGGTGGTTTTTCTATAAACAGATGTTTTCCTGCGTTCAAACAGTCTAAGGCAGGCTGCAAAATCCACCTTTCATTCATCACACAATAGACCACATCTAATTCCATCGTATCCAACATTTTGCGGTGGTCAGTAAAAGTGTGTGGAAACTCATATTTTTGTGCGACTTGAGCTAATTTATTCTCATCAAGTTCACATGCAGCAGACATTTCGACATCATCTTCAAGACGGTTCACACTGGGATAATGTGCGCCTTGACTGCGTCCACCAGCACCAATAAATCCAGCTTTTAGCATTTTGGAAGTTCTCCTGACACAAGTATAACTTGCGGGTATTTTACAATATCATTGGATATATTGCAACCAGTTTAAGATTTGAATAGGTTTTCATACGTTTGCATAAAATGGGTTGACAAATTTGGGTTGTATTAGATAAAATTATGTAAAGTCTAAATTTTAGGGAAGTGAATCAATCATGGCAGAAGAAAATACGATGGAAGAATTAAGTGATAACACCGATAATAATTCAGCAGAAAGTGTTATTCTCATCAATGTCCAGCAAATGTTATCCTTGGAGATACCACAACGATTTAATCGAGTTAGAACAGAGAATGGTTGGATTATTCATATTGCGGCAGCAGGAAGAGTTACTGTTAACTTTTTAACAAGTATGAGGAAATTTGATACTGCATTACTCCCTGGTGATAGAATTGAACGTGATGGTGACGATCTTCTTCTCATACGCAACCAAACCGAAGATGCATATCGTACACAACGGGGATCATCTTCACTTGCGCGTACTCGCGAGCAGTTGTTATCAGCAGAATCGACCGAATAGAGATATTGTTATATATAGCAATACTTTATTTTAGTAGTGTCAGATACAGTTATCTTTTAGGAGGTACCAGACCATTTTAGAACGAATTTACAGATTAGTTTCAAGTTTAAAAGGTGGAACAATGGTACCTACTGCTGTAGTGCTGAGTCCCGAGAGTTATGCGAAGGTAGTTGCGGAACGGCTTGAAGCATCTGATGCTGAGACAAGTGAACCCTTGAGTCTTGAGAATCAACTTTCATTACCTATCTCTGTTCGGTCAAAAGATACAGATATAATTGTGGTGAAGGAACTGGTGCCGAATCCATGCCCAATTTGCCATCATCCATTAAAGTTTCTTCGTGAACTCATAGAACGATTTGAGAGTGAAGAAAGCAAACAGATTAGGTGTCCTTTGGGACATCGTTATTCTGGGGTAATGAAGGTCTACCATTTGAACATATACCAGCAATCGGAAAGTTCGGAATCGGTGAATAAAGTAACAGAATGTCCTACTTGTGGTAGCAAAAGAATTCAATATCTTGGACCAACCGAGATGTTCTGTTTAGATTGCGATTGGGATAGCGGAATGGTTGCTCGGTTCCGTCCGTAACGTTATATTTTATAGTGAAATCCATAATTATTTGCACACTTTGTCTCGTTCTATCTTCCCTCGCTTGCGGGGGGTTAGGGGGTAGTCATTCGTGTGTAAACTTAATTATGGATTCTAATAAATCAAAAATACTGACTATTCTTCTAAATTGGGATATACCAGAAAATGTTGACTGAAAATCAATTCGTTCTAATGAACTGCAACCTACCGCAATAGAGGACGATCTCTTTTCCTCCCTCATTCAAAATTACCCGCTTTGATTCAATTACTTTCACGAGTGCCTCACCGAAGACATCGCCAACTTTGACGATATGCATGCGACCTGAACTACGTTCCAATATAAACGCATTTGAATCTTCTATATTTTCTGAAACTGCTGTACCGATCAAGGTATAGTCCGGCTGTTTCTTTGGCGTTCTCCAACCGAGTGGACGGAAGAGGTTGTTGTCAATGATGAACTGATAGAACGCGTCCGGTGTAGTATCATGAGGTATATCCGATGCCTGCGGGGCAAGCACCTCGGGTGGTTCTGCCAACGAGGTCGGGCGCGGCGTACTGTTTTTTGGAAACAGTGATATTCCGCAAAATATGAAAAGTACCAAGAGACACAAACTGAAGATCAAGAGGTAGCGACGCATAGGGTATTAAACGTTTTGGGAAAACAGGCAGCCCTTCAAAAAGGAAGGACTGCCTGTGGCCAGGATTCTCTTCGTCAGTCCGCGGCAGGGCAAAGGCACCACCGATGCCCACACAACCCATTAGTGCTGGAATCCGTAGGAGATCCACAAGAACCTGTATCGGAGCAGTAGTCAGATTCTGACACGTAATTACATCCATAGGTTTCACTGGTGCCTGTGTTCGTGCTGAGAATGTTACTGTCGGCGGCGGCAGGGCAAAGGCACCACCGATGCCCACACAACCCATTAGTGCTGGAATCCGTAGGAGATCCACACGTTCCAGAGTCTGAGCAATAGTCATGTTCGGAGTTATAGTTGCATCCGTAGGTACTGGGACCAGTGTTTGTGCTTATAGGATTAATAACATTGTTCTGCTCTTCATTGTTCTGATCTTCTTCCTCGTCATCTCCAGGCAACGGAGCAAAACATGGTTGTCGTGGAGCTTCATGTGGAAATGTCGTCGCATAATCTCTGACATGATGTGGATCAAAATTATCATTTGTAACGTCAAAAAAAGGTAACATATAGCAGTCCAGGTCAGCATCTAATAGAGGACAATGATGCAGATTGACACTGTGAGCTATCTCGTGTCCGAGTGTTATTTGTGTCATCGTTTCGTGGTTTATCGGACGCTTTTCCGCTAAAGTGGTGGTATAGATAATGACTTCTGACCAGAAAATGGGTGCTGAAATAGTGGCCCTACCAAAGAGCCATCCATCACCTGATGGTATAATGTCGGGGCTTGATATAATATCAATTGCCCAGACCTGCTTATACCCTGGCAAATCCTCATTGTTGAAGTTGACATAACGGCTATCATCAGCATCGTTACCTTCCTTGGGTCCGTCGGGATTCATGACACATTCCGATGAAAGGATATGGCACGAGTGATTTGGAAGTCCACTTGCTCTTCCGCATCCATGGTTAGCAAGACCTGCCTCTATAATCGCGAAAAAATCTTTTTGCGATGGAGAACACCGGAAGTGGTGAATATCAGTGATATTGCCCTCTCCATCTTTCGTCAACCTTTCAGAAAAACCGCGATACTCCGTGATTATAGAGAGCCCATCTCCCTCATTGATATTGTGACTGGCCACACGCTCGTCATCTTTCTCAATATCTGCTTTCTGCGCTGCATTGCAATGCGTATCTTCCCACGCATCTGCAATTTTGTTTTCGGGGTTGACATCGCGCGGAATGCGCAGAGTTTTGGAGTCATCTACTTGTGAACTATCTGTGCTGACATTCAAGATACCGAAAGCTGCAGTGTCAAAACAACTGACTGTGAGTTCATAATCAAACGTTTCTCCACCCCCATCGTTATCCGGTGGTATCTTGATTTTGAATGTTCCAGGCGTTTCTTCCAACTCCTTCCATGCTTTATTTTTACTCGCCTCCAACAGCAGATCCGCATCTGTGCTGTCCCCGTAGTTGCCACAGATACCTTGATAATCTGTTACATCCGAAAGACTCGCATTTAGCCATCCACCAGAGAAATAAGGTGGAACTGTTACTTCTATATCTATCACAACATCGGATTTCCATTTCGGAAGCCAGCTCGCGTCTTTTTTTTCAAGTTTGGATATAGTGACACTGGCAGCATCACAAGCACTTGTAATGCCAAAAAATAGAAGAAAAGTAAGTAAACCGATAACAAAAAATGTGTTTTTCATAAGAACCTCCTTACTTACGCTTTGGTAGGCGTTTTGTTTCGAGCAACTGTTGCACCTGTTTGGCAACCGCAGGATCACTTTTCTGAAGATGTTTCATCCCTTCGGTCGGCCCGTAGTGTTCAAGGGTTTCAAAGGCACGAATAATACGTTCGGCATCAAAGGTCGTGGTGCCACCATCTCCTTGATTAAGAAATTATTCGTATCAATTGGGGGTGCAGCGTTTTCTATGCTTTCCATCCATTGTAGAAAATCATTGAACTCTTTCTGTGCGCGTTCACGACGTTTTAGGAATTCCGCGCGTGCTTGTTGGGCAGCGCGTGCACGCTCGGAATCTATAGAAGAATTGAACTCTTTCTGTGCGCGTTCGCGACGTTTTAGGAATTCCGCGCGTGCTTGTTGGGCAGCGCGTGCACGCTCGGAATCTATAGAAGATTTGTCACCTGGTGAAGTGTCTTGACCCGGGCGGTCTTTCTCCCATTCAGAGTCCATCTGAAAAGTTTCGGGTGTGTCTTTCACAAACGCATCCCATGCCTCAACAGATTTGCTGCCTTGTGGACGGTCTCGCTCTGCATGGCGCAAAGGTTCATGCAACGGTTTACCCGCTTCTATCGCTCTAAAGTGGGCGCGTGGACTCCAATGGCCCGTCTTCTTGTACGCTCGCTTGTGATAAACCCAAGCAGTCTTGTAATCACCGATCCGTTCATACGCTTCACCTAATATGTGGTTGCTCATTAGCGGATAGTCCCCATGTTGTTCATCTAAATGCACTGCCATTTTGAGATACGGGATCGCTTCCTCAGGATGGTCTCGCCAAAGTCTATCCCCTAAATGAACGTAAATGTGTCGTCGCACTGGGAGCGGTGTCTCAATCTCTGTTAAAATATACTGCGAATCCGGATCGCTCTCAAGCAGCTCACGATAGAGTGTCACCGCACGTGAAAAATCTGGATCGGTATCTGCAAGATATAACTTTGCCTCAAAATGCTCGGTACTATCAGAAACTGTCTCCGCGAGAACACGATTAGCATGCATACGGATTTCCTCGCGTCTCTTTAGATCAGCAGGACTGCTCGGAGCAGGGTGTGCTATCGACTTCAGGTATTTAAAAGCCCTAAAGGTATCTAGTTGTGCTAAGAGGGCAGAATTATAAGTGCGATGTTTTTCATAAAAACGGACAGCAGACTCCGTATCCATATCACCCACGGTCAGTTCAAGTTTTTTCTCAGCATATTCTTCGGGTGTTATCTCACCTGCCTCCATCATACGCCGCCACTTGCCTATCTGTATATATTGTTCCTGTGAATAAATGATGGGTTGGTGTCCGGGTCGATGATCAATCCGGGCTATTAAACTTGGTTTTCGTTTTACCCCTTTTTGCGTCCCCCGGACAGATGTCTGTACGTGAGGTGTTTTGTGCCAATGGTCTCCGTGCCAGAATCCGCTCTCTGCTGTTTCACCGGGCGGTGGTGGTTTGACATCAATTTTTGGTAAAAACTGTGCGATGCCCTGTTGTTCAGGTTTTGCAGATGGTCCCTGCTGAGTAGTTTCTACATCCTGTTGGTCTCCGCGTTGCATCAAAATCACAGTGCTAATACCGATACCAATAACGACACCAAGTATCCAATAGGCGTTATTCTTTAAGAATTTCATGTCAGTTCCTCCTTTTATTTCCTTGCCTCATGTGTGTGGGATGGCAATGTAGATTTCGGACAGCACGTTTCTTGTTTTTCTAATATAACACTTGGTTGACCTTGTTGTCTAAGGGCATTACTTTCGGGTTTTCGTTTTTCAGTAAGTAACTGTAGAACCGCTGCAGCGACATCGGGATCATTTTTTTGAGATGTTTGATCCCTTCTTTGGCACCGTAACGTTCAAATGTTTCAAAAGCGCGAATGATACGTTCCGGATCAAACTTCGGTTGTCCACCTTTGAAAAATGCTTCCATGTCTTTGAGTAAGAGGTTGTTGGTATTCATTGGGATATTCGCTTTGAGGACGGTGTGCGCGAAATCTAAAAAGTCGTTGAGTTCTTGCTTTGTAACGGGACGTGCGGGTGTCCTCGGCAACGGATCAATCAACGGTTTACCGGCTTCAATCGCCTCCACATACCGATCAACTTCTGCATGATGCGGATAGATTTGCAGCTTTTTGAGGTATACCCAGGCAGTCTTGACATCCCCTAATCGTTGGTAAGCAACACTTAATCCATACAAACCGGACTTCGAGTCTATATTCGTTGCCTGTTTAAAGCATTCAATTGATTTAACAGGCTGTTCCATCATAAGCAAGTTGCCTAAGCTTTCAAAGGAATTGACCACATCGGTGGGGCTGAGGGCAATATAGAGGTCGGGGTGTTCCACGATTTTTTGATACATCTCAATTGCGCGTACTGCATCTCTTACTGCTCCAACACTCCCTCCCCGCATATCAAATTCTTGTCGTGCCAGGAATAGATGTCCCTCCAGAAAATTTGGATTTTCCGCAATGGCGCGCTCAGCAAGTTCAGGTAAGTACTTACCAAACCTCCCAGATTGTGTATGTTCAGGGTAAGGCGTTATATCCTTGAGATATTTAAACACGTTGATGGAATCTATCTCAGATGTATAGATATCTAACTTTTCTCGTGTGATTTGCTCATATATCTCTTCATCTGTCTTGCCTTTCCGTTTTTCTTCGTTCACGTATACGAAGAATCTACCATCATCATCGGACTCGTACCATTCTGCGGACGCAAAACGTGCTTTTATCCGATTTATCTGTTCTTGGGATAGTCCATAATCTAATGGGTCCGTCGTTGGTTTTTGAGGCGGATGATGGTGTGTGATGTGTGGTCCGTGTTTCCACTGTTTCAGAGAGGGTAGGTTCTTCTGTATTGACGATGTTTTGTGCAATAGAGATTGCGATACGCGAGGTGTGCTCTGCTGTTCCTGTTTCGCATCTGGGGCACTCTGGACGGTTTCTGTGCTTCGTTGGTGTGCAGGTTGTATCAAAATGACACTGCTGGTGCCGATACCGATGCCGATAAACACACCGAGTATCCAATATGCACTGTTTCTCAAGAATTTCATCTCCGATCCTCCTTCACTGCCCTGCCTTCCGTTCTTCTTCTCGTGGACAAGGTGATACCATCGATCGTGGACAACAAGGTGTTCCCTCCTTTTCCAAGATGATACTGTTAAATGGGTGTTGCCCGTTACAGTCGAGTTTATCTGTCTGTGTCGCATCAATAATCTTGATAGTACCAAACAGAACAACACCACTCATCAAAACGAGAACAACTGCTGCAATAAGTTTCTTTTTCATAATTTTATCTTCTCCGTTAAAATTTTTCAAGTAAAACTAAACGATATTCAAACACGATTCAGTATAGGTAGCGTTTATCTCTATAAACAACAAAAGCCCATGACGACACACTCCGTGTGAAACAAGGTGCGCGTGCGGGCGCGAAAATATCGGAGCTGCCGATATCTGCAATACGAACTTGTCTAACAATAAAATTAACGATTGTGAATCTGGGGGAGGGAGGGTAATAACTTTTAGTTAAAAACTATTAAAACACCGAATATTCCGAGTGAGCAAATTCTGTTTGAAGAACAAGTATCTGCTGTAATCGCTTTCTGGATTGTAGCATTGATATATCGGTTGTTCATTGTTAACTCCCTTGTGCCGAGATGTAGTGTTGCCAACTTTATGTTGGATGTATATATTTCTCGGACTTATTGCGGGGAACGTATGTATTGCACGATAAGTTACAGAAAATTACAACTTTTTCTAAAAATCCGATTAAAGTGAAATCCATAATTATTTGCACACTTTTGCCTCGTTTTATCTCCCCTCGCTTGCGGTGGGTTAGGGGTAGTCTTTCGTGTGTAAACTTAATTATGGATTCTACTATAAATAAATTGATATGTAAGCACGCATTATGAGAGCGCGCCTACAAAAAATAAAGTGTTGATATTATTGAGCCAGTATCCCAGTATTAATGCATATAATCGTCTGGATCATCCATATCAGCGAAATCGGGTGGTTCTTCTATCTCAGTGATCAAGGTTTCAGTAGTCAAGAGTAAACCAGCAATGCTACTTGCATTTTGTAGTGCAGATCTGACAACTTTCGTTGGGTCAATTACTCCGTATTCAATCATATCCCCATATTGTTCAGTTGCGGCATTGAATCCGTAGTTAGCCTCGCCCTCTTCAACCTTTGCCACTACAACCGCCCCTTCCAATCCAGCATTTTCTGCGATAGCACAGATAGGAGAACGTAGAGCCTCAAGAACGATGCTTTTACCGGTATTTTGGTCACCGTTAAGTTCCAGTGCATTAACATCTGGAATTGCACGTAAGAGAGCGGTTCCACCCCCTGGTACAATCCCTTCTTCAATAGCGGCGCGTGTTGCTGCGAGAGCGTCTTCACATCTTGCTTTTTTCTCTTTCATTTCAACTTCAGTTGCAGCCCCGACATTAACAACAGCGACACCACCAGCGAGTTTTGCCAGTCTTTCTTCAAGTTTTTCACGGTCATATTCGGATGTTGTGTCTTCAATCTGTGCGCGTATTTGTGCGATTCTACCTTCAACACTCTCTTTTGCTCCAAAACCCCCGACAATAGTCGTGCTATCTTTATCTATTGAAACACGTCTTGCTGTTCCCAGCATACCGACGACGATGTTCTCTAAACGAATACCTGCATCTTCGGAGATAACTTGTCCTGCTGTCAATACTGCTATATCTTCAAGCATTTCTTTGCGTCTGTCCCCGAATCCTGGTGCTTTTACAGCAGCGACATCAATTGTGCCACGTAATTTGTTAACTACCAATGTTGATAGTGCCTCACCTTCAACATCCTCTGCAATAATGAGCAAAGGACGACTGAGTTGTATGACTTTTTCCATAATTGGAACCAGGTCAGCAACTGTTGTGATTTTATCTGTGTTGATGAGTATATACGGGTTTTCTAATTCAACTACTTGATCGTTTAGGTCGGTAACAAAATGTGAAGATAGGAATCCTCTATCAAACTGCATTCCTTCAACGATGTCAACATCAGTTTCAGAAGTTTTTCCTTCCTCAATAGTAATTGCCCCATCATTACCTACCTTTTCGATTGCTTCAGCAATGATGTTTCCGATGTTGCTATCATTAGCGGGATCATTTGCTGCAATTGATGCAACATGAACAATATCTTCATATGTGTTGACTTTCCGACTTTGGGATGAGATTGCAGTAACAACAGCATCAACAGCTTTGTCAATTCCAATTTTCAACTGCATTGGGTCAGCACCCGCAGTGACGTTCTTTAGGCCTTCATTAAGGATTTCTTGTCCTAATATGGTGGCAGTTGTTGTTCCATCTCCGGCAACATCGTTTGTTTTTGTAGCGATAGATTCCAATAATTGTGCGCCCATATTTTCGTAGGGGTCTGGCAGTTCAATTTCTTTCGCGACTGTGACACCGTCACATGTTATCGTTGGTGCTCCATAAGATTTTTGTATGACGACGTTGCGTCCGCGTGGCCCGAGTGTAACTTTCACTGCATTCGCCAGAGTATCAGCACCCCGTTTGAGTGCAGCTCTGGCTCCTTCGTCAAAAATAATTTGTTTTGCAGGCATAAAAAAACTCCTCAAATTATATTAAAATAGGTAGTAATCATAATTCTTTGAGATATAAAATTATAGCATGCTCTTTAGGTAAAGTCAACTTTTTCGTGAACTAATCGTGGTGCCAAAATATTAAGCTGACATTTCTCACAATATGGTAAAGTGTTGTCATACTGCTTCAGTTGGTGATCAAAAAAAAAAAAGACAATAAAACGGTTCGAGGGCGGAATATATTAGGCAATCACCATCAAGATTAGGGATATGATCATTTCTCTCAACCTCCGTATTGTCAGTAAACAAGGGCGTGGCAACATGGATAAACCGAGTCTTTTTGCGGCTATGCTCAAAGTAGTCCTAAGTTTCTTTGATGATGCGGGCATTGATATAAGAAAACGGAATTAGTCGTTTTGGGATTAACAGAAATGTCTATAAATCTTGATTTAGACTACATTTATCGTTTGTTTTAATTACATTTTTATAATACAATATAGATAAGAAATTAGGGGGCAGTTCCCCCCTAATAACCTCAAAAAAGCGAGTTGCTTTCTCTGAGGTTTGCTTATCTAATTATTGTATCAGAATCCATCAGAAAAATGCAACTTCTAATTATCAAGGGGTGTGTAAAGTTTTTGGCACAAATCTCATTGGGCATTGTAGTGCGGGTCTCTGCGCCCCGCTATTTTTCAAAACTAATGGCGGGGCACGGAGCCCGCACTACAATAAGGATAAGTCGTATTTGCGCCGAAAACTTTACACGTCCGTGGGGCATAAATATTTATTGCATAGATTCCACCAGATATGATATGATAGACACATGCAATCGAATGAACCAGACTCATTACAGTCAGTTGAAACATCTTCAACTCTTCGCTTTTTTGTTGGTACGCTTCTCTTCGGTTCTATTCTCATTATTCTCACATGTTATTGGATAATCTCTGCGGAAAATCGCGTTGTTTGGGAACTTACAGATTTCTCAATTTTTCCTACCGTTATTTTTACCTTCTTTCTGTTGGCTGCTCTTGCCCCATTCCTAAGAAAGTTATTAAAACGTGCTGCCCCCACATCACGGGAACTTGCAATGACCTATATCATGGTATCTGTTGCGACAGCATTGGCAGGACACGACATCGTTCGCCAATTAGTACCGATGATTGCTAATGCGGGGTGGTTTGCAACACCAGAAAATGAATGGGCAGACATCTTCTTTCGCTTTCTACCGACCTGGCTGACGATTACTGATCGTAAAATATTACAAGGTTATTTTGAAGGAGACGATTCATTCTGGCAACCTCGTTATATGGAAGCATGGTTATGGCCAATTATTGCCTGGAGTTTTTTGGTGGTTGTGCTGCTCTTTATCATGTTATGTATTAACATCATAATTCGGAAACAGTGGATAGATCATGAAAAGTTGAGTTATCCTTTGACAACGCTTCCTGTTGAATTACTTGGTAATACGTCCAGTCTATTTCGTAATAAACTGATATGGCTTGGATTTGGAATTGCCTTTGGACTTGAGATCATGGCAGGCCTCAATTATCTCTTTCCTGTAATCTCTTCTTTGAAAATAAAATATCGTCTGTTCTTTGAAGATCGGCCTTGGAATGCAATGGGACGGTTACCAATCTACGTATATCCATTTGCAATTGGGCTTGGCTATCTCATGCCGTTAGATTTAGCATTGTCTTTTTGGGGGTTTTACCTGTTCTGGGGATTGCAGCGAGTCGTTTTTAGTACTACGGGATGGACAACTGCTATTGGTTATCAGACTGAGCAGCGGACAGGGGCGTGGATTGGGATTGGACTACTCGCATTGATTACAAGCAGAAGAGAAATCCTAAGAGTACTGGGTAACGTTTTTTCATTCAGATCAAAAGACGGATTATATCAACTTGCTGTATATGGATTGATAATCGGATTAGCAATTGTGTTGATATTCTGGTATTTCGCCGGATTATCGCCGTGGGTAGCACTCGGATATTTTGGCATCTATTTGGTCTTATGTATTGGTATGACTCGCATGCGTGCAGAACTCGGACCACCGACACACGAGTTACATGGCGTCCATCCTGACCGTATAATGCTACTCTTTTTAGGTAGTCGTCCGTTGGGAGCACAGAATCTGACGAACACAACTTTATTATCGTGGCTTGCGTACGGTTATCGGTGTCATCCGATGCCACATCAGTTAGAGGCGTTTAAAATTGGTAGACAGTTCCGTCTCCGAGAGAACAGAATTGTAATCGCGTTGATAGTAGCATCAATTGTAGGTGCAGTTATTTCCATAGTCGGCCACGTCGCACTCTACTATGAATTCCGATTTGCCCGGTGGGGTGTTGGAGAATTTAACCGCTTACAAAATTGGATTACTACGCCACGCGCACCTAACCTAACCGCAATCCAGCATATAGGTTTTGGCTTCTTATTCACTGGTGTGTTGACAGTTCTCAAACGACAGTTTTTGTGGTGGCCGTTTTATCCAGTGGGATATGCAGTGGGTAACGGCTGGGCGATCGGTTGGATGTGGTTTTCCATATTCTTAGGGTGGTTATTCAAGAGGTTACTTTTTACTGGAGGCGGTGTCCGTGCTTACCGTAAAGCGTTACCAATGTTCTTAGGTTTAATCTTTGGTCAATTCTTAGCTGGCAGCCTTTGGAGTTTGTTAGGTGTACTGTTTAACAAGAACATGTACACCCTCTTTCCGTAACCTCAGAAATCTTCCAATGCCTCTTCTTCAGAAGCATACACACCAATGCTTTGCGTAAGACCGATGGTATTAAAAATTGTTCGGACCTGCATTGCGGGATGTGCGATTCGCAACGCTTGTCCTTTATCCCGTGTTTTCGAAAGGAGTTTTATTATAGTTCCAAATCCACTACTGGTGATGAAACTTTGTCTATCAAAGTTTAGTAATAACTTAGTTGCCTCCTGAACTCCATTATCTGCAAACGCATCATTAATAGCTTCTTCAGATTCATTTGTTAGGTAGCCGGTAATGTCAAAAATAGCGATGTCGTCCTCGTGTCGAATAGAGATCTGTGGTTGTGCTCTCACGGTGTCCTCCAAATTATTATAGTCCATAATAAATATAATTAATCCAATAAATCTTATGTTGTTGAGATGCAGCTTTAAACCATACTTATCAAAAATGTTTACTCAAGAAGATGATATGGCATCAATCTTCAGTTAAAACGCGTTGTAAAGGTTTATGTTCTTGTTGTTCACGCACTATTACTCCGTTTTCAAGATGGAGCCATGTCTCAAATTGACGTTCACCTTCTGTTAATTCAATAACTCTTGCGCCGCGTGGAAATCCCTCTCTACCATAGGAGTTGAAACCAGTAGTTCTTCCATAACAGAGTCGAATTCCATGCAATTCTCCCCAAAAATCGTTGATATGTTCATGCCCAACGAAGGTTCCCATAACATCACCAGCTTCGTGTAAGGCAGCAAAAAAACCTGTGTTTATTTTGGGGGAACAAACATCTTCATATTTTGCACCATAGCATGTGTGAAAATCCCATACTTCGTGGTATTCAGGAATCGGAATGTGGAAGAAGGCAAGAGCGGGAAGTTTACTTCCAACTAAGTTAGTGTATCTGGCAGATTCGCTGAGATACCACTCTATTTGACCGCGCCTAATCCAGTCGTAACCGCCTATATCCGTAGGGGCATAACTACCTGAATCAATGAAATACAACAGTGCAGCAGGTTTAGAGCTCTCAAGACTCTGAATAGGTAAAACAAAATTACCTACTCCTGGTACTTCTTCTGGACCTGGCTCTACAATTGATAATTCACTTTCTTGCATGGCCGTCATAAGTTCTTGACGACTTGCTGTGCCTTCGTCATCATGATTTCCGAAGACAGCAGTCCAAGGTTTTCCGCTTCTTTCGATAATCTCTATAATTTGCTGTAGAGATTTAACAGCGTCATCACAAGCACCCCCTGATAGCATGTCTCCTGTCAGTACAATTAAATCAGGTGACTCAGCTTGAGCAATACTCTCCATCAAGTCTCCAGATTGCTGGTCGATAGGTAGTCCGTTCTGCCAATGAATGTCAGTGAACTGGACAATTTTAAAACTATTATCTTCGCGAAACTTTAATTCCTTTTTCATGTGTTAATTATCCCCCGTATATTCATGTGTTAATTATCCCCCGTATAACTATAAACATAATTCAAAAATAATGCAAGCAAAATTAATTGGTGGTCGTACATTTCCTCTTTAAAAAAAATAAAAAAGTGCGGGGATGTCAATATGTTGAATTTCAACACTCAATGAAAATACAACATGTCTTGTTATATAGAGACATTTTTCTTGAACTGGATAGAAAACACACCTAATACCAATTCTAAGAAATAAAGTCACATTATGAAATCTGTCCGACATTGTGAATATAAGAGGCTTAATGAATTGCGCGACTACCAACCAGTTCCTTCATTAATGTTATTTTCTTTTAGATAAATGGTATAATTAGATGACCAAAATTTCAAAAAATAGAGAATGTAATTGAGAACATAAAATTTGCAGTAACAAATACAGATAAATTGGCGTTAAAATTTTCAAATCAATAAGCACTAATAATATACAATAAGTTGAACAACAAATATTGAAACACATAAAACTATAGTCAATATAAGAAATAGAAATAGGACTTACGCAGATTTTCTTAAAGTCCCACTGATAAGGGGGTTTTAGAGGGGTAAATCACTGAAATATCATTGAAATAACAACTTTTACTCCCCTAATCCCCTTATCAAGGGGAATGCGTAAGTCTTGATAGAAAAATAGAATCTTAGTCCATAATAGAACATCCAATATTCTTGATGCAGACATCTCTCTTATTAGGTGATAATTATGCAAAAAGCACTTCTAATTATCTGTGTGTACTTCATTGTGTTTGTGTTTTTGGGAATCCTATGGTATTATCCGGTGATGCCATTTCTCTTTTACAACACACTTGCGGATGCAGAAATGAAACATCAGATGGAAGACGATTTGATTGAATATTATGGAATTGTAAACGAAACCCACCAACTTGCGAGAAAAGGGGCAATCCTCTCTATCCAAGAAAGAGTTATATTATTCATCACTCCCGGTGGTGAATACGGTTTTTTACTGTTTCCTATAATTGGAATTCTATGGGGATTGTGGCGTGGTCTAATCTTACATTTCCGTATGAGGAAACAGGTTCCAGTCGTGCAAACACCATCTACTGCATCTACTGTTTAACACATGCATCACAATTACCTGTCGGGTGTGTAAAGTTTTTGTACAGATAAGACTGTCTCTTATTGTAGTGCGGGGTCTCTGTGCCCCGCCGTAGTTGATGAAGTGAGAGATAACGGGGTCAGAGACCCCGCACTACAATGCGTGTTAGGAAGTTAGTGACAAAAACTTTACATACCCGAAAACGGGGGTGTGTAAAGTTTCTGTCACCTTTTTCTGATTGTCATTCTGAAAAACTGAATACTAAATACCTTCAATCATACATGAAATCCATTGCTCCGACCACAAAAACCCTACCAACCCACACCCACCACCCGTTATAATACTATCATAACTCAAGTTGCTACCTATAGGATTTTAGACATGTAGACACCGTTTTAATCGGAAATAGGGCATTATTTGCGAAAGTTTTGTAGCACAAACTGTATGAAGATTAATTTATTAATTCGGTAATAATCCGACATAGCGTAGCAATGTCTGTGATCCGCCTATGAACTGCGACATAAAGTCAATCACCTTGTTTTTGAGGGTTTGCCAGTCATCGCAAAGACGATGGATATGTAAAACCGATTGACGCACCCATCGCCATAACTTTTCAATCGGGTTTGTCCACGGAGCATAGGTCGGTAGTTGTATTATCTCAATCGGTAGTTTTGTGAGGTCTCCGATTTTTTTTGAGAGTTTCCCTGTCCAATTCGGTGGTGTCGGTTTTACAAACGACACTGTCTGAGGTTGAAGTGCAGCCAACAAGTTGGCGTGAAAGTGGATCGCCCGATTATCCTGTATCAGGTATATCCGTTCTGCTTTTGGGTAGCGTTGGCATATCTCGGTATAAAACGCATGGAGTGCTTCCACTGTGCAGCTGGGGACTTGCTGATAAACAACATCTCCTGTGTGAGGGTTCAGAGCCCCGATACCGTAGCAAGTTTCGTTGGTTTTATAGCTCTGCCGGGCTATCGGCGTTTTGGTGCCTGTGCGTGCCCAGTCTTTTGCTAAGGTAGGGTTACGATAAAACGAGAACTCATCTTGGTAAAGCGCGACAGAAGTCTGTGGATGTTGGCGTGTCTCTTCCAAAACTTGCTGAAGTCGGGCAATTTTTTGGGCGTAGTCTGTATCGGGACTACGCACGTATGCCCTGGCGCGTTTATAACTGATGCCCAGTCGTGAAAGGATTCGATGGATACCTGGCACAGAAACATCGCAGAGCCACGGCACGATGTTTCCAAGTGTGCGGAGCGTCCAGCGCGTTTGATGGACATTGACTTGTTCAGGGCCCTGTGCGATAGTATTATAGACCTCCGACTCGGCTTCTTCAGACGATTTGGGTGCATAGGCGGGTTTACGCCCACGCCCCGGTTTATGAAATAAACCTTGAATGCCATTTTCTTTGTATCTGCGAAGCCAAGCATAGATAGTGTCAGGATCACGCTTTTTCAAGAGACCTTTTAGTGCGACCTTATGAGGAGAAGAACCCGCATGTGTTTTTAGCAGGGCAGCCGCGCGTTCACGGAGATAAGCGGGTTCCCCGTTATCGCGTAGTTCAATCAGTTGTTGTCGTTCATTTTCACTGAGTTCAAGCGTATGGTGTTTTGCCATAAGTAAATACCTCCTTGGACAACAGTATAACATAAAAATAAAATTACCGAATTAATAAATTAATCTTCATTCAGTTTGTGCATTCACTGGCACAATCTAACAGATTATGCAACTATGTGGCAACTTAGGTGATAATACTATCACAACATAAAAAGCAGACACGAGGAAACACGAAAAAACACAAAATCATCCAAATCAAAACTGTACAAAAAACGGCAAAATTTGAAAATTTCGCAGCCTCAAAAAAAATGCTTATCAACCCAGACAGCAACTGACCTGACCGAACATCGACAAACTGTACAACTTGTACGAAAAATTGTACAGTTTCAAAAACGGAGATTCCAATAAAATTTGAAGAACGCCACAAACACTTTGCAGTCACATGCTACCCACACATCATAACACGAAAACAAGGCACAGGAGCATTCGGACAAGAATCCCATTCCTATGACAAAAACTTTACACACCCTCCACAGATTATACAAATTTTGTAAACAACAACACAAAAAAGACACCAAGGAAAAAATTTCATTAAATGAAAAAATCGGAGCAACACTATATTATTACTGGGTTCACAGCCAATTTATAAAAAAAACACCATAGACAGTGTGAAAAATAGTGTCTTATAATGTTATTTAATTCAAGAATGTACAAAGTCTTCCTAACCGAAGAAATACATAATTTTCGACAATTGCATGCTTCTGTGAAATTGTCAAATTAATCTTGACATTCATCAGATTTTGTGGTAAAAATATGAGTATGAAAAACACAACAATAAAAACAATATACAGCTTATTCGCAATAGTTTTATTTCTTGCATGCCAAGGTTGTGCGGTCAATTTTAACACAGAAGGTGCTAACTTTGGTATCTTGGAAAAATCTGGAGAACTCACCGAAAACGAGGTGTGGGAAGGACGGATCCATGTAACTGGTACGGTCATCGTGCCAGAAGGTGTTACGTTAACGATACGTTCAGGCACAATCGTAGGCTTTGAACCTTTAGATGAACGTAGTGCAATCATTGTGCATGGTGAACTCTATGCTGAAGGCGCGCCTGATAGAATGATAGTGTTCGGTTCATTGGGCAAACAATCGACAGCAAAAACTGGAACAGATCCAAAGATCGCAATGTCGCAAACGGTAACAAGAGATGCGATAAAACAGCAAATTACGATGCCAACTGAATCTTCGACTCAAGCAATAACCACAGCACCTCCGAAAGCCGGAGATTGGCAAGGGATTAGAATTGAGGAACAGAGTCCGAACAGCAGATTCACCTATTGCCGTATTCAACATGCAACCAACGGAATTGCATGTATCACGGATACAGTCCAAATTGAAAGATGTCTGTTTAGTGAGAACAATATCGGCGTGCTGTGTGAGAATACCAATCCGTCTATATCTGCAAACGAGTTCAACAGGAATGGGAGCGGAGCCCAATTTAGAGGCGCATCGACTCCAAGAGTAGAATACAACGAATTCACTGCAAATAGATATGGAATTGTCTGTGAAGACGATTCACGTCCACGTATCCAATATAACAACATCCGATCAAACTATGAATACGCCATCATTTGCTATTCTACTTCATCCCCCGAAATCATATCCAACAATATAACTCTGAACAACGGTTGGGCAGTCTACGATGGTGGGAGATTAAGAGATAATTATATCAACGGAAACAAGCAGGTGGGACCGAACGTCACTGAATTGAGTATCGCTACGCAGAGTGACCAGTTTTATGGTGTGGATGAAGTGTTTGATCCGAGAGATACACCTGTTTCAGAAGCTGGTGTACCAAGTGATAGGTATTAGTCAATGAACCGAGTTAAAGCCTATCTTGAACTCATCCGCTATCCCCTATTCGGAATTCCTATTGTTGCAACACTTCCCGGGGCACTCATAGCAAGTGAAGGACAATGGACATGGCGTGTTGGTGCAGCGTTAGTGATTGCGTTGTTCGGCTACTTCGCTGGAATGATCAAAAACGATTATTTCCACCGTGAAACAGACGCTGTTACGAACCCAGACCGTCCACTTCCTTCACATCGACTAACACCAAAACAGGCTTTGGTACCAGCAAGTATTATCTATTCATTATGCGTCATCTGTGGGTTTTTGCTTGAGGTAAAAGCAGGGCTGTTGGTGATGGGATTAGTCGCCATTTCGCACCTATATAATGCCTTTTTCAAAGCAAAAGGGATCTTAGGGAGTATCACATTACCTTTAGGAATTGGCTTATTGAACGTCTTCGGTGCGTTAGTTGTGAGTAGAAGTGTGCCGCGTTTAGTATGGTACGCATTTGCTGCAACAACGCTTTATGATTTAGGAACGCATATCACAACCACATTTAAGGATATAACGCGCGACAAACAGCTGGGTATCACAACAACACCCGTACAACTCGGTATTCGACCTGCACTAATATTATCTGCAGCTGCTACGATATTAGCTTTTGTTGTGGCACTTTTACCTTATTGGTTGGAAGATTCGCTTTCATATAATTTGTATAGTGTCTGGGTTGTTTTAGGGTTGCTTGCTGCTGTCCTAACACGGATTCCGCTTTATATGGAACCTTCCGAGAAAAACGGTTATTTTGCGTTGAAGGGTTCAATGATAGGTTCAATGCTTTTTTTTCCGTGTTTCATTGGGGCACAGGTGCCGATTGTTGCTTCTGCGGTTGTGATTTTGCCTTTACTACTTATTACAATACTTTTGTTAAGAATAACGCGCCAAGAGGTATGAATAGATTTACATCAGAAAGGATAAAATATGAAAAACATCGTTCTACTAATTACCGATACATTTCGCTATGACAATCTTGAAGAACGTGCAGAGAAACCGATCCGCACCCCGATGCTTGATAGTTTTGAAGCGGAACGTGCTACTGCTATTGACAAATTCTATATGAGCAGTTTTCCAACAATTCCACATCGCACAGATGTTGCGACTGGCACACTCGGATGGCCTCACTATGGATGGCAGGCGATTGATCTGAGCGGACCAAATCACATTGCTCAACTTTTGGCAGGACAAGGATATGCAACGCAGCTGATTTGCGATTGTCCACATCTATTCAATGCACGTTTTCAGCAAGGGTTTCAGGCTGCTTTCCAACATCGTGGACAAGAAGGGGACAAACCGCTGCTCCATCTCAATGATGAAATACAGACTATCATGCCAGATGATAAAACGCGCCCGCATCCGTCCTTCCGCGGCAATACATTACCCAATACACACAGATGGACAAATCGATACTACCAATATGAATCTGAGACGTTTTCTGGAAGGACATCCCAATCTGCTATACGATTTTTAGAGGAAAACTATCGCTCCGGTCCTTTCTTCCTATGGGTAGATTTCTTTGATCCACACGAACCTTGGGACCCACCCGAATACATCGTTAAACGTTATGATCCAGATTATACAGGTCCACCGATGTTACATCCGAATTATGGACGTTCATCAATTTACACTGATGCTGAGCTGCACAACCTTTGGGCACATTATGCGGGAGAGTCAGAGATGGTTGATCGACACATTGGACAGATCATTCAAAAGGTTGATGACCTTGAGCTGTGGGATGATACTCTCGTTGTCGTAATGTCTGATCACGGTATGTCTATTGGTGAACATGAACGCACAGGAAAATCTAACATCGATTCAGAAGACCCACGGTATTGGCCTACTTATCCTGAGATTAACCATGAGGTATTTATGATTGCAGGTGGAAATGTACCACAAGGACAAAAACTTGACATGATCGCACAACCGATGGATATTTTACCGACATTGTGCGATCTTGCAGGTGTTACACTTGAGCCACGGAAACCTTTTGATGGACGTTCTTTTGCTGAAGCACTTCTGGCTGGTGATTCACAACATAGAGAGTATGCCGTTACAGGCACTCACATCGGCACACGAAACGGCACAGTACCACGTCGTGCGACAACACCATTTCTTGTGACTGAACGTTGGGGATACGCACCTGTTGGTGAACGGGGTTTACCCGAGTTGTTTGACTTGACAGTAGATTCGATTGCAACGAACAACCTTGCGGAGGACAATGCCGCACTTGTAGCCGAACTGCATCAACTCTTTATGGCGCACCTGTTGGAACATAATGCCCCGGAAAAGTTCCTTGCACTTTGGCAAGACCCACCTACCGGAGATGGACGCGGAAAGTGGGCAATTGATTATCCTGATGAAGAAAAGGAATAAACAACTTTTCAAGTTTTTCTACCGCATCAGAGTGTATGACTTTTAGGAAGATATGAGATTACAATGATGACTTCAAATTCGTTGAATGATAAACTGAAACAAGTAATCGGTAAAACAGGTATTCTTGAGGAAGAGCAGGTTTCTGCTTATGCATTTGACGGTATCGTCCCAGAGATAGTCGTCTTGCCAACTTCAGTTCAACAGGTGCAGGAGGTCCTCCGCTATGCATCAGAACACGGTTATTCAGTAATACCGATGGGAGCTGGCACAAAACTCGGTATTGGAAACATACCTCATAAAGTTGATATTGTACTTGCATTGACTCATCTAAACAGTGTCGTGGAATATGAACCTGCAGATTTGACTGTAACTGTTGAAGCGGGTATCCGTTTAGCAGATCTACAAAACGAATTGGCAAAGAATAGGCAGTTTCTACCATTGAACCCGCCTTATGCAGATCGCTGCACTATCGGTGGGATAGTTGCGACGAATGCCAGTGGTCCACTCAGACTTCGGTATGGTACCGCCCGAAACCAAGTATTAGGATTGCGTGTAGTCCATGCAAGTGGAACTGTCGTGGAAAGCGGTGGTAAAGTCGTGAAAAATGTTGCGGGATATGATTTAAATAAGCTCTATATTGGTTCGTATGGAACACTTGGAATAATTACTGAGGTGACATTAAAGTTGTCACCGCTACCGATGCGTAATGCAATCATAGCATCGCAATTTCAAACTGTTCAGGATGCAGTCAAAACGGGATTGAGTCTCGTTAGTTCCCAAACACTGCCAACGTTTGTAAATCTATCAGTCAAGCATCCAATTAATCCGTTCACTGAATACAAACCAATGTTAATCATTGGATTTGGCGGAGAACCTGAGACTGTCACTTGGCAGCTAAATACAGTTCAAACACTTTTGGAACAAAATAGTGCTGATGGTGTGCAAATTGTTGAAGATGAAACGCATGATGCTATGTGTTATGAAATACAGGAATTTCCAAATGTTGTCAGCGAATTAGATAATATTATCGTTAAAGTTAATCTCAAGCGAACCGATATCACAAATTATCTTAACGAGAATATTGAAGATACTGATAAGGTAATGGTGCTACTGGGAAATGGCGTAATCTATTTCAAGAAACCAATAAGTTCTGGTACTGATCTTCAACAAATTGCAAATACAATAACACAAATGCGTCAACGTGCAATAGATGTGGGAGGTAATCTCATTATTGAATCTGCCCCGACTGAATTCAAACGACTAATTGATGTTTGGGGTCCGATTGGTAGTACTCTAAACTTGATGAAACAAATTAAAGCAAAATTTGATCCAGATACACTACTTAATTCTGGTCGTTTCGTTTCAAGTATCTAAAATTGTTTTCCGCATGTCTATCTTTCCTGATCAACCTTTTTGCTGATTTGGTTGTTCTTAAAAAATCAAACACCATTCTATATTATAGGGGTGAAAACATGGATAAAACAAAAGGGAGGATTTTGTGGATTGATGATGTTGATGAATCACTACATACAGTTTCAAATTTGAAATATGAGTTGAAGCCCTACATTCGCTTTATGGAGTTTCAAGGCTATAATGTTTCTTATGTTGATAGCGGTGTTGAAGGGATTGATATGCTCAGAGACAAGCCTTTCCACGCAGTTATACTCAACCATGGAAATCGGAATGGTGAACTGTTGTCTCAAATTCGGATAGCAGAGGCACATATTCCTATCATTTTGCTGACAATGACTGGTGGACAAGAGATAATGTCACAAGCAAGTATGCATGGTGTTGCTGATGTCCTAATCATGCCTACAAGTCCAAGACAACTTGTTTCTTCACTCACACTGTTGCTTGAAAAACAGAGGATGCAGGAGGCATATACACCACAAGTTTATGTCAAGAACTATAATAGGCAGCACACATTAGACGACCACCAGACACTTACGATGCCTGATAGTGATTGGCAAACGTGGATAGATACCTATATCCAATTTGTGGAATGGGATATTATGTTTGATGGTCTTTCAAATGTTGATGAACTAAAGACTATCCATGCACGTGAGAAACGGGAAGCGAACACGAACTTTGCAAAATATATTCAAAACAACTATAGTTTATGGCTTGAGGGTGAAAACTCGCCTACCTTGTCTGTGGATGTCTTTTACAAATATGTCATTCCTGAAATCCAAATCGGGAAGTCTGTACTTTTTGTTGTGATGGATTGTATGCGGTTAGATCATTGGCTGAAAATTGAACCAATTCTCTATCCTGATTTCTACATGACAAAGCATTATTACTACTCAATTTTACCCACAACGACACACTATTGCAGAAATGCAATTTTTAGCGGTTTATTTCCAAGAGATTTGTCTGAAAGATATCCAGAACTATATGCTGAACCTGATAATGAACACACAAGTATCAACCGTTTCGAAAAAGAGTTGATGCTTTTACAACTGGATCGGCATGGTATAGCGTTGAAACCGACACCACACTACTTCAAAATATTTGATACCCGCGGGGAAACACAATACCTACAATGGTTACACGAAACAAAACGGATTAGTTTGGCTGCGGTGGTAGTTGGTTTCCTTGACATGTTTACACACTTACGAAGTGAGGTAGAACTATTTCAACAACTTGTTCCAAATGAAGAGGCGTTTCGATCCTTCGTCCAGACTTGGTTCAAGAATTCTCCGATATATGATATTTTTAAACTTGCAGCTGAACGTGGTATGACTATAATATTAACATCTGACCACGGTTCTGTCTTATGCCAAGAACCAGCTAAAGTATCAAGCCGCAATGAACTGACAAGCGGACTCCGTCTTAAAGAGGGCAAGGGTATAATATATACTCCTGAAGCAGGTTTTCTAATAAACGAACCAGAGCAATATAGATTGCCTGACAATGGCTCGGAAAAGAACTACATCCTTGCAATAGAAGATAATTATTTTGTATACGAAAACCAGTATAATACATATAAAGAGATATTTCAGGGGAGTTTCCAGCACGGGGGTATCTCACTTGAAGAGATAATCCTACCTTGTGTTGTGCTTGAACCGAGATAAAACAAAGCGAAATAGAACACAAGATGAGTGCAGTCAAGAAAATCTCTATTTAGGAGAACTAAAATATGGTAAAAAACACCCAATTAAATGTCCTGTTTCTATTGATTTTGTTAACTTGCTTCACAGCAATTCTGCCGTTTTCTACGGACGCACAGTTTCCCGAATTAGATTTGTCTGGTGAGTTACCCGTTGAAAAAGTCACTGCTGAGACCTATATCTCTTATGATAAAGTCCAACCCGGTAGTGAATTCCAAATTGCAGTCGTTGTGACAATAGCAGATGGTTGGCATGTTAACGCAAATCCTACACGCGAACCGCTTATACCAACAACTATTGACTTACCTGATGTACCAAACTTGACATTTGGAGATGTCATTTATCCTGCGGGGGACACACTCAGCTTCGCTTCAATCGGTTTAGCCTCTGTTTATCACGATACTATCACTATCGGCATTCCGGCAACGCTAAAGGATAGTGTGCCGATTGAACCTATTACATTAGAACTTAAGATAAATTATCAGGCGTGTAACGATGAACAGTGTTTGCGGCCAGAAACCTTGAGTGTAACGCTACCAATTGAAGTAGTCGGTAAAGAAGAAACAGTTTTTCCTGCTAATGAAGCGGTTTTTGCTAATATTTCTTATGATGGACAGCAAGAGGGTGACAGCAAGAAAGAAGGTGGTCTTGCGAGGGCACTGTTAGGAGGAAACCTATTGCTTGCATTCATATTGGTGTTTGTTGCGGGAATTGTAACAAGCTTAACACCTTGCGTTTATCCTCTTATTCCGATCACCGTTTCAATCTTTGGCGCAAGTGAGTCGACTGGCATGCTAAGATCGTTTTTACTGTCTCTTGTTTATGTATTTGGTATTATTTTAACTTATTCAATACTTGGTGTTGTTGTAGCATCAACGGATGCAGTATTTGGTCAGATTATGGCAAATCCTTGGGTTATTGGTCCTGTGTGCCTAATTCTTGTTGCCCTTGGGTTATCAATGCTTGGTGTCTATGAAATTCGACTTCCATCCAATTTGCAAAACAACTTAAACTCTGTTGGCGGTACTGGATTTGTCGGGGCATTTGCAATGGGGACTGTCGCTGGTATCATCGCTGCTCCATGCACCGGGCCCGCACTTGCCGCGGTTCTAAGTTATATCGCTAATATAAATGAAGATGACCAGACACGTAAGATCATGTTAGGGCTTACTCTCATGTCAATCTATGCGCTTGGTATGGGATTACTGTTTATTTGCATCGGGACGTTCTCTGGTTTGATTTCCTCTCTACCCCGCTCTGGAGGGTGGATGTATATACTGGAAAACATCTTTGGGATTGCAATCATTACTATGGCACTATACTTTCTTAAAGATTTAGAGGTATTTACACCAGTGAAGGGTTTTCTGCAGAAAACCTTCCCATATTTAGTTGTCCTTGGCGGGTTATGGCTCAGTGACTTAACACAACGTTTTAGGGGACTCTCCCGTTTGATGCAGCTTCGAAAAGCATTCGGTGTTTTAGTAGCAGTCCTGGGTGCTTTTTTGATAATTTTAGGACCGCAACAACCTGCTGCGGGACCACATCTGACATGGGATTACGACAATGAACCCGCTGCACTGGAAGCAGCAAAACAGGATGGCAAACTAGTTATGCTGGATTTTTATGCAACGTGGTGTGCTGCCTGTAATGAATTGGACCATAAGACATTTTCAAATCAAGGGGTAATAGATAGGTTAGAGAATTATGTTACTGTGAAACTTGACTTCAGCACAAAATCTGATGAAGTATTGACAGAGAAATATAAAATTGTTGGTTTACCTGTTGTCATTTTCATGGATGCAGAAAGCAATGTCTATGAACGGATTGAAGGATTTGTCGATCCGGAGGAAATGCTCAAAATAATTGACAAAGTTGAAGTCAAAGCTAAAGACAACAAATTGTAGGTGACACACATGGAAGCAAACAAACAGACAGAAAACCGATCGAACTTTTCTTTTAGTCGCTGGATAGTGTATTTAGAAATAATTGCAGTCATCGGTTTTTTTGCGATTGCTGCATATTTTACACAACGCGGTGGTGCAGAACCAGATACCCAACCATTATCTCAAGCGGAAAAGTTCCGCGCTGAAGCAGATTTACACTATGACAAACAGGATTTAGCTACCGCAGTATTCCTCTATTGGCAGGCGTTACAAGCATTAGAAACTGAGAAAACTGAAGAAAACAAAGAAGACCGCCTACATGCAAACCTACGTATTGCAGAGATCTATTCTCAGAGCAATTGGTTCAAAGATGCGAAATCGCGCCTTGCTCATGCGGAACTAATCCAACCCGATCATAGGGATGTTCTGCTTTTGGGTGGCAAATTTTTGCGTGATGAAAGTTTGCCTGAACAGGCAACTGAAAAGTTTTTGGCTGTGTTGGATCAGCATCCAGATGATGCAGAGGCACACTATCTGCTGGGTGTCTTATATCAAGGAAGCAGACAGTATGAAAACGCTTCAAAACACTATCAGGCAGCAATTGATAACGATCCGGACCTGACCTTTATTCCGTCTGAAAAAGCTCCAATCGGTATTCTTGCACGCCTACAATTGTCACGCACCTATAATAAGATGTTTCTTGACTACAGATTTCTTGACAGAGAACTCACCAGTGAGGATATGAAAGAGATTTCTCGACTTGAATCTCAAGCGATCATCTTGTTAGAAGAAGCCATCCAATTGAAGCATGGAACACCAGAGGTTATTGATGATCTTATTCGTCTACTATATGTAAGAGCAAATGCCCTTAAACGCGAAGCTGCTACACGACCTTATGCTGATGCTCTTGAAGTCTATGAAAGGATTGTGGAACTGGACTCCACTGAGATTCAAGCGTGGCAGGAGATGGGAGACATCTATTACGGTTTTCTTGTAGATAAAGAGAAGGCACTTGAGATGTACCGTAAGGTATATGAACTTGAGGCACACGCAACGACTTTGGCAGTAATAGAATCGCTTGAAGCAGAAATTGCCGAAGGTCCAGAAGAAAGTGAATGAAATATTTACTAATTTATGTGCTGGAAAGGGAAAAGCCGATGAGAGGATTTGAACCTCCGACCTACTGATTACGAATCAGTTGCTCTTCCCCTGAGCTACACCGGCTTACCATAAAATGCAAATAGAAAATGCCGAGAGGCAGAATCGAACTGCCGACACAAGGATTTTCAGTCCTCTGCTCTACCGACTGAGCTATCTCGGCTTCAGGTATTTATAATACCATTAAATAATAGGGTTGTCAAGTTATTCAGATGATTTTTTCTCTTGCCAAATCCCGATTTCCTTATAAAAACGGATTGCTCCCGGATGAAAAGGTGTACCTACATCTCTGGCAGCATTTTTCTCGTTGATTGCTCTACCCGCCCCGTGTGCCTTAGCGACTTCAGCACCATGCGTATATAGGGTTTTTGTAAAGTGATAAACCATATCTTCGTCGGCATCTGCTGCAGTGATAAGATGCATTGAACCAACATTCATGGTTTCAAATGGTTCAGTTAGTACTTTCTTGTACTCCTCAGCAGGGATAGTGATTGGACTGAAGAACGGATACTTTTCAAATAGCGATTTTTTCGCTGATTCATCAAGTGGAATGAATATAATATCTTGACCCGCACTGGCTTGTGTGACAGCTGGAGTAGGAATTGCACCACCCATAAAGGCAGCAGCGGATGAACCGTCTGACAAATACTCAACAGCATTACCATAAGTTCCATTTACAGGAGTAAAGTCCTTATATGTGACTCCATGTGCAGCCAATATCGGTTCTAAAAAATATTCAAAACCCGCACCTGCAGGACCCACAACGACGCGTTTACCTTTCAAATCAGTGATTGACTTTATCCCAGATGATTTTGGGGTGACAAACAATCCAACATTTGGTGCAAGCGTCATGACTGAACGAATAGGTTGTACTTCTTGCCAAGTACCCTCACCGCGGACAGCAAAATATGAAATTGCAGCATTTGCAAGTGCAAATTCTATCGTCCGTTCTTCACTGGCAAGTAGCCGTATATTCTGCTGTGTGCCTTTAGTGCCTTCAGCAGTAATCTCCCAATTTTTGTCCTTGATATTCCGGGCAACAACGTCAGCGATTGCGTTGCCTACAGGGTGAAAAGCACCTCCAATTGGAGCAGTCCCAATACTAATGAATTGCCGTTGGGTTGTGTTTTCATCTGCAGCCTTATCATCGGTTTTCTTTGATGCATTATCACATCCAATGCCTAAACTCAAGGTAAGGAAGAGACAAAAAATGGATAAATACGATGTGAATAATTTCATTTATGTTCTCCTATAATCGTAACTTCATTATTTACTAAGTGTTTTATATCATTGAAAATCAATTTCAGTGCAAGGTTTGTTCAAGTGGGACTTCCGGTGGAAAATAGCATGTTTTTGACATATCTGGAAAGATATGTGTTACGTCTCGTCTATAGACATCTCCGCTTAAAATATCAACGATGCCTCCAAGGTGTTCAGGGTATTCAGACAGAAAACGTGCAAAACTGAATTCTTTCGTATAGAATGCATAGACGAGTTTTCGAAATGCCTCCATACCATTGATGAATGTTTGTCCAAAACTTCCTAATTGCTGCTCAGAGAAGTTGTTTTCCTGAAATGCTTCTACTATTGCATCTGCAGCCATTTCACCCGATTTGAGTGCCAAAAACAGACCTGTTGAATAAACAGGATCCAGAAAACCAAAAGCATCCCCAATCAACACCCAATTCTCACCTGCGATTCTGCTTGCACGGTACGAGAAATCCTTTGTTGTCTGCATAGGAAACAACTGTTTTGCACCATTAAGACGTTGCTTCAGAGGTTGACATTTCTCAAGTTCTTCGTCAAATATTTTCTGGGCATTGAGTTTACCATCAGGTTCTCTGCGGTTTTGTAGTAAGTAGTCTAAACCACCGACAACACCTATACTGGTGCGGTTGTATGGAAGCGGGATCGCCCAGAACCATGAGTCTTTTTCTGTGGTATGCAAAATTAGGGTAGCACCTTCATCAAGTCCTTCATCCCGATGTCCACCTTCGTAATGTGTGAACAGAGATGCTTTCTTCAGATTCGGTTCTACGGTATTAAGGTTTAATTGTCTTCCGATGAGTGAACGTTGACCCGTTGAATCCACAATCACAGTGCCGTGTATAGTTTCAAGGTTATTATTTTTTCCATTCTGTGCAGCAATACCGATTGCTTTATCACCTTCAAAGAGGACCTTACGAACACTCACGCCTCTGCGAACTTCCACGCCTTTTTCTATTGCGTTATCCAACAACATCTGGTCAAATTCACTACGTAGCACCTGCCATGTGACAGCACTTTCATGCGGATTTGTTTCAAAGAAGTAGAACGGGTTCGTAGCTTTACCTGTACGCGTGAAAAATTGCACACTGAATTTCTGAGGAAAATGGCTATTTCGTAGTTTTTCAAGCATACCCAATCGTTTGAAAGTCCAGTATGTTGCAGGAATTAGTGACTCACCGATTTTGAAGGTCGGTTCAGCGTCGCGTTCCAAGAGCAGCACACGATATCCGTGTTGTGCTATGAGGGTTGCTGCGGTGCTGCCTGCGGGTCCCCCGCCGATGATGATGGTATCATAGTTTTGGTTTTTGTTCATCATTGTTTTCTGAGCGAATTGTGATTTTTTGTTTCAACGTTGAATACTTGATCAGAATTGTTAATATCAATTAGATGTCCAGTATCTAATTTCAGTCTCCTTCAATCCTGATTCAGTTTTAATATCCTACGGGAAAAATGTCGCACATTTGCCACTCCTAATTTCAACCAATTACGAGGATGATTTATCTGAGACAGAAGTGCCTTTGCCTGAAGATAATTTGGTTCAATTGATAATGCTTGTTTGACCGATAGTTGTGCTTCTTTAAATTTGTTTAATTTGAAGTAAGCCCATCCAAGATTATAGTGCGTTTTTTCACAATTTGTACTGATATCGTTTGCTTTCTGTAGTGTTTCTATACCTTCAACATACCTGCTGTTCTTTATATGGTCAATGCCTTTTTTAGAGTAGGTTTGTTTTAATAGGTCAGAGGCAAGTCTGTAGTTTGGGTCAATTCTCAATGCTTCTTCTGCGAATTTTTCTGCCGACTGCCATTCGTTCTGTTTAAGAGATGTTAAACCACGTTTGTAATATTTTTCTTTTATTGAATTCAAAAGAGAGGATACAGGTTCATAGTTTGGGTCCAGTCGTAATGCATCTCTTGCTTCTTTTGCTGCTGCAGCGAGATTTTCCTGTTTAAAATATTCATGACCTTGTTTCAAATAAGCATCTTGAATAACCTTTAACAGTTTAAGAGTGGCTTGATCTTTGGCATCAAGCCTTAAAGCCTCAAGGACTGTTTCACTTGCGTTTGGTAGATTTTGCATTTCTAAGTAAGTACGAGCGAGGTTATAGTGTGCTGCTTGATAATCAGGCTTAAATGTAATCGCAAGTTTTAAGGAACTTATTGCCTTAGTGTACTCACTAATTTCAAGATAAACGTAACTGAGATTAGTATGGACTATGTAACATCTTTCATCAATGTTTATTGCTTGTTGATAAGCATTTATTGCTCTACTGTATTCCTTCATTTTTCTATAAACCATACCCAGGCCATTATAGGCATTTTTGTATTTATCATCAATGCATATTGCTTGTTTATAAGATTTTACTGCCTCGGCGTACGCTTCTCTATTCTGATAGTTATCACCTTGCTCTTTGTGTTGTTGCTTTATTTTTCTTAACAGTTCATTAGCTCGTTTACAGGTAGAGTCAACTTCCAATGCCTCTTTTACCTCTTTCTCCGCTGCTTCAAGATCTTCTTTTTTAAAGTAAGTTTCGCCAAGACCGAGATGAGCATCTTTAAATTTTTGGTCAATTTCTACCGCTCTTTGAAATTCAGCAATCGCTAGATCGTATTGTTTTTTCCTAAGGGAACTTCTGCCCTTGTCACAGTATTTCATTTTTACGTTTTGCAAAAGTTCCTGGGCGGGTGAATAGTCATTCTTGAGTCCTAAAGCTTCTTCAGCTGCACTTCTAGCTGCTTCCAAATCGCCTTGTGCAAGGTGCACTCGTCCCAGTCCACAGTGTGCATCAGTAAAAATAGGTTCTCGGTTTATAGATTCTTGGAATTTGTCAATCGCTCTATCCCATTCACGATTGTTCAAGGAGTTACAACCAAAACGATATTGTTCTATAGAATCCAGAAGCTGCTGTGAATCAGGATTTAAATTATCACTAAGTCTTAATGCTTTTTCAGCTGCATTTTCAGCTGCTTCTATATTGTTTTGTGCAAGGTGTGCACGCCCCAGTCCGACGAAGGCATCTGTAAAAATAGGATCAATGTATAGTGTTTCCTTGAATTCATCAATTGCTTCATCAAACTGTCTTTTGTCTATGTAATCACAACCCGTCTTATACCGTTCCATTTTTCGTTTATCACCTTCAAAGCGGGAAGAGTTTAGATAACTTCTGAGGTAACAAAGACTTGCTGCAATAGCGTCCGCGGAATGATGCGGTTCCGGAATTTGCTGGAGGTTACACATTCGCCTGACCCCCTTCTGGACTTCCTGTTTAGATGCGTTTCTCTTGTTCGTTGCAGCCTCTTTAACATGCTGTGGTGTATAGAGATGACATTCAATTCCACGTTTATGGGCAATGCTTTTTATAGTTGCTACACATCCTGCTACGTAAAGGAACCAATCTTCTCTTGTTGCTTCACTTCCAATTTCAATTTTCTCTACCGCAATTGCATCGGGACAATGTAAGTCTATCAGTTTACTGATTGTGTTTTTTGTTTGTACTAAGGTGTCTTGCCATCCAGTAGTCGTCTGGGTGCCATAGTCAAGAACAGTATAACCATCCGATGATTTTTGAGTGATTGACCAACCAACATTTTGGATACCTGGATCTATTCCCAGGACAGTCATACTATCTCCAAGCAGTTTCTCATGGATAAGTTCAACATATTCTAATATCACTTCATCGATTTTCGGAGGACTCGTAGGGATAGGTAAGTTTTCAAGCGTCGATACAGATTCAAGGAGACTTGGAGGTATATAGTTGTTTTTTAGAAATGGGGACTGTCCACGTTCATGTTGCGATTCCACTTCTGTCTCATAGGATGACAGACATAACCAATTCTCTGCTCGCGTCATTGCTACATAAAGTAACCGTAGTTCTTCGGGCCAATCTTTTTCATCTCGACTGTAATAGAACGGTAATAAATCTTTGCATATCCCTGTAACGAATACAATTGGGAATTCTAAGCCTTTAGATTTATGGATTGTCATGATCGTCACACCAGTAGTGTATTCATCCAAAGAATTGTTAGCTATCTGATACTGAATTCCTAAATTACTGAGAGCAGTTATAAAAACTTGTGCTTGTTTATTTGTTCGGTATAGTACTGCAAAATCGTTTGGTTGCCAATCTCCTTTATCCACAGAACGTTGGATAAAAGCAGCAATAATAGCAGCCTCTTCTTCATTGTTTTCACAATGGAGGTATTTCACCTTTTCTCCTTCATGATTCCTTGTGAACAGCTCTTTCTCTCGATGATCCGGATTAAAATCTGCTAAAGCACGAGATGTTTCTACTATGCTTTGTGTGGAACGATAATTTTGTCCAAGTGAAATTACCTTAGCGTGCAAATAGTCTTTCTCAAAGTTCAATATATTCTGGATATCAGCTCCACGCCATCCGTAAATTCCCTGATCATCATCACCAACAACCCGCAAATTCAGATGTGATTCTACCAGAGTTTTTATAACTCGATATTGAATTGGGTCAGTGTCTTGGTATTCATCAACGAAAATGAGTTTATACTTATCTTGCCACTTCGTCTTAACTTCAGGAATCTTACTAAAAAGTTCATCAGTGAAAAGCTGCTGGCTTTCATAATCGATCCAACCTTTTGTTTTAAGAGTTTTCTCATAGTTTTCATAAATCTTTATATAGTCCTCTGACATGTTAAAATCGGGGACGTAAGGTCCAGAATTAGAAGGACTAATTTCTCTTGCTTTGCATTTCTTAATGAAATTAAGAATCTTGTCAGAATTAGGAAATTGATGGGATTGTACATGCTCAATCTCGGCACGTACTCGTTGCTCCTCAGAGCGTGTCAAATCCTTAACAATTTTCCTCTGGTCATTTTCCTCTAATGCTATAAAATCACGTGAGTGTCCTTCACCAAGTTTATCTATATCTTCTCTCAAAACCTTTCGGCAGAATTTGTGGAATGTAGATATATTAACGAGATTTCCTTTTTCTCCCACAATATCTTTTACCCTATTTTTCAACTCCTTGCTAGCTTTCACAGTGAAACTAAACGCTAAAATTTGTTCAGGCATCTCACCGTTTTCTATAGCGTAAGCTATAGAATGCACAACCGTGCGGGTTTTGCCTGAACCAGGACCTGCAATAATCAAAAGTGGACCTATTTTATGCGTAACAGCTTCTCGTTGTGCGGGGTTTAATCCATCTAAAAGTTTTGACATCGTAATTTTATTTGTGGGCAGAAGATTCACAATTAATCTGCCGCTTTACCTTCTTCCGTTTTCGCAGCTTCTTGTCTCTCATCTGGCGGATCCACAAATTTGTATTTGCCAGACTTCCGGTATTCTTTTTCTAACTTCCGGTAGTATTCACCCAATTTACTGGCATCGTGGTCAAACTTTGCAGAAATCTCTCTTCTAATTCTGTGAATTTCATCAAGTTCATAGTTCGTCATTTTAGTCGTCAACTCCTAAATAATGTAGTGGGGTTATCAATTCCGGCGTTGGTAACCCAAGTTCACGGTTAATCTGCCGGATGCGATAAATTTTGTTAAGGTTTGCAATATGTTTATAATTCCATGTTAGAAGCACGTCTATATCATAAAACGAGGCAAGTGCCACATGATGCGCGTCACCAAATCGATCTTGAGGCATTATCAACTTATCAATATAGGTTTGTGCAATCTGGTCAATCTTTATAGTGACAGACAGCATTTCAAAGTCTTTGACTAAGTTAATCCGGTCTTGTGTTTTTTCGCTCGTTCCATCACTGAGTTCCTCAATAACGACAATACTTGAAACGAGGGTAAATTGGTCCGCGTATTCTTTCCACCATTTCCGGGTCCAACTCTGCATAGCGCGGGATTCAATATCCCTGCGCAATGTATAATAGAAACTTGGAATTGTCGTTTCAATGTAGACGCTATGTTGTTTTTCGTTATTTAACAATTATAGTCTCCAAGGATTTATATGTCAAGGTAAACCAATTTGATATTCAATTAACAGGAAAGTCATCCTGTTTTCTGCTGGAATGGACGTTCATCCGTAAACCGCTTTGATTTCAATTCATATCTCGGTAAAGAACCGTGTGGTACAACTCTGACTATGGCACGTAAGCCTAAAGCACTTCGGATAGCAGAAGTAACGGTTGTTGCAGTGTCAGTAGGATTCGGATTTGTTGTTTCAATCTGGACTTCAAGTTCATCAAGGGAATCAGTTTTGTAAGCACACACAGCAAATTCAATCACATCGGGAAACTTAAGTATGATGTTTTCAATCGTTGCAGGATACACGTTCAAACCACGGATAATGATGGCATTGTCAATACGTCCAAGCACACCACCGTCAAGGACACGGTGTTTGCTTCCACATTCACACGGTGTTGGTTTGAGTTTGACGTAATCACCTGTCCGATAGCGAATCACTGGCATGCCGATACGACCTAAATTTGTGATGACCAACTCACCTTCATCTGATGATGTATCCGTTTCAGTATCAAGCACCTCACAAATAAATTCATCTTCGTTGAGATGTACACCTGCTTGTGGTCTACACATCACACCCCATGCCCCAACCTCTGTTGCACCTACATGGTCATAAGCGCGTGCCCCCCACCGTTCCTCAATTCGTTGCTTTGTTGCGGGTAGACTTGCACCGGGTTCTCCAGCATGTATAGTTACTCTAACATTAGAGTCTTTGCTGAGGTCAATACCTTCCTGTTCAGCCACTTCAGCGAGACGTAACGCATAAGTCGGAGTGCAAATTACCACCGTCACATCGTTACTGAGGATTGCTCGTATCCGTTGCTCTGAGGTAAATCCACCATTTGCTAATGTGAGTGCCCCGAGTTGTTGCGCGCCATGATATGCACTCCAGAAACCGATAAATGGACCGAAGGAAAACGCAATCAGAAACCGATCAGCAGACGTTACACCAGCAGCATTGTATATGTCTCTCCAACATTTGCCCCACCAATCCCATGATTCTCTTGTGTCTAACCACCGCAAAGGGGAACCTGTTGTACCTGATGTTTGATGTAGACAAGTATATTGTTCTAAAGGAAATGTGAGATTCGTTCCGTAAGGTGAATTAGAAACCTGATCGGCACTCAGCTCATCTTTTGTTGTGAATGGGAGTTGCTGATAATCTGATAGTGTTTGAATCTCGTTTGGATTGGTAATTCCTGTACTGGTGAGTTTCTGCTTGTAAAAGGTGTTTGTCTTTAACACCTGTGCAAGCATCTCTCGGAGACATTCTAATTGATTCATTATATCCATCTATTAAGTATACCGTGTATTCTGATATTCTGGTGCATAGAAATTTGGAAGCAAACTATCAACTTGCAATAAACCGCGTTGCGTTAGTTTAATTTCATCTGCATCAGCGTTTACACGTAACATGCCATCGTTCTGCAGTTTTTGGTAAGCATCGGAATACTGTGTTAGGATATCTGCGTCAAATTTCGCTTTGAAATAAGAGGGTCGGATTTTTCCAAGTTTGAGCTGTAGGATCATCTCTCGTGTCAATTTTTCTGCATCTGTCGGTTTTAATGCGCGGTAGATGGGGAGTTTGTCCTCTTCAAGATTGCTGAGATAGTCACCCCAAGACGGAGCATTTTGGAAGTGTATACCACTGAGATGTGAAAATGATGCTACACCTGTGCCAATCATATCGCTTCCTTGCCACACAGCATCACGATAAACGAACTGACACGGTTTATCTTTTTTCAGTACAGTATAAGCACTTGACTGTGCATAACCAGCTTGTTCAAACTGTTCAAAAGCGTATTGATGCCATTCTCGTTTCAATTTCCAATCTGCTACAGGTAATGCGTCACCTCCCAGAATATCTTTTGAATATACGGTGTTAAATGGCAATTCAAGTTGGTATACGGTAATGCTGTCTGGGTCAAGTTCAATGGTCTTTTGCACGGTGTCACGCCAACTTTCCCATGTTTCTCCAATCATACCTGAAATTAGGTCAATATTAACCTGATCAAATTTCAATTCTTTAATCCATGGATCAATACGATACACCTCTTTTGAAAGGTGTGCCCTACCATTTTCGGCAAGAATCTCATCGTTTAGGTTTTCAACACCGAGACTCAATCGGGTTACACCGATACCTTTGATTGCTACCAATTTCTTTTGTGTCAACGTGCCGGGTTCACATTCAAATGCAACTTCTTCGGTAGAATCCCACGGCATTACTTTTTTGATTTTTTCAACCAAAGTTGTCAAATGATTGACGCTGATATATGAGGGTGTTCCACCCCCGAAGTATACAAATCGTAAAGGTCTACCCGTAATTGCTGGCTGCTTGCTGTATAGTTCTACCTCTTTCGCAAGGGCATTTAGATAAGTATCAATTTCCGAACTATTCTTGTCAGTATAAACCCGAAAATAGCAGAACTTACAACGTTTGCGACAGAAAGGAATGTGCAGATATAGACCTAATGTAGCATCTGAATGGGGTTTTTCACCTAATGCTTGATGTACATCTGGGACCGCATCGTCATTCCATGTTGAATATGGCGGATAGTTGGAAACGAAAACGCTTCCGACTGTTGTCTGTTTTGATTCTATCCCTGCTGTTGCAGGTTCTGGTTTTGTTTTAGACATTTGCTATCCCTCATTGAAATATCGTAGGATATCTTTGATTGACCAAATCTATTGTATAAATAATGGCAAAAACGGCATCTATAATTTCTACCAAGTTAACTTATTGAACCTTTTGTCTATATACAAAGCTATGAATTGTAAAGAAAACTCAGGTTTTCATATATCAAGAATAGATTGAACAATCAGTTGTGTAAACTTAGGGCATTTCCGGTTTCCTTAGTAGGTGTGCAGGAGGTAATTCACCTGTCAAGGTCAATAGAAATTCTAATAAATCGTGTACTTCTTGAGCATTCAAGTTTAACGGTTGACGTGTGTCATCGCGCATTCCAGCATATTCACTTGTCGGGATAGCAGACCCATTGAAGCCAAGGATAGACTCTAATGTTGGGTAATCCCCTGTGTGAAAGTATGGAGCAGTAAGTGCCACGTTACGAAGTGTTGGTGTTTTGAACTGGCCAATATGTCGTTGTGTTGGTTTCAGCAAATCGAGTATACTTTGAGGAACTTCTGGATTATCACTATAGATGCCACCTCCATTGAATGGGTTTTCTAATAGCTGCTGAATTCCATCAGATCGACCTGTGTCTAATGGCAGTCTTCCTTGGGGCACACCAACATTATGAAAGTCGTTGTCTGTAAAATTTGCCCCATCGTGACAGAGGATACATCCACCTTTATTAATAAAAATATCTAAACCACGTTTTGCTTCAATTCCAATTGCATTCTGCTCACCTGCCACATATTGGTCAAAAAGGGCATTTCGACTGATTAAGAGACGTTCGTACGCCTCAATTGCTTTGCCAATATTAGCGAAAACGGTATTAACTTCAATCTTATCCTGTTCAGACATGCTGTCAAACGACACATCACCCGGTTTACCTTCAAGTGGAAAGCGGGTAGTATCTACTAAATTAGGTAATTGACCAAAAACAGCTTCATATTCTTTTTGATACAGTCGTTTGATTAGATGTGCAAACTGAAGACGTGAACCTGCTTGTTCATTCTCACCTTCAAGTGCAATTAGTGCTTGTGACCAAAGCGTGTCGGCTCTCCCATCCCAAAACTGCCATTTGTTATAGGCAACGTTAAGTAAAGTTGGCGCGTTTCTTGTGCCTCTTCCTGCACCTAATGAAGTCGCCTCAACGTCAGCGAAGCCGTGAAAAGGAGAGTGGCAAGTTGCGCATGCAACAGTGCCATCTTTTGAGAAGCGTTCATCAAAGAAAAACATCTGACCTAATCGTGCGGCATCAGGATTATCTGAAACGCGATTAGTCGGATTGGGTGGAGGCGTGGAAGGTAAAGGGGATAAACGTTGAATTACCTTCCATTCTTGCTCCGTGAATATATCTACTTCTGTTTCAATATTGTCGTCGATTGGTAGAGAACCTTCATCTCCACAACCGATAACTGTTATAGTGATACAGCATATCATCAAAATAGTGATAGATTGGTTAAGTTTCATCATTTCTTTACTTCAACTTTCGTAAGAGGTCTCTATACCTCGTCATTACTTAATAGGTAACAGGACTTACGCAGTTTCAAAAATTACTGAAGGATTTGAGAGTTGGTTTCTTATGTAATCATCCATTAGACTTTCTTTAAGTTGGTAAATCGTTTTCTGATACCTACGGGCAACACGCTTTATACAGACCCATACTTGAAAACAACACACAATATGATTTCTTTGAGCACGCAACTTACGACATTGACATTTGCCAATACCGGTGACTTGTTTGATCTCACGATGAAGTTCTTCAATCTTCCAACGCACAAGGTATTCTTGGGCTGTCGCATCCGTATTTGATTGAGATAAATCGTTTGTCGCAATATATGCCGTGCCTCCGTTGATGTCCTTTTGGAAACTTATTGAGGTGCACGCGTTTTCCTTGTAGGGTTTCTACCGGATCCCAAGATAGATCTTGAACTTGTTGGTGGGGTTCAACACCATCTGTATCATTCACAAGACGATTACGTTTCAATGGCACATAGTAAATCTCGGATAGTTTTTCAATTGCTTTCATGACTTCCATTGACGCATACCAAGCATCCATTAGCACGATACGAAACGGGAGCTATTTTTTGAAGTAAGCAGTGTGTAACATTTCCAGTAAATGGTCTATTTTGGATTTGCCATCATGATCTTTGTCAAAAATACGATAATCAATGATCCAATACTCTTGTGTCTTTGGATTGACATAAATACACGTGACAATACCGATGCCTTCAACGCCCTTTTTGTCGCTACCACTCCACTGAGAACGGAGGGCTTCATCGCATTGGCATGGGGTTTAGACAGCACAACATCATCAAAAATCAGGTATCCTTCATCATCATAATCAATGTCTCTTTTACAGATGCCCAAAAGAGCTCACTTGAAGGAATGTTTTCATTTTTCAAAAAACGATTGAGTTGATCAGGGTTCCATTGTCTGTCCGATCTGCAAAATAGGTTTGGGTAAAATTCGTTAAACTTGCTAACAAAAATTGACAATAATCGGAAAATAAGTCTTGCTTCTTTTTAGAAAGTGTAAATGTATTCATAACGACTTGTGTTAGTTAACAATATGTTAATTTTCTATTCACATATATTTAACATATAAACATATCGTCCCTACAGGACTAAAGGAAGTTCAAAGAAAAAGAAATACGTCCAAATCCACCCACTAATGTGATACACTATTTAACAATTAGTTATTTAGCACAACTCGTATTCATAATAGAATAGTATAACATCATTTTATAAAAATGCGTAAGTCCTGTAACGGGAAAAGTCAATTTCTATAGATTCTTGTGTGCTACCTATGTTTTTTGCTCTCATATTAGCAGCACCTTTTAAAGTATACCACCCAATATCTTGATGCCTCATATTGAACCGTAACCAACAGGAGTTGACCTGATATTCTTCTGGCCCGGTAACGCTATGATCACTATCTTCCTGATCGGGGGCAGCCTTCTTATCATTATGAAACAATTCTGCTTTGGCTTCATAGTAGTAGCGGAGAGCAGCACCATTTTTTGACAAAATCCATGCATACGGGTAAATGATAGCAAATGGGAATTCGTATGCAGCTTGAATCTGAACGCCGATCCGCACGGTCCCGTTCATGAACTCTTTTTCATTGCTTCGGTTTCCCATCCGGTTTGAAGGGTCGTTAGACACAGAAGTGTACAAATCATCACAATTACGATGATTACTGATTTCAAACTTTTCATGATTATACTCCTTGTAATAGATGTTAATCGAATTCTTATCCTTTTCTGTAGAACCCTCTACATGTCGAAGAATTAAGGTATAAACACCATGGGCACAACACCAATACTCTCCGAGTTAACGCTGAGACCAGCACCTATTTCAAAAGTATTAATGTAGTGGTTAATGATATTATAGTCTGTTTTTCTTTTTTGTGCAAGTTTTCTTTTTGCTAAATTAACTTGGTAGTAATCCTGTACTTTCAATTGACAAGATTTACAATTGTTGAACAGGTTGATACGATTTGGCATAATCGGCAAAAATCTGTGAATCTGGAAATATGGAAACCGCAGTTAGTATTGCAGTCTATTGCTAAAAAAGAGGAACTATGATAAATTGAAGCAAATAGAAATAGAAAGAGTTTGAAGGAGATAAGTATTGATGTTAAATTGGGGAGTGATTGGTCCTGGTGGTATTGCCCGCGTTTTCTGCAATGGTATGCGATTTACGGATACTGGACAAATTCTTGGCGTTGCAAGTCGAACCGAATCGCGTGCAGAGAGTTTTGCAGACATTTTTGATATTCCGCGTCGTTATGGGAGTTATGAAGTACTGTTAGATGATGCAGATATTGATGCTGTATATATTGCAACTATTCATCCACATCACGCAGAGTGGGCAATAAAGGCTGCTGAAGCAAAGAAGCATATTTTGGTTGAGAAACCGATTAGTATTGATTTTTCTACAGCTTCAACGATGATTGATGCTGCGCGTGAAAATGATGTGTTTTTGATGGAAGCGTTTATGTATCGTTGTCATCCACAAATACAACGTATGACTGATTTGATACAGGACGGTGCTATCGGTGAGGTGCAGTTTATTCAAGCGACATTTGGGTTTCAAGCAGGTTTTAACCCGGAAGGTCGTCTTTTCAATCGTGAAATGGGTGGCGGTGGAATCCTTGATATAGGGTGTTATACTGCTTCTATTGCTCGTAAAGTGGCAGGTGCAGCTGCGGGAAAACTGTTTTTAGATCCGATTTCAGTAAAGGCACATGGGAAAGTTGGACCTACGGGTGTGGATCACATTGCTGCAGCGACACTGAAATTTGAGAACGAGATTATTGCTGAAATCGCTTGTGCTGTTGAATGTAACATTGGCAGTAAGGTCATTATCTACGGTTCTGGTGGGACAATCACAATCCCAAGCCCTTGGTTACCTTCATCACCTTGTCGTGGTGCAAGAGGTGCAATGCCTTTAGACACAACTTTTCCACCGAGCCAAATTGTCTTGAACTCTTATCAAGATAGAGAAACAACGGAAATATCCGTTGAAGTAGACCGTGACCTATTTACTTATGAAGCGGATATGGTTGCAAACCATATTTCTGATCGGCAAGCACCTGCAATGTCTTGGGATGACACATTAGGAAATATGAAGGTGTTGGATGCTTGGCGTGAAGAGATTGGTGTTGTTTATTGAATGAATTGAGGAAATATACGATGTTAACTGTCTGTTATGACCCTTATTCTGGCACATTAGGGAGATTTACTCGTGCCGAGATTTTCGACCTTGTTTCTGATGCTGACTATGAAGGTATTAATATCCCTGTGAATTCTGCGTTTCTCGGTGAACTTTCTGCAGATGAGATACAGGATGCGGTGCATCTCGCAGAAAAACACAATTTGACGGCACCGACGATCGGTTTTGGAAATCATATTTTGACAACTCCTACCCGAAAAGATGAAGCGTTAAAACACTTTGAGATTGTGCTTGAAGTTGCAAAGCAATTTGAAGCGGAATTTATCGGGATCTGGGTAAATCCATCTGCTGATGTTTCACGACAAGATTCGTTGGATTCACTTGCAGATAACTTGACTCAAATGGTACCTGCTTGTGATGAACATGAAATCAAAATCGCACTTGAGTTTGAAAAGGGGTGTCCTCTGGACAACTATCGGGAAGGTGTTGCATTTATCTCTGACACAGGATTGCCTGCATATCTGACCTGTGACACGTATCACCTATTCAATGACGGTGCTGAACCTCATGCTGCAGTATTGGCCATGCAAGCGTGTTTAGGAGATGTTCACATGTCTGGTAGCAATCGTGGTGAACCGGGTGGCGGTGTGTTTGATTTTGAGACTTTCGCAAGAGGTCTTAATGAGATTAATTTCTCTGGACCGCTCGTTGTTCAGTATAAGATGGAAGATGTTGCGAGTATTAAACGGAGTTGTGACTTTACAAAGAAGTTTCGTGAGATGGTGCAGTCTTGAACTTACAAGACAAACGGCAAAAAGTTATCTATTCTTTCTGCAAAAGACGTTCAATTTCCCCTGCGACTTCAGGATCGGTTTTCTTGAGGAGTTGGATTCCATCATCTCCGGGAACTCGTGTGGTAATCTCATAAGCCCGTACTATGCGTTCAGGATCGAACATAGGTTTTCCACCATTTAGGTGCTTCCATATCTCTATGACAAGGAAATCATTATTCTGATTTATGTTCTTTCTATTTTCGATATTCCACACCCAATCTCGAAATTGAAAGAACTCATCTATTTCTCTTTTTTGTTGTGCATCAATAGTTTGGAAAGTTCGCACAATCCGAATTGGCTTCCCGTTAGGGTCACGCACATATTCTTTTACAGACTTCCATTGGTCACCTCCTCCGATAGCACTCAACTTCATTTCATCAATAAAAAAATCTTCATGAATCCGAGAAGGTGGAAACCTTGCCTTCCATCGTTTCCGATTCAAGACAGTCTTTTTGTAGCAAAACCATGCAGATTTAAAATCGCCGAGTTTTTCGTATACCAAACCTAAACTGAAGATTCCGACAGTTGGATCAAGTTTGTTTGCCTTTCTTAGGTATTGAAGTGCTTCCTCAGGAGAATTATCATGTAGCGTGTATCCTAATGCACTGAGTGTATCGGGATGATTGGGGTGTTGTGCGAGAATCTGTTTGTATCGTTGAATGATTTTTGTATCGTCTTTTTCATAACGCACCATGTGCAATTGAGCATCGGGGTTGTCTGGGTCTTTTGCAAGAATGCGTTCCGCGTAGGCTTTAGCGATCTCCTCGGTTTTTGCACCACCCATAGATGCTGATGTTCTTGAGATGTATCTGAATGCCCGCCGAGGTTCTAGTTTATCTAAAATGGCAGGATCAAAGTGGTGTTGTGATTCAAGGTAGTCAACAACATAATCAAGCTCTAACTTTCCTTGCTTGTACCTATTCATTATTGTTAACATACTAATTTTAGGATGCAATAAATGTAAAGGTATTTGGAAATCAGTTGGAAGTTTAATGAGTGGGAAATCAGTTGAATCTTTAATGGGTTGAATTGTATTATTGACAGGTGATGGGAGCAAATTCGCCCCATTATATGGACGCGTTAATCCTTGTCCTATCGGGAAAGCGTTTTTCCGTACGTGCTTTTTAATCAAATAAGGTCTTTTTTTAGGTGTTTTATCCCGTGGTTTTTGCTCTTGTAAGGTATTGTCATCGGTTTCTGTCTGTTGGTTAATACTCGGTAATTCTGCGTTATTTTGTTTTGAAATCTGTGCTTGAAGAGAAATCGTGCCAATGGTCAGAATGTAGACGCAAAAAACGCTGATGAGAAATCTTGAAGCATTTGACATGATTGTATCCTCCACGCTCTTTCCATATTTATATTTACTGTATCACAATTTTGCATCGGAATCAAGAAAACTTTTGTCTAAGGATCAGGGATTAAAGGTCTTAGGTTGTCTTTTCCTGCTTCATATAGATAAGCATCTCTCCCATTAAAATATGTCTTATAGACACTTTGCCAATCGCTGTTTGTTAGTCCCCAATGTGGCGCAGGACCGAGTTTAAAATAGACTATATTCGCTTCTTCCAGGCTTTGGAATGGATAATCACCTACCGGGGCATCGCGTGTGTTAGGGACAAAAATGACAGCATCGTGAACATCAAATTTCTTTACCAAGGGAGGCAATTTTTGATAAACTGCACTCCAATTCTGATACACTTTTCCAATCCACACATAACTCCATACAGTATTTACGCTGAGCAACAACAGACATATTCCTGCAGCATAGGCAAGTTTATTTTCCCATATCGGTTTTTTGAGTTGTTGGTAGAGGATAAACATACTACGTGCTGTAAGCGGAATAAAACCGAGGAATATTGCTTCTGCATAATATCGGATATTTACTGGGGTTATACCCCACGTGGATCCTTCAAAGTAGAAGAATGCGTATAGAAACAGACTCCCTACTATTAAAGCAATGCATAGCACATCATATCTGTTTCGTGAGTGATGGAAAAATGGTATGAGAACGAGACACCACGGTATCAATAAGGGGAGAAAATCAAGGAAAAACTTAGGGGTTAGCTTCGGTTCTATTAGGAGTCTCGGTTTATAGTTGCCCCATCCGAGGGCATTGAAACTGATACAAGGGAGAATGTGTTGCCATGTCCTTCTGACTGACCATTGTGGTGTAAATTCCGATCCACTATCAGGGGCAACATAATATCCTTCAGTGCGTTTTCCGAAACCCACTTTGTCGTAAGGTTGTGCGGCAGTGTGGGTGAACGTGAACGGATTTCCAGTAAAATGATGATTCCATGCCATACACACCAAAACCATAAACACAAACGGTATTAAGAAAATCCCTAACCGATTCATCAATTGTCTCTGTTTAGGTGTGTTTGTTGGATTTGCTCATCTGTTTCGGAGGGTTCATCTGTTCCTGATGGTTTATAGAGATGATATAGTGCGAATCCTGCCCCGACAACACCGAAAACTATTGCAGAGAGTGGACGCGTGTTGAATGCGTATCCTAAAGCGAATCCTGAAAGAAGTGGATAGATTAAGTTTCCGTATCCGTTTAGGATACGGACAAGCGTGAATAGAAAGAGTGTGAGGTAAAATCGGCTTACCGGTTCGCTGAACCATGTTGATCCCATACCTGCTGTTGCGGGAGAGATCAGTGCAATAACCGCTGCGATAAGTGCAATAGGTTTATTGTATGTGTCTTTTACCAAAAGGAAAAGTAGAAATATCGCGCCGCCTGTTGCAAGTGCTGGAATAAGCCATGGCGCGTTGAAGAGGACACCGAACATTAACATGAGTGCGTTTCCGAATGGATATTTGGAATACCATTTACCGTTCAGCATGTTGATGTGTGGTGAAGGAGAAAGCCCATATTCAGGCATCGGTTTGCCGTTTGGGTCAAGTACTGGTGTTCCATCAGATTCTTGGATTGGTACTGGGATGGATATTTTGCCTTGTGTAAATAACTTTGCTTGAAATAGGTATGAAGCTGTGTCTGGTTCAAAATAAGAGAAGTTGAGATAGATTCCGCTTAGGATTATTGATAGTATGACTCCGAGTATGGAGATGATAAGAATTGGTATGTTTTTCATTTTATGTAGATTTATAGTTGTTTGTTGACAGTCAGGCACGGTCTCATTTCTTGGATTCTAACTCTTTTGCCTTTGCAAAATCTTTTTCTGCTGCCTCATGCTGTCCGAGTGCTTTCTTTGCCACCCCACGATTGTTAAAGGTATCCGCATCTTCAGGGTTTAGTTTTATAGCCTGTGTCCAATCTTCAACAGCTGCTTTATAGAGTTTTTCTGCCTCTGCTGTATCTCCTTGTTCTGCTTTAGACTCACCGAGGAAATACTTTGTTACCCCACGATTGAAAAAAATAACTGCATCCTCGGGGTTTAGTTTTATAGCCTGTGTCCAATCTTCAACAGCTGCTTTATAGAGTTTTTCTGCCTCTGCTGTATCTCCTTGTTCTGCTTTAGACTCACCGAGATCATACTTTACACTTCCGCGATCGGAAAAAATACTTGCATTCTCAGAGTCGATCTTGATTGCGTGTGTATAATCTTCAATAGCTGTTTTATAGAGTTTTTCTGCCTCTGCTGTATCTCCTTGTTCTGCTTTAGACTCACCGAGATCATACTTTACATTTCCGCGATCGGAAAAAGCACTTGCATTCTCAGAGTCGATCTTGATTGCGTGTGTATAATCTTCAATAGCTGCTTTATAGAGTTTTTCTGCTTCAACTACATCCCCTTGACTTTCTTTAGATTTACCAAGATTGTGCTTCGTCTGTCCGCTCCAGTCGTATATGTCAAAACGTCTGGGGTAATGTAAGATAGCTTTTTCAAAGTTAATTAGTGCCTTGTTGTAGTTCCCGGCAATACAATAGTCTTGTCCTATACCGTAGTCAGCATAGGCACGGATTTGATCGCGCTGTTGCCACTGTGCAAAAGGTTCTGATGACACCGATTGACTAAGCAATGCTTTGAGTATATTTGATGGAACAGAAATACAGCGATTCCCTGATGATCCTATTGAGTAAGCGAGAATCCCAATGACTTCTTCTTTACTGTTTAGCAGAGGCCCGCCACTATTTCCCGCCGAAATAGTGGTGGTAATCACTATCCATTTGTCCCTGTTCCGGATGTTGTGTACTTTCCCCTTTGTGACTTTGTATCTGTTACTGGGATATCCCACGGTAACTACAGAGTCTCCAATTTGGACCTCAGCACTGTTCCCTAAAGACAGTGGCGTGCCTTCACCGGAAATCTTTAGGACAACGATATCGTTTTCCACGTCAAACGCAGTCACTTCCTCTACTTTCCAGATTGTCTCGTTGTTGATGAGTTTAACGTAAACAGGTCCGGGTCGGGCAACAACGTGTATATTAGTCGCAATCTTATCCTTGTCTACAAAGAAGCCGCTCCCAAAGTAGGTATTACCTGTCCACTTCATCACGTTGACTGTAGACGCGAGGTGCTTTTTGGATTTTATGCGTGCTGTGGGAGCATTGGTATCCTCCGTATACTTCAGTTGAACAGATTTACCGTAGTCAACAATGCCTTCGTGGTACAATCGCTGTGCGCGCTTCGAATCGCCGCTCTCAGATTCGATATCCCCCAATTTAGACTTCACGATGCCACGATTGTAATAGGCAGTGGCATCCTCAGGATCAATATTGATAGTTTGCGTCCAGTCATCAATTGCTTCTTGATAGAGGTGTAGTGCTTTTTCCACATCATCACTATTGTATTTGGATTCACTAAGTCTGAACTTTGCTACGCCACGACTATTATAAAAATCAGCATCTTTAGGATCAATTTTTATAGCGTGTGTATAGTCATTTATTGCATTAGCATAATCATTAATGTCATACTTAGCTATTCCACGGTTGTAATAGGCGCGGGCATGCTCAAGATTTAGTTTTATAGCACTTGTATAGTCATCAATCGCCCCTTTGTAATCATCAAGTTTATATTTAGTTCTTCCGCGTTTGTAGTAGGCGCGAACATGCTCAAGATTTAGTTTAAGGGCTTTATTAAATTTAACTATCGCGTTTTTATACTTTTTGGCAGCGTATTTTTGTTCGCCTTGACTATGATATGACTCCGCGCGTATATATGGTCGTTTCTGCCACTCTGTCAAAGGCTCCATCGGCATTAATCGGGCAAGCAATGCCTTGAGCGCGTTTGAAGGAATAGCGTAGTTATCAGAGTCCTCACCATACCCAACAGTAATGCCGATCACTTCTCCATTGCTGTTTAGGACGGGATCGCCACTACTTTCTTTAGAAGTTGCGGCTTCTATCCAAAACCATTTATCACTTTTTTGTATGCTATCTATAGTTCCTGCGGTGGCTTGGTATTCGCCCTCTGGAAGCCCTACAATAGAAATGGATTCACCGATATGGACTGCATCACTGTCCCCGAGAGGAAGTGGTGTGCCTTCAGCTGCAATTTTTAGGATGACGAGATTATTTTTAACATCGGACGCTACAACACCTTCAACTGCCCAGGTTGTTTCTTTTCCGCTAAGTTTAGCGAAAACAGTCCCGGATTGTGCAATAACATGAATATTTGTTGCAATCTTGTCCTTATCTACAAAGAATCCGCTACCAAACGTTTTTGAATTGCTATCTCTGTTCACTAATTGGACGGTAGATTCTTTTGCTTTTTCTGTTGGTGCTAATGCTTTTTTAGCAATCTGCTGGGGTGCCTGTGCACAAAATAGGATAAACCCTAAGATTATTAGTCCTATCAAAGATTTGATGTTGTATTTCATAAGATGTAGACTTCCTCTAATTTTATGTTTGTTGCGCTCATTATAATCCTAACTGTGTTATGGCATCGCGCAAAGTTGTCCCACGTTTCTTGGCTAAAGCAATGAGTGCCCGTATCCTTTCTACATTTCGTGCTTCCCATTCCTGGATGAGTGTTTTGTATTCATTAGATTCTGCATCTGTGAGTGATTCTACCTCACGTTTATCCCTCAATTGCCAATAACGGTCATGTTTCTTTTGAGGCAGACGAGAGTATTCTTCGACCATAGTTAATAGAATCGGTTCTGGTGTTTTTTCAGATATTTTTTCATTTAATGACATTGTTCTACCTCACTATCTCTGTTGATCGTATTTATAGAGGAAGTTGGGATAAGATATATCTTAAGATTGATTATCTAATAGTTCGCAATTTCAGTTGACATGCATCTATAATATGATACAATACTATAGCAGATATGATACCACATTTTCAATTGAAAGGAAACAAATTATGGATTTAACACGTCAACCACCGCGCCGTCCATCTAACTTAGGCGTTGCGGGTATTGTTGGTGCAGCACGTATGACTGACAAGGCTCGTGCTCATAATAAAGAGATGCTCGGGGAATTTGTCTACGGAAGATATTCAGGTTTAGATCGCCGTATATTGGAGTTCTTGGGTATTTCTGCGGACGATTTTGCAGAAGCAGCAGATGAGAATGACGATGCTGCACTCAGTGCTTGGATGCTTGAACAAGGTAATAAGACAGATGAAGAAATTGAGGCATTTAATGTGTCAGAATTAGAACGATTGCCTGCAGATAAGAAACATAAGCAGTTGCTTGAAGAAAGATTGGCTAAGTATGCTCCGGATCGTACCGATATTAAGACAGTGCTGCAGTCTATTGAACTTGATGATTGGGGTTGCTTCTGGCAGGTTGATCTTACCGTTCGTCCACCGCGCAGTGCGCGTGCCAGAGATGTTGCGGGTATTTGTGGAGTGGCACGTATGGCAGATAAAGCGCGCGCTGAACAGGCAGGGAAAATCGGTGACTACAAATACGGTGATATTTCTGGGCAAGATGTGCGGATTTTGACGTTCCTTGGTGTTTCAGCAGATGATTTTCAGGAGGCAGCGGTTAGCAACCCAAACGATATTGAACTCGGTGAATGGGTGCAGGAGAAATGTGATAAATCACAAGAGGAAATAGATGCTTACAATCTTGCTATGGTCAATCGGGGGCCAGATGAAACGACTCGTGAACGATTTGAAGCGCGTCGTCAGGAAGTAGATGCAAGTAGAACGGACATTACAACTTGGGTGGCTCTGCAAGATTTGGATGATGAGTTAAGTTTTGGTATCGTTGATCTCAATCGGCGCGCACCCCGTAGTCCTTACAATACAGATGTTTACGGTATGGTGCATCTTGCCAGATTGATAGACAAGGGTAGAGCTTATGTTGGTAACACTCTGGGAGAATATTTTTATGCAGAGGATTCGGGAATGGACAGGATGGCACTCGGTTTTCTCGGTGTATCTGCGGATGAATTTACTGGTGCGCTAAAGAAATATTCTACCGATGCTGAGATTGAGTCATGGCTGAAGGATAATTATGCAAAAAGTGAATCGGAAATTGAAGCGTTTAATGAAAAGATAACGAACATGGGCCCCGAAAATGAGCGATATCAAGCCATGATGGACCGCATGCTCAAAAAACTTGGTGCTGAAGATTCTAATATCAATACTTGGTTTGCTGTGATGGATCTTGATGATGAGAAGACGTTTGCCCTATAGTGAAATTCGTAAGACTAATTGGTTTTCGTTCCATGACAGACACGACAAGTTTTACTGAGTCTTGTGATATAGGAGATTGGGAATGAAGCAGCATTCGCGGTTAATTTCACTTGCAGGTGGAGTTTTGGCTTTTCTTAGTTTTGCATTACCTTGGGCAGAAGATTACTCAGGATTTGAACTTGCAAATAACTCTTCTTCAAACAGTAATGTAGGATTTGTTCTAATAGTATTCATAGTTACTTTGATTATTATTGTCACGAGTTTAGTATTGAATAGACAAACGTTCATGAAAGTTAGACTCTCAAAAATAATTGTAACGATTTGCAGCGGTATTGGTCTATTTTGTTTTATCATACTGTTCTTTGGGGAAAGGTGGGATGTTAGAATCTATGGCAATTATGTTGATGAGATTCAATATGGTGCGTTTCTAAATGCGGTGGGATTTATCATTGCCATCGTAGGTATATGGGATCATCCAATTCAGGATGTCACAGGTACAGTATTATAGACAGAGGAACATGCAATGTTTTTATATCATGGAAGCAAGCAGTCTTTTCCAAAATTGAGAAAACGCAAGGCTATTGCGCCACCTGGGAGACCTGCTGAAGAAGCCTTGGAAGCGATCTATCTCACCCCCGACTTTCTCTTTGCAATGGCTTGTGCGGCAAGACCACCCGGTACCTCTAATATAGATATTACAAACCGAACCATTTGCTTTCAATATCCAGATCAGTTTGAGCCAAATGAGACGATTTACATTTATTTTGTAGACGCTACAAAAATATCAGAGGATAAGAAAATCTACATTGACCAGTGGCAAGTTGCTGTGACTGAGGACGAGATAACACCAGACAAAGTTGAAACTTATAAGTCTGGTGACTTGCTGAAACATTATCGTGTTATTGATAATTCGATAGAATCAGATGAAAATAAATCGGGTTGATGGATTAACCTTGTTCTACACGACAGTATAGATTCTTTAGAGGAAGTTCAACATGTTAAGAATGTTCACACCAGTTGCAGTTGTCTGTGATCGGACGATGCTTCGTGAAGCAGATGCCCTTCGGCACGTCCTTGAATGTTTCAGGTTACAAGTTGATTTCCATTATTTCGTTCAGAAACGTCAGATTCTTCATTTCTTTTCTCAACCGAGGAACTACGCATATACGGTAATTTTTTGCCACGGATCCGGTCAAACAGCGGAAGATATGCACCTAAGACTTGAGGTGGTTGATCAGGAAGATGGAGATTACGATGCCCCAGGAGATGAAGGCTGGGATCATATTGTTGTTGAACTAACTCCCGCGAAAATTGCTGAGTATGTAAAAAATAGAGAAGGCACGTTGCTCTCTACGGCTTGTGGTTCGGGCAGAAAACCGTTAGTCAATGCTTTTCTAAATTCAGGCTATTGTTCTTATATTGCACCTGTACATCTTGATGATCCAGAAGAAATATATGTTGACCTTGATGCATCGCATGTGTTTTTCACTTGTTTTTTCTATTATTTGATGGATGGTGTGGACAGAGATTATTCAACGACTTCATATACTGAACAAGAGGCAGTTGAAAAAGCAGTACAACTTGATCCCTACTTTCGCTTCGGGACAAAATTATTTAAACGATATACAACAGAGGAGATGATTTAATGTATATTGCAACATACGACGCTATATATAAAATTGAAAACAATGGAGGTGGTGAACCCACCGTAGTGTTTGAAGGCACAGAACATCAAGACCTTGATAGAAGGGGGCCATATAGTGCAATGGTTTCTCTTCCTGAAAGTGATGCGTTAGCAGTAGCATTATCTGATGGAACGCTTCTTGTTTTATCAGAGAGTGATGAGAAACGAATTCCAACAGGCATAGAGGATCCAATCGCTTCGTTGCTTGTTGTTCGTGAGGATCCGTTGACAATGCTCATCGGAACGGATGAGGGTGCTTATGTGTATCATCTTGTTGGAGAAGAAGGTCCGGCAGAACGGGTTGTCTCGTTTGACGAATTAGAATGTCGGAAAGATTGGTATACGCCTTGGGGTGGACCACCTGCAGTGCGGACTCTTGCCAAAACTAAAGACGGATTCTGTTATGCAGATATCCATGTTGGGAGTATCATGCGTTCCGTAGATGAAGGGATTTTATGGGAACCTGTTACGCCAGAACTCAATAAAGATGTCCATCAAGTGGCTACGTGTGCTGCGGACGATAATTATGTTTTTGCAAACACTGCTAACGGTGTGTATGTCAGTACAGACCGAGGGAACTCTTGGATAAACCGTCTTGATGGTTTGCCGGTTCGTTATGGCACGGCAATTGCAATAGATCCATCAGATCCGGACCTACTGATCGCTTCAGTTCAAAACGGACCGCGAGGCGGTGGAGCTTGGCTTTGTCGTTCAGATAATGGTGGAGAGACTTGGTCTGAACTCAATGATCACCTCAAGGAGGCTACTGATCGTATAAGAACGGGTGGTATTGCCTTTACATCTAATGGAACAGCGTGGGCAGTTATAGGTAAAACACTTTACATCGGTCAGGATCGAGCGACTGATTGGAGTCCTTTCTGGACAGCACCTGACGATGAAAATGAGTATCCTATACAAACTTTAGCTGCCTAATATGTATATGAAAGTTGAAAATTATGAATGTATTAGGTATTGACTTTACATATTTTGCAGTGAGCGATATGCAGAGATCTCTAACCTTTTATCGTGATGTGCTTGGGATGACGCTTACATGTTTAGTTCATGAAGGAACGTGGGCGGAATTTGAGATAAATCCTGGGACACTTGTATTGGGGCAGGATCATGATTTTACTACGCCTGGTGGTGGAACAGTGGCACTTGCTGTTGAAAATGCAAAGACAACCTTAGAAGAATTGAAACAGAAAGGTATCCGTATAGAGGCACCACTGGGGGAATCCGCAGTATGTTATTGGGCAATTGTCGTTGATCCTGATGGGAATCGTGTCATAATACATCAACGAAAGGATAAGACTGTTGGTTAGGATTACAATACATTGTGTCTATTGATCTGTTAAACTTAAATCTCCATCAGTACAAGTGTATATGAATGTCGGTATGTTTGGTGAAATTTGAAAATAATTAGACACTTTCGTCCCACGGTAGGTGCGGTTTCCTAACCGCACTGGTGCAAACTGTCCGATTAATTCAAAACTTTACCATAAATGAGATGATTTGTCATGAAAATTAAAACTATAAACACTAACAGTAAGTTCTTGTGTGTTTTCAATATTGTTGTGTGCATGAGAAAGCGTATCTTTAATATTGTGCTTTGGAATATTATGCTTTGGACGGTATTTTGAGTGTCTTCTTGAGTGAATACAGCCATGCCGGAACCTGGATAGATGAGTTTGATGGGAACGAACTCAACGGGTGGGAACGTGTGGCAGAAGATAATCCTTGGTTTGCAAAATGGATACTTATAGATGATCCGGGGTTCCTTTATGGTGGAATTGTGAAGCCGAAACAGGAGGGGGTAACAGCAGCGGATTTTCTGCACTGGAACGCCCATCAATTTCGACTGAATAGGTTCGTTGTCGTGGGTGAGGAAATATATTGCGAGTGGTTTGCCCGAGATGCTAAGGGAGAACTTTGCTTATTCCTTGGGAAGCGTAAACCCGCACCAGATTTTGCAGAGGGTTATATTTTTTGTCCCTGTTTCACAGAAAAAATGGAATTTTCTGAAAAAGGTGTTTACAAAGATGGTGAAATTAAAGCAAGTTATATTGACAGTCTTAAGTTTACTATAGTTTCCTTGTTTTTATCCAATGAAGTCATATTTTCATTATTTGCTTTAGGGTGTCTGCAAGTAGGAATAATATACCATTGAACCTCTAAAAAGGTTATACTAAAAGTATTTAATCCTTTTCTTATAGAGGTAATCAATGGCAAAAAGAAGTATAGCAAGAAAACGGAGAAGACGCAATGTAAAAAAATGGGTGGTAACGCCTCAGGCACCGTTGTGTGCTCTCGGCGAGGTGTTGCGGGTTCGTAAGGTATTTGAACTACTCCATGATATCGTGAGTATCCCACAGAAAACAGTTGTGTATAGCCCAACAGACAAGTTAGTATTTTTGGTGTTAAGTATGCTTTGCGGTGCGGAGCCTATGTCTGATATCCAAACGAAAGTTCGCCCAGATCGTGGTTTGTTATCGGTGTTTGGGTACGAAAGTTGTGCGGATGCCTCGGTGATCCAACAAACATTAGATGCTGCGACAGAGGCGACTGTTGCTTCTCTTGAAGTGGCTTTAGCGGAGGTGCGTCTCAAGCAAGGTCAGAAGCGTGAGGTGTCTCTGGAGCCTGAAGAGGAGATGCTTGTGGATATAGACCTATCTTCTTTGCCGATTAGCAAGCGTGCCGAGGGTTCAGAGCGAGGATACGTCGCGAAAAAGCCGAATACTTATACCCGGCAAGTTGGCACGAATAGTCTGCGGAGACACACAAGAGATATTTACCCAGGAGTTATATCCTGGTAAGACCAATAGTGATGCTGTTTTCAATCCGATGCTTGGTAAACTTGAGGATGTTTTGACGCTTGATACATTTGAGAAGCGGAACCGAGTTCGGATCCGCTTTGATGCGGGATTTGGCACGGATGCCAATATCAATTATGCGTTATGGCGGGGGTATCAACTGCTTGGGAAGATGTATAACTCCCGTCGCATTCAGAAGTTAGCAGGCACCGTTGATGCGTGGGTATCTGTGCCTACGACTAAAGGTGTAAAGGGTAGAGAGGGGGATGGGTGAACCCCCCGCATCGGTATGCGAGATGGACAGTTCAAGTCGCAGTACGAACTCAGAAGAAAGATGGCACTTGGAGTTATGCCGTGTTGGTTTCGACCGACACCACTGCCATGCTTGAAGCTCTTGTGTGTGAATATGACCGACGGAGTGGGGGCGGAGAACTCATTCTGCTAGGATTATCAAGCACTCTCTTTACGAAAATACCGTAAGAGAAGGTTTATCGCACAGCAAGTTTTTCTTTTACTCTTTGAACTCGCTCACAACTTGATGATTTGGATGAAAAAGTGGTTCATAGAAGCGGTTGAGACACCTAAAGATGCCTCGGAGAAAACCGAAAACGCACACCGAAAGGCGACAGAGATGCTTGAAGAACGGGACTGAAACGGTTGCGGAGAGATATCTTGGTGATCCCAGGAAAAGTCTGCCTCGAAAAAGGTAAGAAGGTTGTTGGCATACGGATCAACCCTTTATACTCCGCTATACAGCACGTCACCACTGCTGTCAAGGCACTTTTCGGACAGTATGAGATACTCGTGCTAATGGACAAAATGTAGGTAGTTTGGACAGTTTCATCCTGTTAGGACTTCTAAATCGGTGTAAATTTTGGTTTGTAAACACTTTTGTTTTTCTATTTTTTCTTAGAAATTTCTACTTTTTTGATATTTTTCTTAGAAATATCGTTGAAATATGTAAATCTGTTCAGCTTCAGGTTGGATGTTTATCTATTTCCCGATTATTTTTGAAGTTTTGCTTTTCTTTTCAAACTCGTAGAAAAATATTTTTGTTGTGAGTTGTGCCGAAAGTAAGCGGTCATCAAACCAACCGCGTGTTAGATATTTTGCTTTATACCAATGCATATTTAGTATCTGCAGCACATCATCTAAATCAACAGACATATCGTTGACATTTGTGTCTTGTTCTCCTTGCGTTGTTGTCTGGGTAAAAGCAAGTTGTGTAAGACTGGTAGCGACAAAACTGAGTTGTGCGAAACGATTCAATCCCTGACGATTTCGGAGTTGATAGGTATCAAAACCGAAGTTCTGTTTGGCATCCCGTAAAGCAGTTTCAATCTGCCACCGATTTCTATAGTGTTGGATCAACGCCTCTTTGGGACGCTCTAAATCAGAGGTAAATAAACGAAAATACTGATATGTTTTAGAGCTTTTCTGCCGAGTGCGTCCGACAATGAGTTTCACATCTTTTGGACATATCTTTGGTCTCACAGATTTCTCAGCGACTGAAAGTGTCTCGCCACCTATGTCGGTATTCTTATACGTGAGTTGAGGGATATGCACACGGTTTCCATAGCGACGCGGTCGTCCTGGTCTACGCTTCTTCGGTGCTTTCGGTATATGATAGAACATAGCGTTTGACCTTACGCGACAGAAAATGTGGTGTTTTTGCGATAGGAGTTCTGTAAATACCGCACGCCTATTAAAGCCTCTGTCAAAGATGATAAGGCCTTGTGGCATCATACCACACAAGCGTTTGAGAACTGCGAAACTGTTGTCTCGTTTTTTATGAGGGCACATCACCCGGGCGGCTAATGGAAACAACCGAATGCCTTGTGGCGTTTCACTGAGCCATCCGATAGTACCGAACTGGTGTCCGTGTTTGAACTTCGGTTGGTTCTTATTGCGTTTGTTATACCGCGTATTTCTGTAAAAGTGTGTGCCAAATTGTTTCTCGCCAACATTGGGTGCATCGGTTTCGTCATAGACATAGACCCCCTTACTGAAAGCAGTTTGCACTTGGCAGGTCAAAAAAGATGTAAGTTTATCAACAGACCATTTGCTACGAGAGAGAAACTTCGGGAGAGGCCAATAGGTAGCGGATTGTTCTGTTGATAAATATATTTGTGTCATTGTGCCACGATGCGGTGTATTTATCAAACCACGAATAAAAGTTTGAAAATGATTGAAATTGTTATACTTGAAGAGACTTCTATATTCTGATAACATGCTTTCAAAGCGGAGAAGAGGATTCATTGAAAACTTCCTTTCAAAAATACACATTATATTGAAAGGATACCCTCTTTTCTGCTTTTTGTCACTGAAAAAAAATAAAACTGTCCAAACTATAGTTGATATTATCATAGCACTATATATGCCAAAACAATATACTTGATAAATACAGATTCCCAATTATGTGAATGGCGGAATTGCACAAAATGGAACACAAGTGGAATCAATTGCACAATTTGGGGCATTTAATTGTTAGTGAAGAGTAATTGGGAAATAGATCAATCAATGATCAGGTTGTTTTTCTTGATTGTAAGTCATTAAGGATACGTTGAACAACTTTTTTCTTTTGTCCTTTAACTGCAGGCTGTTCCAATTCATAGACTTCATCAGTTATCAAGCGTTTGTAATCTTCTTTAGGCAAACCACCATGCGAACCGTTATCAATGTATCTGTTGAAAACGGTGAAGCGAGGATAATCCTGTGTCCATTTTCTTGCCCCATGATAGAGTGCCTCTGTGAAAATGACGCAATCACCAGCGTTGACCGGAACATTTATTACAGTAGGTGGACCATCGTAAATTGATAGATTCTCAGGTGGATCAAAGTTACGTTTATGGCTGCCGGGGAGGCAGACAAATCCTGTTCCTTCAGGGACATCAACTAAGGAAGTCCCCGCGTTGATAAAACCTGCATAAGGTTCACCATCTTCAACACCATAATCTTGTCCGGATGCATGAAAATGAATGTCATCTGAAGTTTTATAGTTTTTGGTCAAAGCACAATCAACGAGACAAGGTGATCCGCGTGTTAGAGCAATGACGACACGCATTATCTCAATGTTTAGCACGAGACGTTGGAAGACAGCATCTCCGTATTGCACATTGTTAATCCAATGTGCAATTGTTGAAGCATAATCATTTGTTCGGGATGTAGAAGTCAAAGGAGGTGGTAATTCTTCTAATTTCATGCCGTGCCAACGATTACCCAATTCAATCATCATCTGGATATCTTCAGGTGGAACAACCTTGGGTAGAATAATGAATCCGTGATGGTCAAAGAACCATTTTTCTTCAGGGGTTAGCATTTGAATTCCTTTCAATCCATTGATTGAAAGCTTCTATAGTTTTAACATTGTCATTAAGAACTGCTTGATAGACAGCCATGCTATTGTAGACATCACCTCGATAATCAGGACGTAGTGAAATTTCATATTTTATACGTAGTAAAGCGGTGCGGTCTGCCTGTTGAATTTCTTTGTGTAATGCATCAAAGTCTGCCATGTGTGCATTAAAATCAGTCTGTCCATAACCCCATAGGTCAATTTTCCACTCATGTTCATTGTAAAGCAGTAGTGTGCCCAAATATAACCCGTGATCAAATCCTGGGAAATTGCGTATGAAGTGATTTGAATAGGACATCTTAGTAATTTCGAATTTCAGTGCTATTTTTCTACCAATCTCAAAAAATAGGCCGACATCTTCTTCATCAGGAAGTTCAATACTGATGTCAATATCACGCCATGTCATTGTATCTAAGGTGTAACTACCGATAACACGCGTTGTGCCATAGCGATTCAGCAGTGTCAACAAACCACCCTTGTTGAGTAGATTGCTTGCTTCTTGCCGAAGCATGTGTGAATGTGTGAGTATATCTTGCTCTGTCATGTTTACCTACTTTTTGATAGTCTTCTATTATGAAATATACGGGTTAGGATTACATTCAACTTCAGTAAGCAATGTATCCACATAAGTTTTTATATGGAACAGACGAGAGGGTGAATCCCCGATTTTACCATGTTGTAATTTTCCGAGTGAGTCCCAATATTCACCAAGTTTAGGACGATTGAATCCAATGAAGTTGGCATTTGCATCTATAGTAAGTCGTTTATTCCAATGGATTACTTCAACGAGATGTATATAGGTTGATGTATTGTAATCAACACCAAGCATAAGGATTTTGCCATTCCTTTGGTATGCCCGAAACATCGGAGAATGCGTGCCGTAAGTCTTTCCCCAAGGCAGATAATCCCAGGGAGATTGGTTGCCTTCACAACGGAGATGATCGTTGACAAACGCTTTCGCGCCTTTTCCGCGAGCAGCAACGGAGTGTGAATAGTGATCTGAACGATAGGTGCCGGGCATCTGACGAAAATACTCCGTTAACCATCCTACTGTAGATGGACACGTCTCAATATCCCAAGAATCAACGCGTTCCTCTCTACTCGGTAATAGATTGAATGACGGCATCAGTATCAATCCGTCTTTTCCAATGACTTTCTCAAGTGCAGCAACGACTGTACCTGCTCCACCGTCTACATCACCTAAACTTTTAAAGGAGGAATGAATAAATAGAATATCTGATTTTTCTACACCGAGATTGGTGAAGTCTGAGATGAGTTTTTCTCGTGTGTATGGCAGTTTCATTTTTATGAAGGTTGGAAACAGTATTAATTTAGCAGATATATGCGAATTATACTGCACCGTGTTTTTTCAGCAGCTTTATGATCTCTTCAGTGCCAGTTCTCCGTTTCTGTGTTGCTATTTGCAGTGGTGTTGCTCCTTTCTTATTCTTGAAATTGGGATTTGCTCCGTTGAGAAGCAACTTCTCTATTGCCCCTTGTTGTTTTTCAGTGTTCTTTATTGTTGAACGGATAGCTTCTATTAATGGTGTTTCGCCGTTGTTATCTGTAGCATCAATTGTCGCGCCATTTTCAATTAGTACCGCAATGACGTTGACGAAACCTGCCTTTGCTGCACAATGTAACGCTGTTTTACCTTTGCTACTTTTAACATCAATATCTGCACCGAGTTTGAGCAATCTCAATACTTTTTCTGGGTGTTCACCTTTGTCCCCTCGACAGATATAGGGTAGTGGTGGCCATCCCATAAAATCAAATGCATTTATGTCTTTGGACGGGACACCGTGTGATTTGAGAAGGACACTCATTTCTGAATTGTCATCGTATACACGAGGTGCTTGAGACGGATCTGCTCCGTTTTCAAATAGCAACTTCACGATATCAACTCTACCATTTGAAACGGCATGATCAAGTAATTCTTTGCTATATTGCGTAACTTCTGCCCCCATAGAAATTAGTAGTTCAACAATACGTATATTTCCACCTACGATGGCATAAGAGAGAGGGGTTGTAGATTCTGAGTATCTATATTCAAAGGATTCTGGTTTGCCATCGGGTAACATTTCAGATTGAAGATATCCACTTTCCACAAGATTCTCATCTTTATTCAGGAGTGCTTGTACAGTGTCATAATCACCAAGATAAGCTGCAGTATGAATGTCTACAGTCGCACCTTGGTTTTGAAGATAATTAGCGACATCGTCCCGTCCTTCGTGTCGTGCAACACAGTAGGGTGTGATTTCCAGTTGGTGCTGATTCAGGTGACAACCGGGCAGATTAATGTTTGCCCCTTGTTCTACCAGATATTTAACAATCTCTAACTTTCCACGATAAGCCGCTTCCCACAATATTGTGCGTCCATGTGAACCAATCGTGTGTAACCATTCAGGTTTATCATTCAAGAACTGTTTAACAGCATCAAGGTCGCCACGTCCTGCGGCAGCAACAACGATCTTCAGAAAATCGCTTTGTTTTCCTGTGAGTTGAGTTTTTGGCACAGAGAATTCCTTAAATTTGGGTTGTTGTTTAATAGGTTTAGCGTTGATTTTAGTCAACAACGCGCGGTCTGCCTCCAATAGATGGTGACAATAGCATCCGTTTTTGTTGTTCTGTCAAATCATCGTATTTACTGATGTCGTAATAATTACCGGACCAAGCAGAATGACCTGGACTATATTTATAGAGGAGTGCCCGACGTTGATGCCCTAATTGCCACGGCATTGTACCGTGAACGAGTGCTTCAGTGAAAAACAGAACATCTCCTGGTTCAAGTGCCGGTTGAATAACATAATGGGTTGGTCGTTGAAAGTTGCGAACTTCAGGGGGTATTTCTCTCAAAAAATTACTTTTGTGACTTCCTGGAATACATGCGAATCCGCCTGCCCCTTCAGGAGCTTCGGTGAGATTATATGTCATTACACATAATCCGTTGCGCATGATACCGTCACGATACTTGTACCAGTGATCACCTTCAGGACCACCGGGACGACCGCCGTCCTCACCGCCATGTAATCCACCACGCCCATCTCCACCATTCATAATAATTGGATAGTCGTGATCAAGTCGGACATTTGGTCCTAACATTTCTATTAAATAAGGTAATATTGTTGGATGGTCAATGAGTCGTCTGAACGGTTCACCCCATTGACTTTGGGGTCCTTGCATTCCGCCTTTGTCGATAAAGTCGTTCATTTCTGCAACTTCATCGTCAGTCAGGACATTTTTGATAATGAGATAACCTTCAAGGTCTACCTTGAATTTTTCTTCACCTGTCATTAGATATGCCTACCTTTCATTTATGTGCTTCTGAAATTATAAGTATTTCTCAGAATATTCCTTATGTGAAAATGCTTTATATCAATTTGGGTCAAGGACTGGTGGTCTTCTACCGATGGATGGTGGTAAAAGCATACGTTTCTGCTGCTCTGTCAACCCCTCATATTTGCTTATATCGTAATAGTTACTTGACCAAGAAGAATGTCCTGGACTATATTTGTATAACAGTGCACGTCTTTGATGATCTGCTTTCCATGGCATCGTGCCATGAATGAGAGCTTCAGTAAAAAACAGGACATCTCCTGGTTCAAGTGGTGGTTGGACGACATAATGCGCAGAACGTTCATAACTTCGCACCTCTTTCGGTATTTCTGGTGCGAAGTTACTCTTGTGACTTGCTGGTATACATGAGAATCCGCCAACCCCTTCAGGGGCATCTGTAAGGTTGTAAGTCATTACACACAATCCATTTCGAATCACACCGTCACGATATTTATACCAGTGATCTCCTACATTTCCGCGTGCATGCCCACCATCTTCACCGCCATGTAATCTACCTCTTTTTTCACCTTTGTTCATTATAATTGCATAATCATGATCCAAGCGGACATAAGGACCTAATAGTTCTATCAGATAAGGTAGAATTTTGGGATGGTCTATCAAATTTTTGAAAGATTCACCCCAAAGACTGGGACGATCTTTCATTTCACCTTTGTCAATAAAGGAATTCATTTCTGCGACTTCATCCTTCGTTAGAACATCTTTTATCACGAGATATCCTGCAAGGTCAACTTGGAATTTCTCTTCACCTGTCATTTATGAAGACTCCTTATGTGGCAACTTGGATTATTATAAGAAAGATTATAGCAGCATTATTTTGGATATGTCAAAGTGAATTATTTTGACGAGTTTGGATAGCATTTGTACAGATCCGAATTTTTCTCAAAAAATCTTGATTTGGTAATATTCTCTTTCTATGCTATGCTTAAAAAATAGATTTTATGGTTGTGATGATAATTAATTTGTGTAAATTGTTCTACAAAAGTGCAACCTTCAATATCCAAAAAGCATCTTTATGTTAAAAGAAGATCCATGTTGTGAGGTGAAACATGAAACAGAATGATTCCGAATTAGTCAAACAGACACTCGAAGGCGATCAGCAAGCATTTGCCTTGCTTGTAGAAAAATATCAAGAACAGATACATGCGCTTGCATGGCAGAAGATTGGTGATTTCCATACTGCAGAAGAGATAACACAAGATGCTTTTATTGCCGCTTACCAAAAACTCAACAGTCTAAAGCATCCGCACCGATTCTCGGGATGGTTATATGTCATTACTACCAATATATGTAACATGTGGCACCGAAAGAAAAAACCACAGCCAGAATCCTTAGACCAGACGGATCCAATGGAGTTGGAAGAATTGTATTATACAGAATATAAGACACAAGAACGCGAAGAAGACAGAAAGGAAAATCAAAGATCACTTGTAAAAAAACTACTTAGTCGCCTCAAAGAGAGCGATCGCACAGTGGTAACGCTACATTATCTTGCAGGATTGTCGTGTGAAGAGATCGGTGAATTTCTCGGCGTTTCAACAAATACGGTAAAAAGTCGGTTACATCGTGCGCGTAATCGTCTAAGGGGTGAGGAAGCACTTATTAAGGAAAACCTAAGTAGTTTCCAATTACCGAAGCAGTTATCAGAGAATATTATGAAAAGAATCTCCAACTTATCACCTGCAGCACCTTCAGCGAATAAACCGGTGATGCCGTGGATTGTTTCTTCAGCATCTGCAATTATCGTATTTCTATTGATAGGTGTTGGAGCAAAACAACTCATAGATTTTCAAAAGCCATTTAACGTTGACGCAGATTCTGAACAGACTATTGAGATAACTGATGCGAAACAGGCAATAGATTCTTCAGAAAAGTCTGCCAATAGAAAACTAATTGAGAAACCGAACATACAAAATAGTAATAAAAATGTTTCACAGGATTCGAACTCACAGTTAGTTGACACAGCAAATTTAGATGAGGCAACAAATACAAGCGAAAACGATATTATACAGAATGGATCGGTGTCACTATCTGGAACTGTAGTGGACTCTGCTGGAAAAGCAGTACAGGGGTTGGAACTTACACTGAAACCGATGAAAATAAATGAAAGTGGCAATATGGAAGAACTAATGCCAATGTCTGCCTGGAAAAAGGTTGTAACAGATAAACAAGGGGGATTTTCTTTCAATAACATCGATCCTGTTGCTTCACAATTGGTATTACTACCAGATGCTGGATCTGATTATGAAATATCCTCACTTACAATCGGTGAATTAACCTTTTATAATACTGGAAAACATGATTTTTATCCGCTTGCGTTCGGTAAAATGACTTTTGCTATTGAACCCGGTATGCCTCTTGATAACGCAATTGTTACTGTCCAACCACCACCAAGAAGAATCCGTGGCAGAATTCTGTTTAGGAATGGTAAACCCCTTGCGAATGCCGAAGTGGATTTGACCATTCATGCAGGAGAACATGATAAATTTCTCTATTTCCTCCCTGAATTTAGCGGTAGTATAATGACCACTTTTGCAAAAACTGATTCCCAAGGTTACTTCGTTCATTATCTTTCAAATCGGATAAATCGAGATTATTCTGTAAAAGTGAATTATCATGGATCGACTGATAAATCAGGATGGTTCCAACTCAGAGAAGGAAAGTGGAAGGACGATCTGGTATTTCGTGTTAGGGATCAACAGAAAGTTAAGAATAAATCTAATAAACGTAATAAAGCACAACAGGCAGTATGGACTGTAAATCCATATAATGGGCACGCTTACAAAAGAATCGTAGTGAAAAGTTGGGAGGATGCAATAGCCAAGGCGAAGACTGAAAAGGCATATCTCGTTGCTATAAATGATGAAGCTGAACAAAAATGGTTAGAATCACGTTTTCCTGAATATCTTTTCTATTGGATAGGATTGACTTCTAACCAAGATGGATCCTTCGAGCAATGGACAAACGGTGAGAAACTTACCTATGTAAATTGGATGTCAACAGAAAATTCCACCGAACCAAATACACATATTGCATTGGATTTCTTTTCAAAAAGATGGATGAAAATTGATTCCGAGCATCAATTCTTACCTGTAGTCCAACTTGCAATAATTGAAAAAGAGGATATAAAGATTAAGTCAAGAAAATAAAGGAATAAATTATGTTTCAACAATCTTTTACCAAACACATTATCCTTTGCTTCCTACTATTTCTCTTAGTAGGTTTCGTTGCCATAAACCAAGGTATAACCGAAGAACATAACACAACATTGTCTGGTCGAATTATAACCCCTGAAGGTGAACCTATCTCCGATGTCACTGTCCTACTACTTTACATGAAATTCAATGAAAACCCGCTGGTTTTCACAGAACTACAAACATTCCATCCAATATATGATGGCAAACTTTATCCGTTTCTTGTGGATTTACCACATTTCTATAATAAAGGTAAGTTTCCCGATATTTCGGATAAAAATTCCTCGCCACCATACTTAGAATCAAAAACAGATATAGATGGCAAGTTTTCATTTTCCAATATTGCATCTAAACTGGTCCAATTGATAGTCTTACAGAAGGATCCACTGGAATATGAAACAACTGCAGATGAATCTGAAAGAACAAAACTCACACTACTACCAATAATACACTCCCTAAAGTTCAATGAGGTTACTTTTTACCCACATCAAAATAAACATTTTCCACCCATAGGAGAAGTAACCTTTACTATAAATCAGGGCAGAAGAATTGAGAATGTAGAACTAAAGGTCAGCATGGATATTCCACTTAATATACGAGGTAGAATATTATACAAAAACGGTGCACCGCTCTCAGATACATCTTTGACGATCAAATTCGGACATCATGATTTTCACTATGCAAATCAGTTTCCTTACCGTATTCCAGTATCAATTAAGACAGATAAGGATGGGTTTTTTACGCATAGTGTCTTCTCCGCAGGTATATACGCTTGTTCAATAAATCATCGTGGATTATCTGCAATCTCAGAACCATTTTTTCTTGATGGTAATACGCCACATGATGTTATATTGTTGACACTTAACGGCAACCCGAATGAACTTACTGAGTTACCATTGGATACTGCCAAATCGGAACAAAAATCTTCAGTCCCCGGACCAAATTTACGAGGTGTATGGATACTGAATCCAGAAAATGGACATACATATAAACGTATTATGTGCAAAACAAGAGAGGATGCACTAATCCAAGCAACTGAAGAGAATGCACATCTGGTTACCATTACCAGTGAGAAAGAACAGATATGGCTCGAAACTGTTTTTGGAACAGATCCATACTGGATCGGATTAACAGGTCATAGAAATACAGACAATTGGCTCTGGGATACTGAAGAAAAAGTCAAATACAAGAACTGGAAAAAAGGTAGTTATCATCGTCCGCCTCCAGCAATACTAAGGATTTTTGATTGGTTGGGCAACAAACCAATACGAAAAAACCTTGATTATGCAGTTATGACAGAAGATGAAAACGGGTATATGAAATGGCAAGTAGTAGATCACAGATACTCTGAACAAGGATATACTCGTATGGCAGTCATTGAAAAACCACATAAGAGCAAATAATTCAAACATATTCTAAATTTGTCAAAAGATATCGTGTAAAGTGGTGTACTTACATCACCTTTTTGTTTTAAGAATCATTCTGAACCAGGATTTGCAGGATTAGTAGATTTGCAGGATAGGAGTTTGACACTCTGAAGGTCCAATCTAACATAAGACAATTATTTTTTGAATAGACCTTTAGAAGCACCATACATCTATCCTTGAAATCTACTAATCCTGCAAATCCTGGTTCAGACAAAAAGAAAAAAATATCTCAAAATAAGTAAATAATACTACTAACGTTTGTGATAAAATCTACTAGAAAACCGAAAACTAAATAAACCTATATAACCCACAAAATTTCTTTACATTCTTATTAGCATAGTATACAATAAGACCAAAAATTGGAGAATTGTCTACTATGCAGCTATATGAAGCCGTCAGTCCGTTAGATTTTAGATATTATGGCGGTGATGAGAAATTCATGCAACGACTCTTACCTTATGTCTCTGAATCAGGATATGTTACCTATCAGGCAAAGGTAGAAGCAGCACTGACACGCACACTTGCAAACTATGGAGTCTGTTCTTCAGAAATAGCAGATGAAGTCGAAAATGCCGTAGAACAGGTGACAGCAGAAGCGGTTTACGAAGAACAGAAAAGAATCCGTCATAACATTCGTTCACTTGTCAATGTAATTCGGAGCAAAATTAGTCCTGAAGCGCGTCCTTATGTACACCTGTTTGCTACTTCAGCAGATATATTGGATACAGCAACTGCATTGCGAGTTAAGGCACTGATTGAGAACGTCATAGTTCCAGATATGATTGAACTTGAAAAGCAGTTAATATCCTTAGCACGTGAGCATGCAGAAACGCCACAAATCGGAAGGACACACGGACAACATGCTGAACCAACCACTTTTGGTTATGCATTAGCACTTTACATCAGTCGCCTTGGTACGCGGATTGAAAAGATACATGAAGCAGGTCAAAATCTTCGCGGACAATTTTCTGGGGCAGTAGGAGCATTCAACGGATTGTCATTAATTCATGATAATCCTGAACAGATTGAGGCAGATTTTCTGGCTTTGCTTGATCTGAAGCCATCGGATACACATACATCAACACAGTGTGTTGAACCGGAGTTTATCTCTGATGTTGCGTATCATGTGACTGCAGCCTATACTGTGCTTGCAAATTTCGCTGATGATATGCGACACCTCTATCGGACAGAAATTGCGGAGGTAGGCAGGAAATATAACCCACAACTTGTCGGGTCATCAACAATGCCACATAAAATCAATCCAGAGGCTTATGAAAACATTAAGAGTCTGTGGAAGGCGTTTGTTCCACGCATGCAAACTGTTTTTATGGATAGTATTTTAGAACACCAACGTGACCTAACCAATTCTGCATCCAGTAGGTTCTTAACTGAGTTACTCACTGCTTATGATTATTCCATCTATAGACTGCGTCGTGCATTAGATGAGATGGATGTTAAGGTAGACAATATGAAACGCAATCTTGAAATGAGTGCAGAGGACACAATTGCAGAACCAATTTATTTGCTCATGGCATATTACGGGTTTCCAGATGCTTATGATCATACACGAAAACTCATTGCACAAGTACATCAAACAGGAAAAAGTCTAACTACACTACTATGGGAGGACGAGACCTTTCGACCGTTCCTTGACAAGTTGACAGAACCGCAACGTGAAGCACTGAGTGCACCTACAAACTATATCGGAGCAGCTGTGCGGCGAACTCATGCTACATGTGATAAATGGGAGAGACGTATAGAAAAACTGAGGAAAGACTAATCTGAGATACATCGCGGGTGCAATCAACTAAAACGGGAACAATGAATGTTCTTGTCAGACAAAGATGTTTGATATTTTCTATTTAGGACGTAGATTTGTCGGTTTCATCAAACGCTATCCACGCACATGGACGATAATTGGATTTCTGATCTTTTTCGCTATTGGTATTTGGGTAGGTAAAATTGTACCGCTAAAAAAAGTCCCCGAATATGTTAAATCTTATACCGATCCTGTGAAAAGCGATGAGACAGAACAGGTATTCCCGGGTATTGTTCATCGTCAGATATTGGACGATGGTGTCCTGATAAACATTCTTTCTGTGAAACCTGATGCAGTAGACATCCGACCGTATAGTGCCCTTGGCGCAGCAATTGGGACTGAATATCTACAGTCAATTGCACTCAGAAATAGAGCACCCATTGCTATTAACGGTGGATATTATGAGATGACCGGAACATTCCAAGGCGAATCTGTTGGAGCTTTAAAAATAGAGGGTGAATGGATAAGTGAACCTGAGCAGGGACGCGGTGTCGTTGCTTTCAATGATGTTAATGGCAAAATTGAAACTTATATTGACAGGATAATGCTACGGCATGAAATAGTCTTTTCTAATGGTACTACTCTTGAAATAGATGGCATCAATCGTGGACGTACGAGAAATGAACTGGTACTTTTCCGGCCACGGTTTCACAAAACTACGTTGACGATGCATGATGGCATTGAAGTTGTTGTAAGAAACGACAACGTAATAGACATCCTTGATAGACAAGGTAGCAACATTATTCCACAAGATGGTTATATACTGTCGGCAAACGGAAGAAAACGGCAAATGTTGTTAGAGAATATCGCACTTGGTGATTCAGTAAAAATCCGCGAAACAGTTATTCCTGAACTGGTTGGTGATAGTAATTTGTGGGAGAATTTTACACACATTATCGGTGGCGGTCCTTTACTGATACGGAATGGTGTCATATCTGAGACTGAAATGTATGATCGTGAGGGATTTGATAGACCATTCCACAGCTTCTGGCATCCGCGTACAGCAGTTGGAAAAAAGGCTGATGGAACATTGCTTTTTGTTACCATCACAGGTGCAGATCCGAGAGTACGTCGAGGGGTGATGCTGCATAAACTTGCAAGACTCTTTCAGAAATGGGGGGCAACCGATGCAGTTAACTTAGATGGTGGTTCTTCAGCCATGATGATTATTAAGAATAAAGTGGTAAGTGTTAAACGTGAACCACCTAAACGACCATCCTCAGAGGAAGAGCAAAAACCTGATTCTCCTGAAAGTCAAACGGAGAAAAAGGCGATAACTGCTAAAACAGATAAACAAGCAGGTGTAATAGCAAGGGGGACTACCACTGAGAAAAAGATAGATGAAAAACCTGAGTCTCAAGAAAAACAGGATGCAAAGAAACCTGCATTAGATAGGAGAACGATGTCTGCGCGTGGTAATCGTCGTGTTAGACCTATACCAAGGTTTATGGGTCGTCCTGTTTCAGATGCAATCTTAATCTATCCACGTAAACCCGATCATTCACGTTAGATGATTTTCCAACCATAATTTTCTATCTTAATTTTGTGGAAATAATCTACTTTATATGATAAAATACCTTTGTCGTGAATAAAAATGAAAATGCGCATCTCAACAAGAGGAATGAGACATGAAAAAGAATTCAAATTTCTGTAGTAGAAAAGTATTACGTCAAATCTTGAGATATAATCTCTTATGTATGCTGCTTCTTTGCTTTGTGTTTTCAGCAAATGCACAGGAACGTTTTGCGGATGCAGTCGGACCTGTTACAATAAATGAAGTAACATCAATTTCTCCTTTAGTCGTTCCATATATTACGTGGGGTGGTGAAGCGGCACTGTTCCATGCCAATGGGGGTTTGACAACGCAACCTGGCACAATAATGGAGAAACAAGGACTTAACCTAAAACTGGTCCCTGGAGACAATTTTCAACAACAGGTCCGTGATTATCTTTCAGGTAAGACACCTATCCTCCGCGGCACTTTCAGGATGATCGCACAAGCAAGCGAAGTAATCGGGCGTGATGCACGCACCAAACCTGTTGTTTTTGGTCAACTAACTTGGTCAGCAGGCGATCATTTCGTCGGTCGTTCAACTATTCGCAAAATATCAGATCTCAACGGGAAAAAGATTGCTATTCAGAAGGGTGGTCCTCATGTTGGGATGCTGTATGACATGTTGAAAACGGCCCGTCTCTCTAAATCCAATGTTCAGATTGTGTGGGTAGAGGAATTAACGGGTGCCAAAGGGCCTGCAGAACGTTTCCGAAATGACTCAACTATTGCAGGATGTTTCGTTATTACACCAGATATGATTGGGTTGACAGGTGGTCCTGAAAATACAGGTACTGGAGCAGAAGGTACTGTTAAGGGCGCGCGCGTGGTCGTCAGTACAGCAACTTTATCTCGTTCGATAGCAGATGTCTACGCATGTCGTAAAGATTTCTATGATAAATATAAACCTTTTATTGAACGGTTCTTTGCAGGTTATCTCAAGGGGGCAGAAGAAGTTGTGTCACTTAAGAAAACCTATGAAAGAAGTGGTTCTGCACAATATAACAAACTCCTTACAATGATGCAGAATATCTATGGAAAAGACGTGTTACCGACGCTTGAGGAGGATGCACACGGATTGATCGCTGATTGCACTTTCGTTGGACAACCCGGAAATGTTGCATTTTTCAATGACCCAAGCAATACTATCACTGGCTTTGAAGGATTCAATAAAGCTGGATTAGATATGGCAGTAAACTGGGGTTTTGCGAGCCAGAGATATGCATTACTTTCATCAGACCTAAATTTCAATTCTACTGCTTTCAAAAGCCTACTTGCTACAACTGTTGATGCTCCAACGCAGCTAAAACAGACGCGATTCAAAAAAGAAACTGTTCGTGCGGAAATTGAATCGTTCAATGAGGATGCAGTTTTAGATGAAAAAACATTGATTTCATTTACAATCCAATTTGATGCAAATCAGGATACCTTCAGTGCGACTCGATATAGTGCTGAATTCGACAGAGTTGTTGAACTTGCTTCAAAATATGGAAATGCAGCTATAGCAATTAAAGGGCACAGTGACCCATCAAGAACGTTGAGTGTTCTGGTAAAAACAGGTTTGTCAAAAGGATTTTTGAAACGGACAGGAACGCGTGGAAACTATAAATATTTTTTGAGCGGTAAACCTTTTAGTCTTGAAAACACCGCTGAATTGATCAAATTGATAGACCAACGAAAATTTGACGATAGTAGCGATGTAGAAAATCCATTCCAAGTGATGCGAGCTGCACTCAAACTCTCCGAACAACGAGGAGAAGCGGTAAAACAATCAATCATTGACTATGCACGCAGTAAAAATGCCCGTATTGATGCGGATCAAATTGTTCCTGTTGGTGTAGGAATTAGAGAACCTGTTATTGCTAAACCGACAAGTCCTGCAGAAGCTGCAGAAAATAGACGTGTTGAATTCGCACTTATTAAAGTGTCAGCAGAAGCTGTCGCTGCATCCGATTTTGACTTTTAGCCCTTTTATATAGGAGTCGATTGTGAAACACTTCATTGCCTCGTGTCTTTTTGTTCTCTCAATATTCACTATAGTTCAGATAGGTAGTGGGGAAACCGACCTTCATACTGAGAATATTATCATTATTCTTGATGCCTCCGGTTCAATGAAAGAGAATTTCCGTGGAGACCAATCGAAGTCAAAGATGGATGCTGCGAAAGAAGCACTCAAGTCAGTGTTAGCGAAAGTTCCAGACAATACGCATATCGGATTGCTTGTTTTTAGCGGTAGTAACGTTCAAAATGATTGGGTTTATCCGCTTGGTCCGAAGAATACTGAGCAGATGTTAGCTGCGATTGATTTGCCATTACCCGGTGGCGGTACACCGCTTGGAAAATATATGCGTATCGGTGCCAATAGACTACTTGAACAGCGAGAAAAGCAGTATAACTACGGAAATTATCGGTTGTTGATTGTTACAGATGGTGTCGCACAAGATGAGGAAAAAGTTGCACAATATACACCCGAAATACTGGACAGACAGATACGTGTTGATGTGATTGGCGTAGATATGCAGACTGATCATCTGTTGGCAAAGGATGCTGATAGTTATCGGAGAGCAGACAATCCGGGTGAACTGGTAGCAGCTGTAACGCAAATCCTTGCAGAGACAGGTGGCACAGGAACTGACCTTGATGGAGAAGACGCTTTTGAGGATATCGCACCACTCTCAGAGGCAATAGCATTAGACCTAATCAAAAGGATTACGATGCCCCCCAGTAATACTGCAATCACCATTACCAATATAAGAAAGACACCATCGCAACAGCAGAATCAATCAACACAGAAACCGCAAAAACAGATACAACAACCTATGCAACAGAGCAGTGGTAACAATAATGTATGGTTTTTGCTTGGTCTGATAGTCGTAATTGCTGGCTTTTTAATTTTTAAGTATGCGCGAAAACAGTAGTGGAATAATAGACATCAGGACGTGATAAGGAATATAATCATGGAAGCCAAAACAAGAAGCAGAATCGTCATGGTGGCAAGTTGGCTAATTATCATCGGCATTTTAGGTCTTGTCTACAAGTTTGTCGTTGAGCCACGTCTTGGTGGTAGAAGAGACAAACTCGTTCAGGATACCAGTACACAAAGGTATGACCATGAGATCAAAGTTGCACACGACTCATTTCCTGGGTATGCTATTCTCCGCTCTGATGCTGTGAAGAATCTGCTTGATCGGCAAGCGATTAAGCTTACATTTGTTGACGATAAAGCTGATTATGTTCGTAGAGCACGTGATTTAAAGAGTGGTAAAGTGCAAATGGCTGTCTTTACCATTGATGCATATCTTAAAGCAGGGAATGTTATTGGTGAGTATCCCGGTTCTATAGTACTTGTGATAGATGAATCCAAAGGGGCTGATGCTATCGTTGCACATAATCGAGGAGTACCCAGTATTCCTAATTTGAGCAACCCAAAGGCACGTATCATATTGACACCTGATTCTCCGAGTGAAACGCTTGCTCGGATTATGATAAACACAATGAGTCTACCAAGTTTACCTGCTAATTGGGCTTCTGATGCAAACGGTGCCGAAGATGTGTATAAAAAACTGAAATCTGCTGATCCAGACGAACCTACCGCTTATGTCCTATGGGAACCTTATGTGACGAAGGCACTGGCAATTGATGGTGTGCATCTACTTTTAGACAGTTCAAAACTGAAAGGTTATATCGTTGATGTCCTAATCGTTCAACGTGAGTTTTTAGATACACAACGCGAACTTGTCACACATATTGTTCAGGCGTATCTCCGCGCAAACTACGATTACACAAATCAAACAGAAGGATTGTTGTCATTGATTGAGTCTGATGCTAAACAATATGGTGATGCACTTAAACGAAATGAAGCAACTCAGTTAGTAAAAGGTATAGAGTGGCGAAATACTGTTGAGAATTACGCACATTTTGGTATTATCTCTGGAAATGAAGCGAAAGATACTGAAAAACTTGAGGTTATGATAGGTAAAATAATGCAAGTACTCGTCAAAACGAAGTCTATCGCATCAGACCCGTTATCGGGGAAATATGGTCAACTCTTCTTTGAAGGCATATTAAATTCACTCAATCACGATAATTTTCATCCAGGTGTGCTGAGTTCTGATGGTGCAGGTGGCTTAGAGGATATTCTTGTTGACACATCAAATGTTGCGGAAGAAGAAGTGCGTGAAGAAGTTGCATTGAATCCGCTATCTGATGACAATTGGAATACACTTGCCCCAGTTGCTGCAATGAAGATTGAACCGATCCAATTTAGTCGTGGCAATGCTCGTATCCTTCCCGCTAGCAAAAAAGCTTTGACCGATATTGCATCTAAACTAAAGTCGTTTCCACAATATTACCTTCGGGTAGTTGGACATACGCGTAAAGAGGGCGATCCTGCTGCGAATAAACTTCTCGCAACACAACGGGCAGAAGCAGCAGCCAAAGCACTAAAAGATGCAGGTATCAAGAATCACAGAATTCGTGCGATTGCAAGTACACGATCTTCTACGAAAATGCAAGGTGGTGCAGCACAAAGCGTTACTTTTGAATTATTGGGTAAACCTTATTAACAATCTATATTTTAGGAGGACAAGGACATGTCAATAGACAGAAAACAGACCGACAAAACTATCCATCCTATTTCGCGTCGTGCGTTTATCAAAAGTTCCATTGGACTTGCTACCTCTGCTGTTGCTGCTGGTGGTTTACGCCACTCCGCTGAGGCACAGTCCCAGTTTGGAGAATATATTCCTTACGATGCGACGCGCGATATTCATTATTCAACACGGTATGGTACAAGAGATATAATTGAACATAATCATCCGGGCATGGATCCAACAGGTGAGAAGTTCACCTTCGTCCGCCTGAAATATCCAGGAGGCGATTGGTGGACGAATATCGTCAACTATGAACGATGGATTTCGGACTTAAAGTTTTCACAAGTCCTTGAAGAGTATACTTCAATTGATGTTAATTTGCGTAGACATCCACAATACGTAGACATAGAAGATGATTGGCTTTTTTCGTATCCATTTCTATTCATGACTGGACACGGTAGAACACGGACTGGCATGCGGTTGACAGATGAACATATTCGTAAGTTGAGAGAATACTTTGAACGCGGGGGTTTCCTCCACGTTGAAGATTGTGACATTAGATTTAATCGTTTCAGACCACAAATAGTTGAGATGATGCGTCGCATTTATCCTGAAAAGACTTTTGAACGATTAGAATTGAGCCATAAAATCTACCACACGCTCTATGACCATAACGAATATCTTGGTGGCGATAAACTAATACCCCAGTTCAACTATGATGAAGCCATTATGGATGATGACAAAGTTTTAGTTTACTTCTGTCCCAGTGATCTGAATTGTGCCTGGGAGGGTAGACCTTGTAGGCCTGGCGGTGAAGAGCAACGACTTTGGGCATTCGAACAAGGCATGAATGTTGTTGCGTATGCCCTTACGCGATAAGACACTTTCACATCAAAACCTCTGTAGGCGCGGTTTCCTAACCAATGCAGAGGACCAAACGCGTCCTCTGCCTAACTCCAATAACGCGTCCTCTGCCTAACTCCAATAACGCGTCCTCTGCCTAACTCCAATAACGCGTCTCTGCCTAACTCCAATAAAACAAGATAAATCCTGCCTGTTAATTTGGTATAATAATACCCATTTCTATTTAAGAACATCCTTTTATTCCCTCGCTTGCGGCGGATAAAGGGGGCGACTAATCATTTTGAGAACTATTTAATTGAAGGGTGTGCATAAACAAATGCGATCTCAAATATAGTCTTAAAGTTAGTAGACACGCTCCGCGTGCCATCCACAAGATCAAGGCATCTCAATAGATCGTGCTGCCACAAACGGACAATTACTTATGAAAAAATACTTGATGAGAGACACAGTCTATGTTGACACACAATATATTTATGCACACCCCTCATTAAATTAGAGATGGTGTTATGTCTTATTCTATTGATTATTAGAATTCAGGACTTACGCAAATCACACCTATCAATAATATATTTTACCAAAAAATCGTTATTTCAACTATTTAACCCTAAATTCCCTTATCAAGGAAACTTTAAGAGGAATACGTCTGTCATGAAAATGAAGACTATTCTGAGAAACAGTATAGAACTCTTTGATGGTAGGAACGTTAAAATACGCACAAATTACAAAAAATTTACAATTTGCTATTAACTTTTTCTATTTAAGGTCTATATATAGTTAAAGATGTTTCAAGAAACAGATGTATTAATTTCTGGAAAAGGTGCATAAGATTGTAATTCAAGCAATTACGGCATTTTAAGATAAATCTAAAATATTTTTGTGTTATGCACCCTTTCCAACTTAATACTGTGTCTTATATTTTAACAACAGGGTTAAGTGTCGTATATTTGGCAAAAATTTTTAGAGGAAAATATTATGGAAAATAAACTTTTGACGTTATACACCGCGCATGTGCAGCACACAAGGAGGTCATAAATGACACATGGCATTTGGACCAAATGGATTATCGGCGCGGCGTTCCTATTGCTTATTGTTGCTGCGGGGTGCATTCTGTATTACCAACACACCACCGCACCATATAAAGCGGAGGCAGACAAAACCGATAAACTGCTGCAAGAATGGAAAGCTAACAAAGCAAAGCAAACCACGACTGCAGATAAAGAGACAACCATCACACCTGCGGAAAGCACTACAAGCACCGCAGAGAAACCAACCAACAAAATCGGTGAAAGGACAGAAACAAACACCGATAAACCAACCGAATCTGTTAACATAGCAATATCAGAAACGGATAACACTGAAGAAGTCAGAATGTCACCACACGGATTCGGGGAATATCCCGAAATACCAGAAGATTTTCCAGGTAAGGAAAATATAACGTGGGGCAAGGACTCCGCAGGAATAGAAATCATAAATCGCGTGCTGATTAAGTTATGGATAGAAGGTGAAAAAAACTTCAGAGGCGGTGGTACTGACAGAGGCAAAGTGTATCCATGGTACCATGATACGATTTATGTTACATTCAGTGAATATAAAAATGAATTTGGAGAAATTGTCCGATACGCAAGCGATAAAATGTCAGGTCCTCGTGTAGACTGGTCGGAGGTTAAGGATTGGTCAAACCCGCCGCCGCACATTCGCATTTTAGATTTAGAAACTTCAGGTATTGATCCATATCAATACCTAAAATTACCTTATAAAAAAGGAGATAACTAATGTATAAATCTTTTTCATTTCACATTTTCGTTCTACTTGCTTTATCCACAGTCTTTATATACAATCAAGGGCACACCCATGAAAACTTTCCGAGTGGTAATGTTGCACTGGGTGGAAGTACCGTTGCGGATGTAATAGGAGAACTTAACCAAGGACATGGCGGTATCTGACACCATGTCCATATCTATGGTCTTGTCCACTCTTGGGATGACAGGCATATAAACAGCGAGAAGAAACATGCAATAGGAAATTATACCATCGCCCTCCAAGTGAGTTGCCCAGAGAACGTATTCGATGATTGGTGGGAGGCAGCATTTGACGCAAAGACTCCTGCTCTTCTTCAGAATAATTTTACTGAAGGGTGTCATCGGGAACGCGATATCACATTTTATGCAGCAGGTTTACAGGATATAAGAGGAATAGAATATATAGCTTCTGCTACTGTAGAAAACCAAGTTGGAAAAGAACGTGACTTTATAAAGAAGAAAGTAAATAATTTTGGCGAGGAAGCGGAAGATAATAATGTGCCAGAGGGTCCCAGCCCCGGCATTTACCTCGCAGATCAGACACCTCAACCCGGCGACAGTGCCACGCTGAATCTTGTCACCAGTGAACCCTATTATTGGGTGGATTGGTATGTGAAGGCACCCTGGGAGTCAGGGGAGCGCGGCACGTATCAAGAGGGAACATGTGGTGACGGGACCTCAACCATAGCGTCATTCTCTTATACATTCCCCAGTGGCATTATGCATACGGGGGATTTTCTGATAACTGCTGTTATTTACCGGTGGTCAGATATGTCGACGTATGAGGAGACGTACGCCGTGACGGTGGATATGACACCGAACTGCGATGACTGCACAGACGGCAATTCCAATTGTCCCAATGCGAGTGCTCATTGAGGACGCAGCCACTCAACATTTCAGGCAGGTATCCGTGTGGGTATCTGCCTTTACTTTACCCTTATGTCCATTTTTTGTTTCCCTATATCTTTGCAATAAATTGCCCCAATGCAAGTGCACACTTTTATATATGCTCGGAGGTTTGTGGTAATAGGACAAGTAATTTCTCACGAAAACGTTCATAAGCAAGATTTGCACCAGCAATGTTTCCAGAAGCTGGACCGATTTGTAGTTGTGCAACGGTACCTGTGCCAAATAGATTCTTAATCGGATAGAACTGCAAATCGTTCTCCAGTTTAGGTAGTCCGCAGATTAGATCTATAGGATATTGCTTCAACAATGTTCTCATAAAGCCGTAACTACGAAGGTTGAATCTATATCCTGTTGCGAGGATAATACGAGTGACATTTTGAATCAAACCACGTGTCGTTTCAACTTGTAAATTGTCCCTGTCAATTTGTTGGATATTTTGAACTAATGTCTCAGAATAGATATCAACATTTTGAGCATTCTTAAGTGAATCCATAATTTTGGGTGTAATGCTGCCTTCTCCCCTATTCTCTTGAATAATCTGATACCGATGCTGAAAATTTGGTTCGTTTGTAAATTCCGAAAGTGCTTTGGGGCCTAACCAGATTGGTGGAAAGTCAAACTGTTCAGTCTTCAACGTATTTCTTGCAATCAGTATCACTTGATTTCCGCGTTCACTTAGACTTTTCGCAAGCGTTCCTGCAGTCAAACCTCCACCTACAATAACAAGCTTCTCACCATCAAGATCGCTTAATTTACAGTCCACAGAAAACTGGGATGCATGAACAACTTTGTCAGGATAGCTGCGTTTCCACTCGGTAAACTCTGGTGGAATGTTTGCACAATCATCAGAACCGATTGCAAGGACAACGCAGCTGCTTCTAAATCCGACGTTATCTGTGGAAATCAAACGGAATGGATACTTTCCTGCTCCTTTGTTCCAACGCAATTTTGCCACATCAAACTGATAGAATATCGGATGATCCCTTATTTCGGAAAGTGTATCATTACAGTAATCCCAGAAGAGTTCGGTTGAAGGTTGTGAATAGGGTGGTGCTAATTCATTCGTTCTGTTATGTCTTTCTGCATATTCAACGATACCTAACGGATCTGTGGAAATATGATGCACTGCAGGTGATCGGAGGGACATCATTCCTTGACGTTCCGTTTTGTTTCTCCACTGAGTCAGTGGGAAAGAGTGTCGGTCTACGATTGCAATGTGTTGTGCTGCATAAGGCACATCGCGTAGCAGCCGGAGTGCAATTGAACAACCGTGTATTCCACCACCGATAATGGTAATCGGGATATTCCGATGTGCAAGTGTTTTCATATCAGTATGAATCTGTAAAAGGACCGGGAAGGTGAACACTCTTGAGTTGATATGTTTCCGTCTGAAATGTATCAGTGGCACGATAACGGCTGAACCTATATTGCACGACACCAACAGAAGGTGCTACCCAATATACAGCTGGAGGACTTATCAGACGGATAGTAGGTTCTTCACTGTCCCCGTAGATAACTTCTTCATAGACAACATAAGTGCTGTAATTACCAGCAGGCACTGAGACAACAACATCCTTCTCAGCAACAAATCGTGTGGCTGAAACTGGATTTCCGACGGTTTTGTCAAAGACTGTCCATTCCTTACCTACTTCCAGTGGAAAATCCCATAGGAGCCGTTCAGGAAAATGCTTTTGGTGAAACACTGGATTTTGAATAGGTAGAAATACATCAAAAGCAGATTCAACTATTCCTTGTGGAGTTTTATTGAAGTAGGTAGCAATTATTGGGAATGGAAACGCATCAAAAAAATCGGTGTCAGTACGGAAAAAGAATGCGTTTGCTGCCAAGTGGTCTACTGTCACAAGGTTGACTTCATCAGGTTCAACGGGCGTAATTGTGCTGATGGTTAATTGACGATGCGTTGTGCCACTAATATCCCGTGTTCCTCTGACTCGAACTGTAAATTCCTTTTCTGTGTTGATATTTATGTAAGTCCATGCCGATCCTGTGTCAGTAGGAAAATCTATGGCTTGCAGCGTGTCAGTTGTATCAGGCGGTGTCAGATTGGTTTCACCGTGCGGATCAATCAACCCCTCTTCACTGCAACCTACTATAAACAGGAATAGGATGAAAAATATATAACTATAGGTTCTCAACAAAGTTAATTTCATCATTTCACCACAGAGAACTTTCCGGTAGATAGGAAACCGTTGCCATCAGTAGCGCGGAAAAAGTATAATCCTGCACAGACCTTTTCACCGTTTTGGTTTGTGCAATCCCAGTTAGAGGCATTATTCAAAACTTTTATACGATTACCTGTGACATCGTAGATTTCTATTGTCAGTCCGTTTGGTAAAAACGTAACATGTTGGTCTCCACGACTTGCATATATGGGATTAGGGGTTACCGTTACGTTCCGATTTGTGTTATTTTCTATATAGCTGAAGATGCGACCTTGCCATATCTGATTTCCAGTGATTCCATTAGGCGTTATCCCACTAATATGATAGAGATAGATGCCTGTTTCTGGGAAATCGATAGAAAAATGCGTTCCGTTCCATTTTTTTGCGGTTTCTTGTTTCAGATTTATGGAATAGTTGTTTCTACTTGGACTTTCTATCGTCAATTGTGGAGCACTTTGCAATGGATGTGTGCTTTGCACTTCAACTTGCCATTCCCCAGTCCGAACAGGATGTGTCTTGATGAAGAATGAAGGGGCTTCATTTGCAATGTCCACCGTCGGTGTAATGCTATCGGGAACAATACTCGGTGTTCCCATAATCCCTATTGCGTCAACAGGAAGGACCGCATAGTAGTAATGGACATCATTCGGTTCAGTGAATTGAGGGTCAATATCTTGAAAAACTGTTGTATCTTCAAACTGTGTTTGCGTTATGTTTACTCTTCCAACGATAGAGATGTCATTCTCGGCTATACCGTCACCATTTCTATCAACTGCGGCGCGTACTTCATCATCTGATTGAAAGGGTTGTGGTGTATCAGTTTCAGTGATAATCTCATACCGTTTTCTGACAATGACGATTTCCTGAATGTCTGTAGTGTCATCAACCTTCCATGAGATAATGGGACCACGACTTCCTTGCCTGACTTCAGCATTAGAAATCTGACCTTTCGGTGGAACACCTGCCATACAGCTGACAGATCCACCGAATGTCCCACCTGGAACAATCACCTGCTCAACATCGGGATGCATATTGATTAGAATGAGCGTTATTTCTTTAATATCACCACCGAAATCCTTGAATGTCATCTGTGCTTCTTGGGATCGTTGAAAAGTAAATGCTTCTTTAATTTCTGTTGTTCCATTACTCTTTTGGACGATGAATTTAGCAGCCCATCCACGCAAACCTAAATTGGTGTGTCTCCTGAGTTCACTTTCTATTCTTATGCGGTCAGAGATTGTCAATTGGCTCATGTCTATTGGAGCAAGGTCGGCACCGTCTATCTTTATAGCAAATTCTGGCATTATACCTAATGGACGAAAGACGAAGTATCTTGAAGAAAAATGTTCAGGTATAGATTCCGAATCAAAATCGGTTCGAACTGGGTAAGCGTTATGAACATCATTGGGGTGAATTGCTATAGGTGGAAACCGTTCTGCATTCCTATAACCTGAGATTTCTGTGTTAGTGTTAGCTCTGTTAAATGTGAAATAATTCCAGACTGTGAATGTCTTGAAAGCTTCAGCAAGTGTTGTGCCGTTATCCGTAAAGACATCATAGAAATTGCCAAACTCACGATAACTACCATCGGTAGCGTTTGCAAAGAGTTGACGAATGGTATCGTAACCAAATCTTTCTGCCATATAAAGGGCCCATATAACAGAACCGTATTCGTGGTCACCGATGCGGCTTTCAAGCGAAATGTCTGGAATCTTAAACCAACGACGGAGTTGATGGATATAGTAGTTATAGGAATTAGTTTCGTTTGGTTCATCTGGGTCAGGAATATTGTCACCATCGTCAATAATGCCCCCATCATAGGTCATAACTTCAATCCACGTTGCCGATGCTTCCATAAACCATGTCGGCATGTATGCGTTGTATGCGAACTGAATGCCATGCAGGAATTCATGCGCACAAGTTGTCTCAAGATACCTGAGCCCCTCCATTTTTCCAACATAATCATATATGCGTGAGTTGATCATGAAATAAGGAGCGATTGTTAGCGCGGTAGATAAAACGCGACCTTCAAACCAGTCTGCGGTTGTAATACCGAGTGCGGGGAATGTAAAAAGATATACATCCATTTTGTGGTTACCACCGTTCTGTGCTGCCCAATAATCCATATAAGGTTTCTTGAAATTCATCAAATCAATTTGAACATGATATGAGCGTTCCATTGCATCTGCACATCGGTCAACATAATCGGGAACACCGTTGCGTGGGTGAAAATCTTCAAGCGGCGGGGCGTGCGGTCCGATGCTAGTATAGTGCAATTTGAAGTGTGGTGTGTTGAATTGTTCTGATAGTTCAATATGACCAAAGAAACTACCGGGAAGTCCGGGACGTAAGAAGATAGGCTTTAGTTCTTCGCGATAGGTTGAAGGCAGATTGTGCCAATTCTTTGCTATGGTGACAAAGCTATCGGTTGCACATTCCATTATATCATCTGGAGTATACCTTGGTTTTAGATTTTTGAAACTTCGTGCTGTTTGAATAGCATTTTGGAGTTCTGCATCTGGGGGAAGGGCTTGGACCAAAGGCAATAATGTAAGAAGAATAACAATAATGGATATTGGATATGATTTCATTTTGGGTGTGTATTGTTGATACAATTGTATCTTATTTTAAGGCATCAATAGGGTTGACATACTAAGCGAAGTAAGTGGGTTTTCCATCAAGGCTAACCTTGTTCTTTTCTTTCCAATATTCCTTCAATCCATTCTTACCCTTTTTTGACGCCCATGTGTTTAGCTGTTCCCTCTCACCGATATATTCGTATAGTGGCACAGCGAACCCACAAGAAGTTTGGACAAGGTCTACGTCAAGATCAAAGATTTGCCTTGCACCCGGAATTGGAGGAAATAGTGGGTAAAGAAGTTGCCAATCTGAATCGTCATTGTGTATTGCCTTGGCATTTCCATATAGACGTAGGATCATCGGGTTATCTTCGAAGGCAGTGAACATCAGTGTCATCCGCGGATTTTCTTGAACATGTGCTGCTGTTTCATTTCCACTACCAGTTACATTTAACCAGACAATCCGATTTGGGTTTACAACACGTAAAGAATCCATACCTTTTGGAGATAGATTTATCCTACTGTCTGCTGTTGCAGTTGCGACAAAGAATATCTTTTGCGCTTCAATAAATTCTCTTAGCTTAGGTGTTATTCCATTGTGCAGTTTTGACATTTTATTTCTGATATTGGCAAAATTGAAATAGTGTGATTATTGTTGTCTTTTTATCCATGCCCAGGTCGTTGCTAATTTTCCATCTGGTTCAACAGGATGGGGTTCTGCTCCTTCAATATCCTGCACATACTCTCCCTCATATAGACGGACGTGGTCAACCCAGACATCATTTTTATCAGTCCCCATGATGATACCTGCACGTGAATTTCCGTCATCCGCAGGCATTTTGAAAGTTATAAAGAACTCCTCCCATTCTTCTGTTAGACTGATTATCTGGGATATGTATACATTCCACGGTTCACCTTGATGTATAATACGCATTGTTGCGTTTCTCGGTTTTTCGCTTTTTGCCCACAAGCCATAGGTATAGATTGTGTTTTTCTTCAAGGAAAAGGGTTGTTGATAAAATTGTATCTGCCATAGGGCATCTCCTCCTTTAGCGATATTGACATAAGCAGCATTTCTCCGACAATAGGCTCTGCTCTTTTTCCTTCTGTCAGAAAAACTGCTGTGGCACTTGCATGCGTCCAATGATGCCATTGGTCAAGTTTGTTGTCGAAATCACCGTTTTTAAGGATATTCTCTGGGAATTTCTCAGCATATACGCATGTTACGAACCCAAACAGCAATATTGGGACGAATGGATTGACATAGATTAAAATTCTGCTAATCATGTTCTCCTTTACCTTCACTCTCACGGTCGTGTTCTCCAGCAGGTTCTGAATCCTGTTCCGTATGTTCTTCTTCATGACCATGTTCGCTCTGCCCAACTTCCGGATGTGCAGTCCATTTGTTAAAATCCTTACTTGTAGCGGTGAGAAGAACATCTGATTTTTCACCGGGTTCCAAGTCAACTGGCGTTGTTGGACCGAGTTCCTTACCGTTTGACAAATGAACTTCTACGCGAACCTGCTTCAATATTTCATCAGTAGTGTTTTCTACGGTGCCTTTAAATGAATTGCTTTGTGCTTCATAAGTTAAGATGAGGCGTGCCCCGTTGCGTACCATATCGTAGGTTTCGTCCAATGCAAGTTCTGCCCCTGATTCTTCTGTTCCATCGTCAGTTGTTTGTATCGTAGAATCTGTGCAGCCAAATTGGAGGGTTATCATAACTACAATTGCAGTGAGTATAGAGTATATGTTATTCATAAACCTTATCTTATTCTCTGTTGTAAAGTAAATAGATGTATCTAATGACTTAGAAAATCTTGTTAGAAGTCATTGTATATTCTCATCAGCAAGTAAGTAATTGTAACGTATATTTGAAGAGCTTGTCAATATAAATGCGATGGGAGGCAGGATTATTTAGTTTTAAAAACACTCAGTTATCAAGTTTACTGCGAGTAAAGGTTTTGAAGCATAATATTTTATCTTATCCGCTATATTTGTAACCCCAGCAAATCTCAATACTGCTAATGCGGCATTTCGCATAGCCGCCATAATCTGCGGAATAGCACCACATCGGACAGACGATGCGTCTTCTCCAAGTTGCGTATCACGTATTCAATGTGATTTATTCTCTATTGCCCAATGCCCACGGCGGAGTTCAAGTAAGTGTTCGGCAGAGGCTTCTTCAGGTGTCAGACTTGTAATACCGTAGTTGACTTTGGTTGTTTCTTCTTCTGTGTTTGGGTTTTTGTGAATATAACAATATTGGATCACCTGTTCTATACCTGACCAGTCCAGATATGCGTTGAGGCTTGTGCTTGCTTTGAGACACCTTGTCTCAACTCTCCCATGTGATTTTTCATAAGTCTCATGAGCGTAAATAGGGGCTTCCAATAGAGGATGTGTATCATCCTCAGCAAGTGTGTCAGGAACATCTTGAAAGAGTTTTTGGATATCCTCGTAAAGGTCAGGGTGGTTGTTTTTGACAGGGAGCACATAGTCTCCATCACGCTCTACGATTTCTTGGCAGAAAGATTTCTGTGTCAAGAGTGCATCTGTTGTGATGACTTTATCACGAACATCAAAGTTTTGGAGGATCTCTGTTGAAATCGGTATTTCGTTGGTTTTGTTACTAACGGTTTGTTGTGTGAGTGTACCCCCTAACTCATGAGAAACAACGGAGAGTAAATGACTTATTGCCGCACCACATTTTTTGGAAGCACGCATCGTTTTACCGTCTATAGCGCCTGCGTCAAAACAACCTGCTAAATCAGACCGGCTTTTACAAACGTCTTCTACCCAGTTTGTAAAAGTCTTTTCAACAGCACCAGCATCTAATTTTTTTTAGAACATTATGTATCGTTGCGGGACAAGGTGATGTCTTATGCGTCCAACCGAGTGCTTTGACGAGGTCTGGTTGAGATCGTGCCCACTTTGCTGTGGAAGTCCATCCTTTATGTCCAGTCATAAAACCAATAATGTTAAGTCCGAGGATTGAGTTCAACGGGTGTTGTTTTCCTTTTTCATTGCGCGGGTCTTGGATTTCTGCTAACCTATCTAACAAGTGTCGAGAGTCTTTCTCTGGCATTTTTCACCTCAAAGGTAAAGATTTTTAAGGTGAAGTATAGCAGATATAGCGTGAAAAATCATGCTATATCTGCATATCCAAAAATATTAACGTTTGTGATAAAAAATGACTAAAATGCCTAAAACTAAATAACCCTGCAGTATCATTGGAAATGCTTGAATGTGCGGCTCGGATGTGCTATGGTACTGGAGTTGATCAAAGATACCAAATCTAAGAGTGACGCAACACAATCTCGTCGACGTATTACCCTCAGTGTAGGTGATAGCAATGTGGATCGATATGGAAAAACAATAGCTTACTGCTCAAACTGGTGGTCTAAAAAACATAATAACACCACTTGGGGGCAGAACATATTAGGCATCACGATCAAGATTGGCGATATTGCTATTCCACTCAATACCTGCCTTGTTTCAAAACAAGGGCGTGGCAATACAAAGAGACCGGTTCTTTTTGTTGTCATGATGCAAGAAGTGTTAGATTTCTTTGATGCCGAAGGCGTTAATATCAGAAAATATCCGATCACTTTCTATTCGTGGTATGGTAGCAAGAAACTGGTCAATATTTTATCGGATTTAGGGTTTGTGCCTATATTGGTTTATGGCAAAAACAACTATGTGATGACGATAGGGATAAAAAAGCGAAACTTTCGGTTCACAAAAAGTCTATACAACTGCGTCAAGGTCAATGGGGATGTGGTGATAAACCTGTTTGTCGTGTCCAAGCCACAAATCCAACATTTGGTGAGTGTATTGTGCTGTTCTTTTATGATATGGGCCAGATACGTACACTCTTGGTTTTGGTAAACCTCTACGCACTTGTGAAGCACTCAGGGTTTGGTCTCAACACCACGGAATTGAACATTTTTGGAAACAGTTGAAATTCCGTTTGCACTTGTCCGCTATGAGTTTAGAGAGCACGCAAAGGGTGTATGCTGGGCTCAGTATAAAAGTAATGAGTTACCTGATGTTGTTGCAGGTAAGGATCTTAGAGCGTCGCACATTCCATCAAATACAACTTGAACTCACTGGACAAAGACAAATGTTACTTGAGATCATGACGCATTTTCATGAACGAAACCTAAAAGAACCTTGATGAATACTGATATTCAACAACTTTTGAGGAATATCAGATAGGCTACTTTAAACAGTGCTGTACAATTTCATGATAAGTTTCTAATCCAACAGTTTCTAACCCTTTTACCTTAGCCTGATCGTCCCATCTACGCAAGGTTAGTGCATCTTGATAGTGTGAGATTTCTTCAAAGTTAGCACGTTCCCCATCCGACATAACACCACCTTGCAGCTTTAGACTCCGTTTAGACGCAGCCGATAATCCATCATAATATGATACATCAACCGTACATAAGTATCTTTTGGCAGGAACATGCAAACGAATTGGTGTAGTGACTGCCTCAGGGAAAAATGGTTCAAGATACTTTGCACCAATCTCTTCGTGGTTTAGATCCGTATCCAAAAACGAAACCTCTGCATTATGTTCATCCACTATAAAATGCCCAATGTCGTGAAGAAGTGCACTCGTAATCTGTGTATTACTTGCATTGTTCTGAACAGCAATGGCAGCACATTGAAGTGCATGTTCTAACTGTGTAACTGCCTCATCGTAAAATGTTTGTCCTCGACATTGCATATAGTTGAAAAGTTCCTCAACCTGTTGATACGGTTTGGCATTACGCATCTTCTGAGTTAATGTGGGGTCGACTAAATTCTGCATGATTTATCACTTTTCCTTGAAAATGTGCAATTTTGCTAATTTGTGTGTCTCGGTTGGAACCGTCATTTGCATATTGTGCAAATGCTTCTCGTTTATCTGCATAATACCTCTCACGCCAGTCACCTTGTGATTTTGCATTATAGGTAAGATATATTATTCGTCTCGGTTCATTTGATAGGTTTGGCGGACTCTTGTGTGGGATATATGAACCGAATAACAGAACATCACCAGGTTCTGTTGGTACTGCAACCCAATTCATTGTATTTGCTATATTGGGTGAAATACATCCATTTTCGTCAAGTGCAATGAATCCTTCATTATGTCTGCCATAAGCAAAATAGAGACAACCGTTTTCTATCGTAGCGGCATCAACGGAAATGAGACATGTAATATGAGAATCAATGAATTCATAAGCAGGAGCGTCTTGATGCGCTGAATACCCACCACCACCTGGATACTTGTAATTAATCTTCTCTTTATAGAGAATTGCGGTTTCGGACATCAATTCAGTGACAACATCTGTGACTTTTCCTCTGGTTACGATGTTTCTTAGGTTAATATGGTATGGAACGAAATTTTCAGAACGTGAAAGTCGTATTCCATTTTCAGTTGATTCGTAATGGTGCATCCACCTATCTGCTGTCGGTTTCCACGATGAGATTTCTGAAACCCATGTTTGAATTGCACTCACTTCATTTTTGTTGAAAAATGCAGGTAGTTTAAGATAACCGTTCTTTTTCCAATCTTCGTGATGTTTTGAATTTAAATGTTTCATTATCTATCCTAACGGAAAGTCTGATAAGTTTAATTTACCGTGAATTAGTAATTTTGTCAAATTGTCTATATCAATAAGGGTGTGTAAAGTTTTTGTAGAAACCCTGATGTTAAGAGGCGTGTGTTCAATTATTATTAAAGATTGCGGAGGATTAGGGAACCGTGGACATCGTAGGGGCGAGGTTTCCTTGCCTGCGTAAAGGTTCTGTTAGGGCGGGGAGACCCCGCCCCATAAGCGTCAATTTAAGAAAAAGAAAGTGTGATTTCTGAAAAAATAACTGTTGTTTAGTGAAAACGCCTTTTATATAATGTAGAAAAACATAACTTTTTTAATTCTACAAAAGAGGTGTTCAATGAATATATTATCACAAGTTCCCGAAAAGATGCAACAGATTCTGACAACGACTGCTGATAATGCAGCACGCAACACAGGTTTTGTCAAAAGAAACCGAAAACTGACAGGTAGCCAGTTCGTGCAAACGTTCGTTTGGACTTGGTTAGAAAACCCAGATGCCACCTATACGCAACTCACACACGGTTGGTGCTTTGGACACACCTATCACTCGGCAAGCCATTGAACAACGATTTACACCCGAAGCTGCACAAACCCTCAAAGCTACCCTTGATGCTGCCACAGCCGAGGTTATTTCTGCGGATCTACAAACGCTCCCACTCCTTGAACACTTCAATGGTGTCTATTGACAAGATAGTTTTTGGATTACGCTCCCTGACGCGCTCCACGAAACTTGGGAAGGTGGACGCCAAAAGAACCATCCGAACAAATCCGCTGTGAAACTCCACCTCCGTTTTGATGTTGCTACAGGCACTTTTGAACACTTTCAACTCACTGACGGTATCACTGCTGATAGCACTGTTGAAAAGCAGATTGAGCGGCTACCTCCAGGGAGTTTACGTCTTACAGATCTCGGTTATTTCTCACTAAAAACCTTCCAAGAACTTTCCGAAGCAAATGTCTTTTGGATATCACGCCTCAAAGTTGGCTGTTCACTGAAGTTTTTGATGAAATAAAACAAGCCTTTCAAAACGGATGCTATATTGAGAGGCGTGCTGACAGAAACACAACATTGGAACATCTTGAAAATGCTTCAAAAAACTACTCAATTGACGCTTATGGGGCGAGGTCTCCTCGCCCTCGTTGGAACACATCCTATCCATCAGCAGTGGTTGGGATGGAAATGTGGCAAGGGGTGGTAATCGGGCGGGGAGACCCCGCCCCTACGTGCAGTGCCAAAAACTTTACACACCCGAAAAACAGTTTCTGCTTTTTTCTTGACAGACTTAATAAATATTGATAATATACGAAAATCTGTAACATTAAACTTTCATCGTCAGTACAGGAGAAATGGTTATGGACGAAGAACAAAAGTACCTCTTTGATTTGACTGGATATCTAATAATAGAAAAGGCCCTTTCTACTGATGAGGTAGCACAGTGTAACGCAGCTATTGACCATCACATAGAACATCTTAGGGAACGTGAGAACTCATTGGCTGGGGGATCGGCGGCACTTGCTGGAACTGCCCATCGTATGGATATGGGTGGCATGTTGGCATGGGAAAAACCTTGGTGTGAACCATTTCGTGAACTCCTGATACATCCTAACATTAAACCACACTTGTTGGAAATCTTGGGGAAACAATACAGACTTGACCACGGTCCAGGCTTAATCGCAATGGAAAACGGGACTGAAGGGGGTACTCTTCACGGTGGTGGAATAGAACGTCCAAATTTCTCTGAAGCATATTTCTTCAAATATGGACGAATCTATACCGGTCTCACCGTTGTAGAATACATGCTTGCTGATGAAGGTCCTGGTGATGGCGGTCTCGCTATCATTCCCGGCAGCCATAAAGCAAATCTTCCGTGTCCAAGTGATATGAAACGATATGAAAAACACCAGAACTTAGTCCTTGAAGTCAATGCTAAAGCGGGAGATGCAGTCATCTTCACTGAAACTTTAACACACGGAACACTCCCGTGGAAGGCAGAACATCAACGGCGTGCACTCCTCTATAAATTTAGTCCTGGATTTCAGGCTTATAGTGCTGGAGCACATCGTATTGAGTATCCAGAATACATAGAAGACATGACACCTGAACAACGAGAAGTGATGGAAGCACCTCATATACGACATTAACGGTGGATAATATGGATAAACTACGAATCGCAGTCATCGGATGTGGCGGACGGGGACGTGGTCATTTGAATGAACTATCGGCTTTTGAAGATGTCAACCTCGTTGCAGTTTGCGATACAGTTGAAAATGCAAGAAACAGTGCTGGCGATACATTCAAGATCTCAAACCGATATGATTCTATTGAATCACTACTTAATAATGAAGGACTTGACGCAGTTTTCGTTGCTACACCTGCACATCTCAACGGTGAAGCTGCCTTACCATGCTTAGAACGTGGCATTGACACTTTACTTGAAAAACCACCTGGAATGAGTGTGGAAGAAACCATTAATTTGCGTGATACTGCTGAGCAAACAGGTGCAAAAGGTATGGTTGGTTGGAACCGTCGTTTTCACCCCATTATTGTTCAAGCTAAGCAAATGGTGAAAGATCGCGGTCCCGTCACACAAGTGGTCGGTGAATTCCACAAGAGCATCACCCGATTGGCACAAAGTCGTAGATTTCCTGAAATTTTGATGGATAATATGTTCCTTGAAACCCCTATTCATGCTCTTGACACGATACGAGCCATTGCCGAATCGGATGTTCAGGAAGTCTATAGCGTTGTTCAACGTACAATTTCGAATTACAAGGATGTTCACGCCGCCTTGATTCTCTTTGAGAACGGTTGTGTTGCACAACTCATCGCCAATTATACGACAGATGCACGCCTTGAAAGATACGAGATTCACGGCAGAGACATTTCAGCATATCTTGAAGGCGTTTCACATGGAACAATTTTCTGTGATGGCACACAACATAAACTCACCGAACCAGGAAGCAGCGGTAGCGTTGAACAAAATAGATATTTTCTTGATTGTGTTAAATCTGACACCCCCGTTTCACTTCCCGCAGCTAACTTGGACGAGGCAGTGAAAACGATGCAACTTGCAGAAAATATTTTAATCGGAATAAAATAGGCACTCGTGTTATACGTTTTAGGAGGAAAAACTTTCTCATGAAAAACAAACTTTTTTTTATTCTAACTGTCCTCTTGACGATATTTGCTTTTACATCAAACATCTTCGCTCAAGACCACACACGTTGGGGGTTACCCGAAGGTGCGAAAGCGCGGCTTGGCAAAGGACATAACCGTGAAATTGCATACTCCCCAGACGGCTCTAAACTGGCAGCGGCGAATAGCTTTGGTGTTTGGATATATGATGCACAAACAGGTGAAGAACTGGACCAATATACTGGACATACAAGATCTCTCACAAGCGTAGCGTTCAGTCCTGACGGGAAAACCCTCGCAAGTGGAAGTGGGGACAAAACTATCCGGCTGTGGGATATTGCTACAGGGGAAGAAAAGAGAATAATCAGAGGGCATACGGATTGGGTCTTTAGCGTAGCGTTCAGTCCGGATGGAGGGACACTCGCAAGTGGAAGTCATGACAGCACCATCAGGCTGTGGGATGTCGCTACAGGTGAAGAAAAGAGAATAATCAGAGGGCATACGGATTGGGTCTTTAGCGTAGCGTTCAGTCCGGATGGAGGGACACTCGCAAGTGGAAGTGAGGACAGCACCATCAGGCTGTGGGATGTCGCTACAGGTGAAGAAAAGAGAATAATCAGAGGACATACAGGATATGTCAGAAGTGTAGCATTCAGTCCGGATGGGAACACTATCGCAAGTGGAAGTCATGACAGCACCATCAGGCTGTGGGATGTCGCTACAGGTGAAAAAAAGAGAATAATCAGAGGACATACAGGATATGTCAGAAGTGTAGCGTTCAGTCCGGATGGAAAAACTATCGCAAGTGGAAGTGAGGAAGTTTTCATAGGTCAGGATGTTCCCATCCGGCTGTGGGATGTGGCTACAGGCGAAGAAAAAAGAATACTCAAAGGGCATAGAGGAGATGTCAGAAGCGTAGCGTTCAGTCCGGATGGAAAAACTATCGCAAGTGGAAGTCGGGATGGCATCCGTCTATGGAATGCTGCTACCGGTGAAGAAAAGAGAATACTCAAAGGATATATAGCGTGGGTCGAAAGTGTGGCGTTCAGTCCGGATGGAAAAACTATCGCAAGTGGAAGTTTTGACGGTGCCATCCGGCTGTGGGATGTCGCTAACGGCGAAGAAAAAAGAATACTCAAAGGACATACGGATTGGATAGAAAGCGTAGCGTTCAGTCCGGATGGAAAAACTATCGCAAGTGGAAGTCGGGACAACACCATCCGGCTGTGGGATGTGGCTACAGGCGAAGAAAAAAGAATACTCAGAGGACATACGGATCGGGTCCTAAGCGTAGCGTTCAGTCCGGATGGAAAAACTATCGCAAGTGGAAGTGGGGAAGTTTTCATAGGTTGGGATGTTACCACCCGTCTGTGGGATGTTGCTACAGGTGAAGAAAAAAGAATACTCAAAGGGCATACAGGAGATGTCAGAAGCGTAGCGTTCAGTCCGGATGGAAAAACTATCGCAACTGGAGGTTTTGACGCTACCATCCGTCTGTGGGATGTGGCTACAGGCGAAGAAAAAAGAATACTCAGAGCACGGACAGGAAATATCAATAGCGTAGCGTTCAGTCCGGATGGAAAAACTATCGCAAGTGGAAGTTCTGACAAAACCGTCCGGCTGTGGGATGTTGATACCGGTGAAGAAAAGGGAATACTCAAAGGACATACAGGGATGTTCGGGTGGATCCATAGCGTAGCGTTCAGTCCGGATGGAAAAACTATCGCAAGTGGAAGTCATGACATCACCATCCGTCTGTGGGATGTTGCTACCGGTGAAGAAAAGAGAATACTCAAAGGACATAGAGGAAGTATCAATAGCGTAGCGTTCAGTCCGGATGGGAACACACTCGCAAGTGGAAGCGGGGACAGCACCATTCTCTTATGGGATTACAGATCGAAAGGCGATGAGACAGATATAGATGAGCCATTTTCTGTTGACTCACGCGGTAAGAAACTTGTCACACTCGGTCAGATAAAGCGTACCCAACTGTTCCAAAACTATCCGAACCCGTTCAACCCGGAGACGTGGATACCATATCGTTTAGCAGATGCCAGTGACGTGCAGATTACGATCTATGATGCACGTGGCACTGTGATACGCCAACTTGATTTGGGACATCAACCGGCAGGTATATATCAAACGCGTGGGCGTGCGGCGCATTGGGATGGTAAAAATGCACAGGGCGAATCTGTGGCAAGTGGTGTGTTTTTCTATACGCTTTCCGCAGGCAAATTTAGTGCTACACGGAAGATGTTGATTAGAAAGTAAGACATAACAATAGACATTAAATAATGATTTAATCGAATGTGTATGATAACACTAAGACCGAAATATAGTCTAAATAGTTCAATAGGAAGGAACAATGGCTACATTAGAGCAACGACTTGAAGCATATAAAACGGATGGTTTCACTATCTTTGAAAAAGTTTTTGACGAAACACAGATGGAACTCTGGAAAGAAAAACATCAAGAACTCTCTGCTGCACATAATGGTCAAACTTGGTTTGGGAACACGCTTGAGTTAGCACCAGAACTGATGTGGTCTGCCGTTTCTCACCCGATTATTTTAGAGTTTCTGGAAAAAGTGATGGGCCCCTTTGTTCAATTGGATAACCTTACGCTTGCTGCGTTTCCCTCCATTGAACCAGAAAAAGCAGAGGGAAGAGTATCAGGATGGCACCGAGATAGATGGGCGCATGTGCCTTTCACGGATGCGTATCATCGTCCGAATGCAATTAATGCAATCTCATACCTACAAGACCTCACAGATGAATTCGGTCCGTTACGCGTGATTGTCGGTTCGCACCGAAAACCGATCACTATTGAAGATGCTAACCGTGGAGTCCCGCACCCCGATGAAATTCTTGTCCACATGAAAGCTGGGGATGTCGTCATTACGCACAACGGACTTATCCATTCTGGAACACCGAATACTTCTGGTCAACTTCGATATTTCTTTAGTATCTATTACAACTTGACATGGCTTAAACATACCGACCATCATACTGGACCGCACACACAAAAACTGCTTGCAGATGCAAAAGCAGCAAACAATCATCAACACATGCGTCTTCTCGGTGTTGATGAGCAGCTACAACCCCGATGTAACTCAGGTTTTCTCCAATCTGACGAAGAAAGGTGGGAACAATGGGCAGCCGCTGACCGTGCAGCGATTAAGGAGGAATAGATAATGGCTGAAGGACCTGTAGTCCCTCCACATTTAAACGTTGAACTTGATCATCAATTGCAACAAGAGGTAAACTTTTTTCTAAAATGGGGTTATCTTATTGTTAATGATGCAGCAACTCCTGAACAGATTGAATCGCTGCGAAACGCACTTGATGAAAGTTACGAAAGACACGACAAAAGTCAATTTATCGGGGAACTGCTTGAAGAAGATGACAGATTTGCATTTCTACTTGACAATCCACCTGTAATGAAACGGATGGAGGCTATATTGGGCACATGTGTCCAACTCCACAGTGCTACTGCACGTATAACTGAACCGGGGACGCCAGACCAAAATTGGCACCGTGATGGTCCTTGGCCTGTAGACCCATTCGGCACGCCTTACGGCAGTCTACCTGCACAAATCAACTGCGGATACTATCTTGATGAAGTTACTGATGAAGCAGGTCCGACTGTTGTGCAACCCGGTAGCCATAGGGCACCATTTCGTCCACCTCCAAGTCCTGTACAACTTCCAGACGAGAAACGGGTGTTAGTTTCACCCGGTCAAGCAGTGATGTTTGATGGTTGGACGTGGCACCGTGGAGCTGCTAATACATCTACGAATAAACGTCGTGTCTGTCTGATGTGCTATCAGAACGCTTGGATGAAATCTCGCGAACCCTTTAATGGTCCTCGCGTGACAAAACTTCGCGAAGAAGGCACACCAAAGCAGAAGTTACTACTTGGAGCAATTCCAAAATGGTAACATAACTTATGGAGAATTTATATGAATATCGCTTATATTGTTATTGATACACTACGTTATGATTACATTGGAGCAAACGGAAATGATTGGATAGAGACACCGAACTTTGACCGATTTGCAGAGAAATCATGGGTATTTGATCGTGCTTTTTTAGCAAGTTTCCCAACTATACCATATCGGACAGATGTAATCACGGGGCAATACGGGGCACCGTTCCACGCTTGGAAACCACTACGGCATGAACGGCAAACTTTACCCAGAACACTTGCACAAAGAGGATACGCAACACAACTCATTCACGATACACCACACCTTGTCAATGGTGGACATAACTTCGATTGGCCTTTTCATGCGTGGACATTTATACGTGGTGCTGAAGTAGATCGTGATTGGATTATGGATACAGTACCGTGGCCTGATAACTGGAAGAAAGAACCACTCTTTGATTGTTTAGATGATCAGGCATTTCAGAATAATATGCTGCGAAGTTATTCTCGTGCTAACAGAAATCGCAAAACGCTTGAAGATTGGAACTGTGCCAAATTATTCAATACTGCCGCACAATTCCTCAAAGATAACGCAAAAAGAGAAAACTTCTTCCTTTGGGTTGACTGTTTCGATCCGCATGAACCGTGGGATGCACCGCCAGAATATATGCTAAAATACGACAAACGAGAAGGGTACGATGGAAACATTGACCCGCGCAGTCTCGGTAGCAGAAACAAAAATGTCCTATCAGAAGAAGCGAAACAACACATCAAGCATCAATATGCAGCAAAAGTAACATGGATGGATCACTGCTTTGGACAATTTGTAGATGCCCTTGAATCCACCGGTCTTGATAAAAATACGGCAGTTATTCTAACAGGGGATCATGGCACAAATGTCGCGGAACGCGGTTCGTTTGGTAAAGGGCAACCCATTCGTGAACAGGTTGGACATGTTCCGCTCTTCGTCCGTCTACCTGAAGGAGATACAGGACGAAGTAATGTCATCGTGCAACCACAGGACTTCTTTCCAACTGTTCTAAATATCCTCGGACAAGATCTTCCAGAAGGTCTTGAAGGACATGACTTTTTGACCCCTGCACGCGAAGGAAAATTAGGTGAAAGAGAGATCGCTTTGTCAGGAGGAAGTGTAGAAAGATGGAAGCAGGCAGGCAATAGAGAAAAGACTATCCTCTTTACCGCATTTGACCAAGAATGGAATATTGAAGTAGCAACAAAACCTGAGAACTCCAAACTGATAAAATTGGGTTCTTTGGATTATGTAGAAGATCAACATCCAGCTATCGTTGAAAAACTTCATGCAACTGCGATTAATGAAATTTGTCGTCGTGGCACTGATCCAGCATTGATAGATTGGCTGCGCAGTGGTGGTGAGCGTGAATTTCCAACTGATGTTGTCTATTGGGATGGATATCCCGGTCCAGCAGGTTATTCACCCTATTTTGGAAGGCTTTATCCTGGTGAATAAGAAGAATTACATTCAAGAACATTTGCTTTTGCAGATGATTCAATTGTATACTGTGCAGAAATATAATTGATACAGACTTATATTGAGTGCCACATGAGAATACTTGAAAACCTAATCACAGCATTTTCAGCACTACGTGCAAGCAAACTCCGAACTATCCTGACGCTGTTAGGTATTACAATCGGTATTGCAGGCGTAATTGCTATGATGTCATTAGGTGCTGGTGCTGAAAAGCTTGTGATGTTGGAATTTGAAAAGATTGGCGGACCGAGCATGTTTGGTGTCTACAGACCAGGCAAGATCAGACGTGGTAACAAATGGCGAGAAAACAACAGTCCACACTATCTCAACATGACCGATCTTCGTGATGTTTTACATCAATGTCCATCCGTTGAAACTGCAACAGTTGAAGGTAGTTACTACATCAACTTTGAAGTTGAGGGAAAACATCAACCTACTTACATGCGTGCTACCACTGTTGAATATCAAGGCGTGAGACAGTGGCAGGCTGAAATAGGAAGATTCCTGGCAGATACGGATATGGATCTTTGGAATAAAGTCTGTGTCATCGGTTCTCAAGTCTGGAAAGAGCAATTCAAGGGGATGGACCCGATCAGTAAGGAGGTAACCATCAATAATAGAAGGTTCAATGTTATTGGGGTTATGGAAAGTCGTGGACCGGGGTTAGAGGCAGGGAAAAGTGATGATAACATGATTTTTATTCCGATTACGACTGCTCAAACACGATTTTGGGGACACGACAACGTAGGACATATTATGGTTCGTGCAAAAAGTCCACTTGTCGTTGACCAAGCAGTGAAAGAGGTCCAAACAGTTATTAGACGTAACCATGGTGGAGACGATACTTTCTTCCGAACTTGGCAAGCACAGAAAGGTATTGAAAGCGCGAAAAAGACCATCTTCATTATTGAATTAGTGTTAGTCATTATCGCATCCGTTGCATTGATAGTCGGAGGGATTGGTATTCTCAACATTATGCTAGTATCTGTAACAGAACGTATTCCAGAGATTGGCTTACGGAAAGCTGTAGGTGCGAAAAAATATCATATAAGGTTTCAGTTTCTAACCGAATCAATCCTTTTATGTCTATTTGGAAGTATTCTCGGTATCGGATTAGGGGCATTAGTTGGACAAGGTTTTGCTTGGGCAGTTGAAGTCTTTATGGAAGGTAAGCTCGGATGGCCCTCTGTCATCACATTCAAATCAGTCCTAACATCTGTTGCAGCGGGAACTGCTGTAGGCATCTTCTTCGGATACTATCCCGCCAGTCAAGCTGCTAAACTTAGTCCCATTGATGCGATAAGGCATACTTAGACATGATTTTCTTCCAAAGTGATTACTTCCGATAATACACAATCCTGAAGGGAACACTGATGTGGAAAAACTTGGCATTATCGCTGGTGCAGGACAACTTCCAACGCTTGTGGCACAGAATGCAATCACACAAGGTAGAATACCTGTAATCATACAGATTACCAAAGACAACCAACAAAGATTTGGAGATTTATCATGTGATGTCTATCCTTTTGGTGTCGGTCAAATACAAAAAATTACGCACAAGTTGCTTGAATTGAATGTCAAGGAACTTATCATTATCGGTAAAATTGAACCAAATATCCTACTACGTCCACTACATTTTGATGCAACTGCGCTCAAGATAATGGCACAAAATCGCAGCAAAAAACCCGCTGCAATCGTTTCCGCTGTACTTAAACACTTCCAATCTGCTGGTCTTACTATCCTCAACCAAGACCATTTCCTTTCCGATCTCTTACCTGAACCTGGTATACTAACAAAACGTCAACCGAATGCTGAAGAGTGGACAGACATAGAAATCGGTATACAGACTGCAAGACAAATCGCAAACATGGAGATTGGTCAAACAGTTGTGATAAAAAACCAAATTGTCATAGCAATAGAAGCAATAGAAGGAACAGATACAGCAATTCAGAGGGGTGGTATGTTAGGGGGTAAAGGCATAATAGTGGCAAAAGCTGCATCAAAAAACCACGATTTCCGTACTGATGTGCCAACGGTGGGTATGCAAACACTTCAAATATTACATGATGTGAAAGCAAGTGTTTTGGCAGTTGAAGCAAACCGTACATTTGTCATGGATGCTGAAAATCTCTGCAGGCAAGCAGATAAGTGGAAGATTTCGATTGTCGCAGTGGAATGAAAGTCAATCTTGTTGGAAAGGTTTCTAACCCTGATTTTCTATACTACCCATCAACCATCGGGGTTGGAAACCCCTCCTACAATGCAGCCATCGGGGTTGGAAACCCCTCCTACAATGTGTGTGAAGTATATGCAATTAGGATAAATGCACTTAATTATTTTATACTTAATGTGTTATAATATAGTTGCTCAAACAAAATATTGGTATAGAATATTATCTTGAAAAATCTGAGGTACACTATATGTCATTCAAGAAGTTCTTGGCTATATTTGTATTAGGTATCACCATTTCCATTGGTTTTGTCTTCTTTCTAAGACTAAAGACGCGGGACACACCAAAGTATTTGTCATCAAGAAGTGAAGCACTTCCACCGATAATGCCTCGAAGTGTGGACATTCCAGACGAAGTCCGAAATAGTTTTGCCAAGGTCCCCGATAAACCAGAACTTATCGCTGCGATTGAAAACGGGGGAAGAATTGAATCTGTGGAATTTTCACCTGTCGATTCTTCACTGCTTGTGAGTAGAAGTAGCGATAACAAAGTGAAAATATGGCGTTTGAATATGCCAACTGAACCTATAGCAGAACTGAAAGGCAATTCAGTTTCGTTTTCACCAGATGGTGAGTTACTGGCATTGAGTAGTTTGAAAGATGGGACAAAACTGTGGAATATTAGAACAAGACAGAATGTTAATGCTTTCAATTCAATCGGGAGAGATTCCATTTTTTCACCTGATGGGAAATGGTTAGCAATTGGTACAATTGGTGGTGCCCAATTGTGGGATATACGGACACCAACACAACCGATCAAAGGACCTAAACTCCGTTCTAAAGGTCTCGCTGAACATTTATCATTTTCCGCAGATGGAAAGCTCTTATCCGCTGCAGATAGAGCGAGTGGTGATGTTGACATCTGGGAAATAGACGAAAATAATGCAGTTAGGAAATCTAATTTTAATGTAAAATCTGAAAAGTTGAAATGGGTAGAGAAACTTAAGTTTTTGCCTGATACTGAGAATCCGGTGCTTGCAATAGCTGAAAATGATAAGAACATACATCTGCTCTCTCCAAAAGATTGGCGTGCCTATTCAGATATTGCAGCGGGATATGTCAATGATCTGGCTTTCTCATCAGATGCAAAAATCCTTGTTAGTGGTGGTCATAATGAAATTGAACTCTGGACGGTAGAAAACGGTGAACGTGTTCTCTCTATAGATGGATATTCACGATGGGTAAACTGTGTTGATATTTCGCACGATAGGAATTTTGTTGCTGGTGGAGCAAATGACGGTATTTTACGAGTATGGGAGATTGATAACGATATTTTTTCACAACATAATGCGCAGTTATCTGATGTAGTTAAACTGATATATTTCTTACCAAGTGATCGAGCACCTCGAACAGATATTCAACAGAAATTAAATCATTTGATAAACAGCGTACAAGAATTCTTCGCTGACGAAATGGAACGGCACGGATTCGGCAGAAAAACGGTTTCTTTTGAAAAAAATGGCGACAACTCTGCCAAGGTTTACCTAATTGAAGGAAGAACGACACAAGATTTCTATTTCATTAAAACAGACAAAAAAGTTAGAAATGAAGTCGAGCAAGTTCTTGATTCATCAAACAGTATCAACTTAATCGTTGTTGATATCAGTAATGTTTTAAATAGGAAAGAGGGTAGTATTGTCAGTGCAAGAGCTAATCCTTCTAAGTCTACCTACATTGAAGATATGTCAGGGATACGTGGTGGTGAAATCATTATGACAATCGGTGATGAAGGATATTCGACAGTTTTAGTTTCAAGGAATTTAGGATACACATTTGGATTAAACAACGATCTGCGAGACCCATCTTATATTATGTCCTACGGTAGGAATAAAACCCAACTGTCAAAAAGTAGTGCAGAATGGTTGAATAAATCTCGGTATTTTAATTCTAATCAAACGTTCTATGATACACCTGCATCCATAGAAAAACGCTCACCGATGTCTGGTAAATTGAGATTTCAGATACAAGATTCTAACGGGATTCATCAGGTGCGGTTGTTAGTCAAACCGACAAACGCATACCCGCCAACTGGATATCAGTGGAACATCGATCAACAGAGAAACAAAACAGACTGGGATAGAAGGCATAAAGGCAAAATCTTCGTCCTACAAGATTACTTGACCCTGAATGCAAAAGAACAGGCTACTGTTACGTTTGATTTCCCAGAATATGCCCAGAATCAGATTAGAGTTCAGATTATTGACATTCACGGCAATATAGCATATAGAGAGATAAACCTTATTGACGAGAAAGAAAGCACAATTACTTCCTTTGTGCGTAAATTGTTTCCCGGTTAGGTCTGAACTGTAGAATCTATGTGTTGATAGTTTTCAGTAACAATGCATTGTTGACTTATATAAAAAAGTCATGTCATTTCTTAAAAAATCTCTCCTTATAATAGTTGTTTTTATAACTATTGGTCTGTACTGCCATCGGAAATTTAGACCACTACCTAAGATAAGATTGTGATATAATTACAATCCAATTATAAGGAGAAATTCGATGGCAAAACGAAGAAGATTCACTCCCGAATTTAAGGCTGAAGTTGTTATTGAGGCACTGTGTGGTGAAAGTTCACAAGCGGCACTGTGTCGTAAACATAACCTCAGCGATGTTCAACTCTCAAAGTGGAAACGCCAACTTCTTGAAAATGCGGCATCCCTCTTTGAACCTATTGATAAACAGACCAATGCGTCTCAACAGCGGATCACTCAACTTGTTGGTAAGTTGACCTTGGAATTGGACATCCAAAAAAAAGTCTCAACCTTGCTGAGTTGACCCGGACTGAAAACGAAGGATTGTCCAAACTTTGCGAACCGATTACTCAATGCGACAAATTTGCGGGACACTCGGTTTCAATAGAAGTAGTCTCTATTATGAACCCAAAAAGGATCCTTGTGAAGCACTGCTCCAACAGGAGATAGAAATGTTATCTGCCCGTTATCCAAGATATGGTTATAGACGTATCACAGAGGAATTATTGCGTATGGGATACACCGTTGGATACCGACGTGTCGCACGCTTGATGAAATCAGCTCATCTGTTGGTCTTTGTCAAACGCTCCTGTCAAACCACAAAATCCGTTGATGGTAAGGGGCAATGGTCAACCGCCTTGATAACCTTGACATTTGTCGGCTCAATCAGGTCTGGGTTGCAGATGTTACATAAGTTCGGCTCAAAGGAAACTTTATCTATGTTTCAGTTCTCCTTGATGTGTTTACTCGGATAATAAGAGGTTGGCAACTGAGGCCGACACTTAACACAACCTCTAACATTGAAACCATTACAGCAAGCATTACGGGAAAATGTTCCAGAGATCTATCATAGTGATCAGGGAGTTCAATATCTTTCAAACGCCTATATTTCTACTCTTACTGACTATGGGATTGAGATTTCGTTAGCTCATAGAGGGTGTCCTTGGGAGAACGGTTATGCGGAACGGTTTATCCGAACTCTCAAGGAGGAAGAAGTCTACCTGAATGACTATGATGATATCGCAGATGCTAATGCTTGCATTGGACATTTTATTGAACAAGTGTATAACCAAAAACGACCTCATTCGGCTTTAGGTTATTTAACACCTATTGAATTTGAGAAAGAACACTTGTCTTAACTTTATGAAATTATGGTCTAAAAAATCGACACCTATTGAATTTGAGAAAGAACACTTGTCTTAACTTTACGAAATTATAGTTTAAAAAATCGATGGCACTTCAAATTGTAGTATTTGAAATTAATAATCCTGAGATAAAGAATGTTAGACTTCGCATGATTGATATGCATGGAAATATTGCAGCACGAGAATTCAGAATTAAAGAGAAAACACAAGAACAGTAGATATTCAAGAAAGGAGCATAGATGTCTAAAAAAATCGCAATCTTTCCCGCAAGTTTTGATCCAATCACACTTGGTCATGTTGACTTGATAGATAGAGTTTGCAAACTCGACGTGTTTGATGAATTCATTATCGTTATTGCAGTGAACCCGGCAAAAGAGGAAAGGTTCACTATTGAAGAACGCATACAGATGCTTGAAGAAGTGATAAAACCCTATCCAAAGGCAACGATTGATGGGGATACCGGATTGATTGTGCATTTCGCACAAGCGCGTAATGCATGTACTATCGTCCGTGGGTTACGGGAAATCTCTGACTTTGAATGGGAATTCAAAATGGCTCGGATGAATCAACAGATCGCACCGGAAATTGATACGTTGTTTATGGTGGCAAATAGACAATATGCACACATCAGTTCATCTTTGGTGATGGAAGTCGTAGAAATGGGGCAAGGAAAAGTAAGTGATGCCAAGTTGTTAGAGATGGTGCCACCTGTGGTAGTTGAATTTATTAAGCAGAAATATAAATTAAAATAATATTTGAAGATACCTTCAGCATGTGCTACAACTTACACAAGCTAACAGCATGTGCTACAACCCGCACAAGCTAACAGCATGTGCTACAACTTATACAAGCTAAGAGATGTCTATTCTTGGCGAAGTGCAATTAGAACCGATTGTCCAAACTTATACTGAGATTGAATCCGGGTGAATTCACCCCAGACCCGTGTTGGCGATATCGTTTATCTAATATATTGTCAAAAGATAATGTCAAATTTGTTGATTCATTGAGATTAATTCCAGCACGCACATTGAGTGTCCACCAACCTGGTGTCCCTTCATCTATAGCAGCACCATTTTCATCAAACTCAACTTCACCAGTATCCCGTGTTGTCCCTTGTATTCGTGGATCACGTATATCGCTTCTGTTTAGCCTTCTTTGTTCTGCAGCCCCTCGCACAAAAATTGTCCCCCAATACTGACTATCCGCTGGGTCCCATTCAATACCAACAATTCCATTCATAGGGGGTTCTCTGCGTGTTCGTGCTTCCCACGGTTTTTCTGGATCAGGTTCTACTCCGTTAATCAACAGAACTTCACCGCGTAATATTGACGCATTACCATATAATGAATAATCAGAAGTTATAGGAACAAGTGCAGCGAATTCTATACCCTGATACTGTGCTTCATCAACATTATCAAAAACGAGAACATCAATATCCTTATATTCATCAATCAAATCTTGATGTAGTTGTGGTATTTCTCCATTCTGATATGCTTCTGCAACAGGTTTTCGGACAACCAGACCATTGATTCGACTATGGAATAAAGTTAGCGATCCGCGAAAATACTTCTGTCTTACTTTGAGACCTGCCTCGGCAGTCCATGAAGTTTCCGCATCTAAGTCAGGACTGGGGGCAGTGATACCTTCATTCGTAACTTCTACGGCAGTTGTGTCATTCAATGAAGGAGCCCGGAAAGCAGTTCCAAAGTTCCCAACCACATTCAAATAATCTGTCAAACCAATCACAACACCAGTGCTACCTGTCAGACTCTTGTCAAATTTATTGAATTCATCAAATTCTTCAGAACGGACAGATAGGTCTGCATAAGTGTTATATACCGTTGCCCGTCCACCTATTGTAAATTCTATCCTATCATGAATCTGTATTTCATCTTGAATAAATAAACTTGCATCCCAGAACTGAGAACCGTTAATGAACCGTGCCTTTTCTTCATCTACAGTTTCCTTTCCGTTTTCAGTTGTGACAGTCCGGCTTTGTATCGTATCTAAATAGAATTCGCCACCACCTACAATGCGTTGTCTTGGTAAAACACTGCTGACAACTTGTGCACTAATACCGATTGTGTTTACAGTATCGTATCTATTTCTCCGTTTCTGTTCATCAAGCTTAACTTCATTTCGTCCCTCTTTCTGTCTATTGAAGGAGGTAGTTAATCGTATCTTGTCAATGCTTCCACTATCAGGATTAATGATATAATTAGCATAAATCAGGTCACGGTTCTGCGGTTCAAAGTAAAATTCGTCAAATTCACGTGGTGCGATCTTATCATAGCGCGGCGTTTGTGGTTGTCGCCACATCTGATATGCAACATTCAGAGTACTGGTGTCGTTTAGTTGATACCCAAATTTTGCGTTCAGATCAACGGCTCTCCAACTCAAAGGACCTTCTGTATCAATGAGCCAATTATCCGGGATTTCTTCTTTGTTCAGTCTATTAATCATATTGTAATTATAAATATCCACATCAAAAAGTTTTGAATCTACAATCTCATATTTCCGATTTTTGTAGTGTAAGTCATATCCATTTCCAGGGTTGATGTCACCATATTCTCGGACACCAGCACCAACAATAAATCCAAATTGACCTTTGTTTCCTTTCAACTCCAACCTACCAAGTCTTTCATGTGTCGCAGTTGAATAACGAGCAAGGAGTTGAGGGCGTATGACTAAGTTTTCTTGTGATGTATCTATCGGAACATCTTTTGTGAACAAACTTACAACGCCTCCCATTGCGCCACTACCATAGAGCATGGAGCTCGAACCAAGTAAAACTTCGGCACTGTCCAGCATCTCAGGAGAAATGGTTGCTGTATATTGGTTCGGACCAGAACGAAAAGTTGAGTTATTTAGACGGACCCAATCAACCTGTATCAAAGTTTGGTAACCTGTGAGACTCCTTAGCATTGGTGAGCCTTGACCGACCGTAGTCTCTTGAGCAATGACTCCGACAACATCGCGAAGTATATTGGATGCGTGCTCTGCGTTTGAACGTGCTATCTGACTTGCTCCCAATACGCTGATTGCATTTGGTGTATGAAATGGATCTTTTTCTGCACGTGTTGCTGTAACCGTCACAGTATCTAACTCTACTGCATCAGAATAGACAGATAAGTTCAAACCACTTATGAAGCCTAAAAAAATTAAGAATAACTGTATAATTGCCTTTTTCATCATATTCTCCAGAGTTTTCAATAAATATTCTCATTGTCATTTTAAGTCATCTGTATCTTGCTATTTATTTAGCAATTTGTATGCCAACTATTTTTACATAATAATTGCGTTTTTCTGTCCAATTTGAACACAAATGATCGTAAAGTTGTTCATTTTCTGAACAAGTACAAGGCAAGAGTCATTCAATTGTCAGTTGAAGGTATTGATAGAGCCCCCAAGTTGCCACCGAATGCTTGACGCGTTGATGGTGGCATTAGTGTTCATGAATTGCGTGTAACATTTGACAGCGAATTCTCTGTGTTTATCTTGAAGTTTCATTGGAATCTTTCTCCTAAAATTCGTACTATATGGTACAGTTTTTCGTACTATAGTACGATTTTTCAAATTGCTCTAATCATAGTGTACATAAGGGTTTGTAAGGATAATTCCTAAAATCGAAAAAATTTAAAATAGTACAGTTTCCATTTTCAGTTTTTGTCGTGTTAAATCGGTTGTCTGTTTCAGATAATTGCCCAATATTTTACTCATGGATACTTGAATGTTGCTTAAAGTTAAAATAGATGTAACAAAAATGCCCTTGGTGAATGTGTCCAAGACATGGACATTGACACTAATTGTTATTGAAGTGTCGTTTTTTAGTCCTGATATTTTATATATTGAAAAGAGTCCGTATCGGATAATCGTTGTGAATTGTCCATCAGGATTTGTGTACATGTTTTTTGCTCTTTAGAAAAACAAATATGATGTGAAACATATTATAACATATACAAATTGTTGATGTCAAGTTAATTATTACAATCACAAGATAATTTTTGTGTTTTTTTGTAAAAAAGTGATGTTTCCTTGTATTTTGCGTTTTATGCGAAAAGTTTTCATTACTCCAAAAAGATATAATTTCGGGATTGTAAAGTTTTTGCACAAGGACGACTGTCTCTTATTTTAGAGTGGGACTTGTGCAAAAACTTTATAATCCCTTCCTATATTGCAACTTGAAATCATATCAAATCCGCTGTATAATGAAATCAAATAAAGGCATAGGTGTTATATTATGAGCGATGTTCCAAAATCCCATCCGCGTTATCTTTCTCTTGCACTGCGTGATAAAATAGTAGAAGGTGTAGAATTAGGAATTACCTCTATCCATGGTCTCATTGCTCATGGGCGCGGAGAGGCTTTTGATTATCTTCTGAATGAGCAAACACATGCATTTGCCAAAAACGCTGTATGTGCTGCAGCTGCGATGTTATGTTTAGCAAAACATCCAGTCCTCTCCGTAAATGGAAATGTGGCGGCATTAGTACCTGATGATATTGTCGAATTTGCAGTCCTTTTGAATGCACCATTGGAAGTTAACATTTTTCATACGGAGTCAGGACGTGAGGAAAAAATTAGGCAACATCTATTACAACATGGTGCAGAACAAGTGCTTATGCCTACTACCGATGCACAACTCTCCTATATCGACTCAAACCGAAAGTACGTACACCCCGATGGGATTATGGTAGCAGATGTTGTTTTCGTACCACTTGAGGATGGCGATCGATGCGAAGCACTACGGAAGATGGGAAAAGAAGTTGTAACAATTGACCTGAATCCTATGTCAAGAACTGCACAGACAGCAAGTATAACAATAGTTGATAACGTAATACGTGCAATACCTCTGCTATGTGCTGAAATTCGAAATAAATCAACGAATCCTAAAATGCGATCAGTCTTAAACCAATATCATAACGAAACAATTCTATCTGAAGCATTACACCACATCCGCAGAGGTGCTAATGACTAATGGAAAACGGCATCGTGTTAAGCCGCACATCCTACTGATTGGCATAGTCCTTGTTGCATTCAATAGTTACTGGTGTCTGATGGGGACAGAAGTGTGGCACTCCACGCAGTTGACTATTGCATCACTGTTTTTCAATGCTGTTTTCACCCTCCTTGTTTTTGTCCTCCTAAATCTGCTCCTTCAACGTTTTTTGCCACGTTTTGCAATGTCACAAGCCGATTTACAAACGATTTATGTAATGGTGGTAATGGTGACAACGCTTAGTGGGCATACGATGATGGGCTATCTGATTCCTGTCCTTGCGCATACTTTTCATTTTGCAACACCTGAAAATGAATGGCTCTCGCTTTTTGGAAATAACATACCAGATTGGATCGCTGTCAAGAATCCAAGAATACTGGAAGGTTTCTACAATGGTGATTCTTCACTCTATAATCCATCTGTTCTTAATGCTTGGATAACCCCAGTGCTTGCTTGGTCAAGTTTTGTGATAGCATTATGGTTAACATTGTTAGCAGTAACCATCTTTCTCCGAAAACAGTGGACAGAAAATGAAAGACTGAACTACCCTATTGTCCAACTTCCTTTGGCTTTAACAAGCAATCCTAAAAGATTCTTTAGTTCACCTTGGATGTGGGTGGGATTCGCAATTGCAGGGAGTGTTGAATTACTAAACGGATTGAGTTTTCTCTTTCCAGAGATACCTTCTTTACCAATAAGGAATAAAAGATTAGGACAATTTACATCAAAACCTTGGAGTGCAATGGGACCTATCAACATTTCATTTTATCCATTCAGCATCGGTTTGATGTTCTTTACGCCACTTGATCTTTCGTTTTCTTGTTGGTTCTTTTGGGTTCTCACCCGTGTACAATTGATAGTAACAGATATGTTAGGTGCACGAAACATATATAACCTTGAACAACAAACAGGGGCATGGATAGCGTTTGGATGTATTCCATTGTGGATGGGTAGGCGACATTACGGACGTATAATCCGTAAAGTATTCGGTATTCCACAACGACAAGGATTATCCCCACCAGATGATTCGGGTGAACCGATGCGTTATCGGACCGCGGCAATGTTATTTTCCGCTGGACTCCTGTTTCTATTTTTCTTCTGTTTTCAGATGGGTATGGCACTATGGGCAATTGGTCTGTTCTTCTTACTATATTTCCCGATGATACTCGGTATTACCCGCATCCGTGCTGAAATTGGTCCACCGCTGCATCAACTTATCTTAGTTGATCCGGGAAGGACAATGGTTCTGGGGTTGGGGACACGTCGCTTAGGACTTGGAAATCTAACTGGTTTGACTTTTCTGTATCCTTTTGTGCGATGTTTTCGCGCACATCCAACGCCGAGCGAATTAGAGGCATTTCGTTTAGCAGAACGCAGCCAGATTGGGTATCATCAGTTGTTAATCGGAATGATACTTGCAATCGTATTCGGTATTTTAATTACGTTTTGGGCGTATCTGCATGTGTTGTATGATATGGGAGCGGGAAGCAAAGCTCGTGGTTGGATCGTTTATATGGGTTGGGAAACTTTCAATCGTTTGCATACATGGCTTGTAAGTCCACGCGAAACAAGTGGACCAGAACTCGGTGTCATTGGGAGTAGTTTTCTGTTCACGATATTCCTAATGGTCATGAAAATTCGATTTCTTTGGTGGCCCCTTCATCCGGGTGGCTATGTATTGGTTAGCGGCACGGGAATGGGACGTTTGTGGTTTCCAATTTTTCTCAGTTGGTTGGCAAAAGCAACGGTCTTGAAGATTGGAGGCGTCAAGTTGTATCGGCAAGCAGTTCCATTCTTTTTGGGTTTGATTTTGGGGGACTATACACTTGGTTGTGTTTGGAGTCTTATTGGGTTAGTCATGAAAATGCCAACTTATATCGTTTGGCACTGATATATTTGCTAACTCTGTTTCAGTCAATGTCATCCAATAGTGAACTAACAGTTGTATTCTTCAAACCATCAATTTGATCTTGCTGGATTTTCTCAAAAACTTGGGTTAATTCTGGAGAAGATTCTATAACATCCGAAAAATGATGGGTCAAGTCTTCATCAACTGCTGCAACCAGAGTGTCAAGCGTTATCGTGTCTAATGCGCGTGCTGGGAGATAACCTCTTGTATCTCCTTCTACTTCATATACAAGATTAACCGACTTGAATTTCTCAAGTATGTTGTGTACTAATGATTCTTGTACTTTTGCAGAAGTTGCTATCTCAGAAACAGGACATGCACCTTTTCCAGCATGAAAATGTTCCGCAATAATAAGAAACAACGTAATTATACCTTGATGATTGATTATTTCTATATATTCATTATTGTCCTTCTTGGCATGTATGTTTGAATTGATTGATTGTTGAATTGCGTAAGTCACCTCAACACCTAACAAAATTACAATCCAAGTCACATAAATCCAAGCCGCCAGGATAAATAACATTGCTAATGTCCCATAGATTTCACTATAATTTGACCATACAAATTCAAAATAATTGACAATAACAATCCGTGCAACTTGGAATAGACTTCCTGAAACCAATGCACCTATTAGTGCTGCCTTCCAATTCACAGTAATATTTGGTAATGCTACATACATCAGGACAAACAGACAGTAGACTAAGATCCATGGAAATAGGTAGGAAAATATGTTATTTGAACCCGCAGAAAAAAGTATCCAAATAAGGAGTGGTCCTATCAACAATAGCATACAGAATACTAAGTATTTCTGAATAGAACGAACAAAAGGTAAACGTCGACTCCCCCAAATATGATTAAAATGGTCTTCAATAGACATGAACAGAACTATGGAAATTAACATGAATAACAGGAAACCACCAACGCCGAGACTCGCAAGATTTCTGTTAGTAAATTCTGTTATACCTGACACGATTTCTTCTGCTCTGTAGCGGGGAAGAAAATTATTTAACGATGCAATCAGAGGAGAGTTCTCGTTTTCTACCACACCAAAGGTCTTCAATAAAATTAGGGCGACAGCTGATAATGGAACGAGACTCAGTAGCGTCGTAAATGTCAGTGATGAGGCCTGATGGAAACACTTATGCTGTTTGAACTGACGAAATACTGTCTGACATAAGTCTTTGATTGTCTCTGAAAGTGTTTGAAAATTGTGTCTCATTTTCATTTTTTGCAAATATGTATGATGAATGATAATACACTAAATGATAACATAATAAGTGGAATTAACCAATACATAGTTGATTAATACATGGGGGTGTAAAGTTTTTGGCAAAGGTTCTCATGTTCAGGCACATCGTAGGGGCGAGGTTTCCTCGCCCTCGTTGGATCACATCCTATCCATCAGCAGGGATTGGGATGGAAATGTGGAAAGGGTGGTAATCGGGCGGGGAAACCCCGCCCCTACGTGCAGTGCCAAAAACTTTACACCCCCTTGCTACATTTCAATGTTCCCCCAACTATAATCTACAAGGAATATACCTTATGTCCAATCTCAACAGTCTAAAAGAAAAATTGAAATCGCGAATTGACAAATATTCGGACCAAAGAAGAAAACAGTGGTTCGAAAATTACATCAAACACAATACAAAATATCGGGGTGTTGAAATCACTAAGGTTAGAACAGAATTGAAAAATTGGTATAAACAGGAGAACATTGCTAACTTTGCTCTTGATGAACAGTTGAACTTAGCACTTTCATTCTTTGAAGAGGATTATGCTGAAGACAAGTTTGCAGGAATCCTATTCTTGCAGCTATATCTATACAATAAGTTTGACTATCAAGTATTGCTTTCAAGGTTTGAATCTATATTTGATAATGGTTATGTCTATGATTGGAGTGTCTGTGATTGGTTCTGTACCAGAGTGTTACGTCAGATGATAAAGACTTACGGAGACAAATGTGCAGAAACAATAACTGCATGGAATTCGGCAGAGAATGTTTGGCAAGCAAGATGTTCAATTGTCTCTTTTACCACACTAACTAAAGATGATAGATATACTGCTATGATATTAGAATCTTGTGATAAACTGATAAGACGTGAAGATAGATTTGCAAAAACGGCTGTCGGATGGATTTTACGAGAAATATCAAAGACACAAAAGCAAGTAGTAGTAGATTTTATAGAGGAATATCGTATTTATTTCTCACGAGAAAGTCATGAGAATGCAATCAAGTATTTTGAAAAGGATGAGAAGAAAAATCTGAGAGAATTACTAAAATCTATATGATTATATCTCTTACATTCTACCTTCCTGACCTTTGTATTGCAATTGATACAACCGATAATAGATACCATTTTTCTGTAATAACTCGTTGTGTGTCCCTGATTCACGTATTTCACCACGGTGTAGAACGATAATTTTATCTGCATTCTGGATCGTTGACAGTCGATGTGCAATAACCACAGAAGTTCGATCTGCCATCAAGCGGCTGAGTGCGTCTTCTATCAATAGTTCAGTTTCCGTATCCACACTGGAGGTCGCTTCATCAAGTATTAGGATGCTTGGGTCAGATGCTAATGCACGTGCAAACGCAACTAACTGCTTTTGTCCAACTGATAATCCACCGCCATCCTCTTTGAGTTCCGTTTCATATCTTTCCGGCATTTTTTGAACAAACCGGTCTAAATGCACATCTGTTGCAGACTGATGTACCTGTTTAGGTGAAATTGATGCATCCCTTAAACTGATATTATTTTCAATTGAATCTGAAAATAGGAATATATTTTGTTGAACGATGCTGATAGCATTCCGCAATTCCTCAAGGTTCATCTCCCTGAGGTCCACACCATCAATCAATATCTGTCCTTTGTTGATTTCATAGAATCTGCAAAGAAGGTTGATAATAGATGTTTTTCCTGCCCCTGTGTGTCCGACGAGTGCCACCTTTTCACCTGGTGCAACCTTGAAGGACACATCCTTTAGAACATAGTCCTCATCGTTGTAAGCAAACCATACATTCCGAAATTCTATCTCACCTTTCAATCTCTTTATACCACTCTTGTCCACTGTGGATTCAATAGAAGGTTCTGTATCAAGCAAATGGAAGATACGTTCCGATGATGCCATAGCATTTTGAAATATCGTATATTTCTCACTTAACTCACGGATAGGCCAGAAGAAACGTTCTGCCAAACGAATGAATGCAACCAATACACCAAATGTTAAAGTATCTTGAACAATCTGTCCCCCACCATACCAGATAACCATCGCTGTTGCAAGGGAGGCAGTAACTTCAATCAATGGATGGAAAATAGAGAAATAAAAGATGCTTTTTAGGTTTGCTGCAAGGTATCTTCGGTTGCGTTCATTGAACCGATGGTAACTTCGTGTTTCTTGGGCAAACAACTTCATCGTATTCATGCCAACTATGTTTTCCTGCAAAAACGCATTGATGCGTGCAAGTTGTTTTCGTTGTTCACGAAAAGCACGACGCGAATAAATTTGATATATAAGTGTTGCAATGAAGATAATTGGAATTACTGTGAAAGTAACAAGTGCGAATTTCCAGTTGTAGAGCAGCATTGCTACCATTATACCCAGAATAGTCAACAGATTACCGAAGACTGTGATGACTCCAGACGTAAAGAGTTCATTCAGAACTTGCACATCTCCCATCACACGTGTCATCAGTCTACCCACAGGATTTTTGTCAAAATACTGCACATCCAATCGCTGTAAATGTGAAAAGAGGTTTTTTCTAAGATCGCGCATTACATGTTGCCCGATCATCTGCATACGATATTCCTCTAAATATGAAAACACAAACTCACCGACCAAACCTAAGACAAGAAAACCCGCAATTAGACCCAAACCTTCCAATTCACCTGGAGTAATATACTCATCAATTCCAATCTGCATGAGAATTGGTCCAACCAAAAGCGATAGGGTGGTACCGATCATAAGGAAGGAGATAACGATCAATTGAAGTGTATAAGGTTTGAGATAAGAGAGTAGACGTTTCATCAAAACCCGGTCATATACTTTACCGAGTTCTTCCTCTTCATCACTATATTCATATAGGTTACTTCCCATGCCAAACATGTTTGTGTCCCTCTCTATAGCTCTTCAAGTTCATCTTGCAGAAGTTGGGTTTCATAGATTCCCGCGTAAATTCCGTTCTTATTCAATAATTGGTCGTGTGTCCCCGATTCGACAATACTTCCATCGTTCAGGACGATGATATGATCCGCTGCTTTAACCGTTGATATCCTATGTGATATAAGAATGGTCGTTCTATCCTTCATAATCTCACCAAGTCTTTCAAGTATGGTATCTTCTGTTTGTGTATCCACATTTGCAAATGCATCATCAAGTATCAGTATTTTTGGTTTTATTATGATAGCGCGAGCAAGCGCGCTCCTTTGCCTTTGTCCACCTGAAATAGTAATACCGCGTTCACCGAGAAAGGTCTGTAATCCATCAGGAAACTCCTCTATCTGTGATAACAGATCAGCATTATGAGCAGCTTGTCTTATGTCATCATCATTCGGGTCTTCAACACCATAGGCAATATTATTACGTAGATAATCAGAAAACAGAAAAGGTTCCTGTTCTACGAATCCAATATTTGAACGGAGTACTTTCAATGGAATGTCCTGTATATCAACACCATCTATGAAGATTGTTCCTCGTTCAGCTTGACGAATTCGTGGAATAAGACTAACAAGAGTGGACTTTCCTGATCCTGTTCCGCCAACTATTGCAAGAGTCGTTCCTTGTTTAATCGTTAGATTTATGTTCTTAAGCACAGGAACACCGTCAGGATAGGTGAAAGTTAAGTCTTTAAGAACTATCTCTCCATTGATACTTTTCTTATGCCATTTGACAGTATTGTCATTATCATAGATTTCTGGTTCCTCACTGAGGATCGCATTGATGCGATCCATTGACGCTGCACCGCGTTCAAATGTGTTAACAATAAATCCAAGTGTGATCATTGGACGTCTCAGCATCATCAGATATGCTAAGAATGCCACAAACTCACCTATACTGATTATACCTTCAATTACATGTATGCCCCCCATCCATAAAAGCACTACAGCACTAATACCCGGCAAAAAACCGAAAAGTGGAAATAGAGCGGACCAAAATCTGATTTGTTTGTGATTACGATTGACAAAATCTTGATTTAATTCATTGAAATGTTCTATCTCACTTGCTTCAAGTGTATATGCCTTGACAACGCGAACACCCGATAAATTCTCTTGCACCTTAGTGTTCATCATTGAAAACCCTTCCTGGATTTTCTCATATAACGTATATATATGCCTTCCGAGCAAACGTATAGTTATTGCAAGAATAGGATAAGGTAATAATGAAATAAGCGTAAGAGTGACATCAATACGTAACATGATGAATAGTGCCAAGCCAAAAAACACAATTGCATCAGCAGTATACATAATTGCACTGCTGAGTACCATTCTGATAGCACGTAGATCACTTGTTGCACGGGTCATCAAATCACCCGTTCTAACATTATCGTAATATGAAGCGGATAGTTTTTGAAGATGGAGGAAAAAGTCTGCACGAAGGTGAAATTCCGTTTGCTGTGCAACACCTTGGATGATCCGGCGTTGTGCAAAACGTAGAACGCCTCCCACAAGTGCTACACCAAATACCAGCACAGCAAAAAACAATATACGTCCTTTGGTTACTGACAGGTTAGGGTCTTTAGAAGCTTGATCTAACTCATCGAAAAAGAACTGCAATATCTTAGGACTAATCAGCAGGAGTCCATTCGTTATCAGCACAAGGATGAAACTGAACAATATTTGATAACGATAACGTTTGACGTATTTCTTGAGACCGAGTAGACTGCGAATGGTAAGAATCCTTTCCGCTAAAGTGAATCCATGCGGTGTTGTTAGACTTGATATTGAATTTTGACGTGTATTTTTGATAGGTGTTTATTTCAGATTGTCAACCTAAATTATTTTTATAAACATATAAATCAGGACGTTATACATTATAAAAGTGCATCCAAATATACGTTAATTTGTGTAATATATAATCAGAAAAAAATGTGAATCATTTAATCAAATACAATTGAGAGGTGAATTATGAACGAAAGATTTGAACCACAAAATATAGACGAAGTTGAAGAAGCATTAAACTACTTCAAGAGTTTCCATGATGGATATGTTGAAGGAATAGAAATAAAGTTTGAAAATTACAAAGGATTTAATGAGAAAGGTGAGGCAAATGGAATTGGCAGGGCTGATATGACTATTGTCCTCACAGTCAATGCCTATCCTTATGGAAAGGACCATAATCAATTGGTGCGAGTGGAATTTATTGATGTTAAATCGTTTGAAATCATACATGAACGAGATGAAAGTGGATTTGGAGGTCCAGATTGGGGGATTGGTAATGCTCTTACAATGTCTGCCCCTGAACCCCATGAACAAGATATCTTTTGGGATTTTTACTTCCTATGTGATAAAGCGAAATATGAAGTCACTTGTTCGAAATTAGTCTTTATCAATCTCGGATATATCATGAATAAAGGGGACACATTAAACTAAACAAACCTACCCTAATTTGCTGTTGACTTTATCCTCTCTTTCAGTGTATGATATTCATAGCATATACTAATATAGGAGGACACAGATTTGGCGGCAGATATAGGACTCATCGGATTAGCAGTGATGGGTGAAAACCTGGCATTGAATATGGAAAGCAAAGGCTTTAATGTAGCGGTCTTTAACAGAACCGTTTCACGAGTTGATGACTTCATTGCCGGTGCAGCAAATGGAAAAAATATCATCGGGACACACTCTATACCTGAATTTATAAAACAATTAGAAACACCACGTAAAATCATCTTGATGGTGAAAGCAGGAGAACCGGTTGATGCATTCATTGAATTACTCACTCCACATCTATCAAAAGGTGATCTGATTATTGACGGTGGCAACTCTAATTTCAACGATACTATCCGGCGGCACGCTGAATTGGAAGAGCAGGATATATTGTTTATCGGAACAGGAATTTCCGGCGGAGAAGAAGGGGCATTGAAGGGGCCGGCAATGATGCCAGGTGGTTCTTCAAAGGCTTGGACGCTTGTGGAACCAATATTTACAAAGATCGCCGCACAGGTGGAAGGAATACCATGTTGTTCATACATCGGACCAAACGGGGCAGGGCATTATGTAAAAATGGTACATAACGGTATTGAATATGGTGACATGCAATTGATCTGTGAAGCATACTCCCTAATGAAAAACATCCTGGGTATGAATGCAGACGAAATGCATGAGGTATTCAACAAGTGGAATCAAGGAGAACTCAATTCATATCTCATTGAAATCACTGCCGACATTTTTACGCAACGCGATGCAAACGGAACACCTTTTGTTGACTCTGTTCTGGATAAAGCTGGGCAGAAAGGTACTGGTAAATGGACAAGCATTTCTGCATTAGATCTCGGTATATCTGCGCCAACTATCGCTGAAGCTGTCTTTGCACGTTGTATCTCTGCAATCAAAGATGAACGCGTAAATGCATCTGATATTATTGACGGCCCATCAGGGACTTATGATGGAGATAGAGTAGCTGCACTTCAAGCTATCCACGACGCGCTTTATGCAGCTAAAATCTGTTCCTACGCACAAGGTTTCGCACTCATGCGAGAAGCAAGCATGGAATATGCTTGGAATCTGGACCTCGGTAAAATCGCCTTAGGTTGGCGTGGCGGGTGTATCATCCGTGCAAAATTCCTACATCGCATCGCGGAGGCTTATGAACGAAATCCTGATCTGCCAAATCTTCTACTGGATTCCTATTTCAGAGATGTGATTGAAGATGCACAACCCAATTGGCGAAATGTAATAAGCACTGCAACGCAGCTCGGTGTACCAATTCCTGCGTTCAGTTCCGCATTAGCCTATTTTGATAGTTACCGTAGTAGCAGACTTTCTGCAAACCTAATCCAAGCCATGCGTGATTATTTCGGAGCACATACCTATCATAAATTGGATGCAAATGGAAATACAATTGTCGGTGAAGATGGAGAGCCAACTGTCTTCCATACTGAATGGATGCTGGAAAACCGACCTGAAGTTATTGTCGAATAAAGGAGAATATATGGCACAAGGACCGCAACAAGAATTATACGATTTTGAACCCAAACACGACTTTTTCGTAGGTATTGATTCAGACGGGTGTGTGTTCAATAGTATGGAGGTTAAACACAACGATTGCTTCAGTGTCAATGTTGTGAAACATTTTGGCTTAGCATCCATTTCCAGACAGGTACATCAAGCGTGGGATTTTGTCAATCTCTATTCTACGATGCGTGGAACAAACCGGTTTAAAGCAGTTATACTCGTGTTTGATTATCTGCGTGAAATGTCTCTTGTCAAAAAAATGGGTTTAGAGATACCACAACTCCCTCACTTGCGGGAATGGACAGAAACTGAAACAAAACTTGGCAATCCGGCACTTCAGGATGCCATTGATTCTGCTACAGGTAGTAGAAAGGACGAGTTAAGTCAGGTAATGGAATGGAGTCTTGCTGTGAACCAGAGTGTCACAGAGATTGTCTATAACCTTCCTCCATTTCCTGGTGTCCGTGAGGCATTACAACGACTCCAAGGAAAAGCAGATGTAATAGTTGTTTCTGCCACACCCGATGAAGCACTCAAACGTGAATGGGATGAGCATAATATAGACCAATATGTTGCTCTTATTGCAGGTCAAGAGATGGGAACAAAATCGGAACATCTCACCATCACAACAAAAGACAAATATGCAGAAAACCGTGTTCTGATGATTGGTGATTCACCAGGTGACCTTAAAGCAGGTCGTAGTGTGGACGCGCTGTTCTTTCCTGTCAACCCAGGTTCTGAAGACACATCATGGGCACACTTCCTTGAAGAAGGTATAGATAGATTCTTTAACGAGCAATATGCTGGTGAGTATGAAGACACTTTGCTCAGCAAATATCAAGAATTGCTCCCCGATACCCCTCCTTGGTAGAACACAACATTTAAGGCATTTAGAAAGGACATTTATGAAGATATTATTACAACATAGAGTTGAAGGTGAACAGTTAGAACGATTAGAAAGTATTATTGGAGCAGAACATACTTACGTAACACCGAGTTCACGCGAGGAAATCGCAGAAGAAGGCAAAGGGACGGATATTTACTTCGGTTTCTGTAGTGAGGATATTTTCCCACTCCTACCAAATATCAAGTGGATTCAGGCATCCAGTGCGGGTATGGACAAACATGTGTATCCTGCGATGCGTGAAAGTGATGTAATTCTGACAAATGCAGCTGGACTCTATGGAACGCATGTTGCTGACCAGGCATTTGCACTCTTACTTGGATTAACACGCGGTATTCACCATTTCACACGGAATCAAGACAACCACAAATGGGGTGGTAGTAAATCCCCGATGATTGAGATTGACGGTTTCAAAATCGGCATTGTCGGATTAGGCGGCATCGGTATGCAGATGGCAAAACGTGCAAAAGGATTTGATATGTACATTATCGGTGTTGATGCATATCGCACTGAAAAACCTGATAATGTAGACGAACTTGTGCCGATGAGTAAACTCACTGAAACGATGAGCCGTGTGGATGTTGTAATGATTGCCTGTCCATTGACGGAAGAAACGCTTGGATTGATTAATACTGGCAACTTATCTGTCATGCAACCGACCGCCTACCTAATCAATGTCGCACGCGGTCCTATTGTCAAGGAGGATGATTTGATTGAAATCTTGCACGCAGGTAAAATTGCAGGTGCGGGATTGGATGTCACAGAAACTGAGCCTTTACCGAGTGAAAGTCCGTTGTGGGACATGGATAACGTTATTATTACGCCACACGCGGCAGGTGGTTCTCAGCATCGTATGCGGCGAATCACAGAGTTTTTCTTGGATAACCTTGAGCGGTATCTGAAGGGTGAGGAATTGAAGAATGTTGTGGATAAGCAGCTTGGTTTTTAGTGATGATTGAGTACAAAGGTTATATTGGAGTCGTCGATTTCGATCCGGAAATAGACCTCTTCCACGGAACAGTAATAAATACACAGGATGTAATCACATTCTACGGTGCATCAGTAACAGAACTTCGGGAAGAGATGCAGAAGTCGCTTAAGGTTTACTTTGAAGTATGTGAGGAACAAGGAAAAGTGCCGGACAAACCTTTCTCAGGAGAACTGACAATCCAAACAAGTCCTGAGTTGTACGGTCGGATTGCCATGAATGCCGCGCGCCATCAGTTAGAGATAAGTGTTTACCTTCAAGAGGTCTTAGAGAAGGCTGTTTCAGCGAATTAACTATTTATTAGCATCAACAAGATTGGTCGATTTGAACAGAATGTATTAGATTTACTTGATGAACCCGTATCCCAGTGAGATTTGGCTATATGAGAAAGTTTGGTACGCAGGGACCTGTGAACCCCCAACAGCACTATGTTGTCGCTCGGACAGAGGAACTCACCGAGTTCATTAAACGCGTCAAAGAAGGTCGTTACATCGTCATCTTTGCACCCCGGCAAACAGGAAAGACAACTTTCTTTCAACAAGCTCTTGCAGCACTCACTGCTGAAGACTTAACCTATTTTCCTATTCAACTGAATTTTGAAATATATGTAGATTGTGACCGTTCCGAATTCTACGAGTCTCTCGCCAAACAGATTTGCAAGGAAATAGAACGCGTTTTCCAAAGACGCGGAAAGGAACTTGACGAAGCATTAAAGCATTTTCTTGACAATGCCCAAATAACTAACCATTTGTCAATGATGGAGTTCTTTGAACAGGTTCAGCATTTCCTGAAATACGGGGAAAATTGGCAAAAAGTTGTCCTTATTATCGACGAGTTTGATGGCATTCCCACAACTGCCCTGAAGGGTTTTCTGCACGCGTTCCGACATACTTACGTCACTCAGACTACGTTTCAATGTCCCCACAGCCTTGGCATTGTGGGTGTCAAAAATATCACACAACTGGACTATGATCGCTCCGTCTCCCCGTTCAATATTCAGGACGATTTTGCTCTGTCCAATTTTACTCTTGATCAGGTGCAAGAACTATTCGGACAATATACCGCTGAGGTCGGGCAAGCCTTCGCCCCGGAAGTCATTGAATCCATTCATAGCCAAACAGGAGGTCAACCCTTCCTTGTTAACCGATTTGCACAGATACTCACCGAAGAGATGGACATTCCGAAAACTGAAGCACTCACAATGACACATTTTTCACAGGCACATCAACTACTTTTAGAGGAACGAAACACCAACATTGAACACCTCCTGACCAATATCCGCAAAGACCCACATTTTCAAACTATACTTATGCGAGTCGTCTCTTATGAGGACAGCGTGCCCTTTAACCCCGACAATGACATTATCAATGAACTCGCTACGTATGGTGTCATTACCAAAGGAACCGACAGAAAGTGTGAGGTTGTCAACCCGATTTACCTGTACCGCATTATCCAAGCATTTAAGCCAATAGTCAACGGATTGGAGCATGACTACTTCCCTGAAGAAACCGATGGATTTCAGTATCTCACGTCTGATGGACACATTCAGATGGAACAACTCCTGAATAACTTCCGGGACTTCATTGCCCGCGCTGGCTTTAGGATCCTGCAAGTCCCTGACACACCACAAGAATTCATCGGACAGCACTTGCTCTTTGCTTATCTGGACCAGTTCGTTACCAGTGTAAATGGGGTAATGTATATGGAAGTCCCAACAGGGCGCGGCAGGATGGATTTGATTATTCTTCACAATCAGAGAAAATATGTCGTTGAAACAAAGATTTGGAGAAGTGAAAGAGGTTATACCGAAGGGAAACAACAACTCGCGGTGTATCTATCTACGGAAGGTGTGACAGAGGGTTACTATGTGGTGTTCGATCACCGCGATGTTCCAAAACCGCACACTGATACAGAGACGATAGATGGACTGATGATTCGGAGTTACGTTGTTCCTGTGGTGCAAGAACGTCCTTCAACGTGATTTTAAAGGTTATTGAAAAGCGGTATTTGTTTTGAACAGTAATTTGTCCCTACGATTTACAATAAAGTCTGAAATGGTTTCCACTAAAGCCTCCCACCCTATACTGATTAAGGAGTCTAATTATGTTAACAGCTATTTTTGTTATGCAATTACTTTTATTTGTCCTCTTAGTAGTGGGCTTTATTGCCCTTTATCAAAGGTTAACCCCAAAAAGGGTTACAGTCAAACATGAGCCTATAGTATATTACGATAAAAAACTATTCAGGGAAAAGGTAGTGGCAGGTTACAGTACGCAAATTTACTACGACGGCATTCCTGTTGGTGAACCAAGCGAAAAAATAGTCTATCAGTCAAATAAAGTTGATAGAGATGCCATCGAAAAAGCCATCAAGGATGCAATGCCAATTCTATCAAAAAGTGTAATGGCAGCACTCAGTGTCTCTCCTATAGATCTTAGAAAGATCCAAGAAGTAATTGAAAAAGCCATCGATTAGAAATACCATAGACTGTGCAATATTTACAAGACTCCACCGTAGAAAATTCCTGTAAACAACAGTTAGATCTACGAATCTTCAGCCTCAATCTGCACAGTACAAATTTCAACTCAGGTTGTATAGACACAGGAACAAACGCTGGAATCGTTACAGGATTTGCAATAGTTTTAAGCTCGACCATAAACAGGTATAGCAGCACCGTTGATTATCGACGCATTATCAGAAGTTAGGAAATAGATTACTTTTGCCACATCATCTGTTTTCACCCAACGACTATGGTCTTCGTCAGGCATTGCTTCTCGGTTCATCGGTGTATCCATAATACTCGGCATGATGCAATTTACATTGATCCCAGAATCCATTACCTCAGCTGCTAATGATTCTGTAAGTGTTCGCACACCACCTTTTGATACGCAATATGCACTCAATCCTGCCTCACCCTTAAGTCCAGCACGAGCAGACACATTTACAATCTTGCCTGAACCTCGTTCTGTCATGTGAGGAATTACAGCCTTGCAACAGAGAAATACGGATTTGAGATTTAGGTTCATCATGAAATCCCATCTATCTTGCTCAAGTTCTGCAGTTGAAATTCCTCCGACAAACCCTCCTACGATATTGACCAAAATATCAAGATGTCCGAATTGATTAATGGCTGTTTCAATAGTTCGTTGAACATCTTCTTCCTCAGTTACATTCGCAAATAGAAAGGTTATATCATCACAAATACCTGGATCGTGCTGCTTGAATCTTTCTACTTCATTGTCAAAGAGGTAAGTAACTGCGACATTGTTCCCTTGTGCTATGTAAGCGTTCGTTACAGCACTCCCTAATATCCCTGTCCCTCCAGTGATGAGAACTTTTCGGTTCTGTTTTGTCATTATTACGATTCTCCTTTATGAATATGTGATTTAACGAAAACACACTACAATAGATTACTCACATATAACATTCACACCTATACCAGGACTGTCTGGTAAACACAATTTCCCATTATCGATCAAAACACCAGTGTAAGGATCATTTGATATCAATAGATTTCCATCTAAATCTGTAAAATCTACAAGGGGTGACAGGTGTGCAGCAGCAGTGATACCAAGCGAACTCTCTATCATACATCCAAGCATTACAAGCAACCCGTGTGCCCGTGCTACATGTATCATCCGTAACGTTTCTAAAATGCCACCACATTTTACAAGTTTTATATTGATACCGTCTACTGCTTCCACCAATTTAGGAATATCACTTGATCGTTTGACACTTTCATCAGCGAAAATCGGCAAAGTCGTGTGCTCGCGGATATACTTTAGTCCATCAATATCATCTGCTTTCGTTGGTTGTTCTATTAGAGTTACTCCGAATTGCGTCAATTCATTGATTATATCTACTGCTTCTTTCGGTGTCCATGCTGTGTTTGCATCAACATAAATCGGCTTGTCTGTAACCTTGCGAAGTGCTTGAATAATCTCTAAATCGCGAGAGGTTCCAAGTTTGACTTTTAGAATCGGAAACGCTTCTGCCTGTAATGCTTTTTCTGCCATCACAGAAGGTTCATCCAGACCAATAGTAAACGAAGTGCATGGCGTTTTTTGCGGATTCAATCCCCACAGTTTGAACAGAGGTGTCCCCAGTTTCTTACCTAATCTGTCGTGCAGTGCCATATCAATAGCAGATTTTGCGGCATAATTTCCATCAAGATATGATTCAATCTCATGCATCACATCTTGAACGTAATCAAGATTGCCATCAAGTAGTGGTGCAAGTCTTTCTATTGCATCTACAACTGTTTGTAAAGTTTCCCCATAGAATTTCGCTGGAGCCGCTTCTCCAATTCCACCATCTATTTCAACAGATACAACCTCACGATACGAATCCGTATCACGACGCGAAATCTTGAACGGATTTTTCATAAACAATTTGATGATTTTCGTTGCAATTTGCATCTTTATTCATCTGTATTCTTGTTGTAGTATAACATGAAACGTTCTAACTTTTCTGCATCTAACTCTGTCTCTTCCTTTAAATAAAGCCATATTCCGCTAAAGATGGCAGAGGCTTCCTGCATTACCGTGGAATTAGGATGTTCTAATGATTGGATATCAAGAGTCATTGCCATTTTATTTGTTTGTTGAATTATCGGTGTTTCTCTGTCCTGTACTGTGACAATCGGCGTTTCAAAAAGATTTTCATTGAACTGTTCCAGGATCCGTTTTTGAAATGTCTCAGTGTCCTGATTCCCACGGTTATGTTTTGCAATTACCATGTGTTTATCTTCATTTATAGGAAAGTGATTTATCTGTAAGTAAAATCCTTCGTCTTGGATACTGTTTACTTTCTCAATCTGTTCTTTTGTAGATATTTCTAAACTGGGTTTATGAACAGTGTATATCTTTGTACCTGCAAGTTCCAACATCTCTTTCAATTCTGTAATTAGTTGATGAGTTTTCTTTGTATCAGTTTGTGTGTCAAGAACTATAACGGTATCAGTAAATGTACCATCTGCAATAGCATGAAGTTCATGTTTGTTTACTGATGACTTTTTCTTTTTAATTTGGATGCTTTGTGTTATCGGATAGTATCCGTTTTTTGATAGATTTAGTATTGTGTTGGACGGATACTGTAATGATGTTCCTGTTTTAATGAAATAATGTCCCTCTCTATCTGTTCGGGACGTTAGATTGGGTTCAGCAGTTATCGTTACATCTGGAATCGGTTTATTGGAACTGCCATCGGTAACTTGTCCTTGAACTATTTGATATGAAATGTCAGAGAAATTGATTTTGATTGATTTGTTGGTCTTTCCATAAGATGCTTCTACAATCGCATTGCTTGGATTATCTGGTGCGTAAAGATAAAACATTGCTATTCCATCATGTGTTAGTTTTTCAGTTTCAGCGAGAATTCCATTGGTGGTTTCTGCTCTAATAAGTTCCCCATCTGAAATCGGCAGTCTATCAATATCGTATGCTGTAACCTCAATGCCAACATAACTTTTGCCATCGGACGGAAGTGTATCTGTCCAAGCGACGATCTGTATATCAGCTGCAGGAGGTGCAACTTTGAACTGCTGTGGTTTTGGTAGACTATGATTTCCGTAGTAATTCACTAATTCCATCTGAACATATTGAATACCGTTAGACAACGGTTCTTTGACTTTCACTGTGATAATATCTGTTTCACGATCATAGTTGAACGGATATAGAACACCATTGATCTTAACTTGAATAGAGTTTGAGTATATCTGTTGCCGTTTCAGAATCCAAGCACCACGTTCATGTATTCCATCTTGTACCTGAAGTTTGATTGTTGGTGTCTTTGTCTGTATGACAGATTCATGTAACGGTGTTATTAGAATGCCTTTTGGGAATCCTGCCTCAACATAGCGTGCAATGCCGAGAAAATAACCATAAGCCTCATTTTTCAAATAATCTTCATTCTTGAGTCGAGCTTCTTCTTCAGGATTGGTATAAAATGATGCCTCACAAACAACAGCAGGACAATTCGTCAACCGTAGCACACCAAAACCTGATGCAACCACGAGTTTATCAGAATAGAGTCCTGTTGGTGGTGATTTTGGTAACCGAAGTGCATCGGAGACACCTTGCTGGATATATCGTGCAAGGTCTAAACTTGGTCGTGATTCATCTGCATCACCGTGATACCAAGTTGAAGTATAGTTAACCTCTGGATTATCATCAAGTCCATTATGGTGTATAGATATAAAGAAATCTGCACCATTTTCGTTTGATATCTCACTTCGTTTTGCTAAACTGATGTATGAGTCATCTTCACGAGTTAAAATAACAGTTGCTTCAGCTTTCTCAAGTAATTCACGAAGATAGAAAGCAACCTTAAGATTGATCTCTGCCTCACGAAGTCCTGTCGGTCCGCGTTTGTAATCAGGAATATGTCCTTGACCACCGTGTCCAGGATCCAGACATATTCTGAATCCATTTAAAAATCGGGCATAAGGGGGTAACTCAAACGCATCAGAATCTTGGTTAATTGTCTGATCCGATTGTTGATTTGCATTTAGAGATAAAACGAACTGTAGTGAAATAATTGAGATTAGTACTATATAGTGTTTCATTGCTTGAATCATTAAGTTCCCTGACACAAACCATATACAAAAATGTCCGTAGTCATATAATTATACCATTTCTAAAAAATTAAGTCGCATTATGAAATTAATTAGTCTTATGAATGTAAGAGGCGCAATGAATTGCGCGACTACGAACAGGTATTTCTATAATGAGAAGTTATCATTTAGAATTGGTATTACTATTGACTACGGACAAGGGTTGCTATGAGTTACTATTTCCTATTTCGTATCACTTTAGGTTTTCCAAGTATTTCAGACAGAATAATACCTTGGCGAAAAGTGTCTGGAGAAATATCAATCAAAGATGTTCCTGGTAACGGCTTCGTAGGAAACTTCATGGGTGAATCTACAGGCACAGGAGGCGGTTCAATAGGTGTACTTTCTGGTTCCGGTTCTTGAACTGGTTCCGGTTCAGCTTGTTCGGTTACCATAGGAAGTTCCTCTGCCTCGTTTTCTATAGTTTCCAGTAAAACACCATCGTCAGATTCTAACCCTTCAAGATTTTGCATAAAAGGAGGCAGAACTAACTCACTATCAGAAGGAACGTTAACTTCTGTATTGGTTGTAGGTGGAACGTTAGCATCTTGGTTTGTATCAGGTGCGCGTCTTTCGGGTTTCCGGCGACGTGCACCACTAAACACTAAAAATAGAATCGCAAGTGCAATATATATTAACGTCTGAAAATCAAAAGGCATCATTTCCTCCTAAATTATTTTATTATGATAGACCTAAGGAGTGAGAAGACCTTGTTGTATCAGTATCTTGCGGTCCACCGGGTGAAGCAATAGACTGCCGCATCTCAGTATCAGCAAGGATATTGCGAAGCGTATAGTAATCCATTACACTCATGGCTTCGGAGTTAAAGGAGTCTGAAATAGACAATGGAATTTCTGCTTCTGCTTGGATAAGTTTCACCGTCATTTCTTCTACAAGTGCCTTATTCTCTTCCTCTTCCGCTTCAGCTTTAGCCCGTCGTTCCTCTGCTTTCGCACGTGCAATTTTGAGTTCAGCCTGAGCTTGGTCAGTCTGTAACTTAGCACCGACGTTCTCACCTACATTGATATCTGCAATATCAATTGACAAGATTTGAAAAGCCGTTCCCGCTTCAAGTCCCTTATCAAGTACTGTCTCTGATATGCGCACAGGATTCTCTAACACCTGTTTATGGTTGCCAGAAGACCCAATCGTAGTGATAATACCCTCACCGACTCTGGCACGTATTGTTTCTTCTGTGGCACCACCAACGAGGCGGTCTATATTTGCTCTGACGGTTACACGTGCTTTGACAATAAGCTGAATCCCATCACGTGCAACTGCGGTAATTCCGTTACTGGGATCCTCTTGACTTGGAATATCGATAATCTCTGGTGTAACACTGACTTGTACAGCCTGCAAGACATCTCTACCTGCTAAGTCAATGGCTGCCGCCTGTGCAAAGTCAAGTTCTATATTGGCTTTATCTGCTGCGATGAGTGCAGAAACAACACTTGCAACACGTCCACCTGCAAGATAGTGTGCTTCAAGATCGTCTAAGGATAAGCTGAGTCCTGCTTTTGTTGCATTAATTTGTGGTTCAACAATTGCAGTGGGTGGTACACGTCTTAGACGCATTGCTACGAGGTCAAATATTCCTACTTTTACACCTGCGGCAATTGCGGTTATCCACAAACCGAGTGGAACTAACCATGCAATTACAATTAGGAATAGTACTATACATACAGCGATAATTGCCATAATTACAGTTTCCATTGTTATTCTCCTCTTTGTGGGGTAATATCTAAATTACCACTACGGAAAGCACCTGCCAATGCTCGTGGCACAGTCGCTTCTGCTTCAACAACTTTAGCGCGTTGTTCTTGTACACTTGCTGTCATTTCCTGTTTCTTTGCAACTGCAAGTGCACGACGTTCCTCTGCTTTTGCTTGAGCGACAACAAGGTCCGCCTCCGCCTGTTCTGCTTGCAGTTCTGCCCCTATGTTTTTACCAACATTCACATCTGCAATATCAATTGATAAGATTTCAAAGGCAGTTCCAGCATCAAGTCCACGATCAAGCACAGTTTTTGAAATAATATCGGGATTCTCAAGTACATCCTCATAAGTTTCGGATGCACCAATTGCACTGATGATCCCCTCACCGACCCGAGCAATGATAGTATCTTCACCTGCGCCACCAACGAGTCGATTGATATTTGTTCGCACGGTGATTCTCACCGTAGCAATAAGTTCAACACCATCAAGTGCAAGCGCACTGATTCTTGGAGTCGTAATCACCCGTGGATTCACACTGACTTGGACGGCTTCAAACACATCTCTTCCTGCGAGATCAATAGCAGATGAACGTTGAAATGTAAGATCGATTTTTGCTTTGTCCGCTGCAATGAGTGCACTGACGACATTCAGTACATTGCCACCAGCAAGATAGTGCGCCTCCAATTCTGTGGTGACTACTGTTAATCCTGCTTTGTAACCACTAATTAATGCTTTGACAATAACGTTTGGATTGACTCGTCTCAATCGCATCCCTATAAGTTCGGAAATACGAAGTGGAGCACCTGCAGCAACAGCTGCTATCCACAATCCAATGGGGACGAACCAAAAGAACATAAAAATTACAATGAGAACAAGGACAGCAACTATTGGAACTGCAGCCGTTATATCTCCCATATCAATTCTCCTTTATGAATAGACTTTGTTGATTTATTTATACTATAGTTTGGACAATTCTTATCTCGTGGCAGTTGAGTTTCAACGGCAAATCTATTTTTCTATGACTTTCACATATCAGTGGAACACCGCGAAAATGCTGCACTCTAGCGATGTGCTATGTCTATAGAAAACGGCGGACATACTTTTCGTGCTCCAGCGGAGTGCGATGTGTCAAAAATCACATACCGCTCCGCTGGAGCGGATACGGTCGGCACATTATGTTTCTATAAACATATTGCTCCGCTGGAGCAAAGAGGGTTTCCGTTTTGTCTGCTGTGCGTTGGTTTAACAACATAAGTCGTGAACCAATTTCTTATATCAACTCCCGTTTGAAAAAGTGTCCAAACTATAGAATTTATACAAACACTAACATAATATTACAAACTACGTACGACTACGCGACTTCCCTCAACTAAGATCACTTCTACCTCAGTTTCTGGTGCAACAAATTCACCTTGCGTAACAATATCAACACGTTGACCGTTTATCATAGCAACACCTGCTGGACGAAGTGGGGTGACCGTTTTACCAGATTTACCAACAAGTGCGGTTAACTCTTTGGGTGCTGCTTGGAACCCATCTTCAGTCTTCTCAGATGCGCTCAGGATAAAACTCTTACCTGCAGAGGAATCACGAAACAGAGACAAACCGATAATAGAAATCGGTATGACAAAGACAAGAGCAACACTTGCGTAAATAATTGCTTTCGTAAATCCTTCATTTACCCATATCATTCCAATTCCAATACAGAATATCACTAATCCTGGTATACCTGCTGCACCAAAACCAGGGAGAATCAGAATCTCAATAAAAACTAATAGAATTCCAAGGGCAATAAGAATAGTTGGTACCCACATATTAAATTTCCTCCATCTATACTGAAATGATACTGTTATTCCTCAAGAGCTTCAACAGATATCTTTGAACCCTCTACTTCCAATACTTTGACAGGTGTGTTTTGGGCAATGAAATCGCCAACTGTTACTACATCTATTCGTTTATTGTCAATTTTGACTGTCCCTGCTGGTCGTAATGGAGTTAAAGCAACACCCGTTTTACCAAGAAAACTATGAAAATCCTCATCTCCTGCTGAATGATAGCCTTGATCAGTACTCATTACTGTACCCAGAGCAAAACGTTGGAATGGAGACGTTTTCGGCAGAAAGATTGTTGCAACAACTGCTAAGACAGAAGTTAGGATTACTGAAAGAGAAAGCCACAACAGCGCGATATTGAAATCATCTGTACTCATAAAGAACACATAAAAAACACTACCAAACATCAATATCAAACCGAGAATTCCTGCTATGCCAAAACCAGGGATTACAAATACTTCTAACAGAATCAATGCTAAACCGACAACAAAGAGCAATGGTACCCATCCCTGAGGAATTTGGTTCAACATATGTCCGCCAAAGAATAAGCCAATAAATAACAGCCCGAGAAATCCAGGAATTCCAAAACCTGGTGTGCGGATTTCGACAAAAAGTCCAAGTCCACCTAACGATAATAACAACGCACTGATATATGGGCTTGTAATAAAAAAGACTAAGCGATCTCCGAGGGTTACTGCATAACGAGTCACTTGTGCATCGGACAATGATTTTATTGGTGTAATTTGCGCGACTCCAAGGTCCTCTTGTTTATTTTGGATTCCTTCTTGAGTTAGAGCTGATACTATAATATCACTATTATCAGCTCTATAGTTTAGATCTATTTCAACGATCTGATATTGTGAAAGTAATTCTGATAATGTTTCTGCTTGGGCATCAGCGAAACCGTAGTCTATTGCCTGACGAGTCGTTAAGTTTAATAGTTCACCCTCTGCACACAGGACCTCCATTTGTGTGCCTGCTTCCTGTTCATCAAGATATTCATCGGGACGTAGTTTTATTATATCCCCATTTCTTAGTCTGACAAGGTACAATCTTTTATCTACCATTGCCTCTGCAATATCTGGATTTCTATGTTCGCGTTCTGCAGTAGAACGTATCGTTCCTCTAATATAGGAGACGATCTTCTCACTTACTTGATTCCCTTGAGTATCTACCGGTTCAGAGTCGCCTATTGTGGCTCCGGATGTCATAACAATCTGAGTACAAGCGGAAGAGATCATTGCTCCTGCGGAGATTGCTTGACGGTTTACAAAAGCAATAGTAGGAATATCTGTAGCTTGGATTGATCTGATTATCCTGACTGCAGAGTCTACTTTCCCGCCAGGGGTATCTACATCAAATATAATTACATCCGCTTTAGCGTTCTCTGCTTTTTTAATACCTTTGCTGATGTAGCCACTGACACCTCCACCAATTTCTGTACGTATGTCCAGGACATAGACTACGGCAGTATCTTCTGCTGACAAATTACCAGTGATCATCAGCAAACAGATTAATAAGAGCTCGTATATTAGTGGATCTCTTTTCATCTTCATCTTCCATCACTCCAAATAGGACCTAATTGTTATGTCTGCAGTTGAATTGAGTTTGTTGGATTCTGAAATTAGTATACCTTAATTCTCTAAGAGTGTCAAGAAAGGGTTTGTAAAGTTTTTGACACCATAAGCGTCAATTTAAGGATTAATCTGCTGTTGGCGGGCTTTTCCAACCCCGATTTCTGTCCTATTTCTCTGAAATCGGGGTTAGGAAACCCCTCCTACAATGTCCAATGAGATGTTGCCAAAAACTTTACACATCCTCAAGATACCTACAATAAACTTCACACCATACTCACATCTATCTTGATTGAAAACCATCAAGTCGTAGTGAATTCCTCTCTAATCCAAGCATGTAGAATGTGATTTAAAATTAGATGAACATCTTCCACCGGCCCGTATTCACTACTATCAACAACGACATTTGTATCACAAATCTTTGCTAATCTACCCCCACCAAATCCACTCCATCCGATGGTTCTGCATCCAATGTCAGCAGCATGTTGCATTGCCCGAAGGACATTTTCAGAATTGCCGCTTGCACTAATACCAATCACAACATCGTCCGCATTTACAAGATTCTTGAGTTGTTCAACAAATACATCATCATAAGAAACATCGTTAGACCATGCAGTCATAGTTGCTATGTTATCCGTCAGACTAATAACCCTAAATCGTTTCTTGCCTTCAACACTTGTTCCCTTCCCTAAATCACAAGCAAGATGAGATGCAGTAGAAGCACTGCCACCATTTCCTATTACAAATATCTGGCGATCTGAATGATATGCGTCCATGATAACATCAATGGATTTCCGTATATCTTCTAAATTCAACTTGTCTAATACATCTTGTAGGTGTGTAAGATATTGTTGTATTCTGTCCATATAGGTTTTACCATAAATCAGACTACCAGCGAGATTGCTGCAAGGTCTCCCAAGGATTCTCCTAACTGTGCTGGCATTATCCTAACGGCTTCTGCAGGTCGTGCCATTGCATAAGATGCTACCGTTTTTCTAATGGGTTCAAGTAACAGATCCCCAGCTGCGATTGCGATTGTGCCTAATAGGACAATGTCTGGATTCAAGATATTCACAAGATTTGCGATACCCCATCCCATATAATATGCAGTTTCATCTATTAACCTAAGTGCCAATGCGTCACCTTTTTTCGCAGCTTCAAGGACATGTTCAGATTTTACTGCTTCTATATCTCCATCCACAAGTTCAAGGATTTCAGTATCGGATTCGATCTGAATCGCATCTTTAGCCCGTCGAGCGATAGCAGGTCCCGAACACAACGATTCAAGACATCCTCGTTTGCCACACCCACAAAGTGGTCCATCAGGCAGAAGTATCTGGTGACCAACTTCGCCAGCACTGTCATTTGCGCCGTGATAGATCTCTCCATTTAGGACAATTCCACCACCTATACCAGTACTCATCGTCATATAAAGAACTGATTCGTAACCTCTGCCTCCACCGAAACGATACTCAGCAAGGGCACAAGCATTTGCATCGTTTTCAATCGTCACGGAAATACTAAACTCGTTTTCCAACCTTTCTTTCAATGGAAACGCTTCCCATCCGGGAAGATTTGGTGGCGAATGGACTATACCCGTTTTTGTGTCCAACGGTCCACCACAGCTGATTCCTATCGCTGAAATATCCTTCAATTCCAATTCTGCTTGTGTAATGGTCTGGTAGACCATATCAATTAGCAATTGAATAGCATATTCAGGACCTTTATCTGCATGTGTTGGTTGGCGAACTTTATTGATTATTTTACCTGAACTATCAGCAACTACAGTTGCGAGTTTTGTTCCGCCTATGTCTATGCCAACGACGTGGTTTTCCATAACAACATCAACAGAGATTCTTGTCATTTACAATTGATCGTTTATATCACGGAGTGCGGGGTAGATTTGCTCATATACCTGCAATTTCTCATCGTATTGTTGTGCAATCTCCTCACGCGGATAATACTCTTTCTGTGGTTTGACTAACAAGTCAACTGCTTCTTCAATAGAATTATATTTCCCTGTTGCTGTTCCCGCAAGGATAGCAGTTCCGAGACATACGCCCTCTGAAATATCGAGAGCAATAACCTTTTTACCAAACATATCCGCTTTGAGTTGCAGCCATTTTTCAGATTTCGCACCGCCTCCGATTGCCCGGACTTCATTTATAACGACACCTGCATCTTGTAGCATCCTAAGATTCTGTTTTATTTCGTAACTAATGCCCTCAAGTATCGCCTTGACAAGTTCGCCTTTTGTGGTAGAGAGTGATAATCCAACAATTGCGCCCTTAGATTCCAAATCAAGATGTGGTGTTCCAGAACCTGTAAAGTGTGGAAGTAGCATCGCTGTTCCAGGCTCATCAGGTATATCTTCAAGTAGAATATCGTAGACATCGCGTCCTTCTTTTTTGGCCTGTGCCACTTCCGCTTGAGCAAGCGTATCACGAAACCACCGTAATACAACGCCGCCGCTTGATACAAATCCCAATGTTACATAGAGACCTTCAACGACATGAGGATAGCAAGAAAAGTTACCATCTATCATCTGTTGGTTAACGACTGGTTCAGGAAAAGCAGGTGCAATACATTCCACTGTCCCTGTTGCATCCATTACCTCTCCACCACGAATTATCCCTGCTCCCAACGCACCACAGGGTTGATCGTGTCCACCTGCAACAACGACAACACCAGATGGGAGATTTAGTTCGCCAGATACCTTCTTTCCAATTTCACCAATTATAGTTCCTGACGGTACTGTATCTGGTAAAATTTCTGTATCAACATCTGCTAATGCGAGCATTCTATCGGACCAACATTTGTCGTTTATATCAAACGCCATGGTGCGTGCTGCGAGGGAATAGTCCACTGCAGGTTGAACACCGAGTCTGAAATTGATGAAATCTTCAAATCCGAAAAACTTCCAGACTTTTTTATAGATTTCAGGTTGATTTCGTTGTATCCATACCAGTTTAGCAAGCGTATGTATATCACTCGGTGGCATACCAGTGATTCGCATGACTTCTAACGGTTCTATATCCTGCAGTATTTCATCGCAGATACCAATTGTGCGCGCATCAAACGTGGTTATTGCATTTGCCAAGACATCACAGTTACCCCATACTGGTGTCACGGCTTCTCCTTGAGATGCCACACTTATTGCTTCTATCGGATCCGATTTTGTCTGTGCAGCAACTTCGCGAATTCCATTTGATACTTTCTCCCAAACAACGTTCCCATCCAATTCTGACCATCCGGGTTGTGGATGTATTAGCGGATATTCACGATATGCATGAGCAAGGATTTCACCCTCGTCCCTAAATGCTATGACTTTGCACCCTGTTGTACCAACATCTATACCCAATAAACTCATTATTCTCTCCTTGTATCAGGATGTTAATATCATATTACATATTCCATTTTTATGCAAGGAATCTGTTTGCCTGGGGTGTGTAAAGTTTTTGTCACCTTAGAATAACACAGGACGACAAAAATTCAGGAGATTATCAACAATATCTAAAATAATATAGATTCTCTATTATTTTACTTGACAATCACATATATGTATAGTATACTTAACATTTGTTTAGCAGATAGATCCAATTTAACTACGCAAGTTTAGAAACGCAAAAAGTCGACTCTCAGAGAAATCTTATGATATAACCATGATTTGGCACATCACGATTGTTCTATGCAAGTTCTGAACATATCATGAAGAACAATAGAGGCATAGTCGCGCAATTCATTGCTCCTCAGACATTACAACAGAAAAGGTAATTTCAAGAATAGAATCGGTCCAAACCAGCAGAGAGAATATCATGTTAACGCAGGACAATAGAAGTGAAAAACAGACTGAATCAGAAAACACCACACGGATCAATCGGATTATGATGTGGTGTCCATATACCTCAAATAATACATATCAGGACACCCAAAACTTAAATCACAAAACGGACCGAATCGAAAAATTGAAATTTCCAGAAATATACACGAAAATCATTCACATACCCATATACAGACTGGACTCACAGCACCGTACCAAAAACGTACCAAAAACGTACCGTAATCCGAAAAAACGTACCAAACGGTACCTTTTCAAAGATCAAAAATGCAATGTCCTTTCAAAAAATTGATGACTATGGTGACAAAAACTTTACACACCCGTTTGCCTGTTAGGGTTATTTAATTTTAGGATTTTTGTTCAGTAGTATTCACAATCGTTTGTTTTGCAATGGGTTTGTATTCCTATTTGTCTGAACCAGGATTTGCAGGATTAGTAGATTTCCAGGATTATGAGTCTGAAGTTTCAGAGTGCTTTGATAAAGTAATACCAATTCTAAATGAGAATATGACATTATTTCGTAGGTCGGGTTGAGGCACGAAACCCGACATAACACTATAATAAAGTCGGGTTTCGTTTCTCAACCCGACCTACAACCTGTTATGACGACTTGTCAATTAGAAATGGTATAAGCTACTTAGATGTAGGTAAATAACAGTCAATTGGGATAGAGATCCTGCGACAGAATATCGGGATTGGAGACTCTGCAACAAAATATCGGGGTTAGAAACTCTCCTACAAATGAATGTCTCTGTTCGTCTGTTAGTTTTTAGTGCACATAATTTGACTTATTTCGCAAAAAATGTTACTATCATTGCGTATAGATTTGACAAGAATAACGATACACTTATATGCACATAGAACACTGAAATAGGAGTAATGATGAGCTCAAATACTATATCACAGAAACGTAGTCATGAACTATCACCAACAGAACTCTCATTTTGGAATGAGAACGGATATCTCATTCGACAAGATGTTTTCACACATGAGGAAAATGATTCTCTACGTAAAGTTGCTGAAGACATTGTGGATGGTAAACGTCCGTTTCCATCAGCACATATTGATCAGAATGCCCTGGTTAGAGATGGTAAAATTGAAGAGCAGGGCATATATGCGATGCACAAGATACATCACCCAAGTTGTTATGTAGCAGAATTTCTCGCAAGGGTGCGAGATACGCGATTAACTGACCCAATTGTTGATATGATGGGACCTGATATCCTTGGTATTAACAATCTCTTTATATGGAAAGCACCTAAGATCGGTCTCGGTTTTCCTTGGCATCAAGATATGTTCTATTTTCGAAATAGGTTTAAAACAGAAACAACAATCGGAACGTGGACTGCTATTGACGCTGCGGATCGTGATAACGGTTGCCTTTATGTTATACCCGGTAGCCATAAGCATGAGATACATGAACACGATGATCTTGAAGGATCACAACAGAGAGAATTCAAATTGGCACGCGATGCACGCGATGAAGATGGCGTTGCTGTGGAAGTGCCACCAGGTTCAGTTGTCTGGTTTCATAGTCATTTATTACATAAAAGCACGGATAATCACAGTCTAAGATTTCGTCGAAGTTATGTCATTCATTATTTGAGTGCTCAGGCAGAATGGGCAAAGGGAGATGGGACATACAGAGGACAACCGGTTATGTGGGTGCGGGGGCAGACTTATCAGTACAAGGTGCATGAAGTTGAACGGGATGTGTTGCCTGTAACTGAGGAAGAATGATATCTCACAAAGTCATTATTTCTACACATGATTTTATGCTCATACAAATTCAAATTGAAACCAAATTATATTCCTAAACGTGTTATTCAATGTTAGGTATTACACCTAAATTGTTTAAAATGAATATATTGCACTTTTAGGAGATTATAATGACACTTAATCCATACTTGCACTTTAACGGAGAATGTCGTGAAGCATTTGAATTTTATAGTTCTGTTTTTGGTGGCGAGTCCATAACAATGATGACATTCCAAGAAGGTCCTGAAGATATGGACATTGCAGATGAAGACCTTGATCGTATCATGCATGTATCCCTACCAATAGGTTCAAACGTTTTGATGGGTAGTGATACATGTTCATCTTTCGGTCCACCCCCCAAAGTTGGGAACAACTTCTCACTCTGTTTTAATGCAGACAGCAGACATCAAGCTGACGAAATCCATGGAAAACTATCGGCAAGTGGCAAAGTCGTGATGCCGATGGGAGATGTCTTCTGGGGATCATATTATGGCAAATGTATAGATAAATTTGGCATCACATGGGATATCATCACTGAACACTCATAGGAAACATGCCTATTCTCCGTTTACCTTATTGATGGTCCAGCGATAAATCAGTAAAGATCAAATGCCCAGCAGCTTCAGTTGTTGGGCATTTTGTTTTCCATCTTAAGTTTCTAATACCATTTCTATATGATAATATAACATCTGATATTTATCAAAAAGCTTCCGAACTCAATGTTTATCAGCGTTTTTTCGTATATTCGTCATGAAAATGCTCTCTAAGTTCAGATAACATCTTTCTTTTTCCCGAAAGTTCAAGTTGTATTTGATGAAAGGTCTTGCGCGTGGAACAACTGACTTTCAGTATCAAGAGATAACTGAGTATTTTTATACCTAAACTTGCATAAGCACCTTGTCGTTTTCCTAAACTCATTGAAAATAGTTTCAAATCTGTTTTTAGGTGCCGCCAGAATTGTTCTATACCGTGGTGTTGAGACCAAATCCTGAGTATCTCACTTGACCGTAAAGATTTACCGAATACCAGCATCGTTCGGATTTTGCCCATATCTAAGAAAAAAAGAAGCACGAGAGAACCGAATGTCCGACTTGTCGCTTGGGTGCGATAGTGAGGTTTATCACACCCCCATTGTTCCGTGTGCAGTTCTATCTCCTTTTTGTGTTCCGAAAGTTTTTTTGGTCTCGTTATCAATGTCCATCACATAGTTATTTTTTCTGTGAATGAGTATGCTACTAAATCCCATTTCAGACAGAATGTCGGTAAGTTTTTTACCGCCATACCACGAATCAAAAGTGACTGGATATTTTCTTATATCAATGCCCGCATTATCAAAGAAACTTAGGACTACTTTGAGCATAGCCACAAAAAGACTCGGTTTATCTGTGTTGCCACGCCCTTGTTTGCTGACAATACGGAGGTTGAGAGGAATGATCATATCCTCAATTTTGATGGTGATGCCTAATATATTCCGCCCTCGAACCGTTTTATTGTCTTTTTTGACCACCAACTGAAGCAGTATGACAACACTTTACCATATCTCTGGTCATTTGTATCATCTACACTGATTGTAATGCGACGACGAGATTGTGTAGAGGCACTTTTGTTTCGGTATCCTGTATCTCTTGGATCGCAATGGAACATCCGATACGCACTAATAAACACCGCCACTGATAAAGGCTAAAACTTTTTAGACACCGGTAGAGTTTCGCTTTCGGTTCAGACAATGCGTCTGCTATTTGATTCGGATTGTAAAGTCCAAATAGATGACCGGTTGAGAGTAAAAGCAAGGTCTCTTCAAGTTCCGATGTCATTTTTCGAAAATTAGAGTAGAGAAGTGTTTGAAAAAACTTTAGAGAAGTGATAAGATGATTTTGCATGAGATAGTCTCCTAATTTATGAATATGTCATAAGTTTTAATTAGGATGATATCTCATGTGCTAAAAGTCAAGAAAAATCTAAAAATCAAATCACATTTTCATAACACTATCCCTTCTAAACATTGATTGTTAGCAGTATAAACAACATTGTGAGAAATGTCAGTTAATTGGTTATATAACCCGTTTACAGTATTCACGGAAATAAGATTGTGTTCAACACTTGCCCCGGACATTGCGCCAATCTTTCCGCTTAAATATTCACTTTTGAGAGTCGCTTTTCGTTCTGCAGCGATGTATTCTTTAGAGGTAAGATTGCTTTGAGATGCAGTAAATAACATGAGTGTTAACTTATACCAATTCTAACAAAGAAATTCGCATTATGAGATTTATTAGGTCTTATGAATGTAAGAGGCGCAATGAATTGCGCGACTACAAATGCGTATTCTTGTAATGAGAAGTTATCATTTAGAAATGGTATTATTTCAATAGACTGACTTTTTTATTCTTGTGCTAATGCACGTAAACGATTCACCGTCTTTATAACTTCATCTGCGACAATATTAACTTCATTCATCGTATTATAACGTCCCAAACCGAAACGGACAGCAGTCACTGCCAATTCATTTGGAATTCCCATTGCCACTAATACATGCGATTCGGTGACCGATTCTGAATCACAGGCTGAACCAGTAGAGACTGCAACACGTTTGAGTCCTGCTAAGAGCGAATGACTTTGTACTCCAGCAAAATTGAGATTCAGGTTCCCTAACAAGCGATTTTCGGGATGACCGTTGAGATGGATATCTGCCAACTGTGATGCTAATCTTTGATGGAGTGCATCACGCAAAGGTCCAACCAACTTTTCTTCCATCTTCATCTCCATCGCAGCTTGACATGCACCACATGCAGCACCCAAACCAACAATCCCCGCAACATTCAATGTTCCCGGACGGATACCTGCTTCCTGCCCACCACCGTAGAAAAGCGGATCCAAACGTGTACCTTCACGAACATAAAGCGCGCCGATGCCTTTAGGTCCATAAATCTTGTGTGCAGTAATAGATGCCATTTCAAGTCCCAACACATCTATATCTGACTCAAGTTTGCCGACACCTTGCACCGCATCTGAGTGAAATATCACACCGTGCTCCGTGGCTATGTCTGCAATCTCACGAATCGGATTGATTGTGCCGACTTCGTTGTTGGCATACATGAAACTCATCAGAATGGTTTTCTGTGTGATAGCAGCTGCCACGTCATCAGGGTTGACCATACCGTATCTGTCAACAGGTAGATATGTGGTCTCAAAACCTTCCTTATCTAATGCATGGCATGTATCAAGTACTGCGTGATGTTCTGCGGTGCTTGTGATGATGTGGTTTCCTCTATCTCTACAAGCATAGGCAGCACCTCTAATGGCAAGATTGTCTGATTCAGTCGCACCACTTGTAAAGATAATCTCTTCTGGTAAACATCCGAGCAGGTTTGCTACCTGGTCGCGCGCTTTATCTACTGCATCTTTAGCGGCAACACCGAATGAATGTGTACTGGCAGCATTCCCGAAGTGTGTCGTTAAATAGGGCAACATGGCATCAAACACTTCAGGGGCAATCGGTGTTGTTGCATGGTTGTCCATATAGATAATGTCATTCATGTGGATTATTCCTTTACATGAAACGCAAAAGGTCAATATGACAGCATCTATTCATAGAGTTATAGTTGTTCTCTGAACATGTCCATCAACCCATCCGGTGGATCAAAGGGCAGTTCTATGACAGTGTTACTTATACCACTATAGTAGATTCCAAGCAGCAAATTGAATTCCGCGAGGGATTGAGATAGATGAATAGGATGTATTTTACTCTCATCGTCCAACCAATCAAACACTGCTTCAGTCAAATTTGTTTGTGAAATTGAATTTTGGCCACCGTAACCGAGGCTACCACCTTCATAACCGCCTTCTGGGGTGTAACGCTCCCAACTCTCAAAACGCCAGTGAACGAATCCTTTTTCACCAAACACACAGACTCGCTTATGCTGATTATTACCTGTTTTGGGATTCACACGGGGAGCCATCTCCGGACCGAAAGCGACTGATGCTTGTACCCCATTTTCATAAGTAACCAAGCCAGTAGCATTTGCGGGTGAGGGTTGCGCCCCATCCAAATTTCCTGCTCCAGCGATCTGTCCTATTACTTTTACAGGCTGGGAGTTGTCAATATAAGAGGAGACTAATTGAAGGACATGTGGTGCTTGATCTACGGGTGGATTGCGTGCACTCGCCTCAATGAACTTAATCGCACCGATTTTGCCTTCTGCGACATCTCGTTTCAACTCAAGATTCTTTGGATGAAAGTTGAGTTGTGTGTTGATACAGATCTTTGTCTTGGTGCGTTTAGAGAGTTCATAAATTTGCCGCCAATCTTCACTTTCAACAGCAATCGGTTTTTCTATTATCACCGCAGGAACACCGTGTTCTGAAGCCTGATTCAGCAGCGGATACCGAATTCGTTCATTAGTACCACGTAATACGGGGGCAGTCACAATGTGTAAGAGATCAGGTTTCTCCTTAGACAACATTTCATCAAGATCTGTGTAGCGAGCATCAATGTTGAATTCCTCACCGAAACCTTCCAGTAAGTCCTCCTTCATATCACAGATAGCGGTGAGTTTCCCACCTTTTACATTGTCGTAAGCACGGGCATGTGCTCGGGCACGTCCCCGACAACCAAGAATTGCACATTTATACATCTTATTCTCCTATTGTTTTTGTACTCATTATACCTTGTCAATAAAATAAACAATCAAACCTATAATGAAAGAAGATAGTAGACTTGGCATTATGAACAATATTTTAAATGACGCGTTTCACATATACATAATACGCACCAAGCGATAATTCACCTGATTCATTAGCAAACTCAGTATGCATCCGTGTCTGTCCTGCTTTAAGGTTGAATGTGAAGGTAACACCTATTGCATCAAGTTCAATCGCTTGCGTTGCAGTCTGATCACCGATACGGATTTGTGCTGTTTTCAAATCTAATGCCTTTCCACCGTTGTATAGGTCAATTTTCTCACCGGGAATACCTTCAGTAATTGCCCTATTTTCCTCCCGTGGCCAACGGCGCAACTCAAAACTATATTCGCCATCTTCCGGCACTTCAATTGCCCAATATCCGTTGCATGCCATTCCGTTCCGAATAGATCCTTGATTCCAAGCGTTTCCACTGCCGTGCCAATCATGTGTCGTAATACAGGCAAGTTGTTCGTTTTGTGTGCCGATAACAATTGGGCATTCTTCATCAAACCTTTCTGATACCAATGCCCACCATGTTTCATAATGTTCACGAAGTTCAGCAACGACATCGGGGTGTTGATCAGCGATGTCTTCTCGTTGTTCGGGATCTGCTTGAATATCGTAGAGTTTCGTGCCGTTGATCAATCTCCATCTTTGTGACATTGTGGCACTCTGTCTCCACTTTACCGGATTTTCAACCCGCTGTGAATCGGTGACTACCACGCGATCTTCCCATTCTACCAATTTATCTTGTAATAGCGGTGCAATGCTTTTGCCATGAAAACGTGAGGTTTCAGATACTTCTAAATCGCAAAGGTCAATTAATGTTGGTAGCAGATCAATATTGGCAGTGAGTTCGTCTATCTCTTTCTTTTCTGAAAAACCTCCACCGGGCCAATGCATAAAGAGTGGCACCCGATGTCCACCTTCATAGGGAGACCCTTTTTTGCCACGCATCCCAGCGTTATATCCAGACTTAACGAACTGCTGTCCATCCAAGTCACACCCATTAGCAGTTCCGTTGTCTGTCATAAAGATAAGAATAGTGTTTTCTTCAAGTCCGAGGACTTTGAGATGGTGTCGGAGTCGTGCCATATTATCGTCTATGTTGGTAATCATTCCATAAAAACAGGCACGTGATTCTGGTTCACCTTTCCTTCGGTAGACCTCACTGTAAGCATCGGGAACGCGGAAGGGACCGTGTGGTGCATTGGTGGGAATATAGCAGAAAAATGGACGGTCTTTATTACGTTCAATAAACTTCATGCCCTCTTGAAACCAAACATCTGTGCAATAACCCTCAAAAGGTTGTTCAGAACCGTTGCTGAAATAAGTGTCGTCAAAGTAGTCGTTACCCCAATAATCTGGTGTTTGACTGATTCCACCACCGCCGTGATAGAGTGATTCTACAAATCCTCGGTCATGTGGCCGGAATGGGTAGTTATCACCGAGATGCCATTTGCCGAACATACCTGTGTTATAACCGTTGCGTCTGAAGATATCTGCCATCGTGATTTCATCGATGCGGAGAAGGGATCTGCCTCCGATGGTATGCCATACCCCTGTTGAGTTGCAGTATCGTCCGGTCATGATACCTGCGCGCGTCGGTGAACAGGTGGGACCGACATGCAGGTTCCGCAGTTGAACGCTTTCTCCAGCAAGTGCGTCTAAATTCGGGGTGTTGATGACTGGGTTTCCAGTGCATCCTAAATCACCGTAGCCTTGGTCGTCGGTGATAACGAAAACGAGATTAGGTTGTGTCACAGTAGTATCCCCTTTCTTTATCTGTCATAAGTGCGTTTTGATGAAATTATAGTGAATCTAAAAACTATACATTTTCTTTCGATTGACTTGTTTCTTTTCCTTTCATGTGATATAATTTTAAAATGTTTGATGTATTTCTTGTAGAAAAGGAGTTTAATACTATACTAATGGCTACTACTACAATTACGATTCCTATTGAGGATACTTACTCACTTTTCGTATGCGTTACGTAAACTTCAACAGGTTTATCCTTCTTGTGAAATTATAAATCAATTACTAAGTCTGTTTGAAATACTTCACTTTTACGAATCAAGTCTTGATAAGGAGATTCAGAGTGCCATTGCTGACTCAAGTTTAAGTATTTTGCATGAACTCATAAGTATTGCTAAAACCCTTGAACCTTATCTTGAACCTGAAACCGAGCATTTTTCAGACGAGGAGCGACAAAAAATTAAAGAAATATTAAATTTTGACCCTGATCATGCTTTGGATATTCTTGATAATTAATTAGAGCAAACATCGGACTTACAAAGTCCTTCCACAAGAAACCTACCCACCAACAGGCAATTATTGTAAAACACCTTGCGCTTTCAATCGTGAAATCAGCTCCGCTTGTGTGCCTTGTCCCTTTGTCGAGTTGCATGCTCCGCAGAGGAGTTGCAGGTTATCCTCGTGGTCGGTGCCGCCTTGTGATTGTGGTACAATGTGGTCTACCGTCATGTTCCGAAACGGAAATTGTGTCCTACATCCGTTACATAAGCCTTCCTGCTTACCGAAAAGCGTATGTTTGTGTGTGCGATAGTTGGGTAACTTCTCACTTCGTTTGGGGATGTCCGTGCGGTGGATAACGTCTCCGAACATGCCGACCTCATTCTCTAACCGCACACGCACAAGGTCAATCGCTTTAGGTGATATATCTATGCCGATCCAGTGCCGCTGTAACCGTTCCGCTGCGACACAGGTTGTAGCACATCCACAAAACGGGTCTAACACGATATCGCCTTTGTTGCTACTCGCTTTGATGATGCGCTCTAATAACGCGATGGGTTTTTGAGTAGGATAACCGACACGTTCTTTGGATTTACTTGCAATTGGTTTTATATCCGTAATCACATCGTTTACTCTTCTTCCTTGTGATGTTGATAGGTAACGCTTGAATCTTGGTACCTTACCTTTTGATGGCCAATATATCAAACCCGCAGCATCCAAAGCTTCAAGTCTCTCATGCACTGAGAGTTCCTCATAATTGTCAGGTGGTTCAACACCCTCTGGCCACACTGATCTTTGGGGCGTGCTCCAATTTCTACCGACAAGACTCGGATCTACGCCGCGCCACGGTTGACCAGATTCCCCTTTTTCTGTGACACTTCCTGCAGTTAGATCACCGACTTGGAAAAGTCCCCTCTCATCTTGATAACGATAAGTTTTCTTTACATATTCTGGATTGTGTTCTGTGTAGACATTGTTCCATACTTTTTTGCTACTTTTGCTATAAAACAGTATCGTGTCGTGAACCCTGCCAAACTGCTTACCCAGACTATGTGTGTTTGTGCGTTGCCACACAATCTCATTCCGAAAGTTATCTTTACTAAATACCGCATCCATTAGTCCCTTGAGATAATGGCTTGCAGTGGAATCGCAATGTAGATATATGCTGCCAGTCTGTTTGAGGGCACGCTTCATCTCTAACAACCGCACTGCCATCATAATGAGGTAAGACTTCATGCCTTTGCCGTGTGTGAGTTCGGCTGCGTGTATTGCCTGATATAGCGCGGGTTCTCGGTCAGCGATTTCGCCGTGCCATGCGTTGTCCACATCGGAGAGTGTCCATGTGTCTTTGAAGGCTGCGCCGGCTGCATCGCTGCCGATGGGTGCAGCGTAGTTGCGGTTAGAATTGAAGGGCGGGTCAAGATAGATGAGATCCACCGATTCGGTGTCAATGCCGCGTAGCACGGGGAGGTTGTCGTTTGAGAAGATGGTTCTGTTTTGGACGTTCATAAATGGTTGGCTTTCGTCTAATATAGGAGCGTTTAGAAATCGCACTTACCCGTGTTCCTACCCTTGTAGGCGCGTTTTGTAAACGCGCCGTTTGTATCTGATGCCAGCGCGTTTACAAAACGCGCCTACCATAGGCCGGATGTGACTACATCTGTTTCTTAATTATGGCGATGAGTTTTTCGTCTCCTGTTTCCTGTGCTAAGCTTAAGGCTTTCTGGAAGTCTTGTGCTGCTACTACTTCATGCTCCAATTCTATTTTTGAGATCCCTCTATTGAAATATGCTTCTGTGTAATCAGGATTTTTGTGAATAGCCTCATCAAAGTCAGCAATAGCAGCTTCAGAATGCCCAAGTTCTGCTTTAGCTATTGCTCTACCATTATAAGCTTGGTAGGAGTTAGGATCCAAACGGATAACCGTGTCGAAGTCGGAAATAGCCTCAAAATGTCGGCCTATTGAGCTTTTGGCAAGGCGCGGTTGATGTAGGCTGTTACAAATTCTGAGTCAAGTCGAATAGCTTCGTCAAAGTCAGCAATAGCAGCTTCAGAATGCCCTAGCTCACCTTTTGCTGCCCCTCTGTTGTTATATGAAACTGCGTCTTTAGGGTCTAAACGGATGGCTGTATCAATGTCAGTGAGAGCCTCAAAATGTTGTCCCATTCTGCGTTTCGCGATACCACGATTATTGTATGCTCTTGCTAAGTTTGGATCTAATCTGATTGCCTCATCAAAGTCAGAAATAGCCTCAGTATACTGTTTTAGCCTGCTTTTTGAGATTCCCCTATCAGTATAAAAAATTGCATCGTCTGGAACTAAATGGATGGCTGCGTTAAAGTCGGAAATCGCTTCAATATATTGATTTATTTCGTTTTTAGCGAGAGCGCGGTTATAGTAAGCATCTATATAATTAGGGTCCAAACGAATTGCCTCGTCAAAGTCAGCGATAGCCTCAAGATGTTGTCCTAAATCTATTTTGGCAGATCCTCGGTTGTTGTAAGCATCTACATAGTTGGGGTCTAAACGAATAGCCTCATTGAAGTCAGAAATGGCCTCAAGATGTTGTCCTAAGTATATCCTTACAGTTCCCCTGCCGTGGTAAGCTAAAGCTGAGGTAGGGTCTATATGAATTGCCTTATCAAAGTTGGATATGGAACTACTATGATCTTTCAGATTGAATAACTCCCTACCTTTATCAACGTAGTCTTTGGCAGTTTTAGCAGTGGTTTTGGCAAAATTATCTTTTGTCATCCGGCTTTTCCTATACAAACTTGGATTCAGATGTCTCAATATCCATTAATTTGTCTCGAATGAAGTCCCTATCTGATTCTTCTCTGTTTTGTTGTTCTAATGTTGTCTGATTCATAGGTTCTGCTTTTATAACCCGTTGTTCCCCCACCTTATTTTCCGCGGGAACAATACGAATTTCTATGTCATGATTCAGACGAGTCAGAAATGCCAATAATCGTTCAACACTGTAATGATTAAACTTCCCCTTTTTAAGCCGAGAGATTTCAGGCTGCTTTACGCCTAAAATATCTGCAGCTTCAGCTTGGGTTAACTTCCGTTCTTCTATAATCTGAAACACCTCATATCCAAGTTGAGCTTTGAGATGCAATTCTTCCGCATCTGGTAGATTGAGATCTGCAAAAACATTGCCTGAACTCTCTTCAAATTTTACTTTTTTGCTCATAGTTTTCCTTCCCTTTCTTGTGCCATTTTCAGACGCTTTTTGATTAAGGTAATCTCTTTCTTTGGTGTTCCTATACCTTTCTTTGCTTTCTTCTGAAAACAGTGCAAGACATAAATCCGCTCCCCAATTTTCACGGTATACACAGCACGGTAAGTATTAGTTTTATGTGTAGCCCGTATTTCAAATACCCCTGGACCGATGTGCTTGAGCAGTTTCGCCGCTGAAGATAAACTTCCCACTTGTGCAGAGAACAAAGCATCTCCTACATCCTTTTGAACAGATTTCGGAAATTTTTTAAGTTTTTTCTTAGCGTTTCCAACCCAAACGACTTGCTTCAAGTCTCGTTTTATGTCCATCATAGTATAATTATATCCAAATGGATATATAATGTCAAGTTAAATCTTTTTGTGCAAACGCCTAATCCTGAAAATCTGATAATCTTGGAAATCCTGGTTCAGACAAAGGTGTCCTTGTAGACGCGTTTTGATATAGATTAATTTATTAATCGGGTTGTGGTGTGATTTCCTAACCGCACCTACCATTCTGAATGTCCGAGGCACTAAATCATGCATAATACCAAAAGTGCATCCTGCCACGCGCATTTGGCGTTGATTTGGCAATGAATTGCGCGACTACAACGCGGATACTCTTAAAATCCGCGATCCAGACAGTAATCGAGCGAACAAAGCCCTCCCACAAGAGAGAATTACTTTATTCTAATGCCTTTTTAATACGATCCAGTCCACGATTTATCTCTGTCAGAGAGGTAGCAAAGGAGAGACGCAAGTTGTTATCTGCTCCGAAACCATCTCCCGGCACAACACCGACACCCGCTGAACCGAGTAGATAATCAGTTATGTCCATTGAACCTTCAATTTTATTGCCGTCGAGTGTCCTTCCGTAATGTGCAGAAAAATCAGGAAAGATATAAAACGCACCTTGCGGTTTGACATAACTTACACCATCAATCTCATCAAAACGTTGACAGATGACATCGCGGCGTTCTTCAAATGCTTTTCGCATCTCCTCAACGGCATCCTGCGGTTCTTTCAGCGCGGCAACTGCACCTTTCTGTGCAATTGAGGTCGGATTTGAAGTGCTGTGCGATTGAATGCGTGACATCGCTGAAATCGCATCTTCGGGACCTGCAGTATACCCGATTCTCCATCCCGTCATGGAGTAGGCTTTTGACACACCGTTTACGACAAAGGTAATCGCTTTCGTTTCCTCGTTGAAGGAAGCAGGACTCTGATGTGTGGCACCGTCGTAAAGCAGTGCTTCATAGATTTCGTCTGAGATGAGATATACCTGTTTGTCAACAGCGAGTGCGGCAATCTGTTTGAGTGTTTCAATATCGTATGTTGTGCCTGTGGGATTGCTCGGACTGTTGATGAGAATCGCTTTTGTTTTCGGTGTGATCGCTGCTTCCACCTGTTCGGGTTGCATGCAGAAGTTCTGTTCCGCAGTGGTTTCAATGACATTTGGGACAGCACCTGCTAATTTGATCTGCTGTGGATAACTCACCCAATACGGTGCTGCAAAAATTACTTCATCTCCCGGATCACATATCGCCTGCATGATATTATAGAGTGTGTGCTTTGCCCCACAGGAAACTATAACTTGGGATGGTGCATAACTCAGTCCGTTATCGTTCTGAAATTTCTCAACGATTGCTTCCCGTAGTTCAGGGATTCCTGGAACGGGTGTGTATTTAGTAAAACCTGCCTCAAGTGCCTCTATTGCGGCAGCTTTGATATAGTCGGGTGTATCAAAATCGGGTTCACCTGCTCCGAATTTGACGACATCTACGCCATCAGCAATCATTGCGTTGATTTTCGCTGTAATTGCTAAAGTTGATGACGGTGTTACGTTTTGACTTCGTTGTGATAGTGAAATCATTCGTTCTCCTTCTGTGATAAATAATTCCAATTTAGGTTTAGGCGTGTGTAAAAGGATTGGTTAGCCGATCAGACAGGATATACCTAAACCAAGATTTGCAAGTTCTTTGACATAACAGTTATAAGCTTCTTCATCAAACAAAACAAACTGAATGTGTTCTGGCACCATTTCGTTATTCTGATGTGCTTGTTCTACAAACTCTTTTACAGTATTTAGAGCAATAGGGGTTGCTTGCTCAATAGGAAAGCCAAAGTTACCAGTACTAATAGCAGGAAAGGCAATAGAGTTAATTCCGTTTTCCACTGCCACCTTCAAACTATTTTTATAGGAAAGAGCAAGTTGTTTTAATTCACTAAATTCCCCACCCTGATAGATTGGTCCTACAGCATGAATAACATGTCTTGCATGTAGGTTTCCTCCTTTTGTAATAACAGCTTTGCCTGGAGGACAGATACCTTCTCGGTCAAAAATTTCTTGTAACTCGCGATCAAGTTCTCTACCGCCTGCCTCCCGAATTGCTCCATCTACACCGCTCCCTTTTGTAAATTGAGAATTTGCTGCATTTACAATGGCATCTACCTCAGACTCAATAATATTACCAAGTATAAGTTCAAGTCGAGTCCTACCGGGTGGTATTTCTGATGTTGGTTCTACACCGAGTTCTCTTTCAAATTGAGAACGACTGATCTTGTCAAACTCCTCTCTCACACTATTTTTCTTAAGGAAAATCCACTCACAAGGGTCTGTATCATCGGCAAATAGTCCTAAATTGGTCTTACTCACATTGAGGTAAGGTTTCAACTGATTATTTATCCCATCGTCCCTATTGTTATCTTCGATTCGTTTACACTCTGCAATGGCTACTGGATTTCCTTTACTATTCAACAATGCAATATCCGCGCGACCTTTTATATATGGAGTAAAATCAATTGGATATTCCCGTTGTGCAGTAAAATCTTTGAATCTTTCAAAATAACGCATAACTGCACCAACAACAATCCCTTCAGAAGTTAGACTTGCATTGTAACATATATGACATGACCGATCTTGCAGTTCACTAAAATACTGGTGGCAATCTTTGCACTTCTTTGGTGCTGGCTTCTTTCCTTTTGGTTTTCCTTTAACTGGCGTTATATTATCGGCATTACCAATCTCAATTCGATAGGCACTTGCTTTTGCAAAGATTCCAAATTTCCCTCTTACACAGACGCTTTCACCTTTCTGCAGAGAAAAAGATGGTGAAATTTCTGGTGGAAGCACACATTCTATAATGTCTACAGGTTGTCCCTCAGTAGTAACGTCCTTGAGTTTTAAAATTGTATAATCTTTAGATGTTACAAAAACGGCTGAAATCTCACCTTGAACTTCGCCTGAATGATCTGCTATGGTAGACTCCAAAGTATTCGTCAGATCAGTAACAGAAACGGATTGAGACTGCGGAGCATCTTCAGGTAAATTTATACCTGTGACCACAAACCTATATTCACTCTTCTTTTTATAGACATCAATTTGTCCCTTGACAAACATACGGCTCCTGACTGCGGACAAATTGTTTTGCAGAGGTGCCCGATCTTTGAAAATGACACATTCAATTTCCATAGAGTTATCTTTGAGAATAAAATAGGTATTGCCATTTCGTGGGCGTTTGACATCTGCTATTTCGCCTTGTATCCAGACATTTTCCAGGTCAGAATTATCCCTGATGATTTCTCTGACACGCTGCGTAATTTCACTAACATTTTTAAACTCTGTTGGCATATTGTCTCCCTTTTTATTTTATCAAAACGGTTTGAAGCATCCATAAAATGTCTTCATAGTGTCTTTGCGAGTTGTTGTAGTAAACCCTTTTGTGATAAGGTTCAATTCCCGTTTGATGACAAAATACTTCTAAATTCATCAATGCTTGATACTTGAAGTGCTTGCTGGCGTAGCTCCTTGAGTTGTTGCAGTTCTTCGATGTTCTCAAGAATAGGTAATAAAGTTTGCACTTCATCAGGTGGAAAATGGAATTCTAATATATCTATAAGAGATTCAAATGCCCCTTTTCTCTCACCTTGTTCAAGACCTTCTTCACGACCTTGTTCAAGTCCCTCTTCACGACCTTGTTCAAGTCCTTTCTTAATACCTTGTTCTGTCCAATGTTGAATTACTGATGATGCGTACATAGTTTCCTCCGATATTATTTTGCGGATCGTTTCATAATCCAATATTATACCACCCAGAATAGCCAGGTTTGAGAGAAAGTCAGGCTTATCTGGTTCATCCATTGGGATTGAATCAGCTACCCTAACACATTCCCGCAGCCATTGTTCAGGTTCCATCTCCGCTGGTGGTTTCATCAATGGTGCAAATGGAATGAGTCCTTTTAGTTTTGCATCTAAAATACCTTGTCCCTCTATTTCACAAAGTCTGATGACCTTATATTTAATGGTAATTTCATAGCCTGATATATTCTGGACGTATTCCCCTGGATCGTTCAGTCCAGCATTTGGATGCAGGTAAATCACGTGTGAATAGATAGGTAGTTGGTACATCCGTATCCCTAAACCTGCATAACCTGCGACACGGTATGGCATCGGTATCTCTTTGCTATCGTGCGTCTGAAACTCCAAATGTACGATGGCTTCTTCACCCTTAACGTTTGCATGGATAAAACTATCTGCACGATACCATTTGACAACGGGTTGCTCGGTATCTAATACTTTAATCACATGAGCGTCCGGTGTTTCAAGGTAAAATTGAATACATTCATCTGGTTCATTATGAATAATCTGTTTAGAAACAATATCGAATTGCCCACTCAACTGTGGTGTGTCATCAATTTCCGTATGTTCTTTTGTCATAACGTTTTCGCAAGTTGCTTTAGTAAATCCTTCTGTTTTCGTGTCAACGATTTAGGTATTTCCACAACAATGCGAACACGTAAATCCCCGTTGCGTCCAGTGGGGTCAACAATTCCTTGCCCGCGGATACGTAACTGCTGTCCTGGTTGTGCCCCTGCAGGTATTTTGAGATCCACATTTCCTGTTAAGGTTTGCACTCTGGCTGTGCCGCCTAAAGCTGCGGTTGTCATAGGAACTTTTGCATCTGTTACCAAGTCAAGACCGTCGCGTGATATGGTCGGATGCGGTTGAACGGATATTTTGACCATCAGGTCACCAGAGGTCCCCGCACCGATAGATTCTCCTTGTCCCCGAACCCGTAGAGTTTGACCGTCTTTAATACCCGGTGGTATCTTAATAGTGATATTTCTTCCTTGTATGGTAACCTCTTTCTTTGTGCCAAGCACTGAATCTTCAAAAGGAATAGTTAGGTTTATGCGATGGTCACGTCCGCGGTATGGACGTGTCGTTTGGCGTTGCGGTCCAAAAACATCACCGAAAGCGTCATCAAATCTACCGTAACCCGCGCGTCCAAGAATATCGCTCAAATTGATGTGGGTAAAGATGTCATTCACATTGGTAAATCCCTCAAACCCCATGCCGTGTACACCAGCATGACCACGCGTATCATAGGTGCGTCGTTTTTCTGGGTCAGATAGCACGGAATAAGCGTTAGATGCCTCTTTAAATCTCTCTTCTGCAGCTTTGTCACCTGAATTCTTATCCGGATGGTATTTGACTGCCAATTTCCGATAGGCTTTTTTGATTTCTTCTGAAGTAGCGTCCCGATTAACACCGAGAATTTCGTAGTAGTCTCTCATAGGTTTTGTTGCAATTCATTTAATGTGTTTATCTATTCTTATCTCAGAATATCATTTTACAATAATTCCATCATTTCATCAACAGTAGCAAATTTATGTCGTTCTTTTACGAGTGTCTTGCCAAATTCCAGTATAGCGGACTCTATGCTCAATTTTCGTTGCAAATCTGAAATACTCTCTATGTCTTTGACATGTGCTGCGCCGATAATACGTCGTAACATCTCCATTCCCGTGAATCCTATAGACTCATGGAAAATTTGTTGTAAAATATGTGTTTTATGAGATGTGTCATCCATTTGAAATTCGGTTGTATAAATCTCCCATGTTATGCCAATAGCATTTATTAGTTGTGATTGAACATCAGAATTGTCTGTATGTGAAAAATAAGATAAAAGATAGTTCGCCCAAAATAGTCCTATATCAAATCCTACAGGTCCGTAAAAGGCGAATTCAGAATCAATAACTTTAGCAGAATCATCTTTTACCATAATGCTGCCGGTATGTAGATCCCCGTGCGACAACCCACACTGTGCTGTTAGAAAAGTACTCTTTAATTCATCTACCTGTTTTAAGAATTGTTGGTCAGTTCTCAATTGGTCAACAGCAGCATCTAAACCGTCCGTATAGAAATTTGTTTCGTGTTCAATAAATGGAAAAGTAAACACATAATCCGCAGTGATTGACTGCATCACGGTGTTAGCGAAGTCTTTTTGATACTTATTGACAAGAACTTTATCAAGGTTATTGAAGTAGGTTTGACTATGCACAAGTCCCATAAACCTTCCGATCAATACAGGGATTGTCTGATTAACTTTCCCCGCAATGAGTTCATCTCGCAGTAGATTGTAACCTCGGAGATCCTCCATAGCAATTACAGCAGAGCCACTATCAAAATAGTACACTGTTGGTACTATTTCACTTGCGAATTGATTGTAGACTTGAAGTGATCGCCACTCATAAGCCAAACGTTCGGAAGGTAATGGATAGTCAGGTCCCAGTATTTTTATATAAGGTGGTGCCTGTTTTAAGACCAGGGACCGTTCCGATTGTGTTTTATCAAAAACCCTATAGACAAAGTTGAGATTCCCATCTCCGATCTCCTCAGCATGCAGGTCTGCATTCGAATCAAAAACGCCTATTTCAACATGTCGCTCACGAAGATATTGAGGGATGGTATCTCTATTCAGTTCCATTTTTAGTAGTAAGAACAACCCGCAAGAGAACTTTATCTACAGCAAGAGTTTTTCTGCAATTTGGATTGCATTCAAAGCGGCACCTTTACGAAGATTATCAGCAACAACCCACATATTCAACCCGTTAGAAATGGATATATCTTCACGAATACGTCCGACATATACATCATCTTTGCCTGCAGCATCTATAGCCATGGGATACTTATAGTTGTCGGGCTCATCTATCAGTTGCACACCAGGTGCATCCGAAAGACACTTACGGGCTTCAGTCGGGGTAAGTTTTTCATGGGTCTCAAGGTTTATTGATTCAGAATGTGCAAAGAAAACTGGCACACGTACAGTAGTCGCTGAAACCCCGATAGAATCATCAGAAAGAATCTTATGGGTTTCATTGACCATCTTCAATTCTTCTTCGTTATCACCCGTATCAGCAAATGGCCAATCAAAAGCAACATTAAATGCCATCTGATGCGGAAAACGATCAAGAGTAATCGGTTTGCCTTCCAATACTTCGGTTGTTTGTAGAATCAATTCATTCACCGCCCTTCCACTCTTACCGGAAACACTTTGATAAGTAGAAACAACGATTCGTTTGATCCCAACTGCATCGTATATCGGCTTGAGCGCAACCATCATCTGGATAGTTGAACAGTTTGGATTTGCGATAAGACCATTGTGTTTATGAGCAGCATCCATATTGACTTCAGGTACAACCAACGGAGTATCCACATCCATACGGAAAGCACTTGTGTTGTCAATAACTAATGCCCCTTTTTCAACTGCTGTTGGAATGAATTCTCGACTCACTGATGCTCCAGCAGATGAAAAGACGAGGTCAACATCATCAAAAGAGTCATGGGTCAATTCTTCGATAACGATGTGTGTGCCTTTGAAAGTTAAGATTTCACCTGCCGACCTATGAGATGCCAGCAGTTTCAGACTACGAACAGGAAAAGCACGTTCCTCTAAAAGTTCCAACATAGTGTTGCCAACTGCCCCTGTTGCCCCGACAATCGCAACACGATAACTTTCATTCATATTATTTTACCTCAAAGTCTACCTTTCTAACTATCTAATAATGTTACCACAAAGTTGAGACTTAAGCAAACCTGTTTGCAAGGTTATTTAGTTTTAGGCATTTTAGTCGTTTTTTATCACAAACGTTAATATCTTGGATATGCAGATATAGCGTGATTTTTCACGCTATATCTGCTATACTTCACCTTAAAAATCTTTACCTTTGAGGTGAAAAATGCCAGAGAAAGACTCTCGACACTTGTTAGATAGGTTAGCAGAAATCCAAGACCCGCGCAATGAAAAAGGAAAACGACACCCGTTGAACTCAATCCTCGGACTTAACATTATTGGTTTTATGACTGGACATAAAGGATGGACTTCCACAGCAAAGTGGGCACGATCTCAACCAGACCTCGTCAAAGCACTCGGTTTTACACATAAGACATCACCTTGTCCCGCAACGATACATAATGTTCTAAAAAAATTAGATGCTGGTGCTGTTGAAAAGACATTTACAAACTGGGTAGAAGACGTTTGTAAAAGTCGGTCTGATTTAGCAGGTTGTCTTGACGCAGCAACCTTTCTGCCACGCCATCATAAATCGTGGTGGAGACTATTTGCTTCCTATGAAAGACAACCACCCTGATCTTTTAGATGCGATCGAGAAACTTTTTCAAGACATACCTGATACGGTTTCACAAGACACAACGCATCCTATTCTGCGAGAACCCATCTATATTAAACGAACAGTTGAAAATCACATGGGAGACTTGAAACAAGGTGTATCAAAGCAAGCACAAGTCTCAACGCGTATCTGGAGTGGCCAGGTATAGATTAAGTGTTCCAATGTCATTATACGGACAAAAACCTAAAAACAGGAGAAGAAGCAACCAAAGTCCGCTATGGTAGGACAAGTCTGACCCCCGAAGAGGTTTTCTCTGCCGAACACTTACTTGAACTACGCCGTGGGCATTGGGCAATAGAGAACAAATCGCATTGGATGCGGGATACGCAACTTGGAGAAGACGCATCGTCTGTCCGATGTGGTGCTATTCCGCAGGTAATGGCGGCTTTGCGAAATGCAGCATTAGCAGTATTGAGATTTGCTGGCGTTACAAGTATAGCGGATAAGATAAAATATTATGCTTCAAAACCTTTACTCGCAGTTAACTTGATAACTGAGTGTTTTTAAAACTAAATAACCCTGTGTAAGGCGTGTTGTTATTGACAATCAAGTAAGCAACTGATATAATTATTAACCTACTATGTTAACTTTTCCTATTTGGCTGGTGTAGACCTTATGCCGACTCTATTGAGTTTTGCTGGGCTATCACCTGAATTCCAAATTGATGGACGATCTGTAGCATATGCGATATTGGACGAAGTAGAACCACAAAACCAACCAATTTTTGCTGAAATCGCAAGTCTCAATGCAATATATCGTAATGCAGATGAACCAGAAGAACTCGCAGCACATATTATGGTTTTAGATGACCACTGGAAATACGTTCGGAATCGCTTTGATAAAGACGAAATGTACGACCTCAAGTCAGATCCGGATGAAATGAAAAACGTTGTCAATAATCCAGAACACCAGAATCGCAGAACACAAATGCGTCAACAGATCGTAGAGATGGTCTGTCGGACAGGTCCTGGTCCTTATGAGTGGGTATTGTAAAATTGCTTATGATAAAAAATAAATTTAATCAACTCAAACAACCAGAGACAATTAAGAAGATTGTAATTTGGGTTATATCAACCCTACTTCTTTTTCTCGGGTTTTACATTAACTTGTGGCACGTTGCTGAACAGAACTGGTTTGACAATCATCAAAGAGACACCGAAAGCTATATTATGGGCAGAATGGTCAAGTCACACCAAGATGGTATCTTCTCCGCTGGTGGTCTGAATGGGTGGGGAACAGCGAAAAGGACTGACGAAGAATGGATTCCTCCAACTGAAAGAACCCCTCAATATACTGCCTATCTTCACGGTCTCACATTTGAGAACTTTTCAACATACAATTCACAACCCGGTGGACAAGGAATGATTTTTAGTCTGCTTGATAGATTAATTCCATTCTCACAGCAATTCAAATTAAATTTTTTCTATATCTTAACTGCTCTACTATCTGCAATTGCTTTGACTTACATAATAAACTGGTTTTATGAAGAGTTTGGATTGTTAACTGCTATTTTCGTATTAGGTTCGGCATTACTATCACATTGGTTGACAGTCTTTGGCAAGAATCTGTGGTGGTGTCTTTGGGCATTCTATCTACCGATGAGTGTCGTCCTATACTATCTCAAACACAACAGAATTCTTGGAAACAAACAGTTCATCAAGTTCGGCATTCTAATCTTCATCGCGGTTTCCATAAAGTGTTTCATCAACGGATACGAATACATCACAACAACACTGATAATGATGATAACACCTTATATCTATTTTGCAATACTTGACAAGTGGGACAAAGAGAAATGCATTAAGATTGTGTTAGCAACCATAGTGGGTTCCGGTTTGGCAATTTTCTTAAGTCTCATCATGTTATGTATCCAAATCGGTGCAGTCAAAGGTGGTTTTATGGATGGGATTGAGCATGTGATTTGGTCGTTTGGGAAGCGTACGTATGGTGAAGCAGAAGACTTTCCACCAGTATATGCAGCAAGTCTTGAAGCAGGAACGTTGGGTGTAGTAATTACCTACATGAACGGTGTTTTCTTTGATTTCAACAACTATCTACCTATAAAAGAAGGTTTTGTCTCACATAATATATTCAGAATACGATATTATTATCTGATCGTTCTCTTTATAGCAACAACTGTTCTCTTTTTTATGAATCGTAAGAAGGTGATAGAGGAGCGATGGAAACAGTCCTCTGCATTATTCTGGACGACATGGTTTTCAATTCTCGCACCGTTATCGTGGTTTGTAATCTTCAAAGCACACTCTTACATCCATACACACATGAGTTTTCTGCTGTGGCAGATGCCTTTTACCTTCTTTGGCTTTGCTCTCGTAGGGTTCATGATCACAACATGGATAAAAACATACTCGCAAGATTACAGCAATTAGGTTTTGACAATAGAAAGAACAAAGTCTTATCAACAGTTGAAAATATCGCATTTCCCATTTACTTCAAATAACAAATTAAATTCAGTTACCTATAATCTTTAATCTCTCCCCATGCAATAGCAAGTTTCTCCTGAGGACTGACTGCCAGTCCTTGTGAATTGAAGTTCCGTTCGATTTCATTGTCTGTCAATACCCGATTATAGATGCCCACCTCGTCAATTAACCCTTCAAAATACCTACGAGTAGTTTTACCTATTCGGACAGATGCACCAATGAACAGAGGAGATTCTGTGGTAATATCTGTGCCTTCAGAGGGTCCTCCCTCAGCATCAAGTTCGCCATCAATATAGATGCGAGTCCCCTCCGATCTGTCTGCAACAAAGAGGATATGATGCCATTTTCCATCTACAACATCACTGACAGAATTGAAGTCGATTTTGGGACCTCCACCGCCTTCATTTGCTATTGTCACCTGTATTTGGGTCCCCACTATTTTCCAGAGGATTCTGGCGTTGCCACCTCCATCTCCCTTGCTTATGATTGTAGACTGTCCGCCATCCAATTCTGGTGGTTTGTCAACTTTGATCCATGCCATCATTGAGAAGTCATTGTCATCGCCAAAATCCAGACTACCGTTGGCTGGGGATTCAACATCAATAACATCTGGTTCACCTGCAAATTCAAAGGCTTCTCCGAATTTTCCTTCAACATGCTTTGGGGCACCAATTATCGTTCCATCATTTTCCCCTACAAGATCAATTACGGTTTTACCTCGTACATCTGCTGCATCAAAACTCCAGTAACTAACTAATCCTTTATCCACAACCTGACTTTCAAGTGGTATCGTCTGCAATATCAAGAAAGCCATAATTATAGCCATACTTATTCTTGCTTTCATCTTACTTATCCTCACCTAAATTAAAAATATAGCCGTTTGACACTAATGTCGGTTTTATAGCCTTTCTAAAGCATTTATATAGGACACAATTTTTCTAAATTATAGCATACTAAGTAATAGATTTGCAATTTTATGATTAATTGGGGGTGTGTAAAGTTTTTGTCACTAAAGAATCATGCGGCTATTGTGTCTGGATACCAGTATTTATCCCAAGTTTTGTTCTTTAGTATACATCTCAACTCAAGGATAGCATTGAGTCCTTCATCTGTCCATCTCATAGATGCGCGTCTACACCTTTGTGCCACAACATGTTTACAGGCACTCTCTATCACGCTACTTGTAATCTGATACCCTTTCTCTCTAAATGTTTTATACTGCATACGGTTCGTATGTTTTTCAAAATAGCCTGCTTCTCTTTCAAAGTTTTTTCTCTCATCAGGATTTTCTGTCTCTAAAGAACGAATGTGTAATGCCACTTCGGTGATCTTCCCCTCAAAAAGGAGAGGTTCTACCTTTTGTGTCCAAGTCTCTACCTTTTCAATCGCATGCTCTCCGAAGGCGTATTTTGCTGCATCATATAGATGCGATTTTGCATGCATATAATCTACAATCTCAACCGCATTCGGAAAATACTCATCCGAGTTGTTCCAAATCCACGGAGCTCCATCACCGATAAACACAACTTCTTGCTTCATAATATCTTCTCGATAGATACCACTACCGGTCGCTAACGCATATAAATCCTTGCCACACTGTTCGGCATTCTGACGATTGGCAGTATAACGAATGCTTTCAGGACGCGCTCTGGAAATACCATTCGGTCCCAGTTGGGGATAATCTCTAAAAATACAACCTACTTTGGTTTCTTTCCAACCTTCTAATGAGTTCGTATGACACCCATCTGTGCTCACATACCATCGCTCATTGGCTCCAAGGGTTTGGAGGTCCACCTGTTCCAAGGCACGCAAATCTTTTGACCATTCACGCACTTTCTTATTTAGGGTCGTGTGACTGACATCAATACCCTGACGCGATAGCTCTTCAGCTGCCCCCCTATAGTCAAAGTTAGCCGCAAAACGACACATCTTTTCTGCGACACGATGTGTATAGCTACCTTTCAACTGCTGCTTCATATCCCAAGGTGTATGGTAGTGTTTCGCATCACAATGATAAACCCACCGCTCAACACGAATAACACCACAGAGTGTTGTTATCTGCCGTTCTCTCTTACGCCACGAACGACACGATTTTTCACACTTGGGACACGACACCGTTTCCGGCTCTTTAGCCGATGCTTGCTGGAACGCATAGAGTTCTAACAACTTTTGTCCTAATGCCTGAGTGCCTTCTAAAATATAATGCTCTGCTTCAGCTAACGACAGACAAGAATCGCTACCAAGGTCTCCAAATAAATCGTTAATCTCATCTACTAACTTCTTTGCAGCTTCCGCATTTTCTTTGACTTCACAACTATCATAAGTTATACTAATCATCGGTATCCTTCCTTTGAAAGAAATATAATATAGAGAAAGGATACCATCTTCATATAGATTATACAAATCTATTCTACAACGCATCAAGTGACAAAAACTTTACACACCCATTAATTGGGGGTGTGTAAAGTTTTTAGCACTTGTCTGAACCAGGATTTGCAGGATTTATAGATTTTCAGGATTACTCTCAGCAAAGTTATTTTTTAATGATTGAACCTTATGTGTGCCCGTAATCTCAGGCAGATCTAACTTTAACAAGAACGTCTGCTAACTCAAACTCTTATCCCGGGGAATGCCTTAATGGCATTCATACCGTTGATTTGAAAATCTACTAATCCTGCAAATCCTGGTTCAGACAAAAAATGAGTCAACACCCAAAATAAGCAAATAGACATATTAACGTTTGTGATAGCGTTTCCCAAAAGACTGAGAACTAAATAATCCTGTTAATTGGGAATGTGTAAATGATTGTAAAATGAAACAATTCGTGGTAACATAATCCAATATCCTTGATAAAGAAATTATCTCAGGAATTGTTCGGAGAGAAAATGATGCACGAAAGATTAAACCGATGGATAGGCAGAAACCAATTAAGTCCCAACGATATAGATGCAAACCGATTCTTAAAAGCTGCAACGCTCTTTGCGGATACAGCCATAGAATACGGGAAAGATAGATATAGCGGCAAAAATATGCCACTCTTTGCTGACTGCCTTGATATAGACCATTTAATCGCACCGAGATCTAAAACCTCTTACCGATCAGGTACTGAACCAAAACCAACAGTGTGGTGTTTCTTTCAAAATCAACAGAACTTGATGCGATTACTGGCATCTTTAAGTCAATTTACTGGAAATAGTAAGCATGTCCAAGCCGCGGGTAATGCTACCGAATATATGTTCAATAATTACTGGTATCCTGAAAGCGGTGTTCTACATTGGGGTGGACACGGCTATGTAGACTTGGTAACCCGCAATACCTACGGTATGAAGGGTGTAGTACACGAAATAGAAGATGTCTATCCATATTGGGAATTGTTGAGAGCAGTGAATGAAGAACGATGCGAAATGCTAATGAAAGGTATCTGGGAAGTTAATATGAAGGACTGGAATGCCTTACATTACAATAGACACGGAGACTTCAGAAAGAAAGTTGATCATGCAAATACTTGGAACAGAACATGGGATGGATATAAAGAACCCAGAATCAGTGGAGATCTCTCATTTATCAGTGTTGCCCTGGATTTAGCTTATGCAGGATACAGTTTAGGATATCAAAAACAGGAGGAAGCACCGCGAATCTGGGCAGAACGCATGCTAAATCTGATTATAATGCAGCGCGATCCTGAAACCGGTATCTGGCCTAATTTGGTTCATCCACAAAGTGCGAAAAGAGGACTCAATGTATTCGGAAGAAAATATCCGCAGGCAACCGAACCGAGAGTTTATGTGGGCAATCAATTGAATCACACCATCACACAGATGATGGGAATGTTGTCAATCGTAGAAAATGCACAAAAGTACGGTCGAGTTGGTGAAATGGCACCTATTAAAGAGACTGTTGAACAACATATCATCGGATTCCTAAACGCCTCTTATGACTCAAAAAATAATACGTTGAAAAGCATCATTATCGATGGAACAGACCTAACAGACTATAGAATTACCGGTCCATTCCGAGATGCCAAGTTATACTTTGGAGCAAAAGAAGGTGGGGCATTTCTGCCACAAAACATAACACCTCTATTCACTTCAGTTTGTGCCCGAGGATATCGTGTATCGGAAGGTAGAAAGGAATTCAGAGACCACCTAAGAACCATGTTCAAAAACTTCGGTATTGGAGACATCGGTGTAGACAAAAACAGTGAACCAATCTTGAACTTTGATACAAATGCTTTGGAACCTGCATTCATCTTTGCTCTGGTAGATCTGTATAGGATAAATCCCAAGGAAGAATTCTTAGCGATGGCAGAACATATTGGAGATAACCTACTTACACATAGACAACACAAGAATAGCGGTCTCTTCACACTTGAAGACGATTTTGTATTCCACAGCCGAGTAATGGATAAACCTGAACTTCAGGAGGGACATGAAGGTAAAACTATAAATGAACTCCTTCAAGACAACCATAAAACCGCAAATCTTGATGCAATGGAACCTTTGGCATTACTCAGTATATACGCCGCACAGACAGGAAAATACAACATAATACCTGGATGGACTGCAGGCGGACTTTATCTAAAGGTGAGTAGTGTCGGTCATATCGTAAGCAAAGAGATGCAGCTTTGGTTTGATAAACCAGCACTCAAGCAGTTTTACAATGACCATAATATTAACTGCACCTGGGAAATTGATGAAGACTGAGAAATTGCCTCTATTAAAGGATGGCAATAGGCACTGTTGGCTTTGATTACATCCACAAAGGAGGTTAATATGTACCAGGACTTACGCATTCCCCTTGAATGAAGATTAACTTATTAATTGGGTAATTCTCGTTTTTTCCAAGCTCGGTAGGTGCGGTTTCCTAACTGTATTGGACATCTCAACAAGATTTACCCGATTATTTCTTAATCTTCATATAAGGGGCAGGGGGGTAAATTGTCCAATATCTCACTGTTTTTAGTCTTTTTAACCCCGCCAAATGCCTTAATGGCGTTTGTAGCGTTGATTTGCTAAATCTCCCTTATCAATGGGACTTTAATAAAAAATGCGTAAGTCCTGTGAAATTTATCACAATTTTATTTGAGAAAAATAAAATTCGCGTGTCCAAATTAAGCAAAAATAGGGTAAAAACTGAGAAATTTCGTAATTTTATTAGAAAAAAGGTTGACATCTTATGAAAATTAGGTTATAATAAGTCAAGTTGTTATCTATTTTTTTAGATCATCTTGTAGGAAGGGTTTCTAACTCCGACAAATCATGCAGAATACCAAACGCGTATTCTGCCACGCGCATTTGACGTTGATTTGGATTTAGAACGAAAAAGGTAGGGTAGAACAGTGGACAATCGATATGTAGATAGCACAATCCATAGAAATATTGTTTTCAGACGCTTGGCACTTGAGCAAGAATTTGCCCAGGGACTAAGGTTTGTGGATTTTGTTAACTATAAGTTAATCACCCTCCCTCCCCACTTAACATTCGCTAATTTTATATTACTAAGGTCTTATCGCAGGAATTATACTGCGATATTTTTATGCTCGTCCGATATATCTCGTCGCGGGCTTTTGTTGTTGCATTAAATCGTTCTCACTGAATGCATAATGATTTGATGTGTGTCACTTCTACTCAATCTGTGCATAATGCACGACGATAGAAGATAGATTTTGTTAACAGTTTTTATAGAGGGTATACAATGTACTGGAATGTCTTAGTTAACAAATGGTTTCTTGGTGCTTTCATATTGTGTGTTATCTGTTGCATCGGGTGCTTCCTCTGGTACCGTAATGATACGGCGAAGATGCAACAAGAAATAGAAGCACATAATGCATTCCTTGCTCAGTTGGAAGCTCAGAAAAAAAAGGCGGCAGAGAAACTATCTGCTAACACAGATCAGGAAGATACTACGCGTAAAGATACTTTTTCCGGTGACCAAGACTCAACGAAAAAAGAGAAGATTCTTCCTAATAGTAAATCTAAAATTCAATCGGAAGATAAGAGTAATGTCAAAGATACGGCATCAGCAGTTTCAAAAACTACTGATGACCCAACGGTTGTCTCTCCGTTTGGTTTTGGACCCTACCCGCAGATACCGGATAGTTGGCCACAAGGTTTTAAATATTGGCCTTGTGAAAATGAACGGCTTGAACTGATGCAGCGAGTTGCGATAAAACTCACAGAACAAGGCATAAACGTTGCTGGTAGTACCATGAGCAAAGGTTTAGTCTATCCGAATATTGAAGGAATTGTGTATGTGCGATGGTCAGAAACATCAGATGGAGAGAAGTATATTTCACTCATTACCGGATGGCCTCCCGATGCCCAACGTTTGACTGAACTTGTTGAAACATTAGAAGACCAAGACATCCCCTTTACCGAGGCAGATACCCCTAACGGCATTAAATTGGTTAATTATGATGAAGCAGGGATTGAACCCTACCAATTTTTAGGACTACAACCTTAACGGTGATGTAATCATGAAAAAATGGATGTTAAGTCTTTCCATTTTACTAATAGTAATTACCATTGGATTCTGTCTTTTCCTTTGGTGGTATAGTTACGATAAGGGACGTATCCTTAATTCGTTAGAAGAACAAAAGCGGATTATAAAGCATAAAGGAAAAGATTTCTCTCCTTATGGTCTCGGTCCCTATCCACCATTACCTGATAAGTGGAAAAACCGTGAAATATGGCCGTGTGATAGTTTAGAAGAAGAACTTAGATGGCGCGTTCATATAAAACTTATTTCACAGGGAAAAGTTCCATTACGTTGCATGACGCGTGACGAAAAGGTTTTTGCCTTATACCCAGATACTGTTTATATAAAATGGAAAAAACTCGAACCCGATGGAGGACACGCTTACAACATGCTCGCTAAAAAAGAACCCGGCGATCGTGTGAGAGCGATCATTCAGGAAAAAGTAGATAAAGTCCGTAAAAATAGGACAAATGATTTTTCCATTACAAAGGATGATTTTCCTGATGATTTAAATGTGTTAAGTTTTGAAGAAGGAGGGATTAATCCCTATATATTTCTCAATTTACAAAAACCTGAGGAGGTAAACCCGTGAAAAAAATAGTAGATTATACGCTCATGTCGCTTATTCTAACAACAGTCGTTTTTGTTACGGTGCTTTTTGCTCAAAACATAACCCGTAATAATATTTGGGATAATGTGCCGAACATAAATAATAAATGGGGTAAAATTAAATCCAAAGCTAAAAGTAATGGTGGACTTGAGGCATTGGCAGAAAAGGAAGTGGATATAGATCATCCCAATGAAGAATGGGGTTGGATGCAAAAGGACGGCATAAAATATTGGGCATATGCACGAGTCTCTGCAAGTTGGCAGTGGGGAACATGGGGCACCTATGATGTTATAGCAATAGCAGATGATGATACGAAGAAACTTGGCAATGATTGGCAGGTGTTTCTATGGGCATGGGAAAGAGCTAAAGATGCCAGCCATTGGAAAGAAATCCAGGATAACCCAGATAACTTTCCTACGGATGATAATGGTAACGCAAAACCTTTAGACGACTATAATGCTGACGATGTTAGAAGTGAACTTAGAAAATGCGATGCAGATGCTACTATTGATCGCGTAGTGCCGGGTGCTGTCGGTGGTAACGCTAATGATAACGATAACGCTAAAGATGCTATGGCGCAACCAAGCGGTAGTTGTGGTAGCGGCGGTTGTGATAGCGGCGGTAATGATGATGATGATGAATACTATAAGACCACTGCATCTATAGATTAGTTGAAATGTGTGCATAAATTAATCAACATTGCCTATGTTGCGGCACTATATATTTATGCACACACCTCACTTATGGTAGATTTTAGAATTATTTCTACATTTTACCCTGGTGAGATTAGGAAACCTCACCTACCGTGGAGATAAGTGTATAATAGTTTGTATTTTTCACCATATATTATAGTTTTTATTGGATAGGAATCTTCATAACTGTCATAACTGAAAGGAGGAGGACCGACTCTGTTTTTAGAGATGAAAAAGAATCCTCTCCTATATCTTAGCATTGGTGCCCTCTTTTATTGCATCGTGCTATTGACTTTCTGGATACGGATTCAGGGCGTGTACCAGCTTCCTGCAGGACAGTTTACTGAAAATGATGCCTATCTTTATCATTGGCAAGCAGACATTATAGGCAAAAACGGGGTGCTTCACGCAAAGGATATGCACCGTTGGTTACCTATCGGAAGAGATAATGGACTGCTGCTTCCGCTCTATTCCTACGCCATCGTCTACACTCATAAAGCGGTGGCGTGGATATTTCCACAACTCACACGGTATCACATTCAACTTTACCTTCCCGTATTCTGTTTTACCTTAGGTTTGGGTGCGCTGTTGTTCTATATTACACGCACTCATGGTCTGTTCTTTGCATGCGTTGTCGGTCTGCTATTGGCAACCTTACCCGGCAGCGTTGAACGTAGTGCCGCAGGTTTTGGAGATAGGGATGCATGGTGTTGGATGTTTGGTATACTCGCTGTCATAAGTTATTTATGGAAAGAGACAATGGAGCAAGGAAGACAGAGACTCGTTGCTACACTTCTCTCTGGTTTTATCGTTTTCTTAGGCGGACTTTCTTGGGAAGCATTTGGATTTTTCGTGCTGATAATACTCTGTGCTGAGATATGGAAGTTCTGTACTTCCGACACCGAACAGCACTTGAAGGAGTTTCTGATTTGGATACTCATGTTTGTTCCACTGCTCTATCTCTTTGCTCCTGCCTACCGACGGGGTTACAGCTACTGGACACATCTTGCTGCCCTTATGCTTATTCCACCGCTCGCAGTTTTCGCAATACGATGGACAAGACAATTACTTCTTAGGAACTTTGAACAACTCCGTTTGCATGCGCGAAAACTTGCTTGGGGACTCACACTTGGTGCAATCACATTTGGCATCGCATATCTTTTCTTACAATCTGGTTCCTTTGAAACAACTGCTTATGCGTTTAAAGAGAACCGACTCATGAAAGATATAACAGAACTCGTTGATCCGCATTATGGATACTGGACTGGCAGGTATGGCACAGTTTTTATCTTAGGCAGCCTCGGTTTGATAATTACAAGCCTCCATATCTGGAGATGGAACGGCTTGCCACTTGCTCTTGCACTCGCTCTCTTCACCGCAACAACCTTTTTCCGATGGCAGATCAGTGATTGGATAGGTGAGAACACATGCAACACACTGTTTTTGATTTCATTCGGACTTTCAGTTTTCTGTTTTGCTGCTGCCTCCTTCCGGAAATTGACTGAGAGGCCGGAGAAAAACGAATTGGTAGGACTTGCTATGCTGGCCTGGTTTCTCTTATGGGTAGCACTCTCGCGCGGCGGAAAGCGATATGACTTTTTTATAGGGCTACCCCTTGCATACGGAACTGCTTGGCTCCTTTGTTTTTCTCCCAAACTTCTACTACAAAAACTCAAAAATATAAAGGAGTCATATTCCTATCTAAGCCAACGATGGGTAACCACCTGTTTCGCAATTATTGTGTTAATTCCTGTATTCTTTTGGAATCCTCTCGGTGGTCATGCAAACCGGGCAATTGCAGCTGCAGCAACATGGCGCAATCCTATTCCTGGTGAAGGCACACCGCTTGCGCAGACATTTCAATGGATAAATAATACGCTCTCTCAAGACGCTGTTATGGCTGCAAACTGGAGTTACGGAAGTCAACTTAACGTCTTCGGCGGTGTCAAAACTATCACGGATCAGGATACCTTCCTACCCCATTGGATTCATCTCTACTATAGACATGTCTACTGTGCTAAATCAGCACTTGAAGCATTAGAATTTTTAAAAACTCACGGGGCAACACATCTCATGCTCAGAGAATGGGGATTAACCAATCGTGCTTATACCTATTCTTATATCGGCAGCGATGAAAAAAGCGATAGGAGATTTGGGTTTACACGTTTATTTCAAGACAGGGACAAGCAACTCATAAGTACGAGAAATACCCGTTTTCGGTACATAAGTACAACTGGTATAAAGATTAAGAACCCACCCGATCCCTACTTAAATGCGCGACTGAAAACAGGACATGTCGCACGACTTCCTTATGTAGCGTTCAAAGGCACTAAACGTCACGTCTACCATACACATGGTGATAGCAACCCACACGGTGAGGTAATTCTATATTACGATCAAAACGGATCCTTTAAGAAAGCTTACCATATTTCCAGTCTTGGTTGGAAAAGCCTTGCAGTACGTCTCTATTTCCTCGGTGAGATGTCTGATATCTTTGTCCCAGTCTACCCAGAAGATGGAAATGATACAGCATCTGTCAAAGTGTGGAAGATTAACTATCCACAACACATAAAGGCAAATCCAAAATACCTCGCGCCTGAACCAGAGGCACTTCATGAATAATGAAAATGTGGAAGTCTCCATCGTTATGCCTTGCCTCAACGAAGAAGAAACGCTTGGTACCTGTATTGAAAAAGCAAAAACGACTTTAGACACATTAGGTATAAATGGTGAGGTAGTTATTGCGGATAACGGATCAACCGATGCATCCGTTGAAATTGCAGAACGCCTCGGCGCGCGCGTCGTTCATCAACCCACGCGCGGCTACGGAGCTGCCTACCTTGCAGGTTTCGCTGCAGCACAAGGACAATACATTATCATGGGCGACTCCGATGATACTTACGATTTCACAGATTTAGAACGATTCATTACACCCCTACAAAACGGATACGACCTCGTTATCGGAAATCGGTTTAAAGGTAAGATACTTCCGGGGGCAATGCCGTGGGTAAGACGTTACATCGGGAACCCGATCTTGTCGGGGATGCTTCGGTTTCTTTTCGGCACGTACATATCAGATTCACACTGTGGGATGCGATCATTCACCGCCGAAGCATATAAGCGGATGGATTTAAAAACTACCGGGATGGAGTTTGCATCCGAAATCGTAATCAAAGCACTGCAGGCACACCTGAAAATACTTGAAATTCCTATTACTTATCACCCACGCGGCGGTGTGTCTAAACTCAATGAAATTCGGGATGGATTGCGGCATGTCCGATTTATGTTGAAGCATAAACTCACCAATCAGAAAAAACATGATAAGTCCTCAACAACTCCCAAAGATTCCCAAAAAACCGATGGATCGCTTTCTTGAATTCTTACGGTTTGCTAAAGCGAAAAAACACATCCCAAAAGGAGCGTATCTTTTAGATGTTGGGACAGGCGATGGTGCGTTTTTACGTTTTCTCAATGGACACATTCGTTTCGGTATTGGTATTGATCCACGAATAACCACTCCTATTGAATTTGAGTCATACTCGCTTATTATCGGATCTTTCCCGCGGGATTTTGCCGTAAACGATCTTTTTGACGTTATAACTTTACTTGCGGTCGTTGAGCATTTTCCAGAAGACGAACTCCATAAAGTAGCTGATGCCTGCTGGCATTATCTAAAAACTGGTGGACGCGTTATTATTACCGTTCCACACCCATGTGTAGATCGTATTTTGAACCTTCTGAAGTTTTTCAGGATAATAAAGGGTTTATCTCTTGAAGAACATCATGGATTCAATCCAGAATGCCTGCCAGACATTTTCTGTCGATGGAAATTAATAAAAAAGGAACGGTGGGAACTTGGATTTAATTACCTCTTTATATTTGAAAAACACACCTAATGCCTGCAGAAACGATAACGTTCTACTATCTGACTAAATTCGCGGGTTACTTGTGCTAATTGAACATGGGAAATATCTCTAAAACAACAGCTCAACGCAGAATCGTCTATGGTATTCGGTGAGGTTAGGAATCCCTCAAACAAAATTAAGACGCAACAATTGAAGAGTGTTGTACTATATGCAAGTGGACTTGACATATAGTAGCACTATTTGATACCATAGATATATGGTAAACAGAAAATTTTGGCTTAACCACATCGAAAATGCCTGGCAACGTCGTTCAGTCGTATGGTTATCTGGAGTCCGTCGCGTTGGAAAAACGTGCTTGTGTCAGACGTTACCAGATATTGAGTATTTTGACTGTGAACTACCCCGTGTAAGACGATTGATGGAGGATCCACAAGCATTTCTTGGTAATATCGGAAGCGAAAGAATTGTGCTTGATGAAATCCATCGTCTACCGAATCCATCGGAATTGTTAAAGATAGCGGCTGATCATTATCCTCAAATTAAAATTGTGGCAACTGGTTCCTCAACGCTGGGAGCAAGTGCAAAATTCCGGGACACGCTTGCTGGTAGAAAAACAGAATTGTGGTTAACACCTATCATGGTGGATGACTTAGATGATTTCAACCAGTCAAACATGCAGCATCGCTTATTACACGGTGGATTACCTCCGTTTTTTCTTGATTCCGAATACCCAGAAAACGACTATCAAGAGTGGATAGATGCGTATTGGGCAAAAGATATACAAGAACTCTTTAGACTTGAACGTCGATATTCGTTTCAAAAATTTACTGAACTACTCATGTTGCAGAGTGGGGGGATTTTTGAGGCAACGAAGTTTGCAGCACCTTGTGAGGTAAGTCGTGGGACAATATCAAACTATCTGTCTATATTAGAGGCAACTTTTGTTGTTCACATCATCAGACCGTTCAGTTCACGTCGTTCATCAGAAATAGTCTCCGCCCCAAAAGTCTATGGATTTGACACTGGATTTGTTTGCTATTATCAAGGATGGACGCAGTTAAGACAGGACGATCTTGGAACACTATGGGAACATTTTGTTCTAAACGAAATTATGGCACATACTCAATCGCGTGAGATACAATATTGGCGGGACAAAAGAGGACATGAAATAGATTTCGTTCTCACACGATCTCGTCAAATGCCTATAGCCGTTGAATGTAAGTGGTCTGCAGCTGGATTTTCACCCCGTCAACTCCTTGCATTTCGTAGGCAATATCCTGAAGGGATGAATTTTGTTGTGGCTCAAGACATTGATAGATCATATACAAGAGAGTTCAACGGAATCTCGGTTAAGTTCGTAAACTTGAAAGCACTGATTACAGAAATCCACAAATTCTGGAGATAACTTGATGGAACAAACAGATATATCTCAAATTTACAATGAATAACTGTCTGATCAAAGATTAACCGGATTTACAGATAAAAAAAAGCCGACTACACTATGGAAATAACACGTCCTTTACTACTACTACTATTACTTTTATTACCAGTCCTATACTACGGATTTCGGCGTAGTCTTGTAGACCTATCAAAAACACAACGTATTGTAAGTCTATGTGTCCGAACGATTATTGTTCTATTGTTGATTTTGAGTGTTGCAGATCTCCAATATCTGAAAACTGATGACAAACTTGCAGTGATGTTCCTCACAGATATTTCTGACAGCATTTCAGATGATGGTTTGAAAAAAGCAACCGATTTTGTCAACGAAGCAATAAAAACGGGTGAAGGAAAGCAACAAACTGGAATTATAGCGTTTACTGAAAAAGCAGAAATCCTAAAGGCACAGGAAGGTAATGAGAATGAGCAAACAGGATCGGATGGTGGCGTAAAACTTGTTGAGATTAAGAACAATTGGTTGGAAGAAGATGAGGATGCCGGTGACACAACAAACATTGAACAAGCAATTGAAACTGCATGGAGTGTTTTTCCTGCTAATGCCAATAAACGAATTGTACTGATAACGGATGGTTTAGAAACAGAAGGGGACGCTGTTCACACCGCACTACGTGGGAAAGAGTTTGATATACAAATTGACACAGTTCCTATCTATCCGAGTGATGCACCAGAAGTGATGGTACAGCGTATTGAGGCACCTGCACAAGTCAAGCAAGGGGCACCGTTCACGTTAGAAGTGATTGTCCATAGCAACCATGAGGATATTGCAGAAATCCGTCTCTATAAAAACAAATTTGAGACTTCTAAAAAAGAGGTACGTCTTGTTGAAGGAGAAAACCGGATTTTGTTCACTGAAACACATGAAGATAGTGGAACATTGACCTATGATGCAACCATCCGCACAACTCAGGATACACGTTACGACAACAACAAAGCACTCGGAATTGTCTCTGTTTCTGGTCAACCGAAGATATTACTTATTGATGAGAACGAGTCGCAAACTCGATATTTGATGCGTGCTCTTGAGGATGCAAAGATTCGTGTGGATGTACGCAATGGATTGGGAGTCCCGAATGAACTGGCTGACCTTCAAAACTATGAAATGATTATCTTAAGTGATGTGCCTGCAAACCGTTTGACTGAAAAACAGATGGAACTTATCCGAACTTATGTGCAAGACCTTGGCGGTGGATTTATGATGCTCGGTAGTGAGAATAGTTATGGATTGGGAGGCTACTACAAAACACCAATTGAGGAGGTATTACCTGTCCGCACTGATACAGAAAAGAAGAAAGAGACTCCATCCTTAGCAATGGTTTTAGTGATTGACAAATCTGGCAGTATGGGTGGAATTAAGATTGAATTAGCCAAAGAGGCTGCCCGCGCCACCGTAGAACTTCTCGGTCCGCGTGATAAAATAGGTGTCATCGCTTTCGACGGTTCACCGTTTTGGATTACCGAAATGCACGATGCATCAGATAAACAATTCATCTCAAATCGAGTCGGTTCAATTACAGCCAGTGGTGGCACAAATCTTTATCCTGCACTTCAACAAGCATATTTTGCCTTGACAGAAACAACAGCAAAACTGAAGCATGTCATCGTTCTCAGTGATGGACATTCGCAAGGTGGTGATTGGTATGGTATCGCAAATTCAATGCATTCAGAACGGATTACAATATCCACAGTCGGTATAGGTAGTGGTGCAGACATGAACCTATTGGGTAACCTTGCGCAATGGGGTGGTGGACGCGAGTATTTTACCCAAGATCCGTATAATGTGCCGCAGATTTTTGCAAAAGAGACCGTCACCGCATCACAATCGGCAATCATAGATACACCATTTATTCCGCAACGTATCAAACCGACACAGGTGTTGAGCGGCATAGACCTTGAACTTGCACCATTTTTACTTGGGTATGTTGCTACCCAACCCCGTCCCACTGCCGAAATTTTCCTTGTCTCTGACCGCGGAGACCCGATACTTGCAAGTTGGCAATACGGTTTGGGTAAATCTGTTGCATTCACCTCCGATGCAAAAGCACGTTGGGCAACAGACTGGTTAGAATGGGCAGGTTACGGTAAGTTCTGGACGCAACTTGTGCGTGATACGATGCGAAAGACAACACTCAGTAATTTCCAAGCTGCTATAACGAAAGAAAAAGGCGTAGCACATCTGGCAATAGATGCACTGAGTGAAACTGGGCAATTCTTGAATGAGTTGGACAGTCAAATATCGCTTATCGGTCCTGATCTGAAAAAGAAAGAACTCTCAATCTCACAGACATCGCCGGGACGGTATGAACTTGATTTTCCGACAGCAGAGGTAGGTCCCTATTTCTTAAACATCACACAAAAGCAGGCTGGAGAAATCGTCAACACCCAAGTTACCGGTACAGTTGTTTCCTATCCTGAAGAGTATCTCGTTCACAATGCGAATAAAGCATTGCTAACACAAATCTCCAATGTGTCGGGAGGAAAGTTCAACATCACTGCTGAGGAAGCATTTCGACAACCTGAGAATCCAGGAACACTACGGATTCACCTTTGGCGACCATTTCTTATCACTGCCATTGTTCTATTGCTCATTGATATAGCGTTGCGGAGGATTGATATGAGACGTTCCTAAACATAACGTGAGTTCGGTGTCAGAGATATGAAGTCCCTAATGATCGCATTCTACTATAAATCCTATTTCGTAAATCAACTGCACCTTGTTCGTGAACGAATTTAATCCATCAATGTAGAATCTTTAAGATTTGCCCAAGTAGTCGTGATTTTTTCTTTCGGTTCAACATTTAGGGGATTCATCAATCTCGTTAGGTTTGCCACGTTTAAAGCCCTATTGTAGATGACGATTTCGTCAATTAGACCTTCAAACCAGTCCAAATCTCTGCCTCTTCCTGTTCCATCATGGTACTTTGTATGCTGACTTATGTGTGCAATACCTATATCTTGTCCATGATTTTGGAGATATGCTCCTCTTGCTTTTCCAATAAGTTCGCCGTCCAACCACATCTCAATCTTGTCAGCTTGTACTTTATTCGTAGCATTACGTATGACTAACGCAACATAGTACCATTTTTTTGACTTTATGTTTTTAAAGAGATAGGCACCGTTCCAGTCTAAAATTGGCACATTCCAAGCACCAACGTACACCCTACTTCTATATACATAAATGGCTAACCCTTTTGTAATGCCCCCTGCTTCAAAAATTACCTGTTTCTGATTTAGATTGGCATTGTCGCAGTAAAACAGCGCACTGACAGTACGGTTGGGAAATGGACCACCAGTATTGATTCCACGAGAATCTGGAATCTTGATACCTTGTCCACCAACAAACTTAAATGCCTTCCCAGAGACACCTTTAACCGATGTAGGTTTTCCGTGAAAAGTTCCATGCAATCGCCTATTTGAACTGTCCCTTGCCGTCCCATCGTCAAAATTCCAATATGCATCTGGTGTTAATGGTACAGCTGATACATCTAATGTCATCACAGACAGAAACATGAAAATCAAGACGATGTAATAGTGTGAAATTATGGCATGTCTATTTGTTCTGTTCGTAAATAAAATATGCAACACAAGTCTACCTCCAGTCTATCTCCTTTTAGAATTATTTAATCATAACAGTCATTTTGATTTTATACAATAATTATCTGATATTCGAATCACAGTTATTGAAGACCATAACCTTTGATCGTCCCTTAAATCTGTGATATACTTAAGAAACACTATTCAAGCGACATGAATAACAATAGAGAAACCTGCTGAGTTTCGTGGATGGCAACGGAGTGCATCGGGAGATATCGTAGAGATAGAACCGGATGCAGATGGTGGATTGTTCAGCGAAGCGTTGAATCTCTGGTTGCGATGGGAAGATGATCAGACGACGCATGTAAGACTCTTGCGTCCGTATCTGCCGGACGACACACCTATAAATACATCTATGGAAATCAAGCACCAGCTTGAGCATGAAAAAAATTTGCGTGAAGAAAAACAACTCCTGCGAGAAGAAGAGCAACATCGTCGGGAGGAGGCAGAAGCGAAGGTAAGTGAATTAGAAGCGGAATTAGAACGTCTACGTTCACAGATTACTAACAAAAAAAGATGAAAGGATGTGACATAGCAACAAACATTATATAACATCAAAGAGGAGAATATGGATATTTGTAAGAAGATATATATAATAATTTTTATGCTTTTAATATCAATAACTATTCCGTCCACTGCTGATGAGGAAACAGGAGAGGTACATACATTAGAAGAGGTCGTGGTTACTGCCCAAAAACGTGAACAGTTGTCTCTTGAAGTGCCGCTCTCTGTGTCAACGATCCGTGGAGACGAGTCTGTTTCTCTACGATCATCAGGGATGGATTTGCGTTTTCTGTCAAATCGAACTCCGAGTCTTCAGATGGAATCGTCTTTTGGTCGGGTTTTTCCACGTTTTTATATCCGTGGACTTGGTAATACAGACTTCGACCTGAACGCATCACAACCGGTTTCTGTGCTTTACGATGGTGTCGTGTTGGAAAACACTATGTTGAAAGGATATCCTGCTTTTGATTTGGAAAGAATTGAGGTATTACGTGGACCACAAAGCACACTCTTTGGTCGTAACACCCCAGCGGGGGCAGTGAAATTTGAATCAGCGCGCCCAACCAAAACACTGGAACATTATGGTAGGTTAAGTTTCGGAAGGTTCAGAACCATCAATTATGAAGGAGCGATTTCCGAATCATTTATTCCATCTGTACTTTCTGCACGGCTTTCAATACTAAGTCAATGGCGTGGAGATTGGGTAGACAACACTTATATGGGAGATGATAATGTTTTAGGAGGACATCGTGACTTAGCTACAAGATTGCAGTTGTTGTGGACTCCGATGCCGAAATTGGAAGTGTGGATAAAACTTCACGCACGCGATCTTGATGGCACTGCACGCATATTTCGGGCAAATATAATTGCTCCTGAGAAAGGTGGGTTGGTTTCAGATTTTACACGCGATAGCGTTGCACAGGATGCTGAAAATAAACAAGATCTATTCTCAGGTGGATTAGCACTTCAAGTTAGTTATGATATTGGAAAGCACCAATTAGTATCGCTGACAGGTTTGGAGAGACTTACCCTCTTCACGCGTGGAGATATTGATGGCGGGTACGGTGCTGCTTTCCTACCAACAAGCGGTCCTGGTTTAATACCATTTCCATCTGAAACTGCTTCTGGTATTCCTTTATTAAATCAGTTTAGTCAAGAAGTTCGTTTTATGTCACCTGGAGAAAGTCGTCTATCCTATCAATTTGGATTGTATTATTTTAATGAGTTTGTGGAAATGGAGGATTTCAATTATGACACTTTGGCAGGTGGCATCCAAGATGGATATGTGCGTCAAGAACAGACAGCAACAGCATTGGCAGCTTATGCATCCTCAACATTGGAAATAATTGATGATCTGGAATTAGGTGTTGGTGTCCGATTGTCTGATGATGTAAAGGATTATACTGCATGGCGAGAGGAAGTACCTGCAGTTGAGGCAGAAAAAGGTGCTAAACCGATTGGTCCTATCCATAAAAATCCTCAGGATACAGTGTGGAGTGGTGATTTGAGCCTGCGGTATCAAGTTACTCCCAATGTGCAAACATATTGGCGTTGTGCGCGAGGATTTCGCGCACCCAGTATTCAAGGACGTTTGCTGTTTGGCAACGAAGTCACGGTAGCGGATACAGAGACTATTCTTTCCTTTGAAGTCGGCACGAAGATGCGATTAGTGGATCAACGATTACATCTCAATCTTGCGGCGTTCAACTACTATATGCAGGATCAGCAACTGACTGCTGTGGGTGGAGCAGCGAATTTCAATCGCTTGGTGAATGCTGAAAGCACTATCGGACGTGGTATTGAGGCAGAATTGATATTGGCACCTATTAATGCGTTGGAGATATCAGCGGGACTCAGTTACAACTATACGCGTATTGACGATCCGAATTTGGCAGTGGCAGGTTGCGGGGCACCGTGCACAGTATTGGATCCACCCGCGTCTGTTGAAGGCACATATTTTATTAATGGTAATAGTTTACCACAAGCACCTACTTGGATTGCTGATATAAATTTGCGTTACATTCTTGATCTACCATCTGGTGTCCGTTTCGTAGTATCTACGGATTGGGCATATCGTAGTCGTGTCCATTTCTTTCTCTATGACTCTGTGGAATTTAGCGATGCTTGGCTTTTGGAAGGTGGCGTTAGACTCGCTTGTAAGATACCGAATGTTGTAACGGAATTTGCACTCATAGGACGTAATATCCTCAACGACACTTCGCTCACGGGTGGTATTGACTTTAATAATCTGACGGGTTATGTGAATGAACCAAAGTTTTGGGGTTTGGAATTGGTGAAACGGTATTGAATATCGAAGAAGGGATGACAACGTTACTTTTCAGATTTTGAATTTAATTCCTTGGCTTTATTGAAATCTGCCTCCGCATCTTTGTGCTGCCCAAGTGCTTTTTTAGCACGTCCACGATTATTGTAAAAATCCACATCTTCAGGGTTAAGCCGAATAGCATTGTCATAGTCTTCTATAGAGCTTTCATAGTCACCCAACTTGTTCTTTGAATATCCACGATTATTATATATACCAGCATTGTCCGGGTTTAGTCTTATAGCATTGTCATAATCTTCTATCGCACCTTTAAGATCACCAAGTTTGTCCTTTACATAACCCCGTTGAAAATAGACAAACGCAAAGTTGGGATTCCGTTGAAGTGCAGCAGTATAGTATTCTATCGCCTGTTTGTATTTTCCTGCTGCTAATTTCATGTTCCCCAAATCTGCTTTGTTGTAGGCACGTATCTGTGGATGTTCACGCCATTTATCCAAGGGTTCAACTTGTCCTGAGTTATCCATCATGTCTTTGAGAACATTTACAGGAAGGGCATGAACGAAGCAATGACCGTTTGCATCACTCTTATTTGATCCTGATACTACAGCAGAGTCAACAACGCCAATTACCTCACCTTTGCTGTTCAACACAGGACCGCCGCTGTGTCCTTCAATGTCCTTATCAGGTTTCTTCACTTTTATCATAAGTTGTTTGTCACTATTATTTGCGTTAACAATATTTCCCTCTATACCCTTATATTGTGTGTTATCATAACCGACAATATAAACTTTCTCACCGTTCTGAAGATCGTTATTATTTCCAATGGGAAGAGGTACCCCTGTTTTTGTAAGCTTGAGGAGAACAAGATCGTTTTTTTCATCAAACGCCGTAACACCTTCAATCGTGTATTTCGCTCTTTCTTCTGGATTTTGAGATTGATTCGGTTTTTCATTTTTCTCCGACCTTAAGTCTGTAAAGAAACGTTGGGATAACCGAAAAATACTATTTTTTACTGTATCTGAAATACGGTGGCGTATAGGAATTCTTTTGTTTTCAAGCTGCTTCGTGGTGATCACCTTGACATTAAAACCAGGGTATCCATTAATAACATGAATGTTCGTTACTATCTTGTCTGGTTCTACAAAAAAAGCACTCCCGGATCCAACTTTTGGCCCGAGAAATGTCGTTTTCAAGTAAACAGTTGATTCTTTGCAGTTTTCAGTAATATGTTGAAGTTGATCATCTCTTTCCTGTTTCATAACAAAGTCCCTGTCTATTTCATATACGTTAATGTCTAAGTTTACTTTTCAAAATCTGGATCTATTTCTTTTGCCTTTGCGAAATCTGTTTCCGCTGCTTCGTGCTGTCCGAGTGCTTGTTTTGCTTTACCACGATTATTGTATGCTTGGTCATATTTCGGGTTCAGTTCTAAAGCATTATTGTAATCTTCAATAGCTGCGTCATGGTTTTCAAGAGCAGCCTTTGCCTCACCGCTTGTGAAATGGATATCTGACCGACAAACAGCACATTTCTCATCTAATCCGAGTGCGTTGTTACTATCAGATACGATCTCTTGATATAGTTTCTGTGCAGTTTCCATGTTGTCTTGTTTTGTTTCAAGTTTTGCTAACAGTGACTTTGTCTGTCCACGGAGACTATGTACGCGTAACCCTGCCAATTTTAAATCAATAGCTTGCGTAAAATCATTGATTGCTCCGTGATATAGTTCTCGTGCTGTATCAGAACTTCGTTGCTTATCTTCTAATTCACCGAAGATATTTCCTGCTAATCCCCTGTAATAATAGGATTCTGCATTTTCTGGTTTTTTGTTGATGACTTCAGTAAGATTGTTTATTCCCTGTAGATAATACTTGCGTACAGAATTCAAAGTTTCTTGTTTCGATTTACTCGGTTTTTGGTAGAGAACTTCAGTCAAATCAGCCACAGTCAATTGGTATAATCGCAGAGCATTAGATGTATACCCCTTTGAAATCCACATATTAGCACTATGGATTTTTGCCTTAACTTGCAATTCGGTCCAACCATCTTCACCTAATATTTTCTTTACACACCTGATAAAAAGATTTCTGAATACAAGCTTGCTAACATTCCAATTCCATGAAAGGAATAGACCAATACGTGTAATATGGAATTGTTCTCTATTAAGTCTCATTGCTTTGAGGTTATCACTGACCATTTCATCAGCTCTTGCTAAACCCTTCATCGCTGCTGCTCTTCTACTGTAGTTGTCAACCAATTCAGGATTGAGTTTTATTGCATCATCATAATATGCAATTGCTTCTATAATATCATCGTGCTGATGGCTGCGATGACCTTGGGATGATTTTTCATAGGAGCGTATCCGATCCCGCTTTTGCCAGACATCAAGCGGTTCCACTTCTTTATCATTTTCCAACAGTGGTATGAGAAGGACTGAAGCAATTGCTCTGTAATTTGTGAGTGTGTCTTCGTTAGATTGTTTTCCTGAACCTTGGATAACAGAGACGGCCTCTCCCTTAGCATTCACCACAGGACTGCCACTATACCCTTGACCATTAGGGATATTGAAATTTATGTATTGATGTTTACCACTATTTCGGATGATATCTACAGTGCCTTCCATCTGGTTTTCGTCCTCATCCGAATAAGAAGCGAGAGAGACTAAGTGCCCTTTGCGAACTTTACGACTGTCACCAAGTGGAAATGGAGTCGCTGATTCAGTGATCTTCAAAACAACGAGGTCGTTTATATCGTCAAAGGCGATGATACCTTCAACGGTGTATGTTGCTCCTGTTTTTTGACACTTCACCCTGTCAATTGTGCCGTCAGAGAGAACATGGATGTTTGTAACAATTTTATTAGGTTCGATGAAGAACCCGCTGCCGCCTCCTGTTGTATTATCTTCATATACTATTTCCAAGTGAACGACTGTACCTACGAAACCTTCAACGTTTTGCTGGGATAGAATATCTTCTTGTTGTTCCATTAGCCTCTACTCTCTTTCTTGTATGTTAGTGTGTAGACTGATTTTCAATATCAGGGTCTAATTTCTTCGCTATTGTGGAATCTGCTTCAGCTTCTGTGTGTTGTCGGATCGCTTGTTTTGATAGTCCACGGTCGTGATAATATAGTGCGTTCTTAGGATTAAGTCGAACGGATTCATTGAAATCTTCAATTGCATCATCATGATCATCAAGGGCAGCCTTTGCAGCACCGCGCGTATGATGTGTGGCAGCTCGAACCCTTTTTTTCTTTATCTCTAACTGTAGTGCTTTATTACTGTCAGATACTGTTTCTTGATAAAGTATTTGTGCCTTTTTCTCTTTTCCTTTTTGAGTTTCAACCTGTCCCAGAAGATACTTTGTCCATCCTCGGTGATTATAGTATTTTGCCTTTTCAGGATTTAGATTGATTGCAGTAGTCAAGTCGTTTATAGCATCTCGAAATTGACTTCGGGCTTTTTTCAATTTTCCTTGATCCGCCAAGTATTTCGCATATTTATGATTTACATGTCCCCGACTGAAGTAGCCAGAGGCATTCTCTGGTTCAAGTAAGATAGCTTGGTTAACGTCTTCAAGTGCCGCTTTGAAGTTCTGCAGTCCACACTTCGCAATTCCACGTTTGGCATAAGCCATCCCCAAAATAGGAAGTATTTTAGTCGTAATAATCTTATCATAGATTTCTATTGCCCCTATACATTTCCCTGAATTATGCTTTATAGTTGCGCGAATATGGTAGATAATACTTATAAAAAATTGCCAAGCACCTCGTATCTTGATAAATAGCAATTTATGCCATCTGTCACACTCATATAACTTGTATTCAGAAATTATCAGCACATCAAGACGTTCTTGCCATGCAGAGAACGGCTGCATCTTTATATGCTCTGCCTCTGTAAGCAAATCCTTTATTTTATTAGAAGGGACCATATAACCGATTGTTCCTGTCTCATTTCCTGATGAAAGTACAGCAACAACCTTACCACTCGTGTTTAGCACTGGACAACCACTCCATCCCTCTCCAAGTTGTGCATTTACAATAAACCGGTCATTGCGTTTCCTGGTTCCCTGTATTGTGCCTTCCTCCATCTTCCCTTTATCTCCGAGGTAACCTAATCCATAAATCCTATCATCTTTCTGGACAGTATCACTATCACCCAAATCAAAAGGGATTTCTTTCTCTGCGACTTTAAGAATGACAAGATCGTCTTCAAATTTAGTTGCAATAATTCCTTCAATAGTATATGTAGTATTTGTGTCAATGCGCGTTATGCTTATTTTTGCAGCACCATGCAAAACGTGAAAGTTGGTTACAATTTTATCGCGTTCCACAAAAAAGCCGCTTGCTTGACTAACTTGGTTTGTCACTGGTGTTCCGTTTAGATATCTGTGGGGTTTTTCTGTTTCAAAATAGACTGTAGTGCCTACAGTTTTTTCGGTAAGCTGCTGGCTTTTCTTCTTTTTTGGATTTGACATATTGTCGTTCTCATTATTTATATCACTATATAATGTGTGAGTTTCTTAGATGAATGCTTAAGATATCATGATTTACTTTACTACGGATTGGTAATTTCTTAAAGGCGAGTGATTATGAGAAATTATTTTAATATATTTTATACGCTCCATATTCATTATACACTATATTTCAGGATTTACACCAAAAGATTTAAACTCAGGATTCATACCAATAGGATTTATAGGCATCCAAACAATGTTATTTTACTTGTTTTTTAGTTTTTTCTGAATAATCCTCTCGTTATTGTTATAGTATAGGTTTATGATGGTTTTTGGCCTTGATTGAAATTTGAAAAAACAAGTAAATAGGGTTAATTTTTTCATTAATTCTTCACTTTTTGGACAGTTTTATGTGTCTCTTTGTTGCTATTTGATCGTTTGCATTTTTTGTTTTTCGCTTTTCTATGGTTTGGATTGTGTGTTATTGTACTTGACGTTGGTATGTGGTTGTGCGGTTTATGTGCATTAGAACAATGGATTTACAATAGGTTAGGAGGCGGTATTGTTGTAAGGTTAGTCTGAACAAGGATTTTCAGGATAAGAAACTGAAAAATCAATGTGTTGTTCTTGGGATAAAGTTCAAACTTTAGTTAGGAACTTTGGATTAGCAAACTCATAATCCTGGAAATCTACTAATCCTGTAAATCCTGGTTCAGACAAAAAGGAATACAAACCCATATCAAAATTAACGTTTGTGAATTATATTGAACAAGAACCCTAAAACTAAATGACTCTGCCAACCTGCAAAAAGATTTGACATTACCTTATTGCATATAGTATTATATAGGCATAGAGACGTAATCTAAACCAAGTTATCAAACGAGATTATCGGATGTATTATCAATCACTTACCACACGAACATTGCAGTGTGACACTGCCCTAAACCAAGTTTCCCATCGCGCCGGACGAATTATTATTGCTATTCGTGCTGTGGTGGGCTAAGTGCAAGCAGATAAGCAGTATTATTAGGACGCCCATCACTGAAACAACGGATTTCGGTGGGGCGTTTTGTTTTTTAATAGTTATCAGTTGTCAGTTATTAGTTTTCAGTCAAAGAAATTCTCTGGCATAAGCGGATTTATTTCTTGACTTTCGTTTGAATACCAAATTTACGTTAAAATCATGAGGGAATTTGGCATGTTTGAAGAGGTATCACCACAATTTACTTTCGCTGAGAGAGAGAAAAAGACACTTGCGTTCTGGCGTGAAAATGACATCTTTGAGAAGAGTATGGAGATGTACAAGGACGCGCCACCGTTTGTTTTCCTTGAGGGACCACCGTTTGCAAATGCCCCACCGGGTGTACATCATGTCCTTGCACGCATCATGAAGGATGCTGTTTGCCGTTACAAGACGATGACAGGGCATTATGTCCACAGAAAAGCAGGTTGGGATACACACGGACTACCCGTAGAATATCAGGTAGAAAAGCAACTCAATATTAGAAATAAAGCGGAATTAGAAGCTTACGGCGTTCAAAATTTTATTGAGAAGTGTAAGGATAATGTATTTCAGTATGAGCAGGATTGGCGTGAGATGACAGAACGTATCGGGTTCTGGGTGAACTTAGATGAGGCATATATCACGTTGGCGAACGATTATATTGAGAGCATCTGGTGGGTGTTGCGGCAAATGTGGGATAAGAAATTGCTGTATCAGGGACATAAGGTGCAACCGTATTGTTATCGCTGTGGGACAACCTTGGCAAGCCATGAAGTGTCACTCGGTTACCAAGAGGTTGCAGACCCGTCAATCTTTGTGCAATTTCCACTTAAAAACAGAGAAAATACATATCTGATTGTATGGACTACAACCCCATGGACATTACCCTCTAACGTTGCTGTTGCTGTTGGTGAAGGTTTTGATTATGTCGCTGTTGAAGAGAACGGGAAACATCTCATACTTGCGAAGGAATGTATGGCGGGATTATTCGGTGATGAACCTCCGCAGATTGTTGAAAACTATAAGGGTAGTGACTTACTCGATTGGGATTACGAACCGCTTTTTGACAGTGGACAGCATACAGAAAGATCACACTATATCGTCAGTGGTGATTTTGTGACGACCACAGAGGGAAGTGGCTTGGTGCATATCGCGCCTGCTTTCGGACAAGATGACTACGAAATCGGACAGAAACACAATCTACCGTTCGTGCAGTTGGTAGGAGACGATGGCAAATTTATCCCTGAGGTTAAGGACGTGTGGGCAGGTGAATATGTCAAAGATGCCGACCCGATGATCATTGAAAACTTGGACAGTCGTGGTTTGCTGTTCAAGGCAACTGAATACACCCACCAATATCCGTTCTGTTGGCGATGCGATAACCCGTTGCTCTATTATGCCCGCGAGTCGTGGTTTATACGCACCACTGCTATCCGGAATCAGATGCTTCAGCACAATCAGGACATCAATTGGTATCCTGAGCATATTAAGGATGGAAGGTTCGGGAATTGGTTGGAAAACAATATTGACTGGGGATTGAGTCGTGAACGTTATTGGGGAACACCGCTGCCTGTTTGGATATGCGATGATTGTGGACATCAACACTGCGTAGGTAGTATTGCGGAGATGAAAGAACTCGGCAAAGATGTACCTGATGATATTGAACTCCACCGTCCTTATGTGGATGACGTTTTACTGACCTGTGAGAAATGCAGTGGTACAATGCATCGCATTCAGGATGTGATTGATTGCTGGTTTGACTCGGGATGTGCACACACGGCACAATGGCACTATCCCTTTGAAAATAAGGAACAATTTGAACGTACCTATCCTGCAGATTTTATCTCTGAGGCTATTGATCAAACACGGGGTTGGTTCTACAGTTTGTTGGCAACAGGTACACTTCTATACGACAAACCTGCATATAAAAACTGCCTCTGCCTGGAATTGATTCTCGCTTCCGATGGTCAGAAGATGAGTAAGAGTCGGGGGAATACGGTAGACCCTTGGCCGATCTTTAATGAGCAAGGGGCAGATGCGATGCGGTGGTATATGTTCACAGGATCACCACCTTGGGCACAACGGACTTTCCAAATAGAAGGCATTGACGAAGCGTTGAAGAAGTTCATGGGAACGTTACACAACGTCTATAGTTTCTTCGTGATGTATGCAAATTTAGAGCAAGTTGATGTGCTGAAAGATGCCCCTCCGGTTGCTGAACGAGCGACGATAGACAGATGGATTTTGTCCCGATTACATACCTTGATAAATAAGGTACGTGATGACATGGAGAACTATCATCTCACAAATGCTCCGCGTGCGATAGAAGCGTTTGTGGAGGACCTTAGCAACTGGTATGTTAGGCGTTCCCGTGACCGATTTTGGGGTGCGGAGGCAGGACAGGACAAGCACGCAGCTTATGCGACATTGTATGAGGTGCTTGTGACTGTTGCGAAACTTTCCGCACCGTTTATTCCATTTTTAGCGGATGAACTTTATCGCAACTTAGTCTGTTCACTTGACCCCGATGCCCCGCTGAGCGTTCACCTCACTACATATCCCACCGCAGATGATGCGTTGATAGATACTACGTTAGAAACCGATATGGCTTTCACTCGCGATGTTATCAGCATGGGACATGCCGCTCGGAATCGGTCAGGTATTAAGACTCGTCAACCGCTTGCTGAAATCACACTCGGTGGTCTATCTGATTCTGAAAAAGAGACGAGCAATCGGCTATCCTCCTTCGTTCACGATGAGTTGAATGTTAAGGAAATTGTATTCACAGAGGAGTTGGACTCGTTTGCACAGGTTACGCTCAAGCCGAACTTCAAGGTCCTGGGACCGAAATATGGCAAAGGTGTGCAGGCAATCGCTAAATCACTTGCGACTGCCAATGCGATGCAGTTGAAGGTAGAATTGGCAGCGAACGGTAGTTTAGAAATTGAAGCATCTGGTGAGACCTATACGGTTGAGCAATCTGAGATTGATGTGCAGACACAGAATCGGGAAGGATTTTTTGTAGAGGCAGATGCAAGGAAATTCGTGGCACTGTCAACAGAACTGACACATGAATTAGTACTTGAAGGGATGGCGCGCGAACTTGTCAATAAAATCCAGAACATGCGGAAGGATGCGGATTTTAATGTGTCTGATAGAATAAAACTCAGTGTGCAGACATCATCGGAGTTAGTAAGTGAAGCGTTTGAAGTACATCGGGAGTATGTCTTGAGCGAAACATTGACGACTGAGGTGGTTGAATCGCCAGGAGAAAAGGCATTCTGCCTTGAGCAGACACTCAACGGTGAGCCTGCTACGTTGAGTGTTGAGCAGGTGTAGTATCACAGTGTGACCATCGGCGTGTAATAAATACCGACCAGCAGCCCCAAAAAACAGTGGGAAGTAACATAACGAATAGTATTGTAAATACATCTTCCCGTTTTTTTTCAAGTATAGCAAAACGTTCATGGTGTTTTTCAGGTATGTATACCTCATCCCACCAATCCGCTGTGATTCTCTCTCCAGCCATCGTCATTTCTTGCATCAGTTGATATGGATCTATAGGATGATGCGGGACGATAAGAAATGACAATCCATAAGAAAATATTACCGTCAAAATTAGACTCATTATGAAATAAGCAGAAAGCGAAAGATATTTAATGAACACCAATGTTACCCCAAATTAAACACGACATTGATTATGTTTATTTGTTATAGATAATATTATACCAAAACTTGCAAATATCCAGCTAAAAATAAAAAATCAAAATTTTACGACTTGTGCCAGTTAACAAAATGTTGGTTTTGTATTCACACATATTTGGTTTATAGTGAACTTTAGAAAATGTGAAGTTATTTTTTAGAAACGGTATAACGCTAAATTTGCAGTAGAATTAATGGTGGTGCATTTATCTGTTGATATGTTTCTTCTGTAATATTTTCTGCAAAGAACGGTTCATAGAACGTGTCTGCTGTTTCCAAGAATACGGGTAGGTTTATTCCCATATAATTTTCTTTTGCATCTCCACATTCCACAACAACTTGGCGTAATTTATTCCGTCCGGCAACTGAGAGTGTGCGTAACGGTCGCAGCATTCGCATGTGGTATTTTATGAGTGATGCAGATACCTGGATTAACCCTTGAAGAAAGAGACGATACGTATCTTCTGCTTGATGCCACAAACCTTCCCAAGCTTCGTGTGCTTCCCACCAATAAGAGAAATTGTAGAGATCGATGCCGTATAAGAATGCCTCGTTTTGTTGCCACATTTCAGGTGGAAGTGGGTTTTCATTTTGCTCTTCTTCTATGCCGTAACTGTGTCCAAGTGGATCACGAATTGGATGCGGTGTGATGCCGGGGAGGTGTCGGTATGGCGGAAATGGTACTCGCGGGCAATATCTGTTCCAATTTATATTGAAGGGTTTGGGTTGTTTGTGAAGGTCCATATTCTATCAAGCTTTTTTATCTGCCAACCCCTATGTAATGGAAACCTGCTGCGATTGCGTCATGCGGTGTGAAAACGTTGCGACCATCAATGAGAATTGGTGTTTTCATGTGTTTTGCAAGTTTACGTAGTTCTAACTTCTGGTATTGTTCCCACTCTGTGACAAGAAGAAGAGCGTCTGCATTATGTGAGAGTTGATGAACATCTTCAATATAGTCAACATTGATTTGACTTAAGGCTTGCTTTGCATTTGATATTGCGATGGGATCATGAGCGCGAATGCTTGCACCTTCTGCATCAAGTTGACGGATTATATCAAGTGCTGGTGCTTCTCGGACATCGTCTGTATTTGGTTTAAAGGCAAGTCCGAGTATTCCGATAGTTTTTCCATCAAGTGTTTTTAGAAAGGTTTTCAATTTTTCAACGATACGTTTTCGTTGTTCAAAATTGACTGCGCGTGCTGCCTCTGTAATTGGCATTTGATATCCTACTTGTGCTGCGACACGGAGGAGGGCTGCTGTATCTTTTGGATAACAACTTCCACCCCAACCGAGCCCAGCCCGGAGAAATTTATGACCGATACGTGTGTCAAGACCGATGCCGCGTGCTACTTCTGTTACATCTGCCCCAACATCTTCACAGAGTCCTGCGATTTCGTTTATGAAGCTAATTTTGAGTGCCAAGAAGGTGTTGGCGGCATATTTTATCATCTCCGCACTGTTCGGGTCTGTTGTCATCATCGGCGGAAGGTGATAAGATGGGGGACGCGGTAACGTAGTCGGTGGATCGAATGTCTGCTCCAGTATGGGTTGATAGAGACGGCGTAAGGCATCTAATGCATCATTGTTATTTGCACCGACAACTATTCTATCAGGATAGAATGCCCCTTGAAGTGCTAAACCTTCCTGCAAAAACTCTGGATTTGACGCTATAGAAACATTCCCTTGTATTTTGCGTTCTGCAAACACATCTTCAACGACTTCTACCACACGTTTGTTTGTGCCAATTGGGACGGTGGATTTGATGACGAGGGTATAGTGTCTATGCGGCAGACATACTTGTGCCACCTCTCTTGCGGCTTGTTCAACGTGTCGTGTATCTGCTTCTCCATCTATTTTAGGTGGTGTGCCGACAGCGATCATGATGAGTTCTGCCTCTGGGACGACTTCGGCAACGGTCGGAGTGAAACGGATAGTATGACCAACTTCGTCAAGAAGATATTGTATTCCGGGTTCATGGATGGGACTTCTGCCTTGTTGTAGAAGATTTAACTTCGTATTGTCTTTGTCCACAGCAGAAACATTGTGATTTAGGTATGCAAGAACGACTGCGGTGGTTAATCCTACATATCCTGTTCCAATGATTGTTATTTTCATATTTTCCTCAAGTGCGAATTTCCCATTTAATAATACCGTTGTTAAAAATGATTTTCTCTTTATTGAGAAGGAATATAAGTCGCGCAATGAATTGCGCGACTACGAACAGGTTAATTCTTAACAGATTTGTTATTTTAGAAATAGTATTGTATGTCAATTATATCATATATACAGTCTAATTTGAAGTTGCATATCCTTTTGGGGTGTGTAACGTTTTTGTCACTAACTTTGGACCATTCATTGTAGTGCGGGGTCTCTGTGCCCCACAATTGTTGTAAGGAAAGATAGCGGGCACGGAGCCCCCGCACTACAATGGATTGGGGGGTGTTCCCTAAATTGATGTCTATGGAAGTGTAGATTATTTTTTCTGTTGCGGGGCTTTGTTGATAATCAGATCGTCAAAGGCTTTTCCATTTTTATCAGTAATACGCAGATAGAATCCCCATCCGCCTTCTTCCTCACACACTTTGACAAGTATACTGTTTTTGCCTGCCTTAAGCGTTACGGGAATAATATGTCTGTCAATTTCTGCACTATGCGATTCTGGACGTGCGAATACCGCTTTACCGTTCAACCAGACTTTTCCTTGGTCATCACTATCGAATCGAAATTGAGTTTCTTTTTCATCAGGTGAAGTGACGGTTGTGAAGGCATAGGAGGCACACCAATCAACATTGTTACCCAAACCAATATAACCGTTTAGCACTCCATCTGTGGATTTCTGCCAACTCATTTTATCATATAATCCATCATAATCTACATTCAGGTCAATATGGGTAATGTCTTCAGGTATGTATGTTGTATTATATCCAATTCCATCAGTATTATCAAACGGACCGAGAACTAACCACTTATCTTCGGTGATGAAACCGGTCTTTTGTATCAGTTCGTCAGCTTTGTCAATCATGTCATTATCACGATAAAATTCAGCCAAAACGAGTGAGGCATTTAATCGTTTGCTCAACTTGCATGACATATCCTGGCCTATCTGATTCAGGATATCAATGTAAACTACTTTGTTTTTGCCGTTTTTGATATCTTCTGCGACTTCTCTGAAAAACCTGCGTTCAGAACCTGGTAACGTAATAGCGTTTAACTTTTCCTTGAATTGTTCTAACGGTTCTTTCTCTTTTAGTGCATTTTTTTGTATTTCTTCCCAATCCCAGACGAGTATTGTGCCTTCACCCCCTATGCTTGTCATCGTTTTGCCATCAGGTGAAAATGCTAATTGGTTTAATCCATTCCTATGTCCATCAAGTGAGGTGAGTTTCTCTCCTGTTGACAATTCAATCAACTCGATCTTACCACTAATTAATCCATTTATTAACAAGGTCCCATCAGGTGAAAATGCTAATGTATCACAGTTTTTCAACTTAATATCTTCAATTTGCGTCTGATCCTCACATTTAAAAAAGTAGGTATTTCCAAAAAGGAGAGTCACAGCAAGCATGTCTCTATCTGGCGAAAAGACTAAATCAGTGATATCTTTTGTAGTTCTGATGTTGCGTATATTTCCATCTTTTTTCTTTCTCGCTTTCTCAAACCACTCCCCTTCAAGCAAAGTGCATAATTCAGTACCAGTTTCCACATGCCACATTTGGACCTTTCCTCCCTCCGTGCCACTGACAATTATTTCTCCATTGGGTGAGAAAACCAACCTTGTGACATCCAGAGGCCGGGGGTAAATTAGATCGAATATTCTACGATTTTTTATCGGATCTAATAGGTATATTTTCTTATATTTGTCATTCTCTAAATTCCACAAGTGTATAATACCGTTAGCTCCAACAGCAATTTTTTTTCCATCTGGTGAGAAAATTACTTTTTGGGCGAGTGAACTACTACCTTCTTTTTTGCAATAATAAATCTTTAACTCTTGCCCAGTTTGGACATCAGTCAAACGCACCTGATTCCCGTGGATGCTTGCGAGTTTTGTTGCATCAGGGGAAAATGCATAAAATGAAGACCAACCTTCTCCTATCCTTCTGCCTTCAATTCTGAATTTACTTTCTGAATTTAAATTTGGTTTCTGTAATGTGGTTAGATCCCATGATGTCGGTCTTCTATTACTTGCTATACTGGCAAGTGTAGAACTATCCTGAGAGAATGCAGTTGTGTAAACTCCTGATGGATGTCCAGTGATCTGCATCGGTAGTTGATTCCCTGTTTGAACATCCCACAAGTAGACAGTGCCGTCCGAACCGGCAGTAGCAAGTGTGCTGCTATCTGATGAAAAAGTTATTGCGGTTGTTTCGCTAATATGCGCCTCAATAACAGCGAGAGAATGCCTTGTCGTGACATCCCACATTTGTACAGTTGTATCTTCATTTCCACATGCTAAGATCTTATTGTTAGGTGAGAACAGTAATTGAAGCGTTTTATTCCTGTCGTTCATATCCTCTTGCCGTTTTTGGAATGTATGTAAATGCTCTCCAGTAGAAGCATCCCATAATCGGATCTGTGAATTCTGACTTCCACTTGCGAGTAGTCTCCCATCTGTAGAAAAAGTTGTTACTCTAATAAAGTTTCCTATACCAACTATATTATCTTCAGGTTCTTTAAGATTAAAAGTAAAAATCTCTTTCTCGGTCTCTATATCCCAAATCTCAATTTGTTTCTGCTCCCTAAGGTCTCGGGCAATTGCGATTTTATCTTGTAATAAGGTGTAAAGTATACCACTTTCCAGGGGCGGTCCGAATTTCTTTTTTACATCTTTTATTTCTACGTGTTTAGTATCAAGATTTATCGTACTTATTGAATGGATCGTGCTCTGTTTATATTGCCCTGATTCAATACTGACAAGGGTTTTTCCATCTTCGTCAAATCTTAATGCTACTGTCTCAGGTGGGGTTCTATCAAGTTGTACTCTTTGAAAAGTTGTTGTGTCCCAAATCTGGAATTCTCCTCCCCAGAACCCACTACCGCCACCATTTACGAGGAAGCGTCCATCTGGTGAAAAAGCGAGTGAACCGCACGGACCTGGAAATAGATGAAATTCCTTACCTGTATTCACATCATAAAGCCAGATTCCAATAGCACTTCCCACAGCAAGTTGACTGCCATCTGGAGAAAACTGCATAACATAAATGCGACCTTTACCCAATCGCGCTTTTGCATGTTTTGGTAATCTCCATTGTGAAAAATGTCGCACTGTTCCATCTGCTTGTACTGTTTTAGATAGCGGTAAGTTTTCCTTAGGTTGCTGTTCTGGAATTAGGTCATCATTTTGCGCGTTTATACTGCCAAGTTGTTTTTGTAAATCGGGTTCCAACACAAGGTTTGCCATAACGGGTGCATCAACAATATCAAAGGTCATCTCCGAGTTTGCTTCCAAGCTATAGGAAGGTTGAAAACGCGTTAAGAATTTACTGTTTCCAAAACCTAACATTAATAACACTACAACGCAGGTTGCGGCGGCGGTTAACCATGGGACAAACGGTTTACTTGCAGACGGTGTGACAGGTTCAGTTTTAGCAATCTCACGCATAATGTTTTCTGTGAGATTGGGTGAGATATTGAAATGCTCTAATGCCTCTCTTATCATCGGTTCATGCTTCCGTAACCGTTGCTGTGCTCGGTGAAGACGGCTTTTGATCGTATTTGCTGACACACCCAAAAACTCACCGATTTCGGTGCAGGTCATTTCACCGAAGTAATGCAAAGTTATGACAGTGCGTTCACTTTCTTGAAGTTTCGCAAGTAATTTTTGTACAACTTCGCGCTGTGCTTCTCCCGTTTCGCGTTCCTTTTCTTCAATGATGTATTCAGAATATGCTGTGCCTTCGATTTGCTCACTGTCAGTCTCTTGCAGTTCATGATATGATTCTGTTGGCAAACGTTTTTTACGTAACCACGCATAACATTGTCGTCTTGTAATCACAGACAACCACCCCGCAAAACGTTGTGGTTCCTTCAGTTTTTCCAATTCCTTATAAGCAGTCAAAAAAGCATCTTGCGTAATTTCTTCAGCGATATGAAAATCCTCAACAATACGCCAAGCAAGTGCGCGTATCTGCTTCTGATATTTAGTTACTAACGATGTGAATGCGTCATCGTCTCCTGAAAGGACAAGTCGAACGAGTTCGGTGTCGTTGTGTTGCATGTGTCCCCTCTTAAAACAGATAGTTTTATTGCTTCTTTATATCTGTGACGCGACTTAGTGCGGGTTCGGGTGCATAAATTTTTGAAAATTTGAGAAAAACAAATTTAGATTGATCATTTCAATATTTCCAGATCCGAAAAAGGGTTTCCATCTGTATCAGTAATACGGAGGAAAAAGGCACATGCCCCTTCCTCATTACACACTTTTACGAGGATGCTGTTTTTCCCTTGTTTGAGTGTAACAGGAATAGTGTATGTATCAACTATCGCCATAAAGGCTTTCGTATGGGAAAATATTTCTTTTCCATTTAACCAGACTTTCCCTTGGTCATCACTATCAAAACGGAATTGGACTTCACGTTCATCTGGGGAGGTAACGGTAGCGAAAGTATAGAAGACTTGCCAGTCAACGTTCTTTTCACCAAGATGGATATATCCATCTAATTCGGCATCAGTGAACTTTTTCCAACTCACAGGTCCAACTTGTCCATCATATTTTGTTGTTAAGTCAATTTCCGTGATGTCTTCGGGTAAATATGCTGTGCCGTATCCGATTCCACCTATATTATCAAATGGTCCGAGTACCATCCATGCATCTTCTGTGATGAAGCCAGTTTTTTGAATGGATGCCTCTGCTTCTTCATGCAAGCCACTTTCACGATAATACTCAGCCACGTTGAAGTTGATATCTATCTGAAGTCTTAGACTGCTTGGACTATTAACGTCAAGTCCAGCAGACATATCGTCAATTTTTTGAACATACCCATCCGCTTCTTCAGACATACCTTTGTCACGATAGAATTTAGCAAGACTGAGGTAGGCATTGAACTGAAGATTTAGACTTTCTGTCGTGAGGTTTCTCGTTAGGGTGTTGATTTTCTGAATATGCTCAGAAGATTTCTCAATCATACCATTATCGTGATAGAATATAGCTAAAACAAGGTGTGCATTCAATTGTATGCTCAGACTATCGGTAAAAAAATCAATTAATTTATTCACCATTTCAGTATAACCATCTTTGTCCTGCACATCTTTACCGATTTTGCCAATTCTTGTGAACAACTGACGGTGAAAACTTGGCGGTGTAGTAACATTCATTCCCCCTTGATAGTCTGCAGCGGATAAGTATTTCACAAATTCCGCATACGCGAATTCAAACCATTCGTTCGCGAGATATATCTCACCATTCCACAATACATGATCAGAGATTTTTGGCTTTTGTGTTGAATGTTCAAGGAATTGCAGTACATTTTCTGCAGTTTGTTCTTCTGTGGATAGGGTCACTTCAGGTTCAAGTTCTTGATCCGCTCCGCGTGCACTCCTTAACACTTTGTCCCAGTCCCAAAATAGGATGGTCCCGCCGCCAACACTCATCAGTGTTTTGTTATCAGGTGAAAATGATAGATGCTGCGCTACGACCGAATGTCCATTGAGTGTGGTGAGTTTGTTGCCAGTTGCTACATCCCATAAACGAATTTTTCCACCCCAGTAACCGATAATGAGGACTTTATTGTCTGGTGAAAAGATGAATGTCTCTCCATCTTCGGGTAATTCCTTAAAGTGAGGTTGTTTCGCTCTTCCTATTATACGTATCCGTTTCGTACTGCTAACAGCGATTAGGGAACCGTCTGAAGAGAATGCAAACTCTTGTATAGGTTCTTGATTTTCATCGTCATCCGGCAGCTCCTCAAAAAAGGAACTTAACTCCACACCAGTTTCTACATCCCACAATTGAACTTGTCCACCGTAGGTACCACTGACAATCTTTTCACTATCTGGTGAAAATGCTACAGTTCTGATAAATGGAACGTCCTCATCAGTATCTTCGTCGTGGTCAGAGGTAATTATTTCACGTTTTTCACCTGTCTCAATATTTAACAAGTGGATTTTATTCCCTCCGCTGCTTGCTAAAATTTTCCCATCAGGTGAAAACACTCTGCCATTACCCGATGGAAAAGTCACTAACTCACGTCCCGTGTTAACATCTGTCAAACGGAGCTCATAGTCATTATAACTTGGTTTAGATGGATCGGTTTGTCTGCCGTGATTTAGCAGTTTTGTTCCATCAGGTGATAACACAAAAGTTCTGTAAGTTCTCCAATACAAAGGTTCTTCAAGTGTTGCTTTCGTTATGGAAGTTGATTTTTGTGATCTCTTTAGATCCCAAACTGAGATTATACCGGTGTTTGAAACACTCACAAATCTGGAACTATCATTTAAGAATGATGCAGTCCGCGTCCACATGTGTCCAGTGATTCGGTTTGGAAGTGGTTTTCTATTATCAATATCCCAAACCTGGACAGTACCGTCAGCACTACCACTGGCAAGCGTATTGCCATCTGGTGAAAATGCTAATGTGTAAACAGAACCTTGATGTCCAGTGAAAGTAGCGATCAATTCACCGGTAAGAGAATGCCACAATTTGATGGTGCTGTCTTTACTTCCACAGGCAAGTATTGAACCGTCTGGAGAGAAAGCCAATGCCGATGGTCTGGTATTTCTCTCGTCTTTCATAGGGTTGTTTAATATTTCTCTACCATTTTGTCTTGATATGCCCCACATGTTCCCTTCTATAGGCTTCTGTAGAACAATTAATTCTTCTCCTGTGGTTGTATTCCAAATTTGTACAGTTGTATCAAGGTTTCCTGTAGCGAGTCGGGTGCCATCAGGTGAGAATTTCATAGTTATAGCCTGGTTGTTTTCGGTTCCATAATCCGGCATACGCACTTCCTGTCCCACTTCCCTGAGCGTTGTTAAATGCTTCCCAGTCGCTGTGTCCCACAACTCAATTTTTCCTTCGTTACTGCCGATAGCGATTTTATCCTCTGTAAGGGTGTAACTTTCAAGATGCATATACCCGTGTCTTTTTCCCATATTTGTCGTTGTGTATTCACCGGTTTCTACATCAATCCAGTATATGTTTTCTCTTGACATACTTAAACATACGAGTGTTTTGCTATCATTTGAGAACCGCAACCTTGATGCGGGGGGTAATTCTCCTTGTAGTGAAACTTTACTTCCTGCTGACACATTCCACAGCTGAAGGCCTTTTTCAAGAGGACTACCACCAAAACTTGTGACTGGATCCCCTCCACCAGATGCAATGAAACGCCCATCAGGGGAATACGCCATTGGTCCACTCAAATCTTGTAATAGTGAAATCTCATTGCCTGTCTCCACATCGTAAACCCAGATGCCGATACGGCTGCCTACCACCAATTGTGTGCCATCTGGTGAAAATTGAATTGAACTAATACCGCCCTTACCTAATCGCATTTTTGCTTCTTTTGGCAGATGCCATTGTGGGTAATTTTCCATTTTATTCTCCTCACATACGTCTGCAAATTTTAGTTGTGTATTATCAGGTTGTTGTTTAGTAACTGGATTTTCTTGTTGCGCGATAGCATTTCCCTGGAATAGTGCCAAATTATTGTTGTTTCCAAAACCTAACATTATTAACACTACTACGTAGGTTGCGGCGGTTAAGCACGGAGAAAACGGTATGCTCCTAAATGGTGTGACTGGATTTGCTTGTGTTATCTTACGCATAATGTTTACCGTGAGATTTGGTGTGATTTTGAGATATGCTCTATCTATAAAAAAAAGGTGTTGCCTAACGTATGATATAGCATCGTGCCGATGATTGCATCTTTCACCTATATCAATTGTTATTAGACAACACCCTAAGTTTTTGACCTACATATAGTCAATTGGTGTTATTTTACTCAAAATAATCAGCGTTGATTTCGATGAAATGCTCCCATTCCTCTGGAACATCTTCTTCCATGAAGATAGCCTCAACGGGGCATTCCGGTTCACACACGCCACAATCGATGCATTCTTCCGGGTCGATATAGAGCATCTCAACTTCTTCAAATTCGTCCGGTGCGTCAGTTGGATGTGGGTGAATGCAATCTACCGGACACACATCAACACAAGAAGAGTCTTTTTCGTCAATGCAGGGTTCGCAAATTACATAGGTCATCTTGCTGTTCTCCTTTCAATATATTTAGTAAGTTATTAATCTAAACACTGAATGGTTGTTTGAAATAATCAGCGTTTATTTGTATGTAATGCTCCCATTCTTCGGGAACATCTTCATCAAAATATATAGCCTCCACGGGACATTCTGGTTCACATACGCCACATTCAATGCATGTATCCGGGTCAATAAAGAGTTGGTTTACACCTTCATAATCGTCTGCTTCGGACACAGGATGGGGTTGTATGGAATCGCAAGGGCAAATATCTACACAGGCACTGTCCTTTACATCTACACAAGGTTCACAAATTACATAAGTCATTGTGTTCTCCTATTATTATATACTATTTTACTAATTTGTCAAATAAATGTTTATTATTGAAAATAATCTGCATTGATTTCTATGTAGTGTTCCCATTCTTCTGGGACATCGACATCGGCAAAGATTGCCTCAACAGGACATTCATCTACACATATTGCACAATCTATACATTCTTCTGGGTCTATGTAAAGTTGGTTTACTTCTTCAAATTTATCTGGTTCTTCATCCTGCATCGGATAAATGCACTCCACTGGACATACTATGGTACAAGCGTTATCTTTTACGTCAATGCATGGTTCACAGATTACATAGGTCATTTTCCTTTCTCCTTATGTCTATTTGCCAATTTCATTCGTTTATATTAGATTGCCTTGGGTATGCGATAATTTTCACCAAGGCAAAGTATATGCTCAAATCAGTGGTAGAGCAGTATTCACCTGAGCAGAATGCCAATGTACTTTCTTGTTCTGAACGTTATTAGAATAAGTATAACCCCCTTGAACAAAGCGGATACCTACCATAATCTCTAACCGCATAGTAATTTCCTCCACCTCAGCGATATCTACTTCTACATCTTTATCTTTCTCAACAAAAAAGCCATGATGGAGTAAACGGACTTGTAATCCATATTCTTTTATTGAAGATGCAAGACGATTTGCCAGTGTTTCTACATCCGAATACTGAAGTTCATCACCGTCTTTCTGGCTGTATAAATCGAATCCGTTATGACGCACTGCAACGTCTAAACCTTCTTTTTTTACAAGGAATTCCAGTTGGTTCATATCCTCATCACGATAGATGATTCCCTCATTTGCAAAAACTTGCAATTCATACTCACGATCAACAATCTCCAAGGGGAGTGTCCGTTCTGCGATTAAGGCTTTAAGTATTTCCTTTATTTCTGGCGCGCGATGTGTTTCTAATGCAAGACAAGTTATCGCATCTTCCATATTGGAGGTAGTTCTTCCAACAGAAAGAGAATGGCTCTTTCCACAACCGTTCATCCATTGCTTTATGACCTTGTCCATACCGTCTTGTGTTTCGCGAAAGGCATTGTCACTAACCAATTGTGGACCACTATTATAAGCAACGATCGGTAGTCCAAGTTCGTTGATTAGATTGTCTATTACTTCTTTGACATCATTCGGATTCATGTTTTTCCTCCTTCTATATTAGACATAGATTTCATCTACAATTCACCGTCGCGGAAACCGCCACAGTGAAATACAGATACTTGCGCTCTTTAAAGCAGAATCTGTCTCTTCTGCTTCAGAATGTAGGTAATTGTATGAATTCAACACATAGTTAATGCCAAGTGTTTCATCTATATTCTTGGCTATCCCTTTAACCTGTGAGAGAGTCATGTTGGCTTCGGATGTTTTCTCCAATATGAAACCACGATGGAACAATTTTGCCTTAATCCGTTTCTCCTTTAAAATTGCTTCAAAGTGATTTGCCACCCCTATGAGATGCGATGGTTGAACTTTCTCAGTCGATCTTTTCTCTAATCGAAATCCGCCGTGCAGGATCTTCACTGGATAACGGGAAGTATCATCCTCTGCTAATGTAATTAATCGAAAACCGTGATCGGTGAAACTGATATGTAATTTTTGTTCGGCTATATTAGCTGCAATCAGTGCTTCTACTTCTAATGATTCCAACATCTCTCTTGCAGCATATTTGGAATCGCTTTTTGTATAGAACTCCATAATGTCTGTTCGTGGTGGTTCTGTGTATATTCTACCATCCTTATTCCACTGATTAATAACATCTTTAATGCGGCATTCTGTGTTGGTATCCAATGACTTTATATTTTCAGCAGGCGACATATCCACCATATCAAGCGGCAGTCCTTCTTCTGCTAATAATTCTTTGAGCAATTCCTTGACATCATTCGGTGTCATGTGTGTTCTCCTTTTAGTATAAGAATGTAAATCAGTTGAAAAGGTTACATCACAACCTTATTTTGTTTTCTGGGTTGTCTCTTTCATAAAAATGTTATCAAATTCACCGGGATATTCTTCCTTCATCCAAGCGACAACTTTTTTCTTGGCACGATGCAAGCGAACTTTCGTCGCCGAAACAGCTATTTTCAATTTATTGCCTATTTCTTCCAAAGTCATTTTGGGATTTGCGAGTTTCATTTCAAACACTTCCTGTTCGGAAATTGGCAAACGTTGTGCAAGAGCATAAACGATCTCCATCTGTTCTTTTGCGATGATACGATAGATTGGTGAACGATGCTCAAGATCTACCAAATATGCCTCCGGATTCCCCTCAAGTGAATCTATATCAAGTTTTCTCTGCTCTTTCCGGAAGTGTGCTGCAATGAGTTGATGCGCGATACTAAATAACCAACTGGAGAAACTTTTGGGATTCCGAAGTGTACTGAGATTCTGATGCACTTTAATAAAGGTGTCTTGCACAAGGTCTTGTGCAGTTTCCCAATTTCCAACGCGTCTATAGAAGAAACTGAGAAGCGGACCTTCGTAACGGTGATAGAGGATTTCAAATGCTCCATCATCATCAACATCTAAATTTTGATGTACTAATTCATCGTCGTGGTAATCTTCCATTACAACACACCTTCTGAACCTATCATTGCATTATCGTGACTTGATTATGGTAAATCATTTATAATGATATACATGCCTATTATAAAGTTAGCAAGAAGATTTATATGTAAGAATGTATATCAGATAGAAAGGTTACATATTTATGAGAAATTATAACAGAAAAGTTTCAAGATTATCTGATATTTATCGGATGTAGATTGTTTAAGAAATATTAGATTAATAAATTTGCAACGTATAGGACAGTATGATATAATTGTAAAATACAGTTGAACATACTAACGGTTCAGGTGCCGGTTCGCAAGAGTTGCGACAAACCCCGGAGAATAGGGAAGCGCGGTGAGATTCCGCCACGGCCCCGCCACTGTAAACGATTTATTCCTCAATAAGGAATTTCCGCTAAAAAAGACCACTGTCAACGGTTGATGGGAAGGTACAGCGGACTTTTGTAATACAAGTTTAGACTTGTCAATCATAGCAAGAGAATCGGAAGTCAGGAGACCTGCCTGGATCGTGTTTCACGCGTCTGCTTTCGCGGGAAAGCAGTGGAACAAAGCACGGCATTATCCTTGCAAAATGAAATAAAAATACTGATATGCGGTATTTATTTCATCCTTGAAAATAGGATTAATTTTACATAAAAGTGTCGCCTTGTCCCCTGTCTTTTCAGAGAAGCAGGGGTTTCTTGTTTCATTACGGAGGTATTAATGAACAAACATTTTTTCTTCAGGCGACATTTTTCATTCCGTTTTTACCACAAACTTTCATCGTTACTACTTATTGGAACGATGCTTTTCACACTCCTCATGAGTTCTGGTTTTTCCCAAACAGAAGTAGAAAATCTTGCTGTCGTTGTCAATGCTCTGGATAAGGACGACTTGAATATTTCCTCATCCCTTTCCATTGTTGATCTTGATGAACCTAATCTTCATCGTGCTGTGGATAGTGAAATCATTAGTATTGGTGGTGTCCCGACTAACATTCTGATACATGGACATCTTGCTTATATACCAAATTTCGATTGGCCGTCTGACTTTACTAATGACAACATATTAATAGTTAATCTGGAACGTCGGGAGGTTATCGGTGTTATTCCGATTCAAGCTGGTGCGTATCCACAGCAGCTTGCACTTGTGAACTCAAATAAGATGTATGTTACTTGTGATAACGCACATCAGGTACATGTCGTTAACATAGGTAGTCGTAGCGTAACAAAAATCATAAGTGATGCGTCTTTCAACAAAACAGCTGGCATAACGATTTTGAACGGTAAAGCGTACGTCACTAATCCTGCTTGGGAGTGGGATGCAAAAGCTCGCAAATCCATCTATCATCAGAGTACTGTCGCTGTCATAGATACGCAGACAGATTCTGTGATTAAGACTATAGCAGTACCTATCAATGCGGGTGGTATTCTCAATGATGGTGATTCCACAGTGATTGTAAAAACGACAGGCGATTATAATCTTATTACAGGAAACCTTGTATTTATAGATGCCACTACCGATGAAATTATCAAGACGGTTGATCTGAAGATGACACCTGGATCATTTGCCATCAATTCGCAGAAGCAATTGTTTATCCAAGGTAGTTGGCAGTTTCCCGGTCTGCTAATTTATGATGTACCATCGCAAGAATGGATACGTGATAAAGATAACACATTAGAAGAGTTTGCTGGTGGGTCGGGAATGACTTTTGGGCCTGATGGCAATCTCTACATTACTAAACCTGACTGGACAGGTGGTGGATGGTCTACCCTTCTCGTCATGGGGGTGGATGAAACTCTTATCAAAACCTACCAACTTGGGCATGGTACCGATAAGGTGGCACTTGTTCAAATCATTCCACGGAATGAAGATGTAAACGATGATGGTTTTGTTGACATAAAAGACTTTGTGATTGTCGATCAGGACTTCGGCAAAAGTGGTGAAGGTCTACTTGGCGATGTTAATGGGGATGGTGAGGTAAATATATTAGACTTAGTCCTCGTTGCTCAGCATTTTTAGGTGTGAATTTTGTGTATTAACTTAGTTAAGGTATTCTGTTATGTTTAAATGGGGATTTTTTCTTATTGTACCAATATTTTGCATTGGTTGTACTCAAGAAAAAACAACGGTCCCGCTTTCATGGCAGATTGCCTTCTTTCCGCTCGGGGCAAAGGTGCAGTTGGCAAGCCAAGAACCGATCAAACAGATTTCTGTCTTCAATTCGGATGGAAACATGGTCGCTCAACTTGATTTTCCTGTGCAGCCGCGTCAGATAGAAGTGCTTTATTTTGAATGGCAAGCAGGAGAGCTCTATAAGTTTGAAGCAACTCTATCTTCAGGAGAGGTTGTCGTTCAAACGGTGTCAGCACCGCTTAAATATGCGCAAGGCAACTTTGAGATTGCTATACCTTACGGTGTAGCGAGGCATCCAGACACACAACATTCTAAGGTTAGCACTCAAAGAGTACTGCTTCTACAAGGTAGTGTGATGACTGCGCCCGTTATTGTGACAAACGGCAATGTGCCAACGACTTTTGATATAGAGTTATGTGTGCCTTCATCTTTGGATATAAATCGTATTCCAGAAGAATGGAAGGTTGAAACAACGGAAGAACAAACCTGTTTTTCAACAACTGGCGAGTTTAAAGTTGCATCAGAAGTGTGGTATCGTGAACTGGAAATAAATATACCGCATTTCCCAATAAGTCCAACGAATACTCCTGAAATACAAAGTATATCTGGAATTATCCGTTGGACAACTACTGATGGGGACACATGGGAACAAAAAGAGACAGTTCAATTGCGAATCGCCTCTATGGATGAAATTATGGAACATATCTCTATCGTATCAATTGATATGCCAACAGATGCAGCCGGAATAGCAGATCTGAGACAACGAGAAGACACGATTTACCACCCTCGTCCGCTGTTTAATTGGCTTAGTACAGAACAGACAGACGAACATACGCCTGTTACCTATCAGACAGTCCGTATTAACAATCAAGGGGATGAGACAATCCATGTGGTAGTCTCATCAATCAACCGCGATATGAAAACGGGAGAACCGGTTCCGTTTATCGCGCCGCCCGATGCGGTGAATGCGGGAACAGATCGGAGTATAAGTTTTGCGAGTTTGCCGGCAGGAGAACTCACCTCTATTCCGTTACCAATCTATTTTCACCCACAATTCGCTATAGCAGGTGAATATGAACGTGAGATATCGGTAAAGATTTGGGGGAGTGATACCACTGTCCTCAGTGTCAAAAGACCACTTCATATTGTTGTCCCAAACCGACACGCGCTATTTGTAAGTGGATTGGCTATTATAGCAAGTTGTACTGGACTTATCGTGCTACTTCGGTATCATCGGCAATTCTTTGTGCGTTTTTCAACTAAGCAACTGATTGCCATTGCGTTATTCGGCACAACAATATTTGTGGCAGTCGTGGTGCCGTCCACACTTTTTCTGAACCTGATCCGTGTAATCCTTGGTCCAGTCTCTGTTCTACTAACAGGATTGGTCAATGAGACATTATATTATGCTTTGCTTACGGCATTGTTAATCTATATTTACGGTGCTCCTGGTGATAAAGCGAAACAAGATAATAGGCCATCACAAATGGACAAAAGAGGCGGTGTTATTCTCCTTGTTTCTGCTGTGCGTCTGCTTCTGGGAGCTGTGACGTTTGGACTTTTCACGCCGATGACAATCATTTATACAGGCACAAGTATTTTACTTTTGGAAACAGGGTTTCTACTTGTACGAAGGCAAGGTTTGTTAGCTTGGGCACTTGTGCTTGGTGTTTGTGATACGATTGCTGTGTATGTTGATTTTCAACTCTCTATCTTATTTTACCGTCTGTTTTACGCGGATTGGTATATTTGGCTACGCATTTTTGTTGAGGGTTTCGCTTATACATTTATTGGTGTACTTCTGGGGGCAAGATTAGGGCGTGGATTGTGGCGCGTAGCGGATTGACATATCTTTAGATCTTTGTAATCTCTATATTGTGAGGAAATATTTTAATGAAACTAATCCGATTTTTTTGTTTTTTATCATTGTTATTCAGTTTATCTATCAGTGCGATGGCAGAACTTAATGTCGTCTGGGTTCGCACGGGTGCTGTGCTTGAATCAGAAACTAAAGACGAACTTAACACGGAAATAGAAGTCACAGATCAGCAGAATACATCATCATTTAAGGCAGTACCGTCACATAGGATTGATGATAAACGCTTCCTGTCTAACTTTTCATGGCAACCGAACACAAGTTATCGGTTTCGTTTAGGAAGGGGTATCACAGAGGCGACTTCACCACAGAAACCTGTTCCTTACCTCATTAGAACGATTGAATTAGATGGATTATTATCGCTGATGGAGAACCTACGTCAACCTGCAAAACCGACTGCCATTGCTTTTAGTAACGGAACGGGTACACCTAAACTTGTTGTTGCTACTGATAGAGGGCACCTTGCGATTGTCCAACCGTTGACTGGAAAGACGATTTGGAAAACGCGCATCTCTGAAGGTTATGTGCGGCATGTTGCATTTAGTCCTGATAGTTCACTGCTCTATGTTGGTGAACAAGCTGCGGATGGATTTGTCTATTGCTACGAGTTGACTAGTGCTAAGCCGAACCTTCGCTGGAAATATCGGACTGCGGATGATATTGAAACCTCTACACCAACAAATCCTGATAGCGTCTATGCGTGGGTGAGTTATCCTGGTCAGTCTTGCATGCGAACACTTCCTAACGGTGATCTCTTGGTAGCAGGTGTGCATTCATGGACACAGAATGATACTTCCCAAAAGCGGTCTATGCTCTATCGTTTTGATGCAAAAACTGGGGATGTCACATGGCGATTTCCTCGTGAAGGGGCAATGCATAAGATATTCCGCTGGTTTGATGTGGATGCTGATGGAAAGACTGTCGCACTCGTCGCAGATGAAAGTGGTAAAAGTAATGGCTCATTGTTTGTGCTTGATGTTGAAACAGGCGTAGAAAAGTGGCACGCAGAGATAGAACCGCTTGCTCCCTATTTTAAAGGGGTTACTTTTTGGCGTGGTGTGAGTATGTCTCCTGATGGTAATTATGTTAACGTCACAACAGATGATGGTCGTGCTTTCATATTTGGGATAAATCAATCTAAACCGATATGGACGCAGAATTTGGCAACACCTATGGAAGTAAGTGATGTTCCGATTATTGCCACAACAGGTACTATTGGTGCAACAGATGCTGCTGCCCTTTTTGTAACGGGCGACACATACATCCCGTACCATCTTCAGAAAGGGGCACAACGTCCATCTACGTTACATCCTAACGGGATGACGTTATTCGCTTATTCGTGGAATGGTGAGAAGGTTTGGCAGTGGAAACTTGAAAATATGCCGCAAGGTTTACGTGTTGATGCTCATGGACGTTATGCTGCGTTAGCAGTATCTAAACGGAGTCAAAATCCGAATGAGAGTCTACATGGGGTATCAGTGTTTGACCTGACTGCTGAGGGCAGTGGATTGGTGAAATATCTGTATACCTATCGGACAGAGGGGCAGCTTCCTTATGATACACTGGCTATTAGTGCTGATGGGTTGCTTATTGCTATTGTTGAGATGACGATAGTGATGTCTGATGAGACGGTGCGTGGTAAAAATCGGGTGCATGTGTTGTATTGATTTGGCAACATAGATTATTCTTGACAATTCCCTCTTATTATCTTATACTGATTGCACTAAAAACACCAAATTGTTGTAAAGACAAACTGTTAATACCCCCCAAAAAATAGGAATCAAAATGCGGGATTTTACAGATGCAGAGTTATTACAGATCGTTGGCGATGATGAATCTGATCGCGTTGAGTTCAAAGAGACATTGTCCGGTAATACTCCGCAAAAGATTAGGGAAGACATCTGTGCATTTGCTAATGATCTACCAAATCACAGAGAACCAGGATTCGTTTTTGTAGGCGTGCGAAAGGACAAAAATATTGTAGGTATAAATGTTACAGATGAATTGCTACTGCAATTATCTGCTATGAAAACAGATGGCAATATCGTCCCACCACCGACGCTTACCGTTGAAAAACGAATCTTGCAAAGAAAAGAAATTGCTGTAGTTAAGGTGGAACCCTCCGATTCACCACCGGTAAGATACAAAGGAACGGTCCGTATACGCATCGGTTCACGGAGAGGCATTGCCAACGTACAAGATGAAAGGATTCTCAACGAAAAGCGTAGACATAGAGATGCTCCTTTTGACATTCATCCGATCCCAAAAACAAACTTATCGGATCTCAACCTAATTCAATTTGAACGCGAATATTTGGTACAAGCCTTTGATCCACAAATACTTGAAGCAAATAAACGAACGCTTGAAGAACGATTAGCTGTGACAAAGATGATTGATTCGGTTGATGAAGGACTTGCTACGGTCCTGGGAATATTGGTTCTTGGCAATACCCCACAAGATTTTCTTCCTGGAGCCTATGTGCAATTCCTCAGAATTGATGGTGTCACATTAGCAGATGAGATTACTGACAGTGAAGATATCCGTGGGTCAATTTCTGATCAGATTCGTCGTTTAGATGACAAACTGATTGCCCATAATCGAGTTGCGGTAGATATTTTGTCCGGACCTGTTGAGAAGCGTACAGTTCTTTACCCGATTGAGGCACTGCAACAAATTACCCGAAATGCGATAATGCACAGGACTTATGAAGGCACAAACGCCCCTGTACATGTGACTTGGTTCAATGACCGCATTGAGGTCTTAAGTCCTGGTGGTCCTTATGGTGCAATTAACGTGGAGAATTTTGGTCAACCTGGGGTGATTGATTACCGCAATCCAAATCTGGCAGAAGCGATGAGAACTCTTGGCTATGTGCAGCATTTTGGGATGGGTATATACATAGCAAGGAACCTATTACAAGAATTGGGTCATCCTGAACCAGAATTTGAAATACTGGATAATTTCGTTCGAGCAACAATTATAGCAATAGTATAACATGGATAATTAAAATGCCTATTCCTATATTAACTTTTTTTAATAATAAGGGTGGTGTCGGTAAAACATCTCTCGTTTATCACCTTGCGTGGATGCTATCTGACCTTGGCTATCAAGTGCTGGCTTGCGACCTTGATCCTCAAGCGAATCTTACAGCGGCGTTTTTAGATGAAAGCCGATTAGAAAACCTTTGGGACGAAAGTGATACTACTGCTCAAACCGGAACTACAATTTTTGAATGTGTAAAACCATTAACGGAAGTTGGGGATCTACTTTTACCTTATCTGCAACAAGTTTCCTCAAGTTTGCTTTCGCCTGGTGATTTAAAATTGATTCCAGGGGACTTGACACTAGCGGAATTTGAGGACATATTATCCTCTGAATGGCCAAACTCTATGAATTCTAGTAACCTGCATCGACCTTTTAGAATATTAACAGCATTTTCATCTATTATGCAGCAAGGTGCAGCAGAAATGAATGCCTCCATTATTTTAGTTGACGTTGGTCCGAATCTCGGTGCGATAAACCGTTCTGCACTTATTGCAAGTGATTTTGTAGTTGTCCCTCTTGGAGCTGATCTATTTTCACTCCGCGGGTTACAAAACTTGGGGCCGACTCTTAAGCGATGGCGACAGGATTGGCAACGTAGGAAAGATAATTGGGATAATCCAGATTTTGCGCTGCCCGAAGGACGCATGGAACCTATCGGGTACATAATGCAGCAACACGGTGTACACTTGGGACGTCCTGTTAAAGCCTATGATAAATGGGTTAACCGAATGCCTAAAGAATATGCTCGAAATTTACTGGATGAAAAAACAGGCCCCTATCCTAGTACCCCGGAAAATGATCCTCAAAATGCCCTTGCTACTGTTAAACACTATCGCAGTCTTGTACCGATGGCACAAGAAGCACGCAAACCAATTTTTCATCTCAAACCAGCTGACGGTGCTATTGGCGCACATGCAACTGCAGCCCAGAATGCTTCCCTTGATTTCAAGATTTTAGCCGAAAAAATACTCAAAAGAATAGAAATTTCAAAGGTAGTTTAGACACCAACAACATCTTGTCTGTACTTAATCTCTGTATTGATACTACACACTGTTCCATGTGAGTTTTTGTGTTCCCGTATCAAGTTACATAAAGGGACACGACATGTAATGTCGTGTCCCTTTATGTTTTCTATGAGTTTATAGTTAATCTTGTGATTGTGCAGAAAGATAGTATGTTAAAGTGCTGAAGATTGATCCAGCGAGACAACCGATCATGGCAGCTTGACCACGTTGTTTCTTAACTTCTCGATTATATGTGTCTGTATAAAATGATACATAATCTGCGGACTTTCCGACTAATCGCGAGGCAGGCACTTGAGGTTTGTCAATGTAGACATAAGCCACGGCACAAACACCACAAAAAAAGCCACCAACTCCCCAGGATATGGGAGAGACATCTTGGCTGACATCACGGCGTGCATCTGCTTCCGCCTGTTGTACTTCTGTCATTTGTGCATGTGTTGCAATCGGATACAACAATGTTGTGGACAACATCAATATTAGTGTAGAAAGAGCAATTACTTTTTTCATTGTTTTCTCCTTTAAAAAATATAACGATTTTTGAATGTGCTATCAATAACGTCATATCTGTGGATAGTGTTTACATTTTATATATAATTCTATGATACTAATACCACTCAAAAAATGCAAGCATAATAATCTGAAATATGGTAAACTAATTGTTATACTGAAATACATTTAATCAATTAGGAGAAAACGATGACAAAATGGATATTATATACGGCGACGGTCTTGTGTCTGGGGATTGCTGCCTCTAACGTTCATGCTAAAGAATTGACCATGAACGATATTTTTCCAACAGACAGGGTTTTAGATATACAGATTACCGTATCAGAACAGGATTGGAATAAGATAAGGTTTCAGACTCGGCACTTTGTTGAGGTCTTGAACGAATCACGACAATTTAAACCACCAGAACATCCGTATACTTACGTTGATGCCAGTGTGAGCATTGATGGTGTGGAATTTCCGAAAGTTGGGATCCGCAAAAAGGGGTTTATCGGTTCTCAAAATCATAATCGCCCTTCGCTGAAAATTAAGTTGAATCATATTGATAAAAAGGGTGGAATTGAAGGGCTTAGAAACTTGACGTTGAACAACAACCAACAGGATGCGGGACAGGTTAGTCAATTTATGGGATATGCCTTGTTCAATGCTATTGGTTCTCCAGCACCCCGCTGTGCTTATGCAAAGGTAACAGTAAACGGTGAAAACTTAGGGATATATTCCCATGTGGAGAGCATGCGAAATCCGTTGATCAAACGTGCATTCGGAAATGATAAAGGCACAGTCTATGAAGGGACAGTTGTTGATTTTTATAAGGAATGGGAGAATAGTTTTGAACATAAGAGAGGAAATGACAAGAGTGGAAGAGAAAAAATTAAAGCGTTGATTGATGTACTGGCTGCAGATGAGGTAACTGAACAGACAATCGGTGAACACGTTGACTTAGATAGTTTTTATCCTTTTTGGGCAACAGAGGGACTCCTCGGTTTCTGGGATGGTTATTCTGGAAATAATAACAACTTCTTTATATATCTAAATCCAGAGACTGATAAGTTTCATTTTCTACCATGGGGCGCGGATTCATTGTTCACCAAATTTAGCATACTTGCCCACCAGAGAGATCCTCGTGCCCCTATTTCTGTTAAGACACAAGGTTTGATTGCCTATAAACTTTACCAACTTGAAGAAGGTAGAGAAAGGTATGCAAAGACGTTGATGGATATACTTGAGAATCACTGGAACGAGGTCCAGATGCTTGCCGAAGTTGATAGGATTTCAGCAATGATTGAACCACACATGATTCCTGCCCAACGTTTCTTTCGGGAAAAAGAAGAATGGGATAAAACGGAAGCAATCTCATTTACGGATAAGTTAAATGAAGCTCGCGAATTTATCCGAACGCGTAAAGGTGAAATATTAGCTGAAATTTCTGATGGAATGCCAATTTGGAAAAGAAGACCGAATCCGCCATTTGTTATAGGACCTGATGGGTTGGATGGGAAATTTATGAAACAATTCATTGAATTACCGGAAGACAATTTGTGGGGTGCAGCACGAACAGGTGATCTTAATGGTATCAAACTTTATCTGTCCGAAGGTGCGGATATCAATGAACTTTCTCCAGAGACAAACATATCCGCGTTATCATGGGCAACCATGATGGGACATAAGAAAGCAGTAGAATTATTAGTTAAACTCGGTGCGGACCTTAATGTCAGACAAGAGGATGGCGGTACCCCGTTGCATATTGCCGTGGCTTTAGGACGTGCAGAAATCGCTGAACTTCTCATCAAAGAAGGAGCAGATGTCGCCGCTAAGAACCGTGGTGGACAAGTCCCCGCAAGCGGATTACATATCCCCTGGGGAATGCTTAAATTCATGATAGGTATGTTTGATATTAAGTTGGAACAGAAAGAAGTTGAAGCCGGTAGAGCCAAAATTGCAAAGATGCTTAATGTTGAATTTGGATCACAACCACAGCGCACAGCAAACGATGTATGGGATGCTGCTTTCATTGGTGATTTTGATATGATTAAGAAGGCAGTATCTGATGGATTGGATGTCAATGCCAGAAATCCTGCATCTGAGGATCCACTTTTATTTACAGCCTCGCTAATGGGACACACAGAGATTATCGATTTCCTTCTGGAAAAGGGAGCAGATATTAACGTTCAGAACAGAGATGGCAACACGGCATTACACGCAGCAGCGTTCCTTGGACGTGCAGATGCAGCAGCGTTACTGCTAAAACACGACATTAATGTTCATACCAGAAACAACCAAGGTGCGAGTGCTATAGATAACGCAAAGCTTGACTGGGAAACAACCGAAGCTATCCTCAATATTATACGAGTTATTGAGGTAAATAAAGCAGAAGTCTTAGCAGGCAGGGCAAGAATAATCAGACTTTTGTCTGGGAAGATGAAAGACACCCCAGAATCACTTAACTTGTGGAAGGCATCGGCGAATGGTAATCTTGCAGCGATAGAAGAAGCCTTGGAAAATGATTCGGATTTGAGTGCACTTGATCCACAATACGGAATAGATCCGTTAGGATGGGCTGCACTTAACGGACAAACAGCAGCAGCGAAATTGCTACTTGAAAAGGGAGCGAATATCCATAATAGACATAGAGACGGTTCCACAGCGTTGCACGGTGCGGCATTTCTCGGTCACATAGACACTGTGAAACTACTTCTTGAGAAAGGAGCGGACATTAATATCCGAAAACCTGATGGTGTAACCCCGCTGGATGCAGCCCAAATTGATTGGGGATTAACTCAGTTAGTGATTGGGCTCTTACAGTTGAAAGTGGATGAAGCAAAGGTTAAGGCAGGTAGAGTCAAGGTTGTGGAACTTCTTTCAAGTCAGGATAAATAGGTTGGTATTTAGCTATCGGTAGTCGGAAATCAAGAGACATATAAAAGATCTCTTATCCCTTCTGATCTTGCCATTGAAATAGTTTCTCCAACAGATAAACACTATGATGTTACCGAAAAGGCGTTAGCGTATCTGAAGGCAGGCACACGGCTTGTTTGGGCAATTGAACCGCTTATGAAAACGGTGATGGTGTATCGTTCTGAAACGGACATTACGGTGCTAAACTATGAAGATACTTTGACAGGTGAGGATGTTGTTGAAGAGTTTTCGTGTCTTGTTGCAAGTCCAAAACTACTTATTGCGAAAAGTATTACTAAACCTTAACACATCGCTCTGCGGAAGCGTGCACAAATATCCGCAACAAAGAACGTTTCATTCATACGTCCTGCGGGGAGACGCAAAACCCCCGCACAAAACAAAGGAGCAAATCTATGTTAAGGAAAATCTTGCTGATTATTACAGCCATACTGCTATTCAGTGTCGGTTTTAAGGGACAGCCATCGGAGATTCAATCAGTAGATGAATTTAAGTTTAGGATAAAGTTTTCAGTCTTAAAAGAAAACAATAGTGATCTATTTCCTGAATTAGCAAAAAACGCTATGATCGATGCTTTGCAGAAATATGAAGACATTGTTGTTGTTGAGAACAATGAGGATTTTTTAATTTCTCTCGCTCCAGTTGAAATTAAAAAAGACAATGAAACAAATTCAATTGTTGAAGGATATGCTATTGCTTATCAGGTATTAAGTCCGTTTTCTTTTAATTCTATAAAAGATAATATCCATTTTAATGCAAGAGATAAAGTGAAAAAAGCCCTATCACTTGCTTACATACGATGGGATTTTGGAGTCATATTAGCACCCAAAAATGGACTGAATAAAGAATGTCAATCTTATATTACCCTTTTTAATTTCCTAACTTTACAACCAGTTAGAGAATTAAGAAAAGGAGTTGAATAAAGGATTTAACATGTTTTTATCAAAAAGGACACTCAAGCGTCAACGGAAAAAGATTTTCAAATTCGTTGAAAGCAAGCTTAATCAATTGCTTTCTGGTTATTATCAGCATAAAAAACTACATCCTAATGCATCAAAAGATGAAATATATCTCAATGCTCTTCTTTCTGTTGATGGCATGATTCAAACAGAAGCATCAAAGATATTAGAGTATGCATTAGAAACAGCTGAAAAACATAATCAACCTTTAGATTTGCGTGGATTGGCAAAATGTCTTATAGTTTTTGGAATGCCAGCAGAATACGATGCTATTGTGGAAAAAAATACAGCAAACCCTTTTTCCAACAATGCCAAGTTTGAGGAGACATTCACTTCTTACTATCAAATAGTAGAGAGTATAATTCCACCTAATCTGTAACTAAACTGTGACGCTAAACCCCCGCACACCAAGGGAGAAATAAAGTATGAATCAACCGACATTTACACTGTCCAATATGTATGGTAATGACAAAGATTATCAAATAAAAGCGCGTTCCGCGTTGCCTGTCCTTATTCAAGCAGCAAAAGAAAGAAATACTTTGTATTATAGTGAGCTTGCGGAAAGAATAGGTGCCTCAGCACGGCGTGTAGGAGACCCCCTTGGGTGTATCTGGGTAACGCTCTATGAGTTACAAGAAGAATGGGAAGAACAGGGACATCCTGTAGATATACCAAATTTAACTTGGATTGTCGTAAGTAAAGATACAGGACTTCCAAGTTATGATGATAACATATCCCAATCCGACTTTGAAGCGGAATGTGAAAAGATATTCAATTTCTCGAGGTGGACATCTGTCCATGAGGCAATCGATGCGAAGATGATTTCACAATGCTAAATAACTTGCGGGGAGACGATAAACCCCCGCACAACAAAGGAGTAATGGCGCGACTTTTATTTGCGGAGGTAACAACATGTCACGAAAACCACAGTATGAAATTAAAATTTTGGCTGAAGATTGTTTTGGCAAGCATCAATACGAAATACATGAAATAGACTATTCTGCTGATATTAATCACAACGAATACAGCATAATAAATGTCATATATAAATCCAATTCTTTTGCATCAGTAGACGAAGCAAGAAAAGACGCAATAAATTGGTTGAAATCCTATTTGGATGACAATTCTAACACATAACAATAAAGGGTTCGTAATTACAATGTCTAATCCCAATAACAAACAGGAACCCAAAAACACATTTTTAAATATAGGAGCAACTTTATTAACAATAGCTGCTTTTTTATGGGTTTTTTCAACAGGAGTATATGGACAACCTATAGATCCTATTTTTTCTATTGTTTTCGGTATCTTAGGATTCGTTTTCTTTTTTATATCTCTCGTGATGAAGGGTGATTATGAAAAATGATAGACTTGCGGGGAGACGCTAAACTCCCACACTAAAAAAATATAATTACCGAAACTATGATGATGTGTTCGGTAAGTTTCTTTAAGGAGTGTATGCGATGTTAAAAAAATCTACGCGAATTCTCATTCTTAGCTTTACGCTAATATGGACAATTTCAAATGTTTATGCCACTACACCCGAAAGAGACGCAAAAGCAGATATAACCCCGTTGCTGTGGGAAATGGGCGGAGTTTGTATTCTCGGTGTGTCTTATATGGTAGGAGGCTTAGCAGGTTTTGCTGTAGATGACGGTAAAACGCTTGGTCCATCTGAAACATCAATGTATTGCATGGGATTTGGAAGTGTCGGAATATGTATAGGGACTTATGTGAAACTCGGTTATGAGAACGCCCCTATACCTCCAGCAAAAATATTGTTGAGAAAATCGCCTGAATATGTGAAAGTCTATACCGAAACATACAAAGAGGAGAGATTACGATTACGCAGAGAAAATCTCGGAAAGGGCATGATCGGAGGATTATTAGCGGGTGCAGTTTCTCTTGTATTGCTCATAGAATTAAAATGAAAGCTATTCTAATTGTTATATTTGCTGCGTTTATTGCAACAGTAATTATAGGTCTGTTTCTCTTTATTGGTTTCAGTGGTTGGAAATCGGTCTTTTCTTCCAAAATTGGTAAGATTTTGTCAAGTTAAAATGTTAGGACTCGTTGCAAGTCCAAAACTACTTATTGTGAAAGGATTTGATCCTTGTCTTAGTAAGCTTGATAAAACAGATGGTGTTGTTAGTCTTATCGCCAGTGATATCCGTTCAATAAGAGTAGTAAAAACAGAAATTAAAGAAGAGTATGTTGTCGTTCACACCGTAGATGTTATCTATGACCCTACCCCGACAAACCCCGCTCATTCGCAAATTGTTGTAAGTCCCGATTTCTTTGGTTCAAAAAATAAACAAAGAAATGTATTCAAATTACTCCAAATTGCACTTGCCACACTGGCAACGAAAAACAGGTGGACATTAGAACCAAGTGCAGACTAAGTACACATATTGAAAATAGGTTGTTAATCTCCACTTTATATGCTAAAATATCTTCCACGCAAGTGTAGTCGCTTAAACTCGTTTCCAACGATTTCAGAGGAAATTGGACAATGAACTTAAAGGAATATGAGCAACAATTATCAGAACGATTTGATATATTAGCACAGCGTGAAGATAACTGGGATGGATACGATTCAAAAAAACAAAAAAGAAAACATTAGTCCGGGCAGAGAATCTTATAGGTGAATTGTACGATTCTATTATTTCTGCGGGGCACCCGTGGCATACACCGTTCATTTCCAGTGACGAAGATGGCTATATAACCGCTGCATGGCATAATGGAGAACGGGAACTACATATTGAAATAGATGAAAATCAAGCTGAGTATACCAAGATATGGGGTACAGAACTTGATATGAAAATGGAGATAGATGCTCTTAAACCTGACAACTTTTTAACACATTGGGAATGGTTAATTGATGGAAAATGATAGCTTCGTACGAGATAAAGAAGAACTCTATCGCAGTGTACGAGGTGAAATGAAGTATGATGAATATTCTATAAATGACGCAGGAGAATACATAATTCAACCGGCAGCATTTCGTGATAGAAATAAACAACCTTCCGTGGATAGAGCGAAACTAAGAGATTTTAATCCTTCTTTATCAAAAATAGGTGATACAGATGGCATTGTAAGCCTCATGACTGGTGAAATCCGATGCTTACCCCAAAATGATATTGAATTAACGGATCACACTATAGATGTTATCTATATGCCTACTATGGAAAATCCTGCCCACTCACAAATCATAATGACACCTAATTTCAGTATCTCAAAAACGAGGGAAGGAAAGCATTCAAATCGTTACAAAAGGCACTTGCAAGGCTTGCAAACCTAAAAGGTTGGACTTTGAAACCAATACAAGATAAATTATGATTCATATTATGAGTGGGAATAAAGATTCCGACCTTATAATATTAAAGAAATCTGGTAGTCTTACCATGTTTGTACCAACATAAGATTGAAGTTTGTAACGGTCTTCAAAAAGGAACACCCAATGGCAAAACCGATAAATTATACTGACATATTAGAATCAGGTGATAGCGATATTTACGACATCCAGACACACGCTGCTGGTCCAGAAGGAAGTTTGCCTCTTACAGCAGAGATGCTCCTCAATCGTCCAAGCGGAGATATTTTTGGGTTAAGCCACAACACAGCGATGGGATGGGCTCCGACAGAACTTCGGAGAGAGGAGTTCCTAATTCTCAGCACACAAGGAGGTATTCGCGCACCTGATGGGAGTCCCATTGCCCTTGGATATCATACTGGACATTGGGAAGTAGGTCTTTTGATGCAGGCGGTTGCACATGAACTCAAAGAACTTGCTGCAATCCCGTTTGCAGGTTACTGTTCCGATCCGTGTGATGGACGCACACAAGGCACCGTAGGTATGATGGACAGTCTTGCATATCGTAACGATGCCGCACAGATTTTCCGCAGACTTATCCGTTCACTTCCAACACGTAAAGGTGTAGTCGGTGTTGCGACTTGCGATAAAGGTTTACCAGCAATGATGATGGCACTTGCTTCAATGCGTGAATTGCCTGCGGTACTTGTGCCGGGGGGTGTTACGTTACCACCGACTATAGGTGAAGATGCAGGGAAAATCCAAACTATCGGTGCACGCTTTGCACACGGTGAAATTAGTCTGCAAGATGCAGCAGACATGGGATGTCGTGCCTGTGCAACTCCTGGTGGTGGATGTCAGTTTTTGGGCACAGCAGCGACTTCACAGGTTGTTGGTGAAGCACTTGGAATGAGTTTGACACACACAGCATTAGCACCATCCGGGCAAAATATATGGTCTGATATGGGATTGCGTTCTGCGCGGGCAGTGGTGAACTTAGCTGCGAAAGGGTTAACGATGCAGGATATCGTTACACCTGAAGCAATTCGGAACGCGATGGTAGTACATGCAGCATTTGGTGGTTCAACAAATCTACTGTTGCATATCCCCGCAATTGCACATGCAGCTGGACTTGACCGTCCCACAGTAGATGACTGGACTGAGGTGAACCAGAAAGTCCCTCGTCTTGTTGATGTGTTGCCAAATGGACCAGTAGGACATCCTACAGTACGGGTTTTCCTCGCAGGTGGTGTGCCTGAAGTGATGCTACATCTACGTAGCTTAGGTGGATTACTCAACGAAGATGTGATTACAGCAACAGGTGAACCTCTCGGCAGAAACCTTGATTGGTGGGAAACATCAGAACGACGGCAGCGTGTACGTGAACTGTTGCAAGATCGGGATAACGTCACACCAGATGAAGTAATTTTGAGTCCAGATGCAGCAAAATCAGCAGGATTAACAAGCACTGTGACATTTCCACGCGGTAACCTGGCACCAGAAGGCTCTGTCATCAAAAGCACTGCAATTGACCCGAGCGTTGTTGACGCTGATGGTGTGTATCGGATGACAGGACCCGCACGTGTTTTTGTCCGTGAATCTGATGCAATACAGGCAATCAAAGGGCAGGGAAAAATAGAAATCAAACAGGGGGACATCATTGTGTTGGTCTGCCGCGGACCACAAGGCACAGGCATGGAGGAGGTATATCAAGTTACATCAGCACTCAAACATCTCTCATTTGGGAAACATATTGCTTTAATTACGGACGCGCGATTTTCTGGCGTTTCAACTGGGGCATGTATCGGACACGTTGGTCCGGAGGCACTGGCAGGTGGTCCAATTGGAAAAGTACTTGACGGAGATATCGTTCAGATTGAAATAGATACGCGTCGGTTGATAGGCAGCATTGATTTGGTAGGACATGGTAGTGAAAATTTCGGTGCTGCAGAAGGAGAACGCGTGTTAGCAGAAAGGCAACCACGCCCCGATTTATCTCCAGATGAGGCTCTACCAGACGACACACGCCTTTGGGCAGCGTTACAATCTGTTGGTGGTGGCACTTGGGGCGGGTGTGTCTACGACGTGGATGCGATTATCAATGCGTTATCTTAAATACTGGGCACCGCCTATCTTCTACATGGTACTAATTTTTGCTATTTCATCTATGCAACAACCACCACTCCCAACGCCAAAATTTGAGTGGCTGTCAATAGACAAAGTCTACCATTTCATAGAATACGGCATTCTCAGTGTGTTGCTAACGATTGCATTAATAAATGTTCCACCGAAATGGTTACCCACGAACTGGATATGGGTTACTGCTGCGCTGATCTCAATTTTCTATGGTGCAAGCGATGAATTACATCAATCCTTTGTCCCTGGCAGGTTTGCCACGTTATCAGATTTAGTTTCTGACGCAATCGGGGCTATCGCAGGTGTGGTAGTCGTTTATTTTTATTATAGAAAAAAGCAGTCTTAATAGTTATCAGTTAGCCTTACAGTGAGAATTGTCAGGAACTCGTTTGTGGTGGATGAGAATGTTTTATCACAACAAATTTATCTAAAATAGGACTGATTTTGAATGAATATCAAACACTGGTTTGTCCTGCTCTACAAGTACGCTGACATAATGTCCGTTTCCGAATTTTTTATAAACAAAATGCAGCCTAAGCTACCTTTATTTCAACGGCATTATTCATACATAGTAGGGGCACTGCTCGCTCTGTTGGTTTGCGGATGCGGGGCGATTTTTCCACCTGAAATATATGTTCCACCAAACCTACCAAAGTCTGAACTTGCAACTATCAAGATTGATACCACAGGCAGGTATATGAAAGAGATGAATTTGATTGAAGTGCGCATTAACGAAAAACGCTCACTGCGGCAGAAAATTAAAGATGACAAAAACATCTCTATTCACGACGTTTTCGTCGCCCCAGGCAAACAAGACATGTCCGTGACGATCAGACACTATATCTGGTCTTATGCACATTTTCGTGTACGTTACCTAAAAACTACCTCGACCTTCTCTGCGGAACTAAACTCGGGTGGCACATACCTTGTGAAAGTTCTATCTGATCACGTCCGTGGTGGCGGTCCATTCATTGAATTATTTGACAAGAATACTGGTGAAGTTGTGAGTAAAAATAGGAGAGATCGCTATGATTGGCCTACTAAAAAGTATGGACCAACGTATAGCTATTAATAACCCAAGTTGCTACCTATAAGATTTTAGGCACACAGACACCATTCTTAATATAGGGCAGTTCGTTATTGGTGAAATATTGTAGCGTAAACTTTTAGTTTGCGCCCTTATGACGCAAACTAAAAGTTTACGCTACATAGGTAGCAACTTAGGTTATTAATAGTAGATTTAAAGTTATTGCAGTAATTACAATTGAATACCATAGAACTAACCACTGCAGATGCCCGTATGTTTATACTACTGAAAACTAATAACTGAAAGTCTGCATAGCAGACGTACTTGACAACTACTAAAAAGGAAATAATATATGCCTCCACTTGTTGACTTGAAAGTGCCAGAAGGTTCTATCGCTGTTCACTGGTTTGAGCAGAGTAGTTTTGCTCTGAAAGATTCAGAGGGAACTATTATCCAAATTGACCCTTATTTTCCACAGAACCGTCCCTCGGACCGTTTTATTCACACTGATCCGCCACTTGATGAGTCAGAACTTCCAACCGATTTTGTACTATTGACACATGCACACGGTGATCATACGTGTCCAGAATCTATACGCAGAATTTGGGATACTTCTACTGCGACGCGATTTATCGGTCCTGAAGAGAGCGTTAGACAAATTTTATCAGAAACTGATGTTTCGGGGGACAACGTCTCAGAAATTAGCGCAGGTGAATCCGCTGAACTGAACGGTATTACTGTGCATGCCGTTTATGCCAAACCACCAACCGGTGATCCTTCTGCAAACATAAGTCCACCTGATGTTACACATTTAGGTTATGTTATCATTAGTGATGGTGTGACGTTATATTTTAGTGGTGATCCGATCAATAACTTTGCGGAGCATAGCGAACTTATTTCCGCAGTGGCAGCACATACGCCAGATATAGGTTTCCTGACAAACCATCCTACCGAAGGTGAGTTTCCATTTTATGATGGATGTGTCAAGATGGCAACGCGTATTGGATTGAAGCATGCTGTCCCGGTGCATCGTGCTTGTTTCGTTACGCGTGATTATGATCCGAAGGAGTGGGCAGCACAGTTCCCAACCGGTGGTCCCGAACCACTTATTATTGAAAGAAATACGCATATTATTTATTCATAGTGAATAAGTATTGGATATTAAGTTGGGTTTCGCTTTCAGCTCTACCCAACCTACATTTATTGAGAGGTACAGAAACAGATATGTCTCTACAAGAACAAAAAACTCCCCTCGTTGGTATTGTGATGGGGAGTGATTCAGATTTAGAAAAAATGACAGAAGCCGCAAAGGTATTAGAAGACTTTGAAGTGCCGTTTGAGATAACTATCTCTTCAGCACACCGTTCACCTGAGAGAACGCTTGCGTGGACTGAAAAGATTAAAGCAGAAGGCGGTAAGGTAATCATTGCAGGAGCAGGACGCGCTGCGCATTTAGCAGGTGTTATCGCAGCTCATACGACATTACCGGTTATCGGTGTCCCGGTTGATGGTGGTCCGCTCAACGGTGTTGACGCGCTGTATGCGACGGTGCAAATGCCTCCCGGTATTCCTGTCGGCACGATGGCAATTGGGGCAGGAGGTGCGCGAAATGCGGGTATATTCGCTGTGCAAATTTTGGCACTTCAATATCCAGAATTGGAAGAGAAGCTGCAAGCTTACAAAACAAAAATGAGCGATGGTGTAGCAGAGAAGGCTGCACGTCTCCAAGAGGTAGGTTATCAAAATTATTAGCATTGAAACTTAAGGAAACCTATATGGAACACGAAGAAAATCAAGAGTGGACAAACGATACAGAACTCTTTGATATGATGGAAGAACAGTTATATGCTGCTGTGATTTCAGATGCACTTGATGCGGCTGGTTTTCGCGAGCAGGCACTGAGTCACACTATCCGTCCGCTGCTTCCACAGACAATTATTGTCGGACGTGCAATGCCTGTGCTGTGTGTTGACGTCTATGAGATCCCTGATGAACCGTATCAACAGGAAATTGCGGCAGTGGACAGTCTAAAACAGGACGATGTTCTCATCTGTTCAACAAACGGGAGTACCCGCATCTGTTTCTGGGGTGAACTTCTTTCTACAGCGGCACAAGCGCGTGGCGCGCGGGGTGCTGTCATTGATGGTTTTATCCGTGATATACGTAAGATTGTAGAGATGGGATTTCCTATATTTACGACTGGAATATCACCTGTTGACTCCAACGGGCGCGGAGAAGTAATGGCATACAATGTTCCGATAGATTGTGGTGGTGTTCCAGTAAATCCTGGCGATATCGTGTTCGGAGATGCAGATGGAGTTGTCGTTATTCCACAGAACATTGAAAAGGTGGTAATTGAGGCTGCGCTGGAAAAAGTGCGTGGTGAAAACCGAACTCGCGATGCACTCCGAGAAGGCGCATCGCTTCGGGAAGTTTACGACAAATATGGAATTCTATAACAGCACACCGAATCAACACCGAATACGCGAATGGCATTCGGTGGAGTGTGCCTACTACTTTCTATAGTTTTGTCACGGCACACGTCGTGTGCCTATTACTTTTAAGGGGAAATAGATGATTTACGAATTGCGAACATATCAAGTGGTGCCGGGGAAGATGAAGAATCTGAACGATCGGTTTGCAAATATCACATTACCGTTGTTTGAGAAATATAATATGAAGGTCATCGGTTTTTGGGAAACAGCTATCGGTGAAGCGACAACAACGGAGTTGGTTTATCTACTTGCGTTTGAAGATTTAGGACACTACCAGCGTGCATGGGATGCTTTCATTTCCGATCCTGAATGGCAAGCAGCAAAACGATTGACAGAAGTCGGGGGACCGTTGGTCAATGTAGTGAGTAATAAAATCCTTGAACCAACAGATTATTCACCTTTACAATAAACAAAATCTGCACATTTGGTAACCTTTCAATCAAGAAATCAATTGCAATTCATAGCAATCCTTATACTAATACTTATACATTTTATTCCTCTCCGTTAAATTAATTCATAAATTTAGTATCCTTAACGTCAAATTTACGTTATAAATAGGTAAAAATGGTTAGATATTTATGCTAAATTCAGACAATTTGTCCAGCAAAAGTTAGATAAATATGTGTATTACATAGTCTATATTTTTAATCTAAATCTCCAAACAAAAAACTGAAAAAATTGATCAAAATCACCTCAATTTAACTTGTTATTTTAATTTGAAAAGTGCTATAATTCACGTCTACATCATTCATACTTTTGTAGCAATAATTTAAACAAATTAATAACATTACTTAGGCAATTAACGCCCTTTATATGTAGGAACATCCTATGCGACATACCTCTGATTCCCTTTGGTTAGAAATATTGGAAACCCTTGGTGAAACCGCTGTCAACGATATTTATCTCCGACAAGTCTCTCCTCGTTACCTTGATAAGGAATCTTTTAAAGTTGCTGTTCCATCTGATTACACACAAGACGAAATTGAAAATAGATTTCTCAGTGACATTAATAAGGTATTAGCGGATCGTATGAGTTCTGAATGTGCGTTTGAAATCGCTGTGGACACTTCTCTTGCAAAAGTCCCTGATATTGATAAATCAGAATCTATCCTCAAAGATACTGTCTCTGAACCTACGAATTTGAATCCGAACTATGTCTTTGACAATTTTTATGTTGGTCAGAGCAATCGGATATGCCATGCGACTGCCTATGCTGCATCTCAAGATCTTGGCGGAGAGTACAATCCACTTTTCATATACGGTGGTGTCGGTCTCGGCAAAACACATCTGCTTCATGCTATCGGGAACCTTGTTCAAGAAGAAAACCCAAAACGGAAAGTTCTTTATGTTACATCTGAAACGTTTATGAATGAATATATTGATTCAATAATGAACCGGACTTCAGCCCAAGGTTTTCGTACAAAATATCGGACAGCCGATCTGCTGCTAATTGACGACATTCAATTTTTACAACGTAAAGAAGGAACACAAGAGGAATTTTTTAATACTTTTAACGATTTATATCTAAACTCAAACCAGATTGTAATGACGAGCGATCGGTCCCCCAGTATGCTAAAAAACCTTGAAGAAAGACTTAGTTCACGTTTTGAATGGGGCATGGTTGCCGAAATCGATAAGCCGAATTATGAACTTCGCCTTCTGATTCTACGTATGAAATGTCAAGACCAAGGGCTTGATAATATTTCAGACGAAGTGCTGAACTATGTTGCAGAAATAGTCACAGCGAACATACGCGAATTAGAAGGAACATTGGTAAGCTTAAAAGCACGGGCTTCCCTCATGGATGAAGAGTTAACCATTGACCTTGCCCGTAGTGTTTTAAGAGATACATCCACACCCACCAGAGACAGAACACTCGGAAAAGCTATTACACCAGAAACCATACAAGAACTTGTTGCTGAACATTTTCAACTGAAAGGCAATGATCTAACATCGGCAAAACGCACAAAATTTCTTGTTTATCCCCGTCAAATTGCGATGTATCTTTGTAGAGAACTGACACAACTTTCTCTAATAGATATTGCGGATGCATTTAATAGACAGAACCATAGGACGATTACTTATGCTTGCGAACAGATTGAGAAACTACTTGAAGACGATGAAACAAAAAAGGTTATACAACTTTTGACCGATGAATTGACATAAATTCAGTTAGAAAACCTCGCCAATATACGATCCTTGTTAGTTATTATCAAAATTTGATAATAACCTGATAATAACTAATAATAACTCCCAATCCTTGTTAATAAATTGCTAATAACTTTTCCATTCAAAAATTGGATTGATAAATTGTTAATAAACTTAAATTTTGTTATCAAATTATTATCAACTATAAAACCATTCCCAAACAGGATTTAGAGCAGTTATTAACATATTATCGTCTCTACTACTGCTACTATGTACAATTAAAATTTTAAATTGTACTTAATAATATAATTAGAACCCATTGACTATCATTTGAATAATATTTCATTAATATAACACAAGAAAAATCATTGACATAATCGAAAACGGTAATCTTCAGATGTATTTAGAACGTATATGTTTACGAAATTTTCGGAATTATAAGGAATGTGACATAACATTACATTCACCAGTGACTTTAGTTGTTGGAAAGAATGCAATGGGCAAAACAAGTCTCCTTGAATCACTTTATTTTCTTTGCACCGGTGAATCACATCGTGCTAATTCTGCGGTTGAATTAATTCGGCATACATCTGAAGGATTTGCTGTTATCGGTTATTTTCGCAGTGATGAAAGACCAGATACGCTTATACGGCTTGATGCTGTTAAACCGCGTCAAGGAGCATTTCGCCTAAAAACTGATGGCGTATTGCAACGTAGAAGGTCTGATTGGATAGGCAAATTCAATGTCGTTATTTTTTCACCTGAATCTTTGGAAATTGTCAAAGGTTCTCCAACGTTCCGCAGACGTTGGCTTGATTTACTTTTATCACAATTAAATCGTGAATATCTGGAAGAGCTTACACGTTATCGTGATATTTTGCAGCATCGGAATGCTTTGTTAAAACGAATAAGTATAGGGAAAGGGACTGTAGGTGAGATTTCAGTTTGGGATGGGCTTCTACTTGAATCTGGAGTAGCGTTGATTGGTGCCAGACATACTGCGTTAGCACGGTTAAGTGTTGTTGTAGAAAGGACGCATCTATCTTTAACTGGAGAACGCGAACAACTACTATTAGATTATGTTCCAGGTCTTACTGCGCCAGAGATGGAACTTTCTGATATTACAAATCTATCCGACTATTTTCGTAATGCTTTAGAACAAGCGCGCCGTGATGAACTACGGCGTGGGGTAACGCTCGTTGGACCACACCGGGATGATTTTGTATTAACTTTGGAAACTATGAACGGCTTGCGTGAAACAGCACGCACTTATGCATCCCAAGGACAATGTAGAACTATAGCACTTGCACTAAAACTTGCTGAATTAGAGTTTATTCGTGAGGATACTGGTGTTGCCCCTCTTTTTTTGCTTGACGATGTTCTATCTGAATTAGATGTGAAAAGACGGGAATATCTATTAGCGTATCTCCAAGATGTTTCCGCACAGACTGTGATAACAGCAACAGACAAGGACGTGATGGGTGACGATCTGACTGATGTTCATCTATTAGTTGTTGAGGAAGGGGTTATTGTAAACGATGATTGAATGTTATGTTTATTGAAAATTTTAGAATTACTTGGACATTAATAGAATGAGACATCGGAAGTTTGGAAGAATAAATACGCGCAAACAGAAGCGAAGCACACGAATGCAAAGTGTTGTAGAGACAATGGTACGCGAGCGGGAGTGGACTGATAAACTTTATGAGATGAGTGTATTTGATGTATGGGAATCGGTTGTTGGCGAGGCTATTGCCGGGCAGACCGCACCTGTTTTGTTGTTGGATGGTGTTTTGCGAGTTGATGTGGCACATCAAGTATATGCTAATGAGTTGTCCTTGATGAAAACTGAAATCTTGTCAAAACTTGAAAAGAAACTTGAAGGACTAAATTCATTGGGACGAAGGTTTGATCCTAAAAATAAGGTGTTTGATATCCGTTTTCGCCTAAATCCATATATTTCTAAGGTGAAAAATTGTGAAAATGGAACTAAACCTGAAACAGATCAACAACAAAAAGTTGATGATATTGAAAAAGATACCAAATCCATTTCTCCTGAGCTACTGGAGCGGATTGAAGCAGCTGTTTCAGTCGTAAATGATTATGATTTGCGAGAAGCATTAAAGACGCTTTTTTTAACACAGTGTAGTGATATGGAATCTACAGAATGATAAATATTTATCCAGTAGAAAAAATCTGATAAATTTCACAAAATAGATAAAAAATAGGTTGTGATTATAAGGTGATTTATGGTATAATAAATGTAGAGTATGTAAATTTAAAATATAAAAACTAACAGATTTTTTCTTGCTATGGTTTGACAGGAGAAAGTCTATAAATAAATTAGTGGTTTATAACAGACTGTTAAAAAATAGAATTAAAAAATTGTTGCTATTTGTAAGATAAAACGAACAAAATACCTATCAAAAACTTGGTTAATGAAACTGGACAATTTTCCCCGCGATTCATCCTAAATTTATCTCACTTCATACTTGTAATCGTTGTAACTAGTAATAAAACACAAACAGAATGGTTTCGGTAATGTTATGTTAACCGATAACCGAAATTAAGGATTTATATATAATGTCAAATGACTATAATGAGGAATCTATTCAAATATTGGAAGGTTTGGAAGCTGTCCGTAAACGTCCGGGTATGTATATCGGCAGTACTGGTGAAGCCGGGTTACATCATCTTGTAATGGAACTTGTTGACAATTCTATAGATGAGTATGGGGCAGGTCATGGATCAGATATTAGAATATCACTCAACGCTGATGGAAGTGTCACTGTTTCGGATGATGGTCGTGGTATTCCTGTTGGGAAACATCAATCAGGGGTATCGGCACTTGAGGTGGTGATGACAACGCTTCATGCAGGTGGGAAATTTGATGGTCGTGCCGATGTTGGTTATCAAACAGCTGGTGGCTTACACGGTGTTGGGGCTTCTTGTGTGAATGCCCTTTCAGAATGGCTTCGTGTGCGAGTTGCACAGGATGGTAAACTATATGAACAGCAGTATAAACGGGGCGTACCGGTGAAAGGAGTAGCGGAAATCGGAGAGACTAAGAAAAGTGGTACGGAAACAACGTTTATGCCAGACCATGAAATTTTTGATACGCTTGATTTTCAGGCTGAAAATTTGAAGGGACGACTCCGTGAACTGGCATATCTTAACCGTGGAGTTCGTATCCGATTTAAAGACCTTAGGGCAGGAAAAGTTGAAGGTGAGCAGGGTGCCGCAGCGGAAGTCGTTTATCATTATGAAGGTGGGATCGTTTCTTTTGTTACCTATCAGAATGAGAATAAGGATGTATATCATGCTACACCGATATACTTAGAAGGAACAACGGAAGGTGTTCGGGTTGAAATCGCAATTCAATATAATACAGGTATTCCTGAGCATATATTTTCTTATGCAAATAACATTCGAACATCTGAAGGTGGTTTTCATGAGAGCGGTTTCAAAAATGCTTTGACGCGGACATTCAATGCATATAGTAAGGATAATAGCTTACTAAAAGGTGAAAAAATTACACCGGAAGGTAGGGATATACGCGAAGGAATTACGGCTGTTATCAACGTCAAAGTTCCCGAACCACAGTTTGAAGGGCAAACAAAGTCAAAACTTGGCAATACTGAAGTAGAAGGTATTGTGATGAGCATTGTGAACCAGCAGCTAAAAGAATATCTGGAAGAGCAGCCAGCACTTGCGAAGCGGATAGTCCAAAAGAACTTGCTGGCAGCTCGTGCCCGTGAAGCTGCACGGCAGCAGCGTGACATCATTCGACGGAAAGGTGTGCTTGATTCTGCATCTATGCCGGGTAAACTCGCTGATTGTTCAGAACGTGATAAGACAAAAACAGAGATTTTTCTTGTTGAGGGAGATTCCGCTGGTGGGACTGCTAAACAGGGACGTGATCGTAGTTTCCAAGCTGTTCTGCCACTAAAAGGTAAAGGCATTAATGTTGAAAAGTCACGTTTGGATAAGATTTTAAAAAATGCACAAGTCGTAGATATAATTACTGCACTCGGGACCGGTATCGGTGAAGAAGAATTTGACTTGGACAAATTGCGGTATGGTAAAGTTATTATAATGGCGGATGCAGATGTTGATGGAGCACATATTCGTTCACTGTTGTTGACTTTCTTTTTCAGACAGATGCCGAAGTTAATCCATCAAGGACACCTCTACATTGCCCAACCTCCTCTGTTCCAAATTAGGAGAGGTCGACAGTCGCGTTACCTTCAAGATGAAGAGGAACTTCGCGAATACTTACTGGAATCCGCCGCAGGATCCCAAACTATAAAGTATAGAGATCGTGATAATGCTTATACGGAAGAGGAAGCGACCGCTTGTGTTAATGCGTTGTCACATATTGAAAAACGCCTTTCAGAACTGAGTGGGCGGGGAGACAGGACACGGCAAGAGTTGATAGAATTCCTATGGCAACCAATGTCAGATCAACATGATGAAGCATCGGACGGTGAATCAGTCCTAATGGAAACAAACGAAATACAAGATGATCCAGTGGATACTGTCTTAAATATCCTTGAATCTCAAACAGAAGATGCTCAAAGTGAACTTCAATTCGGTGATAATGGGGCGGACGACAATTCTGATTCTGATGGAGTAGACATTGAGGATGAAAACGTTCTGTTGGATATTCCTGTTTATATGACATCACAACATCAAGTATCCTCTGATGCTGCGATTCATAATGAACTTTCTCTTCATATCCAGTGTGTTAGGGAACTTGGGCTTCAGCCTGAGGATTTTGCTGAGAACGCATCGGAGGATACACCACTGTTTAGTGTATCAAATAAATCGGATGAACAACAGACTGCTAACACTGTTGAGGAATTGATCGCTATTCTCACTGCAAGCGCGAACCGTGGGATGACGTTAACCCGCTACAAAGGACTTGCTGAGATGAATGCAAAACAGTTGCAGGAAACAACAATGCGGACAGATGTACGTGTATTGTTACAAGTGACTATGGAGGATGCGATTCAGGCAGAACGTATGTTTACATTACTGATGGGTGAGGCCTCCGAACCTCGCCGCGTATTCATAGAACGTTATGGGACACAGGTTGAACTTGACATCTATGGGTCATAACTCCTTAGAGGAAAATAGGCGTTATTCGTATTCATACTGGGATGATCAATGATATATTCCAGAAATCTACATAAGAAAGAAATATGCAAGAAGAAAATATTATTAGGCGACCAATAGAAACCGAATTACAAACGTCGTATCTCACTTACGTGATGAGCGTCAATACTAATAGAGCACTGCCAGATGTACGAGATGGTTTGAAACCGAGTTCAAGACGTATTATCTATGCAATGGGAGAACTAAACCTAACCAGTGATCGTCCTTATGATAAGTGTGCTGCAGTCGTTGGCGAGGTAATGAAGAACTTTCATCCACATGGCGATGGACCGATTTACGGAACACTTGTTGGACTCGCGCAAGCGTTCAATACGCGCTATCCGTTAATTGATGGGCAGGGAAACTTTGGCTCTATTGACGATGATCCCGCCGGAGCGATGCGTTACACAGAGTGTAGACTTGCGAAAATTGCTGAGACGCTGCTCTTACATATCGGTATGGATACGGTAGACTTCCAACCGAATTATAAGGATTCAATGGAAGAACCGACTGTATTGCCCGGACTTCTCCCGAACCTACTTGTCAATGGCACTACAGGAATCGGTGTAGGGTATCTTACACGAATACCGCCGCATAATCTAAATGAAGTTGTAGATGCTCTCTTACACATACTTGACTTTCCTGATGCCACTGTTGATGAATTGATTGAATTTATACCCGGCCCAGATTTTCCCACAGGTGGTATTATTGTGGGAAGACAAGCCATAAAGGAAATGTATACAAGAGGCAAGACGAGTAAGGGTGGCATTACGATACGGTCTAAAGTAGCGATCGAACCGATGACAGGCGATAAATCTCGCGGAGATCGTGAACAGATCGTCGTTACAGAAATTCCGTATCAAGTGAAGAAAAATCGTCTACTTGAACAGATGGTTCAACAGGTAAATGCAAATACAATTAACGGGATTTCAAATATCCGAGACGAATCGGATGAAGATATACGTATCGTTATTGAACTCAAACGGGGTGAAGTGCCGCAAGTTATATTGAATCAACTCTATAAACATACTGCCCTGCAGGACGACTACCATCCGATCCTGCTCTGCCTTGTAGACGGGCTCCCGAAAGTCTTAACGCTACCAGAAATCTTACTTCATTACTTGGCACATCGACGCGAGGTAATACGGCGGCGAACACAGTATGATTTGGCTCGTTGTGAACATCGGGCACATATATTAGAAGGATACCGAACTGCTCTTGAGCATTTGGAGGAAGTGATTGACATTGTGCAAACGGCTGAGACTCCCCAAGATGCACTGGATCAATTACAATCACAATATGAACTCACAGATATTCAAGCGCGCGAAGTATTAGGTTTAACTTTACGACAACTCACTGGTCTGGAACGACAACGTATCAACGATGAATACAGTGATCTGCTTGAAACAATTGCTGAACTCCGAGCTATCCTTGAAAATGAGGACCTTGTCACAGATATTATCCGAACGGAATTGACAGGTTTGAAAGAGGATCATGGAGATGACCGTAGGACTGAAATCGTGTCTGAAGTGAAAAGTTTTGAGATGGAAGACCTTATCGCCGATGAGGAGATGGTTGTGACACTAACACATTCAGGTTATCTCAAACGTATTCCGATGGATACCTATCGCACACAAAACCGGGGTGGCGTTGGTATCAAAGGGGGTAACCCGAAAGATGGAGACTTTTTGGAACAGCTGATTATCGCCACAGCACACCAATCCTTACTTTTCTTTACAAGTTTTGGCAAGTGTTATGTGCTGAAAGTTTTTGAGATTCCAGAAGGCTCAAGAACTGCGGCAGGCAGAGCCGCAGTAAATATGTTACAATTGAGTGAAGGAGAGACCATAACCGCATTTTTACCGATACGAGAGTTTTCCGATGAAACCTATATTCTGATGTCAACAAAACACGGAATTGTGAAAAAAACTGCTCTGAGTCAATTTCGGAATACCATCTCAAGTGGTATCATCGCGATTAAGTTGGATGCGGATGATCTATTGATCGGGGCGCAACTTACAGATGGCAACTATGATGTTATTCTTGTTAGCCATAATGGGTTTGCTATCCGCTTCATAGAATCCGATGTGCGGGGTACGGGACGAGCGACGCGCGGGGTACGCGGTATTCGACTGGGAGAAGAGGATTATGTCGTAGACATGGTGTGTTCCGCAGATGAAAACGATTCTCTATTGATTGTTACAGAAAACGGTTATGGTAAACGCACAGGACTGTCTGCCTATCGTTCACAGAAACGAGGCGGTGTCGGTTTGACTGCAATAAAACGTTCAAAGCGGAATGGCGCGGTTGTTTCGGCAAAACTGGTCGCGGATTCTGACGAACTCGTCCTGATTAGTTCTACAGGATACGTTACTCGTATGGCTGTCAGTGATGTTCGCGAGATCGGTCGTACAACGCAAGGGGTCAGAATGATGACTTTACAAGACGACGAAACGTTGGTAGATGTTGCTAAAATATCGGAAACGGAATCTGATTAAATCTCGCAGTTGATAAGGAGAGTAATTATGAGAAATAAATTATGGATATTTTTCAGCCTGATATGCATCTTATGTCTTTTATCAATGGGTGTGGTAACAGAGGCACAGGATAACACATCAAGTGAAATGCCAGAAGAGGTGCCATTATCAGAAGCATCTGAGAACGCAAAACTGGTATACACACAACTCATGTATGCAGTCTATTTACAATCTTTTAATAAAGACATTAAGGGGGCAAGACAGATATATGATGAGTTGGTAAAACAGGCACCAGAAGCAGCTTTTGTTTGGTATAAAAGCGGACAGCTTAAAAACATAATGCAGGATATTCGTGGTGCTGAAGAAGATACGCGCGAAGCACTTAGACTTGACCCATCACATATACCAGCAACGTGGCAACTGTCGCAAATCCTTGTGAAACGGGCATCCTATTCAGGGAGAAGGGATATTAATAATGTCCTGAAAGAACTAAAAGTCCTGGAAACCCTTGAGAGAGTGATTGAATTAGACCCGGACCATTTAGATGCACACCACGTGCTTTCTGATTTAGCGTATCAAATTGGTGAATATACAACGGCAGAGAAATCATTAAAAGCATTAACCCGTATTTTGCCTTTTGAACCTACTTTCCATGAAAGACTTGGTGATATTTACAAAAATATAGACCGCCCACATGAAGCAATTGATGCCTATCAAAGGGTGATAAAAATTAAACCAGATGATTGGAATGCACTTAGAGCATTAGGGGAACTCTACCTCAATATAGGTAAATTGACTGAGGCACGACAGTCCTTTGAGAAGGTACTAACTATGATGCCGCAAGACTTCGGTGGCAATTTAGGTTTAGGTTTAGTTTTTAAGGAACTTGCATATAACTCAATTCAGCCAGGAAATGATAACCCTTCGGATGAACCAGTTGATATATTGGAGCTTGTTGAATCTGCAGAAACATATTTGTTACGCGCGATCTCCATTGCAAAAGATGCAGCCAATAACTCCCTGAACCGGTCTCGCCGTGCGCGTTATCAGACACTTGCGAACAGAGCCCAGTATAACCTTACAGATGTTTATATATTATTAAAAAACTACGAGAAAGCAGTAGAGGTATTTGAGGAACTGCTTGAGGACGATCCTGATAATATTTTTGCCATATACGGTATTGGTTCAGTTTATCAAGCGATGGGAGATTTCAAAAATGCGGAAGCCTATTTGCGGAAGACGCTTGCAATGCAACCCACCCATGCCAATGCACTCAACGGACTCGGTTATCTCTATGCCCAACAAGGCAGAAATCTGGATGAAGCTGAGGCACTAATCAAACGCGCACTTGAGAAATCACCAGCAAATGGAGCATACCTTGATAGTCTTGGATGGGTGTTTTATAAACAAGGAAAATTTGAGGAAGCTGTTATTACTTTGGAGAATGCTAATCAACAATTACCAAATAGTGTTGAAATATTGATGCATCTTGGAGATGCATATAACAAAACTGGTGAACTTGAAAAAGCACGTAATGTTTGGCAGCAAGCACAAACACTTGAACCTGATAATAGTGACATAAAGGAACGGCTCAAGCAATAGTTACAGAATGCGGTGCGGAAGAATTGAGAAATGCGATATACAATCCTCACGTTTTTCTTGCTAACGTTAACACTCTTTTCGCAAACAGGCGAAGCATTTCGTTGTGGTACTACGTTCTTGAAACAAGAGAAGGTACACCAACTCTCATCGGAAGTAGCGACAGCTCCAGCACAGCCGAATGCCCCGGCACGTCCTGTCGGTTTCCAACGTCCTTTCTTTGCCATTGACTTCGCAAGAAAACAGCAGTACACGGTCAACGCGACGCTGCGGGTAAGCGGAACACATTGTGATATATATGTAGAAGATGCAGAATGGCAAGAAAATATCAATCCTATAACAGTGCAATTAATTCAGAGGGCATTTGATGAGGCAACACCCGCAGATTCCCGCCGTGGTATCTATGACATCTTAACGGATGAGTTTGGAAAACCGCCAGATATTGATGCCAATCAAAAAGTTATATTGCTTTTGCTTAATATTCGGGATGTTGGTGACCGCCACACAACAGTCGGTTACTTTATGCCGATTGACCAAGAACGTGGGGTACTCCACCATCCAACCCTCGGAGCATTACATAGCAACGAAGCCGATATTCTTTACCTAAATACAAGGTACCGTTCACCCAATTTTGACGCGCTTCAGGCAGTTATCGCGCATGAACTCCAACACCTTATCCATTGGAAGCATTCACCACATGAAGAAATTTGGGTAGATGAAGGGTGTGCTGATTATGCTGCATTCCTGTGTGGATATAACATCAATCAACATCTTACTGCTTTTCAGAATGCACCACACATTTCCCTTACCGATTGGGCTCAAATGAGTGATACACACTTACTCGCACATTACGGGGCAGCTTTCCTTTTCATGCTATATCTAAATGACCACTATGGCGGAAGTCAAACTATTGCAGAGATCGTTAAAAACCGATTAGATGGAATTGTGGGGGTTACGCATGCGTTGGCTGCACGTGGGACACCGGTAAAATTCTCGGATATCTTCGCTGATTGGAAGGTTACAAATTACCTTAGCACCTGGCGTACACTTGGCACCCTTAAAAAGCAATATAAGTATAACACACTTGGACCAACGATTAAACCGATTTTCAGTCACCGTTCTTATCCGGTTGCAGGCAAGAATAAAACACTTGCAAATTTTGCTTCACACGGTATTGAATATATGGTATCAACTGCGGGGCAAGCTGGACTTACCTTCAGTTTTTCTACGCGACGGAACGTAAGTGTAGATATCAAAGTCGCATATCTGAAAAACACGGGTGACATTCTTGTTGAGTCGTTACCTATAAAAACCTTGGATGGTACCGCTTCATTGGACATTCCAAAATTTGGAACCTCCATCCAACGTATGATGATTATGCCGAGTCTACAAGTTGAAAATCCAAGTTTTTCTCAGCAGACTATAACCTATAACTATAATGCGTTTGAGGGAAATCTCGGCACCTTTACAACACATATCCTTCCCAACCCGATACACCCGAACTATTGGGAAATTATTGCCGTTCCGAGTGAAACAACAGTAGCACAGGCGTTCACCGTAACCCTAACTTACCAGAATCGCAAACTTCATGATGCAGAACCGATGGTGTACATCCAAAACAAAGATAGAGCTGTTTACCGTTATGCTTTTCATCTCGAGCCTGAGATTGAAACAGCAGATATTGAATGGCGTATTACGCGAGGGGATACTATTATTGACGAAGGAGTTCTTGAAGATTAACAGAGCAGGACTTACGCATTCCCCCTTGATAAGGGGGGTTAGGGGGGTAAAAGTTGTTATTTCAATGATATTTCAGTGATTTAACCCCCTAAATCCCCCTTATCAGTGGGACTTTAAGAAAAACTGCGTAAGTCTTGCAGAGATAAGATTTACGGCTTTCAGTAAAAGCGGTTTGTATATCTTATGCTGAAAACTGACTGCCGATGGCTATAAAATGGAGGTTTACATGGCTAACACACTATATGCGGGAACAATTGGACAGAGCGTTTGGCGGAGCACCGATATTGGTAAAACTTGGCATCGCGTTAGCAACGGGATGTTCCCAGAAGCAGATATACGCGCAATTGTCGTTGACCCGTCAGATTCAAACGTTCTCTATGCTGGCACTGAAAAGGGTGTCGTCAAAACTATAGATGGTGGCAATAACTGGGCACAACTGCCCAGTGAGATGGACAACCGTGAAGTTTGGTCACTGGCGATCCATCCGACTGAACCAGATGTACTCTTTGCAGGAACATGTCCATCTGCTTTTTTCAAAACAACCGATGCTGGTAAAACGTGGAAACAACTTGACGCTGAACTTGCAGATGAATGTGAAGGCGTGCCTATTATTCCACGCGTAACAACTATTATTATTGATCCAGAAGACCATGATACCGTCTATGCAGGTATTGAGATTGACGGTATGCGTCTTAGCACAGATGGTGGAGAAACTTGGCATAACCGCAGTGAAGGGTTGAGTAGCCAAGATATTCATGGTCTGACGGTGGTTCCGGGTGAACAAAAAACACTTGTTGCTGCAACGAATAACGATGTCTGTATTACAACAGATATGCATCATTGGACACCTTTGAAGGTGCGCGAACATTTTCCGTGGCCCTATTGCCGCGCAGCGTTCTATTTAAACGGTGATAATGCAAAAGTATTTATAGGAGCAGGCAACGGTCCACCAGGTGACCAAGGCGGGATCTTTTATATGCAAGATGCAGCTGCCGCATCCGATGTAGACGCAATTCGGTGGGATCGCTCTGATATAGGCATGACTTCAAATAGCACTATTTGGTGTTTCGGTTCTAATCCGAGCGTTGACGGGTTGTTGATTGCCTGTAGTGTGAGTGGACAACTTTTCTTGAGTGAGGACAACGGTGCCTCCTGGACGAAATTGGCACACGAATTTGGAGAAGTCCGTGCATTAGCAGTGGCATAGCAATTTATAAAGAGTGAAGTTTTGACATTAACAACCATTCTCATCCAATAGTCTGGTTTGTAGTCGTACAATTCATTGTGCCCTTATATCCAGCAGAGGAAAAGGCACCATGAATTGCGACAACGAACCTGAACTTCTAACAAGACCGTTTTTATCTCTGAAAAATATATTTCGTAATAAGTAGTTTTGGGATTTGAAAATTTAATTTTCTTCATCTTTTGATTTAATACCTCTTATCAACGCTTTTTTATTCTTGCCCACTGCGTAGTCAATTTCTCTTTTGCTGAAACGGTAATCTGATGTTTCGTGTTAACAGTTCCTTGAACAACAAGTTTTGCGTCTCCAACTGCTGGATTATCGCACCAGTTTCCATCCCAAGTGCTGTTTATTGTAATTGTTAAAACTTCAGCACCTTCAGGAATATCAAACTCAATATATTGTGCTTCCATAGTTCCTGTGAAAACTTCGGATTCAAATATCAGAATGTTATCTATATGGAATATGAAAATCCCACTTCTACCTACATTACAACTTTGATTTCCGTCGTTATTTACCGCGTGTTGATGATCGTCTGTTATACCAATATATGCTTGAAATTGCGTATAATCATTTCCTGACAAATCATATTTCAATACTGAAGCAGCTGGATGATTTGGTGGAGTAAGTGAGATACCACGTTCAAAAAGACTTCCGCGAAACTTAAATTACCTTGGATGTATGTCTATTGTGACAGTCTATAGGAAGGATTGACAGGTATGTGTCAACGATATAGAGAAGTTTTCGGCAACTCGCCCTATAGGGAGCTGGTTTCCATTTAACATACCAAGAAGCAGTGCTTTCTGGTATAATAGAAACCAGTGCTGTCATAGTCTACTTATGGCAGTGCTAAGCGTCGCTGGGTGTTCGATTCACCTGCGGCGCACCTAAAAAATTAGGAAGCACCCCTGACGCAACTCACGTACACATCGCGAATTTCTAACGTCAACGTATATTGTAGCAATAATATAAAAAATGTGCAATAAAAAAATACCTTTTTTCCCACTTGACTTTTTTGGCAAATTGTGCTAAACTTTTGAAATAGGCGGGTTGTGCTTTGTTGGCAGACATAAGAGGTTTGCCCTCCATCAAAAATACGCAGCACGCCTTACGACTAAAGCTTAAACAAGGAGGCATATCTCTATTATGCGTTTTTTTAGTTTTCTAATAATACCCATTCTCCTCATGTCAATCGTTGGATGTTTTGGAAGTCGTGGACCCAGAATTGACAAACCACCAGCATTTGTTGACGCAAAACGAATTGTTGTTACCAAGTTCATCGCTGAAGACACAGAAACACAGGAACTTGGCAAAAGAGTGAGCAGGAATTTAGCAGAACGTTTAGAACTTGTCTTAAAAGACAATGATTGGGTTTATGATGTATCGGAAAAAGTACAACCAATAACCGATAAAGTTGCGGAGTTAGGATTAACACTCAACGATGTCTACGCGGATCCAGCGTTGGCTGCGAAAGTAGGACAAGCTCTTGAGGCGGATATCATTATAACAGGAATGGTCGAAGAACCGAGAATCCGTCGTATTGATAACAATGAACACTATATGCGGCAAGGAAGACAAACAGGTATTTCGGGAACATCTACCTACATCACCACGCGCCAGTCTGTAAGTGGCGCAGTACGTGTCAAGGCTGTTAATGTTGCGACAGGCGAAATCCTATATAACAATGAGATCATATCATATCTGAAATATTGGTTCGCTTATCAGACGCAGCAGAGTGGACAAGTTATTTTCAAAGAAGAAAATGAAATGCTCGCTGATTTGGGTTTGCATTTGCCACGGCGCATTTCTTATAAACTTTTCCCAACTGGACTCAAGATGGAACCGCAAGAAAAGGTTTTGTTGATACCTCCAATTAAACTAAAAGGTACTGGCGGCGAATTCAAATACGATTAAAATTGCTTCCTGCCGATTCAAAGTTATAAGGTGGGTGGAAGTTTTATCTTCTGCCCACCTTGTTTTATGGTATAATTCCAAAATAACCTGATTTGTTGCACGCGATTTCCGTGCATCTCGAACAACTTGTCGAAAAATGGTATAAAAATAATTTGAATTGGTATTACATATAATGCTACAATCCGCTATTCGTTAGGAAGCGTTGAATCGGTGTCTTGAAAAAAGTTCTTTATCTGGCGGGTATAGGTTGTACCATGTTGGAGCAATTGTGAAGACACATCATAGAGTTCAGCAGGGGGCACCCCTTCATAAGGGTTCGCTATTTTTTGATAACAGTCTAAAGCATCTTCAAAGAAATTTAACGTGTCCTTATCGATCGCACCGCTTTCCTGAACTGCACGGAAACCTTGGAATTTTTGGTATGGAGGTGTCTTGCCACTGAATTCAATTATGGCATTATTTATGTCTACTACGCGCTGCACAATCATCAGAAAGCAGCTTTTGATATATGAATGCGTTAACCTATCAGCTTCAATATATTCTTTTTTGTTTGCCGGAAGACCGTTTTGTAGTTGTCCAAAACATTCTTCTAAATACGCCAATTTTGCTTTTACAGGATTGAACTGACGTTGTAATGAAGTTTTTTCAGTGGATTTTGACATTTTATGCTCCTAATATGCTATTTTACAGATTATAATAGTAAGACGTGATTTAACACAAAAAGTTGTAGCGGCATCAAATTTCTCAATCGAAAACCTAAATTATCCAAATTAATTTAACGGATGTGTTGATGAGATGTTGACATAGGAAGAATAATGATGAAAGCAATCATGAGAAGTGGCGATGGCAGTCCAGAAGTTCTGAAATTAGGTGAAGTGCCAACACCACAACCGACAGAAACGCAGTTATTAGTAGGTGTCCGAGCAACTGCACTCAATCGAGCAGACCTAATCCAACGACGCGGGGGATACCCACCTCCTCCCGGTGAATCGAAGATACTCGGTTTGGAAATTGCTGGCACGGTTTCTGGAATGGGAACAAATGTTACTGGCTTTGAGAATGGTGATCGTGTCTTCGGACTTGTCGGTGGCGGTGGTTATGCTGAAAAGGCTGTTATTGATTACCGAATGGCGATGGTAATACCAGAAAAATGGAGTTTTGAACAGGCTGCTGCCGTTCCAGAGGTGTTTTTTACTGCAAATGAGAACATATTCACACTGGGAAGGTTGGCTGCCGGTGAAACTATTTTAATTCACGCAGGGGGAAGCGGGGTTGGCACTGCGGGGATACAGATCGCACATCATGTGGGAGCACGTGTGTTTGTCACCGCTGGATCAGCCGACAAAATTGAGAGGTGTGTGGGACTTGGTGCTACTGCGGGAATAAATTATAAGAAATCTGATTTTGTAACTGAGATTGAAAGGTTGACAGATAGCGCAGGTGTTGATGTTGTGTTGGACTTTATCGGTGCACCTTATCTTGCGAGAAACCTGCAAATACTCAAAACGAAAGGACGGCTATCACAGGTAGGGTTAATGGGCGGTTCGTCTACAGAAATAGACTTAGGAATGGTGATGCGAAAAAGGCTGCAGATTATCGGTTCAGTTATGCGTCCACAATCGCTTGAGGAAAAAATCGCGATTACACAGCAGTTTGTTGAACGTTGGTTGCCAGAATTAAAAACAGGAAAACTTCAACCCGTGATTGATGCCGTTTTCCCTTTAGCACAAGCACGTGAGGCACATGCATATATGGAGGCAAATAGAAATTTTGGTAAAATTATTTTGAAGGTATAGCAGTTTGTTATGTTGTTTCCACCACATTTTCTGAAGAAAAGCAAATTTGTCTTCAACTAACAATAAACTCTATACGTCTCATGATTTCGTTGTTAAATATAGGTTAGTTTTGATTTTTAGGTTAATGATAATGCTCACAATTGAACACTGGAAAGTGAAATCACCCACAGCACGCCTCCTCTTTGCTTTTTGCTTTATATTCGTCTCGATTCTGTTTGGTTTTAATTTTGCTACTGTTGCAGAAATCACCCAAGTGACCTCAACAGACGGTATTACAGTCAATTTTAAACTCCCGCAACTCCAAATCACAGAAGTTACACCAGATACGCAATCTGAAAATACACGGGCAGCTGGTGTTCACCACACAGTGCAATATGCCGATTGTGATTGGATTCATGAACCTGGACTGCCACGGCTCCCTGCCACCCGTGTTTTATTGGCTATTCCCGCTGATGCCCAACTCAATAAAGCAGATGTATCTGTTAACACAGGTTCATCAAAGTCCCATAATGGGATCAGGTTTCTGCCATATCAAGTTGAAACCCCAGTGAGTATAGACCGAAATTCTGTTGATGCCAGACCTTTACAATCCGGTAGTAGTATAGAAAATCAGCAGAATATAAGAGCAGTCAACCCCAAACTATATCCAGATGTGCTTGCGCGGGTTGAGATGGATGGTTATATCCGTTCACAACGCGTCATCAGTTTAGCACTGTATCCGGTTCAGTATAATACAGCGACACGCCAACTACGTTCCTATAGTAGTCTTTCAGTCTTTATTCCTTATCAAACTCAGGCACAACCTCGCATTTTGGGGGCAACGTTCAATCCTACACGAACAGACCCTTACGAACAAGTCTATAAACAACATATTCTTAATTATGCAGACTATCTCAAGACGTTCAACGTTGATCTGAATGCAGGTGGTATTTTTCACAATAGAGCAGGAGGACTTGCAGCTGCACCTACTGCCATAAATTCGCAACAGACACGTTACAAACTCTATATTGAGGATACCGGTATTTATCAGGTAACCGCAGCGTCACTTCGTAAGGATTGGGGTATTGACTTGATAGGTATTGACCCGCACAAACTCCGCGTTACCCATGCAGATAAGGAAATTCCTATCCATGTAAGTGGGGCAGTAGATGGAAGATTTGATCCTGAAGATGCAATTGTGTTCTTGGCACACAGTTCCATCGATCCTGAAAGTCCTTATCCGAAAAATGCATATACCTTGTGGAATGTGTATTGGTTAACTGTTGTTACAGATGGACAACAACCTGCGCGGGTCCCGCAAATTGAAGCAAGTCCAAGTGACGCAACAGCAATTCAAGTACCGACCTTCCGATCGCGTGTTATTTTTGAAGAAGACCATCTGTCCAACAACCTTGAGTTTGTATATCCAGAGGAAGTTTCCGAGGGGGATAAGCACAAATGGTTTTATGCTTTAGATTTCTGGTTCTGGGACGGTATCAAAAATGCAAGTGATATTGGTGAACTACGTCTTGAATTTCCACTTTATGATATTGCAAAGAGTTTTGATCCACCCAAAATAGATTTGGTCCTACAAGGTGGAACACCTGCGCTCCACCAAATCTTAGCATCGGTAAATGGCGTACGGATTGATCTGGCAGAATGGGACAGTCAAGCACAAGTCACCCTTGCCAAAAATCTCCGGGTTTGGAATAACCTCAGAGATGTAACAAAGGGAGAAAATAATGTGCTCTCCCTGACGCGTGTTGATAGCAATTTGGAAGAAGACACAACAAGGTATCCATATCATATCTACCTAAATCGATTTTGGGTGGAATATACGCGCCTCTTTTTAGCAGTAAATGACGAACTTCGTTTCGGAACACCCATCAAGTCTTCACAGGAGAATGAAAAGAAAGGCATAATACACCAATTTCGAATTGATGCGTTCATTGAGCCAAACGTGTCTGTTTTTGAAACAGATGGGAACACACTTACGGCAAAACTTCAAGGTGTAAATGTAACCCAATATGCAACAGATGATGTGATGCGTGCACGTCTCAGAGCATTGAATGCGGGAGACCTAAGAGGTGTTCCAAATCACACCTACACAGCAACTTTCCAGATACCGGATACCCGAACAACAGAGTTTATTGCAGTGTCTAATGCCGCACTTCGAAAACCGGTTAAGATTGAAATTGTGCAACCCAGTGATTTACGGAACCCGTTGAACGGCGTGGACTACCTCGTTTTGACACATGCCAGATTCCGAGAAGCAGCAGACAGATTAGCTAAGTGGCGTTCCACGGCAAAAGGTGGTGGCTATCGCACCAAAGTTGTCAACATCATGGATGTTTATAACACTTTCGGCGATGGAAAAGTACATCCGATTTGGATAAAAGATTTTCTGACCTACGCTTATCAGAATTGGACACCACCTGCACTCTCATACCTTGTTATTTTAGGGGATGGCACATTCGATTTCAAAGGTATAGATAAAGAAATTCACCCTGACCCACCCGAGCTTGCAGGCTATATACCTCCCCACTATATCCCAACGGATTCTTTCGGTAGAACTTCGGCAGACCATTGGTACGGCACGGTTTCTGGACACGATGAATTTGTAGATTTCTATCTGGGAAGGTTGAGCGTTGAAACCGAAGCGGAAGCTGACACAGTTGTTGATAAGATTATCAATTATGAGGCACAACGACCAAACGGCGCATGGAGACGTAGGATCATTTCTGTCGCAGATGATGAAGTTAGCAATTCGGGCGATGATATATTCAAAAGAAGCCTTAACGAAATAGCGAAAGACCATACGCGGCTTGGATATGAAACTGTTGAGATATATCTTGAAGATGTGATAGATGAAGTGGAGGCGAATCCAGATGATTACCCTAAAACCTTTCCTCAGCATGTTGCCAAAGATAGAATTATCAAGGCTTTAGGAGAAGGAGGAGTCGTAGCTCAATACGCTGGACACGGTGGCCGCGTCGTCTGGGCACACGAAATTATCTTTGATAATACGTCTATTGATAAAGTTAAAGAGACTGATCATCTCCCCTTTATGCTCGTTTTGAGTTGCTATAACGGATATTTTGACAAACCCGGCGAACCGAGTATGGCGGAAAAACTGCTCCGTAAAGAAAATGGCGGTATCATCGGAATGCTTAGCGCATCAAGACTCACTTACGGTACAGGGAACGATGCTCTCAATAGAATTATTTTTGATATGCTTTTCCAACGGAATATCCGACAACTCGGTCCTCTTAGTTTTGATTCTAAGCTTGAATATCTTTTGACAGAAGGCACATCGCAGCTCGATATAATGCTGGAATATACGCTTTTTGGTGACCCCGCATTGCGTATCGCTATGGCAGATTATGAAATACTTCCTGCAATTGAAACGAAAACGGTCAAGGCGGGCGATATTCTCAAGATTGCCTCAGGATATATTCAGATAGCTCAATATGATCCTGTGTCAAATAAGAAGGTTTTTACACGGAATACCAGTTTTAATGGTGAACTCACAGTAACAGCGATTTTTCCTGGACAACAGTCAGTCGGTGTAGACAAAACCGGCGCACCAAAGGAGTTCTACGCTGGCGATGTAATTGTCACAGAGACGTTCTCAGTCCAGAACGGCAAATTTCGAGCTGTTGAAATAAGAGCCCCCAAAAACATATCACCTGGTGATGCACATGTGGAGTATTACGCTGAAAACGATACCGAAATCGCTGTCGGGGGTGATGGATTCACTGTTAATATACCGAAAATACTTGATATAGAAACGAAAGTGATTACCACAGAATCCGGTGAGGACAAAATTGATATTGCCGCACATATCTCTGATGATGATAAAACGACTGTGTCTGTCGTCCTTGAATGGCGGAATCCACGCACTGCTAATAGAGACAAGATTGATATGGTTCCTTTTGACGGGAACTCAGAAACAACATATCCATCAGTGCCCACTGCAAGATGGTGGAAAATACCAGAACCTTTACCCGCTCCAACTGATGGTTCTGCTTTCCGTTATGATATTCAGGTTACGGATGCCGATGGGTTTGTAGTCATCTCTGATTATTTCAGATACTATCCATATACATATCCTAATCTTTCTGTGGTTTCAGAAAGATATTCTCACGTTGAACAGATTAGTTATATTTCTGTTGGCGAAAATGATGGCGTGAATGAACGCGTTTTGTCTGTTGATATTGAAGTTGCAGGCACAACCAATTCTTCTGATGATTCGGTCGTTTCTGAACGAGATATGATCGTAGAATTAGGATTATCTGATATTGATATTGAGGTAGTGTTTTTTAGTGGAAATCCAGATATAGATGAAAACGGTATCATTGACACTGATGCGAATATACTTGGTCGCACACAGATAAAACCTGATGACTGGGTAGTGCGGAATCCTTTGCTCCAACGTTCTAATGCATACAATCCCAATCCGCTTAATATTAATCCGATTGCAACTGTGTCTATTCCCGTATCCTTACGCAACGGTGTACACGATGTGTTTGTCTATGTGGATCCGATTTTTAGCGACGGTGATAAGCCCGGTAAAGTACGTGAAGATAATGAACGAGATAATATTGGATATAAGCAGATTGCTGTTTCCGAAACCATTGTTGGGACAGCACCTACGCGCGTGACAAGTATTGATGGAGGTTTGCGATTAATCGCTCCAGCAGGTGCCATTCAGAATAAACCTGCCGTTATGTCTGTCAGTCCGATAGTGTCAGAAACACCCGATAGGCATTATGTTTATTATATTGGAGGCACTGGAGAGGTCCGAGATACGAAACAGACACACCCCTTTCCCATTAACGGAAGTCTTAGTAATGAGACCCCCGCACCAGCGATGCTATTTCCGGTGGCACTGCCTTCACACACATCTATGCAAGGTTACACATTGCATCTAAATGCTTCTTCTTCTGAGCAATGGAAAGCATTTAATCTACAAGCACCTGTTACTGTTGAACTTGATTTCGATTATAAAACACTCCAACAGGAAGTCATGCGCGAACTATTTGGAGATGATATGGAGGTATTAATTGAAGAACCATCAATTGAGGAAAGGGTTAAGTTAGGGGTAGAAACAAGGGCACAAACCATCGGCGCGTATCTCTGGATTGATAAAATCGCAAACTGGGTGCGACTTGATGACTCTGAAGTAAAAAAACACACTAACGGCACTATATATACCACCACACGACCTACACATATCCGATCGAACAACATCGGCGATGGATTACTGGTAGATGTTGAGATTTCACCAGAGGGGGCAGACATCGGCACTTGGATAATACTTTTTGAAGGTGAAAGAACCTATCGTCTACTGTTTATACCTGTTACAACAGGATTAGACGGAAGGACTAATCAGCCACAATTAGAAGTAATTGAAAGTGGTATCTCTATTTTGCCTTTTAGTCATTTGGGAACAAATTTATCAAACACAAACCTCGGATTTGTACTTGACATTAATATTGGGGAAACTCCTTTCCAATATGGTGATATTTTACGTTTTAATATCTCACAAATTGAAGCTCCGGGTGAGGAAACTGACCAATTTTATGCTGCATCTTTTCTCAATAGAAACAGTGGGGATGGCACAGTTCAATATCTTGAATTGGCACCAGAAACGACAATGCCACAAGACACATGGCTAATCCTGTTTATCACGCCAACACAGTTTCAGATTGAAGGCAAAAACAGTGGAACTTTAGTGAAAAATGGTGTGCCTATATATGGGACAGTCGGTAAACCTTTTGAGTACAGTGATTATGGGTTGAAGTTACTAATAACACAAGGTCCTGGACCTTTTGAAATCGGTGATCGCTTCATATTTACTACAAGCATGGTAGGCACAATTCAAGCCCAAACATCGTATCTGGGAACTATGACCTGTCTGCGGAGTGAAGATACGTTACCCCCCGATATTCAGTTAACCGTTGGCAACCAGAAGCATTTTATTGATGGTGCACCCGTAGACGATGCTCCACTTATCCAAGCTACACTCACGGATGCACGCGGTATTGACTACATCACACGTCCTGTAAAACTTGAATTGGGACAGTTCGGGGAGTATGAAACTATTGCTGAGACAGAATACAAACTTACACACCATCCAGGGTCTTCACAACTCATATTGACATATAATTCACCTGAACTTGAACCGCGTGAATATCAACTCCGTCTTTCCGCAAGCGACCTTGATGGAAATACCGGCGAGAGCGAGGTTGACTTTCATGTGCATGGACAACTCCAATTAGTTGAACCCTTGAATTATCCAAATCCTTTTTCAAAGAGGACGACATTGACCTGTGAATTAACGCGTCCTGGCGAGTCACTTACAGTCAAAATTTATACTATCACAGGAAGACTTATCAGAAAACTGGAAACAGAGGCTACCGCAGGATTCATTCAACTACCGTGGGATGGCAAGGATGACGATGGTAACGAGGTGGCGAATGGCGTTTATTTCGGGAAGTTTATCGTCCAAAGCCTTGACGATGATGCGGATGACCAGACACACATTATAAAAATGATGAAATTGAAATGATTTTAGTAATCAGTTGTCAGCAGTCAGTAATCTGACCACTGATAACTGAAAACTGATAGCCTTAAAAATATGAAAAAGTTGCTTCTATTATTTATCCTTATTAAATTTGTCCTTGTGCCGCTTGCTTATGGACGCACATATACAGCAGATTTCCTGACGTTAGGAACAGGCGCACGTCCATTAGGGATGGGAAACGCATTCACCGCAATTGCCGATGAAGCGAGCACTGCCTACTATAATCCCGCTGGAATCGCACAACTGACACATCACGAATTTAATTTCATGCATTCCACACTGGCAGACCTCGCTGCTTATGATGTCGCAAGTTATATCTATCCGTTTTCCCATAGAATGTCTTTTGGCATCAGTTGGCTCCGCGTCGGTGTAGATGATATTCCAGTGACGGGGATACCTGTTACCAGTAAAAAAATCGGTCCCAACAACCGTCCGTATGTCGTTAACACCTTTAGCAATACAAGTAATGCTATATTAATCAGCGGTGGGGGAAACCTCCTAACTTTACCGCAAGATGTCACTATTCATATCGGTGCCAATCTTAAAATAATCTACATAGATTCCTATCTCAATACTAATGCTGTAGGTGGGGGCAGCGACTTAGGTGTTCTCGCAAAAACGGACCAAAGAAAATCCACTGCTTTTTCCTTCGGCATCGTTGCAAGTGATTTTTTCACAACAAAACTCTATTGGAACACACCACCAGAGAACGAGTGGGAAACGCCGCATACAGAGACGCTTCTACCACGTTTCAAAATAGGTGTGGCATACCATCAGAAACTCGCAATTTTCAATAGTAAACTCACCTTAGCAGCCGATGCTGACACTCGGAACGACTATGAATTTCACACAGGTGCGGAATATGTTCTGTTTGAACTGTTAGCACTACGTTGTGGGTTTGATGGTCGGAACGGCACTTCTCGTGCAATGTATTTTACCGCTGGTGCTGGTCTCCAACTCCGATTTATTACAGGTGCAGCATTCCATGTGGATTACGCCTATCAACGCCAACCGGATTTAGGTATCAACAACCGCCTCTCCCTACGCGTTCGGTTTTAGAAGTCTGCTTGCTTGCTACAGTAAACTGCCAATCTACGAACAAACAAACTTTCCTAAAACCTTCCTGCACGATGCTCCTGTCGCATTCGGAACGTTGCTACAATTCCCATGCACCGCCTCATTCGCAAGGATAGCAAACGCAATCGCCTCCTTGGCATCACCAGACACCCCTGTTTCCGATACATCAACAACTGGAATAGGATCAAATGCATCGGAGATACCTTCCATCATCAGTGGATTCCGCACACCACCACCGCTTACGTATAGTATATTCAACGGGGTTTTTGCCATCACATAATCCGCATAATATTGGGAAATGCTTCGTACTGTCAATGCTGTCAACGTTGCAAGTCCATCATAATCTGAAATATTGTAAGCATGAATTTGTTGTAAGTAGATATCAGTAAAGGTTGTGCCAAACATCTCGCGTCCTGTTGTTTTCGGTGGTGTCAATTTAAAAAATGGATGGGAAAGCCATTGCTGTAGCAGCGGTTCACAGACTGTGCCTTGCATCGCCAGTTCTGAATTTTCATCAAACTGCTTTGCCCCGTATGTTATCTTCTCAATGCATGCATCTAATATCATATTGCCCGGTCCTATGTCGGATGCATGCACTGTCTCTATGCTACAACCCACTGGCAGCACTGTTAGATTAGCAATACCGCCGATATTCAAAAGCCCAATCGTTTGCGTATTGTGGTGAAATAGCAGATAATCAATGTATGCGACCAACGGCGCGCCTTCTCCACCTGCGGCAACATCTGCAACACGGAAATCTGCTACGGTAGGAATACCTGTTTCATGGGCAATGACCGCAGGTTCGCCAATCTGCAGTGTAGCAGGGACAGGTGCTTTGGGCATGTGGTGAATCGTTTGCCCGTGCGATCCGATCAAGTCAATTTCTGTCGGTGCTATGCCGACCCTTTTCAATAACGTCAACACACTTTTCGCAAATTGTTGACCTAACACAAAATTCATTGTGCATATCTCATGAACACGCGCTGTCTCAACGTTGAACAGATCAAAGATTCTTGAACGGACATCAGGTGCATAAGGAATTGTATCAAACGCTATCAGTTCAATTTCAGTCGCCAGTCCTGACCCTGATATTTCAACGAGGGCAACATCCACACCATCTGCGGAGGTGCCGCTCATCAAACCGATGACTAGTTTTTTCTCTTTATGTAGCAGATCAATAAATGATTTCATAGTTGTCTATTTTCTTAAACAAAGAGGGGCGGTTTCCTTGCTGTCCATAAGCGTCAATTGAGTGTCATTCTTATGAGTGTCATTCTTATTGTCTGAACAAACTAATACAACAAATAGGGTTCTCGTCTTGCTCGAAATCCTTCCGCAATGCCATACCACTCGCCGACAATGTCATCACAGGAAGTACCATCTAACAGTGCTTGGCGGAGCGTTGAACTTCCTGCCAATCTATCAAAATGTGTTTCTCTAAATTCAAAATCATTGGGATGTTCATCTATTAATATCCGTAACATCCTCACAGCAACTTCAACAGATGCTACCTGTTTTCTGTCAGTAATATGTATCGCAACGCCGTGACACACCTCGTCCTCATATTTAGAAAACTGTGGAGTAAAAGTAATCGGACGGATAAGCACACCCGATAATGCCTGCCCGTTCAACCGATCTGCCCAAATAGTGTTATTTATCCACGGTGCACCTATATATTCAAAAGGTTTTGTTGTACCTCGTCCTTCACTAACATTCGTGCCTTCAAATAGACATGTACCCGGATATAACGTTGCAGTATCGAGTGTTGGTATATTCGGTGAAGGTGGCACCCACTGCAATCCTGTCCCGTTGTACCACATTTCCCGATGCCACCCTACCATTTTAGCAATCTTCAGTGGAAAGTTAAATCCCTGTTCTGCATGATAGAGTTTTGCAACTTCACCAATTGTCATACCGTAGCGGACAGGTATCGGATAAGGTCCAACCAGAGATGTATAACCAGTATCTAACATGGGGCCTTCTATGTGAATTCCACCAATTGGATTTGGACGATCTGCAACTATACAGACAACGGTGTTGTTTGATGCCATAGCCTCCATTGTCTCAAGTAATGTGCCAAGATATGTATAATACCGCGCCCCTACGTCCTGTATGTCGTAGATGATAACATCTATGTCTTTGAGAACTTCTGTCCAGTCCAGCGGTGATGTTCCGTATAGACTATGGATTTGTAAGGTCTTATCTGTTAGGTTTTGTTGATACTTTGAATTTGCTATCTTCACGCCATCCTGTGCTGCACCCCACAAGCCGTGCTCCGGTGTAAAAAGCACAGTCAAGTTAGCATGTTCACATAGCAAGGATATATTTTGCACCAGGTTTTCATCAACACCTGTATGATTCGTAAGCAAACCCACAGATTTGTCGCTGATCCAATTCTGTTTTTCTGTCAATAGTTGGGTGATACCGAGTGTTATCATGCAAAGACAATCCTATGGAATTGGTTGCGGCATTCAAGTATGCCAGCCCGTTGTGCATCCGGGTGAACCCGATTTGTCAAAAGGATAGCAGCCAACTCTTTTTCAAGATCAATCCGTATGGAAGTGCCTGTGAATCCTGTATGATACATCGACCCATCAGCAAGGATATGCCACCCGATACTCCGTTGTTCTGAAATACCAGGTGGTGTGTGTGGTGTTGCCAATGCCGTAACGCTGTTAGGAGATATAAGCGAACCACCATCCTGCAGAAGCATCTGGCAGAAGGTCATCAGATCTCTTGCATTAGAAAAAAGACCCGCATTACCGGAAACGCCACCAAGATAATTCGCGTTTTCATCGTGAACTTCTCCGATGATAACACCTTCACGCCAGTCGTGTCCTTTATAATAACGACCGTGCTGCCCAGAATGAACCATCCTCCGTTCATAACTATTTGAGTCTTCCGTTGCTGCACAGTTTGCATAAGCATGCGGTGGTGGGTTGTATGAAGTTCGGTTCATCCCAAGCGGTTTGAAGATAGCATTATGTGCTAAATCATCTAAAGTCTCACCCGTGACCACAGAGATAAGTTTCCCCATTAAGATATATCCTAAACAACTATAAGTTACTTTCTCACCCGAAGCAGCTTCAAGTGGCATACTACCCAAGTGTTTTATGACATTATCCGGTGATGTTGTTTCAATATAGAGCGGTTTCCACGCAGGTAATCCAGAGGTATGTATAAGAAGTTGACGACACGTAATGTGTGGCTGTTTAAATTCGGGTAGATAAGTTTGTGCAGGTTCATCTAACGATAACTTGCCATCTTCCACCAACCGCATAGTCAACGTTCCGATGACGATGGGTTTTGTTAGGGATGCAAGGTCAAACAAAGTGTCGGGTAGCATCGGTGCTTGCTTCGGTGTTATGATACGATCACCAAACGCTGAATGATATATAACCTTGTCTTTTTTGAGGATAGCGACAACTGCACCGGGAAATACTTGTTCCGATATTTTCTGTTCAAGAAGTGTTGAAATTGCTTGGACATTCATCATTCATGAGTCTATCCTATTTTTAGGGGTATGTCAATAGATTAACAGGGGTATCTCAATTGACGTACTTTTGTTGGAGGGGTTTCCAATTCCGAATGCCTTACGCGTATTTGGCATTGATTTGGACTGTCAGAACCAGGATTTTCAGGATTAGTAGATTTCCAGGATTATTCCTCATTGAAGTTATTTTCTGAGAATAACACCTTAAGTATTTTATTATCCAGAACGAAATCTATCTAATAAATAGCACATTAAACCATCAGACTCGTAATCTTGTAAATCTACTAATCCTGAAAATCCTGGTTCAGACAAAAAATACGCTAAATTTCAAAATTTTCGTCGTGTGTTTTTGCAATTTTTCTGCTATAATTAATCATGCAAAATAGTTGAAATCCAAACCAAAATTCTTACGTAAATTTCATTAGAAAACTTATCAACAGGAGAAACCATGTCTTCCGAATTTGTCCATTTACACAACCATAGCGAGTATAGCCTACTTGATGGGGCATGCCGCATTTCCGATATGATACAGTGGGCAGTAGAGAATAGCGCACCCGCTGTTGCACTCACCGACCACGGCAATATGTTCGGGGCATGGGAGTTTTACACCAAAGCAAAAGAAGCGGGTGTAAACCCTATTGTTGGATGTGAGGTTTATGTTGCCCCAGGTAGCAGACAAAAACGTGGAAAAGACCAAGGCAGCCCATACCATCTTACACTTCTCGTAGAGAACGCTACTGGCTACCAGAATCTGATTGAATTGGTGTCAATTGGATACACAGAAGGATTTTATAGCAAACCGCGTATTGACATGGACATTTTACGTGAAAAGCGCGACGGGATTATCGCTCTAACAGGATGTATCCAAGGACAAGTCCCGCAGCTCCTCTGTTCAGACAAGCGAGAAGAAGGTATTGAAAACTTTAAAAAGTTGATTGATATAATGGGACCACGTAACCTCTATGTTGAAGTCCAAAATCACTACATTGACAAGGAACTGCAAGCATATCCGATAATGGTGGAATTGGCGAAAGAATTTGAATTGCCACTCGTCGGTACAAACGATTGCCACTACCTACGTAAATCAGATCATCACATGCACGATGTGCTCCTCTGTATCCAAACAAAGAAAACCATCCACGATCAAGACCGGATGCAATTTGACAATCATTTCTATTTTAAAGATATTGACGAAATGCGGCAGGTACTCAAGGATTTTCCACCCGAAGCCATTAGCAACACACTTGAAATCGCAAACAGATGCAATCTTGAATTGGACTATGACGAAAGCGTCATGCCGAAATATGAGGTGCCAGAAGGTTATACAAACGAGAGTTACCTCAAAGAACTCTGCTATCAAGGCTTACATGAGAAAATCGGAGCCGAACTCTCCACAGAAGTCCAGCAACGGTTAGAGCATGAACTTGACATTATCAATAAAACCGGATACCCTGGTTATTTCCTGATTGTATGGGACTACGTCAAATATGCTAATAAGCAGGGATATCCACTCTCTGCACGCGGATCCGCTGCCGGTAGTCTCGTGCTATACGCACTTGATGTCATAGCCTTTAATCCGATGGACTATGATTGCCTATTTGAAAGGTTTTTGAACCTTGAGCGAATTAGTCCACCAGACATCGATATTGACTTTGCAGACCGTGCACGAGACCACGTTATTGAGTATCTCGTTAATAAATACGGACACGATTCTGTCGGCAAAGTCGCTACCTTTTCCACTTTAGGCGCGAAAGGATCCATCAAAGATGTCGGACGCGCACTTGATGTACCCCTTGAAAATGTCAATAAGTTAACGCAATTAATTCCAAACATACCAGGCATTTCTATTGATGATGTATTGGAACAGGTACCTGAATTTAGAACACTTGCTGAGCAACCCGAAAATAAAGAACTGATGGACCTTAGTCTAGCTGTTGAAGGTATGAAACGGCACGTCTCTTGTCACGCTTCTGCCATTGTTGTTTCAAACGGCCCACTCACAGATTTTGCCCCCCTTTTCAAGGATAAACATGATCAAGTCGCAACACAGTTTGAACACAGAACTGTTGAAAATGTCGGTATCGTCAAATTCGATTTCCTCGGTTTACGCAGTCTTACTGAGATTTATGATTGCCTCCAAATGGTTAAGACGAACCATGGGGTGGATATCAAATTAGACAGTATTCCGTTTGACGATGATAAAACCTTTTCTGTTATCAGTAGAGGACTACTCGCCGGTTTGTTTCAACTTGAAACTTCTCCCGGCATGTATAGGGTTGTTACACAGCTTAAAACGAATAATTTTAAGGAATTCTCGGCAATTCCCGCACTCTATCGTCCGGGGCCATTAGAAAGCGGCATGATGCAACAGTTCATTGATCGTAAAAATGAATTGGAAGAAGTAGAATATATGCATCCATCGCTTGAGAATGCCCTTAAAAATACTTACGGTGTATGTGTTTATCAGGAACAGGTAATGCAAATTGCGCGCGATATGGCGGGATTTACGATGGGCGAGGCGGATGTTCTGCGAGATGCAATGGGAAAAAAGAAAGAAAAATTGCTCAAGGAACAACGACCGAAATTTATTGAAGGAGCAGTGAAAAACGGGATAGCTGAGCAGGACGCAGCTATGGTGTACGATCAACTTGAACCATTCAGCAGATACGCCTTCAATAAATCACATTCTGTCGCCTATGCTATGTTAGGCTACCGCATGGCATATTTAAAAACACACTACCCCCATGAATTCATGGCAGCAATGATGACCGGTGAGTCCGGTGATTCCGACAAAATTACCAGCTATCGCGCTGAATGTGCGAAACTTGCCGATTTCCTTGAGGTGGAAATCAACCTGCTGCCACCAGATGTTAACACTAGTAATAAGGATTTTGCGGTGAATGGTAATGATATCTGCTTTGGACTTGTCGCTGTGAAAGGTGTCGGTGAAGGGGCAATTGATGCAATCGTAGAAGCACGAAATGAGAGCGGAACATTCACTTCGTTACAGGACTTATGTGAATGTGTGGATACAAAAGTCGTTAATAAGCGCGCTCTTGAGGGACTTATTCTCTGCGGCGCATTTGATTCGCTTGATGGGAATCGCGCACAACTCCTGACAAACTTACCAAGTGTTTTAAAAATCGCACAGAGTGCACAAGCAGAACGTGAACGCGGACAGATGAACCTATTTGGAGATGCAGCTGAAATACCTATCACACCTGTAACGCTGACAAATGTTGATGAGTATGAACCGCTTGAACGGCTTAAACTTGAAAAACAACAACTCGGTTTTTATGTTTCCGGCCACCCACTCCAAGAATATGCAGACATTATCAATTATTATACTTCGGCAACTACCCAAACCCTCGGGGCACACCCCGTTGAGACCACTGTTTCTGTGGCAGGAATGATAACAGAAGTAAAGAATCTCACCACGAAGAAAGGTGACTCTATGGCAGTTATCGGTTTTGAAGACCTTGAAGGTTCAATAGAGGTAGTCGTTTTCCCAGAAGCATATAAAAATGCAGGTGAACTGTTTGAAGGAAGGATAGTTTGGATTGAAGGACCTGTCAAGATAAATCAGAACGGTAGAAACCGAAATACTGAGGATGATGATGAAACCGAACAGGAAGAACGCCAAATACAAGCTGACGAAATTGTAGATTTAGAAACTGTCCCAGAGCAACAAACAACAGCAGTTGAGGTTACTGTTCCTGAAACAGATATTGAAAATCTTGATAAATTTAAGTCTCTCAAAGAAATCGCACTCGCGAACAGTGGGAACCTGCATTTAATTCTTCGCCTCATGACACCGCAACACGGTGAGGTTATTGTTTGCTGTAGTACTCAATATAAAATCGCAGATAATGATTCAGTTTTCAAACAGGTGGAAAACCTATTTGGTGAAAATTGCATCAAACCCAGCAATCGCACAAAACCGAAGAAGAAAAAGGAAAACCGCAATTCGCGATTTAATTATGTATAATCCTTCCGTTGATTCCTGATAGGAGGTCTAATACCAAACTAACGTAATCTGTAGCGCGAGGTCTCCGTGCCTTGCAATGCTAACTTTATCAGAAAAATACTAATCAAGTTAATTTAGTGTATTATATCGTTTAAGAGGAGATTCATCAAATATGCAATATCGTACACTCGGAAAAACTGAACTCAACGTTTCAGAAATCGGTTACGGCGGCGGTAGAGTTCGACCAGAGCAAGATATGAACTCGCTTGTCAATATGATACATTACGCCATAGATTGTGGTGTGAACTTCATTGACACAGCACCTAACTACGGAGGTGGGTACAGCGAAACAGTGATCGGCAAAGCAATAGATGGTCGCCGGGATGCTTGTATCGTCGCTACGAAGACAGAAGCTTATGAGCCAGACGGTATCGCAACGGATGTGGAAGGCAGCCTAAAACGACTCGGCACTGATTATATTGATGTGCTCCAATTCCATGGCGGTTGGTTTTATGAAAAAGAAACGGAACAGATCCTAAATGGCGGTGGACTGGAAACATATCTCAAGTTGAAAGAAGAGGGAAAGGTGCGGTTTATCGGGTTTTCTGCAGATGGACCTTCTGGTGGGGCAGAACAACTTATTGCAACAGGTCAACTTGATATGATGCAAATCCATTACAACCTGATGTACCAAAGCACTTGTGACACTTTCGGTAGGAAGGGTGTTATTCCTGATGCTGTCGCACAAGACATGGGAATTGTGCTAATGCGTTCCACGACAAGCAATGTCTTCCAAAACCTCATGCAGCACTGCTTTCCCAATGAGATGGCGGATGTTGACGTGGACAGTTTTCTCCTCAACTATTCCCTTTCAAACCCGATGGTGAACGTTGCCTTGATGAGTCTACAAAGCATCGATGATGTGGACTGGACAAATGCTGTATCGGATAATGTGGATGCACGGTTAGATCTCCGAGCAATTCATGGGAGAAAGTAACCAATGAAAAACATCAAAGAGATGTCACACACTGAATTCCGGGAATTGTTGGAGACGCTTGTCAACGAGGAACTCTTTAACTCACGTGAACGCCTTGCAGCATTATTGGCAAATAACAGTTCACGAGAAGTTTTAGAAGCAGAATTCCTCGAATTTCACGGAGACTATGAAGATTTAGGATTTTGGTTAGAGACTTATACAGAGGATCCGATTCAAGGTTTAGCCCCGCATATCTCTCTTACCAAAAAGTTAAAGAGGCAACGCGAATATATTCAGGCGAACAGAAAGACAACCCTTGAAGAACGAATTAATAGACGCATGGGTATTTACTTAAAAAGCGACTCGATACCTCAAAAGAAGATTGTTGAACTATCATCAGGCGAATTCAGAGGATTACTTCACACCCTCGTAACACAAGAACTCTTTGCTGTGCGTGATAAACTCGTAGCCCTATTGTCACAAAACACATCAATTAAGGACTTAGATTTAGCATTTCGTGAATTTTTCGTTGCGTACGAACTCTTAGAACTTGCCTTAGAGGATTATCACTATGACCCTGATGAAGGTTTAGAAATATCTAATGTGTTTGCTGAAGAATTAGATCAAGTAGAAGAACATCTTAAATCAGGTGGTAGAACCTATTCTTTGGAAGAAGTTTTTAATGAACTTGAGGGTGAATAGGTTTGTATACATTAATAATAAGTGCGGATGCAAGATCTGATTTGCTTCGTTTACATCCAGCAATCCGAACGCGAGTCCAAAGTAAATTAACACAACTACAAGAAACCTGTGACGATAGACCCCATAAAGCACTACAAGGCATTCATAAAGGGAAATTTAGTCTAAGAGCTGCTAAAGATTATCGTATCATTTACTCTTTCAATAGGCAGACCAGAGAGATTAACATCTTTCGTATAGGGCATCGCAGTAAAATTTACTAAGGTAGAGGACATCAGAGATTGCGGGGTGTCTTTCCAAATCATATAGGTGTCTGCTCTGTTTACGGTTTTCGCGGTGGTCTTTCATCAACCGATGCTTCTTCTTTGCTCAACACTTCTATGAGGTGATATTCATATTTTCCCACATCCTGAATGCCTTCCTCGCGCTCATGCAGGCTGACTTTCAGTCTGTAGATATATCCGGGAACAAAGTCAAATCCTTGTATAGCTTCGTAGAAAAAATGCCATTTTTGTTCTTCTTCGTTGAATTCAAGATAGCAATCTGCCCCTGAAAAACTTGGGCACTCTGTTCTATAGGGACCTATGATAAGTATTTCTGTGTGTTGACCCCAATCGCATCCGATTGTGAGGGATAGGATGATTAGCGTGATTGTGATTATTAGTTTTGTTGTATTTTGCATGTTTATTTCTCACGTTCTTCAATAATAGCGCGACTAAACTCGTTATCCTCGGCTCGGATGCGACTTGCCATACTTTTATGGAGTTCCTCAATAGGAATAGGTTCTACATCAGCAATTCCCATTTTTTCAAGGAGTTCATTGATAATTCTGGTTGCCTCTTTCTTGTCAGACTTGTTAGTTGTGTGTTCCTTTGTGTCAGATTTGCCAGAATCTGGAGCGTCTGGCACTAACGCTTCAACAAGGCAAGAAAGTTGAAGACTTACTTTGTCTATAGATTTTTCCAATCGATTTAATCTTTCGGCTAAAGTTTCTATTGTTTCATTCATAGTAATTATCTCCTATACAATCGTTAGTTTTTGATAGCATATCAAATGATACGATATTTTAGATTGTTTATGCAATAAAATAGTGGTATAAGGAGAAATGGATCAGTATCTTTCTTATGAAGCAATTCTTTAGCTAAGCAGACAAGAAATTCCGAATCACATAGTCCAGAATCCCGCCATTTTTATAGTATTCTACCTCTATAGGAGAATCAATGCGGATTAACAATTGAGTTGTTTGTGTTTCGCCATTTCTTCGGGATATCTTCATCGTTGCTGTTTGCCCCGGTTGCAGATCATCAGCAAAGCCTGTAATGCTAATTACCTCGCTACCATCAAGGTTGAGTGCCTGTGCATTTTCATCCCCAATAAACTGCAACGGCAAGATACCCATACCGATTAGATTACTGCGGTGTATCCGTTCATAACTTTCTACCACAACTGCTTTGACTCCAAGAAGTTTCGGTCCCTTCGCAGCCCAATCCCGTGAACTTCCCATGCCGTAATCCTGTCCAGCAAAAATAACTGTGGGGATATCGTTTTCACTATAGTGGAGTGCTGCTTCGTAGATAGTCGTTTGCGTTTCCTCAGGATATTGAACCGTCCATCCACCTTCAACATCCGGTGTCATCAGGTTTCGGACGCGACGGTTTGCAAACGTGCCACGACTCATTACGCGGTCGTTGCCTCGTCTTGCCCCGTAGGTATTGAAATCTCGCGGCTCAACACCGCGTTCTTGCAGAAAACTGCCGGCAGGACTCGCAGCTGCAATTGCCCCCGCAGGAGATATATGGTCTGTAGTAACAGAATCCCCGAAAATGCCGAGTATTCGTGCGTCTGTAATATCCGAAATCGGCGCTGGTTCACGTGAAAATCCTTCAAAGAATGGAGGGTGTTGGATATAAGTGCTTCTTTCGTTCCACGGATAGAGCACACCTGTTGTCCCCGCAAGTTCATCCCATTCTGGTGCCTGATTCCCAATAGATTCGTACATTTCCTTAAATGTTTTTCGGTCAACCGCAGTACCAATCATGTCAGCAATCTCTTTACGGGAAGGCCAAATATCCCGTAAGTAGACTGCATCACCATCGTCATTATGTCCGATAGGTTCTGTAGCAAGATCAATGTCAATTCTTCCAGCAAGACCGTAAGCAACTACAAGCGGTGGGGACATGAGAAAATTGGCTTTAATTTCGGGATGCACACGTGCTTCAAAGTTCCTATTTCCGCTTAAAACACTTGCAGTTACGAGATTTTCTGCATCAATCGCCTTTTGAACATCATCATTAAGTGGACCGCTGTTACCGATGCATGTTGTGCAGCCATAACCGACTACGTTATACCCTAACTTTTCTAAATAGGGCAACAATCCTGTGTTTCGCAGATACTCCGTAACAACGCGTGACCCTGGTGCTAAACTTGTTTTCACATAATCGGGAACACGTAATCCTTTCTCCACTGCCTTTTTCGCAAGCAATCCTGCACCAATCATTACTGACGGGTTGCTGGTGTTTGTGCAGCTGGTAATTGCCGAGATGGCAACAGACCCGTGAGTGATCTCCCCTTTGCTATCTCTTTCTGTTACGCCAAAGCCCTCTTCTGCTATAGGACGCTCGAGGAGTTCGTTGAATGTCTCTTTCACATCCGATAAAGCGATCCGATCTTGCGGACGTTTCGGACCAGCGATACTCGGTTCTATATCGTCAAGGTTTATCTCCAGTATTTCGGAGTATTCAACATCTCCCAATCTCGGAATACCGAACAGTCCTTGTGCCTTGAGATATGTTTCCACAAAGTCAACATGTGTTTCATCGCGTCCAGTAAGGCGGAGGTAGTTCATTGTTTCAGTGTCAGGTGGGAAAAACCCAATAGTTGCGCCGTATTCAGGACACATATTAGAGAGCGTAGCCCTGTCAGGTAGCGAAAGTGCTTCTACACCTTCACCAAAGAACTCAACAAATTTACCAACAACCGCAGCCTCTCTGAGCCGTTGCGTTACAGTCAGGACAAGGTCTGTAGCGGTAACCCCTTCTCTGAGTTTACCTGTCATATAAACGCCAAGTACTTCAGGAGTCAAAATGTAGACAGGTTGCCCCAACATTGCAGCTTCAGCCTCAATGCCACCCACACCCCACCCGACAATGCCGAGACCGTTGATCATCGTTGTATGTGAATCCGTGCCTACAACCGTATCAGGATATGCAACCGCTTCTTCTGTCATCACAACCTGCGCAAGATATTCCAAGTTCACTTGATGGACTATGCCGATGGAGGGTGGAATGATATTGAACTTTTCAAATGCCTGTTGCCCCCATTTTAGAAATTCGTAACGTTCCTTGTTTCGTTCAAATTCTCTTCGGGTGTTAAATTGAAAGGCGTTTTCTGTGCCGTAAGCGTCAACTTGGATAGAGTGATCAATCACTAAATCGACAGGGACGAGTGGTTCGATCATTTTAGCATCGCCACCGAGTTCAGCAACTGCGGATCGCATTGCAGCAATATCCACAACGAGTGGAACTCCTGTGAAATCCTGTGCTACCACGCGGGCAGGTTTAAATGGAATTTCTGCCGATTTTGGGGATTTTGCATTCCAGTTTGCTAAGTTGACAACGTCCTGTTCAGTGATTTGATGTCCATCGTAATTGCGGAGTAACGATTCAAGCAGGACGCGAATACTGACAGGCAATGTATCAATTGAACCTTTACATGCATCCGCTAAGGCAGGAAGCGAATAGTAGGCGCACTCAAACCCTTCGCTTTCAAGGGATCGGCGCGTATTAAATAGATTGTGAGAGGGTTGGGGCATTTGCGAGCTCCTTCATAAAGTATGATGTATTTTCTTATGATGTATTCTCTTTTGTTATTTTATCACAATAGGTGTTGTATTTCAATTGTTTTCAAGTGAACATGACAAGGATATAGAAAATGTAGAGAATGGTAGCAGAAGTGCTTATTGAATAGGGTAAAGTTGTAGGTTAAAAAACGCTGTTGACTCCGTTATAGATATGCTTGATTTGTGGTTTTATGCACAAACTGGAACGTTTTATATTACAATCAGGCAAAACCTGTGGTTATTCCGTGTCATCTTTTAACTGTAATTTCTTTAGGATGGATGCTGCTGCCTGTTTGTAATCATCCTTTTGGGCATTTTCAATAACCCACTGCAGATGCTCATGCGCTTTTGGGGCCTCGTTGCGAAAGTAGTAGACCAACCCGATGTAGAAATGGTATTCCTGTATGTTGCTAAAACGTTCCCAAAAATTATACTGACCTAATAATTCATTGAGCAATTCATCATCGTTACCGTAGTATTTTTTGTTGCTGTATACGTACGTATTGCCATCCCACTCGTAGAAGTTTGTCCACATGGGGTATGCTGCTGTTGGAATACCGTTAGTTGATATTCTATCGTGTATTTTAAGTTCGTAGATACCATCCTTATCAATATCAACGTATTCCATCGGGTGCTCCCTTTTACTGGAAACATAAGCACTGCAGACCTCCTTGAATTCACCGTTGACGAAAGAGATGACAGCCATACCGTAGCCATGATCAAGCCAGATATCTAAAATGCCATCTCCTGTTAAATCAATGAGTTTGAAGGTGATTGAATAGTATCCCCAAGGTTTACCTTTCCACAGGCTTCGATAGATATAGGGTGGGTTCTTAACCTCAACGGTTTTAGCGTCAGGAATATCTAACTGATAGGTTTGTGTATTAAATAGTGCAAATAAGTCTATTTTCTTTGGTTTGTCTGTTTGGGAGTCAGTGATGAGTAGGAATGCCTGGACCCATTCGCCGCATGGGCCGTCTATACCTGTTTGAACAGTGATGAGTACAATGTTCTCTTTTTCAGGTGTGTTATCAACATTTGCAGTGGCTATTTTCGTGGTATTGTAGAAAGTTTTTTTCGGGGCTGGTACAGTCAAAAGTGGATGATACTGTTGCCCTATCGGTTCAAAAGGAAATTCTAAATAACGAAATTCGACTTCAAATGCCTCATTGAGTTTTACTTTTGTCACTGCGTAGTCGCTGAGGACTTCTTTGAATTCCCCCTCCTGAAAAGAGATGAGTGCCACACCTTCGGTAGTTTCCACCCAGATGTCTAATATGCCATCATCGGTGATATCCGCGAGTCTAAATGAGACTTCGGTCTTTAGATTCAAGTCGAAAGGAGCACGGTGAAGTTCTATTGTTTTTGCTTTGACATCTAACTGATGCGTCCCTTTATCGTATATTTTGAATAGGTCTGCCCCATCTATGAAGAGAAATGCTTGCACACATTCCCTACGAGGTCCTTGATTTTCTATTTCAGCAGTTATTAGAATGATGTCTTCATAATCTGAGGTGCTATCAACATTTGCGAAAGTTGTTAACCATGTATTGTATGTGAGCCCTTCTGGTGCCGGGTAGGGTAAGTATTTTTTGTATATGAATTCAGCCCAACTGTTTCCATGATAGAAATGGGTATAAGTTATCTCAGTGGACGTTGTAAAGCCAATTTGTGCATTGACTTCAACACAACTGAGCATAAGCGACAGTATGAACGCAAAAAATATTGTTTTAATATATCGTTTCATGGTTATTTCAGTGTGTTTTAACACCTGTCTCCTTGTCTGTTCTATATACTTACGTAATATTGTAACATGAGGGTTAAGCAGTTGTCCAAAGGATGTGATTCTGCAGAACAATGGTTACAGGTTTTCAGGTTTGTTGCCTCGCAATTCTAATGGAAGATGTTCTAAAGCGGTAGGATTGAATATACTGCAATGAAAAACCTACTTCAGTCAATACGCTTTGGGGTTTGACTGAAGTAGGATTAGACAATGTTTGTGTTTAGGTGTTTTTCAGAAACAAACCGATGTGGATGTTTGCTTAAGATCTAATAACGTGCTTTCAGACTACCCCAGATTGTGGGAAGTTTGTTGGCAGGTTCAACAGTGGTTGCTGACTATAATGCTGAAATTACATTAAACAAATCAACGGGATGAGTATAGTTCTTCTGGGGAAAACAGTATGGCTAATTCACGTTTTGCATTTTCCGCACAATCGGATGCATGCACGAGATTATAGGTGATGTCTATTGAAAAATCACCGCGAATACTTCCCGGTGTGGATTCTAATGGATCAGTTGCACCATTAATGAGGCGTGTTAATTTAATAGCATTCTTCCCCTCAACAGCGATGGCAACGATCAGTTTGTCGGACATGAATTTAATCAACTTATCGTAAAACGCCTGTCCCTTATGAATATCATAAAGTTCTTCTGCTTTAGCACGAGACAGTTGCATCAATTTCATGCCGATTATATTTAGCCCCTTTTTCTCGTAACGGGAAATGATTTCACCGATGAGCCTACGTTCAACGCCATCTGGTTTCACCATTACCAATGTCTGTTCTACTTCCATATCAACTCCGTTTTACTTGTTTAAAGCGATTCAAATATTTTGCACAGATTTCTATTCTAAATCTGATTCTTTTAGTATATTGTATTTATAATATTTTGTCAAATTTTTAATTTCTGAGCATAGGTATTCAATTTTCAGATTATGAAATTAAATTATCCTAAATCGGAGTTGAAAGCACCTCCAACAATCACAAATAGGATTATATCAAGGTTAAAATTCTTCCAAGAAAGTAAATCGGTGACAACAAATGAAAGTCTCTGTAACCGAACCATTTTATACTTGCCTTACCGTTGGTGTTGTGCTAAATTATAATAAACTCGTTGATATAGGAAAACCGCATGGAGAGGCAGTTGCCACCTATAAAAGATCCATCTCAAGTTTTAGCAGAGATAGCGACCATAGAAAAACCGTGGGGACGTTTTATTCAGTACGTCCTTAACCAACCGGTAACTGTAAAGATTTTAGAAATCCATGCGGGGGAACAAGTTAGTTATCAGTATCATCACCATCGGAGTGAGTTGTGGATACCGCTTGACGAAGGTGCTTGTGTTCGGCTTGAAGATGATGTAATACATCCAAAGCCGATGGAACCTGTTTTTATTCCACGAGGTGCGAAACATCAACTCATTGGGGAAACTCAAAATTATCGGATACTTGAGATCGCATTTGGAGACTTCGACGAGGAAGACATCGTTCGACTTGACGATAAATATGGAAGGGTATAAATCAGAGAAATACAAGCATATTTTGGAGGGTAAAAGGAACAAAAGTAATGAATCCGAGTGTAAAACAGATAGAATTGGGGAACGTTTCAGGTATCAGACTCAGAATGCTTGTGTGTGCAGATACCGATGCCCAAGATGCAGAGGAGTTGGTTGATACACGTTTAGATAATATACAGGATCTGTTCAAAGAAGAGGCAGATGCTCCGTTATCGGTTTTAGAACAACATTTGCGTGCGTGGACACGCAGCCATCAACAAACCGAACACATTCAGCAAGTGCTTGATTTGTCAACTAAAGCGAGAGACGATTTTTCTGTGCTCGTGACCATCGGAATAGGTGGATCTGATCTGAGCTCACGTGTTTTTCACGAAATAGTAAATCATCCATATCACAATCTTTTATCGAATACAGAAAGGGGTGATGCCCCTGAAGTCTACTGGACGGGGGATACATTTGATCCGCTTCGGCTTAAAGCGTTGCTTGATATGCTGAAATCACGCGGCCTGTTAGGCAAAACACTGTTCAATGTGATTAGCAAATCAGGGAAAACAGGTGAAACTCTCGCGACCCTAATGATAATTCAGGACACCCTCCAACAGGAATTTGGTGAATGGAGTAAACAAGTTATTGCAACTACGGGTTTAACAGAAAATAGTCTTTTATATCAATTTCACCAAGAAACACCTTTCTATGGTATTCTTCCTGTTCCAGACGGCGTAGGGGGACGCTTTTCTGCTTTTTCTCCAGTCGGTTTGTTCTTTTTAGCGATGACGGCTGGTGTCGGTGAGAGCTCAGAAGACAGAATGTACGCTGCAATTGAAGGTGTGAAACGCGCTGATGCGAACTTTCAACTGCCTTATGCACATTACAATAACACCGCATATCATTTGGCACTATGGCTTGATTCTGTTGAGAAATACTATGGTGCAAGTAGTATCGTTTTCTATAACTATGCAGATAATATTCACCTCGGTGAGTGGTTTGTCCAACTCTATACTGAATCTATTCAAGAACGAGGTTTTGGGTGTAATGTGATTGCTGCAAAAGGTCCTACGAGTAATCATTCCATTCTCAATGGAATCCTTGCGGGACCGAAAGATAAGGCGATTCTATTTGTTCATTGGGAAGACCTTGGTGCAGATTTATCTATTCCAAAGGCTAAAGAAGACAGTGGGTTAGATGCGTTTGAAGGGCTTTCAATGAACGATTGCCAGACCGCTTCTTATCGCGGCACAGAAATGGATTTTACTGATAATGATATTCCGAATGTCACCTTAACGTTACCGAAGCGGAGCATCGGTAACCTATGTCAATTGATGCGAACTCTCATGGATACGGTTGCGGTTAAAGGCAAGTTGCAGGAATTGCACTTTGTTAATGGTGTCCAAAAACTTACAGATGAGTTGACCTACCACCAATCGGCGGTTGAGGGATATAAAAAGCGTACCGAAGAAATTGCACGTGAAATGAAAAGGAAATAATGGCACATTATCATTGGGATTCGTCAAAATTCAATCATTGCCCTGTAAACGGAACCTATACCTATGGGTTATATGCAAAAGATAATTAACAAGCTGTCTTCAATCCGACTACAAAACAAAATTTTTTTCACCTATAGTCTTGTTTTTCTTATTATGTTCGTTGTTATTTTTGGTATTGCGAGTGTGTTGATTGATAACACTTTTAGTGAACAACTGAATAAAGATGTTGAAGAATTAAAATCAAATATTTCTGACCGATATACGTTATTTGTTAAAGAAATTAGAGACGAAGTCCAAGCAACAGGAGAAGATCAGGATGTGCGTGATTCAATAGGAGAAGCAGAGAGAGGAGGCAGCCGAGATATTCCACCAAATGACTTGGATGTATTTGAATGTGGTAATACTGAAGGTATTTTGGTGCTGAGCAAGGCTTTTGATGAACACCGTATCGGACAAAAAGTTTTTGATGTTACAAATGTTGACACAGATCCCACGTTAAAAGAAGGGAAAGGCACCATTCGGGAACGCATCATTTCTGTAGGTGATGACCCGCAGTTGGTTGTTGAGGTTACGCAACGGTTTGATTGGGGGTTTGTCACTGGAGGAAAGTCTCTCCAAAAATGGCTAAGTGTGGAATTATTGAGTCAACCGTCTGAACATCCGATTTTTCTTGTAAAAAGGAAGAATGAACAGGAGGAGTGGATCCCCTTAAATAGTATTGCATACCGCACGACAGCGATCAAATCCAAATGGGAACAGCAGAAACAGGCGTATCAAGATGAAGGCAAACCTATCGAGGAGTTGGTAGTCACCCTGAGTGATACTCAGGAATCAGATGGAACAGATACATCTGAAGAAGGTGGACGCATATCTACATTTACCGTTGTTCGTGCTGATATATTGAGTTCTCCTTTTCCGGATCCACAGAAATTGCCTTTTGTAGAATTAATAATTGCCTATTCACATCAGTATCGTATTCGGTGGCAGAATCAAATGCAAGTTATTCTGTTATGGAGTATTGGTGGTGGGGCAGCGTTAGTCTATTGTATCAGTTACCTTGTGAGTCGCCGTATTACACGACCAATTGCCCAACTTCAGCAGGGGGTTAAGGAGATTGGTGCGGGCAATTTAACATATCAAATTGCTGTTCAATCCAAGGGGGAAGTCGGAGAATTAGCAGATGGTTTTAATCAGATGGCATTTGCTTTGAAGCGGAGTTTGGAGGAACATACGGAAGCTGAAAGAAAGGCAGTTTGGCGTGATGTAGCGAGACAGCTTGCACATGAAGTCAAAAACCCATTATTTCCGATTCGGCTTTCTGTTGAAAACCTACAAACTGCAAAAGATCAACCGGCAATCTTTGATAAGATATTTGATGAGTGCACAGCAACAATTATTGAAGAAGTTGACCGTATACGTGAACTAATAGACGAGTTCCACCAATATGCCAGACTGCCTATTCCTGACCGACACCCGGTTAATTTGAACGATATTATTGAATCTGTTTCAAAATTGTATATGGATTTGTCTCAAACCCAAAACGTTGCGATTGAAAAACAGTTGAGCCCGCTGCCCGAACTTTCTTTAGATCGTGAACAGATGGAGCGCGCAGTAGGAAATATTGTTAAAAATGGCATTGAAGCGATGCCAGAATGTGGAACGCTTACCCTAAAAACTTTTACGACAACACTTGAAAATAGTAGATATATCGGACTTGAAGTTCAAGATACGGGGCACGGAATGTCAGTAGAGACTCAACAGAAACTTTTTACGCCGGACTATACAACAAAGTCTTATGGAACAGGCCTCGGCATGGCGATTGTCCGAAGGATTATTACTGTTCACGGTGGAGAGATAGTGGTAGAATCGGAAGAGAACGTTGGCACCACAATAAGAATTACTTTTAACGAAGACACATATCTTACCGATACGACACCTGTCACACACCACTTGATCTCATAAAATAGATCACGATATTGCTTTCAAATTTTGCTGACAGATAAGTAATAAACTATCATTAATTTAGAGATGAAGAAACATGAATACTATCCTCATTGTAGATGACGAGAAGAATATATTGAAAATGCTTTCACAAGGGTTAACTCTGAAAGGTTATAATACCCTAACTGCAGCAAGCGGTGAAAAAGCATTACAACTTTGTGCGACTAAGGACGTTGATCTTGTTTTGTTGGATATTATGATGGAAAACGGAATGGACGGCGTTCAGACGTTAGTGAAATTGCTTGAACAAGATGCCAATCTCAATGTTGTTATGATGTCGGCACAGCAGGATATTGAGATAGCCGTTAAAACGATGGAACTCGGCGCGAGACGTTATGTTACAAAACCGGTGAGTATGGATAAAATCCTATTCAATATTGAACCCTTATTAGAACTCTCGCGATTAGCAAAAGAAAATGAAATACTCAAATCACAAATTCCCGATGAAGATGAAATGATCGGGGAAAGTGCTGCGATTAGAAAACTCCATGTGGATATTAAACAGGTTGCATCAAGCAATCTTGGGGTACTTATCTCTGGTGAAAACGGCACTGGTAAACAACTCGTTGCAAATGCAATTCATCAATATAGCAAACGTTCTGATAAACCCTTTATCCCACTAAACTGCGCGGCATTGCCTGAAGAACTTGTTGAAAGCGAGCTGTTCGGACATGAACGCGGGGCGTTTACAGGTGCTGACTCTATGCGGCAGGGACGGTTTGAACTCGCCGATGGCGGAACGCTTTTCCTTGATGAAATCGGTGATATGAGCCTTAAGGCACAGGCAAAAGTGCTACGCGTGCTTGAATATGGAGAGGTGGAACGGCTGGGAAGCCAGCAAATTCGTAATGTTGATGTCCGAATTATTGCTGCGACCAACAAGAATCTCGCAGAGGAAATTGAACGCGAGCAATTCCGCACAGACCTTTATTATCGTCTGAAGATTGTCCCCATAGATGTACCACCGCTCCGTGATCGGTTAGAGGACATTCCGATATTGGTAAAGTACTTTGCGGAACGGTTGCAGAAGAACATGGCTTCTACCCCGAAAATCTTTGCTTCAGATACTGATGCTGTATTTCAATCTTACCATTGGCCCGGGAACATTCGTGAACTCAAAAACCTCGTTGAACGTCTGTTAATTATGGTCAACAAGGAAATCATACAACCGAGTGATGTCGCTGCTGTCTTACCTATAGAAAATGACCAGATACAGATATTAGATGCTGCTACTGCTTATCAATCTAACACCCCATTGAGTACTATGGTCGATTCTACTGAAGCGGAGTGTATCCTTGCTGCATTAAAAGAAAATGATTGGAACATACGGAAAACTGCCGAGATTTTGGAAGTTGAAAGAAGCAATCTGTATAAAAAGATGAACAAGTATAATATTGCCCGACCAGATGCAGATAACTAACTGCTGATAGCCGAAAGCGATAAAACATGAACAGAAACAGCGGAATGACCCGTATTCAACTGATCATCTTGGTTGCCCTCGTAATTGTCATTGGAGTGCTTTCCTATCCACCTTGGGCAGAATACCGTAAAGTTAGTCAAGCAGATGTAGACGTTGAAATTCTTGCTACAGCGATCAGGAAATACTACAGACACACACAGACATATCCAACGCAGTTAGAACAACTTGTTACCGATCCTGGTGTGGATGGATGGCGTGGAACGTATCTGAAAACCATTCCAAAAACACCTTGGGGTGGGAACTATGTTCTCATTCAAGATAACTATAAGGTCGGAATAGCGAAAGATCATCCGCGTGTGCCAACGAAGTATCGGATAGGTGGGATTGCTGAAATCAGTAAAGTGTATCATTATGATGCTGTGCAAGGCGAAAAATATTGGTGGTAATCTGTGGATGATATCTGGATACCTGTCTTCATTTTCATCATCGGTTTAGTCATTGGCAGTTTCCTCAATGTTTGTATTTATCGCATTCCCCGCTCAGATTTGTCAATCTATTCCCCACGCCGATCTTTTTGCCCTGAGTGTGATCAATCCATAAAGTTTTACGACAACATCCCACTATTGAGTTATCTAATATTATGTGGCAAATGTCGGCATTGCAAAGCGAAAATATCTGTCCTCTATCCGATTGTTGAATTCATCACTGTGGTGCTGTATCTCTTGATATATTACCAATTAGGCATGTCTCTATATTTATTGCACGCGATCTTTTTTGTGTCTGTACTGATACCGATTGCCTTTATTGATGCACAGCACCTTATCATTCCGAATGTCCTGAGTCTTACGGGACTCGGACTTGGGTTAGTAATAGTGTGTGTGATTGCATATCAGACTAAAGATTTAGATTATCTGAAGATGCGGCTTATCGGATTTGTTTCAGGTGGATTGGCGATATGGTTAATTGCGTTCATCGGTAGTGCGATAATGCGTAAAAAAGCGATGGGTATGGGTGACGTTAAGTTGATGGCGGTTATCGGATTGTATCTCGGTGCGTTTCCTGAGTTGCTTATGGTGATAGCGTTATCTGCTTTCAGTGGTGCTGTTATCGGGACGTTGCTTATCGCAACGGGCAAGAAAGACAGGAAAAGTCCAATACCTTACGGTCCTTTTATTGCATGTGCTGCGGTGGTTGTGTTGTTGTGGGGTGATCCGCTTTGGGCGATATATCTGCAGTTGGCGGGATGGAATTAGCAATGTGTTGTATTTATGTGGTGTGTTGTAGTAAAATATTATGTAAACGGACAAAAGTCTGTCTTTTGCGGGACGAATGAATGAAGTTGTTATTGGAATTAAACATGGTAGTAGGCACACTCCGTGTGCCGTTGCTGTAAAATGTGAAGGAGAAGATATGAACAAAAACTTTAATATTCTTTGCACAATTTCCTGTTTACTGATACTTCTTTTTAGTTATCAAATAGTATATGCACAACAGAATCTTGCACAGCAAGCGTTCACTATTTTTGAACAACACTGCCTTGACTGTCACGGTGAATTTGGGTCATACAGCGATGTGCTCACGATTAAACATTCAAATTTAATCGAAGACAAATCAGTCCTTCCTCGCCAACCCGATGCCTCTGAACTCTATCTACGCTTACTTGGTGATACCGATAACGGTTCGCAGATGCCGTTAGGACAAGACCCGTTAGACGATGAATCAATTGCCACCATTCGTCGCTGGATTGAAGCAGGCGCGCCAGATTGGGATGCTATTCCTAAACCTAAACGCGACTTCATCACCACCGAGGCGATGCTAAAAGCCATTCACAACCATGTGACATCCCTCTCTGACTTTGACCGTTCCTTTGCACGTTATTTTACATTGACGCACCTTTACAATGCTGGTGCCACAGATGCTAACCTCCGCGCCTATCAGATCGCTTTATCAAAACTCATAAATAGCCTCTCTTGGGGTGCCGAGGTAATCAAACCGAAACCGATTGACCGAGAGGAGACCATCTTCTACATAGACCTCCGAAACTACGAATGGGACATCAAAACTGACAAGTGGTATAAAATTGAGCAGGCATATCCTTACGGTGTGCAGTTAAAGTCTGCAACATACACAACATTATGTGAAGCGACAGACTGCGAATTGCCGTTTATCCGTGCTGATTGGTTTATCGCTACTGCTTCACTACCACCACTCTACCACGATATCCTTGACTTACCAAAGACTGACCAAGAATTAGAAACACAACTTGAGGTGAACATTGCCGAAAACCTTAAGAATGCACCGGGAGTTCGCGTGTGGCGGGCAGGTTTTAGCGAATCTGGTGTATCAGTCAACAACCGTATTGTGGAGCGACACAAATCTCGGTACGGTGCATATTGGAAATCCTACGACTTTGCAGGGAATGTCGGCAAACAGAATATCTTTACACATCCGCTTGATTTTACGCATGATGGTGGTGAGATTATCTTCAACCTTCCCAACGGATTGCAGGCATACTATCTGTCTACTGCCACAGGTGAACGACTTGACGAAGCACCGATTAACATCGTATCAGACTCTGGTTCCCGAGACCCCGTTGTCCGTAATGGGTTATCGTGTATGGGATGCCACACAGAAGGAATGAAGACATTTGATGATCAAGTACGATCAGTTATTGTTCAAAATCCCAACCCGCCTTATGACAAAGCACAAGCGTTGCGTCTCTATGCAGAAAAGTCAACGATGGATCGATATGTTAATGAAGATATTGAGCGTTATAGGCGGGCAATTGCAGCGGCGGGCGGTGTTTTCGGTGGAAGTGAACCGATACAGCAACTTGTCAAGCAGTTTGAGGGGCCGCTTGATGCTGCACACGCTGCAGCGGAGGTGGGTTTAGCAACCGATGATTTTCTGCAAAAGATTCGTGAGAATAGCACACTGCAGAATGCGGGGTTGTTGGTGCTTGACGTTGAGAAAGGGAGTGTTAAGCGGGATGCATGGGAAGCGCAGTTTGTGGCGGTCATCTCTACATTGTATCTTGGTCAGCATCAACTAAGTGTCGCTATCCCTGAAGGTATGGTGCTGATTCCATCTGGTGAGTTTCAGATGGGAAGTAACGATGGCTTTGAAGAAGAAAAACCTGTGCACACTGTCTACATTGATGCTTTTTATATAGACAAATACGAGGTGACGAATGCACAATACAAAGCGTTTGTTGATACGAATCCAGAGTGGCAGAAGGATCGGATTCCACGCGCATACCATGATGGCAATTACTTAAAACATTGGAATGGGAACAATTACCCGAGAGGAAAAGGTGATCATCCTGTTGTTTATGTGAGCTGGTATGCGGCGATGGCTTGCGCAGAATGGACGGGAAAACGTCTTCCGACAGAAGCTGAATGGGAGAAGGCAGCGCGCGGAGGTTTAGTTAGTGCGAAATATCCGTGGGGAAATTCAATTGATTCCAGCAATCGAAATTTCGTTAATTTAGATCAAAAATTTCATGAAAATAATCCAGCCACAACTCCTGTTGGACAGTACCCTAAGAACGGGTACGGCTTGTATGACATGGGCGGTAATGTGAGAGAGTGGTGCATTGATGAATTTGATCCAGGTTTCTATGGGGAATCTCCGCGTTGGAATCCTATCGCCGGGGCTGACAGTATTAATAAGATTATCACTGATTCTACAAATGTTAAAAGTCATCGTGTGATACGTGGGGGGACATGGTTCTGGGTCCATATAGACTTAGTTCGTGTTGCTAACCGTTATAGGAGTACTCCGATATCTGCTTCGGGTCTTACGGGTTTTCGTTGTGTGAGGTCTGTAAAGCGTTAAGCCTTTACTGCTTTAAGTTCTGTGTAAAAACCTTTTTATACTATTGGAGAAAATGAATGGATACCAAAAACCGAATTGAATCTAAAAACATGCCAAAAACAGTTGATGAAATCATTGATGAGATAGAGAAGAAGATTGCAGATGTCGACTACATTTTCCGTGGTGAACCTCAATGCTATACAAAAGTTTCCTCAAACCTATATCGTAAACTTGAGAAGATTGAGATGTTGGATCTTGGTGTAGAAATCGCTCAAAAAGAAGAATTAAAACGTGCAAAAGAGTACGAGTACACCAAGAAAACGGACGATTTTGATATACTAACCGATATTCAACATTTCGGTGGTAAAACTAACTTGTTAGACTTTACTACTTATTACCCTATTGCCCTCTTCTTTGCATGTGATAGTTCCCCTTTTAAATGTGGCAGGATTATTTTGTTGGACAAAAACGGAACTATGAAGGATTTTATTAGAGAACCTTGTAATTCAGATCAAGAGAGTCGTGTCAAGGTACAAAAAAGCATATTTGTTAGACCTCCGAAAGGTTTTATTAAACCTGATAAAAAAGTTATTATTCCAAAAGAACTTAAACAACCGATGTTAAATTATTTGAAAAAAGAATTCAAAATCTCTTCCAATAAAATTTACCCTGATCTTCATGGTTTTGTTAGTAGTCAGGAAAACCGATGGGAAATCTATCAAGTGATCGAAAAAGGTAATAATCATTTAAAACAAGGTGAAGATGCAGAATGCCTGCAAGAAAAAATCAAGAATTATCAAAAGGCAATTCGGCATTTTGCCAGCGCAATGGATAATGCGATCCAATTGGATGAAGGGTTTGCTTTGGCATGTAAAGGTCGTGGCTGTGCGTACTTTGCAAAATATGATCTTGATAATTCTATTAGTGATCTTGAAAATGCCATTATAGATTTTAGTAAAGCGATAGAACTAAAGCCCAAGTTCGCGGAGGTATATAACCGAAGGGGTAGTGCATACTTATCTAAAGGCGATGTCGAAAATGCTGTAACTGATTTGAAGAAGGCAATAGAACTGGATCCAGATCATGCTGAAGCAAATTATAATCTGGGTGTTGCTTATTTTTGTCAATATAAGTTTGACGATGCTATTGAAAAATATAACAAAGCATTAACATTGAAATCAGATAATAACACTTATTATGACCGGGGCATCGCTTTCTTAAATCTAAAAAAGTTTGAAGAAGCAAGAGTTGATCTGCATCATGCTATAAACATTGGAGTTGACATTATTGCTTTATTCCATAACTTTTATGGTAGTATTAAGAACTGTGAGGATAAAATTGGAACAAAGTTACCACAAGATATTGCAGCGATGTTGACCCCGCGATAGATGTAAATGATTACAAATCATAAAGGCGGATTTTATGGCCGTAAAAGATGCAATACTTTCAAGACGATCCATTTTTAAATTTAAAGAGGAACCTGTGCCAAATGATGTATCTGTTCCCCGCTCCAGCGGAGCGGTATGTTTATAGCACACGACATGATGTTGACACCCGCTTCAGCGGAGCGGTATGTGAATTAACACCTAATTTGATATCAGATTTTTTTATGTAATGCAAGTTGCTACTAAACATAAGACAAATATACCTACTCAACGCGCTCAGAATTCTCACATACCGCTCCGCTGGAGCGGAAGAATGTAAACTATGTGTGTGCTATAAACATACCGCTCCGCTGGAGCGAAAGATTGAATACACCGATTATAACGGAATTGATTTTCAATCTACTCAAGAGGTGCTCAGAATTCTCACATACCGCTCCGCTGGAGCGGAAGAATGTAAACTATGTGTGTGCTATAAACATATCGCTCCGCTGGAGCGAAGATTGAATACCCCGATTATAGCGGAATTGATTGATTTTCAATCTACTCAACGCGCTCAGAATTCTCACATACCGCTCTGCTGGAGCGGAAGAATGGACCTATGTGTGTTCTATAAACATTTCGCTCCGCTGGAGCGAAAGATTGAATACACCGATTATAACGGAATTGATTGATTTTCAATCTACTCAACGCGCTCAGAATTCTCACATACCGCTCCGCTGGAGCGAAGATTGAATATACCGACAATAGGTAGCAATTTGGATAATGTAATAGATTTTAGGTTTTAGAGAAAGAGAGATTCTATGGCAAATACATATACCCAACTTTATATCCATGTCGTATTTGCTGTTAAGGGAAGACAGTCCCTCATTCCAAAACGCCATAAAGAGGAGTTTCACCAATACATCACTGGCATTACTTCTAATAGAAAACAGAAGATGATACAAATCAATTCTATGCCTGACCACATTCATATTCTTATAGGTATGACTCCAGATTGTAATCTTTCTGATTTAGTGAGAGATATTAAGGTGAGTTCAACGAAATTTATCAATAAAAAACGTTGGGTAGTAGGTCAGTTCAAATGGCAGGAAGGATTTAGTGCATTTACCTATTCACATTCTCAGTTAGGAGATGTTGCAAGATACATCCGTAACCAAGAAAAACATCATTCTCATAGAACATTCAGAGAAGAATATCTTGAGTTATTGAAACGTTTTGATATTGCTTACGATGAGAAATACGTTTTTGAGAGTGTTGATGCGGATGTTTCAGAAACATAACGTTCTGTTAGTATGAAGGTAGCAAGTAGACATCAACACATACCGCTCCGCTGGAGCGGAGGAGAGGACATAACATTTTTCTATAAACATATCGCTCCGCTGGAGCGACTAAATACCTCTGAGGCTATATGTAAAGGCTCTAATTTCTATAAACATATCGCTCCGCTGGAGCGACTAAATACCTCTGAGGCTATATGTAAAGGCTCTAATACTTTGCAACTAATTACCTAATAAACTATAATTCAAAAGGAGGAATTACATGGACGTAAAAGATGCGATACTTTCAAGACGATCCATTTTCAAATTCAAAGAGGAACCTGTGCCTAACGATGTCCTTGAACAGATTTTCAGTTATGGGATATGGGCACCGAACCATCATGTGACAGAACCGTGGCGGTTTATCGTTATTGGTGAGAAGACAAAACTGATACTTGCACAACGGTACCGAGAGATCAAGATGGAGGATACACCCGATCACGTTGATGCAGAGAATCTGGCAAAGATTGGACAATTGGCTTACGAGAAATTTATGTCCAAGCCAACGATTATTGCTGTGTCTTGTGTCCAAGATGGAGACGAACAACGTCAACGTGAGGATTACGCTGCGACTTGTTGTGCGATGCAGAACGTCCAACTCGCTGCATGGGATGCGGGGGTCGGTATGCAGTGGAGCACCGGCAGAATCACGATGGAGGAGCAGACCTATAAGTTGCTCGGGATTGATTCATCGGAAGAATATATCATCGGCTTTTTCTATACTGGTTATCCTGCAGAGATTAAAGAACCGAAACGGAAACCTGCAGCTGAGTTTATTCGGTGGGTGGCTTAATAGTTGTCAGTCCGTTCGCTGCGCTCACTTTCAGTTATCAGTTTTCAGTTAGAATGCAACCACCACAGTATCTACTGACAACTGATAACCGATAACTGACAACTATTCAAACTGATATGCCTCCTTTGCATTTTGCCAGAAGTATTTCTCGCGGATTTCATCGTCTTTTGTGCTGAAGTAGTCATCTACAATCTTTTGCACGACTTTATACTGTGCAAAACGTTCCGATACAGGCCAGTTGCTGCCGTAGATGAGTCGGTCTTCTCCAAAGGCATCCCACAAAACATCAATCGTTGGGGTGTAGTAAGCAACGTCTTCGGGGGCAGGTGTTTGTCCTGTATGCTCCGCTAATCCCGATACCTTGCAGTAGACTTTCGGATAACGAGCAGCTTCCTGTATCGCAGAAACCCATGCGGCATCTGGTGGATTGCCATCAACGCGAACACCAGCGATATGGTTAATCACAACGCGCATTGTCGGTATGTGTTCAACCAGGGCTGGTAGATGCTTTAATGCCTCAGGGTTTATGAGCAGGTCTAAAGTTAGTTCCTTCTCAGCTAATTTCTCAATGTTCTTTACGAGGTTAGCATCGCTAAGTGATTGCATAAGACCACCACCGAGACGGATGCCACGGAAAAGCGGATTCGCAGAAAACTTATTTAGATTATCCTCAAAATCAGTGTCGTTTGGGCTTAGGTTTCCAACGAATCCAACAATAAACGGTTCATTTGCGGCAAGATCAAGGATCCACTGGTTGTCTTCAACCCATCTGCTCGCTTCAACGACTACAGTTCCGGTTACGCCTTCAGGAACAGCAAGTTTTTTGTAATCATCTGGCATCACCGTGCGGTAAAGTAGTTCATCATTGGGGTTTGGCCACGGCACACCTTCGGGTCGCGTCGGGTCATAAAAATGTGTATGTGTGTCAATTATCATCAGTACTCCTTAGAGATTTGTAACTATAAGCATTTAATCGTTGTTTTGCTTGTTTTCTTATCTTTTTTATCGTTCGGTTGTCCTGCACCTGATGAAGCACAACAGCAACAGAGAGAACTCAAACGTGAAGCATTAAAACTTGAAATGGGACAGGAACTCAATCCACTTGACCCCGAAGGACATGTTAAATTAGGTAAAATCTATCATCAATTGGGTGAGCATGAGAAAGCGATAGCTACTTTTCAGACTGCGATTGCCCTTGATGAAAATCACGAAGATGCCTATAACAATTTAGGTTTAGTTTATGTTGATATGCGTCTATTTATCCTTGCGATAGAGATGTTTCGTGCAGCACTTGACATTTCGCCAGAAAACCCTGCCTTCTATAACAACCTCGGTTATGCTTACGACATGTCGGACAGATTTGATGAGGCACTGGCGGCATATCAAAATGCTCTAAATGCGGACTCGACTTTTGTAGATACCTATTACAACCTTGCGGATGCCTATCTCAACCAAGAAGCATACCAAGATGCTATTCAGTATTATCTATTAGGCATAGAACTGGATGGCGGTGATGCTACGGTGTATTTCAATCTTGGTCTTGCATACCAAGAAATTGGTGAAGTGCTCAGTGCTATCCAATTTTATGAAAAGGGGGTCTCTCTGGATCCCGATGAGATAGAGGCATATTATCGTCTTGTGCTTGCCTATCAGAAAAAAGGTGACCACGTTATGATGCTCCGCTATTTAGAGACGTTTCTCAAAAAAACTAAAGGGATACCTCGCTTTGAAAAACAATACCTTGAAGCAAAGCAGATGCTTCAGAGTTTGGGAGATAGATGAAGTAAAGTGTGCTGTTTTCTGTCTCCTTCAGTCTAAAGGATGTACCTGCTCAGGTCTTGATCTTTTACGATTTCTGCTAATTCACCTCGGACATATTCTGCGTCAACAGTAACGCTTTTCTCCTCAAGATCGGGGGCATCAAAGAACAGATTTTCAAACAACTTTTCCATGATAGTGTGTAGCCGTCTGGCACCGATATCTTCCACAGATTCGTTGACCTGAAATGCAAGAGCAGCGATTTCGTCAATTGCATCATCCGTAATTTTTGCTTTAATCCCTTCAGTTTTGAGTAGTGCGGTGTACTGTTTGACTAAAGCATTTTTCGGTTCAGTTAAGATAGACTTGAAGTCGGTTTGATTCAGGCTTTTTAGTTCAACACGAATTGGAAATCTTCCTTGAAGTTCAGGGATTAGGTCTGATGGATTAGAGACGTGAAAAGCACCCGCAGCGATGAATAGGACGTGATGCGTGCGGACAGAACCATATTTTGTTGCTATGGTACTTCCCTCAATAATGGGGAGAATGTCGCGTTGTACACCTTCACGCGATACATCGGGACCCTGCCGAGATTCGCGTCCAGCGATTTTGTCTATTTCATCCAAGAAGACGATACCGGTATTTTCAACACGTTCGATTGCATCACTGATAACAGCATCCATATCAATTAGTTTTTCAGCTTCCTCTTGCATCAGGATTTGTCGTGCTTCTGTGACCTTTACCCTTCGTTTCTTCGTTTGATTGGGAAGGATGTTGCTGAACATATCTTTGAAGTTGATATCCATCTCTTCAATACCACCTGGTGAAAAGATTTCAACAAACGGCATGCTCCGCGTTTTCATGTTGATTTCAACTTCGTTATCTTCAAATTCGCCATTTTTTAGTTTTTCACGTAACTTTTCGCGTGTTTTTTGGTGCCGTTCTCGTTGTTTTTCTAAAGCCTCATTTTTCTTTACATTCACTTCTATATCAAACGGCAATTCAATATCTTCCTCTTCGTCTATATCTAACTCAATGTCTTCATCTATATCAAAGTTATCATCAGCATTATCAGGGGGTTGATTTTTTAGTGCGCGTGGCATGGGGAATAAGCAGTCTAACAGGCGTTCTTCGGTTCGTTCTAATGCTTTTTCTTCTACGACGACGGTTTGTTCTGCTTTCACCCGGCTAACAGAAGACTCTGTTAGGTCTCGTATCATTGATTCAACGTCTCGACCGACATACCCGATTTCTGTGTATTTTGATGCTTCAACCTTGATGAAAGGGGCATCGACGAGGCGTGCAAGTCGTCTTGCGATTTCTGTTTTACCGACACCCGTTGAACCGATCATGATGATATTTTTGGGTGCAACTTCATCTTGCATTTCATCAGCGAGCATCTGTCTGCGTGCTCGGTTGCGTAGAGCAATGGCGACGCTCCTTTTTGCCTCAAATTGACCGATGATATACTTATCAAGTTCTTCAACGATCTGTCGTGGGGTTAGCGCGTCTGCTAAAGATTTTGTTTCAACAGTTTTTTTCTCCAAAGTGACCTCCTAATAGACATCAGACATACGTATTTGTGTCACAGTCAAAATAACCTATGTGTTATACGTTCTATTACAAATTCTATAAATGACTTTCCCTTTAGAATTGAATGTAAGAGGCGCAATGAATTGCGCGACTACTAACTGGTTCTTTCTTAAAAGGGCTGTTATTTTTTAGAAATGGTATATTCTATTCTCCAGTTTCAATTGATTCGATTTCAACTTGCGCGTTTGTATAAATGCAGATTTCACTGGTAATGCGTAATGCTTCAGCGACGACCTCGGCAGCGTTGAGTTCTGTATATTTTAGCAAAGCTCTGGCAGCTGCAAGTGCTACGGAACCGCCAGATCCGATAGCGAGTACATCATCGTCAGGGATGATGAGATCTCCATTTCCTGAAATGAGATAACCGTCTTTTGCATCAACTGCGATCATCAAAGCGTCAGCGCGTCTAAGAATTCGGTCACTCCGCCAATCTCTTGCGAGTTCTACTGCAGCTTTCTGAAGGTTGCCGCGGTATTGTTCCAGTTTTTTCTCCAAATTTTCATATAGGGTCAGCGCGTCCGAAGCAGAACCAGCAAACCCGATAAGGACACTATCCTGATATATTTTCCGTATTTTCCGTGCGCTGTGTTTGATGGCTGTATCTCCTAAGGTGACTTGACCATCTCCTCCGATAGCGGTTTGCCCGTTTCTGCGGACGGCTAATATTGTGGTTGAACGCATTCTTTGCTTTTCAAGTAAGTCAGGCATATCTTTTTTTCTAACTATGAGAATCTCCTAAGTCTGCGACAAACTAAAAGTTTGTGCTACAAATTATATGTATGTTTTCCACAAGACAATAAAACTTAAGAACATCACTATTCCCATAAAGAGACCACACCTTATCCCAGCGATTAGGGGATGTTGTTTCCGATGAAAGTAGTAAGGTAATAAGGTAAAGGTAAGTAAGAATGTAATTGGCATAAAGATAGGAACCGATGCGATGTGTGGTATATTCCCAATCAGTAGCTCGTTCCATATCCATAATTCTTTTCCCAGTTCGTAGATTACAACACATCCGATTGATGCTATAATTCCTGTTATCCCTGATGCGATAAGAGGATGCAGTCCGGACATTTGAAGTTTTTGGTAGCCGTAAACGACTAACGTTGCCAGAATAACCCATGTCAGTATCAGCCCAATCGGTGTCGTCACGTTTCCCAAAAAATCTGAGCTGAGATAGGTGATAAAGCGGACTTTTTTTGAAAATAACCAGTCCATCGGTAGGTATGTTGCTGTTGTTGCAACCCCGAATAGGACGCTTTTCCTAAGTAAACCATCATCAAGGTCCGGATGTCTGTAGATAAGATATCCGAACCAACCGATTGAAAGCAGTAGGTTCGGATAGAGTGACCAGATAGTGCGAATTCCTACCGACCTAATTGGTAATAGAAACACTAATAAGAACGTTAATATTGTGGTTAAGGCTACAGTGAATACGGCTTTGTCAGTTTTGAGACTCATTCGTTTGTAATTGCGGAAATTGAGACGTGTGAGTTTTTGAAAAGTTTATTTGAATGTGATTACAAGTTGGTGTCCGGTAAGTTTTGCTCCAGTTGTTTTAGTGTTTGATAGACTTCGTGGTAATGCGACATGCCGTTTAAAACCTCCAATAGTGACGATTAACTCATCCCCATGCTTAGTTAGGTGTACCTCTTGTTTTGTGAGAAACGGAAGTTGCATGATCAGTTGGTAATTGTCATTTACTTTCGTAAACTGATAAGGTTTCTGTTCGGAAAATTTATCGGTGGGATCAATATCGGGATAGAGAATATCTCCTAACTTACGGAGTCCTGTATCCCCGACAATCTGATCGTCAAAAAGATTTACTTTCCAAATCGGCACCCCCGAGAAATAGTTTTCTGCTTCTTCTATATACTTTTGTTGGGTCTGTTTCCAGATTTCAAAAAACTTCTCCTCAACACCTTCTGGGAAGATACGATTGATAATGACAGCGTCAATACATAATCCGTAGAGACAAAAGTACATAAAGGCGCGTTGTGTCTCTTTGATGACTATTTTCTCTGGATTTGTTACAAGACGTACAGTCGTGATATTGGGATCTGTCAGGACTGTATCAATTCCTTCAAGTTTCTCAAAGAGTTGTTGAATGTTTTGGAAGTATGCATCCTTTGGTATTGGGACAGAGCTGATAGTTTCTATTACTGGTCCTGCGATTTTAGCCAAGTTGCGTTCTAATTTGAAGATGCGATTCATATACCATTCAAGAGTAGTTGGTATGCTAACAAATCTGAGCGATTCGCCTGTTGGTGCACAATCGAGGATAATAACATCATAAGTGTTTTCACGGACGTACTGATTGATGTAGAGCAGCGCGCAGATTTCTTCCATACCCGGAAACACTGCGATCTCCTCCGCTACGAGACTTTCCAGTCCAGAACGGTTCAGCAAAGAACGGATATAGTTGTAGACTTCATCCCAGTATTCAACAATCGCTTCTTGAACGTTAATCTCCTGGATCCATAGGTTCTCATTGATTTGTATCCGTTTTTCGTCTGTTTGCGCGATGAGTAGGTCTTCTCTATCAAAGGAATCACGTAGGGAATGTGCCACATCAAGTGATATGACGATGGTTTTATATCCGAGAGAAGCGAGTTTGATACCTGTTGCTGCGGAGATAGTCGTTTTTCCGACTCCACCTTTGCCTGTATAAAATATGAGTCGCACTTTTTTATCCTATTTATGTGTATATTTATTTAAGTATATCTTATATTTTCGCGGTTTGCAAATGAGTCTTGGTGGTTGAATTTTGTGAACATTTGATGGATGATTCTTTGTGTTTATCTTCTAATTTCATTAACATTTTCCTTCTAAAAATCGTACTATATGGTACAGTTTTTCGTACTATAGTACGATTTTTAAAATTGCTATAATCGCAGTGTACATAAGGGTTTGTAAGGATAATTTCTAAAATCGAAAAAATTGCAAATAGTACAGTTTCCATTTTGGGTTTTTGTCGTGTGAAATCGGTTTCCTGAGAATAACAAGTATCCAGTATTGGACGAATGCAGATTAGAATGTTGCCAAAGGTTAAATTTGGTGCGTTTAGAATGTGCTTGATATGTGTGTATAAGAGGGACATTTTGAATATCTTTGTCCTTGAAGTGTCGTTTTTGCGATATGGCATTTTATGTAATGAGAGATTTTTGTAGGATAATCTTTGTCATATATGTCCGATGTTTCGTTTTCATAATTAGTTAATTTCACTACAATTTCTCTTGTGTTTTGAATAAGAAAAGTTACGAAACTGTAAGAAATCTCTTACATTGTGTAAGATTAGATAATTGCTATTAAATTAGTGGCTGTAAGCGTTCATAGGCATTTTCTGAATTTGAAGAGATTATAAAATCCTAAAACTGTAAGATTTTGATTTTTCGTTAGGCTGATAATCAGTTTTTATCTTTTCTTTGTGTGGTGTACCATGTTATTTAATGTGTTCGTTTATTCTGGTCCTATATATTTCAATGTCCGGTTGATGTGCTGGCTTATGTGAATTGTGCTTGCAGAGTTTATATCAACATGAGTGTATTATATATTAACACAAATAATAACGTTTGTCAAGTTAAATGTCAACTATTGATTTAATATCGCAAACTTTACATACCCTTTACAATAATTACCTGATTTATTTCTCAATCTTCATACGGACTATCGGACTTAGGAAAGCCTTCCAACAGTATAAGAGACGCAATGATTTGCGCGACTACAAATGGGTTTATTTAAATGAGAAGTGAACAATTTATGAAAAAGGGTTATTTCAATTAGATTTCAAGAGTTAGAGTTAGGTTAAGAAATAGGTTATTTTGTCAGGAAATATATCAAATTGTTGGATTAGAGTGTCATTGCGGTAGGGTGTAGACACCCCATCGTACTTTAACGATTTCACCTATATCAACAAGACGTCCAAGTTCATTTTTTATTGCTTTTGGATGTCCCTCAATGGCTTCAATGAATTCGGCAGTTCTTTTATCTCCATCGGAAAGGAGGGTGATGATTTGCTCTTTGAATGGAATACGGAGAGGTCTTCCACCGCGAAGTTTTTTTAGGATACGGTTTGCTTGTCTGGATGAGCATCCTAAAATATGTTCCACATGTTCTCTTTCAGATTCACCAGTTAGATTATTCCGCTCTGTCTCAAATTGTTCCCGTGTTGCTATCACATCAGGAAGTTTTTCAAGTCCACCTGCGACTTCAAAATCTTTCCAGTCGAAAAAGAGTGTCTCAGGTCTGTCTGTGATTTGTGGCAGGACCATACTTGAGATCATGACGACCTTTTTGTTAGGATATTCGTTTAACTTAGTCAGGTGTACTATGCGTGATAGTTTTGGAATGGCACTCTGCTCATATACGCTTTGGACTCGTTCATCTATATATTGTTCTGATTTCGTATCTTTTTCATAAGATAAGGGTTCCTCGTCGTTTCCGAATAATATCTGTGCTCGTCGCCATATTACTTTTTCAGATAGTGCAGGTGTTCCAATTACCCAAACGACATGTGATTCTTCTAATGTGGATTTCACCCCTCGTAGAAGATCAAAATGGGTGACGCTACAAACATTTTCTTTCTTTTCAAGATCTGACAACCGTGCGGCGATTGCCTTATAAGTGAGAATAGTATGTTTAGAATTTGGGTTTCTATCTATTTCAGTGCAGATTCCGTGGAAAAAGCGTTTTGCAGTTTCAGACAACCCGATCAGGTCCCAGTTGCTGTTGTAATCTAAGATTGTATCTTGTGGATAGTATCCTGTTCGAATTTGAAACACCTTGTTTCCAGGAAGCCAAGGTGTTGGTTCGGTATAGCGTACTTCTATGTTTTTGTTTGGGAACGCCCGTTGTAGATGTTGATCGGAGAGGGTTACAGATTTCAACATGAGTTTTTTGACGGTTGGATGCAAAACTGGGGGTACCCAGAACCTTAGTGTTTTACCATTCCAGCGTATCGGTGCGTCGGCATCCCGCGTATAATGTGTGAAGAAACTATCGAGTTGATGCCAAAACGTCCAGTTTGGGTTTGAATTGATTGTCTGTAATTTCTGAATATCTTCAACGGTATCTATGTTAAAGATACCTAATTGAATAGCTTTTGTTATTGACATTCTTATTCTCATGTCTTCATTAATTGCAGATGTGCTTACTTTGAATACGTTAATTCCTTTTTTTGTGAGTATTTTTGAGGTTTTATTGTTATGTGGAACATACGCAGAAGCTCCGCCTTCAAATTTGATGCTAAAACGTGCTAATTGTGTGCCGGTGTTAGGGTCAACATATCCGCGCGGGACGACTTTACCCCACACAATGACTTGAGCTACCTGTCTTATAAGTTTTCTATGCTGCCATTCAAAAGCGCGTATCACAGCTCGTATCCGTTTGACTGCATCTGCATGAGGTATATCCTTAATTTCGACTGCATGAAGTAATGCTTTGGCAAAGTCACCTAATGCGCATCCTTGCCAGTTGACACTCCATTCCTGCAGAACTTGCTTTGTGAGTTTACATTCAGGAAATAGTTTGTATGCTTGTATTCTGTCAAGGATGCAAAGTCTTTCAGTATCGTCCATCTGTTTAAGGATTTCATCTGCTGTTTCTGTGTAATGTGGATCGAAAAAAAGTTCGGGTAGAGCTAATATTTGTGTCTTAGCGCGATTTAATGAAGCAGGTTGTGATAAAAAACCGCGTTGTTGACAATCCGTATAGACAGGACACTGTGGGCAGATAGTTTCACTGGCATTTCCTCCTTTTTCTTCAAGGGCATCACACTTTTCAGGGTCTTCGCACACATTGCCTAGTTGGAAGGGATTGGTCATGCGAACATCAATTGGTATCTGTTTGACCTGCTCCCATAGGTACATTCGTGGTTTGCAGCGTTCAAACAGTGTGAGTTTCTGGTTTTGGTAGTGGTTTTCTAACTTTTCAGCAAACTTGTATGTTGGAACGTTTAAGCAGGTTGATTCACTGGAGGAGATATAGGTTTTTACATCGAATTTTACTTCTGTCTTTTGTTCGGTAATTAGTCCAAGAATATGGTCAGTCTGATTAAGTATCTTCTGTTTTTGAAGGTTTTCGTTATTGTGTGTGTCGTTCATCTGACTTGTTTGTTCAGGTTTTTGCAACACGGGATAAGGTCTTTTTATTGCGAGTGGACTAAGTTTTCCCTCTCGAATATTGTGGACCTTATCTGAGATAGGAATATTCACTGGTGACTTCAAAGGGACAATTCCTATATCAACCCAAATATCTGTTATAGGTGTTGATGTTATGGGAATTCCAATTTCATGGTTTGAGGCGCGTATCCACACTGTTTCTTCATCTTCCCATAGTGAGATGTAGTGGTTATTAATTTCACTGTGTGGTAAGGTCCAACGGTAGGTATTTTCTTCTTGTCCAATATAAGAAAATCCTTTCTTGATAAGTGTGTCTTTTGCGAGATCGAGATTTTGTGAACCGAGGGAAGCCGGTATTTCGGGTGCCATTGTATTTTCTACTGTTTTTTGTGGTGTAGGTTCATGAAGTAAAACCCGAAGTGCATCAATGGGGGCAAAGACGACTTCCTTAGCAATAATAGGTGGATCTAACAGATTGCCTTGCACAATTTCATAGCGTGCATCCCATCTACTATAGTTCTTGTCTGCATAGATTTCAAGGAGGACATCAAGTTTGTCGGGGTCTTCAGAAGTCGGTGTGTGCTTATGGATATATAGTTTGGAGGTATCTGTATTTGGGTGCAAGTAGTCTGGTATCCTGCAAGAAAAGCGTATCCCTCCGGATTTCGTTATTGTCAATAGTGGGTTGGGAACTGCATTTACGAGTGTATCAATGCAGGTATGAAAGTCATCAGGTTTGGAACAAATGAGATTATAAGTAAAATGAAAGTCGTGCCAACTTGCCTTATCCAATTCAGAAGGGGTGCCGGTATAGACTTGAATTCCCCATGATTCGTGCCATTGCCTCATGTCCCAATCATTTATTCCTTGATGTTTCAGGAATCGTTCTCCGCCGAGTTCTCTGGGGCCGTTATCGTTGCCAGGGGCACGTCCTATAGGCATAAACGATACGTGTGCTTCCTCTAAGTTCACGAGTAAAACGGGATATTTATATGCACAATGTGTTGTAAGATGATAAGGGAAACCTTTGTTGTAGAGCGCAGGCGTTACCACTGTTTTACGTTGAAGCAATGGTTTTTTGCGTCGTTCATGACATCGTTGAATAATATCATCAAAGGAAATCATAGTCACAATAAGCAAGTTTTGAAAACCGTGTCTCCTAACAAACAGAGATTTTCAATAAAATAATGTGATAAAGTATATCACAAATATTTTTATAGTCAATATTTTTTTTCTATTGTTGTCTTATACCATTTCTATAAATGTTTATCACATTAGTATTTGTTAATAATGTCTTTATATACCGCACAAACTGAAAGTGTATGCTACATTAATTATTAGAAATAGTATTATTTAGTTTGTGGATCTTGTTCTATCGATCAGCACCAAAATCAGGTTCTTTAGCTGAACGGGCCACCCATTTTTCAAATACAGACTTGAAGGACTTTGCTTTATCTCCAAAATGTAAATACTGGATACTTTTGACTGGAATAGACACATCTCCATAGATCTGTGAGTGTCCAAGAAACCTGTCATCTTTAACTTCAATCGGTTCAAAAATCAAGATTGGGTTGTGTATCAAGGCGAAGCGAACTGTAGGCTGAGCGGTTTCTGGTTTTTGGTGTTCCTGCTGTTCTTCATCGTCTATTGGCTGTTCAGTGTCGTCAATGCTGATATCAACTATCCGTGCGACTCGGTCAATAGGTATATCAAGTGTCTTTAAATTGGAGGCAAACTGAATTGTTTTCCCATTAAAACTGATGAAATCCCCTCGCTTCATATCACCATTTTTTGCAACGAGAATATGATTTGGAGGGTTATCACGATTGAAACGTGGGATGGTGAGTGCGCGTTCTAATTTTACGTCTAATTCCGTATCCTTGGTTTCGAGTGGGTCAAAAATGAGTTCAACCGCTTGTTTAAACGCGAGCGCATCATTATCAATCACGTTCCCCCCTGAAAAAACGATTTTCATTTTTTCATTAAAATTTCCAGTATCTACTTCAATTTCCAAATTTCCGTCTTTCGTCCTACTCATTTTACCTTCCATTATTCGTCCATCTTCTAAAATAATACGGTGTTTATTTCCGCCAGTGATAGTGATAGGGTTTCGATTTTCTTTTCGGGAATGTGTTTTTCCTCGTGAGAATTCAATAGCTTTTACGTGTTTTGTGTCAATATGTGTTGCTTTGACAAAAGGTGAAACGAAATTAATACGGACTTTATCGTAGGAAATGACTTGACAAGGAAAGACTTCTCCGTTCTTTAGATGCATTAAATGCGGATATGTCTTTACATCAAATTGATGAAGTCTTGATACGTGCTTATTGTTTCGTTCAATTCGAGGAGATAAGTCGTTTGCTATACGGACAGGATCTGAGGAACCTATAGGCAACCACATGATGCTGGATTTTTGGTTGGTGTCAAATATCACTTGCCCACGGAGACTTCCGGTTGGAAAAAACATTTTGTCATAAGCATCAACAGGTTGTTTGATCTTACTTGTAGATTCAAGGCGAAGTTCGGACACACCATCAAGAGAGCAGGCTATCGCTTCTTCTGCGAAATTTGTTTGCATTAAAACACTGTCCGTATTCAATTTTTCGACTTGTCCATTTATGACTGATCCGTCAATGTACGTCAATGCCATGCGTTGCTCAACTTTCTTTAGTTTTCGTCCTGGCATAACAACACGATCGACCTGTCCTATGTCTGCGTCAGTTTGTGTTCCATCTGTGCCAAGTATATATGTCCCGCCATTTTCAACGAACAGTTTACCGTGGAAAACTTCTCCATTCATCATGTGAACTCTCGGTTTAGTGAAATCGACTTGTTGGTGTTTAAAATTCTCAGGTTGATGGTAAATTCTCAGTCGCTGCACCGATAGGTCTTGTCCTCGGTTGTAAACATACGCTCCGGGAACGGCAGTTGTCTGACGGACTTCATCTAATTTTAAGAGTAAATTTCCGTTTTCATCAAATACCTTCAACACCTGCGTGTCTTCGTCATAAGCAATTCGTAAACGGTAGCTGCGGTGATCAGGTTTAATTTGTAATATAGGTTCATATAACGTGCCTTGAACGACAACAAGTTCTTTTGCCCATGTTTCAATTCGCAGTGCTTGATAGAGGTTTTTACCGAGAGAGAAAACAAAGCCTGGGGGAGTTGAAGTAGATGCAACTTCAAAGTCAATTTCATAACGTTTTGGCCATTTAATGGGATAGTATAAACTCGTTTTGCTTCTATCTGTGCGTGGTTTTCCACCCTGTTCTGAATACCAGCCGGTGGGATTTTTGCTGGTTTTTTCCTCGGTTTCGTTCTGGTCTGATAGCAACCAAGATGCAAGTTGTGAACCATCAAAAATAAGGTTGGAATGTTCTTGGTTTTCAAGAGAGTAGATCATATCTCTATTGACACGGAACTGCCCATGGCGATTGTTGGAAAATAAGAAAGTGTTTTCATCTGAATCAATAATGTCTGCTGTCCAGAAGTCTCCTGATATAGTGCCGACACGGAAAGTACCTGTTACAGGTGTGGGTTGTTTAGAAAAGGCAATTGAATCGAGGACGGATATGTCTACATTCAGTTCGTCTGCAAAGTAGGGAGACTTCCAGCGAATTGTCCCAGATTTACCATCCATCAGTTTACCGGAGAGGGAATCACCATTTTTCCAACGCAAAAGTGTTTCTTGAGCCTGTGTCGTGGCGTTCAACCACAATCCGATGAGTGTAAGGACAATGACCAGTATATTTCTAAAGTATTTTCGCATTGTGTGTCTCCATGATGTGTTTGGATTTTCTGTTTTGTATTGAAATAGCACTCTACTATAACCTAAGTTGTCACCATCTATTGTAGGCGGGGTTTCATGAAAGTTAATTTATTAATTCGGTAATATTCGGGCGGGGAAACCCCGCCCCTACGATATTTCTATGGTCTGGATACCGAAATATTTATTTTATCCTCATCTAATCCCGATTGATAACGAAAAACATAGAAGCAACGAATCCTTGTGTCAATTATGGTATATCGGGGTTAGAAACCCCTCTTACAAATTTAACATTAATAATGTCATCTTTCATAAATGGGCAGTAGGCGGTAGTTTAAAGCTAATGTAAGCACAGCCATGCCAGTTCCATAAGCTTTACCGTAGGAACTGTTGAAACTTCCATCGGGTTGTTGCATTTTTTGCAGTCGTTCAATTACGCGCTGGTTCCAAGATTGCCATACTTCCAAATCGCTTTGGAACAGTGCTTGTGCCATATAGTATAAAGTGTAAAACATATAATGATTACCAGCATTATAATTTGCTCTCCGTTTTATGTATTCGGAAGTAGCTTTATATTCAGGTGTATCCTTTCGTTTTCCAATAGCATAAACGAGTGTGGCAATGGCAGAACGCGTCATGCCGTCTCCGTGACTACCTGACGGTGTATAAGATACCCCTCCACCTTTTATAGTACAGGTTTGGAAAAAGTTTAATGCTTTGTTCACTGCTTCGTTAGGGATTTCAATGCCAGCATTCCGTGCACCGAGGATACCCATTAGGACGGTGCCAGCCACAGTTGTGTCTGCATCCCGTGCTTGTGGAGAGTATCGCCATGCACCCCATGGGTTCTTTTCTTGTGCAGTCAGGGCACATCGTACTGCAAGTTCTAATGCTTCACTGATCGTTCTTCTACGACTTGCGGGGACATTGCTGTCTTTCCATAGGAGGTTTTCGTCAACTGCCCCATAAGCTTCAGACAAAGCCAACATAGCAAAACCGTGATGATACATGGATGCGTGTCCACTTGTTCCCATGTATCCTGAACGGGTGTCCTGTTTTGAGATCATATTGCGTAGTGCCTTACGGATGTTTGGTGCGTAAGGTCCGTAATCCGGGTCTTCTCCACTTGCCATCAACGCCATGACACATATACCTGTAATTCCTGCTCCATTTCGTGAGCCTTGCCAACTTCCATCTGCTAACTGTGTGCTGACGAGATAGCGTAGACTTCTATCATTGATGCTTCTCACTGCTGGGGGAACACCTGTGCCGTAGCGGAGTGTGGGGTCTTGGGCGTTAGTTGGTTTGTTGAAAAAAATGCTGAAGAAAATCAATAAAGTTATGAACCCAATAGCTCGTATACGATGGTATATCAATGGTGTAATAAGCGTTTTGTATTGTGTCATGTTTTTATCCTCCACTTATCATTTGAAGTTGCCAAGGACTCCAAGTCTCAGTTGGTCTACTTAGGAAAAGTTTGATCGTCATAAATACCAGTCCGTCACTGCTTATGATCGGAAGACTTAGCTGCGCTACAACTGTTTCTAATTGTTTTCGCTGAGTTCTGTTCAGAAGTAAGTACATGTCAAGATTAGCAACTACCACATCGCGCGCTGCTTGTTGACGGAATTCTTCTCTTTCGGTTTGTTTTTCAATATATTGTGTATAGGCATCTTCAGAGAGAACGTCTTTAACTGTATGTTGGTAGAGCGGATGATTTAGTATGTAAGAAATCTGATCAAAATACATGTTCTTTATAGTGTGTTGGTAATGCGGTTGATTCGTCTTATCTATCCCTTCAACTATTCCTTGCATGTTGTTTTTCTTTTCTTGAAAGTCTTGCCAAATAGTGTTAAGTTTCTTCTTAGCATCTTCCCGAGTTATTGAAGAGTTAGCCACAGCCACTATGAGATAGGATATGCCTTCTACGAATTTCAACCTTGTATTTAGGTATTCAATTTGGTTTTCGGTGAATTGGTGTGTTACACCCGTTGCTGCAAGGTCTAAACGTTTCAAGGCTTGCTCGTTACGTATTCCTAATTGTTCTGTGTGTGCTGTGAGCACTGTTTTTGCCAGTTGCCACAGCAGATCTTCTCGTATTTCTTCTTTAGATTTGCTCTGATTTTGTTTCTTTTGATTTTCTGGTTTCTCTACCGCTTCATCTTTCTCATTTACTTCATCCGGTGGTGCCTCAAGCACTTCAACTCCTACAATATCTTTAGATGCATTCCTATCTTCTTCATATATATTTAGCATTACTTGCCATACCTCGAACTTTGTTTGGTTCGATTTTTTGTCCAAAATAATCTTCAATTTTAAATCGTTGTTTATCAGATGGACTATCCTTTGAAAAGGTTCATTTATGATGTTTTCAAATGTAAGTTCTTTATCTGCATTTTCAATCAGCATTTGTATAATTCTATTCCTTTGATCCACTGTCAGACTGAGAGATTGTTCGAGTAATGCAGTAAAGAAATGAATACAAGCCTGTTGAGCATTCTTTTGCCTGGCATTGGTGAAATCTATATAATCTTTTATTTGTTGTGCGTTCAGATGTTTGGCTAATGCGTTTTTAGTTTCAGTATGAGACAACAACGTTTCAAGTATCTCTGGACTTGTTTTATATTTAGAATCTATGACGATAGATATCATGCTTTGGTCAAGCTTTAATGCATTTTTAATAGAGGTGTTAATTGACTTGCGAAGTGCATCAACAACTGAATCATCAAGTTCAAATAACGAACCAATATTGTCGGTAACCTGATGAAGCAAGGGTTCAATTTTCCGCTTATGAATATCCTTTGTGTTCACCATTTTGGGTTTGACAACATGGTTTCCGCCATTAACCACCACAACAGGATTTTTATTCCGTGTTCCGTATCCATCTTTATAGAAGTTCACTCTGTAATAACCGGGAGGAATGTTTGAATGTTTATATTTGCCATCCGCATCTGTTTTTGTTGTAAAGACTATACCATCAGCACCAACAATCTTGACATCAACACCTTCAATTGGATTCAGGTTGGAGTCCTTAATTATTCCTGTAATTGTTCCATCGTTGGTAGCGTTTTCTTCAGCATAAGCAAGACATGCCACTATTATGAGAACAAAACAAATATGAGAACAAAACAAAAACAGGTAATTTTTTTGAGTAGCATTGTTATCCCTCATTTTGGTTCTTACCTTACTGGATTGTTGCCAAACCAGTTTGCCATTCATTGCCTTTTTTGCCAGCGTAGAGCATGACGTAAGTATCATTAATTTCAAAGATTTGTCCTGTTAAAACACCGTCGCAATCAAAAGCGTCAAGGTCGTCAGATGGGGTGAAGACAGGATTGTACGGGTTCGGTTCAAAGTCACTAAAATCTCGAGTCCGCACATGTCCAATACGCCATACTTCACCATCAAAACCACCATAAAGTATATGGAAGTACTGCGGTCCTTTGAACAATTCAGTTTCGCGAACGGATTTACTATCCCATGCTTTCCCGCTACCAGTGAATACAGGGTTTGCGGGATTTTTGGTCACCTGTGCCGGATTTTTCGTTTGCGCGGTTGCGTGACACATCGTCAGGCCTTCTCCGAATGATTTTGTTGCCTTGCCAGTATAGACGATGTGAATTGTATCACCTTCTATCGCTACAGAGGGATGCGTGGAACCGTGTAGTTCGTGCTCAGCATCTGCAGAGATGACAGGTGTGGGTTGAACGCGTCGCCATTCGCCTAAATCCCCATCGCTTACAAGCAATCCTGTCTGTTCAGGTGTCGTTTCTCCTTTGCCACGATAATACATGTAGTACTTACCATCAACAGGATTCAGAAAGGGGAATGGATACTCAACCGCTGCATTGTCAAATCCATCCGCTGAAGGTCCTACAATAGGATTACGTTTATCCTGTGTGATGTCTGTAATGTCACTCATAGAGGCAGTGGCGTGCATCATCACCCACCGACGATCAACGTAGCGTTTACACCAGATATAGTGGACCGTCTCATCAACAACAATTGCGTGCGTTGCTGCTGCCCAGAGAGGTGGCGGTAGAGAGATAATTGGATTTCCTTGTTCTATCCGTTTGAAACTGGCAAACATCTCATAAGGTATAGCATCATTTTCCATCTTAGTTACCTTCTAAAACGTTGAAATATGCATCTAATCCTTGTCGGAATTCTTCAGGTAGGACGCGACCTGTTTTGCCTATTGCTTGTTTAGGTGAGCGTTTTTCAATGAATGCCTGACCTGAGTCGTCTCCTCTACCACTTCCGAGTGCCATGGCAGAAACTAATTGTGCAAAGACATTACCGCCTCCACCTGGCGTGTCCCCGCCGCCTCCGCCCCCAGGTGTATTCGGAAGACGTTGTGTTTGGAGTAAGATTTCAATCACTTCTGATATTGCTGCGATTGCTTCGGGACCTGTTTCAGGTTTGGCAAGGATTGTCTCTGCTTCCTCCATCACCTCAGCTGCCGCACTGACTTTAGCGTATTGCTGCCTGATACGTTGTGTATTAAACTCTGGCAATAGACTTATCTGTCTTGCCACCTCAAGCGTATCCTCAGCGATTTCATATTGTGTATCGCTTAATCCTTCGCTTCGCTCATAATATTTATCTGCATTGAGCGTATCCCTTGCGTTCTCCACTTCACGTGTTTCTTCTCGTAATTGGATTTCACGATTGATGATACGTAATACCTCTAAAACAATTTCAGGCGGTAGACTTGGCAGCTCAACCATTCCACCTTGTGGAGGAGGTCCATCAGGTAATGGGTCTACCAACTGTTCTGCCCATCTATCTAATGTATCCGCCCAGTATTCTGCTTCAATCGTTGATTGACCGACATAATTTCTGTTAATTGATCTGACAAGTTCACGCATCTGGTTTGATACAGAAGCGTCTTCCATCTCAGCAAGGACACGGAGGTAGTTGTCATTAGGACGACGATCCGTATAGGCAGCCATGTCTTGAATGATGGTTGTCACTTTTTTGGACTCATTGGATTCCATTTCAGCTAAACGTTTTCGGACATCTTGATTTTCTGTTCCTCTGTCAGAAAGTCCAAAGGTGTCAATTTTATTGAGATCATCTGCAATATCCATCTGTTTTCGCGAAGCTGCTTTCAATCGTTTTACGAATGTACTATTTTCAAAACTGACCAGAAGTTTTTTCATCTCGTCCGATAGTTTAGCAAAAGCATCCAATAATTCCTGTTGTTCTTCAACAGCTTGGACCACGAGTTCTTCTGCCGGAGGTGATTCACTGTTTTCATCTTCTCCTTGATCATCTCTGCCGCTTCCCATCAACGTCGTATTAGGGATAGCTAACCCGCCAACAACCTGTGATGGTGGTGCGTCACTTGGCTTATCAGGTTTGTTGAAACCCGATTCCACATCGGAAAGTCCTGGAGTGGGATTCGTAGGTGGTGTCTTACCTTGTTCACCACCTTGTGGGGGGTTACTCCGATTTACACTGACAGAATCGGGACGTTTGTTTGGATCTTCAGGATCCTCAGATTCTTCGCCAGTCCCTTCAGGTGGCACAAAACTATCAGGTCCATACTTTTTCGTATCGTCTCCAGAACCTTCCTGTGGTTTACCGGAAGATTGTGATTTTTGCCCCGATGCTTGGTTTTGCTGTTCTGAATCTTTCTGTTGTTGGTCAGACTGTTGAGATTGCCCGTTTGATGCTTGGTTTTGCTGTTGTTCTGATTGGTTTTCACTTGGGGATTGTTGACTATTACTGCTTGGAGAAGATGGACTCTGTTGACTGCTATCTGATGGATTCTGGCTGCTCTGTCCCGGTGCTTCGGATGCTTGTGCAAGTAGATTTGCGACAGAAGGCATCTGCTTCCCTGCTATCTCCTCTAACTGTTTGAGCATATCTCCCCAAGATTGGAGTTGTTCCGCGTCAAATTCACTGTTTTTTGCTGCTTCCTGCACCAACTCTTTTCCGCTGTCTATGAGACTATCAAGTTTTGCTGCATTAGTACGTTCTGCTGCGGCTTGTTCCTGTAATTTTTTACGTTGTGCTGGATCGTCAAGTGCTTCGGGGGGTAGATCCCTAAGTTCTTGATTGGTTTGGTGTAGTTGCAATTCTTTATCGTGGACATCCTTTGCTGCACCTGCCCAGAGCTGCATTTGCCCGATTAACCACTTGAAGTGTTCCGCTGGGGAAAGTACATGCAACACAATCTGTGGTGAATAGACACGTTCGCGGTTAGGAAAATAATCTTCTGCATAGGCACGCAAACGCAAACTCTGCGGTGGCACATTTTCACGTTCAACGGAGAATGTCGCAGGCACGGTCAGTGCTTCCGATGTAGGAGTCCCAGACGACACGATTTTCTCACCGATAGCAGGTTCGGGGTTTTGAATCGGGTTTTCAATACCTTCCCATTCTATACCGACCTGTTTCACACCGAAGTCATCTGCTGATTGGATTTCGAATGTGAGCACCTCTGTAGAAAGCACAACTTGATTGTTTTTTAGTTTGGTAATGGCAATTGTGGGAACTGCGTCTTCTTGTAGTTCAAACTGCACCACCTGTGGTTCACTGGCAGTGAGACCATAATGATCACGCCATGTTAATTCCATCTCAGTGGTTTTCTGGACAGAAATTTGTTCTGTTGTTATGTTTGCACCATCCACTTTTTGCGGACGATTGTTTAATGTTGCCTCAGAGAGTTCTCGTGTAATTGTCGCTTGCAAGGTAGCGGTACTGCCCTTGACTAAACTAACTATGCCACCACGCACATCGTCTATTCTCGGTTCTTCACGTTGTAGATATTCGGGTAGTTGGACATTTGCAGTAAGTTCCTTGAGTGCCGGACGCAATTTCGGTTCAATAGGGATGGAACGTCTTGCATCTCCAACCTTCATTTTGATTTTTCCTTCCTCTGTTTGCGGTGGCAATTGAAATTTGTAAGTTGCCCCGGCTCGTTCTGCAACTACGGGTTCTTGCTTTGCGTATCGTGCTTCACCGGTTTCAGGTTTCCATGGAGATTCATCTTTCAGTTGTGCTTCAACATCAAAGGGTTCTGCATAAGCGACGACACGCGGATCTGGTTTGCCTTTTAGTTGTGCAAAGGTCCATCGTTCAACATTTCGCCACGGGGTTAACCATCGTGCTAAAGTGTTGTTAGTCGTAGCGGGAATAATGATGACCCCAACGATGACAAGGAGTAATGGTAAACCTACTGCTAATGCCCATCGACGATGTTGTGGATTTGGCACAGCATCTTTGAGATTGTGTTTTGCTACCTCCTCATCAACTTGACGCATTGCAGCTGCAACCAACGCTGGACTTGACGATTGGTCCGATCTATTTGATGCGAGTTCTACGATGCCGAGCACATGGTCTCCAAAACGTGGAAACTTATGTTGCAACAACTTGGCAATGCCTTCCAATTGCCGATTTCTCCATACCCAATTGTAGTATTTCAGTGGTAGGAAAATCACCATACCGACCATTCCGACTATTAGGATGAGCGCGCGCAGGAGCGCAGAGGTATCTATCAGTCGGTCTAAGCCAAACACGATGAGATATGAAACGATGAGTCCGAAGATCGCTGCCAATGTGCCTTCTGCAAGTTTGATGATCCATACCCGTTTTTTGTATTGTTCTAATGCTTTTTGCATGCGTGGGGGTAGGTTTATCCCGTTATTTTGTGATGGTGTTTGGTTCATTGAAGATCTCCTTTGTTTAGTCTATAGCAATCAGTCATCAGTTGTCAGTTATATTTTTTCTGAAACTTATTACTGAAATCCCTGAGTCGTTCATAATTGGTAAAGCATCTTTCTGCCTGTATTAGAATGAGAGAAGATGTGATGCTGTTTTATATTGTACCTCAATTTGGTGTTCTCGTGGAAGATATATTGCTACCGAAATGTTAATACCGTGTAAATATTTGCACATCAAGGGACCTATCTGTTTCCAATCCAGTCCTCCCAACCCACAACCGAGGGCAGGCATTGCAAGAGATTGAATTCCTTGTGTTTGGTAATTGTCGCGAACCCATGCAAGTCCCCCTTCAATATCATCAAAACGTGAGTTATCTTTCCAATGTCGTTTGGTAGCAAATAGCAGAAACCACTTTACGGCGTTAGGGGCGACGAGCGGTGCTCCAACATCAGCTAATTCCTCATCTAATGAACTTTCACGTTTGTAGAGATAAGGTTTTGTTGCAGTGATTCGTTTTGCTCTACATACATCCTGATATGCGACATAAACATCGGGAAATTGGTATTTAGCGCGCGAGGCTAACCCTTTTCCCATAATCCCTTGAAGATTAACACTAATTGTCAATGTCTGTAGGTTTGAAAAGAACATGTCTCCATCAATTAGTGAAATGTTATCTCCTATTTTTGTCCTGCTGTATGGTTGGAAGAACATGTCTGGTTCAGAACTCACGGCAATATTAGCATCTCCAATATTCTTCTGAATGGCATCTCGTACTGAATTGTTTGCAACATAGATATTTTGAATATATTCAGGTTTAACCTGTTCGGGAATCAGACATTCTGCCATGATTTTTCGTTTTGAACCGTCATCTCTGTTCCACCAATCGCTACGAATTATTGACCACTGTTTTCTAAGGACTTCCAGTCCTTTTGAAGAATTGTAAAATTGTGTTGTTTCATGTGCAGCGTTTCCATCCGTGATAAAAGCCTCTTGTTCGGTCAACACCTTTGTGCTTATACCGATAACAGCGAGATTTTTTGGTTCTATTTCATGAACAACACGGTACATCATTGCATTACGCGGTTGAAAGTAGAGATTAGCATAGGACCATAGATTTTTTGTGTCAGGAGTCGTCATAAGGTTGCGTCTACTGACGATTTCTGCATCATAGATAGGTGTAGAATGGACACCTTCTGTTTCCATCTTTGCGTGAGATAATATCCCGCGCACAAGAATGGATGGGAGATTATCTATGTGTGTGATGTAGTAGAGTTCTCTTATGTCTAATTTCTGCATAATTATCTCTGAATTGACACGCCATAATTCGTAAATAGACTGTTTTGACACTTCAAGTATATTAGACAACACCCTTACTAAAATGCTCCAGAGATGGCCATATTTTGCAGAATAACTTATACATTTCCTCTGCACGCGTCCAAATTTCCGAAGTATCCCAGGTGTTCTGTTCACAAACTTCTCTGTTCAGAACCAATAGAGAATTATTGTATAATTTCTCTCTTTTATTAGGAAACGTATCGTTGGATAAACTAGCGTTATGGCGACCCGTGACTAGTGTTAGGTTTCCTATACTATGTAGATAAGTATTTCTTTCTTTTGCTAACTCAAGAGCTGGTTTATACGATTCATAAATTAAACCATCTTCATGAGGCAATAATCTATTATACTGATTGTGTTCTTCTTTATATTCATCTGTAAACAGATCTTCATACATGACTCTTGAATTTCCATCATCATCTTCCTCAACCAGAGGTAAGTACCAAGTTGTTTCCCATCTCTGAGGCAATATATGCTCTAATGTAAGACCTTTATCAAAATCCAATATATCTGTTGTCTCAATGAATCGATTTTCCTTTCGCTTCATTAGTTCAATTCGATACAAAATATAGCGTAAGATATTTTCGTCTACCTCAGAAGCTCTCCAGGATGGCATCAGAAAATTTTCAACTTCATAATCATCTGGACACTTTGTTGCATCTGCTTTTTCATTAGATAACAGGTCTATGAAATCTTCTAAGTTAAAATTTTTCCCTTTCAGTTCTCGAATCAATCGAGAAAACAATTTGGTATAATTCCTGGTTGCTGATCTTCTGATGCACAACAAACGACGAACTGTATAGGATTCCAAAATACGGAGAATTTTTGAAAGGTCTGAACCGGATACTTCTAACTCATTTATGACAAATAAAATAAATGGGTGTAAAGTTGTAATATCAAATGTCCTATAAAATAACATGGATTGTCCAATTTCTGAATCAGAGGAACAATCAATCAATTCTTGATATGTTTGGGAATATTTTTTTAGTTCAATCAGATCAGAAAGCACACTTTTGTTTCCTATGACCTTTCTCTGATACACATTAAACAGTGGGGTAACATTCTCCTCTCCGATCTTTGCCATGATGAAGTGCTGGAAAAACAGTTCAGAACGCGTTATTTTCCTCCTTGCTACCGTTTCTGTTTCTTCCCAATAAGGTTTTTCAAAATGCTCCCAATAATCCTTATATAACTGATCTCTATTATCCTCAACGCGAGCCCTTAGAAATAGATTGTTTCTAAGCAGATCAAATTGAAGTAGCTCTTTACCTCTTGCATTGAGCGATTCAAAAATCTTTTCCGGTTGATCATCTGGATCAAGTCGTATTTGAACGAGGGCAAAATCCTCCAGAATAGAACGAAATAGTATTTGTATTTTCTTCTTATCGTTGTCCACATAATCAACTATTTTGCTTCGAAAAAAACTATAGGCTTGCCGAATATACCAACTACTATTGTCCGATTCCTTATCAATCAGTGAGATAAATGTGTTTCTATCATACGCTGTTGGAATAAGTTTGTATTGATCATCATTTGAATCGTAATCTTCTTCATTTCGAATGTGTCTCTCTGCTCTTCCGAGAATATCATCATATCCATGTTCTTCACATATATCTCTGAGGACACAAAGGATGATTTGAAAGGTTGTTAAACGCTGCTGTCCATCAATAATCTCGTACTTGTTTACTTCGTTTACATCCGTTCCTTTCTGCTGTATAACAATAGCACCCGTAAAATGTTGGGTAGAACGTTTGTCTGTATCTTCAGAGACTCTTCGATTTACTTTCTCTTTTATATCTTCCCACAAGGGTTGCCATTGATTTTCCTCGTCCCAGACGTAATGGCGTTGAAAGAGTGGAATTATGTACTGAATTTCATTACCAAACAAAGAACTCACTAAAACATTTGTTGTTTCCAAATTTAAAATCTCCTTAATCTTCAAAGTTAGATATGTAATAATGCAAGATATATAGTAAATGTGCTAACCGCACACTACTGAACGCAGTTGTAAGTTGGTGAAAAATGCCTTTTGTATACTAAATCATATCGTACCTGCCATCTTCCGCGCAACCCAGAACAACCCAAGCAGCAAGATAATCAATCCTCCCCAATACGGGTTTGCCCAGATACGCGTCCGTTTAACAATCGGTTCAGGTTCTGGTAGGGCAGCGAGATGCTCCTGTAATGTTCCCACCTCAGAAACTGAAACCAATTTACCACCAGTGATATTTGCGATTTCTTCCAGCACATCAAAACGCGCCAGTCGTCCTTGTTGTTCACGATTCAAACCTTGCACGGAAAGCTCAGTTTGAACGGATGCCCCCGTCTCACTACTTGTTGCTACGAGACGATAGATGCCTGCTTCTTTCGGTGTAAAAGTGCCGATGAACAATCCTAACGCATCTTCCACACCCGGTTGAAGTCGAATTGTTTCAGTTTTACCAGAAGGTGAAATCGCCTGCACCACAACTGTCCCTCTTTCCAGTGGTCCGCCGAAGTTATCAATTACATTTGCATTTAAGGTAAGGACATCATCAACGTGAGGCCTGTCAGGTGAGTAGAACATTCGTATCGATTCACCCTGTGCCATTTGTCTGCGATACGCCATCCAACGCGCGACTTGACTCCAAAAGCGATAGTGGTATTTGTCTTCAACACCGTGCCGCCAACGCCATGCACTGTCCGTTCCCATGAACAGCACTTTCCCTGTGCCATACGTTTTTGTAACAATGAGCGGCACACGTCCGGAAACTGTGGAAGCTTGGTCGTGTACTGCCAATGTTTCTGTTCCTGCTTTCGCACGTCTGATGCCAGCATACCAGAAGAAACCTGGTAACATGCGCCACACATCACTGTTGTCAATATCGGTATCACCGAGACGTGTCAATAAACTTCGTTGTCCGGGTTCTGTGAGAGCAAAATAGCCTTGTAAACTTGAACCGACACCGTTCGGTGTAGCAGGATCTAAAACGACAGGATATAGGTCTGCAAGTGGACCGATAGTCAATGAATTATGTGCACCTGTGCGTCCCGGTAAAAAGACGATGCCAGCGGCTTGTGCACTGACAAGTTGCCGTAAATCTTGTGCTTGTTCAGTCGTCAATTGATCCGGAGCAATCCCCACATCTCCAAGAAACACGACATCAAATTTGCTGAGTTCTCTGGCATCAGGGAACCGCTTGATATAAGCACGTCCTCCGCCAACTTGAGGCAACTTAGGATGAAATAGCAGACACGATACATCAACACCCGCATCACGTTCCAAAGCGTTGCGTAGATAGCGATATTCCCAACGCGGAAAAGAATCAATGACAAGGATTTTCAACTGTTCTTTGCGAATTGATATAGGAGCAGAGAGTTCATTATTCTCTGGTATCAACTCCTGAATATCTTTGGCAATTTGCAGGGATATGTCGTATTCACCCGTTTCTTCTGGTGTCCAAGCCATATTATCTTGTGCTTGTCCCATAGCGGGAACTGTGATTATTTTGGTGGTAGTTGATTCTCCATTGATGCTTAAAGTGAGATTCACATCTCTGTCTTGTCCTAAAGTGTTTCGCACAACAAATGGAATGCGGAGTTGCTTCTTTGTAACGCCATAAGTCGGCGCGTCCATACTCACTAACTCAAGGTCTGGTAATGGCACTTCACTGCCAACACCAACGGTGAAAACGGGCACCTCTTTCATGTGGAAGCGGGTCGATGCTTTCTCTGGTGAATCACCGACATTCCAATCTCCATCCGAGAGCAGCACCACACCACGCAGATTGTTGTGATTTTCCAGAATGTGTGTTAGTCCTGCGTTAATATCTGTTCCTTCTTCTGCGGGTTCTAAAAGCGATGAGAACGATTCAAATACGACATTCAGTTCAGTATCATCCGCTGGTTTCCATACATCTTCAGATATCAACGGTTGAATCGTTTCGGCACGACTTATACGTTTAGCAGTTGTGTCTGGGTCTACAAGAATATCTTGGGTTTTCATGCTATTAGATTTGTCCCAGAGCACAACAAGCGTAGAACGTTGTTCTGGTGGTTGTGATTCTAACCATTCAGGTTGATTGAGCGTGAGAATCACAAGGCAGACGAGGACAAAACGGAGTAACTCAAGCCATCCGATACGTTTCCGATACCCGCTGCGATGCCATGCATACCAGCACAGGACAGCAGTTACGATGATGATAATGACTCCCAAAGTTATGACGGAGCTGTTGGTAAAGAATTCAAGGTGTCCTTGTGTGTCTTGCATGTTTGTTTAGGTCTCCGAGTTTGCTAAAATCTTCTTTCCTCGTCAATCTTTGCATGTTCAATTTGCTCTTCCAGAAATGAGATAAATTCATTGATCCAACGATTAACATTGTCATCATTGTCGCTGTTCTGGATATTAACTAATTTTTTCAGTTTCTCTTCATAATGTAAACTAGCATCCCCCCAGAATCCTTCTGTTGAATAATTTGATATCAATGTACTTCTAACGTCTTCTTGATCTCCATATCTAACAAGAAGATCACGTGCTAACGAGTCATGCCACTCTTCCAGCAAAAGAGTTTTTGGAACAAATTCATTGGCAAGATACCACGCGCGATTTTCCACGTCTTGATCAACCCATTCCCATATTTTTTCGCGTGGAATTAAGGTTAATGCCCCTTTTTCTTTTTCTGTCTCTGAAAGATCTGCTTCTCTAAGCCAATTTCCTATGGATATATTTCTTGAAAAATTGTCATAATTTCCCAAGTATTTACTAACGTAATTCCATACTTCAGCGGGATGTCGTTCAGTTGCTTCTGTGAGGAATGTGCAACTTTGTGAGAAAGAATCAAACATTGTTTTATCGCTCCCAAAGGAAACTAACATGAGTTGCACTAACTCTAAAGCTTTCTGTGGGTAATAGTTTAGAAGTGCATTTGCTGTTTTTGTCCAATAGAAATCTGTCATTGTATCATACCCATAATTGTCAGATTCTTTAAACAATTCTGGATGCGAAAGGAGGCTGAATGTAAGTTCACAGGGTAAAGTCGGCTCCGGTTTTCGAGAAATGTAATAGTTGTAAAACAACTTTAATGCTATTTTCACAGAAGATCTGTCCCTGGCACTTAACAGAAGTTCTATCCAAGCTTCGAAAACTCTGACGGATAGGTTGGTAATTGCATTTCGATAGATAAATAATCCAAAATTGTTGATGTTAATAACACCGTCTTTCGCAAGTTTGAAAATGCGAAGTCCAGCTTGATCAGTTAGACCCGAGCAATGGGTAAGATATGGCACTATTGCGTTAAGTGTAGTGTCTTCACAGAGCGAGTCAAGTTGTTGCTCCCATAGTGTTAAGTCTCTATCAAAGATTGCATGGAAATATCCCCCGAGAAAATAAGCACTTACATTGTCTGCAGCGTTTCGTTGAGCATCAAGAAGCATCGGTAAAAGTGAAAGTGACTCATCTCTTTGTCCGAGTTCAAATCCAAACTTGTTTCCATTCTGCGCTTCAGTCGTCACAAGCCATGATAATTCCGACTTCAAAAGTGCAGGATCATCTATAGACTGCTTAACGAGTGTTTCAAGGTGGGGTTTAATTTTATCAACTCCATCTTCAAGCGGATGGTCTTCAAGAATATCCATTCCAACATACCGTTGCATGAGCGAGTGAAAATCAGATCCAACCAATTCGTCTCGGATTTTTTCAAAATGCTGTCTAATTTCGGGTGATAAACCTTTGTTATCCACATAAGAATCATCATGAAATAAAATTTGGCTTATTGTCTCAATAATCTGTTTTTTGCTTGCATATCTGTTTTCGGTAATTTTTCTAACTGTGTCCACAACCATATCACTTAATTTGTGAATCCTTGCAATCGATCCTGCCCGTCCAAGCATTATTTCTACAACTTCTTCCCGTTCATCTTCAGGTAAATGCTCTAATTGTTCAAATAGGAGTTGCCATATTCGACGGTAGGCATCCCACCATTCACCGTACGTTTTGGGTTCCCAAAGTTTAGGGATCCCACGTAGTCCCTGATTTTCTGCACCAGAAATCCGTGAAAAGTGACCTGACTGTAAACCTTTATTGCAGGCATTCAATGCAATCTTGCGTCGTTCCTTTGATCCCGATTCAAAAGCTTCTTTCAAGACAGGCAAACGTTCTATTGGAGCTGCTTCAGTAGGTGCTACTGCCCCCGGTCCTAATGAAAAGAGTTTAGCAAAAACTCCACTTGCATTATTTGATATTCTTTCATTTTCCGCTTCACCGAGTGCAAGAAGTAATCTTGCTGCGTCAGGGAACAAGTTTCGCCATATAGCAATTTTTTCAAGAGCCCATATCACCGCTCGCCGCCCATCAGTAAATTTTAAAAGAGTTTCTTTATCCCAAGTACCAATTGTTCGCATCAAACATCTTAAAGCAGAATTTGGATCTGCTTCAGTCAGTGCAAGAAAAAAACGGCTACCTTTCTCTGTCTGTAGGTAGTTGTCCTTTTGGAAAGGGCCGTCCCAACCAAGAAGGTCTTTAACAACTCTTGATGCGACTCCTGACTCAGCTGCAAACTTAAACATTTCGTAAAACCATTCAACTAACTTTGGTTTTAAATCTTGGGTAAATTCCTCAAGATTGAAAGTTCTCCCATAAATATTCCACCATTCTGTCCATAATTTTATATGGAGTGCTTTTGGTGAAATAGTAAGTGTGGATTCTCCTTGAAGAATTTTGCGTTTCCGCAGGTTCTCAATGATTTCTTGAAACACCATCCATGTGATTTGTGGGTCAGCTTTCTCAAGCTTTTTAGCAACGGCTTGAACTTCATCACCAACAAGTGTTTCAAAACCGAATTGCTTAAAGAGCGCGAGGTATCGTAGCACACGTCGCCGTTGTTCTACCCTTTCACTGCTAAGGTCGTCCACAGAAACAATATAATCCTCCCAAATATTGACTGTAGTTAATGTATTGAGGACGTTTTGAGGATGGTTCGCCAAATTCCAACCGATAACATGTGCTACTCTCGGTGAACCACTACAAAGTTCGGTCCACCGATTATCTGAGGCTATAGAATCGTTTGTATATTTCTGAATGATGCTACGAATCTGATCATTTTCTAACGGAACTGGAATATAAGGGGAAAAATCGCCTGTCTTGTCCTCGTGGTTGTTATAGATGGTAACTAATTTAATCCGCGGGTTACGATATCTCAGTTTAGCTAAGATTTCTGATTGACTCCGCATGTTGCAATCATCAATTACTACAATTGCAAAAAATTGGTTATCGTCGTTACTGAGTTCATTCATTAGAAAAGTATCTTGTAAAAATGAATCTGCTGAACAATAAATTACTAAAGGTGCCAAGTCATTTACCTTTGTCGCATTTAAAACCAACCGAGTCTTGCCAATACCGGGCTGCCCCGCTATTTGAACATGAACAAGTTCGTTGTCTTGTCGTAAATCCTCTCGAATTTTTCTAATCAATTCCTTTTGAGATTGGTGTTTGACATAAGACACTTGCATATCTGCATTTCGTTGCCAACTTTTGTGTGTCTGAAATTTTGCCCTATTGCGTCCTGTAACCCACAAGGCCAATGATGGAAAAAATTCGAGAAAACTAATAAGGTTATTCTGACTCCATACATCAATCTTCGAATTTGAGTAACCACAACATTTAAAAAAATATTTGATATGATTGAGAGCATTTCTATACTGAGAATTAACAAGATCCACACCCGTGCAAACTAAAACGTAGGTTCGATTTGTCTCAAGACAGTCTCGTATACCATCCTTAAGATGCTTCTTCTCAAGTTTCGCATTATCTGTTGGTTTCCTGGGCTTAAAGAGTTCATCTTTTATGGTTTTTTCAGTGCCTGGAGAAAACTTCCCAGATTTTATCTGGAAACTCATTTCACCTTGCTTGATTATTCCACATTCATTTGAAATTTGTGAATTATCAACGGTAGCATCAATTCCTCCATCTCGCACATTACTCCGATGTGAGATATTAATCTTGCAAAGTTCTAATCCTAGTCTTCGTGCTTCTGCCCACAGCAGTCTCTGGAAGAACTCAATTGATGTATCTTCATCAAGCAAACTAAGGTGATAAGGTTTTACCGTAAAAATATTATCGTTATTCATTTATAGTTCCAAATGATTTTTATGTAAACACCGAGTAAGTATTGTGCAGTATATTGAAAATTAGCTTATAGAAATAGTTCACCTTGCACAGCATCTGATTCTTCATTCTGAAGTTCAAGTTTTTGTGCCTCTGCTTCTAAATCACATTTCGACTTTTTTTCACCTTGTATGCTCGGTTCAGCACACAATTTAGCACGGAGAAGATCAATTCCTTCATGCACTTCGGGGTGTGAATCTTCTCCAAAACCAAGTACTTCTGATAATAATCGACGATCTAGTTTGATACGGGCTATGTCATCTTCTATCTTGTAGAAGGGCATCATCGGAATTCTCTTCAAATCGTGAAATATAGTTTCTGCCGCCATTAACTGAAATTGGTTCAGTTTACGTACATCTAACGTAGGCAACAAGCGCACATCAGTTCTGGAATAAATCCCGCGTCCCATGTGTTGTTTGCTAGAGTTCATCCAATGACATAATAGTCCAAGTGTTGAATTGCACCACAGTGTCCAAGCGTATTCATAATTCTCATCTTCAAAAATAATACTTGGAATTAAATTTACACCAAGGGTTTTCTGTTCAGTAAACATCACAGTTAGATAGTTTGTATTATACCTTAGGAACATATTATAGTGGATCCTACTATTCTGAAGACTTAGTTTTTCTATATCATCCGGTTCCGTTGAACGTAGGAGAGCATGAGCATCTGGTTGAACAACCATAGACTGTCGAGTGTCGTTATGATCATGCCATATACTTGGATAATCTGCAGTATCGTAACAACCTTCTACCATTTTAACTAACTTTTTCTTGTCTGTACCCATCATATCATAGATTCTGGAACCAATTCGAGCGATATCTGAAAGTTGACAGATTGGAAGCAACTCGTGGGTTCCTTGTCTTGGGAATTGTAATCGACCATTGACTAACTGATAACCAGATTGAACCAAAGAAAGATCTTTAATACAGAAAACAGACCATACGCCATTGGAAGGTGTTAGCGGACAGTCCTGTGCATAACCAACAATTTCTTCACCCACTTTTATTGGGCATCCTCCAGTAATACCATCCTCAATTTTGGGGATGTTTTTGAGTTTAGAAATTTCTTTTGCTATCTCTAATGCTTCTAGTTTGCCTGTAGGTTGACGGTGTAGACAGATGAAGGTGCCACGCCCGGAATTTTTGCTTTTCCCTTGTTTCGCAATTATCAAACATTCAGTCATACCTGTGTCTGCGGAAAACACACAGTCCTCAGTTTTCTTTGCTGCTATAGAAACAACAATCAAGTCATGATATTTATTAGCTAAAAGAGTTCTCGCCTTTTTCCAACTATTAGCAGATAAGACAGTTGAAGGTAGTACAATCCCCATCTTTCCACTTGTTTTCAACATCTTATCAGCGATATCAATGAAGTATGAGCCAAGTCCTGCATGGTTGTTGCCGATTTCACCTTTATAAGAATTTAAGGATTTACGCATTTTGACTTTATTTGGATGATCACCAAAAATCCCCTTTGAGGCATTTGAGTTATTATCAGCACTAGTCTTTGTAAACGGTGGATTTTGAATCACTATGTCAAATTCATGTGGCTTAAAATGCTTACGCAGTTCTTCTGAGTGGGTTCCACTCCCAGTGACAGCTTCAACTTTTTCTAAGTCAAGAAGAGTCGCTTGTTCCGGGTTGTTGAGTAGATCAAGTGCTCCGATTGCATATCTTCCATCGCCATGTGGTGTTCCGTAAGCCATTGTTTTAATACGTGTGTCGCCAATGCGGATGTCAGGGTAAGTTCCAGCAATAATCGAAACGGTGAGGTGTGTAGCATTAGGAAGGATGTCACAACCAAGAAGATTTTTCTCTACCATGTGTTTGTGGACGTCTTCCCCTTTACCTCCTGATTGTTCGTGAAAGTTAAGGATGCGTTGGTATATACCGTTGAGAAGTGTACCGGTACCGCAGGCAAAGTCCGCGACCTTGATATTTTTCGCTTTTTGCTTTAGTTCCGGTAAGACAAGTGCACAGAGGAGCGTAGACGATTCGGGACGTGTGTAGTTTGCTTTGATGATTTTTCGATCTTCAATAAACTCTTGAAAAGCAATGCCAGCGATCTCGTGTTCTTGGGCAAGTCCCATGTTTTGTAAGTTAAGAGCGGTTTTCTGTAAAATTCGTAATATATTACCAACTAACTGATCATCACCTTGAAGAACGCGAACAAGCCTGTCAGCTACTCCAAAGATTGGAGTATAGTTGATGTCTTGAATATGTTTCCAAATTTTTAGAACTTCATAGGAAGATAGTTTTCCGTATTCTTCTTTGATTTGACTGAGACTAGGGATAGTTTTAAGGTCTGGTTTATGAGCTAGGAGACTCTGGAATACAAAGGCGTTTGCAATGATTAGCATAGCCATTTGGATTGTCTGCTTACCGGGTTTTTGATGAAGAATATCCGCTATTTTTTCGCCCAGATCAGGACGTTCATTGATAGTTTCTTGAGCGCACATTGCAGCGAAGTTTACACCATTCTTGAGCGTTTGAACAGCCTCCTCTATTTTTGAAATAGGAATAGCACCAACACGGATAGCGTTTGCTATGTCTGCTACGGTCCCTGTTAGCCAACCTTCTTTAGGGTAACGATGAGGTTTATCTATACTGAGCAGGCAGTAAGCAATGTCCTCTGCTTCTTTCATACTTGCATTAAGTTGAACTTGTTCTATCGTCCTGAATCTGTATGGAAACCGAATGGCGAGTCCAGTGTGAATTGTATGACCTTTTACCTTAAGCGTCTTGCCGATGTAGTCGTTCTTGAGTTGCTTTTCACCGCTGAGGTTAGGACCGCTTTGGTTATCAACTTTGTCTTCAATAGCAATAGGGTTCCGCTTTGGTTCGGTGATAATAACATCTGGTTCCTTGTCATTTTCAATGAAAGGTCTTGTTGGATGTTGAATAAGTGTCCACCGATGGCGCATCGGACGGAGTACGTTAACAAATGTACTTGTAATAAGATCTTCTTTGTTTTGCATAACTTTCTTTTCTTGATCAGTTTATTAGACGTTTTACGATTTTGCGCTGACCCTCAATCCGCAGCTGCAAAATCAACCACCGCTTCACTCTCAACCCGCTTACTCGGCAAACTCAACACCGCTTCCACAATTAGAGCAATCAACATAGCAATCAGAAAGATACGCCAGAGTTCATTCGCTAAAGATGAAGTATCCCCGACCTCTACATCTATTCTCCGATAGGATACTCCATCAAACAAGGCATCCACAGATTCTACCGATGCTGGTTTCGCAGTGTCTTCGGCTTCACTGCGATTCACTGCTACCCAATACGTCTCATCTCGGTAGACACCTGCATGCATGCCACGTTGTGATACAGAAACTGTGTTGCCTACGGGGGCAACTGCTTTCCACTGTTCCCGATCTGTAAGGGCATCAGGTGCAGCATCACGTTGAGATGCTTCAGCCAATGCACGACACCCTTCAGCTAACGCACGTTGCAGCATGATATAAAACACCACACCATCACGTTCAAGGGAAGAGTACTGAGCTGTTGGTAGTGTGCTACAGAAATAAGCACCCCCCTGATCGGTATTTATACGGGTTAATAGTGGAATATCGTCACCATATCTTGCTAATGTTGTTCCACGACTTTCAAGAGAGCGATAACGATAAGTGCGTAGTTCGTTCAGTGGCAATGCATCCCCACTTTCCGCGCGTGCTAACAGATCAGCATCACTACGCCACCACGAGACATTGAAAAGTTGACCATCACTCGGATTTTGCCAGTCGCTCCAACGTGTGTCATACATATTGTCTCCCGCATTCTGTTGACTTGGTGGGAAGAAAATAACGACCCGTCCACTGTTGACGAAATTCTGAATCTGTTCTGCGACTAACCCGGTAGGCAGGGCAGCTTGCCAGATCAATAATCCCGTGTTTTCCCAATCAATCTCTCCAACGCGGTTCACAGACACCACATCTGCTTGATGTTGAAGTCGAGAATCTGGCGGTATATCAAGTGCGCGTCGGAATGATTCACCGATGCTTGCATCATCACTAACAATGACCGATCTTCGTAGCGGGGGTTCAGAAAATACAAAGTAAAATCGGTTGTCTAAAGGGTTAGCATCACCCGGCAACCCAACAGAACCCCATCCTGAAGTGAGTTCTCCATCAATTGGGATACGATGTCCTTTCAACGATGCACCGCGTACGTCAAGTTCAACTTCTACTACAGAACGGACGTTGTTGACTTCAAATTCTATCGGTACTTGTCGTATAGTGTTTGTGTTGCCTTCAGCACGAACCATAACATCGAGAATAAGTTCCGCTTCGTTACCGCGTTGCCATCGCAGTACGTTTTCCACCCGTACTGATAAGTTATTTGAAGGTGGAGCTGCATAAGCAAGTAGGAAATGATGCACCCCATCTAATAACGCAAATTCTTCACGGAGCGCGTCCCAACGGCCGCTTTCAACAGACCAATCATTCTCTTGCAAGTCAGAACAGAGCCATACATCTGCACGTCCAGAATTGTTCGTCTTAAGGTAGGTCAGTGCAGTTTCATACATACCCGGAATATTGGCACTGGTCGCACTCGCTTCAGTCATCGGTAGACTTAATAGTGCCTTCGGTGAATCTACTTCATGCAGTTGTCCTGTGGCACCATCAATCAAAAGCAGGTGTGTTCCGTAATCCCCTTGTTCCAACAATTGTGCGAGTCTTTTTAGTCCAGTGGATCTTTTAGACTCACCCGCCTGTAGGTCTTGTGCTTCCATACTTGCGGAACGGTCAAGTAGAACCATAGTCACATCGGGTTTTGCTAAGCCTATACTACCTAACCATCCGCCAGATAGTGGCCTGCTTATAGCAAAAATTAAAGCAGCGATAGCAAGGGTGCGCATCAGTAGTATGAGAATATGACGAATACGTGCCATACCTCGGCTCATGCGTTTCGCAGTCATCAGAAACATCATCGCTGCCCACGGCATAGTTCGGTGCCGCTGTTGATTGATTAGGTGAATGATAATCGGCAGCAACATCAATGGGAGTGCTATGAGCATTAAAGGTTGTAGAAAATTCATAATTAGTTCTCAGTAATCGGCTATCAGTCGCCAGTTTTTAGTTTTCTTAATGCTAACACCTGTGTTTGTTAATCCTGTATATTCGTTTGTATTGAGATATTTCAGTTCATGTGCGAGAAGAATAAGGTATTCTGTTTCACTTGCTGAACCCATTACTAAGATAACGACTTGTGCCAGTTAACTTTATATTTATATTAAGTTCACATAAAATTGGTATAACTTTATAAACATATCGTCCCTACGGGACCAAAGAAGGAGTTAATGACGTTTTCTATAAACATATCGTCCCTACGGGACTAAAGAGGGTGTAATCATGTGTGAAATCACAATAATATGTTCTGCTTATGTGAAGAAATATATTGCAATCAGTTATTTAGCACAACTCGTTAAGATACTTTTTCTAAAGAAGTTTAGATGCCTGGCTCGTTGATCCTTATGGAACTTTCTTGCTGGCTGCTAACCTCTGATAACCGACCGCTATTTACGCCCGTCTTTTAGGAGTTCTACTCAGTAGAAATCTTGCTAATACGTCTCCGTAATCCTCGTCAATACAGATACGGTGGTAGTCAATTTCAGTGTCACGGATAACCTCGTTCATACTTTTAATATATACCTCAATTGCACGACGATACTGATTACCGATAATAATTGGATCCGCTAATATCGGTTCACCCCCCTCTAAATCAACAAACCGCATGGGACGATCAAACTCAAAATCAAGTTCGCTCTGCTCCATCAAATGAAAAACTGCTACATCGTGCTTACGGAATCGTAGATGCTCAAAGCAGTTCCTCGCCACTTCAGGGTCAAAGAAGAGATCGGAAATGATGATAATCAGTGCGCGTTGCGGGATACGTTCAGCGGTTTCGTGGAGCACTTCAGCTAATCCTGTCTCTCCAGAAGGTTCTATAGAACCGAGTTCATCAAGAACCGTGCTTAGGTGTGTAGCACTCCGCTTGGGTGGGATTTCTTTGTGGAACTGTGTGCCTGCACAGTAGAGACCAACAGCATCTCCCTGCAGCGCAGCAATATACGCCAATGTGCCACCGATACGACGCGCATAATCAAGTTTGCTCATACCGTTGTATGCGAATCCCATGGATCCGCTGGTATCGACGATTAAACACAAGCGAAGGTTAGTATCTGCCTCAAATTCCTTGATATAATAACGATCATTCCGAGCATAAGCACGCCAATCTAACCTACGGGTGTCATCACCCGGTACATACTTACGGTACTCCGCGAATTCAAGACTTGAACCGCGAATCGGACTACGGTGTTTACCGGAAACGTTCCCTATCATCGGCAACCGGGCATGTAGTTGTAAAGTTGAGAGACGTTCCAGCACCTTCTGATTGAGATAATCTCGTTTGAGTTGCAGTGCCATAGTTTACCCCTGCTCAGACAACTCTTCAACGAGACGTTCAACGATATCTTGGCTTGTGATATTCTCGGATTCGGCAGCAAAGGATGTGATTACGCGGTGTGAAAGCACCGGATTTGCTACTGCGACCACATCTTCAAGTCGTGCCATGTAACTACCACTGAGTGCTGCGCGTGCCTTGGCTCCAAGGATTAGGTATTGAACCGCACGAGGACCAGCACCCCAAGCAACAAGCGGTTTCAGCCACTCTGGCGCAGCATCACTTTTTGGACGTGTGCTACGCGCTAAATCAACCGCGAATTCATAGATATGCTCCGAGACAGGCACACGACGAACGAGATTTTGAAACGCTATCACATGATCGCCTGTGAGGACATGGTCTAATTCTGGTAGAGACATGCCAGTTGTTGTGCGAGCAATTTCAATCTCCTCTGAACGTGCCGGATAATCCACCTCAATTCTGAACATAAATCGATCTAATTGTGCTTCTGGTAACGGATATGTCCCTTCCTGTTCAATTGGATTTTGGGTGGCTAATACGAAGAATGGGGGAGCTAATTGGTAGGTTCTACCGATTACCGTGATTTTGTGCTCCTGCATCGCTTCAAGCATTGCTGCTTGCGTTTTAGAAGGAGCGCGGTTGATCTCATCCGCAAGGATGAGGTTCGCAAAAAGCGGTCCCTTAACAAACTCAAATTCGCGTCTGCCACCAGGTATTTCTTGTAGAATATCAGTTCCAGTGATGTCCATCGGCATAAGATCAGGTGTGAATTGAATACGACTGAACATCAATGCCATTGTTTCAGCAAACTTTCTTACTAAAAGCGTTTTTGCTAATCCGGGGACACCCATAAGTAACGCATGTCCTTGTGAAAACAGACAGATTGATAAGTTTTCTATGACTTGCTCCTGACCGATGATGATTTTGGCAAGGGTCTTTTTTAATTGATCATAGACATCGCGTAATTCATCAATCGCAGCAACGTCATCGGCATCCATTTGGTCAACATGTTGTGGTGTTTGCATTAGAATCCTTTATAAATTATGGTTGCTTGAATTTTTCAATTAGGTTGTGGGTTTAGACTTAAAACGATTGTATTTGCCTGAACAAAGATTTGCAGATTTGTAGAAAGATAATGTCCGTTTGTTTATGCAGGAGAATTCTCTTGTGTTGTCCTCGTGTGATTTCCATTGCAACCCGCTTTGAACACAGCATCAATTGCTCCAAATAGATAGGGTAAATTATCCATTGTCACACTTGCTCTGTCTCGTATGAAAGCATCTCCAATAAGCTTCCCAAATTGCCACATTGTTCCATCGCTAACAATACCGTAGACAAGTGTATCGGGGTCCCCGTTTATTTTCTGTGCTGCGAGCATCTCCGCGATACATTGTCCCCAACCCATATCAAAATCGTTCTTCTTCGCTTCAACAAGGATAATCAAGGGGATCCCGACAACAGGAAGTCCTAATTCAGACCTTGTAGCGATCAGATAATCTGGAGTACCACTCAATGTTTCATCGTAGGAGATGGCTTTCTTAATCCAGAGCGCGTAGTCTTTTGCGTAGGGTTTGTACACCTCTTTTAATATCGGAAATATAATCGCCTCACATCGTGCTGCCTCAGAAGCATAAATATCAATATGTTGCATACAAAACTCAAATTCTTCCAAAAATTGTTCTGAAGGAGGGCATGAGTTTTCATCAATTTCCACAAAATCTTTCACTGTATATGTGATTCTGAATTTTTCAAGTACTTCTGAAATTGTTTTAAAATCACTAAATGCCATGTGTTCTACCTCCAACTTCACATATTTTAACGTATGCTATGTTAATATGTCAAGGGTTAGTAAGAACCAGGCAGAGAAATTCAGGTCTCCCAAAATTGCTTATTCCGAATACACGTTTCTACTAACTATAAAGACTCATCTTACCACAAAATGGTTGCACAATTCTTTTGTGAAATAATGAATATCTATACGCTACGCATCTTAGGTTATTCTACTAATACCTGCGGCGGTACTGAGGGCGGTACTGATACTTTAACGGCAACAAATCAATATTGTTATCCATCCATTCAAGGTGCTCCTCCAACCAGGCTTTCATATCATCTACCTCTCCTTGATAGGTAAGTCGACCCGGACCGCGGTTGCCAAAAATTACACGCCCAAATACTGGCCATCTCTGAAAGTTCCGTTTTTGTGCTTCTGACAAATATTCTACTGTTCTATCAATTTCAGCAAAGATTGTTGAAGTCGCAAGTTCATCTTTTCGCAGTACTTTCCACTTCTTAACAAGTTTCTGTTTGAAGTCTTCATCTTGTAGCAGCCGATGCCACCAAAAAGGAACAGGATTTGTATAAATCAACCAACTATCTGTTTCCCAACCGTAATGGAACACAGTGTTTCCCATAGACAAATTGAAATCCCAAACTGGGCCCGTATTGAGTTTTCCATCCCTGTCTTTATACATATATGCACTATAGCGAAAACCGTCAGTATTCTTGAACATCTCATTGATGATGAAATGATCTATGAATGAATCTATATCAATGTACTTAGCATACCCTTTCTGTTTATCTTTAAAATTCGGGCCAGCTAATACAGACTCAAATTCACTCATATAGTTCTTTATCCACGCTTTTTGAGTGTACGACATTCGACGCCCTTTTGGATAGACATGAGCAAGGTGCGTGCCGCGGCGAGTATAGAAAAAAGTCTCCCTCGGATCCATTTTATCAATCTTGAGGATATATCCGCCAGTGATTTCAGGAAGTGTGTTTTGGTTCGGTGCCAACGACTGAATTGGAACACGGTCTTTCCCGCGTGCAATCCTTTCTATAAGAAGATACACACCCATATAATGTTTTGTCTGTATTTTCCTGTCACCATTAGTGTTGAGAAATAATTCAACAAATTTTGTTCGGCAGGCATATCTACCAATTCTATTGCTGAACTCATAAGCTAAATAGTTACGCATGAGCGTTTTATCTGAATAAGGTCCATTCAACACCCAATCTGATCCAGCCGGCAACTGAAGTATAGACACATCTGTGTCATTACCTTTACGGTCTTGAAATTCAAAACCGTACTGTTTTTTCGGAAATCCACGAGATGTTTGTCCTCGGAGTTCTATACCGATTTTTCCTTCAAAATGTATCTTAGGGTTGTCTATAGAGTTTCTACCACCAGATTTGTCATAAATTATTTTCATCTTTGCCGGTATCTTAGGTTCGTCCGGAATCCACCTGCCATTTGTGTCAATAATAACAATCGGTAAGTTAGATGTATGCGGCCAAGGGATGTTTACAGATGCCTGTCGGTATCGGTAATCTTGACGGTTCTGCACATTTCTGCGGGATTGGAATTCCCCACGGTATATAGGTGTTTCTGACTGAGAGGATTTTTTGGGAGGATCGGTGAAACAACCTGTGAGTATAGATACTATAATGCTACATAGAAGCATCAGTGTAGTTTTTTGAAATGGGTACGTAGGCATCGGTTCTCTCTTATTGAAAGAGGGTGACTGAGTAAAATGATAATAAAGTATAGCAGAATAGCAGAAGTAAATGCAAATAAATAGTCTCGGTTGTCGGTGTCCGATGGAACGTCAATGGTACAAAAACAAACACATCGGACAAATACAACCTCAAATATACCTGGAACTTATTGTTTCAAACACCCAAATAATAACATAACCAAACCATCACCTACTATAATATAACACAGACACCTTTATGATGATGGACAAGAACAGGGAACATCATAAGAAAACCCACAGAATCCCATAAATCAACAAAAAATGGAGGAAAAACAAAGGTCTACAAACCAGACGATAAAAAATAAGAAGAATAAAAAACAAGTAAAACAAGTAAAACAAGTAAAACAAGTAAAACAAGTAAAACAAGTAAAACAAGTAAAACAGGAAAAACGCTATTTACTTGTTTTTTTGCCAGTAAGAACAATTCAACCTGAACCCTTTCTGCTACAGCATCGAGAACACTTTACAAATTGTTACAAAATTATGACAAAAAACAAGCAAACTTTTTGTCACACGCTTAGTACCTATCAAAAATTACGGAAGAAATATCTAAAACTGAATAGTCCTGTGCCGATCTTTTATGAAATAGTTGACAAACAACAAGAATTATGAAAAACTTAAGAGCAAAACAAGAAAGGAAGTTATCACAATGGCAGATTATGAAGATAAAGCATCGCAAATTCGCGTGACAAACCTTGAGGCTTTTCCAATGGGGGAGAAGGCTTATGTGAAGATTGAAACAAATATGGACGTTACAGGTTGGGGTGAGATCAATAACATGGAGACGCAAGTCACCTGCGAATTGGCACGCTCCCTCTCTGAACTGATTATGAATGAAAACCCGACCCGCATTGAACATCATTGGCAACGAATGTATCGCGCACATCGCAATATTCGCGGTGGCGGATTGATGGTCCATACTATTTCCGCTATTGATATGGCACTGTGGGATATTGCTGGAAAACTATGGGGTGTCCCAGTCTATCGTCTATTAGGTGGGCCCTGTAGAGATAAAATATGGAAATATCCGAGTCCAAAGGCGATTAAAACTGGAGGGGGCGGCACAAAATCATTTGCAGGAACACCTGATGAGATCGCAAATATGGTGCAACGTATTCATGACGCACGGGAGAAGGTCGGTTCGAATGGGGCAGTGATGTATGACGCACATAGCTGCATGCCACCACCTGTAGTCAAACAATTCGCAGGACATCTCAAATCAGATGATCTCCTCTTTCTTGAGGAAGCATGGGTGCCTGGGAACATTGAAGTTATGCGAAAGGTGCGAGAATTTGTTCCTGTTCCATTAGCAACTGGAGAACGTGACCGCACAATTTGGGAAGTGCGAGAAATTCTTGAAGCACAAGTTATTGACATACTTCAACCCGATGTTGGACACGGTGGTGGCATCACCCAAGTCAAGAAAGTTGCTGCACTCGCAGAAGCACACCACGTGCCGATAGCACCACACTGTACTATGTCTTATCTTGGTCTTACAGCAAGTTTCCATCTGTCTGCATCAGTTCCGTTCTTTCTCATACACGAAGCTTATGAGAGCCGGCTACCAGCTCACAAGACATGGGAGATGGATGATGAAGGTTATGTGTCACTACCAGAAGGTCCAGGCTTAGGGGTTGAAGTAGATGAGGCAAAGGTTATTGAAATCAGCAAAAAAGGAAGCAGATTTAATTGGCCGAATGCTCGCTTAGCAGACGGCTCTGTTGCCGATTATTAGTGTATATCTTACAAGTCATTCTGAACTACTGGTTCGCTTCATTTTCATCATCAACGATTCCAGACCATATCTTTGATGTGGTGAAATGGCGATACCAAAACTTACTGCTGCAAGAATTATGTCCATAAACACTGTTTTCCAGTTAACTGTTGTTGAAATTTGAAGTCCTAATATATCTAATAGACTAAAGAGAAAATTACCACATCCGCAATCTGTTATGGGTAATTTTCTCCATACTGCATTCGCCAATACGAATGCAAATATCAGAAAAAGGAGGGAAGACAATATACATGCACCTCTTGAAAAATAGCCAATGATTAACGCAATTCCTAATGTAATCTCAGCAGAAACAAGCAGATAACTTATAGGTTTAACAAATCCTATCGATAACATCTGATAACTATCTATATTGATAACAAAATTTGAGAAATTTGATAGTTTCGTAATTCCAGCAAAAAGTAAAATTGCACCAAGCAATATTCGTAGACCTGTTATCAGTATTGATGGAATTGTCATTCTGTTGCTAATGGGTATCCTAATGACAACCAACCTCGCAAGCCGCGCGGGAAAAACCGGACGTTTTGATAACCATACCCTAACAGCACATGCATCAACTGATAGGCGTTTGGACATGTAATGCTGCCGCAATAGGTAATCAATGGGGTTTCTTTGTCTATTGGCAAATCATTTAAGTGCATTACAATTCGGTTTATAGGGATATTCACTGCCCCCGGAATGTGTCCTCGTCTAAAATGTGCAGCAGACCGAGCATCTACGAATACTGCCTTTTTCTGTTTCCAAATGTTGTAGACTTTAGGAAAATCAACTTGAAGTAACGAATTGCTTGGAACAGGTGGGGTGGTAGAAAGAAATCCAAATCCATCTGCCCCCCAAATCGTTAAGGCACCAAAACTAATCCAAATACAGACAATAAATAATTCCTTGATTATTTGCCGCAAAGTTTTAAGTTCGGAACTATTTTGTCCGTCATCTTGAGATTGATTTGGAATGCTATACATTATCTTCGTTTGAGTTGTGCCCAAGTTGAAGTCACTTTTACTTCTGGCGTAACATTTAGACCGGAAATAGAGAACGAATCTACCCAGCCATTTCCAACCCATTCATTTGCGATATTGATGCCTTCCACTACAAATCCGAGGACATCAATACGATTGAAGTTCCTATCTCGGAATTTGGCGCGAAAATTTCCATCCGCGAATAGAACGAATAAACCAGAATTGAAATGCAACTCCATTGAAGACAAACCATCTGTATTCCAACGGGTGCGGGGTTCTCTGGATAATCTGGTATGAAAAGGATGGCTATTTCCTTTACCATTAAAACGTCTTGCTCTGATTTCATCTGTGAAGAACACATAAAAAAACGGGTCTTCTGTTGGTGTGTCAGGAAAGCGACGTCCAACGCAGAAACCGAGTCGTATTTTCTCACCACCGATATCCTTTATAATGATAGAAAAGTCTCTATACGGAGTCGGGAATGCTGTAAGTTGGTAAAGTTCGTATTGAACTGCCCAATCCCGATCTACCGTAATACGCAACATTCCATTTTCAACTTTCCACACATTATCGTTGCCTACGATGTGCCAAGCGTCTGGATTATCTGTATCAAAGTCATCGTGCCAGATATCCGCAGATACCGACACCGTACTGCTGGCTGAGATAATCACTATGAATAATAGCCTCAATATGGTATGCATCCGTATACTCTTGATGAATATAGAGTTAATTGATCTTTATACAATCGTACCAACGGTTTGTTCGTTTCCCTTTCCGGCTGATTATGCCTGGTTTTCTCTCAACAGGAAAACCGAAATCACCATCTTTCTGTATGAGGACATGCCAGTCAGGTGGAAACCATGTTCGGAGGGTCCAGCAATGGACTTCAAGACTTTCACGTTGCCATCCACCTATTTTGTAATACATAGGACACACCCATCGATCTCTTCCTCGGGAATACCGCCGCCATCCCATTACAGAGGCTTGCGATCGGATAATGTTACCATCTCGCCAGTGACGTTCAATCCCACTCCAAGGATAGCCTGTCGTCCCACCGCCAGAGCTAATCTCACTCCAGCCAAGGTCGTCGTTAAGTGTAATATAAGATACATCTGTGCCCCAAGGCGTTTCATCGCTTGCAAATCCCCATTTCTGCCGTCTGTACCAGTGTAATGCCCCATTAATACTTGATTTGGATACAACAGCGTTCTCAATGGTTTCTACGATGTCAAATAAACCTCTATTGTTGTAGGGATTGTGAGCACCTTGGCAAAGCGTTAAGGAGTTTATTTCCGGGCCGAACCATTTTCGGTTTTTACCGGGTGTTCTATAATATGCTCCTGATGCAGCAGGTTCAGCCTGTTCTCCTGGATTCAGCTTCGCCTTCGCAAAAGTACTCCAGAATGCAACACCTAAAACGATGAACAGCAGAAACATATCAAAGATTATATCTAAATTCTTCCGTAACATAACTTCTTTTATTGGTTGACTATTCCTGTTTTAGTTGTCCCCAAATAGTCGTTAGTTTATTTTTCGGTGATACTGCCAAACCTGATATGGTAATCTTCTCCACCCATGCTTCATCCGTAATCTCTCTATCTGTAATATAAGCAACGAAGACAAATCCGATAATATCAAGTGTTGTTAGGTTCGCGTCAATAAAATCCAAACGAGATTCTCCATTACCGAACAGTTGAAATCTTCCACTGTCAAATTGAAGCACCATCTCGTTGAGTACATTTGTTTGCCAACGTCTACCCGGACCGAGGAACACTTTCCCATTTCTTGACGCTTGCATATCGTTTGTGAAAAATAGGTAATATCCTGTCTCTTCAATTTCGCCAGCGTCATTTAAGAAATGCTTTCCAAGTGCAAAACCGATTCTGTTTTCACCAGATGCGCCAATGTTTTCAATATTGATTGTAATGTTATTATAAGGACCGGGGAATGCTATAAATTGGTAAAGTTCAAATAACGTTTGCCACTGTTTCTGTGTCTTAATTTTTGCCCTCAAGAAACCGTGCTCAATCTGCCAAATAGAATCGTTTCCCTGAAGTTGCCAACTATTCTCTAATTCAAACTCAAAATCATCTTGCCATGTAACCGCACACACATTTCTGTATAAGATAAATAAGGCAAAAATCGTGAGGAGAATAATTAAAACGTTTAGAATGTTTTTCATGGCATGCTTTTCTTATGATTTAGACCTTGGCAGGATCAACGGCTATTATTCCCTTTGGAGTGTAGCGTGTGAAGTCAGATGTATTGAAAGTCAGAATATGTGTCACACCATGAACCAACATCGTGGCGACTAACCGCGCATCGTGAACTTGCACACCAGACACACCATAATTAACAACAAGCTCTCTCCATTCAGCATATACGTTAGGTGAATCGGGAAGTAAAGGAAAAGTAGATTCTAAATCTTGCAAAACATCGTCTGTTTCCACTAACGTAAGTCCTAAGCCGTTCTTGTCAACGGGACGAGTTGATACGTTCCAAAATTCTGTGAAATTTTGCGTTGTTGTCTGTAATAGATCGCCACTTTTCTTCAATTTGTTTACACATGATCTAACAAGTGTATATCGTTCATCGGATCGATGTGCAATCCTTAATAGAATATTAGTATCAACAAGGTAAATCATACTTACAAATGATCTTCGTATATTCCTTCTCGACTCAATGCATAATCTGACAACGGTGGAAAATCCGGTCCTACATATTTCATAAACTTTTCTGTTAATTGATCCAACTTTGCCTCAAATTCATCAACAGAAAGCGGTGTGTTCTCATTCATTAACACATTCACCGTCGGTTCAACTGCATCAACCAATAGATTCCGCACGGCATCTTTATCTCCATTGGATATATTTTCGTTTAACTGTTGTTCAATGTTTGGTGGAATATAAACTGTAATTGTCATTTTCCTTACCTCATATTCATTAATTATCTCAAAGTCTCCCAAGCAATATTCAACATTTTGTTTGCGTAATCCTGTACAGCTGTTGGTAGAGGTAATGATTTACCCTCGTGTTGGTATTGATCAATTATCTCCTCAACGATGCCACACAATTCTGAAAATACTTCTTGTTCGTCATCGCCGTGACATCCGCCATAAAATAGGCCAGGGCAACTACCAACGTAACATTGGTCTTCGTTAGACCATTCAACTATTTTTACATAACGGGTACTTGCTTTCATCTTTCGCTATTTTTTACTACAAAAGGGGTTCCATCTGCTTTCCCAAGATAGATGCCAAGTATATCATCACTACAAAATGGAAGCGTCACCTGCTTCTGAATATGAACGCGTTGATATGTTTGTGTCTCTTTATCAAACACCGATTGGACCGCACGGATATGTAACTGATAACGTCCTTGTGTCAAATTTGGAAACGCAAATCTGCCTTGTGCATCTGTCTCCGTTTCAAAACGGTCTAATGTTAATGACATATCGTATCGGCTTAATTCCCACGGATACCATGAACGTGATATTAAGGCATTCTGGACAGGTTCACCTGTGTCTGACCAAAGCACTTGTCCATTTAACGCTACCGTTTGCCTGTCTGCTACGATCAACACCTCATCATTGTTTGCTGATGTTTTCACATCAGTTTCGGTTGCAGCGATGTTGTCTCCCACAATGTAGAGTTTATACTTTTCTTCTAACAAACCATCCAATACGAATGCCGTTTCTGTTACTGGAAATGGTTTTGACAGCAGAGGTCTGTTCAATGTCATAGGATTTAACGTTGACTTCATCCCCGCATCTGCTGGGAACACTTTCACTTCATAATACCCATCACTTGGAACGTCCCGCGGGAGAATAACACGACCTTTAATTACAAACCCTTTTTGAAGGGGAGCAATCAGGGGTTCTTTTCCGATTTTTACGTTCTGGTATACCCTTGAAAGATACCCTTTTTTAGACACGTTAACGGACAGAAGATGCGGTTTCGTCTCTAATATCTGCATTTGAAAAGTGCCGTTTGCATCCGTTTGGGTCGTCGCTAAGAGAGCACGGTGTCCGTACCGATTTTCACTTCGACGTGCCGCATAGAGATTCACATCTGCAATGGGACGTTGCTGCGTATCAACAACCGTGCCGTGCAACGTTTTCAGCTTTGGTAAGCGGATTTTAAGCGGCTTTTTGCTTTGCGGATTGACCGACTCTAAAAATGCAATAATAACATTATTCCGGGAAATTGTCAAACTGTATTCAATCGGATGAAGTCCTGAGAAGAGGAAATTGCCTTCTGCATCAGTCTGTACGATATGTTCGGGTTGTGCTCCGGCTCGGAAGAAGTCTGCGGGTTTGTTGTGCATCTTTAACTGCACTTTGAGTCTGTCAACTGTGTAACTTGAGTTTGAAGCAGAAACTTTGCCTTGTAGCGACAGAAATGGCTGGAGTTCAAGTTTACCTAATTCATATACATTCTTATCAGGCGACATATCCCATCGCCAAAGGTGTGTTTGATATTGCGGATGTGATGCAATGAGCGTAAATCCGTAATAGGTATTGGAATCATTTGGGACTGTTAGATGGAATTCTCCGTTTGTGTCTGTTTCTGTAGCGTATGCAAACGAACTTTCAGGATAAACGGTATTCTTCACTTCAGATGCTACGTTGACACTAACTCCTGAGATAGGCGAACCGTTTTCTGCATCAACGAAAACACCTGAAAGAGATGCCCCCGGTTTCAAGAACACTTCCAAACCACCGGCATGACTTTCTGGATAGACCATCACCATAGGTGAATCGAATTTAGCAAAAACATATCCATCAAAAGCATCAATAATAACGTACCGTCCCGACAACAGATTATTGACCTGAAAATATCCGTTAGATACTTCTCCTTGGTAGGTACTTTCTATCCATTCATTGTCAGAAGTGAGAAGACCAACTTGGATTTTACCTGTTATCGGTATCGGTAGTTTGTTAATGGTATCAAGCAAGAATCCCGAAATCACACCGTTACCTTCAATCACAAAATTTGCTGTCACTTCGGTGTTTTCAGTTACGATTACTTCTCGTTGTGCAAGTAATGTGCTGAAGTGTCGAACTTTCACGTCCCAAGTGCCAGCAGGAAGGTTTGTAAGCGAAAACTGCCCACCTGAATTGGTTTTAGCGGCGTAAGTTACCTTGTCTGTTTGTGAAACTGCTGAGATGATGTAACCGGAAAGCGGATTGTTTTGTTTGTCTGTTATCTGTCCTTGAATTGTACTTAACTGTGTGTCAGATAACTCTTGGGATTGGCAGATTCCAACAGAAAAGCCGAAACCGAACAAAAACAGAATAAAAAAGAGCAGAATAAAATTGTGGATACGGTAAAACTCAGTCTTACTATGTAAAATACGTGAAACTTTCCTATAGTTCATTACTGTTTCTTGAGTCGCCCCCAATTAGTCGCTAGCTTCACCCGCGGGGAAACAGCAAGCCTCAATTCAGAAATTTTGAATGAATCTACCCATGCATGTCCAGCCTCGAATCCCGTTCCTTCAAAGACAAACCCTATAATTTTAATTGGAGAGAATTCGGGATCTCTAAAATCAGCACGTTTTTCACCATTCGCAAACCATTGAAAATGACCTTTATTGAAACGAAGTTCCATTGATTCCAACTCCCATGTTCTCCAATTGGTGTCAGGATTATGCGGCTTTCGCCACCGTTTAAAAGGAATTATCACACCACCCCATCCACTGAAACGTGCCGAATATATCTTAGCCGTCGTAAAAAGATAGTAAAACGGATTGGATCCAATTATCTTGGGAAAGAGGCGGCCAATCGCAATGCCAAAATTCGCGCCATTTATACCTAAGTTTCCTAAGGTAATTATGAATTGATCATACCCTGGATTTTTTATCTGTCTCTGAATTATATCGTGCCCAATAGGAAGTTCATAGTTTTCATAGGTGCCAGGACCTTTGAATTGGAACAGTTCAAAGGTCTCAACTGGACTCTGAATCCATCCCTTTAAGAAACCTTTTTCGGCTTTCCATAGCGAGAACTGTCCCCAAAGTTCCCAGTTGTCTTCTTGCAAAACATTAAAATCGTCCTGATAATTTTCTGCGAAAGCGAATGCAGAAAATACACCGCATATAGAAAAAAACGCAAACCACCTGAATATGTTTAATATTTGCTTCATCTTGTAACTCAATTTACTAAAGCTGAGTACTTTTTACTCATTTTACTCAAACTGTTTTAGATGTGCCCAAGTCATCACAAATTGCATTTCTTTTAGTTGAACAGCAAGATTCTGGTTGATGATTCTTTGTCCAGTAATGGAAAAACTTGAGATGTGTGCACCAAACCAAACTTCTCCGATATGACTAGTAATAAGTAATCCTGCAACATCAATTTCTGTGAAACGAGCATCAATAAATTCTGCTAACAGATCCTTGTTCGTAAATACTTTAAACTCACCTGAATCAAAGACAACTTTTAGATGACGTGTGGTGAATGGAAATTTGTCACCATACCATGTTTTCGTTTTGCCTCTACTGTAATCACCATTTGCGGTAAACGTTACTCTGCTTGTTTCTTCGGGACTGAAAATATAACCCTCTACTGCAAAGTGAGGAACAGCTCGACGTTTCCCAAGGAACAAACAGAGTTCACCCATTCCCAGTTTTCCCCCCTGAGGGTAAATTATTTCTGTTCCTATCACTGTTAACTGATCAAGACGAAATGGCATACCTGTCCACTGTAAAAAATCTGCTATATCCTTATCAGGTATTAGGGGTTCACGAGGTTTCCGAATTTGGGAGAAAAGGATTCCTCCCAGAACTTTCCACCTTGCGTTCCAAGGATTGTGTTCTGCAATGCGTTCCCATCCGTTAAGTTCATTTTCATCAAACGTGTCTCGCCAGGTTCCAGCGGAACTGTGTCCGCACAGAAGGACACTTAAAAACACTAAACATAAAAAAGTCTTAATGATTCTCTGTTTTCTATCCATAACAAGATTGAAAATGGACAAAAACCTGCAGATGTCGCATATAGTTTTAATTTCCATAACAACTTACCTCTCTGTTGTAGGGACATCCCGGACTTTCAAAATTGTTTCAGTTCTCCCCAAGTCGTAGCAAGTTGTGTGTTTCCTAACTGCACATCAAGTGAATTATGATGGGGAATACCTTGTCCAGAAACCGAGAAGGTTGAGATATTCGCTTCAAACCAGTCTGCATCCGTATCACACAGAATCAGCAATCCGACGACATCAATTACGTTGATGTTAACGTCAGAGAATTCGGTCACGAGAATGTCTTGTGCCAATAATCGAAACCGTCCAGTATCAAATACAACTTTTAGGTTGCCTCTGGTTAGCCGCCACATGAGCCCATATTTTGCTTTTGAGTTGCCTTTTTTGTAATCACCCTTTACTGAAAACCACATCTTGGCTGTCTCTTCAGGACTGAAGATGTAGCCTTCCGCAAAGTCTGGTGCAGACTTCCGTTTTCCGAGAAACAAGCAGAATTGTCCAGAGTTTAAGAGATCATGCCCATGCGGAAAGTAATTTATTTCTTCACCTACTACTGTAACTTTCATAAGTTGAAATTGATGGGCGTTCCAGTGTAGAAAATCGGCTTTTGTAAACTGCTCTCGTGGTATGTTCTGAATATTACTGAAGAGTGCGCCTTTTACAGGTCTCCATTCTGCAAACCATGGATTATCTTCTACAACACGTTTCCACCCGTTGAGTTCGTTTCCATTAAACTCATCTATCCAGGTTCCGGCATGGCTGTATTCACTCAAGAAGACACTCAAGAAGACACTCAAAAATACCGTCCAAAGCATAATATTCCAAAGCACAATATTAAAGATATCCTTCCTCATGCACACAACAATATTGAAAACACACAGGAACCCACTGTTAGTATTTATAGTTTCAATTTTCACAATAAATCATCTCTTTTAAAACAACTTTTAATATTCTAACGAGTTGTGCTAAATAACTATGGTAAAGAATATAAATAATTATACATTTTTTTATATTTATGATATAATATCTGGCATTATGTCATATTCGAAAGATTTACGTAAGCGTGTCCTTGATTTTGTAGAAGGTGGCGGTAGCAAAGTAGAAGCTGCAAAGCGGTATAATATCTCGCGGGATATTATCTACAAATGGCTAAAAGCACCAGACCCACTTACCCCGCAAAAGCCGGGACCCCGAGATCCCAGGTGTATTGACTATAGCGCACTCAAACAACATGTCCAAGATTTTCCTGATCAAACTAACGTTGAACGTGCTGCACATTTCGGTGTCTCACCCTATTGTATCTGGTATGGGCTGCGGAAACTCGGCATCTCGAGAAAAAAAGACATTCGGTTATAAGGAGCGATGTGATCAACAGCGAAAACCTATTGTGAACAACTCGCAGCGGAAAAACATTAGTTTTTATTGATGAAAGCGGGTTTCGATCAGAAAGTTTTAGGCGTTTTGGGTATGCCCCAAAAGGGGAACCTGTTTTTGACCTCATATCAAGTCAAAGAACCCGTACAACAACTTTATTAGCTGCCCGTATTGATCAAGCATTTACAACACCTACTCTATTTGAAAGGGAGTTGTAATGCGGCGTGTTTCAATGCATGGCTTGAAAGTCAAGTATGTCCACAACTCGGAGAAAACCATCTCGTCATAATGGATAATGCGCGTATTCATAAAACTAAAAGAACACGAGACCTAATAGCAGCATCGGGAGCATCCTTATTGTATTTGCCACCTTATTCACCTGACTATAACCCCATTGAACACGGCTTTGCAAACATAAAGCGATTACGAGAATATAATAAAGCTAAAACACTTGAAGAGATTATAAATATGTATAATTAATTCAAAAATTCACCATAGTTCCTATCATGTCAACTTGATAACATCCTTCTTAACAATCCCTTTTGTGTGATTGATATCTGCCTGAGCGATCAACTCTAACGTTTCTGGTGCTAAACGTCCTCTCACCTCTGCGGGTAGACGACTCTCACCACGGTCTTGCGGTCTATACCGCAAAACAAGAAAGCAACGATACCGATCTTTCGGTTTCCAAGGTAGCGCACCGTGCGTTAAGAGTTCCGATATAACCACAATATCCCCCGCCTTTGGAGTGATATTTTCAACACCGTGTGGAAGGTCATCAATATCGTCAATTGTCCCATTGTTGAATATGTATTCCGGACGATCATATTCAGCTTTGTGCGATCCGGGAACAACTAATAATCCACCATCACCAGGATGCACATCTGTCAGATAAGGGAAAACGACGAAATCATCACAATAGATTTTACCGTTTCTGTTTTCAAAACAGTTTCTGTCCCTTCCATAATCTTCTCTTGCACAATGTAGTCGTAACGCTTCACCACCTTCCGGAACGCCTACTCTATCCGCTATCATTGTTCCACGAACTAACTGCGGCTTATTGTCAGTCAGTTCCTTAATGATGGACCAGCTCGCTGGATGCAGCGCAAGTGCTTCCAACGCTCTCGAAAATGCAACACCGTTTGGCAGGTGTTTACCACTGGAGTCAAATCCTGCAGGAAGTTCTTCTGTGGTAGTATTGATGTAACTATCAGCTGCTTCCTGTGCCGCTTTCAATTCTTCTCCTTGAATAGCATTCTTAAGGTGTAGATATCCAGTGACATCAAAGAGATATCGTTGTTCAGGTGTCATCATCACTTCACTCCTATTTCACGTTGATCCCACACTTCCGACTGACATTGTTCCTCCGTGGATCAAGTTCATTGTAAACATCCATTTCCGGGTCATCCCAACCTATACTAAGCCCCATTTCAACAAGTAAAGCAATCTGTTCTTCTTCTGTTACGGGACTATCGTCGTAATGATAGTTCGATTGTTTCTCATTATAATCATCTTCAGGTAGCAAGATATATTTTTTGTCCGTATCTGGATCAATTAGATAGACTATATTATCTTTTGACTCCTGAACAGCTTTCTGAAGTTCTTTAGATATTGCTATCATTTTGTTCTCCTATCTAATCCTAATATTTCAGGAATTTCAGTCAAGGAACGTATTTCATAGTCGGGTTGAATATCTGTAGTGTTTTGTATACCGGCACGATTGAGCCAGACAGCAGGCGCACCGACATTTTGCGCGCCTGCAACATCGTTCTCAAGTGAATCACCAACATGCATCAACTGTGAGAATTCACAACCTGCTTGTTGGACAGTAATCTCAAAAATCTTTGGATCCGGTTTCTCAACCTGCACATCTTGGGCAAAAATAACAACAGAAAAATAATCTTCAAGTCCACACCGTTCAGGATAGGTATTTCCATTTGAGAGTAAACCTAACTTGTAATGTTGTGTTAGAACATCAAAGGCCGGTATAACATCAGGGTATAACTCTATATCTTCAAACCGGTGCTTGAAATAAATTGCATTCAGGTCTGCAGCCAGTTTTTCGTTAGGATATCCTACATAGTAAAGGGTCCGTTCAAAAGCACCTCGTCTGATTTCTTCAAGATTCCAGATTTTGCCTGTCACTTCTTTGGCATATTGGTCTCGGATCCATATCATCTCATCAATTGTCAGTTCTAATGCTCGTTGTGTCGGTACTTGTCTCTGCAACTCAGTTAATGTCTGCATGAGTGAATGACGCATGACCTTATAGAAATCCCACAAGGTCATATCACCATCAAAAGAGACAGCCGAAATATTCAAGAACTTCTCCTTTAAAAACTATGATTCAGGAACACCAATAGAAGCATGTATCTGTGCGAATTTCCATGAGTCGTCAATTTTCTCCAAAACACCTGTCATTCGCATCACGAATTCTTCTCCTACACCTTGCCATTTGAGTTTCCATATCTGACGCGTATAGAACCACGCAACATTATCGCGTTCCTGCACATCAAGATGAATGATTTTGATGCTGAAATCCTCAGTACTCACAACATGATTTTGATAATAGGCTGCAATTCCATCTACGCCTTCAACGACTTCACCCGCATCTGTGCCAATCTTCACATAATGTACAGCAGGAAGCATCATCGCAATAAGGGTTTCAGCATCTCTCTTCACAAGTGCGTCAAAATATGTTTTTACCGTATCACGCGCATTCAGCATCGTGAATTCCTGTGAGGGCATCCCATAACGCGCTGCTCATCTGCTCACATGCTCGTACCGCAGTCTCTTGTGCCTCCGATGACAACGCACCAATCCTCTCAAGTATTTTCTCCGCTTCATGTTCATTGTGAGAATGTGTTTCAAAGTACGGTTCCACTTTATCTGGAAATTGATAGAACGCTTTCAGCCCTGCCAACTTGGATTTCGCGGTTTCTGGTTGTTGTGCCTCAAAAGCATAAAGCGCGCCTAATGCTGTTTCACTATTAGAAAAGAGATTCTCGGTTGTATTCAAGAGAGTTTTCACTTCGGGTATCTGTGCATCCGAAATTTCGGTGTCAAGACCATCTGCAAAATCTTCCCACATCTCAATATGTTCCGTTTCCTCTTCCGCTGTTTCAGCATCGTCTAATGTTTCCCACCCCTTTGGCAATGTTGAGATAAAGGCACCATATTCACGGGCATAGTTTTGCAATGCTTCAACAGGCAATTCACCAGCACTCCACGCTTGGTAAAACGGATGATTGAGTAAATTATACTTGGAGATTTTACTGTCTAACGCTTGTTTGTAATCCATTTAATTAGCACTCCATATCATTTCTTATGAACTTGGGTTGTTGATATATTCACAATAAAGATTCCATGTTTCCATTGGAAACCTGTTTTGCAGTATAGCACATCTATGTAATGATGTCAAGAATAGGTTAAGGTAGAGTCAGAAGCATGCAACTGTCCCTATTTTTCATTGTTGAAGGGGTTTCTAATCCGATTCTTGTCTGAACCAGGATTTACAGGATAAGAGGTCGGTATTTCAAGGCACCATTCATAATACCATTTCTAAATGATAATGCCTCTTTGTTGTAGCATAACCTGTTAGGTTGTGTGGTATCAGATTACATTTACAAAAACCTATAATGCGACATCATTTTTAGAAATGGTATAAGATAACGGTTATTCTTTGAGAAGGAACGGAAGCGTGCCAAACTCATAATCCTGCAAATCTTGGTTCAGACAAAGAAGTTATGAAACAATATAAGAGCACAATGAATTGCGCGACTAACAACCCAGTTACTTCTTTGATGATATGTTAATTTTAGAAATGGTATTAATATACCAACAATAGTTGTCATTACAACGTTAACTGAAAATTACACACCAAATTAATTTGACAATTAGCAGAAAAATACATATAATAGAAACAGAATTACTCAAAATAGCGTACAACTTTAAATAAAGACAAAAGGGAGATAAACAATGGCAACTACGGTTCGCTATAAAGATGGTGTTACCATTTTGGAACCATCAGGTAAAATAATGGGCACTGGGGTAACCGAGCTCCGTGAAGTAATCACCGCAGAGATTGATGCCTCCGATAAACCCAGAATCCTGATTGATTTTGAAAAGGTTAATATGATGGACAGTTCCGGTCTTGGAACACTCATGGGGGCTCATGTAACTATTACTCGGCAAGGGGGCAGGGTAGGTGTGATCAATGTTGGGAAAAACATTAAAAACCTAATTGTGCGTAGTCGACTTGCGAGTATCTTTGAACATTTCACGACCGAAGATGAAGCTATCTCAACTTTGGGAAGCGAAAACTAACCTACATTTTCATTATCGCAGCAACATGGAGGCTGCATTAATGGCGATCATTCAATCAGAACAAGACGGTGTACACATCTTTAAACTTGATGGCAGAATTATGGGGCCTGACATCCAAGAGTTAAAGGACACCGTAGAGAATACATTATCACAAATAGATGATACACCAAGACTTGTATTTGATTTCAAAGATGTCATAGGTATGGATAGTTCAGGACTTGGTGTCCTGATGAAAATATATGCTGATATACATCCACTCGGCGGGACGATTGCTGTGATAAATGTCAACAAACATGTCAAGAACCTCATTGTAATGGCGAGACTAATTACTGTCTTTAGGAACTTTGAAACTGAAGAGGAAGCAGTTTGGGCTCTGCTAAATCCGCCATCCGAAACCACACAATGATTTATCTTATAGGTATGTTCAATGATAAAGAATATCCTCGTTTCTATAGGCGACACTGATTATGAAAGAAATGCCTTTGATTATGCAGGACAACTTGCGGTACTGTTAGGAACTCACTTATCTTGTGTCTTTTTTCAAGACAGTGCCCACGGTGGCAGTGCAGAAGTTGCTGAAACGGTCATTCGTCGAACTGAAAAAGAATGTGCACTTTACGATTTTTTGGATTATCATATTGAAGCTGTCGCTGGCAATCCACGACAGATGATTTGTCAACAAGCACATTCTGCGGATTTAGTTGTGGTAGGCCTTCCAGAAGAAATTAAAACACGCGGGCTAAAACTCATTCAAAACCAGATAGACGACGTACTCGCACATATTACTAAGCCAATTATCGTTGTTCATGAACAATGCACTTTATTAAGAAAAATAATGGCTGTTAATCACGGTGATATTTACTCAGACCATGTGCTCTCTCTGGCCGCCGAAATTGGAGAATTGACGAAAGCAAATATTCTCGGTCTTGCACTTTCAAACACCGCGCAAGAAGCCACTGACATTAAACAGCAGATGGAATCATACTTACAATACTATGATGTACAAACCGAATTTTTGACTGCACTCGGTTTTACCGTGACCAATATTTTGGAAAACGCTGAAGAGAACGATTGCGACCTAATTGCACTTAGTGCCAGTCATCACGGACGGTTATACGAAATGGTTTTCCAAAGTACGACACAAACCGTTGTTAAACTCGCAAATCGTGCCGTTCTGGTAACCAAATAATGAGGGAACCAACATGGTATCTGCAGCTAACTCCCCTTTTATGCAGATGTCATCAGATATGTTCGGATACATACATCTGGATGGCACATTCCTTCCACTCAATCCTGCCTGGGAAAAAACGCTTGGATTCACTTGTGCTGAACTAAAGACTCGTTCTTGGATCGAACTCGTTCATCCAGACGACCAAGAATCTTCAGTTGATGAACTTATAAAATTAAATTCAGAGGAACGACAGAACATCGCTTTTGAAAATCGCTTTCAATGTAGTAATGGCGAATTTAAAAGGTTAATCTGGACGGTACAATTAGACACCGAACAACACGCCCGTTATTGCGTCACTGTTCGTGATATTACAAGACAAAAGCAGATTGAGAATAAACTCCGTGAAAGTGAGACACGGTTTCAACAACTTGCCCAAACCCATTCACAGGATAGTGATCTCCTCCACACCCTAATGGATAATACTCCCGACCATATTTACTTTAAAGACATTGAGAGTAGATTTGTACGGATAAATCGTTCCCTTGCCAATCGTTTCGGTCTCAAAAATCCAACTGAGGCAATCGGAAAAAGTGACTTTGATTTCTTTACACGTGAACATGCACAACAAGCCTATCAAGATGAACGAACAGTCATAGATTCTGGCAAACCCATTGAAGGCAAACAGGAAAAAGAGACATGGCTGGGGGCACCAGATACATGGGTTTCTACCACAAAAGTCCCAATTAGGGATAGAAGTGGACGTATCAAAGGCACATGCGGTATCTCTCGTGACATCACGGAGTATTTTCGGGCAGATCAGGCATTGCGAGATTCTGAGGCAAATTGGCGGTCATTAGTAGAAAGTGCACCAGACATCATTACAACACTTGATCTGGATTACCGATTGCAGTTTATCAACCGAATTCCAACTGGTGTGGATATGGAACCAGAAGATATTGTTGGCAATAGTATCTTTGACTTTCTAACACCGGAACATCATGATGGATTTCGCGAAGCATGTCGTAAAGTCCTTGAAACAGGTGAGGTGGCGGGTTATGAAGTTCAGGGAAAAATCAGTCTAAATTGGTATTCCTCATGGGTTGGTCCGATTTTACGAGATGCTGAAATTATCGGTTTTGTAGTAACTTCAACGAATATAACAGACCGAAAGCAAGCAGAAATGGAATTGCAGGAGAGTGAAGAACGTTTCCGCCGTGCTGTGCTTAATGCCCCGCTTCCTATTATGATACATGCTGAAGATGGTGAGGTAATCCTCATCAATCGCACATGGACAGACCTTACTGGCTACACTTTAGAAGATATGACAACAGTATCTAAATGGTTGGCACAAGCCAATAGTCAATTAAACCAAGAAATTCAAGACCATTTAAGTCAGGCAAATCAAATGAAGGAACGAGCAACACCAGAGCAATACGAAATAAAAACGAAGTCAGGGAAAAAACAAGTTTGGGAATTTAGTTCATCGCTGCTGGGGGTTGAACCAGATGGAAAACGTATTATTATTAGTATGGCACTGGATATTACGGAACGACTTAAAGCACAAGAAGCAATGCAGAGTGCTAAAGAAACTGCTGAATATGCCAGCAGAGCAAAAAGCGATTTTCTTGCAAATATGAGCCACGAATTGCGAACACCTTTAAATGCTATTATCGGATTCGCTGAAATACTTAGGGATGAACTCATCGGACCAATAAATGATGATCAGAAGGAATGTGTCAACGATATTCGGATCAGTGGACAACATCTACTGGAGATGATCAACGATATATTAGATCTTTCAAAGATTGAAGCCGGCAAAATGTTCCTCCAACTTGAAGAGTTTGCCATCGTTGATGCAGTTGAGGAAGTTAACACAATTATCAGTTCACTTGCACGGCAGAAAGATATACAACTCACTTTATCATGTCCACAAAATGCTATGATTGAAGCCGATCGCGTTAAAGTTAAGCAAATATTTTATAATTTGTTATCGAATGCAGTAAAATTTACGCCGGAAGGCGGAAAAGTTACTACTAACCTAAATATTACACATTCCACGCTACAAGTTGAGGTAATAGATACTGGTATAGGAATAGCAGAAGAAGATCGAATGAAACTTTTCGCTCCTTTTACACAGATTGACACTTCAAAATCAAGACGGTTCGGTGGAACAGGTCTCGGTCTTGCACTTACCCAACGATTAATTGAATTGCATGGTGGTGAAATACAAGTAACAAGTGAAGAGGGAAAGGGGAGTACCTTCTCATTTAGTATACCAATAGACCAAACAATCAACAGCAGTTAGATTACATTTCACTAAAACTATACATCCCGAAAAATCAAAAACTAAAATAACCTTCCCCAACAAAGTGGTATTGTTCTCTAACTGCTAAACGTGAAATATTCATTTACTTTGTGTATAGGAACCATGAGATGAGTCAGGAGAACACCTATCAAATCCTTGTCATAGAAGACCAAGTATTGAATAGAAAAGTCGTCAGGATTGTTTTACAGGCGGAAGGGTATGATGTACTTGAGGCAACTGACGCAGATGAAGCACTGAGGTGTTTAGAAAAAAACAATCCCGTACTCATCCTAATGGATATTGCACTCCCCGGACAGAGCGGAGAAGAACTAACTCGTCAGATTAAAGCTAATCCAAATTGGCGTAATATCCCAATTATTGCCTTAACAGCCGCAGCAATGACTGGTGACCGGGAGCGAATCCTCAATTCTGGCTGTGATGATTATCTCAGTAAACCCATTGATACACAAGTTCTGGTAAAACGCGTGGCACACCATATCAGGGAAGCACAACATGAAAAGTCATGAATCAGCGAAAATACTTGTCGTTGATGATGAACCCCGCAATGTAAAAATCCTACAGATACATCTTCAAGCACGCGGTTACACTGTCCTTACTGCCGGTGATGGTGATGAGGCATTAGAGATTGTATCGGATGAAATGCCCGACATTATTCTATTGGATATAAACATGCCTAAAGTAGATGGGTTTGAAGTGGTCGAAAGTGTTCGCGCAGATAAGAAAACAGCATTCATTCCCATCATAATGATAACCGCATTACGAGATACACAAGAAAACAGAATTAAAGCAGTTGAAGCAGGAGCAGATGACTTCATTGAGAAACCATTCAATAGTTTTGAGGTATTGGCTCGGATAAAATCGCTGCTACGAATAAAGTTCTATCACGATACACTTGAAAAGCATAATGCACGTTTAGAGGCGGAACTCCAAATGGCTCGCAGCGTCCAAGAGATTATTATTCCGCAGAACGGCACACAAGAGATAGCTGGATGTCGTATCGCTTCCTATTGTAGACCTACTCTGGCAGTCGGGGGAGATTTTTTTGATATCTGGGAGATAGAGGACAATTGTGTAGGTGTCCTAATTTCTGACGTAATGGGGCATGGTGCTTCTGCTGCTCTTGTCACTGTCTTTATCAAAACGATATTGGCAGAGCATAGAGAACATGTTGAGAATAATCCCGCAGACCTTTTGCATATACTAAACACACGTTTTAACGATATTATTAGTTCGCAATTGTATATGTTCGCGACAGCATTCTGCGGTATTTTTGACCTCACAAAACAACAACTGGTCTGTGCTAATGCAGGACATCCCTCGCCCTTTTTGCAACACGGTTCACAGTCCGAATGTGAACGAATTACTGATAAACACACCGGAAACGGTTTAGGGATACATAGAGATTCCGAATACCAAAATTGTTATTATCCATTTGATGTATCAAGTAGAGCATTTCTATATACAGATGGTGCTTATGAAGTCAAGAATCCGCGAGGAGAAGTATTTTCTATAGAAAGGTTGGAAAACGTAATAGAGAGGTGTAAAGAAGATTCACCATCGCAACTAATCCAGTCTGTTTCTGACACTATTACTAAATTTACTGAGGGTTCTTCTAATGAGGACGACTTAACATTAATTGCTATACAGGGTTAACCATTTGCTTGTTGGGAATCTCGATAGAAAATAGCAGTTACATCAGTGCCACCTACAGCATTTGCTTGGAGTTTGTGAACATCTGTAAGACATTCGATCAGATACAGACCATGTCCCCTCTCGCTGCTCGGTGAACGATTCGCTTGTATCTCTGCTAATTTCTCAGGTGAAGACCAATCTCGCATTCCGTCTCTGCCTTTATCACGGACGACTATCTCAAGCGAACATGTGTCAACGGAAATTTGTAATTGAATGCCACTGGAAACACACTTTGATCCGTGATAAACTGCGTTACTACAAATTTCGTCAAGCGCAAGTTGGATATCTGCTATCCGTTTCTTTGAAAACCTGAGCGTTTCAGATAACTTGCCGATAAACACACGCACCGACTCAAGGTAAAACACATCACTTGGCAAATTCAACTCAATGAGTTCTTTCTTCATGGGAACACCAATCTTTTTTGAAATTGATTAAAAAGCTGCTATGGCACTCTTCTCAGATTCATATATTTCAACGACACTGGAAGCTCCAATAAGATTAAATGTTCGCGTGAGTGTTGAAGCTAAGTTACAGAGTTTTAGATCGCCACCATTTTGGCGTAGTCGTTTAGCAATGCCCACTAATGTTCCCACTGCTGTGCTGTTTATGTGACCTACTTCGCCGAAATTAACAATTACTTTATTCACCTTTTCAGTTAGAAGACCCTCAAGAACTTTCCGCAAGTCAGTCGCAGCATAACTACTTAAATCTGTCAGGACATCTATGATCTTGATATCCGCATTTTCCCGTATTTTCATGAATTCTGTACCGGTCATAAAAACCACCTTCCCTATATAAAATCCATACCAACATTTTAGTCTAAATACATGAATAATACAAGTATTTTTTGAGGAAAGCAGGAGATTATAGTAAAGTTTAGAATTAAGAATATATTTCAATCCGATGGCAAGCACCACAAGTCCCGGAGGGGCGAGGTTTCCTCGCCCTCTGAGGCGTGTCACATTAATTGTAAATTCCACTATATATTTTAACGTGAGTTCAGTGTAAGGGATATATTGTGCTATTTCCTACGAATTAGACTCTTACCACCGCGATAGGTGCGGTTTCCTAACCGCACCATAAGCGTTAATTTAAGAAGAACCTTTCTTGTAGGAGGGGTTTCCAACCCCGATTGGACAAGCTTTGGTTCAAATAATCGAGGTTAGAAACCTCTCCTACAAGTATAAGGTAGCAACTTGGGGTATAATACTTGATTCTCCTTCAATTTTTTGTTGCAATTCATCCAAAATTTTGCAATAATCTTATTAGGAATGATATAGTTTGAAGGAGTACGAAATGCATAGTTGTGACTACCATATCCATACCCAGCTTTCTGGATGTGCTGAAAATGATTTAAGTATAGAAAAGATAATTAAACTTCAACAAATACGCGGTACTGAATCAATCGGAATAACCGATCACGATTACAGTTATCAATCTAAAATAAAAACTATTCAAGCCGCACTGCAGACAATAAAGAAGATAGAGCATTCCATTGAAGTGCATTTTGGTGTGGAGTCACAGATGTTGGAATATCAGTCTACATCAATAAATATTCGTTTGGCAGCCTATTTTGATTATGTCCTGATGGCTCCAAACCATTATCATCTGAGAGGTGTCGCACAACCGAGAAGTTTCACAGACCCACGGAGAGTCGCACTACACGAAATATATATGTTTGAAGCAGCGGTCGCATGTCCCATAACCGATGCAATCGTCCATCCATTTCTGCTTTCTCCCGATGTTTTTCAGTTTTCAAAAGAGGAAACTGCAGCATTTGGTCAGGAGATGATGCAGAATGTAGAACAAAAGCGGTTGATTTATCAACTCGACCTTGTGTCTCAACGTGGACTGGGAATAGAAATCAGTCCGAAGATGGTTCGTTATAATCAGTTACATCTTGTTGAATTTTATCAACGATGTTTAGAACGGGATGTGAAATTGCTTATCGGTAGCGATGCACATAACACAAAACAAATGGAGGAAATATCACTACTTGATCCAATACTGAAAGAACTGGGTATCACTGAGAAAAATTTGTGGCATCCTAATACCAAGATTTAATGGTAATATCTCATAAATTGGTAAGAAACATTAGCAATATAGTCACGTCTTTCATAAAACGTGGCTATATTGTGTTAAGTGATCAATGTTGATAGTTTATTTAGGGTATGTAAAGTTTTTGGCAAAGGTTATCTCACGTTCGGACATATTGTAGGGGCGAGGTCTCCTCGCCCTCGTTGGAACACATCCTATCCATCAGCAGTGTTGGAATGGAAATGTGGCAAGGGTGGTAATCGGGCGGGAGACCCCGCCCCTACGTGCAGTGCTAAAAACTTTCACCCCCGTTTATTTAGGATCTTTTATGTCTCCCCAAGTAGTCGTTATCAACGATTTTGAAGGAAAAACAGACATCGGATTAGGATCATACCAAATACCATCGAAATTTTTACCTTCATGCGTCAGCTGTTGGATTTTACCAGAGCTAATAGTCAGTTTTAAGAGATGGAGATTATCATCCATAGGTTGGGAATATAAAAGATATTTGCCCCCTGGAGACCAAGTCAGTGAACGTATACCTGTTTCTTCAATTTCAACAATTCGTTCCATTTCAGTTCCATCATTATTTACAGAGAAAATGCCCGACAAAGCCCCTAATCCCCAGTAATATGCAATTCTATCTCCGTTAGGGGACCAAGTAGGATAAGCCATCCAAGATGGATTGTGTTTGATAAGCACCCTTTGTTGTTGTGTTTCAATATTATATATATAGATATTTCGTTGATAGACTTCATCATCCACATAGGCGATTTCTGTGCCATCAGGTGACCAGGCTGGATCACCTCCGTGTCTTCCAACACGAATTACAGGTGCTATTAACTTTCCATCAATCGTTGCTACATAGATACTCCAACTCTCCCAGATTTTTGAGTAGGCCATATAAGCAATCTTGTCTCCATCGGGTGACCAAGCGGGTTGACGTTTATAATTGGGAGTATCAAATAACTTCATCATATCAGATCCATCGGCATTCACAATATAGATATCATGATTACCTTCGGAGTTCCGGGCACCAAAGAGAATATGTTCTCCCGATGGTGACCAAGCTAATTGGTTTATATTGCTGGAGTGTGTAATTAATTTTTTGCGTTCACGCCCATCCGGGTTCATTATGTCAATTCCCCATCCATCGGCATTTGACACAAATGCAATTTTCGCCTTTTTGGGTGCTACTGCGAACACTGGATTCAATAGCATTAAACCAATACTACATAGAATAACAAGTCGTATAACTTTCATAGGATGGTCCTCCTAAATTATTTGTTTACAGTACTTAACTTATGTAAAAACGGTAGTTAGGGAATACTATATGAAGATTAATTTATTAATTCGGTAATTCTCAATTGTCCCAAAACTCGTAGGCACGCTTTTATGAAGATTAAGAAAATATTTCGGTAATCTAATTCTATAAAAATTATCGTAGGGGCGGGGTTTCCCCGCCCGAATATTACCGAATTTAATTAATTAATCTTCATTTAAGCGTGCTGGACTTTGATCTCAAAATACCGAATTTATTTCTTAATCTTCATATAGCATTCATACTGTTGATTTGATGCTCTGTATGCGCGCTGTGATTCAGTATTAGTATGTGGATTTCACACCTCAAATCCATCTACGGTGAACATTGAATTAAATTGTTCAAACTTGCATTAAATTGACGATCGAAATTCTGTTAGTAGAAACTGAGGTTATTCTATAGTAATAGCGATGGTGTTAGATTCCAATAAGGCTTTTCCCCGACGTGATCTTAAAGGAAGATAAATGTCCAGCAAATCATCTTTATATTTCTCTTGGATTAATTTAATTTGGTCTTGTGTATAACCAATCGCCTCTCTTTTTACCTCTGGTGTAAACTGTGGGTTAGTACTATTCTGAATATCATATATCTCTCGCTCTAATTCAATAATTTGCGGATGTTGATCCCGTATAAACTCATTATATACTTCTAAGTCAATGGCAACTTTTACTGTGTAACTACCCGGCGCAAGTTCGTAATATTCAAGTAGATTATCCAATACAACTGTCTGTGTTGTTTCAGCTTTCATATCAAAACCTTGAACAGCCCTGATAGATTCTCCATCCTTATAGAGTGTTTTGAGTGTGTTTGCCAGTGGAATCATCTTTCTCTTATCGACTTCAACACCGTTGCTATCAGTGACAGTAAGTAGTCTGTAAGCGCGTACCATTGCAACAGTGGAAAACGGGACAAGCAGATCAAACTTGCCATTTTGGATTTGAAGTTCAAGGGGAATTATTTCTTTATCTGAATAGTTTGTTTTTGGTGATGAAAGTTCCAGAACTGCAAGTGATTTAAGTGCTTCAGTAGGAGATGTCTCGGTCTCTATAGGTCGCATTCCTCTTTCTAAATTTGTAAGACAACCCGATAAGCATACAATTAGAAATAAATTAAGCAGCATCATAAGTTTCATAACATATATCCTCAAAAATGTTCTGTTTATAGTGAGTTAAGTGATATACCTAATCCGGAACGTGTAGAAAGTTCAATAAATCCGTCTGTTATTCGTTCAGGTGGGTCAACAAGTGTGCTTCGCCATTCCACCTCACCCCAAGCATATTCAAGGATACCAAAATTCGGCACGCTTGCCATACACTGCACACTCGCCGCTGTTGCGACAGGACCACTGGGATTGTGAGGTGTGACCTTTACATTCGTTGTTTCCGCAAGTGTTGCGATCTTTTTCAATCCTAACAAACCACCGACATGTTTTACATCCGGTAAAATATAGTCAACACGTCCATGCTTGAGTAGTCTTTCAAAATCTGTCAGTGTACGAAGCCGTTCTCCAGTTGCAATCGGCATAGAGGTAGACATGCTAACATGAGAAACTGCATCAAGGTCATCTAACGGGACAGGATCTTCAAGCCAAAATAGATTAAGGTCATCCAATGCTTTTGCAGTCTGTATGATAAGACCAGGATTAAACCGACTGTGGCAATCTACTAATAGATCAATTTCTGACCCGATTGTTCCGCGGATAGCACGAATCCGTTCGATACCTTCTCTTATTGCTTGCGTAAGCGTGCCATTACTGATATTAGATGCTGAAACACCATCGAAAGGAGCACATTTTATTGCGGTAAATCCTTCTGTCACAGCCTTCTCAGCATTCTGGGCAAATCCATGAGGACTCCGATCTATCGTCGTACGGTTTATATTTGCATACAGTCTAATACGGTGTCTGCACTTGCCACCTAAGAGTTGATAACTCGGAACATCCAAAGCCTTGCCTGCCAAGTCCCACATCGCATGTTCAATTCCGCTTATCGCTGTATGATAGGCATGCCCTTCACTATCACGGAAAAACCGACGACGAAAAACCTCAAGTTGAAACACATTAAACCCAGTAAGTTCAGACTCAAGAGATTGGATTAACTGACTAACCCGCTCATCATCTTTGCCATGTGATGCTTCACCGATGCCAGTTGTGCCATCTTCTGCATGAAGTTTAACGAATAGCCAATTGCCTCGATGGTTGACAGGTACGGTTTCTGTCTCTACGGATTTGATCTTTAAGGTGTGCATCTTTCTGTTTTAGGATGTTGCCGCCCATCTCACTGCTTGTGTGAGAAATATCTGCATACCTTTCCGTTCAAATGTACCCGGTCCGTGTCCCAAAGTCGTATAAAACACCTTACCAGAACCATAGGTCTTAACCCATGCCATCGGATGTGCCTTGCCGAACCATTCGGCAGTTGCTAAGACATGAAGGTTTGGTTCATGGGCGGAGATGTAGATCTCATCTTCAACATCAAAATCTGAAACGCCTTGGGTTGTTGGGTGTTCTGTATCTTCTATATGCACAGTGAATGTAGAACCGGGTGGGTGCCAGTTCGAATGTCCACCAATGAGATCAACAGCGCGTCCACCAATCCACCAAGCGGTCCCGTGAATGCCTACCAATCCTTTACCACCCTCCACAAACTGAAACAGACCATCTTCTTGTCCAAGGGTCAAATCTGGAACACGTTTGGAAGTGCCATCCTCTTGACGTTCTGAGCGGGTGAATCCTGTGCCAAAGACACACGCATCGTAGTTATCTAACTCATTAGATGTCAAAATATCTTTATCGTCTGTTAGCGTAGCAGATATTTCTGCATCCTCATCAAGAAAACTGTGTATGACGCTTGCACTTGCATTGAATCGATGGTTCTCACCAGATAGCACAAGTATTTTTGACATAATACCCTCCAATTGCATATTATGTGTGTTGTTATTGTGAATATTTACCGAAAAACATACCTATTGTGATATTAGTTTAGTTGAAAACCGAAATTATGTCAACAGTTGGAATCAATTGACCTGTGTTTGGATTGAAGGGCGTTTTTGAACAACAGGAATTACATAACTACGTATCGTCAACCCGTCCTCTGTTTCAGTTTCTGTAAGTGCGGCAGAGGTTTCGCGATGGTCAAAAACAACATAGTATCCCTCCGCAGCTTTTTCTAATGTTAGGTATGCTCTCAGCTGTTTTTTACCAGACTGATACCGTTTCTCCCCTTCCCATATCTTTGTTTCTACAATGTATTTTCTTCTGTTATGGAAAATTACCAGATCCATTCTACCCCGTCCTGTTTGCACTTCAAGATACATATTGCCGCGAACTATGCTAACAAACTGATCAAGATAAGCATAAAGCAAGTCTTGTCCGACAAACTCTTGTGGGGTATTTGGCACTTGAAGTATCCTAAAGCCCACACGTGCAATGAAATCACGGAAATTATTGAGAAGCCGTTCCAAGTCAATATACCCTTCTGGTGTGAGATGATCCTCAAAATAAGTATCTTCAGGAAAGTAATCATTTTCAAGTCCGTTGAACAGTGGTCTAAATGCTTGAAGGATGCACTGTTGATAAATAGGATTTACAATCTCGCATAGGTCCTCTTTCCCTTTCGCTATGACACCATAGGTGATAAGTTCATTCATAAGATCATCATGCGGATTGAGGGGGACACCACTTTCATAAGATATGATTTTCATTAGAATACTTTTAAAGCGTGGGTCTCTACGCACATTCGTAAGTAGATGTTGAATGTTAACACTTCGTTCTTGAGAGATATTGGCATGTGCAGTGAGAAAGTGTTCCATACCAATTGTCTCGGTTAGTGGTATATCCATCTCATCTGTAAGTATCTGTCCAAACCGATTGACAAGAAAGGGTTGCCCCCCAGTCTGCTTATGCAGCATTTCAATGACTTCAGGTTTAAAGTGTTGCCCGGTTTCTTCTGTATACTGTGAATAAAGTTCTTGCACTTGTTCAAGCGTAAAATTAGGTAGGTTGAAATCGTCTTGTATATTGAATGGTGAGATGGAACGGTCATAATTTAACTGTGTAATACTTCTGACACCGACGATTCCGACACTATATGGACAATGCAATTCGTTAGAGAGGTATATATGACGGATAGTATACAAAAAATCACTAACAACTGTTTCCGGAATGCCGTCAAATTCGTCAATAAGAACCACAACACGTTGATTCTCAAGAAAGTAACTGAGTTGATTAAAGAAATCCAGCATTGAAAAAGAATCAGTGAGTTGTATGTGTTCTAAAAAGTGCGTTAGTTCCTTGGAAACACCCCTTTCACATTGTCGTAACGCCGCTTCGATTTGACCACGTAACATCACATAGAGACGTTCATAAAAAACAGTAGATGAGACATTCCGAAGTATTTGGAAATCTAATTGAATTGGGAAATAGTTCGGATCTTCTGTAGAGAGTTTGTCAAGAGCTCTACGGAAGAAAGTGGTTTTGCCTGTCTGTCGTGGTGCAAAGAGGACAATATATCTTCCATTTTTGATACGTTCAATGAAATCAACTGTCTCCTCAGTGCGTGAAACGACATAGTTCTTTTCTGGATTTACAGGACCTCGTGTTTCAAAATATCTCATCAGTGTTCCCCTATCATCAACACTCTTTTTATCAATTGTACCAGAATATAAAAGGGTTAATCAAGATCGATTTCGTCGTTTGCCTAACGATCATTTTTAACAAACGAATTAAGAATAGGCAGTAAAGCATTCATTGTCGGGACATCGCGGAATGTAAAACCAAACTTTGAGAAATACTCGGATGTTTCCAGTACCTCTGCAATTGTTGATTGCTTCTGCAATTCTTTTGAAACACCAAGAATAAGCGACGTATTTTCCTGTTCAGTAAGTGTATTCAAGCGAGCAAGCAGATGTCCTTGATGCCACGGATGAAATAATTCTATCCACACTTCTATGCCACTCGTATGGATGAGTTGGTAGTCTGGAAAACAATAGAAGTCTCCCGGTAGAGGCAGAAACTGACTTCCTGGATGAATCTGCCAATCATCAGTTTTATTACGAAGCATCTCCTGAAAGAGTTGAATATCTTCAGGTATATAGGCGAGAAATTGTTGTGAAATCGGCTTGATGCCGCACGATTCATCAAGATATAAGCGAGAGCTGCTTTTATTCCGAAATTGAACTTCTGCTGTGAGTTCCCATTGCGGTTGATGCAACACTGCAACGAAGAAGTTGGCTAAATTCATTCCATATCGCTTCGTTTTATAAAACAGATTCAGCGGTCCATCTACCGTAATTTGGAAACAATTATCGTTACCTATTTTCTCTTTCTGTTCTTGTTGGGACAGGTCTCTGTGCTTGTCTACATGTCGTATAGTACACAGAAGTTGATTGAATCTGAGATATTTGAATAACTGACGGAGTTCAGCTGTCATGGAATCGGTGAGCGTTAAGGACAATGAGTTGCAGTGGAGAAGCAATCCTTGCACTTGTGCAGTGTTATATCTATGGAGTAGGTGTTCGGCAGAAAGTGTTTTAAATGACAACACAGGTTGGCAATTCGGTAGATCAGCATACAGTCTATCACCTAACGCTTCTTTTTCTTCTTGCAATTCGCCCCCTACTATCTGTCCAACTCTCTGCTGATACGCCTCATAATCCGAAAATTGATCTTGCGACAGAAGACGACTCGTCTCTGTAAAGAGGTTTTGCCGAAACGTAATTAGTTCCTCGTTAGGGGCAGTATCAAATTCGGTGCGATCCAACAATAGTTTTTCAAGCCCACGCTTGACTATTATAGGTCCAGCTGTGCTATCAATAATGTGCTTGCTGGTCTCTAATAGTGTTGCGCGTTGTGTGTTTGGAGATGCTTCAAAAACTGAAATTAACTGATCGGAAACTGACAGTAATTTACTATCAGTAGGGTTCACAAATTGTGGATAGATTTGTCCTTCTCGGATTTTATATCGGAGTAAATCTTTGGTAAGCATAACTCAAATTACAATAATGACTTGTTGGAGGGTTCTAACCCGATTCCTTACAATAATCTAAGTGGTAACCAATGACATAGAGATATATCTATCTCCGTTGATAAGCATGGTGTTGCCGTCTACGTTGGTTGACGAACTGTTCGCTGGTCTTTTTTGATATAAGTTCGTAAAGTACAGCCTGTTTGCCTTCACGTTTGCGGAGTATGCGTCCTAACCGCTGCACATGCTCCCGCACACTGCCACTCCCCGAAACAATAATAGCCACATTCGCTTCTGGCACATCAACACCTTCATTTAGCACTTTTGAGGTAACCAAAATTGAAAAAGTGCCATCGCGAAATCCATTCAAAAATGCATTTCGCTCTTTGAGTTTAGTTTGATGTGTCAGGACTGGCAGAAAGAAACGGGTTCCGATTTGATATGCTGTGTCATTATCCTGCGTAAAGATGAGAATCCTATCACCACGATGCCGTTGAATGAGTTTCCATACCCACTCCTGTTTAGCAGCAGATGCAAAACTCAGCTGCTTCTGTGTGAGATATGCCTTGAAGGCTGTTCGTCCCTCTTCAGATTGTGAAGATTTCCATAAAAATGTTTGCCAACCGCGAGATGCTCCCATATTGATCTTCGCTTTCTTAAGGAAGTTCAAATAAGTGCGGCGCGCTGCCTCATATTGAATCCGTTCCGTATCTTGCATATTCACTGCAATCGTGACAACCCGATATTCCGAAAGTGTCTTACCAGATAGTTCTTGAACCTGTGCTTCATAGCAACATTCGCCAACAAGCGCGTAAAGTCTACTCTCTTTTCCATCAACGCGCTCTGGAGTCGCTGTCAATCCTAAACGGAAAGGGGCGATGCTACTAATTGCAGCATATTGATATTGGTCACCCGGTAGGTGGTGGCACTCATCATATATGGCTAATCCGAAACGATTCCCGTAGTGAGGTGCATGCAAAACAGCAGATTGATAGGTTGTGACAGTAAGGTCTTGAAGTTCGTGTTGTCCGCCACCATAAAGTCCAACTTCTTGCCCAAAATGCTCTTTCAGCACTTCGGACCATTGGTGCATCAAATCTATTGTGGGAACATGCACAAGGGTCGGACGTTGTGTATCTGCAATCAGCAAAATGGCGATGAAGGTCTTTCCAGCACCGGTTGGCAAACTGATAACACCTCGTTTACCGTTCGCCTGCCATGCATCAATCGCTTCTGATTGATAAGGATAAGGTGAAACATGCTTTTGGTTATCAAAGGATTTAACCGTGAATTGCCGCGCACTATCCTCGTAAGGAACCTCGTGTGCACGCAACTGTGAGATAATATGACGATAACGGTAAGCAGGGGCACGGAAGGTCAGTGTGCGTTCATCCCAGCGGATATCTGGCAACTGCGCCTGAAGTGTGTCTGGAACGTCTTGTAGAATGAGCGTGCCTTTGTCAAAATTTATTTTTAACGGAGTTTCCATAAATCACATCTTCACTCATACACTCAGGAAAAATTGACATCCCTGTGGAATTGTGTTAAAATTTTGATGAAGTTCGTTTTAGTCTTTTCATACTAAGGAGTCACACATGGATACTCAAGAATTTCAAAAACTCGTCTTAAATTGGATGGAGCGCGTGGATAATCGCCTTGGTTCACTTGAGCAGGATGTAAGTTGGATAAAAGGAAAAATGGAAGGTCGTTCTGAGTCGACATCAACGCAGCGAGCGAACCTTGCCATCGGTATTAGTATCGTTGTTGGCATTGGAAGCCTCATAGGACTCATTAACATTTTGTAGGATGAGCGTGCCTTTGTCAAAACCAATTTTTAACTGATCCATCTGCCTTTACCTTCCTTGATGTGCAACTCTATAGCCTAATAGATACAATGACTTTCCCCCTACTCTATATTTACTGAGAAACACATCATTTTCAGCAAAATCATAAAAATCGTATAATTGATGCCATTCCAAAATTGCAGCTTTCTATCGTAACAAGTATAGCATTTCTCGGTGAATTTGTCATATATAATTTGTTGAGAGGGGTATGTAAAGTTATTGCACAAATAAGACTGTCTCTAATTGTAGTGCGGGGTCTCTGTGCCCCGCCGTAGTTGATGAAGTGAGAGATAGCGGGGCACAGAGACCTCGCACTACAATGGTTTATGAGGGACTTGTGCAAAAACTTTACACACCCTGTTGAGAGACAGAGAATGTGTACGCACCTAAAAGATGCACCATATCGTGCAATATCAAACATAAAATGTACATTTATGTGCAGCAAACTGAAAAAAATATACGTAAATTCAGTCCGGCCGTAAATATACAATGGCATATAAATTGCTTATTCTTTTAGAAGAGATTAGTATGTCGAGTTTCAATTTTCGATCACTCCAAGACGTTAGGAGCAGTTTCCTAACCGCTCTTACGGGCGTGTAAAGTTTTTGGCAAACATAGTGAAAACAAACCAAGAAATAGTATAATATCATATCAAACAGACCCTGGAGAAATTGTCATGAAAAACCTAATGTTCCTATTGACCTTCACAATGGTAGGTTTTATGCTCACTGTCAATACCATCGCAAAGACTATCGTAACAGATGGATTGGTGAGTTATTGGACCTTCGATCAAGGCACAATTTTAGGGAAAAAAGTCAAAGATGTTTGGAATAAAAACCATGCAACTATCGTTGGAAATCCAAGAGAAGTTGACGGATACGTGAGAGGCGGACTCAAATTAGACGGAGATGGGGATTATGTGAGTTTGCCCAATGTAGGTAATTTTGGAAGCAAATTTAATGATTATACATTTGAGGCATGGTTTAAAACGACAAATAAGAAAAACTGGAGTGCAATCTATAGAGTACTTGAGAAAGGTTGTGCAAGGGGGAACGGCGGCACTGGCATTCTTCTCAATGTGAGCTGGGATTGGGAAGATCATGACTTACTGGTGACAGAACAAGATCTCATATTATTTGAACATAGCAATTTAACGGATGAAAATGGTTGTGGAGGTGGTTTTTCTTCTACAAGGGGTGCTCCTGTTTCCGACGGTAAATGGCATCAGATTGTTTATACGATACAGCCTTTAACTGAAGAAGATAGGCAAAGGAACAACAGATTGCAGAATAGAGATGAGGGTTGCATCAGCATGGATGTTTATATAGACACGGAACAAATTGATGATTTAGCGGGTTGTCCATTTATTCGTGATTTCGTCGCTTATGAAGAACCTATTTTTCTGGGTGCTGAGAATAATAGAGGAAAGGCATCAGCATTTTTTGAAGGTGTTTTTGATGAAGTGCGGATTTATGACCGTGCGTTGACGCACGAGGAAGTCATTCGCAACTATGAATCGGGTATCGGTCTGGGGGTGGAGGCTGTTAAGAAATTGCCTACGGTGTGGGGTGCTTTGAAGGAGGGATAGTTGTCTGAACCAGGATGGATAAATCAACGGTATGAATGGGGTTTGGCGGGGCACGGAGACCTCGAACTACAATGTATGGTCCGTAGTTGTGCCAAAAACTTTACATACCCTGCTCTTACTTACACACTTGACATGTTTCCAAAGACTTGCTAAAATTTATACTATTACACCGTCATTTAAAAGACTTAGAAGGAGAGAATGGATGAAAAAATTCATAATCATAGAAATATGCATCGTCATTGCACTCGTTATCGGGTTTTGGCTTGGTAGGATTACCACACCCTATAACGATTATGCACATTATTTAGAAAATGCTGATAAAGCGTGGGTAAAAGCACAACAGTTGGACAGCCCACCTATTTCGTTCGATGAGCCAGATAATAATAAATTACGAAAAGTTCGGGCAGCATACCGAGAGGTTTTTGATAACTACCCCGATTCCCGATGGGCAGATGATGCCATTTATCAGTTAGCATCGCGCCTCCCACGCACTGATGAGGAAGGATTCGCACTCTTCAGACGATTAATACGTGACTATCCAGACAGTGAGTATACAGATGATGCAATGTATGCTATAGCCATAACCACATATCGCATTGCAGAGGAATTAGGAAAAACAGGCACGCTTGAATCTCGCACAGCATACTACGACAGAGCCCTCGCACTCTTCAATCAACTCATCGCTACATATCCGGGCAGCATCCTTCACGAAGAGGCACAATTATCCGCTGCGATGTGCTACTACGGACGAGGAGATGTAAATATTGCACTCAGTCAACTTGACAGTCTCAAATTGGAACTCCGCAGCCATCCGATTATATATCGGATTATGTTCACGCTCGGAAACATATACCTTGAACAAAAGGACTATGTAAATGCCCAAATTGAATACAGAAATGTTGTAGATTCTGGTGACACAGAGCATGCATCAATCGCAAGCTTCCGTCTTGCACAAGCATACTTGGCTGAAGGGGAATCAATTGATGCAGAAGCACAATTTAATGAGGTAGAGGGTAAAACTGAGGAAGCCGAAGCAAAATATGAGGAAGCGGAAGCAAAATATAAACAAGCAATTACCGGATACCAAAACGTTATTGACTTATTTCCCGATACGCAGGAAGGGAAAAACGCATATTTCTATATCGCATGGGCTTATGAGAAAACGAAAGAATATGGTGAAGCCATCTCTCGCCTTGAGTTCGCTATCGAAAATTACCCAGAAAACGATAACACAATTAATGCAAAATACTACATCGGGCAATTAGCCTATGCTAACGATGATACGCAACGTGCCATTGAAGTCTTTCAGAACTTTGCAGATGATCCAAACCATACGTATGATCACCGTCTTTCTGCTCAATACCAAATTGGTGAGATATATGAAACTATGGAGAATATGGAAAAAGCAGCAGAGGCTTATGAAAAACTACTCACAGATTTTCCTGAACCCCATCAAAATGTGGCACATCCTTCACGTAGAATCACGGAGAACTTTGTCAATAAACTAAAAGCAGAGAATTTAGATGAAAATTAATATCTAAACTTACACACAAACTGTCAAGGTTATTTATAGTGAACTTTAGAATTAGATGTCAACTTTCAAATTTTTGCAGTGTCCATCTTGCTCTTTAGTCCCGTAGGGACGATATGTTTATAGAAAAAAGTCCACCACCCCTCTTGAGTTCCGTAGGAACGGCATAGAAAGATAAACATATCGTCCCTACTAAATCAACGCCAAATGCGCGTATGGCATTTGGCGGGACTAAAACGTGCTACACATATCCTGCAATTCACCATAATGTCAGGCATTGTGCCAAAAACTTTACACACCCGCCCTCAGTATTGAGTATATAAATAGTCGATATAGAATATAACATAAGGCAAAGTAGGCATCCTGTTGAAACTCTCGGATATTTTTTATACATCAGTTCTGTCCTGCTTTTTCAAACCTTTCGTTACCTGTAATTCCTCCGTTTGAGTGAAACCTACCATCTACTTTGTTCAAATCCCTTATTCAGCTTCTACTGGAACTGGCTGAAATACTATTTTCTTACTCTGTACTTACTGGTACAGGCGGATGCACAAGTTTTTTACTTTCTGTAATTGCAAACTCTGCCTCAATTTGCCAAAGTCCTGTTGGGAAAATTTTAATCTCGTCGATTGTGCATTTAAAAACATATCTTTCGTTTGGTGGTATTGGGTATACATTATTTTCGTCATCTACCAATTCAATCTCTACACCTTGACTATGGATAAGGAAGGATCTATCCTTCCGATTAGTGTAAAGTCGATACCATCCATGGTGATAATCTTTCAATGTTGCTTCAAATGTTAACAACCGATCCATATACCGCTCTGGGTCATCAAGTATCTTTGAAAATGCCACACTCAGATTTGGATCGCTATCATCTCTATTTGATAAATCATCAAGACACTGAACATCAGCACTAATTGTTATAATACCGTTTTCATCTACGACAGGTATACCAGATAAACAACTTGACAAGTCATCTATATCCCCAGGATCTCTCAATAAATTTGAGAAAAATGTAGGCTTAACATTCGTGTCGCACCCTATAATGACTATAATAAATAGCGAGATTAATAAAATAGGTTTAAACATTCTTACAAAAAACATAATTACTGCTCCTTCGTTTTGTTAGATGAGGAACAGTGCCATTCCCCGAACATATAACCACATACCATGCCCAAATTAAAAAAGCCAAGTCCAGCTTTATAGTACACATAGGTACTTAAAAGGTCCTTGACTAAGCTTAATATAGTACGGTATAATTAAAATGACGAGGAATGACAAACTGCTTCTCAAGTTCGTTGATCCTTTGTCAGCCAGGGTGAGTAGTGCAATACTTACCCCGCAACAATCACTCGTTGTGAGTTTTTCTATTTACTGGATGACTCGCAACGAGTCATCAACATATACATTTTAACACCTGCCATGCAAAATGTCAAGATAATATTGAAATTACTTGAATTTTGATTGATATAATCCCCAATTTCAGTTAAAACATCACATCAAAGAAATAGACTGTTGTAATCGCATCAAAGAAATAGACTGTTTGTAATCGCGCAATTCATTGCACCTCGGACATTCATCTATCAAATTACAACAACGATCCCAACCCCTGCTCAAGATCCGCAATAATATCCTCAGCATCCTCTAAACCTATTGAAAACCTAACCAACCCATCTGTAATACCCGTCTGTTGACGAACTTCAATCGGCACATGGGAATGTGTCGTTGATGCAGGATGACAGACTAAAGTACGCACATCACCTAAACTCACTGCCAGAGAACAGATTTGCAATCTGTTCACCAACTGTTCACCTGCTGCACGTCCACCCTTGAGTTCCAGTGTAATCATACCACCAAAACCGTTCATCTGACGTTTCGCAAGGACATGCTGTGGATGACTCGGCAATCCAGGATACCGAACCCATGCAACTGCAGGATGTTCTTCAAGAAACGCTGCAATTCGTAACGCATTCTCACAGTGCTTTTCAAACCGCAACGGCAAAGTCGGTATACCGAGTAAGGTCAACCACGCATTGAACGGACTGATAACCGCACCAAAATTTCGTAATGCTCCTTTTTGAACACGTTCAATAAACGCCTTCTCACCCACAATCGCACCCGCAACAACTGCACCGTTTCCACTCAAGTATTTCGTCATGCTGTGCAGCACAATATCAATACCGAGTGCAATCGGTTGCTGACCACAAGGTGTCGCAAAGGTATTATCAATAATTGAAGTGATATTGTGTGCCTTTGCGATTTCTGCACAAGCAGCAAGGTCAACAAGCTTCAGCAACGGATTTGTCGGACTTTCAAGATAGATGACTTTTGTGTTTGGACGTATCGCGCTTTCAATCTTATCTAAATCCGTAGCATCCGCAAAAGTCGTTTCAACACCCATCTGCGTGAGATCTTCGTTGAGCAGGTTATACGTTGCAGAATAGAGGGTTTCCATTGCGACAACATGGCCACCATCAGCTAAAGCAGTGAGCAGTGCAATGCTAATTGCTCCCATACCTGATGCAGTCGCTAAAGCGGCTTCTCCACCTTCAAGTGCTGCGATTTTCTGTTCCAACACCTTTTGCGTAGGATTACCCCATCGGGTGTAGACATAACCGCTCTCCTCATCTATGAAAGCAGACGCACATTCAGATGCTGATTGGAATTGGAACGTACTATTTTGATAAATCGGCGGAAGCAACGGAATACCCGTTTTTCCTGACTGATGGTCGTGCGTGCCTGCAGGAAACGTTGACAACGTCTCTCCCGCATGAATTGCTTCAGTTGATTTTCCTTTATACTTCTTTTTTTCCACTTAACCCCTCAACTGGATATCCCTCAAGTTTCAACAATTGCTTTTTTCGCTCAAGTCCACCACCATAGCCACCCAAATTACCGTTGCTCCTCACTACACGATGACATGGAATGATGATCGTAATCGGATTGCTACCTGTGGCATTGCCAACAGCACGGACAGCCTTCGGTCTTCCAATCTGTTCTGCTATCCATTTATAACTCCGCACCTCACCATAAGGTATCTGATGAATAGCATCCCAAACAGAATTCTGAAAATCTGTTCCGCTTTCTATTCTAATAGGAATCTCTTGAAAATCCACTGACTCCCCATCAAAATATCGATCTAATATATCCTTTGCATGCTTCAGCAACTCGGTTTGTGGGGTAAATGACGGTTCAAAAAATCTGGAATCGTCGTTAAAAAATATGTGTGAAATATGAGAACCTGTCTGAATTATATCTATATGTCCAATAGGTAGTTTATATCGGAGATTGTTTGGACCATAAAAATCTTTGAAAGATTCTGATAATTGTTCTATATCACGTATATCCAGATTCTCTTTAAAATCGTGAATAATATAATGCATCAATTTCTTATTCATTTTTAATTTGACCTTCAATGTGTTATAAGTTATGCTATACGGCAAAACTATGGCTATATTTGAAACATCAGACCAACTCTACAGTTATATCAACGAACTTTTTGAAGAAATTGCTACATTACCAGAAGCACAAGAAGCATTGAAAACGTTATCGTTGTGCGTCAGATTCCATTATACGATGCCCGACTGTGTGATGACGTTAACTGCAGCAAACGGTGAATACACTATTTCTCAAGATGTTACCAGTGATGTAACTCCCGATGTAGAACTCTCCATGACCGGAGATGTTGCATACAAATTTTGGACAGGTGAACTCAATGTAATGGGAGCAATCACTACACGTGAAATCGGAATCTCAGGTTCACTCGGAAAAATCATGCGTCTCACGCCACTCATAAAGGTAGCAATCCGCCATAATAAAGAACGCAACTAATCACTTTGATTCTATCATACTCTATTATCCTTCTAATATCAATATCAAAAAGGAGAAGTAGAATGTCTACAGAAAACCTATCAGAAACTACCCAACCTTATGTCACACAATTGCGTGAAGAAGGTTGGTGCGTCTTAGAAGATGTTATCCCTAAAGACGTTGTTGATTCGGTCCGACAAGAGGTAGAAACCTCAGAAGCAGACTACGGTCAATACAGTAAAGACAACGGCAGATGGGCACGTAATGTCATCAGTTTTATGCCACATTTTGCCGAACATCTCGCAAATGAACGACTCCTTGCTGTTCTGCGTGAATTATTAGGACCACAGGTACGAATTTCTCAAACAGAGTACAAGATCCGCCCACCACATTACAATCTCGTACGTGCATATCACTCCGATTTTCCGTATGACCTCAACCAGAAATGGCACATCACACAACCATTTCCAGCCGCAGTTATCGGCATCACAACCCTCTGGATGCTCACAGATTTCACTACAGAAAACGGTGGCACTTGGATCGTGCCAAAATCGCACGTTGACCTACGAAATCCACGCGGTAAAGAAGATGGCATCGGTGACCGAAACCCAATTGAAGGCGAAATGCAAGCCGTTGGCAGTGCAGGTAGTGTCCTGATCATGGACAGTCGTATTTGGCATTCCAACGCAGAAAACCCAAGCGATGGTCGACGCACAGCAGTCGTTGTCCGATATGCCCCGTGGTGGCTAAATCTTGAACTCTTCGGTGTCAATACCGCTACAATACCAGGCGAAACTTATGATAAGTTTCCCGACGATGTCAAACTACTTTTTGAGCACCGCGCTGAAGATCGGGAACCAGAAGTATGGGTTTAGAGCAATAGGTACACTATGTGCCTTTACAAAAAGGAGTATATTTCATGGCAACAACACTTGTACACATCGGTGTTCGCACAACAAACTTGGAAAATAGTATCCGTTTCTGGCGTGATGCACTCGGTTTGACCGTCGCATCAACGAAAGATGGATGCTACGATCTAACCGACGGTTATCACAACTTCCGTGTGTTCCAGCACAACGGTCCTGACCGTCCAAAACATATCGGTGGTATGTTAGACTATTTACATATCGGTGTCCGCGTGCCGGATCTACGTGAAGCAGCACAACGATGTGAAGACCTCGGCTTTGAAATCACATGGGAAGGTTTAGATGGCACCAATCCTTACGACAAAAAGTCCGATGAATTACCATCTATTGCTTTCAAAGTTGAAGACCCCGATGGAATCGTCGTTGATATTACCGAACGCAACGACCAATGGCCCGGCGTTGATATAGAAAGCAAAGGTTAGGTGTTAAGCTACAAAGGCGCGGTTCTCTGCCGCGCCACACACCTTAATATTAGTCATCGCCCCCCAAGAGACCAAAACGCATCAAATAGTAAAGAAGTGTCAGCACACTTGTAACTGCTGCTGCCAGATAAGTTAAAAATGCAGCGTTCAGCACTTTGCTTGCATGACGACTCTCATCCGGTGAAAGCATACCCGCTTCGTCCATCGCAACTCTGGCACGCCGACTCGCATCCCATTCCACAGGAAGCGTCACCAACGAAAACACCACTCCAATTGAAAACAAACAGACACCTAATAGGATCAGTGGTCTATACTGGAATAAGAATCCGCCTATCATTACAAAATATGATAGATACGAACTAATATTAGTCGCGGGTACAAGGGTACTACGTAGGTTTAGCATCGCATACCCCTGTGCATCTTGCATCGCATGTCCCGCTTCATGACAAGCAACCCCAATCGCAGACAACGAATGACTGGAATACACATCGTTGGACAAGCGAAGCACCTTATGTCTGGGGTCATAATGGTCACTCAACCATCCACCAGTGTGTTCTATTTTAACACCGCTAATTCCGTTTCTTTGCAGCATCTGTGCAGCCGCTTGTGCACCAGTCAAACGATTCCGTGAACCGACCTTTGAATATTTAGAAAATGTGGATTTCGTCTTCCACGTCGCATAAAGCGAGAGGAGAAGCCCAGGACCGATATAGACGAAATACATCGGGTCAAACCAACCAAACCACACGATAGATACCTCCATGTTCTATGTTTATATGTATCAGGACTTACGCAGTTTTTCTTAAAGTCCCACTGATAAGGGGGATTTAGGGGGTTAAATCACTGAAATATCATTGAAATAACGGCTTTTAACCCCCCTAACCCCCCTTATCAAGGGGGAATGCGTAAGTCCTATATGTATAAGAATATAGATTAAGTCTATCAAATTATACAAAAATTCAGCACAGATTTCAATTGATTTTCTGTACGGGGTCTATAAAGTTTTTGGCATAAATTGTGTATCCAGTTATTTTCTTTGGCTGAACCAGGATTTTCAGGATTTACAGATTACAAGGATTGCCATATCCAGGCTTTTTGATGCATGTTTGGCGTTGTCTTTATGAAATACGACTTGATGAGAAAAATCCTGAAAATCTATAAATCCCGGGGAATGCCATACGCGCATTCATACCGTTGATTTGAAAATCCTGGTTCAGACAAGTGCCAAACGTTACATACCCTCCAAAAAGTAAATACTTGATATTAAGAGCAATAATAAGTATAATTAATAAAACCTATACTGTTGATTAAGGAAACCCTTAATAGAAGGATATTTCAAAGCATAGATCAGTAAGAATGTAGAACACGATTGGAGGAAATATGAGTAACGAAAGTAAATGTCCAGTGATGGGACACTCTCACGCACAGGGCACCATAAAGAACAAACAGTGGTGGCCGAATCAGTTGAACCTGAAGATGTTACAGCAGAACCCACCCACATCCAACCCGATGGGAGAAGATTTCAACTATGCCGAGGCGTTCAAGACACTCGATTTAGATGCCTTGAAAGAGGACATTGATAAGGTGATGACAACATCACAGGACTGGTGGCCTGCCGACTACGGTCACTATGGTCCTCTCTTCATTCGCATGGCATGGCACAGTGCAGGCACATACCGCATCCACGATGGACGCGGTGGTGCAGCCTCAGGCACAATACGTTTCGCCCCTCTCAATAGTTGGCCCGACAACGCAAGCCTTGACAAGGCTGTCCGGTTGCTCTGGCCCGTCAAACAGAAGTATGGGCGAAAACTCTCTTGGGCAGACCTTATCATTTTCACAGGGAACTGCGCGCTTGAGTCTATGGGACTAAAGACTTATGGCTTTGCAGGCGGACGAGAAGATGTCTGGGAACCCGAAGAAGATATCTATTGGGGATCAGAGTCTACATGGTTGGGAGATGAACGTTACACCGGTGTCAGAGACCTTGAGGAACCACTCGGTGCTGTCCAGATGGGTTTAATCTATGTAAATCCGCAAGGACCAAACGCTAACCCGGACCCTGTCGCTGCAGCAGTAGACATTAAAGAGACGTTCAGACGCATGGCAATGAACGACGAGGAAACGGTTGCACTCATCGCAGGCGGACACACATTCGGTAAAACCCACGGTGCCGCGGATGCAGACGAGCATGTCGGTCCCGAACCAGAAGGTGCATCCCTTGAAGAACAAGGACTCGGTTGGAAGAACACCTTTGGTAGTGGTAAAGGTGTCCACACAATTACCAGTGGAATAGAAGGGGCATGGACCGCAACACCGACCAAGTGGGATAACAGTTTCTTCGACAACCTGTTTAACTACGAATGGGAACTCGTGAAAGGTCCTGGTGGAGCATGGCAGTGGACTCCCAAAGACGAATCCGCACAGAACACCGTGCCAGATGCTCACGACCCCGCAAAAAAGCACGCTCCCATGATGCTCACGACCGACCTATCCTTGAAGGAAGACCCAACTTATGCGGAGATTTCAAAGCACTTCCATGAGAATCCCGAAGACTTCGCTGATGCGTTTGCAAGGGCATGGTATAAACTAACCCACCGCGATATGGGACCCCTCACACGATGCCTCGGTCCTTGGGTGCCTGAAGAACCACAGTTATGGCAAGACCCTGTCCCTGATGTTGATCACGAATTGATTGGTGAACAAGACATCGCTGCCCTCAAGGACAAGTGCCTTAATTCAGAACTGTCTATTTCCCAGCTCGTTTCTACCGCTTGGGCATCTGCGGCAACATTCCGCGGCACAGACAAACGTGGTGGAGCAAACGGCGCACGTATTCGTCTGGCTCCACAGAAGGATTGGGAAGTCAACAGTCCTCCTAAACTGCAGAAGGCACTTCAAACTTTAGAAGAAATTCAAACCGATTTCAACAACGCACAGTCCAACGGGACAAAGGTCTCACTCGCAGACTTAATCGTTTTGGGTGGATGCGCAGCGGTTGAGGCAGCTGCGAAGAAAGCAGGTGTTAATGTTGAAGTTCCTTTCGCACCCGGACGCACAGATGCAGTGCAGGAACAAACCGATGTGGAATCATTCGCTGTACTTGAACCAACCGCAGATGGATTCCGAAACTTCCTCGGGAACGGACATCCGAGAACTGCTGAAGAATTGCTTGTAGATAAGGCACAAATGCTCACGCTAACCGCGCCTGAGATGACGGTTCTCGTCGGAGGTTTACGTGTCCTTGATGCGAACAGTTGTGGATCTGAACTCGGTGTATTCACTAAGCAAACTGAGACGTTGACGACTGATTTCTTCGTCAATCTACTTGACATGGATACTGAATGGACAATGTCGTCTGCATCTGAGGATGTGTTTGAAGGACGCGATCGTTCAACAGGTGAAGTCAAGTGGAAAGGAAGTCGGGTCGATCTCGTTTTCGGTTCAAACTCACAACTCCGTGCCATTGCGGAAGTCTACGCCTGTGATGACGCAAAAGAAACTTATGTGCGTGATTTCGTGGCTGCGTGGAACAAGGTCATGAATCTTGATCGCTTTGACCTTGTCTGAACCGAAGATTTAATTGTAGTGCGGGGAATCATGACGAATACCAAACGCGTATTCGCCCAATGGCATTCATACCGTTGATTTGGGGCCCCGCCACCACATTGTTGGAGGGGTTTCTAACCCCGATTTTGTGAGCCAAAACCTGTGAAATCGGGGTTAGAAACCCCTCCAACAAGTCTTATGTGGGAACTTATGTTATTTATAAAAAACAGATTGGAAGGTAAATTATAATTAATGGAACATTGGATAGAACAACTCATTGTAGAATTACCGAACGTAGTCCTTTTTCTTATCGTTGCGATAATGCTCTACACACTCGGCAAAGGAGCAGACTGGCTTGTTGATGAAGCAGTCGTGTTATCTACACAGTGGGGTTTGGGCAAGGCAGTTATCGGGGCAACAATAGTAAGTATCGGAACAACAACACCAGAAGCTGCCGTTTCTGTCCTATCCGCTGTCCAAGGAGAACCGGGACTTGCACTTGGCAACGCTGTCGGCTCAATTATATGCGATACAGGACTGATTTTAGGTTTGGTTTCACTGATTGCCCCCTTATCGTTCAATAGAGAATTAGCATCGCGTCTGTCCAACGTTCAGGTAAGTGCAGGCATTCTCCTTGTTCTATCTTGTATCCCTTGGTCATCTCCGTTTAAAGCTACCACACAAGGTGGGACTCTCCATCAATATGTAGGTATTGCTTTCGTTGTTCTATTAGGACTCTATATATGGCAATCTATCCGATGGGCAGGTTCAATCACACCTGAAACTGAAACTGATGAAGAAACAGAACACAAAAGATCAAACACAATTGTCACCCTACTGAAACTTATCGGGGCAATAGCAATTGTTGTCGTTTCCGCCCAAATCCTCATCCCAACTGTGAAGACGCTTGCAATTCGGTTCAATGTGCCAGAGGAAATCATCGCTGCGACACTCGTTGCTTTCGGCACGTCGTTGCCAGAACTTGTAACAGCAATCACAGCAGTCAGACGCGGGCATGGTGAATTAGCAGTCGGCAACATAATCGGTGCGGATATACTGAATGTACTATTTGTTGCGGGTGTGTCAGCGGCTGCAACGCCTGGCGGTCTACAAGCATCAGGCAAATTTTTCCAATTCCTATTCCCCGCAATGGTATTTATTCTGATTGTCTTCCGAATCGGCATCTTCGTCTCAGGCAGCCAATTAAAACGCCCGTTTGGGGTTGTATTAGTCGCAACCTATATTTTGGTGACAATCCTCAGTTACATTTTTTCTGTAGATATGCATTAACAGGACTTACGCATTCTCCCCTTGATAAGGGGGTTAGGGGGTTAATAAAGTCGTATTTTAGTGATTTAACCCCCTAAATCCCCCTTATCAAGGGGACTTTAAGAGAAACTGCGTAAGTCCTGCATTAAAAAATGATTGTCATCTTCTCTTGTAGGAGGGGTTTCCAACCCCGAATATCCGTTATTTTACAACATTGAAGCAGCTTATCTTATCAGAAGCACACTGACAGATTCAGTCTTATCCTGAAAATCTACTTATCCTGAAAATCCTGGTTCAGACAAAAACATGAAAAAAACACTGCCCGGAGAATGCCAAAAAGGCATTCATACCGTTGATTTGTCGCTTACATTACACACTTTAGACGCAAACCCCATTTCCCAAGATTACACACAATGGAATCTACCCCCAGGCACGAAAGCACGTCTCGGGAAAGGGAGGGTTAGCGATGTCCTAAATCCTCCAGAAATAGCCTACTCCCCTGATGGGAAACTTATAGCAGTAGCAAGCGCAATCGGGATTTGGATATACGATGCACACACAGCTAAAGAACTTAACCTACTCACAGCACATACGCTTGATGTGACCACTGTTTGCTTCAGTCCAGACGGGTCTATATTAGCAAGTGCAAGTGGTGATAATACCATCCGTTTGTGGGATGTGCAAACCGCAACACATGACCGCACTTTAAAAGACCACAATTGCCGTATTAATAACATTGTGTTTAGTCCAAGCGGGTCTATATTAGCAAGTGCAGGTGATGACAATACCATCCGTCTGTGGGATATGCAAACAAATAAAATCATTCGCACACTTACAGGTCATACAGATAGGGTTAATTATGTTGCATTCAGTCCAGATGAGTCTACATTGGCAAGTTCAAGTTGGGACGCTACTGCACGCTTATGGGATGTGCAAACCGGTACATCTCTTCACACCCTAACAGAACATACAGATGCTGTCAGTAGGGTAACGTTTAGTCCAGATGGAAAAACACTTGCAAGTTCAAGCATGGACAAAACCATTCGTTTGTGGGATGTGCAAACAGGAAAACCGCTACGTACAATCACAGGACATACAGGAAGGGTTACTAACGTCCTATTTAGTCCTGATGGTGAATTTCTTGTGAGTACTGCAATGGACTTTGACACAGATCTGCGTTTGTGGAATGCGCGGACAGGTCAACTACTTCAACTACTAAAAGGACATACGAGGAAAGTCACAAGCCTTGCGTTTAGTCCGGATGGGACTACAATTGCAACTGGTAGCGGTGACAGCACTGTGCGTCTCTGGGATGTGCAAAGCGGGACATCTCGCCACACAATCGCAGATCATACATTTCGTGTCCCCAGTGTCGTATACAGTCCGGATGGATCTATGTTGGCGTGTTCTGGGTGGGATGAAACTATACTTGTAATTGAAATGCAAACAGGTGAAGAACACATCCGACTTAAAGGGCATAAGGCTGATGTCGTAGACCTTATGTTCAGTCCCGATGGCAAGACCCTTGCGAGTGCATGTTGGGACACGGACGCGCGTTTGTGGGATATGAAGACAGGTACATCTCTACATATACTGTCAGGGCATCGTGATCTTCTCAGGTGTGTTGCATTCAGTTCGGATGGCAAGACCCTTGTAACTGGAAGTGCAGACACTGATGTCCGTTTGTGGGATGTAGCAACCGGAAAACTTCTAATGACCTTGACTGAACATAGGGAGAATATCAATAGCGTCGCTTTCAGTCCTGATGGTAAAACCCTTGTGAGTTCAGCTGATGATAAAACGGTACGTTTTTGGGATGTACAGACAGGATCACTGATTCGGATACAGGATGATCTTGAGAAATATGTTAACTCCATCATTTTCAGTTCCGATGGTAAGACACTTGTCACTTCAAGTAATGACCATACGGTCCGTTTTTGGGACGCACAGACTGGAGTGCTTATACGGACACTCACAGGACATACAGATGGTGTATGGGGCATTGTATTCAGTCCTGATGGCAAAACCCTCGCAAGCACAAGTAGAGACACCACTGTCCGTTTATGGGACGTGCAAACAGGCACAAACCTAAAAACGTTCAAAGGGCATACCAGGTTGGTTTATACAGTCGTATTCAGTCCGGATGGCAAAACCCTCGCAAGCGGAAGTAGTGACGGCACATTGTTATTATGGGATCTCACATCTGATACCATTTCTAATATATAATCAGGACTTACGCAGTTTTTCTTAAAGTCCCACTGATAAGGGGGATTTAGGGGGTTAAATCACTGAAATATCATTGAAATAACGGCTTTTAACCCCCCTAACCCCCCTTATCAAGGGGGGAATGCGTAAGTCCTGATATAATGTCTCTTTTTTGTAGCACAAACTTTCCAGTTTGTGTTTCCGTATTGGATTATATCATAGTAAACCTTGAAATTAATGAGACATTTTCTGATCTCCGAATAGTGTGCCCTAAATAAACGGAAAATTGTAGCACATTCTGTTAGATTGTGCGTGTGTTGTAGCACATTCTGCAGAGGCATTCAATTGTCACTTGAACCTATTGTGGGAGGGGTTTCCAACCCCGATTGCTTCATACATTGTAGTGCGGGGTCTCTGTGCCCCGCCATCAATATTGTCGGATAGACTTCCAACCCCGATTTTGTTTGAAACAGGATTTGCAGGATAGATACTTGGTGTTTCTAAGTGGCATTAAAAAGATAATGGTCATCTTTCTGATAGGGACTTTGGAGTGCCAAACTCTTATCCTGAAAATCTACTAATCCCGGGGAATGCCTAAATGGCATTCATACCGTTGATTTGGAAAATCCTGGTTCAGACAAAAAGAATTACACTAAATTGGCATCTATGGGTTCGCCCCTCAACCCAACCTACTATCTCCTATCACTAAGAACCCTCCTCTTTACCAACCAAACGTTACGTCATACCACATATCTCAATTAGTGCATCCACAACCTATGTAACAGTAAAATATGCAATCCTGTAACGCAGGAAAAAATCAAAATAAAAGGACAAACTATATGGTGAAAAAATTACTGTTTTTAGTTTTAATTATTGTGCATTCTATATCCCTTTTAGCAACAAGCACCTTTGCTAAAGACTACACACAATGGGGGTTACCCGAAGGTGCAAAAGCACGGCTCGGTAAAGGCAAGATCAGTGAAATAGCCTACTCCCAGGATGGAAAACGTATCGCGGTTGCAAGTAGTATTGGAATATGGATTTATGATGCACAAACGGGTGAGGAACTTAAACTGTTTGTAGATGGCACTTATGAAATCAGAAGTATTTCGTTTAGTCCAGATGGTTTTACGTTGGCAAGTACGGTTGGATTCAAAACTATCCGTCTGTGGGATACGCGCACCGGGATCCCTTTCAGGACATTGAATGGACATTCAAGAGCAGTCTTTAGTGTTGTGTTTAGCCCGGATGGCAAGACCCTCGCAAGTAGTAGTGATGATAAAACCGTACGTTTGTGGGATGTCCAGACTGGGACAACATATCAGATTTTGACAGGACATACGGATAGAGCTTGGAATGTCATGTTTAGTCCGGATGGTTCAATGGTTGCGTGTGCAAGCTGGGACACTACTGTACGTTTGTGGAATGTCCAGACAGGTTTACCGCTACATACAATGACAGGACATACGGATTTTGTACGTAGTATAGCATTCAATCCAGATGGAAAGACGCTGGCAAGTTGTAGTTATGATGGAACGATTCGTATGTGGAATGTCCAGACCGGTGAAACGCTTCAAACAATGGCAGACCATACTGATTCGGTGTTGAATATCACATTTAGCCCGGATGGATCAACACTTGCAAGCGGATCTTTAGATAAAACCATTCGTTTGTGGGACGTGAAGACTGGTAACTCTTTTCGGACGATCACAGGACATACATCACGAGTTATTGCTCTTGATTTCAGTCCTGATGGCAAGACGCTGGTCAGTGGAAGTTATGATGGAACTATCCGCTTATGGAATGCAGAAACGGGGGAGCATATTAAAACGCTTACGGAACATCTGGATTTTGTTTGGACCGTAGCATTTAGTCCAAATGGTAATACCCTGGCAACTGGTGGAAGTAGGGGCACTCGTATTCGTTTGTGGGATATGCAAAAATGCACTCTCTATGAGGCGTTACACGGACATTCGGACAGAGTTGATAGCATTATCTACAGCCAAAATGGAAATATGTTAGCAAGTGCGAGTCATGATAATACTGTTCGTCTCTGGGATATGAAAACAGAAAAATCTATACAAAATTTAACAGGGCATACGGATGCAGTATTATCTGTAGCATTCAGTCCAGATGGAAAATCACTGGCAAGTGGAGCATGGGACAATACCGTACGATTGTGGGACATACAAACCGGTACCTCTCTTAAAACCCTGAAAGGACACACGAGTGGGGTTACGTCCGTTGTCTTCAGTCCGGATGGAAAAACATTGGCAAGTGGGAGTAGGGATAATACCGTACATTTATGGGATGTCCACATCGGCGAACATATCCGTACATTGGGGGAACATAATAACTGGGTGTATAACGTTGTGTTCAGTCCAGATGGAAAAACATTAGCAAGTTCGAGTGAGGACAATACTATTATATTATGGAATGTCCAAACAGGTACATCTCTGCGAATATTGAGAGGACACGCTAACGATGTCAGAAGCATTATCTTCAATCAAAATGGAAACATAATCGCGAGTGGAAGCAGAGACACTACTGTGCGTTTGTGGCATGTCCAAACAGGAACGCATCTATGGACATTTACTGGGCATACGGATGCTATTAATAGTGTTGTGTTTAGCCCAGATGGTAAGACACTCGCAAGCGGGAGTTTTGACGGAACCGTACTGCTATGGGAACTCCCTTATGAGCAATTGGACTGAATCGTTCAACATCATATTACTGAAAATCCTAATTCAGACAAAAAATCAACAATTTTCAATAAATTCACAAAAAAATATGAATATTTTTACATTTTTACTTGACAACTACAATTTAGAATGGTATAATTAACACGTGTTTAGAATGCAAGCCCAAATCGGCTACGCAAGTTTAGAAACTCTAAGAGGCGGCGCAGTTCCCTGAAGAAGCGACAATACGGGAACGCAACTTTACAACCGCAACTGTCGCTCGAAAACTTGACGAAAAGTCGTGGGCGGTCTCTTCGGAGCGCGAAACCAACGGAGATGGAAAAAATAACACGAAAAAGATCGCGTAAATTCTCACGAAGTCGCGGGTGGGCAACCGTTGACAGATGACAGCAACGGCCCCAAATCTAATGTCCAAAATACTCTCTTAAGAATTATAATCAGTCTCGTCATAAACTGATTATCAATTTGATCCCATATTGTAATTTCTTTTGAATGGGGGTTTAAAATACAATTACAATAGGATCACTGAGAAAAATAAGGACATACCCGCAAGAACATGTCGTCTAAAACCTCATAGAGTCATGGAAGTTTCTGAGAAACCGCAGCATCTCAGCAATTGGGAAAACCATGCCTTTGTTGCGAAAACACCAGTCTGTAAAACTGGAACTTGTAAGCCGTATTTGGGTTTTGCATTCCACGTTTTGTCCACTTCTTGCTGCCCAGTTGCAGTTCGTGACTCATAAAATATAATACCATTTCTAAATATATAATGTCTCTTTTTTGTAGCACAAACTTTTTAGTTTGTGCTGTATCGGATTATATCATATAAAAAACCTGTCCTGCGAAATCATTTATTAGAAATAGTATTATCTTATCAATAGCACTATGAAACTTCAGACTCATAATCATGGAAATCTACTAATCCCGGGGAATGCCAAAAGGCATTCATACCGTTGATTTGGAAAATCCTGGTTCAGACAAAAGAAATTACACTAAATTGATGCCTATGGTGATACCATCTATCTACACCATGCATAATACATATCAGGATACCAAAACTTAAATCGCAAAACGTACCGGATCAAAAAATTGAAAATGCCAGAAAATCACACAAAAAATCGCCCACAAACCCAGACACAGACTAAACTCACAGCCCGGTACGAAAAACCGTACCAAAACCGTACCGTAAAACGAAAAACCGCACATTACGGTACGGTTTCAAGGAAGAAGAAAATCAATGAATTTAAAGGAAAAATAAACCCTTCACACATTGTAGCGCAGGGTCTCTGTGCCACGCCATCTTGTAGGAGGGGTTTCCAACCCCGATTGGTTGCAGCTTATCTTATCAATAGTACTATGAAACTTCAGACACATAATCCCGGGGAATCATGCCGAATACCACACGCGTATTCGGCAAAAGGCATTCATACCGTTGATTTCTTGATTTGGAAATCTCTAATCCCGGTGAATGCCAAAAAGGCATTCATACCGTTGATTTGGCAAATCCTGGTTCAGACAAAGATCGCACGAAATTGACACCTATGGTATTACTTTAATCGCGCACCGTTCGCATCCCACATCTCTTCTTCAGAATAGACCTGAGGCGGTATTATCGGAGTAAGAGTCGGCACCCAGCCTGGACGAAACTGCTGAACCAATCGAACGGCATTTTTATATGAAATACGTTCTTTCGTCTCATCGTCAAGTTGTGATTCTTCAATCTGTGATTGAACTAAACGAAAATCGTAATACGGCAGATCACTGCCAAACATAATTTGCTCATTGCCAAGGTTATTCACGAGATGTTCTAAGTTCCAACTCTCATCTCCCACTGGCTTCTGTGCCACATCATACCAGATGTTCTCCTGTTTTGCACAATGTGCAATCGCATCAAGATGACCTGCTTTGTTCATTGACACATGCCCAATGATAAAAGTTATCGATGGAAATCTGTCCGCATACGCAGCGATATTCTGAGTCGAACCCGCTTGATGTAGCAGACACAATCCGTTGTGCATAGCAACAACTTCCAAGAACGCGTGCAATTCACCACCAAGCGAATGTCCCGACAACCCCGGATGACACACAAAACCGACTAAACCGTCCTCCTGCATAGCTCTGTCAAGTTCGTCTACACCTGCTTGTTCATGTCGCACTTCTGCTATACCAAGTCCGATGGGGAATCGTTCTGGATACTTCCGACATGCATTCGCTATGACCTCGTTCTGAGCGCGCGTGTCCAATACGCCGCGTGCCTGTGGACCGCCAGCAGTCGGACACGGAATCGCACCGATAACATCTGCAGAAGCCATCCGTGCTAAACATCTGCCAACACTCTGACCAATAACCGGCGCACGGGATACCGTCATACCGATATGACAATGTACATCAAAATAGGGACGCATAAGTCCTCCTCTCTATAACCAGAATCTTCACATAAACGGTAGGCACACTTCCTAACCGCACTTTGTAGCATAAACTGAATGAAGATTAATTTATTAATTCGGTAATAATCCGACATAGTGTAGCAATGTCTGTGATTCGCCTATGAACTGCGACATAAAGTCAATCACCTTGTTTTTCAGGGTTTGCCAGTCATTGCAAAGACGATGGATATGTAAAACCGATTGACGCACACATCGCCATAACTTTCAATCGGGTTTGTCCACGGAGCATAGATCAGTAGTTGTATTATCTCAATTGGTAGTTGTGCGAGGTCTCCGATTTTTTTTCAGAGTTGCCCTGTCCAATTCGGTGGTGTCGGTTTTACAAACAACACTGTCTGAGGTTGAAGTGCAGCCAACAAGTTGGCGTGAAAGTGAATCGCCCGATTATCTTGTATCAGGTATATCCGTTCTGCTTTTGGGACCGTTGGCAAATCTCGGTATAAACGCATAGCGTACTTCCACTGTGCAGCTGGGGACTTGCTGAGAAACAACATCTCCTGTGTGAGGGTTTAGAGCCCTGATACCGTAACAAGTTTCGTTGGTTTTAAAACTCTGCGGGGCTATCGGCGTTTTGGTGCCTGTGCGTACCAGTCTTTTGCTAAGGTGGCGTTACGATAGAACGAGAACTCATCTGGTGTTTTGCCATATGTAAATACCTCCTTGGACAACAGTATAACACAAAAACGAAATTACCGAATTAATAAATCAATCTTCATACAAATTCCTACATGACGAAATAAAGAAAACATGCTATACTCAATAACATAAAATCTTAGATACAGGAGATACACAAATCAAATGAACAATCCATGGGTAGTCTACGAAGGACACGAAGGTGCCGGCAAAGGCAAACACATCGTGCTGGTGAGCGGAGACGAAGAATATCGCTCCGAAGAAGCACTACCGATGCTCGGTAAAATTCTCGCGACACATCACGGCTTCAATTGCACCGTCCTATTCGCCATCGACCCCGACACGGGCGAGATTGACCCAAACAATCAGAACAACATACCGGGGTTACACCACCTTGAAAATGCGGATATGCTCGTGTTATTCACACGTTTCCGGGAACTCCCCGATGAACAGATGAAACATATTATAGACTATACAAACGCAGGCGGACCGGTGATGGGGTTACGCACCGCTACACACGCCTTCAACTACACCGAAAATAAGGATAGTCCGTATGCGAAATATAGTTTCAACAGCAGAGAATTTGATGGTGGCTACGGTCGTCAAGTGCTCGGAGAGACGTGGATAAATCATCACGGCCACCACGGCAAAGAGAGTGCGCGCGGCGTCATTGACGAAGAAAACAAAGATCACCCTATATTAAAAGGAGTTACAGATATATGGGGGCCTTCAGATGTTTACGGCATCAAATCGTTGACAGGGGATGCGCAGGTTCTGGTTCACGGACAGGTGCTTGTCGGCATGGAACCCGATGATCCCCCCAAACCCGACACCCCCACAATGCCGATGGTGTGGATAAAGACCTACACGGGAGAGACGGGCAACACCTGTCGCGTTTTCAATACGACTATGGGAGCATCCGTAGATTTGGAAAGTGAAGGGTTGCGCCGACTACTTGTCAACGGAATATATTGGTGTGTCGGCTTAGAAGACGACATCCCTGATATGGCACATGTGGACTATGTCGTTGAATACAAACCGACGATGTTCGGTTTCGGCACCTTCAAAAAAGGCCTCACCCCCGCTGATCATGCATTATAATATTGTAGGAGGGGTTTCTAACCCCGATGGATCTTGTAGGAGGGGTTTCTAACCCCGATGGATCTTGTAGGAGGGTTTCTAACCCCGATGGATCTTGTAGGAGGGGTTTCTAACCCCGATGGATCTTGTAGGAGGGGTTTCTAACCCCGATGGATCTTGTAGGAGGGGTTTCTAACCCCGATGGATCTTGTAGGAGGGGTTTCTAACCCCGATGGATCTTGTAGGAGGGGTTTCTAACCCCGATTTCTTGAGTTCCGTAGGAACGATATGTTTATAGAAAACGTCAAACGCCTCAAATCTTGAGTTCCGTAGGAACGATATGTGAATAAAACAAAAAATTATAAACATATCGTTCCTACGGAACTCAAAACCGTGATGAAAACGCATATCTATAAACATTCCGTCCCTACGGGACTTAGGATAATACCAAAAACATAAACTTTCAATAGGAATATTGGACAAACAAACTCATAATCCTGAAAATCTAAAAATCCTGCAAATCCTAGTTCAGACAAATCACAACGACAAAATACCACCCTCAACAAGCATCGGAGCCCCTGTCATATACCTCGACTCATCCGAGGCTAAATAAACCGCAGCCCAAGCAATATCCACAGGTTCACCGATACCCAACGGATGCATACCATCAATCTCAGAATTCACTGCTTCAGGGTCCTCTTGTTGCGATAAGAATTCCTGATAAAGTTCAGTCCTGATAGTCCCCGGACACAGACTATTCACACGGATATTATCTGCAGCATACCGCACCGCCATGCTCCGTGACAGATGCACAACCGCAGCTTTAGACGAGGTATAAGCAGGATGCATCGGAAACCCAACAAAAGCCGACTCACTCGCCATATTGATGATAGACCCGCCACCCGCAGCACGCATCAACGGGATAATCGCACGGGAGACGAGATAAATGCTTTTCACATTCACAGCATACTGCCGATCCCAATCTGATTCGGCAATCTCCTCCAATTCGCCAACAACCGCGATCCCCGCATTATTGAAAAGCACATTCGGATTGCCGAGTTCAGTCATAACGCGTTGCGTTGCATATTCAATTTGTGAAGTGTCCGTAACATCGCATTCACAGAAAATAGCGGTACCACCTTGAACGTTTACCTGTTGAGTCGTCTGTTCACCGCGTTCTGCGTTCAGATCCCAGATAGCCACAGCCGCGCCTTCCGCAGCAAAGAGTTCCGCACTCTTCGCACCGATACCTCGAGCAGCCCCAGTAATAATCGCAATCTTGTCATTCAGTCTATTTGCCATGTTAAAAAGTATAGAAAGGTTAATTTCTGTAGTAGGATTATAGGCAGATTTTCCACGCACAACTATTTCTACTTCACAATCTAATTTTCTTATCAACGAAAATAGATGATCGATAGAGAAACTATCAAGTAACGAAGAAAGTCCATGCTTATTCAAACTCAAGTATTTCGGAAGCTTCGTGTCGTCTAAGACCATCTTCGGATATTATACCTTGAATGATTAGTGCAAGGCGCGTCTTCGCGAAGCATTCTTCAGGATTGGATATCTCCAAATCCTTAAATATATTACCGCTACCTTCTTCAACGTCAATTATTTCTTCAGACATCATTTCTCTCCAATAAACAGAACATATATGTCTTTCTTCCATAAGCGTATAATACCACACCTTATTGGATTTTTCAAATTAATTGGCGCAGAGACCAAAACCATCTTGTAGGAGGGGTTTCCAACCCCAATTGGTAGGAGAGTTGGAACCCTGATATTATCTTCATTGTAGTGCGGGGTCTCCGCGCCTCGCTATCTTTAATCTACCAATAATGTCGGGGCACAGAGACCCGTCAAATGCCAAACACGCATTTGACGTTGATTTGACACTACTATGGATATGAGATGTTTATCGAAAACTTTACACACCTACTACACAGTCTGAATTAAGAAATATCATAATTATCAAATGGGTTGTAATGCCGCCTGACTATACCATGATTAATACATACCAAGACACCAAAAACTTAAATAACAAAACGCACCAAATTAAAAAAGTGTGGGTCTATGGACTGAAAATTATACACGCCTAATTCAGCCAGAGGCATTCAATTGTCACAAAACATCATTGTAGGAGGGGTTTCTAACCCCGATTTGCGCCTATTAATGATTGTCCGAGCAGTTTCTAACCCTGATTTCAGATACACAGCAGAGAAATTCAGGGGTACAAACCTCTCCAACAACAACGAAATTCAACAATTGAATGCCTCTGCTAATTCAGCATCAGTCCTTGAAAAATGACAAATTAATCTGTATAATAAATTACCGAAGTTGTTACCTATTGCACAGTTTCGCTCTTTCTGCTGTGATGTCCAATCTTTCGCTCCAGCGGAGCGATATGTTTATAGCACGCTTGGGTGATAATAACAAGATAAATCTGGGTGATAATAACAGGAGATACAATATATGATACGAGAGGCAATTCAGCAGGTTATTGATGGCAATTCTTTAACTGAAGCAGAGATGGTTGAGACCATGACTGAGATAATGGAAGGGGAAACGACAGATGCACAAATTGCTTGCTTCTTGACTGCATTGAGACTAAAAGGCGAAACGATTGAAGAAATCACAGGTGCTGCGCGTGTAATGCGTGATAAAGCCACAAAAGTTCCTACAAAACAACCGTTAGTCGTAGATACCTGCAGCACAGGTGGGACGGGACTAAATTCATTTAACATTTCAACCACATCTGCGTTTGTCGTAGCAGGAGCAGGTGTGCCTGTTGCAAAGCACGGGAATAGAGGTGTGACGCGGCAAAGTGGCAGTGCCAATGTCCTAATGGCGTTAGGTGTGAATATTGAGATTCCGCCAGAACAAGTAGGACAATGTATTGATGAGATGGGGATTGGTTTTCTGTTTGCCCCTATGCTGCATGGTGCGATGAAACATGCGATAGGTCCACGACGCGAAATCGGTATCCGCACAATATTCAACGCCCTTGGACCTCTGACTAATCCTGCTGGTGCGCAGGCACAAGTCTTGGGGGTGTATGCTCGCGAACTAACACCAATCCATGCGAATGTGCTCAAAAACCTGGGAACACAACAGGCTTATGTTGTGCATGGTAACGATGGGTTAGACGAAATCACGACGACTACCACAACTCGTATGTCTGTACTTGTGAATGGTGATGTTAATACATACACCTTTGACCCGACAAAATATGGAATTCCAAAAGCAGCCCCAGAATCGTTGATTGGTGGCAGCCCTGAAGAAAATGCAGAGATCACGATAAATATCCTCAAAGGAGAGAAGGGACCAAAACGCGATATTGTGTTATTGAACGCTGCTGCTGCGATTGTTGTAGGTGGAAAAGCAGAAAGCATTGAAAACGGACTTGAACTTGCTGCCAATTCTATTGATGCTGGGAGTGCGTTGGAGAAATTGGAAGGACTGAAATCCGTCTCAAATCAGAAATAAGGATGTTATGATATTAGACTCTATCATTGAACACAAACGGAAAGAACTTCAAACTGATCAAGAACAGATTCCACTTGCGAAACTAAAGGCTAAAATAGCAAACCTTCCTGCAACAAAGGATTTTAAGCGAGCGATTTCTCAGCCTGATTCCATTAATCTCATCGCAGAAGTTAAGAAGAAATCCCCAAGTAAAGGTATTATACGAGAGGATTTTGACCCTGTTAGTATTGCTAAAACTTATGCTGAGAACGGTGCTACAGCGATTTCTGTTTTGACAGATGTTAAGTTTTTTGATGGGAGTCTTGACTTCCTAACAGCAATCCGTGAAGAAGTTGATGTCCCGTTGTTGCGGAAAGATTTCACGATTGATCCGTATCATATCTATCAAGCACGGGTGGCAGGTGCTGACGCTGTGCTTCTTATTGTTGCTGTTTTGAGTAGTGAGCAATTGTGTGAGTTTGTTGAAATTGCTTCATCTTTATCAATGGCTTCTCTTGTAGAGGTGCACACCGCAGCGGAGTTAGATATTGCGTTAGACATCGGAGCAGAGATAATCGGAATAAACAACCGTGATTTACGAACCTTTAATACTGATTTATCCACAACGTACAAGCTGAGAGAAGTTATTCCTTCTGATAGAGTTGTTGTGAGTGAGAGTGGAATCTATACGCGGTCAGATGTAGAATCCCTGCGCGATGTGGGAATTGATGCTATTTTAGTAGGTGAATCGTTGATGCGGAGCACAGACATTGGGGAAAAAGTTCGTCAATTAATTGGATAACGTCTATATTGAAATCACCTCTATGCCGTGTCGTTTAAGCAATGCTGTTGTGACACCATCTCCTGATACAAGTGTCTTTGAAAATGTTCCATCATAGATTTCACCGCACCCACAAGATGGACTCTTGGATTTTAGTAGGACTGAAGTTGCACCTGTTGATTGTGCAACTTCAAGTGCGATCTGTGCCCCCTTCAGGAATTCTTCAGTTTTGTCCACACCTTCAGCAGTTAGCACTCTTGCTTTACCATCCAAAACATCGTTTCCATCTCCACCTACTATCTCAACAGCGGGGCGAGGTGTTGGTAGACCACCTGCTTCTTCGGGACAAACAGGGACCAGTTCATCATGTTGATGGCGTTTTATAGCGTCTTTATCACGACTGTTTCCACCATCGTATCTGCAGTTGACACCGAGTAGACAGGCACTGATAAGGATTTTCATTACTATTCTTTCCAGTCAGCCACTTTCTGTTCTATAAAAGATATGTTTCCTGCTTTCAGGATAAGATAATTTTCTTCAAGCTTTTGCAAAACGGTACTAAGTACTGCGATTCGGCATATTTCACTGTTTCCGGTATCGGAAGTTGCGATTTGTAATGATGTAGCAGTGTTCCGAAGTTCTTGCGGAAATTCCTCTGGGGTGATATTTACATTGATACCAAAGCCCAACACAAAAAAGGGTTGACGGTGCTTGTCGTATTCAATTTCTGTGAGGACACCCGCTACCTTCTTTTTTGCAATCCTAACATCATTTGGTTCCTTTATCCGGGCATCAAGTCCAGTGATTGTCTGAATACCTTGAGCGATGGAGAGCGCACCGATTAGGTTGGGTAAATGGACTTGGTTTTGTTTAAGACGGTGTCTGAAGATGATAGATGCAAGGATACATTTACCATAAGGGGCATTCCATTTTCTACCGTATCTACCACGTCCTGCTGTTTGATGCTCTGCTATGATGAGTGCTCCTTCTATTGCCCCCTCTGTTTTTCCGCGTTTGATTGCGACATCGTTTGTTGATGATACCTGTGTGTGATATTCTATGTGTGGAATTCCGATTATTTTAGTGTTGAGAGTTTCTCGAAAGGTTTCAATATCTATCACTGTAATAGGTAAAATCAGATATATTTTAGTAGAACGATGACGGGGCACAGAGACCCCGCCTACGATTTTACTTTCCACCAAGTTCTCTGAGGTGGTTGTTTGCTTCTACTCTCCACTGTTCCGGTGGATTTAATTCAAGAAATCGTTGCCATTGGGTTTTTGCAAGTTCAATGCGGTCAGTGTATTCATACATCAAAGCGAGATTATAGTTTGCAGTCAAATTTCGTTTATCAATCTGCAGTACGCGTTCAAACTGTTCTGATGCAGCACCGAGTTTATCCATACTATATAGAACGTTGGCGTAGACAATGATCGTATCTACGTGCTTATCATTTAGTTGGAGTGCAATTTCTAACATTGCTTTTGCCTTGTTATATTCCAATTCAGAATTGTAATAGAGATCACCGAGACGCTGATATGCTTCAACAGCTTTATCATCAATTTCAATTTCTTTTTCATATAGTTTGATTGCTTCTTTCCACTTTTGCTCGCGTTCTGCAAGTTTACCGAGTTGGGTATGAACACCCTTATATTCAGGATCAAGTTGGAGGACTTTTTGGAAAGCATCATGAGCTTGTTCAAACTTCTCTCCCCAGACCTTTAGGATACCAATATGATAGTGAGCTACAGTTCTCTTTGGTTCCAATGTCACTACTTGCATAAAATCATTGATGATTTGATCGGTAAGATACAATTTGTCTTTGATGCGTTTATATCTGTAGGTGATCATGCCACGATAGAAATAGGAATCAACATGATTGGGATTTAGTTCTATTGATTTCTTATATTCTGATACTGCCATATCCCCATGCAGATGGTAGTCTTCAAGTGTCTCTGTGTGTAGATCCAATAACCGAGCAAATTGATAATGCCATTCCCATTGTTCTGGATCATGTTCGTTTGCTAACCTATAGTGATGAATTGCCTGATTGATGTTCTCTTCATAGTTTTCTTCTGGTCCTTTCTTGCTACGTTTGTCAAAGATTGCTGCAAGTGTGTGGTGGATTTTGGGATGTTTGGGGTCAAGGACCAATGCCGGTTGATAAAAACGAATCATGTTATCTTCGTCTTTTCGTGTTTCATATATACCACCGAGTTTGAAGAACGGTTCTGGATTTTCAGGGGCTAATTCAGTCGTTTTTTCATAATAGACGATTGCGTTGTCAATATCACCCTTGTTTTCATATAACTTGCCTGTCTGATATTGTGCATCAACATTCTCTGGATTTATTCGGATAGTATCTAAAAATGAAGATAATGCGGCATCGTATTGTTCAAGAGCGAGATAGGATTGTGCAGATAAATAGTGTGCTTGTTCGTCTGTTGGATCAAGAGCGATGATTTTCTTCAACGCATCTAACGCGTTTTGATGGGATGCAGTCCGAATGTAAATATGTGCCATCTTGTATAGCACGTCTGAGCGATTTGCATCTAACTGCAAAGTTTTTTCATAATAGATGAGTGCATTTGCAGTATCTTCATCTCCTTCGTAGGACTGTCCCAACAGATATGTTGCTTCAATGTCCGCTGGAAATAAGATGACATGTATGTTTAGCGGTTCAATAGCTCCCTGATAGTTTTCCGCTTGAAATGCTGTTCTTCCCTGTTCAATAAACTTGTTTGCTAATGCGGGATTGAGTTCAAGTGCGCGACGATAATGTGTTGATGCCACATCCAAATCGCCTTTTTTACGATACAGGTCACCCAAATGGATATGGGAATCATGAAAATGTCCATGTGGGAGTTCCATTTCAAGATAGGAGGGATCTGCATCAATAATTTCAAGTGTCTTCTTGTAGCGTTCTATTGCTTTATCGGTGTTGTCAGTATCTGCTTCTAACTTACCCATATAGAAGTGTGAACGAGGGTCGTCTGGTAACACAGCGGTTGCTTTATCCATCAGTTCCCGTGCTTGATTTGCACCTAAAATGCCGATAAAGTATGGTTCAATGGGTTTATAGAAATCATCTTTGAGTGCTGTGTTGCTTTCAATTGCCTGACGATAATGTGTAACTGCAGTTTCTGTATCGCCTTGCGCATATAACACTTCTGCGATTGCGAAATGTGCCTGTGCATGCGTGGGTTCTATTTCTATTGTGCGGCGGTATAACTGCACTGCCCCATCTATGTTACCACGTTCAGCAAATATGATAGCGAGATCGAATACATCTTCAGCAGTATAGGGTTGATTTTCAGCGGCTTTTTGGTATTCTCTTAATGCTTCTGCAAAGAAGCCTTCTGTCGCAAGCACTTGACCGAGTTTGATGTATGCTGGAGCGAATTTTCTGTTATTCTGTATTGCGCGTTCAAAAGTTGCTCGCGCTTGATTCAGACTGCCTTGAGCAAAATATGTTAAACCGATTCCGTAAACAGGATATTCCCACTTTGGATTGAGAGCTTGTGCAGCTTCAAAGGATTGGAATGCGTCTGCGTAGTTCTCTTTCTTGAGGTGTATCTCACCGATGTAGTAGTGTGCAGGATAATAATTTGGGTTTATAGTAAGACTGGTTTTGAATTTGGTGAGTGCATCGTCATATTTCTCCTGTTTCTGATAGATTGCTCCGAGACTATAATGTGCCCAAAACATTGATGGGTCAAGTTGAAGTGCGGCTTCATAGTTTGCTATCGCTTTCGTTTCTGCTTCAGGATTTTCTCTTATGTCAGTAAGAGCATAGGCGTATCCTAAACCATAAACATAAGCAGCATTATCTGAATAATTTACTTTTTGTGCTTCATATAGTTGTGTAACGTCATCAAGGTGTCCGTTCTTTCGCCATTTAACAATGTATTCTCGATGTTTTACTGTTGCATCTTTTCTTGCTTTTAGAACTTTGGCGAAGTCTTTTTGCATATCAATTTCCCATTTTTCTTGTGCATTTATGGTGTTGATTAATACGAAAAATGTGAGTGATAGAATGAGTGCGATTGCTATTTTTCTCATTTATTTTCTCCTTAGAATCTGTTTTTTTTACATTATAGTTACGGCACTCGGAGCGTGCCTACTACTCTAAATTCTGAAAGAATTGATTCAATGTTTCATGAGTCGGCATTGACGGGGTTGCACCGAGCACTGTGACTGCCGCTGCACCTGCAGCAGACGCAAACCTAACGGAATTAACTATATCATTTCCGTTAGCGAGAGATGTCGCGAGGGCACCACAGAACGCATCTCCTGCACCCGTTGTATCCACTGCTTTCGTTCTTATTGCTGGAACGTGAAAGGTTTGTGTTGGTGTGCATAAGATTAGCCCCTGTTCTCCAAGTGTTAGCACGACTGCTGAAATGCCATCCTTGGCAATCTTTGTTCGCAATCTTTTTGCTGCAGCGATTGCCGATTCTGGTGTTTTTACTTTACGTCCTGATAGTAATGATGCCTCTGTTCTGTTCGGTTTTAGTATATCCACCTTTGATAATAGACTTGACGGGACTTGACGCGCTGGTGCTGGATCCAATATGACGATGGTGCCGTTTGCTTTTGCGATTTCTGCAGCGCGTTCAGATGCGTCAATCGGTGTTTCTAATTGTAGCATCAAAACATTTGCATTTGCAATACTATTTTCTGCTGCATCTATATCTGCTGGGGTGATCTGCATGTTGGCACGTGGCACTACGATGATGCTGTTTTCTCCATTGGGTTGCACAACTATCGTTGCGATTCCTGTTCCACTTTCTGAATCGGTCTTGACATGTTGGGTGTCTATCTTTTCAGCCTCCATTGCGGATCGGAGAACTTCAGCGTAGGGGTCATCGCCTATTCTGCCGATGAAAGTGACTTTTGCACCTAATCGGGCTGCAGCTGTTGCTTGGTTGAATCCTTTGCCACCTGTGAAGATGTCAAATGCGTGTCCGATGAGGGTTTCACCTTTGTTTGGCATCCGTTCTGCGCGGATGACAAGGTCAACGTTTGCACTGCCGAGGACGGTGACTTTGGGTTGTTGCATCGTTTCACACTTCCGATCCGTTCAATGCTTGCAAGTACCTATCAATGCTCGGTGTCTTTACTGCACTGCGTAGAAGCTCTGTCAAACGATCAAGGTTTTCAATAGATTCAAGTGCTTCTGCCACAGGCTGCACATCGCTGTTCGGGAAACGCACAGTCAAGATAGAAAGAGTATTCTTGATTGATATTTCACGTGCGCCTTGTTGCTTAAGGTATTCTATGTATGGAAAATCTTGCATCATTTCCTCCGATATGCGTCTTTGATGCTTATTCATCCGATGTGGTCAATACTCGCAAAAATTCCTCAACGCTGTCTGTGTCAATTGACATTAGATGCAGATCCGACAAATGATCCAGATCATCAATAGATTCAAGTACTGTCTTCACCGGTTGCACATCTTGTCGGGGAAAACGTTTCGTGAGCACAGATAGAGTATTTTTGATTGACATTTCACGCGCACCTTGCTCAATGCCTTGTTGCTTAAGGTATTCTATGTATGGAAATTCTTGCATCATTTCCTCCGATATGAGTCTTTGTAAAAAAGTTAGGTCATGCACTAAACTACTCAACGTTTTCATGGCAAAGAACAGTGTGCCACGCGTCTGTGAATCAACAGGCGCGGCAACAGTCTTCTCAACACATTTTTCCAACCATGTTTCCGCGTCCATACCTTCTGGCGGCTTCATCAAAGGTGTAAAAGGTAACAATCCAACAGATTCTGCATCTAAAAACGATTCTCCTTCTAAATCCGCCAACCGAATCACCTGATACCCGTGCTGCAAACCAAAATCATCGTTACCATAACTATAACCGCCTGGGTCGGTTTGCCCCGCATTTGGACTTAGATATATCACCACTGAATACACAGGCAGTTCATGACGAAGCAGGAGTTCACTTGCATAAGAGAGCATCCGCAACGGCATCGGTTTATCTCTGCTATCCTCTGTTTGCACCTCTATGTGTAGCAGGACTTGCACAATGTATTCAAAAGTCCCCCTGATAAGGGGGATTTAGGGGGTTAGATCGTTGAAATAGCACCTTTTAACCCCCCTACCCCCCTTATCAAGGAGGAAATGCGTAAAGCTTAAACGTCATGTCATTGCGTTGCACCTTAACTCGTTGTTGTTCGGTGTCAAGTGTCTCTAAAACTTGGACATCGGGTGTGCCAAAGGATAGCATGGCGAACTCATAAGCGTATCGGTGCATCAGATGCTTTACTATCTTGTCATATTGTGCCATGCTCAGTATTATGCCTTTTCCTAAAGGTCTTTTATTGATTATACTTGACGGGAGGGTGGTTTGTCAAGGGAAGTTTTTTGGTGGTTAAAAAATAAAAGCCCTCAATTATGAGAGCGGTTCTCTGTTGTTTCAAGTGAACCTTTCAGGATTTCAACTCCTCTAATATTAGTCCCATTGCCGTAGGTAATTTCTGTTAGTCTACTCTTCGTCTTTTTGTATTATTTGTCCGCCTCTTTTATATATCATTCCGCCGGGACCAGGCATTCCAACCTTTAGGTTTTCTTTCTGTTTTTCCTCAATTGCCTGACGCATTAGATTCTTGTGGGACCACGCGTCGTTTTTGCCTTCACGCCCCAATTCATCATAAGCAATTTGATGTAATTTCTTATACCGTCTTTTTTGGAATTTAGGACCAAGTTCTTCAAAGAATTTCTGCTCAGTATCAGGAGTATGGATTCTTTGATGGTTCCAACCTTCAGAGAATAGATCCAGCATCCTATCTTTTAGTTTATCAAGTCTTCTCTTTCTCATTTTCTCAAGAAAAGTTGGAGTCCCAAACATTATCCCAACCAGAGCCGCTACTGCTAAAATTATAGGAGTTATATTGTTAATCATTGAATCTTCTTCTCCATGCGTTTCATCATTCTGAGAGGATGTGGAGTTTTCTATCAAAGACTTGTCCCCACCATCGCCGTTCATGTATTCTCCAATGTAAAGCAATACACCAATGCCAACAATCAGAACAACAAAAATACTGTAAAAAATTAAGTTTTCTTTGGGAGTCATGTGTCTCAGATATACCGAGTTGAAACTCGGACATTTTGGGCATTTTCAAAGGAGTGTAAGTTAACTGGATCACACGCCTACAATTCTCGGTGATTTCCTTTAAAAACCCATTTTGCATGCCATTTAATGAATTCCTCATCTGGATAATAGGACCGCCTTTGTGGGAAGTTGATTTTTTCAGAGTGGAATTTCATCAACCAATCCTGAAAACCGTTTCCTCCATACGCACGATCAGAGACCAGAATATCCAATTCCAGAGACAATCTAAATACCCCGCGGTCAAACAGTTTATGATGTAATGAACAAAGAGCAATACCATTCGATTCAATATCGGGTCCCAATGCTCGATGCCATTTTATATGAGCGGCTTCTAAACCAACAAGTTGGTGACGTAATCTCACATCAAAACCACAAACTGCACATTTATAATCGTAAGCGTTCAAGATATTTTCTCGAAATTTTGGATCTCGAGGGCGTGAAGTCCTCATCTGAATTGGATATATTCTTATTTGGGTCGGGTAAGAAATACCCACAGTCTGTAATATATCCTCATGATACGTAACAGGGAAGTGAGAATCTAATAGGTCATGAGTGACCTCAAAAGCCAGTCTATGATTTCTCTGAAACTTTTGTGCTATCGGTTCAATGAACCCTCCTACACCGTATTGTCTAAGATCCTGAATAACAGCATCTCCAGTAGGTCTTCCATCACTTCTCATAATCTCCCTAATTCTATCTTCATCAGGTATTTCCCAAACCGTGTCTTCATCATTTCGCAATCGCCAAAATGGATCCTGAGGACGATAATTTTGCCTCCATGGACCAAAATCTTTTAGCAAGTTCCTTAAATCCTCTTCTATATCAGCATAAGATAACAGTCTATCTTCTCCACGCAGCAATTTTCCAATTGCATATAGAACAAGAAGTGGTTTGTGGGGTGCTCTTTCGTCACCATTTTGCCAGATGTTTAACTTCTGGAATTTCTCACGAATTTCTCTATTTTCCATTGTTATACCAGAATTTCATTTATGACAAACCAAACAAGGTTCCTCGTCATCCTCGTCATCGTGAACATCGGTAAGAATTTCCATGAGTCGACGATTCGGTTTTTCCTTTTTCTTGGATGTTTTCGCTTGTTCGGTGCGCGCCTTAATCTGTGCTATCCGATCTGGATCTGCTAATTCCTCTAAACTTTCACCTTGACTCCACGTGAACCGTTCCCCTGTCTCTGCATTGAATTTCTCATATCCTTTAGCAAGTTCAAAGAGGTCGGGGTGTTGTTCTAAGAGTCCCACCCATTCGGATTTGCGTTGAAAAAAGCAGAAGTAACAACCAGAACGCGTACGCCATTTGTAGTAGTCAGGCAAACCGAGGCCGCTCTCCTCAAGGATACGGTAAACGTCCTCTTTGGTAATACCGTCATCTTTAAACGGATATTTAGGGAAAATGTTTTGAAGGGAACTTATTTTAGGTGGTTTGTATCCGACACGATCTTCGTCAGCACGGATAGCGATGTAGTGATACACTTCGTCATCACCGACGTATTCCTCAAAAGGTTTGATTTTGAGTTTGATGGTGCACCAACGGACTTGAGAGGATGGTAATAATCCACCGTGTAGTGTTAACCAGTGGTCAAAATCACGCTCCATGTTGAGTCGTGCGATCGGTTTGCCGAGGAATGCTTCAAGTCGGTCCAAAAAATCGTAAGTTTCTGGCAATTCTTTACCGGTATCGGTGAAGAAGTATTCCATTTCTGGTACTTTGTCTCGCATGTAGACAGCAAGCGCGGAACTGTCTTTACCACCAGATAAACCGAGTAGATGTCTTATTTTTTGCGACATGTTGCTTCCTCTATGATTCTTATTGAACAGAGTTGTAGGTCGAGTAGAGCTTGCGAAACCCATAGGTGTCAATTTAAGAAAAAGTTGCTGATTTTTCTCTTGTGGGAGGGGTTTCTAACCCCGATTTTGTCCGAATTTAAAATGTTAATCGGGGTTAGAAACCCCTCCCACAAGAAGATATATCCTTAAATTGACGCTTATGGGTAGAGCTTGCGAAACCCGACATGTTGGAACTTGTGAAAACCGCCCAGTTGCCTTGAAACCTTAATATTGCCTGGTTTCGCAAACTCTACCCGACCTACGAATACGAACTAATCTTATAGTAACATGATTTCGTAAAAAAGTCAAGAAAAATTCCTTAGTAAAAATGTCCTAATATAGTTTATCAGATATTTCAGTCATTTTCATTTTCATCTTGTAGTTGCATTAGTTTTTTTGAAATTCTTGCCAAAACTGCAAGACGTAGTTCAGGTTTTTCATCTAATTCAAATTCCTTAAATACTTTGTTAATTGCATGTTCAATTTTCTCTGTCTGTTCCTCATCGGTTAGTTTAACAACACGTTCCTGTTCATTTTCGTTAGGAGTTGTGATTCCGATTCGCATTGTTTCTGTATCAGCTTCATCGTGGTTTATTTTTTCATAAGATACTGCTTCAAAATGTCTGAATTTTCTTGCAAGTTGCGAAAGGTTTATCTCAAATTGTGCTGTGTCTGTATCTATCCAAGACGCAGGTGGTTTTTTGGCAAGAAATGTTGCAAGTGCCTCGATCCAACCCGTGAAATCATGGCCTTCATTGCATAGATTGATTAAAAAACCTTTGAGTTGTGTTTCAATTGTGATCTCTAATAACGGTTCTGCTCTTTTTGCCAATTCATGTCGGAGTTCATCTTTTGAGACTTCCAACATGAAGGCTTCAGCAAGCATCCGTTCAAGTGAGTTGAGTAGTTTGCTATATGCCCCACCTAATTCGGATAGTACATTCTGTAATGTGTTGAAAAAATCTGTAAGTTCCTTTGAATCAGTTGATTCTGTAGTAAATGCAGAATATCCGAGTGCCTCAGGTAGCTGCTTAAAGAGAAGTTCATCAGGTTCACTTGCTTTATTTACTGCATCACGTAGGTTTTTTGCTTCAACACTTAATTCTTGTGTTTTTTGTGTGTAGTTTGGGAGTTGCGCAACGAATCGCATCAACGGTGCAACGATTGTCAAAAGGTCAACGTCTTCTGCGTAAATAGGTTGATTGAGCAACTCTAAGAATTGTGAAAACAACTCAGTACGTATACCTGCTAACCGAAAGCGTTTTAGTTCAAAATTCTCTGGTGCTTTTAACAGCCGTTCAAAGACAGGCATTGATAGATCTGCCACAAAGGATCCGTTTTCGTAAAGTGCGATTTCAGTTCTGTAGTGGAGTATGACTGCACATAAAAGAATTGGAAGTGGACCCTTTCGGACTCCAAGTGGTGGAAAGCTAAGATGATTATACAGATTTTCAACAGGTTGTCTTGACGTTTCACATTTGTCAAGAAATGACTCAATTGCATGCCAAGTGTGTTCTATACTGTTTTTATCATCTGATTTTGGTGGATGGAAACTCCAAACTCCTGATTCTTGGCGGTGTATACCTGTATCCCATAGTAGTGAACGGTAGATACTCATTTCTGGAGGATATCCAACAATACCGAGATTCTTCTTGTCACCGTTTTCAAGCATGGCTTGAATTAGTTTTTTGCGTGCAGAGGTTACAGCACCAGAGATTTTGCGGCGGTTAATTAGTTCATTTCGTATAAATGGAGTTTTGGAGAATACCTCATCACATATTATTGAAAGATATTCGTTTCTTGCGCGTTCAGAATCAATATCTGTCTGTTGTCCTTGATGATACCAAATGCATGCTTCTTTGTTATCAAGTCCATATATTTCTGACAATCTGTCGGATACTTCACGTTCAACTACTTCAAGCCGTTTTTCAAGTTCACGTCTTGCAACAGCATCACCTTCAAGATCGGGGGTGTTATCCTCAACCCAGTGCAAATATGCAAGTTGAATAACAGCATTGCTAAGAAATCCGATGGAATGTGGGATGGCAATTAGCACTTCTTTGCGTTTTGCAATGTCATCGTATGAAGTTTTTTCTATGAGTCGTTTTACCTCAAACTCGTTTGCGGGTAATGCATAAAGAATAAGTCCGTCTGCATCGTCGAGTGGTTCATTCAGGTCAGTATCAAAGTTTTCAAGGTCGGTGTAACGAATTGTGAAATATCGTAGAGTGCCAGTCTGATACAGGTGTCGCCTTGCTACCAGTGGACGCGTTGGCATGTATCGTGAAAGATCGGTGACAAGTGCTGCTCTTGTGTCAACGTGTGTCTGTGCTTCACGGAGTCTTTCCTCTATGTCAATGTTGCTACCTTCCCATAACACATAAACATCGTTGTGTCTGCGGTAGGTAACTATTGAACGCGTCTTTAATGTTGTTATCGCATTAAAAAATTCGTTGTCAAATTCTTTTTCTCCACTGTCTAATGCGTAACGGAGTAGATCTGCTGACGCTTTCAGGTTAGGAACTGCTTCGCGGACGATGCCGAGTAGACCGATAGTTTTGATTAATTTGAGTGTCAGCTCAGACGGATTCCGTATTTGCATTAATGCAGATTCAATTTCTGCCCACTTTTTTCCATTACTTGAAGTAAAGAGTTCGTTCCCTTGTGTAGCATCAAGATAATCGTACAGGTCAGCAATTGTATATTTCGGGAGAATAGTACCGTCATAATCTCGTTGTGTAAGGAAGTCTTGTAATCCGTAAGGTTCACTGGAATTGAGAAAAGCAAAAAGTGATCGTTCATTCTGTGCAAATCGTTTGAAAAGAGGACCGATGAGCAGTGCGACTGTAGGGTGTAAAGGTAGACACTCTTGTAATAGGTGTGAAAATTCGTTTTCATTGAGCCGATGTGGAATTAATCCTAATTCGGTTGCAGTGTTTAGGTTTTCTTTAGAGATTATTTCTGATGGTTTCTGAAGTGCTGCACCCACTAAACGTAGCACTTGTTCGGTGGGTTCTGTGAAAACAACGTCTTCAAATCTCCCTTGAACTTTTGTCCATTCTTCACGTTGCGATTGTTCTGTACGTTGTGCATAAGCCTCAAAAGCTTGGTGGAGAATAGTCATCAAGAATAACGGAGTTTGTTGACTTCGGTCTGCTAATTCGGCAAGACTCTGAAGGATAAACATATCCCCTTGTGATGGATGTTGTGCAGCGAATTCGAGGAATTTACCGAGTTCATCGATGATGAGCAATAGACCTGATCCACCTGAATCACAAATCTGGTGGGTTGCAGATTCATATAGGTGTGTTACATCAGAAGCAGTAGGTAGGGAATCACTGTTTGCTGTTTCCAACAGTCCTTTTAGTTCCTGTTGTATCGGTATAGAAGTGTATAACCCATTAGAATTAGATAGTCCGCGATCTAAGCTACGTAATAAAGCAAGTGAGAGCGGTGCACGTTCACCCGAAATGAGAACAGGACAGAATCCAGAACATGACTGATTTCCATTACCGTTTGTGTTTTTGAATCGTTCATATAGTGAGGTATCACCACGTTCCAATAGTTCTAAAGCCTGTTGTGCTGTTGGGGAGTTTGAATCACCTAATAGTTTGGCAGCAAAGAGTGCAAAGGCTGATTTGCCTGATCCATAAGGTCCTGTAAGTGACCATGCTTTAGATGATGACTCGTTTTCAAGTGCTGAAATTACACGTGATAACATTTCACGTGCTGTAGCAGTCAGGATATAACCGTCTATAGCATTTTCTTTATAAAAGTCGCGTTCAAGATGGATAGAACGACGAAAACGTCCCTTCACATGAAATAAATCAGACAATTGAACGTTTGCCATAATACCTCTTTAAATAGATGCAAAAGATGGATTGACCAGATATGGTGTCGAAGAAGTTTCAGCAAGTATATTTTCCATACTGTTTATTATACATCAATTAGGTGATTTTATTCAACGATAATACATCAGCTTAACCAAAAACATAATCTAAAATCACTTGTTTAATAATTCCTATACGTGTATAATGAACAAAAGACAACAGTTATCTCTCTCCAACAATCAAGGGGACTTTAAGAAAAACTGCGTAAGTCCTGAAGGATAAACCCTCAATCAATGTCAATACAGATAGAAAACCGACTCACACAATATGTTCCGAACCTTAACATCTCCCAACAGGTGTTGCAAGAGCAGTTGGGAACATTCATCAATTCCGAGCGCGAACTACTCAAAGCGGATATATTAGCTGGAAAGAGTGGTTTTACTGCGTGTTCTACGCACACACAGATATGGGACGTTATTATCCAAAAGGTTTATGAAGTCGCTACCTATCAGATAAAGACAGAATACTCCAAACAGATAGAAGAACTGCTGAAGATACCTGGTGTTGACTACAGTGATTTTATGGACGATGTGCCAGAAGATTGGACTCCCGATGTGGCACTTTACGGTGTGGGAAGTTATGGCAGGCATGAGTTGTGCTATTTCTCTGATGTGGATGTCGTCTATACATCTTCTGTTGACCTTGAGGATGTATATGACGAAGGCACGCTTGAACTTGTCCGTTGGTTCTACGACTTTTTTGATAGTTTGCATACAGTAATTCCAGGTTTTGAATTTAGTTTTATCTACCGTCCAATTTCAGACATAGAAAAATGGAATTTTATGGATATGACTGCCTTGATTGATATGCGTTTTATTGCGGGTGATTCTACATTGACAGAGAGATTCCGTAAAGCAGTTCAGTCCGACAAATCAGATATTTCACTTGTGCTTGATTTACTACAATCAAGGGCAGATTCCATCAATTCATCCGAAGACACGATTTATCTCAATCAACCGGATATAAAGACGGGACGCGGGGGATTGCGAACCCTGCAGTATGCACTATGGATGTGTGGTCTACCTAATTTTACTTCTGTTCTTGAGCTATATGAGAGATATGATGACGAACAGTTGAAGCCATCACTTGACTTTATGTTCAAGGTGCGGAATTTGCTACATGTCTTGGCTGGTGAACCTTATGACTCACTGACATTTCATCCAGAACAGGATGACACGCTCCAAACCCAAATTGCTGACGCACTCGGTTATTCAGATGAATCGGAAGAGGGACGTTATGACTTTATGGCGGATTACTATGCCAAAGCGAAATATCTACATTTTAAGGCTGAGTTATTGATACGGAAGTTTCTTGCAAATGGAATACCTGTTTCGGATGTGCTTGGTGTCAGAACGGATGTGTTGTATTGTATAGATAACAACTTCGGTGAACTGGATGTTGACGAACTTTTTAAGCTATTCACTTATTTTCAACAATACGATTTTGAGATTGATCCATCGCTTGCGACCTTTATCTTTGCTTATGTAGATGCGTTTGATTGGGATCGTTTCAGAAAAAGAATGGCAGAACTTATCAATACGCCTGGCAATGTTGAAAAAAGTTTAACACGTCTTCATAGACTTGGGATATTGTCTCGACTCGGAGAAGGCGGGGAACGATTTGAGAAGGCGATGATGACGCGCAGTGAAAGGAGTCTTGACCCTTATACTGTAGGCAAACACACCTTGACTGCCATAGGACACCTTGATGAGATACGTAGGACGGAATCAAGCAGTCCTTTTGCAGGTCCACGTATTGGGCAGACGATGTCTCCATCTCCAAGTTCTGAGTTGGAGGAATTGAATACTGCATTGCGTTCATTGTCCGACACTTCCCCGCTCTATATGGCTCTTTTTCTGCATGATATTGATAAACCGGATCCTACCCATCCACAAACAGGGGCAGAAAAAGCGAAACGTATTGCACCTGAATTTGGATTTAATCCGCAACAAACAGAGGAGATATGCTTTCTGATAAGAGAACATCTCACAATGATTTCATTAGCACGTTATCACCAATGGGATGAACCGACTATTACAGAGTTTTGTGAGAAGGTGAATTCTATAGAACGATTAACCGCACTCTATCTGTTGACATATTGTGATTCAATGGCTAACGGAGTTCAAAACTTTAGCAATCTTGTCAAGCACAATCTCAAACGGTTATATGAAGTGGTGCGTGTACGGTTTGTTGGACAAGAGGAGAGTCAATGGGGCGTTTTTGCACAACCGGAAGAATTTCAACAGTTCCTGCAACAGATGCCTGTCACCTATCGTATCGGTGTTGCTCCAGAGGAGATATCAATGCACATGAAGATGATTTCTCAAGCAGAAGCGACATCTTCAGAAAACAGTGATTCTGATGCATCTGCTGTTATCCTTCAATTTGTTGATAAACCCGGTTTTACAGAATTGCATCTGTGCAGTCATAGTCGTATTGGAAAGTTGCATACGGTCAGTGGTCTATTTTTTGCAAATAACATTGATGTACGTGATGCACGCGTATATCCCAAACAGGATACAAACTTGGAGTTGGAGATATATCGACTTGTGCATCAGTCAGCACAGCAATCTTCTGAACCCCTCCCACTTGATGAAGATCTAAAACGTGATTTGGATTTTGACATACGGAGTTTGATGGCAGGCGAGGTTATGCTTGAGGAGATCTTTGAGAGACGATATGTAGACACCGCTGGAACGTGGCGGGTAGACGATGTCACTGTTGAGACAGCAAGGAATTACACTGAAATCGTTGTGACAGGTGAGGAGAAGGTCGGTTTTCTTCACTATTTAAGCGGGATTCTGGCAAAAATGGAATTGAATGTAGATATGTGTAAATGTTCTGGAATGGGGGGGCAGGCAACTGATAGGTTTTATGTGCAACCTGTGGCAGATCCACAAAAAGTGCGGGATCAAATTTTGGCGGAGTTGTCAGTGGATGAGTAATGCAAATGCCGATCATCTAATCCGAGAAATATGGTGGTGTCTGATTTTGATTCTGAGGTGTGTCAAACAATAGACGGACCACACATTTGAATAAAAAGATCAGACTCGGAAAAATGCTTCTACGGTGTGTAAAGTTATTGTCACATTAGAGAAACACAATACGATAGAAATTCAGGAGGTTATCAACAATATCTGAAAAAATAGATTCTCTATTAGTTTTACTTGATAATCACAAATATACAGAGTATAATTAACATATGTTTAGCGGATATGTCAAATTCAACTACGCAAGTTTAGAAACTCAAAGAGACGACTCAGTTAACACATATCAGGACACACAAAACTTAAATTACAAAACGTACCGGATTAAAAAATTAAATTTACCAGAAATTCGCACAACAAATCATCACAAACCCATACACAGACTGGACTGACAGCACCGTACCGAAAACGTACCAAAATAGTACCGTAATCCGAAAAAACGTACCAAACGGTACCTTTTCAAAGATCAAAAAAAGCAATATCCTTTCAAGAAATTGATGTCTTATACCATTTCTAATTGATCGTCTAACATTAAGAAAAATGTGTTTGTAGTCGCGCAATTGATTGCGCCTCTTCCTCCTTTGAATGTCCGAGGCGCAATCAATTGCGCGACTACGAACACGTATTCTCGATATGATGTCTTATCATTTGGAAATGGTATTATATGACAAAACTTTACACACCCATGCTTCTAAACTTGCTTGACACCTTCTCGATTTTCAGTTACAATTAACACATAATCGCAAACTGTGGCTCAACTTCTAACCCTATTTTCACACATCTTATGGCAAAGGAGAAATACCGATGACTACTTATCTAAAAGGACTCGATATCCCTTTCGTACCTACAGATGAGTCAGACCTTTATCCAGATACGGATGGAAAACCGATGGCAGTTAGCGATCTTCATAGACGAATCCTTATCCGAACATTGCAAGTTCTTGATACGCATTTTGAAGAAAGACCCGAAGTCTATGTATCTGGTGATATACTGATGTATTATGTAGAGGGAGACCCGCGTAAATCAGTTGCACCTGATGTACTGGTCTCTTTCGGTTTAGGTAAGAAACTCCGACGGACGGATAAGGTCTGGGAGGAAGGGAAGGTGCCTGATTTCGCGATGGAGTTTTCAAGCAAAAACACATACCGAGACGACTTAGGTAAAAAGTTGGAACTTTACGGTTTGTTGGGAATACAAGATTACTTCTTATATGATGCGGAGGGATTGTATTTACCATCTATGCTGATGGGTTTTGAGTTGGTTGATGATGTGTATGTGCCGATTTCAGCAGGTCCGACTGGCAGTTTACGTTCTTCTACTCTGGGTTTAGATTTCTATGTTGATAGTGTGGGTTTAGGTATTCACGACCCAGTTGCAGATGAGTGGCTTCAAACACCTGCGGAGTCAGCTGGATCTCTTGCTGAACAAGAAGCCATACGCGCAGAAATTGCCGAAGCACGCGCTGAACAAGAAGCTATACGCGCAGAAACTGCTGAAGCGGAAGTCGCAAAACTCCGAGAACAGATAGCGCGCTTGCAAGCTCGCCTGTAATACCATTTCTATTTGACAAGTTGTCATAACATATTGTCCGTCGAGGTGAACCTATAAAACCCATAGACTTCAATTTTATAGAACTTACGCAGATTCTGTCGTATTTCTATAGTTTTTCAGATTTTCAAAATGCACCCTTTATCACCCGCAAGCGAGGGGAGATGTCCTCTATTCCACGCAAACGAAGGAAAATGCGTAAGTCCTATTAGTATCTCCACTATGAATTATAGTGCGTATGTCCTTTAAATAATAAGAAATATGAAACAACGAGTACTCATCACAGGTGCAGCTGGGACGGTAGGTAAAACGCTCTGGCAAGCATGGGAAAAAAATGATACCTATACCTTAACTTTGATGGATATCAATCCTATAGTGGGATCCTCTTCTCGCGTGGTAGTGTCGGATATTCGGGATTATGCAGCGATGAAAACGTTGTGTGAAGGTCAGGATGTCTTGGTGCATCTTGCTTACATACGTCAAGATAATCTTGGTATAGAAACTGGACAAGTTAGCGATATCGGTGCGTCAATGTATCTATTTGAAGCAGCACGACAATGTGGCGTGCAGAAAATTGTCTATGCAAGCACAAACCATGTTTCCGGTTGGAATGAAAAATTGAGTACACCACCACGTTTCTCTACTGGTGATCAGTTCCGTCCTGATGGTTGGTATGGTGCGATGAAAGGCATGGCTGAAATTGCTGGACGATACCTCGTTGATGCCCATGATATGCGGTTTATCAGTATACGTATCGGTAGTTACAACGGCACGTATGAACCGAATGGAATTCGACACTGCAGCACACTTCTCACACCGCGTGATTGTGCGCAGCTATTTCAATTAGCCGTTGACTATGACGGTCCTGTCAAATATCTGATAACCTACGGACGTTCAGCAAATTCAGATGGATATCAGCAGAGCTTCTTAGACATCAGTGGGGCAGTTGAGGTATTAGGATATGAACCGCAGGACAACTTGATTAAGACACATCTACATAAATTTGTGAATAGTGAGTCATGAATGCAGAACCACGTTACAATGACATATACTATAAACGCACAACATCACATTCACAGATCATAAATGTTGTGAAAGGTAATGCTATTTCTTTACATGATGTGCCCTCTCCAATTGACTGGCAAGACCTATTTGGAAACGCAAATCCAATAGAAATAGAGATTGGCTTTGGTAAGGGTAGGTTTCTGCTGGAAGCATCAAAGCAATATGCTGATATTAACTTTATTGGTGTTGAACGGGCACAGAAATACGTTGAGATTACACGTCAACGGTTTCTAAAGTACATGCAACACTACGGTGTAGATAAGAATTCAGGTGTTTTTGAGAATGTTCGACTTGCATGGACTGATGCAAATTACTTTCTTTCAAGATATGTCCCAGAAGAGTCGGTAAAAGCATATCATGTTTACTTTCCCGATCCATGGCCAAAAGTACGGCAACAGAAAAGGAGAATCTTCCGAAATAGAGAATTCCTTGATGCAATTTCACGAACATTATCATTGAATGATGGTAAGTTGTATGTTGCAACGGATTATTCTGAGTATTTCAATGAAATCCAAGACCGTATTGCTCAACATACGGGATTAATACCAGTCTCAACGAAAACGGGTGAATATCAAAATATTGCCACTAACTTTGAATTAAAATATCGTTTAGAAGGAAGAAACATCTATCGTGCAGTGTATGAGAAGAAGTAAAAGGTATATGATGACAATTGCAACAGCAAAAACCCTATTAACACCAGAAGAATATCTCGTTAAAGAACGAGAAGCTGAATTCAAATGCGAGTATCGGAACGGGCAGATTATCGCAATGCCCCGTGCAAACCGTCAGCATAATCTCATTACCGGTAATATTTTGTACGGATTCCACAGACAATTGTTAGAACGAACTGATGAAGTTTATACTAACATTATGCGTGTAAAGGTAAGTGAGAGTGGACTATACACATATCCGGATGTCATCGTTGTTTGTGATGAACCCCGTTTTGAAGATGGACACTTTGATACATTGCTAAACCCAACTGTCATTGTAGAGGTACTTTCACCTTCCACAGAGACTTATGATAGACGCGGAAAGTTTTATTCCTATCAAACCCTTGAATCCTTGCAGGAATATATCCTCGTTTCACAGTACGATGTCTGTGTGGAACAGTATATACGACAGGATGAGGAGTGGCAATTAATGGAATACCGTTCTCTTGATGATGTGATGATAAATGCATCAATTGAGTGTCAATTGGCAATCAGAGCAATTTACGCCAAGGTCAAATTAATTGATAAATAGTTCAAACATGGAAAACCAAGGAAAAATGTGGCAATCTCTACCTAACGCACCAGGTGTTTATCTCATGAAAGCCTCTGACGGAGCACCAATCTATATTGGTAAGGCAGTAAATCTACGCAATCGTGTACGCTCCTATTTTCAACAAAGCGGGTTAACAGAGAATTCTCTGACTGCACAGATGATGCGGTATGTGACGGAAGTGGATTATATCGTTACAAGTAATGAGATCGAGGCATTAATACTTGAAAATAACCTGATTAAGTCGCATCAACCTCGATATAATGTGAAACTAAAGGACGATAAACGTTATCCTTTCCTCAGAGTCACCACAAATGAACCTTTTCCTCGCATAATGATCACGCGAAAAACAGATAACGATGGGACGCGATACTTTGGACCCTTTGTGCGGGTCCGTTCCACGCGCCAAGTCCTAAAACAATTGACGAAACTGTTTCCTATCCGCACCTGTACTCTACCACTTGAAGAAACAAATAACAAATATCGTGCATGTCTTGACTATCACATAGGAAGGTGTCCAGCTCCATGTGCTAATTTGATAAATGTTCAGGATTATAAGAAGATTGTACGCAAAGTCTGTCAATTCTTGGGGGGTAATACAAATGCTGTTGTCAAAGATTTACAGCAGCAAATGAAAAATGCTGCGAATTCACTTAATTTTGAAGCAGCAGCAAGATATAGAGACATGCTAAATGATGTCCAACAGGCAGTATCTTCTCAACAAAGTCTTGATAATGTGTCTACAGTTGATGAGGATGTTATTGGTATCGCGACTGCTTTTCAGCATGACCTACAAAGCCGCCTGGGTGATGTTGCGTGTGTGCAAGTTCTACATGTTCGGGATGGAAAACTGCTTGAACGTGAACACTATTACCTAAATGATGTGCATCCAGAACAGATACCAATTGCTATAGGGGCATTTGTATCTCAATACTATCAAAATGCTGTGCTTGTTCCAAAAACAATTGTTATACCTTCGCAAATTGAATCTGTTGAACTGATTGAAAAATGGCTTAGCGAAAAAAGAGGAAATAAAGTGACCCTGCATGTACCAAGAGCAGGAAGGTTAAGAAGATTACAGACTTTAGCTATGAAAAACGCTGAAGTGTTATTGATTCAACGTGAACAAAGTGTGGTGTTAAGCAGTGATGTTGATCCCGCATTGGTGGAATTACAGGAACTTCTTGACATAAAGCATCCGCTAAGACGGATTGAGGCTTATGACATCTCAAATCTGGGTGATAGGTATGCAGTGGGTTCAATGGTTGTTATACAAGATGGAAAGCCTGCTAATAGTGAATATCGTCAGTTTCGAATTAAAGATGTTGATGGACAGAACGACTATGCAATGATGCAGGAGGTAGTCACACGTCGTTTTCGTCGCGCTGAGACAGGAGATGCCAAATTTAGTAAGTTGCCAGATTTGATGTTGATTGATGGTGGAAAGGGGCAATTGAATGCAGTTCAAACCGCACTCCAATCGTTTGCAGACGCGAAAATAGACCCAGTACCAACTCAAATTCCTCTAATTGCCTTAGCAAAGCGGATTGAAGAAATATTTGTCCCAGGTAATCCAGACCCAATAATACTTCGTGAAGACAATCCAACGCTGCACTTAATTCAACGGTTAAGGGATGAAGCACATCGATTTGCGATCACATATCACAGAAAACTCAGACACAAAGCATTGAATGAATCTGTGCTTGATGAAATACCTAACATCGGACCAAAACGTAAACAAGCATTGCTTCAACAATTTGGTTCAATAGATGCAATTCGAAAGGCAAGCTTGGACGAACTTCTCTCAGTGAAGGGTATACCTCGCAACGTTGCTGAAAACATACGAAAAAATCTCTGAAAACACTTACAAACCTGACTTACTTTATGTTACTGCCCCAATATGTGCTGCAAAGATTAAGTATGCACTATTATGTGCATAAATAGTCTATGCACATGATGATAATGCTTGCTATCATTGCTATTATAACGTGAGTTTGATAAAACAAGATGTAAGGCTTCATGTAGGGGCGAGGTCTCCTCGCCCGTAGGGATTAGGCGACCTAACCCCTACGAAAATATGCTTTTATATTCAGAATTGCTATATATCAAACTCACGTTATTATAGATTTTTTGTTTGGCACATTTTTTGCTAAGATGACGCGAGTAGAACAGCGTTAATTTTGAAAAACAGTTATCTGAACTTATCAATTCATTCATATCTTTAGAAGTAAATATGCGAGAATCATATATAAAAATCATTGGTATTCTAATAATCTTGTTTGCCGTTATATTCCTACATTTCAAACTGTATAATTTTGCGGCAATGACAGAACAAGGTGCCTTACAGATTTTAGTCTGCTTGGGACGTGTAACGGATATTGATACGAGAGGTGAGATTGATCAAATCCTCAAATTTCGTATTCTTTCTGGACAATTTCGTGGTGAAACAGTTCAGGTAAATAATATCTGGTATGGTCGTCAATACAGTGATCGAGTGTTTAGCAAAGACGATATCGTCTATCTTGATATTCAGATTCGAGATCCTAATAATCCTACAATTTATTCTGTCTCTATTGGTGATTACTTCCGAACACCATTTCTATTATATCTTGCGGGGGCATTATGTGTATTAATGATACTTGTTGCAGGAATGAAGGGTGTACGAGCAATATTAACACTCTTTGTTACAGCATTATCTGTCATTTATCTTCTTGTTCCTTTAATGCTTCGTGGTTACAATCCCATTGTGGTGGCACTACTCATTGCATCGTTCCTCACATTAGTAACTTTTCTATTTATAACTGGGTTTAGTAATAAAGTCATCTCAGGAGTTCTTGGTACTTTGGGTGGGTTAACTGCTGTTGGAGTTCTCTCAATTATTAGTCAACATTTGATGGCACTAACAGGATTAGCACAAGAGTTTGGTTATTTGGAGTTAGGATTAGCTTTATGGAGGACTGCTGGTTCACATCATTGGAATTTTACTGGAATTCTTTCTGCAGGTATCATTTTAGGTGCAGTTGGAGCTATGATGGATGTCAGTATGTCCATTTCCTCCAGTGTGCACGAAGTAAAACAGGTAAATCCGAACATCACTGTCCGCCAATCAATACAGGCAGGTTTGAATGTTGGTCGTGATATTATGGGGACGATGGCAGATACGCTTATCTTTGCGTATTTAGGGGCACATATGATTACTATGTTACTGCCGCGTATCGATTTTCCAGAGGCAGGTGTGCTGTACCCGTTTTTACGATTAGTTAACGAAGAAGCAACAACAGTTGCAATTGTCCAAGCTGTTGTTGGAACAATCGGTTTAGTACTTACTGTGCCAATTGCTGCGACCGTTGCAGGGTTCCTCACCAAATATACTAAAGTCCGTAGAACTGAAATACATGAAAATATACCAACTGAAGAAGAACTGGAAGAATTATTCGGTAGCGAAAGCGTGCATGATGGAAAATCCATTTTTAACAAACGTACTGCCGTTCCTTTTGCGATGATACTTACTTTAATTGTTACAACACTTGTCTATTTTCATATACAAGGCCTGTCTGCTACGATTTCAGAAGTACACGACGAACAAGGACAACTTGCATCAAAACAGGAGTACGTGAAGGGAAGAGTAATACAATTAATTGAATCTACCGGTTTATATCTGTTCTCTATTGACGCATCCAACGCAGACATACTGGATCAAAAACTCGTTCCATCAGAATTAAGTCAGGCATTTGTAGATAACCAATTTTCTTTGTCAGAAAAATCAACTGTTTCAATCACACCATGGAAAGATAGCAGGTGGTTAATCTCCGATCCAGAATATGAACAGACATTTAGTATTCGCACCGCTCAAGATGGTACAGACACGCTGAATGTATACGATTCAGAATCAGAAAATCATGTGATTGAAGTAGAGATTCTGGGCGGAATGTATAAAGGAAAACATCTAATATTACGTAACGTTGTCAATCACGGTATGCCGTTGTTGAGTATTCCTGCAGAACCGGGGGATATTGTCGTATGTAAGGTCAGCGGTGATCCAGGTCAGGTTGGTCTGGTAAACATTGTACAAGAATACGGTCGTGATAGATTTCTGATTTGGTTTGTCGGTGGAATGTTTCTTCTTATCATCCTTGTTGGTAGAATGGAAGGTATCCGCACCGTCTGTGCAATGATAATCTCAGGAGCAGTTATCTATTACTTTATGCTACCACTGATTTCACAAGGAATGAATGCTGTGCTTGTTGTTACATTGACATCTGGCGTAGTTGCATTTGTTTCTTTGGTGTTTGTTATTGGACCAAGTCGTAAGACCTTTTCTGCTGTACTTGGCACGATGGGTGGCATTCTGGTTGCCGGTCTCATCCTGTTATTTGCCCAAAACCAGTTACATTTTACTGGATTAGAAACTGCGATTGCAGCAGATATTGTTGAAGCAACCCGTAATCCACCATTTGTCTTTGTACAATTGCTGATAGCAGGTATGCTTATGGGGGTATTAGGGGTTGCTGTTGATGGTGCAATTGAGGTAGCATCAAGTATGGAGGAAATACGCCGGGCAAATCCAAACATGCCTACTTGGCGATTGATTTCTTCCGGTCTCAATGTCGGCACTGATATTCTTGGAACAATGATTAATACACTTGTGTTTGCATATCTTGGTGTAGAATTGTTACTGATAATGACGATTACAACCGAAAGCCATGAGTTATTTGTAGCACCGACGGTACAGATGTTAAGTTTAGGTGTTGTATCAGCAGAGATTGTAAGGTTACTTGCTGGGACACTTGGATTGGTATTAGCAATTCCAATCACTGCGATAATCAGTGCATTCTGGAATCCGAGGAAAGCAAAGTATTAGTATCCTGATAAGTGTCGGACTAACCACGATACAATGATCGCATCTGTTTAATTACCTTCGGTAATTTTGCTATCACTGTGTCAATTTCCTCTGCTGTAGTGTTTCTACCGAGAGAAAACCGAACTGTACCTTGTGCCAATCTGGGAGGTAATCCAAGGGCTGCGAGCACATGTGAGGGTTCCATAGAACCTGATGTGCATGCTGAACCCGTTGAGACACAAACCCCTTCCATATCTAAACGCAAGATAAGACTTTCACCTTCAACTGCTTCAAAAGAGACGTTTAGAGTGCCGGGGACACAGTATTCAGGATGTCCATTATAGTGTAATCGATCAATGTGTGCGTCAAGTCCATCTCGTAGTCTAAGGGTTAATTTATTGAGATGCTGAACATAATCATCGCGTTCTTGCTTTGCAAGTTCAGCGGCAACACCGAGACCAACAATAGCAGGAACGTTCTCTGAACCGGCACGCCTATTTCTTTCGTGTGAACCACCATGAACAAGGTTAGCTAATCTGGTCCCACGTCGGATGTAGAGTACGCCTATACCTTTTGGGGCATATATCTTGTGCCCCGATAGTGACAATAGATTGACTCCGAATTCCTGCACATCAACATCCAATTTACCAATTGATTGAACTGCATCGGTGTGCAATGGGATCTCGTGTTCTTGGGTAATTTGACAAATCTCCTCTAACGGTTGGACTGTACCATTTTCATTGTTGACATGCATAATGGAAATTAGAATCGTAGTATCTCGAATTGCGGATTTTAATTGATCAGGATTAATACGACCAAAACGGTCAACAGGAAGATAAGTTACTTCAAAACCGCGTTGTTCCAGATATTGACAGGTATGCAAAACTGCATGATGTTCAACAGAAGAGGTGATGATGTGATTTCCTTCTCCGCGACTTTTTTGCAGTTCTGTGAGTCCTTTGATGGCGTGGTTATCTGCTTCTGTTCCACTTCCTGTGAATACGATTTCACTTGGGCTTTTAGCACCGATGAGTTCAGCAACTTGTTCTCTTGCTGTGTCAATAGCATTTCGTGCTTCACGTCCATAAGCGTGAATGCTGGAACCGTTCCCATAAGCCTCGGTGAGATATGGCATCATGGCATCACGAACTTCAGGTCGGAGGGGAGTTGTTGCGTTGTAGTCGAGGTAAATACGCTGCATCTTTTTGTCAATGAAATCAGTAATTTAATTTGCTTTATGTGTGCTCAAGGGAATTAATCATAAGTTCGGTAATTTAGAAAGGAAATCTGATTTGCTTTAATTTGCACTTCTAAATTTGATTGACTTTTTCTGATATTACCATTTTTGTTCAGAAACGAGAGTTTTAACCGATGTTTTCCTTCGGGAAGTGGCATCCGTACTAAATATATCTGATTTGGTAAGGTTTGCCAAGATCGCGTATCGGCACTTTCAGTGAGAACACCTGCAAGGTTTGCGACAATTCCTAATGCTGTACTCTTCTTTTTTGCTTCACGAAATAGCAGGTATTTGCCTAATGCACGTGCTAATGTGCGAATAAGAATTACCGTCCGTTGAGCAATTAGGGTTTCAATCGCCATATTCTCAACATCCTCTATCAACACGCCCTGAGCGGTGTGTTCACCCACTGATACTTGTATTCCAGCAGAATATGGGCGTTTTGATCGTATAGTTGGAATTGCAATACGTAGAAGGTATTCTAATTTTATCTCTTCTACTACCATTCCCTCCCGTGTTCTAAGTGTTCGAGCAAACTTGACATTGTCTTTGTTATCTTTTTCTCCAAATCTGTCAGTTTTTAAAATAGGAAAAGTCAAGGACTCTTCAGTTTTTTGAGGGACAAAACCTGTTTCATAAAAGAGGACCAATTCACCATAGTTTTCAGGTTTCTGAGGTGTATCATCCCCGTACTGTTTGCGATAACGATCATATTCGTCGGTGAAGTTGAGGCTGCGAGATACACGCACCAAGGAATGACCAATATCTTCTGGGGTTAGAACACTTGTGAATCTGGCGGAATGATTATAGTATTCGGCAGCCTGTTTATATGAGATAAATGCATCATTCAACTCACCTGCTGCTTCAAAGACCATCCCACATAAATGAGCCAAAAATCCTGCTGCAAAATAGTTGTAGTCTTTCTCTTCACCTTTGAAGTATTGGATTAAATTGGTCGCTTGTCTGCATTCAACGATAGCACTTTCAAGACTTCCTGCGTATATGTAGTTTAGAATACTATAATAGTGACTCAATAGCCTTTCATATTTTGTTCCAGGATATGGGCGTAGTTGATCAGAGGTAACAAGCGACAAAGCTTCTACTGAAAGACTTTTTGTAAATCGTTCTTCTGCGAGTTCTTCAGCAATATCAAATTCTTTGTTGCTTTCTGTAAAGAGATCAGCATAGTGGGCAGTTACCCCTAATTCAAATTGATGTGGTATATCTGGTTTTTTTGGTGAATGCTTCTTTAGGTAATCATAAGCATCGGTTGGTTTGCCAGATTCTAAACCATTTTCAACCTGTTCAAATTTGTAACTTGCACATCCGACTGTCAATAAAACGATTAGTAGTAGTGGAAATAATTTAGTCATAGATTGCTGATATTAAATGATAAGATTGGGTGAGAATCATTACCCACCCAACCATTTCTTCACAAATTAATTGTAGTTCATCTTACATCTTAAACTTCTTGCGACCAATGAATTTCTTAATTTTTTTTGTGCCTATCCAAACTTTCTCATTTCTTTCAATGTGTGTCAGGGTGAGATTAGTCTGATAGAAGACGACCTGTTTTCCACCTTCTCGGTCTTCAATAGTATTGATTTCACCTGTCATCAGGTAATCTGCCCCGAGTTCACGTCCCATCCGTTTGATGGTTTCAATTGCAGCGTTTTCACTTTGGTCTGCACGTTCTTCACGTATTTCATCACGTTCATCTTTACTTGCAACGGTCCGCACTTTCCCAGAGTTGACAAATGCCTGTTCAATATCACTGATGAAGGTTTGTGTTGCAATATGTTCATTACTCTTATTGCGAATTCTACCGACAATTACCACAGGTTTACTGCTGGTCTGAATTCCGTGATTGTTAATCCAGTTATTATTCAAGCATTCATCAATAATCTGGTTAGCTACCAGTCGGGAGTCAGTATCGTTCCAACGACCAGATAGGTCAACGGTAGAATCGATATCTATACGACTGACCTGTTTGTTTGGTCCGCATCCAACGAAAGTTATTAAACACGAAAGTATTAGGCAAGACAATAATCTGTACATTTGATTTGCTCCTTTTGATTCTATACTATTTGCAAGGTTATAAATCTATTCAAGACATTTTATTGAATTTAGAAATCCAAATCTGTTTCTGTTGCAATTTTGTCAATGAACGTATCAAGGTTCATCGCTCCGATATCACCTTCATCACGACTCCGAACACTGACAGTACGACTTTGTTGCTCACGTTCTCCAATAATTAACATATATGGAACTCGTTGTAAACGCGCTTGACGAATTTTCGCTCCAATTTTGTCATCACTATTATCCAAAACAACCCGACAGTTTTTCTGTAATAGTAGATTTTGCACTTCAGTAGCATAGTCAACAAATTTTTGGCTGATAGTCATCACCACACATTGTACTGGAGAGAGCCAAGTTGGGAATGCACCCGCATAGTGTTCAATGAGCATAGCGATGAATCTTTCAAAACTCCCACAAATTGCACGATGAATTACCACAGGCCTCTTTTCAGAACCATCTGGTGCAATATATATCAATTCAAACCGTTCGGGCAGTTGAAAATCGAGTTGTACTGTAGCACATTGTACATCTCTATTCAATGAATCACGCACTTGGAAATCGAGTTTAGGACCATAGAATGCCGCTTCGCCCGGATCAACACTATACTCAATCTCGTTGTTTTTCAAGACAGATTCAAGGATATCCTCAGCACGGTTCCAAACATCTACATCTCCCATAAACTTATCAGGATTTCGTGTACTAAAGTCACATCTGAACGGAAGGTCAAAACTTCCGTAGATTCGTCGGAATAATTCAAGAATGCGTTCATATTCATCCGCTATTTGGTCTTCAGTTACGAAGTTGTGTGCATCATCTTGACACAATTGTCGGACCCGTGATGATCCGCTCAAAGTTCCAGTAGCCTCATTTCGATGCAGGACTCCTTGTTCATGCAGTCTATATGGCAAATCACGATAACTGTGGCGTACGCTTTTGTATATTAGCATATGTGCGGGACAGTTCATCGGTTTGAGTGCACTGGTTGGTTCACCGTCCTCATTTTCAATGAGAAACATATTATCCTTATAGTGATCCCAATGTCCCGATGTTTGCCAAAGACTGCTGTCATAGATAAGTGGGGTCCTAACCTCTTGGTAGCCTTCACTGAGATATAGTTTTCTGACCTTTTCTGATAAGAGATTGTAGATGAATGCTCCTTTGGGAAGCCAAAAAACACTCCCTGGTGATTCGGGATGCATCTGAAATAGTTCCAGTTCACGTCCAAGTTTACGATGATCCCGTTTTGCAGCTTCTTCGCGTTGTTTCAGATATGCTTGCAGGTCTTTTTTTGTTTGCCATGCAGTGCCGTATATCCGCTGAAGCTGCTCACGGTTGCTATCGCCACGCCAATATGCCCCTGATACGCGTAGTAACTTAAAATGCCAACATTCTCCTGTTTTTTCTACATGTGGTCCTTTACAGAGATCTGTAAAATCCCCATTGTGATAGATGGATAGACCTTCGTCTGCAACACCTTCATCTGAAGCATTGACTTCTTGATCAGAAATGCCTTCAATTAATTCAAGCTTGAATTTTTGATTTCGTTCACCAAACCATTCACGCGCTTCATCATAAGACCAAGTATCTTGCACAAAAGGCACATTTGATTTTATCATTGCCTTCATGTGCTTTTCAATTTCAGGAAAATCATCTGGTGTAATCGGGCGTGGCACCTCCATATCGTAATAGAATTCATTTTCTATTGGGGGACCGATTGCAAGTTTTACTGTGTGTTCACCGTCAGGAAACAGTTGTTGTACGGCATACGCCATAATATGCGCTGTAGAATGGCGAAGTCGTTCTAAATAGTCTTCAGGTAGATTGGATTCAGGCATTGCGGGTACTCTTAAGTGTCCTTTAAGTGGAAAAAATGTCTATAATAGACTTAACGTCATTTCTTGTATATCGTTTACGAAGTAATTTTATACGATTTAAGGGAGAAATGCCAATTAAAAATGAAGGATATAGCAATCACTGCGATGAATTACAATCAATATGCTTTGCCATCGTTTGCAATTCATGCGAAATAAACGGGATTTATCTTATTCTATAACGTTAGCTTGAAAAAGTTTTCACCCGCAGCGTTCTCTATTATTTTTGGCAAAAACGGCACAACCTAACAGGTTATACTACAAAGGGACTGCTTTTTTATCTATGAAAAGTGTTTAGAGCGAACTTACATTTTTATTATCAAACTCACGTTATTTTATAGCATTAGGCACGCTGGAAAAAGCACCAAATCAACGCCAAATACGCTTGGCAGATTGCCCGTAAGGCATTCAGCCAAGCGCATTTGGCACCTACCGAGTGGGATTGAGTTAGTTTGGTATCATACCTTCGTTAGTGATTTCGCTTGAAAGTGTAAAAGGAGTTTCGTCGCTTCCTAAGGGGAACCACGATTTGGAATGAGAAAGTCTAAATGCGTGAAGATTAAGGAGTTATATCCTTCACACATCGAAAACCGTTAACAGGATCAGGATGCGTAGGAGGCACTCCGCCATATCGATGGGAAACCGTTTGCCAGTATTTTAAACTGCCCCAACCGGATCCACCTCGCAAGAGGCGATGTGTGTAGATTTCTGTAAAATTATCTAATAACCATGACACACTGACCGCACCAGCTAACGGATTATGGGGCGGAGAATTTGCATAGAAGTCTGGATCATACTCGTCCAGACACCACTCCTGCACATTGCCAACCATGTCATATAACCCGTAACCATTCGATGGTAATTCTCCAATAACGCCTGCTATGCGTGTATCTACATAATTGGTATCATAGTCGTTGCCCCATGGATAGCGTAAACCTTCCAAGCCTCCGCGTGCGGCTTTTTCCCATTCGGCTTCCGTTGGCAAACGTTTCCCTGCCCATATTGCATAAGCCATTGCGCCGTACCACGTCACACCACCCATAGCGATATTCTCTCCGCCATCGATACGGTAGACACCATCATCATCAAGTAAGTGTGCTACGCTATGTTCATTTGTCAATAAGTGTCCAGCGTGTGCAGGTTTCCCTACAGCATTGAGGAACTCTACAAATTGTGCTATTGTCACCTCATATTTATCTATGTAAAAAGCATCTACATAAACGGTGTGAACTGGGCGTGCAGAGGAGAAAAGATCATTTATTCTGGGATCCTTCTCATCGTGGTGGTGCCCCATCTCAAATTCGCCTGCGGGGATAAGCACCATATCTTTGGGAGGTGGCGGTATTTCGACTGTATAGGTAAGTGTTATCTCACCATCGGACCATGCAAGTTCAAGTTCTAACGTGCCGGGGGTTGACGGGGCTGTTATTGTTACATCGGTATCGGAAACTGAAAATTCCGCACCTGTTACACTTAGGTCTATCGGAGTACCGTCGAAGGTGACGATTATCTGTGAATTCGTTTGGATTGTGCTACCATCTACGGGAGTCACCTCAACAAACTTGATTGGGGTTGCTTCTACATCATCTTCTGTGTTACAACCCATTAGATTAACGAAAGAAAGCGTTATAATACCAAAACATATAAGCATAAAAGAATAAAAATTGAGTTTCACTGTTTATCTCCTTTGATTATGTTGATTATAGTTTGGGCTATTTCAGAATTTGTAACTGGTTGAATGTAAAACATTGTGTGGAAACCTATTGCCCCGCCGGGTTTTAGACTACTAATACTGTAAATCTGTAAATCCTGGTCCATACAATAAAATTTATGGAATAAGTAGTTTGGACTTGCAAAAGTCTCTTGACTTTCACATGAAAAGCAACTCGCTTTTTGGTATTATTGAGGCACAGCTCCTAATTCATGCTCCTTTGTTAATAACTTAATCGGACATTTTCAAATCCGCCCAACTTGTCGCTAATTTGCCGTGGGCAGCAACTTCCATAAAACCTTCTTCTGCCGATATAGTCGATAGGTAGTATACATTAGGCACCCATTGTCCATCTACTTTTTCATATTGATTTTCAACAGCATAGATTGTACCGTTTGAACTAACCCCAGCAAACATAGGTGGTTCACAGATTTTTTTTCTTTCCTCGTTGGATACATTCCATAAATAAAACCCATCCCTACCTGGACCTGCCAGTATCATTCCGTTTGGGCTAAACGCAAAAGCGTAGATCCACCCCGTACCATAATACCCGAATAGAATACCTGTTTCTTTTCTTGGAACAACATCCCACAACGTTATGAGGTATCTGTCGCGTGTACCACCCGCTGCCAAAGTCGTTCCATCTGGACTGAACTGGACATACCTGACACCGAATTCAAAAAGAGGATTACTAAGCCTTGCTATTTCGATGTTTTCGTCTATATCCCATAAATAAACGTCTTCACCACGGGTTCCAATTGCCAAAGTCGTTCCATCTGGACTATATGTACTACACGTAGGGAAATCAGGCACTTCGATTTCAGATTTCTTCTCTCCTGCCTCAACATCCCAAAAATATACAAACGCAGAAGAAGTTCCCCATCTTCCTGCAGCACAACTTACCAACGTGGTTCCATCTGGGCTGAAAGATATGCTTGAGATAGTGTTTGCCTCAACGTGTTCAAATACGAATATTACATTTCCGGTAGCGATATCCCACAAAGTCACCCTACTCTGCTCAGAGCCACTGGCAAGGAGTGTGCCATCAGGACTAAAAGTAAGAACGCCACTTGCACCTATGCGGAATTCGCTTATGAAGACATCTTTCTCTGTGCCGGTAGTGGTATCCCACAGATGTATAGTGCCAGCGAAATTACAACCTGCCAGTGTTTCACCATCCGGACTTAACGCGAAATTGTATAAGTCTTCTGGTGTCCCTTCCAATCTGACTTGAGCAAAAGTGTTTATTGAAAACATAAGTAGCAACAGATATATCATAAATTTATCAATAATTGATTTCATTAGATTTCTCCTTTTATATGCGAGGCACAGAGACCTCGCGCTACAAATCGGGTTTATTTGGTATTAGATAGAATATCTGTCATTTTGTGTTACAACGTATGATAATATTACCTAAGTTGCTACCTATAAGATTTTAGACACACAGACACCACTTTTAATAGATAACAGTTCGTTTTTAGTGAATATTGTAGCGTCCACTTTCAGTTTGCAGACTAATATGCACAAACTATGAAGTTTGTGCTACTTATGTAGCAACTTAGGTTAAATAGCATTTGCTTTTTACAGGAGCCACCAGAGAAAAGCCCCAACACTAAACGCGGAGCAACCCGTTGCTGCATGGTATACTTGGAGCCCTTTTGTCTCTCTACGAAACTCGTTGGCGTAATATTCCACATATTCCGGTGATTTACCCATAAGACGATCTGCTGGTATGCGAGGTTCGTAAATAAGAGCAACCCCCAAACCAATGATATTGCCAACGCAACCAGTGAGCTGCCACGTGAGCTTGTTAACTACAAGTTGCGCATCTCTTTGAGCGTCTGCAACAGCTTGTAAGCGGACCTGTTTCTCATTAGTGGATTCTACACCATGAGCGGCGGCCGTTGAAAGAATTAGTAACACTATTAGTGTTATGTAAAATTTGTTGTTGGACAAGACATGAAACATTATTAAGTAACTCCTTATCTATTGATATTTTGACACAGTTGTGTAAAATTCAACGGTATCAATTTTTCCCTTGGGAATCTGTTCTGCTTGATCAAGTGTGAAAACAGTAGTTCTCGTACTTTTTCTTTCTACAATCCGAATCGCATCCGTCTTGAAAGTCAAAGGTAAGTGATGCATAAAAATTGCAATCGGAAGGATAAGCGGAGTGGCCTTGTGAATTACTTTCAATCGCCTCCGACCGTGTTTGTCATCTTGCACCCAAATCTCAATATTTTGAACTGCACCTTCACCAATGATACGAATTTTTCGAACGAATTCTCTCTCTGGGATGGCATACACGGTTTCGGTGCCCATATTAGTAACAGTTACGGGTGCGTCAATACGGACATAAGTATGTTCGTCCATAAATGTATGTTGGGTCAGAAGTGCTCGACAACCTATCCCGAAAATACATATCAGAAAAACCCCATAAAATCTCATCATTCATCCTCCATAAATGTCTCTACTTCATTATTAACATCTTGCACGTTGCGGAAAAATCGCCTGCAGATGCCGCTTAGACTTAACTGAATGCTGCGGCGACAGCAACAAGATCCAGAATGTTGACAATACCATCACCGTTGACATCAGCATCGTTTTCACCGACTTTTCCAAATTCGTTTGCGACGAGGACGAGGTCTAAAATGTTGACTGCATTATCGCGATTAATATCTGCAGCGGGCCATCCGACCGACCAGAGCAGGATTTTCCCGTCCGAACCCGCGCTTGCCAACGTCTTACCATCTGGACTAAACGCTACACTATTGACCCAACCGGTGTGTCCGTAAAATGTCTGTAGGTGCTCGCCAGTGATAACACTCCAGAGACGCACTGTCTGATCGCCCGCGCTTGCCAGCATCCGACCATCCGGGCGAAAAGAGACTTTATTGACATCAAAGGTATGTCCTTCAAGGGTATGGCGAAGCTCACCAGTAATAACATTCCATAGACGCACTGTCTGGTCAAAACTTGCACTTGCCACAATCAGACCACTCGAATTAAAGGCAACACTTAAGACCGAATCGGTGTGTCCTTCAAGGGTATGTCGGATCCTACCAGATCTAACATCCATTAGAAAAACCTTCCCGTCAACATTTCCAAGGGCAACCATCCGAGCATCCGGACTAAAAGAGACACTTTGGATTTCAACCCTGTACCCTACGTACTGACTTGAATACCGCCCAGCAGCCGCAACATCCCATAGATGAAGATACTGTCCTTCTCCACTTGCCACTGTCTGCCCCCCGGACTAAACGAGACACTTGCGCGCCCGTGGTGCTCTGTCCGGCTCCATAGGTGCGTGCCAGTCGCAACATTCCATAGATAAACTCTCCCACCCGAATCCGCACTTGATAACTTCGTACTATCCGGACTAAAGGAAATACTATTGACCAAACCGGTGTGTTCCACGAGGTGCCTGACCTCTTGATGCGTTACTGTATCGTAGAGCCAAATACCGCTGTCACTTGCCACCGCAAGAAACTTCCCATCCGGAGAATACTCTATATCATTTATTGGTTCTTCAGCCACATGCGAAAACAGAGCATCCGGCACATGTCGATCTTCAGCCCAACTCGGGAAATATCCGTATAGGGTTAGTCCCAAGAATAGAACAATCAGTAAAGATATAGTCATTTTCAGTTTCATATTCATCATAAAATCTCCTCTTTTTTCTCTAATGCGTCAGTTTGATTTGATAAGTGCGGGGGTTTAGCGTCTCCCCGCAAGATTTGAAACGGTTTTTTGTTTCTATTAGGAGGGCAGCCCCCTAATTTGCGTTCCTTTTGCCAATAACTTAATCGGACATTTTCAAATCCACCCACCTTGTCGTCCGTTTACCTGTTGCAGATATAAACCCGCGCAATCGGACAGTGGCTAACTGCTCCCGTTCCCCTGCATAAGAGATATCCTCTATCCGATAATAGTAGACGGTATTGGGTTTAGCAGTGGTATCTGTCCAGGTATATTCGTTGCGTTCCCCTGTTGTACCAGCCCCTTGTATCATGGTTTGATTGACGACTTTGAACTCACCATCCTTTGTTTCGCTGCGATAGATATAAAAACCTGCGTTGTCTATTTCTGACTCAGTTGTCCATTTGAGCACAACACCTGCATCGGTGTGGTCTGCACGGAATTGGGATAGGGTGACAGGTAACGGTTCATTACGGTTTTCGACATAGATTTTAACACTCGGTTTTTTCTGTATCAGTTCTTGAAGTGGTTTTATGTCCTGAATCGGATTACCTACAAGGTATAACCTTTTAAGGTTTACTAACTTCGCAAGTGGACGAACATCACTGATTTGGTTATATGACAAGTCTAAGGTTTCCAGTTGCGTCAACTTTGAAAGTGGAGATACATCTGATATAGTGTTGGCAGGAAGATACAGAACCTTTAGTTTAGTTATCTCTGACAGCGAAGATATATCCGAAATACTGTTGCTTGCAAGAAATAATTTTTCCAGTTTTCTATATGCTGTCAGTGGTGAGAGATCCGATATTCTGTTGCCGTTAAGATCCAGAAAATCAAGGTGTATCAAATCCTTCAGTGGAGGTATCTCCGTAATATTGTTACCACTAACATCTAATAATCTCAGATGCACTAACCTTGACAATGGTGTAAAATCTGATATATTGTTGGGACCAATATACAACCAGAGCAATTGCGTCAAATTTGAGAGTGGGGAAACATCTGAAATATTGTTATGATAAAGCAATAGTTTCATAAGGTTTTGTGCGTTTTCAAGTCCCGTAAGGTCTTTTATCCCTTTATCTCTTACCTCAAACTCAGTTAAGTCTGCTATTGTGTGTGTCGTTATCGGATTGCCAATCTGATCACGGATAGCTGCAGCTAAGTTTGGATCTGGGATGTGCACATCCTCTGGAGCTGGGAACGGGAGTGGTTGGTTCAGACTGAACCACCGCTCTATAAAATTTCCAACCCCATCTAACATTCTGAGAACGATTCTGTCGGTATAATATGGTAATTGATCTGTAACGAATTCAACGGTGGCATCTGTAGTTCCATCTAATTCCTTGCAATCACGTACCTTTAAGTCTCCACCACTGTGGGGTGATATTAATTTGACGATGTGGATTCCATCGGGATCTGTTATCTCAAATTGAAGACGAATTGTATTTGGTGGTGAAGCGAGTTCTGGTGGAGAGAATCTCACTCTCGTGTTATTGTTGCGTTGAATAATGCCACCGTTAAATACCGGATGATTATCTAACCATGCTGCAGCACAATAGGTGGTGATAGTCCTGTCAGTAGCATATAGATATATTCGTTGTGCATCTATATCGGATCGGTCATCATGTGCCAATCCAAACCCGTGTGCAAGTTCATGGGCAATGACATTAATTCCGTGCTCTCCTATATTGCATCCACCAGAGGCGGGGAACATTCCACCTCTATATGGGGGATAGCTATAACCTAATCCACACAAAGTATTGTTAGGTGATTCAGTATCAATATCGAGATAGACGAGGTAAAAATCTTTTTGAGGGTCAGACTCTTTCGGGAATTCACGCCATGCAGCATTGGAATCCTTTTGATAATATGCGTCGTTACGCGTTCCCTGTCGATGATGAACGACGACTTCTCCATCCGTCCCTTCTTCAAATAAGAATGTTTTCCTGTCAAACCCGTGCGCTTCCATCAAGTCTGCATATAGCGTTTGCACCCGCTTTACCTGTGTATCTATCTGTTCGTCTATATCAGGTTGTGGCTTAACATCCTTTGGAATAAAATAGATGACCTTGACAATTGGTCTTTCCACTTCTTCCGAGAGGCTATTCGGGACAAAAGCAAGCATTGCCCAAGTAAGTAGTGTTAGTGTGAAATATAGCATCGTTTTCATCGTGAAATTCTCCTTGATTGATTTTCTCATCACTTAAAGCAAATGACTGATTGCAACCCTTATCACCCGCGCTTTGGCTTATCAAGTTTATTTCTTAGGATCATTATCTTCTTGTTGCATATACCACCCGCCACCATCATCTATAGGTTTCCTTTTACTTCGTGTCGGGCGAACCCACCAATCCTTATTATCGTCATTACTTTCTGATGATAGCAATATAAGCCCACCTATCACACATAAAGCGAAAACTATCACTGCTGCAATAAACTGAATAAATATGTTTGATAACAGCCAAAGAATTACGGAGATTGCTACAATAAATTTTGACTTAGTGATCACAGTAAAAATAAATCCGCCAAGAAATAAAATGTTTAGAACGACCAGTGCGATTAAAGAAACCGTTGATATGATACCTGGATCAGATGATGAAATCCTTGTAAATTGAAATGACGCTATATTAAACATTATCCATGTAATAATAATGCTTGTAATTAACGTTTTACCATTTCTGCTAACATCTAATTCTGATTCAGGTAATTCCTCCTCCATTTTGGGAGATTGTACTTCAGAAAGATTTAATTTGTTTCTCTGAATAATTATCGTAGTCAGGACTGATACGAAAAACAGGATATTAACTACAATTGTAAATATACTCATTTGTTTATCCTCCAATGATTAACATATAATTTTTCTAATGAACTCATATTGAGTAAAACACAAGGATGTTGTAAATGACAAAAAGTTTTCGGAATAAGTAGTTTGGTACTTGCAAAAAGTCCCTTGACTTTCACAATTTTTGGTTGATATAGACTATAACTCAAATTAGGAGGGCAGCCCCCTAATTTGCGTTCCTTTTGCTAATAACTTAATCGGACATTTTCAAATCCACCCACCTTGTCGTCCGTTTACCTGTTGCAGATATAAACCCGCGCAAGCGGACAGTGGCTAACTGCTCCCGTTCCCCCGCATGCGACACATCCTCTATGCGATAATAGTAGACAGTATTCGGTTTAGCGGTAGTATCTGTCCACGTATACTTGGTGCGTTCACCCGTTGTGCCAGCACCTTGTATCATGGTGTGAGTGACGACTTTGTATTCACCATTCTTTGTTTCACTACGGTATATGTAGAAACCTGCGTTATCTACCTCCGATTCGGTTGTCCACTTGAGCACAACACCTGCATCGGTGTGGTCTGCGCGAAAAACAGATAAGGTAACGGGAAGTGCGACTCGTTCACGTCTATGACCCGGATTGCCGATGTCTGTTCTTCTGCCCCAATACGACTTTACAGATAATTGCAGTTCCGATGTCGGTTTAAAGTTCTCCAACTTGGTGCCGTCAAGCGGTATCTTTCCTTTTTTATCATATTTACGTAGGAATGAAACCCTATTCTGCGCATCTTGGACGGCATTCGGTAGCTCCCATATAGGTTTATCTGTTGTTTGGGCATCACCATCTAAATTTCCAGCAATGTCGCTGACATTACCTTCGGGGTCTGATAGTTTCAAGTAAAAACCTGACAATCCGAGGACCATGTTACGATGCTGGTTCTGTTCAATCTCGCTGTAATGGTGTTCAAACAAATTATATATGTTTACATCTGAAAAACCTCCAAAGTTTTGAGCAGCCGAGGTAACTATCAACGCTGTTTTGCCTGAAGGTATCTGTACATCTCCAAATGTGATGACTGCATGTCGATGTGTGCCATCAGCGTCGCGTGCTTCGATTATCAGCTGCCAATCCCTTAGATTCACCGATTCTGTGGTGGCGTTATTGTATAGTTCTATCGATTGTGATAGAGAACCAATCCCACCTTTAGAGGCAAACATCAATTCGCTGAACCCAATTTGACCGGGGGCAGCGAGTTTACTTAGTGGAGTAGTAGGTTGTTCTACCTGCGGAGGTTCCTCTGTTGTCTGGTCATTAGATGGCGGCTGCTGTGATTCCTCATTTTCTTCCTGAATATTCCCCGCAGAGTCTGGCTTAGACACAGGATCCGTTGCAGGGTTTGCCGTTGCTGTCCATGTTGTTGTTAATGTGCCAACTGTCGCAGTAACTGTGTATGTCCCCGCAGTGTTGCCTAAAGTCAAAAGCGTTTGTGTCTGCCCATTTGCATCGGTAGTTCCGCTTGTCGGATTAAGACTGCCATCCGTTGGCGAAACAGAGAAGGACACTGTTTGACCAGACATGGCATTCCCATTTTGATCAAGCACACGAACGACAAGGGGAGCCGCTAAGGCGTTCCCAACAGTGGCTGTCTGTCCATCTCCACTGACAGAAACAAGCCGTGTTGGGGTGAGCGGTGCTGTAGTCGTTGCTGTCCATCTCGTTGTCAATGTGCCAACAGTAGCCGTAACTGTATATGTTCCTGGTGTGTTTCCTAAAGTCAATCGTGTTTGCGTTTGACCATTTGCATCGGTAGTTCCGCTTTTCGGATTAAGGCTGCCAGCACTCGGATTAACAGAGAACGTCACCGTCCTACCGGACATCGCATCCCCATTCTGATCGAGCACGCGAACGACGAGGGGAGCTGCCAAGGCGTTCCCAACAGTGGCTGTCTGTCCATCTCCACTGACTGATATAAGACGTGTTGGGGTGAGCGTGACGGGTGGTCGTGCTGTCGCCGTTGCTGTCCATGTTGCTGTCAATGTGCCGACTGTAGCCGTAACTGTATATGTCCCTTGTGTACTGCCTAAAGTCAATTCGGTTTGAGCTTGACCTTGTGAATCGGTAGTTCCGCTTTTCGGATTAAGGCTGCCATCACTCGGATTAACAGAGAACGTCACCGTTCTACCGGACAGGACATTCCCATGCTGATCCAGCACGCGAACGACAAGGGGAGCCGCTAAGGCGTTCCCAACAGTCCCTGTTTGTCCATCTCCACTGACCGAGACAAGCCGTGTTGGGGTGAGCGGTGCTGTCGCCGTTGCTGTCCATCTCGTTGTCAATGAACCAACGGTAGCCGTGACTGTGTATGTCCCTGGCGTGTTTCCTAAAGTCAATCGCGTTTGCGTTTGTCCATTTGCATCGGTAGTCCCGTTTTTCGGATTAAGACTGCCATCACTCGGATTAACAGAGAACGTCACCGTCCTACCGGACATCGCATCCCCATTCTGATCGAGCACGCGGACGACAAAGGGAGCCGATAAGTCACTCCCAACAATACCTGTTTGTCCATTCCCACTGACAGATACAAGGCTTGTTGGGGTGAGTGGTGTTGTAGCGGTTGCTGTCCATGTCGTCGTCAATGATCCAACTTTAGCAGTGACGGTGTATGTCCCGGTTGTGCTACCTAAAGTCAATGCCGTTTGTGTCTGCCCATTTGAACCTGAAGTTCCGCTTGTCGGATTAAGGCTGCCATCAGTTGGAGAAACAGAGAAAGACACTGTTTGACCAGACATGGCATCCCCGTTTTGATCGAGCACACGGACGACGAGTGGAGCAGTTAAGGCACTTCCAACAACGCCTGTTTGTCCATCTCCACTAACAGAGACAAGGCTTGTTGGTGTGAGTGGTGTTGTAGCGGTTGCTGTCCATTTCGTTGTCAATGTGCCAACTGTCGCAGTAACTGTGTATGTCCCCGCAGTGCTGCCTAAAGTCAGTTGCGTTTGTGTCTGCCCATTTGAACCGGTAGTCCCGCTTGTCGGATTAAGGCTGCCATCCGTTGGCGAAACAGAGAAGGACACTGTCTGACCAGACATGACACCCCCGTTTTGATCGAGCACGCGGACGACAAGGGGAGCCGATAAGTCACTCCCAACAATACCTGTTTGTCCATTCCCACTGACAGATACAAGGCTTGTTGGGGTGAGTGGTGTTGTAGCGGTTGCTGTCCATGTCGTCGTCAATGATCCAACTTTAGCAGTGACGGTGTATGTCCCCGCTGTGTTGCCTAAAGTCAAAAGCGTTTCAGCTCTGCCGTTAGCATCTGTATTCGTCTGTGTGACGCTCAAGCTGCCATCAGTTGGCTTAACAGAAAAGGTCACAGGAACTCCCTCAAACGTCCAATTGGCTTCGTCACTAACCTCTGCGACAAACTTCTCTGTCAGCGCGGTATTCACGAGTGCGGTTTGTCCAGAGCCTGAAACGCTACTAAGAAAGCTCGGAGTCCTATTCGTAAAATATACACTAATGCCTTTTGCCTTCAGGGCAGGGATTTGCGTATTGATAGCGGCATAACTCAGTCTATTGTTGTTTTGAAGAGTTAAGTATGTGAGTTTTGTCAATCCCGATAGATCAGATAAGTCAGAGATATTATTACTATCAAGATACAAGTATTCGAGATTTGTCAATCCGGATAACGTAGATATATCAGAGATAGAAGTGTTACGAAGGTCCAATTCATAGAGATTTGTCAATCCCGATAGATCAGATATATCAGAGATAGAGTTATACCCAACTGACAGCCCTATGAGTTCTGTCAATCCTGATAGATCAGATATATTCGTTACAGAGTTGTCGAAAATAGACAATCTTGTGAGTTTTGTCAATCCCGATAGTGCAGATATATCAGAGATAGAATTATGACTAAGATACAAGGTTGTGAGTGCTGTCAATCCTGATAATACAGATATGTTAGAGATAGAATTATCCACAAGTTGCAGCCAATAGAGTTTTGTCAATCCCGATAGTGCAGATATGTCAGAGATAGAATTATCACGAAGGTCCAATTCTTTGAGTTCAGTCAATTTCGACAGCGCAGATATGTTAGAGATAGAGTTCTTCTGAAGAATCAATTCTGTGAGTTTTGTCAACTCCGACAGAGCAGATATGTCAGAGACAGAATTACCAAAAAGATACAACCTTGTAAGTTTTGTCAACTCCGACAGAGCAGATATGTCAGAGACAGAATTATCAGCAGAGTCAGTCGTAGAGTTATCCCCAATCTCCAATTCTGTGAGTTCTGTCAATCCTGATAGATCAGATATATCCGTTATAGAGTTATCCGTAAGCCACAACCTTGTGAGTTTTGTCAATCCCGATAGATTAGATATGTCAGAGATAGAGTTATTCTGAAGATACAGCTCTGTGAGTTTTGTCAAAACTGATAGGTCAGATATGTCAGAAATACTGTTATGATCAAGATTCAAATAGGTAAGTTTTGTTAATCCTGATAGGGCAGATATATCCGAGATAGAGTTGTTACTTGCTCCCAAGATTGCAAGGTTTTTGGCGTGTTCAAGACCGGACAGGTTTGTTATACCGAGATTAGTAACATCAAGTCTGGTTAGATTTAGCATCGTTTGCTTTGTGATGGAATTGCCAATCTCATCCCGGATGGCAGCTGCTAAAATGGCATCGGGAACTGAAACATCTTGGGCAAGACTAATATTCAGCGGTAGAAATCTGAACATGAGTAGCACTGTGAGTGTAAGCAGTATTCTGTTTTTCATGAGTTTCTCCTTTAATTAATGGCATTACTTAAACCTTTCAGGAAGTACATCACTAACAAAACAGTACATGACTGTGAAGTATAGGTACACAACCATCAGTGAATCAAAAAATTAGGGTATTTGGACGTTGTATTTTCAGACGTATACCCATTGCCAGATGGGTGGAGACGGGGGTAGAGGGTTCTACCCTGGCAATCCGTCTCCGACGTCCATTCGTAATCGTACAAGATTGTGGAAAAAAATCAAGTCCAATTACGATGCTGTTTCAAAATATCATTTATATCAATTGCGATGTATGATATAATTAAATCCGCACTGGCAATCTTCGCTTGGCAGTGCCGCGGTTCGGGAGTCTTGCACACTCGCCGAACCACCAATAAAGGATTTTACGGATGCCGAAGATATATTACCAAAAATGAAAACAAAATACAACGTTTTTAATTATTAACCAATTTTTTGTGTAGATCTTAGTCGGTATTCAACAAATTTTGATGGTTCATAAATATCCCCCACGCAATTTCTGTATACCGACATACATTCAATTATAGAACTTGCGCGCAAAATGTATGTGCAAGATTCATGTTGCGCGCAAAAAGTAGGTGCAAGATTCATGCCAAGTAATTTACCGAGAATTCGGCATGAAAATGGCGATTCCAGCACAAGGTGTATTAAAACTTTTATAATATCAGCATAAGTTTTGCAAAAATCTGTACAAGTTTTGCAAAGAAAATCGAATTACTGGTACAAGAAGAGATAATCGGATCTCAAGTCTATGCAAGAATCTATAACCTATAACCGAAAATCCACTATTGGAACAAAGGAGACAAGGTAATGAAAGAAGTCCTTATCATTGATAACAACCAAAGTTCTGGCGAATTGAAGAATTTCCTAAGTACTAAGGGCTATTCCCCTATCATCGTTGACGACTTTAAGAAAGGTTTGGAAAAGATTGACGAATCCACGAGTCTGGAAGTTGTCTTGCTCAGTGCGGCATTGTCAGCGGAGAACGGCGAGTATGAATTGAAGGAAATTAGGGACAAACACAGCAACGTAATTGTGATCGTGATCAGAGCAGGAATACATATAGTGAGAAAGGCGATATCTCTGGGTGCATTAGAGGTATTGCTTCGCCCCATTAATATGCAAGAGCTCTGTGAGGCCCTTGAGCGGGCCTTTGACAGGATATCTATCCGAAGTAACACATCCTGGATGCCTGATGGAGAAGAGGTTGAGGAACAAGCTCCTCTCGTTGGAAAGAGCAAACTCATGGTTAAGCTGAATAAACAAATTGGGCGTGCAATCAGTTTTGAGGCTTCAGTGCTACTTACGGGTGAGACAGGCACTGGGAAAGGTGTGGTTGCGCGCTTAATTCACGAAGAAAGTAAACGGTCAGAGAAACCCTATTTCCCAATTGATTGTGGGGCTGGTCCCGAATCACTTTTTGCAGATGTACTTTTTGGTCATGAAAAAGGAGCATACACAGATGCAAGTGATAAACGTATTGGCGCATTTGAAAAGGCTCATGGCGGTACCCTTTTCCTGGATGAAGTCGGCAATATGACAGCAGCACAACAGGGAACACTTCTCACTGTGCTGCAAGAAAGAGAGTTCCAACGAGCAGGCAGCGATCATAGAAGTAACGTAGATGTGCGTGTCATCAGTGCTACCAATCAAAACTTGAAGGAGATGATGGAAACAGAGAAATTTCGAACGGATCTGTACTACCGACTCTGCGACTTTGAGATCTCCGTGCCGCCCTTACGAGATCGGATAGAGGATATTGAGTTACTCACCACGCACTTTCTGCAGATTATTGAAGAAAAAAATGAGATGCCAACCCTCGCCCCTTCACCGGAAGCGATTGCATTGCTTGAATCGTATAACTGGCCGGGTAATGTTAGAGAGTTATATAGCTGCCTCAAAAGAGCGGCAATGAATTCCCGAGGTGGCGTGATTCTGTCAAGGGACCTTCCCCGAAACCTCCAGAAGGTTAATGGAGATGTGGGTTCAAGACGGGGCAGACCAGAAACGCGATCTGCAGAAACCCCAGAAACACCGATATATCAAAACCTGCTCGATCTGCCGGTCGCGGTGTTCTGTCAGTTTATCTCTGATGCTGCTCCAGATGTCACTGACGAACAGATTGCTCAATGGTGGGAAGAGTTCTCTAATGATGAGCGCGACCTTGCCTATAAGGCAAAACGCAAAATTCAGGATTGTCGGAAAGAATATTACACGACTACAGAGTTAGACGTTCCTAAGTTAACGGAAGATATTAAGGTGCTAATTGACGATGCCATTTCTCAATTATCAAAGTTTCGGCATAGTATAGCATCTGAACCCATAGAGGAAGCTGAACCAGTCTGTATAATAGGAAAAAGCCTCCAAGATAGCATGTCTGCTGTCCTCCGCGAAATCGTAAAGGAATATGGTGGAAACAGAGAAAAAGCGGCGAAAGAATTGCGTACCTCTCTGACTACGCTTGACAAAAGGTTGTTGTATAATGCAGAAGATGCTGACAATGACACGAACAATTCATCGCAAGAATCTGAATCGACTTTACGCCAGATCGAACGGTTTCCTATTGACGAGATCATGAGACTTCATACAGAACCCATGAAGCATTTCATTTTGGAGAATCTTTCTCGGGCAGAATGGCGAAACAAAGAACTGAATGGTCAGATGCGGACTGTCCATCTCGGTTTGAAAGTGCTATCTAAGCGTCTGAATGGAGGGCGCGGGCACGGTTGTATATATTTCGGTGGACTGACTTTTTCTCGAATTGAATGGAATATCTATCGCCGAGCCCCCTACTTATATCCTGACGATGGGGCAGCAGCTGAGGTACTAGATGTAGAACCAACAACGTTCAAGAAGCATTGGGGTGAAAACAAACCATTTCCAAGTCATCATACGTTATTTACGGGTTAGGATCCGTTATGCCTCATTGCGCTGAGGCTTGGAGAGAAGTGTCTAATTTTCTGCGGAGAATGACACCCCATTGACCGACAACCCATAGTGATTCACCTTTTTTTGCGCGAGTGATAACATAGAGATCGTTATCAATATCTGTATGTTCTTGTTCCCAAGTTTCACCACCATCTGTTGATCGTATAATCGTTCCTGCATCACCGCAAGCGTAGATTACCTTTTCTGATAGAGCGATGATACTATTCAACGTGCTTGTATTGCCAGACATTTTGGGTTGCCATGTAAATCCACCGTCCACAGTTTTGAGGACAATACCCCCTTCTCCAACTGCCCATCCCTTCCGTTTAGTAATAAATGAAACGGAAGTTAGGTCATAAACTGTGTTGGATTCGTGCATTTTCCAGTAATCTCCACCGTTGATAGTCCTTTGGATGACACCGCTTTGTCCGACTGCCCAACCGAGTGGTGCAAATTTCATATCAACACTTGTGAGGGTATCGTTAGCAGTTGTTCGCTGAAGTGTCCATGTGGGACCGCCATCTTTATTATGTATGATGTCGCCAAACCTACCAACACCCCATCCTTCAGAGAATTTGCCAAAATCTACATCGTTTATTGAATAACGGCCAGGAGGGTCACCTTCAATAAATGGTGGTCTTTCAGGCGTGTCCCCTGCTGTCCAAGTATTTCCATCGGTGGTATAAAGGACTGTTCCATCGCTCCGCATTGTCCAACCCCATTTTGGATCAAGACTTGCGAAATGAATGCCAATGAGTCGTTGATTTGTTCTGATTGCAAGTTTTTCCCAATTATTTCCACCATCTTGTGTTTCAAACAGTGTGCCATCGCTATTTGCTATCCATCCAGTCATGTCATCGTAAAAGAGAACTTCTCTGAAGTTATTTCGTTGCTGTTCCCCAAGTTGACGTTCCCATGTTTTTCCGCTATCAGTAGTGTTGTAGATGCTTCCTGCACTGCCTACTGCCCATGCAGTTTGGTCATTGAGGAAGTACACGTGTGCAATACTGTTTCCGCCACGTCTGAACCTTCTTCTCTGTTCTGGCTGCTGTGCTGGTGCGGTATTGGTGTGTTCGGTTGGGGAAGGCACTGTTCCTTCAGGTGCAAGGTTACCTGGTTGTTGCCGTTGCTGACTTAATTGTCTTTGTAGAGAATCAAACGGATTAAATTCTTCTGTTGTAGTAGTATCTTCATCATCCGAATCTGTTTGTGTGGGAATTTCAGGTGGTTGTGGACGCGTTGCTAACAATTGATTGCCTGTTGAGACAGGTATCTGTTGCCAATTCAACCCTTGATCTTTTGTAATATAGGCACTACCGCCGCCTATTCCCCAAGCGTGTGTATGTGAACGGAAAGTAATATTACGCAAGCGACTTGGACTCTGTTTTGTAATTTGCATTCTCCAAGTTTCACCACCATCATTTGAGAGTAACGAGTTTCCATTACCCAGTACTACCCATCCATTTTTAGCATCGGCAAAATGAACTGCAATTCCTGCGAGGTTCGTTTTTGACTGTATTTTCCAGTATTTTCCGCCATCAACAGTCTGAAGTACGAATCCACCATCCCGCCTTTGTGGTGCAATTGCCCATCCTTCCAAATCATTTATGAAGTGAAGGTCTGTGATGTTAGCATTTGTCGTTCCTGTTTTTTGGACTTGCCACGTTTTGCCACCGTCTGTTGTGTGTAAGACTTGTCCTATCGAAGCACCAAGCCAACCGACATCTTTATTGATAAATTTCATCATACTAATCCGAGGCAAGTTTTGTTGTGTAGTCTTTACTATCGGTTTCCAAGTCTCTCCACCGTTTTCAGTTTGGAGTATTATATTTGATGCGAGAATACGTCCGTGTTTATGGTCAGTAAACTGGACATCCCGTAAATTCACACTAACCCCGCTATGTTGTGGTAGCCAAGTTTTCCCACCATCTTTCGTGTGTGCGATAGCACCTGCAGAACCTACTGCCCATCCAGTATTTGCGTCTATAAAATGGATATCTGAAAAATCTGTTCGCCAGGTTGCTTGACGAATTATATCCCAATGATAGACGACAGGGATAATAGGTTTCTCCTCTTCCACAACGACAACCTCCGGTTCAGTTGCAGTTGGTGGTAGGTTTGCGGGGATTTTCATGTTTTCGACGGTGTACCGCATCGCTATTCCACCTTTTCCAACGGCGACAACCCCATCAGGTGAAAGAGCCAAACCGTATAGATCGTTATCTGTTCCACTGTCTTGAAGTTCCCATTTTTTCCCGCCATTGACAGTGGTTAGCATAATACCGTTGTCTCCGACGATTAATCCGTGTTGTGCATCGGCAAAATAGAGTTTATTCAAATTCTCTCGTGTCCCGCTATGTTGAATATTCCAATCTTTTCCACCATTTTTCGTATGTAAAATTTCACCAAATTGCCCGACAATCCATCCTGTGTTTTCATCAATGAAGTAGACACCGTAGAGTTCATTGAATGTGTCAGTAGATTGTTGTTTCCATGTCAATCCACCGTCTTGTGTTGCTATGCAGACACCTGGCCATCCGATTGCCCATCCAGTTTTCTCATTAAGGAAGAATACTCCCTTAAGCATGACAGAGAGAAAATCGCCAATTGGTATCTGTGGTAACCATATATTTCCACCGTCAATAGTATGTATAATCGTTCCCATGTCACCGACGATCCAACCGACCTTCTCGTTGATGAAATGGACTGCGCGTAGGGCAAATGGTGCTGGTGCGCGTTGCGGTACCCAATTTTCTCCACCGTCATCTGTATAAATAATGAGTCCACGTTCACCTACAGCCCACCCGTGTTTGTCAGTTGCGAAGTAGATATTCCAGATTCCGTCCCAGATTTCATTGTCCAATTCGTTCCATGTCTGCCCACCATCATTTGTAATTGCCATAGTTCCTCGTTCACCGATAGCGATAGCGCGATTTGCATCTGTGAACTGGACGTTTTGGAGGTCATTTGCTGTCGTTCCGCTGATCATTTCCCAAGTTTTTCCTGAATCTTTTGAGTGCATAATTGTGCCTGACCATCCGATAGCCCATGCTTCATTTCGTGAAGTGAACTGTACTCCTGTCAGGTTATTTTCAATTCCGCTTTCCATCAATTGCCAGTTATCTCCACCATCTTCTGTCCGTGTGATGAAACCTATATCTGCGACCGCTATGCCGTAGTTTTTGTCTGCAAAGTGTATACTGTTAATAGTTTCTCTGACGTGTCCGTTAATTAGTGGTATACGACTGTCTTGTTTCTCCCAATGGACACCACCAGAAGTTGTGTGAAAAATCGATCCGTCACTTCCTGCAATCCAACCTTCATTATTGCTTATGAAAAACACATTTTTATTGTCATTTATGAGTCTGTCGCGTTCACCTTCAAAGCGATTGCTCTGTTCATTCCAAGTTTTCCCACTGTTTTTTGTATGGAAAATTCTATCATAAGTTCCAACAGCCCATCCTTTATCATTATCCACGAACCAGACACCGTTTAGTGGAAATTCGCTGACAAATTCAAATCTACCCCAAGATTTCCCTGCATTTTTGGTGTATAACACATCAGAATCTTCACCAACAATCCATCCTTCCTTACCATTTGCAAAGAATACATCGCGTAGCATGGCAGAGGTGCCACTTTTTTGTAGACTCCAGTATCTTCCACCATCATCAGTGGTAGCGATCAATCCATCAGTTCCAACTGCCCACCCATCTTTTTCATTAGGGAAATAGACTGCTTTAAAATCTCCAGTTGTATTTACTTCCTGTTTTACCCAAGTCTTTCCACCATCAGCTGTGTGTATAATTGTTCCGCCAAGACCAACGATCCATCCTTTATTTGCGTTCACAAAGTGAAGATCAGTAAAGTTTGTCTCCCAATCTGCTTTGCGTGTCGCTTCCATCTTAACACAGCCACCAATCGTTATCATCACACCGAAAATAAATACAATTGGACATATAGCAATTATTCTCTGCCAGTTTCTATAAGAGTCCCTTCTAAATCTAAATTGCATCCTTTTCTCCTCCAAAAGTAAAATGTTAATAGTAACGTGAGTTTGATATATAGCAATTCTGAATATAAGTGTATATTTTCGTAGGGGTTAGGTTGCCTAATCCCTACGGGCGAGGCGACCTCGCCCCTACAAGAAACCCTACATCTTGTTTTATCAAACTCACGTTAATAGTATGTATCTTGACCGAACAGTCCTGACTGAAAAACGGCTATTATGACAGCAATACCGATACATAGCATTATAAGTCCGAGTGGTATCAAAACCGGTTTTTTATTTATCATACCATGTAGAGCGTTTATCTTCCGAATTAGTGTAAAAACAGGTGAAATTGCTAATAGCAGCACACTGATAGCTGGTGCTTCACCGTAGAAATACCCGTTCATCCAGATACCAATCAATAGAAAAGTTAGCAGTGGAGATACACTCTGTGGGAAAATGAACAGTTTTATCTCGTTTTCTGTTTGAATTCTATGTTGAAATATCAGGGTAATAATCCAGATAGCAGCGAAAAGTGCTACCAATGTTCCTGCATGTTGCGCTAACCTTAAACTTCCTGATAAAGCTAATACCAACGCGGTTCCACCTGAAATACATAAATAGATGAACGGAATGGAAGTATTAGATGTGCTTGCATTAAAACTCTGTATTACTATGTTCCAAAGGACATAGATAGCGACAGATAAGAAAATCCACCAGATTATACCTTGGAATGTTCCCCAAGTATGTTTGAATAGTGCATCTAATAAAATACGAGGTATTAGTATAGAATAGATAACTTGTGAGATTGTTCTCCGATAACCCGCAGAATCCCAATAGGTACTACTGAATAGTGCGAATACTGCAAAATAGAAAAGCCAGTGAATTCCTTCTCTTGGTAGTAATGTTATTTTCCCCTCTATAGTGATATAACCGATAAGGTATCCAATTGCAATAGCAACAGCAGTTAACCATAGTAAATTACTTTGATTCTTTATACGCGTCCTTATGAATACTGCTGCAATGTATAATGCTCCACAAGCAATTGCAGGTATTATGGTAATGGAAAACATCTGATTAAGGGTAGGCACGCATATTGTTCCTCTATGACGAAATGCTCAATACAAGTTTTGTATTACTATTTGTGCGCTGCTTCAACACTGACAGTAATTTGGATGTCATCATTGACACCTTCCATTCCAAAATTAAAGCCGTAATCGCTCCGTTTTATGTCAAAGGTTGTATGGAAACCGATTACTTCACCAGCTTGCGGGATTGTCTTCTTGCCGGTAATTTCAACATCAATTGTAATTGCTTTCTTCACACCATGAAGGGCGAATTCTCCTGTAACTTCCAGCATGTTTTCTTTTTCGGTCTTTGCCCTGACATTTGTACTCTTAAAAGTAATAACAGGAAACTGTTTCACACTAAAGAAGTCTGAACTTCTTAGATGTTGGTCCCGTTTCTCATTAGCAGTGTCAACACTTGCACTTTTCACTTCAAATTCAACCTTGCTCTTGGATACATCAGACTCATCCAATTTGATGTTGCCTGAGAATTCGTTGAATCGTCCATAAAAGTATGCGACACCCATGTGTTTTGCACGAAATAGGATAGATGAATGGACAGCATCAATATTATAGGTTTTTTCAGTATTCTGGGATTCAGTCTGTTGTGTGAAGGATATTACAAATGACCCTAAAATCAATAGTCCGATAAACGAAAACTGCCAGTGTCGTTTAAACCAGTAAATCATCAAAGATTCCTCCAGATTTTGTTTATGTCTTGCATTCAATGTAAGGTTAATTTATATTCAGTATATCTGATATATTAAAAGAAGTCAACGTAAAAGACAGGACAGTGGGTATGTAAAGTTTTTGCCCAGTTAAGACTTCTCTCATTGTAGTGCGGGGTCTCCGTGCCCCGTCATCTTTGAATCTCCCAAGAATTGCGGGGCACGGAGACCCCGCACTACAATGGGAAATGGGATGTTTGTGCAAAAACTTTACACACTCCAGGATAGTCAGAGGCATTCAAATGTCGAGTTTCGTTGTTGTAGGAGGGTTTCCTAACCCCGATTAGATGAGCAAAAACCTTTACAATCGGGGTTAGAAACCCGCCAAATGCCATACGCGCATTTGGCGTTGATTCATTTCTATAAGAGTTTCAAGTGACGATTGAATGCCTCTGATAGGACAGCTTGTCTGAACCAGGATTAGTAGATTTTCAAATCAACGGTATGAATGCCTTTTTGGCATTCCCCGGGATTGTGAGTCTGATGTTTCTAAGTGCTATTGATAAGACAAGCGACATCGATGATGGCAAAAAAATCAATCCGAATTAACACGGAATGCGCTTATCGCATTTTGCAGGGGTTGGAAATGTTTCCCACAATATGGATGACGGGCACCGGGACCCCAACTACAATGGGAGGTTTGTAATGGGGGTTGGAACCATGGCAACAATGTAAGAGGTGCAATGAATTGCGCCACTACGAACGCGTCTGTTGATACAGACAGGCAATCATTTAGAAATGGTATTAACCTACTCTTGATAAGCTAACTCTGTTTGAAGCATACTTACGATGGTATTCATGTTATGTCGCATCATACCAATATATGTCCCTTCCTCAGTACCAGGTGTTCCCATGGCATCTGAAAACAGTCCTCCACCAATTTTAACAGTGTAACCTTTTGCTTTAACAGCTTCTTGAACTGATAAGATGCCTCGTTGCGGAGAAGAAGTTTCAACAAACATAGTAGGGATTCTATTCTCAATAATGTATGCAGCGAGGTTTTGAACATCAGCAATGCCTACCTCATCTTCCGTATTTATTCCCAGAAGTCCACGTACTTCAAAACCGTAAGCTTTTCCAAGATAACCGAAGGCATCGTGGGTTGTTACAAGAACACGCCGTTTAATTGGTATTTGTGCAGAAAACTTCTGCATTTCATAGTGCAGTGATTTTAATTGTTGCAAATAGTTTTCTGCTTCGAGACGATAATATTCAGCATTATGTGTATCTCTCTGAATTAATGTATCTCGAATCATTTCCGTTACTTTCATCCACAGTGACACATCATGCCATACATGTGGGTCATACCCTCCGATAAATTCATAAGCTTTCCGAAGTTGTGATCGATCTATCCCGTCAGTTACAGCAACAGCTTTCGTCTTGTCTTTCATTTTATCAAGAATTGGTCCTGTTATTCTCACCTCAAGGTGCAAACCGTTATAGAAAATAACATCTGCTTCCTTCAGGACTTTAGTGTCTCTTGCAGTTGGTTTATATAAGTGCGGGTCAACACCTTCACCAATAATCCCTGTAACATCAATCCTGTCTCCCCCAACATTATTTAAAATATCAGTTATCATTCCAATGGTAGATGCAACTTTCAGTTTTCTACCAGTGTTATGCTCTGCCCCAGGATTCTCTTTATTACAGGCTGAAAAGAAAATTAAGCAAAAAAGTAATAACCAACAACAATGTTTTAATATATATCTTGCTAACACTCATCTAACTCCTTAAGTTTGTAATGTATGTCATTCTAATTTTTAAAATATAGTTCTGTATATCAGGAAATTCGAAATAAGACCTTATCATAAGAATAAACGTTACTTTTAGAGCATGAAGTTACATTAGATTTGTTTATGAGATTAAATCAATTTTTTCTAAAATTTCTTGAATTATAGTTTGAAATTGTTGTATAATTACCGAAAAGTTGTGTTAAAAATACCAATGGCTGCAGATTGCGTTAGAAAACTATGCGTCATCTTATGGAGCAGATCAAATAAAATGAGTATAAGAAATATGAAATTTATATCTTATTTAGGATTAGTTTTAATCAGTATTTTTCTATTGAATCCCAACATATTGGCTGATGGACACGAAAAAGAAAAACCGGTCAGTTACTATACACAGATTGTGCCGATCCTTAAGCGTAGTTGCCAAGGTTGCCATCATCCTGGTGACCCGAATGGTGATCTGATAGTAACGACTTATGCTGAACTCAAGCAGGGGGGTATGGCTGGAGAAGCTATCATAGTAGGAAAACCGGATGAGAGCCTACTCATTGAGTTGATATCAGGGGATCCACCTGCTATGCCACAGAATCAAGATCCACTTACGAAAGAAGAGGTAGACCTTTTCAAGCGATGGATTATAGAGGGTGCTAAAGATGATACCCCAGAGAATGCAGGGACAATGGATGGCGAACTTCCTGTATACACAGTGCCACCGGTTGTTTCAGCACTTGCTTATTCACCTGATGGAACGATACTTGCAGTGTCAGGCGTTAATGAAGTGTTATTGTATGATACACAGAGTTATGAGATCAAAGCACGATATGTTGGAAAAGCGCGCAGAATTACATCAATTGTTTATGCGGATGGTGGTAAGATACTTGGGGTTGCTGGCGGTTCCCCAGCACAATTTGGAGAAATCCAGTTATGGGATACTACTACAAACAGACTCACCAAAGCAATCAGATCGACTTATGACACAATTTACGGGCTCTCTTTCTCACCTGATGCATCACGAGTTGCTATCGGATCATCTGATAAAACGGTTCGCGTAATCTCAGTAGCAGACGAGAAGGAACTTGTTAGGTTTGACAATCACGGTGATTGGGTTTTCGGTACTGTTTTTTCTACAGATGGCTCTCATTTTGTCAGTTGTAGCCGTGATACTGCGCTGAAATTGGTAGAAGTTGAGACAGGTTCATTCGTAGACGATGTAAATTCAAGCAACAAAGGTTATGGAGAAATCAATGCAATTGCAAGACATCCAAGTGAAGACCAAGTGTTGAGTGTAGGAGAAGACCGAATTCCGAGGCTTTATAGAATGTTTCGTGAAAGACGTAGAGATGTTGGTAACACAGATTTTAATCTCATTCGTGCTTATGAAGCACAATCAGGGACCATTAAATCTGTTGCCTTTTCAGCAGATGGAAGCAAATTTGCTACGGGAAGTTCATCTGGTGAAGCACGCGTTTATGATGTAGCGAATGGGAAGCGGTTGACATCAATGCCAGGTGATACCGTCTCAGTTTTCGCGCTTGCATTTCATCCTGATGGCACACAACTTGCAACAGGTGGTTTTGATGGTAAAATTCGCATATTTGATGCAAACTCAGGTAATCAACTCAAAGTCTTTATGTCCGTGCCAATTGAAACAAAAGCAAGTGAGGAAATTGCACTTGCTGTTTCAGGTATGACATGAGGGGCATGTGTAGCAAAAGTGCAGGATGCACTTGCTAATCATAAAGATGTTATTAGTGCCGATGTTTCTCTTCCTGACCAAGCAGTTATCAAGATTCGGAAGGGGACTGTCAAGGTTGATGAACTTGCAAATGTGATTAAATCTGCCGGATTTACTGCTACCGTGAAGTAGAAGAACATAGATGTCAGTTGATGATCCGAATGAATTCAATAATCTATGGCATTTGCCAGCAAAACAGCAAACGAAAATGGAGCTGTTAAAGAGAAGTTTTGATGCGTCAATGTTTGCCTTGGATAAAGGTCCGAAACGTGTTGGACCTATGTAATTGAAAATTAATGTCTGAAATTTGTTGCACAATTTTAAAATAGTGTTATAATTATCCATACATATTCTTCTCATCTTAGGAGGAAAAATGTTAAAAAAAGGTATCATTTACTTGACATTAATACTGTTATGTGGTTTAAATTTAGGACTTGCGAGATTAGAATTAGGATATCTCTATTTGGGTGAAAATGGCCCATTTACTAAAGGCGCGCTTGAATTTGCTGAAGACACTTTTAGCACAACAGTCTTGGGAAAAGGCGATATAAAGAGTGATAGGTTAAAAAATTTCGCTGTAGTTTGGTGGAATGAAGGGGATACCGATCCAGGTGATTTGTCTAATGCAGAAATTGACGCGCTCAGGGGGTATGCAGAGAGCGGTGGTGCTATTTTATTGACAGGCGGTGCTGTCCGTTATGTTACAACAATGGGTTTGGAAAATGCTCAACCACGTCAGTTTGCTCCTGTGGAAAACGATGGTAGCAACGTCGGGATCATTGTACTTCAAGAGACGCTTGATCTGGGTTTGGTTGAAGGGCTTGAGAATGTTGATGGAAAGGCACCACAAGTGGATGATTGGGTTCAGGTAAATTCGACTGGTTTTCCAAGAATTAATGACTATTTTGACAAATTGGCTAAGAATATTATTACACTTGCCCATGCATGGGAGCGTGGAACAAACTATGCGGACAGGATTGGTGCATTCGGTTATTGGGAGGCAGGAGATGGCAAAGTGTTTAATATGAATTGGCGGCTTCCGAACTTTCACAAGAACAATCAGAGCATAGACCAGATACAACAACTTACTGAGAACGTTATCAATTGGTTGGCAAGCGAATCAGCATATTTAGATGTGTCCTCTCGCGGGAAGTTGCCCGTGGTATGGGGAGATTTGAAGAATCAGAGGTAAAGTAAGACAAAATAGAGTTAAAAAGTAAAGAGCGGTTTTGCCGCTATAATCAGTTTCATATCACACTTGGAGGTTAATGTGAAACTAAGTTATAACTTTGTTGCTACACTCCTTGTAGTATTCTCCTTCTGTTTGTTAATTCCGACTTCAAGTTGGAGTCAGATGGAGGAGACTGTCCCGAGTGTAGAAGTTCCTGATATTAAGGCGTTAAAAACTCTACCTGAAGTTTTGACTTTAGAGCATGCGCGAGATGGTCGTCGTGTGCTTGTTTCAGGTCAAACGAAAGATGGAAAATGGGTTGATGTAACATCTTGGGCAGTGCTAAAACCTGTCTCGGATGGCGTAAAACTGTATGAAGATGGGTATATCTTTCCTGCAGCAGTTGGCAATACAAAGATAATGGTTACAGTTAATGGTGTCACTACTGAATTACCAATAAATGTAAAAAGTATAGATTCACCACCCGTTAGTTTTGTCCGAGATGTTATGCCGATCTTGAGTCATGCGGGTTGTAATAACGGCACATGTCATGGTGCTGCAAAAGGAAAAAACGGTTTCAAACTCTCTCTGCGCGGCTACGATCCTGATTTTGACTATGAGTTGTTGATTGAGGATATTTCAGGTAGACGTTTCAATCGTGCGTTTCCAGAGCAGAGTTTGATGCTACTCAAACCAACATCTGAAGTGCCACACAAGGGTGGACAGGTGATCGTACCAGAATCGCGTGATTACAATTTGATCCATCAATGGATTAGTGAAGGTGTCGTTTCTGATGTGGAAACGACCCAACGTGTTGAACGGTTAGAAGTATTCCCTGATTCTGCTGAATTGTCTATGCCTGGTACCAAGCAGCAATTGATAGTGATTGCTCACTATCCAGATGGCACAACACGCGACGTAACACGTGAAGCAAAATTCACCAGTAGTATGAATGAAGTCGCAAAGATAACTGACGATGGTGTGGTTACAGCAGAACGGCGTGGGGAAACAGCAATCCTTACCCGTTATGAAGGGGCATATAGTACGAATGGTATCATTGTGATGGGGGATCGGAGTGGATACGAATGGGTTGAGACACCTGTTTACAACTATATTGATACACATGTCCACAACAAACTGAAAAAGTTGAAAATCCTACCATCTGAACTATGCACCGATGAAGAGTTTATTCGCAGGATTTACTTTGATATGACGGGACTTCCACCTACGCCAGACAAAGTGAGAAGTTTCCTTGCGGATAAAACAGCATCCAAGGATAAGCGTGAAAAACTGATTGATGCGTTGGTAGATACTACAGAATATGTTGACCACTGGACACATAAATGGGGTGATCTGCTGCAGTCTAATCGAAAATTCCTTGGTGAACGCGGGATGTGGCTTTTCCAACAGTGGATACATGAGTCAATTGCAGAAAATCGTCCTTACGACAAATTCGTGCATGACTTGATTACGGCTACTGGCAGTGCTTATCAGAACCCAGCAGCGAATTATTTCCGTGTCTCACGTGAATATACTGCTGCTGTTGAGAATACTACCCAGTTATTCCTTGGAGTTCGGTTCTCTTGTAATAAATGCCATGACCATCCATTTGAGGTATGGACACAAAATCAATACTATGAAATGGGTGCATTTTTCTCAGATGTTAAGTTAAAGAATGGTCGCTTACCGGGTGAAGAAGTTGTCTATGCCAGTTTCAATCCTACGCCTGTGCAACATCCGAGAACCTTAGCAGTTGTGCCACCATCCGTACCGTTTGGTGAAACAAAGAAAGAAATCACCAATAAACGTGAATCTCTTGCAGAATGGTTAACCTCTGCTGATAATCCGATGTTTGCGAAAGCTGGAGTCAACCGAATATGGAGTTACTTCATGGGACGCGGAATCATAGAACCTGTTGATGATATCCGCACAAGCAATCCACCCAGCAATCCTGAACTTCTTGATGCATTGACGAAAGATTTTGTTGAAAGTGGGTTTGATATTAAACATATCATGAAAACGATTGCTCGTTCACGAACCTATCAACAAAGTATCAAGACGAACAAATGGAACAAAGAAGACACGATTAATTTCTCACACGGAATCGCAAGACGTTTGACAGCAGAACAGTTGTTAGATGCGATCGGTGTTGCTACGGGAAGTCAACCGAAGTTTCAGGGTGTTCCTAAAGAGTTCCGTGCTGTTCAATTGCCCGATAGTAAAGTCAAGGACGATGGATTTTTGAAATTGTTCGGTCGTCCTGAACGTGAAAGTTCATGTGAATGTGAAAGAACAACAGAAGTAAGTCTCGCTCATGCGATGAACCTAATCAACGGACCGACAGTTGCAGATGCAATTATTGATCCAAATGGACGAATTGCAAAACTCATCAAAGAAAACAAAGATGACCGTGTCATCATTGAAGAGATGTATCTTGCAACATTTGCGCGGTTACCGATGGAAAACGAATATACGACAGCGATTGAACATCTTGCCAGTGCCGAATCAAAGGAGGAAGGCGTGCAAGATTTGATGTGGGCATTAATTAATAGTCCTGCGTTTTTATTCAATCGATAAGTCCTACTTAAACATTCTTTTTTGGAAATGGAATAACTTGCTTGGATTAGACATAGGGTGCCCGCTGCTTATTGTTTACTATTACCCATAAGTCGAATTGGACAGACAAAGGCTTGGTATGTTCTTGTAGGAGGGGTTTCTAACCCCGATATATTTCAGAAAACTGGTCATAAGAACTAAAAAACCCTCTTAAATTTGTCTAAAAGTCCTATAACGGTAACCTACATCTAAAATATTGGTCAGTTTTCAGGTGTTTTAAGCAATTGGCATACTCAAAAGATTTAACGAACTATACCCAAGGACTTGTGGGTAATAGTAAGTACTTATTGAGGGTCATCTGGTGTCTAAACCAATGCCTGGGTATCCATAAAACAAATAAGAGACAACTCGCGTGTTGCCTTAGTCACTACGCGCTAATCATGTGTAGTATCGAATCAATAAGAGGAATAAAATGCTTCGTGATATCTTTCCCAATAAAGAAATACTGGGTGCTATGGTCCTTTTGATTATTTTTGCCGGTGGGTGTTATTTATGGTACCAACACACGCTGGCAGCAGATAGAAAAGCCGCTGCCGAAACTGCTGAATTTGCGCGCCAATGGGAAAAACAGAAGGCGAAACAGAAAGCAGTAAAGGCAAAAACAACCCAATCCACTGCGGAAAGCAATACGCTAACCGCAACAAAAGAAAGAGCCAGTGTAATCCCCGTGCCGAAAGACATTGAAGCAACACACGGACAAACGGGTACATTTGCGGAAAACAGAGAGACAGCAGAAGGACGAGTGTCACCGTATGGCTTCGGGACTTATCCAGACGTGCCCAAAGATTATCCGATTGATGTCATCTGGAAACGTCCCGAATCGAAAAAACATCTTCCTGACCACGCGCTGAAAGGCATTGAACTATTAGATCGCGTTCTTGTTAAGTTATGGGGAGAAGGAGACAAAAACTTTCGAGGTGGTGTTACTGATAAAGGCAAAGTTTATCCTTACTACCATAACACTGTTTATGTTCGTTATGGGCAACAGGAAATGCCTGATGGAACAATTAGGCGGTACCTTATTAAGGCACTGTCAGCTCCCTATGTCGACTATGACGAAAAGGACCTTCTGTCAGATATCCCTCCTGTTCACCTTCACATATTAGATTTAGATTCTACAGGAATTGATCCGTATCAATTCCTAAACCTGCCTTAATTTAGGAGGATAGAATGTACAAATTCTGGACAAAGGAAAAACGTTTTAGATTTTGTTATCTCGCTTTTTTCATAATATTTGTAGGTACAGTCTTTTCTACGCAACTCGGTGAAACGGATGATCTTCCTAAAAGCAATGAGTTACCATCAAGCACTTATGCAACTACTCACGGAAATATGAGTTCGGGTATGCAGCGCATCGGAAGATATTTCTTATCCACTGTTGATGCCCATTCTCATGCACCAGCAACGGCTCACTGGGACAGAAGCGGTTTTTATTTAGTATACGCGAAGACATATAAGGATCCTTTTGCTCCTTGGTGGCGTGTAGTTTCAACTATTGAAGATAAGGATACAAATTATTTCCGTGCTGGATGTCGTGCGATTGCTAACGTTGATCATAAATACTTTCTAATTCCAGAGGATGATATAACCTACTTTGCTGAAAGTCGTGTTTGGGACAATACGGGTGCCAAAGATGGTGAAACTAATTGGGAGGATTGGTTTTTGAGGATGAACATCACGGACGTTGATCTTGATGTTAGTCCCACAAACACGGCACGAGTGTCCCCTTATAGTTTACGATTCGATCTTCTAAATATCGGAGAGTTCATCTTACTTCGTAAGTAAAACGTTGATCGTAGAAGATTGTGATAACAATGATGGTAGTGGCAGTTCAAATGTTCTTACTCTATGAATTATCAGATGCAGAAAAATAGTTATTCAATTAAAATCGATCTGTGTGCTTCCACAAAGGAAGTTGCATAGGAATAATGGAGGAAATAATTGATGATATCGTTACCACAAACCCCCGGAAGATTATGTGATGGGTTCTCACGTAGAGAATTTCTCCGCGTGGGTGGCGCGGCGATGATGGGCATTAGCCTACCACAAGTATTGTCACTTCAAGCCAAGGCAAGCACGACAGTTGACCCCGCGAAGCCTCTCAACGGTTGGGGCAAAGCGAATTCTGTCATTCTGCTTTTCTTGCAAGGTGGACCGAGTCACATTGATATCTGGGATCCAAAACCTGATGCTCCCTCAAACATTCGGGGTGAATTTAATCCTATTCCAACGAATGTACCTGGCATTCAGTTGTCAGAAACGATGCCGCGTTTGGCACAACAGATGGATAAAGCATGTTTGATCCGTTCAGTAAGTTATACGCCAGCAGGACTTTTCAATCACACTGCTGCGATGTATCAGATGGTTACAGGAGAAACACCGGACAAGGTTGCACCTTCTGGGCAGCTTGATCCTCCCTCTCCTGCTGATCATCCAAACGCAGCCGCACATATCGCAAAGATCCGACCCCCAGATGAACCGATGTTGGCAGCTGTCCAACTCCCGCGTCCGATGCAGGAGAGTAATATCATCGGTAAAGGTGGAAATGCTGGGTTCCTTGGTAGAGCGTATGACCCGTACTTCCTGTTCCAAGATCCGAATAAAGAGATCAAACTTGACGATCTCACACTGCGTCCGGAAGTGCCACCGATGCGGCTGAAACGCCGGAAGAACCTACTTGAAACGATCAATGCCAATATGCCTGAGATTGACAAGGTTGCTGAGTCTTATGCGCTAAACGAGTATTATGAAAAAGCTTATGATCTCATCCTTTCACAGAAGGCCCGTAATGCGTTTGATTTGTCTCAAGAAACTGACGAAATGCGTGACAAATATGGTCGTCATGCATTTGGTCAGAGTGCACTGCTTGCAAGGCGTTTGGTAGAAGCAGGCACGCGATTCGTTCAAGTGAACTGGCCCTCTGTAGCAAACGGAAACCCGAATGACACTGCATGGGATACGCATGCTGCCAACTTCGGACCGTTGAAAAACCTTCACTGTCCCAAGTTAGATAGTGCTGTTTCTTCACTGCTTGAAGATTTAGATCAGAAGGGTATGTTAGACGAAACGCTTGTACTTGCTATCGGTGAATTTGGTCGATCACCACGGATGGGCGTTAGTACATCTGGTAATGGCAATGCTCCTGATGGACGTGACCACTGGCCCTATTGCTATACCGGTCTAATCGCTGGTGCTGGTGTCAAAGGTGGACAAGTTTACGGTAAGTCTGATGAGACAGGTTCAACACCACTTGAAAAACCTGTGCATCCGCGAGATATTCTCGCTACGGTCTACCACACACTCGGCATAGATCCACACACTATCGTGATGAATCACTTAGACCAACCACGCGAATTGGTGAAAGGTGAAGTGATTACAGGGATATTCTAACTTTATTTCATAATTTAGTGACCTGTGTTTGGACAATATGGTCGTTCAAACACAGGTTTTCTAATATGAAGGTGACTTTGTTCATAATCTGTAAGTAACTCAGGAGAAATCAACTCTAAATATTAAATTTTGACTTGACCATACCTATATGCAGTTTGAAGCTGCAAAAGTTCTGAGGTAATGGAGAATGACTGAAGCATTATTCGATAAACCAAGAAACCGGTGTTATAGACGACATCCTATTTGTCGTATCCTCTTTATAATTATATTCTTTTTATTAGTCAGTGTTGCTTATGCCCAAGTTGCACCGCAATTGACGAGTATTTCCCCACGAGCAGCGCAACGCGGACAAACAATTGAAATCACATTGATAGGAAAGAACATAGACGAAAGCGCGAAGATATGGTTGAGTAAAGAAGGTATCAAAGCAGAAATCAAGCAAAAAACGCCTGTTGCAACCGTTCGTTTTACTGGTTCAGGCATAGCAGCAAACATTCCAAACGACCCACGATTAGTTCTTTCCTTTGAAATTGCTGCTGACGCTCCATTGGGAAACCATCAAATTCGGCTAATCACTCCAAACGGTGTTTCCAACCCACAAAACTTCATGGTCGGCGACCTCCCAGAGATGAAGGAACAAGAACCCAACTCTACAACAGATGAAGCAAATATGCTTGAATTGCCTGTTACTGTTAATGGCACTGTTGCATCTATTGAAGATGTGGATATATTCCATTTTAATCTGAGAAAAGGTGCGCGTCTCATATCTGATATATTTGCACAACGTATTGGCTCTCCGTTAGATTCGTATATGGTTTTATATGACCCAAATGGTGTTGAAGTTGCAAAAAGTCTTGATGGGAACGGGTTAGATTCATTCATTGATTATACAACCCAACAGGAAGGGAAATACACACTTCACATCCGTGATGTCCGATATCAAGGCGGTGGCAATTACCTATATCGGTTGAATATCGGAGAGTTGCCCTATCTTCAGAGTGTTTTTCCACTGGGTGGAAAACGTGGGGCAGCAAATACTGTCAATGTTTCTGGTGCAAATTTGGGATCTGTGAATGCAGTCCAACTTGATATTTCACCGGATGCATCCCTTGGAATTCAGGAGCTCAGAGTTAGTAATCCGAACGGTTTGGAAACAAACCCATATCCGTTTGCTATAGGTGAATTTAATGAGACTAACGAGACCGAACCGAATGACGCATTGGCACAAGAAAACAAAATCGGAACTCCCATCACAGTCAACGGTAGAATAGAGAAAGCTGGTGATGTAGACAGGTATTCTATCAAAGTTGAAAAGGGAACGAGTTTGGTTTTTGATGTGAAAGCGCGCGAGTTCCGTTCACATCTTGACCCTGTGCTAACGATCTATTCACAGAAAAAAGGTGAAGCAGAAGGAAGTTTAGAAGAACAGGTTTTGAGCGTAAATGATGATGCAAGCGGAACAGATGCAAGGATTGCCTTTACCTTTCCTGAAGCGGGTGATTATGGTATATCTGTGCGTGACCTAAATGGGTCTGGCGGCAGTAATTTTCCATATAGACTTACAATTCGTTCTCTAAAGCAAGGATTTCGCTTAAGTGTGAATGCTGACAACCCTCGTATAAGCCGTGGTGGCACACTAATGTTGACAGCCTCAGTTGCACGTATAGATGGATTCAATGGAGCCCTTCGTTTTTATTCTCCAGATCTTCCCAAAGGTTTTGTCTTTAGTCCAACAATTCTCTTTCCCGGTCAAAATCAAGCCTTATTAACTATCACTGCACCAGTGGATGCCGAACTCGGATTACATCCATTTTCCATTGTTGGAGTCAGTGCTGTCGGTGGTCAACGGATAGAGGAAACTGCCACTCCAAAAGGCATACTCTTGACGGTGTTGGATACGCCGCCTTTTACACTCTCATTTGCTGATGTTGATGTAAAGGTTGTACATAATAAATCAACCAACTTTCACGTTATAGCTGACAGGAGAGATGACTTCAATGGGGCAATTGCTCTCAATGTTCAAGGAGTCCCAGCACGTATCTCAGGCGGAAAGGCGACAATACCCGCAGGTCAAAATAGCGCAGTGATTTCTCTGAGAGCAGGAACAGTTGAACGACGAGAGCAATTTTCTGTTGTTCCAACACCTGGCACAAGTTATATCTCAGTAAGTGGTTCCGCGAATGTCAACCGAGAAAACTACACCGAATCATCTCCTGCTATACCTCTGACAGTTGTTGAAGCACCATTTATTGTAACGATCGAACCGTTACGTTTTAGTATTGTCTTTCCTAAGCAAACAGACGAAACAGCACCACAGGCAGCTGCAGAAGGTGAAACTGTCGCGGTCTCGAATCCAAGTCCAACTGAAACTACACAGACTGAACAAGAGACAGAAGCTGAACCGTTTACAAAGTCTGCTAAACTTACTATGAGTATTGTTCGCAGAGGTAGTTTTACGGATATTGTCACTATAAAACCGATCACAGTACCAGAAGGCATCACAATTCCAGATGCGATTATTCCTATCAATGAAAGTGATGTTGAAGTAGATTTAGAAGCCTTAAGTTCTCTTGAAGCTAAGACTTACCAAGTTAGATTCCGTGCTACTGCAGTAATAAACGGTAAAACATTTCAACAAGATAGTCCTATAATTAATGTAAAGATAATTCGATAGTTATGACTGTAATCTATTATGCGTAAAGAGTCCGATTTATATCAGTATGTTATTAAGATAAGAGCGTTTAAACATAATCAATTTCCTGTGTTTAACAAAGATAGCTGGGATAGGTCCTGCAACCTATCCCATTTTTGTGTTATTTGGAATGATTATTCTTAGTTCCGATCAGAAGAAATATTCACGGATATCCGTGATAAAGTAATTTTAAAGCAGTCAAATTTCATGCAAAGAATCTTATATTGTGATATACTTTTGCAAATCAATTTCATATTTTATAGACAAGGGGCATAAACGTTGTCACGCCGTACTTTTTTCAATACACTTGGTTGGGGTAGTTTCACAGCTGCACTCGGTTTATGTTTCGGACCGGGTTTGGTCCGTTATCTATATCCACGGGTTTTATATGAGCCATCATCTGTTTTTAAAGCTGGTTTTCCCGCAGAATATCCTGCGGGTAGTGTCAGCGAAAAATTCAAAAAAGATCCTTACGGAGTTTGGATAGTGCGCCGCGAAGATGGAGAGTTTTATGCACTTCTTACAACTTGTACACATTTAGGCTGCACACCGCGTTGGCTCTCTTCAGAAAATAAATTTAAGTGTCCTTGTCATGGTAGTGGTTTTGACCGTGACGGTATTAACTACGAAGGTCCTGCACCCAGACCTCTTGAACGAGTCAAAATTACATTGGCTGAAGATGGACAACTACAAATTGATAAGTCAGTAAAGTTTTTGGGTGAAAAAGGTCAATGGGGCGATCCAGGGGCATCATTGAAAGTCTAACATATACATAATACACCATTGGTGTCTGATGAGATACGATATACCATCTAATTGAAAAGGAATATAATGAACGAAGAACGTAAAGGACTGAAAGAAAAGATTACCAATTCCGAAATTTGGAAATCTATGTTTCGACACGGCTACGAAAAAACTGGACGCCGTTACACACTACAAGTCTTACAAAATGTCTGGCTACATTTACATCCTCCCCGTATTTCACGTCACGCTTTAAATTTCCGATTTACATGGTGTATGGGTGGCATCACCTTTCTCATGTTCCTTGTAACAGCAGTTACAGGTGTCCTGCTCATGTTCTACTATAGACCTGTTGCTGAATACGCCTTCCGAGATGTACAGGCTCTTGAATTTGACATTCCATTCGGCATGCTTCTACGGAATATGCACCGGTGGGCTGCACACGGGATGGTTATTTCTGTTATGCTCCACATGTTTAGGGTTTTTTTGACAGGTTCATACAAAAAACCACGTGAGTTCAACTGGGCAGTCGGTGTAATTCTGTTGCTCATCACATTTTTCCTGAGTTTTACGGGTTATTTACTTCCGTGGGACCAGCTTGCCTATTGGGCAGTGACAGTTGGAACGAACATGGCGCGTGCTACACCAGTGTTAGGACATGAAGGTCCATTTGCCCCCGCTGATATTATCACACAATCAAATGATGTTAGGTTTGCATTGCTCGGTGGGACAATAGTCGGTCCATCTACGTTGTTAAGGTTCTATATCTTGCATTGTATCGCTGTACCGCTTGTGGCGAGTCTACTGATGGCGTTGCATTTCTGGCGTGTCCGTAAAGATGGTGGTATCTCTGGTCCGCTATAGAATAAATCCGTAAAATCTATAGCAGAATGTTATTTATTGATGATTGCATTTTCACATTTTATGGAGACAGGATTTAGATATGGAGAATTTCCTATTACTGATAGAGAAACCCGATAATGTTCCGATTTTGGCGATGCTATTTTTAATTCCATTTTTTATGTGGTTGGCATACAGACAAGCACGTCAAACAGATCGGACAGGTGTCCCTTCAGATGCTGCACTAAACGATAAGGTATACGTTTGGCCATATCTATGTCGCAATGAATTCGTCTGTGCAATTATCATCATGCTCATCCTTGCTGTTTGGTCAATCATGATTGATGCTCCATTGGAGGAAATGAGCGATCCTGCCAAAACTCCGAATCCATCTAAAGCTCCATGGTACTTCCTTGCACTCCAAGAGATGTTAGTCTATTTTGATCCTTGGATTGCAGGCGTGGTTTTGCCAGGATTGATCATCGTAGGTCTCATCGCTATTCCATATATTGACATAAATCCCAAAGGAAAAGGTTATTACACAATCAAGGAACGACCATTTGCATTTGCTGTGTTCTGCTTCGGATTCATTATTCTATGGATTGTGTTGATGATAGTTGGTACTTTCCTCAGAGGACCTGGTTGGAACATCTTTATGCCGTGGGAATACTGGGATCCACACAAACTTGTACCATTGACAAATGTAAATCTGTCATATCTCTTCGGTATTCGAGATGAAATGACCGCGAATTTCTTCGGATTTGCAGTGGTTGCGGGATATTTCGCACTTGGACCAATATTCTATTTTTGGAAAAGCAAAAGTAGCAAATTCCTGAAAGAGCTTGGTCTTATCAGGTATGTCATCGTATCATTTCTGTTTTTATGCATGATGGCATTACCTATTAAAATGATACTGCGTTTAGCATTGAATATAAAATACGTCTGGGTATCCCCTTGGTTCAACATTTAATTTTTGATTGATGTTGTTATCCATTCCTGTCTGTTTTCAATGTGTTCATATTTTTAGATTGATTTGGAGGACTACATTTCGTGAGGAACAAAAAAGAAATTCCAGCAGAAAAGAAATCTTATGCTGTTTTGTTCTTTATTCTGTCAGCACTTTTAGGGTTGGTCACTATATGGGGTTTCTGGGATGAAATGATCACCCGTCGACCTTGGAAAGAAATCCAACAAAAGTTTTACCAATATGAATATGAAAAGACAAAGGCAGAATTGGAACATGCTAAGATTAATTTGCCTGAAAAACCCTCGGATCCTGATATTGATACGAAAGCATTAAGTGACTTGGAGAAAGATGTTAATACGAAAAAGGTAGCATTGGAAGAAGCACTGCAAGAACGAAAGTTTGAGCAGAGCAAATCTGATGCTATCAATTACAAATATCAGCATAGCCTGCATCTTGCACATGGAGAAGAGACAGAAGAAGTCAAAAAGTGGAAAGAGAAATTAGACGAATTTGAAAAACGGATTGAAGGTGAACTTACCTTTGATGTCCTTCAAGCACAAAAAGAATATGCTGATGCCAATAAATTACTGGCGGAATTTTATAGAACCAGTAATGACCCCGCCCAAGCCCTCTCAACTTACCTTATTGCACAAAAAAATAATCCTACTGATACAGATATTGCTGATGGGATAACTTCAACCCAACAATCCCTTGATTCCCTGGATACGATTAAGAAACAGTTTGACGCAGTTACACGACTTGAAGAGAAGTTAGCCGATGTTGGTGGTATCAAACGGAATTTCCTCGGGAGTCTCTTGGAAAACCCATTTAGAGAGACGCGTACCATTGTTCAGTATTATCTTGAAGAATTCGATTATACTGCGGATCGTTGTGCCACATGTCATTTCTCAGTTGATAGGAGTGGTTATGATACCGAGGCACAAGAGGTATTTGAAGTGGAAGGTGATGGTGAAAACCTTTTCAAACGTCAACTCAAACATCCCAAGGTTAAACAGGGAAGTGAAACAATAGTCATTGACGGATTTGATGCTGAACCCGAAGAATACGAACTGTCAGAGGATGGACTCCTCACGTTCACTGATCCTGATGTGTTTGGTGAAGTTGAAATATCTTATGAGACAGGTTACCGTGATGTACTCCAAACCCACCCAGAACGTGATGTCCTACTTGCAAAACACCCGGTAGAAAGATTTGGGTGTACGCCTTGCCATGGTGGACAGGGACACGGATTGACAGCGAAATCTGCACACGCACTTACACACGCAGAATTCTGGCTTACCCCTGTGCTTGGAATGGATAAAGACACAGGAATGACTTCAACACAGAAAAAAGGTTATATGGAATCTAATTGTAGACGGTGCCATGATGGAGTCATGAAGTTAGATTATCTAAATCCTGAAACAAATACACAACAAGATTATGCACCTACTCTATCCAAAGGTATGGATCTCTTTGAAAGTCTTGGATGTCATGGGTGTCATGCTGTTGAAGGATACAGTGCGCTTGAGAAGATTGACAAAGTTGGACCATCATTGAGTAAAGTTGGCAGTAAGGTCAATGATGTTAAATGGTTAGAAGAATGGCTCAAACAACCTGAAGCCTACTTACCAGAAACTACCATGCCAAACTTCTTTCCTGTAGAAGGTATGACGCAACTTGTCTATTTTAAGAATGGTGGGCAACGCACAGGAGTTGTTACAGAAACAGAAACAAGTTATATCCTAAAGGCTGACGATGGCACATCCTATACCTATGCTAAAGATGATGTCTTGCGTATCGTTGATGAGGTGAAATCAATTGCTAAATACCTTGTAGATATGAAAGACCTGTCTTTGGATGAAAAGCCAGGAACATATTCAAAATCTGAAAGTGCGATTAGATCTGGTGAGGAAACAGTTAAAACAGTAGGTTGTCTATCCTGTCATACTGTAGGCGGATTAGGTAGCGATTTTGCTCCTGCTCTTGACAGTGTAGGTAATAAAGTCAAACCAAGTTATCTCCGTAAATGGATTGAAAATCCGAGAGAATATGATCCAGACACATCAATGCCAAGTTTACGTTTAAGCAACCGTGAACTTGACAATGTAGTTGCATATTTAATGAGTTTACAAAAACAGACTCCATCTCCTGTTTCTGATTCAATCGGTGAAGTAGATGCGAAGGAAGGTGAAAAACTTGTCCGAACTTACGGCTGTTTCGGTTGCCATGAGATCCCAGGATTTGAGAATGAATCCAAGGTTGGTGCTGATCTCGGTGAATTTGGGGCAAAACAATATGATGAACTTGACTTCGGGGATACATTAGAGGAAGATGTCCACCATAGTTGGCACGGTTGGACCATAGGAAAACTTACTGACCCAAGAAGATACCAAACGCGTCGTATTGTATCTCGTATGCCCGTGTTCCAAAATTTGAAGAACAGTATAGAGGATGCAAAGGCAATCGCAGTGTTATTGAAAAGCTTTCAACCGCAACCATATCCGTTGAATTATATCTTTGAGCATGCCGTAGAAACTCATCGTGTGGAAAAACAGAGACAAATTGACGATGGTAGGAGAGTTGTCAAAAAATACAACTGCACAGGATGTCACGAAATAGAGGGTGAAGGTGGTGACTATCGCGATGTTATTATTGCACATGAAGGGTTAGACCAGATCACTGCTACGCAGCTTGCCCCGCCTACCCTTCAAGCAGAAGGCGCGCGGGTTTATCCTGAATGGTTATTTGATTTCCTCAAAGCCCCCTCAGATATACGATATGGACTCAAGGTGCGTATGCCAACATTTGATATGTCGGATGAAGATGCAACTGCACTTGTAAAATACTTCTCAGCATTAGACAATGAACCGTTCCCCTATGAAACCATTGAGCAACCGATGTCTACTCGTGCTGAATTACAAATCGGTAAACAGATCTTTGATGCTCTGAAATGCGATTCTTGTCATCCATCACAAGGTGAGATTATTCCCGCAGGCAGTGACAAAGCAGGAAGACCCGATCTATCGTTAGCAAAAGAACGCCTCAAAGCGGATTGGCTCATAGATTGGATGAAAGACCCGCAGAGCTTCCAGAAAGGAACAGCAATGCCACAGGCTTGGCCTATCGCAGGCGGACAACACATGGCTGTACCAGGCTTTGCAGACGATGATGCTGAGAAACAGATTCGGCTGGTTCGTGATTATCTCATATCGTTAGGTCGTTAGTGTAGGAACGGATTCATTTCGTCCCTACTCAGGGAGTTCCGGCCTATATGAAACATCTACTGATCGTAATTGTCATGATTTTTGTCTGGCTTAACGGTTTCATCTGGTTAGCCAAACAAGTGGATCCAAGCACAAAGTATCCGACAGAAGTAGAATATAAATATGCAAGGTATTGTGCAGGTTGCCACGGGAACAGTGGTGAAGGCAATGGGAGGATTGGACGGTTCAAAAAGTTAGCCCCCGCAGACCTAACAGACAAAGATTTATGGTCTATGCACTTAGATGAACAATTACTAACCAGCATTAGAGATGGAAAAAACGACATGCCAGCGTTTCACTATTATCTCAATGATGATGAACAACAGGAACTTCTTGACTATATCAAGAAAACCTTCAGACCTTAACTGTCACGGATATCCGTGATAGTTGTTTTTTAGGGTTTGCCAATTCAAATCTTATGGTGTTAATATAATAAATAAAATAATATTCAAGGAGAAGAACGATGAAAAATCTGAAAATCATAATCACTTTACTTATGTTTGGAATGATAGCAAGTATTGCCTTAGCAGGCAATATAAAGGGAACAGTTGTCTATGAAGGAGATGTTCCAGCACGTACTGCCCTGACAATTAACACAACTGAACAACACTGTATTGATACTACAAAGGGGGCAAAATCTGAGAATCTTGTAGTGTCAAAAAGCAAAGGTATCCAGAATGTAGTGGTTTATGCACGTGTGCGTGGTCATAAGGTTACACCACTTGAAGAGAATGTTAAGGTAGACCAAAAGAATTGTCGTTATTTACCTCATGTAATTGTTGTTCCTACAGGATCTACCGTAAATCTTACATCAAGTGATCCTGTTGCCCACAATGTGCATTCACACGCTGAAAAGAATGAAGCAAAGAACGTGCAGATCGCTCAGAAAGGAACGGTAATTCCCTATACAATCACGAAAGCAGAAGCTATTAAATTGACATGTGATATTCATGCCTGGATGTCTGGATATATTGTCGCGGTTGACAGTAACTTTTATGCTGTAACAGGACAGAAAGACGACAAAGATAACTTCATTGATCCAGATACTTATGAAAAATCCACTGATACCGGTAAATTTACTTTGAAAGATGTTCCAGAAGGTAGAGTAAGAGTTGTTGCATGGCATGAAGAACTCGGTACTGCAAACACAATTGTTGAAGTTCCAGCAACTGGTGACGCGCCTCCAGTAGAGTTCAAAAGTACTGATTTCAAAAAGCCGAAGGAAAAATAGCCTTCCTATCTTCTATACATAATTTAGGTTTTATCATTCATATTGTCATATACCATACAATATGATGTATGTGAGAAACAAAAGATGCGTTGTTGCTCTCCAAAAACTCTGAAGAGAATCTATTTTATACTTGGCATTATGCTACTCGGCCTTGTTCTGTTTGCAGTTATTCCTGCATTTGCACAAGACGTGACAGATGAAGAATACCGACCATTCCCGATGATTGGTAGTCGGAACGCAGCTTGGATAGCTGCGCAACTGCATCTATTGTTCGGTTCCTTTATCCTTGGTGTGCCGATGTTCGCTGTTATCATTGAGTTCATCGGTTGGAAGACCAAAGATGAACGGTACGATAGGATGGCACATGAGTTCATCAAACTCTGTATGGGGGCATTCTCTACAACTGCATTATTGGGTGGAGTGCTTGTCTTTATCCTAATATGGTGTTATCCAAAGGTTATGAGTAAGTTGAGTGGAATCTTTGGACCGACAATGATATTCTACGTAATTCTGTTCTTTGGAGAAACTTTTACTCTATATATCTATTATTACGGTTGGGATAAGATGCAGGGAAGGTTTAAATGGATACACCTTGTTCTTGGTGTCCTTTTAAACCTGTGGGGAACAGCCATAATGTTTGTATCAAATACATGGCTTACTTATCAGACGAGTCCTGCAACGCAATTTAAAAAGTTGTCCGATGAAACAAAGGAAGCATGGATTGAAAGTGTTTTAACTCAGAATCCTGAGATGACACGGGCAGAAGTACTTGAAGGGATAACTGCAAATTCTGTTATTCCGCTTCACAATGAAGCAGGCGACTTCTTAGCAAATGTATGGGAAGCAGTCAACAACTTTACTTGGATGCCGGTCAACATCCACAGACTCATAGGTAACATTGCGTTTGGCGGTTCTATTGTAGCCGCTTATGCAGCATTTCGGTTTCTTGTTGCAAAAAATGAAGAGGAAAAATCCCATTACGATTGGATGGGATATAACGGAAACTTCATTGCATTGTGTGGACTAATACCATTGCCTTTTGCTGGCTATTGGTTAGGTAGAGAAATCTATATGTTCAATAACACTATGGGTATCAATATGATGGGTAGTTTATTCTCATGGCTATTTATCATACAAGCTGTGATGATCGGTGTTCTATTTATCGGTGCTAATTACTATCTATGGTCTGGCATGGGAAGAATTGAGGGGGCAGAGATATACGCGCGATATCGTCCATATATGATTGCAATCATCGTTATCTGTGTTGCAATTTGGATGACCCCGCGAACACTCTCAAAGATTTCAACTGCTTCTGAACTTAGTGCAATGGGAGGGGCAAACCACCCACACCTCGGATTCTTCGGATTGATGACAGCGAAAAATACCGCCGTTAATATCATTATCCTCACAACATTCTTAAGTTTTCTTTTTTATAGACGTTCTGGCAAGACTCCTACTGCAAGTTGGAAAGGTTTAGGCAACATAATAATTTCTGTTATTTTCTTCTTAGGAGTCGTTTCAATTGTTGTCATCGGAATTGTAGGTTTTGCTGTTCCAACCGACACCCGTGTTAATGTTCTTACACCTTGGCAAGTTCTGGTCGCACTCGGTGTCATGGTCGTTGTGACAATCGTGGATATTTTTTTGTATCGTAAAGCGACAACATCTGGTACTATCAAGTGGGGTCTGATGACAGAACGTTCACAGTACGTATTAATACTCCTCGCAATTACTTTTACATCACTTATGGGACTAATGGGTTATGCTCGATCAGGCCTACGTGAAGGTTGGCATATATTCGGTGTTCAGAGAGATACTTCGGTTGACGCATTTACACCTTCTCTTAGTAATGCTGTCAACATGGTTGCGATTATTATGGTTATTTTCTTTGCACTTGTTGGATTTATCTTCTGGCTTGGTCTGTGGGGAGAAAAGAAAAAACAGCCTGAAGTGCCAGTAGAAGCAGCGGCAGAGATTGGAGATTAACGGGAGATTAGAACCATGAAAAACACACTTATACGTATTGCATGTCTAATCGTTATGGTGGCGAGTTTCATAGCGTTTATCGCGAAGGCTCCAGCCTTTCCGATTGCTTATGAAAACCTTTTACCTTGGTCAGTCTGGTTCACTATATCTTTAATAGTGAACATGGTATTGTGGTATCCCGTCATGAAATTGGTAACATTCTCATTGGGGGTAATCTGGTTTTACGCATTTATTGCCGCACTTGTTCCAGATACATCAACAGCAACGGGTCCCGTAACTGAACTTGACTGGTCTGACCCTGATGCAGTCGTAGAAATTGGGGCTTCTATCTTCAATACAAAAGGACAGTGTGCAGCATGTCATACAATAGATACTTCCGCCCCCCCAGGACGGTGTCCTGATCTGACAGATATAGGTGCCATTGCTGTAAACCGTGTACAAGGTATAGATGCAAAGGCATATCTGATTGAATCGCTGTACGATCCGGGAAAATTTCTGGTCCCTGGATACGGCAAGATTATGCCTGAGGTATGGAAAAAACCGATTGAACTTACGAAGTTAGAGATTGCAGCGGTTATTGCATTTCTACAGAGTCAAGGTGGAGAAATTGACCCAGAACCGTTTGATGAACCCATTGATAGAAGAAATATTGAAGCGACTGCTGAAGTCCTGCCTCCACTCCTCACTGGAGATCCTGATGCAGGAAGAAAAGTCTTTATAGATCAAGCATGTGTATCCTGTCATGTTGTTAAAGGTGTTGAAAATCCCAAAGCAGGTGAAGCAATTGAAGACTTTGAGGTTGTTACCGCTCCAGAACTTACTGAAATTGCTGCTTTCAATGAAGCACGTTACCTTGAAGAATCAATACTAAAACCGCATGAACAAATCGTTAGTGGTTATGGAACTGCAAAAATCAAGGCTAATGAAACTACTTATGAAGGCACGATAGTTTCACAGGATGAGGAAAAAATAGTTATCAGAACGAAAGCCGCAGATGGAACAGAAACAGAACATACTATCTTATTCAGCGATTTTGATGAGGAACCGGTTGAAGAAGAAGATATTGTCAATTTAAAGGAAAATGGATTTTTCACATTAACAATTACACCCATAGATTCAGATACATCCGTAACTGGAGAAATCGTTGAAGAAAGTGCAGACACAGTAACCCTTAAAATTGGTGAGGAAAATCAGACCTTTTCAAAAACGGACGTGAAAATGATGATGACCCTTACAATATTTGATGTTGGAGAGATTGTTGGAGAATATGTGTCAGGTTCAATGGATGAGGATGAAATCGTTTTATTGGTTGACGGCACCGAAGAGATATTTGATACTTTTGATGTAGACGGGGATCCAGTCAAAGCAGTAGGTTCAGGAAAAAAGTTACTTATCAAATCTCCTATGCCAGATAACTTCCCAGATACATTAACTGTTAAACAGATGGCAGATTTGGTCACATTCTTGAGTACATTGACTGGAGCAACAGAAGAAGATGTATCGGACAATACTGATCGGTCTGAAACGACTGATTCGTCAGAACAAACGACAGAATAGATTGAGATATACCATTTAGGAGTAATCCGATGAAAAGACTATCACTTTTCACTATATGTCTTGTAATATTCATCGCATGTTGGGTATTCCTTGAATTCGTCATTGGTGGTATCATATCCGTGCCAATACCAAATAGCGTGATTGTTATGTATATGGCGTTGATCTTCGTTGCTATTCTGGTTCATGTCTCTGTTGAAGATACAAGATTTGAAGAGTTCATCAGACCTATACACGAAACTCTTTTAGATGAAAATCGTAAGACCCGTCGTCTCGTTCTGGCTATACTGATTCCATTATTGATGCTGGGTTATACCTATACAAATATTGCGCAAAAAGCTAATCCACCAGGAGATCCGCGCGATGCACATCCTTCGCCTCCTCTTGAACTGACATATCAAAACGAGGTTATCGGTACAATGCAAGAGGTAGAGAATCCATATCGCCATTTTGAAAAAGATAATCCAGATGAATTTAAGTCTCATGTTGAAAACGGTCGACGCGTCTACTATGATAACTGTTTTTATTGCCATGGAGATCATCTTGATGGACAAGGACATTTTGCACATGCCTTTCAACCTCTACCCGCAAATTTCCAGGACCCAGGTATCATTCCCAATTTCCAAGAATCTTTCTTCTTCTGGCGGATAAGTAAAGGTGGCCCTGGTTTACCAAATGCTGGAACTCCTTGGAACTCTGCAATGCCAGTGTGGGAAGAAGTGTTAACTGAAGAAGAGATTTGGGATGTAATCCTCTTTTTATCTCATTACACAGGTTATTCATACCGGACATTCGGGGAGGGACATTAATCATGAGAGCAACATTTATTGTCCTATTTCTCCTTATATTTAGTCTGTTTACAGTTGGTCTCATCATTTATGCTCAAGAAGCTCCAGAAGTTTCTGAACGTGGAAAAGAGGTATATGAGGAAAGTTGTGCACACTGCCACGGCATTGAAGGACGTGGAGATGGTAGTGCAGCTGAAAACCTACTTCCGAGACCGAGAGACTTCACAGGAGGCGTGTATAAAATCAGATCTACAGAAAGTGGGCAACTACCTACTGATCAAGACCTGTTTGATATAATTACCAAAGGGATGCCTGGATCGTCAATGCCAGAATGGGAAAGTGCTCTCAGTGCTAATGACCGTTGGGAGCTCGTTGCATACATAAAAACATTCTATAGTGGGTTTCAAGAATTAGATGATAGTGGGACGACACCAAGACTTATTAATCTGACAGGAAAAATAAAATACTCACAAGAGAGTGTGGAAATTGGAAAGACACTATATACAGAACTCGGATGCATTGAATGTCACGGCAATATAGGTAGAGGTGATGGCACTTCTGCACCAACATTAGTAGATAATTGGGATGACAGGACATGGCCTGCAAATCTGACGCAGGGCTGGACATTCAGAGGCGGTTCGACAACAGAAGATATCTTTAAGCGATTTATTGGAGGTATTGCAGGTTCACCCATGCCTGCATTTGAAGGTGACACTTTTTATCATTTCGGTTTGACACCAGAAGAATCTAAGCGATTTGCCCCGTTAGAAAAAAAAATAAATGATGGTATTGAGTTAACTGAAGAAGAACAAGCTGAGTTTGATCCACTTTATGAAAAATGGGATACAACTGTTCTTACTGCGCTTGATCGTGCTGAAGGAACTGAACTTACCCCAGAAGCACAAAAAATATATGATGATGCGATGAAAGTTGTTTTTGAAAAGAGTTGGCATTTGGCAAACTATGTTAAGTCTCTTTCACCGGAAACACAACCTGAAGCCGCTATTGGCAAAAATGTCCTGAGATCACAATATAAACAAGATGATTTACCCACATTGGATAATGATAAATGGAATGCACTTGAATCAAGTTATTATCCTCTTGTTGGGCAAGTAATCGTTGAACCAAGACAGTTCAATCCAACTATTGACTCCGTGAATGTCAAGTCATTTTACAATGATACTGAGGTAGCGTTTCTATTCACTTGGGACGACAGAACGCACAATACATCTGTTGAAGAAACTGATGATTTTGGTCAATCATTCATTGACGGTTTGGCAATTCAATTTCCCGTTAAAGTACCCAAAGGTCCAACAGATGAAAAACCTTATTTTCTATGGGGAGGAAAGAAACCTGTCTATCTGTGGCAATGGATGGCTTCAGAACCTGCAACAATAAAGGAACTTACTGCAAAAGGAATTGACAAGGCAGAGGTGCAAGAAGATCAAGGAGATCTTCAGGTAGAGAGTGCATATAAAGATGGTCAATACAAACTATGGGTCAAACGCGCATTAAAAACAGAGGATAAAAAGGATTTGCAGATTGAACCTGCCGTCTTTGTGCCAATTGCTTTTTCAGCATGGGACGGTGCAAATGGTGATATTGACACAAAACGTGTTATATCAAGTTGGTATACTTTTGTCCTTGAGCCAGTTCCTTCTTCAAGAAGGTTTATCTATCCACCTTTAGTTGCATTGCTCTCGTTAGGGTTATTAGTTGGTTTGCGACAGTTTGTACAGAGAAGAAATACATAACTTCAATATAAGTATTCAATTGAATGAAATACATTGCGTAATTGATTGTGTAATCCGTATTTAGTTGTGCGGAAAAGTTAATCAATAATATGCGCATAAAAAGGAGAAAAAAATGAAAATTAGAGTGTTCGCGTCTTTTATGGTTCTTCTTGCGTGCTGTTTTGGTCTGATTGTGTTGGCAGACAACCACGAAGAAGAAGAAAACAATAAAATTGTTTTTCCTGAAACTTATGCAACCATGACCGTAAGTAACGGCGGAAAAATCACTGGTGTCGTTAAGTTTGAAGGTGAAGTTCCTGAAATGAAGAAACTTGACATAAATAAAGATGCCGCTGTCTGTGCGAAAGAAGACAAGTATGATGAGTCCGTTGTGGTTGGCAAGGAAATGGAACTGAAAAATACAATTGTTTATCTAATGGACATAACAAAAGGAAAAGATTTTGACGCTGAAGCAAAAAAACCTGAAATGGATCAAGCAGGATGTAAATTCTCACCACACGTCCAGATCGTTCCTGTTGGTGCCCGTCTAACGATGCTAAACAATGCTCCAATTACACATAATGTACATATCTTTCTAAATGATGCAGATATGGGACAAGATGTTAACAAACAGCAGACCAGGAGGCTTAAGAGGTTAAGGGTCAAGGCAATTACTCAAGCAGGTGGACCTGTGCAAGTTAAATGTGATATCCATAGTTGGATGAAAGCATGGATTGCTTATGTACCTCATCCCTATTTTGCAGTGACAAATGAAAAGGGTGAATTCACACTTGAAGATGTTCCACCAGGAGAGTATAAATTGGGATATTGGCATGAAGCATGCGGTACAAATAACAAAGAACCGCAAACTGTCACTGTCGCCGCTGGTGGAGAGGTAAAGCAAGATTTCACGTTGAAACTTGCAGAGTAGTTTAGTGTGGATAACGGAATTACGGTTGAAAACCTATCTTATTCCTACGGTGCAAGACGTGCCTTGGATAATGTGAGTTTCACCGTCCCATGTGGCGAGATTATATGTTTTCTCGGTCCAAATGGAAGTGGAAAAACAACCCTGTTTAAAATACTTTCTACGCTGATTCCTCCAATGGCAGGAAGTGTAAACATCCTTGGATATAATCTAAGGACAGAGGGAAAGGCAATACGAAAATTATTAGGGGTTGTTTTTCAAAAGCCAGGACTTGATGGAAAACTAAAAGTATGTGAAAATCTCAGACATCAAGGTCATCTTTACGGATGTAAAGGAAAGAGTCTAAATTATAGGATAACAGAACTACTTGAAAAGTTAGACATTAAAGATAGAACGAATGACCTTGTTGAAGAATTATCTGGCGGATTGCAAAGACGGGTTGAAATAGCGAAAGCGTTGCTACATTCACCAAAGGTCTTGCTGCTTGATGAACCGAGTAGCGGTTTAGATGTTGGCATTAGAAGACAACTCAGTGAATATCTGAATCTACTTGTAAAAACAGAAAATATACTCATTCTATTGACAACACATCTATTAGATGAAGCTGAGTTGTCTGACCAAATTGGAATACTGGACAAAGGAAGATTGGTTTCAATTGGTACGACTGAGAAACTCAAATCCCACATCATAGGCGATATTGTTCGGATAGAAACTACAGATGCTAATATCCTCAATAAGGTAATAGTTGAAAGATTTGGTTTTACACCAATAATTATAAATAACAATTTGCATATTGAATGTGAACAAGGACATGAGTTCGTCAGAGAAGTCGTAACCGCATTTCCTGAAGAAATCGAAAACGTCCAGATCGGTAAACCGACATTAGAGGATGTCTTTATAAAGTTAACGGGAAACCCGTTTGTGTAGGCAATATTGAAATGATTGGCGTTCTGCTTCCTGTTTCAACTATTTGGTGGCGTGAAATCATCAGGTTTTTTCGTCAACGGAGCAGACTCTTTAGTGCCATTGCTCAACCTTTGATTTTCTGGATATTGATAGGAAGTGGATTAAGTGCATCATTTCAACCTGTAGGAACACCCGAAAATCAAGAATACATAGAATATTTTTATCCCGGCATTGTTGTTTTAGTATTGTTATTTACTGCGATTTTTGCTACAATCTCGGTTGTAAATGAGCGGAGAGAAGGTTTTTTACAAGGAATACTCGTCGCACCTGTTTCAAGATGGAGTATCGTTCTCGGACAAGCATTAGGAGGAACAACATTAGCACTCATCCAAGGAATACTGTTGTTGGTCATCGCACCATTCATAGGAATCAAATTTGGTGTAACTTCTTTGTTGATGACATTAGGTGTGATGTTTCTCATTTCGTTTGGTTTGACAAATCTTGGTTTGATGATTGCGTGGAGAATGGAATCAACTCAAGGTTTTCATGCGGTAATGAACCTAATTCTGATTCCAATATGGTTATTGTCAGGTGCGTTCTTTCCAATTTCTGGCGTTCCAGGTTGGTTGGAATGGGTCATGAAAATTAATCCTTTAACTTATGGTCTCACAGCATTTCGTCATAGTCTGTATTACAATACTATACCAACTGGTTCAGAATTACCACTTTGGACCTTCTCTATATTGATTACAAGTGTGTTTTGTGTCTTGACTTTTTTGGGAGCAACTTGGACAGCGTACTCCCAAACAAATTGAATTAAATGTAAAATCAATTTAGCACATATCATTGAAGTTTGGTAAATTACCATACTTATGTGCTTATGTATATGTTAAGGAGAATTTAATGCTACGATGGCTCCCAGTAAACATATCATCGTTCGGACAAGGTGTTGACAATCTGTTTACACTTATATATTGGATTACCTTTGTTGTGTTTGTTCTTGTAATGGCAACACTTGTGTTTTTCCTAATTAAATACCGGCATCGTGAAGGAGTCCGTGCTGAGTATATTGAAGGAAGTACGAAGCTTGAAATAATCTGGACTGCTGCTACTACCATTATAGTGTTTGGATTGGCTATGTTGAGTTTTCCTCAATGGAATAATATTAAATCCCCCTCTGAGTTTCCCACAAATCCCGACCTTGTTGTTCAGGTTAGAGCAAAGCAGTTTAATTGGAAGGTCATTTATCCAGGACCTGACAAAGAATTTAACACCGAACCTGGTCGTGACGATGAATTAGGCACAGTGGATGATCCAGGTGATGATCTGAAGAAACTTGATGTAATGCATGTCCCTATCGGCAAGGTCGTACATGTTAGATTGATATCTGAAGATGTTATCCATAGTTTTTTCGTTCCGCAATTACGTCTAAAACAAGACGCACTACCTAATAGATTTATCAATGTATGGTTTGATACAAAGAAAATTGATGGATTTGATGAAGAAAGTAATGATGTTGCATCAATTGTAGACCTTGAAAACATCCGAAAAAAAGGATGTTATACTGGAACACTTACATTTTCTGATGAAAATACTCCCGCAGTAACGGGTAACATCGTCCTTGAAACTGATGAAACATTGACTCTCAGTATTGATGGTGAACTAAACACATACAATAAATCAGAAGTGAAACAACTTGATGTAACAGTCTGGCGTTTTGAAATGCCATGTGCAGAGCTCTGCGGATATGGACACGGTGGAATGGTTGGCCATCTATATGTACATACACAAGAGAGTTACAATGCATGGTATGCGGAAGAGTTGGCCAATTAAGCTTACAATAGATATACAACCTTACTCAACGACTTACACACCTTGTTTACGATTTCAAAAGGAGTAAAAAAGACAATGCAGGAAAACGATAACAAATCACATGAACACGACGATGATGAAAATCATGAAGCTGCACACGAAGATCATGATGAAGTTGAACATGCACCTGAGCATAATGGTGACCACCACGATGCACATGCACATCATCATGAAGAAGGTTTTATAAGAAAATACATCTTCTCGTTAGACCACAAGATGATAGGTAAGCAGTTCCTGATATACGGCCTGATTATGCTATTTCTTGGTGGTGGTCTTGCTATGCTCTTTAGATGGCAACTGGCATATCCTGATATCCCAGAACTTGAAGGACAGCAAGGTCGAGGTGCTAAACCGTTACCATTCATCGGTGAATCTGATGAATTTCAAGAGACAGGTGAACCAAAAACATGGGCTGATAGATATTGGATGAATGTATATGAATCTGAAGAGACAGAATGGGTAGAACAATATATACCTGGTGGGGTCATGACAGGTGAATTCTATAATATGTTGTTCACTATGCATGCGACTATCATGGTATTTTTTGTCGTCGTCCCCATTTTAGTGGGAGCATTCGGTAATTTCCTAATTCCCCTGATGATCGGGACGCGAGATATGGCATTTCCTGTGCTCAATATGCTCTCATTTTGGCTTGCTGTCCTTGCAGCTGGCGTTATGGTCGCTGGTTTCTTCGTTCCAGGAGGGCATGCATCTGCCGGATGGACAGGCTATGCCCCGCTTTCTGTTGATCCAGCTTGGACAGGTGTCGGTTGGGGTTTGAATCTATGGGCAATTAGTCTCCTAATACAAGGATTTTCTTCACTTGTCGGTTCAATAAATTATATTACAACCATCATCAATATGCGTGCACCGGGTATGACCTTTTTCAGACTTCCACTTGTCATCTGGGCACTTTTCATAGTTGCTATCCTACTACTTCTTGCTTTCCCAGTCCTTTCTTCAGCATTAGCACTTCTCATCTTTGATAGACTCGCAGGAACAACATTCTTCTCTGCAACTCCTGATGGTGGTGGTGATCCACTGCTATGGCAGCACTTGTTCTGGTTCTTCGGACACCCCGAAGTGTACATATTAATATTGCCGGGAATGGGTATTGCATCTGAATTAATTCCTGTCTTCTCACGTAAACCCATATTCGGTTATCGTTCAATGGTCTATGCTATGATTGCAATTGCGTTCTTGGGGTGGATAGTTTGGGGACACCACATGTTCCAAAGTGGTATGCGTCCGGGAATGGGTGCCTTCTTCATGACGACAACAATGTTGATCGCTGTGCCATCTGCCATAAAGACATTTAATTGGCTTGGAACTATGTTCCGCGGTTCTATACGATTTACGACTCCGATGCTCCATGCTATTGCCTTTGTGTCTATGTTCGTCATCGGTGGACTCAGTGGAATCTATATGGCAAATACACCTGTTGACATTGCTATCCACGACACATACTTTATTGTGGCACATATCCACTATGTTGTTTTTGGTGGAAGTTTGTTTGCTATCTTCGGTGGGATCATCTTCTGGTTCCCAAAAATGTACGGTCGCTATATGAACGACACGTTGTGCAAAATACATTTCTGGTTGACATTCATAGCGTTCAATTGCACCTTCTTCCCGATGCACATTCTCGGTGTAGGATTACACAGACGACGTATAGATAATCCAATGTTAACTGAACATCTGCACGGATTTGAAGGTATGAATATATTCATTACGATGAGTGCATTCACACTTGGTGCTGTACAACTCATTTTGGCTTTCAACTTTGTCTGGAGTATATATAAAGGGAAGGTTGCTGAAAAGAATCCGTGGCATGTCACTACATTAGAATGGGAAGCACCGACACCCGTACCACACGGCAATTTCGCTCAAATCCCAACTGTGTATCGTGGACCTTATGAATATAGCGTTCCTGGTGAAGAATCTGATTGGATTCCACAAGCACAACCTGAACATGCACCCGCAAGTGCAGGCGATTAATTGAATTTGATTACGCATCAATAGAGTAGGTAGAAATGAATCGTGTGCAGAAAATTGCATGAAGAACCAAAACAATTATAATCCTTGGTTATATAGTATTGCAATCATTACCGCAGGAGCAACTTTCTTACTAATTGTTATAGGGGGAATAGTAACAAGTACTGAATCAGGATTAGCAGTACCAGATTGGCCTACAACATTCGGATACAACATGTTTCTGTATCCGCTCTCTGAAATGGTTGGGGGTATCCTATATGAACACAGTCATCGTTTGATGGGATCTCTTGTCGGTCTATTGACAATTATACTGTTCATTATGCTATTGTTAAGGGACACCAGAAAGTGGATTAAATGGCTTGGGTTTGTTGCCCTAATCGGTGTCATTTTGCAGGGTGTTCTCGGAGGACTCAGAGTAACTGAACTCAATCTCAATTTCGCAATTGTCCATGCATGTCTGGCACAAGCATTTTTTGCATTGTTGTGTGGATTATGTTTATTTACTTCTCAAGGATGGCAAAGCCATCAATCTGAAGTTCATATTGATGAGTTACTTGCCAAGAAATTACGACGGTTGAGTCTAATTACAACATGCTTGATATATGTTCAGTTAATCTTCGGAGCAGTATTACGACATACTGGAAACAGACTTGACGCACACCTTCTATTTGCATTCTTGGTAACACTACACATTTTCTTATTAGTCAGACGAATCTTCAGTAATGGAGAACAGATACAAAAACTGGCACAATCATACCCTCTTATACTACTGGGTCTACTTGCAGTCCAGTTGTTGTTGGGAACAGGTGCTTATATTACTAAACTAACTGAGGTTGGACAATCAATGTCAGCACTACTTACAGACATAATTACAACATCGCATGTTGCAATCGGGGCACTTATGTTAGTGATTAGTTTTGTCCTTACATTGAAGATCTTCCGATTGACAGACACTTCAAGAAATATGGAAATATCTGTTACAAATTCATTGGTAATTGATAGAGATTAACATAATGCGTTCAACAATTGCAACTATACCAAATAACAGCAAAACAGTAAATCAGCAGACAAAAGTCTCACTGTTTGTAAGTCGAATAGAAGCCTATATTGAACTTACTAAACCGCGTATGGTCGTGATGATTCTAATTACTACTGCTGCTGGATTCTATCTCGGTACACAAAGTGCTATGAACTGGATGTTATTTGGACACACGATTATTGGTGCCGGGTTAACTGCTGCAGGTGTGTTAGGACTAAACCAATATCTTGAACGTGATATTGATGCGAAGATGTCAAGAACACACGAAAGACCACTTCCTGCAGGAAGAATACACGGATTAGAAGCACTAATCTTTTGTGTCATTCTCACTGCCGGCGGTATGTTATATTTAACAGCTTTTGTAAATCCGTTGAGTGGATTCATTATATCTCTAATCGTAGTAAGTTATCTGTTTATCTATACACCCCTTAAACGCAGCACCTCTCTGTGTACGCTTATCGGAGCGTTTCCAGGAGCATTACCACCAGTGGTCGGATGGGTGGCAGCACAAGGGAAACTATCAGGTTCAGCGTGTGTGTTATTTGCAATACTTTTTCTTTGGCAACTTCCACACTCACTCGCTATAGCCTATATCTATCGTGAGGATTATGCAAATGCAGGTTTAAAGTTATTGCCTGTTATACATCCAGACGGAATAAGCACACGCCGTCAGATTGTAATTAACTGTATAGCACTTTTTGGTATTGGACTTCTTCCAACTTTGTTTAAAATCTCGGGCGGAATATATTTTCTTATAGCATTGATCGTAGGTGGGATGTTTCTGATGAGTGGCATCTATTTCAAGAAAAAACCTTCAATCAAAACTGCACGTTATGTGCTTTACGCATCTTTATTGTATCTTCCATTGATATTTATTACAATGGCTATTGATAAAGTAAGTCTATAATTTGGAGTCAATATGAACATCCATGAACGCAGAAGTCGAAATCTGAAGGTTGGTCTAATTTTAGGGATAGTCTTTCTTGGATTATTTGTTATTACAACACTTGCATTTGTTTTTGGGTTTGAAGCACCACTTTCAGTAAAAAAACTTGTTTCCGTAATAACAACAATTATCGCAGGAGTTATCGGCATCTTCCTTATTGGAGCAGCCATCGTTGAGATAATTATCAAGACAGGACTTGTTACTTTTATCGTTAATTTAGTAAAAAGAGGGTACCGTAGAGTTCGTGGATGATGACACAAAGTGAAATGGAAATTGCTGAAAATCGCCCATTTAGTAATGCAAAATTAGGAGTATTGATACTTCTTGGTGCTGAGACGATGTTGTTTGCAGGGTTGATTGGGGCATTTTTGGTATTTCGTATGGGAAATGTCACCTGGCCACCGTTGTCTCATGCAGACATTCAACTACCACGCTTAGTAACTGGAATTAACACCGTCCTACTTATAATAAGCGGTGTCTCAATGTTTATTGCTCTACGAGCAATTCAATTGGATTATGTAAAATATCTCCGATATTTTCTGGTATTTACAGGTGTATTAGGTTTAATTTTTCTGATAATACAAGGAACTGAGTGGATACAACTTATTCATCAAGGATTGACCCTTCAGTCTGGTATATATGGTGGCATCTTTTATGTGCTAATTGGATGTCATGCAATTCATGTGTTAGGGGCTGTCATTTGGTTGGCAATTGTTGTTAACAAGGCAATAGCAGGTAGGTATTCATCTGCCCGTTATATCGGTGTTGAAACGTGTGCAATTTATTGGATATATGTAGTCGCACTGTGGCCGATACTTTACGTTTTAGTTTATCTTGCTTAAGGAACACGCTTATGATTCGTCAAATTCTATCATTAATTTTTGTGTTCGGATTTATTATTTCAATTGTTCCATTTAGTCTTGAGGCATGTCCTGCTTGTAAAAATTTAGATGAACCGATTGCTCGGGGATTTAATTGGAGTGTGCTCTTTATGATGGCGATGCCATTTGCTGTTTTTGGTGTAATCGGTGGCAGTGTATTTTATTCATACAGACGCGCAAATAGAGACCTAAAGACATAGGATGTTCTTAATCCAAGTAGGAAACTGTACGGAGGAACAATGAAGAATTGTGGTGACTCTTGGATACATTGTATTGATTGCCGAAAGGGTATGTCCAAAATTGCCACACATAGGGTATCACTAATCCTAACAGATCCACCCTATTTTCTTGATGGAATGGATGACAGTTGGAATACACAACGAATTAAGTCCAGGCAGAAAAAAGGTGTCATCGGTGGGCTTCCTGTTGGTATGAAGTTTGACAAGGAACAAGGAAACAATCTATACAAATTTCTGAAACCGATTGCTGAAGAATGGTTTAGGATAATCAAACCTGGAGGATTTGTACTCTGTTTTTCACATCCAAGACTATCGCATCGGGCAACTCTGGCAATAGAGGATTCAGGTTTTGAAATTCGGGATATGTTAGCATGGCGATATGAAGGACAAGCAAAAGCGTTTAAACAAGATCATTTCGTGAGAAAGAGAAATCTACCGAGTGATGAAACAGAGCGGATAATCAAAGCATTAGGCGGAAGAAAAACCCCGCAACTTAAACCACAAATGGAGTTGATTATATTAGCACAATCTCCGCGAGAAGGAACTTTCGTTGATAATTGGCTGCAACATCAGACCGGACTCATTGATGTATCTGATCCAGTAGTGGAAAATAGTAGATTTCCTGGCACAGTAATTCCTGTTCCTAAACCGCGTGAGAAGTTTGGACATATCGCCGCAAAACCTGTCCCATTGCTGCAACATCTTATTAGGATATTTTCTGCGGAAGGATCAATCGTTTGCGATCCTTTTTCTGGTTCTGGTTCAACTGGTATCGCAGCGCATAAGGAAGGACGAAAGTTCATTGGATTTGAGATTGATAAGGAAATGGCTGCTATAGCAAATAAACGAATTCAAAGTGGGACAAAATAAATACGCAATTATTGACATAAGTAATTTGGTGATCGTTACCAATGAAATATGTAGTTTAACGATTATAAATAGGCAAACAAAATTAAAGGAGTTTAGTATAGTGGAACAAGCTACCACTTTAGAACATACTGAAGACGTATACGAACCATCGCTTACGCCTGATAGTCTCGGCAAACTTGGCATGTGGGTCTTTCTTATAGGGGATACTATGTCATTTGGCGCACTGCTTGCTGCTTATGCTGCACTACGAGCTGGAGCAGGTGTAGTCGGATGGGTACCACCAAGCGAGATTCTTGGCATAAACCTAACCGCAGCTATGACGTTTCTTTTAATTTGCAGTAGTGTTACTATGGTTAAAGCATTAGAGTCGATTCAAAAAGGTAATGTGTCGCGGATGTGCACATTCCTGGGGCTAACTATTTTAGGTGGTGTCATATTTCTTGGACTACAAGCGTATGAATGGACACATCTGATTAAACATGGGTTAACTTTAACAGGTATACCAGAACACGGACTTTCGGGTGCCGCAATTAGTGGTTCTACATTGTTTGGTCCGACTTTCTATGCTATCACAGGCTTCCACGGACTGCACGTCACTGGTGGTGTAATATATCTGATAGTTATACTAATACATGGTTTGCGTGGAAGATATACTGCAGAATTTAACCATGAAGTAGAAATTGTCGGACTCTATTGGCACTTCGTAGACCTTATTTGGATTATGGTTTTCACCTTTATCTACTTGTTATAGGAGGATATGAATATGGCTCAAAACGGACACGATAAACATCCAAGGTATATGTTTATTTTTTTATGGCTTGCGGTCCTAACTGCAATTGAGATAGGTGTCGCAATCCCAGAATACTCTACCGTCATCAAAGCAATTCTACTAATCGGATTAGCGTGTGGCAAGGCATTTTTAGTTGCTGCTTATTTCATGCATCTTAAACTTGAGAAAGGTATATTATCTATTATTGTAATTACACCTTTTCTTATATGTGTTTTCCTGGTCATTATGTTAATGCCAGACCTGACAACAGAGGCACGACACAATGCAATTGAAAAACCTGCTGAAAAGGTGATGGAAACCACGCCACACTAAGGTGCGGACAATACGCATTTCTTTCCCGTGCAGGTATAACGAATATGGTTAACCAGAAGGAAATCCTTGAATCCGATCAACGTAAACTTGATAAATCCACACTGCCTTGGGTTGTGTTAGGGGTTATCATTGTTAGTATTGCATTACTCAATCTGTGGATGATGTTCAACAATAGAAGCGATTCTGAACATGAGAGAGTAGTCGCGAGTGTTCCAGAATTCACTTTGACCAATCAACAGAGAAATGTAATCAGTTTATCTGATTTGTCAGGTAAAGTATGGGTAGCGGATTTTATTTTTACCAATTGTCCAACAATTTGTCCAATAATGACAAGAGAAATGGCAACGCTGCAATCTGAATTTAGTTCACATGATGTCAACTTTATTTCTTTTACTGTTGATCCAGAACGAGATACCTCAGAAGTTCTTGCAAGTTACGCAAAACGATATGGAGCAGATGAAAGAACTTGGCATTTCCTTACTGGAGAGAAGGAACAGATATATCAATTGGCAAATGACGGATTTAAATTGGCCGCTGCACATCACGAAGGAGTGTTCCCACACAGTAGAAAGTTCGTTCTCGTTGATCCAAATGGAAACATATACGGTTATTACGATAGTCACAGTGAAGCTGCAATGGTCCAGTTACGTAAAGATATTAAAACACTTCAAGAATAATTAATGATATGAACTTTATTGTTTCAATCATTGCATTTCTGGTTCATTTTCCATTTGGATTTTTTCGTGTACGCTATAAAAAATTCAGTCGTCCTTGGAGTAGATGCCTTTATATTCCGATTGTGCTAAACATCCTTGTCCGACGTTTTATCCTTCAATGGGATTGGCAAACTGCACTGATATACTTATGGCCAGTTGTCCTAATTGCACACATCCTCGGAGGATATGTCGGTTCACGTTATAAACAGTGTGATAATGTTGAGACACAGTAAGTGAAACTTTACCTATGAGAAGTGAGAGAAGAAATGAAAAAAATATATGTCCCAGTTGACAATTCAGATTATTCTGATGCAAGTATTGATTTAGCAGTTGAATTTGCAAAGAAATTTGAATCCCAATTGATCGGCTCACACGTTTACGCTGCAAAAATGCACGATGTTCGCTTTAAACAGATGGAATATACACTTCCGGAAGAATATCAGGACGAAGTAGAACTTGAGAAGCAGCGACGTATTCACGACACGCTCATTACTATGGGACTTCAACTCATCTCAGATTCATATCTTGAGGTAATGAAACAGAAGTGTGAAAAATTCAATATACCATTTGAACCGAAGATGCCAGAAGGTAAGCACTACATTAAACTGGTTGAGGATATTCAGGAAAGTGATTATGATTTGGTTATTATGGGGGCACTCGGTATGGGGGCAGTCAAAGATAGTCTTATCGGTGGTGTCTGTGAACGGGTTGTTCGTCGTATCACTACAGATACACTTGTTGTCCGAAATCTGAACTCAATTGATAGTCAAAATGGAAATATACTTGTTGGAATAGATGGAAGTCCAGAGTCTTTTTCCGGTCTGAAAACTGCTATACAACTCGGTCAAAAATTCAACAGACAGGTGGAAGCAGTTGGCGTATACGATCCATATCTCCATTATATCGTCTTCAATTCCGTAGTTAATGTGTTGACTGAACGCGCCGCCAGAACTTTCAGATTTAAAGAGCAAGAACAATTACACGAAGAGGTAATAGATACGGGGCTTGCAAAAATATACCAATCCCACCTTGAGGTAGCACGTTCCATTGCGAAGGACGAACATGACTATCAACTGAAAATTACGCTTCTTGATGGAAAAGCCTACGAAAAAATATTACAATACACTCGCAAAACTGAACCTTGGCTCCTCGTTATAGGTAGAATTGGTGTCCATAACGAACAAGACTCTGATATTGGTAGCACAGCAGAAAATTTGTTACGACTTGTTCCATGTAATGTACTACTTTCAAGTCAACGTTATTTCCCACAAATTGATGTGAAAGCAGAAGAAACACTTGTTTGGACACAAGAAGCGATGGATCGTATGGAGAAAGCTCCACCGTTAGTACGCGGTATAGCCAAAACTGCTGTTCACCGTTTTGCCATTGAACGTGGACATTCTGTAATTACGGAAAGTGTGATTGACAAAGCGATGGAAGCGATTATGCCGCAACGCGCATCCGAAAAACTTACAAGAGTTGCAAAAGAAATCGCAGAGCAGAAAGTATTAGAATCCGATGCTGTGCAGACTTATATATGCGGCGAATGTGGCTATGCTGCACATAACCAACAACCCGTCCAATGTCCAGTATGTAGTTCTCCACCTGAACGTTTCCAGATAGTGGACAAGAATTCGCTTGACAACATTGCAATGGACGAAGGCGGGACTAATGAAGTGGAGACATTTGACGGTATCCGATTACAATGGTCTGAACATGCAAAGAAAGCACTACGTACAGTCCCACGCGGTTATATGCGGCGTAATGTCAAAGCACGGATTGAAAAATCCGCACGATCCCAAAAAATAAACACAATTACAAACGATTTCGCAATGCAGATCATTGAGGATAGCATGGGGGAAGCGGCTGCTGTCAGAGAAGATGCTCCAGAACTCAAAGCAATGCAAAGCGAACCACAAGATTCCTCTACATCTGAAGACTTTGTAAGTTCTTTGAATTGGACAGAAGATGCAATAAATCGATTGAACTTAGTTCCAGCAGGTTTCATGCGCAATATCACCCACACACGCATTGAACAGCGCGCACAAGAGGCAGGAACAACTCAAATAACACTTGATTTCGCCGCACGTGTGATTGAAAATGGAAGAAGTCTGGCAAATGAGGTGTTAGGTGAGTACTATCAAGACAAACAACCAGAAAATACAGAATAAACCGTATTTTATTTCTCTACATTACAATGGGTGTGTAAAGTTTTTGTCACCTTAGAATAACACAGGACGACAAAAATTCAGGAGATTATCAACAATATCTAAAATAATATAGATTCTCTATTATTTTACTTGACAATCACATATATGTATAGTATACTTAACATTTGTTTATCTGAACATATCATGAAGGACAGTAGGGGCATAGTCGCACAATTCATTGCTCCTCAGACATTACAACAGAAATGGTAATTTCAAGAATAGAATTGGCATAAACCAGCAGAGAGAATATCATGTTAACGCAGGACAATAGAAGTGAAAAACAGACTAAATCAGAAAACACCACACGGATCAATCGGATTATGATGTGGTGTCCATATACCTCAAATAATACATATCAGGACACCCAAAACTTAAATCACAAAACGTACCGAATCGAAAAATTGAAATTTCCAGAAATATACACGAAAATCATTCACAAACCCATATACAGACTGGACTTACAGCACCGTACCAAAAACGTACCAAAAACGTACCGTAATCCGAAAAAACGTACCAAACGGTACCTTTTCAAAGATCAAAAATGCAATGTCCTTTCAAGAAATTGATGACTATGGTGACAAAAACTTTACACACCCCATTACAATAAATAGATAGCATATTCCTTGAGAATATGCTATCTTATTATAATCAAAATTAAGGAATGAGTTAGGTGACAAATATAGAAATAAACGATGGTAGAGACAATGAAATTGTTACATTCATTGGTATTCAGCGAAAATGGGTAAATCCAGCACTTAAAATCTACTCTTTCATCTTTTTAGGTTATGCAATATGGCTAATCTTTCTACAGTTTAAGGGTAGTCCGCAAGATCTTTCAGATAGATTAAGTAATCTTTTTACACACCTTGCTGGTTTCTCTGTAGTTGAAGGTCTAACTATTGTCGCAATAATTCAATTGGTGGATTTAATTATGTATCTGACAAATAAGTTCAAAACAAATGTAAAAGAAAAGGTCGCTGAAGCTAAGGCTGAAGGTAAAGCTGAAGGTAAAGCTGAAGGTAAAGTTGAAGGACGAGAGGAAATACAGAAGGCGTGGCTTGCTTGGAATACTCGCCGCATAGAAGCAGAAACAAGAAGAATTCCTTTTGATGAACCCCCTCCCACACTACCTGAAGACACACAGGATACATCAGAATAGATTTACAAGGCATGAATTCATTATCCTGACACAAAGTACTGGTATATAATGGCAGAACTCCCCACAATCACATTCCAAATACTCGGTCCAAATGAAGGTGTAGCCGAAGGTTCCAGCAAAGGACTGTGGTTCAAGTTAAAATCTGATCCACCACCAACTGAAGATCTTCTAATTGGACTGAAAGTTTATTCTGAAAATAGGGAATTAAAACAAACTGGCACCGTCATGATTTTAAAACATGAAAGTCATTCTGCCGACTTTTTCTACAAGACAGTTTGCTTTGAACTTGATGTATGGATGGAAATCCAACCTTATACTTCTCTTTCCAATCTGGAATTTCCAATTATTACAAATGAAGGTTACGTAATAGAAAATAGTTCTCAGTTTCCTAAATATGAAGTTGGTAAACTATCAAAAATAGTTCCGTATCAGTGGAACGGTCCTGACAAAGGATTGTGGACAGACGAGAAACGTTGATATAAACAATGGAGGTATATCATGCGGAAAGTATTTAGCACAAATATAGTCATTTTTCTTTTTTTATCTCTTACACTAATTAATAGTAGTGAGGCTGAAAACTGGCATCAGTGGAGAGGCGCAAACAATGATGGAATCAGCAATGAAACGGATGTACCTATCCAATGGAGTCAAACGGAAAATGTCCGTTGGAGACTTCCACTACCGGGAGAAGGGGCATCTACGCCTGTTGTTTGGAAAGACAAGATCTTTCTTACATCGGCAGATGGAAACGAATTAGTACTCATGTGTATCAGCACAAATGGGGAAGAACTATGGAAACGTACATTAGCTGTAGGCAATCGCACTAAACGAGGGGATGAAGTCAACAACGCTGCTCCTTCTCCTACAACCGATGGCGAGCATGTTTGGGCATTTTTAGGAACTGGTGATCTTGTTTGCTACGATTTTGAGGGTAATAGTATCTGGCGCACAAACATTGCGGAGCGTTACGGAAGGTTCAGACTCGGTTTTCTGATGTCAATGACTCCGCTGTTATACAAAGATAGATTATACCTCCAACTCATCCATAGTAATGCATGGTTAGTTCTTGCACTGGACAAAATGACTGGTGAAGAGATATGGATACACGATAGGAAAAGTGATGCAACATCAGAATGTGAACATGCATACACTTCTCCTATTCTCTATAAAGATTCAGAAAGGGAATTACTCGTTGTTCATGGGGCTGACTATGTCACCGCACATAATCTTGATGATGGTAGTGAGATTTGGCGATGTGGTGGTTTGAATTCAAAAGTAAGATACAACCCATCTTTCAGGCTCGTCGCTTCACCTGTAGCAACCGAAGGACTCATTGTTGTGCCATCCGCAAAAAACGGTCCTGTCCTGGGATTAGACCCATCTGGTAAAGGGGATATTACGGATAGCGATTGGCAAATTTGGAAGCTACAGAGGGGTACACCAGACGTGCCTTCACCACTAATCCATGACGGTTTAGTCTATCTATGTAGAGAAAACGGAGATCTTATCTGTATTGATGCCAAATCTGGTGAACAACTATATCTTGAAAGAACACACCGTCAACGACATCGTTCTTCCCCCGTATATGCAAATGGTCATATCTATCTGACTGCACGTGATGGGGTTGTCAATGTAATCAAGGCAGGACGACAATTCAGTATTGTTGCTACAAATACAATTGACGAAACCGTCGCTGCATCACCAGTTATCGCTGATGGCACTCTCTATTTACGAAGTTATGATGCCTTGTATGCAATCGGCAAGAAGGAATGAAAACATACAAAGAACTTCCAAATGATGCGGGTTCAAATATAATTGGACAAGTCACCGCACAAGCGAACCGCATAAGTAAACGGCTAACGTCAGTCAAGCATACCGTCGCAATTATGAGCGGAAAAGGAGGGGTTGGAAAGAGTGCTATTACGGTAAACCTTGCAACAGCACTAACGCTATCCGGTTTTGTTGTCGGTGTTGTTGATGCAGATATCAACGGTCCTACAATCGCAAAAATGATGGGGGTCCGTAACGCAACCCTTGCGTATACCGAATCAGGTGTTACACCCGCAATAACTTCACTGGGTACAAAAGTCATATCCATGGATTTACTTCTATCTGAAGATGATGCCCCAGTATTGTGGAACGCGCATACACAAAAAGATGCGTTCACATGGCGTCCTACTATGGAAGTCGGTGCATTGCGGGAATTCATCGGGGACACCGAATGGGGAGAGTTAGACTTTCTATTGCTTGACCTACCACCAGGTTCAGATCGTTTACCCAATGTTGTTGAACTCATGCCTAATCTCGGTGGAGTAGTCGTTGTTACCATCCCTTCCGATGTCTCACACTTGATCGTCAAAAAATCTGTTACTATAGCAAGAGATGTCCTCAAAGTGCCAATCATTGGTGTTGTTGAAAATATGGCTTTTTATGAGTGCCAACACTGCGGCGAACAAGAACCACTCTTTTCTGCAGTTGAGACTTCATTACAAGAAAAAATACTTGGTAAAGTTCCCTTCGATCCAAAGTTATCTATATGTAGCGACAACGGCACACCTTATATTCAAGAATACCCTAATTCTTTAGCCAGTAAATGCATAATCGAGGTTGCACAAAAGGTACAGGATTTCTTTAACAGGACTTACGCATTCCCCCTTGATAAGGGGGGGTAGGGGGGTTAAAAGTCGTTATTTCAATGATATTTCAGTGATTTAACCCCCTAAATCCCCCTTATCAGTGGGACTTTAAGAAAAACTGCGTAAGTCTTGTTTAAAACAAAATGAGTTATATTCTGTTAGATTAAATGGAGTGAGAAGATGAAATTTTTATGTATAGACTGCGACACAGCAATGAAATTTAAAGACGTAACCCGACCAGAACAAGGTTCCGTTACCGCAGTCTTTGAGTGTCCTGAGTGTTTCACCGAAATTGCTATGTTCCTAAATCCATCGGAAACACAGATGTTAAAATCTTTAGACCTGAAACTCGGTGGTAGTAACGCTGCTGCACAACCGATGCAACTGATACGCTCACAGTTAGAAACATCTAAGCAAGATATGATGTCAGACTTTCCCGTTGAAACAGATGCGAGTGAATCAGCAGAAGGTGGAAAGTGTCCTTTTACATCAGTTATTTCAGATGCTTTTGAGGAGCAAACTGAAACAGAATCCGATGGAATTAAGTGGACCCCAGAGGCATTGGAACGTTTAGAACGTATTCCAAGTTTTGTGCGTCCGATGGCAAAAATGGGAATTGAAGGTTTCGCCAAAGACAACGGACATAACGAAATAACTGGTGAAGTAATGGATGCTGCACGGGGAAACTTCCCCGCACAGTTCTAAATCCTCAAAGTGGTTGATACCCTCTCTGTATTCGGTTATAATTAATGCAAAATCTTGACAGATTGAATAGCCTAAATCGCTGGCTACACGCATTTAACGTTAGAGGAGCATATTATGGCAACCAAGGCAGAAAAGAAACGGCTCTCTTATGTCCCCACAGATGTCTTTTATCCTGCAGAGGATGGGAAACCGATGGCAGCAAGCGATCTACATAGACACCAGCTAACGTGGACAATTGATGCACTTGGAGCACATTTCTCACATGACCCATCGGTCTATGTCTCCGGTGACATTCTGATGTATTACGTGCAAGGTGTACCCAGTAAATCTATATCCCCAGATGTTCTCGTCACATTCGGTATAGGAATGAAACTACGCAAAACATACTTGCTATGAGAAGAAGGGAAAGTCCCCGATTTCGTAATGGAGTTTAGTAGCGAAAGCACGTATAGAAATGACTTGACAGACAAGATGGATATTTATGCATCCCTTGGTATAAACGACTATTTTTTGTATGATGCAGAGGATATGTATTTACCTTCCCAATTGATGGGATTTGAGTTAGTTAACGGTGTCTATACAGAAGTGCAACCAGATGATAATGGAGGTATCCGTTCCTCTTCTCTGGGTTTAGATTTCCGCATAAGGGATGAGAGAATAGCTATCTTTGACCCGGTTGCGAATGACTGGGTGCGAACACGGGCAGAAACTGAGGCGACACGTGCAGACACTGCTGAAGAACGCGCAGAACAAGAGGCAATCGCACGACAGAAAGTTGAAGCGGAAAACGCCCAACTCCGAGAACAACTTGAACGCTTGCAAGCACGTTCTTAATACACTATTTGAGACGTTGTTACCAAGATTAGAACACCTAAAATAGGATGAGTCGCATACGATTGACCTTTCTGTTTTCAGCAAAATAGGAAACCCTGATATGGTTGCACAGATTAAGAAGAATGGAATAAACTTTTATGAGAGATGTGAGGATGTATAAGTTTACGCAATAAGTAGTTTCAGACTCAACGAATATGAGGAAGTGCTTTACATGACACAAGATATAGCCAATACACTCTATGAGATGGACAATTTAGAGGTTCTCCGTGGAATTAATAGCAATAGCATAGACCTCATCGCAACAGATCCTCCATTTAATACTAAGCGAAACCGAAGTGGCACCGCTGGATTCTACGTTGATAAATGGAAATACGGGGATACAGACAAACTCCCGGATCAGTGGAAGTGGAATGAAGTTCACCCTAAATGGCTTGAAACTATCCAAGATGGACACCCGGCACTCTACCAAGTTATTGAAGCAACAAAGGTTGTTCGAGACGAAGATACAGCTGCATTTCTTTGTTTTCTCAGCGTCCGGCTTCTTGAAATGCACCGTATCCTAAAAGATTCAGGTTCTATCTATCTACATTGCGATCACAATGTCAATTCTTATATCCGAATGGTAATGGATGCTATCTTCGGGAAAAAGAACTTTCGCAATGAGATAGTGTGGTGTTATACAGGACCTGGCTCACCCAAAATGCGTCAATTTAATCGCAAACACGACACAATATTTTGGTATTGCAAAGGTAAGCAATGGACATTCAACAAAGAACAGATACGTTTACCTTATGCTTCATCAACTATTGCAAGGGGCAAATACGATTCTAACTCACCAACAACAGGATCAGGACTTCGCGACACCGAGCGCGGCAAAGTACCAGAGGATTGGTGGGACAGTTTTCCCAGCGGAGGTCAAATGTCAAAACAAGAACGCACAGGCTCCCCTGACCAAAAGCCACTCAAACTTTACGAGCGTATCATTGAAGCGAGTAGCAACGAAGGAGACATTGTGTTAGACCCGTTCTGTGGGTGTGCAACAACGATTATCGCAGCCAATAACCTTAACCGTCGTTGGATAGGTATTGACAGACGTAAAGACGCACGTTACCACATTATTACACGTCTCATGGGAATTGACCGAAAAGAACGGGAACGACTTGAGAAATACACAAGAGATAAAACATGGCTTGACAGACAGATGCAACCCTACGAAATGCACTACCGAACAGAACCACCTACCCGCACTGATAATCAAGAAACCGCTGCAACCGAATTACCACCTGTCCTGCCAATTACTGAAGAATTTCAAATGACTCGTGCAGAAATCCATAAGATTCTTATAGAAAAGTTTGGATCCTACTGTTGGGATTGTAATTTCAAAGCACCTGACCCACGCTATCTTGAACTTGACCATATCAACCCGAAGAGTGGAAAGGATGATTATGGTCAACACCATATAAATAACCGTGCACTATTATGCAAGCCCTGTAACCTTGAAAAGAGCAACCGTATGACACTTCCTCAACTTCGTAAAATCAATAAACAAAAGGGATACATGAAAGAAGGCACACTCATAAACCTTAGTAAAGCAAGCAAATGGACGTGGCAATACCTTGTAAAACGTATTCAAGAAACGCCACACCAATATAATTTCGCAATAAGTAGTTTTGGACATATAACAATCGTGTTATATTATATCACAATATGCACACATTGTCAAATGGATTTTCGTTGATTGTCTCAAAATCAGTATTTTTTGTAGACAATTTATACAGAATATGATATTCTAATAGGTAGGAGAGGTTATTAATACTTATTCACGGAGCACAACAACCACAGAACCAGAGCACGATTTCTGCGGTTGTCTATATGTGCCTTACAAAACTATTATTGGAGGAATATAATGCCAAGCCAAAAGTTCTTAAAAGAGTTCCAATCAAAACATCCCAAAGAACATAGCAATTCCCTCAATTATTGCAAGTTGAAATTTGATATGGACACTATGAAAATCCAAAATCAACGTATGAAAAACCGTATTAGAAACTTAAGAATTTATCTAAACGATATTCAAACCAAGATTGAAAAAGATCTTGGATTTTCACTCAACGATGATGATGCAAGAATTAAACTGGATCATCTCTCAAAAATTATTCAAATTCCAGAAAAATTATACAAGTATTTAGCTTAAATGTCAAATCTATGAATGATAATTCCAATCTGTGAATTTCATTAGAATCGAAAAGTATATGATGGACCAAGTCTCCATTCCCCAAAAACATGTCTGTTCAAATTAATATTGACATTTTCAGTTATTTGATATGGGACTTTATTAAGCAATCCAATATTCTGATTTTGATAATAGATATTGCTTGAAGCAAGACATCCACATCCTGTTGACTTCTTTCCCCAATTGGTCATATATCCCCACGATATTACACTGACAATAATTATAGCTCCAAACACTATATATGTCCCTTCTCTAAATAACTCACTATCACTAGTTTCATATCGATTAATGGATGTACTACCACCTCCACTATTACCACTACTTTTTCCATGACAATGATAACCGCCTGTCTTTGTATCATTATGACATCCAGATGAATTCGTCCTTCCAGAATGTGCATATATTGAACTGTTGACAGAAAATATAATTATTGGAATAAGTGCATATATTGTAATCTTCATATATCACCTTCTTTGCAACTCAACATGAAACAACCGTAATAACGTTGAGTTAATGTTGCATTCAATTTCGCAAATGCAAAACTCAATTTATTATTGACACTTAATATCTCAATGTGTTAACATGTATACGTTGATGGCTCGTTGTGAGCCGTCAAATTTTAAGAACAACTCACAACGAGTTTTAGAGTTTGACAAGATTAGCAGTGTCAGTGCAAATCTTGTTATCGACAAAGGAAATCAGCATTGAAGAATAGTCTGCCATTCCTCGCCTTTTTTAGTATATCATGTTCTCATAGCTTTGTCAACATTTTATTTAAGTACGTGTTGCAGCAATTTTGCAGTACGTGCTTTTTATTTTAAGTTATAAGACATGTTTATAAGTAACAGTTCGGGGGATGGCAGCTATTCCTCAACTATAATAAGGAGTTATGATCATGTTTATTCTTATAAGACATATAGTAGTTTTAATGTTTTTGGTTTTAGGTAGTAATATATCCAATGCGGAATATCTTGTAAAAACCATATATTTTCAGCCTACTAACAGTCAAGATAGATCCGAATGGTTAGATTTAGATGATATTATGAAGTCTGTTCAAGATACTTACAGAGACGAAATGGAGCGTCATGGATTTCCAAATCAAACTTTCAGATTAGAAACTAACCAAGATAATAAAGTGATTGTGCATAAAGTCAAAGGCGATCACAATAGAGCACATTATGCTGGTAACACAGCATTAATATTACCACAAGAACTGGAAAGAAAAGGGTATAATGATATTCATACTATATATTCAGTTGTAATGGCTGGTATGGATACAGTTCAGAATGGTGCTGGCGGTGTAGCTTTGGCAAGGCCTTGGGGAGGCTGGTTTGGCAATGGAAATTCACAGTATTCTGGATATAGTATTAGTACCGAAAAAGAAAGAGATCGAACAAAGCAAATAATACGACATGAGTTAGGACATGTTTTTGGACTATGGCATATAGCATTGTATGATCCAGCTGAGTATATAATGGGAACTTTCGGATTTGGTGATAAACTTGCTTTTCATGAAGCTCGTTGGTTGTCTAAAATCCACTATTTTAATTTCGAGAAAGTATGGCATCATAACTTCGCACCTAGAGTTACAGATTTTCAAGGTGCTAAAGTATTTGAAGGTGATAAAATTAGATTTAAAGCAACTGTATCTGATCGTGATAATGATGGTATATTCCAGGTTTACGGATTTGTGGATTTCAATATTGTAGGATGGAATCTCTTTAATGAAGATAATGCAACAGTGGTCGTAGATATTACAGATATAGATAGAATCCACTTGATACGAAGCAATCAGATAATATTTCAAGCAATGGATAAGCACGGCAACTGGACAATAGACTTTCCGCAATCGTATGTATTACCTAAAGAAATCAATAAAAATGAAGATTTAGATTTAGTTGTAGATAATACAGAAGATTGTCCAGGTTGTGAAGTTGATACGCCAAGACCCGTAAAACCTGAAAGAAAACTCACGGTAATATGGGGCTCACTCAAACAAAGGAATAGATAGTGAAAATATGGACGAAAAAGCAGAAATTACCAGAATATTTGTTAAGAATCTTCTTGAACTTAAATCTCTAATTGAAGAATCTGTGCAAACTCCGAACCAAAAAATGTCGCAAAATCCTGAGCATTTTGATGAATATATGTCTGATCTGTTGGAACGCATTTATATTCAACTTGAGAAATGTTGGACAATTGCTGAGAAAGGTCGTCAGATACAATCTCTGATTCGAGAAATTTATGAAATTGATAATGACAGTCAGAACATAAATTAATATACATTTTTTACCCTCAATTTAATTTTTAAAATTGAGGCAGAGTATTAGAAATTCAAGTTTTTGTCAAGCTGAAATTTGAAAATATGTTTGACGAAAATAAGATATATCGTATATAATATCCTATTGTAAGGGCATTTAACAAATGATGCAAACACTTCCAAAATATATTCCCAAATAATGAGGTGAAAAACTAATGGAATATAATCATGATGAAAATAATAATAGACAATTTCAAAAATTTGCTACAGATATAATAGATTTCCAAGAATCAGAATATAAAGTTGTAGTAGAAATTTCAAAACCACAACTAGGTTTAGATAATCTTGAAATAAAAATCGAAAAGGAAGGCTATATATCTGTTATAAATGATAATCATGAAATAATTAGATTTAAAATAGAAAAGAACATTAACAACATAGGAAAATTAATAGAAATGATTTGACTGTTTAAATCTGTATTGACTTGATTAGAAACTTCCAGAAAATTTCATCATCGTTCCTATAGTTATATTTATAGCATGCCTCCGCTACATATAAAGGTGTATACGCTGTTTTATAGTGGTGATGTGATCCATACCACGCCCTCTTTAGAAGAGACCAAAAACCTTCAATAGTATTGGTATGCACGTCACCATCTACATACTGCTCTTGGTGATTTACTATGCTATGCTTCATTTCCCGACCGACACGCTGATAAGACCTAAACTCATCAGTCATTAATTCAGAATCAGACATATTAACATGTCTCTTTATGAAATCCAATATAGTGCGTCCTGTCAGGTTATCCGCTAACTTAGCAACTACTTTGCCACCTCGCTGAACTATACCTAAAATCGCATCCTTATTAGTTCCACGTCCTCTTTTAACAGGTTCTCTGTCTTCCTTCTTATTCTCTTTACGAGGTTTTCCACCGATATAGGTTTCATCGGCTTCTATTATACCCTCTAAAAGCAATGCTCCAGTTTCCAACGCCATCTCCGCACGGATTTTATGCATCATAGACCACGCAGTCTTCTGATTCAATTCTAAATCACGCGCTAATTGATGACTGGATAAACTCTTCTTAGCGTTTAAAATAAGGGATATAGCAAGAAACCACTTTTGGAGTGCTATCTTAGTTCCATGAAAAACTGTATTACAAGTAACTTTGAAAGTCGCCTTGCAATCCTGACAATTCCATCTGCCAATACGTCCAGTCTTAGTTTCATGGACTCGCTTATAGACATCATCACTTTCACAGTGCGGACACTGCGGGTTATCATTCCATCTAATATTTTCAAGGTGGGATATACAGGAATCTTGGTCGGGAAATCGCTTCATTACTTCAAGCAAATTCATCAGAATACTCCATATTTTTTGCTTGCCTTTTCTGATGAATTCGTGTATAATATCAGTGTGTTGGAAAAATCAGAAAAGACGATTTTTGATTTTCAATCAGATGGGAGGCTGCTACCTCCCATTTTCGTTGGTATACTATGACCATTTACATGGTAATATTATACCACATTTTGACAACCACAACAACAAAATATATCGTGAGTATTTACATAACAAACGTTATATGTCCAAAACTACTTATTGCGTATAATTTAAACGGATTGTAAACAAGTTTGAGTTTCTATTGACCACTCTCTTTATCTCAGTAATTAGAAAGGAGAATGATATGGCACCTACATGGCACGCTAGAAAAGTGCAAATTCACAAAGGAGCTATCAATGAGATCCGACAGCAGATTCCCTATTTTAGGAGAGAACCGTTTCGGGTAGAAAACCAGGGAATGAACCAACATTTTGACATCATTATACGAAGACCTCTCAAGGAAAACCCTGGTTATCTTCTCCCAGACGATGATACGGTGCATATACCTGTTGCAACTGTCTCAAGGCAATATAATCTCATTCAACATCATGATGTTCTTCAAGCGTTAGAAGATGCACTTGAACAAATTAACTTTGAGCCACAGCATCTAAAGGCGGAACTAGCACTTACAGAGTATGGCGAACGGATGCGGATGAGTTTCTTCTTGCCTGGTTACTCCTTTGATTTAGATGGTGGAGACCCAATTGTGCTTAAAGTAAATGCCTTAAATTCAGTGGATAAAACAACAGCTTTGGAAATCAACCTAAGTTTAGAACGCCTTGTTTGTAGTAATGGTATGACCTATGGCATTTCAGATACACGATTCAGAAAAATCCACTTACAATCGTTCTTGCTTGAAGACATCAAGGAATTCTTAAAAGAACAACTAGAGCAATTTCCAGAGGAACAACGTTTGTATAAGAAGTGGCATCAAAGAAAAATATTCCATCAGAGGTTAGCAGGATCAAAGCCTAGCCCTGCACAAATTGAACATTGGATTGATATGGTTGTTGCGAAAAAATGGGGAGTCCACGCAGCATCAAGAACATACCACATCGCAAAAACAGGGTATGATGGTGAAATAATCAAACCATTTGAGAAAAATGTCAAACCACATGAACGTGAAGTCAGCAGTATAAAAAAAGTTCCCGGATCCTATGAGTACGCGCCAGTGCGAAATGCCTACGATATCGCTCAAGTACTAAGCTGGATCGCCGGCCAACGAGGAACAATACAAGAACAACTTGAATGGATAATGGAAATTCCTAGCTTAATGAATGCCTTGCTGAAAACAGAAAAACCGATCACATTAATAACTAGTGCTTAGTCAAGAACTGTTTGATAGTTCAGTTGTAGGTCGGGTAGAGGCACGTAACCCGACAGAAATACATTCATTATAGGTAAAGTCGGGTTTCGTGCCTCTACCCGACCTACAAGTTAGTTGTTGACACAGCACTAGTGGATAATCTTAAAATAAAAACAATACGTCTGATTGTATAACTTTTATTGATGTGGCCTTCTGATTTACTATAGTTTTGTCATTCCCCGTTGGAAGAAATTATGTCATCTATCTACGAACTACTGCCAGACCATGAAGCATTGCTAAACCTTGAAGTTGAAGAATTAGCATGGGTTGTTTTGGAGTACCTCCATTCACTTTCCCAAGATAGTTCCCAATTCAGTCTTTATAATTTCAGTTTGCCACATACGGTTGCAGAGTACCCCGGTGAGTATCAAAAGGATATTACCAATGCACTCAGGGAAGCATGGATGTATCTAAACAGAGAAGGTTTTACTGTGCCTAAACCAGGATTCCATCCTGACATGGTTTCCATTGCAAGAAAAGGAGAACGCGTAAGGAACGCAGACGCTTTGGAAAGTTATCGTAAAGCGAATCTTTTACCTAAGCAGTTGCTTCACTCTTCCATAGCTGAAGATATCATGTCAAATTTTCTGCGAGGTAAGTACGACACTGCTATATTTGAAGCATTTAAGGCTGTGGAGGTGGCAGTTCGTAATGCTAGTGGCTATACAGAAAAATATGGAATTAACTTGATGCGACAGGCGTTTAAAGTTGAAAATGGACCGTTAACAGATCAAAATGAACCTAAAGCTGAAAGAGAAGCCGTACAGCATCTGTTCGCGGGAGCAATTGGGCTTTACAAAAACTCTCACAGCCATAGGAATGTTCCAGTTACAGCAGAGGAAGCAGTAGAAATCATCATGTTCGCGAGTCATCTACTTCGGATTGTTGATTCTCGATCTCCAACGTCAAATACATAGTAAAGATAGAAATGCGTCAAATCGTTGAGCTCTTCCTACGATCTATACATCTCATCACAGCAATAATCTGGTTCGGAGGCGTGTTTTTTTATACTTGTGTTGCAATTCCAATAGGACAGAGAAAACTATCAGCAAATACACTGTTAAACATTCACAATCGCTTTCGCCATACAATGCGATTGACAATAAACATCCTGCTATTGACAGGTGGTATTGTGATCTTCATTGTCGCGTGGAATAATAACATGCAATTTAATTCGGAGTATATGATATATTCCGCAGCAAAGTTGGCAGTATTTGGATTAATGGTACTCTTTTGGGGATTATACAGTTCGTTATATCGTCGACACCTTGAAGCAGCAGATCCAGACAACAAAATCACCGTGCCTATCCATATCAGTATCTTTGGACATTTAACGCTCTTATCAGGATTAATCGTTTTCGCGCTTTCATTACAATTGAGAAATTAAATGCAAAACACAAAAGTTCAAGCAGTCTCATGGAACATTACCCGATTATGTAATCTGAAATGTACACACTGCTATCTTCCAGCAGGATTCGTAGACACAGACGAATTCCCGCACGGTTACCACAGAGAATCCGAGTTGACACAATCAGAATGTTTTCGCGTCATTGATGAAATCGCAGAAATCAATCCGCATATCTTGCTGATACTCACAGGTGGAGAACCCTTGCTGCGACCAGATATCCTTGAAATTTCAAAATATGCATCGGATACCGGTTTTCTCGTCGTGATGGGAACAAACGGTGTGCTACTCAATGACGAAGTAGTAGAAAAAATGCAAGAACACGGCGTAACAGGAGCAGGATTAAGCATTGATTCTATCCAACCGTCTCAACATGACAAGTTTCGCGGCATGCCGGGTGCATGGAAAGCAACAATGAACGGGGTCGAATCCCTAAAACGCGCACACCTCGATTTTCTCGTCCAAACTTCAGTTACACAGTGGAATTACGATGAAATCCCTGAGATCGTAGAGTTCGCATATCAGATAGGCGCAAAGGTGCTAAACCTATATTTTCTCGTGAGAACTGGCAGGGGTAAGACAGTCATGGACATCTCTCCCGCACAATATGAAAACATGTTGGATACAATGTTCAAACTACAGAAAGATTATACTGGGAAAATGCTCATCGCAGCAAAATGTGCACCGCACTACAAACGTGTCATCTATGAACAGCAGTCTGACTCTGCATTTCTTCAGGGATATCCAAGTGGAACTTGTCCTTGTGGTATCTACTATTGCCGCATCAGTCCTGAAGGAGAGTTAACACCATGTCCATACCTTCCAGTAAGTGTTGGCAATCTTAAAGATGAAAGTTTTGTCAAACTGTGGAATGATTCTGATACATTCCACGCGTTACGAAATCGCAATTTACTTGAGGGTAAGTGTGGGGTATGTGAATTCAAAGAAGTATGCGGAGGTTGTCGTGCACGTGCCTATGCCACAACTGGCAACTATCTCGCTGCAGATGAATCTTGTGAATATCAGCCTGGACAAAAAGACAACAAACCGGTCCAACTTGAAAAACGGACTGCCTTCGGTTCAGAACCTGATTACGATTTACAATGGAATGATGCTGCAGAAGAAAGATTGAAACGTGTGCCATCGTTTGCCCGCGGCATGGTTATCAAAAGTGTAGAAAAATATGCTCGTGAAAATGGATATCAGGAAATAACACCAGAACTTATGAAAGCAGTCAAATCCAGATTTGACAAAACTGGTATCCCTTCATTCAGACCAAGACGTTAGATTTCTAATTCTTGTTGGCGGGGTTTCTAACCCCGATTTTGCACATTACAATAGAGGAAACTTATATGTTAACAGCAAAACAGGTGGATTTCTTTCAAGAAAACGGATACCTAATTCTTGAAAACCTAATTGACAGTGATGTAATCAAAGGTTGGCGTGAACAGATTTGGAAGCGATTCAATTCCAGTTTAGAGACACCTGAGACCTGGCCAGACACTTATGTTGTAGACAACTTCGGTTTTTCTCCAAACTTTGGACATTTACCGGAGATGCAAGCGATTATACAGCAATTCAGTGGGGGTGAGTTCACGGGTGGCGGGGGTTCACCCCTCGTCAAATGGCCAAACCCAGAAGCAGAATGGTCATTACCGGGAAGTGGACATATAGATGCTTACGGCCCCGGTGGTTGGAGTCCGTTCATGTTGGGAGCAACTACATATCTATACGATGTTGAACCAGGTGGTGGTGCTTTCGTCTTCTGGCCAAAAAGCCATATCACAACACACCAATACTTTCTCAAATACCCAGAGCAAGTTGATGGTAGTTTTAGAGATATTGAAGGATGGGGTTGGAACATATTCTCAGATTCTTCACCAGAAGGACCACGTGAATTTATCGGCGCAGCAGGTGATGTTGTACTGTGGCATGCCTATTTGTGCCATACAGGTTCAGGTAATATCAGAGATATCCCACGAGTCGGGATATTTGCACGCTATCACCATAAACGACGTGAAGAGATAAGATACGAAATTCCAGAAGACTTATGGAAATATTGGACAATATAAGGAGGAAACATGAGCGATCAAACAAACGTTCAAGAACGACTCTCTAATGTGGAAGACCGATTGGGACGTTTAGAAAACCTACTTGTCAGCATAAATGAGAAGTTAGATCAGACCCAACAACCAAGTGTCACAGAATATGAAAGCATTGAAGAATTGCAACAGTGTTTGTTAGACACTATTGAGAAAACTGTTGAGGAGACATTTTCACAGAATGGAGAGTTTCAACAGTGGGTGACTGACTATGTCTCAATGCGGTTACAGCAACTTGTGCCAGAGACATGTGATCATCCTGCCGAAACTGCGGTGCAGGACGGCCCTTTTCTTGACAATACAAACGTGCCTTGTACGGAAGAGGTAGTGCATCGTGTCAAACGTATTCCGATCCCGTTTGTGCGGGAGATGGTTGTGCAACGCGTTGCTGAAAATGCACGTACTGCAGAGGTAGAACGTGTTGATATAGAGTTCTTTGAAAAAGCAGCAACATTTTGACAATGCAAAGCCACAGAGGAGTTCCCTCTGCCGAATTTTGATTGGAAGGACTTCTTGAAGGCTCCTGGTTTATAAAGGTTATATTTATGGATTGGGTATTTAACACATTCTCTGAATATCTTGAAAACGACTTCAAAAAGCGAATCGGCAATCCGAATCCTACTGTCGCTGACTTGTGGAGTGCTTTTCAGGTGCTATTTCCTGCAACCTCTGCACAACTATTAGTGCAGGAACCCGTAGGAAATACAGTTCGATTCAAACCACTTGCATTTTATTATGCTGACGAAATGGGTCCATTGATTGACGCTCCTTTAGACTATCTGAGAAAGCATTTTGGGGGAGGGAAGTTCAAAATCAATTTCTATCACGGCATGCAATTCATCGCAACAATTAACTTCAAACCAGAAGGTCCAGAAATATGGAGAGATTTACCTGAAATGGAGGCAATAGGACCCTCATGAATCAACTGAATGAGTATGTAGATTGTCCACAATGTGGTCATGCTAATGTGCAAAAATTAGATGAAAAATCGTGGTTCTGTTTAGATTGTGACTGGGATAATCTCTCTACTATCAACAATGGAAATGATGAATTGCTCTCATCTCTGAAACATGGCGACATCCATACCAGACGAATCGCAGCACAAGCGTTGATCAATATAGGCGACATAGAACGACATATCGCAACACCTACTGATATAGGGGCATTGCTTGAGGCACTTGACGATGAAGACGCTGATGTTCGTTATTTTGTAACAGTCGCACTCGGTAGGTTGACAGCTGAAAGATGTGTTACAAAACTAAAGGCAATTGCGCAGAATGACGCATCAGCACTTGTGAGGGAAGGGGCACAAACTGCAATTGAAAAGATAGAATCACCGAAGGATACAGGAGAAATCTAAATGGAAAAAATCAATATCGGGTATATTGGGTGTGGGTTTATGGCACAAAAGGTGCATATCCCAAATTTCGCAAGCATTCCTGAATGTGAAATCATTGGATTAGCAGAGGTGCGAACAGAGCTTGGCAAAAAAGTCCAGAGCAGATTTGGTATTCCGCATCTATACAAAGACCATCATGAACTTGCACAAAATACCGATATAGAAGCAGTTGCAGTATCCGCTGACTTCGCTCTGCAGGGAGAAATCGCCAAAGACCTATTATTTGCTGGAAAACACGTCTTTATGGAAAAACCGATGGCTGTTTCCGTGGAACAAGCACAGAAAATGGTGGATGCAACAAAAGAATCGGGTAAAAAGTTGATGGTCGGTTACATGAAACGTTACGATGCTGGCAACGAGATTGTCAAAGAGAAGATAACACAGTTTCGTGAAACAGATGAACTTGGACGTTTGACTTATGCCAGAAATCACGCATTCGGTGGCGATTGGGTGTGCAATCTTGATACACCGATGGACCACACAGATGAACCGAAACCGAGTGCACCGCAGAAATTCCCTGACTGGCTTCCCGAAAAATATTGGGGGGCATACATCGGATACTTACAACAATATACACACAATATAAATCTTATGCGGTGGTTCCTTGATGCTGGTGACAAGGTCACCGTAAAAGCAGTTGATCTGAATGAAAACGGATATACAGGCGTTGTTATTCTTGATATGAACGGAATCCGAGTGACACTGGAAACCGGACATATTTCACACTACCGTTGGGATGAACATTCGCAGATCTATTTCCAACACGGATGGATACACACATGGGCACCACCGTTGTTGCTGAAGAACACACCCGCAGAAGTCGAAATCTATCGTGCAGGAGAAGATCAGGAAATTACACGTCCGATTCCAAAACCCTCTTGGACTTGGGCATACCACAAAGAAGCGGAGTATTTTATCAAAAACCTACGCACTCCTGAACCTTTCCGTTCCTCTGCTGAAGACACGTTAACAGATGTACGATTATTTGAAGATATTTACCGCATTTTTGTTGATCAACAAGCTGAGTAATAATACTTGAATTTCCACTTTCCAACATATATACTATACATAAACGTTGTTCTGCTAAATGAGTATCAACCTACAATGAAAGTCTACGGAGTGTCCCTAAAATGAAAAGGAAGTTACTACTGTGTCTTTTCCTTGTTGTGATTATATCACCGACAGCAATGACACAAAGGATACTTCGGATCAGGAAACGCGCCTTACTCGCATTGAAGTAACTTTGGAACAGATGAACCAACGTCTGAGCAGAATAGAAACGAGTATCAGTAGAATAAACGGTCGTTTGGATGCTCTTATTATGTGGGTTGTAGGATTGCTTGCTGCGTCCTTTATCTCTATCTTCGTTTTAATCCTTCAGATTAAAACACAACTCAGTGAGATGAACGCGAAATTCGAAACGCAACTCAGTGAAATGAACACGAAATTCGATTTGCTACAAAAAGATGTTAGTACTTTCAACTAAAGAGTTGATGAGGTTGAACGTCGAATTTGGTGCGCAACTCAATCAAATTCAGAAGGCACTTGCCAAACAATTGGGTTTGGATATAGATGATCCGCTAACATAATTGTATTCAAACACACAATTATTTTCGCAACAAGATTTCTGTGTTATTAATGTCAATAGCGAGTTCATAATTTTCTGACAAGTACTTTGCAATAATCGGGTGACGTTCCTCAACAGGAATACCGTCAACCCTATCAAACCAACCCCCAGTTTTGAATATAACCAAACGCGTCTGATCGCTTTCAAGAGCAGATACTACCTCGCGTTGCATACTTGGCGTTGATGCATAAGACACCATGTGAAACCGTGTGACACTCGGACGGTCAGCAAAGAAATAATATGCCCCTTGACTCGTAAAATCAAATATCTTCTCTCCAGATGAAGTGTTTTCCTGAATGTAAGCAACTACCTCCTGAATCTGTGCGACTTGGTCATCCGGTATATCAACATTCCCTGCTCGTTCCAATTCCTTGTCTGCCAGACTTAGTGTGAATTGGTTCATTTTCATGAGTTGCCACCTATTGCTGAACACTTTCAGTGGGTTATGGACCTCCCCAACATACAAAATACATAAGACAATGGGTATAAGTATCCACGACACCTTTAATGCTCGTTGCCAACGTGCCTTCTCTTTTAGTGACGTCAACCTTTCACGTATACTTTTTGCAGCTTCCCCACGAAACAGGATATCAAATATTCCAGATACACCTCTGTCTAAAGGGATAAGACAGAGTAGCCATAGGAAAGTAGAGCCGAAATGTAAATGTCCACCATCAGATCTACCGAGTGCAGTTCTGAAAAATGCAATCCCACCAAGCAACAACAACAGGAGTTTCATAGAATCTTCTGGGGTGACATCTGTTCTGCACAAACGCAGATATGTAAGATATTCCGCAGCAACCATAAAGACAAAGATTGGAAGATACCATCGAAATCCATTGCTTAGGATGAATTCTTTCCATCCACTTTCTGATATAATAGCAAGTGTATTTGCAAGAGATGGATATTTTAGTCCCCAGGTTGCAAGTTGGTATTTGCATTGAATATATGAATTCCAGAATAAATCATCTAATGCACCGTGGGATAAAAAATAGATTGCAACTGGGAGGAATCCTAACAGTAGACCGAGGCAATAACTGACTAATGGAAATGGTCGTACCTCTATCTGGATTCGACGTTGTAGACTGTAAATCAACAGAAACAGTCCAATTGCTCCAAGTGTATACAATCCAACTTCAGTACTATACCAAAATGCTAAACTTGTGAATAATCCTGCAAGAATCAGTTTCCACCCAAATTTGAAAAGATGCTTAACCCATATCCGTTCATCGTAAGGTGTACGTTGCCAACTTGCAAATAACCCCTTTTCTCTATTGTATGTTAGATAATTAGCGACACAAGCGAAACTGAGTAGACCAAAGCAATGTCTTGGTGATATAGAGAAATTGTTCCCAGAAACTATCAGAAAACATACAAAAGCTGTGAAGAACCTTCCGCGAAATACTTGTAAACCGAGTAAGTATAAGGCAATGTATCCAAGTGGTACCATAACCCGTTCCATTGAACGCACACCCATTAATGTCGGCTCAAATATCTTACTCCCAAACCATGCCAGATACGCATTTTGAAAAAGACCGTGTTGCACATAAATATCTTTGAATACCACACCGCCATGTAGCATTTCATTTAGAGGTGCAAGTCTTTCACCCTCATGGAACATATCAATCCCACCATTGATATTACCATTATAGATGAGCAGGTAGATAAAAAGCGGAATGATTATATATTCACATACACGGCGTAAAATCGGTATAATTTTGGGTTTTGTAGATGTAGTATCACCTATTAGGGTGAGGGGTTCAGATGATACGGAGTCCAATTTCGCTTGGAAAAGCTGATACTTAATCAGATAGAGAATCAAATGTAAGATTAGTGTTAAACTAATTGGTAGAATTAACCAGAAATGATTAGCTTCACCATAGTTTAGAAACTGCAACCAACACAACCACAAAGGAGTTGATGCGAATGCATTGAGTTTTAGCACTCGGTGTATAGTTTGATTAGTAACTCGTGCAGCCCATTGTGAGAAAGTTTGCCACATAAACCAATAGGCACATATCGTGATGGGTATTCCAATGAGCGCAAGTAGATAGTAGAAATACTCTTGCTGTTTTGGATACTGATTTGCACTAATCCAACCGACAACACCTGAATTGTCATGGAACTCAAAATTAAGGTAGCTGCGTAAGACTATTCCAATTCCAATCGCAAGAGAAAATGCCGAGATTGCTATGATACGGATGTATGGACGAAGGTGGACACTGTAACTTATATTTAAGTCTGGAAGTAATCTTTGGAGGGAACGAAATCTTCCTGTTTGCATGATTAGTATCAAAGTCTATCAAGGAAATTCCAGATTTAATTAGATAAGAGAACGAACATCTCATTGCACAACATCACCTTCAATAGGTTCAACTTGTACATTTATGTTTTTTAAGTATTCAATTGCAAGTTCAAGTTGATCCGATGTGCCTTGCATCTCTAATATCACCCAGCCGGATTCTTCTGTAACATTTGCACGACGGATGTTAGTAATTACACGAAATTGTTGTCCAATGTTGTATATGATTGGTTCAGTGATTTTATCGGTAGGGAAAGTGAGACGGACTTTTAATGCTTTCATATTATTCTCCTGGTGGTACTGTTTGAACAGCAACTTCAATAAAATCTGATGAGTCTTTATCCCATGTGAACGCTTTAACGACGCGAATTGTCCTTTCATATATAGAAATGACTATGTAGGCTACCCCCGGATATGCAGGTTCTCCCCATACCAATGCATCTGCTTTGTCCTTTTCAGAGAAGTATGCCTCGTGGTTCGGATGTGAATGGTAGAACGCCTTAATTGGTCGGTTTTGTGTTTCTGCTTCTTTATGAATTTTAATTATGTCGTCTGGGTGCATTAGGTATGCTGTACGAGCATCACGAGGATAATTATCTGGGTCCTCCTCATGCTTCTGATTTTGGATATTACCGCAACGTCGGACAAATTCTTGTGTATCTGTGTGCAAAATCACGCCACAACATTCATTCGGAAAATCTTCTTCGGCATGTTTACAGATTTCTTCCATAGTGTCTGTGAGTAGTCTTACCATATTCCTATAACTGTGAATGTGTATTTTGTGTCAAAAAGAATCATGCATATCGATTTGTTCTTCTTGATAGAATAATCAGAATTAAAACAATACTGATAACGACAACCCACCAATTTGAACTAACAAAAGTCCAGAAGATGTTGTATAAAATCCATGTCAACACTTCTATAACAACGATTCCCCATGATTTACTTCTATGAGAACTCAATTTCCGTCTACTTGCATATTGTTTCTTCAAATTTCGAGAGATTCGGATTGAAATGAATAAAGTAAATACAACAATTGCGAGGAATATGTAGTTGACTGTCTCTTTTTCATCATCTGATCCTATACTAAGTGGCGTTGGAAAGGAATATGCCTTTGGCGTTTGGCTGGTAATACCTTTACTTTTCATGTCATTCAGCTGCTTTGTAGTGAATGTTGCCTGACTAAAGGTTTCCTCGGTATTCTGGCGTGCAGTTTCAAACACTTCTTTCCATGTCAGAAAACTGTCGTTATTTTTATCAGGGTTACTGTCTAACGTCTCAATAAAGTTTTTGGTGAACCAACCTCCTGTAATAACATTACTCCACCCATATTGACCTTCAGTGGCAGCTGTAACATGAAAGAAACCTTGATGTTCAAGAAACAGATTACGTAATGTTTTTTCGGTTAGACGAGTCATGCTTCGACTACTTTGTAGGTTAGGATCTATCCTTTGTGTAACAAGACTACTGCAACAATCTGTTATAAGTAATGACAGACGAGGAGATTTTACCTGTTCAATGGCATTCACAAGTTCTGAACGATATAGCCATTTACCTTCTGTAACGAGAAAAGTCTGTTTCTTGTCGTTCATTCCACCGTGTCCAGCATAATAGACAAATAGGATGTCGTCTTTCTCAGTATTTACATTCCTTATCCATTGTAAAACACCATCGCGTGTTGCCTGATCTTTGGAACTCAACAGCGTTGTTGTTTCTACTTCACACAATTCGTTCTCAATAGAACCTAAGAGTTGGACGATGTTTTTTCTGTCAACTTGGACATTATTACCTATCCTCGGATCGTCGTCCATAATAACCAAGAGTGCGTGAACGGTCTGGGCATCAGCAGAGATGACACATACAGTAATACTCATCAAAATGATTAAAAGGGTTATGAAAGAAGCAGATTTTAATTTCTTCATAAAAGAATGTCCTTTAAACTATCGTTTGACAGGGATTGGGAAGCGTATGTGTTTTAGTTTGATTTCTCTATCTTTGCCATCTTCAATGGGAATGAGATAGTAGTCTTCAAATTCAACAACATTTTCAGTATAAACCCATTCTCCATTCCAATAGTATTGCAATGCAATTTGACGTGTTCCCCATCCATTACTGGGTTCAGTCCGTTTTGCAGCCAGCTTATTGTTTGGGATTAAGTCACCAATTTTTTTTCGTATTGTGTCATTGAATATATAAACTTGTATATGTGTGTCTGATTCAGAATATTCTTTCAGAACCTTCGCTAAATACATAAAATCGTCATCTTCAATTAGGATTATCTCTGGTTTCATTGGTTTCTCACTACAAGAAAAAATAAAAATAGTCAGTGTCAACACTAATATTGTTAGATTAAAAGCATGGACTTGTAATTTATAAATTGACCTAAAAAGGTTCATGAAGGAATAACTCCTACCTTTATTTTGAAGTGATTTAGTCCAACGCGACTTACGCATTTCCCCCTTGATAAAGGGGGTTAGGGGGTTAAAAGTCGTTATTTCAATGATATTTCAGTGATTTAACCCCTAAATCCCCCTTATTTCAGTGATTTAACCCCTAAATCCCCCTTATTTCAGTGATTTAACCCCCTAAGTCCCCCTTATTTCAGTGATTTAACCCCCTAAGTCCCCCTTATTTCAGTGATTTAACCCCCTAAATCCCCCTTATCAAGGGGACTTTAAGAAAAACTGCGACAGATAACGTTTTCAATGTGTCTGAACAACGTTCTGTCAAACATACTCATGAAATCATCTGATTCTTCGTTTGACTTGTTGGAAATTGTGCGAATCAGTTCGTAGTCCCGATTTTCTGGGTAACCCATCGATCTGATTCTGTACATTTGATATCCGTTCACTGTGAACAGGATGTGTGGAAATCATTTTTTCCAATGTCGTAGGTTCTCTTTTCTGCAAATTTTGCAGTGTTTCAAAGAAATTGATGCCACCTTCAGGGGAAATACCAATATCATATACGTTATTGACACCGTAGAAATCCGCCTCACGTTCATTGTCTCGACTATATCTAAATAATATTCCTGCAGCAAGGACATCTGCAACTAATTTTGTTAATTCACCTGAATCTTTATCCAATATAATCTGTTTTAGTATTTCAAATCCGTAAACTTGTGTCAATCGCTTCATTGAGTGTCGTCCGACAATATGTCCGATCTCATGACCGAGTACAAATGCTAACTCCGATTCTGTTTGGACCGCTCGGATGAGTCCAAGATTTACATAGATAAATCCTCCTGGAACAGCATAAGCGTTTATATCTTTTGAGTCAACAACGTTGAATGTATATGGTATATTATTCCGTTTGCTGCGTTTTACAAGTGCCTGTCCAAGGTTGTTAATATAGTTTGTAACGATTGGGTCCTTGTAAAACTTGACTTCACGAGCGTGTTGTTCAGCAAATGCCTTGCCAAATTTTAATTCTTCCTCATCAGTGAATATGTTAATGTTGCCAATTTCCTCAAGGACGGAACTCCCGAATCGTTCCATTGAGTTTACCCCAAAACACCCAACACAAAAAGTAAGTATGGATGTAATCCATAATGTTAGTAAAACCTGATATATTGCTTTCACGAAATGGTGGCAGACCTGTCTCATGAATCTTCTGAGTGAATTATTAGGAAGGGTATTATGCTGTATAGATAGTTTGTATTAAGTTAATTATGCTGTGCCACATTTGATGTTGATTATGATCACAAATCGGGTTCAATTTTCAGAAATGCGTTAGTTCTGATGTTGACACAGCATTAGCAATGGTCCTGTTTTGCGGATGTTTAACCACCAGCTATGGCGGGAATAATTGATATTTCCGCACCATCTTCTACAGATGTTGCTTTTCCCTCAAGAAATCGGATATCTTCATCATTGAGATAGATATTCACAAAACGACGAATATTCCCTTCATCATCACAGATTCGTTCTTTCATGCCTGGATAATTAGCATCCAAATTTTCTATGATGGTTTCAATATCTGCTCCATCTGTTTCTACCTCCGCAAGATTCTGTGTCAAACGTCTAAGCGGAGTTGGTATTCTGACTGTTACTGCCATATTTCCTCCTTTGAACGGGGCAATCTACCGACACCGTATCTTTTTCTATTTCATTTTAGTAGAATTTGTAATCTATCAATATATAAATCATATTGCGTAGTGTAACCCACACTCTTTGTTATTATCTTCAGTATCCGTGGTGTTTTGCCAACGCCATCTACCTGCCCGTTTTGGTTCACCTGGACGGATACGCGTTGTGCATGTCATACAACCGAGCGATTCAAAATAGTGCCCTTTGGTATCGGGTAAAAAAAGTGGATTTATAGGAACTTCATTTTCAATTACAAATTTCCAAACTTGTTCAGTAGTCCAGTGAATTAATGGACTTACTTTGAGAATAGTGTGTGATGAAGATGAAATTGTTTCTACCTTTTTAAAATCCTGTCTGGCTTCTGATTGATCGTGCCGAGTGCCAGTTACCCAAATGTCTAATGTTTCCAAGAGGCGTTGCATCGGTTTTATCTTACGAATTTCACAACAGAACTTCTGTTTTGATCTGCTATCAAAAAACAGAAATTCACCGTGTTCGGACACCATTTTTTCTACTTCAGCATCATCAGGTTGAATGCGTTCAATCTCAATACCGTAGCGCGCCTCTACTTGCTCAAAGAAAGTATAGGTTTCTGGAAACAGTCGTAATGTGTCTATAGTACAGACTCGGAATGGTATTTTATTTTCTGCTGCCAGATGAATTTGAATCATACCTGTCAACTGCCCGCTTGTGACAATTGCTGCGCGATGATTGAATTGCTTGAATATGGTGAAAAGCACATCTTGAGGGTTCTCAATTGAATTCACCTGGTGCTTCAATTCTACCATTGAAGCGTTCTGAATCTGAAATGTCATTTCGTTCATTTACCTACTTCTGTTTACTATGATAACCCAAGTTGCTACCTATTATTTGTAGTGCCAATTATGATAAATCGGGGTTAGAAACCCCTCCTACAAACCGTAGGTGGCAACTTAGGTTATGATAGGGTTTCCATTATATCGGTTTCAAGTTCAAAATATCTACTTAAACTAAAATACCTCTCCCCGGTATCGGGGAGAATTGTAACGACAGTCTTATCTGGACTCAATGTTTTAGCTATCTGCAATGACGCATATACATTTGCTCCCGAGGACATACCGACCAATAAACCTTCTTTTTTCGATATTTCTTTCATTGTCTGATACGCTACTTCTTCTGATACTGCAATTACATCATCAATAATATCAACATTCAATACTTCAGGTATCATTCCTGCTCCAAGTCCATCAATCCGTGTAGGACCAGGAATACCCCCTGATAGAACAGATGAAACAGATGGTTCTACAGCAATTATCTTGGTATTTGGATTATGTGCTTTTAGCACTTCACCTACACCTGTTAATGTCCCACCAGTTCCTACACCAACAACAAAATAATCTATCAATTTGTCAGTAGAGTTCAAAATTTCAACAGCGGTTGTTTCCCTATGAATTTTGGGGTTTGCCGGATTTGTAAATTGGTTAGGCATATAATGTCGAGAATTCCGGCGAAGAATCTCCTCTGCTTCCCAAATGGCACTTGCCATACCGCCATGTTCTGGGGTTAACACTATTTCTGCTCCGAATGCAGAAAGTAGTGCATATTTTTCACTACTAACATATTCTGGCATAGTCAATATTACGTGATAACCACATGCGACTCCAACGATAGATAGACCGATTCCAGTATTTCCGGCAGTTGGTTCAACTATTGTATCACCAGGTCTAAGAATACCGCGTTCTTCTGCATCAACAATCATGCCATAACTGATACGATCTTTAATGCTACCTCCAGGATTATAGGATTCTAATTTAGCGTAAATAGTCGCGCCATCTTCAACTGGTAGAGAATTCAACCGAACCGTAGGCGTATTCCCGATAAGTTTTGTCAGGTTTTTCGCGATTTTCATTTCATATAAAGAACGGGTGGGTATGAGTTGGTTGTGTCAACTTTTTATATTTCCGTGCGTGAGCACAAAGTTCTTGTAGTGTTTTTGTGTTCAACACCTGGCGGACATTTTCCTCTACCTCAGCAAAGAACGTAACTAATTCATACGATTCTTGCGCTTCAAATGCCTCCGTGAAATTCACGGGACCTTCTACGGCAGTAAATATATCTCCTATCCGTATTTTTTCTGGAGCTAGTGCTAAACTATATCCACCGTCAGGTCCGCGCCGACTCTCTGTTAGCCCAGCTTCTTTGAGTTGTAATAATAATTTTTCCAAAAAGGGTGCGGGGATATTTCGTTTTTCCGCAATTACTGTAACCGATACGTATTGATTGCGATACTGTAGCCCGAGTTCTAACATTGCACTTATTGCATATTTCAATTTCGCTGATAACTGCATCTACTTCCCCTTTTTCTAAACCTAACTAATTCAGTTGACTATAATTATAGAATATCTTACCTACAAAGTCAAATTTATTCCTTTGTTTGATGTGGTGTGTGTAAAGTTTTTGCACAGATAAGAGTGTCTCTTATTGTAATGCATGGTCTCCGTGTCCCGCCGCCGTAGTTCAGGTTTTTGTGAGATGAAATCTAATACAGCACAACCTAACAGGTTATGCTACCAAGGCACAACCTAACAGGTTATGCTACCAAGGCACAACCTAACAGGTTATGCTACCAAGGCACAACCTAACAGGTTATGCTACCAAGGCACAACCTAACAGGTTATGCTACCAAGGCACAACCTAACAGGTTATGCTACCAAGGCACAACCTAACAGGTTATGCTACCAAGGCACAACCTAACAGGTTATGCTACCAAGGCACAACCTAACAGGTTATGCTACCAAGGCACAACCTAACAGGTTATGCTACCAAGGCACAACCTAACAGGTTATGCTACCAAGGCACAACCTAACAGGTTATGCTACAACAAAGAGGCATTATATATCAGGACTTACGCATTTCCCCCTTGAATGAAGATTAATTAATAAATGTCGGTAATATTCGGGCGGGGAAACCCCGCCCCTACGATCATTTTCATAGAATTAGATTACCGAAATATTTTCTTAATCTTCATATAAGGGGGAGAAGGGGGTTAAAAGCTGTTATTTCTAATGATATTTCAGTGATTTAACCCCCTAAATCCCCCTTATCAGTGGGACTTTAAGAAAAACTGCGTAAGTCCTGTATATTAGAAATGGTATAACATTTGACAGCGAATTCTCTGTGTTAATCTTGAAGTTTCATTGAAATCTTTCTCCTAAAAATCGTACTATATGGTACAGTTTTTCGTACTATAGTACGATTTTTCAAATTGCTCTAATCATAGTGTACATAAGGGTTTGTAAGGATAATTCCTAAAATCGAAAAAATTTAAAATAGTACAGTTTCCATTTTCGGTTTTTGTCGTGTGAAATCGGTTGTCTGTTTCAGACAATTGCCCAATATTTTACTCATGGATACTTGCATGTTGATAATGGTTAAAATAGATAAAATAAAAATGCACTTGGTGAGTGTGTATAAGTCATGGACATGGACATTGACACTTATTGTTATTGAAATGTCGTTTTTTAGTCTTGATATTTTATGTAATGAAAAGAGTATGTATGGGATAATTGGTGTGAATTGTCCATCAAGATTTGTGTACATATTTTCTGACCTTTAGAAAAATAAATGTGATGTGAAGTATATTATAACACAGACAAATTGTTGGTGTCAAGTTAATTATTACAATTATGAGATAATTTTTGTGTTTTTTGTAAAAAAGGGATATTTCCTTGTATTTTGCGTTTTATGCGAAAACTTTACACACCCCTAATTGCATCATATTGTTGATTTTTTTATCTGTTTCTGCTATACTATGCATTACGTTTTGGATTATGTATTTGAGATAAATCGTATTTCCCTTTACAAACATGGGAATTTTATGATAATATAAGTGAGGTAATTGTGTAGCGAGAACCGAAAATAAATTGAAAACGGAATCAACAAAAGTAAACTATCAATACGACTACTGCCTTATAATGACAGTGTTTGCAATTTGGTGAAAAAGTTGATTGATAAGAAATTATTTCGTCAGAAATATCTGCTCCATCTTATTAGCAATCCATTTACCATTTACCCGTTTGCTGCGGGAGTTCTTGGGGTTTTTGCTTCATGGGTTTTTAATTTAGGACCATCGGAATTATACCTTTTTGCTGGTGCTGTCGTAGGTCTTGGGTTACCAATTGGTGCATTGATAACGAAGTGGACTTCTGGTGCAGACGACATTGCAAAACAGGTTCATGAGGAGTTACTTAACGAAGCACATCAACAACAAGAAGAGGAACTAAATGCGCTTCACAAACAATTGCTGAAAGATGGTGACCAAAGAACCGAGCAGATGTTAGAAGAACTGCGGTCATTACACGCATCTTTTCAAGAGGAGGCAATGGATACAGGTTGGATGGCTTCTTTACCAGTTACAGTGAGTGCTGAAATTGCTGGTAAAGTCTCAGATCTCTTCAATCAAGCAGTAGAATGTCTCAAAGATACGTTGAAGATGCATGAGAAATCAAAAGATTCAAAAATGGCAACTGTCAGGCGTGTATTACAGGAACACAGAGAACAACAGATTGCTGATGTGCAGCAAACAATTGTTCAACTTTCACATCTCTATGCGCGTGTGCTAACGCTAAGTCCAGAAAGTAATGAGACAGAACTTTCACGCCTACGCACTGAGCTTGATGATAGTCTTGCTTTTGCGAAAAAAGTTGATGAACAGATAAGAGAATCCACAACCAACATTGATGCTACTAAAATGGACACATCAATTGAAGATTCTACAGTTGTCACCTCACATTCAAAGGTAGAAACAACAGAGGAAAGTAATTTTCAATGACATTTTGTTTTCAAATGACTTCAGTTTGTTAAATTCAAAGCAGACATAGACGAAAATACTATGGTACTTCCTATTAGACGTTTCATCAAAGCATTATGGTATTCAATTACCTTTCGCGCACATAAAAAGGGGGATCAACTTCTGCTTGATAATCCTGAAGTTGTTATATGGATTTATAAAAACATAATAAGTAAAAAACGAGACAATCTAATATTATACAAAAAAGGTGTTGAGAAACTGACCAGACAGATTGAAAAAAAGAAGAATATACATAAAGGACAGTCTTTAGATATAAACAACATTGAAAAGATGAAGGCAAGAGTAATTAATGGGCAGAAGAACATAATCACTGAACTACAAAAAACTGGTATGTCAACTGATGAGATTGAACAACATCCAACCTTCAACCGATTTTATGCTGCAGAAAACAATTTTCAAACCATTTTGGAAATGAAATATTCTCGTCTTGCTAAACTTGAACAAGATATTGAAAAGGGACAAAAAGACATTGAATCGCATACGTATAAGTTAACATGTTTGCATGAGGATCTGGATCAACTAAAACAAGAGTTATCTGAAATGGAAGCAGAGCGATTCTTTAACTTCCAACAAGAGGAATTCAGAAAAATTAAATCACGTAGTCTTGAAGTTCAACTTGAGAATGAACAATCTGAAATGCGTTATGAACTGATTAAGGAACGTGTACAAGAGATATCAACGAATGAGATATCAATTAATAACAGTCTTGATAGACTTAAAGAACTTAAAGAAAAAATTGATAAAAGATATATTGATTGACAACTAAATATAAAAAGGTGGAATACAATGCAAAACGGAATTACACGATTATACAACGCAATCTGGTATACACAAGTTGGACGCGCACTTGAACAGAAAGTTTTAGAAATAGAAAATACAGAAAATGACTATGATTCTCTGCCAGACGATTTTGAATCAAAACAAGAAAACAACCGACATAATATTCAAAGAAAAAGCATATCAGACAATACTGAATTTTGGAGAGATTTTAATTCTCAAAGAAATACCTCGGGAATTGTAGTACAGAAAGTACTCATAGAAAATATTGAAGCAGTTCGTGGTGTTTATGAGGACATTATCCGTGGAAAACAGGAAAACATCCAAAGATATAAACAAGCAATTGGGCACCTTATCGCACTTATTGAACAGAAGAAGAACTCACTCAAGGGACTTGCAGGCGGCATAGAAAAACTTGAAAAGGTGAAGAAGGCTGCAATTGCAAAGTCTAAAAACGTTTCATCAGAATTAAAATTGTCAGGTTTATCAGACAGAGAAATTAAACAGCATCAAGACTATACCCGATGCCTCAATACATATCATGACTACGATTCAACGGTTAACGAGAAGAAAGTGCGTATTGACAAACTTGAACATGAGATCGCAAGAGCACAACAAGATATCGAACATCATAAATCTAATATTACACAACTTCACCGTGATATGGAAAAGATTAAGACAGAACAATCTGAAGCGATAGCAGACCTAATTACTGCACGCGAAAAAGAGGAAATTAATGGTATATTATCAGATATTAGAGTAGACAGACTTACGCATTTTTCTTAAAGTCCCTTGATAAGGGGGATTTAGGGAGTTAATTCACTGAAATAACGACTTTTTAACCTTTCTAACCCCCCTTATATGAAGATTAATTTATTAATTCGGTAATTTTATTTTTATGTTATACTGTTGTCCAAGGAGGTATTTACTTATGGCAAAACACCATACGCTTGAACTCAGTGAAAATGAACGACAACAACTGATTGAACTACGCGATAACGGGGAACCCGCTTATCTCCGTGAACGCGCGGCTGCCCTGCTAAAAACACATGCGGGTTCTTCTCCTCATAAGGTCGCACTAAAAGGTCTCTTGAAAAAGCGTGATCCTGACACTATCTATGCTTGGCTTCGCAGATACAAAGAAAATGGCATTCAAGGTTTATTTCATAAACCGGGGCGTGGGCGTAAACCCGCCTATGCACCCAAATCGTCTGAAGAAGCCGAGTCGGAGGTCTATAATACTATCGCACAGGGCCCTGAACAAGTCAATGTCCATCAAACGCGCTGGACGCTCCGCACACTTGGAAACATCGTGCCGTGGCTCTGCGATGTTTCTGTGCCAGGTATCCATCGAATCCTTTCACGACTGGGCATCAGTTATAAACGCGCCAGGGCATACGTGCGTAGTCCCGATACAGACTACGCCCAAAAAATTGCCCGACTTCAGCAAGTTTTGGAAGAGACACGCCAACATCCACAGACTTCTGTCGCGCTTTACCAAGATGAGTTCTCGTTTTATCGTAACCCTACCTTAGCAAAAGACTGGGCACGCACAGGCACCAAAACGCCGATAGCCCGGCAGAGCTATAAAACCAACGAAACTTGCTACGGTATCGGGGCTCTGAACCCTCACACAGGAGATGTTGTTTATCAGCAAGTCCCCAGCTGCACAGTGGAAGCACTCCATGCGTTTTATACCGAGATATGCCAACGCTACCCAAAAGCAGAACGGATATACCTGATACAGGATAATCGGGCGATCCACTTTCACGCCAACTTGTTGGCTGCACTTCAACCTCAGACAGTGTCGTTTGTAAAACCGACACCACCGAATTGGACAGGGAAACTCTCAAAAAAAATCGGAGACCTCACAAAACTACCGATTGAGATAATACAACTACCGACCTATGCTCCGTGGACAAACCCGATTGAAAAGTTATGGCGATGGGTGCGTCAATCGGTTTTACATATCCATCGTCTTTGCGATGACTGGCAAACCCTCAAAAACAAGGTGATTGACTTTATGTCGCAGTTCATAGGCGGATCACAGACATTGCTACGCTATGTCGGATTATTACCGAATTAATAAATTAATCTTCATTCAAGGGGGGAATGCGTAAGTCCTGTAGATTGACATTAAATCAAGAATTAACAAATTGTGAACAATCAATTATTTTTCACATAGGAGGAATTACAATGGCAAACGGATTCACCCGTTTTTTCAAAGCAATTTGGTATACACTCACCGGCCGCGCACATGAACAGGCTGATAGACTCATGGAAGATCCTCATGCCGTTCGCGGAGCTTTTGAGGATATTATCAAAGACAAACAAGGAAATATCCAACGTTACAAAAATGCGATTGGACAGCTCATTGCACTTGTTCATAAAAAGGAAAGTTCTCTAAAGGAGCTTACAGATGATATTGAGAAACTTGAAACAATGAAAGCTGGAGCAATCGCTAAGGCAAAAAGCACAGCTGCTGATCTCCAAAAAGCTGGCACACCGGATGAGGAGATAAAACAGCATCCGGACTACGTGCGATGTGTTACATCTTACAACGATTTCCACTCCACTTTGGAGGAGAAAAACGCACGCGTTGATGAACTTGAACAGGATATTGAACGGGCTCAAGCAGACATTGATAACCACAAACTTCAGATAACCAGTCTCGCTCGCGATCTTGACAAGATTAAGACCGAGCAATCCGAGACAGTGGCTGACCTAATCACTGCACGTGAGCAAGAAGATATTGCAGATATGTTGTCAGGCATTAGCACGGACGGCACATCTGCAGAATTGTCGCGCATGCGAGAAATACGTGAGAAAGCAAAGGGGCGTTCCGTAGTGGCACAAGAACTTGCAGGAACAGATTCACGTGCTGAAGAGGAAGAATTTCTCGCCGCCGCAAGGTCTACTTCCGCTTCCGATGAATTTGATTCACTGATTTTCGGTGCACAACAGACCGATACACCAGCACAAACTGATGAATCTACAAGTGATTCACAAAGTGATTCAGAACTACCGTTATAATTTTTTACAATAATTTAATCCATATCTGCGGGTTATCCTGTCTTTTCAATACATCAGTATTTGGGGCATAGGTACCCGCTTGATATGTTACTACATCATATCAAAGAGAGATTGTTAATGAACGTAAACACGTGGCATCAAGATAATACACCGGGTTGTTGGGAAAGTGTATTAGAAAGGCTCAAGTCTTTTGAGACTCAAGTACACCAAATTAAAGCAGCTAAAAAGCAGTCAAATATAGAATCACATAGTTTGGATTCTTTCCACAAACTTCACGATGATTTGATTGCTGAAACAAGCCGCACTATGCGTTCATATCAACAAGCACAGTCTTTTGACTATCTGAATTCAGTATTGGATAATTCATTTGTAGAGGCAATTTGGTTATCACTGGACCAATATCCAGAAATTGTCAATCACAAAGATATAGAGAATCTTGATACTGCAGGTTCCAAAATCTTCATACGTTTTACGCCTGATGCCCCAACAGATAAATCTGATAGAGAAAAATTAAAATCTAAGATTCAACAGATTTTCAAATTATCTTCCGAAACATTAGAAAAACTGACGTGCAAGCTTGGTAATCGGACTGCACCATTACAACACCGACATCAAATTATGAGCAGCCTACAGACACGGTTCAATCTGGTATCCGAAAACCCAGAATTAGATAGGGACGTGCTAAGATTGTTTCAAGAGTTATATCCGCGTGCTCCTTTTGATGTCGGTGAAGTAAAACTGATAAAAACATGTTCCGCACTTTACTTTTGTTTGCCTTCCAATGTGAAAGAGATTGACACAGAATCCTCAAATGAAATAAAAGCTGTTGAAACAGATAAGACTCAAAATTTACATTCTGGTAAGAAACTGGGCTATGCTCAATTTCTCAGAAGGATTTGGCAGGTGGAACCTTTTGCACATTTTCCAGTGTTTGGTACATTTAATGCAGAAGGACTTGATGTCAGTTTCCGCCAAACGATTGCTGATGTCACTGGTTTGTCAATGGAATTGGTCACAACAACCCTCACGCGGATGATTGGATTTCTTCCTATAGAAGAATTGGATAAATATCTTATCCATGATACTTGGGGACATCAATGGCAAGAGAGTTTGCTTGATTTTGAAGAGCTCTATACTGAATTATCGTTATTTGATCGTCCGCTATCTGTAATGGAATCTGCTTCGGTATTAGGTGAACGGACTACATTCGGTGATGCGTTTCTCAAAAGTGCTTCGGGGAAAATACACCTTGATAAAGAACTCCTTACGCAATTTATTGATGCTGAGTTGTATGAACGTTCAATTGTCGCATTTACCCCAATTCTGGCAGAGATGTTGGCAGATGTCGTAGAGTACAAATTCCTAAAACTACATCCTGAACAGGACCACCTAATGCCGAGTTCGTCCTTACTTAAGGATTATCCAAGTAAACTTGATTTAACACTTGAGGATCTCCACAACTGCTTTGAACGTGCCTCAGAAGCATTTCAAACATGGGTAGATACAGAAGAAGCAAAACATAGATTACACCATGAGATATGTGAAAAATTTGATATTCAAGAAAGTGAAAGCAATTACAAAGAATTAAGTAACATCCTTGAAAAGGCTGTTGCAATCTGTAAGGAAAGACTTGAAAGGTTTTATCAACCTGAATGGTATTGGGAAAAAACTGAAGACAACAGTCTGAAACTAAACGCATTTAGTTTTGCAGCCCTAAACTTTCTCCGTATCCATACTGCTTTCCTGCATACATATCAAGAACTATCACAAATTCAGACATCCTATGGTTTTATGGACGCACTTGTTCTGGCAATGGGAACATTTTTTGAAAAGGAACCGCAACGACATATCTGGCAACTTGATAGATTTTTGACAGACGGTTTTCTACCACGATGGGAAAAGTTTGCTGAGGCAAAGTGAAAAGAGACTGACAATTCTTGAAGGTGGAGGACAAGACTATAGCTATCAAAGATCCTACCTACAAATTCCGAACAGAAGCTGGATTACTAATTAATTCTGGTACTTCGCGTAGCATCGTGCTTCACGGTAATATACACGACATTTTTTTTGTTTCGGATGAAGATGACGAGGATTACATCCCCCTCGTGTCGTTTCTGACACACAGTTGGGATATTCCTGGATATATCCTGATTGTCTACGAACTCAATGGTCCCCTCCGTTTTCTCCATACAAGTGATCGTGAAAAAGTTAAGAACGCATTTAATTCTTGGAGAGGAGATTCTGAACCTTCCAAATCCACAACCCCAATGCATTTCACAGAACAAGATAATCTTCAAGAAGAAGTGCGAAAGCAAAAGGATACTGATGACACATTTGAACAATACCTTAACGATGCCATCGGAAGTCCTACATTAGCTCTTGAACTACTGCGACAGTTCTGTTTAATTTCACGTTCAACAAATGTCAATGGAAAGCGGTTGTTAGATGAAAAACTTCTCATCTTAATTGAAGCGACGGATATGTTACTACCTGAAGGTGAGATTCGGACTTTAAGTTTAGCAGACAGACATAGAATTAGTATCATTCAAGATTGGGTTTCTGATTCTGAGTTCATGAAAGGAACAGATACCGTTGTCTTCGTTGCTGAATCCAAGAGTCTTGTCAACTCCCGTATCACACGTCTACCGCAAGTGGTTGATGTAGAAATCCAATCCCCAGATGTTGAAGCACGAAGACATTTTATTTCATGGTTTAATAGAACGCAGAAAGCAGCTAAAAAAGAACTCAATCTGTGGGGGAGTCAATCTCAACTGGCTGTGTTAACTGCCGGATTATCATTACAAGCATTACGGCAGATGCTTGTATCTGCTTGTTATTCTGGTGAAAAACTTCGTCCTGATAGTGTCATTGAGAAAGTTTCTGAGTTCATACAAGCAGAATTGGGTGAGGATGTCGTAGAATTTAAGAAACCCGCTCATACTCTTAAAGATATTGTAGGGAATAATAAATTAGTTGATTATTTAAGAACACAGATTATTCCGCGTATCACTTCTACTGGAAAGGATTCACTCTCTGGACTGAGCGTCTGTGGACCAATCGGCAGTGGGAAAACATATATCTTTGAAGGACTTGCAGGGGAATTGGATATACCAGTTTTAGTTCTAAAGAATATTCGCAGCATGTGGTTTGGTCAAACCGATGTCATCTTTGAACGTCTTAGACGTTTGTTGATGGCACTTGTGAACGTTTTAATCTTTGTTGATGAAGCAGATACACAGTTCGGGGATGTTGGTAGGGATGCTCATGCAACTGAACGGAGGCTTACAGGTAAGATTCAAGCAATGATGTCGGACCCACAACTACGCGGAAATATAACATGGTTGCTGATGACAGCACGGATCTATAATCTCTCACCAGACCTACGTAGAGAGGGTAGGGTGGGTGATATTGTTATTCCAGTTCTTGATCCAACAGGTGAAGATAGAAAGACATTTCTGCAATGGACATTGAGCAATGTCTACACCGAAGAAATATCCGATGAGGCATTTGAACTCTTGTTATCACATACTGAAGGCTATTCTGCTGCCAGTTTCGCATCTCTCCGTGCTGACCTTGAGGCTGCCAAAAACCGTCAAGGTGAGCTAACTGTCGACGAGATCATTGATGTCATATCAGATAGAATTCTGCCTAATATCGGTCCAATTCGTCGATATCAAACTTTGCAAGCATTTCTGAATTGCACTCGCAAATCCTTACTACCTGTTGAATATTCTCCTGAAACACGCGAATCGTGGTTAGAACAGATTGCACAATTAGAGGTTATGGGTATTAAAGGTTAATAGGCGTATTGTCAAAATCAGAATTGGCCATCACCGTTACACCATACCATTAGAATCGTGACTAAAACCGTTCGTAGGCGGGAATCGGAATTCCCACCTACAACTCAGAATGTAGAATTAATTGTATAATCTGCTATTTTACAATCTGAAATCAAGGTTTCTTGCAAGTTGTCGGTTTCGTTCTCGTTTTGCTTTATTAACGGATTGGAATTCTGTTACGCGCAATTGGCATGCTCCTTCCGTTGCGTCTGGACCGTCCAGGTAATCTGCGGTTGGGAACTGGGACATCTGCTTTATATACTCGGAGGGTAGTTTCTTGTTGAAACTGAGCCATGCGTGTGTTATTGCGGGTTCAAGTGCGGCGATACGTTTAATCTTGTTCGTGTAGCGAGGCATAAACTCAAGTGAAACTAAAGTTTGCCTGCGTTCCTTCGCCTCACGGTACGTAGTTTGCACATATTCACCAATAGCACCAGTTGTGTCCTGGACGAAATCCTCAACTGCTAATCGCCACTTCAAATCATAGGTTTGTGCCCAGAGGCATTCAATTGTCGAGTTTCGTTGTTGTTAGGGAGGTTTGTAACCCTGAATTTTCATGCGGGTATCTGAAATCGGGGTTAGAAATCCCTCCTACAAATGTGAATCTCGACTATTGAATGCCTCTGGCTACATAATGGCAATACATACGGCAAATTTAGATCAAATCTTTTTTATAGTATTTACTATATAAAATACTTGCAAATCTGACAAGTATATGCTATACTATCTTAAAAATGAAATCGGTTTATTCAACTATGAAACAGCAACTGCTTGATAGTTTCGGACGTGTCCATACAAACTTAAGAATCTCCGTCACAGATGTGTGTAATTTTCGGTGTATCTACTGTATGCCAGAAGATATGGTATTTATGCCAGATTCGGCACTGATGACTTATAACGAGATTCTGCATTTTACACGTATCTTTGTCGGGTTAGGGGTTAACAAGATACGGATTACAGGTGGAGAACCGCTTGTGCGTCCCGGTGTCCCAAAACTGATTGAACAACTTGGACAGATAGATGCGTTGAAAGACATCAGTTTGACGACTAACGGTATCGGACTTGTCAATCAGGCACAAGCACTTTACGATGCTGGACTGAGACGGATCAATGTCAGTTTGGACACACTGAATGAAGAGAAGTTTGAGCAGATGACGCGTCGGAAGGTGCTCTCACGTGTGATTGAAGGACTTAAAGCAGCACACGATTGCGGATTTGATCCAATAAAAGTTAATGCAGTTGCAATGCGTGGATTTACCGATGATGAAATCGTGGATTTAGTAACTTTCGCGAGAGAAAACAGTTATCACATGCGTTTTATAGAGTTTATGCCGCTTGATGCAGATGATATATGGGGACGCAATATGTTCATCCCCGGCAAGGAGATTATTGAGAAAATTAACAACGTTTATCCGTTAGAACATATCTCATTGAACGGTGATTCAAAAAACGATACTGCACAACGTTTCCGTTTTGCTGATAACGGTGCTGAGGTCGGTGTGATACCTTCTGTCAGTGAACCGTTCTGTGAGAGTTGCAACCGTATCCGTCTTACTGCGGATGGCAAGTTTAGAACATGTTTATTCTCGCTAACAGAAACTGATTTACTTACGCCTTTACGCGAAGGTGCGGACGACGGAGTGATTGAAGCGTTGATAATTGATTCTGTTGCGAAAAAAGAGGCAGGTCATAAAATTAATGCTGCAGACTTTATCAAACCTGAGCGGAATATGTCAAGGATTGGGGGATAAACATTAAAATCAACAATGCGTGAGATACATCCGCGAGAAGTCCGAGTATACCAAACTCCAAACGGACAGGAACCTTTCAACGAGTGGTTAACTTCAATTCGAGATATAGAAACACAAGCTCGGATTCGGGCACGGCTTGCGCGTCTTGAAGACGGTAATTTAGGAGATTGCCAATCTGTTGGCGAGGGGGTATTTGAGTTACGGATCCATTTTGGAGCAGGCTATCGAATATATTTTGGACAGATAGGTAACACAATCATTCTTTTGCTATGTGGCGGTGACAAGTCATCACAAAAACGAGATATAGAACGTGCAAAAACTTATTGGTTGGAGTATAAGAGGGAACACCTATGAGAAAAATGAGAACATGGCGTGAATGTCTTATTGAACAGATTGCTGAACGGGAAAGCGCAATTGCCTATTTACAAGCGATACTTGAAGACTATCAAATCTACAAGAACCGTGCTACAGTTCAAAGATCACTCCGCACCGTCGTTGAAGCGCAAGGTGGTGTATCTAAACTTGCAAAACAGATAGATATGGACCCGCAGATACTATCAAAAATGATATCCAATGAGGATGCCCCTTTGATTGAGGCACTCGGAATTGTTCTAAAGGCACTTGGATATCAACTCTCAATCCAACCGATAAGACTTGAAAACCGTAACCTTGACACGTATACCGATGCGTTAGAAGGACAAAATACATCAACACATGTAGCAGAAAATTGAATCCATTAACGACAATAACTAAGCACTAAATTTCTAAATTTTACTAAATTTTACTATAAGTAAGGAGTCCGAAGTCAAGAAATGAGCAATGAGTTGATAATTAAAGATTTACACATCAGTGTGCAAGGAAATGAGATTATTAAAGGATTAGATATAACCGTCAAACCGGGAGAGGTGCATGCACTCATGGGACCAAATGGGTCCGGTAAAAGTACACTTGCCTACGGATTGATGGGACACCCTTCTTATGAAGTTGATTCTGGTGAAGTAATCTTCAATGGCGTTGATGTGTTGGAATTGGAACCGAATGAACGCGCGAAATTAGGGTTATTTCTCGCTTTTCAATACCCAACAGTGATTCCAGGTGTCAGTTTAGCGAATTTCCTACGAACCGCTGCCAGTGCTGTACGTTCAACGGAAACAAACGGTTCTGAAAACCCCGAACTTATTCCGATGCGTGAATTCCGCAAAGAACTACGTGAAAAAATGACACAACTTGATATGGATGAGTCTTTCGCGAGACGTTATCTCAATGATGGATTTTCCGGTGGTGAGAAAAAACGTGCTGAAATCCTGCAAATGGCAATGCTTGAACCGAAAATCGCTGTGCTTGACGAAACTGATTCCGGACTTGATATTGATGCAGTTCGCATTGTCGGTGAAAGTGTCAGTAGTTTGGTTGGACCGGAACTTGGCGTGCTGATTATTACACACTATCCTCGGTTGTTAGACTACATTCGTCCGCAGTATGTGCATATTCTGCTGGATGGTCGGATTGTGGAATCGGGTGGATGGGAACTTACGCAGTTGTTAGAGGCGGAAGGGTATGATCCGATTCGTGAAAAACACGGTATTGCTGAGGCTGTTCAATAAAGTTATTGTTACATCACAAGAGTTAAAAGGAGACGCACAATGAAAATCACCTTATCTCTCTCAATCCTCTTTTGTACAATTGCATTGCCAGTTTTTGGTGAGTTAACAGAAACTGATCTCAATAAAATTCGATTGATTATTCAAGAGGAAATTGAGAAAGAACTCAAACCAATAAAAGCCGATATTGTAACCCTACAAACAGATGTTGCATGGATGCGAGGCAAATTTGAAACCAGAGACACGCAATTTGAAAGCGTTGATAAGGAAATCCCACAGGCAAAGTATGTTTATTATGGACTAATCGCGCTCATAGTGGCAGTTATAGCAGCACCATTAATTCCCTTTGTGCAGGAAATCAGAAGGGATCGCGCACTTGAAAGACAGGTTGAAAAGCTCACACAGGAAATCGAAACACTAAAGCAACAACGAATTGTTAACCCGTGAAAATCACAACTATAAATATTCTGAAGGAGGAACACAATGGCAACCCCTGAAACACAACAATTGGAAGATATGGGAATCAGTAAAGACTACAAATACGGATTCCACGATGATATCAAACCTACGTTCAAATCCCGTAAAGGATTGGACGAAGAGATCATCAATCAGATGTGCGATATCAAAGAAGAACCCGATTGGATGCGTCAGTATAGACTTGAGGCTTATGAGATCTTCAAACAGAAGCCGATGACAAAATGGGGAGGCGATCTATCGCAACTCGATTTTGACGATATTTATTATTATGTTAAGGCATCAGATCGTAGTGAACGGAGTTGGGACGATGTGCCAGAAGATATCAAGAAAACTTTTGACCGACTCGGTATCCCAGAAGCAGAACGCAAATTCCTCGCTGGTGTCGGGGCACAATACGATTCTGAGGTCGTCTATCATAACCTTGTTGAAGAATTGGATAAAATTGGCGTAGTTTTTGTTGATACGGATACTGCTGTCAAAGAATATCCTGACCTTGTGAAGAAATACTTTGGTACTATTATTCCATCAGCGGATAACCAATTCGCCGCACTGAATAGTGCTGTCTGGAGTGGTGGCAGTTTCATTTATGTGCCGCCCGGTGTAAAGGTTGACTATCCGCTGCAGGCATATTTCCGTATTAACAGTGAAAATATGGGGCAATTTGAACGCACGCTCATCATTGCTGATGAAGGTTCACAGGTGCATTATGTTGAAGGATGCACTGCACCAACGTTCAGTAGTGAATCACTGCATAGTGCTGTTGTAGAGATTATCTGCATGAAAGGTTCTCGGGTACGTTATACTACTATCCAGAACTGGGCGGGGAATGTCTACAATCTCGTCACCAAACGTGCGGTTGCTTACGAAGATGCTCAAATGGAATGGGTTGATGGTAATCTCGGTAGTAAGTTGACGATGAAGTATCCGAGTGTCTATATGATGGAACCCGGTGCACGCGGAGAAATCCTCTCTATTGCGTTTGCAAGCAAAGGACAACATCAGGATGCGGGTGCTAAAGTCTACCACTGCGCACCACACACCACCTCACAGATTACGTCAAAGTCCATCAGCAAAGATGGTGGACGTTCCAGTTATCGGGGGTGGGTTGATGTTGCGAAAGGCGCGAAGGGATGCAAATCTCACGTCGTTTGTGATGCCCTTCTGCTTGACAAGGAATCGCGTTCAGATACCTATCCGGTCATTGAAATCAATGAAAACGATACCAACATTGAACACGAAGCACGCGTCAGCAAAATCGGTGAAGAGCAACTCTTCTACCTGATGAGCCGTGGATTATCCGAAGAGGAAGCATCTACCATGATCGTCAACGGTTTTATTGAGCCACTTGTCAAAGAACTCCCGATGGAATATGCTGTTGAGATGAACCGACTCATCCAACTTCAGATGGAAGGTTCAATCGGTTAAGTGGTTATCGGTTGTCAGTTGTCAGTTAAGAGACATTTTGTAACAATCTGCCTACACTTGGAGTAACCCAAGAGGTGATAATTGTTACACCAATTTCTCTTAACTGAAAACGAATAAAGGACAAAAAAATTGCAAAAAGGTGATTTTTCAAAGGACTATGTTGAACACATAGCACGCGATGAACCACAGTGGATGCGTGAAAGGCGTTTAGAGGCTTACGCGCTCTATGAATCGTTGCCGATGCCACATGCCACTGAAGATGATACGTGGCGGCGCACCGTTGATATGCGTACACAGGATTATTGGCGCAGAACTCGGCGGCATCTAAGAGGGTTCGCTGTTGAGAATTATCGCACCACTGCTAATGGCGATGGTAGCGCGTCCGTTCAGGTAGATGACGGGATAGGTGTTTATGTCCAAGTTGACGGAACACCGCAACAAACCTACTTGTCACCCGAATTAGAAAAAAAGGATGTCTACTTCGCCGATCTACACACGGCAATTAAAGAACGCGGTGACCTAATCCGTGACTACTTTATGACAAAAGCAGTCACAATAAAGACATCTCTCAAAAGTGGGAACTTCGCCAGCATAAATGCTTTTGACGCACTTCATGGTGCATTTTGGCAAGGTGGATACGTAATCCACATCCCGAAAGGTGTCAGGATAGAAGACCCGATACGCGTTTTTATAGAACTCTCTGAAGACCAACAAGCAGATATGTCACATGTCCTCGTTATCGCTGAAGAGGATAGTCAAGTTGTTGTTATGGAGGATAATGCCTCTACTAATGCAGATTCAAATGGTTTGCACTGTGGTGCGATTGAAATATTCGCAGGACAGAATGCCAATGTGACTTATGTTCAGGTGCAACACTGGAATCGTCAGGTTTGGAATTTTGCATCACAGCGATCCATAATTAGCAAAGATGCGCAGCTTACCTGGGTCACTGCTACTTTCGGTGCAAGATTGAGTAAACTGAATCAAGCGATTGTGTTAGATGGTACTGGCAGTAATGCCCAATTATTGGGGTTGGCTTTCACCGATGCACGTCAACATTTAGATGTTAGCACTGCACAGGAACATTTGTCTCCACATACATTCAGTGATCTGCTCTATAGGAATGTGTTGAAAGATAGATCGCAAACCGCTTGGGGTGGAAATATCTATGTGTATCCCGGCGCAAACTACACTGATGCTTATCAGAAAAATGACAACTTACTTTTGAGTGAACGTGCACACGCGGATACCTTGCCCGGATTAGAGATTGAAGCACATGAAGTTCGATGCACACACGGTGCAACTGCTGGTCAGATTGATGCAGAACAAGTATTCTATTTAATGAGTCGTGGTATACCCTACCACTTAGCAGAAAAATTGATTGTTGATGGATTTTTTGAACCTGTTATGGAACGTATACCCTTGGACGCGGTGAGACAAGAAATGCAAGAATTTGTCTCACGCAAATTAGAAACATAACAAACATAGGCACGTCTTATGACGATGCTATCATAAAAAGGAGTATCTTACAATGAATCAACCGAAAATTATCGCATACATGAAACCTGTCTGTGGCTGGAGCAACGGTGTCCGTGCCATTTTCGCCAAATATAATTTGGAATATGAAGACAGAGATATTATTAACGACGAAAACAATTATCGTGAAATGGTAGAGAAAACACGTCAACCTTACCAACCGTGTGTCCAAATTGACGACATCATGCTTGCGGATGTGAGTGGTGATGAAGTAGAGGCATATCTGCTTGAAGAGGGCATTGTCGCACTAAACGATGCTGAAACAGATGTGCCGACTGATCAGGCATGCGAGAGTCATGGGCCTTCTCCTGTGAATATTGGTTTTCCGAGCAGATAGACTTTATTTAAACATGGTAGGCGCGCTTTCTGAGCGCGCTCTTCCTATTACGAATCATTCCACGGTGTGCATCACAACCGCAATATATAAACTTCAGGGGGTAGAGTGAAAGAACCTAAAAGTGTCTATTGGTATATAGAAGAACAGTATTCAGAAATTGATTTTGATGGTTTAGGTTTAGTTATTGAAGGTGTTAATTCATATTTTGCTCAGGAGTTCGCTAATAACTTGGGTTTGGGATCCATAGAATCGTCGCACCGATTTAGCGGTCCACCACAAGTAATTCTGCAAGAGCGTAATGTCATAATAACGCTTTGGAAATACCCACAGCACCCTCATAACCGTCGCCCTAATCCATCAACCCTAACTACTCTCGCTGAAGTGGTAGAAGATATTATTGCAACAATGGGTAAAGAGGACAGAGATAACGTTAGAAGTAAAACAAAAGGCCAACTATTTGAGTTCCATTCCGGGTGGGGACAAGGTATACGTAATTATTATAGGTTATGGAATAATAGGACATTGCTAAAGTCTATCGGAGAAACAGACGCTGATGATGCCTCAATGGTGATTATTGAAGAAGTTTGGAAACAATTAAAACAGGCAGATAATGAGGGCATTCAAGCAAACGATTATAACACCTCACTTCAATGGCATGTAGACAAACAATGCTTAGAAATATCTTGGGGTAGGGGTAAGAGCATAGTGATAGCAGGTATTAATTTGGTCTTTGCGGAAGCATTTGCTAACGAATTAGGGTTACATTTATTGCAGATGGCAACCCGTTATCAGCATCCTGATGTTAAACCTCAAGTGATGCAGACCGAACGTGGTGTTACGATTAAACTGGTCAAAGAAATAAAGTAGTAGAACTTACGCAAAAAGTTTATCCAAATTATTGTAGAATTTTAAGGAGGGCATTAGCAAAGAATAGGAGGTATATAGTATAGAATGACACTTAAGGAACACATTGAAGATATACGTAATCAGTTGAAACAAGGAGCATTTGCAAAAGAAAGAGAGCGTACTGTCTCTCATCGTATTGTGAATAGACTGCTTCAGGCGTTGGAATGGCCGATATTTACACCCCAGATAGTCATTGATGAATACGGGGTTGAAGGACGAAGAGTAGATTTTGCACTGTGTCATCCAGAATCAACGCCACGCGTTTTCATTGAAGCAAAACGAGTGGGTAACATAGATAAAGGTATCAAACAACTCTTTGAATATGCTTTTCACAGAGGGGTGCCAATTGTTGTTCTCACAGATGGTCAAAAGTGGCGTTTCTACCATCCTGCGGGTGAGGGTTCCTATGAAGATCGTATGGTAGTCGAGTTGGATCTGATTACAAGAGACGGTGAAGAATGTTGCAATTTCCTTGACAGATACTTGAACTACGAGTCTGTAAAAACAGGAAAGGCTGCTAAAGTCATTACATCGGATTATCAAAGGATTGTTAGTCAGAGGAAAATTGAGGAAAGGTTACCAGAAGTATGGATCGAATTGGTGCAAGAAGAAAATCGAGATTTGTTACGTGCCGTGATGAATAAAGCAAGAGAAAAGGTAGGACACGAACCCGCAGAGGAACAAGTAATAACTTTTCTAAAGAATTTATCTGTTCCATCAGTAAAGTCACCGTCTGTTCCCAAAATTGATACTGAAAAACCTAAACAAGAGCAAGAGAAACTAACTTTTACACGACTTCGTGTTACAATGGATGATGGAGAAGTAATTGAGCATAAGCAAGGGATTGATACATTTGTTGATGTCATTGAGAAGATAGGAATAGAGAGAGTAAAGGATCTTGGTTTAATCCAAAATACTATCCCTCTAATTTCAACTTCTAAAGACCCCAAACGTAAACAACGTCAAATTGGTGAATACTACATTACGACGGGCATGATGACAAAAAGCAAAAAAAGGAAACTTGATAGGATTGCTAAGGAATTAGATATTGATCTGGAAGTAGAACTTGTTGATAGAGTATGAGAATATAGTTGACACCAGTAAACGGAGAAAACCTTGAATACCGTAACAGACTTTCAATTCAAACAACGAAAATATATGCCCGTCTTTCCAAAAGCAACTGGCAAAACGACTGTCTATATTGAAGGCTATCCGTGTGAGGACGATGAACCTATGGCAGCAACTATATTTCACGGTGTGCAGATCAACACTTTTTATGACCAACTTTCGAGATATTTTGCTATCAATGAAGAGATATTTATCGGTGTCGATAGTTTTATCTATTACGTTGAAGGTGACATAACTAAGTCGGTTGCTCCTGATATTTACGTTGTCTTTGGTGTTAGTAAAGATACCGAGCGTCGCAGTTTTTATACTTGGTCAGAAGGCGCGGTTCCTGTAGCAGTATTTGAGTTTCTTTCAGATTCAACGGCAAACCAGGATCGGAATGAAAAAGTTGCCTTGTATCTAAATGATATAGGTGTACAAGAGTACTTCATTCATCAACCCGAGTTAAAGAAACCATCAGAATTTCGTGGATGGCGGCGGAGTCTATCGGGGAACATCATTGAAATAGAACCAGATGCTGATGGCAGTTTGTTCAGTGAAGCATTAAATCTTTGCTTTCGGTGGGAGGAACAGCACAACCACGTTAGACTCTTACGTCCGTTCCTACCTGATGGCACGCCGATTACAACTTCTATGGAAGAACAGCATCTTAAAGAGGCGGCAGAAGCACGGGTAGAAGAAGAAACACTTCTGAGAGAAGTAGAAACACAAAGGCGACAGGCAGCAGAAACACGAGCTGCTGAAGAAGCACAAAGGCGACAAGCAGCGGAAACACAAGCTGCAGAAGAAGCACAAAGAAATCAGGAATTAGAAACTGAATTAGAGCGACTCCGAGCACAACTTGCAAACCAACAAAATGAAAACTGAACCTATTGGATATAATATGACACAAAAAACAATGCACACCTCCGATTTTCGTCCACTTGATGTCCAATCCATTCGCGGAGATTTTCCAATTTTCGCAGACACACCACCGTTAGCATTCCTAGACAGTGCCGCATCAACGCAAACACCGCGACCTGTCGTGGAAGCGATGGACGCGTATTATGACACCTATCGTTCCAATATCCATCGGGGAATCTATCGTATATCAGAAGAAGCGACAGACCAATACGAAAAAGCCCGAAAGAAAATAGCAGATCTCATTAACGCACCGCGCACATCACAAATTGTTTTCACACGGAATACCACAGAGTCTATCAATCTTGTCGCCTATAGTTGGGGTAGTTTGAATATCCGTCAAGGTGATGAGATCGTTCTCACCGCCCTTGAGCATCATAGCAACCTTGTTCCGTGGCAGATGCTTGCACAACGTACTGGTGCCACACTCCGATATCTTGAGATAACCGATCAAGGTTTGCTTGACTTCACACAACTACATGAAATGCTTTCAGAAAAGACTAAACTGGTTGCTATAACACACGTCTCAAATGTTCTGGGAACAATTAATCCGATTCAGTCTGTTATTGATATAGCCCATGCTGCTGGTGCAAAAGTATTAGTAGATGCAGCGCAATCCGTGCCACATTTTCATGTTGATGTTCAGCAGTTGGATTGTGATTTTCTTGCCTTTTCTGGACATAAAATGTGCGGTCCGACCGGCGTCGGTGTGTTATACGGCAAATTGGATTTACTTGAGGAGATGCCACCGTTTCTTGGCGGCGGTTCAATGATTCGGTCTGTTGAACGTGATATTTCAACTTATGCAGATGTGCCAGCAAAATTTGAAGCAGGCACACCAAGCATCGCTGAAGCAATTGGACTCGGTGCCGCAGTAGATTATATTTCGGAAGCAGGATTAGCATCAATACATGTTCACGAACAAGAACTTACAAAATATGCCCATGATCGTTTACGAGATATTGAAGGCATTACGATCTATGGACCAGCACCGCATCAGAAAGCAGGGGTTATCTCGTTTAACATGGATGGCATCCATCCGCATGACATTGCGGGTATTTTGGATACGCATAATGTTGCGATCCGTGCGGGCCATCACTGTGCACAACCGTTGATGAAAAAATTAGATGTAATCGCAACTGCTCGTGCCAGTTTCTACCTATACAACACACTTGAAGATGTAGATCGTTTATATGAAGCACTCCAGAAGGCACAAGCACTTATGGGACGGAGAAATAAATGAACATATATCAGGAAGAACTACTTGACCATTACGAAAATCCCAGCAACTACGGGACACTCGCGAACCCCGATATTTCACACGAAGAGGATAACCCACTGTGCGGGGACAAGATTCGGATGGACCTGCTTGTTGAGGATGATACAATTAAAGAGGTGCGGTTTTGTGGACACGGCTGTACTATCAGTTTAGCCGCTGCATCCATGCTGACCGAAAAGATTGAAGGTAAGACACTCACAGAAGTTAAAAATCTATCCAGAGACGATATTATGGATATGATCGGTATTCCGTTGGGACCCGTCCGTGTGAAATGTGCTTTATTGGCTTTAAAAGTACTTAAGGCGGGTGCCTATGGTATCAAGGGTTGGCCCGGTGAGGAAGATGAATAAATAAGGATTATTATGGCAGAATATTATAAAGTTGCGAATGTAAATGAAGTGCCTGAAGGTACAAAAAAATTAGTTGAAGTAGATTTCGTCCCTGTGCTACTCTTTAACATAGAGGGTGAGTACTTTGCAATGGAGGATGTTTGCACACATGATGGCGGACCTTTAGGAGAAGGCTTTTTAGACGGTGAAGAAATTGAATGCCCTAGACACGGGGCAAGATTTTGTGTCAAAACCGGAAAAGCTCTTTGCATGCCTGCTGTTGAAGATATTGAATGTTTTCCAGTCAAAATTGAAGACGATGAAATTTTAGTTAGTATTGACTAACACTATTTTGAAACCGAATTTTATTTACTGCATTTGGAGGAAATGAAAATGGTATCAGAAGAATCTGTATACGAAGCAATCAAAGAAATTATTGACCCTGAAATCGGAATCAACATCGTTGATATGGGACTTATTTACGATGTTGATATTAACGACACTACTATTGATATTACGATGACCTTAACAAGTCCAGGATGTCCTGCTGGTGGACAACTTGTCAACGGCACGCAGCACGTTACACAGCAGTTGGATGGTGTTGAAGAAGTTAATGTAAGTGTTGTCTGGACACCGCGGTGGACACCTGAAATGATGAGTGAAGACGCGAAAGACGAACTCGGTATCTTCTAACACATTTATGAGGGTTCTGATGGATTACAAAATACCTCTTGTTCTGACACCACAACCTGAAGGAGGTTATACCGTAACTTCTCCACTGTTGCCTGAATTGGTTACCGAGGGTGATTCGTTAGACGAGTCATTAGAAAACGTCAAAGATGCCTTTCAAGCTGTCATTGAACTCTATCAAGAAATGGGCCGTTCATTACCAGAAAATATTCAGATTTCTGATAAGAACAGTCTCATGTGGTTTGAAACTGTGGTATCTACCTCGTGAAATATAGAGAAGTGTCGCGAAAATTAACAGCCCTCGGTTGCCAAGAACGAAAGAGAAGAGGCGGTGGGTCGCATCGAAAATGGTTTAATCCCAATACCCAAAAAAGTACTGTGGTCCCCGATTGGGGTAGACGGGATCTGAAATTAGGAACGATTCGTGCGGTTGTGCGTCAATTGGCAAGATTTCCAAGACGTATAAATCTGCATTAATAGTTAATCATTCAAGTAATGAATATAGACTGCAAAAGTCCGAAACTTCTCAAAAAACATGACAACGCCTTTCAAATTGAATGGAAGGATGGTCATGAAAGCTGGTATCCATACCGCTACCTCAGGCAGATGTGTCCGTGTGCTGAATGTGCTATCATCCGACACGAAGGCAAGGATGTTCACTCTCTCTTTTCTCCACAAGGTGACGGAGATATAACCCTGATTGAAGTTTCTGAGAGTATTCAGCCAGTTGATATACAGTTAGTGGGTCGTTACGCGCTCCAGTTCAGTTGGGATGATGGACATAATACTGGGATTTATCCATTTGAAATCTTGCGTGAGACATGTCCGTGCACAGAATGTGCACCATTACCACTTGAAAATATTGAGGAAATACCTAAATAATGCAGACGAGAATATCACTTCCTGAAATTTCACCACAGGAACTGAAACAGAAACTTGATGAAACCGACTCGGTGTTTTTGCTGGATGTGCGTGAACAAAGCGAACACGACATCGTGCATCTTGAAGATGCACAATTGATTCCGCTCAATACATTGCCTCACCATTTAGACAGTCTTCCATCTGACCAAGAGATTGTTGTCTACTGTCATCATGGACAACGGAGTCTTTATGCGACTGCTTTCCTACACCAAAATGGTTATACTAAAGCGAAGAATCTGATTGGTGGAATAGACCAATGGGCTGCAGAAATTGATACAACATTAAGGAGATATTGATAACATGCTTGTAGAATTTGAAAACCGTTCTGGTGAAATGGAACAAGCCGAAATGGAAATTGATGAACCTTGTCCAACTTGTTGTGGTATGCTTTTTCCCGTTGTGGAATCTAAGCCAGAAAGTGGATACCGATGCAGCAGTTGTGGACTTGTTTTCAAACCAGTAGAAGAAAATATAGAAGAAAAATCAAATTAAACCTAATTTACACAGATTTATTCAATCTCCCTAAAATCTGGAACTTCCACTGGTGTCCCTCCGTTTGCTATAGATTGTTCCGAAACTAATCCAGGTGCCGTGTAATCCATTGCAGTATAAACATCAATTGGTGGTTGCGTATCATTCAAGATGCTATCAACAAAATCGCGCACCTTAAAATACTCACCGAGGTCCCCAACACCTTGTGCTTCAGCAGGTGGATTTATCCATCGGTCAGGTAAGAGATCGTCAAATTGTGATAATGGTCTCCACTGTTCACTTATTCCAAACTCACTGAGCCAGATCTTTGGTGCAGCCCCCAACCCACGTGAACTCTCATAACACCCTTTTGTGCCTTGTAGACTGAAATAGGAATTTGCAGGACGGTTGGAGAGCATGTCAATCCGAATCTTGATTAAACCACCACTTTCCGTTTTGCATAGCATCATCACAGTATCTTCCATTGCGTGTTCTGGATCGGTATTAACGCCTGTCCCGAGACAACAAACACTCACAACGCGCTCACCAAACCACTGCAGCACGGGACCGAGGCTATGTGTCGCATAGTTGCAGCGATTTATCCCTACCTGCCAGTAGTAACGCCATGTTGGATTGCCGCTTTCATCGTGATGAAGTGATTTGATGTTATGCAAATACTCTCCCTCACCAAAATATAAATCTCCGAACAATCCTTTTTCTACCATATTGCCTATGAGTACATTGTGCTTGGAATAACATGTATTTTCAGCCATTGTGTACTTAGCATAAGACTTTCGGACTGCCCGAACAAGGTCATAGCATTCTTCCAATTTGACTGCAGCTGTGACCTCACTGATGACGTGTTTCCCCGCGTCTAATGCTTCTATTGACTGCGGGACATGCAGGTTTTCAGGTGTTGCAAGCACTACAAGGTCAACTGCATCTAACATTTGTGTGTAATCTGTAAATTGATATGGGACATTAAACCGTTCTGCAATGTTCTGAAGCGAAGCCTCATTAATATCGCAAACAGCGACGACATCTGTTTCGGATATCGTCCCAAATTGGTGAAAGTACGAACTTCCTCTGTTTGCTCCGACAATTCCCACCTTGAGTTTATTTGGCATGTAAGTTTCCTCCTAATTAGCAATAGCATAACACATCGTCAAGAAAATATCAGCAATGTTTCCTTGTAAGAATTATGTGTTAAGACAGGTGATATTGAAAGACACTCTTGTTGAAATCTGGAATAAGACGGTGTATAATAATAAATCATTCAATGATATTTGAATAGGAAGAATTTGCGGATTCCATTTATGAGCAAAAAGACACTTGACCACTTATTAATTGCACTCACAGTTCTATGTGATCTCTGTTTCATCGCTACTGCAATAGTTATTGCCTATTGGGTTCGTTTTGAAACAAGTTGGCTTGATGCATTGGCATTACATAAGGGTGGCACCCCTCCCTTTATTGACTATCTCCGACTAATCCCAGTGACAGTGCTTATCTGGTTGGTGACGTTGAAGGGGTTTAAGTTATATCGTCCAGATAAATATGCTGCATCAGCAGTTTTTTGGAATTTATGTAAAACCTCTGTTATTGCCTTAATCGGCACGTTAGCTGCACTCTTTTTTGTTTACCACCATATTGCGTATTCACGGTGGGTTATGCTTCTTGCGACAGGTTTCAACCTTGTTTTCTTATTGATATGTCGTCTTGTGTTTCACCGATTTCGTCAGTCTGTGCAAGCACAAGGTGTCGGTGTGAGTCGTGTTGCAGTCGTTGGTTATGATGAACGTAGTGGACAATTCATTAACGCTATAAAATCCGAGACAAACAGTGGACACAACTTCGTTGGGTTGATTGCTGATGAAGATAATACACATATATATCATGCTGGTAGTTCAGATGTGGCGTTACTCGGTAATTGTGATGATATACTTGAGATAGTGAAAAGGTGCAAACTTGATATCTTATTTATTACATCTCCAGCAGTTGCAAATCACACGATCCTGCATATCCTTCATGCCTGTGAAGGAATTCCAATTCAGATTTATGTTCTGCCTGAGTTATCGGAATTTATCAAAGGTGGAACGGCGGTAACGGACTTCGAAGGTCTACCCGTACTTCAACTCCGTGACACACCGATGCAAGGTGTAAGTGGAATTATCAAACGTTTGATAGACATTGTGTTTAGTCTGTTTGCTATGATTGTCTTAAGTCCTCTGATGCTAATAATAGCAGTAGCAATACGGCTGGATTCTCCCGGTAAAGCAATTTTCACACAAGAACGCGTCAGTAGAGCGGGTAAACGGTTCAACATTTATAAGTTTCGATCTATGCGTGCGGATGCGGAATATGACGTTGGACATGTGTGGGCAAAGACTGATGACCCGCGACAGACAAATCTTGGGAAGTTTCTGAGACGTTGGAGTTTGGACGAATTACCGCAATTTTTCAATGTTCTCAAAGGTGACATGAGTCTTGTTGGACCGCGTCCAGAGATGTCGGGTTTAATTGGGACATTCCAAGAAACAATTCCGCACTACCTGGCACGGCAACGTGTCAAATCTGGGATGACAGGTTGGGCTCAAGTTAATGGATTGCGCGGAAATACGCCTCTTGAAGATAGGGTGAACTATGATCGGGACTATATCGAAAACTGGTCAATTGCTTTAGACATCAAAATCATTATGAGAACGGTTTGGGCAATTATAAAGGGTTAGTCGTCTCCACGGGTTGTTGAACAAGAACATAATTTCCAATTTAAAGGATCAATAGCGATGATGAATATGGATAAGGTATTTTTGGGACATTTAATGCTACAAATCAGGTAGTTATGTCAACTATTTTGCGTAAGTCCTGTTGGATATAAACGTTCAATTTTTCTCAAAATTATACCATTTCTAAAAAATGATGTCGCAGGACAGGTTTTTGTGAGATGAAATCTTAATACAGCACCACCTAACAGGTTATGCTACTCTTCTTCGTTGATACAGGAACCATTCCACAACGGTTAATACTACTGCCAACAGAACCAAATATATCCAAGGCGGATAGCGAAAAAATGAACTACCGACTAATGCCTCAGAATCAGTTAACATATCTTCAATTCCATCTGCTAATCCAATATGAGATTCAGTTTCGCTTGCAATGTTGACTGCCCACAACTGCTTCGGTTCCACCGTTTCGTCTGTGTCGGTATTTTGCTCATTAACATCACCAGCATGTGAGTCTATAACCTTGTAAAATCCAGCCTGTTGTGTGTGATCAAACAATATTTCATCATTTTCAATTGGAATGTCCCATGTTTTTTCTCCTGGGCCATTAATCGTCATAGTCGGTTGCGTATTTTCAGTGGGAGATTCTTCTACTTGTTCAGTCTCGGTGTTTGCCAGAGCGTCCGAGTCAAACTTATATCTTAACATTTCTCCTGTCTGCAAATGATATTCCTGTATGCCTTGGTCGTGTTGAAACCACTGGATCGTATTTGCGATGATGACAGGGAATGCAATACGTAACGGTAAATCCGATTCCAAGATGTTAATTGCAACAAAGAATATCTTTCTTTTCTGTGTAACATCAATGAACAGAACAGGAGATTCAAATGACCGCGCAAGAATCTGAGAAGTTGATGGTGGGGTAATTTGATATGCCTCTCCGATTAGCACATTTTCCAGATGGACGTGTTGTAGTATTGGATGTGTCCTTTCCCAATCTGTGATGATTGGTGTTTCGAGTGCTTCCCCGATGTCCCAAGTTAACGCAGAAACTTGCCCATCCCCTTCTGCTGTTTCTACTGACTTAGGTGGGTAGATGAACATATAATTACCATCCCCTATATTCGTCGGACTGTATCTGTCAAAGATAACTACTTGTGCAGTTTTGGGAGAAGATTCATATTCCGTTGGTTTCATGACACTCAGATTGAGTTGTTCATCAACAGAGAGAACTTTTTCTAAGAACGGATTTTCTTCTGTGACTAACAGAACTGAGATCTGCTCGCGTTTTGGCAAGGTGGCATACGCAACATTATCCGATGATAATGCATCGGTGGTATCTAAAACCGCTTTCAATTCTCCTCCTTCAAAAGCGAAATTACTGAAGATTTCTGATTTCTTCTCACCGGGGGCAAGTGTGTAAGGACGCACATCAAAGAGACTGTCGTTGAAATAGAGTTCAACACTACATTTCTTTTCTTCATCAGAAGCATTGACAACTGTCAACAACGTTTCGTAATCAAAGACATTTACAATACTTTTTCGCACACGAAACTGTGTAATACCGACATTATTGTTATTCTCACCTATTCTAATAAGATGAAGTTTAGGTTTCTTCTCTCTTTCTTGTTCTTCTTCAGTTGGCTGATCTTCTGATTGTGTGTCTTGAAACTGCGTGATTATCTTTTCTGAAACTGCATGAAAGTCGCTCATGATAATGATTTCTGGGTTCGGTTTTGTTTCTGCGATAGTATAGGCTAAATCTACTGCTGGTTTTATATCTGTTCTAATATCAGTCGGGGTAATCGACGTAATTGCCTCTCTCAGTGTTTTTTGATGACTTGTAAACGGAGTCTGAATTGTTGGCTGTTTATGATTACTAACGACAGTCATTTCGTCCATAAAACGGAGTCCTTGGACTAATTGTAATGCCTGTTCCTTCGCAGAATCCAAACGTGTTTCTGATGATGGATTATCGGGATCAAGTTGCAGCACAGCATTCATGCTCGCGGAGTTATCAATAATTAGGATGAGTTGTCTTGCCGACTTCGTAATAAAGGCGAACTGTGGTCGAGCAATGGCAAGTACTAATAACGCAAGAAACAACAGTTGAAGCAATAACGACAATAGATGTTTCAGTCTTTGAAACAGAGATGTTGTTTGTCTCTCTTTGAAGAGTTGTTCCCAAAACATCAGGGTAGAGACGGGTTCACGTCGCCTGCGTAGTTTTAGTATATACAGCGCGATGATAGGGATTGCAAGTGCAAATAGGAATAGGGAGGTGGGAGACAAAAAATTCATCTATCTATTACAAACAATCTTATAAAACAAGGCTTATACCATATCTAAAAAATGATGTCGCATTATAGGTTTTTGTAAAATGTAATCTGATACCGCACAACCTAACAGGTTATGCTACAACAAAGAAGCATTATCATTTAGAAATGGTATTACAAAATTAAATTAAATGGTCTGGTTTTCATAAAATCATGAAATTCAAGCGCGCTTACAAAGCGCGCCTACGGTTGTAGTTCCTGAATAAAATTGGTTCGTTATGATACAAAACCACCCATACGGAAAATTCTTAGGATTAGTTCTTCAAAAGGTGCTTTTGTCATCGTCCGGACAAGGCTAATCTCACGTTGTCTACAATATCGGTCAAGGTCATCACAATATTTTTGGAAAAGAGCCTGGTATCGTTTAATGTGGTTTTCGTTGATGGTGACGGGTCGGAGTTGATTGGTTTCTACATCAACAAGGTGGTAATCGCCAAGAAGCGTGGGTTCTGCCTCCTTTTCATCAATAATATGTATGACGAAAAGGTCATGTTTCTGAAACTTTAGCATATTCAGACCAGCAGTGAAGCCTTTAGGATCAAATAGATCGGATATTAACACGACCAATCCGCGTCTTTTGGTCTGATGCACAAAATTCTGGAATGCATGTTCCAAATCAGTTTCTCCACTACCGTTAATCTGATCAAGAAAATTCAAGACGGTAAAGATCTTACCTTTGCCCCGTTCTGTAGGCAAGCGATTCATGTCAGTAGTGTTGAATGCTGTGATACCGATACGATCGAGGTTAGATAGACCGATATAAGCTAACGCAGCAGCCACCCGTTTGGCATATATCAGTTTCGGTAATTCTCCGTAAGTCATTGATTGACTTACATCTACGAGGAAGTAGATATGTAGGTCTTCCCGTTCCTCATAGAGTTTTAGCAGGAGTTCATCTAATCTTGCAAACGCATTCCAATCAATATATCGGAAATCATCGCCGGGTGTGTAGTTCCGGTAATCAGCAAATTCAACACTCACGCCGCGTCGTGTGCTGCGCCGTTCTGCTTTGATGCGTCCAGCAAATATCTTTTTTGATACGATATAAAGATATTCCAACTTCTTCAGAAATTCACTGTCAAATGCGGATTGTGTGTCGTTTTGCATAAAAAGCCCTTTAGCTTATTAAGGATTTAGGACAGATTTTCTTGTGTGTAGGTGAGAGATGAACAGATTAAGCAATCAGATAATTCTAATTTTTATTAATCTATTACTTCTAACAGATGCAGAATGATTTCGTCGGGGTCGATTCCTTCCGCTTCACCCTCAAAACTCAGAATAAGACGATGCCGTAGACTTGGCAATGCCACCGCTTGGATATCTTCACGAGCGACGTTATACCGGCTGTCAAGAATGGCACGCACCTTACTTGCCAAAATCAGTGCTTGTGCGCCACGCGGACTTGAACCATACCGGACATATTGCTTTGTTTTTTCTGGTGCATCATCGGTTTCGGGGTGTGTTCCCATAACAATACGTAAAGCATATCTCCGTACATCTTCAGCAACGAGAATGTCCCGCACAATCTGTTCCAGTTCATTTATCTGCTTACCATCACATACTTCTCCAACAGCTGGCATTTCCCGTTTCGTTGTGCGTTCCATGACAAGATCAAGTTCGTCAAGTGAAGGAAATTCTACCTTTAGCTTGAAGAAGAATCGGTCAAGTTGTGCTTCAGGTAGCGGATATGTGCCTTCCATTTCTAACGGGTTTTGGGTTGCCATCACAAAGAAAGGCAGGTCAAGGGGACGGTGCTGTCCTGCAACGGTGACAGACTTTTCCTGCATTGCTTCTAACAAAGCGGATTGTGTTTTGGGGGTTGCGCGGTTGATTTCATCTGCAAGGACGAGGTTAGCGAATATGGGTCCAGGTTGGAATTCAAAAAACTTTTGTCTGTTTTCGTCTTCTGCAACGATGGTTGTTCCAACGATGTCAGCAGGCATCAGGTCAGGTGTGAACTGTATTCTTTGATATTCAAGGTTAAGCACTTCCTTGAGTGTGCTGATGAGTAGTGTTTTGCCTAAACCTGGAACACCTTCTAAGAGTGCATGTCCACCTGTCATCAAGCAGATAAGGACACCTTCAATTATCTCTTTTTGACCAACGATACGTTTTGATATTTCTTCTTGTATTTTTAGAAATGTCTCGCGAAATTCATCGTGTTTTTGTTCTACTTGTTCGGACATATTTCACCTTACGGTAGCAGGCTATAGACATTAACAGGACTTACGCAGTTCTTCTTAAAGTCCCACTGATAAGGGGGATTTAGTAAATCAACGCTACAAATGCCATTAAGGCATTTGGCGGGGTTAAATCACTGAAATATCATTGAAATAACGACTTTTAACCCCCCTAACCCCCCTTATCAAGGGGGAAATGCGTAAGTCCTGATTAAATCACCGCAAAGATAGGACATCTCTGCGGTGATTTAGCATGAACACTGAGTTTACTCTTCTGCAGGTTTTATTGATTCAAAATAACGTTTCACATAGAACTTGTAGCTGAGCGGGATATGTTCTTCTGTCATTGCATCTTCAGATAACTTCTGATACTTCATATAAGCCTCTTTGTAACTTAGCGAAGACTCTTGTCCTTCAGCAGATGCTTTGGTGGTTTCAACCGAAGAATCCCCTTCTCCTTGAACACCTTTCAGTTGCTCGAGATTCAGTGTAGAATCCAGTGAAGTTAGTTCACCTTGTTGTGATTCAGATGTTTTCATTCCCGCTTTGTCACTCGGTTTGTTGGATAACATGTTTGTCGGAACGTTGCCACTGCCGCAACATGCCCCGATGCAGTTTTTACATTCTTCACACGCACATAACAATTCTTCCAACTTCTGATTGCGATTTTTGAGAAGATCAAAATTACGAATACTCTTGCTGGATTCACTTAGTTTTCCCTGTGCACCTTCTGAATCATTGTCTCCCAATGCATCACCTGCACCAGATAATTGTCCACCAAGTCCGCTGAGATCGGAATCTTTCAGGCTATTACCTGCGCGTTTGAGTTCATCAGATAGGTTCTGTTTTTGTTCTTGGTCAAACTTTGGAATATCCTTTGATACGTTATCAAGTTTGTCAGCAGCTTCTTTATAATCACCCTTTTTCAACTTTTGTCCGAATTCACCGAGGATGGGATTTCCGATAAACTGTTGACCGAGACCTTTCATCAATGCCTCTTGCTGTGCCATTTTGATCGGATCAATCTTTGTTTTCAACAAATTCGTCAATTCGGTCATTCTTGCAAGAGCTTCTTTCGGGGAAATCTGCGGTTTCTTCAATTCCTGTGTGCGTTTTTCAATCTCTTCCAAGATCTCTTTGAGTTCCTCGTCTTCACTCAATTCCGCATCTATTTTCGCTTCTTCTATCGTATTCAACAGGACATCTGCTTCTGCAGCGATTTGCGGTGAATAATCTATTTCAGTTGATGTCGCGGGGGGTGCGAAAAACTCTACAAACGAGAAGGCAGCAACAAAAATTGCTACAAGTGCGACATATTTCGTTTCACGAGGCACAGTATATTTTGCTACCTGTTTCAAGGGGATTGCTTGTAATCTATTTGATGTGTCTTGCAGCTGCAATGCCGACAACGTTTCATTTGATTTATGTTCAATTTGTTCTAATCCACTTACCACACGATCCTTAAGAGAAGCGTCAATATCAATTGCACGGGCAGCTTCGTGTAGGTCAACGGGACAAATGAGACGTACAACGAAAGCAGCTAATGCAATGCCACATGCTACACAAGCATATACAAAGGATGGAATATTATACGATGATATAAGACTATCAACAATAACTACTGGCACACACACTAATAGTCCAATTAGTAAGAACTCTGCAAGGGTTTGAAAATAACCTTGCACGTTCAAACGGCGGCGGACGTGACGTATTTTTTCAAGAATCATCTTTTCCGGCATGAAGTAAACCTCCTATGGCGTATCGTCAATTGCTGATTATTTCTGAGTATGATAATAGTGTACTACATTTTTATTGTGTATGTCAAGGATTAAAATCAAGTAGGGTGTGTAAAGTTCTTGTCCTCTAATACATCAATTTCTCAGGACTTACGCAGTTTTTCTTAAAGTCCCATTGATAAGGAGAATTTAGAGGGTTAAATCACTGAAATATCATTGAAATAACGACTTTTAACCCCCCTAACCCCCCTTATCAAGGGGGGAATGCGTAAGTCCTGTTTCTATAAAGTTCATTGCCATTTTATGCTCTTTGAAAACGTACCGAATTGAGTGTTTTTTTGTGTTACGGTACGGTTTTGGTGCGGTTTTTCGTACCGGGTTGTGAGTCCAGTCTGTGTATAGGTTTGTGCGTGATTTTTTGTGCGAATTTCTGAAAATTTTAAATTTTTGATCCGGTACGTTTTGTGATTTAAGTTTTTGGTGTCCTGATATGTATTATTCATACAATAAATTCTCCACATCACAATCCTTATGAACGTAAGTTTGATAAATAGTTAGGATTCCACATTTCCTCTTAAAGTCCCCTTGATAAGGGGGATTTAGGGGTTAAATCAATCACTGAAATATGATGGAAATAACCCCTTTTTACCCCCCTAACCCCCCTTATATGAAGATTAATTTATTAATTCGGTAATTTTATTTTTATGTTATACTGTTGTCCAAGGAGGTATTTACTTATGGCAAAACACCATACGCTTGAACTCAGTGAAAATGAACGACAACAACTGATTGAACTACGCGATAACGGGGAACCCGCTTATCTCCGTGAACGCGCGGCTGCCCTGCTAAAAACACATGCGGGTTCTTCTCCTCATAAGGTCGCACTAAAAGGTCTCTTGAAAAAGCGTGATCCTGACACTATCTATGCTTGGCTTCGCAGATACAAAGAAAATGGCATTCAAGGTTTATTTCATAAACCGGGGCGTGGGCGTAAACCCGCCTATGCACCCAAATCGTCTGAAGAAGCCGAGTCGGAGGTCTATAATACTATCGCACAGGGCCCTGAACAAGTCAATGTCCATCAAACGCGCTGGACGCTCCGCACACTTGGAAACATCGTGCCGTGGCTCTGCGATGTTTCTGTGCCAGGTATCCATCGAATCCTTTCACGACTGGGCATCAGTTATAAACGCGCCAGGGCATACGTGCGTAGTCCCGATACAGACTACGCCCAAAAAATTGCCCGACTTCAGCAAGTTTTGGAAGAGACACGCCAACATCCACAGACTTCTGTCGCGCTTTACCAAGATGAGTTCTCGTTTTATCGTAACCCTACCTTAGCAAAAGACTGGGCACGCACAGGCACCAAAACGCCGATAGCCCGGCAGAGCTATAAAACCAACGAAACTTGCTACGGTATCGGGGCTCTGAACCCTCACACAGGAGATGTTGTTTATCAGCAAGTCCCCAGCTGCACAGTGGAAGCACTCCATGCGTTTTATACCGAGATATGCCAACGCTACCCAAAAGCAGAACGGATATACCTGATACAGGATAATCGGGCGATCCACTTTCACGCCAACTTGTTGGCTGCACTTCAACCTCAGACAGTGTCGTTTGTAAAACCGACACCACCGAATTGGACAGGGAAACTCTCAAAAAAAATCGGAGACCTCACAAAACTACCGATTGAGATAATACAACTACCGACCTATGCTCCGTGGACAAACCCGATTGAAAAGTTATGGCGATGGGTGCGTCAATCGGTTTTACATATCCATCGTCTTTGCGATGACTGGCAAACCCTCAAAAACAAGGTGATTGACTTTATGTCGCAGTTCATAGGCGGATCACAGACATTGCTACGCTATGTCGGATTATTACCGAATTAATAAATTAATCTTCATTCAAGGGGGGAATGCGTCTGTCCTGAATTATCAAACTCACGTTATACCGTTTCTATAAGTGATTATCTCATATATGATTGTCCTTCTTCGGGGCACAAACTGGAAAGTTTGTGCTACAAAAAAGAGACATTATATATTAGAAATTGTATTATGCTACACGAACTGCAACTGGGCAGCAAGACGCGGACAAAACGTGGAATGCAAAACCCAAGATTGGCTGTACAAGTTCCAGATTTACGGACTGGTAGTTTTGCAACAAAGCATGGCTGTGTCAATTGCTGAGATGTTGCGTTTTCTCAGAAACTTCCATGACTCATTGAGATTTTAGACGACATTTTCTTGCGGGTATGTCCGTAATACCACATGGATCCTATTGTAATTGTATTTTAAACCCCCATTCAAAAGAAATTACAATTTGGATTTGAATGTTATTCAGTTTATGACGTGACTGATTAACAATTATGTGAGTATTTTAGACATTAGATTAGGTTCCGTTGCTGTCATCTGTCAACGATGGACCTCCCGCGACTTCGTGAGAATTTTTGCGATGTTTTTCGTGTTTTTATAGCGTCTCTGTTGGTTTCGCGCTCCAAAGAGACTGCCCACGACTTTTCGTCAAGTTTTCGAGCGACAGTTGCGGTTGTAATTTGCGTTCCCGTGTTGTCGCTTCATCAAGGAACTGCGCCGCCTCTTAGAGTTTCTAAACTTGCGTAGCCGATTTGGGCTCGCATTCTAAACACATGTTAATTATACTATGCATATTTGTGATTGTCAAGTAAAAATGTTAGGTTTTCTGTATTTTTTTTTGTGAATTTGATGATAATTGCTTGAATTTCTGTTATAGTGAACTTTAGGATTAATTGAATTCTTCTATAGAAAGGAACTCTGCATGCACAATCTGGCAGAATGTGCTACAAACAGAGGCACAAACTAACAGCAGTTGCTCAAACAGACGCACAAGCTAACAGCATGTGCTACATTAATTTCAATGTTTACTATAAATTGTGTTTTTATAAGATGAAAGAACTTTACACATCCTAAAGTCTACTTACCTATTATCGGGTTTAATTTTTGCTAAGATTTTCTTCCAGTCCCATAAAACCACTGTGCCATCTTTGGATCCACTTGCCAAGAGTTTTCCATCATGTGAGAATACCAATGTTTCAATAGGTTCTGTATGTCCCGGAAGCGAGCGGAGCGTACTGCCTGTCTTCACATCAATGATTTCAATAAAATCAGAAGGAAATGACATAACCTGTGATACTTTTGAAACAAGAAGCATGGAGCCATCAGGAGAGAAGGTTATAATCATCCCTTGCACCGCATTCTGTCCAGTCGGACGTATTGTACGCAACATCTTACCTGTTGCAGTATTCCACAAAGATATATCACCAAAACTGTGTATTGTTGCAAGGATAGTGCCATCGGGTGAAAAAGCCGCGGCATCTGTCCCTTCTTTAAGCGTGTGTGATATATTGGATAACTCTACATCCCAAATAAGCGTCTCAAATGATCTATGGCCTTCTGTAACAAGTTTAGTGCCATCCGGTGAGAATGCAAGAGCATCGTCAATAGAAGGTAAATGTTTCGTTTTCTGACTAGTTCTCACATTCCAAAGATAGATTCCATCGCCACTTCCATGAGTATAAGTGCCTAAAGGGCTCCAAGACACCCATTCTAAAACTCCTTCAGATGAAGTACAGAAGATATAATTACTATCTGGGGTAAATATCATCTTACCATAAGCATTCATTAATGGAGGAAGTTCCTGACCTGTATCCATATCCCACAATTGGATTTTTTCGTGTCCTTCATATCTATGTTCAGTGTGCCATTCTTGTTTCGTATTGAAAACGATATTCCCTTGTACAGGATGGCAGGCAAGTAAAGTTGCGTCAGGTGATAACGCGACTGTGTATGTTGTCTTTTGATTTGCTGTAGTGAAATTGGATAACAAGTCTCCTGTCTGCACATCGTATTTCTGTACTGTGTTGTTAAACATTGCGGTAGAGACTGTTGCATTATCTGATGAGAAAGCAACAGATCTAACACATTCTGTATAATCGGAATCCAATGTAACAGGTTCTTTCCATGAATTTGGATCCCACAGTTTTATTGTTCCATCTGCACTGCCACTTGCAAAAGTTTTTCCATCTGGTGAGAATGCCAACGTGGTGATACTGTTTGTATGACCATCTAACTTTGTTTGCAAACGTTTTCTTCGTGTATTCCAAATCCTGATTTCCCCATTCGAATCACCGCTTGCAACAGTTTCACCCTTTTCAGAGAATGCAATAGCTGTAATCCATGCCTTATGCCCCTTAAATGTTGCTTTTCTTTTGCGGCGTTCTGTATCCCACAATTGCACAGTCATGTCTTTGCTTCCACTTGCAAATATGCTTCCATCTGGTGAAAATGCTAATGCACGTATTCTCGAATTGCGTTTTGACCATTTAAAAAACGGTTTATGTCCTTTGATTGTTGCATCCAAACTCCCTGTCTGTGTATTCCATATTGAGATTTCACCATTTTCTTCGCCAGTAATGAAGGTGTGCCCATCCTGTGATAATGTTGATGCGTATATATGCAAGATGGTATATTGTTTCTGCTCTGATTCTTTCTGCTGTGAGTTTATATCCCAGTATGTGAATAGTCCTTCCCTATCTACGCCAATAAGTGTTCTTCCATTCTCTGAGAAAGCTAATGCGATGACTGAATGTATGGGAAAATGTTCCCAGTCAATATATGCCTGGGGTTTAGATGATTGTAGTGATGCAAATTCTACTCCGAACTTTATATCCCATAACTGAATTAAAGGGTTAAAATATCCACCACAGGCAAGTATCCGTCCATCTTTTGAAAAGGCAATTGTGTTGATCTGTGCTACGATTCTGTTGGGGAGTGATATTTCTTCTTTTGTTGTGACATTATACAGTCGTACACCGATATCAGTTCCAACAGCAAGGTGGGAACCGTCAGGTGAAAACTGTATAACATTGATTCCACCCTTTCCAAGTCGTGCTATGGCACCGTCGGGTAGTTCTCTCAAGATTTTTGCTTGTGCGAAAACTGGAATAATTATTACAGAGAAAGATAATAATAGTATGTAAAGCAGATGTTTTGTTTTCATTGATTTATCCTCACAATTACCTATCATCGGGTTTGATTTTTGCTAAGATTTTCTTCCAGTCCCACAATAACACTGTGCCATCTTCAGAGCCGCTTGCTAAGGTTTTTCCATCATGTGAGAATACTAATGTTTCAATAGGTTCTGTATGGCCGGGAAGTGATAGCAGTTTTTCACCAGTTTCAACATCCCATAGTGATATGTTTGCTTCACAATATGAGTCATAAAACATTTTCGTTGATTCTACAAGGATTGATCCATCTGGGGACAATGTTAATGCTCTATTATCAATTGTTGATGGTAGGCGTATAGTTCCGATCTTTTTTGGTTTGGTCAACGAGGAAATTTCCCATACTCCGACGGGCCTTTTGAAATCACTATCATTTTGAACGGTAAGATAGTTTCTATCAGGTGAGAATGAGGCGAAATAAGATTTTTCAGATGTAAAAGTCCGAAGTTGTTCCCACGAATCTGTATTCCACAACATCCATCCTGCAGCAAGAATGCTGCCTTCAGGTGAGAACATGATAGGCGTTTCCATTTCTAATCCTTCGCCAGATATCGGCCCAACCCGTCTTCCAATATGGATACGGTTTAGTTCTGTTCCAGTCCGTACTTCTGAGACGATGATTTCTTTGCTACGACCTACTGCCAAACTAATGTACATACCTACTTCACTATCTGTAGTTTTATCCCATGGTACGATTTCCTGTGAACTCTTACTTGCGAGTAGCTTATTGTCAGGAGAAAAAGCCATCGGACCAACAGCATCAACTAACGGTGGAAGTTCAGTCTTTGTGTCAAGATTCCATAGTCGAATTATATCGTGATTATGGAATTCAGTTATTGTCTGCCATCCCTGACTATTGAAAGTTATATTACCTTTGATATTGTTGCAAGCCATAAAAGAGCCGTCTGGGGATAAAGCAACTGCGTACGAGATTTTTTGCGGATTCTTGTTGAATACATCCAGTAGACGGGCGGTACTGGTATCCCATTTTTCTGCTGTTGCGTTATATTTTGCAATAGATATCTTTGTACTATCAGGAGAAAACGATATATCTCTGACCCACTCTGTATGTCCGGTTGTGAAGGTGGAACATGCTTTGGGAGAGTTGACATCCCAAAACCGTATCGTGCCATCGGCACTGCCTGAGGCAAGTGTCTTTCCATCAGGCGAAAACGTCAAGGCAAGGATGACGTTTGTATGCGCATTAAGAATGGCAAGATTGCGTTTTTTGTCTACGTCCCATAATCGAACGGTATTCTCATTGTCCCCACTTGCGAGGTATTTTCCATCGTTAGAGAAGGCAAGAACAGAAATCCATCCTGTGTGTCCTTTAAGAGATCCTTGCTTTTTATATTTATCGGTACTCCATATCTGAACCGTCTTATCCTCACTTCCACTTGCTAATAATTCACCGTCAGGAGAAAACGCCAATGCACGAACACGACGATATTTTGTGCTTTTGGAGAATCTCTTTATTCTTCTGGAATGCCCACTGAGTGTAGCCACACGTTTGCCTGTGGTAGCATCTCCTACCCAAATTTTTCCACTCCAATAGCCACAGGCAAACATGCTACCGTCTTTTGAAAGAGCCAATACACCTTCGGAATCAAAATTAGAATTGTGTTCAGAAATTCCTGTTCCCTTGAAAACATCCCAGTAGTTAAATTTTCCCGAATAACTAAGACTCAGAAGTTTTTTGCTGTTTTTGGCAAAAGTGAGATCTGCTACTGATTTTGCAAGCGTTTCTCCGCGCTTGTTCATGAGATGTACACTCATTGATGTTGGTAAAAGAATTTCAGGTAGTTTCTCACCTGATGAGAGATCCCATACCTGAAGAACAGGGTTTGATGAACCTCCGCTTGCCAAGTACCGTCCGTTTGGAGAGAATGTTACGGCATTGGACTGACCAAGAGAATTTGTCTGTAAAGGTTTTGCTTCTCCTGATGTCCTATCGTATAACCACAAACCTATATCAGTGCCAACTGCAAGCATCGTTCCATCAGGTGAAAACTGCATGATATTGATGCCACCTTTTCCAAAACGTGCTATTGCCCCATCTGGTAAATCCATCTGAGTATTATACTGCCTAATATCTGTTGCTTGTTGAATAGGTGACGTATCTTCAGCAGAGTCAGCCACTGGAAGGTCTTCTACTGGCGATAGATCCTTTATTGGATTCTGATCTATAAATAGATATTTGAGATTAGTTAGGTTTTCTATCGGTTTGATGTCCTGGATCTGATTCTGTTCAATTGCTAAGTAAGCAAGTTGTTTTAATCCATTTAGAGATGTTATATCTGTAATCTGATTTTTACTCAGGCTTAACTTAGTGAGTTTCTTTAGACTTGCAAGTGGAGAGATGTCTCGGATTTGATTACCGTAGAGTTCTAATGCTGTTAAGTTTTTCGCATGCTCTAATCCAGTTAAGTCCTTGATGCCTCTTTGCGGTGCAGAAAACTTCTTCAGGTTAGATAGTTTCCCATAAGTAATAGGGTCGGTTGCATATAATCCGAGGTTATCCCGAATTGCTGCTGCTAAGTTTTCATCTGGTATTTCCACAGGTTGATTAAAGTTGCAACCGAAAACAAGGGATAGTATCATTAAAAAAAAGTGTCAATATATATTCATTTTGTTGCCTCAAGGACTTTTCAAGGTATTTAGTTTTAGGCATTTTAGTTATTTATTATTACAAGCGTTAATATTTTAGATATAGCACGATTTTTCACGCTATATCTGCTGAACTTGACCTTAAAAATCTTAACCTTTGATGTGAAAAATGTCAGAGAAAGACTCTCGACTCTTATTAGATAGATTAGCAGAAATCCAAGCCCCGCGCAACAATAAATAAGGTGTGTAAAGTTTTTGGCAAAAACATATCCTCTTCTGAAATAAACCTTGAATTCAATTCAAGAGATTGTTATACTTAAAAAAATAAATGTAGTCATTATTGAATGGTTAGGTTTATACTATTGCATACTAATTAGGTTTTGTTTGTAACAGCAAATATACATAAAGTCAAATAATAAAATGGCTTCAACAAAAGTTTCCTATCTGGTTTATATCTTATGATGAAACCAAAGCAATCAATACAGGTACATCACAATGGGATTTCACTTTTTTAGAAACTTTAGTTCTACTGGTGTAGTATCAATCAATCCAAGTATCAGTTCGGTGCACTCGGGCTGTTATGTCAGACAGCAATATGGAGGTAAGATTATATGAAGATACTGAGATATAGTCTATTATTTACGGTCTTAGCATTCACCGCACTATCAGTCAATGCAGGTGAAGATTGGAAAGCATTGGATGTCGGAAACTTTACTTCTGCTATTTTCAACACTGCCGTTGTTGGGTATCCACAAAGCCCCACTTCCGTCCCATCCGGTTGGTGGCCAGCTGGCACAAACGATTCCTATATCTTTGAAGGCGACATCTGGATCGGCGCGAAGAGGAATGGCGAAATCGGTGTTGCCGAGTCGGATGGAAGACAGAGCGAAATTTGGCCTATTAACCACATAACGGATGAAGAGTTTGACCCTGAAATATATGAAACAAGAGATGAGGTGTATATTCGTACGCCAGGTGTAACCACAAAGGGAACACGAACAAGCCAAGCAATAAGGTTCAAATGTACAGATGCCAACGCGGAAGTGAATAAAGGGGTGATACTCGATTTAGAACTGGAAGTCAACGGATTCCAATGGAGTTATGCACCACTTTATGACTTCTTTATCCTTGAGTATAATGTTAAGAATGTCGGTAGCGACACACTTGAAGATGTGTTTATGGCGTTTCGATATGACGTAGATATCTCAAGCAACGAAACCGGAACAGCAAATTACTCAGGAGACGATTTCGTTGCATTAGACCAAACACCGGATAGTCTCAATCCTGAAGCTCACCCGAACCGTTTCCTTTCTTATGGGTACTCAAACGGTTCTGCTCCCGGATATATAGGACTGCGAGTGTTAGATGCATACATTGGGGAGAACGCGGAAGATGAGACTGCCAAAATACCTTTTGCCGCACACAAACGCATTACCATAGATACTGACCCAACAACGGATGCAGAGATGTACGCTCTCATCAGCATCCCCGGTGTTGAACCAGTTCCCGAAAACTATGATGACCAACGTTTTATCCAATCCTATGGTCCAGTTGAATCACTTGCCCCTGGAGAAACGTTCAACGTTATCATAGTAGTGGCTATCGGTGAAGGACTTGAAGGCTTGCAAGTAACTTCGGACGAAGCACAAAAGTTGTACGACGATGATTACAGTGCCGCCGCACCGCCACCTTCACCAAAGGTAACCGCTTATCCTGCAAACAAACAGATATCCCTCCTCTGGAGTGGTGAGAAAGGTTGGATTAATGATGGAGTCAGTATGAATATAGAAGACTATGCTGACCCATTCGATCCAGATAAAGTATTTGAAGGCTATAGAGTCTATAGACTTGATATTGTTTTTGATGAAAATACCGGTAAACCCGTTGAAGATTGGAAGTTGTTGACAGAGTTTGACAAGTCAAGTGTTTCCAATAATTTCTTTACTGTAGACCACGTCGGGGTGCACTCCGACGCAACCATTGAACACATGGGAGATGAACCTGTTTTCGCTAATTTCTTTGAAAGTGCAACTTACGCTATCAAATTCAATTCCAGCACAGAATTTGAGGTGATAAACACAACACTTTGGGAAGTGTTGGCATATAATCCCGATTTTCCATCTAATGGTGGTGGATATGTTGTTGTCAAAGACCCTAATACAGGTGAACCTTACCCAGATGGAACATATCGCTCTGGTGAACAGATATATTTTGGTGGATTGTATGTAAAAATTACGGATGGACCTGGGGGGCCTCCAGTTGCTGGCGACATTTTTCAAGTCGTTGCCACCGCATCACAAGCACTTGGTGAAGATGTGGGTATCAAGAATTTCTACACGGACACAGGATTAACTAACGGCATCCAATATACTTATGCAGTTACGTCGTATGATACTGGCAATCCGGAAAATGTCCTGCCATCAATGGAGAGTAGCCAGATTGAAACGATGGTGCATGTTGTGCCACGCGCGCATCCCGCAGGATATAAAGAACCTATCGTTGAATTGGTGCCAAACGAGGCACTATCGGTCACAGTTGAACCTATGGTTTTAGCACCAGACAAAGTTACGGGACATCAATATAAGATTGTTTGGTATGGTGCTAAACAGACCGGAGCTGGAGCATTCATTACGGGGCCTGGTTACCAACCTCCTGCTTATGAGATTGTTAACACGACAACAAATCAAACGGTGGTGGAAAAGCAGACATTCGACTGGTATGACCCACTCCAGGGAGATGCTGTTGAAGTCCTATCACCAATGTTTGACGGTATCATTCTGAAACTAACAGGAGTCAACGTATCCTATGATAGTCCAACAGCAAATTCCATTATTGATGTTAAACTGACCGAAGGTTCCGTTCCAGGGTGGACAGTGGATATTCAAAATGAGGCGACTGGAGGAAGTACTACCACTGGCCCAAACATCTTCTGGATAACATATTATCGACCACATACGTATTCAATCACATTTGTTGACGATACACACATCAAAATTGTAGACGAAGACACGGATGAAGAAATACCGTTCAATAGCGAACGCGCTGACGGGTATGCCATACTATCGGGAGCTGGTTGGAGTGATGAATATGTTCCAGCGGATACACCAGGATTCATTAGAATATTCCTCCGCGGTGCGTATGTCTATATCTCTGATCCGAATGGTGAAATATCTGAAGGTGATGTATTTACTGTTGAAATGGGGGGTGTCAGCGCGCCGCAGAATGGAGATGAGCAGCTACTCACTACAGAAGAAGAATCGCTTGAAGTCGATAATATCAAAGAGGACCTCGCAAGAATCCGTGTTGTACCAAACCCATACTTTGTCACGAACAAAGCAGAGAATGTTGAAGGATCGGATAAAATCTTCTTCAAGCGGCTACCACCACGATGTACTATCCGAATCTATACATTAGTAGGGGAATTGGTGCGTGAAATCAAACACGAAAGTACCGATGCCTTCAATCCAGATGAACGGTTAGCACAAGGCAGCAAAGGAGGCACTGCCGAATTTGATCTGCTCAACCGCTATAATCAGGCACTTGCCAGTGGTGTTTATATCTTTCATGTTGAAGCACAAGATGAAAACAGTGAAGTCATTGGAAATAAGGTCGGACGATTTGCAATCATACGATAAAGGAACACAATCAAGGAGAAACACATGCACAATGTTACTTTTTATCAAGATGGAAAAGAAGGTAGGTTAGTCCTGTTACTAAAAACAGGCACACGGTGCTACCACACTCCATTATTCTCGTATATTCTCATGGCGGTTCTCATATTTTCATTTGTAGTTCCGAGTTATTCGACAACGAATGTGGGAACTGCGGGGGCACAATTTCTCAAAATAGGACCGGGAGCACGTGTGGATAGTTTAGGTGGAGCGTTCGGTGCAATTGCCAACGATGTTACGACTATCTATTGGAATCCAGCGGGGTTGAGTCAGCTTGAAAAGACAAGTTTTTCAGATACACATACGATTTGGCTTGCGGATGTCCGATATAACTATCTGGCATTTGCAATTCCAATTGAAAAGGTCGGCACGTTGGGGGCAAGTGTCACGTTTCTTAACGTTCCCGACACAGAAATCACAACTCTTGCAAAACCGGACGGTACGGGACTTTGGTATTCAGCATGGGATACTGCGGTCTCATTAGCATATTCAAGGGAACTTTATCAGAAAGAATCTGGCGCAAATCTTTCCTTTGGTATCAATGCTAAATATATCCACCAGCAGATTCATAGAGAAAGTGCAAGGGGTGTTGCTATAGACATCGGCACTTTATACCATATAGGTTGGCGGAGTTTACGCATCGGTATGTCTTTCTCTAATTTTGGACCTGAGATGCGTTTTAGCGGTCCTGATCTTAAGACAGGTACCGAAGTTGCCGGAAATGAACAACTTGCTGAATATCCCCCCTATCCTGATACCACGAATCCAACGGTAAAAGCAGAATTAGACACCGTTGAATTTCCGCTGCCTTCAAATTTCCGTCTGGGTGTTGCTTACGACTTAGTTGACGATGACAGTAACCTTCTGACCATAGCACTTGATGGCAACCATCCGAATGATAACAGTGAACGTCTGAACCTTGGTGTAGAATACTGGTACAGGAAGATGGCTGCACTTCGGGCAGGCTACAAATTCCGTTTAGGTCCTGACCGTAGTGATGATGAGGAAGGATTGACTCTCGGTTTAGGGATACACCTAAAGTTCGGTAATACTATGCTGTCGCTGGATTATGCATTTGCCGATTTTGGATACCTGAATGACGCGCATCGTGTTAGTGTGGGGCTGAAGTTTTAATTCTGCCTAACTCTCCAAGATTGAATAGGCGGGTCTATTTCCCGCCTATATTGTACAACATATAATGTGGCATCTGACATGACAAGCCCCCCAAACATTGTTTATCTCCTCTCAGATCAAATCCGTGCTTGTTCTTTGCCTGCATACGGGGAAATACAGATTGAAACACCGCACATTGACAGACTCGCGCAGGAAGGTGCCATTTTCTCCAATGCAATCGCTACTGCACCTGTTTGCACTCCCTACCGTTCCATGCTACTCACAGGACGACACCCACAGACAACCGGACATCTCATTAACTTCGTCAAAACCAGACACGATGAGATCGGACTCGGTGATGTCTTTAGCAGAAATGGATACCGCACTGCGTGGGTTGGCAAATGGCATTTGCACACAGGTTCATTCCCAGAAATCGGTGGACGCGATTATGTCCCAGAAGGGCGCGATCGACTCGGATTTCAACATTGGCGTGGCTATAACTTTCATACAGACTATTTCAACGGCACTGTGAATCTTGATAACTGGCGAAATGAAAGATGGGATGGATATGAAACTGACGCACTCAACCGATACGCCTTTCAGTTTATGGATAATGTTGATGACGGGATGCCATTTTGTCTGTTTATCTCTCCACACCAAGCACATAACACCCCTTATGAGTATGCTCCACAGAAATACTATGACCGCCTCCCTGACGAACTTCACTTACCTGAAAACGTGCCAGATAAACAGCGAGAACAATCCATAAAGATTTACCGTCACTACCTCGCTATGACTTTAGCGGTAGACGATATGCTCGGAGAATTGATGGCATATCTTGAAAGCACTGGCCGTGTAGAAAATACGTTACTCGTATTCGGATCGGATCACGGCACGCAAGGCGGCGCGCAAGGTATCAATTTTTGGGCGAAGAAGAAACCTTACGAGGAATCCATCAAAGTGCCGTTAATAATGCGGCTCCCCGGTGTGTTTGAAGGTAACCGCACATGCGATACGCTTACATCTCCTGTTGATCTGTTCCCATCTCTCTGCAGTTTATGTGGAATTCAACCACCTCGTACAGTGGAAGGTTATGATTTGTCTGCTTCTTGGCGTGGTGAAACGGATGCTTTTGAACAAGATGCTGTTTTGACGATGAACTTCGGTGCGACCTACGATTACTTTGTTAATGGTGATGAATGGCGTGGTGTCCGCACAAAAACACATAGTTACGCGCGTTGGCTTGACGGTAAACGGATGTTATATGACATTGAAGTAGACCCACTGCAGATGAACAACTTGATTGACGATCCTGATGCCCAATCTAATACTTCCTCATCGGCGTTAGCAGATGAAATGGAGCGGACACTCCTAAATCTGATGGAAGATCGAAATGATAAACTCCAGCCTGCTACAAGTTATGTGGATTGGTATGACGCACAACGTCGTATTGTGCGTAATGCACACGGTCCCCTTGGCGATCCTGAAGATGAACCGGACTGGTCGTTATTGAAATGATTGACAATTTCACTTGAAATACGATATAATTTTATGAACTTAGCATATCAAATTTAGAGGAGAAGCATAAATGTCTAATGAACGTCTCACACTTGAAGAAATGGAACAGAAATATCCCGATCAATGGTTGTTTATCGTTGACTGTGAAATCAGCGAAAATACCGAACTGTTGTCAGGGGTTGTTTTCGCACATAGTGAATCCAGAGACGATATTTATGAAGTTTCCAGTAATTATGAAGGAAGCGCAGCCATACATTATACAGGTGGACTACCAGAGGGAATGAGGTATCTATTATAATGGGATACATATCCTTCAACCCAGTAGATGAATTAATTTTCCTTCGTCTCACAGTTAGTGACATTAGTGCCAATAAATTCCGAAATGTGATTGTGGCTTTAGACACAGGATCATCAAATACCTCGATTCTAACAAGAATTGCTTCAGATTTAGGATACGATCTTTCAAATCCGAAACAAGTCATACTTCTTACCACAGGCAGCGGTATTATCCCAGCGAAAATCATCACCGCCCGTAAATTAACAGCAATTGGAGAATCTGTCGAAAATATTGATGTCGTATGCCACGACTTACCTTGTTGGATCAACTATTGATGGTGTATTAGGATTAAATTTCCTATCACATTTTGATCTAAACCTTTCATTCTCAACAGGAACAATTGAACTCCATCCTTACTAATGTGCAAAGGTAATCAATAATAGGACTCAAATAACCAAACTAACTCAAAGTATATTCAACCAACAGAAACGGAGCAGACAACACCAAACAGATATGACCTTACAAGAAATAATATTGGCATTAGAGAAATTTTGGGCAGATCAAGGATGTATTATTCAACAACCGTGCGATATAGAAGTCGGTGCAGGCACATTTAACCCAGCCACATTTTTACGGTGCCTCGGACCAGAACCGTGGCAGGTCGCCTACGTAGAACCTGTCCGCCGTCCCACCGATGGCAGATACGCAGAGAACCCCTTCCGCCTCGGTGCATACTACCAATATCAAGTTATACTCAAACCAGCACCCGAAAATGTGCTGCCACTCTACCTTGAAAGTCTTTACCATCTCGGCATCTCTCCTCGTAAAAACGACATCCGCTTTGTAGAAGACGACTGGGAATCACCGACACTCGGAGCATCTGGACTCGGTTGGGAAGTGTGGTGGAACGGTGCAGAAGTTACACAATTCACCTATTTCCAACAGATGGGTAGCATAGACCTTGCCCCGATTTGTGCTGAGATTACCTACGGACTTGAACGTATTGCACTTTATCTACAAGATGTTGACACCTTTTTTGATATTCGTTGGAATGAACACCTGAACTATGGAGATGTTCACCATCAAAGCGAGGTGGAATACTCAACCTACAACTTTGAACACGCCAACGTAGACATGCTTTTTGAGCAGTTTAGCACCTATGAAAAGGAAACACATGCGTGTTTAGATGCGGGTTTAGTTCTCCCCGCAACCGACCATGTTTTGAAATGTTCACATACCTTCAACATGCTGGATGCACGCGGCGTAATCAGCGTTACGGAACGTGTGAGTTACATTGAACGTGTCCGTAGGTTAGCGCAACGTATTGCACGCGCTTATGTCACACAACGCGAAGAGATGGGACATCCACTGATGGGACGTTTCAGCACAGAATCAGCCCCAACCGAAACTGTTTCTACGAGAGCAGAGGTAGTTTCTAACTCCGATGAAACTGCAGACCTTCTCTTTGAAATCGGGACAGAGGAAATACCAGCAAGTTACGTTCCACCTGCTCTTGACCAACTCAGCAAAATAGCGAGCGATTCTCTCACAGAACATAGAATTCCGTTTGGTGACATCCAAACCTTCGGCACACCGAGACGGATTACGCTTGCTATCAAAGACATTAAAACGTTACAAGAAAGTCAAGAGACAGAAATCGTAGGACCGCCAAAAAGCATCGCTTACGATGAGAACGGAGAACCGACAAAGGCATCCATCGGTTTTGCAAAATCTCAAGGTGTTGAACTTTCCGACATCCGTATTGTTGAAACAGAACGTGGAGAATACATTGCAGTCTCCAAACTTGAAGAAGGAATATCTACAAGCGACCTATTGGAAACACTTCTACCTGAATGGATTGAAGTTCTCCGTTTTCCGAAAACGATGCGCTGGGAAACAGAATCAGCAGAACCACACGCTTTTGCCCGTTTTGCCCGTCCCATTCGCTGGTTAGTCGCATTACTCGGAGATGAAGTTGTCAACTGCACTTATGGCGCAGCACATGCGGACCGTATTACTTATGGACACCGATCTTTGCATCCCGATCCAATAAGTTTGGCATCGGCAGACGTGGATACCTATATTCAGAAACTGCACGAAGTTAATGTTATTGTCTGTCCAAAACATCGACGGGATACCATAGAAAAACAGGTGCGAACCGCTTTAGAATCAGAAGGATGTCTGTCTGTGATAGATGAAGAATTGCTTGATACGGTAAACTATCTTGTAGAAAATCCGCACCCGATTGTCGGCAATTTCAGTGAGTCGCATTTAGAAATCCCCTCAGAAGTGCTGATTACTGCGATGAAAAAGCATCAACGTTATTTTCCGATGTGGAAAAGCGATACTGAACTTGCACCAAAATTCATCACTATTTCCAACGGTACAGATGGCAATATTGACGGTGTCCGGCATGGTAATGAACGGGTGCTGCATGCCCGGCTCAACGATGCTGAGTTTTTCTATAGAGAAGATCAGAAAACAAAACTTGCTGATAAAGTTGAACGTTTAGGCGCGGTTGTTTTTCACGCTAAACTCGGTTCGCTTTTAGATAAGGCAAATCGTATGAAGACGTTGGTGAAATTCATTACAACAGAATTGAAGTTATCGGAAACTACCACCGATCATGCAGAACGTGCAGCGTTGCTTTGTAAAGCAGATTTGACCACCCAAATGGTCATTGAATTCCCATCACTACAAGGGATAACAGGAAGATATTACGCTCATAACTCAGGTGAAACTGCAGAGGTAGCTGAGGCTATTGCAGAACATTATCAACCACTCGGTGCGGATACGTCTCTACCTGAAACCGAAGTCGGTACGATACTTGCTATCGCTGACAAACTCGACACCATAGTAGGATACTTCGGTATAGAGGAACGTCCCACAGGTTCACAAGACCCATACTCTTTACGACGGCATGCCCTTGGTACAATCCGTATCTTGCAAGATCGTCAACTTCCGCTCTCATTAGATTCAATTGTGCGAGAGGCACTCTCTTTATACGATGTGGAATTGGTTAAAGATACTGAATCAAGCGTGCTTAATTTTATCAAAGAACGTCTACGGGTTATCTTGCAAACACAGCAATATACCCCTGACCTTGCTGATGCGGTGTTAGCAGTCGGTGATGTTGATATTACAGATATTCTCAAACGTGCAAAGGCACTTGCTGAATTTCGCTTGACACCTAATTTTGAGGACATATATAATGCACTCAATCGGGTGCTAAGGATTTTGCCTGAAAATGCACCGGAAACTGTGGATACTGAATTGCTAAAAGATGATGCTGAAAAAGAACTAAATGCTCATATCACCGAAGCAGCACCTAATTTTGAGAAAAGTATCCAGTCAAGAGAATATTCAGTACTTTTGATACAGTTAGCAGAACTGCAACCCGCAATAGATAAGTTTTTTGATGATGTTCTTGTTATGGCAGAAGATGCTGTCCTTCGTAGAAATAGATTAGCGTTGCTAAATCGTATTGCGAAATATATCTATGCTGTAGCCGATCTTACGAAACTGGTAATTGCAGGGGAATAAGTATCATGAATGGGATGGATGTCTATGTAAGTAGAAAAAGGAATATTGGATTTAATCAGAACATGAACCGTGCTGTATATTGCGGTAATAAAAAAGATGGGGTTGATGAGTTGTGAACTCATATCTTACAGCGGAGATTCAGACAAAACATAAGCAAAATATAATGAAAATAAGATTATGTATAATAATTATACTTTTGACGTTATTTAGTTTCGCAACGAACACCTTTGCGCAAGATTCACCACAGTGGCACTTACCCGAAGGTGTCAAAGCACGGCTTGGTAAAGGGGTTGTACACGAAATAGCGTATTCACCAGATGGCACACGTCTTGCTGTTGCGAGTAGTATCGGTGTTTGGCTATATGACGCACATACCGGACAAGAACTTGACCTACTCACGGGACCTGTGCGTTTGATCAGTATATCGTTCAGTCCGGATGGGAAAACTATCGCAAGTGGCAGTGTGGACAACACCATCCGTCTATGGGAAACCGACACAGGAGCGCACCTCCGCACTCTTGAAGGGCATACCGATTGGGTCTGGAGTGTGTCTTTCAGTCCGGATGGGGAAACTATCGCAAGCGGCAGTTCGGACAATAACATCCGTCTATGGGAAACTGACACAGGAGCGCACCTCCGCACTCTTGAAGGGCATACCGATTGGGTCTGGAGTGTGTCTTTCAGTCCGGATGGGAAAACTATCGCAAGTGCCAGTTCGGACAATAACATCCGTCTATGGGAAACCGACACCGGGACACACCTCCACACCCTTGAAGGACATACGAGTTGGGTCTGGGGTGTGTCTTTTAGTCCGGATGGGAAAACTATCGCAAGTGGCGGTGGGGACAGAACCATTCGTCTATGGGATGCAGACACAGGGGCGCACCTCCGCACTCTTGAAGGGCATACGTGGGGGGTCCGTAGTGTGTCTTTTAGTCCGGATGGGAAAACTATCGCAAGTGGCAGTGATGACAACACCATCTGTCTATGGAATGCCGACACAGGAGCGCATCTCCGCACTCTTGAAGGGCATACCGATTGGGTCCAGAATGTATCTTTCAGTCCGGATGGGAAAACCATCGCAAGTGGCAGTGACGACAACACTATCCGTCTATGGAATGCCGACACAGGAGCACACCTCCGCACTCTTGAAGGGCATACCGATTGGGTCTATAGTGTATCTTTCAGTCCGGATGGGAAAACTATCGCAAGTGCCAGTTCGGACAGAACCATCCGTCTATGGGAAACCGACACAGGGGCACACCTCCACACTCTTGAAGGACATACGAATTCGGTCAATAGCGTGTCTTTCAGTCCGGATGGGAAAACTATCGCAAGTGCCAGTTCGGACAGAACCATCCGTCTATGGAATGCCGACACGGGAGCACACCTCCGCACTCTTGAAGGGCATACGAGTTGGGTCTATAGTGTGTCTTTTAGTCCGGATGGGAAAACTATCGCAAGTGCCAGTTGGGACAGAACCATTCGTCTATGGAATGCCGACACAGGGGCACACCTCCACACTCTTGAAGGACATACGAATTCGGTCAATAGCGTGTCTTTCAGTCCGGATGGGAAAACTATCGCAAGTGCCAGTGGGGACAACACCATCCGTCTATGGAATGCCGACACGGGAGCACACCTCCGCACTCTTGAAGGGCATACGAGTTGGGTCTATAGTGTGTCTTTTAGTCCGGATGGGAAAACTATCGCAAGTGCCAGTGCGGACAATACCATCCGTCTATGGGAAACCAACACAGGGGCGCATCTCCGCACTCTTGAAGGGCATACGGGGGGAGTCTGGAGCGTGTCTTTCAGTCCGGATGGGAAAACTATCGCAAGTGCCAGTGGGGACAACACCATCCGTCTATGGGAAACCAACACAGGGGCGCATCTCCACACCCTTGAAGGGCATACCGATTGGGTCTGGAGTGTGTCTTTCAGTCCGGATGGAAAAACTATCGCAAGTGGCAGTGAGGACGCAACCATGCTGTTGTGGGATTACAGATCCGATGCTGATGAAACAGATCTGGATGAACCGTTTTCCGTCGAGTCACGCGGTAAAAAACTTGTCACACTAGGTCAGATAAAGCGTAACCAACTGTTCCAAAACTATCCTAACCCGTTCAATCCAGAGACGTGGATACCGTATCAGTTAGCAGAATCCGCAGATGTGACGTTGCATATTCATGCTGTAGACGGCGGCCTTGTTCGCACCCTGTCATTAGGGTGTCAAGGTGTCGGTATCTATCATAATCGGAGCCGCGCTGCATATTGGGATGGGAAAAACGAATTAGGTGAAAAGGTCGCAAATGGTGTCTATTTTTATACATTGTCCGCAGATGAATTTTCTGCCACGCGGAAGATGTTAATACGCAAGTAACGCTATTATAGTTTGAACAATTTTAATAACCTCAACGAGACTCAGTGAACATTTTACTTATGAAACAATATTTTATTATCTATATCCATCTCATTCTCTGTTTTACCTTTCTCATCGGGTGCGGTGAAAAAGAAGATAAGGGAATTCTTGATGCAAGACAAGCAATTGTTAACGGAGATTACGCAGCAGCTGAAGCTGCTGTACAAAAATCGCGCGCCAACGATTCAAAGATTCAGGAAGCAGTCCATCTTGACCGTTTACTTCAGTTGCGAGATAGCACGGATACGAACAGTTGGCACCAAGCCATAATGCAAGCATTGACACATCTTGAAACATTGAATACTGACATTGAAGCAATTTCAATTTTAGAAGACCCTGATTCAGATGAACTTGACCAACAGGAACGTCTCATCCGTTCAAGGAATTCTATATCTGGATTATTGGCAATAGCACTTGCAATGGCAGTTGAAAAACACCCAGACCTGCTCTTGGATTTAGCAAAAAGACAAGATGCTGCAGTTGTAACCGGTCTATTAGAGGCTCAGAAATGCTACCAACCCGCTGTTCACCAATCAGTCAATCAAATGTTGGGACAACTACGCAGTCAAACAGAAGCAAGTTCAAATTTTGTAACGCTATTAACAAACGCAACCCAACACCAAGATCCGCAGATTAGAAAAGCAGCAATTCGTGAATTAGGATCGCTACAAAACAGTGAACTAATCTCAACATACAAATCAATCCTCACTAAAACGGATGAAGTTCCCGAAGTTTCTTATAGTGCTATCGTTGCTGTGGGTGAACTCTGCAAACCCAAATTCCAACCGAATGCCGAAATAGTGCCCATTCTTCAGTTAGCCACAAGGAATAACAATGCACAGGTGCGGATGCACGCAGCGAAACTTCTTGGTAAACTCCAAGCAGAAGCAGCGGTTGATGATCTTATCAAACTCTTAGCAGATTCCAATGGTTATGTGCAAAGCACAGCAATAGAGGCACTGGACAGAGTTAGTGGACCGGCTGTCGTGCCGCTTTTAGCAGTCCTTGAAACCGGTGCCCGTAACATCATACCAGATGTAGATGATGGTTATTCCGATCAATACCGTTATATCGCCAGTGCTTATATTGATGATGCGTGGATGAAAAAATATCGCTTACGCGCACAATCCGCTGCAATTAATACTTTGGGAAGACTTAGAGCAGAATCAGCGGTGCTGCCCATAATTCAACTACTTGCAGACGAAGACCTGAAAGGTGCAGCTCTCGCCGCGCTCACTTCAATGCGTGGATTAGCAGTGCCAGCACTTATAAATGCCCTTCAAACCGGTGAACACCGTGTGCAGCTGGAGTCTGCAAACGCACTAAGTACGATAGGAGATCGTCGTGCAATACCTATATTTATTGACATCTTAACGGGTAATACGCACAAGGAGATTAAGGCAATTGCTGCGAAAGGTCTTGGCAACATGTATGCGCGTGGACAGAACAACACCGCTGTGGCTGCACTTGCCAATGCGCTTCAACTGGATGATACGACAGTTACGCAAGCGGCAGAAGCACTCGGAAAAATTAATGTCGCTTCTGATGAAACGATCCGTAAGTTGATTGCAATTTCAATGGATAAACTACGTCGTGAGACAGTCCGGTCTGCAGCGATCAACGCTTTATGGCAGCTTAAACCTTCAGATGCCACACAACCGATGCTATTGCTGATGTTGAGCGATGAAACGAGTGCTGTTATCCGCGCAAACGCTGTAAAGGTGTTAAGTCGTATAAAAGATACAGACACCCTCCCAATCCTATTTTGGGTGCTATCCATGCAATTTGATGACATATCAGATTTCCAGCGTCACATGAAACGGAAGTATAAAACACTTGATGCCCTGAGAACACACCTTGATTCTCTGAATATTGAATGGACAGCTGATTATCCGCGCCCTTATTATCGGATATGGGGAGAACTTAAGCCGATTCCGAGTCTTGTACGGAGTGAGGTTGCACGCGCCCTCGGCATTTTCAAGGGTGATACTGTCGTAGAACCGCTTGTGAACGCCTTAGCAGATGACCAACGCGCAACCGTCCGACGTAGTGCTGCATGGGCACTCGGTAGAGTTGGTGGTGATAGTGCCATAGATGCGTTGATTACTGCACTTAAAAAGGACAAACAAGGAGTCGTGCGTCAAGAAGCGGCAATCGCATTAGGCACAATCAAATCAACAAAAAGTGCCGATCCTTTACTTGATATAATCAGGAATGATAAGTATGAAACCGCACGTCTTGAAGCAACAAGAGCATTATACGAAATAAGCCCCGAACTTGTTGATAAAGCACTTGTTGACATCGTTAAAAAGGGACGCGGTAGTTTTGAAGATGGACATGAGGTTCAATCTGTTCAAGACCATGTAATCGGCGCGCTAATTAAAAATGGAAATGAAACAACAACAAATCTCCTGCTTGATGCACTCAAATCCGTTGACGACGAATGGACGCAATGGGCAATCGTCTATATGCTTGGTGTTATCCATCATGCTTCAGCGTTAGACACAATGCTTGCTGAATTAAATAATTCAAGTTATGTGATAAGAAAAGAAGTGGTTACTCGGCTTGGTGGATTTAAAGACCGAAAGACAGTGGAACCTTTGATTGAGATTCTTGAGGATCAGGAAGAATCTGTTTCTATTCGTGCTGCTGCAGCTGCATCGTTGAATGCACTTCGTGATGAACGTTCAGGATCTGTTCTACGAGATGCATTGAATGATGAAAACAGTGCTGTTCGGTTACAAGCAGTTGTTGCCTTGGGAGGAATAAAAGATGCAAAAGCAGTTCCAAAACTAAGCGAAATGGTGGAAAATCAGTTAGAGACGGATGTTATCCGGGCCGCTGCTGTCACCGCACTCGGCAATATCGGTGATACTGCTTCGGAAGACCTTCTTATCAAGGCAATTGACATACGTATCGGTAATATCTCCATTAATGCGATCACAGCACTCGGTAAACTAAAAAGCACAAAAGCTGTTCCTCGCCTTATTGCAATTTTATCGGATAAACGGATACCTTTAGATTCCAGCACGGCAGCATTGGCAAATGCATCCCCTCGCATCAAAGCTGCGATAGCACTTGGGGCAATTGAGAGTATGGAAGCAGCAAACGCACTTGCTAATCGCATCGTTGACAACACGGAATTTATTGTGGCACTTGAAGATGCTGGAAATAGACGCAACTTGGCACTTAACGATAGAAAAAGGAATTGGAGTTGGGAGATAATCGTCAGGTCTGCAAAAAAGTTGAACTTACCTGAATTCATTGCTGAAAAAATGCAAGTACGTTCAGATGACAAATGGGAAGGGACTCCGATTAGAAACGCAGCGTCCGTTGCCTTGTCACGCACACGGTCACTTGATGTAGCACAGCTGAGAGAAGCACTTTCAGATGCAGTTGTGGATACAAGGAAAGATACTGCACGGAAAATTGGAGAAACTGGGACGGTTGCTTTGATACCGGACCTTGTTCTTGTCGCAAACGGAGAGAATGAGGACAATAAAGATGTTAGACGATTGGCAACCCAAGCATTAGGTGAACTTGCGGATGTTTCAACAACTGATGCTCTCATTGAAATCATGAATAACGATGAAAACCATATTGAAATTCGCAGAGATGCTTCGCGTGCACTCGGCAAAATTGCGGATGACAAAGCGGTTTCTGCCCTCGTAGCAAAGTTGACCGAATTGCATGCTGACCAAACAGAAAGAGCGTTTCGCATCAATCTGATACAAGCACTCGGAGACGCAAAAAACGATAGCTCAACACAAATTCTTGAAACAGTTTTAGAAAGTTCAGATGCGGATATCCATTTCCTCGCTGCAGCTGCCCTTTATGAGATAACTGGTAATGGTTATGGTTATGATCGATTGTAATGTACCCATTTTATAATAAGATACTTTACTTTAGACATTATAATGATTTAATCAGAAGTAGCATGTGAACAACGTAGGGGCGAGGTCTCCTCGCCTCACAAACGGGAGACTTTTACTTCTAATCGGGCGGGGAGACCCCGCCCCTACGTACAGCAACAAGAACAGATATTATGACAATCAAATCAGTATAATATCTTTTTAATCTAATTCAATAGGATTGATGTTATGTCTAAACGTGATGAATTCATTACCTTGGTTAATGAGATTTTAGCGACTTCACCGACCATTAACACAGAACAATATAGAGGACTTCTCCGAAGAGCAATAAACAAATATGAGCTTTCTGTTGATGAAGCATCTAAAATTTTGCAAGATTTAGGACTAAATATAGGAGAGGCAGACAACTACTTTGAAATATTAGGTCTTTCAATTGAAGAATTGCAGAGCCTTAATGAGGATGCTATTGTCACTTGTGTCATGGAGGCTCATGATAAATCTTATAAAGTATCGTTGAATGCAGGTGGACGCATCCGATCCGACGGCAGAACGGAAGAGCAGTGGCGGACCCTCTTGAATCAAGCCCGAGATACCCTATCAGACTTAAAAAAGCGAGAGGCTTATATCGCAAATCTCCTACAAGAAAGGGATGTCCAGTTTTTAGGGAGTGAACATCCTATCTTAAAATTCCGTAATGGTGATGAAGCCTTTAATATCCCACAACTGGCACAGTTAATGCTCAAGCATTCAAATGATGCCATTGATGCCCTTTACCGTGGCTACCTGGAACAGAGTCTTGGCAGGATTGGCGAAATGCACTTTGCCGATGCTGCACAATCTGTTGTTAGTGAGTTTCCTGAAAACCGAGGACGTGGACTCCGAGTCATGGTATCTATTCTTCAGGAGAAATTAGAGTTTCAGGAAGGAGGAGATGTCCAAACCCCCGCCCAATTAGCTAACGCCATAGACATAAATTGGGAACAAGGAAAAAATATGTTGTTCAACGGGGTTATCGCACTGTGGCTCAAATACACTAAACAACCCGAATTAGCAAATATTGCGCGAGAGATCGTTATGCATTACAAAGTTGAACAAGACATTGGTTTAGAAAAATTAGTTCAAAGTCTGAACCCAGGAATTGGTCATCCAATACTTCATATAAATCATGAGTCTATCGACTTTGGCAAAGTTGATACTGAAACGCAGAAGAAGATACATCTGGAAATAAAAAACATAGGACGTGGATTTCTCTATGGCAATCTTCAATTAAATAACGATATACCGGGAATTCAACTGTCCACTATGACAATCCGAGGAAACACTAACGTTACCCTCGAATTAGACGCGCGTCTTCTGGCATCGAAAAAAATGTATAAGACCGAATTGGTGATCAACACAAATTTGAGTGATTCTACGGCACCTTCATCAAAGTATATCACCAATGCAGAATTAGAATCAACAATTATTTCACCTGTCGGTAATCCATCAGGTAATATAACAATCCCAATTGCCTTCTATGTTGATTATCCAGTTCTAAAATCAATACGCCGGGTCGCAGCGAGTGGTGCCTCAATAGGGGCAATTGCTCTTGCTGCCTGCCTAATAATTCTTCTACTTGGTGACACTGGATGGTTAACGACTCGCTTAACAAACACCGGTTTTGTAACTTTTAATCCTGATTGGGTTCCATGGTCTGACAGTTGGCTATGGAACGACTGGACAATCTATAAACTTGGGTCACCAAGTATCGGTTATCATTTTGTAATTGCCCTTTCCTTACTCGTTGCTGGTGTTTTCGTCTATCGTTTTTTTTTCATTAAAAGAAGAGGAAAGCAATGATTTGGCAGATTGCTATTAAAGATGGATTCACAACCCTAAATAAGAATCGAAAATTAATCGGCATCGCGCTTATCTCTGTAGTATTTGGTAAAATCATCGATCTAATTGAACAATTTACCGATAAAACATTGTACGAATTGATTGTTAGGAGCGTCAGTATAGAGAAATTACAACATCTGCTTGAAAGTGCACAAGCTGAGCGTTTTGACGAAGTTTGGCGTGTACTCAATCACATGGAATACCTCAACTTAGAACAACCACAATTTCTGATCATTGTAGCGTGTCTTTTGATAGTTTCGTTTCTAATTGCCTTTTATAATGATATAGGTTTAGCCGCGCTCATACGCGACCTACTGATAAATCACAGTTATCGTTCAATAGAGGTCGTAGCCTATGGTAGGATGTATTTTAAGCCTGTATTTATCTTCAAGGGTTCGTTTTACCTCATTTCTGGTCTTGTGGTTATTATAATCTCACTAATCTTCTTTTACATCCACTATACGTTGACTTCCTCGATTCTCACATGGACTGTGATTGCCCTTTGTGTCCTGCCGCTACTTATCATTTACAGCAGTTTTCTATCACTTGGAATGAAGTTTATCATTATTGAGGGAGAACAACGTGTCCAAGCGATCTATCGACTTACCAAATCACTTATGCTAAATAACAAATGGGAAGTTGGTATATGTTTTCTTTTTATGGTGTTGCTGACTATCGGTTCAACAATCACAGCTTACTATCTTATGGGAAGTCAACTACAATTTCTTATCAGTTATTCGTTAAGTATTTTTATCCTCTCTTATGTGACAGTGCTTTTAAAAATAGCCAGTTTTGTTTTTTATCTTCTGATTCGAGATAGACAAATTTCATTTATCCGTGACAGGGAGGTCGTCAATCATGAGTGAAGGGTTAGGTTGTATTGTTGCTCTGGCAGTAATTGCCTTTGCAATCTGGCTTATAGGATACCTTGTTGCTATAGTCCTTTACCTACTTCTTATTGTTCCGATATATTTTGTATTTCTCTTATATCTCGGATTAAGGTTTGTCGCAACAAACGTATTTGTATTGATGGATGGACTCTTTTATCTTGGATTCGACGTACCCGCCATTATAGTATGGGTTTTCTGGGGATTTACGATTGGCGCAGCGATTCAAGGGTGTCGAGAATTAAGAGGTATTTATGGGCGGAAATGGTTCGGTGGATTAACTCTTCTTGCCCCTATACTTATGTTGATTCTCACTGGTATAATAAAGAATATTACCGACTCGCCACCTTCAGGGAGCATAACGCCTCCTGTTATGGAGCAGAACATCGTTGGATCAAATACCAACATGGTGCTAATTCCCGCTGGTGAGTTCCAAATGCAATCCCACTGGCTTGCTGGAACGTTCTATGGAAAAATATACGTTGAGGCATTCTATATTGATAAATACGAGGTAACGAACGCGCAATATAAGAAATTTATAGATAGCAACCCACAGTGGCAAAAAGACCAAATCCTGGACAAATATCATGATGGAAATTACCTTGACTATTGGGACGGGAACAATTATCCAATAGGTAAAGACAATTACCCAGTTACACACGTGAGTTGGTACGCGGCGATGGCTTACGCACAGTGGGCAGACAAACGTTTACCAACGGAAGCTGAATGGGAAAAGGCGGCACGTGGAGGTTTGATAGGTATGGAGTATCCATGGGGTAATTCTATTGATTCGAGCAAAGCAAATTACGATGGGAACTTCAATGGTCCTACGCCTGTTGGCAATTACGCAGAAAATGGATATGGTTTATATGACATGTCTGGTAATATATGGGAATGGTGTCTTGATGCAAATGAGTATTATGCGACATCGCGTGGTAAGATAATTGCAGATGTCAAACCGATTTCAGTAACCGCAATAACAGATATTGTGCACAATTTCACTGAAGCCAAAAATACCACGGAACGCGCTCTACGTGGTGGAGGTTGGGACAACTACGCTCCTGAGGTTCAGGTAGGAAGCCGCCACGGCCTTGAACCAACGTTCGCTTACGGTGAACTTGGCTTCAGGTGTGCTAAACCTGTAAATCCAAACATTTTTCACAATAAGTAGTTTCGGAATTAAAATCTATACAGATACTCATTAGGCAAATAAAGGTAATAATATCGCAATTAATTACAGTATTCAAACAAGGAGATTTATATGGCATTTTTTGAATTACGTCAATATCGAACACAGCCCGGGCAACATGAAAACTGGGTGAAATACATGGAAGAAACGGTTATCCCGTTCCAGATTTCTAAAGGGATGGTTGTCATCGGGAGTTTCATTGGTGAGGAAGAGGATAACCTTTATGTCTGGATCCGCAGATTTGAAAGCGAAGAACAACGGGAACAACTTTATGCTGCGGTTTATGAAGATGACCGATGGGTGAACGAAATCTCAGCACGCGTCGGTGAACTCATTGACCGATCGAAAATCGTTGTTACACGACTGGAACCGACCTCGCGCTCACCGCACCAATAAGATGCAATGGAGATGTCTGTATGAACGCTGAAGAGAAATATCTGTTTGACCTATGGGGATATGTCAATATAGAAGGTGTTTTAGGTGAAGATGAACTTGCTGAATTGAACACACTGATTGACGCACAAGATTATCCTGATCCTGTTAACGATAACATCCATTCACAGCGATTCGGTGGATTTTTGAGTTGGGAGAATGATGCGTTTCGGAAACTACTCAATCATCCGCGTATCATGCCGTGTTTAGCCGAAATTGTTGGTCCGAAATTTAGACTTGATCATGTCTACGGTATCTTGATGATAGATGGCAACCCCGGTGGGACGCTTCATGGTGGTGGAACACCTTACGATCCATCGCAGTACTATGTCTTTAGAAATGATCGGATGTATAACGGATTAACCGTTGTCTCATGGGCATTGACAGATATGCTACCGGTACACGGTGGGTTTTGTTGTATACCGGGAAGTCATAAGAGCAACTATCCGTGTCCACCGCAGTTCCGACCTGTAGTGGAAAATAGAACCTGTATGACACCCGTGCATCAGAAGGCGGGTGATGCTGTTATCTTTACGGAAGCGTTGACGCACGGCACTTTGCCTTGGACTGCTACCCATGAACGTCGCTCAATTCTGTTCAAATATTCTCCTGGACACGCTTCATGGGGACAAGGCAGATATGACGATGCACTCCGCGAGTTGATGACAGAAGAAGATCAGAAGTTGATGCTTGAACCGCCTTATGTTGCACATCGTAAATCAGTGGTTTAAAATATAGGTTGTGGCGATGAGAATTAAAAGAAATAGAATCTTTTTTATTTTATTCACACTACTTGTCCTTTCAAGTATCTGTATTGATGCTGCCATTGCACAATATCCAGCCTATACCCAATTGGGATTACCAAAGCATGCAAAAGTTCGCCTCAGTAAAGGGTGGATAAAGGATATTGCCTGTTCTCCAGATGGAAGTCTATTAGCCATAGCTGGTGGTGCTGGTATATGGCTGTATGATACTGAAACACACCAAGAACATGCCTTGCTCACAGGACATAATATAGGTGGTGTCAACTGCATTTCGTTAAGTATGGACGGTAAGACACTTGCCAGTGCAGGTGAGGACAGAACTGTCCGTGTATGGGATATTACCACGGCTAAACTCATAGCAACCTTAACAGGTGGTAGAGGAGGGTTCAACAGCATATCGTTGAGTGCAGATGGAAAAATACTCGCCGCCGCAAGTCGTAATAGCCATGATGTGCTCCTATGGGATATCGCCACGACTATACCTAAAGCAACACTCAAAGGACATCCAACAACCCTTAAGAGTGTATCGTTGAGTGCGGATGGCACACTGCTCGCCAGTGCCAGTGAAGACCAGACAATTATTTTATGGGATGTTACCACAACTACACGTATCACGACACACACCGAAGATGGGGCAGGGGTTCATGTAGCACCAAACGCTGACGGCACTCTACTTGCATCAGGTGGTATAGACAACGCACTGCATCTATGGGATGCCAAAACCCTCACTAAGAAAGCAAGTATCATAACTGATAAAGTATCACCAAACCATTCATCGAGTGCCCCGATCTCGTGCCTGGTATGGAATGCAAATGGGAGGTTACTTGCCAGCGGTAAATCAGATGGGACGATACGGGTATGGGATATCACAGACACCTCACCTATCCTCAAAGCAACGCTTGTTGGATACGAAGGAGATGATCACATCACTGGAATATCATGGAATGCAGATAGCACGCTGCTTACAAGCGCAACACTCCGCGGGAGAGTGCATTTTTGGGATATCAAAACTACTATAGAAAAACCTATTCCCACAGAATATATGGGACCATACAAGGCTCCATTATCTCTGCTTTCGCGTCCCCCGATACACATCCTTACAGGATATATGGGTGAACTTGAGGATATATCATTGAATCCGGATGCTACCCTACTCGTCAGTTGTGATTATAACGGTATTGAAGGCATTGTTCGTTTGTGGGATGTTAGAACCGCTACGCTGAAAATGACGCTTAATCCTCACCTTCCGATTGAACAATATAGCAGCATGCGATCTGTATCGTTCAATCCAGATGGCACACTATTGGCTATTGGCACCACATCTGGCACGATATATATCTGGAATCCTCACACAGTTTCACTCAAAGCAATACTCACAGGACAGAAAGGCATCGTTCGATATTTCGGATGGAGTGCAGATAGCACAGTGCTTGCAAGTGCGGGGCGGAGTGAAACGGTACATGTATGGGACGTTAAAAACGCCACGCAAAAAGTCGTTCTCACAGAATATGGAGAACACGATGTCAAAATTTTATCATTGAATGCGGATGGAACACTACTTGCAATTGGCAGCCATGATGACACGGTCCGTGTGTGGAATGTTACAAACGCTATACCTGCACTTGAAACAACTCTTATAGGACATACTAATGTAAGTTCTATTCATGACATAACGTGGAATGAGGATGGCACGATGCTTACCACTGCAAGTAGTGATGGGACAGTACGTTTATGGGATATCACAAATGCAACACAGAAAGCTATTTTTACATATATGGGAGGAGGGTTCGTGTCCAATCTTTCGTTGAATGCGGATGGAACGATACTAGCGACTACAAGCTCTAATAACAGAGATAGTAGTATAACTCTATGGGATGTCACATCTGCTATGGCTAAACCGAAAGCGAATCCGACAAGTCAATCGGGTTCGGGTGTGTCTCATATATCATTTGAAATGCTTTCGGTTAAGGCAGTCTTGATTGGACATACAGACACTGTCAACAGTTTATCGTGGAGTTCAGATGGCAAGTTACTCGCCAGTGGAAGTGAGGATGGCACGATGTTTCTCTGGGATATAAGCGAACTGAATAATCTGAACACCAACAGATGACAGAAGAAGATCAGAAGTTGATGCTTGAACCGCCTTATGTTTCAAATCGTAAATCAGTGGTTTAGGAATATATCTGGTAGACGCTATTTTGCACTGATTTTACTTACAAACAAAGTACATCATGGTTTGTAGGAGGTATTTATTATGAGAAGAACGACTGAAATCATTTTCATTTTTGTTATATGTAGTGTAATCTCAAGTTGTATACCTGCTTTGGAAAACTCACTGTCTGCAAAACCGCACTTTAGACAAGCATGGTGGGGCAACACAGTAGAAATGATTAAGTTTAAAGAGAGGGACCACAAAATCCACACAAGGGCAAATGGAGCGATAGTTTATGAAATTAAATACAAAGGTGTTCCGCTTCTGCTCGTGTATTGCTTCAGTAAAGAACTGGGAACATATCGCCTCAAAGCGGCAGGATATATGACGCTTGAACCGCAAGTGATAAAAGAACCTGATAACGTGTTTCGTCAAGAACTGCTCGAAACACTCGGTGAACCTACAAGAATCCTTGGCGACGGTGCTACGGTTTGGTTTGGTGAAGACTCGGTTGTCTATACAAATGTTTATCGTGATGGCTATGGATCAGATACACAAAAATGGCAATTGATTACGGGATATATTGACAGGACATTCTACGAAAGACTAAAGGATAATCAAGAGAAGAAGCGTTTCTATGCTGGGCTCACCTATTACCAGAAGATTTTCTTTGGTTTGTTCCAACGTATAGAAGAACCGTAGCAAGTAGTTTGGTTGAACATCCTACTCAAAAACTGACTGTTGATCTACCAATCTGCTACACTACCGTCGGTCTCATAATAGTATTCACCACCAAGTTCTTCGGGATAGGTATCAAGTATTTGTTCTGCTTCTTTTTCATCAATTTCAAACCCGAGTCCCGGTTTTGTCGGTAGTTCAATGTGTCCATCTTTGACCTGCCAATCTTCAGTGAACAACCCGTCACCTAAACCGGCATCTATCTGCTCTTGTATAAGGAAATTTGGCACAACAGCATCCACATGAAGGGAAGCAGAAAAAGCAACCGGTCCAATTGCACAATGGGGCGCGATATGCATGTAGTAGACCTCCGCCATATTTGCAATCTTTTTCAGTTCTGTAATGCCGCCTGCATGGGAGGTATCAGGTTGTAGATAAGCGACTGCTTGTTTCTCAAATACCTCACGGAAACCCCATCGTGTCAACAAACGTTCACCTGTCGCGATTGGGAACGGCACATGGTCTGACACTAATTTGAGAGCATCTACATTTTCTTGTGGGACAGGTTCTTCAACGAACATCGGCCGCATACCTTTGAGTTCATGGCAGATTTCAATCGCAAGTGCAGGTGTCATTTTTCCGTGAAAATCAAAGGCGAGTTCAACATCGGGACCAACCCACTCGCGCATGAGATAAGCGCGTTCAACAAAAGCATCAATCACTGCAGGAGGTTCATGTCCACGCCACTTGCCACCGGGACCGCTTTTAAAGGCAGTATATCCACCTTTTTGTAATAGAAAGTCAAGCCGTTCTTTGGCAGACGATTTGCCCTCGTCCGTTAGGCTGCCAATGCCCCAGTGTGCGTAAACGCGGATTCGGTCACGCACAGCACCTCCTAAGAGTTGATAGGTAGGGACACCGTAGGACTTACCAGCGATATCCCATAATGCTTGATCAATTCCAGACAGAGCAGACATCAGGATATTACCACCACGGAAGAAAGCGGATCGGTAGACATGCTGCCAGTGATGTTCAATACGTAATGGATCTTTACCGATATAATAGTCGGCAAGTTCTTCCACTGCTGCCCAAGTGCTTTTCGGTTTGCCTTCAAGAGTTGTTTCACCCCATCCTACAATGCCGGTGTCTGTTGTAATCTTTACGAGTCGAGTCCGGCGACGTGGGTAAAATTGTTCAATCGTTGCAATTTTCATTAAAATTCCTTTCTGAGTAATTCAAACTTATTTCCAATCATAGAAGCGGGAACATATCCTCTCCCGTGTTTAGATTTAGAAAAAACAATATGAAACAAGTTTAATGTGATATAATGGTATTCAATCCAAAGTAAACTTCTTCAATCGAAAACTGATAACTGACTACCAATTATATAGGAGAAATTATGTCTTCACAACCTAATATACTATTTATGATTGCCGATGACCATCGTTGGGATGCCATTGCAGGCATGGGTGACCCGACGGTGAAAACACCGACAATGGACTCACTCATGGAGCGTGGCACAACGTTCCGAGAAACTCACATTATGGGTTCTCTCGTTGGAGCGGTGTGTGTGCCAAGTCGTGCTGCTGTTCTTACAAGTGCTAATCTTTTTCGAAGTGGTGGCAACCAAATTAACCGAGATTTAGCTGTCTGGCCAGAAGTCATGCGACAATCAGGATATCACACCTTTTTTAGTGGTAAATGGCACAATGACCGCCAAACGTTTACTGATAGTTTCAACGATGCCGCAACAATATTCTTCGGTGGTATGGGTAATCAATATAAAGTGCCAATTTTTGATTTTGATCCGACAGGTGCATATCCGAAAGATGATAGGTATATTGGCGATAAATTCTCTACGACTCTATTTACAGACTCTGCAGTAGATTTTATAGAAAACTATGACCAAACGGATCCGTTTTTCGTCTATCTCTCGTTTACCTCCCCGCATGATCCACGCACCCCACCGAGTGAATATGCGACTATGTATAATGCGAAAGATATACCTGTCCCAGAGAATTACTGTGACGAACACCCGTTTGACAACGGAGAGATGCGGATTCGAGATGAAGTGTTAGCACCGTTCCCGCGCACTCCAGAAATCGTGCAACAACATATTGCCGATTACTACGGTATGATTAGCAGTCAAGATTACGAAATGGGTCGTGTTATCCAGACATTAGAGGATAAAGGATATCTTGATAATACTATCGTGATATACACCGCAGACCACGGACTTGCTGTAGGACAACACGGATTGCTTGGTAAACAGAACCTGTATAGTCATAGCATACGCGTGCCATCAATATTCGCGGGGCCTGGTATTCCCGAAGGACAAACGGTTGATGCATTGACCTATCTCTATGATGTGTTTCCTACTGTGTGTGACCTGACCAACGTTGATTGCCCTGATACTGTTGAAGGGAGCAGCTTAGTTCCGTTGATGGAAGGCTGTGTTGATAAGGTTCGCGATACGGTTTTTGCAGCATATAAAGACATTCATCGTACTGTGAGTGATGGTCGTTGGAAACTCATCCGTTATTATGTGTCTGAAGATACAGGTAAAGGCAGCAATTACCTCCAGTTGTTTGATTTAGAATCAGACCCGTGGGAAACAAATAACCTTGCGGAACTTCCTGAACACGCGGAACGGGTTAAATTATTGGCGACTGAACTGAAAAGATGGCAAAACGAGGTTGATGATTTTATGAAAGATACTCCTGTGTTGTTGAAGTAGACTATATTGGGTAGGTGCGGTTTCCTAACCGTATCATAGGTGTCAATTTAGTGAAATCTTTTTTGTCTGAACCAGGATTTTCAGGATTAGTAGTTTTTCAAGATTATTCTTATTTGCTGTATACACTTACAATCTTGTAAATTTGTAAATCTTTGTTCAGATAACATGGTCACATGGGAGTGTGTAAAGTTTTCGGCAAACATCTCATATCCATTGTGGTGCGGGGTCTCCGTGCCTCGCACTACAATATCATACAATCAACAAAGGTTTGTAAAATCTGTATTTATATGTTACTATAACATACAAAGAAACTAAACATTCATAAAGACTTACCTATGTCATATCCTGCATACTTTGCCATTTTTAAACTAACGATCCGCCAATTGTTTTTTTCAAAGCGCGGACTCTTAATCCTTGCGGGATGTATTTTGCCACTTGTCATAGCGATCATATTTCGATTCTATGTAGATCGTTCCTCAACTGTGAACACTTTTATACCGAACATAACCTTTTATTTGTATGGGTTTTTGACCAATTTGTGTGCTATCTTTTACGGTTCAGCAATCGTTTCTGATGAGGTGGATGGTAGAGGATTGACGTATCTTCAGATGCGACCTATAAATAAATCGTTGCTATTACTAACCAAATTTGCAGCATATATGATTGGCACTGTTGTCCTTGTTACTATTTCACACCTACTATTTATGGGGATTATACAAACACATTTAAAATTAAATGATCGTTTGTTGGTAGTAGGTATGAGTTTCGTGTACACCGGTTCTTTATCGTTAGGGTTGTTAGCTTATGGAGCGTTAGCAGTACTAATGTCCGCCCGGTTTAAGCAACCGGTGCTATGGTTGTTGCTCTTTGTGTTCGGTTGGGAGATGATAACAGTAATCCCGCAAATGCCAATTGGTATCAAGCGATTAGCATATAAACATTACCTGATGACTCTATTTCCAGAATATAGGTTAGGTGGTGACATCCTTGAAAACCTATTGGGAGATACCCCGCCGCCAGTATGGGTCGCTGCGTTAGTTGTAGGTTTGCTAACGGTTGGGGTGATGTGGCTTGCGCTCCGTATTTTTCAAGAACGGGAATATTTGATGTAGAATCGGTGTCATTGGTAGTTAGCAGGTAGACTTATTCAGACAACACGCGTGCTGTTTCACGGGATACGATCAGTTCCTCATTTGTGGAAACTACGAGTATTTTAGTCCGACTATTTTCTGCTGAGAGGTCGGTTTCTCCAGAGGAATTTTCATTTTTTTCAGGGTCTAAATGGATACCGCACCATTCAAGTCCATCGCAGATTTTTGCTCGAATTGTTGCACTTTTCTCACCGATACCCCCAGCAAAAGCAATCACATCAACTCCACTGAGTGCAGCGATATACGCGCCGATATACTTTTTCACACCATAAACATAAGTATCTAATGCTAAGCGTGCATTGTCATTTCCTGCCTCAATTGCAGCTTCCACATCACGCATATCGCCACTTGTACCAGAGATGCCTTTAACACCTGATTCTTCAATCAGTTGTCGGCGGATCTCATCTGTAGACTTTGGAATATTGGGGCCTTCTTTGTCCATTAGATAAAGCACTGCAAATGCATCTAAATCACCGCAACGGGTGGATTGGATCATGCCGTATTGTGTTGATGCTCCCATTGATGTGTCAATAGACTTTCCGTCTCTGATGGCACAGATTGAGGAACTTCCACCGAGGTGGCAAGAGATAATACGTAGTCCATTGGAATTTTCATGACCGAGAATTTGCGGCACGCGTTCGGAAATGTAGCGATGTGATGCTCCGTGAAATCCATATTTACGAATTCCGTGTTTTTCTACCCAGAAGCGAGGCACACCGAATTCGTAGGCGTAATCAGGGATTGTTTGATGAAACCATGTCTCAAAAACAGCCACGAGTGGTGTGGTTGGGAGGAGTTCTTGAAAGGCACGAATTGAGGCAATATAGAACGGATTATGCATCGGGGCAAGCGGTGTGGATGCTTCCAATGATGCGATGACGTCTTCTGTAATACGTGCAGAACGCCAATATCCTTTGGCGAGAATAGTTTTGAATCCAACGCCATCCAATTCGTTTAGGTCAGTTAGACAACCAACTTCAGGATCGGTGATGAGTTGCATGGCGTGGGCAATTGCATCAATGTGTGATGGTGCGTCAATTTCACCTTCGCGGGATGGTTTGCCCGGCACAGCGTGTGTATAAGCAGATGGCGAATTGCCGATACGTTCAACGCTTCCCTTGACGAGGGAGGTCGTTGTTTTCATGTCAAGGATTTGGTATTTGAAGGATGTGCTTCCTACGTTGGCACAGAGTATATGCATGGTGGTTTTTCGCCTTTTATAGCAAATAAAGGAATATCACTTTGATAGAGAGGTTTCCGCTCTATCCAGAATTTTCAAAGCACTTTCGACTTCAGTTGCTAATTCTTCAGCAGATTGTTCAGCGAAAGGAGAAATTCCGGCAGCAGACATCAACTCTGAGAGATCCCATCGCGATATGTCAAGAAGTTTGGCTGCTTTGCCCGCACTGATGTCACCTTGGCGAAGGAGTTCCAGTACAAAAGCCTCTTTTGCCTTGTCCTCTGCATCAGTTTTATGGTGCAGCAGTGTTTCATTAATAGGAAGTGTAAAATGGACTTCAACTTGTGTTTTTTCCATGTTTTTTTCTCCACATCCGCTTATGAGAGATATTGGTAATGAAAAGGCTAATGATCAGAATGACTTTTCTGCAACGTACTTTTTGATATACGCGCTTGCATCTAACCAGAAAAAATTCTCTCGCTTCGTTTCTCTCGCCCCTCTATAATAGCACAACTGCCAAGGTTATCTTCTGGGTTTATCCCTTCTTCCAAAAGAAGTTGCTGAAGTTCCTTGGCTGTGAGGATTTCAGCAGCAGGATCGGGTTTTCCAAGTGCTTTCAACTAACAACATTTTAACGTCTGACAAGGTGAATGTCAATTCGTTTTAGTTATTGCGGGTGTGTAAAGTTTTTGGCACTAACTTCAGACCATCCATTGTAGTGCGGGGTCTCTGTGCCCCGCCGTAGTTTATGAATTGAGAGGTAGCGGGGCACAGAGACCCCGCACTACAATGGATAATGGGATGTTTGTGCAAAACTCTACACACCCAGTTATCACTTAGGTTTTCCAAGATTTGACATCTTTAACATCTGATGAATCTGTTCTTGAAAATCCTATAAACCTGTCCATTCTTGTGCAGACTACAATAGTAGAATATTACTCAGATTTACGTTCCAAACCCATTTTCTTTCCATCAGCAGAAAGCGTTAACTTATCTCCGTCAAGGCTCCATGTATACTCAGTGCCTGGCATAAACAGCGCACCTGTAGCAGTCGGAGCAAAACCTTTTTTAGTTTCTGCTGCTAAATCCATTTCAAGCTCATCTACTGTTTTACCGACAATTTGTTGTTGCCACACCTCTTCCGGTTCAAGTGTCACAACCACATCCACCGACACATCATGTGTCTTGATTGATAGCATAGATTCATCGGCGGTATATGTCCCTTCCGATGCGATTGTGATCTCCTGCGTCATTGAAGACACGGGGTTAGGATATTTCTCTGTTGCAACAAACTCCAATGCCCCTGTAAACGTTCCATCTGCATTGAAAGTCCAACTGTTTGCACCTGCCATGAATTCCGATTCAAATTCTGGTTCCGGGTCCGCGGGCGTAGACAACTGATCAAACGTCAATCCGTCCACTGTTACAACCTGCCAAGTTGTCCCAACGAATTCTGAAGTAATCTCTATTTCTTCCATCTTATCAACATCATCTTTATCATCATCATCTGCCCCGCAACCGATCAAAGAAACAAAGAGCAGAGCAGTGAAGCATATAATCGTAAGCCTAAAAATAGGTTTCATAACGAACCTTCCTTTTTTATAGTTGTGGTATTGTCTCATATCAGCAAATTGTATGAAACAAGAATTTAATTATCTGGATTATTCTCTTTTCCTAAAATAATCGTTTTTAGGTAACGTGTAAGTATGTATTTGGGTTTACAAGAATTTGTGTTTTTGAGCTAGGATTTACAAGATTATAGAATAAAATGCAAAGTAGTAGACACACTCCGCAGAGGCATTCAATTGTCGAGATGCACATTTGTAGGAGGGGTTTCTAACCCCGATTTGAGATACACAGCAGCAGAATTCGGGGTTAGAAACCCCTCCTACAACCATAAATAGGTGCAAATCGGGGTTAGAAACCCCTCCTACAAGAGTTTCAAGTGACAATTGAATGCCTCTGTACATACCACCAAATTATCTCTACAAAACAACCCATATATGCTATAATAATCCAAACCTTATCTATTTGGAGCGTGCAGATGGTAATCACTGTAGACACAGCTGCACTTGAAAAACGAAATAAAACTGAACAACAACTCTTTGCAGTCGTAGAACAGAACACTCCTGATTCAATCAAATCACCCATCTTTCCACAAGACGATCCCGAAGCATTCACATTCATTCTCAACAACGAATTGATTGAACGACTGAACTTGCGGGAATGGTTCCGCAACTATGCCAAAGAAGCACAAGTATCTACCGCAGGCATACGCGGTCCGCAGAATATACTGTATCCATGGGACACCCGATTCCCCATCAATCAGGTCGGTATTATTTTAGCCACACTCGGAAAAAGTCTTGTTGCTAATGAAAAAGCGGATGGTCAATCAATAGAGAAACTTGCAGGATGTGAGGTGCGCTACAACTCACAAAAATACGTCGAATTCATTGCCCGGATTCAAGCAGCCCAAGGCATACGAACTTATGTCCCAAAAGACTTCGGGACACTTCCAATTTGGATGGCATCTTTCCTAATTTTTATGTTGGACTTAGATGGCGGTGAGCATGTCACATCGAGTCATTCTGTCAGCACAAAAAACGCAACAAAGGACCTTAACAATCAAGGAAGCCAATATCTTCCCGAAGAGTCTATGCAGTTTGTCAGAAAGATAGAGCAGATACTTAAGACCGCAGAAACGGATGGTTATTCAATTCTGTTCAGTGCGGCAACAGACGAACATATTGATTTTGAAAGATTAGACGAACTCCACGATGGCGTGCAACTTTATGTCGGTTATCTCAAAAGCGGTGTTGCAACAGAGGCAAATCTGAACCTAATACGTCAGACAAAACCACCTATAGTCGTTGATTGTGTGGGTGGATGCATGTACCGTCCTATGCGTGCAATCTTTGAGCGGTTAGGCATTGCAGACTCTATTCGTTGGCTACACGTTGAAGCAGACCCGCTCTACTACAACATCGGTAAATTGGACAGAAACCCGAAAACAGGAGAAACGGAATATTACGATCTTGGATGTGATTTTAGTATACTGGATGTTGTCAAATCTGCAGACTATACGACAAAACTCAAGAATCAACCTATCGGAACAATCATTGAGGCAACTGATCCTGATGGCGACCGACTCATTGTTTGCCAAATAGAAGAAGCATCACGTGCTGAAACACTACAACAACTCGGTATTGATTTTCTGCTACTTGACAAAGATCGTATACTGACGATTTACACTCCCAATCAAGCATTTCTCATGTTGATGGATTTCCACACGAAACAACTAAAAACTGCAGGATTATGGGGAGATCATCCACGGTTCATGATAAAGACGACCCCATCTGCACTCGCCTGGGACCAATGGGCGGACACCAACGATGTGAAGGTAATTAATGTTCCAGTCGGTTTCAAAGAGATAGCTGCAATTATGAAGAAGATTGAAAAGCAAATCACTGACACCCCGCCCAAATCCGTTGTTATTCAAGATGTTTACGGTGAAACCGTTTCACTTGGTATCCAGCCACGTCTCATCTTTGCAGGAGAGGAAAGCGGTGGGATGATTACCGGTCCCGAAGAACTTATCCAAAGTCACGGAGGCAGAGCTGCCATCGCGATGCGGGAAAAATCCGCGGGTGAATCAATGGTCCTCGTCATGGCACTCGCCGCACATTGCCAAAAAATGGATATACCGTTATCTGACTATCTTGCCTCTATTTTCATGGAAAGCAATATAAGTGCAACATGTGATGTCAGAGAGGATATTACCTATTACAACGAATCTGAACCGAATCCTGAAAAACTACGCGAGGCAAAACGGGAAGGTGAAGCAAAACGCGATAAAAATGACCTGTTTTTCCTCGGTATCGCCATTGCACTCCGTGATCAAAAAATAGACATTGAACAAGCGCGCGCTATCCTTTCAGACGCACTTCCGGATCTTGAATTTACAACACTTGAAAGCATCAAATTTGTTGGTGATGGAACATACCTTAAGTTTGCGGACATGTTCGTTGAGGTGAGAAAGTCTGGTACAGACGCAAAGACAAAAGCCTATGCCTCTGGTTCTGACAAAGACGAGTGCAGAAAATATGCGAAAGCATTCGGTGAAACAAGTGGCGACCTTACCGAACTTTACCGCACACACATTGGTGAAACCTACTTACAAGGTGTTGAAAACAGAGCGCGCGAGATTTACAATGCATTTCAATCTGCTTAATGGTGGCACACAAGAGCAGCAGGTTATTTACCAGTAAGGATACTAACACCTGCCCAACTGCTGGAGATAGAATTATGAATGATATAATTGAAGAAGTACGAGAAGCGAAACGTAAAGTAAATGCCCGCTTTGATAACGATATTCAGTAAGTATTGTGTTGATGTGATGCGTAGGCAAGAGGAACTCAAAAAGCAAGGTAAAAATTTCTGCGTCTCAACACTAAACAGAAAAAAGTTAATCTCGTAGGTTGGGTTGAAGAACGAATCCTAACCTACGAGACTTCATATCTCTTATACTGAATTCATGTTAAAACGTACTATCACGATTAGTAATCGGACACCAACGCGTTGAATGGAGATAACGCAGCAATACATCTTTCGCTGCAGGTGTGCCAATACGGTAAAGGGCATGCACCGCATTACCACGGATGTAACGGTTCTCATCAAAAAGCAGATTTTCTAAACCTTCAACTGCATCTACAGCATGCTCACCGATTCGACAAAGCGCGAATACTGCATTACGTTTAACACCACCATTCGGATCCTCTAATGCCTTGACCAACCCAGGCACCGCTACCGAACTGGACTGACTCGTAGTGCCTAACGCTTCAATGGCACGCACACGGATATTGGCAGCCCCATTCTCTAACGACTCAACTAAATCAGGAACAGCAGGTTCCGCCTTCCTACCGAGGTCACCGAGTGCTTCTGCGGCATTCGCACTTACTCCTTCAGGTGCATCTTTCAGGGCATTCCGTAAAGCCTCAATAGCAGGTGAACCCAACGCATTCAATGCATAACAGGCATTGCGCTGTGCCATATCCGACTCTTCATACAGACACCTAATCAACGGTCGAACCGCCTCCTCTCCAAACTTCGGTATTTGATATGCTGCCCGCAATCCATCGGATTCAGCCTTACCATTCATCGCACTTATTAACCCTGGCAACGATTCTCCATTAGGAGATGGATACGCATCATCAGCTTTTGAACCGAGGTGCCAATTCCAGAGGTGTTCAAACATATCCTGATGTTCCTTCGGTCCAGGTGCGGATCCGTTTCCCCATTCCGTTTCCTTATTTGCCCACGTAGGTTCCTGTGGTTCTGTCATTCGTGCATACAGAAACTTCATCATATAGCGTCTCTCTTCAGTCTGATTCGGCATAGCACGATGCCACAAGTCATAATTCGCAAATGCGACAGCTCCTGCCTTCCCAGTAATAGGATATTCAGGTGATATTTGCGAACCTTCGTTTGTGCTAAAGTAATGACTTATCGGAACAACACCGGTCGGTCCACGCTCAACAGGTGTATCTTGTGGGTAATAGAAAACAAGCAACCGACGTGTATGATGTGACCAACGTTTGCCGCCATCTTGATGCAGGTTTTGTCCTTTACTACCAGGTGGGTTGTAATGTGGATGTCGATGTGGTTGCATATAGTAGTCCGGTCCTAACAGACTTGTCAAAGCACCTTTCACATTGGCATCGTCAAAGACTCTCTGAATTTCTGGTATTCTTGGTAAAAGATTGTTTCCCGGATTGCCTTCTTTATCAAATACTGCAGCTGTTCTTTGAAAAACGTCTTCATGAAATGCTGCGGGTAAGTCTGTATTCACAGTAACAAACCCGTTCACGATAAATTCTCGCATTTGCGCGTCTGTTAAAAGGTTTTCTGCCATTTTCATATCCTCCAATTGATCTTTTATCTTCCTTAAGCCTAATTTTGAATTAGTATGTCATTAATATAACGTCAATTTCAACAAAAAATGTTCATATAGAAATAATTTGTGGTATACTATCTACCAAATTATATAGAGGAATATAACATGGGAAGATCTTTTGAACAATCGTTGGCATGGCGAGAAAGGGCGAAAGCTGCATTAGTCGGTGGTGGACAACCACATAAACAGAGCAATCCACCGGAACCTGTTATGATCGCAGGTGGAAAAGGATCACATTTTTGGGATGTCGATGGAAACGACTATATTGACTATCTGATGGGATATGGTCCGATGATACTCGGACACGCCTATCCTGCTGTGATAGATGCAGTAGCAAAGGCATTGGAACGCGGCAACGTATATAACTTGGGACACACATTAGAAATTGAACTTGCAGAAAAACTTGTTGAGATTATCCCATCAGCAGATAGAGTGGCATACTTTGTCGGTGGTTCTGATGCGACTACTGGTGCACTTAAGTTTGCCCGCGCATATACCGAAAAGGAGAAGGTGATACGTTGTGGTTACCACGGCTGGCACGACTGGTGTCATAACACGCGTGGACACTTACCGAGTAGTGCTGCAGCAACGCTTAGTGTTCCCTTCAACGATATAGATGCTCTTGAAGATCTATTTAAAGAACATCCTGAAGAGATAGCGTGTATGATTATGGAACCTTCGGGACACGACCTACCTGTCAAAGGGTATTTAGAAAACGTGAAATCTGTTGTGAATACTAACGATGCACTATTAATATTTGATGAAGTTAAAACAGGATTCAGATACGCTTTAGGTGGGGCACAGGAGTATTTCGGTGTGATACCAGATATGTCGGTTTTTGGAAAGGCATTGGCAAATGGATTCGCGACTGCTGTTGTTGTCGGTAGGGAAGATATTATGGACGAAGTTGCTGGGGTATGGGTCGCAGCGACCTTCCACGGAGAGGTATCACTCGTCGCTGCAGCTATCGCAACAATTGCCGAATTAGAAGCAAAAGACGGTGTTGCATTCATGTGGAAACAGGGACAAAAACTATTAGATGGCTATAAAGAGATGACAGACCGATTAGGTATTGAACAAGCTCGTTTCGGGGGAATTGGACCTATGCCCTTTTTTGGTTTGAATGCCGATGGTGAAAAACAAGGTCAGTTCCGTAGAGCATTTTATGAAGCAACGTTAGATGGCGGATTATATCTGCCTGAAGGGCATATATGGTTTATGTCCATTTCACATACGGATGAAGACATTGCAAAGACGTTGAGTGTTTCGGAAGATGCACTCAAACGAGCAAAAGCAAAAACATAATTATAACAATGGGAAACAATTATGGAGCAAGCAACAGATTACACAAAACCTTTTATTGTAGATAAAAACTTAGGTGCAGCACTTGACATAGACAATACTGAGATGCCACAAACTACTGCCGATGGTGCCCCTGTTATCCCACCGACTCAGGAGCAGAAATATCTGTTTGATATGCGTGGTTGGCTATTAGTCCCCGGCGTGTTGTCAGGTGATGAATTGGAAGAGATGCAGGAGTTCGGACATCGTCTTCGTCATGATCCAGAGTCTATTCCAGTTCATGAACGTTCTCCCCTCGGCGGCCCGATGGAAAAGTTATCTGATCACCCCAATGTAGTCGGTTTTCTAAATGAATTCCTTGCACACCCCGCGTTATCAAGTCCAGAATGTTACGGTTTCCGAATGGAATCATGCCACATGTTCTATCGCACGGTAGGAGACGGTAACTTCGGTCCGCACAACGGCAACGGCATGCTCCGTTTTCCTGGAGATTCTCACCTCTATCGGTGTATTCCGGGTAGGGGGTATAGTGGATTGACACGCATAGTATGGGAACTCAATCCTGTCAAATACAGACAAGGCGGCACACTGTTCATTACGGGGAGCCATAAAGCAGTCTACACTGCCCCTGACAGTATTCGAACTCCAGATTCTCCGATTTGGGATACCTACGAGTGTCCTGCAGGTTCGTTGCTCTTTTTCACAGAGGCGTTGACACACAGCACACATAAATGGACAAATGAGGAAAATAATCGGATGGCTATTTTCAGTTGCTATAATACTGTGAATAGCAAATGGCACGATTGGAATCCACATCCAAAGCTGCTGGAACAGATGCCACCGAAACGGCAAACATTGTTTAGACCTGTCCGTGCTGCAAACAACTTAATTCAGTAACGAGACAATACGTACCTACACGGTAGGTGCAGTTTCCTTACCGAACCATAGGTGTCAATTTAGTGGGTGCATGTCCGTCACACATTGTAGGGCGGGGTCTCTGTGCCCCGCCACTGCCAGAACGTGCTAAGCAACGGGCGGGCACAGAGACCCGCCCCTACAATAAAGTTGAGGTTTATATGTTGTCCTTAAAATAGCGTCCAACCTGAAATAAATCCCTAAATTGACGCATAAGGTGCAGTTTCCTTATCGAACCGAATCTGCCCTATAGAACCTTACATATTGGGTTTCCTTTTAGGTGATAGTCCGGTTCGGTATTATATTTTCTCTTGACGGTGTATATGAAATATGTTAAATTGTACGGAATAAAATGGAGGACATTTTGAACAATTTCGGGAACTTCTGGCTATCTGTTAGGGAATTCTGGAAAACAGGGAAAACAGGTTTTGCTTTATTCCTTGTTTCCTTGTTTGCTCTCATATATGGGTATATTGCTCTGGAATATGAAATAGCCCAAAACTGGAAGGGGCACGTATCCGTTCAAAATGTGATGAAGGATATTTCGTCATTTATCCCCGTTAGTGGGGTATTAGTCGCAATGATTGTAGGAGGTATTGATTTCATGATGTTATTATCAGACTTTATTCATGACAGACGTATGAAGCGTTTAGAAGCTGCTAAAGAAGAGGCTAAAAAAGAAGGTAGAGAAGAAGGTAGAGAAGAAGGTAGGGCAGAAGGTAAAGAAGAAGGGAAGGCGGAAGTTTACCAAGAAGTCCAAGAATGGGATCGCCGTCGAAGGGAAGCTGAAGAACGGGGTGAAAAGTTTACAGAACCCCCGCCGACGCAACCGCCGGAATAATCACAATGAGCATCAATACAGTTGATGCTCATATCTTTTAGATGTTTATAGATAGAAGATACCATCTGTTCATTTTACCGTTTATTTTCTTTTTTCTATCATGTGTTTTTATCGGTTGTGAATGGATACCAACAGAGGTAGTTACTACAACTCCTATTGACAAAATCGCAGTTGCAACCATCTCGCCAATAGATGGAAGTGATTTGACAGGTACAACCACATTCACAGAAGTAAACGGTGGTGTTCACGTCAGCATAGAGATTCAGAATGCCTCTCCCGGTTTACATGCCACACATCTCCATGTCGGCAGCTGCGACGACATAGGACCACACTGGCATCCTATGGGAATTCCAGCAGGTACAGTTGGGGTGCCCGTTGCAGAAGCAACGCTTGATTCACCCCCTATAGGCATAGGTGAAATTGGGAATATTCCAGTGGGTGAAGATGGGAGGGGTATATTAGAATTTACAACCCCATTCTGGTCTGTCGGTGGTGATTCAAACACGGATATTCTCGGCAAACTGATTCTTATCCACGAAACAGGCGATACCTTCCGAACAAATCCGCATGCACACAATACTACCGGAATGCATACCCACGATATCGCACAGAGGCAAACAGGTATGGAAACGACACAAGCAACTCACGTTTGCACACTTGCAGTACTTGGACAGCAAATTGATTTGAATGCAGATCACCACATCCCCGGTCAAGATGTGAGTCCACATACCCATGATTTATTGGAACTCTTGTTAAAATGCTTCCTGAAACCTGAACAATTAGCAAATCCAGCAATTCTGACTACGATTCCATTCAAAGGTTCTTCGGAACATCAAGCATTTTTGAACATAGAACCCAAAACCTTAGCTGCCTACCGCGACTTCTTCATCTCTATAGGTATACCCGTAGTTCCAGATTTCTTCACAAACCAATATCAACAAGCTTTTCCCACCGGAACTCCTGAAGAATATGAACAAGAGATGCAACAGCGGTTAACACATCTCTATATCATATCAGGCATAGATTTTCACAATCCTACTGATTTATTGGGTTATAACTTACTGATAACCAGTTTTTTGGATGATCGGACAACAGCATGGGTGTTAGGCTATTTCCAAGGAGACGATGTAGCGTTTAGTGAGTGGATTGTTGAAGTGTTGAATGCTGTGTCGGTGAGACCGGGTGGTGGTGCTCGCGTCGGCTGCGGTGTGATTGAGTTGATAGAGTAAAGTTTATTCTGTTGTTGGGGCGATTTCTTTCAAAATAATATCATCTACCATGAACACACCAAAACACCTTTCATACATAATGCTCCTACTTTTCCTATTTATTTGGAATGCAGATGCACAAGTCCTAATAGATTCTATCATTGCAGTTGTCAATAAACAAGCAATTACCCAAAGCGAACTCGTTGACGAATTTCGCATTGAGGCTATTATAGATAAACCCTTAAAGAAAAAACCTACAGAAACAGATAAACAGAGATATTTAGATCGAATCATCAGACGTAGATTTGTCCTACAGGGGGCTGAAAAGATAGGCATTACAACTACCGCTCACAAGAAACAGGTAGCAGAACGCATTGCAGAGATACGTGCCAAATTCACCTCAGATAAGTCATTTCAAAGTGCTATGCGGAAGCAGAAATTAGAGATGGCAACGTTAGAAAAATGGGTGTATGAACAGATAATTTACGAAATCTATTATAATCGACAGTTTATCAATAGGGTTGATAGCAGGGAGATTGATGAGTTATCACCGCAATATTTTGAATCAAACAAAGCGAAATATGTTGTTTCGGCAACGGTTACATTTCGTTCTGTCTTCATAGTCTTCCCACCCGAAAGTTCAGAAGAACAGAAACAAGTAATCAAACAAATTGCAGAGCAGATCAATTCAAGGTTACAGCGCGGAGAAACCTTTGAAAAGATTGAACAAGGCAGCAAAACAAATCCTTCTTTCAGTTTTGATTTGCAAACCCTCACTACGGATACGCCGCTGGGAGAGATTGTTTCACAATTAGAACCGGCTGAACGTAAGGGACCTATACTCGTGCCAGAGGGATATCGGATCGTTGAACTGATAATGAAAACTGATGCCCGTCAAAAACAGTATTCAGAAGTTAAAGACGAGATCTCCACAATGATTCGACAAAATATAGCAGAAACTGAATTTAACGAATGGTTGATGAGTCAAAAGACAAGTCTGTCTTGGTATATCATCAACGATGCGCTAAAACGAGTCAACCAAATACAGATTCAACCGACAAAATAATCTGATGAAATACACCCGGTCGAGAACATTCATCTACACAATTTTTCTTATGTGCGTTGCATCTGTTTTTGGTGAGGGCAACCAGGGGATATATCCACCTATCCTACAAAGGTTCAGGAACAACTTGATAAAGCACAACAAGCAGCTGGATGAAGCGGATATACTGTTTAAGGCAGCAATCAAAGGAGCAGGAGGAAACACACCTGTCACAGGGTATATTGCTTTGGGACAGATTGAAACCGAACGCGGTAATTTGGATAAGACACGTCGTTACTATATCGTAGCAGTCCAACTTTATCATGGCACAAACGTTGGCACTTGTCTATTATCGCCTTAATCGGACAACTGACGCGCGGCGCGAAATAAATAAGGCTTATTCACAAAATCCTAATCATCCTTATGTGCTTCAAATTCGTTCAGAGATTCTACAGATTGACAAATAGAGAAGATAAAATTCCAACATATACCCTTAGCTTCTTGAGACGAATTAAAAATTGTCAAATTAAATACTTGTAAAAAAATCGCAATTGTGTTAACATTATAAAAGGTTGTGTAGTACATAAACTTGAAGAGTGGCTAACTAAATATACAACGGCTTTTTTCTTATTTAAAGTCTTAATAATAGATTTGTAACTCTTCTACAACTTTACTTTAGAATTCTATAGATAAGGAGCATTAATAATGCTAAAATTTCAGATAACCCTTATTGCCATTTTAATCTGTTGTATGGCATTCATGTCTTGTGACCGATCCATTAAGGCATTAGAGGATGTTATGATGGATCCGCCCCCGGAAACGATGGATGATTACAAGTCATGGGAACATACTATGCTTGATGGAGCGATGATGGAATTTATGGGCGAGGCTCACGATTTGGGATCCCGTACCATCTATTTTAACGAAGCCGCTGCTACAGCTAACAAGAATGGCACAGATTACCCTGTTGGCTCTATGATTGTCAAGGAATCTATGGATACAGCAAACACATTTATCTCACAGATTTCAACGATGACGAAAGTCGATTCTGCAGATAATGATGGTTGGGAATACGGTGTAACTGGTCCGCCTGCGGCATCAGCGGTAGACATAACTATGAAAACTATACTCACCGCAGAAATGGGAGCGCAAAACTGCCATTTTTGCCATGTGAAAGCTCCCAATGGTAAATCTGTCTTCGTTTCACTCATGGAAGGCATGACAGGTGAAGGCACTGAAGGCATGACAGGTGAAGGCACTGAAGGCATGACAGGTAAAGGCACTGAAGGCATGACAGGTGAAGGCACTGAAGGCATGACAGGTGAAGGTGGTGCCTAAAACATCTCACATTATATAATAAAATCGGATTGGTGGAATATTTAGTTGTTCCCAATCCGATTTTCTTTTTTTAATTCTTGGAAGGTATGGATTCTAAGCACACCATAGGTGTGGATTTAAGGATTTATTTCCAGTTTTACACCTATTTGTACAACAAAAACCTCAAACCCAAGGGTAAGGGCGGGTCTCTGTGCCCGCCTTTTGTTCGACTACACCAGATATGGCGGGGCACAGAGACCCGCACTACAATGTGTGTAGGTTTTGTTTCTAATTCACGCTTATGAGGAAAACAAAAAAGCCGTGTATCAGGGACACGGCTTTTCCATTCTTATTACGATTTTGAGATATATGAACTATTTATCGCCCCATGCAGGTCCACGTTTAACCCATAAACGTTGTCCGACGCTTAGTTTATTCCGATTAAAGATATAGTCGTCCTGATTTCCTGCGACTAACCGCGTCCACTTCTCGGCATCGTCATAAATCTCAGGACGAGCAGCAATGTGTTTTAGTGCATCCTCACCATTTGCCTCCTCAATATCCTCTTCCCGGACGATATATCTATCAACCGGTTCAGGGCTTGTTACACTAAAACTGAAACTGTGTGGTGTAGCAAGGGTGTTTCCTGCCATATCTGTTGCACCAGAAACAGTAACAGTATACATGCGTCCGGCGCGCATCGGTATATCGGAGGTAAATGTCACAGAATTACCTTCACCACTGACTGTGCCAGAAAGCGTTGCTTCCGCAGGTTCGCTCATAGAGTCTTCTGTTTTGGCAACTGCAACATCAATTGTAACGCTATTTGCATTAATCGGTTCACTAAAAGTAACCAAAAGGTTATCCCGAACATTCAAAGAATTTTCATATTCAGAAAAAACTGTGGCATCTGCAGGATCAGTGCTTGTTACTGTTGGCGGTGTTGCATCGGTATATGTAAACTTCTGTGTGAGCGTAACTGGTGCATCCGGTTTTCCATTGTTTGTAATAATAACATCCACTGTTTGTCCTGCTGTGCCAGGTGGTGTGTTTACAGTTACTTCTGTTTTACTTGGTACTGAAACATCAAGACCTGTCTTCCCACCAAAAGTTACTGTAACACCCTTTTTCATGTCAAACTTTTCGCCAGTAATACGGACAGATGTTCCACCGGTTTCTGGTCCTTCAAGGGGTGTCATTCCCGATGGCACCGGTTCAGGATTACAACCTCCGCACCCTACCATCCATGCACAGACAAATGCAAAGATGGCATAAATGGCTATATTTCTGTGTTTATTCATCAATCGCTTCTCCTTATCATCAAGAACGGGTATGTTCTATTTTACAAAGTAAAATTTCTTGCAGCTTGGGCAATCGCATTCCAAGTTGTACTATCGGTTGAATTACGTCCTAAAATCACGATTTTTTAAAATTATACATGCAAACCTGTGTAGTTGTCAACGTTTTTTATTCTCCGCGCCATGTGGTACGCTTTAATGGATCGTGTACGTTAACTACAAGATCAGGCCCAAATCCTTCAATTGCTAATCGCACCGTGTCCCCGTCACCAACTGCGGTAAGTGCCTCGTGATGTGTGCCTGTAGAGACAACGTCCCCCGGCTCTAATGTTATCACATTCGTTACTTCTGAAAGCAATTCAGGCACGAAACGCGCCATTGAGTTTGTGGAAAAATCATGTTGCAGTCTGTCATTTATCCAGAGTTGTACACCGAGTGCGTTCGGGTCGGGAACTTCATCAGCGGTAATAAGCACAGGTCCCATTGGTGCAAAGGTGTGCCAACTTTTCCCTAAAAAGAACCCGCCCGGTAAACCGCGTGCAGATACATCAATGAATTGTGTGTATCCAAATACGTGGTCAAGTGCGTTTTCTTCGGTGAGATGTTTTGCTGTTTTTCCGATGACAACCGCTAACTCTGGTTCAAAATGAAACACAGTCACATCTGCTTCTGGGAGTTCAACAGTCTCTTTCGTGGAAATTACACCTGTTGGAGATTTAAGGAAAGCATTAAAATCACCGCGAGAAGGACTGTCTGGCTCAATGTAGTTCCCAGCCATGCAAACAAGTTGTCCTGGGCGTGGTAGCGGTACTTTAAGCGTTACAGTATCTAATGAAATTGGGGTGTCATTTTCTGCTATATCCACAATTTTTGAATGCAGATTATCATAATCTGCGATTACCATTTGAATCAGTTCTTGTGGGATATGATATTGAATATCGTTGAGTGCGTTGCTGATGTCAACGATTCCATTTTCTGTTAACGCACCGAGATGGTAATCATCAAAGAATGCAAGTTTCATTCAGTTTTACTCCTATGTAAACGTGAGTCTAATAATACCATTTTTAAAAAATGATGTCGCATTATAGGTTTCTGTAAAATGTAATCTGATACCGCACAACCTAACAGGTTATGCTACAAGAAAGAGGCATTATAGGTTTCTGTAAAATGTAATCTGATACCGCACAACCTAACAGGTTATGCTACAAGAAAGAGGCATTGTCATTTAGAAATGGTATAAATTAATTATCTATATTTCAACATAATACGCGTATGGTATTCTGAATTGGTCAGCATGAAAAGATGCAAATTTGGTCTATAGTTGTGTCAGTGTGTATTGCTACTATTCATCTCCAACAACATTTGCCACTGCTTCTCGTCAACGAGCACACCTTTTTCTAAACTCTCCTGCCGTGTGCGTAGCATACCTTCTCCTGGATACCGCACTTTTTCATTTTCATCCAACGGATCAGCAGTGTGAAAATCGTTAATTATCGTTTCCACGGTTTCGTTCAATACCTTTTGTCCCATCATTCCAGCAGCATTGATTGCAATATATACTTGTGATACAGCGTATTCTGATTTCTGTTTTCCAATCTGATGTGTCGCTTGCCCACTTGAGATAACGGCAGCCATTGTGTCAAGCACAAGTGCTAATCCGGATCCTTTCCAATAGCCAATAGGAAGTGCTCTTTGTGAATCGAGAATTTCTGCTGGTTCGAACGTTAGGTTTCCATTAGTATCATACCCACCCGGTAACGGAAGCTGTCTACCTTGCAATTTAAGTACTTCTAACTTTCCGTTTGAATACTGACTCATTGCCATATCAAGTAGAATATGTCCTTCGTCACGAGGAATAGCAATCGCTAATGGATTGTTCCCAATCTTTTTTTCTGCAGAACCCCACGGCGGCATCAGCCGGGTAGTATTAGTCCAACAGATGCCGATATATCCTGCTTCTGCTGCCTGTAATGCATAAGCACCACCACGCATCCAGTGGTTTGTGTTAGATAATCCCACACAACCTATGCTGTGAGTTTCGGCAAGTTCCATTGCACGTTGCATACAGATATGTGCATTCACAAGACCGACACCCATCTTGCCATCCCACCGTTCTAACGCACCGAAACTCTCTATTTTTTCTGGGTTTGTTCGGAAATCAATCTGTTTGTTTTTTAGTCCTGCCACAAAGCCAGGGAACCGATTGAGTCCGTGTGAATAAACGCCATCGCGCTGGTTTTCTGCAAACAACCGTGCACATAATTTCGCACGTTCATCTGCAAATCCAACAGACGAAAGCACACGATAAAATTCATCAAATAAAGTTTGGAAAGGCACACGGACCATGCAAGACTTCCTTGATAAAGAACTTAGTACTATTATGCCTAATGTCTGAGAAGAATGCAAGATATTTTGTGTTCAGTAGCATTCAATTGTTGAAAATTTTATATTCTTTTAGGTTAGGAAAGCCCTTTAACATGCTTGAATAAAACGACACCAAATAATACCAATTCTAAAAAATATTGTCTCATTAAGGAATTCCACTGTTATTGCTGGTTGGGGTGCCTCTCTTCGGTAGGAGCGACTCCCGGTCGCTATCAGAAGGTCGCTCCTACCAGATGCGTGATTGGTATGAAGTTTGTTTAGAGTTGAGGACAATGGATTGACAATATAATCTATTGAGGTTCTATTGGTGCTTTGTTTCTGAATTATGAAAATCGCGGAGGACGTAGAAATAAATGAAAGAGAGGGGTTTACTCTGATTTGCCTTGTTTTGAAATGTTAGGTTGGATGTTGAGAGTATCTCTGTGTGCATTCTGTGATTTAAACAGAAAACGTCGGGGTCGGCACCCTCCAACAATTACATCTTCAGTTTACTCCAAAGCGTCGTTAGACGATCAATAGGTTCAACAGGATATGTACCAGAGTGTGTCCAATCAAATAGCGTGATTTGGTTACCAAATACATTCTGTTTCAAAATCTCTTTCTGAGTCCCAAGTCGTTTGGTATGTTCATTGAAAGGAATAGCATAATGTCTGCGACCAACAAATGTCGTATAAACAAGGTAGTTTCCATCTGGTGACTATTTGAAATCCACGATTGGTTCATTACGTTCCGGTAAAAATATGTCAACTTGTCTAAATGCGTTCAGTGAATAGACTTCAATACGATTTAATGGCACAAAAAACTGATCAGCTACAGCAATATATTGACCGTCTGGTGAAACAATCGGAAAAACTCTATGTACATCTTGCGTAATTTTCTCTTTTGTGGCAATAGTCATGATATTTAAGATTCTGTTTTTCATCATTGCTATCCTTTCTCCGTCAGGTAACCAAGTAGGATCACTACCACCTTCTACTAACAGTGTTGCACGCGGTGCTGCTTTCTGAAATTCAGTATGTGGCATGTGATAGATCCCTTTTGGGACACCATCGGGTGGACGGTAGCATGCGAACACAATATCTCCGTTTTTTGAGATGTCAAAACCGCGTTCATCTATCTGTCCAAAACGATTTTGTGTGATGTCTACTGCATTTTCGCCAGGTTTATATTTATTCCGGATGTAGATATTATAATTATGTATTCCTGCGGCTTCGTCACCAGATCGTGCTAAGAATGCGATGTATCTCCCCTCTTTTTGCGTAACGACATCTACTATACGAAAATCTGGCTCAGGGTCATGTTCATAAATCATGCGTGAAGTACCACCAACGTTTAAGTGCGTAACCCAGAGTTCACGTTGTTTTATTGGATGGACTACCACGATTTCACCAGAAATTTCGGCAATTAACGTAACTGGTATTAGTAAAACTAACAACAGACAGAGTGCGATAATTTGATTCTTCATTGGTATTTTCTTTGTATCCTATATATTTATTGTCTGGCTTTTAGTTCACCCCAAACTATTGGAAGCTTATGGGTAGGTTCCACCGCAAGGTTGGTTCTGGAGATATAATTATTGGTTACTTCATCATACGTGAGTGCGCGGTTATACACACGCACTTCATCAATAATCCCTCGAAAATACCCATGTGCCTTACCACCTGTGTTGGTAGCACCAAGATAGATAGGTTGCGTATACGGTTTAAATTCACCGGTAAATCTTCCGAATCTAACTAAAGGCCTTGGCAGCAAAGGCACAGGAAAATGTATGTTGTCAATATAGAGGTTATTGATTTTCCATTCCATACCTTTCTCGTCAATGTAAAGTGCATCAGTAACAAAAACAATATGATGCCATTCCCCATCTGATACTACATGCCGGAAGGGGCTCATGGTAATTGTACAATGTATTGATTGTCTTGGTCGTTTTCGACTATCTTCATAAAGCATATACCCATCCGCGAAAATAACTTTTTCTTCTTGATTAAGAAAATCAGGATGGACAGGACCGTGAACAGGTGGTGGATCCTTTGTTCTTGTTGCATTGACAGTCAATCCCCAACCTCTGTTTCTCTTTACACAAACGTCATCAACAACTCTAAAGAGCGTTCTATATGTTGAGATGTCGCTGGTTTTCATCCATAATTCAATAGTAGAAGGACCGGTTCGTGTTTGTAAGTTTCCGAGGTTTGGTAAGACGACATAATCCCCTACTCCATCGAATTCGAGACCTTGATTTAGAATTCCACGAGTTACTTTCGGATTTCCCATAATTGTGGCATCGTTTTCACCCCAAGTATCCGCTACTATCCCATCTTCAATATTGGTACGATCAAAAGTCCAATAACTGACTAATCCGTCCTCAATTATCGTTTGAGCATAAGTGATGCTAATCATCGTTATGGTGATCAACATTAAAAATAGAATGAACACGTGCTTATTCATGATTTTTTATTTTTCCTTAATTAGCTGTTTAGTACAACTAGTGCTTAGTCAAGAACTGTTTGATAGTTCAATTGTAGGTCGGGTAGAGGCACGAAACCCGACAGGAATACATTATTATAGGTAAAGTCGGGTTTCGTGCCTCTACCCGACCTACAAGTTAGGTGTTGACACAGCACTAGTTTACATAACAACTCAGATTCACATCGCGCTACCACATTTCAAGCCATTCCATCAAGGTTGTAACAGGTTGTGTTTGACTGCGAATAACCCACTTGAAATCAGGGTCTTTCCAATAGATTGAACCCGGATGGTCTCCATCACGGAGATAACGAATGTCAATTGCCCAACGAATAATCTGACTTGTCGTATGCGGTAAGGATCGATGGAGTGTGAGGTTATGGAACACCAACGCATCTCCCATTTCCATCGGACATGTAACAATACGATCATCATCCACAAGTTCATCTAATACCTCAAGGAATTTACCTTCGCGGTCTTCAGTGTGATGATTAACTACACCTAACTTATGTGAACCAGCAACTACTTGCAAACAACCGTTGGTCTCATCTACTGGGACAAGCGGAATCCATGCCGTTGGGATGAGCGATTCTTCACTGACTTTACCGAAATAACCACTGTCCTGGTGCCATGGAACAACAGTCAACTGTTGTCCTGGAAGTTTCGGACGCGCATTGAAAACAGGGTGTCCGATCACATCTGTTCCGGTGAGCTGACCGATAGCATCTACCAGAGGGCCGGCGTAATGCAGATCAAATATCTCAGATGTTGCAATCTGCCCACGCCAAGAACGACCGAATCGGTTAGCATGCTTTCCGGCGACTTTCAGCAATCGGGTTTCAAACGGTAGTTCTGTGCCTTCATCTTCCACGGTTTCCTGTTCTTTCAGTTGCTGAATTATGTCTTCAACGACGCACGCGAACCTGTGGCGCACACCATCAATAAGCGGATCGGGAATAACGTCTTTCAGCAATAAATATCCATCGTTTTCCCACTGATGCATCTGTTCTGAAGTCAGCGGATGTATTTGTAATTGATCGTTTTGCATATTTTTCTCACTTCCGTATCAACATTTTCTTTTTGATGATTTACTTGTGTGTCTCCATATACGCTCGGGGCACTGTATTTATACGCGCGTGGTAATCTTTTCCTTTTTCTTTGAACCATTTTAATATCTCAGGTTCAATCTGCAAATAATTTTCAGGGAGCCTCTCGATTTCAAATAATCGTGTCTTTGAAGGAGGCATAATATTTTCTCCTTTCCTTTAAAGATCACTTTTCTGGCAGAGATAATTCGCCTTCTTCTATTTTGATCTGTATGACAAACTACCAATATTACTCCACCCCCAATTGTTCCAATGGAACCTCTCGAATCTCTATTTGACGGTGTTCGTCGTAATAATCTCTGGATCAATATTTGTGAAGTGGAAACTTTCAAAGATGAGTCTCGCTTCTTCAAAGCGAATCCCATGCTTTTTGAAGTTTGCTTGGTTTTTATCTGTGTCCCACTCGAATTCTATAATACCGTATCGATTTATTTCAAATAGAATTTCTCAATGATTATTATACCACTTTTCAGTAAAATTGGCTATTTTTTTAATAATTCCGGGCAGGGTTATTTAGTTTTAGGCATTTTAGTCGTTTTTATTTTAAACGTCAATATTTTTGGATAGGCAGATATAGCGTAAAAAAGTTACAAATGGTAGATTATACAATTAATTCTACATTTGGAGTTGTAGGAGCGACCTTTGGTCGCTCCTACAGAAGATGTGTCCAATTATTTTAATAATTCATCATAAATTTCTCTGCCTTATTGATGGGTGTGTAAAGTTTTTGTCACTATAGTCATCAATTTCTTGAAAGGACATTGCATTTTTGATCTTTGAAAAGGTACCGTTTGGTACGTTTTTTCGGATTACGGTACGTTTTTGGTACGTTTTTGGTACGGTGCTGTGAGTCCAGTCTGTATATGGGTTTGTGAATGATTTTCGTGTATATTTCTGGAAATTTCAATTTTTCGATTCGGTACGTTTTGTGATTTAAGTTTTGGGTGTCCTGATATGTATTATTTGAGGTATATGGACACCACATCATAATCCGATTGATCCGTGTGGTGTATTCTGATGCGGTCTGTTTTTCACTTCTATTGTCCTGCGTTAACATAATATTTCTTCTGCTGGTTTGGACTAATTTTCTTCTTGAAATTACCTTTTCTGTTGTAATGTCTGAGGAGCAATGAATTGCGCGCCTATGCCTCTATTGTCCTTCATGATATGTTCAGAACTTGCTTAGAACAATCGTGATGTGCGAAATCATGGTTATATTATAACAGGACTTACGCAGTTTTTCTTAAAGTCCCACTGATAAGGGGGATTTAGTAAATCAACGCTACAAATGCCATTAAGGCATTTGGCGGGGTTAAATCACTGAAATATCATTGAAATAACGGCTTTTAACCCCCCTTATCAAGGGGGAATGCGTAAGTCCTGTCATAAGATTTCTCAGTCTGAGTCGCCTCTTTGAGTTTCTAAACTTGCGTAGTTGAATTGTCCATATCTGCTAAACACATGTTAAGTATACTATGCATATTTGTGATTGTCAAGTAAAAATAATAGAGAATCTATGTTATTTTAACACAAGTTGCTACCTAAACAATATAATCTCCTGCTAAGAGCGTTCAGAATTTTGCACATACCGCTCCGCTGGAGCGGTAGAATGAAACGATGTGCGTGCTATAAACATATCGCTCCGCTGGAGCGAAAGATTGGACATCACGAGTAGAATGGTTGAAACTGTGCGATAGGTAGCAACTTGGGTTATTTTAGATATTGTTGATAATCTCCTGAATTTCTGTCGTCCTGTGTTTTTCTAAGGTGACAAAAACTTTACACACCCCTTATTGATTGGTTACTTGACAAGAACATTATCGTCATATATTCTATAGGTATAGGTTAGTTATAAATCTGCAATACAATTAATCATAGGTTAGGTAAAAAATATGAAATTTATTCAATCTATCATATTAACTTATATCATATTGGTGTTGATGTTAGTTGAAAGTGTGAATGCACAGCAGAATTTAGCACAGGAAGTTTATGCAATTTTTGAACAATCTTGTGTAATTTGCCACGGGGAAAACGGTGCATATAGGGAATCACTCATCATTGATCACACAGCACTCATTGATGATGGAAAAGTCATTCCCGGCGATCCAGACGGTTCCGTGTTCTATCAAAGACTCATTGAAACAGATGTTGCTAAACGGATGCCACTTGGACAACCCGCGCTTGATCCCGCAGCAATTGAAACAATCCGCCAATGGATTGCAGCAGGTGCACCCGATTGGGATGCTAATCCCGCTCCATTACCCAATTTCATTACAACCGATGTGATGCTTGAAACGATTGAAAACCACGTCAATTCTCTTTCACCACGTGACAAATCGTTTGCGCGCTATTTTACGTTAACACATCTCTATAATGCTGGTGAGACGGCTGAGACACTCAACGCTTATCGGCGCGCCCTCTCAAAACTGATTAATAGTCTCTCTTGGGGACGCAAAGTTGTTAAACCGCAGCCGATTAATACCGAACAAACGCTTTTCTATATTGACCTTCGCGATTATGAATGGGATGTCCGAAACGATGCATGGACACAGATTGAGCAAGCGTATCCCTACAAAATAACGTTTGATGCGCCGGCACAAACACATCTTCGCGAGAAACTAATACTCCTACAGCAAGAGACGAACAGTGAAGTGCCATTTATCAATGTGGATTGGTTTCTTGCCACCGCGTCACTGCCACCGCTCTACCATGACATTCTCGCGCTTCCCGATACAGACCGTGAATTAGAAACAGCCCTTGAGGTATTCGTTGCTGAAAACCTGCAAAATGCCCCTGGGAAACGCGTTTGGCGTGCGGGGTTCAATAATTCCCGTGTTTCAAGGCATAATCGCGTTCTTGAACGGCATATATCCAGATATGGAGCATATTGGAAAAGTTATGACTTTGCAGGGAGTTCAGAGTCACAGAGTATCTTTACACATCCGCTTGATTTTTCACAAGATGGTGGTGAAATTATCTTCAATTTACCGAATGGTTTACAAGCATATTTTATTGTAGATAGGGAAGGTATCCGTATTGATGCGGCACCGATCAGCATCGTTTCGAATCCTGCTGTGGCGGATCCGACAGTGCGCACGGGACTTTCCTGCATCGGGTGCCACACAAAGGGGATGCAGACGTTTGAAGACGAGGTGCGTGCTGTTGTTGAACAAGCAGATAACCCACCTTTTAACAAAGAACGCGCATTAGACCTCTATGTTGAAAAAACAGAGATGGATGAACTTGTAGCGGAGGATACACAGCGTTACAAGGATGCACTTGAAGCGGCAGGTGGTGTATTCGGTGGGATTGAGCCTGTCCAACGATTGCACGAGGCGTTTCAAGCACCTCTCAGCGCAGCACACGCTGCAGCTGCTGTTGGATTAGAAACAGAGACATTCCTTGAGAAAATTCGTGAGAATGTGAGTCTACAAAACTTGTTAGGGACACTGGCGTTAGAAAACGGTACGGTAAAACGAGATGCATGGACATCATCTTTTCACGCTGTGGTTTCTGAGATCAATTCTCCTGATAGTGACCTACCTCCAGTTGTAGAGCGTCCGGAGCGTATCCCTGGTGCTGGTGTCCACATTCCAGATGTGAACCTTCGCACGGCAATAGAAAAGACACTTGGCAAAGCACAAAACGCCCCGATTACAGCGGAAGAGATGCAGACGCTAACCTCCCTTCATGTGGATGGAGCAGATATTCATCAATTGGCTGGAATTGAGGAGGCAACAAATCTGCAAGTGTTTTCCGCATCAGACACCTCTATAACAGACCTAACACCATTAGCGGGTTTAACAATTCTGCGTTTTCTAAATCTCAATAATACGAGGGTATCCGACTTAACACCGTTGGCAGGTTTGACAAATCTTCATAGTTTAAATTTTGCCTATACAAGCGTATCAAACCTGAAACCCTTAGCAAACTTACCAATCAGGGACATATTCATGGTTGATGCTCCTGTTAATGATTTGACTGGAATTGAGACTTTAACACAACTTGAGTCAATTCTGGCTTGGGGTACCCCCATATCCGATCTTACGCCGCTGGCAGGTTTGACAAAACTCCGCACTTTAAATTTTGCTTTCGCGAACGTAACGGACCTAAAACCCTTAGCGAATCTGACAAAGCTAACAGAATTACGTCTTACTGAAAATAGGATATCGGATATATCAGTTTTGAAAAACTTAACCCAGTTAAAATGGTTAGCACTTGAGGGCAATATTATATCGGATGTATCAGCCCTGGAAAACTTAACCCAGTTAAAATGGTTAGGGATACAAAAAAATCTTATATCCGATTTCTCGCCTTTGGAAGCGTTACTTGAAAAGACAATTATAATTTCACACGGTAATCCTGGTTTCAGTGGCGGACCAAAAATAGAAGGTCCGTGGTTATGGGTAACCGTTCCTGGTGAACTTGATGATGAAGGACGTGCACATCTTAGTACCAGAGATCTGTTGGCAGCAGCAAGTAACAATCACGTGACAGAGCAAGAGGTTGCTACGAATGGTGTTACAGAAGGAGAGACAGTCGGAGATAGCACTTGGACAGTAGGTGAACTCAACGCAGGAGACGAAGATAACATTAACACAATGCTACGTGCTCGCGGGTTAAATCCCTCACAATATCCCGACTATGTCGTCTACGGTTCTACCACCCTTTATTCACCACTGGAACAAAATACAAAGATGTTCGTTGGAAGCGACACAAGTACTAAAGTCTGGCTCAATGGAACTTTAATTCGAAAGAACAATGGGCACTATCACACTGAAGGTTACCAAACTTTTTTTCCTATTACTTTAAAAGCAGGCAAAAATGTCTTGCTTGTGGCTATTGATAACAGCACCGGCGAGGATTGGAGCGGTTACTTTGGGTTTGAAGAAGGTACGGAATATACGGTGTCCCCCTCTTTAAATGTTCACATTCCTGACGCGAACCTACGTTCAGCAATTGAGGACACACTCGGTAGAGCAGCAAGTGATGTGATAACGGGAGAGGATATGGCGACATTAACAACTTTGAGAGCAAGTAACAGGGACATTAAGGATTTGACAGGCATTCAGTATGCAATAAATTTGGAAAATTTGTGGATTTCAGGGAATCCTATAGCGGATTTATCACCACTTGCTGCATTGAAAAACCTTTTCGGTTTAGCTGCTTGGAATATGGCTATAGAAGATTTTTCACCACTTGCAGAATTAACAAATCTAAAATGGTTAGAATTGTTTAATACGCCAATATCAGACATTTCACCACTGGCACCCCTTACAAGCTTGGAAAGATTGAGTCTCTATGGAACTGGAACAGAAAACTTGGCACCACTGGCAGGATTAACCAGCCTAATACGACTACAGATCACGAACAATGAGACACTATCGGATATTTCACCCTTGACAGGTCTAATCAACTTAGAATGGTTGGACCTTCATCGTTGCGATTCACTATCGGATATTTCATCATTGGCAGGGTTAACCAAATTGGAGTATCTAAACCTTAACCATACCAGAAGAGTGTACGATTATTCTTTATCGCCATTATCGGGTTTAACGGGATTAAGACGTTTACGACTTGCCGAGAATAGAATATCAGACGTATCTTCACTTGCAGGGGTAATCGGCTTAGAACGGTTAGATTTACCACGGAATGAGATAGTTGATATATCACCATTGTCGGGTTTAACAGGATTAAGAGAACTTTACCTTCACGCAAATAGGATATCAGACGTATCTTCACTTGCAGGACTAATTAATTTGGAATGGTTAGATTTACGTGTAAATCAGATAGCTGACATATCTTCTTTGGATGGGTTAGCTGCCCACACTTATATAAGTTGGGTTGAAAACCCTGGTGCCCCTATAGGGGGGGCAAAAATAGAAGGTCCTTGGTTGTGGCTGCCAATTCCGGAAAAACAACTTGGCAACAGGACAGATTTGTTGTCAGAAGTGAGTGGGGGTTCTGTAACAGAACATCAGATTGCTACGAGAGGTGCAACCGAAGGAAAAGCAGTCGGAAACTATGAATGGGCGGCCCATAAAATTTCTCCTGTAGGTACTTATGATGGGTTTATAAATAATATGTCGGAGATGGTGCGTGCTTTTGGCTTACCCGAAGAGTATGAATGGAGTACAGAAGTTATTGCTGTCTACGGTTCCGTAATCTTAGATTCGCCACGGGAACAAAAAACAAGAATGTTTGTTGGAAGTGAAGGTCGCAACAAGGTTTGGCTAAATGGTGAGTTAGTCTACGAGCAGTTAATCAGACCTACTGAATTTGATTATTGGTGGGACGATAGTGACGGTTTCAATCAGTATTTTCCTGTTACTCTGAAACCGGGAGTAAATGTTTTGTTAGTCGCAGTTGGTAATGGAAATACAATTACGGGGCACTTCGGTTTTGAAGAAGGCACAGAATATACGTTGTTACCCCCTTCAGGAATTGATATTCCTGACCCAAACCTCCGCGCCGTTATCGCAGAGGCACTTGACAAAGAGGATAATGTTCCGATTACGCTTGCAGAAATGGCAACATTAACAATCCTAAGAGCAAGCAATAGGGACATTAAGGATTTGACAGGCATTGAGGCCGCTGTAAATTTAGAAGAGTTATGGATTTCAGAAAATCCAGTATCTGACCTCTCACCACTTGCGGGATTGAAAAACCTTATCGGTTTAGGAGTATGGGATACACCTAATATATCTGATTTATCGCCACTTGTCAAACTACCCAAACTGAAATGGTTAGACTTTGGTAGATTCCCAGCCCCTGACCTCTCTATTTTGGCAGACATAAAAAGTCTGAGAAGATTGACATTTCAGAATGGGGGCATAGAAGACCTTTCACCGCTGGCAGGGTTAACACAGTTGACTATTCTTGACATTGCCTATAATTCCACGACACCAGATTTATCCCCCATTACAAAGTTAACAAATTTGGAGAAATTTGTAGCGAATAACAATGATATATCAGATATAACTCCTCTGGCAGCATTGACGAAATTGAAACATTTGGATCTTCACAATAACAAAATATCAGACGTTTCTCCACTGGCAAAATTGGTAAATCTGGAAATGGTTAAACTTTATGGCAACTTAATATCAGACATTTCTCCTTTGGAAAGTTCCCCTATATTCTCTAATGTTTTTTGGCTTGAAAACCCAGGTTCTGCGAGGAGTGGACCGCAAATAGAGGGGCCTTGGACATGGCTAAAATTATCCGCTGAACATTTTGACGCAGATTGGTTAGCTGAAGCGAGTGGCGGCACCGTGACAGAACAGCAAGTCGCTACATACGGTGCAAAAGATGGACAACACGTCGGAGATAACGTGTGGAAATCTGCCAAAATCGACGAAGAACAAGAAGGCCGTAATATCTTTGAAATACTGTCTTTTGGAGAGAACAACAGAGGAAAATCCCCCTTAATTTACAGTGCTATCGTCTTGAATTCACCTCGTGAACAGAAAACAAAAATACTTGAAGGAAGTGAAGACGCGTCTGTAAAAATCTGGCTCAATGGAGACTTGGTGCATAAAGCCGTTAGAACACGTAGTGGTGCACGACTTTATGATCGATTTTCCCCTGTTACACTCAAAGAAGGCGCAAATGTCCTGTTAGTTGCAATTCTAAACTTGGATGGAAGGTTTCGGTTATGCTCTGTCGGGTTTGATGAAGGCACAGAATATACGTTGATTCCTCCAGGTGTCGGTTTCTCATTTACTACAACCGAGACCGATAACCTTCTCGCTGGTGATACATTTTCACTAAACCTCAATGCAGAAAACATAACCGATTTAGCAGGATGGCAAGCGGATATTGCGTTTGACCCGCATGCACTTGAAGCGGTTGAAGTTAATGAAGGCGACTTTTTGAAGTCAGAAGGTGGAGATACCTTCTTCCAAGCTGGCACAATTGATAACACAGCAGGCAAAATCACAGGTCTGTATTCGGCGCGGATAGCTGAAAGCGGTGTTAGTAGTTCAGGTACACTGCTATCGGTAATATTCAAGGCAAAAGCAGGCGGTGAAACACAAGTGACACTGGAAAACTTCGAGTTCAGTTCTATTAGTGGTGCGATCATACCTACTGTTCCACCTAGTATTACCATCAATGTGGGAGATTATCCTGCCTGGGATGTGAATCAGGATGGTCGGGTTAGTATCGTGGATCTGGTTCTCGTAGCAAAGGATTTTGGCTCAAACGCACCTGCTAACTTGCGAACGGACGTAAATAGAGATGGCGTTATCAACATCCAAGACCTTATTATTGTATCACAACACATGGGTGAGACAACAGATTCCGTGGCAGCTCCAATTGTTGCTTTAGATGGCAATGAACTAACGCCAGCAATTGTCCAAACATGGATAAAACAAGCACAAGTTGAAGATGATGGTTCGCTTGTTTTCCAACAGGGAATAGAGAATCTTAAGAAACTCTTAGCAACGCTACTTCCTGAAAAAACTGCTTTACTTGCGAACTATCCGAATCCGTTCAATCCAGAGACGTGGATACCATATCATCTCGCCAAACCTGCGGATGTTACTTTGACAATCTACGCTGCAAGTGGTGCTATGGTTCGAACGTTGGAATTAGGGCATCAAGCTGCTGGTATGTATCAGAATCGTGACCGTGCGGTGCATTGGGATGGCAAGAATGATGTTGGGGAACCTATTGCAAGCGGAATCTATTTCTATACATTAACTGCGGGTGATTTCACATCAACACGCAAGATGTTAATATGGAAGTAATTAATCATGTCGGTTTTCATACCTATTACTATATGTGTAGAACCTACTCGGCAACTTTAATTTGATTGTAAATAAAACAGAAGTACGCTAAACTTATGGTATAAACTATAGTTTAGGAGGCACACAATGCAATCGCAAATATTCTATGAACCAGAATCAATGAAACTTGAAGATCGTCCAGTGCCTGAAGCGGGTGATAATGACCTGTTAGTACAAGTCCGCTCAGTCGGTATCTGTGGGTCGGATGTTGCATACTATTTCGGATATAGTTCACTTGAAACAGATGATGGGAAAGGACCTCTCGTCCTTGGGCATGAATTTACTGGTGAAGTTGTTGAAGTCGGAAGTGTAGCAGGGAAAACTGGTGGCTTTAAAGTTGGGGATAGAGTTGTAGTCAATCCTGTACAATCCAATCCAAACTCCTTTTGGAGTCAAAAAGGATTGTCTAACCTATGTCCAGAAAAACGTATCTTGGGTGTAGGTGTTGATGGTGGTTTCGCGGAATACGCTGTTTCTGATTATCGTTGGACTGTTAAATTACCTGAAAACGTTACTTATGATCAAGGTGCATTAACCGAACCGCTTGCATGTGGATTATACGCAATCAACAATCTTAACGCTGAAGAAGGACAAACCGCAGTTGTTTTCGGTCCTGGTCCTATCGGTTTGATGATGGTGCAGGTTTTGAAAAGCCGTGGGTTGAAGAACGTCTTACTGGTTGGAACACGTGACTATCGTCTGGATTGTGGTAAGGAACTCGGTGCGGATGTTGTTGTAAATGTGAGTGATAAAGATTCCCCGCACTATGTTGAGGACCTCGGTGCTACAATTCAGGATCTCAATGATGGTGAATTAGCGGATCGTGCAATTACTGCCACGAGTTCACTTGATGCAATACATTCTGCCCTTGAAGTTACAGGTAGACACGCAACCGTTGTTATCTTTGGACTTCCCGGTGACAAAGATGTGATGCAGGTTCCGATACTTGATACCATTCTTATGGATAAAACCATCAGGTTCTCATGGTTAGCACCTGATACATGGGAAGAGGCAGTTCAACTCATTTCCAGTGGTGATGTCAATATGGACAAAATCATCAGTCATGAATTTTCGCTTGATTCACTTGTTGAAGGGATTACGAAAGTCCGTAACCGCGAAGATAAATGCACTAAAGGGTTGATAAAAGTTTTTTCTTAAATCTGAATAGCACATGGGCATTCCATTTTTCGTCGTTTTTGCGTTATCAATTGTCTTTTTGTCTCTTGGCATAACAGGATGGGGAGACTTTGTATCAATAGAGTGGCCTGAGCAGAGCGCACCTGATGTAGCAGTTGAAGATGTGAAAGTCACCCCATACCTGAGTATCAAAGGGGATTACCGTGCAATTGCCCAATGCATATCGGGATTTTTACTGTTCTTGTTAAGTCTCTATGTAATGGGATTCTTGTTATATCTTGAGGAACGTGAAAGCGGTAGGATAATGAAAAACGTGAAGAGTTTTGCCAAGTTAAGACAATTTCTGGAACGGCGTCGGAAGGCTGACCATTCACAGTGAAATCTTTCGTAAAATGGATCTACACAAAAGTCTAATACTCATGATGAACCCACGTTAACTCTAACTTTGCGGCAAGGAGAGACACAGATGGAAACCTATCCTAACGTGCAGAAAATACCTTACGCACCGACAGAAACTGCGGACCTCTATCCTGAATCGGATGGCGAACCTATGGCAGATACTGATCTCCACCTTAAGTGGATACTTTGGACGCGCTATGTACTTGAGTGGCGTTTTGCACAAAGACCGGATGTCTATATTTCTGGGAATATAATGATGTACGACATTGAGGGTCCCCTTCGAACGGCGGCATCTCCCGATATTCTCGTCTCTTTCGGTATAGGGAAGAAGGAGCGTCGGACATATAAGGTATGGGAAGAAGGCAAGGCTCCTGATTTCGTCATGGAGTTTTCGATCAGGCGCACACATCAAAATGACTTGGATTGGAAAGTTGAACATTATGCTTCTATGGGTATCCCTGAGTATTTTCTATATGATGTTGATAGGCGTTATTTACCAACACCATTGATGGGATATCGCCTTGTTGAGGGGACTTATAATGAAGTTTCTACGGTGGGTGATGATGTCCTGCATTCAGAAGTTTTGAACATGGATTTCCATTTATTGGATGATGGGTTTGGTTTATCTGAACCAGGGACGAGACAATGGCTGCAAACATCTGAAGAGGCAGCAACTGACCGTGCAGAACGCGCTGAAGACCGTGCAGAGCAAGCTGAAGACCGTGCAGAACGCGCGGAAGCGGAAATCCAACGACTTCAAGAGGAAATTGCACGATTGAAAGCATGATAATGAAGGTGTCACAAGAATTGAAAAATGATTTACTTCTCCGCGCAGCGAGGTGCTTGCCAGTAGAACGTGTACCTGTATGGATGATGCGGCAGGCAGGGAGATCAGACCCTCTCTATAGACAAATCCGAGAAAAAATAAACCTTCCATTGGAACGGCTGTTCCGAACTTGTCCCTTCCTAATGTCAGACACGGATGTTGAATCTGCAGTGAAAATATCACTGCTTCCTAAAAGGATTGGTGTAGATGCTATAATTGTCTATAAGGACATACTTACACCACTTGCCCCGATGGGTGCACAATTTAGATTTTGCCCCGGTCCAGTTTTAGATCCACCGATACGAACACAATTACATATAGAGTCCCTTTCTCCGTTGGACGATCCTTATGTCCAATTAGAGTTCACTGGACAGGTGATACACACACTTCGAAAAACATTGAACGGTGAATTGCCACTCATCGGTTTTGCCGGTGCACCTTTGACACTTGCCTTTTTCCTCATTGCGGGTCAAAGTCCTATGAAAAAAGGTGAAGGCATATCGGAAGCAGCGGCTCCAGTCTTTGATATGATGGAACAGGTCCCACAACTTATGCACAATCTGTTAGACAAATTGACTGAAATGACGATTAACTATCTGAATTATCAAATCAGTCAGGGTGTTCAAATTGTGCAGCTTTTTGAATCCATTGCAGATGTGTTATCAGAAGATTTATATAGTCGTTTTGCTTTCCCCTATCACCAACGAATTTTTGCAGAAATAGATTCAGATACGCCGGGTATACTGTTTGCCAAAGAGTGTCCTTATGTTAATTTAATGCGCCAAAGCGGCGCAGATGTACTAAGTATTGGGAAATGTGTTGACCTTGAAAAAGTAAAATCTGAGACTGATGGTTCAGTTGCATTTCAGGGAAACGTTGATAATGATATACTACGGGATGGCACTTTTTCTGAAATCACGGATGCTGTCAGAAAATGTATTGAAAAGGGTAACAAGAAGGGACATATTTTGAACCTTAGCCACGGTCTTCATAGAGATACACCTTTTGAAAACGTCAAACATTTTGTGAATATAGCAAAGACATTTTAGGATTATTGATGAGAACCATACAAGAAAACCCATTTTCCCCACGACAATACGGACAACTTGTTAAGGTAACAGAACGTGTATATCTATTTCGCAATATCGTCAACTCCTCAATAATTATAGGGGACAGTGGTGTTGCAGTGATAGATACACAGGTAAACCAGATGATGGGTAGACGGCTGCTAAGTGCCATTCGTTCCATCACAGATAAACCGATTCTCTATGCGATAAATACACACTATCATTGGGATCATACCAATGGTAATATCATATTTCGTGAAGAAGGTGCTACGGTTGTTGCCCGCGAAATGACGAAAGATTTTATGGTGAATCGAGCACCACGACAAGAGGATTTTTTGCGTTCACGCGGTTTCACACTTGGTGATCCGCCGTTTCTACCACAGCAGACCTTCACGCACGAAATGGAACTTGATTTAGGCAATCAACCCTTACATCTCGTTCATTTAGGGAAAGCAGAAACAGATGACGCAACTGCGATTAGAATTCCTGCAGAGGGATGTATCGTATCTGGTGATACAGTAATGACCGGTAGTTTTCCGATTTTTGGACAACCTGTGATGAATGAAGGCCTCATGGCGAACCATGATTGGATTAACACTATTCAGGAATTGCGTACTTATGATCCTGATCATGTGCTTCCTGGACACGGTCCTTTAGCACACGATGCAGAGATTGACTTGTTGATCAAAATAGAGACTTATTTTCTAACTGAAGTTCGTAAATGTGTTGAACAAGGGATGTCTTTAGCAGAATTGTTGTCGGATATAGAGGCGAACATGCCGAATTGGATTTGTGACATCGCTGAAGTATGGGGAACACCGCGTTATGCTATTCTGAGAGTATATCGTGGATTGATTGACGACCCAGAACCGGGATGGCAGCACTTCAAACCGTCTGCTATTCCATCGGTAGATGCGGATGTTTTATGCCAACGAACACGAGAACTTACAGAATTTGAGTCGTATAAAGAAACTGCAGAAGAGGTTGCAGAAGGAGATGATTTAGGATTAGCAATCGCTATTTTGAAAGCATCTACAGAAAATTTTGCGAATCTACCAGAGGCATGGACTGAGTATGCTAACTTGTTGACACAAGCATCTCGAACGGTGTCAAGTGTTCTTGAGAAGGGAGATTTTTTTATTGAAGCAAAAAATGCACTCAATAATGCCCTTGAGATAGACCGTGATTTTGCTCCTGCACACCTATTACTTGGTTCAAGTTACATTTTTTCTGCATTTAGAAATGGTGATGATCCGTCACTTGGAATGGAGTCAATTTATAGGGCATTAGTTAGTGGAATTGAAGGCATACAACTTGCACAAGCTTATTTTTCTATAGGACTTGCACATCGGACAAATGGAGATGAGAAGCTTGCACGAGAAGCGTTCGCACAAGCAATTGTTGTTGACCCGAGTTTCATGCCAGCACAATTGGCAAATATGGCATAGGAGAAAATATGAAATACGATAGCGTTTTACTCGTTGCATTTGGTGGGCCTACCCCCGGATGTTGTAATAAATATCATTCAGACAAATGTCCTGGCGAGGCATACTGTTTTGTTGAAGGGATTGCTGGTGATGCTGAATCTCAAAAAGAACGTGTTATAGACATATCTTCACATTACGTTAAATTGGGTGGTTTCTCTCCGTTCAACGAATTGACGTACAAACAAGCTGAAGCATTAGAAAATGCATTAAGAGAACGAAACTTACCGCTGCCCGTTTTTGCTGGATTTAGGCATTGGACACCTTATTTGAAGGAAGTCATCGCTGAAATGGCTGATAAGGGACACCGCAAAATCTTGGGTATTATTATGGCACCACATCAATCCAAAGTAAGTTGGGAATGGTATCAACTGGCAGTCCAGAAAGGGATTGACGCTGTTGAGGGTGATAAACCGGCTATTGATTATCTTGAACCTTGGTATACGCACAAAGGATATGTTGATGCTATTGCTGAAATAATCATAACTATATCTGGTGACAAATTAGATAGTGCTGAACTGGTTTTCACAGCCCACTCCATTCCTCAAGCTGCAGCGGATATTTCGCCTTATTCCCAACAGTTTGAAAAAACTGGTGAAGCAGTTGCACAGGTACTTGGTAAAACACGGTTTGATTTCGCTTACCAAAGTGAAGTGGAAACCAGTACTGTGCCGTGGACGCAACCTGATATCAATGATTGGCTCAGAGCAAAGAAGAAAGAAGGTGTTGAGACAGTCGTTGCGTCGCCGATTGGATTCTTGTGCGACCACGTTGAAGTGTTATACGACCTTGATATAGAAGCAAAAGAGATAGCGGAGGCTTGCGGTATAGAGTTTATTCGTGCCGGAACCGTAGGTGACAATCCAACATTTATCAATATGCTTGCAGAATTTGTGTGTGAAAAATCTGGAATGTAAAAATATTGATGAGATGCTCTTATGAACAGTTTCATACTCCCTCAGAATATCGTCCTCGAAACCATAGAAATAACAAGATGAACACGATTGAATTGACAAGCAACATCGTTGAAATAGCATTGAGCTCAGGTGTGATACCAAACTTGATACTTGAATAAATATGCACGGATAAAGTCGTGTAGCCAACACCTGCAGTGAAGAAGGTAATGACAAAATCGTCTATAGAGAGCGTAAATGCCAGCAGTGCCCCACCGATGATTCCTGGCGCGATGAGCGGAAAGGTTATCCGCCAAAATGTCTGCCATTCATTCGCGCCAAGGTCAAGTGCCGCCTCCTCAACCGTTGCATCATATCCTTCTAACCGAGTACGAACAACTATTGTAACATAAGCTATATTGAAAACAACATGTGCAATGATAACTGAAGTTAATCCTAATGGATATCTTATCATAACATAATATGTTAACAATGCAATAGCCAAAACAATATCGGGAATAATCATGGGGAGGAATAGAACTCTTATGAGTGTAGCACGAAATCTAAACCGATATTTTTCTATTGCCAGGGCAGCTGCTGTTCCAATGACAGTTGAGATGAAAGTTGCGACACCTGCTATAATTAAACTATTTTTACATGCACGCCACACATTTGGATTCTTAAACAGTTTCGCATACCAAGCGAACGAAAAGCCTTCCCATACTGAAATCTGATTGCCACTGTTGAATGAAAAAACAATCACGACCAATATAGGGATATAGAGGAATAGAAAAACTAAGATTATATTTGCTTCAAGTATGCGTTTCATTCTTTTAGTATAACAGTAATATATCTTTTCTATGTTTCTGTAGATTCTCTGCCTTGTAAAGAGCGAAAATACATCACAGTTCCGACAAGCACAATAAGCATGAGTATGAAAGAAAGTGCAGCACCGAAGGGATAATCTCGCGCAGTCTTAAATTGTCGCTCAATAACATTTCCGATAAAACTTACCTTTCCACCCCCCAGAATATCTGGTGTCAAAAAAGCACCAACCGTTGGTATAAAGACTAACATTGATCCTGCAAGAATACCGGGCAAACTCAGTGGTAAAGTTATATTCCAGAAAGCTTGACGCGGAGATGCCCCTAAATCCTTTGCTGCATCAATTAGAGACATATCCATCTGTTCTAACGCAACATATAATGGTAGTATCATAAATGGTAAGTATCCGTATACCAGACCTATCTGCACTGCAAATGGGGTGTTTAAGAGTTCAAGTGGTTGAAAACCTGGAATTAGAATTGAAAGCGATGAATTCAGAAGTCCTTCTGTGCGGAGTATGAGTATCCAAGCATAAGTGCGGATGAGAAAGTTGATCCAGAATGGCACTACGACAAGCATTAACAGGATATTACGGAACTTTGGACGGTAGTATGCCAGATAATATGCGAATGGGTAACCGACAAGTAGACAGATCGCTGTGCATACAAATGCTGTAGATATTGACCGCCAAAGGATACGGAGATAGATTTCATCAAAAAAACGTTGGTAATTTTCTAAAGTGAACTGTGCTTCTATATCACCATAAGTGCCGCGTTTCAGGAAACTATAAATAAATACAGAGATGATTGGGAGAAAGAAGAATACGATAAGCCAAAGGATTACGGGGGAGAGTAGGATTAGGATGCGGAAATTACGTTGCATTTTGTTGCATAAATTGACGGATATTGTTTTGTATATTCCACGGATCGGTGATTTCAAGGAAATCCCATTTTCCAAACTCACCACAACCATTCACTGCTGGTAACCACATGTTTTTTATAGTGTTGACCTTTTGGACTTTATCCTCCCTTGGCATTCCAGAAACTTCAAGAATAAGATTGACAATATCATCATTTGAACCGTTATTTGCTGTTAGAATACGGGCAATAAAATCTGGAACATATTGACGACTTTCACCGTTGTGATTGACATAAGGAATCGTAAAACCCAGGTTGTGGTTTTTGACATAGGCAATTACTTCATCCATTTGCTCAAGTGCCTGCGCGGTTTTCTGCTCCCATGAATCTGTATCAGCAACTACATGTGATATGTGACATTTATCAGGTTTTGTTTCCCATGTTGGTCGTGAGGTTTCAAATAAAACATCTGTTGTTGATCCAGTACGTCCCTTCATACGCGAAGAATGTGGAAAAATTGGGATGAATAGCTTCTCTGCAGCAGTGTCTTCAGAATCTGTTCCATTGGATTGTTGTTCACCATTGAGAATCCCCATGTATATCCGATATGCCGCCTTCCGGGCAATTTCATTGATATGAAAAAACTGGGGATGAGTGTTGTCTTTATAGGTGACGCACTCTCTCATCCATCGACGCGTGATACGAAGGAGTTCTGGAAAAAGCCACCATTTTGCATCTTTGTCAGTGTCACATAAATGGTTATCCATGAGAACTTTTGTAAGATAAAACTCGGTTTGCTGGTTTCGAAACCTTGTCAAATAAGGCAATTCTACCTCTCTTATTCCCCCGGTAATATCCTCAATTTCTGTTTTTAATGGAATCTCTGCTGTAGAAAGTTCATAGTGAGAATCTTCAGTAAAAATAGCACTCAGCTTTTCATAAGGTAAGCATGGGCGATATCCAGCAATTTTCGGAAATGTGATTTCACACTTCGCTTTTCTTTCAGGTAGTGCTTTAACTTCTGTCACAGGATTTGGTTGGACAGCTTTCCCACTACCGGTCGCAGGGATAAATGAGAACGGTACGCCATATACTTCAGCGTACTCTGGTGGAAATGTTTCCAATTCTATATCATTGTCATTGACCTTAATAGTTGTCTTTTCAAAATCATAAGTGGAGCGGCGCAAACCTCTCCCGACAACTTGTTCACAAAGTAGTTGTGTGCTGAAGGCGCGCACGCCAAGGATATGTGTTACCCGCCTTGCATCCCATCCTTCGCTTAACATCGATACAGAAACGACACACTTGATATTTTCACCGAGTTTATCTCGCTTGCCAACAGTGTTCATTACTTCACGTAGTATATCTGCATCTGTGACTTTCTCTACATTCATCTTACGTCTGAACTGTTCAATCTGTGTTCGGACGGCTTTTTTAAAAGTATCACTCAATGCCTCACCAGATTCCAACTGTTTGCTATCAATCAACAGTGTGCTTAACTTGTCACTCCACGCGCCATTCTCTTCGTTATTGAAAATCGGCAAATTCCCTTTGACAATTATCTTTTCTCCATCAGCAGTCAGTTTTTCCCATCCAGCAATCCAGTCGTAAACGAGTTTAGACACTTTTGTATTGTTGCAAACGACAATCATAACAGGTGGCGTTAATCCGTGTGGGTATTTTTGCCATAAGTCAAACGCCTTTTCATAATTGGTATAAAGGCTTTGGAGTGCTGTTTCCAATTCTTGTGGTAGCTGCGGTTCTCCTTCCGTATTGATTCCCGTGAGTTTAGGCCCAACAACATGCCAAAGGCGGCGATAGATCGGATCGCTTGCCATTGTATCGTCTGCAACTGGTACACGCGGCACCTTTGCGATGCCACTTTCGATTGCATCTATCAATGCAAAATCGGATACGACCCACGGAAACAGCACACCTTCCTTAAGTTTCTTACCACTTTGGGTAGTAGTTGAATAACCCGAACCGCTCAGAAAGAATGGTGTAGCAGATAAGTCATATACAGTTTTTATCCCTATCTTTGCTTTCACTGCTTCAATTCCGCTAATCCATAAACGCGGGTTGTCCTGTGTTAGTTCAGATTCTTTATCGTTTTTTCGGTGGAAACAGTGATGTGCTTCATCATTCAGGACAATTATGTTTTTCTTCCTGCCGAGACTGCGACAGACTCTTGCAACCATCTCATCTGGTGTTTCTGTGAAATTCTTTGTGCTTTCTTTTCCCAGAACCTGCGCGCCTACTTTGCTCAATTCCTCTTTTTTTCGAGTCTGAAAAGCATGGTAATTTGTAATAACGATTTTCGCTTGACAGAGCGTGTCAAAGTCCGCAGGAGGCAATAAGTTCATTTTTCGGTAGTCGTTTTCAGAGTTTTCAGGAAGAAGCACCTGTAATCGATCACGAATTGTTACACCGGGCGTGACAATGAGAAACGCATCCGTGTAACGTTCGCTTCGGGGATTTGCTCTTTTGTTCAACGTGTGATACACAATTAGCATCGCCATGACCAATGTCTTGCCAGTGCCTGTTGCCATCTTAAATGCAATTCGATATAGGTCAGGTTTTGCTCCGTCGTTCGCATTCAAAAGTTGTTTATGGAATGAATTCGATGCGATTTTTGTTTTCACATTCATTGAGATAGATAGCAGTTTCCACTGCTTCGCGTTGACAGAAAAAGAGGCGCGGCTCGTTTTCAGGATTGTTCCAATATTCAAGTAGACGTTTGGTGGTCGGGGTTACACCGGGATAGCCACTCTTGCGCCATGCTGTTACTTGGGTGCGTACTCTGTTGATAAACAAGTTCGCTTCCCGAATTTCTGGGTCGGGAAGAAGTGTCATCTGCGCGTCCTTAGACTGTTTTCTCGGTTTCGGCATCGGGATAAAGTATTCACTTTGCCGTCTACCTTCTTTAATATCCTCAGTAATCCCACGCTGCGTAAATTTGAAGTGTCGTTGGGGTTCCTCAAACGGACTGTTGATTACAGGATTATCTATGGTAACTTTTGACATTTGTATACCTACTTTCAGTTTTGGCGCGGACGTTGGATGTCCTCTTCACAGATAAAATCAACGTTAACGCCGTGATTTGCAAGCGCGTTCGTAAATTGTAGCCAACCTCTGTCTATCGCTAATAAAATAGTTGCGGTTTCTCCTGTGTCTTGCTGATGTGCAAGCGTAACAGCGATGAATTTCCTATCGTCTGGGTCGAAACCGCATAATGCGTTATCAGTGGGAAACTCTTCAAAATCAGTGCCATTTCCAGCTAATGACGTGATATGCACTAATTGGCAGACATTCGGATTCCCCTGATTTTGCAATAGCGTTTTTACAAACAGATCCCCAATCCCTTTTCGGGTGTTCGGTTTTGTATTGTCATCGTACTCCCCAAGAATTCGCCAACCGTCATCAATAACTACTTTTTCAGGACGAGAAAGAATTTGTTCAAGCCGATCTTGACAACGTTCTATACAATCCATAGAAGCATGGTCTGCTTCACCATTTGCGATCACAACAACGTTAGTATCTACGATAACTGCGTTCATTAACCCTCTGCTCTCTTTTGACGTTCAATTTGTGCCTTTGTCATTGCAAACAGATCACCTATCTCGTTGCCAAAAAAGTTTTTTGGCCAATTTGAAATGTTACCAAATTCATCCATTTTTAAGCGTTCAATATTAGAAACGCCAATTTCGTTCCGACAAAAATAGAGAGCTGTTTTTTCTACACTTATCTTTTCTTCTGCAATTCTCCGTTGCAAGCGATTTAATAGGTGTTCGCTATGGCTTTCCACCAAAATCTGTAGGTTACGTTCTGTAACAACCTCTATCAGAAGATCCGCGAGTTGTGCTTGAACCATCGGGTGCAGGTGAATTCCAGGTTGTTCCAAAATTAGTGTTGAACCTTCTGGGGCATAGTAACAGAGCACTAATACAGGTAAAAATTGTGCTAATCCATATCCCATATCAACTAATGTAACCGGAGGACTCGATGGTGTCTTTTGAATTCGAACTTCATAGTTTGTTGTTCTTGGACTTGTCAAGTCAAGTTCAAAAGAATGTGCTAAATCCATCTGCCGTAACCAATCTGATATCTTTTCATCAATGGGGACTTTTTCAGTCCCTTGTATAGTTCTTAGTTTACGCACACGTGCCGAGAGTAATGCGTCTATTGTTTGGTTACCCCATTGTCTAATATGTTGAGGATGTTTGCCCTGCCAATCATAGTGCCGTCTTGGATCCACTCGCACTGGTCCCAGGTAATATACATTATTCATTTTTTTTTCAAATGCCTGTGAAAGCGTATATAATAGTTGGTTTGATTGACTCTTGTGTGGTCCACCATAACAATTAGTACCAGAGACACGTTGGGAACGTTGCCGTTCTAACAGATCTATATAATTCAAGTGTCCACTTTGCCATTTAAACTCAGATATTCCACAAGATTTGAAACTGTAACAGAATTCTTCAATCATAGTATTCATTACTTTACTGAGAATGGTCGTATTGAAAGTAAAATTATCAATAGGTACTTGAACATAACCATTCTGTCCATCAGGTTTTTTACCCGGAACTTCTATTTCAAATGCAGTCTGAAGATTGCAGCTAAACTCAAAACCTAAACTCTCATTGTGTTGATGCCCATGTATTACTTCTTGGAACTTACCCAAATTCACGAGGGTTCCTTCATTTCCAAAAAAGATAACTTCTCTACGGTCTGGATTTTCTGCTGTCTGCTTAAGCAATAACAGCATCTGCAACAGACTACTCTTCCCAGAGCTATTTGTCCCGAAAAAGCCTGTCAACGGTGCAAGTTTCACCTCACCGCTATCCTTCCACGATTTGAAGTTTTTCATGCGTATGTGTGTGATCATTTTTCGTTCCTCCATCTTAACGCTATGATATGCAGTTTCACGAGAAAATTCAAGGGAATCCAAATTGCAGGGGTATGTAAAGTTATTGGTACATTGGTAGAGATTTAATGAACCTTATGTGTAATTTTAGCCCAGATTCCTTAAATGAATTTAACTCAATTTAATACCAAATGGTATTAAATTTTATACCACTAGTGGACTGTCTACCGAAATTTTGCAGGTAAAGGTCGCGATTCGGAGATCGCTCCTACCAATACCGCCTGCTCTTTGTAGGAGGGAACTCCGATTCCCGACTATTGCTGATACTTACAATTTTAGACTGGACAGACTACTAGTGGACTGTCTACCGAAATTTTGCAGGTAAAGGTCGCGATTCGGAGATCGCTCCTACCAATACCGCCTGCTCTTTGTAGGAGGGAACTCCGATTCCCGACTATTGCTGATACTTACAATTTTAGACTGGACAGACTACTAGTATTAAAGGCCAATTGTATATAAATCCAGTGACTGTAAGGATTCATAGGCATTTTTTTATAAGTGAAAAATTTAGCATATCCACCAATTTGATTTTAGTTTCTTTGTGTTGGAAATCGTCTTGTGTTTGAAAGCATGTTTTCAACAATATATATAATGTATTTTAACACATATAATAATGTGTGTCAAATTAATTTTCAACTATATTCTCATGCCAAAGACTTCACAATGCACAAGCTGGAAAGTTTGTGCTACGGACAAGCAACGCCTTAAACAACACACTTTAGCTCAAACTTTTGCGAAAAACTGGACACCCTCGAATTGCAGCAGAAAGATATGGATGGACAGAAAACGCTCTTAAAATCCGCGTAAATTCTTGATTCAGACAACAATCCCTAAACCTTATACTCCTTCATCACCTCGTCACCGTAATGATTGATAACCTTCACCGCGATTTTGCCAGACTCAGGTTTGGCAAATGGGATGCTTTCTGTCCGATACAGTGCCTCCCACGCCTCCTCGTTAATTTCTGCTTTAAGTGCTTTTTGCAGCTGCTTATAAGGTTCGTTTTCACCTGTGAAATATGCATGCCGCACGATAAACGCCTCGCCATTGTAGGCAGTATCAATGAACCAACACGCGATGTCTTCAGGCGTATCTGAACGGAGTAATCCTTTGACCGGATCGTATACATCCACACCCAAGAGTTTCACAGAAATAGTGTCATCTTCATTCTCATCAATCTCTATATCCGGTTCGCCGAACACCATGAACAGATTGCCCTCTCCCGTGTTTTTGAGTTCGCGCACCATCAACTCAGGACTAATTTTGACAGGCAGTATCGGCAAACTTCCGATTCGTGTGTCCTCATCAGCGGTGTAACCCTCAAAAGCAAATCCTGCAACGATTAGCAGGTCGTACTCTGAGATTTTTCGGACAGCCTCTTTTGCAGCTTCACGAATCCACTGCTTACCAACAGTATCATACTGCGGTCCAATACTGACAGCAATGTTTTTTATCTTTTCGTCTTTATCTGTCCACACACCTTCAGCATGGAGCCACTCACCAGGATGTTCCTCTAACCAATCGAATGTGATGCGCTGCTCCTTGAGACGATTTTGCACTCCCGCTGTTTTGAGATGCTCAAGGATATGTTTATGATAGTCTTGCTCCGTTTCTGAAGGGGCAGAGGTTGGGACATCGCTTTCAGCATCCGAAGATTCAAAAACAAGGTGTGGCGATAAACTCTCTACTGTGAAGGGACCTGTGACGCGAATCCGTTTTTTGTCCTGATAAGGTTGGTCGTAAAGCGTCTCACTTTTAGCGCGTTTTGCGGTGGAGGCATCCATCGTCAATTGTCGTTCACGTTTGAGGGCAAGCCATTTACGATGCAATTTCTGAAATTCTGGATCCCATGATGCATCGGTTTCGGTTGGAACCTCCCACTCTTCCCAATTTTGTTGGATAAGGCTGTTCATTTCTGCACGGATTGGATCTAATTTCTCTGCATATTCTGCATGGATGTCGTCAATTTCTGTGTTATTTGCCATGTCTGAAAGACTGACGTACGGTGCTGTTTTATAAGAAAAACCTTGCTTAATATCCTCAGCATCTTCAAGGCGATAGTAAGGATATTTAGCGGACATGAGGCGGGTACGTGCCAATGCAAGAGCAACTTTTGAAGTATCTACTGTTATCCAACGTCTGCCCCACTGCTCTGCAACATAGGCGGTTGTGCCGCTGCCACATGTTGGATCAAGGACTAAGTCCCCTGGATCCGTTGTCATGAGTACGCATCGTTGGATCACTTTAGGATTAGTTTCAACAACATAACTTTTTCCTGAACGTCCACCAGCAGTATCTGTCCAGAGATTAGTAGTGGAACGCCCAGGCGAATCAGCGGAATATCGAATATAACGAAGTGATTTACCAGGAGCGAAAAGTCTACCCTGTTTTGCCATCCTGTCTAAGCCATCACGACTTGCTGCCCAACCTCTGTCGCTTGTAGGAACGAAAATTTTCCCTTCAAACTCATAAGGATACGTTGCATCACCAGCAGTTTGTGATGTTACTGAATAATCTACAAACCTCCTACTTCCTTCGGGCAGCAAAGAAGGTTCCTCTTTCTCTTTACTTCTCATTCCACGGCGCGTACCATCTGCCAATTCAACTTTTTCATAGGATTTGAGGAGAGGATCAGCAGAGCGTTCATTCCATTCCATGTAGAGTTGACGGTACTTTATCTCATCTTTATTTTTGGCATACCATAGCAAATAGTCAAAAACTGAAGATATAGAAGAAGATGATGTCAATTCACCTCTTGTCCATGCTACCGTAGTAACAGCATTTTCCCCTCCAAATACCTCATCTAACACACATCGAACGAGATGAACGTTCTCATCACTAATTTGGACAAAGATGCTGCCAGAATTGTTGAGTAGTTCGTACGCAACTGCAAGTCGATCACGAAGATAAGCGAGGTAAGAGTGAATGCCTAATTCCCACGTATCACGAAATGCTTTAATCTGTTCAGGTTGTGGTGTGACGCCTTCTATTTTTGCATCATCAACGCTCTGTTTTCGTGTACTGACCTGCCAGTTGCTACTAAACTTAATCCCATAAGGCGGATCAAGAAAGATCGTTTGCACACTATTTTTGAGTCCTTCCTTTTCTGTTAGAGAGTTCATCACAGCGAGCGAATCCCCAAGGATAAAGCGGTTATGCCAGTTCTGTTCGTGTTGGTAAAACTCAATTTTCTGGTCAAAGTCAAGGTCGTTGAATCCTTCAAAGAACATTCCGATCTGGTCTGATTCCTTTTGATCGTGTGCGCGGACTGTTTCAATAATAGCTTGCGGTTGGATATGTTCCTGTATGTAGATAGGAACGGCTTGTACCTCAAGGTCATTGTCGTTCTGTTGGTCTTTGCCTTTCCACACTAATTGCGGATCAAGTGCAATATCGCGCGGGTAACGTGTCGGTGCGAAGTCATCGTCTTCGGCAAAGCCGCTGAGTTCTTGCGTTGGATTGTTGGGCATTTTGTCCGTATGTTCATAGTGATTAATAGGTTTTTTCGGCATAGGCAGGTCTCCATATTGTGTGCTTATTTTTTACTGTGCTGGTTTTATGCATCAAATTCATCAATTGTATCAATAGTTGCGGCTTTCTCAAAGAGTGAATTAAGACGTGAGAGGCTACGTGTTCTTTTTACTTTTTGGGTAACACCTTCAGGGACATCATCAAACCGGATGTGCAATAACTTGATAATATTTTCGCGTGTTGCCCGCGTTTCACCTTTTTTTTCACCTTTTTTTTCACCTATTTCTTCACCTTGTTCATACCTTATGTCAATGATTGACTTTACCATTTTTTCTACCTCCATATTTTGTGCTTGTTGATCAACAAGTCGTATCAATTCTTCGTGTTCTTCAGGAGGCCGCCGATATAGGATTAACACAATCAGATAGTTAATCGCCTTATGTAGATGCTTGACGTGCGGTAATGCATCCTGCAATGCACCCCTTAGATCTTCTATATCAGCACCTTCCTGTTGAAGAACTGTTAACAACCACCCTAATGGATGGTCAATTTCCTTTAGGTCCGTTGCTTCTGTTTCATTTACGCTGAGAAACAACGTATCAAATTTGGGCACAAACCGCGTGAGTGCATCTGGTATATCCATTAACGCATCAAATGCTAATGTGGACTTCCACGGCTTTTCCCCTGTGTAAAATACAATTGGAAGAATCGGTTGGAAACGCCGCCTACTTTTGCTGACTTTCTCGTCTTCCCATTTTTTGCGTTGAACATCCCAAATCTGCATCATGTAAGACAGCATCCGATAACACATGATAGGATCATCCGATGATTGATGCTCAACGAGAATATAGATAAGTAGTTCATCTGTTCCCGATTCAGTCTGAAACGGTACGCTAAACACCATGTCAGCCACCTGTTCGCGCAGTGTGTCAGAGATGAAACCGGTGTTAATTGGTAATAGGCGGCTGAAATCGATACGTGCTACTAATTCACTTGCAAGTATTTCTACTAAGTCACGGACGTACGCTTTGTCTTCAAACAACCATCGCGTGCTTCGGTCGTGAAAAGGTTTAATAGGGATATCTAAAAAACGAAGTATATCCTGTTCTTGAGTGTTTTCAGTTTTTGACATTAATCTCCTAATCTGCGTGGATAGTGAAACCTATAATTAATGGAACATTTCTGTTCCACAAACTTTCCAGTTTGTGCTACTATGTGGCAACTTAGGTTATATTAATCAGCAGCGGGTGCGAAGGTTTCAGGGTTCTCTGCAGCAGCATCGTAATCATCAATCAGTTTTGTTATACTGGGATTTTTGCTGCATAGTGGGCAATTTTCATCACGAGGCACTTTCATTTCGCGATAGGTCATACTGAGGGCATCATAAAGGATAAGTCTGCCGATAAGCGGTTCACCGAGACCGAGAATATACTTAATCGCTTCTGTTGCCATCATCACACCGATGACGCCTGGGAGCACGCCCAGGACACCTGCCTCACTTCAGCTTGGCACCATGCCGGGTGGTGGCGGTGTCGGATACATGCATCGGTAGCACGGCCCTTCGTTCGGTTTAAAGAGTGTAACTTGACCTTCAAACTGGAAAATACTACCATGCACTATCGGTTTATTCATCAGGACTGCAGCATCGTTGACGAGGAAACGGGTTGCGAAGTTGTCGCAACCATCCACAATCAGATCGTATTCTGAGAAAATCTCTTCAACATTATCCGCAGTGAGTCGGAGGTTATACGGTGTAATCTCAACATCAGGATTAAGAGACTTAATTGTCGTAGTTGCTGACTGAACTTTTGGAGTTCCTACTGCTTCTGTCCGATGTAGAATCTGACGTTGTAAGTTGCTTAGTTCAACTACATCTGAGTCTATTATTCCCATGTGACCTATACCTGCGGCACCAAGATATACACCTGCAGGTGAACCTAACCCACCAGCACCGACGAGTAACACTTTGGCATCCAGTAACTTTGCTTGTCCGCGTTCACCCACTTCTGTCAGCATAAAGTGCCGACTATACCTGTCAAGTTGCTCATGTGACATCTCTTTATCTTGTGCAGTTGGGAATCCTGCAGTAGACCAGTCTCGGTAGCCACCAGCCATGGAGACGGTATCTGTATATCCCATCTCTCGTAGCGATTTTGCTGCAAGGAGAGAACGTAGTCCTGCAGCACAATACACAACAACCTTTTGGTCACGGTCAGGAATGTAATCTTCAACAGAAAATTCCAGCATCCCACGTGTGACATGAACGGCATCGGGGATATAGCCCGCGCGATATTCGTCTTCATCACGGACATCCAGCAGCACAAAATCGCTTCCGTTTTCTTGTTCCTCTTTCACATCAGCGACTGTGACTTCTGGAATCTCTGTCTTTGCCTCCTCTACGATTTGTCTATACGATTTCATAAATTTTCTCCAATGTTTTAGGTTGCTTTTGTCGTTAAAAATGACTATATCATGTAATCAACGGTGGTAAATAAAATTTTGGATTCCTTTGTAATCCTGAAACGATTATAGCATGATTCTCGTGCCTTGTCAACTCTCCTGAGAAATCCAATTTTAATTCCCAACCTGCTCACAAAACATGGTATAATATTGATACGTCTAAAAAACATATTTAACATTATTATTACAAAGGAGAAATCACAATGTCTAAAATATTCTTGGTGTTATTCTTATGCTCATTTCTTATCACCAGTTTATGTATTGCTAATCCTGCTGACGATGGACTTGTAGGTTATTGGTCTTTTGACGAAGGCACAGGAAAAAAAGCTGGTGATACTTCAGGTAACGGCCATGATGGTGAGTTTGCTGGGGCACCAAAATGGGTAGAAGGAAAATTTGGCTCCGCACTTGAATTTGACGGTGTAGATGACCATGTTAAAGTCGCCGATGACGATGCATTAGACCTTACAGATGAAGTGACATTGATGGCATGGTTCAACCCAAGTGCTGCACTTACGGGTCGTCGTATGATGGTAAAAAATCACGCAATTTTTGTCATTTTTGATTTTGGGAATGCAAATAGCATAGATTTTCTCGTGAAACCGGACAACCATTTTGCCCAATCAAAAACAACTGATTGGAAGATTGGTCAATGGTATCATTTCGCTGGAACGTTCGACGGAAAAACACTAAGGGTCTACATAAATGGTCAGTTAGAAGGGGAAGCTGCGAATAACAAACCAATTCCCCCCTCAAACTTGGACTTGTGGATCGGTGGTGATGATAATGGTCGTCCAACAGACTGGTTCCCAGGTAAAATTGACGAAGTACGACTATATGATAAAGTGTTAACTGAGGCGGAAATCCGAAGAGTGATGGATTCTCCCGCAGATGTAGAACCGCAAGGAAAAATTACAACAACTTGGGCAAATATCAAAAGATTCTAAGGAACTAAATGAAAACCCACCAGAAACGCCCTATCGTTCTCATCATAAGAGATGGATGGGGCTACAATCCGTATCCTGAATATCAGGAACATAATGCTGTTTATCTTGCAAAAACACCTGTAGATGATTGGTTAAGACAAAACTATCCAAACGTCCTAATTCACACTTCTGGTGAAGATGTGGGATTACCCGCAGGTGTAATCGGTAACAGTGAAGTAGGACATCAAAATATCGGTGCAGGGCGGATTGTCAATCAAGAACTTCTTCGCATCAGCACAATGATTCGTTCCGGTGAATTCACTCGGAACGATGTGCTTTTAAATGCAATCGCACATGTCAAAAAGAACAATACTAATTTACATCTCATGGGTTTAGCAAGTGATGCTGGTGTCCACAGTTCACTTGAACATCTTTATGGATTACTCTCGCTTGCAAAAAGCAATGGATTGAAATCCAATCAAGTCTTTATACACAATTTCAGTGATGGACGTGATTGTCAACCTGATCTGGGCATAAAATTCTGTGAACAAATTGCAGCGAAAACTAAACAGATAGGTATTGGACAAATCGCTTCTGTTATTGGTCGTTTTTACGCCATGGATCGTGATGATAGATGGGATCGCGTTGAAGTGGCATACCGTCTGTTGACCGAAGGTGTTGGATCGCATGTGGCAACTGCAACACAAGCGTATCGTGATTACTACAAGAATCCTGACGATTCAAACCGAAAAGGTGATGAATTTATCAGACCTTCTGTAGTTTTTGATCGCGAAGGCAAACAACTCCCCCGTATATCCGATGGGGATGCGGTTATTTTCTATAACTTTCGTGGTGATCGTCCACGTGAACTTACAAAGGCATTCTGTTTAGATACTTTTCCTTATCAAGCAGAAGGTAAAGATGGTGTCACTCGCGAGATGGGTTTTAAACGGAATTCCAAAATCATCGTTAAGTTTATTACGATGACTGAATATGAACAGGGACTACCTGTTGAAGCTGCAGTTACAAAACCACCGAAGATGCGAAATACACTTGGTGCTTATGTAAGTGAATCAGGACTAACACAATTCCGTTGTGCTGAAACAGAAAAGTTTCCACATGTTACTTTCTTTTTCAATGATTACCGTGATGAACCGTACACAGGAGAAGATCGGCAAATTATTCCATCACCACGCGATGTTACAACTTACGACCAGAAGCCTGAAATGTCTGCTCCAGGTGTAACAGCTGAGATGTTGCGTAGAATAAACATGGGTAAATATGATTTGATGGTTCTTAACTATGCAAATGGTGATATGGTAGGACATACAGGTTCACTCACCGATGCAATCAAGGCTGTAGAAGCAGTTGATGAAGGTGTCGGCAAGATTGTGAATGCTGTTTTGGAAAAAGGTGGAGCACTTATTGTCACCGCAGACCATGGAAACTGTGAGCAGATGGTTGATCCTGAAACTGGTGGCATTCATACAGCACATACTACTTATGATGTTGATCTCATTGTTGTGGATGATAGATATAAGGACTATCAACTCAAAACAGGTGGAAGACTCGCAGATATTGCACCAACTGCCCTACGACTCCTTGGTTTACAACAACCTACTGAGATGACAGGTGAATCCCTAATTTAATGTGTTCCAATTATTTGAAAATACTCTGACAGAAATTGTTATTACTATAAAATTAGTAAGGAGATTTTGGAATGTCCACATTGATAGACCAGCAAGTTCACAGTGATTTCAGACTATTTGCGGGTCGTGCTAATCCTGCTTTAGCAAAAGAGATTGCCGCGATACTGAGAGTTGAACTGGGAAAAATAACAATCGGTCCCTTTCCTAACAGTGAGACACGTGTCCAGATTGAGGAAAGTATTCGTGGTACCGACATCTACATCGTTCAACCAACCTCAGAACCTGCCAACGAAAACCTGATGGAACTCCTTATCACAATTGATGCGATGAAACGTGCATCCGCAAGACAGATAACCGCGATTATCCCATATTTTGGCTATGCGCGCCAAGATCACAAAACTACTGGTAGAGAACCTATAAGTGCGAAACTCGTTGCAAATCTACTAACGACTGCAGGTGCGAGTCGTGTTATAGCTATCGATTTACACGTCCCACAAATTCAAGGGTTTTTCGATATCCCAATGGATCATCTTACTGCTCTCACGACATTAGCAGAATATTTCCGTGGGAAAGATATTGATAACGGTGTCATTGTTGCTCCCGATGTAGGCCGCGCAAAACTTGCTGAAAAATATGCTAAAATTCTTCGTCTACCATTAGCCATTATGCACAAAAGACGAAACGGGGCCGATGGTCAAGATGTAGAGTTTGTAGAATTGGTCGGGGAAGTAAAAGGGAAAACTCCGATAGTCATAGATGATGAAATTGCTACGGGTGGCAGTATTTATCAACAAGCACAAGCCTTAGCAGAAGCAGGGGCTGAACCTGCCTATGTAAGCATCGCGCACGCTGTTCTTGTAGGTCCCGCATTAGAACGCCTGAAACATCCTTCAATTCGTGAAGTAGTCACAACGGATACAATCCCAATTCCGGCTGAAAAGCAACTTGATGGAAAAATAAAGGTGCTCTCCATCGCGCCACTACTCGCTGAAGCTATTTTACGAGTTCATCAACACAGATCTGTGAGTCAAGTTTTTCGTGATAAACATCTTGATTTTGCAGTTTAACCACGGTTTTCGCTCTTACTTGCAGTATAAATGATTCCTATACTTTATCTTAGTCATTGTGGATCAAGCATCGGTGGGGGCGAAAATCAACTCTATAATCTTGTAGACAATCTTGATAGAAACATATACCATCCTTATGTTATCTGTCCAGATGATGGTGTTTTTGCAGAAAAGTTAAGAAATGCAAAAATACATACCACCGTTCTTAATCTACCTCAATGGCGTAAAGCAAAGTCTCTCTTTACTCGTCATTCATCTACCGCAAAACTAATAAACTTTGCCAAACAACACAATATCCAACTAATCCATACATCCGATTCCTGGCTAAATCCATATCTATGGAAATTGAAGAAAAGTCTTAACATACCAGTTATTTCACACGTAAGGAATGTACTTCACCCAACACAAATATTAAAGTACCACTTTGCTCGTATGGATCACATCATTGTTATCTCTGAACAGAACAGAAAATCGTTGTTAGATAGTGGAATTGCATCAGATAAAATAGATTTAGTTCTAAATTGTGTTGACCTTTCTGTATTTCAACCTAAGCCAGTGAAGTATGAAAATAAATCTGATCCTTTTGTTATTGGTCTGGTAGGGCGTATTGAACCATTCAAACGACAGAAAGAATTCGTTGAGATAGCATCTAATGTTTTTCATGAGTGTCAGAATGTCAGATTTCAGATCATCGGTACTTCACTTGATATACCGAAACATGAGGCTTATGAGCGTGACGTGAGAGAATTGGTATTCCAATATAAGTTGGATAAGGTGATACAGTTCACTGGACAACAAACCGACATGCACAATGCATTGCATGGTATTGATCTATTAGTCACCTTGTCAGCAGGTAGTGTTATTGCTGAGGCAATGGCATCAGGATTACCGGTTATCGGCACGCCAATCGGCAGCACATCAGACATGATTGTTGATGATGTGACAGGTTGGGTTGTACCGACAGACAGTATTAAATTTATTTCGGATAGGATAGTCCAACTGGTAAATGACCGTAAACTCTGCGAGAAGATGGGAAATGCTGCAAGAAAGTTTGCTGAGGAGAATTTCAGTATTGATTTACATGTTAATAAAATACAAGTGATATATGAGAAATTGCTTAACAGTTTTACCTAAAAATTGCTTGACAATATCCTTTGTTTTTCAGTATACTTTATGTAATGAGACAAGACTACGATAATATAACTACTGATAATCCAAAGCCATTTACAGAATTAATTCTCGGATATCAAAATGTCACTGTGTTGGAGAATCTAACGACTGAACAAATTACACTGAAGTCGTCTGTGACGGATAGTACATTAAGAGTTCAATTTCCTGATGAAGTCGCTATTCTCCATAATGAGTTTCAAACTTATGACAGCCAAGAACCAATGCATTACCGCATTGCTGGATATAACGGTTTCCTTATCAGAGAATATCAGTTGAATGTCTACACGAGTGTTCTTTACTTGCATCCGCAGGCAGGAAGAAATGATCCTGGATACTTTGAGTATGCCGGTAATGGATGTGAATATAAGATAAAATATAGAGTCATAAGGTTGAATGAAATTGACGGACAAACAATATTGGAGGCACAAATACCAAGTTTGCTACCACTTACCCCTTTGATGAAACCTTCTCAAGGGATGAATCCAACGCGATGGCTGGCAGAATGTGTTGATGCAACATTTCATGCAGATGTAGATACAGATATCAAAAGTATTATGTTTGCATCAATGGGCATATTTGGTAGTTTAGTTTATGATATGGAAGAATTAAGACAATCTTTTCCCGACAGTTTTTGGTTAGATTTTCCTTTAATTCAAGAGTGTATTAAAGATGCAAAAGAACGCGGTTTAGAACAAGGGTTGGAACGCGGGCAGATAATTGATCTTATTCTTGAAGCACTTGCTGATCGATTCAAGGATGCCAACATACATGAAATAAAACCTTTGCTTGATGAAATTGATGATTTAGACAGGCTTAAACAGTTATTCAAGACAGTAGATAAGGTCGAAAATTTACAAGAATTCAAGAGTATTATGAATAATTGAGAAGTTTTGTAAATTTCTCTTTATTTGAGATAACAATGAATGTAAATGGAATATTGTCATGGAATAGAGGAGCGATTTGAATGCTAACACAGGAACAAATTGATTCATATCGGAAAAACGGTTATATCGGTGTTGCGTCTGTTCTAACAGATGAGGAGGTATTAGCCCTTCGGCGTGTTACTGATGAATTTGTTGAAAAATCCAGAGAGGTTACTGAACATAACGACGTATTTGACTTAGAACCTGGGCATTCTCCTGCCACTCCGCGTGTGCGCCGTATCAAAAGTCCATGTCTTTACCATTCAGTCTATGACCAAATATTAAGACACCCAAATATCCTTGAAATCGTATCACAACTGATCGGACCTGATATTCGGTATAATGGACACAAACTCAATATGAAATATCCTGAATATGGAAGTCCTGTTGAATGGCATCAAGATTGGGCGTTTTATCCACACACAAACGATGATCTCCTTGCTGTTGGTGTAGTAATTGACGATATGACTGTTGAGAATGGGGCATTAATGGTTATCCCAGGTTCACACAAAGGTCCAACTTTGGATCATCATCAGAACGGAGCGTTTGTCGGTGCTGTAACTAATCCCGATTTCACACCAGATGGTGCTGTGCCGATTGAGTTAGGAGCAGGTGGTATTACAATACACCATGTGCGGGCATTACACGGTTCTGCCCCTAATACATCTGACAAATCTCGTCGTCTGTTGCTTTTCCAATATTGTGCGGTAGATGCCTGGCCACTTAAGGGAATACCTGATTGGGAGACTTTCAATGACTTCATTATTCAAGGTGAACCTACAAACCAACCCAGAATTGTCTCCACCCCTGTTCGTATGCCAGAACCTTATTCAGAAAAAAAAGGTTCAATCTATGAAGTTCAGTCTATACTTGAAAATCCATTTTATGCGAGCAACAGTAATAAAGATTCCTAATCAAAAAAGTCTTCCAATACTGAAGGAACTAAATGTGAGATTGATTTCCCATTCTCTAACCGTTTTCGTACTTCAGTAGAAGACACATCAGCATAACGTTTTGGAAGCATCAGGGACGATATATGTGAACTGTATGGTCTAATCATTGGGGTGTCAAGAAACTGTTTTATTGTTTCAATATCTACAGTACCACGATTTGCAACTATAAATTTTCCTTGCGAAAATAAAGCTTTCAACTCCTTATCTATATCTGTATAATATTTTGGATCAAATATTCTTACCAATGTGTCATATCCGACGATGAAATGATATTCTGTATTATCAGGATAGATTGCTTTCAATGCCCTTATTTTATCAATATAACGACCATGACTGGAAACACCAATAGACACATTGTTCCCTTCACTTGCATAACTTTTCAGCGTTAGAATTCGTCCTGCTAACGGCATCCCAAATTCTTCCTTATCAACATTTGCTTTTGCAAGAAGCAGCAGTATCTCATCCAGTTGAAAATGCCCTTGTGCTTCTTCAAACATTTTGATATGTGCTATAGTGATGGGATTAAATGAGCCAGAAAAAATACCTAACTTTTTCCTGGTATCTCTTATCGGATGTGGAGACCGATGTACGATCGCTATTGCAGGTGAGGAATCTATGTCCAATTGATTGATAAGTTGTGTATATACTTCAAATTCAGGATAGTTGTGAGATTTGTCAAGGAACTTCATTACTCATCCTTTTTCACTTCTTCCCAAATTACATCAAGTTCGGCAAGTGTTTGTTCAGATAAACTTCTTCCCTGCTTCTCTAACACTTCTTCCACTCTTTTGAAGCGATTGGCAAACTTCCGATTAGTTCTTCGCAATGTTTCTTCAGCCTGCAAATCCAAAAAACGACACAAATTCACGATAGAAAAAAACAGATCCCCGATCTCATCTTCAATTGCATTAATATCGTTATCTTTTAGATTCTCTTTGACTTCTCCTAATTCTTCGTCTACCTTATCAATGACATCAGTGATATTATCCCAATCAAAACCGACTCGTGCAACCCGCTTTTGTATTTTCTGTCCTCTTAACAACGCTGGCAAAGCATTCGGAATTCCATCAAGAATTGATTTTCTATCCTCATATCCCGCTTCTTGACTTTTTATTGTTTCCCAATTTTGCACGACATCTTCAGAATTCTCAACTTGGACATTACCGAATACATGCGGGTGTCTACGAATTAATTTCTCTGTTAATGTCTTAATTACATCATATATCGTAAAATCTTTGTTTTCAGCTGCAATCTGTGCTTGTAGCATTACATTCAGTAAAAGATCTCCCAGTTCCTCTTCCAATTTTGATGGATCACCAGAATCTATGGCTTCAACCGTCTCGTAAGTTTCCTCTATAAGTGTTGATTTTAGTGATATATGCGTCTGTTCTCGATCCCAAGGACACCCGTTTTCGCCTCTTAATGTTGCTATTACCTCAACGAGTGATTCGAATAAATCATCCTTCATATAATTACTATTCCTTTATTCAGTGTCATTTTCTTGTAGGTTTTCTAAATGGATAATAAGTTGTCCAAGTTGGAATCTAAGTAACATCGTATAGATTTGGAGAAGCAAAGTTACTTGTGCATCTGTTGTTAGATCGCTGACTTGTATTAGCTGCATAAACTTTTCTGCCCGTTCACGGATTTCTTCAGATTGTTCCAGATCAATTGGGTCTGATTGCTTATTACTCTCTTTTATGTACTGCCATATTCTGTCTTGTATTTCAAGCATATAGTTTTTGGTCATTGCGGTGCGCGCATTTTTAGCGGAATCAACCCAGATAGTGTTTGCCTTCCAATTTAACATAAATGCTATACTATTGATTAAGACATCCCGTAATGTGTCTTCACCTGAAAGCAATTCCTCAATATTGGTGATACCTTCTGCTTCAGCGGAGAAAGTTCGAACACGTTTAAAGTCTTTCAAGTTCGTCATCAACAGTTCATTTTCACTGATGAGATTCCAAAAACTTGCACTCGTTGAAAGCAGTATTTCAACTTGTGAATTTATTTCATCAGGAACCTGCGCACGTAAACAGAAATTGTGGACACTGTGCAAACGACTACGAAATCTTTGCAAGTCCACTGCAGTTTGGAATTCTGAAGGATTTGCTACCTGTGGCAGAAGATATTGACGAATATGAGATAGTATAGACTCAATTGTCGTAGGATCGGCGTTCATTTTACATGCCTTCTACTTTTGTTATTTACACCATGATAACAAATCTATGTGTAATATTCAATGTAAATTGATGATGTGACATGGTCCTTGGGTGTGTAAAGTTTTTGTCATCACGGATATGTAAAGTTTTTGTACAGATAAGACTTTCTCTTATTGTAGTGCCAAATCAACACCAAATACGCTTGGCAGAATACGCCAAATCAAAGGTATGAATGCCATTGGGCGAATACGCGTTTGGTATTCACCATGATTCCCCGTGTGGCATTCGCCATGATTCCCGGTATTCTGCATGATTTGTCGGGGGCTCCGTGCCTCTCCACTGTAGTTTATGAATTGAAAGACTATGGTGGCATTAGTTTTGATGAATTTCGCGTAACATTTGACAGCAAATTTTCTGTGTTTATCTTGAAATTTCATTGAAATCTTTCTCCTAAAAATCGTACTATATGGTACAGTTTTTCGTACTATAGTGCGATTTTTCAAATTGCTCTAATCATAGTGTACATAAGGGTTTGTAAGGATAATTCCTAAAACCGAAAAAATTTAAAATAGTACAGTTTCTATTTTCAGTTTTTGTCGTGTTAAATCGGTTTCCTGTTTCAGACAATTGCCTAATATTTTACTCATGGATACTTGAATGTTGATAAAGGTTAAAATAGATCTAATAAAAAGGCACTTGGTAAATGTGTATAAGACATGGACATTGACACTTATTGTTATTGAAATGTCGTTTTTTGGTCCTAATATTTTATATATTGAAAAGGGCCTGTATCGGATAATCGCTGTGAATTGTCCATCAGGATTTGTGAACATATTTTTTGACCATTAGTGAAATAAATATGGTGTGAAACATATTATAACATGGACAAATTATTGATGTCAAGTTAATTATTACAATTATTTGATAATTTTTGTGTTTTTTTGTAAAAAGAGATATTTCCTTGTATTTTGCGTTTTATGCGAAAAGTTTTCATTACTTGACATCAAACAGTTTATTATGATAAACTGTTAGGCATCATGAAATTCAAATTGTCTTTATTCCTACTACTCCTATTAGCAAACTTCGCAGCCTATGCGAAAGATGATCCTCCACAAGTGAAGGATGTTCCTCCAAAAGTTGGGGATCTTGCCCCTGAATTTATCCTACAAGATTTTGAAGAGAAAGTGCATTCTCTAAAGAAACTACGCGGGAAAATCGTATTCTTGATTCTGGGTAATCGGAAGATTCGGAAGGAGGATGATAAATGGGCAGAGGCTTTTAATAAGGATTTTAAGGAAAACAAGAAAATAGCTGCTTTCATAATTGCAGATATGCGTAGTGTGCCAGGTTTCATTCCAAAACGATTCATCCGATCACAGATTAAGAAAAAACCTCCACCTGTGAAGTTTCTATTTGATTGGAAAGGTGAGATACACAAAAAATATCATACTGAGAAAAAGAAACCCAATCTATATCTGATTTCGCAACAAGGGAAAATTGTGTTTCATAAAAAAGCGGATTTCAAACCAGAATTATATACAGAACTGAAAAAACAGGTTGATATTTTATTGAAAACCACACGATAAATTATCTTTCTGTTGTATAATCAAGAGTGTTAGGGGCTAAATAGGAAGATATTATGGATACAAAATCTGAAATCAGAAAATATTTATCTTACCCTATGCTTTTAATAGGTAGCGGGTCATTTTTCGGTGTGATTGGTTGGATGGGGTTGGCACATGCAGCGGAAAGCTTAATCTTCTTTATCGGTTCATCGCTACTCTCATTAACTGGTTCAATGACCACTTTATGTGGCCTTATGAGTTTGGAGAGATTTCCACCAAGCAAACAAAAAATCAGACAATTAAAGACTGATACCTCTAAACATCTAAAGATACATTATCCCACCTATATTATTGAAGTTGATAAAGCAAAAGAGAAGTATAATGAATTGATTGAACAACTACAATCTATTCGCACCTATTATGAGGCATATCGGCAGGAAGTAAGACACTTGCGTTCTGAGTTAACTCACATTGATAAGGACCTTCAACAGAATTTAAAAGACAATGCTCCAATTATTGACAACGATAGTGCCGATGCTATAGCAAGGAAGTTGCTTTGGTCAGATAAACAGATACAACTTGCTGAACTCAATGAACAATTTGAGAAACTTACTCAGTCTTTCTCCTCAATAGATTTAGAACAATATCGTGATAAACTGACTTATGTTAGCAGAGATTTGAAGCAGTTAGAGCACGGGATAGAATATTATCGTGAATTGTTGATATTATGTAGTGAATCAAACACAAAATATGACAATTTTATCAATGCTAAACGGAAAGTTGAAAAGGTTGACAGATTAAATATACACGTAAAAAAAAGACTTGTAGACCTTGAGTTAGAAATGGAGACAAAATGTGAAGAGGTGAAAGTTGAATTATTTCTATTTCGTGAGAGACTTGATAATTTCAAGAATTACGCTGATTAACATTTGATTTTTGATATGTAAGGATTGATATGAAATACCTTGTCACTGGCTGTGCAGGATTTATAGGGTGGAAAGTTACTGAATTCCTTATAGCAGATGGGCATACCGTAATTGGTTTAGACAACATTAACAACGCTTATGATGTAACGGTGAAGAATTGGCGGCTTGCAAAACTTAAGGAGTTATCGCAATTTCATTTCCACAACGTTGATATATGTGACCGTCCCGCTCTTGAACAGATATTTGATGAATCGTATGATGCTGTGATTAACCTTGCAGCACGCGCTGGTGTCCGACAATCCGTTGAAAATCCTTGGGTCTACATTGATACAAACGTGACTGGTACTCTCAATTTGCTTGAGTTGTGTCGGGCAAAAGACATTAAGAAATTTATATTAGCCTCCACATCCAGTTTATACGGTGCAAGAAATCCCCTTCCATTCAGTGAAGATGCAGACACAAACGGCCCGCTCTCCCCCTATGCTGCCTCAAAAAAAGGAGCTGAAGCCCTCTGCCACAGTTATCACCATCTCTATGATATAGATGTAACAATTTTCCGATTTTTTACTGTCTATGGACCTGCTGGACGACCGGATATGAGTGCATTCCGATTTGTTAAATGGATAAGTGAAGGCAAGCCGGTAATCGTATATGGAGATGGCAAGCAATCCTCTCGTGATTATACTTATGTTGAAGACATTGCTCGTGGCGTGATAGCAGGATTGAGACCGCTCGGATATTCAGTCATAAACCTCGGCTCCGATAGTCCGATAGTCCTTATTGATACGATCAAATTGATTGAAGAACTTGTAGGTAAGAAAGCGATTCTTTCACATCAACCGTTTCATCGTGCAGATGTGCGTGCGACATGGGCAAACATCCAGAAAGCAAAACAGCTGTTGGGATGGAAACCAGAAGTGACATTTCGGCAAGGTATCACGGCACTTGTGGAATGGTATCAAGAGAATCGTTCATGGGTAAAAGATATTCCAACAGGGTAATTTGCTATAAAGAGTGCCTACTCCAAAATTGTCAAATATTAACATCATCAAAGTAATCATAATATGAAATACATCTATTTGCTGTTGTTAACAACATTTTTTCTGATTTCCTGTAATCCTACTAATGAAATAAAAACGAATGTCAAACGTGATTTGGCAATTACTGTCAGTACAGAGGTAGGAAAAGGCACTTATGACCATGTTGGTGAAGCGGTAGGAAGAGTCAAAAAGACAGATGCATTTTTGTCAATATTTGTACCTTCATACCGACACGAACATTTTACACCTTGGTCTATGGAGGTATTGTTTAACAATATTCGTGGTATATTCTTCCATAATCCGACAACAATTGAAGAATCCAATAAGAAATATGGAAATTGGGGAGGAACGATAAAAAAGGCTACAAACGAAGGATATGAGGACGTAATTGTTGAAGGCGGAACTTTTCCTCAGTGCCTTAAACAGAAAACGGTAGTGACTGACAATAATGTTTACCGCAATACTGAATTGGAGACTGCTTTGATAAGTGGTACGCGTTACTTGTGGTTCGCTCAAGGTGTCGGTATAGTAAAAATACGATATGAACACTCGAATGGTATCGTCACTGGAGCGGAGTTAATTGATTTCAAGATAGCAGAGAAAACTAATGCCTATTTTCCACTATCATCAGGCACAACTTGGACATATAGGTGGCAGGATGATTTTTACAAAAAACCACTTATCGATACAATAACTGTTGAACCAAGGAATCCGCAAAGGGAAGGTTATCCACTAAAAGTAGAAATTACGTCTGAAAGCGGTGAAAAATTGGGTTCAGGTAGTTTTCAAGTTACCAAAAATCATAAGATATTGGAATTACACGGAATTGGATCATCCAATAGTGGAAAACTCAAAGGAAGAGATTTAGTTCCAGGATCGACGAGTATATTTTCGGATTACCTCAGTGCAATTTGGGCAAAGGTCCTACAATATCCTATAAGTATAGGAAAAACATGGGAACAGGAAGGTATGTATTCTTCAACCGTTCAATCAACATTGGTTGGCTATGAAACGGTTGAAATTGGTATAGGCAAGTTTCAAGAGTGTCTCAAACAGAAATCTTTGTTCTCTGGTGCATCTTCTGACTCTGATGCAGACGAGGATACACTTCAACGGATTGCGATGATTAATGGCACACGTTATATCTGGTATGCTAAAGGTGTTGGCATTGTGAAAATGCGATATGAGCATTCAAACGGTGTTATCACTGATGCTGAGTTGACTGAATATGAAGTGCCAGAGAAAAACAGTGATTACTTCCCTCTGAATCTCGGTACAGCTTGGACTTATACATGGCATAACGAATATCATCTTGCACATATCACTGAGAAAGTTAAGGTTGTTGAAGAGGGAAGCGGCCATGAAACACAACTTAAAAACGCACACTATGTCGTCAATGTATCTGAAGATAGACCTGGTGAAGCACAGATCGAATGTAAATTTACTCCAGAAGAGGTTACAGGCAACAAAATCAGACTACGTCCGAGTTCAGACGATGTTTATATTATTAGCCATACTATTGTTATGAAAGATTCGTCAGGAAGAAGACCAAACAAAACGGGTGGGGCAGGCAGTTGGGATTTCAAATTTAGAGAAGGGTATTCATCTCCACTCACGATAACATACAATGTGTCTATCGAACATGCACAACGGATAAGAACGTTTAGAGAAAATCAAGGCTGGCCCCAACATCTTAGATATCAGACTATGGAACCTGACCATAAGGAGGATAGGACATTTTGGACAGGAAAAGCACTGTTTATCGTTGGCGGAACGAACAGTGATATTGAAGTTTCCTTCAATCTTCCTAAAGGATGGCTTGTCTCTACTCCGTGGAGACGTATTAGTAGAGATAACGAAAGATTCTCTGTATCCGATCAATCTGAATTGATCAGTTCCTTAATACTCGTTGGACAACACAGTGAATTAATTGCAACATCAGGAAAGTCAAAAGTTACACTTGCAATTGCAGGTGAAATTCGTCCTTATGAAAATACAATACATAATACCGTTGAAAAATATCTAAAAACATATCTAAAGTTATTTAAGGATGGCCCTGATGAAAATGTCTTGTTTATTATCAATCCATATCAGTCAGATGACCACAATGGTTCAGAGGGTAGGGGTATTACTCGGAGTGTAAGCATACTGATGAACGATTGGTTAGATGAAACTAATAGACATCTGTGGGGGCCGTTTCTTGGACATGAGGTATTTCATATCTGGAATGGACTTACTGCCCTCCAAGCATTTAGTGGACATGAACATTGGTTCGTTGAAGGCGTTACAGATTATTATTCTGACATGGCTTCACTGCATCTTGGATATTTGACAGAACGTGAGTATCTGAATAGGATTGAACGTGCTTGTGAGAGTTACTTATCAGTTTCCAATGAATATGCTATCAGCGATGCAAGGGATACACGGCTGAGTTATGATGGTGGTAGACTGGTTGCTTTCGCGTTGGATCTTGAAATTCGTGAACAGAAGAAAAATAGGAAAAGTTTAGATAATGTGATGCAACTGATGTATAAACAATTTGGCAATATTGATGTTGAATATACACAAAGTGATATTATAAAAGCAGCAAATAAAGTTTCAGGTAAGGATTTCGATCCATTCTTTAAACAGTATGTTATTGGAAAAGAACGACTTCCGCTAAAGGAATATTTTGAGAAAGCTGGTCTAAACTTGCAAATAACTTCTGAAGAATTACCAACATCCGAATATGTAATGAATGTCCTGAAGTCGAGTTTGGGTCAAACTCAGAACGTTGAAGTGGTTGGTGTCAATGGTTCACGAATCGGAAACATGAAAGAACTGAGGAAAATTGCTAAGCATTGGAAATCTGGTGAGGTTGTAACATTTATATATGGAGATAATGGAAAGTCAATAACCAATACTACAACTTTGAAGGGAGTATTGGAAACACCGCCGACTGAAAATGAGAGAGTTGTAGATATTTTTGAAGAACCCGGTAATACGAGGTTGCAGCGTGCGATATTGTCAGATATACTGAGTAGAAATTAATTTTTGATGAGGTGATTAAAATGTCATTAAAACCAAAAAACCTTGTGATTATTGCAATCGTGTTAGTATTGCTTTTCATAACGGGCAAATATATGTTGACTTATCAGTTCCTAAATGCTGGTCGTTTACCAAAATCCGATTTGAGTAAAGTTGCTGAAGCATTGCAAAATGCTGAATCACAAAAACCTAAGGTGAAAAAGAAAATAGAAAAGGTTGAAAATCCTCCTCCAATCCCACAAGGTGAATTAGAAGTAAAACAACGTGAAGAATGGTATCCATCAGAATGGGGTGCTGATGACAGACGTGGGGCTGCAAACAGACTTACACCCGCGAAAGTCCTACAAGCAGCAAGTCTAATCAAGACTGGTGAAGTTTTTCAACTTGGTAGAGTCTACGAAAGCGGTATCCCTGTATTCGGAACACGGCATTATAGTTTGAGAATTCCTGCCATGTCTGGTCCACTCGGTGCCAACAAAACAACCTGGTTTGAAGAAATTGTTAGTGGAGAAATTGGACAGATTGGAACTCAATTTGATGGTCTCGGACATATCGGTATCGGTGACCATTTCTATAATGGATTGGACCAACACGACTTTGCAAAAGCAGAAGGCTTAACCGAACTTGGTGTAGAAAATGTTGGACCTATTGTAACGCGTGGTGTATTGATTGATGTTGCTGGGTTCAAAGGAGTAGATGTCCTTGGTGACAAGTATGAAATTACGCGTGCAGATTTAGAGGGTGCTTTAGAAAAGCAAGGAGTTGTGATTACCCCTGGTGATGTCGTGGTAATACATACTGGTTGGGGAAAATACTGGATGACAGACAATGACCGTTACAGTGCAACCGAACCTGGTATCGGATTAGAAGCAGGACAATTCCTTGTTGAACAGAAAATAGTGATGGCCTGCTGTGATAACTGGGGCGTTGAAGTAGTACCAAATCCCGATGAATCACTGGCTTTTCCTGTCCACCAGTTGTTTCTCGTCAAACACGGTATTTATAATCTTGAAAACATGATTACAGAAGAATTGGCAGCACAGAAAGTATATGAATTTGCATTCAGTTATGCCCCGCTTCGTCTCAAAGGGGCAACGGGTTCACCGGGTAATCCGATTGCAATAAGATAATTGTAGTTTGTAGAGTTTCTGTCATACCAAATCTTTAATCAAGTTGAGGGTCAAGGGCATCGCGAAGAGCATCTCCGAGCAGATTGAACCCTAATACTACGAGGAAAATAGCTAAACCGGGAGCAGTTACGGACAAAGGTGCTTTTTGTATGTACTTTGTATTTTCGTTGAGCATTGCACCCCATTCTGGAACACCTATCTCTGCACCAAGCCCCAAAAAACTAAGACCAGCTGCATCTAAAATCGCAGCACCGATACCTAATGTCGCTTGCACAATCAACGGGGCAATACAATTCGGCAATACAGTGGTGATCAAAATTCGTCCATCACTTGCACCGATAACCTTTGCAGAAGTGACATAATCTAACTCCCGCACTTTGAGAACCGATGCCCGTAAAATACGTGCATATTGAGGAATATAGACTATAGATACTGCGATAATAGCATTCGTAAGACTCTGCCCCAGTATAGTAACAATAACCATTGCAAGTAATATACTCGGCATCGCCAACAACATATCCATAAATCGCATTATTCCGTTATCCAACCATCCTCCGTAGTATCCGGCAATTGCCCCAAACAGAGTGCCAAACCCAAGTGAGAAGGTCATAGCGATAAAACCGACTTTCAGTGAAATCCTCGATCCATAGAGGACTCGACTGAAGATATCTCGACCTGTATAATCAGTTCCAAGGATATGTTCACTTGACCAACCACTAAGCCGTTTTACAATATCAGTTTTCATCGGTTCGTGCGTAGCAAATAGTGGTGCAAACATCGCTAAAATGAAGAAAAAAAGTATAATAGACGCACCAATCATTGCTGAACGATGACGTAAGAGTTTGCGTAATACAGGAGGTCGACCAATTGATATAGGTTGGGTGTTCATACTGTTTCATCTCCAACTCTAATACGTGGGTCAAAATAAGCATACAATAGATCAACAATGAGATTGACGAACATAAACAGGGCAGAAACAAACAACACCCCCCCTTGTACAGCCCGTACATCGCGAGAATAAACAGCATCTTTTAACCATGAACCAAGACCAGGCCAGGAGAAGATATGTTCAGTCAAAATTGCCCCCCCCATTAAATAACCGAATTCTAAACCTATCACCGTGAGAACAGGCACCATGCTATTTTTCAACGCATGCTTGATTATAACTCTCCATCTGGATAATCCCTTTGCATAAGCAGTCGTAATATACGGTTGATTTAGCACTTCAAGCAGACTGGAGCGTGTCATACGGGCAATTATAGCTAAAGGTATTGTGCCTAACGTTATCGCAGGTAGAATCAGATGATGGATGGCATCAAAGAATGCAAGTATGTTCCCCATAAGAAGTGTGTCGATGAGTAGAAATCCTGTCCGAGTTTCAATGTCTAAACTTACTACAGAATCTATTCTGCCACTTACAGGAAACACCCCTAATATGTGAGAGAAAAGTAGAATCAGCATCAAACCTAACCAAAAGATTGGCATTGATATGCCTGCAAGTGATACTGACATTGAGAAATAGTCCAAAAATCTCCCCCGAAAGACTGCAGCGATAATTCCAGCAGAGATGCCGAAAACAATTGAAAACAACATCGCAGCAAGCGTCAATTCGGCAGTTGCAGGAAAATATCTCTTGATTTCGTCTAAAACGGGTTCTTTCGTTTTAAAGGAGTTTCCCAGGTCGAGGTGGAGGAGGTCCCACATGAATTTTGCATATTGATGATATAGCGGTTTGTCAAGTCCCATATCCTCACGGAGTTGTTGGAGGACTTCTTGAGTGGCGCGTTCACCTGCGATTGTGAGTGCTGCATCACCTGGAATTAGATGCACCATCAAGAATACAAGAATGGACACGCCAAGTAGTGACAAACCGATGGAGAGAAATCGCTGTAATAAATAGGAGAGCAATATTCAAGCCTCATACCGCCTATAGCAAGCAGTTGACCACAAAGTACAGGAGTGAAATTAGAAAAATGGATTGTGTAACTTCTCTTCACCAACGGTTGTTGTAGGACCGTGTCCAGGGAAAAGTCTTACATCATCTGGCAAAGAAAGAATATTGTCGCGGACACTATCTATTTCATCTTGATAAGAAATGTTTGGTCCACCAACAGAACCTGCGAAAATCGCATCACCTACAAAAGCAGCAGTAAGTGTGTGAAAACTACAGCCACCTGGAGTATGCCCGGGTGTATCAAGGACTGACACATTTAGTTTGCCGACATTCACAACATCAGAATGTACAAGCTCGAGCAACTTACCAGAACTTTTAGGTTTCGGCTCTTCTTTATGAATGTACGTTGTGCAACCCGTAGCACTTTGCAGTCTTGGTAACCCATCAGTATGATCTCTGTGTGAATGTGTCAAGAGGATAGCAGTAGGGTTAACCTTGTACTTGCTTATCTCTCGTAAAATTTGATCTGGACTTGCTGCAGTATCTATGATTGCTGCCTCATTCGTCTCTTTGCAGATTAAAAGATATGCGTTTACTGGCCATCCGCCGACAGGTGCCCTTATAGTAATCACGTTAAATATATCGCTATCAGATTGTTGAATAGGTTTGGGTTCCCATTCTTCATTTGCGATGGAAAGTAGTTTCGCACCATCCAAATTGAGTACTTCAGCGAGTTTATATACTTGCACTTCAGTCGGTTTTAAGGTATACTGTTCCATGTTGGATAAGTCTGATTCTGATATTCCCGCAGCGTCGGCAGTTTCTTTCTGAGACATATTCTGTCCACGACGGGCTTTACCAATTATGTCACCAAATTCGTCTTCAAGAGCATAAGCCATATCTATATTCTCCTTTGTTGTATTGTGTGTGAAATTATAGCAAAAAAACATGGGGAACGCAATCCAAAATAGATTATATACATTAGGAGTCACCAAATGCAGACTCATATAAACAGTAACTTCAATCACCCTGAAGTAAACCTTAAACCCATTAAAACTGACATGACTTTGGAAGAGTTTTTTGACAATGATATTGAAGGTTACGAATTTGTTAATGGAGAATTGAAACAGATGTCACCACCGACAATGGAACATGGTGAAATTAGCATGGGGCTTATTTTGCCGTTAGGTACTTATGTTAGAGATAAACAGTTAGGCCGTTTGTATCCTGCAGATACCACATTCAAATTAGGTGATAGATTAGTAAAACCAGATATTGCCTTTGTTTCAAATGAAAGGTTACCAGAAAATAGAAGACAAGGCTCACCTATTCCTCCAGATTTAGCAGTTGAAGTAACTTCGCCTTCAGAATCTCAATATGATATAATTGAAAAAGCATTAGTTTATTTGAAAGCAGGAACACGTCTCGTTTGGGTGATAGAACCCATTGCACAGACAGTAACCGTATATCGATCTAAAACTGATATAAAAACGCTAACACATAATGATACACTTACAGGTGAAGATGTCGTTGAAGGTTTCTCCTGTCCGGTTGCACAACTTTTTGAATAAAAATAGGTATAAAACATTAGGTAGTGTTTACGTTTGGAATGTTTTGACATTTTTCTGACAATTTATTAGTCTGTATTTATGAACAACAAAAATACTAACAAATATCAAGTCTTTCGCTTACTATCAGTGATGCAGTTTAGGAAAGTGTTTTATTTTTACGCCAAGTTTATCCAAACTCTATGTAGGAGAGGCACAAGACTGCAGGCGGTTTCTTTCCGCTCTTGTGCGGATAACGAAAGAAGAATCTACAAGGAAATTATTATGTATATAAGAGGACAATCCATCTTTGAATTGTGTATTTTCAGCATCATAATCGGTTTGATACTATCATTCTATGTAGGTTGTGAGCACACACCAGATATTGAAATTATGAAGACCACCATAGAGGAATACGATCCAAATGTCGTAGAAGCGAATACAAATTTTGGATTTAGTTTATTCCACGAAATTCGGAAATCTGAGCAAGATAAGAATATATTTATCTCACCATTTAGTGTTTCTGTTGCTTTAGCGATGACGTTAAACGGAGCAGCAGGTGAAACTGAAAATGCTATGGTTAACACATTACAACTTCAAAGTATAGAATCTGAAACGATTAACCCGAATTACGAACTATTGCAGTCAACACTTCAGACTTCAGACCCGAAAGTATCGCTTACGATTGCCAATTCCCTTTGGACAAATGAAGGTTTTTCATTCAACCCGGCATTCCTTCAACAAAATTCTCACTATTATGATGCAGAAATATCAAGCCTTAATTTTGACGATCCGAACTCTGTAGAAACGATAAATCAGTGGGTAAATACCAATACCAACGGTAAAATTCCAAAAATACTTGAGGAGATATCATCGGATGAGGTGTTATTCATTATTAACGCAATACATTTCAAAGGTGGTTGGCAAACAGAGTTTGACCCCACAAAGACGCGTGATGGGACTTTCCATCTTTCTAACGGAACTACTAAACAGGTTTCCATGATGGTTAGAGAAGGAAATTATTCGTATTTATACCATAAGGATTTTGTGGCAATCAGTCTTCCTTATGGTGATGATGGATCTGTAAGTATGTATATATTCCTACCATCTCAAGAATCTGAGCTGAGTAGTTTCTTAGATAATATGAATGCTCAAAATTGGGAACAATGGATTTCACAGTTTCGCGAACAGAAGATATGGGTTCAAATACCGAAATTTAAACTGGAATATGGGACAGACCTTAGTGATGTGCTAAAGGTACTCGGTATGGAGATAGCATTTCACAAAAACCAAGCAGATTTTAGTCGAATGTCATCTGATAATGATTTATATATATCAAGAGTTGACCATAAGGCAGTGGTGGAAGTCAATGAAGAAGGAACAGAAGCAGCTGCAGTGACGAATGTTGGCATTGCAGTCACTTCACTACCACCACAATTTATCGCAGACCGTCCGTTTTTCTTTGCAATTCGTGATAATGAAACAAAGTCAATTTTGTTTATGGGGACAGTATTAGATCCTTCAGAAGAAATAGATTGACACTCTGGTGTAAGTTTAAACAGAATAGAGACAAATTTGGTGGAGAAAATGAAGAATAAAAGAACTCTTGGAGTTATAGTCTTGTTATCGGTGTTTCTTGTTTTATCAACGGTAATTGGATGTCTTGAGTCAACGATTGATGCCCTACGAGAAAATACAGATGAGACATTAATTGTTCCAATTGATTCCAATGTTTCCACTGCTAACACCGAATTTGGCTTCAACTTGTTCAATGAGATATGGGAAACTGAACAGAATCAGAATATCTTCATATCTCCTTTCAGTGTTTCGGTCGCATTAGCAATGACATTAAACGGCGCGTCAGGCGAAACAGAGCTGGCGATGACTGACACATTGCGATTAAACGCTTTATCTTCTGATGTAGTTAATTCCAGTTTCTATCAACTGCAAAATACACTTCAGACATCAGACCCGAAAGTGACTCTCACAATCGCAAATTCGCTATGGGGGCGTGAGGGGTTTCAGTTTAAAACAGATTTCTTGCAGAGAAACAAGTTGTATTTTAATGCAGATACCTCAATACTTGATTTTTTGAATCCAAGTACGTTGCAGACTATTAATCAGTGGGTTAATGAAAATACTAACAGTAAGATACCAAAGATTCTTGATGAGATTGAACCGAATGCGGTGTTATTTCTCATCAATGCCATCTATTTCAAAGGTTCATGGCAAACAGAATTTGACCCCTCAGATACGCGCGATGGACCATTTCATCTTGTTGACGGTAGCACAAAACAGGTCCCGATGATGTCACGGACTGGACAATATCCAGTGTGTTATGGTGATGGTTTCCAAGCAATTAATCTTCCGTATGGTGAAGGACAGATGGGTATGTTCATTTTCCTGCCTAATAAAAATCTTAATAGTTTCGTTGATAGCATAAACACAGAAAGATGGGATAACTGGATGGAACAGTTCCGTGAACGAGAGGTGAAAATCAGCACCCCAAAATTCAAATTGGAATACGGTACAAAGGTCCTTAATGATGTCTTGACATCACTTGGAATGGGTGTTGCTTTTGATGAGGATAATGCAGACTTTAGTCGGATGGCAGATTTGGATGTTGTTGGTGGCAATTTGTATATTACGAAAGTTGCCCATAAGACTTTCATTGAAGTTAATGAAGAAGGGACAGAAGCAGCGGCAGCCACCAGTGTTGGGGTTGGAATAAAATCACTTCCGCCAAGATTTATTGTTGACAGACCATTTTTCTTTGCTATACGCGATAACGAGACAGGAACTGTGCTGTTTATGGGAACAGTCGTGGAACCATAGGGTAATATGATACAGGTTAAGAGGTTTGTTTTTCTATTACTTGTCATACCGACATTATATGTATCTGCAGCCTGGGAATCATCCGATAGTGAACATTTCCGTGTATACTATAGAAAAAATACGATAGACCCTGATTCATTATTACAGATTGCCGAAGTATTTTATGCTGAGATGCCGAGGATTACACGTCATATTTCAGATGAAACGATAAAAGTCTATGTATGTGATACGCAAAAAGCGTTTCAAGCCTCAGTTCACGCACCGATTCAGGATTGGGCAGTAGGGTGTGCATTTCCACTGAGTCGCCGCATCATACTCCAAAATCCGAAACAGATTGCGGTAGCGAAACTTCAACTGGCACAAGTGCTTCGGCATGAGATTGCACATGTCTTATTTGGACAGTATACACGAAAAGCAGGCAATAGTATTCCGTTATGGTTTGTTGAAGGAATTGCTATTCACTTTTCAAAGGAATGGGTTCCGGGCAGACACGAAACATTATTAAAAAATGTCTTTACAAAATCTATAATGCCGCTACATGAATTAACTGAGAAATTTCCGAATTCATCAACTGGAGCGGATTTGGCTTATGCGCAAAGCCAAGATGCACTCCGATGGTTCGTTGAAGTCAATGGAAATGAACCGTTATGGTCAATTATTGACCGACTACATGTCGGGACAAATCTCAACGATGCGTTTAAAGCAGTATTAGGATATGATCTTATAACTTTTGATATGCTTTGGCGTGAATCTCTACCCAAGCGTTACCATTGGGCATCACTCCTTTCCAGTTCCTATATTTTTTGGGGCTGCCTTGCTGTGCTGTTCCTGTTTAGTTATCTCATCACTTGGAATCGTAGGAGAAAACGCCTAAATAAACTTGCACAACAAGAAGAGGTTGTAGATGATTTTTTCAGAGAGTAGACTTATGAATACATACATTTTCCCGATAACCATTTTGCTATTTTGTTTTTCTACGGTAGCAGCCGCACAAACCAAACAGATTACACAGTATCCGAATCAACTGACGCGTGACGGACATGTCATCGTGTTGCCAGACCACGGCACTGTCTACATCGTATCTGATTTGCATGCACACTGGAACGATTTTAATCAGTGGCTGAAGCGGACTCGACTTGTTGAGCGGATAGAAGCAGGTGAGGATGTCTACGCTATAATGCTCGGTGATTCCATTGACTACAAACCTGATGAACGACCAAAACCACCTTATGGAGACATACAGATAGTTGACCGCGTAATTGAGTTGCAGAAACAACTGGGAGATAACGGGAAGCGATTCATCTATATGAGAGGGAATCATGAATTGGCTGCGGCTGATGCTTATGCCTTGATGAAAAGAAACGGAATGACCGATCAGAATCGTGCTTCCTATATTAAGGTTTTATACAACGGTATCAACGGTAGTTTCTACAGACAATTCAATTTCATAGAACGAATGACTGATGAACACTACAATTTCCTCATCAATCTTCCGACAGTGGTTATTGGCAAAAATGGATTGGTTGCTGTGCATGCGGGCCCTGCGCGATCTATTAGGAGTTTAGCAGACATCATTTCTCCAAATCCTCCTACACTTGATGAGATGTTATGGGACAGGCCTGATGCTGTTCTTGGGGGTAGATACTCAGTGAAACACACAGCTGATTTTTTAGATGCGCTCAATGCGAAATTTCTCATTGTTGGACATACGCCTATCGGTTATTTTCCACAGAAAAACATCAAGGATGGTGTGGCACGACTCGGTGGAAAGCAACTCATCTTCACCACAGGATATGGTGGTCTTCGTGGTCAGCAAACCTATATTGAAATAGATTTAGCCAAAATTTATTCCTCCGTTGATGAACTACAATTAGGTGTTAATATTCACCAGTTGTATCCCGAATAATCCAAGAGTATCATTATATGCGTGCGTTGTTCTACATTATGACCCCTGTCCTGATTCTAACCGTTATCCTTGCGTCGCGCTTCGTTACATGGGATAAACTAAAAGGAGTCGACAAAAACGCTGCAAACCACCTCACTAATGGCACACAATATCTGAAGAAAGGAAAACTCTACCAAGCCATTACTTCACTGACGCGGGCAATAGAGATTGAACCAAAATATGCAGAAGCATATATTAATCGCGGTTTGGCCTACTACCACTTAACACATTATAAAGAAGCGATTGCTGATTATACACAGACAATAACGCTTAAGCAATATACCGCGGATGCTTATGCAAGTCGTGGTGATGTTTATCGCACAGTAAATGATGTTGAAAATGCGATTTCTGATTATACTTCGTCCTTGAAAAGAAGTAAGAATGCGGGTGTGTTATCAAAACGGGGTAGATGTTATCTGGACATTGGTAATTTTAAAGATGCGATCAGTGATTATTCAGAAATAGTGAAGCACCGTCCGACAGCGATTGCCTATTACAACCGTGGTAGAACCTATTATGAAAAATATCTACATTCAGATAAGAAAGAAGAAACGCTTAAACTTGGCTTAGATGATTTCAATAAGTCTATTGAATTGCAGCCGAAATTTGCTATTGCTTATCTCAGTCGGGGAGATGTTCATCGGTATTTAGAGCAGCGGACATCACAAGAATCCGATTATTCACAAGCTGCAGCCTTACTAACAGATACGATTCAGAACTGGGATAATGAAGCACCTGCTCTTATACCAATTTTGATCTGGCGTGCAGACGTATATAAGAAAGAAAAATATATTGACAAAGCGGCGGATGATGTTGAAAGGGTTTATCAACTATTCACTGAATTTTACTTGAAGAAAATCAACGTATCTGATATACTTTAAAGGTATTTTACATTCAGTCTTACAATAGGAGGACAAGGTATCAATATGACTGGAGAAGCATTGGGTTTAGTTGAAACGAGAGGTTTAGTTGGCAGTATTGAGGCGGCGGACGCGATGGTTAAAGCTGCAAATGTACGACTCATCGGCTATCAACAAGTCGGTGGCGGTTTCGTTACAGTGATGGTGCGCGGAGATGTCGGTGCTGTGAAAGCGGCAACTGATGTTGGAGCAGAAGCTGCTGCACGTGTCGGCGAAGTTGTTTCTGTGCATGTGATCCCAAGACCACACGCTGAAGTTGAAACTATCCTACCAAATGAATCATAATTGATGAGATATTGAATTATTTTAGAAAATCAGTAGAGATGCATGACCAAGATTTAGTAAAACTAATTACCCGTCGCGTAGTGAGTCAGTTATCCGACAATCAATCCTGCAGCGGATGTGCTTTACGTACCTGTGATGCTGGTAACCGTGCTTGTGATGTTGCTATAGCGCAGCAGAAAATTCCTGTTGGTGTTTCTGCTCGGCATGCGCACGTGACTCAAGAAGACCTTGAAGTTCTATACGGTGCAGGACATCAACTTACCGTATTCGCACCGCTTTATCAACCAGAGGCGTTTGCTGCGAACGAAACTGTTACTATTGTTGGAAAACGGATGCGTGCGATTGAACATGTCCGTATTCTCGGTCCTGTGCGAGATTATTCACAGGTAGAGGTGGCACAAACGGAGGCAATTCGTCTTGGGTTGAATCCACCTATTCGTGATTCGGGAGATCTTGCAGGTGCTGATCCTATCACCCTCGTGGGACCTGTTGGAAGTGTTTATTTAGAAGAGGGTGCGATCTGTGCAACGAGACACATTCACATGAAACCTGAGCAAGCGGAAGCATTCGGTATCAAAGAAACTGACGAATTAAAGATTCGTATCCCGGGTGAACGTGCATTAACCTTTGAAAATATTCGTCCGAAAATACATGAATCTTATGTGCTTCAGATGCACCTGGATACAGATGATTCCAACGCGGCTGGTTTGAAAGGTGGCGAGGCTGTCGAATTGCTACGCGACTAAACATGACACCAGAACAGATTACACAAATTGAAAAAATTGTTGAAGATGTGCTTAAAGAATATGTGGGTAACCCACAACAATCTGATAAGCAACTGCTTGTCTTACTTGGAGCAACACAACTTCCGTTAGAAGAAGTTCTAAAACAGTTTCAAATATGTAAGCAAAATGGATGGAAAATTCGAATTATTTTATCCGAACTTGCAACTAAAGTAGTAAATCTTGAACAGATAAAATCTACGTTTGATGAAGAGGACATATTGCAGGAAAACGAAATAACCGATATACCGTCTATTGTTGAAAGTCATTCTCAGATTGTTTTGCCTGCGCTTTCCTATCCAATGGTGGGAAAGTTGGCTCTAAAGTTAGTTGATACGCCTTGTACCTATTTGGTTTTCCATGCACTCTGCTGCGGGAAACGGGTAATTGCAGCATTGAAGAGTTTGCCGAAGAAGAGATATGTAGATAAAGAATCGCGAACTTTGGATCAAATTGAACCAGCACATGTAAACGCGTTAAGGGAATTTGGCGTTCAATGGATAACAGTTGACCAGATTGCAGAGACAGTTTGTGATATAGGCGGACCAAATCGTGTGAATGTATCACTGCCTATCATTAGTGCATCTGTTATAGCGAATCTGGCAGCAGATGTCCAAGAGTTGGTTTACACAAAATCAACTATCATTACTCCCCTGGCACGCGATCATGCACAAAAACGGGGTATCAAACTTACACTAAAGTCGTAGTATTATATATCAAGTTATACTGGAACTTATGCATTCCGTTCCAATTATTTCTTGACAATTATGGTATGAAATTGTATAATGTTTTCATACACGGTATTTTACGACAAATTTAACTATTATTGATACCAGAAGATTGAAAAACAGAGTTAAGTTTTTACAGAATAAACTGAAAACGAACAGAAGGAAAGAGAATAGAGTAATAATAACATCTTACTAACAAACCACTAATTTTGCTGGTTAAGATCATTATATTGGAGGAATCTCATGCTGAAACGAATTTTTACTATCACAATCGCAGGACTCCTCGGCTGCATGCTGATCGGGACATTGGCAGCAGTGAGTTACGCAGATTACGGCTATTATGCGGATCGACTGAGCCGTGAGCATCGGGTCGCAAGTGATGTTGATGAATGGATAGAACGCGGCAACGCAACAATTACAGCAAGTCCGCTTTTTGAAGATGGCATGCGACTTACCGCTTGGGCAAGTTTGCATCGCGATGCTGAAAACTTTGAATTTGCCATCGCAAGTGGCGTATACCTTTTTGAAATTCCGAGAAATGCACAATCCATTGAAATTTTAGTTCGCTACAAAGGTGAACCCAACGAGTTTGAAATAAACGACCACTATGAACCGATTGCAGGTAGAGTTTGGATTCGCAATCTAAAACGTGAAGCAACACGACGGGGTTACAACGACCAAAATGCTTCTGAAACACGATATGGTGATACCTTTGTGCTTCGCGCAAAAAACCGATCAGAAACTATCAAGATTCCTGTCGCAGGACATGTTGACAATGGATATATGGAACTTCATATCGTCGCAGAGGGTGGCGAGCAACTTGATGTTGAATATATTGAGGTCTCAACCTATCGTAGAGCTCCTAAAGTTCGTGTAATTCAACACTATACACCATCCTATCGTTGGCGTCCATGGAACCGATACACATATCTCTATTTCTATGATGGTCCGATATTTTATTCATCAGGATATGATTCCTATCTGTGTTGGAATTATCCTATCTATGATCATCATTTCCTAACAATTCGGACATATTACGGTGGATACTTAGGTCGTTATCGCACCTATTATCCAGCACGATATGCATATTACCACTCACCTTATTATGGTGGTTACGGATACGGTAGGGTTACACCGGTATATAGGAAACGAACGCAGTTGAATAGGTGGAGTGGGAAACACGAAACCGTGCGTAAGGAATATACCCGGAGTCGTTTATCAACGCCGCATAGAACAACGCAAAGGACTCAGACTCAAAACGAAGTTCGGGCTGTCATTGACAACCACCGTAGGGAAGCACCTCCATCAATTGACCGTGTGAGTCGTTCATCAATTATTTCTCAAAAGCAACGCGCTACAGTAGCACGGTCAACATCACGACAGACTGGTGCTGTTCGAACATATAGTAGTAATCGGACCCCTTCTTCGGTACAGACAACTGATAGACAACGGAGACTTATACTCAATTCCCGTTCTAATGTAGGCACAAGCAGAAGTCGAACTTCATCCGTTACGGATAGAACTTCACAACTCCAAAGGAGGTCTACATATTCGTCTTCAACCCGTTCAAGTTCACGTGTGAGCAGTGACATTGATCGGACCAAACAGCGTAATACAACGCTTTCAAGGTCAAGAACTACACAGACACGGACACCACCTTCAAGTGTTAGTCGTTCATCGTCTTCAAGTTCTCGGAGTCGAACAACAACTTCCACGCGGTCGTCAACGAGTTCAAGTTCCGATGACGATGACGATGATGATACGACTCGGAGTCGATCAACGGAACGGTCAAAACGAAGAAGATAGGATTTTAATACCATATTAGACTATATAACCTAAGTTGCCACCTATGTAGCACAACTTTCTAGTGCTTAGTCAAGAACTGTTTGATAGTTCAATTGTAGGTCGGGTAGAGGCACGAATGTAGGTCGGGTAAAGGCACGAAACCCGACAGGAATACATTTTTTATAGGTAAAATCGGGTTTCGTGCCTTTACCCGACCTACAAGTTAGGTGTTGACACAGCACTAGTTTGTGCATATTAGTCCGCAAACTGAAAGTTTACGCTACATTATTTGTGAATAAGGAACGTTTCTTGATTAAAAACGGTATATACATGTCAATACCTTCGCCAATAATAGACATTCTGTTAGCTTGTGTGTTGTAGCACATGCTGTTAGTTTGCTGAATAGCCATTTCTATTGTCAAAGTAGGTAGGATCTATGACAATTAAAAAGACTTCAACGAAAACCAGAAGTTATTTTTATTCATGTAATCGGACAATATCACAGATCAATGGTAGATCAACACTATATTCTCATTCGATTGAAGCAATTAAAAATGGCGAAGGTGTATACATGTCTAATATCTTGTAGGTAGCAACTTAGGTTATACAATATTGGATGCCTTGTTTAATCTTGGTGTGCAAGGTACATAAAAAATGGATAGTGGTGGCCTTGGCACGCTGATGAGTGTCTACAAATGGCAAATGGCGCGTGCGAAAATGGTCGGATCGGCATTATCAATGTCGGTAAGAATATCAGGACAGGAACTTGATTGTCAAAAGTAGTCTTGTCAGAGCATTTTTGAACATTTCAATACCGAAGCTGCTGCAGTATTCAAACTAGCTCGCACTTTCTGAACCATATAAATACACCGCATGAAGGAGTTATAGATCATGAACGGATACATCAAGTTAACACTCGTTGGTGCTATTCTTTTCATCCTCGTGGCTGTAAGTTGTTATTTCTGGTATCAGTGGGAAACACAGCCTTACCGAGAGGAATATGTCAAGACCCAGCAGTTCGCAAGCGAATACAGAGCATCTCAACAAACAGAGAAATCTGTTGAAAGAGTAGATGATGTTGCGGGACAAGTCGTTGATACTGTGGAACAACAATCGGTTACTACACAAAAGTCGACAAATAAAACTGCTCTCAATAAGTTAGATATAATCCCGAAACAACTAATGCAAGCATCACAAACAACCGAAGTCGCTGTATCACGTTTTGGCTTTGGTCCCTACCCGAAAACACCAGAAGGCTGGTCACCGATCCCGTGGGACCTATTCCAAGACCCTGCATTTGAACTCATGACACGCGTCAGAATAAAGTTTCTTGAACAAGGCGTACCGATAGTTGGTGTCACAATGGACAAAGGTAAAGTTTATCCGATAATAGAGGGTGTCGTCTATGTGAGGTGGAAAGAGGTAGACACCCCTTTTGGGACTGTCAAACAGATTACCCGTCAAGTGAGTAATATTGTAGATGGTGAACGTTTAGATGCTATTCAAGCAGCAAACGGGGGTGTACTCACTGTGTCCGATGTGCCTGCCGACATCAAACTCATTCCTTACGATGAGGGTGGCGTTGACCCTTACACTTTTCTCAACCTACAATAAGGAGAAATAATTATGAAACGTTGTCTGGTTTACACACTCATTTTGACAATACTCTTGACAACCAGCGCACTGCTGTGGGCATTACGTCCCCCGAAAAGATTGATTTGTCGTGATGGCACGATATTGCAGATGCGGTATAACCGAGATATGCATCGGATCACTATCCGCAAACACTTCGCGCGAGCTCGCGGTAAAGATACAGATGGACCCGTAAGAGCAGAAGCACAAGTGGATTGCGAAAAAGATGACTGGTGGGAGTTTCAAAGACCCGGTATACAGTATAAAGCATGGTCAACAATAGAAGGCGATGCCCCCGAAGATTATCAGGTCTATGGTGGGTATTATAGCGTCTATGCTAATGCGATGATGGATACCGACAGTGATAAATCGGGTATTCGGTGGCAAGGTACCGCACGGGATAAGGCAGATGCAGATTACAAAATCGGACATCAAGATAACTTTCGTTATTTTGACGGGTTGTCTGATACAGGAGCAACTGGCTGGATAACAGGCGGGTCACCGGCTGCCAATACAGCTGCTAACGAGGCAAATGCGGCTGCCACGCAATTTAGCTACAATAACACTTATGATTGGGACTGTGGGAAATGTTGGGGGTATAGAGAAGTTTTTGATGAAAACGCCAATACGATGGTGCCATGCCCCTGGTGCAACTAATTGAAGAACAATCCGACCGCAACTTTCGTGTTTCTGATGTGCCATCCGAGCTTGAAGTTGTTAACTACGATGATAGCGGTATTGAACCCTACTCATTTTTAAGGTATCTAATATGTATATCTTTCTTAATCTACAACTTTTGATATATGTATAACCATTGAGGAATGAATGCGTATATTTTTGCTTGTTTTGATTTTGCTGATGAGTCTACAATTCTGCTTTGCCGAAGATATTGACAACATTATCAAGGTTACGGAAGCAGACGAACCTATAAGACAAATTTCCCCGATTGGAACAATGGTTCGTTCTACTTTCATACCGGGTTGGGGTCAGATACATAGTCGTAACTACTTCCGTGCCAGTTTAATTTTACTCGGTATTAGTAGTTCAGCAGTTGGGGCATATTTTGCACATCAATCATTTACAACAGAGTATAACAACTATGCACTCACCGCAAGTTTTGATCCAGATGATACAGAAACTGTTTTAGCAAGTTACGACAAAGCAAACCAAAGGTATAAACTTAGGATGTTCTTTATATATACAGGTATAGGACTTTGGGCATATAGTATTATTGATTCTTATGTGAGCGCGAATTTTTATAATGCAAATTCGCATGTTAATTCTATACAAGAGGATGCACAACAGATCGAAAAATTGGGACTCCAAGTTGGAATCACACCATCACGTCTCTATTTAGGGGTCGTCAAAACATTTTAATTTGGAGGATAAGAATATTATGTTAAAGAGATTGGTAAAAATAAGTAGTGTACTCGTTTTAATAGTGGGTCTTATTGGATGCGGTGACGTTGATAAGGTTAATCAAGTACCACCAGAGGACTTTCTGGCAATTAACGGTGTTTTGAAAACGTGGCGTGAAGGGTACGAATCTGAAGATGTTGAGAGATATATGAGTGCATATTGGTCTGATGGGTTTCGCTACGTATCTGACATGGGGACAGATGGCGATAAAACGGATGACTTGATATTTGACGACATCCGAGATGAACGTGATTCGGCTACACGCGTTTTTAGTCGTTTCCAAGATATTGAAATTGAACTCTCTGTTCCACCAGAAATTGCAATCAATGAGGATGGCAATCAAGCTGAAGTTCGGAATCATTACCGTATTCAAGGTTTTGTTGCTGATGGCGAATCACTTGAAGGTGGTTTCACTGGATGGTTTGCAGAAGGTGATAACCTGTTTATCTTTGATAAGAGAGACGGTGAATGGCGTATTACTGAATGGCATGACGAAGCATTTAACGATGAAGAAATTCGGATTGCTAACAACTTATAGGCAATCAGGTAAATATAAGGAGGGCAATTTTCATTGGATTCATCGGTGAAAATTGATTTTCATGCCTCAGATAGAGGACCCGTTGCGTGACTACCTACAATTCATACGAAAATACAGTTTTGTTATCTGCTTATGTACCTTATTGGTTTTGGGAACGTCACTTGTAATATCTCTCCGTATACCGAAGACTTACTCTGCATCAACGTTGATGCGTCTTATCCAACCCAATACAACTCCTTCTTTCTCCTCTACTAATTTGTTTCAATCTGTCTTATCTGGTGGCATGGATAGGCGTGAGATGGCAACCATCAGTGAAAGGTTTTCTACAGAGTCCATGTTAAACGCTGCTGTTGAAAACCTTGAGGATAATGAACTTGGCAGTGTGCAGTACCTACCAGGTGTAGGGAATCTTAAACGGAAATTAAATGCGCAAATACGGCCAGAGTCTGACTATATTGAATTAAAGATTGAGTTAAGTGAAGCTGAAGGGGGGGAACGCAACGCTGCCCTATTGGTTAATCAACTGGCCCGTGACATGCAGGCGTTACGGAGTAAAAACGAAAAAACAAGGTTGGCAAGACGGCAAAGTTTTCTTGAGCAAAAGCGTGAAGAAATCGACACAGAGATAGAAAAACTGAAGGAAGAAACTCTTACATTTATCCGTGAAAACAGTAGTCCTGAAACTTGGTTCCCTATGTTAGCAAGTTTGTTGGAACAACACCGAAACTTGCAGGAACGCTTAGGAATTTCAGAACAAGCACTACACACTGCAAGCAGGCGATTCAGTCATTTTGAAAGCCAGCTTAATGACCTTTCCAAACAGACACAAATTTCCGAAACTCAAAATCACAATCCGCTTTGGTTGTATCTGAACGAAAAAATAATTGATTTGGAATCCCAACTCACTGGTGATGCAGAAAAAGTGGGAAAGAGTTCCCATGAGATTAGTGGACTTGAAGCGCAAATTGATGAGATGAGGAAACAGTCTGAATCCACCCCGAAAGCAACGACTACAACTACCTACGGTATTTCTGCAAATTATACTTATATACTGAATCAATTGATTGAGTTGTCTCCGATGATAGAAGGGCATAAGAACGAAGTATCTCAACTGAAGCAAGAATTAGGTGTAGTTAGTAGTGAACTGCAGAAATTACTAAACCAAATTCCCGAAAACCAACATACCCTAACACAATTACGCACTAAAATAGAACTGGCAAGTACAATCAAAGAGGAGATTGAAAAAAGGTATCTTGAATCTGAAATTATAGGTGCAGAGTCTGATATTAATCCTAAACAGAAAGGTGGAATTGAGATCGTTGATATTGCAGTTCCAAGAAAAGTCCCTGTTAGTCCTCAATTCAAATTGGTAGTAATATTGTCAGGCATTGTTGGGTTGTGCTTAGGAATTACGGTTGCTTTATTTTCTGAATTTGTGAACAAGTCAAAAGAAAATAGTCGTAGTTAGATCGCAATTTTACACCGACATTACATAACTTACAAACTAAAAAAGATCGTTATAATGTTTTTTGTTGCAGAATAATGACAATTTTGGTATGATATATCTGAATTTTTCAGTTACAATTTATCTTTTTCGTCAAAAACTTGACAAAAATTAGCATCTATGTTATTTTATACACTTAATAAGCGTTTTGAGGAGTGTTACTCCCAAAACCCCTTAACGTTGGAGTGAAACTACTTTCTGCTATTCTACATTATTTCAATCTTTTAAGCAGGATTTTGTATTTGACTGTGAGTTATAAATAGGACTCACACGGATAATTTGTTAAAGTAAATAACGGATGTTTCCTTTATTCGTTTACAAAAATCATATATTCTACTCCCAATTTAAGGTATTTCGGATGTCGGACACCTGCCCTCAGGAAACGTATTTTGTGTAGATAGGTTGTCTTATTCCGAATCAAATTTTTCCTAAGGAGGAATAACAAACTAATGAACAAGTTAAAACGCCAATATAATGTTTTGCTTGTAGTGCCATGTATCCTAAGTTTGCTTGTGCTCTACGGTTGTGGTGCGCAGAGTTTAGGACCGCAAGAACCTCTCTTACCGACGATTGATGGCGACTCTAAATTCTCGGATAGATTCCAATTGGCAGAGGAACCGAAGTTTTTCTATGACCTATTTGGTAAAGAACTGCTTGAAGGTAGTGAAGTTCAACACTATCTTGAGGAGAAAGAGTTTGATCAGAACGGTGAATTAATTATCGGTAGGACTGGCCAGCTTGATAGTAAACGTTTTGCGATTCAGCTGGACCGTACTATTTTGACTGAAGATGCATACCGTGGCAGGTACACAGAATTTGCCATCGGTGATCACATACGGTTCAAACCTTCTACCTTGTTTCCAAACAGATATACACTCTTCAAAACTGAGTTTGATGGATTTCGGTGGGACATCTCTTTTTCACAAGAGCGTCATCTTTTAACACTCTTCAACTCACGAATTTCCAACCCTGTTTTCGTTCCGCAGAACCCAGCTGTATTAGGCCCAAACATAGGTCTTAGAAACGGCTTGAACGACTTGGCTGGTGTTCGACACATTGAAAATGCCCGCCTTATGGGTTTTCGTGCACAAGGTCTATTGGGTGATATTTTCCGAGTTGGGTTTACTTATGTGAACCTGCGTAAAGAACACCCGGAACGTGTTGAAAACCCGTTGATGGGAACAGTGGCAAATACCCCGCCAGAAAGCATTACGGTTGTTTTTCGCGATGACTCACCAGAAGACAATCATCTTTACGGAAACCCAGATGATCCTCCTGATATTGACGGTTTTATCAATAGGAATGACCGAAGAGGTCTTTCGTCAGATGAACTGCAAAATATCCTGGAGGATAGGTTTCAAGGTGGTGTAGGTGCAGCTTTCAAATCTATGAAAATTACGGTCATAACACAATCTCTTGAAGATTTACCTGCTGAAGACTTAGCTGAAGGTATAGAACCCAATCTACTCCCCGAAGAAAAAATAGAAATAGACGTGTTTATAGACGAAATATTTCCTCTTGATCCTGCTGTTGATCAAATTCGTGATTCTGTTGATGGAGAATGGAAGATCGCTGATGGTTTCAATAAGATGAAATATGAATTTGTGCTTGAAGATCATGATATTGATCCCCGTACAGTAAAAGATGTCGTTTTTGATATGATCGTTGCTGGTGATTATAACATTGCTGTGATAGGTATAAGTGAAGCCAACTTAGCAGCGTCAGATCCGGAAGTTCAGGAATGGATCAAGACAGAAGATGGTCGAATCCAAATGCCGTATCGGGACATCATTCAGGCACCAGGAAATTACGGGCAATCTGAAGATTATACCGATAACCGCCAGGATCTTTTAGACAATCCTGCCGCCTGGGAAGGTGAAGGAAGACCGAGAAAAGTCCAATATCGTTACGGTGCTGCCCGTGCTGCGCTTCTTTATGGTTTGGATTTAGAAGGTACAATTGGGAATGTTTTTGTCAGAGCACACTATTCTATTAACGGTAAATATAAACAGTATCCTACTATTCCGAAAGATCAGGTAGGGTTTAGTCGTATCAAACCCGTTATCATTACTGAGGAAGGTGAGGAAACCACTAATGTTACAGTGGGACCTGATGGTCTCGTGACCGATTCAAGTGGTCTACCCACCTACTCAGAGGCAGAGGGTGAAAGGTTTGAAGCAATGCTTGGTGGAGATGGAACAGCTGAAGATGGTGATGGCGTATTGGGCAGAGAAACCGCCTGGTTTGTTCAACTCAAATCACGGTTTGGGAAACTCTACCTTGAAGGTGTTTTATATCACATTGATCCCGGTTACACCACAAACTATCTAAACTTCGGTGCAAATCCATTTCGTGACCAACCTTATAACCTTCCTCCTGTACCATTTTCAAATCTGGCTGCTACTCTTCCGTGGGATTTACCTCATTATACACTTGTTGAAGATGATGATGATGATGACGATTGGCCCGATGATATTGACTTTGACCATGTCCTCCCTCGTGCTGATGATAGAGATCAAAACGGTGTTTTAGATTATCAAGAAGACTTCCTAATCTTTGAGGCTGACCCACCTATCTTTACCGATTTGATTGACTTAAATAATAATGGTACAATTGATTCACTTGAGGATGATTTTGAACCACAGTATGAATACGGTATTGATAGAGAAGGTTATCATTTTAAAGCAGAATATGATTTGCTTGATAACTTATCACTTCAAGTCGGTTGGTTGAACGAAAACGAAATCTCAAGTCGTAGGAAGAATGATTCCAGATATCTACACGTAACCTACCAACGCGATATTCCTGATTTTGGAACTATCCTTTTCCAGAACCGTTTCGTCCGAGTTCGCGACGATATCCCTGATTACACTATCACCTTACGGCCTGGTGACTTGGATGCTACACAAATAGAAGACGAACTTGATTACTATAACGCACGCGTAAATACAACAACTTTACAGTTTCTTTATACTGCAGTTCCTAACCTGACCTTGGAAACCAAGATTCTCGTTGTTTTGCAGAAGCAATTTGAACTTGATGAAGAGGATGCCGTATTCTTAGATGTTGAGTATGATGAAGGGCGGGAGTTGTTTGAACCGGATGAACGCATTGATTTTCTCGTTCCTGAAGAACAGGTGCGGGACAGTGGTGACAGACGGGACTTCCCATTCTATCCTGATCACGGCATTAATGCGCTTGACCCAACAGACACTGGTTTAATTTACGATAAAGCTAATTGGAAGTTACGTCGTTATCCCGAACGGAATATACGGAGTCAGCAAGTTATTTTGAAGGCAAAATATGAAATCCCACTTGGTGACTTACCGTATGTAGATAGAATCGGTGAAGATTTGACACTGACACCAATGGTTAAGTATATTTGGGATCGTGCCTTTGACAGAACTGCTGAAGAAATCGGTGACGTTTTAAATTCACGTCACTTTGTTCCGACAGACGACGAACCTATTGAATATCTCCGTTTCAACCGTAGAAGTCGAGAAGATGTTCTTGGTGTTCGCCTTGATTATCAATTTACGCCTAAAGTGAATGTTCTGGGTGGATTCCAATATCGGAAATTTACCAACCGAGACAAAAACTTTAAGAAGTATGTGGAGGTTTTCGGTCCAGATGTAGCTCTTCCAGAACCTGGTATCTATCGTCCTGACTTGCGGACACGAATTTTTGAAGTCCAAGTCATAAACAGAGGTGAATGGCTCGGATTCAATATTGTCATCTTGGCAGGTTACCGAAGACATACCATCCTTGTCAAGAACACAACCAGTAATATCACATTTGTGCGAGCGATGATGGGATTCTAAATAAGTGCATTAGTGGTTTTTTGGACACAGTCTCTCTGTGTCCAAAAAAACCTTATTATAAAGCAGACTCCTGGATAAAGCGTAACTTTTATAACGTTCAGGTGTTGATAATTCAGAAGCAGTGTATAAACTGTTGCAAGTTTGAAAATTTGTTTATTATTTTATTCTATTTACTTAGAAATTTACTGCCGAATCGGCATATAACTCAACTAAAGGAGAACCAGAACGAATGACTCGTTTAAGTTTACTTTTAATGTTAGTCGCATGTGTATTCATGGCTACTGGCATTGTAATAGCACAAGAAGATGAACCGGTCGAAACCCCCAGTGTAGATGCCGCAGATGGTGAAGTCACAGATGAAGGCGTTGGCAGTGTGGGTGGTGGTGCGACGATCAGGGGAGAAGTTATTGATACTTCTGCTGAACAGAATCCTATAGAAGGTGTTTCTGTGAAAATCGTAGATGCTGGTAGTGGTCAAGAATATTTAGTGACTACAGATGATCAGGGTGCCTATGAAAAAACCGGTCTTCCCGCAGGTCGTTACACTATCAGTGTTGCTAAAGAAGGTTATGGAGATCGAATTGGTAAATCAAAGGTTGTCGCTGCTGGCGGTGAAATCTTTGACCGTATCAAAATGAGAGAAAAGGATACTATCATCTCCTTTTTCATGAAGTTTGGATTTATTTTTTATCCGTTGGCGATTTGCTCAATAGTTGCACTCACTTTCATTATTGAAAGACTTTTCACATTTGTCCGGAGCCGTTCACGCATTGGAACTGAACAGTTCATTGCGAGTATCGCTGATTCATTGCGAAAAGAGAACATTATGGAAGCAGTTTCAACTTGTGAAGAAGCGGGTGGTCCTCTTGCTAACGTATTGAAAGCTGGCCTGCTTAGATATAGCCAAGCTCAGATAGAGGAAAGAGATATTACAAAAGAGGAAATTCAGGAAGCGATTGAAGAAGCAAGTCTCCTTGAAATTCCTGAATTGGAGCGAAATCTACCTGTGCTTGGAACGGTTGCTGTTGTTTCACCACTTTTCGGTTTGCTCGGTACTGTTACGGGTATGATCACAGCGTTTACCACGATTGCTCTTGAAGGTACTGGTGATCCGCAACAGCTTGCTGGTGGTATTTCTCAGGCTCTTCTCACAACCGCTGGTGGTTTGACAGTTGCTATTCCGTGTCTGATTTTCTTCCAACTCTTTGACAGTTGGGTTAATAGGCATATGGTAGAAATCTCCCAGGTATCCACAGAAATCGTTAACCAATTGATTGTTGGTGATGCAAACGATTAATTACAACAAGGCGAGGAATATATTCCTTGCATTATGTTTAAATATAGGGAGAATATGAAATGCAACAACTTGGTGAAGGCAAATTAAGCCTCCTGGCGACGCGAATACGCGAACGCAAACCGCCAACGCTAAGTATGGCACCAATGATTGATTGTGTGTTCCTGCTGCTGATTTTCTTCATGGTGTCAACGACGTTTGCGCCGATGCCGGGTATTCGTGTGCAGCTTCCACCTCCGGGTCCTCCTTCAAAGGAAAAACCGAAGGGACTTGTCGTCAAAATTGACAATCCCACTGTTAGTGATAAAGCTGGCACAATGTTGTTGAATGGGGTAGTTGTCCAATTTGACGAAATGTTTGGCCTGCTTCTCAATGCCCCTGAAGAACAAAAAACAATGCTTATTATCCAATCTCAACGTGATGTTTTGCATGAACAGATTGTGCGTGTGATGGACGTAGCAAAAGATGCAGGTATTGATAAAATTGGATTTGCCATTACTGCGCGAGATTGAAGCGGTTAATCAGATTTCATTTCTATCACAATGTAAGGAGAATAGACATGGCTCTCCAAATGAGACGTAGACGGAATACTGGTAGTGATGATGATATTCCGATGGCTCCTATGATTGATTGTGTGTTTTTATTACTCATTTTCTTCATGGTTTCAGCCATCATGCGGGTTCCCCCGCCATTCAGTGTCACATTACCGGATTCCACAACGGAACATGAGTTTCCAAGGAAGAAATATAACCTATTTATCAGTAGCGATGGTCGTATAGCGATTGATGATCGTGAGATGCAAACTTTGGATGAGGTGGGACTTTTCATAGCTGCCCATGAACACAAGATTAGCACTCTTATCATTAAAGCGGACAAACGTGCGAAACACGGACGCGTTATTGATGTAGTAGAACGGGCAAAGTTGCGTTCAGCTAAGGTTGAAGGACTTGAAGTTGCTTTTGCCGTTGCTGATGAAGAAGGTGGTGGAGGAACCAACTGACAAGCTCAATGCTTTGAGATTGGTCCTTACATCGTTGAAAACAACGTCCCTTGGAATTGATTACAACATATAAACCTCTAATTGAGATTTCAATTAGAGGTTTATGTTTTATAGTGGAAACCATAATTACTTGTACACAATTGTAGCGTAACCTGTTAGGTTGCGGACACTCTGCACAAACTGGAAAGTTTGTGCTACGGAGTCCTAGTCCAATAGGTTGGTTTAAGTCCTACAGACCAAAAGTGTGCATATATTCTTGGATTTCACTATAAGATGACTATGGTTCGGTATGGTAGTAAGAGGATTTATTTTTTTCTGGGTTCGCGTTTGCGTGCTCGTCGTATCGGCGTTGGGGGTGGTGGCGGTGGTGGTGTAACGATCTTCCAGAAGAGTGGTAAGAATACATCCCAGTTGGCAAGGATTTGTTCTGCGCGGCGGCTTTCAGTCAACTCAAGATGCTTTTGTATCAATTCTACTAAAGTATCCTCGTCTACCTTTTCTGTTACGCGCTCTAACTTTATGAGTTGTGTATTTATCTTATTTTCAAATTGTTGATTTTCATCAAGTACGTAGCCTGAACCGCCTGTCATCCCGGCACCAAAGTTTCGTCCGGTTTCACCTAAAATGACAATAGTGCCGCCAGTCATGTATTCACAGCCATGGTCTCCGACACCTTCCACGACAACCGTTGCCCCACTGTTTCGGACACAAAAACGTTCACCCGCTCTACCTGCGGCATATAAAGAACCACTTGTTGCTCCATATAGGACAGTGTTACCGATGATTGTATTTTCATGTGATTTGAAACGGGCATCTGATGAAGGCTTGATGACAATAACACCACCTGCCATACCTTTGCCAACGTAATCATTCGCTTCACCGGTTAGAACGAGTTGAAGACCGCTAATACAGAATGCCCCGAAACTTTGTCCTGCACTGCCTTGAAAGTAGCATCTGATAGTCTCTTTTGGCAATGGAGTGTCCCCGTATTGAAATGCGATTTCACCAGATAATTTAGCACCAACTGTTCGGTGTGTATTCCGAATAGGATATGAAAGTTGAATTGGTTCTGTTTTTTCAATTGCAGTGGCTGCATCAACCAAGATTTGGTCATCTAATGGTGTATCGACACGGTTGTTCCGTTCGTGTAGGTGATAACGCGGACTTTCACCTGTTGGGTCTGCGGGTGATAGGATCTCTGTTAGGTCGAGGGTTGCGGCTTTTGGATAGTCAACTAAGTCGGCAAGTTGTAACAATTCTGGACGACCTATAATATCATTTAGGGATTTGTGTCCTAAATTAGCGAGAATAGTACGCACCTCATTTGCTACTCCGAGCATAAAGTTGACGACCATTTCAGGAGTGCCTGGGTATTTTGCGCGGAGTGCTGGGTCTTGAGTGGCAACGCCAACGGGACAAGTGTTTAGATGGCATTGGCGTGCCATGACACATCCTGTTGCGACCATTGCTGAAGTGCCGAATCCGTATTCTTCTGCGCCTAACATTGCTGCGATGACGATATCGCGTCCTGAACGCATCCCACCATCAACTCGTAGGACAACACGATCGCGTAGTTCGTTTTCAACGAGTCGGTGTTGTGTTTCTGCGAGTCCGAGTTCCCAAGGCGTTCCGGCGTTTTTAATTGAACTGAGAGGAGAGGCACCAGTTCCTCCTTCGTGTCCACTTATCTGAATTACATCTGCGTATCCTTTTGCGACACCTGAAGCGATTGTGCCGATTAGAAATTCAGATACGAGTTTTACAGCAACTTTTGCCCGTGGGTTAACTTGCTTGAGATCATAGATTAATTGTGCAAGGTCTTCAATTGAATAGATGTCGTGATGTGGCGGTGGGGATATTAAAGGGACACCTGGAATGGAATGCCGAATTTTGGCAATCTCAAGTGTAACTTTATGGCCGGGAATTTGTCCGCCTTCACCTGGTTTAGAACCTTGAGCCATTTTAATCTCTAACTCACGTGCGGAGGCGAGGTATTGTGGTGTTACCCCGAATCGTCCGGATGCGACCTGTTTGATGGCACTTGATGCCAAATCGCCATTTGGTTGTTGGACAAATCGTCCGGTGTCTTCACCGCCTTCCCCGCTTCCAGATTTTGCTCCGAGTCTGTTCATTGCGATTGCTAAGGTTTCGTGTGTTTCACGACTCAATGCGCCAAATGACATGCTTCCTGTTGTAAAACGCCGTACGATGTCCTCTGCGGGTTCAACTTCTTCAATGGGAATGGGAGAACTCGGTTTGAAAGCGAGTAGATCGCGCAAACTGGATGGCTCACCCTCCTCAACTGCTTGAGCGTATTCAGTATAATCTTCAGCGTCACCACTCTTGACAAATTTGTGCATTGCCTTGAATACGGTAGGGTTAAATGCATGAAATTCACCATTTCTGCGGAAGCGGAAATAACCTGCCTCTTGCAAAGTGCGTCTATCGTCAGTTCCTCCAAATGCTTTTGTATGGAAATGGAGCGTTTCAGCAGCGATATGTTCAAACCCGATTCCACTTAACCGTGATGGAGTACCGGTAAAACATCGATCAATAACCGAGGAATTGATACCGATTGCTTCAAAAATCTGGGCACCTCGATAGCTTGAGACTGTGGAAATCCCCATCTTTGCCATAATCTTCAAAATGCCTTTTTCAACTGCTTCTTTATAGTTATTGATCGCTTGCTCTGAGTTAAGTTCTTCAAATTCGTCATTTTGAGCAAGTTGAACAATGGTAGAAAATGTGAGGTAAGGATTGATAGCATCAGCTCCATAACCGAGTAGAACAGCATAATGATGTTCTTCGCGTGGGTCTCCTGCTTCAACGATGAGGCTAACTTGCATCCGTTTGCCTTCTCTAATGAGATGATGATGAACAGCCCCAACTGCAAGCAGCATTGGAATTGGAGCGATTTCAGCATTAACATCCTTATCGCTCAAGACTAGGAGTGTATTTCCAGCATTTACTGCATTTATGACATTATCACACAGATTATCAAGGGCATTTTTTAATCCCTGTGGACCGGAGGAAACTGGGAAGCAGACAGGAATTGTAGCGTGTTTGAAGTCAGGCGAATTTTGTGTTTTCAACGCGTTTAATTCTTCGTTTGTCATAATAGGTGAAGTCAATCGGATTACATTTGCGTGCTGTTCGGTCTCTGTAAGAAGGCTGTGTCGTTTTCCGAGGTAGGTCGTCAGAGACATCACCAACCGTTCTCTCAGTGAGTCAATTGGTGGGTTGGTAACTTGTGCGAATAGCTGCTTAAAATAGTGATAAAGTAGGCGTGGATTCCGTGATATTACAGCAGGTGGTGTATCATCTCCCATAGATCCAACGGACTCCTTAGCTTGGAGGACCATCGGTTTTATAAAGCGTTCCACATCTTCTATCATGTAACCGAATGCTTTTTGTTGTGTTTGTAGGTCATCAGGTACAGGGGTAATGGTACCCGTTGGCTGAGGATTTAACTCGTCCAAATGCGTGCGTTGTTTTATCCATTTTGCGTAAGGTTTGTGATGTGCGACTTCATTTTTTATATCTGTATCCAATAGCAGTTCGCTGCGTAAAGTATCAACGGCGATCATTTGTCCTGGACCTAACCGTCCTTTTCTAACGACACGACTGTCGTCCAATTCAATAATGCCGACTTCAGAACCCATGACAACAAGGCCGTCATCGGTTACTTTATATCGTGCGGGTCTTAGACCGTTTCTATCTAGACATGCTCCGACGATAACCCCATCTGTGAAAGCAACTGCAGCAGGACCGTCCCACGGTTCGCTAACGCATGAGAGGTATTGATAGCAGTTTTTCAGTTCCTCAGACATATCAGGTATCTGTTCATACGCTTCAGGTATTAGACACATCATTGAATGGAGGATACTTCTGTCAGAATGTGTCAATAATTCCAATGCGTTATCCAGACTCATGGAATCGCTTCCATAAGGATTAATAATCGGTGTAAGTTTTTTGATGTCCTCTTTCCATATAGGTGAAGAAAGTTCTGCTTCCCGTGCCCGCATCCAATTTCTATTTCCCATTAAGGTGTTTATTTCACCGTTATGTGCGAGCATACGGAACGGCTGTGCGAGTGCCCAGGTTGGCGAAGTGTTTGTGCTGTATCGTTGGTGAAATACGGCTAAGGATGCTTCAAAATCATCATTGCAAAGGTCAGAGTAGAACATTGCCAGCTGTGGGGCGACAAGTAGTCCCTTATAGACAATGGTGCGGTGTGAAAATGAGGCGATATGGAAATCGGGAATTTGCTCTTGTGCAACCTGATGTTCAATTTCCTTACAAATTAGGTAGAGTCGTCTCTCAAAATTGTCAAGCGTGATATGTTTTGGTCTTCCAATAAGTACTTGTTGAATAGATGGCAATGTTGCCAGTGCTTTCTCACCAAGTGCTGTATCATCTATGGGGACAGTCCGCCATCTAAGTAGAGGGAATCCGTATTGCTGTAAGATTTCTTCTACGATGTTCTGACTGCGTTTCTGTGCTGCTGGGTCGTTCTTTGGTATGAAAATCATCCCAACGGCCAGGTCATCCATTGAATCTATACGTGCTCCGACTCTATTTAATTCTTTTTTGAATAATTTTTCTGGAATCTGTGTAAGGATACCTGCTCCGTCGCCTGTTTTTGCATCAGCGGCTACTGCGCCTCGGTGTGTTAAATTTGTGACTGCTTGTATTGCCATCTCTAAGATGGCATGGCTCCGATTTCCTGAACGATTTGCTATAAACCCTATACCACAAGCATCTTTTTCATATAAATGTTCATGCATTTGCAAACTCATACTCCAAGTAATCAAGATTACCGGCATCCGTTTAATAATAGTGTAGTAGAAAAGCCAATGTAATAATAGTTTGGATACCGTTATGTCATAAATATAACTATTTTCTTCCCTTTTCTCCTTAGGTTATCTCTATTCACAAGTTAATAGTATATCCTAAAATTGTTGAATCGTCAAGAATTATTTTGTTTCTGAATTGCGGATTTTCACAGATGACGTGGATAGGAGTTGATGACTTTTCGTTTCCATTTTTATGAAGGGGGTGTAAAGTTTTTGTCACCATAGTCATCAATTTCTTGAAAGGACATTGCTTTTATGATCTTTGAAACCGGACCGTAAAGTGCGTTTTTTTGTGTTACGGTACGGTTTTTCGTACCGGGTTGTGAGCCCTGTCTGTGTATGGGTTTGTGCGTGATTTTTTGTACGAATTTCTGGTAATTTTAATTTTTTGATCCGGTACGTTTTGTGATTTATGTTTTTGGTGTCCTGATATGTATTATTTGAGGTATATGGACACCACATCATAATCCGCTTGATCAGTGTAGTGTTTTCTGATTCAGTCTGTTTTCCACTTCTGTTGTCCTGCGTTAACATGATATTTCCTCTGCTGGTTTAGATCAATTCTATTCTTGAAATTACCTTTTCTGTTGTAATGTCTGGGGTGTAATGAATTGCGTGACTATGCACCTATTGTCCTTAAGCATATGTTAAGTATACTATACATATATGTGATTGTCAAGTAAAAATAATAGAGAATCTATATTTTTACAGATATTGTTGATAATCTCCTGAGTTTCTGTCGTATTGTGTTTTTCTTTTGAAGGTGACAAAAGCTTTACACACCCTTTTATGAATGGGTGTCTTGACACGTCTAATTTGTTGTGTTAAAATTATATTCATTCAAAAATAGGAGTTGATTTGGCTATGTATGATGTTGGCATTATCGGTGGGGGACCGGGAGGTTATGTTGCTGCTATCAGAGCAGTACAACTTGGCGGGACTGTGTGTCTTATAGAAAGAGGTGAGTGGGGTGGAACCTGTCTCAATAGGGGGTGTATTCCAACGAAGACCCTCTTTTCTATTGCACACCTTGCTGAACAAGTTCAAAGGACACCTGCACTCAATATTCCTGACATAGCCGTTGATTATTCACAGGCTTTATCACATAAGACAGAAGTGATTCAGAAGTTGACAGGTGGGATTGGTCAACTGCTGAAAGCAAACAAAATAGACACTATGAACGGCAATGCTACACTTTCCGATAAGAATACAATTTCTGTGAATAAGAAAGATGGCACAACTGAACAGGTCAATGTGAAAAACGTCATCATTGCAACTGGTTCTGAACCTGCTGAGCCTCCTGTTTTTGAGATTGATGAAACGGATGTCCTGACTACGACAGGTATTCTTGAACTTACGGAGCTACCTGAAAGTCTCCTTATTGTTGGTGGTGGTGTTTCTGGGTGTGAATTTGCTTCAATTTTCAATGCTTTTGGTTGTAAAGTGACTGTGTTGGAACTGCTTCCAACCATTTTGGCTACTGAAGACGTTCAGGTTGTTCGTCATATTCAACTTTTTATGAAGCGGAAAGGTATCTCCATACAGACAGGTGCGAATATAACCGGTGTTGAGAAATCGCAGGAAGGTGTTACTGCAGGACTTGAAACGGGTGAAAAGATCACTGCAGAAAAGATGCTTGTTTCTATCGGTAGGCGTTACAATTCGGAGGGAATTGGATTAGAAGAGGTTGGAGTCCGCACCGAAAATGGTAAAATTGTTGTGAATGAACAGATGCAGACGAATGTAGATGGGATTTTTGCTGTTGGTGATGTTGCAAGTCGGTATCTGTTGGCACACGTGGCATCTGCTGAAGGGAAGGTGGCAGCACAAAACTGTCTCGGTGATACAACTGAAATGGACTATCAAGTGATTCCGTGGTGTGTGTTTACTTTGCCTGAAATTGGACATGCGGGAATGACTGAAAAAGAGGCTACTGATGAGGGATATGAGGTTAAGACTGGTAGATTTCCTTATGGTGCAAGTGGTATGGCGTTAGGTATGGGGGAAGCGGATGGATTTGTGAAGACTATCATGGATGCGGACAGTGGTGATATTCTCGGTGTTCATATTGTGGGTGTGCATGCGTCAACGCTGATTCATGAGGCTGCGGTTGCAATTCGTTTAGGGGCATCTGCTGAGGATATTGCGCATACTGTGCATGCACATCCGACGTTGTCTGAGATGGTGATGGAGTCTGCTGAGGCGGCTTATGGTAGGGCTGTGCATGTGGTATAATCTAATCAAATTAAAAAGGGAATTATGTGGTCAAAACGATTTAGATTTATGTCAATGCATACATTAATAGAGGGGGTGTGTAAAGTTTTTGGCAAACATCTCATATTCATTGTAGAGCGGGGTCTCCGTGCCCCTCCATCTTTGAATCTACCAAGAATTGCGGGGCACCAAATCAACGGTATGAATCATGGAGCATGCTACACGCGCATGCTTCTTTAGGCATTCCCCAGAGACCCCGCACTACAATAAGAGACAGTCTTATCTGTGTAAAACTTTACGTACCCGTTAACTTATCACGATAACACAAGTATTCTTACTGAGCTATAAATATCTAAAACCATACGGCATCTTGAAGTTCTTGATATCGTGCTTCGATTTCGGTAAACCGGACAGATTTTTGCCGATTGATACTGAAATCTTCAATGTTAAATGAGGCAATGACTGTGCCGGACATCATTGCTTTGCGGATTGAACCTTCCGAAATATCATCATTAGAGGCAAGATAACCCATAAATCCGCCAGCGAAACTATCGCCCGCGCCTGTTGGGTCAACGACATTCTCAAGTGGATATGCGGGGGCACTGAAGAATGAAGATTCTGTGATGCTGATGGCACCGTGTTCTCCCTTTTTGATAATCACACGATTAGGTCCATAATCCAAGATTGCCCGTGCAGCAAGTAGTAGATTAGATTCCCCTGTAAGCAATTTTGCTTCGCTGTCGTTTAGAATTAGGATGTCCACACGTTCTATTGTTTTTTTTAATGCTTCTCGTTCCTCATTAATCCAGAAATCCATCGTATCACAGACAACAAGTTTAGGGTTTGAAACCTGCTCAATAATACTCAGTTGTAATTGGGGTGGGTCGTTTGCTAAAAAGAGATAGGAGGAGTCTTTGTAGGTGTCAGGTAAAACGGGATGGAAATCAGCGACTACGTTCAATTCTGTAAAGAGGGTATCTCGCACATTGAAGTCATCAGTGTATTTGCCACCCCACCGGAAGGATTTACCGTCTTGGACGCGGGTCAATCCTTCTAAGTCTATACCACGGATTTGCAGGAAATCTGTATATTCAGTTGGAAAATCTGCCCCGACAACCCCGATAAGATGAACAGGTTTCCTAAAAAAACTTGCGGCAACAGCAGCGTAAGTTCCAGACCCACCAAGCACATCTTCAACCTTTTTCGTTGGTGTTTGGACGGTATCTAATGTGATCGTCCCGACAATTAGAATTCCCATAGATTCTCCGGTGGTATTATGAAAACGTGTCCGGACGGTTTTTGTTTTCACGTAATGCCTTCATGGTACGACGGAATCGACGCAATAGGATAACTATGAGAACGATCAGAAGTGGATATACTACGACTTCAAGTATTGAAGAAATGGTCGGCGGGAACTGAACATGACCTGTACGGGACAACCAAAATGGTAGCAAGATTATTGCAGAAAGAAGAATAACAATGCTTTCCCAGATTTCGTACTTTTTCATTGGTTTTATAGTAGGGATTTAAGCAAAACTTATGTCCCCATTTCCCATGAATTGAGGTATTTTTCTTGTTCTGCTGTTAGTGTATCAATTTCCACACCGAAGGCTGCTAACTTTAATCTTGCTACTTCCTCGTCAATAGACTCAGGAACATCATATACTTTATTTTCAAGTTTCTGCTGGTTTTTAGCGATATATTCAAGGGATAAGGCTTGATTAGCAAAACTCATGTCCATGACGCTTGCGGGGTGTCCCTCAGCTGAAGCCAAGTTGACTAACCGTCCTTCTCCAATGAGATAAAGGGTGCGACCATCAGCGAGTGTGTATGCTTCTACAAATTCGCGTGCAACTGCTTTCTCAACGGCAAGTTCCTCAAGTGCGGGAATATCAATTTCTACGTTGAAATGTCCAGAATTTGCGATAATTGTGCCATCCTTCATATCCTCAAAATGTTCTTTGCGGAGGACATGGATGTCGCCTGTTAGTGTTATGACAAGGTCTGCTTCTTGGACAGCCTTCTGCATGGGCATGACTCTGAAACCATCCATGACTGCTTCTAATGCTTTCAGAGCAGTTACTTCCGTTACAATTACGTTTGCTCCTAACCCGCGTGCACGACTTGCGACACCTCTGCCGCACCAACCGTAGCCTGCGACTACGACGGTTGTTCCTGCAATGAGTAGGTTGGTTGCCCGAATGATACCGTCTAAAGTGCTTTGTCCTGTGCCGTATCGGTTATCAAAAAAGTGCTTGGTATTTGCATCGTTCACAGCGATTATGGGGTATTTCAACACGCCTTCTGCTGCCATGCTCTTAAGCCTGATAACACCAGTCGTTGTTTCTTCTGTTCCTGCAATTACTTGTTCAACGAGTGCGGGATTTGTTTCTTCTGAATGTAGTTGTGAGACTAAATCAGCACCGTCATCCATCGTGATATTCGATTGTGTTGCAAGTGCAGCTTGGATGTGTTTGTAGTATGTTTCTGTATCTTCGCCGTTAATGGCAAACACTGCGATGTTGTCATTGACGACAAGAGAGGCAGCGACATCATCTTGTGTGCTAAGTGGGTTTGAGGCGCATAACGCTAATTCCGCTCCGCCTGTCTTTAGCGTTTGCATGAGATTTGCGGTCTCAGTTGTGACATGTAGGCACGCAGCAACTTTAATGCCTTTCAAAGGTTGTTCGGTTGCAAAACGTTCACGGATTGATGTTAGGACAGGCATAAAGCGATTTGCCCAATCAATCCGTTGTTTTCCTACATCTGTGAGGTCTGTTGTTTTAATATCGTAGTCCATCGTCCTCCTTACACCTTTAATTTTTCAACGTAATCTGTTTTTTCCCATGTGAATCCATTTTCAATCCGTCCAAAGTGTCCATAAGCAGCGGTATTCTTATATATTGGTTCACGTAGTTTCAATCTTTCAATGATTCCTTCTGGAGTTAGGTCAAAATGCTGATTGACTAATCTTGATGCCATGTCATCATCTCCTGTGCCGAAAGTATCAACCATTACAGATACTGGTGCTTTGCATCCGATTGCATAAGCGATCTGAATCTCACATCGTTCAGCTAATCCTGCGGCTACAAGATTTTTAGCGGCGTGTCGTGCAGCGTAAGCAGCACTTCTATCAACTTTTGTTGGGTCTTTGCCGGAGAGTGCACCACCCCCGTGTCGTCCCATTCCGCCATAAGTATCAACTATAATTTTCCTACCTGTTAACCCCGCGTCCCCATGCGGTCCACCTGTTACAAATCGGCCAGTTGGATTGATGTGGTAGACAACATCTGGGCTCATCAACTCTTCAGGGATAACTTTTTTGATTACCTCTTGGATTATTCCATCCTTAAGGTCGGCATCTGGGACATCAGGCTCATGTTGTGAAGAAACAACGATTGTGGTAACTCGGGTAGGCTTGTTATCAACATATTCAACTGTGACTTGGGATTTTCCATCGGGACGGAGGAAATCAAGGATACCTTTTTTACGTACTTGTGCCAAACGTTGGGTTAATTGGTGGGCTAAAGTTATTGGTAAAGGCATCAATTCGGGTGTTTCTGTGCATGCATATCCAAACATTAGGCCTTGGTCACCTGCCCCTCCTGGATTGACACCCATTGCAATATCAGGGGATTGTTTATCTATAGTGATTAGGATTGCACTATGCTGTGCATCGAACCCATAATTAGCATCAGTATATCCAATATCTGCTATGACTTCTCGTGCAATTTCTTGTAGATTTGGCGTTGCTGTTGTTGTGATTTCGCCAGCAATAATGGCAAGTCCGGTAGTAACGAGTGTTTCACATGCGACTCTTCCAAAGGGATCTTCAGTTAGAATGGCATCCAGAATAGCGTCTGAGATCTGATCTGCGATTTTGTCTGGATGTCCTTCGGTAACCGATTCGGACGAAAACATAAAGTTATGACTCAATTCTGTTCTCCTGTCAGCATTTCTTCAAATCCTCTTTCACAAAAACCGATCTTATGTTTAACGTATAGACTGAATTGTCTGTGTATCGTTTTTAGAGGTTTCACGATCAGTTAGTAAAGAACCCATCCTAAATTGATGTGACCAATAATTTTGGATAGTCCAAAATGAACCAATCGATGGAATTGATGAGATATGCTCAAACTATAATGTTAACTGTTGGATTCTTCAGAGGTTTCGGGGTTATCAGTGTTTTCAGAAGCGTCAACATCTTCGGCATTTTCAGAAACCTCAGCAACTTCAATGTCTTCAGAAGTCGCGCTTTCTTCAGAGACTTCCACATTTTCAGTATCTTCAGAAGTCGTAGTATCGTCATTGGCAACTTCAACGTTGTCTGTGTCATCAGAAACCGTTGCATCTTCAGGTGTGTCATCAGAAACCGTTGTATCTTCTGGCATCTCAGGACTTTCATTTTCCTGTGAATTCATTAGATTCTCGACGTTATTTTTTCCAATTTCCTTTTTGAGCAGCGCACCCATGACGGTTTCTTCTCGCTCAACGGGTCTTGTTCGTCTCGGTTCGCGTTCTCTTGTTTGGCGTTCGCGTTTGGGTCTTTCTTGCCGTTCTTCGGGTGGTGTAGAAGCCCGTTCCTGGTCAGCTATAGCTGCTTTCAAACTCAAACCGATTCGTCTACCTTTAGGATCAAGATTAATGACCTTAACATCTAATTCATCCCCAACTTTGACAACCTCTTCAGGTCTTTCAATGCGTCTGTCAGCAATCTCAGAAATATGGATTAATCCATCAATACCTTCTTCAAGTTTTGTGAATGCCCCAAAACTGGTTAAATTGACAACTTGTCCTCGTACAATAGAACCGACCTTATATTTTTCAGGGACTTCATCCCAAGGATCGGGTTGTGTTTGCTTTAATCCCAATGAAACGCGTCGTTCAGAAGCGTCAATCTGTAGTACAACAACTTCCACCTCATCCCCTTCTTTCAACATATCTTGTGGATTAGAAGTTCTTTCGGTCCATGATAAGTCAGAGGTGTGAATTAATCCATCAATGCCTTCCTCAATTTCGACAAAAGCCCCAAAGTTTGTAAGGTTTCGAATGCGTCCAGTAATTTTTGTGCCGACAGGATACTTTTGTTCTAAGAGTTCCCATGGATTTTGCTGTAATTGTTTAATACCTAATGAAATCCGTTTTTCTTCTTTAGATATTTCAAGTACGATCGCTTCAATTTCTGTCCCTTTGCTAACCATTCGTGATGGGGCGACGTTACGTCTTGTCCATGCCATTTCTGACACGTGGATCAATCCTTCGACTGCTTCTTCAAGTTGTACAAAAACACCGTAATTCACGATATTTACGACTGTGCCAGAAACTTTAGAACCGATAGGATATTTTTCTTCGACGTTTTCCCATGGATCGCTGGTTTTCTGTTTTAGACCTAATGAGATTTTCTCATTGTCTTCACCAATTGCGATAACTTGGACCTCAATTTCATCATCTATATTGACAATTTCGGATGGATGGTGAACGCGTTTCCATGCCATATCGGTTTTATGAAGTAAACCATCAACGCCGCCGAGGTCAACAAATGCGCCAAAATTAGTAATGTTTTTCACTACACCGGTAACAAGTTGTCCTACTTCAAGCGTTTTTAGTACTTCCTCTTTCTTTTCAGCCATTTCAGCTTCAAGCCATGCGCGTCTTGACAGAACGATGTTATTCCGTCGTTTGTTGAGACTGATGATTTTCATAGGAAAAGTTTCGCCGACATATTGGTCAAGGTCTTGAGTGGGTCGCAAATCAACTTGAGATGCGGGTAAAAAAGCACGCAAGGTGCCGACAGTTACTTGCAGTCCACCTTTTTGTTTATCCAGAATATGACCGTCAACTGGTGAGCCGTTCTCAAAAGCCTGAGTTATTTCATCCCAAACTAAAGTCTGATCAGCAATTTTCTTTGATAGTACAATTTGTCCTTCTGAATTTTCACGATGAACGATGTATACATCAATTTCATCACCGACTTGTACAGATGGCAGCCCGTTCTCATCTGATTCAAATTCAGCAGCGGGAATATAACCTTCAGATTTGAATCCTATGTCAATCATAACTTCATCACGATTGACATCAACTACGTTGCCTTTGACAATTTCTCCATCAGTAAAGGCTTTGAGTGAATTATCGTACGCCTCTTCAAGAGATTCTTGGCTCATTGCATCAGTTTGTTGTTCCGATGATTCACTTTCAGCTTGTTCAGTCTGTGTTTCCTGTTCAGACACAACTTCAGGTTCTGTTGGTTGAGAAGTTTCTTCTGCTACAACTTCAGGAACAACGGTTTCATCTGCAGCAGTATCGGTTGATTCCTCAGCTTCAGTTTCGTCGCTATCATTCTCATCAATGGTAGTATCAGTGGTTTCATCGGATTCTGTCTCTGATGTATCGCTATGTTCTTCAATAGTTGGTGGGTCTTCGGCAGATTCAGGGACTTGAGTTGTATCATCTACAATATCTGTGTCTGTAGTTTCTTCATCTGTTTGTTCCATCTGCTCTGATTGATCATCAGGAACTGATTCAGTTTCATTGCTTTCTACATCTGTTTCATCTGCTTCATTTGGTGTTATCTCAGTTGAATCATCAACTTGTTTTTCTTCTTCCACATTCACTGTGGAAACGTCTGTATGGTTATGTTCGTTAATCATTAAGATACCTGGGTCTCGTCAAAACGCAATGCAGCGTTAAGTCAACCAGTTCCTCCTTGTTGCGAAGTGCTTCTGACACTTTCAAATCGGTTAGTTAATAGTATATCACAATGTACATAGAAATGCAACAATAATCTCAACTTTGGTGAGAGGCATTCAAATGTCAAACTTTTATTTTGTTAAGAAGGGGTTGTCAATCTTATGTTCAGAATCGCGGATTTTTGTGTGGCACGAGATGGTAATTATGGAACTTCAATTTTTGAGAAAAGTTGTGTGATGATGTTTTCAGTATCAAGACCTTCTGCTTCAGCTTCGTAGCTCAAGATGACTCTGTGTCGTAGCACGTCCATACCGATTTCATGGATGTCATCTGGTGTGACAAACCCGCGTTGGGAGAGGAATGCGTGAGCTCTGGCTGCAAGTGCGAGAAAAATCGTTGCTCGTGGTGATGCTCCATATTCTATTAGAGGATTTAATTCGTCTAATTGATATGCCTCTGGCGTGCGCGTCGCACATACAAGGTCAACGATGTATGTCTCTAACTGCTCCGCCATATAGATGTTGCGTGTGAGTTCTCTGAGTCGGATAATATCATCACAGGAAATTACCTCAAGTATATCTGGTATCTCTTCAGTTGTCATTCGACGTAGGATTTGTAGTTCCTCTGAATGGGATGGATAGTTGACTTTTACTTTTAACATAAACCTATCCACTTGTGCTTCGGGTAGCGGATATGTGCCTTCCTGCTCAATTGGGTTTTGTGTGGCTAATACGATGAACGGTTCTTCAAGTGGATAGGTCGTACCGCCTATTGTGACTTGCCGTTCCTGCATTGCTTCAAGCAACGCACTTTGCACTTTGGCAGGTGCGCGGTTAATTTCATCTGCAAGCACAACGTTGGCGAAAATGGGACCTTTTCTGGTATAGAATTCACTTTTCTGTTGGTCGTAAATTAAAGTGCCGACGAGGTCTGCGGGGAGTAAGTCGGGGGTGAATTGGAAACGGGTGTATGTGGCATCAATGGTTTTTGCAAGAGAGGCTATAGCGGTAGTTTTGGCAAGCCCTGGGACACCTTCAAGTAAGATGTGTCCGTTGCAGAGTAGTCCAATAATTAATCGCTCAAGCAGGTTTCGTTGTCCGACGATGATTTTTCCCGCTTCATCCAGAATTTTCTGAATGAGACTGCTATCTTCTTGGATACGGGCATTCATTTCGTCTAAATCGTAGTTTTGCATTTATGTAATCGGGGAACAGTTAGTTTTCAATAATGTCAACAATTAAGGATACCTTAAGTAGATCTGCAATTTTCTCTAACAGTCGTTTTTTCTGCTTTGTACTTGTATTCGTTATTATCCAATAATCTCCAGATCGTCTTGTACTATTTGGATAATTGTTGTAGGGTGAGATAAGAAAATATTGACCAATTTTTAGGCCAAGTCGCAATACATGTTCTATTCCAAGTTTTTCAATTACATCAACAAAAGTATCCGCACCAGTTGCCAAATGTATCTGTTCTCCATTAGGCATAGTGACACAGAGACTTCCTGCAGGACGTAAAATATCTTGACCAGGATTTAAAAATACATCTATCTGTTGTGTTGTTTCCTGAATTCTGGTTAACAACACTTCGTACTTCTCTATTTCTTCTTGTATTAGTTGTTTTAATATCCCTGTTTGTGGATTAATGTCATGTTGTAACGAGTCTATGCTTTTTCGTATGACAGGTTCTAATTCGTCGAGTAAGTTTGAAGTTTCTGTAAGCAAATTACGTTCGTCATTCATAGTTTCTATCCTCTATTAAATAAGGTGTTAGATTTTGTATACTCAATCAACCTACGACAGTGTTCACGAAAAGAACGGCTGTGTTTCTCCTTCTTGAAAGGATTGCTCAAGCCATGGGTCTTTAGTCTTTTGTCTGAATTCAATGACCTTTCGGCGCATTTCGTTTGCTGTGTCTTGTAATTCTGGAACATCAATCAGATTGTTCGACTCTGCTGGGTCGTTTTGCATATCAAACAACGCTTCACGGCTTTGATGTACAAAATTCTCCCTTTGTCGTTCCCCGAGTTGTTGGATGTTGTCATTCCGCACGGCAGTCCATGAAATGGAACGAAATAGGTCACTCGGGAGTGGTGTTTCTAACTGATATGCAAGATTTCGGACATATTTGTATCTTCGTCCACGCAGGACACGGTAGGGATAGTAGTTGGTGACTTCGTGGAAGCAGTGTGAGTAATAGGTTTCTTCCCACTGTCCGTTTCCTGGATGTGGACTGTCATCTTCCAAGATTGGCAGTATAGACCTGCCTGGGAGCGCGTTTTCTCCACCAGGATGTGAAACACCGCACCAGGCTAACATAGTGGGACAGAAATCTACCCAATTGACAAGTGCTTGATTACGTATTCCACGACGTTGTTGGGTGGGACTTGCGATAAGTAGTGGACAGTGATGTCCGCTATCAAAGCTGGATGCTTTTGCCCCGGGAAATGGCATTGCATGGTCTGTTGTGACAAACACAAGTGTTTCTTCTGCACGTCCTGAAGCGTCAAGTGCATCTAATGCTGCACCCACGACAGCATCCCATCGCGAAACGCTTTCATAATAATCCGCGAGGTCTTCGCGAACTGCAGGTACATCTGGTAGGAAGTTTGGGACAATAATTTCATCGGGACTGTAGGAACCGGGTTGTATACCTGCGTGCTGTCGGTCATTTCCGAAGCCTTTACCTGCGCGATGTGGATAGGTGCAACCGATGTGCAGATAAAATGGTTTATTCGCGTTCTGTGATAGGAATTGTTCAATTTTCTCTGCTACATCTACAGGACTGCGAGGATTGACTTTTGGTTCGTAATCAAAAGGATAAACGCTTATAGGTTCCACATGTTTTTTTCCGATACACGCAGTTGCAAATCCGTGTGCTCTCAATATTTTGGGGACAGATTGCATGTGTTCGTGTGTGCGGAAACCGTGTATACCGTGGCAGTGTCCATATTGTCCGTGTGTATGACTATGTTGTCCCGTTAATATACATGCACGACTGACTGCACAGGAAGGACTTGTGCAGAAAGCGTAGTCAAAAACAACACCTCGTTCTGCGAATTCGTCAATTCGGGGTGTTCTGATTACTTCATTGCCATAGCACTTTGCGATACGACTCCAATCGTCTGCTATGACGAACATTACGTTTTTATAGATATTATTCATATTTTGTTTAATCAGGTAGGACTAAGTATTGTCCCAATCGATTTCATCAAGTGTTTGTGTAGTAGCTGCCTTTTCAATTAGCGTATCCAATCGCGAAAGGCTGCGCATTGCAGATATTTTTTTGGCAATAGGTTCTGGGACAGACTCAAACTTTAGTTTAAGTAATTTTAAGAGCACCTCACGTCTCGCCCGCGTTTCACCTCTTTTTTCACCTCTTTTTTCGCCTCTTTTTTCGCCTATCATCTCACCTTGTTTTTGACCTTGTTCAAACAAGTATTCAGCCATTGTCTGTGCCATGATTTCTCCCTCTTCTCTATGTTCAGATTGTTGTACTTCTTGATGAACCAACGTTTTCAATTCATCATGTTCGTCATAAGGACGGCGGTGAAAAATCAGTAGATATAGATAGAAAATCGCACGCCGCCATTGCCCTATATGCTGAGTGTCAAGGGTGTTAATATGCTTGGCAGCATTAATTAACGCCTTGCTTATTTCTTCTTTGTCTGCATGCTCCTTTTGGAGAACGGTGAGCAACCACCCAATCGGGTGAGCTGTCCGCATTAGATCTGCTGCATCAGTTTCCTTAACACTTAAGAATAGTATATCAAATTTCGGGACAAACCGAGAAAACATAGCTGGAAAATCCATCAACTCACTCAGTGATGGAGGTATTTTCCATTTTTGATCTCCTGTGTAAAGGACGATTGGGATTATCGGGCGATATCGCCATTGACTCTTCGGTTTGTTCTTTGAACTCCATTCTCTGCGTTGGACATCCCAAATCTGTGTCATATAAAACAATATACGGGAAGCCATTGTTACATCCACCGTTGATTGGTGTTCAATAAGGATGTATATCAGGAGTTCCTCCGTTTTTTCGCCGCTAAGGAATGGCACGGTAAACACAATGTCGGACTCCTGCTCCCGTAGATTGTCTGGTATGTAACTCTTATTCACTGATGTAAGTTTATCAAAATCCAGATGTGCAACAATGTTATCATCAATTATATCGATTAGTCCACGAACAAACTCTCGTTCTTCAAGCAACCATCGTATGATTCGATCATGGAAATGTACAATCGGAAATTCAAAATGTTTAAGTTCTTCAAATACTCGGTTCTGCATAACAATTAAAGCGTATTATATTTATATGTATTTGTCAAGGAGATTTGTTCAGGGGTATTTATGGTGAAGTTTGAAAATAATTGGACACATCTTCTGTAGGAGCACCCCCCTGGTCGTGACCAAAGGTCGCTCCTACCACTCAGAATGTAGAATTAATTGTATAATCTACCATAACGTGAGTTTGAAAAAGTTTTCACCCGCAGCATTCTCTGTTATTTTTGGCAAAAACAGCACAACCTAATAGGTTATGTTACAAAAATACTGCTTTTTTTTTTTTAGGCTTGAAAAGTGTTTAGAGCAAACTCACATTTTATTATCAAACTCACGTTAGGATAGGATACCATTTGTATACATTCTAAGCAACAACTCCATTCAAGGCAATTTCATGCCAAAAACTTTACACACCCAAATACTTTGGTAAATTTGACATTTCTTTGTAATCCGTGTATACTAATTCATCGTGATGCCGGGATGCTGGAATTTGGTAGACAGGCTAGATTCAGGTTCTAGTGTGCAAATTGCACGTGAGGGTTCGAGTCCCTTTCCCGGCATTTTATTCCTTTTGTAGTGTCTCTGGTACTAACCAGAGAAAAATACCGACTGCAAGATAACCGATCCCACCTAATGCGAATCCAGAATACCCCAATCCAAACAAGTCTGCGATATTGCCGACAACGACAGGTCCTGCTGCCCCTCCGAAATCTCCAGTGAGTCGCCATAACCCGAGGAATTCTCCAGTCCCCTCAGTTGGAGCTAAATCTGCACCGAGTGTCATCATCGTTCCCGATGCGATTCCGTTCCCGAAACGCATCAGAATTGCGGCGAGGAGAAGCCAAGTAAATGAACCTGTAAACGGCATCAAAAGCATGCCTGTTGCAAAGATGGATATACCCGGTACCGTTGCGTATCGCCTACCGAAGCGGTCCATCATCGTCCCCGCAACAGGAAACATAGACATATCCACTGCAGAAGAGATCATTTCTACTAAACGAACACCGAGTGTGTTTAAACCAGCGACATCTTGAGCGTAAAGCGGGATGATAATATGACACCCACGCCGTAGTGTTTGCACACAGACTTGTCCGACACCCGCCGTTGCCAGTAATTTATAATGCTGTTTAGTTACGTGGATAAGCTGCTTTAGATAGGGTTGTGTATTTTGAGAGTTGTCCTTTTGTTCTCGTTTTGTTTCAGATATTGAGAATATACAGATAATCAATGTTAGCACAGCAATTGCTGTATATACGAAAAATGGAAGACGTAAATTTGCTCCGAGGAAGATTGCCCCAAACTTTCCTGCAAATATACCCATTCGGTTTACACCACCGAACAAGGCGATAGATCTTCCGCGCTTTTCCAGTGGTATAACATCAGTCATATATGCATGTCGAGAGAGCATCCATAACGCATTGCCGACACCACCGATCAATTGAGCAATGACCAGATGGATCAGCTGCAGTGCAATACCCATTCCTATTGTTGAAAGGGCTATCATTGCCAACCCGATCAACATTGCAGGTTTTCTACCTACTCGTTCTACTAAAATACCTGCTGGGATATTCCCTACAACACCGATAGCAATAACAACAGTGGTCAAGGTATACGATAGTTCAAAGGAATTGATATAGATTGATAATGTGGGAGAAATGGTGCCCGCACCTGTTGAAAGGAGGAACGCGGGTAGATAGATAGGCAGAATTAGTGAGATACGACTAAATTTATTGGATGCCAAATTTGGATTGACTCCTCAGAAGTGTCGTACATTATTTAAGGTAGTTGTGTGTTGTAAGGATAACGGTAGGTATGGACAAGCAACTGCGCCTACCGTAAAAACAGATCTATTCGTCAAGCCAACTCATCATACTACGCAGGTTTTTGCCAACTTCTTCTATCTGCAGTGCAGATTCTTGTCGTCGAAGTGCTTGTAGAACTGGTTGATTTGCCTGGTTCTCAAGGACCCATTCTCGTGCGAAGATACCGCCTTGCACATCTTTAAGAATCTGACGCATTTTTTTGCGAACACTATCGTCAATGAGTACAGGACCGCGTGTTAAATCACCATATTCTGCGGTGTTACTAATATCGTTCCGCATTTTGCTTAGTCCTCCTGCATAGAGTAGGTCAACAATCAACTTCAATTCGTGTAGACATTCAAAGTATGCCATTTCAGGTTGATAACCTGCTTCAACGAGTGTATCAAATGCGGCTTTGATGAGGGCAGCAGTGCCACCACATAGTACGGCTTGTTCACCGAATAGGTCGGTTTCAGTTTCTTCACGGAACGTAGTTTCAATCACCCCTGCGCGTGTGCCACCGATTCCTCTTGCATAAGCGAGTGCGATATCGCGCGCTGCACCGCTTGTATCTTGATGGATAGCAATAAGACAAGGCACCCCACCGCCTCCTTCAAACACTTCACGGACGAGTGAGCCGGGGCCTTTCGGGGCAATCATCGTCACGTCTATATCGTTGGAAGGTATGATCTGACCGAAGTGTACGCTGAATCCGTGTGAAACCATGAGCATATTGCCCGCTTGCATATTCGGTGCAATCTCATCTCGGTAGACTGCAGCGTGTTTTTCATCAGGTATGAGTATCTGAACGATGTCTGCCATTGCAGATGCTTCTTCAACAGTTTTGACGGTAATCCCTTCTGCTTCGGCTCTGGGTTTTGATCGACTCCCTTCGTATAATCCAACAACAACATTTGCCCCACTATCTTGCAGATTTAGTGCTTGTGCTCTGCCTTGCGCGCCATAACCGATAATGGCGACGGTACGTTCTTTTAATAGATCAAAGTTGGCATCACTATCGTAATAAATTGTTGCCATAAAGTTATCTTCCTCTCTTCAATATCTATTTCAAATTAAGTCTGTTTGTCGTCTATATGTTAACCGCGAATCCTATTTTGTCGATCCCCGCATCATGGCAATTTTGCCAGTACGCGCTAACTCAAGAATACCGTAAGTACCGAAAATATTAATTGCTGCTTCCAATTTACCCTCATCGCCGGTAATTTCAAGAACGAGCGATGCAGGTTTCATATCAATAACGCGTCCCCGGAAGACTTCAGCGGTTTGAAGAATCTCTGTCCGTTTTTGTGCGTCATCAGTGGCAACTTTAATCAGCACAATTTCACGTTCAACATGTGTACCAGCGGAAAGGTCTGTCACCTCAATAACGTCAATCAGTCTATTCAGGTGCTGATAGATTTGATCAATTATCTGTGCATCACCGTGTGTAACGAGCGTAATCTGTGAGACGCTTTTGTCGTGTGTTTCTGCGACGTTAAGGCTGTCAATATTAAATCCGCGTCCACTGAAAAGGCTTACCACACGGGCCAGCACACCAAATCGGTTTTCCACCATGACAGAAAAAATGTGTCGTTCTTCTTTTTCCATTTTAGATTCACTTTCAGCTTGTCAAGTTGTTTTTGTATCAGGAGAGACCACGGATAACATCTCCAAGTCCTTTTCCTGCGGGGACCATCGGAAATACGTTTTCTTCTTCATCAACAATGAAGTCAATAACAACCGGACCATCATTGATACCCTTTGCTTTCAACAATGCAGGTTCAACATCTTCTGGATGTTCCACTCGTAGACCTGTCGCACCGAATGCTTGCGCCAGCAAGGCGAAATCAGGATTGTCGTGATAATCCACAGCGGAGTAACGTTTATCGTGGAATAGTTCCTGCCATTGACGCACCATGCCTAAATACATATTGTTGATGATGAAAATCTTAAGAGGCAACTTCATTGTGATTGCAGGCACCAATTCCTGTATGGTCATAATGTAGGATCCATCTCCATTGATATTAACAACGGTATCGTCTGGACAACCGAGTTGTGCCCCGATTGCAGCAGGCAGACTGAATCCCATTGTGCCGAGACCACCAGAGTTGAGCCATTTGCGAGGTTCAGTAAATTTGAAGTATTGTGCTGCCCACATCTGATGCTGTCCAACGTCTGCAACAACAATTGCGTCACTATAATGCTCATAAATCTTCTCTATGACATATTGCGGCATAACTTTGTTGCCTTTCTGTTCATATTCAAACGGATATTTCTGTTTCCATTCCTGAATTTGATTACGCCACGGGGCAATATCTGCAGTATCAACCAACTTGTTTAATTCAGTGAGGACGTTCTTGGCATCACCAACAATCGGCACATCAACAGGTACATTCTTGCCGATACAGGATGGGTCAATATCAATATGGATTTTTTTAGCGTTTGGTGCGAATTTGCTGAGGTCACCAGTAACCCTATCATCAAATCTTGCGCCGATAGCAACAATAAGGTCGGCATCAGTGAAAGCATAATTTGCACAGCATGAACCGTGCATTCCGGGCATCTCCATCGCCAATGGATGTGTCTCTGGGAATGCCCCAAGTCCCATTAAAGTGACAGTAATTGGTATTTGTGTTTTGAGGGTTAACTCCTGTAGTTCCTCACTTGCATCGGCAAGAACAACCCCTCCACCTGCATAGAGCATTGGACATTCTGCTTCTTTAATCAAAGCAGCGGCTTTGGCAATTTGTGCGGGATCCCCATTCACTTGAGGTTTGTAACTGCGTATATCAACTGTTTCAGGATATTGATATAGAGTTTCTTCTCTTTGGGCATCTTTAGCAATGTCAATAATAACAGGACCTTGCTTTCCAGTGCTGGCAATATGAAATGCTTCTGCGACAACATCTGCAACTTCATCACAACTCTTGATAAGGTAACTATGCTTACATATAGGGCGGGTAACACCGATAACATCACACTCTTGAAAGGCATCACTCCCGATAAATTCGGTCATCACCTGTCCAGTAATTGCTACCATTGGGATAGAGTCCATATAGGCAGTTGCTATACCGGTAACAAGATTTGTGGCACCGGGACCGGATGTTGCGAGGGCGACTCCGACTTTACCCGTGGCGCGTGCATATCCATCGGCGGCATGAGAAGCACCTTGCTCATGACGCATGGGGATTAATTTTAATTCTGTTTCATCGTAGAGGGCATCGAAAATCGGCATCGCCGCGCCACCGTTCACACCGAAGATATATTCGACACCTTCACGTTTGAGACCATCAACCAGGATTCGTGCTCCTGAAAGTTCCATGCCAATTTCCTCATAGACGGTAGTCAGCACATTTGTTTGTGCCGTAAGTTGTTGAAAGTAAAAAACCTTCTCGTTCCAACTTTGGAGACGAGAAGGATGCGGCTTTATAATAGCACGTTTCGGTATGTTAAAATTACCGAAACCGACCTTACCGTGGTACCACTCCAATTCCTTCCCTCGTTAACTATGGAAATAAGACTTTTTAGAATGACCATAAACGAGGAAAAGCACTCTTGGGATGCGATTACGGACATCACACCGACTAACCCTACTAAGACATAACGATTTGGAAATCGCTCCTACAGATTGTTCAGATTAGCAGCTCCAGGGCGACCTTCAGTCTTAGGAACTTGAGGCGACCTTGCAGCCTGCGAGTCACCCTCTCTATCAAGTCCAGTGGACCTACTCCTCCCCTTCAACGCATTTACATTTAATATTCAGTTTTGATTTACACCATTATTGTTTTTCTGACAAGTATTTTGAATTCTTCTCTATACCGTAGTAATTATAATACTTATGAATGAAAAAGTCAAGAAAAATGCTAAAAGTCCAAGTTAGTTATATGAATTAAACAGATAATGAGTCTTACCAGGAGGTTAGGTCTCAATCTTTAGGTGCGCTCCTAACTGAACTATAGGTGTCAATTTAAGGAAATCCTTTTGTCTGAACCAGGATTATCAGGATTTACCAATCCTGATAATCCTGGTTCAGACAAAAAGCGGGGTACAGAAACCCAGTCCTACAATAGTTAATAAAATATGTTCACTTAGTTCAATCAATTCTTATGCGTTCGCTTGGTAAATCTCGTTGACCTTTGACCAGTTGACAACATTTTTCCACGCCTCAACATAGTCCGGACGACGGTTTTGATAGTTCAGGTAATAGGCATGTTCCCAGACATCAATGCCAAGAAGCGGGGTATGTCCCTGCATAATTGGGCTATCTTGATTCGCTGTAGAGTAAATCTCTAAACCACTATCACCGATAACGAGCCATGCCCATCCAGAACCGAATCGTTTTGTTGCTGCTGTAGTGAATTCTTCATTGGCAGCTTCAAGAGAGCCAAATGCAGATTTTATCGCATCAGCAAGTGCTCCACCAGGGTTGCCGCTATCTCCTTCAGGACACATGATGGACCAGAAGAGGGAATGGTTTGCATGCCCACCACCATTGTTAATGACTGCTTGACGGATGTCTTCTGGTACTTGTTCAATATTGCTCAGCAGTTCTTCAACACTTAACTTTGCCAGGTCGTCATGACCTTCTAAAGCAGCGTTCAGATTGTTGACATATCCTTGATGGTGTTTTCCATGATGAATTTCCATCGTTTGTGTGTCAATAATTGGTTCTAAAGCATCGTGTGCATAAGTGAGTTCTGGTAATGTATGTGCCATTTAATAATAGCCTCCTTAAGAATTTTGGTTATAGGTGAGTATAGCATAATTGCATAAAGTGTGCAAGTTTTTTGTGTTTATCGATCATCTTCTAACATATCACGTTGTTTTACTTCATTAATGATCCTGTCTAAGTGTTCCCAGTTTTTAGGTGGCCATGGCACATCTGGAGGTAATCCCAGATCTTCACGACTTATAAGATCTGGTTTTTTAGGAAGAACGTTATTTTCTTCATCAAGATATAGTATCTTCCAACCCCATCCCCATTTCCATCCACCCCAATTCCTCGGATGTTTGCCTTTATATACAAGATCAAATTTTTGTTGTTCAGAAAGTTTTGATACACCACTACCTGTCATACCAACCCCTACCCCCATACTCTTGCGTTTCGTAATTGTAACTTTAACATATCCGCTTGAATTGGTAATTGGTATCACAGTTTTTCCATCTGCCCCTAAAAAGTCAACCCACGATACGTTAGAGTTCTTCTGCTGGGCGGCTTTGAATTGTTTGTGTTCCCAAATTTCTCTTTTAATGAAAGCATCTTTGAAAGTTTCCCAATTATCGTACTCTTGATTATATAACCGCCATATTCCGTGCTGAGGTTTTCTTTCATCTAAGGATTTACGTATTGCCAAATACGCTTTAAAATCATGTGAATCTTCAATCACAAAACCTTTATCAAGGAGCATCCGAAGCCATTCATTAGGTGGATATTTCTCATTTAATTTCTTATTCCGTTCATTGTTGTTTGCTTTCAACCCTATCAAATTGGGATCAAATGCTTCAAAAATTGCTTCGGGTGTTTGGGGGTGCGGTCCTTCATATTTTATCGGCTGTATTCTCTCAGTTTCTACACAAGCGACAACTCCACACAGACTAAGTATTACAGTAAATATCACCAAAGACCTAATACTTCTAACCATTGACTTATCTCCTATCAGTATGGAATAGATATACGTTAATCGGATTCATTATGCTTTATGTTGTCAATGGGACTGCTTTTCTTCCACAATTTGGAAAATCTATCATAGATTTTTTACATATAAACTCTTGATTCCTATATCAGAAAACGCAGGGGTGCTTGTCATAGTAAAATAGAAGAATCATAGCAATTGACATCTACAACGCAAAGGTGTATAATTTATAATTATTGTAAGGCAATTGAGAGGCAGCATACATGTTTGAACGTAAAGTGTTCTTAGAAAAAGCACATATCAAAAACTTTCTGAGTTTGCGGAACGTCACACTTCCGTTCAAACCCCTTACAGTTCTCGTTGGTCCCAATGCAAGCGGAAAATCAAACGTCTTGCGAGCATTGAGTCTCTTTATGGAAATGATAAATGCAGAAAAGTTACCACGAACAGAGATTCTCCAAGATTCTATCTGGGCAGGAGGGGCAAACAACCTAACTTTTCAATTACATACCAGAGTCGAAGAAACACTTACAAAATATGAATTAGGGATCGTTGCGGAAGACGAAGATATTGTTATCAACGAGGAATTGTTGATTAATGGAGTGAAAGTTATTTCAATTCAGGGAGGACAAGGTGATGTCTGGGATGAAAATGGTAAGAATAAAACACTTTACAATGCCAAACCTCACAAAATCTCTTTAGGGTCAGCTGGGGATTATGGAAGAAAACCATTTACCAGCAGGGTTACAGAGTTCTTTAAGGAATGGGCTGTCTATGATATACAGCCAGAACTAATGAAAGGTTACACCCAAACCCCCTCATTTGGTGTAGATCCAGATGATGTAACGAACCCATTTTTTAAATTTGATAAATATCCACAATTAATATACGATGGATCTAATTTATCGTTTATGCTATCTTACTGGTATAGCAATGCTCCAAGACTCTTTCACAATGTAAATAACTTCTTATTTGATGCAGTGAAACTTAAAATTGACTATATCCAAATTAACAAAGAGCGACAACTGTGTATATTGGAAGGATATAAAAATCCTATACCAATAAGGAGGGCGTCTGATGGGACACTACGTTTAGTTGCATACTACACCCTTCTCAATCAACAAGAATTACCACCACTCATTGCCATTGAAGAACCTGAGCGAAATCTACATCCTGGTGCTCTTAATGAAATTGCAAACGTCCTTGAGCAACTGGCAGAACGCACTCAAGTGATAATCACAACCCATAGTTCTCAACTCCTTGACGCTTTTAGTCCAGATAAATTATCTGATACCCTCGGCGTTTTACTTTTACGGAATCGGTCAGGAATCGGCACAGAAGTGTTAAATGTTGAGCAAATCAAAGATAAACGCGAAGCACTTGACGGTTGGATCGCAGATTTTGGCATCGGTAGTGCTATTTTTGATAGTGAACTGCTTCAAGACCTAATGGAGGAACCAGTATGATAAGCATTAGGGTATGGAATGTAGAATCGGACAGTGGCACCAAAGCAGTTGATTTCTTGGAGGATGAGTTTTTGAGACCGCGGAAACTTGGACATTTGGCAATCCGATCAGCAGGAAGAAGTGCATTTCGCAAGTGTCATAGAAAGGGAGCGCCTATAGATGAAAGTCTGAAGAAGGCAATTCAACACTACCTCAAACAAGATGATTTTATAGTTTTCGTTACTGAAGTTGACGATTCAAATTCACAAAATCAAAAACTGATTGAACACATCAAAAATGTCGTTGAAGATAGCGATTTCACTGACAAAATATATTTCCTGCCAGACATTCAAGACAGTGAATCAATTGCGGATACAACATGGCAAGGTTTTGTTTCAGATTTTAGTAATCAAGTTGAGAATGCTCGTAAACAGTTTCAAAAGAAATGGGATAGCACTATTTCACGTTTTCACGATGTTTTTGCTGATTCACCAGAGGAGGAAGTAATACGCGATTTTGAGGAAGCCATTGCAGAGGTGAGGCGTGAATGAACCTGAAAACCGATGGCGTGTTTATCGGGCGACATTTGACACCAATATCTTCGTCCGTTCATTCATTCGTAAAGGCAATCTTGCCAATCGTCTATTATCACTTTGGCAAGATGGACGATTTGTCCTCGTCTTATCGCGTGCTATTATTGTTGAAATTGAGAAGGTTTTATCTCGTCGTAAAATGCTTCAACAATATCGCTATACATTAGAAGATGTCGAAAATCTAATCAGCCTTCTAAACCAAGCAAGCATTGTTGAAATTACCTCTACATTTGAATTATGTCGAGATGCAAGTGATAATAAGTTTATCGATTGTGCAGTTTCAGGACGAGTGCAATTCTTAGTATCAACTGACAATGATCTCATAGACGATGCAGTACTCAAGCGGGATTTGTTTGAGTTCGGAGTTGAGATTGTTGATCCACCGAATTTCTTAAACAAAATATATGTAGTGTGAAGCATCCTAATTTGTCTAACAATGTTATACCACCAGAATTTCCTGTTCAAAATTAATAGAGTTCCTGATATGAACTTTTTCTACTTATACCATTACCATTTCTACTTGATTGCCTAACATTAAGAAAGAACGTGTTTGTAGTCGCGCAATTCATTGCGTCTCTTTTTCCTTTGAATGTACGAGGCGCAATGAATTGCGCGACTACAAACACGTTTACTTGCAATGATGCCTTATCATTTGAAAATGGTATTACATTGAAACTCCTAACAAACCGCGTGTTAACTGAAAATCGGTATTTCCTTTACCGTGTAACTTTGGAGTATAACGCCGCGAAGCCACCTCTACAATTAACTTCAACATTTCATTGACTTCAACTGATGTCAAATCCACATCTTCTCCATACCGATATTGTGTTGTCGGATCGGTCGTAACCTGAATTAATGGCACCATCACATGTGATTGTAAAGGTGCTTCCACAATGTGTGCTAAAGCCAGTTCAACACCCGTTGCACCTAAACCAGTAAGTGTTTCCGTAGGTTGATCTGTGGGTGTCTCCATGATGTGAAAACCATTCTTTTCTAACTTCTGTCCATAAGCTAATGATGGTGATGAAGATAACGACTCTGCCAAGAATGTGGCGTTAGCAGGCACAACGACTGTTCCACCTACTGTGACGATTGCTTCTATCAGTTGCATCATTGATTGCGATACAGACTTAGTTATCTCACCGACTGATGTTACTGCTATGCAGAGATGTTCCAATCCAGCATCAACAATGGGTACAGAAGGTTTGTTTTTGAGTTCGTCAGCGAACCAACTTTGCACTTTCTCAATAACTGCATCAATGCCACCATCCAATTGCACACTTGCCCATCCATAACTTTCTGGAGATATACCGAGTTTCTGAATTTCATGCCGAACATGGTCGTTATGTGTCTTTTCACAACCGTGTTCTAATAGCAAACCGAGTGCAACCGTAGGGTGCGTGAGATGACCAATCATGGTGCGGGTGTGAATCTCCTCTGTACGTCCACTTGAAACACCACATCCTTCAGTATGTGCAAGGGCTACAAATTGTGAAATACCTTGCTCACTTCCGATACCATGTTTATTACATCGGTTAGCAATCATCTGTGCAATCTGACCAGAACAGAGACTGGTCGGTAAGATTAAAGCGAGTCGATCGCTGTGGTATCCATCTGCTGTCTCAAACGCACGGAATGTATATTCATCAGTAGATATTTCTGTTTGCGGTATCGGTATTGGTATCGGTTCACCTGATTTCATTTCGGATGCCTCAAGGAAAGGTGCCAGATCAATAGAAGTCGTCTGTTTCCAATCCCGCCAGAGTGAAACTTGTGAATGCCCTGCTTTTTCACCTACGGACAACTTACCCGATGCGACACTGATAGTCTGATTAAGCATCTGTTCACCGAGTTGTTCCATCGGTGTGCCATCAAGATATACGCCTGCGTTGACATCCATATCCTTCTCAAGCATTTCAAACCGAGCAGTCGTCGTTACAATCTTTATTGTCGGTACAAAAGGGAAATTAGTAATGGAACCATTGCCTGTGACAAAGAATATCATGTTTGAACCCGATGCTACCTGTCCAGCAATGCTCTCTAAATCGTTACCCGGACTGTCCATAAAATAGTATCCCGATTTATTCATCAATTCACTATAGTCAATAACGTAATCAAGACAGACCTCAGGATCTCGTTTCATTGCTGCTCCAATTGATTTGATGGCGATGTTATAAAGTCCTCTGTAATTGTTCCCGCCCGATGGATTCCCTTCTGCGGAATGTCCGTGCCATCCGACACGTTCCTTAAATCGTTCAACAGTTTTGAGAAACTTCTGTGCTGTTGGTAAATCACGGACGTTTTGAAGTAGATATGCTTCGGCACCAATAAGTTCATCGGTTTCTGCGAGATTAGCACATCCACCGTAACGAATTACCTCTTTCGCAACATAGGCTGCCAACGGGTTGCCAGATACCCCCGAAAATGCGTCTGACCCGCCACACTGCAACGCTATTTTGAGATGTTCCAATGATTCTTCTGTCCGTGAGACGCCGTTTACTGTATTTAACCATCCGTTGATGATCTCACAGCCTCTTGCTAAGTTCGTATCAAAACTACCTTCTAATCGAAAGAAATTGTGAACGACATCGTCTAAATCACACCCTTCACGTAACATATATTCTTTGAGTATATCGTTATTGACTGCTTCAGTACCGTAGTCAACAAGCATGATCGCGCCGATATTTGGATGCACTGTGAATCCTGCCAGAGTCCGAAGGAATAGGTCAATGTTATTTGGCGTTTTACCTTCTCCTCCTTCAGTATGTGTCACTGAAACAATACCGTCTATGTTGGCATAACCTTCCGCACTTGAAGAACACTGGTCAGCAAGTGTCCTTGCAAAACCAGAGGTGCGTGCTGTTGTTCCCATAACGACAATGTAATTACGTGTTCCAACACCACGTAGTGTAGAACGTCTATAGCCAAGGAAGTTACGATCTTCTGAATAACGTTCAACTTGTTTGCCCGGTTTAAACCCTCTTTCATCAAGTATGAAAGGCTTAATCGTGTCAATGAAGTTCGGAGAGTCTGGTAACTCAAAATTCAGATTTCTGATTGATAACGAATCTATCATCTTCTGATTGCATACATAATCACCAGGAGCAATTGAACGGGAAGCATAACCGAAAGGCATCCCCCATGATAATAGTGGGTCTCCTTCAGCAATTGATTGGATGGCAAACCGATGTCCTTCTAACACGGAATGTGATAATGAAAACTGTTCGTCATCGGACTGGATCTGTGTTTCAGTCTCTAATCTCTGGGTAGCAATTGCAACGTTGTCATCTGGTGCGGGTAACCTCGCAACACTTATAAAATCATGTGTCATAGTACCTCCTATCTACGATAAATACTCACCTCAATAGCGTCTTTTTTTACCCATGGCAGATCGATGGCAAACCAATGTGTCTCTGATTCGTAGTTTTCACGGACATGTTCAAGGTAATCCGCCATGGAGTCTGCTCCGATCCCGACGTTGTCAGCCAGGACAGTTGCTGGATTAGTCAATTGAGGTTCAATTGCTTTAAAACAGGGATAATAATTGTCAAAATTATTGTCAAGGAATAGAAAATCCACCGGTTCTTTAATGTCTTTCAGTGCCTCTTGTGCATTACCGATACGAGAGTCAACGAGATCAGCAACACCAGCACTTTCAAAATTCGCTCGTGCTTGTGTTGCCCGGTTCGTATCTATTTCAAGTGTTATCAATCGTCCAGAACCTATTTCTTTCAAAACGCGTAACATCCAAAGTCCTGAATATCCTATTGCAGTTCCGCATTCAACAATGAGAGACGGTTCCGTCTTCTCCACCCATTCTGCAATAAATTTCGCTTTTTCAGGTCCCAACATCGGAATCCTTTCTTCTCTACACTGTTCCTCAACCTTCTGTAATACTTGTTCAAACATATAGTCCTCCTTATATAACAGCGTCCTTGCATCAGAGGCATTCAATTGTCACTTGAAACTCTTGTAGGAGGGTTTCCTAACCCCGATTGTAAAGGTTTTTGCTCATCCAATCGGGGTTAGGAAACCCTCCTACAAAGACGCTTTTGACAATTAAATGTCTCTGGTCCTTCCACTTGAATTTGACACCAATAAAACCAGTATGGTAACATTTTTATAATGAATAGTGGCATTTGATTATGAAATCATCAAACAACAATAGATGATAACCTACAATGATGAAATAATCTTACACGATTTTCATGTTAGCGTCAAGTTATCAGGTGTGAACTTATTGTAACTTAATAATTTCAATATGAAAAAAATGAAACCGATTTTGCTGTTCGGTGTATATTAGATTGCAAGCATCTCCGGAGGTGCCGAATGCCAGAATTAGACGATGAATTAATGCAACGTTTTCAAAAAGGCGATGAGGATGCCTTTAATCTATTAGTGCGTCGACATCATAAACCGCTCATTAATTTTATTGCAAGGTACACCGGAGATAAAGATAATGCTGAAGACTTGGCACAGGAAACTTTCATTCGGATGTTTAAAGCAGCCGACCGATACAAACCCGGACGTGCTCAGTTTAAAACATGGATGTATTTCATTGCTAAAAATCTCTGTAAGAATGAAATTCGCAATCGTGGACGAAGAGATCGGTATCTGGTTGATAACATAGTTACCAATGATAATACAACAGATGGTAATGAGGACGAGATTGATCTTATTGCGAGTGCTCCTGCTGATGCTGCCTTCCAACCAGAAGTCGCACTGGAACGCAAGGAACTTCGCAACACTGTCCAAAAAGCAATAGCAGAATTGCCAGATCAGTATAGACTTCCACTGGTTCTTCGGGACATACAAGGACTAAGTTACGATGAAATCGGCAATATACTTGAATTGCGAAGTGGGACTACTAAATCCCGTATTAATAGAGCACGATTAATGTTAAAGGATAAACTTAAATCTTATTTGGAGTTAATATGAACTGTTTACAGGTTGAGGAACACTTTTCTGCACATTATGAAGATACGCTTGACTATCAAACGTTACAACGTTTTGAATCGCACATAGATGAATGCCAAGGATGTGAACGAGAGTATACGTTATTCAGAGAATCGGTCCAAGCGTCACAACGATTACCGCAGATAGAACCTTCACCCTCATTTACGTCAACACTACAGCAACGTCTCTCTGAAGAACAACGCGATACACTCTCCTTTTGGCAAAGGTTCCGGCATTTATTCATCCTGCCAAAATGGGCTTATGGTTTTGCATTCATACTGGTATTGGCATCTTCTGTTTCATTCCTATACTACGATAACATATTCAAAAGCAGCACCCGGTCTGAAGTAGATCGCGAATTCATCAGTACTACAGGTTCTGACTCATCAACGCAATTCCCTTTAGAAATTAATGATAGATTTCTACCGCGTAGTTTCGGTGGTGTTGATTCCACATTTTCGACTTCATCACGACCGATGCAGCGGAACTATGTTCTAAAACGTGTGAGTTATACCACTACATCAACAGCTGGTGGGTTATAATTTTCCATAAGGAGCCCTAATGAACTTTGACGTTCAAATTTGGTATTCGTAGGGGCGAGGTCCCCTCGCCCGGTGTGCGATCAACAAAGGTCCAAATGGGTTGGGAAACCCAACCCCTACGTTTGCCATTGCCGAACTTGAATGTCAAATCCCAATTAGGACAAAACTATACTGTATACTGTAAGAGGATAAATAGATGGTTATCAAAAAATCTCAACAAAATGTAGATATGATAAATCTTTGTAAAGTGTTTGGAATAGTTTTCTTTCTGTTTCACTTATTTGTCTTGACACCGAGTTTTGCAAAAGAAAGTGTGATGCAGAAATTGGAAAAAGATTTTAAGAAAGTTGTAATTAACTCCCGTCCAGCGATTGTCAAAGTAATAGCAACACAACACACAACAACGCATTTTCCAAACAATATTCGCAAAATGAACGTCGCTCAGCAAAGCATCAGTTCTGGCATTATATTTGATAAAGACGGACACATTGTAACCACAACTTTTGATATGATTCCAAATAAAGTTGAGGTAGTCTTGAATAACAAAAAACGCATTCATGCTAAACTTATCGGAATGGATGATTTAACTGATATTGTTGTGCTTAAGACAGAAAATAAATTACCGGTTCAAGTAAAACAAGGGAATACAAAACAGATTGGTACCGGTTCCTGGGTCCTTACTTTAGCGAATTCTCGCGGTAGTCATCCTATCATCTCATTCGGTATCGTTAGCGGTCTGGAAATACTGCCTGATCGTCCTTGTGATGAACTGATTAAAATCAATACACCTATTTCGCCAGGGAATAGTGGTGGAGCAGTCGTCAATACTTCAGGAGAGATTGTCGGCATGCTTCTTGCTGCATTAACCGAACCTTATTTGCAAGACCCTTTTATGTTTCAATTTCCTTTGCAAACATTGAATAGACCGGGAATTGCTTTTGCTATCCCGATAGAAACTGTAAAATCTGTTGCTACAGAGATAATAAAATATGGTAAAGTGCGAAGAGGGTGGCTCGGTGTTGATATTGAAACAAAAGATTTCGGTATCTTTGTTACACGTGTACATGAGAATAGTCCCGCACACAAGGGTGGGATTTTACCGAGAGATGTTATACTTGAATTTGAAGATGAACCAATTAGCGTCTATACGCAACTCTTAAGGTGTGTTGGCACTAAACAGCCTAACACTGAAATCAAACTTAAAATCAATAGAAACGGGAATGAACAGAACTTTACCATAAAACTTGGCGAACGGTAGCATGAGTGAATATCCTATTTTAGTCGATTATACTCACCAATATACGCCCGCGCAGCATCCTTATTACCTTTGATTATCAACAAGTTTTCGCTGTTCCGTATCTCAGCATTCCTTGAGAAATTATACGAACCGGTTATCACTGTCTCCTCATCAATTACAATTACTTTATGATGCATCGTCCCCGATGTTTTATCTATTTTTACATCCATTCCTGACTTTTGCATGAGATGATATTCGGAATATTTAGAAATCTGATTTTCATCAAACACACCACCTACTTTAATGCCATTCTGATGTTGATTATGCATCGCCTTCCCGATTTTATCGTGTGTAAATGAAAATACCATGAAATAGATGGATTTCTGTGCAGAATTTATCTCATGTAATAAAGGAGAAATCGTCTCAGATCCTGGAGAGAAGTATGTAGATATCTGTGTGCCATCACTCAGCGTTACTTGTGGATGAGGAATACTCTTTTGAGGGAGTTTCTCTTCTCCGCGAGAAGAATAGATTGTCTGAAATTCCTTCGTGAAATTTTCTGCAAGTGGTACTGAATCAATCCAGATTACGTTGTTATCGTTTTTAAACGCACCATTATATGTCGTATTATATGAACCTGTCCAGACAAACCGATTGTCTATGACAACAAACTTATGATGCATATACCCATCATCGTCTCCATCATCCCGAACAGAGACCCCCTCTCTAAGCAACCGTTGTATTTCTTTCTTTTCCGCATAATCATTTTCTGTGAACACTCGTACCTTCACATTTCTGTTGTATGCATTGATTAATGCTGTTGCTATTGATTTAGAGTCCAAATCGTAAAGCGCAGCATCGACAACTGTTGTGGCAGATGTGAGTTTATTCACAAGTCGCTCCTCAAGTGAAGGTCCGCTGACAGCACCGTTAACTTCGCTGAAATATACCTCTAACTGTCCGCGATCTGGTAGAGTTTCTTTTGAACTTGTGAAATGCCTAATTGCCAAACCGATCGCCACTGCAATCACTATAATAATAAAAAACGGCACGAAACGCGCGTTTCTACTTTTAGGTGCTGCTGAATTGTTGTCCATCATCGTTTAAACTCCCCACTTTCGTCTTGATTCTTCCAACGACTCGATTTTTGCATCCTTCTGCTTCCAAGCGTAATGTCCCTTCGGTTTTTCGCCAATCCACCGATCATCAATCGCTTCTGAGGCAAGTTGATAACGTGTATCCGCAGTGATACGTACTTTGTTTGAGGTGTTGACAAGGGAAGCGTGCATCAGAAACATGCTGAATATAATGACATCCCCTGCTGAAAACGTAGTTGTAGCCCAGTGGCCTCCGAATTTCTCTATCACTTCAAGTGGTTTATCACTAAAATGCCCTTGTATCAGATCACGATCCACATCTGACTGTCCATAGGTTTGTCGTACTTTGTCAAATCTATTTGAACCGAGACAGAAGACAATAGGTCCCATATCCAAAGAGACATCGCCAAAAGGTGTCCAACAGGAGTATAGGTTTTGCGTGCCGCGTCCCATAAAGACAATATCATAATGTATTGGTGAACCTGAACCTGGACCCGCAGTGCGTAGCCATTTGAAATCAAAAGTTCGCACCTCACCACCGAGAAAATGCTTAAAAAAACTCATTATCGGTTCACCTTCAACAACGGCTTTAAATTCTGGGAGTTGTGTCAACGCTATATTGCCCATAGAACCTGTTGTTGTAGATTCAGAATAATTTGGGTTGAAGACACCATCCATCAGTGTTGTGTCGGGATCGATCATATCTTTTTCTGCTAAATTCTCAAGAATTTTGCTGCGAGCTGCTAAGACTGTTTCCTTCTCATGCAACCCGCGTATCAGTAGGTATCCATCTTCTGCAATCCGATCTTGCAGCGCATCAGGATTGTCCAAAATATCGTTACTTTCACGCAAATCAGTCCTAACTTCAACTTCCTGATGTAAAAAAGGGAGTTTCATACTATTTCCTCACTTCCGATGGTGGCGGTTCTTTCAACCATGCATAGTTAAAACGATAATGTTGTTTACTACTTATGAGATGAATGATGCCGTTCCTTCCTTGCGTGACAGCAAGATACCCGCCCGGTTCTGCACTGTTCAATCCCATCATGAACGGTCGTCCATCCATCGTCTTAATTTCTCTGTCAGGTCCATCATCTGAAATCAGACGAATATTTGTCCCTGTTTCACCATCATCATAGGAGAGTGCACTGAATAAACCAGTTACATGGCGTTCATTGCCTGATTCGTCTACGATTGGCATTGACTCAGGAGTTTTACGGCTTCCTGTGAAGGATGCCAGAAAGATAGGGCCTTCCTGAAGTCGTAAAAGGACACATCGTTGCCCACCAGAAACAGGTGGAAACGGACTGGCACTGTAATGCCATGTTTTGCCACCGTCTTCAGAGATACTTTTTGGCATGCGCCCATCAATCGTATCACCACGACCAAACCCCATCAACCGACCGTCAGACAGTTCCACAACAGCCCCATGAATACCTGCAATCCACCCGCCACTGTTACCTGCAGCAAATTCGGGAATAGGTTGTCCTGCTCCAGGTTCATACCACGTCTCTCCGTTATCCTCGCTTATCCAAACGACTGTGCCGCCGTTTCCGCCACTCACAGCATCACATGCAAAAAGGATTGAACCGTCCTGCCTTCGGAAAACAGAAGCAATAGGCATGTGACGTAGTCTATGTTCAGGAGAGATGAAACGCGGTTTTGACCAAGTCGCTCCATTATCATCAGAATGCCGTAATACTAAGGCTAATGGTCCCCACGTTGCAGCTGCTGATAGCCCGTTGAAATGATAAATCCTGCCATTTTCATTGCACCAGAGTGATGTTGCATGATTGTTGCGATCAGGTGGTCCCCAAAACGGTTCTGCAACCTCCCATTCCGTTTCACCCAGGCGTAACCGACTTGCTGCAACCGTCAATTCTCGTCCACGTTCTGTTACACACGAATACCAAGCAGCAAACATATCCCCATTCGGACATTCTACTATCGCAGGGACATGGTTGTGATTTGAAAATAGTGGGCCGTTTGAACCTTCAGGAATACGGACAAAAGGAATCGGTTCTGCAAAATAAGACACAGTTGTAGGCACACTCCGCTGTGCCGTATCCTGTTTGACATCACGTCCCCATAACGTAACCTTTGGTGTTGGCAATAAATCGGGTTTTTCAGATATCTCCCCGCAAACAACACGGAACCCGATGTACCAATGTTTGTCTTCAGGGACAGCACCCATACGATTTGCAGAACGCAAATAACAGAGCAAAGTTGAGTGACTACCACCCCGCGTAACCCGATATAACCCAGTTTCTCGCCCGCACGGATCTGTCTGTGGATGTGCTTCATAGGGACCATACCAGTCTTGACACCATTCTTCAACGTTACCGTGCATATCGTAGATTCCCCATGCATTCGGTGGTGTTTTGCCTACGTGTAAAGGGACAACTTCCTCAGCACCACGACTCCGCCCCTCATCCGGATACCAACTCTCACCCACGTTCTTATGAAATACATCGGGTAAAGCATCACCTGTGTGGTAATGGGTTGTTGTTCCTGCGCGGCAGGCATATTCCCATTCCGCTTCGGTCGGCAAACGATATGGGAGTCCCTCCTTCTCGGAAAGCCATTCACAGAAACGTGCTGCATCGTGCCAATCTACAAAAACAACTGCCTCATCATCGTCCTGTGAGAAACCGATTTTTCCACGTAGTTCCCGATGAGCAGGATCGAATTCCTCATATTGAGCATTCGTTACCTGATAGATCCCTATGTGAAAGGGAGTGCTAATGTTCACTTGATGTACAGGTTGCTCATCCCAATCCCCATCCTTGAGATATTCTTTACCTGAAGTGAGTTCATCTGCAAGGTTGGCATCTGCCGAACCCATCATAAAAACACCATGTTCTATTCTGACAAATTCCATGCCAATTGAGTTTGTGAAAGATTGTTCTTGAATTATCTGTTCTTGCATATTATTTCGTTTCATAGTTGTTTCAGTATTATACTTTTTCAATTATTACACTACTTCGGAAGGACGCTGTTGCAGGACAGGAATAACGTAACTCTGTATGGTAATCCCATCAAAAGTCTCGGTTTCAACCTGAGAAATTGCATTCTCACGATAATCGAACACGATGTAAAATCCTTCAGTTGCATCTTCCAGTCTTAGATATGCTGTGAGCTGCTGTTTACCTGCTTGATATGCTTTTTCAGTTCTCCAAACTTTGGTTTCAATTATGTATTTCTGTTCATTATAGCCAATGATAAGATCTGCCCTACCTCTCCCCGTTTGAACTTCAAGATACATCATTGCCCGAACAATATTCACAAATTCATCAAGATATGCAAACAACAAATATTGACCGACAAATTCTTGTGGGGTATCAGGCACTTGTAGAATCCTGTATCCTGCGCGTGCAATGAAATCTTTAAAGTTGTCAATCAGTGTTCGCATCTGAAGTTGTCCATTAGGAGAAACATACTCAGTAAAATCCATCGGTCCATCTTCTGCAAAATATTGATCTTCAAGACCATTTATGAGTGGTTGAAACGCCAGCAAAATACGATGCAAATAGATCGGATTGCGTATTTGACACATCCCATCCTCATCTTCCCCTATTATTCCATAAGTTGCAAGTTCACTGATTATCTCATCATCAAGGTTAAAACGTCTACGTTCCTCATAAAATGTGATACGCATAAGTAGTTTTTCAAATCGCGGATCTCTACGTATGTTAGTAATGAGGTGTGAGATATTGGTATTTTGTTCTTTGAGGACCTGTTTATGTGCTATATTAAAATGATGCATCTGAATTGTCTCAGATATCGGAATATCAAGTTCATCAGTAAGGATTTGTCCGAATCTGTTGACAAGAAAAGGTTGTCCTGCTGTCTGAGTGCGGACTGCATCAACAACCTCAGGATTGAAACTTTGACCAGTTTCTTCTGTGTATTGTGAATAAAGTTCTTCTACTTGTTCAAGTGTAAAGTTAGATAACCGAAATTCATCTTGTATGTTAAAGGGTGAAATAGAACGATCATAATTGAGTTGGGTGATATTTTTTACACCGACAATACCGACACTATATGGGCATTTAGGACTTGTATTTGAAAGATAGATTTGTCGGAGTGTATGTAGAAATCCACGAAGGGCATCGGAAGGAATCCCATCGAATTCGTCTATGATAATTGTAAAACGTTGATTTTGCAGTAATACTCCTAAACTTTCAAAGAATTCACGCATTGAAATAGAATCTGTAATACGCGTATTTTCTATAAAATGAGACAAATTATCAGATGGATTCTCCTTGCGTTTTTCCAAAGTGTGTATAATTTGTCTACATATCTCTCTGCCAAGAGACGGGTAAAAAGTGTTAGCGTTTGCATCTACATATCCTTCAAAATTAAGATGGATTGATAGATATGAGTTTTCTTTTGTTTCAAGTACATCAAGTGCGTTTCTGAAGAAGGTGGTTTTTCCTGTCTGTCGTGGTGCAAAGAGAACAATATAACGCCCCTGTTTCACACGGTTGATGAAATCTGCAAGTTCCTCACTGCGGGAAACAACGTAGTTTATATCTGGATAGACGGGACCAAATGTACCAAAACATCTCATGTATTGCTCCGAAGTTTTATGTAAATAACCTAAGTTGCTACCTACTATTTGTAGGAGGGGTTTCTAACCCCGATTGATAACAAAAGATATAGAAATAGCGAATTCTGGTGTCAATTATGGTTAATCGGGGTTAGAAACCCCTCCTACAAGCCATAGGTGGCAACTTAGGTTAAATAATGTAATATCATTATACAAACTCTATGGAGAAAAGTCAAATGATGAATGGTACTGGATATATGAGAAAATCCTTGACAATTTATCATTCTTTTGGTAACCTTAATTGCGTATCGTAGATATTGAAGTGTTCAATATCACCAATTTATTTCAATAATAATTGCATAACTTATATAGTAAAGAGGAGTAAAATGAAATACTTTACAAATGGTTTTAGTAACTTAGCAAAAATCTCCGGTTTGATCCTATTAGTTGTTGTTTTTCTTTCAACGAATGTCCATTCTGCAGATGAACTTGTTCTACACCTTACTTTTGATGAGTTGAGAGGTGATGTCGCAGAAGACATTTCTGAATTCGGTAATGATGCCACCTTTAATGGTAATCATAAATTAGTTGAAGGTAAGTTTGGAATGGCAATTGAATTGGACGGTGCATCTTGGGGAGAAGTTGAGGACGATGAAAGTCTACATGTTGTGGATGGTATAACTGTTGAACTATGGGCAAATATTCGTCCAAGTGCCGGCGGTCCGGGTAGTGATGTGCAAACAGGTGTAGAAAAAGGAAATACGTGGAAAGCAGGATTGTTTACTCTTGCTGCCTGGTACCGAGGTGGTTCTCTATTACAATTTTTTGATTTACCAGATAATTGCCGTGAACATAATATCGGCGACAGCATACAAGATGAAACATGGCACTTTCTTGCAGGAACGTGGGACGGCACTACAATCAAGTTGTATATTGATGGCGAACTCAATAAAGAATTAGAATGTAAAGGGAAACTTACTGCAAATAATGATCCACTTTTTATCGGCGCACGCGGCGGAAACCAGCGTTTTGTCAACGGTGCACTCGATGAAATTAAAATATACAACTATGCGTTAACCCAAGATGAACTCAAAGTGGATATGGAAAACCCACAGACTGCGGATGTTCTACCTCAAGATAAATTAACGACAACCTGGGCACGTATCAAATCAAGATAATTGACAAAGGTTAATGATGAAGAGATTACTTTATTTTATAACAATAATTACTGCATTTCAGATCATAGCGGGTTGTGCCATTCTCCCTTTTGGCAAGAAGTCAAAAGAGCAAGTTGCAGTAGTGAAAACGCAAAAAGGCACATTTGTCATTGAGTTTTATCCTGAATCTGCACCAGTGGCAGTGGAAAACTTCAAAAAGTTGATTAACCTAAAGTTTTACGATGGATTAACATTCCATCGTATAGAGAAAACACCCGGATTAAATGTTGTTCAGGGAGGCTGTCCAGATAGCAATGGGATGGGCGGACCCGGTTGGACTATTGTTGATGAGTACACGAATCCAAATCAACGGAAACACCTAAGAGGCACCGTTGCAATGGCACGCGCAAATTTTCCAAATTCAGCGGGAAGCCAGTTTTACATCTGCTTGAGTCCACAACCTCATCTTGATGGCAGTTATACTACATTCGGTGGTGTTATACAAGGGATGGAGGTCGTTGATACTTTAGTTATCGGCGATGTCATGACAACAATACGATTGGAGGCAAAGTCAAAATATGTTAAATCATAAGAGAATTAACCAATTTCCGATCGCACTCTTAGTTATTACCTGTTTATCTGCCATTATTCTATTCGGTTGTTCACAACAAGAGAAAAAGACATCCGAAACTGATACAGATCAACCTGAAAATCAACAGACGGTTATTAAACCAGTTGAAGAATCAGAGAAAACAGAGCCAGAACCAAAAGCAGAAGCCAAACCTATGATAGAACCTGCAAACGCAATTGCTGTCATAGAAACGGCTAAAGGCAATATTGAGTTTGAATTTTATGCAGATGATGCTCCGAATGCATCAAAAAACTTCATAAAAAACGCAAGTATGGGGTACTATAGAAGTGAAAAGTTTCATAGGGTTGAAGAGCTTTTAGTCCAAGCCGGCTCAAGTATTACAGATGAATCACTTCCCATAGAAAAAAGCAATCTGCCTCTTGAAAAAGGTTCTGTGGTAATGGTTACGGAAGAAGGTTCTAACGTTGCTGATGGAGATGAATTCCTTATCTGTAAAGACGCAATAGTCAATGAAGGATGGACTGTTCTCGGAAAAGTAACCAAAGGTTTAGAAGTATTAGATAACCTTGCAGAGAATGAAAAGATAGTGGATATCACAATTCGTGAACGTAATGCAGAGTAAATGTATAGGGTGGTCTACTTTATGACGATCACCCTATACCAAGACTGAAAGGAAAAGTGTATGGCACTAACGGTTATTCGGACAGCACGTCCGAGTCCAGTTTGGCAAGAAAGTTATGTTAACGTAAAAAAAGGGCAACGGCTTGTGATTGATGCCGATGGCGCGTGGTCCCCTGACTTAAAAAATAGAACAGGTTGGTGTGGTGCTGATGGCGTTCCTAAAACACCCGCTGGGGATGGTTATCTCCTACCAGGCACTAATATCGGAGCACTCATCGCAAGAATCGGGAGTACCGTCTTTGCAGTCGGTTCACGCTACGATAATCCCGCCCCCGCAGACGGTGTTATTTTTCTTGCAATGAACGAAAGCCCCAACAATAACAACCAAGCGGGAAGTCTACTCGCACAGATTATTATCTTTGATGAATAATCCGATTGATTCAAAAGTAGATTGTCCATAACCCTCCGATAAAAATTTACTCGGATCTTTGTGGTTAATTAGGAGATATTAAATGGAAGAAAACGCAACACAGGATGAAATTCAACTCCCACCAATTGATTTTAATACTTTTATTACGGACTTAATCACGACTGCACATCTCTACCTGCATGGATTTAAAGACCCAGAAACTGATGACGTTATTGTCAATCTCGGATTAGCAAAACGAATGATTGATACAATTGAGATGCTTGAAGAAAAAACTAAAGGAAACTTGACAGCTCCTGAATCCAATTTTTTGTCAAATTCTCTCTATGAATTACGGATGGGATATGTCCGTGCTGCCGCTGCCCATCAGGAAGCATCAGAACCTGAAGAGTCAGAAGACGCACCAGAACAGGATGTCAAGCAAACCGAATCAGCAGAAACACCAAACGAAGAAGAAAAAGTAATTCCTGATCAATAGTTAAGAAGTTCTTACTAAAGGTCTTTGCGGATACCCCATTGACTACATCATCACGGAGGAGAATGAGTTATCAACGCAGGATATTTATCGCTTTCTCACTATTATTCGGTCTGTTAATCATCGGAACGATCGGGTACTTATTATTAGAAAAGGACTGGGATCTACTTAAAGCAATTTGGATGACCGTAATAACGGTAACAGGAGTGGGGTATGACGATTCGGGAGTAAGTAACGCTGGACGCATTTTCACACTGTTTCTAATTATCGGTGGTTTTGGAATGTTCGTCTATTGCATTACCATAACAACTGCCTTCCTTATTGAAGGACAATTAGTAAGTTTTTTTAAACACAGAAAAATGATACGAACTGTAGATAAACTCTCAAACCATTATATTATATGTGGGATTGGTGACACTGGTGTGCATGTGCTTGAAGAAATGGAAAAAGCAGAAGCCAACTTCGTCTGTATTGAAATGGACGAAGAACGTGTAGAACACATTGCTGAAACTCACGATTTTCTATACGTTCACGGCGATGCAACAGATGATGATATTCTCATCCGCGCAGGTGTTGAACGGGCGAAAGGACTTGTCACATGTCTCAGCCGGGACCAGGATAGTCTATTTGTTGTTATCTCTGCCAAAAAACTCAATCCAAATTTGCGAGTTGTAGCCAAAGCTGTAGAGAATAATTCACCTGAGAAAATGATAACTGCGGGTGCAGATGAAGTGGTTTTGCCAGACCATATCGGGGGTATTCGTCTCGCTTCTGGCATACTTGAACCGCATCTGATTGATTTCTTGGGAAAGATGCAGGTAAACAGGCAAACTACGCGATTCGCAGAATCTATCATACAACCAGATTCTAAATTGGATGGTATCACTATTGAGGAGGCACATATCAAGGACGAGACAGGATTAGTCGTCATCGCAATCCGCAGTAAAGATGGCACATATATCTATAACCCTTCCGGCGATTTGCGAATTGAAGCGGGTGATGCTCTATTTGTCATATCAGACCCAAGGCAGCTGCAGTCATTACATAAACTCACTGAAGATGCTCGTTGGGAATAGAATTAATTGATGATACTGTTCAAAGTCCAATCTATTGTTCCTGTTATACCCAACCAAAATACAAATATAGAAATAGAACATATAAAAAGGAAATATCGTATGCTTGCAACTGTCCTAAGCAGTGCAGTACTCGGAATCGATGCATATATCGTGAAAGTAGAGGTAGATGTCGCTGATGGTCTCCCCGCATTTAGCACAGTCGGTTTGCCGGATAGTGCAATCAAAGAGAGCCGCGACCGAGTTACAGCCGCAATAAAAAACTCCGGATTTTACTTCCCACCAAGTCGTATCACCGCAAACTTAGCACCTGCACACATCCGTAAAGCAGGTTCCGCTTTTGATCTTCCCATTGCCATCGGTGTGATGGCAGCGACGAATCAGGTTGAACCAATAAACCTTGAAAACACCATGATTTTGGGTGAACTTGCCCTTGATGGCAACATTCGAAACATACAAGGAGGACTCCCTATCGCTATCGCAGCCAAACACAATGGAGTGGAGAATCTGATTTTACCTGCAGAAAATGCAAAAGAGGCGGCAATCGTTGAAGGACTAAAAGTCTATCCTGTGGAAAGTCTCACAGAAGCTGTTACTTTCCTAAACGCTGTTAACGATATTTCTCCTGTACCTCCTACACTTAACACTACCGTAGAAAAAACAGACACAGAATCCTATCTTGACCTAATAGATGTGAAAGGACAAGAACATGTTAAACGTGCGGTAGAAGTGGCTGCTGCGGGTGGACACAATCTAATCATGATTGGACCACCAGGTTCCGGTAAAACAATGATTGCAAAACGCATCCCATCAATCTTACCGGAGTTGTCTATTGAGGAATCGCTGGAGACAACGAAGATACAGAGCATCATCGGTATCTTACCGAGTGATACCCCATTGGTAACCATCCGTCCGTTTCGGTCTCCGCATCACACAATTTCAGATGCAGGTTTAATCGGCGGAGGGAATATACCACGGCCAGGAGAGGTGAGTCTATCCCATAACGGTGTTTTGTTCCTTGACGAACTCCCCGAATTTCGCAGGAACGTACTTGAAGTCATGCGGCAACCTTTGGAAGACGGTTATGTAACGATTTCTCGTGCTGCAGCATCACTCACATATCCCGCGAATTTCATGTTGGTAGCAGCAATGAATCCTTGTCCGTGCGGTTTCTTCAGCGATCCAAACCGGGAATGCAAATGTTCTCCTAATCAAATTCAAACGTATGTTTCTCGCATTTCTGGACCGTTGTTAGACAGAATAGACATACAAGTTGAAGTACCCGCAGTGAAATATGCCGAACTTTCAGCAGATGTAACAGGAGAACAGTCAACTGTGGTACGTGAACGTGTTGAAGCAGCACGGCGCATTCAACATCAACGTTTTGAAGGCACTACGATACACGCGAACGCAAATATGGAATCTAAACAGATAAGAGAGTATTGCAAGATAGAAACCCAAGCGCAAGATCTGCTTCGTGTTGCCATAAATCAGTTAGGATTAAGTGCCAGAGCTTATGACCGTATTCTGAAAGTATCACGCACCATCGCCGATCTTGATGAAAGCCCGAGTATTGAAGCGATACACGTCTCTGAAGCAATACAATATCGGAGTTTAGATCGAAGCTTTTGGAAAAAGTAAATCTATAGCTGATCATTACCTATGAAGATTAAAAAATAAATTCGGTAATCCAGTCCACAAACAATATCGTAGGGGCGGGGTTTCCCCGCCCGAATATTACCCAATTAATAACTTAATCTTCATCTGAAATAAATCAGTCCACCAAGGAGGAACGATGCAAACCAATTTTATCATCTTTTTAACCGACGACCAAGGTTACGGTGACCTTTCCTGTATGGGTGCTACAGATTTCAAAACACCACATCTGGATAGAATGGCAGCTGAAGGTATCCGATTCACAGATTGGTATTCCAACTCACCTGTTTGCTCACCTTCTCGCGCTGCGTTGCTGACAGGACGATATCCGTGCCATGCAGGCGTCCGATCAATATTAGCCGGACATCGAACTGCTACGGGATTGCCTCCTTCCGTTCCTACGATTGCAACTGCCCTAAAGGAACTCGGTTATTACACCGCAATGTCCGGGAAATGGCATCTTGGACTCGCAGAAGGTTCAAGACCTGAAGATCACGGATTTGACGATTGGTTCGGATTTATGGCAGGATGCATCGATTTCTATTCACATATCTTTTATTGGGCATTGGGACGACCCGATTTTGACCAAACTCATGACCTGTGGGAAAACGGAGAGGAAATCTACAGAAACGGTGAATACTTCACGGAGTTGATAACCGAATATGCAATAAGATATATCAGAAAATCAATTGATCTCGGCAAGCCATTTTTTCTATACGTACCATACAATGCACCCCACTATCCGATGCATGCACCGCAGGAATATGTGGATAGGTTTCCAGATCTTCCTTGGGATAGACAAATTATGGCTGCGATGCTAAGTGCTGTTGATGACAGTGTCGGAGCAATTTTTGCTGAATTAGAACGGCAAGGTATCGCTGAAAATACCTTCTCATATTTTCAAAGCGATAACGGACCATCGCGTGAAACACGAAATTGGTTAGATGGCACACAAGACCCATACTACGGCGGCAGTGCTGGTAAACTCAAAGGGCATAAATTCAGTTTATATGAAGGGGGAATTCGTTCACCTGGAATTATGCATTGGCCTAATGAAATCCCACCTGGAAACGTACTAAGTCTAATTGGTGCAGCAATGGATGTTTTCCCGACTTTTCTATCCGCAGCAAATGGGGATCTTTCCAAATATGAAGTTGATGGACTAGATCTAATAGGGATGGTTTGTGATGGCTGGTGGTCTCCACACACTGATATTTTTTGGGAGATGGGGAACCAGACTGCTGTTCGTCGTGACAAATGGAAATTAGTACTCAATGGTCAATTAGTAGAAGGAGCACCTCCTGAAGATGATGTACACCTTGCTGACCTTGAGACTGACATGGGTGAAACGACTAATTTAAAAGACGAACACCCAGAAATCGCTGCTGAATTAACAGAAGCTGCACAAACGTGGCGACAAGGTATTGAAGATTATTGGGAAACACATAAGGAAGAACGGAACGGGACAACTGGATATGTGAGGTAGTAATGTGTTAACCGATAAACAAGATGCTTACGGACACCTACTTTTTGATTATCATAATGGAGAACAAAACGTTGAAATCGTCGAACGAGAAGACGGCTACATCGACACGAGTCGGATGGGACCACTTACCTATTTTGCAGAATATCCTGAGTGGGAAGACCATCAGAAACTTGCAATAAATTACGCTACAGGACGTGTTTTAGATATCGGTTGCGGTGCCGGAAGACATGCTCTCTATCTTCAAGAAAAAGGACATGAAGTCTTAGCAACAGACAATTCTCCATTAGCAATTCAAGTGTGTAAACAACGAGGTGTCAATAACGTTTTAGTTGTACCGATTACCCAACTCAATACCAAGATCGGTATCTTCAACACGATAATCATGATGGGACACAATTTCGGATTATTTGCGAATTATAAGAGGACAAAATGGTTATTGAAACGATTCGCGGCTATGACAACAGAGAATGGAAAGATCATAGCGGAGACGATGGATCCATACCTGACAGAGAATCCTACACATCTTGCATATCACGAATACAATAGAGAACGGGGAAGAATGAGTGGGCAATTGAGAATTCGCATACGATACAAACGATATGCTACACCTTGGTTCGACTACCTATTCGTCTCAAAATCTGAACTGGAAGAAATCCTTATTGACACAAGTTGGACAATTGAACGTTATATTGACTCAGACAAACCCGCTTATGTTGCAATTTTGAAAAAACGAGATAATCTATGACACCTTTCAAGTTTGCTTTTATCACAGACACCCATCTTTATCCAGATGCCCCACAAAATTTTGCTGGTGGATTGCAACAGCAAGAAAAGAGTTATGCTATATACGAAAAGTTGATTGAACAACTCAACGCTTTTGATCCCGCATTTGTAGTTCATGGTGGAGATATTGTTTGCGGTGGTCAAAGTTTTGATATGTCCGTAGAGGAATATGTTGTCGCCTTAAATATGGCAAAATCACTCGGTGAACGCCTAAATATGCCGTGTTATTACATCCCCGGCAACCACGATCTCAATCCTGAAACCGGTTCAAAAGACATGTACATAGAAAGATTCGGTATTAACGGAATGGGGTCTGTGAGTTTCGTCAAGGAAAACATCCGATTTATTTTGTTGGATGCACAGGAAGTCCCTGAAGATATGACGTATGGATATATCAGCACGAATCAACTCGCATGGGTGGAACGTGAGATGAAAAAAGCAGCGGATTACGAAGAAGATATAATCTTTTTTTCGCACCAACTGCCTTTTCCAAATGTGGAATTTCAAGGGATTGGTTCAAGAATAGCAAATTCCGCAGAGATACTTGAAGTCGTTGCACCATTTGAAAAACAAATTTTAGGTTTCTTTTGTGGACATCTACATCTGAACCGTGTCTTTAGAGAACAAGGTTTGTTGTGTATCGTCACATCTGGAATTATATGCTACCCTATGATGTGGAGACAAGTTCATGTCTATCCTGACAGACTTGAAATAAAGTCCGTTCCTATTGACCTGCCTGACGTACTTGCCGCATCTGAAGCGGTTAATCCAGACAACAATCTATATCTGTCCGGTCGCCCCAGAGATCAAGAATTAACTATCCACCGGCATAATGAAGGAATCAATAGCTAAAGGATACACACGCAGAAGCATTCAATTGCCCCAAAGCATCTTTGTAGGAGGGGTTTCTAACCCCGATTTTTGCTGCTGAGGTTCTAAAATCGGGGTTAGAAACCCCTCCTACAACAACGAAATTCGACAATTGGATGTCTCTGGATATACGTATAGCACTATAAACGGTTCTTACATTCTACAAAAGAAAGGTACTCCTAAGAAATGCCGAAAATCGCACATATTCTCTTAAGTGGTCTTGCTAATAAACTCTTAGGCAAACTTACGAATCAGCTTTTAGATCCGCCTATCAAAAGTCAGACACCACAAAAGAATTCAAGTAAAACATCCCATTCTAAGAAGTCTTCACATTTAGACGAACAACTTGACGAATTAGCAAAAGTCTTTATCACAAAACAAAATACGAAAAAGAAAGAAACTCACAAAACTAATCCCCCTACCTTAGCGCAGAATAACGAATATTGGACTGAACTCTCAAACTGGTATAGAAAGCAGTGTGGTTGGACGTGTGAAAAGTGTAATCTCAATTTGAAGAAGGACAAGAAATACCTTGATACACATCACATATTAGGCAGAGGGTATAACAGTCCTGAACATTTGAAAGCACTCTGTGTTGGATGTCATGCAGAACAAAAAACACCGAGCGACCACAGTTTCATGAAAAATGATGAGAGATATAGGAAATTTATGAGAACTTATAGAAAAAGGATATAATGCGAAGGGAATGGTGTATTCAAACTATGGTGAAATTTGAAAATAATTAGACACTTTCGTCCCATGGTAGGTGTGGTTTCCTAACCGCACTGGTGCAAACTGTCCGATTAATTCAAAACTTTACCATAATTCTAAAATCTACCACTATAGCCGATGGCTGATGGCTGATTGCCAAAAATGATTGAAGTACAAAATCTCTCAAAAAACTACGGACCATTTCAGGCACTAAAGGATATATCCTTCAGTGTAGACAAAGGACAAATCGTAGGATTTCTTGGACCCAACGGTGCCGGAAAAACTACAACAATGCGGATCTTGACCTGCTTTATGCCAGCAAGTAGCGGAAAAGTTACCATTGCAGGATACGATGTTTTCAAAGAATCGCGCGAAGTACGAAAACGCATCGGATACCTACCCGAAAATATACCACTTTACACGGAAATGACGGTTACCAAGTATCTGACCTATATGGGAAAAATCCGAAACGTTCCGCGCAAACACATAAAAGAACGGTTGGACATTGTGATAGAATCCTGCGGTCTAACGGAAAGACGTAATCAAATTATTGGACAACTCTCACGGGGATTCCGTCAACGAGTCGGATTAGCACAAGCACTCGTTCATGAGCCAGAAGTCCTGATACTTGACGAACCCACATCCGGTTTAGACCCGCGTCAAATCGTAGAAATACGAGACTTGATCAAGGAATTGGGAAAAGAACGTACTATTCTTTTCAGTACACACATCCTCCCCGAAGCAAAAATGACCTGTGAACGCCTATTGATTATCAGTAAAGGTAAAATCACAGGTGATGTTGAATTATCCAACGGAAGCACCGTTTCAAACCTTACTCCGATTACAGATGATAACGAGACACCTCAAAATTCCCTCACACTCATTGTATCTGGTGGACAACCGGATACAATAAAAGAAACTCTTGGTAGAATTCCAAATATTATTGCAGTAGAACAGTCCCCCATAGACGCTGAAGATACTTTATCCTTCCATATTCAATACTCTCCAGCAGATGATATCCGAGCAGATGTCTCAAAAACAATCGTTGATCACGGTTGGAATCTGCTTGAGATGCATTCTGATGAGATGAGTTTAGAGGAATTGTTCCTTTCCTTAACCGCAGATCCCTCAGAATTAGACGGTTAATCTCCACTCCCTTTTCATCATTCTATCTTATCAATAGTAGGAGGTGTTTCTAACCCCGATTTGCTGGAAAGGTTTCCAACCTCGATTGTTGGAAACCTTTCCACCCTAACTATTATCTTTCTTACCAACATTGGAACAGTTTATCTTAATCAATAGCACGCTGAAACTTCAGACTCATAATCCTGGAAATCTACTAATCCTGCAAATCCTGGTTCAGACAAAAAGGAGTCCCACTAAATTGACACCTATGGCACTTAAAGAAAACCGCATCTACCATGGATGAACAAACTAATACCAATTCTAAAAAATAAAGTCGCATTAGAAGATGCATTAGGTTTTGTGAATGTCCGAGGCACAATGAATTGCGCGACTACGAACTCATGTTGGTGTGTAAAGTTTGCGGCATTAAATCAATAGTTGACATTTAACTTGACAAACGTTATTATTTGTGTTAATATATAATATGCTTATGTTGATATAGAGTTTATAAGCACAATTCACATAAGACAGCACATCAACCTCACATTGAAATATATAGGACAAGAATAAATGAACATATTAATAGCATGTGACATGCCACACAAAGAGAAGACAAAAATTGATTATCAGACTAACGAAAAATCAAAATCTTACAGTTTTGGGATTTTATAATCTCTTCAAATACAGAAAATGCCTATGAACGCTTACAGCCACTAATCTAATAGCAATTATTCAATCTTACACACTGTAAGAGATTTCTTACAGTTTCGTAACTTTTCTCAATCAAAACAGAAGAGAAAATTGTAGTGAAATTAGCTAATTATGAAAACAAAACATCGGACATATATGACAAAGATTATCCTACAGGAATCTTTCATTACATAAAATGTCATATCGCAAAAACGACATTTCAAGGACAAAGATATTCAAAATGTCCCTCTTATACACAAACATCAAGCACATTCTAAACGCACCAAATTTAACCTTTAGCAATATTCTAATCTGCATTCGTCCAATACTGGATACTTGCTATTCTCAGGAAACCGATTTCACACGACAAAAACCCAAAATGGAAACTGTACTATTTTCAATTTTTTCGATTTTAGAAATTATCCTTACAAACCCTTATGTCCACTATGTTTAGAGCAATTTTAAAAATCGTACTATAGTACGAAAAACTGTACCATATAGTACGATTTTTAGAAGGAAAATGTCAATGAAATTAGAAGATTAACACAAAGAATTCTCTGTAAAAGATAACGGAAAATCCATGAACGCTTCAACCTTTGTCAACGCAATCAGAGGCATTCAATTGTCACTTGAAGCTCTTGTAAGAGGGGTTTCTAACCCCGAATTTTCATGCAGAGCATCTGGAATTGGGGTTAGAAACCCCTCCTACAACAACGAAACTCGACAATTGAACGCCTCTGGGGGAGTAATAATATCAACTTGACATTGGACAAAAAACATGTTAGAATTACCATTGATAAACATAGAAAATAAAAATATTGAACTTTTTTTGATTCAATCAGTCAAACATGTATAAAATGGTCTTGATATAAAAATAATGAGTCTCTTGCACAAGGAATAAGGAGATTAATGTGAAATTATCAAAAATCCTCATTATTTTAGGGATAGGTTGTGTCGCTGGTTTACTGCTTGTATATGGGATGAAGCTGCAAGCCCAAAATCGCCCTAATAGAGATGCTATCATGGCAAAAATGGGTGAAATGAACATAGACATGTCTCGAATCGCACAATTCCGTAACAGTCAACAAGGTTCAAATCGTGGATCTCAAGACGCTTCAAATAGGGAAGAATCTAAAGAGAGTCCAGATTTTTATCGAACGATTGTTGACAATAATATCTTCCGTCCACTCGGTTGGAGACCACCAAATAAAGAACCCGAATATAAATGGATTGGCACATTTGTTGATGACAAAAATGGTGCAAAGTTAGAGGCGTACGTACGTGAACAACGTTCAGGTAAATTTTACATGGTTAACATCGGGGAAAATGTAGGTGATGCAGTCGTAAAGGAAATCAGCGAGAAAGAGATAATCTTGGACAAAGATGGTGAAACCATTACGCTCCGTGGTGGGAATATGCAGTTCCTCAAAGCAAGTGGTTCAAGTAGGAGTTCTTCCAGATCAAATGACCGTGACGAAAGTGCTAACAATAATAACGCTTCCAGTTCTAATAATAGAGAAGCTGCAGCGAAAGCAAGGGCAGCCGAAGAGGCGAAAAGAAGAGCTCAGGAGTCGATGAGAAGGGCACAGGAGATGCGTAGCAGATTTATGAATGCTTCACGTGGAGATCGCGAACGGATGTTTCGTGAAATCCGGGAACGCGGCGGTTTCAGAGGACGACGCGGTGGAGATCGTTAGTTTAGTATTAGATATTACATAAAAACCCCTAATGACTTGGAGAAGTCATTAGGAGTTTTTATGTTTGATGGGTTCAGAAACTACGCAACGTGAGGCACATTCTCAGGCATATTTTCAAGACGAGATAACCAATAGCCCACATCATAAGATTCTTTTCCAGTGAGGAAACGCCACAACTTAATCCGATTGACTATTTCAAGTCGTACATCGTTGCCATACCACCTATGGTTTCGGCTCAGGATACCGCGGATACCTGCCGTATCAATGTCATCCGTGTTCCATAGTTTGAGTTGACGCACTGTCGGATTGAGACGCAACTTGAACATATAACGTGTATCTGCGGTTAAGTTCGGTTGTGCACAGTGCCAAATTCCGTGATGCACGACGACAAGTGTGCCTGCGTTACAAACTATCGGGTGTTGTCCGAGGAAGTTTTGATAACGTGCGACATCGGTTTCACAGACACGTCTGAAATGGCTCCCGGGCAGAATCATTGTACCACCCATCTCGCGTGGTGTGTCGTGTGAAAAATAGAAGAACTGGATGTCAAAATGCATCCGAATGTCAATGATTGCATCCGCGTGCCAAATTTGCCCAGTTTCACTTTGTGGACGGACAATATGAACTGCATGATGGTCGTATAGCGGATTCTCACCGACGAGACTTTCTATTATGCCTTGAACTTTGGGCAAACGAAAGACCTTGCCAACAGCAGAATCATCATGCCAGACATCATCTAAGACTGTGCCACCACCACCGCGAACTGACATACCTGATGCCATCTCTTCATGAGCGGGGTTGTTTAATTCATCGGGGATAAAATCGTCAAAGCGAAGGTAACCATCGGCTACGAAATTCGCCATCTGTTCTGTGGTTAGGAGATGCTGTTTATCAACCATTAGATTTCCTCCAACTTCTCTAAGATATATTCAAACCTTAGATAAGAAGTACTATACTCCATCCCAGGATAAGCGGGAAATTGTTGTGGAAACTGAATAACCCGCCAACCGTCCTGCATTGCTTCAACAACAGAGTTGTAAGGTGGAGTTTCGCTATCACCAGTTGTGTAGCGTTTTTGACCTGTGCCATCATACATTGCCCATGCAACGACGTGGCTGTTTAGGTCTGGTGTGTGTAAATGTAAAACAAGAAGCTGCTGTCTTAATTCAGCCATATAAAAGGTATGCCTTCCATGTGTTGTTTTTTATGTACACTTTAATCTATGGTAAAGTTTTGAATTAATTATACAGTCTGCACCAATGCGGTTAGGAAACCCCACCTACCGTGGGACGAAAGTGTCTAATTATTTTCAAATTTCACCATAAAAAGCGATTATTAATCAAAACACGGTATAAAACCGCGTTGCTAATGTGGATACATTTCAAGTAATAACTACCGGGTAGCATTGGATTTAATTCGGCTCCATGTCGTTACGAATTTCCCACCAGGTTCCACTTCTAATGCGTCAGTTATTCCTTTATTCATTAACTCGTTTATTTCTCCCTCATCAAGGGCTCTGCTGTAAAGGACAACTTCGTCAATTGCACCAGTGGTCCAATAGTTTCCGATGTCGCATCCGCCAATATAAAAGAAGTTATCGTGGTTGTCAGGATCGGTATTTGGTGCAGTTTGACCATCAACTTTTCCATCAACATATAGTTTGAAATCCGGTTTCTCATAAGTAGCGACAATATGATGCCATTTGCCATCAGTTATCACGGTGGCTGCATTAAAAGACTTCCATCCTGCCGCAGTTGTAAAGGAATAGTGAACAACTCCAGAAGCGTTATTTCCGAATATACCATAGTTTCTTCCAGTGGGGTTACGATTCTCTTTTGTTGCAATGATTTGCCACGGCCCTGTTACTTTAGGTATGTTAACCCAAGCTGATAAGGTAAAGGAGTTTAGGTCAAGAGCAGCATTATCAGCAACAGTTACCATGTCTGCTCCGCCAAATTCCATCGCTCCACCAAATTTTCCATCAACCCATTTTGGGTTTCCTCTCGCGACTTTTCCATCTAAACCGTTATCTGAAGAATCAGAAACTACCTGTCCATTGCCATCATCAAACAACCATGCCCCAACCAAACCATTTGTATCCAATGCCATAACTTGTGGTGATATTATCAAACCAAGAAATAAAATAAAAGATAGTAATTTATACATTTGAAAATGCTCCTTGTCAGAAGACTATATTGCAGTGGTGATAACACTATATTAATTGAAACTTTAGGTTTTAGATTACCGTATCTGGCGGAATCGTAGCATCTTTCGGTACAATGACGATTCCATCACGAATATAATAGTCATCCGAGTCGTAATTGTCAAGGTTTTTTGTGTTTGCGATGACAGCATTATCACCAATTCGTGCATTTTTGTCAATAATTGCATTTTGTATGAGGCATTTTTCGCCAATACCAACATGAGGTCTACCCGATTGTTCGTTTTCTGCACGAAGTACATCCGACTCATAGAAATCAGCCCCCATCAACACGGATTGATATACCCGACTCCCACTTGAGATAATACTTCGTATCCCAACGATTGTTCTATCCAGTTCCGAATCATCAATGATAGAACCTTCTGCAAGAATAGACGATCGAATACTACTACTGTTTACTTTTGTGCTTGGTAAATGTCTTCTGTTACTATAGATTGGAGCTTGTTCATCGTAGAAATTGAACTCAGGAGAAACATCCGTAAGCGCGATATTTGCCGAATAGAATGAGCGGATAGTCCCGATATCTTCCCAATACCCATCAAAAAAGTAAGCAGAAACTGAATGAGTCTTTATGCATTTCGGAATGATATCTTTACCGAAGTCCACGTTCGAGTCATCTTGTAGCACTTCCTGAAGCACATTCCGATTGAAGATATAAATACCCATTGATGCTATGTATTCTCTACCTTTCGGTTCAATCCCACGTGAAGTAAAGACACCCGGTTCAACGCTTAACTTTTGTAATTCTTCATCGGTTTGGGGTTTTTCAACAAAATCGGTTATACGCCCACTTGCATCTGCTTGGAGGATACCGAGTCCACTTGTAACCTCTTTGTTCACAGGGATAACAGAAACTGTAATGTCTGCGTTTGTTTCATTGTGAACTGCCAACATTTTCCGATAGTCCATCCGATAGAGATGATCACCTGCAAGGATCAGCACATGTTCGTCATCAAAACGTGGATTAAGAATGTAGGGTTGGTTATGCTTAATGGCATCCGCTGTTCCTTGATACCATTCATCACCCTGAAGTGTTTGTTGTGCAGCCAAGATTTGTACGAACCCGCGCCGATAACTATCAAACCGATATGCCTGTGCAATGTGTCTATTTAGAGATACAGAGTTAAACTGTGTCAGGACATATATGCGTTCCAAACCCGAATGTAGGCAGTTACTAATCGGAATATCAACCAGTCTAAATTTGCCTGCAATTGGCACACTCGGTTTTGCGCGATCGCGTGTCAGTGGAAATAACCGTGTGCCCCGACCACCACCAAGTATCACGGCAATAACATTCCCATTTCTCATAAACGCTCCTGTGTTTTCTTATAAACTTCCTTTAGTAGAATGCACGCCTGTGATACGATCATCAATCCGCGTTGCAATATCTAAAGCCTTGGCAACTGCTTTAAAAATCGCTTCAATGATATGATGCTGATTTGTTCCGTACGGCACATTGATGTGTAGTGTTGTCCCACTGTTATTGACAAATCCGTGAAAGAACTCTTCTGCTAATTCTATATCAAACTCACCGATTTTGCCGAAATCAAGAGGTGTTTCATAATGGAGATAAGGTCTTCCACACATGTCCAAATCTACTCTTGCCAAGGATTCATACATTGGAACAGTGAAGCTGCCGAAACGCCGCATCCCTGCTTTATCTCCTACAGCCTTGTGGAATGCCTGTCCTAAACATATACCGACATCTTCGGTTGTGTGATGTGCGTCAACATGCAAATCCCCCTTCGCTACAATCTCCAGATCAAAAAACCCGTGTTTTGCAAAGAGTTCCAACATGTGATCTAAAAATCCAACACCCGTGTTTATATTAGATGTGCCATCTCCATCAAGATTGAGACAAAGACGGATTTGGGTTTCTCTGGTTTCGCGGGTAATTTCTGCTTTTCTGTTCATTATGTTGCTTGTTCTTATATACGGTTGAATCAGTCTTATGTTGTGGTTACTCAATTATACGTTCAAAAGTTGGCATAAGCAACGGAAAACCGAATTTAGCACAGTATAGACAGCATCTTCCTATCATGCCCAAGTTAATAGTCCAAGTTCATATAAAACACAAACCTCCAGAATATAGCGGCATGCATTCTGTCTGTCCAAATTCCATAGAAAAATATGCAATTTGTAGGTTTTCGAGAGACTTATCGTCTGAATGGGCTTCAAACCAGGATGGTGCGGAAAGGTAGGATTTAAACTTTTTGTGGATGACATCAAGATGTGCTAAAAGGACTTCGTTATTTGCTGCTGCTTGCAACTGTTGTTGTGAAATCTTACCAAGCATTGCTGCTGGATTGTGGTAGGTTTCTTCCCACAGTTCAGAGTTAAGATGACGAAATAAGTTAATTGCCTCACTATCCCAAGTCCACCACAAGTTAAGTGCTAATTCTCGTAAGGGTTCAAGGTTTTCTGGCAGTGTTGGCACAACAGACAGTTGGCGAATTGGCTTCATTAGAATTTACATTTATAAGTATGATGTTATGTTAGAATTATACTTTCAATTTGGGTATGTGTCAAGAATTTAACCTGCAATGCATTGGGTGTGTAAAGTTTTCGGCAAACATCCCATATCCATTGTAGAGCGGGGTCTCCGTGCCCCGCAATTGTTGGTAGATTAAAGAAGGCGAGGCACAGAGACCCCGCCCTACAATGGATGGTCTGTAGTTGGTGCTAAAAACTTTACACACCCCAAGGCATTTCAAAACGTCTTGACACCTTCCTATTTTACATGGTATTTTATAGCATCCTAATTTATTTTATTTGAGGTGAAATCTTGAGTATTGTTGTCCACGTCACGCACGAAGCAATTCAAAAAATGGGAGGTATCGGTGCAGTTTTGGATGGGTTGATGACAACCCGGAGCTACAATGAAGCGATTGAACGCACCTTTCTTGTCGGTCCACTTTTTTCTGGTGCAGATTTGAGAGCATTCGAAGCGGTGATGTATCACGCAGCCGAAGGGATAAAAACAACACCGCACGCAGCAGCACTCAGCGATATTGAAAAGACTTATCATGTTGAACTTATTTACGGACAACGACGGTTTGAGAATAAAGAACAAAACACTACAATACTAACAGATGTGATTTTGGTCAATGTTTCTAACAGCAATGAAGACATGACAAGTCAGTTCAAGTGGCAACTCTACGAATACTTCGGCATAGAATCAACTCGTTATGAGAGCGAATGGGAATATGAGGAATATGTCCGTCTTGCTGAACCCGCATATCAAGCATTGCGTGTGCTTATCGGTGAAGAAACAGAAACTCCCGTTTATATTATCTCACATGAATTTATGGGTATGCCACTTGCGCTCAAAACACAGATTGAACGGAAACATGGCAACGGTTCAGCAAATATACGTACCGTTTTCTACGCACACGAAGTGGCAACGATACGACCTATAGTTGAAGGACATCCGGGACACGACGTCCGTTTCTATAATGTATTACAACAGTCAAAAGAACAGGGCATGTTAATCCGTGATACATTCGGAGATACGTTCTGGTATTTCAAACATGCATTGATAGACAAAGCACATCTCTGCGATACCATCTTTGCTGTCGGTGACCTTGTCGTTGATGAACTTCGCTTTTTAGCTCCTCCTTTTGAGTCATTTCCGATTAACCTCGTCTATAACGGAATTCCCGCCTTTGAAATGAGCTTAGAGGATAAATTAGCATCGAAAGCGCGTCTTCAAAAGTATGCAAGAACACTGCTTGATTATCGTCCAGATTATGTATTTACGCATGTTACACGTCTTGTGAAAAGCAAAGGTTTATGGCGGGATTTGCAGGTGATAACACATTTGGATTCGTTGCTTGCTTCCAATGATAAAACTGCCGTGCTATTTATCCTCTCAACTGAAATTGCGACAGGACGACCCCACGAAAATATACATGAGATGGAGCGGGAATACGGTTGGCCCGTCTACCATAAAATCGGTTACCCCGATTTGGTCGGTGCGGAGATTGAGCTGAACAATGGTGTATCTGCCTTTAATCTGCAGTCAAAGGCGATAAAAGTGGTTTTTGTTAATCAGTTTGGATGGAATCAAGCCGCTTGTGGAACTCGTATGCCGATGGATATGGAATTTATGGACATTCGTAAGGGAAGTGATGCAGAATTTGGGCAGTCAATCTATGAACCTTTTGGTATTGCACAAGTGGAGCCGTTGAGTTTCGGTGCTATCTGTGTCGTTAGTAATGTGTGCGGTTGTTGCGGATTCATTCAACGTGCTACAGATAATCGTGAAGTGCCAAATGTGGTTATTGCCGATTATACGCATCTTAATTCTGCACCAAGGTCATTAGAAGATGTGATGAACATTGGATTGACTGAAAGAACGCAGATTGAAGTTGAGAATAGTCGTGACATTGCAGCGAAACTGCTTGGTCGGCTACCACGAAAACCGCGCGATGTTGAGGATATGATAAAGGAAGGTTATGAGATTGCTTCGCGTATGAGTTGGGAAGTTGTTGTTAAGGATTATTTTTTGCCTGGATTGAAAGAGGCGTTGTGATATATTTATAAGATTGTTTATAAAGGATTTTGGAAGTATGCAAGAAATAAGGAATTCTAATGAACCTATGCCATTGGCTCCAGGTGAGAAGTTGATGACACCTGAGCAAAAGTTTTTCTTTGATCTTCGTGGTTGGATTTTGTTACCATCAGTCCTATCGGGCTCGGAAATTGAAGATATGAAAGCGGAAGTGTACGCGGGTGCAAAACATAGTTATCAAGGTGCACTTCAGAATTTACTCGACCATCCTGCCATTGTTGGAATTCTCAATGAAATCGTTGCGGATGAACGTTTTATATTTGATGATTGCTACGGTTTTCGGTGTGAGAATTCATTTACTACGGTTAGGCAGCCTGGTTGGAGCACTTATTCTGATAGAGGGACTGCGGTACCACATGTCGTGCGTCCACCACAGCAAGCAAATGCAGTGCGGTATCAGGTTGCTGGTGGAAAGATTTTTGCTGGATTGACGCGTGTTGTGTGGGAACTTGAGGAGGTGAAAGCGGGATTAGGAGGTACCACTTTTCTTACTGGATCTCATAAAGCACATTTCAGCTATGGTGGCCCGGATCCGTGCCGTCCGAATATTAGTGAATCACCTTATGAAGATAAGATAAAGGATATGATGGAGGACTACAGTTGTCCGCCTGGGTCGGCACTCATTTTCACTGAGAGCTTGATACACGCCACCAACAACTGGACAAATCCTGACAATCCGCGCTGTGCTGTGTTTAATTGTTACAACTCGATTTGGTCTCAATGGTATCGACTGAATCTAAGTCATGAAATAATAGAAAAGATGCCAAATAAACGCCAATCCTTATTCCGCGGAACGTGGGCAATAGGTGGTGGACCTGGCGGAAATCGTCAGTATTCGTTGGATAATAACACCAGATAATTCTAAGACAATTAAGGAGATATAAATGTCAAAAGAAACGTTAAATGGTAAACCAGTACCGATGACTGAAGAACAGAAGTTTTTCTTTGATTTGCGCGGTTGGATTTTATTGCCATCAATATTATCTGACTCAGAAATAGAAGAGATGAAAGCAGAAGTATATGATGGGGCAAGGCAAAGTTATCATGGAGCACTGCAGAACTTGCTTGATCATCCAGCAATCGTTGGTATTCTGAATGAGATCTTGTCCGAGAATCCTTTTGTGCATGATGATTGCTACGGATTTCGGTGTGAAGGATCATTTACGACAGTGCGAGAACCCGGTTGGGAAAAATCATCACGTGGTGATAACGGATTACCACACGTTGTGCGACCTCCGCAACAGGCAAATGCGATGCGTTATCAGGTTGCTGGTGGTAAGATATTCGCTGGATTGACGCGTGTCGTGTGGGAACTTGAGGAAGTGAAAGAAGGACAGGGTGGCACATCTTTTCTCAGTGGGGCTCATAAGTCACATTTCAACTATGGGGGACCTGACCCTTACCGTCCGAACATCAGTGAATCACCGTGGGAGAACAGCATGCGTGGGATGATGGACGATTATAGCTGCCCACCCGGTTCTGTGGTTATCTTCACCGAAAGTCTTGTGCATGCGGCAAATGACTGGACGAATCCTGACAATCCGCGTTGTGCGGTGTTCAATTGCTATAACTCAATTTGGGCACAGTGGCATCGGTTGAACTTGAGCCATGAGGTTATTGAGACGATGCCGCCGAGACGACAATCGCTGTTCCGTGGGACATGGGCGATTGGTGGAGGTCCTGGTGGAAATCGTGCGTATTCGTTGGAGAATAATACTACTTGATTGTTAGAATTTAACCTCAACAGTGGTAGGTATGGATTCCTGACAGCATCAAAGCGTCAATTTAGTGAAATTCAATTTTGTCTGAACCAGGATTTTCAGGATAAGAGAATGGTATTTCAAAGTGCCATTCAGAGGATAAAGGTCAATCTTTTATAGCAACGTTTGGATTCCTAAACTCACTATCCTGGAAATCCTTCAATCCTGCAAATCCTGGTTCAGACAAAGACGGGCACAGAGAGCCAACCCTATAATGTTTGAAGAAGTTTTCCGATTAAATTGACGGTTATGTGGTGGTATTAAGCGTCCCATTTCCAATATTACTTATACCGTGCTCCTGTTACTATCATTTTCTACAAACCACAGAAAAACCGTTGTCATTCTGTGGATTGAACTCACCAATTTCGCGTTTTTTGTAGAAATCAAAATCTGTAAAACCAGATGTCACAATACAGTCTTTGAGTTCGTCTGATGGTAGGTGCATATTGAAATAGTCGCACTTATAGTGTATCTGGGTTTCCAAATCTATTCTAACCCAAACACATCTTTCCCCACCTCTATTCTCGCCATATTCTGCCATCTCAAAAACATATACGTTTTTCTGAATCTCACTCAAATTTACGATTGGGAATTGCTGCTTTCTTCTATGCGGGTTTGAATGAACAAAATACAACCTACCATCTGGTGTTAGGTTATTGTGAATTTGATGTAAGAGAATAACTAAACCACCCTTTGATTCATAGAAGAATGAACCCTCAAAGAAAACTACAGAAAACGGTTTTTCAAAAACCATTTCATTATAATCACCTAAGACATATTCAATCTCTAACTCTTCGTTTTGGGTGATTTTTTGTGCTTCGGAGAGAAAATATGGGGACTTGTCCATACCAACAACCTGATATCCCCGTCTCGCAAATTCACGCGTATAACTCCCAATTCCGCAACCTGCGTCCAGTATTCTATCGTCTTTGGTGAGTTGTAAAACCTTTTCATAGAATGGGAAGTGCTTTTGGACAAAATCAGGTGCTTCAAAATTGTGTTTGGCATGCTCAAGATACCATCTATCATACACCTCGTGTCCAAAATCTGTTCTAAGTAATTGACAGTTTGTGGAATTCATTGTGGCAGAGAGCTCGAGTTGGTTTCCATGTTTCATCAATATGAATAGCAACGTCCTTATGGAATGCATAAAGGTAGAGAAAAGTAAGACGTGGATACATAAGTTGCTATATTTCAATCTGCAGCTTTACCTTCGGAGGATTCGGTGGGCGTAGGTTTCTCAGCAGGCGGTTCTGGATCAACGAACTTATACTTACCTGTTTTCCGCAATCTTTCCTCTACTTCTTGGTAATGAGCGAGTAATCGGTTTATATCATGTCCATATTTTTCTGAAATTTTCATCCGTATTTCGCGCACTTCCTTGACAACTTCGTTCGTTTCTGGATTGAGTAGATCAATTTCCTTCTTCATTTTATTTATAACCTCCTAAAATATTATACCACGCAAAGATCCAATTGTCAAAACAGGATATTCATGAATTTGACACTATTTGAGGAGCTAACACCTGCGCGCTTCGGGCAGGGAGATATAACTGAATTGATTGAGCATATCCTTCCATCTCTACATTCTGCCACGGATAATGGACACTTTCTACTGCACCGTAACCACCATATTCAATATCATCGGAGTTGAGGATGATGCGATAATCTGTCTTTTCGGGAATAGGGATACGCCAATCCGTGGCAGATACGGTCGGATGCAAGTTGAACGCAAACACAAGACCACTACGTGCATACACAATCTGTTTCGCGTCCTCGTGAATGAATAACAACTGAATATCCTCATCTGAGAGCAGGTGATAATGTGTCCCAAGCTGCTGCATTGCAATATCAAAACCGTTCAGATGCTTGTAATAGAGGGTATCATCATCAACGAGGTGCCACTGCCTGCGTGCATACCAATAGGAATTATTGTTCCCTGCTCGCGGAAAATCAATCCATTCGGGGTGTCCAAACTCATTTCCCATGAAGTTGAGATACCCTTCACCGCCTAAACTAAATGTGAGAAGACGGATCAATTTGTGCAATGCTACACCACGTGCAATTCTAAGACTCGGTGTGAAAATACTCATATTTGTATAGAGTTCAGCATCCATCAGTTGCATCGCAAGCGTCTTGTCCCCGACAATACTCTGGTCGTGGCTTTCAACATAAGCGATGTGTTTTTCACCTGCGCGGCGGTTGCGTAACATACCGTAAAACTCACCGATATGCCAATCCTCGTCTTTTTTTTCTTTCAGCAAGCGAATCCAATAATCGGGAATCCCCATCGCTAATCGATAATCAAAACCGAGTCCGCCTTCTTCAATAGGACGCGCGAGTCCGGGCATTCCGCTCATGTCTTCAGCGATGGAAATAGCATTCGGATTGACAGCATGCACTACCTCGTTTGCCAACATCAGATAAGCAATTGCGTCTAATTCAACATTAGCATTGAAGTAATCTGAATAGCCAGAGAATTCACGTCCAAGTCCATGATCGTTGTAAAGCATGCTTGTGACACCATCAAATCTGAAACCGTCAAAGCGATAGGTTTCCAACCAATAACGGATATTGCTCAACAGAAACCGTTGTACTTCGTATTTGCTATAATCAAAACAGAGCGAGTCCCAAGCGATGTGTTCCCCTTTTGCCCCTGCATGAAAATAGTGATGATCTGTGCCATCAAAACGGTTCAATCCTTCGTTGATATTCTTTACAGCATGACTATGCACTAAATCCATGATAACCAACAAACCCATTCCGTGTGCAGTATCAATGAGTTCTTTCAATTCTTCTGGTGTGCCAAAACGGCTTGAGACAGCGAAGAAATTGCTAACGTGATATCCGAAACTGGCATAGTAAGGATGCTCCATAATAGCCATAAGTTGGATTGTGTTGTATCCTAAATCAACAATTCGTGGCAGCACGTTTTGTGTGAACTCAGTGAACGTACTGACCTTTTCTTCCTCTTGTGCCATACCAATATGTGCTTCATAAATCCTTAATCCGTCTGTGTTAGCATCAAATTGTGGAACATCATTTCTCCATTGATATGGATGTGGTGGCGACCAATACTGTCCTGTGAACTCCGTTTCACTCTCTTGAATAACACGTTGGATATAGGCAGGAATTCTATCGTGCTCACCAAGCGCGGATTTGACATGCACTTTGAGTCGACTACCGTGTGTCAATCGGTCAGAATAATCTTTATCAGGAAGGAAAAGATGCCATATTCCCCATTCATCAACGGACATAGGGTTTGCATCACGATTCCAATCGTTGAAATCGCCTATGAGGGAGAGGGAATGTGCAGCGGGTGCCCATTCACGGTACCAGACACCAGACTCACTCTTGTTGAAACCGAAATAACGGTGTCCTTGACTAATTTCACCTAAGACACCACCAGTTTTCTCAATAATTGATTTAAAATGTTGATAGTGTGCAAACCTTACATGCAATTGGGAAGCGTAAGGCTTTAGAAGTGGATCAAGTTTTATGAGGTGTGTACCGTCGGGTTGATGTTTTCCCATAATTTGGGTGAAGGACAACTACGATTCTTAGAGGGATGAAAACAATTTATCTATGGCTGCGGTTCTTTCAGTCTTATTGAACGTTGAAAGTCTCTGGAATTCTTCATCAGTAAGTTGTTCAAAGAGACGATCAATTTTAGCGTACAATTCGCTTGTGTCTTCTGTCATGCCAGTATCTGCGGGAGAATCAAGGTCAACCGTATGCTCTTTGCCAAAAATATCGGTAATGTGAACAACACCACGTTTTCGTTCTTCTGATATCTTCACAGAACCATCTTCTTGAAAGGTCAGTTCTGTGCCACCACTTCTTGATTGAGAAACGACTCCAAAGATATTGGGAGGTTTAGATGAAATGGAAGAAGCCTCTCTGATCTTATCAAGATACACTTCAACACTGTTTTTTACCAGTCTTTTGTTGAACGTTTCAAGGTGCTGGATCAGCATTTTCCTACTATCCGTTGGCAAATCTGCTAACTTGGTTTTCGCAATCAGTGCAAGGATACCGAAGTGCAGTTGATAAGGTTTGACATCTGTATCAGCGGAAAATGAGTCCTGTCCCATCAATAACAGACCAGGGTTGTCACGATATAAAGTTGTTATGTGTGCTTCTAACTGCCATTGTTCACGCTGCGGCAGTCTGTATTTCTGCGCGACATCCGGTGAGACGTTCATAAGTGATTCTGCAAGTTCTGAATATTCTTTTTGCTGTTCAGGTGCGAGTTTTCCTGAATATGCGTATACTGGGGCAAATACTTCACGCGTTTTTGCAAAATTCTTTTGACGTTGGGTGTGGACGTAAAACACGCCAACGCCAATTATAATTACAGCCGCAATGATTGTATAGAACAACCTTTTTTTATTCATGTGCTTCCGTCTGACAGAGATTGTGGATTTTTTATGTATCCATAATACCCTTATTCTTGCTTTTTGTCAATAACGTTTGTAACCTTGGGTGTGTAAAGTTTTTGACACTAACTTTACATACCCTCAAATCTGTCCAAAACAAATGACACGATTTATAATTGGTAATCCGATATAGTATAGACTTTGTTTATTTCTCATAAATTCATTGATTCTTTGTGTCTTTGAAATCGTACCGTATTGTGCGTTTTTTCGGATTACGGTACGGTTTTGGTACGGTTTTTCGTACCGGGTTGTGAGTCCAGTCTGTGTATGGGTTTGTGATTGATTTTTTGTGCGAATTTCTGGCAAATTCAATTTTTTAAAACGGTACGTTTTGTGATTTATGTTTTTGGTGTTTTGAAATGTATTATTCATAGTATAGGTAGATAGCATCACAACCAATGTGATGAACGTAGCATTTATAGAGTCAGTTTGTGTAGTTCTTTTTCCGTATTGTGTTAACATTGCATTTCACCTACGGGATTTGATTTTATGCGGTAAGAACTGCAACTGGGCAGCAAGAAATGGACAAAACGTGGAATGCAAAACCCAAATTGGCTTGACAAGTTCCAGTTTTACAGACTGGTATTTTCGCAACAAAGGCATGGATTGACCATTGCTGAGATGCTGCGTTTTCTCAGAAACTTCCATGACTCTATGAGATTTTAGACGACATATTCGTACGGGTATGTCCGTAATATCACATGGATCCTGTTGTAATTGTATTTTAAACCCCCATTCAAAAGAAATTACAATTGGGATTTTAATGTTAATCAGTTTATGACGAGACTGATTTGCATTTATGTGAAAGTATTTGGACATTAGATTAGGTTCCGTTGCTGTCATCAGTCAACGGTGTGCCTCCCGCGACTTCGTGAGAATTTTTGCGATGTTTTTCGTGTTATTTTTACCATTCTATAGATAATTATCTCATTTAGGATTGCAATTCTTCGGGACACAAACTGGAAAGTTTGTGCTACAAAAATGATCTATTATATATTAGAAATAGTCTTATTGCGTCTCTGTTGGTTTCGCGCTCCGAAGAGACTGCCCACGACTTTTCGTCAAGTTTTCGAGCGACAGTTGCGGTTGTAAATTTGCGTTCCCGTGTTGTCGCTTCTTCAGGGAACTGCGCCGCCTCTTAGAGTTTCTAAACTTGCGTAGCCGATTTGGGCTTGCATTCTAAACACGTGTTAATTATACCATTCTTAATTGTAGTTGTCAAGTAAAAATGTAATAATTATGATATTTTTTTGTGAATTTGTTGAAAATTGTTGATTTTTTGATTTAATTTGTCTGAACCAGGATTTTCAGGATTAGTAGATTTCCATGATTATGAGTCTGAAGTTTCAGAGTGCTATTGATAAAATAAGCTGCATCGATGTTGGTAGAAAACAACAAAACAGGGTTGGAAACCTCTCCAACAATCCGTAGGTAGCAACTGAGGTTATTGTAAAATCGGGGTTAGAAACCCCTCCAACAAGAAGGAGTAGTTTTTATGCCAAAAACTTTACACACCCGTAACCTTTTCAGAGTTATCCAATATTATTAGTACGACTAAAATATACTAATTTCACTTGCCTTTGTTCCCAAATTTGATTATACTTTAACGTGAGTTTGATTAATACTTGATGAAAATAGAGAAATGTGTTAATCTAATGTATTAGACACGTTAGGCACACAATTTAACGGTCTAATAGTTAGTTGGAAAAAATCGGGAACCCAACAAAACATTACATAAATATCAGAGAATAGATGTTATATTGACAATATGTCTTGATTAACATTGTAGGGAGTTTTAGTATTCCCTAATGTGTTAATTTGCGAGGTGTTGTATTGTCTATTGTCTGCATAAGGATTTACTGATTAAGACAAAATGCGTCTTTTGCATTGATCGGTCCATTCCATGTTTAGATAAGTGGGATAACTTATAATATTGGGTTTGAAATCTTCTCCAACAGTTGGGGTTAGGAAACCACACTGACTGTCTTTGGATAATTGGACTCTTATCATAAGTTCGGTGTAAGAGATATGTTGTGCTAAATACTATGAACGAAACTTTTACCACAGCAGTAGGTGTGGTTTTCTAACCATACCGAATACAAGAATATGATTTATCAAACTCACGTTATACTTTAACATATCATATACATTAGATTTTAATAAAGGGAATGAGATGTACTCTGTTGATAAATTAAGGATCAAAGACCTACCTAAAGATGAACGACCTCGTGAACGGCTTTACAAACACGGTCCCTCACATCTAAAAACTTCAGAACTTATTGCACTCATTCTCAAAAGTGGCTACAAAGGCACAACTGCTATTGAGCTCGGTGAACGTATACTTACAGAGTATAATAGTGATCTAAAAAGGATGGCAGAAAACCGTCCAAAACAGTTTGAATCTATAAAAGGGGTTGGTGCTGCCAAAGCTGCTCAACTTGTCGCTGCTTTTGAATTGGGAAGACGTTTAGCACGTTCACATGCTGAACGTGTAAAGATTTCCTCTCCAAGTGATGTAGCTGATCTATTGATGCCACTGATGCGTGATCTTAGAAAAGAAGTCGTCTGTGTGATGTGCCTTGACACGAAAGGTGGTATCACCACGCAAGGCATTGCTGGCGATGCCGATAATGAGATTCAGTGGGGTAAGAAACTACTGTCTGAGGAAAATGTATTTGAGGGAACTTTGAACTCAAGTGTATTTCATCCCAGAGAGATTTTCCGCTTTGCAATTGAGGAATCCGCAAACTCCATAGTTTTGGCACATAACCACCCTTCAGGTGACCCGAAACCGAGTCAAGAGGATATTCGTGCTACGAAACAACTGATTGAAGCAGGCAACTATGTTGGCATCAAAGTGTTAGATCATATTATCATCGGGGATGGTATATTTTACAGTTTGAAAGAGGAAGGAGTCATTTAGCAGCACGTTGTCTGAGAACTTCGTATAACAGAACTCCCGCCGTGACAGATACATTCAATGATTCAATTTGCCCCAACATCGGCAGGTGTACGAGATAGTCACATTTTTGTTTTACAAGTCTCCGTATACCCTCACCTTCATTTCCCAATACGATACACAACGGCACTGTGAAGTCAGCTGAAGTATAGGACATTTCAGCATCCTCAACTGTGCCAACAACCCAGATACCGACTGACTTTAGTTTTTCAATGGTTTGTGCAAGATTTGTCACCTTTGATATTGGCGTGTATTCTGTGCTACCAGATGCTGCTTTGTGAACAGCAGCAGTGATATCAACGGAATTGTTTTTAGGGATTAGCACACCATCTGCATCGGTTGCGTTAGCAGTACGAATAATCGCTCCTAAATTTCTCGGATCATGTATCTGGTCTAACATGATTAGGACAGCAGGGGAATCCTCTTTCTTCTGAACATTCTCAAGAAGCGTTGGAAATGCTGTGTACCGAAACGCACTGATGTGTGCTATGACACCTTGATGATTTGGGTGAAGTTTATCAAGATGATGTCTTGGACATCGTTGATATAGAATACCTTTCCGTTCAGCAGTATTTATTATCTGACGAAGGCGCGGATGTTCGTTGTCTTTAACGATTAGTATCGTTTCTACCTGTCTTGCACTGCTTCGGAGTGCTTCCATAACCGGATTCCTACCAGCAATCATTTCGGACATAGAGACATCTCTCCCGCATTGTATACCAAGCGTATTTGATTTATGGAAAACTAATCTCCACGGACAAATTTGACATCGGGTCCGCGTGGTGTAATCTTTATATCTGGATCGTCAATTTGACACTGAACACAAGTGATAGTTCCAACATTTGCATTTTCCATACGTGGTGCAAGTTTTCCCAATTTAAAAGCGAAATTCATCATCTCATCTACCGGGATTTTGCCTTCACAGTTACTACAAGGAATGACTTCACCTGCTTTTAGTTTCTCCAATAGTTCCGATGCTTTCATAATTTGCTTTCTCCTTTACGTTCAGCTTTATCCAAGGAAATATCGCTCTTTCTGCTTCGCTGTTTGATACTCTTTGAACGCCTGTTTTGCACTCTCTACTTCTGACACTTCTGCAACGGGAACATCCCACCACGATTCATACTGAGGCACTCTCGTGTCATAATCAACATCTATTTTGACAACCGTTGTCCGATCAGCATCGCGAGCGTCTTGCAAGGCGACCTTTAACGCCTGAGGTGTTGCAACCTCAATAACATTAGCACCGAGACTTTCTGCATTCGCAGTAAGATCTACGGGTAATATATCCCCTTGGAGTTCCCCTGTGTTCTCATCACGATATCGGAAGCGGGTGGCAAAACCCTGTGCCCCTGTTGCCTCCGACAAACCTCCGATACTACTGTGTCCATCGTTATTTATCAACACGATTATCAATTTATAGTTTTCCTGAATTGAGGTGATGATCTCTTGTGCTAACATCAGATATGAACCGTCTCCAACAAGGACATAGACATCGCGCGTTGGATCAGCCATTTTGATACCTAAACCACCAGCGATTTCATATCCCATACAGGAGTAACCGTACTCCAGATGGAACTGCTTTGGATTACGCGCCCGCCATAGTTTATGGAGATCCCCCGGTAGACTTCCAGCTGCACAGACAACGACATCTTCTGGCCGTGAAAACTCGTTGACAACTCCTATGACTTCACTTTGGCTTGGTAATGGTCGGTTACCCAGATGGAACAATCTTTCTACTTCCTCATGCCAAGAATCTCTATAATTCTCAATCTGTGTCGCATAATTATTATCTATACGATAATCCCTAATAGCATTAGATAGTTCATTCAAGGTAACACGAGCGTCTGCGACTAATGGTAGTGCTGCATGCTTTGCGGCATCAAACTCTGCAATGTTGATGTTGATAAAACGCACCTTCGGGTTTTGGAAGGCGGTTTTTGATGCTGTGGTGAAATCACTCAATCGTGTTCCTATAGCAATAACTAAATCAGCATCACGTGCAGCGATATTTGCTCCAGGTGTGCCGGTTGCGCCGACCGCACCCAAGTTCTGTGGATGGTCATACCGAAGCGAACCTTTTCCAGCAAAGGTTTCTCCGACTGGAATTCCAGTTTTCTCCACGAATTCCGCTAATTGATCTGTCGCTTCACTGTAGATGACTCCGCCACCAGAAATGATCAAAGGTTTTTCACTATTTGATATCCATGCGATTGCTTGTTTGAGTAGTTCCGCATCTGCACGCGGTCTTGGAATGGTATAAATCCGTTTTTCAAATAGTTGATCAGGATAGTTGAATGCTTCTGCTTGAACATCTTGGGGCAATGCTAATGTTACGGTGCCTGTTTCCGCTTGTGAAGTGAGAACACGCATCGCCTCTGGTAATGCAGTAATAATCTGTTCAGGACGATTAATGCGGTCCCAATAGCGAGAAATCGGTTTGAAACAATCATTGACAGAGAAGTCTTGTGAACTCGGTGATTCCAGCTGCTGCAAAACAGGAGCGACTAAACGCGTTGAGAAAATATCACCCGGCAGTAATAGAACGGGAAGTCGATTTATTGTTGCCTCAGCTGCCCCAGTGAGCATATTTGTTGCTCCTGGACCGATAGATGATGTGCAAGCAAATGTACTGAGACGATTACTCATTTTAGCATAAGCGGCGGCAGTGTGCACCATTGATTGTTCGTTCCGTGTTTGATAAAAACGGAACACATCCGAATATTGATGCAGTGCTTGACCGATACCAGCAACGTTTCCGTGCCCGAAAATACCAAACATGCCTGCGAAAAATGCTCTCTCAATTCCATCGCGTTCCACGTATTGCTTTGTAAGAAATTGAACTACGGCTTGCCCCATTGTTAGTTTACGGGTGTTCATTTTAATATCTCCTATCTTGTATATATTTGAAATCCAACTTTACATTTTATCTATATGACTATTCTAAAATAAAATTTCCTTTTTCATCAAATGCAGGAATCGCTCGAGGATCTATTATTCCAAATTTGGCATATACGTCTCTCACTAAACCGTAAGCAATATAGTCAGGGTTAAAATTGCATCCAGTCCATTGCTCAGAATGAATGGGGGACACCCCTTCGTACATACCTCTCTCATCCAAAAAAGCACCAAACGTAGGATAGGTAGGTGGTCCTTCTGGTAACGCATACCCAGTGATATTATAGTAGTTCTGTTGAATGAATACGTCAGAATCAATGCCAGATGCATCATAAATATCTTTGACTAACCGTAGGAATGAGACAGGAAACTCAATTACTACATACGGATACAACCATTTTACAGATTTTGGAATTGCAAATTGTGGGGATCCCCATCCTCTTTGAAACTGGATATTAATAGGACAATTGACTTCAAAATATCCATTATTTAACAAGGTAATTTCACCACCAGTTATATTACTACCTTTAATTCCATCTTCCAATTGGGATATCTTCTCTTTCCACAGTCCTGTAACACCAAAACCAGCAAAACGCTTATTCGGGGGATTATATAAAATATCGCGTAGGCGTTGATTTTCGGTAGATACAATGTTCCGATTGGATTCTTCCGGTAACGCGAAGATGCGGTAATAAGGATGGTCGGATATAGTCTTGACAAAAGAATCATATCTTGACTTATTTGAATTCATTCGTTCTCTTTGATTTCCTCGAAAATAGTTGTTATTTGACTTTCAATTCTGTCTAATTGCACCTTAATATCGTCCATGGATGGCAAATTATATCGTGCAAAAAACACGTTAATGAATTCTTCCATCGGATATTCTATTGTAGTTTCTCCATACCGCTTTACAAAGTTGAGCGTCCCTCTCGAATTAAAACCGTGGGGGCGATTTTCACTAAAAGGAATATAAATAATTATGAGATTGACTATTTCATTCTGAAAACTCAATTCATAAGGTTTCACCTCTAAACCTATGATTGATGGAGTAATAATATTACGGCATGTGTCATAGATGCTATCAGCTTTTTTGTCTGCTTCAGGGATGTCACAAAATCTTTGTGCAATCTCGTCTTTTGCCTCAACACCAATAAGGATATATCCTTCTTCAGCATTCGCCATCGCCGTAATATCTTTGCATATCTCACGTTTATAGTTTTCAGTGTTTTTGCTATATCCTTCGTAGTGTTCCCGCTTGAATTCGATTGATAATGTTTCTTCTTCCTGGTTATCAATTAGATTTATCAAATCTTCGTCCGTAATTTCAGATATAGGTCTATTATCAAATATCATTTAATAAAATTCCCGATCTACTATATACATCTTAAGCATTATAGACCACCTCTTTGTTCAATAAAAGCGTTGACTTCATCCATCGTGGGCATAAAGTTGGCACAACCGTGTCGTGTGACAACGATGGCCCCGGTAGCATTACCCAGTCGTGCAGATTTTTGCATATCCCAACCGTTTAAGATACCGTAGATTAACCCACTTGCGAACGCATCTCCTGCCCCAAGTGTATTATAAATTTCAACTGGATAAGGTTTTGCGTGAATGACTTTTCCATCATTTAAATAAATATCTGCACCATTACTACCCCGTTTTACGACTAATGCTCTTGGACCGGCATTTAGAATACTTGAGATTGCAGTGTCTATATCCCCTTCAATATTTGGATTTGAGATTTGGGAATCTTCAACTGACACTTGTGAAACATCGGTCAATGATGCGGCTTTAATCTCCTCTTCAGTTCCGATTGCGATGTCAATGTTACGTAAAGTTGATCTAATGTTGATACCATAAGCACGTGGGTCATGCCACTGGTCAGCCCGAAAATCCAAATCCAGAAACACCTTTCGTTCCATCGATTTTGCTTGTTCTGCCGCATACAGTGTTGCACTCCGACTTGGTTCTTTGCTGAGACCTGTGCCTGAAATCAGCACAGAACGACTTTCTGCTATTGGAGATGCAATGACATCATCAATTGTCAGTTCAATATCTGCACAATTATCCCGATAGTAGATGAGAGGAAATTTATCAGGTGGTTCAATTCCGAGCACAACTGCACTCGTCCGGAATCCTATTTTCTTGACGATGAATTGCGTATCAATTTTCTCGTCATTCAAAAACTTTAACAAGAATTCACCTACGGGATCATCACCTATTGCGGTCAGAAGGGATGACCGTAGCCCAAGACGGCGTGTCCCCACACTAATATTGGTAGGACACCCACCAACGAATGCTCCAAAACTCTGAATTTCTGTAAATGGACTCCCGACATCGTTAGAGTATAGATCTATTGAACTTCTACCAATGGCAAGAATATCGTATTTTTCTTCCATTCACTACCCTATAACGTTGAACCTGCGGTTAGTCTAATACAAGATAGCGGGACACGGAGCCCCCGCACTACAATGGGCTTGTTGAACCTGCGGTTAGTCTAATACCCTTGACCGGGTATTTCACACCAGCACTCATCCTACATTGTCTTTCTGAATTCTATCAACCAATTTTTGTGCTTCTATGACAGCTCTTGGAGGATTTCCCAATTTCTTCCCGATTGAAATAATTCGTAGATAATAATCGTAAGCAGTTTGGAGATCACCCATGAGATGTGCACTTTCTGCGGTATTGAAATAGCAGACGGTAGCAGCAGCTTCACATTTTTCAACATCCAAGTTCAATTGCGCGTATTGGTAGTTATCAGCGGCGAGGATGTAGGATTTACCTGCTTCTGCCCAAGCGCGTTGCATTTCTAACTGTCGGGCAAGATGAACATAATACACTGCGCCGTAGCGTGCATATTTCCTGGCAGTTCGTGGCGTATCTGCTGCTGCATAAGAAAACCGAGCACGAGTATAGCAATTTGCTACGAGTTCTGCTTCATTCATTTTAATGAACTTTTTTGCATGTCTGTTATAAAAAGCACCAAGTCTCTTATATTGTCTTTGGCATTGATTTCTTTTGTCTTGCTGAGTATAAATCTGAGCTTGTTGATATATATAAGCCGCCTCTTCTTCATGTGGATATTGAATATCTTCGTGTACTTTATCCAACAGAAATTCAGGTGATGCTTCTTCAATTAGAACCCGGTAATCACCTGTGGATAGGTTTTTGTTCATCGGAAGATTAGGTTTAATTATATCTTCTTGATGAAAATCTTGGTCATAGTGTTCATCTGATTGTATAATTTCATCTGATACAGAAGGTTCAACGTGCGTGGTCAATTCATCAATCAATTGAGATTTCTCTTCCTCAGATAACATTTCAATCATATCAATGATTTTATCCACATTATAATGAGCGGAATCTGGCATCACCACGCTCATTTCCCTGAACAGAATATCAGCTTGCTCAACGAGTTCTTCATCTTGAAAATAGGATTTATGTGCTTTAAGAAGTTCCTGGAGAGTTGCGTCAATATCTTTGTTACGGGCATGGTCTATTGCATCTATGTAGTGTTGTCTAAGTCGAATCTTAAGTTTTTCACGATTTTCTTTTTCAACTTTGTTCCGTAATTCAAAGAAGAGGGTTTGGTTGATTCGTTCAGCGACATCAATTTGTAATCCAAAAGTTTTTCTACATCGTTCAAGTGCCTTTGCTAAGTCGATAGCGGGAGAATCAGCACTTTCCGCAATCAAAGCTGCTGCTTGCTGTTCGTATTGCCAACTGCGAATCCGATCCAGTTCATCATACATCTCAGCTGCCGTTTGGTAGCGTTTATCGACTTCTCTATGCAGTGCTTTTAGAAAAAAGTTGCGAAATATCTCTGGGCACTTATCAAGGTTTTCAATATCACCCGCAGCTTTTTTTCTATCAATTTCATCCGCTTCACCAGTGAAAGGGAATTGTTTTGTTGCTGCTTCATAAAGCACTAATCCTGTCGCGTAGAGATCAGCGCGATAATCATAAGCCCCGTAGTTCTGTTCTGGTGCCATGTACCTTCTGGTGCCGGTCATAGTGACTGCAAATTCCGTGGATTCACCAAAAATTCGTGCTATGCTGAAATCCGCTATTTTTGCTTCTTTTTTTGGTGTAAGCAATATGTTTTGTGGTTTGATATCACGGTGCAAAATATTTTGTGCATGTGCAGCTTTTAAGCCGTTACAGATATCTATACCAATATTGAGCACATCATTTAAGGTCAAATCCCCTTGTTGAACGAGTGTATGTAAGTTTTTACCTTCAATAAATTCCATAACTATCCAAGCAAGATAGTCCCCTTTACCAGGTTCAACGGTATGTATTGAAACAATGTTTGGATGCCCTGATATATTTGACATCGCTTGGAGTTCGGTCAAAAGATAGCGCATTCTGTCCGCAGGATAAGCATCTTTGGAAAGTGCTTTGAGCGCAACAATCCGATTCGTCATCTCTTCACGGGCGCGAAAAACAGACGAAAAACCACCTGAACCCAGTAATTCAAGCAGTCTATATTTACCTAATATCTTTTCGTTAATTTTCATAGTAGAATACGCTTAATTATTGAAGGCATGTAATAATTGTCAGAGATATGTCCTATCCTATTTAATGAAATTAGCAAAAAACGCCTAAACTGTCAACTAAAATTGGTTATAAAATAAACTGATGTATTAGATGCATCAATTTATGCCCTTTCCAATTCATTAAAAATGTAGATTTTGCATGAAAGACGTATGTTAGGTGTAAGACGTTTATTATACCATTGCAATTTGATTATATCTCATTAGTCGTTTTTATGAAATATGGGAAATCCCTTCATACATTTCGCTTGAACATTCTGTGAAAATATGATACTCTTAAATGTAATTCAGTCATCAATAGCATAGAGGAAACCCGTTCAATGTCAGCCATAAAAACAGATCTTTATCTCGGAGATTGTTTAGATGTACTCGCCAATTTTGATGCTGATTCAATCGATCTAATTGTTACTTCTCCACCCTATGCAGACCGTAGATCCAAAACTTACGGTGGTATCAATCCCAATGAATATGTTGATTGGTTTATGCCGCGTGCTGAACAATTTTTAAGGGTTCTCAAGTCCTCTGGCACTTTTATTCTGAACATTAAAGAGAAAGCGGTTAACGGAGAACGTCATACTTATGTTATTGAGTTGATACTTGAGATGAAAAAACAGGGATGGTTATGGACAGAGGAGTTTATTTGGCATAAGAAGAATAGTTATCCGGGAAAATGGCCGAATCGGTTTAGGGATGCTTGGGAACGGTGTATCCAGTTTAATAAAACAAAGAAGTTCAACATGTATCAAGAATCTGTAATGGTGCCAATGGGAGATTGGGCGGAGAAACGATTGAAAAAGCTTAGCAAGACTGATCAAAGTCGAGACACCTCAAAAGTTGGAAGTGGGTTTGGCAAGAATGTTTCAAATTGGGTAGACAGAAAAATGGCGTATCCGACGAATGTTCTGCACTTGGCTACGGAAACAGGAAATCGCAAACACAGTGCCGTTTTTCCTAAGACATTGCCCGAATGGTTTATTAAGTTATTTACGAAAGAAAATGATTGGGTGCTGGACCCGTTTGCTGGTTCCGGGACGACGTGTCAAGTTGCTCAAAAGTTATTCAGAAATTCTGTTGGTATTGAGATTATGCCGCAGTATTATCAAGTGGCAAAAGACATTATTAAACCTCCGCAATGTGAGAACAGGTCCCAGATAAGCGCATCTGCATGAAATTGTGCAGACAGTCTCGGGAATCTACTATTGATGAGAATAATATAGAAATTGTTAAATTCAGCAGATACCGCATCTTGAAACCAATATCAACATCTTTGTAATACTGATTATATAATCATTCCACAACAATCAATACCTACCAACTAATCGTATAATCATCATCTTTTATATTTCCTTAAGAAGTACAACCTACCATTGTCATAAGTGGATTCTTTGTAGAACACAATTTGTTGGACAAAGGATGTTATGCATGCTATGTTAAGCACTATATATCTCACAATCATTACACATAGGAGAAACTATGGCTAACGAAGACTTCACCTCGAAAGTTCCGCATTTTACATTCGCGGAAACGTTGGATGAACAGGAAGAACAGTTAAAGACAAATCCGTTGATGGTCCGTTTGAATGAATATCGTAAAACTTACGAAGGCGATCCGCATCGTCCTATCTATCACTATATCAATCCAGAAGCGATGCTCAATGATCCAAATGGATTATGCTTTTGGCAGGGACGATGGCATCTTTTCTATCAGGCATATCCACCCGAAGACACACGTCAACACTGGGGACACGCAGTCAGTGATGACCTTATTCACTGGCGCGACCTACCTTACGCGATTTATCCGAATCCAGAGAGATGTTGTTTCTCAGGTTCTACGTTTGTTGAAGAAGATCGCGTGATTGCGATGTATCACGGCACAGTAGTTGGCAACATGGTTGCAGTATCAAGCGATCCGCTTCTGTTGAATTGGGAGAAGGTTTCTGGCAAAGCAGTGATACCCTCAAGACATGCTGATGGCACAACGCCTGTCTATCGTGTTTTTGATCCGTGTATCTGGAAAAAAGACGACATGTATTATTCCTTATCGGGTGGAACACTACCCCACGGTCCTGCTGGCAAACCCGTGCGTGCCAATTTCCTACTCCGTTCAGCAGATTTAGCGAATTGGGTTTATCTACATCCGTTTGTTGAAAACGATCAATATACATTGGTCGGAGATGATGGGGCATGTCCCTATTTTTGGCCTATCGGTGACAAACATATCCTCTTATTTTTCAGTCACATGAGTGGTGGACAGTATCTGATCGGTGATTATGACAAAGCACGGGATAAGTTCGTCGTAACAGGAGGGGCGAAAAACAACTTTGGGGCTGCATCACCTGCTGGTGTACACGCACCTTCTGCTACCCCTGATGGTGAAGGGAATATCATTGTTATCTATAACATGAACCCCGCAAAACCAACGAAGGGTTGGAATCAGATTATGACGTTGCCACGACGGTTGACGCTTCTCTCAAGAGATGAAATCGGTGTTGAACCTGCTGGTGATATTGAATCACTTAGGCATGACCATCAACATGTTGATGCGATGACGTTGCCTGCAAATCAGGAAGTTGTATTAGAAAACATCAATGGCAATGCAATGGAATTGGAACTTGAAATTGACACGAAAGGTTCACCAATGGTTGAGTTGAACGTGCTACGTTCCCCGCAGAAAGAGGAGTTCACCCGTATTGCATTCTTCAGAGAACGCGGTATGCGAAACCATAACTCAGAACGAAATGTCCGTGAGAGTCTGCTAACGATAGATTCATCGTATTCATCACTTGCACCAGATGTGCGTTCGCGTGCACCTGAAACTGGTGGTCTGTCTATTTTAGGAGATGAAACGCTTAAACTGCGAGTGTTTATTGACAAAAGTGTTGTGGAAGTGTTCGCCAATGGAAGGCAATGTGTTGCAATGCGCGTCTATCCGGACAGGGAAGACAGTGTTGGCGTATCTTTGCGTTCTCAAGGGCAAGACAGTCAGCTTGTTTCGTTAGATGCTTGGCAGATGAAGAATATCTATGCTTAGAATGTTGCGGTTCTTTATCCTCTATGTGCTATAAGTAACTCAAGTTGCCACCTTCTATTGTAGGAGGGGTTTCTAACCCCGACAAATGCCAAACGCGCATTTGACGTTGATTTGGATTGATAACGAAAAACATAGAAACAACGAATCCTTTTGTCAATTATGATATATCGGGGTTAGAAACCCCTCTTACAAAGAATTGGTAGCAACTTAGGTTATAAGTACTGTAGTGGATCAAAGAACCGTCCTCTAAAAACTGTGTGCTTGATATGGTAGAAGTGCTTTATTTGACAAGAGTTGAAGTATCGGGAACGATAGAAAACAGAAATTAGAAGGGGTAAAACATGAAGATTCCACAAGAATATAAGACCAATACCAATAATGTTTTAGTCAAATCATTAGCGATCTACCTGATGTTCTGTCTATCTATTTTCTTTGCAGGCTGCGGCATCTATTATCCTTTTCAACATAAAGAGACGACACAAACGGTCTACGTACCCGAACCTGTTCCACTTCCAACATCTGTCCGAGAAACATATAATCTTGACCCGTTTTACCAGCAATGGATTAGTGTTGGAGGATTACCTGTCATAGCCTCTGCCAACGTGAATCCCAACGCGTTAAAAGAAGCAGCATGGCTTATTAGACAGATGCTTCAACACCGTGAAGATATACTGCCTGTCCTTGTGCAAAACGGTGTGCGTGTTGTTGTGATTGCACATAACGAAAAGATAACACAAATCCCTGATTACAATTATCTAAGACCTAAATTTTATTGGGATCTACGTGCACGTGGTTTAGGTGCCAGACCTCCAACATTAACTGTGAGTTGTGGTGAGGAAAACCTACTGAATTATCAAGATGATCCTTATAAGTCTAATAGTATATTTAGTGTATATAGTATATTGCTTCACGAATTCAGCCATGCAATTCACCTGATAGGATTGAAAACTGTTGATCCAAGTTTTGATAAACGTCTCAAACAGGCGTTTATTTCTGCAAGGAAAAATGGGTTATGGAAAAAATTATATGCTATTACAAACGAAGAAGAGTACTGGGCGGAAGGCACCCAATTTTGGTTTAACACAGGGAAGAATCATCATGTCAAAACTCGCAAACATCTCAAGACGTATGATCCACCACTCGCAGCATTGCTTGCTGAAGTCTATGGCGACTCTAACTGGCGATACACACCTGCAACAACACGGACTGGTCTACCTCATTTACATGGTTATGATCCGAGGAAATCGCAAAAATTTGAATGGCGGTCATTTAGACAAGAATTTGCAGAATTAAATAAACAATTGCTAAACTCGTATAGTGATGGAGGTGGCAAATGGGTAGACTTAAAGGATATTGAACTGAATAGAAAGCAGAAATTAAAATCAGATATTAATTATGATAAGACTGAAATCATCTTCGTGAATCGCACCAATTCTGATATTGCATACTATTGGATAGATTATGATGGTAATGAGCAATACTATACTCGAATCGCTTCTAATTATTATTTACCTCAAAACACCTATGTTGGACATTATTGGATAGTCAAAGATTTGAATGGGAATAATCTTGCATTATTTCAGGCAAAACAAAAAACAGGTCGGGCTTTTGTTGCAACTAAGCAATAGACACTACCATACAATTTTCAACTCGGTATTAGGTAATCCATATAGAATTTGAAATACAGATGAACAATACCTTTGAAAAAGTCTCTGCATTTATCACGCAAAAACGAAATGGGGTGAACACTTTACTTGTATTCAAACATCCCACCGCCGGCATTCAAATTCCCGCAGGAAGTGTGGAAATAGGGGAAGATATTGAAACTACAGCCATACGTGAAACTTATGAAGAGACAGGATTACAACACACTAAGGTTGAGAAATATCTGGGTTGTTTTGAAAATGAATTGGAAAGTAACGAAAGGATAATAACGGAAACAACGCGGGTTTACAATGAACCCAACTTAAGTGCAATTCCCTACAAACAGAAACTCACCAGAGGACTTACCGTTGATTATCATTCCACGCAAGAGGATTTCACACACATCTCATACATTGAATATGAATACGGTAAATCATTCAAGCCAAAATGTATTAACACGAACATTACCGGGTGGGTACCGAATGAACATCTCAGTCTCCAGAAAAAAGACACTTTTTCCATCTATCCACACAGGAGGAAACAGCGGATGCCTGGGAATTGGAGAGTGATTTAGGACACATTTTCAAACCTTACTGGACACCACTTTCACCGAAACCTAATCTTATACCACCACAAGATAGATGGTTAGATTTTGTTTATGAGGAATTACATAGTTAGTTCAGAAACCAGACAACATTTGTTACATATATACGAGATTACTAAAGGAGCTTATGATGACAACATATCGTGCAGGTGTAATCGGTTTAGGACGGATGGGAAGCACTTTTGACGATGAAATAACACAGGGAGGATCGCTCTTCCTACCATACTGTCATGCACCGAGTTATGATGCATCCCCGAAAACAGAATTAGTCGCAGGTGCTGACCTACATGCCGAACAAGCCGAAATCTTCGGAGAACGATGGGGACTTAGTTCAGAACATATCTACAGCGATTATCGTGAGATGTTAGAGAAGGAAAATCTTGATCTTGTCAGCGTTTGCACGACAGCACGTGTGCGTTCAACCATCGTGCAAGATGTTGCACGTGCAGGTGTCAAAGGAATCTGGGCAGAAAAACCGATTTCACTCAGCCTTGCAGAAGCGGATGAGATGTTAGATGTCTGCAATGAGAACGGTGTCGTCATAGCAATCAATTGTGCGAGACGTTGGAATCCCTTCTTTAGCGAGGCGCGAAAACTCATTGACGAAGGTGAAATTGGCAATGTGCTGCAGGTAACTGTGTATGCTCAGTGTGGTCTTTCGCATAACGGCAGTCACGCAATTGATATTCTGCGTTATATGGCAGGTGGAAATGTAGAGTGGGTTTTCGGTGAAATGCAGTCTGACGAAGCCGCCGCAGGTGAAAACGACATAATGGGAAACGGCTATCTCGTTTTTGACAACGGTGTCCGCGCATATCTGCGTAGCACGTCGTGTGGTGTAGCATCGTGGGAGGTGGATGTTATCGGATCAGGTGGTCGTATCCGTTCAATTAACAATGCAGAAAAGTTTGAGTTGATTCGTGTCCTTCCCGGTGGACGACGTGGACGGGGTGTCCCTGCAACTTGTCCGTTTCCATATCCTGTGCGGATGCAAGGGATGGGATTGACCATTGTTGACGACATCATCAACGCGATTGAGAACGGTGGTGCTCCCAAATGTTCTGGTGAAGATGGACGTGCTGCATTAGAGATTGCCATTGCGTTACGTGAATCGCATCGTCGTGGAGGTGTGAAGGTGGATCTACCGATAGAAGATCGGAGTCTTCGTATCCTTTCGTCTGAGATTCATGGTGATGATACACCTGCGCGGGTTAGACGGATGCGGGGTTGATAAACAACAAGTTTCGGCTCATGTAAAGAATGAGTGCTAACGGAAAATTTAAACCCGCATGGCCATTGTGTTCATTGAAAACAATCGCATACACTTTTTACATGAGCGAATAATCCTTAAATTGACGCTAATGCTCCGGTTTCCTAACCACACCGAATTTAGAATATTTATACTAGAGTCACATAAATAAATCAGAAATAGTATGGAATAAAATGTTATGGCAAATAGTGAAAACACCATTACCAGTGCCTTTGTAAACGTGCTACGTCCCATGAGACATACATGGAGTGTCGATGAACTAATCACGCGACCGTTTCTCAATGCCACACAGAGACCTGATGTCATTGTCCCCGAAACAGGGCGAAACCCTAGCGTAATTTAGGATTTCTCCTCCAATGGATATATAGTTGTAAACAATATCCGGGTAGAGGTATAGGTTCAAGGACATCTTTACTCCAAATGCCAACGCTGGATGTGAGATGTCTTTCAGAACAGGCATTGGCAAATGCAGAACAAGTTTTCCACGATTTAAAACATAAACGCATGTTACCATTTAATGAATCAGATCACGATCCAGTCCGTCACGAACTTGACCTTCGCTTACTAAATGAAGTGTTAAACATCACGAGTGAAGATGCACACGACGCAGTCCGTCGCCTCCGCGAACTGTTATGTGCCGAACCAAGCATCCACAGTGGAAAGAAATCAAAGTGTAACCTTGAAAAGGAATGGGAAAACTCAACAAATAAGAGAAACTTTCTAAAATTTACGAGTTGTGCAAAATTACTTTTTGTAATTCATTATTTCACACAAATATAGTGTTTTGTAGTTGTCCCTCATAGATTGATACGATCTTCAGTCCCGTAGGGACGATATGTTTATACGTTATACCAAATATATGTGAATTTGATATAAACATTTTGTTAACTGGCACAAGTCGTATAATTCGGTATAAGCGTAATATGTATAGAAATTATACATATTCTCTATGATATGTATAAAAATTACCAAAAAAAATACATATCGTTTTGAAGGTTGTAGAATATGACAGAAAAGCTTGAGTTCGATCAGAATATCCCATGGAACGAAATTCCTTTACTTCCGCCAGCAGGAGAAATTGAGTCGCGTGATATACTCAAAGCATGCATCTCCGCTATGGCTGCACTTGCAAAGGCAAACGCCTTGGTAAAAACACTGCCGAACGAAACGGTTTTAGTCCACACATTACCTCTACAGGAAGCGCGCAGGAGTTCAGAAATAGAAAACATTGTCACCACAAATGATGAGTTGTATAGAGCTATGACCTCTGATCGCATTCAAACCTCTCCTCATACCAAAGAAGTCCTGCGATACCGAGAGGCTTTATGGACAGGAATGTCCAATATGCGCAACCGACCAATTATCAATACACCTCTCCTTGAGCAGATTTGTTCACGTATACGGGATATACAGACGAATGTCCGTACGCATGAGATAAAGATTCAAAACCCAACCACAAAGCAGATTATTTACACACCTCCTACCGGATATGAAAATATCGTCAAACTATTAACCAATCTTGAACACTTTATCAACGAGGACAATGATTTGCAACCGCTTGTCAAAATGGCTATCATGCACTACCAATTTGAAGCGATACACCCTTTCCCAGATGGAAATGGACGAACTGGACGCATACTCAACATTCTATACCTGATACATCGCGAGCTGCTTGATGTTCCGATACTTTACCTTAGCCGTTATTTTATCCAGAACCGGTCTGACTACTACCGTTTTTTACGTGAAGTTACCGAAGATGGAAATTGGGAGCAATGGATCCTCTATGTGTTAACAGCAATAGAACAAACATCACGAGAAACCGCAGACACGATAGAAACTATTCGCACACTTATTGACAACGTAATCACACAAGCACAAAACAAAACAAAAGCTATTGAACGAGAAGGTTTTGTAGACCTACTTTTCAAGTGGCCTTATTGCAAGATTAACATTGTTGAAAGAGAACTGCAATGTAGTCGGATTACGGCGACAAAATATCTAAACGAAATAACGGAACTTGGATTGCTTGAACGTGAGAAGGTCGGGCGAGAATATTATTATATCAATAAGAATCTAATAGAATTGCTCTCAAATGTGTAGAACAGAGGCGTTCAGTTTTCTATTTTTCTGATCCAGAAATGTGAAATAGCGTTTCCAAAAGTCCTAAAGAAAGGCGCAATGAATTGCGAAAAAAAACGCTTTGCTGTTAAATCGGGAGGACATAAGTGTTGCGTGACAACTGAACTACTCTGAGGAGTATCAGGGTTATTTAGTTTTAAGGATTCGTAATCATTAAAGTTATCTTAATGTTAAGTCTCTAAATCGCACTAATCACTGAATTAGGAGGTTATTTGTTTCTTGTCTGAACCAGGATTTGCAGGATTATAGGATTTTCAGGATAGTGAGTTTGGACCTCCTGTCATCCTATTCAAAGGTTGGCGTTATCTTTTGACTGGCACTTTGATATCTCAGTCTCTAATCCCGGGGAATGCCAAAAAGGCATTCATACCGTTGGTTTGGAAATCTACTAATCCTGAAAATCCTGGTTCAGACAAAAAGAAAATACAATCTAACTTATGTAATAAATTCTATGCAAACATCCTAAAACGAAACAACCTGAATCTCCGCATCTTAATTCTTTACATTTTTTACAAAGTAAGATATACTGATAATCCAATGCATGCGAATCATTATCACCCACCACTACCAAACAACCTTCAAAAGGAGGCACACCATGCAAACTTCCACCATTGAAGAAACTGGCATCGGTTCCGTTACTGTTGAACCACTGCCACCTATAGAAATTGACGAATCGCAACTCATTTACCATCAACTCTGTCCCGCTGAAGATTTTGAAGAATTGGAAGGCAAACCCTTTCATGTCAATGGCACACATCTTGCAGTTTTCAGAAATAACGGCAGCTATTACGCAGTTGACAACCGTTGTCCACACATGGGATATCCAATGTCTAAAGGGAGCATCCGTGACGGCGTACTGATATGTCACTGGCACCACTGGGAATTTGACCTAAAGTCTGGTGCATGCTTCTTAGCATCTGGTGATGACCTAAAAGCATTTCCTGTTGAAGTGCGTGATGACGGTTACTTATACGTCGGGTTAGCCAAAGGTGAACGCGAGGCAGCAAAAAGACGTGTTATTGAAAACGGAAAACGCGCACTTGAACGTGGACTCAAAGACCGCAGCACGTTCTTTATCGCAAAAGCCGTCACAGCACTCCGTGACGCAGGTGCAGACCCCGCAGAGATCATACAACAAGGACTCCACTACGGGGCACATAAAAGTAGTGACGGATGGTCGTCAGGTGTAGCAATCCTCACACTTGCAGCAAACATGTGGGATGACGTTGATCCAAATGACCACAATCTGTTCCTCGTTCACGGATTGAGCCAGATTAGTCGTAGAACAACGGGCAGTGCCCGTCCCTATCGCGCCCCGTTCCCAAGAACAAAAGATGATCACGACCTTGTGACACTGAAACGATGGTTCCGTTATTTTGTAGACAAACGACACAGAGGCGCAGCAGAACGCATCTTGCTAACGCTTAATGACCGAGACTATGACAAATCTGTCATCGCAGACTTCGTCTACACAGCAGCAACTGACTATTATTTTACAGGTGACGGACACGCCCTTGATTTCGCGAACAAAATGTTTGAAGCACTGGATTACGTCAACTGGGAAGGTTCACACGAAATCTTACGCCCCATTGTCGTTGATCTCGTCAGCAGGACACGTCATGAGGAAACTTCCCGATGGGCAGATTCTGTTCCTGTTCTAAGACCGATTTTTCAGAGAATTGATAGTATATGGGAGGATAACCAAGCAAACGAAGCAGAACTTGATATTTCTGAATTCACACAAACGCTGCTCGCCGATGAATTTGAACCCACAGTTGTAATTGTAGAGGAATACCTACGCAAAGGTGTCAAACCCACTGACATCTGCCGCGCAATGACTTATGCCTCAGCAATTCGCACGGCACGTTTCCATCTCAAAAATGAAGGCGATTGGCACGATGTAGCAAATATCTACTCATACTCCCACGCATTATATCATGCTTTTCAATATGCACCCAGTGCTACTTTGCTACGCGGCATTTTTCACGGTGTCGTCTACTTGGCATACTTACGTTGGTTGAACATGCCTGCCGCACGAATTCCCAGACCAGGGCAACGGATACCTGATGAAACTTACGACTCACCGAAAAAAATGTTAGAACGGCTACAAGAATTCGCTGACTTTCAAAAAGTTTTTGAGGCAGAGGTCCTGGTCAATCAATATCTTGAAGAAGGGCATGACATTGATGCACTGAAACGAACGCTGGCACACATCCTGCTACGTGAAGACGCTGAACTCCACATGTTCCAAGTGCTTGAAGTCGCCTACCGTCATTATGATTTGTCGGACGACTTTGAAGAAAAACGGATGCATCTATTGGCAGCCACACGTTACATCACAGCACAGAAACTGATGAAGAACATCTTGTGGTCTACTGAAAACGCAGAACGGCTTGCACGAGGTGAGTTGCTTAGCGAACGCGATGATGATTAATAACATTCGGACATAATCGTCCTCATTGTAGGTCGGGGTCTCTGTGCCCCGACCATGGGTGTTAATTTAGCAGACTTCAAAATACGTAGGCGCGCTTTGATGAAGATTAATTTATTGATTCGGTAATTCTCATTTTCCCAAACCCGGTAGGTGTGGTTTCCTAATCGCACTCTACTCAGATCGGTAGGTGCGGTTTCCTAAACTTAAAGTACCACATTGTACTTTACCACAGATAACCCGACACGGTGTAATTTGAGCAAAATGTTGACTCCCAGATAACTCGGTTCAGAAACTATGGCAAATAGTGAAAACACAATTACCAGCGCATTTGTAAACGTACTACGACCCATGAGAGATGTATGGTGTGTTGATGAACAAATCACTCGACCTTTTCTCAATGCTACACAGAGACCTGATGTCATTGTCACCGAGACAGGAAGAAACCCTATCGTAATTGAAGTAAAAATTGATGGTAGAACTCCAAATTACTCAGGTATGGAACAAGCAGAAGCACATTTTGGAATGCTGCTTGACCCCAGCGTTTTTTCTGGTCTCACTTACGATACAGTTGAAAATGTTCTACGTGTCCGTATGCCCGTCCGCTTTAAAACGATGCCACAAGGAAATATTGAATCTGAAATGCAGAAAGCAGAAGACATTGCATACATGCTGATCAACAGACTACAAACAGAAAACGATCCAAAATCTGAGTCTGACTTATACACCTACGAAACTGAAAAACAAGTAGAAAACAAAGAAACAGAATATGAACATTTTCCCAAAAAAGGTTGGTTAAAAGGCAGCGTTTCTGATATCGCAACTGCCGTTCACGTCGGTGCAACCCCCATTTCAAAAATAAACGCTGCCGCTGATTTGTTAGAGGCGCGAATAGAAATTGCAGCAAAGCAACTTGAAGATGCAATTTCTGAACGCCCAAGTATCGGAGAAGAAATTGAGGAGATTCTCTTTCAAAAATCAGGAAAACAGACCTCACGCATGGCAATGCTTATCATTACAAACGCCTTTGTATTCCAAAGTGCTCTTGCCGGCAAACCTGAAATGAAGAATGTCCTATCTCTCAAAAGGATGTTATCAGACAACGCAAAACGTCTCCGATTCGATCGCGTAATCGCTGGATGGAACATCATTCTCAAGGTAAACTATCGTCCGATATTCTATGTCGCAAAACGCCTCATTGAGGCAATCGCTACCGACGACGAACTGATTGATAGAGTATTAGCAACACTTTGCCGTGCCGCAAAAGAATTGGTTGATCAAAGACTCACACAGGTACACGAACTCGCTGGCACTGTTTTTCAACGTCTTATTGTTGATAGAAAATACATCGCCGCAAACTATACGCGCCCAGAATCTGTCTCCTTGCTGGCTGCTTTGGTGCTGCCAAAAACTCAAGAAAACGTCCAGGAATTGAAGGTGGCAGATTTCGCATGCGGGACAGGTTCACTTCTCAACGGAGCATACCAACGTATCCTTGAACTCCATGAAAAAGCAGGTGGAAAGGGCAGTCTCATTCATACCGATATGGTAGAGAAAAATCTTGTTGGATGTGACATTATGCCAAACGCAAGTCACCTAACCGCCTCACTCCTCACAAGCACATATCCTGACCTGAAAATCGGAAACACCCGAATCTATACAATGCCTTATGGAAAACAGATTGATGGAATTTATGCACTCGGAGCACTTGATCTTTATGATGGTCCTGAAGGCACGTTTCCTCTCCCGATGATGGGTACTGAGTTCCAACAGATCGGCGGAGAAGACGACACAGCAGTGATTCCACAAAAAGAATTTCAACACAAGGAATTTGATATTGTAGTACTAAATCCACCGTTTACCAGACCAGATTCCGATGCAAGTAGCGGAACACCTAAAGCCGTATTCAAAGGCAGCAGCAGGGACAAAGAAGAAGAAAAGGCAATGCGGAATGCACGCAAACGTAAAAAATGGCGAGTCGGTAATGGAAACGCAGGACTCGCTTCCGACTTTGTTGACCTTGCAGACAAAATGCTAAAGGAAAATGGTAAAAGCAGAATGGGTTTTATTTTACCTATCACATGTCTTGCTGTTGCTGACTGGCAAAATGTCCGCAATATGTGGGCAACAGAATACCATGATGTAGTTGTCCTTACCATTGCAGATGCCAAAGCTGAAGATTGCGCGTTCTCCGCAGATACGAATATGGCTGAATGCATGGTATTAGCTACTAAAGGTAAAAAAGATAATAACACCGCACGCGGAACGTTTATATCCCTTTCTCATAGACCTCAGAGTGTATTGGAAGCAATTGAGATAGCAAATATCATTAACAAGTTTGAAAACTTGCGGAGATTAGAAGATGAGCCGAGCGGTGGTGAAACCCTAAAGATTGGAGATGAAATAATTGGACATGCACTCAACTGTCCGCTACCGACAGATAAAATGTGGGATGCAGTTCGGATAAAGGAAATGGCATTAATCCAATCTGCATACCGTTTAGCAAACGGTGAGATGTGGCTGCCAACTCAGGCAACTCCTTTAGAAATTCCTATCTGCTTGGTCAATGATATTGCGAAAATTAGTGCAAGCCATCGCGATATTTTTGAGAAAGGACAACGAGGAGCGTTTGATATAGAAGAAGGTTGCACAGACACCGATCTCTATCCAGGGTTGTGGCATCTTAACGCACCAGCACAACGCGCAATGCTGGTTAAACCCGACTGCCATGCCATTCCTCGTCCCAATCGTCACGAAAAAGCACAGATAATCCTCAGAAATAGTGGACGTGTCCACTTTAATGTTGATATGGGTTTCAGTGCTAATTCCCTTGGTGTTCTCTTTACTGAAAAATCTGCACTTGGGATAAGTTCATTGCCCAACGTTGTCCTTGAAAAACTGATTTTCGATTACGTTTGGACCCTCTGGGGTAATTCAACCTTGGGCCTTCTGCTACACTGGGCACATAGTGGAAAACAGCAACCTGGGAGAGGTAGAGGTTCAAGGACTTCCTTACTCCAAATGCCAACGCTGGATGTGCGGTGTCTTTCAGAACAGGCATTGGCAAACGCAGAACAGGTTTTCCACGATTTAAAGCATAAACGCATGTTGCCTTTCAATGAAGCAGATCACGATCCTGTGCGTCACGAACTTGATCGTCGTTTGCTAAATGAAGTATTAGACATCACAAGTGAAGATGCACACAACGCAGTACATCGCCTCCGCGAACTGTTATGTGCCGAACCAAGCATCCACGGTGGAAAGAAATCAAAATGTAATCTTGAAAAAGAATGGGAGAAACTTAAACAGTGAAAATCACCATATTCCAACAGTTAATTTCATAAAGGAACAATTAATATGAACGAGCTAAAATGTCCACAAAAGAGAAATGTATTAAAGCAATTTATCCAAGATAATTATGCTGATTTGGTTGGTAGCGGAATTTCAGGAGCGTTAAGTTTGTTCTCAGCAGTAGATCCGTTAGCAGGATTTTTGGCTGGTCCTGCTGGTACATTAGTTGCTGGCACGCTAAAAGGTATTGGAAAAGATATTAAAGAACGGCAGCTATCCCCTCGAGAGGATTTTCGCATAGGTAAAGTGTTAGCAATCGCAGCATTAGAAATTCATCGGCGTTTAGAAAAAGGTGAAAGTTTGCGTAATGATGAATTTTTCGATAAAAAGTCCACAGGTAGATCAGATGCAGAAGAAATTGCAGAAGCCATAATATTGAAGTGTCAGAAAGAACCGCAGGAAAAGAAAATTCCGTATATGGGATATTTGAAAGCAAATATCGCCTTTGAGCCAAATATCAGCGCGGATATAGGACACCAACTGATAAAGGCGGCAGAAGAACTTACTTATCGGCAGCTCTGTATACTAAAACTTGCCGTAGTGAAAGATAATTTTGGATTGCGCGGTGAAGATTACCGAGGTCAGGGAACTTTTACCACAGAACTTTCGCAGGTTCTATACGAGTGCCTAGATTTGTATCACAGAGCATATATAAACTTTGGTGGTGAAGTTGCGTTTGGTCCGACAGACGTAAAGCCTGGAAGTATGACTACACAAGGACTTGGTGCTAACCTATACAATCTCATGAAACTTTCCTCTATCCCAGATGAGGACATATTTCCAATTGTGAAGGTATTGGAGTAAGATTCATTTCAATAGGAACATAGAGCGAACCGTAACTATGGAAAAGACAGGACTCAAATCCAATTTTACAAATAAACTTGAAAATGTTCCTGATGCAACGAGGCGCGACTTTCTTAACAAAGTAGGCAAAGTTGCATTACTCATGAGTATGGGTATGTTTGGAGCAGGCTGTGAAGCAGTCAACAAAGGTCTATTAGGTCGAGGCATGATGCCAATTGCTTTAGATGACTTGCAGGCAGCAGCACTCCCAAAGCCAGAAATGCTTGTCCATACAGAAAACCCATTTAATGGTGAATTTGCCCCGCATCTGCTCAACGACAATGTCACCCCAACGGAAAGACATTTCGTCCGAAACAACAGCGGCATTCCCAAACGTGCAATAGATAAGAATCTGAACGGATGGAAATTGATCGTTGATGGTGAGGTGCACAAAGAACTTACGCTATCAATGGATGAGCTGCAAAACTTCCCACAAGTCACTTATCAAGTTGTACTGGAATGTGCGGGAAATGGTAGGAGTCTGTTTGAGCCGAAGGTAGATGGAACGCCCTGGCAACGCGGAGCAGTCGCATGTAGTGAATGGACTGGTGTGCGTTTACGGGATATCCTTCAATCTGCAGGTCTAAAACCTTCTGCTATCTATACCGGAAATTATGGAGAAGATATCCCAAATGATGGCAGCGAACCATTTTCGCGCGGCATTCCGATTGATAAAGCAATGGATGAACACACCCTCATCGCATTGAAAATGAACGGTGAGACATTACCCGCTGTTCACGGATTTCCTGCAAGATTGATTGTCCCAGGATGGATCGGCAGTGCAATGCCAAAATGGCTCAACCGCATCTGGGTAAGAGACCAAGTCCACGACTCCGAAAAAATGAGCGGATATTCTTACCGCATTCCTGCTTATCAAGTAGAACCGGGAAATAAACCACCCGTAGAAGATATGCTTATCGCAACTTCGTGGCGTGTAAAATCTCTCATTACACAACCCGAATCACATAAGAACTTACGCGCAGGAACACCTATAAAGATAAAAGGACATGCGTGGGCAGGTGAAAATGAAATAGACAAAGTTCTTGTTTCAACGGATTTCGGCATCCAATGGCAAGAAACCCTATTGACTTCACCATCAAATAAGTACGCCTGGTCCCACTGGGAAACCGAACTAACCCTTGCGAACAAAGGATATTATGAAATATGGGCACGCGCCTATGACGATGCAGGAAACGCACAACCTTTCACCCAACCGTGGAACCCAAAAGGGTATCTCGGCAACGTCATCCACAGATTGCCTATTTTTATAACCGCATAACAGGAAAGGAATTAATATGAAACTTGGTGTTATGTCCGACAGCCACGACAACATTCCAAATGTCCAACGTGCTGTAGAAATATTCAACGATATTGGTGTCCATTTAGTAGTACATGCAGGCGATTTTGTCGCGCCATTTGCCATTGATCCCTTAGCAGATTTGAACTGTCGTGTTGTCGGTGTTTTCGGTAACAACGATGGGGAACGTGTTGTCCTCGCGAAAAAGTTTGAGGCAATCGGTGAGGTACATCCTAACCTTGCAAGCACCTCACTTGGTGATGCGTCCATTGCAGTCATGCACTATCCCGAACTCGCTATTCCAATAGCAAAGAGTGGTGAATATGACATCGTTGTCTATGGACACACGCATAAAATTGAAGTCAATAAGGAAAAAGCATTGCTGATCAACCCTGGTGAAACAGGCGGTTGGACAACAGGAAAAGCAACGGTTGCCGTTGTAGATTTAGAAACACGAGATGCGAAAATCTATGAAATCTGAAGAGGTTGATTGTTGGAATTTTGGATATGGAGAATTTGCACGCCGCTTATGAAAATAGATGTTTAGTTACGTTTAATCCCTTTAAGGAATCCGCCACCTCAACCATCCTATCCCAATATCTGCTCTCTTGACCAGGTTCAGGGATTAATGTCTTATCCAATGCTTCAAAGCCGGCATTGCTACAATTCATCAATATTTGTCCATACTTGAGTTGATCTGCTTCTATTTTTGTAGCATCATCCTGTCCAAACGTAAGATTCGCCCAATGTCTGCGCAATTCTTTCTGCATGTCAGAATCTAACAACCGAATCTCTCGCAAAGTTCCATCAGCGATCAGCATCCGCATCACTGAGACCTGTTTCGGATCAGGATATAACTCCAGAAAAGGTGTCTTTTCTGTTACATAAGTGATTTGCTCTGCTGCTACCGAATAAGCAAGACGAGAATCTATTTCTACAGCCGCAGCTCTCAAGATGCCATCTGCATAAGCAATGCGTTTCAAACCAACTGCCTCAAGTATATAAATGTCCTCATGAAGGTCTACAAAATCATCTTTATTCATAATAATACCATATCTGTAATACACCGTTTGTAGTCGCGCAATTCACGCGCCTCTTACATGCTATGCCCCATACAATCTATCGGATACGGAACACAGTAATGCAACATCACCTTGCTATCTTTACTCAACCTTGGCTTGATCTCATCTTAGATGGAAGAAAAACAATTGACAGTAGGCTTTCCAAAGTCCGATGTGCACCTCACGGTAAAATTAGTGCAGGAGATGTTGTCTACATGAAAGAAAGTGGTGGATTCGTCAAGGGACAATTCATCGCTTCCAAAGTAGATACGTATGAAAACTTAACCCCCGAAATACTACGTAACATCAATGCACAATACCGTCAAGAAATATTCGTTGACTTGGGATTTCAAGGATTGAGAGATAAGTGGTCTGATTCTAAGTATGCAACGCTAATCCATGTTTCCAATGTAATAACCTATCAGAAACCCTTTCCCTATCCAAGGAAAGGCAGAACAGCGTGGATACTTCTGGATAAACCTATTAGGCAAGCCGCTTAGTCTGCTGACAACTGACAACCCAACTACTCAATATACCCTAAATTCCGTAATCTCCCTTCTAAAATCTTTTTCTCCTCAGGTGTAGAAACCTGTGCTTGCAAGTGTTGATAGTTGGAATTCATCAATATCTCGTCATAAGCATCGCGGAACTTATCTGGTTCTTCACAAGCAAGTTCTTCTCCGCTCAACACATGCCGATAAACATTATTTCCTGTCTGTTCATCTTCACGATACATATAATGACCGTCCGTTAGCGACCAAAGTCGTACACCTTCAGTATACCTACCAATCTCAACATTGTCAACCGATGTCCGAGAAGTTACCCTATGATGCGGCATCTCCAAGTTTTTCTTGCTAAGAAAACCTATACCATACAGACTATCCAACTCAGACAATACCAAACGGTCATCATCAAATTCTGATGGCATGAGCAAATCTTGTCCATATCCTTGATAATCCGTTTCTATACCCGCAAGGTTTGTAATGGTAGGAAACAGATCAATAGCAGAAATTGGTGCATTCGGAAACTCTAATTCCTTTACACCAGGAATATGCGCCAATAAAGGCACATGTAGGACATTCTGATTCAACGTGCTGCCGTGATCAATAAGTTCCTCACATATCCCTTCTCCGTGGTCTCCAAAGATAAAAACTGCCCATTTTGGCAAATCAAGCTGCTTCAGGATTTCAACGAGCTTGAATTCAAGTATGTGTGTCGCAGCAGCATAGTAGTAACGCAATGCCTCGTCTGTTCTTCCCTTGTCCACAAGTGATCCGAGACTCGGTACCCCCGGAATGCCACTCATCCCATATCCACCGTGTGTATACCAAAAGTGTAGAAAACAGAACTGTGGTGTCTCTGAAGGTTGCTTCAAATGATCTATCATATCTTCCATAGAACCGAGTTGCTGTGCTTTCGCTTTCGGATCTATAGGTGTGATGAAAGACTCATAATCAAGAAAACGAAATACTTCCGCCCGTTCAGATCGCCCAGTAATATGATAACCTTCATCAGCAAATATTTGGAATAGGTTTGAAATGTCATCAAACATCTTCAGGTAGGTCTGTCCATAGACACCATGTTCAAACGGGTAAAGTCCAGTAAAGTATGAAGTATGAGAGGGACGTGTGGCAGGAGCTGCCACAAAGAACTTTTCTGCAAGGGAGAAATCTTTGGTCAACAGATCGAACTTCGGTGTGTTGAAGAAAGGGTTAGTACGACTTAGCGCATCATAACGCCAACAATCTATTGAGATGAGTAGAAACTTATTCACAGACTTTGTTCCCATAAAGTTAATCCATTAATCGGGCATTGTATTGTCGGGCAGTATGTCCGTAACCATCATATTGATTAGGATGAAAAGGCTTCGGTGTCCAGATATAAACAGCATCACTATATGGATCGTAGAGGACCACTTCTTCGCGTGCATCACCGCAAACATCCGCAGGAAAACAGTGATACCAACCCATTTTACCACCTGTCGGTGGTGGCAGATCGGGAAACGTAACGACTTTGTTTCCCTCATCATCATAGAGGGCAGCAGGACTAAAAATCAATTCCTGTTTACCGACACTATTCCAACGGATTATTTCTAATCCCGTATTGTTAGGCGTTTCGTCAACACGAAAGCGACTGTGAATCTGCCCACTCTTGTTCACTACAATTAAGTCAGGATGATGTCCGTTATAGCGGATGACTAAATTGGATGAGGAATCGGGTAGCAAATTACCACATCGGATCTCTTGCCCATGCGGCACCTCATCAAAACCGAGTGAAAGCAGGGCATTACCTTCACTATCAAGCACTTGTCCACCACCAGAGAGAATTGCACGGGTATGACCATCCCACTCCTCAACCAATACAGAATCAATGTTGTCACCCAGGAACTCGTCCCAAAGCACCGTGCCATCTGCAGCCAATCCAAAATTACCACCATTGACTTCATCAAGTCCATCTCCATTGAAATCACCGACAGCAGGGATATAAGCAGAATGCTTCGGATAGCGATACCATCTGTCTGTATACTGCCACAGCAGTTGAAGTTCATGGTTAAACGCAAGGACATTCACGCCAACTTTTACAATGAAATCTTGCGGTTGTGGGTTTCCACAAAGGTTAGCAATCATCAAACGTTGATGAACATAATTGGGGATATGCAATTCACCCTCTACGTAAGCATCACATTGCCGTAGTGCCTCAGAAACGACAGCATGTTTAATCTCTCCGGTTGTCCCATCCAATATCATCAAGCGAATTGCAGACAAATCCCATTTACTCACCTCCGACACATCGGTGTCTACCCAAAAACAGATAACTTCCAACTGTCCATCTGCATCAATGTCATAGATAGCCACAGGTCCAGGTCTGTCAGGTGAGAGTGTCGTTAGGTAGGAATCCTTAACATCTACATCTTTGATTTGAAGGTGCTTATCACCTAAGGACCACAATGGTTCACCTTCAAGGGTAAATGCTCCGAGAAAACATGGATGGATACCACCAAGTGACTTATAAACCAGGAAATCGACCTTTCCATTTCCTGTCAAATCACCGATACGGATATCGCCACCCCACGCGCGTCCTGCGGTTTCATTGAGAAAAGCATTTGGAATCGCAACTCGTTTGTAAAGGTGTGCTTCTTGTAGCAAGTTCACTTGACAAACGCCTTGAAAAGGCCAACATAGAGTGCTAACACCTTCTCAGGATCAGGTCCGGTATATGCACATTCATTGGATATGTAGCCAGAAAAACCGATACGGCTGAGCCATTCAAACATCTGTCTGTAGAGTTCAAATGTTTCTGGAGTTTCCACTTTGTGTGTATGGACTGAAGTGATATGGGGTGCTACGCGTGAAAAGAGGGGTTCAATACTTCCATCATCGCAGCCAACGAATTGGGAATTGAAGACAAAACCGACATTAGGTAGGTTGACACCTTCAATAACCTCCATTGCAGAATCAGGATCTGTGAAGGAACCGTGCATCTCAATTGATACTGTAATATCTTTCTCACCCGCATAGTTACCCAGTGCCTTCAAACCTTCCGTCACATAACCGACAACAGCGTCCCGGTTTTCCTCTGAATATCGATCACCAAGCACGCGAACATGGTCACATCCCATGAATTCTGCCATGTCAATCACACGGGAAACGCGTCGGACAGTTTCTTCTCTATCATCTGCATTTTCTGAATGGAAATTCTGGCAACTCGTTAGTGAAGAAATGACAACACCACTTGCATCTACTTGCGACTTCAACCCATCCCAAACATCTTCAGGTGTATCCCACTCAAACCCATGTTTCTGTTTGTAATCCATCAATAACTCAACACCGTGATAGCCGGTGGCCTCAGCGGTATCAAGAATTCGCTTGAGTTCCCAATCTTGACATGTCTGATACGTATTTAACGCCCACTTCATATATCTCTACTCCTGAATCGGTATCGGGTACCAGAGTCCACCTGTTTTGGATGACAAAGCCCGATGTGTCGTATGATTTATACCGATGACATCAACTGTAATCTTGTTCTGTTGACACTGCCGCAGCACATCTAATAATTGAATAGATCCTTTACTCGGTTCATCTGTCACAAGCACAAACCGTCGATTCGCTTGTTCACGAAACTTTACACGGCGAATCGCTTTCAAGATTGCATCATGTGCACGTTCATCACCTGCTGCAGCGACAACATGTGTCGTCAGTAATCGTTTATATCTCTCTACATCCCATGTCGGTTGATGAATAATAGTATCTCTATCAAGATATCTAAAAAGAACTATACCAAGTCTAAAGTCTATGCCTTTCTCTTCAAATACCGTAACCATCTGACGTAGTTGCCTGCCAACAGCACGGATATTATCTATCATACTGCCGCTAATGTCAAGCAGAAAAACGACATCTACAACCCGTTCTGTTCTACTATCAGCAACACTTTCTGCGATACCTTCTAACGCTTCACCCATCCTTCCATCTCTGTCGATAGGTAGCGGTGCTTTTTCAGCATGCTGTTGGACTGTTCCTGCTTGTTCCTGAACTTTCTCAGCGATGGTTGTGATGGTTGGTGATTTTGCGTTCTCAATTGCTATTGATTTCCATTCTGGGTTTTTAGATACTATTTCACTCAGTGTTGTCTCTTCCATCGGTAAATTCGCCTCTGTTCCGACTGCTGTCATTGATGTACCAGTGCTTACTGGACGCGTAGAGTTAATCGGTTGGGCAGCATTTTGTCTGGTTATTTCCACTGCATTTGAAGATATAGGACGACGTTTTGGCATTGAACGTTTGCGTTCGCTACTCATGTGAAAACGTTTTGGTGTGGACACTAATACGGCATCCGTTACCAAAGGGTCAGAAGTAAGTAATGGACGGTACCATCGGACATAACTTATACTCACAAGCGCGATTACAACACCGTGTAATACCAACGACATCAGAAACGCGCGGCGCATTTTTACGCGTTTTTGCTGAAGTTTTTCTGAATATATCTCAAAAAGCATGTCTATCTCCCCACTACGGTGTTTCTGAAAGAATAGAAACCGTCCCTTTGTTTCCATCAATCTGTATTATCTGTCCATCAACGATATTATCGGTGGCGTTTGGGATGTTAGCCACTGCTGGCACACCATATTCTCTTGCCACCACCGCACCATGAGATAGCAACCCACCGCGTTCCATCACCAAACCTGCAGCATGTAAGAACAGAGGTGTCCAAGCGGGATCTGTTGATGGACACACAAGGATGTAATCACGTTCATCAGGTTGCATATCGGTAGGTCTCAAAAGCACTCGTGCCTTTCCCTTGGCAACTCCTGCGGAAACACCTACACCCGCATAAGTATCCGATATTTCAGTTGACAACGATGCTCCGATCTCATCTAATGAGTCACTAAAGATAACATCCGGCAGTGAGATCTGCAACAAGAGTTCACGTTGTGTTTTACGTTCAGTAATAACATCACTTAAGTCATCACCACTAATTAGTTGAGACAATTCATCTGGCACAAGATAGAAAATTCCATCGTTTAGTTGAAAACGTTTATCCAACTCCACTAAAGCGCGCCGCATCTGTTCATATCCAAGCATAAGATAAAATTTAGCAGATTCTCGAAAAGGCATATATCGTCTCGTAAAATCCAACTCACTCTCAATTTGTTTACGCAACCCTGCTTTTTTCTCCAGTATTGCATTAAGTTCTTTTTCTGCTTCATTCCGTTGATCAATCTGTCGTGTATATGTTTGGCTATTATCAACATCAGATTGTTGTGAAAGAGACGTAATTATCTGTTCTATGTATTCCGTATCTTCTCGCCACCGCGGTTGTGCTAATTCAAATTCATTGACTGCGCGGTGTCCATAGGCGTTTAGAAATTCGGAAAGCGATATATCACCAGTTCCTACCTGTCGTAACCTCTCATTGGTCTCAACTGTGAGATTACCGGATCCACCGCTAATAAGCCTACTTGCAAGGTTCTTTGCAGCTGTTTCATCAATACATTTTTGTAGGGATGTTTCCAACCGTTGAAGTGAAAAGGCAGCAAGTACAGTCGCAATAAGAGCCTTCGGTGCAAAATCATTCAATGTTTTCTCACACCATTCTTCAAACTTTGTGACCAAATCTTCATCTGAAAGTTTAGTATAACTTAGATTTTGTTCTGTTTGTACCTCATCCTGAAACTGTGGAAAAACCTGTGATGTCAACTCCTCATCAAAACTTGAGCGAAACTTTCTCAAACGTAACTCTGCCTTTGTCATACGGATGATGTATAGTGGCAGTTTGAACCAGAATGCGGGAGTGCTATGCTTTATATTCAATGCTGCTTGTGCATACATCGCTTTTTGAGGTTGCTGCTTTAGTGCTGAAAAATCATGCACCAATGGATAACCTTCAAAGAACAGTTCAGACTCACGGTTCAAGTTAACATAGATTCTGCCGCAAATCAGGTCCAATATACCTAACCTGTCTACACGTTTACTTGGAAAGAAACCTAAGTCACGATATGCTTTGCCTAACCCACCTGTCCCCGACATAAAACGTCTCATAAGTTCCCATGTCATTGGCAACGGAGCAGGTAATACTTCAGCAAGATTATGATGACTCCAGATCGTTCCCTGAGGATCTGCAAGTGTATTCAACGCCTGAATCTCATATTCCTGGAGTTTCGCAATTTCTTCTTCATTAATCTGTTGCTGTGGATGTGTTGTGATTGATCTTGCTTGCAATAAAACAAACTGCTCATCCGAAAGTGCCCACTCAATATCCATCGGCTGCCCATAGGTCCGTTCTACTTGAAGACCAAGTTGCACCAAGTCTTCTAACTGTGTATCGGTAAGACTTGGGATATCCTGCTGTTCAGTTGACACCTCACTCACACCAGATGACGTTATCATCTCCCGCTTTGTAGTTACAGTTCTCTGCAATATCTCACCTGTTTCACGTGAGATTTGGAAACTATCTGGTGTAATGTCTCCTGATACAACCGATTCTCCTAACCCCCAATTTGCCTCAACAATACTGACATTTTCATTGAAAGGACTGACAGTGAAAAGCACCCCTGAAACATCCGCTTGACACATCTCCTGGATAACTACAGCCATTGCCAAATCCTCATCAGAAATGCCCTGCGTACGACGGTAAGCGATTGCGCGTTCCGACCATAAGGATGCCCAACACCCCTTAATAGCATCCAACAGTTCGTCTGAGTGGACATTCAAAAAGGTATCTTGTTGACCAGCAAAACTTGCCGTTTCCAAGTCTTCAGCAGTCGCACTGGAACGCACCGCAACAGTATCAGTTTGCAATTCTTCTCGCGCTTTCTGAATAGATTCAACCAATTCTGTTTCTAACGTTACTTCTGTCACATTACGGACATTCTGTTCAGATAAGTTCTCAATTGAACGACGGTAAACATCTGTCGTAATGCAGAAACCTGATGGAACATGGAAGCCTGCTCTCGCCAATTTCCCAAGATTTAGACCTTTACCACCGACAAGCAGCAAGTCATCTTCATTAATCTCTGAGAAACGTTTGATAATTTGCATATTCTTAGGATACCCACTAAAGATGAAATAAGTTGAATTAGTATAGCAGCGTCATTGTTGTAGACGCAAATATGAATTGAAACTTCAAGGCAAACATGTTAAAATTGACTTACATTTATAATCACACTAAAATCAAATTGCTAAATACTTGCGTGAGACATTGGCATCAACGCTAATTTCCCCACGCACATTTGCAAAACTAAAAACAGAAATAATTACAACACATATTTTCCGGTAATTGACAGTTACCATTACGTTCTATATCTATACATGGCAACATTTTATAAAGGGGCAGGTGTTGGAACGCATTGGCATTCTAATGATTCACGACGAATAGGTATTACTGCAAGATCACCAGAAGCGAATCCTTCAACTGAAGCATTGATACATCATATTGCTACTGGAACTGTCAACAGTCCATTTATATCTCTAACTCGTTCTTATGCATTAGCATGGCATTATGCAGTTTTCAATAGCAAGATAGAACCTTCAGAAGGTAATCCCGCATTCATTTACGAATTAGAAATTGACGAATCGCTTCCACACGGTCTTAATATATTAGATCCAGTTCAAGAGATAGTTCATATTTTACCACAACAATTGCGTGGAGTGATGGACCTTGATTATATGGAGAATATCCTTGTAGGAGATACCTCTAATCCACTTAGTGATTTCTCGTCAAATGTTGAACTTCAATTAATTGCATTAGTATTCGCAGAGCGGGATGCAGAAGTATTAATTCACGGTTATATTCCTCCGTTTTGCGTAAAACACCGTTTTCCTGTAGAGTTCTCTAAATCAGATTTGCCATCTTCATAGGAGAAACTATTATGAACATGTATGAAATTCGTAATGTTGACTTGAATAAGGTGCAAGGCAGTGACTTCATTAAGTTCATTCGGGCAGAGATACCTATAAGAAATGGATTTGGTACTGTTCGTTTCGCAAGAGTTCGGTATGCTCTAAACGGAAACCATGATGAAGAAGTAAACGGTTTACCTATGGATTTAGGTAAAAGAATTTTCACTGCGACACTTGAAGATGAAGAACTCAACGGAATCCATCGAGAAGAATTGGAAAAGATTCTGCAGAAGGCTGCAGTAGAGATCGTAAAGATCGTCCGTGAAGAAATAGACCCTCCCTTAATCCTAAAATCCATACTCAAAGCGTACCCCTATCTAAAGTATGATAAACGTGCTTCCGAACCTCCACATTTATTAAGATGCCGTGTTAATGATCCTAAGCATTCTCGACATGCCGAACATATTTTTGAGATTGCCCAAAGATTAAAATATGCAACTGGCGTAGATTATAAAGTAGTAACGTATGGTGGTTCTTCAAGTGAAGGTGATAACTTAGATGAAGTATGGACAAGTTTTTCTTTGAGGAACTTTAACTTTGCAGAGAAACACAACGAAAAATAAAAGAATATGCTTGGATTACGATTCCTCAGTCTCATGATTCTGATATTTCTCCTTTGCTATCGGACCAGTTCTGTCCCTGCCGAAATTAGCCCATCCGCTGAAAAAACTCTCTCCACAATAGAATGGATTACTATTCCCGCAGGTGAATTTCTTATGGGATCATCACCAGAGGAAGCAGAAGCAGCTTATACACAAGCCAAGTTAAGAAGTTCATTGCTGGAAAAACGGACATTTGACGCTGAAGTGCCACAACACAGAGTCTATCTCTCCGAATACCAAATTTCCCGATACGAAATCACGAATGCACAATACCGCGCTTTTGTTGAAGCAACGAACCGTCCTTCCCCTCGTGGACAACAAGGCGAAGAAATTTGGAAAGATGATAACTTCAATGCGGATACACAACCTGTTGTCGGTGTCACATGGTTTGATGCGCAAGCTTATGCGGAATGGATTGGAGGCAGTTTGCCAACTGAAGCACAGTGGGAACGTGCCGCCCGTGGCATAGAAGGACGAACCTATCCGTGGGGCAACAACCCGCCAAAAGCACGACACCATGCCAATTTCGCACGGCGTTACAACCATACTACACCTGTCGGAAATTTTCCAAACGGGACATCACCCGATAGTATTGCGGATCTCGCTGGAAATGTGTGGGAATGGTGCCTTGATGAATATACCCTCGCATTTTATCAGCAGAACAAAAAGAAAGTGCAACGTAATCCGCTAAATCTACGCTTCCGTGATGTCTTACGTGTTCGAGTAATTCGCGGCGGGGCCTGGGATGTCGGCAGCACATTCCTCCGTTCAGCTCTTCGGTCTCCATTCTATCCGTTAGATTCCACACGGACGATCGGTTTTCGGGTTGTGCGTCCACGTCCGAAAATAGAACAATAACCCCAATCAATACCACACGCGTATTCAGAGTTGATTTGGAAAATCCTGGTTCAGACAAAAATCAACAATTCTTCTATAAATTAACGAGTTGTGCTAAATTACTAATTGTTAAATAGTGTATCACATTAGTAGGTGGATTGGGTTAAATTTCTTTTTCTTTGAACTTTCTTTAGTCCCGTAGGGACGATATGTTGATAGAAAAACGTCATAAATTCCATCTTTAGTCCCGACAAATGCCAAACGCGCATTTGGCGTTGATTTGGTAGGGACGATATGTTTATATGTTAAATCAAATATGTGTGAATACAAAATAAACATATTGTTAACTGGCACAAGTCGTTAAATTAACAAAAAAATATCATAATTCAGGACTTACGCATTCCCTTCGCTTGCAGGGGATAAAGGGAGGTAAATTCTTGAAAAGGGAAAAAATCATGGGTAAAATCCTTGAAAGAACAAAATTCTGAATAGGGATACCCAAATTTGCGTAAGCCCTGATAATTATGACATTTTTACTTGACAACCACAATTTAGAATAGTATAATTAACACATGTTTAGGGGCAAGCCAAATCGATTACACAAGTTTAGAAACTCTAATAAGTGGTGTAGTTATACCATTTCTATAAAAGAATATACCATTAATGAAGGAACTGCTTCGTAGTCGCGCAATTCATTGCGCTTCTTATATTCACAATGTCCTACAGATATCATAATGTGACTATATTTCTTAGAATTGGTATAATATAAACCAGTAGGTGAAATTTCATGATAACACAATACGATAGAAGAATAACGCAGACCGAATTAAGAACTGCTACATTTATCATATGGATTGCGATACCGTGTTTCTATACCATGAATAATATATATCAGAACACTAAAAACTTAAATCATAAAACGTACCGGATCAAAAAATTGAAATTTCCAGAAATTCGCACAAAAATCACTCACAAACCCAGACACAGACGGGTCTCACAGCACCGTACCAAAACCGTACCAAAACCGTACCGTAATCCGAAAAAACGTACAATACGGTACGATTCAAAGAACGTAAAAATCAATGAATTTACATGTTATTTAATTGTTTGTAGGAAGGGTTTCTAACCCCGACTTTTCATGCAGGGCATCTGAAATCGAGGTTAGAAACCCCTCCTACAACAACGAAACTCGACAATTGAATGCCTCTGTAACTTAGGTGGGGTGTGTAAAGTTTTTGTCACTTGATGCGTTGTAGAATAGATTTGTATAATCTATATGAAGATGGTATCCTTTCTCTATATTATATTTCTTTCAAAGGAAGGATACCGATGATTAGTATAACTTATGATAGTTGTGAAGTCAAAGAAAATGCGGAAGCTGCAAAGAAGTTAGTAGATGAGATTAACGATTTATTTGGAGACCTTGGTAGCGATTCTTGTCTGTCGTTAGCTGAAGCAGAGCATTATATTTTAGAAGGCACTCAGGCATTAGGACAAAAGTTGTTAGAACTCTATGCGTTCCAGCAAGCATCGGCTAAAGAGCCGGAAACGGTGTCGTGTCCCAAGTGTGAAAAATCGTGTCGTTCGTGGCGTAAGAGAGAACGGCAGATAACAACACTCTGTGGTGTTATTCGTGTTGAGCGGTGGGTTTATCATTGTGATGCGAAACACTACCATACACCTTGGGATATGAAGCAGCAGTTGAAAGGTAGCTATACACATCGTGTCGCAGAAAAGATGTGTCGTTTTGCGGCTAACTTTGACTATAGGGGGGCAGCTGAAGAGCTATCGCGTCAGGGTATTGATGTCAGTCACACGACCCTAAATAAGAAAGTGCGTGAATGGTCAAAAGATTTGCGTGCCTTGGAACAGGTGGACCTCCAAACCCTTGGAGCCAATGAGCGATGGTATGTGAGCACAGATGGGTGTCATACGAACTCATTAGAAGGTTGGAAAGAAACCAAAGTAGGTTGTATTTTTAGAGATTATCCCCAACTGGGACCGAATGGTATTTCCAGAGCGCGTCCTGAAAGCATTCGTTATACTGCCAATCGTCAGAATGCCGAACAGTGTGGCAAGGATTTATATGCGTTAGCGACCGGTAGTGGTATCTATCGAGAAGATATTATGAAGCAAGAAGTTGTGTTTATCGGTGATGGAGCTCCGTGGATTTGGAACAACTCGGATGAGTATTTTCCGAATGCGGTTGAGATTGTAGATTATATGCATGCAAAATCGCATCTATATGATGCAGCAAAATACGCCTTCGGAGAGCATGCGATTGAAAAGGTAGAGACTTGGACACAAAAGGTAGAACCTCTCCTTTTTGAGGGGAAGATCACCGAAGTGGCATTACACATTCGTTCTTTAGAGACAGAAAATCCTGATGAGAGAAAAAACTTTGAAAGAGAAGCAGGCTATTTTGAAAAACATACGAACCGTATGCAGTATAAAACATTTAGAGAGAAAGGGTATCAGATTACAAGTAGCGTGATAGAGAGTGCCTGTAAACATGTTGTGGCACAAAGGTGTAGACGCGCATCTATGAGATGGACAGATGAAGGACTCAATGCTATCCTTGAGTTGAGATGTATACTAAAGAACAAAACTTGGGATAAATACTGGTATCCAGACACAATAGCCGCATGATTCTTTAGTGACAAAAACTTTACACACCCACTTAGGTGTGTAAAGTTGACTCCAACGGTTTTTCATGCTAAAATACGAGTATGAAGATTATTGAAGAAAAAGAAGCGTGGATTCATACGCATTTCATAGTTGATAGTCATTTCATCACCGAACAGGAATGCCGACAGATTTCAATCAATGTTGAACCGGAGTTAATGTCTCTCGGTATACAGTATGGATTGACTTATGATATAGCACCGTCCAAACATCGCGCCATTATCGTTTTAGAATGCATCCCGTTTGATGATGTCAAAGCAACTATAAAGGACTTAATCGATGAAGTCATCAAGGATTTTCCAGTTCGGCATCCAGAACAACGGAATATTGTTACGAATATCTCAGTCGCTGAACCAGAAACCAGAGAATTATAGTAAACTTTAGAATTAATTGAACATTATGAGCAGTTCGGTCAGAAAACCGAAACTAACGCAGACGCTGTAGCATAACCTGTTAGGTTGTGTTCCGTTTCTGCACAACCTAACAGGTTATGTATGCTACAAAATGTCACCATAGATGAGGAATAATGATGAAATTTAGTTTAGAAAAGATTCTCAAAGCAATCTGTTTGTGTCTTGTTCTTCTCTTGCCAGTGGCAACGTATGCCGCTCCCACTGGCGAGATCATCTTTAGATACCCAGAGGATTACCGCGAATTATGGATCGGCAACGTGAATGATGGACGCAGCGCACAACCGCTTTTCAGACTGCCGCATGATATTACGGCTTTCTCTATACAAAAAGATGGCCGCTATATCGTAGTTGTTGTTCAGATAAAGGCAAAGATGAGTTCGACACTTTTCATGATGTTTACCTACTTGACAGAAGGAATCCGAATGCAGTACCGAAAAAACTTACGCAAGGAGAATATAGTGAACTTTATGATGCAGATGTCTCATCGGACAGAGATGTGGTCTTCACAAACCATTCATTCGTTATACTTAAGCAGCCTCTGGAACGCGGCCTCTACCTCATTCCAAACACTGAAATAAAGAGAAAGGAACCGATCGCAGAACTGTTATTGAAGGAAAATCCATATCAGGTGGACTGGGCACCTAATGGGAAAAGAATCGCTTACAGCACAGACCTCGGTATTTTTTTTTTTCAACACTGCTACAAAAGAGACATCACATATTATCATAGACGGTGAATTTCCTGTTTTCTCACCCAATTCGAAACAATTAGCTTTTCTCACTAAAACTAAACCCTATAAACTTGGCATTGTCTGCGTTGTGGGACCTCGCAACTTGCGGTACATAGAACCTGAAGAAGATGCTTACATTGAGTACCTCACTTGGTCAATTGATGGCAGGTACCTTGTTTACTCATTCTACATTGATCGTATTCCCATATTTGGCTATGTTAATTTCGCAGTGCATATTGAAAGTGGAGTGACTGAGCGAGTATTGGAAACGTATTCAAACGGTGGTTTGTGGGCGTTTGAATGGGCAACCAGGCGGTACGCTCTTGAACCTGAAGGATTATTGACAACGGTTTGGGGAGAAATAAAGCAGAAAAAATAATCGCGCAATTAAAAACCATGATTCACATTCAATACCCAAGTCCAGGACCGGTGAGAATCTGTGTTCCGACTGTGCCATCAATAATGTCAAAGATTTCTGGATATTCCTCTCGCCAACCATCATTTGCACTTGGACAGAATTGACGTGCATTGCCTTCAATAGCCGTAACACCGCGGATACGTGCAGCAAGTCCCGCAGAATGTAAGAACGATGCTCCAGGACACGTTAAATCCTGAACAGCAAGGAACATGCCATATTCCTGCGCAGCCGCACCCATCAACAATGCCTGCGATTGACCTTTACACGCCTTGAGTGCAACGCCAGAATAGCCCTGATCTCGTGCTAATAACAAAGTTTCAAAGTCAGTGAGAGATTCATCAATGACAACAGGTTTTATTTCTGAAACCTTATGCATTTTGTTTTCCGGGTGTGCTTCAAGATCGCGGTCAGTCGGTTGTTCAATATAGGCAAGACGTTCGAATGCTTGTACAGCACCTTCCTGAATCCGATTGAGAAATTCTAACAGATATTCTACATCTTGGCATGTCTCATTAAAGTCTGCTGAATAGTACCAAGAACTAACGCTACGTAATGCTTGTGTTTCAGCGGTGATTTGGTCAATCGCGAGCACACGTTCTACATCCCACTCTAAATCATCACCATTCAGTTTTATCTTGAGATGCGTCAACCCATCTGCAACAATCCATTCTGGTAATGTCTCAGGCAGTCCATCGTTCAGCCGTTCTGTGATGTCCTCATCCGTAAGAGGATCTAATGCACCGATAAGGTGATAGATCGGCATATCGGGTTTAGGATGACGTGTGGTATATTGGTCAAGATATTTTCCTGCAAAATCAGAATCTAAGAAACGCGATAGATCCGATTGTATATAATCTTCGTCTAATCCATTGTAACTATTGATACCGTTTGCTTTCCCGAATGCATCATGAATTGCAGCGTCAATTGGACTTGTTGTGACCACAGTGCAGAGTTTCGGAATTGGAACAGCCAGCTCCAGTGCCTGTGACAACTCCCTCGCGATCTGTAAAAATTCAGGTTCAAGTACATCAGAGAGTTCAAGCGGATGTGCATAATGTGTACATTCTCGTGTCAAATCAATTGCCAGTTCAGCGAGCTGCTTCATTGCAGTGAGACTTTTGTCAAAGGGAACATAACGTGGTGGAAATGCCCATACATTTCCCAGTGGCATAGATCCGTTCCCTACTGCTTCCTTACCATCACGGGTTTGGACAAGAATCTGCACGTTAAATAAGATACAGTGGTCCGTTGGGACACCACCAAATTTGAGCGGAGTCCGGTATTGGTGTTCTTCAAAACTATGTGCAACATCAAGGATACGAATATCTGTTGGTTTTGGCATATTTTCCTCGGTATATTGTTTCTTCTTTTGAATAGGTGTAACTATGGTGCCTTATATTTTGCATCGCTAAAATATCTGTCAATCGGTGGTTCATTAAATCGTGGAGCAACTTCAGTGGCAAGACTGGCAAGTTGATATATTTCCCATTCATCATTTATCTTGACAAAATAGACATAAGTCTCTCCTGGTTTATTAACATTTCCATCCCCACTGTTAAATCCTTTAGCACTTGCTTCGTCCCATGGTGCATTTACATTCTTAGGTCTAATATAAAATTCACTGAGCGTAGGATTGGGTCCCCAAAAAACATTAAACATGCTCTCACCACAAGGTACTTCACTCCATAAACACTCAAGCATACTCCTTATAGTGATCCAGTTTGAGGAATGATACGGAGCAATCACACCATCTTCTAATACGTAAACTCCAAATTCAATATCAATTCCTGTATACATTAAATTTTTTATAGAATTCATATCTCTGTCGTTAAATGCTTTATAGAATTCACTATAGACCTGTTGTATGGCTGCTTTTTCTGCTTCATAGTCAATTTCCGAAGATGCTACTTCATCAGCAGGAACTTCTTCTATGTATGATTTATTTATATAAGGTGCGGTTGGAAAGAAGAAATACTCTGCAAACTGGAGGCGTTCAGTAGTTTCATCATCGCTCAAATCACCACAACTCAGGATAAATGATAACATACCTATCAATAGGAGAACAGTTGTTGCAAAACTTGTTACTTTCTTTTCTGTCATTACTTCCTCCGTATCACACTAATAAAAAAGAAGATGTGCAGTCACCAAAAAGGTGACAATCTCATCGGTTAGCGTTATTTCGTTCACATCATCTACCTGTGTGGAATGTGCATTTCCATAATTTACTGTAAAATCTATGTTCAAATGACGCACAAGTTCAAAACCGATTCCACCGGAAGCAGAAAATCCAGTCGGTCTTGCCCGTTCCAATTTGAAAGGTGGTTCCCATGTCACAAGCGTTGCAAGTCCTACAGAACCTACAAGGTAAAAATCCGCACTGCTCAGTGGATATAGCATCATTCCAACCCCAGCTGTGCCATTTGCAATCATCGTATCTCGGTAAAGATTGGATAATGGCATCCAAGTGATGCGGCTGGTATAGTAAAGAAGGAATTGATTTGAAAACCCATGTCCTACTTTAATTTCTGTGGCAAAGGTGGAAGTAGTTCCACGTGGATCTGGCCAATCCTCTTCATAAGTGTTCCCCCAATACTCCGCAAGTGGTTCTGCAAAGTTCACATTACCAACACCAGCACCAAGACCAAAAATGAAACCTTTACGTTGTCCAAGTTTATTTGTCGGACGACGAATAAGAGGTTGCTGTTCGTATATCAGATTCTTGTCTTCAAATCCAAGTGCCATTACAGTATTGGACGGTAACAACAGTAGAAAAGTTATGATGCATCCGAAACAATAATAATTTGGTATGATATTTATCACTCAAATTTCCTCATTTATTGACTTGTTTGAGTAATGTCCGAGGCGCAATGAATTGCGCGTAGTGAATATGCGTATGACATTCACATTAAGCGCGTTTTTCTTATTGTAAAGTGTCCTGTTAATTTTAGTTTTTATTCTAATGTTGGACCTGGCGGGGCACAGAAACCCCGCCTTACAATGATCTATGGGATACGCGCTTGTCAAAATTCACTCCATCAAACATGCGCTTAAAAATGCCAAATCAACACTGAACGGACATTCCTTGTTGATTTGGCAATCCACTACTACACTCTAATGTTGGAATTCAATAACATGATGCCTTGGACAATGATAAAACGAGACATAAACTGGACTATTCTATTCCCAAGTGGTCGTTTATTTCCTTCTGATATCCTTCCAATTCGCAGTTCTCAATTTCTGCGATTGTTACAGGACGACCCCAATATCCAGATTCATAGGCAGCCATGCAGATAGCTTGAGATCTCTGTCCTTCAACTGCGTCCACTTCGGGTTTACCACCGTTGCGAATTGCATCAGCAAAATATTTCAACTCGATAGCAACCGTATCACCAATTCCGGATGGGAAGTAATATTCCTTCTGTTCATCATTAAGACTATCAGTGAATTCCTTCATCAAATCGTCATTGGAAATTGGTTCACCGCCGCGTGGTACTAATCCTCTACCCCAATCAAGTGCCCCTTCGCTGCCATAGATGGTATGTTGACCGAATCCGTGTGCTGGTGCGGAACCGACCCATGTCCACTGTGCGGTTACACCTTGTTCAAATTTGATTGTAGCAATCATACAGTCTTCGACATCAACCGAATAGCCACCTTCGCGTGCACCTGCATTATCGTAGCGGAAGGGTTCGTAAGCTTTGTTGATAGCATATACTTCCTCAGCCTCCAGACCGAGAATATATCGCATAAGGTCAGTGAAATGCACACCACCATCTAATGCCCAACCTCCACCGGCATCCATCTTGAAGTTTCGCCAACCCCATTTGCCTAATGCTTCACCAACTTCAACCCAGAAGAACATGCGGGGTTCACCGATACGTCCTTGTGCAATTGCCCAACTTCGGGTGCGTTGGATTCGTGCCAATCGATAGTTTTCTGCGACAGAAATAATTTTATCATTTTTCTCTGCAGCGTCCATCATCAGTTTACACGCCCGCATTGTAATGCCAAAAGGTTTTTCTATGATAACATGTTTTCCTGCTTCTAATGCTGGGACAGCAACCACATGATGTGCTCTGTGCAGTGCGCAGATGTCAACACATTCCAAATCAGGGTGTTTAGCGAGCATCTCATCAAGGTCCGTATAGACAGCAGGTTTTGTACCACCTTGAAATTCATGTGCCTGATTTGCCCGCTGTTCGGCTTTCCCCTTGTCTATATCACATGCAGCGACAATATCAAAAACTCGTACTTCTTTTGACCACAACTCTCGGTATGCGTTCATGTGGGCACCGGACATTCCACCACATCCGATTAAACCCATTTTAATTCGTTCTGCCATATATACCTCCTTAGGCAATTCTTGCTTAGACCATGATAGAATTGTAAGGTTTGTGTAAATTACAAATAAATACTGACATACGTGCTTTGTTCGGACATTATTCTACAAAACACTACATTCATAAGTGGAATTGTATAGAATATGTAATCTGATGTCAACATTTTTATGACTTGAAATTTTGACTTGACATCGGTATCAATATTATCTAAAATATGGTGAATACTTTCTCCTGGAATTCGTCCGAATGTTTACTGCTCAGAAACCTTCCTTACACCAAATCCAAGAATTACGTCAAATTACTATATGGGGTGTCGGTTTGATTGGTGGTTCGCTGGGGTTGGCACTTAAGAAGAACGGATTTCATGGAAAACGTGTCGGTTTAGGAAGGAACATCGGTAGGCTTGAAAATGCACGTAAACTTGATGCGGTTGACGACATCACTACGGATTTGATGGAGGGGATTCAGGACAGCGACCTAATTGTGCTTTGCACACCTGTGACGCTTGTTCCTATATTTACAAAACATATCATTGAAACTGTTGTGCCACAACAGGGACGGATTGTTATAACTGATGTTGGTAGCACAAAGTCATTCATTGTTAGAACCGTTGAAGAAGAACTGAAAGCAATAAAATCTGATTCGGTTGCTTTTGTTGGTGGACATCCGATGGCGGGTTCACATGAAATTGGGGTAGATGCTGCCCATTCAAATCTGTTTCAAGGTGCAAAGTGCTTGTTAACACCTACTACAAACACAGATAAGGAAGCATTACAATTGGTTGAAAACTTATGGAAATTTGCTGGGGCGGTACCGCATTTCTGTTCCCCTGAAGTCCACGATTTACTCATTGGTGCGGCAAGCCATCTGCCACATTTAATGGCGAGTATACTTGCAAACACTGTTGCAGATGTTGATTCACAAGAGGGAGCTGCAATAGATTTCACTGCAACAGGATTTCGTGATTCTACCCGAATTGCTGCCGGTTCACCTGAATTGTGGACTGGTATTTTCTTGCAGAATAAAGATGTTATCTTGACACTTATTGACAATATTGTTGATAACTTACATGATTTCAGAGATAAGCTTCAGAAAAACGATGAGTTACAGATTGAACGAATTTTGGAATCGGCACAAAAAATAGTTATGAAACAGTGAGAAAATAGGATTCTGATGCGTAAAGTTGGACCATGTGTAACGATTGCAATAGACGGACCGGCAGGTTCCGGTAAAAGCACTGTGGCTCGGTGCGTTGCTGAAAAACTGGGTTTACTATATCTTGATTCCGGTGCGATGTACAGAGCAGTTACACTACTTGCAATAGATAACGGTGTGGAAGAAGATATATCGGAATTGATTGAACTCGTGAAACAGTGCAATATAGAATTTACTGATAACGGAAAAAGGATTTTTCTAAATTCTGTAGATGTGTCAGAACAGATACGGACACCCGATGTCAACAAATTAGTTGCAGATATTGCCAAAATACCTGATATTCGGCATGAGATTGTAAAGCATCAACAGAGAATTGGTGCGGAAGGAAATATCATTGCTGAAGGTAGGGATTTAACAACGATTGTCTTCCCGAATGCAGATTATAAGTTTTATCTTGACGCATCTATCAGAGAACGCGCGAAACGGAGGTTTGCTGATCTTCAGAAACAGAATGTGCCGACTACAATAGAAACCGTTGAAGCAGAAATAACTGCTCGTGATGAAAAGGATACTTCACGCGAACACAGTCCATTACAACTTGCTGAAGATGCAATTTGTGTGGATACAACTGGAAAAACTATTGAGGAAGTCATTGATATTATAGTAGCACATATAGAGGAGAAGTGAGAAAACTAAATAGACACTTATGTGGTATACGAACAACCAATTTTGGTCACCGAACCGATTATATCGGTGGTCACATAGACTAACATATCTCTTTTGTAAAGTAATGGGAGACATTGAAGCGAGCGGTGTCCAAAATATTCCAAGAGAAGGAGGGGCATTGATTGTTGCCAATCATGTCAGTCTTTTAGATCCTTTATTTATAGGTTCTGTAGCGAATCGTGAAATACATTACATGGCACGAAGTGATCTCTTCAGTGTACCCGGATTAAGTAGGTTAATCAGAACTTATAACGCTTTTCCTGTCAATAGGGGCAAACCTGATTTAGGGGCATTGCGAAAAACAATCTCTCTTTTGAAGGCTGGTAATGCGGTTCTTATATTTCCAGAAGGGACTCGGAGTTGGGATGGTGAGTTAGGTAAAGCTCACGACGGATCGTGTTTTATAGCTCACCAAGCGAATGTCCCGACTATACCTGTCTACCACCGTGGATCTGAAAAGTTATTACCGCGTGGCAGTATGCGTCTCAGACGTGCAAAACTGGAACTTGCATTTGGGGAACCTATAGATTTCTCAGGAATAGTTGAAACGGATGTCAAACGGGAGATGTATCAAAAGATGGGAGTTCGTATGATTGATGCGTTAGTGAAATTAAGGGATCAAATGGACGATCCTGATATTTAGAGCGTATCTCACAAATCATTATGTAGGATTTGCTAATATATTGAGGACATCACCTTCCTTAACTTGATATGTTTTCCCTTCTACTTTCAACAACCCCTTGCTTCTGGCTTGCGTGTAGCTGCCACAAGTGACCAGATCATTCCAATTGATACACTCTGCCCGGACAAATCCGCGTTCAAAATCAGTATGGATCAATCCTGCGGCTTCAACCGCTGTCTGTCCTTGACGTAGTGTCCATGCTCGCACTTCTTTTGGACCACCAGTAAAAAATGTAATCAATCCCATAAGATTATATGATGTTTGGATAAATCTATCTAAGGCAGACTGATTCAATCCCATTTCTACCATAAATATTTCTGCATCTTCAGCATCCAACTGGGCGATTTCCATTTCCAACTTTGCCGCGAGCACTATAACTGTGGTCTGTGCTTGTTTTTCATGTTCTGCGAAACGTTCAGTAAGTTGGTCTGCCTCTTGCAGCTGCGTTTCACTAATGTTGCATATAATGAGTAGCGGTTTCTGTGTTAAGAATCCGTATCCCCGGATCAATTTCTCATCGTTTTCTGCGATAGCTAATGAACGTATTGGCATACCATCATCAAGTGTTTGTTTAAAGGTTTCCAATACTCTGAATTCATTCTGATATTCTGGTGTCTTCTGATTCTTCAGAAGTTTTTCAAGCCTTGCGAGTCGTCCCTCAATAATCTGTAAATCCGCAAAAACTAATTCTAAATGGACTGCATCAATGTCTCTTATTCCATCAACATTTCCATCAATGTGTGGTACTGTATCATCTTCAAATAGCCTGACAACATGGGCAAGTGCATCCACAGTCCGGAGTTCTGCCAGAACACTGGAGTCTATCTCTGGACTATCTGGGACATCAACATTGGGATTGATTGCTGACCGAGATGTTCCACCACCATCCATATAGTCAATAGCCGCAGGGACAATAGTTTTTGCTTCATAGATAGGTAATAACTTCTCTAATCTGTCATCTGGTACAGTTATTGTGCTTAGATTTACCTGTTTTTTGTGGGTGTAGTCTCCTATTTCAACATTAGATTGAGCCAATGCGTTGAATACAGTGGTTTTTCCGACATGGGGTCGTCCTACGATACCGATTTTCATAATGATATTCAGTTCTTTATTTGATGTGATTAAGATTTTCAGTTAATGTTTGACAACAGCCCTACAACATGATAACATAAACGCAATATCGGGAAGAAACAGAATTGAGTCTAAAGAAAACACTAAACACTTTGAGAGTAAAGCAAATGAAAATTAACTTCCCAAATTGGAAACATCATTTACCGAAAATCCTATTAACAATACTAATATTTTTTGTTTGTTTATCCATATTGCAGTGGTTTGTTATATTATATCTAATTAATATAGCAACAGAGATGTTAAAAGAATCTATGATTAATCAGGCACCAGATGGTGTAGACAAAGAAAAATTAATTATGACATTTGAAAGAGTCAAAAGAAGAGTGCAACAACTTCCATTCAGTTTTATCATAGGAAAAATCAATATACGTAAAATCAAATCGGCAGTTGATTATGCCTTTGCTGCAACAAATGATGGAAGTTGGGATGCAGAAGAAATAAATACCCTCATGAGGTATTTGAACGCCTCTATAGGATACAAACGAGAAACTGAGTAATTGAAACAGATGCTATTAACACCACCTTACGAAAAATTCGCTTATGCATACGATCGAATGATGAAAAATGTCAACTATCTAAAATGGGCTGACTATATCGAATCACTGTTCAGTAAATATGGATGTGAACCGAAAACAATACTTGATGTCGCATGTGGAACAGGCACATTAACCGTCCTTTTAGCTTCAAGAGGTTATTCAATGACTGGCATAGATAGGGCAAAAGGAATGCTGCAAGTTGCACAGGAAAAAGCTGAAAATCTGGATTTAGATATACCGTTTCATCAAGGAGACATGCTTAATTTTCAGTTAGATCAGACATTTGATGTAATTTTATGCACTTATGATAGCATAAATTATGCCTCTGATGAAAAAGAGATGCAAGATACGTTCAAAAGGGTATCCGCACATCTTGCTCCTGATGGACTGTTTATTTTTGACATTACTACCGAAAAGAATATTGTTGAACACTTTCATAACAGAACATTTTCGGAGAACCATCAGGATTATTCTTTTGTATGGAAGAATAACTACATACATCATACGAAAATGTGTCGGACATTCTTAACTTTCTTTATACGGGAAGGTGAGTTGTTTCACCGTTATGAAGAGGTGCACCATCAACGTATCTATGAAGTAGGGACGGTGAATGATTTATTAAAAGCAACAGGTTATAAATCCTTAAGTGCCTATGATATGTATACTTTTAATCGGTGGACTCGTTCTTCAGATCGCATAAACTTTACAGCACAATTAGTATGAAGAATGTTAGTCTGTTACAAAGTTTCAGCGATTAGGTCTCCGACTTCTTCTGTGGTGTAACCCATTCTACCAGCTCCAAGGTCCTTTATTTTTCCACTCTCAAGTAGCTCAGAGATAGATTTTTCGACTTTATTTGCTGCGCCGGCGTGACCAAGATGGTCAAGCATCATCCCTGCTGCGCCTATGGCTGCAATTGGGTTGATCTGGTTTTTGCCTGTATATCGTGGGGCAGACCCGTGGATCGGTTCAAACATTGCGACACTCTCAGGGTTTAGATTACCGGAAGCTGCGACCCCCATACCGCCTTGTATCATTGCGCCAAGGTCTGTGATAATGTCCCCGAACATGTTACATGTTACAATCACATCAAACCATTCAGGATTTTTGACCATCCACATTGTTGTCGCATCAACAAAAGCGTATTCCTTTTTGATATTTGGGTAATCTTCTCCTACTTCGTCAAAGACTCGTCTCCACAGATCGTGTGCATAGGTTAGGACGTTTGCTTTATCACAGAGCGTTAATGTATTGGTCTTGTTCCTTTTTTGTGTGAGTTCATACGCATAACGGACACACCTTTCAACACCTTTATATGTGTTTATCATCTCTTGCATGACAACTTCATCTTTAGTGCCGCGTTTCAAGAACCCACCGATCCCTGCGTAGAGTCCTTCTGTATTTTCACGGACGATGATGAAATCAATATCTTCCGGTCCTTTGTCCTTCAAAGGTGTCGGAACGCCGGGATAGAGTTTAACAGGACGTAGATTGATGTAGAGATCCAGTTCAAACCGGACTTTTAATAATATGCCTTCCTCTAAAATCCCTGGTTTGACATCGGGGTGTCCGATGGCTCCGAGATAAATTGCATCGAGTTCACGCAGTTCTTCAAGCACGGAATCAGGTAAAACTTCCCCTGTCGCGAGATATCTGTCTCCGCCGACATCGTATTCAACTGTTTCGTATTTTATTCCTTCTTGTTGTGCAGATGCCCCGAAGACCTTCATTGCTTCGCGTGTTACTTCGGGGCCGATTCCGTCTCCTGGAATGAGACCTATTTTATACATATATTCCCTCCGTAAGATTGTGTCAGACTAATGGACTTCATATATTTTAACATATCTGCAGGGGTATTGCAAATTTGGATTGATATGGTGGGTGTGTAAAGTTTTTGGCACAGAGATACAAACTTCTGTTTTCTTTAGTCCCGTAGGGACGATATGTTTATAGAAAACGTCATATACAACCTCTTTAGTCCCTTATGAAGATTAATTAATCTTCATAAGGCATTCATACCCGTTGATTTATAGGGTCTCTGTACCCTACCTTTATCTGAAAAGGATTAAAACACCAAGGACACACTATTGTAAAACTATAGTTACAAAAGTGTGGTTTAATTCACGAAATTCGTGTAAAATCATAGCATACATTAAACGAAAGGAAACAGTAATGAAACATTTTTTGATTTTTGTCGGATTGCTAATTATTACTACATCAGCTCTGGCACAAGGAATAACTTTGACTTCAATAGACTATCGTAAGGATATGCTATTGGCAGAAGAACCAAAAATAACAGGATTTGAAAAGGCATCAGTAATCGTTGAATTTGAAACATTGATTGACACTCCCGCAGCGGTTGCATATTTCGGTGTTCCACATACCGAGGGAAACTTGACGACACCAAGATATCGTAAAGCAGCGAAAGGGACACACATTGATGACAACAAAACGAAACATCGTATTGCAATGGATTTATCAAAACTTGAGGATGTCCATTATGATACAGGTTTGATTGCGAATAACGGTGGCACAATAGTTTATCGTATTGAGGTGTTTGATCCGCGTATACAGACAACACGTGGTTATGATCGCCGATTGCGCTACAAAAGGGAAGGTGAACCTAAAACTGGCACTTATACCTCACTTATCACATTAACAGAAGGCCCGTTTGTTGATCTCGTCACACATAATTCGGCAGTAATTTCTTGGGAAACAGATATTCCTACAAAAGGGTCTGTTTTGTCAGCAAATAGGGAATTTCTTTCATTAAATCCCTCAGTTCGGCATGAAGTCCAACTCACGAAACTAAAACCGAATACTGTCTACACCTATCAAGTCAATTACGGCATCTACACCCCAAAATATACATTCAAAACAGCACCTGACATTGGTACACGAACAAGCGTTAAGTTTGGATTTATGTCCGATTCTCGCGCGGGTGTGGGTGGTGGAGAACGCGCACAAAACGGTGTGAATGCCAAAGACCTTGCTCGGTTTGCAATAGAACTCTATAATAAAAAGGCGGATTTTGTATGTTTCGGTGGTGACCTCATCAATGGCTATACCTCTGATGCCAAAGACTATGAGTGGCAGCTGGAAACATGGAAACGAACCATCCAACCCGTCGGTGCAAATATCCCATTTTACGAATCTATGGGTAATCATGAACAGGTAGGTTCGTATTACAAAATGACTGCACCGCATTTACCGAAAGGCGAATACTATATCCCATTCACTGGCACAGTAGGAGAGGATAGTGCTGAGGCGATTTTCGCAAAAGAATTTGTCAATCCTACTGGCAGTCGGTATGAATTAGGAATTCCAAATCCAGAGGTAAAAGGTAGCAAGGAAATGGCGGGGGCTGATGTTGGACCTACATACAGTGAAAATGTCTACTCGTTCACTTACGGTAGGGTTCATTTCATTTCTCTAAATACCAATTATTGGGGAACAGGTTTTAGGAATATAAGCGATTTTGGTCAGAAATCTCAGGATAAAACTGCGGTAAATCTGGCACTGAAACATCTCGGTGGTAATAGGGAAGGATATGTATTGCCAAATCAGATGACGTGGCTAAGAAACGAATTGGATGCCGCACAAAAAGACATCAGTGTGGATTGGATATTCATTATACTTCATGAACCACCATTCCCTAACGGTGGACACGTTAAGGATGCCATGTATTGGGGGAAACCTGGTGAAGGCAAAGTCGGCGGCTATAACGATAAAAAAGCACCTCTGGGTGATGTGCTTGATATGCGAAACAGATTTTGGAAGATTGTATCAAGCAAGTCAAAAGTGTTAGCAGTCCTTTGTGGTGATGAACATAATTACAGTCGCACCTTAATTGATTCATCTGTAAATCGTGATTTTAGGTTTCCAGTATGGCAGATAATAAGCGGTGGTTGTGGTGCGCCGTATTACGTGCAAGACAAGTCGGTGCCGTGGGTTGATAAGGTAAAAGCGTTTGCTATTGATAAACATTTCTGTTTGTTTTCTGTAGAAGGCAAACAAGTCGGATTGGAAGTCTACAACGACAGCAATCAGTTATTGGATAGCATTGACAATTTAACAACAATTCGATAGACATAATCCCATCTAAAACACGAAATGACAGAAACTATACCCAATTTTGTCTTATTTTCGTAACATTTCACCGTTATAATTCATAGTTATACCATTTCTAATAATGTTTATCACATTAACATTTGTTTGGATTTTCTTGAAATACTGCACAAACTGGAAAGTTTATGCTACAAATAAGAGACATTATATATTAGATTTAGGAAAGGTGGTTTTTATATGAAATACAGAGGATTGATCATTTTTGTTGTCTTAGGCATATTTATTTTTTCAATATACGGCTTCGTCATGCAAGATGGTTCATCAGGCAAGCAGTCAGAGGAAGAATCGGGACAATCCATTATCAAGAATAAAGGTTCCGATACTATGGTCAATTTAGCACAGGCTTGGGCAGAGAAATATTCTGGTATTTCAGACAAAGCTTCTGTAGAAGTAGCAGGTGGTGGTTCGGGAGTAGGTGTTGCTGCGTTGATCAACGGCACAGTTGACATCGCAAACTGCAGCCGGCAGATAAAACCCAAGGAGAAAGAAGAAGCACTGAAAAACACAGGTAAAGAACCGATTGAGTTTATTGTCGGATATGATGCCCTTGCTGTTTATGTGCATAAAGATAACCCTTTAGACAAAATAACTATTCCAGAACTGGCAGAAATATATGGAGAAGAAGGTAATTTAACCTTATGGCATCAACTTGGTATTGCAAATGCGGGGTGCCGAAGTGATAAAATCATCAGAATCAGTCGGCAATCAAACTCTGGCACCTATTTTTATTTTAGGGAAGCACTTCTTGGTAAAGATCGAGATTTTGAGTTAGGGTCGTTAGATTTACACGGTTCAAAAGATGTGGTGGAAGTCATTGGACGCACACATTGTGCAATAGGATATAGCGGCATGGGATATGCAACTGACCATGTGAAAATGTTGGATGTTGCAACTGCATCGGATCAACCGTATTTCGCCCCGAACCTTGAGAACGTAATAGCCAAAACATATCCGATTGCGCGTCCTTTGTATATGTATTCACTTGGTGAACCAACTGGCGAAGCAAAAGCATATCTGGATTGGATTCTTTCTCCAGAAGGACAAAAGATAGTTGAGGAACTTGGCTTTGTACCCTTAACAAGAGACTAAAGGTTCTTTGTGTTAATGAAATTTATTCATACTTTATTTTCAATTAATGGACGTATCAATCGAGCTGGTTGGTGGTTACTGAATGGACCGATATTTGTAGCATTGACAATTTCTATTAAGACATTTGATTTTCCTGCTACTTTATTACATGAACATATACAGTTAATTATTCTTTTGGTACTAGTTTGTGTACATATTGCGGTTTCAGCAAGACGTTGGCATGACAAAGACAGATCTGCGTGGTGGTTGCTGTTTCATATTGTTCCGCTAATTTGTTCAATCTGTGTAGTCGCAGCAAAACTTTCTTCAGCATGGTGGAATCTAATTCATATCATTACAGTTATTAATTGTCTATGGACATGCGTTGAATTGGGATTACTCCAAGGCACAGTGGGTGACAATCAATATGGACTGGACTCTGAAACTTCATCTGAAGCTGTTATTGATGTCTATATTAGTATTTGCGGAATAAGTGCCATCCTCTTTGTTTTCGGTATATTCTTTTTTGTATTTAAGGAAGGGGCTGGTTTTCTTTTTGGCGGGTTAAATATATGGGAGTTTCTGACAAGTGAAGAGTGGTATCCAACTTCTTTGAATAATAAAAGGTATGGCACATTCGCGCTGGTACTTGGAACTTTCAGTGTGACGGCATTGGCCATGCTGCTTGCTGTTCCGTTTGGACTCGGTGCGGCGATCTACGTATCCGAATTTTGTAGTCCCAAACTAAAAGAAACCTTTAAGATAGTTATTGAGTTTCTCGCAGCGATTCCGTCCGTTGTATGGGGATTCATCGGTTTGACGTTGATGAATGAGATGATTATCAAGGTATTTAACGCCCCTATCGGTTTAACAATGTTAAATGGTGGTATTATGCTGGCATTAATGAGTGTGCCGATAATTGTATCCATTGCTGAAGACGCATTGAAGGCAGTACCAGATTCCTATAGGGAGGCTGCAGAAGCACTCGGAGCAACACGTTGGCAGGTGATTTTCCGTGTGCTGTTACCTGCTGCGAAAAACGGATTGTTGGCAGCGGTATTACTCGGTGCTGCACGGTCCATCGGTGAAACAATGGCAGTTTTGATGGCTACTGGGCACTCCGTCAATATACCAGATGGACCACTTGCTTGGATACGCACACTCACTGCTACTATCGCTGCGGAATTAGGTGAAGTCGCAAAAGGTGGCGAACACTATCAGGTTTTATTCATTATCGGCATATTACTTTTTTCCCTAACATTCATCGTAAACCTCATCGCTGATTTAGTAATCAAGGGGATACGTCAAAGTTAACAGACACAACATCATAGGAATATATGAATAGCAATACAGAAATATCTGCACAGGAAATGTTTACTGAAACTGAAGTAGGCAAACAGAACAGATACATAGAGAATGCAGTCAAAATATTCTTTCTCATCATGACTTGTCTGATGATTCTTCCGCTACTATTAATCATCGGATACCTTATCTATAAAGCATTACCTGTGCTATCTTTTGACTTTCTGTTTACAAATCCACAAGATAACATGCGTGCGGGTGGGATATGGGCTCCGTTTCTCGGCACAATATATTTAGTAGTTGTCTCACTCTTGGCAGCAGCACCGATTGGTGTCTTCGCTGCGGTATATCTCAATGAGTATGCCCGCGACAACTGGTTTACACGAATAGTCAACTTAGCAGTTGTGAACCTTGCAGGTGTGCCAAGTATCGTGCACGCTTTGTTCGGAGTTGGTGCATTTGTGCTGTTTACTGGATTTGGAGAGTCAATCATCGCAGCGTCTCTCACATTAGCGGTTATGACGTTACCCGTGATCATTGCAAGCACAACGGAGGCACTGAAGGCGGTACCGATGTCGTTTCGTGAGGCATGTTGGAATCTTGGTGCCACACGTTGGCAAACCATCCGCCGTATTGTACTGCCAAACTCCATTAGTGGTATTCTTACAGGGGTAATTTTACAAGTCTCGCGTGCAGCAGGTGAAACCGCACCGATTATGTTTACAGGTGCTGTATTCTACAAAGCTATTGCAGAAGGGAACCTTTTCGCATATAATATATTTGACCAGTGTATGGCACTTTCATTACACCTCTATACGATTTCAACACAAGTTCCAGATGTAACAGAGGGCATACCCTACGGCACAGCGATTGTTCTTGTCGGAAGCGTACTTCTTGTAAACGCAGCTGCAATCGTGTTAAGGGTATATCTTAGAACGCGTAAGAGGTGGTAGTCCATCGGATTTGAAAGATAAGGGTGCTATTTACTGGTATCCTCGATTTCATTACCGAGGTCTGCTATCTCGCCGAGAAGGCGTAAAATAGGATATTACTCATGTTGGAATATGATGAAAGAGAACGTGGCGGTTTGCGGAAAGAGTTAGACGAAATCATTGAAACACCTGTTATAAGTGGAATCATCCAATTTTTGATTCTTGCCTCTGCGGTAGCCTTTGTGCTTGAAACTGAATCTGCCTTTGATAAATATAAGACTTATTTTACTTATTTAGATTGGACATTTCTAACGCTTTTTACAGTAGAATACATAATACGGGTCTACACCGCACCTGATAGGAAGGCGTTTATATTCAGTTTCTTCGGCATTGTCGATCTGCTTGCGATTTTACCGGCTCTCGTGCTGATTCCTGGGTTTCGTGTACTACGGGTTCTCAGGTTCTTACGGATATTCAGAATCTTTAAAGCCACACGATTTGTTCTGGCAGTGGATAGAATGATTGAGGCATTAGGTGAAGTCAGAAGAGAACTTCTTGCCCTTGTGATTCTGTGCTCACTGTTTGTTTATTTGGCTGCATGCGGTATCTATGTTTTTGAGAAAGATGCTCAACCTGATAAATTCGGTTCTATTCCGGATGCAATGTGGTGGGCAATTGTATCTCTAACTACAATTGGATACGGTGATGTATATCCTGAAACAACAGGTGGAAAAATCTTCACCGCATTGGTTGCATTGGTCGGCGTGGGATTAATTGCCATTCCATCAGGACTATTGGCATCTGTTTTAACTGAAGCGAGGGTTGAAGAAGAATTGCAAGACAAGGAAAATGGTGAAAAAGATGAAAAATAAATTTGCCACTTTCCTATTGATTTGTGTATGTCCTTTCTTGTGGCTTAATTTCCTTGTCTTTTCTGGAGTTGCTCTCTATTTCTTTGAAAAAGATGCACAGCCAGAAGTATTCGGTTCAATCACTAACGCAACAATATATGTTGCACTAAATTTCTTAACTATTGGATATTCAGACATAGGACCGTTATCTTTCGGTGGAAAACTGATATGCATCGGAGGTTCTATATTAGGTGGTTTTCTTGGTGTCGCAATATTTATAGGAATAGTTGTTTGGATATATAGGTTTATCTCATCTAATATGAGAACAAGATCGAATGTTATTAATAGTTAGAGAATCGAGGTTAGTGTGCAACCTGTAATTGAAATTTCAGATTTAAAAGTGTTCTATGAAGACACACAAGCATTGAATGGAATATCATTAGATGTTTATCCAAATGAAATTCTTGGTATTATCGGCCCAGCACAGTCAGGAAAAACGACTCTGCTAAAAGTCATCAATAGAACCTTGGAATTCACACAAGGCACTACTATTGAAGGCACAGTGAAATTAGACGGTGTTGACATCAATTCTATAAGTGATGTCCATGGGTTACGGAGACGTATCGGAATGGTGTTGCCGTTGCCAGTGGGTTTGCCTTTATCCATATATGACAATGTGGCGTTTGCACCAAGAACGTCAGGTCTTCGTAATAAAGCGGAATTAGATGAAATCGTTGAACGGTGTCTGCAGCAGGCAGCCCTGTGGGACGAAGTAAAGGATCGTCTGGACAGTCTCGGCACAAAACTGTCAGGTGGTCAACAACAACGCCTGACCATCGCAAGAGCACTTTCACATCAACCAGAAATCCTTTGTCTTGATGAATTCTCCATTGCAGTTGATCCGATTACAACGATGCGTATAGAAGATGTCCTCAAAACACTCAAAGAAGATATGACTATTTTACTTGTTACAAATTTGGTTCAACAGGCGAAACGATTGGCAAACCGCACTGCCTTTATGCTCAACGGAGATTTGATTGAAATTGATGAAACTGATGTTATCTTCTCCGATAATCCTACTAATCAATCTACTTATGATTATGTAAATGGTAATTTTGGCTAACAGCAAATAGGAGTGTTTCAATTGGATAAAATTAACTACAGTATTGAAACAGAAAATCTTAGCTTGTGGTATGGTGGTTTTCAGGCACTTATTGATGTAAGCGTCAAAATCCCTACTGGTAAAATAACCGCACTTATAGGACCATCAGGGTGTGGGAAAACAACACTTCTTCGCTGTTTTAACCGAGTGAATGAAAGATACGGGAACGTAACAACAACAGGTGAGATAAGGATATTAGGAAAGAATATCTACGATTCGGATGTCTCTCTTCTTGAATTGCGAAAAACTGTGGGCATGGTATTTCAACGACCTAACCCGTTGCCGATTTCGGTATATGAAAATATTCTCTTCGGTTTACGAATACATTCACCTTTTAGAAGTCTAAACCGAACGCAAACCGACGAGATAGTAGAAGAAGCACTCACCGCAGTTTTTCTGTGGGATGATTTGAAAGACAAACTGAAAACACGTGCGACATCATTGCAATTAGAACAGCAACAGAAACTTTGCATTGCGCGTCTTTTGCCACTCAAACCGCAGGTAATTTTGATGGATGAGCCCTGTTCTGCCCTTGATGCGAAAGGCACCCTTGCCGTTGAGGAATTGATGTCGGTTCTCGCTGGTTCATACACTTTTTTGATTGTTACACATAATATGGCACAAGCAAGACGGGTTAGCAATGAGTGTATTTACATGTTTCTTGGTGAGCTTATTGAACATAGAGAAACGCAGGCACTATTTGAAACACCTGAACATCCTAAAACTGCCGACTATGTGCAAATGCGTTACGGATAGAGAACATTCAAAGAGATACAATAGTTAATAACACAATAAACAATTAACCCCACCTGTCCGGAAAAAGGCATTCCGTAATGAATGCAAATATCATGAACAGGTCAGAACTTATATATCATATCGTTGCCGTAGTAACACTGGCAATAGTCGCTATTCTGTTATGGAACATCACTTCAGACGGGTCTTATGTTGAAGGTAAAATCAGTGCTGATGTGATGACAGAAGAGACTGTGTCTACAATATATGGTCAACTATCCCGAATGATTCCAAGTTTATGTGGGGTGATATTGTTTAGTATTGTTATCTCATTTTATCTGGAAGAATGGCTGCAACAAACATCATGGCAATACCGAATTATTGAACGGTTTATAGTGATTTTGGCAAAAGTGCCGTCTCTTGTTGTTGGTATATTGGCTGTTTACTTTATCTTATTTCACTCTCAGAACATTACATATTATAGCCTGTTGCTGGCAGTTGTGTTGCTTGTGATGCCTGTTTCTATTCTGTCTACACAAAAGGCGATTCAAACCGTTGATATGTCAGTCCGAGAAGCAGCGTATGCGTTGGGAGCTACAAGATGGCGGGTGATTACTGATCATGTTTTTCCACGGACATTTCCCGCAATATTGGCTGTAATTTGCATTGCGATTTCACGAATTCTTGCGATTACTGCCCTACTCATCTCTGGTGTATGGATTTATGCATCAAACGCTTTCACTATACCCAAAAGTGTTTTTGTGCTAATATCTTGCTCAGTGATATTCGTTATGCTTTCAAGCCTGTTTGATTGGAAAAAGTGATTCAGATGACAAGGATGCAATTACAAATGCAACACCCAATAAATGCACCCATCTTGTTTATCAACGATTTGAATGTATGGTTTGGGAAAAACCATGTATTAAAAAACCTTACTTTTGATGTTTTTCCAAAGCAAGTTACATCATTTATTGGACCGTCGAAATGCGGTAAAACTGCATTAGTTCGTTGTTTGAATCGCCTAAATGATTTGCAATCAAACTTTAGATATACTGGCAAGGTTCATTTCAATGGAGTGGATCTATATTCGTCCAAAATAAATATCACTGATATTGCCCAGAAGATAGGGATGGTATTTCATAAGCCGATCCCTTTCCGTAGATCAATTTATGAAAATGTGGCTTATACTGCACGACTTCGTGGGATACAACACTCCTCTGAACTTGATACTATTGTTGAAGAATGTTTGAGAGAAGTACAGCTTTGGGATGAAGTCCGTGATGATCTTGATGCGCCCCCTGACATATTAACTATCGGACAACAGCAACGACTTTGCATTGCACGCGCATTAGCAGGAAATCCTGAGATATTGATATTTGATGAACCGTGTGAACAACTGGATGCTACGGAAACCCCGAAACTGGAGGCGACTGTGCAGAATCTCAAAAGCCAATATTCACTCATATTCGTTACTAACAAGAGAAGACAAGCAGCCCGTGTGTCTGATGTTGCGGGGTTTCTATATAACGGTGAATTAATAGAATTTGGTCAAACAGAACAAATATTTACGAATCCAAAAGACAAACTCACCGAAGATTATGTAACAGGTCGTTTAGGTTGATTCTTAACCTGACAGGAGGGACCGATGCAACATTACCTGGAATCAGAACTCAAAGCATTACAACATCAACTGCTTAAAATGGGTGGCATTGCAGAAAATATGTTGCGTGATGCTGTTCAATCTGTCCTGAATCGGGACGAGGAATTAGCGTGTCGTGTAATCCTTATTGATGATACGGTAGACAAATTAGAAAATGAAATTGAAGCGCGATGTATACAACTTATTGCCCGACACCAACCTGTTGCATTTGAGTTGCGTTACTTAACGATGACATTGAAGGTTAATAGAACCATTGAAAGAATGGCGGATAAGTGCGTATCTATTGCCAGACGAAGCATTGAACTGTTAGAATATCCACCGATGCAACCGTTTGTTGACCTGCCATCTGTAACGCATCTGATACAAGAGATGGTGAAGGATGCACTTGACGCATTGGTCAACAGAAATGCAGAACTTGCCAGAGAACTTCGTGAACGTGACAGCAAAGTTAATACTTTCTACGAGAAGATGTACCGTGAACTTTGTTCCCTGATGTCTGACCAACCGCAACACATTCAGACCGGCATAAGTCATCTACTTATTTTCCGCCATTTGGAACGGGTAGGTGATTTGGCGGCAAATATCGGTGAAGAGGTATATTACCTTGTTGAAGGGGAAGTTATTCGTCATACGGATATTACATAATATCCAACCTGCCACACTGAAATACATTCCCATAGATTCTACTTCTGTTCTGCTGGGAAAAAATGCACATCTCGTTGTGGGAATGGAATTTTGATGTTGTATTCCTTAAATTTCTGCCAAATCATGAAATGCAGATCACTTGCAACATCAAAACGTTGAAAGGAGTCTGGAATCCACGCTAACAATTCAAAATCCAAGGAAGACTCCCCAAAATTGGTAAACCGCACGAAAGGTGCGGTAACGTCTTCCATCTCTAATGTCGGTTCTTTAATCACTTCAGGGTGTGCATTTGCTACTTCAAGTAGTGCATTTTTCACGAGGTCTACGTCAGAAGTAAACGACACATTTACTTCAATGCGGACGCGAAAGTAATTGTTATAGTGTGTAAGGTTATGTACCGGTTCCGTAATCAATTGTGAATTTGGAACAATAATCTCCTTTTCATCAAGTGCCATAATCACTGTTGACCGTAGATTGATGCTACTCACCCTACCAAAAACGTTCACCTCCATGATTTCTACTAAATCCCCAATTTTGATAGGTCTTTCAAACATTAGAATAAATCCTGATATCAAATTTGATACCATATTCTGCAAACCGAAACCGATACCGATACTCAACCCACCAAATATTAAAGCGATGCTCGTGAGACTTATTCCGAGTGTATTAAATGTAATAAGGAATCCGATAGTGATAAGACTGAAGTGTAGAATACGGAGAAGGAGGAATTGCGTATGTCTCTCAATTTGAAATTCCTGTAAAACTTGTCGTCTAATTACATATTGTGCGTACTTGGACAGAATGAACATGCCGAAGATTATGGCAAATCCATAAAATAGACCTGCTAATGTTAATCTACGCGCGCTTTCATCAACGGCTTCTGGTTTTCTTCCGAGTAGTGTTTGAAAGAAAGATGAAATACCAGCTGTTTCCTCTGCTTGTTGTTTAGGGGGGTGAAATATATCTGCGATTGGGTAGTGTAAAATACGTCCAAAGAGTCCTGTACTAATTTCCGCAACATTTAATGCTACACCTATTCCAACAATCAAGATGATCAGGTATAGGATTGCGATCATCCGATTTTCAATGTTTTGTGGTATCTTCAAACGGTTTAGAAATTTGCGCATCCAACGTCGTAAGAATCCACCAATCACTAACGTCAATGCCAAGATACCGATAAATACGATGATCTGCCAAACTTTCACCTCATTATCTAAGGTAATTGCCTTAGTATGTAGAAAAACCCATATTTGTTGAAAAAGTTCGCGCATCTTAACCAACCCTATCTACATAGGTATAACATACAATCAATCAATAGCAATCTGCTCTATAGAATGGACGAACAAAACATCGTTGACACCTTGGTATCGTTGTAGCACATCAGGAAAGTCATTGGAATTGATGTCCTCTGAAGTTAGACCTACGATGACCAAGTCTGCCTGAGCGGATCTTTGTGCGACATCATGCTCCAAACCTTCCAGACTGTCGTAAGAGACAGAAGTTACATTCTGCATTGATATAGGTAATCTCCCCTCCTTGATGAAGGTTGAGAGTTTGTCGGCTTCTATCTCAGCATCCCAAGAACCTGAACATGCAAATAAACGTATCTTTGCTTTTTTCCATTCGGGATGTCCTACTAATATATATGCAAGTAATAACATCATAGGAACATTACTGATGTTATCATCCGTTACCCATACATGAATTGATGATCTGTATCCAAAGCGATATTTCGTAGATCGTAGTACAAGTACATTAAATAGAGAATCTACAGCAAGTTGAGAACCAAGCATGACTTCATCTATTTCATCGGGGTTTTCTTTATCAAATTCGAGTAGTATTGAGTTGTTTGGTAAGCCAGAGATGCCGGGCATCTGTAATACTTGTGCCAAAGCTTGTTGGAATGTAGGACATATAAGTGAATCGACAAAAATGCCTGCCCCACTTGCCTCAGTCTGTTGTATGAGCGATTGAACATGAATACGGGCAGATAATTCTTCCTGAATGGAGTAGTCACCAGGAAAAAATTGGATAAAGTGTCCAAAACCTTGTCTGTGACATATCCATCGTAATAGGTCAAAATGTCCCAGTCGTCGATCTCCGAACTGTGTAATTGCGACGATTGCGGGTCTCCACTCACTGTCGCCTGCATTCGCCCTATTTTTTTGTAATGTGGTCTGCAGCCATTGTGTTAATTGGAACATTGCGCCTTGGAAGATACCGGACATACCGCGTTGTTCACGATGTCCCCGTCTGAGTCCGATGTAAATTGCTAAGATGAGAATAATTGATAAGCCTGCAAAAAAGATGTCAATCTGAATCATCATCAAGCCGCACATGATAAAACCTAACAGTGAAACATACCACCGTGAATGGAATGTGGGTCGGTATGATGGATTTCCTGCGAAATGTTCAAGAAATGAGACCAGACATAACGCACCATAAGTTACTAAAAAGAACATTGTGAGAATCTGTGCGATAAAGTTCAGTTCACCTATTGCAACAAATACCATTGCAATTACACCAGAGACAAAAGTTGCTGGTATAGGTTCTTGTGTTTTACCAACGCCAAATCCCATCAGTCTATTCAACCCAGGAATAGGTAAAACGTCATCTCGTGCGAGTGCTTGCAGTGTTCTTGGTGCGATCATAATAGAACCGAGTGCTGACGATAACGAAGCTGCTCCCAACCCAATGAATATAGCGGGCCCCCAAGCAGATATCTCTGCCATAATGAAAGGATCATTTGCCAACAGATCAGGTACTGCACTTTGGCACAGCTTAAATGCGACCAGGATATAGATTACCATACCAGCAAGTGTTGCACTGATTGTTCCGAGTGGTATGCTCCGTTGTGGGTTCTTCAAATCGCCAGATAAACCTAAGCCTGCGATCATCCCTGTAAAAGCGGGGAAACAAATCGCGAAAACTTTGCCGAAAGAATCAGCTCCTTTTATACCTTCCGTGATATTTAGCGTTTCCGGGCGAAATCGTACTGATTCTCCTCCAATGGTAATAAATTCATCAGGTCTTCCCAAGAAAAAGGCAGACAGTGACACTGCCAGAATAGCACAGATTAACCATAACATTGAAACCCCCATATTCGCGCCTCTTGTCAACATAATTATGATAAGAATAAGCGTACTGGGGATACTGATCCACCGAGCGTCAATAATCCACTTAAAATCTGTGTATTGATTACCTAACGTGTCTAATAAAGGTTCAAAAGCTGATGCAAATGCCACCATGTAAAATGCGATGGAAATTGCTTGAGAGAGATATAGTGCGAATCCTATAGTGCCACCGATACTTGTTCCGAAGGATCTGCTAACGATATAGTATGCTCCACCACCAGCAACGCGCCGGTTCGTTGCCACTTCTGACACAGCGAGTACTGTCGGTATAGTCACAAGGTGGCCAAGTACAACGATGGCGAGACTCTTCAAAAAACCTAAGTGTCCGACAGCATAACCGAAACGCAGGAAGAGAATTGCTCCCAGTATTGTACTGATAGATGCCAGAAAGACAGGGGCTGTTCCAAATCCGTGCCCATGCTGTTCATCATTGAAATTGCTTTGATCACTTCCTGATTGGTTCTGTTGTCTGAATTTATTAAACATTTCATGAATCCTTGTGAATTATATATTAGGATAATTCAGCCATGTTTATCATGTATTAAGGTCTATGTTATAGTGTAATACGTAAAATTGATAAATATTTATAATTGAAATTTTCAGTTAATGGTTGACTATTATACGCTAAAGAACCGCTTAAACGCAACCTAAGTCGAGTTGTAAACTTGAATGTTATAGCTGGTTCTGCTGAAAAGCGATAGTTCTTGAAACCAACTTCTGGTGTAAATTTGAGTAGGACATTTAGTTTATCCCATCCTATAGATGAAAACGCCAACCATCGAAATGAGGTGGGGTCAAATTTCCTTATAGTAAGTCCTCTGCGTGGTTGTATGTTTTCAATGAAGTAGCCGATCCCGCCTGAAATCCGTAGCGTTCCTTTTTCATATATTCCAGGACGGATGTAACTTCCGATTTGTGATGTCAATGCACTGCCTTGACTAATGTTGCGTTCTAAATCTGTAAATGCTTCAATACCGAGTTTATTTATTCGCATGCCACCCTGTATATGTGCCTTAATAATTTCAGAATGAACACCATCTTCCCCTGATGCACGTGAACCGAAGATACCTCCCCATCCGTTGATGTTTTTGAATGGGACAACTGCGGTTAAGGAGAGTGTTTGGGATGCACCATCACCTGAAATACCGAAGTCCATTGTCTTTGCATCGGTCGGTAAATCAGCAAACTGACTATATACAGGTATAACATTATAAATACATAAGAGTGCTATAATTGAAAAAAGATAGATAATTTTGCATTTTGTAGGAATAAAGTACATTATTTAATAACCAATTCCTCTGTGCATTGAGCTCCACCGAGTAGAATCACATATAAGATAGAACGGGACTGCTTCTCAGTCAGTATTTGCGTTAATTAGTATTCCCAATAGACAGACATCTGTCAATCCACCAACGATACACCCAGCTAATGCCCAATTGTATCGTTGTTTTTTCATATAGATCTTATAGTAGTCAATATAAAATGCAACATATTGCGGCGACTTACCGAGTGTCCGCGCTGCAGGAATTGATTTAATATCTCTTTGCGATACAAAAGGACCGATGATAGGCAGAAAACACCCTGTGGTGAACCACAATGTTTGATTAAAATGTGCTTTCACATCTTTTTTAGCATCCGCGATTGCTTGTGCCTCATCAGATGACGGTTGATCATCTTTTCCCTTAATCCTACCTGGTATAATAATATCTACTTCACCCGAAGGTAATTGTTTAACTTCATATTTCGGTGTTGTTTGCTCTTGTGCAGACGTTGGTGTTTGTAAAATCACACAGAACAAAGATATGAAAATAATAGTTATTAATAACTGAAAATTGGAGCATTTTTTCATTAATTTCCCCTTATCCATAAGGCATTCATTGTTAATAAACGATTAAGGAAGTAAAATTTCAGGGTTTGAATGTCGTTTTCATTGTAGGGATGGGTCTCTGTGCCTATCCGATCTATCCACCTGCCAGAAATGGTGAGGCACAGAGACCCATCCCTACAAATAATTACGAGATATTCTCTAAAATATTCTAATTCTTCTTTTCATACACATGTATAGTAGAAGTATTTTCCCAATATATCACAAGGAGTTGACCGTCCCAAGTATATGTGCTAACAGAAAGTTGCTGTATTCCATCAGGATACCAATTGATTGTTCCTTTATTGTTGCTAAAAGGTTCCACTAACTGATATGAACCAGAGAAAAATTGCGTGCTGTCTCCTAATTGTCTGGTATAAGTCGTCGTTGTTAAACGCATTGTTCCACTTAATGCCTCTTCTACTGCTCCATTCACTTCTGATCTAACAAGTTCATATATCCCTTTTAATCTGTTTGCGACTTCATAGGCTTTAGAATAGACAACAATGTTTGCTGATTTTGATGCTTCCTTTTCGCCACCGTCCCGGACCAATAGCGATACCGTTACCGTTCTCGGTGGAGAAACTTCATTGTCAGGCAATGTAGGTGCTGTCCATTCAACCTTTGATTCGGTAGTGTTCTTTAAGATACCCGCAGATACATCCCATACATAAGTTATGGGGGCATCTTCTGGATCAAAGGCAGTCACTCTGAATTCAACAGTTTCACCGTACTGTACTTCAGTTGGGATGGTAAAAGTACTGATTTCGGGTGCATCGTTTCCCCAATCTTCATAGAAACCACATCCGCATATAGTAGTAATTTGGAGTAATAGGAGGAGTAGCCAGACATACGGAGGAGTGATAAATTTTGTTTTCATATTACAATTCCATTTCTGTTGTATATATTTCAGTGTATTTGTTAGACACCGATGAATCCTACAAGTTCAGAAAATAGAGAGGTTTATACCGTTTATGATTGATAAAGAATAAATCACACACTTTATTCAGTTCTTCTAAGTCATAATAACAAGTATACTAAATATGACCGTTTATATTATACTTAGACAGAGCATGTTTGTCAAATCAAATAAGTCAGAGGCATTCAATTGTCACGAAACATCTTGTAGGAGGGGTTTCTAACCCCGAATTTTCCTGCAGGGCATCTGAAATCGGGGTTAGGAAACCCCTCCTACAACAACGAAACTCAACAATTGAATGCCTCTGTCAAATAAGTAGATCGGGTGTGTAAAGTTTTTCGCATAAACAGTCATTATCTTTCAATGTTCAGGTTTATAGTGGCGCAATGAATTGCGCCACTACAAACGCGTTCTTAGCTAATGTAAAGTGTATTGTTATTTTGACTGACTATAGTATCTGGTGTGGGATTGGGTGGTGTTTATGTTGTGGACTTTTCACGAATGTGTTCTATTCTTTGACTTCCTTATACCCTTTTGGCAACGGTTTTCCTCCGACAAGTGCTGTTTTCAAAGGACGGACATGCCGACAACTCCCACGATGCTCGAATCCGGGACAATCACAGGTGATATCCGCGCCAATTACCTCTAATGTGTAGAATTTACCTTTTTGTGATGAACTTTCTACGTGATAGACAGAACGTTTAGGACCGGAAAGGACTTCTGCTAAAATACGGATTGCTTCATCTGAATAGGGGATAAGTTGTTGGCGAGTAGCTTCTTCAAGGTGTGATGCGTTTTCTTCAATGTATGCATTCCCCGCATTCTGTAAGACTTCTTGTATATTATCTTCCCTTATTTCTGTAGTTTTAACTGAAAGTGCGTTCATCATCCGTTTGAGTTCGCTGAGGACATCTAACTTAATTGCTGCTTCACCCCCTGGCATCAATATTGAACCTTCAACGATAGACTCCATCAATGCTGCCTTTGTTTCTAATACAGTCTTGACGAAGGAATCAACAGTGCCTGATGCGATCATATAGGTGACATTCACGGTGCCAGTCTGTCCGATACGATAGGCACGATCCTCTGCTTGCCAATGATTAGCGGGGACCCAATCTAAATCGTTAAAAACGACTTGACGCGCGGCAGTAAGGTTTATACCTACACCTGCTATGTGCATGTTTGCACAAAATATCCTAATATTCTCATCGTTTTGAAACCTATCAACTCTTTCCTGTCTCTGATGTGTTGGCACATTACCTGAAACATAGACTGCTCTGTCTTTGAAATGTTTTTGGAAACGTTGCATCGTATTGAGAAATGAAGTGAAAATAATGACCTTTTCACCCTGTTCTAAAGCATTTTCAACGAATTTTATTGTGTGTCGACATTTGACAAAAGCAATCGCCCTGCGTACTTGTGTCACCCGTCCCATTGCATTTCCAACGTCTGTTAGGTCTATGGATTCCTCAAAATCGTCTCGTTGTTCTGATGTCAGTTCAAGAGATTCTGGTAATCCCATCATCTCTTCTGGTGACTCGAATTTAGAAAGGAAATCACCCAGTAATCGGTTGTAGTGCATTACTGCATAAGGGTGAAGTTCAACTTCCATCCATGTCCGAACTTTAGGTGGCAAGTCTAAAACTTCATCTTTTGTGCGACGTAGCATAACACCATGCAGCTGCACAGTTAATTCTTCAATATTGCTTGCCCCATCTGCTACTAAGCCGAAATCACCTTGATATGCTTCACAATATCGTTTTGCAAAACTGAGGAAACTTTTACCAAGCGGATGGTTGAGAATCTGCAGTAATGGGAAGAGGTCGCGCGGACGGTTTGTCATCGGTGTGCCTGTGAGGGCATGGACTACAGGTTCATCAGAAATCTCTTTCACCAATTTTGATGCGTTTCTACTTCGTTGACTCTGGTAGTTTTTCAGATAATGTGCTTCGTCAAAAACAACACCTTTCCAATCAAACGCCAGAAGCTGCTCAAGGTTTTTGCCGAGAATTTCATAGTTGATAATAACCCAATCTTGAAAATCGGTGGAAGGGAGAGGTGTGGGTCCGACGATGGCAGGTTTTGCATTTGGTAGGACGATATTGATTTCGCGTGCCCAATTCCGTTTGATAGATGCAGGACAAATAACGAGGTAAGGACCGTCAGGTTCAGCTTCAACCATTGCTAACACGGATTGACGCGTTTTTCCCAAACCCATATCATCGGCAAGGAGTGCCCGCCGCCGACCTAATAAGAAGGCAATTCCTTCTATTTGATGTGGAAACAACCCCTTTGCGATTTCTTCAGCACGATCTTTTCCTGTGTACTGCATATAATAATCCTTATGTATTCAGGTTCAATTCAATCTCTATCTACGAGCCAGAAATCACCTTTACTGTCAATACTTAGCTGCTTGAGCATCACTGCCCCCGGAAAACTCGGTGCGATTCCGATACTCATCGCGAAGATTTTTCCATTTCCTTTTGCGTGTCCCCCTACAAATTTCAAATCAGGCGTTTCAATACTCGTAGGAATTCCATCACTGAAAAGAACAACAATGGTAGGAGATGTTTTCGCAGTCTCTATCAATGCTGTAAGCATATCGTGATCAGTACCTTTTGTATGTATTTGCGATTTTATGTTCGCTAAATAGGCAGACGATGTTTCCACGGATTCTGGTGTAACAGTAACATATTCATTCTGATATATAACCAACTCTGTGCTAAAGGCGACGATATTAAAAGTGTCGTGTGATTCAAGGAACGTCAATGAATCTCGCATAATGTCTACTACCTTTTTTAGTTTGTAATCCTGCAAGTTCTGCAGACTGGAGGACAGGTCTATGCAGTAGACAATACGTTGCGGTCCATCTTGTGCTTCAATGAATTTCACTAATCTACTTTTTGGACGTTCTGGTGCTTTCTTTTCTTTTTTGATGGGTTGTGCAACACCTCTTGGAATTTGGGTTGGCCCCTCAAACTTTATATCAACTGGCGTGGGTGCGACTCCATCACTTAGATTGACTTTTTCAAAAGGTTGAAATACAGTGGGTTCAGCAGCAGAAACGACACCGTGCTGTGATACCGGTTGATTACTTGTTAGTATCTTCAGGTTGGGCTGATTTGTAGTTGGCGAGGTGTCTTTTAATATCTGTGTGCGTTTTGGTGGTGTAATCCGTTTGGTTTTCGGTTCATCCACAGTTGTAAAGATTGCATCTATGCTGTCAGGATTATTGCTTGGTATGGTGTTAAACCAATAAAAGAATCCGATAATGCCAACGATGAGATGTAAGGCGAATGAGATGAATAGTGCAGTGCTTTTTTTATATTTCATTATAATGTGCCATATTATGATTACTACTGGTCAAAATCTACATTGGAAATTTTGTCGTATTTCCGCTCTTTGAAAAAATTAGTAAATTCAGGTGAAGTTGAAGGAAATTCAATCTTGATTTCATTGGCAAGCTTTTGTAATATCTTTTCGCCAATTAAATCAAATGATTGACCATGTAAAGCTTTTTCGTACCAGGTATCAAGATCATTCAAAGTTATGACACTCTGAATTCGTCCGGCATTTCCAAGCTGTTTAAGAACTGATATAAGTATATCTTTTTCGGAAGCCTTGCAGACAATTATTATACGGTCTGCTGAAATGTCACCACTTATGTTTTCTATTACAGTAGGGGTCAAAGAAATATGCTTTATCTGTATAGCTACACCAAAGTTTGCCCACATATCAATACCTCTGTCAGCAGCATTTGTGACACCTACACGAAATACCTGAGCTGTATGGTATATCTCCGGGTTCTCTTCTGACAATCCAAGAACCTTCTGCACAAAATCAGAAAACTCTTTAAGTATGGTTTCATTTATGTTTTTGATCTTCACCCCGAGCTTTACTTCTAGTACTTCCAAGAGTGTTGAAAATAGTGCATAAACCACTATCTCATATATCTTATCAATACTGCGTGAAAGTCCAGGATTTCGCGTAAATTGCTCAACAAAATTGCTGAGGACAAAAGATTCTTTACCTGACTTTAGAACATAAGATAATCCTGCAGACAGTTGAGATAGTTTGTTTTTCAGCGCATCATAAATGTACGCTTCAACAGCCCGTTGCTGTTTCTGTTTATGATTCCTAATTGTACCAAAACCGCTGGAGGTGTAGCATTAGGTTCAAAAAGATTATCTTGGAATCTAGAACTTGATGTAGATATATTTCCAACAAACTTCAGTGAAATCTCATCTCGCCATTTTCTGGAGGGTGTTCGGTAAGTTTCCAAATCATGTAGATCAATATCCCCTTCTATCCGGTTTCTGTGGAGTATTTCTGCTATTTGTATAGGTTTGTAAAAATGAACCCTAGCCCTATTAATAACGGTATCAAGATGTTTTTTTGCGGTTCTATTGTTCATGAGGCATCACATTACCAATGGTATCGAACAATTGTAATTGTTCTCCTCGTTTTATTATAGGTTTTTGTAGATTTAATGCTTGCAACATTTTTTCAGCAATGGCATGTATTACCGGAATAGCTACGCTATTTCCTATTTGTTTTCGGAATTGTGTTAGATTTCCAACAATTTTGAAGTCTTCAGGAAAACCTTGCAAACGTAGCATTTCTCTGCGTGAAGGTCGCCGAACACCGTTAACTAAAAGATAGTTATGAGATGCATTAGCTCTCAACGCACACGAATATGGTAACATTGAAATATTACCTCCCTTGTTTTCATGCCAAATAGATGGAAAAAATGGGATGCCTTTACATTTTGCAAGACGCGATTCACGTATACGTGACGATGCAAACAGTGTAGGGTCAACGTCCTCGTCAGGTTCAAGTATCTCTGACAAAGGTTTGTAAATGTTAGTCCCTATCGGAAAATTAAACGACCTCGGTTCACGAAAACCTATGATAAAAATACGTTCTCTTTTCTGTGGCAATCCGAAGTCCAACGCATTCAACACTTTGTAATAGACAGTATAACCAAGGTGTAAAAGGTGTTTCTGTATAATAGAAAATGTGCGTTTATTATCATGCGTGAGCAGCTGCTTAACGTTTTCAAGAAGAAACGTTTTCGGTTGTTTCTGTTTCAATATTCGAGCAATATCAAAAAATAGCGTTCCACGTGTGTCTTCAAAGCCTTGTTATCTCCAATAATGCTGAAAGGTTGACAGGGGAAACCTGCTAACAAAATATCATGATCGGGGATGTCTGCCTCGTCAATTTCTGTTATGTCGCCTACGGGCATTTCACCAAAATTATACGCGTAGGTTTGTTGAGCGTGTATATCCCATTCGGAACTAAATACACACGTTCCACCTAACCTTTCAAATGGGATACGAATCCCGCCAATTCCTGCAAAGAGATCTATGAAACTAAAACTGTTCATTATGTTTAGAATATAACATCCTCTATTGAATCGGTAACCTCTTATCAATGAGGACTTACGCAGTTTTTCTTAAAGTCCCACTGATAAGGGGGATTTAGGAGGTTAAATCACTGAAATATCATTAAAATAACGACATTTAACCCCCTAACCCCCTTATCAAGGGGGAATGCGTAAGTCCTGATCAATGCTAAACCGGACAGTAACTTTCTGTCAAACGAACTAATTCCATCTTTCCACAACAACCTTTTTCTGTGTAAAGAAATCAACAGCATCCCAACTTTGTCCGTGCAAATCACCGAAAAAACTGTCTTTCCAACCGCTAAAGGGGAAGAAAGCCATCGGTGCTGCGACTCCGATGTTTATTCCGATGTTTCCAATCTGTGCTTCGTAACGGAACTTGCGTGCTGATGCCCCACTACCCGTAAAGAGACATGCCATATTGCCATAACTACCACTATTGATGAGTGAGATAGCATCGTCAATTGTTTCAACATGAATGAGTCCTAATACCGGTCCAAAGATTTCAGTTTTTGCGATTTCACCTTGTGGGTCAATATCAGAGAGGACAGTTGGACGGATGAAGTTTCCGTTTTCACATCCTGATATACTGGGATAACGACCATCAACAAGGACGCGCGCGCCAGCATCAATCCCTGTTTGAATGACACCCTCAATCCGTCTTCTGCTTTCATCAGTGATGACAGGTCCCATTTGAACACTCTCATCCAACCCGTTACCTACAGATCTATCCGTTGCAGAATCACTTATTGCTTTAGGAAACCAGTTCCTAGCTCCACCGACAGCAAAAACAAGTGAAGCGGCGAGACAGCGTTGCCCAGCACAACCGAAAGCACTATCCGCAGTGGCATTAGTGGTAAACTCTGGATCTGCATCGGGTAGAACGATCAATGGGTTCTTTGCCCCACCTTGACACTGAACGCGTTTTCCGTGTGCGGCGGCTTTGGCATAGATTGCTTTTGCTGTTGCTGTGGAACCGACAAAACTAATGGCACGAATATCCGGATGCTCCAAGATTGTATTCACAGTCTCCTGCCCTCCATTGACGAGATTGACAACCCCTTCTGGTAATCCAGTCTGTTCAAGAAGTTGGAAAATCATCTGCATGGTAAGTGGGACTTTTTCAGATGGTTTTACAATGTAGGTATTGCCGCATGCAATTGCGTAGGGAAGAAACCAGAAGGTAATCATCCCAGGGAAATTGAAAGGAGCAATGACAGCACAAACTCCGACTGGTTGCCGTATCATGAATTCATCAATACCGGTAGCGATGTCCTCCAAATTTGTGCCTTGCATCATTGTGGGAATGCCACATGCGACTTCAACGTTTTCAATAGCACGTCTCATCTCCCCTTTTGCTTCTGCGAGCGTTTTGCCACACTCCAGCGTGATCGTTTTGGCAATGTCGTCAATATTCTCTTCAAGCAGATTTTTCAGTTTGAATAGGTATTGAATACGTTGGACGGGTGGTGTGCGTCTCCATTTGTCAAAAGCATTAGATGCAGCAGTTGCAGCTTGATTAACCTCATCAGTGGGAGACATGGGAACTTGTGATAATACTTCACCCGTTGCGGGATTTGTTACATCCAGTAATTCAGAAGTTTCTGACTGATTCCATGTATTGTTAATATAGTTCAGAATTGGAGTCTGTTGGTTCATTAAATGACAACCTTTGTGCAAGTATGTGAAGAAATTAAATTGGTATTTTCGCAACAAACCTTGTGCGGTTAGGAAACCGCTCCATAGACATCAATTAAGAAAGTTAAATCCGTTATGATGCTGTTTTCAGTCCCGTAGGGACGATATGTTTATAGAAAATGGGACTCCTGCAACTCTCTTGAGTTCCGTAGGAACGATATGTGTCCAACAACGACTAACTATAAACATATCGTCCCTACGGGACTAAAGAGAAGATGTTCAACGCTTTCTATAAACATATCGTCCCTACGGGACTGAAGAACGACGCTTATATTTTAACAATCCTTAAATTGACACCTATGAGGACGGTTAGGAAACCGCACTAACCGGTCCTGGTAAAACACTATTGTATGGCAAACTATATATCAGTCTTGCTTTGCAAAGAGTTCAAGAACTTTCAGTTGTTCCATAGCAGCGACGACCTGTGGGTCATGCATTATTTCATCTTTGATATTCTCTGTTTCCAATGCGATAGAATACTTTATACCGATATCACTAAGGATAATCTGTTCTTTGGTGAGCGCATCAGTTAACCTGTTATATGCGCGTAATAGTTTTCCTGCCTGGCGGTCATCGCGCGGGGCATGTTCAGCTGCATATAATTGCTCAAGGACATCGTCCCCGTTTTCTTCAACGAAAGTTTTTATTTTCTCGTGATTTCGCAATTTTACCTGCATTTGCTGTTCTGAACGACTAAAATATGCTGTTTCTACATCCGGTAAGATGCCTATTTTGTCAATGTCAACACCATTTGGGGTGAAATACTTTGCGACGGTTAATTTCACTGCTGCTTTTGAGTTGCTAAGTGAAAAGACCTTTTGTACTGATGCTTTCCCAAAGGTGTGGCTACCCATAACGAGTCCACGCCCATGATCTTTTATTGCGCCAGCGACAATTTCAGAGGCACTTGCACTGCCGTTATTGACCAGAACAATTAAAGGAAATTCGTCTCTGGCAGGACCTTGTGCAGGGAAATCTTTACGTTCCTCTTTACCTTGACTGTAAACAACGAGTTGCCCTGGTTCAAGAAAATCGCTTGATATATCAACAGCAGAACCGAGAAGTCCCCCTGGGTTAAACCGTAGATCCAGTATGACACCTCGGATATTGTTTTGATTGAATTCTTCAAGTGCATTATCAACATCGTTTGCAGTTGTTTGTAGGAAATTATTGATTTTTATATATCCGATGTTATCACCGATTATTTCTTTTTCAACACTTGGGATTCGAATGACATCTCGTGTGATGGTAATTTCTATAGGTTGACTCGCCTTTGGACGAATTAGGGTTACGGATACAGATGTGCCGGGTTCACCACGTAACAGATCAACAGCATCATCTAAAGACATAACGGCAGTTGATTCTCCATCAATTTGACTGATAATATCGCCATTCTGTACACCTGCAAGTGCAGCAGGATTTCCCTTGAAAGGTGTGATGACGGTAATCATATCTTCACGTATTCCGACTGTCATACCGACTCCCCCGTAATTTCCTTGGTTTTGCGTTCGAAAAGCGATATAATCCGGTATAAATTGACTGTATGGGTCCAAAGTACGGAGCATTCCTCTGATTGCTCCCTCCATTAGTTCTTTTTTCTCTGTTTCCTCAAGACTGTGTTGCTCAACGTTTGCGAGGATTTCAGAAAAAAGTGCGATGTTTTCTAATAGGACGTTATCTAAACCTTCTGTGTCTTCAGCCAGAATCATAACAGAAGGAAAAAATAAAGAGATGAGAAATGTTATTACTATGCTGTATGTATATTTACTTTTCATGTCTAACTCCGTTTCTATGATTAACAATTGTAAAATTTAATTATACTTTAGTCTGAGAAAAACTTTTCGTATTCGTTGGTTTGATGTGATGTAAAATGCGACAAATACCGCGACAGCACTAAAGAATAGGTCAAACCAATCCATTCTACTTCTCATAAGTTCCCATTTTGAAGTTCCTGAGTATTGGGTTTCTGCAATTGCGGTGGCAGCCTCTTCTGATAATAGCGGTTCACTGGCAATTATCTGTTCAGCCATTTGTGTAATAGCGTTCCATCGCACATCAAGATACTTCCCAATAACGATTCCTACTAATGCGAAAAATGCGGCACCAACAGAGAGTATCAACCAATGTTTCTGCGCCATCGGATCAATAGATTGGGAAGAGGTTAGCAGCATGCCAAAACCTGTCAATACACCAATACCGATCGCAACGTATCCAGCAGTACTTCCAGTCCACTGAAGACATTTCGCCCAGAGAACACCGCCTAATATCGCCCCGATGAGACCGCCTGTCGGAACAAGTATTACCTTCATATTTATCCTTTTGAACTATTAATTTCAGGTTTTCTCAAATGATGTTCAGTATTTTGTTCATAAGTATAAGCGACACGAAATAGGACCTCTTCAGCAAAAGGCGGTGCCAGTAATTGCAGCCCAACAGGTAATCCATTATCCACGAACCCGCAAGGTATAGAGATACCCGGCAATCCCGCATGACTCGCCGGTGTTGTCATAACATCACAAAGGTACATCTGCAGTGGATCGGCAGTTCGTTCACCGATCTTGAAAGCAGGTGTCGGAGAGGTAGGGGTCGCAATAACATCTACCTTTTGAAATGCATCATCAAAATCGGACTTGATCAAGGTGCGGACTTTCTGTGCTTTTCGATAATACGCATCTTGGTAACCTGCACTGAGTGCAAAAGTACCGAGCATAATGCGGCGTTTTACCTCTTGTCCAAAACCCTCGCTACGTGTCTTTTTATACATATTAATCAGGTCTGTTTGTTCCTCAGTGCGAAAACCGTAGCGTACTCCATCGTAACGTGCAAGGTTTGCACTCGCTTCCGCCGGTGCGATAATATAATAGGTTGCGATTGCATAATCGGTATGCGGCAGTGATATTTCTTCAACAGAAGCACCAAGTTTTTCCAAATCAACGATTGCATTCTGCACCTGCTCCACGACCTGATTATCTAAACCTTCAGCGAAGTATTCTTTTGGAACACCTATCTTTAATCCTTTAACATCGTTCACAAGACTCTGCGTAAAATCTGGCACAGGGACATCAACAGAGGTAGAATCCATTTCATCCTTGCCGCAGATTGCATTGAGAACCAAAGCACAATCGGTAACATCTTTCGTAAATGGACCGATTTGATCGAGCGAAGAAGCAAATGCGATAAGTCCGTAACGTGATATACGTCCATAAGTCGGTTTCATACCGACAACACCACAAAGGGCTGCGGGTTGACGGATAGAACCGCCTGTATCCGACCCTAAAGAACAGATTGCGGTATCTGCTGCCACTACCGCCGCGGAACCACCACTTGAACCTCCCGGAATCGTCCCCAAATCCCACGGATTGTGAGTAATCTGATACGCAGAATTTTCAGTGGATGACCCCATTGCAAATTCGTCCATATTTGTCTTGCCTATCATTACCACACCTTGCTGATGTAATTGTTGCATGACTGTCGCATCGTAAGGTGGCACGAAGTTGCTAAGGATTTTTGAAGCACATGTTGTCCGGACACCTTTGGTGCATATCACATCCTTAATAGCAATTGGTATACCAGCGAGAGGTGGCATATCGTCCCCATTTTGAAATCCTTTGTCAGCAGCACTTGCTTGTTCTAAAGCAATCTCTTTGGTTAATGTCAAATATCCTTTGACGTAAGGTTCTACCTCCTCAATTCGTTGGTAAACAGATTCGGTCAATTCTACAGCGGTGATTTCACGGTTCTTTAGTTTGTCATGTAACTCGTGTGCCGTCAATTGATTTAGCGACATATCGTTCCGCTCCTTATTCTGTGTCAATTACTCTGGGGACACCGAAGTACCCTTCTTCAGGTTCCGGTGCATTTGCAAGAACTTCGTCGCGTGGCAATGATGTTTTGACGACATCCGGTTTAGTGATATTGTGTAACGGATGTATATGCGATGTTGGTGGCACTTCATCCGTATCCAATTCATTCAACTTGCCGATATAGTCTAAGATTCGTGTGAGCTGCTCTGTGAAATCTTGTGTTTCTTCATCATCAAACTCAAGCCGTGCTAAATTTGCGACATGGGAAACACCTTCTGTAGTTATGGTTGCCATCTTTATACCTTTCAAATAAAGTTTCCTATAAAACTGTTTGCAACTGTGCCATCTCTGCATCAAATTGTTTTGATCCAGCACCAGGACGGTCAAATCGGACTGTAACGTAAGTATTTGAACCAGATTCGCTGAGTTTTGTCACCTTCCCTCTCCCGAAACTTGAGTGGTAAACTATCTGACCAACCCCGTAGGTATCTTCTCTTTCTTCTTTTTCCTCTTTGATGTAACTGATTTCTGGCTCAGAAAATGTTGAGTTGTATCGGTCAACGTGTCGTATTACATCAGGTGAAATTTCTTCAATGAAACGGGATGGCACTCTATACTCAGCCCCACTCCAAGTTCTACGAGCCTGGGCATGCACCAGATAAAGCTGCTCCATTGCACGCGTGATGCCAACATAACAGACCCTACGTTCCTCCTCTAAACCTAATTCTGTGCACTCGGAACGTTGATGCGGCAAATAACCTTCCTCCATGCCAACCATAAAAACGAAAGGAAATTCCAATCCTTTTGCACTATGCAAAGTCATTAGTGTCACAATATTTGTCTCATCTGTGTCATCAGCTTTCATTGTGTCAATGTCTGCTATGAGAGCGACATTTTCTAAATAATCTGAAAGGGTCGGTTCTTCGGAAATCATTTCATATTCATAAACAGCGTTTCGCAATTCTTCTATATTCTCAACCCGATTTTGTGCTTCTATCGTGCGTTGCCCTTTGAAGTTATCAAGATAACCTGTGGTATCTAATATATGTTCAAGTGCATCAGATGGAAGATCGTCTGGCTCGTATCCCTCAAATATCTTTGCGAAACGACGTATTTTCGTTTTAATGCCACTGTTAATCGTATCAATTTCGTCAACACGATCAATAGCCTCAATCAACGGTATTTCATTATCGTCCGCGAATTTCATGAGACGTTCAAGGGAGGTTGCCCCGATACCACGAGTTGGGACATTTATGATGCGTCTGAGGCTAATTGAGTCAAAAGGATTGCACATCACACGGAGATATGCAATCAGATCCTTAATTTCCATCCGGTCATAAAAACCCAGTCCACCAACTATCTGATAGGGTATATTGGCAGAACGGAGTGCCTCCTCAAAGATACGCGATTGGGCGTTTGTCCGATAAAAGATAGCGAAGTCTCTATACTCAACGCCATCTGCATGCCAATCTTCTATCTTGGTGCCGACGAAACCTGCCTCATCACGTTCATCCATTGCTTCATAACAGGTAACAAGTTCCCCTCGATCATTTTTTGTCCATAATTTTTTCTCTTTCCGTGCTTTGTTATTCTGAACAACACTCCAGGCTGCTTCTAAGATATTTTGTGTTGAACGGTAATTCTGTTCTAAACGTAGAACACGTGTATCTGGATAATTCACTTCAAAATCAAGTATATTATGGATGTCTGCGCCACGAAATCCGTAAATAGATTGGTCATCATCGCCAACGACACATATATTCTTTTTCTCACCAGTCAAATAACGCACCAAGTCATATTGGCAACGATTTGTGTCCTGATATTCATCTACAAGCACATGTTCAAACTTATTCTGATAATATTCAAGCACATCTGGATGTTTTCTAAAGAGTTCTACAGTGAAGTTCAATAGGTCATCAAAATCTAAGGCGTTGTTCTTACGAAGCGTGTCCTGATAAAGTGGATAGACTTGTGCCACAATCTTTTCATAAAAACCGTCAGCCGTATTTGCATAAGTATCTGGTTTTATAGAACTGTTTTTCGCTTTACTGACCAAATCGTGTATAGTGCGTGGATTGTACATCTTGTCGTCTAAATTGAATTGTCTGAGAATATCTTTGACGACAGTAACCTGTTCGCTTTTATCGTATATTGTAAAGTTGCGAGTAAAACCATCAAATTGCTCAATATCTCTGCGTAGGATTCGCGCACAAGTTGCGTGGAAAGTCGCAACCCATAAGTTTTTGCTCATCCCCTCTCCGATGAGTGAATCCAGACGTTCCCTCATCTCATTGGCAGCCTTATTGGTGAATGTAACTGCAAGGATACGGAAAGGTGAGATACGGCACTGTTTGATAAGATATGCGACGCGATGCGTAATTACACGGGTTTTCCCGCTGCCTGCACCCGATAGGATGAGGAGCGGTCCTTCGGTGTGTTGGACAGCCTCCTGCTGTACATTGTTCAAAGAACTTAATAGATTGTCGGACAAAAAAGGCCACCTCCGTTTGTGTGGATTGTGGTAGTCGTGTATAAAGTATACGGAATTATGGTTTTGTTTGCAAGGAAATTGTTATGATGGGTGTGTAAAGTTTTTGACAAAGGTTATCTCACGTTCAGACACATCGTAGGGGCGAGGTCTCCTCGCCCTCGTTGGAACACATTCTATCCATCAGCAGTGGTTGGGATGGAAATGTGGCAAGGAGTGGTAATCGGGCGGGGAGACCCCGCCCCTACGTGCAGTGCCAAAAACTTTACACACCCGTTATGATTGCTTTCTTTGGACAATGATGATATAATAGCACTAATATATCCATTTATTGGAGAGTATCCAAACCTTCCCAAAAATGGAAAAATTGACTTTCTGTTATAGATTATGTTATACTGTTCACAATATGATAATTTGCTATCAGTTAATTTTAAAATAAGAATCGGACAAACTTGAGTGTTCTCGATAATTATGAAAGTTGGTTTCGGACAAAGATTGTCCGAATGCTCATAAACTACTTAATGGAACATAGGAAACATTGCTTATGAAATTAGACCATTCCTCTAACGTGCTTGTTATCGTAGGTGGTTGGAACAAACATATATTTACTGAAGACTGGACAAGAAGATATATTTTCCCAACTGAACAAGATGAATTCAAAATAGAGTTTCTGGTTGCCCGTGGTTTCAACGCACAAATTGTTTTTCCACGCATATTGTCAAAAAAAGTGAACATGTTTTTGCAAGAAAACAGACTTAATTTTAGTGTCACAGAAGATAAAATCGACAATTATGACCACGTCCAAGAACTGGCAATGCAACTTTCTGATTATCTTCCTCATACTCCTGTCACATCATACGGAGTTAATTTTCTATTTACTGAGGAAAATATCAATGAAGAATTAATAGACTTATTACATTTGCAAGATTGGAATGATATTCAAGATCTAAAGGATGCAGTCACCGCTGAACAATTTACACGTAATTTGTTATTAAATGGACGAACACTCAATTTCACCATTACTCTTGTGAGAGAAAAAGTCACCTTTGATTTTAACTATCACTTTGAAATTCAAAATCTCATTGAATTTAAAGCAAGAATGTCGGAAACTTCAATTCTTGAATTGAAACAGGAAGCAGTCCAGCTCATGAACGAAATTTATAATTTGCAATTGGAAGGAGAAACTAAATGACAAAAATAAAGAGCATAAGCTCATACTTGGAAAATGAAGACACTTCTTCAAAAAGTATAATTGTGCATGAAAACGGTGACGTTGCATACGAAAATAATGTTATAGATGAGAAAAATGTTGAGAATACTTTCAGTACAAGTTTTAATGAAGGCACCGACTTTGAACCTTTGAATGATATAACCCCAAGAGAATCCAAGGAACCTATTTTTGTCCCTCCGTATATTCGTGTCTTTGATGTTGCAGCTTACATTCTGGTGAAAATGGGAAAAATGACTTCGATGAAGCTGCAGAAACTGGTATATTATAGTCAAGCGTGGTCGTTGGTTTGGGATGAGAAACCACTATATGAGGAAAATATTGAAGCTTGGTCGAATGGCCCCGTAGTTAGAGAATTGTTTGATTACCATCGCGGAATGTATGAAATATCTGAAATACCGATTGGCAATCCCCGTTTGTTAGATCAGGAACAGCGGGATACGGTTGATGCTGTTCTTGAATATTATGGGAATAGACCTGCTCAATGGCTAATTGACTTATCGCACATGGAAGATCCTTGGATTCAGGCAAGGAAAGGATTACCTCCATTGGAACGAGGTAATCGAGTTATACCTTTAGACGCGATGGCACATTATTATAGTTCATTGCCCGTTGAGGAAGTTATCGAAAATGCCTAAGAATAGACCACGGCGGGAGCGCGAACCGGAAAAAAGAAAAAAAGCAACATCTTTTCGACCACTGACAACCCAAAACAAGAAACTTGTGTGGAAAGTCTCAGGAATTGATGATAGCAGCAATTGGGGTTGGCAGAATATAACTTGTCCTGATTTCCTGAGAAAGATATGGGAAAAGATGCGTAATTTTGAAACTATGACATGGAGTCAAATATTGGGTAGAAGTCACCACATGATTCCTGTCAGTGACATTATAAAACCTGCACAAGAACGGCTACGGGAACTAAAACATGATGATCAGGAAGAATTGGTTTCATTTCGTATAGGTGGCAGAGAGCGGATTTGGGCAATTCGATCCGAAGAAAAAGCTTTTTTACTCTGGTGGGATCCTAATCATGAGATTTGCCCTTCCCGCTTGAGGAACACGTAAACATTCGTCTATATCTGAATTAATCTATGTCACGCGTTTTAATTTTCATTGCTAGCGATTTGTTTCCGAAGTCGTTCTAACTCAGCTTCTAAAACTTGTTTCTCATCAGCTTCCTGTTTAGCAAGTCTCTCAGCTGCCTCTTGACGTTGAATTGCTTCCACTGCACGTGCTTCCGCATCACGCCGAAGTGAGGATTCTTCAGCTGCATTCGCTTCCGCCACTTCGCGTAGATGCTGTTCCTGCTCTCTGATATGTTTCTCTCGCTTCCGTAGGTGTTCTTCTTCCATAGATGTCGTTATAGGAGTGTTGTCAGGCAGATATGGACGCAATAACCTAACATGCGTAGTCTGATCGTCTTCCCAACGAAGCCATAGATTTAACGCTTCACTGAACAAACCACCTTCTTCATCAGGTTCAATCTCAATGATGTCACCGGAAGGGCTGCGCTGCCAACCGCGAAACTCTGCAGGTTTCCCCATTTCAGGTTGATGGATAAAGTATTCTTGAACGCCAATATCATTCATATAAATGGAGACTTTTTCATCACGATCATGGTGTGCAGTTGAGTCAGAGAGAAACTCAATCACTGCAACCGGCACAGCACCTTCAGACCATGTATAGAAACTACGCCGCAGAGGATATTTTTCAACACCAAAAACGATGTAAATATCTGGTGCGACAACTTTGGTTAGGTCTCCCTCGCTATAATAAATAAAACTGTCAACACCGATATAGATAAGTTCGTTAATGGCGAAATATCTCTTAAGTTGGTCGGAGAACGTAGTTATTTGTTCACCGTGAAAAGCAGTAGCAGCCTTATGTTCGTCGTCCTCACACGGATAACCTTCAATGAATATGGTCGGTTTTCCAATTGCCCTTGGAAATTTTGGTATATATTTATTCTGTTTGATTCTGAAATCGTTTGGTGTATCCATGATTATCTCCGTTAGAAATTATGGAAGGAAAGAGATCGTGCAGAGACATTTAATGCACTTACATTGTTACAAGATGTTATGATGCAAGTATAGTCTTTACTTTAGATTTTAACAGAATATACCTGTTTATTCAAGCAAAAGTGCACGAAGAATCACGAGGCACAGAGACACCGCCCATCAACGAAAAATGAAATCTGATTACAAATACTTCACAAAAAGAAATATAACTTGACAAATTAAGTCTATTTTGAGATCATAATAATGTCCCTCCTAACTGTAGAAAAAGTAACCAATTTGTTCAATCTCTCAAAATGTAGATTAATCCTCAGTTTTTCAGAAATAAGGCAGACAATTCTTACAGGAATGCTCTTACTATTCCAATTTGGAGGACAAGATAATGATCAGAATTCTGAGACTTATGTTTGTTTTTGCAGCTATGGCAGCTGTATTGACCACTACAAATCATGTATATGCACAAGCGATTACAGATGGATTGATAAGTTATTGGTCATTCAATCAGAATACGGTTGCTGATAAAACGATTAAAGATGTATTTGGCACTAACAACGGAACTATGAACGGTAACGTAGAGGTAGTTAACGGAAAAATCGAAGATGCACTCAAGTTCAGTGGCGGACATGTGGATTGCGGTGCAGCTAAAGATTTAATCGACATCGGTAATGAGATTACATTAGAGATGTGGATTAAACCTGAAAAGGCTGGATGGGCAATTATTGCAGGCATATCAAAATCTGGCAGTAATACCTATGTAACTGCATGGTCAGATCAAAGACGCGTTGATTTTAATATATGGAACGGTGCTTTAGAAACTTGGCCCTTCCACAGTGCTGCCCAACCAGAGTTGAATAATTGGCATCACGTCGCATGTGTTTATGACGGTTTCGAAGCCATCATCTATATCAATGGTGAAATTGATAATAAAAAAGCATTTGAAGGAAATCTTAAACACAATGGAGAGAACTTTTGGATGGGAGCAAGAAAAGTTGGTGGACTTCCATACAATGGACTGCTTGACGAACTACGCATCTATAACCGGGGTTTGAGTCAAGATGAAGTAAAGGATAATCTTAATGCAACAGGACTTGCTGTTGTTGAACCTACCAATAAATTGGCACTCACATGGGGAATGATAAAAGTGTCAAAATAGGTGTGAATTCGTAGGAAATCAACACTCCAAATTATAACGAGTTGTGCTAAATAACCCATTGTTAAGCATTGATTCACATAAACAGGTGGTTTTAACTGTATTTCTTTCTCTTTAGTCCCGTAGGGACGATATGTTTATAGAAAAACGGCATAAACCCCATCTTTAGTCCCGTAGGGACGATATGTTTATATGACAAACCCAATATATATGTGAATTCAATATAAACATTCAGTTAACTGGCACAAGTCGTAATTATAGCAAACGTGTATCTTTACGTGAGTTCTGTGAAGAAGATTTAGTGTCCATCATAGTCTGAATTTCATAATTTAACAAGAGTAATACTGAACTCACGCAAAGGCACGTTAAAATAGTAGGGACAATAACACCGTCAAACTACGTCTACGTCTGATGCTTACTCAAAGTTGTCTAATAAATGACTAACACACCTTAACAATTTTCTCTGGAGTACCGTGTGCAATAGATATACCAAGAAGTGCCATCTTTGCGGGTACGTAAAGTTTTTGGGAAAGGGCACCTCACGTTCAGACACATCGTCCGGGCGAGGTCCCCTCCCCCTCGTTGGAACACATCCTATCCATCGTCAGTAGCTGGAATGGGAATGTGATAAGGGTGGTAATCGGGCGAGGAGACCTCGTCCCTACGTGCAGTGCAAAAAACTTTACACCCCTGTACGAAGCTGGGAGTAATGAAAACTTTTCGCATAAAACGCAAAATACAAGGAAATATCCCTTTATTACAAAAAAACACAAAAATTATTATTATAATTGTAATAATTAACTTGACATCAACAATTTAGTTGTGTTATAATATACATTACATAATATTTGTTTTTCTAAAGGTCAAAAAATATGTACACATATCCTGATGGGAAATTCACAGTGATTATCCGAATTCAATTATCCATGAGTAAAATATCAGGTAATTGTCTAAAACAGAAAACCGATTTCATACGACAAAAACCGAAAATGAAAACTGTACTATTTTCATTTTTTTCTGTTTTTAGAAAAATCCTTACAAACCCTTATGCCCACTATGATTAGAGCAATTTGAAAAATCGTACTATAGTACGAAAAACTGTACCATATAGTACGATTTTTAGGAGGAAGATTTCAATGAAACTTCAAGATAAACACAGAGAATTCGCTGCCAAAATAAGAGTATCTCATTCCTTCGTAGGTCGGTAGAGGCACGAAACCCGACCTGTACTGTCTGCTGTTTCCAACAAGCACTGCAGGACTTACGCATTCCCCCCTTGATAAGGGGGGTTAGGGGGGGTAAAAGTCGTTATTTCAATGATATTACAGTGATTTAACCCCGCCAAATGCCTTAATGGCATTTGTAGCGTTGATTTACTAAATCCCCCTTATCAAGGGGACTTTAAGAAAACTGCGTAAGTCCTGTACTGTTCATTTTTATATGTCAATTCTGTTTCGGTTGGGTTTTCCACCGATTGTGAAGCCAAAGCCACTGTTCTGGATATTTTTTTATGTATTTCTCTAACTCTTTTACAAGAAACGTAGTGTATGCTGTAACATCAGTTTCTGTATCACCTGATGGTTCCAAATGTATCGGTGGAGAAATGTAGATATGATGTTTATCATTCGGTTGACGTATATCTAATGTAAATAGGATCGGCGTGCCGGTTTTCAATGCAATCGTTACAGGTGCTCTGGAAGTGGATGCAAGTTTACCAAAGAACTCAATGAACACGCCCTGATCTCCTGCGTTCTGGTCAGCAAAAAACCCGACTGCTTCATTGTTTCTTAGAGCGCGTAAAGTTGCTCTAATCGCATTTTTTCTCGGTATGAGTTTTAAACTCAGGAGTTCTCTATTACGGGAAATATAAGCGTTCAGTTTCTCATTTTTCAATGGAAAGGCGATGGCTGTTGCCCTGTTCGGGATGAGGACTCCCCAAACAAGTGAGAGCATTTCCCAATTCCCAAAATGTGTTAAAACCACAATGACACCTTTGCCTTTCTCAAATGCTGCATCAAGATGTTCTTTCCCTTCTACTGAAACTTCCTGCCGGATATTGTCAGGATTTAGTTTGGTGAAACGCATGAATTCAATTATTGTTTTACTCAGATTGATAAAACTTGATTTACATATATCTCGTCGTTTATCTTCTTCAATGTCGTTTCCGAAAGCAATCTGCAAGTTATTAAGTGCGATCTGCCTACGTTTTTTGAGTGTGTGATAGAGAAGTTTACCGATTCCTGTCCCGAGTGACATTGCCCATTTCTTCGGGAGAATTCGGCAAACCCAGCCAAAGACCATAATGAACTGATATACTGCACTGTCCTTCAATTTATTACGCGCCATTGTACCTGTTATTCCTGAATATTTATTGATGATATGAGTATTTGATGATATGAGTATAACATACATGGTTGTTAGAAGCAACTCGTGAGATGGGTGTGTAAAGTTTTTGGCACAAACTTCGGACCATCCATTGTAGTGCGGGGTTTCCGTGCCCCGCTACCTTTAATCCACCAAGAATTGCGGGGCACAGAGACCCCGCACTACAATGTCCAGTGAGATGTTTGCCAAAAACTTTACACACCCCGTGAGATGGACGACTTATTTTCAACTTGATAGGTTTTCACCTGCATGGTAGAATTATCCGAAAGATAAGGAGGTATTGTAATGACAGAAACAGTGAGAACAGACATCAAAGGCATTGATCGGTTCATTCTTGAAGAAGGGGCAGACCGAAATGTCCTCAGTCTACATATATCGGAAGTTGGACCGGGACAACGCGCACACCCACCGCATACGCATGATGGACAAGAGATATTCTATGTCTTTTCTGGAGAAGGTGAAGTACTATTCGGAGAACAGACGCACCGTATCAGTGACAACGAAGCTGTGCATGTTGACTGTCAAGTCCTGCACGGCATAAAAAATGTCGGTGAGACACCTCTACGTTATGCAGTGATTATTGCGCGTTAGAGTCTGGTGGGGATTCACTGAACTCAGCATTTCGCAATTGGACAATTCCGTAAATCCCACCAATAATTAATAGTATGCCGATGGTACATATCCCCCTGCGTATCCAAATCGGATGGATGAACAGTGAGAGAGGCATCGTTGAGAGTGGATGTAACAATTGAGATATGCCTATATTCACATAAAACGCACCGTATGCGACAAGACACATCTCACTGAGGAGTTGCTGTTTTAATGGATTTACGGGCATACGAAAGGGATTAATCAGATAGTCGCCAGAAAAAACAAGGGTCAAGCCGACTATAAAAAAGGTGATGAGTGTCGTTGTAGAATATCCGTGTTGTTGCAATATAATTGTTAATAAAATACTCACACCACCTAAAATAACGCTAATTATTCCCTGAAAAATTTGTACTCCTCTGCTGTGTGCTATCATATTGTCTTTTCTATAGTTAGACTAAAGTGAGTTTGATAATTTGTCCCAAATGCCTTCGTAGGTTGGGTTGAGGGACGAAACCCAACATAAGCAGTCCTTTTTTGAGCAAAAATGTTGGGTTTCGCCCCTCAACCCAACCTACAATACTTAGAATGAATACATGACTGTCAAAGAAACCAAAGGTCCAAATTCAAACGCATCGCTTTCTTCGTATTGACCGTCAACAAAGGCATCACTGTCATCGTATAGCGTTTTTTGATGTAAAGGTAATAACACCGAGAGTGATAAAGGGACATTGAATGGTGTTGTAATAGATGTTCCGAGTGATGCCATACCGAAAAGCAGTCCGGTATTTTTATCTATTTCTCCATCCCAATACGCATAAGATTGATACACCCCAAGATAACCTGCTTGGAAAGAAACCCATTTATTCAAGCGAAAGTTCAAGCCTGAATTGTATGTAAACTCTCTGGAACCGCGATATTTCTTACTATTCTCATAGAACGGTAGTTTTGTTCGTATACCATTATGCAGTGCTAATCCCTTATAGATAGGAAAACTATAGTGTAAGTCAACAACAGGATTGAAAGTACCAGTGCCAAATTGGATATGTAGATGTTCCTTTCCCATTGCACCGAGTTTCCATGGGTCTTCTTCAGTTTTTCCAAAGGGGATGGTGGCACCAAAACGTCCCATTAGAAAATCGCCTTCCGTAAGAAGATTTAGTCTATAATGCCCCAGAAAGACTTCTGCATCAGTGGGACCAGTGTAGGTTTCATCGCGATGGTGGATTCGACCATTTTCTTCAATAGCATCCCACTGTTCTTGCGTATACTCTACACCGTCAATTTTCTCAACAGTTGCCTCTTGAACTTTAGTTTCAAATGGTATGTTTGCATCCACTATCCAGTTTGTTCCGAGTATGTATTTTAATCCAATATCAACACGATATATATTTAGGACAACATGGTGTCTATGCTGTGGAACAGTATCTATTTTAGGGTTTCCATTTAGGGCTAAGAAAACACCTTCATCTTCAAGGTGTCCGCCTTTGGCATCAAACCAACGCATCATACTGACAGATGCTTGAAATTTCTTGCTATCTTCAGAAGTCAAACTGACTTCACCTATCCCACCCCGTGGGATTGCGGGATTGCTTCATGCCCCTCAGCTTTCTTGTGCATAAGTAGTGTATAAGTTGTTGATGGAAAGAACAGTGAGTAAAAGTATGAGGACTGTACTAAAAAGTCTGTTTTTCATGTTTATTCCTGTTATATTAACCCAAGTTGCTACCTATTGCACAGTTTCGTCCTTTCTACTCGTAATGTCCAATCTTTCGCTCCAGCGGAGCGATATGTTTATAGAACGCTTACCGTTTCATTCTTCCGCTCCAGCGGAGCGGTATGTGCCAAAATCCTGAACGATCTTAGCGGAGGTTATATTGTTTAGGTGGCAACTTGCGTTATATTAGTGTCACGAGAATTGTGTGTGTTGTTATTCTTATAGTTCAAGGTTCAACCAACGCATTTCATCGTCTGTAAGTTCAAGATCCAATGCACCGAGTGAAGAAGCCATCTCTTCCAAGTTAGCAGGACCAACAATTGGAAAGATCGGGAAAGGAAGGTAAACGCAATAGGCAAGTGAGACTTGAATTGGGGAAAATCCGTATTTTTCGCCTAATTGTTTTGCGCGTGCAAGTCTCTCAAAGTTGTCGTCGTTGTAATAGACCCGCACCATATCGCCATTGTCTCGTTTATTTGGTGTGAATGCCCCGCTGAAGAAACCGCGCGCTTGCGATGACCACGGCATAAGTGGAAACTGACTTTCTATATGCCAACGACGTGCTGCATCGTCAACGTTAACGCAACCACCCCACATCGGTTCCATAGGCACAGCAAGACTTATGTTGTTGCTTGCAGCAACAAAGCCATTCAAATTGTGTTTTGCAGCATAAGCATTTGCTTCTTCAATACGATGGGGTTCCCAGTTAGAAGCGGCGATGGTTCGGATCCGCCCAGTGTTTATCTCTTCGTTCAGATAATCCATAATCGTGCTAACAGGCATTGCAGGATCATCTCTATGGAGCATGTATAGGTCAATGTAATCGGTATCAAGTCGGATAAGGTTATCATCAAGGTCTTGCTTGATAAATTCTGGTGAAACGCGGTTTGGGTTTCCACCTTGTGGGTGTCCACCTTTATCTATGAGAAAGACATCTTCGCGGTTTCCACGTTCTTTCATCCATAGTCCGATTAACTTTTCACTATTACCGCCGGCATAGATGTGTGCTGTATCCAGTGTGTTTCCACCCGCTTCAAAGAATGTATCTAACATTTTTGTGCTGTGATCGTAGTCTCCAGGTGAATACATCATCGTTCCCAGAATGAGTTGTGAAATCTCTTGATCAACTCCGGGAATTTTTATCCGCTTCATAGAAATGTCTTCCTTCGCTTATCATCTTCACAATATCGGTCATAAAATCATCTGTTTATTGTATCATATTGGATATCGGTTTTCAATGTTAAAATCTTTTGACATTCATAACTATCAGATCCTATTTCTATATATCTCTTGAACCAGTTCCATTGTCTTGACAGTATCAGTGAAACAGGTTAATGGCTGTTCATTTTGCTGAATGCAATCCACAAAATGCCGACTTTCGCCGTAAAAACCGTAGGTCTTATACGTTGCGTCAGAATCCGCAGCTGCCTCAGTCGTTATTTCGGTCAATCCTTCTGATGTATATATTTTGGCACTGCCACCAGTATCTGGATTGATATAAGCCGAAATACCTTGTGCGTGCATCTCAAAAATGTGGATACGTCCACCGACTGCCCAATTTGTGCATAGATAACCCGATGCACCACTTGTGAACTTGACAAGGGCATTGAAACTGTTCTCTCGTTCAGAGCCGAAGGCATTGATGTCACTTGCGACTGCTTGCACTTCACCTCCACCAAGCCAACGGAGTGTGTCGACTGCGTGAATGGCATCACATGTCAGGACATCTATTACGCCGTCATAATAGAGTGCGTTTGGTGAATTTTTGTGGAATGTGGACATACATTGGATGATCGAGCCGTTTTCTTCCACGACTGCTTTCACTTTTTGCATAAGCGGTATATAACGACGGTTGAATCCTACCATCGTCTTGCATCCGTTCTTTTCGGCTGCTAAAGCCATTTCCTTGGTTTGATGTAGCGTGACACCCGGAGGTTTTTCAATAAAGACATGGTGTTTCTGTGATAGGCAGTGGATAACAAGCGGAAACAGATGTTGTGGTGGCATTAAAACATAAACAGCATCTGGGCTCGTTGCCTCAAGCATTTTGCGATAGTCTGTGAATGTGTGTTCTATCTCAAATCGTTTTGCCGTTGCATGTAGTTTGGATTCCACAAGATCGCACAATCCGACAAGGTTAACGTCTTCAAATTCCGCGAGAGATGGATAGTGGACTCCATTTGCCATACCACCTGCACCGATGAGAGCAATGTTAACTTTATTCATACTTTCCTCTGTTTTGAACAAAGGCATTCAATTGTCGAGTTTCGTTATTGTAGGAGGGGTTTCTAACCCCGATTAGATGAGCAAAAACCTTTACAATCGGGGTTAGAAACCCCTCCTACAAATGTGAATCTCGACAATTGAATGCTTCTGCTGTTCTGAAGGTTTTTGTTGTATGTTACAATAGAAAATGTTAAAATGCAACTAAGTTCTGAAAACAAACTAATCCATTCCAACATATATATCAGTATTTTCTCTTATGAATTTTGATCCAATCAAATTAGAACTTTATAAAAACATACTTACCTCTGTCTCGGAAGAGATGGGTGTGACTTTACAGCGAACTGCCTTCTCTCCGAACATCAAAGAACGACTTGATTTTTCATGTGCTGTTTTTGATGCATCAGGACAGATGGTAGCACAAGCAGCACATATACCTGTCCATCTGGGTTCAATGCCGCTTTCCGTTTTGGCTGCTATTGAACAGACTGAGATGGCACCCGGTGATATGATCGTGCTGAATGACCCATATCGTGGGGGAACACATCTGCCGGATATTACATTGGTAGCACCTGTGTTCGGAGATGCATCTGTGAGTCGTCCGACGTTTTATGTAGCAAACCGCGCCCATCATGCGGATGTTGGCGGTATGACCCCTGGTTCCATGCCACTTGCGACAAGTGTAATTCAGGAAGGCATCCGCATTCCTCCTGTCAAACTTGTTCGCAGTGGAGAACTGGATACCGATTTATGGGATTTAATCCTTGCTAATGTGAGGACCCCTATAGAACGTCGTGGTGATATGGAGGCACAACTCGCAGCGAACCGTATCGGTGAACGTAGATTGCAGGAGATGGTTGCGAAATACGGTATCCCTGAAATAGAGTCATATATGCAGGAACTATGTGCTTACGCCAGTCGGATGGTTCGGTCATTTCTGCGCGAGATGCCTGATGGTAGATACGAATATTCAGATGTTATGGATAACGACGGTATTACAGATGAACCGATTGAAATTCGAGTTACCATAGAAATCAAGGATGACACTGCGGTTGTAGACTTTACAGGGACATCGGAACAAGTGCGCGGCTCTGTAAATGCCATCTATGCCATTACAGTGTCAGCAGTATTTTATACGTTCCGTTGTGTCGCTGGCGTAGATGTCCCATCTAATGCGGGGTGCATGGAACCGATCCAAATAATCGCTCCTGAAGGTAGTGTCATCAATGCTTCATTTCCTTCTGCGGTTGCTGGTGGAAATGTGGAGACATCTCAGCGAATAGTTGATGTGCTATTCGGAGCAATGGCACAGTTATGTCCAGACAGAATTCCTGCTGCGAGTAGTGGAACGATGAATAACATAACGGTCGGTGGCTATGATGTTTCAAAAGGACGCGATTTTACTTACTATGAGACCATCGCGGGGGGTATGGGTGCACGTCCAACTTGTGATGGGATTGATGCTATTCATACCCACATGACGAATACTATGAATACACCTATAGAAACGATAGAGACAAGTTATCCGATGCAAGTTGAGCAATATACGATTCGACGTGGGACTGGAGGAAATGGTGAATTTCAAGGTGGTTCTGGAGTTGTCCGCTCACTTCGTCTACTCACAGATGCTGAGGTTACTATCTTATCTGAACGCAGGTTATTTCCTCCTTACGGATTACAAGGTGGTGAATCGGGGCAGCCGGGTAGGAATGTTCTGATACGTGATGGAGAGGAACATGCACTTGCTGGGAAAGTCACCTTTCCTACACACAAAGGTGATATCGTTCAGATTGAAACGCCAGGGGGCGGTGGTTTTGGGAAGGCGAAGAAAGATAATAGCAAATGAGCAATCCATAAACCTCAATTTAGGAAACAGCATATAACACATTGTAGGACGAGGTCTCTGTGCCTCGCCATCACATAATACATATATGGCAACGGGCAGGCACAGAAACCCGCCCCTACAATTTTAGTCAATGTAACGCGCTAATCTTTCTACGATAACCCTTTTAATGTTCCAGTACTATCACCTAATTTGCTGATATTAACATCCATTCGGTTGAGCATGGATAGCCATAAGTTGTTGAGTGGTGTTTCCTTCGGATACTCAATATGTCGTCCACCCTGTATCGTGCCACAGCCACCACCTGACAATAAGATAGGTAGGTCGTGATGGCTATGCCTATTGCCATCAGAGTTTCCACTGCCATAGCAAATCATAGAATGGTCGAGGAGTGTGCCTTCCCCTTCAGGAATGGAGTCAAGTTTTTCCAATAGATATGCCAGTTGCTCAATGTGGTAAATGTTAATCTTCCGAATTTTATCTATCTTCGCTGTGTTTCCCCCGTGATGAGAGAGATTGTGGTGTCCATCCGTGATATTGAGGGTTGGATATGTCTTGTTGCTGCCTTCGTTGGCTAACGCAAAGGTCACTATACGGGTTATATCTGTCTGGAATGAAAGCACAATAAGGTCTAACATCAGACGAACATGCTCTTGAAAGTCTTTGGGAGTATCCTCTGGTGCATTGAAGTCAGGATTTTGGATTGATGGAAATTTTTCAGCCGACTCAATTCGCTTTTCAATATCCCTGATAGCAGAGAAATATTCATCAAGTTTCCGTGCATCGTTTCCACTGACTTTGTGGATGAGGTCTTGTGAATCCTGTTTTACAAAATCAAGGATACTTTTGCGTTCCGCATCCCGTTGTAGTTTCTGTTCGTTAGGTTCTGTGGAGAATAGGCGTTCAAAGGCAAGTTTCGGGTTTACCTCTTTAGGTAGTGGTTGCGTTGCGGACTTCCACGACATCGTTGCTGAATAGACACAACTATAACCAGAGTCACAATTCCCTGCTCTATAACCTTTTTCAATACCGAGTTCAAGTGAAGGCAACCTTGTTTGATCGCCTATCTGTGCGGCTGCGGCTTGATCAACAGAAATGCCGGCGTGGATGTCTGTACCGCTTGTTTTTCGGGGTTGTGCACCTGTGAGGTATGCTGCCATCGCTCTGGCATGATCACCGCCTCCATCACCATTGGCGCGTGCTTTGTCAGCAGTGAGTCCACTGAGCACCAAAGTTTTATCCTTGACGTTCTGTAAAGGTTTCAAGATTTCTGTGAGTTCAAAGTTTGCCCCTATCTGTTCTGGTGTCCATTTCTCCATTATTTTCCCATTAGGACTATAGAGAAATGCCATCCGATTTGGTATTATTTGTCCTGTCACACTTGTTGTGGCTGCAGTTGCCCAACTTGTGAGTGGACCCATTGATTCTAACCACGGTAGTGCAATACTGACTCCTAATCCACTTAAGAATGTTCTACGAGATAGTTTTGTTGTTTTCATAAATATCTTTTATTTCTCCACCATCGGTGCAGAGTTTATTTTGTTCAAATAGCGAATAATAAATTATTTTGTCACCTTTTTCCCGACTTCTACTTCTGAAAGTCCTGGTAAATTTGATATATCTCTGGTATATCCATCGACTTCACTTCATTAGATATTTGAATTTGGCGTTTGTCTGTGATGAGACCTCTGAGTAAGGTTTAAGTCCTTGATCATTTTACCATTGGCAGGTTTGATACCGCCTTTTCCTTTACCAAACTCAATGATGTAGTCAATGTATTCATAGTAGTGTCCATCTCGGACGACAGGCCACTTTTTCTTTGCGACATTGAATTACCTTTTTTTACGTGCTTCACGTTCCTTTTCAAGAACGCGTGTATCAAACATTGCTACATGCTCTTTACAAGCGTCTTGTAGATTCGTATAATTTACTAATAAATAAGAACCGATATATAATCCACTTGTGTATTTAACATCAGATATCTCTATATTTTTGTGTGGACCTATTGTGTATGCAGCAGATATATGTATCTTTCCATTTTTTTGTCCTGTTGTGTATATGCCTTCAATTATTGTAAGGTATAAACCAAAATCTAAATCTGATGGGTCAAAAATTTTAGGTCTTATCGTTACATTACCTAAACTACGCAATTCCCGTTTTATATAACTTTCAGCTAACATTTTTGTGTTATCATCATCGCAGACAACAAAAACAGATACCATATAATTACCATTGGATGTACCAGTTGATACTTGTGATGAAATAGGTTGTCCACTAAAACAACAGATAGTGATGAGTATGAGCGGAATAAGTAGTTTTTTCATTGTGTCCCCTCATTTCTTTCCTCCGTCAAGATAAAATCTGTCCATTCAGTATTGAGATCATCATTATCTGATTCTGATGCTTCTAATCCAAGTGTTAGCTTAAATTTTATGTTAGTAGCATCTTCTAACCTGCTACGGATTCTCATCGGAATATTACGGTTTCTTACTGTATCTAAACCAGTCTCAGTCACATTAACTTTTAGTTGTAACTCTTCGGAATATGTCCAAGTTTCATCATATTCCAAATAATCATGATCTTCAAGTATTTCCTTAAGAGTTTCAACCACTTGTTGATCTTCTGCCTTCATAAATGTCTCCTTATTGCACCATCTGCATTTCTCTGTTGGTTCTACCAACAGCAGCGGGGGTTGTGCTTTTTGCTTCGTTTCTCAAACTCTTTCTGTTTTGCGACGTGCTTTGGTACTTGCAGGATACCACGAAGTTTCAATCACTCCACAGCGTTTCTGAAATCACCAGGTTCTATGGTGATAACCTTATCATTTTTCGTTACCACTTTCCACTGGTGTCCTTCAAGCATCCATTTTCGCTGCCCAATCAACAATTAAAAGCAATCATTTCCTCACTTTTATTTTGCGTAAAATACTGCAATGACCGCATCAAAGTAATCGGTCGAACCGTGTAGGATTCAGGAAGGTCAAATATTTCCGGGTGATTTTGTTCGGATAAGACGACTCTATTTTTTAATTCAACAGTTCTTAAAAATTGATTGAACTCGCCTAAATCGAGAACGCTATTATAATGACCATTGGTATTGTTGAAATAGGGCGGGTCAAGATATAAAAAAGAGTTATCAAGACAAGCAAAGTCTTTATAATCCTTGTTCACTATGGTTAAGTCTTGAATGATTTTACTTAACTGCAACAATGAATCAAGATGGACTTTAGGGCATGTGCTTCCTTTTCTGATAGGCGAATTGAATTTGTTGCTTGAATTGAATCTGATTTTACCTGAAAACGCGTTCTTTGCAAGATAAAGGAAGTTCGCCGCTCCCTCAACCCCATTTTCTAAACAACATAGATCCCTGACTTGGTAATAATACTCGGTAGAAGAATTAATGTAATGTTCGTTATATAGTTCCCATAACCTGGTTGGAGATGTTTGAACGTGCCGTATCAGGTTTACAACAATAGGGTTATTGTCGTTATAGGTAACACGATGAGATCCAAACCTATTGCATGCATAAAGAGAGAATGCCCCTCCACCTCCAAAAATATCATAAATCCGAGATGTAAGGTTATCAGGTATTATTTTATCAAAAATATCATTGAATCCTGCTTTACAGCCAATGTAGGGAATTATCTTTAGGTTCGTACGCTTGTTTGTTACAACAAACTCGGATTGCTGCATACTCGTCCAGTCTTTATTCATTTCATCAATTCTCTGGTTGTGGACATTTGGATTCATCATAAGAAATGGTGTATTACAAGAATTCTAATATTGCAAGCAAAATCATATTTGTATTCAAAACTACTTATTGCGTCAGAACTTACGCATTCCCACCTTGATAAGGGGTGTAGGGGGTTAAAAAGTCGTTATTTCAACGATATTTCAGTGATTTAACCCCCTAAATCCCCCTTATCAGTGGGACTTTAAGAAAAACTGCGTAAGTCCTGTGCGTTTAAAACAGCGGAGCCCCTTGTGCTTCAACATAAACCGAATATAGAGATTGACTCGCAGTCATAAAGAGTCTATTCCTCTTAACGCCACCAAAGCAGATATTGGAACAAATCTCTGGGAGATGAATTTTACCGATAAGTGTGCCATCTGGTGAGAAGATATGCACGCCATCGTAGCCTTCACCGACCCAACCTGCACCTGCCCACACATTTCCATCAGTATCACATCGGAGACCGTCTGCGTTGCCGGGTGCCGTCTCATAAAATACTTTTTTGTTTCCCAGACGTTCACCATCAACGACATCAAAGACAATTATGTTTTTGGGTGTGCCTGTATCAGCGACATAGAGTTTTTCGTAGTCTGGTGAAAAACATAATCCATTCGGTCTTTCAAGATCACTTGTAACAACTGTGGCTTTTCCAGTGTCAGGATTTAGGCGATAAACGGATGTAGGCAATTCAAATTCTGCTTTGTGTCCTTCGTAATTGAAAAGGATGCCGTATCCCGGATCGGTAAACCAGATATGTCCATCGGGATGCACAACGACATCGTTGGGTGCGTTGAACCGTTTGCCTTCAAAATTATCTATGAGTACCGTAATTGTTCCATCATATTCGGTTCGTGTGACACGTCTTGTGCCGTGTTCGCAACTGATGAGTCTGCCTTGACGGTCGCGCGTATGTCCATTTGTGTAGTTAGAAGGTTTTCGGTAGACACTTACTTTCCCTGTCGCTTCCTGCCACTTTAGCATGCGGTTGTTGGGAATATCACTCCAGAGGAGAAAACCGCCGTCACCAAACCAGACAGGCCCCTCCGACCATCGCGCACCTGTCCACAAACGTTCCACAACAGCGTTTCCGATTTTGTATTTTGCGAAACGCGGGTCAAGAACTTCAATCGCAGGATCCGGATAACGTTGAATGGTTTTACTGCTAATGTCCGGGTCTGCCCAACTTGACAATGCACCTACAGTTCCTAATAGAGGTAAGGCTGCACTGGCACTCAGGCTGCGTATAAACGATCTACGTGTAAATTGTGTTGGAGTGTTCATAAGTATCACCGTTGATGTTAGTTTACCACATGTTCGCGGTCTTGTCAAGAAAATATGCTAACGTGGGTGTGTAAAGTTTTTGGCACTGCACATAGGGGCGGGGTCTCCCCGCCCGATTACCACCCCTTGCCACATTACCATCCCAACTACTGTTGATGGATAGGATGTGTTCCAACGAGGGCGAGGAGACCTCGCCCCTACGATGTGTCTGAACGTGAGGTAACCTTTGCCAAAAACTTTACACACCTGCTAACGTGCAAGAGGCGGGTGTGTAAAGTTTTTGCCCAGATGAGACTGTCTCTTATTGTAGTGCCAAATCAACGCCAAATGCGCTTGGCAGAGGACGTTTATGGTATTCTGCATGATTTGTCGGGGCTCCGTGCCCCTCCGCCGTAGTTGATGAGTTGAAAGTCTATGGTAGCATTAGTGTTCATGAATTTCGCGTAACAATTGGCAGCGAATTCTCTGTGTTTATCTTCAAGTTTCGTTGAAATTTTGCTCCTAAAAATCGTACTATATGGTACAGTTTTTCGTACTATAGTACGATTTTTTAAATTGCTATAAACATAGTGGCCATAAGGGTTTGTAAGGATAATTCCTAAAATCGAAAAAATTTAAAATAGTACAGTTTCTATTTTCGGTTTTTGTCGTGTGAAATCGGTTTCCTGTTTCAGACAATTGTCCAATATTTTACTCATGGATAATTGAATGTTGATAAAGGTTAAATTTGGGACGTTTAGCGTGTGCTTTATGAGTATGTATAAGAGATTCATTTTGAATATCTTTGTCCTTGAAGTGTCGTTTTTGCGATATTACAATTTATGTAATGAAGAGCTTTTGTAGGATAATCTTTGTCACATATCTCCGATGTTTTGTTTTCATAATTAGCTAATTTCACTACGATTTTCTCTTGTGTTTTGATTAAGAAAAGTTACGAAACTGTAAGGAATCTCTTACAGTGTGTAAGATTGAATAATTGCTATTAGATTAGTAGCTGTAAGGGTTCATAGACATTTTCTGAATTTGAAGAGATTATAAAATCCCAAAACTGTAAGATTTTGATTTTTCGTTAGGCTGATAATCAGTTTTTGTCTTCTCTTGTGCAGTATGTAACACGCTATTCAAAGTGTTCATTTATTCTTGTCCAATATATTTCAATGTCCGGTTGATGTGCTGATTTATGCGAATTGTGTTTGCAAAGTCTATATCAACATAAGTATATTATATATTAACACAAATAATAACGTTTGTCAAGTTAAATGTCAACTATTGATTTAATGTCGCAAACTTTACACACCTCTAATAAAACTGGGTGTGTAAAGTTTTGCACAGAGGTGCAAATTTTTGTTCTCTTTAGTCCCGTATGAAGATTAAGTTATTAATTGGGTATATGCGGGCGGGGAAACCCCGCCCCTACGATATTTTTATGATCTGAATTGCCGAAATATTTATTTAATCTTCATACGGGACTGAAGAGTGGACAATTCCAATAGCAGGGGTATTGAGAAGGGATCATAATGATTCAGACATTTTCTTAAGTTTACATCGTAGGGGTTAGACAACCTAACCCCTACGATGATGTGCCTTTGTGTTTTAGAATTTGCTATATATCAAACTCACGTTATGCTATTGACTTGGTGCCAGATATCGCTTGTTATAGATTACCATTATTCGCTCATGAACGAACTTGTACTTATCAGGACATTGCGTTTTTAGTCTATCTGGGTACACAAGATAGTATGCAAGACTTTCTGCCATATCTTCGTTTGGATTTTTTTCCATTGCGTAGTCGGATATAAATGTATCACGGTCTCTGGTTGTTGACCAACCTTCTTTTTTCCCTTCATCTTCATACCATCCACCAAGTTTTTGCCAGTCGTTTTTGAGTTGCTCAGGAAAGAGGTGTGTCCATAGGAAATGTGCTTTTTCATGAGCAATCGTCTTTGAGATTCTCTCATGACTGCGGCTATTCATGAAAGCAAGGTCATACTCCATAAAATTCAATGTAGTCCATGCTCTACCGGCAAAATCTAAATTCTCATCAGATCTACATACGATATATTGTAATTGCGGCATTTTTTGGAGTGCCTTTGGAAATTTCTCAAAAATCGATAGAAAAACCATCAGGTGTTTGTTTGTAAAATCAGTTATCTTGGCACCCTTCTCATCGTCTGGTAGTCTGTTAAATAAGGATGCATAAGATTCTATTTCTGTACTGATCCCATACCTTCTTTGTAATATGATTTTTATTGCCTCTCTATTCGTCCCATTTTCAGTGACGAATTGTACGGCAGCGTCAAATAAACGTCTTTCAGGAACCAATTCCTGTTCATCTGCTTGATCAGGGAAGGCATCACTGCTTATCGTAATGGATTTTGTGCCATCTTGGAATTCGATGAGAATGTCATCTTGCATCTCATCGCTGTTTATCTGCCATGCAGAGGCAGTAACATTCACATCTGGTGTTGGAGCAATGGATTCTAACATTTTAACCAATGCTTCTGCGCGATCTGTATTCCAAGTAGCATCTAAACGGATTGAATACTTATGTGCAAGTTGTTGAAAAGGGTTATCGAACCGTCGTGTTTCAAGTTGAACTGTATAGCAACTTGTTAAAACAATAATTGGTATGAGGAAAACAAGGTATTTCATTGGAAAACGGTATTTTATTTGCATCATTAATTATCCTTTATGCGTGTTACAAACGATATGTTTCGTCATTTACAGTTTAATTCAGAAATTACTGTGTGAAATATAACGTGTACCATAAGCTAACATTATCCTATTATGGATAAAGTCGTATTTATCAGGGCACTTTGAACGAAGTTGATCTGGATAGACAAGATAATATGCAAGGCTTTCTGCCATATCCTCATTTGGATTTTTCTCATAAGCATAAGTTGTTATAAATGTATCCTTCTCTTTATCTGTTGACCAACCTTCCTTACTCTTTATATCTTTATACCAACCCCCAAGTTCTTGCCAGTCGTTCTTGAGTTGTTCAGGAAAGAGGTGTGTCCATAAGAAATGTGCTTTTTCATGTGCAATGAGGCGTTTTGTATCAATCACATGATCACGACTAATTACAGATTGTGCTATTTCAATGTATCCATTTGTGGTCCATGCAACAGCTGCTGATCTGCCTTTGTCTTCTTTTCGACAGATAAAGTACTTTAATTGCGGTACTTTGTGGAGTGCTTGTGGGAAATCTTCAAGAATGGATATAAGGATCATCAACTCCCTATCTTCAAATTTTGTATAATGCTGGTTTGTTTCCTTTGTGGTATTCCGGGTTAAAACATCGTAAGAAGGTATGTCTACAGTAATACCATATCTTTCAATCAATATCGTTTTCAGTGCGGGGCTATTCGTGCCATTTTCAGTGATGAATTGAGTGGTTGCGTGAAAAAGACGTTTGTATGGTGATGCGATCTTATTTACATTTTCAATAGGAAAAACATCACTACTAATCGTAACGGATTTTATGCCGTCTTGCGAATCAATGTGAATATCATTTTCTATTTCATCATTACTAATTTTCCATGTAGAAGCCGTTACATTTACGTCTGGTGTCGGTGAAATGGATTCCAACATTTTTAGGAGTGCTTCTGCACGTTTTGTATTCCAAGTAGCATCTAAACGGATTGAATACTTATATCCAAGTTGTTCAATAGGATTATCAAACCGTGTTTCAAGTGGAACTGTGTAACAACTTGTTAGTATGATAATAGGTGTGAGGAGAACGAGGTATTTTAGTCGCATCATTAGCTAATTATTTGTGCCGCGTCGCAAGCGAAACGGATCGCTCTTGACAATTTCTGTAATCAAAACCGAGAATTTATAATCATTTGCTTCAAGTGCCGTAACAATACGTTCAATCGTGGGTCTATCATAATATTCCAACCCTCTGCCTAATGCATAGGTCAACATCTTCTCCGTTAAGCATCGCGCGAATTGTGTTTTTCTATTTATGAGTATCTGTCTTAAATCTGATATACCTTCAAATGATGTACCATCTGGGAGTTGTCCGGCAGTATCAATATCTTGCTCTCCATCTTTCTGCCGATACTTGCCGATAGCATTATAGTTTTCCATAGCAAACCCGATAGGATCCATTTTGGCGTGGCAATTCGCACAACCCGGGTCATCCCTGTGTTGTTCAAGCCGTTCTCTGAGTGTTGTTCCGGTGATAGCATCGTGTTCCTCTTCTAATTCTGGAACGTCAGGAGGTGGTGGCGGCGGTGGGGTGCCGAGTATCTGTTCTAAGACCCATCGTCCTCGCTTCACAGGGGACGTGCGTTTTGGATTTGAGGTTACTGTTAGGATGCTGGCTTGTGTTAGGATGCCGCCGCGTTTAAAATAGTTATTTTCACCATTCAAAGCAACACGACGAAATGTGTTACCCTTAATCGGTTCTCCCTGTTCATCTCTCCAAATCTCATAATGTCCTGCTAAACGTTGATTGAGAAAAGTGTAGTCAGCATTTAAGAGTTCAATGATACTCTTGTCTTCACGAAAAATTGACTCCAGAAACAGTTCTGTTTCTTTCAACATATCTGCTCGGAGTTTGGAATTGAATGTCGGAAAACGTTTAAGATCAGGCGTAGCGGTTTCCAATCGTTGAATTTGCAACCACTGTGAACCGAAGTTAGTAGCCAATTCTGTTGCTTTTGGATCGGCAAGCATTCGTTTGACTTGTTCCTCAAGTGATGCGGTCAGTCGGTGTTTCGCGGCAAGATCAAGAAGTTCATCATCTGGAATACTGCTCCATAAGAAATAGGAAAGTCGTGAAGCGAGATGGAATTCATCAATCGGGTGTGGTTCTTCGGTTTGTGGACGGTCATCTAACTCCAGTCTAAAAAGGAACTTGGGGGAACAGAGAATGACTTTAATCGCTTGTTGAATCCCTTCTTCCCACTTTGCCCCGTCTGCTTGAACAGATTCCACAAATTGCACAAGTTGTTCTATTTCCTGATCACTCGGTGGGCGGCGATACGCTTTGCGCAGCAATCGCGTCAACACTTCGCGTGTCTGTTCCACCTGTGGAATATCTGGGGTACAGGCTAAAATCTCAAGGTGTGATTTAGGTCTTGTTTCCAATGGTCCTACCGATGTGATAGAACGAATATGCAGTCTTGCTTGTAATGCTCCATTTTCAGGTTTTACCACTGCAATACCTGCGTTGTCAATATTTTCAATGCCGCTAACCAGATACCTAATCGTTTGCAGTTTCTTTGGATCACGCGACGTAATCTCAAAAATTTTGAGTATCTTGATTCTGTTGTTTGTAGAAGTATCATATCCGACTAATCTTGCGAGTTCATCTTGTGGGGTCACATCTTCCAAATTTTTGCCTTGAATGTAGAGTGCGACTTGAACTGGTGTATCACTTTCTGTTTCGGCATAAAGTGTAGCGCGGAAATATGTTTCTGCATCGGGTAAGAGTTTGAGAGGTCTGGCAGGTGTAAAAAATGGTCCGGATTTCCACTGTTCGGTTGCATTTGGATCAAGCAGGCGAAAACGGGCATCACGTACATCATTGTGCCGTGGATTAAGATATTTCGTGTTAATGTAGTTTGTGGACGGTTTGGGTGGATCCAAGATGATAACCCGCGTAGCGATGGCTTCTGCTGCATCAAGATAACGTTCCATCAGTAGCGGTGACATCGTCAGCACGTCACCGATATTATCAAACCCGTGACCAACATCGTCTGCAGGAAAATTCGCAGTCGGATCAAAATCAGCACCGAGTAAATCACGCACACTGTTTCGGTATTCAACTCTATTGAGTCTACGGACAGTGATTTTTCCAGGATCAGGCTTTGCTGTGCGACTCGCTTCCTCAAAAATTGCCTTAACGTGTTGCACAAAAGCCTCTGATTCCCCCATGGTAGGTTGGTCGTTGCCTTCAGGAGGCATCTGGCTTGTATCTAACATGTCAAGCACTCTTTCCCAAACATCGTAATCCTTGACCAACGAAACTTTGTCTTCGTAAGAGTCGAGTGCAAGACCCGCTTCAGGTTGATCGCCGCCATGGCAGCCGAAGCAGTACTGTTCTAAAAATGTGACACCTTGTTCTTCAAAACTGTACGTGGCTTTTTCACCGATGCCTTGCTTCAATGTAATAATCGCCAGTAAAACAATCAGCAAAAGAGATAACGAAAGATATTTGTAAAAAGAAAATGGTTTATTTGATAATATAATGGATTGCAATTTTTGGTAAATCATAGATGACAATGATATTTTAACTCAAATGTTTGTATAGTTATAATATGATACCTTAAGATTGTATAGAATGTCAAAGTAACTGATAAAGACAGGGTGTGTAAAGTTTTTGGCAAAGGTTATCTCACGTTCAGATACATCGTAGGGGCGGGGTCTCCCCGCCCTCGTTGGAACATTCTATCCATCAGCAGTGGTTGGGATGGAAATGTGGCAAGGGGTAGTAATCGGGCGGGGAGACCCCGCCCCTACGTGCAGTGCCAAAAACTTTACACACCCATAAAGACATCCTTTAGTTATTCTTAACAATCAGCAGTTCATGAGACTGCTTTACATGTCCAGTGCCATTTTCAATCCTATTCTTACCTATACGGGTTTCACCTTGTCCTAATGTGTATTGCCATTGGACCTCAAGAATCTGAAAGTCAGCATACCATTGCCTTATAGTTTGGCAATCGTTATATGAAAGAACGAAACCATTATTGTGTTCATATAGCAAGTCGCGTAGCAATTCATGGTTAAACCCTTTGTGATGCACAGGAAAATTGCGTTGCGGATATATACCGCGGAACATTTCTCCTTCATCAAGATAATAAGGTGGGTCACAATATAGGAATGTATCTGAATGTATTTGGATTGTTTCCTCAAAACTATCGGTATGTACAGATAAATTTGGACATCTGAAATTATTTACAGTTTCCACTGAACGAATATATCTTTCTGGAGATTCATATATCTTTGACATCCATCCGAGGAACCCGGGACCATAAGAGAGATTGTGGTTAAACCAATAATGTGATGCTAACTCCAACGGATTAGAAATGCGTTCTTCCTCATTCCAATGGGCTTTGAGGCGTTTCTTAATCTCTGCATATTGCGTTTTTGTAGGTTGCCATTGTTGTAATCGTTCTGCAAGTTCATTTGCTGATGAAAGTTGCACTTGCCAATAATTTACGAGAATATCAAAGATATCGTAAGCACAAACCTGTATACCGAGTTCTTTTGCACATGCAATTTCAACAGCTCCGCCACCAATAAACGGTGACACAAGTTTTTCCAATTCATCAGGAATATGTTCTACTATATGTCCAACGCCAAGGCTCTTTCCACCCGCATATCGTATAGGTAAACCTCTGTAACGTGTATATTTGTACTTACCTTTACTTCTGAGGGAATCTAAAAACAAAACTCTTTGAGATGTTCCGAAAAGGTTTAACTGAACAGATCGTTCGTCTCTTTCTTGATTTTGTTCCTGTGTTCCAAGAATATCAGAATCAGGATTAGTCATTATATGATCCGTTGAAGTTTTTAGAGAAGGTAATTGTAGTATGCTTCTTATAGATATATGCTTGAGTTGAGAATAAGCCGGATTCTGTATATGATGATCATTCATCTGGGATCGATGTTTCCATTGACCTCAAGCAGTTACCCGGGACGAGGCGGGCACACCTCTGAATGTCCACATTTTACCTTGCTCCAGATGGGGTTTGCCAGCTCCATAAGTCACCCTATGGACTGGTGCGCTTTTACCGCACCGTTTCACCTGTACACCGTCTTTCAACGTTGTAGTCTACTTTCTGCTGCACTTTCCATAACGTCGCCGCTCCTGGGGGTTACCCAGCATCCTGCCCAGCGGAGTCCGGACTTTCCTCATTCCGTATTGGAACGCGACCATCTACTCAACTCAAGCGTCTCATAAGGGTAACATATTTTATGGGCAATTGGCAATACAATTTTGGGTTTGCCTTGTGATTAGGATGGAATTTTGAATTTATACCGATGCTAATTGAAATGGTATCGGAATCTTGCTCATAGCCTTTCTCTACGGTTCATAATGTAATCATAACTAAATGGATATATGTTGTCAAGTTGAATTTATTTGTGTTGTGTGGGTACTCAAATTTATGTCCAAGCATTAGAAATAAAAAGGACTTACACTAACCTGTCTGGTTTGCGTAAGTCCTAAAATAAAATATTGGGAGGTTTACGAACATCCGCTTGTAGCACCGCAATTGGTACATCTATAGCAGATACCGCTACGGATCATAATTGTGCCACATTCATGACAAGGTGGCGCGTCCCCGTGTCGAAGTGAAATCAGCTTCTCACGGTCTGTCCACGGATCTGATTCGCCATTATTTCCGTGTGCATGTGACTGAGTATCTTCAGGCAGTACCATCTGGGCATCTAACTCAAGAATATCTGCCGTTTCTTGTTGTGCATCTTGCGGGAGAAACTCTTTACCGAGCCAACGGAAGACATAATCCACAATTGATCTTGCCATTGGAATATCGGGGTCTTGCGTAAATCCTGATGGATCAAACCTAACGTGGCTGAACTTATCCACCAGTGACTCTAACGGCACACCGTACTGCAACGCGACAGAGATGAGGATAGCAATAGAGTCCATAAGTCCAGAGATGGTGGACCCCTGCTTACTCATGGTAAGGAAAACCTCACCAGGTGTTTCATCTTCAAAGAATCCAACGTGCATGTAGCCTTCATGACCACCGACGCTAAATTTATGTGTAACAGAGTTGCGTTTGTCAGGCAAGCGTCTCCGGATAGGTCGTTCACTTGTGTCATCTTGTGCGTCCTGTTGACTACTGGTTGAGAGCGGTTGGCTGCCTTTGCTTCCATCCCGATAGATAGCAAGGCATTTCACACCGAGCCGCCACGCTTCTACATAGAGCTCTTTAATATCATCAACTGTGGCTTCACGCGGAACGTTAACTGTTTTTGAGATTGCACCAGAGATAAATGGCTGTACTGCTGCCATCAATTTCAAAGGTCCCATGTGATGGATAAAGCGAGTGCCGTGCTTACCGGATTGAACTGCACAATCAAAAATAGGATAATGTTTAGAAGACAGATGTGGAGCACCTTCAACGGTTCCTGTACCACATATAATCTCCTCAGCACCTGCAATTTCACTGGGGTTGAATCCGAGATAAGTAAGAAGGTTAAACTCTGGATCGGCTGCCTTTTCAGTGGAGATACCTAACCGTTCAAGGCATTCTTCTCCGAGGAAACCAGGTGCGAAAGCGAGGTTAAGGTCAAACGCACTCGGTAACATCTCCTCAACATGTGCAATATCTTCTTCTGTGAAACCTTTGTATTTAAGTGCCTCAGGATTGATATAAGGTGTACCTTCCAACGTTCCTGTACCAACAATATGTGTAACAATCGCCTCAATGTGTTGTGGAATATATCCAAGTTTTTTCAAAGCATCACGTACACTTTGGTTAACAATTTTAATGTAACCTCCACCAGCCAACTTTTTGAATTTGACAAGAGCAAATTCAGGTTCTATGCCAGTTGTGTCACAATCCATAAGGAGGGCAATAGTACCCGTCGGTGCAATAACACTAATCTGGGAATTGCGATATCCCCATATCTCTCCATTTTGTTGACAGAGATCCCAATCTTCTCGTGCTGCTTCCAAGAGATCAGAGGGACAAGTTGTAGCATCAATTTTATATGCAGCATCGCGATGCATATTGATAACCCCTAACATTGAATCACGATTCTTGGGGTATCCAGCAAATGTGCCTACGCTTTTAGCAATTTCAGCACTTGTTGCGTACCCGTGTCCACTCAATATAGCGGTAATAGCACCAGCATAACTGCATGCTTCAGCACTATCATAAGGGATACCCAGACGCATCAAAAGTGCACCTAAGTTAGCAAATCCAAGTCCGAGCGGACGATATTCATGGGAACGTCTTGCTATTTTGGGTGTCGGATAGGAAGACAGACTAACAATGATTTCCATCGCAGTGATAAAGACACGCACTGCAGCTCTGAAACCATCAATGTCAAAAGTATCATCGTCATTCAGAAACTTGACGAGATTGATGCTCGCAAGGTTACATGCAGAGTCATCTAAAAAGAGATATTCACTGCACGGATTACTTGCATTGATGCGATCTGTCTGTTTGCATGTGTGCCATTTCTGAATAGTATCATCAAATTGGACACCCGGATCGGCACATGCCCAGGCTGCCTCAGCAATTTTATCAACCAACATCTTAGCATCGTATTCAGCACAGACTTCACCTGATGTGCGCCAAGTTGTTTGCCATTTTTTATCCTGTAGGTAAGCATCCATGAACACATCAGGAATACGAACCGAGTTGTTACTGTTCTGTCCGCTGACTGTACCGTAAGCTTCACCGTTGAAGTCAGCGGGGTACCCCGCTGCGATGAGTGCTTTCGCCTTCTCTTCTTCCTTCATCTTCCAGTCAATATAATCGACGATCTCGGGATGGTCCATATCTAAAATGACCATCTTTGCGGCGCGTCTTGTTGTGCCACCAGACTTAATGCTACCCGCCCATCGGTCAAAGCCTTCAAGAAAAGATAGGACACCAGAACTTTCACCACCACTGGAGAGATGTTCACCTTTTGCCCGAACTTTACTGAAATTAGATCCTGTGCCACTACCATATTTAAAGAGTCGAACTTCAGCTTTCTGTAGATCAAGCATGGAGTCTAATGAATCTTCTACACTTTGAATAAAACATGCTGAGTTTTGTGGGTGCTGATACGCATTTTCAGAAATGCTAACTTTCTGTGCGTCTCTGTCCCAGTAATAATTTCCACCACCACCTTTAATCCCATATTCATGAAATAACCCACAGTTAAACCATACGGGAGAGTTGAAAGCACCGCGTTGTGTGACAAGTATATGTGTTAACTCCATTTCAAACGTATCTGCGTCATCAGATGTGGCAAAATAACCACCGATTTCTTCACCAGCCCGGCGAAGTGTACGAGCAACACGTGTAACTAATTGACGAACACTGGTCTCTGATTCAATCTCAGGGATCCCAGCTTTTCTGAAATATTTTGAGGCAGCAATATCCGTGGCGAGTTGGGTCCAAAAAACAGGCACTTCCACCTGGTCCTGTTTGAAGATGACATCACCTTTTTCATTGTAAATGGCGGAATCACGTTGTTCCCACTCAATCTCATCAAACGGCTGTACGTCTGACTTCGTAAAGTGTCGAGCGAAGGTAAGCCCCGTCCCATCGCCTTCGGTTTGATCTATCACTGCTTCATCAATTGGGTTGATATTTTTAGCAGCCATAATAATCCTCCTTATATCAAAATTGTACCAAAATCGCGAAATACTTGCAAGCAAAAAAACAGAATATTCTGACTATAGGTTATCTAAAAATTTCTGAAATGCGTAATGAATTCAATAGCAGCTTAACTTTACGTAATATAGTAGAGATGAAATAATGCATGAAAAAAGTCAGGACAATTCTTATGTGCTTAACATGTAACGTTAGTTATAGCATATTTGGAACAGATTGATTGTGTAAAATGAATTAATATGGCTTACTGATAGGTGGGTTTTGTCTTGGAGTGATTGCGATGAAGTTACTGAATCTGCGTGAAGTAATATCAACGTAGTATAGCAAGTTTTCCAACCTTTTCCACAGAACCTTTATTCGTATGTGCAATTACGCGATAAAGGTAGACACCGTTGGCACAACGTATTCCTATCTCATCTCTTCCATCCCAGAAGGTTTCGTTTGCACCGCGTTCTGCACTTGCCTCTGTAATGGTTTTGATAAGTCTGCCGCTAACAGTATATATTTTTATAGTGACCTTATCAGGAGGTTGCAACAACTGATAAGTAAAATGGGTTTTACCATCCTCTGTTGGGTTCGGGACGTTAAATACTTCACTTAGGTTGACTGCCTCATCAAGCGTAAAAACCGTTTCATATTCTGTGGTGTTTTCACTGGTATCCGTTGCAGTTACTTGAAGTCGATAGATGCCGTTTTCCAGATTAGGTGCGAAACTGAAGTTTGCGGTCCCAGGATCGTCTTCATCAAAATTCCATGTAGCTTCATCAAATTCACGATATCTTATCGTTGTTTCGCTATCTATTCCATCTATAGATATTTGATTGAATGTGATGTTGAGGAGCGAATCGTCAAGTGCTGTTTCGTCCGTAACACGAATTTCACAGTACGGTTGTTCAGAAATACGGTTTTTGTCCATATCTGCGGATGTGGTATCTGTTACTTCAAGAACTTCATCATTTACAAAAATCTCAATAACAGGTGGCGTAATGTCGGGCATATCAACGACAGTGAATCGAGTTTTGAATATACCTTCTTTACCACCAATTGCGTTTGCATTAAAATCGCTCGCTTCAATTTCAAAAGCGTACTCACCCGGAAATAGGATGGGTTTGTAGTCAATCGGAACAGTATTGACATCTTTTGGATTCCGAAGTATGTAATCAGAAATAGGTTTTAGGGGTTTACCGTTATCTCCTCTCCGAATGACCAACGTATCCAAATTAACACCGTCAACATCCTCAAGGAGAATAGAGAAATGTGGACGAGGTGCAATGACGCTCCCCGCTTGCGGTTGAACACCGTCTATCCATAGATTAAATTTGGGTGGTTCATTATCATCGCTACTAAGAAGTGTAAAAGGGGTCAGTTCAGTTGCTTCCGCAGTAATGGTTGCGACTTGTGCCGTGCTAAATTTTATCTTATCACCAAATTGGAATTCTACCGAACTTGGTGAGACGAGTATCTCTAAACCGAGTTGCCTAATGTATAGCTCTTTATTGACATTTCCTGCCGCGAGAGTTTCATTTTCTAAATAAATCTGGGACCCAGTTTTGTCACGGAGTTCATATTTTTGCCTGGATGTAAAAAAGATGAACCAATCGCCGATAGCGAACTCTTGTCTCAGACCGGGGCTCACCTTGACTGTCGCCGTCCCGTTACCAACATTCTGATTTCTACTTCCTTTCAGCACTGCCAACTGATTTGAATAATCGGTTTCAAAGACGAGAATGTCTCCAAATTCAAATGGAACAGGGGGCGTACCATTATCAAGTTCTGGGGGTGGCACCCATTTTGAGGGGATAGTGAATTCAATGCCGATATTCTCTTCCCGAAATGGATGGTCAAGTTCTCCGCGTTTCTCAAATTGCTCATACAGCACACCATATTTCTTTTTTAAATATACGACATATTGTGTAGGATCTAAAAACAGAATTACCCAGGTACCAGCGGGTGTTTGTAAGGGATCAATTTTTATATCTTCAATCGGAAGTGTTTGTTTGTTTGCGTTTTCTGTTTGAGTAGGTGTGACGTAGTTCTCAAGTTTAAAAATTGGACCTTCTTCGGCAGGATTCGGTTTGCCGTTTTCATCGACATAACTGACTTGTGATGGCAAGCGTTTCCATTTTTCATAAGTTGGATGCCATTGGTAAATTCCAAGTTTCTCTGCTTCTTCAATAACAGCTGCTTTGAAATCCTTACTCCCCTCCCGCCACGGTGTGTTATTTCTGACTATATCCACTAAACTGATACTATCGAATCTTAATTTAAGGGTAACCGGTTTTTTGAGGGTGACATCTGCCGCGCGAAAAGACACTTCATACTGTTGAGCATATTCATCACCTGTTCGAAGCAGGCCTCTACGTAGTGCAGCGACGCGCGGAATCGTGGCAAAACTTAAGGAAGGCTGTGTCAGACCATACGGTTCACTCGAGGATACATTGAGCGGAACACGATTCCCTTCAACATCGGCAGAAGATGCAGGAAAATCAATGTCAAAGACTCTGTCTAAGCTAAATGCTGTTAAAGGCTTAGACTGTTCATAGTAAAACTCATTTACAACAAAAGTGATGTGAAGTTTATTGTCATACTCATTCGGTTCTGCGATACTTCCTGTAATGTCATCTTCATTATCTACCTCTGGGTCAACCAACACATATATATCATGCACACCAGTTTCAAGACTCTTAGCTAACTGTAATTTCGCAGTAGCACGCTGCAAGACAGTTTCACCATCCTGCCATTCATCAGGTTCAACAGTCACGGTGCCTAATATTTCTGCATCTTCGGCAACAATCAGAACATTTGATTTATCGGGATTACCCTCTGTAAAAACCACCTCAAGGTCGTCTTTGACAGTCCGACCACCATTGTTAATGAGTTCCGCTGTGAGAACATATTTTTCTGTTTTTTCATCAAAAGTATAACGAATCGGGACTGCACTTGACCCATCAACACTGATGGAGATGTTTGGTCCCTCTGGGACACTAACACTAATTCGTTCAGTTGATGATGGATAATATACTTTTATGTCTTCAGTATCTGTAACGATAATACGATATTTTATTTTGTAACCGCCGCGTGGTAATGGAATAGGCGTTTGAATTTCATACCACTGCCCACCAGGAAGTAATTCATTGTCCCCTGGAGGCGGTGAGATTTTAACCATAGGTACAAGTCTATCCACTGTTTTCACCGTGTCTCGCCAGAGTACTTCAACAGAGCGAATCCCTATTGCCCCACCTTGATCATCATAAATTAGAACTTGGACGTTTAGAGTATGGGTGTTTTTTGCATCCAATTCGTCCTGAACATCACCAATAATTGGCGTATCTACCCAGAATTCACTACCGCCGATAGCCGCCCGTTTATCATCATAAGCGAACAACCTAACCACACCTCTTCCAGGTAAAGCTTTGGGTGGAATATCCAACCGAATAGTTCCATATTCACCTTTCCAAATCTTACTTTGTGTTCTTTCAGGTGACTCATTACCAGGAATGCTGTCAAAGTGATTCTGAAATACTGCAGTAGCAAAGAAACTTCCCGAGTCAAACCCATCTGCTTTCCACCATACCCCTTTATTGTCGTAAACACCAACGTCATTGTTTAGAATGACAATCTGATTGTCAGAATTCAGTGCAAATGCTTCCAATTTTGCGCGTATATCAAGGTTAGGTGTTGCCAATCGTGTTGCTGGATCACCAAAGAGGATATATTGTTCCGTTCCAAGTGTCCATCTATCATTGCCGGAGCGTGTGATGAACCTGATTTTGGCATCGTTGACAATTTTACCGATAGTTGGGGAAATTGATGCTATCTCAGTTACCCCTTGCTTTGCTTCAAAAGGTTCGGGCACAAACATAGCAAGAAAAAGGTCATCATCAAAGTCTGCGTTTGCTTGTGCATAGGTTAGTCTTGATGCTGAAAGTGAGGCGATTGCCCCGTATTTTCCAAGTAAAAATTCCTCACTAAGGCTGTGTCTACCAAATTCTTGCGGTTTATCAAATTGACCATTTAAGCAGGTCGTTGTAATAATAAATGGTAGATATTTATTGCGTAAAGCGACTGCATCCTGAAGTCGAAAAATCCCTTCATCTGCCCATGTGCTGATCCCACCATGTCCGGCATATTCCAAGACAAGCGCACCATCGTTAAATCCTTTTTTGATGAGGGCACGAGTTTTTTCTACCTTGTTAACATTATCTACCAAGCGCAAATAGATAGGGACTGTGTTGTATCCTACAGGTATGATGTCTTGTATCAGCCTATTTCGGGTTTTCTCAAAAATATCATCGGAGGGGTTATCTAAATTGTCGTCCGCAATTTGGACAATAGTACCTTGCCACGGACCAATTTTAGGATTCTGCTCGTAGCCTATAATTTTCTTTACCATACCATCAAGGTCGGACTCGGTTTGAACTGCTAACCTGCCGATGAACATATCTGGCAAGGAATCACCACCACTTACGTTGACGAATCTCTGATCCATCGCAGTTTCACCGCTCTCCGGTGCCCAGCCGTGATACGTTGGGACAAAATTTGGATAGAGATCATAGTTTCCGTGATAACGTTCAACTATTACCTCTTTATAGTCATAGTGAGCATCACCGACGAGTAAAACATACGTCGGAGCAGGAGGTTGCCAGGTGTGATACGCATAACGTAAAAAATACTGGATAGCAAATGGGTTGAAAAGACCGAACCCAAATTCATTGTAGATTTCGTCTATTTCTACAACTTTAACTGTTAAACCTCGTGAACGTCTAAAGTTAACCAACGGTTGTATGCTATCCAAAAATGTCTTATGGGTGATTACAATGTAATCTGCTTGGTTTGCAGGACTTCGTAATGTGCTTGGTGGAATTTCCGTGAGGACTCCAATACTTTTATAGGCGGAGTTGGAAACTGCAAAATAATTGGTAAACTGTGTCACCTCGTCTTCAAATAATATTTGGTATGAGTTTGTTGTAGGTGTTACCAATCCATCAGTAAGTTTTTCAGTTAAGCCTCTGCTCCGATTCATCGCATAGACATCAATCGTATCGGATGAGAAGTTCGTGATTTTATAGTGTGTTATACCATCTACTTCGGGTTCTGTATCACTGCTAAAATCAAGTCGATTCGAATATGCCCTAAAAGTATGCCAATAATCAAATTCGTACCAATCAAGATAAAAGTCAAATTTTCCCGGTGGAGTTTTGTTTTTATCATTAGCTTCAATACGCAATTCATTTGTGGTAGTAGGGTCAATTTTTCTCTGCGGAAAATCTCGTGTAACAATTGGTGCTTGTTGTCGTCTCCATACCTCTTTCTGACCAAGTTTCTCATTATTGAAGTAGATTTCAGCTATATGTTCAGCTGCATTTTTTCGCCAAGAACCTTGTAATCTCACCCGGAGTGTCGCATCACGATTAATTTTATTATTCTCGCGAGATACTGCCCCAGGCAGCTGAACTGGGAACTTTTTTGTTCTTATGTCAGACCCGTCGCCTCTAAAACCTGTCCAAAAGTAGTGATCAACTGAATCTGTTTTTACATTAGCATCATTTCCGTCAAGTGGATCGTGATGCACGTTTTCCTCAAAACGTTCTCGTGTTTTAAATGCAACTGGAGGTTCAATGTCAGTAGCGACAGGTGCTACCGAGCGGGTGCCAACGCGAAATGTGTCACCTAACTCTTCTGAGAGTTTAGTCCCTTTATTAGAAAAACTGAATATATAGACATTTCTTTCCGTAAATTTGCTAACTATGCCACGGGCATAAAATACAATCATATCTTCTGAATCAAACGTATCATTCTGATTATGATCAAAAATGTAATACCCCTGTCTGCTCCCACTTGTTTCTAACAAGACGGTATCAAAATCTATGTCTTCTGGCGTAACTCCTGATGATCGAAGGTTGTTGTAGGTGATATGGTACATATCGTTGCGTGTAATGTTGATTTTAAATCTTCTACGGGTTGGAGTTGGGGCGGCTGGGGCAGCTTGTAATTCTCTGGAATGCATCCGATTCATACCTTGCCGCCAAGGTATTGACTGCGAATTGTTAATCAACATAAATCGGAATAGATTTTCATAAGCAGAACTGTCAGGTAAAACGGAGGTTGTATGTGTTAAGGCAGATTTTGAGGCACCGAAGAAATCAATACGGAAGGTGATATCTTCAGTCATTTTTATCTGTCGTGTCGCACTGTTATATTGTATCGGATGAACACGTAACACACCAATCCGTTGTGATCGCACAAATCCAACGGGAACAACTTGCACCATTTCATCAGGATATAATGCAAGAGTTGGTTTATCTAACTCCGAGCCAAGAACATCTTCTTGATATGCATCTGGGAAAAAAGGATCTATTGCTTGGTTTGTAATGAGCGGGTATTCTACTTTTTTGAAAGTACTTTGCTTATTAATTACCGTAGTTGATACACTACTGGATGATGGTAACCCGACTTGTACAGCGTAAGTAGGAAGTTTCGGCTTTCCTATTTCAGTTGTATAGTTTGCACCATCAAATTGTATTTCTGTAATGGTTTGTCCATCCTGTTGAACATGCTGTACCTTAAGTTTGGGAAGGCGGAATCTTAAGATAAGATAATGTGGTTCCGTTTGTAATACTTCTAAAAGATTATTTGGTGCATAGCGGGAATTGGCATTCAAACTGGGAGATTGCATTCTATTAGATATTGGGTTACATAACCCACCAACATTTACTTCAACATGCAGAACTCCTATCATAAAACATGAAAATATTAAGATGTATAAATAACGTATCTTCATCATTAATTACTCGCTAATTGTGCTGCTGCTACTAATGCAGCAAAAAGACTTTCTTCACTTGCTATACCTTTTCCAGCGATGTCGAACGCTGTGCCGTGATCCACGCTTGTGCGGATGATTGGCAAACCTAATGTTATGTTCACAATCTGTCCAAAACCGATCAGCTTAATCGGTATATTGCCTTGATCATGATACATTGCAATGACTGCATCCCATTCTCCCATTATTACCCTTTTGAATAATGTATCCGCTGGCAAGGGACCATCTACTTCTAATCCTGTAGTCCGTGCCCGATTAATTGCTGGTATGAGATATGTCTGTTCTTCATTTCCAAACATACCTTCTTCCCCCGCATGTGGATTTAAACCAGTAACAACCAATCGAGGGGTGTCAATACCAAATTGGAGCAAAGCATCATGCGTTATTTGAATGACATCTACAATTCTTTCCACGGACAACTTTTTAGGAACTTCAGAAATCGGAATGTGATTTGTCACAAAAGTAACCGTAAGATTCCCTACTGTGTTAGTAGATATAAAACCGTTTTTCTTCTCTTTTTTTATATCAGTATCAAATTGGTTGGGAACATCCCATGTTTTGAGCATCATAACAGTTTTTTCCGATTTTGTAAAGTCTGCCAGCATTTCAGTGTGGCCAGGAAATCGCGAACCCGCACGTTGTATCGCAGCCTTACAAATTGGAGCGGTTGTAATAGCATCAAGCGAACCGTCCATTGTGAGATTGACAGCTGTCTCAATTGACTGAATAGCTGCAGCACCGCATCGGGCATCAATTGTTCCAAATGTTATGTCTTCAGGTCGTAACGTACTTACATTAAGCACATCAATCCTACCGTGTTTTGTTGTAATGTGTTTTGGGGGCTGGATAAGCGAAATTTGGGGAGAAATGTTTTTGGGAGTAATCAGTCTTAAAGCGTTCTGAATTATAGTGGCACTACCGATGACAATCGGATGACATAACTGGTAGACGTTTTTGTTAGAAAGGGTTTTAACGATAATTTCGGGACCGATGCCGGCAGCATCTCCCATGGTTATCCCGATGCGTGGCAACATGTTTGATTTCTTATGGAATAATTATACCATTTCTATAAATGATCTTTTCTTTTGAATTGGAATATAAGAGGCGCAATGAATTGCTCGACTAAAAATGCGTTTTTTGTTTATGTAAAGTGTATTGTTATTTTTAGGTTTTACGCTTATATTCTTATTCAACGAGGCGATACAGTGTGGTAGCACGGGCTTTAGACACATTACCTGTGGGGACTTCAAGAATCTCATAAGTTGATTCTTGTGCATCCTCAGTAGGCAAACGATCAGAAATGATAGTAATCCTGTCCCCAACATTGACAACTTTGCCTGCTTTCGCTGGATGACTGTTGAGCAGGACATTACCACGACTACACAACGCATTTGCAGCATTACGACGTTTAACAAGCCTCGAAAGTTGTAAAAATTTATCTACTCGCACTGTTTTGCCTCAGATAATCCGACTTCATTGTAGGGATGGGTCTCTGTCCCCATCCGTTATTACCGTTTATGAGACATGTCCAAATCAACACTGGATACGCGTATGGTATTCGGCTCGGCGGGGCACAGAGACCCCGCCCTACATAAGATTTATGAGATGTTTCAGTTTCCAGTTTGCCCTATTGTGTCCGGGTTCTGCAGCGTTGCTTCGTCTACGGCAGGGGCAATTCCTTCTTGTTCAGTTTCAGATGCATCATCGGTATCTTTTATCAATGCTAATTCAAGCACTTGGGTCATATCGCTTACCTGATGCCATCTGATGTTCTCTCGTATTTCATCTGGAATGTCCGCAAGGTCTTTCTCATTATCTTGTGGCATAATGATGTCAACGATCCCATTACGATAAGCTGCGAGTGCTTTTTCCTTTAGTCCACCGATTGGCAGAACGTGTCCACGTAGCGTAATTTCTCCTGTCATTGCGACATCTTTACGAACTTTTTTCCCTGTGATTGCACTGAGAATCGCTGTAGCAACGGTGATACCTGCTGAGGGACCATCTTTCGGCACTGCGCCTTCAGGTATATGGATATGAATATCCTTCTTCTCAAACGTGTCTATTGTTATATCAAAGTGGTCAGCGCGTGAGCGGAGATATGCAACAGCAGTTTGTACGGATTCTCGCATCACATCTTGGAGTTGACCTGTCATATCCAACTTGCCTTCTCCTGGCATAAGCGTTGCTTCAACAGAGACAATGTCTCCAGCCACTTGTGTCCAGACCATTCCTGTTGAAACACCGACTTCGTCTTGTTCTTGTGCCTTAGTTCGTGTCCACTTTGGTGGACCAAGGTAGTCACTTATATTCAACGTATTGACCTTAACTTTTAACTCTGGTGTGTCGTCTGTTACGATCTGCTTTGCGATTTTCCTACAGACGCCGGTAATACTACGTTCAAGGCTTCGCACCCCTGCTTCTCGCGTATATTTGTGGATTATGTCAAATATGGCAGAATCCTCAAACGTTATGTTATCTTCCTTCAGACCATGGTTATTCAACTGCTTCGGAATGAGACCGTTTGGATGGAAGGTCGCGATCTTGTGTTTCTCAAAATCGGTATAGCCCGGGAGTTCAATGACTTCCATTCTGTCTTCAAGAGCTGGCGGTATTGTGATACGCGTATTTGCTGTTGTTACAAACATTACATCCGATAGATCAAACTCAACATCCAAATAGTGATCCCTAAAGGTCTCATTCTGTTCAGGATCAAGTACTTCAAGCAGTGCTGATGCTGGATCACCACGCCAATCGGCACTCAACTTATCAATCTCATCAAGCAAGAAAAGCGGATTTTTCGTCTTGACATCGCGCAACCCTTGTATGATACGCCCTGGAATAGCCCCTATATATGTTCGTCTGTGCCCGCGTATTTCTGCTTCATCGCGAACACCACCAAGCGACATCCGAACAAATTTTCTACCAGTCGCACGCGCGATCGATTTACCTAACGATGTTTTCCCGACCCCTGGTGGTCCGACTAAACAGAGAATAGGACCTTTGACCTTCTCAACCAATTTCAGAACGGCAAGATATTCCAAGACATTTGTTTTAGGTTTATCCAATCCGTAATGGTCTTCATTAAGAATCTTTTCCGCATTATCAAGTTCAATGCTATTCTCTGTGCGTTCTTTCCACGGCACTGCAAGAAGCCAATCAACGTAGTTACGAATCACGCCAGACTCCGCAGACATAGGCGGAATTTGAGCAAGTCTGCTAAGTTCCTTGAGTGCTTTCGTTTCCGCTTCTTCAGTCATTCCAGCATTTTTGACCTGCTCGCGGAGGTCATCAATATCATCAATTTCATCTTCATGTCCAAGTTCCTTCTGAATTGCTTTCATCTTTTCCTGAAGGACGAATTCACGATGAGATTTCCTGACAGATTCACCGACTTTGTTTTCAATTTCCTCTTCTAAGTCAAATAAATCCATTTCTGTTTCAAGAAGGGCAACAACATAATTGAGACGTTTGATAGGATTCAGTTCCTCAAGGATGCCCTGCCGTTTATCAGGTGGAGGAAAAACATTTTCAGTATATTGTGAAACATAACGCGTAATATTATCTGCCACAATTCCAGGTTCCGTAATATCGCGTATATGTCTTTCTATGTCAGGTATGATACGTTTGGAAAGCGATTTTATATAACCACGAAAAATCTTCTTAGCCTCATCAATTTTGGATTTAGATACGTCTGCCACCCCTGTGAGTTCAGAAACGATTTTGACAGCTGCTGATAAGTAACCTTCAGTCTGTCTACATTGAGCAACGATTGCGCGCGAGGTTGTCTCTATCGCAATACGAATCGTTCCGTTTCCAGGGTCATGGTCTTGTATAATATTCGCAACGATACCCACAGTATGTAGGTCTTCGGGCTTAGGTTCTACATCTTTCTCAAGTTCAGTTTTTTGATGTAGGAGCAAGACTTTCCAATTTGATTTGAGTGCCGCCTGCGCGGCAAGAATCCCCATTTTTCTTTGGAGGGTCAACGGAGTCCAGTCCACTAACCTACTATCACGGAATGCTTTGGTTTTTGGGAAAAAAGTATCAAAATGGGGTGGTAAAGCAATTACAGGCAACAGAACAGCCGAATCGCTTTCATGTCTAACAGGCTCTTGACTCATAGGTGGCTCCTTTACGCTGTTTTGAGTTCTTCAGACGGCGTTTCAACTAATTCAGGTGGGCATTTTCCTAAAACACTATCTTTGGTAATTTGACATGTTTGGATTTCAGAAAGTGAAGGTATCCGATACATCGCTTCCAGCATGATTTTTTCCATAACTGCGCGTAATCCACGAGCACCTGTCTCGCGTTCAATCACCTGATGGGCAATCGCTGAAAGCGCATCATCTGTTACATCAAACTGCACACCTTCATAGGCTAAAAGTTGCTGATATTGTTTAACAATTGCGTTTTTCGGTTCGGTGAGAATCCTAATAAGGGCAGATTCATCAAGTTCTTGGAGAAGCGCAACAACAGGAAGCCTACCAATAAGTTCGGGAATGAATCCATATTTTATCAGATCCTTAGCAGTGGTATGCTCAAGTATTTCATGGATTCTCTGTTCTTGTTTGGATTTGATGGTCGATCCAAAACCGATACTCTGTTTTCCAAGGCGACTTTTGATAAGGTTCTCTAAACCGATAAATGTGCCTCCGCAGATAAACAAGACATTTTTGGTGTCAACCTCTAACATCTCTTGGTGAGGGTGTTTTCTGCCACCACGAGGCGGAACACTGGCAACCGTGCCTTCTAATATCTTCAGAAGTGCTTGCTGCACCCCTTCACCAGAAACATCTCGAGTTATTGATGGATTTTCGGATTTGCGCGTGATCTTGTCAATTTCGTCTATATAAATAATACCCGTTTGAGCACGTTTGATGTTGCCATCCGCTGCTTGAACGAGTTTTAAAATTATGTTCTCTACGTCTTCACCAACATAACCAGCTTCTGTAACGGTCGTTGCATCTGCAATAGCAAGAGGAACATTCAATACTTTTGCAAGTGTTTGTGCAAGCAGTGTTTTACCAGTACCAGTTGGTCCGATTAACAATATGTTACTTTTATCTAATTCAACGTCATTTGTGTTATCATGCTGCAACCGTTTATAGTGTGTGTAAACGGCAACTGATAGGATCTTCTTAGCATGTTCCTGTCCTATAACGTATTCGTCAAGTTTCGCCTTAATCTCTGATGGTTCAAGAAGTAAGACAGGAGGCGCAATGTCTTCCGCTTCCGGTTCATCAACATCGGGAGACTGTTCGGGCAAATCTACAGCAGGATTTCCCTTTGCAAGTATCCTATTACATTCATTGACGCAAACATCACATATCATTGCTTCTGCTCCCTGAAGCAGTTCAGATACTTGGCTGCGTTCTCTATTACAGAATGAGCAAAACATTCTATTATCAATCGATTCTGACATTCTATCCTCCGCCTTCTTCCCGATAATGCTTTTCAAAAAAGTTAACTTGTCTTATGTGAAAGTGTAAAACATACCACTTTATTGTTACTGACGATGTGTCACAACAGTATCAACAATACCGTACTCCAGTGCTTCTGAGGCAGTCATATAAAAATCTCGGTCAGCATCCGTTTCTATTTTTTCTATACTTTGTCCAGTATGTTGCGATAAAAGTGTATAAAGTCGTTCTCGTTCACGCAAGATTTCATTAGCATGAATACTGATGTCCGCCGCTTGCCCGCCAATTCCACCCGCCATAGGTTGATGAATTAGTGCTTTCGCATGGGGTAAGGCATAACGTTTACCTGGGGTTCCCGCAGCTAATAGGACTGCTCCCATGCTGTAGGCGCGTCCTAAACACCAAGTTTGAACATCCGCCTTGATATACTGCATTGTATCGTATATGGCTAAACCTGCTGAAACCGAACCTCCCGGCGTATTGAGATATAAAATAATATCCGCATCTGGATCTTTCCCCTCAAGAAAAAGCATCTGTGCTGTAACCAAATTTGCCACAGTGTCATCTTCTATAGGAGTTCCAATCATTATAATTCGGTCTTCCAACAACCGAGAATATATGTCATAAGACCTTTCGCCTCGATTTGTTTGTTCAACAACAAAGGGTACAAGATTCATTCTGTTTTACTCAACCTTGGGACTAAGAACCACGCACATTGTAAGAGATCGTGTCCGTTCTACTTCTGTTTACAAAATAAGATATTTTTAAGACACAGTACTATATCTCACAGATGGTTTATCTAATGGACTGTAACCGAGTTAAAATGAACTAACCCGTAATAATTATACTCTTTTTTTCTGATGATTCCTCAATTAGAAAATCGTATATCTTTTCGTGCTGGAGTCCGAGCCTAAATTCTTCCATGCGATTGCTTGTTCGCAGCAACTCAGCATATTTATGAACATCCTGATCAGATTGTTGGGCAGCCCGTCTAATCTCCCACTCTAACTCATCTTCTGTCACAAATATACCTTCCATATCAGCGATTTCCGCAAAAATCCAATTCTGTTTCGTCTGCTTAATCACATTCTCTCGCAATTCTGATGGGTAGGTCTCCATATTAATTCCTGCTTCTTCAGGTGTCCGTTGTTCTGCCCTTAACTGTTTCTGTAAATTTTCAAGCGTTTGCTGTACATGTTTGTCAATCAATTCATCAGGAATCGTTATATCGGTCTTTTCAATAAGTTGTTCAAGTATCACTTGCTTTTGCTGCTCAACATGTAATATTCGTTCAGTTTCTACCATTGAGTTCCAGATAACACCATGCATCTGATTATATGTTTCATATCCGAGGTCCTTTGCGAATTCATCGTCAAGTGCGGGTAAATGTTTCACGGTGATCGCATGTAGCGAAACATCGTAAGATACCTTCTTCCCTGCAAGTATAACTACTGGGTGTGATTCATCAAAAGTAACCTCTATGATCTTCGTGTCACCGACGCACATCCCTATAAGACCAGCAACCAAATCCGGATGATTTTCTTGAGATGTTAAGTCGAGGTCTATATCCTGTGCTGATTCACTGTCAAGTTCGTTACCATCCATGGTGCATATCCAATCTACACGCACACAATCTGTTGCTGTAACAGCAAGGTCTTCTTCAATCGGTTCATAAGTGGCAGATTGTTCTTGTAAGCGTTTAATATGTGCTTCCACATCCTCACGCGGAACATTAACGGCAGTCTTGTCAGTTACAATCTCGTCGTACTCAGGAATTGTAATATCCGGTTTTACATTAACAGTAGCAGAGAATACAAAGGGTTGATTCTCAGTGACTTTCATCTCGTCCAAGGGGGGATCAAAAGTGGGTTGATCAAGAGGTATGAGCTCTTCATCAATCAGGGCATCTTCAAAGGCGGGTAAAACAAGCTGATTTACAACTTCGCTATTGATATAGTCAGGGAAGCGAGATTTGATTATTGCTAAAGGGGCGCGTCCTTTTCTAAACCCCGGTAGTGATACGTAACTCCGCAATACTTGGTACGCTTCTTGTAATTTTTCGTCTACATCTTCTGCAGAAACCTCAATCTTTAATCTGACTTGTGTGCTATCAAGCGTTTCAACATCAACTATCAAGTTAGTATCTCCCTTTATCAGCGCACAATAAGGAATGTCTGGTATAATTCTATTGTCTCAAACTTTTATTTCTATTGAGGCAACAACGCAACACAAAGGCAACAATGCTAACACACCACTTTTACCTGCATTGGGTTACTATAATATGGGCGAGGAGGGACTTGAACCCTCACGAGGCATAACCCCAATAGATCCTAAGTCTATCCTGTCTACCAAATTCCAGCACCCGCCCTTTATCTGACACTCAAAGTCTAATCCATCTCTATACTTATGTGCAGCTGCTCTTTATATAGAACGGATGCGCCGTGAAGGAATCGAACCTTCAACCCTCTGATTAAGAGTCAGATGCTCTGCCAATTGAGCTAACGGCACCCGCGTCCGGAGGGATTCGAACCCCCAACTTATAGCTCCGAAGGCTATTGCTCTATCCATTGAACTACGGACGCATCTAAAAGGTGGATGATGGGGATTGAACCCACGGCCTCCTGATCCACAGTCAGGCGCTCTACCCCTGAGCTACATCCACCACAGGCAATACACGCCTAGCAGGAGTCGAACCTGCAACCTACGGATTAGAAGTCCGTTGCTCTGTCCAATTGAGCTATAGGCGCATGTAGAATCGGGGCGAGAGGATTCGAACCTCCGACCTTCTGCTCCCAAAGCAGACGCGCTAGCCGGGCTGCGCTACGCCCCGATAATCAAAGACTTTTCTTCAAAATTTGTGCCTATATTATAATACATTATCTTGGCATTTGCAAATTAATCGTCACATGCTTGTCATATTTAAGCTAACGTGCTATTATAGTTTTGGAAGATATACGAGATTTGAGTTATGATGCATTAATGTTGACAGTCGTAATTCAGTTTAGTATTTTGACTATTGAAATATCATTTATAGAATCTGCTTACAATTCATGCATTCAAGAGAGTAACTTTAATGGCTACAGTTAATAGAAATAATAGAAAATGCATTTATGTTTTATTTCTTTGCCTTTGGGCATTGTCATTCTTTACGTTTTCGTATACGACAATGGCACAAACTACAAATATCCCTGAAGATAATACAATTCAAAATACACTACTCTCCTTTTCTATAGAAAAAACACCGATATATGTTGGAGATACATTTAAGTTACATCTGAATGTAGAAAACATCACCGATTTAGCAGGTTGGCAATGTGATATCGTATTTGATCCTGCTGTGCTTGAAGTAGGTGAGGTAGTCGTCAGCGATTTTCTGGACGAGGAAAATGCAGAAACATTTGTCTTTACAACTGCAATTAACATTAACAACGTAACCGGAAGAATCACCAATATCAATGCCACAAGAACTGCAAATGGAGGTAAGAGTGGGACAGGTAAGTTACTTACAATAAATTTCACTGCAAAAACGGTTGGAGAAAGTCTAATCTCACTTAGTAATTTTCATGCTGGAACACCAGGGGGTACAATCCAATTGGATACCCCTGAAATTAGCATCGCTGTAGTTGAGAAAAATGATAACGTTCCAACATTCTCCTTCTCTACAGATGTCCATTCTATTAGCGTTGGAGACACATTTACACTTCATCTCAATGCCAATCAATTCACTGACTTATCCGATTGGGAGTGTGATCTTTTATTTGATGCCAACCTACTTCAAGCATCGGAAGTTCTTGAAGGTGATTTTTTGAAAGAAGGCAATGTATCAACTCGCTTTCGAAATAGCAGAATTGATAACACTACCGGTGAGATTACAGGTCTGAGTGTTACGCGGCTCGCTGAAAAAGGGGTGAGAGGTACAGGTAGACTACTGTCAGTCGTATTCACTGCTAAGGCAATTGGAGAAGCGCGAGTCACACTTAAGGACTTATATGCATATTCCAGCAATTCAGAAGAAATCCTTTTGAGTATTCCAGAGTTTATAGTTACTGTATCGGATTTGAATAGTGTTCTCCTTTCTTTTTCAATAGATGAAGTTCCTGTTCGCGTTAATGATACATTTAAACTAAATCTTAATGTAGAAGGAGCAATTGATTTTGCTGGATGGTTCTGTGATATTGTATTTGACCCTGCTGCGCTTGAAGCAATTGAAGTAAAAGAAGGTGAGTTCCTGAAAGATGGAACTTCAGATCCTTATTTTCTTGAAGGAACAATTGATAACACAGCAGGAAAGATCAGAAGTGTAGGTTCAGTACGTCTTAGCAGAAACGGGGTAAGTGGCACAGGTAAGCTGCTATCAGTGACATTTACTGCAAAAACAGTCGGGGACACACAAGTCAACCTTGCTAACCATCATGCAGGTTCAAGTGACTTACAGATAATTCGTTTGAATAGTTCAGAATTTGTCATCACTGTGGAAGAACGTATATTTCCACCTTGGGATGTAAATCAAGATGGACAGGTGAATATTTTAGATCTAATGCAGGTGGCACAATTCTTAGGAACCGATGCGTCCGTTACACCAGAGGCTGATGTGGATAGTGATGGCACTATTGGTATTTTAGACCTTATCGTAGTCGCACAACATATTGGCAATACAACAGGTTCTGCTCCAACCTTAAGTGCTAATCGTGATATTAGGATAGATAGGATAGAGAGTAAAGAACGCATTCCAGCAATGATACGCACGTGGATATCGCAAGCGATCTTACAAAATGACGGTTCTATTGTTTTCCGAGAAGGTATAGCAAATCTTCAAAAACTTCTAACATCCCTTATGCCTGAAAAGACCATGTTGCTTCACAACTATCCGAATCCGTTTAATCCAGAGACGTGGATACCTTATCAACTTGCGGAAGCAACTGGTGTGAGTATAACAATCTATGCTGCGGACGGTATGATAGTTAGAACGTTCCTATTAGGTTATCAGGAAGCGGGAAAATATAAGAGTCGAAGTCGTGCAGCATATTGGGATGGGACAAATAGTAGTGGTGAACCTGTAGCAAGCGGCCTTTATTTTTACACGTTAACGGCTGGCAATTTTACTGCTACAAGAACAATGTTAATCAAAAAATAAATTTCGTTATGCATTAAGGAGGAACAAGAAATGAGAATATTGAAGAATGTGGTTACTGCGAGTATTGTATTGATGTTCATATTGAGTTTACAAGGTGTTGATGCACAAGAAAGCATTGCACAACAAGCGTATGCAATATTTGAGAATAGTTGCAATATTTGCCATGGGGAAGGTGGTTCCTACACGGAACTACTCCTCATTAAATACCCAGAAATAATCGAAGATGGCGACGTTATTCCGAGAGACCCAGAAAATTCTGAGCTCTATAAAAGGTTGATCGAAACTGATGTAGTAAAACGGATGCCGTCTGGACAACCACCGCTTTCAGATGATAAAATTCAGACAATCTTCCAATGGATTTTAGCGGGTGCGCCGGATTGGAATGTTGGTCCCTCACCTGATCGCCCATTCATCACCACTGATGCGATGCTCGATTCCATACAGAAGCATCTGGACTCACTTGCAGCATTTGACCGTCCTTATGCACGGTATTTTACATTGACACATCTTTACAATGCAGGTGAACTTGCTGAAACACTCGTTGACTATCGACACGCGCTTTCAAAACTGGTGAACAGTCTTTCCTGGGGGCGTAATGTTGTCAATCCGGAACCGATTGATACTGAAGAAACAATCTACTACATTGATCTGCGCCGCTACCAATGGGAACAAGGAACTGATCGATGGACGCAGATTGAAGAAGCGTATCCCTATAGCCTTAATTTTACTTTAGAAACAGAAACAGGACTTCTTAGAAAACTGACAAATTTGCGTGAAACAATGGAGTGTAATGTGCCGTTTGTCCATGTGGATTGGTTTCTTGCAACTGCATCCTTACCACCCCTTTACAACGACATCCTTGGGCTCCCCGAGACAGACCGTGCGTTAGAAGCGGAACTTGATGTGGATGTTGCCGGGAATCTACAAGATGCCCCCGGTATTCGCGTTTGGCGGGCGGGATTCGATGGTGAAGCTTCCGGTGTTTCAAACAACAATAGAGTTGTAGAGCGTCACGAATCTCGTTATGGAGCATATTGGAAAAGCTACGATTTTGCCGGAGGTGTAGGGACGCAAAATATCTTTAACTATCCGCTTACCTTTACACACGATGGTGGCGAAATTATTTTTAACCTACCGAACGGGTTGCAGGCATACTATCTTGTAGATGCCAATGGCAACAGACTTGATGTGGCACCAACGGAAATTGTTTCAAACCCTGCTGCGAGTGATCCTGCTGTACGCAACGGACTTTCTTGCATCGGGTGTCATACAGAAGGGATGAAGACGTTTGAAGATACGGTGCGTGGTGTAATTGAGGCGAATGCAAATCTACCTGGTAGAGACCATGCGTTGCGCCTCTATGTGGAAAAAGCAGTGATGGATAAGCTTGTGAACCAAGATGCCGAGCTTTATAGGGTGGCACTCGAAGCGGCAGGTGGTAATATCAAAGATATTGAACCTGTACATCGTTTCTATGAAGCGTTTCAGGGACCAGTTGATGCAGCACACGCTGCAGCCGCTGTTGGATTTCAAACAGCAGACTTCCTTGCAAAGATAAATAATGATACGCGTTTACAAAACTTAGGTTTGCTACAACTAACGGGTGAAAACGGACGGATGCAACGGGATGCGTGGACAGTAGGTTTTCCTGACGTGATTTCTACGATATATGATGATGTCTTACTACCAGACCCAGATGACCGAGACGATCCTATCAGTGGCATAGTTCTTATCCCTGACCCGAACCTCCGTACAGTAATTGAAGAAAGACTGAACAAAGCACCCGGTGCCGCAATTACTTCAGAAGATATGAAGAGGTTGCGAATTATTGTAGCAGATGAGCAAGGGATTGGTGATTTAAGCGGGCTTGAGTTTGCAACAAATCTGGAACGGATAGAATTTCGGCGCAACGCCATATCAGACTTAACCCCTTTAAAGGATTTAACCCGGTTGAATAATATTAAATTGCGGGGTAACCAGATAATGGACATCAGTCCATTGGCAAACTTAACCAGGGTGGATTGGTTAGGACTTGAGCAGAATCAAATAACCGATTTATCTCCTTTGAGAAAGTTAACAAAATTGCAAGGTGTAGGGATTTCAGGCAATCCGATAACCGACGTGTCGCCGCTTGCAGACTTAACAAGCTTAGAGCGGATAGATGCTTGGCGTACGCCTGTTTCAGATTTCTCAACGTTGGCATCTTTACCAAGGTTAGAGTGGATAGAATATGGCAACGATAGAAATACAACTGAACTACCAGCATTGCAAGGATTGAAATCTTTGAGGCGATTGGAAATTCACGGATGTACTATTTCAGACCTTACGCCACTGTCAGAATTTACACAGTTGGAATGGTTAGAATTAGTAAATAACGGAGTATCAGATCTTACGCCTTTGAGCAATTTAACAAATTTAACAATTCTGAATCTTGATGCGAATCTTATAACAGACGTGTCCGCGTTGTCGGGTTTAACACGTTTGAATGTTTTGTACCTTGAAAACAATGTTATAAGAGACGTGTCCCCACTCAGCAAGTTAAGTAACTTGGAAAGGTTAGACCTTCGTAACAATGCGATATCCGACTTTACACCTTTAAACAACTTATCCGATAAGACATTTGTGCGAATGGTCGGGAATCCAGGGTTCCCCACTGGCGGTCCAAAGATCAGCGGACCTTGGTTATGGGCAATAGTCCCGGGGACACGATTGGATACACGGACAGATTTTCTGGCACGTGCAACCGGTGGTGCAGCAACAGAAGTAAAGGTGTCCACCAACGGTCCGGTAGCAGGAAAGGCAGTTGGGGGGAGTACTTGGACATGGCACACACTCGGAGCAGGTGGAAATAACATCAATGAGATGACGGAATCACTCGGATGGGGAACAGGTGAAGAGATATATGACCATATCGTTTATGGTGCTGTAACCATAGATTCTCCACGGGAACAGCAGACAACGATGTTCGTCGGCAGCAGTGACTCTGCCAAGGTCTGGATCAACGGCGAGTTGGTTCACCAAGCCTTCGTTAACCGTGGGGCAAACGATTTTGAAGATTTCTTCCCTGTTACGCTAAACCAAGGGCAAAACATTCTGTTAGTTGCCCTCGACAATCACGGACATGGTAGTTTCAGCGGTCATTTTGGTTTTGCACTCGACGCTGAATATAATTTGTTCCGTGCAGGCACAAGATTTTTGTTTGACACAGATGCTACGAGTTTTGAAGTTGGGGATACGTTTACGCTGCATCTGAATACAGAAAATGTCAGAAATTTAGCAGGATGGCAAGCAGACCTTGTGTTTAATCCTGATGTACTTGAGGCATTAACTGTTAACGAAGGTGAATTCTTAATGTCAGAAGAAGTAGAACCCCGTTTTAGTGAAGGTACAATTCAAAATGATATTGGAAAAATCATTGGCATAAACGCATTACGACTTGACGGTAGTGGAGTCAGTGGAAAAGGCACTCTGTGTTCAGTGCGTTTCACAGTTATCGGCACCGGTAAATGCCTATTTACACTTGAAAACTTTGAGGCAGCTTCACGCATTGGACAACAAATTCCTTTTGTTCCACCAGAGTTCCTCATTACAGTGGAGGGTGACGAACCTACCAGACCGGCATGGGATGTGAATAAGGATGATGTCGTAAATGTCCTGGATTTGATACAGGTCGCACAATCCTTTGGTTCTAACGCATCTGACAATCCATACGCTGATGTGAACGGAGATGGTGTTATCAACATCTTTGACTTGATTGCTGTAGCACAGAACTTCGGGGAATCAACTGCGTCTGCTCCTACATCGGCCTTAATGAAGGACAGCGGATTGACACCAGCAATGGTAGAAGACTGGATAAAACAAGCACAAGCTGAAGATGACGGTTCTATCGCTTTCCGCGAAGGTATAGCAAATCTCCAGACACTTTTGGAAACAATTACAGTGCCAAGTAAAACAGTTTTGCTTGTTAACTATCCGAACCCATTCAATCCGGAAACGTGGATACCTTATCACCTCGCAGCAGCAACGGAAGTCAATTTGGCTATCTATACTGCGAATGGCACGTTAGTTCGAACGTTAGCATTAGGACATCAGGATGCAGGCATTTATCAAAGTCGTGCCCGCGCAGCATATTGGGATGGCAAGAATGACGTAGGTGAATCTGTGGCAAGTGGTATCTATTTCTATACCTTCAGCGCAGGCGATTTTACTGCTACCCGTAAGATGTTGTTAATGAAATAATTATAGTCCGCAATAGCGTGCTGCTGAAGCGCGCCATTGCATTATAACTTATATCACTTGGGAGAGAGACTGAATGTACAGATTGACATATATATTCATATTTTGTATGACGTTTTTCATTATTGCAATGGATATATCCGCACAAAACGTAGATATTCCCGATGCAAACTTGCGAACTGCTGTTGAAGAAGCTCTCGTTAAACCAGCAGGAGCACAGATAACAAGAGCAGATTTGGCAACGTTAATAAACCTATCGGTACAAAACAGGGAGATTAGAGATCTGACAGGACTTGCGTTTGCCATAAATCTGCAAGAACTTAACCTTCGCAACAATGTGATAGATGACATATCCGAACTTGCAGAATTGAATCAACTGAGTAATCTACAATTGGGAGAAAATGCTCTCACTGATATTTCGCCTCTTGATGGCAAAATCACTTTGGAAGTGCTAACGATTGATAATAATTCGATTTCCGACCTATCCCCTTTGTCGGGTTTAATCAACTTGGAAGTTCTAAATATATCAAATAATGTGATTGACGACCTATCTCCACTCTCTGGTTTAATAAGGTTGGTAGATATAGTGATGGACAATAACTCACCTGCTGACCTGTCACCCCTGGCAGGATTAATCAGTTTGAGAAGGTTTCGATGCACGAATACCCGCATATTAAACCTCAAAACCTTGGCAAGTTTACCTAAACTACAAGTTATTCATATTATTAACGGAGAAATATCGGACCTTTCTCCTCTGATGGGATTGGTAGGTCTGAGAGAGATGCTGCTTGCTAACAACGACATTACGGACATAACTCCATTAGCGAGTTTAAAAGGTCTGACACGTTTGGACCTAAATCAGAATGAAATAGTAGATGTATCTCCGCTTGCCGCGTTGCATAATTTAACATTTCTCAATATTGAAAATAATAATATAACGAATTTTTTGCCTTTGAATCCGTTGATTCGTAGAGGGGTGGTTATCATAGGTAATGACAACATTGATGCACCGAAAATAAGGGGACCGTGGCTGTGGGTGATAGCCCCGACTGGAGAACTGTCTGGCTCAGAAGCAGCAAAATCAGGGACAGATTTTTTGGAAAAAGCAACTGATGGCGCGATAACGGAGGAGATGGTTGCGACTCAAGGTGCTGTTCCAGGCACTTCCGTAGGGAAAAAGGAGTGGAAAATCGGTGAGCTCCCGCGAAGAGGTGGCAATAACATCAACGAACTTGTAAACGAAATAGGGCTTGGAATAGATGATATAAACCATCATGTAGCATACGGTTCAATTGTCTTGGATTCGCCTCGGGAACAAGCGTCAACAATGTTTGTGGGTAGCGGTGATGCAGTAAAAGTATGGCTCAACGGTGAGTTGGTTCATGAAAACGCCGTAGACCGGGATGCTGACGATTATCAAGAACCTGTTGGTGTTGTGCTGAAAAGGGGTGAAAATTTCTTATTGGTTGCTGTTTATGAAGGCAAAGGTTGGTGGTCAGGCTTTTTTGGACTTGATCCTGCTACGGAATTTAGTGTACGTATTCCTAATTATCGTGCACCAGTACCTCACCGCGCCGATTTAAATGGAGATGGAAGAGTAAGTATCCTTGATATGATTGAGGTAGCATTCTATTTTGGAAGAGAGATTAAACCCGAAAATTCCTACATTGACCTAAACAACGATGGTGTCATCAACATCTCAGACCTTATTGTTGTAGCACAACATTTGGGTACAGAGACAGATATTGGAGCTGCTCCACTTTCTCCTGCAATGGTAAAAAATTGGATCACACTTGCATGGGACGAATATGATGGTTCAATTGAATTCCAGAAAGGTATAACGAATTTAGAAAACCTACTTGTATCTTTAACTTCAGAGAAATTAGACGAGATTATAATAGAGAAAACAGCACTATTTGCGAACTATCCAAACCCGTTCAATCCAGAAACATGGATACCTTATCAGTTAGCAATGCCTTCGGAAGTGGTTATGACTATCCATTCTGCAACGGGTAAGGTTGTACGAACCCTAACATTAGGACATCAACCTGCGGGAGTTTATAAGACGCAGAATCGTGCAGCACACTGGAATGGCAGGAATGAACAGGGAGAGTCTGTATCAAGCGGAATCTATTTCTATACATTAACCGCAGGCAATTTCACAGCAACGCGCAAGATGCTAATTTTGAAGTAAGACATCATGCTAAGTCCCGAATTTCTCTCTAAACTTGACCAATTACGCATCCATTGCCAAAAACCATTTCGCGGAAGGTTTAGAGGAGACCGTCGTAGCCTCAACCGCGGAACTGGCGTTGAATTTGCCGATTACCGCCTTTATCAACACGGAGACGATCTCCGTTACCTTGACTGGAACATCTATGCTCGTTTAGAAAAGTTATTCATCAAACTGTTTCAAGCAGATGAAGAATTGCCCGTTTCCATCTTGATAGACACAAGTCAATCCATGCAGTTTGGTGAACCCACAAAACTCCAATATGCAAAGCAGCTTGCCGCATCGTTGTGTTATATCTCATTAGCAAATTCGGATCGCGTCGCATTATATACATTAGCAGAACGTTTGACAGCAGCATTGTCATCTACTTATGGCAAATCACAATTCGCACGTATTCAAAAAGTCTTGACGACCGTTGAAGCAGATGGAACAACTAACCTAACCGAATGTCTCAGACATTTGGCAACACATCAACCACATGCAGGTGTAGTAATCATTCTCAGTGATTTTTTAGATTCAGCAGGCTATACCGCAGGTATCAATGCATTGTTAGGACGCGGGTTTGCGTTGACATTGATACACATTCAATGCCAAGAAGAAATAGAACCCCCACCAACAGGAGAATGGCGGTTGGAAGACGCTGAAACAGGTGAAACAAAGGAAATCACGATTAACGAGGAGACTATCACCCACTACCGAAATCGTCAGAAAGAATTTTGTGAACACCTACAAAGTTATTGCACACAACAAGGTATCGGCTATATTCGGATATGCACCGATGTTGATTATGAATCTGTTATCATGAAAACTATGCAACGATCAGGTTTCATTCAACGAAAATACTGAATACAATCAGATAGTAAACAAGGAGACTACTATGCAGAAACAGTTAACGCAAACAACAATAGAACTGATTCAAGGCAATATTACAAAAGCAGAAGTTGATGCAATTGTAAATGCAGCAAACAAAGAACTCATCGGTGGAGGCGGTGTTGATGGAGCAATACGCCGCGCAGGTGGAGAAGCAGTCGTCAAAGCTTGCGATGCAATACGGAAAAGTCAAGGAGGTTGTCCAACGGGCACAGCAGTTATAACAACTGGCGGCAACTTACCTGCAAAATACGTCATCCATACAGCAGGACCGGTATGGCAAGGAGGTAATGAAGGTGAATCCGATCTGCTCGCAAGTTGTTATAAAGAATGCCTCCAGTTGGCAGTAGAAAACGAGGTGACTTCAATCGCTTTTCCATCTATTAGCACAGGTGTTTACGGATACCCGACAGATAAAGCAGCAAAAGTCGCACTTCAAACGATTCGCGACTTAGACGATAGTGGAACAAAAGCACCTGAATCTATTCAGTTCATTTTATTTGATGATGCTACCTATAACTATTACGTAGAAGCACTTTCCGATCTTTGAGTTGAACTTTAAACTATATTACCCAGACCGAATATCAGGTATATTAGTTCTTATATTTTCTTAAGATACTTATCAAAACTTTTAACCTCTTGCTTTTAATTCTACATCCAAACAACCCTTTGTACCGGTCAACTATGATTGACATTTTATGAATTTTTATTGTATAATACCAATATCCGTTGTATTCTAATAGTGGAGATTAAATGAAAAGCCGAGAGGTTATTAAAATCTTGAAATCCGATGGTTGGTATTTGTATAAGATAAAAAGAAGTCATGCTCACTTTAAACACTCTGTCAAGAGTGGTAAAGTTACGGTTCCTGTGAAAAAAGGCAAAGATATTCATGCTGGAACATTAAGCAGTATATTCCGGCAAGCATCAATTGAACGGAGGAACTAACATGAAATATCTTGTGATGTTTGAACATGGCAAATTAAATTACAGTGCGTATGTTCCAGATGTTCCGGGTTGTATTACTGTTGGCGACACATTAGAAGAGACGCGCAAAGAGATCAGAGACGCAATTGAATTTCATCTCGAGTGTTTAGTAGAACAAGGCGATCCGATTCCACTACCTGAAACAGAACTTTCTAAGATGATTTCTGATGGTGTTATTGCTGAATATGTCAATGTTGATTTAACTGATATTGCAATGCATGTTGCCAAAATGTTTGTTGTTGAGAACGAAACGGAACTTCTAACATTAACAGGAAACGATCTGCGTGAGAAAGTCAAAAATTTCGGGACTAACAACGCACTTAATATCGCCGCATCAATCACTGACACAGACGTTTGGACTTATGTTAACAGTATTGATGACAATGAATATATTAACCGAACGGCATTGAATTTATGTCAGTTATTATCAAATGACGATTTCGTCAATCAGGTTGTGACCTTAGCGAAAGAAACATAGATTGTTTTAAACAATCTAAAAATCGCGCATGCTTATAATCATATGCGTTTTTGTTTCTTGTTTAATAGCCAGAATGCCTTAGTCTCACTCACTACGATTAATCTCACTTGATTAACAGGAAAATAATCTGGTATAATATGAATAATCCAATTAAACGAACGCAATTGTAAATACAGATCACTCTTGTCCATCCTACATAATAACTGATTCTGACGATAATTGACATTAACATCCTATGCCGCTGAAGTTTCGTGCGTAACTGTAAACTCAAGGAGTAAAGAATGGCATTCGCAATCCAAAAATTAAATCGTAGAAAAAAGCAGCTGCGAGCACTCATTATCTCTCTCACAATACATCTTATCGCAATCATTATCTTAGCCTTCTGGTTAATAAGACCGCTCATCCAAGAAATTGATGATAGCATGCATGTAGAATTATTTGATTCTCTTACCGACAATAGACAGGTTCGGCAGGATATACCAAAACCCAAACCTAAGATGATACCCAAAGTTGAACGTAAAGTCGCGTCATCCGGACTCAAAGGCGTTTCAAGTGCACAACGGATCCCCACCCCTGTTAACCCTATCACACCTATCCAAGATGAGATACCAATTGATGCCCCTTCAATGATACAAAACGTCACAAGACTTGCCCCATCCCCCGAAAGTGTCCTAAACCAATCTCAAATCGATGGACCGAAATTAACCGGTGGAGATGGACCAACAGAAAGCACTACACCCATACGAAGTAAAGGCAGTAGCGGTTCAATCGGTGTAGCTACACGTGGTAAAGGGAGTTCAGGATTTGGGAATTTCACCAAAGGCACCGGCACAGGTTCAGGATATGCAGATTTAGGGGAAGGCTACGGTAAGTTACCAACTTTGAAAGATGAAATTGGTAATAAATTAGGCGGTATCATAAAAGGCACCGGCGCAGACCTAAAGGCACATATCCGCATTATCCGACTAAAGCATACACTCAGCGACTGGTGGCAAGACCCGACCGCAATTCCTTCACTGATTAAGTGGTTGCGGGAAAACACCCCTGTGCGTGCTGATATAAGTTTCGCTGGGGGCGCATTAACCATGACCGACCCAGAGATTATGAACGCACCACTTATCATTATGACAGGACACGAAAAAGAAATGGTAGGCAACCGAAACCTAATGAAAGATGGTGAAAAAAGAACTGATGGTTTTACAGATGCAGAACGCGCCGCATTACGGAAGTATGTGCTTGATCAAGGCGGAACACTTTTCTTCGACGATTGCGGATTGAAGGCTGGTTTTTCAGGACTAATAGAACGAGAACTATACATGATATTTCCCGAATATGCTTTAGAGCAACTTCCACATGACCACGAAATATACAATATCTACTACCAACTGTCTAAACCACCAGAAGGTGGAGAGGTATTTTGGGAAAGTGAAAATAAAGCACGACCGACCAAATATAAATTCCATCGCGGGATATATGTGCCACGTACACCAGGTGGAAGGAAAACATCAAACCTAACGTATAAAGACGCACAGGGTATACTCCGGACAACAAACAGACTCGGTGTAATATTCAACAGAAAAGATTATCTCTGTGCTATGGAAACAGCAGAGATACAATCAAGGACGGCACTTCGGAATCGACGTTCTACCGATGTTTATCGTTTTATGACCAATCTGATGGTCTATGCACTAAAATACGGTGGCAACACTGACCGTTCAGAATATAAAGACTAACACAACACATTGTAGTGCGAGGTCTCCGTGCCTCACTCCGCAACCCCTTCACGACACATTGTAGTGCGAGGTCTCCGTGCCTCGCTCCGCAGCATCTTGTAGTACGGGTTCTCCACGTTTCACCACTATTACAACAATTCCTGTAACTTTTGCGAACGATATTCAAATATCTTTTCTATATCCGGACGCACAAAAAGATTATTAACCAACTTTCCACCCAGCACAGCGTATTCCACCTCGTCACCAACAAGTGTCCCAGCATCCGTTTCAACAAATGTGTGCTTATGAATCCAACAACGATAAGGTCCTCTGCGTTGTTCATCAGCAAAAAAATACGGAGGTTTCCATTCCGTTATTTCGCTTTGCCATCGGACAGGAATACCACGAAGTTTCAAACGGTAATCTATCAGTGTGCCAACTTCCATCTCTATCGGACGCGGCGTAAGCACTACAAAGTGTAACCAAGGTGGCGTTATTTCCGCAAGATTATGTGCATCAGAAAAATATGAAAATACTTCCTCTTGCGACTTTTCAATCAGTTGTTCGGTTGTCAGCTTAAAAGTTCTCATTTTCTATTCCTCCATGATCTTTTATGTTGTTTTTCTTATTCCTCTACCACATAATTTTCATTAACATAACGCGTGATCAGCTCTATCTCTTCCTCTTCAAGATAGAGTCCATATTCAATCATCCGATTGATAACTTCAGTTGTATCCTCTCTGGATTCAGGCGGATAATCTTCTACATCAGTTATCGGATGACATTGTGAGCATTTATCCTCAAAAAGCACTTTTACCTCTGCTTCATTATAAGTGTCTACAATTGCAGGAGTCTCCTCTTTCGTTTCCATTGCAATTGATGCTTTTACGGCAGCGTCTTTCGCTTTATCGGTTAACTTCTGTTCCTCGCGTTGTTCTTTGACAGCGTTCTTTATATCAGGTGTAATCGCAATTAGATACGTTGACACACTCCACTCCTCTTCTTCGGAAATCGGTTCTCCGATCACAGGTTTTATCGCCATGCGATGCACTAAACGCACCCAATCTGGTGGTGTACGTGGTTTTGCAAGAATCGTCCGCAAATCGTGGCAAACAACACATTTCCGTTGTAACACATGTCGTCCTTCACGCATCTTCCGTTTTGAAGCGAGTTGATCTAAAGGTGCCTGAGGCGGCAACTCAGCCGTGTCTAATAACTGTCGTGTTCTCGCAATCCCTTCTTCACTAAATGCCCCTGTTTTTGCTGTCAGCACAGTTTCGTGGAATGAAAACGGCACAGACAACCCAATCAATAGATAGGTACAAATCAGTAAGCATACGCCAATATACGGCATTGATTCTTCAAAATGCCGAAAAAAACGAAGGATGACAATCTTGACTAAAATTAGCACACCGATGGTAATTCCCAGCATCAAATGGGCAACAGTACGGGGCGGCAATTCCACCTGATAAGACCATAACCTCGGCACCATATACCACATCATAAAGACATAGAGTAACGCATAAGCATAACCCAAGCAACGATGCAACAGCACCAATGACCGCGGTGCTTCGCTCGTGCGTGTCTCCTTATCAAATGGGTATCCCCATAACTTAAACATCAAGAACACGGATGCGTTCGCTAATCCTAAAAAAATCAGTCCAAATATCGCACTTGTTGATGTTGACATTATTTGATTTCCTCTTAATAAATTGTTTGGTGTATATCTAACACAGTAGTCACTGTTTATCCTTGTTGGAGGGGTTTCCAACCCCGATATTATAACTTTTCACTCTTGCCTGAACAAGGATTCACCAGATAGAAAAAATTGTTTCCATTAAAGGTATTTGTCATACATAAATGCTTATCTTCAAAATGGCACTCTGATAATTCAAATTCTTATCCAGTAAATCTGTAAATCCTGGTTCAGACAATAAACATTTCCCAATTACGCATCCAACGTAGGACGACTCAATCGTGAGTGATATGGCGGTTCCATCACCGCACGTTGACGTTCATTCGCCCATTCCGGCATCGGATAAGCAGGCACATAAGCAAGATTCCCCGCCGTGTAACGCGTCAAAATTGAACGTCTCGGATGGTCTGCTGTCCATGGAAGTGTGCCATGCGTCACCGCCTCGGTAAATATAATCGCATCTCCAGCATCACAGACAAGTTGCCGAACGTGTTCCTGATGTTTCTGATAAAGTCGCATCTCTTGTGGACAAGGGTAGTTGCTCTTATGACTCCCTGGTATCACGATCAGTCCACCAGCACCAGGTGGCACATCCGTCAGTTGAATCGTCACAACAGTCAATCCGTTGTGCATCCTGCCATCCCGAAAAATATAATACTGATTCGGATCAAATCCAGGTCCAGATGAACCGTGAAAGATGAAACCTTCCGCACCCTTATCCATAGAAAGCAAGAACATGTGATGATCCATACGGAAACCCTTACCTAATATTTCGTTCAAATACGGTACAAGTGTTGGATGTGCCAGCATGTCTCGAAATGGATTACACCAAGGTTCCTCCCATCCAAGCATCCCACCGAGTTCTCCTCTGCCAAATTCACCTCGCAATTGCTCAGATCCACCATCCAGCGTTTGTTCCTTCGGACGGCGATTTTGATGTTCACTATGTTTGTCAATGGCTTCATTTGCCAATGCTAACTCGTCTGAAGTCAAAACACCTTTTACAATGATATAACCGTTCAAATCAAATAGATATTTTTCATCAGCATTCATAACTTACCTCCTCTATTCTGCACACTTTATCTATAGGACAAGGTCTCCGTGCCTCAGTCCTACCACATAATCACTTAAACTGCATAAGCAACAGATCCATCTTCACGCAACGGTGTTGTGCCAGTATTCATCGGACGGAACGGTGTTTTTTCAATTAAACTATCTTCAATTTCAACGCCTAACCCAGGTGCTTCGGGAATTGGAATATATCCACCTTCCCGTTGATACGACACTTTGTAGACAGCAAACGCATCCGATTCATCCGCTTTGGTGTATTCCTGTGTGACGAAGTTCGGTATACTTGCATCTAAATGTAGCGACGCAGCCGTAATCACCGGACCAAGAAAGTTATGCGTCACAACCGCACTGTGGTACGCCTCCGCTATCGCAGCGATCTTCTTGCAGTGCGTCAATCCACCTGCTAATCCAACATCAGGACGCACATATTGTGGACCACCTACCTCCAACATCTCACGGAACTCCCATATACTTACATTCCGTTCACCTAAAGCGAGAGGCGTTGTCATCCGTTTCGCTAATTCCGCTTGCGTTGTGATAGTATCTATCTGAATCGGGTCTTCAATAAAATATAGATTGAAGGGTGCTAATGCCGACTCCAACACGATACTATTCATCGGTGTCAGTTTGCGATGCACCTCAACAATCAGATCCAGATCAGGTCCACCACCTTCTCTCGCAGCAGCAACAAGGTCTCGTGCAGTATTCACTAAACGATCCAACGCCATATCTTGAAAATTCCCAACCAACGGATCAAACTTCAGCGCGGTAAATCCCTCTGCAACCGCAGCTTTTGCCGCGTCAAACATCGTTTCAGGCGTGCCACCACCACCCAACAAATGCAATCGGATTTTATCACGACAGTTTCCACCCAGCAATTCCCAAATCGGCACACCAAAATGTTTCCCTTTAATATCATGTAAGGCGATGTCAACTGCACTTATTGCACCACTCAATGCGGTTCCCTTGAACGGCCCCATCCGATAAAGATATTGCCAATGATGTTCAATACGTAATGGATTTTGACCAATCAGATATTTCTCGAAAGTATTGACCATCCTCTCTACTGCCTCAGGATACCCCCAGCATGCAGTCTGTCCGATACCACTGAGCCCCGTATCTGTCCAAATCCGAATCACATAACCATTTCCAATAAAAAACGACTCAATCTTATCAATTTTCATATTACCCTCCAAAAAGTATTGTCTTTCCTACGCTTGAACGTATTGTAGCACAAGGCGTTGACAATTGACAATAGTCAAGAAGCAATTGAATAGGTCTATTTAAAACGAAATATTAGTTGAAATGCTAATCAAATTCTGTTAAACTATCTATTTAAGCAAAATTGCCACATAACCCACAACAAAGGACACAACGTTGAACATCCTCGTCATCGGACAAGGAGGGCGCGAACACACCCTCGTCTGGAAACTTGCACAGAGCCCGCTCGTACAGAAAATATACTGTGCCCCCGGAAACGCGGGCATAGCACAAATCGCTGAAACTATTCAGTTAGATGATGATTTCGCAAAACTTGCAATTTGGGCAGAATCCAATAACATTGACCTAACAGTTGTCGGACCTGAGAACCCTTTGGCAGCGGGAATCGTTAATGTACTTAATGAACATGGTTTGAAAGCATTCGGTCCCAATAAACAAGCAGCACAACTTGAAGGAAGTAAGGATTTCGCAAAACAGTTGATGGTGGAAAACGACATCCCTACAGCAACCTACAAAACCTTTGAAGATGCTGATGACGCACTTGCCTATATTAAAAATATTAAGACCCCTGTTTTCGTCAAAGCAGATGGATTAGCAGCGGGAAAAGGTGTCATACCCGGACGCACCACCGCCGAAGCAACGCAAGCGGTCAAGACAATTTTAGTGGATAAGGCATTTGGCGATGCAGGCAATAGTGTCGTTATTGAAGAGGAGTTAATCGGAGAAGAAGCGTCATTTACTGTCCTTGTGGATGGGCAGAACTGTTTGCCATTCGTAAGTTCACAGGACCATAAGATGTCGCACGATGGAGATACAGGAAAGAACACTGGCGGAATGGGAGCATACTCACCCGCGCCTGTCATGACTCCAGAACTTCACGAATATGTAATGAAACACGTTGTTCATCCCACTGTCAAAGGTATGTCAGATATCGGATGCCCCTTCAAAGGTGTCCTATATGTCGGTTTAATGATCACAGATACAAGACCAAAAGTGTTGGAATTCAACTGTCGTTTCGGAGACCCTGAAGCACAAGTTCTTTTACCACGTCTCAAAAGCGATCTTGTGCCGTTGTTGATGGCTTGCATTGATGGAACGCTTGATCAACACACTGATGTTCAATGGCACGCTGAAGCAGCAGCGTGTGTCGTCATGGCTTCAGGAGGATATCCAAACCCGTATCAAACTGGAAAAGTTATCACTGGATTAGAAAAAGCAAATTCAATTGATGGCGTTACCGTTTTTCATGCAGGAACAAACCATAATGGAAACAACGTGGTTACCGCAGGTGGACGCGTATTAGGCGTTACCGCTCTTGCAGATGACCTTAAATCCGCTATTGATAAAGCATATCTCGGAGTTTCTGCGATACATTTTGAGAATGCACATTGGCGGAAAGATATCGGATATAGAGCATTATCACGAACTAAATCATAAGATAGGTATCAAACTACTATAGGAGAGAATAAAATGATAGATAGAATCACCGACCGACAAATAAAGAAACAGATCCGTAAAATGCGGATGCGTTCAATAATCCTGTTATCACTCATTTTCCATCTGAGTTTAGCTATTGTATACCTCTTCCTACATCTAAATGGCGTGCCTGAATTCCAAATCAAGCCACCCGACATGACACTCTATGACGGCATTACCTGGCAGGAACGCCTAAATATACCGAAACGACCACTGACAGATTTACATGCTGAGCAGAATCAAGATTTCTCAGGCAACCCGCACCAGCAAATTGAAGATGCTAAGCACATACAACCAGAAGTAGCAGAACTGAGTCCCAGAGTTGTTATGCATGACGTTGAAAACAACACTGCACCTTTGGATGACAACGTTCCCCATATTATGACTGACGCTAAACTAAGAGACGCTGAAGCTTCTAACCTAAGCCATCTTGTATCGCGTCCCGGACCAACCGACGGTATCGGTAGTGTGACAGGAGATGTCCGTGCACCCGGAAATGGAATAGGTAGCACCAAAGGCGGTTTCCCTCGGATTGGCGGCCCCGGAGGTCCCGGCCCACACGGAATAGTCCCTATTTTCAGAAATCCCCCACTACCTATCATAGAAGTACCTGATGATCCTGATGGTAAAAACAAAGTTATTTACTGTCTTGATATCTCCGCAAGTATGCAGGCAGCAGGCCTCAACAAACTTGAACTGGCAATCCAAGCAATAAAGGATTCCATTCGGAATCTCGACAGCAATGATACATTCAATATCGTTGTTTTTTCCTCAGATGTAAAAACTATGAGTAAAGAGATGCTACCTGCAGATGAAGTCAATGTCAAACGCACAATACGGTATCTCGACAACTTCACACCAGAAAGCATTCAACACAATCTGGGAACGAATATCCTTACTGCACTTGAAACCTCATTGATGTTTAATTCTTCAGTCATCGTCCTGGTAACTGACGGTCTACCACATACAATTGAAGAACACAACATTGAAACGAACACGCAGACAATTCTCAATATCGTCAGAGAAAAGAATCGCAACCTGACGGATATCTATGTCGTCGCACTTGAGATAGACCTGAAAAGTTCTGTAGGTGCACAACTGCTCATCTCTCTAACACAAGAACACAATGGCACACTAAAAGTGCTTGACGCAGAAGCAATACGTATGTATAGTAAATAATCATAGATTTCCACCTATTTGATAAATATTCTTGTAGGAGGGGTTAGAAACCCCGATATAAACCATAAATGACAAATGAACTCACATACAAAATCGCAAAGTGCTGCAATCCCAACGAAAATAACCCAATTATAGGGTATTTCAAGGAAGATAGTACCATCGCTGTCCACAACACAGCATGTCCAGCAGTACCAGGTTTTAGAGCAGAAAGATTGTTAAACGTATCATGGGAGGAAATACATAAATCTAAAAAGCCAGATACTCCACAGGAAATTCCAGAATTAGATGATACTGATTACTTTATATTGAAACATCATCAGGAATTGGGTGTGGATTATTCCATAGTTGTCGCCGAAACATTGAGAATTCCGCTTGATGAAACACATCAACGACATCGCAAATTAAAAGAACTTGGTGGATTGAAACGCGTTGAAGGACGCATCATTCAATACCGCAAAAATATCGTTAAAGGAAAATGGATTAAACACCGAAACCATACATATTATGAACTTACACCTAAAGGAACGCAGTGGATAAACGTTTTTGAAAGACTTTCGTCAAACACTGATTAAAGTCCTTATGTAAATATCACAAGGAGAACTCCATAATGTTAGATGAAATGCAAGATCGATATGCCGAAAAAGAACTACGTAGAACTCGAATGCGGTCAATTATTTTGCTATCACTAATTGCACATTTGACTGTAGCTATTGTCTACTTATTCTTGCCATTAGGCGACATAGCAGACCAACAAGCAGACGCGCTCGCTTTTGACCTGTTTAAAGAACATGACCCGCTACTTGAACGAAAACTTAGACCCAAACCCCCACTTACAAAAAAACGCCTCGACCCCAATCAGAAACTCGCAAAAGATGCCCTACAGAAAAAGATTGATGCCGCAAAGAATGAACGGGACGAAGTTGTTAAATTAAGTGAAAGGGTTGTTATCCATGATGTAGAAGTCAACAACGCACCAATAAACGAATTAGTGCCGGACATGATGACAGACGCAAAACTAAGGGAAGCTGAAGCTTCAAACCTAAGTAAGTTGGTCGCACAACCCGGACGCACAGATGGTGTGGGGCTTGTTACAGGTCGTGTCCGCGCACGTGGAGACGGTTTCGGAAAATATCGCGGTTCCTCTCAAGGTGGTGGTGGAGACGGACTCCTTGAAGGCGGCGGAAGTTCCGGATACAAAGATCCGCTTGGTATGATCAAATTCCTAAACGATCTTGACGGTCCCCAAAATGTTGTATATTGTCTTGATATCACTGCAAGCATGAGTGCAGCCGGGCTCAGAAAACTGGAATTGGGAAAAGACGCATTAAAAGATTCAGTTCTCATGCTCGGAAGTGATGATAAATTCAATATCGTGCCTTTCTTTAAAGAAGCTCAAATGATGAGTGAAAAACTGCTACCCGCTGATGAAAAAAGCATCAAACATGCATTATATTATATTGATACTTTTACGCGTTCAAGTATAATTAATAATAGAGGCACAAATATCCTTGCAGCTATTAAGAAGGCTTTAACCTTTGACGCTTCTGTTATAGTATTGATTACCGATGGGGTGCCTCAAACAGTTGACGATCAGCAGTTTGAAACGGACACTGAATCAATTCTTGATTATGTGAAAGAACATAATGTGAATAACGCACGATTCTATGTGGTAGGATTGGAAGTTGACCCACAACGTTCCCACGGGGCACATTTACTCAACTCTCTTGCTTATGAATATAATGGAGAAATTAGGACTGTTAGTTCGGAAGAATTATTAGAGTTAAACAAACAGGCCACAGCTACAGAACAGTCTACAGCAACAGAATAAAGGCATGAACCAAAAATCCGCTGCAAACACTATCCAGCACTTCCGATTAGATGGTAAGGTAAGCCTCGTAAGTGGTGCAAGTCGTGGTATCGGCAGAGCGATGGCAGAAGGACTTGCAGGTGCAGGATCACAACTTGTCATCGCAGGCAGAGAGATTGGCACACTCAATCCAGTCGCAGAACAGATTGCTGATGAAACTGGCAGCACCGTCCTGCCAATTCAAGCAGACGTCAGCAATCTTCAGGAGATTGACGCACTCGTTGCACAAACCGTCAAAACTTTTGACAAACTTGATATTCTGGTGAACAACGCAGGTGTGAATGTCCGAAACCCCGCACTGGAATTCTCCGAAGAAGATTGGGATTTCGTCACTGGTGTCAACTTAAAGGGAGCATTCTTTCTCGCAAAAGCATGCGGGAAAATCATGGAAAAACAAGGCGGCGGAAAAGTCATCAATACGTTGTCCCTGACATCTGCAATTGGACTGCCAACAAGTGTCGCCTACACCGCAGCGAAAGGTGGTCTATTACAACTCACTAAACTCCTCGCCGTTGAATGGGCAGAACACAATATACAAGTCAACGGCATCGCACCAGGATTTATCCGCACTGAAATGACCGCTCCTGCACGCGAAGATAGCCGAAACGAATGGATTCTCAACCGCACACCTGCACTCCGTTGGGGTGAACCAGAAGACCTCGCAGGATTAACAATCTTCTTCGCATCAAACGCGTCCGACTTTGTTACAGGACAAATGGTCTTTGTTGATGGCGGATTCATGGCAGGAAGTGATTGGAGAAAACAGAAATAATATGGAGAATCAGCCAACACCTTCTGCTTTGCATCAAGCGGAACATATAATATCAGAATTTGGGATTGAAGGTGCAATTCTTTTTGACCATAAACCCGTCTTGCGGATACAAGTCCCTGATTCTCTATTTACGCGTATGCTTGATCTCCGAACCGAACTCGTTGAAAAACTAAAACCCACAGGATTCCGTTTCATCGCACTTGACCTCAATAGCAATCCCAAATCATAAATGCTTCCCGAACACTTCCTCTCATTTTGTGGTCTCATCATCCTGAAAATCTACTAATCCCGGGGAATGCCAAAAAGGCATTCATACCGTTGATTTGGCAAATCCTGGTTCAGACAAATAGCAATACAACCCATAACAAAATTAACGTTTGTGAATAATATTGAACAGAAACCCTAAAACTAAATAACTCTGGATCATCAATACTTTTTTCTTGTAGATTCATTGGGAATGTGCTAAACTCTACCAGAGATTCAAAGCAGGAGGTGATACAAATGCTTCAATCCAAAACCCCACGCGCATTTCATGTGATGACCAAACCAATAGGACCAATCTGCAATTTAGATTGTGAATACTGCTTCTATTTAGAGAAAGAGGAACTCTATCCAGAGACCCGTTCATTTAGAATGAATGACGAGACTTTGGAAAATTATGTCAAACAATATATTGAAGCACAGCAGGTCAATGAAGTCACGTTTGCATGGCAAGGTGGCGAACCAACATTAATGGGCGTGGATTTTTTCAAACAAGCAATCCGATACCAGCAGAAATATAGACGCACCGGCATGACTATCCAGAACACATTTCAAACCAATGCAACACTACTTGACGATGAATGGGGACAATTCTTCAAACAGAACAAGTTCCTAATCGGAATCAGTATTGACGGACCACCTGAGATCCACGATAAATACCGTTATGACAAACGCGGACGACCATCATCAGAACAGGTAATACAAGGACTGCGAATTCTTCAGAAGCATAGAGTTGATTACAATATACTTTGTGTTGTCAACAGACACAATGCTGAGTATCCGAAGGAAATCTACGCCTATTTCAAAGAACTCGGTGCGGAATTCATGCAGTTTATTCCCGCAGTTGAGCATTTTGATGGGGAAAATGTGTCTCCACGTACAGTTACTGCAAACCAGTATGGTAAATTCCTCTCCGCAATTTTTGATGAATGGGTAGTGAGTGACATCGGAAAAATCTTTGTGCAGATCTTTGACATAGCGTTAGAAGCATGGATGGGATATAATCCAAGCCTCTGTGTATTCAATGAAACCTGTGGGGATGCAATGGCAATCGAACATAATGGCGATCTCTACTCCTGTGACCATTACGTCACGCCTGATTATTTCATCGGAAACATAGAAGAAACATCATTAGCAGACCTTGTGGATTCACCATTCCAACGCAAGTTTGGCACTGATAAGAAAGATACGCTTCCAGAATACTGCCGTAATTGTGAAGTAAAGTTCGTCTGCAATGGGGGTTGTCCGAAAAACCGAATTATCAAAACACCAGATGGAGAAGATGGTTTGAACTATCTCTGTGCTGGCTATAAGCATTTTTTCAATCACATTGATGAACCGATGAAACTCATGGCTTCCGCACTTAAGATGGGAAAACCTGCCAATAGCATCATACCAATGATGCGTGAGAAACGAAATCCAAAGTCTAAACGCACTAACACGAGGATACAACCCGCTGTCACCTCTTCACGGAAAGTTGGACGAAATTCACCATGTCCATGTGGTAGTGGACGTAAATATAAACAGTGCTGTTTAGGAAAAGACACCTAAGCATATACGAATGAGTTATGAAATCTAAAGGAAATATATGGATAAGACCAGACCGAATATTTTACTCATCACAAGCGACCAACAACATTGGAACACATTAGGTTGTCTCAACCCTGAAATACAGACTCCGAACCTGGATGGTTTAGCGCAAGATGGCACGCTTTTCCAAAGAGCCTATTGCCCTAATCCAACATGCACCCCGACCCGTGCGTCAATCATCACAGGAAAATATCCGAGTCAACACGGTGCATGGTCACTCGGCACGAAACTTCTGGAAGATGAACACACTGTCGGTGAAGATTTTACAGACGCAGGTTACCGCACCGCTTTAGTTGGAAAAGCACATTTCCAACCGCTGCACGGATCAGATGAATTCCCTTCGCTGGAATCCTATCCTATCCTACAAGATTTAGATTTTTGGCGTAACTTTAATGATCCATTTTATGGATTTGAACATGTGGAATTGGCACGTAACCACGCTGATGAAGCACACGTCGGACAACATTACGCTATCTGGATGGAAGAAAACGGATGCACGAATTGGCGGGATTACTTCGCCCCGCCAACAGGCAATGCTCGCGGACAATATCATAAGTGGCCAATTCCTGAAGAGTTCCATTACGATACTTGGATCGCTGAACGCACGAATGCCTTGATGGAACAATATCAGAAGAACGATGAGAACTTTTTCCTATGGGCAAGTTTCTTTGACCCACATCCGAAATATCTTGTGCCTGAACCTTGGGATACGATGTATGACCCAGAAACATTGACTGTGCCTTCCGTAACAGAAGGAGAGCATGACAAAAATCCGCCCCATTTCCAAATGACACAAGAACGAAAGCCTGATTTCTCTGCATGGCGTGAGTCTGGGAAAGGTATTCACGGATTTAGATCACATCTAAAAGAACGGGACGCACTCGCAGCAGATATTGCTGTCTATTACGGCATGGTTACCCTAATGGATAAGTATATCGGCAAAATCTTGGGGAAACTTGACGAACTTGGTCTTGCAGATAATACGTTGGTTGTTTTCACATCTGATCATGGGCATTTCTATGGACAGCACGGATTGATCGCAAAAGGGGCATTCCATTATGAAGATGTTATCAAAGTACCGTTTATCGTGCGGTATCCGGGTGTTGTGCCTGCGGGGAAACAATCTGATGCATTGCAGACATTAGTAGACTTAGCACCGTCGTTCCTAAGTGCTGCCGGGATTGACATTCCACTTCCGATGACAGGTGTGGACCAAACTCCTGTTTGGTATGGACAAGAGGAACAAGCACGTGACCATATCATCGTAGAAAATCACCACGAACCTACAACAGTTCACGTCAAAACTTATGTAAATGACCGATACAAACTTACCGTCTATTACAACCGAGATTATGGTGAGTTGTTTGACATGCAGGAGGATCCGGGAGAAATCAACAATCTCTGGAATTCTTCTGAACACGCTGCGTTGAAGGCAGATTTGGTGATGAAACTATTGTTTGCTGAAATGGGCAAAGAGGTGCTGCCCGTTCCACGCACATCAGGGGCATAAAAAAGCTGGAAGACGAATCCTCGTTATAAACGTGGGTATGGTCCAACAAGATGTTGGACTTCGCGTAGGGGCGAGGTCCCCTCGCCCGCACGGATTAGGAAACCTAACACGGACGATAATGTGCCTTTATGTTTAGAATTTGCTATATCTCAAGCTCACGTTTAGTAACGCCGTCGCCAATGCCAACTATCGCTACCAGAGATAAGCGGACGGATTTCTTCTGGAAGAGTCTCAATAAATTCCGGACTGACCTCGTTGCCAGGCCACTCGCGCACCATCGGTGGTGTGTAACCAGCAATGAGGATAACCCGTTCTTTATCGCTACGGATTGCTGTCGTGCTGTGAACCAGCGACTCCGCAAAAAGCAAAACTGAACCCGCAGATGCTTCAACCTGATGAATAAGACTGTCATCAGATAAAGCTGCCTCTATCATCTCCCCCTGATTCCATGTGAGGCGATGGCTACCGGGAATAACACATGTTCCGCCATCATCAGGTCCGACATCGGTAAGGTAAGCAAGTGTCTTTACAAAGATGCAGTGGAACTTGTTCTGTTCCATATAGGTGCCCCAACCGTGCTGTGTCCCACGATGAAAACCTGTTGGGTTGTAACGCCGTTTGAAAAGTTCATCTAAATCAGCATCAGCACTTCGTCTATTGATGATAGCTTCAGTTTCCTCAAGTCGCACGCCGCCACCTACCACCTCCTCAACCAACGGAACGAGTTTAGGGTGTGCAGCATATTCCAAGAGTGCTGGATCGTATTCAACAAGGTTACCCATGTGTGCGTGGTGTTCCCCACGCCAATTGAGATAAACTCTTGTGCCATCAAGGCTTTCACTGTCTTTGATTCTATAAAGAGCGTTTTTTATTCTCTCGATTTCATCATCTGTAAGAACATTCTCAAGTAGCACAAAACCGTATATGTCAAAATGCAGTCTTTGTGCGGATGTTAGGCTAACTGTATCACTGTTCACTGCTGACCTCCTCTTCATTGTCTTCTAAATCGTTCTTCTCCTCATCGTTTACTATATCCTCCTCTTCATCTTTTTCCATATCGTGCTCTTCATTGTTTACTATATCATCCTCCTCTTCATTTTCTATATTGTCATCTTCTTCATCGTTTTCCTCAGAATATTTTTCTATAAACTCTCTAAGTTTTAGCTTTAATTCGTTAGAAATAAGGTAACTATCAATAATCTCTAAGATTTCCTCGTTAGTTTTATCACTTTCTTTTAGGACTTCTCGAAACACCTGCTCAAATCCAGATTCTGCAAGTGCCTTTGCGATGAGTACTAATACAAGCAGCACAGCAATTCCACCTGCCATTCCAAGCGGTCCAAGAACAGCAAGTGATGATGTCATAGCAGCAGCACCATACCAAGGTGAAGCTGCCATTAACGCGATCAAGACAAGTCCAGGGACTCCTAATCCTGCAATTATCCCTGCCACCTTGTCAAGAGGGATAGACTTCTTGTTCCGAAAAGTATTTTTTGCTTTTTCCCCCAACTTCTTCCATTCTATATTTCTATCTATATTCATACCATATAAAGTGTTTCTTAAATCATACCACCACTCACCTATAGAACCGAAGACATCACGCATATCTGGCATCTGCTCTTTGGTTATCTTTGTTATTGCATCTTTCAGATCCTGGATTACTTCCCACAATTCTCCTAATTTTTCCGTTCCTGCACTGACGATTGTGCGTAGAATCTTTTTCAACTCCCTAATTACTGATTTCGGGTTCGGTATTCTATCTCTGTCAATGGAACGAATAGATGTTATCAACTCACGATAAGCGTTTTTTAGTTCTTGTCCCAATACACCTGCAGTGCGGACCAAGTTTTTCATATCTTGCCGCCACTTCATAGTATCTCTCCTTTGAATTAACATATAGATGCAGGGTTTACCTAAATCTATTCCATTCTAACACTATTCGTTCAAGGACAGTGGAAAACAGGAATTACTAACTATCTGGTTGTGAATGGTGATTTGAGATGTCCCCAAACAGTCGTTAGTTTTTCAGTGGGTTCAACAGCAAGGTTTGGCGGTTCGTCCCCTTCATAGACTAATAAATCATCTACATATCCGGGTGCGACGATACTATAGACATGGAAAGAAACCCATTTTGGGACTGGGAATTCTGCAGCATTTCGGAAGGAGAGTCCTTTCTTGCCTTTGTCTCTGAGTGCATCGTCCCTGTCCTCGCCAGCATAGAAATCAAACCTGCTCTTGCTGGCATCTGCAACAACACGGACGTATCTCCATTTTTCTGTTTCAAAGTCGTCAATAGGCTCCCATGCGTTACCATTAAAGAGACGCACCATATCCGCATTCCAATTGATGTAAACCGAACCGTTGTTTTGCGCATGGTTTTCGGAAGTTACAATCCTGAAATTAAAGGATCTCCCGCCGCTCTTAATGTAAACCCAAAACTCTACGGAAATGATTGGATTTTCGGTATCAATTGCAACGCCGACTCTATCGTCATCTGCGCCACCTAAGATGCCGAGGGATTTTTTGTCGGTTTTGACGACATCATCTGTTACTTCAAACTGGTTCCCTCTTATGTCCCAATCTTCTGGTGGTTTCCCAAGCGATTCTTTCTCAAATCCAGTCTGAAGAAAAACTTCTTGAGCAATTGCTGTTTGTATGAATAGAAAATCCAGCACAAGTGCAGTAACAAGAATCAAGAGTAAGATCAGATGAGTTGTCTTTGTTGCTGCTGCTGTTTGCCTGATACACTCCTTTCTCTGTTGCATTTTTCCTCCTATAAGTGTTCTTCATATATCAGGAAGTCGTTTCCAAATACAGAAGATTAATTGCTACCGCAAAGCGGATTGTTTTTTGACTTGTCCCCAATACGTTGCGAGCTTTCCGTTTGGTTCCACAGGTGTAAGGCTTGGTGGGTTACCGCCTTCATAGACAAACAGGTCATCTACAAATCCTTGTGCGACTGTGGAATAAACATGGAACACAACCCACTGCGCAACAGGATTCGTTGCAGCTTTACGAAATGCAAGTCCTGTTTTAGGAGTTGACTCCAGTGCCATATCTCTGTCATCTCCGACATAGTAATCGAAGGTGCTTTTACTTACATCAGCGACAACACGGACATATTTCCATGCATCAAATTGGAAATCATCAATTGCGGCCCAGGCAGAACCGTTATAAAGTCGAACAGCATTTTCATTCCAATTCATATAGACACCGCCATCGTTCGCTGCAATATTATCATCAGAAACGACCTTGAGATTGAAAGAACGACCAGCTCCCTTAATCATCACCCAGAATTCAACGGAGATGACGGGGTTCTCAGTATCAATGGCAACACCAACTCTGTCGTCATTGGCTCCGCCTAAAATACCCAGTGCTTTACTATCGGTTTTTACAGTTGCATCTGTAACTTGCATCTGATTGCCTCGAACTTCCCAATCTGTTGGGGGTTCACCGACTGTGAATTCCTCAAAACCTGTTTGCACTAATACTTTTTGTGCAATAGCGGTTTGTGGAAAGAATAGACTTGATATTAGTGCAACGAATAAGATAAACGGTATAATCAGGTTGGTCCACCTTATAGTTGTGGGTTTTGACTTGATTGGGTAGAGATTGTTATTCATTATATTCTCCTTGATTGTGATAAATTATAGGTTTGATAATACTTGTTGGTTAGATTAGTTGATTCTGGTTTAATTGATAAAAAATGTAAAAACTTGTTTTGACAACAAAACGAAAACTTTCAAAGAAACACTCTGATTATTACGGCATCCAAATGTTCCATTCCCCTCTTTTCTGCCAAGGACGACATTCATAACATAAACACATATAACGGATAGCAAAGCGCGGAGCATTTCCAACATTTAACGTGCCAGAATGTGGCAATAAGTGGTGAAATAGGAGAACATCTCCCTGTTCAGCAACAACTTCCATCGGTTCACCTAAATCAATCTGTGGCAAATGTGTTAGCATAATTTGCACATTATCAGATAGACTCGGATTTTGTTTGCGGTAATCACGTATTCTTTGTGGTCCCTCGGGCCAAATCACCGTTGTCCCTTGATGGGAATTCGCATCAGTCAGATAAGTTAAACTGGATGCACGAAAAGTACCTGGGTCCAATCGCAGATCTCTTGAGTAACCATCCAAGTGCGGTAAAGGTGTCCTCCATTCATCATCAATGGGAAACTGATTCATTGCCCAGATAGCATCTGGTTCTTTGCTTTTGCAATGCGGAATAGTCGGATATTGTTCTGCAAGCTGATTGAGGACAGCGAGATATTCTGGTGTACAACATGCTAACAAATCTGGATGTGTTACGCCGAAAAGTTCAATACGCTTTTCGTGCGCCATGTTTTCTATGTAAAAACCAGTGAGAAATGGACGTTGGATGTCTTCCCATGAATCTGGATCGTTAGGTCTCATCCCCATTGAATGCCACATGGCTTTTTCTGCCTTCACGATGGTCTCTTTTGGAATCAAACCTGACAGTAACAGGTATCCCTTTTCATTGAATTGCTTTAGCTGCGCAGTTGAGAGCATCAAATGTCCTTTTTCTGTCAAACATTAATAGTAGTTGTGCTATTGTGTGTTAACAAATATCCAAAATAATAATAATGACCAAAAGGCAGTCAATACCAAAAATGAAATATTTGCAATAACCTTTGATGGGTTGTAACCTGATGACTTTGCTATCACGAATATATATGAAAATGCCCCCCAGATTTGTAGTAGGAATCCTATTCCTATTACCCATAATGAATGTATCTCTATGAAACTCGTAACTTGCATTGCTACTCCTACGCAAAGCAATATTCCACCGATCAGCATTAATGTATTTACGAGTCTTCTATCACCACTGAATAGTGTATATTTCATAACTTTCCTCCATTTCTATTCAGTCAACGTACAATTTAGACACATCAGTTTTCGGTTCTGGGAATTTCATATTTAAGTTCTCAAGTGTTTCAACAATCCGTTCTGCGATAACGAGATCTCTATACCACTTTTTATTTGCAGGGACAACATACCACGGTGCCCAATCGGTACTACACTTTTCAAGTGCTACTTCATACGCATGCATGTAATCTTCCCAGAAAGTGCGTTCATAGAAATCAGATTTTTCAACCTTCCAATGTTTTGTAGGGTCATTGAGGCGAGATTCAAGTCGTTCTTTCTGTTCTTCCTTTGAGATGTGTAGAAAAAACTTGAGGACAACTGTGCCGTTCTCTACCAACATTCTCTCAAAGTCGTTAATCTGTTGATACCGTTTTTTCCAAACTGATTTTGGCACCAGATCATGCACGCGAACAACAAGCACATCTTCATAATGTGAACGGTTTAGAATACCGATCATTCCTTTTTTGGGCACGACTTTGTGTACTCTCCACAGGAAATCTCGAGAAATCTCATCCGCTGTAGGCACCTTGAAATTTGATACTTCACATCCTTGGACGTTGATGCCGGACATCACATTCCTGATCGTCCCATCCTTGCCGCATGTATCCATACCTTGCAAGATAATCAGAAGGGCATGTTGGCTTTCTGCGTAAAGTAGTTGCTGAAGTGTGAGTAACTTCTTATGAAGTTTCTTTAAAGGTTTTTTTGTTTCACCTTTTTTCTGGTAAGCCCCTGTATAATCGGGGTTAGTATTTGCTGAAAGATCGTCTAAACTAACTTTATCTCCAGGGTTTACCATAAAAGGTTGTGTCATAGAACGCCTCCAAGTAATCAATTTTATAGGTGTTATAAGAAAAAGATTTAATTCAGTGATGTTGATTCTGTTACCTCTTTAATCAATTATAGTGCAATATACAATTATTTGCACACAATTGTAGAGCAACCTGTTAGGTTGCGTCCACTACGGCACAACCTAACAGGTTGTGCTACAGCGTAGTTTAGTCCGCCCGTTTAGGTCCCACGGACTAAAAGCGTGCATATAATTTGGGATTTTGCTATATTGACTTGACTCATTCTGTAAGTATAATTTTAGGGACAAACGGAACATGCCGAATTGTCCCTACAAGGATAGTTGTCTAAACGCATCTATCTACTTCGCTAAAGATTCGTAGTAGTTATCAACGAGTTTACGATATTCGGGTGGAACATCTTCCTTTGCGACTTGTGTTAGTTGCTTTTTCTCTTGAAGCATGTTGAGACGTTTCTCTAATGCTTCTTCTAATTTCCTCAGGTCACGAATAGCGAATTCATAATTGGGGAAGGGGCGAGAACGTCGTCCTGAAGGCGGCTGCATAGAATCAAGCATCTCCAGCCATAATTCTTTTATCTCTCTATTAGATTCTGCACCACCACGTGCTAAATCATTTTCGTTTTCCCCCTGACCGTTCTGTCCCGGTTGCTGTCCTTGTTGTCCTTCTTGCCCTGGTTGTTGACCGGGCTGTTGTCCTTGTTGCTCTCCTTCTTGACCTGGTTGTTGCCCCTGTTGTTGACCTTCTTGAGCGTTTTGCATAGCTTGTTGTGCCTCTTGCATTCGTTCTAACAACTGCTGTTGCTGTTCGGCAAGTTGCTGTTGTCGTTGTTGTTGCTCTGCGGTTTGTTCTTGCCCTTCCATTCCTTCAAGTTCACGTTGAATGTCTTGCATCTGTTCTTCAAAAGTCTGAAGTTGGTCAAGTGCAGCTTCCAATTGTTCTTCTTCAGTGGTTGCCATATTGGCTCTTGCCTGTTGAAGATCGCCTTGTGCCTGTTCAAGCGTTTCGAGCACTTCTTGCTGATTCAGATCAGCGGATTGTAAACTACGCCATTGCAGTGCGCGCTGTGCAGTTGCCATATCTTCCGATGTCTGTTCTTCTGCAAGTCGTCTTGACGCGTCTGAAACATTTTCTGCAGCCTCTGGATTGTCTTGGTTAAGTTGTTGTTGAAGGTTACCTAAATCTTCTTCAAGCGATTCTAAGTCGCGTTGCAGTTGTCTCTGTTCATTTGCAAGTTCAGAGGCTTGACGATAATCATCGGGGGTCATGCCCGATTGCCGAGACCTATTTCTCAATTCCTGTGTTTGTTGTTGAACAACAGATTGTTCCTCAGTCAACTGTTGCAGTTGTTGAGTAGCTCTTTCAAGGGCGTTTTCAGAGAATTCAGCTGCAGCTCTTTCAAGTTGATCAATCGCTTCCTCAATTCTTTCCTCTGCTTTTTCACCTTTCGCAGCACTCATCTGCGGTTGTTGCTGTTGCATCCCTTGTGATGCTTGACGCATCTGCTCGCCTGCTTGCTGCATTGCTTGTCCAGCTTGACTCAGACGTTGTTGTTGAGGACTTTGGGCATTCCCTTGCATCTGGTTGAGTTGTTCTGACATCTGCTGTGCTTGCTGAGATAACTGTCCCTGCTGTTGGCTATTCTGTTGCATATCACTTGGAGAAGGTTGGTCTTGTCGTCCCATCTCTTGACTCTGTTGATTGAGATTTTGTTGTTGACTCAGCATTTCACGCGCTTGTTCCAACATCTGCTGCGTCTGTTCTTGCATCTCCTGCTCAAGTTCTTCCTGATCTTGCTCAAGTTCGCTTTCAAGTTCCTCCATTTCAATTTCAAAATCCTCAGCAAGTTGAGGTTGATTGGCTCTCGCCTGCATCAGAACTTTAGGTATAGCAAGATTGACTTTGTTGAGCAACTCAAGTGCAGCTTGTTCGGGTGGCATTGCCTCTACAGGTTGGACAGCGTTCAAGTTATCTCTTGCTTCACCCATTTTATCAATCGCCTCTTCAAGGTTCATCATAATTTCTGGGTCAACTTGCATCTCTTGCATCGCCATACTTAATTCATCTGCTACGCGTTGTGTTTTATCTTTCAGGTCAGATTGTTTTTTGCCTGTCTGCTTAACAGCAGTACTATATTCACCTGTAATTGATGGAGGCTGTGAGTTGATGTGCTTCCAAGTTTCTCTGATAATCTGTTTTTGAGAAGCAATTATTTCCAATAGCGGATTTGGCATACTTTCTTCAGCTTCAACTTGCCCGCCATCTTCAAGTCTCTGATTAAATGGTTTGATCTCAATGAAGTAAATTTCACTACTCGTTTCACTTGGTCCAGTTAACGTGTTATTGTCAATGGCATGTGCATAATATGAGATTACTTCCCCTGGTTCAACATCAAACTCTTCCAAATAGAATGTATATGTGCCTGACCGTAGGTGTTTTCCAGAACTCACGTCAGCATTTTCACCAGTAGATTCTAAAGCGATTTCCTTCAATTCACCTGCACCGATACGATACATCAGGCTTAACTCATCAACACCGAAGTCGTCTGTAGCTTCAGCAATGATTTCTACTTCCTCCAATTTTGATGCTTTAACATCCCGTCCAGGTTCTTTGATTACCACTTCGGGGGCATTATCAGGTAAGGCTTTGATAGTATATTCAATCGGAATTTCATTTTTGAATTCATCAATACAGAATAGTTCAACGGTGTATTTTCCATCTTCACGCACATCTATGGTATGTGTAAGAATGTTTCCATCAGCGATGTTCATTTCAACAGATGCAGAAGGTGCTGCGTCATCTGTATCATCTTCCGCGATGATGGTTGCCGCTTCTGAGCTTTGCTGTGCAAATGTTGCTTTCTGAATTACCTTATTGGTTGTCAGGCGAATTTCTGCTGTTGTGCCTACGACTGCTTGAATATCTCCACTTCCTTGCTGCACAACCGGGTCAAGGTCTGTATATTCAGGATATACATAAGAGACAGAAATGTCATCCACCCGTGGCATTTCAAACACTTCAACGGTGTAACGTTCAGAGGTAGTTTCATTTGCCACAACATAGTATTCCATTTCTTTTTCAATATTAAAGATTTCATAAGCAAATCCGCGTTTGTCTTCGGGGTTCTGCAACATATTGATTTCCTGCTTACTCCCTTCATTTTCTGCAGTTGGTGGTGTGTCCTTGTCATAATATGTCAGTACCACCTTCTCCGCATCCTTGCCTGTAACAATGACTTCAATGGGCAGACTTTTTCCGCGCAGGATACGCGCATTTCCGGGGGTGACGTTAACTTTTGTGGTCAAAATCGGATCAGTTTTTTCCCATGGCACAAGCACTCGCATCAAACTTGTTCTAATTTCTGTTGGAAATATAAGCGATAGGATACTGCAGGCAGCTACGACTAAAAATGCAATACCAACATACTTACGGGTCCTACTGTGGTCAACCGTTGCTTTGAAATCTATGCCTTTTATACGTTCCGTTGTATCATCAAGCAATCGTTGTAGCATGTGTGATTCAATCGGATCGTCCGATTCACGGTCGCCAAATTGGACTGCACTAACAAGTCTGTCTTCAAGATTTGGATGGTTCTGTTCTACGTTCAGCGCAACATCTCGCAATGTGAGTGATGCTCTCAAAGGTTGAATCAAGTGTTTATATAATAGATATAATGTTGCCCCAATTATCCCAGCAAGTAGAACGATGCGTACAGGACTTGGTAGCGGCATCAACCAATCAACGATCGATTCTCCAATTAGAATTGCCAGGAGTCCTATCAGCACGATAGCCAAACCTGTCCAGAATAGACTCCGTTTCCATACACGTCGCGCGTCCAATATTCTTGCCTGTAGTTCTGCGTAACCTTCTCTTGTGCTCATTGTTACTCCTCTGTTCTTATCCGATTTTGAGATGAAATAAAATATCCTAAGTTTACGTCAATTGGATTTTAGACCTTATGTATTAGACTAATAAGTTAGAAAAATGTTTTAAGAAACAAGAATTGATGCCTTTTCAATACAAATCGAGGTTTTCTATTTAATATACCAAATTCTTTATTAATATAGCAAGGATAATTTAGTATAGGGTTATTAAGTTTTCGGGTTTTTGTTTAATATAATTCACAAACGTTTATTTTGTTATGGGTTTGTATTTCTATTTGTCTGAACCAGGATTTGCAGGATTAGTAGATTTTCAGGATAAGATTTTGACACTCTGAAGTTCCTATCTAAAATATTACAGTTATCTTTTGAATGGAGATTTAGAAGCACCACACACCAATCCTGGAAATCTACTAATCCCGCAAATCCTGGTTCAGACAAGAAACAAATAACACAATAAATTCGGTGATTAGTGCGATTCGGAAACTTAACATTAAGTCAACCTTAATAATTACGAATCCTTAAAACTAAATAACCCTGATTTCAGTATTTAGCAGAATAATGTGGTTTTCCGTGTTTTATCTTTCTCAACGATATCATTCACTCATCTATATTCTGTTGCGCCAAGTCGTTCTCAGGCTGCTTCACTTTAATCACTACAAGCGTTACATCGTCTTCAGATGGTCTTCCGCGAGCCCATTTTGTACTCGCCTTAAAGAGATGCTCAATAATTGCTTTCGGCGATCCATCTGCTACTTCCGAAAACAGCTCTTTAGTTTTTGGATAGTCTAACATTTGGTTTTCAGGGTTCATCATTTCTGGCAGACCATCACTCATCAGCAGGACAGTATCTCCAGGTTGAAGATCAAACGAAACTTCTTCACGTTCAGAACCGATGCCACCCCCCAATGGCATCCCCTCAAGAAGGGCCTCCTCTACCTTGTTTTTGTCTGCATGGTAAATTAGAACAGGAGGCATTCCAGCACCTGTCAGCGTCATTTTATTCTCCTCAAAGGTTGCAAGTGCCATCGCCATATACAACCTTTTGAGATTCATACTCCTAACACCTTGTGAGATACGTTCAAGTGACTCAACATTTCCTGTTCCCGGTCTTGTTGTCTTGAAAAGGCTTTTGACAGCAGAAACGACAAGTCCAGCATTCATCCCATGTCCTGTTGCATCCCCGATTGCAATGGTAAGTTTACCATCGTCTGTTAGGTTGTAATCGTAATAATCCCCACCGACTTCCGTTGCAGGTCGCATCTCAAAAGCCACATTAAGATTCGGAAGTTCTGGTGGAGCATCTGGTAGCATTGACATCTGAAGTTCACGCGCTTCTTCCAATTCCTCTGTTTTGCGGGTGTTTTCAACTTCCAAGAGTTGGCGTTCAAGTTCCTCAGTCTCAAGTTTTTGTCTGGTTCTGGAGACGTTACGGGCAAGAAACACTGACATGGAAAAAAGTGGTGCAAGCAATATAATGAGTCTTCCCAATTCCCAGATAATCCAGATAATATTGTAATCTATTCGTGAAAGGATTAAATTGAATATGAAAATAAGGATAATAGGCGAGAGTGACCCAAGTCCAAATATCCACGCACCATCTTTTCTCTTAAAGATAGCAACAATTATCACACGAGCCATTTCTAATAACGTTAAAATCGTAAGCCAAGATAAACGAGAAATTATTGAATCTGCGTTCACGCCAAATGGATAGGTAAAGGTACTCGGATAAAAACGATAACTGATATTTTCTATGCCAGATAGACCTATGAAAAGGGTGATAATCCATCCAGTTAGAAAAAACCAAAAGATTTTGGGCAGCTTCGAATAAAAAAGCGTATACAGAAACAACATTATTGATAAAAAAATTAGTACATAAACGCCAATCAGTAACCGAATCAAAAATAGAAGTTGTGTCGCACTAATTGGATATGATACAAATACACATTGTAAGAAGAGAAAAAAGAATGCACCGAAGCTTCCTGTTAATAAAGCGAAATAGAGGTTTTCCCTTGCACGAGGATAAAAGAAAAACAGCAGTAAATGCTGCAACATCAGAAAAACAGGTATCGCTGTCCATACCATCTGAAAAGTGGTGCCTTGACGAACCATACCGATACGTGACGTGATGCTTTCATTGAGTCGTCTTACAGTAAGTCTAAATCCCTGCAAAGGTATTGATTGATAAGAAGAGAAGTTGGAATACCGGACTGCAATGACATGGTCAGTTTCACCAGAAAACGAGATGACCTGCGGGTTCCGCTCCCAATAAGGTTCCTCTTCCTCTTTCCGCGTTCCCACTTTACCGAAGGAATAAAGCAACTTGCCATCAAGATAGATTTCAGAAGCACCCGCCTGATATGCCACATAGAGTGCCATTGGCATATTCTTGATCAGTTCATCCGAAACAGTAAAATGTAGCCTAAACCAACCGATGCCCTCCCACCCGCTTTCGGGGAGTGCATTTTGAGATAGCAATGTGTTAGCAGATTCCCAATCGGTATCGTCGTAAGCCGGATCCGCCCATACTGGGTTATCACCTAAATGATACTTCCATAAAGAATCGGGCCAAGGCTCTGACCCATGATCTATACCAACTAATGTTAGTGCAAGTTTACCGGTGATCGGGTGCACAGCCAGAGGTTCAATGTCTTGCGCAGATACTTGAGGTATAAATCCTGACACCGCTAAAATGAGATAGAATATTAGAATAAACTTGTGTTTCATTAAAACGCACGCTTTCATAAGATGTGTTATCACGGACTGTTTCTATTAACGTGAGTTTGATATATAGCACATTCTGAACATAAAGGAAACCTATTTTCGTAGGGGTTAGGTTTCCTAACCCTACGGGCGAGGCGACCTCGCCCCTACGAAAGTCCAACATCTTGTTTTTATCAAACTCATGTTCTATTAACATTAAAAATATAACAAATTTTGTCCAAAGATAGCAAGCGTATTTTGAGGTCCGAGACGAAAACAAAATCAGGTTGCTTTTCGGGAGGTTAAGTGATATTATCTATTTATGGAAAATAAAACAAACACTATTCCAATCTATACGATAGGTTATGGCAGCCGTTCCATAGCGGAGTTCATTGAAGTGCTACAGCAATATGAGATTGCTTATCTCATTGATGTCCGCTCAGTGCCACATTCTGGTTATAAAAAGGAATTCTCCAAAGAACCGCTGGCAAAGGAAATGGAACAGCACGGCATTCGGTATGTGTATATGGGAGACCTACTCGGCGGGAAACCTGACGATGAATCGTGTTACGTGAACGGGATAGTTGATTACGAAAAAGTCAAAGAGACAGAATTCTACCAGCGCGGTATTGAACGTCTCCACGCAGCCTTTTCGCAACAGCAACGTGTTGCACTGATGTGTGCTGAGGAGAAACCTGAACATTGCCATCGCACTAAACTCATCAGTGCTACCCTCACTGATGAGGATTTGCCTGTTATCCATATTGACGAAAACAGTGAGGAGATGACACAGGAGCAGATCATTGATCGGATTACGGGTGGGCAGATGAATTTGTTTGGGGAGGAGACGTTTTACTAATTTTTACCTCGGAAAGGCAGCTAAATTTTTCCCCCACATCTTGCAGATTGACTTTCTTTTTTACGATTTCCTCTGCCAACAGTAACAAATTGAAAGATGTAATCGCGGCACCAGCGGTTTCCTGAGTTGATCTTGATATTCGGTGCAATTGGTTTTCGTATTTTCCACCAAACTTGCCAGATACAAATAGAAACTTATACAGATTGATACCAGAAGGAAAATGCTCCCACCACTTCGGAGAATGTCTTGGGTCACGCAGAATGTTCTCGTTAATGTAGCGCGTCATTTTATCAGCTTCCTGACGAGGAATGTTAAAGTTTTTGCTGTATGCCTTAGTATCAATAATTACGCCGTAATCTTCAGTTAACTCCTGAGTGAAAATTAAACCATCTGGACGATCTGCCTCACCTAAACGAAGTCCATCAAATCCACATTGATCCACAAGTAGTTCAACCGTTTTCATTTCAAACAATCGGCTGCCCTCGCGCCCTGAAAAACTCAACGGTATGAGGACAAGATAATCATGAGGAACATGGTCTAAAAGTTCTCTACATCGATCAATAGATTCTTGAATATCACTCTTAATTGTTTCTTTAGTAGCAAAATTCGGAATTACTAAATTCTGAATAGTATCTCGCAGAAAGTATCCTTTTTGTTCCTGTTGAATATTAAGACCTATTTGTTCTAAACCCTTTAGGTCATTGACGATAGTTGTTTCAGATTCGTGGAATCCTTTGTTTGTTAACGTTTGCTGCAATGCTTGTACCGGGAGACTCTTTTTAGATATTTCTTGAATAATTAGCGCGCGTCGTGTGCGTATGTAAACTCGATCTTTTCCTTTGGTTGCCAGCATTTCCCAATACACATTCTTTGGAACCCGTTTTCGGATGTTGATGCCGAGTCCTTTGTTCCTCGCTTTCAATCCTGCTGGGGTGATTAGATAGGCTTGAGATATGGAATATTCGTATTTCTCATTTCCAAAGATCGCTTCAACTGGTTTTTTAACTTGTTCCACCCACTCCATATACTGCAGCCAACTTGCAATCATTCGGGCGTACTTATCCGATGTTCCTTCCCAATCTGTAAGCATTCGATTTCTTTCCTTTGGATCCTCTATCTGAGCAAGAGAACGAACTAAAATATTCTGTGGTAAATTGGTAAAGCCATCTTCACCTACAAAACCGAGTTGTCTACCAATCTCAAATTTTGTTAGATGTTCCCCATCAGCGAGTAGGTTCAATACCCGCATTACAGGGGGATAGGAGAGAAACGCTTGAGAGAGAATTTCTTTTTCATCAGTTGTACCAGTTTGTGTTTGCGTGTACTGCAGTCCGAATTTTGTGATTGAGAAACTATCAGTTTTTCTATCGTATTGGATGAATCCGAGGGCATGTGCCCATCTTAAAAAATTGTCTGCGGGCCAGTCTAAAATAAATTCACGCTGCTGTCCTTTGATGGCTGCTTGTATTATGCCGTTGCATCGTGAATCTTTACGTGGTTTAAAAGTAGTCCCTTTCAAATCCCTATATTTTAGTTTAAGTGGAATACGTTTAAGCTCTGAAATAAAGTGATCTCGTCCATCTCGTTTCTCAACAAGGGTTGGAATAAGCTTGTCGATTAATTCGCGATACGTTGGTGATTGATTGTAAAAAACCTCAACAGTTCTTCGGAGATTTTCTATTTTCCCTGGGTCCTGTACCCATCCAAATGTTCGGGTTGTCATACCTATTTTTCCTTCCGAAAGATTAGAATAAACTGATGCAGCTGATTAGACACATACGCATAGGGGTAACCAAAAGGATAGAGTTTTTGAGTTTTGTCATACCAGATTTTATACCCTCTGAACCGAAGATTAGGTATCTGCACCAATGTATTGACAACGTCAGCATGGATTAAGTTAGGATTTTCAGCGGTAGGTTGTAAGTCTTTACAAAAAACTATCACATATCCTTTGACTTTTAGAAATTTCATAGACTGAGCTATGACAGACTTCAAAGCATCATAGAACTGTTCAGGTAGCATGTTTCCAAGATCGTTATATTCGTTTGTAAAAGGAGTTGGGGAGTCATCTCCTGTTTTCTTCTTACGTTCGCCAGTCCGCTTTTTTGTGAGCATATTTCCGTATGGTGGATCGGTCAGGACAAGGTCAAATAAGTAATCTTTGCCGTTGATAATGTTTTCAAGTTGTAAAGCATTTCCTTTGTAAACTATTTGAGGTTTTAAACCTAAATCCTCGGAAGCTTTTTGGTACAAGTCAAGGTAGTCTTGAGATAAATCTACCCCTACACCGTGACGATTTGCCATTGAACAAGCTAACAATGTTCCGCCAACACCGACAAACGGATCTAGGACTCTACCATTTTGCTTTGTGAAAAATTCGATCAATTGTCTCATCAGTTGAGGTGGTTTCGGAGAGGGATGTTTCTTGCGGATATGATGTGCGTGGCTAGCTTCACCAGAAGTAGGAAAATACGTGTCAATGATCGGTTCCTGATGTGCCGCCCATTGTTGTTCTGACAAATCGTTGAGCTGCTCACCAGTCATGAGGGTAGGTTCTCCCTCAATCAATTCAATTGAGTTTAAAAAATAGACCCATTCTTTGCCCGTAAAATCGTTGAGCTTATTTCGCTCATCATATTTACCATTTTGTATTTTATCTTCACTTCGTTTGGACATAAAATAAATACTCTTGTACAGTGTTTTTATTTTTCAACCTGCCGCTTGAATTGCTTTTAAAGCGTCTATAATCTATTGGAATTACTTCTGGTTTTTCCCCTTTTCGACCCAGAACGTATAGTATCTCAGCTTCACTCATGATACCTTCGCTATTATAACTTACAATAATATGTTTTGCTTTTGCTCTTGATATTAACGCTGCGAATGCTTTCAAACACTCGGATTTTGAACAGTAAGCAGATTTCTCCGATTCTGAATATCGACGCAAACCAGTCTTACCATAAACATGCGGATTATCATATCGCGCTATTGTTTCAAGAAGATGATAGTTCGTAATATATTGGCGGCTATTGTATGGCGGATCCAGATAGAGAATATCACATTCGATTTGTTCTATAAGACTATTTGCATCTTCTTGATAGACAACGTGTTCTTTGTCTGATGAAATTGGAAAAAACGGTTTAAGTTTCAGGGTTTTATATGTTCTTGCATCCCAATCTTTCAGATATGCGGCATAAGTTCCTGAAATGTTGGTCACTTTGGAAACTGCTTCTAAAAGGGATAGTAAAAGTATGTAATATTCTGCTTCAGTGATAAGTTTATCTTGTCTCCACATTTCAATTTTCTGCCTAATTGCGTCTATTTTCTTACCGTTTTTGTTGGATAGGTATTGTCGCTTAAATTCATTATCCCCATCTGGACAGTAATTGTTAAAGATAAAACCGTCTGATGTTCCTTCAAGATAATTTAAATAATTTAAAGTCTTGGAATAATTACTTGCGTTGTCGAAAAGATTAGAAGAATGAACTGCTGGAAGGTTTCCCAATTGACTGAAGATAGGTTTTTCGTTATTTTGAATCAGCGCACGCCCGAAAACATACGCCACGTAAAGCAGATCATTAGATATAATCTGAAATCCAAGTTTTTTAAAATGCGCCGCAACCGTATGTGTTCCCGCAAAAAGATCACAAAACACATTTTCCTGGCCGCAGTTGCTTAGTGTTACTGCTTCAATATGCGATAAAAGATTGTTCTTGCAACCTATGTATCTCATAAATAATAGTCTTTCAAAATTCTAATGGATTTATTTTTATTTATTTCAAAAGGGTTGATACGATGTAAGCAACTGATAACTACAAGCATTACTTAACGGAACATAGAATCACCTAATCTAAGTCAGTTAAAGAATTAAAGCAACCACCCGCTGATTCCGGACTCTAATATATTTATTATACAATTTGTTGTGTCAAAAAGCAACCAAACCATTGGTATTTATGAATTTTGTTTTGAAATTTTCAGTCAAGAATATGCCTCTCCTATGTGACTACAGAACTAACTTAAGGCAGCTCTTGCAGCACAGGAATAACATAACTCCGAATCGTCAACCCCTCTATCGTTTCCGTTTCTACACGCGGCTCTGGATTCTCCCGATGATCAAATACGATATAGTACCCCGCCTTCATGCCCTCAGTTTTCAGATATGCTGCAAGTTGCTTTTTACCTGTCTGATAACGAACATCCCCTCTCCAAATCTTTGTTTCAATGATATATTTTCGTTGATTGTGAGTAATTATAAGGTCCATTCTACCCCTACCTGTTTGCACCTCAATGTGCATCAAACCACCTATAAGTTTAACAAATTGGTCAAGATAAGCGAACAAGAGATGTCTACCAACAGATTCTTGTGGTGTATCAGGCACTTGTAGAATTTTAAATCCAGCACGTACAATAAAATCTCGAAAATTGTCAAGTAATGCCTCCATATCAATCACCCCTACAGCTGTGACATAATTACTAAATTCCGCATTATCACCACTCGGAAGATATTGATCCTCTAATCCATTTACGATTGGTTTGAATGCCTGTAAAATGCAAAATAGATAAATTGGATTAATTATTTCGCACATGCCATCATCACCTCTTGCAATGACACCATAAGTAGCAAGTTCACTGATAACGTCACTCCGTAGGTTGAAATCAACACCGTCCTCACGTGTCATAATTCTCATCAAGACACTCTCAAAACGGGGATCTCTACGAATATTGGTTGTTAGATGTGTAAGGTTGACATTATCTTCCGCAAGTAGTTTTGCATGTGCTGATGAGAAATGAGTCATGGCTATGGGATCTGTTATTGGAATATCCATTTCTTCCGTGAGGATCTGACCCAAGCGATTAACAAGCACAGGTTGTCCGGCAGTCTGCTTATGAATAGATTCGATTACCTCTGGCGCGAAGGATTGCCCGACTTCATCAGTATATTGTGAGAACAGTTCCTGTATCTGTTCAAGCGTAAAGTTGGGTAGATGGAATTCGTCTTGGATATTGAAAGGAGAGATTGAGCGGTCATAGTTGAGCTGCGCAATACTTTTTACGCCGACAATGCCGGCACTGTGTGGACATCGTGGCTTCCCTGAAATATAGATATGGCGGAGCGTATGAAGAAAATCACTTAACGCATCAGGGGGTATACCATCAAATTCGTCAATGACTATGACGAGTTTCTGTGGCGTTAGCAAACGTTCAAGGTGTCTGAAAAACCTTCTCATTGCATGATGGTTCGTTAGTTTTGTGTTCGCCAATAATTGACTTAAAGCCTCAGGCTGTGTCTCATCGCGGCACTGAAACAGTTTCTCAATTTCCTCGCGAAAATCTTGGAAAAGGTTGTCGTAAAAATCGGCAACAGATGTATTCTTATACACATCAAAATTGAGTTGAATAGGAAAGTAGTCTAAAGTTTGCTCAACTGACGTTGAATCAGTTACAAGTGCTGCTAAGGCATCTTGAAAGAAGGTCGTTTTGCCAGTTTGTCGTGGAGCAAAAAGGACAACGTATTTGCCATCTTCAACACGTTTGATGTAATCCGCTATTTCATCGGAACGTGAAACGACGTAATGTTCTTGAGAATTGACGGGACCTTGTGTGCCAAAACGTCTCATTTTTTCTCCTTTTCGCTAACAAGTCAGTGTTTTAATTGTATCAAAACCGATTGACAGAGTCAAGGCGCGCGTTTTTATGGGTGTGTAAAGTTTTTGGCACTGCACGTAGGGGCGGGTTTCCCTGCCCGATTACCATAGGTGTCAATTTAGTGAAATCTTTTCTTGTCTGAACCAGGATTTTCAGGATTAGTAGATTTTCAAGATTGTGAGTTTGCGAATCCAAAGTTTCTATCTAAAGTTTGACGCTTATCAATAGCGCACTGAAACATCAGACACATAATCCTGGAAATCTACTAATCCTGAAAATCCTGGTTCAGACAATTAACATTGCAAGGCACAGAGACCCCGCACTACAATGGTTGATGGGATTAGTTAACTAAATTGCTGTTTTGATATTCTGAATGATATAATCGACAACCTCAGGTGTTGACTCTCGGTCAATCCATTCAATTCGCGTATCCTTACGGAACCATGTCATCTGCCGTTTAGCAAAGCGGCGGGTGTTCTGTTTCAGTTGTTCCACTGCTTCTACATAAGTACATTTCCCATCAAGATATGTTATCAACTCCTTATAGCCAAAACTTTGGAGGGCAAAGTTATCACGGGAATATCCTGCTGCTAATAACGATTCCACCTCCGCAATCAATCCATTTGCGAGCATAATGTCTACGCGTTGTTCAATGCGATGGTAAAGTAACCCACGCGGCATTGTCAGACCGAAGGCAATAAATGGATAACGTTGGTTTTCAGGATGCCATTGCTGCTGGTGTTCGGACATGGGAATACCTGTTAGTTCATAGACTTCAATGGCACGGATGACACGCACTATGTTATTGGGATGGATACGCCCCGCAGATTCTGGATCACATGCACGGAGACGATTATGAAGGGTATCAACACCGTGCTCTGCTGCTTCTTGCTCAAGTCGATTTCGGAGTGATGGGTCTGCGGCGGGGCCTTTAAACAGACCATCAACAATAGCGCGAAAGTAGAGACCTGCACCACCTACAAGCAGAACTTGTTTACCTCTATTTTGTATATCAGTAATCGCAGCATCTGCCAGGGATTGAAAATCGGCAACGGAGAAAGGCTGTGTAATGTCTACGCAGTCAATGAGGTGGTGTCGTGCTGCCTGCTGTTCTTCGGGAGTGGGTTTCGCAGTACCGATGTCCATCTGACGATATATCTGTCGGGAATCAATAGAGATAATTTCGGCATTGAGACGTTGGGCAAGTTGAATTGCTATTTCAGTTTTACCAGATGCTGTAGGACCGAGTATACAGAGGAGTTTTGATTTCATCTAACAAATACTATTGCAAAGAAATAGAATCAGTCAACTTCGGGAACCACCGTGAAAAGAAATCAATTGCTTCAGTATCTTGGCGATGGGGTGCAAGCAGATATCTGCCTTTGCCGCTTTCTGAATAGGATAGTGCATAGATACCAATAACATTTACGCCAATAGCGACAACACCAACGGCATTACAACCGATTGCTATCACCCCAACTGCGTTTGTGCCGATAGCAACAATCCCGATAGCGTTGATACCGAATGCAAATCCGCCTATCACGTTAGTTCCCATAGTGATAATGCCCACGGAAAAAATGCCTAATGTGAAAATGCCGAAAGTATTAATGCCTAATGTGATAACACTATAGTTTATCTTCTTTCCATCGAATATAGCCCCTATATCCATAAACCAAGAAATGAGTAGTTGTGAAAATTCCCAGTTAGGTTTAGATATGCAAACAGGAATGATAGTAATGAATGCCATGAAGACTCCGTAAATAATGCTCCATTTTATCAAATAAGGTTTGAATGCCTTTTTAAAGTTTTCAGTGTTTGGCATGTCTTGATGATTTTCCTGCATATGAGTTCTCCTCTTTTATATTGTAGTATCACGCGCATCCACAATCCACCCACCACCAAGAACATATTCACCGTCATAAAAGACGGTGGCTTGTCCGGGGGTAATTGCACGACGAGGTTCATCAAACTTAACAACTGCATCTGTATCACTGGTAGGGGTGATAGTAGCGGGACCACCTTCATCACGGGAACGGATTTTGACGTGTGCGCGGACCGGTTCTGTTAACTTTTCTATAGAGATGAGGTTGATACGTTCAGCGTGCATAGTATCCTCAAGGAGATCGTCAGATTCTCCTACAGTAACAGTATTCTCGGTCGCGTTGAGCTGCGTTACATAGAGCGGTTTGCCGACAGCGATGCCGAGTCCACGCCGTTGACCAACGGTATAAAACGGCACACCTTGATGTTTGCCGAGAACTTTGCCACTCTTGTCAATAATATCGCCACTTTCTATCTTTTCAGGAATTCTATCTTGAAGGAAACGTCTATAATTGGTATCTGCTACAAAACAGAGTTCTTGACTTTCTATCTTTTCGGCAGTTCGCAACTGATACTTCCGTGCAAGGTTACGGACTTCTGCTTTTGTATATTCCCCGAGAGGCATCATAGCACATCGTAATTGTTCCTGTGTGAGTGCTGCGAGGAAATAAGACTGATCTTTACTGATATCAAGTGCTTTTCGTAAGAGATAACGTCCTGTCTCAGGATGCTGTTCAATACGGGCGTAATGCCCTGTGGCTATAACTTCACATTCCAATGATTTTGCAAGGTCAAGGAGTTTTCCGAATTTGAGTTCTCGGTTACAGACCATACAGGGACTCGGTGTTCTACCAACGAGGTATTCTTCTACAAAGTAGTCGATGATCTGTTCTCGGAAAATATCCTCGTAGTTTACGCCGTAAAAAGGTATCCCAAGTTGGGTGGCAACGCGCCGTGCATCCTCAATGCCTTCAAGAGAACAGCAGTTAGGACGTTCTGGTTCAACCTCAATAGTATCAGGCGAACCAAGGCGCATGGTGATGCCAGTGACATCATGACCTGCGTCAACCATCATGGCAGCGGTAACGGAACTATCTACGCCACCGCTCATTGCGACGAGTACTTTTTTCATGGGAATATACCTGGGAGTTACGGCACACGGTGCGTCTGCTATTATGAGACTTGCCAATGCTCATTGCCAGCATAGCGTGCATCGTAGACATCTTGATTGAGTTCTAAACCAAGACCGGGTGTGTCGGGCACTGAGAACGTTCCATCTGAAAACCCATAACCAGAAACATCAATCACATCACTGGTCAAAGTTGCTACTTCGCCGTAGAGAAAATGTGGGATCGTTTTGGCAAATTGGAGACTGAGGAAAAATCCGAGTAGAGAACCCCAGTTATGCGGAGCACACTGGATATTATCCACAGCTGCCATATCAGCAAGTCGCCGCCAACCTGTTACACCAAGTCCCTTCATGTCGTGTTGTATGACATCAATAACACCTGCTTCAAAGAAAGGAACGTAAAATTCAAGCGGGGCACGAGTGCGGGTTTCACCATCAGCGATTAAGGTATTCAACCCTTTTTCTTGGATATACGTTTTTAGGTTGCGATATAACTCAACATCTTCTTCAAACATCTCCTCAATCCAAAATACATCACATTCGCTTGTCTCGTTGAGGAAAGTGATGACTTCATCGTAAGTATAAGCGTTGTTAGCATCAACGAGGATATTGAAACCTTCTCCTGTAGTGTTTCGTGCAAGTTGCACAACTTCTATGTCCCGTTCTAATCCGGCTTTACGTTCCATGAGATGATTCCCGCGTCCCATCTTCATTTTACATGCGGTAAATCCATCTGCAAGACTCTTTTTGACATCATCCTCTATCCGTTTGAGACCTTCGGCTTTTGTTTCGTAAAGCAAATCGTTGAAATAGATTGTGCTGTCATACGCAGGCAACCCGTTCCCGTAAGATTCAGTTCCCATGAGTTGATAAGCAGGTTTTCCAAGGACTTTCCCAATTGTATCCCACAATGCGTTTTCAAACCCGCGGTATTTTTCATCAACGCCATTTTCAGGATTCAACAGATCAAAGGGATTCTTGTTAATGGCAGATTTTGCTTCTTCAGCGGATGAACCCCAACTTGTTGCTCCCCATCCGAGTGTTCCATCGTTGGTATATATACGAGTGATTCCTTCACGCCACTTACCATTCGGATCAGGTTGTTTTATCTCTTTTGCCCCTGAATTACAACCGATTGCAGGTTGGTCAATGTCGACTGTAACCTGTTCAATTTTAGTTATCTTGATATCCTTTGGATAATTCGGCATGGATTTTCTCCTAATTAGAGACTGGCAACGAAAAGACTTGGATTATCAGACTATTGTAAACACGTTCTCTATCTATTCTTCAGGTTCATCTTTATTAGGATCGAGAAGTTTATCGAGTTCAAGAAGTAGTTCGTTGAGCTCACCAATTACCGTTGTATTGGTTTCTTTATTTTCATAATAATCGTAGAGTTTATGCGGTAAATTATCATGTGGATCTGCTTTCAAAATTTGGTTAATCAATGCAGGTTTTGTCAGAAGTTGTATAATAAGAACTCTGTCTTCGTGATTAATGATTTCTGTTTTTGTCAACAATTCAACTAAACGATGTGCTAATCCATCTGCATGCCCATTTTTAGCATATAGATTTAACGTATCGACAACAACTTTTTTCGTTTTTAGGCTTGAATCGTTGGTGAGCATATCAACTAAATTATTAACTGCATTCGCATCAACATGTTTCTGTAAAGCCCTGACAATGGAGATCCGTACTAAATCATCAGTGTCTTTAAGAGCATCAATCAATTTTGATGTTGATGGGGGATTGAGCAATATCATTGATCTGGCAGCAGCACGTCGTGCAACAACGTTAGAATCATTCAAACCTGCCTCAAGATCTTCTTTGTATGCTTTGTTGTTAAGTTTGTATAAAGCAGCAATAATCTCCATCTTCAAGCCGGCATCTGTCGCCGTATTTTTTAGTGCTTCTAATCTGTCCTCTGCAGAAGGATCTGCGATTTCGCCTATAATACGGATCAATCTGTCTCTGACTAAAACAGGAGTATCTACACTTTCAACCGCAGCGAAGAGCTCATCAAGCCCTTTGCTTCCAATTTGTGTTAGGATACGATCAAAATCTGTATGTGCATAGGTATATTTATTATCAACGAAACTCTTTACAATGAGTGGAATGACTGGTGTGCCTTTATCAATGAGGATTTGAATAGTATCCTCCTGAACACGAGATCTTTCATCAAGAATATGACAAATTTCCTGCATCTCAGATAAGTTCAGTTCAGCAAGTCGCCGTGCACGTTCACTCTTATATTCGCTTTCCTTATTGTTGGTTCTTAACCATGTAGCGTCCCTGGAAAGGGCGTGACTATATGCAATAAGCAAAAGTGCGCGTACTTCATCCTTATCCTCTTCTTCTACTTCGGCAAGTTTTAGATGTTCCTCAATTGCTTCAATTGCGAGTCCAGCTTGCAACAACTTTGCTTTACCAGGTGATATTTCACGTATGATTTTTTCCTGCTTACAGCCAAACGACACAACCCATAGTAAAATAAGGCATATCGTTACAAGTTTTTTCATGTTATGTTCGTTTTTCCTCCTAACATCTACATAAATATAAAGTCCAGTTCTATAGTATTACTTCTATTATTTTTCCTCAGGATTACGAGGATATCATTATTTATAAATATGGTAAAACAGATACATTTTTGTGTCAAGAATATATTTCTTCCGTTTTATCAGCGTGAAGTCAAAATAAAAAATACAAATAGTTTATAATCACTATACATTATCACAGCCTCTCTCATAGTTATGAAAGAGGCTGTATCTTCACATCCCTATATAGATTGCTGAATATAACTTATAACTCTATATGAAAGCACAATTATTTTATATCATTAAGCAATTCAAGGAGAGCCCCTTTCACGAAATCACTTTTTTCTTGTTGTGAATAATTATATAACTTATTGTATATATCTTCTTCGGTCACCTTTAATGCTTTAAGTGACTTTGTTACCGCAGAATCCCCCAAGAATTTGACAATCCGAAGGCGGACATTATCACTGCTTACATCTTTATTGATAAGTAGATAAGTGACATTTTTTGCGATTCCTTTTTTCAGTTCTCCCCCAGCATGGACATACGTCAAAAGCGTATCTAACACCTCTTGCTTAATGCTTTGTAGTTCTTCATTATCATCATCTTTGGCTCCATTCTTCAGGACGTTTATCATCAGGACGTTTATCAAAGGTTGGACTGCATTTTTTGTTTTATGTACAGACAGTGCCTTAACACTTTCCTTTACAACTTGTTGATCATCGTCTTTAAGGGCATTGATGAGTGAAGATGTATTGACATTCTTCAAGTTTGACATCGCTTTTGCTGCAGCGCGACGCACTTCAACCGTATCTGATGTTAACCCGGCAAGTATCTGGGATTTATAAGAACTATCACCGAGTCTATATAACGTTGTGTAGAATTCCATTTTGAGTGCATCGGACATATTCGTCAGGTCAATTGACTTTAATCTTTCAATTGCTGTCTTATCACCAATTTCACCGAGCACCCGAATAAGTTTCATTTTAGTTGCGGTAGGTGTTGAAGCGTCAGCAATACTGTCCAAAATAGGATCAACCGCCTTGGACTTCATCTTAATGAGCGAGTTGATCAAATGATTCTGTATATCAGGATAAGTGTTTGCTGCAAGATGCTTAATTATTATAGGTGCTGCCTCCGCCCCTTTCTCCACTAATACCTGAAAACCGTTCTGTTGGATTTCTGAACGTTTGCTGAGGGCCTCAATTATTTTGTCCATCTCAGAATCGTTTAAGGCAGCTATTCTTTTTTTCTTTTCTCTCTCATATTCTGATTCAAACTTCTGCCCTTTTGTAACACCTGATGCCAGCGCATGTGAATATGCTATAACAAGCAATGCCCGAGGTTCTGATTTATCTTCTTCCCTCTTTTCAGCTTCTATGAGATAATTATTTATGGCTTCAACTGCATTCCCTTTATCAATTAATGTTGACCTGCCTACCTCCAGATGCGTGGGACCTTTCTGTTTCGTATCACAACATAAGCATAAGAATAAGAGTAAAATCAACGGTATGATTGTAAGTTTCTTCATAAACCCTCTGTGTTCCTCCTAACACAAGTATAAAGAACGATTCGTCAATATAACTGTGAAGTTTTAATAGTCTATATTATAAAAAATACCACATAATCACCTAAAAGTCAAATGAAATAGATAGTTTAAGGATATAAAGTTTTTGCACAGATGAAACTTCTCTTATTATAGTGCGGGGTCTCCGTGCCCGCAATTATAGTAAACCTTGAAATTAATGAGACATTTTCTGTCCGATTGTAGCACCTGCTGATAGCTTGTGCGGGGTGTGTAAAGTTTTTGTCACCATAGTCATCAATTTCTTGAAAGGACATTGCATTTTTGATCTTTGAAAAGGTACCGTTTGGTACGTTTTTTCGGATTACGGTACGTTTTTGGTACGTTTTTGGTACGGTGCTGTGAGTCCAGTCTGTATATGGGTATGTGAATGATTTTCGTGTATATTTCTGGAAATTTCAATTTTTCGATTCGGTACGTTTTGTGATTTAAGTTTTGGGTGTCCTGATATGTATTATTTGAGGTATATGGACACCACATCATAATCCGATTGATCCGTGTGGTGTTTTCTGATTTAGTCTGTTTTTCACTTCTATTGTCCTGCGTTAACATGATATTCTCTCTGCTGGTTTATGCCAATTCTATTCTTGAAATTACCATTTCTGTTGTAATGTCTGAGGTGCAATGCATTGCGCGACTATGCCCCTATTGTCCTTCATGATATGTTCAGAACTTGTATAGAACAATCGTGATGTGCGAAATCATGGTTATATCATAAGATTTCTCTGACTGAGTCGCCTTTTTGAGTTTCTAAACTTGCGTAGTTGAATTGTATATATCCACTAAACACATGTTAAGTATACTATACATACTTGTGATTGTCAAGTAAAAATAATAGAGAATCTATATTATTTTAACGCAAGTTGCCACCTAAACAGTATAATCTCCTGCTAAGAACGTTCAGAATTTTGCACATACCGCTCCGCTGGAGCGGAAGAATGAAACGATGTGGGTGCTATAAACATATCGCTCCGCTGGAGCGAAAGATTGTACATCACGAGTAGAATGGTTGAAACTGTGCGATAGGTAGCAACTTGGGTTATTTTAGATATTGTTGATAATCTCCTGAATTTCTGTCGTCCTGTGTTTTTTTAAGGTGCCAAAAACTTTACACACCCGATAGGTTAAGAAGTGCCCTATCTATTTGAGAACATGCATAATAGCGTTGATGTCAGATTATTTCCCTAACAATTCAGCTTTATATTCCTCAACAATTGCGTTCAAAACAGATTCTCGAATACCATCTAATTGTGATGCTAATTCCTCTTCAACATTAACCATCAGGCTGTGATCGAAAGTTTCACGTTCAGCACAAGGGTCAAACGATTCACCGCGTGCTTCTAACAAAAGTGCTAAGCGTGCGGGTGTTAATCCCTCTGATATTCCATGTAATCCCGATGCAGTACCATGGTAACCTTTCGCATAGTCATCTCCGAGATTCTTTCGTAATATATCTTCTCTTTCTGTGCCTTGTGCACTGCTATTTTCGAGTTCTTCCGCAGCAGCAATTGCCCGCGGATCCAATTCTATTTGGAATGCAGTTGAAGCATCTGCTGCTGCGACTGAATAGATTTTATATTTTACCATTTTACCTCTCAATTTCGGTTAATCTTGTATCAGTGAAGATATTGCGGGTGGAATTGTCTTTAGCACATCTCCAGCAATGAGACCGTGCATTCCTATAGTATCAGCAGCGATGTCCCCGGCTAACCCATGCAAATAAACCCCAAGAGTCGCAGCGTTAGCACTTGGTACTTTTTGTGCGATCAATCCTGCGATAACACCTGTCAACACATCTCCCATGCCGGCAGTTGCCATCCCTGGATTACCCGTAGGGTTGATCCAAACTTCTCCATTTGAATTTGAAGTTACAGTAGGTGCACCTTTAAGCACAAGTGTTAAGCCATAATTCTGCGCGAATTCTTCTGCTGTGGTAATCCTGTCTGCAGCTAAAGTTGGAATAGGAGTGTCAGTGAGCCGTGCCATCTCTCCGAGGTGTGGTGTTATGACTGCTTCCTCACCGAGTAACGGGATAAGTTCTTTTGCCTTTGCCAATGCATTCAAACCATCCGCATCAACAACCATCCGCAGATCAAGTCCTTTTGCTCTATTTTCTTTTATCAGTTGATGAACAAGTGCTACCGTCTCTGGATGTTGAGAAAGACCTGGTCCTATTGCCAGAACAGACTGATTCCTATCTGCGGACTCAAGTATATGTTGGGTTGCTGATTCTGCTAAGCTCCCGTTTTCTGTTTCAGGCAAAGGCAGTGTCATAACTTCAGACAACTTAACTTCCAAAATAGCATTCAGACTTTTCGGAACAGCGAGTGTCACAAGTCCTGCACCTACGTGTAAGGCTGCCTCACTTGTCAGAGCAGCAGCACCTGTCATCCCTGTTGACCCGGCAATAACAAGCACACGTCCATAACTTCCTTTGTGTGAATCAGAAGTACGCAGCGGCAACCAATTTGCTGCCTCATTTTCAGTTGTCCAATTAACGTTGATTTTCTGCGCGTCAATGACCTGTTGTGGAAAACCGATGTCAATAATCTCCAACTGACCTGCAAGTTCTGCCCCGGGTTGTAATAGTAATCCCCTTTTAGGTAAACCGATTGTTACTGTCCTATCAGCTTGCACACAAGTACCTAAAGGATTACCTGTATCTGCGTCCAAACCCGAAGGTAAATCTACAGCGAGAACTGGTATATGCAAATTGTTGATCTCATTAATTATTGTTGAGATAGGTTCTCGCACATCACTATGCAGCCCTGTGCCAAAAATCGCATCTACTAACAGTTCACATTTATGACTTTTTACATAAGTTGATACATCTGTCAAAGTTTCTTCAATCTGCAAACCAAGATTATACGCAATGTCCAAATTAGTCCGCGCTTCTCCTGTGAAACTGTCCGGTGGAGAAACAAGAAAGATATGCACCTCACATCCAGCATGCGCGAGTTGTCGCGCAATGACCAGACCATCCCCACCATTATTCCCTTTGCCTACAAGAATACCGATGTGTTGAGCAGTCGGATAATGGTGTTCTATAGTACGGACAATTTCACTCCCCGCAGTTTCCATAAGAACGATGCCAGGGATGCCGATACCTTCAATTGTGTGTTGGTCAATTTTGCGCATTTCAGCTGCAGTCACAACTTTCATGCAGTTTCACCTTGTAATTTATCCGCTAATTCTAACAAATAGGTTTCCATTTTAAGCGCAGCTTGTTTTATGCTCTCTTGTGAAATCTGCATTTCTTGAATCCGCTTATCTTGATGCGTCCTTAGACAAAACGTTAAATTCGTTTGAAGATCAAACAGACTTTGTCGTATATGATCTTGAAAAGAACCTTTTGGATACATCCACCGTCTACCACGTGTCTGCCGCAAGTTGAAATGGCAATGTCCGTTATCACCGCCAAAACAGTCAAACCGCATAATTTCATCATCATAAACATATAACGATGCTGCAGGACCGCGTCCACCCGCATCATCTCGCCAATAAGCTTGCAATAAAACATCTTCCTGAATAGGATATTCAACCAGATCATGTTTTTGGTTAGCCATCTGTCCCCTCCTCATCCACCTAAAAAGTATGTTGAGTTTCACATTAATCTGTGATAAATTATAGCACCGTTGAATTGAAGGGTCAACATCTTATGTTCGGGTGTGTAAAGTTTTCGGCAAACATCTCATATCAATTGTAGTGCGGGGTCTCCGTGCCCCGCAATTGTTGGGAGCTTAAAGATGGCGGGGCACGGAGACCCCGCACTACAATGAAGGGGCCGAAGTTTGTGCCAAAAACTTTACACACCTCTTATGTTCGCACTGTTTTTTGTTTTAATCTATGGCTCATAAAGAAAGGAAATTAATATGGCAAAATTTAAAGCAGGTATTATCGGTTGTGGTGGGCGCGGACGCGCACATGCACAAGGATACAAAGCATCTCCTGATATGGAGATAGTCGCATGTTCAGACCCAGTTGAAGGGGCACGGGATAAATTCTCTGAACAATTTGAGGTGCCACGGACTTATGAAGATTATCATGAAATGCTCGAAAAGGAATCGCTGGATTTCGTCAGTGTTTGTACCTGGATTGCTCTTCATAAAGATATGGTCATCGCTGCTGCAAATAGCGGTATCAAAGCGATTCACTCTGAAAAACCGATGGCACCTACCTGGGGTGATGCAAAAGCACTCTATCAGGCTTGTGTAGATAACGACGTTGTAATAACTTTTTGTCATCAACGCCGTTTTGGCGCGCAATTCATCAAGGCAAGACAGTTGGCAAACGAAGGTGCCATCGGTGAAATTCGACGATGTGAAGGTTCATGCCCAAATCTACTTGACTGGGGAACACATTGGTTTGATATGTTCCAATTTTATAATAATGACGAACCTATTGACTGGGTTATTGGTCAGATAGATGTAACAGATGAAAAAATTGTCTTCGGAACGCAGGTAGAAACCAGCGGTTTAACGTGGTACCGATGGAAAAACGGTGTAGAAGGTTTGTTGACGACAGGTGGTGTCTCCTTGAGCGGATTCTCAAATCGCATCATCGGTACGAAAGGTATCATTGATATCGGTGGCGGTGCCCCAGTAAAAATGTTAAGAGAAGGCTCAAACGAATGGGAACGCCCCGATCTCAGTGATGTTACCCCAAAGGGTAATGACACGACTCTTTCCGTGCTCGATCTCATTGACAGTGTTAAAACAGGTCGTGAACCTGAACTTAGCGGTCGCAAAGCACTTCAGTCGACTGAACTTATTTTTGCAACCTACCACTCCAGCCGTGAACGTGCCAAAATCACCTTACCACTCACTGCAGACGATTCCGCGTTCCTAACTATGGTCGAAAATGGAGATATTGGGTAATATGCGGGCGGGGAAACCCCGCCCCTACAATATATATGTTATACCAATTCTAATTATGCTTATACCATTATCTCGTAGGTTGGGTTGAGGAACGAAACCCAACCTACGAGATAATGATGGACAATCACTTAGAAATGGTATTATACCGAGTTCACGTAAATTTTTAGGAAACGGTTTTAATCAACCTAATTATAAATTCTGCGTCTAAAACTTAAATTCAAACAAATCTATGCTAATAGGACATTAATTCTTGTGAATACACGCGAAGTTGAATCCGAACTTCGTTGTAGTGGGGGAAAACGCGTGTCAAAAATCAAAAATTGTTTTACTTCAACGTGCCACAACAAAAAAGGGACTAAACTATCAAAGAGTTATCGTTGGGCACTATTTCTCATTTTCCAACTGTTTTTTGCGTTGTTAGTTGTGCAGCCGAATGCTTGGGCAGGTCTTTTGAGTCTTTCCGTTGATGCAAATGGAGATAATGTATTTAACGGCGATGGAGAGAAGTTGACTATCACCTTTACAACCAGTGGTTTTGGAGAAGATGATCAACAATATGACTACGAAATTCTTGTGGATTATCTGGGTGAAAAAATAATTGCCACTGGACCTGGAACAGGTAACGTATTGCCAAAAAATCAAACCATAACATTTGTATGGAATGGAATGTATTTTAAACTGGGTAATAGTGGTGACCGTGAAAAACTTCAAGATGGTGATTATACAATTAAAGTTAGACTTACTGGTACTCCTCCACTTCCACAAGACCAAGTTTCTGAATTAGAGACAGAAGTAACCTTAGACTCCAAAGCTCCCGAAGTTTCTATCAGTATTGATGACGATGCGTTTTCCCCATACCGATATTCACTTCCTGTATATTATAATGTAGATGAAGATGTCTCAGAAGCATGGTTGGAATTTCAAAAAGCTCCAGGAGACGCAAACATCGGCAGACGTGTTCCGCTTTCTACTTCATCCGGCAGCCACACTTTCTATTGGGATGGCGACGATAACACAGGAAGATCCTTTTTTGATGGACAATATACGTTGAGAATTCAGGCGACAGACAGAGGCGGTAATAAAGCAGAACCTAAAAAAACAGGAAATATTACAATTGACTCAGAAGAACCCCGTATTACAAGTATTACACTGAATGATTCTATCCCACTCACAAATGGTAAGTTCGTCAACACTCCGATTGAGACGATCAATTTCACTGCTGATGACCCCGATGGCACAGGTGTTAATCTCACGGGACGAGATACAGAAGTCCTAATTAGACCAGTTGGTGGAAGAAACCTAAATGGTGTGATGACCTTCGGGAACAAAGCTACATTTACACTCGGGGATGTTTTAGACTCACTTGAAGAAAACGGTGAATATGAAGTCACTGCTTTCATCTCCGATAATGTAGGAAACCTTGCCTCCAGTCGTGTTCGATTCACCTTTGATAATACCTTACCTATATTGAGAAGTGTGGCAACACACAGCGGAGAATTTTCCGCTGGTAGTGGTATAAGCGGATTGACAAATTATGTTGAAGCCACATTAGAGGACAACATAGAACTTAATCTCGACGCTTCAATGATACGACTAAAAGGACCAACTGGCAGCGACGTACTCGGACAGCAGACGCGCCCAGCGGATGATAAAATACGGTGGCAACTATTAGCTCCACTGTTAGCAAAAGATGGAATCCACGACGGTCAATATACTGTTGAGGTGGTTGCTGCAGATAAAGCAGGAAACAGCACCGCACCTATACAGATTACATTTCTTTTTGATAATCTTGCACCAGAACTTGTATCTGCCCAACCGACGCGGGACGGTGAACCATTCAACATATTAGGTGACACTGCTTATTACAATCTACCCCTAAATCAGTTTGTTGCTACTTTTGATGATGGTGAATTTGGGACAGGTGTCCTCTTTTCAGATGCAGATGTCATTAGTCATATTGTGTTCGGAACGCCAAATACCGATGGTAGTATTAACATAATATCAGGTCGTGCATTCCCAGACCAGAATAACAATGTACTAACATATATATTAGATGCCCCTCTCCTAAACAGGGACGGAAGTCAAGATGGAAACTATAGATTTGATGTAGTAGCCGCAGATGCACTCGGCAACAACAAAACTTATAACTTTCATCTAATTTATGACACGCAAGTGCCCACGCTTGTTTCTACAGTTCCTGCTGCAAATGAAAGTGTCAAAGATTTATCAGAAGTTGTTGTGAAACTAAATGAAACAACAAGCGGCATTGATTTTCTTCAGAGTGCATTTGTCCTAAAACGGATTATGGGTGAAAATCAAGTTGAAGTGCCTGTGAACATTTCAAGTAACGGCACAGATACTGCTACACTTACCCTACTACAACCGATAGCGTTAGATGGATCTGATGATGGCACTTATGTTATTGAAGTTACCCCAACTGACAGAGCAGGAAATATCGGTTCTGTTGCCAGTCGTGAATTCTATCTGGTCAGTCAGGCAAAACCACAAGTCAGGTTAATCACACCTGAAACCGGCACAGTAAATAGTTTAGGGGATATAACAGTCCAACTCGTTGATTATATCGGAACAGGCATCAATTTTGATACTTCAACGATCACTGTCCAAAACGCACAAGGGCAAATTGTGCCACAAGCAGAAGTTGTTGCTGATGAAGCAAATAATCAGTTGACATGGAGTACGGAAGCCGTAATTCCAAAAGGTTCAGCGGATGGAAGCTACACTATTTCTGCGTCTTTCCGTGATTTTTCTGGTGTTGTAATTAGTCGGTCATTTAATCTGAATCTGGATACCCAGTTCCCCGCAATCACCTCTGTCCAGGTTGGCACAGATGCTTTGAACTCACTTTCTCTTGATAGTACTACAGACGTAACCGAATCGTTCTCTCAGATAAGCATTGAATTTGATTCAACCGATGTTGACTTTGAAAACATAAATGTCACATTAGCAGACCCTGACGGCAATGACGTTGCAGCACGCAAAAGTACTGATGGGGAAGCATTATTGACTCTAAACTTCCAAAACCTTGCGAAACTTGGCACTTATACACTCACAGTCACACCAATAGATAATATCGGTAATGTTTCTGAATCACCATTTATCTACAAATTCAATTTGGATATCGCAGTACCTGTTGTTACATTTATATCGATTGGTGGTCAAAGCGGTGCGATTGTTTATATAAAGGGCAATGCCGGAGAAATCGTCGCAACGATAGTGGATACCACAGGAATCGGCATCGCTGTTGGACAAGGTGAATCAAGCATCGTTGTAACCACTGAAAGCGGGCTGCCAGTGCCTGGAATTACGACAATAAACGATGAAAACCAACTGATATGGAGACCATCAGTCCTACCCTCTGATGGCAGTGCCGATGGACGCTATACGGTGTCTGTTACGCCTGTAGATAAAGCAGGTCGCACCGGTGATGTTGCATATAGAGCATTCATATACGACACACAATTCCCTCAAATAACTGCTGCCGCACCTATAGCACTACATCAACATATATCTTACCTGGGTGATAGTTTGGAGCAGTTCCAATTTTCTGTTGAGGATGTCGGTCCCGCGCTACTTGACCTTGATGATCAAACTATTAGTTTTACAAAGAAAAGCGGAGAAGTTGTTGCAGGACATACCACAAACGATAACAACAATCAACTCTTCTTCACACTCCCCGCTCCATTACCAACTGATGGTAGTGCGGATGGAGAATACATACTCACGGTTAACCTTGTTGACAGAGCAGGTAATCCATCTCAAGTCCAGCATACCATTGTTTACGATTCGCAAGCACCGCAGCTGGCTTCAGTCTCATTGAACACAGAGACACCGTTAAATCTAACGCCTTATCAAGTAACAGATCTATCCGAATCTATCAGCAAAATCACATTAAACTTTGTTGAGATGACAAGGATCGACTTTGATAACACGATTATCACATTAATGGGGCCGGATGGTTCTTCAATTCCGTTAACACTTGAAAATAACGGCATTGACGAAATTACTGCAAGTTTTGTCTCTCTAATCCAAGGCGGCTTGTATACACTTTCTATTATCCCACAAGATATTGCTGGTAATGCTGCACAAGGAGCAGTCCCCTATCCATTTCGGTTGAAGTTTGAAGTGCCAGGTATTACCTCAGTTCATGCGAACTCTGTTGACTCATCTTATGAACTTGCTGCCTATGAGATTCTGGATATTACTGATACTATCAGCAACCTCACGGTTATATTTACGGACACATCGCGTGTTGACTTTGAAAATACCACAGTGACTTTGACAGGACCTAACGAACAAGCAATTGCTGTTACACAAGAGGATGGAGGCGGTTCATATTTTGTAGTACGTTTTGTCACATTGATACAAAGCGGTTTGTATACACTCTCTATTACCCCACAAGATATTGTTGGAAATGTCGCACAAAGTCCAATGCGATATCAGTTTAGACTTGACATTACTCTCCCCGCAGTGAGTTCTGTCCTTATTGATGGTAACCCCGGTACAAATGTATTGATCAATGCTCCTGATACAGAGATAGTCGCAACTTTCGCTGACGCCAGCGGTGTCGGGTTAGCATTTGGGGATGGCGGTTCAACAATCACTGTCAATAATGAGCAAGGTCTTGTTGTTACTGGCATTATCTCTTCCAACGTATCTAACCAATTGGCGTGGACTCCCGCAGCACTTCCAATAGATGGCAGTGCCGATGGACGATACACTGTTACTATAACTCCTGTAGATAAAGCTGGACGGGTGGGAATAGTTGTTAATCGCCACTTTATTTACGATACACAAGGTCCACGAATAACCGGTGCTTCACCAATCATCCTTCATCAACCTAAGTCTTATATTGGTGGCAACCTAACATCAATTGAGTTGACAGTTGAGGATGTAGGTCCATCATTACTTGATCTGGACAATCAAACAATCACTTTGGAAAAAGATGGTGCGGAAGCGGTCCCAGGACAAATAACTCATGACGGCGTTAACAGACTTTTCTTTACACCAACGACACCTTTATCCACTGATGGCAGCGCAGATGGAGAATACACGTTGACGATCAACCTCGTTGATAAAGCAGGTAACACGAATCAAACTACACACAAAATCTACTATGATTCGCAAGTACCACATATATCATCAGTCTCTCTGAATACTGAGACACCGATTAACCTAACACCATATCAAGTTACAGCTCTATCAGAGTCTGTTAATCAACTTACCTTGAATTTCATTGAGACAACACAGGTTAATTTCTTGGCTACGACTGTCACACTCACAGGTCCAAATGATGCAACAATCCCACTCACATTAGAAAATAACGGGGTTGACCAAATAACTGTGAGCTTTGTCAACTTAACTCAAGATGGTTTATATACGCTTACTGTTACACCACAAGATATTGCTGGAAATACCGCACAGGGGGCAGTGTCATATCCATTTAAGTTGAAGTTTGAGATCCCAGGATTAGCATCCGTAAAAGCCAACACAGCAGACGATTCTTTACAACTTGTTCAACATGAGATAGTTGAGACCTCTGAATTAATCAACAGTCTTATCCTTGAGTTTACAGAGCCTTCCCGTGTTGACTTTGAAGCAACCAACGTAAGTATGAGAGGACCAGATGGACAAGAGATCCCTGTTACGCTTGAGGAAAACGAGCGTTCTCAGTTGATCGTTCGTTTTGTACCGCTGGAACAAAGTGGTTTGTATACGCTTTCTGTCACGCCACAAGATACAGCTGGAAACATTGCTCAGAATGCTGTTTCATACCAGTTTAGGTTGGCGTTTGACATGCCAGTGTTAGCATCCGTAAAAGCTAACACTGCAGATGCTTCCTTAGATCTCACGCCCTATGAGATAATTGAACTCTCTGAATCTGTAGGAGGTTTCACTATTGAATTCACAGATGGATCACGCGTCGATTTTGAAAATACGAGAGTAGTTTTGACCGGTCCCAACGAACAACAGATACCTGTTACTTTAGAAGACGATGATGATGCCACATTGTTTGTGCGATTTGTCTCTTTAGAACAAAGTGGTCTATATACGCTTTCTATCACGCCACAAGATAAAGCTGGAAACATTGCTCAGAATGCTGTTTCATACCAGTTTAGGTTGGCGTTTGACATGCCAGTGTTAGCATCCGTAAAAGCTAACACTGCAGATGCTTCCTTAGATCTCACGCCTTATGAGATAATTGAACTCTCTGAGTCTATAGGAGGCTTCACTCTTGAATTCGCGGACGGATCACGCGTCGATTTTGAAAATACGAGAGTAGTTTTGACCGGTCCCAACGAACAACAGATACCTGTTACTTTAGAAGACGATGATGATGCCACATTGTTTGTGCGATTTGTCTCTTTAGAACAAAGTGGTCTATATACGCTTTCTGTCACGCCACAAGATAAAGCTGGAAACATTGCTCAGAATGCTGTTTCATACCAGTTTAGGTTGGTGTTTGACATGCCAGTGTTAGCATCCGTAAAAGCTAACACTGCAGATGCTTCCTTAGTTCTCACGCCTTATGAGATAATTGAACTCTCTGAGTCTATAGGAGGCTTCACTCTTGAATTCGCGGACGGATCACGCGTCGATTTTGAAAATACGAGAGTAGTTTTGACCGGCCCCAACGAACAACAGATACCTATTACTTTAGAAGACGATGATGATGCCACATTGTTTGTGCGATTTGTCTCTTTAGAACAAAGTGGTCTATATACGCTTTCTATCACACCACAAGATATTGATGGCAATTCACCTCAGAATGCTGTTACCTATCAATTTAGGTTGAAATTTGAAGTACCAGAGGTAGTATCTGTAACAGCACACACTGATGGGACTTCTATTGCTCTCATTCAACATAAAATTGTTGAGATTTCTGAATCTATAGGTAGTCTGACATTGAAGTTCACTGATGCACAACGTGTTGACTTTGAGAACACCAGTGTAACATTGGCAGGACCAAACGAGCAGGAAATCCCTGTTACGCTTGAAGACGATGAAAACATGCAACTAACGGTTCGTTTTGTGCCTTTGACGCAAAGTGGTATCTACACAATTTCTGTCACACCACAAGATACCGCAGGAAATGTAGCGCAAACGGCAACCCAATTCCAATTCCGGCTTGATACTACATTACCATCTGTCAATGCTGTTCTCATTGATGGAAAAGTAGGTTCAGTTATATATGTAAGAACCTCCGTTCCCAGAATAATCGCAAATATCACCGATTCTATCGGTGTTGGGGTATCGATTGGAGACAACGGTTCTACTATCGTCGTCACTAATTCCCAAGGCGGCCAGGTATCTGGAACTACCACTATTAACACAGCAAATCAGTTGACGTGGACACCTATTCCACTTCCGGTAGATGGAAGTGCTGATGGGGAATATACAGTAATTATTACGCCTATTGATAAAGCTGGACGCACTGGTACTGCCGTTCAAAGACAATTCATCTATGATACACAAGCACCTCGCATAACATCTGCTACACCCATTACGCTTCATGCCCCTATTTCTTATCTCGGCAGTGGGTTAACTCAATTTGTTCTTACCGTTGAAGATGTGGGACCTGCTGATATGGTGTTTGCATCTCAAGTTGTAGCATTGATGGATGCTACAGGAAAACCTATTCCAGCAAAGTTGACGTATGATGAACTGACAAATCAGTTGTATTTGACGCTTGACACACCTTTTGCCAGCGACGGTACCGCAGACGGACCTTATACGCTCAATGTACTCCTTATTGACAAAGCTGGGAACCGTTTAAACACACGATTTAATCTGGTCTACGATTCAATTATACCGCAAATGGCATCTGTTCAAGTCAATACTGCTGGAACACATAAGGAACTAACGGTAAATCAGGTGGCAGAACTATCTGAATCTATTGACACCATCACGATTAAGTTCAACGAAGCGACACGGGTTGACTTTGAAAACACAAATGTTTCACTGCTCGATCCAAACGACCTACCGATTCCTTTCACTGTAGGCGATGATGGTGTATCTCAAATGACACTCAGTTTTGTTGCTTTGACACAAATCGGACAATATACGTTATCTATAACACCACAGGATATAGCAGGGAATGCTGCACAAAGTCCGATACAATATGCGTTTATTCTTGAATTCATTCTTCCCGATGTAGAGTCCGTCATTATCGGTGATACTGTAACGTTGGGAAGTGGAGACACGGCTTATGTCAATGCAGACAATCTTGTTATTGTGGTTAACCTACTTGATCCATCTGGCACGGGGTTATCTTTTGATACTACGACCGGTTCAGAAATAATCGTGGCAACGGTTGATGGATTTATCGTTCCAGGATCCATCGCAACAAATGGAACAGACATTCTTGTTTGGAGACCATCAACTCTCTCCAATGACGGAAGTTCAGATGGACGATACGAAGTCTATGTCTATCCAGTGGATAAGAAAGGTCGTCAGGGTGTCACCGTCTATCGTGAGTTTATCTATGATACACAAGAACCTGAGATAACAAACGCTTCACCGATAGACCTAAGTCAACCAGTTTCTTATATCAGTGAAAGTTTAACGCAATTCCAATTTACTATTCAGGATGTCGGACCTGCAGATTTGATGTTGGAAGATCAGATAGTAACACTACGGAATCAAAACAACGTTCTTGTACCGACAAAACTCACGAATGATACGAATAATCAACTCTTCCTTACACTTGACGAACCGCTTCCGCTTGATGGTAGCAGAGACGGGCAGTACACTGTAGAAATAGCATTCTCCGACAGAGCAGGGAATGTCCTTTCTATTAATCACCCAATTGTGTATGACACACAAGCACCGACACTTGTCAGCACAGTTCCTGCTGATAGTGAACTTCTGACAGAAGACGTTACACAGATACAGGTAAATCTTGACGATAAAGGTGATAGTGGTATAGATTGGTCACGCACAACAGTGACATTGATTGATCCGAACGGTGTTGTAATTTCAGGTGAACTCACCAGTGACGGTAAATCACGGTTGTCTCTAAAAACAAATCAACTTGTCGCAGATGGAAGATATGTTGTCCAAGTTCAAGCTATAGACAGAGCAGGCAACGGAAGCCAATCTGTTCATGAAAGTGATTTCTTGCTTTCAAGACGATTACCCGCTATTGTTTCTACAGTGCCAATCACTGCTCCCAGAGATGAAGCATATACAAATGAAGATGTTGAAGAAATTGAAGTTCTGCTTGAAACTGTAGATACACGTCATCTTTCAACAGTGCGTTTGTTAAATGTTGAAGGGCAAGAAGTAGCAGGACAGCAGCATAGAGAAATTGGCAAGTTGATCTATAGGTTAGTCCGTCCTCTTGCAACAGATGGATCTGAAGATGGCGATTATACAATTGAATTTACACCGATAAGTTCATCTGGACGCAGCGGTGCCGCACAAAGTCTGGTCTTCACTTACGATACGCAATCACCTGAACTTGATCCAACAACAGATGTACACCTCATCGTTGCAGAACAACAAGTTGATAATTCACTCGTTAGAATTCGCTTGGATATTACTGATAACCAAGCAGGTGTAGATTGGGAAAACCTTGAAACAGAGTGGGTGACTTTTGAGCGGATTTCTCCTGATCCTAACGACATAGATGGAAGTGTGTTGTATGTTTCTGGTGAACCAGAGCATCTTCTATTCACGCTGAATGTCCCGCTTGCTGACGATGGGTCTGCAGATGGAAAATATAGAATTACCGTCACTCCCATAGACAAAGCAGGAAACGGAGATGAAACCTATGAAAAAGAATTTACTTATGACACAAGTCCCCCTGTCATTGATCCAAACTCTCTGCTGATAAATGAGGCACCGCTACTTACCGATATAGATGCTGACGATTACCCAAGTGCAGTTTCAACCACAGGCGGTGTTGTCATTCAGGCGGTTGTGTCTGATACAGGATTAGGTGTCAATTTATCACAATCCCGAATCGTCGTAAGTAATCCCAATGGTCAAGAACTCTCTGGAATCACTCGACAAAATGGTGTAGACACGTTGGTCTTCAAATCAGATGGGTTGAATATTGAAGGCATCTATCAAGTAACAGTCACCGCTACTGGTAATGACACTGAACAACTCGGTATTACACCTCAAGGGTCTATTACGACAGGGTTCCTATATGAAACAACAGAACCAACTGCCGTTGTAACAGATGATGGTGGCAAAACCGAGCTCACTGATGAAGCACTGCCATTAGTAGGAACTGCTGCAGACCCGCAAGGCATTCGTAGAACTGGGCAACAAGGTGAAAATGAAATACCAGTTCCCGCATCTGGTGTATGGCTTGTTGAAATCGTCGGTACAGGTCCAGATGGGCAACCTATTGAACCCGTTCCAGCAGAGGACGACAGTGACGCACAACAAGAACCGTGGAGCCGTTGGAAGGTTGACTTCTTACCCACACGATCGGGGGATTACGACTTAGACATACGGGTCACTGACAAAGCAGGGAACTACGCTGTCTATGATTATGGGGAGGTCACGATGTCTGTTTCCTTCACGTTTAGTGGAGACACATTCGTTTGGCCAAGTCCATTACGCCAATCCAATGATGATGTCGGTTTCTTCTCGTTTGAACTGAATACATCAGACGACACAGTCCAATTGAATGTTTATATATATGATTGGGGCGGTGATATGGTTTACTCCAAAACTTATGACAGAATAGTCCCTGAACATCGGAATGGCAATGAAGTGAGTTGGCAATTGAAAAACAGTGCTGGAAACCGAGTCGCGCGCGGCATATACGTGTTCCGTTTAGAAGCAGTCGATGGAGCAGGAAATCGCGCTAACGCTGTCGGCAAGATACTTGTCGTTGACTAATACGGCTTCAAAAACGGAAATAAACGAAAAGGAGACAGATAATGCACAAAAGTGTAGTTGTAGCAGTCCTAACCATTACCTTACTGATTATCGGATCACACAGTTTTGCACAAGATCTTTCTGATGGTGCTGGTACTGCCGGTGCAGCTTTTCTCAAAATTGAACCTGGAAGCAGACCTGTTGGGATGGGTGGTGCGTTCACCGGGCTTGCAAACGACATCAATACAATCTTTTGGAATCCCGCAGGTCTAACTACCATTCAGACACGGGAACTAACCGCCATGCAACACTTCTGGGTTGCTGATATTAGCAGTCAATCTATCGGATACGCACAGCGAGTAAATAAGGTCGTTTGGGGAGCAAGTTTGGTAGGCAGTTTCACTGAAATTCCACGTAGGACAAGCCCATCGGAAACTCCAGATAGTACCGTTACCGTAGGCGGGTTTGCTACTGGATTATCGCTTGCATATCCACTCGGCACATCCACTTCTATCGGAGGGACAGCGAAGTTCATTTCACAGCAATTGGATATACAAAATATATACGGAGCCTCAGTGGATTTCGGCTTAATCACGCACTTGTTAGAAAACCGACTCGGTCTTGGGCTCACCGTTCAAAATGCTGGCGTGTTTTTTGAAGACTCTGAACGCGACGAGAGTCTTTCCAGTGAATACCCACCACTTGCACTTCGAGCAGGATTCGCATATAGATTATTGAAGGATGTTAAAATTGAAGGCGAAGAAGGAATGCAGCAGCAAGATTTATGGGCATTCTTAGCGGATGTACATCTTCCGCTGATTGATGCAAATCCAAGTTTTCACTTCGGCATTGAGCGATGGTTCTACGATATCGTTGCAGCCAGAGTCGGTTACCGTCTCGGACTAAACGAAAACCCAAATGATGGATTGTCAATCGGTATCGGGGTAAAGAAGAAAGGTTTGGACTCATTAGCAAATGTCGGTTTCCAATTTGATTACGCATTCGTTCCCCAAACCGAATTTGAAAGCAATTCACACAGAATATCTATCATCACAAGATTTTAGAACACTATTTGATGATTGCTATGCTAAAGTATAAAAAGTAGGGAGGTATGATTTATCATACCTCCCTACTTTTTATAACACCAAGAAAGTTTTGTCACTACACACTCGCTTCAAGCATACGCTCAATCGGTAGTCGGGCTTTGTCGATCACCTCTGGATCAAGAGTAACCTCGTATTCGGATAGGTCGTCATCGTTGTCAATCGCTTGTAATATGTTGGCAATCTTGTCCAATCGCACCTTTGCCATGTGTGAACACCGCACAGAACATGCTGTCCAAAATTGTACTTTGGGGAACTCCTGTGCTAAATTGGAGGTTAACTCACATTCTGAAGCGACAAATGCCCGTTCTAACATATCATCTGCTACACGCGCAGCGATATCCTTCATTATTTGACTGGTACTCCCGTAGAAATCCGCTTCCTTCAAAACATTAGGACGACATTCCCAATGCGCATAAAGCAGACGTTTCGGGTGTCCCTTTGGAATTTCAAAGGAATCGCGTATCGCAAGCAGATCGGATAACGTAAATCTTTCATGCACTTCACAGACCGCACCGCGAGCAGTGTTATCTTTACCGGGATAAACAACAGTTTTCTCGTCTTTCAATTCTTCTTCCAAATTTTGTGCAAAAAAGATATCCGGTACGAAGATTAATGTATCTCCCGGCATAGATTTAGCAATGTGTGCTGCATTTGCAGACGTGCAACAGATGTCGGATTCTGCTTTTGCATCCGCATAACTGTTCACATAAATCATTACGGGAGCACCTGGATATAGTTCTTTCAATTTTCTGACATCTTCAGCACCGAAGTTATCAGCAAGAGAACATCCGGCTGTTTTGTCTGCTACCAACACGGTTTTATCTGGACTCAGGATTTTTGCAGTTTCCGCCATGAATGGCACACCATTAAAGATGAGGTAAGGTGCGTCTGTTTTCGCAGCGAACATACTCAATCCAAGCGAATCGCCTTGTTCCTCTTTATCGGAGAGACCGAAAACCAGAGGTTCCATATAGTTGTGACCTAACATCACAACGTCATGTTTCTGTTTCAATGTTCGTATCTTGTGTATCGTTTTTGCGTGGACTTCAATATCAAGAGACGTTAAACTCGGGTGATGTCGATTATATAACTCATTCTTAACGTCTTCAAGTGTAAGTTCCTGACTATTATTCTGCGCACTTTCCACCTGGGGAGGGTTTCCCATAGGATCCATGCTAATCACGCTCCAAGTTGTTTGCTAATCAAATGGTAAATCTAATACCTTCAAGGTTTTGGATATCGGTTACGTGCAGATACCATTGATTAACGGGGCTTCTTTATTCTTATTAGGATACCCACTAATTCCGTTTTTGTCAAGTTTATCACACAAAAACGTAAGAATTTTGCTATAATTATAGTATGAATCTTAAAAAATTGCTTAATATTCTCATTTTTGTCTGTTTAATATGGAATTGTAGTCTTCCTGCGGAGGGAATCTCGGTTAAGCTGAGAGGAAAACTGGCATTGGCTGGGATCCTTTCAGGGGTTGCATTTTTGACACATACACTTGTTAAGCGCGATACACAGCATGCACAACGATTAAAGACACAACTCGGTCCTGCTAAACGGACCATAGAAATTGAACATGGGTTTGACAAGTGGGAAATACACCATTACCCTGGTCTGACCTATTATTATTTGAACAATCGTTTCATTAGGAAAAAGACATCTAACGCCTTTTTCCTAAATCAAACATTTCATGAGACGCTAAAGCGTAACAACGTTATTTCTTCAGTCCTTACCGATACGACTGCTTTAGGGAACCCCAGGTGGTTGTCACTTTGTCCTTTGCGTCAACTGCTAATCCCTCAATCTGCAACTCTCTATCTTCATCGGTTGGAAGACGGGCATTTGCTTGAATAGGATTCACTGCATCCGTATTTGAGGTCACAAAAATAGCGTCTAATTTGGTCGCATCTTCACGCACGCCGATACGTAAAACTGTTTCTTCCGGTTCATCAAAGTCCCATATTCGGTCAAATGTTCCAGCATTTAGCCAGTGATTGACACGATCCCAATGCCATGCATTACCACCGGCAACTGACCATCGGTACTCTGTATTGTTTGTGGCTTGCGGGTCTTCGTCTGGATCGGCGGGTTTCCACGTTACCCAGAAGGAATCGCTGTTTCCATCCCATGCAATGACATGACCCCATAATGCGTATTTGCCATCTTCGGGAAGGTTGATGATAAATTCTGCCCATCCTGTCCCACCGCCGCCTGTAGCGGGTGCTCCTGGTGCCCAAATGTATTTACCGTCTGATGTATTTGGTTCATCGTCCGCAATTACCATCGGTGCCTGTATTACATCAGCTAATTCTGCTTCCAAAGCAATTTCTACATCAGCACCAAGTACGGCAGTTAATAATAGTGGTGTAATTATTAGCATTAAGAATAAGATACAATATTTCATATAAAACTCCTTTTGTTTATTGATGATACCAATTCTAATTAATAAAGTCGTATTTATTAGACTATTGAAGGTTGAATATAAGAGGCGCAATGAATTGCGCGACTACGAACAACCAATTTCTTAATGTGAAGTTACTTTTTAGAAATGGTATAACTTGATGATGGACGTGCTTTAACGTTATATTGACAAGGTGAAGGGACCTTGAAATATAGTCGGTTTAATCTGATATAAGATATAGGGATGTGGTTGAGATATTGCGATGAATATCTCAACCAAGGCAAATGTCCGTAAAAGAACGAATAAATTCTTACCTTTGCCATTTAATTCTGCCCCACGTTGTTGCAAGTTTTTCTTTCGGTTCAACAGGGGTAACATCTTCGGGGCCGGGATCTCGCGGACTAACCTCTGCTTCATCTGCTGACAAATTATCGGTAATGAAGATTACATCCAACATGGCAGCGTCTTCTCTGACAGCAATACGTAGGGTTGTTTCTCCTGCGGGAAGTTCCCATTCTCTTTCAAAGGTACCGCCATCTAACCAGTGGTTGATACGGTCCCAATGCCAATCATTTCCACCTGCGACAGACCAACGGAACTCAGTATTGTTTGTATCCTGCGGGTTTTCATCAGGATCAGCAGGGAGCCAATTTACCCAGAACGAGTCACTGTTGCCATCCCAAGCGATGACTTTACCCCATAGGGCATAGGTGCCTGCTTCTGGTAAAATAACAACTAATTCTAACCCACCTTCGCCGCCACCACCCGTCGCTGGTTCCCCTGGTGCCCAAACGAATTTTCCGCCTGATGCATTTTCATCATCAGCGATAACCATGGGTTCATTTATTGTGTCAGCATTTTCTGCCTCTATCGCCCGGTCGTAACTGTAACCGATGCCTTGTGCAATCAGTAAACCAGCTATAAATAGTATTCCAAAAATATACATCTTGTTTTGCATTATAAATCTCCTTAATGTTATGAAGTGGCACGTCATGTGCACAATTTATTATTGATTAGGTTCTTGATGATTTCTAAGGGTTTTAAGTTTACCCCACTGTTGGTATTGTAAAAATAACGGATTTGTCGGTAATCCGATGAAACTATGTTGCCATTTCGGTTGTGCAGACCAACCGTCATTGTTGATGAATTCACGGCGATCACTTCCGTCTACATTCATCAAATGTATTACCCATTTGGCATTCTGTTCTGATTGAAAGGCTATCAAACTGCCATCTGGTGAGAATGCAGGAAATGCTTCATCTATCTGTGTATCTGTCAGTGCTGTTTTGTTGCCGCCACCTTCCGCATCCATAATGTAGAGATCAAAATCCGCCTGATCTACATCTTGCCGCATTGAGCAATACACAATATGTTTGCCATCAGGCGACCACGTAGCATAAGCATCCATCAAAGGTTGATGTGTCAGGCGTTGCTCCTTGTGAGTTCCTATCTCTATAGTATAGATGTCCCAATTAAACTCGCGTTGTGATTGGAAAGCAACTTCTTTGCCATCTGGTGACCATGTTGGAATGGCATCTACAAACTCATTTTTCGTAAGGTTTTTTACCACCCCGCTCTTTATGTCCAAAATATAGATATTGTAATGACCTTCACGATTTGAACTGAATGCCAAATTCCTACCATTCGGTGCCCAGGAAGGGGCTTTATCTGTGGCAGGATGATGTGTTAGTCTTCTCTGATCCGTGCCATCTGACTGCATCACGTATATTTCGTGGTTATCATCACGATTAGAGAAAAAAGCGATCTGATTCCCATCCGGTGACCACGATGGATAATAATCTGCTGCAGGATTGCGTGTTAGGTTTACTGGTGTCTTTCCAACGGAATCCGTAAGATAGATGTCCCAGTTGCCATCAACATTTGAAGCAAACGCAATTGTTGGGTGCGGTTCACCGAAAGCGGCATCAATCTTCCCAATGCAAAAGAGGGATATCAGGGATATAAAACCACAAGAATATATTATCAGAATCCGCATTTTTTGTCTATACAGTTTTTATTTATGATAGATTATACAATTAATTCTACATTCTGAGTTGTAGGATCGATCTCCTGGTCGCGACCAGGAGATCGATCCTACAGAAGATATGTCCAATTATTTTGAAACTTCACCATAAATCAGAACCTTTCAATAGTAACAATTTGCTGTTGACAGTTGTGATACCAATGTATAAATTAGCAGACATTCCATATATAACCTAAGTTGCTACCTATAAATTTCTTTTATATCCGAGGGATTTCTTCTATAATGTTTTTATTTACTACAAACAAATGGAGGAAACCCTATGGAATTAACTATTGTAGCAGTTTATACGATTTGTGACGACCTTTTAGAATTTATTTTTCTTGACACCAATTCAGATACATGTTACTTTACATCAATTATCACTCCCATATCTTATCTTGAGGAGAAATCGGATGAGTATAAGCATCGGAATAGTAGGCTTAGGGATGTTCGGTCCCTCATTTATCCAATCCTATAAAGCACATCCAGATGTACATCGACTCGCATTATGTGATTTACAACCTGAAAGATTGTCAAAATGGGCAAATGAATTTGAGATCTCTGAAACGTATACAAGCCTTGACGACATCTGTAAATCAGATATGGATGCACTTGTCATCATAACACAGCATTGGATGCACGCACCGCAGGCTATCCAGGCAATGGAGGCAGGAAAGCATGTCTACACGGCTGTTCCCGCAGCAATATCGTTGGACGAATGTGAGCGGTTGATTAGAACAGTAGAAAAGACCGGAATGATCTACATGAACGGTGAGACAAGTTATTTTCGTCCCGAAACTGCCTTTTGCCGTCAAAAAGCAGCTGAAGGTGCTTTTGGTGAGTTCGTCCACTGTCGCGCCGAGTATTTCCACGACATGGAACACGGACTATACGATGTGCTAAAAAACCGATGGGGTGAACAGTGGGGACGGGATAAAACCGGTTTTATCCCGATGTATTATCCTACACACTCAACCTGTTTCCCAATTTCTGTGATGAATGCACATGCCACATCGGTTTCCGCACAAGGATATATCTATCCCAACGATGATTGGTTTCGGTTAGACACAATTTACAAAAACCAATTTTCTAATGAGGTTGGTCTTTTCACAATGAGCAACGGTGCGACAATGCAAATCTGTGAGTTTAGACGGATTGGTCATCCAGGAAGTGAACGCGTTAGCGGTCTATATGGAACAGAAGGGAGTTACGAACAGAGTCTTGCCGGAAAAGTATGGGCAGATAAGCACGGTTCACAGCCTGTCCATCCTGAACAAATACATGAATTCCTGCCAGAAGAGCTTAAGGATAATTTAGGTGGACACGGTGGATCACATGCCTACTTGGTGCATGAATTCGTAGATTCCGTTAACCGACAACGTGTCCCACGTATCAACGTGTGGGAGGCAGTTCGTTATTGTGCACCTGGAATTGTTGCACATGAATCCGCACTAAGAGACGGTGAATTACTACCAATTCCCGATTGGGGAGATGCACCCTCAGATTAAAATCACGATTACACTTGACTATAGTTGCTTTTTAATGTAAACTATACTACTTAATACGATGTTTCCTTTCCTCTCGGCATGGAAATCAGGCGTTTTTAGACTTGCAAGTTATACCAGAATAGACGTTTATCGGACACCAAATTATGTATGCTATAATTATGAGGTAATAAGGAGAATAGAATGGCTATTGAATACGCGGGAGCTTATGATGCATCGGCGATCCCTGCTGATATTGCCCGCGAAATTGAAATTTATGAGATTCAGCTCGATCGGTTCCAAGCTGGTCAAGTGGAAGAGGCAACCTTTACTGAATTTAGACTTCGGCGCGGCGTTTATGGACAGCGCGATGACCGGTCGCAGATGATACGTGTCAAGATCCCATTCGGGGGACTTACAGCAGCACAACTTGAAATGCTCGCAGATGTGGCTGAAGAATTTTCGGATAACATCATTCACATTACGACACGTCAAGATGTGCAATATCATTACGTAGACATAAACACCACCGCTGAGTTGATGCGGCGCCTCGCAAGTGTTGGAATCACAACAAAGGAAGCATGCGGTAATGTCGTCCGAAACGTCACAGCATGCCCCATCAGTGGTGTTTGCGAAGATGAAACGTTTGACGTAACGCCCTATTCTAAGGCTCTGTCTGCGTTCCTATTAGGACACCCTGACGCAGAAAATTTCGGACGAAAGTTCAAAATCGCATTTTCTGGATGTGAAGAACACGCATGTGGCTTAGCAAGCATGCACGATATCGGCGCGGTCGCTGCTGTCAAAGAAGTTGACGGTGAAATCAAAAAGGGATTTAAATTCTATGTCGGCGGTGGACTCGGTGCAGTCCCACATCAAGCGAAGGTCCTTGATGAATTCCTCCCCGCAGAAGAACTACTGCCCATTTCTCAGGCAATCTGTAGAGTCTTCACACGTTTAGGTGAACGCAGAAATCGAAATAAGGCACGTCTGAAGTTTGTCGTTGCAAAACATGGCATTGAAGAATTTCGCAAAATGGTCTATGAAGAACGTGAAACGCTTCGACACGACCCACAATGGACCGCATATCTTGACAATTTAGATGCTTTCAATGAGAGTCCACTCAAACCTCCGACACAGTTGAACGGTGCTTCAAAACCTGAAGGGTTTGATGAGTGGTATAATTCCAATATCCGCTTACAAAAACAGCCCGGATACGCATTTGTAACAATCACGCTTCCACTGGGAGATATTACTGCTGACCAAACACGTGCTTTGGCAGACATCTCACGCAAATATGTGAAAGACACGATCCGCGCAACAGTGGAACAGAACATTGTACTCCGCTGGGTTACGATGACAGACTTACCAGCACTATATAAGGAACTAAAAGCAATCGGTCTGGGAGATCCAGGAGCTGAATCATTAGTTGATATTGTGGCTTGCCCAGGCACTGACTCCTGCAAACTTGGTGTTTCCTCTTCACGCGGTTTGGCAGCACATCTGCGAAATCACTTCATTGAAGCTGGCATGCATAATGAGATTGAGGACTTCCGAATCAAGATCAGTGGATGCCCAAACTCATGCGGACAGCACCACATTGCTAACATTGGGTTCTTCGGTTCTACTAAACGAATAGAGGGACGGAACGCACCCATTTACCAAGTGCTTCTCGGTGGACACATGATAGAAAACGCCAGTTCTTACGGACTTGCTACAGGAAAAATCCATGGTAACTATATTCCGGCATTCATTGAAGAATTGACTGGAAAATATGTTGATGAAAAGCAAGGCGAAGAAACCTTTACTGACTACGTAGCACGACTCGGTAAAGTAGAAATCAAAACCATGTTGTCCAAATACGATAAAATCCCTTCTTATGAAGAAGCACCGGAATTTTACGTGGACACAGGCGACACGAAAGATTACCAACTCAAAACTGGTGTCGGTGAGTGTGCTGGAGAGGTGATAGCACTTGTCTCCATGAAATTAGAAGAAGCGGATAGACTTATCTATGAATCCGGGCTGAGTTTGGAAAAAGGCACTTACCAAGAATGTGGAGATAAAGCTTATGATGCAATGATCCGAGCTGCCGATGGTCTCCTGACAACAGTTGGATTGCAATACATTGACGATGCCACAACTGTCAATGAATTCAAAACCCATTTCTTTGATACCGGCAATTTCTTCGCTGGATACGGCGGACATCTGTTCAAGGCTACGGAAGAAGACGCATCTACGTTTGATCAAGAGTTGGCACATCGCCGCGTGGAAGAAGCGACCCTCTTTGTTGAAGAATCGCATCACATTTACGGACGCATGCGTATCAAGCAAGAGGAAGAGGAAGCCAGTAAACGTAAAACCCGTAGATCACGTCCCGCAGCTAAACCCAAAGTCGTCAAAGAGAAAAAACCTGTTGAGGAAATCGTTGATAGTCTTGATCTGAAAGGTGTAGCCTGTCCATTCAACTACGTCCAAGCGAAAGTTAGGTTAGAAACAATGGATGCAGGTCAACTCTTGGAGATTACCATAGACGACGGTGAACCGATTGAGAACGTCCCGAAAAGTCTCACAAACGATGGACACGACATTCTTGACACCAAGAAGATCGGAAAACATTACCGTCTTACCATCCGAAAAGGCGAATAGTTTTCACAAGTCATCTATCTTTATTTCTCTTTACATACCTTACCAATTCTGAAAATGAATCGGTAAGGTATGTAAAGTTATTCTACAGTTAAATTGTCTCAAAACTGGATAATCTATTTTGATACGTGTTGTTTGAATCGTTTCTATATAGAATCCTCTATACTTTTGATAGACGTAACCGAGAAATTGTTGTGCATCGAGTAGGACATCGTAGTAGCATATATTAACACAATAACAAAATCGCACCGAATGCTAAAAACATTCGGTGTTGCTTCTTTAAACGATAATACACCGAGGATGCAGAACTTCTTGAAATATCATCTCATTTAGGATATAATATTAACATGCCATTGTGTCTAAAGTGTAATAAATCTACTTGGGGAAGTTATGTCGAGGTGGAAACGTAGTATTACCTCTACTTATTCAACTGGACGATTAATGCTCATTTATTTCGGTGTCGGAGTAATTATATTGGTCCTCGTTTTTACGTATTATTCGAGACAAATTTTTCAATTGAACTCTGATATTGAAGCACAAATAGAAATTTTCGTGAATCTCGTAGTGGAACTACCAAGTATTGAAGACCGCGCACTTCAACAGAGACTACTCACTGTCGTCAGACAAGAATTATATGCCGAAAATAGATCAAGAAGGTTTTCATTTATTATAACGGATGCAGATGGAAAATGGGAAATCGTACAAGGAATTGATACGCAATTGGATGAGAAAGTCAACGAAAGCGAAACCATTACGTTAACGCATGATGAGGAGGATTTGCTAACAACAACATTGGAACGGATGAAAAACAAGAATCAGCGGAGAAAAATACCGTTCCTAAAAGAAGATAGACTGAGAACCGGTTATTTTTACCACGGAGATGTAGCACCAAGCGAGATGGAACAACTTCCTTTCGCTATAACTGATATTGATAAGATCCCTCAGAAATGGCAGATGTGGAAAGACTTTATCACTGCTGAAAAGGCAACACCTCAGGAAAAAGAACGTGCTCAAAAGTTCATTGATAAAACACCTGCATTCACTCCAATTCAAACAACACCTGTTTGGCAAGAGGGTTACTTCTATTACGAAATTAATTCGTTTTACGGTCTATTAATTACCCCTATTGTCCTATCTATTATTTTACCACTCTTTGCTTTTGGTTCTATTCTCGTCTATAGACGGATAAAATCTTATGAACATGCAGCAATATGGGGTGGGTTAGCAAAAGAAACCGCACATCAACTCGGAACGCCTATCTCCGCACTACTCGCATGGGCAGAACTCTTAGATGAACGCAGCCAAGAGACCGAAGATAACGTCCTTGCTGAACTTTCTGCAAACATGCAGAGCGACCTTGAACGCCTGCAGAAAACAACAACACGATTTGGAATGATCGGCACAGAACCGACAAAAACTACGGTTAACATTCAGGAAGTACTTGCCGATGTCCTCGTATATTTTGAGAAACGACTGCCACAAATCAGTCGCAACATAGATATAAGCATAAAACCACATGATGTACCCGCAATTTCTGCAAATGCACTCCTACTACAGTGGGTTTTTGAAAACTTAATTCGGAATTCACTTGATGCAATACAGAAAAAAGCAGGACACATTGAAATTGAACCACTCTATGATGAAAGACAGAAACAGGTTATCATACGATATGCCGACAACGGTAGCGGAATCCCAAGCGAAAATCAACCCTTTATCTTTGAACCAGGAATGACCACAAAAACGCATGGATGGGGACTTGGCTTGACAATTGTACAAAGAATTATTCGGGAATATCATCACGGGAGCATACGTCTAATCGAAAGTAGACCAGGTAAGACAACTTTCGAAATACGATTGCCAACAAGCGTTTCATAGCGAATTCAAAGGAAAATAGAATGCAACAAAAAACACATAAAATCCTATGGATAGATGATGAAATAGAGGCACTGCTGCCACATAGACATTCCCTCGAAACTCGTGGATACAATGTCACACCTGCTACAAACGGTGAAGACGGAATTGAACTGCTAAAACAAAGTGATAACCAATATGATGCTATCCTACTCGACCAAGTTATGCCAGGAAAGGATGGCATGGAAACATTAGATATCATTAGAACTATTAACGCACAAGTACCTGTCATTCTGGTAACACAATCAAGTGACGACAAATTCGTTGATGTCGCACTCGGAAAACAGGTGACGGATTTTTTAGTCAAACCTATCGGAGTCGCTCAGATAGCTTCTACACTAAAACGCGTACTTGACCAAAAACATATTGTGGAAACACAAATACCCGGACGATACACTAACGACTTTAACACAATTAGCACAGTCAAGGCATCACAACCAACTTGGCAAGATTGGATTGACATCTATGTCAAACTATTGGAATGGGACCTCCTATCAGACCAATTGGCGAAACAAGGTTTAGAAGAAACCCATATAGAACAGAAAAAAGAGTGTAACGCTGAATTCTCTGATTATGTACAAGCCAATTATCCAGAGTGGGTGAACGGCAACCAAGATAGACCCCCATTGTCTGTTGATGTTTTAGACCAACACGTGGTGCCATTACTTCAAGATAAAATCCCAACCTACTTCATTGTCGTTGACTGCTTCAGACTTGACCACTGGATGGCAATAGAACCGCTCTTATATCCTTATTTCTCTATCAATCTAAAATATAGTTTTTCCATTTTGCCAAGTGCAACAATGTACTCACGGAATGCACTATTTAGCGGACTGTTTCCAGCAGAATTGGCTAAAAATTATCCGCAATTTTGGCAAGAGAAATCTGATGGAGGAACAAGCACAAACCAGTTTGAACGACAAATGCTCGAAGAATTTTTAAAAAGGAATGGAATCAGGATAAAACCTGGAGTCCAATATTTCAAGATTTTTGACCTACGCGGAGGAACTGAATATAAAAAACGTGTCGCGGCTACAACAAGAGTCGGTTTATCGGCATTAGTTGTAAACTTCATAGATATTCTAACACACCAACGTTCACAATCGGAAGTACTACAACAACTCGCACCAGATGAACCGGCTTTCCGAGCTTTAGCACGCTCTTGGTTCGCACATTCTTCACTCTTCGATATTCTACGACTTATTGCTAAACAAGGGGCACACGTCGTACTAACGACCGACCATGGATCCGAGTTCTGCAACAGAGCAACGCGGGCTTACGGCAATCGCGATACCAGCACAAGCCTCCGATTTAAAATTGGGAATAACTTGGCTTGCGATGATAACCAAGCGGTATATATCCCAAATCCACTGGATTATCAACTACCCGCTGAAAACGCAAGCAAGGATTATATTCTCGCTAAAGACGATTATTATTTCGTCTATCCAAACGACTTTTACAAATACAAGCGGCAGTTTCAGGGGGGGTTCCAACATGGTGGTATTTCATTGGGAGAACTGATCACACCTGTGGTAACACTAACCCCCAGAAACGGATGATAAACTGAATGCACCCGTTTTAGAACTGAACTATGATAGATTTTACAATTATTTGGACATTATTGATTTATAGGACGAAACTCCAATACCCGAATATCAACACGTTTGATCGCATTGCGGAAATTACTCCTGTAGAAAAAGCGATTATTTAGTTGTAATCTTCACAATAATCTAATAGGAAATTTAATGACTATGGTAATCAATGTAATCCCTTTTCATAGCAACATGCAACAATCCGATCATCAAAGTTCTGTCCGTTCTCCTTCCATCATACCACAGAAATTGAACCTTCGGAATTTATCATACATGAAGCTGCCGCTTTTTGAAATGACAGAATTCACTAACCGAGATGTCTTTCGTGTGAAAGGCATGATAGGAGGAAACGCTAATAATGGAAAAGGAGATACTTATTTCTGATGATGAATTTGAAACACGATGTGCTGTTCTTGAAAAAGGAGTACTAAACGAAATTCAAATTGAACGAAAGGCGGTAAAACCTGTCTTAGGCAATCTATATAAAGGACGGGTGGAAAACGTCTTGCCGGGAATGCAAGTCGCTTTTGTCGACATCGGATTAGAACGACACGCTTTTCTACACATTTCAGACCTCAAATACAACAACCCTGAAAATGAGAATGTTGATGAAGGATTACCTACAATTGATTTACAGGCAACGCCAGCAAACAAAACTCGCGGCGGAAGAGGATTTCCATATCTCATTACCGATCTCATCTCAAAAAACCAAGAACTTCTCGTACAAGTCGGAAAAGAACCTATCGGGAGTAAAGGCGCACGAGTCACCAGCAATATAACACTCCCAGGAAGATATGTCGTTTATCTGCCAAATTCTTCTACTATCGGAGTTTCACGCAGAATCGAAACCGAAAGTGAACGTGAGCGATTAAGATCCCTCGCACAAACCTTTAAAGAAGATGTTGAGGGAGGATTCATCATCCGAACTGCAGCTGAAGGGTTAAGCGAAGATGAATTTGAAGCTGAAATACGATACCTAATCAATCAATGGAAACAGGCATTACAACGCTCAAAAAATAAAACTGCACCCAGTTTAGTCGGTAGAGACCTCAGTTTCACAAACCGAATTGTACGCGATAAATTTACAAAAGATGTTAAACATCTTCTCATTGATTCAACTACCGGATATAAGGAAATGATTGATTATGTCACCTCTGTAATGCCAAGCTTGAAAGAGCGGATTATCCTTTATGATGAAGATACTACCCTCTTTGCTGCTTACGGTGTAGACCAAGAACTGCAAAAAGCTCTTAGTGAAAAAATATGGCTACAGTGTGGTGGACACATCATTATCCAACAAACTGAAGCAATGGTTTCCATCGATGTCAATACTGGGCGATTCGTCGGACAATCAGACCCAGATAACACTATTCTCAGCGCAAACCTTGAGGCTGTTGATGAAGTCGTACGCCAGATACAATTGCGAGATTTAGGGGGAATCATCGTCGTTGACTTCATTGATATGGACGAACCCGCACATCGCAGACAGGTTTTCAGACTGCTGCAAGACGCATTAAGAAAGGATAGAGCGCGCACAAATATCTTACATTTTTCTGATTTGGGTTTAGTCGAGATGACACGGCAACGCACACGCCCAAGCCTCGCAACACTGCTAACAGAACAGTGTCCATATTGTGAAGGACATGGCACAGTCCTTTCAATAGAAACCGTTGTTATAAGCCTATTCCGAGCAATAAAAAGAGCACATCGCCTAACTCAACAATCTAAACTGCGAATCATTGCCAATGATCACATCGTTTCGCATCTCAACACGCAGATGTCCGCAAAATATCGCGAACTAAAGAAATCGTTGAAACTCGATTTGGCACTTGAACCAGACGCAGACCTGCATCTCGAAGACTATCGCATCTTTGCAGCAAACGGGGAAGAACTCTTTTTAGATTAAACCGCTACATATACTTGCCCGATAATGTACAGATAACGAGTTGTGTTAAATAACTAATTGTTAAATAGTTTGTCATATTAGCATGTGGGTTTGGACGTATTTTTTTCTTTGAACTTTCTTTAGTCCCGTAGGGACGATATGTTTATAGAAAAACGTCATAAACTCCATCTTTAGTCCCGACAAATGCAAACGCGCATTTGGCGTTGATTTGGTAGGGACTGTGGAAGGTCATCAATGCTTAAAACTTCCTTAAGTTGATGTCTGTGGGGTGTGTAAAGTTATTGCCACCTTACAAAAAAACGCACAATTTAACAGAAATTCAAGCAATTGCCAACAAATTCACAAAAATATTGTAATTATTACATTTTTACTTGACAATCACAAATGTGAATAGTATAATTAACATGTGTTTAGAAGGTAAACCCAAATCGGCTCCCCATGTTTAGAAACTCATGAGCTGGTGCAATTCCCTGAAGAAGCGACAACAAGGGAACACATACATAAAAATGATCGTAGGGGCGGGGTTTCCCCGCCCCTATATTACCCAATTAATAACTTAATCTTCATTTAGATTGTGTCTTTGTAGCACAATCTAAATGAAGTTAATTTTGGGTAATATTTGTAAGCGTTGATTGTTCGTAGTCGCGCAATCCATTATACCTCGGACATTCAGGAATTGAGGATAAATTTACAAATGCACAACGGACCCTTATCTATTAAAGATGGCATAATTACAACATCAAATTCTGCAACACAACAAAATTCTGTACACAGATTGGAAAAATATTGTGAACAAATACAAAAAACAAATAACACCAAAAAGGCAAAACTGGCGTTATTTGGTGTTGTTTTATTCAAGAATGTCAAAGGGCTTCCTAATCCAAAAGAGTCTAATAGTTCGACAATTGCATGCCGCTGTCCTTGTCTCAAAAAAACTTGACTTTTGCCCAAAAATGTGGCATAATGTAATTGTCTGAATTACAAACATGGGCGGATAGGTGCGTCCAATGCTCACACTACAATGCAGACCAGAGCACAAAATAGAAAATAGAATATTCCGCAAACATGCTTCGGAGTTTCTACACCTAAAAGGAGTGAAAACAAAATGTATGCAGTATTTGCAAGCGGAGGAAGACAGCACCGGGTTGAGGTAGGAAACCTCATAGATGTGGAAAAGTTAGACAATGCTGTCGGTGAAACAGTCACATTTCCCTCCGTTTTAGCGATTGCCGGTGAAGATGGTCAATTGCAAACTGGAACACCCTACCTTGAAGATGTCTCAGTTACAGGTGAAGTTGTTGAGCAAGGACGCGCAAAGAAAATCGTCGTCTTTAAGTCCAAACGCCGCAAAGGTTACAAACGAAAATTAGGACACCGACAATCATATACACGTATTAAAATTACCGCAATTGGTGGCGAAGAAACTACCACAGATGGCGGGGAGGAGGTAGAAACCGATGGCACATAAGAAAGGTGGCGGAAGTACACGCAACGGACGTGACAGTATCGGAAAACGACTCGGCGTCAAAAGGTTTTCCGGAAACTATGTTACCGCAGGTAGTATTCTCGTCCGACAACGGGGAACGCACCTGCACGCTGGAAATAACGTCGGAGTTGGCAGAGACTATACGCTCTTCTCAAAAATTGATGGGTATGTATGGTTTGAACGAAAAGACAAATTCCGACGTAAGGTGAGTGTCTATACAGAAAGACCTGCGTTCTAAACGTGTCGTAAAAAGCCTCACCTACGTGTGAGGCTTTTTTGCTTATTGCACTTTGCATTCAAATATTGCAGATTCATTCAATCGTTGCTATTCGTTCTGTAGGAGGGTTTCTAACCCCGATTGACACACGCTATCTTTAGGCTGAGAGGGTTTTCAACCCCGATTGACACAATACAGAGGAACTTACTGTGAAATGGATTATCCCACTCATATTACTAATAATCACAGTCGGATGTAATGGCACACAAGTCCGACAATTGGCAATTGAAACAATGAACAATGCACGCGTCAGCATTGACTCGGCAGAAAAAGTTGGCGCGCGCGAAGACGCTGCCATAGAGATAAAATCCGCTGAAGACATGCTTAACAATGCCGAAAATTCCTTTCAATCTGGCAATATAGAACGCGCATATCGACTCGGATTACGAGCATTTCTCCACGCACGAATCGCTACGGAGAAAGCTTTAGCAGTCCGACAAGAATCTCAAGTATTAGAAGCACAAGCTGGATTAGAACTCCAACAACAAGCAACAGAAGATGTTCGCAACAACCTTGAAAAACTCAGAACAGAACGGGATACACAGAAATAATGAAGGATAGTCCAATGCGGTTTTATTCATGGTTTCTTATTATTATCAGCCTGATAAGTTACGGTTGTGTTTCAAACCCACCGATTGATATTGTCATTTTAGACACACAACTGCAAAACGGACAAAAGGCAATTTCAAACGCAGAAGAATTGGGAGCGGATCAATTAGCAACCGACGATTACAACCGCGCCTTAAAACTTTTGAAATTTGCCCAACAAGCACAGGAACGTGAAGACATCGCACAGAGCATGGAATTCGCATATCAAGCAGAACTCGTCGCAAACATCGCCTTATACAGAACAAAACAACAACTTGCACGCACACAACTCATCTCAATACAAGAACAACTCTACCAAGAAGTTATCACACAAAAAGATTATGAAATTGAAATGGTAAAGATTCGCAATGAGATGAAAGCAGCGGAATATGAACAAGCGTTGAAACAAATTGAATCAGAGAGAAAACGCATCGGTTCACTCAATTCTGATCTGGCAAAGGCAAATGATGCTATCCGTCATGCGAAAATCAGTCTACCGATTACTGGAGCAGAAATCGTCGTTAATATAGCAAAACGGACATACCCTGAAATTGTAGAAACGGCAGAGCACGAACGTGTCCAAACGGCAATTAAACAGGCAAAATCTCACCTTGAACGGAAGGAATTTGATCAAGCAGATGAAATTGCCAAAGACGCACAATCACAGGCTAACAAACTTTTTGATCTCGCAACACAGAATCAGAAAAATCGTGCAAATGCCGAAACCATGGCACTTATTGCGATTGAACGCGCACAACTGAAGGTACAGCGTGCAGAAGCACTGAATGCAGCCACACACGACCCAAAACAATTTCAACAAGCACAAACACAATTGGACAAAGCAGAAAAGGAATTACAAGCAAAACGTTATAGTGCGGCACTTCAAACTGCCGAAAGTACTGAACAGATTGCAGATAAAGTTATCACAACTTCCGAAGTCGCTGAGTATCGTCTGCGGGCACAACAGGAACTTGCAACTAAAATCAAAAGAGCGGAGACTGCAGTCGCAACTATCAAAGCAGCCATAGACGAACAAAGAGAAACCACAGTACCACAGATCGCACCGCAGCTTTTTGAACTCGCAGAGTCAGCTCGTGCAACTGCTGAAACCGCACTCGCAAAAAAGGAATATTCCGCCGCTACAGATGCCGCACAACAGAGTAGCGATTACCTTCAACGCGCCATTGAAAAAACTAAACTACAGAATACCGCTCAAGCAACTCTCGTGGATGCTACAAAGCAAATTCCAAAAGCACAAATCATAGAACTTGAGGAAGGCGTAATCATCAGAGTTAGTGGCAACCTTTTCGCAACAACCAGCACACGACTTAAAGAAGAATTCTATCCAACATTCATAAAACTTGCAGCTATATTGCGACAAGAGGAATTTGGTGGCTATGCTGTAAAAATAGAAGGACATAGCGACGCACTTGGCTCAGAAAATACAAATTTGGCATTAACCGAGCAGCGCGCAATTGCTGTCAGAACTTTTCTTATTGATACAGGAAGAGTCCCCGAAGATCGTGTGACTGCTGTAGGTTTAGGGGAAACCCAACTGATTGACAAAGACGCACATGAAAAAAACCGCAGAATAGACATTATCATCACGAAAACACCATAAACAATTTCATAGCATAGGTAATCGCAGCTATTGCAAAAAATAATTGATCCTTATATTGTCAATCAGATTGCACATAACTTATTTGGAGACCGATACATCATCATCTACGGGAACACAATACAGTTCCACAATCATTGCTACCATGTTCGGATAATTGAAGCGGAAGGACATCCACACAAAGGCTGCTACTATCTACAGGATGCAAATACGAACTTAGCAATGTGGGACGATGTGGAATTCGCTCCACCGGGAAACTACGGTGCGATCTTCGCACCTGAAACAGGGGAAATTATTGACCGTGAACCGCAATGATAAATTGTAAAATAACTCATGTTACCGCTAATTTCTTGTAGGAGGGGTTTCTAACCCCGATATACCGCATGTTTTGTAGGAGGGGTTTCTAACCCCGATATACCGTCAATTCAACTAAAACCCAAATATCCTAAAATGGAGAAATGACATGAAGCGTGATGCTATTGTCGTTTTAGACTTTGGCTCACAATATACGCAGTTAATTGCTCGACGCGTTCGAGAACAGCAGGTTTATTGTGAAATTCAGCCATACACATTGCCACTTACCGATATTGAGAAGATGGCACCAAAAGGTGTTATCCTTTCCGGTGGACCCGCGAGTGTTTATGAGACAGATGCACCAAAGATAGATGCAGCATTTTTCAAACTCGGAATTCCGGTTTTAGGCATCTGCTACGGTATGCAACTTATCGCTTTTTTATTGGAAGGCGGAAAAGTCCATCCTGCCTCTGAACGAGAATACGGAAACGCGCAACTCCAAGTCAATGCCACTTCTGAACCCTTGTTTGACGGACTTTCATCGGAAGTAACCGCATGGATGAGCCATGGCGATAAAATTGACAAACTCCCTGAAGGTTTCCACACAATCGCTCAAACGCAAAACTCACCTATTGCTGCGATGGTCAATGCAGATGGCACGGTATTCGGATTACAATTTCATCCTGAAGTTGAACACACACGCGATGCTGATAGAATACTACACAACTTCGTCCGAAAAATCTGTGGATGTGAAGCAACGTGGACGATGAATACATTTATCACTGAGGCAATAACACACATCCGTTCAACAGTGAATAACGAAAGAGTCCTTTGCGCTGTCAGTGGTGGAATAGACTCAATGGTGTTAGCAACCTTACTCCATAGGGCGATAGGAGATGCTTTAATCTCTGTTTTTGTAGACAATGGGCTCCTTCGACAAAATGAAGTGGAACAGGTTTTATCTACTTGTAAGTCACTCGGAATTAACATTGAACTCGTAGATGCAACAGACTCGTTCTTGAATGCCTTATCAGGTGTCGTCGATCCTGAACAGAAACGTAAGATCATCGGGGCACAATTTATTGAAACCTTCAGAGCAAAAGTTAAGCAGCTTGGCACCTGTCGCTTTCTTGCACAAGGCACACTTTATCCAGATGTAATCGAAAGCGTCTCTACAAAAGGACCTTCTGCAACTATAAAAACGCATCACAATGTCGGTGGACTCCCACCAGATATGCCTTTTGAACTGATTGAACCTTTCCGTGAACTTTTCAAAGACGAAGTACGAGCAGTCGGGGCAGAATTGAACGTCCCATCCCACGTCCTCGGAAGACATCCATTTCCCGGACCAGGTCTTGCTGTCCGAATAATCGGTGAGGTTACACCAGAACGTTTAGCAGTCCTCCGCTTAGCAGATGCGATCTTTATCAATGAAATTAAAGAGGCAGGCTTATATGATGACATTTGGCAAGCATTGGCAGTACTTCTGCCAGTGAAAAGCGTCGGTGTTATGGGGGATGAACGCACTTATGAAAATGCAATTGCACTCCGCGCCGTCACAAGTAGTGATGCTATGACTGCGGATTGGGCAAGAATCCCTGATGAAGTATTAGCGCGAATTTCCACACGTATTATCAATGAGGTACAAGGTATCAACCGCGTTGTCTACGACATTAGTTCAAAACCACCAAGCACGATTGAATGGGAGTAATTCGGGTGAAAGTCCGAAATTATGCAAATGTTGTAACCCGCATACTGACTGCTCTTGAAAAGTCCGACCGGCTCACGGTCTGGCACAGAATGTCAACGCAATCATATCCATTATACTGTATGCGTTATACTGCAAAGCAAGCGGAGGCAACCTTGATATATGTATCTGCAGGAATACACGGTGATGAACCGGCAGGTGTTGAATGTGCAATCCGTCTCATTGAATTACTTGCTGAGAAACAACAGAGCAACATATATCCATTTCCGTTAGACAAATATAATTGGCTCATCTCACCCTGCGACAACCCTTACGGGCATGAATATGACATCCGTGAAAATGCTGCAGGACTTGATCTTAACCGGATGTTTGAACATCCTTGCCGATGTGCAGAAACAACCTTCATTTCAGAATCACTCCGCCTGACACAAGACTATTATGATAATACTGAAGTGAAACTCGCGTTGGATCTACACGAAGATAGAGATAGTAACGGGTTTTATCTATGGGAACGCCGAGCTTCAACGACTCTTCCTATTGGCGATGAAGTTGTACAGCAAGTTAAACAGGTGTGTCCGATTAATCAGAAAACCATGATTGAAGACCATTGCAATGACAACGGTGTGATAACACTTCTGGATTCAGTTTCAACAAAAGGATGGACACGCGGTAGGTATTTAGCTGAAGAGATAAAGACACGATGTCTTATTCTTGAAACACCAACTACGTTAGATTTGGAAACACGCGTCAACACACACATGTTATCTATCCAAACTGCGATCAAACAAGCAATTAAATCTCATAAATAATAATGTCGTATCCATTATAGGAGGATTTTCAACCCCGATTTGAAAGGTAGCCCCCTTTCTAATCCATTGTAGGAGGGGTTTCTAACCCCGATTTGAGAGAAACGACATAAACATCAGGTTGTAAACCCATCCTACAAAAGAGAAATACTTACCCATTACCGCTTTGATATGCAGCAGAAGCTGCACTCACGGCTGTACCAGTTTCAACGTTATGACCGAATTCATTTAATAATTGTTCAATCGCGTTTAATACGAGGAGGACGTTCTGTTCATTTGCAGCATCACCCATAAGACCGATTCGCCATGCTTTTCCAGCAAAAATACCCAATCCACCACCAATTTCTATGCCGAAGTCCTGAATAAGACGTTTTCGGACAGTTCCATCGTCAATGCCATCAGGAATCCGTAATGTGGTTAGCATCGGCGCGCGATGGTTTTCTACTGCAGCAGGCTCTAAACCGATCGCTTCTGCCCCTGCGATCAACGCTTGAGCATTACGTTTATGCCGTTGGTATCTTGCTGATTCACCCTCCTCTAAAACCACACGGAGGGCTTCCCGTAATGCGTAAATCATAGACATAGACACGGTGTGATGATATTTCCGAGTAGTACCCGACCAATATTCTTCAAGCAACGTCACGTCCATATAGAAACTCTGAATCTTCGTTTTACGGTTCCGTATTACATCAACTGCGCGATCACTGAAACTGATAGGTGAAAGTCCGGGTGGACCTGCAAGACATTTTTGTGTGCAACTATAGGCGATGTCAATACCACGCGCATCTAATTCCACGGGGTACCCACCAAGCGATGTAACGCAGTCGGCAAGTAACAAGGCATCGTGTTGATGGGCAATCTCTATGATCTCATCTAAAGGTTGTAAAACACCTGTAGATGTTTCAGCATGAACTACAGCAACCAATTTCGGAGAAACTTGTTCACAGGAATCAGCTATCTGTTGCGGTTTGATGATGTCTCCCCATTCAGTATTTACGGAGGTAACCGTCGCACCGCACCTTTCTGCAATATCTGCAATTCTATTGCCGAAGTAACCGTTTATTCCAACGATTACATTATCACCATGCTCAATAACGTTTGTAAGGGCCGTTTCCATCCCTGCTGTGCCAGTACCAGAGACAGGGAAGGTAATTGTGTTCTGAGTGCCGTACACCTGACGTAACAGAGCAACGGTATCATTCATAACCTCTACAAAATCTGTATCCAAATACCCAAGCATCGGTGTTGTCATCGCTTTGAGGACGCGTGGATTTGCTATACTGGGACCTGGACCGAGAAGGATACGTGGTGGAACTTTCAGTTCATCATACATTTTGATTGAAACTCCCTTCAAGAAAATAGGGATAGGCATAAGACCTATCCCTATGGAATGAAATAAGGTATTCGCATACCTCGGTTATTAGTTATCGTCTGGCGGAGTTTGCCGTTCCGGTATATTCTGCGACCTCATGTAACTTTTGATCTCACTTGCCTTCTGAATACAGTAGTTAATTACATCTTCAACCTGAGAATCAGGTGGGGGCTTTGTTGCATACTTCTTAGGTAATATTTGGAAGTAATACAAGGCATCTGCAAAATAGTTTTCCTCATTACCTGCCAATATTGTATATGCTTCACCTAATTTACCGTAAGAAAGGTCACCGTATTTGGTCGTAGAATAATCTTTCGTAATAGTCTTGAAAAGCTTAATTGCTTCTTCAATGTCAGTCTTCTTACCAGACCTTTGGGCATCACCGAGTGATGTATCAGCAAACTTGTATTCATTATGTGCAAGGATGCTTGCTGTTTCATTCAGGTAAGTTTGTGCACTATTCTTGGATTCGTCACTGATACCCGGAGAAGACAGTGCGCGTTCATAATTCTTGATTGCTTCTCGAAACAGACGAATTTGTTCTTCTGCATCAAGATTGGGATCCAATGCAGCATTATAGTGTTTGTTACCGATATTAATAAAGGCTTCACCAGCAAACTTACTATTTGGATATTCCTTGACAAGTGTCTCATTTGTAGCAAATAGTTTGTCAAGATACGATTTTTCCTCTGCTGCGTTACCAGCTTCTTTCGCTGTTTCGGAAAGGTATTGGTAGCATGTAGCGATAGCATATAAGGATTCAGCGGCTTTTTCGTGAGTTTTCTTTACACGTCTGACCTTATCGTACTCGGCAATTGCCTTTACAAATTGCTCAGTAGTGTAAAACGCTTCACCTGCTTGATATTGCCAGAGTGCGGCATCTTCAGCATTCGGGTAACGTGCAACTAAACCTTTAAATAACTGGGCAGATTTGTCAAAGTATGCAACTGCTTGCGGAGACATCTCCTCATCTATACCGACTTGCATACGACCAAGATCGAAATTTGCAGATGCCAGATAGGTTGATGCAGTTTGAACATTGCTTGCAAGGTCATTTGATGTTGGGAATACACCTGCGCCTGCATGTTTGATGTAATCAGAAATCGGATCAATGGAGAGCAACAACTCCGGTCTGCGTTTAAAACCTATACCGACAGAGTAGTATATCTGACCTGCTTGGAATAGCGACATCTGCACATAGGGTATGACCGTCTTTTTATCTGCTTTTTCAACAGGTGCAGCAAGTTTGCTGACTTCATAAAAAGCAGCAGCTGCCTGTCCACTCATATCTATGTATGGTTTTGCATCAAAACCCTGAGCCTGATCTGGTGGCAGGAGTGAACGCGCTTTATCAGAATAAAGGTACCCAAGATTATACTGTGCAGCAGCTTTCTGTGAAACAGATGCGGATGGACTTGTCTTAAGTGCTTCTACAGAACTCACTGCTTCAGCAATAGCCTCGTCTAAACGCCCTAATTTGACATAGAGTTCGGAACGACGGAGACTGGCATCCGCAACCATGGATGCGACACTCGTGTTCTGTTCCGCACTATGATTTGCAATCAGTGTTTGGAACACTTCCAATGCTTTATCAAGTTCATTGACTTTATCCTGATAAATCAATCCCATCCTATAGTAGGATTGAGCTTTGACAACATTGTCCGCCAAGTCAACTGCTTTCTGATAATTCTGCAATGCATCGTCATACATCTTAAGATGTTCATCTTGTGCGTATGCCATTGCGAAATATGAACGGCCCTTCAGGTCGGGGTCATCAGTATTTGCAATAATGTATTGATACTCTTTCACAGCATCTTGATAATTACCGACACTATTGTGTAATTCAGCGAGGCGTGAATGTGCTTGAGAGATAAGATTCTTGCGTGCTTCATCTTCAGTTTGACCTTCCAGAGCCGTAACCTGTTTGAATGCCTCAATAGCACCCTTATTATCTTTCAATCCCAACTTAGCTAATCCGAGCGTATAACCAGCACTGATGAGGTTGTCAGCATTATTAGTCATCTCAGCGACCTTTACGGATGCACCAATTGCGTTGGTATAAGCGAGCTGGGCGGATTCGGCATCACCTGCTTTCACAGCAATCTGATAATAACAAACTGCAACTTGATATTGTGCACCAGGTGCAATATCACTGTCTGGAAAACTTTCTACAAACATTTTGTAGGCAGCGAGTGCTTCATCATAACGTTCTTTTCTGTAGTAAGTGTGCCCAATTTTGAGCTGTGAACGGATACGAGCGTCCTCGGGGGCACCCGTGTTGTCAACAATTTGTTTCAAACTTGCAATCAGATTATCTATATCATCAGCGTTGGTGTTTTCAATTGCAGTTGCTTTGATGAGCTCAATATGGCCGAGTGTCTTAAGGGTCTGTTCATCGGTACTATCCGCAAATGCTTGGCTTGCAGCTTCTGCCGTTTGCATTACAAGCGACCACTTGGAGGTATCACCTTGTTTCTGTGCTGCATCACGATAGAGAAGCACCAAACCGTAATATGCATCAATTGCATTCGCATCATCACCATGTTCAGCAATGACTTTGTTGAAAGCGTTTTCCGACAGTGCTACGAGATCGGGATTCTTTTCTGATGCATTATAGTAACACAACCCAACCAGATATAGCGCGTCATCCGCATATTCACCTGTCGGGTCATCATCAACGACAGCCTGATATTGTTCAGCAGCTTCTTCAAAACGACCTTCGGCACGCAACAAGTCAGCCAGTTTAATCTTTGCTAATGAAAGATTGTTGGCATCGGTAAGTTCAGATAAGATACCGTTGTAATAAGTGATGGCTTGTACCTTATCTCCCTGCTTTACAAAACTATCTGCGGTGAGAAGCAGGGCGCGTTGGTAATACTCGCTGGTGTCAGGAATTGCCGCATAACGTTGACGGGCTATATCCCATACACCGAGCATTTCGTGTGAAAGTGCTTCATTCATATAACATGCTTCAACCTGGGCAATACGTTCTGGGAAGTCCTGGTAACGTCCTTCAGCAATACCGGGAAGGAATGCGTCATCAGAAAACATTTTGATTGCATCCTGATATGCTGCAACAGACTTTTGTAAATATTCAGTGTTGAAGTTTGTGGATGGGTCTCCGTCTTGATAACCTTCAGGTTTCGCAGCTTCAAAGTAGGAACGTCCTTCAAAGAATTTTCCCATCAACTTGACAACATGGAATTTTGGAAGTGGACGGTATTCCCATATTTTTGCGTATTCTTCTGCGGCTTCCAGATATTGATTGAATTCTGTACGCTTCATATCCGCAAAACGTAGTTGTACCTCTGCTGCCATAATATCGTACTCGTTATCATTTTTATTTTTATCAATAAAATCACGAGCAACTCTTTCCAGTTCTTCTTTACGGTCTAATTCGTTTAGTGTCCAGATAGCACCGTATAATGCGTGCGGTGCAACAGGATTGTCGGAGTGGTTGTCAACTGTTCTCTGGTACCATTCCAACGCAAGTGTAAATGTTGAATTTGCCTCTTCATCCTGACCAGCTTTGTCCTGATTTGTCCCCAGTTGGAAGTATGCCTCTGCAACTTGGAATGAGCAATAAGGTGTATAGTTCAGTTCTGCATTTTCTCCATCCCCTCCACCTTGTTCGTATTCAATAACCAATTGATATGATTCAACCGCCTCAATCCACCGTTCCAACTTGAACTGGCTGTCGGCAATACCGAGGCGTGCATCACCGATGAAGTCACTCTCTGGGTATTCTTCTAAGAGTTTAGTATACTCAACGACAGCGTTTTCATAATCGTCTTGATCAAAATATGTTTGTCCTATTGCAGATTGAATTTCTGCCTGAAGTCCGCGGTCTGCTGTATTTTGCATAGCCAATTCATAGTTGACCCGTGCGTTGTCATAGTCTTTCTGCTTTGCATAGATCACACCTTGGTCAAAATATGCCGCTGTCACGAGATTGTGATCTGGAAACTGCGTAATGAAGTTCGTGTAACGACTGATTGCCTCATCATGTCTATCCAGTTGGTTCAAGCAGAACGCAGCTTTATACATTGATTCTGCTTGTAACTCAGGATAATTCTTAAATTCTTCCGTCTCAAATTTATCGAATTCGGGATAAGCTTGTTCATATAAATTTTCATCAAGGAAGGATTGAGCGATAAGCAGTTGTGCATCGTCTTTAAATTCTGAATTTGGAAAGTTAGTCAGAATATTACTAAAAGCAGTTCGTGAGGGCTCAAAGTTGCCCAACTTATAATTCAACTGTCCTATAGCGTAATATGCATTTTCTACTTGTAGACTATTGGGGAAGTTTTCAATCAACTGATTAAACTTTGCTTCAGCAACTTCATACTGTTCTGTTCTGTACAGAATATGTCCCCAGAGGTATGTTAACCCTTCTTGGTGTTTAGGTATAGTGGCATCTGTGGCAACTTGTTCAATATGCTGAAGTGCCGTTTCATAGTGATTGACATCACCACTTGTTTCTGCCCACCGTGAATAGTTGACAGCAATTTGAAAGTGCGCGAGGGTAGTGAAATCCTTGTCAATAACCTCAGTTTTTACACCACGTTTCTTTGACTCTTCAAGTGCTTCAGTATATTTGGCGATTGCCCCTTCATAATCCGCTTGATCAGACAACTCTTTAGCGGCATAATAGAGTTCCTCCACCTTTTTGGAGCTGCCCATCATGAAAGGCGAAATAAGTGCGACTATCAAGGCAAGTCCGCCAATTATAGCTAAAATTCTCGGATTCATTATCTTCTCCTTTAGATATGAATAAAATAAGGACGGGGTAATGGGATTACTTCAGACCCCGTCAATTTTAAGGTTGTCCTACGACACATTAAAACGGCATCGTAGATAAATAGGGTTACAATTTGCTTAAGTCGTATAACTCCGGTATATAAGGTATCTTAGAATGTTCATACATCAATTTGTTGACAAATCGTGGTGATTGACGATGTTTCCGTTGATATTTTGCTAAGAAGAGTTCCACTGGAATTCCAGATGGAAACGCTGCATACTCATTATCTTGTAAGGGTGATTTTCTGCTTAATATATCTGGTTGTGCATATACGAGTAACTCGGAATCAGTAGCATCACTCGGAACAGAACGATCCTCACTAACATGCATGACAATGATATGTCCTTCTGTTTCAGTTGATATGGGTTCTGCTATTTTCCAATAACCCACTTTTTCACTATCTGCTGTATCGGCAGATGAAGTTACTTGGTCAGGGGCTTTTTGTTTCATTATATAATCATTGTGCATACCGTGTATCAAAACCGAATTTTCGTCAACAGTAGTCCGTCCTTGGGCAATCATCGGTTTGCCTATCTGTTCAGGGTGTTCTTTTAATGAGAGGGAATCAGGCTGATTTAGCAAGTGCGTAACAAAACCTCCTCCTATCAGCAGCAAAAGTACACTTATTGGCAACAAATGCCTATGAAAGAAATTATATCGTCCAAAACTTTGACGTACTTGCGTCAATAATGACCAAGTAAACTGACCTATTAAGGAACTTATACGTTCACTTAGAGGTATTGGGCCTTTGTTCTCAATGCAACGGTGCAATTCCACTTCAAATTGATGGTAATAACTATCCGGTACTTCAGGGGCGACATAGAAACCTACAACAAGATCACGAGTCTTTTTGAGCGCAGCGACTTCTTCTTGACATGATTGGCAGCAACTCAAATGTTTCTTGACCTTTGCTGTGTCCCTGGTTGATAAGGTGTTATCTATGTAATCTGAGATAAGACGTTGTATGCTATTACACTTCAGTTTCATAAATCTGTCGGTTTCAATGTTTGCGTTGTTCTTTGAAACCGCTCCAAGAAGGATTATCTAAATTTTTTTGAATAATGAAAACAACAGTTGTAACTCACTCAAAATTGTAGGTGGCATCAACATAAGGCTTCAGCAACGATCTCAACTGTTTTCTCGCATAGTGTAATCTTGAACGAACTGTTCCCTCTGAACAATTCAAGATAGATGCGATCTCTGCATGTGTCAATCCTTCCAATTCATGAAGGATAACAACAATTCGATGTTTTAATGAGAGACTATTGACCGCCTTTGTTACCCAATGCCGTAATTCAGTTTTCTCTGCATTCAATTGTGGATCATTCGCCGCCTCTGCTTTCTGCCTGACACTTGGATCATATTCAGACTCATCGGTAGTGGAAAGCGGAGATTCACGACGCCGCTCACGACGTTTGACGAAGTTCAGTGCCTCATTGACAGCTATCCGATATATCCATGTTTCAAATGCTGCCTCCCGCCGAAAGGTGTGTATGGACTGATATACCTTAATGAAGGTTTCTTGCATTACATCGTTAGCGTCTTCGTGGTTCTTCGTGATTTGCAACGCAAGACGATGGACCATTCGTTTATACTTCTCAACTAATGGTGCTAACGCTGTTTCATCTCCTTCACGGAGATTGTCAATGAGTAATGCTTCAGTTCTTTCCACGAAAATTCTCCTCTGGCTTCTGTATATTTAGACAACACCATTTTAAAAACTGTTCAAATATTCTCCGAACATAAAAAGACGTTCAAATATCCTCCGCATATTATAGCATATATTCATATATTGTAAAGAAAAAAGTATATTCGAGGTGTGTAAAGTTTTTGCCCAAACATCCCATTTCCCATTGGTTAAATCACTGAAATATCGTTGAAATAACGACTTTTTACCCCCCTAACCCCTTATCAAGGGGAATGCGTAAGTCCTGTAATATTATTAGTGTCTCAATTAGTTGCCATTTACCGACATAAAATTTAATCATTTTCTTTCGGTCAGAGGTGTCAAATCCGTAAGTACATTTGACAATTGTCAGCACACAAAAAAAGACAACGTATCTAATGATACGCTGCCTTTTTTGTGAAATAGTCGGAAATTTACTCTTTAGCTTCAGTAGTAAATGTGATTTCAACTTCAGTTTCGTTGCCAGCACCATCACTGACTGTACCAACAACCATGTATTCGGTTTCGTTGCCGAGGGTTGATCCAGCAATAACAGTAAGGGTTATTGTGTCACCATCAGTAGCTTGCTCCCAACCTAAATCGTCATCACCATCCATCAGCATAAGGTCACCGGTGACAACCTCGGTGAAGGTAACTGTGATCTCTTCTAAATCAGCACTAACCCCTTCTTCGCCATGTTCAGGATCGCTGGATTTGACTTCCGGTGCGGTTTCATCAGCGGCTGTGACAGTATAGGTAAGATCCTCTGATCCATCACCATGTTCCCAAGAGACTGTAATGGTAAGGGAACCAGTTGGGTAACCCGCGTCGGGCGGTGAGATGGTCCGAGTTTTGCCGGATGTAGTGACTGTACCACCACCGGTAACTTCTACTTCACCAGGGTTGTTGTCAAACTTGAGAGTAATACTTTGGTTTGATGCAAGGTTCTCTCCACTGGCAGGGGTAGCACTTTCTAACGCTGCATCCGGCGTATCAGGTTCATCGTCTCCACCACAGCCAATCAATGAAACGGCAAGCAACGCCGCCATGAATATTGCCAAGGTTCTAAAAAAAAGTTTCATGAGTAGGTAACTCCTTAATTAAGGTTTATCAGAATATTATGTATCCTAAAATGGATACAGGTTAAAAACTTCATATTAACAACAAGGTTTCCGAATTTGTTATTCGTTTATTTTGACGAAAGTTTAGGAAACCCACTATCATATCTATGTTTAGTCAAGTAATTTCAGACTATTTCGTTTGTCCCTCCTCAATTATCAAGAGGATAGACGATACTTTGAGAATAAAACTTTCTACGGAACTGTTGCTATTTATACCATTGGATAGGCGATTTTCAGTTCCGAAAGTCAACGCCCAAACTGAATACCTTTAAGTTTAGCAAAAAATGCAAAATCTGTAAAGGTGAAAAAAATCGATTTTCCACTAAAATTATACAAAATAAGTAATATTTTGTAAAGTGAAAATTGAAAATATTTTAATTTTGCTAAAGATTAGCATATATTATAACATATATCAACAAAAAATGATACATGATTATGATTTTTTTTACAAGTCTTAAGGTGATATATATTCTTTTTCATTAAATAGGTCAATCTGTTCTGCTGAAGTTTGGTGGACATGGTTTTGAAGATTTTCAGGATGTGTTAACATGTCAACGACTCTATCAAGTTTATCTGGCAGAAAAGAGAATGCTCCCTTGTTAATCAGGTGTCGTGTGCCGTCACTTTGTTGGTTTTCTGTACCCCACTGACAAGCAAAAACCGGTCGGTCTTGTAATTCTGCGTAGCGTGCAGTATGCATGGCACCACTATCCTTTGATGTCTCCACAACTACTGTTGCCATAGAAAGTCCGCTGATTATTCTATTGCGTAAGACAAGATTGGCTGGTGTCGGTGGAGTCGAGAAAGGATGTTCAGAAAAAAGACAACCAGACTCAAATATCTTTCGAGCAAGTGTGCGGTTTTCTGGTGGATAGATAGTTGATAAATCTGTAGATAACACACTGATAGTCGTTCCGTTTGCTTCTAATGTTCCACTATGTGCAGTCGTATCTATACCGTTTGCTAATCCACTCACAACGGAAAAACCCGCTTCAACGAGTCGCATCGTAAGTTCAAGTGTTACATTAATACTGTCAACCGTTGGATGTGTTGTGCCTACAATTGCAACACACTTTTCACCCACTTCAGATAATGCGCCGACTCTGCATAGCACTGTCGGTGCTTCTGGAACAGACTTCAGGAGTGTTGGGTATTCGGTGTCAGCAGGATAGAGAACAGATATACCTTGAGCTGCAAGTTCATCTAACCTCTGACGCATTTCTGAAAGTCTGTTAGGTATAGTGAGTATCCGTAATGCTAATGTATGATTAAATTGTGGCAATTGGGCAATCTCAACTATTTCTGCATCAAAGATCTGTTCTACATTACCAAATCTATTTAGTAAACGTTTGATACGAACTGGACCTATTCCATCAACAGATGCAAGTGCAAACAAATACTCCCGATTTCTCTTTTCATCTGATTCCGTGGAATGTAGCATATTGAAGCAAACCCTCAAACTTTGCCAATGTAACGTGAGTTCGGTGAAAGTATTATTTGCCGAACACTAAACTTATATACAAAGCATATAGTTCTTTTTATATTACAATTACCATTTTAATTATAACACATAATGATGAAAATTACAACAGAAATCAACAGAGGCATTCAATTGTCACAGTTATTGTAGGAGGGGTTTCTAACCCGATTTACAATAACCTCAGTTGCCATCTACGGATTGTTGGAGAGGTTTCCAACCCTGTTTTGTTGTTTTCTACCAACATCAATGCAGCTTATTTTATCAATAGCACTCTGAAACTTCAGACTCATAATCATGGAAATCTACTAATCCTAAAAATCCTGGTTCAGACAAGTGCCAAAAACTTTACACACACCTCTGCAGAAATCAATTGACACCGTATCACTTTTTAAGGTATCCTATAAAATAGAAGATTGGAATAGGAGATATTGATGGCAGATAAACCGATAAATATCCTTGAGACACGGGAGTTAAGTCGACATTATGGTGGCGTAATTGCATTGTCTAAAGTTGCGATTCAAGTCCACCCCGGTCAAATATCAAGTCTAATTGGTCCTAACGGCGCGGGGAAAACGACACTTTTCAATTGTGTTACGGGTTTAGATTCACCAACGTTGGGAAACGTCAATTTTCTGGGAAAGCCGATCACAGGTTTACGCCCGGATGAGGTTACAAAACTCGGTATTGCAAGGACATTTCAAAATATACGACTTTTTTCAGAATTAACGGTACTTGACAACGTCAAAATCGGGCGGCACTCTCGGACAAATAGTAATTTTATAGGTGCTGTGTTTCATACCAGGCGACAACAAAAAGAAGAGAGGGAGATCACAGAATACGCTGAGGAAATGCTCAACTTTGTCGGGTTAGCGGACGTTAGCCACCAAACAGCAGGAAATCTATCTTATGGTGACCAACGTCGTGTTGAAATCGCAAGGGCATTAGCAACCAAACCTTTACTAATTCTGCTCGATGAACCTGCCGCAGGAATGAACCCCCTTGAAACACAAGAACTTATTTCTTTAATTTATACTATTCGTGAACAAGGTATCTCTGTGCTACTTATTGAACACGATATGAAATTGGTGATGCAAATTTCAGATTGGGTCACTGTGCTGGACCATGGCGAAAAAATCAGCGACGGTGAACCCGCAGACGTTCAGAATGATGAACGGGTTATCGCCGCATACTTAGGAACATCCGACGATGCTTGAACTCCATGACATTCATACTTACTATGGAAATATCCGGGCAGTGCGCGGTATTTCACTTAAGGTAAACGAAGGCGAAAAGGTATGTATGATCGGCGCAAACGGTGCCGGAAAATCTACTACGCTGATGACAATTTCCGGTGTTTATGCACCTGTAGAAGGTGAAATTACGTTTGAAGGTTCTGACATTACTACTACATCTGCTGAACAACGTGTCGTTGATGGAATTTCGCAAGTACCTGAAGGACGACTGATTTTCCCAGAAATGACAGTCCTTGAAAATCTTGAACTCGGGGCATACATTAGGCACGATGCCGGGGGAATAAAAACTGATTTAGACAAGATTTTTGGTTATTTTCCTGTGCTTGCAGAACGAAGAAAACAACGCGGAGGTAGTCTGAGTGGCGGTGAACAACAGATGTTAGCCATCGGCAGAGCATTGATGTCAAATCCGAGACTCCTGCTCCTTGATGAACCCTCTTTGGGACTCGCTCCATTAATTGTTAAGCAAATATTCGAAATCCTTCAACAGATCAACGAAGAAGGCACAACCATTCTGTTAGTAGAACAGAACGCACAACTTGCATTAAATCTGACAGATAGAGGGTATGTAATGGAGACAGGTGAAATAACTATTGAAGGGGCATCTACTGATCTTTTGGCAGACGAACGCGTCCGACAAGCATATCTCGGGGAATGAAAAAATATGTATCCGACGCTAATTGATTTGGGAACAGTATTTAATATCCACCTCGGTATTCATAGTTACGGTGTTATGTTAGCTATTGCCTTCATTACGGGTAGTATCCTATTAAGACATGAACTAAATAGGAGAGGTTATGACGGAGATATAGCAACAACACTTGTCGTTACGGGGGCTATTGGTGGGATTGTCGGCGCGAAAATCTACTATATTTTCCTTGATGGTAGGATAGAAATTGACGAAATCTTTTCACCAAGTGGATTAGTCTGGTATGGTGGTTTGATTGGTGGCAGTGCCGCTGTCAGTTGGTTTATCTATCGCTCACCTAACCCTTTCCTTCCGACTATTGATGTGCTCGGTCCCCTTGTTCTGCTTGGATACGGCATCGGCAGAATTGGATGTCTACTTGCAGGAGATGGCGACTATGGTCCACCTTCCGATTTGCCGTGGGCGATGGCATTTCCTAATGGCACCGTACCAACTGATGTCCCTGTTCATCCAACACCTATTTATGAAACTTTGCTATCAGTTACCTTCTTTGCAGTCATCTGGTCCCAACGGAAAAAATACGCATCAATCCCAGGGTTCGTGTTTGGAATAAGTCTTGTTTTGATTGGCGTGGAAAGGTTTATCGTAGAATTTTGGCGATTAACACCGCGCGTATTTCCAGAGACATCTTCATTACATTGGTTGACATCTCCGCAGGTCGTCAGTATTCTCCTCATCTGTTTTGGGATTTACTTTAGCGTGTGGATGTTCCAACGGCCAAGATTAGAGGCGGAACCCGAAACATCAATGCCTGAACCTGAAAAAGAAAAACCGCGTCCGAATAGGCGGAAACGGCGACGGTGAGTTAATGATCTGTTGTCAGAAATAACTTACTCACGTACCTGACCATCACCATAGATAATATACTTATAACTCGTCAAACCTTCAAGACCCATCGGACCGCGAGAATGAAGTTTTTGTGTGCTAATGCCTACCTCAGCACCCAACCCAAATTCATAGCCATCTGTAAACACAGTACTGGCATTGACATACACCGCAGCAGAATCTACCTCTTTGAGAAAACGTTGCGATGCACTATAACTCTCTGTGATAATCGCATCAGAATGATGTGAGCCATAAGTTTCAATATGGTCAATTGCAGTGTCTATGTCGTCCACTACACGCACGGAGAGGATATAATCGAGATATTCTGTTCGCCAATCTTCTTCAGTGGCAGATTTTACTGTAGGAAATATCTTCTGTGTTTGCTCACATCCGCGAATCTCAACATCTGCATCACCCATTGCACCGCAGAAATCGGAGAGAAAATCAGTTGCGACATCAGTATGAACAAGCAACGTCTCTAATGCATTACAAACAGCAACTTTATATCCAATCTTCGCGTTCATACAAATCTTGGCAGCCATCTCAAGGTCAGCGGCTGCGTCAACGTAGATATGACAAATACCATCCGCATGTCCAAGCACCGGAATATCAGATTCCCGCATCAATTTCTGGACAAATTCGTTACTGCCACGCGGAATAACGAGATCAATATATTCAGGCAGGCGGATAAGTTCATAAACCGCTTGCCTGTCCGTAGTGTCAACAAACTGAATCGCATCTGGCACACCTTCTTTAGCAGCGGTATCACTGAGGATACTTGCAAGAATGTTGTTGGAATGAATCGCTTCCGATCCACCTCGCAAAATCACTCCGTTTCCAGATTTGATACAGAGTGCCGATACCTCAACGGTTACGTCAGGACGCGACTCATACACAACACCAACGACACCAATGGGCACACGCACTCTACCGATTTTGAGACCATTGGGACGTTCTTCCATACTAATAACCTCGCCGATTGGATCAGGCAACGCAGCAACTTGACGTAAGTTATCTACCATCCGTGCTATTTTTCTGTCGTCAAGCAACAAACGCTGCATCAGTGGTGCTTCAAGTCCTGTTTTCTCACCATTTTCAAGATCATATCGGTTCACTTCCTGAATATCGTCCTTCGCTTTCAGGATGCTTTCTGCCATCGCTAAAAGTGCGTTGTTTCGGATATCCGCAGAACTCCGAGATAAAATACGCATCGCTGCTTTTGCTTTTTTGGCTTTCAATTGAATCATGTGTTGGATATCTGTGTTCATAATTTTCCTTTAACAAATGGTTACAGAATGCATTATGGCTGAACCTTAGTCAGATGCCGATCAATTAGTTCAAGCACAGTAGGTGCCAATTCCGTATGAAGATTAAATAAATATTTCGGCAATTCAGATCATAAAAATATCGTAGGGGCGGGGTTTCCCCGTCCGCATATTACCCAATTAATAACTTAATCTTCATTAGGAATTGCCATTAACGTGCTGGATTCATTTTGTAGTGCAGCATCAACTTCAGCAACTGCTTCATCCTCTGACTGTTGATCATAGTAAGCAATTACTTCCTGCACACGTTTTTCGTCCCAACCAGGGGGAAATTCATTCTGTTTCATCTTATTCCTTTCCTTCGTTGTCTTCGCCGATATGCCTTAAGCGGTTTTCATGATTATAAATATGTGCTAATCCTGTTTCTGTGGATCTATGTAAAAACATATATTCATCATATCTTACTCTTACATTATTATAGTATATATACAGACTAAATCGCAAGTTGTTTTGACGAAATCATATCTGTTGGGAATAATGAAAACTTTTCACATAAAACGTAAAATACAAGGAAATATACCCTTTTTTACAAAAAATCGCAAAAATTATCCTATAATTGTAATAATTGACTTGACATTAACAATTTGTATGTGTTATAATATGTTTTACATCATATTTGTTTTTAAATGTCCAATCTTTCGCTCCAGCGGAGCGATATGTTTATAGCATGCACATCGTTTCATTCTTCCGCTCCAGCGGAGCGGTATGTGCCAAATTCTGAACGATCTTAGCGGAGGTTATATTATTTAGATGGCAACTTGTGTTACTTTAACCTTTATCAACATTCAAGAATCCATGAGTAAAATGTTGGGCAATTGCCTGAAACAGACAACCGATTTCACACGACAAAAACCGAAAATGGAAACTGTACTATTTTAAATTTTTTCGATTTTAGGAATTATCCTTACAAACCCTTATGTACACTATGATTAGAGCAATTTGAAAAATCGTACTATAGTACGAAAAACTGTACCATATAGTACGATTTTTAGGCGGAAGATTTCAATGAAACTTTAAGATAAACACAGAGAATTCGCTGTCAAATGTTACGCGAAATTCATCAACACTAATGCCACCATAGTCTTTCAATTCATCAACTACGGCGGCGGGACACGGGTGTGTAAAGTTTTTGCACAAACATCCCGTTTCCCATTGTAGTGCGGGGTCTCTGTGCCCGCTATCTCACAATGCATCAACTACAGCGGGGCACAGAGACCCCGCACTACAATAAGAGACTGTCTTATCTGTGCAAAAACTTTACACACTGTTTTGACTCACACAATTATATCTTATGTGTAAGTCCCTATACATAATTTGTAAACTTGCATAACATTTATACGTTAATCTTAGTTAAAATCACAAATATAATCTAAAAACTTAAAGTAGGAAAATAAATGCAGAAACTTTTTTATATCTCAACACTACTTGTTACTTTGATGCTGTTAGGCATACTCGGTTGCGGAGGTGATGAAGAAAAACCTGTGGAACCAAAGCCTAAACCAACCACGCCTGAACCCATGTTACCACCTGAAGGGTTTATCGGTTCGTGGAATGTTGTATCAATCAATGACGAAGATCCGTTGGCATTTGTCAATGCTGATGAACCAGATGTAGAGGATAGACCAAAAATAAACACCGAGGACTTTTATTTTGAGTTTGCTGAAGAGAATAAGTGGACTCTAAATCTAAAATTTGCAATGGTAGAATTTCCAGAAGATCCAAATAGAGATGACCCCGAGAAAGCCGGTAAGATTGAATTGACTGGGGTTTGGTCGGGGACATATAGTATCAAGGATAATGTTTTATCTTTGACTACATCAGTACCAAATGTAGAAATTAAATCTATTCCTGAAGATTTTTTTGAGAATTTATTTGAGGTAAACGTTATTGAGGCAAAAAATGAAATGCTCGCAGAATTCAAGACACACGTCTTCAATCCGTTTGCCAAAACCCGAATCGCAATTGAGGGTGAAACCCTTACCCTTGAAGATACAGGTCCCGATAAGAACATAATGGTTCTTGAAAAACAGTAATTGTTTTCGGCCTACCATTCAACAAAAAACGAACAATTGACATTCAGTCAGTTGTCCGTTTTTCTATCAATCATTGGCGGGTTATAGTTATTCGTATTCCCTGAGAAATCCTCTAAATTCTCTGCGGTGTGTCTCTTCATCTGCAAGAAGTCTGATGCAGAGATCCTGCGTCACGTAGTCTTCTCCATCACACATACGAATAATCTTATTGTATTGATCAATCGCACCGTTCTCTGCTTCAATAACACCTTTGATGGCAGCGACGACATCTGTAGTATCATCAGGTGGTTGAAGTGAAGTTTGTTCAGGCTTAAACGCAAAGGATCCTGGTACACGACCTCCAATTTCCTTAATACGAGACGCAAGGTCTTGTGCGTGTGTGATCTCTGTTTGAATATCCGCAGCCAAGGATTTCTTAATCTCTTCTGCACGAATACCATCTAAATCAACCGAAATTGCTATATAGTTAAGCGTTGCTTCCAACTCTAACCAATAGGCACGAATGAGTTCTTGAACGAGCTCCTCTCTTTTTGCTTCATCCATGATTTTCTCCTGTTGTTAGTATTGAGTTTCTGTTTAATGTTGTCATCTATAAAAAAAATAGTATAAAACTTAGAAATATTCCGCTATAGGACATTAAATTCTACGAAACTCTAAAAATGATTTGTACACGGCATCACCCATGGATAACCATCAGGATGCGGTATAATATAAAACGACATATTATAGTTTCGGTTAACATTTTTTCTGGCAATATAATTTGGAGAAGATTACTTAATAAAGATTTGACAATTAGAGAAAAATTGTGTATCCTTTTTATAGAAGATAATGAGAATACATAGTATTATAACCTAAGTTGCCATCTATGTAGCACAATCTGTTAGATTGTGCATCTTAGGACACAAACTGACAGTTTGTGCTACAAAAACTTGAAAAAAGTGTCTGTAAGTCTAAAATCCTAAAAGTAGCAACTTGAGTTATTATAAGTGAAGAAATAGGAAGGAATTGTTATGAAACGTACGTATCAACCACATAGACGGAAAAGAAAAAACAAACTCGGATTTCGGAAACGTATGTCTAACCGTCACGGAAGAAAGATCCTTTCGCGCCGCAGGGCAAAAGGTAGAAAAGTCCTCAGTGCATAAGCAAGCAACATACATTTTGAAAGATGCCACGTACCTTTAATATCCCACGCTTTTATGAAAGTCCTATTATCTCCACCGTTAAGGCATCGCGGCGGAATATGGACACACGTAAACGAGATTTATCCCCCTCCGTATTAGATTTTGGACCTGTCCGTTTTAAGATTGCACGTCACTTCGGATTCTGTTATGGCGTTGAAAATGCCGTTGAGATAGCATATCGCGCACTTGAAGAGAACCCAGACAAACGCATTTTCCTACTATCTGAGATTATCCATAACCCTCGCGTCAACGACAATTTAAGGCATCACGGCGTGCAGTTTCTTTCAGACACTGAAGGCAAACCTTTGCTACCTTTTGATGTATTAGTGCCTAATGATGTTGTCATTGTCCCCGCTTTCGGCACAACTTTAGAAGTTGAACAGGAGCTTAATAAACGGGGTGTTACGCTCTCATCATATAATACAACTTGCCCGTTTGTTGAAAAGGTGTGGAAGCGAAGTCAAGAAATTGGAAAGCAAGATTACACCGTTGTCGTGCATGGCAAGCGGTATCATGAAGAGACTCGTGCTACATTTTCGCATGCACAAGCGGAAGCACCTGTCGTTGTCGTTCGTGATCTTGCAGAAGCAGAAGACCTGGCAAAACTGATACGTGGTGAAGCAGATGCCGACTTTTTCTTTGAAAAATTCGCTGACCGTTATTCAAAAGGTTTTCATCCAGATATTCACCTAAAACGCATTGGCGTTGTCAATCAGACGACAATGCTTGCAACAGAGACGCAAGCGATTGCTGATCTGTTACGGCAAGCAATTAGTGTGAGATATGGTGAGGAGAATCTTTCTGAACATTTCGCTGATACCAAAGACACCCTCTGTTATGCTACGAAGGAGAATCAGGACGCAACGCTTACGCTAATAGCTGAAGGTGGCGATGTGGCAGTTGTTGTGGGTGGTTACAACTCATCCAATACAAGCCATCTGGTAGAACTCTGTGAACATAAGTTGCCAACCTATTTTGTTAGGGATGCAGAGGAGCTGTTCAGTCCGAGTAAAATTCGACATCTATCGCTTCATACAAAACAGGTGCAGATAACAGAAAATTGGTTGCCGACTGAACATCCTGATGGCAAATCGATTGACATCGTTTTGACCGCGGGTGCCTCCTGCCCAGATATCTTACTTGACGAGGTGTTACGGAAGATTGTCGGGTGGTTTCCAAATACGCGTTCTGTGGAGGCCGTGCTTGCGCCGTATATGTAGTCACTTAATCCTGTTGGATGTTATCACAAATTGAGCACACCACTGTTTTTATGTGGTGTGCTTTACTTTTCCGTAACTATGATTTCTGTGGAAAAATCCACTGTGTTGTGTTATAGTATGAGTGGTTAGTGATAGATGCATTGTTCAAAATCAATAATGCAATAGGGTTATAGATAAGGTAGAGATGTGATTTTGGATTTCACATCTCAATCGAATCAACTTATATAGGAGGAATAGACATGAATACTATTCAGATAATTGATGTTAACCGCATTGATCCTGATAGCACTATTAATGTCCGTCGCCAGGGTGTAGAAGAAAATGTTGAGAAAGTCAAACTTTCTATACAACAACATGGTTATTGGCCTGATCAACCGATTATTGTTCGCCCCCATCCCGATTCCGCGTCCAAATACGACTATGAGAATGTAACAGGATAGTGTAGACTAAAAGCTTGTTTAGGACTTGGATTGGATGAGATCCCTGCCTTTATACTTGAATTGGATGATGATGAAGCAATTCAGCGTTCATGGCTCGAAAACGAAATCCGTGGAGATCTAGCACCTAGTGACAAGGCGTACTGGATGGAAAAAATCTACAAAAGATATAATGGATCTGGTTACACTGCTGACGAAGCAATTGAACTTGCTGCAAAGTACTTAGGTGTCACAGTTCAGACTGTTGTAGGTTGTTATCGATTAGTCAGTTTACCTGATACTGTAAAAGAGATGGTAGACAAGGGTATCCTTACGCAGAAATTAGCAAGTGCAATAGTGCTACATACTTATGATCGATATCGATTTAAGGAGTCACAGCAAGCGATGGAGGAACGAGCATCATGGATTCTTAATCTTGATAGGGATAACCGAGAAAATGTAATTAAAGCATTACAGAGATTAGGGCATAAAGCCTCTATTGCGGAGTTAAATACTGAAGTAATCCGAATAAGTAAGGACTCCAAAAGAGTTGTGCAGTATGCTATACCAATGGAATTGTACGATGATCTGCTGGAATGGGGTAAAGAAAGAGGACTAGATGACGAACAAACTATCATAGGTCACATGGTAGCAGAATCTCTAAAGAGGTGATAAACATTGATAGATGAAAAGATTGCCAGAGAGGGACTAGAGGCAAATGTTGAGAAAAAACCATCCGAAATCGCTGAAGCAATAGATGTTTTATACGAGAAATTCGGTACATATCAAGAAATTGCCAAACAAGTGAATTGTTCAGACAGGTTTTTGTCAACACGACATCGTATATTTAAACTTCCAACAGGTATACGGTGGGAAATCGACAAAAGGCAAATTTCTATTGAACAAGCTTATCAGATCTCCAGGCTTCATAAAGTAGAAGATCAATGGATATTAGCTATGGTAATTATTGAGGCAAAGAACCTTACTACAAAAGAATGTACTAATGTTGTAAATCTTGTACTGAATGAAAAAAAGTCATTAAAAGATGTCCTTAGCGTTTCAGCAGGTGTCCGCTTTGATAATATTCAACCACTGCTGCTACCTCTTGGATTCGACTTACGGCTTGCCATCTGTAAATTGGCATGGGATCGGTACTTAAACTGGGAGGATCTAGCTTATCAACTTATACTACAAGGATTAGATGTTAATCCTGAAGTAATCGCAACCCAATTTGAGATTGCGGCTGATCAGCTTTTGAAACATGCTGCTGACTTGCGTAAAGTCATTCAAAATAAGATTGAAAGCAATAATTCTCATACTCAAGAATCTGAATAGAATATATTTTGAGAGATTACGTTCATCTTATACTTAACTTAAATTGGGTATAAGCAATTCTTTGTAGAGCAAACTTTTGGTTTGCGTATACGAATATACAACTAAAAGTTTGTGCTACATAAGACGATTATAAATAGTAACTATCTGTGTTACAAGATAAGATTAAATGCTAAGCATTAAGTGATATTTATTTCTTATACCGAACTCATGTTATACTTAACCTACAAGATAGTTGTGTTTAAATATTAAGATTGGAATGTTATGTACAACGAAAACAATAACAGTAAATCAAGCATCATAGATATAATTCAACTCAGAACACAAATCGAGGATGTCGACAAAGAACTTGGACGTGTCCAATCTCGTTTAGATGATCGGATAAGTGATGTCAAGGAGGACATCATAAACGACATAAAAGAAGTCAAGTATGACCTTAAAGACGACATTCAACAAGTAAAAGACGATATAAAAGAAGTAAAAAACGATATAAAAAATGACATGCAAAGTGTCAAAGATGATCTTCATAATAGAATTAGTCGATTAGAAACACGTCTACGTTCAAATGTAACTATAACCGTTGCTATTGGTAGCGTTGTAACAAGTGGCGTTGTTGCTCTGATTGTTGCGTTTCTCAATTGACAAAGGAGAGAAAGAATGCCAGATAATGCACCAGGATTGGAAAAATACACACCTACACGTTTAGATTGGCTTACAGTCATGCTGAATGCTCAATTTAGTTATGATAATGCACGATCCGATAGGTTCACCTTGTCATACCTACCCGGTGAAGATGGGAAAAGTCTCTCAGTAATCGTCAGACATTTTGCTGATGCAGATAAAGAGCGGATGGATGAAAAGATTGATCTTGCGAAAAAGGCTGTTTCAGCGGTTTCTGAAATGTATGATTGGGATACTTGGCTTGAGGTTAAGGTAGATGTTGAGGAACTAATACTCTCATAGCAAACCTGAACACTAAATTGTGGCATGTGTAAGCAAATTGTCATTGAATTTCGCAAGTCGTTAGTTTTGGAAAAACGGAAACTATTGAACTTCGGGTAAACTTGAATCCATCAGATACCCTATTGCACCGAATACCTTTTTTAGTTCACTTATTGTGAGGGCAGACTCATTTCGCGTAAATTGATTTCCATCTAATTTACCGAATTGCCAAAACTCACCATCCGTAACAATTCCGTAAACAGTTCTTGCTTCATTGTCATTGATCTTTTGAACGGCTACCATTTCTGCTAAACACTGACCCCATCCTTTAACAAAGTCATTCCGTTTTGCTTCTGCAACGATGATAATTGGGGTTCCAGGAACCGTTTTACCCAACTTAGATTTTGTTGATATTAGGTAATCAGGAGTACCACTTAGTTCTTCATCGTAAGAAATCAATTCATGACTCCACAAAGCAAACCAATCGACGTAGTTTTTATATACGTCCCTAAGAACTGGATAGATCACGTTTTCGCAACGGGACGCTTCTGATGAAAACACGTTGATGTGTCGTTGACTGAATTCAAAGTCTTCCAAAAACGCTTGGGATGGTTCTATATCCGCATATTGAATATATTCATCTTCGGTATATCTGATATTGAAGGATTCCTGTACCTGAGCAATTGAATTGAAATCTGTAAATGCCATCTAATACGTCCTCAAGAATATTGTGTAATTGTGTTCCAATACGTTTCTTTGCAAGAAATATTACCACACATAAAATCATCTGCCTAATCATGTCGTAATGCTTCTGTTGGCATGAGACCCGCAGCTTTGTTTGCTGGATAGATGCCAAAAAATACACCGATGAAAGCAGAAACACCAAACGCAATCACCGCTGCCTGAATAGACACGACAGCAGGCCAAGTCGCATCTTTTATCAGAAATTTTGAGATGACCCAACCTGAACCTGTTGCAAGTCCACTCCCAATAAAAATTCCTATCAGTCCTCCGCATATACTTAAAACAATCGCTTCAATTAGAAATTGGATTAGGATGTCTGTACGTCTTGCACCGATGGCTTTGCGTAAACCGATTTCACGTGTTCTCTCCGTAACCGACACCAGCATAATATTCATAATGCCGATACCTCCGACAAACAGAGCGATACTCGCGACAGCACCGAGAAGAACCTGAATTATCCGACTAACATTGCCTACCTGTTCTATTACCTGCTTCGCGGAGAAAAAATCGAAGTATTTCTCATCACCATGTTGTTGTCTCATGGCGATTTTGAGTTCGGCAACTGCTTGTTCGACTTTCTCGTAACTCTTCGCTTGTGTAAATAGTACAAGCCATCCTTTTCTATCCCCAACAAAACGGGTTTTCATAGTAGTGAGGGGTATAATCACTCGATTATCCCACCCCTCAGTTGCCATATTATTGCCTTTTTCCTCCATGACACCAACTACGGTGAATCGTCCTGAGCCGACTCTTAATTCTTTTCCTATTGGATCATCCATATCAAATAGTTGTTTATGGACTTCAGATCCGATCACACAGATGGAGTCTCGCAGCTCCATGTCGCTTTCACTAAAAAACCTTCCCCTTTCAGCGTACCAGTTATTTACTTCTTGAAAAGATGGGGTAACACCGTGAACTTGTAGCGATCGACTGTTGTATCTGTGTGATACACGCAGATGCATCCCTGATTGTGCTGTGGCAGTTTTTATGGATGGACACGTTTCAAGTATGAAATCAAGATCACTGTATTCGATGTACTCTGGATGTTTATTTTCTATGTATGAACCGTCATCTCTACGAATGTGTTGTTTGCGAAAGCAGACGATCATCCCCGCACCCCCTGCCCGTTCCATCTCTATTAAGACGAGGTGTTCTGCACCACCGCCAACAGAGACGACTGCAACTACTGCTGCAATACCGATGATTATTCCCAACGTTGTCAGGATGGAACGTAGTTTGTTACGACTGAGTGCTGCTAATCCGACACTAACGCCTTGCGTTATCTGCATGGTATTTCAATTGCATTTAGAGATAGATATTATTCAGGTTTCATGGATTCACCGTGTAACAAAAACGCCCGGATGTCATATCTCCCGGGACGTTCAATGGGCAAATCACCATTTTCAATCATCAAATCAAGCGGGTTTGCATGGGTGCGTAGCGGTAATTGCACCACTTCATGCATACGCGCAGATTCGTATATTGCCATGATGATCTCAACTGCTGCCCGTCCATGTTTGGCTTCACCACGGTGTTCCGGACCATCTTCAATCCATTCAACTAATTCTTGTGCTTGAGCGATATGTTGATTTGTCCCATCGGAGGGACGTTCTTCCCAATCCGTAGCCTTGTTGTTGAGTAGGCGGACGCGTCCCTCTGTTACATCTGCTATTCCATCGGTTCCGTAGACAATACCACCTTGATAGTTCGGTCTACCGATTTCCTGCATGAGCATACCGATACACCCGTTGGCAAATCCGACTATACCTGCACTCCGATCTTCAATCTGAATATCACGTTCATATCGTTCTGTTTTACGTTCAACGTTGCCGATCACCCATTGTGGGGCAGGATCACCGAGTACATATCGCATCATATCAAAGAGGTGTGAACAGTCATTTAACAATCCTTGCCCCCCGTGGCAGACGATCTGTCGGGGTTCACCAATTACTCCTTCAGCAATAAGATTACGTGCGTCTGTCCATGCGGAATTGAACCGACGTTGGTGTCCTATAACAACTTTGACGTTGTTTCGGTTCGCGGCGATTAACATATCATCACACTCACCCAGACTTACTCCCATCGGTTTTTCACAGAGAACAGCCTTTGGGGCACGCGCACATGCTGCTATCGTCATCGGCGCATGAAGTTTATGCCATGTCGCAACACTGACAATATCAAGGTTTTCGTTGTCCAGCATGTCTCGTGGATCTAAATAACAGTGTTCAGCAGAGACTCCGTAAGTGTTTGAAAACCTATCAAGCGCAGCCTGAACTGGATCAGCAAGGGCGACAATTTCAGTTTGCTCAACACCCTCATAACCCCTTGCATGTGCGTTGGCAATCCCACCACATCCGATAATACCGACACGATATTTTGATGCCATATTCTACTCCATAAGGTAAGGGCACGCAATAAAGCGTGCCCCTCGGATTATTGTTAAATCACAACTACTGGTTAGCTGCTTGGACAATCTCCGCTGATGTTTTTCCAAATTGGTTAGCCACCGCTACCAGATCCAGGATATTCACATCACCATCCATATTCACATCACCAGAAAGTCCGTCACCAGATTCACCGAATTGGTTAGCCACCGCTACCAGATCCAAGATATTGATTTTGCTATCTGCATTGAGATCCCACGGCACAGGTACAATCGTTGTCGTTGTGGAAACTTCAGCGGTTTTCGTAGTATCACCTTGCGAAGTTGCAGTAACAACGATTTCATATTCACCAGGCTGAGTAAGAAGATCACCAGAAGCAGTAAAAATTACTTCAATTGATTCGTCTGCATCAAGTGTAATTTGCAACTGACTTGTAGCAGGTTCTTCACTGTCAGGCAAACTGAACGATCCGAGAACAGCCCCACCGATTCCGACTCCTGCTGAAGAACCGAGCATTATCGTGTCTTCAGTGTTGCCAGTGTTTGTTACGGTAAGAGTGTATGTGACTCCTTTAAGGAAATCCCACGTTGCGCCAGTGAGTTCACCTTCACCTTGCAACTGCACACCATATTCCGGTGGAATAGCGGTAATCGTAGTTGTTGTGGTGAGTTGAGCAGTTTCTGTGGTATCTCCCTGTGAAGTTGCAGTAACTGTTATTTCATATTCCCCTGGTTGTGTGAGGAGATCACCTGCAGCTGTGAATATCACATCTGCTGATGCACCTGCGTCAAGCATAATCTCCAACTGAGCCATGTTAGGTTCTTCAGAATTAGGCAGATTGAACGAACCCAAAACAGCACCACCGATTCCTACCTCAGCAGAGGAACTGAGAACTATAGTATCGTCAATATTACCGATGTTTGTCACTGTGAGTGTATAAGTTACACCTTCAACTGCATCCATCGTTGCACCAGTGCGTGTGTCACTTGCTAAAGTCACTGCATAAACGGGTAAAACAGTCGTGGTAGTTGTTACTTCACCAGTTTGTGTGTCATCCCCTTGCGAAGTAGCAGTAACCCTGACTTCATAAGTCCCTGCTAAAGCAAGCGTATCACCCGAAATCGTCAACGTAACTTCAGCAGAAGCACCTGATGCAAGCGAAACAGACGTTTGACTCAATGCTGCAGCAGTGCCCTCGGTTGCTAAATCAATCACATCATTCGTATTTCCGTTGTTTGTGATTTTGACCGTATAACTCACACCTTCACTCACATCCGAAGTTTCAGTAGTCAATTCGCCAATACCTTCCAACATTATGTTATACACAGGAAGGATTGTGGTAGTCGTTGAAATTTCATCAGTTTGTGTGTCATCACCTTGCGAAGTAGCAGTAACCTTGACTTCATAATCATCTGCTAAAGCAAGAACATCACCTGATATTGTCAACATAACTTCTGCAGAAGCACTTGATGCAAGCGAAACAGACGTTTGACTCAATGTTGCTTCAATGCCTTCGGTTGCTAAATCGATCACATCATCCGTATTTCCGTTGTTTGTGATTTTGACCGTATAACTCACACCCTCACTGGCATCAGCGGTTTCAGATGTCAACTCCCCGACACCTTCTAATGACACACTATATACTGGTAGAATAGTCGTCATAGTTATTACTTCATCAGTTTGTGTATCATCACTTTGCGAAGTAGCAGTAACCTTAACTTCATAAGTACCCGCTAAAGCAAGAACATCCCCTGATATTGTCAACATAACTTCAGCAGAAGTACCTGATGCAAGCGAAATAGAAGTTTGACTTAACGTTGCTTCAGTGCCTTCGGTTGCTAAATCGATCACATCATCCGTATTTCCGTTGTTTGTGATTTTGACCGTATAACTCACACCCTCACTTGCATCTGCAGTTTCAGTGGTCACCTCACCAATACCTGCTAATGACACACTATATACTGGTAGAATAGTTGTCGTTGTTGTGATTTCAGCGGTTTTTGTGCTATCGCCTTGTGATGTGGCAGTTACCTTGACATTGTATTCACCCGCTTTCGCAAGCACATCACCCGAAATCGTCAGTGTGACATTCGCAGAACCACCATAAGCAATTGACACTTCGGAACTACTTAATAATACAGCGACATCACCAGAAGTTGTTATGTTCACTGTATCATCAGTGTTTCCGTTGTTTGTGATTTTGACCGTATAACTCACACCTTCACTTGCATCCGAAGTTTCAGTAGTCAACTCACCAACACCTTCTAATGCAATATCGTAGACCGGCAGAATAGTTGTCGTGGTCGTAATTTCGGCAGTTTTTGAACTATCATTTTGTGATGTAGCAGTGACTTTCACAGAATAAACACCCGCTTTCGCAAGGACATTCCCTGAAATTCGCAGCGTCACAGTCCGTGAATCACCTTGGTTAAGATCAAAAGAAGATGAACTTATTGTAGCATTTACATCTCCAGAAGTTGTCAATCTAAATGAATCGCTTGTGTTGCCGGTATTTGTTACACGAAGGGTGTAACTCACACCTGTACTCGCATCTTCTGTTTGTTGTGTTAAATTAGTGCCTGACAAGTTAACACCGTAAACGCTGGGAATAGTTGTCGTCGTCGTTCTACTTGTAGTTTTAGAACTATCCCCTTGTGATGTGGCAGTAACTGTAGCCTGATATTTTCCTGCACTTGTTAAGGCAGAGCCGGGTATCGTCAAAGTTACGTTGGTAGAAGCGTTCGCGGCAAGTGTGACAGATGGCCAACTTAAACTTGCTGAAGCAATCCCTGATGTAGACAAATTAATCGTATCTCTTGTATTGCCACTGTTTGTAACACGGAGTGTATATTTTGTCTCTACACCTGTATTTACCGTTTTATTTAATGAGCCAACACCTGCTAAAGTAACACCATAAACAGGGGTAATATCAGATGTTGCTTTTTGGGTGTAAATATAATCACCTGTGAGCCAGAAATTGTTGTTAGCAGCGTTCCCAGCAGCATAGAACGTAATAGGTCCAACATCGGAAGATGGTGCTGTCCATTTGAATGTCCAACGATTCGTCCCACTTGCGTCTTTGTGCTCAATGTATTGTTTACTATCTTCTTCTTCTAATTGTTGTGTATTTGCATTTGAAATAGCAAAAGTACCGGCGCGTGTACCAATACTATTCAGCGCGGTCATCTGAAATCCCCATTTACTTTGTCCTGCCCGTGCTAATTCAATAACTATATCGTATTCCGCGCCAGGTGTATAGTTATCAGGGACACTCAGCATGAGTGAACCACCTGCTGCGTTCAGATTATTACCAGTGTGGCAACCTGCAGAAGCACAAGTGCCCTCATTAGGAGCTCCAGTGCTTTTATTTGGAGGATTGGCAGCTCTGGCAAAAACGCTTGTGCTGCTTGCAATACACATTATCACAAGCAAACCGCAAAGAAAAAAGGTTTTGTTTAGTTTATTCAAAAGTATCTCCTCATAATAACATGAAAAACGCCCCCGCCGCCGACGCTAATCAGGGTGATTCGCGGTCGGAAAACCGGCAGTCGGGGCGTTTTTTGTTATTGCGTTTTAGTTACTAATCCTACTTGAGAATGACCATGCGACGGGTTGCAGAGAAATTCTTGGTTTCAAGCTTATAGAAATAGATACCGCTCGAAACTTGTTCACCCGTTTCATTTTTACCATCCCAATAGGCTGCACTTGAACTCGTCATATATGAACCTGTAGACTTGTGACCCAAGTTCAACGTCCGAACCGTATGACCAGAAACATCGTAAATATGAATCATTACATTAGATCCACGGTTCAACTGATAAGGAATCCAAGTTTCAGGGTTGAATGGGTTGGGGAAGTTCTGTCCAAGAATCGTCTCTTGTGGACGCACATCGCCAACTCGCATCTCAACATTCATATATGCGTTGTGAATATCTGTAGTTTGGACAGTGCGTTGGAACGGACCGGACACAACAGTACCGTCTTCGTCAAGAACTGAGACCTCAATTTTATCGCCAGCTTCCACAACGCTCTTCTGACTTACGTCTGCCCATACAGCCGAGATGTATCCATCTTCACTGGTAACTGTTTTCGTTGAAACTATGCCAGTGCGGAGGTTCTTGGCAACCATCGTGTAAGTTGCACCACTTACTTTCTCCTGCAAGTTGCTTGTAACAATAAATGCCCAAGCACTTGAAGTAGCAATCTTAGGTGCAGCAGCGGCTTCATCCATCGCCATTTCTGGCGGTTCGTTAGACCAAGCATTTCCACTGAATGTTACCGTTCCACCCTCGGGTGTATTGACGATGTACCCTTTGCCACCTTCAATTGCGAAGCCATCATCTTCTTCCATAACGACATAACCGACAAAATTCTGTGAATACGCATCTAACTTGATGACAACCGTAGCCCCTAACATTGCTGCAAGAGATTTTGCAGTGTAGGGTACTTCCGGCATCAACGGAACAGAAATCATGTTCAAACCCGCTGCGAGTGTTACATCGTAAGTAGGCAGGACAGGTTCTGGTGGTGGCGGTGGTTCTGGCACATAAGGCTCAATCGTTAACGTAGCAGTGGGTTCCGTCCACGCAAATGCTGCCGTAACATCACCAACAAGTTGGATACCAGGGTGAGGTGTAATCACGCCACCTTCTGTGGGAACACGATTATTCAAATCTTCAGGATCGTCCACACCGACTGGACCAGGAATATCGGATGCCCGTTCCGTGTTCTGTTCACTACCCGCATCGTAAGACGTTAGGGGCAATGATGTAGTAATAGGCATTCCCATGTCATCATAAAGTGGAAGGTCAGCAACACCGATGAACGCATCATTTGTTGAAACCAACATTGTTGCGAAAGAGAGCGCAGAGTTCATAGCATTTGCTTCTAACATTACCGTAACTGTACCAGGAGAATCAGGAGTACTAGGAACAACAAACCCCTCTGGGGGCGTTAATGCCACAACGTTTGCACCTGCGGCTGCTGCGATTGCGGCGAGTCCTGAGGAGTCTCCATTTTCAGCAAGAGCGACAATTGCAGCGTTCGCCTCTTTACCAACTTCATAGATTTTTGCACCAGCAGGATGGGCTGCAAAGATCGGAGGCGAGAATATTTGTCCACCCATTCCCGGTACACCCATTGTTAGGTTAGTCAAGGTAATCTTAAACACTTGGGGTTCGGGGATAACGGGTGTTGGTCCGGGATCAACGGGTTCTGGTACAGTTGTAGTCGTTGACACTTCAGCAGTTTTTGTGTTATCGCCTTGTGAAGTTGCCGTAACTTTAACTTCATGATCTCCTGCTGTAGCAAGTGCCGTAGCGGGGATAGTTAATGTCACTTCTGCTGAAGCACCTGCTGCCAGTGATACAGAAGTCTCACTTAGGGTAGCAGCAGCATTTGATGTTGCTAAATCTATCACATCATCGGTATCGCCAGTGTTTGTGACTTTGAGCGTATAAGTAACGTCTTCAGCCGGGGTAGATACTTCTGCTGTCAAGTCCCCTACACCTTCTAACATAACACCATAGACAGGATCGGGGGTAGCGGGTTCTGGTACAGTTGTAGTCGTTGACACTTCAGCAGTTTTTGTGTTATCGCCTTGTGAAGTTGCCGTAACTTTAACTTCATGATCTCCTGCTGTAGCAAGTGCCGTAGCGGGGATAGTTAATGTCACTTCTGCTGAAGCACCTGCTGCCAGTGATACAGAAGTCTCACTTAGGGTAGCAGCAGCATTTGATGTTGCTAAATCTATCACATCGTCGGTATCGCCAGTGTTTGTGACTTTGAGCGTATAAGTAACGTCTTCAGCCGGGGTAGATACTTCTGCTGTCAAGTCCCCTACACCTTCTAACATAACACCGTAAACAGGATCTGGTGCGGGAACAGTCACCGCACCATCTGCGGTTGTAACATCCAATGGATTGGCACTTGCATCAGAAATGACAACATCAGATAGTGTGATAGAAGATGCTTTTACTTCAACGACTTCAAAGGTTACCGTTGCAAGTGTGCCATCACCTTCTCCAGTTCCTGCACCAATAGATGTTCCACCAATTACAACGTGGGAATCACCTGATCGCAACAGTGGGAAAAACGTTCCTGCAGCAGGATCGCCAGGAAGATAATCTCCTTTTGCTGCGGAAACATAACTAAGAGCAGTACTGTCATAATTAACTTGGACTTGGGCACCGGCAACACCAACACCACCGGCAATATTAATATTTATAATGAGTTGTTCACCGACAGCGGGGGATTCAACCGAAGCGGGATCAACAGATACGGTGGCTGCACCGTAACTCAATGCTGTGAATCCCAAACACATTATTACAGCCATAAAGGAAAATAACAATTTCCTGTTAAAAAGCTGATTTTTCATAAAACACTCCTTACTAATTCATTTACTTATTGTGACGTTTTCTCTACCTTTCGGTATAGGTCTAATTGCTTGTTTGAGGAGGGGGTTCACCGGAAATCTATGGACACACGTAACAATAAAGATTTGTTGCCACTATATGTATTAAGGCGAATCGCTCAAACGTAGTAATGTACTTAACTTAGTTTATACTAATATAAAAACGTTGTCAAGTCAAATTAGATTTCAAATAGAACAATTTCAGAAATTTGTGATAATTATTCATAATTATACTACAAATTGCTAAATTTAATCAAATTAAAACTAACCAATGCAGTTCTATTGAGTTTTCTACCTCATAAATCCGCGATTCAGTAACCCAAACACACATTTTAATTTGACATATAGAAAGACTTATTATAACATAGAAAGACTTATTATAACATAGAAAGACTTATTATAACATTGTTACAACAATCTAATCGTGTGACTCAAACTTACCTTTGATGAACACACATAATCAGAAACAAACCATAAGAGGTGGTTTTACTATGAAAATAATTAAGAAGTTAGTTTACGCAATTCTCACGCTATCCTTCCTCGGAATGCTTTCGTCCTTAGTCATAGCACAAGATCTGCAAAGTGATGGATTTGATGGACAAGAATTACAACCTTTCTGGCATGTCCAAAACGGAGATAAAGGCAGTCATACATTGATAGATGGGAAACTTGTAGTTCAAGGGGCATACAACCAGAATATATTTAGAGAAGATACAAGCACACGTTTCTATCAGGTTACATATCAAGAAAGGTTCAGTGTTCAAACATCGTTGATCTTTGACCATAAGGATATCTGTTCAGTTGCGGGTTTAATCATTAAATCACCATCCCAGAATGAATGGGTGTCAATGAAACTTTGGGGGCATGGTACTAATCATGCTTGGGTTAGGAACAAAAACACATTGTATCTACAATTCCAACAACGTGGACGAGAAATTGTTGAATTCGTTCCCAGTTTCAACCCACCAGCAGGAAATGTTCCTGTATCCTTGCGCCTTGATCGGGATGGGGATAACTATACTGCGTGGTTTAAGCCAGATCCTCAAGGTGAGTGGATACATGTTGGAGACACATCTATTGAACTTGAAGATCAGGTTGAAGTCGGAATCTACACTGGAATCTGTCAAACTGAGGCACCGGGACATTTAACGGTCTCATTTGACAATTTTTTGATAAACCAACCACTTTATTTAAAAGAAGACATCAACAGAGACGGTAAGGTTAACATTCTTGATTTAGTCTTAGTCAGCAGGAACTTCAGTGCCACTGGCGAAAATGTTGCAGATATAAACGGTGATGGCAATGTCAATGTTTTAGATTTGGTGTTAGTCGCCCAAGCATTCGGCAAAACTGCATAAGTTGCCGTATGTTTTTTCAATCTTTGAATATTTGTCTGAACCAGGATTTTAAGGATTGTGAGTTTGCGAATCCAAAGTTCCTATCTAAAGTTTGATGCTTATCTTATCAATAGAACACTGAAACATCAGACGTATAATCCTGGAAATCTACTAATCCTGAAAATCCTGGTTCAGACAAGAAAAGATTTCACTAAATTGACACCTATGGTAATCGGGCGGGGAGACCCCACCCCTACTTGCAGTACCAAAAACTTACATACCCATAGTTTGACAACAAAACTGATTTAAAATAAAATACGAACAACATACAATCACACGTCTAAGAGAAACCTATATGAGCAAAACAAGAAAAGTTGTCATGAGAAGTGACGCAGGACATATCTCAACAGAAGAACAGGAAACACCTGCACCAAAACCCGGTCAACTGCTAATAGAAGTTCACGCATCTATGGTCAGCCCTGGTACAGAACTCGGTGGTGTGAAACGTAGGCGAGAAAACCCAGGGGACGAAACACAAAAACGTCCGTTTGGATATACGAATGCAGGTGTCGTCATTGGCAAAGAGGGAGACTGCGGTGAATTTGAGATCGGGGACAGCGTTGCAGGCATGGGTGGAGGATACGCACTCCACGCTACTTATGCCTGTGTGCCGCATAACTTGTGTGCTAAGATACCAGAAAACGTTAAATATGAAGAGGCAGCATCTGTTCATCTGACAGCAACAGCACTCCACGCAGTGCAACGCGGACGCATCCGTATCGGTGAAAATGTCGTCATTGCCGGATTAGGCATGCTTGGACAACTGGCAAGTCAGATTGCAAAAACAGCGGGGGCTTATGTTATCGGATTAGACAAACTTCCGTTAAGGTTAAAAATTGCTGAAAAATCAGGTATAGGTCGCGCAATAAATGTGTCTGAAACAGACCCGATTCCAATTGCACAGCAATTTACCAACGGTTACGGCATTGACTGTGGTATTATAGCCTTCGGAGGCGATGCGACAAGTGCGTTTCAACAAGTCCGTTCCATGTTGAAGATTGCTCCTGATACCCACAGAATGGGACGAATTGTTATTGTGGGTGGGGCAAGCATTACACATGGGTTTGCTGCGGGACTTGGCAATGTGGATGTTATCAGTGCAGCACGCACAGGTCCTGGCTACCACGATGAAGCTTATGAACACGGAGCAGATTATCCACCCGTGTTAGTGCCGTGGCCAACGCAACGTAACTTAGAACTATCGCTAAGATTAATTTCGGAAGGCAAAGTTAACTTACAATATATTATCACAGATATTGTGCCAATTGACCAAGCACCTGAAGCATGTGAAAAATTGATACAAACCCCAAATGAAGCGTTAGGTGTTATCTTTACGATGAAGTAGGGGAAAATTGTAGTGCGGGGTCTCCGTGCCCCGCGCCTTTCTCTTATTGTAGTGCGGGGTCTCCGTGCCCCGCTATCTTTCAAAACTAAGTGCGGGGCACGGAGACCCCACACTACAACAAGGATAAGTCGTATTTGAGCCAAAAACTTTACACACCCCGTCAAGACGTTAATTAATGCGACTTTATTATTTAGAATTGGTATAATATGGAAATTAGAGCAGCACGCGAATCAGAATTAGAACAGGTCGTAGAACTCAACTGCATGGCGTTCAATCCGAACCAGCATGAACGATACTGGCAGTATGTTAAGGGGGATAGCAGCTACAGACTTTCACAAACACGTGTGGTTGTTGTGAATGATCGCGTAGTTTCAACATTACGCGTCTGGGAGAGACGCATTAGGATAGGTGCATCGCTTGTTACGATGGGAGGCATCGGAGGTGTCTGCACACACGAAAAATATCGTGGCGTTGGCTATGCTTCCGCACTCATGCGGCAAACAATAGACTATCTAAAGACAGCAGGTTGTGACCTCGGTGTGCTTTTCACTATCATACCAGAGGTATTTTACCATAGACTTGGATGGACATCCTTGCCATTGCACGGGTTTCAAATAAAGCACAATTCTGCAACTTTAGTGGAAAGTCAATCTGATTTTCAGGTGCGCGCTTTCAATTTAGAAACAGATTTAGATTCCGTTGCAGCAGTCCACTACCTATCTAATTCACAACAGAGCGGAACGCTCTCACGAACCCGTGCATATTGGGATATGGAGCCTTCCCGAATTCGTGGAATCTTGCCCACTGTAATCGCACATCAAAACGGAAACATAGCTGGATACCTCAACTACAATGTCCATGATAAATCTGTGGCGTTGCTTGAAGTTGGTTACAGACCAGACACACCTGAAGTTTTGGACACTTATGTATCCCATCTATTGCAAGCATGTGAATCAGAACAGCTTAAAGAGATAAATGGCATATTCTCATCGAAACATCCGTTTGTGGAGCAGCTTATATCGAGGTGTGAAGGTGAAATTACAAGGTTTACGGATAGTACGATGATGCTCTATGCTGTCTGTTTACCTACACTGCTACGTCGTCTTGTGGTTCGGTGGGAATCGGAGATTGCTGCTGCAGAACTAAATTTCCCATCCCTTGCTGTGAGATTTCCCGTTGTTAACGACCAACAAGTAGTATTACGATTCGATGGCAACGCCACTATCCAAATCGTGAACGATGCACCTAATGCTGATCAATTAGAGATGAGTGAGGAAGATTTTTGGCAACTACTGTTCGGTGAAATCGGATGGGAACAGATAAAATCAGATGTTTCAGTTTCTGATGAAGTTTCCGCTTTCTTAAGTGTGTTGTTTCCAAAACGTGATGTTATCTTTTGGTATCCGGATCGGTATTGATATCATTTCTAATAACTGGACTTACGCATTCCCCCTTGATAAGGGGGGTAGGGGGTTAGAAGGGTTAAAAAGTCTTTATTTCAGTGAATTAACCCCCTAAATCCCCCTTATCAAGGGGACTTTAAGAGAAACTGCGTAAGTCCTGTAATAATTAATGTCGCTTTAATGTAGCATAACCTATTAGGTTGTGCGGTATATAAAACAATCTTATCAAATGTTAATGTCATAGACATTTATTGAAATGGTATAAAAAATGCGTAAAACAAACTTAAAATCTCAAAGGCAAGGCACAAAAACAAGTGCTTTCGGTACTATTGGTAGAATCAATCACGACTCCAGCGAGTTCTATAAAGGAAAACTCTACGCAGATCAAGAACCGCCTGAACCCGAAACGTGGGTAGAAAACCCAATTCCACCTGAAAACCTTGACAAACTCTATTGTGCTTCAAGCGAGCAGATGTCTGAGATTCCAGATAGCAGCATCCATCTGATGGTGACTTCTCCACCATATAATGCCAAAAAGGAATACGATGACGATCTATCATTAGACGAATATAGACAACTCCTCCGCACAGTATTTGCTGAAACCTACAAGAAGTTGGTGACAGGTGGGAGAGCGTGCATTAATATTGCTAATTTAGGACGCAAACCTTACATTCCGTTGCATAGTCACATCATAGAAGATATGTTGGAAATAGGCTACTATATGCGTGGTGAAATCATTTGGGACAAAGCTGCATCTGCGGGGAGTTCAACAGCCTGGGGGAGTTGGTTGTCGGCAGCGAACCCAGTGCTGAGAGATGTTCATGAATATATTCTCGTTTTCTCAAAAGACTCCTTTTCAAGACAACGTAACGACAAAGAAAATACCATTAGCAAAGAAAATTTCTTAGAGTGGACAAAAAGCGTTTGGACATTTCCATCTGAATCTGCAAAACGTATAGGACATCCCGCTCCGTTTCCTGAAGAACTTCCGCACAGATTAATTCAGTTATACACCTTCAAAAGCGATGTGGTTTTAGATCCGTTTTGTGGGAGTGGAACAACCTGTTTGAGTGCGGTTAAATCTGATAGGCACTTTATCGGATACGATATTGAGGAAGACTATATCAAATTGGCAAATGAACGAATTAAACAGTATACGAGTCAAATCCGTTTACCGATTTAAATTGACATCTAATGCATTCCAATTCAATGCTGCATATTCACAAGATAAATTCCACCTGCTACCAGAAGAGAACCAATTAACAAATAAACAGTTAATTCATCACCTAACAGCAGATGACTAAACAGAACACCAGATAGTGGCGTAGCGAAAAAGAGCACAACAAGTTTACTTGCACTATATCTCTCAAGAACTGCTGTCCAGGCCAAGAAACAGAAACCAGCAATCACTCCCCCTTGATAGAGAAGTGCTAAACTGCCATCAAGAGACAATTTGAAGGGCATTTGGAGTTCAAACAGGACACTCAAGATAGCATAAACAGGGAGACTTAAGGCTAAGTACCACACCAATAGACGATACGGATGAATGGATTGGACTAACAGCTTCGTCACAACAACACGTAGACCCAAAAACGCTCCGCTCACAAGAACCAAAATATCACCAAAGAGAGAAGACTGTCCATTTCCAAGATCCTGAGCGACGGTGACAAATACACCACTAAAGGCAACAATAACCCCTAATGTCTTTGTAACAGAGAGTCTCTCACCCGGTATCCAGAGATGGGCAAATATGGCTGTAAAAAATGGATAGGTATTAATAAAGATAGTTGAGCGAGAAGCGGATGTGAAGACGGTACCCCAGTTGAGAGTGATGATTTGCGCTATGAAAATGGCAGTGAGGAGAAGTAATCGGGACAGGTCCCCGCGTTTTAATCCGAGTGGGACACGGCGATACAGCGACCAGACCCCAACAATAATCAAACCGATAACAAAACGCACAAATGCCAATGCCATCGGAGGAAGGTCTTGCAAACCGATTTTTATTGATAGTGAATTTCCACCCCAAAGAAAAGCGAGGAGCAAACTGAGAGCGATTATCTTGCCGTGAGGATCCTCGCTGATAACTTGTCGACTTGCTGATGGCCTGATAGGTTCTTTACTATTCAAGGGAAACTGATGACCGCATCGGAAGTGCTATTCCCGCATCACTAATCATAAGCACCTGGACGATGATTGCCCATCAGCCGTTGTTGGCGTTCTGTCGCCAACTCTAAAATTGATTCATCAAATTGAAACCGATTCAAGTAGGGTGGATACTTCTGTGTTATCATACGGTTCGCATAATGTACCTGTAACAGGTACCGTGTCTGGTCACTACGGTTTGCTGTTCCTCTATGCCAGACTTCACTCCTGAAAATCACAACGTCGCCACCGTTGCATAGGATGCTCTTCTCTGTCGCTCCCTTCCATTCCGTTTCACCATCAGGTCTACGACCAGAGAGATGACTACCCGGAACAAACTTCGTTGGACCAAGATCTTCATATAGGTCATCAAGGTAATAGTGAGCAGTTGTGATGAATATCGGGACTTTAACACGAGGGTCTTCCAAAATATCTGCAGGAAGTGAGATAGGCAGCCAATCGGCATGTAATCCTTGGTCAGGACGTCCAGGACCTGTAACCCAAGATGTCATTCCAATCACATGACAATCACCCCCATGAACTGCTTCTGCTAACTCTATGACAGGTGATTTGTCAAGGTAACTTAGGAAAACTGGATCACGATTAAATGCGTTATTGATATGTTTGTTGAGGAATCCGCTCCCATTTTCTGGAACGCTATGTTTATCAAAACTCTCAGGAATTGCAGTTAATTTATCCATGGCTTCACGAAGTTCTGCAAGTTCTTCAGAGTTGATAACTTGTGGTAAATACGCATACCCATCTTCCTCCATCGCTTTAACTTGATCTTCAAGATCAGGATATGCGATTAACGGTAACGCTTGGCTCATTTTCTCTTCTCCTTAAAAATGCTATCCTTATGATGTATTGGAATGTCTTCAACATATATTATCAACTTTTTCAAAGTATGTCAACTTTATTATCAGATGTTACGTTAAATTACTGAACAATGCGTTAATATAGTGCATCCATTATAGTGTTAATTCAAAAGTATTGGCATGAATAATATTACGAATGGTTTATTGAAGTATTAACTAATTTATGGATTTTAGACGGTCCGATATTCACTACTTATTAGGGAACACCGTCAAGATGCTATACACATAAATATATGGTGTTGGGATTGCTTGTTTCAGTGAGGTTGATTTACAAAATAAGATGAAGAAATGGACATAATAGGAATTGAAGGAGTAGAAAAATGAGAGAAAGAAACACAATGAACAATGAAGAAACGATGCAAGATAGTCTTGAGTCAACTAAAGATTCTGCTATCCGAGTCCCTGGCATAGTTTTGGAATCTTTACCAGGGAACTTATTTAGTGTGGAGTTGACAGAGAATGATCATAAAGTTGTTGCATATCTGGCAGGAAAAATGATGCAACATAAAATCTGGGTGCTACCAGGTGATCAGGTTACTGTTGAACTTTCTCCTTACGACCTGACGCGTGGGCGTATTGTCTGGCGGAATCCGGGCTCATAAATACCTCTTTATGGAAGATATCTCCGTAATACATATCAAAAGTGCATCCAAAATTGTGTATAGGTGAATCATTATCATTTTTAATGGTAATGATATCCTAATGCCGCTGTATTGCGGAAAAGGAGGTATTTGTTATGTTATCAAATCAGAGGAGGTGTGACACTTAGTGTTACGCCCTTTGGTGTGACATTAAGTGTCGCACACTTTCTGACGGGACAGGGGTTTATCCTCTGTCCCCATTTCATTGCGCCACGGATATTCAACCGCAATAACCTCATAAAATGGACAGAAACTTACTCCGCAACATCCTCATCAAACTCATCCTCATGCATAATCTCCTGCAATCCGGTAGCGATACGGAAAGCAACAAGACAGATTCCAAAGCATAATGCAAACAACCCCTGATAACCAATATACGGCACGAGTAATCCACCTATACTTGGTGCAAAACTGACTGGTACTAACAGAGTATTCATAAATCCGATATAACTCGGACGGCTACGCGGTGGCGCGATATTTAACATATACGCCATAAATCCCACCATCATGCCGTTTGACAGGACACCACTTATTGCAAAAATGAAGAAAAAAGCAGGTAATATGAAGGTGTTTGGAACTATACCTGAAAAGAAGCCGATTGCTGGTGGAAACGCCATCAAACCAGCAGTGATAATCAGCAACCATCGCACGCCGTATTTCTCTCCGATATAACCCCACATTGCATTTGAAACAACACCACTAAATGCAGAACACACGATGAAAAAACCAATTGTTGCCTCTGGTACACTTAATTCAGCCAATGCATAAGTTGTATAGAAAGGGATTGCCATGCTAGCAAGGTGCAAACCGATGCGAAATATAATAAATCTACGATAATTCTTATCTGTTCGTAGGAAATGTGGTCCCTGTTTTAGGTGTTCCCACATAGGGATGCGTTTAGCGTTAACAGGATGGATAGGTTCGCGTATCCCCAAGAAACTGACAAAAGACAGAAACGCCGCAAGCACAGAACAGATGAAGAGTATGGCGTAATTTGATGGAAACACAAGTTCAGGTTCTCTCTGAAATATAGAACTGATCAAGAACATCGTAATCGTTCTGAAGGTTTGTGTAATCCATCCAAAGATACCTGTAAATTCTTCTTCTTTTCCGAGTACTGCATGTACAAAAAAACCGACCCATATACCAAAAAATCCACCGATTACTTGTCTTAGACTGAAAAAGCGTGCACGCCGATTCGGTGCTATAGATTTAGAAATGATGTCCATGTAGGGAAGTGTTGAAACACCCATGGCAGAGGAAGATAAAAAGTAGAAACTTAAAAAGCAAGCAGCGAGTAAAATAGGTTTTTGTGCGCCAATCCTTATAGTGCAGAAGAATATAGCCAACCACGCAAACACACGGATACCCATCCCAAGTGCGTAATACGGCATTTTACGCTGACGATGTTCCAGCAGATTAGACACCAACAGCTGGGGCCACATCCAACCTGCTGTCATCATTGAACCTGTCAGACCCACCATGAAATTTGAACCAGTGAGTTTATGCACGAAAGCAGAAAGCACCGTCGACGCATCCACAAATGCAAGATTGATACGCATAAAGGTGCCTTGAAGCAGTGCAAACCCAAAGTTTCTTAGTTGGTGATTCCTTTTCTTGGACATTCTCTCCTCTAACTTTTCAATATGGAATATATTCTACAGCAAATTCTCAATATTCGTAGTTACAACTTTCCCGTAATTGCGCGTTGTTTTTTGACAGATTTATTTAAATTAGGTTGAGTCAAATAATCTGGTAGATATTATGTGAATTAGGATGTACACAGTAAAGATTTACTATTTTTCATAAAAGGATTAGGAGTGTATGCATAAAGAGGTCAGACGCAAAAAAAGAAATCAGCGTTGAATGTATGAATTGCATTCAACGCTGCCCTTCTATGTTTCAGTATAAACAACTTCTACCAATCTTCAATCAATTGCACCAACAAGCGAACACCATAACCAGATGCCCCTTCAGGAATATACGTAGACCCTTTCATTCCCCACGCAGTTCCTGCAATGTCAAGATGCACCCACGGGTAACCTTCAGCGAACTTCTTCAGGAATGCAGCACCGGCGATCGTTCCAGATGTGCCATCACCGATGTTCTGCACATCTGCCACTTTGCTTTTCACACCTTCATCATAGTCATCCCAGAGAGGTAACTCCCAGACGCGTTCGTGGGTTTTTTCAGCAGCTTTCTTGACCTTTTCCATCAGAGCATCGTCTGTTCCCATAGCTCCTGCGGCAATATGTCCAAGACAAGTAATCACTGCACCAGTAAGCGTGGCTAAATCAATTACACCTTTCGGTTCATATTGTGCTGTCCAACCGAGCGCATCTGCTAAAATAAGTCTACCTTCAGCATCTGTATTCATAATCTCAATTGTCTTTCCACCGTAAGATGTGATAACGTCTCCTGGTTTAATAGCAGTGGAACCCGGCATATTTTCTGTTGTCGCAATAATCCCGAGGACATGTACATTCGGTTTCAACTGACCGATAACCTGCATCGCACCTAATACAGCTGCAGCCCCAGACATGTCGTGTTTCATCTCGTCCATACCTTTGCCAGATTTCAATGATATTCCACCTGTATCAAAGGTAATTCCTTTTCCGACGAGTGCAACAGTATCGTGTTCATCTCCTTCAGGTGTGTATTCCAAAATGATAAACCGTGGGTCTTCCGCACTACCTTGTGCAACTGCCAACAAAGTCCGAAAGCCTTTTTCCTGTAGTGTTGGTTTGTCAAAAACCGTGCAATTTAGCCCCACCGATTCCGCCACTTCTTCGGCTTTTACAGCAAGTTGTGTCGGTGTGAGATGATTACTGGGTTGATTGCTCAGATCACGGGCAAGCATAGTCCCGTTTGCTATAGTTTGTCCCCGTTCAACGATCCGTTCTATCAGCGATTTCTCCGACTCACTCCCTACGAGAAAGGTCATGGATTCAAGCGATTTGTCTTCATCATCACTATCATCGCTTTGTGTTTTATGCTGCTTGAACTCATATAGTGAGAGCGGACTGGCTTCAACGGCTGCTTGTGCCCAATCGTCTTGTGTTTCGGGCGGAATAGGTACAGCAATAGATTTAAGCCCCATATCACGTGCTTGTTTGGCAGTGTGTCCTGCAACTTGACGTACCTGTTCGGCATCAAGTTTCTCAAACAATCCGAGTCCTACCAGTATGATACGAGGTGCAGCAATCCCTCCGTTTGTATACAGCAAACTTGTGGTCTTCGGTTTACCTTTGAAATCGCCAAGGTTCAGAAACGCTTGTAAACGTCCTTCCAATGCTGAATCAGCGGCTAAGAGCAATTCATTGTGCATGTCATCTTCAAGCACAGGAATGAGGACAGCATCGGTTTCTACTTGACGAAAATCACCTATTTCAACTGTTATGTTCATAAGTATTCCTTTTGATATATGACGAGTTGATTATATAATCTTTCTTATGCTGTTTACTGACAACAGACTGCTATTAAGATTTACGCATTCCCGTCAAAACGACGAGGGGTTCATCACTTGTTACCGTTAATGAATGATAGGTATTAGCCGGAACATCAATTCGGTCCCCTTTTTCCACAGTGCCTTCCGCATCGGCAACTTTTGCATCAGCAGTACCAGACAACACACAAACGACTTCATCCTGCGTGTGAATATAATCAAGATAGGCACCACCCGGACGACCAGCCCACTGATACGGGTCGAATCCCTCTGATTGTAATTGTTCTTTTAATGTATCAACATCTTCATTTTCTTCTAACCAACGTGTTTTCCATTTCATTTTGTTCTCCTTATAGCGGTTCTAATTTTACTGGACACACCTTCAACTCAGCGGTGTGTGTAATAGGATCGTATCCTGATCCTGTTAATAGATTTACAGGCACATCTGCAAAACTGAAACTGGCAAATACAGTGCCACGTGGCGAACGATTTGTCGCCTTGACTTTAATATTAATATTCCCACGTGCACTACTCATTTTACACCATTCCCCATCTGACAACTGCCATTTTTCAAGGTCAGCAGGATTCACTTCAAGGGACTCTTCGGGTAAAAGGTAATCTATGCCTTGAGACCTACCTGTTTGCGTGCGTGTATGGTAGGATTGCAAACGCCTACCAGTCGTTAGCCATACAGGGAAATCATCGCTGATTGTCTCCGCAGGGTCACGATAATGAACTTTAGAAAAAATTCCTTTTCCATTGACAAAAGTATCCTCGTGTAATCGAGGTGTGCCAGGATGATCTTTATGCGGAACAGGCCACTGGTTGTTAAAGGTATCTGTGACACCGCTTTCTATACGTTCCCAATCCAAACCTGCATATATCGGTGAGAGGCTGCAAAGTTCATTGAATACCGGTTCAGGTGAGGCATATTCAAATCCATTAAATCCGAGTCGTTTGGCAATCTCACAAATTATCCACCAATCAGGTTTCGCATCACCAGGAGGTGACACTGCTGCGCGCAGCCGTTGCACACGACGTTCTGTATTCGTACAAATCCCGTCAGTTTCACCCCATGCAGTTGCGGGTAGCACAACATCTGCAAGTTCTGCTGTTTCTGTCAGAAAAATATCAACCACAACAAGATGATCTAAGGATCGGAGAGCATGTTCACAATGCTCACGGTCAGGATCAGAAAGCAATGTGTTCTCACCATCAATAAGCATCGCGTGAATACTATCACCACAGAGTTCTAAAGCAGTAACTTTCGTTATTCCTTTCTCAAGGTCAATTTCCTTGCCATAGGCTTCTTTGAACTTCGCCTGATGTTCAGGATCAGTGACGGACTGAAATCCAGGATAGTTATTTGGTAACGCACCACTATCACCCGCACCTTGTATATTGTTTTGCCCACGCATCGGGTTAATGCCCGTCCCCTCACGTCCAACATTCCCTGTCATCAAAGCAAGGTTGCATAAGCTCTGAACGTTTTCTACACCGCAGATATGTTCTGTAATCCCAAGTGTGTAGTAGATAGCCGCTGCATCCGAGGAACCGTACCACATCGCAGCAGTTTCTATGTCTTGTGCAGGTACACCTGAGATTGTTTCTGCCCATTCAGGTGTCCACTGACTGATGTGTTCAAAGAAGTCGTCAAAGCCTGTTGTCCTATTTTCAATGAATTCTTCATCAATCAAACCTTCACGAGCGATGACATGTGCCATGCCAAGCAGCAAAGCAGTGTCGGACCCGACACGAAGCGGCAAATAGAGATGAGACAATTCTGCTAATCCGATACGTCTCGGATCTGCCACGATAAGTTTAGCACCACGAGCAATCGCCTTTTTCAATCCCGTTGCTGCTACTGGATGACATTCTGTCATATTTGTGCCAATACAAAAGATGACATCAGGTTTCTCCATATCAACGAGTGGATTAGACATCGCTCCACGTCCGATTGTCGATGCCAGACCGGCAACAGTCGGCGCGTGTCAGGCACGGCTGCAATTGTCAATGTAGTTTGTGCCAAAACCTGCCCGTATGAACTTCTGCATGAGATACGCTGCTTCGCTCGGGGCACGTCCAGAAGCGATACCGTAGATGCTATGCTTACCATGTTCAGCATTAACTTTCCTGAACCCTTCCGCAGCGACATCAAGTGCATCTTCCCAAGTTGTTTCATGAAGTTCACCATCGTCACCCCGCACAAGTGGTGTTTTCAAGCGATCAGAATGTTGCACAAAATCATAAGCAAACTGACCTTTAACACAGAGCGCGCCTTGATTAGCAGGACCGTCCATGGCAGGATGAATACCGATAATTTTATCGTTTTTTGAAAGCACATCGACGGAACAACCGACTCCACAATATGGACAGATAGTTCGCGTCTTATCAAACGTCCCATCTACGACCTCATCAACAGCACGGAGTGCCTTTTTATCGGCAAGTGCCCCTGTCGGACAAGTCTGGATACACTGTCCACAGAACGTACATGCAGAGTCTTTGAGAAGTCCATCAAATTCAGTCGTAATCTGTGTCTGAAAACCACGGTTCATCACATTGATGGCGTGGTCACCTTCCTGTTCAGCACATACACGCACGCACCGATAACACGAGATGCATAGTTCATAATCCCGAAGAATAAAAGGATTATCATCGGTTTTACTTGTGCCAGATATTGTTCCTCTAATACCAGTCCCCTTGATTTCATATCTATCACAGAGATCTGCGAGTTCACGAGAAGCGTAACCACGCAACGGATGTACATCCACCTCCCGGTTCTCACTCATCACCATTTCAAGCAACGTTTTTCGATATGTCTCAATTGTATCGCTTGAAGTGTTGATAACCATGCCGGGAGTTGCTTTTGTTGTGCATGAAGCAACTGGATTGCGCGCACCTTCCATCTCTACAATACACAGACGGCAGCCTCCAAAGGGTTCCAATCGTGGATCGTAACATAACGTGGGAATATCTTTCTGATGACGTTGTGCCACTTCAAGCACGGTCTCACCATCTGAAAAGGAGACTTCAATTCCATCAATTTGCAATTTATCTGACATAATCTGTATTCTATCCTACCAAGTCTGAACAGATGCGATCAGTTTTCTTCTGTGAAATCAATTTGTTTCACTTCAAGTTCTCCTGACAAGATTTTAGATTTTGCCTCTTCAACGGCATCCAATACGTCTTGAGGGATTTTATCTTTCAAATCCGGATTATAGGTTAACTTGATGGCATGTTCAGTCAACATATTGAAGGTGTATATCTGTTCTTTGAATTTCCCTTCCTTAACGAGTTTTGCAATTTTTAAAAAAGCAGTAGGTGTAACCACAGCGTTTGCAAGGACGGTATTAGGTGAAATCTTACTTTTGTCAAGATTTGCGCCAAATGTGTAAACGGTTTTTCCATCAGCTTGTGCGTTTTCGGCTGCTTCATAAGCACCGAGTCCTGCGGCATCTGCATTCGGATAGAGAAAGTCAACGCCTTGATTAATGAGTGCTTCTGAGTATCTTTTCCCTGTACCAGCATCTACCCAGTCCCCCACCCACATTTCGATAACTTCTACTTCAGGATTAACACTTTTCGCGCCGTCTTCAAATGCCATAAAGGTACTCTTGACAGATGGAATCTCCTGCCCTCCGATACAGCCGAGTTTGTTGCTTTGTGTCATCATTCCCGCCATTATACCTAAAAGGTATGTAGGTTGCTCAACCCGTAAGTTCATAGGGGAGATATTGTCAGTGATAGTGCCACCTGAAGATGTGATGAAAATAGTATCTGGAAAATCAGTAGCGACTGCTTTCGCTGGGTCTTGAAATTCATAACCGTGACCAAATATCAAGTCAAATCCCTTACTCGCATAATAACGGAAGTGTTGCTCCTGCTCAGGCGTTGTCTTACTCTCAACGTCCATTATTTTTGCACCGAGTTCTTCCTCTATCAGTAGAAGTCCTTGGAATGCTAATGCGTTCCATCCGGCATCCGATTTAGAGGCGGGAAGAAGCATCGCAACCTTAAACTCCTCATCCGTTTGCTTATCTGAACATCCAATAACCAAGACTGAAATAGTTAAAAGAAGCATCAAACATATCGTAAATTCTACACTATTCTTAATTAACCGACGAACTTGTATCATCATGTTTTTCTCCTATCTATTGTTGAAACTCACACAATTATAGCAGAATTACCAGTGTGGTGCAAATTGTAAAGTTGTCTAAAGGTGAGAGTGCTGAGCCAATCGAAAAACTACACATCAAAGTACTGTTCAATATCGCCAGTTTTCATGGGCAAGGGGTGCTGCATTCAGTTGGTCGCGATAGGTTCGCCATTGCGGTAAAAAGGAATCCATCAACTCACGAAACCGATCATTATGATGACGTTCCAGCAAATGTGTCATTTCATGCACCAATACATACACTAAACATGTTTTCGGTTTCTTCGCAAGTTCAAGATTAAGCCAGATACGTTTTGCTTCTATGTTGCAAGAACCCCACAGTGTTTTCATTTTCCGGATTCGTATTTCGTCAACGGTTACGTCCATTTTTGGTTCCCATTTTGCGAGGAGTGGTGGAAATTGTGCACGCAAATGTTCACGATACCATTCATTAAGTACATTTTCACGTTTGTCCCGATCTGTCCCAGGACGCACCATGAGTCCGATCCGCTTGTTGTTGAGGAGTTTAACTTTAGGTGGACAATCCTGCTCAGTTACTTTCAGTCTGTAACGTCTCCCCGCAAAATAATGACTTTCACCGGAAACAAACTCACGTTGTGATTGGCGTTCCTGTTTTTCAAAAGTTGTTTGTTTCCGTTTAATCCATCCCAAACGTGAAATAATAGCCATACGAACCGCATCATCATCAAGACGTAACGGAGCAGACACCCGTATCTGTCCATTGGGTGGGTGGACACCAATATAAAAATGCTTTATATCTTTTCGGATGACTTCTATAGAAAGACCGCTTATTTCCATGTGATAATTATCGGTTTTAGTATTCATCTTGATTTTTTGCGATATTTAATATTTTATCAACATCTATGGTGATGTCTGCATACACATCTGTGACCATACTTATTGCGTTCCAAACTTCAAGTTCTTTGATTCTATTGCCTCTCCACGCATCACTTCTTTCATCTTTGATAGACTCATCTATTGTTATTGCTATCTCTGCTTTAATATCATCTGGAATATCGTCGCCTAAGTTATCAAAAAATGCTTGCCGTGCTGCTGTTCCAATATATGATGGATAGTCAGGTCTTGTGCTTGGGTCAATAACCTTATTGCTCAAATCTTGGACTTTCTCAAGATATTGTTGATAATTGATTGCATTCTCTCTCCGCTGACGAATTAGTTCATCAAGCAATTGGGACATATCTTCATAATATCTTGGATTGATCTCTGATCTGTCAACAATGACGCGCCGAATGTTGTTTTCTATCGCAGCTGCCATCGCCTCTTCGTTTGTGCGGATACCTTCAGGTAGATTTTGAACCGCCTCCTCAGCACCGTTATTAACAATCAGTTGCACAAGTGGGACGTTGTCAAAATCGGTGAGTACCTCACTATCATCAGCACTGACATAAGTATCCAACAGATGACGCATATCGGGTTCATACATTTTTAGATCAATGTAATCACCACTTGCCAGTTTCACTTGATGGCGTATATATTCGTAGTCTTTCACCTCTTCTTTGATATTTTCTGCTTCCGTTGCGGTATAGCCAGCACACTCCATCTCGTTTGCAAGGTTAGCATAAGCACGCACCAAAGCCGCTGTCATCTTATATAGTTTAATACGTTTCTGCTCATTCGCTTTGATTTGTTCGTCATTTGCGCTATCGTCACTACAAAAATAACGTATATAATCTTGTATCTGTTTCGGTGGTTCAACAGGTTCACATAATGCCTTAATCGCTTCACGTGCGTCCTCTAATCGTTCTCTACCTTTTTCCAACCTATCCTTCAGTAATCCTTCAACATCTTCTTCATCGTAGTTCTCAAAAGCACCGCCTGTGTAATCTGTCATTGCCTCTTCCAGAGACATAAATAGGTCTTTGTAATCAATAATATAGCCAAATTCTTTATCATCAGTATGAATACGATTGACGCGACAAATTGCTTGAAATAATCCGTGATCTTGCATGCTTTTGTCTATGTAGAGATAGGTTGCTGGAGGGGCATCAAAACCTGTGAGCAATTTGTCCACTACGATGAGAAGTTTCATCTGTTCTGGTTCATCAATGAAACGTCTTTGGACCTCGCGTTCAAATTGATCAACCTTGTCGTTTGTGATACTAACAGAATTTCCGAAATATGCAGTAAGCATATCTTTATAGGTGTTGTACTTAACCTGATTACCGGTAAGTCCTTCTCCCGTTTCTTCAAGCCTGATGGATTCTGGCGTTGGTCTGTAGGATGTGATAACGGCACATTTACCGCGCAGTGTTGTCTCTTGAAAAAGTTTATAAAGTCTACAAGCAGAGAGGATACTATTTGCCACAAGCATTGCGTTTCCTTTACCACTTTTCAGACGATCATACCTGTCCATATCTAATACAATATCAGCAACTATTTTCCGTAACCGATTCATTGAACTTTCCACATTTAGCATCGTTCCCCAACGTTCTTTAAGCTGTGCTTTCGCAACATCGTTCAGACCGCGCGTCTTTGTATCAAAAAATTGGTCAATCCGTTCCTGTGATGTGAGATACTGATCAATATCCCGCGCCTCATAACGCAGATCAAGTACAACATCATCGCTCACTGCCTCGTCATATTTATATGTGTCAATATATTTCCCAAAAGTCTCAATGCTCCGCTGTTTGTCGTTCTTTAGCAAGGGCGTACCAGTAAAGCCAATAAACATCGCATCGGGTAGCAGTTCCTTCATTGCCTTATGGAGTTTACCTGACTGCGTGCGATGGCATTCGTCTACAAATACAAAGAAATCTTCCTTTACATCTAAACCATCAGAGATATTCCGCTTCAGATCATTCACATAGATATCTACATCAGCATCTTCTATTTCACCAGACCTACCGAACTTGTGTACAAGTGAACAAACCAACCGATTTGTGGAATTGCTTAACACCTGCTTCAAATCATTCCCGCTTTTTGTCCGTATGATGCCTTCGCGCACACCTCTAAAAACGCTTTCAATTTGTTCGTCCAATTCTATGCGGTCAGTGATGATAAGCACCCGTGCGTGAGGATTGTTTTCCAGAATCCATTTTGCTAACCAGACCATCACCAGACTTTTGCCACTGCCTTGTGTATGCCAGATAATCCCACCTTCTCTGCTCTTGACGCGTTCTTGAGCTGCCTTCACACCGTAGTATTGATTATGTCGGCATATCTTCTTTACGCCTGCATCGAACACGATGAAATCTTGCAGGACTTCAAGCATCCGTTCTTTGTTGCAAAATTGACCGAGTTCTCTAAGTAAAGGATTGGGTTCGGTATCTGGCTGTGCATGTTTTTCTTTCCATCGCAACCAGTATTTTTCAGGTGTCTTAATAACACCGTAACGCAACCCCTCCGTATCGTTCCCTGCCATCACAAGCTGTACAGTACTGAAAAACCACGCTATGAAATCCTCCGTTTGATTTGCAAGGTTTTGACGGATACCTTCAGAAACTGAGACGATGGAACGTTTCAACTCTAACACACCGATGGCAATACCGTTGACATATAACACAATATCAGGACGTTTGTTGTTCCTTCCTCTGATGGCTACCTCCTCCGCAATGCCGAAGTCGTTGTTTTCCGGATTGTCCCAATCTAAGAGTTTGACGGTTTCATAATCATCACCGATATCTGGTGGCACCTGCACACCGTAACGTAGACTCTCATACACTTCAAAATTGGCATCATAAAGTGTTGTGCTGCCACCGATTCTCGCTTCTCGTTGTAGTTTATCCACTGCTTTTCTGATTAAACCGGGTTCGTAGTTCTGTCTACGTAGCCAGTCAGACAGGTCTTCGGTGAGGATGTTGCTGTTTTCTTCAATGCTATCCTCCCAGTTGCCAAGGTAGGTATAGTTCAAGGTGTCTTGGAAGAATTCTATGACGCGTTCTTGTGTGTCTTGTTCTGTTTCGCGAATGATGTGCATGCCGTTCCTCTCCCGAATGGCTTTTGGGTTTTGTTCTTCTACCAATCTACTTATGCTGCATCTTATACTGCATTTCCTGATTTGAGGTTTAATAGTTTCATTCTACCTTTTTCTGTCAAACGATACTTCTGTAATCGACTGTTGGGTTTGTTGGGTATCGTGTATTCTATTAACTGATCTGCCACAAGCTTCCGGACAACTGCGTTGAGCTGGGCAGAAATTGCTTTCTGTCCTAAACTTTTGGACAATTCAGATTTTTGCATTGGTCCGATAGCGAGTAGTTTTATCACTTTGGATTGCATATCTTCAGGTTGTGACTCTGGCAGTGACTCTGGCAGTCCTGAAGGTTTAGCACGCCAAATTGTTGTCTTAAATCCACCGCTGTCACTGAATTCAGGTTCGAGTAAACCAGCATCACGGCAACGGTGTATCATGTCTAACGTCCCCGTACCCATCTCCTCAATGTATCGATTGAGATAAAGTGACCGCGCAAGTAATCGGTTATTCGGACTCTCCTTCAAATAAAACTGCTATACACCTGTCACATCTCCGATGCTTTCGTTTATTAGATTTCAGCACCAGCGGTGCGGAATGTGTATAGAAAACGTTGATATTCCCAGAATAAGCCCCAGCGGGGCGACAGGTGACCAACAGTTTCTATACACCTGTCACATCTCCGATGCTTTCGTTTATTAGATTTCAGCACCAGCGGTGCGGAATGTGTATAGAAAACGTTGATATTCCCAGAATAAGCCCCAGCGGGGCGACAGGTATATCATGTTTCGGTTTCGTCATCGGGATCAAATACGTATTTTGGATTATAAGGGACATCAAAACGTTTCAGAAACGCAAGATATTCCTCTTTGAACGTTAAACGCGAATGATGTGTCTCCTGATTCTTAATGTAATTAACAACGGTATCCAGCTGAGAATGAGAATACGAAAATGCTGCAAAACCTTCCTGCCATTCAAACTTTCCGACAACCCACCCTTTTTTGTTAATGAATTTTGATGAATTTGCTTTTATGTCTCTCACTAAGTCAGACAAGGCAATGTCTGGTTTCATACCGACAAGGATATGTATATGATCCGGCATTGAATTGATGCGAATGAGTGTCTGCTTTTTGTTTGTGATTATACGTGTTATATATTGGTGTAATGCTTCTTTGTGTTGATTCGGAATGAGACGTTGTCTACCTTTCACAGCAAAAACGATATGTGTGTACAGTTGAGTGTAGGTATCTGCCATAATGTTGTTCCTTGAAGTTGTATACCTTTCGCACCGCTGGTGCTTTGTCTTTTATGGTTCATACGTTCTATATACCTGTCGCATCTCCGATGCTGAATACACCTTTCGCACCGCTGGTGCTTGTTTATGTTAAATACACGCATTGCTATATACCTTTCGCACCGCTGGTGCTTGTCTTTTGTGGTTTACACGTTCTATATACCTTTCGCATCTCCGATGCTGAATACATCTGTCGCGCGGGTGGTTTTATATTTAGCACCAGCGGTGCGGAATGTGTATAGAAACCGTTGAACCCCACAACCAAAGCCCCAGCGGGGCGAAAGGTGTATAGAAACCGTTGAACCCCACAACCAAAGCCCCAGCGGGGCGACAAGTGTCCAACGGTATTATATCACATCACCGTTCAGATTTCACCAACCGCATCAAAATAGAAAATAACCTTGACATCACCCGTTAAAAAAGTGTATACTTTTTATAGACACCAGAAGTAAAGATCAACCGAAAACTGTGCGTATGCTAAGTTTTCTACTGACCGGTCAGTAGGATAGGTTGCCCATCTCAGTCCCGAGGTGGTTTTCTGTAGAAGATCAGAAGTAAAAGCGCAGCTGAAAACTATTGCGTAGGCTGAGCTGTCCCCCAACCGGCTGGGGGAATAGGTTGCCCACCCTTTCAAATAGGGTGGTTTTCTGTTTTAAAGTTCAACGATAGCACCGCTTATCCTCCAAAGTAAATATAGTTGAAACAGATTAGATTCTTTCTGTTATATAGTCTACGATTTCGTTTCGGTTTACTTCCATGTTAGGAAACTGCACTTCACATACATCGTCAAAACGTGATCTGACCTTTCTGTTGGTATTCTCTCTATCTTTAAAGATGCACATTGGGCTGAACTTAATATCCCACGACAAGAACTTTTGTAGTGCTATCGTTGCATCTCGGATTCTATCATCATTAGAAAGAGCGTACACGAATAGCGGCTGTGACATACCATTGATTTTACAATCTACTGTATATTTTCCTTGAGAATCGAGTTCTTCGCTATGCCAATTAGGATCAATTCGCGATACCGGTACATGCTCATTCAACAGCGCATGAAAGTCATCCATAAATGTAGGTTGGACATATTCTTTGGAAAGACACAACACGTCTCCCATTCGGATAAGTGCTTGAGCAAAGGAATATAAGGCATCGCCAAAACGTGCTTCCTGCACCTTAAAAATTAATTCTCTGTAACGATCTTCAACGTTAAATGTGTCAAGGGCATTTGAAATAATTTGATAACGTCTCCCACTAAACAATTTTTTTTCACTAATATCGTAAGTAAGGTGCATGTAAGTATGCCCTTCATCCGAAAGCACCCAACCTTCTGATTCTTTTTTGAGGACAATGGAAATGTGGTCACCGTCATCAAATCTGAAAGGAGTAAACACACGAAAACGATCTTTGCCATCAGGTATAATCCTAATCTTTTCAGAGACCTTTTCAATAAAGTCTTGTTGTATAAATTTAATTGTCATTGTTTACACCTCCTTAAAAGATAAATATTATACCCATAATTTATCCTGATTTCAATAAGTACAGTGTGTCTCTTTCTTTGTAGGCGCGATCTCCGAATCGCGAGATATTTCTTTGTAGGCGCGATCTCCGAATCGCGAGATATTTCTTTGTAGGAGCGATCTCCGAATCGCGATAAGTCGGGAATCGGAGTTCCCTCCTACAGGGGAGACTCTTTCTTTGTAGGAGCGATCTCCGAATCGCGACTCTTAGGGAGTCGGAATCGGAGTTCCCTCCTACTAATCGGACATCTGAAATTTGCATCGCCAATGCGGGTAATCCTCTGCACGTTCCACAATCTTTTTCCTAACAGGATTTTCGTAACAATAACGAACAATCTTGTGCAAAGATTCATCATGTCGGATACCATGGTCATAGAAGTTGGCTTGCCAAATAGTCCCGGTTCGCTTGAGATGCGCGTTAATTTGGTTTGCTGTGAATCTCCTAAAAGATTGAATAAGTTCCGACAACGTTTTCTTATTCCCAAGTTGAAAGACAGCATGGATATGGTCCGGCATCACCATGATACATATCCAGTTGAGTTGTTTGTCAGTTTCGAGCCAATCAAAAGAATCATAAATAATGTTCGGGATGCCAGGGGTTGTCAGGAGAGGTGTCCTGTTGTAGGTAGCAAGTGTAACAGAATAATATGTACCGGGTATGGATTTCCTGCCTTTTCGCAATTGTTGATGACCTTTATTAGGTATTTTATTCATGATTTGTTCTCTGTTGTAGGCGCGATCTCCGAATCGCGAGATATTTCTTTGTAGGCGCGATCTCCGAATCGCGACCTGTTTGTAGGAGCGATCTCCGAATCGCGACCTGTTTGTAGGCGCGATCTCCGAATCGCGACCCATCTTTGTAGGCGCGATCTCCGAATCGCGACCTGTTTGTAGGCGCGATCTCCGAATCGCGACCTGTTTGTAGGAGCGATCTCCGAATCGCGACCCACTTGTAGTCGGGAATCGGAGTTCCCTCCTACAGGGGAGCCTCTTTCTTTGTAGGCGCGATCTCCGAATCGCGAGATATTTCTTTGTAGGAGCGATCTCCGAATCGCGATAAGTCGGGAATCGGAGTTCCCTCCTACAGGGGAGCTCTATTTCACCAACCGCACCTTACCCGTAAGCAACTGCTGCATCATTCCGTGTTTGATGGCGATGGTTTTGTCTCTACGTTGTTCCAATGCGGAGATCTCAGCATCCATATCAGAGAGGACAGCAGCGATGGCGCGTTGTTCATCCAATTTTGGAGTTTTGAATGTAAGTTCCTTTAAGAACTTAAAATGCCTATTGTAACCAGTGTTAGGAATGTCTTTTGTTAAAAGTTGATAATAGAAAAACTTAGTCATATCGTCTCTTTTCATTGCAAGTAGTTGCGTTCCATCGGCTCCAATTAGGAAGTCTACATCAACAAACTTAAAAATCCTGGTGTGATCTCCGAATACAATCACTCCATCTGCTGGACATTTAAACAGTTTTTCTGTTTGATCTGAGTATCCAACAATAGCGTCTTGGCCTTGATCAATAACTGGATGAAGACCATTAACGCTGTATTCAGAAGCTTGGATTTTATGGGAATTCCCGTTTAATCGTCTAAATAGTTCTTCAAACCCCTTCATCTCCCAATCCCCACTAAAACCCGGCAGTCGCGTCCTACCCGTAAGCAGTTGCTGCATGGTGGCTTGCTTGATGGCGCGCTTCTTTGCGATGAGTGCGTCCAATGCGTTGATTAACCCGTCCACATCTGATAGGACTTCAGCAATGGCGCGTTGTTCTTCAAGTGGTGGAAGTTTTATTTGCACCTGAGCTAAATTATTGATGTAGATATGGACAACTGCGTCACCTTGCCCTAAACGTGCTTTCTGTGCTGCCACTATTGGCGAATTCATCAAATGACCGAGAAAAATAGGATTTTGTCCTGATGGTGTCAACACAATAACGTCTCCGCCAACGTATACTTGTTCTTTACCAAGATATGCCGCGCACCGACCAATTTCCTCCGCAGTTTCACCCGATCCAGCAAATAAAAGATCCCCTGTCTTAAGTGGTAGTGCGGTTTCAGCGACATCTGACGGTATTCGTGATACTACCTTTAAAATGTAGTCTTGGTATCGTGTATACAGTTCTCCATAGCGAATACATGGCACACCTTCATCGGTTACATCATCGCGCTTTATCCCACGCCCTTTTGAAAACGAACCAATTTCCTTTAACTGCTTTGTTTCCCATTCACCATTAAATCTTTTCTGATTACTCATGCCATGCTACCCCCATATTAAACAAATGCTTCTCAACTTTCATGCTAAACTCTTGTATGTCTTGCATTAGAGATGGCAACGGTTGTGCATAACGTTCCTCTAATTCCTTGACGCGTTCCGTAAGATTCTGCGTCAACCGCTGCACCTCACCCGTAACTGATGCCTGTATTGTGGCGAACCATTTATCGTCAATCACGAGTTGCTTGATTTCGGTTTCGGTGAGTGTGTCGTAACATGCCAGCACCTGTTCATCTAATGCGAGTTGTGCGTCCTTCACCGCCTTATCCGCTTTTGACTTCGCATCAATCAGAGACAAACAGTGTGTAAGTGCATCAAGTTCCTCATCGTTGTCTTGTCCATCGTTTTGCGTCAACAGATTGGGTGTGAGTTCTTTCAGTCGTGCGTTCACACTGGTTTTATTGATGTTGCCACTGTCGTTGGTAGCATCTGCAAGCAATCCCTCGTCACCTGAGTGTTCCTCAATATATTCCTCAAGTGTCATTTCAGCAGTCTCTAATGTGGTCTGCAGTTCGTCAATTTCCGCTTGTTCATCGGCAAAATAACGTGCCACAATCAACGCTGGCGGGATGAGATCCATCTTATATTTCTTTTTTTTGATAGTGAGGTCAGGTGTTTCCTTGATGTTTTTCTCTTGAATAATGTCGCGCGGTTGCGATGCTTTTACCCATCCGTCAGCACCTATAAGGTAAATATCGTCTTGCATCACATCATCCCAATAATCCATCAACTCCTGATAGACATCATAAGGGTCAAGGAGTGGTTGATTTTCAAATTGTGTCAGCAGGTCTTCAGAGAGTGCATCAATAATTTCACGCGGTTTGGAATCTTCATCTATATCACCAAGTAGCGGTGCGTGTGTGCTGCGCCATCTTTCGTAGATAGCAGTAGTCCGCTGTTGAAAATCGGTAAACTCGTCATGTGAGAGGATTGTCTCCTTTACCGTCTGCGTTTCCACCCGTGGATCACTGTAGTCAGGTCTGCCGTTTGCTTTGAACAACTTATCCCGCAAATTCGGAAACACCGTCCAATAGTCTTCAAACTCGTCTATATCAGTGTCGGGAATACCACCGTTGAGGTGTGCGTCAAGATCGTGCAGGTCTTCGGGTTCGCTGTTGTCAATATAACGTGGGATATTTAGGTTATAGTCATTGGCAGGATCGGCAATTTCGGATTTTGGCACCAATCGGGAATAGCCATCTATCTCGCTCTGATTGTTGAAAACGGAAACGATTTTATGGATGTCTTGAGCACGCAATCGGTTCTTATTGCCATCCTTGAGGAAACCTTTGCTGGCATCAATCATAAAAATATCTTCACGGTCATCAGATTCATCCTTGTCAATCACAATAATACAAGCGGGGATACCAGTACCGTAGAATAGATTAGCAGGTAAACCGATGATACCCTTGATATATCCGCGTTCTATAAGGTTTCTGCGGATGTCTGCTTCTTTATTGCCACGGAACAGCACACCGTGCGGTAAGATGATTGCCCCTTTTCCTGTGCTTTTAAGTGATGCGATGAAGTGCAACAGAAATGCGTAATCTCCATTTTTCGGGGGCGGTTTCCCAAGTTCAAAACGATTATACGGGTCTTTATCAAGATGGACACCGCTTGTCCATCCTTTGTCAGAAAAAGGAGGATTTGCAACAGCAAAGTCAAATGTCTTCAGTCCATCGTTAGAGTCCCAAGTATGGGGAGCAGAAAGCGTGTTGCCGTGCCATAGTTCAGCAGTCGGATTTTCGTGGAGAATCATGTTCATCCGAGCAAGGGCATAAGTTGCATTGTCCTTCTCTTGTCCATAAACGCTAAGTCCACGCGGTGCCTCATCCGTTGCCTTTATAAGTAGTGAACCAGAACCGCATGTGGGGTCATATATAGTATCACTTCTTCTTGCCCCCGGTCCAATACCGATCACTTTCGACATAATACGGGAGACTTCGGCAGGTGTGTAGAACTGTCCCTTGCTTTTGCCCGATTCTGTAGCAAAATGCTGCATGAGATACTCATAAGCATCCCCAAGTAGATCATCGCCTTCTGCTCTGTTTGCGCCAAGATCCAAATTCTCAAATATCGCTACCAGTTTGGTGAGACGATCCACCATCTCCTTACCTCTACCGAGTTTGCTGGTGTCGTTGAAGTCTGCTTGATTAAAATCGCTTATCTGTTCGTTTTCCTCTGCGAATTTATCAATAATCTTGTTGATCCCATCTCCTATTTCTGGATTACCCTTCAATTGCACCATATCTGCGAAACTGCCACCCTCAGGCACTTGAATCACTTGGTATGGATTCCTTTCTGCCCTATCGGATACATATTTCATGAACAGCAACGTGAGGATGTAATCTTTGTATTGCGATGCGTCCATTCCGCCGCGAAGTTCGTCGCAGCTTTGCCATAATGATGCGTAAAGTTGAGATTTCTTTATTGCCATGCGTGTGCTTCCTTTCGTGGGTGGTGATGGCAATAGTATACAAAAAAGTTGTGTGTTGGTCAATAGGAAACAGGGTCATTTAGTTTTAAGAATAATCTTATGTATAAAAAAATACAAACGAAAACTGTCTAATCTATTATTTCAGTGTGTTTTCAGCACCAGCGGTGCGAAAGGTGTATAGAAGAAAACGTATCGGACCTATAAGCAAGCACCAGCGGTGCGAAAGGTCTATAGAAAACTATCGGACAAACACAACCCGAAATATACATGAAACCTATTGTTTCAAAAACCAAAAGAACAACAAAACCCAACCAACATCTATTATAATATTCTGAATTATGGACAAAAGGTGCTGGTATTTGAATACAGCAGCACCAGCGGTGCGAAAGGTGTATAGAAGAAGAAAACGTATCGGACCTATACCAAGCACCAGCGGTGCGAAAGGTGTATCTCGCGTATAATGCGTCAATTTGCTTACTTTGGCGGAAAACAACGGTTCACAAACCAGACTACACAAAATGACAGCAACAACAAAATAGAAAATAAAAAATTAAAAAACGCCATTTGGTCGTTTTTTTCGTTTTTCCGACAAACTTAAAAAATTGCCATGAACCCTTATCACTACACAATCGAGGACACTTTAGGGTTTATTACAAAAAACGACCAAAAAAACGACCAACTAATTTGGAACATCCTTAACTTATATGAAAAATTGCATCAGAAATACCTGAAATTATGGTGGATTATTGAAATAATTGGACACCTCTTCTGTAGGAGCGATCTCCGAATCGCGACCAAACCCTTTGATAGTCGGGAATCGGAGTTCCCTCCTACATTTCAAAATGTTTCATTAATTCAAAAGGTTACTATAATAGTCCTAAAAAGAAAATGCTATTTCAATGAAGGGCAATTCCACAAAAGGAAAGAACACATCAGCGCGATAGGAGAATCACTGTCTAATACCAAATTAACGTAATCTGTAGCGCGAGGTCTCCGGGGAATGCCTAAATGGCATTCATACCGTTGATTTGGTGCCTCGCAATGCTAACTTTATCAGAAAAATACCAATCAAGTTAATTTGGTATAAAACAGTGGATAGGATGGCAAAGACAGTTCACAACAACGGCTCAGAAATCTTCCCAAGCACACGTGGTAACCAAAGACTCAAATCTGGAATATAAGTCACAAGAATCAATGCAATCAGCAACAAACCGATAAACAGTATCACAGACCGATAGAGTAGCACCACCGATCTATCAAACTTCATACTTGAAATAAACAGATTCATCCCAACAGGTGGTGTGAGATAACCGATCTCAAGATTAGTGAGGACAATAATACCTAAATGCACCTTGTCAATACCAAATTGGTCAGCAATAGGCAGCAGTAAAGGAACGACAATGATTATTGCTGAAAAAATGTCCATCATACACCCAACGATCAGCAGGAAGATATTGAGACCGATGAGTGTTACGACTCTACTGTCTGTTATTGACTCTATCCAATCAAGCACGATTATTGGCACATCAAGCGTAATCAGATAGTTGGTCAACGCCAAAGCAATACCGAGAATAATAAGAATTGCCCCAACAAGCACCATACTTTCTTTCACAATGCGAGGTATGGTTTTCAAAGATATGGAGCGATGGATACACATTTCAACAACACAGACATATATGACAGTCAATGCTGCAACTTCATCAAGTGTAACGACACCTGTGAGGATGCCTCCTAACACGAGAAATGGCAAAATCAATTCCCATTTTGCATCCCAAAAAGTTCGCAGGAAAACAAAAAAGTCAAATTGGGTCGTTTCTGCTTGCTTAAGAACACTCCATCCACTACAGTAAAAACTTAGGATGACAAGTATGATTATTCCCGGTATGATACCAGCAAAAAACATACTGTCAATTGGCACTTGTGCAATAATAGCGTAAAGAATAAGGGGAATACTTGGTGGAAAAAGAAGACCGATACTACCTGAGGCAGTTATCAAGCCAAGTGAAAACTTTTCACTATAGGTCTGCCGTAGTATAGGATAGACCAAACCACCGAGGGCAATAATGGTTACACCAGAAGCACCCGTAAATGTGGTAAAGAAAGCACAAGTGATAAGAACAACAACAGCGATCCCACCCGGCAACCAACCGACACTGGCACGGGCAAACGCAACTAATCTTTGTGGAGCTTTCCCCTCTGCAATAATGTACCCCGCGAATGTAAACAGCGGAATAATCAGAATTGTGGTATTCTTTGTCAGCCTATTGATATCAATCAGGATAGTTGAAATCGGTTCACCTGCCATGGCATAACCGATAATCGCAGCACCGCCAAGTAAAACAAAGAGAGCACCACCCAACAGAGCAAAACCGACCAATCCGATGCCGATAATATAACCCATTACTCTTGTTCTCCTTCGGCATCTTTCATCAACTGTTCTTTATCAGTCAGATTGATGCATATCTGCAGTATCAGGTGAATTCCGATAAGGACAAAACCAAACGGTATAATAGTCTTTGCCCACCACATCGGTATAATGCCTATAGTCGCAGGACTCCTCTGTTCTTCCATCACAAAGTCAAAACCGAAATAAGCCAGAATGCCTACGACAATCAGACTCAGCACATCAATTATATAGGCGGTATATCGGGTAACGTTGGCGGGTAAAATCCTGTTCAGGGCATCAATGCTAATGTGTCGTCTTTCAGAGGACGCAAGGGCAGCACCAAGAAAACACATCCAGAGGGTCAAGTTTTGAAGCAGATGGTGTTTCCACAACAGACTCGTTTTAAATCCGTATCGCAACACAATTTCAAGGACTGCAAGTCCGATCATCGTAGCAATAATCACACACAACAAACCATTTTCAATCTTGCCGAGGAAAGTATTAATTCGTTGGAAGGAGTTCTTGAGAGAAGATGACATCTGATTTTATGTTATTTCTTTTCTGCTAACACCTGAATACCCGCTGCAGGGAAAACAGCAACTTTCGCATCTTCAGGTAATTCTTCAGCAAACAGTTGAATGAGTTGTTCAAGGTTACGAAAAAGGACTCCGTTGGAATGCTTTTTATAGAAATCGTCAACCAGAAAATATTCAGACCAGACGTGCAGTTGGTCTCGGTTTCCAAGTTTTGGCTCAGGGGTTTCAGGTGGGATTATTTCCATTCTCTGTTCCAAATATCGCCTATAATCAATCTGATCAAACAGTCCATGATAACAGATACCGTCCCTCGCAGGATTAAGCAGCATCTTATACGCCTTCTCAAAATAACCCGCAGCCCATAACGCCTTTCCTGTTTGGATAGGATCGCTATCAAGTGGATAACAATTCAGCACAACAAGATCCGTCTCTTTTCTGGACTGCATCGGGATTTCTGTTCCGTAGGTTTCTAACGCAAAATGTGCACCAGCGCGATGTGCCTGCACATAGTCCCCAACAAATAGTCCGCAAATCTCTCGTCGTGAATTAAGAACGACATTCGCAATCACATCAAGACCGATAACCCCCGCAACCTCTTCAGCATAATCACGATGGTCAGGCGTGCTGCTTTTTCTCTCTATCACTGCATGCCCGCGACTCGGTGAAAAGGTATGGAAATAGAACATCGTAGCAAATCCCGCAATACCGGGAACAACCAACTTTGCACCACCTCCAAATCCAACCGAACCGTGCGGATAGATACCTCCTAAACAGACTTTGAAATCCGCATCTGCCACAACGCTGCTGATATAGATAGGCATTCCATTTTGAAGGCTGCCATATCCGCGCAAGTCACCACCCATGAAGTCATGACTTGTCACCTCATATTCGGCAGCTACGTCAGCACCGACTTTCTTTTCCATTTCTTTTTCTGTAAGGGGACGGTGAGACCCACCACCCACAACAAATCGGATTTCAGATTTAGGAACTCCTGCTGCAGTAAGTTCACACAATAAGAATGGAATAATTCTTGCTGCAGGTGTAGGACGACTCAGGTCATCTACAACAATCGCAGCACTCTTTTTGCCTTTCGCAAGTGCCGAGATACGTCCTGTGCCGATAGGTTCTGCAAATGCTTGTTCAATTTGGGCATCAGAAAGTGCAGGTGCATCCTTTGGTCCCAAAATCTCCACTTCCCATTTAGAAGGAAAATCCAAAGTAAGTTCAATATCACCATACCAAGCATGTGAGTGAACTGTGGTTGTATTGTTCATATCTGTTACCTTGAACGAATCAACTGACATTGTGCTCTGATGAGTTAACTCAACGGTGGGGACAACCTGGCCAACAACACGGTCGACGCTTTCCTTCTAATAACTCACTGCGTACTCGTTCAATACGTTTTACCCTTGTTTCCGGTTTTTTGACAGATGTAACCCAGCATATCCATTCATTACGAGCCAGTGGTGTAAGGTCATTCCATGCATCTTTCACCTCAGTTGCAGAAGTAAGGGTCTCTCGTAAATCTGCTGGCACTCTATGTACCACACCAGTTGCGATACTATTTTTACCCATCTGATTATTCTTCACTCCTATAAATGCTCCGAAAGTTTATCATAGAAAGATCACATTGAATAACAAAACACTATCCTGAAAATCCCAGGGAATGCATTAATAACATTCATACCTTTGATTTGCAAAAGTTTTTATTTAATCCCAGTTAATATCGTCAAGTTTTTCGGCAGTTGCGGCTTGTTCCAAAAGCGAATCCAGTCGTGTACGACTCCGTATCCTTGAGACTCTTTTAGCAACCGTGTCGGGTATATCTCCAATACGGTGCCCAAGTAAATTCAAGAGGACTTCGCGTTTTGTTTGTATTGCCCCTTGTGCTTTCCCTTTTTCAAGACCTTCTTGAAGTCCTTGTTTCTTTCCTTGTTGTATAAGAGCTTCTGCGCCTGTCATAAGTATTCTCTCTACCTCCGTATCTTTATTGTGTGTCATGATGAGTTGTATCAAATGGTCTTTCTCATTATCTGGTCTTTTAGCTGTTATCAGATGTGATAGATAAATCATTGCGTGAGTGTGCAGTGCTGCCTCTTCGGATGATAGAGTATCCAATCTTGCAAGTACTTGTGCCAGTGTTTCTTCAATGGACTTTTCGTCTGCTTCCACCTTTTGTGCCACCGTCATCAACCATCCGAAAGGGTGATTATGTTGTATGAACGCTTCTGTATCGGTGTCCTTGACTCCGAGAAATAGTGTGTCAAATGTCGGCACAAAAGGGGACATCATCTCAGGCACGTCCATCACAGCATTGAGGGATACTGGAATATTCCAACGCCTTTCACCAGTATAAAAGACAATCGGGAGTATCGGACGCAAGTGTTGCTGACTTGCTGGCACTTTCGCGTTTGCCAATACCTTGACCTGATCTCTCCATATTTGGCACATATAGGAGAGGAACCGAAGTCCCATCATACGATCCACGGTGGATTGATGTTCTATGAGGATGTAGATGGTCAGATTATCTGTCCGAGATGCATCCCTAAACGGTACAGTGAATACCATGTCCGACATCAAATCTCGCAAGTCATTGTCAAGATAACTCCGATTTTCTACTTTTGTCTGTGAGAAGTCAAGATGCTCTGCAATGTTTGCCGCAAGGAACATCACTAATCCATGTAAATGTTCTGTCTGTTTGAATAACAATCTTGCACTTTTATCTTCAAAATGCCCAATATCTGTTCTAAATAACCTTCTGATTTCTTCTTCGGTTAGTATTTTGGTATCTGTTTGCATGTTCTCATCTGGTGTTTGTTACTAAAGCATAGGATAACATGAATTGTTGGAAATGTCAAACGTTGTGAATTGTGGTACGGAGCCATTCAAATGTTACTAAATTTCCTTGTAGGAGGGTTTCCAACCCCGATTTCTTCAACCCAGCGGGGCGACACTTACGGTGTCAATACCTGAACACCTGCCACTGGCAAAATTGCAACTTTAGCACGTGCTGGAAGTTTCTCTGTCATCAGTGCAATCAATTGGTCTAAGTCACGATAAAGGAGAGATGAAGGATACTCTTTATAGAAATCATCTCTATCAAAATGCTCAGACCAAACATGAAGTTGAGTCGGTTTTCCAATTTTGGGTTCTGGTGTTGGGACAGTAGGTAAACGTTCAATTTTCTGTTGCATATAACGTTTGTAATCCAGTCGATCAAACAACCCGTGAAAACAGGAACCGTCAGTTGCAGGGTAAAGTGCAATCGTATAGGCGTTTTCAAAGTAGGAAAAAGCCGCGAGTGCCTTATCAAGTTGAATCGCATCAGCGTCAAGCGGATAGCAGTTAATCACAACAAGATCGCTTTCTGTCCGAGTTTCTTCTGATATTTTCGTTGTGTAGGTCTCCAACGCAAAATGTGCTCCCTTACGATGTGCCTTAACGAAGTCTCCGACAAACAACCCGCAGATTTCACGTTGACTGTTCAGCACGACATTAGCAATAGCATCAAGTCCAAGTAACCTCGCTGCCATCTCTATAGTGTCGCGTCGATCAGGTTCTTCATTATCTTCTCCTTCAATCACTGCCGGACCGCGTCCTTGTGGGAAAGAGTGAAAATAATACATCGTAGCAAAACCCGCAGTCCCAGGCACAATCAGTTTCGCACCACCAGTGAATCCAACGGAACTATGCGGATAAATACCACCAATCGTCATTTTGAAGTCCGAATCTGCAACTGTCCGATTGATATACACAGGTGTTCCATTGTCAAGTTTTCCCAACGCACGTAAATCGTTGCTTAAGAAATCATGATTGGTAACCTCATATTCTGCTGCGATGTCTACTCCAACTTTCTTTTGCATCTCTTCCTCAGAGATTGGGCGGTGTCCGCCAACACCCACAACAAATCGGATTTCAGATTTAGGCACACCCGCTACAGTAAGTTCGCGTAACACAAAGGGAATAACTTGATATGCTGGCGTCGGACGACTCAGATCATCTACAATGATGGCAGCACTCTTTTTGCCTTTCGCAAGTTCCGAGATACGTTCTGCACCAGTAGGTTCGGCAAATGCCTGTTCAATCTGTGCCTCAGATAGCGCGGGGGCATCCTTCTGGTTCAGCATCTCCACCTCCCAATCCGATGGAAAACGCAGTTCGACCTCTCTATCTCCATACCAAGCACCTGAACGGACTGTAACAGTGTTACGCATTAATCTTCTCCTGATTCTGTTTTTACATATTGATAACTCAAAACCGCTTCAATAAAGTCTCGGAATAACGGGTGTGGGGCAAGCGGTTTTGATTGAAACTCAGGATGAAATTGCGAACCGACCATCCACGGATGATCTGACACCTCAGCAATTTCCACCAGACTCTCATCGGGGGATACACCACTAAAGCATAATCCCGCATCTTCTAATCTTGAACGGTAGTCATTATTTAACTCATAGCGATGCCTATGTCGTTCTAATATAATCGGTTGTTGAAAGGCTTCGTAACTTTTTGTGTTCTCCTTGAGAACACACGGGTAATGTCCAAGTCGCATCGTTGCCCCTTTGTCCTCAATTGCACGTTGTTCCAACATCAAATCTATCACAGGGAAAGGAGTTCTCTCATCAACTTCAGTACTATTTGCATTTTTCATATTCGCGACGTTCCGGGCATATTCTATGACAAGGCACTGCATACCGAGACATAAACCTAAATAAGGTATACGATTTTCACGAGCGTATTTAACTGCCGTGATCATACCCTCTATGCCACGATCTCCAAATCCGCCAGGCACCAAAATACCGTCTATATTATCAAACAACTCGTCAAGATCGGTTGAGTCTGTCAACGATTCAGCCTCTATCCACTCTATATGGACTTCGACTTCATTGGCAATACCACCATGTTTGATCGCTTCCTGAACACTGATATATGCATCACTGCCAGTGGTATATTTCCCAACGATTGCGATATTCGTGGCGTGTTTGGGATTTTTGAGTTTGTCCACCATGGCAATCCATTCGGCATCCAGAGTCGCGCGCCTTTCAAGTCCAAGCTTCTTTGCCACGAGATGTCCCATGCCCTGTTCTTCAAAATTCAAAGGTATTTCATCTACGCATTTCGTATCTAATCCTTCAATAATAAAGTCTTCCCCGATTCCACAAAGGAGGGCAATCTTTCTACGAATACTATCATCAAGATGTTGACTCGTACGACATAACAACAGATCGGGTTGAATACCAAATTCTTGAAGTTTCCTTATGCTATGTTGTGTAGGTTTGCTCTTGCTCTCCCCATTAGGCAGGGTGTAGATGAGTGAAACATGGAGGAACAAAGTGTTTTCACGCCCCACCTCCATTGCGATTTCTCGTATAGCTTCAACAAACGGAGGCATTTCAAAATCACCTATCGTACCACCTATTTCTGTGATAACAATATCAACATCACTATCCTTTCCAATCTGATAGATACGTCGCTTGATTTCATCAGTAATATGTGGAATCAGTTGCACCGTTTGACCGAGATAGTCGCCGCGCCGTTCTTTTTCAATCACTTCTTTATAGACAGAACCTGTCGTAAAGTTTGAATGTTTATTCAGGTCAACGCCGAGAAAACGTTCATAATTTCCTAAGTCTAAATCCGTTTCAGCACCGTCGTGCGTCACAAATACCTCTCCATGCTGGAAAGGGTTCATCACTCCCGCATCAACATTAATATATGGATCAATTTTTACAACGTTGACATTAAATCCGCGGTTAATTAGCAATCTGCCTAATGATGCTGTTGTTATTCCTTTGCCTATACCTGAGATGACACCACCTGTTACAAATATATATTTCGTCATTTTTTTACAATGCCTCTCTTTTCTAATATCTGTTTTACCCGTTCCAAGTCTTCAGGAACATCTACGCCAATCAGGGGTGTGTCGGTTTCAACGACGTGGATAGGGATACCGTGTTCCAAAAAACGCAGCTGTTCCAAACCCTCAATAATCTCGTGCGGGGTTTGTTCCAAAGATGTAAAGGTGAGAAGTTGTTCCTTGCGGAACGCATACAATCCGATATGCCTATAGACCAGTGTCCTTTCATCAAAAGTGTGTTCTTTGTTTATCGGAGTACTGGGAATAGGACCTCTTGAAAAGTACAACGCATCTCCATGAATATTTGTAACAACTTTAACAACGTTCCTATCAAGATAATCTTCAACATTGTGAATACGTTCTTTCAGCGTGCAAACTTGGACAGAAGGCATATCCACAAATGGTTGAAGCATCATATCTATCTGTTTCGGTTCAACTAAAGGTTCATCACCTTGAATGTCTACGACAACATCACAATTTATCTGTTCAGCAACGACTGCTACTCGGTCAGTACCCGTAGCACATTCACCTGTCATCTCAACATTCCCACCGAAACCTTTAACAGTATCATATATCCGTTTATCATCTGTGGCAACGATGACTTGATTGAGCAACTTTGAGCAACTTGCACGTTCATATACATGCTGCACCATCGGCTTCCCAAGGATATCTGCTAAAACCTTACCTTCAAAACGGCTTGAGGCATACCGTGCTGGGATTATTCCTATATTTCTCAAAGGTGGTTTCTCTCTTTAAGTAGAATTGTTTGATACACAACATCTCCAAATTTAAACTATAATTTCTCAGGTTAAAAATCATATAGTATTTTGCATTGTATTCCAAATAATTTATCTTATTCTATTATAATAATCAAGGAAAAACAGTAACGATATTAGTATTAACGATTTCAATTGCTCAGAAAATAACAATAATGGTATACTTTACATTAATGATGATTTAGACGAGAAAATATAAATCTACAAAAATTAAGGAGCCACTAAAATGAAACATAGCATAGTTATACTTGTCTGTCTATTATTGACATCACAAATAGGTAGTTACGCAGCTGATTTGATAGATCCAGATTTGGTGCTTTATTTTGATTTTGAAGAGTTCACGGCTACACATGTTGTCGAAAAATCCGGTAATGGGTACAATGGTAAAATAGTTCAAAAAGTAACACAATCTAACGATGGGAAGTTCGGAAAAGCAGGACAATTCACAACTGGTAGTTATCTCGATTTGGATGGACCTAACGTTGATCCTGAACATATACCAACTGAAGGGATGAGTGTTATTGCATGGATCAACGTTGAATCAATTTCCGATATGGCGATTTTCAACGCCCGCGCAGGAGATGCCACATGGCTTGTCCACCCAGAAGCGCGAGGTGATGGGAATTATCGTTGGCTCAATCGAGGACATAATCCAGATAAAAAGCTATTTGATATTCGTGCTGGTGTTAATAAAGCTAAGGAATGGGTACATTACGCTGGTACATTCAATGTTGATGATGGAATGGCTTATTTATATATCAACGGTAAAAAAGTCGGTGAGGCAAAATCAGCTTTTCCAGGCGTTAAGATCGCAGGAGACTGGGATTCAGGAGCACGTGTCGGTTATAACATTGACGATAACCGTCCCTTCAACGGACTCATGGACGACCTAAACGTGTGGAAACGCGGGTTAACGGAAGAAAAAGTCCTTGCTATTATGAACGAAGGTGTAGATCACCTTTTAAATGTGGAAGCACGTGGAAAATTGGCTACCACATGGGGAAAACTGAAATCTGCAAAGCAGTAGCTTGATTATTTGTAGGAGGGGTTTCCAACCCCGATCCGCATTGTAGGAGGGGTTTCCAACCCCGAGTTATCAAAACAGACCATAATATATCGGGGTTGGAAACCCCTCCTACAATACGGATTTTTCTATTGACACTTATAGTCCAGTTTCCAAACCGCACCAGTCTCAAGAATTACTTAGACCGAGCACACGTTAAAGTATTAATTTGACAAGCGCGCATGTGCTGTCACATGAAATGGCAAAAAGAAAGGTCTTTTTGATTTCAACACCTCTACCCGCAGCCTTTCCGATAATGTTTCTATACCTACCTCTTTCGCTGAAGCAATCCCATATTTCTCAATGAGTGGAAGCAGACTTTGAAAGATAGTTGCCATATATCGGTAACCACCCCATTTACCCTCCGCACCTATCGGAGTCTGAAGATGCATCTCTGGCGGGGGCAGACCTACCTCTATAAATGTCCGATACAAACCCATACCCATATCAAGATGTGCACCAGAGTGTTTAAACACATCCGAAATCCACTGGTAAAGTTGATTCATTAGCGGGGTATCAGGGTGTGGATATGCAGGATAGAGTGTATATTCCGGTTCATGAAACGCAACAATGCCACCCGGTTTTATATGAGGAATAAGTTTTTCCAACGCCATTACTGGATCAGCCATATACATCAACACAAACCGCCCAACAAGTGCGTCAAATTTTTCTTCAAAATCTATCGTGCGTGCATCTGCCGCAATGAATTCCACATTTGATTGACCTGCATCTACTGCACGTTGACGTGCTGTTTCAAGTATTGCGGGGTTGACATCCACACCAACCACTTGTCCTGATTTACCGACCAGTTCTGCGACTGTGAGTGCAACATCACCAGCACCACTGCCAATATCAAGCACACGCATCCCAGTCGTAATACCAGCGCGTTGACAAAGACGAAACGTTGCTGGACCGTAAATCTTTGATTGCTCAATGAGGCGCGTCGTTTCGTGGGAGGTGCGTCCCAGAGTGTAGTGTGCATCGCTATTTAAGGGACACCTGTTATCAGAACTGTTTTTCGTCATGCCTAAATGTAATTAACCTGATAGGGTTGCATGTGCCGTAACGTGTGGAGGTAACATGATGGGACGTTTTGACGCGGCGACTTCTGCTTGTATACGAGCTGCGAGTGTGTCAACATCTACTTCATCGGCAGTGGCAATTTCGTAAGCTTCAATTAATGGTAGGATACTCCGAAAACTGTTCTCAAGGTATTCGAAACCAGGCCAATTTTCAGGACCACCCATAGGTGCTTCAAAATGCAAGGCAGGTTCGGGCAAACCAGCATCAACATAGGCTTTATAGAGTTCCATTCCCATTTCAACATGTGCCCCAGAACGTTCAAATACAGTCCGTCCCCATTCAATTAAATCGTTTATCAAAGGTGTGTCTGGATGGACAGCAACACTATAAGGTGAAAAATCTACCTCCTGAAATGCTACAATTCCACCAGGTCGTATATGAGTTACCAAATGTTTGAGAGCATCTGCGGGGTCTGCCATATACATCAGTACGAGTCTGCCGACAACGGCATCAAAATCGTTAGGAAGTTCAAGTGTTCGAGTATCACCTGCAATGAATTCAATATTGGTGAGACCTGCTGCGTCCGCACGTGCTTTCGCTGTTTCAAGGATGTCAGCGTTGACATCTACACCGACAACTGTGCCTTCGTCTCCAACGAATTCTGCAAGTGTGAGTGCAACATCGCCAGCACCACTCCCGACATCAAGTACTTTCATCCCTTTTGATATGCCACTTCTTACGAGAAATCTACGGGTAACATCATCGTAGAGTTGAGATTGCTCAATCAATCGATCCGTTTCAGATTCGCTCCTACCCATTGTATATTCTGCATCTTTGTTTTGATTGTTCATGTCATTTTCCTTTCCAGTAAAATAATAAGGTATAGTCCCTTGCATTACAATGTCACAAGGGTTTTAAGGTGTAATAAATTGATGGAATTGTATCATTCCATCTTTGACAGTATTAATAACTAAACTTTTGATAGCATGTCTATTTTGATCAAAATGTGACAGTGTTGTGGCACCGTTGTAGTTCTGTGTTGCTTCAATTTGGTCACGGATTGCTGTAGGTGTTAAATCAGTTGTTCTACGCATTGCCTCTATTATAATGGTAGCAGAATCATATCCGAGTGATGCCGGACCATCAGGGACAATGCCGAATCGTTCAGTGTAAGCATGAACAAATTGATATCCTGTTTCGCTTAATTGACCATCCGACGAAAAGTGGTTCGCAAAATAACTCCCTTCAACCGCAATGCCACCGATTTCAACTAAGTCGGGACGATCCCAACCGTCACCGCCAAGGAAGATCGCTGAAATGCCGAATGCGTCAGACTTTGCCTGTTTCACCGCCAACGGAAATTCAGTACCTAAACCAGGCAAAAAGACAACATCCACACCTTGTTCAACTGCAGCAATTTTCATTAATTGGACAGTAAAATCTTTTGTGCCTGCATCGTAAAATTGATGTGTTGCAATCGTGCCACCTTGTGCTTCAAAGTTCGCAATAAAGGTGTTCGATAGTCCTTCCGAATAGGTGTTATCTGTTTCAGTGAGGATTGCGGCTGTCATCGCTTTCAATTCCTGTATAGCAAAATCTGCCATTATGCCTGCTTGATACGGATCGATGAAGGCTCCCATAAACGAATAATTTCCATTTCGCGTAACTTTCGGGTTCGTGGGATAAGTTGTCACCATTGGGATACCGGACTCTTGGGCAACCGCACCTACCTCAACAGCAACATTAGAATAGTCGGGGCCAACAATTGCTAATATACCTGCAGCAATCAATTCTTGAGTGTGTTGAACACTGAGTGAAGGGTCTCTGTTATCTTCTCTAACGAGAAGTTCTATCGGTAGACCTTTAACGCCGCCTACTTCATTCGCAAGTGCAACCGCTATCTCAGCACCGTTCCGTGTTGTTCCCGGATCAGGTGGACTATAGATGAAACCGATTTTGATTGTTGTGTCTAAATTTTCTGGTGGGACAAAAGGTTGAATTCGTTCACACCCTGAAAAGAGTAGACTTGTTATGAAAAATGTAATTAGAAAGGTAAAGAATGGTATACGACTATACACTATTCTGAACTTTAGAAACATACAAATAATCCTATCATAAATGATAATCCTGATAGGCAATAGCATTTATCCTTTCCCTAACAGGATTAATTAGTTAGAAATTATATCCGATTTTGGTATACCAAAACGCGCCGCCAAATCCGTAAGGACTATATTCACCGAAAGGTCTACCAACGATTGAACCTGTAAAGTTCTCAATATTCGGGTCTGACCAAGTTACATTATCAGGTTCAATATTAAAAATATTATTAACACCTATCGTGACACCTAAATTGTCAGCAAATGCGTAGTTGAATTCAAGGTCAATCAAGAATACATCATCATAAATTTGCGCGCCTACTGCTTCTTCATACCACGGGCCGTAGTAATTTACACGTCCCAAAACTCCTAAGTTTTCGGTAACATTTTGTGTTAACGTGACATTGCCACGGTGTTTGGGGAGCCCCTCCTCTAATAACCGGATGCGCTGGTTGTCCAAAACATCAGGGTTATAATCGGTAACTTCAGTAGCAGTGTAATTATAGGCAAGACTCACCGCGCCATTAGGAACAGGTGCAGTAATAACAATATCAAGACCTTGTGTACTGGTTTCAAATTCGTTGGTAAAGAATCGGAATTCTTGCAGGTTTTCTGCACTCGTAATGCCTTCATCAACAAGTTGCAGTATTTGCTCTTCTGTAATATCTTCACCACGTTGGAAATCTTTTGTAGGTGCAAGTCTATCTTCTACCTTAATATTGAAATAGTCTACTGTAACACTAACAGTATCGTCACTGATAACCGTTCCAATAGAGATATTTTTAGATTTTTCCGGTTCAAGTGCTTTCCCACCGACTAAAGCAGCGGCAGCATGCGTTGAAGGAATAGTTCCTTTATTGACCAACGTATTGTTTTCACCGAACTCGGTTGTCACATTAAATGCATTCTGTTGTCCGGGTGTAGGCGCACGGAAACCTGTGCTATAACTACCGCGAACTCTCAAGTCTACTTCATTATCCAATGAGAGAAAATCCTTAACCGTATCGTTGAAAGCATAACTCGTTGCAACTTTGTAGTTGATTGTGTTCCCAAAGTTCTCAAAGTTCTCGCCGCGAATAGCAGCACTAATAACCCAAGGGGCAATCGGTGTTAATTCAGTTTCCAGATATCCTGCGAAATTAAACCGTGTCCAATTACCTTGTGCAATATCACTAAATCCGGGAAATCCATTTGAACCTGAACTAAACCCTTGACTTGCCAAAGGTCCAATTTTCCATGACTCTTCTTGTCCTTGAACAATTTCGAAGGACTCGGTTCTATACTCCGCACCTGCAGCGAGGAACACAAGGTCGTGTAACGGATATGTCAAGTCGAGGTTAAGGTTCGTATCCGCTTGGATATAATCACCAGGATCAAACTCTGTTGGTGTATCTGGACCGAGGGATGCGTTCACAGTATTGTTGATAAAGAAGTCGGATGCGTGTCGTCCATAAGATGCGCTCAAATCCCACCCTAAATCCTCTGTGAGCGTTCCTTTCAGTCCGACGAGGACAGAAGCATCTTGGGTGTCAGCCCCAAAGCGTGGGGTGAATCCGCCTGGGAAAAGCTCTTGGAAAGTAAATAAATCGGGGTCGTCTTTAACCTTTTGTAAAGCCTCCTGATCTGGCACATTGTCAACAATCGGAATATCATCTGCATCGTAAGGGTGAGGTTCTGTGAATTCCTGACCTGCTTCCTCTGCCGCCATAAAACCTGCTTCCCAAGCCGCAATTTCATCATCCAAATTTGCCATATTTCCAACAAGCAAAGTACCGCCACCATCATTACTAAATACAGCGGGTCTGGTATTCGGATTACGGAAATAAAATCCACCTTCAACTTGTTTTTGTGCATAGTTCCCATGACCGTAAAATTGGATATTACTTGCAATGTCAACACCATAGTTTGCAAAGAACTTGATGTCATTCCGAATGATCGGATGTCCCCATGGTTGTGCGGGATTTGCAACATGACTATTGCCAGCCCCAGTGAGTGCGGTAGCATCGTCGCGCTGTATGGAGCGATCTGTTTCATCAGTGTTACCGTATTCTAAACTGAGGTTTGCCCAGACATTTTCTTGTCCCAAACCGATGTTACCGGCAAAGGAGTATGTTAGTCCGTCCCCCATTTGGTAAATACCGGGTTTAATTGCCAAAGAACCCCCTTTATAACTATCTTTCAACTGTAAGTTCATAACACCTGCAATTGCATCGGAACCATACTGTGCGGATGCCCCGTCACGTAGGACCTCCATCTGTTTGATAGCGATGGATGGAATAGGAGATAGGTCTGCGCCTTGCGAACCATCAGCTAATCCATTTCCGAGCCAAGTAATCACAGAAGCACGGTGTCGCCGTTTACCGTTAACGAGTAGCAATGTATGATCAGGTGCTAACCCCCGAAGGTTCGCAGGACGTACAACGGTTGCTGCGTCAGCAATAGGTTGAGCGTTCACATTGTAAGAAGGTACGACATTCCTTAACAGGTCTGGTAAATCTGCCCCACCCTGTTTAGCAAAGTCCTCACTTAGCACGACATCAATTGGCACCGTGGATTCAAGGACAGAACGGGGTTTCGCTCGCGTACCGATAATAACCAATCCTGGAAGTTCCCCGACATCTTCAACAGATCCTACCTTGCTTGATTCAGTTTCAGCATCGCTTTCATGGTTATCTGCTACAACTACAGGTAAAAAGACCATAGAAACCGCTAATGCTATGTAAAACGAGAGCAGAAGCGGTTTAATATTTAATACACATTTCATAATCTAATCTCCCCTTTTTGATATCAAAATACCTGAATTTACAACGGTCCTTGCAAAGTAAGTAGGCGTGAATTGTAAATTTACAAACACGCCTACCGAGATTATGTTACAATCTTAGAATTAGAAACTGTAACCAACTTTAGCATACCAGTATGCCCCGTCAAAACCGAACGGACTGAATTGCCCATATTTGTTGCCGACAGAATCAGCACCATTGGGATTTTCATCGGGATAGGTATTAAGGATATTTCTGCCACCGAGCGTGAGTGCCAATCCGGAGGCCACGGTGTAAGTGGTTTCCAAGTCGACAGTAAACTTTCCAGTGTATTCTCCAGTGCCTTTGGGGGGTTCGCCTGGTACATCTGGATCTTGTAAGTAATCTTCAGAATCGAACCAACCGCTGAAATAGCTGGCGCGCCCGATTATTCCCCACGCATCCGTTATGGAGTGCGCGAGCGTCAGGCTGGCGCGGTGTTTGGGTAAGTTTTCTTCCAATTCCCTGGTTCGATGATGGTCCAGCGTGGCTTTTTTCCACTCTTCATATTCAGGATCATCAAACTCATCAGTTAATTCGACGAGTTCTCCGTCGATTACGATATGGGTAACCTCAGTTGACGTGAAGTTATACACAGCAACGAGCGTACCATTCGGTATTGGTGCTGTGGCAACAAAGTCAAGACCTTGGGTTTTGGTATTAAAGTCATTGATAAAGAACTGGAATGTTTCCAGATTCGCAGCACTGGTTACACCTGCGGCGATGAGGTCCGCCTTCTGATCGTCAGTCAATGTGTAGTGTTGTGACACCGATAACCGGTTTTTCAACCGAATATCAAAAATATCAGCGGTGAAGTTTACCCCCAGAATATCGACGGTAAACCCTGCAGTGAGGTTATTTGATGTTTCCGGGTCAAGCGAGTTATCCTCCTTGCCTGTCACTTTACCAACAGCCTCGTTGGTGGAAGGAATTGTTCCTTTATTAACGAGATCACCCTTCGCAAAATCGTATTCAGTGGTAATGTTGAACGTATTTTGCTGTCCGGGTGTCGGTGCACGGAATCCACTACTATAACTTCCCCGCAACCGCATCGTTTCCGTAACCTTGTAGTTTGCAGCGGCTTTGTAGTTCAGGGTGCCACCGAAAATCTCAAATTGTTCGCCGCGTACAGCCAGCGCGACTAGGAGCGGATCAATCGGTCTGATTTCAGTTTCCAGATAGGCGGCGACGTTGTAACGGTGCCACTTGCCTGCCGCAACTGGGCTGAACCCCGAAAATCCGTTGGATGCAGCAGTGAAACCTTGAGCCGCGAGGGGGCCAATCTGATGCGACTCCCGTTCACCCTCTATGATTTCAAATCCTTCGTTGCGATATTCCAACCCTGCAGCAAGGAATACCATTTCGTGTACCTGATTTGTCACATCAAAGTTTAAGTTATAATCCGTTTGGATATAGTCGCCTGGATCAAAATAGGTCGGTGTATCTGGGCCGAGCGAAGCATTAACGGTATTGAAGATAAAGAAATCGGCATGGTTGCGTCCAAAAGAGCCGCTCAGATCCCAAGTTAAGGGGGTGCCTAACGTTTCTTCCAGAGCGGTGCCTTTAACGCCAATGACGACAGAACTATCCAACATGAATGCACCAAATCTGGGGGTGAATCCGCCTGGGAACATCTCTTGAAAATTGAATAGATTCGGGTCATTCTTAACAGCTTGCAATTTTTCGGGATCCGGAACGTTGTCGGTTATCGGGATATCATCGAAATCGTTTGGAGATATTTCCTTAAAATCGGGTTTTGGTACGTCGAATTCCTCACCCGCCTCTTCCGCTGCTTGCCGCTGTGCTTCCCAAGCGTTAACTGCTTCTTGTGCGGCCGGCCAAACGGCGAAATCATCAGGGACTGGCTCCTCAAAGGTCTCACCCGCTTCTGCCGCTTCCATCCGCCTTTGATCCCAAGCGGCATAATCTGCGAAATTTTCAGGTGCTGGTTCGTCGAAGAGCTCACCAGCCTCTGCCGCTTCCATCCGCTTATTATCCCAAGCGGCATATTCTGCCTGTGCGGCTTCCCAAGCTGCTGTTTCCTCTGTTAAGCCTCGCAAATCCCCGACGAGCAACATATGATCCTTCCCGCTTGGGCTAAACACGCCATTTCGAGTGTTTGGGTTTCGGAAATAGAACCCACCTTCGACGCGTTTACTTGCGTAGTTGGCATGTCCATAGAAATCGATGGTATCCGTGATGGAAGCACCGTAGTTTGCGAACAATTTGACATCATTCTCTATAATCGGTTGTCCCCAAATTTGCGCGGGGTCTTTTACACTGAAATTGCCTGCGTTAATCAAGTTTTCCGCATCAGTGCGTTGCACAGAACGGATGGTCGGATCTGCTCCACCGTATTCAACGCTGAGGCTTGTCCATGCGTTTGGATTCCCTAAACCGATGTTGCCAGCGAGTGCAAATTGTCTACCGTCGCCATATTGGTAGATACCGGGTTTAAATTCAATCGACCCACCTTCATAATTGTCTTTCAATTGAAAATTCATCACACCAGCAATGGCATCAGAACCGTATTGTGCGGATGCGCCATCACGGAGGACCTCTACCTGTTGCAAGGCAATTGCGGGAATAGGTGCCAGGTCAGGTCCCTGTGAACCATCAGACAAACCGTTTCCGAGCCAGTGAATCACTGAGGCACGGTGGCGCCGCTTGCTATTGACGAGTACCAGTGTATGGTCTGGGGCGAGTCCTCGTAAATTCGCTGGACGGACCACTGTTGACGCATCACTAATCGGCTGCGTATTGACGTTATAAGATGGCACCAAAGTTCTGAGCAGATCCGGCAGATCCGCGCCACCCTGTTTTTCAAAGGCATCATTTGACACAATATCGATCGGTACTGCTGAATCCAAAACAGAACGCGGTTTTGCCCGAGTACCGACAACCACTACACTTTTAAGTTCTGCTACATCTGCTTCTGCGGTTGTATCAGTTGTTTCAGTTTCTTCTGAACTTTCTTCTTGTGCTACTGAGATTGGAATAGAGACCATACCGACTGCTAATACGAAAAGTATCCCAAACAGAATATGCTTACTAATCAGTGTGAGATTCATAAATATAAACTCCTTAGGTGTTCTTGTTTAGAAGGATTTATCTGTTCAATGAACAGATAACACTTCAGATATAAGACTCAATATTGGTATCAAGGTTTAACGAAATACCAAATTAGTTAAATACATAGTAAAGTATAGTATAATACATGTTTCACTTGAATTCAAAAGAAAATTTTGCTATAGTTGTTTTATGCTATTATTATATTTAGTGATTGCATCGGTAACAGTGGTATTTGGTGCTGGAATCGCTATTATTTTTCAGGACAAACAAGTTGAATTTCGAATTATTTTCGGTTTCACTGCCGGTGCTGTTCTCGGTTTCGTGTTGTATGAGATGGTCCATCTCTTCACTGACGTAGGTTATCCTACAGTTTTAGTGATGTGGGGTGGTTTTCTCTTTATTTGGCTATTGGAATACCTTACGCATCGGGTTCGGAAACAGATAAACGCTCATGCAGATTCACACGAACAGAATATATTAGGAGTCAACATTACGCTCATCGGTTTATCCATTCACTCAATTGCAGATGGATTCAATCTTAGCATTGCAGCAAAAGAAGGTCCAGTCGGTATCGTCCTTGCACTCGGAATTATACTTCACAGATTGCCGGTCGCGACAGTTATAACTACAGCGTTACATCGGGTTTATGGACTTGGACGCACAGCGTTATGGTTCGCACCGTTTCTAATCGCCCCATTCATCGGGGCATTCATTGGAAAAAGTATACAAGAAGGTATATTTAAACATTTAACAGTCTATTTATTTGCATTCGCCTTGGGCACCTTATTACACGTTGTGATGGACGGCTTACGGGGTGGTTGCGTGGCATCAGAGGAAAAGATGAGTAGCACAACTAAAATAGCATTTGTTATAGGTTTGATTATAACGCTATGTGCATTCTTTCTTATTCCGGGTTTAGAGCATGGACATGAACATGCACACTGATACTTCAACCAAACATCTTGGCATAAACATAAGATTTATCCTGCTAACGGTGTTCTGTCTATGTATTCATGTAGCACAAGTATTTGCGGCAGATTTTCCGATTGTTGTGTCAGGGGTACCTCAAGCAACGATACAAGTCGGGGCAAATGCTTCAACGCAGGAACAGTTTGCCGCAGAAGAAATCCAAACCTTTATTGAGAAATGGACAAGTGCCAAACTTGATATACTCACCAATCAACAAGCTACCACAACCCGCACAGTCATTATATTAGGCACACTCACTTCGAACCCTACAATTCGTTCACTTCGAACGGAGGTTGGATTAGACTTACCTGATAATATAGGCGATGAAGGATATCAGATAAAATCTGCTGATATCGGCTCGGAATTTGTCATAATCGTAGCTGCACACACACCGCGCGGTGTGATTTATGGGGCTTACGGTTTCATTGAAGCATGTATCACTACGTTGACTGGTCTTAAACCTGTTCATCCAAATATCGCAGTAGCACAAACGCCAACATTGCGGATACCCACGCTTGACGAAACTTCCCGACCATTTTACCCAGTTCGTGCAGTTTTAGAAATTGATGACCCCGATTGGCTTGCGAGACAAAGAGTCAATATGAGCGGCGGTGAAGGTGTATGGACAGGGACCGGAATTGAAGATGGCTTCGGGACGGCATTCAAGTATGTAGACACACCTGCATTCTCCTCCTACCAAGATGAACCACGCGAACAACGGTTGAAAAGAATTGAGACACTCAAAAACCGCTTTACGGCACTTAATAAACGCGGTATTGATGCATACCTATTTATGTATCTTACAGGTGAACCGACAGAGGCACTCATCAAAGCACGACCTGATCTTTTAGGTCCAGAGGTGCTGTATGGTGCCTCAAGGAACGAGGTGTCATATAAGCCTTTCTGTTGGACAAACCCGGAATTCCACACACTTGCACGTCAATTAACGCAAGAAATCGTCAAGACATATCCTGCACTTGCTGGATTTCATCTGCGTTCATGGGGGCATGAAACGAGAGCGTGCAACTGCCCCGATTGCGGTGACCGATCTCCGCAAGGACAGGCGAAACTCTGGGATGTCTACTTCACTATCATCAAGGCTGCACGAGACATAAGACCCGATTTCAAATTCTATATATCGGGATACAACAGAAGTTGGCTACAGGATCCAGATGGCACTTATGCACGACAACTACCAAAAGGCACTATCTTTTCACAGAAATGGGGTGCGGACGGTGAACCTGTCGTTGACCCGAATATCCCTTTTACACAGATGAATGCTCTCGGAGAGATGGGACACCAATTTATTGTCCTCTCACACGACGTTGAGGAGGTTATGCCGTTTTGGATGATTGAAAGCGATCTCTTTGTCCAAGGTGTGCGGCAACTTGCCAACTCCCCCGATGCAGTTGGTTTAAGCGGGTTCACTGTGCAAGGGGCGTCGGAAGGTTTGGGTTACCTTGACCGGCTTGTGAGTGCTCGTATCAATTGGGATATTAAAATAGACCACCTCCAATTGATACGTAATGAATTGTTGACACGATACGGAAACAAACAGGCAGCTGAGTTGATTATTAGTGCGTTGCGTATCAACGGTTTCACTTTAGCAAGCTACTTCTCCGATTATGCCAGTTCTATTTCCATCGGCGGGAGTTACGGCACAGGTTCTGCTGGATTAGCAACTCGGTTTTGGAACCTTATCGGCAGTAAAGCTGTTGAAAATACGATGTCAATCCCAGAACTAAAGATAGCACAAACATCAGTCAGCCGCTTCACTGCACTTCTGGCACCGCAACAACGGGCTGCGAATGAGATGTGGCAGGCACGCGAACTCGCTGAACCGATTGATCCTGAAGCATCAGAAGATTTGAACGATGCTGTACATCTCATGCAGTTATGGATGCTACTTTTTCAAAGTAGAGAGAAACTTGTTGAAGCAATCGCCCTCGGTTATGAAAGAAACACAGGAAGTGCTATCAATTCAAAACTTGCAAGTGCGACAGAGTTCTCAAAAGCGATGCAACCACTGATGAAGCAATTTTACGAATTCGGTCCCCTTTTCGGTTATTCGCATCAAACAAATGAAGTTGAACTAACGAGGACATTGAAAGATGAGGCTGAATGGCTTGCCAGTTTCGACTATCGTTTGCTACAAAAACATGATGAAACTTGGACTCCAGAGGAAACCGAATTCCGTATCTCTGATGTGCATAACTATCCAAATCCGCTCAAACGTAAAACCACATTTACGTATATTTTGACACTTGACGCGGATGAAGTGTCGATTACTGTTTATACGTCCGCAGGCCGCCGCATTCAAACGTTAAAAGATGTTGCTGCGAAAGAAGGATACAATGAAACGACATGGAACGCATTAGATGCTGATGGTAGACCGCTTGCAAATGGTGTCTACTTTTATAAAATCCGCGCTGTTCACGATGATAAGAAAGTTGAGAGTATCCGTAAATTGGCTGTGATACGTTAACTGCTCCCTTCCCCGCTTTTAAACTTCCTGCTTCTCCCCTTGCTGTCACACGCGCGTCCGGCATGCGAATTGGGGATAAAGGGTCAATTAATACCATTTCTAATAAATGATGTCACATTATAGGTTTTTGTGAAGCGTAATCTAATATGGCACAAACTGGAAAGTTTGTGCTACCTATACCTGCAGAAGCTAACAGCCTGTGCTACCTATACCTGCAGAAGCTAACAGCCTGTGCTACCTATACCTGCAGAAGCTAACAGCCTGTGCTACATTAAATTATTAGAGATGGTATTACCTATCAGAAGTGGTATTATTTTGTTTAGAATTCTCCTTAAATGTCTTGTTTTTGCGTCCTTGAAATCGTACCGTATTGTACGTTTTTTCGGATTACGGTACGGTTTTGGTACGGTGCTGTGCTTCCAGTCTGTGTATGGGTTTGTTGGTAATTTTTGTGTATGATTTTGGAAATTTCAATTTTTTAATCTGGTACGTTTTGTGATTTTAGTTTTTGGTGTCCTGAGTATTCGAGCGACTGTTGCGGTTGTAAGTTTGAGTTTCTGTGTTGTCGCTTCGTCAAGGAACTGTGCCGCCTCGTTGAGTTTCTAAATTTGCGTAACCGATTTGGGTTTGCATTCTAAACACATATTAATTATACCATTCTAAATTGTGATTGTCAAGTAAAAATGTTATATAATTTATGTTTTTTTGTGAATTAGGATTTGTCTGAACCAGGCTTTTCTAAATCAACGGTATATAGTGAACTTTGAAATTATTGGGACACTTTAATAAACTTGTTTGGATAACATAACCCAAGTTGCTACCTATGATTGTAGGAGGGGTTTCTAACCCCGATTTACCATAATTGGCACCAAAATTCGTTGTTTCTATGTTTTTTATTATCATTCGGGGTTAGAAACCCCTCCTACAAGTATAAGGTAGCAACTTGGGTTAACATAACGGACAACAGAAGTTGTAGCACAAACTTTATGAAGATTAATTTATTAATTCGGTAATATTCGGGCAGGGAAACCCCGCCCCTACGATAAATTTTATGGGTTTGATTACCGAAAATATTTATTTAATCTTCATTAAGCATTCACATTGAACACGTTTTTTCTTGATGTTAGACCATCAATTAAAAATGATATAATATTCCGCTGTCGAACTGTGTAACAGGTGTGGTATTTTGCAACAAGTGTGGTATTGTGCAACAGGCAAGTAAAATTTAACGTGCAACAGGTACGTGTACTTACTTAAACGTATAATTATATGTTTGCAAGTGAATTTTATATATTAACTTTACCCGAGTTGTTTATATATAAAGTGTAACCCGAATTGCCAATAAGGATTGTTGGCGGCGTTTTAACCCGATTTACAATAATTGGCATCAAAAGTGCATGATAAAATGCATCAAAAGTGGTTATTTCTATCATTTTGTTTTTAATCAATGTAACGTGAGCTCGGACCAAGCAATTTTATAGCGTAAACTGTCCGAAGATTAAATTATCAGTTTCTGTCGGTGTGATCTCCGAATCGTGACTTAACTCAACGATATTCGGGAAGCGGAGTTCTCACCTACAAACTATTAATTACAGAGTTATTTAAACTCTTCATTTTGTTGGCGTTTTGATTTTGTGGGTCTGCGTTCATCCTAATGTGTATATTTATTTGGAGGTTTAATATATAAATGAAAGGCACAAGGCCCTTAACGAATGAAGAAATCAGACGCGTCGTCACTTGCTTTGACGGCCCGTTTGCTGTCCGAAATAAGTGTTTGTTTATCATCGGTGTTTCTACAGGGGGACGCATCTCTGAACTCCTTAGTCTTACGCTCGGGGATGTATACCAAAACGATAAGCCGGTATCTGACTTGCTTTTTGATAGATCGATTGTCAAAGGTAAGGAAACTTCACGCGCCGTACCTATCAATGCTGATGGACGCACGGCAGTAAAGGAGATTATCGGGTGGCATCGCGAACAGTATGGCGACCCTCTTGATGAACTACGCCCCCTATTTCCATCACGGAATGGGAATGGCATTCAACCTATGACTCGGCAGAATGCACACGACATCCTTAAACAGGCTTTTCAAAAAGCTGGTTTAAACGGGAAACTTGCAACACATTCTCTTCGTAAAAGCTACGCACAACGGCTTTACGAACAAATAAATGACATTTATCCCGTACAGGAAATGCTCGGGCATAAAGATATTAAAACAACACAACAGTACCTCGGCGTCAACTACGGTAAAATTAGAGCCGCGAGTGAAGCTATGGTACTTACCGTAAAAGAGAGCGGAAACGAACAAACCCCATCCGTGGATGAGGTGCGTGATGAAACGTTACTCGCGGAATTGATGCAACGCGGCTATAACGTTAGCACTTTACTGCACTAAAATCAGTACCACATTCCACACTTCTTTGGCGAGGGAGCATAAAAGCTTCCTCGCCTTTTATTTTTGCAGATTAATAGGATAATCGGGGTTTCCAACCCCTCCCACAAGAATATCGGGGTTGGAAACCCCTCCTACAAGAATATCGGGGTTGGAAACCCCTCCTACAAGAATATCGGGGTTGGAAACCCCTCCTACAAGAATATCGGGGTTAGAAACCCCTCCCACAAGAATATCGGGGTTAGAAACCCCTCCTACAAGAATATCGGGGTTAGAAACCTCTCCCACAAGAATATCGGGGTTAGAAACCCCTCCTACAAGAATATCGGGGTTAGAAACCCCTCCCACAAGAGAAAATTCAGCACAATAAAATATGGCTTAAAACAAAATAGAGACTTGCGGGGGAGCAAGTCTCTATTTTGATAGGTTAGTTGGATAGGTTAGGTTAGTTAAACTTTGCCCAGTTTAGGAAACTATTGCATCGGGAAGTAACAATAGTTTCCTATAATGGGTGTATTTTAGAAAATTCTCCAATAAGGATTCTGCAGGTTCCTTATGGTTAGGAGAACTGGTTAAATATCCCTGAATTTAACCCTATTGTACCTCTTTCAGTTCGCCCCACTTCGTTGTCAGCTTATCTGTTGCAGAAATTAAGCCTTTCATCTTCGTGGTTCGGAGCGTTTGTCGCTCACCGGCGAAGGATACGTCTTCAATTTGGTAGAAATACTCAACATTAGGTTTCGCTGATGTATCTACCCATTTATAATTACTACGTTCCGCTGTGGTACCTTTACCTTGGATCAACTGTTCATTGACCTGTGTGAACTCACCATTACGGTCTTCACTACGATAGATATTAAATCCAGCGTTGTCGAGTTCAGATTCGGTAGTCCAACGGATAACAACTTGACCATCTTCCAATGTCGGACGGAAGAATGACAATTGAACTGGCAGGACCCTACCTTTACGGGTACCAGGTGTCCCCCAATCAGTTTCATCACCATACCATGTATGTTTCTCAAAAACGGTGACGACCTCGGTATCTGCGGCATGTACCCAACTATACTTTGGATCAATACCTTTTCCTTTCGTGATATTCATCGGATCTCCTCCGAGAGGGTTCACATCACTGACTGAGTCTGATCCGATCTTAAGTGCATTGCGTGGAACACCATCTTCAAGGATGCGGATTAGAGAACTTCTATAGCCATCCATTGTGAGTTCTGCCCCAAGATTTTCGGGATCAGTTACTGGATAACTCCATGCCGCAGTATCTCGGGTTCTACGATTACCGTCAAGGTTACCGATTTCATCAACTGTCGTACCACTTGCATCTACTAACCTGAGGTTAAATTTACCCGGTAGTATTGGATCAGTAGCACCCATACCTTTGAAACCAGCGTTATTGTCATTTCGCAGTTCCCTATGGACATTAAAGACACGGGTTGACGGGAACAGTATAGAAGGAGGAACCCCAAAATCACCACCGGCACTACGTGCTGTTCCTGAAACAACGAGTACAGTTTGAAGCGGTGGAATAGTTTTGACATTACCTTTAGCCTTGAAGTCAATTACTTTAAGTTCATCAGCCTCAACCTCAATATGGATTTTCCATCCTGCACCAAGGTTCACGGCTCGTGTCTTTGAAGTATTATAGAGTTCAAGCCACTGCGGTAGTGCACGACGACCTGCACCTTGAGACAACATCATCTCACTGATAACAACTGTCCCATCTGCAATATCGGCATCGTTATTCTTAAAGTCACCATTTTCATACCCTGGCGTTCCATAGTTTACGGTAGTTCTTTGAGCTTGCCGCTTATATCCAAGACCAGTCCAATAGGCATTTCCGAAAGCTGCATTACCATCGTTATCCGCCCCATTGTCAGCTAAACCTACACCACTACGACCATCACGTGTCGTATTATGCTGACGGTAATGAACAGTATTATTCCCGAACTTATTTCTCTGACTTGCCGGAGCCTCAAAGTTCTTCAGAGGCCAGAGTTTGGTCGATGAAACATCATTACTATAATCATCCTTCGCCAAACCAGTGTCGTATCCAGCAATATCAAGAACGTTGTCAGCACTTTTAGCGTAATCTTTGGCGTGTTTACCGGTCCCATTATCATGTTGAGGACGGCGCAGGAACAGCACAAAATTACCATCAGTTGGTAAACCGCTACCTTCGAAGGTAACCTCTTTATATCTCGGAGAATTATCGTTCACTCCGAGTGCTTGTTCAAATGTGTCCTTAGCAACATTCCATCCGACAGCAAGTGGATGATCAGGATCGCCCTTCGGATCTTGAGCAACTAAGAGAAGTAGGTCACCTGGAGCAAGGTTTTCTTCTCCACCCACAAAACTAGTACCAAGATTAATGAGTAAAGTTTCAGTGTTATTGTCGGTTACCATCGTGATAGCATAGTTCTTGATGTTTTTGCTACTAGTACCGACATTTTTCAGTTCAATCCACTCATGATTAGCATTAGAGAGGTTTGCAACCTCATTGATGACGATAGTATTACTCGGAACGTTTGTCCGCGTGTCTGATACGATGTGACCTACAGAACCAGTTGAGTTCGGATATCCAGGTGTACCAATATAATCGTATAGGACAGGCACGGCATCTGTTGCAGCATCCGGATCATCTGTCGCCCTAACCAGATAGACTGAAGTAGATTTACTCCAACTACCTTTCCATCTACCATCAGTGTCCACGTGGTTATACCGTCCATGAGCTTGTCTTCGTGCCATTGAAGTGAAATCGATACCTTTTTTAGAGTTACCATCCGAACCCTTATTCGCATCTGATACAATATCCCAGGTAGCGGAACCAGCGTTCTTTGCCTTATTCTTATCATCATCCCCACCAATGAAGTTGGTCATGACATCAATTACGTATCCTGTAAGATTATCGACTATTGAGTCATTTCCAGAACCTCCTGGTATAGTAATATCTTGAATTTGTTTAGGATTACTATTACCGACAAGTTCTACACCTGTGCGTGAATAAAGGATAACTTTAACTTCAAAAGCGTTATAATTGTGTAACTCAATCCACTGTTCACTATTTTCTTTGGCTTGGCCCAAATAGCCAAGATCTCTTGCCCACATAATTTCACTGATACCGACTGAACCAACATTAATAGCATTAGGAGCAGCGTTATTGTGTTCAACAGACCTTCTCAGAATAATAGCACCACGGCCACCTTGACCTGCAACAGTATCTTTATTAAAGAGGTCGTATAAATTAGGCATTCCTTCCCATATTACACTACCAGCAGATCCGAAGTTGCTGAGTCCTCTTCCATTAGCGTTCTGGCTGGTACCACCACCACTATTATTAGTGACAACAATATAACTACTTGCGGGAATAGTAATAACATCACTATAACTTGGACCTACAGGATCAACAACACCAGGTACAGTTGTATCGTCTGCGGGTGTTGGTGTTCCACCTGCCAGGCTAACTGAAATACTATCGGAATTACTATTACCTGCTTTATCTTCTGCAATTATGGTAATGCTGAGAGAAACCTGAGCCGGATCTGGATTTCGTAACGGTGTGACTTCAACCATATAAAGATTATTGCCACTGGCAAGCCTTTCAGGTGTGCCAAACTTCACTTTATTTGCTGGAGAAGTACTAAAGGAAAGTCTATCAACAACGCCTTCATCTCCACCAGTCGTAGTGTCACTATCGTGGAAATTGGCATCATTAACCTGGAAGACTACTATGAAGGGAACACCGGACGCGCCCCAGCCACCAGTAGGCATAATGAGCGAACCGTTTTCCGCTCTTACATAAGTGTCGTTAGCACGAGTTCCAAATGTCGGACTTCCACTGTCATAGGTAACCATTGTTGCTGTAACACCTGTTGCGAGAGGAGCTGCAGCACCTTTTACATTGACACTAATAGTCAGTTCTCCTTCGTTACCAGTTGGTTCAGCAACCACTCTAAACATCTGACCAGCAGACGTACCAGTATCAGTAACTTCTACAGTAGTGAATCCACTTCCAAGTGCTATTTCACTTGCAGTCGGGGCAGTTTGACCAGATTTAGTCGTAATTCCAACATCAACGACAAATTTACCTGCTTTGATGTAGGTTTTGGTATCAGCGTTGGTTGTATGCCCTTCCACTACAGTGATTGAACTTACTTGATAATTAGGTGTAGGTTGAGGACCTGGACCTGGAGGATCACTAGCCCTTCTTCTCGGTGCTAAGGTAACTTCTTCTGTGTATCTGGTGGCAACATTACCAGCTATATCAGTTACTGTAACAGTAATCCTAATATTAGTAGCTGGCCAATCTGTTGTCCCTGTATTTGACTTCGGTGTTATCGTTGCGGCCCAAGTATTAGGAGTATCATTAAGTTCACCGATGTTAGAGACCTTAGCACCTCTTGCAGCGGGTGTCACTTCAAATTCCACAGTCAAATCAAGATCTGCTACACCTGTAGGAAAGTTACCTACCGGTGTGTCTGTAATGTCGGCAACATTAATATCAAATGCTTCGCTCACATCTGATGTATCTAAAACTCTGTTACTTCCAACACGAGTGAACGTTATAGCACCAATATTCGGTCGTTCATTATCAAAGACAACATTAGCAGAATTATCTTCTGAATCGTCACCGGTAGCAGCAGCATCAACATGTGGAAAAGCATCAGCAAGACTTACTTCCGTAGTTGCAGTAAGCAGAATACTTGCCTTATAGACATTACTGTCATCCTGATCCACTATAACACTTACAACCGTAGCGTCCACAGCATTAGTAAAACTTATATCTGACGCTTTTATGCCTGTTGCAGGACCTATACCATCTGCTGCCTCTACATTGTTTGTTGTATCTGCTTCGACTGGATCGGCAGGTGCTGCAAATGTAACAGTAGCTTCAAATAGACCATTAGAACTCTTCGGTGCTGTGATACTGACCAACTGTGGCAGATAGATGCTTGTTGATGCCAGATCTTGACCATTTGTAAACGTTACTCGGCGACCAATCGGATTAGTACCATCAGTGAGTGTTATCTCAGCATCTGCACTTGGATTAGCGTCAGCAAGTCTCAGATCAAACGTAAATACTGTATCTGTAGCTGTAACTACGGGGTCCGTAGAGGCAGTAGGTGCAAAACTCGCAACGGTAGCAATACCAGAAGGAGTCACTGTGAAATCAGTGGCTACTGGTGCATCTGTTGTACCAGGTGCTGTAGCATACGTAAGCGTCACTTCCCACCCTGGTTCCGCCGTAGCGGTATCAGTATCTATTTCAAGATCCGCACTCCATTCAGCACTCATTGTGTTTGCCATCGCAGAAATTGCCGTAAATGCGAACAGCAAAACTAAACATATTAAGGAAAATGTCGATTTATTTGACAATCGCATTACTTATATCTCCTTATAAAATATAAAATTCAAGTTAAGATTCAGGGATTTATTCCTGTCAATCTAATCTTTCCAATCATAAATATTAATAAATAGTATTAATATTGTGTTCAAACAGGGTTTCCTGTTTACCTATCCTAAATCGGTAATTGCCAACTAAACAAAACATAAGGGGTAAAATGTAAAGTTCGCAGTTTGCATTTCTTCTCGTATTGAATGGTTTTGGGTGTGTAAAGTATTTGGCACTTGTCTGAACCAGGATTTTCAGGATTTATAGATTACCAGGATTACCATATCCAGGTTTTTTGATGCATGTTTGGTATCGTCTTTTGAAATAGGACTTGATGAGAAAAATCCTGAAAATCTATAAATCCTGAAAATCCTGGTTCAGACAAGTGAAAATAACTTTATATACCCAGAAAACTAAGTAATTCTGGGTTTCTTTAGTGAAATATGGTATAATGCTTAAAAGTCAATGAGCAGAGAGGTAAAATTGGAAGGAAAACAGAGATCACCGTTGTTATCCGCACGGTTAGATTGGATCGTCTTGGAGCTAATCATCCTCTTCGGTGCGACGGTGGTATATACCATCATTACATGGATAGATATTCGGACACCAACACAAAACGAATTAGAAACATTCAGGTCAGTCATCAAAGAGGTAGTGCCTTTTTCCCAATGGGCACTCATCTGTATTTTGGGTATATTTGAAATAGGAGGTGAAATCATGCTAAGGTATACATTTAAGATGCAACAAGCACGCGAAGAAGCCTTAGAAGAAGGTTTAGAACAAGGTTTAGAACAAGGACGCGAAGAAGGGCGCGAAGAGGTCTATCAAGCGTGGCATGCAGATTGGGAAAAGCGAAAAGCAGCAGCTGAAGCGAAGGGCATCCCGTTTGATGAGCCGCCGCCACCTAATCCCAATGGTCACCATTCCGATAAACGAGAATAGAGTTTGTAACATAGGATGTGAAATCATGCTAAGGTATACATTTAAGATACAACAAGCATACGAAGAAGGTTATAAAGAAGGACTCGAAGAAGCACGCAAACAAAGACGCGAACAAGCATACAAACAAGGTTTAGATAAAGCATACAATCTAGGTTTTAAACAAGGGCGCGAAGAAATCTATCAAGCGTGGTATGCAGATTGGGAAAAGCGAAAAGCAGCAGCTGAAGCGAAGGGCATCCCGTTTGATGATTCGCCGCCACCTAATCCCAATGGTCATTCTGATAAACAAAAATAGGTTTTGCGACAGTTGTTTTGTCGTTTTTCTGTAAGTGGGGAAGTTATATGGCACAATACTACGATAATATGGCAAAAAGTATGTTAATAGATTATGCCGCCGAAATCTCACAGTTTGTACTCAATGTAAACGATGTTGAAGTTCTCGAAAATATTGACACTGAACAACAGATCGTTATAGCACATCGCACCGATAGCACAAAACGTATCCGTGTCGACAATCATGAAGCTATCTTGCACATTGAGTTGCAACTTCACGATAGCACACGTAAACCGATGTGGGCACGAAACGCAATATATCACGGATACCTCGTCGGTGAATATCAGTTACCTGTCTACTCCAATGTCATCTATTTCCATCCGAATGCTGGCAGGAATGATACAGGAGTCTACGAATATAGTTGGAACGGTTATAAATATATGTTACACTATAAGGTGATACGGCTCATTGAGATAGAGGGACAAGCGGTTTTGGAGATGCAGGCACCCGGTTTATTGCCTTTCACACCGCTTATGAAACCACCCGCGGGGATGGACACAGAACAGTGGGTGCGAGAATGTATTAACGTAACCCGTAATGCTCCTGTTGATCAAAGGACACAAGCGGATTTACTTTACGGACTCTATCTTTTTGGTGGAATAGTGCATGACACTGAATTGTTTAAACGACTTATGCAGGAGGAATTTATGCAAGAATCAAAGACTTATCAATACCTATATAATAAAATCCTTACAGAAGCTATAATTGAAAACATCCTGGTGTTATTGGAGTCAAGATTTCAGGCAGAAGCAGTGAGTGCCATAACGCCATCACTTCAAAACATTACCGATTCGCAACGACTTAAAGAGTTGTTTCGCGCCGCTACAAAAGTCCAAAGCCTTGATGCCTTTTCCCAAATGCTACAGGAGCAGGAACAATCAAACTAAGGAATTTATGCAAGAATCAAAGACTTATCAATACCTATGCAATAAAATCCGTACAGAAGTTACGATCAAACACATCCTGGCGTTATTGGAGTTAAGATTTCAGGCAGAAGCGGTGAGTACTCTAAAGCCATCACTTCAAAACATTACCGATTTGCAACGACTTGAAGAGCTGCATCTCGCCGCTATAAAAGTCCAAAGCCTTGATGCCTTTGCCCAAATGCTACATGAGTAGGAACAATCGAAAATAAGGTTTATAACGTGTTGAGAAATACCAGACAGGTCACTTTAATGCAGAAAATTACAATAATTTCACCAAAAAACGCTTAAATTACATAAAATTATGCATTTTTTTGTAATTTTTTGTTGACTTATAACGTAAATACTATTATAATTACATATATCTGATTGCATTACGTAATCATAAATGCGTAATTATAGATAAAAAAGTTACTTGAATAAAATTTAAATATTTGTTAAAATAATTTGACATTATATAATTCTTTAATGTATAATTAAAAAACATTGACAGACGCAGATGATTATAATCGCTGCATGACAATGTAAATTTGGAGAAAGAAAACGAAGCTAAGGTTTGGTTAGATAACTAATATTTGGTTAGATAAGGTAAATGCTTCGTTGATTATTCTAAATTGTAATCGGTAACAGCAACGAATATAAAGGATAAGTTTCACGAACTTTACATTTTACCCCTTTTGTCAAGTTCAGATTGCAATTACCGATTAGGATAGGTAAACAGGAAAATCCTGTTTAAACACAATATTAATACTATTTATTAATATTTATGATTGGAAGATTAGATTGACAGGAATAAATCCCTGAATCTTAACTTGAATTTAATATTTTTATAAGGAGATATAAGTAATGCGATTGTCAAATAAATCGACATTTTCCTTAGTATGTTTTATTTTGATCCTTGCACTTGCCTTTGCGGCAATGCCAGCCATGGCAGAGACAATCGAAGCCACATGGACTGATGATTTAGATGAGGATCCTGCAACAGACGACCCAGGCTGGAACGTTACTATTGGTGGTCTTGATGCAAACGAGACCCCAACTGTAACTTTTTTAGACATTAATGGCACAGCAGCAGCAGGTAACACTGGCGTTGGCACTTTTACCGCCGCCGCATCTGATGCAGGCGAAAGCGAAGGCACAATCGCAGCAGCTGTTGGTGTGGAAATTGCAGTGCAAGTTGTAGCCAACGCAATAACATATCAACGTGCAACCTTTCCAGCAGCAGGACCTGGTGCTACAGTTGGCGATCCTACACCAGTGGACTTGGCTTTGCTTCCAATGTTAATGGAACTTACTACTTCCGAGTATTACGTATCATACAATAAAGAAGTAACCGTGACATTTAATTTTGCAACTCCGGAGGCTGATAGTACTTTTGGTGCCCCAGCTGCTAATTTACATGTAAGTGATGTTACAATTGGCGGTGCAGCTGGTTTACAAGTTGTCCGTGTTATCGGCACTAGTCAAGTAGTACTTCGTTCAAATCTAGCTGCTGGTGTTGCCTCAGCTGGAGGCACAGTAGATCTAGCTGCTGTTTATGCTCAACCTACTGATCCAGCAACAGATGGACAGGCAGCAGTTACCTATGATGATACAGCACCAGTCGTAAGTGCTGTTGCCATAGCTGCACCTCCTGGTTTCGGCACACCTACTGATGGTATATGGAGTACTACTTTCCTTCTCACCTTCTCTGTTGATGATACAGCAGCTGATACTAATGGTAGTGGATTACCAGATACAAATCCTGTTAGAATCGATACAGATACTACTAAACTTGATGTAGGTACTATCGGTTTAGGTACTGCAGCCGATCCAGCTACCAGCACTGAGTATCTTGTTAGAATTACACCGAAAGCTGATCGTGCAACAACCGCTGGAGAAGATATTGTTATTACCATAGTGCCTATGGATAAAGCCGGTAACGAAGGTAGTATGGCTACTTCAGTTAAGTTAGCGATGAATACGCCTCCTGATGCATTGTATCAGTCGGCGGCTCCAGCAAGTGGTAATGTAATGCAGGGTGGCACAATCACAGTTACCTTTGATAAAGATCCTGGTACTGTAATGGCTACAGGTGCTGCCGTTTCTGGCAGTGGCAATACACGTACTCTCACAGTTGATGCTGCTCAAGCAGCAGGTGCATTGTCAATAACACTGACATGGGGACAAAACGGCCGACAGGTGCTTGCTTACACAGTTGTAATTCCTCCTGATCCAGCTATAGTGTATTCGTCTGCGAATCCAGCTGCCGAGGCAAGTGTAATGGCTGGTTCTACAATCGAACTGACCTTTGCTGCAGATCCTGGTACTGTAACATCCAGTTTAGGTGAAATCACTGGTACTGGTGCAACACGAACGCTTACGATTCCAGCTGATCAAGCAGCAGGTGAAGTGACAATTACAATTTCATGGACAATGGCTGGTCGTGAAGATGGTTCACAGATGCTTACTTACACAATTACGCGACCTTTCGTTTCAACAAATCCAACTTCACCATCAAACATTTCTGCTCCGATTGAAATTCCCGCTAACTCTTATGTTATAGTTGTAAGAGATATGGATGCTATGTATAAGGAAGCTTCATTCAGTTTTCCGATGGTTGACGGTGCAGATGTTATGATGAGAGAATGGCCCGAAATGCCGGATTTAGAGGCACTTTTCAATAGGGGTTCTTTCGGTCAAGGTGGCGCACTCGTTTTGAGAAGGTCTGCCGATGCACGTGATAACGATATGAAAGACCCAGAAGATGACACGAAATATATCGGAATGTACGCCACACCCGCTCTCGGTAGTGTCGGTATCAGCGAAATTATGTGGGGACTTGATCTGGGTCAGACAAATAGAGATTCCCAGATACAAAGTCAGTGGATTGAACTTCACAATGTTAATAGTAAACCTGTCAAGGTTTTGATCTATGCACAGCAAGGACGTGAACCAGGTCTTGCCGATAATATGCAACTTATTAGAGATGGATTCGTTCACAATACGCTTGCTGGTGATACAATTGTTAAGAAAACTGGCGGTGCTCTTGGTGGTATGGTTGTTGATGCTGTCACAAACATCAATAACAAAGGTGATGGACGTGAAGCTGGATGGGATCTGCTAGGCGATAGCGGTAACAGTGTCACAGGTGATGCTCTTACCTCAATGCACCGGATCCTGCCGGGTGGTCAGCCTGCCTATTCTGCTGCTCAGAATTATACGAAACGCGACGGTAGAGACAAAGGTGTTTGGAGGGCAGCCTCTAATATCTATGCTCGTTTAGAGACATCACAACCTGGCAGTGCAACTACCAACGTTGTAGTCATTACAGATTACAAAGGCACACCCGGTCAAAGAAATGACTATACGGGTGTAACGCTTCACACGAAAAAGCCTACAACCAATCCTTCTGATAGTCCTGCTTTGGTCTTCAACGAGATTGGAAACCGTGCTACTTCCGATAAGAAATATGAATGGATTGAAATTCGGAATACCACAGGTTCTCAGCAAAGTCTGAGGGCATACAGGATAACCATGTTAAAAGCGGTGGGTACAGAATCAATTTTGATTGATATCCCACACAATCAAGCTGCTGAAATTCCTGCACACGGTGTCTTGCTCTTACTTGCTTCAGACCCAGACGGTGACGATGATCATCCGCTTTCTGTCGGATACAACATTGATGAACCTCTGGAAGATCAGGAATTAGGTTCCAAAGGTGCGCATGTGCCACGGTATAAGGTCGTGAATTTTCAAGGAGACGGCATACCGAACGGTAACTTTATTTTAGTTCTGCGGTCACCTCATAATGCTGGCAAAAATCAGAGATCAGCAACTGGGGCAGACGCTAATGGTGGACGTGATCTTCATAAGATCGTTGATCTTGCAGGACACTCTGGAAACTTATCGAAAAGCATAGCTGCTGGTGGGTATCCGAACCCTGTATCCGAAACAAGTATGTGGCCCCTGCATAGTTTCCCAGGGTCTCATGGCGGCAATAACATTACAGATGACAAAGTCTGGCAACGTAGACGTGTTAATTCTAAGGATAAACTCCGCCTTGGAGCAGGTGATTGGGATGGAAGTTCTTCGTTTGGTGCAGTAGGATATACCGGTATTGGGTATAGACGTAGGGTGCCCAGTGAAGGTAGATATGGTGGTGATCCGGGTTATCACGGTCCGAAAGTGGATGTTGCTACATCTGTTACAGGCGATGTAATTATTAGTGAGATGATGCTCTCTACAGGTCCTTCAGCCAGCAGAGAACTGCCACAGTGGATCGAAATTACGAATAACTCCGGCACGAGAGCCATCGATCTTAAAACCCATAGTGGTTGGAGATTGGTGATTGAAACACCTAATGATGCAATCAGAACGATTAACTTCAAGGATTGGGATCATGGTAGTCTCATTTATCCGAAGCAAACAGTCCTGATCGTTGCTGGTAGTCCCAGCCGAAATGCAGAAGCAGGTGGTGATAAACTATCGACCAATATCCTTTTCAAGGATGATAGGGTTTTCAATGTTGTCAGAGAATATGGTACTGGATTTACGAAAATGCAACTTGATCCTGATAATCCTCGCGAACTGACAAATAGTGATCGCTTCCGTTTCTTGCACCCGAAACAATTTCATATTAAGTTGATTGACGGTAAAGGAAATATGGCAGATGAAGTCGGTAACCTTGATGGTGAACCGCGCACTAACGATACGGCTGACTGGGAATACCCAGATGGGCTTACGCTTAAAAAAGAAGGGCGCACCCAGTATCGTACATCGTTCATTCGTGTCTTTGATGAGGGCACGGCACGCCCAGCCGTTGGCAGTGATGCTGTTGATGTGCTACCACTTGATGCTGTCCGTTCCGGAGTAGTTGAAGCTGCTGACCTTGATTTCAATGATTATGACAGTGTCATTCCTGCAAAATATGCATGGATACACGCTTCAGTCCTTAACTTTGATTCCATTTATGTGAGACATACATGGTATGGAAGTGAAAGTGACTTTGGCACACCGGGTGCCCTCAAAGGTCAACCGCTGCCAGTTCAATTGTCATTCTTCCGTCCGACTCTTGAAGACGGTAAAGTTGTTATCCGTTGGACTACCGAATCTGAACTCGACAACGCTGGATTTAATATCTATCGTAGTGAAAGCCGTAATGGTGAGTTCACACAGGTCAATGATAAGTTGATCCAAGGTAAAGGTACCACAGCGGAACGTAGTAATTATAAATGGGTAGATACTTCAGCGAAACTTGGCGTTGCGTATTTCTACCAAATTGAAGACGTATCCTTCGCCGGTGAGCGACAAACGCTCCGAACCACTAAGATAAAAGGCTTAATTTCTGCAAAAGATAAGCTGACAACGAAGTGGGGCGAACTGAAAGAGGTACAATAGGGTTAAATTCAGGGATATTTAACCAGTTCTCCTAACCATAAGGAACCTGCAGAATCCTTATTGGAGAATTTTCTAAAATACACCCATTATAGGAAACTATTGTTACTTCCCGATGCAATAGTTTCCTAAACTGGGCAAAGTTTAACTAACCTAACCTATCCAACTAACCTATCAAAATAGAGACTTGCTCCCCCGCAAGTCTCTATTTTGTCTTAAGCCCCATCTCTTCTTTTGTTTTAATCCATATCTCTTCTTGTGGGAGGGGTTTCCAACCCCGACCGTATGGTTGGTGGGGTTTCAAATCCTAATTGTCTGAACCAGGATTTCAAATCAACGGTATGAATGCCATTATGAAGATTAAAAAAATAACATCGGTAATGTTTCATATTTAAAACCAAGTAGGTGTCATTTTAGGGTTTCTAACCTGTTCTTGACATAGACATAGCACCAGCGGTGCGGAATGTGTATAGCCGTGTGGTATACCGAGTCTAAGCCCCAGAGGGGCGAAAGGTGTCTGTCCGTGCGGGTTGTGGGACACCTTTCGCACCGCTGGTGCTTATGTATGTGTGGGATAGTTTCCTATACACATTCCGCACCGCTGGTGCTGAAGAAACCCGAAATGTCCGCTTATTCCCTTAAATTTCCAGGATTAGGGTTTGGTATGCCGTAGTTCGTTTTCAGAAAGTTGATTTTATCTGATGGATTGCACTTTGACTGCCGAGTTTCCAATCATGGAAATCTACCAATCCTGAAAATCCTGGTTCAGACAAAAGGTATAATCACAACTTTTAAGTTGACTTAATTCAGATTTACATGGTATTATAAATCCATTACAAATAAACTGGTTTTTGAAACATGAAACATTCTGTGTGTGGCATTTATGGTTAAGTATACAAACAATTATACACGGGTTCTGTAGGAGGGAACTCCGATTCCCGACTATCAAAGCGTTTTATCGGGAATCGGAGTTCCCTCCTACAGAACCCGTGTATAATTAATATTCTAAATATTGTCATACATGTAAATCAATTTCAATTAATCAAAGAGGAGTAAAGTAGTGAAAAAGATTTTACTTTGCGCGCTTGCGGTATTCTATCTCATTGCACTCAACGCAAACGCACAAATTGAATGGGACGCAAATGAGTTTATGCCGTTATCTGAAGTAGAAATTGGCATGAAAGGTAAAGGTTACACAGTATTTTCTGGCACGGATGCCGAGGAATTTACTTATGAAGTAACCAGCATTGAATACAACTCAAGTCCAGGATGGCACGTGGTATGGGCAGAAGGCACCAGTGAAAACTTCAAGCGGACCGGTGTTGCTGGTGGCATGAGTGGCAGTCCAGTCTATATTAATGGACGACTGATGGGGGCAATTTCTCTCGGTTATTTCAACCAGCGGGAACACTCAAACAACTTTGGAATTACACCATTTGAATTAATGGTCAATGTTGCGAAGCGCGGTATGAAACCGAACCTTTTATATGCCCAAACGCAACAAACCGAACTCGGTTCTGAATTTGTCCAAGAGGGACTCAATATGTTGCCAAACCTGCTCCCTAAAGCAGAAAATGGCATGTTCCAAAATCCTTTGGATAATGGCAATATGGCATCAGATTTTGACCTGAATACACAAGCATTGTCGTTACAGTTAGCAATACCTGTCACCATTCCAAGACTTGATAGACAAACGATGCAGTTGCTAAAACCGTTTTTCGCAAGAGGAAATATGGTGCCTGTACAATCAGCTGGCGGTGGAGCTCCTGTCAAGGAATCTCCTGTTGAACCGGGACAGATTGTAGGACAAGAAGCAATACGAGGCGATGTTTCATCTTTTGGTTATGGAACTATCACTTACATTGATAAAAACAAAAAAGAATTACTCGCTTATGGGCATTCAGCGTTTGGTGAAGGAAATGTAAACCTACCGTTGTCCGGTGGATATGTCCACTTTATTCTTCCCAGTCGTTCACGATCATCCAAAATTGCATCTGCAACGCAGCCTATTGGCACTTTGGTACAAGATCGGGTCCCCGCCATTGCTGGACTAATTGAAGAACTTCCGAACTCACATCATTTTATTCCAGTAACAGCAAAGGTCCAAACATCTGATAAGAAAGTGCATAATCTATCCTATGAAGCAGCACGAGATAAGACGTTCACAGCTGCTTATGCGGCTTCTGGAATTTCGGGTTTGGTAAACGCAATGGAATTCTCTGGGAATGATCACACGGTCAATGTCATGGCAAAAATAACGCTTGAAGATCATCCAGAATTAGACAATAACAAAGTAGTTGTCCACAACATCTTTTCATCAAGCGGATCCCCCGGATTTAACGTCTCTGGGACGATATTAGTCCCGATGCTTGACTTGTTAGTTAATCCTTATGCGAAAGTCAAAATCGAGTCTATCGACTTTGATATAAAATTAGAGGATAGACGAAAGACAGCGGTGATTCTGAAATCACGACTTGATAAGAATGTCTATCGTCCAGGGGAAGAGGTCGTAATTACATATACTATTCGCCCTTATCTTGAGCAACCTGAAATATTAACAGGAAAGATTAAAATTCCGAAGGACACACCAGATGGAATCGTCCTGCTTCGCGCTATGAGTTCAAGCTCATATCAGATTTGGAAACGTTCAAGAGCCCCAGGAAGTTCTCGACCAACAAACATCAATCAGTTGGTTAAATTATTAAATGACGGTGAACCGAACACAAACCTTATCCTTGAACTTTCCGTACCACAAGCCGGATTAACCGTTCAAGGCGAGGAATTCCCTAATCTGCCACTATCAGTAATGTCTGTGATGAACACCTCACTACGAAGAGGCGAAAGTGGTTTCACAATTGGGACAGTCGTCCACACGGATAAGGTTGAAACTGACTACATTATCACGGGTAGTACTTCTATGGTGGTAGCCGTTAACAGGAATGCACAATAACCTATAGTGAACTTTGAAATTATTGGGACACTTTGATTAACCTGTTTTGGAAACAGAACTGACAACAGTAATTGTAGCACAAACTTTTAGTTTGTGCCGATGGGACGCAAACTAAAAGTTTGCGCTACAGAAGTGTCACATTAATTATAGGTTATATTATACTATTGGATTTTATTTTTATTTTCGCGCAATTGTAACAGGAGGATATGTTTTATGCGCAGCTTTTTTCGCTTTTGGAGCCTGATGGCATTACTCTTAATTCCTGTATGTATCGCATCCGCAGTGTCAACATCATTGTGGGAACAACATCAGAGGACAGATTTTGAAGCAGGAGAAATCAAGAAAATCTCTGTTTCAAGTAGAGGAGATGCTGAGTTATCACACAAAATAGACGGCTTCTCAAAAATAGACGAAGCACGTGTCTGGGCACTCGTTGAAGACTCTGAAGGCAATATCTATGCCGGAACAGGCAACGAAGGCAAAATATACAAAATCAGTGCAGACGGTCAAAATTTTTCACTTTATTACGATTCACCAGAGGTAGAGATATACAGTCTTGCAATCGGTGCAGATGATACCCTTTATGCAGGCACAGGACCTGATGGGTTGATCTACAAAATTACCGATGAATCAACTCCACCAGAAACCCTTCTAAAAGAAGGCGACAAATACGTATGGGCAATGCATCTTGACGATGCCGGAAACCTATTTGCAGTAACGGGTCTTGAAGGTAAAGTATATAAAATCACACCTGAAGGTGAAGTCAATGTCCTATTTGACGCTGAAGAGAAAAATATAGTCTCTTTAGTCGCTTATGATGGTGGGTTTTACGCTGGCAGTAGCGGAAACGGTATTATCTACAAAATCAGTGAAGATGGAACTGCTAACGTAGTATATCAAGCCAGTCAGAAAGATGTACGGAACCTGGTGATGGATAGTGAAGGCAACGTCTATGCTACCTTAATTACATCAGTACCTATTGATAGAAGTAGTAGAAGTGCACGTCCAAGTAGAGGTCCATCTGTGCCTGCCCCACAGGCACCCGGTACCGGTCCACCCCAAGAGAATAAATCTTTTATTTATAGGATTCATCCAGATGGAACAGTAGCACAAGTATGGAGTTCACCAGAACCGTTGATTTCATCTATTGTTCTGGAAAACGACAAAAATCTCCTGGTTGGAACTGGAAGCGATGGCAAACTGTTTCGTGTTGAAACACAAACAGGTGAATTTGCTGAAATCGGCAAGTGTTCTTCAAAAGATGTCGTAGCAATATACCAGACGAAGAATTCAGATGCCATGAAAACAATCCTTGCTGCTGGGAACCCAGGTAAACTATTCCAACTCACAGAAGACCGTGTTGAAGAAGGTACAATTGAATCCTCTGTTCACAACGCACAAAGTTTGTCACGCTGGGGAAAACTCTCGTGGGAAGCTGATGTGCCAGAGGGCACTTCAATTAGTTTCGCAACGCGTTCAGGGAATACGCGAAAACCGGATGATACTTGGAACGATTGGTCAGAAGAACTTATGACACCGGAAGGATCACAAATTCCGAATGCGGATGCACAATATATCCAATGGCGTGCAAAGTTCACCACGACCGATCCAGCCAAAACACCTACACTGAAAAAGGTAGTCCTCGCATCTGCTCAAACAAATGTTGAACCACGGATTACCAGTATTTCTGTAGGGGCATCCGGTTCAAGCAGTTCACAACGCCCATCAGCCGGACCCCCTTCACCAAGCAGTGCAAGTAGAGGTTCGTCCTCAGCTGCTTCACCAAAGAGATGGAAAATTGAGTGGAAGGTTGAAGATGCAAATAAAGACAGATTACAATTCACCGTCTACTACAGAGGCGTTAATGAGGAAAACTGGCAGCTCCTGAAAAAAGAACTCAATGCTCCCAGTTATGATTGGGATATCACCTCAATCGCTGATGGAAGATACGAACTGAAGGTCGTTGCAACCGATAAGTTGAGCAATCCAGTCGGATGGGAAAAAACTGCCTCAAAGGAAAGTGCACCGTTCAGCATTGATAATACCGATCCACATGTCGGTGAAATTAAGGCAGAGCCAAACGGTGAAGGATTCAAAATCACTTGTAAGGTTTCCGATATGATGAACACTGTCCAGAAAGCTGTCTATAAGATTGACAACGATGAGCAGTGGAAAGTCATCTTCCCTGATGATGGCATCTTTGATTCCAAAGAAGAGACCTTGTTATTAGAAACTGGCAAACTCCCCGAAGGTGCACATAGCATCACTATTCGGGTGACAGATAAAGCACAGAACACAGCAACGGGTCGGCATAGTTTCTAACAAGTAGATTTTAAGTAAACATTGTAGGGCGAGTTTTAACTCGCCCTATTCTTAGTTACACAGGACTTACGCAGTTTTTCTTAAAGTCCCCCTGATAAGGGGGATTTAGGGGGTTAAGTCACTGAAATATCATTGAAATAACGACTTTTAACCCCCCTAACCCCCCTTATCAAGAGGGGAATGCGTAAGTCCTGTTACAGCATCTATTGCACGGTAGGTAATATCAATCAGGGTATCCAATTCTGGAATAGATATTTGTAAAGGTGGCATCAGGACGATGGTATTGATAAGGGGTCTAAGGATTGTCCCTTCGGTAAGTGCTGCTTTGCAAACGCTAATACCCATCTTCTCCTCAAAAGGATAAGGAACGGAGTTATCGGGATCTTCCATTATTTCTATGCCAGCAGCCATACCACAGACTCGCACATCCCCCACATGTGCCAAAGCATAGAACTCCTGAAGCCGTTTCTTAAAATGACTGATTGTTACTTGGAGTCGGTCAAGTAATTTTTCTCTCTCAAAAATGGCAATGTTTTCTAACGCGACTGCACATGCTAACGGATTACCAGTAAACGTATGACCGTGAAAGAATGTCTTGAGTTCGCTGTATTCTCCAAGGAAGGCGTTGTAAATTTCATCAGTGGTTATCGTCGCTGCAAGTGGTAAATAGCCAGCTGCCAACCCTTTTGCAGTGCATAAAATGTCTGGTGATACGTCCTCGTGTTCACATGCCCACATCTTTCCAGTGCGACCAATACCGGTCATCACTTCATCAACAATCAGAAGCGTTTCTCTCCGTTTTGCCAATTCCGAGAGTTCTTTCAGAAATCCCTTCGGTGAGAGAAGCATGCCACCTGCACCTTGTATCAAAGGTTCTAAAATGATACCTGCAATCTGATCAGTGTGTTCAGATAATGCCCGTTCAACTGAATTCAACCAACGGGTTTTCGTTTCAGAGGAATTATTGGTTTTGGTGGAAGATATGCGGATACTCTTAAAAAGAAGGGAATTATAGGTGTGATGAAAACTCTCAATACCACCGACACTCATTGCACCGACTGTATCTCCGTGGTAGGCTTTGTCAAAGTGAATGAAAAGTTTGCGTTGGGGTTGCCCTTTATGTTGCCAATACTGAAACGCCATCTTCAGCGCGATTTCTACCGCCGTTGAGCCGTTGTCAGAGTAAAAAACTTTGTTTAGACCGATTGGTGTGATCTCTACAAGTTTTTGGGCAAGGTGAATAGCCGGGATATTGCTATAACCAAGCAGTGTTGAATGTGCAACCTTATCTAACTGATTTCTAATGGCAGCATTGAGATCGGGATGGTTATGTCCGTGGACGTTTGTCCACATAGATGCAATCCCATCAATATAACGATTACCCTCAATATCAAACAGATAAACACTATCACCCCGTTCAATGATAACGGGTTCTTCTGCTAACCAATCATGCATCTGTGTGAAAGGATGCCACAGATAGTCATTGTCCCAAGCGATGAGGAGCTCTCTATCCCTTAAGTTTTGCATAGTGAACAGGATGTTCTAAAGCAAGTTCATTGTATGTTCCGTGCTTCGGTACGATAATTTCAAGCATCCTATTTTGATATCTTGTATAGAAATCCTCGGGTTGTCCTGGGATAGTGAAGATATTTCTGAAACCGTCTGGAAACGAACTGGTGCGTCCAACAACCTTTTCAAAACGCGGATCAGCAAATTGCTTGGGATTATCTTCATTCCTTGGAAGTTGCGTTTGGACAGTCACAACACTTTCTTGTGTAGGTGATGTCCCTGGCGCGTAAGGAGAACTCAGATAGACTTCATAAGCGTAGTCTGGCATTCTGTCTGGTAACTCGTAAGTCTCTTTTGCAGAGGAATTTGGCACCCAACGGGGAAATTCAATCTCTATACGATAATGATCGGCAAGTTCTGATACACGATTAATCATTCCGTAACGACGGTAACGTTCTGTGATATCGTCAGAGTATATTGCTCCCTCAGTTTGAACAGCACCAGGCATTGTTGTTCTCGGTGCTGCGGGTGCTTTTACTAACGCAGACCGCAGCCCTTTGAGAAGTGGCGTAGCGATGAGCGAAGGGAACCATCCATAAAATGATGCTCCGTAACGCGCTTGATCATCATCTGGTGTCGTTGTGAGTTCGTCTCTAAAACGAAAGATGCCTTCAGCAATGGCTATCACTATTCCCAAAAAGAGCATGAGATTGCCTTGTGAAGTGAAAAGTCCGAAACCGCCCTGCTGCATTCCGATAAAAAAGAGCACAAGCGGATAAAGAATCAAATTGATCAAACTGTTGATGCCAGTTGAAACAGCACTGCTGAATACCCAAGAATTCCCTGCCATACTCTCTAACTCATCCTTAAATTTGGCAGAGAAGGCACCGAGAAGTGGTTGCCCAAGCATTGCCAATATGCCGAAAGGTTGACGCAAGGACGAGTCAACCGAATCTGGCAGCTGCACAAATTCTTCAGGAACTCCCTGTTCTTTCCCTCTTGACGTGCCTGCTCCGTCAGCATCTCCATCAGCCTTTTCGGGATATTCAAACGTCTCAAAGAATTTACTATTGATATCAATATATGATACCCACTGACTCGGCACGTCGCTTTGCTCGAATATTGCTTCAACGGGGCATTCGTCAACACACGCAGCACAGTCAATACACACGTTAGGGTCAATATAAAGTTGATTTTCACCGTCAACAGTATGTATACAATCCACAGGACACACGACAACGCATGCCGTATCCTTAACATCTACACAAGGTTCACAAATTATATACGCCAATTCTATCTTTCCTCCTTTATAGGATACATTCACTGTAATTATACCATATTAACCTGCTGATAGCAAGTTGAAAAAATTGAATGGGTGTGTAAAGTTTTTGTCACTATAGTCATCAATTTCTTGAAAGGACATTGCATTTTTGATCTTTGAAAAGGTACCGTTTGGTACGTTTTTTCGGATTACGGTACGTTTTTGGTACGTTTTTGGTACGGTGCTGTGAGTCCAGTCTGTATATGGGTTTGTGAATGATTTTCGTGTATATTTCTGGAAATTTCAATTTTTCGATTCGGTACGTTTTGTGATTTAAGTTTTGGGTGTCCTGATATGTATTATTTGAGGTATATGGACACCACATCATAATACGATTGATCAGTGTGGTGTATTCTGATGCGGTCTGTTTTTCACTTCTATTGTCCTGCGTTAACATAATATTTCTTCTGCTGGTTTGGACTAATTTGCTTCTTGAAATTACCTTTTCTGTTGTAATGTCTGAGGAGCAATGAATTGTGCGACTATGCCTCTATTGTCCTTCATGATATGTTCAGAACTTGTATAGAACAATCGTGATGTGCGAAATCATGGTTATATTATAACAGGACTTACGCAGTTTTTCTTAAAGTCCCACTGATAAGGGGGATTTAGTAAATCAACGCTACAAATGCCATTAAGGCATTTGGCGGGGTTAAATCACTGAAATATCATTGAAATAACGGCTTTTAACCCCCCTAACCCCCCTTATCAAGGGGGAATGCGTAAGTCCTGTCATAAGATTTCTCAGTCTGAGTCGCCTCTTTGAGTTTCTAAACTTGCGTAGTTGAATTGTACATATCTGCTAAACACATGTTAAGTATACTATGCATATTTGTGATTGTCAAGTAAAAATAATAGAGAATCTATGTTATTTTAACACAAGTTGCTACCTAAACAATATAATCTCCTGCTAAGAGCGTTCAGAATTTTGCACATACCGCTCCGCTGGAGCGGAAGAATGAAACGATGTGCGTGCTATAAACATATCGCTCCGCTGGAGCGAAAGATTGGACATCACAAGTAGAATGGCGGAAGAATGAAACGATGTGCGTGCTATAAACATATCGCTCCGCTGGAGCGAAAGATTGGACATCACAAGTAGAATGGTTGAAACTGTGCAATAGGTAGCAACTTGGGTTATTTTAGATATTGGTGATAATCTCCTGAATTTCTGTCGTATTGTGTTTTTCTAAGGTGCCAATAACTTTACACACCCATGTCCTGCTATGTAAAAAAAATAATTTTATGTCGGAATTCTTCCTAAATCTACGTGATCTCTTGATAAAGGCAGTCATAGATTTTGCTGGGGAAAGGATCCATGGATCCATGGATCCATGGAGGATGACACACTGCATCGTCAGTTTTTGAAAACAGGCAGCGAAGAAGTACTGAATCTGCTCATGCAAAAGCACTATGAGTCAATTTATGGTTCCGTTTTCTCGATTTTGAGAAACCATCAAGATGCAGATGAGATCACAAATGCGACCTTTCTCAAAGCCTACAACAAAAGAGAAACTATCAAGTATCCTGATAAACTTTTAGAGTGGTTATATACTACAGCAAAAAATGCGGCGATTGACAAGCACAGGAAAAATGCGGCGATTGACAGACGCAGGAAAATGTCAGAATTAACCTCTCTTGATAGTGCGGATGGAGAAAGAGAGGCTGCAGCTGCATCAATGCTTGCAGCACGGCAAGCACAACAGACTGAGACAGATCAATATTTATTGAGAGGTATCCTGCGACTTCTCTCAGAAAAGGAACTTGAGGTTGTTGAATACCTCATGGATGGACTAAAACCGAAGCAGATTGCTGAAGAGATCGGTTCCACTGCTGAGGCTGTTCAGAAAAGGTTGGAACGGATGCGTGCGTGGATAAATCCAGTTGATCAGCAATTAGACGAACTGCTTGAAGACCTTCAACCTCAAGAACAGAAAATTATGGAAAGGTATTTAGACAATCAACCTCTCAAAGAGATTAGTGAAAAATTAGGTGTCTCTCCGCATGACGTTGAAGTGTGCGTGAAACGTGTGATAAAGCGGTGGAAGAGGACCGTAACGCAAAATGCCACTACAAAAGTTAAGCGGGAGAGTAATTGATTAATTTTATTTGATAAATTATGGGAGAAATGGTACAATTTGTAAAATGTTATCTGTTATGAGTGCAAAGTGGAAACAAGCACGATTTGGATAGTATTTGCAAATTGCATTTCTCCTTCTACTCATACTAACTTCCTGAACGGAAGTTAGAATTGTTTACTCATTCTGTGAAACGTTAACTTCATGGGACAAATACCGATTTTTTGCTGGAAATGCGGTGTTTGTCTCAAAACCAAAGAGGTGATAAATATGTTCACTTGGAAAAAAATCTTTCTTGCTTCAGGCATCTCGTGTGTTATAGGAATATTAGGATGGGCAATATGGTATTCCGCCATTGTACGTCCTATACTCATAGCGGAACCGGTTATACGTTACAACACCGAATACCAAACAACAATGGAAAACACGTCAGACGCAGCGTCTGTAGAAACATCTCAAGGGCAGAAAATATCTCAAGAAGAAGATGATGACACTACTGATACACATGTAGAAAGTGAGGGGTCAGTAAACACATTACCAGACTCTGTGTCAGAAGTATTAAATCAGCACACACATCATCCGGATGATTCTAATGGTCATAATCATAAAGACTTAAGTGCCGAGGAAATGGATAAGAAAAGAAAGTATCTGGAGACTATCGATAACAAGTTAAATGAAATTAAAGCTGGGATAGATGAAGTCAAGAAGCAGTCAGAAATACGAAATAAAGAAATTGCAAATCATTTAAACTCTCTTTCTGCTGAAGAACAGCAAGCATATTTTGAAAATATCCGAAGTGGTAAAGTACTTGAAGAAATGCCACCTAATTTGTTTGAATCATTAAGGGTAATGGGGCAATCAAAAGGATATTCAGAGGAAACAATAGATGAAGTCCTTGAACTTTTTAAACAACAGATACAGAACTTTGCTTCAGAAGCAGGCGCGAAAAGGCATTTAGAGAAGCTTCGTGACCATGGATTTGTACCGAAGTTTTGAGAATAGAGAATCACTTCTATGAAAGACAATTATTTTTTATATGGCGTTGGCATTCTCGCAATTGTTGGCATCCTCGCTTGTTTTATTGGATACGCAACAAACGCACTCCCGATGCACACACCACCAAAGCAAAAATCTGCTATCACAACATCTGCAGGAAAGAAGAAAAACTGCAAATGCTGTGCAAAGCGGGTGGAACGTGTTAGAAAAGCCAATAAAGATTTGCTTGAACGCAATCCCATATTAAAAAAAGTTTTAACCGAAACTGAACATAGGACGAAATAAGTGTGAAGGATTCACAAGACATGTAGTTGCCAAAACGTTGGATCACTTCTACAGTCAGAAACCTTGCCCTGCTATAAGTGTGCTATTGAATTAGCTTACAGAACCCATCCCTGAAAATTGAAATTAGGATGCAATTACCTCCTTATCTTCAGAAAATTCTTGTCTGTGCCTTACTTTTATACCTCATGTTTCTCACTTTTGGGATACGTATCCAAGGTGTAGAGCATCTCCCTGCTGGACACTTTACAGAAAACGATGCTTTCCTCTATCAGTGGATGGCGGAGAAAATTGCAGAAAACGGCACCCTTCCTTCACGTGATATGCACCGCTGGCTTCCCCTCGGCAGAGATAACGGTCAACTGTTACCACTCTATTCTTATGCCATCGCCTATACGCATAAAGCATTCGCATGGATATTTCCTACACTCACGCGGTATCATATTCAACTCTACATCACCACTATCTGTTTTACCTTAGGGCTTGGTGTACTATTTCTTGTCCTTGTGCGTAGTCATGGTCTGCTGTTTGCGTCTATCGTTAGCGTGCTTTTGGCAACGTTACCGGGAAGTGTAGAACGTAGTGCTGCAGGCTTTGGCGGTCGCGATGCATGGTGATGGATGTTTGGCGTACTTGCTGTCGCTGTTTACCTCTGGAAAGAGCAGTTACCATTAAACCCCTCTGTCAAGGGGTAAAGGGGATTGCTGAAAAGAAAAGCAAAGGGATTCGTAATTGGTACAGATACCTCGCCACCGTGCTTGCTGGATTTACCATATTTTTAGGTGGACTTTCATGGGAAAGTTTCGGGCTTTTTGTTTTAGTTATTCTCTGTGCGGAAATTTGGAAATTCTGCACTACAGAGACAGAATCTTACCTAAAAGAATATCTAATATGGATACTCATGTTCGTTCCGGGACTCTATCTCATTAGTCCTGCTTATCGGAGTGGATATACTTATGCAACGCATCTGGCTGCGCTAACGCTTGGTCCTCCAATTGCGTTTTTATCATGCGTGGATTGAGATACCTATTCTTGAAATATTACCCACCATTACGTCCACATGCCCGGAAACTTGCAGGGGGACTCACCCTATTCGGTATTGCAATCGGAGTAGGTTATATCCTACTGCAATCCGGAACATTTGAGAATACTGCTTTTATATTCCAAGAAACTCGACTCATGAAGGATATGACAGAACTCGTTGATCCCAATTTCGGATATTGGGCTGGTAGGTACGGTACTGTCTTTATGTTGGGTAGTCTCGACTTGATACTTGGGAGTCTTTACCTCTGGAAGCAGAATGGGATTCCTCTTGCCATAGCTCTTTCACTTTTCACTGCAACGACATTTTTCCGATGGCCTCTGAGTAAATGGATTGGAGAGGGAAGCTGCGATACACTCTTTCTCGTTTCATTCGGACTCATGGCTATCACTCTTGCAATTACATGTTTCCGACAAGAAACAGCGAAAAATGAATTGGTTACAATAATAATGCTCGTATGGTTTGTGTTGTGGGTGGCACTTTCACGTGGTGCAAAACGGTATGACTTTTTCATCGGATTACCGCTTGCCTACGGCACTGCCTGGCTTTTGTGGCAGTTGCCATCAACTCTTGCACAACAATTCAAAAAGCCGCAATGGATACCTGCTACGGTTGCAATTGCTGTTTTAATACCCGTTCTTTTTTGGACTCCCCTCGGTGGGCATGCAAACAGTGCTGTTCCCGCTGCCGCTTATTGGCGAAAACCGCTCCCTGGAACAGGAGACCTCGCGCAGGCACTCAATTGGATAAAAACTTCGCTTCCACAAGATACCGTAATGGCAGCAAACTGGAGTTATGGCAGCCGCCTAAACGTTTTCGGCGGCATCAAAACTATTACCGACCAGGATACTTTTTTCCCACACTGGATACATCTTTATTACCGCCACGTCTATTGTGCACAAGATGTTCGAGAGGCACTTGGATTTCTCAAAACCCACGGGGCAACACACCTCATGTTAAGAGAGTGGGGGTTGATTGACCGTGCATCTACTTATTCTTATATCGGCAGCGACGAAAACGGTGATAAAAGATTCGGTTTCACCCGACTTGTTCAACTTGGATACAAACGTCTCTCAAGGTTAGAACAGACACCTTTTCTGTATATTGAAGAGCCTGATATAGCATCACCGTCTGATTTCATAACGGCACGTTTGAAAGAAGGAGGGACAGCGCGACTCCCTTACGTAGCATTCAAAGGTAAAAAACGGTTTATATATAAAACTACAATTGACGACAATCCACACGGAAACGTTATTCTATATTACGATGAAAACGGAGATCTTGAAAAAGCCTACCACATTTCTAATCTCGGTTGGCAAAGTCTTGCTGTTCGTCTTTACTTCCTCGGGGACTTCTCCGATATTTTTATCCGTATCTATCCTACGAATGGGGAGGATACCGCCCCTCTCAAGATTTGGAAGATTCATTATCCTTCAGATATAGAAACCGATGACAAATACCTCACAACAGAGCCAAGTGAATAAGTCACAGAATACATGAGAAACTCTATTATCCGATCACACAAACCGTAAAATTTGGAACGTATCAACTTGTCCCTGGATATTTCCCTTATGAATTCACGAAAGATGAAACCTATGATATTATTACGATGTTGGCAACGGTTGAGCATATTCCTATAAATGTTCTCCCATCTGTTGCAGATGCATGTTGGAATTATTTGAACCCCGGTGGTCAGGTAATTATCACGGTGCAACACCCGCGTGTTGAGAAACTTCTTAGCTTGCTAAAACATTTCAGGATTATTGAAGGATTCTCAATACATGAGCATTACGGTTTCAATCCAGAGTGTCTTCCAGATATTTTTAACCAGTGGTATTTGAAAAAATGGGAACGTTGGGGGTTTAGATGTAATAACTTATTCATATTCGAGAAATCTGTTTAGTTATGCCTTACACACATACTCAACATGAACTCATAGCGGGTATGCGCTATGAGTTCATAGATAAGTTGACATATAATGTTATACACATTATAATTCGAAAACAACTTTCTATAACGATGCAAAACCCATACTATCAATGAGTATTATATAAAAATAATAAAAGAAATATGGTATTACGTGTTTAGAACATACACAGGAAAACTAACTGATGAAAAGCATGTTGTCCTCAATTTTGATAGCATTGTGTATAACACTTCCATTCTTGGCTTGCAGTCTTCCGCAAGATTCACTGAATTCTTCACAACGGGTGGCACAGCAAAAACGTATACACCAAGACGTGAATGTTTCCCTGGAAAAATTAGAGCTCGTTAATGATGTACAGTTTTCACCCGATGGCACACTGCTCGCGATTGCGACTGATATCGGTATTTTGCTTTACGATACGGGGACTTATGACAATCCTGAGATACTTATAGGGCACACGGGTGGGATATTGAGCATAGCGTTTCGTCCGGATGGAAAGGTGCTCGCAAGTGCAGACAGAACTGTGCGTCTGTGGGATATGAACACGAGACAACAGATTAAAACCCTTGGAATAGACTTGCTCCCTAAAGCTAACATTGTGTTTAGCCCAGATGGCAAGATGCTTGCAAGTGGAGGTGTGAGAGGTGATGAGATTGATAACGCCTATCTGTGGGATGCGGATACAGGTAAGAGATTACGTACATTTTCTGAACATGCGGTCTCTGGACGTAGCCGCAAGTTCATAGTGAGTGATGTGGCATTTAGTCCGGATGGAAAGATGCTCGCAAGTACGGGTGGCGAGCAAACCACCCGTCTGTGGGATGTGAACACAGGCCAACAAATCAGAGCACTCACTGAACCAATAAGAATACCACCTGAAGAAATAAGAATAGGATCTGGACCTGTTGTGAGGCATGCTTGGAGCGTTGCATTTAGTCCGGATGGAAATATGCTTGTAAGTGGCGGAAGTTCACGTAGAGGATCAATTGATTTGTGGGATGTGAACACAGGCCAACAAATCAGATTACTTACTATCAATGCACACTTGGAACAACAAATAACTTCCCTCAGTGGTGATAACAGATGGACTATAATTGGTGGTGAAGATGTTGCGTTCAGTCCGGATGGAAACACTATCGCGTGTACTGGAACTAACAACATCCATCTGTGGGATGCGGACTCGGGACAAAACCATAGAATGCTTTCCGACGAACAGATGCCTCACCTAATAAATGCTGTTGCGTTCAGTCCGGATGGAAACACTATCGCATGTTCAGGTTACCGTGTAGCAGCTGTGTGGGATGTAGAGACAGAAAAACTTATCCGAGTACTCATAAGTCTACACTAAAGGAGAACTAACAGATGAAAAGCATGTTGTCCTCAATTTTGATAGTATTGTGTATAGCACTTCCATTCTTGACTTGCAGTCTTCCGCAAGATTCACTGAATTCTTCACAACGGGTGGCACAGCAAAAACGTATACACCAAGACGTGAATGTTTCCCTGGAAGAATTAGAGCTCATTACGGATGTACAGTTTTCACCCGATGGTACGCTGCTCGCGATTGCGACTGATATCGGTATTTTGCTTTACGATACGGAGACTTATGACAATCCTGAGATACTTAAAGTGCACACGGGTGGGATATTGAGCATAGCGTTTCGTCCGGATGGAAAGGTACTTGCAGGTACAAGTAAGGACAAGACTGTCCGTTTGTGGGATATGAACACGAGACAACAGATCAAAACCTTTGAAATAAGCGTGTATCCTAAAGTTAACATTGTGTTTAGTCCAGATGGCAAGATGCTCGCAAGTGGCGGTGGGAGTGATGGGGGTGATAACGCCTATCTGTGGGATGCGGATACAGGTAAAAGATTACGTACATTTCCTGTACATCCGGTCTCTGAACATATCCGTAAGTTAACAGTGATGGATGTGGCATTTAGTCCGGATGGCAAGATGCTCGCAGCTACGGGTGGCGAGCATACCACCCTTCTGTGGGATGTGAACACAGGCCAACAAATCAGAGCACTCACTGAACCAATAAGAATACCACCTGAACAATTAAGAATAGGATCTGGACCTATTGTGAGGCATGCTTGGAGCGTGGCATTTAGTCCGGATGGAAATATGCTTGTAAGTGGCGGAAGTTCACGTAGAGGATCAATTGATTTGTGGGATGTGAACACAGGCCAACAAATCAGATTACTTACTATCGATGCCCACTTGGAACAACAATTAACTTCCCTCGGTCGTCATAACACAATTCGTGGTGAAGATGTTGCGTTCAGTCCGGATGGAAACACTATCGCGTGTACTGGAACTGATACCATCCATCTGTGGGATGCGGCCTCGGGACAGAACCATAGAATGCTTTACGACGAACAGATGCCTCCTCACATAATAAAGGCTATTGCGTTCAGTCCGGATGGAAACACTTTTGCTTGTTCAGGTTACCATGCAGCACATGTATGGGATGTAGAGACAGAAAAACTTATCCGAGTACTCATAGATATTACCTCTCGTAGATAATGATGCTACTGCTGGATGAAACGGTATAATGAAACCAGCACTGCTTCCCATCAGTTTTGAGTCCAATTGTTTCGAACTGAGGCAACATAGCTGTCATTTACCGATCAAGAACCTGCAACAGTATCAAAACCCGTCTCGGGGAATGCCAAAAGGCATTTGTAGCGTTGATTTCTTGATTTGTGCCCCGCTGTATGCCTGATTGCAAAATAGTCAAACGGATAGTCTGCAACAAAACTCTGCCCACAAAGTAAATCTGTCCGCTTTCGTACACGCTATGCACATTTTTGTGCGGGTGTGTAAAGTTTTTGCACAAACATCCCATAGACCATTGTAGTGCGGGGTCTCCGTGCCCCGCCATCTTTGAATCTACCAACAATTGCGGGGCACGGAGACCCCGCACTACAATAAAAGACAGTCTTATCTGTGCAAAAACATTACACACCCTCTTTGTGCTAATTTCCAATTTTCCGACGATAAAAACCACATCTTCTCAATATTTAGGTTTGGCACATAATTTGCTTTAAGCAAGTTTGAATATTAAATATGTAGGTTGCGCGTTGATGACGGCAGGGTTTCCCCGCCCCTACGGTTTTGGAGCCTGCAGGAAAATCGGAAAATTGATAATTCATTACTTAATATTGCTTAACCACAAATGTATATGCCTGCACAAACGGGTGTGTGATATGATTAGGCTCTTCCTAACATTTCTGATGTTGAAACGCTTGAAAATTAATGCCAAATTGTGATAACCTATAATAACGTGAGTTTGATAATTAACAGGACGATCGCAAATTGAACAGAAAACGAACATATTTGCTTAAAAAATCGTTATTTTGGTGTTTTTAACCCCCTAAATCCCCCTTATCAGAGGGACTTTAAGAGAAAATGTGGAAGTCCTAACTATTTATCAAACTCACGTTATAATAGAAAAAACAGAAACACACCTATGAATCAAGACTTTCTAAAAAGTGTCTACTTTTCAGATATTGGAGGCAGCAGAACCCTTATGAAAAAGCATGTATCCTATATTGTCATTTTATCTATATTTTCAACCATACTGTTACCACAAGTTTTCGGTAGTGGTCCCAGTCCACCACCACGTGCATTGCCGGATGGGGCAATGATGCGTATCGGACAAGGACGCGGTGTTGATTTCGCTTTCTCTCCAGATGGCAACAAGCTTGCTATCGCATGTTCAGTTATTGGGATTTGGATTCATGATGTGAATACAGGTGAGGAGATTGAGTTATTAACGGGACATACGGACGCGGTCACTTCTGTTGCGTATTCACCGGATGGATCAACCATCGCAAGCGGCAGCTACGACAAGACAGTTAGGTTATGGGACGCAAACACTTTTGAACTACGCGCCACACTTACTGGACATACGGGTGATACCAAAACATTAGCATTTTCACCTGATGGAAAAACGCTTGCCACAGGTGCAAGTAGAAGCAGCGAAATACGTAGAGCCGGACCATTTGGGCAGGAAGAAAAAGTAGTGGAAATAATTGATAGTACTATTCGGTTGTGGGATGTTGCTACTGGCAAACACAAGGGCACGCTATCGAGACATTCAGGATGGATTTCTGCACTGACATATTCACCCGATGGCACAACGCTTGCAAGCGCAAGTACTGATGGCACAATCCGTTTATGGGATGGCGTAACTGGGAAACACAAGATGACGCTACAAGGACATACACGAAATGTGGCTTCAGTAATGTTCTCATCAAATAGCAAACGTCTGGTAAGTTGGGGTAATGATGCAACTGCACGATTGTGGGATACGGATACCGGTAAGCAGATAGCACTAATTGATGATATTCATTATGCGGCAGTGGGATTTTCACCAGATGGCTCAACTTTAGTCTGTGGACAAGGTAAAGGAAACGCTACCATTAGATTATGGGAGACTCACACTGGAAAACAGAAAGCAGAACTCAAACATCAATTCACTGACATTTTCTCAGTAGTCTTTTCTCCTGACGGTTCAAAACTTGTCACCACTGAAGACTGGCAAAATAAGAACATTCGGTACTGGGATTTAAACAGTAGTGAATTCCAGACGACACTCAAGGGTGATCCGCATCTGATTCACTCCCCACAAAGACCACATCCAGCTCAAGTTGCTGCGGGAACTGGATGGAACACACGACTTCAGTATTCTCCAGGTGGTAATACACTCGCCAGTTGGAGTTATGATGAAATTCGGCTATGGGATTCTCAAACAGGTAATCAGAAAGCGAAGATGTCTTATCCTCGTCAACGGGATCATCGGTATGGCAGACCTTTTGTCCTATATTCTTCTGATGGCAAGACGTTTGTTTGCGGAAACGGTATAACAAAGATATGGATCTTTGATACCGACACATACAAATTTCGGACTACACTCAAAGGGCATACAACACCTATCACTAAAGTTGCACTTTCACCAAATGGTAAAATGTTTGCAAGTTCAGGTGGAAATAAACGGCTTGAAAGTGCAAGCAAAGTCAAAACAATAAGACTCTGGGATATTCGAACCGGTGAGCAGCTCGCAATACTTAACGGACATGCGGATGTCGTTCACGATTTAGCATTCTCACCGGATGCAACAATGCTGGCAAGTAGTAGTTGGGATAAAACTGTGCTTATTTGGGATGTCCAAAGTGGTGAAGTCCTAAGAAGACTCTTAGGACATACAGATGCAGTCAGTAGATTAGTATTTTCACCGGATGGAGAATCGCTCGCAAGTGGGAGTAAAGAGGTTATTGTATGGAATGCAACAACTGGAAGAAAAAGGTATGCGGTTAAAGGTCCCGCAACTATAACGTTTTCAAAAGATGGGAAAACACTTGTCACTGGTGACGAATGGGAGATTCACCTATGGGATGCACATACGGGAAATCATAAGAAAACACTCGCAGGATATCTGGATAAAAGTTGGCGTTTAGCATTCTCACCAGATGGCAAATATATCGTCAGTAGTGGTGAAACGGTGCAGTTGTGGGATGCAAACACTGGAAAAAATCTTTCTACACTTTCTGACAAATTTGGTTTGGGAACCATTGCGTTTGCTGCTGATGGTACGATTCTTGCTGGAACGTCGGGTGGCACAATTGAATTGTGGGATATCCCTTTGCACCAGCACTTAGCTACCCGTCGTGGACATAGTGAGTCTGCCACTTCAATAGCAATATCACCAAAGGACAGAACTATAGCAACCGCAAGTTATGATGGAACAATTGTTATATGGCATCCTGTGCATACAAAGGATCAATTCACTTTTATGAAAATAACTCCTTCGTCTAACTCCCCTAATGTAGGCGAACAATTGACATTTAATATTGAGATAACGGGAGCAGAAAACGTGGCTGGATACCAGTTAAGTGTGCAGTTTGATGGGACAGCACTCAAATATATCTCTTGTACTAACGGAGATTTTCTTCCTGGTAACGCATTCTTTATGCAACCAATACTAAAAAATAATCAGTTGACACTTGCCGCAACTACACTCACAGGAACGGGACATGGAGATGGCACACTCGCTACCGTAACTTTTGAAGTCTTGGCTGCTAATCCCTTATCCTTAAATATAATTGATTTAATCCTTTCTGACAAAGACGGTAAACGTATACGTGCCACAGATAAAAGTAAGGAGGAGGAAACAAAATGAAACTCTCAAGAATTCTTGCCATTTCAATTTTAGTAATACTCTCGGTGTTATCAACTGGTGTAGCAGAAGATTCTTCTCAGTGGTCACTACCTGAAAATGCTATAGCTCGTATCGGTAAAGGACAAATAACTGATATGGAATATTCTCCTAATGGTAAGCTGCTTGCAGCAACCAGTAAAATAGGGATTTGGTTGTTTGATGCAAATAGTGGTGAAGAACTCACATTACTGACCGGATATACAAATGAAGATTTCATAGGGTTTTCTGGGAATGCGTCACATTCTTCTTCCCTATCATTCTCAGCAGATGGGAAATTACTCACGAGTCCTTGCTGGGATGGGAAAGTCCGTGTATGGGATGTGCCAACTCGTAAACTTATTGCAACAATCAAAGGGTATCACCGTTCTGCGCTGCTTTCGCCAGATGGAAAGACCTTAGCAATTGATAAGAATCTTTGGGATACACATACCTTTACAGAAATAAGGAGTCTGACAGAGGATCAGACATCAATGCGTGCTCTTGCTTTTTCTCCTGACGGGACAACACTCATCACTGAAACTGTCAGAGATTCTATTATATTGTGGAATCTAAAAACTGGACAAAGTAAGGATATGCCTATTGGAGATACAGACTTTCTCAATACGCTTGGGTTTTCACCTGATGGAAAGACAATTGTGTGCCGTGGGAAGAGAAGTAATAGTGTAGCTTTGTGGAATACAGAAACAGGGGAACAGATAACTGTTCTTTCTGGCAATAAGCATGTAGTTAACTCCGTTGCATATTCACCTGATGGAAACACATTTGCCAGTTCTTGTTTTGAGATGATCTGTATATGGGATGCAAAAACTAAACAAATTATAATGACTCTTCCAAGAAACGGTACACGATTCAATGAAGTTGAATACACACCTGACGGTAAAACACTTGCAGTTGCAAGGACCAATGGTAGGATTCAATTGATTGATGCAAAAACTGGGCAGCTAAAACGCACCTTGATACAACCACAAGCTATATATTCTTTATCACCCTCTCCTGATGGAAAAATGCTTGCTACTGGTGCGTTAAGCGATATTATATTGTGGGATCTCCACACCAGAAAACCAAAGACTCATCTCATCGGAGATACCGATTCCACCACACCCGCGCTCTTTTCTCAAGATGGAAAAAACCTGATAAGTATCAGTAGTAGTGAAGATCAAACAAAACTGGTTTCATGGAATATCTCAACAGGAATGCGTCAGGATACTTTTGCGCAAAATGTAAAGGATGTATCCTTAAGAAGTCTTTCGCCGGATGGTAAGACCTTAGCCATGAATATTAGAGAAAAAGGTATACAGTTGTGGGATACAACCGCAGGTCAACTGAAGAAAACTCTCACAACGCAGACAGGTGAGTTTAGAACTATGGTATTCTCTCCAGATAGTACTCTTTTTGTTACAGGGGATAATCAAAGTACTATTGAACTGTGGGATGCAGTCACTGGAGAACATAATGCAGTCTTAACCCAAGATAGTGGTGGGACAGAAGCATTGGTATTCTCACAAGATGGGAAAGTACTTGCCAGTTGTTCCAGGGACGAGGCACGTTTATGGGATATGAAAACAGGATCTCAACTCCCTACTACTTTCAGCACATCTGGAAACAAAATAGGTTTTTATTCGTTAGCATTATCAGCAGATGGAACAATCCTTGCAAGTGGTAGTTATGATGCAAAAATCCGTATATGGAATACAAAAACTGGATTACTCATGGATACTTTCATAGGGCATACAGGTGCTATTGAGGAGTTAGTTTTTCTACCTCAGCAGAAAAACGAAATAAATGAAAATAATAAAAACAACATTTCAATACCAAGCGGAAAAACCTTAGCAAGTAGGAGTAGAGACGACACCGTTCTATTATGGGAGATTAGACCTTATGTTGAAACACAATCATCTGTAAAAGTAACCCCAGACATTATAGAATCCCCCAATGTCGGTGAACAGGTTACGGTTAATTTGGATATTCAAGAAGTCCAAAAGGTTAATGGCTATCAACTAACGTTGGAGTTTGATTCTACTGCATTCCAATATATCACAAGCAAAAATGGCAATTTTCTTCCAGATGACGCAACTTTTAATGCCTCTTTAGTGCCGTCTTGGAGCAGTACTCCAAATCGTGTCAAACTTGTGAGTTCGTGTTCACCTGATGCTGCTATGAACGACAATGGAACCCTTGCAAGTGTTACATTTGAAGTTATTGCACAAAAAGCATCAACCTTAAGTCTACCGAGAGCACGTCTTGAAAATCAGGATGGAAGTGTTTCACGACCTATAGTATTTAGCAGCTCTGTTCGCAAACCATCAATAATGAAAGACACCCCTTTAGATACTATGCAATTGTCCTTACCTGAAGGTGTGAAAGCTCGTTTAGGAAGAGGCACAATAAATGATATAAAGTTCTCTCCCGATAACACACAATTCGCAGTAGCAAGTTCAATTGGAATTTGGATCTATAATATTAACAATGGCGAAGCACAATCACTATTTGCCGATAACTTTGCCATTAAAATTGCATTTTCACCAGATGGAAGATTTATAGCGAGTAGTGGTTCTGATCGCAAAGTCCGTGTGTGGAATCTAATAAACAGTCAACTGTTAAGAACTTTTGACATCGATCAAAGGTATAGTAATAATAATGCTATTGCGTTTTCACCAGATGGACGCACCCTTGCTAATGGAATAGAGTTATGGGATATTCATACAGGTCAACATAAAACCTCCTTAAAGTGGCACCATACTGATCGTGTACAGGCAATGACTTTTTCTACAGATGGCAAAATGCTTGCAACTACGACCCGGCGAAGCAATGTGCGATTATGGGATGTAGCCTCTGGACAAGAAATTGCTAAACTGCATGAAGGTGGAGAATATTACTCTCAAGACCACAAAGTAGCATTTTCATCAGACGGGACGAAGTTAAGTGCTATTGTATCACCACGCAACCGGCAGAACGGTTCAGTTATGCTGTGGAACACACAAACACATGAATTGGAAAAGACCGTTATTGATAAGAGATATTCTCTTGTATTTGTATCTATAGATTTTTCTAACGAAGGTAACCCAATCGCTGTAGTTAGAGAACAGAAAAAACTATATGTAAAGAATCTTGATACTGAAGAAAACATTGCAATCCTTGAAGGACATGATGAGATAGTGCATATAGCAGCATTTTCGCCAGATAAAACTATGCTTGCGAGTGCAGGAAATAGTGGGTCAATCCGCTTGTGGGATACAGAAACTGGTAGACTTCGCTCAATATTTTCTGGATTTACGAATGCAATCACTTCGGTAGCGATGATGTCAAATGGGACAACCCTCGTTACTGCCAACCGAGAACAACCGATGCAGTTGTGGGATAGCGTGACATTAGAAAACAAGGGGGCATTTCAAGGTGTAAGAGATCCTTATTCTGCATCAGTTGTGACGTTTTCACCTGATGAGATAATCCTTGCAGGTGGTGCCTATGATGATGTGGTGTTATGGGATGTAAATAGTCTACAAAAAACTGCAACTTTGAAAGGACATAGGGGGCAAATAAAAACTATTGTTTTTTCACCTGATGGACGAACACTTGCAGCATTTGGCATGTATGACAAAACTATCCAATTATGGAATGTGTCTACTGGAGAAGAAAAATTCAAACTTAATGGACATGCGGAAAAGATTTTTTCTTTGATGTTTTCTCCAGATGGCACAAAAATCGCTACAACTGAAGCATTGACACGAGAGGAACATGCAATTCGACTCTGGGATGCTAAAACTGGTGAGAATATTACTACCTTTGCAAACATAGTTAATGCCCGAAGCGGGAGACAACTACCTGTCATGGCTGTTGCATTTTCGCCAGATGGAAAAGTTGTTGTCAGTTTAGATCTCAGCACAGACATTCAATTGTGGGATGTAGAAACAAAAAAACATAAATCTACGTTAAAAGTGGATGTTATGGATATTTACGGCAGCTATGATGGAAAAATGGATATTGCATTTTCACCAGATGGAAAAACGTTGGTCAGTACCGGTCTCAGTGCTATCATCAATGTTTGGGGCGTGGAAACAGGAAAACATCAAAATACATTGAATGGACATACAGGTCGGATCACATCTCTTGAATATACAGCGGATGGTACGACACTTGTAAGTGGAAGCACAGATGGGACCGTGCTTTTTTGGAAGATGAATACATCCCCTATCACACGTTTGGACATCACACCAAATACTGTACAATCTCCACCTATTGGTCAACAACTCACCTTCAACATTAACATAACTGATGCTAAGAATGTTAACGGTTATCAATTTACAATCAACTATGATGCCTCTGCACTACGGTACATCTCTAAACCTGAAATTGAGAATAACACAATTCTTCTTGAGATTTCGGAAAATACCATTACGCTTTCAGGAAATGCCGCACAAGGTCAAAGCATCGCAGATGGTACGATTGTCTCCGCTACTTTTGAAGTATTAAAACGTACAGACGTCATATTAGAGATTACTAATGCCCACCTTACACACAACGACGGTACACGTTCCAATCCAGTGGTTGGTCAGGCAAAAGTCGTTGAACCACCACGTATACCAGAAGATGTTAACCTCGATTGGCAAATAGATGATGCTGACCTTGAATTTGTATCAAAACGTCTTGGACAGAAAGGAAAGGACAATCCTGCGGATGTTAACAAAGATGGCATTGTGGATATAGCTGACCTCGTCTTGGTTAGAAATGCCCTATATGGAACGGAACCTGAATCTGAGTCAGAATAACATTCATATCACATTGAAATTATTTCCAAGATGAACCTAAAAGTGTACGCTTTTGTACACAGGATGTACTTTTCTGTGCAACTTTTCCGCTTATATATGCAAATACACATTTGAACAGTGATATCTATTGGCACATAAATTGCTGACATGCAAGTATAGTCATATTAAAATGGTATTCGGAGGAAAATAACCATGAAACTCAATAGGTTTCTAATTGCAACCCTAATGGTAGTATGTGTTTCGTTACAATATGTTGTTGCTGAAGATTCTTCTCAATGGTCACTACCTGAAAATGCTATAGCTCGTATCGGTAAAGGACAAATAACTGATATGGAATATTCTCCTAATGGTAAGCTGCTTGCTGTAAGTACTCCTATCGGTATATGGCTGTATGATGTAGAGACTGGTGCTGAAGTGGCAATGTTTACTGGCTACAAATTTTCCAGCATTGCCCAGTTTCGTAATAATTTGAACCGTATAATTTATTATAACACAGATATTACCTTTTCGCCAGATGGTAAGACTTTGGCAGCCACATGTTGGGATGATAACATCCGTTTTTGGGATGTGCAGACACATCAGATCAAAGCTACATTGGAAGTAAAAGGAGGTGTTTGGAAAGTATTATTCTCCGCAGATGGAAATACACTTATTTCTGCAGGTGGTTTCATCCAACTTTGGAACGCGAATTCTCTACAGCATAAATTTACCTTTACTGAAGATTACGGTTACTTTACTTCAATAGCGATATCCTCGGATGGCACAACACTTGCCAGTGCAAGTAATGATGAAAGAATAGATTTATGGGATATAAAAAACGGAAAACACATAGCGAAGATACACGATCGCACCGACTCAGATAAGGTCCTAGCGTTTTCACCAGACGGTACTATACTCGCCTGTCGCGGTCCTAACAAAACCGTACGCCTCTGGGACACAAAAACAAGAAAACGCCTTAAAATGCTCATCGGACATAAAAAATCGGTCGAGACTATAGCGTTTTCACCAGATGGTAAGACCCTTGCCAGTGGAAGTTGGGACAAAACAATAATGTTGTGGGATGTCCAATCAGGAAAACACAAAACAACCCTTACTGGACATAAGGATGGGATTCGCACCTTAACGTATTCACCAAATGGTGATACGCTTGCAAGCGGAGGCCATGACGGTACTATTCGGTTTTGGAATACACAAACTAACCAACACAAAAACACCTTCACTCATACACCATTTTCTTATCCAGACCTTCTCTCACATGATGGCAAAACCCTTGTGGCTTCTGTGAATAAAGATATTTTATTGTTGGACATTCCTACTGGGGCACTGAAGTCCCGTTTTGAAGGTGATTTGGAGTATCCGAATGCCGCACTTTATGGACATTACATCCTTTTTTCTCAGGATAGAACGACACTGGCTAATCAAGAAAAGGACAGACAATTTCTATTATGGGATGTAAAATCAGGAAAGCTCAAAGAACCTTTTACAGAAAAAATGAGTGATGTTTTCTCAAATTCGAGATCAAGGATTCTGTCTCCGGACGGAACAATACTTGCTGTTGGCAAATCAGATGGGACGGTGCAATTGTGGAATACCCATACGGGTGAAAACAAAGCAACGTTTAAGAAACATAAAAAATATATCTCTGCTTTAGCATTCTCAACAGATGGTAGACTCCTTGCAGCAGGTGATGCACAACAGACAATCCATTTGTGGGATACCGTCACGACAGAACACATAATATCCTATACGACTGGTTTTGGCGTAATTGGATCGTTAGCATTCTCTCCAAATAATAAAATACTCGCGAGCGCGACCCAATTTGAAATCCGTTTATGGAATTTAGAAACAGGCGAATACACCGCAACTTACAATCACCTTGGGACAACATCGTTAGCATTCTCTTCTGATGGAAAAATGTTTGCCAGTGGCTATCGTGATGCCATGATCCGATTGTGGGATGTCCAGACAGGACATCTCTATGTTAGACTAAGTGGACACTTTGGTGAAATTACCTCGTTAGCATTCCTGCAACCTAAGAAACCACCAGAAAAGGTGAATATCCAAAGCAAGGCTGTGTCACATACCGAATATACTTTAGCAAGTTTAAGCGAAGACAGAACAGTTCTCTTGTGGAATGTAAAACCTACTGATGATACAAACGCAGTTGTTAATATCACACCACATCTTGTGGAATCCCCTGCTTTCGGTGAGCCACTGACGTTCAGCATTAACATTAGTGAGGCAAAGAATATCACAGGCTATCAAATTACAATGGAGTTTGATAACACTGCACTGAAATATGTCTCAAGTAAAAACGGAGGTTATCTTTCCGGGGATATATCGACTGAACTAACGCAGACTAATCCAAATAGCCTAAAGCTTGTATCCACGTCATCAACTAAAATTGGTAATGGTGATGGCACGCTCGCAAGTGTAACGTTTGATGTTCTTGATCAGAAAGCCTCGTACCTGAGTCTGCCGAAGGTAAGTCTGGAAAAACTGAACGGTGATTTTACACGCCCAACTGTTATAAGTAGCACCGTATCCGATCCAAAGCAAAAACAGATTGTTCCTGTTCATTACACGGAAATGGCTTTACCTGAAGGTGCTACCACACGACTCGGCAAAGGTAGAGTAAATGATATGAAGTTTTCACCTGACAATACGCATCTTGTAGTTGCAACTTCCATCGGCATCTGGCTTTATGAGGCAGTCACTGGAGACGAACTTGCTTTACTCACTGAACACGGTGCAGAAGTTGAATATATTGCATTTTCTCCTGATGGAAATCTTTTTGTAAGTAGTGGTAGAGATGGCTCGATCCGTTTTTGGAATTCACATACATATCAACTACTGAAGACAATCAAGAGCAGTAGTGATTCTATGGTATTCTCCCCAGATGGACGAACACTCATTAGTGGTAAGGATCTATGGGATGTACACACGGGGGAACGAATAACCTCCATTGTACGTGGTAATATGTATAACGACTACAATGCAGCAGTTTCACCGGATGGAAAGAAAATCGCTACAACAACCCGGGAGAACAACATTCGGTTGTGGGATGCATACACTGGAAAACAAATTGCTTCGCTCCATGAAGGTGGATATTATTCCAACGGACATAAAGTTGCCTTTTCTCCAGATGGCACCAAACTTGCCGCAATTGGATCGGAACGCAACCGGCAAAATAGCACAATTTTGTTGTGGAATGCACATACACACGAATTAATCAGTACTTATTCAGAACGTGATAATTCCAAAGTATTTCTATCCATAGATTTTTCTCAAGAAGGAGACCTAATCACTGTTGTTAAAGACCGGCACAGAACACTGCGTATTCGTAATTATGAAACGGGTGAAGAGTTGGCAGTTCTTGATGGTCATGATGAAAGAGTAGATGTGGCAACATTTTCACCAGATAAAACTACGCTTGCAACTGCTGAATGGAATGGAATAATTCGCTTGTGGAATATAGAATCAGGCGAACTTCTCATGAAACTCAAAGGTGGTGTGCATGTGCCTCAATCCATTACATTGTCTCTTGATGGAACCACTCTTGCAATGCCAAAGAATGAAAAAGGACTTCAATTTTGGGATAGGTATAAAAACCGAATTGCAACTTTTCCACTAAAAACTGATGAGGACGAATTTTGGTCTCCAGCTGCTTTTGCCTTTTCACCAGAATGGAAAATCATTGCCGCAGGTGAATGGAGAACAATCCGTTTATGGGATACTACGACCGAAAAATATGTGGCAACACTCACAACAGATGATCATAGTTTTCAAGTTGAAAATATTGAATATTCTCCTGATGGCAGAACACTCGCTGCAAAACAAATGCATGGCTATAAAATCCTACTGTGGAACACACATACACGAGAACAAATAGCAACCTTGAAGGGACATACAGATATGATACACGCTATAACGTTCTCACCAGATGGTGAGTTACTCGCAAGCTGCAGTGGACGTTGGGATGAAGACGATAATACAATACGACTGTGGGATACAAAAACAGGAAAACAACGTTCCAAAATTACAAATATCGAATTTGAGAAATTGAAAAAAGGTTCTCGTGCAGTTACAGCCGTTGCGTTTTCCCCAGACAGCAAGACGATAGCAAGTACAGATGCCAGCTGCGATGTCAAATTGTGGGATGTTGGCACAAAAAAACAGAAATCCATACTAAAGGCTTTGCCAGGGCATAGCAATAGCTATTATGCCAATAATTATGCTCTCACATTTTCACCAGATGGTTCTATCTTGGTCAGTACCGGTCTTAGTGCTACCATCAATGTTTGGGACGTGGAAACAGGAAAACATAAAGGGACATTGAAAGGACATACAGGTATAGTCACAAACCTTGAATATTCAGAAGATGGCACAACACTTGTAAGTAGAAGTGCAGATGGCACAGCACTTTTTTGGGAAATGAGACAAACACCAGTGACACGACTGCAAATCACACCACGTTCTATCCAATCCCCACCTGCTGGCAAACAACTTAACTTTGATATCTATATGGTAGATGGTCAGGATGTTTCTGGTTATCAATTTATGTTAGAATACGATGCAAAAGCACTCCGTGCCATCCCTGACAGCAAAAACACTACCATTAGAAACATTGATATGTCACCACCCGTTGTAAAAAAGGATAAGATAACGTTTACAGGTAATGCATCCTCAGGTGCAACCATAAGAGATGGTCTCATCGCATCCGTAACGTTTGAAGTGATTAAGCGTGCAGATGTAACCTTGACGATAACTGATGCACACCTTACACACAATGATGGTGAACGTTCGCGTCCAGTAGTTGGTCACGCATGGGTGTTTCAACCGCAACGTATGCCAGAAGATGTTAACCTTGATTGGCAAATAGATGATGCTGACCTTGAATTTGTATCGGCGCGTCTTGGGCAGAAAGGAAAGGATAATCCTGCGGATGTTAACAAAGATGGAATTGTTGATATAGCTGACCTCGTTTTGATTAGAAATGCCCTCTACGGCCCAGCTAATGAAACACCTACCGATTGATGTTGGAGTCTATCAGTCAGGTCCAACTCAGTAACCTCCATTCCATAAAGATTAAAACACGCTTTAACGAATGTAAATATTTCTTGACATATAATGTAAAACATGTTATGCTAATAGCACAAAATCAAAGATTACGGAGAAGACAATGTCTGAAGAAAAAAAGAATGAAATCGTACCTGTTACCGCTGAATATGAAGTCGTAGACCAAGTTGATGACCAAGCAATCGTTGAACTGATGACTGGACAGACGATTCAAGATTATGTCTATTCTTTCAAAGTTGGAGGACGACTTATTGAAGGATTGACCTTGGCGGGAATCAACGAAGCTGCCAACAGAAGGGGCGGTATTCAGGTTGAGGAAATGGAATATGAGGAACGTGAGAATTCTTGGATTGCCACTGTCAAGGCAGTAGATACGATCACAGGTAATTCACGATGGGGTGCGTATGAGCAACCGAAAATGAACGGAAACCGGCCCGACCCCTACGCATTCACAAAAGCAATTCATAAAGCACAACGAAACGCAATCAAACAGTTACTTCCTGTGCCAGTTATTCGTGATGTGTTAAATTTCTATCTGAAGCGAAAGGTAGAAGGCAATAACCCCAATCAACAGCAAATACCGCAGACAGGGGACAACATCACAAATGCGCAGAAGGCAGCATTCGCGATTGCGAACCAATTATCAGAACCACTTCAAAAGCAAGACATTAGTAAGGAAGATCTCTGGAATTACATAAAACGAAAATATAGTGTAGAATCTCGAAACGACATGTCTGAACAACAATGGACACAACTTTCTGCCGAACTCAAAGCCGCTGAAACTACACCAAAAATGTTTGAAGAACTTTGCACCCGCATTAAGCAATTAACCACTGCCAATGAGGAAAGTGAAGTACCCACAGTAAAAGAATCAGAAGATTCAGAAACTGAATACTCCACCGAGGCAGAATCAAAAGATTCAAATAAACCACCGTTTTAGGAAATAGGCTGAGTTATTTCCCTAAACACTTGTATAGATTTATCACGTTATCTAAAAAAGGAGTTCATCATGAAAATAGTTTGTGTGGTTCTCACGGTGTTTTGCATGCTCATCAGTATTGCCCTGCATAGTGAAGCCAACCCAACAGATGGATTAGTCCTCCATCTAAGTTTTGATAATAACACCATTCAAGGTGATACCGTAAAAGATCAATCTGAAGAAGGTAATGATGGAACGATAAATGGCAACGCAGAAACTGCTGAAGGTAAGTTCGGAGAGGCATTAATGTTTGATGGCACGGATGACTTTGTTGAAGTGCCACTGACTGATTCTATCACCTTTGCCACTGGCGATTCATTGACAGTTCAGGTGTGGGTCAAAACAGATGATCAACCCGCACAAAACGATGGTATTGTTGGGAATTACCGTCCTGCTACTGATGCAGTATGGATACTCTCTGTTAGTGGTGACAATGCTGCAGCACGGGGTAAGATGGGTTTCTCTGTCCGGGATAAGGGACGTGCCAATAGTGCTGGGATAACTTCTCCAGATTTCCTGAATGACGACAAATGGCATGTACTTGCAGGTGTCCGTGATCAGGAAGATAAAAAAATCAGATTCTATGTAGATGGAGAATTGATTGATGAAAAAGACGATAACACACTGGACATCAACAGTGGACAGTCAATTTGGATTGGAGAACATCTCAATCGATTCTACAAAGGATTGATTGATGAAGTGAAAGTATGGAATCGCCCTTTGACAGAAAAGGAACTTGCAATTTCCCAACAGCAACCGTCATCTGTTGAAGCTGCAGAGAAACTGACGACCACATGGGGAAGGCTAAAATCAAAACGCCAATAAGAATGTGGATAACAATTAGATAGGCATCAATTTCAGTAAATAAATCCGTTCTTTTGGGTCTTTAGTCCCGTAGAGACGATATGTTTATTTTTCTATGCCGTTCCTACGGAACTCAAGAGGGGTGGTCCACATTTTTTCTATAAACATATCGTCCCTACGGGACTAAAGATTCCACAAAATACAGTTCAATATTCTTAAATTGACACTTGTTACGTGATTTATATCCCACGCCGATTACTGAAGCGTGTTTCACAAACATCCAAGCAGATATTCCCTACTATTCATCGCGTCAGATAACGATTGTGTAGTCGGTGCATTTTCAAGCAGCAGATCGCCTGTATAGTTTCCAGATTGCAGATGTTGCGCGATAGACTTAAAATCTACGAAGCCATCTCGGACTTCTGATAACACCCCCATCTCTGTCTTCTGCTTAAAATGCACTGATGTAAGGTCGTCCATTTTTACTTCTCCCCAGAATTCCTCTGGTGGATTGATAGTCGTTTCATCAGCAAAATATGTGTTAGTTTCGTCATAAGTTAGTTTAGCATCACCAGCAACAGCTAGTTTCAATGTCAGTGTTGCCGATTGACGTGCGTTTTCCACAGCAAAAATCATTGGATATTCTGGGAGTATTGTGTTGTAACGTATGAGGTTGTCAATCGCAACATTTTCGTATATTTCACCTTCGGTATCCAAATCAACAAGACGCAACCTTGCCCGAGCAGGACATAACATATATGCCAATTTCTTCGCGATAACGATCTTTTGATTATCTACCTGGACATCAGATGGTATTGAAAGCCAAGGGTGAGACATAGCATAACTGAGTGTCAATCCTAATGCTTTCTTAACAAACCTTGCAATTTCCTTGAAAAGTTTGGGGTGTTTCGTATCATTCGGATTGAAACTACTTGCAGTAGTGCCGTTCCACACCGCATCACAGATAGATTTAAACTCATTATCGGAGTATTCAAGCATGGCATCTTCAAGTTCATTGATAAGAGATCCGAATTCGGAGTTGCGAAGGTAATCACCTTCACGCACCTCCATATCTCTAAACCCGTTCGCTCCAAATTCAACCATCAAATCATCAAAACGGGCTCCATTTTCCACCTCTTTTGCCCAGATATTGGTAACTATTCCAAGTTTTTCAAACATTTGACATCCTCGTGTTATTAGGGTATGATATAAATGTAATCTGAAATTGAGTTCTAATCCATTTCAAGGAGACTATATGACACAACAAACCAAATTCACCGATGAACTACGCCAATACGCTTCCCCAATCTGGGAAGCAGACCTAAAACACCCTTTCGTCCGTGGTATCGCAGATGGCAGTCTACCCAAGGATAAATTCAAGTTCTATCTTATCCAAGATTACCTATTTCTATTGGATTATAGCCGCGTGTTTGCACATGGCGTTATCAAAGCACCCGATGAAAAGACGATGGCACTCTTTGCCCAATTGCTAAACGAAACGTTAAATACCGAAATGGATTTGCATCGCGGATATTGCGAGAAATTCGGTATTACACCTGCTGAGATGGAAGCAGCACCGATGGCACCGACAACTCACGCCTATACGCGGCACATACTAAACGTTGCACAAACCGGCACATTAGCAGATGTGATTGCAGGCGTTCTCCCGTGTCAATGGGGTTACGCAGAAATCGGCACAAACCTTGCCGAACAAGGTGGTTCTCCTGAACCGCTATACCAAGAATGGATTGATATGTATGCTTCCCCTGAATTCCTTGCATTAGGGGAATGGCTGCGAAACCTGTTAAACGAAATTACATTAGAAAGTAGTTCTGCGGAAAAAGAGAGACTACAACACCATTTTCACCTCAGTAGTCGTTATGAATATCTATTCTGGGAGATGGCATGGATAAAACAAGCGTGGGAAATCTAATCTATTTGTAGGACAGGTAACGCAAAATGGAACACCGTGCCTTGACCTAACTCACTTTCCAACCATATCCGTCCATTGTGGCGTAAAAGAATATGTTTAGTTATTGCCAAACCTAAACCTGTGCCGCCCATCTTACGTGCACGTCCTTTATCAACCCGATAGAACCGTTCAAAAACGCGAGATTGCGATTCTAATGGAATTCCGATACCGCTGTCTTTGATATTCACGACTACTTCATCTGTAGTTTCAGTGTTTGTTGTGTTGATTTCCGCCGAAATTTCAATTTCACTACCATCCGGCGTATATTTGATGGCATTGTCTATCAGATTAACAAAGACTTGCATAAACAGTTGATGGTCTACATTTACATGGGGCAAATTATCGGGAATATCCCATTTCAAAACCAATCCTGATTCTTCTAATACTGGTTCAAAGACATCCATAATTTGTTCGTAAAAAGCATTCAAATGGCATGGTGCCGCTTTCAATTCCACATCTCCTGATTCCAATCGCGCCAACTCTAACAAATCGGAAACCAACCGTGAAAGACGAGTGGAATGATTTAATATTTTAACAATAAAATCTTTGCGTTTCTTATTCTTTTTTAAATCATTGTTTAGCAAGGTCTCAGCGTATCCTTGAATTGTGGTCAAGGGTGTTCGCAATTCATGTGAGACATTTGCTACGAAATCAGCGCGGATACGCTCCAGTTGACGAACATGGCTAACATCATGGATAACGATGACATATTCACTTTTTGCATCAACGGGGACAATAGTAACTTCTGCTTCGGATTCCTGCAGATTAGCGAGTCGTATTTCTGCAAAAGCAACAGAACCTGTCTGTTCTGCCTCAGAAAGTAACGCTTGTAGTTCAGGAATACGATTGATTTCTATCAATGCTCTTCCGATAGACATATCAGGGAGGTTTAACATCGTTATTGCTGCAGGATTTGAGTATGTAACCTCTGATACGCCGTTGACAAGTAACACCCCCTCACTCATATTGTTCAGGATAGTTTCCAAACGTTGATTTTCAACTGAAACCTGTTCAATCTGTTGCTGTAATTTATCAGTCATCAGATTGAAGTTCTGAAGGAGTTGTCCAAGTTCATTGTTAGATTTAATCTCAACTCGCGAAGTCGTTTCTCCAGCAGCAATGGATTGTGTAATCTGCGTCATGCGTTTTATCGGTTTGACAATTGCACCAGTGATGAGAATCCCAAATAAAATTGCAAGTATTGATCCAGCAATGGTAGCGTATAACAACATACGTCGTTGATTACCGAGTGCCGTATTTATGGTCTCCATCGGCATTGCCACACGGCAAAAACCTATCAAGTTTCCATCTCTTTTCACTTGAGGCGTAACGGAAAGGTATTTTGTCTGTGTTGTATCGATTAAGTGGTCTTTAATAATACCAACCCCATTGATAATTGCTTCCTGCACCTCTGGTCGGGATAAATGGTTATCCATATCAATAAGCGACTGTCCATCGTGTTCTGTATCTCCCCAGACAATCCCATCTTTACCGATGAATGTCAAACGCACCTTCCCTGTCTCTCCAAGTCTATCAACAAGCCTGTCTATTACCGTATACGAAAAACTATCTGTTTCAGGCAGTTCCACAAGGAGAAATTCTCTGGTCAATGCTGCCTGAACTTTCAACTCATCTGTAATACGATCATCCAGCACACCTTTAAGTGCACTACCGAGATACAAACCCATTGCAAATAGTACAAGCAGGACGATACCAATGTAACTAAGTATGAGTTGTGTTCGGATAGTCATAACTTTTCCTGTAGTTCAGTTGATGTCCGATATAATAATAGCACATTTATAGGGGTGTGTAAAGTTTATGGCATTAACACACCACAGAAGTTATTGACATTTATTCTCCCGTTTGTTAAACTGCAATCAAGTTGTAATCCAGCAATTCAAAAGAGAGGGGTTATGAATATTAGATATGAAGGTATCTTTACACCGACAATAACGCCACTTGACGAAAAAGAACGTGTTGATGAACTTGGTTTTGTCAAACAACTCAACCGCTTGATTGACAGCGGAGTTCACGGTATTTATCTATTAGGTTCATCTGGAGAGTTCACGACATTGACAAATGCAGAGCGAGAACGTGCCTTGGACATTGCAACAAGGACTATCGCAGGACGTTTGCCAATTATCTGTTGTGTGATGGATACAAGCACGCAACGTGTGATCCATAACATTGAAATTGCCCAACAATATGATGTAGATGCTGTTGCAGCAACGCCCGGTTATTATTATCCATCTACTGATGACGCAGATATTATTCAATTCTATCAAGCTATCGCTGCAAGTACGGAACTTCCAGTTTTCATATACAACATTCCATTTACTGCCAAAACCGCAATCAAACCGCAGATTGTTGCCCAACTTGCAGAGGATTGTGAGAATATTGTTGGGATGAAGGATAGCTCAGGTGATTGGATAAACTGTCTTAATCTACTCTCTTTGCTTGGTGAACGCGACGATTTTGCTATCTTTATCGGTTCGCATTATATAATCGGCGCAGCAACGCTATTCGGTGTAGATGGTGGTATTATCTCTATATCAAACGTCGCACCGAAAGAATCTGTTGCACTCTACAATGCCGCAAAAGCACGCGATATTGATGAAGTTGACAGACTACAAAAATGGATGATCAGACTTAGTAAACTTTATTCTTATGGACAAGGTGTAAGCGGAATGAAAGCCTGTTTGGATATTTTGGGTATTTGCAACGCATACACTACAAGTCCGTTACTGCCCTTAAAGGATACAGAAAAAGCAGAACTCAAGGAATTACTCACCGAGTTGGAATTACTGTCCTAAATATAATGCCAAAGCATAATGAGAGCAATTCAACCGATTAAAATCCCACCAAAAGTTACAATAACAGTACCAGGTTCAAAAAGCTTCACAAACCGTGCGTTGTTAGTCGCTGCACTTGCAAACGGAAACTCTACGTTGACGGGTGCCCTATTCAGTGATGATACGCACTACATGTGCAATGCACTTCGCAAACTTGGTATTCAGATTTCAGAAAATAGGGAACAATCAACTTTTCAAGTCACAGGTAATGGCGGAAACATTCCGGTTAACGGGACAAAGTTTTATGTTGGCAACTCAGGGACAACAACACGTTCGCTCATCAGTTATGTCTCTCTCGGAAAAGGTGAATTTGTGATTGATGGTGATGAACCGATGCGGCATAGTCGTCCTATGTCGGATTTACTTGATGCCTTGACGCAGCTCGGTGTATCTGCGCGTTCGCAATTTGAGAACGGTCATCTCCCTATTATTGTCCAAGCGGATAGACTAAAAGGTGGAAAAACCCAACTTGATGCCAGCAAAAGCAGTCAGTTTCTAACGTCGTTGTTGCTCATCGCGCCATACGCAGAAATGGGTATGGATATAGAGGTCGTCGGTGATCTCAAAACACCATATATTGACATTACGATTGCAGTTATGGAAGCGTTCGGTGTGCGGGTTATACACAAAGATTATAGATATTTCAATTTCGCAGGTAGGCAGCAGTATCAACCACGCGCATATCACATCGAACCGGATGCCTCCAGTGCGTCCTACTTTTTCGCAGCTGCTGCACTCACTGGAGGGTGTATTACTGTTCAGCACTTATCAACAGATTCTGCACAGGGTGATGTTCAATTTGTGCACGTATTAGAACAGATGGGGTGTCAGATTTCTGGCTCCGATACGGGTATCACTGTCCAGGGTCCCCATCAGTTGAAAGGTATTGATGTGGATATGAAGGATATTTCTGATACTGCATTAACCCTCGCTGCGATTGCCCCGTTTGCCGATAGCAAAGTCACTATCAGAAACATTGAGCATACGCGCTGGCAGGAGACTGACAGAATTCACGCAATGGTGACGGAGCTGCGAAAATTAGGTGTGGCTGTGGTTGAACATCAAGATGGACTTAAAATCTCTCCTTCCCCAATTACACCTGCAGCGATTGATACCTATAATGACCACCGCGTTGCGATGGCGTTTTCGCTTATCGGGTTAAAAGTGCCTGGAATTAACATTAAAGACCCTGATTGTGTTAGCAAAACGTTCCCTAATTATTTTGAGGTGCTGCAAGCGTTATATGTTTAGTTAACGTGAGTTTGAAAAAGTTTTCACCCGCACAACCTAACAGGTTATGCTACAAACAGACGCACAACCTAACAGGTTATGCTACAAACAGACGCACAACCTAACAGCATTTGCTCAAACAGACGCACAAGCTAACAGGAGTTGCTCAAACAGACGCACAACCTAACAGGTTATGCTACAAACAGACGCATATTGCGCGTAAGTCTTGTTCATATCATTTGACAGCGAATTCTCTGTGTTTTTCGTGTAATTTCATTGTGTGTCTCCTTCATAAAAAGTTACGTAACTGTAAGAAATTTCTTACAGTGGTAAGTTTTGAAAATTGGCTGTTACCTCAGTGCCTGTAAGGGCAAATAGGTATTTGCGTGTACTATGCAATTTTTTCAACTGTAAGAAATGCCTCTTTTAGTTAAACTACATGTGCGGTTTTGGGGAAAGTAGAATTTCTTTAAAACGTGTTTCTGAAATTTGCATAGTTGATATCCTGTTATATAATTTATATTATATAATAACATATAATATAACGTATGTCAAATTTAAATTTACATTTTTCAATTTTTTTAATGAAAAAAGCGTATTTTCGGAGTTCCCTCGGACAACTCAGAATGTAGAATTAATTGTATAATCTACCATATATAACCCTGATTTGAGTGGGGTGTGTAAAGTTTTTGCCCAAACATCCCATTTCCCATTGTAGTGCGGGGTCTCCGTGCCCCGCAATTGTTGGTAGATTGAAAGATGGCGGGGCACGGAGACCCCGCCCCTACAATAAGAGACAGTCTTATCTGTGCAAAAACTTTACACACCCATTTGAGTGCGGAAAGTTGGCAATCAATGTGTTTTTGTGGTATCCTTAATTATGACATTCTTAGGAGGATTCACGTATGAAATTTGACAAACAAACAACGCAAGTATTTAAAGACCTTATTACTTGTAATCCGAAAATTATGAGTGGAACGCCTGTTTTCAAAAATACGCGTGTTCCCATCAAAAACCTCATTGACTATTTGGAAGCAGGGGATAACTTGGACGAATTTTTAGAAGATTTTCCTTCTGTCAGCCGCGCGCAAGCTGTGCAGGCGTTGGAATTGGCAAAGGACATGCTACTTACACAAGCCCATGCATATTCTGAATTTTCTGTCTGAATCGCGGATTTCACAGATGACGCAGATTATTGACTTGGTGTTTCAAGGGTGTCTTCTTATAGTGAAACCTAAAAATAAAGAGGTAGTATCATGGCATTTAGCGATTTTCAAAAAATATCAGAGGTACAAGAAAGGTTCAGAGTCACATACACTGAAGAGGACTTCGTTGAAGTTGAACCGTTACCTCCTTCCTCAGAATTCTTGCGGGACTTTGAATTTACGCGTGAATACCTCAATGTATTTTCATCTGAAGCATCACGATGTGAGACGATAATATTTCCTGTTCTGAAGGAGAGTTATAAAGCTTATGCCGATCAATACGCGCTCTGGATAAAACAATCCATCACCTATGACGACGTTTTGAACGGAACACCAGATTATTTTGTTTCTACCAGGTCCGAATTAGGCAAAACCGTTGTGGGAACTCCGCTGATTCTACTCGTTGAGGCGAAGAAAAATGACTTTGAGCAGGGATGGGGACAATGTCTGGCAGAATTAGTCGCTGCCCAAAAAATAAATGCAAAAAATCTAAATGGCAGCACAGTCTTACCTGTTTACGGCATTGTTACCGATGGAACATTATGGCAGTTTGGAAGACTTATCGGAAATATCTTTACGCAAAACAGAACAGACTTTACATTAGCGAATTTATCAACGCTTTTTGGAGCAGTTGATTCTGTGTTCAAATCTGTAGCTGATATGAACTGGAAAGGCACATGATAACGTAATGTTTGTATGTACCAATGATTTCCATTTGCTAATCTACTACAGCACCGTGTCAATCTTCATCATCACCCGCAGCGTCTCTGCAACGGCAACCAAAATCGCACGATACTGGCGCACCTCTGCATGACTTAACGCTTCTTCTTTCCTATCCTTCAACCACTTCTTACACACCTGATACGCCCCGATCTCATATTCCCAAACCTTTGTAGGTACATCCGTGAAATACTGGTTAGCGTTAATCAATACTTTGCCATCTTCATAGATAACCTTTGAAACCTTACCGTCGCCTTCACCCTCAAACCGATGACGATTCGGAATTTGCACATCCGTTAACAGATGCCAATTAATCAATTCTTGCCCCAACGCTGCGAGTTTGCGAAACTGGTCAATATCCTGTGGCAAGGGGATGCGCGGAAAATCGTATCTCAAAAATTCAAAATACCGTTCGCGATAGGTTGGACTATAAAGCATAGCGTAAATATAAGCGAGAATCTGTTCTGGTGCGATGCCTTCGGGGAGTCCAAACGGTGCAGTCTGTGGTAATTCCAACGCCTCCGAAAGTGCAGTAAGAAATGCAGATGTAAAATTGAGTTCACGTTCTGTTAATAATGCCTCTGAATCTGGATATAGATAGAGCGGAAATACGTGGGCAGATTCACTGGTTGTGTTTGAGATATAACAATTATCTGTAATTTTATCGGCAATCGAGGCATGTTGCCATACGGGACTTTTGACAATGCGGCAGACACAGAGAGCAAGGTTTTTCTTCCTCAGGTGTGGCATATTAGTAGGGCGGGGCCTACAATGAAATCCGCGCGATTGTCCAGTATAGTAAGTCCAACGTGTATCAAACGGACGGTAATAGATAGGTGCTATATGTTGGTCTGCATCGGGATGGTTACGGAGATCTGACTGTGCCAGATGAACCTGCCAGTCTCTACTATCTCTCCCTAAGTTATACCGTTCCCGCGCTTCTTCTATAGGAAGTGAGATAAAATCGGTTACCGTTTCCCGCACTGCATCAGCAGTCCGATGAATAGTCAAATTGTCTCGCGCGGTGACAATTCCAATAGAACTGGTTTGGAAAATGTCAGGAATTTTCCATCCGCTTTCATACTCAACACTGTAATCTGTTTCTTGCAGCACAAAAAGGTAGTAAGGTGATGTTGGTTGTAGTTCAGTCCACTCCGTGGATTGAACATCGGTTTCTGATAGTGTATTATATCTTTCTTCTCGGGATCCCCACATATCCGCGTAATAAACCATTGCTGGCGTAGGATTATCGCGTTGTTTCACACATAACAGAATGCAAACCCCTTGTATAATATCAAAGACATTTTCATCTTTTTGTCCTGTTGGCACTGCTTCTGTTCTTCTATTACTACCATGTAAATTGAGCACGTAGATAGCGTTGAAACTGCCTAACAAATTTTGCCGCATGCCGCGAGCTGTAGGTGCATCAAGGAAATTGTTGTTAACAATATAACCGATAACGCCCTCACCGTTTTTGTCAATTCGCCACTGTGCCCACCGGACAAACTTCACATAGTCATCCTGAAGTGCCCTTGGATTTATTTCACCAAGCGGTTCTCCATCAACTTGTCCGTAATCCTCCATGAGTTGACCAATAAATGTTAAATTTCCATTGATTCGGTTAGGATTTGCAGAATGCTGTTTATAAGGCGGATTGCCGAGGATAACGAGAATAGGTTTATCCCTTTTCACAGAGAGTGCTTCGTTCGCTTCGTCAGAGATGAACGGGGCAAAGGGTTGTGCCTCCACCATTCCTGCTGGTAGTTCCAGAGTATTGGTAAGATAGATACGGAGACGTTCATTGTCGTGCCATCCATACTCTTGTAAGAATTGACTCAACTTGAGATGTGCGATTGTATAGGGAGCGACAAGCAGTTCAAATCCGAAAATGCGTTTGACTAATTGCGCGTTGACATATTGCTGCCACTCTCCCGTGCCATAATTGTCCGTAACGTATTCTCGGATGTGGTCAAGCACGGACAGCAGGAATCCACCTGTGCCTGTTGCGGGGTCAAGGATGAGGGTGTTGTCATCTGCGAGTCCGTCGGGTCTGTTGAGTTCCGATTTGAGCAGTGCGTCCACAGAACGTACGATGTAAGAGATTACCTGGCGCGGCGTGTAGAATACGCCGCGATCGATCTTAAGTTTTGAATTATATTCTTTTAGGAATGGTTCATAGAAATGGATAACATGGTCTTCAAAGTCATCTGTAGGTGCTAATGACGTTTGGAGCATTTCTGTTGGAACGTTACGTAATAGTCTTGCAATGTCATCCAAAATAAATTTAATGTTTTTCGTAAGTTTTGGAGATGCGATCTGATAAAAAAGGTCTTTTAGGAATGGATTGGATTCTGGTAGTGTCTCAGCGGCGGTTTGTCGTAAAAAATAGGCTTCATTCGGTAAGGTGCAGCGTGCGGCGAACAGTCCGTAAGAGAGCGTTTGCGCATACATGTCAGCAAAATCTCTGGGTGTTAGTGTAAAGAGATGTGTTTCTCTGAATGCCTTATACAATTGATAGGTTTCGCTGTTTTGGTCGTTAAGCGTTGCAGTAATCTGTGTTTGGAGTTCTCGTGTCCGTCTTGCGAGGTATTTTGCGAGTGCTTCCGGTGTGCCGATTTGGATAGATGCGTTCAGGAATCGCTCTAATAATATCGCTAAATCATCGGTGTTGTCTGTAATTCGTGCTGTTTTGTTGCATTTCCCATCTATCCACAGCTGAAAATCAATAAAATTAGTAAGGATAAAGTTATCAAGGTTTTCCTTAAAACGTTTGTTCTGTTGTGCGGCGTGTCCTGTTAGGTTGTTTAGGTCTGTGCCGTCCGCCTCCGCTTCAATATAGCCGATGGGTAACAATCCATCTGTTGCGATGATGTCGGGTCGTCCGATCTGGTTGATTGTTCTGGGTTCCAGTGTGAATCTTATTTTGGGGCGGGCAAAATGTTCAACGGTAACCTTTTGCAGGAATGCTTGTAAGTGTGGCAGCAAAGAGAGTTCAGGGGTTGCATTCGGGTCGGATTGTGTTTCGTTTATTGTCTGTAGATATTGGTCACAGTGCCTTTGAAAATTCATACTGCTATTGTATATGTTTTGAAACTTGAGTGCAAGACTTCTTTTGAATTTTACAGGACTTACGCAGTTTTTCTTAAAGTCCCACTGATAAGAGGGATTTGAATCAACGCCAAATGCGCTTGGACGAATACGCGTTTGGTATTCGTCATGATTTGGCGGGGGTTAAATTACTGAAATATCATTGAAATAACGGCTTTTAACCCCCCTAACCCCCCTTATCAAGGGGGGAATGCGTAAGTCCTGTTATTATTAAAGATTGCGGAGGATTAGGGAACCGTGGACATCGTAGAGGTGAGGTTTCCTCGCCTGCATAAAGGTTCTGTTCGGGCGGGGAGACCCCGCCCCTACGAACAGGAACCAAAACTTTACTCACCCTTTTGAGTTTTAATCAAACTCGAACCTCATCCGAAATTCACCCCAAAACACGATGCCACCGAAATAAAACACAATAGCCAATGGAACCAGGATCCAAATAGACAATATCCCCTTCAACAACACCAAACCCACACCCATAACAACAGAAATGAGAACAACCTTGAAAATAAACCCAATTTCAGTTAGTTTTGCAATCCGTTTGGAAATGTAACTAAACCCAACGATGAGTATAAACACCTCGCTGATTACCATCGTAATTGCTGCGCCTATGTGGTTGAATCGTGGTATCAGTATAAAGTTCAAAACAATGTTCAAAAGTGCCGTTGTCCCCATAAGTATTGAAAACACACGGCGTTTATCCGCAGCGCGAAGCATAGTAATAATCACGGTTGACAAGAAAATCATGCCACCTGATGCACTCAACCATTGCAACGCTGACGCAATTTTCGCTATAGTATCAGGTGTGTATTCATAAAAAAACAGATTCGAAATTTCGTATGAAAGTGTTGCAAGTCCAATTGCTAACGGTATTCCACATATTACCATCCACCGCACACCGAATGTATACGCCTGAGATAATTTTTCGCGTTCATTTACATATAAACGGGAAAGCACAGGGAACATTGCCCCCATTAAAAATGCCCCCGGTAAGATTGTGATGGCGTTGACTAACGTATACGCTAATCCATACCACGTGTTAGCTTCAACTCCATCCGGACTTAGTTTTGATAGCATAATTGCATCAATACGAAAGTAGACCAGATTGAACAGATTGCCGACAGCGAAAGGGAGTGCTTGCTGCATTAGCACAATTATTAACTTCCGACTCAGTTCAAATCCAAGCGGTGTGAAGCGAAATCGGGTAATTCCGATACTCAGAACAAGGTTAAAACAACCTGCTAATAACCAAATTTGACACACATTTACGATATTATATCCGAGTAGAATCGCACCACCACCAACGAGAAATAACGTGCCACGTTCTGCCAGCACTGTCAACGCTTCATATTTCATCTCTTCGTGTGCTCGAAAAACGCATCTATAGAGCTGTGCAATGGAATTGATAATCTCTGCCAACCCTAAATAGACAACCATTGTCACGATTGTAGAGGCAGACCACAAAATGATGCCGATTACAATCATAAGCGCGTATGTCACAACAGACAAGACAAGTCGGACAAGAAGTGCGTTGCCGAGATAATGACGCGTTTGGGAAAGATTGAGCGTCATTTCCCGAATTAATGGGTTCTGTATACCGAGTTCTGTTAGACTTGCAATCAGGTTGGTTAAGGCGATTGCAACAAAATAGCCGCCTAAATCGTTCTCCGTAAAAAAACGAGGCATCAACCAGAGCGTTAATACGAGTGAACTAAGGCGACCCAGAAGGTGTGCCCCAAATAGGGTAGATGTATTTTTTAGAATACGGTTCATCATTCAATATAACCCAATTCTAACATAGTTTGGCACTAAAGTCCAATAACTATCAGTGTCACCTTGTTTTAGTCGTTGTGCGCCGAGTTTCGCAATAGTTGATCCGCGTGGGACATTAAAGATCGGATCCGCATAGGACAACGTCTCATCCAGTTTCTCTCGGATTACATCTCCGTAGGTAGCAAGTCCATCTCCAACAAAAATGGGAGTAGCATTCGATGAAATATGATGACTGTCAAGTTCATCTAAAAACGCATCAACAGATAAGCAGAGATCGTCAGTAAGACGTTGCCATTTTTCGCCACCTTGAAAGATGCTTCCGTAGATTTCACTACGACGTGCATCAAGAATCGGACAAATAACTCCATCTGTCCATCGGAGATTATAGGCAATTGCCTCTAATGTTGACACACCGACAATCGGTTTGTCGACTGCATAACAGAGCGATTTTGCAGTTGCCACCCCGATACGGATGCCTGTAAACGAACCGGGTCCGATACCGACTGCACATCCATCTAATTCGTGTGGTGTAATCTCTCCCCATTTTAGAACGGTATCAATTGCTGTCATCAGGCGGGAGGAGTGGGCTTGGACGATATTGAGGGTATGTTCAGCGACTATGTTCTCGTCATCTATGAGAGCAACACTGCCGATGGGGGTTGAGGTGTCAATGCCTAATATTTTCATGCAAGGTTAATATAGTGTTCCATACCAAAATTAGTTGAAAGATAATTATGATTCTAACGTGTGTCAATTTTAGGTTTATCTATAGCCAGCGTATTCTGAAATTTACCTTGCTTCCACTCATTATAGATGATTATGATCCCACATGAACATAGTAACAGAACTAACCAAGTAGTAATACTACTTACTATGGAGTAAAACTCAATAGTGCCCATATTACCTATACGAGAACTATCTCTAACAACATTCAAATATATTCTGAAAGTTAACCAATTGAAGATTCTTCCAATAAGTAGTGTTATCCATATCAGGATGACTCCATTAGACTTAGTTTTAATGTATAAAAACAGAAAACACCCCATAAATACTAATTGCAATATAATAGTGATACTTCTAAGAAAGAAATTCAATAATAAATCCATTATGGTTTATCCTTATATTGAGATGACTATATGTTGAGAGATTATATTCAACTTACTATCGTCTTCTTGTGCTATGAATGGATTATATATCGTAGTATAGAAAATGTCAAGGTAGACAGATGTAATCATAAAATATATTTGCTTTTTATGCATCAATATGTTATCATTAAAATAGTTAAAGCAGGTGGGGGATTAGCTCAGCTGGGAGAGCACTTGCATGGCATGCAAGGGGTCACCAGTTCAAGTCTGGTATCCTCCACCATTTTTATTGTGATGGTTGTTCAGTTGGCTTAGTAACATCTTTGCTTTCTTCTGGTACCGTTTTATTAGTCTGTGCTTTCACGATTCTGCGTGGTAAGCCGTTGTCTAATATACCCAACACGGTCAGATGAAGTTGTGCACGTGGGGCTAAAACTTTAATTAACGCTGTTTCAGATTTATCAATCTGCTTCTGTAATTCCTTCCGTTTCGTTCGGATTTTTTCTAATGTTTTTCGAATCTCTTTATCCCCTATCAGTGAATCCTTAACAAGACGGTTCAATGTCTTAAGGTCTTTGACTGCTTCTAAATGTTTCTGACGTTTTAGTTTCCACATTGCTTGAATTTGGGTTTTCTGTTCCGCAGTCACACCAAGATCTGTCAAGGTAATACCTTCTTTCACCAGTTCCTCATCTTTTTGTGCCCAAGCGATAATGCTGAAAAACACAACACACCCTATAATCTGTATAGTGCGATTAATCCACATTTTTTTCATCTTATTCCTCCTTGGCAATAGGATAACATATCATTCTAATAATATCCATACATGTCATTGGATGATCAGGGTTATTTAGTTTTAAGGATTCGTAATCATTGAAGTTAACTTAATGTTAAGTCATTGGATTTAGTGCTTCTTGTCTGAACTAGGATTTTCAGGATAAGAGTCTGGCACTCTAAAGTGTCAATCTAAAAGATAACCGTTATTTTTTGAGTGGCACTTAGAAGCACCAAGTATCTATTTTGTCCATCATGGTTCAGACAAAACTGCCATCAAAAAATTAGATCACAGTCTAAACCAAGATTATGATATAATAAAACTTAATTAGGAGGAGAATCCGCTGTCAGAAACGAAGAAGATTCGCGTTCGAATTAAAGACTGAAGTTGTAATTTAGACACATAATAGGAGAAACAATATGAATAGACCACCAGAAGAGTTTATTCGTGTAGATGAAGAAAGGCTTCTCAAGTTTAGCACAACTTGTTTTGAAAAAGCAGGTATAACTCACGAACATGCTGCACTTATTAGTCGTTTGCTTGTCAATTCCGACTTGCGTGGTGTTCGTAGCCACGGGACACGGACGTTAAGCGGTTACTGTGGCGGTTTTGAAAACGGCAGCCTGAATCCTAACCCTAATATACGCGTTATCCGTGAAACGCCAACTGCTGTTGTACTGGATGGGAATGGTACACTCGGTTATCTTCCGATGGTGCGTGCCACAGAACATGCCATTGCCAAAGCGAAAGCGGTTGGAATCGGTATGGGACTTGTCCGTTATATCGGACATTACGGTTCGGCTGGACATTATGCTCGTTTATGTAATGAATCAGGTTGCATTGGGTTTTCGGTTCAAGGGTACCAAAACCATGGAAACGCAGGTGGTCGTGATCCTAAACCACAACTGGGTTATTACGGTAACCCTCCTATCTGTTTTGCTATAACGTCTGGTGATGAACCGCCAGTCGTATTAGATGCGGCAACATGTATTATGGCTGATTATCAACGCGGTGAAGAATTTGATGAACTGCTCTCAATGATTCCCGCTGCATTCTTTAAAAGTATTGGGTATACTGCTGTTGCCTGCCTACTTGGAGGTGCTCTGACCGGTTTCACTGAAGCACCACCTGAAGACACAGCAAAATGGAGTGGTGCACGTCATGGTGGCATGGTTCTCGCCATACGTATTGAATCTGTGGTGCCGCCAGACCTTTTCCATGCTGAAGTTGATCGTTTAGTGCGTGATGTGCGCGAAACATATCAACCGATGCCGGGCACAGACCAAGCACTACTCCCTGGGGCAATTGAAGAAGAACGGACAGCGTTACATCGTCGTGAAGGTATACGATACGGAGAAATGGAACAGGCATCTGCACGCGCAGCAAGTGAACGGCTCGGTGTTCCGCTGCCATGGGATGAATAACTTCATATCTTCGTAAAAGAAAATCAAACAACATCTGTAATTCCTTGTAATTTTTGGAAAAATGATACATAATTACAGACATATAGAAGATTCTTAGGTTTCTCTATCCTCGTTTTTCCCAAATTGTTTGATACAAACATGCAAAAATTCAAATACACACATCAACCCTCAGGATGGAATATCTGTCATACTGTTTTAACTTTTTATAGTAGATAATTAGGGAGGTTTATAATATGCAAAATCAGATTAAAACCAGTCTTTTGTTTTACATGTTTATCTTATTGATATGTCTTAATTCCTATTTTATAATGAACGCCGATGCATCTATCAGCGATCAATATACCTTTGAAACGATAGATGTTCCTGGTGTAGACTTCTTAGCGTTGACTGCAAGTAGCGATTTTGAGGATTACGCTGGCAACACGAAAAGTGCTGATGGTGAAAAAGACATCGCATTTACACTCATTGATGGCGTTTTTAAAACCCACGATTTCCCTGGGGCACAAGGCACTTATTTCTATGCCCTCGGAAATAATGGGTTAGCTGCGGGTCACTACCAAGACAACGAGGGTTTGTATCATGGCGTTATCTTAGAAAACGGCGAAATGCGGCAATACGATTTTCCGGGTGCCGTCCAAACGGAGATATACGGGTATAGCGATTCGACGGGTGCACTGACGGGTAATTGGACAGATGCGTCCGGTGTTCGTCGTGGATTTTCAGGAGATACAATCGTTGAGTTCCCCGGAGCATCGGAAACTTATGCCGATTTTGTGAGCGGATTGAACAATATCGTGGGTAGCTATGTAGATGCTGAAGGCACATATCATGCCTACCTGCGTGGACCTAGTGGTAGTTTTGCAACTCTGGGCATTCCAGAAATACCAAATATGGAATACTTTTATTTGCACGGGATCAACGATGCACTGGTTGCCGTTGGCAGAGCGAAATCGGCTGATGGTGTCCCGCTAACCTTTGTCGGCAACCCTGTCGCTCTACAAGAATTTAAGGTTCCGGACAGCGTTAGCACGGAAGGTTGGAATGTTAATCAGGACGGTTCCGTCGTTGGACACTATGACACAGCAGATGGGCGCAGGCACGGATTTATCGCCAGACCTTTACAGCCAACACCTGTGCGCCCACCTCCTGATCTTAGTTATACTTTTGAGAGTATTGATGTTCCCGGAGTAGATTTTTTAGCGGTGACGGCAAGTAGCGACTTTTTTGATTACGCAGGCAACATGCGGAGGGCTGATGATGATAAAGATATTGCCTTTACGCTCATTGATGGCGTTTTTAAGACCTATAATTTCCCCGAATCGCAAGGCACCTATTTCTATGCACTCGGTAATGATGGCACAGCTGCCGGCCACTATAAGGATAGTGAAGGTCTTTTCCACGGCGTTATCTTAGAAAATGGCGAACTACGACAGTTCGACTTCCCAGATTCCGTCGAAACGGAGATATACGGGTATAGTGATTCGACGGGAGCACTGACAGGTAGTTTTGTAGATGCGTCTGGTGTTCGCCGCGGGTTTTCAGGAGACACAATAGTCGAACGTCCTGGAGCATTGGCAACATACTCCGATTTTGTGAGTTGGACAGGTCATATCGTGGGCAGCTACATAGATACTGAAGGCATATATCATGCATACATGCGTAGTTCGGTGGGTAGATTTCTATCTATTGACCTTCCAAACGCACTAAATCTGGAATACTTTTTTCTTCATGGTCTCAATAGGGCAAGGACTGTCGTTGGCAGAGCAAAAGCGGTGGGTGATGTCCCGCGCACTTATGTCGGCAGCCCTCTCAATTTAAAAGAATTGCAGTTTCCGGGTGCTGTTAGCACAGAAGGTTGGAACATTAATGAGGATGGCTCAGTCGTCGGACACTATGACTCAGCCGATGGACCAGACACGGGTTCATCGCTAGACTTGTGCCCAGAGCAGAAGGAGATCGTTTTGGTAATACCTTTAACATGAAGTTGACCAAAGGGTTGAATATGCTTTCTGTACCATTGGAATCACCAAACCCGATGACGGCAAAATCACTCGCTGGGATTGCTGGCGCGACTGTTGTTATTGCGCTTGATGCTGAAAGTCAAAGTTTCATCGGTTGGACACCAAGTGCACCTCATGACGGATTCTCAATTGAAGGTGGTCAAGGCTATATCGTCAATGTTCCAGATACTCGCAACTTTGCTTTCGTCGGTTCACAATGGACAAACCAGGCTCAGGAAACCGCAGCTGCACCTTCCATATCCAAGACACAAGAAACTTGGGCATTCGTTGTCAGTGGGCTTTTAAAAGGCACAGAGAAATTTGATGGTTATCATATCACAGTCCGAAACACGCGGACAAACACCATCATGACAGCACAAGTCCATGATAACTACTTCGCTGCTGCAACTGCCGACCTGACGCGCCGAAGTGTCGTGCAGGTTGGTGATACACTGGAAGTCTCTGTGACTGACACAAATGGGAATGTTGCTTCTGAGAAATATGTCTTTAAGGTGACACCAGATAACTTAGCGAATGCAGTACTTCCTGCCAATCTTGACAGTATCGGTCAACCGAACAAAGATCGGTTGTTGCAGAACTATCCGAACCCGTTCAATCCTGAGACATGGATTCCGTATCAACTTTCAGTTGCGTCGCCTGTATTCATATCAATATTTGATGCGACAGGCGGTCATGTTCGGACGCTTTCAATCGGCTATCAACCGGAGGGTTTCTATCATAACAGGGGTCGTGCTGCCTATTGGGATGGCAGAAATGCTTTAGGAGAAAGGGTTGCAAGTGGTATCTATTTCTACCAGTTGGCAACACCCGCTTTCCAGCAAACACGGCGGATGCTCATTCTAAAGTAGGATTCATTATTCGCAGGCATTTGTGTAGCGTAGCCTGTTAGGCTGCGCTACTCTTGCTGGTGGGGGTAATCCATCATTAAAGGAGGTTTTCGTTATGTATACTCACATTAAAACCAGTTTTTTGTTTTACACATTTACATTGTTCCTATGCCTAAATTCTTTTTTCTTAACCAACACCGATGCACAAGACAGTGATGGACCCGGTATAGGATCCGCCAGTGAGAACTATACATTTGAAACGATCGACGTTCCGGGTGTAGATTTTTTAGCACTGACAGCAAGCAGCGACTTTGAGGATTACGCAGGTTATAAGCGGAGTTCTGATAGTGAAAGCATTATTGCCTGGACGCTTATTGACGGGGTTTTTAAAACATACAGTTTCGCTGACTCGCAGGACACTCGTTTCTATGCGCTCGGTAATAATGGGAATGCTGCGGGACACTACCTGGATAGCAACGGTCATTCCCATGGGATTGTCTTAGAAAACGGGGCGTTACGGCAGTACGATTTTCCAGGTTCTGTCCAAACGGAGATATACGGTATTAGTGATGCGACCGGTGCGCTGACGGGCAATTATATAGATGCTTCTGGGATTCGCCGTGGATTTTCAGGAGACACAATCGTTGAATTCCCTGGATCATTGGAAACTTACGCAGATTTTGTCAACGCGGAAGGTGGTATGGTAGGTAGTTACGTAGATGCTGATGGTATATACCATGGTTATGTGCGTGTGCCGGATGGTGGCTTTGTATCTCTTAACTTTACGACGGAAGGAGAACAGGAATACTTTTTTGTCCACGGTATCAACGATGCAAGGGTTGTTGTCGCACGAGAAAAACTGGTAGATGGACTTCCACGCACTTATGTCGGTCTATTCCCTGAGGGATTGCAGGAGCTTAAATTCCCAGGCAGCGTTAGTACAGAAGGGTGGAATATTAATCAGGACGGTTCTGTCGTTGGTCACTATGACACAGCTGACGGACGCAGACACGGCTTTATCGCCAGACCCATAACGGACACCACTGTCCCTGCCGAGGAGGCACCTGTCTTCGCCCACTATACTTTTGAAACCATTGATGTCCCTGGTGTCCAGTTTTTAGCCTTGACGGCGAGTAGCGACTTTGAGGACTACGCAGGCTACACGAAAAGTCCTGATGGTGCGAAAGAAGTCGCCTTCACACTTATTGATGGGGTCTTTACGAGGTATGATTTCCCCGGTTCACAGAAAACGCATTTCTATGCGCTCGGTAATAATGGGCAAGCTGCTGGACACTACGAGGATAGCGGTGGTCTCTACCACGGTGTCATCTTAGAAGCTGGTGAGTTGCGGCAGTACGATTTTCCGGGTGCTGTCCAAACGTTCATCTACGGTATCAGTGATTCTACGGGTGCACTGACGGGCAGTTTTATAGATGCTTCTGGGGTTCGCCGCGGATTCTCAGGAGACCTAATCATTGAGTACCCCGAAGCATCAGAAACTTATGCCGAATTTGTGAACGCGGAAGGTGGAGTCATCGGCAGCTTCGTCGATGCCCAAGGTGTATTTTATCCATACATCCGTAATCCTGATGGCAGATTTATATCCCTTGAACTACCACACGCCGCACAGTTTGAATACTTTTTTCTTCCTGCTGTCAACGATGCGGGGATTGTTATTGCGCGAGCCAAATTGAGAGGGGATATTCCTCGCACTGCTGTCGGAACACTCCAGCACGGGTTACAAAGTTTGGAGGTCCCGGGCAGTGTTAGCACAGAAGGTTGGAATATCAATCAGGACGGATCCATAGTCGGATACTATGACACAGCAGATGGACGCAGACACGGGTTTATCGCCAGCCCCACCACAGTGGACACTCCTGCACAAGTCGACCCTGAACCTGAGATGTCCTCTATTGAAGGCTATTATACTTTTGATAGTATTACTGTTCCGGGTGTTGATTATCTGGAAGTGACTGCCAGCAACGACTTTGGCGACTATGCAGGTAACACCCGAAACGCTAATGACGGGAAGACCGTTGGTTTCACATTGATAGGTGGTGTCTTTGCTACTTACGATTTTCCTAGCTCACAGAAAACACAATTCTACGCACTTGGTAATAATGGGGTAGCCGCCGGTCACTACGAAGATATAGATGGAGGTTACCACGGTGTTATCTTAGAAGGTGGCGAACTGCGACAATACGATTTTCCCGGTGCAGCCGAAACCCATATCTACGGTATCAGTGATGAAACAGGGGCACTGAGCGGTAACATTGTTGATGCAGCAGGAGTCTTCCACGCGTTCTCAGGGGATCTGATAATTACATTCCCTGGCGCAGTCAACACTTATGGGGACTTTGTCAACGCCGCGGGGGCTGTCGTCGGCAGCTACACCGATGCCAACGGAATGTTTCATGGGTTCATACGTAACCCCGACGGCAATTTCACCACTATAGATCTCCCAGAAATGCCGAATCTTGAATTTCTATTTGTGAACACCATCACTGATGCTGGTGTTATCGGCTTCAGAGCCAAAGCTGTAAACGATATTCTACGGTCTTATATCCTTCTACCCAGCGGCCTCCTCCATGAAGTGCGACTTCCAGGCAGTGTTATCACTGTCGTCCGAAATGTTAATCAGGATGGAAGTATTGTCGGTTATTACGACACCACAGATGGTCGCAGACACGGTTTTCTCGGCATACCCGTTGACAAAGCAGTAAGCGATCTTTTTGGCAACTACTACAATGTTACGTTGAAGAAAGGTTTGAACATGCTTTCTGTGCCTTTAGCACCTCCTAACCCGATGACCGCAAAATCACTCGCTGGGATTGCTGATGCGACTGTTGTGATAGCACTTGATGCTGAAAATCAACGTTTCATCGGTTGGACACCGAGTGCACCTCATGACGGATTCCCAATTGAAGGTGGCCAAGGCTATATTGTCAATGTGCAAGAAGATCGTAACTTTGCTTTTGTCGGAGCACCGTGGACAGATCAAAGGGAGGAGGTTCCTGCAGCACCATCTTCTATATCCATACCTCAGGAAACTTGGGCATTCGTTGTCAGTGGACATTTAAAGGGAACACGGAAATATAACGGCTATCACATCACAGTCCGAAACACGCGGACAAATGCTGTCATAACAACGCAAGTCAGTGATAACTACTTTGCTGCTGCAACAGCAGACCTGACACGTCGAAGTGTTGTGCAAGTTGGTGATACGCTGGAAGTCACTGTAACTGACACGACCGGCAATGTTGCTTCTGAGAAATATGTCTTTACAGTAACACCTGATAATCTAACGAATGCTTTGCTTTCTGTCCAACTTGATAGTATCGGGCAACCGAACAGTGATCAGTTGTTGCAGAATTATCCGAATCCTTTCAATCCTGAGACGTGGATTCCGTATCAGCTTTCGGTTGCGTCACCTGTATCCATATCAATATTTGATGCGACAGGTGGTCTTGTTCGGACGCTTACTCTCGGCTATCAGTCAGAAGGTTTCTATCTTAACCGCGGGCGTGCTGCGTATTGGGATGGTAGAAATGCTTTAGGAGAAAGGGTTGCAAGTGGTGTATATTTCTACCAGTTAGCAACTCCTTCTTTCCAGCAAACGCGTCGGTTACTTATTATAAAATAGTGTCCATCCGAAAAAACCAACAGTGTGTCTCAGTTTGTCCTCGGTGGAACTGAGACACACTGTTTTTATAAAGTAGGTGTCCATCCTCCCTATCTGTAATTAACCTTATGCTTGTGCTTTGAGTTAGATATACGACTAATAAACTCACGAATACAGACGATTTAACTTGCGTTTTTCTTGAAAATAATACATAATTATGAATATAATTACAAATTAATTAAGATATATTTTGCTTGCTTTACCGTTTTGTTGATGCAAACTCGTGAAGTATCAAATGCAAGCATCGTTCGTTAGGATAGGTATCTGATATATCGTTAATGAGATTTATAGAAATTATCAGGGAGTTTTTTATGTTTACACAGATTAAAACCAGTCTTTTGTTTTATATGCTTACATTGTTTATGTGCTTCAATGCGATCTTCGTATTGAACACTATTGCACAAGTTAACACTGCGTCTGCCAGTGACAATTACACATTTGAAACGATTGATGTTGAAGGTGTAGATTTTTTGGCGTTGACAGCGAGTAGCGACTTTGAGGATTACGCAGGCTACACGAAAAGTGCGGATGGTGAAAAAAATGTTGCCTTTACACTCATTGATGGAGAGTTTAAGAGGTATGATTTTCCGGGTTCACAGAACACTTATTTCTTTGCACTTGGAAATAATGGGGACGCTGCCGGCTACTACGAGGATAGCGAAGGTCTCCACAAGGGCATCGTCTTAAGGAGTGGTGTGTTGGAAGAATTTCTGTTCCAAGATGCTGTCCAAACGGAGATATTCGGCATTAGCGATGCAACTGGGGCATTGACAGGTAATTTCACAGATGCTTCTGGTGTCCGTCGAGGGTTCTCAGGAGACGAAATCATTGAGGTTCCCGGTGCACAGGAAACTTATGCCGATTTTGTGAACTCAAGCGGTGGTATGGTGGACAGCTACGTAGATGCTGAAGGACTATATCATCCATATATACGTACCCCGGCGGGTAGGTTTGCTTCACTTGACCTTGAGCTTGCGGCATTATTGGAATACTTTTTTGTGCATGGCATTAACGATGCAAGGGTTGTCGTTGCTCGAACTAAACGTAAAGACGGTGTTCCGGGCACCCTTGTTGGCACATTCCAGGAGGGGTTAAAGCCATTTATGGTGCCAGGTAGCGTTAGCACAGAAGGTTGGAATATCAATCAGGACGGTTCTATTGTTGGATACTATGATACAGAAGATGGTCGCCGACACGGCTTTATTGCCAGGCTCGCGTCAGAAGTTGATGACGAACCTGTTGTTGCTACACCTACCGAATACCACTTTACCTTTGAGAGCATTGATGTTCCGGGTGTAGATTTTTTGGCGTTGACAGCGAGTAGCGACTTTGAGGATTATGCAGGTTACACACTGAGTGCTGATGGCGAAAAAGAAGTCGCCTTTACGCTTATTGATGGTGAGTTTAAGAGGTATGATTTCCCCGGCTCACAGAAAACGCATTTCTATGCACTCGGTAATAATGGAAATGCTGCTGGTCATTACATGGATAGCGATGGAAACTATCATGGTGTCGTTTTGGAAAATGGGGAACTGCGGCAATACGATTTCCCAGGTTCCGTTCAAACAGAGATATACGGTATTAGTGATGCGACTGGGGCACTGACAGGGAATTATATTGATGCTGAGGGCGTTCGCCGAGGGTTTACAGGAGACGAAATCGTAGAAGCTCCCGAGGCATCTGCAACTTATGCCGATTTTGTAAACACGAGTGGTCGTCTGGTGGGTAGTTATGTAGATGCTGATGGGATATATCATCCTTATGTGCTTAATCCTGATGCAAGGTTTATATCTATTGAATTGCCACGAGCTGCATCGTTTGAATTCTTTTTTGTGCATGGTATCAACGATGTAGGAACTCTTGTAGGAAGAACCAAGAGGTTTGGAGATATCGTGCGAACCACAATCGGTTCATTCCAGCACGGGTTACATCAATTGCAGTTTCCGGGTAGCGTTAGCACGGAGGGTTGGAATATCAATCAGGATGGTTCTGTTGTGGGGAACTATGTATCAGTAGATGGACGCAGGCACGGGTTTATTGCCAAACCCACTACCGAGGCAGTGAGCGATCATTTTGGCAATACCTTCAACGTCACACTGACGAAAGGTTTGAACATGCTTTCTGTGCCGTTAGCATCTTCCAAACCGATGACCGCCAAATCACTTGCAGGATTGACAGGTGCGACTGTTGTTATTGCACTTGATGCCGAGAAACAGAGTTTTGTCGGATGGACACCGAGTGCACCTAACGATGGTTTCTCAATTGAAGGTGGACAAGGTTATATCGTCAATGTGCCAGAACCGCGCAGTTTTGCATTTGTTGGCGCACCGTGGATAGATCAAACCGAGGCTACTGCAGCACCAACTGCTATATCCACAGATATATCACAAGAAGCATGGGCATTTGTTGTCAGTGGACAATTAGATGGCACACAGAAATATGACGGTTATCTCATCTCTGTCCGAAATACGCGGACAAATGCTGTCATGACAACACAAGTCCATGATAACTACTTCGCTGCTGCTACGGCAGACCTGACACGTCAAAGTGTTGTGCAAGTTGGTGATACACTGGAAGTCACTGTGACTGACACATCAGGTAATGTTGCCTCTGAGAAGTATGTCTTTACAGTAACAACTGATAATCTAACGAATGCTTTGCTTTCTGTCCAACTTGATAGTATCGGTCAACCGAACAGAGATCTGTTGTTGCAGAATTATCCGAACCCGTTCAATCCAGAGACGTGGATTCCGTATCAACTTTCAAAAGCTGCACCTGTATCCATATCAATATTTGATGCGACAGGTGGACTTGTTCGGACGCTTACTCTCGGCTATCAATCCGAAGGTTTCTATCATAATCGCAGTAATGCTGCGTATTGGGATGGTAGAAACGCTTTAGGTGAACGGGTTGCAAGTGGTGTCTATTTCTACCGATTGGAAACCCCGTCTTTCCAGCAAACGCGTCAGTTCGTCATATTAAAGTAGCATAATTTGTTTATAGATAGTAGTATGCATACGGAGTGTGCCGTAAAACAGAATATATTCGGACGGCACACGGCGTGTGCCTACTACTATGCAACTAAAAAGGAATAGATAGATATATGGAACACCGAATAAAAACTAAAATTCTCCTCATTATTACTACGTTAATTGTATGTTTAACATGGCATACCGCAGCACTCTCATCGGACACGCCAGTTCCTGTGCTAATTTCTGCCGAACCCGTTTCAACATACACCGAACACTATATCTATGAGACGATAAGTGTGCCAGGTGTTGATTTTCTGGAAGTAACAAGTACCAACGACCATGGACATTACGCGGGTAATACGAAGGACGCAGATGGCAAACTCATCGGATTTACACTGATAGATGGCGAATTTACCACTTACGATGTCCCTGATTCCAAACAGACTACCTTCTATGGACTCAACAATGCTGGACAAGCAGCGGGATTTTACATAGACCAGAACGAAATATCTCACGGCATAATCTTGCAAGATGGTGAGTTAAATGTGTGGAACTTCCCTGGTGCATTAAACACACAAATCTTCGGTATCGGAGAAGACGGGCAACCTCTCGGAGACATCATTGACGCAGAAGAAGTTGTTAACGGTTTTATCGGAGAAATGCGATTTGATGTTCCTTCGGCAATGACTACCTTTGTTGATGATATTAATACAGCTGGCATCGTCGTTGGCAGTTATATAGATGGCGATGGCACCTATCACGGATTCTACCGCCTACCCGACGATAGTGTTCACGATATAGATGTCCCCAACATACCCAACCCTGAATACCTCTTTGTCAATGCAATCAATAATGTTTGGGACATCGTATTTCGTGCGAAAGCCGTAGACGATATTGAACGTTCTTATGTTATCCATATTGGCAGTGAACCGATTGAACTGCGTTACCCCGACAGTGTTGAAACTGTGCTACGCGATATTGACAATAAAGGCAGGATAACAGGTTACTATGATACGCCTGATGGGCGTAGGCACGGATGTGTCGCTATTCCTGCAACACAAGAAGAAGCAGAAAGATATGGCAATATTTTCCGGACACATCTTACTACGGGATTAAATATGATGTCTCCTCCTTTAGCATCTTTCAAACCGATGAATGCAAAATCATTTGCGGGATTGACAGGGGCGACGGTTGTGATTGCACTTGATGTTGAAAATCAGAGTTTCATTGGGTGGACACCGAGCGCACCTAACGATGGATTCTCTATTGAAGGTGGACAAGGTTATATCGTTAATGTGCCACAAGCACGCGATTTCGCATTCGTCGGTGCACCGTGGACAGATCAAACCGAGGCTGCTGCAGCACCTGATATTACCCCCTTGACAAGGGGGGATAGGGGGGTTGCTCAAGAAGAAACATGGGCATTCGTTGTCAGTGGACAATTAGATGGCACACAGAAATATGACGGTTATCATATTACAGTCCGAAATACGCGGACAAACACCATCATGACAGCACAAGTCCATGATAACTACTTCGCAGCTGCTACGGCAGACCTTTCATACCATAGTGTTGTGCAAGGTGGTGATACACTGGAAGTGACCGTTTCTGACACAGCAGGTAATGTTGCCTCTGAGAAGTATATCTTTACAGTAACACCTGATAATCTAACGAATGCTTTGCTTACTGTCCAACTTGACAACATCGGTCAACCGAACAGAGATCAGTTGTTACAGAACTATCCGAACCCGTTCAATCCAGAGACGTGGATTCCGTATCAGCTTTCGGTTGCCTCACCTGTATCCATCTCAATATTTGATGCGACAGGTGGACTTGTTCGCACGCTTACTCTCGGCTACCAATCAGAAGGTTTCTATCACAACCGCGGGCATGCTGCGTATTGGGATGGTAGAAATGCTTTAGGGGAACGGGTTGCAAGCGGTGTCTATTTCTACCGATTGGAAACGCCATCTTTCCAGCAGACGCGGCGTATGCTTATTTTGAAGTAGTTGTCTGAACCAGGATTTGTAAAATCCTGGTTCAGACAAATTCCTTTTATGCAATACTTATGCATCAGATGCGCCTCCACCTATACAATCTCTCCTTTACGTTTTCAATGTGATTGCGGTGCACCGCTAACGCTCGATAAAATCCCCTCCTATTCATATCATTGGGACGTTGCCATGCCATCCCTCTGGCGATATATGGAGGCATTACCTATTGCCTCAGATACTGAGATTGTTACACTTGGTGAAGGTATAACGCCTATTGTTCCATTAGATTCAATAGAAAACTCAAAACACTTCGTAAAATTAGACTACCTCTGTCCAACCGGTTCCTATAAAGACCGTGGTGCTTCTGTGTTGTTGACACATCTCAAGGCACTTGGTGTTGATGCGGTGGTAGAAGACTCATCTGGAAATGCAGGTGCAGCCATCGCTGCCTATAGTGCAAGGGCAGGCATCCGATGCACTATCTACTGCCCCGAATCCACTTCACAAGGTAAATTAAAACAGATTTCTGCTTACGGTGCTTCGCTCAAATTGATCCCGGGTAATCGGACCGCAACTACGGAAGCAGTAAAACTTGCGGCAGAGAGGACCTGCTACGCCTCACACAACTGGAATCCTTTCTTTTTAGAAGGAACAAAAACACTCGCTTATGAAATCACCGAACAATTTGGTGAACCGCTGCCAGATCATATTATTTGTCCTGTCGGATTCGGTAGCATCTATCTCGGATTATATCTCGGTTTTTCTGAACTGTCCAAGGCAGGTATAATTGATCGTGTGCCTCGTCTGCTTGGGGTTCAACCTGTTACCTGTTGCCCCATCTATAACGCCTACCGTGATGGAACACCTTCTATTACCCGCATGCCACAATCCGCACAGACGCTTGCTGAAGGCATTACGGCTGAACTGCCTATCCGTAGTGAGATGATACTGCACGCTATCCGTTTCTCAAACGGGGCATTTACCTCTGTTGACGATGATGATATCCTCGCTGGTATGAAAACACTTGCTGAGCAAGGCATCTATGTTGAACCGACTTCCGCTGTTGTGGTTAAAGCTTATGAGAAGTTTAGAGAGCAAGGCATTATCTCTGGTGATGATGTGACGGTTTCTATCCTTACGGGTAGTGGGTTGAAGTCTGGTTCTATTGTCTGAACCAGGATTTGCAGGATTAGTAGATTTTTAGGAGGGGAGACTTGAACATTAGAGTGTCAGTTGTCTGAACCAGGATTTGCTGGATTACTTGAACTTGACAAAAGGGGTAAATTGTCAAGTTCACTATAAACATTGCGTCCCTTCGGCGCTGAAGACACCATCAGAATAGATTTATATTCTAAACAGGACTTACGGATTCCCCCCTTGATAAGGGGGGTTAGGGGGGTTAAAAGCCGTTATCAGGATTCACAGGATTTATAGATTTTCAGGACTTACGGATTCCCCCCTTGATAAGGGGGGTTAGGGGGGTTAAAAGCCGTTATCAGGATTCACAGGATTTATAGATTTTCAGGACTTACGGATTCCCCCCTTGATAAGGGGGTTAGGGGGGTTAAAAGCCGTTATCAGGATTCACAGGATTTATAGATTTTCAGGACTTACGGATTCCCCCCTTGATAAGGGGGGTTAGGGGGGTTAAAAGTCGTTATTTCAATGATATTTCAGTGATTTAACCCGCCAAATCATGACGAATACCAAACGCGTATTCGTCCAAGCGCATTTGTCGCGTTGATTTACTAAATCCCCCTTATCAGTGGGACTTTAAGAAAAACTGCGTAAGTCCTGAGAGATATTTTCTTAAATTGGCACCTATGCGTAGAGCGGCGAAACCCGACAGACAAGGTTAGCGTGGACACAGCATTAGGTTACAACACTCTTGTTTACTTATTTCCTGATAAATTAACAGCAGTAACCAAGGATTTTGCTCTTTCAGTAAGTATCGTAAAGTTGCCAGAATCTATAATGTCTTGGCTAACGAGTGCGCTCCCAACGCCGAGTGCAGCTGCCCCCGCTTTTATGAATTCCGCTGCGTTTTCAGCAGTGACACCGCCTGTCGGTATAAGAGGTATCTGCGGTAAAGGTGCTTTTATATCCTTGATATAGGAGGGGCCGACTCCGCTGGCAGGGAACACTTTTACATAATCTGCCCCTGTTTCCCATGCCCTTAAAATCTCTGTCGGTGTAAATGCCCCTGGTATAACGACCTTACCATATCGATTACAGATTTCAATTATGTCTGTTTTGGTAACAGGACTGACGACAAATTCTGCTCCCGCCAGCATAGCTGCGCGTGCAGTCTCTGCATCCAAAACTGACCCAACACCGATTAACACTGAATCTCCCAAGCGATCTGACACGTCACCAATAACTTGTAACGCATCAGGGGTCGTCATCGTTATTTCAATAACATCCACACCGCCGTTTTTTATTGCGACTGCTGTATCAAAAAGTTCTTCTGAACTATTTGCCCGAATAATGGCGACTATGCCACATTCCTCAATACGTTGCATCTGTTCTAATTTTGTCATAGGCTGTCTCCTCGATTATCTAATAATACCATTATTCCGTAGGTCGGGTCAAAGGCATTCAATTGTCACTTGAACTCTTGTAGGAGGGGTTTCTAACCCCGATTGTAAAGGTTTTTGCTCATCTAATCGGGGTTAGAAACCCGACAAATGCCATACGGGGAATGCCTAAATGGCATTCATACCGTTGATTTGGCGCATTTGGCGTTGATTCACTCCTACAAAGACGCTTTTGACAATTGAATGCCTCTGCTATACACACCCGTTGATAATTATTATTTGCCTTTTATATGTTAACATGTTATGATTAACAATCAAAATGTTCATACTGTGTTTGAACACGTTTTACATTAACATCAGAAACTGATGTTTTAGCATCTTGGACGAACATATATCAATCATCGTCCCCTTAAAAAGAATGGAAGTTCCACTACTACCTTATTTGATCGGATTGATAGGTCTACTTATCTTGTCGGGTTTTTTCTCTGGTTCTGAGACGGCTTTATGTGCACTCACACGTGTGCAGGTTGAAAAGATTCGTCTCAAACGGGGAAACGCATCGGCAATTGTCAATTTTGTTGACAATCCCCGCCGACTATTTATTACCGTCCTCCTCGGAAATAATCTGGTAAATGTCACCTTCGCGATACTTATGGCAATACTTGTCAGACGAGAGTTCGCTCAATTCTCTGGTCCTATAGGGTTTATCATTGCAACAGGATTGAGTGTAGTCCCTATGCTTATCTTCGGTGAGATGACACCGAAGACAATTGCAATTAAACACGCAGAAACTTTTTCTAAGATTACCGCACCACCCTTATGGATGTTCTCTATTGTAATTACGCCTTTACGCACACTTTTACGTAAAATCATTGACTTCCTTGTTCCAATATTTGGTGGTCATCCTCCACCTTCAGACACCCTGACTACATCTGAATTACAAGAATTCTTTAAGACTTATCATGAGGAAGCACTCCCTGAAGATGAACGTGAAATTGTGGGTAACATCCTCCAGTTGCGAGACATTGAAGCGAGAGAAATCATGGTTCCGAGAACTGAAGTACTTGCAGTGCCGACCTCAAATACTATCCAAGACACACTTTCACTGGCTAAAGAACACGGTTTTTCGAGAATTCCTGTCTACCGCGAACAGATTGATAAAATCTGCGGTATCTTCTATGTCAAAGATTTTGTGCAATGGCGGCAATCGGGAATCAGTTCACTTACGATAGATGAATTCCTTGATAAACGAAAACAAATCGTAGGAAGTCAGGACAGTGCGCTGTTAGTCCGGGATCCTATTTTAGTGCTTGAAACTCGTAAAATCGGTGTGTTATTGCTCCAACTCAAACGCGAAAAAACGAAAATTGCTATCCTTCATGATGAATACGGCGGCACTTCAGGTATTGTTACCACAGAAGACATTATAGAACAGGTCGTTGGAGACATTGCTGATGAACATGACAAAGACGATTCTCCACCTGAAATTATCAAACATTCAGATGACCCTTTGGTTATAGAAACTACGGGACGCATGAGTATTCGTGAACTCAACCAACAGTTTGATTTTAAACTATCGGATGATGCTGTAGATACGATCGGTGGTTATGCAATAGGTCTGTTTGGTCACATTCCATCAGTCGGTGAATCTCATGTTGACGAAAGTGGTATAGCATTTGAAATAACCGCAACAGAAGGAAACCAAATTACAAGTTTGTTGATAAGAGTTCCTTCTCCTGAAACACCTGAAATGGACATATAATCGAGGCAGCTAAATTGGATCCATTCTTACTCTCTATCATAATATTCGGTGCTGATAGTTCAGTGCCTGGTGCGATACTGATTGGTTTATTTATACTTGCAGTACTTGTCTGCCTTGTGCTGTCAGCATTTTATTCTGGTTCAGAAACTGCCCTTGTTTCTGTCAACAAAATCCGAATAAACCAACTTGTTGAGGAAGAAGATTCAAAGGCAAAAATAATCCATCGGTTGATAGCATCTCCCGACAGGATGCTTGCCCTTACACTTGTGGGAACAAATCTGGCCAATGTCTTGATTGCCCTATTTGGAGAAGGATTGACAAACAATGTCCTTCCTGGTCTAAATGAAGATTCAACAGGTGCGATTACGATTGCAGGTGCGATTACGATTGTTTATATAACAGTATTGCTTCTGATTTTCGGAGAAATTTTACCGAAAACGATTTTTCGTGTCAAGGCAGATATACTTGCCCTCCGTTTTGCTTATGTTTTGCGATTATCGGAATATGTATTAGCCCCTCTTATTTATTTTGTGCAGACCGTCACAAAATTTCTTGTCATAGTTATTGATAGAGGATCAAGTCCTCCGAATCCAGAGGCACAACGTGAAGAATTACGGTTAATTGCAACGATGGGTGAAGAATCTGGCAACTTGCATGCAGAACAGCGTCGCATGATACACAGTCTACTCAACTTTCAAAACCGCACCGTCGAACAAGTTATGGTACCACTTGTTGATATCGTTGCTATTGAAAAAACAACAACATGTGATGAATTTTTACAAATCGCTGCTGATTCTGGTTATTCCCGTATTCCTGTTTATGATGGACGTGTCTACGATATTATCGGTATAGTGAATCTTTTAGATGTAATCTATTCGGAAAACCTACCTGAAACGATAGAACCTTTTATCCGCAAAGATATACAAGTTGTACCTGAGTCAAAAAATATCAATGCTCTCCTCAAGGAAATTCAGGACACACAACATACGATGGTGTTTGCAGTTAATGAGTACGGGGGTACCGTAGGACTTGTGACTGTGGAGGATCTCGTTGAAGAAATTGTCGGTGAATTTGCCGATGAACGTGATGAAACCGATATGATCCGCATTATTGCATCTGACATCTTGGAATGTGAAGGAAGAACCGAAGTTGAGACTTTGGAAGAACATTATGGATATCCTATTCCTCAAGGGCATTATGAAACAATAGCAGGATATATACTTGAACGTATCGGGACAATACCGGAAACAGGGACAGAAATTGATCTTAACGATTCAGTTATCACAATTTTAGATGCTGATACACGTTCTATCAAAAAAATCCGTATCCGTCTCCGTCTCGGCCGTTTTAATACCTAAATGGTGTGAATTTCAGGGATTTTCTGAGTTACGGGTGTGTAAAGTTTTTGCACAAACATCCCATTTCCCATTGTAGTGCGGGGTCTCCGTGCCCCGCAATTCTTGGTAGATTCAAAGATGGCGGGGCACGGAGACCCCGCACTACAATAAGAGACAGTCTTATCTGTGCAAAAACTTTACACACCCCTGAGTTACCAGTACTTTGTATAAATCTTGGATATATGTCTATAATATACCGAGTGGTGGCATTACAACTACTTCTTCTGTAACCATTTCAATAGGTTGTTGACAAACAGAAAGAACTGTGTGAGCCACATGTTCAGGTTTTAGCATCTTATCAAAGTCGGGATGCTGTGGTATATCTTCCCAAAACGGTGTTTCAACGGAGCCGGGTAGTACAGCGGTCACCCTTATGTTTTGGTCTCGTACTTCTGCGGCTAATACCTTAGTTAATGCAAGTGCACCTGCCTTTGCTGCGCAATATGCACTTGATGCAGGAAAAGCAACCTTCGCCGCAATGGAAAGCACGTTAATAATCTGCCCACTACCTTGTGCTAATAAATGTGGCAGCGCGTATTTTGCACAAAGATATACTCCTTTTAAGTTTGAATTGATAACACTATCCCAATCATTTGGCTCAAAATCCGCAATAGGACCAAAAATGCCGCTCCCCGCATTGTTGATCAATATATCCAACCTCTGATAGGTATCCAATGTGCGCTGGATGAGGTTTTGCACACCGTCAACGTCAGTGACATCAGTCGGGACAGCAGTAGCCTCTGTCCCTGATTCTCTAAGGTCTGCTGCTACTTGTTCTACAGTTTGTTGTGTTCGTGCAGCAAGCACGACTTTAGCACCTACATCTGCTAAGGATGTCGCAATTGCCTTGCCAATGCCCTTTGATGCTCCTGTGACAATCGCAACTTTTCCTTCAAGATTATTCTTCTGTAGATTGTTGGGAGTGTGTTGCATGATTTATAAGGAAACAAGTGAACGGCACACTGCGTGTGCCTCTTACCTTAAAAGTTTAGATACACCTTAGAAATTCTGCTCGTGTTGAACTGTCCTCTCGAAATGCACCGAGCATAGAGTTTGTCGTCATCTTTGAGGCTTGTTTTTCAACGCCTCGTGCCATCATGCACATGTGCTGTGCCTCCATAACAACACCGATACCTGTGGGGTTCAGGGCTGTTTCTAATGCTTCAGCAATTTCGCGTGTTAACCTTTCCTGAACCTGTAAACGCCGAGAAAACATATCCACAATTCTCGGTATCTTGCTAAGACCAATTATCCGTTTTCGTGGTAGATAACCTACATGACACTTACCCCAAAAAGGTAGAATATGATGTTCACATAAACTATAAAATTCAATATCTTTGACGATAACCATATCGTCATTATCTTCGTCAAAAATAGCTTCATTTAATAACGTGTTGAGATCCTGTTCATAACCACTTGTCAAAAATTCCATCGCCTTTGCAGCACGGAGTGGTGTTCTAATCAACCCTTGACGCCTCTTGTCTTCTCCTATATTGTCAATAACCTGTTCATAAAGCGTTTCTAACATTTCAGGTTTGCGATCTGTTTCACTTCCCTGTTTTGTGTCCATAAATTAAGAAGATTCTCCATAGTAATCAAAATGATTTTTGGGTGTTTCTCGCAAGCGGAGACGGTGTAAAACTACCGGTTGCAAATTCGGTTCTAACACATCCCAAAGAACTTTAACAAAGTTTTCTGATGTTGGGTTAAGGGTTTCAAATTCAGGTGTGTCAAGATTCAGATGTTTGTAGTCAAAACGTGCATAAACCTGTTTTTCAACGACCTCATCAAGCAGATTCAAACCTGCGACCAACCCAGTTTTGGCATCTACATTACCTCGGACGGTGACTTCAAGCACGTAATTATGTCCATGCCCAGCAGGATTGTTGCACTTTCCGAAGATGTCTCGGTTTTCGTCATCACTGAGCGAATGGCTATGTAAACGGTGTGCAGCACTAAACTCATAAATTTTGGTGAGATAAACCATCAAACATTCTCCGTAGTAATCAGCAAATCGCTTTGAATGCTCATAGAGTCGAACCCGATGAAGTAGACCATCAGGAAGAAACGGTACAAGTCGTTGCCAAATCTCAATCGTGATGTTCTCGCATGTCGGTTGAAGATGTGGATTTTTTGAAAAGACAGGATGTTGTCTGTTCAAGTGTTTGTGGTCATAATTTGCCTGCACTTCTGTTTTTAAAAGTGCGTCTAATGTTGTCAAATTAATGACCATACCATCATCTACATCTACATTACCTTGGACCATCACTTCAAGGATGTAGTTATGTCCGTGACTATTCGGATTCGCTGCAGCACCGAAAAGTTGATAATTTTCGGTATCGCTCAATTCAGGAATCCGATTGTAATGTGATGCCTCAAATGCGGTTTGTCGTGTTAGGTAATACATCGGTCATTTGAAATACAGTGTTCCACCAATAAACACCTAATTCCTTTGTGTTGCTATAAGTTCATCGTCAACCGATTCGTATTGAACAGACATGACCCATTCACCTGTGCCACGTATTTGCACGTTACACTTCTTCAACCATTCAATTAATGTCAACTTGTCAGATGCCTCCCATTCACAGACCATTCTTCCAGATAACGTGTCGCATAGCACACGGATGTTGTTGACATCGTCGTTTGCTTCTTCTTGGAAACGTTTCAGCAGTCGTGCCACATCTTGCCGTGTCATACATGCTATCGCGTGTGCAGAAACAAATCTCATAATTTATTCTTCACTTTTTAGAAGATATATGGGACGACAAGTATATCGTCCCATAATCGTGTCTAATCCCGTGCAATAGGCGCACCAACAAGATTACCCCATTCTGTCCAACTCCCATCATAGTTGCGAACCTTCTCATAACCGAGTAGGTATTTCAATACAAACCATGTATGTGATGAACGTTCACCAATACGGCAGTATGCGATAGTTTCTTTGCTGTCGTCAACCCCTTCACCACCGTAAATAGATTGGAGTTCATCGTGAGACTTAAATGTGCCATCTTCTGCAACGGCAGTTGCCCATGGGATATTTGCTGCCCCTGGAATATGTCCACCACGTTGGGCAGTTTCACTCATACCTGGTGGCGCAATCACTTCACCCGTAAATTCTGCTGGAGAACGGACATCAACGAGATTGATAACACCTTGTTCAAGCGTAGGTAAAATGTTGTCCTTTGTTGCTCTGACGTTGTCATCGGGGAATTTTGCCTGATAGCCTGTGCTTGGATATGAAGGCACATCAGTGACAAGTTCTCTGCCTTCATCAATCCATTTTTGACGACCACCGTTCATCACCTTCAAAAGACTTTCATCGTGACCATAGTAACGAAATTGCCAAAGTGCGTAAGTTGCGAACCAGTTGTTGTTATCACCATAGAAAATCACTGTCGTATTGTTAGCAATGCCGCAATCATTGCAGAGCTCTTCAAACTGTTCTTTTGTGAGAATATCGCGTCTGATCTGATCGCATAACTGCGTCTGCCAATTCAAACCGACTGCTCCAGTGATGTGTCCTTCTCCATAAGCAGAGGTATCCACATCAACTTCAAGCAGACGGATACCATCATCGCCACCATGTTCTGCAACCCACTCCGTACTTACCAATACATCTGGATTAGCGTAATCAGCCATATTTAATTTCCCTCCTGTTACCGGTTTCTATCCGGTAGATTTAATAATTACCTATTGACATAAATACTTTATTACTTAATCATGCTTTGTATATTAATATTATAAGGTTTTGTGTAATATTTGTCAAATATAGATGTTGTTTCAGTAACACAAGATTACTCAACAACGAACGGTTACTTGTTTAAATGAAAATGGTGAGGCACGAAAACCTCACCATACAAGCAACTTTGAAACCGATATTCTTTTACAATCAGGACTTACGCATTCCCCCCTTGATAAGGGGGGTTAGGGGGGTTAAAAGCCGTTATTTCAATGATATTTCAGTGATTTAACCCCCTAAATCCCCCTTATCAGTGGGACTTTAAGAAAACTGCGTAAGTCCTGACAATATATATTTTAGGCGAGTTCTTCACCACATCGTGGGCAATTATCTCCCCATGTGGAACGTCTACCTTCACCACAACCGTGGCATTCACCGAATGGATGTTCGTCCGGTTTCGCACGGGCACCACCTTTCTTGTATGTGATGATGCGCCAGACAGTCTCACCATCTTCTTCCCAACAGTGCCACACACCTTCTTTTCTCCCATCAGAAGAGGTGCCATCATGTATTTTATAGGGACCACCCCATTTGCGATTACCATTTTCATGATAGCATATATATTCACCTTCATACTTATCATCACGGAAGAATGCTTCGCTGGATATGTTCCCATTTTTGTGATATAGAATCCATTTCCCATCCTTTTTGCCGTGAATAAAGTTGCCTTCACTTCGCTTTTGACCGTTGGCGAAGTAGGTAATCCAATATCCATGTTTTTTGCCGTTGACCATTTCACCTGTATCTCGTGTGCTTGCCATGATTCCACCTTATATTAAGAAATATTCTTTACAGGTTTTCTTTCAGGTATTCCTCAAAGTTTTCTATAGTTTTCGGACCGATACCTTTGACACCTTTTAGTTTGCCTTCATCAATTGCTAATCGGAGTGATAACAGACTGTCAATACCTACCTCTTGATACAGAAGTTTTATCGTTTTAGGACCGAGACCGGGGATAGGTATGAGTTCAACAATTGTCTCTGGCACGTCGCTTGCGTACTCCTGTAGTTTTGAACAGGTTCCAGTTTCAACATATTCCGTAATTATGGTAGCGACTATATCTCCAACACCCGGAATCTCTTCTTGCAATCGTTTTTGAGCAACCAATTCTGCCACGGATTCCTCCATCCCAGAAATTGTGTATGCCAAACGCGGATAACGCGTAGCATGGTCTTCTGGATAGTCAGCAACAATCAGAATTGTATGGAGTTCCATCAGTTTTTGTGCAATTTCTTCGTTTGTCAATACATCGTTTTGCTCTTGCTCGGTTTCCTCTTCCTCAAAATCCAGAAGATTACGAACATCTTCAGACCGTTTATGTTTGACAGCAAAATCGTGAGCACTCATCCCAGAAAAATTGCGAAGGCTTTTGTCTGCCCCATGATCAAGTAAATACTGTATGAGCTCAACTGATCCAAAAACTGCAGCAATATGTAGTGCTGTTTCTCCATCCATTGGCCCAAACTCCAATTCGGAAGCCCCGCGTTTTGCCCGACGATTTACTTCTGCACCTCTCGCGATTAAGATCTCCACACCACCAAGCTGGTTCGCTTCAGCGGTGTTATGCAAAGGAGTTTCTCCCCCTTTCGGCATACCGTGATTAACTTCAGCACCAGCAACATCAATCAGATATTCACAAAACGCAAACTCTCCGTCTCTGGCAGCAAAACTCAATATGACACCCTCAGAAAAGACATCATGATTGACGTTTCCGCCCTGTTCTATAAGATATTTTGAGATGTCATGATGTCCCTCAAAATATGCCCACATAAATGGAGGTATCCAACTGTAATTAGGATCTGCCCCGTTCTCCACAAGTTCACGAACTTGTGTCATATCGCCAGATTTTGCTGCTTCAATTAAACTCTCACCGAGTGCTTTTTTATTTTTCATATTTCTCAGTTTTGTATTCAACCTCATAACTATTTGTAACCCAAGTTGCCACCTCTTAGGTAATCTGCAGTACCAACGTAATATCGACCTTGATGTCAGTCGTAGAGACGAATGGTCCCGTCTCCACTCCCACTTATGAGTCGACTTCCATCGGGACTGAACGCAACACTTGGAATCCATGCTGAATGTCCTGTGAATCTTTGAAGTTCTATACCTGTTGCAGCATCCCATAGAATGACATTGTCGAGTGAATCTCCAGTAGCAATGGTCTTCCCATTTGGACTGTAAGAGATGCTGTTGATTTGCGCTGGACCCGTATCAGTTGATCGGAGTTGTTTCCCTGTGGCAGCATCCCAAAGTGTAAGAGCACTTCCACCACTTGCTATTGTTTTGCCATTTGGACTGAACGTGACACACCTGAACGCATTCATATTGCCTTTGAGGGTTTGCAGAGGGTTACCTGTCGCAGTATCCCATATACGGATGGTGCCATCCAGACTCGCACTTGCGAGTAATTTACCATCCGGACTAAATGAAACGCAAAAGAAGTCATTAAGTTCTTGGATGTGATCCCCATCACCTGAAATTATTCGCAGGGGTGTCCCAGTCGCACTATCCCAGAAATAGATATTGGATCCATTTGCAGTAGCGAATGTTTTGCCATCCGGAGTGAATGAAATGCTGGTGGTCCAACTCTTATGTCCTGCGAATGTTTGCAGATGCTGACCTGTCGCAGCATCCCACAGACGGATAGTCTTATCCCCACTGCCACTTACGATTGTCTTGCCATCTGGACTGAACGAGACGCTATAGACCTTATCAGTATGTCCTGTGAGTACTCGGGTACGATGTCCCTCAAAGGTATTTGGTTGTGAATTTAGGATCATTTTCTCAACATTTATAGGTTTGCTTATCTCATCACTCACGGAGACAATAACGTTAACGGAACTAACATCCTCTGGGGCAGTCCATTTTACCGTTGTTCCCGATGTTGCGTGCAATTTTCCAGCATCTACTTCCCATGTATATGTCAATGTGTCACCATCATTGTCATGAGCAACAATACTAAATTCAAGTGTTTCTCCAGGATCAAACATGGTCGGAACGCTAAAATCTTGAACAATAGGTAAATTATTATTGATTGGTTTGACGACATCATCAATCAAAGAAGCACAGCCTATCAAACTAAAGGTGATTATACTTGCACAAAAATATATTAGACAAGTGATTGTATTTTTCATTTGTTTTTCCTTCAATTTTCAGCGTATATCTGTTAGAAATTATACCATTTCTATAAATGTTCAACCCATTAACATTTTTTTAGAATGTATTGAAATACTGCACAAACTGGAAAGTTTGTGCTACAAAAAAGAGACATTATATATGAGAAATGGTATTAGAGTCAATCTCTGTGCCACACCGCGGACAACTATCATCCCAATTTAGACGTTTCCCTTCACCACAAACGTGACATGTTCCCAGAGGATATTCATCAGGTTTCGCACGGGATCCACCTTTCTTGTAAGTAACGATTAGCCACACCGTCTCACCATCTTCTTCGTAACCGTAAAATGGTCCTTCCTTTTTACCATCGTAAGATTTTCCTTCATGTTTGGGATAAACACCACGAGATCTTAGGTTTCCGTTTTCATAATATGTTTCGCATGTGCCTTCATGTTTCCCATCACGAAAAGATTCTTCCCCTGATTTATTTCCATTCTTGTGGTAATAGATCCAACGTCCATCCTTTTTGCCATGAATATAGTTTCCTTCGCTACGTTTTATTCCACTGGCGTAATAGGTAATCCAATATCCATGCTTTTTGCCATCAACCATTTCACCTGTGTCTCTATTACTTGCCATAAATACACCTACTACAAATTTTCATCAAGATACTCTTCAATTTTTTCCAATGTTTTCTTTCCAATGCCTTTGAAACCTTTAAGTTTGCCTTCATCAATCGCAGTGCGGAGGGATGTCAGACTATCAATTTCAACATCCTCATATAGACGTTTTATTGTTTTTGCACCTAACCCTGGAATAGGAACAAGTTCTGTAATTGACTGAGGAATGTCACCAGCATATTCGTTGATTTTTTTGCAGGTCCCTGTTTCAAGATACTGTGTGATGATAGTGGCTACGATATCTCCAACTCCTCCGATTTCCTCGATTAACCGGTCTTGCTCAACAAGGTCGGCAATAGATTCTGGAAAACGGGAGATAGAATGTGCCAAACGTGGATAGCGCGAGGCATGGTCTTCAGGATAATCTGCCATTATCAAGAATGTATGGAGTTCCATTAGTCTTAACGCTATTTCATCATTGATGTGCCAGCGTGTACGTCCTTTTTCGTCAGTATAAGATCCATTATTTTCCATTTATTTTCCACCTATAAATTTGAATTGTTGTATCCCATAAAGCGACTGCTAAATACTTACCATCAGGTGAAAAGGCTAATGCTTGGATACCAGTTGGATAGGTTTCCCAAATTACTGAGTCACCTCCAGGTATTTTCCATATTCGGAGATTTCCCTTTTCATCGCCAGAGACGAGGTATTCTGTAGAATTAGGTTTTTCGTTCGGTGCGAATGCAAGTGCACGCGTCCAATACGCTTCAAACCCAGATTTGTTGAGAAGTTGTGCACCTGTGTGCACATCCCAAACACGAATTCCAGATTTGGCATTCAGTTGTGTATCAACTGCAAGTTTCCTACCATCCTGTGAAAAAATCAGATTCCATACACCAAGGATATCACCAGTGTTGATAACACGGAAAGGTTGTTTCGGTACGTTTGTTTCCCAAATCTCAACAATTGTGCGATGTCCTTCGCCATCTTGGTAAGTGCCTTCGGCTGCTGCAACATATTTACCGTTATTCGAAAGTGTAAGACCATTTCTTACAGGTAAAGTTGTTTGGAAGGACTTTACCTGTTTCGAGTTATTATTATCCAGATACAATAACTTAAACGTTTTGTTTCCATTTGACAACACTGCCATTACACCGTCTGCTGACAGACTTCCACTTTCATACTGTCCATTTGCTACATGTGTTTCATAACCGTTGTGAAGAGTGAGTAGTCTGACATCATGTGATTTTTGTATTAGGAGTTGGCCGGTATGTGAGGAATAAACGAAAAAACGCTTTGCTTGAATGTCTCCAATCTTTCGCTTTTTTCGGGACTGGATATCCCATTCTACTATATCTCCTCCCATTCCCATAGTAATCAATCTTGTGCCATCGTTGTTAAAGGCAATATATCTTGCTACATCAGGAAGTAATCTATCAAGTTGTGGGTTTTGCTTTGCACCGAGTTGAAATGAGAACTCTAATACTACCCCGTGTGCTGACATACACAAGAGACAAAAGAGTATGAATACAGCGATATATTTCATTACGTTAGCCAGATGTCAATAGTAGATATGTTATGTAGACGCACCGAATGACGTAAGTGAAGTGGGTGTGGGGCACAAAGTCCCCATAAGCGTCAATTTAAGAAAAAGTTGCTGATTTTTCTCTTGTGGGAGGGGTTTCTAACCCCGATTAACATTTTAAATTCGGACAAAATCGGGGTTAGAAACCCCTCCCACAAGAAGATATATCCTTAAATTGACGCCTATGGTGTGGGGTACAAAGTCCCCACCCTACGCTTTTTCAGCAAAGTGTGCTATTCATAGAGTTCCGTAGCGGTTTCACCTTTGGCGAAACGGTGTGCAGTCTGCACAGCGGAATCGTTACCTGCATTTCTGCGAACATCCGTTGCCCATCTTGCTAAACCAACTATCAATTGATTTCTTGCAGGATGATTTTCACAGTAATGCCATTCTCTATCCACAATGTGAATCGTGCTGAGGAGGGAATCTCCGTTATCATCTTTTAGGATACATTGCCCCATTTCAGCCATTAGTCGTTCAGCAGAGCATCCTGAGTTCAGATATTCGCGAGTCTGCCGCCCAATTTCTTGGATACGGACAGATTCAATTCCATCAATAATTGCGTCAAGAGCGATATCTTCATCAAGGACTTTTGTGGTTGAAGTCGTTCTCGCCTCTGAAATCGGTTGATGGCGTATGTTTAACCATCGGTTTGAGTAGAATCTCCATCCACAATGGTAGAGTGCCCTCGCGGCAATTTTAGTGCCACCAAAACGGAGCACCTTTCGGATGTTGGCTCCACATTCCATCTCTTCTTGCAAATCCCACCAACCGGGGCTCATGTTAACCGGTGTTCTTGCCATTCTATCAGCAGAGGTCATTACCATGGTTGTAGCAATCTTGTCAATGGAAACACCTGCAGTGAGCAATTTCGTTATTGCATCAAAAATCGTGTCTATATCTCCACTGACCAAGGCTGCGGATAATTCATCTTCGTCAAAGTCAATATTGGAATCAGGTGATTTTTCCTGTGGAAGTTCATCAAAGATATGCTCAATTTCTTCCAGTTTTTGTAGAGCTTCACGGAGACGCTCACCGGGTCTGCCCCTACCTTGTCCAAGTATCTTTGCACCGAGGTTACAAACTAATTCGCCTGTCATCTCCCATCCCCATTTTTCAAGCAGTTCTGCCAGATGACAAAGATCAATTAGATTTCTGGAGTAACTGAGAAAGAACCATTGGGATGCGCAATCAAGGAAAAGCGGGATGAATTTGTCTTCATGTCCCCCAAATTCTCTTGCTGTGATAAGACACTTTTCAATACCTTCCCACTCTTTATCATCGGTGAAAACTCTGATCCAGTTTTCGAGTTTTTCCCAGTCAATAGGGGGTGGAAGCGGTCTACGGTCAGGACGGTCATTGTGTCCACCTGCAGCATGCGTCGCAGCCATCATCAAGGGAATCAGTCTATCTTCTGCTTCATACATGTGTGCGACCTTAATTCCGTGCATCAGTGTTGCGATTCGCCCGCCACCGCTTCGTGCACCTTGTGCTGTTGTAATGTGCCGCACCATGTGCTTGACCATTATCTCTAAGGTTTCTTCTTCAGAAACACCTTTCGCTAACATAATGGCGATAGCTTTGGAAAGCGTCCAGCTGTCGTGGGAGAATAACCCTTCTTTCAACAAAAGAAAATGTGCATCATCCCGTTTCTTTCCTCCACTTTCTACATCTATATAGATATCACCATTTCGGATTTCAACAGGGAATGTGGCGAGGTCATCACAACCACCTGTGAAACATCCACCACCTTCCATGTCATAACTCCAACCGTGCCAGTCACACGCAAGAACACCTCTTTTAACATGTCCTCTAATTAAAGGATATCCCATGTGTGGACACTGGTTATCTGTTGCGTAGACATTGCCTTCATGTTCAAAGAGGGCAACACTGTGTCCTTCAACTCTAACTGCCCTCGGTTTGCCCTCTGCAATATCACTTCGGGCAGCGACTTTAACGTAATTTCCATTTTCTGATAACATTGTGTTTATCTCCTATATCGGTATGAGACATCTGCTCTTACCGAGAATAATACAGTTCTTATAAAATTGATCTTTTGAGTTTCACTCGGTTCAATCTAACTTACACACTGTTAGTCCCCGATAAATTCAGTCAATTCTATACTTCTGCAGCATTGATGCTGCGTAAATATTCAATTGCTCCTTTGTTTCCACTTTTTAAAGCAATTCTAAGTGGAGTTTGATTCTGGTAATGGCGTCGGTCATTCATATCTGCCCCCGCGTTAATCAGGATTTGCAGGGTGTCTGCATATTCTTTTTTTCTGCCTTCGCCGCATGAAGAACCACCAAACGCTGCTGCATGGACTGCATCTAAAGACGTTGGATGTGCTCCGTTTGCCAGAAGTAGTCGGATAGTTGATATTCTTGCATTGTTAGCAGCCCAAGAAAGCACAGAACGGTACCAGTTTGCATCATTTGCATTGATATCTGCACCATGTTCAAGCAGCTTCAGAACAAGTTGGTCTTTACCATCGTTGGCAGCGTAATGGAGTGCCGTACTGCCTTTGACAAAAGGTTATCCTCTTTCATCATGACCTTGCCATGTCAATTGTGCAATTTCTGGATTTGCTTCAACAATGGTAACGCCCAACACTTCCTCTTCCTGCTTATATTTCGTAGCAAGCAATTTATAGAATGGTGAATTCTTATCATATTGCATGATAAATGCTCCGAACACTTGATTACATAAAGAATACCAGATATTCCAATTAAATCGGTGTCGGTTACTTGCCGCTTTTTGCACCTAATTCTGCCAGATAATCTGCAACTGATTTCCGCTTCGCCTTCTTGGCATAATCAAGTGGTGTCTGTCCAGCATCATCACGTGCGTTGACATCCGCGCCGTGCTCAATCAGCAATTCTACTTGGTTTTTTCCAACACCTTTCTGTGCAATAAAGTGAAGAGGTGTCTGTCCTTTATCGTCAGTTGCATTTGGGTTAGCACCGTTTTCCAATAAACATTCAATTCCTACGGTCAAACCGCGTTGTGCAACCCAATGTAAAGGTGTCCACATACCGCGTCTATGCTTTTGATGTGCGTTGATATCCCGACCTTTGGCAATGAAACCTTTCAATAATCGATCAAATCTCTTAGGTCCCTGACCAACCAGCATATACCAATCACGCAAGTTGATCTCATAACCTAAGTCAATGAGCAGATCAACGATTTCTGGTTGTTTATACATAAGTGCCATCTCAAGCAGGGGCATCGTCGGTCCGACCTGATAGGCATAGACGTGTCCACCTGACACCTCTTCCTCTTGATCACTATCAACTTTAGATGAGTTCTGCGCCGGTATAATATACCCTTTCGGAGATTTTACATTAATCCGCAGTGTAAGAAGTTCTGGATCATTTTGGAACTCTGTCCTTGCCCGTTCAACGTCACCCATTGCACAATAGAGGACAACATCTGCTTCTGCACCTCGTTCAAGCAGGTATTTGCACACCTCAGGTCGTCTACTCATTGTCCACTGTGCTGCAGTTCCATGATGGTCCCGATCTCGCAAATTGATGTCTGCACCATGTTTGAGAAGCAGTTCAGCAATTTGGGGTGTGGCAGAGAAATGTAACGGAGACATACCATCACTTCCCAGTGCATTTACAACGCCCGGATTCTCATCTATTAGTTCTTCAAGTTTATCCAGCATGTCCAAACCTGCTGCGGAATGAGCATCAACCTTTGCCCCGCGTTCAATCAAATATTCTGCTAACTCCCTATTGAAACTAAGCATTGAACCAGATGCATGTTGAAGTGCAGATGTGCCACCTGCCCACCAGGAACTCTTGACATTTATGTTTGCTCCAGCATCAAGTAAAACCTCCACAAGCGGGAGATTACCATCGCCAGCTGCATGCACAATTGCCGGGGCATCAAAGGAAAACCAAGGTTCATCTATGCAAGTAACAAGTTCGCTGTTATTGGTAAACAAAGATCTAACTCTATCCGCGTCTTTGTTATTTACTGCATCAATAAACGCTCTTCGTTGCAAGTGCCAACCGCTTTGGTCCATTAGGTTTTACTCCTCAAAGACCTCAATAGTTGTTCTACCTTCAGCAAAATTCATCGCTGTGGTAGCTGCTGATTTGTTATCCGTATTGGATCGGATATCTGTAACATAACGTGCCAATCCGACTAATAACTGAGGTTGTGCGGGGTGTCCATCGGCATGCTTCCATTCTTCAAATACGGTGCGTAATGTCGGCAACACTTCACTACCCGTATCATCCCATAGCACAGAATGCCCGATTTCTTTTATCAGATGTTCACCAGAATAGCCAGCATTCAGGTATCCAAGCACTTGTGGTCCAACATCTTGAACATTGAGCGACTCAATCGTCTCAATAATCTGTTTGACACCTTCATCCTCATTCGCGACATCAAGTTTTTCATCACTTAAAGGTTCGCTGAGCGGACGTGAGGTGATATTAATCCATCGGTCCGCAAAGATTTGCCATGCAACGTGGAATATACCCTTCGCAGCAACGAGGTTACCACCAACCTTTTGGGCACTTCTCAGAGAAGATGCCAGATTGAGTTCCATTGTTAAGTTCCACCAACCTGCATCAACATTAACAGGCGTGTTCGCCATACGATCAGCTGCCAGTAAGACGAGTGAAGTAATGACTCGATCTAATTTAACACCATCCACCAAGACAGCTTGAACTTCTTCAAAAGAACGTTCAAGATTGACACTTGTAAGTGCTTCAACGAATGCATCTTCATTGAATTTGTTGGTGCGTTCTAATGCAATACTTTCAATCGCAGGTAGCATCTCTTTCATCAGATTAATCGCATCTCTACGGTACCGTTCTGGGTCAGCTGGGTGGTGTCCTACAAGGTCTGCACCGAGATAGAAGAACAGATCCGCCGTGCGGTCCCATCCAAATTCATCAACGACTTCAGAAAGGTAACTGACATATAGCGGGATTTGTGGGTTGTCAATAAAATTGGGTTCTACAGCGCATTCAAACAGTAATGGACGCAATTTGTCGGCATCACCTTTATGATATGCTGTGAACAGACAACGTTCAATACGACCGGCTTGTCCCTCATAAGAGAAGATTCGAACCCATCGTTCTATTTTTTCCCAACTGACAGGTTCCGGTAGTGGTACGACTTCAAGCCGTTGACGTGCTTCACCTGCAGCTGAACATGCAGCAGTTGTGACAGCGATGAGTCTATCTTCACCCTTATACCGACTTCCAACCCTGAGCCCATTGATAAGTCTTGATACATCTTCCCCACCTTCTGAACCGTGAGCACTGGGAATGTGTCGGGCAACGTGTTCAAGAATCGCTCCCATGACCTCTTCTTCCGGTACACCACCTCTAAGTAAGAGTGCAATCGCTTTGGACATTGTCCATCGGTCTTCACTTAGGAGTCCTTCTCGGAGCAGTTGTTTATGTTCTTCTGCACGGCGATAGGTCATATCTCCAGGTTCAATCCAAATCTCATCGCCCCGGATATCTACGGGAAAAACCTTAAGGTCATCACACTCGACGTGGAAACAACCTCCGCCCTCTAAATCAAAACTACGACGATGCCAATCGCATGTCAAAATGCCGTTACGGACTGTGCCGCGGGTCAATGGGTATCCCATGTGCGGACACTGGTTATCAGTAGCATATATCTTCCCATCAACATTAAATAGGGCAATGCTACGTCCTTCTCCCATCTTAATTGCCTTCGGTTTCCCCTCAGGCACTTCACCTAATGTTGCAACCTTCACCCAATCGGGTGTTTGATTTTGCATAGTTTTTTCCTTTGTATAGTTTAGAATTAATAGTTATATCGGGTATAGCAAACTCAACCCGTAGTTATATCGGGTATAGCAAACTCAACCCGATCTCCGAATTAGAAAGAATAATCATGTAGAAATGACATTAATTTATTGTGAACTGGACTGTATCAAAACGTCTTACTAATTGTGCCACTTTTGGTTTGACTGTATCAGATGATTCTCCTGAAAGCGCAGCGACAATACAATCTGCTATATCTGGTGCATCCTCTGGTGTCATCCCCAATCTCGTAATCTCTTGTACACCGAGTCGTAGTCCAGATTTCCCTACCTCTGGTGATAAACTTGCAGCACCTGCAATAATATTGCAACTTTCCAATTGATCTGCAAGTTCTCTACCTTCTCCATAAGCATCAACAATCGGTATTAACGTGTGCGATTCTGTGAATCCGAGTTCTGATCCGAGTATGGGCACCCCGTGATCTGTCAATGCTTGTCCCAATGCTTTTGCATTCTTAACGATTGCATCCGCATAAGCTGCACCACACGTCAACCATTCCACAAACGTCCCTGCTAATGCAGGTAATCGACTTAGGTGATGATTGCTCATCAGCAACGGATATAGTGTTGATGCAATTCGTTCTGCAATAGATCTATTGTTCGTTAAAATTATACCACCTTGTGGTCCGGCAAGGGTTTTGTGTGTACTGGAAATGATAACATCAGCTCCTTCATCAAGTGGAGACTGAAATCTACCCCCAGCAATTAATCCAATCACGTGTGCTGCATCGTAAATTAGATATGACTCTGGATTTGCCTGGTGCATCACTCTTTTCAGTTCTGCAACTGGTTGTGGAAAGAGAAAAACAGCAGAACCGATGTTCACGATTTTCGGTTTGTGTTGCTCAATCAGAGTAATTGTTGCTGCAAGGTCAATATTTGAACGGAGACCATCCCACGGAATCGGAATTGACTTTAGATCTACTTTTAGTGGTGACGTTGCCAGTTTATTGGCATATCCATGACCATTATCTACCTCTAATGCGGTACTTCCCGGCTCCGCAAGGGCAAAGGTCGCTGCAATTCCCGCTATGTTTCCAGACAACGGACGCAAGTCAACGAATGATGCATTGAACAACTCTTTTGCCAATTCCTGGGCATAAGTCTCTATTTCAGCAATATAACGATTGCCTTTGTAATGTCGTTGATATAGGTCAATACCGTTATAATTCCCATATCGCTGTGCCAATCTTTCATCAAAAAGCTCTTCTACTAATGGGGAAGGTATATTCTCAGAAGCGATAAGGTTTAAGCAAGTTTGTCTATATTCATGATGTTTGTTGAGAAGCGTGGTCAGTTTTTCTATTCTGTGTTTAGGGTTCATTCAGAAGCATCCGTGAAAAAAGTGTAGTTCTTATATGTTCTTATATGGTAGTTATTGATTTGTTAGATAGGGTTATGCGGGATCACACTAATATATGTTAGATGACGACTTCAAACACCCCGAAATTATTAACGCTTGCATTAGTATAACGGTTTCTAATAATACTTAATAATCTATAGTTCTGAAGGAATAAAAGGAAGTGAATAAAATATAGTGGGTAAGTGTGCATGTTGATTTAGTTCTGAAGTTTTTTCAAGTGTGCGAAATGTCTACTGTCTACATATATTGATGAGTCTTTGTCTTGACAACCCGTATAAGATATGGTATAATAATACACAGGGAGCGGGTGTAGCTCAGCGGTAGAGCGTCAGCTTCCCAAGCTGAGGGTCGCGGGTTCAATTCCCGTCACCCGCTTATCGTCATAAAATAAAGAGGAAATCATGTCGCAAAACAAACGTTTAACCAAAGAAGAAATTCAAGAAGATAAGTTTATCAATTTAGTTCTGGCAAGTTATGCTTTTTTGAAAGATAATCTCAGAACTATCATTATTACATTGGCTATCACTATTATCGCAATAGCAGTGTATCTGACCTATACACAAAATCAAGAAAATAGATATGTTGAGGCTTCGGTGAACTTCAATAAGGCAACGGAAACCTATAAAGAAGCTGAGACGAATTTTTTTGATGTGTCTTCACCAGATGAAGGTAATGAAGACACGGAAGAAGAACCTGCTGAAGAGAAAGTTTCATTTCAAGATGCTGAGAAAAACCTGCAAGAAGTTTTTGACGAATATGGGAATACGACATTTGCTGATAAGGCACGATTTAATTACGCCAAGAGTCTATATTTTCAAGGGAAATATCCTGAAGCACGTAGACAGTTTGAAAAGGTCATAGAGACAAGCAAACCTGAAAATCAGATATATGCGTTGTATGCACATAAGGCTATAGGCAACTGTTACGAACAGGAAGAGGATTATGCAAAGGCTATCACTACGTATGATGCCAAAGCATTTCCAGATACCCCGCAACTTTCCCCAGAAATTCGTCAGTACGTAATTTCAAACGCCAAGTATAATCAGGCACTGTGTCATGAAAAATTGAACGCAGTGGAAGATGCAAAGGCGACTTACAAAGAGATTATTGACGAATTCAAGACTGCAGTTAATCACGGTATTGAACAGAGAAGCATTGAACTGATTGCGGATGCGAAGGAAGTCATCCAATTGATTGAAGACCCTTTAGATGTAGTTAAGGCTGAAAATTCAGAAACAGAAGAACTTTATTTTGAAGCGTTGATGGCATATACGGATGCAATTCGTGCATATAAGGTGAATAAGGATATAGAAGGTGGGTTGTCATCTGAAATACGCAAACGTATCCGAAGTTATGAAGATGTGTCCACAGAAGTTATCAGTGATGTTCTGTCTGCCCGGAAGTCAGAGAAATCCGGATTTCAGAGTTCAGCGTTGGGTAGTTATGACATAGTCGTAGATTTTGACAAAATAGGATTAAGTCGTGAACTCTATGAGTTAGCAGTTCTCAATTATGACCGACTTACAATATCTGGCACAGAGGAATCAAATGAGTAATAGACACCAACATAGTGGATTTCATATATTTAGTTTCTTTAGTTTAGGTTTAGTTTTAGTATTTCTTTGTCTACCCCTTACTGCAGATGCGTTACCAGAATTAACAGGTCGTATTGCTTATTCTGTCAGGGGTTTCAATGAAGCGGAAGGTAAATTTGATTACAGTCTTCAGATGACATCATTCGTAGATGGAGATTACAAATCAAGGTCGTTGATTCATCCGGGATATTACGCTGTTTGGAGTCCGGATGATGATATTCTTTATTTTATTCAGCGAGTCAAAACAGAATCGCATATCTTTTCCATTGATGTAAATAGACCACGGCAGAAGACGCAACTTACGGAAGTTGGTGGTACCTACCGTTTTCTTGCTATATCACCTAATGGGAAGAAACTCGCCTTTAATGGATATACCTCACGACAGCAACAGCAAGAGAACCAGATTTGGGTGATGGATATTGCTTCCCGGCAAATGGAGGTAGTGACTGCCATACCGCATTTCGGTAGAACCTTTTTCTTTTATGGGATGTCATGGGGACCTTTTAGCAAACGTTTGGTTTTCTCTCTTGAAAGACCGGGTGGGTTAGTGCAACTTTTCTTGTTAGATACTGAAACGCAAGAGATAGAGGTTCTCACTGAATTCAACATTGATATTTATCCTGTATGGACACCAGATGGTGAAAATATTCTATTTAAGCGATGGGATAGAGAAATTGACACGATGTATTTAATTAATGTTGACACAAGAGAACTTACACCGATCTATGATGTAGATAAAAATGTGAATATGTGGGCAGACTGGTCCTTCGATTCCCGATCTATTATTTACTCATTATGGGGCACGTTCTATCTTCACGATCTTGATGTTGGCAAGGCAGAGAAGCTTTTTGAGATAGACGGTTGGATATCTGGTATTTCATGGTGGAAACAGGAAGGCGGCAATCTTGGCAATCTGCCTGTTGAACCCAAACAGAAAATTACCACAACGTGGGGTGATGTCAAAAGCGTTTTGAAATAATTGTTTTTGTAACCTAAATTGCTAATCTTGTCGGAGGGGCGGTCTCCGTTCCCACCCGTGTTAGACTATACCAGATATGACGGGGCACGGAGACTCCGCACTACAAGGGTTGATGTGAGATACGATTTACAAGTGAGATTAGAAAAACCATTTTGAGATTCTGTTGATTTTGAGATTCTGTTGATTAGAAATGGTATAACTTTAGATGTAAAGGTCAGACCTATGTTGTCTAACGGGGAAAATGCTTTAGAATATGATAAACTAAAGTTTCATTTAAAGAGATATACTGCTTCCGAATTGGGAAATGCACGGGTTGACAATCTCACGCCATCAGATTCTTATGACACGGTGCAATACCAACAGAAATTGTGTTCTGAGTTGAAAGACTTTCACCAACGCACTGGTGGAATATCGTTAGATGGATTAGTGGATATTAGCAAGACGCTTTTGCATGTGTCTAAAATAGGCGCGATTTTAGACCCGGTAGAGTTCATAAAGGTTGTAAAGGTATCAAGGCTTCCTTCTATTGTCAAAAAGAAATTTAGAAATCAGGATTACGATAAAATACCACGGTTGATGTCAATTGTAGACGCTTTACCTGTTTTTGATGAACTTATAGATGCCGTTGAATCCTGTATCAGCGCAGAAGGTGTTGTTCTTGACAGAGCAAGTTCTGAGTTACGTTCCATCCGTCATAAACTCCAAAAAATCCGTGAAAGAATCCATCAGAAGTTAGATTCCATCCTCAATTCACCCGACTATCAAAAATCTATTCAGGAATCTGTCATCACATCACGCAACAACCGATATGTAATACCCATCAGACAGGATGCGAAACCATTTTTTAAGGGTGTTGTTCAAGGTCAATCCACGAGTGGAGCGACCTATTTTATGGAACCGTTGTCTATCGTTGAGATGAACAACGCGCTTCACGAAGCAGTTGAAACCGAACAGAGAGAAATCAGGCGGATTTTATTGGATTTAACAGATCAACTCCGTGAAAGACTTGTTGATTTAGAACTTGCACTTGATTTACTCGCTGAACTTGATTTTTTGAACGCGAAAGTCCAATTTAGTTTTGATTTGAATGCAGTTGAACCGAAGTTGAATACGAAAGGGGGTCTCCGCCTCTTTGAAGCACGGCATCCAATCCTTGAATTCCAAACTCGTGCTAATCTCCAATCTAAAAAAGAAGAAACAACCGATCCAGATGCTACGACTCCAATACACAAACTTCCTACAGAGGTTGTTCCCACAGATGTGCATATCGGTAAAGGTTTCAACACGCTTGTTATTACAGGTCCAAATACAGGTGGTAAAACTGTCGTCCTGAAAACCGTTGGTTTATTATGTATGATGGCACAATCGGGTTTGCATATTCCGGCAGCTCGCGGTAGTAGACTTCCGATATTCAATCACATTTTTGCTGATATTGGCGACGACCAGAACATAGAGCAGAGTCTGAGCACCTTTTCCTCACATATTACTAAGATATCGGGTATGCTAAAGTCTATAGAAGAATCCCACATGGAACAATCTTTAGTGCTATTAGATGAAATCGGTGCTGGCACAGATCCGACTGAAGGTACTGCACTTAGCATGGCAATTCTCTCATGGCTAAATGAACGGAATGTCAACACCATCGTGACAACACATTACGGTGTATTGAAGGCATATACGCACACGCAGCAGAATATGGAAAACGCCTCAATGGAATTTGATTGGAGCACATTGCAACCGACATACAAGTTGAAAATAGGCGTGCCGGGGAGTAGCAACGCAATAAAAATAGCCGAACAATTGGGACTACCTGAGCGAATTCTTGCTGATGCTGAGCAGAATTTAGGTCAAAAAAACATTGCTGTGGAAGACCTACTCCTCCAATTACAACACACACAACAGGAATTAGACATAGAAAGAGAACAACTTCAAGAAAAGATTCGTCTGGCTGAAACTGAATATCAGAAACATAAAGAACAGGTTGAAACTTTTGAGGTAGAACAAGAGACACGACTGGAGAACGCAGAAAAAGAGGCATTGAATATCATTTCTGATGCACGTAAGACTGTGGACAATGTTGTTGCGGACATCCGTCGTGAACAAGCCTCAAAAGTCAGTATCCGTGAAGCTTTCACAAAAATAGAAACCGCCAAAAAACAGTTCAAACCCGATCCTCCCGAAGAACAACAGAAAAAACCGATAGACACTGTGGACGTTGGTGACAAAGTCCATATAGTCTCGTTGAACCAATTTGGAGAAGTTATTTCAGTTGGTAATGGTGACAAACCTTTACAGATAAGGATTGGTAGTATGCAGATGCAGTTATCCTATAAAGATATTGATAGAGTGTTGCCAAAAAAAGAGGGGCAACATCATACGTCCTCGGTGTTGGACATTCAACTTGACAAAGCAAATACGGTCAAAGAAGAACTATGTATACACGGGATGTACGTAAATGAAGGTTTGGTGATGACAGATAAATATTTGGACGATGCCTATCTCGCGGGATTATTGAGCGTCAGGATATTGCATGGGAAAGGCACTGGCACACTTCGCAGTGCGGTTCATAAGGCATTGGACTCAAACCAACTTGTAGCGGATTATCAATACGCACACCCAAATGAGGGTGGAGAAGGTGTGACGGTCGTAAAATTTACAGAATAGTTTGAAGTTTTGTCAGGAAAAATTGCGTTAATCATTTAGGTGATACTTATGGCAACAAGAAACTATATTCCGCCAGAAACGATTGACGAAGTTCGGACTCAAAATGACATCGTTGAAGTCATAACAGAGTGCGGTGTTCCGCTTAAACCAGCAGGACGGAACTATCAAGGACTCTGTCCGTTTCATCAAGAGAAAACGCCATCTTTCTCTGTTTCACAAGAGATGCAAATATTCAAGTGTTTTGGTTGCGAAGCGGGTGGAAATGTCATCACTTTTCTACAAAAACATGAAGGCAAAACATTTGTTGAAGCCGTTGAATGGCTTGCTGAACGGGCAAATATCTCATTGCCCACAAAAGATGCTAAAGTAAGTGCGCGTCAGAAACTTATCAGTGATTTGAGCGAACTGAATAAGTTTGCTGTGAAGTATTATCACGAACTCTTGCGGACTGGACAACACAGTCAGCAAGCACGTGAATATTTGAAGAACCGAGGTGTGGTGTCACAGACAACCAATCTGTTCCAACTCGGATATGCCAAACAGCAACGGCGTGATCTGTATAAAGCTGCAACCCATGAGGGATGGAATGTTCAGCAACTGGTGGATGCGGGTCTGATTAAAAACGAAGATAAAGGTCCACAAGATCGTTTCTGGAATCGCATTCTGTTTCCGATCAATAATACGCAGGGGGTTCCTGTCGGATTTGGTGGGAGAGCACTCTCTAATGAACATCAGCCGAAATATCTGAATTCGCCGGGGACTGTGTTATACAATAAAAGCGATATTCTTTTCAATCTTGACAAGGCGAAGCAATCTATCTCCAGAAAACAGTCGGCACTGCTTGTGGAAGGGTATATGGATGTGTTAATGTTGCATCAACACGGGATTGAGAATGTGATAGCCTCCTCAGGCACATCACTTAGTGAAAACCATGCATCACTTCTGAAACGTTATACATCTGAAGTCGTGATAGTTTTTGATGGGGATGCATCTGGGTTGCAAGCTGCACAACGTGGGTTGGAAAGGCTGATCGCTGAAGAGATTCGCGTCCGTATTGCCCTGATGCCGTCAGGTGATGACCCTGATTCGTTTGTGAAAGCACATGGTGCAGATGCATTTAATGAATTGGTTGACAAAGCGATTAACCTGATTGAATTTCAAATTCAGTCTGCGATTCAGCGGGACAATATCCGTCAACCTGAAGTAAAAACTCAAGTTGTCAAAGATATTTGCACAATGCTTGTGAATATTAAAAATCGGGTAGAACGGACTGAATATGTAAAATATGCGGTCCGGGAACTTGATATTGACGAAGGGCTACTGTGGCGGGAATTGCGAGATATGGGTTTGAAAGATAGTCCTTCTTCCCGTAAGACCACTCCCCAAAAGACTACATCAACAAAACTATCAATACGCGAAAAAATAGAATCGCAATTCGTCCAAACTTTAATCCAAGCACCAGAACTTATCTCGGATATAAAGACTAAGTTTGATTATCATGATATTACAAATGCCAACCTTGTAAGAATTGCCCAACTACTTTGGGAAGCAACTGAAAATGACGAATCCGTTAATGTTCAACATATCTTGAATACTTGTGAGGATGATTATGTAAGAGATTTCATTTCTCACGCGCTAATTAAGAATCATGAATTTTTCAATCACAAGGAAAGAGCAGAAGGTTACCTCAAGAAACTGAAAAGTCTTATAATCCAAGAGGAAGAACAACGAGTGAGATCCGGTTCACAAGTTTCCGATCATTATGAATCGGGACTCAAAACACTCATTGAGTTATCAAATCAAAGACGTTCCATTGTGAAAAAGGAACCTAATGATCAAGCATCAAATTCACAACAACTTAACGATGATTCGGTTACATCAGATAACGCATAGTAAACTAAAAGGAGACTAATTGTGAATTCAGGAAATACTCATCCGATAATTAAACAGATAAACGAAGTTGAACGTCATATTAGTAATCGTGAACAGGCAATTGACCAACTACAAAAACAATACGACATCCCTGTGGAATGGTTCTCAGAGGAATTTAATGCTGACACACATAATTTCAAAACTGAAGCGGTAAAGAGTGTATACAAACAGATTAGTCGTTATCATAGAGAGATTAACGTGTATCTTAAGAAAATTGGTCTCACCCGTGAGGTACTGAAAAGTATTTCAAATCAAATTACAGCAGGGGATGCAGATGCTGATGATATAAAAGAAAGAGTAGTTGAGGAGCATCTTGAGTTGGTCGACAGTTTAGCTAAGAATGTATGGAATGAGTCATCAGGGATTGAGTTTTCAGATGTGATTCAGGAGGGCAACATCGGATTGCAGAAAGCTATTGATAATTTTGATTATGAACGTGGTTACCAGTTTAAAACTTATGCACAATGGTGGGTCCGACAAAGTATTGTCCGTGCCATGGCAGGTCAAAATGCTAATAGTGAAAGTTGAGTTTTATATATCTCAATTGTAGTCAGATTTGAAGGTATAAGCAATGCTTTTTAGTTCCCAATGAAGTTTATAGTGAAATTTACAATTAATGGGACACACCTCATAGGGCGAGGAAACCTTTGCCCCTACGAGCCTTGCGGTGCTTTACAGTTTATTGAAATGTCTTCTTAATTCTAAACTTTACTATAAATATTTCGGTAATCCAGTACACAAAAATGATCGTAGGGGCGGGGTTTCCCCGCCCGTATATTACCCAATTAATAACTTAATCCTCATACGGGACTGAAGATAGCGCAAATACTAATTTCACAGGACATCACGAGGAGAAGGTTACCTCTAACAGCATAGAAAAACAGAAAGGAGAGCAGACTTGTGGACTATGGAAATACAGACCTACTTGAATTCAATGAGGCTGATGTATCAGACCAATCTGAGTTTGATGAAGAGATAGAATTTGAACCGAGTGAAATCAGTGAACGCGAGGATCTCATCAAACAGTATCTGCGTGAAATGGGGAGAATTCAGTTGATTGATAAAGACCAAGAGATAGAATTATCACAACAGATTGAAACAGGTCTACGTCAAGCACAAGAAGCGACCTTTACCACACGGTTTGCTATTGCAGAGGTGCGTAAACTTCTCTACAAAATTATCATAGCCAAAAAACGGGCATCAGATATTATTGATATGCAAGTTTCCAGCAGCTCCACACGCGATAAGGAACGCAAACTACGCGATAAAGTTGAACGGGTGATGCGGACGATTGAGAAATTGGAATTGGAATACCTCGTCGCTGCAAAGGATACATCAAAAAACGGTTCGCATATAGAATTGAGTTCCATACGTAGTCATGCGACCTTTATGAAACATCTTGATCAATTGAAAATCGATCGCGAAGAGATTAGCAATATCTCCGGTAAGGTGACAGAAGTAGAACAGAACGTTAGTCATCGTGAACAGGAGATTTTCCGTCTGCAAAAACGGCATAAAATTCCCTCAGAATGGTTGAACGGCAGACTTAACGCTAAAGAGCACAAATTCAAAACAAAAGCTGCGAAAGATGCGTATATAACTATTATCCGATATCAACGTGAAATTCAGCAGTATCTCAATTCAATCGGTATATCAAGAGATGCACTCCATTCTGTCACCAAGCAAATTACCATCGGAGAAGAAAATGCCCAAGATGCTAAAATGGCAATCGTAGAGGCGAATCTCAGGTTAGTCGTCAGTATTGCGAAAAAATATAGACACCAAGCACCCGGCATGGAATTCCTTGATCTGATTCAGGAGGGTAATATCGGTTTGATGCGTGCAGTTGACAAGTTTGATTATCAACGTGGATTTAAGTTTAGTACTTATGCTACGTGGTGGATTCGACAGAGCATCACGCGTGCAATAGCGGATCAAGGGCGAACTATACGTATTCCTGTCCACATGCACGAGAGAATCAATAAAATGAAACGGGCTGAACGTTCGCTGCTACAGGATTTAGGACGCAGACCAACACCCGAAGAGCTCGCAGAAGATATGGGTATCCCCGCAGAAAAAGTCAGAGAGGTATTGCGGATTGTACCAGAGACTGTCTCTTTAGAAACACCTATCGGCGATGACGATGATGACAGCCAATTAGGTGATTTTATTGAGGATGTATCCGTGCTTTCTCCTGCAACTGAAGCTGAGTTGAGCATTCTCAAAGAACGTATACAGGAAGCACTTGCGGATCTGTCAGAACGTGAACGGGAGGTGATTGTCCTCCGTTTCGGCATTGAAGACGACACTGAGAACCCGTTGCTGTCAGAATCGACGCGTAAGCGGATTACTGAGCTTTGTATTACAACGGGATATCCGAAGACGCTTGAAGAGGTGGGTGAGGTCTTTGATGTGACTCGTGAACGTATCCGTCAGATTGAAGCGAAGGCACTCCGTAAGCTCCGCCATCCCATCCGGAGCCACCGTCTGCGTGGTTTCATTGAATAATTCAAGATACTGTATTGATTATTCCCTAACAGAAGGGGGGTAAAGTTTTTGCACAAACATCCCATTTCCCATTGTAGTGCGGGGTCTCCGTGCCCCGCAGTTATTGGTAGATTCAAAGATGGCGGGGCACGGAGACCCCGCACTACAATGAGAGAAAGTCTTATCTATGCAAAAACTTTACATACCCCTAACAGAATTATTTCTTGATTTTTTGTTTGAAACAAGTTATAATTAAAAGTAGTAAGGGTCCATAGCTCAGTGGTCAGAGCCGCCGGCTCATAACCGGCTGGTCCTAGGTTCGAGTCCTAGTGGGCCCATCCTCTTCCATCGGGGCGTTAGCTCAGGGGTACGAGCACTACCTTCACACGGTAGAAGTCACTGGTTCAAATCCAGTACGCCCCATCGCTAATGCCGAGTCTCATTCCGATTTATTCTGACAAAGTTAGGTGTTTTTTATCTACTTATGGACGAATAAAGAGCGTTACTATCCAAATATTATTACTCTTTCATTTTCTATAATCCTATTTCCCACCAATTGCGTCATATTCTTAAGAAGGACTCTTTATATTCAAGGAGGCAGCGCATTTGGTCAAATCTCTATTTTCTTTCCAACATTTTTCAATAATCAGAACTTTCCTTTTTGTCTCCATTTTTTTCTTACATTTTGTGTCTATTGTAAATGCCGAATCATCGGACTACCAGATTAAAGCGTACCGCACTTATGAGAGTGTTGAGATTGACGGTGAACTCAACGAAGCGGATTGGCAGAAAGCAGATGCTATAACGCAATTTTTTCAGATTGAACCAAACGAAGGTGAAAGCAGTTCTGAACCGATGGAGGTGCGTATTCTTTACGACGATGAGAATATCTATTTCGGTTTTATCTGTTATGATTCAGAGATGTCAAAGCTGATTGCAAACGAGATGCGTAGAGATGCCCGCGATATCCACGAAAACGACAATATCTTCATATTGATGGATACATACAACGACAAACGGAGCGGTTCCTTCTTTCGTGCTAACGCATTAGGTGCAATACAGGATAGGGCTATCACAAATAATGGAGACACCCTCAACGATGACTGGGATGCTGTTGTGGCATGTAAATCGAAAATAAACGACACCTCATGGACAACAGAACTGAGCATTCCTTTTAGCCAGCTACGTTTCAAGAAAAGCGATCCAATGCAGTGGGGTCTTAATGTCGGACGCGAGTTGATGCGAAATCAAGAGGAATCGGTGTGGACTCCTGTGCCAGCTTCTTATGGAGGTTTGGCAAAATATCGGACTACGAACTTGGGGACACTTGTCGGTTTGGAAGGGATTTCTCCGTCACGGAATTTGGAATTACTGCCTTACGTCCTACCCGGCATTTCACAGAATACTGATGATGATGCTGTATATGAAACGACTCGTCAATTCAAACTCGGTTTTGACGCGAAATATGCGATTACTTCTAACCTTATTAGCGATATTACCTATAACACAGATTTTGCGCAGGTTGAAGCAGATCAAGAGCAGGTTAATCTGACCCGTTTCAATCTCTTTTTTCCAGAAAAACGTCCTTTCTTTCTGGAAGGTGCCGGCCTTTTTGATTTCGGCATACCGAGGCAGAGTTTTCGTCGTCCACCCCCGATGCTGCTTTTCTATAGCAGACGCATTGGTCTCGCAGAAGGTAATGCTATTCCGATTATCTTTGGTGGCAAAGCCAGTGGAAAGGTCGGTTCTTACGGCATCGGTTTCTTGAATGTGCTTACGGATGAATTCTATAAGGAAGTGGAAGATGACGATCCGATTGATATTCCATACAACAATTTTTCTGTCCTGCGGATAACCAAGGATGGGGCAGCGGGCTCTCGTTTCGGTATGATTGCTGTGAATAAGGATGAAACTGGCTACTACAATCGCGCAGGAGGATTTGACTTCGAGTTTCGTCCGAACGATAATATTGATGTGCGGGGTATGTGGGCGCGAACATTTACGCCTGATATGTCGGGACGGAATAATGCGTGGTACTTAGGTTCAAGATGGCGTAACGATGTCTTTAGATTCGGTGCGTCATATATGGATATTGACGAGGATTTTGATCCAACGGTCGGCTTTGTCAGAGATCCAGGCGTGCGGAACATGAGAGCGGATTTTAGATGGGCACCCCGACCAAATAAATACGGAATCCGTGAAATGTGGTCAGGACCAGAAGTCAATTACATCCTCAATCAAGATAATGAGTTAAACCGTTGGAATATCTCCTACACACATTGGACATCATTTACTACTAACGACTCCATTATGATTAATGTAAGGAGTATGTTTGAAAGTCTTGACGAAGATTTTGAGATTCGTGAGGATGTGATTATCCCAATTGGAGACTATCGCTTCAGTGCAATCAGCGGACGTTTTTCTACGAGTGATAGCCGTATTATCAGCACAACAACAGGCTTTGAATTAGGGAATTTCTATAATGGGCAAATTCGTAAATTTCATATTGACGGAAGTTTGAAACCGAATGCCCAGCTTAGTATTAACGTTGAATATGAATATAATAGCGTTAATCTACCTAACGATACAATTGATGCGAACCTTTTTTCAGGAAGATTCAACTATTCGTTTTCAACCACGTTATTTATGAAATTTTTCGCGCAGTGGAATTCAGAAGCGAACCTTATTACAACTAACTTCCTGATAAATTATATCTATCGCCCGGGGAGTGATTTTTACTTTGTTTTCAATCAAGTTTATGACACGGATTCTACTACGAAGGCAGTACTTCGGAGTTCTACGGTCGTTGCGAAAATGACATTTTGGTGGAATCCTTAATTTTAATGTTAAATTAGTTGACATATCTATTTATTAATGATATAATTGTATCTTAACCAGAATTCTGATATAATTTCATGTAAATGCTTTAGTTTCAAAACGATTGATTTTACGAACTATCTCACAAACTCCGGTAAGTGTGTTTGTTGTAAGCGCGCTATCGACATCACGAGATAACTGATAGGGGGAGAGAGAGATGAGTAGAAGTTCCGACATAGTATCCCAGATACATAAACGTAGAGCTGATCGGAAGAAGCCAAAAATCAACGCGAAGTTGAAAAAGGTCAGCATAACTGAGAGTCATATAGGTGGTCTTGCATCTGCAAGCGAAAATAAACCCCCACCAATCACGCTTCAGAAAACAGGTGGGCGAAACTCTGCTGCGCTAACATTTTCTATTGGATTGCATGTACTGATAGCAGTTGTTTTGGGTATTATTGTTATCAAGGATCAAGTAACGACAGGTCCTGAGGAATTAGCAGCTGCTTTAATTGCACAAGAGCCGCCTCAGCAAAAAAGGGTTATTGCCACGAAACGTGATAGAGTAAAATTTGAAGCACAGGAACGTGTGGTAGAGAATCCGGTTCAACGGAATGTAGTGACAAATGCGAATATACCGAATCCATTAGGTGGTCCCACGCTTCCCACCGATCCTGGTACCAATTTAGCACCTATCGGACCTGCGTTGGATCCAGGACCTAAACTTTCCGGTATTTCAAACAGATTAAGTGGTCCTATTCAACCCGTACAAACTAATGTAAAACCTACAATAGATAGACCGAAATCACAAGGTGGTCCAATTGTTGATCTTGATATTCCAGATGCCGCTAATGGGCCCACCTTAAAAGTACCTGATATTACCGTGCCAACAGAAGGGATGGAACCACCGAGACCCAAAAACCAAGTGAAACCGACCTATCCTCAAAATGCAAAACGCGCACAGAAGGAAGGCAAAGTAGTGTTAATAGCCACTATTGGATTAGATGGGATTCCGAAGAATATTGTTGCTACAACAACACTCGGTTTCGGTTTTGAAGAGGCTGCAATTGCGGCGTTGAAGAGGACAAGATTTTTTCCAGCGAAGAAAAACGGTAAAGAAATCGAGTTTACAGTCAAAATCCCATTTGAATTTAAGTTAGAAGACTAAAGTTTATTGAATTTTCAACATGCCTTTCGCTGCAAAATTGCGTACTAAACTAACAACAGATTGCTGGGCAGTCTCACTTATTTGCCGCTGCTCAAAAGTGAGCTGCTCAGTTGCTGTTTCTATCATTTCCACCTTCTCTGACGACATATTATCAAAAAATCTATCCTGAATTTCAGTAGAGGTATTGTATAGAGCAAGTGCTAAGGTGTTTGTCTCTAATACTTGTAGGAGCGTTATTATTGCGTCATCAGGTAAATCCACAATGTCGCCAAAGGTGAACAAGTTGTCAGAGATTGTGTTAACTAAGTGCGGTTGATTTTTCTCCAATGCATCCATCAGTTGATTCTGGCGTTCCATATCAACTTTTGCAAGAAATTTAGAAACGTTTTTGGCACTGTTTCCGAAGAATATTGTATTTTCCAGAGTGCCTTTCATTTGGGTGATAAAATCGTTCCATATCTGTTCTGCATGCTGTTTGTCAACCATCTCTGTGACTGCTAATTTTTCCGCAATGCGAAGTTGTTTTTGAAAAGGGAATTGCGCGAATATTTGTTGCGCATAAGCAGTGAGTATGTCTTCCGATTCCTCTTTATGGGAATCACCTCTTATCAATGTTCTCCGTATTTCTTCAGAATTATCTGTCTTTCCTCTGTTCGTAGCAGCATCAAGCAGCAGTAAGAACACAGCAATATCTATATCTTCCATCTCCTCAAATGCTTGCAGGACCACAGGCATTGGTGTTTTTTCAAATATGTCAGTGAGTTCTTGCAGAGAATCTTCATTTAAGAAGGATTCGGTCATAATGCAACTCCTTTGTCACCCGTAACGATCTCTCCTAATACAAAAGCAGACTCACCTGACGCATTGAGTGAATCTAATGCGATCGAAACTGAATCGGGTGCGACAACTAAGACCAAGCCGATTCCCATATTGAAGACGCGATACATCTCTTCTGCCTCAACACTACCTTCTCGTTGGAGTATATTGAATATTGCGGGAATCTCCCAACTTTTCTTATGAATTCTCGCTTGACATCCATCAGGTAAAATCCGTATAATGTTCCCGGGTAATCCGCCACCAGTGATATGTGCGATCCCTTTTACATCACATTTCTCGCGCAGGTTTAGGATAGATCGGACATAACTCTTATGCGGTTTGAGTAGTTCTTCTCCTACCGTTGTTGATATTTCAGGGAGGTATGTCCCAACATCATATTTGCACCGTTCAAACAGGATTTTGCGTGCAAGAGAATACCCATTTGTATGTAAACCAGATGATTCCAATGCTATTATTTTGTCCCCCTGTGAGATATTTTCCCCTGTTATCAATGCATCTCTTTCAACAACACCTACGATTGTTCCAACTAAATCGTATTCTCCCGGTGTGTATAAACCACTGAGTTCTGCTGTTTCTCCACTGATTAAAGGACATCCAATATCTTTACATCCATCTGTAAGTCCGACCATCAGCTGCTCTATTACTTCAGGTTCCATTTTCCCGATGCCGATGTAGTCTAAAAAGAAAAGCGGTTCAGCCCCTTGCACAACAATATCATTGCCGCAATGTGCGACAATATCGTATCCGACTGTATCGTGTTTGTTCGCTTTGAATGCCACCATCAACTTCGTACCGACGCTGTCTGTGCTTGAAACAAGAACGGGTTTCTGATATGAACCCAATGCAAATAAACCACCGAAAGTTCCGACATCGCTCAGAACTTCCGGTCTATAAGTGGATTTGACCAATCCTTTTATTCGCTGCATAGCCTTGGATTCCGCTTCAAAGGAAACGCCAGCATCGGCATAAGTTAAAGACTTCTTATTTGCCATCCAGTAATCCTTTATTTTCAGCATTGTTCGTATCAATTTGTTGGGTGTGAGAAGGTCGTTCTTGCTGTGATGATCTGTTTCGTTGAATGAGTCCTTTGAGTAGACTTATCACCAGAAAGAAACCTGTGATACAGATAGCAGCGAGCATTCCATAGTATTCTGCATCGTCTTTCATCATTTCTGGATTCATATATTGTAATATACGAGGAAGAATCCAATTCAAGATCATACCAAGCACAGAAAAAATTAGGACAAGTTTTAAGGTAGACATGCCTTGCGTTGTGCTCAACTGATTCCGCATCATTTTGCTTAGACCAGGTCTATCCCGTAATCTTCCCTTTTGTAACTTCTGTTCTCTCCTCACGGCATCCTTGAACTTTTCCTCCCTTGATTTTGGAGGTTGATATATCGGTGGTGGTATAAAAACCATGGTGTTTACCTTCAAATTTTTGTAGCACAAACTGTCAGTTTGTGTACTAAGATGCACAATCTAACAGATTGTGCTACATAGGTGGCAACTTAGGTTAACGTATACTATTTTGCTTAAGTTCTGAACAACTACTCCGTAATTAACGGCAATTGTCGGGGGATGCCATCATTAGCAGTAATACGGTATTTCCCATCAAAACAGGCAGTGCAAAAGTCATTCGGTTTTTTCACAGCCTGTAGCATGCCTTCAATACTAATATAACCTAAACTATCCGCACGAATGTATTTTCGTATTTCATCAATAGAATGTTTACTTGCTATGAGTTCTGCCCGCGTGGGGGTGTCAACCCCGTAGAAGCATGGAAATTTATTGGGTGGAGAGGCTATTCGGAGATGCACAGCAGTTGCTCCACCTTGCCGCACATTTTTGATTAGTTTGCGGCTATTTGTCCCACGCATAATTGAATCGTCTACAATTATAACGCGTTTGCCTTGAAGCACTTCCCGGATCGGATTCAATTTCAGCTTTACCATGAGTTCTCGCATATCTTGTGTGGGATTCATGAACGAGCGTCCGACAAAAGCATTTCTTGACAAACCGAGTTCAAACGGAATGCCCGATTCCTCTGCATAACCGAGGGCAGCGATCGTAGCGGAATCAGGGACAGGGATTACTACATCCGCCTTCGCAGGGTGTTCCCGTGCAAGTTGACGACCAAACTCACGACGTGTGCTATGAACACCTTGTCCAAACATCATGCCATCTGGACGCGCGAGATAGATATATTCAAATATGCATTGGGATAGTCTGGGGCGTTTCGGAGAGAAACGGAAAGATTCCACACCGAGATGTTTTGAACGTAATGCTACCAATTCCCCTGGTTCAACTTCACGGATCGGTTCAGCCTCAATGACATCAAGCGCACCTGTTTCGGAGGCTAAAACATAAGCGTCACCGAGTTTCCCAATCCACAATGGACGAAACCCATGTGGGTCACGTGCCCCCAATAACGTTGTCTTATCTAACACTACGAATGAATATGCCCCCTCTACCGCTCGAAATGCATCAAACATTCTATCTTCTAAACTACTTTGACGGGAAAGTGCGATCAGATGGAATACGACTTCCGTATCTAAACTTGTGCTAAAGATTGATCCCTCATTTTCGAGATAGTTTCGGATATGTTGGGCATTAATTAAGTTGCCGTTGTGTCCAAGAGCAAGGAGTCCCTGTTTGTAATTTCTGACTAAAGGTTGGGCATTTTCAAGTGTGCTTTCACCAGCAGTTGAATACCTGTTGTGTCCGATGGCAATATGTCCCTTTAATTTTCCTAAAATATCGGAGTTAAATACAGAATCAACCAATCCCATCCCATGGTGAGATGTAAATCTCTCACCGTCCGAAGCAACAATCCCGCTGCTCTCTTGCCCGCGATGTTGTAGGGCACGCAATCCGAGATAAGTTAATTCTACTGCTCTTGGGTGTCCAAAGACACCGAAAACACCGCATTCATCCTTAGGCTTATCATACTGCATGGATCAGTAATACCTCCGGCGTGTGAGTGAATCCCAATAATTCACAATGCTCCACCTCAGATAATGACAATTTTTGTGAAACTAACGAAATGATCGAGACTTTATGAAACATTAATCTTCTATGTTTCTTGTGCGTTGACTTCTATTTTATCAATGTCAGACAATCTATATCCCAAAATAGCACCTATCGGGATAGCCAAAACATATAACATCAATACTGGGAGCCCGATCATTAACCATACTCTAATAGGTAACGACAAAAGGAAAGCAATAGTTTTAAAAATCGGAAGAATTATGGTAAGAATTATATTTTGTGTGCCGAAAATATCCCAGGGTACATTTCGAAGAGCGAGCAGACCAACGATTGCAGGTGCACCCAAGAACGCTCCTGAGCAGACAGGTTTGAAAGGAATATGATATCCGAAATGCCGTCCAACATGACGAGTTCCTTCAGCCACACAAACTATGATCAGACCATAAGAAAGTGTTATTGAAATTAGCAAGAACAGTCCTACCCAAAACCCGTGTGTAATCCTGTCATTGATGAGAATTTGCCATATTAATTTATTAAAAACAAAATAATATACGAGACAACCGCTTAGCGTTATAAAAACACCGACAACGATTTGTATTAGAGTTAGCAGGATATTATCTTTTTGGGACATTTCATCTCCTTACCTATATATTTTATACAAATTAAGTATATCATGATGTCATAAATATGTCAAGATTTTTGAAAGGGTTTGGGTATGTAAAGTTTTTGCACAGATAAGACTGTCTTTTACTGGCGTGCAGGGTCTCATTGTCCCTCCGCCGTAGTTGATGAATTGAAAGCCTATGGTGGCATAAGTGTTGATGAATTTTGCGTAACATTTGACAGCGAATTCTATGTGTTAATCTTGAAGTTTCATTGAAATCTTTTTCCTAAAAATCGTACTATATGGTACAGTTTTTCGTACTATAGTACGATTTTTCAAATTGCTCTAAACATAGTTACCATAAGGGTTTGTAAGGATAATATCTAAAATCGAAAAAATTTAAAATAGTACAGTTTCTATTTTCGGTTTTTGTCGTGTGAAATCGGTTTCCTGTTTTAGACAATTGCCCAATATTTTGCTCATTGATAATTGAATGTTGATAAAGGTTAAAATAGATGTAATAAAAATACCTTTGGTGAATGTTTGTAAGACATTTTCATTGACACTTATTGTTTTTGAAATGTCGTTTTTTAGTCCTGATATTTTACATATTGAAAAGAGTATGTATCGGATAGCCGGTGTGAATTGTCCATCGGGATTTGTGTACATATTTTTTGACCTTTAGAAAAACAAATGTGATGTGAAATGTATTATAACATAAATAAATTGTTGATGTCAAGTTAATTATTACAATTATTTGATAATTTTTGTGTTTTTTTGTAAAAAAGGGAATATTTCCTTAAACCTAAAACATAATATCCCTGACTCAAATTATATTGCATAGATAAGTTTTTTATGATAGTATAATAGAGTCTGTCAACACCTATCAATGAATTAGCGTTATACTCAAAAAATACTTCCAAACAGGAGAATATAAAATGTTAAAAAGAATAAAAGAAATCACTGCACTATTTTTGTGCACAATCCTCGTAGTAACGCTATTCGGGTGTTATATTGATGTGGATGACAATGAGGAAAAAGATCGTGAACCACCTGCTGTGCCTCGCGGTGTTAGAACAATAACAGGTGATGGATATGTAATAGTTGAATGGTATCCTAATGGCGAATTTGATTTGGATGGTTACACTGTTTGGCGTAGTGAGAATAACAATGATTTTGACTCAATTGCTGAACTTTCGGTTGGAACAACCGTCTATACCGATAGAAATGTTCGGAACGGTAGAACCTATTATTATGCAGTATCTGCTGTTGACAACGATGGCAACGAGAGTGAACTCAGTACTGAAAATGCGTGGGATACGCCTCGTCCTGAAGGAAGAAATATCATATTAGATGATTATGTCCTTGAACCTGATCGGAGTGGTTTTGATTTCTCAAATCCACGCAGAGGTGCTATTCCTTGGGATGACAGATCAACAGATGTCTATTTTGGGTTAGATGAGGTAGTTCGTATAAGATATCTCTATTCAGATAACGAAACAGTGATGCAGGATTTGGGGTATCACGAAAACTTTGATGATGTTGATGTCGTACCAGAATACGGATACACCACACTATTTGTGGAACTTATAGAGGGACACATCTATGCTCTTTATACACCAGATGGCAACTTCGCTAAAATCCATATTCGCAGGCTTACAGATGATGATGTGGAATTTGACTGGGCATATCAAACTGACCCTGAAAACATACAGTTAGCTCCAGCACACCCGGGTAAGTAGGTGTAGTCTCCTAACCTATGTCAGAATACCATACGCGTATTCTGACATAGGTATCAATTTAGTAGTTCATAGTTGGGTGTGTAAAGTTTTTGGCACTGCACGTAGGGGCGGGGTCTCCCCGCCCGATTACCACCTCTTGCCACATTTCCATCCCAAACCACTGCTGATGGATAGGATGTGTTCCAACGAGGGCGAGGAGACCTCGCCCCTACGATATGTCTGAATGTGAGATAACCTTTTCCACACCTTGCAATTAGACAAGTTGATTTATCACACAAAATTAGGTATAATATACAGATAGATTAACGGAGAGAGCATATATTGGCGAAAAGTAGAGAACCTCGTTAATAAGAAAGGAGTGATAGTGAAAAAACACATAATACTACTGTTTTTTGTCTTCTGTACTATAGCACTACCCCAAATGGAAGTCTTTTCAGATCAGCATAACCCAGCCAACAAGAAGACAATATTGAGATGGCAGAATTCGCGCCCCTCACAAGATGTTGATACAGAGCCCGTTTACCCACTCTACCGTCAACACGCCACACAATATTATCCTATGCGTAGTTCTCGGAAAGCATCGCTGTTATCGGCATCTATGCCCGGTTTAGGGCAGGCTTATGCAGACAACTATCTCAAAGCATCCTTGTTTCTGACGGCGGAAATAAGTGTCTTTGCATTAGCGAGTTATAATATTGCGCGTGCCTTACATTATAGAAGCCATGATACCTTCAGAACTGGTTTTTTAGATGAGCGGACAAACACTTTCTTAGACAAAGACCAAGTTCGTTCAAGAATGGCTGACCACAGTATACGTGGGACACTTTTCCTAATAACAGGTATTGGATTGCACGTATGGAATATCGTTGATGCTTCAAAAACAGCCAAAGAATATAATAATCGAAGAATTTCCGTTCAGATGCAACAAACTAATCATGGGGTGCACGCGCTCATTTTTACACACAGATTTTAAGCGTGCATATATTCTAATGTTGTTCTGTTGAATTATTAGGTGCGGACAATCTATTTTAGGTGTTTCTGGAGTTGATAGTGTGAGTTATATCAAGTGTTTGTGCATCACTGTTTTGTTGTTAGGAATAGGTTCACCGCTATCTCAAGTCGCATCAGACGAATCGAAATCCTCCATACGCGCTGCTAACAACCAAGCACAATTAGAAATTCCGCTTGTAAAAGTTGAGAATGTCGCTGCGCAACCGTTAATAGTTGGAGAGAAAATCACATATAACGTCAAAGTATCTTGGATTCCAGTAACTGCTGGAAAACGCGTTGACCATATTGAAAAAAAAGTGATGTTAGACAGGAAAAGTGCATATCATATAACTTCGGAAGCAAAAACAAGTTCTGTTGCAGCGAGAATATACCGATTTCAAAACCGTCAGTCTACCTTTCTGAACACAAATGGTTTCCATCCGATTAGTTTTAGGAATCAACTTCAGGATAAGAAATATACTGCTAAAGTTGAGATCAATTTTAAGGACGGGAAAGCAGATTATGAAAAAATCTCACAGAATAAACCGAATGAACCAGAAAAACGTGACAAAAAGGAGTTGGAGATACCTGTGGGTACACAAGATGAACTTTCTATGATCTATTTCCTTCGTAGTAAGAAATTAGAACCCGGTAAAACTTATTTCTTCCCAATAATAATCAAAGGAAAGTTAGTGAAAGTTACCATCAGTGTAGAACGAGGAGAAGTGTTAAAGGTAAAAGGTTTGGGGCGTGTTAAAACGCTTGTAGTGACCACCTCACACGGCTACCGTCTTTGGTTGACAGATAACCGTCGACATATTCCTGTTAGAATTGAAGCTGAAGTTAAGATGGGAAAAATGAAAGCCAATATAGATAAGATAGAATTTGTAAAATAAAACATGCGTCTGTAGGCACCTTTCTATTTAATCATAACATAACGTGAGTTTGATAATAAGACATAAATTATGCAGGTTGGGTTGAGGAACGAAACCCAACATGAAGCCGTTTTCAAGTAATAAGAGTTGGGTTATGTTGAATTCACCTTATATAAACTAACAAGAAATCCCGCCGAACGATAAGGAACAGTTTGTGTTAGAGTCTTTACGAAAAACGAAGAATTATCAAAACCTTGTTGAATGTCTGAAGCACGGAGAAAATCCTCCGCCGCTCAGAGGGATGCGTAACGCATCAACTTCTTATTTTCTTGCCACTATAATAGATGACGTTCCGGCTAAAACTTTCCTCGTCGTGTTCCCTTCTCATCGTGAGGCAGAACAGGCTATAGAAGAAGTCCGTGCATTTCGTAACCAAAACATTGAGCAAAAAACAGAAGTAAGTTATCAAGACGATCTATATCTTTTTCCTTCTTGGCAAAATACACTTTTTGAGGGCATTTCCCCAACAAATAACATATCTGTTGACCGGATGCGCTGCTTGCATCACCTGATAACGAAAAATGACAATCCTATCTCCGAAAATAATACAGAGACAACACAGCAAAGTGTCGTTTTTACGACTGTGAGAGCGTTATCTTACAAACTGCCACCACGGGACACTTTAACTGCAGCTTGCCGAATACTCCAAACCAGTGATGAAGTAGAGTATGAAGATTTTATGACTTTTCTCGTCCGTAGTGGGTACCGTCAAGTTGAATTAGTAGAAGTAAAGGGGGAATTTGCACATAGAGGAGACATTATAGATATTTTTCCGCTCACATCCGATACGCCTGTTCGCCTTGACTTTTTTGGGGATGAACTTGATGAAATTCGCCTATTTGATTCAACATCACAAGTTACTATTGCACATGCTGATTCTATTGTGATTACTCCTATGTCTGAAGTATGTCTGGCTGACATCTCAATTTCACATTGGAAATTACAAACAGAAAAACTGATGAAAGAAACAGCGAATACACCAGATTATATCAATTCAATACGAGAGATAACACGCGGATTAGAAGATTTTATTACAAGAACACAAACGGATAACCCCAGCGTGATTGACGAAGAATCACAAGGAATTGACGGTGTTGAAGCATTTCTACCGATGTTATTTCCAAAAACTGGCATGTTGACAGATTATTTACCAAATGAAACAGTTGTTTTGATGGTGGAACCTAAATGGCAAAGGCATGAAACGGAACAGATGCGTGAACAACTGCAGGAGATATACGATAGGAGGATGGCAGAAGGAAAATTGATGTCGACTCTTGATAATATACTCGTGCCAACTGAGACGATTGAAACTGAATTCGGTCAATATCCAAACATACCGATTTCTTTGGCAACTTCTGCCTCTGAAGAATATACTGAAGATGTATCCGATGCTGTCAATCAAGAGATGGATGACTTTGAACCTTCCTTTGACTTTAAACCACTCGGACTCGGTAGAGGCAACTATCAGATGGTGATAGATTACATCAACAAGTGGACAAATAAAGACTATCTTGTCAATGTATTCTGTGAGACACCACAACAAGCCAAACGCGTATTAGAAATGTTGATTGAACGAGATCTACCGACAGAGAGATTATCCGTATCTGTTGGCTTTATCTCTGAAGGGTTCATCAGTGATTCGCTTAAACTTGTTTTCATTTCAGAAAATGAGATATTTGGCAACCGTCAGCGACGGGTTGTATCCCGAAAACGATACAATAGTGGTGCCCCGATATTAAGTCTGATTGATATGCAAGTTGGGGACCACGTTGTGCATGTTTCACACGGGATTGCAATTTACGAAGGCATACGCCGCATGGATATTGATGGACAATCACAGGATTTTCTTATCCTCAAGTATAGAGAAGAGGATAGACTGTATGTGCCAACCTACCAGGTTGACCTTGTGCAGAAGTATATTGGGAACAAAGATGAGTCCTACGAACCACGTATAGACTATCTCGGTGGAAAATCTTGGCAAAACAAAAAACAACGTGCAAAAGCTGCTGTTGAAGAGATGGCAGAGGAACTTCTTAAACTCTATGCCGCGAGACAAGCAAATGAAGGATATAGCTTTCCAACAGAAGTGCCGTGGGAAAGCGAATTTGAGGCTCTCTTTCCATATCAAGAAACTGACGATCAACGCCAAGCTATTGAAGACGTTAAGGCAGACATGGAGATTGATAGACCGATGGACCGACTTGTCTGCGGCGATGTCGGATATGGCAAGACAGAGGTAGCATTACGGGCAGCGTTCAAATCTGTTATGGCAGAGAAACAGGTCGCGCTCCTTGTCCCGACAACCATTTTGGCTCTACAGCATTACGACACTTTTGAAAAGCGGTTCAAACCGTTTCCTATACAAGTTGAAATGCTGAACCGTTTTCGCAGCCGAAAGGAGATACAATCAGTCAAAGAGAAACTTGCAGAGGGAACAGTTGACATTGTAATCGGCACGCACTCCTTGCTTTCTGATAGCGTTACTTTTAACAATCTCGGTTTACTAATTGTTGATGAAGAACATCGGTTTGGTGTGAAACATAAAGAAAAAATCAAACAATATAAAGAGACAGTAGATGTGTTAACACTAACAGCAACTCCGATTCCACGCACCTTGCACATGTCGCTTGTTGGTATCAGAGACTTTAGCATAATCAACACACCACCTGCTAATCGGTTACCGATTCAGACACAGGTGATGCCGTACAACACAAAAGTTATCCGAGATGCTATAATGAACGAATTGTCGCGAGACGGACAGAGTTTCTTCGTCCACAACCGAATACAGGATATTGCTGTTATCGCCAAAAATATACAAGAACTTGTTCCACATGCACGTGTAGCTATTGCACACGGACAGATGCCAGAACGTGAACTTGAAACCGTGATGTTGGAGTTTGTCCGACACAAACACGACATCTTGGTCTGCACGATGATCATTGAATCTGGCTTAGACATCCCAAATGTGAATACCATCATGATCAATCGCGCTGATGCTTTCGGTTTAGCGCAGTTGTATCAACTTCGGGGTCGCGTCGGGCGGGCAGATGAACAGGCTTATGGATACCTATTTTATCCACCAGACAAATCCATTACTGAACGCGCACAGAAACGACTACAAGTTATTGAGGAATTTACTGACCTCGGTTCGGGATTTAAAATTGCTCTGAGAGACTTGGAGATACGGGGCGCGGGAAATATACTCGGTTCACAACAACATGGACATATAACAAATGTTGGCTACGAACTCTATTGTAAACTCCTTGATGATGCAGTCCGTAAGTTAAAAGGTGAAAAGGTTGAGGAAGAAATTGAAACCAACATCAATTTACCGATTGAAGCATTTCTACCAGACGACTACATTCCAGACAGCAGACAGAAAATATCTATCTATAAGAAAATTTCTGCTCTGAAAAATGAAAAACAGAAAGATGACCTGACCAAAGAACTCAAGGACCGATATGGAGACATACCGGAACCCGTTGAGATGTTATTGGAAATTACAACCATTAAACAACTATCACAAAAGTTAGGAATATCAGCCATTGTTGCTGGCGGTAATCGGATTAAAGTGACATTTGATGAAAGAAATCCGAAGATTGATGTAACGCTGCTGGTAGAGGCAGTTCATCAGAACTCACAACTGGAATTACGTCCACCCGCCCAACTTTTGATTAGTATTGAAGAGATAACTGGAAAAGAATTATTAACCGAATTACAAGAAATATTGACTATGTTTGTTGTATCTGATTAAAATATATGTATATACGAGGCAATTTTGCCTCAATGTTAATGAAAGGAGATATCCAAAGTGAAAAAATTATTTTTTGTTGTTACAGCAGTTGTTGCAACCTGTCTTCTCACTTGGTCTCTTGTCCGTTCAGACAACCACGGGGCTTCCGAAGAAGAAATAGACAAGAGCCAAATAATATTGACGGAGATGAAGTGGAACGGGGAATTAATACAGATTTCCCTTGAAGAACTTGACGCAGCAATCGCAGAACTACCAGCCTACCGGCAGCGAAATTATGCTAATAAGGCGGGAAAAGCAGAATACTTAGAAGATTACATCGACAAAAAGCTCAAGTTGCTACAAGCAACCGATCATGGTTTTGATACACTCCAAGACCACCTTGATAAGATGGAGGACTACACCTATCAACTCATGGTCGAAAAACTAACGGAAGTGGAAGTTGATGCCAAGGTCTCATATACCGATGAAGACCTGCAAGCATATTATGAGGAAAACAAGTCTCAGTATATTGAAGCCGCAAGAGTACGCGCGATATGTATTCCCCTTGATGATGAAGACTTGGCGTACGAAACATTAGACCAGATCGTCGCTGGGACAGATATAGTTGAGATGGCTGTGAAACTCGCAGAACAGAATAAGTTTGCAAATGGTCCTGGTAAAAGTGAAGAGGATCCGGGCAATACAGGGTTCTTCAGCAAATCCGCTTCTCCGAGTTGGTCTGAATTTATTGATGCTGTCTTTGAGATGGAAGTCGGAGAAATGACAGATACAGTCTTTGAAACTGATGTTAATGACGAGACATTTTATCTAATTTTCCGTAAAGAGGAACACCAACCGGAACGACAGAAGGAATTGGATGAGGTGATGTCTGATGTTAAACGGAAAGTTGAACGTGCGGCGAAACGGGCGCGCATCATTGAATGGGTGGAAGAAATTTCACAACAGGGAAAACTGAAACTGTATCCAGAGAAAATTCCCACACCTGAACCCGAAACTCCAGAAGAAGAATCTGAATCACCCGAAGAAGAATCAGAGACACCCGAAAAGTAACTATACTATATTACTGCCAAGGAGGAAGAATAATGTCCAAATATAGAAGTATTACCTTTATCTTATTTACTGCAATTCTTGCAACACTTCCCTTCGTCTATAGTTGTGGTGACAAGGCGATCGGGGCTGATGGCACTGTCATCGCTGAATTTGAATGGGATGGAAAACACAAGATCACACTTGAGGAAATGATGCAAGAAATCAGGGAACTGCCTGAGTATAAACAACGACAATACAAGGACAAAGCAGGTCTGGAAGAATACATGACCCTTATGGCGGAAAGCCGAATGATACTATGTCTTGCTAAAGACAAGAACCTAAATGAAGATCAGGAAATTCTCAAGAAGGTGCAAGATTACCTTCAGGATTTAATGATTGAGAAAATTACTGAGCAAGAGGTGGATAGCAAACTGATCTTGGGTGAGGCGGATTATCAAGCCTATTACGATGCACATAAAGAAGATTATGTGCGTCCTGAACAGGTCAAGTTGATGTGCATCACATTGATGAACAAAGAACGCGCCGATGAAGTCTTCGCTGAACTCAAAGCGGGGAAAGATATTGCTGTCGTTGCACAAGAACTGTCTGACAGAGGAGAATTGGTGGGCCCGGGATCAAATCCGGATGCACCAGGAGACACCGACTTCGTTAGCAGAAGCACGTATCCACCCGGAACTGAACCTTTTATGGATGCTGCATTCAACGCCGAATTTGATGTCCTTCATCCTTCGGTAATTGAAGTAGAAGTACAAGGCGAGAAGTATTTCATGATGTTTGTGAAGAAAGAAGAAAGAGATGCATTTCAGCGGCCTTTTGATGAAGAGGGTGTCCGTAAAGATGTTGTCAGAAGGTCTGAACGTGAAAAGCGCGAAGCTCTGATGAAAGATTGGATTACGAGACTCCGAGAACGTGCGGAAGTCAAAACCTTCATTGACCGCATACCAGAAGATAAGGCTCCTGAGGAAGAAGAAACTGAAACACCATCAGAACAAACTTCACCATCAGAACAAACTTCACCAGAGGAATAGTTTCGCATTTTACCGCGTCTGTAGTAGGTGGACTGTATGCCACCTTACAGACGCACCACACATACTTCATTCCAAACCAACAACTGAGGTGCCCCAATGAAATTCAAAACTTATGGTTCTGTGCTATTAATGGTTTTTATTGTTTGCTGTGTTGTTACGCCAAGTACAGCACGGATTTTTGATAGAATCATTGCTTACGTCAACGATGATGTTATCACTAAACGCCGTCTTGACCTGGTTGTCAATCAACGAGCCTTTGAACTTCAACAACTTGAAGGATACAGTGAACGGGAAGCAATTAATACGGCTGAAAAGGAACGCGCAGAATTACTTGATAGACTCATCCGCCAAAAGCTTGTGTTAGAGGCAGCATTAACACTAAAAATTCAGATCACAGATGCTGAAATTGAGGAACAGATACAAAAATTTAAAACGCAATTCCAAATATCATCTGATGAAGAGTTTAAAAAAATATTAAACCGTGAAGGACAAACTTTTGAAGCATTCCGAGAGCAACTGCAGAGAAACCTTATGACTGAGAAATTGGTAATCGGTAGAATCCTGCCACGTTTGCAAGTTCGCGACAAGGACGTTCAAAAATTTTTTGAAGAAAATAGAGATCAACTTCCAACTAAAGCAGATAGAGTTAGTTTGCGGCATATAGTTATCGCTTTCAAACCGAGTGACGAAGCTAAAAAGGCTGCATCTCATGTTGTTAATCAGGCAATTATAGAGATCAAGGCGGATAAATCGCTATTTCAATCTGTGGCACAACGTGTCACCGAAAAACAGAGCCCTAAAGCGGGGGCATTAATTGAGACTACACCTGCTGAAATACTTTCCTATCCAGAAATGTTCCTGACTGTACTTGCCAAACTCAAAGCAGGAGAAATCAGCGAACCAATTGAAGCAGATGATGGTATCCATGTTTTCATGGTTGAAACACGCACTGATGAAAAAATAACTTTGAGACATTTCACCCTGCAGTATGAAATTAGCGATGAAGTCAAGAAGGCTGCAAGCAAAAAAGCTGACGAGATATTCAAAAAATTGGAAGCAGGAGAGGATTACATTGCTCTTGCTAAAGAATATTCCGATGATATGGAAACACGCGAGAAAGGGGGAGATCTCGGCACGCACATCCTCACCACACTAAATCCGAAAGTCCAGGAAGTACTTAAATCTATTGAAATCGGAAAGTATAGTAAACCGATTGAAACCGAAATAGGCCTATACATCTACAGAGTTGATGATCGCATTACACCTGAATTGACGCAGCAGGAGAAGCAGCAAATTATCGTGATTCTACGACAACAGCTCTTTGATAAAGAATGGATAGCGTATACCGATACACTGATGGAAAATGCATTTATCAAGATTAAACCGGATGCAATACCAACGCCTGAAGCGAAAGAGAATTAATATCGTTTGAGTAATAAACCTGTGCAGAAAAACGAAGATTACCCACCTATACCTAAAAAATATCCTTCAAAATTCAATTTGGATCATCTGTATTACCCAGTAGAGACATCAATTGAGAATAAACAGTGTCTTAATCGGTATGTCTGTGCCTTACTCATTGCAGTAATGACATTAGTTTGTCTTTTATCGCCTATCCTCTCAGTGCCAGCTCAAGAACAACAGACACCTGACGAACAAACCCAATCACAGGAACCAACTGAAAATGAATCACAACTTACAACTGCTGCTAAAGAAGGTTTAGATATTGAGAAAATGACACCTGAAGATGATACGGTGATTGGAGATGGGGACGAGGTGATTTTGCAGGATAACTTCGTGCAGATACACGGCAATGCCCTCATCAAATTTGAAAATGTAATATTACGTGCTGACCACGTGTGGGCAGACTTCAACGAGAATATAATACGTGCTGCCGGTAATGTTTATCTAAAAGTGGGCATCGAAGAAACATACTCCGATGAGCTTGTTTTCAACCTCGAAACAAAGAAAGGGATAGCACGTAATGGTTACACATTTAGCGACCCGTGGTACTTCGGTGGTAGTGAAATCTTCAAAATAGAGGATAAGAAATCTTATATCCGCGGAGGTTCACTCACAACCTGTTCCCTCAAACATCCACACTACCATTTCAGTGTGTCTGAAGTTATCATCAAAATGAACCAAGAGATGATAGCAAAAAACATTGTCTTGCGTATCGGTGGCATCCCTCTGTTCTATTTTCCCGCTATCCGAAGAGACTTACGAAAAGACAAAGTAGCGAAGATTATTGTTAGAGTTGGTACAGATAGTTACCAAGGTCCAAACATCAGCATCATTCTACCAGTAGCACGTCAAAGACGTTATGATGGCGCGCTGCTCTATGATAGAAGTGCACGTAGAGGACAAGGTTTCGGTTTTGAAGGTAAATATCGGTTCAGAGATACTCGGTTCCAAGAGATACATATTCCTGTTCCACCTGATGCAACACCAGCACAACGCACAAAACTTGAAGATAAGGCAAAGGAGATATATGATCGACTTGAAGGGGATTATGACCGATATTGGCTCAAACAACTCTTTTTGGAATATAAAATAACTGACGAAGATGCTGATCGCGCACAGGAAGAAGCCGAAGCAATCCTCAAACGACTGACGGAAGAAGATGCTGATTTTTCGCAAATTGCACAGACTGAATCTGACCACACGGATACACGATACGATGGTGGGGATATGGGTTTCATCGCTCAAGGTGAAAAAGACAAAGATGATAATCCATTACTTGATCCAATTCTGGAAGAAGCAGCATTTGCACTTAAGGAAGGTGAGATAAGCACTGTCTTACGAACAGAATCCGCTTTCCATATCCTCAAAGTGGAACGCGTGCTTGATATCTACGGCGAAAAAGAGGTAAGATTAAGCCGGATAGATATTGCAATAGAAGCAAGCACTGAAACGCAACAGACAGTCCGATCAATTGCTGATGAAATCCATGAACGCGCACTTGCAGGAGAAGCTTTTGAAGAACTTGCCGCTGAATTCCCTGAAGCAGTTTTGTCCGAAATAAATGAGGGAAACGGACTACCCCTGAATGAGATGGAATCCGGATGGCAGTATTCTGTTAGACGTTTAGAAGAACCTGGTGACATTACAGAACGTAGTCCTGTTTTTTCTCCAAAAGGTCTTTATATCTTCCAATTAATCAAAAAAGATGAAACGCCTGAATTTGAAGAACTTGCAGAACAGTTTAAAGCAGAATGGAAAACCTTTGAAGCAGAGGTGCTTTCAACGCCCAGTGAAGAAGAAAAACCTATGACTTCTGACGATAATGACACATCCTCTGAAGAAGAAGATGCTACCCCACCACCCGTGCCTACAGAAGAACCAACTGAACTTACTGAAGATGATACATCCACACAACCATCAACGATAAAAGTTGGTGAGAATGGAAACGGTGAAACGGAGGAAGAGGAGGAAACTTTTGAAGTCTACCGAAAGCACGGTTTTCGTGGAAGATGGCAGGACCCACGGCAGGTTGCATCTGAAGCGCAGAGTCTATATGCTGGAGAATACAGCCGCGTAATAAATACCAAACAATCATTCCGCCTCATCAAGGTTGACCAGAAACGAAGTTACTACGGAGATATCTATCTCTATGGGGCAGACGAATATTCCTTCAGCAGACAAGATGCCTCGCGTATCGGTAGACGTTGGAATATGCGATGGGGACACAGGCAATCCTTCTATACACCTTGGGATAGCCGTCAAGCAGGCCGCCGTCCCTTGAGTTTTGTCGGACGAACAGCATGGAGTGCTCGACACTATAAAGAGGATTTAGGGTTGATCAACGAATCTGCTCTGAATTCTTTCGGTATTTTCACTTACGGCACTGCATTCTCAACAGCCAGTGATAAAGACGTTGATGAAGATGGTAACCTAAGATATTCCAGGGAAACCATTGGAGACTTTACAAGCAGACTGGAAGTCCGTCATGTCCAGGATTTTTCTGGAGAACCAAATACAGCACTCCAAAAATTACCCCAAATATCTGTCAACTTTTCACGGATGCGGTTTAGTAGGCTGCCTGTTTTTGAAACGATAAACGACGGAATGGTATACGTTTCCGATAAACTGAAAACCGATCTACCAATTCTCTCACTCCTTGCCTTCCCAACGCTGGAAGATACCAGTTTTGATATGGATATTGAATTCGGAAACTTCTATAGGCAGACATATCGCGGTAAACATGGCGAAGAGAGGAATGTGTTCCTACAGACTTTGGATTTAGGTTTCGACCTACGCAAACAAGCAAACCTATTCATAACACCATTGAGAGAGATAAAGTTAAATGCCAGCCTGAATACAAACGCTATTTGGCACGCAAAAGACCAAGACAAGCATAGGAACATTATACGAGGGGTCTACAATGTTAGAGCACAGGCAACTAATACCCTGTTCCGTATCTACAGTACAAGAATAATACCCACAGTTAGAAAATTACGGCATGAAATTCAATCTTCACTTACCTTTGATTATCAACCACCTATTGATAAGGACAACAACCTTTACCCATTCGGTCCCAGCACCTATTTTTATGAGCGAAAAAGGTTAACATACAACTTCAATACCAACATAGAAATAAAAACGCGTCGCAGTCAATCCGCACATCGCATCTTCTACTTCGACACACGACTCACCGCCGATTTCACGGAATTTGAATCGCTGTACAGACGTAAATACGAACCCATTGATAGCGATTTCACAATCGTTCCACTTCCCAGTCGGAACCTACACATGACAGTGCGTCTGACACATGATCCAAATCCACATCCTGAAGATGGAAAACAATTCAAGATGGTCGGTATCCGCACAAACATCAGATACACACGGCAACAGTGGTACGTAAGTGTCGGTAATTCCTTCAGTAAACGGCACACCTCTTTACGGGCATCGCGCTCTATTACTGCTAATGGTAGATACCGCTTTAGCAGGGATCTGGAGTTTGACTTTAGCCTCATCTATTATCCGATTGATGGACAATTCTATTCACAACGCATCAGTATTAACCGCAACCTTCACGATTGGAACTTGCGTATTTCTTGGAGTAGAGTCGGCATTAAACGGGACCCACCATTTAACACCGTACGACAAGATTTTACATTCCAAGTTAACTTGATTGGTGAACCGGCAGTTTCCATGGGTGTTGGTTATGATGCAACTACGGATACTTGGGGAATGCATACCTTACCTGCGGGTGTGCCGTATAACGCATTCGGCACTGGTAATTCGCTGGGGCGTTCCTTCTTCTAAGCCAACATTTTTAAGTAAAAACCATACGCGTGTTCCACCCAAAAGCAATTGACATAAATAGCCTTGAAAATGTATAATATCAAGACAAATAGGAGGACACCTACGCTCAAAATTAACCCACAATATATTGTTGACGACAAAGGCGAGAAAGTTGAGCAATTTCTTAAGGGCGCAGACCCAAGGGAAATCCAACGACTTTATCCAAATCTGTAGAGGTGATATTGAATACATCAACTAAAAAAACCTAAGTTGCCACCTATGTAGCACAATCTGTTAGATTGTGCATATTAGCACACAAACTGACAGATTGTGCTACAAAAACTTGAGAAAAGTGTCCTATACTCTATAAAAAATGGTGTTTGCAGGTCTAAAATCCTATAGGTAGCAACTTGGGTTAAAAAAGTAAAATGGATCGGCGATTCTCGCGAAAAGCTCAGAAATTTTCCCAAGGCTGCGAGGACGACGGTAGGTAGAGCCTTACAAGCTGCTCAATCCGGAATTAAACACAGAAATGCCAAACCTTTTCGAGGAGTGGGTTCAGGTGTATTTGAAATCATTGCTCGTTACGATACGAATACTTATCGCACAGTTTATACAGTCAGGTTGGGTGATAATATCTATGTGCTTCACGCATTCCAAAAGAAATCTACCCGTGGGATTAGTACACCTAAAAGAGAAATTGATTTGATTAAACAGAGGTTAAAAACAGCACAGGAAATGGAGACTAAGAATGAATGAACAAGTTAAAATAGAAGAAAGTTCAGGAAATGTATTTCTGGACATCGGTTTTTCTAAAGAAGAAGCTGAACGCGAACAGTTAAGAGTGGATCTCGTCATTAAAATCTACCGCTTACTTGAAGAACTAAAACTCACACCTGCCAAAGCAGAGGAACGTTTTGGACTCAATCCATCAGATGTGTCCCGAATACAGAACGGGGATTTCGATTTTAACTTGGACAAACTTTTTACAATCCTGAATCAGTTGAACCGCAACGTTGAGATTCGCATCACTCCTTCAAACGAGGAAGGCGGACACCTACGAGTCGTTGCAACTTCGTGATCCACCCTCCAATAATCCAAAATCTGTGATGGAAAGAGGAAAGCATTTATGCTTCTCAAAAACCGTATCAGCATCGTGACAGGTGGAAGTTCAGGCATAGGGCGCGGAATCGCGCTGGAATTTGCCCGCGAAGGTGCTAACGTGGTCATCGCAGATAGACAAGAAGCACCACTACAAGGCAAATATCACGAAACAGATACGACTACACCCACCGTCCAAGAAATAGAGAAATTAGGATCGCAAGCGATATTCATCCAAACCGATGTCTCCAATGAATCTCAGGTTTCCCAACTGATGCAACAAACTGTTGACCATTTCGGTGGAGTAGATATCCTCGTCAACAATGCGGGTATCCACATTCCGGGTAGTTCGCAAGACATATCTATTGCTGACTGGGACAAAGTTGTGGGAGTAAATCTAAGAGGTGTTTTCCTAACGACTAAATTGACTATTCCACACCTGAAAAAGTCAAGATATGGACGAATTATCCAAATCGCATCTGTCCACGCCTATGGCGGTGGTGCAGGTCCTGCTTACGCTTCTGCAAAAGCCGCAGTCGTCAATATGGTTAAGGACACTGCTTTAGAAGTAGGAAAATTTGGCATCACTGTCAACGCTATCTCTCCAGGATATATTGAGACTGCAATACAAGATTACCTCACCCCAGAACAGATTAAGTCTTCATTGGAAAAGACACCGATGCAACGTTTAGGTCTACCCAAGGACATCGGACGCGCTGCTGTGTTCTTCGCTTCTGATAATGCTGAATGGATCACTGGCACCTCTCTTATTGTTGATGGCGGAGTAAGTGCAAAGGCATAGTTAGAGAAAATTCAAACTTTAAACACCTGAGGAGGGGTTTCCAACCCCGATTATCTGATACCCAATGTCAAATAAAACACATACCACAGCCGTTGTCCTTATCCCACCACCAGAAATACAACTCCCTATCCAAGCCATACGTGAAGTGCATGATCGCAATTATGTGCGATGGATGCCGCACATAACATTGCTTTATCCGTTCATACCACAGCAGGATTTCCAAAATATTATTCCCACACTAACAGAAGTCGCACAACAGACAACTCCATTTTCTTTATCACTTGCATCCTTCAATGCATTTAAACATCGTAAATCGTGTACGCTTTTCATTGTCCCCGAACCTAAAGACAAAATCGTTGAATTGCACAGTACACTGACACTTCAACTTCCTGACTATGACGATACAGCAAAGTTTCCCAGTGGATTCAATCCCCATCTATCTGTAGGGCAATTTACACACGGTACACTTATGAAAGCACAACAGAAACTACAAAATGAGTGGAAACCGATCCAATATTCAGTTGAATCGTTATCACTTATCTATAGGTCAGCAGAAACGAAGGACCGGTTTGTCGTGGCAGAAAACTTTATCTTCAGAAAAGAAGTTTAGAAATGGTATTATGTAAAATGACAATCTGGACTACGTAAGGTGTTCCTTCAAAAACTTACCTGTAAAAGACTTACGCACTTTAGCGATGTCCTCTGGTGTTCCCTGTGCTAATACCTGACCACCCTTATGTCCACCTTCCGGACCAAGATCAATCACATAATCCGCAGTTTTAATGACATCAAGATGATGCTCAATCACAACCACCGTATGTCCAGAATCTACCAAACGACCGATACTATCCAATAGTTTCTGAATATCCGCAAGATGTAAACCTGTCGTCGGTTCATCAAGAATATAAAGATTATGTTTTCCGCGTTTGAGTTTACTCAATTCGTTCGCGAGCTTAATCCGTTGTGCCTCACCACCAGAAAGGATAGGGGCAGGATGTCCAATTTTGAGATAACCCAGACCGAGTTCGTTAAGAACACCCAATTTATGACATATCAACCGTTGGTCAGTAAAGAATTCCACACCCTCTTCAATTGACATCTCAAGGATTTCAGAGATATTCTTGTCATTATACATAACTTCAAGTGTGTCGTCATTGTAACGTGCCCCTTTACAGGTGGGACAGGTCACCTCAACGTCCGGCATAAAGTGCAATTGTGTCGTGATCGCACCTTCACCATGGCATTCCTCACAACGCCCACCTTTAACATTGAAACTGAAGCGAGAGGCAGTATAGCCGCGTAATTCCGCTGTTGGTGTACTTGCAAAAAGTTTACGGATATTGTCATAGAAACCGATATAGGTAGCAGGATTGGAACGGGGTGAACGTCCAATCGGGGTTTGGTCAATGTTGATAACATCGCTTATATACTCATGTCCCTCTAACTCATCGTGGTCACCGTAAAGCGTGCGACTATCGTGGTAAATAGAATAAAGTCTTTTGTAGATAATTTCGTTAAGCAACGTGCTCTTACCCGATCCAGATGCACCCGTGATACAGATAAACACACCCAATGGGATATTGACATCTATATTCTGCAGGTTGTTTTCTTTTGCCCCTTTGACGCTCAAATACTTACCGTTTAAGTTGCGCCGTTCAATAGGTATTGGAATCTCACGTTTTCCACTCATATAGAGACCTGTCAAAGAATCGTTGCTCTTTATGATTTTGTCAAATGAACCTTGCGTAACAACATGCCCACCGTGGACACCTGGACCAGGTCCCATCTCAATGATGTGATCTGCAGCACGTATAGTGCTTTCATCGTGCTCAACAACAATCACAGTATTACCGATGTCCCGTAGTTTTCGCAATGTTTCAATCATCTTTTCGTTGTCTTTCGGGTGTAATCCGATACTCGGTTCATCAAGGACATACAACATCCCCATTAACCCCGAACCGATTTGTGTTGAAAGACGGATACGTTGGGACTCTCCCCCTGATAACGTCGCAGAACGTCTGTTGAGATTTAGGTAATCCAATCCGATACCAAGTAGCAATTCTATACGACCGATCAATTCTCTGATGACCCGTTTACCCGCTTCTCGTTGCTTTTCTGGTATATCAGAAATTTCAGATAGAAAATCTCGTAACTGTTCAAGATGCAATTCACCTACATCGTGGATTGTGTTGTCGTCAATAGTTACAAGCAGGCGTTGACGTTTTAGTTTCGCACCGTGGCAATCTGGACAAGTGTGTTCTACCATCACTTTACGCAAGTATTCTTCCATACCTGAATGTGCCTCACCTTGTTTCCGATACCGACGATAACGCCTGTCAATGCGTGTGATAATACCATCAAAGCGAACAGGCATGCCGAGATGTCGTTTTTGCATCGGTTTCGCATCCTCTGCTTGGCAAAGCGGAAATTCCTCACCGCGAGTACCATAAAACACAATATCAACAATCTCATCGGGTAAGTCACAAAATGGCATGTTTAGATCAATCTTGTAGTGTTGAGCAAGACTATACATCATCCGACCATCCCACCTGTCAGGTTCATAGTTGAATGCCTGTTTGACAAACGCGCCATCAGCAATACTTCTTGTCTTATCGGGTACAAGTAAGTTCGGATGAACTTGCAGATAGGTGCCCAAACCTGAGCAGGTCACACAAGCCCCAGTCGGTTCATTAAAGGTAAAATGATGTGGTCCCAATTGACACATCAACACTCCGTGTTCCGGACACCCGAAGTCACCGAGTAATTCGTCAACATCTACATCTTCGTCATCCGGCACTTGCACTTGAAAACGTAGGAAACCTTCACCAACTAACAACGCATGATCTAAGGAAGCAAGAACCTGCTTGTCAATATCTTTTTTAACAAAAAACTTGTCAACTATAACTTGAATATCGTAGGTTTTGTCCTGATCTAATTCTATTTCTTCACTAATATCGTGTTCAACCCCATCAATGCGGACATGTCTACACCCTTTTGTCCGTATATCATCAAAAAGGTATTCATAATCTTCACCGTATATTTTGAAGACAGGGGCATGTATTTCTACTTCTGTATCTTCTGGGAAAGAGAGAAGACGTTCCACAATTTGATAGTTAGTTTTGATAGGGATTTCTGTATCGCAATAGGGGCAGTGCGATACACCGATAGTCGCGAAAAGCATTCGCAGATAATCTTGCAGGTCGGTCATCGTACCGACAGTTGATCGCGGATTGGCTGTAATAGTCTTCTGTTCAATGGAAACAACTGGCGACAACCCATCAATAAAGTCAACATCAGGTTTTTTTAGCTGTGTGATGAACCGTTTTGCATAAGTAGACATTGATTCAAGGAATCTACGCTGCCCTTCAGCATAGACGGTATCAAATGCTAATGAAGATTTACCGGATCCGCTAATTCCCGTAACAACGACAAGTTGATCGCGTGGTATCTCTAATTCTATATTTTGTAGGTTATTTTCTCGCGCTCCTTTAACTGAGACCGTTTGTCTCATGTGCTTCCTCCTTACGATAATTCAATGTTATTGGGATGGATTTGGATAAGGTTTATTCTTGAAAAATTGACAGAAAATACTAATAGAAATTACGTAAAATATATAGCAAAGTTACACTGTTCACAGATAGTAGAATTACGTAGATTTCTGTCAAATTTGTGTTCCTATAATCTAAGTTACTTCTTATGTAACATAATCTGTTAGATTGTGCCAGTGAATACACAAACTAACAGATCGTGCCACATTTCTAACTGAATATAGGTGGGTATATACTATTTACCGTTTTTTGAAAAATCAATGTCGTCAAACGAATCTGCAGTGAGAACTTGATCAAACAAGTCATCAAGATGGACAAGGTCGTCTATACCACTAATCTCATTGAGAACAGTGTCTGAGATGTCAGCAAAGCGGTGCCGTACTAATTTGAGAACGTCTGTCCGTTTCTCATAAATTCTTTGTGCTTTGCCTTGTTCAATGCCTTGTTCAATGCCTTGTTCAATGCCTTGTTGTAACCCTTCATTTTTTCCTTGTTGAATAAGAGCTTCTATGCCGGTCATAATAATTCTTTCAACCTCCTCATCCTCTGTCCGAGTATTTATCATTCTGAGCAACTGAGGCTGCTCGCTTTCATCCCGTCTACACCGGACGATTAGTGATAGATACATCATTGCGTCTCGGTGGAGTGTCGGGTCTTCGCTCCTGATTTTATCTAACTCTGTGAGAGCTGTTTCCAGTGCCTCTTGCATGGATTGTTCATCGTCATGTTCTTTTTGCAGTACGGTCATTAACCATGCAAGTGGGTGATCAGTCTGTATCAATTCTTCCGTATCAATGTGTTTAACACCGAGAAAGTGTGTCTCAAATGTCGGGACATAGGGTGCCATCTGATCTGGCACGTCCATCACTGCGTTGAGAGTTACCGGTGTCTTCCACCGTTTTTGTCCCGTATAAAAAACGATAGGCAGAATAGGTTGCAAACGTTGTTGACTGGGCTTCACGCCTGCGTTGTCTAATTGCTTCAACTGTGCATACCATATCTGACACATATAGGATAATAACCGATACCCCATCGTCCGATCCACCGTGGATTGATGTTCTAACAGGATGTATATTGTCAACGCATCTCCTTTAGATGCGTCTCGGTATGGCACGGTAAAAACCATATCGGAGACTGACTCTCGCAGTGTGTTGTCTACAATATCCGGGCTCACTACTTTTGCTTGTTCAAAATCAATATGTTCAACGATGTCGCTTGTAAGAATCAAGACTAACCCGCGTAATATCTCAGGGTTCTTGAACATCCATTTCGTCAGTTTGTCGGCAAAATGACCAATTTTCGGATCCAGTATATTCAAGATTTCTTGTAATTCGCTATTTTGTTGCTCTATTTGCATTGTTCGTCCAAAAGATTGATTTCATAAGTATAGGTTAACTGATTTTGAGAGGAATGTCAATGCAATATTTTGTTTTCCGGGGTTATTTAGTCTTAGGTTTTGTATATAATTCATCACATAAGTTAAATTGTTTCTTTCTTTTTGTCTGAACCAGGATTTACAGGATTATAGTCTGTCACTCCGATTAATATCAGGGGGCGGTAGAATGACTGCAACCACTTTTCCTCTGTTCGTAATTGAAAAACTTTCTCCATTTTCAACCTGCTTTAGAATGCTCGACAAATGTGTCTTTGCTTCATAAACGCCTATTTCAATAATTTTATGCTCCTTATTTTAACAGATATGGAAATTATTCAACATCCAACTCTCGTATTATAGATGTTAGATCCCATAATAGTACAATATCATCAAAGCCAAAACTGGCAATTGTTTTCCCATCAGCACTAAAAGATAAACCTGTAATTTTTCTTGAATGTCCAGGAAGTGTTTTTATAAGTTCTCCAGTACGTAAATCCCATAGGTTTATAATTTCAGTATCGTATCTTGAATTCATCCGAGGGACTTCAGTTGCCAATGTTAAACCGTTAGGGTAAAACATAACATACCAGAAAAAATGTTTATCCCCAGAAATTGATTGTATTTGCTGGCCGGTATCTAGATCCCATAAACGGACTGTTCCATCTCTACCTGTACTTGCTATTGAACGATCATCAGGACTAAAGTTTATACTGGTAATAGCATCTGCATGACCCTCTAATGTCTGCTCCTCTTTCCATGTAGAAACATCCCATAGACGGATATTTCCTTTCTTATCACCTGTAGCAAGTTTACTACCATCCGAATTGAACGTTAAGACCATTATGGAATTAGAATGTGTATTACGCTCGGCATCTTCCCCTTGATCTATGAGAGTCTTATGTTTTCCTGTGCTTACATCCCATATTAGGATCGTTTCGCCTCGTCCGCCACTGATAAGTGTCTCTCCATCAGGACTAAATGCCACACTTTCTATTAGATTATCATGACCTGTTAGAGTCAGTGTTTGTCTGCCTGTAGCAACGTTCCACAAACGAATCGTCTTATCTTCGTATCCCCAACTTGCGAGTGTACTGCTATCCGGACTAAACACAACACCTTTAATCGGTCCTTTATTGTCTTTTATTGTACGCTTGTGTTCACCAGTATCAGCATTCCAAAACCGAATTAATCCATCCTTACTCGCACTCCAACTCGCTACTGTTTCTCCATTTGGACTAACCAGAACGTCACTTGACCATGTGCCATCAGAGCTATTCGTCTTCCCCATAAGTGTATGCAACCGTTTCGTAATAGTATCAAACAGAGATATAACTCCATCAGTTTCTGAAATGACGACTTTCTTTCGATTAGGAGTAAAATCAATACTATCGGTATTATACTGATTATACTGTATATTATGATGAACCCTTGGATTAAGATTTAAAATAGTCCTCTTAAGTTTCCCTGTCATAATATCCCATATACGAATGTCACCTGGATATCCTACAGTTGCCAACGTCTTTTCATCAGGACTAAAAGCTGCATTGGTAAGGTAACCGGTATATCCGGTGAAACGTCTACGTTTACCTGTTGCTATATCCCACATTCGAATTTGGTAATCCTTCACCAAACTAAGAATCGATTTTCCATCAGGACTAAACAGAATATCATCTACTCCACTTATATAACCTGTCTCCTTGTTGTCTTCATTTTTATCGGAAAAAGTCTGTTTAAGTTTACCAGTCGTTGAATCCCACAAGTAGATCGTTCTGGATTCGCCTGCGGTAATGAGTATACTTTGATCCGGACTGAAAAACGTCCTTTTTATCTTTTCTTTTGTTTCTATCTTATCAGATATAACACCTTGAATTGCAAATGGTAGTTTTAGTTCCCCTGAGGGAATATCCCAAAAATTAATCGTCATATCCTTGCTTATACTAATTAGTGTGCTTCCATCCGGACTGAATGATAAGAAAGTAATATCACCCTGGTGACCTCTTAGCATTCGTATGTGTTTCCCTGTTTTAACATCCCACAAACGTATCGTCTGATCATGACTCCCACTTGCTATAATTTCGTCATCTGGACTATATACCAAACAAGATATATAGTTTCCATGTCCTTTGAGTATATGTTTGGAAGTATTCGTCTTTGAATCCCGTATATGAATTTCCTTGAAACTTTTAGTTACAAAAGTGTTTCCATCTGAACTGTATGTAACAAGATGAGGGAAATCATGCCTCTTCTTTGACGATTTCTTGATTTTCGGTAAAGTAACATCCCAATGGGTGATTTTATTGCCGAACATCTCCATACCTGTAAGAACTGTCCCATCATGATTAAAATACACTTTCTCCATTTCTTGATGACTCCGAGATAACAATGCTTGTTCCTGATATGTATCAGTATCATATACCCAAATACCAATGGTAGTCGCAACTGCAAGTATAGATCCATCAGGTGAATATTCCATATCATTGATACGCCCTTTTCCAAGACGGGCGATTGCACCATCAGGTAATTCCCATTGTGTATAGTCTTGAGCATATATATTGGGTATGTTAATTTGAAGAAGGAGTAACAAGCTAATTAGAGATAGTACTGTTCTTATCATTTGTAAGACCTCCGACTACATTCTCACCATAACGATTTGCTCTGATTATATTAACCCGAGCTGCTACCTATTGCACAGTTACAACCGTTCTACTCGTGATGTCCAATTTTTCGCTCCAACGGAGCGATATGTTTATAGCACGCACATCGTTTCATTCTTCCGCTCCAGCGGAGCGGTATGTGTAAAATTCTGAACGCTCTTAGCAGGAGATTATATTGTTTAGGTGGCAACTTGCGTTATATTACTTTAATTTCCCAACTCCGTGTTCTCGTCATTGTCCCTCTGAGATAACACTGTCAAATCCCATAAGAGTGTTGTGCCATCAACACCAGAACTAACAAGAGTCTGTCCATCTGAACTGAATTTTAGGTAAGTAACATGACCTACATGTCCATTAAAAGTCTTAATTCGTTTCCCTGTAGTAACATCCCATACATTGATCACACCATCAGCCCGTCCGCCTACAAGGAGAGTACCATCAGGACTTAATGTCAACTGACCGATCTGCCTTATATAGTCTTTATCATACCCACCGATTATATATTGATTGTCAAGGATACTTATCTCCTCTCCAGTATCAACATTCCACAAATAGATACTTCCATCTATATCTGACTTCACCAACATTTTATATTCTGAATTTAAAGCTAAAAAACTAAACATATTTGGTTTATCAGGAATTATCTTTTTCTGTTTGCTTGTAGCAATATCCCACACAACAATTTCTGAATCAGTACAATATGCAAGCATGCTCCCATCAGAACTGATTGGTATATTAGCAGGAAATTGATATCTGTATAGAACCTGTTTGGATAATGTTGTATGTGATCCTGTCTCTAAATCCCACAGATAAAGGGAGTATGGTTGATCTTTCTTATATTTCCTCGATAATGCGAAATTTCCATCTGGACTGAATCCTATATCCTGACTATATACACCTACTTTAAAACTATTCTTCTGTCTACCCTTTTTAATATCCCATAGACGAACCATCTTGTCATCTCCGTAACTGATAAGTGTTGCATCATCCTTGAACATAATGTGTGAAACTTGATCAGAATGTCCTCTGAGTGTCTTCTTATGTTCACCAGTGTCAACTGTCCATATCCGGATAGTCTTATCCAAACCTCCACTTGCCAGAGTCTTTCCATCTGGACTGAAGGATAGACTTTTCACCTGTTTCTTATGACCCGTGAGTATAGTCTGCACTTCCTGTGTGATTAAATCATAGAGAATAATGTTATTCTTTCCATAAATCGTTGTAGCAATTATTTTATCTTTACTAAACATTATATTCTTTGAAGCAAATCCACCACCATGTCCAACAATAGTATTCTTATGTTTCCCAGTGTTTAGATCCCATTGATGGATAATTCCATCCACCAAACTTGCGCTTGCTAAAGTTTCTCCGTTTGGACTGAAGGAGATTCTATGCAGATCTTTAGAATTCGTTTTGAAAGTGTGCTTACGTCTTCCAGTGGCAACATGCCATACACGTATTGTTTTGTCTTCACTTGTGCTGGCAATATGACGACCATCACGACTGAAGGTTAAACTCAAAATAGGTTTCTTATGTCCTTTTAAGGCCTTATGTAATGTTTCTGTCGCAGCATTCCACAAACGGACCGTCTTATCCCTACTTCCAGAGGCAATCATTGTCCCGTCAGGACTGAATGAGACACATCTGATACTCTCCTTATGTGTATCATCTATTTCCTTTTTCGTCTCAGTTCCTAAATCCCAGAATCGGATTGTCTTGTAATTTCCATTAACCACCGATATCCTATCTTTGTGAAATGTTATATCAGACTGGCGTTCTAAATTCATATTCCAATCCTCTTTATACACTCTTTTTTCTACATCCCAAATTCGCAAACCGTAATCACTCCAACAAACTAATGTTGTCCCATCTGGACTGAAATTTACACCTATTATATCTCTCCTATGTCCCATAAATGTATGCATAGGTTTACGGGTTTCAACATTCCATAGCCGAACCAATTTATTTCCACATGCAGCCGCAAGTGTTTTTCCGTCATGACTGAATCCTATAGAATTCACACCTTCTCCGTCCTTAGTAAGGAGTGCAAGTTCATTACCACTGTTCGAATCATAAAGCCAAGTTCCTATAGAGCTGGCAATAGCGAGTATAGTACCGTCTGGAGAATACGCCAAATCTTTTACTGTACCCTTACCGATACGTGCTTTCACACCTTTCGGTAAATGCCATTGTGGCGTATTTAATTGTGCCGCATTCACATCAAGTAGATCCGGTGTTGAAGGATAACGAAATAGCCAAATAGTTACAACTATGACGATAACCAATATTATGATAACGAATGCATTTTTCATCTCATTCCATCCTTTACGATCCATTACTTACAAAAATGGATTCTCAACATCAAAAAAATATGATGGTTCTTCAACGGAAACTTTACTGTCCTTTGTCAATCGGATCGGTGTAGAAAATTGCTCAAGAATTTCCTTTTGTGCAAGCCATTCACACGCCATGTCAATCCATAACTGTCTGCTACCGAAATGGTCATGTATATCAGACAATGAACGTTCACCGCCAGATTCCTCTAAAAAATCAAGCAACGGCTTAAAAAAAGTGTGCACATTGTCTTCTAAGTAAGTTTCAATCAAATCTAACACATTGCCTAAAACTTTCTCATCCTTCGGGATATTGAGAATATCGGTAAAAATTGCATTAAAGAACTCAGGATTATGTTTGAGAGCTTGATAGATGACCTTCCGTTTTGGGGGCTCACCTTGCATTATAGTTTCAATTCTTGCCAATTGTTTGACTGCAAACATTAGATAGTAAAAGGTATAATCGTAATCTTTCTTAACGTAGAACCACTTTTCTGTCTTTGCAAGTATAGTTGTAACAAAACTCGCTGCATTAAACAACTGGGATTGTTTGTCACGCTCTCCAATAACATCAAGGTCTTCAAGTAATTCAGTCAGGGTAGGGTCTTTCGTAAAGAGAATTTCACTCTGTAATAAAACTGAATGGATAGAACTACCTTGTAAGTTTCTTTCTATCATCTTTTTAAACTGATCACGTGTGTAGTGCGTAACTCGGATAGGAATCCCGTCTTCAATTAATTGACAATCTTTTTGACGATACTTCGTCCCATCTCGCATTATGAGTGAGATATGGACATTTGTCTTTTCCCACACATTATCTTCCGCTAAATTACTTGTGAGGATAGCAGCCACAATATAACGATCCTCGGAAATCGTATCAGTGAAAGTTGCTACTGCATTTTCAATATCGGCATGTATGTCAGATTTCATGCGCGGTTCAAATATTTCTGGCTCGGAATTGTCCAAATAATATGCCGGTTCTTCAACCGCAACTTGGCTTTTGACGGTCAGTTTCATTGGGGTAGAAACCTGCTGTATAATTCCTTTCCAAGCTAACCATTGACATATCATGTCTACAGAAGCATCTCGGAATTTTGAATCAAAATGTGCATTCATCTCAGAGTTCGAACGCGGTCCTTTCTGCTCTTCCAAATAATCAAGAATGGGTTGGAAGATAAACTGACGTTCATCAATATAGGCATTGATAGCACCAATCGCATCTTGGATGACAACATCGTTCTTTACACAATTAATTAGATTGGTATAGACATGTTCAAAGAACTCGGGATTGTAATTTAGGGCAGGTTGGATTACTTCGCGCGCCGGAATCTGATTGTTCAGAAGCACCTCTATCCGTGCTAAATCTTCCACTACAGATAGAAGTGTCACAAAACTGGTTGGAATATCTCGGTTGACATAAAACTGCTTTTCCGCATAAACAAGACTTGGCAGTGCCTCAGCAATAACGTTTAGGATTTGCAGCTGCTTATCACGTTCACCGATACTGTCACGACTTGCGTTCTTGTCATACCATTCTTTGATAGAGTTATCTTTTGAGAATAGGAGTGTGCTATGAGAAAAGTATGAATGCATGAACGATCCTTGTTGTGCACTCTCAATTGACCGCTTGAAGGAACTCCGGGGTGATATACCCGCATGTATATTTACTCCATTTTCCACAAGTGAAAAGTGTGATTGTGTAGGACGAATGCCATCTTGACCGATGATTTCAACATCCAAATCCGACTTTTCCCAAACCTGTGCATAAGAAAAACTCCCCGCAACTATAGCTGCAAGGATATACGGATCTTTCTCTACCTTTTCAACAAGCAAATCCACAGCCTCATAATACTGTTGTTCAACATCATCTTGGGATTTCATGAGTTACTTCTCCTATCCAACTTCTTTTGTTGGTGAAGTATGGAAATAATTGGACACCTAACTTGTAGGAGCGATCTCTGAATCGCGACCAAACCCTTTGATAGTCGGGAATCGGAGTTCCCTCCTACAACTCAGAATGTAGAATTAATTGTCCAATCTACCATTGTTTAGGTAGCAACTTGCATTATTCTAACCTAAGTCGCCACCTATGGCACAGTTTCGTCCTTTCTACTTGTAATGTCCAATCTTTCGCTCCAGCGGAGCGATATGTTTATAGCACACTGTGTATCTCAAATCGGGGTTAGAAACCCCTCCTACAAATGTGAATCTCGACAATTGAATACCTCTGCTCGCGCCTCTTACATTGTTGAAAACTACTTCCACAAGAAGTAAAATACCTAAATTGATGCCCATGGTACTTAACTTTTCTTACCCCTTTGCCGATATAAACTACCACCTTTAATCACAACGATAGGTTCAAGTTTTTGTCTACAGACTCTAACTTTACCGCGTGCATCAACCAATTGAAATTCTCCCTCGCGCATCTCAAATATAACAGCATCTCCCCATGCCCCTGCTGCTAACGTTCCAACCTGTTTCGGCATGAGTATTGTATCTGCGGGGATGCTTGTTACTTTTGCTATCGCATCATCTATAGACATACCGAGATAAAGGAATTTATTGACGACATTCACAAGATCATATACAGGACCGTTGATATTGTAGACATGCAAGTCAGATGAAATCGTAGTCGGTTCAACACCCTGTTCCATCGCTTTTTGAACAATATCCCAACTGAAAGAACCCGCCCCGTGACCAACGTCAAATATAACGCCACGTTCTATGGCAGCATGGACAGCATCGCGCACCTTACCATTTTCATCTAAAATACCACATGCCATGTCATGAAAGCAGTGAGTGAGGATATCGCGTTTACCCATCACCGTTAATATGTCGTCAATAGAATCACACCATGCATCTTGTGGATGAACCATCATCGGCAGTTGTGCAGCATCAGCAGCCTCACGTGCTTTGTAGAGCGGTTGCATGCCTGCGCGTTTCCCTACTATTGATTCTCGCGTCAACCGCACTTTGACACCTAAAATAATATCACGATGCTGCTCAATCATTCGGCATGCTTTGTCAACATCTGCGTAATCCGGGTTCTCTAATTCTCCAATTTCACGCGTTAGCATGCCTTGCGAAGATATATTCAATTGAGCAAGTATACGGGTATCACTAACATTGATGACATATTTACGAAATCCGGGGAAAGTGTCCGCACCTGCGGAACCCGCATCAACAACTGTTGTCGCACCCCGCGCTAAACAGGTCGGATCAGGTTCAACACCGAAATGACTGACACCGTGGAAGACATGCACATGTAAATCTATCAAACCCGGCGTAACATAACACCCCTCTGCATCTACTATCTCTCGTGCTTCTGTGGATGGCACATCATCACTGACCTGTGAGACGCGTCCATCTGAGAAGGCTACATCCTTTTGAGCATGGATACCTTGTGCAGGATCAATCAATGTTCCGTTTCTGATTACTAAATCATAATTCATGAATTCTTCTCTTCTTTGATAGGAAGTTCTAATTCTACGCGAACTGCGTGACGCACTATTTCACAAGTTTGCCCCGCCAGTGAAGCATCGTTAGCAGTCTTTATATCACCTGGATAACGAGTGTCTACTGCATGTTCAGATAGTTTAGACAGGTCCGATTTCCACTTATCCCAAGCAGGAATTGACGGTAGAATCAATCCTAACAAATCTTCTAAATTGTGTGTCCTCTGAATAGGAATGTTGTTTTCTTGTAACCATGCTTTGAGATATTTTTCAACACATTGCTGAGCTAAAAAACAGATGACATGGTATATTGGATCAGGTCCACGATGTAGTTGCATCGCTGCGTTAAAGTCCCCTTCTGCTCTTTCTATCCATTCTAAAGTCAAAGGATTCATTTTGGTATTTTCTTTCTTGTGTGGTTTGAGATAAAAATCTTCAACTTCATAAAGCACTTCACCCTTTTCAGTTATCTCTCGTAAAAACCAATCGTTATGAGAGACGCGAAATGCAATCTCTTCTGGTGAGCGTACACGAAGGTCCATTTTGAATCTTTCAGGGATCCGTTCACGAATTACTGATTCTTGACGACGGGCTTCCATCTTTTCAACAGGCATAACCACCAAAAGGTCTACATCCGAATACTCCTTTGGTGTGCCGTAAGCATACGAACCGAAAAGGATTACTTGTAACGGCTTGAATTCGCGCACGATGTCATCACATGTGGCTTGGATGTCTTTGCGACTTACCATCATTTTATCCTTTATCAAGCAGAAATGAGTTTATATTTGTCTTGTTCCTGACCTTCCTATATCATTTAGGAATCTGTTTCATCAATCGGTAGATTAAGTTGTATACGAACAGCTTCGCGCACTTTTTCACATGTTTCCATTGAACGTACTACATCAATGTGTGAAGGAGATTCGGCAAGATAACGCGTTTCAACTGCAAATTCAGATAAATCTGATAACTCAGACTTCCATGCTTTCCATTCTGGAATAGTAGGTAATATTAAATCCAATAGTTGAGTCAAATTGTGTGTTCTTATGATAGGAATGTTCATCTCTTGTAACCATGCTTTGAAATATTTTTCAACACATTGCTGAGCAAGGAAACAAATTACATGGTTTACCGGGTTATTCCCCTGTTGATTTTCCTTAGCAACTGTGAAATCTCCCTCTGCTCTTTCTATCCACTCTAAAGTCAAAGGATTCATTTTGGTATTCTCTTTCTCGTGTGGTTTCAAATAAAATTCTTCAGCTTCATAAAGCACCTCACCCTTTTCAGTGACCTCACGCAGAAACCAGTCGTTATGAGAAATCCGATACGCTATATCCTCTGGTGAACGCACAAGCAGGTCCATACTGAACCGCTGCGGAATCCGTTGACGTATTTCTACTGCTTGGTCTCGCGCTTCCGAATTGGCTACCGGCATTACGACCAACAGATCAACATCCGAAAACTCCTTTGGTGTGCCGTAAGCATAAGAACCAAAAAGAATTACTTGTAACGGCTTGAATTCACGCACGATGTCATCGCATGTAGCTTGAATATCTTTGCGGCTTACCATCATTTCTATCCCTTTGTTGTGTTCATAGAGAAGGAATATGTTGTAATTCTAATAATGCGTACGACCATCATCTTACTAATTCAATTATGCTATAAATATCTTAATCGTGCAAGTTAAATCGGGTGTTCAACAGAGGTATTCAATTGTCGAGTTTCGTTGTTGTAGGAGGGGTTTCTAACCCCGATTTAAGATACACAGCAGCAGAATTCGGGGTTAGAAACCCCTCCTACAATGATGTTGTGTGACAATTGAATGCCTCTGGCCATTGACACAAAATATCTTGATATACTCTGTTAAGGTGTGTTATTCTATTAAATACAAGCCAAAAGGTGTGTTCTGAATAACAGATTCTCTCACCTACGATATTTTGTTTTCTAAATCTATCAATTATAAACACAGACCGATAAAATGGAGAACATAATGAAATATCACACTAAAAATTACACATGTAATCTATGTATTTGGGTTATATGTAGTACCTTTATATTATCAAATGTGTCCTCTGCACAAGATATTATCTATCAACCAAATTACTGGCATCAGAACGGGATTTGGATGAGTGATATCAAGGGCAGTAATCCACACAGGTTATTTAATCCACCTATATTTGCTACTCGTATTTCTATAAAACAAGGAGACAGATACATCTTATGTGTAGGGTCAGGAATTAAGAATGAAAGCGGTGTTGATGTATATCTTTTTGATAGGAAAAACCTAAACGCTGGACGAAAGGATTTAACATACGGAAGGTTTAGCAATGTTTCCAGTGCTGCGATTTCACACAAGGGAGATGTCGTTTTTGCTAATAAAATCTTCAACGGTATTCCAGATGGAATCTATATGATTCCGAAACATGAGGTACATGCAACACTCCCAAAGGCAGAAAAACTTTATGATGGACCCGCTGAATATGTTGATTGGGCACCAAATGGATTTGAAATAGTGTTTTCAAACGATGAGGGTATATTCATACTGGATGTTGGCACGAAACAAGTTTCAAAGTTGCTTGACTACGGATATTTTCCAGTTTTTTCTCCAGATGGAAGTAAATTAGCATTTTTTATTCTTACAAAAGGACGAAATAACAAGAAAGGTCATAGAGAAATTGGTGTACTCACGCGGGACAACCCCAAAGACATAAATATACTAAAGATCGATCAGCCAGAAACATTCGGCCTATATATCACATGGACACCAGATGGAAAATCTATTGCTTATGTATTAGCTGAATTTAAGCAACTTGTCTTATTCTGGGTACGATTCGAATTTACAAGCTATGTAGTTTCCATTGAAAAAGGTAATCCTCAAGAGATTCTAACAGGTATTGAGGGTGGGGCAATGGCTTTAGAGTTCACACAGAAGTCATATCCCGTCGAACCTGAATCAAAACTTGCTACAACTTGGGGACAATTGAAACAGCAACAAACAATAGGAGGACCTCATGACTAACATCACCAAATCTCTTATACCAAAATGTCTGATATGTTTGATTCTGTTTTTACTTCTGGCACAAGTTTACGCGCTCCCAACGGCTGAATTGATATTTGTTCATCCCAAAAGAAGTAAAGAGATATGGATTTCTAATACGTTAGGAATTAATGCTCGTAAACTCTTCCGACAAACATTTGAAAGAATTGACAAAATTGAAGTACAGGAGGACGGTCGATATGTGCTTGCAGTTGCCTCCATAGCAATTTCTGAAGAACAAATAGGTGTAGTTAGATTTGTCCAGACGCGTACCGAAGTATTTCTATTAGATATGAGAAACCCAAACAGAAAGGCAAAGGATCTCACACTTGATAGGTTTTGGTCAATATTTGATGCTGATATTTCAAGTAAAGGTGATGTCGTCATTGTGGCAACACCTGGATTACTTCTGATAAAACATGAACAACTTAACGAACCTGAACCCGAATTTGAAATCCTATTGGATCTTGATGACTGGGATATTAACAATATACAGTGGTCTCCAGATGGAGAGAAAATTGCTTTTAATGTCCGAGAAAATCTATATCTATATGACGTTGAGAGTAGAGACATTTTTCGTATCGCATTCAATGTACGATATGGCACCTTTGCTTTTTCACCTGATGGAACAAAGATCGCCTTCAATAGGTTTATTGTAAAAGATGGAGAACGGTGGGGAACAGGTATTCTTGTAACTCCTGTTGAACCCAACGCTGATGTAGAGATAATACACTTAGACAAAGATTTTAGTTATGGTGTTCAGGCATGGTCTCCAGATGGAAAGTATATCACTTATGCATCATATACGGATCCAGACAATATTAAAAACATTGAACAATTCCGATTAATCAGAAACCATATTATTCCAGCTACTGGTGGTGAGTCAGAACAGATATTGATTGGAATAAAGGAGACTGTTGAATCACTGGGTTGGGTTCATCAAACTTATCCCGTTGAACCTGGCAACTCATTGGTGACAACCTGGGGTAAATTGAAGAGTAGGTAATACGCTTGCCCAGCCATCAACAAAAAAATCTATGGACTATAATGATTAAGGGATGACCATTAACACAAAATCCGATGTCCGGTCATCCCTTAATTTTATTCCATAACCCAAGTTGCTACTTATTGTACAGTTTCGTCCTTTCTACTCGTAATGTCCAATCTTTCGCTCCAGTGGAGCGATATGTTTATAGCACACACATCGTTTCATTCTTCCGCTCCAGCGGAGCGGTATGTGCCAAATTCTGAACGATCTTAACGAAGGTTATATTGTTTAGGTAGCAACTTGCGTTAACATATATGCGAATTATGCATTGGGTGCTTCATCTGGATTTACCAATTGGTTAATATACGCTTCTTGGTAGGTTTCCCAATTTTCTGTTGGGGGAATATTGAACAGACCAGATGTCCACACATCGGGTTTATTCTGAATCCGCATCAACATATCCCGCGCATTCAGATAACGGCAATAATCATCAATATTCTCTATGGTGACATTTTTGTTGAGAAGGGTTTGAAGCCATTCACGGCGAGGATAACGCGCATCCATATCTGCTAATGGCAGCAATTTACCACTATATTTCAATATCTCAACACCGTTGATCGCATAAGTATTGTTGATCGTGATTGCAGCATGCCGTTCACTATATAATGAATGAAAGCGGTCTATCAATGCCTGTACAGTATCGGTGTCAGATTTTGATTCAATCCAAGTATCCGATTCAACATGTATGTTTTCAGAGTAATGCTCAAAACCATCCCTGAGTTCCTCCATCCGTTCACGGATGCCCTCAACCCAATCTTCAGATTTGTCCCTATAGTCATCTACTTGCGCACGCATTCTGTCTATTTGTTCTTCAACAGAATCTGACTTATGTTCAATCTGTTCACGTATTCTCTCAACCTGTTCATCGGCGTTTTGTCTGGCATGCTCAAGCTGCTCGTTGATGCTTTCAACTTGTCTCTCAGTGTGCCGCTCGTATGCTTCAGCCTCGTCATGTATCTTCTGAACTTGTTCTTCAACATTTCTATGGTGTTCTTCTAATCCATCATGTAGTCTTCGAACCTGTTCTTCTGCAGCTTCAGATTCTTGTTCAATTTCATTCTGAATTCTTTCAATCTGTTCCTCGGCTGCTCTGGTATATTCCTCTAATTCATGATGAATTCTTTCTACTGATTCATCAAGAGTTCTTTCATATTCCTCCAACTGATTATGGATTTTGTTAATTAATTCTTCTGCGTGTTCCATTATATTCATAAGATATTCCTCCTAAATGGAATTGTCTGTCTATGATAATACCTAACATAAGTTGATAATACCTAACATAAGTTGCTACCTATTCTTTGTGGGAGGGGTTTCTAACCCCGATATACGATTTGTGGAAGGGGTTTCATGAAGATTAAGAAAATATTTCGGTAATCTAATTCTATAAAAATTATCGTAGGGGCGGGGTTTCCCCGCCCGAATATTACCGAATTAATAACTTAATCTCCATCTAACCCCTCCCACAAGCCTTATGTGGCAACTTAGATTAACATAATTGTAGGCACACATTCAAAGCATGCCTACAGTTTGTAAAAACATTACATTCAACAATATTAAAATGTGCTCTCTCTGTTCGTAATAGGACACCATCGTGCCATCAACAGATAATCCATCAGTGCTGATTCTGCTTCGGGGGTCCCGATCCGTTTGAGGGCATGAATAGAATTATCCCGCACATACCGATTCTTATCCGAAAGTGATTCCTTCAAAACCGGTATTGCATCACTTGATGCAGGTCCAATTTGTGCTAATGCCAAGGCAGACTCAAACCGAACTTGCACATCCTCATCATTCGCCAACCTATCAATTAACAATGGAACAGCAGGTGCAGCAGCCGGCCCTATCGCACCAAATGCCTCTGGAACATATCGCCGAACCTCAACCTTACTATCATCGGCATGTTTCATAAGCACAGAGACTGCTGACTCAGCATCACTTCCTATCTGTGCTAATGCGTAAGTTGCTTGATGTCTCACCTCATCATTTTCATGTTCCATTGCCTCACAGAGTGCAGGCACAGCAGGTGCCCCAACAGCTGCCAATCCATACGCTGCCATACGTTGCGTCGTTCCGTTTCCATCATGAAGTTTGTCTATCAATGCTGATACTGCTGGTTCACCCATCGCTCCTAATGCATAAGCGGCATTCAGACGGACAGGTTCATAATTGTCGCTCAAGGTATCGCTAAGCATCGGAATTGCATCAGCTGCTGATTCGCCTAACAAACCTAACGCATCTGCAGCATCAGAACGGGCAGCAGGATCCTCGTGCTGCAATGCTTCTATGTGCGTAGTCAAATTACCATTTGCCTGTTGTGTTCCATTGGCATTGGGTTTACCAGACATCCATTGCCAAACATGCCGCCAAGTTGTTTCATGTTTTAGTGCTGCTGGGTTGCCATCAATATCAAGACCTTCAGAATTCCACGCAGATTCTTGCACAGCCCATTCCGGTGCTTCTGGTTCATCCAAACGAATAAACTGAAACTTCATCATATAGCGAACCTTGTCGGTCTGGTTTGCCATCGCACGATGCCACAAGTCAAAATGTATGATGGATACAGTCCCAGCTTCACCATAAAGAGCCACCTCCCCATCATTCGTCTCAGTTATCCTATGACTGTAGTATTGCGTTCCCGACAAGATCGCTGAAGGACCAATTTCAATTGGTGTATCCTGTGGATAGTAGAATGCCATTGCCCAACGCGGCAGATGGTGTCGCACCTTCTGATGCCCCCAGTAACTATCCTTATGAAAACCTTGTCCACCACTGTGCGGCCCGTTCCGATGTGGATGCCTATGGGAGTGCATCACATAATTCTTCCCTAAAATACTCGTAAACGCACCACGAACCGCAGGATCATCAAACACAGCTTGTAACTCTGGCACTCGCGGCAAAATATTATTGCCCAAGTTTCCTTCCTTTTCTGTGTATTCCTGCGTTTTACGGTAAATCGTCTCGTGAACACTACGCGGTAAATCTGTTTTCACTGTAACATAACCGTTGACAATGAAATCACGCATCTGTTCATCAGTAAACAAGTTTGAAGGTGTTTGCATTATCATATCTCCCTTTCTATTTGAAATAGATCAATCAATTTGCAAATCAGTAAGTTTCGTTCCTGTATTTCAACATGCAGTAACTATTTTACTTTAACTTTACCTTATTTGTCATATAAATTTCAATAAATAATTCTGTTTAATCCCTATTATCTCAAATCTGTTTACAGAACGCCACTTTTTGTGTATGATTTATAAAGTGTTATACCATTTCTAATTGATTTTCTTTCATTACCCAAGTTGCTACCTATTGCACGGTTTCGTCCTTTCTATTCGTGATGTCCAATCTTTCGCTCCAGTGGAGCGATATGTTTATAGCACGCACATCGTTTCATTCTTCCGCTCCAGCGGAGCGGTATGTGCCAAAATTCTGAACGATCTTAGAGGGAGGTTATATTGTTTAGGTAGCAACTTGCGTGTTCATTAAGAAAAAACGCGTTTGTAGTCGCGCAATTCATTGCGCCTCTTACATTTCATTTCAAAAGTGACATTCATTCTGAGAATTAGTATAATTCCAAATCTGTTTACAGAACGCCACTTTTTGTGTATGATTTATAAAACGTTAGAAATGTCTGATATTCATATCAATTCGAAGGCGTGAAAATATTGATTCAGCAACGAACACGAACAAGCCTATCTGGGCGCGCAGTTATCATCGGTTTAGCGTGTGCAACCATTGAATGCCTCCTCGCACCCTACAACGATTACGTCATACGAAACATCTTCCTCGCAGGCGGACATTTTCCTGTCGGTCCGTTCTTTGTGCTTACGATACTTGTATTAGGGGTGAATGTCGCCTTAAAACAGATACATCCCAAATCCGCATTGACACCTGGAGAACTCATCACAATTTGGTGTATCATGCTTGCACCTGCAGGCATTCCATCTTCCGGGATGATGCGATACGCCCTCAGTCCGATGATCGCTTATAAGTACCTTGCCACACCTGAAAACGATTGGGAGTCCTTGTTCTTCCACTACATTCCGCATTGGCGAGTTGTGCGCGACGAAACCGCGATCAGCTCATTCTATGAAGGTCTGTTTGCAGGAGAACCTATCCCTTGGGGTGCATGGATAACGCCTATTCTCATCTGGAGTGCGTATGTCATCGTTGTCTATTTCGTGATGATATGTCTGTCGGTTTTACTCCGAAAGCAGTGGGTTGAATATGAACGTTGTGCCTTCCCACTTGTAAAACTCCCCGTTGAAATGGCAGCACAAGGCAGCGGTAACCTCGGTCCGCTCTTCAAAAACAGCGCACTCTGGTTCGGTGTTGCATTCCCTGTCTTTCTACATACGATGAATGGACTACATACATTTTTCCCATCCATCCCACATATCCCGCGTGATTTCTGGCTTAATCACTATTTCACAGAAAGACCGTGGAGTGCATTACGTCCATTCCAAGTTGTCATCTTCTGGTCAATGGTTGGATTCAGTTATCTACTCACTTTAGAGGTATCATTCAGTATCTGGTTTTTCTTCGTATTCTACAAGCTGCAATGTCTTATCGGGGTGATGCTCGGTTTTCCATTAACTTCTGGACCGGGCGTTCAATGGACTGCTAAATCGTTTAGTGCTTCCCAAGAAGCAGGGGCATGTTTGGTGTTTGTCGCTATCGCCTTATGGAAAACACGGCATCATATAAAAAACATGTTCCAGTTCCGCCAATCAGACGAAGCGTTACCTTACGGGGTTACTGTCTTTGGACTTATCGGTGGAGTCTGTGTGCTTGTGTTTTTCAATCATCTGATGGGCATGTCAATACCGTTTGCAATCGGATTTGTGTTGTTTCTGCTTGCGATGTATGTCGTTTTGACGTGGCAGGTCATTAACGGTGGTATTCCGTTTATCAACCCATCATTTTCCCCACAAGGCTTTTTCCTCACGACTTTGGGAACATCAAGAATACATCCATCATCGTTGACATCTCTGATGATGCACCCCGTTTGTTTAACACATGACCTACGCGAATTTATGATGCCGAACATTATGAACGGACTGAAAGCAACAGACGAGGCGCGTGTCAAACGCCGACAACTCCTCATCGCAATGGCAGCCGCTATGGTCATCGGTTTAGGGGTATCCTATTACTCTGCAATCAAAGTAGGATATGCACACGGTGCACCGTATATGGGCGGCGGTTGGTTTATGCGGCAACTGGAAGGATTGCTAACAAGTCCAAAAACAAGCACTAATTGGACGAATATAGGGTTTATCTTGTTTGGTGGTGGATTCACTGGATGGTTGATGTGGATGCGACAGACCTTTGTGTGGTGGCCCCTACACCCCCTCGGCTATACGATGTTAAGTTCATGGGCAACTTTCAAACTCTGGTTCTCTATCTTTTTGGGATGGGGTATGAAGTTTGCAATTGTAAAATACGGTGGATTGAAGGCATACCGTCAAGCGCGCCCCGTATTTCTCGGCTTAGTCATCGGTGAGATGACATGTGCGGGGTTGTGGGCTATTGTCGGAATGGTTACGGGAATAAGTAGCGGATACAGGATACTGCCTGATTAATAGAAATAATACCATTTCTAATATATAATATCTCTTTTGTAGCACAAACTTTCCAGTTTGTGTTTCCGTCTCTTTTGTAGCACAAACTTTCCAGTTTGTGTTCCCGTATCGGATCTACTCGTGATGTCCAATCTTTCGCTCCAGCGGAGCGATATGTTTATAGCACGTACATCATTTCATTTTTCCGCTCCAGCGGAGCGGTATGTGCCAAAATTCTAAACGCTCTTAAACGTAGGGCGAGGTCTCTGTGCCTCGCCCTACAAAAAATCAAACTTACAATTGGTTTATACGATACACTCTATTTAGATTTCAACGCACCCCACTGTGTTGCAAGTTTACCCATCGGTTCAACAGGTGTGAGTCCGCCATCATTCAAGGTTTTTACCTCGTCTGCGGTCAGAGCAACGTTGTAGATTCGGGATTCCTCAATGTGAGCATTGAGATCACCAGGACCATTAAGTCCATTTACATGCCGTCTGCCCCAAATCGCTTCTGAATCACCTACCTCCCAAGTTTTAAGACCGCCCTTTTTGAAACTACCGAGACTCTCACCGTTTCGGTAACCGGTGATTTCATATTGGTTGTTATCGTTTTTGTATGTGATGGCTAAGAAAACCATTTCCCCAGTATCCTCTTCAGTGACAGCATTGGGAAAATTTTCCGTGCGCTGGAAACCGCTGCTCCCCGGCATCCATTGCCTTTCTACTTTTTCAGCCCAGACGATTGCACAAAACTGATCTGTTGACACCTCATCCAATGTGAGAGCGGAACCGTTTGTCTTCGCGTAATTGTCTAAAGTTACCCAAGATGCCAAGGTCAGTTCTGTGATATCGGGACCGGTGTATTCAAGGGAATGTGCCCATTTTCCATTAGCAACAACCAGTTGGCCATCTTCTATCGTGGCACCATGAAGGACGACATCTCCAAAGTTACCAGTTTCTTCCTTTGCACTATCAAACCGCCACCAACCGACAAGATTGTCTTCTTGCACCTGGGCAAGAACTGACATCTGCATACCAAACATTACTGCCAATACACAGTAAACTATTCTTTTCATGGAAACAACTCCTTTACATAACTTATTAAATTCGTTTTTCTATTAATTGCTATTATGTCACTATTTGGAGATCACTCCTACAGACAAGTTTTGTATTGTAGGAGTGATCTCCTTTCCGATTATTGATAATACTTACAAGGATAAGCAATCAAAACACTATTGCCTTTTTATCTTTGCCCATTTAGTAGCAAGTTTGTCACGTGGTTCAACTGGAAGATCCCCTTTGTGCATAGTTTGGATATCTTCCTCCGTCAATGCGATATTGTAGATTCGGGTTTCTTCGATATGGGCAGATATTGATGGACCAACAGGATTTGCAATTCCACCAGAATGCCGCATGCCCCAAATTGCTTCAGAAGTGTCTTTCTCCCAAGTCTGGACACCGCCTTGCTGAAAAGAACCGATGTTCTCACCGTCACGGTAACCAGTGATCTGATATTGACCGTTGACATCCTTGTATGTAATGACTAAGAAAATTATTTCACCGATTTTGCTTTCATTCACGTTATTATTGAAATCTTGCGTGCGCCCGAAGCCGCTACTTCCAGGCATCCATCGCTTCTCTTGCCTTTCAGCGTAAACAATCGCTAAGAACTGATCCCTATCAGTTCTATCTAATGTAAGGGCAGAACCCTTTCTATGATCCAGGTTGTCTAAACTTACCCAACTCACTAACGACACTTCTGAGATATTAGGACCTTTATAGTCAACGGCGTTTGCCCATTTGTCTGGGTCAGTAACTAATTGCCCTTTCTCAATCGTAGCACCGCGAAGGGTTATACCTCCCCAGTTTCCTGTTTCCTCTGTCTCATCATCAAAAAGCCACCAACCAACAAGGTTCTTTTCTTGCACTTGTGCCATTGCAGACATTGATACGGTCAACATCAGCAGCACAATCAATACTGTACAGATGTTATAGATTTTCATTTCCAAAATTCTCCTATTTGCAATTCAGCATTCGTAACAGGTTACGCAACATCATTTATCACTATTCAACCAATGAAATTCATAATAACCGAAACACTATCTATTAATCAACTCAATTTTCTGAGTAAGTTGTGTAAACAAGGTTAAATTTTTGTTCAAGTACAGGACTATACATGCACACCTATTTACAGTTTAACATTAACAACAGTTGTTATGCAAGTTAATTATCAGGACTGGGTGTGTAAAGTTTTTGGCACAAACTTCGGACCATTCATTGTAGGGCGGGGTCTCCGTGCCCCGCCATCTTTAATCTACCAAGAATTGCGGGGCACGGAGACCCCGCACTACAATGGTTTATGAGATGTTTGCCAAAAACTTTACACACCCATCAGGACTTACGCATTCCCCCTTGAATGAAGATTAATTTATTAAATCGGTAATTTTTCATTATGCATGTTCGGAACATTTTAAGCACTCTTCAGTCCCGTAGGGACGATATGTTTATAGCAGCGCGGATACCCGCATTCCTTAGTCCCGTAGGGACGATATGTATCTAAGCACATCAACAATAAATATGCCGTTCCTACGGAACTCAAGAAAGATAGATTATCACATTTCTATAAACATACCGTCCCTACGGGACTAAAGAAATTACCGAAATATTTATTTAATCTTCATATAAGGGGGGTTAGGGGGGAAAGTCGTTATTTCAATGATATTTCAGTGATTTAACCCCGCCAAATGCCTTAATGGCATTTGTAGCGTTGATTTACTAAATCCCCCTTATCAGTGGGACTATAAGAAAAACTGCGTAAGTCCTGATTATATAACTTCGGGTGTATAAAGTTATTGCACAGGGACGACTGCCTATTATTACCCAAGCTGATACCTACTCATTTGTAGGAGGGATTTCCTAACTCCGATAAAACAAACGTGGCACATGCTGTCAGCCTTGTACCCCCTCATAGCCGAGCAATTCACGCACCTCGGACACAATCTTGCAAATCCTGGTTCAGACAGTCCTCCCAACCAACTTTTCACAACTATCCTCTGACTGCTGACTGCCGATAGCCGAAAGCCACCCCCAAACCTATTAGAATTCCATTGCTCCACACACCACAAAAATTACAATTCACATTTACCATAAGTTATAATATTCAGTATTATGACTAAAGTAACACCGACCCCCATTCAAAAGAGAAGCAAATACCAACGCACATTAGACGAGTGGCACGAAGCTCAGAAGGAAATGATGGATGAGCTTATAGAATCATATAAGGATATAAGGGATGGCAAAGGAGATCCTGAGAGAATCAAACAGATATCCATTCATGTCAAAACGATTGGTGATGCCATCAAATCATTCAAGACTATATTAGAATGCGAAAGGCTTGTACAGCCACAATCCGATAATTCCGAGCAAGATGTCCAACCCGATGATATTGAACAATCAGGGCAAACCAGCGAAAACCCACCAGCACTGGAACACGTACATCCAGTTGTCCACGAATATGAGGAGAATCTACCCGCACATGATGAACCGAAGGAGATCATCAAGAACATTAAGGTCGTAGCCCCAACGCCCAGCATCAAGTACAATCTTGATGGATTTCGTCCTTATGCCAAAATGATTGATCTCTTCAAATCGCATGCACCTATCAAAATAGCAGGTGGCACTTATGATGCAGGAAAAACGTATAGCTGCGTTGCTTACATAGACATGTTAGCAAGACAGTATCCAGGGGCAAGACTCACCTTTATTCACAGAACCCTCAACCGAATCTATAGAAATATCATACCCACTTATGAGAAATATCTCGGATTCCGACCTACACCTCGGACCGCGACAAACCCAACGCCCATCGTCAAACACGGTGGCGAACAACCCATCTTCTTTGAATACTGGAACGGTTCACGCATCTACATGAACGGATTAGACAATCCGAATAACTTACTATCCGATTTCTTTGATGCAGCATTTGTCAATCAAGCAGAATTAATCCCGTTTGACAAATGGTTGGAAGTTACTGCCCGCGTTTCTGAGCGTGCAGGTACAATGCCCATCGCATTCCTCATCGCAGATTGCAACCCAAGCTCTCCAGACCATTGGATACGTCATCAAACAAAAAACGGAAAAGTAGAATATTTTGAGTTGTCATTCAGAGACAATCCCGAAATCTACAATCAAGAGACTGGGGAATTGACTGAAATCGGGGAACGGAGAGTTTCCAGACTACAAAATCTTGAAGGATTGCGATATAAACGCGGCTACGAAGGCAAATGGGAATCTGCAGAAGGTCTCGTCTTTGATAAATTTTCACCGGATATACATATTATTGATAGTTTTGAACTTGATCCAAATTGGAAACGTTTTCTCAGCGTTGACTGGGGTTTCCGCAACCCATCAAGTTGTATCTGGTGGGCAGAATCACCCGAGGACCGTCTCTATGCATACAAGGAAATCTACAAGACAGGTCTGACAAGAACCGATCTGATAGATATGATAGAGGCAAATTGTGACGATGACGATTATATTCGGTATGCCGCGGTTGACAGTGCGGATCAGGATGGTGTTGAACATCTCAGACGTGCGCGGCTTACTGTCAAAGAACCGAAAAAATCGCGTATTGGACAGATTGACGCGATCAAACAACGTCTGAAGGTAGATAAAACTGGACAACCCTCAATCTTCTTCTTTCGGGACAGAATGTTACATCCACCCGATGAGGATCTAAGGCAAGAATACCGTCCGTTAGATGTTACCGACGAGTTTTTGAGTTGTGTCTACGATGAGAATGTGACATACACCGACAAAGATGAGGAATCCATCAAAGGTGATCATCACGGCATAGACAGCACCGCTTATTTACTACTGAGTCTTGAACAGTTTGCCACCATCGGATCAGGAGCTGTACTACATGCAACTGGAAGCTCGAATGCCCCCGCAGGTGTCGTTCCCCCACCTGACAGAAGGTAGGAGGGTTTCCTAACCCGATTTCCTCTGTAGGGCGAGGTCTCTGTGCCTCGCCATCCGCATTGTCCGAGGGGTTTCCAACCCGATTTTTTCTGTAGGGCGGGGTCTCTGTGCCTCGCCATCCGCATTGTCCGAGGGGTTTCCAACCCCGATTTTTTCTGTAGGGCGGGGTCTCTGTGCCCCGCCATCCGCATGAATAGCACCTTGAAACTTCAGACACACAATCTTGGAAATCTACTAATCCTGAAAATCCTGGTTCAGACAAAAGACAGTGTTCGCAGTCGCGCACTTCACGCGCCTCTTACATTAACAAAATCCCAGTTCAGAAAAATGTAAAATTTAATTTGACATACGTTAGTTTATGTGTTATACTTATTATTACGAAAAAAGTAAGCCTTTTGGTGAACTCCTATGATAATGACATCTTTCAAAAAAATTATTACACAGACCCGATTACAAAATACTAAATCAAAAATGTACCTTTTCAAAAAAACAGAATCTTCAAGAATCTCATGCAAAATATGCACACAAACCCAGTCAATGATTGGATTAACAAACCGGTACGAAAAACCGTACCAAAACCGTACCGTAACACGAAAAATCGCAACATGCGGTACATTTCCAAGGAGGGAAAAATCAATGAATTTAAAGGAAAAACACAAAGAATTTGCCGTCAAATGTTATGCTAATTTTATGCAACCATCAGCCATAATTGATGCATTCATGCAAGAATTTCAGGACGACATACCCAAATACCCACAGATGCAGCAAAACCAAGACCCTGAAGAATACAAATATCAGGAAGAACAACACAGGAAAAGCATCAGGGAAAAACTCAGAAATCAATTGAGGCGGTATGACATAAACCACCGAGAATTTCCCAAAAAATACAGGGAACTCTTCTACAAAGCACAGAATGAATACGTGGCGAAATACATAAACCAAGAGAAAAAAGGTTCTGAAAACATCATCCAAGAACTTGATGCACTCTATGGATATGTAAAACAGTGTATATACGGATTAACACCATCGGACAAAACCATCAAAAACGCCCAACTTGCCCACAAGATACTTGACAGCATCGCGAAATACAAGAACAACAATCAATAACCATTGTCCGAGGGGTTTCCAACCCCGATTTTTTCTGTAGGGCGGGGTCTCTGTGCCCCGCCATCCGCATTGTCCGAGGGGTTTCCAACCCCGATTTTTTCTGTAGGGCGGGGTCTCTGTGCCCCGCCATCCGCATTGTCCGAGGGGTTTCCAACTCCGATTTTTTCTGTAGGGCGGGGTCTCTGTGCCCCGCCATCCGCATTGTCCGAGGGGTTTCCAACTCCGATTTTTTCTGTAGGGCGGGGTCTCTGTGCCCCGCCATCCGCATGAATAGCACCTTGAAACTTCAGACACATAATCTTGCAAATCTACTAATCCTGAAAATCCTGGTTCAGACAAATAGGAATACAAACCCATAACAAAATAAACTTTTGTGAATAATATTGAACAAAAAACCGAAAATTACATAACCCTAAACCATATCAAAATATACTTGCAAATACATACCAAATATAGTATCCTATAATAAGGTCCAGAAAGAAACCAAACGCCATAATTGAACGTTTATATCAAGGAACCCAAACGATGGACGCGCGAACACTGTCTTTACCGATAAGCACGCTTGATTACAAGCAACCTCCCACTGTCCAAGTCGGTTCTCCTGCCTCCGATGTCATAGACATCATGCAGGCAGAAGGTTTAGGATGTATCCTCGTCGTTGATGCTGAACAAAGGTTAGCCGGTATTATCACTGATCGTGACCTACTCGTCCAAGTATGCGGTAAAAGGTTAGACCCGAAAACTGTTCTCGTTGAAGATATTATGTCCGTGAACCCTGAATCGTTGCGCGCAAGCGACCCAATCGCTTTCGCTCTGAACCTAATGCATCTCGGGCATTTTAGACATGTTCCACTCTGTATTTGGGATGATCAGCAACAAGAGTTTCCTGTAGGGTTGATTTCAACACGAGATATTTTAGACCACGTCGCTATCTTTATTGAAAGTCAAAAAGGAGGAAGATAACCATGCTATATGACAGTGCTATTGATGAAGAATTAGCACAGATGGATCAAGACCTGGAAACGTCTAAAAGAGTTGTTGAAGTCAGTGAAAGCCAGATCCCGCTACGAAGACTGATGCGGGATTGTGTTACAATAGACATAGCAGCAAATACACAATATGCAATTGATCTGTTAATTGATAATCATATTGGCGCAGCCTCTGTTGTTGAAGACGGTATCTTACGCGGTATCTTTGGGGAACGGGACGTTTTACGTAAGATTTTTAACAAAGATGTTGGCGACCTAACACAAATACCTGTTACACAATTTATGAAAGTTGACCCGCAAACTGCCGGACCAGATGACATGTTAGATACAGCCGTGTTGTATATGGCACACGGAAAATTTCGGCATTTACCTATTGTAGATGAGAATCAACACCCAATTGGCATGGTCTCTATCAGAGATGTTATCTCTTATCTCGTTGAATCTTTCCCACACGAAGTCCTGACTTTACCCCCTAACCCAATACGAGATGCACTGAAAGCACGAGAAGGAGCATAACACATGGACGATATATTTTATAGGTGGACATTGTGGTACACCTCCTACAGAATAGCATATAATAAGGCTGAACACTGATGCGTAAGCAAGTAGAACAAATTCAGGCGGCGACAGTTCTGTTTGCTGGGGACTCCGGCGATGGTTCCCAAACAATCGGAACACAGATGACAGAAACCTCCGCGATCGTTGGGAACGATGTCGCAACGTTACCCGATTACCCCGCAGAAATAAAAGCTCCCGCAGGTTCATTGGCAGGAGTCTCAGGCTTCCAACTACACTTCTCCAGTGAAACAATACACACACCCGGCGATACGTGTGATGTGCTTGTTGCTATGAATCCCGCTGCGCTAAAAGTCAACCTACACAAACTAAAAGATAACGGCATTCTGATCGTAAATTCGGATAATTTCGCACGAAAGAACTTGCGCCTTGCTGGATACGAAACCAATCCGTTAGAAGATGACTCGCTTACGAAGTATCAAGTTTTTTCTGTGGAAATGACACGCTTAACTCGCAAAGCACTTGAACACACCGACCTTGATCATAGTGATCAGGATAAATGTAAAAACTTCTTTGCCCTCGGTATGATCTTATGGTTATACAACCGACCGATGGATTATACTATGAGATGGATCAAAACCAAGTTTGCGACAAGAAATACACACTTCATTGAACCGAATATATCTGCTCTGCGTGCAGGAAATATCTACTGCGAAGCAACAGAACAATTTGCCACCTCTTACGAAGTGAAAGCAGCACAATTTGAACCAGGAAAATATAGAAATATTGAAGGCAATATGTCAACTGTACTTGGACTTGTAGCCGCAGCAAACCAATCCGGTTTACAGTTGGTTTATGGGAGTTATCCAATTACACCTGCAAGTGATATCCTACACGGCTTAGCACAATATAGAAACTTCGGTATTGTGACGATGCAGATGGAAGATGAAATCGCTGCAGTCGGTGTAGCAATCGGAGCAGCCTTTAGCGGTTCCCTCGGTGTGACGGGGAGTAGTGGTCCCGGTCTGGCACTAAAATCTGAAGCAATCAATCTTGCGATGATTGCCGAATTGCCACTTGTAGTATGTAATATACAAAGAGCCGGTCCCTCTACTGGTATGCCAACAAAGACTGAACAGGCAGACCTATTACAGATGTTTTACGGCAGGAATGGTGAATCTCCAGTACCAATACTTGCTGCGTGTCGTCCGTATGACTGCTTTGAGACAGTATATGAGGCATGCCGAATAGCTGTCAAATACCGCACACCTGTCATCTTTCTTTCTGACCTTTACATTGCCCTTGGCGCAGAACCCTGGCTGATACCTGATATTGAAGACCTTCCAAATATTGAACCCGATTTTAGAACAGATGTAGAAGGTTTTGAACCTTACATAAGAGACCCTGACACACTCGCAAGACCTTGGGCAAAACCCGGAACACTCGGACTTGAACACCGTATCGGAGGTTTGGAAAAGTCGGATATCACAGGCAGTGTGAGTTATGATGCTGAAAATCATGAAAGAATGGTAACGATACGCGCAGAAAAAGTCAAACGTGTCGCTCATGAGATACCACCAACTGAAATCTATGGGGCACAAGAAGGGGAGCTACTTGTGCTCGGATGGGGTGGAACTTATGGGGCAATCCGCACTGTCGTTGAAAATAAACTTGATGAAGACAAGGCAATAGGTCATGTGCATCTGCGCCATCTTAACCCATTTCCAAATGACTTAGGGGATATACTCAAGAAATTCAAAACTGTTCTAATCCCTGAATTAAACACAGGACATCTTAGACAATTAATACGTGCCGAATATCTTATTGATGCCGTTGGACTCAACAAGATTCAAGGACAACCTTTCCATGTATATGAAGTAGAATCCAAAATTGATACCATCTTATAAAAGAGGACTTATGCAGTTTTTCTTAAAGTCCCACTGATAAGGGGGATTTAGGGGGTTAAATCACTGAAATATCATTAAAATAACGACATTTAACCCCCTAACCCCCTTATCAAGGGGGAATGCGTAAGTCCTGTAAAACACAAACCAGTTGAGACATGCATGAAACGAAACGCACACATTACGCTATATAATCTCTAATAATGCTCAAAAAGGCAGGCATAGATATGAGAAATAAAAAAGCTTCAGGCATTCCCGGCGGAGCACCAACCCTAACCCTGAAAGATTTTGTGTCCGATCAGGATGTACGATGGTGCCCCGGTTGTGGTGATTACTCAATTCTCGCACAAACAAGACGTATTATGCCTGAGTTGGGAATCCCGCAAGAAAATATCGTCTTTATTTCTGGAATCGGCTGTTCAAGTCGTTTTCCATACTACATGAACACTTACGGCTTTCACACAATCCACGGCAGAGCCCCTACCATCGCATCGGGTGTGAAAATGGCAAATCCTGACCTATCTGTCTGGGTTATCACTGGCGATGGTGATGCCCTATCCATCGGTGGAAACCATTTCATACATCTACTAAGACGCAACTTTGACATCAATGTTCTGCTATTCAACAACCGTATTTACGGTCTCACGAAAGGGCAATATTCACCGACATCGGAACAAGGAAAGAAAACTAAGTCTACTCCCTTCGGTTCGCTTGAAACGCCATTTAACCCGATAAGTCTCGCATTGTCATCAGGGGCAACCTTTGTGGCGCGGTCACTCGATACTGATTCCAGACATCTACAATCTATGATCAAAGCAGCGTTTGAACATAAAGGCACATCTTTCATAGAAATCTATCAAGACTGTATTATCTTTAATAAAGATGCTTTTGAACTCTATACGGATAAGTCAACGAAAGCAGACAATACAGTCAAACTTGAACACGGTGAACCACTCCTCTTTGGTAAGGAGAATGAGAGAGGTATACGTCTGAAAAACTTTGAGCCAGAAATCACTGCTGTGACAAATGGCACAGAAGATTTGATTGTCCACGATCAATATGCTCAAAATACCACCTTGGCGAATTTCCTTGCCCGTATGAGCGATATGCCGGAAATGCCACATCCTATCGGTATCTTCCGAAGTGTCCAGCAGCCTTGCTATGAGGACATGATGACTGCCCAGATTACTGCAGCAAGAGAGCAAAGAGGTGAAGGTGACCTTGATGCGCTTCTCAATGCTGGCGATACATGGGTTGTGGAATGATATAGCACATACAAGTCTTGAAAAGCAGTCATCGGTTAAATCTATGACTGCTTTTGTATTTCAACATCTCATTAACCATTGTAGTGCGGGGTCTCTGTGCCCCGCACTACAATAAGGCACAGTCGTGTTTGGCACAGAGGGACAAACTTCTGTTTTCTTTAGTCCCGTAGGGACGGAATGTTTATAGAAAACGAGCAGCCTCTAGTTCTTCAGTCCCGTAGGGACGATATGTTTATAGAAAAAATGTGGACCACCCCTCTTGAGTTCCGTAGGAACGGCATAGAAGATAAACATATCGTCCCTACGGGACTAAAGAGTTGGAGGTTACTCGTTTTCTATAAACATATCGTCCCTACGGGACTAAAACGTGCTAAACATATCCTGCAATTCACCATAATGTCAGACATTGTGCCAAAAACTTTACACACCTCAAACCGAACATTTTCTTGAAAATAGAATTGATAATTTGATATACTCTACACATACTAAACTTGAAATCGTATTATAGCACAGAAAAGTATTTTCGTTGAACCACAGAAGGGATACATTGAAACAGATCAGTTCACTGTGATTGACATACCACAAACACTTAAGGAACCAATGCTTGATTATTTACAGAATCAGCACGGAATCTCAACACATACAGTCTATAATGACCTACATGGGTTTATTAGAAATCAAGGTATACATAAAGAGACATATATAACAGGTTATGAAGTTAAAACGCATAAGGATGAGGATATAGTTAAGATTGAAACCTCTTAACATGAAATGATATGGAGACGTTAATATGCAAACACCTACAATTCAGACATCTTATAGAAATGTTATCCAGCACTTTAACAAGACAATTAACGAGTTACCTACCTATGCCCAAGCATATAATCACAGAGGAATTGCTTATGGAAATATTGGGGAGATTGACTTAGCCATTCAAGATTTTAATAAAGCAATACGACTCAAAGAAAACTATGCAGAAGCCTATAGCAATCGTGGTGGTGTGTATCGCATGAAGGGTGAGTATGAACGTGCCCTCAAAGACTGTAACAAAGCGATAGAACTTGATCCTAATTTGTCAGAAGCATATAACAGTCGCGGGATAGTTTATAAACTTAAAGGTGATATAGATCAAGCTATTGAAGACTATGCTACCGCAATAAAACTTGATCCTGAGTTTGCTTATGCTTATCATAATCGTGGTATTATTTATTATGAAAGCGGAGAGTTTGATAGTGCCCTAAAAGAATATAATAAGTCATTAGAATTGAGACCTGACCTTATTCATCCCTATAGCAACCGCGGTAACGTATACAGAAAAAAGGGGGAATATGAACAAGCAATCAAAGATTATACCGTAGCAATAGAACGCAACCCCGAATTAGCTGTGGCATTCTATAATCGTGGTATGACGTGGTTAATTCTTAAAGAATGGGAAAAAGCCAGAACAGATATAACAACTGCAATAGAACTGAAGGAAAACATTGTTACAGAGAACTTTGGAAAGGATTACGAAAACATTGATGACTTTGAGCAAAAGCATAAAGTCAAAATACCAGAAGACATTGTTGCACTACTAACATGAAAGTAAACCAAACAGATGAATAGCACAGAAAAAGTCGTTAAACATTTAGAGATGATACAACGATATATCATCCGCTACGGATTTTACAGTTTGTTGACAAAAGGCGGGAGTCTGCTACTTGTCATAACTTCCCAAGTCCTACTTGTAACCTTAGTTTTTGTAGATGTCTCAGCGGAAATAGCATTCATCTTTGCAGTTGGGACGGTACTCTCGATCTTGATCATCGTCTTGGGATTTTGGTTGCTGGATGCATATTTCCTTCAAGGTGAACGACTGTTTCGACATCATTATGATACGGTAAGGCAACAGAGTGACACCGACCTTAATATGTATGTTAGCATATATAAAAATAGACCTAAAGGAAATTATGCATCTGCTTTCTTTTCTGTTACACTCATGTTGTTCTACACGATTGAGTTGATTTTTGCTCTATTCATACCTACTGTAATCTTATTTCTCATGATATCCTGATCTATCTGTATTTCCTCCATATTTCAACGCATACACCAACAGGTTTGTCATAAACCGATATACATCAGGAGAACGGCGGAGACGTAACATAGTTCGACTTTCTATTTCCGCTGTCTCCATAGCACATAGATAATCCTTTCGGTTATAGACAACCGCTAAACGATTGTCTATAGTAATCCCTTTCTGAAAACGGAACTGCGTGGGTTGTGCGTTATTTTCATTTCCCCAGAACACATCACCTCCTGTCGGTGGTTTCGTAAGATGGTAATGAATTCTATAAATCTCATGTTCATGCGGTATGATTTCAAGTGGATATTCAGGAAAAATCAGTTGCAACTCCTCAGCCACAATCTGTGCAAAGAGACCGTGGAAACCACAGTCATCAAAGAAGAGCATTCCGCCTTCATCAATGATATATCTTCGAAGGGCAGCATGTTCTTTGGGGGTGAAACGTTCTTGAAGGGGGCCGTCTCTTGCAAGTCCACGTCCAGCAGTAATATCCTTGTCATGGCCTGTCATTACAATGAGTGGTGCGTCCAAAATGAGAGGGTCTGTAATCGGTAATGTACCACCTGCCACACTCATATCTACACGGATTTCGGTATGTTTGTCCATCCAATTCATAAGCGCAGGTAGGGCAGTCGGGTCTTGCCACCAATCCGATAGTGAATGTTTGAGACGAATTATCCGAATATGCCCCCGCAAGTTATCTTCTGTTCCTGTTAAGATCCCCCCCAGTTGACCTTGCGGCAGCATAACAGGATTTCGGAGGGTAGTGCTTAGTTTATTCTTTATAGTAGCATCGGGTAAAGTGTTATCAAGAAATTCAGTAAAACCACTACCTGAAGGATTTTTTGGCTTTGGACTAATAGCCACATTAGCATTCGGTTTTGTTTTTGGCACAGTTGGCGTAACAGAAGGCGGAACTACAACTGCACCTTGTCGCGTTGTTATATTGGGGAGTTCTGTAGCAACTTGGAGATTGGGCACTGTCACAACATCAGGAATTGGCATTTTCGTGTTAACTTTCTGCGTAGTGGTTGGATTATTAACCGATGATACTGCTGAGGTCAGATCTGTTCGGGTAGAAAGGTCAACTGTCTTAGGGGTAACAGTATGTTGTGTAGTAGGGAGTGAAACATTTCTGTGAGTACGGTACTCAACTTTTCTCTGTGATTGAGTCCGAATAATGTCTACGTCTATTGCGTTTTCATCAAATATCCAATAATGTTCTGTAAAAAGCAATCCGATGATGGTTACAAGGATGATGTGGACAATCACTGAAGCGATAACTGAATATATACGTTTCTGTTTCATGGTGTATTTATAGATGCCGTTGTATTTGATGGAAACTCTTAGCATCCAACTCCCGATAATCTGGTATGTCGTATCTATTCCCACGCACATCAGTTACAAAAAGACGTGCGGGGAGTGCTTGTTTTATATTTTGATTTAATCCACGCACCTGGAATGTGACCCGACCGCGTTCCGTCTCCACTTCCCATTCATGAATACCGAATTGTTCTTTGACACGATATATTTTCTTTATAGTCGGTGTGAAATAGCGTTTATCTAACTCTTCGTTCAGTATCTTTTGGCTTTCAGGTGCAAGTTCCACTGGGTTCACAAGGATACCGATTTCTGTATCCTCATCTGCTGCAAGTGATATATATTGACCCGGATTGCTGAGTGGCATAAGTCTTCGTACGATAACACGTAGATGGCATGCTTCATTATGAATTTCAAGCCGGACTGTGCCTACTTCTGAACGGGTGAACGTAAGTTGAGATGGGTCAAGAAAACGTTGTGTAAAGTCATCTTGTTCAGGTGCTTGAGTTGAATTGGTTTTATCTTTGTTTTGCTCTTCTAATTCTTTGTCCTGCATCTATCTCTCCACGATTTGTGCTTCAGCACGAACATTTGCTGCTTCGCGCTGCGTTTCTACAAGTTTGTAATAGATACCTTTTTTCTCCATGAGTTCTTCATGAGAACCGCATTCAACACCTTTCCCTTTTTCAATCACAAAAAGCCTATCTGCATTTCGGAGTGTGGAAAGCCGGTGTGCAATTGCAAATGTTGTTCGGTTTTGCACCAATCTGTCAATTGCTTCCTGTATTTTCTTCTCAGTTTCCACATCTACTGAAGAGGTGGCTTCATCAAGTATTAAAATACGTGGATTATGCAAAATCGCCCTTGCGATTGAGATCCGTTGCCGTTCTCCGCCAGATAGACTACCACCCCGTTCACCGACTTCGGTATCATATCCATCAGGGAATTTGACGATGAATTCGTGTGCGTTTGCTGCCTTTGCTGCGGTGATAATATCCTCCATACTCGCATCAGGATTTGCATAAGCGATGTTCTCCGCTATGGTCCCGCTGAATAGATACGGTTCCTGTAGTACCACCCCAATCTGTCTGCGTAGATCTTTGAGGTTAATCTGTTTGATGTCTTCACCATCAATTTCCAATTTACCTCCATCTGGTGTATAGAAACGACAGATTAGATTGATGAGCGTGGACTTCCCTGCCCCTGAATGTCCGACAAGTCCTATCATCTCACCGGGTTTGACATGCAGATTGATGTCTTTGAGGACAGGTTTATGTGCGTCATAACCGAATGTCATATTACGGAATTGGACTTCACCAAGAATATTAGGTATATCTTTTAGATTTCCGTTGTCTTCCTGTTCAGGTTGCGAATCAATCACTTCAAAGAGCCTTTCAGCAGCAGCCATAGAACGTGAAGCCCAATTTACGAGAGGACTGACATATCTTAACGGTTCATAAAACATAGCGAGATAGCCGTGAAAAGCCATCAGAGTCCCAAGTGACATTGTTCCAGCCAGAACATCAAGTCCACCTACATACCATATAATAATTGAGCCGAATTGGACTGCTAACAATAAAGGTGGATAATAGGTTGCCCATATTAGTTCAGCCTTTGTTTCATAGTCGCGTGCATCAATGTTCGCCCCACCGAAACGACTGACTTCACTTGTCTGTTGTCCGAATGCACGCACGACCCGTATACCAGAAACAGAATCGTTGACAACATCAAAGAGTTTTGATCGTCTCCGCCATGCGCGATGCCACAAACTTCGCACCTTACGCCAAAACCATCCTGCTCCCAAAACAATTATTGGAATAGGTATCAAGATGAAACACGCCAATTTCCAACTCATTATAAACAGCATGCTACCTATCCCGAAAAAGAGAAACAGCTGCACACTCAGGAATGATAAACCTTCCAACAAGAAATCTTGTAATCTTTCACTGTCTTCGGTAATATGGGAAATAACGGTTCCTGTGGTTCTTTTGTCAAAGAAACGGATAGATAGATTGTGCAGATGTTCATATACATGAGCGCGTATATTTGCTGCTATCCGAAACGTCAACCATGCACTCAATCGTGATTGTAGTACATTAAATAAAGTTTGGAATAAATATGTAACTAATAATCCACCTACAGCAACTGACAAGGCCACTGCCACAGGTTGAACTGATCGGAATATGTTTCCTAACCATGTTATGTTTCCATCAGGTGTAGGTGCGGTAGTCTCGTTAAGTAGTAGTATATCGTCGATTAGGATGCGCGTAAAAAATGGCGGAAATAAGATGATCACAGTGCCGACGATCACGAATAGAATATAGAGCAATGCCCTGCCACGATAGGGACGGATATACGAAAAAATCCGTAGCATTACTTTATGTTTTTTCGTGCATGCAGGACATGGTGAGAACTCATCAGCAAGTAGCAATCCACAATTCTTGCATGTATGTTCCTCTACCTTATAATCCCAAACGGGAGCTTCATCCCGTTCTCCGTTACGATATTCAATCTCATCTCCAATAAAACGTGCGACAAATCCGAACTTTGCGGCACAACTGTTTGAGTAACGGATAAGGTCTATCGTGCCTTCTTTTGTTTCCAGCACAACAAGACCAGCATCAACAACAGACTCTGCCCGAATACCAAGTACACTCTCATAAGGTATATAGTGAAGCACCTCACCCTCACCAGTTACCGTAAATATAGCAGCATCTGTCAATACAAACCATTCTTCACCAAATGCACCTGTATGACTAACATCACTGCGTACTGCGAATCTTATCTCCTCAAAATGGATATCCAGTGTTTTTAATGTTTTCTCAATAGATTCGGGTAGCTCATCAAGCGTACCCGTTGGTGTGTCTGCTGTTGACATGCCCGCCTTTACCTCAAAGTTCTATGCTGTGTTTGTCCAATACTTCTTCGTTCAGTTCAATGCCAAGCCCCGGTTTCGTTGATGGAATGATATAACCGTTTTCCCACTGAATAGGTTCTTTGAGTATATCGGCGTGGAAGCCATCCCACATGTGGATACCTTCCTGAATAAGGAAATTTGGACTGCATACATCCAGTTGTATATTGGCTGCACCACCGACAGGTCCACCATATAGATGTGGGGCAATTTGTGCATAGTGTGCTTCACCCATTGCGGCAATTTTCTTTGCTTCAAGAATGCCGCCTGTAATGGTCAAATCCATTTGTAAGATTGAGGCGGCTTGTTGTTCTAATAGATCCGCAAACTCAAATTTTGTAAGTAATCTTTCACCTGTTGCAATAGGAATGCTGGTAGATTGTGCTACGCGTGCCATCTCCTTTATATTCTCAGGTGGGATCGGTTCCTCAAACCATAATGGGTCATAAGGTTCAACGCGTTTAGCAAAACGGATCGCACTATTGGTATTGAATTGTCCGTGTGTGCCGATAAGTATATCACACCTATCCCCTACAGCATCACGGATACCTCGAATGACACTCTCTGCATAGTCAAGGGTTTCTAATCTGTCTGCTGTGTGTGGATGCACGGGATCAAATTTGACAGCGGTGAACCCTTTTTCAACATAGGATAGGGCAAGTTCACCTGTTTTTTCTGGTGAATCCCCATGCCGCCAATGCAAGAGATAGGAATACGCCCGCAATTTTTCATGGAACATGCCACCCAGTAGGTTGTAAATCGGTTGGTTAACTGCTTTTCCAACGATGTCCCAACACGCCATCTCTATTGCACTCATCGCTGGGGTGACGAGCGGACCAGAATGTCTGACGCACGGTCCTTCGTAAAGTGTTGACCAGATTTTTTCTATCCGAAAAGGATCCGTTCCTTTGAGAAAACGTTCACCCCAGTCTTTGATTAACTCAATGACTACGTGGTTTAGTCGGGTGTGATATGTGCATTCACCCACACCTTCAATCCCTTCATCTGTTACCAATTTGACAAAAATCCAATGCCGTCCACCCCAATGTGGTGGTGGCACATCAATCATATATGTTTTGACATCAACTATTTTCAAGAGGATACTCCTATGGAAAGTAAAGACTGTTGACCTTAATGAAGATAATCGTCATTATAACCGATTAGTTACAATTTTACACCAATCTTCTGGAAATATCCAAGTGTTTTATGGGGTGTGTAAAGTTTTTGCACACCCATAAGCGTCAATTTAGGGATATATCATCTTGTGGGAGGGGTTTCTAACCCCGATTAACATTTTAAATTCCGGTCAAAATCGGGGTTAGAAACCCCTCCCACAAGAGAAAACACAGCAACTTTTTCTTAAATTGACGCTTATGGTGTAAAGTTTTTGCACACCCTATTCCCTGTTTTCCTTTGACATGAAGAACACATTATGTTATTATTTATGTGAAGAATACCGTTTGTGAAATCTGTTTTACACGATTCAATATTCATATATTTCCTCTCAAAAAACGTAAACACAACGTAATAAAGTATAAGCAATTCTTATGGAGAATTAGTCATGAAAAAACTACTTTCCTTATTCATAATAACTACATTACCAGTATTGTTTTCTAATCAGATAACACACGCAGAAATAGTAACTGATGGACTTGTGAGTTATTGGACATTTGACAGCGCAAACATAGTAAATAAAACAGCAAAGGATGTTTGGGGAGAGAACAATGGAACTATTATGGGAAATCCCAAAGTTGTTCCCGGTAAGATTGGTGAGGCACTGAAATTCGATGGTAGTGGTGATTATGTTAATCTAACTACACTTGGAGACTTTGGTGGACGATTTGGTCAATCAACCTTTGAAACGTGGTTCAAGACAAACAACACGACTGATTGGATGACTCTCATCAATACTCATGGTCATGATTGTCCATATTGGGGAATCGAATTTAATGGATTTAAAAATCGGCATGAATTTGAGTTTATAGAAGGTATGATGCATTTTTCCATAAGTCTTAGGAATGAAGCAGACACAGGTTGCACTACTTTTGGTGGTGGCAGTACTTATCGTCTAAATGATGGAGCGTGGCACCACCTTGCTTTTGTCGTTGATTATGACATGGAGAATGGAAGAGGACAAAGATATATTTATATAGATAACAGATCACCTGGCATAAGTTTTACGTCATTCGGACATGACCGAGATTTTTTCCCATTTACTGATCCTGTTGATCTTGGTGCCAGACATTACAAAAACGTTGCACAAGGTTTCTTTGAGGGGATGATTGATGAGGTGCGATTTTATGATCGTCCTCTGACCGAAGAGGAAGTCCAACAGAACTTTGAGTCTACCCGACCTTATAATGTTGCACCTAAAGGAAAATTGTCCACTGTGTGGGGAGCAATTAAGAGACAATAATATTGTTACGGCACGCGGAGCGTGCCTACTACTTTCCACCCTCAAATAGAGAGATATGGAAGCAGAACAGGTAGGTTTAACCAATCAACAGAAATCATATTATGAAACCAACGGATATCTTGTTCTTGAAAGTGTATTCTCGAAGGAGGAGTGCCAACGTTTTGTTGAACACATGGAAGATCTTCACGACGGTCATAAGGTACTGACAGGATTTTTCCAACAGGATAAGTATGGATTTCGTACATTCAATCAACATCTATACGATCCGTTTGCTATGGAATTTCTCATTGATGCACGATTGCACCAACCACTGAAAGACTGTTTCGGAGATGAACCAGAAGCAATTCAGACGATGCACTTTTATGAAGGTTCGGAACATCCACTACACCAAGACCAATACTATCTACCTGATTGTATGTCCGCATGGATAGCCATGGTAGATGTTGATAATGACAACGGACCTTTAGTCATTCAACCCGGGTCACACAAAGGTAGGTTAATCACAAAACAAGATGTGCCAATGACATTACAACCCGATGAAACTTATGAACAGCAACAGTCCAACCGATATTTTCCAAGAGTAGAACAGGTGTTTAAGAAGAACGGTCGAGATAGAGTCCAAGTGCTTGTGAACCAAGGAGATGTAGTTCTCTTTAATGGAAGACTTATACACGGTGGTGCGCCCGTGCTAAATCCTGGGACGCGTAGGCATGCTTTGGCGTGTCATTACATTCCGTATCATTCAGAAAATTGGGAACGCGATTGGCCACGAATCTCTTTTGATGGCAGTCAGCGAATCCATTACAATAAAATATAGTAATCCACAACCTTTACAACAGACAATTTAAGGAGAAAATACTATGAAACGAATAATCAATTTGCTTAGCTGTTTTATATTCATAAGCAGTTTAAGTCTACCAATAATTGCGCAAGAGAAAACAGAGACAAAACCTGCAGCACAACAAACTGCTGCAAAACAGAAGAAAGAGCACGAAGACTTTAGTAAAGTTACTGAAGATAGCAAAAAGTATGAAGGTTACTTCACACTTTACCAGAAAAAAGAGAATCTCTACTGTGAAATCCAACCATCACAATTAAACAAACCGTTTTTGCTCATGGCAAGTATAGCACGTGGGATAGGAACAGGATATATCCTATCTGGTATGACAATGGACGAGTGGTTACTTGAATGGAAACGGGTTGATGATAAGGTACATCTTGTTCGGAAGAATGTCCGTTTTCGTGCGAATAAAGGTTCTCCCATTGCAGAAGCGGTCAACTTGGGTTATAGCGACTCAGTACTTTTTGCTCTCAAACTTGAAAGTATCCATCCACAGCGAAAAAGTTTGCTTGTGAATATCTCCCCAGTCTTTATATCTGATTTGCTTCCTTTAGCAGGCAATTTAGGTGGTGCGCGATTTGATAAAGCTCGTAGTACTTGGGGTGCTATCAAAGCGTTTCCCAAAAATGTAGAACTGCGGGTGAATGCTGTTTATTCTGGTGGTGGTAGCAGAACAACAGTTCCTGATAGTCGCGGGATGCAGGTAGCAGTTCACTATAGTCTTGCTCAACTTCCGAACAATAACTATCAACCGCGTTTGGCAGATGATCGTATGGGACATTTTATGACGACGGTAAAGGATTATTCACTACAAACAAGTGATGAACCGTATATCCGTTATGTCAATCGGTGGCATTTAGAGAAAGCAGACAAAGACAAAAAACTTTCACCCCCTAAAGAACCGATTATCTTCTATATTGAAAAAACCGTGCCCCATCGTTTTCGCCCTTATGTACGTCAGGGAATTCTGGAATGGAACAAGGCATTTGAGAAAGCAGGATTTGTGGATGCGATTGAAGCACGGATCCAGCAAGATCATGAAGATTGGGATCCTGAAGATGCACGTTACAATACAATCCGTTGGATAGTCGGTGCATCCTTTGCAATTGGACCGTCTCGTGTTAATCCGTTGACTGGACAAATTCTGGATGCAGATATTCTTGTGGGTGAGAGTTGGATCAGATATTGGCAGCGGGAATGGACGACGTTCTTTGAAGAATTAGAACATGAACGTGAACATCCGATTGATCACGATTCAAGGTTTCACTGTCAAATGGCAACGGGACTTGCGCGTCAGATGGGTTTCATGGCAAGTGTTCTGCAGGCACGCGGTGTGATGGAAGATGGTGGAGAACTCCCTGAAGAGTTTATCGGACAAGCCTTAAAAGCACTGATTATGCATGAAGTTGGACACACATTAGGCATCCGTCACAACTTTAAGGCGAGTACTATTCTTACACTTGACGAATTGAACAAAAACCCCGGTAAAGCACTTCACGGTTCAGTGATGGAGTACGATGCGGTGAATATTGCCCCTGAAGGTGAAAAACAGGGTGATTATTATACATCAACGATCGGTCCTTGGGACTATTGGGTGGTTGAATATGCCTACAAACCCATTAGTGGTAACAAACCTGAAGCAGAATTGCCGGAATTACAGAAAATAGCCTCACGTGCGGCGGCTTCAGAACTCAGATACGGCACAGATGGTGATGCCTCTGCGTATCAAAACCGAGACCTTGATCCGTTGGTCAATCGTTGGGACCTCGGCGCAGATCCGCTTGAATTTGCGAAACAACGTCGTGAGATTGTCGCAGGACTCTGGGACGAAATCGCTGACAAAGTTACGACAGATGGCATGGGATATCAACGGGTGAGACGTGCATTTAGATCCCTTCTCGGTGAATATACTTCATCTATGTATCTTGCGGCTCGTTTTATCGGTGGACAATACCATCATCGTGATCACAAAGGAGATAAAGATGGTCGTTTGCCTTATGTGCCAGTGTCAGCGGAGAAGCAACGTGAAGCACTTGCTTTTATCAAAGAACATGCTCTCTCTGATAAGGTCTTTGATTTTCCACCGGAATTGTTGAACAGCATTGCCATCACACGATGGAGTGATTGGGGGACAAGTAGTAATAATTCTTCTCGTTTGGATTACCCCATCCATGATGTTATACTGCGTAACCAAAGCCAGATACTGAGAAGACTACTTGATGCGAATGTGCTTTCGCGCGTTCAAGACACTGAACTCAAGTTCTCTGGTGATGATGTTTTCACAATGCCAGAACTCTTTACCGGCATTACAGATGCTGTTTGGGTTGAACTTGATAAGAATGCTGACGCTAATCAGTGGACAAATTCGGATGCATTTATCTCAAGTTTCAGGCGTGGATTACAACGGGAACATCTAAAGCAGCTTATTAAATTAGTTTTGGATGCGGATAGTGGAACACCGGAAGATGCAAGATCGCTTGCACGTCTACATCTAACGCAAATCAACAATCGTCTAAAGACTGTACTACAAAATTCTAAAGCAAAACTGGATGAATACAGTGTTGCACACCTTGAAGAATCGCAGGATCGTGTTGATAAGGCGTTGGCAGCAAACTTCAATGTTGAGAAACGTTAGATGTTTTGTGTCGTTGTTTTCTAAGGGAGAAACTCTCTCATATTCAGGACTTACGCAGTTTTTCTTAAAGTCCCACTGATAAGGGGGATTTAGGGGGTTAAATCACTGAAATATCATTGAAATAACGACTTTTAACCCCCTAACCCCCTTATCAAGGGGGAATGCGTAAGTCCTGCTATTGTAGTACGGGGTCTCTGTACCCCGCCTTTGTCTGAACCAAAATCGGGGTTAGAAACCCCTCCTACAATGCGGATGACGGTGTTTGCAGATCTAAAGCGTGTCTAATCCATTCCTCAAGGGAGAGTGTAATATGAAATCACTACGTCAATACATAATATCTATATTCTTGCTTTGTGCATTGTTTCTGCTAAATACCTCTGCACAAGATGTGAATAAATTTGGTTTACCAGAAGGTGCGAAACTCCGTATCGGTAATGGTAAATTGAGGGAAATTGCATACTTTCCTGATGGCACGCGGTTTGCAGTGGTAACCTCAATCGGAATTCGGATATACGACTCTATTACTGGTAAAGAACTATACCAACTTACCGACCATACAGATGGAATAGACATAATCCGATTCTCTGCTGATGGAAAAACTTTCGCCACAGAGAATCCAGAGAGTAGTATTCAATTGTGGAATGCGAATACAGGCAATCACACACATACTCTCTCCGTTGATAATTTTGGTCTTTATGATCCTGTCTTCTCTCCAAATGGAAAGATTCTTGCAGTACAGTGTGCAGAGAAATATCTATATTTAGGTAAAACCCTTCGATTGTATGATGTCCAAACAGGAAAACACATAAACACCATATCCGAACCTACCAATCTATTCTATAACGTTCTATTTTCACCAGATAACAAGACGCTTCTGACTTGGCAGTTTGGGAAAGTACATTTATGGGATATTGAAACCTGGCAGCAACTTAAAACTATCAACGATCCGAGTGAGGAATCTCATGATAATAAAATAAAAGATATCCAATTTTCTCCTGATGGAAGAATGATTTACGTGCTGAGTAGTGTAAGGATTAGTAGGAGTTGGAGAGGAAGTAGTTGGGTTGGGAATGTAGGAAAAGTATTCTTCCGGGAAGTTGACACAGAGGCGTGGAAAGAACTTGAAAAGAATGGACAAGAGTTAGATGATGAGGGTTTTTCCAGTATGTACTTTTCTCCAGATGGAAACAAACTTATAACTGAAGGCACGTCTGATGATAAGATTTATCTGTGGAATCCAAACACAGGAGAGCAGTTAAATAGTTTTGTTGCCCATAAGCGAAGTCGGAAATGCAACGTTAGTTATTCTAAAAACGGAATCATGATCGCTACTGGCGGTGTTGATGGAACAATTCGGATATATTCTATTAACACAGGATTAGAACTCATTAAACTGATTGGACATGAGGGAAGTGTGAATTCTATCCTCTTTTCTCCAGATGGAATTACACTCCTGAGCAAAGGTTCGGATAGGACAGTGCGGCTATGGAATCCCTTTTCAGGAAAACTTATCAAAACACTTGAGGGTTATACTGCTGGCATTCATGATATAACCATTACCCCTGATGGAAATACAATCGCAAGTTGGAGTTATGACAAGACTTTGCGTTTATATGAAACCAGCACTGGAAAGTTACAGAAACAGCATAAGCTTAGTGGAATTGAAGGGGCAGTTAACACATTTCATTTTTCACCTACAAGAAACACCTTTGCAACCGAGAGTAATTGGAGTAGAGTTTATCTGTGGAATATAAATACTGGACATCTTATCAATAAATTGTCTGAGCGCGAACATTATATTGAGCAAATATTCTATTCACCAAATGGAAAAACAATTGCTGGTAAAAGTGATGATGGTAATATCTTGATATGGGATGCTAATACAGGTCAACTCCTGAACACTATTTCTGAGATAGAGGGTGAATACTTTCAGATAATATACTCTACTGATGGTTCAATTATCGTAAGTAGCAGTTGGGAAAATACGCAACTATGGGATCCTATCACCGGTCAGCTTATCAGAACGATCACTGGAATTTCTGGTGACATTGATGGAGTCTACTTTTCAAAGAATTTGAATACAATTGTCACAAGTATATATGAAGAAAGTGATGAGGATGGATCATTTTTATGGGATGGAATGACTGGAGAGCATATAAGAGATTTAAGTTACTCAGGTGCTACAGGACCTGTGAGTTATTCGCCGGATGGAAAAATCATGGCAATTGCGGATGGACACAGTAGTTATGTGAGTTTATTTGACATCAGCAAAAGACATCATTTAGGAGAATTAGTTGGGCATGTGAGTCTTGAATCTTGTGGTGGCGGGACTATCAGTGATGTTCGTTTTTCCCATAATGGACAGACAATTGCTACGGCAAGTAGTGTGGATGCAACAGCAATAATATGGAATCCTTACACTGGAGAACGTCTCAAAACACTCGCAGGACATACTGCGGGGATTAATTCAGTAGCGTTCAGTCCGGATGGTACAACACTTGCAAGTGGGAGCAGTGATGGAACTATTCTGTTATGGGAAATTGAATAAAAGAGGCTTAATATTTTAGATGGAAATTTTAGAATATACACCCGAAATGCTTTCTTCCTTAACCCAGTTTTATAATGACCTAACAGCAGAAGTACCGCACTGCTATCCGGTTAAGGCGGATGAATTTGCACTTGCAATGAACAGAGTTGTTACTGGTGAATATAGTGCGGGTGGAGAAAAGCATCGCACTGAAAGAGTATTTATAGCAAAATCTGAAGACACAATTAAAGCCTATGTTCACACCGTTCTGAGTTTAAAAGCAGAAAATGAGGAGGAGGATGTAGGTTTTATTCGGTTCTTGGGTTATGAACGTGGTGAACGTAACGCTGGTCAAGCTGTTCTTGAAAAGGCTGAGGCATACTTCAAAACTTGCAATATATCTCGGATCTTTGCTTTTTCACAAAATGATCGTTATCGCTTCTTTCATCTTGAACATGCATATCTTTCCGATGCCCTTGATCATATACAGGGACTTTTAGGATATAACGGTTACCGAAGGTCTGATGGTGAGGTGTTTTTGGATTGGGAAAACTACGAAGTTCTGTCAATAGAAGCACCTATTCCCATAACACTCAATGTTGAATGGAAAGATGGACGAGGTCAACGTCCAAACATACACATTGACGCTTATTTTGATGATAAAAAGGTTGGTGAGTGTGATACACTTTCGTGTGGTGAGTTTTCAAGTCAGCCCAATGTGCAAGATTGGCTTCACACTGTATGGTTAGGCATTGAAGAGAAGTTTCAGGGACAGGGATTGGGACGATACTTGCTCAATTACACACTTCAAGAGATGCACAATGTTGGCTACCGTCATGCAGCGATTAGCACTAACTGGGAAAATTACCGAGCTTTACTCTTTTATAGCAACTGTGGGTATAAAGTTGTTGATTGGACATACGAGTATGAAAAAGTCTTATCATAAACACCTTGAAACAATTGAAAATATAGATGGAAATACGCCAATATACACCTGAACAGATAGAACCTGTAATTGAATTCTACAATGAGTTGATTGCTGAAGTTCCACATTGTTATCCTGTCAAGGAGGAAGAATTTGCTTATGCTATGCGCGGTGTTATGCGGCAAACTGACAATGACGATGAGGATTTTGAAGACGAAACTGCATTTATTGCAATACAAGATGGTTCAGTTAAGGCATTCGTTCCCGTTGGTTATTATCAGGATGATGGAGATAAAGTGAATAAAGGTGTCATACGCTTTTTAGGCTATCAACGTGGGGCGCGGCACATAGGACAAGTTATCATTGATAAGGCTGAGGATTATTTCAGAGATAATAACGTAAGTCGTATTGTTGCTTTTTCCAAAATATATAGATACAGTTTCTATCACTTTGAATATGCGGAACTGTCTGATACACTTGATCATATACATGGATTACTTGGAATAAACGAATATCAAAGTTATCACGGACAGGTGTTTTTGGATTGGAAAGACTACAATGTTGATCCCCCATCCATAAATCCCTCTGCTGATCTTAAAGTTGAATGGAAGGATGGAAGGGGAAAACTACCCAATTGTCATATAAAAGCATTCCGAGATGGTGAAGAGATAGGTGAGTGTTGGAATGTGTCTTGTGGTCAGTTTTCAAGTCATCCCGATGTTCAAGATTGGGTCTATACCGATTGGATCAGTGTTGAAGATGCGTATCAGGGAGAAGGATTAGGCAAATACTTGCTGCAGTATTCACTGCATGAAATGCACAAAGTCGGATACAAGCATGCTGCACTTAGTACTGATTGGAATAACAATCGTGCGCTTCTGTTTTATAGCAACTTCGGTTATCGTGCTGTAGATTGGACGTATGCTTTTGAAAAAGTATTATTGGATTCTGCGTCTTGATTACCCGTAACCTTTACATTTAAAAGAGATTAGGTAAAAATGACCAACAGTTCTCTAACTACTTCCATAATAACACTGTCCCGTCTGAACTTCCACTTGCGATGATGCTACCATCTGGACTAAAGGCTACGCTCCTGACCCAATCCGTATGCCCCCATAGATCTCGGATAAGTTCACCAGTGTTTGCATTCCATACACTGACAGATTGGTCTGCACTTCCACTTGCGAGAGTACTACCATCAGGACTAAATGATACACTGTAAACTTCATCTATATGCCCCTTAAGTGTGTGGAGATGTTCACCGTTGTTTGCATTCCATATTCGGATTTTCTTATCCGCATTTCCGCTTGCAAGGGTGTACCCATCAGCACTAAAAGATACGCTGTAGAAATCACCCATGTGCCACTCCCCCACTAAGGGGTGGAGATGCGTTCCAGTGTTTGCATTCCATACACGAATGGTGTCGTCAAAACTCCCACTTGCGAGAGTGTTACCATCTGGACTAAAGGATACGCTGTAGATCTGACCTGTATGTCCTTCAAGTGTGCGGAGATGGGTGCCAGTGTTTACATTCCATAGCCGGATGGTGTCATCCTTGCTCCCACTGGCGAGGATGTTCCCATCTGGACTAAAGGATACGCTGTAGATCTGACCTGTATGTCCTTTAAGTGTGCGGAGATGGGTGCCTGTGTTTGCATTCCATAGTCGGATTGTGTCATCCTTGCTCCCACTGGCGAGAATGCTGCCATCTGGACTATAGGATACGCTCCAAACTAAACCCGTATGTCCTTCAAGTTTACGGAGATGCTCGTTGGTGTTTACATTCCATAGATGGATGGAGTGGTCCTCACTCCCACTTGCGAGCGTGTTACCATCAGGACTAAAAGATACGCTCCGGACCCTATCCGTATGCCCTTCAACGGTACGAAGATGCGTGCCGGTAATTACATTCCATACACGAATAGTGCCATCCTCACTCCCACTGGCAAGAGTCCTGAAATCTGGACTAAAACATACGCTTATGACTCTATCCGTATGCCCTTTAAGGGTGTGGAGAAGCGTGCCTGTGTTTGCATCCCATAGACGGATGGTATTGTCATTACCCCCACTGGCAATAGTACTGTCATCAGCACTCAAGGTTACACTATAGAGTTGAACGTTGAGCCCTTCTTTATGTCCTTTTAGGGTGCGGAGAAGCATGCCTGTGTTCACATTCCACAGACGGATAGTGCCGTCCCAACTCCCACTGACAAGGGTGTTACCATCAGAACTAAAGGATACATCCACAACCGAATCTGTATGCTCTTCAAGAGTCCGGAGAAGCCTGCCTGTGTGCACATTCCATAGACGAATAGTGTGGTCCAAGCTACCACTTGCGAGGATACTCACATCCGGACTAAAGGCTACACACTGAACCGATTTTGTATGCCCCTTAAGCGTTTTTAAATAATTGCCGGTGTTTGCATTCAATAGACGGATAGCACTGTCAGTCCCGCCGCTGGCGATGATGCTCCCATCCGGACTATAAGACACACTCGAGACCAATTTCGAACTTCCAAGAAACCTGTCGAGATATTTGCCTGTGTTAGCATCCCATACATAGAAGGTGATGTCATCCCTTCCGCTGGCAAGCGTGTTACCATCAGGGTTAAAAGATAGACACTGGACCCTATGATCAGCGAATAGGGTCAGTTCTGCACCTGTTTGGGGATCATACATCCATACGCCGATACTACTCGCAACTGCCAGTTTTGTGCCGTCTGGTGAATACTCAATCTCCTGGATTTCACCTTTTCCAAGTCGCGCTATTGCACCTTCAGGTAAACCCCATTTTGATGTGTCTTGGGCAACGATGCTGGTTGTAAAGGTTAGTATGATGGAGATTATCATCACTATTAAAAACTGTGTGCTTTTCATACGAATGTTTTCCCTTTGTGTTACAGGCTTAAATTATTTGAGGGATGTTGATAAATCTTTGGTGTATCAACACATACTGCGTCTCCACTCAAGTATTACAGTCCTGTTCGTAGAAGCATGTTTTATAGTGCTGCTTAATCTTGTGTGCGGCACGCGAAGAGTGCCTACTACCTTTAAGTCCATATTCTACATTGAATTATTTATGCACACCTCAATTATTTTGATGATATTTGCAATAAGTCGGGGTTAGAAACCCCTCCAGCCTCTGTGAATGCTAATGAGTGAAAGCAATTTTATGTAGGATTCGAAGCAATTTCTATATTCATCTTTCGTAAAACTTCAGTAGCTCTCATTGCCATTTCGGTGGTAGGATCCCGTTTGATAATGCGGTTCAACTGGTATACGGCGCGATCATCTCCATCTCTCGCTAATTCCAGTGCTTCCTCAAATCCTTTGTTGTTGTAACTAAAATCTCTCGGTATCACAGTGAGATCGAGGTCTTTCCAGTAATATTGGAGTTCGTCAGATTCCCAATTTTGATATACATCCTCCCACTTCAGCGAGTTAAATATGTTCAGATGTGGTTCAAGCATGTGTTCAGCAATAGGGTCATCTACTGCTTGATAACGATTGTCAAGCGATACACGCAGCCGATCTTCTGTCAAATTCGGTAGTGCTTTGTGGATTGTCAAAGCGGGAAATATCAGTGTATCACCGATTTCATAGTTTGTTGAATGCCACTCGCCTGTTAGTTCATCAGTGTTCACACATAGTCCACCCGCACCGAGTGAAAAATGATGTTCCATCACATCATTTACTCTATGGGAACCGGGTAGGACTGCTAATCCACCTAATTCTATTGGGCAATCTCCTACTGGTGCCCAACATGTGTATGTTTGGAAATTGCCTTGAAAGTGAACGAAATCTTGGTGTATCGGTGTGGTGTGTTCGGTATACTTCGGATACCAGAGGCGTGCGATTTTCTGTGGGTGTGGCAAGACATCTCTACCGATTATTTTTTCCATCATGTTAACGACTTCATCCCAATGTGCTGAACGATGGAATGCCTGCAATTTATACACTTCATGGTATACATCTGTATATTCAGGATCGCCTTCGGTGCATTGCGTGGTAATGTCGGCAATACCGTCCATTGGGTCGGTTCCTGCGACAAGCCATCCGCCTTTTTGCATTGTTGTTAGCATTTCACGTCGCAATTCCCAGAGTTTGTCGGGGTTTTGTAGTTTTTTGAAAAAGAGGTAACCTTCTTCTGCGCTTCGTGCGCGTAATTCTTCCGGGTCGTTCATTGCATCGTTTGATATGCGAAGTTCTTTTAGTTCCTTCATCTCAGTCTCTCCTTGAATTCATACAACAAAAAGTCTATGCCTGCTTATATTCTGTGTTATCACATCCTTGATTGAATCATCCTCAAATAATCTGTCAGATATTTCATCAATCCGCATCTTTGCAATCTGGTTATATTCCTCGTTCTTCTCAATCATTATCCATTTTCTGTTTTGTTGTTCGGCGACGACTGCGGTTGTTCCAGAACCTGAGAATGGATCAAGAATGAGATCACCTTCATTTGTTCCTGCTAAGATGATACGATGAATAACTGCTACGGGTTTTTGTGACGGATGTTTACCATGCTTTCGCTCTGATCGTGGTGTAAGTGGTATCTCCCACATATTCCGCATCTGCTTGTCATTATTCATTGCCTTCATTGTTTCATAATTGAATGTCCAATTTTTTGCCTTTTTACTTTCGTTGTTGACTGCCCAGATGATAAATTCAGTTGATTCGGTAAACATCCTGCATGTTATATTCGGTTGAGCATTAGGTTTATACCAAACAATCTGTGAGATTATCCGTCTGTCAAATATGTTTTGAAGTATAAAACCGATTGTAAAAATACAGTGAAAAGAACCAAAGACAAAGAGATTACCGTTTGTTTTTAGGACTCTTAGGACTTCTCTAATCCAATTCACCGTGAACTGAAAATAGTCGTCCTTTGAAAAGATATCCCACTGCTCCTGCATGGTGATATGTGAACTGAACGCCCAACCTAATCCTTTCTTTTTGGACATATTAAATGGTGGGTCAGTGATACAACAATCAAAGGCACCGTCAGGAAAAGTCTGCATTGTTTCTAAGCAATCACCTGTAAGAATTTGATTAATAGGAAGTTTCTCAGTTGTTCCAGAAAAAATATTTGGAGAAGAAGATTCGTGTATTTTTCCCTCAACATTCGTTTGCTGTTTCTGTTTGTTTTTCAACGGATGGATTTCAGTTGTAAGGTACTCAATCAATTGTTCCTTTTTTAACGATGAGTAGCCTTTTAAACCGCGTTTTTTTAATTCCTTTTTCAAATCTAAGATACGCATTTGCTGGAAATTCATGTATTTTGTTTATTCCTTTAGAATCTTCGTTTAGACATATCTGTATTCTTATCTTTTAATCAGGACTATCTTGACTTTATTATACTGGAAATCTTTTGTAATAGCAAGTTTATAGTAAAACAAATAAAACGTATAACTTTACATTATTTACAGATAATGCTATAATTTACGTATATCAGTATTAAAATTTACGTATATCAGTATTAATCAAATGTTAGTATTAATATTGTATTCATTCTATAGAGGTGGGAACAGTTGCAGCAAACATCTAAAAATAAACCCAATATAGTTCTTGTCGGTTTTATGGGCACTGGGAAGACCTCTGTCGGTAAAAGGCTTTCATCGCTTATGAGGATGCGGTATATTGATACGGACAGTGTTATTGAAAGAGACAACAATAGGGCGATCAGTGATATCTTTGCTGAAGAGGGTGAAGCAGTCTTTCGTCAACTTGAGAGTGAAGCAGTTGAAAATGTATCACAACTATACAATTTTGTTATTTCCACAGGTGGTGGCGTTGTTTTAAGAGAGGAAAACGTTGCCAAACTGAAAGAAAACGGCATTATATTTTGTTTAACGGCATCTCCAGAGGAGATATTTGAACGCGTTGGTCACCAAACGCACCGTCCATTGCTACAAACTCCAAATCCATTGGAAACAATCCGAACGATGTTAGATGAACGCGCGCCTTATTACGCCAAGGCGGATTATACGATGGATACCACCGGTAGATCCTTTGATGAAATCGTCGCACATATTAAGAACATATATTTCAGGAAGATGAAGACCTTCGTCCCCAAAAATACCGATAACTAACATGGAAAAGACACTACACGTAGAACTCAAAGAAAACCGTTATCCTCTCATTGTTGGAACAGGGAATATAACACGAATTGGTGAATATCTAAAGTCTCTAAACAAATCAACGAAGGTTCTGATTGTAACAGACACTGCCGTCCAACACTATTATGCACCTATAGTACTAAGGAGGTTGAAACAAGCAGGTTTTGACGTTGGTTTAATTGAAGTGCCTGTTGGTGAAAGTAGCAAATCGTTAGAACAATTAGTCTATATAGTGGATAGTTTAGTCGCACATCAACTTGATCGGAGTTCTACGGTGATTGCTCTTGGGGGTGGAGTTGTCGGTGATTTAGCTGGATTTGCTGCATCAATATACATGCGGGGTATAGATTATATTCAAATCCCTACGACATTACAAGCACAAGTTGATGCAAGTGTTGGTGGTAAAACAGCGATAAATCATGCAAAAGGTAAAAATCTTATAGGTGCGTTTCATCAACCTAAATTAGTTTTGATTGATGTTGATACCCTTAACACCTTACCGCAACGAGACCTACGCGCAGGGTTGGTTGAGGTAATAAAAATGGGTGTTATTCGAGATGAATACTTGTTTGAGATGGTGGAAGAAAACTTAGACGCGATTATAGGCTTAGATGCTGAAACTCTGATTGACTTGATCGCTCGCGCTTGTGCAAACAAAGCAGATATAGTTGCAAAAGATGAAAGAGAGAGTAGATTGCGGATGGTGCTGAACTATGGACACACATTTGGTCATGCACTTGAATCATTGACGCACTACGAGGGATTAAGACACGGGGAAGCAGTCTCTATTGGTATGAATTGTGCTGCACGGTTAGCAGTTAATTTGGGCATGTTTTCGGAAAGTGATTTTGAACGTCAACGTAAACTATTAGATCAAGCAAAACTTCCAGTTAACTTTCCATCAAACCTTACCCCAAAGGCGATATGTGATGCGATGTATTACGATAAAAAAGCATTGGATGGTAAACTACGTCTTATATTGCCGACTCGTATTGGGGAAGTAGTTATCCGGGAAGATGTGACTGATTTAGAAATAATAGAAGCAATTTCACAATGTTATTAGTTTTTAACGCTACGTTTATTGAGGAAATAAATGACACATAACAAGACATTTATATGTATAGCCGCATGTTTGCTTATATTCTTATGCGGTACTTATGCATTTAGTCAAGAACCGACAATTACACCTCCAGCAAACGTCACTGCTGTAGATACTCCCAATGACGATGGTTCAAGTATCACCGTCACTTGGGACGCTGCACCTGAGGATAGTGGAATAATAGGATATAAAATCCTACGTAGCACTGATACGGGTGAGTTTGAGGAGATTGGTAGTCAGTTAAAGGCTGACGCTACACGATATAAGGATTCTGACATAGAAAAAGGAAAAACGCACGTATATTATGTGCAGGCAATTACTGATTCTGAAGCGATAGTGAATTCGCAACAGACAGAAGGCGTAATAGCAACTGGACAATGGTTTCATACCGGCAAAATCCAACTTTTTATTGCCATGATAGTTTTGTGTGCAGCAATTCTTGGTAGTATATATCTTTCCCGTAACAATCAAGATGTATTTGTTCGCCGTATTCCTGGTCTTGAAGCAGTGGATGAGGCAATCGGTAGAGCAACAGAGATGGGTCGTTCAATTTTATATGTGTTAGGTTTAGGGGGAGTCAGCGGACCTGCGACTATTGCAAGTATGACGATTCTTGGTCAGGTGGCACGTAGGACCGCAGACTATGAAACAACTTTACGCGTTCCCTGTAACGATCCTATCGTGCTGAACGTGGTGCGTGAAATGGTAAAAGCATCATATCTTGATGAAGGCAGACCCGATGCATATAGTGAAGAGGATATATTCTTTCTGACAGATAGCCAATTTGCCTATGCTGCAGGTGTTGATGGGATGATGCTTCGTGAAAAACCCGCTGCGATATTCCTGCAAGGCACATTCTATGCCGAATCGCTTATTCTTGCTGAAACTGGGAATTCCATCGGTGCTATTCAGATTGCAGGCACAGACTCTGAACACCAACTGCCGTTCCTCATCACTGCGTGTGATTACACTTTGATCGGTGAAGAACTCTATGCCGCGAGTGCGTATCTTTCAAAAGAACCGATGCAACTCGGTAGTCTTAGAGGACAGGATTGGGGGAAGGTGCTCATTTTTCTAACGATTGTTTTTGGAGTAGCCCTTGAACTATTCGGTGTCAACTGGATTACTACGTTCCTGCAACGAGTGGGTTAGGAGGTATTATGAAGAGACAATTTCCATTAATTCTTTGCTTTGTTTTCGGTGTGGTAATGCTCTTAACCCAATTCAGTCCACATGCGTCTTCTCAAGGTGTTTATGAAGAAGTATTGAATTGGGCACGGATTATTACCCCTTTCGCTTTAATCTTTAGCACAATAACATTGCTCCAAACTCACATCACTCGTATTCGTCGCCAAACTGAACACTGGCAATACAGTTTTCTTGTTTTTGTGGGGATCGCTATAATGGTCCTAATAGGAATTCCGTTTGGTCCTCAACACCCGTGGTTTGAGTGGTTGTTTAACAATGTGCAGTTACCGATGGATGCGACCATGTTTTCTCTACTTGCATTTTTTATAGCATCTGCAGCGTATCGCGCCTTCCGCGCACGAAACGTTGAAGCATCATTACTGCTAATAACTGCAGTCATTGTGATGTTAGGAAATGTACCTGTAGGAGATCTCATCTGGAATACATTAATGTCTTGGACACCTTGGGCAGACGGTTCATCCTGGATGAAACAGTGGATATTAGATAATCCGAATCTTTCAGCAAGACGTGGAATTATACTTGGCGTAAGTTTAGGTGTTATTTCACAGTCCATCCGCATTATCTTAGGAATTGAACGGTCATATCTTGGGGGAGGAGATTAACGCATGCTTACTAAATTGGTAAATATGGATCGACGAATTGTTTTTATTTTGGTAGCGTTGGCAGTCATCATTCCGATGCTGTTTCCTATCAGTCTACCTGTATCAATTTCTAAACCCACGCAGGATATCTACAATTATATTGATGGACTTGAGTCAGGATCTGCCATTATGCTTGTTTTTGACTATGGACCTTCTTCATTAGCTGAGCTGAACCCAATGGCAAAAGCAATACTGAAACAGTGCTTTGAAAAAGATGTTAAAGTTGTTGGACTTACGCTTTATGCCGTTGGCACAACTATGGGAAGTGACCTGATGAAGGAAATTGCAGAAGAAAAAAGTGCTGTCTACGGTGAAGATTATGTCTTCCTCGGATTCCGTCCAGGCATTGAATTGGTAATCCTTGGTATGGGGACAGAAATCGCAAGCATCTATGAAAATGATTATTACGAAACACCTATAACTGAACTCCCTATGATGCAGAACATTAAAAATTATGAACAGATTGAACTTGTCGTTGATCTCTCTTCTGGAAATTTAACGGAGTACTGGATTACTTTCGCGAATGTGCAATTCAATCAGAAAATCGCTGCGGGTGTCACAGGTGTCATTATCTCACAGATGTATCCCTATCTACAAACAGGGCAGTTAATAGGTTTGATATCTGGTATTGCGGGTGCAGCCGAATATGAACGTTTAATAGAAGCCCCTGCAAAAGGTGTGTTATGGATAAATATTGAATCGTTTGTGCATTTGTTGATCGTACTTTTGGTCATCATTGGTAATATCGCATTCTTTGTTCAGCGACAGCGAGAGGAGTAATTTCATGGAACTTTTGGGCATCTGGATTGCCGCATTTTTGACACTATGCATTTATAGTTTTCTTTACAAAGATAATCCGTTCTATCGGTTTGCAGAATATCTCTTCGTAGGTATGTCGGTCGGATACGGTATTGTGCTTTCTTATCATCAAGGATTTATACCTTTTGCTTGGAAACCATTTGCAGCAGTATTCACAGAACAATCCTTCATTGGTTTGATAAAACTCATTCCAATTGGGATTGGATTATTGTTTTTCTCTGGGTTATCATCTCGGCACACTTGGTTAATTCGGTTTCCGAGTGCCATTCTCATTGGTGTAGGGTGTGGACTTGCTATTCCAAACGTTCTCAGAGCGAATATATTTGAGCAGACACGTGGTACTGTAGAACCTTTTGCAGTAATACATAGTAATATCGTAGGTCTTATAGATCCGATACCACCTTGGGAATTTTTTAGTCTCATCTTTGGTGCTGTACTTATGGTGATCGGTGTGATATGCACACTGACTTACTTTTTCTTCTCAGTTGAACACAGAGGTCCAGTGAAATGGGTATCAAAGATTGGCATTGCATTCCTGATGATAGGTTTCGGTTCTGCATTCGGTAATACTGTCATGGGTCGTGTTGCACTGCTTATTCAACGTGTTGATTTCCTCTTGAATGATTGGATTGGTAGTATATTCTGAGGAGGTGTCAGTTACCTTGCACTGCATTGATAGACCAAAAGGAGAATAACGCATGAAACTCGGATATAGCACATGGGGGATGCCGACGGTCCCTATTGATACTGCAGTTCCACACCTTGCACATCTCGGATTTGATGGGATTGAACTTACCATTATTCCACGTTTTACTACCGAACTCAGTTCTCTTGATTCAGCAGAACGGAAACGAATTGCATCGCTACTGAAACAACATAATTTAGCATTACCTGCAATCGCTGCACACTCCAGTTTGTTGGAAACGGATCCAGAGGCACATGCGAAAAATATGTGGCGGCTCAAGGGTGGTGTAGACTTGGCAGTAGACCTTGCACAAGATGGAGAACTGCCTGCGGTGAATACTACCCCGGGCGGTAAACCGGACATGTGGGATTCCAAGAAAGATTTCCTCGCTGAACGTCTCGGTGAGTTAGTGGATTATGGCGAATCGCGCGGTGTGACTATTGCAATGGAACCGCATATCGGTGCAATTATTGACACCCCTGACAAAGTGCTTGAACTCCTTGATATCGTTAATTCATCATATCTCAAAGTCAACTTTGACATTAGCCATTTTGACATTGTAGGCATGCCGACGGAGGAGACAGTATCCGCGTTAGCAGCAGTTTCTGCACATACACATGTCAAGGACCAACGCGGTATCCATCCAGATTTTGAATTCCTTATCCCAGGTGAAGGCACTTTTGATTATGTGGATTACCTGAAGCAGATGCAGGCACATGGATATGATGGATTTATCACTGCAGAGGTGAGTTTTATGGTGCAGGCGCGTGAAAACTATGACCCTCTTGCTGCTGCTACCCTATCATATCAAACGTTGTCAAAGGCATTTGTTGATGCTGGTCTTGAACGAAATTAACTCAAGCAGGAAACTATGAAACCAAATATACTTTTTCTCATGACAGACCAACAACGATGGGACGCAATGGGCTGCAGTGGTGGATGGGTCCAAACCCCCAATTTAGATAGAATCGCAAATGAAGGTGTCCGATTTACCAACTGTGTTACTACCTCTCCTGTCTGTATTCCTACACGTCTCAGTTTAGCCACGGGTTTATATCCACATAACACTGGTGTCTGGAATAATATGAATCATACGATGTCCGCTGATACACCGACTTGGATGCAAGCAGTTCGCGATGCGGGGTATCGCACAAGTCTTTTCGGTAAGACGCATTTACACCCACATAACGGAGATTTACGGGACAGAGAAGATCTAATGAACGAATATGGATTGGATGATGTTGATGAAATAGGTGGACCACGCGCAAGTAGTCGTGTCCTCTCGCACATGACAGCGATGTGGGAGGAGAAAGGACTATGGCAAGGTTACCGTGAGGATTACCGCGAAAGATTCAGCACAAAACCACACACGGTGCGTCCTTCAACCCTTGGACTTGAAAACTATGCTGATGTTTATGTTGGACAGCAGGCAAAGAAGTATATTCAGAACTATGACAAAAAAGAACCGTGGTGTTGTTGGGTGAGTTTCGGTGGACCTCATGAACCGTGGGATACTCCGGAACCTTATGCAAGCATGTATGACCCGAATGATATGCCACCACCTATTCCACGACCACTTGTTGGAGACCGTCCACGCGGTAATTTAGACAATATGATGAATCGGATGAACCCCAAATTTGAAGCGGGTGAGGAGCAAAGGTTACGAGCAGACTATGCAGGAAACGTAACACTCATAGACGATCAGATTGGGGAAATACTTGATGCAATTGAAGCGAGAGGAGAATTGGATAATACCGTCATCATCCACACTTCAGACCACGGTGAAATGAATGGTGATTATGGGTTGATATACAAAGGCAACTTCCTAAATGGTGCAGTGCGAATCCCGCTCCTTGTTCGAACTCCAGAAACTGTTAAAGATACTTCAGAAGGTGTCATAAACGACAGTCCAACTGAATGGATTGACATCGGTCCAACACTTGTTGAAGTAGCAGGCGGCGAGTTGAAACATCGTCAATTCGGTAAATCATTGTGTCCTGTTCTTGCAGACACAGAAGCATCACACCGTGAGTTCGCAATCTCTGAAATATCGGGTGAAATCATGTTGCTCAATAAGGAATGGAAGATCGCGCTAAACAGGGATAGTATACCTTATCTCCTATTTAATGTGCAAGATGATCCAGATGAGACAAATAATCTCGCTGGTCAACCTGAAATGAGAGATTTGGAGACAGAATTACGTTTGCAAATTTTGGAAGACCTATTCCACACACAAAATAGAAAACAATAAAACAACTGTCCATTTTCGTGCAGCATTGTCCAGAAAATGCACAGTTTAGTGCAAGATTCTGCCGAGAGTCCTGCAAAAAGACCTAAATTGTACGTTCCAGTATTGGCATACAATTTGCTATTAACAAACCAAATTACTTGCTTTTACTTTTTGGAGGGAAAAGCAATGCGTATCAAAAGAATTGCAGGAGCGTTTCTTATTTCATTCGCGCTCCTTCTCATCACCGTGTTTCTCATCAACCTTCGTTTTGATAATCAGGTAACCGAACAACACATAGACCCTGTGGTAGTAGACACGTTTGCTCCACCAGAGTCACCGAAACCAAAACTTCGCAAAATTGCACAGAGCAAAAAATCGTCAGAGTCAAAGCAACCAAAACCAAGACTTAGCAAATCAATTTCCCCAAGTTTGAAATCACCAGAGTCAATTATTCCCAATGTGCCTGTTCCAACAACGGTTACAGACTCCAGACTGCCCCTATCAGATAGTCCGTCACAATTGGCTTTTTCTGGTCCTGCTGCGAGCCAACCAGGTCAAGTAGCAATGTTGCAAAGTCGATCACCGCAATTAAACCCACCAAACGGTGCAGCAAATGCCACACGAGAGGTGGCTTATAGTCGCGCTGCTCCACAACAATTAAATCAGGTAGCAGCGTTAAGCCCGCAAGTACCGCAATTAAACCCACCAAACGATGCAGCTTATCAAGATGTTTTCCATAAAAACCATGGCACCAATCCTTTCATTGATACTGAAGATGACAACTTCTCTACATTTGCCATGGATGTGGATACAGCATCTTATACGGTGATGCGTCGCTATCTCCGAGATGGAAATCTCCCACCTGTAGACGCTATCCGTGCTGAAGAATTTGTCAATGCGTTTGATTATAACTATACACCTCCCAAAGATGATGCATTTGCAGTGCATATTGAGGGGGCACCTTCAAAATTCGGTGAAGGGAAACGTCTTCAGTTGCTCCGTATCGGCATCCAAGGTCGCGTAATTCCAGATATAGACCGAAAAGACGCTATCCTCACTTTTGTAGTTGATGTCTCCGGTTCCATGAACATGGAAAACCGATTGGGTTTGGTGAAAAGAGCCTTGACACTTCTTGTCGATCAACTACGTCCTACCGATAAGGTGGGTATCGTAGTTTACGGTTATGATGCACGAGTTGTTCTCAAACATACTGGTATAGAGAACCGTGAATACATCATAGAGGCAATTAATCAACTTCACTCCGAAGGTGCGACCAATGCTGAAGCAGGACTTCGGATGGGATACAAACTTGCTCTGAAGAATTCCAAGTCTGATTGCATCAACCGTGTCATCCTCTGTTCCGATGGTGTTGCAAACGTTGGAAATACAGGCCCTGATGCTATCCTTAAAACAATAGGAAACTATGTTAAAGAAGGCGTAACACTTACCACAGTCGGATTTGGTATGGGCAACTACAACGATGTTCTGATGGAACAACTTGCCAATAAAGGTAACGGTAGTTATGCTTATGTTGACACCTTTAAAGAGGCAAAACGTGTGTTTGTAGAGAATCTTACTGGCACACTACAAGTCATCGCAAAAGATGCAAAGATTCAAGTTGAGTTTAACCCAGAAACAGTCAGTCGTTTTCGTCTACTTGGCTATGAAAACCGAGCACTCGCCCACGAAGATTTCCGTAAAGACGATGTAGATGCAGGGGAAGTTGGATCTGGACATAGCGTAACCGCACTTTATGAGATTAAACTTCATGAAGATGCTGTTGGTAAACTTGCAACTGTCTTTATTCGTCATGAAAATCCGGACACACATAAGGTTACAGAGGTTAGCGAGACGATATCCACTGATCAATTGGAAGACGCATATCAAGATGCATCTGCTGAGTTTCAACTTGTTGGTGCAATTGCGGAGTTCGCTGAAATCCTGCGTGGAAGTTACTGGGCAAAAGAAGGTTCCTTAGCTACTGTTCAAGAGACGATTGAAGGAGTTCTTCAGGAAATTGAGTCGAAAACCCCTCAGCAGAAAGAACGAAAAGAGGAGTTGCTTAAGCTTGTACGAAAGGCACGCCAGTTGAAGGAAAAGACAGAGGGATAGACTGTTTAGAAAAGGGTGATTGAGTTTAACGATTGTATTGACAAAATCACCCTTCTTCTATATCATTATTCAGCATTCTTAGCAACAGATTCCGAAACGCAATGGAGATTATGATGAGATACAGAACAATATGGCTCATTCTTCTATTTCTAATAGTATGGTGTGGAAGAATAGGAGCAGAACAGGACACACTTGAAAAATTACGTGCGCGAGACAGGGATATCTGGTTTGGAGATGGTGGGTATGATCTTGCTTTAATGGGTGATGATGCTGCTCCATTTTTGGTTGATGTGCTTACAGATGAAAATGAGAGGGCACGTTGGCATGCACGTTATTTTTTAGATAGATACTATGCAGATTTGAGTATCTTGCCAAAATTAAAGGAATTGTTTGTAAATAGCAAAGATAGATCCGTTCGTGAAATTGCTGCAGACTTAATCTCGACTGTTGATGCCGAATATGCACGCAAACTAATGATTCAATACATGAATGATGTTGAGAGAGAAGATATTGCCCAAAACATGCTAACTTACCTTAGGGATGAAAGTATAATTCCCAAACTTATGGCAAGGTATAATGATCCCAATATTGATCCGTTTATCCGAGAACATATTGCTTATACATTGGCAGATTTTAGACAGAAAAATGTAGTTCCCTATCTTATTAAAACTTATAATGATTTGAAATATCAATGGGTTGAAAAAGAAAAAGTGGCAGAAAAACTTGCCAGTACGCGGGATGTTCGAACACTCCCGATCTTATTCAAGTATCTTAATACCCCAAGTCGCTTATCAGAAAAAATCATAACTGCTTTCTCACAATCTGACCCCTCAATTGTACAGCCATTATTGGAAAAATTAGGGCAGCTAAATCTTAGAAATTCTTGGTACATTAAAGAGGCAATATACAAAATACTTGGAAATCAAACGGATCCTGCATTTATTCCTATCTATGAAAAAACACTACTTGAAACAGATGATACTAATCTCCACGATGCAATGTCTCGCGCTTTGGGAAATATGGGAGAACAAGGGTTTGAATCTTTGTTGAAAATTGTGCAAGAGAAACCGAATGCAGAAGTTTTATGGACTATTGCAACTTACAATACCGATGCATCTATTGAGACAGTTATGTCATTTACATTGGATAAATCTTCTCCGTTTCGCGTAGATGCCATTAAGGCACTCCTTCAATATGCCGGTTTATGGGAAGATAAGGTATCGCACCATATTACGAAATTACTCACTGATGTTAGTCCAAAGGAGAAATTATTGATAATTGAACATATTTTGGATTTAGGTGATTCTTGGAAAGCAGAGATATTTAAACACCTGACGCAATTACTCTCCGACTCTGAACATGAAGTAAGGATGCTCGCTATAGACCTTATTCGCCGGAAGGACCTTGCTGTGATGGGTCCAGCTTTGGAAAACCTGATTCAAAATGCCAAGGTAGCACCTTGCATGCTGCACAAATGGTTTATGACATCTTACATGATAGACCAGCATTAGAACTTACAATTGAAATGGATCAACAACAATATGATTACTTACAACCTATTACATTAACCTATCACATAACAAACATTAGTGAATATCCGATTTACATTGCCTTATATAAATCACTTGCGTCAAGGTATGTAAAGTTAAAGATTCAACAACCAGATGGCACTCTTGCAAAATATGTGGGACCGATAGCTAAACTTATAGGTTTAACGTATGATAATATTCAAACACTACAACCTGGTGATGAGATAACTGGAACAATTCAGATTTTAAAATCCTATGATTTATTTCAACCGGGACACTACACTGTTGAATTAGATATTTTACCAGGACTTAGAGGCTTCATTACAAAAGAAGTTAATTTACCCGTGAATAATAAGTCCTCTTCGTACAGAAAGTTTCGGACAGGTGTTCTGACATGGTCAAACACCCTCACTTCTCCCAAAACTTTTGTTCAAATCGATCCAATTCCTAATGACATATTTAACGACATGATTGAAAGCATTGATCCTCAAGTGATTACAGAAGAAAACAGTGGAGATATTGTCAAAACATGTCATCAACTTGCTGAAATTGGCAAGCCCGAAGGGGTAGCAGCTATCAAAAAACTTGCATTGATGGAGGCCGAATCACCAGGTGATTTCAGGTACCATATTAAACATTCTGTTCATCACTTTTTATTCAAGTTTCCTGATCCGGAACTTGTGCAAGCATGGATAGAAAACTTCAATGTAGGATATAATATGCATACTCGTATAGAGGCGTTGGGAGCAAGTGGAGATGTGCGTGCTATTGAACCGCTCAAACGAATTACATTAAACAATTCAAATTATTCTACAAAGGCTGCACTTGCACTTCAACAACTTGGTGATGAGAGTGGAGTCAAATGGCTAAGAAAAATCGCATTTCGCAAACTACGACATTGGAAAGAGGATGAACGTCAAAGTGGTGCTGGGATATTAGCACTTTTAGATTCACCAGATAAACACATCTATTATCCATTAATTAGTTTGAGAAATCCTCAGTTCTATGCAGATAACTACGAATTGCATTTAAAATGGGAAATCATTCACGAAAAAGCAGCGTCCATAGATGGTTTAAAGGAGTTATTAAACTATGAGAATCTCATTATTAGACATGCTGCCGCCTACGAACTTGCATATCTCGGTGACAAAACAGGAATAGATTTGATTCATCAAGATTTACACGCGAATGAATCAGCAACGCGTATGCATGCTCGAGACACGCTTTCTAAATTACAGAAATAGGTTTGCGCTGATCCGAAAAATTAAACCTTTTTGCTACTAATACGTCATAGCAGATGTGTAGAGTTGAGGTGTATTTTCTCTTCCCATTTCGCATTTCAGATACATTCCAACTAAGTGTCAACAACTCTACCTTTCACAAAATAAGTCACATAAATCACAAAACCAATATATAATAAGGAGTACACGATGAAAGGATCAGACCTTCGTGCATTAGCACAAACCCTATTTTTTCAACGATCAGATGAAACTCGCAAGTTTGAAAAACTGCTTATTGAACACTATCTATTGAACGTCCGCATTCAAAACGAATGTGCGATAACAAATGTAGAGATGGTTTTCTTCAATCCAAACGAACATACCGTTGAAGGTGTGTTTATATTTCCTTGTCCAAAACAGACTGAAATTAGACTTGATGGAAAGGTCATTCCTACGAAACTGGCAAAGAAAGAGAAAATTAAAGCAGTATACGGGAAGGCACTCCAGCCAACAGATGTAGATTTATTAGATTCCTTAGGTTCTTCCGCCCTTCAGACGAAAGTTTTGCAAATACCTGCAGGCGGAACGTGTCCGTTTCAGATAGATTATGTGGAATATCTTGAAGAAACTGATGGAAACTTTACTTACACACATCATCTAAAAAGCGATCAGCAAGTAAGGAATTTTGAAATATCCATGTTTGTTCATGGTGGGGCTGAAATTGATTCTATCAATTCTCCTTCACACGATGTCACGATTGACAACGAACCTGACCAATCTCCAATCTTAACCTATATGTCCACCGATGTCCAGTTGGACAAAGACTTTGTGTGTTCATATTCCTTGACTGAACGTCAGCGCACAGCTGTAGAACTCCTCGCCTTTGAAGAAAGTTTTGGACTATCAGAACTCTCTACTCCAGATTTTTCCAGAGAACGTCTTGATGTTGCAATGGATTCTTCCGTCAGGACGGTTTCTTCCCCAGACACATTTGAACAGCAGCGATCGTTAAGATTGAAATCCCATAATACCAGAGGGGCAGATAGACTTGTGGAAAGATCTGTGTTGCGGAGACAGTCTGTGTCAAGACTTGGATTAACCCCACCAAACGGTGCTGCATATCACGATGTTCATTTCAAAGGACACGGCACCAATCCTTTCATTGATACCGAAGATGACAACTTTTCTACCTTTGCTATGGACACAGACTCTGCATCTTTTGCAGTAATGCGCCGCTTTCTCAATGATAGTAATCTCCCAGAGCCAGATTCAGTACGGGTAGAGGAATTCATCAACGCCTTTGATTACAGCTATAAGCCTCCAACAGAAGAAGCATTTGCTATTCACATTGAAGGGGCACCGTCAAAATTTGGTGCGGGTAAACGTCTTCAAATGGTCCGTATCGGTATTCAAGGCAAAATCATTGAAGATACTGACCGAAAAGATGCTAACCTAACCTTTGTTATTGATGTCTCAGGTTCAATGCGTATGGAAAATAGATTAGGACTTGTGAAGCGAGCGTTGCGTCTCTTAGTGGAACAACTCCGTCCCAATGACAAAATAGGGATTGTTGTCTACGGCACGAATGCACGGGTTGTTCTGCCACATACAAGTGCCGCGAACAGTAATCATATCTTGAAGGCAATTGATGAACTTCGTCCAGAGGGTGTAACAAACGTTGAAGACGGAATACACAAAGGATATGAACTTGCCAGCAAAAATGCAGATAAGGCTTGCATCAATCGGGTTATCTTATGCTCTGATGGCGTTGCGAATGAGGGTGTAACTGATCCCGATATGTTACTCAAGGAAATCCGAGACTATGTAGAAGAAGATGATATTTACCTAACCACTGTCGGATTCGGTATGGGCAATTACAACGATGTTCTTATGGAGGAACTTGCCAAAAAAGGCAATGGCAATTATGCCTACGTTGACAGACTCAAAGAAGCGAGACGGATCTTCGTAGAAAATTTGACAGGCACGCTTCAGGTTATTGCCAAAGATGCAAAAATTCAGGTTGAATTCAACGAGAATACGGTCAGTCGGTTTCGGTTATTGGGATACGAGAACCGTCAGATGAAACACGAAGATTTCCGTAACGATGAAGCAGATGCAGGTGAAATCGGTTCGGGACACAGCGTCACTGCACTCTATGAAGTTAAACTCTGCAAAAATGTTGATGAAGGTGAACTCGCAACTGTCTTTATTCGGCATGAAGACCCTGACACAGCGAAGGTGACAGAAGTTAACAAAAAAATTTTCGTTGAAGAACTAAAAGATGCTTATGAAGATACCTCTCCAGATTTTCAGGTTGCAGCCTCTGTCGCACAATTCGCTGAAATCCTACGTGAAAGTTATTGGGCAAAGGATGGTAGTTTGGGGGCAGTGCAGCGTACACTCAAAGGAATTTTACCTCAATTAGAAACCAAGAAATCCCAAAGTTATGAACAGAAAAGAGAATTGTTCAGTCTTGTTCGGAAGGCGCGTCGTCTGATGGATTTAGAAACTGCGCAGAAAAGTTGATCCTGATGTAGACCGATTCTCTCCTGTAGGAGGGGTTTCTAACCCCGATTTTTGAAGGGTTTCTAACCCCGTATATTAGTAATCAACATCGGAATGGCTTATCTTATCAATAACATTCTGAAACTTCAAATAGATAATCCTGCAAATCTACTAATCTTGAAAATCCTGGTTCAGACAAAAGGAATTTCATTAAATTGATGTCTATGCTTACAAGATTTCACACATCCTATCCGCTTAAGAACTTGAAATCGTGTTACATTTATTGGTATACTATTAACACAACGTTTTCACAATACGATGGAGGTCTCCAATGAGAAAATTAAATTTCTACACGACCACACTAATCCTACTCTTCGTAGGCGTAGTACAATTTGTTGAGGCACAAGGTATATTTATTACTATGCCTGAACGAAGGACCCAACAAATTCAAAACCTAATCATTGAAAAACACCATGTGAACGTTTCTATTGACAATCAACTTGCAACAACGAAAATTGATCAGGTATTTGCCAATCCAAACAATAGACAACTGGAAGGCACATATCTCTTTCCACTACAAGATGAAGTTGCCATATCGAATTTTGTTCTATACATTGACGGACAACCTGTCAAAGCAGAACTACTTGCAAAAGCAAAGGCAAAGAGTATCTATGAGGGGATCGTCCGCTCCATGCAAGACCCTGCCCTCTTGGAGTATGTCGGCACACGTGCATTTCAGGCAAGAGTGTTCCCAATTCCACCAAACGGCTCAAGACGTATCCAACTGGAATACTCTCAGGTTATTGGTGTAGATTCGGCATTGGCAAGATATACCTATCCACTAAAAACCGATAAATTCACAGACCATCCTGTTGGCAGTCTTTCCGTTTCAGTTGACCTGAAGAGTAAACACGAACTAAAAACGATCTATTCACCTTCACACGAAGTCGCTGTCAATCGCAAAGACGATCATCGTGCCACCATAAGTTATGAGGGAACAAATGTTAACGTAATCCGTGATTTCGCATGCTACTATTCTTTATCCGACAAGGATTTCGGGATTGACCTAATTACCCATCGCGACGATCCAGATGAAGATGGATTTTTTATGCTCCTTATCTCACCAAAATATGAGATTGATAAGAAAAAGATAATTGAGAAAGACTTTATCTTTGTGCTTGACCGTTCGGGAAGCATGAAAGGACCGAAAATAGAACAAGCGAAAAAGGCTCTCCGTTTTTGTGTAGAAAATCTAAACGATGGCGACAGATTTAACCTCATACTTTTCAATACGGATGTTGAACCGTTCGCTGAAAAATTAGTTTCTGTAAAAAAGGAACGCAAAAATGCGCTTGCTTTCATTGATGATATTACAGGAAATGGCGGAACAAATATCAATGAAGCACTACTTGCTGCTATATCCGACCCTCCCGACTCAAAACGCCCACGTATTGTGGTTTTCCTAACTGATGGAGAAGCAACTGTCGGCGTGACAGATGCCACACAGATTCTCAAGAATGTTTCTGGTAACAATGCTGACAAATCCCGTATTTTCGTGTTCGGAGTCGGCTACGATGTCAACGTCAATTTGCTTGACAAAATGGCTGAACAGAACGGTGGTACCCGTCAATATGTCCGACCGCAAGAAAATTTAGAAGTCGCTGTTTCATCGTTTTATACGAAGGTGAGTGAACCTGTTCTCGTCAATTTGGATTTGGAAATAGAGGACATTAAGACCAAAAATCTCTATCCACAGAAGTTACCGCATCTGTTTCGCGGTTCTCAATTGACTGTTCTCGGTAGGTATGTTGGGAGCGGTAAATCTAAACTGATTCTACATGGAGATATCAACGGTGAAAGAAAGGAATTCTCCAATAATGGAAAATTCCCAAAAAATGAATCCGATCACCAATTTCTGCCGAGGTTGTGGGCACAACGCAAGGTTGCATACCTCGTTGACGAAGTTAGACTCAACGGAGAGAATAAGGAATTAGTGGACGAAATTGTTCGTCTCAGCGAAAAGTACGGCATCATGACCCCATACACTTCATTTCTTGTAACAGAGGAACAAAAGCAGCCCCCAGTTTTGAGCCAACTACCGAGAGGAAGAGCAACTACTTCTGCAAGAATGGCACGTGGTGTTGGTGTAAAGAGTTCATCCAAACCCAAGGACAGTGCATTAAGTGCTGCACCAGCACTAAGTGCAATTAAAGTCGAAGAGAGTATAGCGATACAGGAACTACAGACAGAGGAGCAGTTAGCAAAGACAATTGACTCTGTTAAGCAGGTCAAAAACAAAACCTTCCATCTTAAAGATGGAGTTTGGATTGATACCGCACATAAATCTGAGACAAAAACCAAGAAGATTGAATTTGGAAGCGATGCCTATTTTGATCTGCTAAAGAAAGAACCTGATATCTCAAAATATCTGGCAATAGGAAAACATGTGATTGTTTCTTACAAGGGAACGAGTTATGAAATTCATCCTGCGAAACAACCTAAGGATGAGGAGTCAGATTAATTCCTTTGAATTGTGTAAAAGTTAACCTGTTTTTCTATATTGTCTAACGTAACAAAGCAGGTGGATTTTTCAAAGACGAATCCGTTTTCGCGGATAATATTGAAGAATCCACCTGCATTTTTACGATTCGGTTCAGAAAATAGGACAATACCATCATGTTTTAGATAGTTTTTCAGTAAATCAATTATAGGGTGCCAATTCTGTTCCTCATATATCACATCAGAAGCGAGTATGGCATCAAATTGAAATTGAAAGCACGGAGCATTCCAATCCATCTGAACATAATCTGCAGAACTAATTCCATTTTGCTGTGCATTGTGTTGAGCGAAAAGGAGTGCATCATATTCAAAATCTGAAAAAACCACCTGTGCTCTTTCTTGGCTTGCAACTATTCCTGCAAGTCCATAACCACAACCTATCTCAAGAATATGCTGTCCCAAAATCATGTCGCCTAATGTAGATACGTACCGAGCCAAACCTATTGCAGACTCCCAGAGATATGTCCAGTAGGGCAGATACAACCTACCATCACAATCCTCCCGACTCAGTGTATCCAAAAAACGATCAGGATCGTCAACAATCGTTAGTCTGATTTGTCTATCACCAATTTGAACAATGGTGTCAGTAGTGGGATATGTGTTCCTATTCTTCTTCATATATGTCTATACCTTATAGCAATTATACCATTATTTACAAAACTTTTCACACGAACACCTGCACCTTTTAAACTTGACAACCCTCATTCAAACCATTAAAATAACATTAGCCAAACTGAACAGAGAGGAAACAGAAATATGTCGCAAACCGACACAAACAAACCGAATGTCATCGTCTTTTTCACAGACCAACAACGGTGGGACACATCAGGCTTGCACGGTAACCCGCTCGATCTGATGCCAAATTTTGATCGGATGGCACAGCAAGGCACACATGTCCGCCGCTCCTTTACATGCCAACCTGTGTGTGGACCTGCCCGATCATGTCTGCAAACTGGATTATACGCAACCACTACAGGATGTCACCGAAATGGGATCCCGCTTTCACCGAACCTAAAAACGCTTGCACATCACTTCGGAGATGTAGGTTACAATACAGGATACATAGGTAAGTGGCACCTCCATACAGGTAGCACAGGGGCTGTTCCGCAAGAAAATCGTGGTGGATATGATTATTGGTTAGCCTCAAATGTTCTGGAAATGACTTCTGATGCATACCAAACAAGACTGTTTGATAATGACGGTGAACCTATTGACTTGCCCGGTTACCGCGTGGATGCGTTGACTGATGCTGTAGTCCGTTATGTAGACCAAAACAAGAACGATCCCTTCTATCTATTTACATCATACATTGAACCGCATCACCAAAACCATCTTGACGATTATCCACCTCCAGATGGATATAGAGAAAGGTACACAGGGAAGTGGATTCCACCTGACCTCGCCGCTCTGGGTGGTTCAACACATCAGCATTTAGGTGGCTACTACGGCATGGTAAAGAGACTTGATGAAGCACTCGGTAGATTATTGGATGCATTGAAAAGTCTAAACCTACTTGACAATACTATTATCCTGTTCACTTCAGATCACGGTTGCCATTTCAAAACTCGCAACAGTGAATATAAACGTTCTTGTCATGAAAGTTCTATCCGCGTTCCCACTGCATTACACGGGCCAGGTTTCATCGGGGGTGGACAGGTTCAACAACTCGTCAGTCTTGTAGACCTTCCCCCGACACTTTTGGATGCAGCGGGGTTGACAGTGCCAGATGAGATGCAAGGTCATTCTATTCTTCCGTTGTTACGCGGTGAAACAGAAGATTGGCAAGAGGAAGTGTTCGTCCAAATTAGTGAAGCACAAGTGGGACGGGCAGTGCGAACACAACGTTGGAAATACTGCGTAGATGCCCCCAAAGGAAGTGGTAGTGGTTCTGATGTGTATGCTGAGCAATACCTCTATGATCTGCAGGCTGATCCCTATGAATTACGGAATCTCATCGGATTGCGTTCACATGAAACAGTATCAGAGGTGATGCGTGAAAGATTAATACGACGTATGGTTGCAGCAGGAGAAGACGCACCGACTATTGAACCCGCACCGCAACAAGGCAGCGGACAACGTAGAGTGACGGAAGGAGAAGCGAGAAGTTAGATGAAAATTACAGATGTTATTACACTTGTGATGGGCACAAGTTGGCGAAATTTGACATTCGTAAAAGTTGAAACTGACGAAGGTTTAACAGGTATCAGTGAAGTGCGAATGAATAACCGCACGGATGCACTTGTGGCTTATATTGATGGAGCAAAACGCAGGCACGTCATTGGCAGTGACCCGTTCAATACAGAAGACCTTTATCAACGTATGTTTCGCGATGATTATGGACGCGCAGGCGAAATCGTTGCTACTGGTATAAGTGTTATTGAAATTGCGTGTTGGGATATTATCGGTAAAGCATTGAATCAACCGGTTTACCGCTTGCTTGGTGGTGCTTGCCGTGATAAAATCAAGGCTTATGCAAACGGATGGTACCGTGTTGAAAGAACGCCTGAGGAGTTTCACGATGCTGCCAAAAATGTACTTGAAAAAGGATATAAAGCACTCAAATTTGATCCATTCGGAGCAGGTTATTACGAACTCTCTTATGAGGAAAAACTAAAATCCGTTTCTCTTGTGGAAGCCGTGCGCGATGCAGTTGGTCCTGATGTAGAAATACTTGTGGAGATGCATGGTCGTTTTAGTCCATACACTGCCATAGAAATCGCAGCGGAATTGGAGCAATTCAAACCGAGTTGGGTTGAAGAACCCGTGCCTCCCGATAACATCGCAGCACTCGCGAAAGCATCTGATAGTATCAATATACCTGTCGCCACTGGTGAACGACTCCACAACAAATACGAATATCGTGAGTTAATCAATCTTCAAGCAGCAGACATCCTGCAGCCCGATATTACACAGACGGGTGGTTTCTTAGAAACAAAGAAAATCGCTGCTATGGGGGATATGTGTTATATGACAGTAGCACCCCACAATGTCGGCGGTCCTGTTTCTACTGCTACCGCATTACACTTCGCCGCATGCACCACGAATTTCAAAATACAGGAGCATTTCAACGATTTCTCTGAGGCATGGGTTAAAGAAGCAGCAACTGGATGTCCTGAAGTCGTTGACGGTTACTTTAGTCTACCCAATGGTCCAGGTCTTGGAATGGAACTGAATGAAGACATAATCGCACAACACCCGTATCGCGAGGGTTCATTCAATCTTTGGGAAGACGATTGGCACAAACGGGAATATTAAGTCCACGTAGATTCCTTACCAAAATCTTGAGTTTCGGAATCATTTTGTGGTATCCTTTATATAGGAATATTGAAAACAGAAAGTACCACTTGACCTATTCCCAAATAATTTTTAACTTGATTTATCCTGCAGGAGAAGAAAAATGAGACATACAACAGAAATTGAACTCGCAAATTTAGAAGATTTGAATTTAGCAAGTAGAGGTTTTATCAAACCCGAAGAGGTTCGCCGCGTCCTTGTTAAAGATGCCCTTGTTGATACTGGGGCAACTCGGCTGTCCTTACCCAAACCGATTATTGAACAACTCGGCTTGACACCCTTTAGTAGAGCGAAGGCAAGAACCTCGAACGGTATTGTAGACCGCACTATTTATTCAACAGTTCAATTTACCTTATTGGAACGGACAGGATCGCTTCCGGTAACCGATCTGCCCGCGGATGCACCTGTGCTTGTTGGACATCTGGTTTTAGAACAACTTGACCTCTGTTTAGATATTAGAAAGGGACTCACCTACAATCCAGACCACGGGGACGACTGGATTGAAGATGCATGGTAACAATATTATGAGTTTTCACTATAAAGACGGGTATCTCTATTGCGAAAAATTGAGAGTGAAAGACATTCAGGAAGAGGTGCCGGACAGTCCTTTTTATCTATACAGTCTCGCGCAACTTGAGGAGAACTACACTGCATATCAAAAAGCACTTGAGGGGATAAATGGATTCATCGGTTATGCGGTAAAAGCAAATAACAACCTTCACCTTCTCAAACGTCTCAGCGCACTTGGGAGTGGTGCGGTTTTGGTAAGTGGAAATGAACTGCTGTTGTCACTTGCCGCAGGATTTGATCTGAAACGGACTATCCTAAACGGCAACGGAAAAACCCTTGAAGAACTGAAGCTTGCAGTTGAACATGGGGTGTTAATCAACATTGACAGTGAATTTGATCTGCAGCACATACAACAAACCACAACACAATTGGATACGCTCGCTAATGTCCTTATCCGAATCAATCCTGATGTTGACCCAGAGGTGCACCCGTATATCTCTACTGGCATGAAAAACTCTAAGTTCGGCATACGCAATGAAAGACTCAACTGGTTTTTAGATAAAATTCGTAAAGACGATCTGCTGAATTTAGTCGGCGTTCATTGTCACTTAGGTTCAACTATAAAGAAGGTCCGAATCTTCCGAGATGCTACAGAGATTATGCTCGATTTTATGCATGCTATTCAAGCAGAAGGTTTCTCTGCACACTATCTAAACATTGGTGGCGGGTTGGGAATTGACTATGAACGTTCAGGAGAACATATTCCTACACCCACTGACCTAATAGACTCTATTCGTGGTTTACTCACGGATGACATCACGTTAATTATTGAACCGGGGAGGTCTATTATCGGTAATGCGGCAGTGTTTGTCAATCGGGTGACTGGAGTCAAAACAAATGGAAACAAACATTTCATCGTTACAGACGGTAGTATGGCAGAACTTATCCGACCCAGTCTTTACGATGCGTATCAGCATATTGCGTTTATTGAACCTGTTAATGGTCAGGTTGAAACTTATGATGTCGTGGGGCCCGTCTGTGAATCTGCAGATTTTCTCGGCAAGGCGCGTGAATTACCGGCACCGCCAGAAGGAACCGGACTTGTTGTTTGTGATGCGGGTGCTTACTGCCACGCGATGAGTTCTAACTATAATCTCAAGATGCGTCCCCCTGAATATCTCGTTGATGGTGACAAACTCACCTGCATCCGTAGGGTTGAGACGTTGGATGATTACTTACGCTTTTTCAATGTATAAACATATCGTCCCTACCAGATCAACGCCAAATGCGCGTTTGGCATTTGTCGGGACTGAAGAAGTAATACTGATATTATAGAAATATTGAGATTTTACATTTATGGGCTAAGCATAGAAGGACAAGTCTACAAAGTCCTGTGTGGCAATTGAATGCCTTTGTTAACATTGATAACTTTGGACTTGCAAAAATATAAGTTAATGCGTTACAATAGGATATGGAACAAGAGGTTACAATCCCCAGAAACGTTCAATGGGTTGGTAATTCAAAAGAAAGGTTACAGACTTTCCCTGAGCCAGTGCGTAAGGATATTGGACACGCCTTGTATCGTGTGCAGATGGAGAAAGAATTATGAGCAGTAGCATTAAGGTTGAAGAAGGCAGCGGGAATATCTTCAAGGATTTGGGTTTTTCTGATGAGGTGGCGGAGAAAGAACTCTTAAAAGCACAGTTAGCAGCCGAGCTTTCCCGCATTCTGAAAGAACGTAAACTAAATCAGGTAGAGGCGGCGAAACTACTTGGTATTAAACACACCGAAGTCTCTCGCCTTAAAGCCGCCAAACTTTCTGAATACAGCGTTGAGCAATTGATGAGATTTCTTAATCAATTGAATCGTGATATTGAGATTTGGATTATTCCTTCAGAAGATAGAGAAGGACACCAGCGAGTAGTTGCCGTTTAGTTCAAGATATGCTTTAATAAATAACCCAACCCCAATCCTCTAATTCATTGACGTTCATTACAAAAGATTGTTATAATGCACATGACTTCATTTCTGATAGTTAGGTTGCAAGATGACCACCATCAAATGTTTCGTTTTCCTTATCCTTTTTATTCACATCACAAGTTTCCTTTGTGTTCATGCACAAGAGAACCAGAAACCGATTGAACTTGACCCAATTGTTGTCACGCCTGGACGTTTTATGATATATGACGGTCCCACACCGCAACTCTCACTTTCAAAGCAAGAAATAGAAAGGTTTCCGTTAATAGACAACGACATCATGCGGTCAGGACATAATCTCCCCGGAGTGATGGCAAGCGATTATAGCGCGCGTTTCAGTGTGCGAGGTGGTGAAAAGGACGGCGTTTCCGTTAGATTAGATGGCATGGAACTCTATAATCCGTATCATCTTCAGGATTTTGGCGGTGCTATTTCGTTGATTGGACTCGGTTTAATCCAACGCGCAGACCTGTTGATGGGTGGATTTCCCGCTGAATACGGACAGAAAATGTCTGGAGTGTATGACATTACAACGAAGATGCCAAATTCGGAAAAGGTATCTGCAAACTTTGGAATAGACCTTATAAACGCAACTGCAATGGTGGAAGGTCCCCTTACGGATAAAGGTGGATGGCTGCTTTCCGCTCGCAGAGGTTACATTGACATTATCCTCGCGCTGATGGATATTGACGAAAACTATAAACCGCAGTATGCCGATGTCTACGGAAAATTGACCTATCAGTTATCAGAAGCAGATACGCTCACATTCAACGGTATATACGGTTGGGATAAGAATCTGATACGCATAGATGATGTTGATAATAACTTGGATTCACTGTATGACAATACAACGGTGTGGCTTAAGTGGCGACATGCATTCAACACTTCATATCGAACGGACCTTTATGTTTTCGGTGGCACATCAAGCAGAGAGAGGGTGTCTGCCGAAACGAATCGTGATAACCGTGATTTCCGTTTTGCAGGAACAAAGGCAGAACTAACAGCAAACGTCTTAGATAAACATACAATCCGTAGTGGTATAGAGTGGCGTTGGTTAGCAGCACAATACGATTACTATGTGAAAGAGAGAAGAGCAGGAATTAACGACTATAGCGACCCGATTATCGCTGATATTGACGATAGTGGGAGTGACATCAAAATGTTTCTGCAAGATGAGTGGCAAGTTCATCCAAAATTCGCTGTCAACTTAGGTGGACGTTATGTCGTTCAAAACTATCGGGATACGGATATTCAAAACTACGAGATTGGTCCACGCATTGCCCTTGCCTACCGTCCAATGAATAACCTTATCCTACGAGCAGCGTGGGGTCTCTATCATCAACCTATTGACATGATGTCTATTCCTGTGGAAGATGGTATTCAGACCGTTGGTCGTGCAGAACAAGCGACACACTACATTTTAGGTGGTGAATATAGCCTCAAAAACAGTTTCCTCATTCGGATGGAAGGTTACTACAAAAAATATGACAATCTGGTTGGGAGACTCAGAGAATTCGGACGACAAATGCAGATTTTCACACCCGCAGAATCTGCAGAAGCAAAAGGATTTGATATCTTCGCTACGCAAGCAGTCTCATCACGGTTGACATGGGGACTTGGCTATGCTTACGGTATCGCAGAAGAAACATCGGAAAACCAGACCATCTATCGGCAATATGACCGACGACATTCCATCTTTTTGAGTTGTAGTCAACAGATCGCACAAACATGGCATCTCTATCTCAGTTGGCGTTTCCACACAGGCGATCCGAGAACCCCTTTAGATACCGAAAAAGTCTGGTTGCCTAATGGAGGCATCGGTTGTGACCGACAATTTGGTGAAACACATACGGAACGACTACCACCTTATCACAGCCTTGATTTTCGGATTACAAAACGGAGTCCCTATAGACGATGGGCACTCACGTGGTATTTCCAAGTCTTGAACCTATATAACCGTACCAATGTTGACCAATATGCTTTTAGTGAAGTGCGGGATGAAGAAACAGATGCACTTATTGAATGTGCAATTGAAGAAGAACCCCTATTTCCTATCGTTCCGACCTTAGGTATGACAATAACATTTTAGGAATTTGCATTTTGGATGAGAACAGGACATGTTTAGACGGATCAGAAAAATGCTGTACAAAATTTGGGATTCCCTCCGCATAACTTCACGTAACGGTGCTTTACCAAAAGCAGCACCCAGCGTTGAGGAGGCGATCCTACCTTATGCCCCAGAGGAATTTACTATCCATCCCAATGAACTAAAATATATGATCGATTCTGGCAGGGATTTTGTGTTGCTTGATGTCAGGGAAGAATGGGAGTATCAACTTGTGCATATTGATGGTGCTGTGTCTATTCCTCTCGGTGAACTGCCGAAGCGGTTTGGTGAATTCTCACCTATAGATGAGATTGTTGTTTATTGTCATCACGGTATGCGGAGTCTGGATGCCGCATATCTGCTACAACAACTCGGATTCAAGTCTGTGCTGAGCGTTGTCGGTGGGATTGATAAGTGGGCAAGTGAGATTGACCAAAACCTGCAGCGTTATTAGGTTTGTAGTCCGTTAGACTTAGACAGATGTTATTATCTCAGAGGACATTAACTTGGCTTTTCAAATATGAATAGGTAATTACATCCAAGTTCCCAACGTTCTTTTTTAATGAGTTTCCATCGGTTGAAAATATCTGGCAAGACTTTAGGGTTAAACCCGTGGTGTTCTTCAAGTGAAAGTCCCTTAATAATCCTTAAAAACTTCAAAACCTCCAAAATTTTATCTACAAACGGGTGAGGTGCGGTGATAATGACGCGTCCACCAGTTTTTAGATAATGCCAACAGGCATCAGCTACCTTATGAAGTTCATCTTCTGGAATGTGTTCAACAACTGCAAGCAAGGTTATTATATCAAAGCGATTGTTTGCAGCGAAATCACACGGAAAGACCCCAGAGATGAGTAGGTAAGACTCAAATTCTATAGTAGTAGGTATTAGTGGATCAATGCCAGTCCCAAATCGTATGTGTTTATTGAGAAAACGTAAAAACGCCCCATCACCTGTCCCGATATCTAATAAATTGACATCTTTGGGAATGTATTTTTTGGCTTTGGCAAACCGTAAGGATTCAAGAAAACGATCCATCGGTTTTTTGGGAATTTGCGGAAGTTGTTGATTATTTATCATGTTTGTTCTTTCTGGTTGGTGAGTTTATGCTTCAGCATAAATCGGATATGCCGCAACCCGTCCCGAATTTCATTGAGTTTGGACTCGCCTCCACGTGGATGATAGGTGATAGGAATTTCAAGTATTTTTAGTTCAGTCTGCAGTGCCTTGATTACCATTTCAGAGGCGAATTCCATGCCTGTTGTTTTCAAATTCATTTTTTTGTATGCGTCTTGTGTGAATGCGCGCATCCCGCAGTGTGAGTCGGAGATATATGTCCCCCAAAGTAACCGTAGCATACCGGAGAGTATTGGGTTACCGATGTACCTTCTTACCCACGGCATAGCCCCTGGAAGTATCTCACCTTTAAACCGATTTCCGATAACAAGGTCGTATCCGTTTTGTAGGGGTGTAGTGAATCGTTCTAAATCAGTGAAATCGTAAGTATCATCAGAATCCCCCATCACAATGTAGTGTCCTTGTGCTGCCGCGAACCCTGCAAGATAGGCAGCACCATAGCCTCTGATGTTTTGGTGCACAACTCGTGCTCCTAATTGTTCTGCGATGTCAATAGAGGAATCTGTGGAACCGTTGTCGGCAATGACAACTTCACTTTTGAAACCTAATGTGTTGAGCGTACGTTGTGCCTTCTCAATACAGGTGCCGAGTGTTTCTTCTTCATTGAGGCACGGCATCACAACGGAAACTTCAATGGTTTTCGTGTTCATGAGGTGGATGTGTAGGATCGTGGGAAGAGGTTGTATTGTTTTCGTTACTTACCTGTTCTGTCGCAAGATATTTCGGATCAGTAGCAATATGTTGCGGATACATAATTTGCCAAAGTTTGATAGGCGACCTTGCAAAGTTTGTTGTCGGAAACACAGGTTTGAAGTGCTTGTAACCGAGTGGATTTCTATTCAACAAAGCATTCGATGGATCGTCCGATGTTGTGATCAGAATGTGGGTTGCCTCGTGCGTTTTGAGATAGCCAAGGATCTCACTATCTGTCTGTGGATAATGAACATACCTATTGTATAGGGAAACCCAATTGGGAATATAATGGTCTTGATCTGTAATCGTTTTCACCCCAGCAAGCACGTTGAGTTGACTCCCAAAACGCCAATGCGCCGCAACTACTGCGTCTTTGAGGTGTTCCTTCATCCACGCAAAGGTAACAGCAACGGGGGTATTATGTCCAGGCGTTGCCGTTCGCATCTGTGTCGCCGCGTAAACTGAAAAACGCGCGTGTCCTCCCGCCGGTGCCCAAAACAATATCAGCGCAAGCAGAGACACTGCAGCGATCTTACCTGCCTGTGTATGTTCAAAAAACGTTTCAACGAACTCTGATACCTGCTGAATCGCAACAGCACAAAAGAAAGCAATCGGAATACCGATGAAAAAGTCATACCGCATCGCATCACGCGATAAACCAACCCATAGGAAAAACCACACAGCAAACATAAGATGCACGTATTCAACGCGAAGCACTGGTTGATTATTGCTCTGTTGATCACTGCCATGACGTAGTGCTGCATAGAGAAACATCAAGAGACTCGCACACACTGATATACCAAATAGCAGACCGCAAAACCATTCACCGAAAAGAACTGCCACAGGTTGCCTGCCGAAGGTGACCAACATGAAAATCGTCAATGGTAGTGTGAGTATCAAACGGTTCCGCCGGTAAGACCCTGCAACAAGAATAATGCAAGCAATAATAAAAGCACTTCCATATCTACCTGTCCAAAACGAAAAATAAGGGTTATTCAGCTCCGAGATCGTTGTCATCAAAGGTGTCTCCATAAAGAAAGTTGTACCCGCTAACGTGTCAAGTTGTGTGAAAAGATAGATAATAACAATTGCCCCTGCCAGCAGCGTCAAGCCAAGTGAGAAGTAACGCGGATGATCTCTAAAGACAGCTGGTGCCAGCGTAGGACGCAACAGCAAATGCCGTCCCACACGCAGTGCCAGAATCACAAGCGGCGGTACCAGCATCAACGCAGCAACATGCGTCGCAAAAAACACACCCCGATGATACGCAGGGGACACAACAAAGAGCATCGGAACAAAACAGCATACCCAAATTGCATAATACAAAAGATCCGCATCCTTGTCTGAACTCAGAAAACGCCACAACTCTATTGCATAAATTATTAGAAGGAAAACACCAAAACCTTCCCAGGAAAGTCCGCCTAAAAAGGTCAAAATACCACTCACTAATGTCCACGCAATACGTTTACGAAACGTAGGGGATTGTAACGCAAGCAGGTAGGTAACGAGAACACCTATAGCAAGTAACAAACACCAACTATCTCTATCACCAAAACCAACCGTGCTGCGACCAATGGTACCGGGCAACGTTGCAATTAGAAGTCCGGTTGTATTTGCAACGAAACCGTTGAATCTGCTGTAAAGGAAAACACAAAGGATGGCTAAACCGAACACAAAACAGAGCGTCGGTAGGTAAATACAGACATGATACAACGACACATCTTTGAAAAATAGGTTCACAGCCTTATATGTATACGCAAGCACGTAAGAGTATAATGACAAGAGCAAGCCGTTATCACGTCCCAGCGGCAACCAACGATCCATATCGCGATCCGGTAAATCCCCCTGAGAACTGATCGTAGACGCTTGCCAGTAATACAGATACGCATCGTTTTCAAGGAATTGCCCCGACGGGAGTTTATCGGCACTCTGAAGCCGCAGCCAAAAACTGAGAAAAAGAATGCAGATAAGCAGAAGAAGCGGAACGAGATGGGGAAAACGCAAAAACTTCATAGCCATAAAAGAATAGGCAGGCTGAGACTGCCTGATAAATAAAAACTATAATAGGACTTACGTAGTTTTTCTTAAAGTCCCACTGATAAGGGGGATTTAGTAAATCAACGCTACAAATGCCATTAAGGCATTTGGCGGGGTTAAATCACTGAAATATTATTGAAATAACGACTTTTAACCCCCCTTATCAACTTACTGTTACCCATAAGTTTTTTCAGCAGTTTTACTTGGACAATATCAATGAAAACTGCCCCAGATGTTAGAAAAAATAGACTTTTCTGTGACTTTTGAGATGATTTGAGACATTTTTTCGTTCTTATGAGACGTTTTATGTCAGAAATCGGGGTTAGAAACCCCTCCTACAAGAAGTTGAAACTATGAATTTCGACTTATGGGTAACAGTAAGCCTTATCAAGGGGGAATGCGTAAGTCCTATATAATTACTCTGCACAATAACGGTTACTGCTCAGATTACAACTTGGGGACACTATAGAATAAACTGTCCCAGGTATTCGCTCCGGTACGTATTCACAAGAACGCCACGTATTATCACAATATAGCGCACCATTATCGTAACCAGTTCGACGGACGTTATTGCAACTGCGTAGGCGGTGGTGATCGTAATCATCACTATCACAACTCCAATATGAATCACCACAGTCAGAATCTCCACACGTCACATAATGTTCATTAGCACTACTCACCTGTGTGTAGCAACTATTCGCCCTACGTTGTGAACAGTCAACAAGCGTTGATGTCGGTGTACAACCACCATTTGAGGCAGGCGGACTGCCCCCATTCCCAGGCGGATTCCCCGTGCCTTCCCCCGGATTTAACGTACACCCACCATTTTGTGAGGGGGAACTCTCACTCGCTCCGGGATATGTCCCGGGGCCAGGAACAAAGTCATGCCACGGGGCATGGCTGACAGGATCACATTTATACACGCGGGTAATGATACAGGCATACGGCACATTGTCAAAAATGTGGGTCACCGAACAATACACGGGGGAGGCAAGCTTCTTATGTGCCGCAAGTGCCGTAGTATCACTCTTCTTGACTTTGTGCTTTTTACAATCACCATAAACCAAGTGGTTTGCATCGTTTGGACATTCAGGATCTTGGCACGTATAAGCAGTTTGAGGACAGTTTCCGAATCCCGGGACATCTACCTGGCATGCATAGCCGTGATCGTAGTAGTTTGTTGTATGACCAGGTACTACTCCCTGAGCGGGTGGTGGCGTGACGATAGTCGGTTGCCTGCACATCTCACCGCACCCACCCCGACAGGGAAATGTAAAATGCTGATGCGAAAGCGGACAGGATTGGCACGAAAAATGCGGCAACGGTTCACTGACGAGTTCATCCGCTGTGTTTTTGTGCCCCTTCACCGAACAATACGAGATATGCCCCGCCATGCCGCCAATGCCTGAACCAGACCAAGACAGATCACAGCCTGGACAAGATATTGTTACATCAGGATACGTCACAGGTAACGCATCTGCTCCTTTTTTAAGCCGGTCTGCATCAGAAATACCCGCCGCATCCGCAAGTCTGACGTAATTATTCCAAGCGGTGTCTCGCTCGACTTGTGCATTATCGGCATCGGTTTTCGCCGTCTGAACTGCACCGATCGCCGCACCTAAGGCGACTGCGATCTCTGCGCGATGTTGGAAATCTATAAGTTGCTTTAGAACTGCACCACCAAGACCCCATGGGTCACCGGTGGCATAGTCAATTCGGTTCTCCCAGATGTCTTCCTCATTCGCATTCCAGTTGTCTTTTTCGTCCTTCATTGTGGTCTTTGCGTCTAACAAAACGGTGTTATAACTGTCAAGTACTCCGATCTTATTGTTCAGGAGGGACTGAGCTTGTTGTAGGTCAGCATGAGTTGAGAAAGTGGTGAAGATCGTGAGTGCACTGAAAAGTGTTAGTGCTACAAAATATTTCCATTTCATAAAAAGGTTCTCCTTATTCATAAGGTTTTTTTCCGAATCGTGCCAAATAGTATTTCTCAAACGCTGCCTCTTGTTTATCGTTCCACTGATGGATACGTCTACCTTTTTCAACGAGAAGTCGGTTGTGTTCCAACGATTTGGGATTGAATTTCGCTCGCCATACGGCGTAATCGGGTGAGTTCTCTGGTGGCATATTTGCCCTGAGTGTCTCGACCTCTCTGCCGATACTTTCTATAACTGGATCGAGGGCGTGGATATATTTCAACCATTCCGTTCGGTACTTTTGACTCCACTGCTGCCAATCCATGTTCTTCAGGTCTACGGGCAGTGGGATGTCTGGCATCGGCATGTCCTCTGGTATCGGCACGTTGCTAATATATTTCAACGGTGACTGAGGGGAAACAGAGGGTGTATTCACTGGGGCATGCGGTCCATCGTGCTGTATTTTGCCATTTGCCTGTGAAATAGGGACCTTGTCCCAGTGGTCGTGGTGCCAAACCCATTTGAAGCCAGCCTCAGCGGGCGGTGGGTTATCCTCTGTGTTCAACGTTGGGTTGGGGTTCAAAGGTTCTGTATCACCTCTGTAAACATTAATCGGTGGTTTCGGGTCTGTCCTCCGCATTAACAGGACTGCGGATACACCGATGATAAGTATAATGAAGGTAGCTAACCCCCATTTAACTTTCCTGTTCATTGTTTTTCTCCTATAGAATTATTGTCCTCACTTTCCCCTATTGTGTCTAAGGGGCAATGCGTTCTTGGGTTTGGACAAATCAATCCTGGTTCTGGTTTCTTTCCATCATCAGTACAATCTGGAACTGTTCGTTGTTCACATGGTGGTGGATTCGCTGTCTGTGTAGCATCAACGAATATGGTTGCACTGAATAGAAAGACTCCCCATAACAATATGAGAACTGCTGCAGTAGTTAGTCTCTGCTTGTTACACTTTAAAAATCTATTTTTCATAATTATTATATATCCTCCAAAAATATTTGTCAAACATATCAAACGTAAAACTTAAACACAAAAACCCACGACGAGTCACTTCGTCCAAGACGAAGCAGGCGTGCGGGCACAAAAATATCGCAGTATAATTCCTGCGATAAGACCTTGTAATATAAAATTAACGAATGTGAAGTGGGGGGGGGGGGATTAACTTATAGTTAACAAAACCCACAAACCTTAGTCCATGGGCAAATTCTTGCTCAAGTGCCAAGCGTCTGCGGACGATATTTTTATGGATTGTGCTATCTACATATCGGTTATCCACTGTTTTATCCCTTTTATTTCATCAGAAAAATAGCAATAGTAAGTGACTTTCTCTCTTTCTGCTACCTAACTTTAGCAACTTATACCATTTCTAATAAATAATTTCGCAGGACAAGTTTTTGTATGATATAATCCACTACGACACAAACTGGAAAGTTTGTGCTACAAAAAATATATTAGAAATAGTATTACTATAAAGTATTATAACCTAATTTTTGTAAGATGTCAACCTTTTTTGTAAAAAATACGAAATTTCTCAATTTTACCCTATTTTTGCTTAATTATATACGCGAATTTTATTTTTGTCAAATAAAATTGTGATAAATTTCACAGGACTTACGCATTTTTTCTTAAAAACAGTGAAATATTGGACAATTTAACCCCCTGTCCCCCTTATATGAAGATTAATTTATTAATTCGGTAATAATCCGACATAGCGTAGCAATGTCTGTGATCCGCCTATGAACTGCGACATAAAGTCAATCACCTTGTTTTTGAGGGTTTGCCAGTCATCGCAAAGACGATGGATATGTAAAACCGATTGACGCACCCATCGCCATAACTTTTCAATCGGGTTTGTCCACGGAGCATAGGTCGGTAGTTGTATTATCTCAATCGGTAGTTTTGTGAGGTCTCCGATTTTTTTTGAGAGTTTCCCTGTCCAATTCGGTGGTGTCGGTTTTACAAACGACACTGTCTGAGGTTGAAGTGCAGCCAACAAGTTGGCGTGAAAGTGGATCGCCCGATTATCCTGTATCAGGTATATCCGTTCTGCTTTTGGGTAGCGTTGGCATATCTCGGTATAAAACGCATGGAGTGCTTCCACTGTGCAGCTGGGGACTTGCTGATAAACAACATCTCCTGTGTGAGGGTTCAGAGCCCCGATACCGTAGCAAGTTTCGTTGGTTTTATAGCTCTGCCGGGCTATCGGCGTTTTGGTGCCTGTGCGTGCCCAGTCTTTTGCTAAGGTAGGGTTACGATAAAACGAGAACTCATCTTGGTAAAGCGCGACAGAAGTCTGTGGATGTTGGCGTGTCTCTTCCAAAACTTGCTGAAGTCGGGCAATTTTTTGGGCGTAGTCTGTATCGGGACTACGCACGTATGCCCTGGCGCGTTTATAACTGATGCCCAGTCGTGAAAGGATTCGATGGATACCTGGCACAGAAACATCGCAGAGCCACGGCACGATGTTTCCAAGTGTGCGGAGCGTCCAGCGCGTTTGATGGACATTGACTTGTTCAGGGCCCTGTGCGATAGTATTATAGACCTCCGACTCGGCTTCTTCAGACGATTTGGGTGCATAGGCGGGTTTACGCCCACGCCCCGGTTTATGAAATAAACCTTGAATGCCATTTTCTTTGTATCTGCGAAGCCAAGCATAGATAGTGTCAGGATCACGCTTTTTCAAGAGACCTTTTAGTGCGACCTTATGAGGAGAAGAACCCGCATGTGTTTTTAGCAGGGCAGCCGCGCGTTCACGGAGATAAGCGGGTTCCCCGTTATCGCGTAGTTCAATCAGTTGTTGTCGTTCATTTTCACTGAGTTCAAGCGTATGGTGTTTTGCCATAAGTAAATACCTCCTTGGACAACAGTATAACATAAAAATAAAATTACCGAATTAATAAATTAATCTTCATTCAAGGGGGAATGCGTAAGTCCTGTTTCAATTATTCATCCTCCTTAAAATCTTGACTCTGCAATCCATAACTTTGCATGCGATGCTGAAGTTGACGGCGCGAGATACCTAACAACTCCGCTGCTTTGGTTTGTGTGCCATTCGTTTTTGTCAAGGCAGCACTCACATATTCCTTGATAATCTCTTCCAAGGAGACCCCACTCTCTGGAATGTCTATCTCAACTTGTTCTGTGGTAGGTAGAGAAGGGTCCAAAATTTCGGGTGGAAGTTGGTCTAAATCAATTTTAGCGTTTTCTGACCAGACATAGATACGGTGAAGATGATTTTCCAATTGACGCACGTTTCCGGGCCAATCATATCGGCAGAGTGCAGACATGGCGCGTGGTGTAACCTGTTTCGGTTCAGCACCATATTCCGTACTGAACTTTTTGATTAAGTGATCCACGAGAATCGGAATGTCCTCAATGCGTTCACGCAGCGGTGGCAGGTGGAGTGGAATGACATTGAGTCGGAAGTATAGGTCGGAACGAAAAGTTTCATCTTTTACTGCTTGGACAAGATTTTTGTTGGTTGCAGCGATAACGCACACATCAACCTTTATATTCTGCGTGCTACCGATTCTTCGTATTTCATGTTTTTCCAAGACATGCAGCAGTGTGCTTTGCATTTGAACAGAGATGTCTCCGATTTCATCGAGAAATAGGGTGCCAGTATCCGCAATTTCAAAGATGCCTTTCTTCTGCTGCACGGCATCGGTAAATGCCCCTTTTTCATGTCCAAAGAGTTCGCTCTCAATTAAGGTTTCCGCGATTGCACCACAGTTAATAGACACAAAAGGTTTATCTTTGCGATTTCCATATTCGTGGAGTGCGCGGGCAACAAGACTTTTCCCGCTACCCGTCTCACCTGTGATAAGCACTTGTCTGACCCCTCTGTGAATGACACGGGACATATTTTTGAAGAGTTGTTGCATCTTTTCGCTTTCCCCTACGATGTAGTCGATCGCAATCTCTGAAGTTGTGTCGTCTGCATCTGGTTCACCTTCAGAGAAGGCACCGCGAGTTTGCAAGGCGCGATTAACCTCTCGTTTCAACACATCAATATCATCAATCGGTTTTTCGAGGTAGTAGAATGCACCTTCATGTGCGACGAGATTGACTGCATCGTTCAATTCTGCATAAGCCGTTATAATCAATACAGGCAACGCAGGATCAATCTTCTTTATTTCTCGTAGTAGGTCGCGTCCCTCAAATCGTGAGGACATCCACATGTCGCTGATGACGACATCAAACATCTGTTCCTTAATTTTTTCAAGTGCCGATGTGCTTTCTTCTGCCGTATCAACATCGTACCCTTCGCGTTGTAAGATTCGTTGTAGAATAGTGAGTTGTGCTTTGTCATCGTCTACAATCAGTATTGATGGCATGAATATTCCTCCATAATATTAATTGATCGCTATGTTTCTGACAGGAAAAGTGATTTTAAACGCAGTTCCCATGCCGATTTTGCTCCGTACTTCCACATTCCCTTGATGTGCAGTGATTATCTGGTGTGAAATTGCAAGTCCAAGACCTATCCCACCTTCCTCGTCTTTCGTGGTGAAATAGGCATCGTAAATCCGTTCTTGATTCTCCTCTGGAATACCGATACCTGTATCTCGTATTTCAAGTGCAACATAATTCATACCGCTAATTTCTTCTTCGGATGTGGTGAGATAGATACTACCCCCTTTCGGCATTGCTTGAATACAATTTTGTACAAAGTTAAATAGCGTCTGACGCATTAGCATCTCATCTAACTGCAAATCCGGGAGGTCTTCGTTGTAATGCTTGTTGATTTGGACATTCGCCTCTTCCGCAATTAGTGTGAATTCGGATAAGATAGCATCTAAAAGTTGATTCAGATTAACTGTTGTTAGATCAAGTTTACGAGGACGATTAAGTGTCAAAAATTGTTCTGAAGTCTGTTTTAATTCTCCTATTTTTTCATCAACAATATCTAATAGTTCTCTTGCTTCCTCAATATCCTCTGGTTTGACATCGGGTTGTGAAAAAATGGATTTAAGATGTTGTGCTGTCATGCCGATGGAATTAAGCGGATTACGAATTTCATGTGCGACACCTCCTGCGAATTGTCCCAGTGCTGCTATCTTTCTTGAATGTGACGTTTTCAGTTGGATAAACATCCGTACTAAATTACGAGTCGCTTTGCTAATCTCGTCTGATGCATAAGTCCGTTTTAAGTAAGAAGAAAGATTTCCTGTTTCAGCATTTTGTATGATCTCTGTCATCCGTGCCAGTGGTTTTATAATCAATTTATTTGTCATCAAATCAAACAGAACAACAAGTAAAATACCGACAATGACGATGAAAATAGCGTGCATTAATAAGGATGAACGTATAGAATTTGCGATAGATGGAACATCGTATAGCACTCGTATATAGCCATTATTGGCATTTGACATGTGAATCCAGAAACTGTCATCCTCAATCCAAAAATCATAAGTGTGTTTGTTCACTGAATCTGAAATCTGCCATCGGTTATTTTTCAGGTTTATATTCACTGAAGCATCAGGAGACAAATAGATCTGATTTGCGATGAATATCTGCCATAATTTGAATGAAAATTTACCCTGATTAAGTAGATCAATTTGGTCTTGTAATTCAGACTGGATACCTTCAATTTGCACGGATGTATCTGGGGGCAAGACAACATCTTGCGACAAAAATATTTGCCAGAATTCCATCGGTATATCTTCAACTTTCAAAGCTCTTTGAGCTTCCAGATGTGTAGGTTCTAACTTTTTCGGTGGAATTTTGTATGGCAAAATAATATATGTAGCATTTTTCTCCTCAATCGTATCGGTGATTGCCCCTTTTGTTTCTATTGTGAGGCGTTCCTCTTCCCCTAAATGTATATGCGTAGGGATTACTCGTGATAATAAACTGGAGCGAACCCGTGCATCCCCTAAAGTTACTTCCACATTTAGGACATCCTTCATCTCTGGGTCTTCATCCTTAAGTTTGTCAATCACTTGATCAATACGGTCAGGATTAAATGCTTGTAACGTTGTAATTTCTTTGACGATAGGATAAAGAACGGTATTCCCAGCAATTGATTTTATTGCTGCACCTTGTTCAACACCTAATGCGTGAAGGGCACTCATCTCTTTCCGCAATTTATAACTGTCAAAGAAATAGAATGCGACAAGGATAGCAATCACTGCCAAGTTTATTATCAGAGAGTATTTCCACTGGAGACGCATCGCTATGCTCCGTGTGCATCAGTGCTCAACCTTCGTATTGTATCTCGCCAGTGTGTAAGTTTCTCTTGCCGTTGTGCGGAATCCATCTGTGGTGAAAACACACGGTCAATTTCTCGGTGCGATTCAAGTTCATTGACATCTTGCCATACACCCGCGGTAATTCCTGCAAGATAAGCAGCACCGAGAGCCGTTGTCTCAATTTGTGTAGGTCGTTCCACATCTATCCCTAATATATCCGCTTGAAACTGCATCAAGAAGTTGTTAGCCACCGCACCACCATCTACACGTAACCTTTTGATCGGAGTGTCTGCATCTGCTATCATGGCAGAGACGACATCAGCAGTTTGATATGCAATGGATTCCAACGTGGCGCGTACGATATGTTCTCGGTTTGTGCCTCGTGTTAATCCAAAGATTGCACCTCTTACCTCAGCGTCCCAATAGGGGGCACCGAGTCCTGTAAATGCTGGTACAACGATAACACCCGCTGAATCGTTCACTCGGTTCGCAATTCCTTCTGTTTCTTCGGCAGATTCAATGATTTGTAGTTCATCTCTTAACCACTGTATCGCTGCACCGGCAATAAACACACTACCTTCTAATGCATAGACAGGTTTTTCATCTAAACTACAAGCCAATGTTGTCAATAAACCTGAATTGGATTGCACGCTAACTGTCCCAGTATTTAGCATTAGAAAACATCCAGTGCCATAAGTGTTTTTCACCATGCCCGGTTGCCAACAGAGTTGTCCAAACAAAGCAGCTTGTTGATCACCTGCTATACCTGCAATTGGAATTCTATCTAATTCTGCGATTTTTGCATTCCCAAAGTTACCTGCAGATGGCATGACTTCAGGTAAAATAGCCTTCGGCACATTAAAGATGTCTAATAAGTCTTCATCCCATGTCAGCGTTTCAATGTTAAATAGTAACGTCCGTGATGCGTTTGTGTAGTCAGTTTTATGGACGGTGCCGTTTGTCAACTTCCATAGCAACCATGTGTCAATGGTACCGAAAGCGAGTTCACCCCGTTCTGCTTTTTCTCTCGCTCCACTTACGTTGTCAAGAATCCACGCGACTTTTGTTCCTGAAAAATAGGGATCAATTACAAGTCCGGTTTTTGCTTTGACAGTGTCTGTTATTTCTTTCTCTGTGTTTAGTTTAGCACAGACACCTGCTGTCCTTCTGCATTGCCATACAATTGCTGGGTATATCGGTTTTCCTGTTTTCCGATCCCATACGACAGTGGTTTCGCGTTGGTTAGTAATGCCAATTGCTGCAATACGACTGATACTATCCAAATGTTGTAATACTTCAACGATTGCAATTTGAGTGGATTCCCAAATCTCCTCGGGGTCATGTTCCACCCAACCTGGTTCCGGATAATGCTGGGTAAATTCGCTATATGACTGTGATACGATGTTACCTTGTGCATCTACAAGTAGTATCGTTGTTCCTGTTGTGCCTTGATCTATTGAGAGGATATATGTAGAACGTGACATTATTATGATATTAATCTTCATACAGGACTATGGTGAATTATTGAAATAATTGGACACCTCTTCTGTAGAGGAGCGACCCAAGGTCGCTCCTACAACTCAAAATGTAGAATTAATTGTATAATCTACCATAAATATGGGAGAGTCTCAATCATAGTGTGCATTGAAATCGGGGTTAGGAAACCCCTCCTACAAGAGAAAATTTAACACATCAGGTAAAACAACATCCTACCATGGCTGATTATACGATGGGTCATTAACAAAACGCTCCATTCCCGCTTGTAACTCAATATGCGTATTTGGTGGTAAATGAACTTGAAGATATGTTCCATTTACCTCAACGTTGTTATTACCATTAGCACTTGCTGTTGTGAAATTGTGCTCACCCATTGAACCTGCCTGAACAACGACATCACGTGCTTCAGATTTGCTAAGATTGACCAATTCTAATTCAATAGAATCGTCTGTCAGTTTAGAGACCAGTGCAGCGACATCTGTAGGAAGTCCGGGACGTTTTTCTTGTGGATCATAGTGCCGCACTCGCGTTACAAGCAAACCACCATTATAGTGTGGTAATGGACCACCACAAGTCAGTTCAACCAATCCTTCACAGGTAACAGGATTGCGTCTTTGGAAATATGCATCTCCATAACCTGCTGGATCCTCGTCGTCATTTTCCATGAAGTTGAGGCGTTGTTGAACTTGGGATAGGTTGTGATTGAGGATTGATTCTGGATATTCAGGAAAATCGCCTCGCATATACGCCAACCAACCACCATCGCGTCCCCCTTGGTCTTTGGTGTGATGCCACGCGTTGATGTCAAATTTAGAACCGACCTTTCTTGCTATCTGCACCGCACGATCTTGGTCTTCAGCAGCCATAGACATTGACCATAAATGGGCAACATCAGACGGATGCATCGGCATGAATTCAAACCAACCATCAATCTGCATAACGGTGCCATCATCGGTTGTTATCGGATACTGCATCCACGGACCAGGAGCATAGTTCGCTATTCCTGGATCACCGTACTTCTGAGGAACGTACAGCTGGTCGTTGTGCTCAACACCGTGCTTTATTAAAACGTCAATCTGTGAACGCGGGAAGTCCATATAGGATAGATCTTGGTGAAGCAGTGCTGCATTCTGTCCGGCTACACTCACCGCTTGACCGACACTATGCCAACCGTGGGGCCAAGACCATCCATAGCGAGAACCATACCACTTACTTTCCATGTGTTCTCCGATTATTCCTGATAACCCGACATTATCCGGCACAATTCCATCATTTTCTTTTGTGCGTTCAATCCAAGCGTCTACATATTCCTGAACCCATGCCTTATATTTTCCCTCTCCAGTGAACATGTATGCATTGGTTGCAAGAGTCGTTGCTGCAAGATTCCCGACTGCGTCACCTTTTCCTTGGCGTTCATAGACTACACGACCCATCAGATCTCGCAAATCATCACTTTCCAGCATCACATCTCGACTTGTGCAGCCTGGAACATCATTAAACGGTAAATTATAACCCATAGCTGGATAAAAAGATTCTCTTTCAAGGATCCAATATGCAGGTCCTTTACTGCCGTTCATCACACACTTAATGATTTTGTGTTCTGGGTCGTAATTCAGTGCATCAGGGTCTTCGTTCATAAAGAACCCAGCGAACCTTTTTGCGCGATCAAGGTTCGTTTCGTGTGTCGGATCCGCCATGCAAAGCATATAAAACAGATAGTTACCTTCGCTTTGGTGGAACCAGTCATATCCGGGTTGATACTCTTTATAGACCATTGGATAGTCGTGTCCAGAACCGAATCGCGTCATGTCTTTCGTGATAGCTTCAAATTCGTGTTGTGCATCTACTAAGAACTGTGCATCTCCACCCAGCATGTAGAATAGCGGCCAGTTATGGAAACTCTCATAAGCATCATCTAACCCATCAAAACTTTGAAATTTTGGATGATTAGGCCAGAACAACGTGCCATCTGGACGTGTGTATTTCTTCAGGACTTTCGGTGCTGCGTCATTGATTTTGTCAATCAGTTCACGTTCAAGTACTGCCCATTCTGGTGGTGTTTGGATACTCGTTTTTGCTTCTATCGTTGGAAACATAATCTATACCTCTACTAAAGATGTTGAATGTTTAGACTTCGGTTTGTTGCAGTATAGCATATTAATGCAATTATGTGTCTATTGTTTTATAGAAACAATTTGCGATGTGGTGTGTGGTGTGTTATACTTTGTATGGTAAAAAGGCAGGAAAAATGAACATACTCGAGATGACAGATAAAGAACTTTATGAGCTCGGTCAAAAGGCACTTGCGGATAAACTTGGTGCCGATCAGGTCGATCGGTTTATTCGCCAATGCAAACCGGGTGAGGGGGACTACTCCGTCGATCGCCATAAATTGTTAGCAAATCAGGGAGATATTGACACAATTGTAGCGCGTATCCGACGGAGAGAAGTGGAGCGAAAAGAGGAAGAACGTAAACGTTCTGAAAGATTCAATGCACCTCAAAGCGAAATTCGAAAAATGACAGATATTGAAATTTTTGAAATCGGAATTAAAGTTCTTGTTGATAAACTTGGAGTCGCTGGGTACTGGGGTTTTTTCAACAGTGTCAAGAGATTAACAGAGGTTATCCTATTGAACACATTCAAAATAAAGAGGATGCTAAAAAAGAAATTGCACTTTACACCGCAGGGGTAACACTTAATCCGAAAATGGTTGAGAATTATATCAAACGCGGCAATGCCTATAGTTATATCGGAGAATATGACAAAGCCATCGCAGATTATAGTGAAGCGATAAAACTTAAACCTGATTATGCCAAAGCATACAGCAAGCGTGCAAAAACTTACCTCAAAACTGTTGATTTTGACAAAGCTATTGAAGACTATACTAAGGCGATAGAACTCAACCCTAACGATGTTGATGCGTATTACACGCGCGGTAAACTTTACGTCGAGGGCAATGAGTATGATAAGGCAATTGCGGACTTTACTGAGGCGATAAAACTTAACCCTGAGCATGCAGATGCTTCTGGTTACTGTGCCACCCTTTACAGTGAACGCGGGGAGTATGATAAAGCAATTGAAGGATATAGCAAGGAAATTGAACTCCGACCCTATGACGCTGAGACCTACGAAGAACGCGGTAGAATATACGTGAAAAAAGGTGAGTATGACAAAGCAATTGCAGACTTTACTGAGGCGATAAAACTAATTCCAACCTTCACGGATGCTTACTTCGAACGTGCTATGACTTACTTGCGAATGGACAAGTTGGAGTCCGCAATGCAGGATTTTGATAAGATTTCAGAGTTGAAACAAGATTTGTAAAACCTGTTTTAAGTAAAATTATGTAACGAAAAACATAAAGGAGAAAACCTATGGTTTATACATTGACTATCCATTCAGAAATGACGTTCAACGAGATAGCAACTGCAATTGCGGACACAATCCCGCGTGAGAAAATTATTACAGCTGCAGAAAGTGTGTTAGCAGATAAATCCGAACCTTTTAATCCTCTTAATCGTTCTGGTCCTTGGCGAGCTGCTCTTAACCTCACGGCTGAGGAACATATTCGAAAAAATGAATTTTTACCTATTAAGACGATTGTAAACATAATGGTAAATTACTACATTGATTACCACAAAAACGTGTCCCCTCGGGCACCTGTTGGTGCCTTATATTATTTTGTAGAAGACTGTGAAATATCTAAGAGTTACCCTATGTTAATAGGCGAAGTGTCAGAAGTGCTTTTTGACAAATACTATACACCTGAGAGTGTTGATGGTATCCGAGGACAAGCTGCGTAAGTCAAGTATCTCTCCGAAACAATTACGCTCATTGATACGTTATATCAAGTGTTGATTTTCTACAATTTTCTGTTGAGATATGTCCAAACATAACGGTATAAACTTTTTTCATTCTAACGGAAATAGATCCCAATTCATGTCACCAAACGAAATTATTGAGTTGTTCAATAATACCCCCATTGACAAAACATGGTCGTTTGAAGGCTACAAGCCATCAGACACAGGAAAATGGACGCATGGTTACCACCGCTACCCTGCTAAGTTTATTCCACAACTTGTTGAAAAGTTAATGGATACCTACATCACAGATGGGGCAGCAAGTATAAATGACCCATTTATGGGGTGTGGCACGACCGTCGTTAGTGCGATATCGCGCGGATTTCATGCAAGTGGAACAGATATAAATAGAATTGCCTATTTGATGACTGGAGCAAAAGCAACACCGATCTGTCCAGACTATCTTAAGAAAAAAGTTAATGACTTCCTATCACAGATTTGTCCACCTGAAGTAGAAAATGGATTATTTAAGAAAAATCAGATAGATCCTTACATTCCTGAGAAACATTTAGAGAAGATAGATTATTGGTTTACGGAATCCGCGCGGGATGAGCTTGGGAAAATTTTAGCCGTAATTCGTAAAGAAGAAGAAGAATCTGTGATCGGGTCCTTTCTCCTTGTTGCGTTTAGCCATGTTCTCAAAACATGTTCAATTTGGAGTCTAAGTAGTACTAAGCCTTCCCGCGATTTCAATAAGCGGTCCACACTTCCCTATGATGCTATCAAAAGACATCTTCTGAAAATGCTAAAAGGAAATTCTCATTTTTACGATGTTGTCCCTTCTGATGTTAAAGACAATCCTGATAGTTATCTAAATATCCAAATAGGTTGTGCTAAAGAGCAGCCCGTTCCAGATGATAGTGTTGATCTAATTGTAAGTTCAAGTCCGTATGTAACAAGTTATGAGTATGCGGATCTACATCAACTCTCAACGCTCTGGTTAGATTTAGCAGGCGACCTCAAAGAGTATAGAAAACTTTTTATTGGGACCTCCTATAAGCATTACGAACACAAGTCACTAAAGAGTTTAATAGCTTCCAAGATTGTTGATGAAATGTCAGAAAAGAATAGCAGAAAGGCGAAAGAAATTGAGGCATTCTTTATTGATATGCAGGAGGTCTTTAACGAAAGTTTTAGAATTCTAAAACCGGGGGGTAGGTGTTGTTATGTGATTGGGAATACCAAGTTACGCGGTGTTGATATTCTGAACGCAGAAGCATTTGCAGACTCCATGCAACATTCAGGATTTAAGTTTGAGAGACTAATTAAACGAGAGATTCCGTTAAAGATTTTACCACAGACAAGAGACGAAAAAACGGGAAGATTTGCAAGTAAGGATAAGGCAGATGCACAAGCATATCCAACAGAATATATTGTTATTGGGTTAAAGGAATAGAGCATCATGAAGTTTGAAGACTTGAAAGATATGTACAGTGAGGCACAATTGGTAGATGGTGAGGAGGCATACAGATCAGTCTCTCAAATTTTGCAGGATGCTAAAGAACGGCATAAGCAGGATTTTTTGAGAGAAAGACCCGATGGAGACCATGAACAGAGTTGGCGGGCTTTCAAGGGAAAGAATTTTGAGAAACTAATCCAACACATTATCACGGAATCAATTGAAGCACTTGGTATGAGAGTTATAAACGGTAACAAATTAGAACGGAGCGGAAGTCTACCTTACGAATTAAGTTTAGTTAAGCGAAACTTAGCCATTGATTACGGAGAATATGGATTGCATTTACCTGATGTTGATATTGTAGTTTACGACCCCAAAAACATGAGAGTAATTGCAGTAATTTCAAGTAAAGTCACACTGCGTGAGCGAATTGCACAGACAGGTTATTGGAAACTCAAATTATTGGCGGATAAAACCACAGAACACATAAAGGTTTATTTTATCACTCCTGACGAAGATGGGACTTTGACGACTACGTATCTTCCAAAGAAAGGGAGAGCAATTGTAGAGATTGACCTTGACGGTACTTATGTTCTAACAGAGGCTGATCTTGAAGAAAGTGATAAGGTAAAACTTTTTGAACATTTCATTGAGGATTTCAAGCAACTGATAGAAGAAAACTAAGCTTAAGGAGCCTCCAAATGAATGAGTATAACGTTGATGATGTGATAAATATGTATAGAGAAGTGCAACGCACTAAAGGAAAAGAAGCATACAGATACGTCTCGGATGTTCTTGAGATGGCGAAGGATCAACATAGGCAAACTTACTTTAAACGTAACCCAAATGGGAAAGGTCTTCAACAAAGTTGGAATAAAGTTAAGGGAGATTACTTTGAAAAGCTGCTTCAGTATATTATTACAGCATCAATAGAAGATCTCGGATTGAAGGTAGTCAACGGAAATGAATTAGGGAAAACCGAGTTAAAAGCAATAAAGGATAATGTTACAATCAATTATGGTGAATTTAAGCCGATTTTACCTGATGCTGACATTATAATTTACAGACCTGAAAGTTTTAAAGTTATTGCTATTCTTTCAAGTAAAGTTTCTTTGAGAGAACGCATTACTCATACTGGTTATTGGAAGTTTAAATTCTTGGAAAGTCAAAGGACAGAACATATTAGACTTTATCTTATCACGCTTGATAGGGACAAACACTTGACGAAAAGAGAAAGTCCAAATAAACGGCGAGTCATTGCTGAAACAGATCTTGATGGCACATACATACTAACACAAGAAGATGTAGAGGAAAGTGACAAGGTAAAACTTTTCGAACATTTCATCGAAGATTTCAAAAAAGTTATAGAAGAAAATCAATAACACCATGAAATTAGCAAATGCCCCATGCTCTTGGGGTGTGCTTGAATTTGACCTGCAAGGCAAATCCCCCGACTACTCCCAAGTCTTAGATGAGATGCACGACATCGGTTATAGTGGCACCGAGTTGGGAGATTGGGGGTTTATGCCGACTGCCCCTGCACAACTCCGTGATGAACTCGCAGCACGCGAGTTGACTCTGTTAGGTGCTTTTGTGCCAGTTGCTTTGGCAGATGCAGCGGCACACGCAGCGGGAGAGAGATCCGCATTGCAGCATGCGCGTCTGTTAGCAGAAGTGGCGGGTGACACTCCGTTCATCGTGCTGGCAGATGATAACGGGACTGTGGCACATCGCACGCATAACGCAGGGCGTATCCGTCATGAACATAGCCTAACGCAGGAGCAGTGGGATATTTTTGTGGAGGGTGTGCATCATATCGCGCAATCTGTGCGGGACGACACAGGACTCCGCACTGTTTTTCACCATCACTGTGCTGGATATGTGGAAACTCCCGCGGAAGTGGATACGTTGATGCAATGCACCGATCCGAATCTCGTAGGGTTGTGTTTTGATACGGGACATTACCGATTCGGTGGTGGAGAACCACTTGACATATTTGATCGGCATGCTGAACGGATATGGCACGTGCATTTCAAAGATTGTCAACCGAATATCGCTGCCCGTTCTCGTAAAGATGGATGGGATTACTTCACATCTGTGGAGAATGGCGTTTTTTGTGAATTGGGAAAGGGTGATGTTGATTTTCCTTCGTTTATAGCGGAATTGGAAAATGGGAACTATGATGGATGGATTGTCGTTGAGCAGGATGTCTTGCCGGGAATGGGAAGTCCATATCAGAGTGCAGAACGGAATTACCGATATCTGCGTTCAATCATTGCAAAATGAACACTTTTGTGAGAATTCTATAGTCTTAGCGTTAGATCAGATTAACGCAACTATCCCTGTTCTTTTATCTGAAATCTCGTAGGAACACGATAACACTACTCGTGACCGCCAACTTCGCCCACCTCAATTTCAATCTCATCACGATTGCGGATACGTTCAACAAGACCGTCACGAATATCCACAATACGATCAGATACATCCAACATTTTTAAGTCGTGTGTTGCTGAAATTACGGTGACACCTTGCTTTAAGTTAAGCTGCTTAATCAAGTCAATAATCTCGCGTCCGGTGATTGTATCAAGGTTTGCAGTGGGTTCATCAGCGAGGACGATGCTGGGATCGTTGGCAAGTGCTCTGGCAATAGCAACGCGTTGACGTTGACCCCCAGAGAGTTCATCGGGTAGGTGATACATTCTGTCTCCTAACCCGACCATATCCAGTAATTTTTCCGCTTTTTCATTTCGTTGTTTATCAGGAATACCAGCAAAAATCATCGGTAGCGTTACATTTCCGTGTGCTGTGCGCACGTTTAATAGGTTGTAACTCTGGAAGATATAACCGACACGGTGACAGCGAAATGCAGCAATCTGCCTTTGTGAGAGATGTGACATATTCTGTCCATCAATGTATACCTCTCCCTCAGTGGGGCGGTCAAGTGCACCTATCATATTGAAGAGTGTAGATTTACCGGAACCTGAGGGTCCCATTAACGATATATATTCTCCGCGTTCGATTTCAATGTTGATGCCATCCAAAGCGCGAAGAACGTTTGAACCCATACGATATTCTTTGACGACATCCTCAGTTTTTACGACTATGTCTGGCATAGTGAGTCCTTATTTTATTAGAGATTGTTTAGACTTCTGTTCGCATTGCTTCGGCTGGTGGGAGTTTTGCAGCACGCCAAGCCGGAAAAGACGAACCGATGATTGCCAAGATCATTCCGAGAATACAACCGAATAGAATCAGTAATAGTACACCGAGTTGAAACGCGCCGTTTTCGTGTTGTGCAGGCAGTAATGGAAAATAGAAGAAGAGATCAAGTCCGTAGTTTTTTAATCCTAAAATGACTGCCCCCAATAAACCGATGAGAGCACCGATCAACGCCCCAGCAAATCCTTGGAAACCCGATTCGAGTAGGAACAACCGCACGACAAATCCATCTAATGCGCCGAGACATTTCATCGTTCCGATTTCACGGAAACGTTCAGTCACTGCCATTAGCATAGAGTTTGCGATGCCCACGACACATACGATGAGCGACATTATGATAAGCCAAATATCCTTCGTTGAAATACCTTGTTCCGCTGTTTCGTCGAGATTTGTAATTGCGGAACTTCTCCCGCTTTCTTGTAGAGCGAGATCGATTTCATTATTTGTCCATACTGATACGAGAAAAGCGATTCCGAGTGTGATGCCCGCTGTTGTGATAATGGAACGACCAAATCGGATTTTTAGGCTTTGGAAACTTATCCGTAAAGATTCTACAAATGGAAGATCAATCTGTTCTTCTATGGGTGTTCGCTGCTGCAAGTTTCTGACTCCTTGAACTGTGTATGATGTGTTATTGTAACATATATGCAAATTCAGGTCAAGTTCTGTTAATAGTGTGGGTGTGTAAAGTTTTTGGCACAAACTTTGGACCATTCATTGTAGTGCGGGGTCTCCGTGCCCCGCTACCTTTAATCTTCCAAGAATTGCGGGGCACGGAGACCCCGCACTACAATGTGCAATGAGATGTTTGCCAAAAACTTTACACACCCAATAGTGTTGAAATATTGTGTCACACATTCTCTTTACGGATAAGGAATCGGACAAAAATTGCTGAAAAAAGTAGTAGTACAAAGGCATTTAGGGCAGCTTCTGGATACATTGCTTCTGATGTATAATCCCAAACATTCGCAGCTAATGTCTCATATCCAGGAGGACGTAAGAGGAGGGTCAAAGGTAATTCCTTCATCGTAGCAAGGAACACAAATGCAATAGAAATTAACATGCCACGTGAGAGAAGGGGTAATAATGTTCTGCAAAATGCTTTGAAGTTAGAACAACCGAGAGAACGCGCAGCTTCCTCTATGTGAGGGGAGGTCTGGTAGATTGAACTTCGAACAGGTCCTGTCGCTTCTGCAAGAAAATGAAGGATACATGCACAGACCAATACGAGTATTGTAGAACTACTTCCAATAGAAAAGATGATAGACAAACCAAGCGCGAGTGGAGGGATAGCATATATAAAGTATGGAATACGAGCTAACATGTTAGAGAGGCGACCAGAATAACGTACAGCAATATAGGCAAATGGCACAGCTAATATAGCAGAACATATTGCAGTTGGGATAGCCACTCCTAATGAACCGCTCAACGATTCCAACAGCTCGCCTAATGCTGATGCATCGAATCCCTTGAACATCCATAGACATATCGTCGTAGTCGGTAGTCCAACTGTAGCAATGAATAGCAAACTTAAGTATAGATAACCGATACTTGACCATTTACGCAGAGAAATTACGGTTCGGTGATGAGAAACACCGTGTCCAGCACGATGAAGCTTTACAGAACTTAATAGATGTGCTTCAAATAACAGCAAACAACCTGTAAGACTTAGTAGAATTAGGCCAAGACATGCTGCATAACTGTAATCTACTGGGGCATTGTATTCTGCATAAAGTGCATAACTGAATGTCTCAAATCGCATCAACGAGACAACACCGAAATCACCGACGACATGTAGACATATCAGCAATCCTGCTGCATAATATGCAGGCCGGAGTTGCGGTAAGATGACACGAAAAAATACATGCCACTGACGGGAACCGAGACTTCTTGCAGTTTCTTCAAGGTTAGGGTCGAGTCCTTGTAATGCTGTCCGCAGGTTTAAAAAGAGATAGGGACTTGTGTAGAAGGAGAGTGCGATTAAAGCACCCCAGTAACCACTCAGACGTGGGATACTTTTACCAAAAAGTGCTTCGAAAATGCCGTTATTTCCACCGATTCCCAAGAGTGCTAAAGCCACCACATAGCCCGGTATCGCTAATGGTAAAGAACACAGGACACTAAAAATCCGTTTTCCCCGTAGGTCTGCATGTGTAGTCAACCATGCTGCCGGTGTCACTAAGAGAATATTAAAAACAAGAACACCAACTGATAAAATAAATGTGTTGAAGAAAAGTTTTGCATTACGTCTGCGAAACAGATTGTCTACGAGTGCACCACCTTCAACATTAAACGCCTCAACTAACAAATATAGTAAAGGAATTAGACCGCATATACCAACAAGGATTGTAGGAATTACAAAGGACCATCTTTGTCCTGTGTGAGAAAAGGTGTGTTGTCTTATGATGACTCACCTCAATACAAACAAGGCAATCCACATATACTTACATAATATCTACGCGTCGCAAGAGTTTAAGTGTCCCCTCAAGATCATCCATCTCATTCAAATTGAACGTCGGAACAATCTTTAGCAATTCAGCTAAGGGCAATAAATTGGCATTGGGTATCACACCCTCAGTAACGGGATACTCAAACACTTCACTGACAAAATATTGTTGTGCTTTTGGAGAAAGAAGATACTCAATAAACTTCAAGGCAGTTTCTTGGTTTTCGCTGCTTTTCAAAAGACCAATTCCTGCTACATTTACCAGATTACCCGGATCATTTGCTTTAAAGAAGGACTGCTCAACCGGAAACTTTGAATCTCTTTTTTTGAATCGGAAGAGATAGTAATGGTTCGGTAAACCGAGGTCTATCTCACCCGCTGCGAGTGCTTCTATAATAGGTGTATTCTTTTGATATGCTTTTGCCCCATTCGCTTTCATGTCGCGCAGCCATTGTTCAGTACGTTTCTCGCCAACTTGGGCGCGCATTGCTGTTACAAACGCTTGGAACGATGCGTTAAGCGGAGCCCATCCCACTTTTCCTTTCCACTTAGGTTGGGTCAAATCAAATATACTGTCCGGAAGTGCATCCGCACTCACGCGTTCGGGTGAATACGCAAGAACACGTGCCCGACCGCTTGTAGCTAACCACAATCCATCAGTATGTCGGAAGGTCTCTGGAACTTTACTAAGGATGGATTCAGGAAGTTTGGCAAACAAACCATTTTTGCTAACTGCACCCAGGGCACCTGCATCTTGCGCCCAAAATAGAGATGCTGGACTTTTGTCTCCCTCAGTGCGAAGCTTCGCAGCTAACTGAGTTGTATTTGCATAACTCACCTTTACTTCAATACCTGTTTCTTTTTCAAACTGTTGAATAATTGGCTCAACCAAACTCTTACTGCGGCCGGAATAAAGCGTTAGTGTTTCGGCATGTGTTGAATAAATTAGCGTAAACAACAACACGAATATAACAAAATAACTGGACAAAATGGAATGTTTTTTAAACATAATCATCTCCTTAGATTTATACCATTGCTAAGAATACTATACATATTAAGAAAAATCACGTACGTAGAAGTGCAATTCATTAAGCCTCTTGTATGCACTGAAAGAAAGATTTCCTAACCTCAACTGTTCACGATATTAACTTGATTCTAAATATATTAAAATAATTTAAGTTGCTACCTATTATTTGTAGGAGGGATTTCTAATCCCGATTGATAACAAAAAACATAGTAATAACGAATTCTGCTGCCAATTATGGTAAATCGGGGTTAGAAACCCTTCCTACAAGCCATAGGTGGTAACTCGGGTTAAAATAATTTAGTTAAGACTGCCAAGTATGATATTGAGACTCATATTCATATATTATTTTAAATCTTCAACCAGAACATCTTTAAATTTGACTTATATATTACACATTATAGAACAGATTGTCAAATATTTTTGCCTTATACACAAGCCATTCTATTGTAACCATATTAACCTGTCCATGAACTAAACCCAAAAGAGCCTTGATAACTATTGATACAGAGGCATTCAATTGTCACTTGAAACTCTTGTAGGAGTGAATCAACGCCAAATGCGCGTATGGCATTTGTCGGGTTTCTAACCCCGATTGTAAAGGTTTTTGCTCATCTAATCGGGGTTAGAAACCCCTCCTACAACAACGAAACTCGACAATTGAATGCTCCTGATTATTGATATGTGATAACTTTTGATAAATGTCAGATTATGTAGGAATGGTATTTGATACCTATCGTGCAGCAATTATGGTATCAGAAAGATTTAGATCGCCTGTATACAATGCGCGTCCGATAATGGCACCATAAGCACCGATGTCCTTTAGTGCTTCAATATCTGAAAGTGATGTGACACCACCTGATGCAATTACATTGGCAGAAACAGTGTTGATAATATCCGCAGTTGCGGTAACATTCGGTCCTTTAAGCATACCATCGCTTTTGATGTCTGTATAAATGATGGTTTGTACTTCTTCCAACTCCACAGCAAATTCCACTGCAGATTTCTGCGAAACTTCTAACCATCCGTGTGTGGCGACCATGCCATCCTTTGCGTCAATTCCAACTGCTATTCGTTCTCCATGCTTTTCACAAGTCTGTTTCACTAAATTCGGTTGCTTGAGCGCAGCAGTACCTAATATTGCCCGATGTACACCTAATGCTAATACTGCCTCAACCTGTTCCGGACTACGGATACCCCCACCAAGTTGCGTTGGAATATCAAGCACTTCTACGATTTCACGGACAATATGGAGGTTTGCGGATTCACCTTGAAACGCTCCATCCAAATCCACAAGATGTAAGTATTCTGCCCCCTCTGCTTGCCACTGTTTTGCCATTTCCACAGGTGAATCAGAGAAGACAGTCTCTTGTTCTGCTATCCCCTGAATGAGATTTACACATTTTCCACCACGTAGGTCAATTGCTGGTAATATCTGCAATGTTCTTCCTTTCCGTTATTCTTCACGAAAAATTCCGAGTAATTTTAATTGTGCTATTGATATAATAGCAATGATTATAAACAAGACCCATCCGATTGTAGCAGCATATCCGAGACGCATAAATTGAAATCCGTTTTTATAGAGGTACATCACGATAGTTGTGCCGGCATCAGCGGGTTCACCCCCATTTGTCAATATGTATGGTAGATCAAAGAGTTGGAATGATCCGATCATAGATACGACAACAACGAAGGCGATAACTGGTCGTAATGAAGGTAGGGTGATATGGATAAACGACTGCCACCAATTTGCTCCATCCACTGCCGCGGCTTCGTAAAGTTCCTGCCGAATACCTTGTAATCCTGCTAAAAAGAAAATCATATTGAAACCTGCCCACTGCCACACACCTGTTAGTATGACAGCAAACATCACATATCTTTGGTTGCTAAGCCAACCGATTTCTTTACCAAATAACAGAAATTCATTGTTAATCAATCCAGCGCGTTGGTCATATATCAGATTGAATATGATAGCGACAAATACACCAGCAACGAGGACAGGTGTAAAAAAGGCAAGTCTTAGGAAATTCTTCCCTTTCACGAACTTTGCATTTAGCAGTATCGCGAGAAACAGAGCAATTGGTAATTGAAGTAACAGTGTTCCGAGTGCGAAATAGGTTGTATTTAGCAGGGATTTCCAGAAGATAGGATCTTGAAACAGGTCGGTAAAGTTTTCAAACCCCACGAATATTCTACTTTTGAATCCACGCATTTCATAGAAACCCATGACGAGAGATGAGATGAGCGGATACACCATAAAAATAGCAAATAAGATAAAAAACGGTGCTATAAATAGATACGGTGCGAGTCTCTGCTGTTGATTCCAAAAGGTATATCTATTCCGTTCAGTTTTCATTTGTGGTTACTATCCCCCATCGTTCTTGATCTTTTGCTATAATTGAGCGTACTTTTTCTGCAAGTTCGGTTAGTGCTTGTCTGGGTGTTTGCTTTTGTGTGACTGCTGCAAAGATCGCATCGTTTAGCAGATCTGCTGCTTCAGACCAATATGGATTCTGGTATCGTGGTGGCAATTCTGGCGCGAGTTCTATAAATAACTCCCCAAGCGGTTGTCCACCTAAATATTCAAGCGGCTGCTTTAATGCCTGTGCATCCCATGCAGCTTTGAGTGGCGGAATTATCAACGTTGTTTCGTATCGGTTTATTAAACTTGCTCTATCAAAATAGGTGAATTTCAGTAGTTCCCAAGCGAGATCGGGATTCTCACACTGCTTTGTAATGCCAATCATTGTGCCACCGCGTGTTGTCGTGCGTCTACCTCCAGTTTCCCAAGCCGGCATACTGATAGCTTTCCATTTGCCAGACATTTGCGGTACTTGACTTTGCAGAAGTCCAACATACCAATCGGGGGCAAGTATGGACAAGATTTTCCCATCTTGCATCGCAGCGTAGTTACTGGGATCCCCGTGCCATGTGCCGTAGACAGGGGTTGCGATTTTATGTTCATTAAATAGGGATGTGAAGAATTCCAATGTCTGAATTGCAATTTCACTGTCAATGATGACGTTTCCTTGAGCGTCAAAAAAACCGCTGCCTCTTTGTAGCAAAAGGTTCATATAATCGCTTTCAGTTTTGTTATCAAGGACGATGGCGTATTGGTCAATTTCTCCATCTCCATTCGAGTCGCGCGTTGCTTTTTTGGCGGCGATAATGAAGTCATCCCAAGTTTCTACCTCAGTCATCTCTACACCCGCAGCTTTGAATAGGTCATCTCTGTAAAGGAGAACAACTGGATGCAAATCGTGCGGAATACCAAATATTTTGTCTCCATAAGACCACGGTGTGAATCGGCTGATGACTAACTGTTCTAACCATCCTTCGCTTTCTAATCGGGAACGCAGATCCACGAAACCGACTTCTTCTATGTCTCCTTTTAAGAAACGTCCGATGGAGTTAATCTCAACTTCAACAATATCGGGTGCGCCGAAGTCGGAGAGTAATGCGGTGAGGAGTTTATCGTGCATCGTCCCACCGAAATTGATAAGCTGCACATTTATATCAGGATGCAAAGATTTGTATATTGGCAGCCGTGCTTGATACTCTTCGTAATGTGTCGGCGCGAAGACCCAAAAATCTAATTCCTTTTCTGTTTCATCTGAAGGTGCAAATATGAAAAGGCATGAGATTAGGAAGAGAATCAACATGACCATCGGACCTTTGCCGAGTGGAAAATTTTCTGGATCATAAGAGAAACGCATAATTGCCAACTTTCGAACGTTGATATGTTGTGTCTTATGAATTTTGACTTGACTTTTTGAATTTTTACAATTAAAATTTATCAAATCATAGTTATTTTATCAACAAAGAAATGGAGGATGATGTTATATGCCCACGTATGATTATAAATGTCTTGAGTGTGAAAACCAGTTTGAGAAGTTTCAAGGTATTACAGCACCCCCGCTTGAAGAATGTTCTGAGTGTGGCGGAAAAGTAAAACGTCTTATCGGTGCAGGTGCTGGTCTGATATTCAAGGGTTCAGGTTTCTACATCACCGACTATCGCAGTGAAGGTTATAAAGAATCCGAAAAGAAAGATAAAAAATCTACTTCAGAAAAAAGCGATAAATCCGAAAAGAAATCCGATACTAAAGGCGAAACAAAAAATAAGTCAAGTGACTCTGGCAATTCCTCAGAAGAGACTTAGAACAGAACCAACCGACATCAATACATGGAGTCCCTTTGCACACCCATAATCACCATTTAGATGAACGACATGTGCATCATCATCAGCACACACTTCAGAGAAAGTTTAGACTTGCGCTGATTGTTACTTTCTTTGTATTCCTTGTAGAGTTGATTGGCGGAATTTGGTCAGGGAGTCTCGCGTTGTTGAGTGATGCTGCCCATGTGATGTCTGATGTGTTATCACTTCTGATTAGTTGGTTTGCAATATATCTCTCAACGCGTCCTGCTACGTCATCTCGTACATTTGGTTATCACCGTGCTGAGGTGTTCGCTGCATTTATCAATGGTGTATCGTTAATTGGAATCTCTGGTTGGATATTCTATGAGGCATACCAAAGATTCATATCTCCAGAGGAAATTCAAGTCACCTTTATGTTTATTGTTGCATGTTTTGGATTAGTGGCGAACCTGTTTATCTTATGGAAACTTCATGGTCATAGTCATGGCAACCTAAATGTGCGGAGTGCAGTTTTGCATGTGATCGGAGATACCCTTTCCTCTGTTGCTGTAGTAGTTGGAGGTCTGTTTATATATTGGACAAGCTGGTATCCGATAGATGCGATCCTCAGTTTCCTGATTGGCGGGATAATTCTCATCGGGGCAGTTAATGTGACCAGAGAAGCGGTTCATATTCTACTGGAAAATACGCCAAGAAATACAGATGCGCATACCGTAGCAAAACATATTTGTGATTTAGCACCTGTTAAGGATGTTCATGACATGCATATATGGTCTTTATGTTCAAACTATAGTGCCTTGAGTGCTCACATAGTGCTTGATGAAAACACCACGCTTGCTCATGACAAAATCCTTGAACAGATTAACACGGTTTTACAAAATCAGTTTAATATCAACCACACAACTCTCCAACTTGAACGGATTGCGTGTACACAAGCGGGTAACTTGCTGTGCAATGCTCAACATTCGTAGCAACGCACTAAATATGCTCTTCTCTTAAGCGGTGTGCCTTCCTTATGAGAGCCGGGTCTTTAGCAAATTTTAATGTTGCTTGCACCAATCCATCTACATGTGATACCATATCTTTCTCCACCTGAACTATGCGACTCATAAGATAAGGTTGATTACTTGCTTGTATCGCCTGCCTCATGATTGAGAGTAGATATAGATAAATTGTGTCTGACTCACTCCCTTCAATGGCGATTGCAATATCAAATGCTTCATCCAAAGATATGCTACTGCTTTCAACTTTAGATTCGTGTGAATCCAGGGCATCGGTGATTTCTTGAATGGAAATATCGGGTAATAGTGCTATTGGTGATGTTGTTTCATCTGTCCCCGTATCTGAAATAGTGGTATCTTTTCCGAAAGTTTCTATACTGATAGCACGTCCAAAGTCCACGAGGATATAGTGTTGCCATTCTTCGGTGCTCATTCTTTCCCAAAAGCGTGCAATTCGTTCATCATAGTCTCCTAAAAGCAGCGCGAAGGAGGCGTACAATTTTGCTTGTCGCAGTTCAAGGTCTTGGCAGATGTCAAATAGTTTTTCTAATGTCAATTTTTCTCCTTGTGTTGGTATGATGAGGAAATCAAAAATCTGTCAGTTAATTCCACTCAATATCATCAAGAGTTGTTGCGATTGCAGCCTGTTCTAAAAGACCGTCAAGACGGGTGTGGCTTCGCATCCTTGATATTTTGTTGACGACTGTATCTGGAACTTCACCGATGCGTAGGTCAAGTAGTTTCAAGAGAAACTCACGTTTGGCTTGTATCTGCCCGCGTTTCTCACCGCGTTTCTCACCTTGTTTAATACCTTGTTCAATACCGCGTTTCTCACCGCGTTTCTCACTTCGTTGTATAAGGGCTTCTGCACCTGTCATAATGAAACTTTCTACCTCCTTATCATGAGTTTGAGATTGTATGAGTTTCCTCAATTGTGCTTGTTCTGCTTCGGGTCGTCTAAAAAATACCAGAAAATATAGATAAAGAATCTCGTGGTTGTGTAGTTCAGGATGTTCAGATGCTAAGGACTCTAAATGTTTCAGTGCTGCATCCAATGCCTCTTGCATAGATGTTTCATCTGCGTTTTCTTGTTGTAGCACTGTCATTAACCATCCGAAAGGATGATCAATATCAGTAAACTTCTCTATTTCTTCATCTTTCACACCAAGAAATAAGGTCTCAAAAGTTGGAACAAAGGGGACCATCAATTCTGGTATATCCATCACTGCAGAAAGAGATATCGGTATTTCCCAACGTTGAGTCCCAGTATAAAAGACAATGGGGAGGATAGGACGCAACCGCCACGATCTTCTCGGAACTTTAGCATTTTTCTGATCTTCCAGCTGCCCGTGCCATATTTGACACATATAGGACATTAACCGAAATCCCATCAGGTGGTCAACGGTTGATTGATGCTCTATGAGGATATATATGGTTAGGTCGTCAGATAGAGTTGTGTCCCGAAATGGCACAGTAAACACCATATCAGATACTAAATCTCGCAACGTATCATCAACAATATTCCTGTTTTCTATTTTTGCCTGCGTAAAATCAAGATGTTCCGCAAGTTCTCTGGCAAGGATTAGGACTAACCCGTGTAAATTTTCCGCTTTTTTGAATAACCACCTTGCACTCTTGTCTGCAAAATGTCCAACTTCTGGATTAAATAATGCGCGTATCTCTTCTAAATCTGCTATTTTGCTATCTGTTTGCACTATCCCCTCCTGGACCAATTCTTTCATTGTATAGACTAACATTAATCGGATAAGATGTCAAGAATCATCGGGTATGTAAAGTTTTTGCACAGATAAGACTGTCTTTTATTGTAGTGCGGGGTCTCCGTGCCCCGCAAGTGTTGGTAGATTGAAAGATGGCGGGGCACCAAATCAACGGTATGAATGCCATTTAGGCATTCCCCGGAGACTCCGTACTACAATGGTCTATGGGATGTTTGTTCAAAAACTTTACACACCCGAATCATCACATTCTATTAGCGATATCACAGCTGCAAAGGTAATGATATTGTATTCCCTGACGACATACTCTTTGTGACTGCTTCTGTGAACTCCATATACTTAACGCCGGTGTCAAAGTCAGTGTGTGTGATGGTTTCTTCTCCTCTGATTGCGTTTATGAATTCTTGCTCTACACGCCATGCCCCCTCTTCGTCTGCGGGTATATCTATCTCGTTTAGTGCTTCATCACCTTTTTGCCCACCGTAGAGTTTGTTTTCAGAAAATCGTAGCGTTCCAAGACTTCCGAAGATAAACACCTCCGGCACTCCAGCTAAGCCCGTTACAGCAGAGATTTGCATGTGAAGTTGTGCTCCACAAGCGAGTTCACCGATAATATCAATATGTTCTGGAATTCGGACTGAACGCATAACGTCATCGTCATCTGGACGCATTTTGACGAAGGTTTTACCCTTAGCAGAAATACGTGTTGCTTCACCGACCCACCGCATTAACGCTTCATACCAAATGCCCATACTCATGATGTTTAATCCGCTGAGGTCAAAATCTTGTCTCCATTGGAGTGGTGTTTCAGTGTCCAGAAACGCACCGCCTGCACGCACTTCAATAGCAAGCACATCTCCTATATATCCCTCTGTAATCAATCGTTTTATGGTATTGTCCACTCGAAGTGTCATTGGAGAAGGGACGATTTGTGCAGTAAGTTTCGATTTTCGACGGGCCATGAGACGCATTGCATGTGCCTCACGCGCGTTCATTGCCATGCGTGCTTCACACATCACATGTTTATTTGCTATTAGTGCGGATACAGTTGCCCGACAGTGCAAGTAAGGCCATGTTCCGATGACGATGGCATTTGTCTCTTTATCGTCAATTGCGTCTTGCCAATGGTTGTAGATTTTTGAGATACCGAATTCGTCTGCTACACGTTGTGATGATTCTTGACTGCGATTGCATACACCGATTATCTCAACACCTTCAATTGCTTGTAGTCCGGGGATATGTCTTGATTTTGTGTTTCTGCCTGCGCCTATGATACCGACTCGGATTGTTTCTGATGCCACTCTGTTGCTCCTTTACCTGTCAAAATGTAGTTATGATGTTAGCAGAAAATTGAAGTGATGTCAATGTGTAATTTCTGTTGTTCAGGAATATTTAGTTTTAGGTTTTTTGCATATAATTCATCACATAAGTTAAATTGTTTCTTTTCTATTTGTCTGAACCAGGATTTTCAGGATTAGTAGATTTCCAGGATTGGTGTTTGGTATTTCTAATTGCCATTCAAAAGATGATGTTCATCTATTAGATAGGGATTTCGAAGTGACAGACTATAATCCTGCCTATCTACTAATCCTGAAAATCCTGGTTCAGACAAGAAGCAATAAATACATGGAATCCAGTGATTAGTCAGTTCAAGAACTTAACACTACTCTCCTAATTCAATCTTCAACTTTTTCCTTCCGTTTTTTCCCACCGTGAATACTCGGTTCTTTACACAACATTTTCCGAAGCAGATCAAGCCCTTCATGCACATCCGGACGTTCTTCTTCCGTGATACCCAACACCTCTGATAACAACAGTCTATCAAGTTCATGGCGCACTGGGTCCTCATCCATTTGATTAAATGGTAACATCTTCTTATGCTTCAGTTGGTTGAAAATTCGTTCTGCATTTGCCAATGCATCAGCAGAGAGTTTTCGTACATCTAAAGTAGACATTGATTCCAGAGAGGCTTTTGAACCGCTACCTCTACCTGTTTGTTGTTTACCGGCACTTAGAAAATAGCAGAGAAATCCCAATGTCGCATTGCTCCATAGCGTCCAAGCATAATCATAATTTTTATCTTCAAAGACAACATTTCTAACAGATCTAATGCCGATAACATCTTGTTCTGAAAACATTACGGACAAAGAATGTGAACTAAATCCTAAGTCTATATTAAATTGCCCTCTACCAATACGTTCTAATATATTCTGAGCTTTGGCTTCCGCGTGTGGACGGATGAATGCATGTGCATTAGGTGATACAGCCATTGACCGTTGAGTTTTGCATTTTAGATGCCATAGACACGGATATTCTGCAGTATCAGGACACCCTTTTATAATGTCAAACGCACCTCGCTTACTCGGGTCTTTTATATCCCAATGATCCGCGCCGATTCTTGCTATATCTGACACAGAACAGATAGGGAGTTCTATAACAGATTTTTGACGAGGTAATTTCAATTGTCCGTTTTTGAGTTGGTATGCAGCTTGGAGTACTGTAACATCTCTGATACGAGATACAGGCCATGCAAGAGCTCCCTCTGGAAGTGGGGCAGAAATGGCGAATCCTATAATATCATCACCAATACAGATAGAACTTCCACTATTAACACCATCTTCAAGCCTTTGAATATCTTTAAGATTATAGATTTGATTTGCAACTTCTAAAGCCTCAAGTTCACTATTCGGGCAACGCTTTAAGCAGACGAATGTACCATGTCCAGTATTTGTTTCCTTACCTTTTCTTGCTACAACAAGGCATTCTGCTATGGTGGTATCTGATGAGAAAGCGCAATTCTCAGTGTCTGCATCGGCAATCGTGAGTACAAGAACATCTCGATATCCTTCTGCCCATAATCTTCGCACTTTATGCCAGCTATTTCCAGTGATCGCCGTAGATGGCAGCACAAATGCCATTTTACCATTACGCTTTAGCATTCTATCTGCAAGATCCACAAAGTCAACACCTTCTCCAGGATTGTTACCACCAAGTCGCCGCCCTTGTGCCTTCCGAGCTGCTTGCATTTCAGGTGCTTCCTTTTTGTCGGCAAAAATACTTTTAGGCAGGTTTGAGTTGCTATCAGCACCACTTCTTGTGTAAGGTGGATTCTGGATAACGATGTCAAATTCACCATGTCTGAAAGCATCTTTTAGATCTGTAGTTTCTGCTCCGTGTCCAGTAGCGGTTTCCATTGTGCTGAGAGGTATCGGTAACGTGCCAGGATCGCTAAGAAGGTTTAGAGCACCGATAGCGTAAAGACCATCCTTGCGTGGTGTGCCGTAAGGCATTGTGTGAATACGTGTCCCGCCAATGCGGACATCTGGATAAGTGCTTGCAATGATAGAGGCTGTCAGATGTGCGGCGTTCGGTAGAATGTCACATCCGACGAGATTATTTTCCATCATATATTGATGTATGTTTTCACCTTTGCCACCTTCTTGTTCATAGAGCATCAGCAATCTTTGATATACGCCATTGAGGAGTGAACCTGTGCCACAAGCGAAATCAGCGATTTTAAGTTTTTTGGGGTCGCGTTTAAGTTCTGGCAAGGCAAGAGCGCAGAGCAGTGCAGAAGATTCGGGGCGGGTATAGTTCGCTTTGAGGATTTTCCGATTGTCAATAAGTTTCTGGAACACTATTCCTGCAAGTTCATGTTCTTGTGCAAGTCCCATCTTTTCCAATTCGCGTGCAGTATCTCGCAGTACGCTCAAAATTTCACCAACGAGTTTATCATCTGCAGCGAGTGTTTCAACAATTTTGTAAGCAACGTTAAAAATCGGGGCGTAGTTAACCTTTTGGATTTCTCGCCATGCGCGGAGAATTTCGTCTGAATCGAGTTGTCCGTAATCTGCGGTGAGTTCACTAAGTGATGGTACGTTTTCTAAATCTGGTTTACGTGCAAGGGAACTCTGAAATACAAGGGCGTTGCTAATGATGAGCATTGCCATTTGCGTAGTTTGGTCACCGGGTTCTTGGACGAGGAGTTCGCCTATTCTTTTCCCGATTTGGGGGCGTTGTTCAATTGCACTATTGACGATAACAGCAGCGCGATGGATTCCATTTTCCAGCACTTCAGCTGCTTTTTCAATTTTGGTGATGGGTGTAGCACCAATACGAATTGCGGTTGCAATATCAGCAATGCTGCCGTGAAGCCACCCTTTTCTCGGAAATCTCTGCGGATCATCAAGATTGAGAAGATGATAGGCGAAGTCTTTTGCGTTTTTTAGGTTTTCACTAATCTCATCGCGTGGCATTGTGCGGAATCTGTATGGAATACGGATTACCATTGCACTGGTAAGATTCTCCCGTGTCATCGCGAGTGTCTTACCTAAGTACTGCTCACGTGCCTGCTTTTCGCCTGTTTCATTGGGGCCGCGCTTGTAGTCAATTTTTACCTCAACTGCCATTGGGTATCGTTCAACTGTCCGTATAATTGCATCAGGTTTCTTTTTATTTTCAACAAGTGGTTTCGTTGTCTGTTCATAGATTTCCATTTTGCACTCATCGGCAACAAGATTTCTACGAATAATGTGGTAATGGTGTTTTCGCTGTTTGATGGTTGATGTTGCATGTGATTTCCATAAATTAAATAGTTATGCTATTGTTGACTTAATTATATCAGTTTAGCAAATATAAGTCAATAATAGGGTGTGTAAAGTTATTGGCACTGCCCGTAGGGGCGAGGTCTCCCCGCCCGATTACCATCCCTTGCCACATTTCCATCCCAACCACTGCAGATAGATAGGATGTGTTCCAACGAGGGCGAGGGGACCTCGCCCCATAAGCGTCAATTTAGTGATTTATCGTTGTCTATTGTTGATTTCTTTAGTCCCGTAGGGACGATATGTGTAACATTAGGTAATAACATAAACATATCGTCCCTACGGGACTAAAGAGAGTTAGGATAACGTTTCTCTATAAACATATCGTCCCTACGGGACTAAATATGGCTAATCTCCATAATCATGCGTATTTAGAGGTGTTCACAATAACATAGATTTTTTCTTAAAGACGCCTATGGGGCGAGGGGACCTCGCCCCTACGATGTGTCTGAACGTGAAATAACCTTTGCCAATAACTTTACACACTCTCAATAACAGGGTGTGTAAAGTTATTGGTACCATTGGCATCGATTTCTTGAAAGGACATTGCTTTTTTTGATCTTTGAAATAGTACCGAATGGTACGTTTTATCGGATTACGGTACGTTTTTGGTGCGTTTTTGGTACGGTGTTGTGAACATAGTCTGTGTTTGGGTTTTTTAGTAATTCTTGAGCGTATTTCTGTGAATTTCATTTTTTTGAATCGGTACGTTTCTTGTTTTTGTTTTTTGCTGTGTTGATAAGTATTATTTGATGTATAGGGACACTGCATCACAACTCAAGTGATAAAAGTGTTATTATTTAATCCAGCTTGTGTAATTTTTCTGTAGAAATATGTTAACATAACAGTTCTCCAAATATATATTGTTTATGTAATATATAGTATAACATAGAAATATAGTTGTTGTCAAATAAAATAACCACATTTTTAGTTTTATCTTTCTAACCTTAGTAGTTACCTATTATTTTTGGGCGGGGTTCTACCCCTGATTGATAACAAAAAACATAGAAAGAACGAAATCTGGTGTCAATTATGGTATATCGGGGTTAGAAACCCCTCCTACAATAGTTTCAAGAGACAATTGAATGCATCTGGTGATGAATGTTATTCAGATTGGAGTTTAACAAGGGTTTTTCGGGCATGTAGACGCGTAGGACTATCATTTGCATGCAAGTCTTTTTCAATCAGATGAACACCAGATTTGTCTCCAAGAGATGCAAGGTCATAAGCCGCAGCGCGTTGGATGTGCGGATTATCATGTTCTAACAGTTCTTTCAATCCATCTACCGTTTCAGCTTTCTTTTGGATTTCTGTGATGTTGATATTGGCATTATAGTATTCTGCATAAAACCAAGGATTCCTGAAACTTACATAATCAACATCCCATGAAAACCAAATCGGTCTGCTAAGATTATATTTACTGTGGATTTCTCCAAATGATAATTCATCCTTTAGATTCAGCGGGAGTCTAATCTCTTTTGCGTTTGGTTGGTTTAATTGAGAGAGCAATATGGCCGCAGACATACGTGTTTCTTTATCCCAATTATGTAATTTACGGTTGGCAAGAGATCTAATCCATTGTAGACATGAGTCATCGCCAAGTTGACTAAGAATAGAGGCAAGTTCTGCAGATACACCGATGTTTCTCGATTGTAGGAAGATTTTCTTGAGCGTCTCAATGTCTTGATCATCACCTGTTGTGCGTAATTTATATATAACATCAGAAACGATTTCGTTGTAGATATTTTGTCTACCCAATATCTGAAGCCAAAGTTGAGTCATATCGGTGTCTGTATATTTCAATAATGCTTTATGTGCAGAGACCCCTAAACTACTGCGGGATGAAGAGCGGACATTAACGAGTGAGGTACTCAGCAATTTCAAAGGTTTAATCGCTTCAGGTTTACGCAACTCACCGAGTTGAAAACATACATGTTCTAACTGTTTTATGTCGTAATTGTTGATATGGTTTGGATCTAACATTTTGAGCATTGCATTGAATTGCATAGGTGTAGGTGCTTTGATCTTAAAAGTGGCTTTCGGAGAAATGAGGGGTTTTTCCCATGCCATCAAGTTAGATTTGACATGACTGCTAAGTGGCGGCGTTTTGTCTAAACTTGTCCTTTTCGGTACTGGAACGGGTTTCCAAGGAGATAAGAACACTTTCAATTGAACATTATAACGACCCGTTTGGAATAGACGGTAATTTTTGGATACTGGAATAATGTTTGTAATCACCTCATTGGGTTGCAAAATATCAAAATTTCTGGGATTTATAGGCAACAGGACGAATTCATCTTCTCCATCCTTGACGATTGTAAAATTATATTCATTTGTATCTATTGAACGAATCCTATTTCTTTGATTGTAGACTTTTGCTGTCGTTCCATCGGGTTGTTGAATCTCTAACTTCAGATAGTCTGTTTCCACATCTTTCTTGAATCCGATTTTTATAGGATAATGGCTTATGTTTTTTATAGTATATTTCAGAGCGATGGGGTGTCTATAATCATACTTCTTTGAAACCATCTCAATTTTCAAATCCAAAGGTGTTTTCCCTGACAACTCGTCAATTGTCATCAGAGCTGCATTCCGAGTATTTCCTTTACTATCTCTGGCAAGTTGTTCCAACTTAGGGATCATCTCAGTAAGTTTCATCTTTCGGATAGTGTTGATTGCACTAATTCTCACGCCAGGGATAGGATCATTCAGTAATTGTGGAATGTATTTGTATATTTCAGCATTCCTAAGCGTCCCAAACTTTGTGAGTGTTTCAACTGCTTGTAAGCGAAGTTCAGAGGCGGGGTTGAGAACAATTGTGCTGACTGCATCAATTGCCTCTGGAGAGTTGAAAGATGTCAATGCATCCAACACTGTTGTTGATGGGTTTTGTTTTGCTACATTGACCAATGCGGCAAATCCTTCTTGTCCCATGTTTTTTAGGGCATTTACCAATGCAGATTTTAGTTTCTCATTTTCAGTTTCAATACACTCCTTTTCAAAGATTGGGATAACTTCCTTATTTTCAACTTTACGCAGAATTTTGAGTATTTTCTGTTCAACCTCAGCGACTTCCGTTGTTTTTGCCGTATCCAACATCTTTTGTACACTGGATAGTCCAAATTTAGACATACTGTTTATTACAGTCGTAGTGATACTGTTTGAAACTCGTCTACCAAGGTCTGAATCTGGATCCATTGCTTCCAGTAATTTTGAAACAGTTCTTGGATCGTCAATTTGTGCCGTCTTTTGTATTGCAATGGCATTGATGTTGGAATATTTTAGTATTTTGAGGAGTTCTGGTATTGCTCGTTTGTCTTGGAAGTCAGCGAGACCGAATATTGCCTTTCTTCGCCATTCTGGTCCAATATCGGGATTTTCAATTAACTCAACAAGATATGGAATGACTCTTTCATCTTTCAATTTCAATAGGGTAGTTACAGCAAATTCTTGGGTGATTGGATCAGTGTCAAGGTGTTTAAACATTAATTTCTTCGCAAATTCAGGGTCTATGTCAGCCATAGTATGTGCGGACATATTTCGCATCAAATTGTCCTCACTATGTATGAAGACAACAGTAAGTGCTGACATTACGTTGGGTTCTGGATAGTATTGTTGGATGGAACGCATAGCATTTTCTCGGGTTCGTTGATCATCGTTTGTCAAGTTTTCAATCAAAATGGGAATGGCTTTATCACCCATAAGGAAAAGTTCATATCCCAATCGGTTTGTGTCATCCCATCGGATTGTTTCAACCCAACTGTGTCCCAGCATGTTTAGAATTTTGTTTTCATCAGCATGTGTTGCGGCACAAAATAGGACTATCAAGAGAGAGATTGTGCATATCAAGTATTTCATCGGTAACTCCAGAAGTGGTATAATAATCAATTGTATCAGAAAGAGATAGGGAGTATCAATATGTTTTAGAATTCAATAGGACTATTTAGTTTTCAATATTTTCAGGTTTCTACTATTGCGTTAATGCTTTCGGTAATATCCACGTCAAGCAGCTTGACATGCAGATATAGATAAGGTATCAAATCTCTTTGAAATACGACATCGTTCAGAGTAGGCATAATTCTATATTACTTTATTTATTATAATGTGTTATTTTATCATGCTTTAAGTATATATGTAATTTCTTCTTGACATTATGTCAATTAATACTTATACTTTTTGCAAGAGGGTTACTACTTACTATGAAAAACACAGAAGGAACACAAGATACAGAAGAAATAGAAAAGCAGAATCGTGAACTAAAAGAATTACAAAAAGAAATAGAAAGAAATAGAAAAAGAGAGATATGAACTATACCTTGCCGAAGAAAGAAAAATATTTGAAAGTCTATTAAGCAATGACACAGAGTTTAATAAGACTATGAGATATTTTTCTGGCGGTTTATTGGTATTAATAACCGCTTATGCGGACTGGAATGATGTTAATCGTTGGTTCTTGTTCCTCAGTTACGCACCATTTATTCTATCTATTCTTAGTAACATAATTGCTTATGTATATGTTAGAGATAGTTTGAAAAAACAAAGTGAATACAATGAAGATTATTTAATATGGAATATAGAGGCAGCGCGAGATTATGTAAGTCAGTGAGAAAAAAGAGGACATTTCCTAATTCGTTTTTCCATAGGTTCATTTATAGTCGGCATGCTTATATTTTTATCATTTTTAGGATTTGGCATCATAAAAATGAATGGAGGTTAATCTAATGTCAAAGAAAAAACAGCAAACACAGAACACCAAGCCTCAAAACACTAAACCACCTTCTAAGGGTGGAAAGCAGTCTTGGACGGTACCTAATAGACCACCAGTCGCGAGACCTATTCCTCAGACTCCACCACAAGATAATCCCAAGCCCAATTCACCTAAGCCAGAGTTTCAGCCACAAACGCCTAAACCAGAGACAGATAAACCTGCAGATAAGCCAAAGAAATAGTGGCTCATGTTTTGAATGAGTGCGGACGGGAATTTAACCCGCGTAGTTATTGACTTCATTAAAGCAATAGCACATAAATCATACATGAGCCACCTTCTAATCTAAAATGAAAGGTGATCTATGAAACGACTAATAGTACTTACAATCCTCATAACCTTCTTTCTACTCATCAACAATGCCTACGCACCTGAACCCTTAAACTTTAAAGTTCATGTATCAGTCAGTTGTCAAGATGAGACCACTAAAAATCTTCTTTTATCTTCTATCAACAGAGAACTTCGGAATTTAGGAGATGTAGCACTTGTTGATATGGATGACACAGTATAATACTTTCTTTGATAGCTATACCTCATACCTACAAACAATCTGGCAATAAATCTGGTCAAATATCACTAACGGTTATAAGTTCACGTAAAACAACAGCATATTCTTCTATATATTTGGCACTTGTTGAGTATCGGAATACTTTGAAAAAGGTTTACCGAAGGACGTTGTTGTTTCAAGGCATGCTAAAATAGGGGAAATCGCTGAAAAATATGGTTCGTCCCATACTTATTACTATCCAAAATCCAGTTTGATTGTTAACATAGACAATAACGACCTACCTAACACTTGTAAAGAAATCGTCGCTACGTTTGATGTTGAGGATTTAGAACCCAGCAGAAAAAACTATCGAGAATTTAAAAAGAAATTAGATAGTCTTAAATAAAAATAAGATAATCAATTATGTATGACCGTGCTTTTACACTCTTTCGTTGAGAATGTCATTCACATCTCCCTCACACCAAACGTCACATCCTGCCTCGCAGGTCTATACCCAATAGATATAATACGGGGCAGGTAACATCGCATTGTCAAAAACAGTCAAATACCCATCCAATGGAAGCGTCAAAGTGTCTTGAACATAATAAAATGAGTAAAGAATTGTGTTTTTTTACTCATTGCCTTATACTGTGTAATATGAAATCAGAAATAAAAAGGGAGCGCGGTATTATCGTCGGGATAACTGGTGGTATAGCGTGCGGCAAAACAACGGTATCAGAGTTACTTGCTGAAAAAGGTGCAATACAGATTAACGCTGACGAGATTGGTCATCAACTCCTCAAGTCCGATAGTCCTGTTATAGATGAGCTGGTTGAGGTATTTGGCAAGGAGATACTTGATGAATCAGGAGATGTCAGCAGAAAAAAACTGGGGGCAATCGTATTTAACGATAAGTCCGCGCGTGAACGACTCAACGCCATTTTGCATCCACTGATTATTCAACGTTCCCGTTCCCATGCCAATCAACTTGTGAATGATGATCCGTCCTGTGTAGTGTTGCTTGATGCCCCCCTGCTCATAGAGGCAGGTGCTTATGATTCTGTTGATCTGATTGTCGTAGTAACCGCTTCAAACGATACACAAATACAACGGATATTAGAACGTAGTTATGCCCAGAACCGTCCCCTTACCGAAACCGAAGCACAAGCACGTATTGATTCGCAAATGCCTTTATCTGAAAAGATGAAGTATGCAGATGTTGTTATTGAAAATGAAGGTTCATTGGAAGAACTACAGAAGCAGGTAGGGACATTGTGGGATAAACTTCAAAATGACTTATGAGTCGTTCCAAAGTAGATTTATAGCATTTGCCTTGATGACGCAGTAGACTTCCTTTCCATTACTCAGTTGGAGTTGTTCCCTTGCTTCATGCGTAATTTTAACTGAGAGTCTATACCCCTCAACAAGAATTGATACGATTACTTGGTTGTCTACGTCATCAATTGTCCCCCGTAGAATGTTTCTTGCACTAATCGGTAAATTGGGTTCAAGAGAAATGATAATGTCCTCTGCCCGAATGGCTATCGGTACAAGATTTCCTATTTCCGTATCTATGAAAGGAATTACGAGCATTTGATTCCCAATTTCTAATTCCGTCACACCTCTCTGTTTGTCTGCGTTTGCTGCGGGGAGTGAGAATATATTTTCCACACCTGTCATATTTGCTATTGGTAATGCTGAAGGGGCTGTTAGGAGTTGATGTGGTTCTCCGTTTGCGATGATCTTTCCTTCAGAGAGGAGAAATGCCTCATCCGCGAGAGCTATTGCTTCGGAGATGGCATGCGTTACATAGATGACAGGTATCTCATATTCGTTCTTGATGTGATGTAGATATGGAATAATTCTACTTTTCAGTCCACCGTCCAATGAGGCAAGCGGTTCATCCATCAGAAGCAGGCGCGGTTCCATTGCTAATGCCCGCGCAATCGCAACGCGTTGACGTTGCCCACCCGATAGTTGATTCGGATATCGTTGAAGTAAATCTGCAATTTCCAGTGTGTCAAGCACTTGGGAAAGACTATCCGAATTTTTCCGTTGCCATTTCTGTTGACCATAACGGATATTCTTTTCTACTGTAAGATGGGGAAATAGGTGTCCTTCTTGAAAAATATATCCGATACGCCGTTTATCTGGTGGCACATTGATTTTCAAATCGGTGTCATATAGTTTGTTGTTACCAAAGACAATTTGCCCGTTATCAGGTGAAAGTGTACCGCTGATACAGTTGAGAAGCGTTGTTTTTCCGCTACCAGATGCCCCCAGAAAGGCGGTTACTTTTTGATGCAGTTCACAATTAACATCTAATGTAAATTTACCGAGGCGTTTCTTTATGTTGAGTAGAATATTATACTTTCCAGACATATCTGCTTAACAGGACATTTGAAAAAGGTTGGTTTTCAGCAATCTATTCAAAACCGCCTCCATCAAATCCTCCTCCACCATCAAAACCACCGTCGAACCCGCCAGCATCACCGCCGTCACTTCCACCAGCATCCGTTTCTCCAGAAGAATCATTATCTAACATACTACCAAGAATCATTCCCGTAAGAAGAACATCTTCGGTATCATCAATCGGGGTACCGGTATCAGCACCATCATCATTCCTTCGCCTTTTATTTTGAGATTTGCCTTTGCTTAAAGATTTAACCAGAGCAACTAAAACAACGATAAATACTATTGAGACTAAGAAAAACACAAAAGTTCCCATCTTTTTTCTCCTTTCTTTCAGGTATTTTCAGCACCAGCGGTGCGGAATGTGTATAGAAAATATGTTACACCAATAATCAAACACGACTACCGTAATATTCAACGAATTGTGATACGTTCAGTTATCCATATAGCAAGAAACGCGAGTATTGTTGAAACCAAGACTAATCTGTAAGCAGTAAAATCATCGCCCAGTTGTACCGATTGAAAAATTGCCAATGCAATTGTCTGCGTTTTTCCGGGGATGTGTCCAGCGACTATCATCGTTGCACCGAACTCCCCAAGACTTTTGGAAAATCCAAGAATGCCGCCGCTTATTATTCCACGATACGCCATCGGTACAGTTATCGTCCAAAAGACTTTGGCAGGTGAAGCCCCGAGTGTTCGTGCAGCATTTTCAAGTTCCGATGGCACGGATGCAATACCAGTCCTGATGCCTTGCACTAAGAGTGGAAATGATATTATCGATACAGCAAGGACAACAGCAAATTGTGTAAAAACAATCTCTATATTGAAAAAACTTGATAGTAACTTGCCAATAGGTCCATTTTTGCCCAATAGTATTAGGAGCAGATATCCACTGACTACAGGTGGCAGAACCAGCGGTAACATTACCAATGTATTAAGGAATGTCTTCCCTGGAAAATCCCGTTTTGCAAGCAGCCATCCTATCAACAGTCCTGGTGGAAACATTACAATGAGACTCAATAAGGCAACTTTGATAGATAGGATAAGAGCAGTAACTTCAGCTGGTGTAATCCTCATTGTGATGAATCAGGTCTACGCAATTTTTCGGTTGTAGGGGATAGACATGTAAATCCGTGTTTTTCAAATATATCTGTAGCAATAGGTTCTTTTAAGAATGTGAGAAACGTCTCTGCCAAAACTTTCTTGGTGCTGTTCTTTAAAATAACAGCGGGATAGACTATTTCTGAATGCGTTTCGTTGGGTATTTTAAATTGAACTTTGACCTTGTTGGTTACTTTTGTATCGGTTTCATATACAATTGCAATGTCTACATTTCCCGATGTAAGATATGCAAGGGTTGCACGCACATGTGTGCCAAAGATTAGCTTTGGCTTTACCTTCTCCCATAATCCAAAGTGTTCCAACGCCTCTTTTGCGTAACTTCCAGCCGGGACTATTTCAGGATGTCCAGTCGCAATACGCTTTATAGATGTGTCCAGTAACTCTGGGATATTTTCAATTTTTATATTTGTGTTCTTTTGAGATACAACGACTAAACGGTTTGTCAACACATTTGTCCTGCTTCCATCTTCAAGTAAATCGAGTACATTTAATGCGTCAACCTGAATGGGACTTGCTGAAATGAATACATCTGCTGATGCCCCTTTTTCTATTTGACGTTGAAGCGTTGAAGATGCTGCAAAGTTATAATGTAACCGAATGTCATGGTCTTTGGTAAACTGTATAGCGATATCTTTCAGAGCATCGGATAAACTGATTGCTGCAGATACATGTAATTCCGGTCGATCTTGTTTGTCTGATTTGCATCCCGATATACTGTAGCAGATGATTAGAATTGTCAATAGAGAACACAAAAGAGCGTTTTGTCGCACTATCTTCACCATGGCCATCTTATTTCAATATAGTCTACCAGATAATGTGCCACCTGTCAAGTTCATGTAATTCTGGGGGTGTGTAAAGTTTTTGACACTAATTTCGGACCATTCATTGTAGTGCCAAATCAACGCCAAATGCGCTTGACAGAATACGTTTATGGTATTCTGCATGATTTGTCTGGGTTTCCGTGCCTCTCCGCCGTAGTTGATGAATTTAAAGACTATGGTGGCATTAGTGTTCATGAATTTTGCGTGACATTTGACTGCAAATTCTCTGTGTTTATCTTGAAGTTTCGTTGAAATCTTCCGCCTAAAAATCGTACTATATGGTACAGTTTTTCGTACTATAGTACGATTTTTTAAATTGCTCTAAACATAGTGTACATAAGGGTTTGTAAGGATAATTCCTAAAATCGAAAAAATTTAAAATAGTACAGTTTCCATTTTCGGTTTTTGTCGTGTGAAATCGGTTGTCTGTTTCAGGCAATTGCCTAACATTTTACTCATGGATACTTGAATGTTGATAAAGGTTAAAATAGATGTAATAAAAATGCCCTTGGTGAATGTGTATAAGAGATGGACATTGACACTAATTGTTATTGAAGTGTCGTTTTTTAGTCTTGATATTTTATATATTGAAAAGGTCCTGTATCTGATAATCGGTGTGAATTGTCCATCAGGATTTGTGTACATGTTTTTTGCTCTTTAGAAGGATAAATATGATGTGAAATATATAATAACACAAATAAATTGTTGATGTCAAGTTAATTATTACAATCACAAGATAATTTTTGTGTTTTTTTGTAAAAAAGGGATATTTGCTTGTATTTTGCGTTCTATGCGAAAAGTTTTCATTACTTCGAACAGATATAATATCGGGTGTGTAAAGTTTTTGCACAGATAAGACTGTCTCTAATTGTAGTGCTAAATGAACGGTATGAATGCCATTGGGTGAATACGCGTTTGGTATTCCTCGGAGACCCTGCACTACAATGGATGGTCCGTAGTTGATGACGAAAACTTTACACACCCGAATTTTCCAAGGTATTCAATTGTCGAGTTTCGTAGTTGTTGGAGAGGATTGTAACCCTGAATTTTCCTGCTGGGTATCTGAATTCGGGGTTAGGAACCCCTCCCACAATAGGTTCAAGTGGCAATTGAATGCCTCTACCACAATCTTCCTTTTAACTTGTCATGAAGAATAAAGCATGTTAAACTAAAGGACTTTCTTGACAAATTGTATTTCCTGTATTTTTTATCACTCTTCGGTGTCAAGACCCCGCTGCTTTAGCACGGGGATGTAGACACCGCAAAATAACTTGACTTTTCGCGTGAATATGATATGCTAATAGGACTACTTCAGTGCGGATATTTGCGGTATCTGCACCCCGCCCCAAATGGGAAGTCGTCCCCTTTCAAGGAAGCAGTGATATGCCATATAAGACTCATAAGATTGCCCTGGATCCAAATAACAAGCAGCGCGTTTGGTTTACACAACAGTGTGGCTATGCGAGATTTGCCTATAATCATGCTTTAGCAGATTTTAAGTCAGCCTTAGAGAATGATGAGTTTCTCTCTACCTCCAAGTTGAATGAAAGATTTAATGTTGCGAAGAAAGCTTATGCTTGGACACAGACACAAGATCAAGTTGTTGCGAACAAAAGCATCTTTGTGAACCTCTCCGCTGCGATTGGTAATTGGGTTGGTAAGCGTGCGAAGTTTCCGAAGTTCAAGAAACGCGGCAAAAAGGATGCTTTCACGACGAATAATCAATCCGTACAAGTGCAAGGCAGAAGTATCAAGTTACCCAAAATCGGATGGGTCAAAATGTTTCAAACGTTGCGTTGGTCCGGCAAAATCATGAAAGTGACCATTAGCAGAACAGCACACCGATGGTTTGTATCCATCACCGTAGACACAGAGGACACCGAAGCTGTTGACACCTCAACGCACCCTGTTGTCGGTATTGATGTGGGTATAAACACATTGGCAACGTGTTCTGATGGCAGCAAATATGAGAACCCAAGACCGCTCAAACGCTATGAAAGGAAGTTGAGACGGGCACAACGTAGTCTCAGTAAGCGAACAAAAGGTTCCAAAAACTGGGTAAAGCAGAAATGGAAAGTCGCACGCATCCACTATCGCATCGCTTGTATCCGAAACGATGCACACCATAAAGCAACGACAGAAATTGTCAACAAGGTATCTGCTATCGGTATAGAGACACTAAAGATAACAAACATGCTAAAGAATAAGAAAATAGCGAAAGCGTTATCTGACAGTGCCTTAGGGGGTTTCCTAACAAAACTCAAGACGAAAGCAGAAACGCTTGGAATACCTGTCACAGAGGCATCCCAACGTTATGCATCGTCAAAGACTTGTAGCAGCTGCGGGCATAAGAAAGACGACTTGACATTAAAAGAAAGAACGTATCATTGCAGTCAATGTGGTATATCAATAGACAGAGACATCAATGCTGCAATAAACCTCAGAAATGTCGCGGTAGGGCATACCGAGACGAAAAACGCTTGTGGAGTCCAAGTAAGACCTCATGCTGAGGCACGAGAGATGGAAGCAGGAAAAGCCGTTTGGAAGCAACAATTGCTGCCAATATAAGAGCTAAGAATCCCCCACGCTTTAGCGGGGGGAGTATGTCAAAGAATATGTGACATTAGTTATTGATAATAAAACTCCTTTATTTAACTTGCAACCTTTTTGTCAAATATGATAGACTCATGATAATTGCCACAGTTAAGCAAATTTTTAGCAAAAACTACGACAATCAAATAGTTGATTAATTTGCTAAGATGCATTAAAATTTACAAATTAAATTAAAGATGTGGTAAACTTTATCGTAAAGTCACTCTATCAGTCCGAGGAGATGTCCATAATGTACGATAAGAAGAACCGGAGCAACGTTGGCATAGGCCCTGATGATCATAAACTATTTTTTGAAGACGAAGATGAGGTGGAATATGATGATGTTGAGGATTTGCAAGAAGAATTAAGTTCTGGCTATTCTTTGCAATTGGTCCGTCAAATCATCTCAGATACGCCTGTTGAAGACGGAAGGCGTCGTATGCTTATTGAATTACGTCGTGCTATCATCAACGATGAAGGCGAATTCCGTCAAAGAGTCCGTGCTATTGAACAAGAAGCAATGCGTATCCATACTGAGATGGAAGAACAGATTGAAAAACTGACGGCGCCGGCGAACCGTATTGGAACTCTTCTTGCAGTCCCAGAAGACGAAACCGCGCGCGTCACTGTTGGTGGGTCGGAATACTATGCCAATATAGACCCGCAACTGGAAAAAGAAAACCTAAAGAAAGGTGTAAGTGTTCTCCTGAACGAAGCATTCGTTGTGGTGGGTGAACTTGGATATAACGAATCGGGACCTATAGCAACAATTTCCGATGTGCTGCCAGATGGCAGACTTCGCGTCGGATCAGAACCGAGTTTACAATCTGTTGTTATTGAACGTGCTGCGGATTTGGCAGATGTGAAGTTGAAGTCAGGTGATGAGGTCCGTCTTGATGCCAGTTTGAGAATAGCACTTGAACAAATTGCTTCTAAAGAACGGAATGACTATGCACTTGAAGCAGTGCCAGAAATTCCTTGGACGAAAGTTGGTGGACTTGACGAAACCATCCAGCGGATTAAAGACACAATTGAACAGCCTATCTTGCATCCAGAACTTTTTAGGAAGTTTCAATATTCTGTGCCAAAGGGATTTTTACTTCACGGTCCTCCAGGTTGTGGTAAAACCCTCATTGGAAAAGCCACCGCTTACAATCTAACAGAACGTCTCAAAACTGAAACAGGCGAAGAGATTGAAGGGACTTTTCTACATATTAAAGGTCCTGAGATTCTCAATATGTGGCTCGGTGAATCGGAACGTAAAGTCAGAGAAATCTTTTTGGCTGCGCGTGAAAAACGGGCTGAAGGTAAACTTGCATTTGTTTTTATTGATGAGGCGGAGTCCATATTGGGAACACGGCGTGCGATGAGATCACACAGCATTTCCAACACCTTAGTTCCGATGTTCTGTGCTGAAATGGACGGTATTGAACCGTTACAAGAGGTTGTCATTATTCTGGCGACGAATCGTCCTGATTTGATTGATCCCGCAATTCTACGTCCTGGCCGTATTGATAGAAAGATTAAAGTTACCCGTCCAAATAAAGAAGCTGCTAAAGATATATTTAGTATCTACCTTACTTCCGATCTTCCTATTGAAACTGAACCTGGGGTAACAGCAGACAAAGAGGTTGTTGACAACTTAATCACACAAGTTGTTGATGAAATGTTTCGCGAATCCTCCGAAAACCGATTCCTTGAAGTTGCCCTTCGCAGTGGTAGACGCGATATTCTATACCGTGGTCATCTCTGTAGTGGTGCCATCATTGAGTCTGTCGTTCAAAGGGCGAAAGAAACAGCAATGAAGCGTGCCATCGCGGCCCCTGATACAGAGACCGGTATAACCATAGAGGACCTTTTAGACGCGCTCCAGGCTGAATTCAGCGAAAATGATATTTTCCCGCCGACTGAGGCTACAGAGGATTGGCTCAAACTATTAGATTATGATCCGGTGAATGTTGTCAAAGTCACACCTATTCAGTCAGAAAAGAGGGAACCTCGTAAATCACCAAGTCCGGTTATTTAGAGATATATTTTCACCTTGGCACATCACACATCTATCTGAGTACTACAGTAACAGAAAGACGCAAATAATGTACAGACTATTTGGAATTGAAACCGAATACGGTATAACCCTTGAAAATGCTGAACAAATTGATCCTGTTAAGGAATCCATAGAGTTGATCAAGCATTATCAGTGTGACCACAAATCTTTACCGCAATGGGATTATGATGGTGAAGATCCGTTTCGGGATGAACGCGGTTTTCGTGCGAAACAACTAAACAACCATCCAGACGAAATTGAAGAAGAGAAAAAAGACAAAGAACGTTTTGCGGAACAACCGGGGCGTTCCTTTCGTGAGATAAAAAGTGACCGTATCCTAATCAATGGTGCTCGTCTTTATAATGACCATGCACATCCTGAATATTCAACACCAGAATGTCAAAATCTCTTTGACCTCGTCGCACACGACAAAGCAGGTGAACGAATACTCCAGGAATGTGCTGAAAGACGGAGTGAAGAACTCGGACAACGTGTTTTATTATATAAAAACAATACCGATTTTTACGGCCATAGTTACGGATGCCACGATAACTACTTAATGGCGCGTGAAGTGCCTTTTGATTACCTGAAATCCAGTATTCTACCGTTTTTTATTACGCGGCAGATTTTTGCTGGGGCAGGTAAAATAGGTATAGAAACGGAAGCGGGGCTTGCGACACCTGGACATTTTCAACTGACACAGCGCGCAGACTTTTTTCACGTTGAAGCGAGTGTAGATACGATGCACAAACGTCCCATTGTCAATACACGGGACGAACCGCATGCTGACCCTGCGAAGTACCGCAGACTGCACGGAATCGTTGGAGATGCTAATATGTCCGAATACGCAACAGCACTCAAAGTGGGAACGACTGCACTTGTCATTGAATTAATAGAACAACGGCTTATTCCAAAATCGTTCGCAATCGCAAACCCGATTGATACTATCAAAGTTATTTCACATGATCAGACATATCGTTGGATGCTACAAAAAGTTGATGGAACGATGATGACCGCTATTGATCATCAACGTGAATATCTTTCACTGGCACAAGATCATCTCACACATCAAAGTGATGAGACAGATTGGGTTCTGACAGAGTGGGAAGAAACACTCAATGCTCTTGAAGATGATCCGATGCGTCTTACAGATCGTCTTGATTGGGTGGCGAAAAAATGGTTGTTGGAAACATTTGTGGAATCGGAGGGCATTGAATGGGACGATCCGTGGTTGCAGAGCATTGATTTAGAATACCATAACATAAATCTTGAGGATGGTTTATTCTATGGTCTACAGATGCAACGGGTTATTTCAGACGAACAAGTCCATACGGCTATGCACACACCGCCACTTGATACGCGTGCTTATTTTCGTGGTAAGTCCCTCAACAAGTTTGAAGACGCAATCAGAACTGTGCAGTGGGACAGTATCACCTTTGATATTCAGGGCAAACCCGTTACAGTAAATATGAACTCACTTGCGAATCCTGAAATTGCTCAAAAATATAATGAAGCTCTTGACCTATCTCCAAACCCTCAAACCCTCGTTGAAAAACTTGGATTGAACTAACCCATTTATAAATGATGTAGATTATAGCATTGCTTATATAAAGCAAATTAAGGAGAAATCTGATGAAAGGCCAGACTGTCTATTATCCCGAACGCAAACAGAAACCGACAAAACCGTTTGAACCCGGTGATGGTGGAGACGATAACGATGCACCGAAACGTCCAGATGTCAACAGACCGGACACCCAAGAACTGCTCAAACGTATGCGCCGTGTTGACAAAGACCAATCCCGGCGATACCGTCAAAGAACGGGGGAATAATGAACCATAAAGGTGACTTTCTCAGCCTGATAAAACATGCTGATACCTTGCATGGTATACCTGAAATGGAAAACGCATCATCGGATGCTGATATAAAGTTAACACTTGACCAGAAACCGATGCGCGATGTATTTCAGTTGCCATTGCAAGGAAAATCAAGTTATGGTAAAACGTTGGAGATACCTGAAGCTACCACGGTTGTTGCGATGCGTTATAACGAAGGCATAATCATTGCAGGAGATCGGCGCGCAACTGCTGGCACCGCTGTTGTTCATGACCGTGCTGAGAAAGTCCTTCCAATTGATACACATTCTGTTCTTGCAATCTCTGGTGCTCCCGCTATGGCGTATGAGATTGCCCGTGTTTTAAAGCACTCTTTTCAGTATTTCAGACGAAGTCAGTTACAGGAACTGAGTGTTGAAGGTAAACTTCGAACCCTTTCACGGCTTATTCGAGATAATCTTCCCATGGCAATGCAGGGAATCGGTGCGGTTATCCCTATTTTCGCTTTGTATGCACCGCAAACTGATGCATCGGAGAATGGTGGTAAGATTTACTTCTATGACGCGCTCGGAGCACACTTTGAGAACGTGGATTTCGCTACTACCGGTTCCGGTTCCATCTGGATACGGGGCGTGCTACGATACCTTGACAGGTGGGGTGAATCCCGTTTAGAAGCCATGGATCAACAACAAGCAACTATCACTATTTTAAGACTCCTTGACACCGCAAGCGAATATGACGCTGCAACCAGCGGGTACAATGCAAAAGCAGAAATTTTTCCGACTGTAAAAACCATAACACAACAGGGAGTAGAAACACTCGCTGAAGATTTCTTAAAAGATTGTTACGCGGAGGCTACATAATGCGCGATCTGCCGTATCGTTGGATTGAAGCAATTCAGGACCGGCGCGACTATATTGAAGACCAACTTAGACCTGGGAGTCCTGTTGTCGGACTACCTTACGAACAAGGTTGCCTCCTATTGACTGTTACAAAGGGTGCTCAAAAGATATTTGAAGTTCATGACCGAATCGCTCTCTCCGCTATCGGTCACCCCGCTGACATTGAACGTCTCCGAATGCTTGTAACAGACACTGCAAGCGTTCAAGCTTTCCAAAGTGCTACAGAAGATGTTAACTTGCACCGCTTAACCCATTATGTTTTAGCACACACCTTCAAACAAGCGTTTGAAGCGATTGTCGGTGAAGCATACATTATCAAAATGCTTCTCGTTGAAATCGGTAATGGTGATGAAAAAACACAATTTACACATATAAACTACGATGGTACCGTTAAAGTAGATCATGACCATGCAGTGATTGGTGGTACTATGGAAATTGAAATTGCAATGCAAGAATACCTCACTGCTGCCCAAAACGGGAACAATAGTGATCTTGCTTCTGCATTGCAGTTAGCACTCAAAACTTGGGCTGTCGGTAGGGTGTTAAGTCAACGTTCTGAAGATGCTGAAGATGACACCGAAGTACCCGACGAAGAGATAGAGGAAATAATAGATACAGAATTAGAGGATGGAGAAATTGAGGTAGGTATATTAGATAATACCTTACCCGCAGATACTAAATTTCGTATTTTAACACAAGATGAAATTCAGGCTGCTCGCGATTTAAGATCTAACCATTTGTGAGTTGACTTTATCTATCCCTGATAGTAGGTGTTAGTTTAATTCCTAAGTTCTAACTTTAATAGGACAACATATCCGTATCACAATACTTCAAACATGAACTGAATATCATGTTACATACTAAGAATAATATAGACTGAGAAATTAGAACTGCACTTACATAATAGAGAGTAATACTATATTATGGTACATGTAGAAGACATCAATTATCTTACAAATCAACTTATCACATACATAGGAAATAAGCGTTCACTATTGAGTCATATAAATAAAGCAGTAATCGAGGTAAAAAAGCGAACAGGAAAAACTTATCTTCGTGTATTTGACGCATTTAGTGGTTCTGGTGTTGTCTCGCGCTTTTTTAAAGCACATGCTTCTTATATTGCTAGCAATGATTTTGAGGACTATGCTGCAACAATTGCACGCTGTTATCTTCAAAACCGCAGCTCAGTTGATGTGTTATCCATTTCCAAAATTGTGAAAGAAATCAACATTCGAGTAAATGAAAAGTTTTCTAAGGGTTTTATTGAACGACTTTACGCTCCTGACGATGAATTGAATATCACATTAAAGGATAGGGTCTTTTATACACAAGAAAATGCCCGTAGATTGGACAACTACCGAAGGTTAATTGAGGAATATCCGTTTGAATATCGGGATTCACTTCTAGCACCACTTCTTAGTAAAGCCTCTATTCATTCAAATACATCAGGAGTATTCAAGGGGTTTTACAAAAACAGAAATACAGGTATTGGACAGTATGGAGAAACTAAATCTAACGCACTTACTCGTATAAAAGGACAAATCAATTTAGAACCTCCAATATTGAGTCAATTTGAATGTGATTACGAAGTTTTTCATGATGATACAAATAAAATTGCAAGACAAGTCAAGGAATTAGATCTTACATATATTGATCCACCCTACAATCAGCATCCTTATGGTTCAAACTACTTCATGTTGAATTTACTAGTGCATTATAAAGAACCATTAGATATTAGTAAAGTTTCGGGTATTCCTAAAAATTGGAAGCGTTCAGGTTATAATGTCAAAACGGATTCTAAAAAACTGTTTAATGAGTTGCTTCAAGCAATTGACACTAAATTCTTTCTTATTTCCTTTAATAATGAGGGATTTATCAGTCCGGACGAAATGCGTTTTATGCTTCAAAAGATTGGTACTGTTGACGAATTCGAGATTGTCTATAACACATTCCGTGGATCGAGAAATTTAAAAAACCGAAACATCCATGTTACTGAACAGATGTTTCTTGTAGAGAGGGATTACTATGGCAAATAAAGATCAACTGCGAGTACTACGAAAAGACACTATTATCAATGTAGATTCAAAAAAACAAGAAACTGAACTGATCAAGGCACTTAAACAAGTTGTTGACTATTTGGATGACAAATTTTCAGAAAGGATTATTTTGACTCATGAAAAGCAATGGCGTTTGATAGACATCATAAAGGAACTAAAACCATTTTTCACTGAAACTGATTTACAATGCCTTTTTAATAGCACCAGCATGAAACCAGATGGAGGCATTCTTGCTATAAAAAGCAACAAGGATAAGGATTTAACTTATCCTATTTTGATTTCTGAGGTTAAGAGGCAAGGAACAAACGATTTGAGGAAAAGTGAAGGGTTACGTAAGCAATCAAAAGGAAACGCGATTGAACGACTTGGTAAGAACTTAATAGGATTTCGTACTGCATTTTTAGGGAAAGTATCTTCCCCTTTGTTTGTTTTGGACATGGCTGCGACTTTGAGGAAACATCCTCAACTTTGGATAAGGTGTCAACGATGGCAATGTTTGGTAAACTGAATAAAACCTATCTCTTCAACGAAGAAGATGGTAAATTCAACCGTGGAAGTTTTTATTTTCGCGAAGAAGAATGGACAGCTAGCGAAATGTTTGATATTATGAAAGATATCTCAGAACGTTCTATTCAATATTACTTCTCAAAGTATCGAGAGGAACATTTCAAATGACTTGATGATTGAATTACAGTTAAGTCTTGATATCTAACTCAAATAAATAATCAAAGTCAAAACCATATAGGAACAACCCATGGCACACAGAATTATGGGGATCGAAACTGAATTTGGGTGCATGATACAGCCGCAGGCGATGCAGACACATCGTATTAAAGTGTCCCCTGAAGGTGTTGCTGCGAATGTTAGGGATTATACTTTCAAAGTCCTTGAACTCGGTATCCCCGATCTCCATTATCGTGACTGGGGTGAACCGCCCGGTAATGGCGGTTTCCTTTTCAACGGTGGTAGACTCTACATAGATATGGGGCACCTTGAATATGCTACACCAGAATGTGCAAACCTTTTTGACTTGATAGCTTATGATAAGGCAATAGAACACGTCATCACTGCAATCCTACAAGAAACAGGACGTTCCGCTCACGTCGCCTTTTACAAAAACAATATAGATCACTACACTGGTGCCACATTCGGATGTCACGAAAACTTTCAAGCACGCCGCGATGTTCCTTTCTATAGAATTGTTATTCCTACCTTACTTCCTTTCTTCGTAACACGTCAAATTTTCGCTGGCGCGGGTAGAGTCGGTGGGTATGATGATATTCTTGAATTCGGTGATGGACAATTCAGCAAAGACGACTTTGTCGGATACCAAATATCACAAAGGGCAGACCATATTGTAACTGAAATATATGAGTGGATTCAGTTTAGTCGAGCAATCATCAACACCCGAGACGAACCGCTAAGCGACTATACGAAATACCGCCGACTACACCTCCTTGTCGGTGACACGAATATGTCCGAATATGCCATTGCCCTGAAGGTCGGAACGACTGCTCTCGTTCTTGATGCCATTGAGAAACATTACGATATTTATGGTGAGAAACTTCCTATGCCCAATATTGACCTACTTGACCCTATTGCTGCTATCAAACATATTTCACGTGATACTTCCCTTGAATGGTATGTTGAGATGCAGAACGGTAGGGTTACCACGGCTATTGATATTCAACGCGACTACGTCAACTTTGTCCGAGAAATGGTGTCTGAATTGAGCGAAACTGAGGAATGGGTTCTCACCGAATGGGAATCTGTGCTTGATGACCTTGAAGTAGATTGGACACGACTCACAACACGGATAGATTGGGCAGCAAAAAAATGGTTTCTTGAAGCATTGATTGAAGATGAACAACTTAACTGGGATGACCCGTGGCTCAAAAGTCTTGATTTAGAATACCATAATATTGACCCTGATAACGGTATCTTTTACGCACTTCAAAATGAAGGTTGTATCAGACGTGTCATCACTGACCATCAGATTAGCCATGCCGTTACTAATGCCCCTCTTGACACGCGTGCTAGAGTTCGTGGATACCTCATGCGAAACCTCAAAAAACATAAAATGCAGTGTATTGTTGACTGGCACCACATCTATGCCGGTCAAACCGAGTGTTTTGAAATGAAAGAACCTTTTGATACATCGGTACCTAAAGCACAAAGATGGATTAGATCTCTCAGGCTTCGACAGAGACTGTAAGGTAAATTAAATCGACCGCCAAATCCATGCGTGCATTTAATATCACAATTGAATAGGTTGAACAAGCTGCTATTGAGTGGGTTGGAGTCTGTTTCATCGTAAACTGATATTTTAAGTTCAACGTCTTTGCAATTTTTGCCTTATTATACCATCTCTAAATGATAATATAACATTATTTCGTAGGTCGGGTAGAGGCACGAAACCCGACTTTATTATAGTGTCATGTCGGGTTTCGTGCCTCTACCCGACCTACAACATGTTATGACGATTTGTCAATTTGAAATGGTATTATGATAAAATCTGTTTAATACTTTGTTGTAACGTCAATACTTAGGAGAGTGTTATGACAGACATTAGAGAAGTAAAAAAAGACCTTAAGGATGACATCAAGGCAATAAAAGCACATATCAAGATATTAACGGTTCTCGGCGTTACAAGTCTTCTTACACTGATAGGTCTCATTATTACCGTATTACTAAAATAGTATTAAACACAGGAGATGAATTTTGTTAATTGCACAAAAAAATAGAAGGTAAACTACTGTGTCTAATAGGAAAGCATTTTTAGAAAAAATTCACATCAAAAACTTTCTGAGTTTACGTGATGTTACATTTTCATTTAAACCGTTGACAGTGCTTGTCGGTCCGAATGCAAGCGGGAAATCAAACACAATCGCTGCATTGGATCACCTCCAAAATATGATAACCTCATAGAATTTGCCTTTTTTCGAGTTGACTATGGATAGCTTCTGGGCAGGTGAACATCAAAAATTCTCTTTTGATTTACAGACGAAAGTAAAAGAATATCAAACCCTATATTACATGGAAATAAAAGCCGAACCTGATTTTACTCACCATTCCGAACAATTATCAGTAAATGGCGTAAACGTGATTTCAATTCAAGATGGAAAAGGTATCATTCGCAATGAAAACGGAGAAAATGAAACGAAACATAGCTCTAACAGACTTGCTTTGATGTCTACTGAAGATGACGGAAACAAACCCATCACACAAGCCTTATTAGAGTTTATTAAGAATTGGGAATTTTATACATTTGATCCAAGTTTTATACGTCAAGAAAGTGTAATGAGATTCTCAACTGCTGAAAAAAAGATTCGAGATTTTCCGAAGCTTGACAAGTGGGGCAGTAATTTGGTAGAAGTCCTATGGGGTCTGTATAATAATTCCTCAGAAAGTTTTCGAAACGTTAGTGAATACCTCAGGGCAAGCACAAATCGTGAAATTGGATACCGTCAGGAACGATTACAACAACCTAATTCGCTTATTAATCAGATTAAACAGGTCGTTAACGATCATCGTTTTGCTGGTAAAGTGTTTCTTGTAGAGGCAGTTAGGGAACTTGAAGCGTGGTTGCTTATAGATTGCATCGGTATATTCTGTTATTATGCCACGAAACGTGCACAGTTCAGGGAAAACTGTCGTAGCAAAGTATTAGCAGACCCATCTCTTAAGCGGTTGGTAAATCGTTATCAAAAAGGTGATACAGAAACTATCGTTGAGCCTGTAAGTGATGGCAAGGGTGTGAAAGAATATCTTATTGAATTTTCTGAAAGAGTTCTTAAGCAACTGAATTCCAACCTCACATCAAGGAACATTGACCGTGAGAAATACCACGAAACGCGATCTCCTGAAGTAGCAGAACATATTGAGCTCAACAGAGAAACCTTGCGGCGCAATAAGTCTCTCAAAAAACTCGGTGATGTGATAGCGCAAGTCCAATGATGTTGTGTTTGTGCTATTTAAGTGATTTTTCCCTTGACATCATCAATTTAATAGGATATAATTTAGTAAAATCAAGGCGTGAAGTGCGGTTAGGAGGGTTTTCCGCATCATTACTATGGTAAAACCCTCCGATGTAATGTGTAAACAATGTTAGTATAGAGAATAGTTAACCCGATAAAGAAAACTTTAAGTGTAAACAGGAAACATTTTAAGATATTTCCCGTTAGTTACAATAGATAAACGTTATTGTTAATTGTTCAGCATAATGAGATAATTGCAAACCTATTTTAGGAGAACAACTATGCCACAAAAAGACTGCACAAACACAGACTGCGAAGGATTTTATCGCAGAGATCTTATAAAGGCTGGTGTCCTTGGGTTTTTTGGGTTAGGTCTTACAGACTATTTCCGTCTTAAGGCTGATGCACAACCCACTGCTAAACCGGCATCTGCCAAATCGGTTATTCTTGTTTGGTTAGGTGGCGGTCCAAGTCATTTGGATATGTGGGACCTCAAACCGAATGCACCGGAAGAGATACGTGGTCTGTTCAAACCTATTAACACAAACGTCAACGGTATTCAAATTAGTGAGCACATGCCAAGGCTTGCAAAACAGGCAGATAAACTGTGTATTGTCCGTTCAATGACATCGCCTGAAGCTGCACATGAACGTGGCACACATTATATGATCACAGGATATCAACCATTACCCGGTTTTGCGGTTCCTGGTCACGGTTCTGTCGTTGCAGAACTGAAAGAACAAAGAAGTGCTTTGCCACCTTACATCGCTATCCCCTCACCTGTTGCTTATGCTGGTGGTGGATTCTTAGGTGCATCGCTTGATCCATTCTCACCAGATGGCAACCCCGCCAGCAATAACTTCAAAGTACGTGATTTAGAACCACCGAGAGGTGTTACTTTTGAACGGGTTGAAAATCGGAAAAACTTGCGTCAAGCAGTTGACAATGCATTCAAGAAATATGAAGCAGGGAATCCGAAGGTTGAGGCAATGGATAACTTCTATAGTGCTGCATACAACCTGATGAGTTCTAAAGATGCTCGCGCCGCATTTGACCTTTCAAAAGAACCGAAAGAGATGCGCGATGCATATCGGCGTGACACATTCGGACAGAGCTGCCTTCTTGCAAGAAGACTCGTTGAAGCAGGTGTTAACTTCGTCACTGTCAGTAACGGTGGTTGGGATAATCATAACAATATCTTCTCCTCACTACCGGGGAAACTCAATGCATTTGACCAGACAATGGCGACTCTGATCAATGACCTGACTCAACGTGGTTTACTTGAAAGCACTTTAGTTCTTACTATGGGTGAATTCGGTAGAACTCCAGTCATCAACCGGAACGGTGGACGTGATCACCATTCACGCGTATTCTCAATTATGTTAGCAGGTGGTGGCGTTCAAGGTGGACAGGTTGTCGGTGCATCCGATCCATTCGGCATGGAACCTGCTGAAACACCTGTCAAACCTGAAGACTTGTCTGCTACAATCTATCAGAGTCTCGGTATTGACTACAACCAAAGCATTGAATCACCTGATGGTGTCCGAATTGTCCTCTCGCGAGGCGGACGTCCAATCCGAGGTGTCTTGGCTTAGACAGAACAGCATTCTATCGTAGTAGCGCGAGGTTAACAGTGCGTTGTTAACCTCACGCTATCTGCTGCTAACTAAGGTTGGGACATTTTCGTTGACTTGTAGTAGCAGTACTTATGTATTTCCTACTATATTCTTCCGTTCTTTTCTTGTCAAATCTGTCCCTACCTTCACTAACTTAATATTGAGATGTAAACATGATAATCCGTAAATACATAGCAATATCTTTATCCACGGTTTTTATGCTGGGTGTTTTTGTTCTGCTTGGGAATTTCACGCAAGCGGATGAACACTCACAAGAAAAAGAAAAAATTTTATCACCTATCTGGGCACTTGAATTTACCCCAGATGGTAAGTCCATTGCAGTAGGAAAATATCAGTGGGTGGAACTCTGGGATTTAGAGACACAGAAAATGACCCACGCCTATGAACCACATGCCGGTAGAGTCCGATGTCTACAGTTCTCTACAGATGCTAAAGTGTTATACGCAAGTGGGGGACAGGCAGCGCAAAGTGGAGAGATCCGTATATGGAATGTTGCCACAGAAGAACTTATCAATACGTTCGAAATTCACGCAGATACCATTGAATCAATAGCCATCAGTCCAAATAATGGGAAATTGCTCACCGCAAGCATGGACGAATACAGTGCTGTGATTGATTTAGTCAATCTTGATGATGACACACCTTTAGATGATCAAGCAAAATGGTTAACACAGCACGTTGGCAGAGTGTTATCTACGGTCTATCATCCAAACGGAAACTATTTCGTCACTGGAAGTGAGGACAAAACCCTAAAAGTGTGGGATCCTGAAACCTATACGGTTCTTGTCAGTTTTGATGGAAATGATGATGCAGTTTATTCACTGGCTTATGGAACACGAACAGAACAAATTGTTTCTGGTTCTGCTGATAGCACAGTCCGTTCTTGGCGAGTCACACAAGACAACAACGGGAACACAAGAGGGGCGGCTGTTCGAACATTTAATGGTCATCAAGGTGCTGTTTATAGTGTAGATAGCGGTGTGTGGAACGACCAAGAAGTTGTAGCATCCGGAAGTGCAGATACAACCGTGATTATTTGGGACATTCTTTCTGGAAACCGGAGAAGGACTTTCAATGAACCTACAGACGCTGTTTATACTGTAAAGATAAGTCCTGATGGCACCCAGGTGGCTGCCGGAAGTCGTGATGGAAAAGTGCGAATCTGGAATATCCAAAATAATAAATTAACCCACGAATTCTAATGTTATTATTGTGGGCGGAGTTTGTGATTTAATTCCACCCATTTTGGAGGTACTAATTCGATGCGTGTCAATAAAAAAAATAAATTTCTATGTTTAAATCAACGCCTCGATTTACAATCAAGGTGGGGTTTGAAACATATTCCGCTCGTGTGCATACTTCTTTTAATGTATACGCCAATTTCGCTATTTGCACAAGCCACACCACGGCTCAATTCTCTATTTCCCGCAGGGGCACAGGTTGGAAAAAAGGTTGAAGTGAAAATACAGGGTTCTGATCTGGATGGTGCTCATACCCTCATTGTTGAAGGTGATCCGGGAATTAAAGGTATACTCAACGTCGGCGGTGGTGAAGTTGATGAAACGCATAAACCCGTTTTTGAAGCGAATTGTGGACAGTGTCATGAATTGCGTTCTCCAAGCAACCGTTCCATGACAGGAACGCAGTGGGAAGCAGTTGTCAAACGCATGGTTCGGGATAAAGGTGCGGAAATCAGTGAAGATGACCAGACGAAAATAACACACTACCTAAAGTCCGCTGCTAAGGCTTCTGGTGGCATGACTGCCGAATTAGATATTGCTGCGGATGCCCAAATCGGTGTGCGCGAAATTCGTATTGTAGGCAAAAATGGAGCTTCCACTGCCTGGCCATTTGAAATCACTGATGTAGAAGACACAGTTGAAACTGAATCTAATAACCAAATGGAAACTGCTACTTTCATAGAACTGCCGATCATAGTTAACGGAGTAATCAGTTCTGGTGGTGACGAAGATTATTTCAGTTTTGAAGGATTAAAAGGTGAACGTTGTATCTTCAACGTGAAAGCATATCGATATAATAACATCAGTCAGCAATTCTTCAATCCTACGATCACTCTCTTTGATGCACAAGGAATAGAACTTGTACGTAGCAACGGATTCTATAGTCTTGATCCGCTTATTGACTATTCGTTGCCCGATGATGGCACTTACTACCTCCGTATCCGTGACCTGCTCTATCGTGGGAATCCAGATTCTGTATACAGAATAACGATGGGTGTTGTCCCTTACAACACTTATATTTACCCGACTGGTGGAAAACTCGGGAGTGTAATTAAAACTACAATCGGAGGCGAAAATTTGCCTGAAACTGAATTAGAAGTAAAACTCCCAAGTAATCAACAACCAGGCGTTATGTTAATCCGCACCCCTTACGGAATCTTCCCGTTTATAGCAAATGAGTTTTCTGAAGACATTGAACGTTCTATAGAAGCCGCTGCAAACAACACAGCATCTGCTGAAGAAAACGATACGCATGCAAAAAACGCTGAGTCTGCAATACTATTCCAGACCAAGTGCACCGCATGTCATGAACTTCGCTCCCCTGACAACCGCGCGCTCACTTCCGAACAGTGGGAAGCTACCATTACCCGTATGGCAGCGAAAGAAAACGCGGATATGACAGATACTGAACGGGATCGAATTATCGCATTCATTGCTGATGAAGTTGTACGCATGGGGCAGCTAATCGCAAAACGGATTGAGAGTGCACAGCACCTCACAACCCCTGGTGCAATCAGTGGTCGCATCTCAAAACCGGGAGAAGTGGATTATTACCGTTTTACCATTTTAGAAGGATCACGTCTCGGTCCTTGGTGGGTCATCCATCCCTTTGACAATACCGACGAAAAAGGATATGAGACCGTCTATCCACCTGAAGTTGAAATAGATCTAAAAAAAGAATATATCGGAAAAGAGGGACGTAGAATAAAATGGTATAGAACCAATAGCAGAGGAGAAAATGTATTCTCCAGTGTCCCTGAAGACGATGTTACAGGCTACGCTTTGACATACTTCGAATCTAAGAGTGACCAGAAATACATCCTGTCTCTTGGATCAGACGATACCATTAAAATCTGGGTTAACGATAAACTCATCTTTAGTAAATACGTGCATAGACCGTTGAATAGAGGTGATGATGTCATTGAACTCCCGGTTACTAAAGGTAGAAACAAGATTCTCGTTAAGGTTACTAACGGATATGGTCCGTGGGGATTTTTCGCTGATATCGGTGGATATTCCATTGATCTATCAGCAGAGAAACTGAATTCACCTTTAAGTCCTTCTTTGACCTTGCTGAATGAGGAAGGACGTGTCTTGAGAAATAATGCCGGTAGAGGTGGTAGGCGGAACGCAATTATTGATTACAGTTTTGCCCGTCCTGGGGAATATGCTCTCCGTGTTGAGGATATCGCTGGCAAAGGTGGAGACGGTTATGTTTACCACTTAGATGTTCGTCCAACAGTCCCAGACTTTGCTCTCTCTGTGACACCAGACAACCCCAACATTGGTCGTGGAGGGACAGTTTTGATGGAAGTTACACTTCTTCGTCGTGTGGGATTTACCGAACCGATTTTACTCTCTGTTGAAAATCTACCGCCAGGTATCACCGCAAGCAGGAGTTCCATTCTCTCTGAAGGTCGGAATAACGAAGGTTTTCTCACGCTTACAGCTGCACCTGATGCTGAATTAGCGCATAGCGTTGTTCAGGTGGTAGGTACTGTCACAACTGCCTCTGGACATCAGATTAGACGTGCTGCTACGCCAATTGAAGTGTATCAAATACGGAATAATGATCAGACTGTGCAACGTCAAAGCGTGGTCGTTAGTGTAACGGAAGCATCCCCCATTATCGTTTCTGCTACACCGAGTGAGGTGGTCGTAACACCAGATGCTCCTGTTGATATAACAGTTAAGGTTGATAGACGCAGAGGAAACCGTCAGAACATGAACCTAACAGTGGCAGGTTTGCCGTTTGGCGTGAGACTCCAACGAGAAACAACTGTTCTCCGTAGAGGCACATCCGAAGCGACAATAACGCTTGTTCCCAACATTATTTCCAGCGGAAGAGATGAATTAAGACGTAACCCGTTCATAGGAAACCAACAGACAAGACCTTATACCTTCGTTATTAACGCTTCTGTTGGAAACCGTCGCATTGCAAGCAGTCCGGCGGTTGAACTCTGGCTTGGAGAACCACCAAGTTCTGACGAACAGGCAAAATTAGACGATAATTAACATTGCTCTGTTATTTTGCGAATGTTATGAAAACGGTAAGCATGCATATCACTTTACCGTGAAACCTTTAGGGCGAGGTTCACATTGAATGATGGCTAAGCTAAGTATGCTTATGCTCATCCACTTCGGTGTGATTTGAACCTCGCCTATTACATTTTTCTTTAACCTCTCACATACTAAATCATGATTCCAATTTGGAGGTGTGAATGTCAGGATACTATCGTTTCCCTACTATTTCTAATGAAACTATTGTTTTTGTTTGTGAAGATGATTTGTGGACAGTCCCAATCAGTGGTGGTGTTGCCAGGAGGTTAACATCGAATCTCGGTGCAACAGGTTCACCGCAATTATCGCCAGACGGTGAACAGCTCGCTTTCGCAGGTCGTGAGGAAGGTCCAACAGAAGTATATATCATGCCAGCACTCGGTGGAGAAGCCAAAAGACTTACCTATCAAGGCAGCAATGCCAGCATTGTCGGATGGGATGCTGATGGTGAAAATATCCTATATTCCAGTGGGGCAGGATCAGCTTATGGGGCATGGTTATGGAGCATTTCACCGCGAGGTGGTGAACCGCAACGTCTTCATTACGGTCCCGCTAACCACATTGCATTTGGTAAAGATGGCGGAGTTATACTTGGTAGGTTGACACGGGAACCCGCCCGATGGAAACGTTATCGCGGAGGAACAGCAGGACAACTTTGGATTGACGAAAATGGTGATGGACAATTCCAACCTTTCACACCAGTGGAAAGTAACTTTACCACCCCGCTGTGGATTGGGGATCGAATCTACTTTATATCCGACCACGAAGGGGTTGGAAACATATATTCCTGTTTAACTAATGAGGAAGATATGCAACGTCACACCCATCAGGAAACCTATTACTGCCGATCCGCGCAAACTGATGGTACACGTATTGTCTATCATGCAGGTGCTGATTTATGGATATACGATATTGAAAATGATACAAACAGCCAAGTGGCTGTTGATCTCCGAAGCCCACGTATACAACGTCAACGCAAGTTCGTTAATGCATCCAAATACCTTCAAGATTCTATGCCTTCTGCAGATGGCAGATCTGTTGCTCTGACATCTCGTGGTAAACTTTTTTCAATGGCAAATTGGGACGGTGCTGTTCTCCAACATGGAAACCGCAACGGAACACGATACAGAGGACCACGATGGCTGAACGATGGAAAACGCATCTTAGCACTATCCGATGCAGGAGGAGAAGAAGCATTAGAAATCCACACATGCAATGGTAGTGCGGAGGTACGTAGACTTGACGAACTTGATATAGGCCATGTCAGACAATTCACTGTGTGTCCTAAAGGTGATGACTTAAAAGACCAACTCCTTATTGTCAACCAACGTTTTGAACTCCTGCATATAGAGCTCGAAACACCAGAAATGCGAGTGCTTGATAAGAGCGAATACGGACGAATAGGAGGGGCAACTTGGTCACCCGATGGAAAGTGGATTGCCTATAGTTTCCCTGTAACAGAAACGACATCATCAATCAAACTTTGTAATGTAGAATCAGGCGAAACAACTTATATAACTAAACCGGAATTCAGAGACTTCGCACCTGCGTGGGATCCTGATGGAAAATACCTCTACTTCTTATCTCATCGCGAATTTGATCCCGTCGGTGATGCATTGCAATTTGAACTTAGTTTCCCTATCGCAACACGTCCACTGTTGGTGACATTGCAAAAGGAATTACCGAACCCATTTATTCCAGCAACACCAACCCCTGAAGAGGATAAGGATAAAGAAAAGAAGGAAAATGGTGACGAGGATTCAGAAGAAAAATCTAAAGAGAAAGAGGACGAGAAAAAGCAAAAACCCATCAATATTGAGTTAGACGGTATTGAAGAACGCGTTGTTGCCTTTCCGTATTCACATGGACGATATGGACAGATTGCGGGTATTGAGGGAAAAGCGATTTTCACGACCTATCCTGTTCAGCATGCCGCTAACGTTCCTGGTGAAGATGAACAACGCGATAAGGGTAAACTCCACGCTTATGATTTCAAAGAACAGAAGAAAGAGGTCCTCATATCAGACATCGCCTCTTTCACACTTTCGAGAGACAACAAATCCCTCCTATACCGCACAGGAGATAGGGTGCGTGTCGTGAAGGCTGGCAAAAAAGCGGATGATGGTCAAAAGGATAACAAAGGTGGTTCTAATAGACATACAGGTTGGATAGACTTAAACCGTATACGACCTTCTGTTATTCCTACTGCAGAATGGAAGCAGATGTATCGAGAAGCGTGGCGGTTACAACGCGATTATTTCTGGACTGAAGATATGTCTGATGTTGATTGGGAAAATGTTTATCAACGCTACCTTCCTCTACTTGATCGGATTGCAACGCGCGGTGAATTTTCTGACCTTATGTGGGAGATGCAAGGCGAACTCGGAACATCACACGCGTATGAATCTGGCGGGGATTACCGCAGTTCACCGAACTATGGACAGGGGTTCCTCGGTGCTGATTTCGTCTACGATGTAGAAAACAGTGGATACCGTATTACACATATTGTGCGGGGAGATACTTGGAATGAACGAAGGGATTCACCACTCAATGCGCCTGGTGTCAATGTCCAAGAGGGTGACATCCTACTATCTATTGGAGGACAGCAACTCAGTCAGAATGTATCTCCAGGTGAATTGCTGGTCAACCTCGGTGGGCAAGAGGTGCAAACCACATTCAAAAATGCCAATGATGGTGAAAAACGTGTTGTCACACTCAAAGTGCTTGGGGGTGAAGGCGATTTGCGTTATCGTGAATGGGTAGCACAGAATCGGAAATATGTGCATGAAAAAACGGATGGAAAAGTCGGATACGTTCATATTCCCGATATGGGAAGTCGCGGATATGCTGAGTTCCATCGTGGTTATCTTACAGAAGTAAGTTATCCTGCCCTCCTCATTGACGTTCGCTACAACGGTGGTGGAAATGTTTCGCAGCTTATATTAGAAAAGTTGTCTCGCCATCGTATTGGCTATGCTGTTCCTCGATGGGGTACACCTAACCCGTATCCTACCGCTTCAGTACTGGGGCCAATGATCACTGTCACTAACGAAAATGCTGGTTCTGATGGGGATATTTTCTCTCACTGCTTCAAGTTGATGAAGTTAGGAAAACTCATTGGAAAACGCACGTGGGGCGGTGTCATCGGTATCTCACCGCATCAAGGTTTTGTTGATGGTGGAAGAACAACTCAACCGGAATACTCTTTCTGGTTCGTTGATGTGGGTTGGAACGTTGAAAACTACGGCACTGACCCCGATATTGAAGTGGATTACCGTCCACAAGATTATATGACAGATGATGATCCACAACTTGACAAAGCGATAGAGATTCTTCTGCAAGAGATGCAAGAAAACCCACCCGAACTTCCCGATTTCGGTGATCGCCCCCGTTTGACCTTACCGACCTTGCCAAAGGTGGAATAAGGTAAATCAATACTGAAATTGATAAGTGTGTTACGCAAGCGCGCTTATCAATTTCATCTGTTTGATTTGTCCCCTTCAGGATCTTGATTGAGAGCGGGTAGAATATGAAAACAGTAACTTTGTTGCCTAAACCACTATAAGTTTATTATACAAAAAGCAAGAGATGTGTCAAGTTTTGAGTTTGTCACCAAGTTATTAAGTTGCTATACGATTATTTACTTCAGACTCAGTTCTCTACTGCCTATTTTTCTCAAGCCACTCAACTGCGAAGTCAACGACAGTGCGTTGTGGTCGGAGAACTCCGCCTTGTTTCGGAAGGTTTCAGCAATTTTGCCCATTGATCGGGTAGGGGTCAAATTAGGGTCGTAAGCAGGCATTGTCTCGCGTATCGTTCGCCACCCCGATTCGGGCACAAGTGGATTCCCCCATTGACTCGGATCGCTGAGGTCGGTCGAGTGGGTCGGCATTACAATAACAGAACAGCATCTGCAGACGCTGACGAAAAACGCAGTTCCCGTGCGTCACCAAGCGATATACTGGCAATCGGGTGTTCCGGCTGTAGATTTGAGACTTCTTTTGCTTGTTCAATATGTAAATCCACAGGATCTACAAGATGGACTTCATAGCCTGCCTTTGCTAACCAACATGCGTAGGGTCCCGAACCGCCACCGATGTCTAAAACGACTGCGGGTGGCGAGGGTAAATAGCGCATGATAATCTCTTGCGTCCGCGTGAATTCTATCTGCCCTCTAACATCATTTGTAAGCCGCTTTGACTCTTCTGTTTGTCTATAGAACGAAAGAATCTCATCTGCAAGCTGATACAATGCTTATTCCTTCCGAGACCAATCATCGGCCCTCTTTCACCCATGCCCACGTTGTCGTCAGCTTATCCTCCGGGTCAACAGAAAGTGGCTGGAGGTTCAAGTCTTTGGTGACATCAACATAATTCGGCTTGCCAAATCCACCCTCGCCGTCGTTTCCGTTTTTAGAATTATCTTTGGCGTTGCCGTCATCAAAAGTGTAGTGCGCGTTCAGGCCCTTTTCATCGCCGTTGAGTACCTTCATCATGAATTCATTAATCTCTTTTTCCGTACGAGCGACATTCCAGATGCGAATTTCATCAATGAATCCTTTGCAGAACCAGCTTTTACTATCACCGACACCGATATACAACGAAGCGTCGGTTGCAGCTAATTCCTTTGCATCAAAAGGTAAGGCACCCTTTTTCTCTCCATCAATATATGTCCGCATCTCTTTACCGTCCCAAACCCCAGCAACATGCTGCCATTCATTCAGTTTTAATCCAGCGACATCAAGAATTTTCGTGCTTGGCCAGAGGACAAATCGTAATCCGTTTCCATTTTGGATAATCTCTGGAAAGATGTAATCCCTTTTGCCTGCCCAGTCCTTTGCAAGACATTCACCGACAGGTTTGCTCATGTTCATCCACGCTTCTATCGTTATAGCAGTTTTTGGATTTAAGCTGTCACTGTTTGGAATTTCAATAGCCGTCTCGCCATCTAATTCCAGTGCCAGGTTTTTCGCCGAAAGTGTGCAAGGAATTATCAGACCGATAACGAGAGTTAAAATAGTCAAAACTTTCATAGTCTTCCTCCTGATCCGCTAATTTCGATTAGCAATTAGAAATTGTACATCTTTACAAAAAATGAATAAGATTACCCAAATTTGCGATTCATTGACAAGGAAAGTTTAACAGGTGTTCCTCATCAAATTGACAAAAGCCCGTTGATTGTTAATTGCTCTTTCGTTTTTCCCACCCATATAGGAATCCATAAATGCCATGCCCATTCCAGAAACCAAAACCGTTCCTTTGCCAAAACGCTTTTTAACTAATAGGTCTTCTCCAGTGGACGCATTTCCTAATACGTCGTACCCTTCCCCAATAATCTCAGCGGGACACTGAAGTGCTATTTCACTGACATCGGTGAAAATATCTGATGCTAAATTCTCAGCCTTCCTGAATTCTGGGTCTGGTATAGGTTTTAGTTCTATGCCAAAGTCCTTCAACACTGGGTTATAGAAATCATGATCATCAGCACCACCACCGCTGCCCCAGCACAAGACAAATAGGGTGCCACCGTTGGCTACGTAATCAGTGATTGCTTCAATTTCACTTGGAACAAAAGGATCAACAGGACCAGCATATTTACTATGCAGAATTAACACATCATAACCAGAAAGCAGGTCCTTCCATAATTTTTTATCAGCATTTGTTCCGACTTTAAAACCGTTCTTTTGGAGTAATGTGTAGGCTGTGTACTGCGAGAAGTTATAGACACCGAGTCCTCTGATGTCAGATTCGTTATGAGAAAAATCGAGTAAGATTCGCCGCTCAGTAGCGGGCAAATCTGTTGTTTCGGAAGATTTGACTGTGAAGGTAGAAATCGGTGTACCACAACCACCCTTCGTTGTCGCAATTGTCTGCCCGGTATCGTCAAGCACTTCCAGATGCCAGAGGTAATTTCCGTTAACATCTAAATCTGTTTCTTCAAGTTGGATTTGCGTTTCTTGTGTTTCCTTGATACAAACAGCGTCTTTTCCTCTAATTTCATCAATTAGAAGAACATGCTCATACGCGTCATCAAACGGTTCCCACTGAAAAACATGCGGCAATGAAATCGCTTCTTCATCGCGTGGGGACAACCGCACAATTTCTTTCGTTGATGTATTATCTGAACAGCCGCAACCTGAATTCATAGTTTATCCCTCCGTAATGTAATTCACAATTATATGTTTCTTAAACCTTTACAATTAGTATAACCATTCTTTTTGAAAATCACAAGAAAATATCCTATGTTGACAACATTTTAACCTACGATGCCAAATCGTCCAGCATCTGTCGGATATTATGTTCACCGCTATCAATAAACAGCGGTGCTAAAGGACCTCTGCCATGCAGCGTTTGAAGTAACGTATCAATCGCTATCATGCGTTGTTGTGGTGTGTAGCATCTGAGCCACTTTTGAACAAAATCACGTGCTGGTTTTGGATTACCCGTTCTCAGTGTCCGAGTAGTTTTTCGCCATGCCTGCCATCTAAACGAATATCCACAATCCTTACAAGTAAGTTTTTCATCCTTCTTTTTTAGACTTTTACGATAATCTCGCCATCTACGTTTGTATCCACATACTGTGCACTGAATGTTGCCAGGTACATGCAACGCCTTTTCTTGGCATTTCGGGCATTGCAATTCAGGTTCAGATCGCTGATGTTTGGATGTTTGCGTTGTGGGAAGTTTATCCGGCCTGCGGACAAGGTTTAGACAGTGTGGACAAGGTAAACGGATGCGTGTGCTTACAGATTGTTTGTAGGATTTCTGTGTCCATGTTTTACCGCAACCGCAGGTTAGGTCATTTGTCGCATTGAGTATAGAAAGGCAAGAAAAACATCTCGGTGTATTTCGTAACCCTTGACGACAATCCTGCCAGAGTAACCTTTTGCTACAGTGTGCGCAACGGAACCAGTTTTCCTGGGTGCCTCCGTCACCTTGGCTAAACAGGGGATTGATCTGTCGTGCAATCTTTGTCTTGCACTGTGGACAAGGTACGTGTCCATCCCGAAAAACATCACTGACCGTTACAATATCGGCACAGCGGGCATAAAGTTCCCAACCAACGTCATGTAACAACATATCATCATAGATGCCGAGGCGTGCATATCGGTATAAACGGCGTATTTTGATAGGTTTTACTCGTGGGGCCCAATCCATAATGTTTCATTCGTTTCTAAATTATACAGGTATTTGAACAACTTCACCCGTTTCAATACTACGACTTATCGCCTCCAAAACCCGCATGTTCTGATAAGCATCTTCAAGACTGGAATGTGGTTGTGTTTCTGCTTTCAAGGATTGTGCCCAATGTCGCATCTCTTCAAGATAACCAGGTCTGGAGATACCATGATATGCAGTATTCAAGTTCCACTCTTCAGTAGGCGTATCAATGTAACCACCACCATGTCCAAGCCATGTTGGCACGCGGTATCGGCGTAATTTTCGCGTTTCAAAAACTTGAATCGCCTGATTGTTTGTTCCTTTGATGAAAACCATAGACTCCAAGACGGGCCCGGTGCCGAGTGTCATTGTGCCGATGCCACCATTTTCGTATTTTAGGTTAACAGATATTGACACATTACTGGATGGTGCATCAATTGTGCCTATTGCGTAGACTTCGCTGACCTGCCCCATAAAGAAACGCATGCAATCTGTGGGATGGATCACCTGATCGAGCATAAAGGGCCACGCAAATGGCGAACCTGCTTGATTCAGCCGAGGTCCTGGTGCAAGATAACGTGTGTGGTATTGGCATGCAGTTCCAAAATCATCTTCGTCTATCAACCTTTTTGCGATTTGATGTGCAGGGGCATGCCGCCACATTGTGCCAACCATCCCTGTTTTGCCAGTTTCTACAGAGGCATCAACTAACATTTTTGCACCCGCAGCGGTTGTTGCTGGAGGTTTTTCGGTATAGATGTGATAGCCGTTTTTCATACACTCTATACCGATGTCACGATGTAGTTTGTCTTCCGGTCTACCGACTACTGCGACTGCGTACAGATCTTCATTTTTGAACATCTCATTATAATCCGTGTAGTGGCGTAGTGCGCCAAATCTTCGCGCGTTTGATTTTGCCTTGTCTTCAACAAGGTCGCAAGTAGCCACAAATTCAAATTCAGGTATCATTGGAATGCACTGTTGCAATGTAGATGACATTCCACCACAACCAATAAAGGCTATTCTTATTTTGTCCATGTAATATTCTCCAAATATAGTAATAATCTACCCACATGTTCCATCTTTTCGTTGATGGAGAACTAATCGATTTCCATAAGGGTCTTTGAAACCTGCCATATAACACACACTTGATTCGTGTATTGATTCTACCTCAACACCTTTATCCTGTAAATTTGAAGCTGCTACTTTGATATCCTCTACAGCAAGAGCAATTCGTCCAGCACTCGGTGCTGGAGGTTCGGGATATGCTAATTCAGGTCCACAGAGTGCTAAAACTATACTTCCCACCTTAAACTCAACCCATTGGTCTTTATAGTTACTTAACAACTCCAGTTTCAATGTGTCTTGGTAAAACTGGATTGCTTGTTGCATATCTTCAACATAATATTGGATAAAATCCATTTCTCTGATTTGCATAGATGTTTCCTTAAGGGAATACAATAGATTAACTTTTAATTCTTTCACATAAACGGATTGTGTGCAACTTCCCAATAAAAACCGTCTGGGTCTTTGAAATAGCCGGAATAACCGCCCCAAAACACCTTCTGACCGGGTTTGACAAGTTCTGCCCCAGCTTCCACAGCTTCTGCTAAAGTTTTGTCTACTTCCTCTGGGGAACCAACATTGTGTGCAAGCGTAAAACCTTGAAATCCTGATCCATCATCAGGGATAGTAATATCTTCCGCCAGTTTGTCTCTTGGATAAAGCCCGAGTATTACGCCTTCCAGTTGAAAAAATGCAATGCCTTCAGATTCATCCATTCTTGGAAAACCTAACCCGTTTTGGTAGAAGTCTATTGCTCTCTGCAAGTCTTGGACACCAAGCGTAACGATAGTAATATGAGGGTTCATTGGTCCTCCTTGCGAAATTGAGATTGTTATTTTAATGTCGCACCTTCTGGACGCGGTGCTGTTGGGCGGATGAGTGTGTTTTGGTAGGACTGATATTCAAGGTATGCCAAATGCGTTGTTTCCAGTTTGATGTTCCCTTTTGCTCGCGAATGCATGATGGCATCAAGAACACCAGTTGTTAGTAATGTGCGTTCAACTGGGTATTGTGGCATTCCTGTTACGAACATCTCTTCAATATTAAGACTCAGATAACTAAAATGGGCATAGGGTGTGCCATTCTGTAAATAAAATTCGGTTGCAAGTATCTCATTATCTTGTTGAGCAGCATAAGCGAAATCCGTGACATAACCATTCAACATCAACACTGCAGATCGAAATCCATCTCGATGTTCCATGAGAAATAGTGTTGGATTTGGACAACCATCAACAATAGTTTTTTCGGGTTTATTCTCTATTTGAGCACAAGCTGCTTCTGCCAAATCAAGGGACCATTCTCCAGATTTGGCTGCATCCCACACATCCTGCCCCTCCAAACATTGAACAGATTCTACACCAGATTCTCCGCCCTCACGGCGTTCAATCATACATTGCAATGTTTCCAGTGCATGAAATCCATAGGACTCAACACCACCGTATCCGATAGCGATAGCAGCATCCAAAGGCGTATCAAGTGGATGTTCCAGAAATGGTTTCCGCCAACATACAGGTAGCGATGAACCTGCCATAAATGGCACATTGAGTTCATTTGCCCGTATGTACATCCAATTGGCATCATCCCAATTGTAGGAAAGATGTTTGTCGCAAAAAACAGGAACTGACCGACCACTTGATGCAAATACACCGCATATCTGCTCAAACATATATCTTCGTGGATACATGTGTTGTTCAAATTCGTTATGTGGATAGTCACCGTGTTCACCTATAAGAAGAACACCATCTACAGCGAGTTCACTTTCACCGAGTGTCAATGCTCGTCGAATACTGGGATAGATCGGCACATTATTTTCTTCTGCTAAATCAACACCGATGTCCCGCGAATCAATCTGATCCAGATAAATGGATACCAAATCCACACGCGGTGCAAGATGTCCTTTATCAGTAGGATAACCCTTCATGTATTTCGTAGCAATCACGTCTGCATGGGAGTTCGGGAAATAGGTTGTGATGATTGCTGCGATTTTTTTTCGTTGGTCCATTGATATAACCTTCTATTATCTAATTATTTCAGTGCCGATACCGCCTTCGGTGAGCACCTCAAGCAGAAGCGAATGCGGGATTCTGCCATCTATAATATGTGTTTTTGCTACGCCACCGAGAAGAGCTTTCTCACACGCCTCAATTTTTGGTATCATGCCGCCTGTAATTATACCGTCGTTAATGTACTTATCTATATCTTGCATTCGAATCGTTGATATAAGTGTAGTGAAGTCCTCAACATTAGCACAGATGCCGATTGTATCTGTCAAAAGGATAAGTTTTTCAGCTTGAAGTGCGGAAGCGATTTCCCCCGCCATTGTATCCGCATTGATATTATAGGTTTGTCCATCAACCCCTGTTCCATTAGGTGCAATTACTGGAATATAACCTGCTTCATCAAGTGTAATAATTGGCTTCGTGTTGACACCGATGACACTACCGACATAACCGATGTCAATTTTAGATTCGTTTCCATCATCATCTATAATGGTAGGCGTATGTTTCTCTGCCACAATCATATTGGCATCTCTTCCACAAATTCCAATTGCTTGACCACCGTGTTGGTTGATTTTCGCGACGATACCTTTGTTAATTGAACCTGCGAGTACCATCTCGGCAATTTCAACAGTTTCTGCATCGGTAACGCGTAAACCTTGAATGAATTCAGTTTCTTTACCCGCCTTATCCATCCAAGTATTGATTCTTGGTCCACCGCCATGAACAACAATCGGACGCATACCCACATATTTCATCAGGACGATGTCTTCCATCACTGAATGTATAAGAGCATCTTCTTCCATCGCGGCACCACCATACTTTATCACAATTCGTCGATTATGAAACCGACGGATATACGGTAATGCTTCAATGAGAACGTCGGCAGCTTGGTTCATATTCTTATGTATCCTTTCGGTGGTATTTCTTGAAATTATTATACGAATTAATACTTGACATGGCAAGTGAATTGTTGCACAATTTTGGTAAAATATTATCAATCTATAAGAGTAAGTTTATGAAAGAAAATAGTGAAGGGGTTGCTCAAGTTGCACTATTTCAAGGTGTTGGCATTCCTTTTGAGTTCAGCGATGTGCCTGTAGACACTTCTGAAGATACAGTCTTGGTAAGTGTTTTATTGTCTACAATCTGCGGTTCTGATCTCCACACTGTATCTGGAAGACGAGGTGCTGAAGTGCCTTGTGTGCTTGGTCATGAAGCCATTGGGACTGTGGCGGCTCCAACAGATATATATTCGGCAGATGGCATGCCACTTCAAGAAGGGGATAGAATTGTCTGGAGTCTCACGACTTCCTGTGGTAAATGCCATTACTGTGACAATAAGAACCTGCCTCAGAAATGTAAATCTATGTTTAAATACGGTCATGCTCAGGGGGTTGGTGAAAACATCTTAACTGGTGGATTTTGTACTCACATGAAGTTAAGAGACGGAACAGCCATTTATCATATACCGGATTCAATAACCGATGCTGAAGCAGTTCCAATAAATTGTGCTCTTGGTACTGTGATTAACGGATTACAGCAAATAGGAACTCAGTCTGGTGAGACTGCAATTATCCACGGTGCAGGTATGTTAGGTCTTTATGCTGCATGTTTTCTACGAGAGGAAGGATACAAGGTTGTGGCAATTGTAGACAAGAATGATTCACGATTAGAAATTGCGAAACAGTTTGGAGCCACGCACACCTTTAACGCTGATACCACATCTACTAAGGAAATTGACGGTATATTGAGAGAGATAACACACGGGCATGGCATAGACCTTGGAGTTGAAGTCAGTGGTGCCCCGCCCGCAATACCGAATTTGGTTGAATGGCTAACTATTGGTGGTAGATGTGTAAGTTTGGGATATGTTTATCCACTTGATAATGTGCGTCTGAATCTGCATCAGTTGGTTACAAAATGTATCACTCTCAAAAGCATTCACAATTATCATCCCCATGTGTTGAGGTCTGCTTTAAGTTTTATTGAAAGCACTCGAAAGCGATATCCGTTTGCAGAATTGATCGGTGCAACATATCCGTTATCAGAAATTGATGCTGCATTTGAAGCATCATTTAGGCAAGATACCATTCGCGTTGCGATTTGCCCATAGATGAAATAATCAATATGATTTCAAGATTTATTTGGTTTTCAGTCTTTTTTAATCTGAATTGCGGTTTACGCGGAAAACGTAGATAATGTCAGAGGGGCAAAGAGCACATTTAGCGTTGATTCGGCGTATTTGGCAAAGAGATTGATACCTTTGATTTGGACCTACAAAAGAACGAGATAAATATAATCAGAATTAGTATAAGTTTAGACAAGCGAAGGCAAAACAGAAAACGAACTTTTGTTGTTATGCCCCGTTATTTTTGTTTGGCAGAACAATATCCTCTATAGTTACAGCATTATAAACTTCTTCAAAAAGCGTGTCAAGAAGCGTGAAGTCTTCTATTCTATTTATCTCATTGACAACCGCTTCTGAAACTTCTGTAAAACGTAGCCGCATCAATCTAAGAACTGCAGCTTTTTTCTCGTCTATTTTGCCTTGTTCAAGACCTTGTTTCTTTCCTTGTTGTATAAGAGCTTCTGCACCAGTCATAATAATACTTTCAACCTCCGTATCTTTATTATGTGTCATGATGAGTTGTATCAAATGGTCATTCTCGGAATCTGGTCTTTTGCCCATTATCAGATGAGAGAGATAGACCATAGCGTGAGTGTGTAGTGCTTCATCTTCGGGTGATAACGTGTCTAATCTTTCAAGAACTTCTGTTAATGTTTGCTCAATCGACTTATCATCCGATTCAGCCTTTTGTGTGACCGTCATCAACCATCCGAAAGGGTGATTGTATTGTAAGAACTCGTCTGTATCGGTATCCTTGACCCCGAAAAAGAGTGTCTCAAATGTTGGCACGAAAGGTGACATCATCTCAGGTAGATCCATCACTGCATTGAGTGCTATCGGAATTTTCCAAGGTCTTTCTCCAGTATAAAAGACAATCGGGAGTATCGGACGCAAGCGTTGCTGGTTTAGTGGCACTTTCGCGTTATCTAACGCATGTAACTGATCTCTCCATATTTGACACATATAGGAGAGAAACCTAAACCCCATCATTCTATCCACAGTGGACTGATGTTCTATGAGGATGTAGATTGTCAGATCATCTGATTGAGTGTCGTCTCGGAACGGTACAGAAAACACGATATCCGACATCAAATCACGTAATGAATTGTCAATATAACTCCGATTTTCTACCTTTACCTGTGAGAAGTCAAGATGTTCTGCGATGTTACTTACAAGGAACATCACTAAACCTCGTAAGTGTTCTGTATGTTTGAAAAGCAATCTTGCACTTTTATCGTCAAAATGCCCAATATCCGTTCTAAATAACCTTCTGATTTCTTCTTCGGTTAGTATTTTGGTGTCTGTTTGCATGTTCTCCTCTGGTGTTTGTTTCTGCAGTATAGGTTATCATAATTGGTGGGAGATGTCAAGTGTTGAGAATTGGGCATTGTTACTGAATCGCGGATTTACGCGGATAATGTAAGAGGAACGTGAATATCGGGGTTTGAAACCACCCAACAATGTATCTTGGTAACGAATGAATGCCATTAGTTATGATTCAATAATATATGGTAGAGGAATTTCATTTGTGCTATAATCTTGCATGGGTTAGTATTATGCTAATCAACATATAACCTGAAAGAAGTGTAACGAAGTGTGAAAAGACGGAAGATATTAATTCTCTGTATTGATGCAGGAAGCCATGATTACTTGGCAGCAAGTGAAATCCCAAATATCCGAAAATTAGCAGATGAAGGATTTTGTCAGGATGCGAACACTGTGATTCCATCAGTGACAAACGTCAATAATGTGAGTATTGCGACAGGCACATTTCCTGAAATACACGGCATAACATCAAATTATTATGTTGATAGAAAAACAGGAAAAGGTGAATTTATTGAGGATAACCGTTTCTTGCTGACACCGACACTGTTTGAGATTTCAAAAGAAACTAAATTTGCCGATAAAACTGCGTTATTCGTGACAAAGCAGAAGTTGTTAAGAATGTTAGAAGGTGGAACTGATATTGCTGTTGCAGCTGAAACCCCGCCCTCTGAATATATTGATGCTATAGGTCCTGCCGAACCGATTTATTCTATTGAAATCAATTGGTGGTTATTGAACGCAGTTCATTATACGTTACGTAAATACGATCCGCAGGTTGTGTATTGCTCTACAACGGATTGGGTTCAGCACAAGTATGCTCCCGAAGCAGAAATCTCACAGCAGCACATGGTTGAACTTGATCGCATCATCGGTGAGATAGTTGATGATGACCCGGAACGTGAGATTTACGTCACCGCAGATCATGGTATGTTGGATAAATCGGTCGCACTTGATCCTGGACGAATACTCATAGAACACGGTATTCCAGCAGGTGCTATCCCGATTATTAAGGATAGATATGTTGCACATCATGGCAATTTAGGTGGCGCAGCTTATGTATTTCTTAAAGACAGTAAGGACATTGATTCCGCAGTTCAGATACTCATAGAAACACCCGGTATTGAGGAAGTGTATACTGCTGAGGATGCCGCGCGTATATTTCGTCTTCATCCTGATAGGATCGGCGACATTTTTGTATTGGCAGACAAAGACACAGTTTTTGGTGAATTGGAAGTGGCATCAGAACCGGTTTCAGTCCGTTCACACGGTTCGCGTCACGAAAGTTATGTGCCGATAATTGGCTATAACAGTCCTTGGTCGGCATCGGATTTTGAATATAACCTTGATGTAGGTAGGCTTTTTTTAGAAAGTCTGCATTAGAACTTGAGCGTATCTCGTAAATCATTGTAGTGCGGGGTCTCTGTGCCCCGCTTTGCCTCAGTAAACGGAAATAAGGGCGGGGCACAGAGACCCCGCACTACAATGAAGTTGGATTTATGAATATACTGCAATTACAATTTGAGAAAGGAAAATGATTATGGCAGCAGAACAGATAAATGATTGGAAATCCCTCTTTGATGGTGAGACACTAAACGGTTGGGGTGCCACTGGCAAAGCAGAAGGATGGGTTGTTGATGACGGTGCTATCCTCTGTACTGTTAAAGGTGGTCAGATGCTCTATTCAGAAGAGCAGTTTGACAACTTCGTTTTGTCATTGGAATATATGAGTGAACCGAAAGTAAATAGTGGTGTTTTTATTCGTTGGGAAGATTTAAAACGTCCTGTCCAAACAGGTCTTGAAATCCAGATTTTAGACACATACGGCAAAGAACCTGCTACGAAGCACTGCTGTGGTGCCCTCTATGACGCATTGGAACCGACTCGGAATGTATGTAAATCTGCAGGTGAATGGAATGAGATGATCATCACTTGTGATGGAAGCATCGTCGCTGTTGAGATGAACGGTGAAGAAATTGTCCGCGCTGATTTAGATGAGTGGGATACACCGCATAAGAATCCCGATGGTAGCAGAAATAAATTCGGTATCGCTCTCAAAGATTTTCCAAGAAAAGGACATATCGGTCTTCAAGATCATGGTGGCAAACTTTGGTTTCGGAATATAAAGGTTAAAGTATTGTAGTTCACAGGTTGAGTTGAACATTCAAAATCTAACACAATCCGAGATTCAGACAAATAGCGAGGCACTAAATCAACTGTCGAAATGCCATTGGCAGAATACGCGTATGGTATTCTGCATGATTACCGGAGACCTCGTCCTACAAAGATAAGTTCAAAGGTAGATAATCATTGATTATATTAACGGTTGTGATAGTTAACATTTAATATGTTTCATATATCCATCTGGTTGAGTCTGAATTCCGAAACTTTTCCGATACCTGATAAGCTCAAAGGTAGGGGGAACTCCGATTCCCGATTAAAACGGGTCGCGATTCAGAGATCGCTCCTACAGAATATCAACAGTTGTGAAAAAACAAAACTGCAATGTAACAGCACAAGTCATCATAATTCTATTTGATACTATAGTTTGGACAGTTTTCGTGTTTCGTTTGTTTTGTTTTTTGGACATCTGTCGCACCGCTGGTGCTTGGTCCTGGATGCATTGACGTTTCTATACACCTGTCGCACCGCTGGTGCTACCGAAATGGACAATAAGATTTCTTTTTCTGTGAATTTCGGACAGTGTTGTAACACAACGAAAATATATCAGACATCAAAGTGGCAGTTCCATAGGGACGGAATGTGTATAGATCATTTCCAGCCCCACTCCAAGCCCCAGAGGTGCGAAATTTGTTTTAGCACGATATTTAAAAATGAAAATGAAAAGCATCACGACTCAAAAAAACTGTCCAAACTATAGTATCAAATAGAATATAGGAGATTTTAAATGACAAAAAACTTCCTTTTAATAGGAACTCTTTGCATGCTAATAGTAGGTTGTATTGATGATAACACACCAAAGACGATAACAGTCCATTCAGAAGGTGAATATTTTAATGTAGAATTGACATCTACAGAGAATAGGGGTCAGCCTAGCGTAGATCTTAGTGATTTTATTACAGGGGATCAACTCAAATTATTAGCATCTAATAATAAAAAATTATTGAAGGAAAATAAAAAGATAAATGATGGGTTCAAGTCATTTATAATAGAAGGTAAACTTATATATCCATCTAGTAGATCTGATTCAATCCCGAAAGATCTGTTTGAAACAGCCCCAGAGTCTATTAAAAAACATTTAGATGTATACTATGATAAAAATGAACGATATTCATATAATAATACGATTATTGTAAATACATACTACAGTAAACGTATAAATGCTTATGATCTTACAAGTGATTACCCAAGATATCGACATTATTTAATAGGTAAAAGTTCAAGTCTAGGTGTGGCAAATAGAAATTATATTATCCATTTAAATAAGCGTCAAACATTTAATCATGATCTCTCAAATAGGAAAAAGATCAAAGTCAGAATTACAGAGGTGATAGATAACTTTGAATACAAAGGTGATATTATAATAGATTAAATACTTTAGGTGTGTTAGAGATGTAGAATGATTCTACAAATAGTTAACCACCTAAAACTTGGCAGATAGGTGGTTAATTTGTTGCCAAACAAACTCTTCCGCAAGTCACTTGCACGACGAGTTATCCTGGTTCAAGGAAACATAATGGCACTTCATCCACTATGTTAAAGCAAACGTTGTTCTATGAACACCTGATGTAAGAAGTTCAATTCGTTGCGCTTCTTTGTTTTCAGATTGTATTGATAGAAACGTGAAAATGCAAATGTTCTACTATGAGATATACTCACACATTTTTTTTTCTGAATTGACCAGAATTGTGATATACTATTTACATCATGTCAACAACACTTCACAACATTCGCAATTAACGCCAAATACGCGTTTAGCACAACTCGTGAAATTAACAATATATTATGTGTTATTGCAAAATTCGTCATTTTTTATGTCAATATAGATCTGACAAATGAAACATACACTTCTCTCTATCCTCCTCATACTCAACCTACCAATTCTTTCAATAGCACAGACAGATTATACAATTCCTAAGAAACATCGTGTCATTCAAGAGAAAACTCTAAAATCACAAAATGTACCAATCGGTACTATGTTTTCAGATGCTAACTTTACATCACTCAATAAAGAGACATACACTCTGTCAACACTTGTGCAGCAGGGACCGGTAGTCTTTGTGTTCCTTTCTGCGGAATGTCCAGTTGCACAAAGATATGCAATGCGATTGAAACGAATGCACAAAGAATATTATGAAAAACATACAACTATTGTCGGTGTCTATTCAAACGAAAACGACTCTGTGGAAGATGTTCAGGAATATCTGAAAAGAGCAGAATATCCATTTCCAATAGTAAAAGATGTAAATGGTAGTTTAGCGCGTTATCTCGGTGCAACGATGACACCACAAGCACATCTCATTGATTCTAAAAAAGTTTTGCGTTACCGCGGTCCGATAGATGATAACCGCTACGAAACACGCGTAAAACATAATTACTTGAAAGATGCAATAGTCGCAGTATTAAGTGGAAGAGAGGTTAAGATCAAAGAAACGCCTGCCTTCGGATGCACAATCCACCTACCTGATCTACCCATTGAAAAACCTGTTATTTACCACGAACATATTGCACATATTGTTGACAACATGAGAACTATCATTAATTATCTTATAAATACATTGAAATAACCTAAGTTGCTATACCAAATGGTTTTACTTTGTTTTATTTGGATAAAGACATTATAGAGAAAATCATAAGGAGTTTAGTGTTCTTCATGAGTGGCAACTTATGATAAAAGAGGTAGATAGTGAAAAATAAGAAGATTATCATCATTGGTGGCGGTGTGATTGGACTTGGTATCGGGTGGCAGCTGGCGAAAGCGGGTGCAGATGTCACCGTTCATGAGCGCGGGCAAGCCGGGCGCGGTGCTTCTTGGGCAGCCGGCGGTATGCTCGGGCCAATTGCTGAAGCACATATTGACGAACTCGACCTCCTCAAACTCAGCAATCAAAGTTTAGCACGTTACCCGGAATGGGTCGATGAGTTAGAAACAGAAACAGAAATGTCAATCGGTTACCGAGCAGAAGGCACGCTCATTATAGGTATTGAACCTGATGATACATATCAACTCCGGCATGCTTATACCTTATATCAAGATTTAGGACTGAATGTAGAGTGGTTGAGCGGACAAGAAGCACGTGAAATTGAAGAGGCACTCTCACCTTATGTGACTGCGGCTATTCGTTGTGAAACTGACCATCAGGTGGATAACCGACTTATGGTCCAGGCACTCCAGTGTGCCTATCAGCGGCGCGGCGGCGTGTTACATCAAAACAGCACAGTTGAAAGAATTGTCATAGAAAACGGAACTGCAACTGGTGTACAAACACAAGACGGTATTCAAGAAGCAGATATGTGTATTCTCGCCGCTGGATGCTGGTCTGCACAGATCAGCGGGTTACCGGATACTATTATCCCACCCGTGCGTCCTGTGAAGGGACAGATGTTGGCGTTACAAATGCGCGAGGACGTTATGATCAGAAACGTCATCCGTACCGTCAAGGCAAGGTATCCGATGCCTGTATATTTAGTGCCGAGGACCGATGGTAGACTTGTCGTCGGGGCAACAACTGAAGAACTGGGGTTTGACACGGATCTAATTGTTGGTGGTATATATGAACTCCTCCACGGGGCGTTTGAAGCTGTACCGGGAGTTTATAAACTGCCACTTATCGAAACTTGGACAGGTTTACGTCCCGGTAGCAGCGACAATGCTCCCATACTCGGTAAGACACCAGTTGAGAATCTAATATATGCAACAGGGCACTATCGCAACGGCATCTTACTCACACCCATCACAGCTTACGAGATTTCCAAACTGATTCTGACTGGTGAGACTTCAGAGACAATCGCACCGTTTCATTTGGACAGGTTTTCAAAGGAGTAGTGTTTTTAGAAAGTTGTGCGCTTTCTCCCACCGTGTGCTGTAACCACACTCGACATATCAATCTATGGCAACCCATTATATAACAGGACTTACGCATTCCCCCTTGAATGAAGATTAAATAAATATTTCGGTAATCCAACCCATAAAAATGATCGTAGGGGCGGGGTTTCCCCGCCCGAATATTACCGAATTAATAAATTAATCTTCATATAAAGGGGATTTAGGGGGTTAAAAAGCCGTTATTTCAGTGATTTAACCCCTAAATCCCCCTTATTAGTGGGACTTCCAGAAAAACTGCGTAAGTCCTGATATAAAACAAACACAAGCAGAACTTAAAACTTAATCTTCCTTCTACGACTAACTCACATCTTGACAAACCCTCCTAATTTAGTAGAATAGTATCACACTGTTTCCGACCAACCAATCTGTTCATCTGCAGAATTATGCACCAGTTTTACCCCTAAGTCGCGTCACTATATGGTGATCGGAGGTAATGCATGCAAAAAAACGATGTTGAACTCATCCATCGCATTCTTGATGGTGATGATGCAGCTTTCACAGAACTTGTGACAAAATATCAGAGATCTGTTCACGCGCTGGTGTGGAGAAAAATCGGTGATTTCCACATCGCCGAAGAGATTACACAAGATACCTTTCTGAAAGCGTATCAGAAATTAAGCACGCTCAAGAGACCGCAACGTTTCGCCAGTTGGCTTTATGTGATTGCATCACGCCGTTGTCTTGCATGGCAACGTAAAAAGCGTATATTGACAGAGTCATTAGAAGAAACAAGCAGTGCACAGATTGAAAAAGCGACATATTCGCAATATGTTGTTGATGAAAATGAGCGGATATCCGCAGAAACACAACGCAATGTTGTTAAGAAGTTACTTGCCAAATTGCCAGAAAGTGAACGCACGATTATCACATTACATTACTTCAGTGAGATGTCCAGTTCAGAAATTGGTGCATTCTTAGGTGTATCCGCAAACACGATTCGGAGTCGTCTGCGCCGAGCACAGAAACGCCTACAGAAGGAGGAAACAATGATTAGAGAAGCACTCGACCATTTCAAACTTTCACCGAACTTAACCGAAAACATTATGCAAGAAGTTTCCAATCTCAAACCTACCCCATCCACCAGCAAACCAATTGTACCGTGGGCAATTGCTACTGCAAGTGCAGTCTTGATTATGCTGATGCTTGGTATAGGTAGTCAGTACTTAGTCCGTTTTCAACAACCTTATTCATTAGATGCACAAGCAGAGATGACGGTTGAACTCGTCGACACACCTATTGTGCTAAATATAGATACAGAACCAGATGTCAGAAATCAACGTGGCAATTCAAATGTGTTAGGGACAAATGAGAACGAAGGTCAGAAACCAGACGAAGTATTAATTGCTGCCGCAGAAACTGAAGATGAAAACAAGGTATCCGTTCCCAAACAGCAGTGGATTCAGAAAAACGGACCTGAAATGGGAATGTTAATGAGTACACTTTTCCATACAACCAAAGGAGAAGTTTATTTTATTGACCCCGGTAACAGAATCTATAAACTGCCCGTTAATAGAACTCAATTACAGGAAATCAAGGACGTAAGTGATCTTGTAACAGGATGGGATGATGAAATTCCTCTGGCAGAATTAAACGATAAGTTATATACCATTCTATCAAATGAACTATTCAGTTCAACGGATGGGGGTAAAACATGGCTTTCAGTAGGAAAATGCCCCGAAGGAAAGGTCACTAACTTGGTAATAGTAGACGCAGCTTTTTACCTTGTCCACGAAGAGCAGGTTTTCCGTTCTACAGACATTGGGAAAACATGGATTGCAATCGATAAAGGTTTGACTGGCAGAATTAATTCCTTGGATGCAAATCAAAACACCCTATTTGCTGCTACAGACACAGGGCTCTACCGGCTTAATGCGGACAATTGGCAACATTTGCAATTTTCCGTGGAAGGAGCAGACGTTTTCAATTCGTTTGCAGCAACTGAAAATACTCTCTACGTACAAGCAGAAATGCACTGGGGAAAGGATGATTTCCAAAAGCAGACTTGGTGGCTATTCCGTTCCAATGATAATGGAGATTCGTGGACAGATATTACCCCCGCAAACGCATGGAATACAGTTGAAAACCGTCCGTTTCTCACTGTCAGCGCAGCTGGAAAAACAGTGTTGTTGATTGGTAATCATGATGGCTACGTGGCAAAGTCGAATAACAACGGAAACACTTGGATGGTCAAGGAAAACACGGGTATTCCTGCTTCATCTTATAGTGTCTTTAAGGCAGCAGCTGCTAATGAAAGCACTTATTTTACAATAGGAAATGCTGGCATTTTGCATTCAGATGATGGGGGCATATCATGGAAACGAATCAGAACCAGTGAGAGAAGCAGAATAGATAATCTAATTTGCATTAAAACTGAAAATCAAGGACGCGCATCAGAAACCTTCTATGCTATGATTATAAACGATGTTTTTAAATCCAGTGATAAGGGAAAATCATGGCAGGTGGTTAATCCAAAACAAAATATCACGGAATATAGTTCTCATCAAGAATCCCCTCCGGAATTTACTCGAATAGGTGAAACCGACGGGATTCTCTATGCGAAACATGGTGGCGAATCTCTTAACAGTGAAAAAACAGGACTATATCGCTTAGCTGCAGATGGAAACACCTTCGTGCCGATACAAGGCATGCCTATCCTGGACTCAGGAAAGATAAAAGAATTGTGGTCTCAAAGAGGGCAAGGTGCTTTGGATTTGTCAGATGAAACCCTATTTAAACAATTGCAAGAAAAAGGGACGGGTTCGACTCAGTTTTTCAAACAATTAGCTCGAGGGGCACCCAATGAACAGAATCAACAAGTAAAGAACCAACTATATATGGAACAGAATGAATTACTAATGATGGGTTTACGCGGTGGATTTGCTATCAGTGGCGATGTATATTTCATAGAATACAATTTTAAACTATTCCGATGGGAACCGGGTGATAATGAATGGTACGACACTGGTGTGGAGGAAACAACACCTGAACTTGCCTATCGCAAGGCTGCACAAGCATTTGAACAAGAAGGACTTTCACAGGAAAAAATTTGGGATATTATTACGTCCTGGTCCAGAGGGTTCAAACTTGCTGTTTCAGGTGACACCATCTACGTCGGGAAACGGGACGGTCATCTCGTTGTATCGTTTGATAAAGGAAGTAATTGGATTAATCTTACCCCAGTACTACCGTTTCCGGTAAAAGCATACAATGATATCGTGATTGTCGGCGATACAGTATATGTAGCAACAGATGCTGGTGTCGCTGCGTCTGATCGTGGAAATAATTGGGGTGTTATCGCCGATACAGATGGAACGAATCTCAATATGGACATATTTGCTGCCGATGGCACTTCACTATATGGTGTTACCAAAGGAACAGGCATCTATCACTTGGAAAATGGCACATGGAATCAGATTGTGTCAGAGATACCTGATAACATCACATCTCTTACAGTTGATGGAAATACCTTATACGTAGGAACGCTGGACCGCGGTATGCTGCATATCAATCTTGAAAAGTAGTGTATCTTATGTGTTCGTATCAAAAACCCTTATCTCTTCTCTTTCCTTAATACTCCTTCCTAAATCTCTTAATTTCCTGCAACTTATTATTTGCATAAATATGAAAAAAGAGAGAATAATGGTATAATATCTGAACATTATCCTCTCTTTCCTCTTTTTTTGAAAAAACTTGAGACTTTTTCACTTCAACTCGCGTCACTATAAGTTAATCTAAAAAGATGAACTCCCTTTACTGAGGTATTCAATGAAAAATGCTGATTCCCAACTCATTCAACGTGTCCTTGATGGTGATGATACTGCATTTTCTGAATTGGTAAACAAATACCAAAAATCTGTCCATGCACTTGTGTGGCGGAAAATTGGTGATTTCCACATCGCCGAAGATATCACACAGGAAACATTCCTGAAGGCATATCAGAAACTGTCAACATTGAAGGAATCACAGTCTTATGCAAGTTGGCTGTATGTTATTGCGGCAAATCAATGCAAGGCATGGCTACGCAAGAAACGTCTATCAACACAGTCGTTGGAAAGCACAAATAATGCAGATTTGGAAAAAGCGACCTATTCCAGCTATGTCAGTGCAGAAAACGAGCGTGTATCAGTAGAAGCACAGCGCGAAGTTGTAAAGAAGTTACTTGCGAAGTTACAAGAGAGTGACCGCACAGTCATCACACTCTACTACCTCGGGGGAATGACGTATGAAGAGATAAGCAGGTTTTTAGGTGTATCGGTCAGTGCGATAAAGAACCGACTCTACCGAGCGCGCCAGTTTCTAAAGAAGGAGGAACCCATGATAAGAGAAGCTTTAGAGAATTACCAAATCACACCCTATCTCACAGAAAACATTATGCAAGAAATATCACGACTTAAACCTACACCTTCTACCAGCAAACCCCTTGTCCCTTGGGCAGTGGCTGCTTCAAGTGTAGTTTTGCTTGTGTTGATGTTTGGAATAGGCAGTCAGAACTTAGTCCGTTTTCAGCAACCCTATAGTTTGCATGCACAAGCAGAGATGACAGTTGAACTCGTTGACGCGCCTATTGTGCTAAATATAGATACAGAACCAGATGTCAGAAATCAACTGGGAAACTCAAACCCATTGGAAGTAAATAAGAACGACGGTCAGAATCCAGATGAAACCTTATTAGCTGCTGCAGAGACTGAAGGTGAAGATGTTTCTGCCCCCAAACAGCAGTGGATTCAGGCTGAACCTATCATTGGAAGTGCGGTAGAAGGTTTATTGGCAACCGAAGAGGGAAAACTTTACACTGTTCATGACGCACACATATACAGATGGCAAGACGATAGAATAGGATGGCAACAAGTTAGTGGTGACATCAGAGACTATCATGACGAACTAACTAAAATTGATGAACTAAATAAAGTTCCTATTGCAGAGTGGGACAATACACTCTATATTGTTTTAGAAAATTTGTTCTTGGCTTCAATAGATGATGGAAAGACATGGAAAATAGTTCATTCATGGACAGATGGTGCGCGTATACCGTACGAATTGGTCCTAACAAAACAAACGTTTTGGATCAGATTTTACAACAGTGTTTACCGTTCTGAGGATAAAGGTAAAACATGGAAGAATGTAACCGGTGAATTACCCGAAGGTTTCATTTTTTTTAAAGAAGCACAAAACATAGTATTTGCTGGCTCATATACCGGGTTCTATCGCTGGAATACTGACAGCTGGGAACGTTTAGAACTTCCCGTGCCTGAAGCAATATTGATCACTTCAGCCGCTGTCACTAAAGATCGACTGTATGTAATGGCATCATTAGGTCTTGACTTTTTTAATGATAAAGCAGTACAGGAAGGACGACAGCGGACGTGGTGGATATTCCGCTCGCCTGACTTGGGAAATTCGTGGGAAGATATAACACCGACAAACGCCTGGCCCCTAAAAGGGTGGCCACCGGATATTCAACTTGTTGCTGCTGGTGAAACAATCATGTTGATGGGACGAGGCATGGTACGCTCTACGGATGGAGGAGATACCTGGATGCCGTCACAAACTCCTTCCACTCTCCCGATGAAACTACTCGGTTTTTTACCCCCTGCGGTATTAAACGAAGATGTTTTTTATGTCCATTCCAATAAAGGCCTTCATCGTTCAACTGATGGCGGCAAATCATGGAAAAAAGTAAGAATTACTCAGGATAAGACCAGAAGGTTATTTTTACACAACCTAATTACACGTAATGAGAGCGAAAAAATGCAAAACATGCAGCCGACTCTTTACGGGATAGCTGGGAGTGGAATAGTAAAAACGACTGACAAGGGTAAGTCTTGGAAGACAGTTCAGGTAGAAATACCTATGACAACTCCCATAAGAGAAGACCCTCCCTGGATTATGCAGATAATCCCAGCCGACGGTGTTCTCTTTGCCAAAGGTAGAAGTCATTATCCAATCGGAGAATTGCGTTTCTATCGCGTTTCTGAAGATTGGAAGACGTTATTACCTATTAAAGGCATGCCTACATTCGACTCAAGGGAATTAATAGACTATTTGCGCAAGTCTCAAAATCTCTCTGTTGAGTCGTTACAGAAAGATTTTTCAGGAGCGACCCAATTCTTCAAACAGTTGCTCCAAGCAACTCCTCAACAGCAGGAAACACTCATCGGAAATGGACTCCGGGGACAGTTTGCTTTTAGCGGTGATACCTTCTATATGGAATACAACTATAAACTCTTCAGATGGGAACCAGGTGATACAGAATGGCAAGACATCGGACAAGAGGAAACTTCGGAGATAGCTTGGTATAATCTCAGATTTGCGGTTTCAGGTGATACCGTTTATGTCGGGAAACGGGATGGACACCTTGTTGTATCGTTTGATAAAGGTAATAATTGGATTGATCTCACCTCAGCACTGCCATTTCCTGTTAGAAATTACAAACAGATTTTAGTTGCTGGGTCCACCGTGTATGTGGCAACAAACGCAGGGATCATTACATCAGATGATGGGAGAAATTGGCGTACTATTACCGATTCAGATGATAGAAATCTCATTATGGAACACTTAGCTGTTGATGGCACAACGCTTTATGGTATTACACAAAAAACAGGTGTCTATCGCTTAGAGAGTGATAGCAGCACTTGGGAACAGATTATCACAGAGATACCGGAAATTGCATCTTTGAATATATCGAATGAGGTGTCTTCTCTGGCTGTTGCTGGAAACACTTTATATGTAGGTTCACTATCCTTTGGCATGCTTCATTTTAATCTTGCAGAATAATGCCAATTATCTGGGCGGCACTAAATGCCGCCCTTCCTACCTTTATCCTATCTCCCTCATTCAATTCCTAACATCTTGACAACCCCTCCCGATTTGGTAAAATAGTATTTCACTGTTCCAAACCATCCGATATGTAAACATGCAGAATTATGCACCAGTTTCCTCCTGCCGTGCGTCACTATAGAGTGATCGGAGGTAATGCCATGAAAATCACTGATGTTGAGTTAATTAATCGCATTCTCAATGGCGATGATACTGCCTTCACGGAACTTGTGAAAAAGTACCAAAAACCGGTTCACGCACTTGTGTGGCGGAAAATTGGAGATTTCCATATTGCCGAGGAAATTACACAGGATACATTCCTAAAGGCATATCAAGGATTAGCAACACTGAAGAAACCGCAACGTTTTGCCAGTTGGCTTTATGTGATTGCCACTAACAATAGTAATACGTGGCTTCGTAAAAAGCGTTTATGGACACAGTCGCTGGAAGATATAAGAAACTCACAGTTTGGGAAAGCGACATATTCACAATACGTCGTTGAAGAGAAGGAACGGACAGCAGTAGAAGCGCAACGCGAAGTCGTCAAGAAGTTGCTTGCGAAACTACCAGAGAGTGAACGCACGATTATCACACTACACTATTTTAGTGAGATGTCCAGTGCAGAGATCGGCGCGTTCTTAGGTGTATCGGCAAACACGATTCGGAGCCGTCTCCGCCGTGCACAGCAACGTTTACAAAAGGAGGAAACAATGATTAGAGAAGCACTTGAACATTTCAAACTTTCACCAAACCTAACCGACAATATCATGCAAGAAGTCGCACGACTTAAACCGGCTGCACCTTCTGGCAGCAAACCGCTTGTACCGTGGGCAATCGCTGCCTCAAGTGCAATTTTAATTATGCTGATGCTTGGAATAGGCAGCCAGAACTTAGTCCGTTTTCAACAATCTTATTCATTAGATGCACAAGCTGAAACAACTGTTGAACTCGTTGACACACCTATTGTACTAAATCTGGATACAGAACCAGATGTTCGAAATCAACTGGGCAATACAAATGCGTTGGGAATCAGTGACAATAACGGTCAGAAACAGGATGGAGTTCTGTTTGCAGCCGCAGAAACCGAAGAAGATGACAAGACATCCGCACCTAAACAGCAGTGGATTCAGTCTGAACCTGTCAAAGGAAGTTTTGTAAGTGCTATAACAGGTACATCTGGGGGTGAGATTTTCACTTATGTTCATGGACTTATCTACAAATTCTCGTCTGATAAGAAAGAGTGGGAGTACGTCCCCACTGCAAATTCACTTGTTACCAATTATAGTGGGTCCTCACATATAAAAATAAAAGAATGGAACAGCACATTTTATCTGTTTCTAACCGAAAAACTTTTTACTTCAAAAGATGAAGGTATGACATGGGACCTGCTTTACACCTTCCCAATAGATCGGAATCTCTCACTGTTTGACTTCATAGCATCAAAACAAGCTCTATATGTCATCTTTTCAGATAATACTGTATTCCGTTCGGAAGATAATGGCAAGACATGGAATATAGTTAACAATGAATTACCAAAAGCATTAAACACTTTAGTAGTAGTGCAAGACATTATGTTTGCTGGAACACATATAGGACTATATCGTAAGAACATAGAAGGATGGGAACACTTGAAATTCCCAATTTCCAGAAATATTGAAGTAACTTCAATATTATCCATTAAGGATAAGCTTTATGTTACTGGTCTACCGTACCCCTACTCGGAAAATGGTCAAAACCGATGGATATTCCGATCAACTGACCTCGGTGAATCCTGGGATGACATAACACCCACAATCACTTGGTCGAAAAACAGATGGCCACCAGGAATCAAACTCATTGGGACTGATGAAACACTCTTGGTAATGGAACAGGGAATGGTTCGTTCAGAGGATAGTGGAGATACATGGTTATCACCACCATTAACAGGAACTACTCCAACAATGCAAAGATTCAGTTCATCGGTGGTGACTGATGAGGGCATCATTTATGTTGGTAGTCCAGAAGATGGGCTGTTTCGTTCTACGGATAGTGGTAGATCATGGAAAGCAGTAAGTGTTAATCCAGTTGTTCCACCAATACATAACCTAATTGCATATAAGAGCAGCGGCAAGACACAGAACACACCATCCGACCTCTATGGAATATACTTAGGAGAGATAGCAAATACTACAGACAAAGGCAAATCTTGGCAAGTCGTTCGAATGAGCAAAGCAATGACAGATAATCCTGACATAATGAGAGTCCCTCCAAGCATCTCTCAAATTGTCAAATACCGCGAAATTCTCTATGCAAGGGGTACAGATACCGTCATGAAAGACACGCTTATCTATTGCATATCCAGTGATGATAGGACACTTGAACCGATACAAGAGATGCCTGTTCTTAATGCAAAGAGTAATCTTAGAAGGGATCTTTTTCAAGAGGCATTAGAGGGAGTCTTCGCTGTTGACAACGACACATTCTATATTGAATATAACTATAAACTTTTCCGTTGGAAGCAAGGTGATACTGAATGGTCCGACACTGGACTGGAAGAAACCTTACATCTGTCTAAGGACATTTTAAGGAGAACTCTTAAACTTGCAGTTTCAGGGGACACCGTCTATGTCGGTAAACGCGATGGACATTTGCTCGTATCGTATGATAGAGGTGATAATTGGGTTGATCTCACACCTGCTCTGCCATTTCGCGTCAAGACTTTCAATGATATTGTGGTTACTGAGGCTACCGTATATGTAGCGACGGACGTAGGTATCATTACATCAGATGGTGGTAGAACTTGGGGAACCGCCACTAATACTACGGGGACAAATCTCATTATGGAACACTTAGCGGTTGAGGGCACAACGCTTTATGGTATCAATAACACTGGCATTTATCGCTTAGAAAGCAATGTTTGGGAACAGGTCGTTTCAGACGTTCCTGACAACATAACATCTCTCGCAGTTGATGAAAATACCTTATACGTGGGAACACAAGACCGCGGTATGCTTCATTATAATCTTGAAGAATAATGCCTATTATCTGGGCGGCACTAAATGCCGCCCTTCCTATCGCCATCCTTCTTCTCCCTTCAGGTTTGTTCTATTTGCAGAATTATGCAACCGTTTTACACCTAATTTGAGTCATAATAGTTTGATATGTGTTTGATCGAACTATCGCTTATTGGAGACACCTGATGAGAAACGACAGGGCACTTATTAGACAAATACTCAGTGGTGATGAAATCGCTTTCGCTGAACTCGTGAAAAAGTATCAAAAACAAGTTCACGTACTCGCATGGCGGAAAATTGGAGATTTCCACATTGCCGAGGATATTACCCAGGATGTCTTTCTGAAAGTATATCAGAAACTTCACACTTTGAAAGATCCGAATCAGTTTTCTGGGTGGCTCTACGTTGTTACAACAAACTTATGCAATACATGGCTCAGTAAAAATCGGATTCATTACCAGGCATCAGAAGATATTGAGACAACCATGGTAGAAAGAGACGTATATTCCCGACATATCACAGAAGAACGAGTTAAGACCTCTGTTGAAGCACAACGGGAAGTGGTCAAGAGACTCCTCGCTAAGTTGAAAGAAAGTGAACGCACGGTAATGACGCTCCACTATCTCGCTGAGATGACAGTAGAGGAGATTAGCAAGTTCTTAGGAGTTTCTACTGGAACGATAAAAAGTCGGTTGCAACGAGCGCGTAACCGTCTACAGAAGGAGGAAACGATGATTAGAGAAGCACTCGAATATTTCCAAATTTCACCGAACTTAACCGATAACATTATGCAAGATGTCGCACGACTTAAACCTACCCCTTCCACAAGTAAACCACTTGTCCCTTGGGCACTTGCAGCTTCAAGTGCTATTATAATTATGTTGCTACTTGGATTAGGCAGCCAACAATTAGTTCGTTTTCAAAATCCATATAGTTTAGATGCACAAGCAGAAATGACAGTTGAACTCGTTGATGCACCTATTGTACTAAATCTTGAAACACAACCGGATGTTCGTAATCGACTCGGTAATGCAAATGCACCTGGTCCAAGTGATAACCGTGGAGAAAAACCTGATGAGGTCCTATTGGCTGCCGCACAGGTAGAAGGAGAAGACGTTTCTGTTTCTAAACAGCAATGGATTCAGTCTGGACCCATCAAAGGAAATGCGGTGTGGCGTTTACTTGCAACACCAGAAGAAGAACTCTACGTTCTGGATCCTCTTGCAAGACTCTACAAATTGCATGCCGATGGAAGAGATCCGAAACATATCGTTAAAGAGTGGCAACATATCGTTGATGCACGTTTCTTTAAAACTCATTGGACATCGCGGCCACCCATCGCAAAGTGGAAAAATACCCTCTATATTCTATCATCTAACGAACTCTTTGCTTCAGATGATAATGGTAATACGTGGAATTTTGTTCATTCATTTCCAGGAGTATCTAACCCGATCCCGATTGAATTGATACTAACAGATCATGGTTATTATGTTGCTTTTAGCGATAGGATTTTTCGTTCTGAAGATAAAGGTAAAACATGGAAAGAATTAAACGATGGTTTAGAAATAGGTATAGATATAGTCTCATTGGTCAAAGTCCAAAACACATTGTTTGCCTGTACAGGAACCCATCTCTACCGTCTCACTACTGACAGTTGGGAATTATTACAGTTCCCAGGTCGCGGAATTGCTTGGTTTCAATCAGTTGCAGCGACTAAAGACAAGCTTTATGTTGCAGCAGATCTTCACGGACGGGGGTGGCGGATTTTCCGCTCAACTGACTTGGGAGATTCATGGACAGATATAACACCAACAAACGCCTGGCCCAAAGAGGGCCAGAAACCAAATATCACTCTTGTTGCAGCGGGTGATACGCTTCTGGCAATGGAAAGAGGTATGGTACGCTCTACCGATGCAGGAGATACCTGGATGTCCCCACAGGCACCTGGCACTTCCCCTTTGATGGGAGTGACATCTGGTATAATGCTTGCTGTGGCATTAAACGAGCATGTTTTTTATGTTGAGGGGTGGGACGGTCTCCATCGTTCCACTGATGGTGGTAAATCATGGGACAAGGTGAACATCACATCAGATATAGGTCGAGGCAGAATAGATAATCAAATTGTATATAAAGGGCAAAACATGAATCCAACGCTCTATGCAAGATTTGAAGGAACGTTCATGAGAGTGGGCGGGGAGATCGTAAAAAGTAACGACAATGGCAAATCTTGGAATACCATTCAGATGAATATACCAATGACAGCACCTTCCAGAAAATGGCAACCCAGCATTTGCCAAATAGTCAAATCTGGTGGTGTTATCTATGCCAAAGATGAAAATACTCAAGGCAGCGGAGACACATTGTTATATCGCGTATCTGCAGATGGCAAGACGTTTCTACCGATTCAAGGTATGCCCGACATCGACTCAATATCATTAGGTGAGCAGTTGTTATTTCAAAAAATTCCCGCTTTTGACCCCTCAAAGATAATTCCTATTGAACAGTGGCAAGAACATTTTTCTGGCGCAGCCCAGTTCTTCAAGCAATTGATATTGCTACAACAAGAGGATCAAATAACAGAACTTAGAAGGGGTGGTTTACGTGGACCTATTACGGTCAGCGGTGATACATTCTATATGGAATACAACTATAAGCTCTTCCGGTGGAAACGCGGTGATACTGAATGGTCAGACACTGAACAGGAGGAAACCGTTGAATTGACTCCGGAAATAGCAAAGAAAAAGCTCAAACTTGCTGTTTCAGGGGACACTATCTACGTCGGGAAACGGGACGGCCATCTCGTTGTATCTTTTGATAAAGGAACTAATTGGATTGAACTTACGTCAGCACTACCATTCACAGTAAAAACTTACAAAGATATCGTGATTGTCGGTGATACAGTGTATGTAGCAACAGATGCAGGTGTCGCTGCATCAGATCGTGGAAATAATTGGGGTGTTATCACCAATACAGATGGAACGAATCTCAATATGAACATACTGACTGTTGATGGCACAACGCTTTATGGTATCAATAACACTGGCATTTATCGCTTAGAAAGTAATGTTTGGAAACAGGTTGTTTCAGACGTTCCTGACAACATAACATCACTCGCAGTTGATGGAAATACGTTATACGTGGGAACGCTGGACCGCGCTATGCTGCATTTCACCCTTCAAGAATGACCTTTCTACCGTGGTAGCACCCAATGCATCTCATCCACCCTCTTGACCTAAGACTACTCTAATTGTTGTAATACCATTTCTAATAAATAATGTCTCTTTTCTGTAGCACAAACTTTCCAGTTTGTGTTTGCGTAGCACATGCTGTTAGCTTGTGCGGGTTTACGTAGCACATGCTGTTAGCTTGTGCATGCAGAGTTCTCTTCTACTGAAGAGTTCAATTAATTCTATAGCTCACTATATTAGAAATGGTATAACCCCGTTCGTCCCTTATTTTACACGTCAATTCAGCTTATCTTATCAATAGCACTCAGAATCACCAGACTCACAATCCCGGGGAATGCCAAAAGACGTTCATACCGTTGATTTCTTGATTTGGAAAATCCTGGTTCAGACAAGAGACATTCAATCATAAACTCAAACCATAATCAGAAAACCTGAATGCGCTAAACTCTTATCCGCGCATTCCAAGAAAATCCGAGATTCAGCATCAAATACTTCCCAGATTCAATAAAAAATATAAAAATTGTAAAAATATACTTAACAAACACAATTTGCCTATGTTATACTTAATATCACATATAACATTTATCGTAAATTACAAAAACAAAAGACAAAACAACCCCAAAATAAAAAAATAAGGAGAGAATTAAAACCCTTACAACACTATGTTATAACTGGGTTCACAGCCAATTTACCAATAACCCCAAAAGGCAAAAACTGGGGTTATTTGGGGTTGTTTTGTTCAAGCTTGTTAAAGGGCTTTCTAATAATTAATGTAGCATAAACTTTATGAAGATTAAATAAATATTTCGGTAATTTCTTTAGTCCCGTAGGGACGATATGTTTATAGAAAAAACGTGGACCACCCCTCTTGAGTTCCGTAGGAACGGCATATTTATTGTTGATGTGCTTCGAAACATATCGTCCCTACGGGACTAAGGGGATGACGGTGTCCGCGCTGCTATAAACATATCGTCCCTACGGGACTGAAGAGCACTTAAAATGTTCCGAATATACATAATGAAAAATTACCGATTTGATTACTTAATCTTCATTTAAGCAATATTAAATAATGAATTATCAATTTTCCGATTTTCCTGCAGGCTCCGATACCGTAGGGGCGGGGTTTCCCCGCCCGCCATCAACGTGTAACCTGCATATTTAATATTCAAACTTGCTTAGTTTATGCAGTCCTTCAAGACATTCTATTCCTTCAAGACATTCTATTCCTTCAAGACATTCTATTAATGTTAATGGAATTAACATTAATAGAATGCTACTGCTATAATATCTGAACATTATTCTCTCTTTCCTCTTTTTTGAAAAAACTTGAGACTTTTTCACTTCATACCGAGTCATTATATATTGAAGTGAAATGATGAATTTCCTTTCCAGAGGTATTCAATGAAAAATGCTGATGTTCAACTCATACATCGTGTCCTTGATGGTGATGATTCTGCGTTTACCGAACTGGTTAAGAAATACCAGAAATCTGTTCACGCACTCGCATGGCGGAAGGTTCAAGACTTCCACATCGCAGAAGATATCACACAGGAAACATTCCTAAAGGCATACAAAGGGTTGTCAACGCTGAAGGAACAGCAATCTTTTGCAAGTTGGCTTTATGTGATAGCAACAAACCACTGCAAGACGTGGCTTAGCAAGAAACGTTTGCAGACTCAGCCTTTGGAAGATATCGATAGTGAAGAGTTAGAAAAATCGACCTATTCCAGCTATGTCAGTGCAGAAAACGAGCGTGCATCAGTAGAAGCACAACGTGAAGTTGTAAAGAAGTTACTTGCGAAGTTACAAGAGAGTGACCGCACGGTCATCACGCTCTACTACCTCGGGGGAATGACCTATGAAGAAATAAGCAAGTTTTTAGGTGTCTCGGTCAGTGCAATAAAAAACCGACTCTACCGAGCGCGCCAGTTTCTAAAGAAGGAGGAACCCATGATAAGAGAAGCGTTAGAGAATTACCAGATCACTCCCCACCTCACACAGAATATAATGCAGGAAATATCACGACTTAAACCTACACCTACAGCCAGCAAACCACTTGTCCCATGGGCAATTGCAGCTTCAAGTGCTATTATAATTATGTTAATGCTTGGTATAGGCAGTCAACACTTACTGCGTTTTCAAAATCCATATAGCTTAGATACACAAGCAGAGATGACAGTTGAACTCGTTGACGCGCCTATTGTACTTAATCTTAATGCCAAAACGGATGAACAGAACCAAATCGAAATTCCCACTTCTCCGGGTAAGAATAATGGAGCCGGTCAAAAAACCGATGAAACCGATTCCCTTGACTTAGGGACGATTATCGCTAAAATGAAACAGTCCGATAATGCTGTCACTTCAGTCACGGGTAATTTCATCATAGAACGTCATAGAAATTATGAGATTAGTGGAAATCCACTCGAAAACCTCAGCATTGAACGCAATACAAAACCAAAAATTGAGAAAATTGAATATAAATTGACTTGGGATGCTGAGAAAGTCAAGGTAGATTGTGTTCAAGGGTTTCATTTTCAACCCATTACGTTTTGGGATGGAAAACAGCACTGGGAAGTATCTTTACCAGAACCAGTTAATCTTCTCTTAAATGTTAAGATTAACCTCAACAAAGAGATTACAGTTCAGGAAAAGATTAAACAGGCATTCAAGCAAGCAGACATTGAACTCACTGACGATGTACATATTCACAAAGGTGAGTTGCTAAATAGTTACAAAGTTACTAAGAAAGATAAAACTTACTTCGTTTTGCTTGCTGGAGAAACAACGATGGAGGTTTATAAACACAATGTAGGATATGCAGTTAGACCACATTGGTTTATTAGACCTCATGACGCGGATCCAAGGTGGTGGCTCACTTTTCCGAACAACGGATCAGACAACACCTATTTGTCTCAATCACTTTGGCAATTGCTTGAGAAACATGAAAGTGAAATTATTGGAAACGATGTGTTGGAAATTATTGGAAGTGATGTATTGGATGGTGAAAAGACAACGGTTATCCGTCTAACAAAACCTGCGCGGATTATTGGAGACCACACAATACGTCCCAAGCACTTTAAACTCTGGATTTCACATGATAAAGGTTTTCGTCTTGTTAAATCGGAAGAAGAATATATTGAAGAGGATACGAGCGAATGGAGTCCTACCATAGCAGGTGTCACCTATATCAATACCCGAAAAATAGAGTACCACGAATATCTGCCAAATGTTTGGTTTCCTAAGAGAATTGAGATATCCACTGTTCCAAAAGCACCTTCCGAACATCGGAATGGTGAGCCCTTACTAATCAAAGATATAATAATCACGAAAAATTGTCAGCTAAATGCGGATGTCAGTAAGTTGCTTCGTTTAGATATATTTCCTGAAACTCCTGTATTTGATTACGGTGTACGAAAGGCACTTACAGTAGGTGAACTTGAAACCCAACCAAATTTCCAGATGCAACCCATAGATTCTGATGTGCCGAGTAAATCCAATAGATCTGAGTAACAAGTCTCGGATTCAACCACTTCAGAGTTGATAGAAACACATTATTATACCATTTCTAAATGATAATGCTCTTTGTTGTAGCATAACCTGTTAGGTTGTGCGGTATCAGATTACATTTTACAAAAACTTATAATGCGACATCATTTTTTACAAATGGTATTAGTTGGAACTAAAAATAACAAGTTGTATCATTTCAATCTTGATGAACAATTTTGTATTTCTGCTTAAAGTTCCGCGCTGACAGTCATTTCCAAACGATGTTCAGGTTTACGTTGTTTCGTAGAAAGCAAGCGATAATTCAATCTAAACAGCAGATCGGTAAATTTGCGGAGTCTATAATCTGCAGTGGCACGCACTTCATGGCTTATGCCTTCATAAAAATAGTATTGTGCATAAGGGACACCGCCATCACTTTTGCCATAGCCAAGAGTATGCGTAACATCAATACGTCCCTTGCCGAATATACCGTAAACAATCTTATTGTCATAAGAGAATGTGCGCGTTTTCGCATCAAGTTCATCGTCAAGGTGCTCTATATCGGTTGTCCGTTTGTATGCACCTGTGCCGCTCCATCGCAATGTCCGACTGATTTCATACTGCAGTTTCAATTCTGTAACCTGCTCAAATTGGCGAAGGTCAGAGATAGCTGTTGATGAAAACAAATCGGGGTTGGAAATCTCTGTCTCCATATCATCGGGATTAAAAACCTCTCCTACATTGGAGAAGTTCAGTTGGCTATATCTCTCTGTTTCTCTACGTTGTTCCCAGTTAGCACCGATAGAGAGACGTTGTGTTGGATTGACAGAAAAGGAAACATCCCAAGTTCTATGTTTTCTATGACGTTCCTGGGTGTTTATCCTACGATTGAGCGACCGTCCTGTCCGAAGGTTACTTTCAATACTGAACAGTGGTGATGGAGAGAATTCCACGCGATGATGTTGGTTGACCCTCCCGAATAATGTTTCTGAACCTTGTAGACTTTGAAGCAGATAAAGAGAAATGGCATCTTCTGCCTCCTGTTCCTCAGTCAACCACAATCGTGTCTCCGCTCTAAAAGCCTTGAGAAGCCATGTGAATGGATTAGGGTTTTCACTGTTTTCATTTTGATTGATGCTACTTGAATCCCTGCCGAAGTTGCGAGACTGCCTTGCAAAGAACTGACGTGGTTGGAATCGTAGACGGAATGCAGCATCTACTGCGGTCGTCGGTTTGTCTCCAACATTCTGGTATATCTTGATATAAGTGCCTTCTTCTGGATCCTCAACATATCGCAGGTCATCTAATCTGACATAAAATCCTTCTCCAGGTTGGATTCTATGTCCCGTTAGTGGGTGAATGTCGGTATAGATTTCACGACGTTGCGTAGTCAGTTTCTTGTCCAATTCATAAGTAATTTCAGCATCAATTGCACGATTGAAAGGAGTAAATTGTAGGGTCGTATCTGCCAACTGTGTCGTCGTGTCCGTTCCGAGTTCTGAATGTGCTTTCACCATTCTACGAGCAAGGTTCGTCCGTAAGTTCACCCAATTCCTTTGTTGTGAAAACAGACCGACTTTCCAAGTTCGCGCTGTGGTAGATCGCATCCAATCTGAAATACCTAAATTCTCACCGTCAAGTGCCAATAACGGTTCTTTGGCGAAAGACTGTTCCAGTTCGTAACTTGTATGTATTGAAACCCATTTGAAATTAATCAGGTTCACACGACCAGAAGTGCGATTACGTCTGCGGTTGCGAAAAGCAGAGAAATCATCCGTTGAGAGAAATCGGTTGTATGTGCCGATAAGCTCAAACGGTGAGAGAAGATAGGACAGGCTACCCTCTTGCCTTATCTTTTGGAAATCCCCGTCGAAATCCTGTGTCTCCTGTTTCTGTGCAATATAGGAAGTGCTACGATAGTCATGCCAACGGGCATTTGGCAACCATTTTAGAAACGACATTTTTCCTGTCGGAGACTTTGGAGCAAGGTCACTTTCCAATGCGCTGGGTCTCCGCGCACTATCTCTTTGATACTGTGAAGATGATGTATATAGATTTTCAACATGCGGAGCTGCTGCAAGAACTGCACCTCTGCTTGTGGTTGGTGTGAAATTGGCACCCCAATTGATATTATTACGACGGGTTGTCGGTCCATCTAATACTGACTCAATCGTTCTACCTACCCCCACATCAAACCGTAACCATTGATACGGCAACAATTTTGAACCAAGATTAAACGACTGCTCATCCGATGATTGTGAGATAGAGGTAGGATCAAACAGAATGGCATCCTCAAATCCTTCGGTGGCGTATTGTGTCACATATCTATCGCGGCTACGATTACTACGAGATGCCCCTACAGGCAAGAATTTCGCATCCATGGCTCGCACATCAAGATTGCCTATCAGTTTTGGACGCAGCTGCTTTGTCCAAGTAGGTATATCCCAACTTGTACTACCGATGAGTTTCCAAGCATTACTCACATCCTTTCTGTCTACTGCGGAATAGGTGTTATTATCAACTGCACTCACAGCGAATTCACCATTTAGCCATGTCTGTTCAGCAAGATTAAGACGACTTTCCAATCCCCACACAGTATGTTTCTGCGGAGGCATGAGAAGTCTACCATCCCCTTCTGGATCCAGATTATGCAGTCGAAGCGCAGCCAGATCAACCTCATTCAGCAGGACTAACGCTTGATCAGGATCATCCATATCCGATTCTACAGCGTAAGAAGCACCGAAAGACAACCATTCCCCAGGCAAAGTGAAAACATTGTTGATCCCGTAAAGATTCTGTTGATATGCTCTGTCTTCAGGAATATACTCAAAATCAACTCGAATTACATCGTTACTTGTAATCAGATGTTTGCTGTTGAACTCAATAATCGGATCTCCGTATTCACGGATGATGTAATCGTTGTTTTCACCACGTCGCATCTTTTCTCCGTTCAACCACACGATCTCACTACCTGCCTTGACGATAACAAACTGATTATTCACATCAAGCCGATATTCACTGCGCCCCTCCTCTCCACGAATAACTTTGCTGGTAGATTGTCCCTTTGGTAGTGCACTCGGAATGAGATGGAATTGTCCCCAATCAAAATTCCCTTCAACCTTGACACCCTCTAATGCACGTGGGAAGAAGATGAATTCAGACGGACCTAAGGAAGCGTTGAAATCTCCTAAAGTACCTATCACATTCGGATGCATGATACGGATCAGTTTCTGATTGATATCTTGAATGTCCTCTGTCATACCCTCAGGTTGAATAGGCAAATCTTGGTCAGATAGCATTGCCAATACTTCAATGTTATCTGACACGTTACCACGCACATTGATACGGAACTCCTGATTTTGTGATAGAGATCTACCACTTCCGACAGCAATACCAAACGTCCGACTTCCGGAATATTCTAACTGTGAAGGTGTTGTTTTAGGAGGTGTTCGGGGAGTAGTTATCGGTTTGCTTTCCACATCTGTTGATGTGGTTTCTGACACGTCTTCAGAAGGAACGCCAAATAAGTCGCGTCTATATATCTTCTGTAAAGTAAACGGGATTGCTCGGTAGGTTATTGTCCAAGTGGTATCTTTTTGTGATATGATGGATTCATCAAATGTGATTTTCCCTGTGGTATAGTCAATCTGATAGTCTTTGCCATTCACAAGTATCTGCCCTTTATTATCTGCAATCTGTTCACTATTCTGAAATATTGGTGGGAATTTGAGTGTCCATTCAGTTTTCCCTGTTTCTATTAATATACTCTCAGATTTCTCAATTATGGAAAAGGGTGGTAGTTTAAGAGGGGGGTTCTGTGTTGTAGGTTCAGTCTGTGCATCAACACAGACGACAAATCCGAACAAAATAGAAGACATAAATAGTGGAAGTAGAATTTTGATATGTCGTGCCATCCTTCTACCTTTCCATTCCTATATTACTTATTCTGTTTTGTTTGTATCTGAAGTAGAATTCTTCTTGAATATCACTTTGAAAACTTTAATATCTCCTGCCTCAGTATCACTTACATATACCTGCCCTTTCTGTGAAACAGCGATACCACAAGGGGTCAAAAGTGTTTTCGCTGTGAATTCCATTACGGCACGTCCGTCTTGTGTGAAGATCTGAACCCTCCGATTGCCACTGTCCGTGACATATAGATAATTCCACTCATCTACAGCAAGCCGCTTCGGTTCACGGAATTGTCCGAGTTCACTACCTTTCTCACCCCACGTATGTGTGGGGTTTCCACTGAAATCATAACTTACAATGCGATGGTTGCCTGTATCCACGATATACATTGTGCCGTGTGGGTTGATAACTATATCAGTGGGATTCCAGAACTGTTCTCGATGACTACCGAAACTTCCCATTGCGTTTATGGGGGTAAGGTTTTTACTGAATTGGACCCAACGGTGATTGAGTGTATCAACAACAAATACCTCACCATTTCGACCAATACCGATTCCTTCTGGAGCATCAAATTGATAATCTTCCGTTGTTGTTGCGATTGGATAAAAGATACGATTCACAAGATTACAATACTGCACCCGATGATTTCCCGTATCCGCAACATAGAGTGTGTCTAAACTGAGTGCAATGTCGTTAGGATAATCAAATTCACCCTCACGCCATCCAAAACTTCCGAACTCAGTGATAAAATGTCCATCCGTATCAATCACTTGCACCCTGTTGTTACCTGTATCTGCTACGTACAACTGCTGATATGTGTCTAAAACGATCCCCATAGGATTTAGAAATTCCCCTGCACCTTGTCCAGTTCTACCGATCGTTTTGATGTACCCCACGCCTAATATAAGCGGAGATTCTCGTGTTCTAATTGAAGGGACGATATCTACATTTGGAACTATTTGGGGTTGTAGTCCACCTGCACCATCCGGTTCAGGCATAGCACAACTCAAAAAGAAAAGGAGGGTAACAAAGATGAGAAATGTTCCACATCTGGCAAAGTTTGTTGATACTTTCTTTATAGGACAAAAGTGAGGGATTGAAACTGTGGAAACATAACCTTTTGTTAATTGAGAGGACTTGGTATCAACCCCGCTGCACCCTAAATTTGAAAACAAACGTCGTCTGTTGATCATTAAATTCACTCGTTACACCGGGTACAATAATACGCAGATTATGAGATTTAGAGCTCCGTTTTGGAAAATAAATATAGAATAACGACCTGTTTTTCGGCATAACATTGGTTTTCTTGAAGTCTTCAGTCGGCAGTACAGCAGCATCCCCCTGTATACGAATCGTCTTATCATAGCGGAAAACATCTGCAGCGAATTCTGGTGGTAACTTGGGTTTAAAATTTCTTGGTAAATGGAATGAGAGTTGCGACTTATCAACCTGTTTTACTATCTCTCCTGATTGGTCAAGCAATTTGCAATCTTCCCTTTTGTATGTAATCCAGTGGTTTGTGTCATTGTAAATTAGTATTGCGAATGCATCAAGATTCTTGACATCATGGAGTGGGACTGCCATCGCGACTATGCCATTTTTCTTATATATAACGGTGCCGGTTTGTGGTGTAATAATAGCATTCGGATCAAATACGGGTACAATCCGTTCTGGTCTAAAGATGTCGACGAAAAAATCGCCAACCTTTGCACATCCACCTAAGTAGACAGACAGTGCTAAGATTACAAAGATTTGCAGTCTACATTTCCAAATAGAATATGATTTATGTTTAGGGGCCGTTATCTTATTACGTGATTTTATCAAAATGAATTCCTTTTTTGTCGTTTATTTGTCGCTATATGCTAACATCGCTGCTCCGACGAGTCCTGCGTCATTTCCCAATTTTGCGGGCACAATTTTCATATTTCCAGGAATGTCCATGGCTCGTTTCGTGAATTCTGCGCGAATATGTTGAAAAAGGATGTCCTCTCCAGCTTCGGCAATTCCTCCACCAATAATAGCGATTTGCGGGTTGAGAATATGAGCAATAGATGTCAATGCTATACCGATATATCTACCGGTTTCAGAGAAGATGTCTTGAGCAAGTTTATCTCTCGCAGATGCTGCTTGGGCGATCTGCTTCGGTGTTAATCCATTAGGATTCAAACAAGTTTTCCTTCCCTCAGCGATTTTCTGTTGTGTGCGTTCAACAATATGTCTTGCACCAGCATAAGCTTCAAGGCAACCGTGATTACCGCATCCGCATTCACGTCCATTCGGTTGAACAACGGTGTGTCCCAATTCCCCCGCAGTATTCCAACTTCCGTGATAGACTTTTCTATTGATGACAACACCGCCACCGACACCGGTTCCAAGTGTCAGGGCAACAACATTTTCATACCCAATACCGGCACCATAGTGGAGTTCACCTAACACCATTACATTCACATCGTTATCAATATAGAGTGGAATGTTTATACCATCAAGTTCAGCAGAGACATATTCCAGTAGTGGTATATCTGTCCATCCAGGGAAATTCGGTGAAAAGTGGATAATACCGCTACCAGCAATGATAAGTCCGGGAGCACCTAATCCAATGCCTATTATTTCATCTTTAATGTCACCACTTTGATGTGTATCTGTATCGGCGGTGGTAATGACTTGTTGGATTGTCTGAGCAATACGGGCAGCGATTGCTTTTGCACCTTCATTTACACGAGTAGAAACGACCATACGGCATGAAAGTTTACCATCTGTCCCCATTAATCCTGCTTTAATATCAGTTCCACCCAGATCAATTCCGATACTATATTTCATTTATTCGCGCTTGCTGTTGTCGTAAGATTCCTCCCAATGAAATCTATAATCTGCTATCCTTCCTATAATTATTGTGAAATCCATTTGATTTGCGCGCCATCCCCAACGTTGCATACATAAATTTCTGGTTCAATTCCGGTGCGTTGTGTATATTCTTCCATTACCCGATTATGTAAGGTCTCTACAACGTCTTGACATACTAAATTTACTGTACATCCACCGAATCCAGCACCTGTCATCCTTGCACCGATGACACCATCAATACTTTGCGCGATTTCTGTTAGGATATTTAACTCATCACAACTCACTTCATAGGCATCTCGTAGACCTGCATGTGATTCATTCATGAGTGTACCAAAAGTGCTGATATTCTTCGTTGTGAGAGCATTTACAGCCGTTTGCACACGAGTATTTTCCTCAACAACATACCTACATCTCTTTTGTGTAATTTTTGGGAGTTCTGCTTCATATTTTTTGAAATCGTCCAACGTCACATCGCGAAGAGAGGATATAGAAGGCATCCATTGTTGCATAATTTCAACACCCTTTTCACATTCAGCACGCCGTTTATTATACTCTGAGGAAGCGAGTTCACGTTTGACATTTGTATTACAAATTACAAGCAGAATGTCTTCTAAGTTGAGCGGGACATGTGTGTATTCAAGAGAGCGGCAATCTAAGAACAGCGCGTGGTCTGATTTTCCTAATAGGGATATTGTGGGATCCATGATTCCGCAGTTGACACCAGCAAACTCATGCTCTGTGCGTTGGCACAGCGCAGCTAATTTGGTCGGCGGAAGTTCAATCACAGTTACATCATTATCGGTGTTTATTCCTGTGCCAACTACCTGCAGACCGCACACACCCAAAAAAGCAAGCGATGAAGCAACTGAAAGTGCTGCGGAAGAACTAAGTCCAGCTCCGATAGGTACATTTCCAGAAATAATACCGGACATACCCTTTAACGTACGATCAAATTCATTCAAAACCTGTTCTTGTAATAGATGTGCAACCCCCTTTAAATAGTTGCTCCAAGCTGGTGTTTTCGATTTATCAAGTGTATCCAAACTGAAGATGCATTCCTCATCCATATCTAACGCGTGAAGATGCACTTGGTGGTCAGGACGTTTACCACCGACAATGTGAATGTATTTATCTATTGCCACAGGAAAGACAAAACCATCATTATAATCTGTATGTTCACCGATAAGGTTGACCCGTCCTGGTGCGGATACAATGAATTCTGGGGAATGACCGAAACGGTTGATAAATTCCAGTTTCAACCTATTGGTTATATTAGGATATTGATCTCTCATTTTGATTTTGCGTGGATAAGACTTTTTCTATTTGCATAAGTTCAATCACTTATTGGAGAAGCAGCAAAAAACTTTAGTAGTTTTACTAACATTGTGTGCAACTCCATTCGTGGGACGTAACAGTCCACATTAATATCCGGTTTGATTTCTCTATTTTTCTCAGGTAGGAGTTGTTCTTCGGGAGCATGTAAAGCAGGTTGAGGGTTAATTCGTGACATATTTTCCGTTCGTGCTTCACTTTCAGCGATTATAATTTCTCCAACTGGGAGGTGTGTGGTAAGTTGAAGAACATCTGTTTCAGTCAATACAGTAATGTGTGGAAGAGATACCTCTGCTAACGCCTCCAATTGTATCATCAGCGGAACGATTTGATTGAAAGAGCATTGTGTATTAGTAGGACTTGCGGTAAAAACAGAAAGTAGTGGCATTGACTTCGCCAATGCATTTGTAATTGCATCGGTAAAAACATCAATATGTCGTTGCTCAAGCGTAGTTTCAGGTTGGAGTATATACAGACTCACTGGATAACATTCAATGCTCTCCTCAATACTAATTACATCAATTAAGTTTGTATTTCCGTTGTTTATATCATCTAAATCTGAAACTGTTGCATCATTAGAAGTATGGTCTTCAAGCAGGAGTTTTATCCGATTTTCAATAGAAATAACAAATAACTTCTTACATTTAGGACAGGTAAAACTGTTGCGTATTAATTCCCCTCGAAAAGTCACCTCACCACAGTGTGTGCATTTTTGCCATAAACTAATGTTATCTTCAGTGATTTCTGTGCTTCGAACTGTTTCCATATTTCAACCAATTAAATCTGCAAATAAAATTTCCTGAAACTATAGAAAACTTGCTATCGCATCTGCTTCCGTGTCGTAACGGTCAAATATTGTTACAAGTTTTGCCATAATGATGAGACTTCTGATGTTTCCACCGATATTGAGGAGAACGATTCTTCCTTTATTGCGTTTGATAGAAGCATAAGCAGCGACAATCACCCCTAACCCAGAACTATCCATCATTTGGACACGTTCTAAGTTCAATATCATAAACACTGGTTGACCGCGTGCTTCGCGAATTTGGTCATCAATGGCATTTTTCAGTGCAATGGTGTTAGGACCAACGAGATTCCCTTCAATATCTAAAATAATAACACTCCCTTTATGCCGTAAGTTGATTTGCATAAAACCTCCTTTCTTCTTGAATGTTCAACTGAATCATCAACGCGTGTGCATTAGAATATAGGAAAAGTAAGTTGTTTTTCTGTATACTGTTTACCACAGTATAGTCTTCAACCATTTTCTGGTAGGTAGTAAATTCAGCATTACTTATATTTAACCATTGTGACGATAGTGCCATTTTTCTCGTATACGACCTCATCCATGCATGCTTCCATCAGGAAAATGCCTCGTCCACTACTTTTCAGCAGATTCTCCGGTTCAAGAGGATTTGCAACCTCTTCGCGTTCAAACCCAATTCCTTCATCTGTTACGACAATTGTAAGTTTATCCTCTTCAATAAGAAATTCAAAAGTAGCGATCTTATTGATATCTTCTTTATTGCCGTGTTTGATTGCGTTTGTCCCTGCTTCAATGACAGCGAGATTCACATGTTCCTGTGCTTCCTCATTAAAATTCATCTCTCTCAGAATATCGCTAATAACAGTATCAAGTAGATAAATCAACTGCATTGTGCTTGGGAGAGAAAGTTGAATTCGCCATTGATTATTCTCGCCCACGAGTTATGCTCCTTCCTTGCGAATGCAAAGCTGCCGCGCTGAATCTGCGAATGAAACTACCAATTTACATGAATGTGGTATAAATAATCTAAGTACGGCCTTGATTATTATTTTATCTTGTTTAGCCTAAGTGCGCTTAATTATAACCACGGCGCGGTCATCCTTAAGCTGTGTTGTCCCACTAAATTCCATAAGTTCATTTTCAAGCATCTCACATAGAGATTCTGCGGGTAATGTTAGATTTTTTGAGAAGCATTCAATCAAACGTTCTTCTCCATAGAATTTATTTGGTTTTTGCCCCTCTGTTTCGGTTACACCATCAGTATAGAGTAATAGTACATCTCCTGAAGTCAATAGACATGTATCAAAAGAAAAAGTTGCAGTATCAAATGCCCCTATCAACATTCCACCCGTTTCAAGCAATGCGACCTTATCCCCATTTTTATTGGGTTCTTCTGTATTTGCTGATTCTGATATGAAATGTATTGGTGGGCAGTGTCCACCGTTGGAGTATGTAAACCTTCCAGTGTCTAATTCTAATATACCGTATACTATTGTGGCAAATTGTTCAAGGTCGGTGTTGTGAAAAAGTAAAGTATTAATTCGTTTTAGGATGGTAGATGGACAGTGTTCTTCATTACTCAACAACCGTGAAGCTGTCTGAATCATAACCATCAAGAGTGCTGCGGGGATGCCATGTCCTTTAACATCCCCTAATACCACCCCGATGCTTGTATCTGTGAGAGGGATAAAATCATAGAAATCTCCAGAGACAGATGTAGAACTTCGGAACAGTGTTGCGAAATCGAATCCTTGATATGTTGGCGGTTCTTCAGGTAACAATTTCAGTTGAATTTCGGCGGCGGCTTGTAGATGTGAACCGAGTTCTGCAACACCTTCTTCACTGAAACTGTCTCCCATAGCGTTCATTAAAGGGTTGATGTATTTTACGGGGCGCGTTCGTCCCAGTACTGCGTTAATTCGAGCGGTCACCTCCCGTAAATCAAAAGGTTTAGTAATATAGTCGTCACCACCGATTTCCAAACCGCGCAACTTATCCTCTGTCTGTGTTTTTGCTGTCAACCATAGTACAGGAATAGTCCGTGTCTCAGTATCTTCTTTCAACCGTTTTATAACTTCTAATCCATCCATCTGCGGCATCATGACATCAAGCAGAATGAGGTCTGGTTGGACAGTTTTCGCGTTTTCAATCCCGCTAAGACCGTCACTGGCAGTAACCACTTTGAAACCGTCAGAAGCCAGACTCATTTCAAGCAGTGCCAGAATATCAGTGTCGTCATCAATGACTAAAATAGTTTCTGTTTGCTCTGTAGGATTAGATGTATAAATAGTTTCGGACATCTTGGGAACCTTAGTATTGAATTTTATGTTATACCATTTCTAATATATAATGTCTTTTTTTTGTAGCATAAAATTTCCAGTTTGTGCGGTATTTCAAGAAATTCTGAACAAATGGTAATGTGATAAACATTATTGGAAATGGTATTAGTAGTAGTTGATCCGACTATTATCTGACCATGGTAATAATACGATCATAACAAGTTATAAACAATCTGTTTCTTCTTAAAAATTGCATAAATCTCTTATGATAAAAACGGAATCCAGAATTGAAAGTTGCATCCTTCTTCATTTTCACCGACATCCACCCAGATTTTGCCTTTGTGTGCTTCGACAAATCCGCGTGCGATTGAGAGACCTAAACCTGTTCCTCCCTGTTCGCGAGTCTGAACATTACCAAGTTGTTGAAATTTATCAAATATGTTTTCACGTTCTTGAGGAGGTATTCCAGGACCAGTGTCAATTACTTCAACATGGATACCATCCTTCTCATCAGCCTCATCGTTACTATCTTCAAGCGGACAATTCTTGTGCGATATTTTGATTGTAACTTTTCCGTTAGAGGGCGTAAATTTTATCGCATTGCCAACAAGATTTGTAAGTATTTGTCCAAGTCGTTCCTCATCCCCCGTAAGTTTAGCTAAATCAGGTTGAGCACTCAAGTCTAAATTGATTGCCTTTTCATCTGCTTGTGGTTTAAGTTCTTCAAGACGTTGTTGTGCGATTTCAGCAAGGTTGACAGGTTCAAGATTCATGACGATACGTCCTGCTTCAATGCGAGAAATATCCAGCAAATCATTAATCATCGTTGCAAGTCGTTTTGATTGACGATGTACACGAGTTAGACTGAGTTGTTGATCTTTATTCAGAGGTCCTGCCTTACCATCAAGTATCAGTGAAATGAAACCGATGATTGAAGTCAAGGGTGTACGCAATTCATGGGAAACGAGTGCTACAAAATCAGATTTCATCTGATCTATTTCATGTTCACGTGTAATATCATCAAAGACATATACCATTCCTGCTATTTCAGCATCTTCATCAGAACTATTATTAGTGGTTGTTTGTATCGATGAAAAATAACTCGTTACGACACGAAGTATACGATTTCCACCTTCTTGATCTAAGTTAATTTCGACTGTTGCACGCGTGTTTTTACCTTGTGTATTTGCCAAAACAGTGAGATCAGTGGTAGTTAGTAATTCGGATAAGCGATCAGGAAACTGTGAATTATCACTGTAGTTGAGCAATTGCTTTGCAGCGGGGTTAAAATAGAGAATACGGTCTTGAGTATCAACAACGATGAGCCCCTCATTGAGGCAATCTACAATAGCGGTCATCTGTTGTTCTGCATTGATAAGTTTCTCAACAGCTATTTTCAGGTTGTGATGCATTTCGTTGAATTCATGTGCAAGCATTCCGACTTCGTTTTTGCTATCAGCTGCAATTAACTCAGATTCATCATCTTTGAACCATCGCATGTTTGCTATATTTTTTCGGACTTGATCAGATTCTTCTTGTACCACTTCTTTCGCTTCTTGCCCTATACGTTTTGCGGTTTCTGCAAGCTGCATCACAGGTAAGGAAATCCTTTGTGCTGCGACATAAGCAACAGGAACAACGATGAGACATGAGAGTACCGTCACCCAAAATACATATTGATTTAATTTATTAACACCTGCATACGCCTCTGAACTGGGATATGAAACAAAAACGATCCACTTCCCAAAATTTCTGTTTTCTTTTTTCCAAGGTTGCCATCTTGAAAGTGTTGTTCGTGCCCAACCGTATACGCGAGATTCATTGTTACGATCTGATTCACCTTGTACAACATAACCGTAAGTTTTTCCATCGCGTCCCTTTTTCGCCTCGGCAATTGCTTGAGCTACAGCATGTTCAAAAAGCATTTCTTGATTTATTTGATAGCCGCTTTCCTCTGAAGCAGCGATAACGATTCCTGACTGCGATGTTAAAATAGTTTGTGTATTCATATCTTCCATAGATTCAACAACATTGGAGAGTTCGGGTATCGGAAAGGTAACCTTTAGTACACCAACAACATCTTTCTTTGGCGTTGATGACCTTCTTGGACTTCCCTCTCGAATAGGAAATGCTACTGTGAGATAATGTCTTTCCAGTGTCTCATCATATTTGATATCTTCGGCATAATCAGAACCGTACCCATTGTTACGTGTCAGGAACCACCACGCTTGCTTATCAACTTGAGCTGGCAATTTACCCTTCTTATAGTCAATCTCAGGATTGTTTGAACGCAGGACATATCCATCACCATTCGTAATTGTTACTTCACTTGTAATTGTTGCTGCATTTCTGTCGCTATTTCTTTCGTTTCTGTTTCTAAACCCTCTTCCCCTGGGACGACCGGCATAAGTTTCTAACAACCGAATACTATCTTCTAAGTTTTCTCGGACCTCCCAAAACACATCCTTGTCACCATTAGCAGTGTTAGACTTTATAACCTCTTCGACGAGGTTTGGCATTTCCCTCCTGATGTTACCAATTCTTTGAGAGATAGTCCGATCCGCAAGGAATAACTTTTCACGCGCAAGTAAAGCCAAACTTTCTCCCACATTTCTTTTCAAAGCATTTCCCCCCAATGCTTTGATAGTCAGTGAAACAACTAACAAAGGTGCAAGCGAAACGATTAGGAATAGAACCACTTGTTGACCACGTAGTCCCATCTTAAACCAAGAATGTATTGCAGGTTTCTTGTTTTCCATCCCTGCTCTCCTATATGCTATCCGCTACAGAAACTCCTATGTTTTATTCTAAACAACAGCATTGTATGCTGCTTCCTCAGACTCATAAACTTCTAAAATTGATTTAAGACGTGTAACTTCCAATATACTGCTCACAGCTTTCTGAGGATTTAGCAGTACCAGTTTTCCACCGGATCTTTGCACAACTTGAAATGCCAGAATAATGACACCCAAGGCAGTACTGTCAAGGAGTGGGACATCCGTCAGATCAAGGATTAGTTTATTATTACCATTTTGAAGCTGCAGTTCAATTGCGTCCTGCAACTGATTCGCGATAGTGCCGATGATTTTGCCTTGAGCGTGTAAAATTGCAGTATTTTGAACGTCCGATGTAATATGAAACATTGCATAAAACTCCTTTCCTACTGAACTGCTATATTTAGAACACACTTTAGCGTAGAAGTATATCTATATAGAATATTTGTGAGGCATCATAGACTATTACTGTGCATTGGTGCGACTCACCACGATATAAGAACGATTTAGTTGTGTGATACGACTTGTGTGTACGTTATCAATTCTTGCTCCAAGTTCATGCAGGACTTTCTTACTATGAGATATCTCAGTGTTATATTCTGTTGATTTATATGCTATCCATTTCCCCGTTGCATTTAGTAATGGTAAGCAGTAGTGCGCCGATTTGTCCAGTGAGGCGACAAAACGTGTCAAAACCCAATCGTAAACGTTGATAAAATCATCTGTTTCAGCACATATTTCTGCACGTTTAGCGACTACCTGTATTGAGGTATCTAAGTTTAATTGTGTAATCAAATAGTTTAGAAATGCCACCTTTTTCTGTGAAGCTTCTACAAGCGTCAGACTGATAGATGGATTGTATATTTTAATGACAATACCCGGAAATCCAGCCCCAGTCCCAATGTCAATCACTTCTTGTTTCTCTGCGATTGCAAAGTGTTCAAAAATGCTGATTGAGTCGAGAAAATGTTTATATATAACCTCAGAGTCGTTATGAAGCGCGGTGAGGTTTATACGCGTATTCCACCGTTTCAATTCCGTACGATATATGGTCAATTGTTCAATTTGCTCTGATGTAAGTGGAAACCCGTGCTTGTTGAACGCTTCATCAAGTTGATATTGGAACTGTGTTTTCATTCTTCCTGTTAGTCAGTGATGTCTTTACTTCTTTGATGCTGAACTATGTCTATGCTGATGCAGCATAACCATTAAAATTGAGATGTCCGCAGGTGAAACGCCAGGAAGGCGTGATGCTTGTCCTATAGATGCTGGACGGATTTTCTCCAATTTCTCACGTGCTTCAGTTTTCAGTCCGCGTACATCCACATAGTTAAAATTATCTGGTATTCGTAGGTTTTCTAATTTTTTGAACTGGTGAATTTGCCGTTGTTGTCGTTGTATATAGCCATCATATTTAATCTGAATTTCGACCTGTTCTTTCACAGCATGAGATAATTCCTCATCTGATGGAGCTAAACGTGATATATGTTCGTAGCAAAGTTCTGGTCGCTTTAGCAGGTCTGCAAGTGCAGTAGGTTGTTTTAGTTCACCTGTTTCAACAATGTCTGCTAACCTATTAATAGTCTCAGTGTTTGGTGTCAGACGCGTTTGGTCTAAACGTGATAATTCAGAATGGATAGATGCAGCTTTCTTTTTAAATCTGGTATAAGTTTTATCATCAACAAGTTCTATTTGCCTGCCAATTTCGGTGAGTCGGAGATCGGCGTTGTCTTCTCTCAATGCTAACCGATATTCCGCCCGTGATGTGAACATGCGGTAAGGTTCACGTATATCCAATGTAACCAAATCGTCAATGAGAACGGCTATGTAAGCTTGAGATCTATCAAGGATGAGAGGGGCTTTTCCTTTGACCTTCAATGCAGCATTTATTCCTGACATGAGTCCTTGTGCTGCGGCTTCCTCATAACCGGTAGTACCGTTGAGTTGTCCTGCGAAATAGAGTCCTGGGACAGTCTTGGTTTCAAGAGTAGGTTTGAGTTGGGTGGCTGGTGCAAAGTCATATTCAACGGCATATCCGAAGCGCATGATTTCTGCATTTTCCAAACCTTTGATGCTGTGCACCATATCCACCTGCACATCTTCAGGCAGACTTGCGGAGATACCGTTTAAGTAGATTTCATCGGTGTTCAATCCTTCTGGCTCAACAAAGACTTGGTGTTCCGTTTTTTCTGCGAAACGGGTAACTTTGTCCTCAATTGACGGACAATAGCGAGGACCAATGCCAACGATGCGACCACTGTACATTGCTGAACGGTGCAGATTATTTCGTATGACATCATGTGTTTTCTCATTGGTGTAGGTAAGGTAGCAGGGAACTTGTGGTTGAGTTATACGCTCAGTGGAGAAAGAGAACGGGAGCGGGTCTTCATCACCGGGTTGGACTTCCATTTGACTGGTGTCAATGGTGTGTGCATTGACGCGAGGAGGCGTGCCTGTTTTGAGCCTGCCAATTTCAAAACCGAGGTTTAGAAAACTCTCAGAGAGTTTTTCTGCGGAGGATTCACCTGCTCTCCCCGCACTATATGACACATCACCGATATGGATTAATCCTCTCAGGAAAGTGCCTGTTGTTAGGATTACAGTATCTCCGTAGTATACGGTTTGTGTCTGGCTTTTAATACCGACACATTTCCCATTTTCTACCAATAATTCTTCTACTAATACCTGTTTGATGTCAAGCCTATCTTGTTTTTCAAGGACACGTTTCATTTCATCTTGGTATGCTTTTTTGTCGGCTTGTGCGCGACTGGATCGGACTGCAGGTCCTTTTTTGGTATTTAAACGGCGGAATTGGATTCCAGTCTTGTCTATGTTCTTAGCCATTTCCCCACCAAGCGCATCTATCTCTTTGACGAGATGTCCTTTAGCAAGACCACCGATAGCTGGATTGCATGACATCTTCGCAATAGTATCCAGATTGATGGTAACGATGAGTGTTTCGCAACCCATGCGCGCAGATGCAAGTGCTGCTTCACATCCAGCATGGCCCGCTCCAACAACGATGACATCGTAATGTTTGGTATATGTATTCATGTTCGGTCTTCTTGTAATAGATATGTCGTTGAAAAGTTAGAATCCTTCATAAATAAGACTAACTACCAATTTGCCGACAATTTCCAAACTCTTTTGACTACATTTGTCTACCGTATCTTCAAGGGTATGCCAGTACGGATAATCAAAATCGATGATATTCACCATAGGGACACCTGCTCTAATTAACGGAACGTGGTCATCCATTATTGCGGGACCGTCTCTGTCTTGAAATGCATCTAAACCGAGTTTCTTTGCCCGTTTCCAGATGATATCTACGAATTCCGGATTTGCCATCACTGAGAATTGCTCTTTCGGTATTGCCAAATCTTTGTCACCTATCATATCCAACAGAATTCCGTAATCAGGTTTCCATTTTCCCATATTTTTTGCGAAATAAGTGGAACCGAGGAACATTTGATCTGTTGTCTTTCCATAATCCTCTCCATCAAACAATATTATGATGATACGACGGGAAGGTGGAGCCTCTTTTAGTATTCTCGCGATTTCAAGTAATACTGCCACACCTGATGCTCCATCATTTGCACCGACAATCGGTTCTCGCTGGTTTTCACTTTTTGGGTCTTGATCTGCACAAGGACGTGTATCCCAATGCGCAGCGAGGAGAAATGTTTCTTTATGTTTACTGCCAAATTCAGCGATGATGTTGTTCATGTGGAGCGTTTTTCGTTGAGGTGGGTCGTCAATCGTATCTACTTCAGAAGTATAAGGTTGAAGGGAAACTGTATCAGCATATTTTTTTAGTTCCGAAAAAAGATAGTCCCTGGTTTTGGTATGTGCATCAGAACCTGGTGGACGCGGACCGAATTCACACTGCTTTTTCAATATATCAAAAGCGCGGTTGCCATCAAAAGGCAAAGGGGTCAATTGTGGTGGCGCATTTGCTGGTTCTGCACATGCCCATGTAATGGTCCCACTACACAGACATAAAATGAGAACAGACAATTGTATGAATTTCATCGTTTGTGAATTCAACATAAGTAAAAGTAAATAAGGAAATCAGCAATGAAATAAATAATGAATCAAACAATTTACCCCATCTGACTTCCGTTTTAGATAGTGATTCCTGTCCGAATCTTTACACTGTTCGTCGACCCTCCAATGCTTTCGCGAGGGTTACTTCATCAATGTATTCTAAATCTCCTCCAACAGGAATACCGTAAGCGATTCGGGTGACGTTGACTTGAAACTGTTCAAGTTGTTGTATAAGGTATAGTGCGGTTGCTTGTCCTTCTGTATCCCAATTTGTAGCGAGAATTACTTCTTTAACTGCACCATTGTTCACACGATTGAAGAGAGAATCCATACGAAGCGAATCAGGACCAACCCCATCTAATGGAGACAGGACACCACCAAGAACATGATACAATCCTTTATGGCTTTCAGTGCGCTCAATTGCCCATAGATCATCCGGTTGTTCAACAACACAGATAATCTGTGGGTCTCTTCTCGGATTTGAACATATCTGACAAGGATTTATATCAGTGATAGTACCACATATTTCGCAATCAGACAAGTTTTTTTTAACTTCTAAGATTGCTTCTGCTATCTGTCTGGTTTCCATATCTGGCAGCGTTAGCATAAAAAAAGCTAAACGTTGTGCTGTTTTTGGACCGACCGTCGGAAGTTTCTGGAGCTGCATGATAAGCCGCTCCAACGGTACTGGATATCCCTGCATGTATTTGCCTATTTCTGTTACGGAAGTCCTGGAATATTGAAAGCACCCGTTAGTTTGCTCATTTCATCAGACATCATTTCGTGTGATTTTTGTAAAGCTTCATTTACAGCGGCGACAACCAAATCTTCAAGCATTTCCGTGTCATCTGGGTCAACGACTTCAGGGGTAATGTGAAGTGAGACAAGTTCTTGTTGTCCATTGACAATGGCTGTGACCATTCCTCCCCCAACACTTGCTTCTATGGTTTGGTTCGCGAGTTCTTCACGGATTTCAAGCATGCGTTTTTGCATCTGCTGTGCTTGTTTCATCAAATCATTCATTTTCATAATAGTAAAGTGCGCCAGTTTTCATAAGAGAACTGGAATGTCTCCTTGACTGTGAATATAGAATATAATCATGTGTAAATTAAATGTTAATATCTAAAATCCTTGCGTCAAATAGGTCAAGCACCGGTTGAAGTTGTTCGTCTTCTTCGGCTTGACGTTTTCGCATCGTAGGTGTTGTTATTTCTTCGTCAGATGTTTCAGTAGGATTGTTTGTCTGTTGGACAACTTCCGCTTTCTCAAGTTCGATCTGAACAGGTTTCCCGATTACATCTGAAAAAGTATTCTTAATATGTTGCCTCGCTTCTTCATCAACTAATGAAAAACTAACATCATGAGAACAGATGATCTTTATTCGAGCTTCTCCATCTGCTGTCGGAATCGCATCCTTGAACGCTCCATGGACTAAATAAGGCGAAATTGTTATAAGTCGTGATTTTACTTCTTCCCAAATATCGGACAGTTCTTCTAAACTTCGTGGTGTTGATGGTTGTGTTTGTTCGGGAACGGTTTTGGGTTCGCTACTCTCTTGTTCTGAGATGAGGAATGATTCAGAAGGAGGATCTGATTCTTGGACAGGACGCTTAGGCGGATTCCCTTCAAGGAATGTATCTGTAGAGGTGTTTCTACGAGTTACTGGCTGTGTGTGCGTTGGTGTAATTTCTGATTCCGAAACAGAACTACCGATTCGCTGTTCTATAGCAATTAGTTTGTTGATGATTTCTTCAAGTTGGATTCCCTCTTTGATAGCATTAATTTGTATCAGCGCACTCTCAAACTGGAGTTGTGGATAGCCGTATTCTTTAATCTCACGGTTGGTATGCATCAGTATCTTTATGATCCGAGACAACCGTTCCACTGAAACCTGTTCTGATTTCTCTGTCAGGTCCAATAACTCAGACTTTGGACTTTGGATGAGTTCACCGAGTTGGTTATCAATAGCGAGGAGCCTCAGGTCACGGAAATAAGCGAGTATGTGGTGAAGGCATTGCTCCAAATCCATTCCTTGTATGGAAAGTTTATGTAATGAATCCAGACTTGCAGCGAGGTCTCGTGATATAATTGACTCCGTAAGTTCGTGAAGCAGAGAACTTGATCCGAGTCCGAGTGTCTCTTCAACATTATCAAGTGTGAGTTTTTTCCCCGCAGATGCGACTAACCTTTCAAGTAGGTTTTCTGCATCGCGAAGGCATCCCTCGGACTGCCTTGCTATTAGCGATAGTACTTCACTATCTGCAGTAATCTCTTCATCATCGGCAATTAGTTGTAATCGTGAAATAATCTGCCCAGGGATGAGGTGACGAAAATCGAAGTCTTGGCAACGGGAGACAATGGTCTTTGGAATTTGTGAGTGTTCTGTAGTCGCCATGATGAAGATTACATGCGATGGAGGTTCTTCAAGTGTTTTAAGAAGCGCGTTGAACCCTTCTGGTGTGAGCATGTGAACTTCATCAATGATATAAATTTTATATTTATAGGCTGCAGGAGATAGTTTAACGTTCTCTCGTAGGTCACGAATCGTGTCAATGCCGCGGTTGGACGCGGCATCCATCTCTATGACATCAAATGATGAACCTTGTGTAATGTCTTTGCAAGCATCACATTGATTACAAGGTTCTCCCGTGGTTACAGGACCTAAATCTGTTTCTTGTGTCGGATTCAAACAGTTGACGGCTTTAGCAAATAGACGTGCTACGGTTGTTTTGCCGGTACCTCTCGGTCCCCAAAATAGGTAGGCATGACCGAGACGTTCTGTGCGAATTTGGTTCTGTATTGTAGCAGTCACGTGCGCCTGTCCAACAACATCACTAAAGAATTGAGGCCGCCACTTCTGCGCAAAAACTTCATAAGACATGGTTGTAACCTTAGACAGGCAAAAATTGGAATTTATTCTTATTTTGCATAATGAGTTGCGGTAATAACCCGCATTGACTGATCTGTATTCGTGTTTAGGATGGTTTAAATATAATGGCTATGCACCCAGATTTGACAAGCCGTTCCGGGCGTTGCCCATGTCGCTGGCTCAAGTCAGGCTACCTTGCGTCACACGAGAAACTTATCTGCCGCTGCTTCCTTCCGGACCTGACGGGGTTCAACAAGTTCTCGTTGCTCAAGACCCAACCATCAACGCTACGTGCATGGGACAGTCCCCACAAAGACAGGCCGCATGCCGGGGATTCCGTTCTGCTTTAGCGGATTGCAGATATAGGGCACCGCTACCTCCCCACCTAGCATAGCCAAGGCGTTATAGATTCTCTGTCAACTATGATCAAAAGCAATATCATTTCTAAATGATAATATCTCTTTGTTGTAGCATAACCTGTTAGGTTGTGCCATATTAGATTTCATCTCACAAAAAACCTGTAATGCGACATCGTTGCTTAGAAATGATATAACTAAAACTATCCTAATTCAAACTGGCGGAGAGAGTGGGATTCGAACCCACGGTACTGCAAAACAGCACACATGATTTCCAGTCATGCCAGTTCAACCAACTCCTGCATCTCTCCGATATGATGTATAAGAAATGGAGCAGACGGGATTTGAACCCGTGACCTCATCCGTGCGAGGGATACGCTCTCCCAACTGAGCTACTGCCCCGAATTAGAAATAAACTAAATTACATAAAACTGGCGGAGAGAGTGGGATTCGAACCCACGGTGACTTACGCCACAACAGTTTTCGAGACTGTCCAGTTCAACCACTCCTGCATCTCTCCTTATATTTTGCAGTAAAAACCAGTTGTTAGATATTAAAAGCCATTATAGTTTATATTCACAAACAATAGGATTAACGCCTCTTTTTAAAAAACGATTTCAACAAGGCACTACTCTTTTCAGCACAGATGCCGCTAACTAATTCCACTTGGTGATTCAATCTTGCGTCTTGGACAATGTTATAAAGTGTTCCAGCTGCACCCGCTTTGGGGTCAGTAGTAGCATAAACGACCTTCGGAATACGCGCCAGAACTATCGCACCTGCACACATCGGACACGGTTCCAAAGTTACATATAAGACAGTATCTGTCAAACGCCAATTACCCAACTTCTGAGACGCTTCCTGAATCGCAAGCATTTCTGCATGAGCGATAGGATTGCCAGATTGTTCCCGCTGATTATGAGCTGCAGCAAGGCAAACACTGTCTTTAACAAGAATTGCACCGACAGGCACTTCACCCATTTCACCTGCTTGTTGTGCCAATTCCAATGCCTTTTCCATCCAGGAAACATCACTATCTAACAATGGCACAGCAGGATCGGTATATGACACAGTTCCCTATTGCTTGAATACTAACTGAAGACAAGACTCAAAAAGCGCCTGAGAGGATTCGAACCCCCGGCCTTCTGATCCGTAGTCAGATGCTCTAATCCACTGAGCTACAGGCGCGCATTTACCAAAATCTTGGTAGTTATTGTGTCAGGTTTCGCTTTTCCTAAACCTGACTCTAATTTCAATCAATGTAGTTATAAGTTGAAAAACGGAGAGGGTGGGATTCGAACCCACGATGACTTACGCCATAACTGCTTAGCAGGCAGTCCAGTTCAACCACTCCTGCACCTCTCCAAACTATATGGCGGTGGGAGTAGGATTCGAACCCACGGTGACTTGCGCCACAACGGTTTTCAAGACCGCCGCTTTCGTCCACTCAGCCATCCCACCATTCTTATTAAAGAAGCAATTCTAATTTTAACACATTATTGTTCTTTTGTCAAGCGAATTTGCACCAATACAGGGTTATTTAGTTTTAGGTTATTTGCATATAATTCATCACATAAGTTAAATTGTTTCTTTTCTTTTTGTCTGAACCAGGATTATCAGGATTTTCAGATTACCAGAATTACCATATCCAGGCTTTTTGATGCATGTTTGGTGTTGTCTTTATGAAATAGGACTTGATGAGAAAAATCCTGCAAATCTAATAATCCTGAAAATCCTGGTTCAGACAAAAACGCATTATCAAGCACCATTAAGATGGTCTTCCAAAAATGTAATACCTGGGACCAGATCAATCTCATGTTCTCCTTGAAAGTGATCAAGTACTAACTTCTCGCGTCTTCCACACGCAGCGTATATCTTTTCAAGATGTTCAAAAGCCGCCAAGGCATCCGATTCAATAAAACACCGATCATCTGAACCGATTTGCACCATACACGCACGCGGTGCAATGAGTCCAGCAACGTCAGCTATGTCACCTGCTGCGCGTAGTCCATACATGAATTGCGAACCGCACGTATTTCCGCGGCCACGATCACCTAATGCATCTGTCAACGTGCTAAGATAACAGACAATCACAGCTGCCTTAACCCGCCAATCGAAAGCTGCAATATAGGTTGTCATTGTACCACCAAATGAACATCCCATACATCCCAACCGATTTCCATCCACTTCAGGACGAGTCTGTAGATAGGTTAAACACCGTTGTCCATCCGATATGTTAAGTTGCAGTAACTGGTAACCAAAGTATCCAAGTGCGAAATAAGCGGCATTACACCCATCTCTACCCGGACGACGTACCCACTCGTCCCTGTCTTTCCGTTCACCGAAGCAACGCCAATCTGGTGCCATCGTAACAAATCCACGTTTTGCCAGTTCCACAGCATACTGTTTCTGATAATCATCCACAAGACCCACTGCTCCATCTTTCCCAACGCCATGTCCATGGGCACATAGTACTGCTGGGGCAGGATTACCTTCACTTGCACTATCTGGTATCAGGACATAAGCTGGAATGGAGGAAAATGCATCCGGGTTGAATATTATCTTTTCCCGAGTATACCCATCCAGCTGTATCTGTTCTAATGTTTCTACCTCTAACGGAACAGGATCAGGTCTTGGTCCTAAGTGGCGGCGCATGTGTCGTCTGAATTGCTTACGCCATTCCTGCCAATCAGTTTTAGTAGTACCGCCGAAGTGATGCGGTGGCGTTGTTTGCAGAAGTTGATCAACGCTCTGTTCCGTGGTCAAGTATCTCTCTATTGCCATACTCTGTCCCTCCTATTGTGATGTGTTATTTTACCACATATAGTATTGATGACAAAGGCAATTTCACAGGTTATAAGCCACTCGGTCCTGTTTTTCGCAATATAATGTGAATACTCAAATTGAACAAGTGTCCAACCAGAAACGATCTCACTCGGCATTAGGCTATATTAACATCTATTGAATTTGAACAAAAAACTTGTCTTAACTTTACGAAATTATGGTCCGAAAATCGATGGTATTTCAAAATTGCGTTCTTTCATTAATCTGTATTCCTTGACGACAAAACACCCAACATAAAAATAGCGTGAGCAGATTGACAACCTACCCACGCCCAATTGACTACTTCCGTGATTTTATGTTTCCCCAAGTAGTTGTCAATTTGTCTTGTGCATCAACAGCAAGTGTTTGATCCATACCTTTCTTCACTTCATCTGCTGTGAGTGCCACGCTCCACATCTTGACTTCATCAACCGTTCCATTGAAGAAGTTGCTATTTCCCGTATTTGCAGCTATGGACATGCCTTGTGCTGAGAAATCCATACGGACAGCACCACCGCTATCTGCCTCTGCATCTTTCTCGCCATCAAGATATAAAATGGCTTTATCCTGATCTTGTGTGACGACCATGTAATACCATTGTGGTTCAAAGGCATTATAGGTTGATATGACTTGAAATTCTGCTGCTTTTGTTGCAAGGTAACAGCCATATACCAAACCACCACGGTTGAATGTAAGATGTGGACGTCCACCACCTGCAAGACGATATATCAAATCTATTCTCCCACCACCCGCGATCTTTTCTGTTGGTTTGAACCATAGTTCAATGGTCATCTCGTCAGGTTCACCTAAGTTAAATGCTGGCACGGTAACAGCACCGTTATTGAATTTTAGTGCTTGTCCAGCTATGCCATCTACCCATTCGCCATTTTGATAGTGCCTTCAAGATTATTTTTTGATATGTCCGCAGTTTTATCTCCATTTCCTTCATCAAAAGAAAAATGGAATATAATATCCTCATCAGGATTTGCAGCATTCCCTACTGAATAACTAACAATAAGAGCCATTATTGTGAACAAACAAATAACATTTTTCATTATATTCCTCCATAATTTTCAAATTGAGTAATATCATTATTACATAATACAGCTTTTTGTGTCAACGTTAGATGTCAATGGGGAGTATGTAAAGTTTTTGCACAGATAAGACTGTCTTTTATTGTAGTGTGAGGTCTCCGTGTCCCGCAATTGTTGGTAGATTAAAGATGGCGGGGCACCAAATCAACGGTATGAATGCCATTTAGGCATTCCCCGGAGCCCCGCACTACAATGAATGGTCCGAAGTTTGTGCCAAAAACTTTACACACCCTTACACACCCGTTAGATTTGCCTTTCTAAATCCGTTGTGCTATAATGGTTTAGAATCACCTGACTGTCAAGGAAAACGGCATGCCAAATCGTAATTCAACAAACGGGGATGTTCTCCCGAACATACACAAGATTCTAATCATTCGCACTGATGGTATAGGGGACTTGCTGAATTCAACGCCAGCAATAGCATTGCTACGACAGAACTATCCATCAGCAGAAATCGTGGTGTTAGCGCGCCCACTGAACGCTCCTGTGCTCATCGGCAATCCTGATGTTGATAGAGTGCTTGTGTTTGACCGACAAGGGGAACATCGTCAAGTAACTGCTCAACTTAAATTTTACCAATCTTTGCGTAATGAACAGTTTCATCTGGTTGTTGCGATGCAAACTGCAACCTTATCACATCTGATTGCCTTTCTCTCAGGTGCCTCCTATCGCTTAGGTCGCTATCAGAAAAGGTTCAAATCAACGTTAACGCATGCCTGGCGGGGAAAATACAGAAAAGGTGAAACGCACGAGGTAGATAGGAACTTAGCCTTAGTCAAGTTGGTCTGTAAGGGTGAAGGCACACGAAAACTGGTTTTCAATCTGTTACCCGATGAAATTACGCAGGCAGAAGCACACCTGGCATCTTGGGAAGTTGGAACAGATGCTTTTCTTGTCGGTATTCATCCGGGAGGTAGTTCTTATGATAAACGGTGGCCCGAAAAGCAATATGCTGAACTTGCAGACAAACTTGTTCAGCAATATAACGCGTCAATTCTTCTCTTACACGGTCCCGATGAGAGCGAATTAGCACAGAATATACAGAATATAATGCGATATAAGACTAACATTTATGCTCCAAAGTCCATCAGGGAATTGGCTGCACTGTTATCTCGTTGTAATATGGTGGTGTGTAATGACTCGGGGCCTATGCATCTCGCTGCTGCAATGGAAGTACCAACGGTAGCCATATTCGGTCCGACGGATCATGTTGCGTGGAGACCTATGAGTGAAAACGCATCTGTTGTGCGGAGAGATATGCCTTGTTGGCCCTGCAGTGCACATAAATGCAAAATCGGATGGGAATGCACTAAGGAACTACCAGTTGAAATGGTCTGGAATACTGCAATTACGACTGTAGAAGCGAGGCAGAAATGAAAATAGCCATTGCAGCTTGGGGAACAACAGGAGATGTCTATCCTTTATTAGCACTCGCTGAACGGCTGCTAAACAGAGAACATCAAGTGCGTGTGTGTGCACCATCAATTTATAAAGACAGGATTATTGAGATTGGTGCGGATTTCTACGAAGTAGGGGTTGCTTTTGATTTAGCAGAATTTCATGAGACGATGGATACCCTGATGGCAATGCGTGACCCGATGGCTCCGTTGTTGCTAATTGCAAAGGAAGGTGTCATAAAGCGGGGAGAAAAGTGGTATAACGATTGTCTGACAGCAATGAAAGGTTATGATTTAGTAATCTGTCATTCCATTGACATCCCTGCCCAAGAAGCAGCCATCAGAAACGATTTGCCGTGGATAACTGTAACGTACTGTCCCGGCTTCATAAAAACACCTGACAATGCTCCGTATCCGTTTCCAAATTGGAGTCGGACGTTCAACGCATTCGTATGGAAATTAGTAAGGTTACGCCTCAAATATTCAGTTGATCCGCTTTTCAATCAGTTTATCGTATCTGTCGGAGGGGAGCCGAGGGCTTTTATGGCTTCTGACAAGATGTATTCACCGTATCTGAACCTTATCGCAGCATCCCCTTCACTTTGCTCATCAATAAGATTTAAGTCTAACCACAAGTGGACAGGGGGCTGGCATCTTGAACAAACGGAGTTTGTGCCACCATTCGAACTCAAAGATTTTCTGTCTGACGGTCCACCACCCATCGTCATTACGTTTGGATCAATGGGAGGCAGTGACGGGAAAGAGACAACGGATATATTAGTTGATGCCATCAAAATGACAGATCAACGTGCTATTATACAAGCAGGTTGGGGACTGTTAGGCACACAGGATGCTGGTCCGAGTATCTATTGTGCAGAATATATTCCGCATCAATGGTTGTTTCCACAGGCGCGTTGTGTCGTGCATCACGGAGGAGCGGGGACAACCGCTTCAGTTTGTCGTGCGAAAGTACCGTCAGTCGTTGTGCCACACATTGCTGATCAATTCTATTGGGGAAAGTTGCTTTATGATTTAGGTGTTGCACCGAAAAAACTACCTCGTCGGAAACTTACAGCGAAACGGCTTGCATATCGGATTGAACAGGTTTTTGAGACACCTACCATGGCTGAACGTGCAGCGTTTTTAGGAACACAAATGGAATCTGAAGATGGTTTGACTACTGCGGTTGACCTGATTGAATCTTTTCCATCGTCTGTAAAATGAAAAAAATCCTCGTTTTCAGTTTTAGTTTCATCGGTGATGCGGTGCTGTCTACTGCCGTTATCCAACCGTTACGTTCTCACTTTCCCAATACGCATATCACCTTTCTCGTCGGACCAAGTGCATTCGACCTATTTGCAAATGATCCACAACCTGATGCTACCCTCGTGTACGACAATCGAGGAGAACATGCAGGTTTAAAAGGCAGGTTGAAACTAATAAGTACGCTACGTAGTGAAGATTATGACCTTGTTGTGAATCTTCGTGATAGCTTTGCTGCAAGGTGTATCGGTGCGGAACATTGGGGAATGGTCCGCGGGGATAGGGAACGGCATGCTGTCGTCCGTTATTTGGAAGTCCTTAGTAGGCATGGCGTTGATATAACGGATGCTAATCCTCGCTTGCAGTTGACTGCGGCAGAGCAAGCAAATGCCTCTCGTTTTCTGGCAGATGCAGGTATTGAGTCAGAAAGGATATTAATCGGTATTCATCCTGGTGGAAACTGGATTTACAAGTTATGGAATGCAGAAAAATATGCGGAACTTGCGAATGCTTTGTCGTCCGAAAAAGACGTTACGATTTTGCTTTTCGCCGGTCCAAATGAACGGGAACTTCAAGTACAAGTTGCGGGCATGATGGATACGTCACCAATTCTTGTTGAAACTGGAAACCTACGAGAAGTCGCTGCATTGATTGCAGCATGTGATGTCTATATCGGGAACGATACGGGACCAATGCATATTGCTGCTGCCGTGGGAACACTTGTTGTTGCCTTATTCGGTTCGACAAACCATGTTCGGAGCGGTCCCTATGGTGAACAGCATACAGTTGTGCGGAGTGGCATGGATTTGGGATGCAATCCGTGTCATCCTGGCCGGAATCCTGGTGAGTGCGGTGCGGGGAGTTGTGCTGTAATTGATGGGATTACGGTGGAACAAGTGTTGGAGGCTGTGTTTACTATGTAAATACATCTGTATCCGGTTAAGTTATAGAAACTCAATTTGAGATAGAAAATATGGCAGAAAGTTTATTTCACATCTCTTTACTCTACCTATTTTTCAATCGGATATCTCCAGCAGTTGTTTTTAACTTCAACAATTTACCACCCCCGTTAATGTTTCCACGCACCCTCTTTCTTTTGTTTAGAGATCCTCGCACTTGATAATCTATAGAGATATCTCCGGCAGAAGTCTGGGCATCAACTACGGCTGCAAGGTTCCGTGGAAGCGTAAAAACAATATCCCCTGCAGAGGTCTGCAAAGACCATTCGTGTAGAAGTTGTGTAGGCATATCTGCTCGGATATCACCTGCTGAAGTCTGGACATCAACTCTTCCTTGACAATTTGTCAATCTAATATCACTAGCAGAGGATTTACTTATGATAGGTCCCTTGACTGTACTAAGTTTTATGTCACCCGCTGAAGTCTGCACATTAATTGTGCCAGTAGCATTCTTAACTGAAACGTCTCCAGCAGAAGTTCTCGCCTGTAGTTTTCCATTTATTCCATCTACAGATATATCGCCAGATGGTGTGTTTAAGTCATTATGATACTGCCGCGGAACGGTCACCTGAAAGTGGATTTTCACAGTATTTAGCTCTCTCAGCCAATAGTTTCGTCCACGTCCAAATTCACCTTTAATTGTAAGATCGGAACCCTTTTTATTGAATGTTACCTCAAAATCCTCAAGCACCCCTTGTAACACACCTAATCCGTTTTTGGATTCTTTTGTCACTACCACCTTAGCTATGTCAAACGCAGCAGTTTGCACGTCAATATTTCCAAACACCGTGTCAATTGTTAAAGTTCCACCTGAATTGACATCGAATGCTTTTTCAATCCTGTTTGAAGTATCCCTTCGTTGGGAAGGAAATTTCCTCAAATCACCTTTAGGATTTGCTATAAGTTGTTTTAGGACATTAGAAGCAACAGCAAAAGAACTTCCATCTACATCAAAATGATTTTTATCACTACCGATAATAATACTAATGCCATTACCACTTGTCGTAATTGACTTGACTTCTGATTTTATATTCGTTGATTTGGTTCTAATATGTTTTTTTATGGTATCACCTATTTCAATGGAAATAAACACCTCTCCATCATCATATAAGAAATCACCCTTGAGTTCATTTAGCGACATTGAAATACCTATGACTTCACCTCTGCTATTTAGCAATGGACTACCCAAATTCTTCTCAGAAATCGGATTAGATACCCGAATGTAATCTTTATATTTTGAATTCCCTTTTACAATACCCTTTACTAACTTAGGTTTTGACAGATCACTAATTGAGTAGACCGATCCTGCATGTTTAACTTTATTGCTGATAGATAGCGGTTTTATATTCGGAATTGGAACATTCAAGAGAGCTAAATTGCTTGAATTATTGGGAACTACAACTCCCTTAACATTGTATCTGGTTTTCTTGCCTACCAACGTCACATAGATTCCTACTTCATTTGAAGTTGGTGTCCAATTTTTAAAGTTGGTTAGGTGGGTTACGACTTGATTTGGTGTTACAAAGAATCCAATACCTTTAGAGATTGTTTTTCCGTGTGCATCATCAACTTCTATTGCAACAATAGAATCTAAAGATTTTCTGACTACGTTGGGTGTGTTTTGTGCAGATGCAATCATAGATATGTTTATTAGTAAAAGTAGCAGAACTGTGATAGATAACAAACTGTGTTTCATTTCAAAACTCCATTTTTATAGATTTATTTTTCCTCCACTGCAAACGCAAACTATTCAACACAACCGAAACACTGCTGAACGCCATTGCAAAAGCAGCAAGCATCGGATGCAATTCACGGAACATCCCAGGCACAAAGGAAAGTGGAAACAATACACCTGCTGCAACCGGTATTAACAGCACATTGTAAAAGAACGCCCAAAACAGATTCTGTTTAATCGTACGAAGTGTTGTCCTGCTTAACCGAATAGCGTCAGGAATAGATCGTAGATCGCCATGCATCAACGTTAAATCGGCTGTTTCCATAGCAATATCTGTTCCAGTGCCGAGTGCCATACCGACATCTGCCTGTGCTAACGCAGGTGCATCGTTTATTCCATCTCCAACCATAGCGACATAACCATCCGTTGTTTCCTGTGTTTCTTTGACAGCAGCTGCTTTATCCTCAGGAAGTAGTTCTGCCATCACATCGGTAATACCAACACTTTTAGCGATAGCATTTGCTGTGCCGTGATTATCTCCTGTCATCATCGTCACTTCACAACCGAGTTGTCGGAGTTCAGTGATAGCAGCCTTTGCGTCCGATTTCACCGTATCTGCAACAGCAAGAAGTCCACTTACTCTGTCATCAATTGCTACCCAAAGTACCGTTTTGGCTTCTGCTTGCAACCTCTCTGCTTCTGTTTCTAATATATTGGTTGATATCTGATGTTGTTTCATTAAAGATAGATTGCCGATGATTACTTTATTCTCATCCAGTTGGGTAATGATACCGTTACCTGCAACAGCAGTGAATTCTGTTGGAACAGTGGTCTCAATGCCCCGATCAGATGCAGCAAGAACAATTGCTTTACCGATAGGATGTTCACTGCCACGTTCCGCAGAAGCAGCGATTTGCAGCAAACGGTTTTCCTCACCATCATTGGCAATAATGTCAGTGAGGGAAAGTTGTCCTTGTGTTAAGGTGCCGGTTTTATCAAGCACAATTCGGGATATTGCACCAGCATGTTCTAACGCTTCACTATTGCGAAACAGGATGCCGCGGTTTGCCCCTATTCCCGTGCTGACCATAATTGCAGTAGGGGTAGCAAGTCCCAATGCACATGGACATGCAATCACCAAAACAGCTACCAATCGTAGCATGGCATCTGTGAACTCCTGTCCAGGAATGAACCACCACACGAGAAAAGTCACAGCTGCTATACATAAAACAACAGGCACGAACACACTTGCGACAGCATCTGCTGTGCGTTGTATCGGTGCTTTGCTCTGTTGTGTTTGTTGGACTAATTGAACGAGTTGGGCAAGGGAAGTCTCTGATCCTACACGGGTTGCTGCTATTGTTAGCATACCACTCTGATTGATGGTGGCACTTGAGACTGTATCACCTACCGTTTTATCTACAGGGACACTTTCACCAGTGAACAAGCTTTCGTCAACTGCACTTGAACCGTCGCGCACGATACCATCAACAGGTATACTTTCACCGGGACGGACAAGAAGTAAATCATCCACGGCAACTTGTTCAATCGGAATTTGGTGTTCTTCTCCATCTTTTAGGAGACACGCAGTTTTCGGCGAGAGTTGCATCAGTTTTTTGAGGGCTGCACTTGTCTGTCCTTTTGCGCGTGCCTCCAGAAACTTGCCAAGTTTAATTAGTGTGATGATAACAGCTGCAGTTTCAAAATAGACATGATTGCCAAAACCTTGCAGATTTAATGTAAGAGCAATCATCACAACGACACTATAGAGAAATGCAACAGAGGACCCCATTGCAACCAGCACATCCATATTTGCAGATCGGTTACGCAATGACTTCACGCTGCCGATATAGTAATCCCATCCGACATAGACCTGCACAGGTAGTGCCAAAACAAACATCACCCAGTTTACCCAATCGGCATCCGCCCATCTATCTAACCACCCCATATCTATACCCATACTAAGTAGGAATAGAGGCAGTGTGAAAAGCAGACCTACACCGAATTGTAACTTCTGTTTTCTGAGTTCTGCAGTACGTGCTTCTGCTTCAGAATCCGCATCAACAACATCAAATCCGAGGGATCGGATTTTGTCCACGATCATATTCTCGTCAAGTGCAGATGGATTGTATGTGACCGCCGCCTGCTCAGTTGCAATGCTGACATTTGTTGCAAGAATACCTGTCATTTCCTCAAGACCTTGAGTGATAGAAGCAGCACAACCTTCACAATGCATGCCTGTGATGGGAAGCGTAATCTGTTGTTGCATTTGTGCCTCACACAATAGTTGGTTTTATGTCAAATGTACAGGTTCACCAGTTTCCAGAGATTGATTCGCTGCGATAGACAAAATTGCGGTTTTCGCTGCATCGGGATATGGGGAGCGAATAGCACTACCATCTCCTGTGCGAACTGCTTCAATAAAGGTGCTATCCATATCTATCGTGCAGTTGTTTTCGGGATTCCAGGTTTCTTTCCCGTCTGCTGTGGAAAGCACAACCGCGCGTCGTAGATGATATTCCAAAGATCCGTCTTCACAAAAGATGTCTAACCCAGAACGACGTAATCCATTTGTTGTAAAGCATGCAGAGAACATCACCCCAAACACACCACTTTCAAATTGCAAAGAAACTGCAGATGCTTCTTCAATATCGTAGTCGGTATTTGGAATCAGATCGTATCTCGCAACGGCATAGACGGTTTTGACTTCACCGAAGAGATAACGTGCCATATCAAATTCGTGTGTTGTCTGCTCCATGAGTTGCCCACCAGATTTTGCCTTTTCGCGCCACCATCCTCCGGGCATGCCACCCATCCAGTAACCCATAAAGAAACCGACGCGACGTGAAGCGAGTAGTTCTTGTGCCTTGTCAATAATATCAAGATAACGTTCCTGATAGCCACAAGCGGTAATGATGCCTTTTTCTTCAATTTCAGCGGCAATTTCCTTTGCTTCGTCCGCATCCATGTGGACAGGTTTTTCAACGAACATCGGCAAACCCGCTGCGATGACAGCCTTCTCTGGCGCCCCGTGTGCGAAAGGTGGAATGGAAATATAGACAGCATCCAGTTCCTCTTTTGCCAGCATTTCGTTGTAATCTGAGTATGCTTTACCACCGTATTGTTCTACGGCGCGTTCCGCTTTTTCTACTACAATATCGCAGAAGGCGACAAAAGTATTGCCACCTATTTGCGTTAACTCTCGCAGGTGACGATTCATGTTGCCACCTGTGCCAATGAAACCTAATCTTACGTCTGACATAAAATCTCCTAAATGAAATTGTAAATTAGTAGTAAATCTTAAATACGTGAATAATTCATTGTAGTCGGGTTAAAACTTCTGATCTCTTATATGCTGCAAATATCACTTGCTGTTTTCCCACAGGATCACGGTACTGTCCTCACTCCCACTTGCGAGTGTTTCTCCATCCGCACTAAACGCAACGCTCCTAACAACATCCGTATGTCCTGTGAGTATGCGTTTAAGTTCGCAATTGTTAGTGTCCCATAGTCTGATCGTATTGTCCCAACTCCCACTTGCGAGTGTTTTTCCATCAGGACTAAACGCAACACACCAGACTGGCGACGTATGGCCTGTGAGTGAATTCTTAAACTCACCAGTTTTTGCATCCCATAATCTGATTGTATTGTCCCAGCTTGCACTTGCGAGTGTTTTTCCATCAGGACTAAACACAACGCACCTTACGGCATCTGAATGTCCTATGAGTATCTGTTTAGACTCACCAGTTTTTGCATCCCATAATCTGACCATATTGTCCCAACTTGCACTTGCGAGTATCCCTCCACAAGGATTAAACGCAACGCTGAAGACACGACTTTTATGTGCTGTGAGAGTGCGTCGATACTCTCCTGTATTGGCATCCCATAGTCTGATCGTCCTGTCATCGCTTCCACTTACGAGTGTTTTTCCATCAGGACTAAACACAACACTAAAAACGGCATCAGAATGTCCTGTGAGAGTGTGTTGATGATCCCCTGTGTTTGCGTCCCATAATCTGATCGTATTGTCCCAACTTGCACTTGCGAGTGTTCTTCCATCTGGTCCAAAAGTAACGCTTAAGACATAATTTGTGTGTCCTGTGAGTGTGTGTTTATGTTCTGCTGTTTTTGCGTCCCATAGTCTGATCGTCCTGTCATCACTTCCGATAGCGAGTGTTCTACCAATCGGACTAAACGCAACATTATTGATAGCATCCGTATGCCTTGTGAGTATGCGTTGATGGTCTCCTATTCTCACATCACGCTGATGGATAATATTGGTTATACATACTCTGGTGATGATGTTACTATCTGAACTAAACGGCATATCGGCACTCCATCTGTATTCTACACTAATGAAACTTGACAATCAAAATCGGGAATGTATCCCGTAGGGGTTGGGTTTCCCAACCCCACTGGGCGAGGGAACCTCGCCCCTACGATTACCTAAATTGAACGTCAAAGTTTATTTGGTAAAACTTCTGCTCTCTTATATTCTGCAAATATCACTTACCGTTCTCCCACAGGATCACAGTCCCGTCCGCACTACCACTCAGAATGGAGTTTCCATCTGGACTAAACGATACACTTGAGACAGGACCAGTATGCCCTGTGAGTGTGCGCATAAGTTCACCTGTGTGTGCATCGCAAAGACGGATGGATCTGTCCCTACTTCCACTTACGAGTCTAGTGCCATCTGGGCTAAACGAAACACAGATTACCCAATCCGTATGTCCTGATAGTGTCAGAAGGTGTGTACCCGTCTGTGGGTGCCATAAACGGATAGTTTTGTCTTCACTTCCACTTACGATCATGTTTCCATCTGGATTAAACGACACACTTATAACCCAACCAGTATGACCGAATAGCGTTTGCATAAGTTCACCTGTGTGTACGTCCCATAAACGGATAGTTTTGTCATCACTTCCACTTACGATCATGTTTCCATCTGGATTAAACGACACACTTGTAACCCAACCAGTATGACCGAATAGCGTTTGAATATGTTCACCTGTGTGCACGTCCCATAGACGGATAGTCCCATCCTCACTTCCACTTACGATTGTTTTTCCATCTGGACTAAACGATACACTGTAAACATCACCCGCATGTCCCGGCAGTGTGCGGAGATGTGCGCCTGTGTCCACATCCCACAGTCGAACGGTTCTGTCATAATTCGCGCTTGCAATTATCTTTCCATTCGGGCTAAACGAAACACAGATTACCCAATCCGTATGTCCCGATAGTGTGTGGAGATGGGCTCCTGTGTGTCCGTTCCACAGATTCAAGGTTTTGCCTCCTGCACTTGCGATTGTCTTCCCATCTGGACTAAACGAAACGCTATATGTCTCAGCATAATGCCCAGATAGTGTGCGTATATATTCACCTTTGCCCACATCCCACAGACGGATAGTTCCATCCCAACTTGCACTTGCAATGATGCGTCCATCCGGACTATACGTGACGCTTCTTATGTCATCCGTATGCTCCGATAGTGTTTGCATAAGTTCACCTATGTGGGTATTCCACAGACGTATGGTCTCATCCGCACTTGCACTGACTATTGTTTTTCCATCCGGACTGAAGGAGATACTATTGACCCAATTCGTATGTCCGGACAGTGTGTGGAGAAGTTCACCAGTATGTGTTTGAAAAAGAAGAATATTTTTATCGCCTGCACTTGCGATTGTCTTCCCATCTGGACTAAACGACACATCTTTAACATCACCTGCACTCGTCGATAAAGTGCGGATGAGTCTGCCAGTGTTCACATCCCATAGACGAAGGATCTCGCCACTGCAGCCACTTGCAATTATCTTGCCATCTGGACTAAACGAGACACTTCTCACACGACCCTTATGCCCCGATAGTGTACGGATATGTTCACCTGTGTGCGCATCCCACAAACGAATCGTTTTGTCTCTACTTGAACTTACAATTGTTGTTCCATCTGGACTAAACGAAACGCTTTCAACAGCATCAGTATGTCCCGATAGTGTACGTATAAGTTCACCTATATTCACATCCCACAGACAGATAGTCTTGTCTTCACTGGAACTGACGATTTTACTTCCATCCGGACTAAATGAGACACCATAGCCATTTCCTATATGTCTAGTTCTAGTATATATAGTATATAGGTTGAGTTCTTCACCGGTCTCTGCATCGTATAACCAATCACCGATTGAGGTAGCTGCAGCTAACTTCGTGCCATCAGGCGAGTAACTTATTTCGTATACGTCACCTTTACCGAGCCGGAATTTCGCACCTTCGGGTAATCCCCAACGGATATAATCTTGAGCGAAGGTGCTTGACGTAATTGTAAGCACTATAAACAGTGCCATCAAAATTGAACACAACATGTTTTTCATGAGCTTTTTATTTCTCCAGTTGAACTCACGTTGAAATTACCATTCAAAAACAGTACCAAGCAGCTGCATCGGTTCATCACGGAGCCATTCGTATATCTGCGATGCTTCATTCACATGGACACGGTGTCGAATCAGTGGTGCAATTCTAATTGAACCTTGACGCAGTAATCTGCAGAGATTATCCAAATCATCACGAGTAAAATGGCTACAATGCAAGATGCTAATCTCCTTGAACTGTCCCACGTTGAAGGTATAGTTGACATCAAATCTTCCCGCAACTAAGAGCAATCGCCCCCGATTCTTACACGCTTGTATCATTGGCGTAACCATGTCTGCTGCACCAGCAAAATCCATTACGACATCGTAACTACCCTGTGCAATTTGTGTGTTCCACCCATCACCGCTTGTGTTAAATACTTGTTCTGCAACACCAAGTTGACGCGCTTGTTCACATCGTGATTCATCAATGTCACATACAGATACGCGTGCCCCCATTGCATAAGCGATCTGCGCTGCAAACATACCGATACATCCTTGTCCTACAACAAGGACTCTCTCACCGATACGTGGCTCAACCCGCCGGCAACAGTGCATCGCAACTCCCGATATACCAAAAAGCGCAGCTTCAGCAGGATCAACATCATCAGGTAATTTTAACAGTAACCCGTTTTCTGAAATAGTGAATCTTTCAACATGATCCACACTTGCATAAATGAGATCGCCTACCTGAAGTTGTGATACGTCATGTCCTTTCTCAATGACACGTCCAACGTTCTGATAGCCTCCACCACTGGGTAAATTTTCATCTGATGGTGCATAGTTCCCACCGATCAGTTGATTCCGTTCAGTGCCGTTGGTCAAACCGGTAAATACTGCTTCACATAAGACCTCATTGCCTTTCGGTGCGGAAGGTTCTTTCCAATCGGTGACGAGGGTTTTTTCGCGTCGTTTGTCGGGTAATAATTTGATGACAAGTGCTCTCACAATTAGATGACTCCTGCAGAAATATGATAGTTCTTACTTTATGAACTTAACTATAGTTTCCTTGTTTTTGTCCAATGAAGGCATATTTTCATTATTTGCTTTAGGGTGTCTGCAAGTAGGAATAATATACCATTGAACCTCTAAAAAGGTTATACTAAAAGTATTTAATCCTTTTCCTTATAGAGGTAATCAATGGCAAAAAGAAGTATAGCAAGAAAACGGAGAAGACGCAATGTAAAAAATGGGTGGTAACGCCTCAGGCACCGTTGTGTGCTCTCGGCGAGGTGTTGCGGGTTCGTAAGGTATTCCAGCCACTCCATGATTCTACCTCGAAAAAGGTAAGAAGGTTGTTGGCATACGGATCAACCCTTTATACCCCTCCATACAGCACGTCACCACTGCTATCAAGGCACTTTTCGGACAGTATGAGATACTCGTACTAATGGACAAAATGTAGGTAACTACCTCAACTGACTAATATAGTCTGTAAGGAGGTTCATAAAATGACAAAACCGACACGTCTCGATTATTGTCAATATCTACTAACTACCCCTGTCAACTATACTCTCACTCATTTTGCGGATCACTGTGAACGGTTCAGTCATGATCAAATTAATGTTATCTTGCTGGTGATCGTTTGCCCCCTCGTCTTGTATGGGAAAGTGTACAACCACACTTAGAGCAAACTGTCCTGAAATAATCATAAATGATACAGCAATGGGGGCGAAAGTGTACAACCACACTTAGAGCAAACTCCCAATGGATATATCATTTTTGACGATACTGTTTTAGATAAAAAGCACGGAAAAAAGATAGCACTCACTCAAAAACAATATAGTGGAAACCCTCACTCTACGATAAATGGTATAGGTGTTGTCACCTGTGTGTATGTCAACCCGGAGTTAGACCGGTATTGGATTATTGATTTTCGCTTCTACAATAAGCAAGGGGATGGTAAATCTTAGATCATGCTCGTGATATGCTTGATATTTTAGTGAACTCCCGCAATGTTGCTTTTAGCACGGTATTGATGGATAGTTGGTATGCCAGCAAAGCGTTCCACACCACGTCAAATGGGAACTGGGTTCTTCTGAGAACTGGCATACCAGGTTAAAGACACATAAGATTGCTTTAGATCCCAATAATATTCAAAGGCGTTGGTTTGCCCAACAATGCGGATATGCGAGATTTGCCTACAATCATGCTGTGGCAGACTTTAAATCGGAGTTAGACAAGGATAACTTCTTGTCTGTAGTCAAACTCAATAAAAGATTTACGGAATAAGTCGTTTTGGACTTGAGAGGCTTTTTTTGCAAGTCCAAAACGACTTATTCCGAACATAAAAATTATCAAATAATTGTAATAATTAACTTTACATTAGAAATTTGTCTGTGTTATAATATGATTCACATTATATTTATTTTTCTAAAGGTCAAGAAATATGTACACAAATCCTGATGGACAATTCACAGCGATTATCCGACGCGGACTCTTTTCAATATATAAAATATCAGGACTAAAAAACGACCAATTATCTATTAGTAAAATATTGGGCAATTGTCTGAAACAGACAACCGATTTAACACGACAAAAACTGAAAATGGAAACTGTACTATTTTAAATTTTTTCGATTTTAGGAATTATCCTTACAAACCCTTATGTACACTATGATTAGAGCAATTTGAAAAATCGTACTATAGTACGAAAAACTGTACCATATAGTACGATTTTTAGGAGAAAGATTTCAATGAAACTTCAAGATTAACACATAGAATTCGCTGTCAAATGTTATACCATTTCTAATATATAATGCTTCTTTGTTGTAGCATAACCTGTTAGGTTGTGTCTTTGTAGCATAACCTGTTAGGTTGTGTCTTTGTAGCATAACCTGTTAGGTTGTGTCTTTGTAGCATAACCTGTTAGGTTGTGTCTTTGTAGCATAACCTATTAGGTTGTGTCTTTGTAGCATAACCTATTAGGTTGTGTCTTTGTAGCATAACCTGTTAGGTTGTGCTGTATTAAATTTCATCTCACAAAAACCTGTCCTGCGACATCATTTTTTAGAAATGGTATTACGCGAAATTCATGAACTCTAATGCCACCATAGTCTTCAATTCATCAACTACGGCGGAGGAACACGGAGACCACGCACTACAATAAGAGACAGTCTTATCTGTACAAAAACTTTACATACACCCAAAGATTAGGTTGAAATATACAAATGAATCTGATAAACTTATAGATAGGATTAACCAAAACTCCTAACAGATAAAGAGGCAATATGCAACAACTTTACGATACACAAACTCCTAATCCACCTTCAAGAGCTATTCTTATCGGCGTGACGCTACGTGACTCCATGCTCCATGAGACAGAGGAATCTCTACAGGAACTACGGCAACTTACCGAAACTGCAGGAATTGAAGTAGTATGTGAGACAATTCAAGCACGCAATGCACCGAACCCAACCTATTATATTGGTGAGGGTAAAGTTGAAGAACTTAAGGCTGTCGTTGAAGAACTTGAAGCGGATGTTATTATCTTTGACGAAGAACTTTCACCCGCACAAACACGAAATATTGAAAATACTCTTGAAATTGCAACCTTTGACAGAACAGGACTCATCCTACAGGTTTTTGCACAACGGGCATTGACAAGTGAGGCGCGATTGCAAGTCACTTTAGCACAATTGGAATACGCATTACCACGACTCACACGCATGTGGACACACCTTTCAAGAATGGCAACCAGTGCCGGTAGTGGAAGTGGTGCGCTTCGTGGTCCAGGTGAGACGCAGCTCGAAATGGACAGACGCTGGATACGTAGACATATCTCTCACGTCAAAAAGGAATTGCTCAAGGTTGAAAAACGACGGAAAGTTCAACGGCAAAGTCGCTCAGAGAAAATCAATGTTTCACTTGTAGGATATACAAACGCAGGAAAATCAACTCTATTTAATACTATAACAGGTGAAACCGTCCTCGCAGAAGATAAACTCTTTGCCACCCTTGATTCAACCACAAGACGGGTGAGTCTACCCCAAAACCAAACCATTCTGTTAAGCGATACCGTCGGTTTTATCAAGAAGTTACCACATCAACTGATCGCAGCATTTAAAGCAACCTTGGAAGAGGTCGCACAGGCAGACTTATTGTTACACGTCGTAGACATCAGTCATTCAGAAGCTGAAGCACAAATCAATGCTGTAGATAAAGTGCTTACTGACTTGGAAGCAAACGACATACCCACAATTATGATTTTCAATAAAATCGATCAACTCGAATCTGAAGACCAAATGCTTATGCTGCAAACACGTTATACAGATGCTATTCCTATTTCAGCACAACGTGGGGACGGTATTCCAGAATTAATGGAGATGTTAGCAGAACGTTTTGCTTCACAAGGTACCATAATCAATTTACATATTCCTTATAAGGATGGTAAAGTTTTAGACCTGCTGTATAAACACGGAACAGTTCTTGATACAGAATATGCTGATGAAGCAGTTCATGTAAAAGCAAGAATACCCAGTCGCCATCTCAAATCGGTGTCGCAATTTGCAACCTTAGACACTATAGGGTAAAATGCTAAAGTCCAATATATTTGAAGGACAACTAAACAATGGGATGGTTAGACAATCTTGATATTGGACACGACTTGCAAATCTGTCCAGATTGTAGTAGAGAATACGAAGTACTTGAACAATTCTTAGGAACTTCAAAAGATAGACAAACAGACTGGATTGATTCTGTGTTCAACGATACATATTATGTTGAACTACGGTGCCCACAATGTCTTGAAACACGTTACCTATGTATTCAATCGTTAACACCATTACAGTTTCACATAGAAAAGGAGAAAGAATAATAAGATGAAGATAGGCGTCACCCAAATAATCCTCGGCAATATGTCACTGAATGACACACTTGCGCTCTGCCAAGATGCAGGCTACGATGCTGTTGAACTCACCTTCGGAGAAGGCAAAGACACAGACATAAATATGAATGATACCGAACTAAAAGGTATAGCAGCAAAATGTGAATCCGCAGACGTTGAAATCGCAAGTATCACCGCAGGTTACTCGAATCGCGGAAATCTACTCAGTCCTGACGCAGAAGCACGGAACAACGGTGTGAAGTCACTTGCACGCGGTTTAGAAGTAGCAGGGGCACTCGGTGTTGGTGGGATACTACTCCACCCAGGACAACTCAGCGTTGAAGGCACATATCAACAAGTCTGGGATAACCTTGTCAACATACTGAAAGACCTTGCCCCCTCCGCAGAAAAACACAACGTTGCCATCGGACTAGAAAATGTATGGAACAAATTCCTTCTCAGTCCAAAGGAGATGCGCGAAATCGTTGACGAAATCGACAGTGATTGGGTCGGCACTTATCTTGATACTGCAAACATGATGGCTTACGGTTATCCAGAACATTGGATACGAGAACTTGGACACCGTATCAAACGTGTGCACTTTAAAGATTTTTCAAGAGGCTCCCATCGATTCGTCAATTTATTAGATGGAGACACTGATTGGGCAGCTGTTATGGAAGCATTCCATGCTGTCGGATATGATGGCTATGTCGTTCACGAAGTCGGAGGAGATAGGGACGCACAAATCGATCTGGCAAAACGCATGCGGAAAATCATCGCAATGTAATGCAACAGAAAAGCGATGGTTTGAACGAAGATAAAAAATATATCGGTAATTCAACACATAAAATCATCGTAGAGGCGGGGTTTCCCCGCCCGTATATTACCGAATTAATCTTCATATAAACCATCGCTTGATGCCGGAGGTCGGACTCGAACCGACATGGACCTAAGGTCCGCTGGATTTTGAGTCCAGTGCGTCTACCGATTTCACCACTCCGGCTCAATAAGGTTTGAATGCCCTCTAATAAAACTATCATTATGAAACTATGATATTTGAATAATATAACACATTTGGGGAGAAATGTCAAAAAAAATAGGCAATATAATGCATGGTTTAACTTGAAAAAACCTATATCTCCCTTGTATAATAATGTATTATGATTCAAAATCAAGATAATAATGACTATGTATCGTTAGTTAGAATTCCGCGTAAATGGTTTCATGTGTTTGTCGGGATATTTCTAACACTCGTCATTGCTAACACTTTACTTGAACTACTAACAAATTGGGAATGGAAACTACTTGGTGATACAATATTAATCCGTATGTCAGTACTGATGACACTGATCGTCGGTTGGTTTTTCATAGTTTCACATATATGGGAGGTAATCATGTTAGGATATGCAAAGATGTTTCGGGATAGAGTCTATGCTGAAGGCAAAGCTGAAGGCAAAGCTGAAGTATATCGCCAATTAAAGGCTTGGGAACAGCGTAAAAAAGAAGCTGAAGCTCGTGGTGAAAAATTCACTGAACCACTACCCATACCCGAGACACAAGAAACAAAAACCGAACAAAGAACGTAACTGTATAGAATACCATCTTGGTAATTCCAAGGGATTACAATATTATGGCAAGACAACAAAGAGGACTGGCATCAGAAAGCATATTTCAGCGAATTACAAACTTGGCACAAGGCTTATGGGCATTAGTCCGAGAAAAAGAAACCTATATCGCAATCGTACGTTGGTGTTTCTGGCGTATTACACCCAAACGCCGCCGTATCCTCAGATTATTACGGGAACTTAAACCGCTCGTTGAAGATGCTCCACCAGAAATGCACGCACTTCGTGAAGAAGTCTTTTCAAAATGCTGTCTTGAAATACGCCAACAGAATGACCAACAAACTCTATTGGACATTCTGAACAATGTTGAACACCCCATAGGATACGAGCAGATGCTTTTCACTGCACTTTACCCAATATTGATAAAACGAGATATGGCAGCAAACCCGATACATACTGAACAGCACCATCGTCTCGAAGTTGAAATCGGTTATCTTGGACACAACGAAGATTATTTTTTCTGGGTATTTGAGATTGACGGTGAAAGAAGAATGTCTCTCAACACCGAACTGGATGTACGAGAAGAACAACGGGATGATAAAAAGTTTGTTGTCTATACACTCGGGTGTAGGGGATTGGTTGAAACAGACTTTGCAGAATATGCCGAACAGTGGTTACTAAACGCACCTCGATTATCCATATCACTGCCAATGCTCGCAACTGCTTATTCTGAACAGTGGATTCTAAACACGCGGATATATTTTTCACATATATTAAAAGATCTCAAAAAACGGAACTATAAAATCACAGCAGAGGCAATACCTGATTTTGAACGGGCACGGTTGTCAATTCTACGCCGTCTTTCCCTGGTCCAGTTAGAAAGACGTCAATTTCAGTCCTCACGCCGAAATCGCTAAAATAGATACCAGGTTCAATTGAAAAACAGATACCCGGAATCAACACACGGGAATCTCGGGACTCCAGATTGTCTAAATTGACACCATTACCATGTATCACAGTTCCAATGTTATGTCCCGTACGGTGAATAAAATATTCACCGTATCCTTTTTCTGTGATATACCCACGAACACAATCGTCAACTGCATAACCCGGTATCGGTTCGTCTGCTGCCCATCTTTCGCGTATGAACGCAACTGCTCTATCTCGTGCCTCCCTAACAACTTCAAATATCTTCACATATTTGTCAGGAACGGAAGAACCAGCATAAGCAACCCACGTCGTATCAGCAAATACCGCATCCGCTTCCTTCTGTTTTGCCCATAGATCAATTAGGATAAAATCATCCTTACAAATCTGTTGTGATTTATCCACAGATGGTGCGTAATGTGGATCGCCACTATTCGCATTAACAGCAACAATCGGTGGGTGACCAGCAATCAAGCCCATCTCATCAAACTGATTGAGAATCTGTTGTTGAACATCATACTCAGTGATGGTGCTATCAGCCTTTAGTTGGTTACCTATCCAGGTGAATGCAAAATCTTTTGCTTGCAAAATCTGACGTGCAGATTTCACATGCCCTTCATACTGGGCATCGGAAAGACGGGCTTCTACATATTGTGCAAGTTCCGCTGAAGATACGATCTCAATACCAAAACTACGCACCCACTCTAACGTTCCAGCATCTACACGAGAAATGTAGGGAATAGATGCGTTATGAGAATACTCCATCGCGACCGATTGAATATCAGCAAGAAGTTTCGACATCTCATCGTTTAGTTCTTGCAAACCAGCATATAGAGATACAGAACCGAGAACGTCTGTAAAGTTGGAGGTCTCTATCCGATGGATTAACCATCTCGGATCACCATGTTTAGGTATCAGGCAAAACCAACGACGGGTGATGTTTTTCCCAGCAAATCCTGCCACGTTTTGCGAGATTGGATTGATGCCTCGAAAGTCATATAGAAGCCAAGCTTCAATATCTAATGTTGAGAGTATACTTTGGATTTCAGATATTTTCATAATTTGTCAGTCTACTGAAAAATAGTAACCGTGTTGAAACTTGGTAAATATATTAGCAAAAGAATAAGATAGTGTCAAATTAACCTAATTCCTTGGATGCGTAAAGTTTTTGGCAAAAGAATCTGCAAAAATTGTCTGAGGCCGGACTGTGCATACTTAGGCGTTGTCTTATGGACTATAACTTTTACATTATGTTCTTCAGTCCCGCTGAATGCCATAAAGGCATTCATAGCGTTGATTTGGTAGGGACGATATGTTTATAGAAAAGATGTGGACCACCCCTCTTGAGTGCCGTAGGAACGGCATAGAAAGGTAAACATATCGTCCCTACGGGACTAAAGAAAACAGTAGTTTGGCCCCCTGTGCCAAAAACTTTACACCCCCATCAGAATGATTTAGATTGTTACGCATATGCTCACATGATATAATAACACTAAAACGAATCGTATTATGGAGAAATTATAATGGAAATTTTTGAATACATCCCATCGGCTATATTTATATTCTGGACAACCGTAATTATTATGTTAATTGTTATAGTCAACGTGTTTTTTGCTTTTGGCGTCTACTCAGATGCCTTGAGATTACGTAGAACCGTAAATACAACGATCTTGGTGAATCCGGCAATGTGGTTATTTGCAACCGTCCTTGGCGGTGTATTAGTTGCTGCTGTATATTGGCTATTGCACCATTCTACGTTGAATCCCACAAATTCAATGAAAGCCAAAGAACTAAATAAAGAACCTTACGTCTGAAAATAAGATACCCATAAGAATCGTCCCACAAATAGAATAACCTGTAACAGCAACCTGTCACAGGTTATTCAAACTGTAAGAAATGCACGTCCTATTTCATTCTTGACTTTATATTGCCCCAAGTAGTAGTGATTTTCCCGTTAGGGTCAACAGCAAAGAATGCGGAATTTTCACCAAGATAATTGAGAACGTTTGTCGTCAATGTTCTCAAATTATCACTCTCTGGAGACTTCGTATCAGTATAAACACCATTATGATGTCCAAGAGTGATTATCTTCCCATCCTCAACATCGTATTCAACAAATGGACGTTCACCGGCACCACCTCCACCATTAAGTGTTTTGGTACCGAGAATTAAACCGGATGGTGGTGCAGCCTTGAAATTGTGGAAATCTGCACTGAATCCTGGCTGTGCCATAATTGTTATAAAAACATGTTTACTCGTATCAAATCCCTTGTATACTGGATGATCTTTTGCATCATCTGTCGGTAAAACCCCAATTTGTCCATTACCTTTACTTAACGGTGAAATACGGCGTGGGATTCCACCCTCTTCAACGCCTATGTCTGCTACATACCGAAGAGCAAGTGCAGAGAGAAACAATCCACCACCCGCTTCTACATAATCAAGAATAGATTTCTTTGTGGAATCTTCAAGAAAAGCAGCTGGCAAGGTGTTCGTTTCTGTATAAAAGAACCACAACATTGCAAATTGATCCAGATTTTGTGCATTACCACTACTGTTCTTGAATGTGCCATCATTACCAGCTACAAGGATTGTCGTTGGATAATTATCATCTGTCCAATTGTAGGCTGCTTCCTCAACTTCACCGAGGTTGTTATCACCTGCCAACAAACCAACAGTGACATCCACCGAATAGGCAGGCAATAAAGCAACTACCAAAAAGAGCAGAAATATGAAAAAACTATGAACAGTTACTAATTTTATCATTTGATCATCTCCTTCATCAGTTTTTTACATAATAACATGAGACTTTATTATATGTCCAATGAAATACCTTTAAAGTAGAAAAACAGCCAAAAGAAATTGGAAATAAGATATAATCTATAATACCACAACCAATTTCATATATCTTATACCATTTCTAATATATAATGACTTTTTTCTGTAGCACAAACTTTCCAGTTTGTACCGAATTAAAGAACATTTCACAAAAACCTGGAATGTGACATCATTTTTTAGAATTGGTATTACTTATCCGAAGAAGAGGAAACTGAAATGTATAATGCTGACAAACATTTTGAAACTCTATACGCAACAGTCCCAAGAAAATATGAATTCAATGAAACCACATCTGAAGGTTTAGTTGCATGGCAGGCGAACTTTCGTCCTGAACTCCGTAATATCCTCGGTTTAGACAACATGGAATCTGACCTGGCAGGTTATATCCCAAAAGCAGAACAACTAAATGTTTTAGATATGGATAACCACATCCGAGAAAGTTGGTATCTGTGGGCGGAACCCACCGTGCCGTTGCCATTTTATCTACTGCGACCCAAAACAATTGAAGGGAAAATACCGCTAATCCTTACCCCACACGGGCATAACCACCCGCATATCTACGCAGGAATCGCTCACTCTGAGAAAGAGGAACAGGAGATGATAGAGGGGGAACGCGACATTGCACGGCAAGCTGCGGCTGAAGAAGGATATATCGCAATTGCACCTACAACACGCGCATTCGGTGAAACACGAACCGAGGCAGACAAAAACAATAATGCTACACATTCTTGCAGACATCAGTTAGTCCATAGCATACTTGTTGGACGTACGCCTATTGGCGAAAGAGTTTGGGATATGTCACGGCTCATTGATTGGGCAATAGATAATCTCCCCATTGATCCTAAACGCATTGCAATTACTGGAAATTCTGGTGGCGGTACTGTATCGCTTTTTGCAGCTGCTTGTGAAACCCGAATCGCTGTGGCAGTTCCCAGTTGTTACTATTGCACGTTTGAAGGAAGCATCGGTACAATTCGGCACTGCGAATGTAACTATGTCCCAGGTGTGATGCGTTTAGGTGAGATGTACGATGTTGCGGGGTTAATCGCACCACGTCCGTTTTGTGCAATCGCTGGACGAGATGATCCCATTTTTCCAATTGATCATGTAAAGTTCGCTTATGAACGATTGAAAGAAATATACACCGTCGCCGGCGTTGAAGATCAGTGTGAGTTATTCATTGGAGACGGTGGACATCGGTATTACAAAACAGCGGCATGGAACTTTGTTCGTCGCTTCTTTTCACAATTTGACAACACAGAGGCACCCTTTTGTCTACAAAAATGGCTCAAGTGCCAGACCGAAAACACCGCTGAAACACAGATATTCGTAGGGAAAAAAGAGCGTGTCAAAGCACGGTGAGTTGTCCAAAGACGCTCAAAACAGGAAACAGCAAAACGATGCCGAAATATCAAATATCGAGCTGGACGAAAGCATAAGAAACCTTCACAGACAGGACTTCAACTCGCAGGATGGAATATCTATATTACGAATATCGGTTTTGATCAACAGACTGCTGAACAGATATGTGCCATCACACGCCTTAGATGGCACATAGATTTGATATATAAGTGTTTTAAAAGCATAGGAAAAGTGGATACTTCCCGCAGCGAAAAAACCTTATCGCATCTTATGTGAAATATATGCGAAATTAATCGTCGTGCTCATTCGGCATTGGGTGATGTTAGTGATAGGTTGGCGATGTGGACAACACAGTCTCTCAAAAACAGCAGAACTGATTGCTACCTACGCACGCACAATCACAATAAGTTTTCGCAAGTCTACAATATTCCTCCGAGAAGTTTTTGATGAAATAAAACAAGCCTTTCAAAACGGATGCTATATTGAGAGGCGTGCTGACAGAAACACAACATTGGAACATCTTGAAAATGCTTCAAAAAACTACTAAATTGACGCTTATGCCCCCCAAATAAGAAAACCCCTATTGACTTGCCAATATTCTGAATACTCAATCTTTTCTTTGAGTGCCTTTAGGTATTTCACCTTTTGTTATCCACTTTTTTATTACTATGGTAGATTATACAATTAATTGGACATTTTGAGTTGTAGGAGCGACCTTTGGTCGCGACCAAAGGTCGCTCCTACAGAAGAGGTGTATAATTATTTCAATAATTCACCATAAAAAGGCATTCTAATACTGGTTTTAAAATATAATATGGTCTGGCGGTAATATTGGGGGCGGGTTGAATTTAGACATTAATTCTTTGCGATTGTCCATTACCACCTTATGAATATTTTTGATTAGACTTAATAAGTAATCAGAATGTTGAGAAACAATATACGAAATATGTTCTATGCAATCCTCAACATCATAATCAGCATATTCCCTATATCCGTTAGAGATAAAAAGTGCTTCATCATGACATACTATTTCAACTAATCCTAATAATTGTGTATCTGTCTTATCAACAATATCATAGTCACATTCTTCTAAAGCACTTATTGCAGTCCGGTGTAGTAATGCAAAATCTGCTTTGTTTTTCGGATGAATGTTTTTCATTTGATTCTCCTTTATGTAAATTGTTCCCCGCAGTAACGGCATTTTAAGGCTTCTTTGTTGACCAACTCGGCACAACTGGGGCATTTCTCATGTTTCTCATCTCTATTGTCCTGCGTTAACATGATATTCTCTCTGCTGGTTTGGACCAATTCTATTCTTGAAATTACCTTTTTTGTTGTAATGTCTGAGGAGCAATGAATTGCGCGACTATGCCCCTATTGTCCTTCATGATATGTTCAGAACTTGCTTAGAACAATCGTGATGTGCGAAATCATGGTTATATCATAAGATTTCTCTGACTGAATTGCCTCTTTGAGTTTCTAAACTTGCGTAGTTGAATTGGATCTATCCGCTAAACACATGTTAAGTATACTATACATATATGTGATTGTCAAGTAAAAATAATAGAGAATCTATATTATTTTAGATATTGTTGATAATCTCCTGAATTTCTGTCGTCCTGTGTTTTTCTGTTGTGGTAGAGGTTGCGCCATGCAGCGCGGGTAACATTCTCTACAGAAGATTCATGATTTTAATAGTATAACCTAAGTTGTTACCAATTGTTGTAGGAGGGTTTCTAACCTCGATATACCATAATTGACACCGGGATTCGTTGTTTCTATGTTTTTCGTTATCAATCCAAATCAACGCTGTATGCGTTTGGCTGAATACGTGCAAGGTATCCTGCATGATTCAGAGTGATTAGAAACCCTTCCTACAATATAAGATGGGAACTTGAGTTAGTATAGAATATTAACAGGAAAATGTCAAGAAAAGCTTTGAAAACGGGTATGTAAAGTTTTGTCACTAGTGCTGTTCTTAAAAAAAACTCTATATCAGAGAGGATACCAATGCTTAGTATATCATTAGCCAATTGTGAAGTCAAAGAGAATGTGGAAGCGGCAGAGAACTTAGTAGTTGAAGTTAACGATTTACTTGGAGACCTTGATAGTCGTTCTTGTCTGTCGTTAGCTGAAGCAGAACATCATATTTTAGAAGGCACTCGTGCCTTAGGACAAAAGTTGTTAGAGATGTATACGTCCCAGCAAGCATCTGCAAAAGAGACGGAGCCAGTGTCGTGTCCCAAGTGTGAAAAAGCGTGTCGTTCGTGGCGTAAGAGAGAACGGCAGTTTACAACACTCTGTGGTGTTATCCGTGTTGAGCGGTGGGTTTATCATTGTGATGCGAAACACTCCCATACCCCTTGGGATACGAAGCAGCAGTTGAAAGGTAAATACACACATCGTGTTGCGGAAAAGATGTGACGTTTTGTGGCTAACTTTGACTATAGGGGGTAGCTGAAGCGTTAGCGCGTCAGGGCATTGATGTCAGTCACACGCCCTTAAATAAGAAAGTGCGTGAATGGGCAAAAGATTTGCGTGCGTTGGAACAAGTGGAATGTTCAGAGAAAAAGGGTATCAGATTACCAGTAGCGTGATAGAGAGTGCCTGCAAACATGTTGTGGCACAAAGGTGTAGCCGCGCATCTATGAGATGGACAGATGAAGGACTCAATGCTATTCTTGAGTTAAGATGTCCGCTGAAGAGCAAGACCTGGGAAAACACTGGTATCCAGACACAATAGCCGCATGATTTTTTAGTGACAAAAACTTTACACACCCATAATATGATAATCTGACATATTCCCCGTGCTAAAGCATCGGGGGTTCTTAGCTCTTACGCTGGAAACAAACTGAGCTGTTTCCAAGTGGCTTTTCCTGTTTCTATGTCTTGTGCGTCTATCCTGAACGCTTCCTGAACAAACGACTGATTTAGGACTCCGCAGGCGTTTTGTGTCTCGGTATGCCCTACCGCGACATTTCTAAGATTTATTGCAGCGTTTATATCTCTGTCTATGGAGATACCACATTGACTGCAATGATACGTTCTGTTTTTGAGTTGCAAGTCTTTCTTTTTATGTCCACAACTGCTACAGGTCTTACTACTGGCAAAGAACGTATCTGCTTCGGTTATAGAAATACCACGTGTTTCTGCTTTCGTTTTGAGTATCGTTAGAAAATTACCTAATCCTGAATCTGATAATGCTTTAGACAACTTCCTATTCTTTAGCATATTCGTAATTTTCAATGTTTCTATACTGATAGCAGATGTTTTATTAACAACAGCATTTGTCACCTTCTGGTGCGTATCATTTCTAATGCATGCAACCTTATAGTGTGTTCTCTGCACTTTTCGCAGTTGTTTATACCAGTTGTTAGACTTTGCCTTCTTTTTAGAGAGCCTACGTTGCTCTCTTACCAGTTTTCTCTCATATCGTTTAAGTGGTCTCGGATTATCATATTTTTCACCATCAGAACCTGTAGCAAGTGTGTTTATACCTACATCAATACCAATTGCAGGGTGCATTGAGTTATCAATAGCTGCGGTATCCTCTGCAACTTCTACAGTTATAGATACAAACCAACGATGTGCTGTCCTTGAGATAGTAACCTTGATAATCTTACCAACAAAACGTAATGACTCAAACATACGAACCCAACCAATCTTTGGCAGCCTGATTCGTTTCCCTTTCACTTCTACAGATTGGTTGTTTGTTATGAAACTATCATGTTTGCCACGTCTTTTGAACTTCGGGAACTTTGCACGCTTTCCAACCCAATTATTTATAGCAGACGACAAATTCACAAAGATACTTTTGTTCGCAACAACTTGATCCATACCTTTTATCCAATCATGCTCTTTCTTAGCATCATTAAACCTTTTATTCAACTTCGGTGCAGACAAGAAGTTGCCCTTATCTAACTCTGATTTGAAATCTGCTAAAGCTTGATTATACGCAAAACGCGCATACCCGCATTGTTGGGCAAACCAGTTGCGTTGTATATTGTTCGGATCTAAAGCAACCTTGTGTGTTTTTAACATTGTATTCCAGTTCTGAAAAGATTCCAGTTCCCATTGTAGTGGTGTGGTAGCTGCTACAACAACTACCACTGAACTGGCCTAATCATCATACTATATTCTAACCTAAAAGTCAAGTTTTTTGTCGCCACTACATCCCCGAGCTAAAGCAACGGGGTCTTGTGGCGAAAGAGTGATAACATCATTGCATCAAATTGCTGATATACGGTATAATGTTTCTATTATCATCTGGTACCTATCATAAACACTGCTTCCAATCAATATTTTGAAATAAACAATACATACATCCAAAGGATGGACGAATGAGTACCCCATCAAGTTATGACGATTTACAAGCACATATCCGAGATTTACAAACACCGCAAATTGAAACTTGGGTAAATCAATACAGCGATAGAGATTATACAATCGAGATTACCAACTTAGAGTTCACGACAGTCTGTCCAAAAACAGGTTTACCAGACTTCGCAAAAATCACTATTACTTATGTTCCAGACAAGCACTGTATTGAGCTCAAATCACTAAAGGAATATTTCGTCTCTTTCAGAGATGTGGGTATTTTCCATGAACATTTAGTGAATAAAGTGCTTGAAGACTTTGTAAATTCCTGTCAACCGCGAACAGCAGAAGTAGTGGGTGATTTTAATATACGTGGTGGCATGAAAACCGTTGTTCGAACAAACTACTTTAAAGAATGAATCTGACATGCTCCCCCAGCCTAAAGGCTGGGGGTTCTTAGCTCTTACATTGAAAGTTTTATGACTTCCAAATGACTCTTCCTGCTTCAACGTGTTGTGCCTTTATCCTGAATACATCCTAAAATGAGGTCTTACTGGCACTCCACAGGCGTAACTTCCGCCATGCCCTGACGTAGATTAGCGTATATAGCAGGGGTGTAGAGGTTGTCTACAAAATTAGGTTTTCTCTGCTATATCCTAATGTTTTAGATGGTCTCACATCGGCATCACACAACTTCTCACGGTTGGGGATAGGACCCACATCGGGTTGTGATGCGGGGTGAGAATCCTATCCTAAGATGCTGAATATATGATACCACATATTACTCCAAAAGTCAAATCTTTTTTCTTGACACGAGCAATGAGCACGGCTACATCCCACTACCTAAAGGTAGGGGTTTTGCCGTGATTCTTGATAAAGTGAAATTAATTCATTTATTGCAGTAGTTCCAAATCAACGCCAAATGCGCCAAATCAACGGTATGAATGCCATTGCCGAATGCGCTTGGTAGAATACGCGTTTGGTATTCTACATGATTCGCCATGATTCCCCATACGGCATTTGGCGGGTTTCGTTCCTCTACTCGATCTACAAAGGAATGGAATTAGGTTAAATAATAACAGTCTGCGGAGCTTGTTTCAATGTGAGATTATGCTCCGATGCCCATTGTGCAGCTGCCCCGCCTCCTCCACCAAGAAACTGTTTACCAAGGTCATCAACGTTCTTCAGGACATCTTCGTCAGGTTGTTGTCTGTCGTTGTAATACAATAGATATCCTTCTGGTTTTAGCCACGCGTAGTGGTAACCGTAAATAATAATCTTCGCTGTTCGGTTAGTAAAGTTCAGTCCTGTCGTGTGGTAAATCCGATTTTCGAAGAAATAAACATCGCCAGCCCGTAGCAATGGTTCTGCATAAGGTTCAATAGGATCGAGTTCACCTTCTGGAATACCTAAAGGTTCACCTGAAACATGGCTTTTTGGAATGAAGAGTGTAGTACCAGAATTTGGAACGTGGCAATCTGTCAAACAATATGCGACCTTCAATCCGACACGTGGACAATCTTTATGTCCAAGATCCAAATGCAGACCGACATCTCTGTGCCATCCACGATTCTCTGGCATTTCGCGCGGTTGCGGGCGTTTATAAAGAAGAGCTGTATTTGTAATGTGTATATTTGTTCCGAGAAGTTGGATAACTAAGGGGATTGCATTCGTCTGTGATGTTAATTCTGCGAATGCTGGTTCTTGGACCAATCCATCCCGAATATGCACATATTGTGCATCTGTCTCATGTTCCTTCACGATACGATCTGCAGTTTCAGTTAGTCTGTTTATCATATCTTCGTCAAGTACTGAACGCACGATGAAGAATCCATTTTCTTCAAATTCATTATGTTGTGCATCTGTTAACTGAACAAAATCCATATGCGTTACTCCTTATGCTATAACAAAGATTGTCGTCATAGAATTGTTTAGATATAGTATCATAGTGAGATTATGATGTCCATAGAATATATGTAATCGTACAATACCATCAAATAATCTCTAACCCGAGTTGTCACTTATAGCTTGTAGGAGGGGTTTCCTAACCTCGATATTGTTTGCGATGTTCCGATTTGAAACCGTACCGTAATGTGCGTTTTTTTGTGTTACGGTACGGTTTTTCGTACCGGGTTGTGAGTTCAGTCAGTGTGTGGGTTTGTTTGTAATTTTTTAGGTGAATTCTTGAGAATTTCATTTTTTTGATTCGGTACGATTGCTGGTTTAATTTTTTGATGTCTTGGCATGGACGATTCATGGTATAAAAACGCGTCATCGGCATGCATGTGATAAATGCAGCATGATCCATATCATAGTGTGTAATTCTTTTGTAGAAATGGTTTAGCATGATAGATCACCAAAGGCTTGTAGTATAAGTAATATATATTATTACATAAGAAGATGGTTGTTGTCAAGTTGATTTTTCTAATAATAAAACGTCAGTTGCCACCTAAACAATATAACCTCCCGCTAAGATTGTTCAGAATTTTGCACATACCGCTCCGCTGGAGCGGCAGAATGAAACGCTGTGCGTGCTATAAACATATCGCTCCGCTGGAGCGAATGATTGGACATTAGGAGAAGAAAGGGTGAAGCTGTGCAATAGGTGGCAACTTGGGTTAATAAAATACCATTTCTAAAAATAATTATCTCATTTATGGTTGCAACTCTTTCGTGGCACAAACTGGAAAGTTTGTGCTACAAATCCGCTGGAGCGGCAGAATGAAACGCTGTGCGTGCTATAAACATATCGCTCCGCTGGAGCGAATGATAAGCAAGTATGAATATTAAATATGCAAGTTGCGCGTTGATGGCGGGCGGGGAAACCCCGCCCCTACGATCATTTTTGTGTACTGGATTACCGAAATATTTATTTAATCTTCATCTGGAGCGAATGATTGGACATTAGGAAAAGAAAGGGTGAAACTGTGCAATAGGTGGCAAGTTGGGTTATTATAGTGTCATGTCGGGTTTCGTTCCTCAACCCGACCTACGAAATAGTGTTATACTCTCATTAGAGATGGTATGACTATCCTGCTAATCCTGCTTCAGACAAATCCCACCCCAAACCTATTAGAATTCCATTGTTCCAGACACCGCAATAAATACAATTCACATTTGCCGTAAGTTATAATACTCAGTATTATGACAAAAGAAACACAAACCTCCAACCAAAAGAGAAGTAAATATCAACGCACATTAGACGAGTGGCACGAAGCTCAGAAGGAAATGGTTGATGAGCTTATAGAATCATATAAGGATATAAGGGATGGCAAAGGAGATCCTGAAAGAATCAAACAGATATCCATTCATGTCAAAACGCTTGGTGATGCCATAAAATCATTCAAGACTATATTAGAATGCGAAAGGCTTGTACAGCCACAAACTGAAAATTCCGAGAATAATGATGTCCACCCCGAAGGAGAACAAACCTGCGAAAACCCACCAGCACTGGAACACGTACATCCAGTTGTGCACGAATATGAGGAGAATCTACCCGCACATGATGAACCGAAGGAGATCATCAAGAACATAAAGGTCGTAGCCCCAACGCCCAGCATCAAGTACAACCTTGATGGATTCCGACCTTATGCGAAAATGATTGACCTCTTCAAATCGCATGCCCCGATAAAAATAGCAGGTGGCACCTACGATGCAGGCAAAACGTATAGCTGCGTTGCTTACATAGACATGTTAGCAAGACAGTATCCAGGAGCAAGACTCACATTCATTCACAGAACCCTCAACCGAATCTATAGAAATATTATACCTACTTATGAGAAATACTTAGGTTTCCGACCTACACCTCGGACCGCACCAAACCCAACGCCTATCGTCAAGCACGGTGGCGAACAACCCATCTTCTTTGAATACTGGAACGGTTCTCGTATCTACATGAATGGATTGGACAATCCGAATAACTTACTATCCGATTTCTTTGATGCAGCATTTGTCAATCAAGCAGAGTTAATCCCGTTTGACAAATGGTTGGAAGTCACCGCGCGCGTCTCTGAACGTGCAGGTACAATGCCCATCGCATTCCTCGTCGCAGATTGCAACCCAAGTTCTCCGGATCATTGGATACGGCATCAAACAAAAAATGGCAAAGTTGAGTATTTTGAGTTGTCATTCAGAGACAATCCTGAAATCTACAATCAAGAGACTGGGGAATTGACAGAAATCGGGGAACGGAGAGTTTCCAGATTACAAAACCTTGAAGGATTGCGATATAAACGCGGCTACGAAGGCAAATGGGAATCTGCAGAAGGTCTCGTATTTGATAAATTTTCACCGGATATACATATTATTGATAGTTTTGAACTTGACCCAAATTGGAAACGTTTTCTCAGCGTTGACTGGGGTTTCCGCAACCCATCAAGTTGTATCTGGTGGGCAGAATCACCCGAGGACCGCCTCTATGCATACAAAGAAATCTACAAAACAGGTCTCACAAGAACCGATCTGATTGATATGATAGAGGAAAATTGTGACGATGACGATTATATTCGGTATGCAGCCGTTGACAGTGCGGATCAGGATGGTGTTGAACATCTCAGACGTGCGCGGCTTACTGTCAAAGAACCGAAAAAATCGCGTATTGGACAAATTGACGCGATCAAACAACGTCTGAAAGTAGACAAGACAGGTGAACCATCAATCTTCTTCTTTCGGGACAGAATGTTGCATCCACCTGATGAGGATTTGCGGCAAGAATACCGTCCGTTAGATGTTACCGATGAGTTTTTGAGTTGTGTCTACGATGAGAATGTGACATACACCGACAAAGATGAAGAATCCATCAAGGGCGATCATCACGGCATAGACAGCACCGCTTATTTACTACTGAGTCTTGAACAGTTTGCCACCATCGGATCAGGAGCTGTGCTACATGCCACTGGCAGCTCGAATGCTCCTGCAGGTGTCGTTCCCCCATCAGACAGAAGGTAGGAGTGAATTACGATTAAAGACCATTTGTCTGAACCAGGATTTTCAGGATTAGTAGATTTTTAGGATTAGAGTCTGAAAATCAAAGTGCCGTTCAGAGGATAAAGGTCAAACTTTTGATAGTAACTTCGGAGACCCAACTACCTATCCTGACGACTTGTGCCAGTTAACAACCTGTTTATTTTCTATTCACACATATTTGATTTTACATATAAACATATCGTTCCTACGGAACTCAAGAGGGGTGGTGACATTTTTTCTATAAACATATCGTCCCTACGGGACTAAAGAGAGTTAGGATAACGTTTTTCTATAAACATATCGTCCCTACGGGACTAAAGACAAACCATGAACAAATCAATTTTCTTAAATTGATGGCTATAGTGCCAAAAACTTTACGCCCCATTCTTTTGGGTGTGTAAAGTTTTTGTACCAATTCAAACTTTTTCATATCAGGTAACGCCTCTCTCTACACCTTGTAGGGGCGGGTCTCTGTGCCCGCCCGTTACATCCAATTTCTCAGACATGGCGGGGCACAGAGACCCCGCACTACAATGGTTGGTGAGAAGTTAGTGCCAAAAACTTTACGCCCCATTCTTTTTTCTATCTTGAATTATACAACAACATTTGATATAATATTAATATTGAGATTTCAACGATTAAGAACAGCAATTCTCCAATAATAGCAAGAGGAAAGATTATGAAACGTTATGAAGGAAGACAACGATCACTAAACGCATGTCTGATTGCCGCTATTGCTCATCTCAGTCTCGCTATTCTACTCACATTTTTCTATTACAGTCATCTTAGTAGTGAGATGGATGATGTTGTTGGGATAGAATTTGTAGAAATGGAAGAAACAATTAGAAGACATCGCACGATAAAACGCCCGCCGAAGAAAAACCCAACGCAGAAGTCTAAGGCAATTTCTGAATACCGACCCCAACATAAGGCCCTATCAGCTTCCTCCAATTTATTTGATGAGACTGTGCGTCCATCTGAAAAAATACTCACGCATAGTGCAACAGAAACTGTATCTAATACCACAGAACTCCTTGATGTAACGACGCAGGCAAAACACCTAAATAGTCGTGCTACTGCAATTGCAAAATCCGTTCAAAGTCCCTATGAAATTACCTCTGGTAAAGGAAAGGAAAGCCTCAGACAGCGCGTTAAAGGGGATGGAGAAAGCGGATTCCATCGCCTTGAATCTAAAGGAGCTTCAGATATTGGGGGTATTGGTGACGGAATAGGACAAGATGGGGGTGGAGGCGGAGATGGAACAGGAGATGGTGGCGGTGGCAAGAATCCATTTGGAGATGCGCTAAAACGGATTGCCGACCATATTATCAGTATACGCACAGCTGATAAGGTGAATGTAGTTTTTGTGGTTGATACAAGCGCGAGTATGCAAAATAACATACAACAAGTTGCAGATAACCTATATTCAATGACAGATGCCTTTGACACAATCAATCTTGAATACCATTTAGGCATGACTGAATTCAGCGTCCGTAAACATGGACAAGAGATTAAAACGCGTGCATTGTTGCCGGATGTCGCTGTCCTGAGAAGACGGATGAAGGAAGTAAAATTGAGTGGTGATGAAAATGCTCTGGACGCACTCTATGAAACTTTTACTTTCATAGAATTTCATGCGGATGCAGATAAGCATCTTATCCTTGTTACGGATGAACAAGCAACTACCAGTCTGAGAAAAGAAGGTGCAAAGGAAGAGATGCGAGAAAAGGTGCTTGATCAAACAAAATTTGAGGAAGTACGCGTCAATGTACTCGGTGTTCCTGAACCCTTTCAACATCAATTAGCAGAACTCACAGGTGGTATATGGGTAGCGATTCCAGGCAGTGAATACAATGCTACTACTTTACCGAGTAATCGTGTTGGGAACCAAAAGTTTTTGAAAGTATTTAGGGATATCGCAACTGAAATCAGGAAGAGCGGAGGAAAACCACTATTCAGTCTCGACCTAAAACATACAATTGACTTGGAAGATGGTCAGTTTTCTTTAGATCACTTAAAGAAAGTGGTCCGAGACAACAACTTAAATTTCAAACCGCAGCTGTTTTTATCCAATAACGTGAAAATCCTAAACAATCTCATTAGTGAGTTATGGTTAATTGCTGACCATGAGAACGGTGAAATGTTCGCTGTCAACAGAGATCAAAATAGAGTATATGTCTATCAAGGCGTTTTGCCAGAACAGTGGAATTTGGATGAAGACGCAATTGCCCGAACACAAACGCAGGGAAAAAGATGGATACTAACCAATCTGGCAACCAACCAAATCCATACTTTCATTAGCGGTGCTGAGCATCTTCAGGTATTTGCTGGTGGACAACCAGGTTCAGCTTCTAATCCGAATGCAGAACCCATTGTAGATATTATGATTATGTTAGATTACAGCAGAAGTATGGGTGGAAAATCCCAAGCGATTATGCTTGGATTAAGCACACTTCTTGGAAGGTTAGATATATTCTCACTCAAATATAGAATTGGACTCATCAGGTTTGCCGAAGCGAAAGATGCGATAAAGTCTGTTGACGGTGTTGTTGTTACTCAAATGCCACTGAATGAAGTCATCCTTGAAACCCTAATGCAAAACCCATTTGGCGGGGATGAACATCTGATTGATGCTATAGTTGAAGGATTGCCACAAGTGAAATTTAGTCCTTTTGCAAAACGCTTCCTGTTAATTTTGACAGATGAACCAACTACTGGCAAATATTCTGCTGAACAAGCATTGAAGGTGTGTAAGTCCTATGGTATTACTGCTTATGTCATAGGGCATCCACAGGAAGATGATTTTCAAACGAAACTTGCGAAAGAGACCTGGGGACGCTTTTTCACGATGCCCAAACATTTGGATAAAGAATATCTAAATCAGTAATTATAAGAAACGAGGAATTTGATGGCGACATCTACCAGCACACAACAACATAGAGAAATCGCAGCAGAACAGGGTCCTGTTTCTGTTGCGATTGTAACAGTCAGCGATTCACGCACTCCAGAAACAGACACAAACGCTGCTTTTCTGCGTGAACAACTTGAGTCAGATGGAAACAGCATAACGGCTTATCAGATCATAAAAGACGAACCTGACCAAGTATCAGATGTATTGGACAAAATGGCAGAAACTGACGCGCAGATAATCATATTCAACGGCGGCACTGGCATTGCCCCACGTGATACAACTTTTGATGTTCTGAATCGTAAATTAGAAAAGACTTTGCCGGGTTTCGGCGAACTATTTCGTATGTTCAGTTATGACCAAGTCGGTGCTGCTGCAATGTTGTCACGCGCAACTGCGGGAGTCTATAAAGGAAAAGTGATTATATCTACACCCGGTTCAAATGCTGCTGTGCGGTTAGCGTGGGAAAAACTCATCGGCCCAGAACTCGAACATCTGGCTTGGGAAGTTGGACGTTAACCTATGGTATCTACAACATCTCCCGTGTAAAGGTATATATTCCTCTCAACCACGATCCATAATAGATACCATTTGCATAGCAGAAATATAACACTTTCAGACCAACAACACAGATCAAACAGAGAGATAGTAACGCAAGCAAACCATAATCCAATCCCCCCATCTCTGAAGTGCGTAATGAGGTTCGTTGTGTTGCGGTTTCTGGCGAAAACCCGCGACTTTCTACCGATTCACCAAGGTTAGTCGCATGTCGTATGTTTCCCGCCAAAATTGGACGAAAACTATTGATCACACCATGCACAGATGTATACAGATTGAATTGCAGATAACGAAATCCTCGTAATCTCTGTGAACGCAGGACTGCAAGGGTTTCAGATGCGATTATGGGTATAAAGTGCAATGCCGTTGTGACCATAAATGCAAGTGCTCCTGGCACACGTAGTTGGGACAATGCAAGCAGTAGATCGCGCGGTTGTGTTGTCCAGACGATATAACAACCTATCACAAGCGTTGTATTGAAACGTAGTGATTGAATGATACCGTGATACAATCCCTCACGATAGATTTGGATACCCTCAGTCCACTCACCGATGAGAGGAAAATCTGCTGGAACGAGCGTAGTCAACACCGTGCGTGGAAAGGCGTTATAGAATATGCCTTGGCTGTATATCAGCCCCCATGTTGTGAAGAATAGGAAAATGAGCAGTAATCTAATCTGCTTAAGGGTAGGCATAGATGATGCAACGAGGAGGATACTTGCCAGAAAGCAGATTAACAATGCAGTCGGACTGTCGAGCAAAATGACAAGACAGCCACATATCATCATGGTGAGTATTTTGGTTCGGGATTCCAGTTTGAGATTGCGATTAGTCGTTTTCATTTCAAAATCCTAATGAACTTTGACGTTGAAGTTCGGTAATATTTAAGTTTGTTTACATGCGAGAGCAAGTTCGCTATCTCCACGCAGTCCTACATAACGAAGTAGTTCGGTTGCCCCAGAGGCGAATTGTGAAAGAAACTGGTTGACGCGTGTGTGCAGTTCCACCCACTCACTGCTAAATCGGGGTTAGAAACCCCTCCCACAATAGATGCAAGTGACACACAATAGATGCAAGTGACACACAATAGATGCAAGTGACAATTGAATGCCTCTGATAGAGAAAATGGATACAAACACTTCTCATTCAATAGACGTTAATATAGGGCAAGTTTTTACACCTCGAAAATGGGCAAAATGGCTCATCAATAAGTGGGAAATCTTTGATGCATGGCTTGACGGCGCACATATCTGCGATCCTACGGCAGGACAAGGTGTGTTTGCACTTGCCATGCTCCATATTGCACGGGAGAGAGGAATTCCTATTACCACTGAACGCATTTCACGGCTAACACTCATTGAGATAGTGCCTTCATTTCTTGAGGAGTTCAGAGAAAATGTCCAACGAGAATTTGGTATTGACTTTCCTGATTCTCAAACTTTCTGTAAAGATATTATAACACAAACACACAATGAAAAATACGACATTCTCATTGGGAATCCTCCGTGGGCAAATTTCGGTGACTTACCCACAACTTACAAAACAAAAATCAAACCTTATTTCATTGATGAAGGGCTTGTTGCAGATACCCAGCAGACACTATTGGGTTCTTCACGAGTTGATGTAGCTGCGTTGGTGTTAAAAATAGCTCTTGGAAGACTTCTCAAAAAGGATGGTGTAGGATATTTCTACATACCAACGTCCCTCTTTTTTGGGGATGGTGCACATGTTGGATTTAGAAATTACAGTGCTAAATGCAATCAACATTTCTTTGAAAATCCACGTAATTTTGCTATTGATGTTGTCCATGAATTCACATCTACTAAAGTGTTCGAAGGTGTTAGTACCGCATATTGCTGTGCAAGGTTTCGAGGTGATACACAACAGAAATTTCCAGTAACATATTTCAAGGAATTAGATGGACAATGGGTAGAACATAAGGCTTTACCATTAAAAAATCCAAGCGACCCATGGCGGATTGTGCCAAACATTGATGAACTTAATGCTTTTGATTCACTTGAAATTAAACTAACTCCTGAACAGAAACCGAGACAAGGTGTGAATACTTGTGGTGCCAATAGTGTCCTTATATTTGATAACAAACCTGCTCAAATTCCCGACAAATTTCTGTTCCCACTTGCAACAAAGGAATTATGGCGACAATCTACAATATCCCCACAGAAATGGATTCTCCTGCCATATCATCGTGAAACAGGAAAACCACTTACGTGGGATCATATCCAGAAGTCCGATTCATTATCCACCTATCTTCTTGAACACCGAGATGTTCTACAAGACAGGAAAGGGACAATGCTACAGTCATCTATGAATAGAGGCAATTGGTGGGCATTGCTTGGTGTTGGTCCCTATTCGTTTGCACCTTTCAAGGTAATCTGGGAAGCTTATGGAAAAAACCAATTTAACCCGATTGTTCTCAGTAGTGTAGATGGACAGATGTGGCAAGGTAATCAGGCAATGCATGCGTTTATTCCGTGTTGGTCAGAAGAAGACGCACACAAGATAAAAACTGATCTGGAGAATCCTGAGATACTTAAACTATTGCAGCAACTTAATGGGGCAGGCAAATGTAATTGGGCACAGCCTGGAAAAGTAAAGAAGATATTATCTTTTGGTGAGATAGCAAATAATTCTATCTAATTCAACTATGGTTTGGACATTTTTTCTCAATATACAATAATCAAATCCAACTATACACGGCAGATCGTAAGATCAGACTTAAAAGTGGCCAGAAACATCCCATCAACGCTTCACCTAAAACCAACCCAATAAAAAAGGGTATTGCCCGACGATACGCTTTTATGCCTCCATTACGCAATATAATCCATTTCGCTACCATTGCAATCAGCAGCGGAAACCAAATTATATCTGTTGTTCCAGGAGCAACACCGATGACATATCCCGCAGGATGCAATGGACACCAAACAAAACGAGAGCGGAGAAACATGATGCCTAAATTTGCCATAAATGTGAACCCAAGTACTGTTGTTGCTAACCAATCCATCGGTTTCGGATTGACCAGCCATGAGGAGAGGAAATTATAAGTATCTGCCCCACCCGCGTGAATCTGTTCTGAACCCGCTGCCACTCCCTCTCTGTATATTGTATACGGATAGAGGATCAGACTTGATAAGATACCGACAAGACTTGCTATGACTAACACCGTGAACATCGTTCGGTTACGCACTCCTGTCCGTTCCCCAAGTTTGAACGATTCCAACTGATCGGGCATAGGATGCGTGCGGAAGGATGCATAACTTGCCCCGCTAAGCCAATTCAATAAGGATAGCATCGTTAAATTACCTGCACGTAACCTACGCGTCCCAAGCAGTGAAATCATCATATATTGCGGTGTTAGGTAACCGATAGCGTGTATCGGAGGACCGAGTTCTGCTCGCATGCGGGTCAGTCCGACAACAATCATTAAATAGATACCGATGAAAACCGAAAATGCCCATAAAGACATACCGCCGCGAATGCATAAAACAGCAAGCAAAAGAAGGGATAAACCGAGTGTAATAATAGTGCTACGGGGTGATATTGCCTCATCTTTTGAAGAAGTACGATCTTGACGAATTACCTGTGAAAAGACATAAACAAAATGCTTTCTACCATGCCAACATGCAATGGCAAGCAGTGCCAGCAACGCACCAGCTCCTTGTTCACCTAAGAAGGGATACCCCGGCACTTTCGATACACCAGTCGCACTGCCAAATATTAGCTGCACCTTCTTCATCAAATAAAAAAATGTGCATGAAAACGCTAAATCCAATGGCAGAATAAACGAAAACCCAATCAGATATGGATGAAACCTCAGCGGTGTGTTCCCAATCGCATTCCACGGTTTCTGTGTAAAATAGATATTCAGGTTATATTTCTTTACAGGTATCTCAGGCAGGACAGGATAAAAGTATTGAAGTCCATTCAACATGTTGATACCAAACGCAATACCGAAACCGATCCAGAGCAATCGATTATTGAATATACGACGGTTTGTCGTAATCTCCAGCGGAATTTGAATAATCGGATACGCAAGTTTTTCATTTTCTATCCACTGCTTCCGTATCAATGACGTTAAACAGAGGAATATCAGCATCAACAGAAATATAACTGCTGTCCACGAAAGTATCGGCACAATCCAGTGTTGGACATAGCCTTCAGTGAAAAAGTTAACATTTCCTTCATAGAAATCATTCACCGTCTTTGGATCTTTGACGACAAGCCATTCTGGTAAGTGGTGAAAAAGCAGTGCTTCCCAATCATTCTCAGCAGTAGCAAAACGGAACGCATAAGGAATCAACCCCATAAGTCGCGGCATACAATCATGGCCTGAAAATGCACTACCGACCGCAAGCATGCTATAAACAACGATTAAATCGCGCTGCGATAAGGCAGCATTCGGTGCGAAGCTACGTACCCACAAATTCAGCATCGTGATTACAAAAATGCCAAACATGACGTTCACTGACATCGCAACGGTTGTCAAATGTGCAGTGTGCCAAATCATCTCAACATAGGCAATCCAGTAACTATTGCCGATTATTAGAACAGTACCTATCAAGACTGCCCTCATAGTAATTTTAGAGGTAGGCTGTAAGTTCGTTTGATGCATTCTCTTTGCAAGGTGAGATTAGAGGTTGATGTGTCGCAAAAAATTGAGGTAAATATATCAATTGATATGGACATATTTTCTATAGTATGTTATACTAAACAATCAGAAGTCTGTCAAGGTGAAAATCAGATCATCATGCTTTATTTTTTACTGATATTATGCGGTTTCAATAGGTCTAACCCGTTCTTTCACTTATAACATTTTTGAAACTTGACAAACGATTTCAACGATATGAATTACAAGAATGAAATAGAATCTGACATTCTATCAATGAACTAATTCAACGACTAAATATAATCATAAATAGGAGCGAAGAATATGCAACTATCTTTTCAAAAAGATGAACTATTATACACACTTCAGATGGTGCAAGGAATTGCAGGGGGACGAAATACCTTGCCGATATTATCAAATGTCCTCATACGCGCACAAGACGGAAACATAGAATGTGCGGCAACTGATTTAGAAGTCGGTATTAGAATAAAAGTTATGGGGAACATCAAAGAAGATGGTGCCATTACCGTTTCTGCAAAAAAATTAGCGGACATCGTCCGAGAATTACCTGATGAACCCATTGACTTGGTAACAACTGCAAATGACAGAGTGGAAATCACATGTGGGGAAGGTGTCTATAAAATAATCGGGCTATCCGATGAGGAATTTCCAGAACTTCCCGCCGCAAATGGGGCAGGCATTCCTATTGATGGTGAAACTTTATGCTCTGCTATAAACAAAGTTCAGTTTGCTGCATCTGCGGATGAAGTTCGTTATACATTGAACGGTTTGTATTTCAACCTTGTGGAAGACAAAACTGAAGTGGTAGCAACAGATGGGACAAGACAACTCGCATTAACATATTGTCCTTCACTTAAAAGTTCAGATGAAGTGGAAGGTTTTATTGTTCCATTGAAAACCATCAGAGAGGTAGCAAGGATTTTCGCTGAATCACCCGAAATAAAGATTTCTCACCAAAAAAATCAACTCCTCTTTGCTGATGAAAACACAACTTTGACGACGCGTCTGGTTGAAGGTGAATATCCACCATACCAGAAACTTTTTCGCGATTCATCAGATGGACGCACAGTCATCTCAAAAGAGGCAATCTTACGCGCAGCGCGACGGGTATCTTTGCTCTCTGACCCAAAGAACTTCTTAATCTGCTTAGAAATCGACACAGAACGGATTAAGATTTCCGCAAAGACACCAGAACTCGGGGAAGCACATGAGACAGTGGCAGTGGAATCTGGCACTGGAGAAGTCCGAATCGGTTTGGATGCACGTGTGCTTTTGGATGTATTGGCACATATTGAAACAGATTCACTCATTTTTGAGTTCACTGGGGAGTTTATACCGCTGATCGTGAAACCAACAAGTGATATTGAACATACTTGTTATATTATGCCTATGCGTTTGGAACCTGCTTCACCATTGGAATCTTAATTCCTGCTTCTATTAACTGGTTATACTGTATGCTTCCATTTCGCAGTCTGTAGGTTGGGTTGAGGAACGAAACCCAACATGCAGCCCGTAACCTAATGAAACGCTCCAATTTTAGGATATATCTTCTTGTGGGAGGGGTTTCTAACCCCGATTAACATTTTAAATTCGGACAAAATCGGGGTTAGAAACCCCTCCCACAAGAGAAAACTCAGCAACTTTTTCTTAAATTGATGCCTATGGTGCGGTTTCCTAACCGCACCGAATTCAAAAATTTGATTTATCAAACTCACGTTAATGAAAAAAGTTGGGTTTCGTTCCTCAACCTAACCTACAACAAAGACATGGAACTCACGTTAAAATAGGAGATTTCTATATGGAACTTTCCTTTAAAAAAGATGAACTATTAGATAATCTACAAACGGTCCAAGGTGTAACAGGTGGGCGCAACACTTTGCCAATACTTGCAAACATTCTCATTCGTGCACAAGATGAGGGCATTGAATGTGCCGCAACCGATTTGGAAGTTGGAATAAAAGTAAAAGTAGATGGCACGATAGCAGGTACAGGTGAAATCACTGTCTCTGCCAAAAGACTCGTTGACCTGGTCCGGGAATTACCTGATAAACCGATTAAACTCGTTACTACCGCAAACGATAGAATTGAACTCACTTGTGGAGACGGCACGTATAAGATAATAGGACTTTCAAGCGAGGAATTCCCACCAGTACCGTCCTTAAATGGAGAAGGGATAACTATTGACGGTGAAGTGCTGAACTCCGTTATCAGAAAAACTGTTTTTGCAGCATCTACTGAAGAGGTGCAATTTCTTCTGAACGGTCTCTATTTCAACCTACTTTCAGATAGAACGGAGGTAGTGGCAACTGATAGAAACTATCTGGCAATTGCCCATTGTGCACCACTTCAAGCACCTGAGGATGTTGAAGGGTTTATAGTGCCTTTGAAAGCAGTAAAAGAGATTCAACGCACTTTTGCTGATTCAGAAAGGGTGAGGATTTCTCTCCAAAATAGCCAGCTGCTCTTTTCTGATGAAAATGCCACACTGATGACACGGTTAGTGGAGGGCAGATATCCTGAATATCAGGCGATTATCCCAGACTCCACAGAAAGTCGCACTGTTGTTTCAAAGGATGCGATCCTACGTGCAACACGCCGGGTGTCCCTACTTTCCAATCCAAAGAATCATGCAATATGTTTAGAGATAGATACTGAACGAATTCATCTTTCTGCAAATACACCCGAACTCGGGGAAGCACATGAGACGATTACAGTAGAATCTGGCACGGGAAGTGTGCGGATAGGTTTGGATGCTCGGATGTTAACAGATGTGTTGTCGCATATAGAAACGACATCTCTCGTCTTGGAGTTTTCAGATGAAGCATCACCCTTCTTAGTCAAACCTGAAGGTGATGATGGACATCTCTGCATCATATCACCGATGCGGTTAGATGCTATACACCAGTAGCACCTATATTTTATAACGGTAGGTTTGGTTAGGAAACCGAACCTACCGTTTTGTGTCTGCAATTTGAATATAGACTGTCCATTAGTTGTCTTTAAGGTCTATCTCCCAGAGAAGCACAGAACCGTTATTACAGCCGCTAACAAGGGTTTTTCCATCAGGACTAAAAGCGATACCATTGATCCGAGTTATATGACCCGTCAGTGTTTTCTTAAGTTCGTAGGTGTGCGCATCCCATAATTGCATCGTGCCGTCAGCACAGCCACTTGCGAGGATTTTTCCATCCGGACTGAACACTAAGCACATCAAATATGGATGCCCACTAAGTGAAATTTTGGTTTTCCATGTGTCTATATCCCAAAGATGGATTATCCCGTCATCGTCTCCACTTGCGAGGATTTTTCCATCCGGACTGAACGCTAAACCTTCCACCCATTCATTATGTTCGGTAAGTACCATTTTATTTTTACCAGTTGCAACATCCCAGAGGCGAATAGTTTCATCATTACTTCCGCTTGCGAGGATTTTCCCATCCGGACTGAACGCGATACTGCTAACCCCTTTTGTATGTCCAATAAGTGTTTGCTTGTGTTTGCCAGTGTGTGCATCCCAGAGGTGAATAGTATCGGCATCTTCACTCGCAAGTATTTTTCCGTCCGAACTGAGTGCTATATGCTCAACAAAACCCGTATGTCCAGTAAGCATCAATTTGTGTTCGCCGGTGTGTGCATCCCAGATGTGGATGTCATCGTCAGTCCCACAAAAAAGAGTTTTTCCATCAGGGCTGAACACCATACTGTAAACCGATTGTATCTGCCCATTTTTAGGCTCGTTAAGCGTTTTTATGGGTTGCCTTGTATCCGCATCCCATAGACGAATAATTCCACCGGCATCCCCACTTGCGATATAGTCTCCATTCGGATTGAACGCAATACTGCGGACCTCCTGTGAATGTCCAGTGAACGTATTTTTCGGATTACCTGTGTGTGCCTCCCAGAACCGGATGGTGCCATCGCCACCGCCACAGGCGATTGTTTTTCCATCCGGACTGAACGTTAAGCCCCCGAGCCCGGCATTTCGCGGGTGTCCGGTGCGTATTCTCTTGAGTGTACCAGTGTGTACATCCCACAGACAGATTGTTTCATCTTCATAAGACGTAGTAGCAAGTATTTTCCCATCAGGACTAAACGCTAAGTGTATAACGTGATCCTTATGCTCGGAGAAGATCATCTTGAGTTCGCCTGTGTTTAAGTCGTAGAGGTAGACAGTGCCATCTACACTACCAAGAGCGACTGTTATTCTATCTGGACTGAACGCTGCACCTATAGTATTGCAATCGGGATGCAAATCGAATGTTTTCTTGTGTTCACCCGTGTCTGAATTCCACAGACTGATTCTGTCTTTATTACTCACCACCACAATGGTCCCGCTGTCTGGCGTGAATGAAAAATTATGACCCGCAACATGCATGAGTGTATACTTCGCCTCTCCGGTGATGGCATCCCATAATCGGATAGTGCCTTCCCGATTACTACTTGCAAGTATTTTGCCATCCGGACTAAGTGCTATGCATGTGATATATTCTCCATTATGCCCAATGAGCGTTTTTTGCGTCCCTGTGATTCTATCATATAGGGTAATAGTGCCATTGACATTTCCACACGCTAAGATGCGTCCATCTGGGCTGAAGGCAAGGCAGTCGTTTTGAAAACTCGTATTTCCTGTAATTAGACTTGCCTCTTGATGTACTGTTACATCGTAAAACCAAATACCGATGCCACTCGCAACAGCCAGAAACTTGCCATCTGGAGAATATTTTATATCGGCTATATACCCTTTACTGAGCCGCGCTTTGGCATTTTCAGGTAGGTTCCATTGCATTGCATCTTGAGTTAGGTTGTTTTTCACTGTTTTTGTTCCTTTTGATAGTCCGTTGTTACTGTCTTTGCTACTCTTATTGCCACCAATCCGATTTTGCAATTGGGGTTTTGATTGAATATTTAGAACTACTGGCGCATTGACGATTTCAATTGTAGGTTCTGATCGTGCATCAACACTATATGGCTTCTGAAAATTAGCAGTGAATTGCTTGCTTGCGCCCATCAACAAAAGAACCAAAATAACGGATGTGCCTAAAGCTGCGAATGGTAGCAACGGCTTGCCTCCTGAAGGGGATGTTTGCTTTATTGTGTCAATGCGCCGCATGATGTTTTCAGTTAGATTTGGACTTATTGGCACACTACCGAGTGTTTCCCGAATGATGTGTTCTTCATTTTGTAGACGTTCTCGTGCGCGTTTAAGTCTACTTTTTACCGTGTTCGGCGAAACCCCCAAAAACCTGCTAATCTCTTCACAACTCATTTCTCCAAGGTAGTGAAGGACCATCACCGTGCGTTCGCTTTCTGGCAGTCTTTCCATGAGTTTTTGCACGATTTTACGTCTGTGTTCAACGGCTGCATCCTCACGTTGTTCACAGACGTAGTCGGAATAAGCGGTTTTTTCGAGTGTTTCCTCATTGGTAGCTTCAAGCGATTGTGTCCACAGTTTCTTTTTTCGAAACCAGGCTTTACAAAGCCGGTCTGTGATGACGTAAAGCCATCCGGCAAACTGGTTCGGATTTTTCAGTGAGCTAAGTTTTTTGTGTGCCTGCAGGAAAGTATCTTGTGTGATTTCTTCAGCGATGTGAAAATCACCGATTTTTCGCCATGCAAGCGCGTGGACGCTTTTCTGATGTTTTTTGACTAACTCACTGAATGCAGCTTCTTCACCTGACAATACTTTTTGAATCAGTGCAAAATCATCTCTTTCCATCACAGTTCTCCCATAATCAATTTTGGCTTACAAAATAGGTGACGCGTTTTTTCGGTGAATAGGTTGCAAAAATGCCATAATTCAAAAAATACTGAATTCTTGCATAAAATCATAAAAAAAGTAATAAGTATTATGGATTGAAACAAACAGTATTAACTTTGGGATAAGTGATGTTATGGATTTATCTCCCAGACAAACACAGAACTATCAAGACTTCCGCTCACGAGGGTTTTTCCATCGGGACTAAAAGCAATACTTCTGACTATATCTGTATGACCCGATAATGTTGTCTTTTCCTCTCCGGTATGTGCATTCCAGAGATATATAACTTTGTTCCTGTCTCCACTTGCAAGCGTTTTTCCATCTGGACTGAACATTAACGCATAACTATGCATCCAATGCGTTCTTTTGAGCATCTTCATGTTCTTACCAGTCTCAACATCCCAAAAACGGATAGTAGTGTCGTCACTCCCACTCGTCAAGGTTTTTCCATCAGGACTGAATGCTAAAGAACTCACCCAATCTGAATGTCCTCTAAGTGCTTTGTTTTTGCCAGTGTCAATATCCCAAAGGAGAATAGTGCCTTTGTAACTTGCACTTGCAAACGTGCTACCATCTGGACCGAACACTAAACAGCTCAAGTGATTTGTATGTCCTTTAAGAGTTTTCTTGCGTTCGCCTGTGTGTACATTCCATAGAGATATAGTCTTCTCATCGTCAACGCCACTTGCAACTGTATTTCCATCTGGACTGAATGCTCTGAGGACTGGGTTATAGGGATCATTGATATGAAATATTTTCTTGTCTTCACCTGTGTGTACATCCCATAGGCGAATGCCATCGTCGGTTCCACAAGTGAGTGTTTTTCCATCGGGCGAGAATTGCATGCTATGGACCATATCGTTGGGCCTATTGAGTGTTTTGATGTGTTGCCCTGTGTCTGCATTCCACAAGCGAACACTTCCATCGGTAGACCCACTGGCAATAATGTTTCCATTCTGGCTGAACGCTACGCTTAAAACAGATTCCGAATGTCCAGTGAATGTATGTTTTACGGGACCTGTGTGGGCATTGCGGGTACGGTTAGGACCATTGCCACTTCCACTCAAAATGGTTTTTCCGTTAGGACTATCTGCCGCTTCGTCACTGGACAAGATTTTGTGAATCAATTTAGCACCGCTCTTCTTCATTAGAGACCTCCATAATCAATTTTGACTTACAAAATAGGGGACGCGTTTTTTCTCGGTGTATAGGTTGCAGAATTGTCATAATTGAAACAAAACTTGCCTTCTTGTGGATAAACATTAAAACACGGACAATTAATTGTGCTACGACCAGCGCAGGTATGATGAATTGAAGACATTAAGGATCAATTTTCCAGATGAGTACAGTGCCATCGTCACTACCACTAACGAGTGTTTTTCCGTCAGGACTAAAAGCGATACTTCTTACCCAGCCAGTATGACCAGTCAGTGTTTTCTTATGCTGACCTGTGTGCGGATCCCATAGGCGAATGTCGCTGTCTACGCTGCCACTTGCAAGGGTTTTACCATCCGGACTAAACGCCAGACTGAACACCCAATGTGTATGTCCGATGAGTGTCATCTTCCTTTTACCTGTCCCTATATCCCATAGATGAATAACATTATCACCACCGCCACTTACGAGCGTTTTACCATCCGGACTAAATGTCACACTCTTGACGCCTTCGACACTGGATGGACCGTTATCGACACCTTCAAACTCACCGGCATGTCCGGTAAGTATTCTCTCGGTCTCGCCAGTGTCAACACGCCACAATCGGATCGTATTGTCATCACTGCCGCTTGCGAGCGTTTTACCATCCGGACTAAACGCAACGCTATAGACTCTGTGCTGATGTCCGTTGAGCGTTTTCTTATGTGCACCCGTCCGCATATCCCACAGGCGGATCGTCATGTCCTCACTCCCGCTCGCGAGTGTATCTCCATCCGGACTGAGTGCCATGCTATGCATACCCCACGTATGCCCGGTAAGTCGCATTTTTTCTTCCCCAGTCCCTGCATCCTGGAGACGGATGTCTAAACCCTCTGCATAAGCAAGCGTTTTCCCATCTTTACTAAATATCAAACCTGATGTCTCGTACCCTTTTCTGAATGTTTTCAAGTGTAGTCCGGTTTCCGCATCCCAGAAACGAATACTGCCATCGGCATACCCACTTGCAAAAAATTTTCCATCAGGATTGAACGCAACACTATAAACGTAATCTGCATGTCCAGTAACTGCGTGTTTTTGATTGCCCGTGCGGACATCCCAGAAACGGATGGTGCCATCACCACTTCCGCTACTCACAAGCGTTTGTCCATCCGGACTGAAGGCTAAACCCTCAATATCCCCTGTGTGTTCAGTGAGGGTTCGTCTGTGTTCGCCTGTGTCAACATTCCAGAGCCGTACTGTTTCGTCCAGATATGATGAACTTGCGAGGATTTTACCGTCAGGACTGAACGTGACACGCTGAACATCTTCCGAGTGTCCAGTGAGTGTAAACTTGAGTTCGCCTGTGTTTAAATCTGAGAGGTAGATGTTACCATCGCTGCTGCCAATAGCGACTACTTTTTTATCCGGACTGAAAGCTGTGCTAAATACACTATCTGTTGTAGGCACAGCGAACGTTTTCTGAGGTTCGCCGGTGATCCTATCCAATATACAGATTTCACCATCCCCGGTTACACTCACAATTGTTTTCCCATCGGGACTAAATGATAAATCACCGATATTTGCTGGGAGTCCTGTGAGCGCAGCCTTTTCTTCTCCGGTGATGGTGTCCCAAAATCGGATAGTACCGACCCTGCCTCTGGCAATTGTTTTCCCATCGGGACTGAAAACCAAGTTGGAGCCCCATTTCGGACCCCTGGTGAGCACTTTTTGGGCACCTGTGCTTCTATGCCACAATAGAACGGTACCCGCGTCGTCTGCACTCGCAAGGAGGTGCCCATCCGGACTGAACGCGAGGTACTCGACTGCACTCGTATGTGCCGTAAGAAGTCCGATCTCTTGATATGTTGTTGTGTCGTAGAGCCAAATACCGATACCCGTCGCAACAACCAGAATTGCCCCATCGGAAGAATACTGTATTTCGTTTATCTTACCTTTACCAAGGCGGGCTTTAGCATCTTCTGGTAGATTCCATTGTGTGGATTCTTGTGCTGTACTATTTTTCATAGACTTAGTTCCTGTTGGTAGACCGTCGTTACTGTTTTTGCTATGGTTAGGACCACTAACCCGGTTTTGTACTTCAGGTTTTGATTGAATATTAAGAACGGCTGGCGCATCAACGATTTCAATTGTGGGTTCAGATTGAGAATCTACACTATACGGTTGCTGAAAATTTGTGATGAGTTGCTTGCTTGCGCCCATCAACAAAAGAACCAAAATAACGGATGTGCCTAAAGCTGCGAATGGTAGCAACGGCTTGCCTCCTGAAGGGGATGTTTGCTTTATTGTGTCAATGCGCCGCATGATGTTTTCAGTTAGATTTGGACTTATTGGCACACTACCGAGTGTTTCCCGAATGATGTGTTCTTCATTCTGTAAACGTTCTCGTGCGCGTTTAAGTCTACTTTTTACCGTGTTCGGCGAAACCCCCAAAAACTTGCTAATCTCTTCACAACTCATTTCTCCGAGATAGTGAAGGACCATTACCGTGCGTTCGCTTTCTGGCAGTTTTTCCATAAGTTTTTGCACAATTTTACGTCTGTGTTCAACGGCTGCATCCTCACGTTGTTCACAGACGTAGTCGGAATAAGCGACTTTTTCGAGTGTTTTTTCACTGGTTGCATCTAAAGATTGCATGTCCACCCGCTTCTTTCGAAACCATGCTTTGCATTGTCGATTTGCGATGACGTAAAGCCAACCAGCAAACTGCCCCGGATTTTTCAACGAGGCAAGCCTTTTATATGCCAGAAGGAAAGTATCCTGCGTAATTTCTTCAGCGATGTGGAAATCACCGATTTTTCGCCATGCAAGTGCGTGAACGCTTTTCTGATATTTCTGGACTAACTCACTGAAAGCAGTTTCGTCACCCGATAATGCTCTGCGGATTAGTTTAACGTCATCTTTTGCCATCAGGAACCTCCATAATCTATTTAGGCGTACCATATATAGTGACGCGAATTTGTGGTGGATGGGTTGCAAGAATGTCAAAGTTGAAAGAAAAAATCATGAATTTTAAACAGGACTTACGCATTCCCCCTTGATAAGGGGGGTTAGGGGGTTAAAAGCCGTTATTTCAATGATATTTCAGTGATTTAACCCCGCCAAATGCCTTAATGGCATTTGTAGCGTTGATTTACTAAATCCCCCTTATCAGTGGGACTTTAAGAAAAACTGCGTAAGTCCTTTTCAGTGATTTAACCCCCTAAATCCCCCTTATCAGTGGGACTTTAAGAAAAACTGCGTAAGTCCTGTTAAAGAAATACCCAATTAACAAGATTATTCCTGATAATTGGGTATTAGTGTTTTATCTTCAATTCTAACATGGATACAGCACTATTCCACCTCTGTGCCAGACATCTGCTCTAAGGCTAACAATAACGCTTGTGTGCCTAAACGTCCGTGTCCTTGTGCTTGCACAGCGGTATAAAGTTGATGCACCAATGCAAGACCGGGTAGACTCAGATTCATTTTTCTTGCTTCATCAAGAGCAATACTCATATCCTTGATGAAGTGTTCAACGAAGAAACCTGGATCGAAATCACGCTTGAGAACACGCGGAGCTAAATTATCTAACGACCAACACGCAGCAGCACCACCACTGATTGATGATAACATCGTCTCCAAATCCAATCCTGCTTTGTGACCATAGATCAATCCTTCACACACACCGATCATCGTGCCAGAAATAGTGATCTGATTGCACATTTTAGTGTGTTGACCAGCACCAGCACCCCCTTGATGGACGATGTTCTTCCCCATAGCAGAAAATAGCGGCATAATTGCTTCAACAGCATCATCATCACCACCCACCATGATAGAAAGGCGTGCTTCTCGCGCACCGACATCACCACCAGATACTGGAGCATCGACTGAAGAAACATCTTGTTCCTTTGCTGCTATGTAAATCTCTTGTGCCAAAGAGGGTTCAGTTGTCGTCATATCAACGACAATACTACCGGATTCTACCCCTTTCAATATACCGTTATCACCGAGGTACACCTCACGTACATCGGGAGGAAACCCAACAATAGTAAAGATAACATCTGAAGCAGCAGCAACTTCACTGGGTGAATCTGCCCACGCCGCGCCATCATCAATCAATGGTTGCGCTTTTGATTCTGTGCGGTTAAAAACCGTCATGCCGTATCCAAGATCCATCAGATGTTGACACATCCAACGACCCATAACACCTGTTCCTATCCAACCTAATTTTGTTGTTGTTGGTTCCATGTTCTTAATATTGTCTGCCATGATTCTCCTTTTTGATATAGTTACAGTGACAATTGATTCTCTATGATGAATGATTTGAACCAGTCTTACAAATTGTTGTAGAGCATGCCAACCACATCCACCAGTTATTTATGTTCCTTCTTTATTCTTAAGCTTTCCTATTGTATGTGTTTGCATCTGTGGCAAAGCATCCTCTGGTATATCCTTCTCACTTCTTTTAATATCTTTTGCTAATTGCATTGCGATGACAATACCACCAGCAATTACACCACAATAGATACTAAAAAACCGATTCAACAAAACAAACGGTGTAATTAAATTTGCAGAAATTAGACTTTTCATTAAAACACTTTTTGTTCCTTCGGCGAACCCACTTGCCCCTGGTGTTGGCATAAATAATACTACAAAGTTATATAACATCTCAACAACACACAAGTCCCATAGTGAAGCATTCGCATTGAATGATCTGATTACAAAATAACCACCAACAACACGTGCAAAGATGAAACCACAAGTCAGAACCAAACTCAATAGATAGGTCCATTTGTGATTGCGAAGAATGTTCCTGGCAAATGCACTGTGTTCAGTTGTAATTTGTTCTACTTTCAACTTAGCACGTTCTAAATAAGGAACAGCAGGACTAAACCTTTTTCCTATTTGATCGGAAATCCAATAAAAAATACGAGAAATGAATGCAGGTTTGAAAAGTAGCAGAAGAAATGCCAGAAAAACGACACTAAAAATTAGAAAACTAAATGAACTTATCCATGTTGTATCTTTCGGAATCAATCTGGGGTCTAACAAGAGTATCCCACATGCTGAAAAAAAGATTACGATTAACGTAGAAAGAAAGGCAGTTATTCCTGCTGTAATTGCCCCAGATAGTGGCACGCCAGACCTTGCGTAAATATAAAGATGACCGACTCCGCCAGTTTGGAACGGTGTAATAGCAGATACACAAGTTGTTGCTAATATTGCACGACAACTATCCTTTAATTTAATTGATGGACTAACTATTCGAATAAAGATGTGGAATCTGAGTCCCCCGCACATCCAATCTAAAAACATGCAGACGCATGCCGCAAGCAGAAATTCAATCCGCAATTTAAAAAATACTTGTATTAATTCTTCTGTCTTGTTTTCTATACTTTTTTGTGTGTCAAAACCTAAAAAAATTAGTAATAACCCAACCAATGTAAATAAAATAAAAAGAAGAACACCGCGAATCATTTTCTCGCGGCTCATAGGGGCTTGCATTAATATGTACTACCTTCTGTCATTTTGGAAGTTCTCACTTGTGGCTATGGACGAACTATCCCTCAGCAAGAGTCAATGTCAAACTGATGTCTAACGGCATTGCAGAATGTGTCAATGCCCCCACTGAGATATAGTCAACTCCTGTTGCAGCAACGGCTTTTACTCGATCCAATGTAATCCCACCCGAAGCTTCTGTAACAGCAAGATCGCCAACTTGTTGGCCAACTTGCTTCATCATCTCAAGTGACATATTGTCAAGAAGTAAAATATTTGCTTTTGCTTTAAGTGCCTCATTGACCTGTTCTATGGTTTCGACCTCTACTTCAATCTTTGCAGTATGCGGGGCAGCTTCTCTCGCTCGTTGCACAGCCTGGGTAATCCCCCCAGCAGCGACTATGTGATTATCCTTGATGAGAACGCCATCATAAAGTCCAGATCGGTGGTTATGTCCACCACCAACACGGACTGCATATTTCTGAATTGCACGCCAACCAGGCGTTGTCTTTCGTGTATCTACAATTTGGACATCATAGTCTGCAACTGCTTTGACGAACTGTGATGTTAACGTCGCCACACCAGAAAGACGTTGTAGGAAGTTAAGGGCAGTTCGCTCAGCAATGAGAATTGATTTTGCATTTCCCCGCACTTCCACAATAGGTCTACCTGTCTGAATAACATCGCCATCGTTAACAAAGGCAGAGAAGGTTAGATTAGAATCCAGTTTCTCAAAGGTGCGTTCTGCAACTGGCAGTCCCGCGAGAACACCATCACTTTTAGCAATGAGCGTACCAATTCCATTTTGAGAGGGTGGCACTGTTGCCTCTGTAGTAATATCACCTATACCGATGTCTTCTTGAAGAGCGAGCTCAATTAAGGTATCTATTGAACGCAGGTTAATCATGTTCTATTTGATGTACAAATAAGTTTCTCTTGCTCAATCTATATAATATGCCGTTATTTTCTAAAACAGGGACTTGTGCTTTGCTATCTATACAGGACTTACGCAGTTTTTCCTAAAGTCCCACTGATAAGGGGGATTTAGGGGGTTAAGTCACTGAAATATCATTGAAATAACGACTTTTAACCCCCCTAACCCCCCTTATCAAGAGGGGAATGCGTAAGTCCTGCTATATCCAAGTTAATATTCAACTCTATCGCCTGTTATATTTCCTTCTTCGTCAATTGTGATCATTGCCAATCCCAAAGCATTAACCCATCAATTTTCAGGCGCGGTTTTAGACCGCGCCTACTTAACACAACAGTGAACCTTAATATCTTTCTAAATAAGGTGTAAGGAACTTCTTAGCATCTTCCGTGACTTCCCAGGCGTTTGCCCAGAAACAGAGATCAATGGAGAACCACTCGCCATCGTAACCCGTTTCATCCATGATAACAGGAATGATTGCGTCAAAATCCAGCACACCCTCTCCGAAAGGTGCATGCGTACTGGTATGGTCATCGTGTAGTGTGTTGTCGGAGTCTATAAGATGGAAATGTCCTATCTCCCCTTTAAGTTGACGTGCAAGTTCAATGACACCATTGTCCCCGAGTGTCTCTTTTTCACCGACCTGTCGTGAACCAACAGTAGCACACATCTGCGCGTGGCATGTATCGAACATGACTTTGAAATTCGGGTGATCCACCGCCTTCGGTAAATTAATTATATCACTCGGTTTATTGAACATAAAACCCGGTTCAAATTCCCACAACATCAACACACCGTAATCTTCGGCGACTTGTGCACAACGTCTCCATAGAGATGCGATTCGATCCCAGGCTACTTCACGTTCAACTCCCTCTATTTCTTCTTCTGCATCTGAAACTGTGTCTACGCGTATTGAAGGTGAACCGAGATCAAGAGCAAGCTGAAGATTCCGCCTAAATAACTTGAAGTAAAAATCATCTTCTTGTGCTTCGTCTGTGCCAGGTCCAGGATGTGACCAGAAATCTGCTGCCAATCCAGACACTTCCAAACCGTAATAACTTATCAATCCTTTGACTGCATCTCGATCACTTTTCATCGGATAATCGTTGATATCTATATGCGGTTTAAATGCGCCTATTTCTACCCCATCAAATTCAAGTTCACCCAACCGTTTCACGACATCGTCGAATGGTACAGGATTATCTTCATAAGGCCCAAATGCATAAGCCCAACTGCCAATAGACAATTTTTTTGCCATGTTTTCCTCCTATAGGAACAAAAAATGTAATTTACTATATTGGTATGCCTAAGTTTATAGTGAGTTCCAATTGATCTAAACCTTTTCTATAGTTAAGATTACGAATGTCAAACAAATATTCACATATTTTGCATTTTCTTTTCTGATTTATAGCAATTCCAAAAAATAGACTTTCACAATAAGATTTGTAGTTCCATCTTCGTGTAAAGAATGTCGGAGATTAGTGAATTGTGTTGGAAGAATTTGCTTAAGGCATTCACATTAAACGCGTGTATTGGTAATGATAAGTTGTCATTTAGAAATGTAATTATATACCAGTAACCAAATTTCTAACTTCTGTTTCAAGTTCAGTCGTAATGTCTACAACTGTCTCTTTCTTTTGTGTCTTGTATGTATCATAGTAATTCAACAGATTTATCGGCTCTCCAGCACGTATTGACGCGACACGAGGTCCTCGCATACTTCCCTTTCCAAAAACTTCTTTTTCCAACCTAAAAATCACTTCAAGATATCGTTCTGCAGAGGGTTCTTCTGCAACATACCCATCTGTAATAGCGATGAAGTTTATCAGACGATCCAAATCAGGATAAAACTGTTGGAATTTTTGAAGTTGTTCCTCATGGATTTTACGCTCATACTCCGTCATCTGATCAACATCTCTGTATACTTCTGCATCAACAATGTTTTTCAACACACGTACTCGGGAAAGGACATCAATCTCAGATTGGATACCCAATATTTTTTCAACATGCGTTAATATTTGTTCCTTGAGTCCTTGAATATGTTCGTTCAGTGATGCGGTAGGATCTACCTTATATTGATATTCATCTGCCAATGTAGAAAGAATTGCGATGCCAATCCGTCTCAGCCGTTGATAACGTTCAATAGGAGTACGCTCCTCAGAAGGAAGTATACTTCGCTCTAAGTTAGTAAGTGCGGTATCAATAACATCCCACATATCTTGTGTATAACGATATTTGATACCAAGTGGAACTACATATAAGGGTTTGTCAATATCCCCTTTTTTCATATCGTCTATTGCCCAGAAACAGAGTTGAGCGACCCCTCGCTCAAAACGCATCACGGTGTCATTTTGATGTGATATTTCCCCTTCTCCAAAGATGACAAGTGGCCATCTCCCTTCAGACAATATCTCTCGTGTTGTTCTAAAGGCATTTCTATCCACAGTACCACGAACTACCGAATAAACTCCGAGACGTTGCATCAGAAAACCCCGAATCCCTCTAAACACCCCTTTACCATAAGTTTCTCTTGCTGCCATATAGTAAAACGGTTGAGATATATGTTTTGACAACAGAAACATGACATAAGGGTCATCTGAAGCCGCATGGTTAGGAGAGATTAATGTAGGATTGCCACTTGTTGATTTTAGTCTTTCAATTGTTTCTGGATCAATGTCTAACGCCATACCCTTCAAATACAACCGATTGACAACAGGCATAATTGCATTGACACTCTTTATCACAGATAGGTTTGGCTTAGGTGGTTTAAAGTCTAACATTGCGTGCTACCGTTGGATTATTCGGCGTGTACCTACCGATGTATTTGACGACACACGGTGTGCTATACTATTCTTAAAGGTCAGGTGGATAACAACAAATCACTTCCAGCGGTTCATCACTGGTACTGACAATAACAAAACTGGATAAACATTTCGGTATGAAGAATGACTTACCACGTTTGATAGGAATATCTTCAAAATCACCGCGCAGTACACCTTCACCACCTAATGTAACAAGTGCATAGAAACCTTTTCCAGCAGGCATACTTAGTGTTGATGTCACGGTGAGACGGGAACATCCAAAGTATTGTAACGCTTCCTCAGGGACGATTCGGTCTTCTCGGTTTTCCCCTTCTGCTCTCACGAGTTCAGGTGTCCGTCTGATGTAGTTGTTGAGATAGTCTAACTCAAGCTTATCAAATTCAGCAGCGTCCACTGCCAAATCCCAACCGAGGCCGAGGTGTCCATCTTCCTTATCATAAGGAAAACCTTCCCACTCAGCAAGGATATTCCAATCTGTCGGTTCTTGTGGTTCCAGCACGCAAAGTCCGGTGCCAAGAGAATGCACAATCGGTGTCCGTAGGAAGTAGACTTCTCCGACCTTCGGTTCAACCACATGCATGAGACTCCGTAGGGTTTCAATATCTTGTGCTTCCATCAATCTGCGGAATTCGGATTTTTCTATCGCTTCTTTCCACCCGATCCATGCCTTTGCACCTGGACGCGTCCCAATCAATATCCATGCTTCGTTTTTGCCAAAAGGTGAGTTGAGGTGTTCTTGGGCAAAATCTGGATTCGGATGCCAGTGAATCGGAATGTGTGCCCCTTCACCGACATCAAAAATCTTGAGTAGTACCCCCAAGTCAGTACCAAACTTGGAAACATGTGCGTTACCAAGTGTGTCTGTGGGGAATGCGTCTAAAAGTTCTTTTAATAAGACTATCTCTCCACTCGGGAGTTGAATTAGACTGAAACCTTTTTCAGGGGGGTTATCTCTACCTGGGGTAATCGCTCTATTTGTGGAAAAAATCCATTCTTCTGAATAATAATCGTCTTTCGGATCGGGTTCACCCATAAATTCAGCCCGTAGTTTACCACCGTTATAGAAATGCAAGTATGTGTTCGGTGCTAAAGCAATGGGTGCGTTTAACATTGCCTGTAATTCTGTTTGTGTTGCCATATTGCTGTCCTCTCTTTATCTTTATGATGTAATTTTATCATTTTGATGGGGTTTTGTCAAGAGAGATTTAGAGCAAATCAGCAATTGCAAATTTGACAAAATTAACCCTTTCATGCAATAATTGCGTCACCTTAAGTGAAACGGAGTGATTTGATCTAACACATTTTCATTTTAACATTGATTTCGGTGTAACAACATAATTAATGCACACCGAAAGGAGGAAATGTAATGGACGTTAATGATTCACCAACTACGGAAACCTATCGTGCAACAGCATTTGCTGATTTTAAACCCGAACATTCAGCACCTGGTGCAACACCTGAACGGTTAGAACACTTGAAGGAACACGGTTTTGTCATTATAAATGACTTCGCTGGTAATCCTTGGATCCCGAAACTACGAGAGGCAGGACGACGTGTCACTGAGGCATGTGCACCTGAAAACAAATACGACGTTATTGACTGTTCAAAAGGATATGTCCACCGAACAGGACAAGAACAACCTTGGGCAATCCGTGGTATTATACATCCTGCCTTTGGAGAACCCAGTTTTAACGAATTTCACGGATCAACGGACTTCTTAGATTTTGTGTCATCTTGGTGTCATGGACTTCAACCTGAAGACTTAACATTTAGAGGCACTCTACTATGGGCGAATCCACGCACACACGAGAATAAACTCGGATGGCACAGAGATGTAACGTGGTGGGGAACGGGTAAGGCATACTTCGCGCAACGTGAGGTGCGAGGTGACGGCCCTGAAGCATATTCTGAAGAGGTAGAGAGAATCCGTTGGAAAGAAATTCAGGAAAACAACGCGAAGAACATCGAAGAACGGAATGGTGTCAGCATGTTTTTAGCTCTGGCTGATGACGAATGCCATGAACTTGTCCCCGGCAGCCATGATCGATGGCGAACTCCTTTTGAACATGATGTCCTGCTACCGAAATCCATGAAAGACGCAGGTATACCGTATACACCCAGTTGGAACGGTAGTGATCCATTACCCGGTCAAGTTGCAATTCGGTTGAAGGCAGGTGAAGCACTTATCCGAAACGGAGCAACGATCCATACGGGACATACCGTGCCTGAACGTGAACGCAATACCTTGTCTATCGGTTGGTCAAAATGGTCAGGAGAATCCGAAGATGAACCTTCAGTAGCAGATGTGCGGCATGCATGGCAACTTGATCCCGCAGCCAGAGAGGCACTCCCGCACAAATGGATGCAGACTGCATGGGATCGTTGGGCAGCAACCCAAAAACTCGGTGATACCCTTGAAGACCGATACACCGGGTTTGACATCAATCATATCAAATCTGGTATGGTACTTGGGTGGCGGGGAGAATTGGAATGTAAGACAGCTGAAGAAGCAGCAAAAAACACTGACGAATAAACCGATTTACTTTAACATAGGGTTGGTGTGATATCCTAACATATCAACCCTAATCTTCATCTATCCTTCTTCAAAATCACTATCCGATTGCTGTTTGTGCCTTTGCTGTTGTTAGCAACACCCCAGCAATTTGCTGTTTTTGTGAAATTCTGTGTGTTAATCATCAATTTTTCTGGTATGAATCCAGCATCCAGCGAGGCTTTAGCAACAGCATTTTCTAAGAATACGGCACCCTTTCGCACTTCTCCGACTTCAAAGGCGATCCTACCTGTCGGTTTTAATACCCGGTGAAGTTCAACAAAAACCTCAGACATTCGCGCAACCCAATCATCAAGTGATTTTAATTGCCAAATTTTGCCTGCTTCAATAGCAACGTCACAAAACCACATCCTAAGCCAGTTGTCTTGTTCATAGTCAACGGTATCAAGAAATGGTGGAGAGGTTACAACTAAATCAACAGATTCTGATGGGATTTGCGGTGTGTTGTCAGCAGATTCTGTTAGGAGAACTGCATCATTACACCAATAATAGTCGGGGATGTCGTGTCGTAACAGTTGCTTTGATTTTCGGAGTATTAACTCCTTTGTGTTGCGGTATTCAGGAGTTTGATTCCGTTTTTCGTTGATCTTTCGTTGCGATGTTATTGATGCCGCAAGATTTGGAGGAAGCGTAAAAACGGAGAAGAACCCTGTGGAATGCCCTGTCAGACGACTACATGCAACCATCTGTAACCATGCATCTACTGCATCAAGTTGTTTTTGTTGAAAATAGATTTTCCATCCATATATTTCGTTCAGTGTATCCTCATGGAAAAAGACCAATAATTCAGGATCAATTTCTGCGTCATAAGAAAGGTCTATCTCAGACAACCTGTTCTCAATATCAATCAATGAAGGAGGATTGAGTCGTGGAGATGTTAGAACTAATGAAAGCGGGTTTATATCATTGCCGATTGCCTTGTGTCCGTGTAATTGTGCTTCTATCAGGGTAGTTCCGCGTCCCATAAACGGGTCGTAAACAACAGATTCCGTTTTGCAGAACTTTTGAATAAAATAGGCTGGCAGTTGTGGTTTATAACAAGCGCGGTATGATATTTCATGGATCGAATGTCCTGCACGTTGCTTTGCTGTCCAGAATTCGTCTATCTCAGCAGGGATATAGACTGAATAACTATCGGGACGATTGAAATCAAAGGCTAATTGTAAAACAGACATAATGCATTCCTTTGTAGACAAATTTGCTGTTATATCATCTCACTATAATGTGGTCCATCAGCAAGGATTTTATGATTAACAGAAGCTTCAAACCTAACATTCACAGTTGTTGAAGGTTCAAGAAAATCAAGGCGTATTGTGTCAATTGTAGCTGTATTCTGATTTTGTGAATATAACACTGTCAGAAGAAGATGATGAATAGGTTCAGAAAATTGGTCCCTAAGTTTTTTGGATGAAGAAGTTAGGACTCGTCGATTTGCATCTTTTGGATTCCAATCACTTGTAGCTTTAACTTCAAGAGGAAGTAGTAAACTCGTATCTTTTTCAAGAAGCATTTTATCTGGATAACCCGCCCCAGAACAAGGTATAATTGAAAAGTCTACTAAGGATGTATTTAGTCTGGCAACAGTATATTTCTCAACTTGATTTCCAATAGATTGATTTGTACTATCAGGTTTTATCGGACATACTGAACCCTTTATTGTGGAATCTGAAACAGCATTGACAAATGCTAATACAATTGTATCACGTAAATTTTGAGGCCATTCATGGACAAGTTGACGGTATTGCTGCCCTTCCCAACGTAACAGATCTTTATAAAAGGAACTGAGATTTGACATCAGACTTTCCGTTGCTTTTATTGTAAGTATATAAAACAAAACCGACATTCATTAAGTTAACGCAAAAAACGCAGATTGTTTGCAAGAATCCTTATTATGCAACACAATTTCTCCGTTCCCCAAAATTGTTTCTAAGTCCTCAGTGCATGAATATTCCTTGAAAAAACGGGAGACATCATCTGCTTTTCTCTGTTCCGTGAGTCTATTTTGTATGATCTGTATATTGAATACATCAAGTTCAATTCCTATAGATTTTCGTCCCAATTGTTCAGACACAACCAACGTTGTCCCTGAACCTGCAAAAGGATCAAGCACAACATCACCCGAATTAGTGGAGGAGAGGATTATCCGTAATAGGAGTTGAATTGGCGTTTGCTGCTTATGTAAGCGATTACCTTCCTCGTCCCGTAATGCCTCGTCTCCGGCGAAATACCCCGATGTCAATTCACGTATATCATCCCATACATCAGTTACGAACATACCGTTTTCACGGACGTATTTGTAATCGGCTGGTAAGGGTGGATCAATTCGCAGGCGATTGAAAACACGCGGTGTTTTTCCTTTTGTTGCAAACCCAATTATCTGATAGTGTTTTCCAAATCGTTTTGTGCCTGGAACTGCTGAGGTTTTCTTTTTCCATACAATCAGATTTTGGAATATCCAACCTGAATCGCGTAAGCACTGTAACACGAATTCTGTGTTTTTCTCACGTTGCATGAAATAGATCGCCCCACCATCCGAAGTCAGTACGTATATCTTCGTACAAACTTCGCGCATCCATTCCCAATACTTTTCAGATGGAAGGTTATCATTCCACTCATTATAGTCTTTATCCTGATTAAAGGGTGGGTCAAGAAAGGAAAGGTCTACCTTTGATAAGAAATTAGATGAATCCAAGGCAACTGTGCAATTATCATGGATTACGATGCAGTCTTTGTACACTGATTTTGGCATGATGATGTCTATTCCTAAAGGAATGTAATTCAAATTCTCTACCTAAACAGTATAATGCTTAGCGATATCATCGTCCAGATTTTCCAAAATATCTTTGGCATCCCGTTGCGATGTTTTTTCTTTTTTCACTTCCGCTTCAAGAAATCCGTTTTCTTCAATTACCTTTTCCTCAACATAAATTGGTACTTCACATCGGACTGCAAGCGCAATGGCATCACTTGGACGCGAATCTAATTCGTACTTCTTTCCATTTAATTCAAGGGTCACTTCCGCGTAGAAGGTAGACTCTTCAATAGAAGTGATACAAACAGAATCCACCCTACCAGAAAAGGTATCAATCACGTTCTTGAGTAGGTCGTGTGTTATGGGACGTTGTGGCGGAATCTGTTTCAATTGGTTTTCTATCGCCCATGCCTCAGCATCACCGATCCATATCAGCAATATCCGTTTAGATTCACCCTCCTTTTCCTTCAAAACAACGAGGGGAGTGCGCGTGTTTCGATCAATTGTGAGAAATTCAATATTTACTTCAACCATCTTGTTTCTCCTCTTCAAGGAATCCATTTTCATCTATTATAGCATCATCTACATAGATTGGTGCATTATACCGGATTGCAATTGCATCACTTGGACGCGAATCTATGTCAATTTCTTGTGTATCTGTTTTAAGACTCAATTTTGCATAAAAGGTTGACTCTTGCATTTTGGTGATATAAACAGCATTTACTGTAGTTGAAAGTGCATCTATGATATTCTTAATAAGATCGTGAGTCATTGGTCGTGGAAACGGTGTTTTATCCAAACATAATTTGATTGCGTGTCCCTCTGATTCACCGATCCAAATCATCAACCTTCGAATAGGATTACCTTGTATCTGTTTTAGAATTACGACTGGTGTGCTACTATTCTTATCTATGGAAATATAGTCTACTTTTACTTCAACCATTAGCAACTCCGATGTGTAAAAATATCTTCGACTTTAAGTATATTAAGCCGAAGATATTATGTAAAACAGTTTTGAAACTCTCTATCAACTTCAGCAATTGAAGTTGTAGATCCTATTCTGTCGTAGACTCGGAATCAGAATCAGTTTCAGAATTCTGATTAAGTCCTTTTGTGTAATTCTGAATCGTCTGCCCAATTTTTGCTGTATCAATACCGCTGAAGTTAACGAGTTCTTTCAGGAGTGGCATTGCAGCCCCTGCATTTATTATAGAACCAAGGATTCGGCTCATGCCACCTGAATTACCGTTGCCACCACTATTTCCACCTAAGTCAAGCACACGGATACTCTCAATACGTTCTGCAGGTTTCATCAATTCGTTTGTAACTTCAGGTAATGCCTCAACAAGTGCATGCACTGCGTCACTGACAAGTACCTGCGGTTCAGCCTTGTTTTTGGCAGTAATTAAGGCATCTTCACCATCAGCCTCAGCCATTGCTTCAACAAGGAGTGCCTCTGCAAGAATTCTTGTAGCCTCAGACTTGACTTTCGCTGCTTCAAGTTCCGCTTTTGCCGTTTCAACGATGGTATACGCTTCAGCATCAGCGACTTTTTCCTTAGCAATTCTTTCTTCGTCCGCTTCTTGTTCGGCACGTATCAGTTCAATTTTGCTTTCGCGTTCTGCCTTTTCTATTGCTTCAGCAGTTTCAACGGCGGCTTCAGCACGAGCTTTTTCAGCAGATACCGACAACAGATCAATCAAAGCACTCTCTCGTTCTTTCTCTTTCACTGAAACAAGAATAGCGTTTTCTGCTTCTGCTTCTTTCTCTTGCCGTTCCTTATCAAGCAACACAATTTTACGCTCAATTTCAGTTTCTTTGACTGTTGCCTCTTGTTCAATCTTAGCTTTTTCAATTGTGAGGTTACGTTGAATTTCTGCTTCTTCAACTGCTTGCTGTTGTTGTACACGAGCAAGTTCAACTGCTTGCTTTTGGGAGATTTCACTTTCTTCAACTTGACGTTCCTGTTCAATACGTTCCATCTCTATTTTCTGAGTCTGTGCAATTTCAGCAGATTTGACAGCCTGTTCCTGTAAAATACGGGCTTCTTCAACCGCTTGCTGTTGTTCAAACTTATGTGCTTCAACCGCTCGTTCCTGTTCCGCCTTATTAGTAGCGATTTCCTTACGCTGTTCTTCTTGGGCAAACTCAAGCCGTCTTTCCACCTCTAAGCCTTCAGTCTCTGTTTCTTCTTCACGCATCTTGATTTCGAGTTCAGCTTTGAGACGGTCTTCTTCACGTTTAACTTTATTTTCGTGTTCTATCTTAGCAGTTGCAGTCTGTTTCTCTTCAACTTCCTGCTTGATAGTTTGGATTGCCACCACATCAAATCGGTTATTTTCATCAAGTGAATCAAGTGGTGTTTGGTCAAGATTTGTCACAGCAACAGTTTCAAGTTTGAATCCGTTCTGCTCAAGGTCTTCAAGACAAGCCTCTTGAACCTGGTCTGAAAATTCTTGACGTTTTTCATGGAGTTCCTGAAGTTCCATCGTTGCAGCAACACTTCTTAAGACCCCTACAAGTTTACCTTCCAACAAGGTATTCACTGCTTGCGGTGTTAAAGTTTTTTCACCAAGACTGGCAACCGCTTTAAGAACATCTTGCTCATTCGGTTCAATTTTGACATAGAATTCCGCCTGTATGTCAACACGTAAACTATCTTTAGTAATCAGAGCAGCCTGACCTTCACGTTCAACAGGCAGTTGTAAGGTATTCAGCGATATAGTTTGCGTCACATTTGTGATCGGATTGACAAGCGTTCCACCGAATACAACCCGTTTTTTACTACCGCCTGAAATCACCAACGCTGCATCAGCAGGGGCTTTCTTATAGAATGATTTATAGATTAACACAAAGATTACGAACAACGCAATCAGACCACCAACAATAAGAAAAAAAAGTTCTTGACCCATTTCATATCTCCTTGAATTTTGTCATCATATTAATTCTTTGTAATTTTTATTTTCTGTAACCTAAGTTGTTACCTATAAGATTTTAGACACACAGACACCATTTTTAATAGATAACAGTTCGTTATTGGTGAATATTGTAGCGTCCACTTTCAGTTGCGGACTAATATGCACAAACTGGAAAGTTTGTGCTACATAGGTGGTAACTTAGGTTATTGTAGTTCCATTTCTACCGGTTTCACATCAAAAACCCGTTTATCAGAATCATAGTTGATAAGAATCACGGTATCCCCTTTTACCGGATTCGTCTCATCAGATTTCACACGACATCTGACGGTTAATGTATCACCATTCGGCACAACAACACGTGCTGTTCCAAAAGTAGTCGTAACCTTTCCACTTACTACTCTTCCGCGCAACCCGAGCAAATGTAGGTCTTTTGTCGCTGGATCGCTTTCTGGGAATATCTTTGAGAGCGTCAATGACAAATATCGTGTGCCTAACACACTACATACAAATGCGGTCGCACAAGATATCCAAAAGAATGTACTCGGTGCAGCATCAACACCCAGAATTTTATTGACGATTAACCCAGTGAAACTCCAAGTCGTAAACATTGCCATTACGACAATCATGAATGGCACCCTTCCGATGTTTAGGAAACCTAATACATCAGCAAAAACGTTTCCTACTCCGCCGGAATCCGTACTGATTTCAGTATCAGCATCCACATCTGCGTCGACATCCACATCTGCGTCAACATCTAAATCTACATCTGCATCAACGTCAAAGTCTACGTCCGCATCAACGTCAAAGTCTGCATCTACATCAGCGTCAACATCAGCATCTGCATCTCCGAAGTCCAATCCACCGAGTACCAACCGAAAAATGGCGAACAGGAAAACGACAGCAAGTGGTGCAGTAAACCACACATTATGTGTTGCTTTTATGTAATCCCAAAAATCAACCATAATTATTTCCTCCCAATCTGTTCTGTGATAAATTGATGGACGTGCATCGCCTCACGGAAGCTCAGGTTGTCTATCCAGTGAATATTACGTTTGGCATAAATCTCAAGCCGTGCTTGACCAAATATCCGATGTTTCAATACACGAGCAAGTTTGACAGAACTTATATCACTAAAAAACAAATTGCACCTTATATTTGCATAGGAGATGGCGAGACTTCCCATAAATTTTTCATCTAATACAAGGATACGCAACGATGTTATAAGAACGAAATCAGGATGTAACAACGAGGATCGTCCGAGAACGCACAAACAGATTTCCTCATCCGGTTGAAGTTCTGCTTTAGCAATTTTTTGAATTCGCGTGGGTAAATTTTCAAAATCAGCCATCGCGCATTGTCCTCTTCTATAGAGACATTAATATGAGGAAAGATAGCAAAAAAGTCGGTTTTTATTGTTGAAAAGTCGTGATAACAATAGAGACACAATCACTTGTGTCTCTATCATAATGATGGAGGTGGCGGGAATCGAACCCGCGTCCGAAAGCATATTGATAGAGGTTACTACATGCTTATCACAGGTTTGAAGTTTCACCATTCAGTCTCCCCTGTGCAGGATTCATAAATGACTATCTCAAGTTTAGATTCACAGAAAGACCCTTGAGAACAACCAAACTGTTAGCCCGTATCTTGACGCTTTTACCTCCCTGACGGGCGGCAAGTCAGCAAAGCGTAGCCGCTTAAGCAGCTAATGCTAATTCTTGATCAGCAATTATAGTTGTTCCGCCTATTTTACGAGGCCTGCGGAGACCTCGACATGCAACCTATACCGCAATTACCTCCGTCGAAACCTGTGTCACCCCCAAATATATCTTGTGAGTTTATGCATAAGAACGTATTTCACGATCCGCCTGATCGCGGTTTATTTTATCACGTTTGTCGTAAAGACGTTTCCCTTGTGCTACTGCTAACTCTAACTTAACTCTACCGCCAGTGAAGTAGGCCCGTGTCGGAATTAACGTCATTCCTTTGGATTGGACAGAACGTTCCAGTTTCTTGATCTCACTACGATGTAACAACAGTTTACGTGGACGTTTCGGTTCATGGTTCATCTGACTTCCTTGATTATACAAACCTATGAACGCATCAACCAGGAACACCTCGCCATCTGTTATTTGTGCATAACTATCTGTCAGATTGAACTGTCCATTCCTTATTGCCTTGACTTCAGTTCCCTGCAAAACAATACCTGCTTCATATCGGTCACGCAAGTGATAGTCATATCGCGCTTTCCGATTAACAGTAATAGTTCCATTCTGCGGGGATTTTTTCTTCTTTTTCACAATAATCTTTATTGTAACACATATATTTTTAGTATGCAAGGAAATTGTATATGTTAAGGAGTGTGTAAAGTTTTTGTCGCTTGTCTGAACCAGGATTTGCAGGATTAGTAGATTTTCAGGATAAGAAAATGGTATTCCAAAGTGCCGTTCAGAGTATAGAGGTCAATATCTGAATTGTAACGTTTGGAGTCACAATCCCCTATTTTGCCCATCCCATAGTCCTACGAATCCTGGTTCAGACAAAATCAAGGCTATAAACCCGCCAATAAAATATCGGGTTGGAAACCCATCCGACAAGATAGATGGGGGGCACAGAGACCCCAATATATAACCCAAGTTGCTACTTATCACCATACATTTGTTTTATATTTGTTGCGATGATGAATAAGTATAACTTCAACTCAAAACCTGACGCAGTCACTGCATGTATAGACTTTGGCAGGAGTTGTGTAATGAGACTATTTGTCACTTCAACCCGCTTTCTGTATTTATGTTGAAAGTATACTTCCCAAGGTGGAAACTGCCTTTTGAGATTTTTCTTCCGAAGTGGTTTGAAGGTAATACCTATGGTGGATAGTCCATCTTCAATACCATAGTCGCAATAGGCTTTGTCCGCATATACCACTGAACCCTGGGATAAATCAAATGGAAAACATCGCATCCCTAATACATCATTACAGTTGCCGGGAGTAAAGAACGCTTCCACAATATGTCCACTTTCTGTAACCATGAGATGTGCCTTGAGACCATAAAAGTATTGGCGTTTGCTTGCTATTTTGCCACGCCATTGTTTACCTTGATAGAGACGACACCGACTAATACGAATGTTATCACATACAGATACAGGATAGGTGTCAATCGCATAAATGTTATTCGGATTATTGCATTTAGCGGCTTCTGCGATATATTCAAAAAGTATTTGAAACAATGAAGATATTCTATGGAGTCTCCGATTATATCGTGAGTGTCCTAACATATTCGGGATAAATCCGAATGTTTTCAACATACAGCAAGCGGTTTGATGATTGCCTCCATAATAGAGTGCTGCGATGATCGCTGTCGTCATCACTTCAGCATCTGACATCTGTGCTTGTGGATGTGTGCGATGACCGATAAATTTTAAAAGGTCGTCACAAATCGTATAAACTGCTACAATAGTTAATTCCATGGGGTTTCCTCCATTTGTTTGTAGTAAATAAAAACATTATAGAAGAAATCCCATGGATATAAAAGAAATTTATAGGTAGCAACTTAGGTTATATAAGACGGCTTGGATATAACTGTTATACAGATAGTCTTCGGGTGAGTTATGACACATTAAGATTCCTGCAACTGAAGCGCGGATTTCTGGTCCTTCCTTTACCAGCAGTCGTTTTTTGAGCAGTAAGTCTTCTATATCATCTTCATCTGCACCTTCAGTGATGAAACGCAAGTATAGTGATTTGTCTAATGTCTCTTGATTCGTGTTTGGTACGAACTGTTCATCAAAAGAAATTGTTCGTGCTTGTGATCTGGTTTGAAACAATCGTGCTAACTGGTCAGGAGACATTTTCTATTGGTCCTTTAGGTGGAAATCTTATGAGTTTTCTTTTATTCTTACCATCAAATATAAACCAGAGACAATGAATACTGTACCTGTCAAGATATAACAGAATCCTTCAATTTCATTGGAATAGTTGAAAACTGGATTTATAGTAGCACCTAAATAATCCATATCTTGAGTTCCATCTTGGTACCTGCTAATACCTGAAATGATGAATATTACTCCAGCGATTATCAATAATACTAATATATTTTTGATTGAAAATATTTTTTTCATAATAGTATTCCCGGGGTGTGTAAAGTTTTTGGCACAAACTACGGACCATCCATTGTAGTGCGGGGTCTCTGTGCCCCGCTACCTTTAATCTACCAATAATTGCGGGGCACGGAGACCCCGCACTGCAATGGATATGAGATGTTCCCATAATCTTGGACTATCATTCCAGCGTTGCAGTCCATTCCTTCAATACCCGCGCCATTTCAACAAAAACATCCTCGTCTGATTTGCGCGAACGTTTTAGGGTTTTGAAGCCGTGGTCAGCGGTATCCAACAGATGTAAGGTGGCTATATCTCCAAGATTTTCACAGACGGGTTCTAACAACTCAAGCTTAGCCAATTTGTCGCGTGTGCCAGACAGAAACAGCATTGGAATAGTTACATCCGAGAGGTGTTCTGCACGTTCTATACCTTCCTTACCAGAGGGGTGTAGTGGAAAAGCGAAAAACACAAGTCCCTTGACATGCTCAATAGGTTCTTTGGCAGCGGACATTGAAGACATGCGTCCACTATATGAGTGTCCACCGACGAGGATAGATAAATCACTGGCTGCCTCGTGTGCAGCAGCTGCTGCTGCGGATTTGACAGTTTGGAGTGCGACTGCTTCGGATTCCCTACCACCACCGCCGCGTTCCATATATGGAAACTGATAACGGAAAGTTGCAATGTCTATATCTGCTAACCGTTCTGCGATGGTTTGTAGCGTGGAAGAACGCATATTCGTGACGGCTCCATGACCAAGTACTAATATCCATTCTGCGTTGTCAGGTCTGATGAGAAGTGAGGATACTTCTCCTTTTTCTGGTGTTGCGATAAACTTAGATTCTATTGCTTCATAATTCATATATTACCTCTTCTGTAATCAATACCTTCGCCAATTATCCAGGATTAAGATTGACTTGTGTGTTGTGAATAGCACCGATTGAACTCAGACGGTCAATGATTTGCTGAATAACAATAGGTTCAGGTTTTTGCGGAAGTATTTTTAATATTTCGTATATATATTTCAGACATCTGTAGTGCGATTTGAGATCTAATACACTATATTCGGGATTCTGACATCTGTATTTTTCCATGAGTTTGGCACTGACATTTACCATAAACATTGACATATTCGCAGCATTGTTCACAGGGGTTTTGTTGACATTCATGAAACCTTGCAGCCCCCAATATTGTTTTGCGTCACGAAAGTTGAACTCTATTTGAAAACGGAGCGAATAATAATCTATCATTGTTTCTGCGTCAAGTTCCAAATCAGAACTGAACAATAAGACGTGTGCTTGCTGTTTCGTGGATAGGTTCGTTTTTAGGATACAAACCACGTTCAACGGGTCGGGGAACTTTTTGTAGCATCCTTCCATTTGATACACATCGGTTCTCAGGGTGTCCGCTGTCTGTGTAAAAACAGCGTCCTTCCTGTCATCGCAAGCAGGGCAAAGACAACTTGACATAACTGACGGATCATTGTTTTAGATATACATAGATTAAGAACTGAAAAAAGTGCTATAATTTTTGACATGGGTTTTTGTTTTTTTATTTTGTTATATAGTGTAAAACTATAAGACAAAAACCCATTTTATTCAACTAATTTTGGCGAAGGTATTGTTTCAAGTAACATGCTTGAATTTCCTACTCCATATAAAACAGATGACTCCGTTCAAAGATACCATCAAGCTTAACCTCTACATTCCAATAACCTGAGGCAAAACGTTCCCCGCTCAATCCTCCTCTTGGAGCATCAATAAAGAACCAAGTAATCTTCTCACCCGTCGTAGATGAAATCGTTCTTTTTTCTGTGTGATATGGGGGATCGTCCAAATCATCAGCATGTGAAATCCAAGATACCTCAACTTGGTGTGTCCCATCAATATTACCCCATAAGATCCACAGGAACACCTTATCATCCAATTCAGAATCAAATGTATCGGTAATATCCTTTGGTCTATCCTTTATAACGTCAATAGCCATAACAGAGTCTATTATTTTGGGTTCGCCTCTTGCGACATCAATAACCCCGCTACCACCAGATGTTGTTTCTTCACAACCGGTCAATATAAATAAAGTTGAAAACAGTAGCAATGCAGTAAATGTAATATAGTTAGTCTTCATCTTAAATTCTCCAACAAGATTAGTTGATTTTGTTTTCTTGACTTATGCATATATAAACGTTGTTTGTCCGCTTAGGTTTACATACAAAGTTTCGGACGCATTAGCTATGTTCATGTGTGATATTATTGATTGACAAAGGCTATCGTAATATGTAAAATTAAGAAACAGAAGGTCATGAAATGAAATACGTTTTTATCAGAATCAAGGAGAATATATGTCAACAAAAACAAGAATAGTGTTCGTTGCTGGTGGTGCAAGTCATGGAAGTGGTTCGCATGAACATCCAGGCGGATGTGCATTTTTAGCAGACAAGATGAACGAAGTTATTGATGGTATGGAAGCAGTTGTGCATCAAGGTTGGCCATCAGATGCATCGGTTTTTGACAACACAGACGCGATAATTGTCTATTCGGATGGTGGTGGCGGACATCTCTGCATTCCGCATCTTGAAAAGATTGGGGAATTAACCTCACAAGGCATGGGACTTGCAATGCTCCATTATGCTGTTGAAGTGCCAAAAGGAGAGCCGGGGAATTGCTTCCTGGATTGGATCGGTGGGTATTTTGAGACACATCTGTCTGTAAATCCGCATTGGACAGCAGAATTCACATCATTTCCGATACATCCGATAACACAAGGATTGGAACCGTTCACATTGGATGATGAATGGTATTATCACATGCGGTTTCGTGAGAATATGAACGGCGTAACACCTGTATTGAGTGCAGTCGCACCAGAGTCAACACTGACAAGACCTGATGGACCACATAGTGGTAATCCACATGTTCGTGCTTCTGTTGCAAATAAAGAACCACAACATCTTGGGTGGTGTGTAGAACGACCAGATGGGGGACGCGGATTCGGTTTTACAGGTGGTCATCATCACAAGAATTGGGGAGATGATAGCATCCGTAAGTTTATCTTAAATGCTATTGCTTGGACTGCTAAAGTAGATATTCCAGAGGATGGTATCTCAACGCCAACTCCGACAGAAAAAGAATTGAATTCATATCTGTAATTATCGACCTACAGTTATCCAATTGGTCATGTGGATATAATAACGGAATGCACAGAAATCTGCATTTACCAAAGGAAACATAGGAGTTATACATGGATCAAGAACAACTTGACTATCTATTTGATCTACAAGGCTATCTTGTTTTAGAAAATGCTATTTCTGAAGAAGACCTTGATAAGATAAACGAATGGATTGATGCACATTGGGACTATATTGAAGAACCGTGGGAACCGAACTCTGGAGATAGACGTATTCCAAAGTGGATTGGCAATATAGAGACGCACACATATAACATTGAGAACGGTGTGAACTTTCAGAATATCATTGAGGGGGGTGAGGTATTTGAAAAACTAATTGACCATCCAGCTTGGACAAACATGATTAAGAGATACGTTCATGAGGTGAATGGTCTATCCATCCACGAGAATTTTCTGAATGTGCGCGGTCCAGGGGGTTTCATTCATATTCACTGTGGCGGGCATGTGCCGTTGAGTTATCTAACGTTCCGTCAAATTAATACGGGTGAATGGCTTGTTGGACAGATCAATGTTTTGATGGCAATTAATGATATTGGACCAGGAGATGGTGCACCTGTGCTAATTCCCGGTAGTCATAAATCTGCTGAGATTCACCCGCGTTTGAAACATGATGGAAAGGGCATCGTCTACGATGGTATTAGCGGAAAACCTGCAGGTACAGCATTTGCTACGCAGGAAGTGCATCTGAAAGCGGGGGATGTCGTGATGTTCACGGATGCAATCACTCACGGTTCAGCAGAACGCACTAATCCTGGTTATCGTAGATCAATTGTCTATCGTTATTCACCGAAATATGTCCGTGAACGTTTTGACTATCCGCATTCAGATGCGTTGTTAGAGCGATTGACTCCTGATCGACGTAAGATTATCCAACCGAATGCCCCGCGTAGACCTCCGAATGTTGTATGATCTACGGATTGGGAAGCTGCTGACTGCCTTGACTTTTTATAGAAATAGTTTATAATAAAGAGGGTTAGAGGGATTTTTTGAGTGAAGAAACAGAGGTCTCCGTTTTTATCAACGCGACAGGATTGGATAAGTGTTGAGATTTACACACTATTTGTCGCAACGCTTATCTATGCTGTTATTGTGTGGCAATATGAAAGTGGAAAAACACAAGAAACAATGGAGGCAGTTCTTGCCACAATACGGCATGTTTCTGCCGTTATAATGCCTATGATTTTAGGTATTGTAGGCATCTTTGAGATTATAGGTGAAATTATGATTAGATTCACAAGTCTAATGGAAAAAATAAGAGCTGAAGGGATTGCTGAAGGCAAGGTGCAAGGAAGAACAGAAACCGTAGCACAATTCCGTGAGTATTTTGCATGGGAGAAGCGGCGAGATGCAGCGGCTGCAAACAACCAACCTTTCAACGAACCTCCTCCGCCTAAACCGGAGGGCTTCCCCGACGCATAAGTAGTTGACTACCTCAGCAGAGACAAGTTGTATCGCTAAAGGAGGCTTATAATGCGAAAAATGGACTTACAAAAACAGGCGACTATGTTAATTGAACAACTTTCTACTGAAAAGCTTATAGAGGTGGTTAATTATCTTGCTGAACTTCAGGAGGAAGATGTGCAAAATGTCACTTCTGATCACGAGACTCTACCACAAAATCTTGGTGTGGCAATTCACGAAATCTTCAAGCCTTTTGGCGGGGTGGAACTTGAGATACCCCCACGGGAACCAATGCGGGAACCCCCTCGTTTTGACTAACTACTAACCATGATTATTCTTGATACTCATATTGCAAGTCTTGCCAACAGGAGGCATTATCAAAATGTCTACAATTCAAGAAATTACAGCAGCATTGCCGAACCTGAGGACCGAAGAATTACTACGTATTGAACAAGTTATTCACAATTTATATCGGACCCGTGATGTTCATATTATCTATGATGACGACTACGGTATTTGGACGGAACATGATCAGAATTTAGCAGCAGCAGCAGTTTTTAGATTGCTTGAAAAAGAAGAGGTAGTAGGCGACGATGTCAATCCCTAAACGTGGTGAAGTTTGGCTTGCAGATTTGGGTTTTGCTGCTAAAACTCGACCAGTTTTAATTCTTAATACACCTTTTTCAGATTCTGATTATGCCTTATATACCGTCATACCACATACAACAACCACAAGAAGTTCCGAATTCACAGTTACACTTTCTGTTACTGGGTTGAAACCTGGTTCTTTCAACATCCAAGGGTTGACTGCAGTTCCACCAACTGTGTTTATACGGAAATTAGGTGCATTGCAGCCTAACCAAATGAAATTAATAGAGATTGTTCTGAAAAAATGGCTCGGGCTCTAATAATTTCTGTGTAATCAGCAAACTCTAATTGGCATGAATACTTCAGAAAAAACACTATGGAGTGGACGATTTAGTTCAAACCTTACTTCAGAAACAGTAGCCTTCACACATTCCATTGAAGCAGATACACGTCTCATTGGATACGATATCTGGGGAAGTCAAGCACATGCGATTATGCTTGCGCGGCAAGGGATTATATCCGATGCTGATTTAAGGGAGATTCTATATTGGCTTAGTCAAGCTGAGGAGGATTATCAAAACGGCAACTTAACCCTTGATCCGAACAAAGAAGATGTGCACATGAATGTGGAGTCGTATCTGATAGAGAATGCGGGGATTGAATTCGGTGGAAAGTTGCACACAGCTCGGTCTCGCAACGATCAGGTACTCGTTGATGCACACCTCTATATTCGTGATGAGATACTGGACGTCCAGCGTGGCATTACTACTTTGTGTGATGCATTTCTGAGTATTGCAAAAGAACATGTTGAAACCGTCATGCCCGGTTACACACATACACAACATGCCCAACCGATTAGTCTCGGTTTCTGGGCAACTGCTTATGTGAGTATGTTCTTGAGAGATCAGAAACGCTTGCGTGCTGCTTTTGAACTTGCTAACACAAACCCGCTTGGAGCATGTGCGTTAGCTGGCACAACTTTCCCTATTGACCGACACCTCACAACAAAACTACTGGGTTTTGATTCAGTTCATGAACATGCACTTGATGTAATTAGCAGTCGAGATTTTATCGCAGAAGTCCTCTTTGCGTTGTCTCTTGTTATGGCAAATCTATCACGGATTAGCGAAGAAATCGTCTATTGGACAACTTATGAATTTGGTATCGCCGAACTTGATGATGCGTATAGTTCGGGAAGTTCCATTATGCCACAGAAGAAGAATGCCGACATTGCTGAACTCACACGGGGTAGAACAGGACGCGTCTATGGAGCATTGATGGATCTGCTAACAAATCTTAAAGGATTACCTTTGGGGTACAACCGTGATTTCCAAGAGGATAAACCGCCATTGTGGGAGGCGTTTGCCATTGTGAAGGCATGCCTCGGTATTCTTCCACAACTACTCAAAACGACAAAGTTTAATACTCAACGAATGACTGATTTAGTAAATGCAAACTTCGCAACCGCGACAGAGTTAGCGAATTATCTGGTGAAAGAGCATCAGATCAGTTTTCGTGAATCTCATGAGATTGTTGGTTGGCTTGTTGGAGAATTAGTAAAACAAGAAAAAACATTCTTGGATTGGCAATTAACCCAAAGTCTTCTGAAAGAGAAAGATATAAATCTACCTATATCTGAACTGAAACAGATTTTGGATGCTGAATTGGCATTTCAGAATAATCAAAGTCTCGGTGGCACTTCACCCGCGGAGGTGTCTCGGATGATAGAGAAATTTGAGGAACAACAGAATGAGATTGCCATGCATATCTATAATTGCCAAACGCAAATTGATGATGCGAGAAACGAAACACAACGTATCATAGAAGAGACATTAGCAAAATAGAGAACCTCTAACATGGAGAGATAAAATTGAAGAACAAATTGATAGTTGCACTGGATACAGATGATGGTGAAGAGATTGACTGGCTATCTGGAACGCTTATGGATATAGTCGGTTGGTTTAAGATGGGTTTTCAAGCGTTCAGTGCGCTTGGTACGGAAGCTTTTCCATGGTTCCAGCAGAATGGATATAGAGTCTTTGTTGACCTGAAATTCCACGACATCCCGAACACAGTGGCACGTGATGTTGACACAATGACAAGACACGGTGCGAACATGATAAACATGCATGCTTCAGGTGGGATTGAGATGATGCAAGCAGCTCGTATCAGTGCGAAGGATGCTGCAAAGGATGCGGGAATAACCAGACCGAAACTTCTCGGGGTAACCATTTTGACAAGTATAGATGAACAGGAATTTCAGACGCACTTCGGATCGGAAAGGGAACTTACGGAGCAGGTCGTCTATTTGGCTAAACAAGCGAAGGAAGCTGGATTAGATGGCGTGGTTGCATCCCCTCTTGAAATTGAGTCGATTCGGAAAGCGTGTGGTGATAACTTTTTGATTGTCACACCTGGTATCCGCCCGAAATGGGCTGACGTAGGAGACCAACGTCGGATCACAACACCAGCGGAGGCGATAAATCGTGGGGCTGATTTCATCGTTGTGGGTAGACCAATTATTGAAGATGATGATCCATCAGAAGCAGCAGAAAGAATAATTGATGAAATGAAAGGAGCGTAACTGTATGAATATAGTATGTATCTGTTTAGACACTTTTAGGGCAGACATTATTGGAGAGGGTAAGAAGTTTAGTCATGTGCAGACTCCGAACCTTGATGCATTTGCCTCTGATAGTGTCCGATTTACACGCGCATTTGGTGAAGGGCAACCGACACTGCAGATACGGCGGGGTAACTTCACTGGGATGCGGAGTTTTCCGTGGAGATATAACTTTGATCGTCGTGGACATTGGCATCACGCACCCGGTTGGCATAAGATTCCACCGGAACAAGATACTATTGCAGAGGTCTTGTTAGAACGCGGGTATCTGACTGCTCTCATTGCTGATACGTATCATATGTTCAAACCGACCATGAATTTCTCTCGTGGGTTTGCACACTTTGACTTCATTCGTGGACAAGAGTCGGATAATTGGCACAGTGGGGATCCGAGATTGATTGAAGAATTACTCCGCAAACATGTCCGTGAACCTATCAATTGGCAGCGGCATGCAGGACTTGTGAATTATCTGTTGTCGCAACGTCATCGTCAATCGGAAGACGATTATAGTTGTGCCAGAGTTTTTCGTGCTGCTGCGGATTGGCTACAGGACAATCATACCGTCGGTCCATTCTTCCTATGGGTGGATAGTTTCGATCCGCATGAACCGTGGGATCCACCGAAATCTTATGCTGACATCTATATGCCGGACTATACTGGGAAGGATTTTATCACGCCCGGTAGTGCGAATGAAGGTGGTGGTCCTTCTGAAGATGAACGCGACCGGATTGAAGCACTCTATCTTGGCGAAGTGACATTTGTTGATAAATGGGTCGGTTTGTTATTGGACAAGATTGATGCACTGAACATTCGTGATGAGACGATTATTGTTGTTATGTCTGACCACGGCACTCAACTGCGCGACCATGGCAGCTTCGGAAAAGGTGCGAACAAGCTACATCCATTCAATACACAACTGAATCTGATGATACGGCATCCTCAAGGACCGCATGATAAGGAGATTTTTGCTTTTGTGCAGAATCACGATCTGATGCCGACACTTCTGAATCTTGTTGGCATTCCGTGTGGTTGGACTGATGGAGAAGATATGTGGCAACTGGTTACACAGAAGAAGGCTTATCTGCGTGAACGGATAATCAACGGATGGGCAGGTTTTGCAACGGGCAATGCGGTCGGACGTGTGAGTGTGCGCGATGACCATTGGAATTTCTGCACTTCTGTTGGGTATAAAGATGAAAGAGGCGATCAACTCTTTAACATCAGAAATGATCCTGAGGAAAAGCATAATGTTGTGAGTGATCATCCAGAGGTTGTATCTGAACGGCGTAGAGATATAGAAGCATTGATAGGACAACCTTTGCCAGGACATTTCATAGAGGTGTGTGATCCTGGGAATGCTCCGATGCGAGTGTGGCTGCAGAAAAAATTGGCTGAGATGTAATACCATTTCTATAAGTATTTATCATATTAACATTTGATAAGAATGTCTTAAAATACTGCACAAACTGAAAGTTTATGCTACATTAAAGCGACAATAATTATTAGAAGTGGTATTATTTACTGTCTATTTGCGATATTTCCTCCCAATCCCAGAGTAGGACTGTGCCGTCCCAACTGCCAGTTGCGAGTGTTTTTCCATCAGCTGAGAAAGCAAAAGCATCAATAACGTCAGTATGTCCCGTGAGTGTCGTTAGAAGCTCGCCTGTGTTGGTATCCCACAGTTGAAATGTGCCTCCACGATATAAACTGTAAACTGCCGTGACATAAGCACCGTCTGGTAGTTTTACCTCGCCTGGAGCGAAATGAATAACTGTTCCGTTGCATGCGCTCAAAAGGATGGTGCTATCTGGTGAAAAAAGCAGTGTCATATTATTTCTGGATAATCGTTCTGGAGTCAACACACTAATTTTATTACCTGTCGCTGTATCCCACAAATAAATTGCATCTTCTCTCCCACATGCAAGTTTTTTACCATCTGGAGAAATAGCAAGTCCTCTTGAGTTATTCCTATTTGCTCTACTGGTTTCATTACCATGCTCACCTGTTAATGCAAAAGTAGTAAGAATTTCTTCCCTCTCCACATTCCATAGATGTATTGTTCTATTTCCGTCATCACTTGCTAACAATTTGCTATCAGGTGAAAATGTTATTCTCCGAGCAGATTTTGAGTCTGTAATTAGAGATTTCCACGGTTTTCTTGTTTTAGATTTATCAGAAATGTTCCAAACATAGATTGGTCCCTTGGTGCTACTAATAGCCATTAACTCATCATTTGAAGAGAATATGTAATATTTACTGAGTTTGTATTTTTCATCTGCACTGATGGTGAGTCTGTTTTTCTTTGTTTCAGTATCCCATAAGCGGATTTTATTATTCTCTTTTGTATAGACTATCGTCTGACAATTGGGTGACACTGTTTCTATGTTTTTCAATTCTACTTTGTCTGTTGTTGTTATTCTACCAGACCTTATATCCCAATTGCGTAAATAGGAAACAGGATTAGCCCAAAAATAAGTTATTGAATTTGCGCTGGTAATATTGTTATCAGAATCAGAATGTGTAAGTTCAAGGACACGTCCAACATGACCTGTGATATTGTATTTTTGCTTACCTGTGGTAACGTCCCAAGCCATTATTATTCCGTCTTGGCTTGCGGTTAGAATGGTTTTCTCATCAGGTGAAAATACACAATTTATCACATAAGATTCGTGTCCTTTTAATCTGTTAGTGATTGTGGGTTTTTGTGCGTATGAAGAAATACTCCACAGGTTTAGTATGTTGTTTTCAAAGTTACCTGTAGCAAGTATTTTACTTTTGGGTGCATAGGCTAAAGCAGCCGTTCCGATTTTATTTGCTTTGAATGTGAATTTTTTTGTTCCAGTTTCAACATTCCAGAACTGAATATCTCCTTCAATATCTGATGTTATTACATTTCTACCATCTGATGTGAATTCCACAGCATGTATATATGGTTTTTCTCCTTTAAGATTAATGCGCAATGATTGTGTATTAGTATCCCAAACTTGCAGTCTATAGTTCTTTGGAGCAGTTTCATAACTTGAAGTAAGAGGCGATTTAGCAGTAGCTATCGTATTTCCATTGGGAGAGATTCTTAAGATTCTTGGATCTCGCTCAGTATCATCAAAAATGGATGGTTCGGCTTCAGGTTCGTTTAGGTTTCTTATGTGAAATTTGCTATTCTTGCTGTATGTGACAAGCGTTGTGCCGCTATCAGAAATATCAACTTTATCAGAAATGACATTTCCCTGTGCTAAAACATCAATTAGTTCTCCAGATGCGACATCCCATTTACGGCACTCGCCGCTTGAATCGGCACTGATGATGTTTTGTGCATCTTGTGTAAACGCTACTGTTTCAATCGGTATGTCATGTCCAGTTATGAGATTGAGTTCTTCTCCTTTGTCAGCACTATAAATCCATATACCGATTGTTGTTGCAACGGCAAATTTGTTGCCATCTGGGGAATATACTATGTCCATTATTCTTCCTTTTCCGAGTCGCATTTTCACGCCTTCGGGCAACTGCCACTGCGTGTAGTCTTGAGTGAATCCGTTTAATAGGAACAGATTTGCCATTAACGATAAGAAAATGGAAAGTAGTAACGTCTTTTTCATTTACAGACTCCTTTTGTTGTATTGATTTAATGAAATACTCTTTGGGAGGATTGATAGAACTTCTTGCTACCGAGCAGGAGCAATTTTCTCCCAATCCCAGAGTAGTATTGTGCCGTCCCAACTTCCACTGGCAAGAATCTTGCCGTTAGGAGAGAATGCCAATGTCGACACTCCTCCCGTATGCCCCCTAAAAAATGGAATAGGTTCTTCCTTTGAGATGAAATTCTTCACTTTGCTAAGTGTTGACGATAACAAATTTACAAGTGGCAAATTGTGGTTAGTGTTGATGTTCCATAGATGAATCGTTCCATCCCACTTGCCAATTACTAATGTTTTGTCACCTGGAACAAATTGTAAAGTTTTTACTCCGTTTTGGTTTCTGAGAATAGTAATTTGAGTAGCATTAGCCGTGTTCCATAAACGAATTGTAGAGTCGTTACTTGCGGAACTTGCAGACACGAGAATTTTTCCATCAGATGAGAATGCTAATGCCCTAACTCTATTTCTATGTTTTGTTATGGTGTGTAATTGTGTCCCATCAATCATATTCCACATGTGAATTGTAGTCTTCCTGCTTGTAGCGTTCCAGCTGGAGGAAGCCAGAGTTTTTCCATCAAGTGAAAACGCTAATCTGCTAATTGGTGCAGTATGTCCTTTAAGTGTGAATTGAGGCATGTCCATATCTGAATTAGTGGTCCTCCAAACTCGAACAAGGGTATCTCTACCACCGCTTGCAACGATCTTACCATCTGATGAAATTGTCAATTGGTTCTGCGGATCCCGCGTCGGTTGTCCTTTTAAAATAGTGATCGGTAGTTTGGTTTTAACATCCCACACATTTAAAGAAGAACCATCCCAATTACTATTAACGACAGTTTTGCCGTCAAGTGAAATTGTACCGCTACGCTTGGTATCTAAGTATTCAGTAAAAAGTTGTTCTGCCAGATTAATATCCCATTGTTGTATTCGGATGTTTCCCGTACCTGAATAGCTGGTGAGTACATTGGTAAGCGCACCATCTACTTTGGAAAACTTAAGCCTCTTTATGGAATCCAGATGTTTTGTCAAACTGAACCCTTGTTCCCAGGTAATAGTGTTCCATGTCCTGATTGTACCATTACTACTGACAGCAAGCAGCGTGGTTTCGTCTGGTGAAAACGCCAACTTATGAATATCGCTTTTACCTTTATTGAGTATTATCTGGTGATTATCTTCGCCTCTAGCTAGCGTCCATGGTGGTTTTCGTTCAATTGCTTTATTCCACAACCGCACACCATCCCGATGTGCGGTCGCGAGGAACTTACCTTTTGGCGAAAAAGCTAATGTAATAAATCCATCATTAGTAGGTCGAATAGAAGCTTCCTGACGTTCATCTGTTTCCAAATCTGCAAATCGAATAGTTCCAATGTGACCGCCGCTTGCCAGGATTTTACTATCAGGTGAAAACACAAGTCCTGTCCTATGTCTATCGTTACTGGTTACAGATATCAGATACTTCCCAGTTTTAATGTTCCACACTCGAAATTTATATGCTCTCTGGGCAAAAAATACTGCAGCCAATAACTGTCCATCTGGAGAGACCGCAACCGACTTGAACTGGGCATCTTTCAGGTACTCCGAACCAAAGGTTATATCCGCAAATTCTATTTGCGTTTTTTCTGCCTCAAAATTCCATACGCGAATCTGTCCCTTGTTTCCAACGCAAGTGAGTTTTGTTCCATCTTCCGAAAAAAATAAGATTCTGATTCCTGCGGGAGCGGTTAAAGTCATCGAAGGTTTTTCTGTATCTATATCCCACAGTAGCACTTCACTTCCTGATGCGCTGGCGATCATGTTACCATCAGGAGAGAATGTCACCATATTGATTGGATTGCTTGGTGTTTTTAGAAACTTGATATCTTTACCTGAGAGGGCATCATATATCCAAATTCCTATAGGTGTAGCGACAGCAAGCTGAGATCCATCAGGAGAATATTTGATGTCGTAAACTAATCCTCTGCCAAGACGTGTGATCACTCCCTCAGGCAAGTGCCACTGGGTCGTGTAATCTTGCGCAAGGCTTGTATCTAATGTAAACAAGTTGACAATCAACAAGAGTGCGGCATTGATAAAGTAACATCTTTTCATTGCAGACTCCTATTCACAAGATTCATCTATGAGATGTCTTACCCATTTATGTGATCAGTTTAACACGTGAACCCTCTAAGAACAAGCAGTATTTCATAGCTATAAGGATTCATTTGCTGTTTGTCATAGATTCATAACTGAGAAAAAATATTGATATAAAAATCGGTTTTAAGTATAATATATTGGAAGGTAAACAGAAACCAAAAATTTTACTTTGAAGGATAAGTATATGCAAAGAAAAAGTTCCAGATCGCGCTATTGTATTGGTGAACTCATTGAACGTGAAGATTTTTCTGAAGATTTAGCTGCTTTTAAATTCAAAACTGACCAACAACTACCCTTTATTCCTGGACAATATGCGACTATAGGATTTGAAGTTGATGAGAAGATTGTGCAACGTCCGTATTCTATTGTCTCCTCTCCGCATGAACCGTTTATGGAAGTTTTTGTTGAGTTAGTGCCTGAGGGTGCTACAACCCCGCTTTTCTGGGAGTTGAAACTGGGTGATACGGTTTTTATCAGAGACCGTCTTGTAGGGAAATTTGTTATGGATGTTGAAAGCGGGATGACTCGTCATATTATGGCGGGGACTGTCACTGGTGCTGCCCCGTACATTAGCATTGCTCGCACACAGAAGATTGAACAGGAGCAGGGGAAATCCAGTCCACATCAGATTATCGCTATTGTGGGTGCGAGTCGTTCTTGGGAACTCGGTTATTATATGGATGAGTTGAATGAATTGGCTGCTCAGGAGGAGTGGTTCACTTTTATTCCGACGGTGAGTCGTCCGTGGGAGGATACGGAATGGGAAGGCGAAAGTGGTCGTGCTGAGGATGTTATTCGGAAATATGGGGATCAGATGGGGTTTGACCATACGAATTCGGTTGTTTATGCTTGTGGTCATCCGCAGATGATTGAGAATGCTAAGGCGATCTGGGCGCGTGCGCGTTTTCCTGAAGAACGGATTAAGGAGGAGAAGTTTTTTGTGATTAAGGAGTAGAGTAAGAAGTCATTCATAAATCAGCTTAAATTGTAAAAACCCCACGTATCTCTTTTTGGAATGGCGCGGGGTTTTTTGTGATTATATTGGGTATTTATTTTACAACTCTCTTATGATACCTTAACTCCAAATGTTGTGTGAAATTTTTGGTATATACTTTTTATCAAATAGAGTATTATGAAAAAAGAGCATCTCAACAATTTAATGGATTTGCACAACGTCAATGGGCGGCAACGCACCAACAATCTCTACAGTGCGGAGGTTGACGGTGATGACGCGTTCGATGAGGTTGACGATATAACGTTCATCATCGGGACGGTTCGGATCGTTCACAATATCACTCTGTTTATCTGTCTTGATACGGTACTGATCAATCACCTACTCCAACGCGGACCGCGTGCCGAGACGGTATTCATAGACTTCAGGTGGGATGCCGGTAATGGTGAGGAAATCGTTGTATTTCAACTCTGTTTTGTCTCTGTTGAGTTTCATTTTCTCCACCTCAAAATTGACAGGCACATCGGGAATTTCAATGCGTTCAATGTGCGGATATGGATCTTGTGTTTCGTAGTTGACGTGGATGTCTGCGAGTTCCGCGCCTGCCTTTGCAAATCAAGGATTATGGGATAGATATAGTCGGCGATGTGATGTGATCGATTAGAATTGTATTTTCGGCGAGTGTTCCAAAGCACAACGGTTTGGTGGAATTTTAGGGAAGAAAGTCTTGATAAGACAAGGTCCACAAGTGCTATGTTGCAATAAGCAATGGCGTAGCATATTGCAACATAACATTTTACTGTAGCATTTGATATTTCTTCAGTTTCCGATGCAATGTGGATCTGTCGATGCCTAAGGCACGAGCTGCCTGGGAGACATTATTGTCTATCACTTCAAGCGCGTGTTGGATAGTTCTTCGTTCAACTTCATCGAGCGGTAAGATGACATCGGTATCTGTTGGTTCACCTGCATCGGTTTGTGGAATTGCTTGTAACAGATGTAACGGAAGGCTGCACTGTTGCAGTAGGTCTGTTGTTTCAACTAAAACGGCACTTTCAATGACGTTTTCTAATTCCCGTACGTTGCCGGGGAAGTCGTACTGGACCAAAGCTTGTAGAGCGTCAGCGGAAATGGCACAAATGGATTTATCAGCGGACGCAGCGGACTTTTTCAGGAAATGATTTGCCAAGAGAGTAATATCTTCGCGTCGTTCTCTCAGCGGAGAAATCACGATTTGGAACGCTGCGATGCGATAGTACAGGTCCATGCGGAAGTCCCCTTTTTCAATGGCATCCGTTAGATCCCGATTCGTAGCTGCCAACACACGGATGTCGGTGGAGAAAGTGCTTGTACCGCCGACTCTCTGAAATTGATGATCTTCCAGTACACGTAGCAACTTCGCTTGCAATGTCGGTAGCATATCCCCAATCTCATCAAGAAAGAGTGTCCCTTTGTTCGCTTGTTCAAACTTCCCGATCCGCCGCTCGGTTGCCCCAGTGAAAGCACCGCGTTCATGACCGAACAACTCACTTTCAATCAATGTTTCTGGTATTGCAGCACAATTGACCGCAACGAAAGGACCGCTTTTTCGAGGACTGTTATAATGTATTGATTTTGCGACCAACTCTTTGCCGGTACCGCTTTCACCCTGAATCAGGACACTAATAGTGCCTTCTGCTGCAGTTTGAATCTGGGTGAACAGCTGTTGCATCTTTTTACTATTGCCGATGATTTCACCAAAGGCGTAGTTCTTTTCAAGTTCAGCGCGTAAGGACATAACCTCTGCTGTCATCCGTTGAATTTCGACATCTTTTGATATGTCTCGGTAACTTATAACCTTATCTGATACATCATCATCACATTCATTAAGGGGGGTGGTTAAGGAATAAAACAATCGCGGCTGCCTCTGGTCGGTGTCGCCAACATCTTCCAAAACACTTGTGAAATTCTCTATGGGCTCAACGATGTGAGCTATTTTCGATGTTTCAACTGGACGAAACCGCGCGTTGACACGGGTATTAAGTTCATCTGGTGTTATCTGTCCAAGGTCATTAGGAGATATGTCAAACAGTTGACAATACTGTTGATTCGCAAACAAGAGTCGGTTGTTTCTATCCAATACACCGATAGCATCCCCTGTAGCATTAAGTACTGCTTTAAGCCGTTGATAACTCAGATCAAGTGCCTGCTGGTGCTTGAGAGACTCCTGTTCAACGTTCCACTTTTCGACAAGCGAAAGTGTAATTTGTTGAATCTCCTCTCTTGCAGCTGGTTTGCGAATATAAAGCAATTTGTGTAGCAATTCCATGTTCGTCACAATTTCATGCAGTGGTTTATCGGTGTAGGCAGTCATGATAACAATTTCGAGATTCTTCTCAAACTCTCTAATTCTTCGAATAGTTTCAACGCCATCCATGCCCGGTGGCATCCTGATGTCAATATACGCGACCGCGAAGGGACGGTTAGATTCTGTTGCATCTTTGACAATCTGATATGCTTCAGCACCGCTTGAAGCGTGCGACAGTTCAAACGAAGGCAGATAGGTTGAGCTGTTTTGAAAACTACCAGGCAGAAACGCCTCCACTAAATCGTCAGAAGCAGCTTTCCTATTCTTTTCGCTTAATATTTCTTGAAAGTCAATGTGAATTTCGTCCTGATCGTCAACAATTAAAACACGGGTATTGAAATTTTCCATTTAACTACCTTTCTTATGACTATCCGGCTGAATTGAAGGAATACCGTAACCTGATTTGCAGTGTCGTTCCTTTTTCTTTCCCTTCACTAAGTGCCTGGATGTGCCCACCAGAACTGATCACAAAATTTGCGCTCGAATGTAGCCCGAGCCCACTCCCTTGTTCTTTGGTAGTAAATCCGGCCGAAAAAATTTTATTGATGTCTTCAAGAGCAAGTCCTATGCCATTATCTATAATATCAAGACATAAAAAATCCCCGTTGATGTAAGCACGGATTTGGATACGAGGCACTTCTTTGAGTTTACCCAAATGGACTAACTCATCAATCGCTTCAATAGAATTTTTGATAAGATTGACCAGCATTTGATGAAATTGACTTTCTTGAGTCCGAATCTCGAGAGGCGCGTTGTCACAGTCAATAACAATTTGGATCTGTCGCTTGTTAATAGAGTCTTGGAGTATCTTAACGGCATCTGAAATTGCATCCGCAAGGTTTATATCTTTGTGTATCCCGCTCGTATTCTGATATGAATTCTGGGTACGGATAATATCAACAATATGCCTTGTTTTGTTCTGGATGCGTCCGACTGTTTGTCTCAACTTTTCGTCCGCAACTTTGAAATCTTCAGAAAGCGTAAGGAGGAACGGGAGGGCCTTCTGTCCCTGTGGGTCATTCGCAAGGTAATCTCCCAAGTTATCTTCATGTTGCTTCAAAGCCGCAGCGAGGGCGATGAGTCGACTGACAAGCGTGTTGTCGGCAAGCATGTTGTAGACAGTGTCAATACCGACAGTCACGCTGTTAATCGAATTGCCGATATTATGGAGGATAGTATCAACGATCTCTAATCTGCCTTGAACAAATGCTTGCGCCACTGCCTCTTGTGATTTGACACGATCAGTTATGTTGTGAAAGACGAGGACCCCGCCTGTTTTATTTCCATCACTGTCCTGCAGCGGTCTTCCACTTGCACTGAGATGAAGTCCGTCTGGTATTTTGCTGTGTTTGAGAAAAATCTCAACGTTATCTATTGATTCGCCCCGGAGAGCCCGTATTAGTGGCAGGTTATCCATAGGCCAGGGAGTCACTCCATCAGGATGAAAGAAGCTATACTCTCTAAGCCATTGTTCGCGCCTTATTACATTCGTAGATGGCCCCGCTGCCAGGCCTGCAATTCGTTCTGCACTCGGATTAAACATGATGATATGCCCGGATTCATCGGCGACTACCACCCCATCGCTAATGCTATTAAAAACGGATTGTAGAAGTAGAGTTTGAGATGCCAGCTGATCGTTTATCGCTATCAACTTCTTCTCTGACGCTATACGATCCGAGATATCACGAATAATAGAAACTGCACCGTTCACAAGACCGTTTTCTATATATATAGGCCTTGCACTAACGCTAATGTCCAGCCCGTGTGGTACTTGGGAATTTCGTACAAACATCTGTACGTTATCCGGATACTCACCCCGCAGTGCTCTGACGATAGGCATTTCATCAGGTGGAAAAGGAATTTCACCGTCTGGTTGAAAGAGTCCAAATGTTTCAGATGCTTGCGTGCTGTGGACAAATTCAGGATCCTGACCTCCCATCGTTTTTGCAGTTTCATTAAACATCACATATCTTCCATCCTTGTCAGAGACGACAATGCCGTCGCTGATACTATTGAAAACAGCATCCATCAAAGCGTTCTGCGTTTGTAACTTGTTGACTGTTGTTTCCAATTGACTCTTGACCAAATTCAGTTGGGTGATATCACGGAAAACGATAACATCCCCAACTAAGCTGCCAGTTTCGTCATATAAAGGTCTGTCACTGACACTGATAAGAACACCATCTGGTCGATGCTGATTACGAATAAATATCTCAATAGCGTTCGTTGCCTCTCCGTGTATGGCTTTGTAGAGCGAGAGTTCAGTTGATGGAATGGGCGTAACTTTATCAGGATAAAATGCCCCGTAAGTCTCGCTCCATTTTTCAGGGTTCACCTCATTTGGTCCCATCCCGACAATTTCCTGTGCGGCTGGATTGAAAAATAAAAACTTACCTTCTTTATTCCCAACGACAACACCGTCACTGATACTCTTTAAAACAGTATCCATCAACATGTTCTGCTTTTGTAGTTCGTTGACTGTTGTCTCTAATTGCTGTGTAACCCTCTCCAGCTCAGTGATGTCTCGAATAACGATAACACTACCTATTAAGTTGTCATCTTCATCGTATAAAGGTCTCCCACTAACCCCGATAAAGACTCCATCCGGCTTGTCCGCATTCCGCATAAACAACTTAACATTGTCAGTTGTCTCACCTTGCATAGCTTTATAGAGTGGGAGTTCAGTAGAAGGCACCACGGTAACTGTATCGGAATAAAACGTTCCGTAAGTCTTGTCCCATTCTTCAGGTGAGCCTTCTGTTGGCCCCGTCCCAGTAATTTCCTGTGCAGCTGGATTGGCAAGTAAAAACTCACCTTCTAAATTCGTGGCTACCACCCCCTCACTGAGACTGCCAAAAATGGTTTCCATCAGTTTGATCTGATTTTGCAGTTTGAGGTTGGCAGCTTTTAACTCAGCATTTTCACGTTTGAGTTCTTCTATTGACATATTCAATTTCATATCGTCCGTTTGTTGTGTTGATCTGTTCATTTGCTTTAATTTTATGTGTGGTCGGAAACGATTAAATTGTGCGGTGAATCAACTACCCAAATGCGCGTATGGCATTTGGCGGGTATTTGGAGAAAAACCGCACCAACCAGTCCTACTTCCGTATTAACATTTTACGCGTGGCAGAAAAATCGCCTGCGGTAAGTGTATAGAAATACACGCCTGTAGCAACCTTCTCACCGATACCGTTCCTACCGTCCCAATGAATAGCAGAATAGCACGAGAACGACTGATATAGACACCCGCAGCTTTATGTCCCAACTTCGACTGCCGCACCACAACGTCACGCCTATTGTAGATCGTCAATGTGACCTTTGCACATTCATCCTTAGCAAAGCAGATAATAACTTAATCAATTACATCCCGAACATTCCGAACCACTACTGGATGGACCAAAAAGATCTAAATCCAAACAATCACCACTTGATGAATACCCACCAGAGTTTCCTGAGAATCCATCTGTTGCAACAAGGAGATAGTAGAAAACTGAGGTAGTGAGACATCCGGCGGAAGCCAATGCCAAACGAACTTTCCGAACTTCTTTTGCATAAGTAGTTGTGTAAATTGTTATATACTCCGGTGATTTTCCAAGCAACCGATGTATCGGAGGTTGTGAGTCCATAATAGCAGCAGCACCAACAGTAAGAATACCGCATCCTATCCCTCCCAAAAACCATAACATTCTCTGACCAGCATCTAAATCTGTTTTGATGTCGCGTTTTGCCTCCGCTTCTACAGTTTTTGCTAACTCAGCAAAATCTACTTTTGCTTCTTGTTTTGCATTAGCGATCTGTGCAGCAGTACTCAAAAGTGGCGTGCTGATGAATAACACCGTTGTGAAAAGAACACATAAGTGAGACTTTGTTTGAATAATCATTTTTTATTTCCTTTGCCTTTGTTTGGCAGAACATTCTTTTGTAATGATCGTTAGATCGCTTCTACTTCCTTATTAACATCTTGCGCGTAGCCGTAAAATCCCCTGCCTTGAGCGTATAGAAATACACACCTGCCGCAACCTTCTCACCGATACTGTTTCTACCATCCCAATGGATAGCACGAGAACGACTGGTATACACACCTGCTGGTTTATGTCCTAACTTCAGTTCCCGAACAACAACGCCGCGCATATCGTAAATCGTCAATGTGACCGCTGCCGGTTTGGCGAGTTGATACGGGACCCACGTTTCCGGATTGAAGGGGTTGGGGAAGTTTGCCAATAGCAATGTTGATGCAGGTGCAACAGAGTGTGCAGGTGCACCGTTGTCTTCCTCAGCAGGAGGAATATATATACCGATAAACCTTAAATTCGGATTATTTGCCATGAGTTTGCGAAGATGATCTAAATCCTCAAACGGATTCCTGAACAAGTTAATTTCTACGGGTTTGGTGAAGTTGTCAAAGATACCATCAGGAAACGACTTAAAATCATTTCCATACAGTCCGAGTGTTGTCAGCGAGGTGAGATCGTCAAAAACACCAGCAGGTAATGTACTTAAACCGTTGTCGCCCAGGTATAGATTTGTCAGTGAGGTGAGATTGTCAAAAACACCAGTAGGTAAGGAACTCAAACCGTTCCTGCTCAGTTGTAGCCATGTCAGGTTAGTGAGACTATTAAAAATCCCAGATGGCAATGAATTCAATTGATTATAGAACAACCAAAGTTTTGTCAACTCAGTGAGATTGTCAAAGATACCAGCAGGTAAGGAACTCAAACTGTTGTAACCAAGATAAAGCTCTGTCAACTCAGTGAGATTGTCAAAAACACCAGTAGGTAAGGAACTCAGACTGTTGTGGCGTAGATCAAGATATGTTAGTTTGGTGAGATTGTCAAAGATGCCAGCAGGTAAGGAACTCAAAGGAGTATCGGACCAAAATCCCGTCAGACGGAGCGTTGTTAGAGAGGTTAGATTGTCAAAGATACCAGCAGGTAAGGAACTCAAACTATAATCTGACATCCAGAGATCCGTGAGTCCTGTGAGGCCATCAAAATCACCGAGTTTTAGTTCAGATAGGTTGTTTGGGTTTCGGGAATGACCGTCATAACTCAAGCTCGTAATTTCTGCAAGGTGTTCCTCGGTCACATCCTCTGCAGACTCTACTCCAGCAGCTCTCACAATCGCGTCGCGTATCTGCGGTGTGCGATCACTGACCGGGGTGAATCCTGCAGTAGGAGCAGATTCATCGAGATCAGTAACGTTAATCGTAACCGAGATGGTGTCACTGCCACCTTTGCCATCAGAAACAGAGACGGTTACTGTGTAAGACGACTTGGTTTCGTAATCAAGAGCTGCTTTAGTTTTTAGCTGCCCTGTGGTACTATCAATGCTAAACGCGCTTGCATCGGTACCGCCGAGGGTGTAAGTCAAGGTATCGCCATCTGCATCAGTTGCAGAGATGGCACTGCCGATATCTACACCGGAGGCGGTGTTTTCTGCCACAGTTCGACTGACGCTAACGCCTTCGATGAACACAGAGAACACAGGCGCGCTGTTCTCTGGTACATTAGAGACGATGATCGTAACGTCAATTGTTGCAGTGTCAGTACCATCGGAGACGGTGATTGTCACGGAATAGGATGATTTGGTTTCAAAGTCTAAAGAAATGTTTGTCCGCAGCTGCCCAGTGGTGCTGTCAATGCTGAATGAAGCCGCATCGGTGCCACCGAGGCTATAAGTGAGTGTGTGTCTATCTGCATCCGTAGCAGCCACAGCTGCACCGATATCAACGCCTATCGCTGCATCTTCAGACACACTGCGTGTTGTGTTTGTCCCATCTGTGAACACAGGCGCATTGTTTGAAGTGCCTCCCCCAACTTCGTCTATTTTCCACGAACCATCGTTCTGTCTATTTGCCACCAATGTATATGATTTGCCATTTATTGAAGAGTCTTTAATACTTATGCTGTTACCACTTGTAAAGAACATGAATTGTCCAGAACCGCTATTATTAACAGTAAATTCAATGTCGGTGCCGGGGTAAGTACAACTTTCGCCGGGTTCAAGCACATCCCCAACCTGACAAACCCCCGTGGTAACGGGTAATTCATCCACATCGGTGACGTTTACCGTAACAGCAATGGTGGCAGTGAGTTTGCTATCGGATACAGTGACTGATACCGAATAGACAGACTTGGTTTCATAGTCGAGAGCTGCACTTGTTTTCAGTTGTCCTGTGGCGGTATCAATACCGAACGCGCTTGCATCTGTCCCACCGAGACGGTATGTGAGGGTGTCATTGTCAGGATCAGTAGCACTAATAGCATTCCCGATGTTAGTGCCAGGGGCGGTATTTTCAGCGATGGCACGGACGGTATTTGCGCCATCCTTAAAGAAAGGCGGAGAGTTGAGGGGTGGGAGAACCACCAAAGGTAACGTTGTTGCTTTGGCAAGGATATAACCGTTATGCGTTGAGGGTAGACTCGGCAATGGCGTGCCGATATCCGCCGTAACAGCAGCAATCGTACCTTGTGTGCGTGTCACAGTAATCGGTCTGCTTTCCACACTGCCTTTCGGAATTACGATAGCGTTCGCGCCACCTGCCAACGTGCCATTCGTAACTATGATGGGGAGTGTCATTTCAAACGGTGCACCTGTCGGTGCAACTGCCTTGAACTGGTTCGTGCCAACCTTCTGGAGCGTTACGGTCAATGACAATTTTGAAGCTGAATTCGGGTTCCAACTCAGATGGAGCTGGCTTAGCTGCGTCAATCCGCTGAAGATACCGTTGGGAATAGATGTCAGTCTGTTATTGGAGAGCAAGATAGAGCTCAAATATGACATGCCATCAAAGATTCCACCGGGTAAACTTATTAAGTCGTTGTCCTGTAAGTTAATCGCACGTAAAGACGAAAGCCCATCAAAAGCATCACTGGGAAGCGAGCTCAAGTCGTTACTTTGCAAATATAAATTTGTAAGAGAGGTCAAACTACTGAATATACCACTGGGGAGCGTTGTCTGTTTGTTGCTGTTTAGGAAAAGTTCACCTAACGAAACGAGGTCATCAAAAACGCCAACTGGTAGGCTGGTGAGATCATTGTTATCAAGATAAAGTGTCTTCAGGGAGAACATGCCAGCAAAATCATCTGCTGCAAGGGAGTTAATAGACTGATCTGATAAGTCAAGCGTTGTAATCGTTGCGAGGTCCACTTCTGTTACGCCGCTGCAATCGCTAACGCCTACTGCTTTTGCGATCGCCTCTGCTACCTGTTCCGTGCGGTTGCAGACGGTAGACTGTGCCAGGACGTAGCCGAAGTGATTACGGGGCAAACTGGGTAATGTACCGATACTAACTGTCGGGGAAGTTGTTGAACCGGGAGTACTACTCACCGTGAAGGTTGCACTTTCCATGCTGCCCTTCGGAATAGTGACTGAGGTAGAGCCACCACTGATGCTGCCATTCGTTACGTTCATCGGTAGCACGATATTAAACGGCGCGCCTGTCGTAATCACAGCCTTGAATTGCCCATCTCCGACTTGCTGCAATGATACGATGAGCGGCATCGGGTCGACAAGGTTACCGCCTAACCGTAGCGATGTGAGGGCAGTCAATCCATGAAATATCCCTGGCGGCAAACTGCTGAGATTATTTCTGAATAGATTCAGATTTGTCAGTGCACTCATACCAGAGAAATCACCGGTTTTGAGTTTTTCAATACCTTTGCCGCGTAGATTAAGGCTTGTGATTGCTGCGACTTGTGATTCGGTAACATTGGCAGCTTCTGTTACGTTTGGCACCGCTGCGACGATAGCATCGCGCACATCCAGTGTGCGATCTACAACTGGCACAAATCCTGCGGAGATAACGGTATCGTTCACATCAATCACACTGATAATTACAGTGATTGTGTTAGAGAGTTCTTCATCGTCCACGGTGATTGTTACCGTATAGACACGTTTCGTTTCATAGTCAAGTGGTGCCTTTGTTTTGAGCTGCCCATCGCTGTCAAGGTCAAACGCATCCGCATCAACGCCGCCGAGGGTGTATGCCAACGAGTCGCCAAGCGAATCGGTTGCCCACAAAGGATTGCCGATGTTGACACCTGCAGGGGTATTCTCAAGCACAAAGCGGGTGGTGCTGTCCCCTTCCAAAAACTCTGGTGCCACGTTTGCAGTTGGCGGATCTGGGGTAATCGGTGGCTCTACAACTTCGTCTATGTCGGTGATGTTGATAGTAACCGTGATGGTACCTGTAAGGCTACCATCAGAAACGGTGACAGTCACCGTGTAACTGGATTTGGTTTCATAATCAAGAGCGGACTTTGTCTTCAGTTGTCCAGTGGTACTGTCAATATCAAACGCACTTGCATCCGTACCGCTGAGTGTGTAAGTCAACGTGTCGTTTTCAGCATCTGTTGCAGATACAGCAGTCCCGATTTCTTGTCCAGTAGCGGTGTTCTCTGCGATTGATCGTGTTGTGCTTGTGCCATCCGAAAATACGGGTGCCGTATTAATGCCCTTGATAACTGTGAGCGGCAAAGCAGTGGATTTAACAAGTGCATAACCGTAATGACTACGAGGCAGACTCGGTAACGTGCCAATATCCACGGTAACATCCGCTGTTGTGCCAGCAGTGCGGGTGATCGTGAACGTGCTACTTTCCACATTCCCATGCGGAATTGTGAGACTCGTTGCGCCGCCTGTAACACTGCCGTTTGTTACGGCAATCGGTAGGACGATGTTGAACAGCGCGCCAGCAGGTGCTACCGCTTTGAACTGACCATCAGCAACTTGTTCCAACGATACGGTAAACGGTAACGGATCAACAGTGTTTCGACCTATTCGGATCGTTGTCAGTGATGTTAGTCCTACAAAGATACCATCTGGGAGGCTACTGAGTTGATTGTTGAATAGATTGATCGATGTGAGTGCGGTCATACCTGAGAAATCACCAGCTTTTAGCGCAGAAATGCCTTTACTGCGCAAATTGAGACTTGTGATTGCTGCGAGGTGTGCAGCGGTAACATCGGCGGCATTATTCACGCCCGGCACAGCTGCAACGATAGCATCGCGCACCTCTGGTGTGCGGTCCTTCACAGGTGTAATATCCGCAAAACCTGGGTGATATGTTCCTAAGACTATTAAAAATGACACCAAAATGGGGACAACATATTTACGTTCAATCAGGGATTTCATCATAAAACTCCTTTATCTTCTAAAATACAACGAATCATTGCAAACGGGTTCTTGTCTTTATATCAGATTGCGGCAATCTCAACCGGGACTATTTCCGTATCAACATCTTCCGTCCCCGGTAGGTGCGGTTTCCTAACCAATGCAAAATGCCACACGCGTATTCTGCCGGACAACTCTGACAAATTACAGAAATATTTATTTAATCTTCGCATCAGTTGACGTGTTGAACAGTTATAATAAGTCAATTTATTAAAATTGTCAAAATTATTATTATATTAGTCTGTATGTAACTAAAAATAACTTGAGTTGCTACCTATGTAGAACAATCTGTTAGATAATGCATCCGAGTACACAAACTAAATGAAGATTAAATAAATATTTCGGTAATCCAACCCATAAAAATTATTGTAGGGGCGGGGTTTCCCCGCCCGAATATTACCGAATTAATAAATTAATCTTCATACATTTTGTGCTACAAAAACTTGAGAAAAGTGTCCTATACTCTATAAAAAATGGTGTCTGCAGGTCTAAAATCCTAATGAAGTTTGACATTCAAGTTAGGTATTCGTAGGGGCGAGGTCTCCTCCCCTAGTGAACGATTAATAAAGGTCCAGATGGGTTAGGAAACCCAACCCCTACGTTTGACAATTCCGAACTTGAACGTCAAACTCCATTAGGTAGCAACTTGAGCTAATAATAAGCCGTTTTCCGATTCATAGGGGCGAGGAAACCTAACCCCTATGATGTGCCTGATCGTGAGGTAACTTTTGCCGAAAACTTTTCACACCCCCGCCACTTTAAAAATATTTGACAAAAAATAAGATTTTTGATAATATATACTCTAAAATATAAAATACTAAGTTGGAAAACATCTATATCTCATGAAAACCAATGTCTTACAAGATATTATCTCACGTTGCCACCAACGGCATGAAAATCCACTGGAGCAAAAGAAAACGATCTCAGACCCTCCGCTTTACAAAGGGCTTCCGTACCATTTCATAGTCTATTGTGCACACAAATACCCTGTGATGCTTCAAGACTTAGAGACGGCAGGCATTTCCTTTATGCCGATAGGGCAGGCTCCTGGAACTGACCGTCCCCCGCGGAATTTTGGAGGAGAACGGTTCTTGAAACGCCAACAAGCAACGGACTGGGATGCCATACGATTGCATAGGTCGTGGGGGATTCAAGTATATACAGGTATGCCCTCAGCACGGGATGGCGCACCATGGCACGACATTAACTTTAAATATGAAGCACTCTGCGCTGCCCCTGATGCTGTTCTCACTTGCGTTCAAGCACTTGTTAACAGTGTTGCGAACCCATTATTGACAATATCAAAGTCTGGCGGACTCCGCTTTTCTTGTCGGATACAGGAATACCTGCACCCAAACACTGAGCAGAAACGATTGTATATCTATGAACCGACCCAAACAGTAGAAAATCTGAACCCACATAAAGCATATATTGAAATCTTGGGTGAGCAAGGGTACAATTGCTGGGATGCGCGGTATGAAATTCTGCTTGGAGATCTGTTAGATCCACCTGTGACATCTAAAGAGGTATTCTTTGCACCTATTGATGCACTTCGCGCTGCACTTCATGAACCTGATCCGCAAAGCAGTCAACACAAGGACAGCATCCTTGAAGCACCATACTCTCTCGGATCGTGCAAACTCGATCTCGCCAAAGAAGCGTTTCTCAAGCGTGGTTTTTCATATCACAGACAAGCGGATGGATTTCACTATTGGAGTCAGCGAAGTGGTGAGATTGAAAACACAGAAGTATCATTGTGGGAGAACGAAGATGGGGTATGGGTCCGCGCATCTACATCTGATACGGGGCTGCCTGTGGAGGCAATGCTTATAACAGATGTTTGGGACGATACTGGCATCCTACCACCGATTCCTGCGACGGGGCTGCCGTTAGACGATAATGTGATCGCCATTAGGGAAGGGAAACTCAGCCCCCTGTCAATAAAACGTCCTACTACGATATTATACAAGTCGAGCCCTGCCGAAAAAATGCAGGAGACACGAGAAGGAATTAGCGTTCAGGTACAACGTGCTTTTGATAAGAACGTGCGCGTTCTTGGGCTTGTTCCCGATATAGACTCAGAAAAATACTTTGAAGTAGAATCCCTTCTGCAGGATGGTGAGGTCATCTGTTTAAACATGCAAGATGCTGAGTTTGCAGCAGAAGCAAAACAATTTTTTCAAAATCTAAATGTAGGATCGGTCGCACGTTGGCGGGATCGAATGTCCCTTTGGGATCAGGTGAAAGATATTCCCGTTGACGAGCGCATGACAACTCCCTTTCAACGCGGAAATGTCTGTGAAGATGCTGAGCGGTGTGAAACACTTAAGGAAAAGGGTGGAAATCCGAGCGAAATTATCTGTCCGCAGTGCCGCGTCTACACCGCATGTCAGGAACGTGGCTATTTATCGCAATACGCTACATTACAAGCAGCCAAAGTGCAAATAACTGAGAATCATCGACTGCTTTTGGATCCACAATACGCAAAAGTAGCTGAACAACTTCTCAAAACGAGCGATGGAACACAGCGGCTTTGTATCGTCAACGCTACGAGAGATCACACACTTTTCCTTGAATGTGAACTATCAAAAACCGTGTTGAAGGAATGGGTCGTCAACTGGCAAGGTGATGCTTTAGGAAACTTTGCAATAGTTCTATTAAATGCATTAGAAATCAGAAATAAATCCCATGACAATTTCATCAGACGTCTCCGCACAGTGATACAGACGTTTGAATGGTTGGAAGAAGATATCATTCTACAGATGTGCCACGTCAATGTGCGGGGTAGAATAATCGCGCGGGGAGTGACTGATAAAGAAACTGGATCGGAATTAGCACGTTTTACAATACTGTTTGATCGAGGAATCTCTGCTTATATTCCTTTGGATGCTGCGGCTGCGGATAAACTGGCGGCACAAGAGTTGCCATTTTTTCAACTCAACACTTTTGTTCCTGACGAAGACATGAAAATCTTGATGCCGATTGCGGATGCCATCAGACTGGGTATCTTGGATGCATCAACTGTTGAAAACATTCAGGCGTTTCCGACAGTTTGTCAGGATCCAAATTGGACGTTATGGCATCAACTCAAACGTTTCTTTGCACATTACACGCGGGATGCAGATGCGCCGATGCGATGGGAGGACGGAGTACTACGTTTCTGGATGCAACCTGTGCTACATCCGAGTATCAGACGCCTTTTGATCACCGCCCCTGTTCTCAACGAACATCTACGGCGGACGTTTATAGATGAGGAAATTGAGAGACTTTGCCCACAACCCGTGGCGTGGGTACCTGGAAACCGCATTTTTCAGATTCGCAATAATATCTATCCGCGGAGGACAATCGTTGATACTAACAACACCTGGGACGTTTTCGGGATTTCCAAGACTGGACAACACATTTTTTGGAGAATCCAAGCTGAAATTGAAAGGGACCCAAATATTAAACATGGGATTATAGCCCATGCTCCCGTCATTCAACAGCTGAAGGAGATTGTAAGTCATGAGAACGTCTGTTTCTTGACAATTCATCGAGAGACAAAAGGATTGGAAGCCGATTTTCAAGAGGCGCAAGTCTTATGGATAGTTGGCATGCCAGAGATGGTGCCGCGAGGTATTTTGAGACGCAATCAGATGTTATTCGGGAACGACGAAGAACCCCTCTCTTATGAACTGGATCCTGAGTCCTACCGTTACAAAGACGAGCGCGTCAAGAGTGTTTACGAAATAACGGTCCTCCGTATACTTACAGAGATTTTACAATTGGCTCAACTGAACCGATTCGCGAACAAGAAAATTATGTTGATTACGGGTTTACGAATCCCTGAGATCACCGACAGACCTGAAACGCTACTTTTTGACTGGGAAGATTTTGATGTTGCCGGTGGATTAGACAAACTTCCCGAGGTGATAGCGACGCGCGAACATTTTGAGATGGAACGCGACAAGCTGACACCTGAAACCAGCAGAAAAGAAGTAGAACGTGTATTAGGATGCTCTTCAAGGCAGGCGAACCGAGTGTTGCAAAAACTGAGAGGGGGGAAGACACGTGTCACTTTCCGCGATCAAATTCTCACACTTCTCGCCGATGGCGAGAAAACGACACCGGAAATCGTGGAGGCAATTGAAGGACATCCAAAAGCAATAAATACAAAACTCACAAGTCTTGTAAACACCGGTGAAATCGTAAAGGTCAAGAGGGGGCTGTACACACTGCCGAAAGCGTAAAATAAAGGAGGGTATTAACCAGATAATGGTGTGTCTAAAGTCATAGTCCCTCTAAACTGTGATGCATCAAAACAATTTTTCTAATGATAGTATATTGGACAGTTGATGTCAATGTCCTTTGGACGTTTGGGTATGTAAAGTTATTGTCATTAACTTCTTACCACGCGTTGTAGTGCCAAATACTTTACATACCTGTAACCTGATTTAATTTTGACAAGTCCCGCTTTTTATATTATAATACAAGAGGCATGTGAACTAAGGTTATTTAGTTTTCAAGGATTCGTAATCAAAAAAGGTAAATTAATGTTAATTTCCTCAACCTGACTAATCACTGGATTTCAGGCATTGGTTGATTCCTGCCTGAACCAGGATTTACAGGATTAGTAGATTTCCAGGATAAGAAACTGAAAAATCAAAGTACTATTCTTGGGCAAAAACTCAAACTTTAGATTGGGACTTTGGATGAGCAAACGCCTAATCCTGAAAATCTACTAATCCTGTAAATCCTGGTTCAGACTAAGAGAAAAGAATCAATTTAACTTATGTAATGAATTATATGCTAAAAACCTAAAACTAAATAACCCTGCATGTTAACTTACGCTATTGAAACAATAAGATTTTACCGAAAAGGTCAAGTATCATGGTATTGAAAACAAAAACATTTTTTCCTAAATCCGATAAAGAGATAAAATGGTACGTCGTGGATGCAGAAGGGCAGGTGCTTGGACGCTTAGCATCACATATTGCACAAGTGCTGCGAGGGAAACATGATCCCAGTTTTACACCACACGCGGATTTAGGGTATCGTGTTGCTGTGATTAACGCTGAAAAGATTGTTGTCACTGGCGACAAAGCAGAACAAAAAACTTACTTCCGATATAGCGGTTATCCTGGTGGCGATAGATATAGAACTTTCAATGAACAGATGGAACGCGACCCGAAGTTTATCATTACAGCCGCTGTCAAAGGGATGGTACCCAAGAACAAACTCGGTGCAAAACTGATGAAGGGGCTCCGGGTCTACACAGGACCTAATCATCCGCATGAAGCACAGCAACCGGAAGTCTTAACATTCTAACAGTTGAGGAATTATATGGCAATTGAACAATTTTGGGGAACAGGAAGACGTAAAACCTCCGTAGCGCGTGTCAGAATTATTCCTGGTGCTGAAGGTGGTATTCTCGTCAATAAAAAACCGATTGAGGATTATTTTGATCGTTCCGACCACATACAGGTTGCACGCAGACCCATTGAACACGTTGAGAAAGTCGGTGAATTCGCAGTGCATGTTAATGTCCGGGGCGGTGGAAATACCGGACAAGCAGGGGCAATTTCTCACGGGCTTGCTCGCGCACTTGTTAAAGCTGATGAGTCCTTAAAACCCTCTTTGAAAAAAGGTGGATTCCTAACACGTGACCCACGAATGGTAGAACGTAAAAAGTATGGACAGAAAGGCGCACGGGCACGTTTCCAATTCTCCAAACGTTAATCGTGGAATTGATAGGTTCAGATTGGCCAGCATAAAGAGGGTTATATGTCTAACATTGTCGTCTTAGGTGCCCAATGGGGGGATGAGAGTAAAGGAAAACTTACCGATGTGTTCGCTGAACATGCGGATGTCGTTGCACGCTATCAAGGCGGGGACAACGCAGGACACACCATTGTACTGGGTGACAAAACCTTCATTCTCCATCTGATTCCATCCGGCATTCTCAGACAAAACACAGTTAATGTAATCGGCAACGGAGTTGTTATCAATCTGGAAACTCTTTTCAGAGAAATTGATGGATTATTGGAAAAAGGGATTGAAGTCAGTAGTGAAAATCTCAAGATAAGTGATCGCGCACATCTCATAATGCCTTACCATAAAGTTGTTGAACATTATGAACAGATGGGAAGCGCGACGAAGATTGGCACGACTTCACGCGGTATCGGTCCAACCTACTCCGATAAGATGAATCGACATGCAGGTATCCGTGTCGGAGATCTGCTTGAGTTTGACCACTTCCAAAAGAAACTTGATTACAACCTGGAAGCGAAAGCAGATGCACTTCAAATGAGTGAGGTAACCCGTCATTCGCTCATAGAAACCTACTACCAATTTGCAGAACGAATTGCACCTTTTGTAACGGATACGGTCGCCTTCATGCACAAAGCATTTGCCGATGGAAAACGGATACTGTTTGAAGGGGCACAAGGAACGATGTTGGACATAGATTTCGGAACATATCCTTATGTCACTTCGTCAAACTGCACTGCAGGCGCGGTATGTACAGGTCTCGGTATCGGTCCAAAACTCATTGATGAGGTCTTAGGTGTTTCCAAAGCGTATGTGACGCGTGTCGGTGGTGGTCCATTCCCGACTGAAATGCCACCTGACCTTGATGAGGAAATTCGGAACATCGGGAAAGAATACGGTGCTACAACACAAAGACCCAGACGTTGCGGTTGGCTTGATCTTGTTGCTCTCCGATATGCCACACATATCAACGGACTCACCGCTATTGCACTTACAAAACTGGATGTGTTCGACACGCTTGCTGACATACAAGTCTGTGTTGCTTATCGTCATAAGGGAGAGGAGATAACCACCTTTCCAAGCAGTCTAAAAGTTTTGGAAGAGTGTGAACCGGTTTATGAGACATTACCCGGTTGGCAACAACCTTTGACTGAAGCACGTACTGCTGACGATATTCCGCAGACTACTAAAGATTATGTTGCGTATGTTGCTGATTTCCTCAATGTGTCAATCCCTATTATCTCCGTAGGTCCAGATAGAGATCAGATTGTGCAACTGGGAGAACCTCTCTGGTAATTCCCATACCAAATTTTCTCCTAACAAATTACCTCAAATTTTGCACTTTAACTTGACATTCACTAAAAAAGGTTGTATCATTTAATGTTGTGAATTTGAGCCGTTAGCTCAGCAGGTAGAGCATCTGACTTTTAATCAGGTGGTCACAGGTTCGATTCCTGTACGGCTCACCTAATTAATGCGCCCCCGTCGTCTAGCCTGGCCAAGGACACCGCCCTTTCACGGCGGCGACACGAGTTCAAATCTCGTCGGGGGTATTTTACATTAAGAAACCCAGCCTATGGAAAATAGGTTGGGTTTCTTGTTTTACGACCATTTTATTTTTTCAAGGTTTAGATAACTAGGTTTAGATAACTATCAATCTGCAGCCTCAGCAAGTTCTAATAACACAGGTGATTCAACACGGATCGCATCTTTGATGCAAACCTCTTCGCATAGCAAACAACCGACACAGTCCTTAGGTTTCACAAGCTCACAGATACCAAAGAAACTATCTGCATGTTCTTCTGTTGCTGGGTTTATGATTTCAAGACACTCCCATGGACAGATTTGCACACAGAAATCACAACCGGAGCAGAGTTCTTCATAAATGACAGCAATTGGACGCTTAGAAGGAACATTAATGAACTTACACACTCTACCAAACTGGTCGCGAATCGCTTCCACAGGACATACCATCCCACATGCACTACAATCAATGCATACATTAGGATCTATGATATGGAGTTTATTCCAATCTCCAGTGATCGCGTCAACTGGACAATTGTCTAAACATTGTGTGCACCCGATGCATTCTTCAGTGATATAATATGCCATAATGGGTATACCTCCTAACTTTTATTCTATCATATTCCAAGATGTGTTGCGACATATTCGTCCAATTTCGCAGTCCATTCTTCAGGTGAATGCACTTCTCTATTACGTGACATAATAACCTTTCCTTCTTTATCAATCAAAACAATTGCTGGATACGTCCTTCCAGCACCAATACCAAATTGTTTCGCTAACGGACCATCCCAGTGACCACCATCATAAATGTGTCGTCCAATGACTTTATCCTCACGGACATAGTCCCGAAATTGATCTTCGTCTCGATACCCCATAACACTGATACCAATGACCTCAAAACCTTTTTGATGATATTTCCGGTATATTGCTTCCAAATCATTCAGGACTTGATCTGGAAATCCTAAATAGAGTAAGGTGACTTTTCCTTGGAATGTTGCAAGTGATATAGGATTCCCATCTATATCGATCGCGGAGAAATCTGCTACTGTATTACCGATCCGCGTTGCTTCTGTCCTATTCACGTTTTGTCCAAGTAGAAACTGTCTGTTCATAACAGAAATAATTGTGCCATCTCGATCAATGAGCCACTGGGATGGAAGTCTGTTAATACCAAAATATTTGGCGGGTTCGCTCTTAATGCCACTATTCTCAAAAATCTGTACCCCTGGAATTTCATGTTCCTCGATATACTTACGCAGATCCATTTCATCCTCGTCTACACTAATGCGGATGACTTCAAATCCGTTCTTGTGATGTTCTTCGTAGACCTGTTTGACATAAGGTATTTCACCTTTACAGGGACCACACCACCATGCACAAAAATGGAGCAAAACTATTTTGCCACGGTAATCAGAGAAAGATATTTGGGTGCCATCAAGAGTTGTTGCTGAAAAATCGGGTAGTTGTAACCCTTCCCACGAAGATTGTTCCCACCTATATTCTGGATGCGGTTCCCACGGATATTTACTTGCCAATTCAGTTTCACCTAATGTTTGGTGGATATCACCGAGTCCGCGCAAAGAATACCAGTCGTCAGGTTCTTCTTCAAGTCGTTGCTCAAAAATGTTTTTTGCTTGATCAATTAAGGATCTGCTTCTTGCAATTAGTTCAGTGTTTCCTTCGGGATTTCTCCTCAGTTTGCGATAGATATGGCAAGGAGTCTTACCGCTTTTGTTGTAAAGTTCTGTTAGCCAATAATATAGTCCGTTTCCATATCGCTGCTGTGCCCTTGCGAACAATTTTTCGAGTGCTGGCAGCGTCAGTTCAAATAGAATATTATCATTATGTTTGAAAGGGTTATTATCACGACTAATCGCATAAAAACATATTTCCGAGTCATTCGGTAACAACTCTATTGCTTGTTCAAGGAACGGGTATTCTTTATCTTCAACAATAAATGCTAATAACTTTGCTGCAGCCCCGTTGTTCGGCTGCGTTTTAAGTGCCTCTTCAGCGAATTCTCGTAGTTCCATACGCATATATTTGGGAAACCGTGGAATGTACTCTGATAGATCCGCTGGCAACTTCGCCTGTCCATCAACAACACCTACTTCAATCCGAGTATTGAAATACGTCAGAAGTTGTTCCTGAACCTTGAGGGAAAGTTTCCATTTGCTACTTGACAGTTCACGATCATCAAACGAATTGAGGTAAGTTTCCCAAAAATCAACATTTTCAGAAGTTGGATCCCCGAAATCATGTTGTTCATCTGTTACTTGAAGTAATTCTTTTTCAAACGCTGCAAGTTCATTGTAGAAGGCAGTTCTACATCTATTAATCAACGCGTTACACTTTTCAATTAGGTGTCTCCGTTCATTTTGATCTTCTGGTTTTTCAGTGTCATCCTTAAGTTCCTGCAGCTTTTTCTTTGCTTTTTTATATACTGAACTTGGACTTCTACCAATCATATTATAGGCAGACTTTGCATCTTGATAACGATCAGTTGTTTCTTCTTGTTTTGCCCATTCATATAGGTTTTCAAGGGCAGTGAGAAATTCTTCCGGCGAGTCATCATCTCGTCTGATTGAACCAGAATGTCTGTAGTATTCATCAATGATGATAATATTCGCACAAGGGTCTTTTGGGGCCAATCTAATCATCGTTTCTATATGTGAATCAGGGTCATCAATACATGCCATAATTATAGTTGCGGTAGCATTTTGGGGATCTGTAGCGAGAAAATCTTCTGCTAATGCATGTATTTTTGACAGCATCTCCTCTGTAAATCGCCAAAAGTAACTACAAAGACCAGGGGGAAGTGAGGTTGCCCCATCCAAAACACCTTCTTCTATCTTTTCTTTGAGATATGAGAGGAATTGTTCCTGCGCCTCCTCGTCCATCTCCAATTCACCGTTACCCGCTGAAAGTCCATAATCGTCAAGTGAGTTAAGAAAGGTATACCAGAAATCTGCGGAAGTGTATTTATCCATCATAATTCTCCTATATTTCGTATGCGATTTAATACATAGACAGAAGTTAGAAGACTAAAGATCTCTATAAATGGTTGATAGTTCTCTAAAGATTGTCGGTAATAAGTTTTTCCAAGCTTGCAGCCCATGCTTCAGGTGAATGAACTTTTCCAGAACGTGCCTCAATTACCTTACCAGTCCTATCAATGAGTATGAATGCAGGTAGTTCAACTTTACGACTTCCTGAACCATGACCGAAGCCAAACAGTTCAGCTAATGCAGCGTGATCTCCATCATGATCTGCGTAAATATAGCGTCCTTGATGGTTTTCTCTGCAAACGACATCGCGCAATGCTTCTTCATCTCTCCAGCCGCCAACGTTGAAACCTATTGCTTCAAACCCGTTTTCGTGATGTTTTATGTATAGTTCATCAATGTATTCGAGTTCCGGTTCTTGATCAATGTAACCAAAATGGAGAAGCACAACTTTCCCCTGTAATATAGCGTTAGAAACAGAATTTCCATCTACATCAACAGCAGTAAAATCTGGAATCATGTTGCCTATACGTGTAGCTTCTGTCCACTTCACCAGTTGACTAAGCTGTTCGTCTCTTGTACCAACAGAAAGAATCTTTCCATCTCTGTCAATGAGCCACTGTGATGGAACACTTAATATTCCGAAAAACTGTGCAAGTTCAGCTTTCCATCCTTTTCCATCGTAAACCTGCAGCCACGGGATATCATGCTCCTTAGTAAATTCGTGCAGTTCTGCTTCATTTTCATCTAAACTGATACCTATAACTTCCAATCCTTTGTCGTGGTGCTCTTCATAGACTTTCTTGAGATGGGGAATTTCTGGTGCACAGAAACCGCACCATTTCGCACACCAATTTAATACCAACAGTTTCCCTCGGTAATCCGAGACAGATATTGGTGTCCCATCAACAGCAACAGCAGAAAAATCAGGAAGTTGTTTCCTTACCCATGCTTCCTGTTTCCATCGGTATTCAGCATGCGGTTCCCATGGATATTGTTGTACTAATTCGGTTTCACCTAACACTTCATAGACATCACCAAGTCCGCGTAAAGCGTACCAATCGTCCGGTTCATCTGAAAGTCGTTGTTGGAATGCATGCCGCATTTGGTCTATCAGAGATTTACACCTTTCAATCAGTTCAGCATTTGCATCAGGATTCTTCATCAAATTCCGATAAATATGACACGGTGTTCTGCCTACTTCTTTGTATATTCTTGTCAACCATTGATACAATTCGGAATCATTTTGCTGCAGTGATCTTGCAAACAATCTTTCAAGGGCGGTGAGTGTGAGAATGCAAAACGGATCATAGTATTCATCGTATTTTCTTAAGGCAAAAAAGCAAGTTTCAGTATCGTTGGGGGATAAATTCATCGCTTGTTCAAGTAGGATAAGGTCTCTGTCGGATTTCCCATATCTGACATTTTTACTCTCCCACACAATAATTGCTAATATCTTAGTCGCAGCTCCGTTATCAGGGTGGACTTCAAGAACCTCTTCAGCAAATTCTCTAAGTTCCAGATGCATTGCTTCAGGAAAATCGGAGATGTAATCTTGTAGATCTGTTGGCAGTGTTGTTTTACCGTCAATCACTCCGGCTTCAATCTTCGTTTTAAGGAACTCCAGAAGTTGTTCTTGGTCATTCTGTGTGAGTCTTCTTGGCGGAGCATTCTTGCGGTTTTTTAGTAATTTTAGATACGCCTCCCATATATCTGTATTATCGGACTTGGTATCTACTAAATCTTGTTGTTCTTCCGATTGTTGACCTAAATATTTCCGAAATGCAGCATTTTCCATGGGAACCAAATCTCTACATTTCTTGATTAGCTCTTTATATTTGTCAATATCTGGATTACTTTCTTCAGAGATTTCAGAATTCTCAAGACGTTCCTTAAGCTTACGAAGTTTTTCTTTGAGTTGTCTATAAACTGTATAGGGAGTTACTCTATGTTGTCGATAGAATGAACGTGCCTCCTGATAACGTGCTGTATCGTCCTGTCGTTTTGCCCACGCGTAAAAGTTTTCAAGTACCCCGATGACTTTCACTTCTCTCTCAAAGTCATTCCCAAAAAAGTGATACATTCTATATTGGTCTATCACTACCAAATTCATACACGGGTCATTCGGTATTGGTTCCATGCTTTCATCTATATGTGGGTCGTTTTTAGCATCCCAGTCTGAAATTTCTACGATTGTGCGAAGTAAGGCTGCTACGCCGTTTTTCGTGTCAGATTTAAGAAAACTATCGGTTAACTCTCGTGTTTTTGGTAGCATTTCTAATGGAAACCGCCAAAAGTAATTGTGAAGACCGGGAGGAAGTGTAGTTTCACCGTCTGTTATCCCTTCCTCAATTTTTTCTCTTAGATAGGTAAGAAATTTATCTTGCAGCTCCTCGTTCATCTCCAATTCGCCTCTTCCATAGGAGAGTCCCTCGTTATAAAGCGAGTTGATAAATGTATACCAGAAATCCGTGGAATTGTACATATTTTTCACTATTGCCTCCGATGTATGTAATTTCTTATTGATAGTATTGCGTATCTTAGGTTTAGTTGCCAATTGATATACACCAATGAATCAGAAGTCCTACTAAGTACAGCAATACGAACCACATATAATAAACGGAATTGGTGTTGATTTGGAGCTACTCATCCATGAGCTTACTTGAGAAATCCTTGTGAACTCATGTTCAGTTTTATTTCTTTTCCTTTATCGTCTAATATAACCTGCTTCGGTTTTATCTCTTTGACGGTTACTTTGCCAAAGGTTTCACCCACTTTGACGGTTTTCAGTTGATTTGATCTTCGTTCTAAGATAATTGCCTCAGCAATATCGCCATCAGAATAGGATCTCGTGCCGATGAGAGTATATTCGGGTTCTTTTTTAGGCGGTCTCCATCCCAGTGGACGAAAGATATTGTTGTCAACAATTGTTCTGTAAAAATCTTCAGGGCTCTTATTTTCAGAATCTGTGTTTTTCTTTAGTTGAGGTTTGACAATATCAGTCGTTACATGTTTTTCCGTGACAGGATATTCCATATCTGAGTTAGATTTGGTTGTCTTTTGTCTGTAAATAAAGGCACTTATTATGAAAATAAGTATAATGATACATCCTGAGATAAACACATTTTTTATTGACATTAGGTAGAGGACCTTTCCTTATAATCGGTGTATATTAATAAGTTTAGCAGATTGGGGAACAACAGAACAAATAACTTGAAAATGCATTCTGTTACTATAGAGTCATATTTGAAGGAAAAAGGTTGCACAATTATTGAGATAATTCCGTGAAATGTGCAAGTTTGACTTTGTTTCATATCAATTTAGCGGATCATTGTGCATGGAAAAGGATATGTCAGAGACATTTATTTGAATTAAAAATGTGTTGACACCTTTTTGTAGAATCTCGATGAAACACTATGAAGTCGGTAATCGGAGTTCTCCCTATTATAAAAAGTCAAGTTAATTGTAAAATTCGCTATGAATTTCTTTGTGCGTAAATGAGGCTTAATTCAATTCTCTCCAGACGTGTGTTCAATCTTCCACCGTCTCAATTTCAGTGCGTTCTCCACATTTCGCTATCGTTTCTCTTGCTTCTAATACCTTCGCTACAACTGTTTTCACATCTTCTTCATCTACAAACGGAGATAGAATATACGACTTTAAGGCAACAATCGGTTCACTATAAGTCGTTTTACGGTAGCAATCTGTTGTTGAGATGAAAACTCCTCTGCCTTCCATTGCCTCAGAATTTACATATTGAAAGATTTCTTGGTTGTAGTCATTATGGAAGAGTAGACTTTCACGATATTCGGCATCCTCAAATTCTTGTCGTTTAATTTCAAAAGTATCTACACCGACTGGATATGTGCGGAAGAGCGTAACAGTCCCGAAGTTTCCACGATTCAGCACTGTTGTGCCTTCATGTCCTTCAAGATGTTCGCGGAGAAGTTGTGTCATTTCAACGATATGTCCAATGATAGCCTGCAAACCTTCTATTCCAAACAATTTAAGATTAGCAAGTGCAGCAAGCGGTCCTGTGCCTGATCTGGATGTTTCAAGCGTGAACATACCAGGACGATACTGTCCAAAATGATAGAGATATGGCATTTGTTCAGCAGAACGTTTCAGCAAATTAAGGTCAGTTTGGTCTCTGACGAGAACAAGGCTCGAGATATAAGGCGCGAAACCGGTTTTATGAAAGTCAATGCCAACAGAATCGGCAAGTGAAAGGTGTTGTATCCGCCTGCAAGCCCCTGCTAAAGCACGAATAGTACGCGGACGGAAACCTAACGGATTGTCCTCAAAATCGTAGTTATTGAACACTGACCAGGCCCAGCCGATCACAGCGTCAGCATGGATATGTGGTTGATAGTCAAGTTTATATTCTTTAACAAGAGTATCTCGCAATGCCACAATACGCATTATATTGTCCAAACCGAACGCATCCGTTGTGCCTAATGTGGCAATAATTGCAGCTACTTTTTTGCCATCAGTAAGTGCCTGACGAAGTTCCTGTTCAAGTATCTCAAGATCAATTTCATTTTCAAATGTTGTTGGGATAGTAATCAAGTTGTTAGTTCCTAATCCAAGCCAACCCGTAATATTCGAAGCACAGTAGTGTCCTGCATCCGACACAAAGACAACAGCATTTTCAGGTGTTCCCTTCTTTATTGAGTCTGGACATGCTTTTTCTAAGCCAATTTTCACGCCATAAAGAGTCGTTCCCGTCCCACCGAAGGTAAATACACCCCCCGACTGATCTGGATTGTATCCGATCAATTGTGATGCCATTCCTATGACTTCAACCTCAGCCAATGCCACTAATCTACTTGATTCGTCCCAACACAGATTAGGATTATGTAGAGATGCAAGAAGAACTCCGATGAGACTCGGAATTGTTGTTGGGCAAATTACATTTTGTTGCGTGCGCGGATGTCCAAAGATAGTCATGCCTTCAAGATAACTGACAAGTTCTTTTGTAACCTCTTCTATTGAGGACATAGTGTCTGGTAACGTTGTTTTTTTCCCTATCTCAAAATCCGCAGTAATCATGTTCCCAAGAAACGGCAGATGTGTTTTGAGATCATCAACTTGGTCTAACGCCCGCATCATGGAATGGATGAAGTAAGAGTCATGTATGGTGTCGGATATCGGTTGGGGAAAGGCAAGTCTTATTTGTTCTAAAATGTCGCGATATGTCATTTTTATCCTTAGGTGATATATATGTATTTTTCACAGAAAAATGTGTTTTGTGGATAGGATTAGATTTGAAAGATGTGTTTAATGGAATTAGAATAACACATCAATAAACGGATTTTCAATGTTAATTGGTTAGGTTCTTTTAGAATTTCAAGCGCGTAATGTCTGAATGAAAAACTTATGTTTGATGGTATGGTTCGAAAAATGGTTGAAGTTCAATAGGAACATGGGAGTTCTACTATCCTTAAGGAGAGAATCTTGATGTTCTTGTTAGGAGGTATTCTTAATACTGGCGTGAGAAAATCTTATTACATTGTATACAGATGATCGTTTTTCAATTTGAGATACTTCAATTTCTTGAGTTTGTCTATTAAATGTATATATAATTCGATAATTTCCAGATTTCAAACTGAACTTTCCCTTAAATCTGCCCTTCAGTGCTTTATGGGTACATCTGTCACAATTTTCACATAACCATGTAAATCTATCAAAAATTTGTCTTTGGACATTAGAATCCAAACGCTTTAAATCCCGTCTAGCTCCTGAAGTTAGTGTCAATTCATACATTTAACTTTATTCCTAACTCTTTAGCAACCTCCTTGAGGGTATACATTTTGCCGCCAGAACTAATATATTCGTCTTCGCGTTTTAACTTTTCTTGGAATTCTGGACGTAACTCTAATCCTTCGTCTGGGTCATAATCATAATTCTCAAGGAATAGTTCCAATTCCAAATAGCAAACGAAAAACTCATAGAATTCAGCATTTAGACGTTTTGCTATTTCCATAGACTCTTTTGTTTCCATCAACTTAACGAGACGCTCTCGCGAGACAAAAATTTGCCAATCTCCGATGGTATGCATCAACCTTTGAAATTCATCAGCGGATAATTCTGTTACCTTTATCTGCGGCACAGGATCACCATGTACGGATAATCCCATCCGTCGTGCCTCACGCCCAAGTGATGAGTTTTTACGCCGAGTTTCAACTGTCGACACAAGGTGTTTCAAGTGTGAAAATGCCTGGTTTCCACTTATATCCTTAAGTACGGAGTCCTCGTACTCCTCTAGGTCCAAAGCAAGCACGTAGTAACCGTTAAAGAACGCACGGAACTCTTCTTCAAGTTTGTCGTGAGGAGCATCCTTTGCCAGCAGCGCGATGAGTCGTTCTCGGGATGTAAATATATCTCCGTTAACAATAGGCGCGAGCCAATTATGGAACTGTTGGGATGTCATATCTGTAATATTTGTTGTCATTATGTTCAACCTTACGTTAAATTCTGAACTCTTAAGAATCGAATATGTATAATTTTCTGCAATTTTTATACATATCGTGGGCAATCGGTAAAATTCATACTTATATTATTCTCTTGACCTAATATTTTGAATTTGGCAATACACTTAGAGGATTTTCCATCGTAAATTCCGATTTGATCTAAATGAATTTTTTCCTCAAGTACTGGTCTCTTAAAACTTAATTCAATACCTACCAAGTTACTGATGGACATTTGTACTAGTGGATAGTCTTTATCTAATACGTCTGTCGACATCTCAATACGAATCGAGAGCGTCCGTTTCAAGTCGTGATCGAAAATCATTTCCTGAAAATTACCGAGATCAACAATACCATTTTCGGATTGGCGAAGTGACAACACTTCCATATCAGCACTCTCCAGCGTCTGTTTGAGTAGGTTTAGAGATTGTAAGATAGAACTCTTCCCGCGCTGTTTTCACCGAAAATCAGTGTAATTGGTGCAAATGGGATACGTGCACGTTCACCAAATGCTTTGAAATTTTCTAATTCAAGTGCGTGAATCATCAGATTTCTCCTATGTACAAACCTTGATTATATTCCACATAATTATAGTATAGCATGAGATGTTGTTATTTTGAAGAGTAAATAGTATAGGACTGAACTGATGAATTACAGATTATAGGTAGGTTATCGCCCTCTGAATTCGCGTCAAAACTTCATCTCTACCCAGCAGCACAACAATATCAAAAAGACTCGGTCCAAACGATGTTCCTGTCAGCGCAATCCGCATCGCTTGCATGGCTGCAACACGTTTGATGTCGTTTTCATCTGTGTATTTCCAAATAGCAGCTTCAACGGTTTCAAGGTCAAACGTTGTGATGTCTTCCAGAATTTTTCCGAGATGCGTGAGTATCTCACGAGTTTTCTGCTGCTTCTCGTCTGAGCCACCCCACCATTTCTTTACTGCTTTCGAGTCATACTCAAAGTCATCGGTGAAGAAATAACGGGTCTGTGGGAGGATGTCTCGTAATGTAGTTAGCCGTTCACCGACTGCTTCAACAATCTTTTCCAACCAGTCACGATTTGTATCAGAATCCACCAAACCTTCCTGTTCCCAGAAAGGCATCACTGCATTTGTTCGTGTAGGAATATCAAGTTGATTGATGTAGTGAGAATTGAGCCATTCCAACTTCTTAATATCAAACACGCTGCCGCTTTTGCCTACACGTGCAAGGTCAAACTTCTCTATCAGTTCATCAACAGAGAAGATTTCCTGTTTGTCGTCGTAGGACCAACCGAGTCTTGCCACGAAGTTTAACATGGCATCTGGAAGGTATCCTTGTTCACGGTAACGATTGACAGCAACAAGGTCTCCGTGATGGCGTTTACTCAGTTTCCTTCCAGTATCGTCAAGTACAAGTGGAATGTGGGCAAATTTAGGTAGGTTTAAACCGAGGGCATTAGCAATGGCAATTTGCTTCGGTGTGTTATTGAGATGTTCTGTTCCTCTTATAACGTGCGTTATCTGCATCTCTGCATCGTCAATAATAGAGGTGAGATTGTAATTTGGCATGCCGTTGGAACGGACAATCACCTCATCTTCAAGTGTGGCAGGATCAATAGGGCGTGAACCGAGAATAAGGTCATCAACAAAGATTGGAGTATCAGGAATTTTGATGCGAACGGTCGGTTTTCTGCCATCTACGATAAATCGTTCTATCTTTTCTTGTGTGAGTTCGCGACATCTTCCATCATAAGAGCGAGTAGATTTTGCAGCACGTGCTTCTGTGCGTATTTCTTCTAACTCTTCAGGTGTACAATAGCAACGGTAGGCATTACCACTCTCAAGGAGTTGCGTTGCATATTTATCATAAATAGTCTTGCGTTTAGATTGTACGTAAGGACCAAAGGGACCGCCTATATCACCACCTTCGTCCCACGCAAGACCCAACCATTTCAGGGCGGTATAGATCTCATGCATAGATTCGTCGGTGGAACGTGCCGCATCTGTATCATCGATCCGAAGTATAAATTGTCCTTTATGATGTTTTGCAAACAACCAATTAAACAGCGCAGTCCTGGCACCTCCAATATGTAAGAAACCTGTCGGAGAGGGTGCCATGCGAACTCTCACTGGGTTCTGTGGAACCGATGTATCGTTCATTTTTGTCCTTTCTGAATTTTTGCCCAACTATCCCGCAATGCCACTGTCCGATTAAATACCAGTTTATCGGGGGTTGTATCCGGATCAATACAAAAATATCCGATCCGTAAGAACTGACACCGACTTTCGGGCAGTGCGTCAACGAGACTCGGTTCTACCTTGCAGTTACTTAAAATCTGTAAAGAATCTGGATTAAGGAATTGAATCCAATCAGTGCCATCCGATACGTTTTCGGGTTCACGTTCCGTAAAGAGCGTGTCGTATAAACGCACTTCTGCATCAACAGCATGTTCGGCAGAAACCCAGTGTAGTGTGCCTTGCACCCGTCGTCCATCTTCCGACCAACCCCCTCGCGTTTCTGGATCGTAAGTGCAATGAATTTCAACGACTTCACCTGTGTCTTCATCTTTGACAACATCTTTGCATGTGATGTAGTATGCGTGCTTGAGGCGGACCTCGCGACCAGGGGCAAGTCTATAGAATTTTTTTGGAGGGTCTTCCATAAAATCATCACGTTCAATATAGATTTCTCGTGAGAATGGGATTTCTCTTGTCCCGGCATTTTCATCTTCAGGATTGTTATCTGCATCAAGCATCTCTACTTGTCCATCAGGATAATTATTTATAATTACCTTAACCGGGTTCAGCACAGCCATAACACGTGGAGCACGAAGGTTCAGATCGTTTCGGATAGAGTATTCAAGCTGCCCAATTTCTATAAGATTATCCGCTTTTGACACGCCGATGCGATTGCAGAAATCCCGTATAGATTCAGGAGTATAACCGCGCCGCCGCATGCCAGAAAGTGTCGGCAATCTCGGATCGTCCCATCCATTAACATGCCCACCTTCAACAAGGATTTTTAGTTTCCGCTTACCAAGAACAGTATAGGTAAGGTTTAGGCGCGCAAATTCAATCTGCCGAGGTTGGTAAATCTCCAACGCTTCCAAAAACCAGTCGTATAGAGGACGATGATCTTCAAACTGAACATCACATAAGGAATGTGTTACGCCTTCAATGGAATCGGATTGTCCGTGCGTAAAATCGTAAGTAGGATAGATGCACCAGTTCGTTCCGTGTCTGTAGTGCGGTGCGCGGAGAACGCGATACATCACCGGATCACGCATATTGAGATTTGGACTTGCCATATCAATTCTTGCCCGGAGTGTCCGCGAACCGTCTGGAAACTCACCAGCGCGCATACCACGAAACAAGGTCAAATTCTCCTCAACAGAACGGTTGCGGTAAGGACTATCTTTGCCGGGAGTTATTAAGGTGCCACGATAGTCACGCATTTCCTCTGGGGTCAAATCACAGACATAAGCCTTCTCTAATTCAATCAGTTTGACAGCATACTCGTAGAGCGTCTCAAAATAATCGGATGCGTAGAATTCACGATCTTCCCAATCAAATCCAAGCCAATGAACATCGCGTTTGATTGCTTCTACAAATTCGTGCTCTTCAGTTATCGGATTGCTGTCATCAAACCGAAGGTTGTAGAGCCCATCATAAACTTCCGCAATTCCAAAACTAATACAGATAGCTTTTGCATGCCCTATATGGAGGTAGCCACTCGGTTCCGGAGGAAATCGGGTGTGCACCCTTCCATCAAATCTATTGGAGTCTATATCTTCTTCAATCGCTTGTCGGATAAAGTTTGAGTCTGCAGTGGTATTGCCGTTCTCTGGGTTGCTTGTATTGCTTTTGAGTGCTTTTGCGTCGGGCTTTGGATGATTCATGAATAACTCCTAACAATAAGAATGTAACTTTCAATCTGTACTATGGTCAAATATTTGAAAAGATGTTTGCGTTCCCCTTTCTATCCAATCTAAAAACATGAAACCCATTATTGATGTAATACGTTAGAAATGTAGAGAAGGATAACATAAAATATATGGGGGATAGATATGTATACGGAATCGGGACAACCTGACAAAGAACGACATCTGTTAGATAGTAGAAATCCGAGGTATTATGAGTTAGCATTGTATTTTGCAGCTGCAAAAGCAAAAGAGGAAGAATTTCACTGGGAAAATTTTATTGATAATTTATCATTTATCTGTGATAAATACGCTTCCCACATCAAGTCTAACAACATTTCTAATTTAGATAAGTAATTCTCGTCAAAACCATTAAATGATGAAAATCCTAATTTCTCATATAGGGTAAGGTTTCATATAACCTGCCCTATTTTTCTTTAATCTTGTCCTTCAGTTTTGAATGATTCTTGAAGATCTCCACGAGATTCGTCACTAACTTTTCAGGATCATGGCGAATAACATTCATCTGAACACCACCTAACCACGTACCAATTTCAGTTACAACCATATCTCTGATGAGATCTGCCTCAACAACGATGATTCCATCATCTTCAAGTCTCTCCATTTCACGATTATAGGATACTTGGACTTTTGAAGCGTCTGCGACATGCATAGTTTCAGCAGAAAGTGATGATATGTCCTTAGATAAGTTTAATACTTCTGTAAGATGTTCTGCATCTTCTGCCAACTTCGCAAGTCCCTCTTCAGCAAATGAACGTATACGAGTCAGTTGTGAAACCATTTCTTTCCGCACATACTCCTGCATGATTTCTTGCGGAGCAGGTTGATTATTTACCAATACATAGTCAATCGGGATCTTCGCATGGTCAAGAATCGCGTTGACATGATCAGTAACTGCGTAACCATCTGTTTCTCCCGGTTGTGTCATCACATTGCAAACATAGATTTTCAACGCATTAGACCTTTGAATAGTATCAACGATGCCTCTAATCACCAAATTTGGCATAATACTGGTGTATAGACTCCCCGGTCCGATGATTATAGCATCAGCGTTAACAAGTGCTTCAATCGCTGTCCCGTGTGCTTGGCACTCATAATCTTCATCATAGTGATGATGTGTTTTCCCGTTCTCTCTCGGTTCAAAAAAGACGCGTTTTATCGGTTCACGATTTTCACGTATCGGAATTGTTGATTCGCCTTTAACGATTTCACCATCTGCAAGTTCAGCACAGAGCACGGTATAATCTAATGTTACAGGAATGATTTGCCCACGAACCGAAAGCAATCGTGATGCGGCTTCTATCGCCATCGGAAAGTTGCCTTTGAACTGCTCGGTGAGTGCAGTCAATAACAGGTTACCGATGGTATGTCCACCGAGATCACCATTGCTGGAAAATCGATGTTCAAAAAGTCCGGCAAGTTCATCTGCATCTGACAATGTACACAACAACCTGCGGATATCACCTGGAGGAAGCATATCAAATTCTTCAACAAGTCGTCCTGAACTCCCACCGTCATCAGAAACAGTTACGATTGCAGATAAACTGTCAAGATCAATAATCTTACGGTCACCGTTTTCCAAATCGGCAAATTGTTTGATTCCACTAAGCAAAGCGGATAATCCACTTCCACCACCAATGCAGGCAATTTTTAAAGACATAACCACTCCAAACCGTCAAATCACTTGTTCAGTAAACTCAAATTGTTGTAATTTCCATATTGGACAAAACTGTCTGGTTTCTCAATTTAAAGTCTTATTATAACCCAAGTTGCCACCTTATACTTGTAGGAGGGGTTTCTAACCCCGATTTACCATAATTTGTACCAGAATTCGTTAATTCTATGTTTTTTGTTATCATTCGGAGTTAGAAACCCCTCCTACAAATAATAGGTCGCAACTTAGGTTATTATAATATGTGACAAATAACGCTATTTAAGGTTTATCTGTTTCATTAACAAATTTAAGCTTTTTAAAGTATCATCACAGAGCATCTCTGCTTCAGATACTGACGGTGCCTCACTGAATACTCTAATTACTGGCTCTGTTCCAGATTTTCGTATATTCACCCATCTGTCAACCCATACGCGTTTAATGCCATCTGTCAACTCAAGACAGAAGGTTACATTTCCCGTATCTGTTGTTCTAACCTCTTTTTCATACATTTCCAAAGCAAGTTCCACGAGTTGAGTAGCAACTGTTTGCGATGGTATCTCCAATTTTTTCCTACACATCTCATATTTCGGCATGGAATCTACAAGCTCTGACATTGTGCTTTGGGTTTCTGTAAGATACTGGACTATCGCTGCAATTGAGGCGATACCATCTGTCGTATAGTTGATAGAAGGAAATATTATTCCACCTGTGCCTTCCCCACCAATGACAGCATTGACCTCATGCATTTTTTCAACGACCCATCCTACACCAACTTTCGTTCGATGTAGTGTTACACCATGTTTTTCTGCAATATCATCCAACATTCTACTCGTTGAAACAGTCGCAACAATGTCTCCTTTATGCTTCTTTAAAATAAAATCTGCTACAATGGCAAGTGTCCATTCGCCACTGAGGGCAACACCACAATCCGTTACTATCACTACCCGATCCGCATCTCCATCATGTGCGAAGCCAATATCTGCTCCAGTTTCGCATACGGCTTGACACAATTCATCCAACGCATCAGGGGTAGGTTCTGCAGGACGGTTGAAGTTGCCATCAGGCACACAATTAATTTCAACCACATCACAACCGAGTTCACGTAAGAGGATTGGACTAATCACACATCCGGCACCATTACTACAATCAAGTGCAACCTTCAAATTCGTATTTCTTATTAGATCCAAGCCAAGCCATGGTGAATTGTAAATATGTTCAAGGTGTTGATTTACGGCATCCTCATATTTCTCAAGCGTTCCTAACTCATTCCAAGTTGCTAAAGTAAACTCCTCGGTTTCATATATGCGTGTCAACGCGTCCCGTTCCGCTTGTGACAGCAGTCTTCCAGATTCTGAGGCAAATTCTATGCCATTCCACTCTACAGGATTATGACTGGCAGTTATAGTGATACTACCTTGTGCCCCCAATGTCTTTGCTGTCAAGAGAACTGTCGGTGTTGGACATAACCCTACATCAATAACATTGCATCCTGTTGCATAAAGTCCAGCCAAGACAGCATGCCGAATCGTTGGACTTGAAGTGCGTGTATCTCGACCCACAACCACAGTTTGTCCACCGACATAAGTGCCAAAAGCAAGCGCGAACCTTGTAATTGTGCGCATATCAAGCGAAACACCAACCTGTCCGCGAACTCCAGAGACGCTAATGATGGGGTCTTTTATCTTAGACATAAGTCTTCTCCACGATAAAAATTGAACTTTAATCAATAACAGCAAAATTGGATGACCTATACAGTTGCCATGTCCACAGAAAACAACATCCTCCTATAACAAGCTGCCAGAAACAACTAACATACCACGGAGGGTATGAGTAGACATAATATGTAATCGGTGTTAACTCATAAAACAACGGATTTCTGAAAACGTCCATTCCATCAAAGATGTTACACACTGCAATCAACGGGTTTAGGTGAAGGATAGGTTGAATCATCGGTTGGACGTTATCAATATATCGTGCTAAAGGTTTAAGAATAAACGCACTACCCAGCAATACACCCCATATAAAATACGCAAATTCTGTTCCAAATATTGCATCCTTGAATGCCCGTGCACACCACACACCAACTGCTCCTGCCGATAAACTATAGAGTGTCAAAACAACTATCACTGACAATACTTTGTCGATTGTAATTTCAGTAACAATTAGTGCTAAACCTGTTGATAAGAATACCCAGCAGAAAAGCGGTATCTGACTAAAAATGAACCGTTTCAATAGAAATATGGTGGAAAAGTTCTGCCTAAGTAATAAAACCTGGAAGAAAGGTGGGGTTTGATTATCAGTGACTATATTTAAAGATGCAAGATAGGGTGCTACTAAGAGAACAACAAACACCTGTGCAAGCGAAAAACATACGGAAGTTGAACCAATATTGGCATGTATCAACAATCCATACACCAACCATTGTAAGAAACTCGCTATAACGATAGATATAAAGATAATCTTTATTGAAATACGTTCTGTCTCAAATATAGTATTCATCGGCAATTCCTAAACTATTCCTCATCTTGTTCCAACACGCGCCGAAGCTGAATGATTACCTTAGCAATAGAGATGAGATTTGGATTAATAGTCAATGCCTGTTTGTATGTCTCGATTGCCTCCTCTATATCATCCAATCTAAGATATGCGTGGCCCATACCAGCATAAGCACCAAAATGATAAGGGTTAAGTTTCACTGTCTGTTTGCAGTCTTCAATTGCTTTTTCCCATTCTCCTATTACGAAACATGCAATCGCTCGCTGATTATATCCTTCAGCAAAATTCGGAGCAACTTCTATTACCGCAGAAAATTGTTCGATTGCCTCTGTAAATTTCTCATTCTCTATATGTCTTTTCCCAACATTTAGCATCTTGTCAACATCATCGTTCCCAGAGCGTGACCATATATTCCACAAGGATTCTTCAGTATTGACAGACACCCGATAATCGTCGTTTTTTAGGTTTTTGACTAATACAGGAACTATATCCATACTACCTATCAATCCAAGGGCAGTAGCAGCTGCACGAACGACAAGAAGATTTTCATTTTCCAAATAATTCACTAAATCGCTTTCTGTATATTTTGATGATAGAACCTGTCTAAGATTGTCCGCATCTACATCATTTGTATACATGAGTGCTGCTAAATCCGAAAACCCATTACCTGCTGGCATTGTATACCCTCCTTAATCTAATTTGATTATAACATATCCTTGTTGAAATAACAAATATATCCCTGGATTATTGCATTGCTTAAACATAGAAAATATGCTAACATATAGAATATACACAAAACACATTATACAAAAGTTGACTAATAATAACCTAAGTAGGGTACCCGAATGAAAAGATACACATTGTCCTTCATCGTATTAATGGTCGCGATAGGGCTTCCATTGTTTATCATTCACTCCAGTGAAAAAGATACTGCTAGTGAAAAAGAACAAATTAGAGATTTGATTGAAGCACTGACATCCGCCATCAATACTGCCAAAGAAAATCATTATAAGCCGGTAGACACGAAAGCGATGTATCGTGGAGCAATTAAAGGCGCGCTCGCTGCAGTCAATGACCCGTACACTTATCTATTATCAGAACGAGATCATCAACGCTCCGTCGAAAATCTATATAATGCAAATTTTGGTGGAATTGGTGTAGGCATATACCCGGATCGGGGATTTATCAAAATATCTAAACCCATACCAGGAACACCCGCGGATTCCGCACACCTTCAAGCTGGTGATTACATTACAAAAGTCAATGGTAAGAAAATTTTCTTGGGTGACAGAACGGGAATGACCGTTGACGATGTCGTTGATCTACTCAGAGGGGCAGTTGATACGGATGTCACCATTACCGTACAACGTAAGTTCCTTGAACCTTTTGATGTAAAACTCAAACGCGCTAAAATCGCTGTACCGAGCGTCACAACAACTCTGTTGGACGATAACATCGCATATATAAGAATCACCAAATTTATCGGGACAAACCGGGTTGGTGGGACAGTAGAAGAATTCAACAAAGCACTCGCAGCACATAAAGAAGCAGGTATGCAGGCACTCATATTAGACTTACGAAACAATCAAGGTGGCTTGCTTGATGCAGCATACAACATCGCTGACGCATTTATCAGTCAGGGGATAATCGTGTCAACAAAGGGAAGAAAAAGCGAATATGATGAGCAATATGCCGCCGACCCAAAAATCAGATGTCCATCTGATATCCCGATTGTTGTTCTTGTGGATGAATATAGTGCCAGCGCATCCGAAATTGTTGCAGGTGCAATCAAAGACACAGGACGAGGAATCCTTGTCGGCACAAAAACTTACGGCAAAGGTGTTGTTCAAAAACGTTACCCTTTGACTGACATCGGTGCAATTTCCCTCACAATATCATCCTATTATACACCTAACGGTATATCAATAGACAATACTGGAATTACACCACATGTCCACATTACTGAACCGCAACCTGAAAGAATTGAACAGATCATGCAACGGATCGTTGCTGAAACAAATTCTATTGAAAATTTTGTCACTGAATGGATTGAGCAGGAAGCCACGCGGACAGGAAAAATCCCTACTGATTTTGCTAAACTTGAAGCAGAACTCCCACAATTTAGACAGAAACTTGCTGAGGATGGATACCGTGTCAATCTAAGATGGTTGACAATACGTGCTGAACGACTGTTCAACATTAATGTCGGTATTGAACGGATTGTCAACCTAAGACATGACACACAACTACAAGAAGCAATCCGCCTCATAAAAGCAGATGAAGTCGGAAACACTATTCAGTTGTATCGCGCACTTGACCAGATTCTAATATTCATGGGTAAAGAATTAACAACACTGGCACAACTATAGTTCAACCCAACCTACAAAATTAATGAATCACCCACCCTCGCAAACTAACGAGGTTATCTCCAAAAAAGCGATAATTGTTGGTTTAATCCTTGTCATCGTAAATGCATACTGGGTCGGAATAGCAAGTGAACTCTGGTATGCAGTCTATACACTTGTCTCTCCGTTTTCAAATGCTGTCTTTACATTGGCAGTGCTGCTTGTTCTCAACGTCATCCTTCGCAAGTTCGCACCACGTATCGCATTCACTCCAGCAGAATTGCTACTAATCTATATCATGGTAACGATGGTCTCCACCATCTCTGGACATGCAATGATGGCAATCCTGATGGGAACATTAGCACACCCATTCTGGTTCGCCACACCCGAAAATGAGTGGGCACAACTCTTTTTACATCACATCCCCGAATGGCTAACAGCACACGAACCTGAATGGTTAGCAGGTTATTATGAAGGTGAATCAAGCCTGTATATATCAGAACACATCCGCATCTGGGCAAAACCGATTCTTATCTGGACTGGGTTTATCTTCATTCTCTACGGGTCGTTGCTCTGTTTAGGATTACTACTCCGAAAACAGTGGATGGAACGCGAAAAATTGAGTTTCCCATTGACGCAGTTGCCGTTGCAGATGACAACGAACCGCAGTTTCTTCAGATCACGCGCTCTCTGGATAGGGTTTGGTATAGCCGCACTCCTCCGTGTTATGGCAGGTCTACACGATCTCTTTCCAATTATACCTGCTTTCCCATCAAGTTATCGATTGGATAGACATATCACAGAAAGACCTTGGAACGCTGTGGGTTATGTCTCTATGTCCTTCAATCTTGCGATAGTTGGATTGACCTATTTCATGCCCCTTGACCTTGCGTTTTCCACGTGGTTTTTCTTCTGGCTAACCCGCGCAGAACGTGTCATCGCAAGCGCAATCGGTATAACGAATATCGGCACACTCCATCTCAATGACCGCGCATCGGGAGCTTGGATAGGCATCGCTGTACTGACGTTATGGATGGGACGCAGACACATCGTTCGTTTTTTCAGGCATGTTGTGGGACTTGAAAGTGGAGACGATACTAACGAACCGCTATCCTATAGAACAACTGCAATTCTCGCACTTCTCAGCGTTGGGGCAGTGTTTGCTTTCTGTTATATGGCGGGAATGTCGTTATGGGTAATCGCTGTCTTTTATCTATTGTTTATCGCATTTGCCTTAGCAATCGGACGCGTCCGTGCAGAATTGGGACCCCCTTATCATGAAGTTATCGGGATAAATCCGAGACAAATTATGGTCAATACCTTCGGGACACGCGCTTTAGGGGCACCGAACCTGACTATGATGACATTTCTATACGCTTTTAACAGATGCAACCGTTCACATCCGATGCCGAACCAGATCGAATCGCTGCGAATCGGTGATCAAGCACGGATTCCCGGAAAAACATTAGTCTTATGTATGGCACTTGCTATCGGAATCGGCGCACTTGCCACATTTTGGACATATCTACAGGTGGCGTATCAATACGGCGTGCTTGCAAGGTGTCAGGGACATGTCGGACATTTCGGTTGGGAAAGTTTCAATCCGCTGCAGAGTTGGTTGCAACATCCAAAGGAGGCAAGTGTCAGTGCGATAGGATTTATGGGTGCTGGTTTTGCATTTGTGTTTCTGCTCAATTTCTTGCGTACACGACTGCTATGGTGGACACTGCATCCTTCGGGTTATGTGTTGTCTGGTGCTTCTTGGGGGGGACTCATCTACTTCTGGTTTCCAGTAATGGTAAGTTGGTTTATCAAGTTTATGATCTTACGGTTTTCTGGTTGGCAAACCTATCGCAAGGCAATTCCGTTTTTCCTCGGATTGGTTTTAGGTGATTTTGTACCACGAAGCATATTGAGTTTAATCAGTTTCGTGATGAATCTCTATATGCCATCTTCAGGTGCGGGGCATTCGCTTTAGCAAGATAATACCGTATCAAAAAATAAAGTTCATTTTAAGAAATATCTGGTTCGTAATTGGGCAATTCATTGCGCCTCTTATACTCACAATATACTACAGTTCTCATAATGTAGGGTGTGTAAAGTTTTTATCTCCTTAGAAAAACACAATTTAACAAAAATCCAAGCAATTTTCAACGAATTCATAAAAAATGGACATTTTTACATTTTACTTGACAACTACAATTTAGAATGAGAAGAAGAAAATTACACAGCATCAAAAATTTTACACTGTACTGTACAAGAAAACATCTATAAACCCTTACAGTCACGATGCTCACAGCCAATTATCAAATCATACCATTAGGCAAATTACAAAATAAGTTATATTTTACATACAAAATAAATCAAATTTTTCTTGACAATTCTTGACATTTTATATACAATTCTTTTTAGACGTTGAAAAATTCACAGAAACATGTGGATTTTACGTCGGAGGTGCTTATCAAAATGCACCGACAGTGACGCAACACTGCCGATGCGTAGCACTGCCGTAAGAGTAAGTACGACAGAGCTGGTGTCTATCATATCACGATAGGGCATTGATGTCATGTGGAATATAGAGACCAGCTGCCTCTACAGGGATAGAAAATATCTCAGATACCTTCCTATTTCTGTAGTCTGTCAAAACAATTAACCTGCTCAATATAAATAGAGGAGGCACAAGATGAGACGAGGCTACATGTTAAAACTCCGCGAATACATCCGATATTTTATTCTTGGTGTCATTGTTGCTGCACTGGCGTTGGGAAGTATGGTAACCATTAAAGCAACGCATCCCGATGCACAGCCGTGTGAACTTTTTGGTACCGGGATTTGTGAACCATCTCAAATAGAAAATTGTCAACCGTACTACCATCCAATACTACGGGATTGTGATGGGAATGAATATGTTTATCCAATCTATATAAAACAGTGTCAAAAGACAAGAGTGCCTTGTCCACTGGACGCAGTGGAGCAAAGAACAACGCAATAAGGAGAACATTTCTCATGAGAAAGAAACTTTACTGGGGGTTCACAACCCTCATAATTCTCGTTGTCACTGCGACGGTGTGGAAAGTGCTGCACGACCGCGCCTATATCAAACAACTTGAACAAGACGCTGCAGAACAAAAGCAGCAAAGTCCCTTGATAAACAAAATCACCGTCACCGTGCCACCTATAAAACAAAATGCACCGAAAGGACACTTTCACGAGGATGGCACTTTTCATGAAGGTGAACATCCCGAACCCGTAGAGGTGCCCCCTTCAGATGTAACAGTTTCACGAGACTACACACCCGTCAAGGTGCAGATACCTGAAGGGATTACCGACCCCGATGTATTAGCAGCATGGGAACGTGTAGAATACATCGCAAACAATATCTGGGAATGGGGTGGTGTGCCCGTCGCTGAAAATGAAGCACTGATCGCTCAACTGATGCCACCGCCTGATGGATTTTCAGGTCCCAGTGGACACAGCGATCTCGAAGAGACCATAAATCTACTCGGGAGTTTAGATACAAACGATCCCCGCTCCGCCGAAGTTATGGCGGCTTATTACTGTGGAGGACGTGTCGGGGGACGGGAACCGAAAAGGTTATTAGCAGAGATGGGGCCCCCAGCCGTGCCATATTTGCTAAATTATCTGTTCACGACCGATGGAAATGCAGAAGCTGTTTCTGCTTTAGGTAGACTTGCTGTCAAGCATCGTAAGGAAATACCCGGGATTGTAGACCACATCATTATTCCAAAATTCGAAGAGTTTGCGGCAATGGAAGACCCACCATTTCGTATGCTTCATGCAAGAAAGTGGGCGCGGGAAGCCCTTGCGAATTTGAAATAATCAACATCTATTTATGAAAGGAGATTTGTGATGAAGTTTCGTTATTGTTTTTATGGTTTATTGATTCTGATATGTGCGTTTATTCCGTTTCGTCCGAGTTCTACAGACATAGAGCTTATATGGTACCCTTGTGTAGAGTGGGGAGCTTGGACAGTGGGGCAAAGTAGCGGTTATGGTAACTCGTTGAAAGTGGGGCAAAGTAGTGGTAATGGTAACTCGGTGGACGATTCCTTTATTACCAACTCGGAGCAGACGTGTTGTGTCTATGTTGAGGTTAAGTATTGTGAAGCACAATATGGGCATTGGGTGTATCCGATAACGTCCTTCAAGTTTGATATCACAATGAACAACGGTTTTGAGGTGAAAAAATATGTGTATGGGACGAGTGGTCCTGATGCTGCGTTGTTGTCTTCGGATACGTCTTTTTCTGTGAAGGCGAAACTGGAAGGTCCCCCGGATGTCCCAAACGCAGAAGCACCAGACCCGCTTCCTTGCTCGCTCAACGGCAGAAGTAACATTCCGATGAAGGTTACCGTCAAATTCACAGGGTATTACGGAACCGATCCAAATGCCCAACTGGAGCGGACTTTAGAGAAAACTTGGGAACAAGATGATAAGGATATGTGTAGGCAGGAATATGTAGATTATACCCCTACGATCCGAAAAAGCACCGGAAAACTGAAAGCCGAATTACCGTTGCCGAGTAAGTCCTCCTTTGTGCCAACGATCTCGACCGACAATGGCTTTGATAAATGGAATACGGGGCATTACAAAAAAGGTTTTAGGGAAGATAAGGAGGTGGTAGATGAGAATGGGAATACCATCACGGTTCCGTATTTGGGTTTTATGATAGATGATGGATTGAAGGATAAAAAGAAAAAATGGCTCGCGGAAGTTAATACGACCTATCGTATACCGAAAGGTTTATCCGCATTTACAGACACTGATTTTAAGGTGACCAGTGGGTATCGCAATCCGTATCATCAGCGTTTTCATATCGGTGCGAAGGCGTTTCATAGTCGTCACTGTTATGGGGATGCGTTGGATATTCACACGCTTGATGTAGATGGGGATGGCCTGGGTCCCAATGGCGTTGAGCAGAAGCGGCTTATTATCCCCAAAGGGGCAACCGACGCACAGAAAGCCGCACTACGTGCCGATGCCAAAAGAAATAGCGACGATGGCGTTGCTATGGAGCGAGCAGCTGACGATGCAGAAGCGGAATGGACAGGATCTTGGGAGTATTATAGCACGCATACACATGCGGATTGGACCTCGCGTTCGAATTGGTATCCTCCGGATGAGACAGTCTATTATACGCCGTGTGATGTAGATGGCACAGCATCCGAGGGGCCGTGTGTGACGTGTGTGCCGTCGTCAAGCAACAATGAGGAAGAGGTAGATGATACTGACGACACCCAGCATGCAAACGAGGATCAAACGACTTCTCCCGACCCGGAACCTTCAACACCAACAACAGTCACTTATACATGTGGCATCCATAGTGGTGACTCTAGTAGTGAGTCATCAGATCATCAGACCACAATTTCGGGATATAGTGGCACATTTTATGAGTGTCAACCGCATCAGACTTTTGGATGTGGACATATTGATTTGAATAGTAATGCAAGTTCTCACAGTTTACAAGCCAGTTGCACATCAACGAATACCAATGGCGATAGCTGCACGGTGACCAATTTCTATTTATGTCAGTCTCATACACACCAGTATCCTGCCCCGACGATCACGTGTAATGGCTGTAGCGCGACGGTGAATTATAAGTGGGTACACTGGCAACGGTGTTCTCGATGCAACAAAGCCTATTACACTTGTAAACCTAATGGGTTGAGATGGCATACGCACCAGAAGACCTGCCTACGCACAAAAAACGGTGTGCCTTGTGGGCAGTCGTTTTACAGTTGTTCAAATCCAAATACTTGTTTCTATGGATGGACACATTCAGGGAGTGCCCACCATGTGGATTAGTCGCTAATTTTTACAATCTAACTTACAGGCAGGTATCCTTTATGGTTATCTGCCTTTTATATTTCCTACCCCTTATTTCTCTCCTAAACTTTCTTTCGGACTTTTGTTGATACACCTTTGCCGTTAGCGAGGTTGTCTAATCCTTCTGCTTCCAAGCATTTTTGAAATCTCTCAAAAAACACGAAGCATTTCCACATTATAATAGGTCCTTAAAGAAAACTCACCAGAACCGTCAATTCAAGAAAAGTCTCTCTTGTTCGAGGGGTTCTAACCCGATGAATACCATACGGGGAATCCTGTAGTCTGCCTCACGCGCATGCTACCAATGGCATTGGTCCCGTTGATCTTGCGTATTCTGACAGAGGCATTTGACAGAATACCAAATGCGTATTCTGTGTTAATTTGGATTGAATCAATTTTACCAACCTCGGAGCAGCTTATCTTATCAAAAGCACTCTGAAACTTCAGACACATAATCCTGGTCATCTACTAATCCCGGGGAATGCCCAAAAAGCATTCATACCCGGGGAATGCCTAAATGGCATTCATACCGTTGATTTCTTGATTTGGCAAATCCTGGTTCAGACAAGTGACAAAAACATTACACACCCCAGAATGTAACTTTATTTTTTAGAATTGGTATAAGTACGCTATAATGGACATTATGACACCACTACTCACCGTCAATTCAATAACAAAACAGTTCGCAGCAACACCCATCGTAACAGACGTTAGTTTTGAGGTATATCCAGGGGAAATCTTTGCCCTATTAGGTGCAAGCGGCTGTGGCAAAACGACAACCCTACGTCTCATTGCAGGATTTGAAAAAGCAGACACAGGCACAATCACAATGGTGGATCGTGTCCTTGATAGTCCAGATACATACATTCCTCCTGAAGCACGAGGCATTGGGTTTGTCTTTCAAGATTATGCCCTTTTCCCCGACAAAACCGTCCTTGAAAACGCTGCCTTCGGTCTGAGTCGGAAGATACGGAAAAAGGAACGGCATGCAAATGCATTGGATACACTTGAGAGAGTCGGCATTGCGCACCTACACGCACGTATGCCGTATCATCTCTCTGGTGGTGAACAGCAAAGGGTTGCTTTGGCACGCTCACTGGCAACACAACCGAAACTCCTGCTCTTAGACGAACCTTTTTCAAGTCTTGATGCGGGACTCCGACAAACAACAAGGGAAGAGGTGCGCGATTTGCTAAAAGCAGCAGGTATCACCGTAATATTGGTAACCCACGACCAAGAAGAGGCGTTGAGTTTTGCTGAACGGGTGGCAGTCATGAACAGCGGAAAAATTGAACAGATCGGCACACCCACAGAGGTATACCGACACCCAAATACTGAATATGTCGCCAGGTTTTTAGGAACAACGAACATCATCGAAACAGACATCACAAACGGCATTGCAGATACACCATTGGGAACAGTGGCAGTAGATTTTCCAGACACAACGCACGCATTCCTCTCAATCCGTCCTGAACATCTCCACATAGAAACACATATCCGCAATTCTCATGATAGAAAACAAGGCCATATCGTTGCCCGTGAATTCAAAGGACATGACTTTACTTATCGCGTTGAGGTGGATGGCAAACAGTATTTCGTCCAGACCGACTATCAACAGCATTTTGAGGTGGGAGATGTGGTGGCATTGAAACCTATTGAAGTGGTCGTTATTCGGAATGCAGATTAATTTTGGTGTTTATGAAAGATATGAGATTTATTTGCGAATATTTGAAGAAATTTTAAATAAAAGAAAAATTTGCTTGCTTTTTTTGGGGAGGCAATATTGTATATTTTATGTTAATCATTGAGATTCACCAATCAGATTTGGAGGTGGAAAATGTCCCGTGAAATCTTAACGAACAGATGGTTTCTTGGTGGATGTGGGTTTCTGATTGCATTTGGGATTGCATGCTATTTCTGGTATCAGCATGAACTTGTCCCTTACAAACAACAGGCAGCTGAAGCACAGCGGCAATTGGAAGCATCCCGAAAGGCAGAGAACGCATCACACACTGATTCTATAATAACCGAGTCCACTCATGAAACAACTGATACTACTGAAACAGTGTTTGAAAACATAAATGGTAGTAATTCCCAAAGTGTAGTACCTGTTGAAAAAACGGAAGCAGATGTTCCAGTTTCACCACACGGGTTTGGTCCCTATCCACCTTTACCACCAGGATGGAAAGGAACGCCTGAGAGCACATGGGGAAACTGTGTGGACCCTGATCACGAACTGCTGAAACGTGTACGTATCAAACTTCTCTCACAAGGCGTAGATGTTAGAGGTGGGACCACGTTGAATGGCAAGATATACCCGATAATCAAAGGTATCCGTTATGTTGAATGGAATATGGATAACGGGGTGCGGTATATTTCCGGGAGCATGGGGCTTCCAGAAGATGGTGACCGACTACGTGCTATCAAAAGAGCAAAAATAGCTCGCGGAGGAGAGGATTACTTAACTGAGGAAGATATTCCACCAGATATTAAACTTATAAATATGGAAGAGGGCGGTGTTGACCCTTACGAGTTCTTAGGACTCACACGACAATAAAGGAGGAAACAAATGATTTTTCGTATAGTTTTGACATCTCTTTTTACAATGCTAATGATCACTCCGTTACAAACTGATTGGAAGAAAGCAACAATTAGTAATGAAGGTTATGCGGGAAAAGGACCGTGGATAGTGAGAATGAAGAAAACGGTGAAGAGTCGGTAGAAAGCGAATCCATACTATTCGCTAAGGCACGTATCGCCGCAGAACACGATACCATTTCTGAAATTTTTGAGGGCCAAATAATCCCTGGTACTGAATTTAAAGCATTTGGTAGAATCCGAGGCATTGCTCCTGACGATGATTACAACGGTTATTGGTCTATCTCTCTAAAGGCTTGGAATGACAGTTTGAATATTCCAGAAATGGGGGTGAACAAGTGGGAAGGTGACTATGAATACGAAAAAGAAGAAAAGGACAAGGATAAATTTACAAAACTTAAACCTTTAGCAGATTTCTTATCAAGGCGTACTGCTACTGCTTCAATAACCGGTGGAGATAGGTTACACTATTGGAGTGAACAGTATTTTTATGGTCAACCACCACAAGAACCTGACAAAACCCATGCCTTTGCTGACGATTTCTCACATGCGGATGCGGATGAATGGGTGTGTTACAACTGTACCACACCTGACGATGAATTAGACACACCTTGTTCCAAGTGTGGTGGTGAGGACAGAAAAGGTGGCGTTCGTATTGAGGATCTAACACCTATTCCATCACCAGATCCAACACCTGCTCCAGATCCAACACCTGATACTGACGATATCCCTGACACAGATGACGAAGACACTAATAATGGAGGTGCCGTCAATATCCCATCACCAGGTTTAAGTCCAACCAACGGTTCTAATCTTGCCGTTGGTGGGGAAACTTATGAGTTGCAACTCGTGGCAGAAGAAAATTATTACTACGTCCACTGGTACGTAAAAAGTCCCAGTGAGACAGGTATTGGCACAGAAATAGAATACGACGGCGATGGTTTTGGTGGAGAATCAGAAGCATCGTTCAGTTATACCACAGGCGATTATGTCATCACAGCACGCGTCTATCGTTTCTCAGATTACACATATTACGATGAAACATATACCGTTACGGTGTGGTGAGAAGATGTAACTTTACAATCATTGACAAGGCAGGTAGCCAGCGGGTTACCTGCCTTGTCTTATTTTCACTACATTTTTTCTACCAAATGTGTTAAAATAATTGAGTATAAGACCATACCTTTACGAAACCTATTTTAATCATTCATGCTAACAGCAAGGATATTCAGTTATGTCAAGTTGTCTTTGCACTGCTTGCGATGACAGGTCGAGTCACCATGCTAAATATCTCTCGTTGGACATCAAAAGGAGGTAGCTATCGCACGATACAACGCTTTTTCAATACGGTTTTTCCTTGGACGACAATGTGTTGAACGTTTTTTCGCACACACTTGCTCGATCAAAAGAGTGTTCATATCTTAGCAGGCGATGAAGTCGTCAGAAACAAAATCGCGATTGTTCTATGCAAGTTCTAAACATATCATGAAGGACAAATAGAAGTGAAAAACAGACTGAATCAGAATACACCACACGGATCAATCGGATTATGATGTGGTGTCCATATACCTCAAACAATACATATCAGGACACCCAAAACATAAATCACAAAACGTACCGAATCGAAAAATTGAAATTTCCAGAAATATACACGAAAATCATTCACAAACCCATATACAGACTGGACTCACAGCACCGTACCAAAAACGTACCAAAAACGTACCGTAATCCGAAAAAACGTACCAAACGGTACCTTTTCAAAGATCAAAAATGCAATGTCCTTTCAAGAAATTGATGACTATGGGGACAACAACTTTACACACCCGTTCTCCTATTAACTTTTGCAATATTTGGGTAAAGATGGTATAATTTACAGATGGGATTTGAAATTGAAAAAGTTCCTGGAAAAGAGGTATCCATCACTGAGAATAGCGAGTCGGTACTCACCTATTGCTATGATATCGGAGTATTATATCCATACTTTCATCCACTGTCCGCTCCAAATGGAGAAATCATAACAGATGAATATGCAGAAAAGTATCCACCTGGACTCTGTTTCTCTTTAGGAACTGTATACGATTCAAAAAATAAAAAACTCAAAATAAAAAGAAATAGGACGACACTTGAATGTCAAGTAATCGATACAGATGCATCAGCAGAATGTGTTGAACTAATTGATAACACGACATGGAAAGGCTCAAATATTCAGATTGTAGAGAGATTTAGAACCACAGTTCATTCCTCAATTAATAATGTACGGGTCATTGATATAACTATTGAAATCCATTCGGACACACATCCAGTTACATTTAAAGGAAATATAGGACTTGGATACGCTGCGGCTGAAATGGAACATAGAAAATCTGCTAATGCGGATGGACAAATTGGAGAATTAGAAGTCCATCAAAAATCGTCAAATTGGGCAACATTGTGTGGTATTTCTTCAAATACTGCAGTTGGACTTGCAATTTTATCCCATCCAGATAATGGAAAGACTATTTTCCAAGCAGAGGATGTATACCAAGGATATTTGTTAGCACAGACATCACAATTCACATTAGATGCGAATACAACACAGACCTTAAAATACCGCGTAGTTGTTTATGTAGGAGACCTATTTACTATTGACTTGTCCGAATATTTTGATAACTACATTTCATAATATCTTGTAGATGATATAGGATAACACCTGATTATATAATGTTCTTATGAAGCAGAAATCTTCCTTCCCAATTTACAAATCAGAATATCAAGATGATCAAAATTCAGACGTAATTGCACAACCTTCTGATATGAGTATACGTGCCACAGGAATTAATAATAGTATTGCGCGTAAAGTCTTCATAGAAACTTACGGGTGTCAGATGAATGTAAGTGATAGTGAACTGATGACAGGAATACTGACACAAGCAGGACACCAAACTGTTTCCGATATTGAAGATGCGGATGTTATCTTACTCAATACTTGTGCCATTCGTGAAAATGCTGAAACAAAAGTCATCAACCGACTTGAGCACCTGAATCATCGGAAACGTAGAGATGGTAATCTTGTTATTGGAGTTTGTGGATGTATGGCACAACATCTGCGAGACAAACTTCTAAAAGCAGCTCCCTATGTTGATATTGTAATGGGACCTGACGTATATCGTAACCTACCGATGGCACTCAATGCAGTAGTCAGTGGAGATCCGTATCTGGGTTTACAGCTGGACAAGACAGAGGACTATGCTGATATATCACCTATTCGCAAAGAAGGTATCCGCGCATGGCTTACTATTCAACGCGGATGTGATAAAATGTGCACATTTTGCATTGTCCCTTTTGTTCGTGGCAGAGAGCGGAGCATACCTCTAAATACATTGAAACACGACGTTGAGAGACTTGTTGATGAAGGTTTCAAAGAAATTGTTCTACTTGGGCAAACAGTCAACTCATATCACGATGGAGAACATGATTTCGGTCAACTTCTCTGGTCAATCGCAGAAGTAGATGGTGTTGAACGTGTGCGGTTCACATCTCCGCACCCGGCAGATGCAACTGACAGTATGATAGATGCAATGGAGAATTGCCCCAAGGTTTGCAAACAGCTCCATCTGCCATTACAATCCGGTTCAACTCAAGTTTTAGAACGCATGCGTCGCACATATACAGCAGAAGAATATAGCGAACTTGTACACAAACTCAGAGAACGTATCCCACAAATCGCACTTTCCACAGATGTAATTGTCGGTTTCTGCGGGGAAACAGAGGAAGATTTTAACAGAACCTATAAATTGATGGAGGAAATCCAATTCGATTCAGCATTTATGTTCAAATACTCAGACCGGGATGGGACATTAGCGAATAAGACATTGGATGATGACGTACCAGAATCAGAGAAAGCACGTAGGTTAAATGAGATTATCACACTTCAAGAACAGATTTCCGCTGAAATCAATCAAACAAAGATAGGAACAACTGTGCCTGTATTAGTTGAAGGCAATAGCAGACGCGATAACGAACAATATCATGGAAAATCTGATACTTTCAAAACAACAGTATTTCCAAAGGAAAACGCAAAGATTGGTGACATCGTCAATGTAGAAATACATTCTGCTACTGCCCATACATTGATTGGTCAAATTGCCTGATAATAACAACCGACAAATGTTTTCTATCAAGTATCAAACTATTTGAATGAAACAAAACCGTTAACTTTATGCAAAGAATTAGAATAAAAAGCAGATTAGAAATAGATAAAATGAAACGGAGTGGACAAGCCGCTGCAACTGTCCTTAAGAAAATTGCTGATGCGATTCAACCGGGTGTATCTACTTATGAATTAGAGATAATCTCTCGGAAAGCCATAACCGAATTAAACGCAACATCATCATTCCTAAACTATGTAATTCCAGACCACCCTCCGTATCCAGCCACTATCTGTGTCTCAGTCAATAACATTGTGATTCACGGCATCCCTGACCAGAATGAAGTACTAAAGGAAGGGGACATCATTGGGGTTGACACTGCCGTTCACATGGATGGCTACCACGGCGATAACGCTTTTACTTTTCCTGTAGGACAAATTTCACCTGACGCTCTGAAGCTCCTTGAAGTGACGAAAGAATCGCTCTATGCTGCAATATCAGAAGCAAAACCTGGCAACCGTATGGGAGATGTGTCATATCAACTGCAAAATGTTGCCGAAATGGCTGGTTTTTCCGTGTTGCAGAACTATGCTGGACACGGTATTGGTCGTAAACTCCATGAAGATCCACAAGTACCTACAAATGGAACGCCAGGACGCGGCACCCGACTCAGAGCAGGTATGGTATTAGCAATAGAGGCAATGGTGAACGCAGGGCATCCAGATGTTGATGTTATGGATGACGGATGGAGAATTGAGACATCAGATGGAAGTCTCTCTGCACTTTTTGAACATACAGTGGCTATACTATCAGATGGTCCTGAAATCCTAACGGGGAGTCCTATATGGGAAAACCTATAAAGATACTAACGATTGTTACTGCAATCCTACTTTTCATTTCCCTCTTTCTTATCTTCGGATATGCACAAGTTGAGAAAACAATGTTAGAGGTACAGAAAATTTTCTACCTACACGTTTCGGCTGCCATGACTGTTTATCTGGCATTCGGTGTAAACTTTATATTTAGCATCAAATATCTAATTAAACGCAAACCTAACGATGATCTATTGGCAGTATCAGCAGCAGAAATAGGGCTTGTTTTCTGTACTATTGTCCTGCTTTCCGGTCCGATTTGGGCAAAATATGCATGGGATACTTGGTGGACTTGGGAAGCACGCCTCACAAGCACGCTTGTACTCTGGTTAATGTACGTCGGTTATTTTATACTACGTTCTGCATTAACTGAGGACAAACGAAAGATCTATTCCGCAGTACTTGGTATTATTGCTTTTTTTGATGTGCCGATTGTCCATTTTGCAACAAAGTTTTGGGAAACCAAATTGCATCCAGAACGGGGTTCAAAATTTGACTTGCTTCCAACAATGTTGCATACTTGGATGACAGTGTTAGCAACATTCGTCATATTATTTTTCGTATTATTGATCCTACAATATCAGACAAAAAAGACTGAGTCTCGCTACGAAGTAATTAGACAAAAACACCTACAGGAGCTCAACTGATGCGAATTGTTATTATCCTCAGCTGTTTAATCGTAATCGGTTTATTGTTTTCAGTTATTCAAGTTCCAACTATAGATATTGCAAAGGTTGAAGAGGCAATTAATGATGTAAAATCTATATCACAAGTCAACATTGCGGATGAAGATACACTAAAGAAAACTGTTAATCTCATAGTTAAGAAATTGGAGGCAGACCAACGTACTCGACTAAAATATCTTGTCTCTGCCTATCTCATTATCTGGTTGGTTTTTATGCTCTACTTAGTGCGAATGGGGAGGCAGCAGCAAGCATTAGATCAACGTCTCTCTCAACTTGAACAGGAAACCCCCAATAGTCAAGATGAATCCATAGAATGATTCCGCACTCTACTATAAAATAAACTTGACGCACTGTTTACCTCTTTCCAGTGGTGTACCAACGAAGGATGCTGAATCAAAAACGGATTTTCCGGTTGCCATTGACGTGTGAACTATGTTATACTGCACTTCGTGAATAGATTTGTAACGCCAACACTTTTCCGTGAGGTGATAAATAATGACAGATCAAGAATTCAAGGATATGCTCCTTGCTACTTTAGCAGACATTAAAGAACAGGGAAAAGAACGCTACGACCGCTTAGAGACACAAGCGAAAGAAAACAATGACCGCTTAGAGAAACGCCTTGAGACTATTGAAACACAAGCGAAAGAAAACAATGACCGCTTAGAGAAACGCCTTGAGACTATTGATACGCGCGTCGGCGGGGTAGAGCGCGATGTCGGATGGATCAAAGGAAAACTGGAAGGCAGGCAAGCAAGAAAGTAGTGGTAGAATATTGGTTGTCTTCAGTACTGGTGCCGCTATTGCAGCAGTAATTATAGCACTCATCGCTTTATTCAACTAACAACAGCGAACTGCATAACGCACACAATTTGTGGACGATATAGGGCACCTAAACTTTTTGACAAATTCGGATGCTCTCTATATTGAAAGATGCTAATTATTCGAATGTGATCTCATTAGAACTGTTCAATCTGAGTTATTGGGAGGAAGACCCGGATATTGACTGAATTGTATTTTCTGAATCAATAAACTAACAAGACAATTGGATATTGAGACACTTGATCTGCGTTTGTCAAGTTATACCATTTCTAACAGGAGACGTTTCTTTGCAAAACAGGCTACATGAAGATTATTGTAATGTCTAATTTGACAGTAGTTGTTTAGCATGTTATAATATATATCACACAGACTATAAGTTTTTATGGATTTCTCATGCTATCACAAAACAACAAAAGAATTACAAACTCTGAATCAAGAGATACCGCAGCTATCACATGGATTGTAATGCATAGTATTTACTCCCTGAATAATACATATCAGGACACCAAAAACTTAGAACACAAAACGTACCGAATCAAAAAATTGGAATTTCCAAGAATTCGCACAAAAAATCACTCACAAACCCAGACACAGACTGGACTTACAGCCCGGTACGAAAAACCGTACCAAAACCGTACCGTAATCCGAAAAAACGCACAATGCGGTACGGTTACAAGGATAAAGCAATCAATGAATTTATACCATTTCTAAATGATAATGCTTCTTTGTTGTAGCATAACCTGTTAGGTTGTGCGGTATCAGATTACATTTTACAAAAACCTGTAATGCGACATCATTTCTTAGAAATGGTATTAGTTATGTACTGCCATCGAAAATTATGTCCACTGTCTAATGGCAGTACATACGTTTCCTTAAAACATTTAGAAGTTGAATCAAATAAATCAAACAGAAGCAAATCTTAACAAACACGTTCCCAACAAAAATTCACTCCAAAGTTGCCATCTACAAACCTGTCCGTGGCAACTTTTTATTTTTTAGCATACTGTGAAGTAGATAGACAACTTAATAAATATGTTGATTTTCCATGGGTATATGGTATAATAAAGCAAAAACATTTTGCATGTACCTACATTTCAGAATAGAGAAAATTAAAAGGATAAACTGAATGAATTACGTTAATGGATTATTGTCGTCGTTGACGTGTGTGAAAGATGCACGTACGTTACGCGTATCCTCGTGGGATACCACAGGACGCAACAACGATGCCTGGGATATTGCTCACGGTGAAACACGCGTACTCGCAGATATAAAAGGGCCAGGATGTATCAATCACATCTGGATGACACAGCCAAACGGATATCGGAACGTGCTGATTCGGATGTTTTGGGACGAGGAGGAACATCCGAGCGTTTTGTGTCCGTTGGGAGATTTCTTTGGACTTGGTAACGAAATCGTGAACTCTTACGATTCAATTCCATTTTCCGCATCTACACATAGCAATAATCAGTCTAATTCAGGCTGTGCACTCAACTGCTATTTACAAATGCCGTTTAACAAATCTGCACGGATTGAACTTGTCAACGAAGGCGACACATCGCATAGACAGTACTTTTACATAGATTATGAACTTTATCCGACACCATTCGGAGAGGATACTGCCTATTTCCACGCGCAATTCCATCGCGAGAATCCGTGTGATGGGTGGGGACATGAAATCACGGTTAACACAGCAGAAGCGAATATCATCAATGCTGAACGTCTGGCGTGGGAGAATAACTATCTCATCCTATCCGCAGAAGGGAAGGGACACTATATCGGTTGTAATCTCTCTGTGAGTAACTTCCAAGGCACGTGGTGGGGTGAAGGTGATGATATGATATGGATTGATGGTTATAAGTGGCCTCCAGATTTACACGGCACTGGTTCAGAGGATTATCTCAATCAAGCGTGGGGCATGCAACGCAATGCATTCGCTCATAACGGTTCTTCTATACACGAAAGCAATACCAAAGGTTACCAAACATCTTATGTGTATCACCTTGAAAATCCGATTCGTTTTAAGAAGGAGATTCGTGTTACAATTGAACACGGACATGGTAACCATCTCAGCAACGAGACATCTTCAGTTGCCTATTGGTATCAGTTAGAACCGCACAAACCTTTTGGCATCCTACCCGTTGAACAACGCAAACCTGTGCTGAAGGATGAAGATGACAATTGGATTATTGACGAAGCAAACCAAACACCTTCATCTGACATTGTTCTCAACGATGAAATGAAACAGAAAAAACAGCAGTGGCAAGAAAGACAATAATACCTATCGCTGCAGAAATTGACCAGAGGAGATAAAATATGATGACGTTTTTCCATCATCTTATTATTGGAAAAATGGAAGAAGGGACACACGATGGCGAAGAAGGAGTTGAACCAGAACAACCAGAGTCTGAACATCAAAATGATACTCCTGAACCCGATTCTACAGGATCTGTGGATGAGGAACATCCTCATGACACCGAACATGAAAACGAAACTGAATCACCAGATTCGGCAGAAGATACACATCCTGAACAACCATCAGAAGAGGAAGTTACAACTGAGGAAGAAAAGGAAGTTGACTCTGAAGATATACCAGAGGAACAGACAATACATGAAGAAGAGATGGTATCTGAGACTGAAGATGTTTCTGAATCAGAACAAGTTGACGTAACTGACGAATCTCCAGAAGACTCTTTGACATTAGAGATGTCCTCCGAATCTGATGATACCTCTGAGGCGGATGAAACAACTGAAACTCAAGAATCCCAAGAAGACCCAGAACCTCCTTTAGTTGAAGTCATTTCCGAACCAGAAGACAGCACTGATGCTGACAAGACTCCAGAGGTTGAAGAAGAATCTGAAGAACAAGAAACCACAGAGGTTGAAGAAATACCTATTCCTTCCTATTCTCTCGGGGAAAGTGAAGAAATATATGATTTCGTAGCAATGTTTGATGAGAGCGAAGTCTCTGGTGCTGAACATATTTCTGCAAGTATGTCGGATATTTCTGGTGGTGTGTCAAAACCTGCTCTCTTTGAACACCCCTCCTCAACCGAACCCTCACGAATAACCTATAAACTTGAGCTACCCAAAGTTGAGGAAAACGAAACTCTCTTTCTATATTTTTATACCGGTCTTAGAGACGGTGTGATATTTGACGATCCCGACAGGCAACCGGGAGGAGTCAAGTTCTATATAGAAATTGCTGGTGAACAGTGTTTTGAAGGTGTTACAACTGAATGTAACTGGACACAAAACGGTGTGGATGTAACACGATTCGCTGACAATCAAGTGGAACTTGTTTTTATAACACTCTGTAACGTTGAAGGCAACAGTAGTTATGCTTGGGCATTATGGGGACAGCCACAACTTCTAAAACTCACTCGAACACAAGATGCTTCACCTGAAGACCAACCTGCGTTACGACAAGAAATACAGTGCGGTATAGCAATTGCGAAGTATCCAGAAAACCACCTGGCAATCTTTGAGATAAATCGTGACGAATTCACACCCTCACAAGATATCGCTACGGAAATATATACGCAATTGGAAAGCGATCCACTTGAGTTGATACTATACGCATCCCAACCGAAATTAGAAATTGTAAGTGTTGGTGCGACAGCAGCGGTAGTTGCTACAAGTGAAGCTTTTGAGATCCAATGCACTATCAGAAATGTTGGAAAGGGACCACTTGCGAAAGGGAATAACGCGCGACTCACCATCAGTGAAGTAAAGTTGCGAAGAGGGCGATCCGCACATAATCTGAAATCACTTGGTGTTGGTGAAACATCAACTGTTGTATGGTATGCACGTGGCGTATCGCGTCCTTCTACGATTAATTTCACAGCCTCGCTCAAATCACGCTATGTCAAGGGGGAAAGGCAAATGAAGGGTTCAGTCCAAATTCGACCTGCCTTGCCTAAACTTGACACTCAGGTTGATTCTGAACTCCATACATTTTTGCATGATCAACATCTGGTATTAGGAAATAAACATCTACGCATGATTCTTGTACATAACGGTTCATTGCAACAAAAAAGTACACGAAAGATAAAAAGTAGGATAGATGCAAAAGAGGATACACAGCAAGGCTATGAATACTTTGCCATTTTCGTAGCAAAGGGAAGTACCTATCAACAGGTTGTAACTTCAAAGATGATTGCTGAGATAACATACCGTTCAAATGATGCTATCCATACCATAAACTTTGTCCCCAATGATGTTCAGTTAGCAGGAAACAGTCTTGGTGAATCCATCGTGTATTTAACAGGTGAACATAAGGACGTTGACGGTGTCAATTGGAAACTTCAGTTAGCGTTAATCCTCACAGAAGAAACAAAGCGAGTTAAGACTACATATCGTTTAACTGTTGATAAGGAACGTGAACTTCTTGCCTTTCGAGGTCCAGAGATTTTCGCTGGACACAAGAGTTCACGTGAAAAGAAAACTGCAGCACTCTTCCCCGGTTTAGAATACCTTGAAGGCGATGAACGATCATCAGATACGCGAGATGCTGCCCCTCCTCTCAATAACAGACTTGTTCCGCACCCATATAAAATCACCATACCAGTGATGGCAGTAGAGATACAGAAATCCGTAGTTGGCATTGCGTGGGATCCGCTGCAAAGTTGGGATGGAAATGCCCAGAATGTATCTGCTGTATTCGCGTCACCCAATTGGCATCATGAAGAGAGAAATCACCTGATGGCACTTTTTCTCCCAACGATACCCGATTGGGTTGAGGAAAATTCGTTGATTGCAAAAACGGCTTATCAACTTACCCCTGACCGTGAAATTACATTGAAGTGCGAGATAATAGCTGACGGTAATGCGACTATTTTAGAAGCAATGTCACATTGGAAAGAAGCTTATGGTACACCGAAACCATTGGAACCGCCTCGTAGTGATGAAGAAGAGTTGTTGCTCTCACGACACGGTTTTATGCACACTGTCTGGGATGCGGAGAATAGACAATCCAGACACTGTGTTGATTGGGCTTCACAAAATGAGCCTGGATTTGCCACCTTACTTTGGTATGATTACCTTGTTACTAAATCTGAGGAAGCTAAGAAACGGGTTAGGGAGATAGCAGAAAAGACTATTGCAGATGTAGGTGCAGGTGGTTTAGCCGCACGCGGATCTTGCCATATTCTTAGTGGAGAATTCCCGTTCTACTATGGACACTTAGATGCTGCAATCGGTTATTATGAAGCAGAGGTGCAACCGATAATTGAGGCACAATCTGAAAACGGAAGTTGGGGGTTTCAACCCTCCTCTGAGAAAACACAAACCCTTGGAAAAACAGGTGATGTTGTGCTTGGAACGTGTGCTGCAAATGCCCTAAAACTTCTAAAACATGCACGTATAACTGGTAACAAAGCATCTCTTGAAGCCGGTAAAAAAGCACTTTCTTATATGGATCGTTTCTCTGTGCCACGCGGTGCTCAAGCATGGGAATGTCCTCTCTATGAACCCGATATTCTTGCTGCAGCCCATGCAATCGGTGCTTATGTGGAGGCACATGAAATCATGGGTAACAAGACATATTTGAAACGTGCAGAATATTGGGCAGAAACAGGTTTGCCGTTTCTATATCATTGGCATCTGCCCGACAGACCGGGTATGCAGTTCGCTTCCATTCCTGTTTTTGGAACAACATTCTATACACATTCATGGCTGGGTGTACCAGTGCAATGGAACGGATTGGTGTATGCATACTATCTGCAGCGTCTCAATCAATACACACAGGAAGATAAGTGGCGGCAAGTTGCAGAGGGCATTACTGTGAGTGCTATGTATCAGCAATGGGAAAGGGGTGAATTAAAAGGAACTTACCCCGATGGATTCTATGGATACTGCACAGAAGGCAAAGGTCCACACCTGAATCCAGAAGACATCATGGTCAATGTTTATACACTTAGTGGACTTGACCCTGGGGTTAAAACTGCAATTGATGGATCAATCCATCTGAGTTCAGGGGCAACTCCAGAAAACTTTACCGTTTCTCGATCTGGTGAATTGAAGTGGACACTCAATTATGCTGAAAACGAAGTGAGTCATACTCTGATTATAGGATATGAACAATCCCCGTCTCTCATCCGATCACAAAGGGAAGAGAGTGGTGATGAAAATCAAGATTCTGCTTTTGATATACCAAATGTTGAATCACTGGAAGAGGTTACATCTGGTTGGCGTTACGTCCCTGAAAAAGACGCAATCCTTATTAAACAGATACATTTTACTGCAGAGATGCAGTTTCAATTGTTAAAAGATGTTGAATAAATTTTCCTTTTTATGTAAAGTGTCTAAAGAATGTAAATGGTATTTAGATTGAATAATAGATTAACGATAAAACATAGGATATGGGACTACATCCCAATAGGAGGAACCATGATAGCGAAAAGAATTGTATCAATAACGCTCTGTTTAGTAATGGTCTCACTCTGTGCCTTTGCTATATTTACAACAACCGTTATGGCACAGGATGATGGTGGTGCTGCAGAAGAACCCCCACTGCTTAACTTCAAAGGTCTTTTAGTTCTTATTATTGAAGGGATTATCTTTAGTATTGTAGGATTAGTCGTTTTAATGGTGGGTTACAAAGTCTTTGATATGGCAACGCCGTATGATCTCAACCGACAAATTGCGGAAGAGAACAACGTTGCTGCTGGTATTGCAGTTGCGGGTGTCCTTGTGTCACTCGGTATAATTGTTGCTGCTGCGATGGGATAAGTTCATAGGTTTGTTAATAAATTTGGGCAGGGGATCCCTCTGCCCATTTTCTGATTTCTATGAGGGATATCATGACTGAAACACTATACTTATCAGAACAAAATATCAGTCAAGAACAAATTCAGGAATGGGTAGAAACCTTCCACCGAGACGGCTGCCTATTCCTCCAGAATGTGCTAACTCCTGACCACTGTGCAGAACTCAGAGAGGACTTGGAATGGGCACTTGAAAACAACCCTAACGGTCTAAATGGAGGAAACTTTGAATCGACTATGCACCTGAGTCATCGTATGTTTGAGCATAGTCATGCGAACCTGCAATTGTTTGACCTTGAACCGATTGTCTCGTTTGCGGAAGCACTGATCGCCGGTGAATGCCATATAATCCACAACAACTCCTTTCAAACGCGTCCTGGCGGTGGAATCACATCTTGGCATCAAGACGACTCACCACATTATCTCGTCACGGAGGGTGAGCCTCCCAAAAACGTCAAACTCCCTGTGCTGCTTTTTACGGCAAATTACTACCTCACGGATGTCACCGAGATTGAACATGGTGGAACTGAGGTAGTACCGGGTTCACATCTATTCGGGGCATCTCCTCCTAATCCGATTGAAGGCACAGAATGGGAAGACAAAGTCCAATACAACCTCGGCAAAGCAGGAAGTGTCATTATGTTTAACAATCAGGTGTGGCATCGTGGCGGTCCTAATCAGAGCCAACGCACCCGATACATTACACAGATAACTTATGCGCGACGTCTGATTGGTCATAAATTCTATCCATTTATGAACTATAACATGCCTGAATCGGTATATCAGGACGCAAGTCCGCGGCTGCGCAGATTGTTAGGGTTTCTCGGCCACGGTGCTTACGGTTAATCATAGTTGTTACATATCTACTTACAACAAAACGATTCATATTATTTGTTAGAATTGGAAGCGTCTTTTGTTCAAACGTCGTTTTATCAAATTTTTACATTCCATTCGTACTTAAAATTCAATATATTTGTTTCTGTAGCATAAAAGTGTTATAATATCTTTACATCATGATGTTGGGACTACACATCCAATTTTCTTCAATTTGGGTCCTTGTGTCCTCAATTATTGCTCTCAACTCAATCTTGTTTGGAAAATTTATCTAATTTATATCTCAAATACACTATGCAGTAACACTACACCAGTTATTCCTATCGCATAAGTAAGGGAGGAATTGAAATGAAATCTATCGCCGTATTCAACAATAAAGGCGGTGTTGGTAAAACAACATTGACTTATCATCTTGGATACGCACTCGCTGAATTGGGTTTTAAAACACTTCTTATCGATTTAGATCCACAATCAAATCTGACACTATTTGGTCTGGATCCAGAAGATTTACACAATATCTGGCAAGTGGAGGAGACATTTATAGATGATTTTGTTCAAGCACGTGATGAAAAAAAAACTCTTGAATTTAAGGATATCGCACGTGGTGTACGTTCCATTCATTTTCTCTTAAAACCAACTGAGGATGGAACAGATGTACCGAAGTCCCTTTCAAAACCACTTAAGTTACACGATAACTTAGGTATGATTCCGGGTAGACTTTCCATACATACTTATGAAGACAAAATTGCAAGTAGATGGAACGATGTTTATGGTGGGGACCCTCTTGCAATTCGAACTGTAACACAAATCCGAAGTTTTTGCGAAGTGTATGCAGAAAATTATTCCTATGACTATGTTGTCCTTGACACATCATCTAGTCTTGGAATACTTAATAAAGTCATCATATCCACTGTAGATGGGTTTCTCGTTCCTTGTATGCCAGATATGTTTTCTCTGTACGGTATACAGAATATCGGCAAATCCCTAAAAGGGTGGAAGCGTGATTTTAATACGATCTTCACACTACTTTCCGATGCAAAGTTAAGCTATTTTCCTAAGAATTTCGTCAGTTTTTTAGGTTTTACAATTTTCAACGCTAAGAAATACACCGGAGCAAGCGAATGGGATTTATCCAAAGCACATTATAACTATGCTAAGCAAATTCCCACAACAATTCAAGAGTATATTGACCCTGACCACAGGAAACATCTAACTGACGAACAATTAGAAGATCCTATCGGTGGAGCGGCTATTATGCACTCCTATTCAACACTTCCGAATATGGCTCAAAAATACAGAACACCGATGTGGAAAGTTCCAAGTTGTGAAAACCTGGAGAAAGATGACAGGGGCACTACCTTGGCTCGCAGACAAATATACGAAAACACTCAAATAGGTTTCCAGATTTTCGCCAAAGACCTCTTAACGCGCCTGGAACAACTGGAGGTCAATTGATGGTTGATGAAGCAAGTTTGGATGCCATTATAAAGCGCGTTCAAAGCGAATTTCACAACATTGATCTCTTTCGTGAAAATACAGCTCGTTTCTTTGAGACACATCCAGACCTAATCGAACCACCCGGAATCGTACATTCGGTAAAAAGTCGGATGAAAGATTTGCAACCCCTTCGTGAGAAAATACAACGTAAATCGTCAATTGAAGATCCGATTACACAGGAGAACATCTTCGATCGGATAACAGATATTGCTGGTGTCCGAGTGCTTCATTTGTTTCAATCACAATTCAATAATATTCACGCTGCAATAAACCAAAAGTTGAATAGTCAAGATTGGGTTCTATATGAACAACCAAAAGCCTTTACTTGGGACCCGGAATCACAAAATTTCTTTGCCGATCATGGACTGAACGTTGAAGTAAGAGAAAGTTTATACACGAGCATTTACTATGTGATTAAACCCAGAGAAGATTCTCCCGTTTCCTGCGAAATACAAGTCAGAACTCTTTTTGAGGAAATTTGGGGCGAAATCGCGCACTTAGTCAATTATCCTGTACCAGCTGACAGTGTATTTTTGAGAGAACAGATTGGTGTTTTAGCACGTTTAGTTGGTGCTGGAAGTCGTCTGGCAGATTCTATCTGGCGGACCTACTCTGATGAAGAAACAGGAAGTGATGAGGAATGAAAGCAATTGCGTTCATAGAGCAAGGCGAAGTTGACGTATTACAGTATCAAGAAGTAACCAAACCCACTCTCGGCCCCGGTGAAATCCTGGTTAAAGTCAAATCCTGCGCTGTCAACTACCTTGACATCCATGCACGACGCAACCGACCTGAGATAAAACAGAAATTAGAAGAAACAAGTACACCCCATATTTTAGGTTCTGATATTGCTGGTGAAATAGCCGTAATTTCTGCTGAACATCCCGAACTTGCTATCGGGGACCGTGTGCTGCTCGCGCCATGTATTCCGTGCGGTGTCTGTAACGACTGCATCAACGGTTTTGAAAATCTCTGTGACACACAACAACTGCTTGGATTCCAATCAGATGGTGGTTATGCCGAGTTCGTCAAAGCACCTGCAAGGAATGCAATACAGATTGCTGACACGTTGTCTTTCGTTGAAGCATCTGCATTGCCGATTGCTTACCTCACTGCATGGCACATGCTCATCAAGCGCGCACAACTCCGCGCAGGTGAAGATGTTCTGATACTCGGTGCGGGAGGAAGCGTCGGGAGTGCGGGTTTACAAATCGCTAAACTTGTCGGGGCACGCATCTTTGCTACTGCAAGCACAGACGAAAAATTAGCACACGCTAAACAATTCGGTGCCGATGTTACTATAAACTACGCAGATGTGGACTTTTCAGAAGTGATACTTGAGGAGACAAACGGTCGCGGTGTTGATGTTGTCTTAGAACATGTTGGTGCTGCGACGTGGGATAAGAGTATCAACAGTCTTGCTAAAAACGGACGGCTTGTTTCGTGTGGTGTAACAACGGGAAATATCGGGGAAATCAACATCCGCAAAATGTATCAGAAACAACTTACCATCATGGGTTCTGCATTGGGAACGACTAAAGAACTTAGAAGACTTGTGCACCTTGCAGAACAACGGCGTTTAATCCCCATCATTGATCGGACATTACCTTTAGAGCAAGCAGCTGAAGCTCATCAACTGCTGGAGTCGCGTAAGAATTTTGGAAAGATCTGTTTGATTCCCTAAAATGCGGCTTAAGAACCGAGAGGTCCTTGTGAATAAACAGACTCCTCTCCAAATTGTTCAATCAGCCATCCGCGCAACGGCACATCATCATCAGTTGGGACATAACGTCCATTATTTCTCACCGCCGCACCAAGCAATTGCCTACGAATCGGATCGCAACGTTCATAGAGATGTTCTACTACCATATCGTCTTTCGGGCGAATCCAACGGTATCCGTATCCATAAAATAAAGCCTTTCGTGTAATCTGTGAGGTGTTTGGACTGCGGGAGTGCCAGAGTCTTCTATCAAACAAGACAGCAGTACCCGGTTCAACACAGACTGGCATAGCATCTTTGGGAATGTCGTCTGCTGTTTTTTCGCGCGGGTCACGACTGATTTCTGACTCAGGTAGAGGCACATCCGAGAAATGACTGCCGGGACGGATATAGAAATTACCACGACCAGGTTCGGAGACATCCGTAAGGAAATATGCAACCTTCAACGATAGACGTGGACGTGGATGTGTTTCCATCTCAATATTCACGCGTCCGCTATCTTGATGCCATTCCAACCATCCATCCCTATCCTGTGCATCCGAAGGATCTGGCGGTTTGACGTGCATGTGTGCATGGTAGAGATAGATATTCCATCCTAATATTCCCCAGACTTTCGGTAGGGTTGTCGGTAGGTCAACAAGGTTCAAAAATGCGTCATCTTCACCTAAGAAATTGGAAAAACCCCAGTGATTATCGGGTTTCGCTCTACCTGTGGAAAGGGCATTACTGTGGAGTTTATCAACAGCATTTGCAAGATGATCTACCATATCAGAAGATAACGCGTTGGGAACGTAGAGGTATCCCTGCGTTTCAAAATGTTTTCGATCTTCCCCTGTTAGCAGGTGATTAAGACATTCTATGTGCATATTGTTCATTCCATCTATATCACAAAAATTGGACGATCACGCCTCTTTGAGACACTGTTTCAATTCTACAAAATATTCCTCTAATGGTGTTGCAGTCCAGTTTTGTAAAAGTTTTTCTGGTCTTGCAACAAGCCTCTTTCTGATAGGACATTCGTTGATTATTGTAGGTTTGGGGTGTTTGTATTTGATTCCATCTTGGAACAACTGATTCACCAATGTAGCGATGTTTGTTTCTCCAGCTGTACCTATATCAAAGACTCCAGTTGTCCAATCATTGGTAACACAAATAACTGCATTAGCAGCATCCGATAAATGAACAAAATCACGAAGACATCCCTGATATGCTTTCTCCAGTTTTCCCGCCAATATCTTGTAGACGATGCTTGGACTTTCTTTTCCTGACTCGTCATAGTCCCAAATATTAAATGGTCGTAAGATGCATAGGTTACTTCTTTCAATAGTCTGAGACAAATAAAACTCTGCACAGTGTTTGCTCCATCCATAGGGCACATCAGGATCAATCGCTGCTGCAGATGAAATAAAGAGCAGTTTTGTGTGTGTCTGTTTACAGTAATTTGCAATTTCAGTACTTGCTTTGTAGTTGAGCTGCCAGAGCAAGTTGTTTGTTACTTGTGAATTGCTAAGTGCTCCGCAATGAACTATGAGATCGTAGTCTTCTCCGTTTGACTTCAACGCCTGAAACATGTTCGCAAATACATCGTAACTGGAATCGCAATCAAAACCATAGATGTCATGTGTGCTATCTGACTTCAGTATCTTATAGATGTGTCTGCCAAGGAAACCTTTATGTCCTGTTAGCAGGATTTTCATAATGTATTATTCCTTTTGTGTGTGTTTGATAATCTATTGTCTGTATTCGGTATGATCCCTTTGAGTAATCAGAACTGTTAGTAGGTGGGATAGACGTTGTTGTTCATAATTTGTACTTCGAAGATTCTAAATTTACAACTTACATTTCAGTTTAATTTCGGCATTAACATCCCTGCAAAAATGCTCCAATTATTCCAAGACCAACGAAGATGACGATTTGTAATAGACAACCAGGCTTTCTCCTTTTTCGCTCTTTAATGGCAAGTAGAGTCAATAAATCTTGATTCAACTGATAATTTATCTCATCCATACCATTTGCACCTTTAAAATGTTCAATTAATGCCTTAGTTATCTGTATGGCAAAATCAAGTTTTTGATGTTCATTCCAAAGATGAAGTCCTATATTTCTAACAGAATATGCGACTTTCTTGTTTGCCTCAATTTCTTGTATTGATGGATTCCATGTATTGACAGTATCAATGAGTTGCATTACCATTGGAGATAAAGTATAGTCAGGATTGTATGCATCTGCAGCTTTCTGAAGTGAATCACTTTGCTTTTTTATTTCTTCAAACTTCTTTACACTTTTGGCTAACACAACATGTTTTTCTAACGTTTTTTTGTCTTCAGCAAGGTATTTGACTATCTCTGGACACTGCGTAAATACCTCAAGAAGAATATCAGTAATTTTTATGGCGAATTCAAGTTTCTGATGTTCATTCCAAAAATAAATGGCAATACTTCTTACAGTATTGGCTATTACTTCATTAGTCTCAGGAGGTTGTGTTGAAGGATCCCATGTTTTCACAGTTTGTATAAGTTGGTTGACCATTGGAGTTAAAATATAGTCAGGTTTTTTCGCATCTGCTGCTTCCTTTAGTTTTTCAACTTGTGTGTTAATTTCTTCAAATTCTTCAAAACCCTTTAATTCTCTTAAGTCTTCATCAATACGTTCTCTAACTTCAGACACCTCTGCAAATACTTCATTTAGTGTATTTAAGATTTGCAAAGGTAATTTCGTTTTCTTGTTTTTATTGAACTGATAAAACGCTACTTCTCTAATCCGCCATGCTATTTCAAAGCTGGCAGTGTGCCGTTCCCCTCTACTTTTCTTACTTAATTGTATCGGTTGTGCAATGGCATCCCATTCTTTAACAGCATCAATGAGTTGATTCACAATCAGTTGAAGTTCAGAATCTGGACGGTTGACATCTACCATTGCACGAATTTTTTCGTCCAATGCTTCAATTATCCTCTGTTTCTTCTCTAAATCTTCACCTACATCATCTTCATACGCCTGAATTAAGTCATCAATCAAAATAGGACATCGGTTGTTATTATTGCCTATTACTGTCTCAAGTGTTAAGGTTAATATTCTTGCACGTTCAGTTACGGATAGATTGTTGATTACAGAGGAAAGTGTTTGACTATAGTAACGTCTTTGGTTTTGAATTTCGGCATTTATCACTGATAAATCCGTAATTTGAGGGAAACCTGAAAAAACACGATCTTCGTTAAGTGTTTTCCGAACTTCTTCAGCGTTTATTTTTTCATAATCGTGGGCGATTGCAAGTATCCACTCCATTAGGTTTGCAGATTCAATGTTGGAGAGACGTAAAAACCCTGCAGTTCGGACATTGGCACTCGCAAGTGGTGGTAGATCGGTAATGTTGAGTAGGTTTTGGTGGGGTGCATCCAACTGTTTCAACAGAGAATCAATGTGGTCTGGATTTACACCAGGTAGCCACGCAATTTCGGCAGCAATCCGATTCTGAGGACGCGTCAACGTTGACTGGGCATCCATACATTCGTTTGCATCTGATAAGAGGCTGCATTCCTCTGCAATATCCATTATTTTAATTTTATCATCTCGCGTTGTAGCACCCAGAATATGAAAAGGATTTTTTAATAGGTCCAAATCTACTCCCTTATGTCATCAATTATCAAATAGTGATGCTTGTGAATTGTCTTCACATTGTTGAGATCTTTTATTAAGCGTTTTAAGATCAACAGTGATACGGTCGGTAATATCAGGAAACTCCACAAAGACTTCATTTAACGTTCTTAAGATTTGTATTGCGGCATCAAGTTTATCATATTCATTAAATAGGAAAATGGCTAATAGGCGAACCCTTTCCGAAATATCATGACTTTTAGTATGCCTTAAACCTTGTCTTCTCATATTGAGTTGAATAGGTTGTGCTATGATCCCCCAATCTTTGACAGAATCAATTAATTCACTTAATAACCTGGTGAAGGATATTCCAGCTGTCTCATTCTCTGCAGCAATTCGCAGTTTTATGTCATATTCCTCAATCTTTTTCTCCTCTTTTTCAAGAAATGTCTCTGCACCATCTTCATAGGAATCAATAGTATATTCAATTAGAATTGGCAAATCGGATGAATCTTTTTCGGTTGCGGATTCAACCACCATCATAACAGCTTGAACGCGTTCTTTCGGAGAATATATGCTTTCCAGAACAAACTTGATAACCTGTTTATAATAATGTCTAATATTCAGGATTGCTGCTTTTATATCTGAAAGATCCGTAATTTCTGGGAATCCTGACTCTTGGCGGTCCTCGTTGAGAATTTTGCGTACTTCTGATGGATTAATTTTATCATAAGTTTGTGTTAATGCAAGTATCCACTCAGGAACAACGTCATGTAAATATTCAGGTAAACGAAGCATTCTTGCAGCGATCAGATTAGCACGGGTTATTGGACTCAGTTTATCAAATCCGAGAAACTTTCCGACTTCCACAAAGTTATCAATTTCAATTGGATGTTCCTCAATAAAACTGTCCTCTGATGTTTTCAGTTGATCTAATACTTCGTCAGCGATGTTGTATGTATCAGCATAAGGCAGACGTGATAACACAGCGGCAAGTGAATCAACTGAGGTTATAGACGCAGGCATTCTATTGCCAATGCAATTTCCTGCGGATGATTCTAACAGCATCAACACATCATAAGCGCGTTTGGAAGGTATCCCAGGCATCCATGCTATCTCAGCAGATAAACGTTTGCGGGGAAATATCAACGTATTCTGTAAATTATGACATTTTTCGGGATCTGATAATAGACTCTGTTCTTCTGCTTGTTCTATAATCCTTTGCTTGTTATCTCGTTGTGTCACTTCTAAAATATAAAAGGGGTTATGTAGAGGATCCATGGTCGGATAACTTTTAAATATCTGCTCTCGTCGATACAATATATCTTTTTCTCTGTTTTCTTGTCTTGACCAGTTTTCAGTCCCCCAATCAATAGATTCAGCAAAGATACTTGCCCCTTCAGCATAAGCAGTTATAGGGTTTACATCTAATTTGTCCCCCTTAATTCCGAGTTCAAAAGATACCTTGTCTCTTAGTGGTTTATAATGGGTTGATTCCCCAATCCAGACAATATTTTGTATATCGTTAGGCACATATCCAGTTTTTGACAGTGTTTCTCTGACTGCATCTATTGTTTCATTGATTTGATCGGCTATTAACTCATCATAAGTGTTTCTATCCAAAGGAATCTCAAGATAAATCTCGTCACCATTTAGATCATTGGTACGGATTTCAACTTCAGATAGACTAATCATCGATTCATCTTTTGCTGAGAGTTCTATCTTTGCACGTTCTGTTGCCCAAGTAGCAAGCCGTAACAGAGGTTTAAACGTTGGATTAGCAGCCAAGTCATCAGGTAAATTAAAATTTTCATGGAGCCAAGGTCGGACAATATTGTCAACAAGTGTTCGATCAAAATCGCGTCCACCACACATTTGAATACCACCGTGTGCCAGGATGTTTACACGTCTTCTGATGCTTTCGGCAATAGCAATATCCAGAGTGCCTCCACCAAGGTCATAGACCAAAAAGATACCATCCTTTCCATCACTGGCTTTCATATAACTCATTACTGCTGAAACAGGTTCCTGTACAAGTTCAACATTTCCAATCCCTGCCATTTCCGCAGCTTTAATTGTTGCATTCTTCTGCAACTGATTAAAAGCCGCTGGTACAGTAATGACAGTACCAGTATATGGTGAATTTCTGATCTCTTCGGGTAGGTAACCGAACAATGTCTTCAAAACCTTTGCAGAACATTCCTCTGGTGTAAAGGTCTTATTGACTGCAGACAATTCAATTGGTGTACTTGTTCCCATGAAACGTTTGAATAGTGTAGCACAATTATCAGGACTGCGTGGAGCAGCGTTGTAGGCACTATAGCCAATTTGCTCGTTCCCTCGTCTGTCAATATAGATCGCAGATGGTGTTACATCATTCACTTCTGGACTTTTCCAAACACAAGTCTGTTGCGTCTCTTTATCAAAGGTGCAGATAGCACTGTTTGTTGTGCCTAAATCAATGCCGACAAAATTTTCCATTGTTTCAATTCAATATCTACGGTTAACGATTATCTTCCTCTACATTTGCTTGTTCTTTAAGAATGTTGGTAATATCTTCAGGAGATAGACCAGAGACACCTCGACTATCACGCAGAATGTCCATCATCTGAATAACAATTTGGCGCAGTTGATCGACTACTTCACTTTTTATGGTTGCAACCTTTCTACCAGATAATATGTCTTGAATGTCTGGGTGTGCAATGAGTCTCTTTCCAATATGAACAAGCTCTTCAAAACGGTCTTGATTAGCAAAAAGATGTGGTAAATTTGCATAGTAGTTGAACTGATCGATAACAAACCAATCCTGCCTCCAGAGAATTTGAAAATTTCTACTCCTTAGTTCTGTAAGATGTTCTTCAAAATCATCATCGTTATTGTCAATGGAACGTTGTGCAGTTTCGGCAAGTTTATCAAACTCTGATGCTTCTGTTGGGCGTGCGAACTGTCGGACATGAACATCAAAAAACTTTACAATAGCATCAAGATCATTCTGACGAATTTTTTTGATGTTTTCTGACTTATTCTCTACTTGATGGAGGAGTTTCTGAACAGTCAGGTTATCTTGGTTTGCTCTTAAGACAATTTCATCATCTGATTCATTGGGATCAAGCATGATGGCAGATTCAGCTTTCTTTCTCGCTTGATCGAGTTTCGGATCCTCACCATTCGGATCCTCACCAATAAGCTTTTTGATACGGTCAATACGTTCAAGAAGCCGCTTACCTTCTTCTGCAACCTGAATTGCATTTGGTGTTGCTGACTCGTCGTCTTTATAAAGTACATCGTTGAATGTTTTGGAAATTCCTTCAACTTCAACTTCAAATTTGATGTTTCCTCCACGAGTTTTTTCATAAGAGCATTTTAGGGGTGTGTTAATAGGAATAGATCCTTCAGTCAAATCAATCCCATTTATTTTTAACAATGCCATAATCTTGTCATTGCCCTGGGGATCAATTTCCTTTATTTTAAAATTAAGCGAATTGGATGATCCTGCTTCAAGCAATTCCCCAGCATAAACTGTAATTTTTCCTTCTTTAGGTAGAAGTTCGCCTTTCTCAACAAGAACTTTACTATCAGTTTCTCCCTCAATTTCTTTAAGTACTTCTAAATAAATTGAGAGTTCGGAAGGGATTTTATCTGCGATAAAAGGCACTTTGTCAATAACAATCTCTTCCTGTTTTATAGATTTACCCGACGCATCGTATACTGTAACACTAAACGTGTTTTCGCCAGGTTTAATCAAATTTACGTCAACGGTTGCCCCATGTTTGAGTGGCATACGTCCTGAAGTCCAAGCACTGTCAAGACTATCAACTTGGAACTTATAACCAGTGGGTACTTGTCCATCTATTTGTACCACAATTTTAGTTGTATCATCAGGTGTTCGATCTCTGAACTTGAAATCAAATATGGGTTCATCAGAGGTTATTGTTTCGCCAGGTGTACCTGCAGGTTTGGGGTCCTTCTGGTCTTTAGCAGCATTCCAATTAATAGACTCGGCAAAAATACTCGCACCTTCAGCAACTGCAGTCATAGGGTTTACATCTATTGTGTCTCCCTTAATGCCAAGTTCAAAGGCAACTTTGTCCCTTAACGGTTTGTAATGTGTGGGACCTCCAACCCAGACAATACATTGAATATCGTTAGATGCATATCCAGTTTTTGACAGTGTTTCTCTGGCTGCATCTATTGTTTCATTTATCTGCTCTTCAATTAGTTTGTCAAAGGTATCTCTATCCAAAGGAATCTCAAGATAAATCTCGTCACCATTGAGATCATTGGTCCGGATTTCTACTTCAGATAGACTAACCATCGATTCATCTTTTGCTGAGAGTTCTATCTTTGCACGTTCTGTTGCCCAGGTAGCAAGCCGTAATAGAGGTTTAAACGTTGGATTAGCAGCCCAGTCATCAGGTAAATTAAAATTTTCATGGAGCCAAGGCCGGACAATATTGTCAACAAGCGTTCGGTCAAAATCGCGTCCACCACACATTTGAATACCACCGGGTGCCAAGATGTTTACACGTCTTCTGATGCTTTCGGCAATAGCAATATCCAGAGTGCCTCCACCAAGGTCATAGACCAAAAAGATACCATCCTTGCCGCCACTTGCTTTCATATAACTCATTACTGCTGAAACAGGTTCCTGTACAAGTTCAACTTTGCCAATCCGTGTCATCTTTGCAGCATCCATCGTTGCATTTTTCTGCATCTGATTGAATGCCGCAGGAACGGTAATCACAGTGCCTGTTTCTGGTGAATTTCTAATTTCTTCAGGTAGATAGCCAAACAATGTTTTCAATATCTTTGCGGAACACTCCTCTGGTGTATATGTATGATTAACCGCTGACAATTCAATAGGTGTACTCGTTCCCATAAAACGCTTGAATAATGTCGCACAATTGTCTGGACTGCGTGGAGCAGCGTTGTAGGCACTATAGCCAATTTGCTCGTTCCCTCGTCTGTCAATATAGATCGCAGATGGTGTTACATCATTCACTTCTGGACTTTTCCAAACTCGAGTCTGCTGCGTTTCTTTATCGAAAGTGCATATAGCACTGTTCGTTGTTCCTAAATCAATACCGACATAATTTTCCATTAATCTTTTCTCCTTAAAAGTACCGTTCCTGTTTTTGCTAAAACCGTTCCCTCCATGATAATTGGTTCAAGCATTTGATCAACGATTAATTCATCGTCTGGGTCAAAATCTTCAATGTTAAGTGGTGTCGCTTTCATACCTGGGTCATAGGGATAGCCTTCAACATTCACAACACGCAGACCGACATCCGAAAGGGATTCCTCAGCCTTTTTTACAAATTGCTGTAATTTGCTTTCATGCCTTTTTGTCTGATTAGTATTTAGGCGTGTAAGCATACGTTCATAGTCTTTTGCAAAACGCCACGATTCAATTGCAAGGTTAATAACAGATTCTTTATGTCCTTCAAGACCCTTTTCAATTGTTCGCTCTTCAGCAGCTGTATTTAATTTCTTCAACCGATCAAGCACAGATGGATAGTACTTCATACCGATACACAAAGTCACTGCAAAGGGTATTCTGTATAGATCCGTCTTTGTCTCTGGAAATCCCATCAATATCGCACAAAAACTCGCCCCAAACACGAGAAACATTGTCCATCCGATCCAAACACGGGTATCCTCGCGAATCTCATCAGATGATACTGTTATGTGTGTCAGAATATAAATGAGTAGTAAGGCAAATAATGAGCCTAAAATGATTGGTGTAAAGGATGAATTAGAATCAGATGTTTGTAGAAAAATAACAATGAAAACCTGTATAACAATTATAGATAGTAATACAAAAGAATATATTCTGTCTGATTTCCTTACAATTCCTGCTTTATACAAAAAGTTTAGGCAAACTACAATCATACACACTATGAACACATAAACAAATAACTCTATTGTTAACATTTTTGAGACCTAATATTAACGTGAGGTTGATAAATCATATTCTTATAATCAGTAAATCCATGTGCAGACAATAGACAGGACAACACGTCGCAAATTAACACATTAGGGAACACAAAGACTCCCTACAATGTTAATCAAGACACATTGTCAATAAAACATCGATTCTCTGATATTTATGTAATGTTTTGTTGGGTTCCCGATTATTTCCAACTAACTATTAGACCGTTAAATTGTGTGCCTAACAAGTCTATTACATTAGATTAACACATTTCTCTATTTTCATCAAGTATTAATCAAACTCACGTTAATATTACCGTATTATATATCACAAACCCTCTTTAATGTCAAGTCATTTTGAATACTGGGGTGTGTAAAGTTTTTGGCATAAATTGTGTGTCCAGTTATTTCTTTTGTCTGAACCAGGATTTTCAGGATTTACTGATTACCATATCCAGGTTTTTTGATGCATGTTTGGTGTCGTCTTTATGAAATAGGACTTGATGAGAAAAATCCTGAAAATCCTGGTTCAGACAGGTGCCAAAAACTTTACACACCCTGAATACTGGAGATCACCCATCCTACAAAGAACGATTAGGATGACTAAAACCGACACCGCGTTTTGAAGCTTCTATAAATTTGAGTAGATAGTCAACGTCTGGATCCGCAGGTAATTCCTCTTTTGCTTTGGTAACAGCATGTCTTAAGGGCAATCCAGAGCGGAACAGAATTCGGAAGGCTTTCTTCAGGAGGGCAAATGTTTCAGGAGATAATTTAGATAACGGATTGATTTGTGATGTTCGTATACCTAATCGATTTAGATCACGAACACGGGCAGGTTGACCAGCAGAAAGCATAAAGGGGGGTATGTCTTGAACGATTTTTGAACAACCGCCTGCCATTGCCATTTTACCGACACGTACAAACTGATGCAGTGCAGCATAAGCACCAAGTCGTACATCATCTTCTATGGTTACATGACCGGCAAGCGTGGCGAAATTCGCCATAATGACTCTACTACCGATAATACAATCATGAGCGATGTTCACCCAATTCATCAATAGATTGTCATCACCAACAACAGTCTCATCATCTTCAAAAGTAGAGCGAGAGATAGAAACATATTCACGTAGCACATTTCGGTTCCCGATACGGACATAACTCCGCCCCCCCTTATACTTGAGGTCTTTTGATGGATTTCCAATCGATGCACCGAAATAAATCTGGCAATCTTCACCTATCGTTGTCCATTTTCCGATCTGTACATGCGGACCAATCACAGTGTTCGCACCAATCTGAACATGGTCTTCAACAATGGTATAAGGTTCAATACGAACACCTTCTCCTATTTCAGACTTCGGTGAGATGATTGCCGTTGGATGAATGTTTGTTTCTGTCACAAGTTTGCCTCTACTTTCATAGTGTTACTCACTCTCTAATGAGTTTATAAGGGTTTTGACAACGATAGGTTTAATCGGTTTCATTTGCTGCAAGTGCGATAGACAGTTCTGCTTCGGTAGCAAGAGCCCCATCTACATACACCTCACCTGAGATTTTTGCTAAAGTACTTCGGCGTTGAACAATCTCTATTTCCAAGCGAAGTTGATCTCCTGGTATAACAGTTCTACGGAAAGTCGCCTTGCTAATTGAACGAAAATAACCGAGTTGCTCCTCTTCACCGATTTCTTGTAGCAGCAACCATGCCCCCAGTTGCGCGAGGGCTTCCACTTGCAGAACACCTGGCATAACAGGTTGAACTGGAAAATGCCCTTCAAATACTGGTTCGTTGTAAGTTAGATTTTTTATGCCAACAGCACGTTTACCGTTCTCATACTCAATAACACGATCCACTAAACACATTGGATGGCGATGTGGTAAAATCCGATAGATGTCTTTTGCCTCAACAGTTTGATTTTCCTGACTATCGTCTGATTTAACGCTATCAAGGATGCCTTTTTCCGCCAGTGCTTGAACAAATTGTGCATGAAATGTATGTCCAGTACGCATCGCTATGACTTGCGCTTTCGGTAAGTATCCAGAAAGGTAAAGATCGCCAATCAGATCAAGCGTTTTATGACGCACAAATTCATCATGAAACCGCAACTCCGAACTTGTCTCACCATCATCCTTGACAACCAAAACATTATCATAACTTGCCCCCTTCCCAATACCGAGTGATTGTAATGCTTCAATCTCAGCTTCAATACAGAAACTTCGTGCAGGAGCAATATCATTGATGTAGGTTTCTTCTGTCATCTCCCATGTGGAAAATTGTGTGGATATATTCGGATGATCATAAGCAAATGTAACTTCAAAAGTGTCGGATGGAAGAAAGATTAGCTGCTTATTACCATCGCATACAACGAAAGGTTCGGAAACTTCAACATAACGGCGGGGTGCATCTAAATGAGATAATCCTACTTCTTGTATTTTTGTCACATATTGCAAAGCACTACCATCAAGTCCAGGGGGTTCCTGTGCATTTAATTCAACTTTAGCATTGTCAATCTTAAGTCCAGCAAGTGCAGATAAAAGATGCTCTACACTGCTAATTACGGTTTCATCCTGTTGAAGACTTGTGCATCGTGGTATAATATCTTTCCAGTTCTCAGGACAGACTTTCACTTCAGGTGAACCCAGTTGGTCAACCCGTTGAAAAACAATACCGGTATGAGCAGGAGCAGGTTTTATAGTAAGTTCAACCGGTTCTCCCAGCATCAAACCTATGCCAGATAATGTGACTTCGGACTGAAGTGTTTGTTGTGATTCAACATTTCCCATATAAAGTGTTTGACTCCGATCACATGTATATGTTTATTTATATATTATAATGTCTATTGATTACTTAATGCAGCTTTTTTCCGTCGAATTTGACGAATCATTCGATTATGTTCATCAAGAGTCTCTGAAAAATGGTGTTTCCCTTTTTCAATAGCGACAAAGTAGAAGTAAGATGTTTTCTCCGGTCTTAATGCCCCTAAAATACTTGCCAACCCTGGATTTCCAATTGGTCCGGGTGGTAAACCCTTATGAAGATAAGTATTATAGGGTGATTCAAACTTCAGGTCTTCTCTTGTCAACAACCTATTCGGATCACCTAAAGCGTAGAGCACTGTTGGATCAGCTTGAAGTCGCCATTTATGTTTGAGTCTGTTGTGAAATACGCCTGCAATTCGGGTAATCTCTGACTCAGAACCTGCTTCTCTTTGAATAATTGATGCCAACGTAATCACTTGATGACGAGTAAACCCTAAAGACTTTGCTTCTTCAGCCAATGTCTCGGTCCATCTTTTGTTAGATTCAGCAAGCATCATCTGGACAACAGTTTTTGCACTACTCCCTTTGGCGAATTTGTATGTGTCTGGAAATAGATAACCCTCTGCAGAAATCCCATCTGGAAGATATTTTTCCAGTATTTCTGTTGATTTCATTGCTTCAAGAAACGTATCTGTTTTGCCTAAACCAACTTCCTCCCACAGTTCAGCTATCGCTTTAGCAGTAAAACCCTCTGGTACTGTAAAAGTCTTATAATCAATTTGACCTTTTTTTAGTTCATCAAGAATTCGCGTGAGCGACATATTTCGACTGAGTTTGTAAGTTCCAGCACGGAGTTGCGTTCCAATACCACGATACCGAACAGCGAGTTTGAATACCAGAGGACTGCAAATCAAATTATTCGTAGCCAAATGTTTTGCAATTGTTGTTGTACTACTTCCTGGCACAATTGTAACTGAAACAATCTCCTCAGATGAGGTAGTCGGGGACATGTAGTATGCCCCAACTAAAACAACACATAAGCATAAGATTCCAAGACAACCGAGTATATATAATCCCCTCCGGACAATTCGTTTCTGAGTGAATACGGTTAGAATATTCCGTAGAAACATGGAGTGTCTCCAAATCAGTCCTGCCAGATTTTAGAATTCTACTCAACCGTTCAACTATATACCGATTAATTGCCATCACTCTTCCACTGAATTCTCACGTAGATATTCATCAAGGATTATCACAGCTGAAACTTGGTCTATGATTTTTTTTCTATCTTTCGGATTCATTTCAATTCGATCTAAGATTTCTTCTGCTTCAGAAGTGGTAAATCTCTCGTCAAGGAATTCTACTGGCACATCCAATCCTTCAGACAATCGAGCCCCAAATTTTTGTACCTTCTCTGCCTGTGTACCAATCGTTCCATCAAGTGAGATAGGCAACCCAATAACGATGCGTTCTACATTATGAATAGAAACAAGATCACCTATTGCGATAATATCACGTTGTCTATTTGTCCGAGTCAGTGTACATAACGGGTGAGCTCCACTCCCAAGCACGTCGCTGACAGCAACACCAATCCTTACGTCACCGACATCTAAACCCAGTAATACAGACATACTCGCTCCTTATAATATTAATCCGGGCACGTTTTATGATATATATTACATAAAAATTTTACACCAAAAATCATCTATCGTCAAGGATAATTGTCTTTTGCTACCGTGACAAAGATGTTGCTAAATTATACAGACTCTGATATAATTTTTCCACAAAAAAGTAATGTGTATGCAAATACTACAAGAAAGAAATACCGTAATGAAGGAATAAACCAAATGTTAACACATCAACTCTATTTTGGGGATAATCTTGCAATCCTTCGTAAACATATTGATGATGAAAGCATTAATATGATTTACATTGATCCGCCCTTTAATACCGGAAAACTTCAACAACGTACAGAAATACACGTTGAGCAAGATGATACAGGCGATCGAGTAGGATTCCAAGGTAAAACATACCGCACAATCAAGGGCAAAAGTACACATTATTCCGACAAGTTTGAGGATTCTGATAGCTATCTGAAGTTTTTGAGACCTCGCTTTGAAGAGGCGTACCGTGTCCTTCATCCCTACGGCAGTTTCTTCTTTCATATTGATTATCGCGAAGTACATTACTGTAAAGTTATGTTAGATGAAATATTCGGTAGGGAATCATTTATGAATGAGATTATCTGGTCTTACGATTTTGGTGGACGTTCCAAGTCGCGGTGGTCCGCAAAGCATGATAACATCTTATGGTATGTAAAGACACCGAAACATTATACCTTTAATTTTGATGAGATGGATCGGATTCCGTATATGGCACCCGGTTTAGTTGGGAAAGAGAAGGCTGCACGCGGAAAAACACCAACGGACGTGTGGTGGCATACAATTGTTAGTACCAATGGACAGGAAAAAACGGGGTACCCAACACAGAAACCGCTCGGTATTCTTAATCGTATTGTCAAAGTACATTCATCTCCTGGAGATACACTGTTAGATTTTTTTGCGGGTAGTGGCACATTCGGTGAAGCTGCTGCACTACACAACCGTTCCTCAATCTTGATAGACAGCAATATCGCCGCTATTCATACTATTATGTCAAGATTGAGGATATTTGGCGCGGAACTTATTAACACAAACTATGAGACTTTAGCATCTAATCCGTAGATTTATAATACAGTTGATAGGAATATGATCAATCGGATTTTTTCTATCTTCTTAGGTATAGGTGTCTCTTATAAGTAAAATTAGCACATCGGTTTTCTTTCCTACAATATGGTGAAGATTGGTAGATTCAACAAGTTGACTTCTGGAGGTATCGGAAAATGAAGAAATTAAAACAGATTTCAGAACAGATTAAGGAGAACATCACTCAATTTATAGAAGATGTCGAAATGAGCGAATCTGTTCTTGAAAAATCTATTGAGGATATGAAGCAGCAGATACAAAAGGCGAAAAAACTTGTAGCAACCGCAATCGCCGACGAACAGAAACTCAAACGTGCTTACCGAGAAGCAATTGACGCGGCGAACAGATGTGAAAACAGAGTTAATATATTGCTACAGAATAATGACGATCAAGAAGCAAACGAACTTCAGCAGCAAAGTAAAAAGTACTTACAACTTGCCCATGATTTAGAACAACGTATTCTTGCACAAGAAACCGTCGTTGCCCAACTTAAGACCGATCTCCTTGAAGTTTATCACCGTTTTAATAACACTTCAAATGAAGTTGGAACGTTAATTCAAGATCAAGAGCATGCAAAAACTCGGGCAGAATTCTATAAAGTATTGGCTGAATTGGAAGGCATTGAACTTGACATTGATATTAATCAAGTTATTCAGAAAGCTAAAAAGATGGTAAAAAAGGCAGAATCTGAAGCGAAAATGTGGGAACAACGAAATCAGCGGAATATTCTACCAACCGAAACAACTCAAGAAGATTTCAACGTAGATGAAGCATTAGCAAATCTAAAAAAGGATATTCTTGGCAGTAGGCAAAATGATTGAAACCTTCAATCTTACTAAATACTTCGGTCAGTTGTGTGCAGTAGATTCACTCATGATGCAAGTTAACGCGGGTGAAATATTTGGGTTTCTCGGTCCCAACGGGGCAGGTAAAACAACAACAATCAATATGTTGACAGGTTTACTTAGCCCTTCCTCTGGTACAGCAAAACTTGCAGGTTACGACATTCAAACACAGAGCATACAAGCAAAAGGAATTCTCGGTTTGATGCCCGATACACCACATCTATACGAGGCGTTAACTGGAAGACAGTTTGTTCGGATGATAGCAGATTTATATGAAGTACCACCGCAACAAGCGGAAAATGAAATGGGCTCATTACTTGAACAACTTGAATTAGATGACGCTGCCGATGACCAAATTAAGGGTTATTCCTACGGAATGCAAAAGAAAATACTGCTTATTTCTGTCCTCATACACCATCCCCAAATTCTCTTCCTTGATGAACCTACAAGTGGATTAGACCCAAGAAGTGCACGTACCGTTCGTGAAATTTTGCGACAAAGATGTGAGCAAGGTTCCACTGTCTTTATGACAACCCATATTCTTGAAATTGCAGAACGGATCTGCGATAGGGTAGGTATCATCAGCAAAGGAAAATTAATCGCTGTCGGCACACTCGCTGAACTTCAAAATAGAAAAAGAGATATATCTACACAACCCATTAAGAATAATACCAATGAAGTTGAGACATTAGAAGATATATTCCTGGATCTTACTGCAGATGCCTAAAGGTTATGAATAGTTTTATTCCAATACCTTATGTTTAGACACATTAAAATTCTTCTTAAAGCAGATTGTTATGCATGGTGGAACAGCCTAAAACACGATAAACAAGCATGGCGAAAGAGCACATTCAAGGTAATCGGGTATCTTATCTTCATCACATCACTATCGGTTTTAGGATGGACACTATTCTCACATTTGCGTAATATAGATGCATCATCACATCTCATTTTTAGTGTGATTAACGGGTTCATGGTGTTCGGTATAATTATTGTTGCTAAAGAATTGATGGAAAGTTCTTTGAAAATACTATTTGAATCGCCAGATACGCTACTGTTGCATGCCGCACCAATTCGACCAACGGCTATCTTCGGATATAAGTTCATCCAAATTTCTCTTTCTCGCCTAATGAGTATGCTCTGTTTTTTAGGTCCTCCTTGGGTCGTTTTTGGTTTGATATTTCAACTACCGTGGCATTATTATGCAGTGTTATTACCCGTATCTGTCTGTCTACTCGTCTTGATTGCAAGTAATGTTACTATCAGCATGATGGTGATTGCACGATTCTTCTCGTCATCAGGTCTCCTTACGACATTGAAGACTCTTGCAACTGTTATAGGTGTGATGATCGGTTTTTTACTTTCACTTACCTTGTTTGCTGGAACTGATCTCTTTCCTTTGAAAGACCTTCTGCTGGATTGGACAACATCAAGGACTACTGATACATCCGCAGCCTGGTATCCGCACGAATGGATAGGAAAACTCTTAGTAAGCTGGGGAGATGAATCTACAATTGGGGTGCGATTGAGATGGATACTTGGAGGGTTAGCGATTAGCATTACTTCGATTGGATTTGCATTTCTCACGGCACAATGGATATACAAACGTGGATGGGAAAATATACGACAATTAAAAACCAAACGTAAACGGACACGTAAGAACGGCAATACTGGCACTTCACACATAAATAATTTTACGTTATTGTTGGGACGTGGTAAGCTCCAATCCTTGATGTTGAAAGACTTTTTAATCTACATTAGACATACTGGACGGGTAATTGCAATCATCATGTTGACCTGCTTTCTAATTATCCATATCAGTGTCCTATTTTTGGGTAACGCGAGACCTGATGAATATACAATTGAAATCCTATCAGTTCAAATTCTTCTTTATAGTTTCCTTATCACATTTGGCATTAGTTGCAACGGACTTCGGGATGAAGCAAAAACATGGTGGATGATGAAATCTGCTCCTGTCAAACCGAGATTACTATTCACCAGCAAATTCTTGGTTGCATTCCTTTGTGCGTTGCTATACGCAGAATTCTGGTCCTTACTTGCTGTCCTATTGTTGCGAATTCACATTGACAATTGGGTTCTTATGTTTATAATACCGATCATAACGCTGCCAATAGGATGTGCACTGAATACGGTAATTGGCACTCTATCTTGGATGGCAGAACTAACACATCAACCAAAACCCATTTTAAGAGTCTTAACTTTTACGGGAACACTTTTTTTTGATGTAGCAATCATAATCGCACCCATAGCGGCATGGCATTCACAAAGTCTTCTGCTTTTCTTAATTTCAATAGTATTCCTCGCTGTTATGTTCTTGATTTTATATAGTTTTGGGGTTGGAAACCTTCGCAAATTGTTAGTACCGCAGTAGTCATCATCTAATCATTACAAGTTGCAACAATAATGGAAATAGGAAAATGCTGATAGAATATGAAGGAATAACACCAAGCGTACATTCATCTGTCTTTGTGGCACCCGGTGCCATGCTCATCGGTGATGTAAAAATAGGAGAAGATTCGAGTATCTGGTTCAACTGTGTGTTACGTGGAGACTTAGAACCGATACATATCGGATGTCGTACCAACATACAGGATGGCACAGTAATACACATGGATAAGGAAATACCTTGTCTCATCGGTGATGATGTTACTGTAGGACACGGAGCCATTCTCCATAGCTGCTCTATTGAAAACGAAGCACTCATCGGCATGGGAGCAATACTATTAACCGGATGTAAAATCGGAGAACGTGCAATCGTTGCAGCAGGAACACTCGTACGGGAAGGACAAGAAATACCACCTGGAACAATTGCTATGGGGGTGCCTGCGACCGTCCGAAGAGAAGCGTCTGAAGCAGAGCTTGAACGAGTTCGGAACGGAAAAGATGATTATGTCTATCGTGGCAGAATAATGCAACAAAGTATGGCAAAATAGTCTATAATTAAGGATATATACTACACATAACCAAATGTTTGAAGAAGGGGTGTGTAAAGTTTTTAGCACAAACTTCGGACCATCCATTGTAGTGCGGGGTCTCCGTGCCCCGCTATCTATATCTACCATCAATGTCGGGGCACGGAGACCCCGCACTACAATGTCCAATGAGATGTTTGCCAAAAACTTTACATACTCTTGAAAAAGGAGAAAATATGGCAAAACATAAATGTTTGATGATAGGTGGAAGTGGTATGGCAGGCGGTTGGATTCACAACTTCCGTAATAACTTCAGTGACCGCGTTGAGATTGTCGGTTTAGCGGACATAAAACCAAATGTTCTTGAACATCAAGGTGAAGCATTAGGGCTGAGTTCATCGCAACTCTTTACCGATTTTAACGAGGCGTGTGCATCCGTTAAAGCAGATTTTTGTGGCGTTGCAACGCCTCCTAAGTTCCACAGTCCTGCAGCTGTTGCTGCGATGGAAAATGGAATGCCTGTTATCTGTGAAAAACCGATCGCAGATACATTAGATGCAGCGAAAGCGATGGTACGTACTTCACAGAAAACTGGATTACCGTGTGCTATTATCCAAAACTACCGATACGCGAACAACAAACAGGAATTGGTGCGTATCCGTGAGGAAGGTAGATTAGGGAGACTCCAACACATTGTCGGCAGATATGCATGTGACTATCGCCGCTATTTGTCATGGGGGGTAGACTGGCGACATGATATGGACTTCAGTCTGCTCTTTGAGGCATCGGTCCATCACCTTGATATGCTACGTTTCCTCTCTGGAGGGGACTGTGAAACACTGGTTGGATTCGGTTGGAATCCTGAATGGTCCAGTTTTAAGCATTTCTCAAGCGGATATTATCTGATGCGGATGGACAACGGTGTTCACACATCTTACGAAGGGAACAGCACCGCAGCAGGTATCATCAATTGTTGGAATGGTGAACATTACCGTGCAGAATTTGAGGAAGGTACTGTTGAAATTGGTGGCGGAAACCAGATGACTATCCATCGTGTTGGCGGTGAGAAAGAGGTATATGAAGCTCCCCCTATCAGTCATTACGCACATCATTATCTATTTAACGAGTTTTTGGATTGGCTTGATGGTGGCGATCCATCTGCTACGCGGATTGAAGACAATATCAAGAGTTTCGTTCTCGTGATTGCTGCGATGGAAACAACAGAAGATGGTCAACCGAAACACATTGCAGATTATCTGAGTGATCTGGACTTGTAAAACTGAGCAATATAATGGACAAAGTTTAACATTACGTAGGTTAATACCACATACTTGATCGGTTCTATATTTGCGGATTACACGATTCAAACAGAAGTCCTATTTCTAAAATATGGAGAAGTAAAGTCATGAAACTCAAAAATCTTCACTGCTGTATTTCTCTGCTATTCATGGTTATACTAATTGGCAATTATGCCGAGTCGGAAACTCCAGATGGTATGCCAGTTGTAACGCAAGCATACCAGCAATTGAATCTACCTAAAGGGGCTACTATGCGCCTGGGTAAAGGGAGTATAGATGATATAAAATATTCACCTGATGGCGAACTCTTAGCTGTCGCAAGTAGCATCGGTATTTGGATTTATGATGCACACACTGGTGATGAACTCAATTTTATCTCAGAACACAAAGGTCCAGTTCAATATGTGTCATTCAGTCCTGATGGCGAATCATTAATAAGTGCCAGTACTGACAGCACAGTCCAAGTGTGGGATATGATAAATTGTGAGCACCGTCGTACACTTAAGGAAGATAAGAACTATGTATACTTTACAATGGCAATCAATCCAAATGGACAACTTATTGCAAACTTGAGCTCTGACCATGAAAATATCTTGTTGTGGCATTCTGCCACTGGAGAGTTGCTCCATACTCTTCGTGGACATACTGATACAATTGAAAGTATAGTGTTTTGTCCCAATAATAAAATACTTGCAAGCGGAAGCCAGGATAAAACTGTTCGTCTATGGAGTATACAAACTGGGGAAACGCTCAACACACTCAAAGGACATCAACGTTTTGTGTTTGGTGTCGCATTCAGTCCAGATGGGAAGATTCTCGCAAGTGGAAGTGCTGACCATACCGTGCGTCTATGGGACATTGAGACAGGAAATACTCAAAATATTCTCATGGGGCATAAAGGATGGGTACTTGATGTAGCTTTCAGTCCAGATGGAAAAACACTCGCTGCGGGTAGTAGTGATGACATCCAAATATGGGATGTAGCAACGGGAAAACCCATACGTACGCTCATTGAACGAAATGGGGCATGCAGTAACTTGGCATACAGCCCAGATGGAAAAACACTCGCAAGTAATACAAATGATACGGTTATATTGTGGGATATGCTATCCCCAATCAGTACGTATAGTCCTATGAATCAGAAGCAAGGAATTCATGCCACAGATTTTAAGAAATTTCACTTACCTAAAGGGGCATCCATACGTCTGGGAAATGGGACAATTTATAATCTACAGTATTCTCCTGATGGTTCACGTCTTGCCGTTGCAACCAGCATTGGGATTTGGCTGTTCGACCTAAAAACTGCTGATCCACTTTTTCTATTCACTGGACGTACTCCTCCAATAGCGAATCCTGAATACATTCCCAAAAAGGTGCATTTCAGTTCTGATGGAAAAACTCTTGCAGGTGTAAGTCATGACGACACCGTTCGTTTCTGGGACACGCAAAGCGGGAACCGCCTTCGCACACCTATTTGGCACGAGAATAATGTAATTGATGTAGCATACAGTCAAGACAAATGGATAATCGCAACTGAGTGGAACAACCACTATACTCACTTGTGGGAACCAGTGCCAGGGGGAGACCCTGAAACAGGGAAACTCCTTCATACACTTACTGGACATAAGAGAAATATTGATTCAATAGTGTTTAGTAATGATGGACAAACAATAGCAGGAGCAGCTCATAATGGATATCTATGTTTGTGGGATACAAAGACAGACAAGCTCAGATACACTTTAAAGCCTGATACACACGATGTAATCTACTTAGTATTCAGTTCCGATGATAAAATAATAGCAGCAGGAGGTTATGAAGGAACAATTGGGTTGTGGAATCCAATGACAGGAGAACTACTTCATAGGATCAATCCAGATCCTGAAAATAGCCTCTATAGTACTACGTCATGTGTGACAATCAGTCCAGACGGGAAAACACTCGCAAGTGGAAGTTATGGAAGAATCAATTTATGGAATACGAAGACGGGAAAACATATACGGACGATTACCGGACAAGATGAAAGAGGCACTGTTATTCGGAGTTTGGAGTTTAGTCCAGATGGAAAAACACTCGCAAGTTGTGCAGGTGGGACAGTATTATTATGGAACCTGGCATCCTTTGATGAATAAGGTGTTATGTAGGACCTGGAGAAATGAGTTTCATGGGACATGTTTCAAATCATATATCCAGATCATTTGGAATTTAAGAAGTCAATGTATAATTTGGGGCAGAAGATGTTTGTTTTGGATATACTCAATCTGACCTACAATATCAATTTAGATTATCGGAAACCATGTAGGTGTCAATAATGTTCAACCCGAATCCAGAAATTCCTGTTGTTCTTGACGATATACCTGAAGATGAACAACATGATTTACTTGAAAAACTTGCACAATGGATCGTCCGACGCAATCTAACGACACCTGCTATTCTATTTCTTGAGACCGGCAAACCACTCAACTTTTTGGGTTCACAATTATTGATAGCGTTCAGTCCATTTGTGCAAGCATTTTTCAAAGGAGATAAATACCATAAACTTGCACTCATACTTGAAAAAGATGAAAACGTTGAATTACTCTTGCAATTGATAGAACAATCCGAATGATGATAGGAGAGACTTGATGGCTGTTGAACTGAGAATGCTCCAAATGGATCAGACAATGACAAAAGGGAAAATCGGGAAATGGCTGGTTAAGGAAGGCGACACCGTAACCGAGGGGCAACCCTTGTTAGAAATCGAAACCGATAAAGTGGTGCATGAACAAGAATCCCCCGCAGACGGAATTATTGCCCAAATACTTCCTGAAGAGGGAAGTAATGTCCCTGTCAACGCATTGTTAGCCATAATTGCCGCACCGGGTGAAGAGGTGGAACGCGTTGAAGCAGAAACAATTGATATTCCAAAGCAGTCAGAGGAGTCTAAGCAGACAGCTACAAAACCGTCATCACCATCAAAGGATCAAATAAGAACTATTCCTTCAGCATCGCCAATTAAAGCCTCTCCCGCAGCAAAGGAACTTGCCAATAAACTCTCTATTGACTTAGCACAAGTCAAAGCTTCTGGTCCTGGGGGACGCATTTTGGAAAGTGACATCCATCGTTATATTGAAACGAGAGAACCTTCCAAAACTGAATCCACACGGCTAAAAGCATCTCCACTTGCTCGCAGATTAGCGAAGGAATTTGGACTTGATTTGACAACTATTGCGGGATCAGGTCCTGACGGTAGAATCGTCCGTGATGACGTGATGCAATCAGTTGATGAGATACCCGAGCATGTTTTCCAAGCTGAACCGTCTGCATCGGAAGTCATTGAACTCAGCGGAATACGGAAAATCATCGCTGAACGAATGACAATGAGCCTTCAAACCAATGCAAGTGTGACGCTTCACACTGAAGTTGATGCGACATCCCTTGTGGAGCTACGCAATCTATTCAACGAAGAATTACAGAGAATAGAGACAAGTCTTACATACACCGATCTGCTTGTGAAGATAGTTGCCATTGCCCTGGGTGAACATTCACGACTCAATGCAACACTCACAGATGAAGGTATTCAGTTATTAGCAGACATCAATATCGGGGTTGCAGTTGCATTGGAAGATGGATTGGTCGTCCCAGTAGTTCGCAATGCAGATAAGAGCGGTTTATCAGATATATCAGAACAGATTAAGGTTTTAGCAGAAAAAGCGCGAAGTAACCAACTTACTCCTGGTGAACTTCAAGGTGGCACGTTCACTATTACGAATCTCGGCAACTATGGTATTGATGCGTTCACCCCCATCATAAACCCACCAGAAACTGGCATCCTCGGTGTTGGAAGGATAATCAAGAAACCGATTGTCCACAATGATGAAATTGTAATCCGCAACATGCTTTCGCTAAGTCTAACATTTGACCACCGAGTTGTAGATGGTGCCCCCGCTGCTCAATTCCTACAAACAGTGTCCCAATATATTCAGAACCCATATTTAATGCTTCTATAAGGACTCTATTTGAATGAAGCAATTTCTCTATCTATTTCTTATTGTATGCCTATTGTCAGTCGTGTCTGCACAAGAAGCGGATTTTGATGGCAGACTTGTATCGGATGTCAATGCTGATGGTGTTATAAACATCCTTGATTTAGTGTTGGTAGCAAAACACTTTGGTGAAATACCAGATGATGAACTATCTCCCAACCCAGATATAAACGGTGATGGAACGGTCAACATTCTTGACTTAACGCTAATCGCCAGTCATTTTGGAAAGTATTCTGGAATACCACTCATTTTATCTGATAAGACTTTTGATAGAGTGATTAGTAATACGAAACTGCCTATCTTAGTTGATTTCAAATCCGACACATGAATATACTGTATTTTGATGAAACCGGTGGTTTCTGAAATAGCGTTAGAATATCGTGATGTATTCGCAGTTGCAAAGTTGGATGTGAATGGGAATCCAGTAATAACAGCAGAATATCATATCCGAGGGACACCAACATATATTCTAATCTATCAAGGCAAAGTAGTTACCACAATTCTCGGTGCTATGCCAAAGGATAGATTGGTAGAGAGAATTCTTGTAGGATTAACTTCGGTGATAGAACCACCACTCACACAGGAGCAGACAGACAGCGAATAAAACAGACCATTGCCACACCTCACGTTTGAAGGTTTGAAGTTGCTGTTCTCTCTCAATTTCCGCATCCTGATTGTTGGATTGTGTTGTGGGCGGTGAGAGTGTAGATTCATCAGAATCAACTAAGTTGACAGCGAACCGTTCAAACAGCGTATCTCCAACGAAAACAGAATAAACACCGATTTGATCTGTTTCTGAAAATATGCCATTTTCCAGTTTAACAAAGGTATTATCAGGTTTTTTCACTTGTATTGCAAGTTCATCCACAGGGGAAACATCGATTTTCAATAATTCCCCTGCGCGATATTGTTGGTCAGTATGGCGTGACTGATCTGTAAGTGACTGGATAGGATAGGTGTTAGTCTCAAACCAATCTAAGCACTGATACATCAACAACGGTCCATCGGGGATTGTAGTAGCAAACGGTGAGGTCTCAGGATTAAATGCATCAAATTCAAATACTAAAATCCGTCTCCCAGATTCTGTTCCAAGCCAAATCAGTGTCCCCTTTTCCGTTTCAAGTAGAGATTCACCCCAGATAGGTAGTTTTCTATTCACAGATTCTTTGACACCCATCCCAACCAGAGATACGTTTTGCATTGCTGGATGTGTTTTGTTTTCCCCAATAACGTTGACAATAGGACTGACCATTTCAACAGAAGCATCTGTCAAACCTGATAGTTCAGAACGCCAATCAATAAAGATATAGTTCTTTGTCCTTGAATTATTCAACAACCTATGTTCTAAAGGTAATGCACCGTCAAAAATAACAACATCCACATCCCCTGAACTGTGATATTCATCTGTAGTAACGGTTTGCAATTCAACATTTTCTTCGTAATTCCGCAATAGGTCTACCAGAAACGGTTGGTTTCTATCACTAACGAGGAGTATTCGGAATTGTCTTTTAACGTTCAGTATTGCCCAAACCGAATTGTCCAACTCAAAGTCGTCATCTACATCAACAAGATTGAGATTGATGATTTCACCGTCTAACCTATCAGCATTGATAGAAAAGAGAACAGATCTCACGTCTCCAGCAGGAATAGATGCCGTTTTTTCATCAATAGACCTACCACCAGATAATTCTAATCGCAAGACTATATCTCTTGTTGTGTTTGTCCAATTTTGGATGCCTGCAAGCACATGAAATTGTTCGGATATTCTCTCTAAATTGAATGTTACAATACCTATGTTGTCTGCTTCACTTCCTACAGCTATACTACTGGTAGGTACATCAATGGAATCACTGATGAATATTATCTGATCTTGTGGAGAATCCAGATAACGTCTGGCGTGATTAAAGACAGAAGTGAAGTCTCCACCAATGTCAGTTGGCTTGATATTGTCCACAGCACGAATCAGTTTGTCTTTATCTGTTGTCCAAGTCTGTTGAATATATGGTTTTGATGAATGTGTTGTCATTATCATCATCCCACCACTTGCCGACATCTGTCTTAGCTGTTTTTTTGCTTCTTGTTTAGCAAGTGTCAATCGTGTCTCTCCCATTTCTTTTGATTGCATGCTTGCAGAATTGTCAACAATGAAGACGATTTTTCCATCAACAACACCAGGAACACGCAACGCAGGACGCGCAACACTGACAACTATTAGAAGTAGAAATATAGATTGGAGTATTGGAAGTAATATATTTTGAAGACGTTGAAATGGGACATTTGCTTTTTGATCTTCAGCACTTTCACGCCAAAGCATTATACTGGACACAACAAAACGTTTGCGACGCAGTTTCAGAAAATGCATAACGATCACTATAGGGATAACACCTAACAAATAGAAGGCAGCTGGATTCAAGAATGCCATTTTTCAACATTTGATATGGATAGGTTTGGAACATTTGAAATGGTAGTATCAGAATGTTCTCTGATTATATTCGGATTTACTTGGTTAATTATTACAAATAGAAAACTCTATATCCGAATTCTGCAGACTAACTGAAAAATACGGATATAGAGGTATACTATAATCTGGATTCTTCTACCGGAGGCACTGAAGTAGCAGATGATGAATCTCCATTTTCTCTTTCATTGAGATTCTTTATGACCTCCTCCGCATCTAACTTGCCGACCTCACCATAGTTTAGCAAATGTTCACATTCCTCGCGAACATTATCATATTCTTCAAGTTCCAAGTAAATGTTCGCAAGGTTCTTGTGCATCTCACGAAAAACACCTGGCCAATTGCGTTCACCTTCCTTGTCAACAATCTTCGTTGCATTTTCAATAGCAATACTAACAACATTGTCAAGTTCAGCCTTTTCTGAAGCGGAAAATGGAACATTCTCTTGTTGACGTTTCTCATTATAGGCACGCAAAGCACCCAATGCTTTATCACATTGGTTGTATGTTTTTTCGATGCTCAATACACCTTCAAACATTCTGGAAAAAAATCCTAATCTCATGAATTTGAATCTCCGCAAAGACTATATCGTGATGCACTTGAAAGAAGTACATCACTCTTATATCTTACTAAACGAATTGTCGGTGATATTAAGCTACTCCTAATGAAGCCCAAAAAGACTAATTTAAGGTTTTGATGTCTGCCCATATCATTGCTAATTTTCCTCTCGGTTCTACATCAAATGCGTTGCTTATGAGTTTAATGTTATCTATCGCCCACCACCAATCATTCCGGGCATTAAGGAGACCGAAACTAATTACCATTTCGATTGCATCCGCAGGATTGTCAATTGGGATTTCTAAAGTTTCGTTTACCTGTTCTAAGTCGTTTACTTTTTCCTCATTTTTCCTTAGCGTAGGAATAGTAACAAGGGTCTGTGCACCAGAACTTGCATATAACAAAATTTGCTCTTCCTTACCACCGTCATAACTTACTGTAATCTCACCTCTTTGTGGGTCATCAGGTCGCCAACTGGAATCGAAAGATAACACGAGCGAATGCGCAGCAGCACCTTTGATTTTAATAGAGGGTGTAATTAAGTGACCGTTCCAAGCACTAACACCGTCGGGGTCACCGTTAACTTCCCAATCGTCCCACTCATCAGGGTCTGAAACCGCGCCATTCCCTATACCTTTACCGTCCTTCTCTTTCATAGTGAACTGACTGCGTTCTTGGTCACCAGCAGTTTGTGTCCACCACGATAGATCAACAATTGCCCAAGTTCGCCATTCAGGCATACCAAGGTCGTCGGGGTTTTCGTTTGTGATTTCCCAGCCGCCAGGTGGTGTATTCGTCCAAACAGCTTTTCCTTTAACTCCTTCTTCAATACTATCTTCAAGTTTCACGGACTCAAAGTCTTCTTCAAAGAGGACAGTATCACGCCCGAAAACCGTTGATGTTGTAAGACAAAATGTCAGTATAAGAACTGAAAGCGTAAATGCTCCTATAGTACCGGTATTCATATTCTACCTCCAAACGTTTTAACTCAATGCTGATATCGCAGCAGTAAATGAAAACTATTTCATAACACTGCGAAATTCAATGATATACAGCATATCCAAATCCAAAAACCATTCAACGGACATCTATGGCGAGGTCCAAAGACTATAATTGTATGTCTTGGATTTGCCAATAGACGACTCGATCAACAAAATCGAGAACGCAACCATCAACTCTCGGCCAGATCTCTATGAGTGCTCAAGATTCAGAATTTTCATTGATACATTCAGAAAAGTGTACAACTTTTTCAATCGGGTCATCTTGCCGAAATGTAGGTGGTGCTGAGTTACGCACAATATAGCAGAGAAGGTTTATCGTAAGGATTTTATCTCTGCCCATTTGACTGTTAGTTTTTCTCTCGGTTCTACATTAGTTGCAACAAAATCAGTACTTATGAGTTTGATATTGTCTATCGCCCACCACCAATCATTCTTGGCATCAAGTAGGCCGATACTGATAACAATTTCAGCAGCGTCCGCAGGATTGTTTATCGGGATTTCTAAAGTTTCGTTTACCTGTTGTAAATCTGCTACTGCTTCCTTATTTTTATTTTGAGTAGGAATGGTAACAAGGGTTTGCGCACCAGAACTCTCATATACTAAAATACTATCTTCAGCACCACCATCAAAACTTACTGTTATGACACCTTTTTGAGGTGTATCAGGTCGCCAACTGGAATCAAAAGTTAAGATAAGTGAATTTTCAGCAGCACCTACGATATTAATGGAAGGAGTAATTATGTGTCCATTCCAACTCGAAAGCCCATCAGGGTCACCGTTTACTTCCCAATCGTCCCACTCATCAGGGTCTGTTACGATTCCTTTACCTATGCCTTTGCCACCCTTTTCTTCGGAAGTGAACTGGGTACGTTCTTGGTCTCCTGCTGTTTCTGCCCACCACGATAAATCAACAATCGCCCAAGTACGCCATTCTGGCATGCCGAGGTCTTCACGGTTTTCGTTTGTGATTTCCCAGCCTTCAGGTGGTATATTTGTCCAAACATTAGTTCCCGCTACCGCTTCCGCAATACTGTCTTGAAGATTCACATCTTCGAAATCTTCTTCAAAAATGACTGTTTCAGCCATCAAAATTGTTGATATTGTAAAACATAAAGCAATTACAAGGAGCACCTTTGTAATTGATTCTATTGTCTTGTATATCATAATAATCTCCTCATGTCTTGATCAGTTATAGAACATTATCAAACTCACGACATCGTGGCAGTTATATCGATTATGAATGGTGTGGTGAAACTCTCACTCAAGCGAAAGGTAAATCCTCCACAACCATGTTCAAATATTATATAACGAAACATATTATATCTCAACCAAAATAAGTGCAGAGGGGTGTGTAAAGTTTTTGGCACTGCATGTAGGGGCGGGGTCTCCCTGCCCGATTACTACCCCTTGCCACATTTCCATCCCAACCACTGCTGATGGATAGGATGTGTTCCAACGAGGGCGAGGAGACCTCTCCCCTACGATGTGTCTGAACGTGAGATAACCTTTGCCAAAAACTTTACACACCCAGTGCAGAGTCTATATCCACGCGCTAAAGCAGTGAGGTTTTGACTCTGAAAAGCGAAAAGGTATCACAATCCACCATTTGAATAGTGTGTTCATACATTAATAATTAGAATAGTTTGATTATAGGTTAACACAGTAGTGTGTCATTTCTGTAGCCAGTAATGTTATATCAGGTAGATCGGGGTCCGCACCTCATAAATTGATATCTCATGATAGTTACCATCTATAATTTACTTGTCAATTGATAGTACCTGACTTAATCTCACCCCAAATGTCACCAATTATTTCACCATCTTGGTTGCCCATAAGATCTTCAACCGTATTTCCATTGATGGTCTGTTTATCAAAACTCCAGTAGCCAATTGTCTCATACCGATGTAACTTGATAGGTATTTTTCTGATAAAGTTAGGATTACGATGTACGGAGACCTCGCGCTACAATGTATGTAGTGATTTATTTCTAACCTATAGTAGGTTTCCAAAACGGATCTACCTTGTCTGCTGATTGAATACCGATACTCTATTAGCGGACTCGGATGATTCTTTTTCCTGTGAAAGTTTGATCAAACATATCAGTTGTCCGGATGTTTATGACGTGTGTTCCAACTGGGATATTTGCCGGTAGTTTCGATTGCCATATATGCGTTGCCTCTTCAACACCGTAGGTCAGTCTGTTTCCTCTTTGTGGCAGCTGGTTGTCTTCTTTCAGCTTTTCCTTCATTGTTGACCGTAATACAGCATGTATTTTCCGTTCAAGGTGGTATGTATCATCCCTTTCTTTGAGTGCTTGGTAGTACGGGTCATTCTGAGGTGCATAAGTCATCGGTTTCCATTTTCCGGTTTCACCCAGACGCATTTCAACTTTTGAACGTTTTGTGCCACCAAAGATGTTAACCAATATATCAGTTTTGCCAGTTTCCGCCGATGTCACTTCCCATGGTGCCCAAATATTCATTTGGTAATCCGCTGGGCGACGTGCGGCCTTAAATCGGATTGTATACTGATTTCCATCGAATGTGAAGATACCATATCCATTGGGGGCACCATCTCGCATCATTGTGTGGGGGATGCCAACTTCATCAAGCGTACCCTGCCACCAGCTGCCTGATGTGGTTGCATGATTGTGGTGATGATGTGCTTCATCGCCATGCCAACCGTGCTCAGGACCGATGAAATCATCATGCTGTACATGTGAGTGTGCGGACAAGGTTAATGTGTGGGGACGGTCCCCAAGAAGATTCATCAATTTCTGTACATCCCGTATCTCTGTCAATGGAATATGCATGGATATAACAACAAGTCGGTCTTTCGGAACAAAAGCAAGATCATTTCTAATAAACTTCAACTGCCGCTCCCCTACCTCACTGAAATAGATAACATTATTATCCTTATCACGAGACCAATGTACATTGTCTATAATGATGAAATGGACAGGTCCCCAATCATAGGAATAGCAGGTGGGACCATAGACGCGTTCAAAGGTTTCGTCGGCGTATTTGTCAAGTTTAGCGGGACGGTTCATATCATGGTTACCATAGACGTTATACCATGGTATCCCAACAGTAGACATCACCTCGTTAAGGGGATCGAATAAGTTTAGGTTATCACCTACCAAGTCTCCAAGACTGATTCCAAGAACTGCATCAGTTCCGATAACTTCTTCAACCACATCATGAGCCAACCACTCAATCTCTTGCATGTTATTGGGTTGTGTATCCCCGAAGACGAGTGCCTTGAAGATATCAGGTTCAGCCTGTTCAGTGAGGGGAAAATCAATCGATACCGGTAACGGTCCAGTTGGGGCAACACCAGGATACCCCAATCCGTCTGGTGAACCGAGTGGTTTGTGAATGTAATAAAACTTCGGGAGTCGGTTTTTATCGATCGGTGTCATATAGCCACGAGGTTTAATGACGAATAGGATGGTGTCATCACTGACAGAGAGGGAGTATTTCCCGTTGGCATCGGTTTTGACAACATCCTGTCCATTAGAAACGCGAACTCCAGATAACCCTTCCTCACTATCGTCCATTACTTGATTTCCATTTGTATCCAGGAAGACAGTACCAGTCGCAGTAGAATCTACTGCATCACTGTATCTAATCCAGAGTGAAATCAAAATGATTAAAAACACAGTAAAATAGCAATGTCTGTAAATCATAAGATGCTCCTTGTTTTACTTCACCGCAATCCTCATGTAAAAAGAATCGTAAATCATTCTCTTTGTGATGATAACAGCCAATGATGCTTACAATTACATAAAGTAATATGAATATCCTAAAACTTTGATTTCAGTTGTCCCCAGGTAACTGCTAATTTTTCTTTAGCATCAACGGCAAGGACACTAGCAACACCAAGTTCCATAGAGGCTTTCACCTCTTCCTCAGACAATGCTTTGGAATAGATGACGACTTCATCAATTATCGCATCTTCAATAGGATGGGTATTGGGACCTTCACCTGCACCAACAAATATTTCTGCTTTTTGCCACTTCGGAAATTCGATGTTTTCATCCCGTGATCCAATTAATTCGCCATTGATGTATATTTTTCCATCCTTTCCATTAGCAACTAAGACATAGTGATACCATTTCTTAAGTTCAAATGTGAAGTTAGGAAGACTCTTGTCTTGGTGTTGACCGGCATCCCAAAATGGAATATATTGATGCAACATCAGTCTAAACACACAGCATCCACCATCTATGGTCTCAATTGATACGATACCACTATGGTTTGTGCTATTATAGAGGAAAATCCATGCTTCCAAAGTAGCCTCTCCATTTTCACCTATCGGAACGACGAAATCGGTAGCAGGACTTAGGACAACAACGCCACCATTTAGGTGGACTGCTTTGCCAAATTGTCCATCAACAAGTTTTCCATTTCTTACTAATTCAGCATCGTTCCCGTTGCCCGAGTCATCTTTGAACGTTGTTCCATTAATTTCATCAAACGAATAGTAGACCAAAATATCTTCTTTCTCAACGGCATCTATGAAACTTACAGCGAAAGTCAAAAGTACTGTAAGTCCTATCAATAATATTCTTCCTATCATTTATTGTATCTCCTTCTTTAGTTTTATTGTGATAATTTATCATAGATATTGAACCTTGTCAATATCTATAGAGTGTGTAAAGTTTTGGCACAAACTTCGGACCATTCATTGTAGTGCGGGGTCTCCGTGCCCCGCACTTGTTGGTAGATTATAGATGGCGGGGCACGGAGACCCCGCACTACAATGGACATGAGATGTTTGCCAAAAACTTTACATACCCACACCCATATATAAGTTAGATGAACTTCAAACAGATAAAGTTCGGATTTTCAATATGAATTATTGATTGATCTGTCCTATAATTTGGTTCAAATAGACTTGGGAATAATCGTGTAGGTTTTTCCAGTTTCCGTATGAAAATTAGCAACATGCTTTGATTGAGAAAACTTAATTCGTTCACCATCACATGTCACGTTAACCTGTTCCGATGTTCTGAACCAGCAATCATTTCCAAGGTTAGACAACAGTTGTGCCTGCGTAAGTTTTCCATCTTTCCACTCTATATCAACCTCAAACCCACCACGTGCACGCAGACCCTTTACATATCCTGTTTGCCATGCTTCAGGAAGTGCGGGTAGCGGATGAACCTCACCCGTATGACTTTGCAATAGCATTTCAGCAATACCTGCAGTCCCACCAAAGTTGCCATCAATCTGAAATGGAGGGTGTGTATCAAATAGGTTCGTTAAAGTACATTTGGCAAGAAGTGTTTGGAGATGATTGAATGCTTCTTCTCCATCCTCAAGCCGCGCGAGGAAGTTGACTAACCATGCCCGACTCCATCCTGTGCCACCGCCGCCGTGTGCTAAACGATGTTCCAATGACTTCCTTGCAGCTTCAGCCAACTCTGGTGTGCCGCGCAATGTTATCTGACAACTTGGATGAAGTCCATACATGTGCGACATGTGTCGATGTCCCGGTTCTGGTTCGTCATAATCGTATATCCATTCTTGGAGTCGTCCTGTTTTATCGCTAATTTGAAGTGGCGTGAGACGATCAAGTGCAGAAACTAATTCTTCCCTTAAGTCCGAATCTTCACCAAGTACATCAATACAAGCGATGCAGTTTGTAAAAAGTTCATGTATAATTTCCAAATCTATTGTAGCTGCATAGGTGAAAAGCGATCTTGTTCCATCAGGTTTCAGGAAACTGTTTTCTGGAGAGTGAGAGGGATTTGTGACTAACTTCCCTGGAAAAGGAGTGCCTTCGGGTGCTTCAATTAGGAAATCAAGCATGAAACGTGCAGCCCCTTTCATCAATGGATATGCTTGTGTTTTTAGGAATTCCACATCACCACCGAAGAGATAATGTTCCCATACATGCTCACACAACCATGCAGAACCTATAGGAGATATACCCCAGATTCCATCGGCGGGGGTGGTGAATCCCCAGACATCTGTGAGATGATGTACGACCCAACCCTCAGCACCGTAATGCTGCTTCGCTGTCTGATTGCCCGGTTCAACGAGTGTATCCATAAAATCAAATAGAGGTTTATGACACTCAGCAAGGTTGCAGACTTCTGGCACCCAATAGTTCATCTGGAGATTGATATTCGTATGAAAATCACTGTTCCACGGTGCGTTCATGTGTTCGTTCCAAATTCCTTGCAGATTGGCAGGTAGACAACCCGGTCTTGAACTTCCCATCAGCAGATAACGACCAAATTGGAAATAAAGTGCAACCAATCCTGGATCAAAAGTACCCTCTTTGACTGCTGCCAGACGTTCATCTGTTGGCAAGTTGTCTGCATCGGATGTACCAAGGTTTAGATCTACCCGTTGAAATAGGGACTGATGATCGGCAATATGGTCTGATAGTATTGCTTCGTAAGATTTGTTTTCTACACCAGCAAGGTAACCTTCACACAACTCATGCGAGTTCCCACTTGCCTCTTTTTGATTGATGTAACTTGTCGCACCAGCAAGTAGTAAGGTTACATCACTTGCATTCTTCACAGAAATTCGGTCACCGTTCGACTTAATATCGCCATTATGAGCCTGAACTTGCAGATATGCAGAAAACTGCATACCGTCATCACCGCACTGCCCACTCAATCTTAGCAGACTATCAGAGATAGCTTCAACGGCAGCATCCTGTTCACGTGTCATCGTTGCGTCAAAGGCGATTTTGTCTGATGGATCACAGGTAATACGGATAACGATGAGATTGTCTATTGCTGTAGAAAAGACTTCTCTGCTGAAACTTACATCTCTGATGTTATAAGTAGTTTTTGCAATACCTGTGTCCAAATCAAGTTCTCTGCGATATTCCGAGACATCACCATCATCTGAAAACTCAAGAATTATATCTCCTAAAGATTGATAAGACTTGATTCGGTGTGGCACACCTAACATCGTTTCTCCAGCAAGTTTTGTTGCCTCATCGTTTTTGTCTTCAAAAAGCAGTTGTTGAACTTTTGGAAGTGCGTCTAAAGCCTTTGGATTATTCGTATCGCGAGGACCGCCATCCCAAAGCGTATCTTCATTGAGTTGTATGCGTCCACTTTCTACGCCACCGAACACCATCGCACCGAGTCGTCCATTTCCGACTGGAAGCGCGTCTGTCCACTGCTCAGCAGGTTTGTTATACCATAAAATATAGTTATTTGAATCTTTCATATATCATCTCGCTATTAGTTGTAATGGATATAAGCGATTAGAATCGCTACATAGAAAAGGTCATGATTAAAGCCTTGCATCCCAAGCACATCGGAATCCGATGTTTGCCATAAACTGTGATAAATATAGAGAACTGAGGTAACTGGTAAGTAATGGTTTTCCACCCCAACGTGCAGCGGTATGGATAGGTTCTGATGAAGTAAAATGTGTTCCACCACGCAGAACACGATCGGTCTTAATGTTCCAGAAATCAGTCATCAACAAGTCAAAATCATCTTTTGTGTTAACACCGGCAATCGGATTGCGTATCGTAGAATTAGCATAATAATCTGCATCATACATATCAAGGCACCACTCCCATACGTTGCCAACCATGTCATAGACACCGAAGTTATTTGCCTGATATTTTCCAACTGGATATGTCACACCGACTTCTTTATCATATTCTTGGTTACCAGAATTCAACCTATTTCCCCATGGAAATTTTTGTGCTGCAATCCCTCCACGAGCTGCCTTCTCCCACTCAGCTTCTGTTGGCAATCGCTTTCCTGCCCATTGTGAGTATGCCATTGCAGCATACCAACTCACGTGAGTCACAGGATGGTCAGTCTTCTCTTCAGGATAATCGTTTTCAATCCATTCTTTAAGGTAATTCTGTCCATGGTATTTCCTCAAAATAGAATTCATAATCTGTCTTGTTTTGTTGCGTCTATAATGTTTTGTTGATTTACACCATTGCGGGTTAGCCTCAATGAACTCCTTATATTGTGCGTTTGTCACAGGATATATATCAATACAAAACGCCTCAACATATACCTTATGAATAGGTTTTTCACGGTCATTTGCATTTTCATTATTACTCCCCATGAGAAACTCTCCTGCTGGAATGAGAACCATATCATCTGGAATTGAAACACTTAAAGCTGTTGGATCATCTTCTTGAATTTCATCTTGTTCTGGTGAGATAAAATCTACATTCAAAGTAGGATCAACAAAATGTTGATTTTCATTTTGTATTTTAGCGATATGGTCAAGACGTTTACGTGAGTTTATCAGTGTATCGCGTGCTTGGTTCAACAAGTTACGCCACTGTTCCTGAGTCCTGCCATCTGTGCGCGGAAGACCACCTGCGCGTAATGAAGCACTGTAAAATCGCTTGTGTGCTTCATCTACAAGTTTATTTATTTGTTCATCACTATGGTTCTGAAGTTCTTCAATGGAAAGTTCCAACACATCAAAATAGTTTGTTTTTTCATTGACCGCTAATCCTGACGTTATAAGAATATCTTTTGCTTCATCAATGGAGAAACCGTGCTGTTGCACTGCCTGTTGCAGCAGTCCTTTGCGTTGTTCATCGGTTATCGTTGATGAAAGTGCTTTGAGGGTGTTGATGACAGTAAGGAATTCTTCGCGTTTTGAGTTATGTTGGTTCATTATCCTATTATTGATATTTCTTGAACTGTTTATAAGTATTTTGAATCACCACGTTGGCGTGTCTGCTACCTGATCTGCTATCAGACTGGGAAATTCATTTAGATTCATCTGATTCACCAAGTTAGCATGATTAATTACTTTTGCTCTGCCATTCTGCGTATCCACTATAGACCATCATAGCACTAATGAATACTTGATTTGGATATCGCCATACATCTGCGACAACACGATCGCATGAAATTTCAGTCGGTTTGAGTATTACGCGCTTTCCTTCCAAGAGCCCCTTCAGATATAGCATTGCTCTATCCCCCAAAGGAGTACCTATCTCTGCTGAGGTGTTAATATTGGCTAAACGAACTTTTGTGAATAAGGTTTTATTTCCAATTTGTCGCATTAATGGTTGCAAATCAAAATCTTTGGAAATAGGTGGATCCACCTCAAATGTATCACCATCAATCACCTTTGTCACATGATAGATCTTCATGTTGTTTCCCTCCTCAATAGGTAGAACAGACATACATTGAATATACGAATTTTAGCACAGCATAAGACGAAATACAAGAAAAATGACTGATACCATCATCAAAGATATTGCAAATTTCTGATTGATATTGAAGTTTAGGAGGAAATAGAGTTAACACAGCGAAAACCGATTCTTCCGAGTGTACGTGTCGGATTGTTCTTATATCGAAAAGCAGAATATAACATTTGTGGAGCATCAAGCCAAGAACCACCACGTAAAACACGTAGGACACTTTCATCAGTCAATTCCTTCATAACCGAATTGACTGAATTCGCGCCAGAAATAGGATTGTCTTGTGATGAAGTCAAATAAAAACCCGGATCATATACATCAAGACACCATTCCCATACGTTTCCTACCATATCATAAAGACCATAACCATTTGCTGGATATTGTCCAACTTCAGTGGTATCTCCAATTGTGTTGTTGTAGTTTGCCATAGTAGCATCAATTGTGTTTCCCCAAGGATAAGTCTGTCCAGCTACGCCGCCACGAGCAGCTTTTTCCCATTCCGCCTCTGTTGGCAAACGTTTGCCAATCCATTCCGCATAAGCCATCGCAGCATACCAACTCACCCAAGTTACAGGATGATTCGCTTTCTCATCGGGATAGTTGTTCTCATACCAGTGTTTCAAGTAATCACCATCGTGTTCAGGTTTTCTCTTTGGTTGATTCCATTTTATATTCCAAAAATACAAGTCAGTGGGTTTATGCCATTGTGGATTAGTATCAATAAACATCTTGAATCGTGTGTTGGTAACCGGGTGAGTGTCCATAAAGAAAGAATCCACATAGACAGAATGTAACATATTATCATCGGTTTCTCCATTTTCATTATCGCTCCCCATCAGAAATTCACTGCCGGGAATAAATGTCATGGAATCAGGTGTTTTGTCGGGAGGTTGCACCATTTGGGTAGAACTGGAATTGGACAATATTGTCCTAACGGTTGTTTGTGGCGGTTTAGTTTTCTGTATTTTATGTTCTGTATTTTGATTGCCTTCTGTAGACTTCTTTGATTTCTTTTCTTTATCTATGTATTTTTCCAGATAATGACGACGTTTATGTGAGTGTGTTAATGTATCACGCGCTTGATTTAATATAGTACGCCACTGAGCTTGTGTTCTACCATCCGCACGAGGTAATCCGCCTGCCTGTAGCGAAGCACTATAAACTTTTCTATGTGCATTATCAACGAGAACCAAAATTTCAGCATCGTTCTTGTTTTCTATCTCATCTTTAGTTAGTCCTAATACATCCAAATAGTTAATTCCTTCACCAACAATCAGACCTGAAGCATTTAATATTTCTGTCACCTCATCTACCGTCAGGCCGTATTCCTGTACTGCTTGTTGAAGAAGTCCCTTTCGCTGCTCTAATGTAATAGATTGAGAAGCAGCCCGTAGTACATTAATCGCTGCGATGAATTCCTCTCGTTTTGCCATGTTTTTATCTACCTGATAGAAACGAACCAATAGTCAAGAATTGTATTCATTACGATTTTAACCGCACATTCCAAGCACATCTAAACCCGACATTTGCTGTGTACCTTGAAGAATACATAAGTTTACGTTTTGCCAAATACCTATGACCCAGAATAGTGTAAATAGGTGAACCACCACACCGATTAGCTATCGGTATGGGTTCTGAAGTGACGAACAACGTGCCTCCCCTTAGGACACGGTCAGCTGAGAATTTCTTAAAATTGTTCAATAAATCATCCAATTCCTCTGTTGTGTTCACACCAGCAATCGGATTCTCTTTTTGTGATGTCGCGTAGAAATTTAATACATACTCATCAAGACACCATTCCCACACATTCCCTACAATATCGTGTAATCCGTAGTTGTTCGGTGGAAATTGTCCTACGGAATAGGTCATTCCCATACCTTTTCCACAGTAAGTGAGTTCAGGATCCAGATTATTACCCCACGGATATTGTTGCCCAACTAATCCACCGCGTGCTGCCTTCTCCCATTCCGCTTCAGATGGCAACCTTTTTCCTGCCCATTGTGAGTATGCCATTGCTGCATACCAACTAACATTAGTAACCGGATGGTTTTCCATGCCAATTGGAAATGAATTACCATGCCAATGTTTTAGGTAGTTGCCATCGTGGTATTTACCAAAGATTGATACTCTTTTTTTCATCATGTTCCAATCATCGCGTTTAGATGTTTTACGCCATAACGGGTTAGCATTTATGAATTCCTTATATTGGGCGTTTGTAACTGGGTATTTGTCCATATAAAACGTATCAACATGAACTAAATGATCTGGTGTTTTTATTTGGGATTCCCCTACAGATTCAATATTTCTTCCACGGTATTCACCTGCAGGGATCAACATCATGTCTTCTGGTATCGCAAGTTGGATTGAAGTTTGATCAAAATTCGGGACTCCATCTTGCGGAAAAGCATCGTCAAAATGTGAAGTTTCAGTATTTATTGTGGCTATGTGTTCCATCCTTTTTTGTGGATCTGTTAGCACATCCCGCGCCTGATTCAACACTGTTCGCCACTGTTCCTGCGTTCTACCATCTGGGCGCGGCAGTCCACCCGCACGCAACGATTCACCATAACATTTTTTGTGTGCTTCCTCTATACTACTAAGGATGTCATTTTCGCTTTTATCTTGTATTTCTTCTAAAGTTAGACCTAACACCCTGAAGTAGTTCACACTTTCACCAACAACTAATCCAGATGTTTTCAGGATTTCTTCAGCATCATTTGCAGAGAGTCCATACTGCTGTACAGCTTGTTGGAGTAGAACAACCCGCTGTTGCGTGGTAATTGCCGGTAATGTTGCTTTGAGTGTGTTGACTACACTGATATATTCTTCACGGTTAGCCATGGACAGTGATTCCTATATTTCAGTAAAAGATATTTATGTAACTATCTCTTTCACACATCGAAACCCATAATTATAATGCGTAAAATTCGGAGCAGCCCATCCACAATAAGCAATCTGTGTTGCGCGTTCACTACTTGCCCAAGAACCGCCACGGACTACACGGGGAGACTTAACTTGTAAGAAGTCCCTTGTTATATTACCTATCTTTTCTACTATCATATCATAATGTTGATGTTTAGTCTCATCGCCATGTGCATCAAGACACCACTCCCACACATTGCCAGCCATATCATAGATACCATATTCGTTGGGTGGATACTTATTTACAGAAGTTGTTCTTCCGACATGCATGGCGTAATTCGCCTGATCCATATTTATTTGATCACCCCACGGATATTTTTTCCCGTGTAGTCCTCCGCGAGCTGCCATCTCCCACTCTGCAATGGTCGGTAATCGTTTACCAACCCATTCTGCATAAGCCATCGCTGCATACCAACTCACATAGATTACAGGATGGTCTGTTTTATCACGAGGAGGTCTCCTTCCAATCCAAGATTCCAAGTATTTCCCATCGTGTAACACACTGGGAATATTGTTTTTCTGCCATTGCGGGTTCTCATTTAGGAATGTATTGAAATCGGCATTTGTAACAGGATAAATGTCAATGAGATAACCATTTAAGTTAACAGAGTGAGTTGAATGGAGTGTGCCAGAAGATTTCTCATCTTCACTACTCATAAGAAACTCCCCAGCTGGAATAAATACCATATCATCAGGGACATCAACATCATCAGGTAATGTGTTATACCTAATTTCTTGATAGGGTCTTTCTACTGCTACCACATCGGATATTTGAGAATCAGGTTCGCTTGCTGCTTCTAATTCAGTTATCTCATCAGTATGTTGGTGGAATGCAATAATGTGTTCTTGTCTTTTTATCGGATCAATCAACGTATCACGTGCTTGATTCAATATATTCCGCCACTGTTCTTGAGACTTTCCATCAGTACGCGGGAGTCCGCCTGCACGCAATGACGCTCTATATAGACGTGAATGTGATTCATCGACATAATTTGCAATTTCTGTAACACTTTTGTTCTGAAGTTGTTCAATTGACAACTCTAAAACTTCAAAATAGTTAATTTCCTCCCCAACTATCAGACCAAGAGATATGAGTATCTCTGTAGCCTCATCAACAGAAAGACCGTAGTTTTGCACAGCTTGACTCAGCAACCCGCGTCTTTGAATGTCGGTTATACTCGGTGATACTGTCTTGAATGTGTTGACAACTTCTATGAATTCTTCTCGTTTAGACATGATTTATGTTCCCAATAATCTATAATTACCATAGATACAAAATGTACTTAAGACTGAACATTTCAAGTTCTCACATCCATTACACATCGAAATCCAAATGTAGGAAATGTATCAGTTGGAATTCCACTAAATCTATGAGAGACTCGTACACCTTGAGAATCAAGTCCCCAAGGACCACCTCGTAAAACTCGCGGTCTCTTAACTTTTTTATAGTTATTCACTACCCAAGACATGTCATTCGTATCTGAAAAAGGGTTCTTAGGTGGAGAAACAGAATAGAAATCTGGATCGTAAGCATCAAGACACCATTCCCACACATTTCCGCTTATATCATGTAAACCATAGCCATTAACAAGTGATTTACCCACCGAGGTGGTATCAGTGGGATTTGAGTAAAAATTTGGGTCCGCAAAATCTATAGACTCACCCCATGGATAATTCATTCCAGTTAATCCACCACGTGCTGCTTTTTCCCACTCCGCTTCTGTCGGTAGCCGTTTACCAACCCATTGTGAGTATGCCATCGCAGCATACCAACTTACATGAGTAACCGGATGGTCTGCTTTACCATGAGGGAATGTATCGTCCTTCCAATCTCTCAGATAACTCCCATCCTGAAATACAATAGATAAATGTTCACCATACAATTCTGTCTTCCTCCATTTTGGGTTAGCATAAATAAAATCCCTAAATTCCGAATTGGTTACTGGAAATATATCCATCATGTAGGCATCAAGAAAAACACCACGAACAGGTTGTTCATCCTCTTGTGCCTCTTCATCCTCACTGCCCATCTGGAATTCACCAGCAGGTATATAAACCATATTATCAGGCACATCAACATCGTCAGGTATAGTTTCATGACTTAATTCCTGGCGGGGTAAATCTGCAACTTCTGATATTTCTATCGTTGGAGTGCTTGCAGTTTCTTCTAATCCGAGTTCACTGGTATAGTGATGGAGGTCCGCGATGTGTTTATGTCTTTTCACGGGGTCAATCAACGTGTCACGTGCTTGATTCAATACATTCCGCCACTGTTCTTGAGACCTTCCATCAGTACGTGGGAGTCCGCCTGCTGCTAATGATGTCGTATAGAGTTTTTTGTGTATAGCATTAACATGGGTAGTGATGGTGTCTTCACTTAGATTACTGAGTTCATCAATTGAGACACCTAATATCTCAAAATAGTTGTCATTTTGTCCAACAACGAATCCAGCAGTTTGCAGAATCTCAACTGCATCTTCAACAGGTACTTCAAATTCCAAAGTTGCTTGACGCAATAGACCCTTACGTTGTTCGTCTGTAATGGTTGGTGAAACTGCTTTGAGTCTACTAATGAATGCTTGAAACTCATCACGATTAGACATGTTCTCCACTCCAATAATTGTCCATTTCGTATATATGATTGAATCGTAGGAATGCTATGACCCAACAGGTATTACACAACGAAATCCGATATTTGAATTCGCATAAGTAGGAAGTGCACCAGATCGCTTAGCAGTACGGACGTTCTCAATTGAATTGTACCACGACCCTCCACGTAATACATGAAGCGATTTTGATTCAGTAAAGTTGTGAATTAACTGATCAATATTTGCACCACACACTGGATTCTCCTTTGAAGAAAAGGCGTAAAAACTCTTATCCCACTCATCAAGACACCATTCCCACACATTACCAACCATATCATATAGACCGTATCCATTTGCAGGATAACGACCAACAGGAGTAGTTTGTTGCTGTCTTTTTTGATAGTTTGCTTTACTATCATCAATCACATCTCCCCATGGATATTTTTGTTCTGGCATTCCACCGCGAGCTGCCTTCTCCCATTCCGCTTCTGTGGGTAGTCGTTTTCCTATCCATTTTGCATAAGCCATCGCGGCATACCAACTAATGTGAACAACGGGATGATTCCCTCTATCGCTTGGATAATTGTCTTTATTCCAATGGTGTAGATAGTATCCATCGTGATATCTGAACGGACGAAAAAATGTTATTCCTTTAGGTTTTTTCCAATTGGGGTTAGCATCAATAAATTTCTTAAATTGCACATTGGTGACAGGATATTTGTCTATATAGAATGCATCAAGACTAACATCATGAACAGGCAATTCATCGTCAAATGCTTCGTCATCGCTTCCACCCATTTTGAACTCTCCTGCAGAGATAAGCTCCATATCCTCAAGAAGATGTAAAGGAACAGGTGGTTTTTCCACATCCTCTTCTTCATAATCAGTAGTAATGTGTGGTATGTTTCTTTTTTCTGGGTCTATAAGTGTATCGCGTGCTTGATTGAGGAGTGTGCGCCACTGCTCTTCTGTTCTACCATCTACACGAGGACGACCCCCTGCTTTCAACGAAGCACTATACAACTTTTCGTGCGCGCCATTAATCTGATTAACAATGTCCGATTCACTACGGAATTCAAAATCCGATCTTGATAAACCCAACACTTCATAATAATCAATACTCTCGCCAATTACTAAGCCTGATGCGTTCAAGATTTCAACTGCATCATCAAATCCAACACCAAACTGCTGGACAGCCCTACGAAGAAGTCCTTTGCGTTGTTCTTCGGAAATGGACGGTGAAACAGTTTTGAATTCGTTTATAAGATCAATAAATTCGTCGCGTTTTGACATGTTAAATCACTTTTAGTAGAATTGCTAAATAGGTTCACTTTGCAACTATTTAATACTCTCAAGAATCCTCAGACATAACACAACGAAACCCTATGCTATAACAGGTATATCTCGGCGTATTCCGAGAACGGTAAGCAACCCGCACCTTCTGAGGTGTACTCACACAGGAACCGCCTCGCAATATCCGAGAAGATTTAATTTCCATAAAATTATTCACAGTACTATCTATGCCTTCTCCTGAAATAGGGTTGTTCCGTGGTGAACGCGCATAAAAATTTCTATCCCATTTATCAAGACACCATTCATACACATTACCCACGACATCATACAAACCGTAGCCATTGGCCGGATATTGACCTACAACTGTTGTCTTACCAATCCAAGCGTCATAGTTCACATAAGAGGAATCAATTGTATCACCCCACGGATATTTTTCGCCCGTGAGTCCACCGCGTGCTGCCTTCTCCCATTCCGCTTCTGTAGGAAGTCGTTTTCCGACCCAACGCGCATAAGCCATCGCAGCATACCAACTTACCCATGTTACCGGATGATCTTCCTCTCCTCTCGGAAAATTATCCAAATTCCAATTCTTCAAATACTCACCATCGTGATATTTCCGCGGTATGCCTAAATTATCTCTAATTCTCGAATCATACCATTTTGCTGGTTTGCCCCATCCTGGATTCGCATCCACAAATTCCTTATATTGTGCGTTTGTCACAGGATATTTATCAATATAGAAACCATCTAAATCGACGGTATGCACAGGTTTCTCATCAAAATATGCTACAAATTCATCGCTTCCCATTTGAAAAGCACCAGAAGGTATAAGTACCATCCCGCCCTTTTCAGTCGGAATTGAGAGTTCCTTATGATCGGAAGGAATAGCAAGTGTCTGTTCAGGTGTTGGCTCTTCTTCATCTGAAACAAATTCTATTGGGGATGTGTCATTATCTTGTAGAGATGTAATATATAACTGCCGCTTTTCTGCATCTATGAGAATATCACGCGCTTGATTCAAGAGTGTGCGCCATTGTGCTTCTGTCCTACCATCAGCCCGTGGACGACCCCCTGCCTGCAGCGAAGCACTGTATCGTTGCTTATGTGCAACCTCTACAAGATTCCTGATTTCTGCTTCATCTATGCTTCGGAACTCATCAATAGAAAATCCTAATACATCAAAATAACTTATCTCTTCACCCACAACCAATCCGAAAGACAAAAAAATCTCTGTAGCCTCATCAACAGATAAACCATGATTTTGCACTGCTTGTCGTATGAGTCCCTTACGTTGTTCATTTGAAATAGTCGGAGAAGCATCTCTGAGTGCACGAATTATTGTAATAAATTCATCTCGGTTTGCCATACAATTATACCATTAGAAAGAATTCATAGGATTGTCAGACGCATCACGCTCACGATTCAGATCCCATAAACGTACATTCTTGTCTGTACTACCACTTGCAAGTATCTGTCCATCAGGTGAATAGGCAAGGGATTTAATTGTGGACTTATGTCCAGTGAGTGTAGAAAAAAATACATTTCTTGTAATATTCCAAAGACGGATCAAACCATAATAACTACCACATGCAAGTGTTGAACCATTGGGTGAAAAAGATAAAGAATTAAACCAAGAGAGGTGTCCTGCCATAAAACTCTGCGTTTCACCAGTGGCAGCATCCCACATAAGAATATTTCCATATAGACTTGTGCTCGCAATGGTCCTGCCATCAGGTGAATAAACCACTAAATTTACACTATTCTTGTGTCCACTCAATGTAAATTTTTTGTAAAACATGACTACATCCCAAACACGAACAGTCCTGTCATAACTACCACTGGCAATTGTCCTACCATCAGGTGAAAAGACAAGAGAACTTACCCAATTGCTATGGTCTTTGAGAATATAAATTAATTCTCCTGTATTTGCCTCCCACAAGCGTACCGTTCTATCGTGACTACCACTCGCGAGTGTCTTGCCATCAGGTGAATAGGCGACTGAACTTACTGCACCGTAATGTCCAGTGAGAGTACTTTTGAGTTCACCTGTTTCAGAATCCCACAAACGCACAGTCTTATCATGGCTACCACTTGCAATTGTCTTTCCATCGGGAGAATAAATGACCGAAGTCACCTCGTCTTCATGTCCAATAAATGTCCATTTCAGTGTTCCACTGAGTACATCCCAAACCTTTGCTGTGTTATCTGAACTACCACTGACGAGGGTAGCACCATTAGGGGAAAATACAACAGAATTGACCGCTCCTTTATGTTCTGATAGAACTGTGTCTTCTATTTTAATTTGCGGTTTCGTAATTGCCTTACTTGTAAATATAGGAACACTTTCAGTATTATCATCAATATTCTGTCCGTTTAGTTCTTCGATGTGTTCTTGTCGCCGTTGTGGGTTTGTAAGTACATCTCTCGCTTGATTCAAGACCGTGCGCCATTCTGCTTCTGACCTACCATCAGCACGAGGACGACCACCCGCTTTCAGCGATTCAGCATACAATTTCTTATGTGCTGCTTCTACACGATGGACAATATCTGATTCGCTTAGTTTTTCAAATTCTGAGATTGTTAAACCCAACACCTCAAAATAGTTAATCTCCTCTCCGATAACTAATCCAGATGCTTCTAAAATCTCAACAGCCTCATCAACAGAAAGATTATGCTGTTGAACAGCACGACGAAGCAATCCTTTGCGTTGTTCATCGGAGATAGTTGGAGAAATTGATTTTAACTCATTGATGAATGCAATATATTCGTCACGATTTAACATGTTAATTCTCTTTCAAAATACAGCAATTTTCCAGAATGCAAATAGAATGAAAACAGCATTATGATTCAATTGACATCACACAACGAAACCCAACAAAACTGTTCGTTTTCCAAGGAGGCAAACAAGCACGACTTGAAACACGCACATCAGGGTCTTTAGAGTTCCAAGAACCTCCTCTGAGCACACGATTTTTTTTAGATGTTAGATAGGCATCCAAAATCCGTTCTATACTACCACCTGAAATAGGATTATTTTTTTCTGATAACTTGTAGACTTTGCTTTTCCATTCATCCAGACACCATTCACTTACGTTTCCTATAATATCAAACACACCGTATCTGTTTGCAGGATATTTTCCTACGGGTGTTGTTTCCCCTACGCGTTTATTATAGTTGGCATTTTCAGCAGAAATTGCATTGCCCCAAGGAAACTTGTTTCCAACTAATCCACCCCGCGCTGCTTTCTCCCATTCTGCCTCAGTCGGTAGTCGTTTACCAACCCATTGCGAGTATGCCATCGCAGCATGCCAACTTACCCAATTCACTGGATGGTTAGCTTTCCCACTTGGATATTTACCTTTATGCCAGTCCTTTAGATAATCACTATCCCGAAATTTTCTTAAAATAAATTGAAAATTATACAGCCCAAGATTATTCCACTGTGGATTAGCATCTACAAATTCTCTATACTGTTCATTTGTCACAGGATATTTGTCTATGTAAAATCCGTCAACATATACTGTATGCGCGGGTTTCTCATTTTCAGAAGAATCATATTCGTCATTCCCCATCTGAAACTCACCTGCTGGAATAAGGACCATATTGTCAAGATTCGGAGTTTTCAACGCCTTATCAATAAGGACCGCCTTTGGTTGTTCTATGTTTGAAAGGTGTTTCTTTTTCCATCCAGTATATTTTACTCTCTTTTCGATCCCTTGTTCTGTGGTTGACAAGTGTTTCTTTTTCCATCCAGTATATTTTACTCCCTTCTTGATCTCCTGTTGTTCTATTTTTGAAAGGTGTTCCAATCGTTTATCGGGGTCAATCAAGGTATCACGCGCTTGATTCAAAAGGGTTCGCCACTGCTCCTCAGTTCTGCCATCAGCACGAGGACGACCACCTGCCTGTAGTGATTCAGCATATAATTTTTTGTGTGCTGCTTCTACACGATGGACAATATCTGATTCGCTTAGTTTTTCAAACTCAGAGATGGATAAACCCAACACCTCAAAATAGTTAATCTCCTCTCCGATAACCAATCCCGATGAATTCAGAATATCAACAGCATCATCAACCGAAACATCATACTGTTGGACTGCTCTACGGAGAAGTTCTTTGCGTTGTCTATCAGAAATTGTAGGAAATATGGATTTTATCTCATTGATGAATGAAATATATTCTTCGCGTTTAGACATCTTATAGCAAATTATAAAATAAAGTTTACACTTTCTGTAGGAGGGATCTCCGAATCGCGACAGGATGGAATCGGAGTTCCCTCCTACAGTGAATTTGAGGGTTAATGCCAAAAAACTTTACACACCCGTTCCACACCCGCACCATCAGAACAAACACAGAAAAAAGGTTAATGCCAAAAAACTTTACACACCCGTTCTCTTAGGTTTATTGTATCACTTTTCTGTGAAGTTTACGACTTTATTATTGTTTATGAAAATGTAAAGCAGTACATCAACTACGTACAAACCAGCGTCCCGAAACACGGGGACGCAAATGGGTGTTTGCTACTTCTGTTACAACAGAAGATAGGCAGGTTGTGCCAGCGTTGACAACCGTAGGCATCAGACCTCTTATGGGAAGGAAATTCAAATCCGATTAGACATTGTTGGAAGGGTTTCCTAACCCTGATTTCAGAGAAATAATGCAGAAAATCGGACTTGGGAAAACCCTCCAACAATTCGGGATTGATTGTAATGATGAGGTGGGTTTCTATTCCAGATTGGTTCGATTAGAAGCAAAACATCGGCTGGGTGCTGTATCACATAGTGGGTTTCTATTCCAGATTGGTTCGATTAGAAGTCACACGATATGCAGTTGTTATCGTTGTGTCAGGTTATGTTTCTATTCCAGATTGGTTCGATTAGAAGCACAAACCACGCAGGCAGTTCAGAAACTTCAATTTGTTGTTTCTATTCCAGATTGGTTCGATTAGAAGTCAGCGTAGGTATGATGATTCTATTGCCCATCGCGATAGTTTCTATTCCAGATTGGTTCGATTAGAAGTATAAGTTCCCATTAGGTTGCATCCTTATCTACAAAAGTTTCTATTCCAGATTGGTTCGATTAGAAGTATCCTGTCGTTGTAATGTCCTATGCTCTTGACTTGGTTTCTATTCCAGATTGGTTCGATTAGAAGCGTTTCCTGATGGCATAAGTCTATACCATGTATCTGGTTTCTATTCCAGATTGGTTCGATTAGAAGATACCTTGAGCCCGGTGTAAAATGCTATATTCATGAGTTTCTATTCCAGATTGGTTCGATTAGAAGTGAATATCATGTTTCAAGCTAAATTAATAGCTATGTTTCTATTCCAGATTGGTTCGATTAGAAGTCTCAAATGTGACCACGCTGGTAATATCATCAAAAATAAAAGTTTCTATTCCAGATTGGTTCGATTAGAAGTGCTTTTGTAGGCTTGCCATTTCTTACCAAAACGGCGTTTCTATTCCAGATTGGTTCGATTAGAAGTTCAAACTTTTAATTGTCATCTTGTTCCTTTTTGGTGTTTCTATTTCAGATTGGTTCGATTAGAAGGTCATCCTCACTTGAAAGCAAGGATAAGGGCAAGAGTTTCTATTCCAGATTGGTTCGATTAGAAGTTGGTTGGTGTAGCGGTTGTAGGATGGCCGATTGCCAGGTTCTATTCCAGATTGGTTCGATTAGAAGGAGAGTGAGTTAGACTGAGGCAGGGGGTGTCGACGACGTTTCTATTCCAGATTGGTTCGATTAGAAGTGTAACAGTCTCTGCGTTTTACAGAGGGGGCTTGAATGGTTTCTATTCCAGATTGGTTCGATTAGAAGGCACAAGTCTGCTACCATCGGGAACAATTGCAAGCACGTTTCTATTCCAGATTGGTTCGATTAGAAGTTGTATTAATTTCTGATTTTGTGAAATAAACAGTATTGGTTTCTATTCCAGATTGGTTCGATTAGAAGTCACGCACACTTGCGGGCAAGTTGAATGTAATGTTGGTTTCTATTCCAGATTGGTTCGATTAGAAGATACATGCTTGATACGACTGATACTGAAAATAAGTTTCTATTCCAGATTGGTTCGATTAGAAGTGATAGACATGTTACAATAGGAAGTATAAATTCTGCTGTTTCTATTCCAGATTGGTTCGATTAGAAGACGTTTGTCCAATGTTAGAACTTTCGTTGATGGGTTATGTTTCTATTCCAGATTGGTTCGATTAGAAGCGTTTCCTGATGGCATAAGTCTATACCATGTATCTGGTTTCTATTCCAGATTGGTTCGATTAGAAGATACCTTGAGCCCGGTGTAAAATGCTATATTCATGAGTTTCTATTCCAGATTGGTTCGATTAGAAGTCTCAAATGTGACCACGCTGGTAATATCATCAAAAATAAAAGTTTCTATTCCAGATTGGTTCGATTAGAAGTGCTTTTGTAGGCTTGCCATTTCTTACCAAAACGGCGTTTCTATTCCAGATTGGTTCGATTAGAAGTTGAAATAGATTTGAGCGTCTTGTCCTGGACTTGCGTTTCTATTCCAGATTGGTTCGATTAGAAGTGATGAACAGGTTCGAGCATATACTAAAGCAATGAGTTTCTATTCCAGATTGGTTCGATTAGAAGTCGGATTTTCCTGATCATTGTTGTCTAACAGACAAGTTTCTATTCCAGATTGGTTCGATTAGAAGTTGTATTGTTGCCTCGTTATCAGTATCAATTGCATGTTTCTATTCCAGATTGGTTCGATTAGAAGATACTTTATCTTTCAAAACGTTGCTATGTATCTATAAGGTTTCTATTCCAGATTGGTTCGATTAGAAGGAGTGTTGTATCGGATGAACATGTTAAAGAATTGGGTGATGAGTTTCTATTCCAGATTGGTTCGATTAGAAGTCGACAAGTTTCGGCATGTCTAACAAAGGTAATTGATGTTTCTATTCCAGATTGGTTCGATTAGAAGCCGAAACCACAGCATATGCAAAGAATGGGAAACCTTTGTTTCTATTCCAGATTGGTTCGATTAGAAGAAGGGGAATAATAGCAGTATCACGCATTACCGAATTGAGTTTCTATTCCAGATTGGTTCGATTAGAAGTCTTGTGAGAACCACAAGCACATGACCGAACAGTTTAGTTTCTATTCCAGATTGGTTCGATTAGAAGCATATCGCTAAGATGGCTTGGTATTGGGTAAAGTCGTTTCTATTCCAGATTGGTTCGATTAGAAGGGGAAATCATTCACAAGCGCAACCTACCGTGTATATTACAGTTTCTATTCCAGATTGGTTCGATTAGAAGGAGAATCACAAATGCCACTTTATTTTGAATGGAAGTTTCTATTCCAGATTGGTTCGATTAGAAGTGACAGCAACTATTGAATCCCCGAAAACCCTTGAATGTTTCTATTCCAGATTGGTTCGATTAGAAGTTGAATCTTGAGATTAATGAATTCGCTAATGCAAGTTTCTATTCCAGATTGGTTCGATTAGAAGGCAATTCTATTATAGAAGAAGCGCATGCATGGCGCGTTTCTATTCCAGATTGGTTCGATTAGAAGTTCCTCTATACGATTATGTGCTTGTCTGGCACAACGTTTCTATTCCAGATTGGTTCGATTAGAAGTGCGGGGATGTGAGAGTCACCTTCGGTAAATCTTCATAGTTTCTATTCCAGATTGGTTCGATTAGAAGTAATCCTCTGGTTTCTCAACCTTGCTTTGTAGTTTGTTTCTATTCCAGATTGGTTCGATTAGAAGTCTATAATGTCAACTTCTCTTATTTCAAGAGTCAAGTTTCTATTCCAGATTGGTTCGATTAGAAGCTTCAAAACAATAGGATCAAATACGTTCTTATCAGGTTTCTATTCCAGATTGGTTCGATTAGAAGGTTCAGGAAATTATTGAGTATTAAGTTGAATAATAAAGTTTCTATTCCAGATTGGTTCGATTAGAAGCCGCAAAAGTGCGGTTCAGATATTGGATTGCAAAGACTGTTTCTATTCCAGATTGGTTCGATTAGAAGAAAATAAAAAGACTTCCAACCTGTACGAATACGGGGGAGTTTCTATTCCAGATTGGTTCGATTAGAAGTTGCAGTCACGTGTCTAAAGATACCTTATAGATTTTTCAGTTTCTATTCCAGATTGGTTCGATTAGAAGCCGTATAAAGTGAGAGTAATATATTCTAATAACGAGGTTTCTATTCCAGATTGGTTCGATTAGAAGTCAAAATGTTGAGCTTACAGATGAAGGCGCTCTCGTAAAGTTTCTATTCCAGATTGGTTCGATTAGAAGATTCCCCCGTGTACCTTCCCCCGTATTCATAGATATGTTTCTATTCCAGATTGGTTCGATTAGAAGTTGGTTTTGGTTTATATCCCCCAAGTCTATCTTGCACGTTTCTATTCCAGATTGGTTCGATTAGAAGTAATTATATCTGCTAAAATTAAAACAAAATGAAAAATACGTTTCTATTCCAGATTGGTTCGATTAGAAGTTTTGTAGACTCACTTTGTGTCAGTTCAATAGTTGTGTTTCTATTCCAGATTGGTTCGATTAGAAGTCTACACCTTCATTGATAACACTTATTAATGAGTTTCTATTCCAGATTGGTTCGATTAGAAGGAACGGAATTACCCATCGCAACCAAGCCATTAGTGAATGTTTCTATTCCAGATTGGTTCGATTAGAAGTTTTTATTATCTTCGCTGTGTAATAGCACGTGCCACCAGGTTTCTATTCCAGATTGGTTCGATTAGAAGCTCTGTTCTTTGTGCGTTTGTTTTCCCAATTCAAAGGTTTCTATTCCAGATTGGTTCGATTAGAAGCCACCGCCTTGATGTTCTGCTCCTGTGTCGTTATCGGTTTCTATTCCAGATTGGTTCGATTAGAAGGTGCATAAAATACTCCTTATTATCGTTATGATAAGAAAAGTTTCTATTCCAGATTGGTTCGATTAGAAGTAAATCAAGTTACGAATTTCAATAACACCGCTCACAAGGTTTCTATTCCAGATTGGTTCGATTAGAAGGCTTCTACTTTGGTCACGGTGGTGTTTCCGTCGGATTGTTTCTATTCCAGATTGGTTCGATTAGAAGATAACGAAATAGAGGTTAAAAAAATCAAGAAAAAGTGTTTCTATTCCAGATTGGTTCGATTAGAAGGAAACACTTATTATCCCGTGCGGTGTCTTTTCATCGTTTCTATTCCAGATTGGTTCGATTAGAAGGAGATTGTAATGAATATTACTGTTGACATCAAACATAGGTTTCTATTCCAGATTGGTTCGATTAGAAGTTATCAGGATTAGGTGCAAAACCGTTAGTGCGTCATGAGTTTCTATTCCAGATTGGTTCGATTAGAAGAGGAGTTATCATGGCTACTTTTGAGATGGAAATTGACATGTTTCTATTCCAGATTGGTTCGATTAGAAGTTATCGTTTAGCACGGTACCTTTGGTCTTTGGCATGTTTCTATTCCAGATTGGTTCGATTAGAAGTTGCTCCTCATTCGCAAGAATAGAATCTTCATCTTCAGCGTTTCTATTCCAGATTGGTTCGATTAGAAGAGGTGATATTGTCAAACATACCACAACCGATAAGGAAAGTTTCTATTCCAGATTGGTTCGATTAGAAGGCGATGAGTTCAAAGCAAAGCAACTCACTTCTAAACAACGTTTCTATTCCAGATTGGTTCGATTAGAAGGGAAAAGAACTAAGTCAACTGGTTACACCGCAAGGTAAGTTTCTATTCCAGATTGGTTCGATTAGAAGTCCAATTAGTGTATCATGCTTAAATCGTTCGTAGGTAGTTTCTATTCCAGATTGGTTCGATTAGAAGATTAAGTTCCTGCTCCTGTATCAGTTGTCCAAATGCCGTTTCTATTCCAGATTGGTTCGATTAGAAGTTACAATCGGTGTGTTGATGTTTTGCCGATAGTCGGGTTTCTATTCCAGATTGGTTCGATTAGAAGTGTGCGAGATGAAAAATCTTATGACCATATACAAGAATGTTTCTATTCCAGATTGGTTCGATTAGAAGTGGAGAATACTGAGCTGCTGTGTCGTCCATCTCTTTAGTTTCTATTCCAGATTGGTTCGATTAGAAGAATATGAATACCTTTTCGGGAAGCCGTATGGTTTTGAGTTTCTATTCCAGATTGGTTCGATTAGAAGGACGAAATGCTAAAAAGGAAAAAGAAAGACACGTCCAGGTTTCTATTCCAGATTGGTTCGATTAGAAGCTGTGCAGGGTTTCATAAGCCCTACAGAAGCGTAGTTTCTATTCCAGATTGGTTCGATTAGAAGCAACAACACCCGGCATCAAAATCTTCAGAATAACAGAGTTTCTATTCCAGATTGGTTCGATTAGAAGCTGAACCGATTGTGTCTGTGTTGACGCAGTATAGAGTTTCTATTCCAGATTGGTTCGATTAGAAGAGTGTGCAGCAAGGCAACTTGAGTAAATCGCAAATGTTTCTATTCCAGATTGGTTCGATTAGAAGTTTTTGATGGGACGAGTCCGACATCGTGGAAGCCCTGTTTCTATTCCAGATTGGTTCGATTAGAAGTGACTGTATTTATGATGTTAAGTATACACATGATAGTTTCTATTCCAGATTGGTTCGATTAGAAGTACGTGAAAGAATGTTGAATGTATTTTCTCAAAAGAAGTTTCTATTCCAGATTGGTTCGATTAGAAGTTTAGACAAGGAACTGCCCAGTTAGCTACTTACAGTGCGTTTCTATTCCAGATTGGTTCGATTAGAAGTTATATGGGACTTGATGGGAATCAAGACCCGATTATGCGTTTCTATTCCAGATTGGTTCGATTAGAAGTTGCGTAAGCAATATTGTCAATTGTTAGATTTACAACGGTTTCTATTCCAGATTGGTTCGATTAGAAGGAGTTAAAACAGGCATTAGAAACCGAATAAGAGGTTTCTATTCCAGATTGGTTCGATTAGAAGTGCATCAGTGTGGTGTATCCTTTATCCTTTTTTCGTGTTTCTATTCCAGATTGGTTCGATTAGAAGCGTTAAGAGTTCCACTTGCACGATGGCTGTCTATTAGTTGTTTCTATTCCAGATTGGTTCGATTAGAAGTATCCAATGCCCTAACTGCATTCAAAACTTCTTCGTTGTTGTTTCTATTCCAGATTGGTTCGATTAGAAGTCTCACCCGAAGGCTGATGCCAATAATCTTGACTCCCAGCGTTTCTATTCCAGATTGGTTCGATTAGAAGGTGTGCTATGTTTAAGCATTGGAATGACAGTGGGAAGTTTCTATTCCAGATTGGTTCGATTAGAAGGTCAATGGTGCCATGCTTAAATCATTAAGAAAAGAAACGTTTCTATTCCAGATTGGTTCGATTAGAAGGAACATCACACCTCTTATGCAAGCAGGGAAAATCGCGTTTCTATTCCAGATTGGTTCGATTAGAAGGAGGTTACACGTGTTATTCCTAAGACTGCTACAGATGTTTCTATTCCAGATTGGTTCGATTAGAAGCCGAAAACCCTCACCACTCACAGTCTTCTCAACCACGTTTCTATTCCAGATTGGTTCGATTAGAAGACAACGTTTTTCATCTCATGCCGTAGTTCCATATCTAAGTTTCTATTCCAGATTGGTTCGATTAGAAGTTGTCGCAGAAACTGATGGATATGGGTGCATTAGCTAAGTTTCTATTCCAGATTGGTTCGATTAGAAGTGCAGACAAAACCCTTGTTTGTTGCGGGGCAGGTTTTGGTTTCTATTCCAGATTGGTTCGATTAGAAGCTGATAACGGAGGCAACTAATGACTGCTAACTTCGTTTCTATTCCAGATTGGTTCGATTAGAAGTATTCAAGTTTTCCCGAAATTCCGTTCCGTCTATGTAGTTTCTATTCCAGATTGGTTCGATTAGAAGTGAGGAATTTGATTCAATAATAACAAAGTTAGAAAAGTTTCTATTCCAGATTGGTTCGATTAGAAGATAGATAAAATAATAGAATACCAGCGCGACCAAAGTTTCTATTCCAGATTGGTTCGATTAGAAGGCGTAGGATGGCAGAAATTAAGGAAGATATTGTATATCGGTTTCTATTCCAGATTGGTTCGATTAGAAGGAAGGTTGCACAGGATCATTCGGTTGCACAGGGGCATTGTTTCTATTCCAGATTGGTTCGATTAGAAGGAGGGTTGAACATCATCACTGGGCTGAACCGCCGTAGAGTTTCTATTCCAGATTGGTTCGATTAGAAGTGAATGTGCAGCCCTCTTTGAATGTGCAGCCGTCCATAGGTTTCTATTCCAGATTGGTTCGATTAGAAGTCCATTATATAATATATTAGCATTGCTCTGACTTTATAGTTTCTATTCCAGATTGGTTCGATTAGAAGAGTAATCAATCTTTATTCCTTATTTTTCAAGAGTTTCTATTCCAGATTGGTTCGATTAGAAGAAGTGTTATTATCCGTGATACAATCAACCAAAGCAGGTTTCTATTCCAGATTGGTTCGATTAGAAGGTGCTATGAAGTCAATGACCATAGGGGTCGTTTTCGTTTCTATTCCAGATTGGTTCGATTAGAAGGGGAATCAGTGGAACACTCGTTATAGCCTGCTTGCAGGTTTCTATTCCAGATTGGTTCGATTAGAAGGTGACCAATTCCAAGAAGCAATAGACTACGTACCACGTTTCTATTCCAGATTGGTTCGATTAGAAGCTGTCTTTCAGAAGTTCACAGAGGCACTTCAAGGTTTCTATTCCAGATTGGTTCGATTAGAAGTTGTCGCAGAAACTGATGGATATGGGTGCATTAGCTAAGTTTCTATTCCAGATTGGTTCGATTAGAAGTGCAGACAAAACCCTTGTTTGTTGCGGGGCAGGTTTTGGTTTCTATTCCAGATTGGTTCGATTAGAAGCTGATAACGGAGGCAACTAATGACTGCTAACTTCGTTTCTATTCCAGATTGGTTCGATTAGAAGTATTCAAGTTTTCCCGAAATTCCGTTCCGTCTATGTAGTTTCTATTCCAGATTGGTTCGATTAGAAGTCCATTATATAATATATTAGCATTGCTCTGACTTTATAGTTTCTATTCCAGATTGGTTCGATTAGAAGAGTAATCAATCTTTATTCCTTATTTTTCAAGAGTTTCTATTCCAGATTGGTTCGATTAGAAGTAGATTGTCAAGTTTATTTGCGTTTGTATCCTTTGTGTTTCTATTCCAGATTGGTTCGATTAGAAGAAGTGTTATTATCCGTGATACAATCAACCAAAGCAGGTTTCTATTCCAGATTGGTTCGATTAGAAGCAACCACATTCACCCGCTCATCACTCCCATTGTTCCAGTTTCTATTCCAGATTGGTTCGATTAGAAGATGAAGAGTGATCGGGAGTTTAGTCTTGCGGATTTGATGTGTTTCTATTCCAGATTGGTTCGATTAGAAGGACGATCGACATGCGTTCAATGTTGTGGATATTACGTTTCTATTCCAGATTGGTTCGATTAGAAGGCAGATCAGGCAGGTGTACCGCATTCGCATTTAAGTTTCTATTCCAGATTGGTTCGATTAGAAGTCTACGCCGTTCAGAATGTTGTTTGGCATTCTGGCGCGTTTCTATTCCAGATTGGTTCGATTAGAAGTTGCTTTTGGTAAAGGATTTACGATTAGCTTTCAGAAGTTTCTATTCCAGATTGGTTCGATTAGAAGATAATAGGGCAAAACAACTGTTTTTATCTTTAATTCGTTTCTATTCCAGATTGGTTCGATTAGAAGCAGACAACACCCTACAACGACAAAGGAGAGACAACGTTTCTATTCCAGATTGGTTCGATTAGAAGAAAGGACAAGAACATGATAAGATTCATCACCATCGCCAAGTTTCTATTCCAGATTGGTTCGATTAGAAGGCAACCCGCCTGCGAACCGCGTGCAACCCGCGAAAGCGAGTTTCTATTCCAGATTGGTTCGATTAGAAGGAGTGCCACGATTATTGACATGTGCGAAATGCATATGTTTCTATTCCAGATTGGTTCGATTAGAAGTGGTGGTGGGTTAAGTGATACTGTAGATCATTTGCTGTTTCTATTCCAGATTGGTTCGATTAGAAGTTATGTGAAGGAAAGTGGCAGGACTGTCTTGACGCTGTTTCTATTCCAGATTGGTTCGATTAGAAGTTGAGAACATAAGAACACTTATCGGTTAGTTGGTGTTTCTATTCCAGATTGGTTCGATTAGAAGTTGAAACCGATGCAACGGATGTTGCTATCAAGGTTAGTTTCTATTCCAGATTGGTTCGATTAGAAGTTATGAATTCTTCAATTGAATTATTGTCAGATGTTCGTTTCTATTCCAGATTGGTTCGATTAGAAGGTGTCCGCAGAGGACACCGGCGGACTGACACCGATAATGTTTCTATTCCAGATTGGTTCGATTAGAAGGTGAACAGCTTGCAGATTATCTAAATTTGGAAACAAAATGTTTCTATTCCAGATTGGTTCGATTAGAAGTGATATGATTTGTCATGCACCGAGTGAAAAGGAAGGTGTTTCTATTCCAGATTGGTTCGATTAGAAGAAAAGAGACTCGTTTATACTTGCTGATGATATGGGTCTGTTTCTATTCCAGATTGGTTCGATTAGAAGTCATCAGCCACGTCACGCGAATCTGGTGTGTTTTGGTCGTTTCTATTCCAGATTGGTTCGATTAGAAGGAATCAGAATGCTCGGAGTGTGCGTTTTTACAATCGTTTCTATTCCAGATTGGTTCGATTAGAAGTCGTGTGACACATCGCAACATCAACTATAAAGTGAATGTTTCTATTCCAGATTGGTTCGATTAGAAGAAATGTTAAATTTCAGTTACACGCCTATTAATGGCAAGTTTCTATTCCAGATTGGTTCGATTAGAAGCTCAAGAGACTGACACATTATTTAATCCGAACCCGCGCGTTTCTATTCCAGATTGGTTCGATTAGAAGTCAGATTCATCCGTAGCATCGCGAAAGCATATCACGCGTTTCTATTCCAGATTGGTTCGATTAGAAGGAAAGTTTATCAATCCAGGTTGGACGTTAGAGCCCGCGTTTCTATTCCAGATTGGTTCGATTAGAAGTTTCTTGGATAATCCGATGACCGCATCTGTGAATGTGATCGTTTCTATTCCAGATTGGTTCGATTAGAAGTTTGTGATTGTTGTATAATAATAAAACACAATTGCTTGTTTCTATTCCAGATTGGTTCGATTAGAAGAGGCGGTGGCTGCGGGTGTGGCGAAGATGCGGGAAAGGGTTTCTATTCCAGATTGGTTCGATTAGAAGCGATAGACTTGGTGTTTCTGAAGTCGGGCGATAGCATGTTTCTATTCCAGATTGGTTCGATTAGAAGATAATTCATTTATACCATGAACTAATGTTGAAAGAAAGTTTCTATTCCAGATTGGTTCGATTAGAAGCATTCACCGTATATCAGCCGTGCTGCATAGATTAAGTTTCTATTCCAGATTGGTTCGATTAGAAGGCACAAGAGACAAATGAAGAAACTGAAGCTGCACCTGTTGGTTTCTATTCCAGATTGGTTCGATTAGAAGTGGCACTCCGCAGTTGCGGATACGAGGATGTTAAAGGTTTCTATTCCAGATTGGTTCGATTAGAAGTCGCGAGTATGCATACAATAAGAAAGAGCTTCACGAAGTTTCTATTCCAGATTGGTTCGATTAGAAGCAAAGGTTCTTTATAAGTTCCTCTACAGACATATCATTGTTTCTATTCCAGATTGGTTCGATTAGAAGGCAAGCATAGATTACAAGGTGGACGTTATGGTTGAGTTTCTATTCCAGATTGGTTCGATTAGAAGTACAAGGCGGGCAACACAACGTCACGATCCACTGAGTTTCTATTCCAGATTGGTTCGATTAGAAGTGGGGGCATCGTATCCCACATGGTGCTGAGTTTGTAAAGTTTCTATTCCAGATTGGTTCGATTAGAAGTTTAGCTGCATATTTTCTGATGTGTGGTGTATTCTAGTTTCTATTCCAGATTGGTTCGATTAGAAGGGATTAGTGGAGGAATCAAATGCATAGCATTTCAAGAGTTTCTATTCCAGATTGGTTCGATTAGAAGAGATTTTGACGCTGATGTAAGCGGGTTATATAAACGTTTCTATTCCAGATTGGTTCGATTAGAAGTTTAGAACGTCAAGGAAGTATGGGAATAAGAGGTGAGTTTCTATTCCAGATTGGTTCGATTAGAAGTAGCGGCTGCTATCACTGCTACACAATACAGCGGAGTTTCTATTCCAGATTGGTTCGATTAGAAGATAATTACGCATCTCACTATGCAGAAGTGTTAGGTAAGTTTCTATTCCAGATTGGTTCGATTAGAAGTTCCGTTGTAGACAGTCAAGAGGAAGATTACACTGTTTCTATTCCAGATTGGTTCGATTAGAAGAGCATCAACAGCCTTTTTCTTTCTAAAGAAATTTACAATGTTTCTATTCCAGATTGGTTCGATTAGAAGGTGCATTCGTCATTGCTAATCGCAGAGGTGGTGAGGGGGTTTCTATTCCAGATTGGTTCGATTAGAAGCTTTCCATGCAGTTCCAATCCGTTGTCCTTTGTTCGTTTCTATTCCAGATTGGTTCGATTAGAAGTTACAAGGCGTGGGTGCGTTGACGGAGAAGATGTTTCTATTCCAGATTGGTTCGATTAGAAGAGGAGACGCTTGCTGATGAGCCTTTCCGTATTTTCAGTTTCTATTCCAGATTGGTTCGATTAGAAGGTGTTCTGGTGGTCATTGTCCTCTCTGGATGTAGTTTCTATTCCAGATTGGTTCGATTAGAAGCGTGTCGGAGTTGGCATCGTCTATGACGTATGTTGCGTTTCTATTCCAGATTGGTTCGATTAGAAGTAATGCCATAGAGACAATTAAAGAATTCTTGAATCAATGTTTCTATTCCAGATTGGTTCGATTAGAAGCTGCGTCCAGGCAGCTATTGTCTGAACGTCAAGGGAACGGGTTTCTATTCCAGATTGGTTCGATTAGAAGTAACCCTCAAGAAAACTGAGTAACTGAACCAACGTTTCTATTCCAGATTGGTTCGATTAGAAGAACCGGGCAGGCACACCACCTGCCCAACAACCACAAGTTTCTATTCCAGATTGGTTCGATTAGAAGGAGTTCTGTGATGGCAGAAACTAATGTAAATCTAAGTTTCTATTCCAGATTGGTTCGATTAGAAGATCCATGCACGCCGTCCATGATGGATTGTGCTTGGGTTTCTATTCCAGATTGGTTCGATTAGAAGATTGATTTGTCGTTCCACAATTGCTGCAATCTGTTCGTTTCTATTCCAGATTGGTTCGATTAGAAGTGCAAAAAAGTTGTTTATCTGTTCTTGATGTGAATTGGTTTCTATTCCAGATTGGTTCGATTAGAAGTTTTCCTGTTGAGCGCGCAAGTGGAGATTATTTTGACGTTTCTATTCCAGATTGGTTCGATTAGAAGTCAGGCAAAATGCAAAAGAGAAGCATCAGCTTGTGTGCGTTTCTATTCCAGATTGGTTCGATTAGAAGGTCAATACAGGTTCAAGTTCTGTGAAAAACTGCACGGTTTCTATTCCAGATTGGTTCGATTAGAAGCTGCGGAGGCATCTTCCATCGTGCCTGTTTGTCCAAGCGCAGTTTCTATTCCAGATTGGTTCGATTAGAAGACGAGTTCTTGAATAAAGGAGGTGGCATTGTAGAAGTTTCTATTCCAGATTGGTTCGATTAGAAGTCTGTACTTCAATCAAATCGCTCTGTTCTTGTATCGTTTCTATTCCAGATTGGTTCGATTAGAAGTCACCGATTGTGTTTGATTCTGCTACGACTTTTGATGTTTCTATTCCAGATTGGTTCGATTAGAAGATCGTATAGGATTCCGTGTGCTAAAAGTCTTTCTATGGTTTCTATTCCAGATTGGTTCGATTAGAAGTGTTTGGCGTGGTAACCATTCAATGCTGACCTCTCTCAAGTTTCTATTCCAGATTGGTTCGATTAGAAGCTAATATATTTTCTTTTATGCCTGTTGCACCGCGGTTTCTATTCCAGATTGGTTCGATTAGAAGTCGCAAGGCAGAATCACTTATGAAAACCTTGCCAAGTTTCTATTCCAGATTGGTTCGATTAGAAGTGACCACTTTTCTTCAAATGCTTTTGTAAGGCCTTTAAGTTTCTATTCCAGATTGGTTCGATTAGAAGTTGTTAGCACTCAACATCGCTGCTTCCATTGCAAGTTTCTATTCCAGATTGGTTCGATTAGAAGTCGGCGTACATAAGATTGAAACCCTGCCCCCACAGTTTCTATTCCAGATTGGTTCGATTAGAAGCTGCTCGGCTACGGCTGTTCCTGATTGTTGTCTTACGAGTTTCTATTCCAGATTGGTTCGATTAGAAGGTGATTTTAAGAAAAGTTGTGCTAATGCACCGCGCTGGAGTTTCTATTCCAGATTGGTTCGATTAGAAGCCGCAACTAACCGTTCAACGTCATCTGCGAGTTCGGGTTTCTATTCCAGATTGGTTCGATTAGAAGTCAATATCATATTTGACTTTGTCAATAGTATTGCCGAGTTTCTATTCCAGATTGGTTCGATTAGAAGACGGGGTTGCCCTTGTGCTTGGAGTTGCTGATGGTCTGGTTTCTATTCCAGATTGGTTCGATTAGAAGCATGCGGTGATTACTTGTCTGATGCGTCTGTTTGCCTTGTTTCTATTCCAGATTGGTTCGATTAGAAGTCAAAACTTGGACGCTGTATAACAAGAACTCTATTTCGGTTTCTATTCCAGATTGGTTCGATTAGAAGCTCGCAAGGCAGAATCACTTATGAAAACCTTGCCAAGTTTCTATTCCAGATTGGTTCGATTAGAAGGTTCTTCTGTTTCTACTCTGCGTTTTGCTCTGGCACGTTTCTATTCCAGATTGGTTCGATTAGAAGACGCCGTATTGGTACCGTGCATAGGAGTCTAAAATCGTTTCTATTCCAGATTGGTTCGATTAGAAGTCCAGTGCTTCGTGTGAGAGTTGTTGCATTTCAGTTTCTATTCCAGATTGGTTCGATTAGAAGCATCTTGTCAAATGATTGCTGTACCATGATTTGAAACGTTTCTATTCCAGATTGGTTCGATTAGAAGTCTCTCGCATCCCGCCTTATTCTCTTTGAAGCCAACATTAGTTTCTATTCCAGATTGGTTCGATTAGAAGCCAGTAAAAGCACACCGGCAATCAACTGAATATAGTTTCTATTCCAGATTGGTTCGATTAGAAGAAGTGGGCTGTATCTTTTTTATTTGATTTATTTTAGTTTCTATTCCAGATTGGTTCGATTAGAAGCGCACCATTCGCTTCAGCAAATGTAAAATTACCCGGTTTCTATTCCAGATTGGTTCGATTAGAAGACATTCACTCAGTCTATTATTCCCATTAGATAAGATGTTTCTATTCCAGATTGGTTCGATTAGAAGTTTCTATGATTTAGCAGTAGAATTCCTTTTACAAGTTTCTATTCCAGATTGGTTCGATTAGAAGTGGATGATGACGTCCGACGTGATGATGAACGTGAAAGTTTCTATTCCAGATTGGTTCGATTAGAAGGCAAAAAAATTGGGTTTGTCAAAGAGCGGTTTGACGTATGTTTCTATTCCAGATTGGTTCGATTAGAAGGCTATCCAAAAATAGCATTTATAGCATAACAAACCTTTACAGTTACTGTCAAGTTAAATTTCATTCGGAACAACCTCTGCTGTCGACCTCTAATCGTGCGAATTTACTGGGGGGTTGACGGCAGTAGATGTCGTAAAGGTTGACGGGCAATTTTGAGGAAATTTGTAAGATATTTCAGTAAGAAAATCGTCAAAATTCGGAGGTCGACAGCAGAATTATTTAAGGAAAATTGCTGTCAACCCTTATCTAAAGCAGGTTAGTAGCAGGATTCTTATCTACGCCCATGACCTCTTTAGTCATCCATTTCGCATCGCGTAATTGATAGATAATGACAGAGTCTTTTTCTGGATCAGTGATCTCTGCTAACCCCGATTTAACTCTCGCGAACTGCGCTTTGGTTAATTGTCCTTCAAATACCGAGTTTTGTATCCAATTGAGATGTTGACGTAGATACTTACAAACCTTTGCAACACGTTTTACCTCTATGTCATAAACGAGAATGATATACATTGTCCTGACCTCCCTCCTACCACCACGGGCGGAGTGCTTGATATGTCTCCATCCCAACAAGATGTTTGATAAGTTTGTAACACTCCAATCGGATAAGTCGCTGATATGATACATGCCGTTTTAACTTACGATGTGAAACTGTTTGTTTGAGTTGTTCATCAAAAGCAGCAATAAAGGTTTTACGCCCCTGTTCATTCAGGTAACACTCTCCAACACTTGTTTCAAAATGCTTTGATTCGTTAAGTTGTCCACGGTTGAATAGACGAAAGATGATCCTGTCAATGATGAGTGGTTTGAAGATTTCTGCCAGATCAAGACTGAGTGAGAAACGTCGTTCCCCTGGTTCATGTAGGAAACTAATTGTAGGATTGAGCTGTGTCCGATAGATTTCCGTGAGACACGCAGGATACATCAAAGAATTTCCGAATGAGATAGCGGCGTTAATAGGATTGTCTGGTGGGCGGCGGACACGTTGTTCTAAAGGCGTTTCTAACTCCAGAATAGTATTGAAAGCTGTGTAATAGGTATCACGGATTGTCCCTTCGTATCCCATCAACTCGCTCGTATTCTTTGCAGTTTGGCTCTCTGTGGCGAGTTTTTCTATAGTTTCAATTTGTGTGCTGCAATCTTTGCCACGATTGGTATGATACCGTAAAATACGGAGCATATTGAAGACTGCGGAGGCGACGAATTCATGTGCAATCTCCATCCGTTTCGTTGATTTTTCATAGTGCTGCACCTGTTTAACGAGAAGCGAACCGGAGTTCAGATATTCTCTTGGATAGTAACTGCCAGAATAGTATCCGTAATAGTTGAATACGTGAAATGCTATCTTCTTTTGTGCAAGGAAGTTGAGCAGTCTGGTGTTCAAGTCAAGTTCTCCATAGAAATAGAGTGCGTCAATATCTTCTACGGGTATTGGAATACGCTTTCCATCCTCAGGTTCAAGGTAGATTGTGTTATCTTTCCGGCGAATTCTTCCTGGTTGTGTGATGTAGTAGTTGCGTGACATATTCATGATCCTCCAATTGTATCGGCACATGGCATGTGCCTACTACTTTTAACTCTAACAGAGCCGTAGCACAACCTGTTAGGTTGTGCACTTCAAAAAGTGTGACTGCTACTTCTAACTCTAACAGAGCCGTAGCACAACCTGTTAGGTTGTGCACTTCAAAAAGTGTGACTGCTACTTCTAACTCCAACAGAGCCGTAGCACAACCTGTTAGGTTGTGCATTTCAAAAAGTGTAACTGCTCCTTCTAACTCCAACAAAGTTCCTGATAACTACAGGATTTACATATCTTCATATATTCAACGTTGGGTGGTGTCGGTAATGCGGATATTTCGTTCACTTTTGCGATGGCATCTTCTACCTCTTTTTCTCTTTCAGGTGTGAGTTCTACTTCTGTGGTCTGTCGTTGGCGTGGGTAGTTGATGATACCTTTCTTGTTAGTAACGCCTTTCTGTTTGAGCAGATAAAGGTAATAACATATCTGCATGATATGTGCTGTTTCCATGGCGGGTCCAGATTTGATGTCGTGTAGGATGCCCTGTTTGTCTACGAAGTCTATATTAATAAGGTTGTCAATGTTCCATTCTCTGCGTTTTTCGCGGGGATAACTCTTTTCGTGGAGGTGTTTGCCGAGGTCAACCTTTTCGGAGGTATGCTCCATTTCAAGGTGATGTCGGTAGAACCAAAGTTTGCGTTGGCAGATATAGAGATAGTTGACGGCAGTGCCAGTGATATTGGGGTGTTGTGGGTTTTGCATTTAGGTGTTCTCCTTTTTCCGTTTGTTGTCTGAATCAATTTGATTCCAGATTGGTGCGATTAAAAGATTGGTTTTGGTCCATATCCAAAGGTGCCCAAAAGTGCGTATTGATTCCAGATTGGTGCGATTAGAAATAAGCCAGACGGCTTATGTGGAAACTAATGAACCATATTATTCCCAATTGTGTTGATTCCAGATTGGTGCGATTAGAAGTTTGTTTTAAGCAGATTTGTCGGGTTTCACTACTGCTCTACTTGATGGACAAACTATGGAGTGTGTAAAGTATTTGGCACTTGTCTGAACCAGGATTTTCAGGATTTATAGATTACCAGGACTACCATATCCAGGTTTTTTGATGCATGTTTAGTGTCGTCTTTTGAAATATAGGGCTTGATGAGAAAAATCCTGAAAATCCTAGTTCAGACAAGTGAAATAACTGGACACACACTTTATGCCAAAAACTTTACACACCTTACTCGATCTACGGGCTACTTGATTTTCCGAATGTGTGCTGCAACTAATTCCGTTTGTTCTTTACCACGGGCAGTCGTATCTACCTGTAAAGGTAAATCATTCCCCGTTGGTCCAAACCGAACACCGATGGTTCCTTCCTCACCGTTTAAGACCTTTACATTGGTTCCACCACGGGCATCCTCAGTGTAACGAACATAAGTGACACAGTCGATCTTACAGAGTTTGTCGACATATTGTTTCCATCCAGCTGGACGATGGTGTTCAATCCCAGACAAACCATACTTCTGTTCAGGTGAATTATCACTGGATTCTGGCCACACTGCACTTGGACGAGACGCTTTAGCTGCCTCAAATAAGAGTTCACCTGCTGCATTTAAGTCTGTATAGAAAACACCATCTATTTCTACATTGTGGACCAATGGGCGTAATTCAGGGCGCGTATGTAACCAACTTTCCACTTCTGGACTTTTACGGAGTTCTTCTTTTATCCACTCAAAAAATTCTTGATGCTGAAGAACATAATCTGTATCCCAAGTCAGCGGCAAACGTGGGAGTCTGACTTCCTCACGATGCAATTCATGGATATAATAGACCTCTATGTTAAGCAGGGCACCTAATATATTCAGGTACGCAATTTCAGCTTTGAACCCGCCGGTTGCACAGAAAATGGGCGTTAGTTTTAGACTGTGAGCATAACCTATTTCTTGAACCGTAACTGAAATAAGACTTTTGAGTCCGCTTTGTGCAAAACTTTGGTCTCCGTAATTTAGAGCTTTCAAAACGCATTGTTTCACTTCTCTGCACTTATCAGCATAATATGTGCCAAGTCTGTTAGAGCAATACTCACCTTCAGAGGTGTCCGAGTGTAAGAACGAGATACGATCTGTTTCCACTATTTCGCGCCTATATAACGTGTTCGTTTCTGCACTTGCTTTTATAGGGTCCGATTCAGCAAGCCAACTGTCAACGACATCTGAATCAGGTAAAGGGTTGTTATTGCGCGGAAACCAATTCCAAGGTCGTTCATCACGGTTTGTTAAAAGCGATGTGCCTACAGTTGTGATTAAAAGTCTTGCCATCTCATAACTCTCCTAATCCTCAACTGGTGATATTTTGACCCAACCGAGTGGTGCGATTGGGTTCTGACCACGGTATAAGATGCGGCGGGTTTTTGGGAATTCACGAGTATCATAGGGGTGTCGTTGATTAGATCGGCTCCGACCTAACCGATAACGTTCACGGAACTTCATCATGTCCACAGGTGCATCGTCACCTTGTGTGAAAGACGAGGTGACAGTATTAGAAAGGTATCCTGTGCCCCACCCGATCTGTAGCATGAAGGCACCATCGGTTAGGGAGTCATTTAAAGCGATAAATTTGTCATATAGGTTAGCGATTTCTGTATAACTGTAATCTTCAAAAAAGTTTTGCTCATCTTGCATAAGTACTTTAGATTCGAATTGACACACATCAGCAACTTCTCGTAACGTTTTTTCCTGTAAATTGCTAAAGTTGAGATGTTCTTTTTCGCGATCTCTAAAAAGTAGGTCATCAATCTTGAGGGTAAACGTCAAAGCCTTCACACCTTGAATTACCTCTACACAGTTTTTATATTCTGTGTTGCCCTCAATCTTCTGTTCAAGTTCGTTGTTTTGATTGAGGGCAACCGTCCAGGCCGTTTCAATTGCAAGTGCATCACTTTCAAGGGGTTCTGTATCACTGATTTGCAGTGTCCGTAGGAGATCGTGGTTAGGGTCTTTTCCAAAAGCCATCGCCTCGACTCTTTTTGCGGGAGTCTCATTACGTCGGTATGCCCGTGAACCTTTATCAATTTCTCTCTTTAAGTGTGTTGCGCTGCCATTTAATAATTGTTCATTCTCATCACTATTAATTAAATCCGATAACAGCGCAGTTCTGATTGCACCTTTGATGCTACTACCAGGGATATAGGGGCGGTTTCCAACAGATTTGATAGCCTCCCGAATCTCTGTTGTCTCTGGACTTTGCGCACATAGCAGGTTATAGGTAGAAAGCTCCGCAGCATTCATGTTATGACGCGAGAAGTAATCGTTCCAACGGAAGTCGCGCTGTGCCATTTCGGAGGTTAATGCGTTGATGTCAACATTTGGATGTGTTAATACCTTATCCAAATCTATGCGATACCATCTGTCGTTAGCGTAGTAACCATCAATATGGTTCAACATTTCACCTGACCCGATGTGGACAGGTGTGATGGTCTCAAGTTTGTATTTCTGCTTCATTTTTCGCTCCTTTGATACCGACCTGCCACGCATAGCCGTAGCGATAAACGGAATGGGTGTAATCTTCCGGTTTTAAATCTACTAATCTGCCAACGCGTTCCTCACTTTTGCGTAAAACGGAGCCTTCTCTGAACATATTGATCAGTTTTCTGAGTGCATCACTGCCGGGTACACTGACCCATCCGATACACGGACTCAGCGTATAAGCGACATCGCCTGTGAGAAGCTGCTGGAGTTGCGTTGACGATTTAGGACATATCGGGGAAAGCGTGACAAATCGGTCACCATCTTCTGCTGTTGGTATCTCAAGTTCTGCTTTGTCAAACTCAAACTGACCGTATCCGGCGTTACGTTCACCGCCGATGCCGTTGTCGCTAAGCACACGGAGTAAGGTTTCAATTCTGTGCCGAGTTTCGTCATTATCAAAATTGGCGGCGAACCAGAGTCCGCATTTTTTGTTGAATTGGACGGCTTCGACGTGCCATATTTCGGAGCCAGCATTGCGACTCCCGATGGTAACACGCGGGCGAGTAGCAGTTTTCCAAATTTCATAATTATCCTCATCCGTTATCTTCAACAGATTTTTTTCCGTATCGCTTATCCAAACTTTTTCACCAATAATCAACTGCTTTTTATCGAATGCTGGTGGATCGCTTGCAATAATCTGCCGAAATATATTACCGGACACGAATTGGATCTGTTTGCTTTCTTTTGACCTGTCTGTCCATGTTATCGGTTTCGGAAAGAAGTAGACGTTATCAGCAAACGGAAACGCAGATGTTAATGTGAACGGAAGCGTCTCGCTTTCTCCTGTATATAGGTTGAGAAAATCGGTGAGACTATTGGTATCGTAAAACGTCGTCCACGTTTGGCAGATCGCCGAAAAAAGTGTATCTGCGGGGATATATATCTCGGTTTTTTCTAATCCGAGACTGCCCGTTTGCGCTGCCCCTGTAGAGCGTCCGAGATGGAGTTGCGTTTTGAACTTTAAGCGATAAACGGTATAATTATCCATAATCGCACCTATTCCCCGTTAATGGCCTTCAGAATTTGATCGTCATAATCGGATTGGCGTACTGCTTTAATGTTTGCGTTTTCAGGTAGATCAATGGATTTAGGTTGCCCGTCAGCTTTTTCATAGCATTCTCGAGATTTGAAAGTCATCGTTAAGTTTTCAAACGCTATCTGCCCTGAGCCGCGTGAACCTGAACCGCCGAGGTAGTCATCTTCGAGGAGTTCCATGCCTTTTAGGACTGTGTCGAAATAAGCGAGTTCGTCTTCAAGTTTGTTGTCATGCTCGCTACCGTGTAGTGTGTAAAGGCTATGGATTATCTGAACAGGACCGAACTTTGACCCTGCTGGGACACGTTCTTGTTGACGTGGCGTAGCGGCAGAGGTGATTCGGTCAATTGCTACCTCTGTCTTAATTTCGGTGAAATCTGTATCTGTATCGGCTCTGTCGAGTACTGCAAGTGATTCGTCAGTTAAAAAGGTGTCTCGGATGATCACACGGGTCGGCATTGTTTTACCTCTTAATTGTTCTGTTGGTGCGACACCGAAAACTTGAGAAATCGGGCATTTCTTATATTCTTCTACAGTTTTGCTCTCGTGAATTCGGACATCTCTACCGACAGGTTTATTCAAATCCTTTCCGTAGTGTCGGTCAAGTAGACCTCGCATCTTTCCACGTAGGGACGAACCGGGGATGTAAGGTTGTCGATTGAAGGCATTGCGTATTATAGGATTATCAATACCACCAATATCTAATTCACCTATATTTCCACCGATATGTAGGCCTGTTTTTGCTTCAATTGTTCCTTTTAGTATGATTTTACCTTGTAGTTTAATACTTGGCATAGTGTTCCTCCTTAATCTCCACCGTATGCTCTATGATAGGCGAGAATTGCTTCAAAAAAATCTACGAAATTTTTGAATTTTTCAGCATTATCAACTTGATTGATGGCTTGTGTTAGCACATCTTTTAGGTCTTCCACTTCCGATTTTCGGGCTGCAGCGTAAGCTAATTTCGGTTTCAGCATGATCAATTCGTTTCGGTTAAACTCTTCGCTCATCTGGATTTTCTTAACTGCCCCGTATACTTTTCGGATTTGAGCGGTTTTGAGATTCCTTGCGAGCTTACGCCCCAAATTTTCAGCTGCGGTGACGAGCGGTTCACCGCCGTTTTCAATAATCTCCGAAATATCAACCTTTTGTTGCACAACTGCTTCCACTTCAACGTTACTTGCAGTTGGTCCCCTCTCACCTTGCGTGATTGTATACGAGGTAACTTGCTGTCCTTCTATGAGTTGGTTGAACCGAACATTTTGTAGTGCCCTCTGACTAAAGTGGACATCTTTACCGCCATCATCTGGCTGTATATAGCCAAAACCTTTCAGCAAGGTTTTAATTTTTCCAGTAGGCATGTATATCTCCTTATATTTTCAGTGATGTCGAGTTTCGCTACCGCTCCACCCAACCTACTAATTTCTAATACGTAATGCTGTCCATCTGGTAATAACGTGGATAAGTTCTTCTCTAAATTGAGAGGAATCTTGGTGGTTAAGTTTATGTTTTAATTCATGTAGAAAAGTTTTCTGTTCGTCATATTGATATCTCGCTTGTAAACGATGGAAATAGTATAAGGATCGCCATGCCCATCGGTGCTGTTTTAATTCTTTCTCAGAATAGATTTGGTTGAGACGCGTGAGAATATCACGAGGAAGTTGATTTTGCCCTGTTAATAAGTTTAAAAACTTTTGATGCCATTCGCGTGCTTCAGTGAACTCATTCCACTTCATCGGTTTTTGTAAAAATGTGATGGCGTTCTTTTTGTTATCAATGTTTTTCGCGGCCTTTTCCGCCTCACGACTCCGATCCGCGAATTGATAGAGTGGAAACTTCATGTGTTCAATGGCTATTCCACCTGAAAGTGTGACGTGATCACCCGTAATGAAATGGCGAAATTCGGAGCGGATCTGTTCAGCAATCTCAGGTAATGCGTTCCACCCACCGACAAGGAATAGGTCATCACCGCCAGCGTATATGAGTTCAAGTATCTCTTTATCTCTATTCTTATTATGTTCTTTGCAAAGTTGCGGGATGTAACCCTCAAAAAAGGTCCGCATTGCTTCACTGAGGGTTGCGAGGCGTGAAATGGTCACATTTTCAAGTTTGTCTTTGAAGACGGTGCCGAGGTTGTCAGCGTCCATGCGGAGTGCGCCGAACCAATGAACGCCTTCGGATGCATTTGCAAGGTAGTCGTAATCTGCAGTTTCACCTTCTTTAGTTTGGGCAATTACTGGATGGAATATTCGGAAATCGTAGCTGACAGGGATACCTCCCCACCGATATTTTTCTACATTAGAAAGCAGCTCCGTATCTCCTAATCGGTAGACAATAGCACATTCGGCATGCTCAGGTTCTGTCGGTGTATTGTCAGTATCTGGACAGATATCAATATGCAATCCGAAAGCCTTTATCGCATCATACCATTTCAGTCTTTTTGGAATAGGCGATTCTGGTATGTCAAATGTAATGAGGTATTCAGCTTGCCGTAATTGCTTACCGAGGCCTATAAAATCCCAGGGATTGTTTTCGTCCTGTTCGTCAATTTCTTTGTGTCCATAAGGTGTAAAGAGGTTTTGAAACATACCATTGTTGCCTAGCTCCGACCATTTTTGTTGTTTTCTCTCATTCACCTTTTCTGCAACAGCATCCCACTTGTTTGAAAAATTGTTGTTTGTAAAATCGTGTGCTTTTATGGATATACCGGCTAAAATGCAAGAGATATCTCCGCTATGCAGTTCCCATAACTTTTCAGATATTTGTTTGCGGAGTATATCTAATTTCTTTTTTGCTTCGGTATAAGGTGCAAGGATATAGAAGTGTCCACCACTGGCGAGGATTAGGTTCGTGATGGGTAGGTCGAGTTGTTTTAAAATATAGTGTGCAATTGCTTCTGTGAGTAATTGCAAGTAGAAAGAACGACCGCGCAGTTGATTAGAGGCACCATCAGATAAGATGTGATATAGAAAGTTCTGGATACCAGAGATGTCGCCTTTGATGAGGGCACATATCTTGCGATATGATTCTTTTTTATCCGACAGTAGTTTGAGCTCCTCGTCAACTTCGGTATCCGTGGTAAGTTCACGTCCGATGCACGCTGCGATTGCTGCGGTTGTGCGGAGATGGTCGTAGAGTGAGACATCTGGAATAGTTTTCTTACCATCTTTTTCCCACGGCGTTGCAGATGGTATGCGGGATGTGTATTTGTGGAGCAGTGCGACAATGGTTTGGTAATGTGCTGCTGGTTCGTAGAGTTTACCGTCTGTTGCTTTTTCGAACGCCTTCTTAAAGGACTGCCATAAATCATTGTAATTATCCTGATTCACGTCTACGGTTTCTGATGGAATGACGGTATCTCGGTCAAAACTGAGTGCTGTGAGTTTGTAGCGGTATTCCTTATCTGCACCTTTGAGACGTGAGAGGGGTGAAACAAGCGCGGATTGAACAAAATCTTCTGCTTCTCTCTCCTCGTCTTCGCGCTCAGTAGCAGAGAGGCGGTCTGCCAATATCACCTGTTTTTCTATGAGATTATTACCGTTTGTGTGGTGGTTTAAGATAGCGTTTGCAAAGTCAATCCCGCAAGGTGCAAAGAAATCAGCAAAGTCTTTGGAGACGAATTCGTAACTATGTTGTTGGTGCTTTGTATAACGTCCGGTGGCGCGTTGTCGGAATTTTCCGATGTCGTGTAGGAGTGCTGCGAGTGGTAAATGATTTTGTGGATTCAATATATTTTCCTTTCGGTATAGGGTTGTTGCAGTTTTGAAGGGGATTTTATCACAACTACACAATTTTGGCAACGGTAAATGCACGCTGGGGGTGTAAAGTTTTTGGCATGAAATTGCCTTGAATGGAGTTGTTGCTTAGAATGTATACAAATGGTATCCTATCCTAATAAATATATAACTATCTAAGAGAGGATACCTATGTCAAGTATATCATTAAGTGTTTGTGAAAGCAACGATTGCAAAGATCGTTTTAGAAAGTTTGTCAAAGAAGTAAACGATCTTTATGGAGAGATTGATTCTGACGAGCGTCTCTCTTTACATGATGTTGAAGTTCGTGTTTCCGAAACCTTTCGTTCTCTTGAACAGAAGTTTTTAGAAATGTGTGTCTCTCAAAAGGCAGGTAAGAAAGAGAGTGCACCTGTTGAATGTCCAGAGTGTAAAGCACCTTGTCGTCCATTGCGTAAACGCGAGCGGTATTTGACAACCCTTTGTGGCAAAATAAGTATAAGTCGTTGGGGGTATTGTTGTGAGCAAGGACATAGGCATGCCCCGTGGGATGTGAAGCAGAAGTTATTGGATCAATACACGCATCGTGTCGCTGAAGCGATGTGTCGTTTGTCTTTTCGCCTTGACTATAGGGAAGCATCAGAGGAGTTGTCTCATCAAGGGATAGAAGTGAGTCACAGGATACTCCACCAGAATGTGCGTAAATGGTCAGAAGATTTGAATGTTTGTGAACAAGTAGCACCTCAAGAACTTGAGGAAAATCAGCGTTGGTATGTGAGTTGCAATGGGTGCCACACGAACTCACCGGATGGGTAGAAAGAGGTAAAAGTGGGTTGTATTTACAGAGATTATCCCAACCTGTTTCGGGTGGAACAGTGCTGAAGTGGTCAAGGTCGTTGGGTAATGGGATGCGATTATTCCCAACCTGTTTCGGGTGGAACCCCGAGTGTGAGAATAGAAAGTATTCGGTATGTTGCGGGGCGTTACAATGCTGAAGTTTTTGGTAAAGAGTTGTATGCGTTAGCCATAAAAAGTGGTATCTATCAGAAAGATATAAATACACAAGTGATTGTGTTTATCGGAGATGGTGCTGCGTGGATTTGGAACCTTTGTAAAGAATACTTTCCCAACGCTGTTCAGACAATATAGAGCGTTTAGAGAAAAGGGTATATGATTGGAAGTGGCGTGATTGAAAGTGCGTGTAAACAGGTTGTCGGAGAAAGGTGCAAACAAGCAGCTATGAGGTGGGAGAAACCGGGCATCAATGCTGTGCTAAAGTGGAGATGTTTGTCAAAAAACAAGGCTTGGGAAAGATATTGGTATCCAAACACAAAAGCAGCATGATGTTCATGCCAAAAACTTTACACGCCCACAAAAAAGTTGCATCGCTGTACAAACATTTTGCAATGCAACAACAAAAGCCCGCAACGTGAAACTTCGTGCAGGCAGAACAATATCGCAGCATGCAAAGACTGCGATAAAACTTTGTAATGTGAAATAATTAACGAATGTTAATCGTGGGGGGTGGGGGTAGTTAATCAATAGTTAACATGAATCCACAAACATTGCCCCAGGGCAAATTCTTGCTCAAGTTCTAAACGTCTGGGGACGCTATTTTTGTGGATTGTGTTATCTACATATCGGTTTTCCACTATTAAATCCCTACCTTATGTTAAAATAAAAGTCCGATTGCGGCGTGTCTTTTTTTATTACCGACTTAACATAAGTCCTAAGTTTCGTAAAATGTCAACCTTTTTCTAAAAAATTATGAAATTTCTCGGTTTTTGTTTAAATATACACCAATATCCTCGCCAAAATAGTTGAATAAATTGGGCAGATGTCCTAAAGTTATATAAAACAAATCAATAACTTTGAAAGGACAATCGCCCATGCAAGCAATTATAGCACTTTAGACAGTTTAGACCCCACATATATCCGCAACAATCTGGATTCAATCGGTACTGTTCAGGACACGCAACCTGAATTAAGCCCAGGATAATTGGCGAAGGTATTGGTTTTTGTTGAAGTGTTTTTAATTGTCATAGATCCTAATTTGACAATAGAAATGGCTATTCAGCAATCTAACAGAATATGATACAACACACACAATCTAACAGAATGTCTATTATTGGCAAAGGTATTGTCACACACAAAATGCTTGTTTTTTGACATAATGTAGGATATACTAACTACTACTTCGTTATAATAGTCAATTCCAAAATATACACTACTGGTAGCACATAGTTGACCATAAAAAACATAGGTATATTTAGATGAATATTCTCCATGGTCTAAATCAGAAACAGATGGAGGCTGTAAAGCACAACACAGGTCCACTCCTTGTGATTGCAGGACCTGGTACTGGCAAAACAAAAGTCATTACAAGTCGGATTGCCTACCTAATTCGCCATTATGGTATCAGCCCAGAAAATATACTGGCAATTACCTTTACGAACAAAGCTGCACAAGAGATGCGGGATCGTGTCAATAAGGAAATCGGTGAACCCCATGGGTCCAATATCAATGTATTTACCTTTCATGCCTTTTGCGTTAAGGTCCTCAGAAAACATGCACATCATATTGATATCAGTGAGAACTTTGCTATTTTTGACCAGGAAATACAAGACGAAATCCTCGTTGAAGTTATAAAGGAACAGCATCTTAACCCGAATGATTATCCTGTGTGGTTGCTACGGAATGCAATAAGCGATGCAAAATGTAAACTTGATTATACATCTAACAACATACAAATTGACCATGAATATATCTCAGAGGTAAACGATCCTGATGCTGAAGCGAATATAATAGATGCCTTCAACACCTACCACAGCAAACTCAAAGAATATAATGCACTTGATTTTGATGATCTTCTGATAAAATCTGTATCACTCTTTGAACAAGTAGGTGAAGTCCAGCAGGAATATCATCATCAGATTTCACATATACTTGTTGACGAATATCACGATGTCAACGAAGTTCAATATCAACTCTTACGATTGCTAACAGTGCCACCAGAGAACAATCTCATGGTTGTAGCGGATGCTGATCAGTCAATCTATAGTTGGCGTGGGTCAAATCCGTTGTTCATTGACCATTTCAAAGTCAATTACTCGCCACTTATAGTAGAATTAGACGATCACTATAGATGTAGTGAAACGATTCTACGGGCTGCAGAAGAAGTCATTGCGAATAATCCGTTACGACAAACACAGCACAGTCTTGTAACACACAAAGATGAAGGGCGCGACATATTTCATTATACATTTATGACTCCTGTTGAAGAAGCACGAAATATTATTAGGATTATTAGAAAATTGATTAGTGAACGTAATGTTTCATATCGTGATATTGCCGTGTTTTATAGGACACACAGACTCGCGGATGTGCTGACAGAGGAATTGGTTCGGGCAAAAGTCAAGTTTCAACGAATACGTCCCACTAATTCCTTTGACGATGAACGGTTAAAAGGTATCCTTTCTTATCTCTGTTATATTCAGTGGCGACTTCCACGCGATTTAGAAATTGCAATCAACTTTCCTGAAAAACGTATTGATGACTTGACTTGGGTGCGACTGAAGTGGTTAGCTCAGCGCGAAGGATTAGGGTTAGAGGAACTCTTGAGGAATATTGAGCAATATCCTGATGATGTTGGACCATTGACGCGAAAGAACATTAGCAATTTTTGGGATCAGATTGAAGCATTAGCAGATGATATTGAAGACGAAAAAATTGGCAAAATAGCCAATATTCTTTTTAATAGATTAGATATGATGCAAACTCCATATCGTACGAAAGAATTGAATGTTATTGAAAGTCAATCAGATATGACAAATTTGGGTTTGGCACAAGATGTTCTTTATAGTGCGCTAAATAGACAAGAACAGATCCAAATTACTGCCAGTAACGGCATAGATGCGTATTGTTCTGCATATATCTTGAGTCAGACGCTAAAAATATATCTCAATCAGAATGTTGAAGTCCGATATTTAACTAAAGAAAACACAGGTAATGACAGAGAAGTTGAACTCAACAGAAATGCAGTCAATATTTTAATCGGTGATTTTGGTCAATTTGGACAGAAAGATATTGAAACAAGGACAATTCTAATCGGTACAACTCTCTCTGAACAGTCGGATTTCATACAACTCGGATCAGACGGGGTAAGGAGTATAGTCGCAATTAAATTGTGCCAAGGACTCTTGAATAGATTTGAAACACCGAATATGTCGGATATGGTCATCTATGATTTAGAAACAACAGGGGTGAATATAAAAAATGCAAATATCGTTGAAATTGCTGCGAAACGTCTCAATGTTATTGGTAATGAAGTTGAGGAATTTTATAGATTAGTGAAACCCCCTGGAGGATATATTCCACCGTCTGTTACAAAAGTTCACGGGATTAGTAGTGATGATGTCAAAGACGCACCGAGTATTGAGATGGTTCTCCCAGAATTTTGTAGTTTCATTCAAGACCGAATCCTAATTGGACACAATGTTGCTCGTTATGACAACCCTATTTTAGAACGTGACTTACAGACCTATCTAAAACGGAATTTAACTAACCCACATTACGATACACTTACCACCGCTCGTAGACTTTTACCCCGTCAACGACGGGGCATTGAAGCACTTGCTGAGAAATTCGGGATTGAACACAATAAACTGCATCGGGCAATGGAAGATGTTGAGGTAAATCGGCAGATATTCAAAGAATTGATAAGGATAGATTCACATAAACGAGAAATCCAATCTCTCACAGAATTTCTGCCACTCATAGGTATTAGCATTCTTGATAAATCAGAAATCGACATAGAAGATGACACGTTATCGCAAGAAACTTCATTCTTAAATGCTGCAAAACGTCATGTCCAATCAAATATATTCTCTTTACCAGATGACCTACCATTTGACTTAACGGAGAAAGAAAAGGCATTAGCATATCTGAAACAGTTATCAGAATCTGATGTTGCAGTATTTCAAGAAGATACGGCATGGATAGAACATAAATCAAAGTTCCGGACTCTGCTATTGCAATGTTTAAAAGCAGGTCAAGGGAATAGTTTAGCCGATTTTTTAGATTTCCAAAAATTACTGACGAATTATGATGAGATTGATGATGACACCGAACAGATTACACTTATGACATTACATGCAGCGAAAGGCACTGAATTTCCTGTCGTTATAATCATCGGCATGGAAGAAGGTAGTTTCCCGATGTGGAAACAGGGAATTACAGAAGCCGAACTGGAAGAGGAACGTCGTCTTTTCTATGTTGGCATGACCCGTGCACAAGATCAGCTCTATCTATCTTCAACAATCTACCGCTATGGTGACCGTGAACGTTCTCCCTCTATGTTCATACATGAGATGTCCTCTGATTATATAGTAAAGTGGAGTCCGGTTCCCGGACTATAGTACAGAATAGAGTCGTAAATAGCAATTTACTTCCGTATCAACATCTTCCGCGTAGCAGAAAATTCGTCTGCTGTGAGTGTGTAGAAATACACCACTTACAACGGCAATTAGTCTGTCGCTTTCAAATCTGCCCAAATGGTTGTCAGTTTATCACGAGCAGAGATTAAACCTCTTAGGCGAACGGTGGTTAACTGCTCCCGCACACCCGCATGCGACACATCCTCTATCCGATAATAGTAGACGGTGTTCGGTTTCGCAGTGGTATCTGTCCATGTATACTCGTTACGTTCACCTGTTGTGCCTGCACCTTGGATCATAGTGGGGTTGACAACTTTGAATTCACCATCCTTTGTTGTGCTGCGGTAGATGTAGAAACCTGCGTTATCTACCTCCGATTCGGTTGTCCATTTGAGGATAACGCCTGCATCGGTGTGTTCTGCTCGGAAATGGGATAAGTTGACAGGCAGTGGTTCGCTATCCCATTTGAGGTATATCTTGACTTTAGGATTCTTTTCTAAGAGTTCAAGGAGCGGTTGCAGTCGCTTTAGTCAAGAAAATAGACATCTGAATCTACTTCTTTTTGAAGACAATAACTACTCCGTCATCACTGTTGAGAGTAAGAGTATTCCCTTTTCTTGACCATGTGCCGGTGTCTGCATCTGAGGGATCGACCGATTCTTCCTCTAATCCAAGATCTTTAAAATCACCTGTTCCTTCTATTTTCATAGGCATAATTGTATAGTTTGATCCAGATATGGAGTAAGTCCCCGTCATTCTTATTGAACCGCCCTCTGAAAAATCTATATCCTCTCCTTTTGCCTCATACTTCATAGTGATTTCTGCTTCCATCATTCCATCACTATGAAATGTCCATTCGCCGGTAGCTGATATGGAGTAATCTATTTCTGCTTCGAAGAATGCAGGATCTTCTACAAACATCTGTTCAATACTCTGACCATCAACAGTTTCAAGTGTCCATGTTCCGACCCATTCATTGTCGTCATCTTCACCACAGCCAGTGATGCCAATCATTAGCAAAGAAATCCAGAGACTAACGAACACTAACATAATGTGAGATTCAGGTTTAAACGTTTTCATCATAAACTCCTTTTATATTGGTTGTCAGTTATCAGTTTTCAGTCTTCAGTTAAGAGAGGTATTGTGGCAGTGAGAAATAAAGCAATTGCCACAAAGCGTTAACTGATAACCGACAACTGATAACTATTTCATTATTAGCATTTTTCGCGTAGCTGAAAAATCACCTGCTGTGAGCGTATAGAAATACACACCACTTGCTACCTTCTCACCAAACTCGTTTTTACCATCCCAGTACGCTGCACGAGTGCGGTTCTGATACAACCCTGCAGCCTGATGTCCAAGCGTCAATGTCCGCACCAATGTACCGTTCATAGCATAGATATGCAGTGTAACTTCCGTATCCTTCGCCAACTGATACGGTATCCACGTCTCTGGATTGAACGGGTTTGGGAAGTTCGCAAGCAGTGCTGTCTCTTTGGGCATCAACGCTATAAGGAGTTGTTGTAAGAATAAAATACCGCGTTGTGACGTTGTATCCGTGAGGTCTAAGTGCTGTGCAGCGGATAGCCACTGTTTGACATCTGCCGCAGTGAATACTTCTAGGTCTTTAGCATGTAGCGAAGGTGCAGAGCCAGCACTTGCACCTAATGCACCAGCGACCAAGACAAGATCAGCGATGTTGACGACACCATCATCGTTGACATCCGCAGCATGCTGTCCTGTTTCACCGATATTTGAGGCGACTAAAACCAAATCAGCGATGTTAACAGTACCATCACCATTCACATCCCCCTTGATACCGGTTGATTCAGTTATTTCCGCATTCTCAACATTAGGAACAGAAGTGCTCCCTGTATTATCAGAAAGCAGCACATCAGATAACATCAACGCAGATTCTTTCACTGCAATAATTTCAAAGGTAAGCGTAGCGAGGGTGCCGTCCCCGTTGCTCTGTCCAGTGAGAGATGCTGCATTCAGTTTGACAAGATTTCCATCAACAACGGACTGCACAAAGAACGCACCTGCGGGTAGAAAATCGCCATTCACACCTGAGACATAGCGCAGGGCAGTATCATCAAATTGGACTGTTGCTTGATACCCTGCAATGGCTTCTGCACCTGTGATGTTTAGACTGAATTCTAACTGTTCCCCAACAGCAGGGGATACCACTGAGGCAGGTGAGATATTGACTACGGTATCGGTAGTTGCCGGTGTTTCTGGCGTAGTCGGGGGTAAACCCATTTCCCCTATTGAGGTGCTAAGGGCAATACCTATAGGGTCTGTCAATCCTGTGGCGACATCTTCAACGTTTGCCCCGTCAAGGTCTGCACGCTGAATACTGCCCTCGTGTGACCAATATATCTTACCCCCAGGCACATCTAAAGCAATCTCACCATAACCAACTCCGCTGACAATTTCCTTGACGCTTGATCCATCAAGGTTTGCCCGCTGAATCTTACCGGTACGTCCCACGCGCCAGTACATCTTACCATCTGACACATCTAAATCAATAGCAGTAGGCTCTGCCCTTTCTGTGCGTGTGATGAGATCTTCAACGTTTGCACCGTCAAGGTCCGCACGTCGAATATAAACCTGACCATAGCGATGCGTCCAATATACCTTACCCCCTGACACATCTACGGCAAGATCAAGCGGATCATCTGACAATCCTGTGATGAGATCTTCAACATCTGCGCCATCAAGGTCCGAACGTTGAATTTTGTCCTGATCCCGGCTCAGCCAGTATATCTTACCACCTGACACATCTAAATAAATCCTAACAGATTCCAATCCGCCTGCGACAAGTTGGATGTCTGTTCCATCAAGATTTGCACGCTTAATAGTCGTGCTACTACTCCAGTATATTTTACCGCCTGCCTTATCTATAGCGATATCTTCGGGTAATTCTGACAAGGTGACGACATTTTGGTATTGTCCGTTAGCAAGGTCCACCCGACGGATGATGTAGGAGGAGCCGTCCATTTCCTCTGTCCAGTAAATTGTGGGTCCCCCTCTTCTCGGATGAGGAATTTTTCAGCAGATATATCTTTTATATTTATATCAATATCTATGTATATATCTGGATTCGCATCCAGGAGTGCACTGAGTGGGGACGTATCCTCAATTGGATTATATGAAAGGTATAGCCATCTCAGGTGTATCAAGTTTGCGAGAGGCGTGACATCTCGGATTAGATTGTTTTCAAGATGCAACTCCCACAGCGATTCAGAAAGTTGCGCAAGCGGGGTAATATCACTAATCCGGCTGCTATTGAGTCTTAACGATGTGAGTTCTGTGAGGTGGACAAGGGGCGTAATATCACTAATCCGATTCCCACTGAGTCCTAACGATGTGAGTTCTGTGAGGTGGGCAAGGGGCGTGATATCTCTAATCCGATTCCCACTGAGTCCTAACGATGTGAGTTCTGTGAGGTGGGCAAGGGGCGTGATATCACTAATCCGATTCCAATTGAATGACAACGATGTGAGTTCTGTTAGGTGTGTGAGCGGGGTAATATCACTAACCCGATTGCTATTGAGCTCTAACCGCGTTAGTTGTGTTAGATTGGCAAGCGGGGTAATATCACTAACTCGATTGCTATTGAGCTCTAACCGCGTTAGTTGTGTTAGATTGGCAAGCGGGGTAATATCAGTAACCTGATTCCCATTGAGCCCTAACCGCGTTAACTGTGTGAGGTGGGCGAGCGCGGTAATATCCATAATTTCATTCTTCCCGATATTCTCATCCCCTCCGAGTTCCAACTCCCTGAGTTCTGTAAGTTCAGCAAGTGGGCTAATATCCCTAATCTGATTTCCCTCGAGATTCAACTCCCTGAGTTCTGTAAGTTCAGCAAGTGGACTAATATCACTGATGTTTTCACCACTGAGATATAAAGCCCTGAGTTGCGTTGCATGTTCCAAACCGGTAAGGTCGGTTATTACTGGTAAATCAAGGTTGAGGACCTCCGATGATAATCTATACGGTCTCAATTCTTCAGACAATTCATATAATCTAGCCAATTCGCTCCTCACAGATAACAATTTTGTAAGTTGCGTCAGTTGTGCTTCAGGGATTTTGAGGATGTCAATACCATCAATAATATCAAGCCCCAGAGTCAGGCGCACTGCTATCGCTAAAGTCCTATCAGCGAATTCTGCACGCGGTGGCGTTTCCAACAGTGTTGTCCCCTCACGAATCGAGGACCATTCATTAGGGTTAGGCGGATTCTCAAAACAAGCTGCCTCATTGGTCTCTCTCCAACGTGCTTCATAAGTCGTACCAGGCTCAAGGTCTGTAAAGAGAACGGAGAGATACTCATCAAAACTCGGGCGAGGAACGAGCCACCCCTGAATTGTGTCGCATTTCAGCGCCCAATCTCCTTGTGGGTCTTTGCGACGCAATTGAACTTGGTAAGCTCGTTTGTTAGGTTCGAAAAAACGGTCAATGAAACTAACTTTAAGAGAGGTGTTAGTCTCACCTGGGGTAACAACGAGTGTTTCACCTACACTAAAGAGTATGCCCTCACCACCTGGAAGAACGTCGTCCTGGGCGTAACTCACACCTTGCACACTGTATGTCAACAACATGACTGTCAAAATTGACACGATAATTTTTCTATTTACAACTAAAGTTTTCATAATAAACTCCTTTGATTAGTTTTCAACTGCGATGTGCAGTCAGATTATTGGATGGAAGGGTGTGATCTTTACCCCTTCCGTGTTTAGTCGCTAAGTGTTACTTCCGTATTAACATCTTGCGCGTAGCAGAAAATCACTTGTGGTGAATGTGTAGCAATACACACCACTTGCTACCTTTTCACCGATACTGTTAATGTTATTGTTGTTAGTCCTTTTTTATGAATAAACAGCATCAACAACTGCATTTGATGTACAATATATGGTGAATTTTGAAAGTAATTGGACACTCCCACCCCACGGAAGGTTTCTTAACCGTAACATTGGCAGATGTCCAATTTATCTAAAATCTACAACAGTTATAATAAGCGAATTTATACTAATTTTCAATTAAAATTATATAAAGCCTATATGTAACTAATAAGGTGTTTCTGAAAAAGCAAGTCATACCCATGAAAATTGCTAATTAACGTGAGTTTGATAAATCATATTCTTGTAATCGGTATGGTTAGAAAACCACACCTACTTCTGTGGTAAAAGTTTCGTTCATAGTATTTTGCACAACATATCACTTGCACCGAACTTACGATAAGAGTCCAATTATCTGAAGACAGTCGGTGTAGTTTGCTAACCCTAACTGTTGAGAAGATTTCAAACTCAAAATTATAAGTTATCCCACTTATCTAAACATGGAATGTACCGATCAATGCAAAAGACGCATTTTGCCTTAATCAGTAAATCCTTGGGCAGACAATAGACAGGACAACACAGCGCAAATTAACACATTAGGCAACACTAAGACTCCCTACAATGTTAATCAAGAGATATCGTCAATTAACATGGATTTTCTGATATTTATGTAATGTTTTGTTGGGTTCCCGATTTTTTCCAACTAACTATTAGACCGTTAAACTGTGTATCTAACGTATCTAATACATGAGATTAACACAGTCCTCAATTTTCATCAAGTATTAATCAAACTCACGTAAATTATGTTTTAAGAGTGCATAACAACTTTTGCTGTATAAGGCATATCTTATCTAATGGTTACAGAAAAGGGATATTGTGGCAGTATTCTTCACCGCTGGCAAATGTAGTGATGTATTTGGGATGTGATGTTTTCCATTTGATTTGCCAACGGTTCAGTGGTATATGCGGACAAAGTCTATTGCGACTATGGTATCGCAACAAGTATAAAACAGATGTATGGTGATAGGTAGCTTGAGGTAAAATATTTATGAGATATGCTGTACATACAATAACAACAGGTGTGCTTTGTAAGCATGCCTGTTGTTATTGTATAAGTTTCGTGATTTAATGATTTCGTACTGCTCACTTCATTATTAGCATTTTTCGCGTTGCTGAAAAATCACCTGCTGTAAGCGTGTAGAAATAGAGTCCACTCGCGACAGGTTCACCGAATTGGTTTTTACCATCCCAGTACACAGCACGGTTACGGTTTTGGTATATTCCAAAAGTTTGATAACCTAAATCAAGTTTTCGGATTAATCTTCCATCAGAAGCATGAATAGAGATGCTAACATCGGCAGGGGTTGCCAACTGATATGGTATCCAAGTCTCAGGATTAAATGGATTTGGATAGTTTGCAAGAAGTGCTGTCTCATTTGGTGCTAATGTCTGCAAGATTTTTTCCAGCACATCAATACCTTGTTGATATGTAGATAAATCCAGATTATTACTCAGAATAGTCTGTGATGCCTCTTGCTTAGCAAGTTCCAACCATTCTTGCACCTGTGCTGCAGTCAACTTTTCCTTTGAAAGGGGTTGCAGAGCGGGGGCTGATTCTATACTGTTCAGTGCATTGGAAATCAAATAAAGATCCAAAAGGTTGACTTCACCATCTCCATTTAGATCCGCTGGATTGTCCCCGGTGGCACCAAAGTTTGCTGCAATGAATACGATATCCAATATGTTTAGAACGCCGTCATTGTTCACATCAGCCAAAACAGTGAGGACTTGTTCTACGGTCATTGGGAGTGGGAATGCCCACAGCATGACGGTTCCGTCAACGCTTCCGCTTGCAATGATGCTGCCATCAGGACTAACAGCGACACTCGTGATGAAATATGTATGACCTTCAAGGGTTCTCAGCTGTTTGCCCGTGGCAATATCCCATAAGCGGATGGTTCTGTCGTAACTTCCACTAACAAGCACTTTACCATCAGGACTAAAGACGATACTTGTTGCATTTGCGGGAAGGTCCGTCGGCACGTCGACTGTCACTTCTTCTGGGGTGCCTTCAGGGATTGGAAGATCAATAGGTCTTCTAAATGTCTGAAGAAGTTCCGCTGTTGCGACATCCCATAGAGATACTGTGTCACCGCCACCACTGGCAAGTTTGGTTCCATCTGGACTAAAAGCAACTGCCCAAACATCGTCCTCATGTTCACTGATAGTATGTATAACATCACCTGTGCTGAGATCCCATAAGATAATTCTATCGTCACGACTGCCACTTGCGAGCATAGTACCGTCTGGACTAAACGCGAGCGTTTCGACACCTGCCTCATGCTCCCACAATCCTCCGAGATATCGACCTGTGGCAACATGCCACAAACGGATACTATCATCTTCACTGCCACTTGCGAGAATACTTCCATCCGGACTGAATGCAAGACTTATTAGATAGGACCAATGTCCTCTAAGCGTTTTTATGTGTTCACCTGTCATAGCATCCCATAAACGGACGGTATTATCTTGGCTGCCACTTGCGAGGGTTTTACCATCTGGACTGAATACAACAATATCAACATCGTCTTGGTGCCCGGTGAGGACATGCCGCAGTTGCCCTGTATCGGCATCCCAGAGGCGGACAGTTTTGTCCCAACTCCGGGTGGCAAGGATCTTGCCATCAGCACTAAAAGTGACGCTCACAACAGCATCTGTATGGCCCGTAATAGTCTTTAGATGTTTGCCTGTGGCAGTGTCCCATGAACGTATGGAAGCATCCCATCCGCCACTGGTGAGGACCGATCCATCTGGGGTGAATGCAAGTCCAAAGACATCAGCAGTATGATCGGTGAGCGTGTATAAATGATCACCTGTAGCTGCATCCCATACCCGAACGGTGTCATCCTCACTTGCACTCGCGAGGGTCCTACCGTCCGGACTAAATTTCAGGTCATAGATATAAGACGTATGTCCAAGAAGCGTCTGTTTGATTGTCCAGGTAGTTGTATCCCATAGATGGATAATTGCATTCAAATCTCCGCTGGCAAGTGTTTTCCCATCGGGACTAACCACAACACTTGCAACGTTATCTCTATGTTCTTCAAGCGTTTGCAGTGGTTCTCCTGTAGCTGTATCCCATATTCTGATAGTATCGTCTCGACCACCGCTAATGACGGTGCCGCCATCAGCACTGAAAGCAACGCTGTTAAGTCCATCCGTATGTCCACGCAGTGTCCGCAGAAGTTCTCCTGTTTGAGAGTTCCATAAACGGACGGTTCTATCTCTACTGCCACTTGCAAGCATAGATCCATCAGGACTAAAAACGAGACTACGGACACTCCACCAATGGTCGTCGAGGGTTTGAAGGATTTCACCTGTTTCTGTATCCCACAAACGAATAGTCCCGCTTGCACTTCCGCTGGCAAGGATGTTTCCGTCGGGGGAATAGGAAAGTGCTGAAACGCCCCATCCAAATCCATTCAATAATGTAATTTCTTTATCGGTTGCTGTGTCATAAATCCAAACACCAAGCGTGCCGCAAGCCGCAAGTCGTGTGCCATCTGGTGAGTATTGAATTTCATATAGCCAGCCTTTTCCCAGACGTTTCGTAGCACCTTCTGGCAGATGCCATTGGGGTGAATCTTGAGCAAAGATAAATGGTTGATGAGTTATAATAACTGTTAACATCACCAACAAAATCTTTAAAAAATGTGTTCTTTTCATACATAATACTCCTTTATCTAATATGTAAAAATACGTATAGAAAATTAATACCAACTAACCTAAAATTGCCCAGAAACAGAAATGCGTTGTGAACCGCCAAGTGTGTGGCTGTTGAATGCATAGTCAACAAAAAATGTCATAGTACTTACTCGCAATTGGAGACCTGAACCTGCAGAAAATCCATGTCCGTTCCAACCACACCTTAAAGCAAGTGTCCTGAAAAGCAAATATTCAGCCCCTGAACGAAAGACAATCCCACCACCTGAGTCTGTTCCTTCTTCATAGTCTGCTTGATCTGTTTCAAAGTCTATACCAATACTACCATTGCCAAAACTTGGATATGTAAATTGATATGCCGCACCGAATCGTAACCTTCGTCCGCGTGTGAATACCGGTTTATCAGCAGTATCCCACCGAATCTGCGTTCCCGTTGCATCAAGCAACATAGTCCCAACTCTAAGTCCTGTGATAGGCATTAGGATAAGTCCTATGTCGATTCCAAATCCTCTTCCACTGTTGTTAAATATCGTTTGACTCAGAAGTTTAACATTTCCACCCACTGCGACCATTGAATGTATTTGACGAGCGTAAGAGATTAGTAGTGCGTTATCGGTATTACTGAAACGTTCTGCTACTGTGGGTCTATCAATATAAGGTTCCCCTTCATCTTTAATACCGTTTCCATTTATATCCTGAAAATCTCCAAGAAACCCATTGTTATCAATGTCTATGAAGGTAGTCCTTGGAATATCGTCAATACCGAGGCGGATCCAACTCAAACCTATGCTACCAATATCTTCAATTTGATGTACATAGTTAACGAAATTGTAATTGACCAGACCTTTACTAAAGAAACTCCCATCACCAGACCGAAATGTATCCGAATACATTGTGGAAAAACTGTTTTTCTTTACATTTGTCAAACCTGCGGGATTCCAATAAGTAGCCGTAGAATCGTCAGCGATTGCGACAAATGCACTCCCCATACCAATTGCACGTGCACCAACTCCGTGACTGAGAAATTCAGCTGCATGTGCCCCTTCATCAACTGCAAAAGACTGAGAAGAAATGATTAAGCATAATATTAATAAGCTGTATATTATTGTTGATATTCTCATGATATATTTTATCCCGGTGCAAAATCGTAGATTGGTTCGCGGATAATGACACTTAGGACACTCCAGAACGCACCTACGCAATATTCACCGAGGATAACTCCAAAAAAGAAGAAAATCATTTTATGATAAGTGCTTGGACCTCCAAATCGGAGAGCCATCCACTTAAGAAATGTACTGATTACCAAACAACTCCAAAAATAACCTACACCGAATGTCATGGATATTGGATAACCTGCTGGATGTAGGGGCCACCATATAAAACGCATTCGCATAAACATAAGCAGAAATGTGAAACCCATACCACCTGCCATGAAACTCATTGCAGGAACGTTTGGGTCTCGCGGGAACGCAAATAGACCAGCAAGCCAACCAAATTGTCCGATATGTCCTACTGACGGACCAATTCCGCCACCTGCACCTGTAACTGCCCCTCCAAGACGATAGAGTTCGCTAAGTGTTGCCCAGAACGATGCAAGTGAACCGAGGACAACTGCGATCACCATAGCCAGAACCAAACGTTTCGTGTTCATATTTGCACGTTCAGCCATTTTGAACGCTTCCAACTGATGTGGCATGATGTGTTCACGATAGCCGCGACCACTGAAAAACCAAAAATATGGAAAGACTGTCAGATTGTTCGGTCCGATTCGTCTTGTTCCAAGAATATTGACTAAAAATTGTTGTGCATTACACATTCCTGCCATCTCATGTGCGGGCGGACCGATTTCTGCCCGGACTCGTGTAATCCCGATTGAAATCGCATAAAAGAAACCGAAGAATGGTAAGATGATTGGCAGTGTCATTCCAGCCTTCAGACAGAACCATATAATATACAAACTGGCAAGTATAATAATAAAGAATGCCGTACGATAACGAATCGGTTCTGTAGAATCATCAATACCTTTTGACATTCCTAAGATTGTTCTACCAACCTTTACGATGTGCCTGCGTGTAACAAGTATGGCAATAACAAAGATTGCCATCCACCCACCGATCGATTGTTCACTACCATACGGGAACGGTGCCGGTATGCCGACTGCACTGCCGAAAACCCGTTGTATCTTCTCAAATAGATAGAAGAACCACAATGAGAATGATAGGTCAAGAGGTAATAAAAACCCTAATCCTATTACAAATGGATATAATGGAACAGGAATATTACCGACCGCGTTCCACGGTTTCTCAGTGAAAAATGTACCCCAATTTCGTGCATTGTGTCTAACACTAAAATCGGGCAAGATCGGGAAAAAGTGTGCTAAGCCGTGCCATACATTCGCAGCTGCAGCGATGATAAACCCATACCATAGAATGCGGTTCCGAAAGAGTTGTGCTCTGCCGCCCCCCTCTGTAATTGCCATCGGGAGTTGGATGATTGGATATGCCAGTTTTTCATGTTCTGTCCACTGCTTACGGATTAGGACGTTCAAACATATCATAATGGCACCAAGTGCCAAGATGAAGGATGTCCACCATAAGGTCGGCATAATCCATGCACCACCAATTTGGGCATTATAAAATGGTGTATCACCTTCATAGAAACCGCGTAGTATTTCTTTATCTGAGACTACGAGGTGCTGCGGAATATAACTATGGAAGGTATCTGCCCAATCATTCTCAAGTGTAGCGAACCAAAATGCGTGTGGAAGTGCCGGTATTGTCAATGCCAAAGTATCATGTCCGGCAAGCCCCGATGCGATAGATAGCATTGCATAGATAGTTATCATCTCACCTTGCGTGAGTGCTGCTCTCGGTGCTACCCGTTTTATGAATAGGTTGATGAGAATCAGGAAAAAGATGTTGAGAACAACATTCCAAAACAGAGAGATTGTCGTAGGATGTCCTGAATGCCATACACACTCTACTTCAATGACCCAAAACACATTGGGTGGAATTAAGAGAATGGCAATGAGTATGGCACGCCAAGTTACACCAAAATCACGTTTATTATTGGGTTCACTAAGATTTTCCACAGATGAAATCCAATCGTTGTATTTTTGTCAGCAAACAAAGTTGTCTAAAGCGATTACCTCTCACATTAAAGGATATACTTATATTGATGTTTGAGTTTCAGACTTTCTTCAATTAAAAATGGGCTTCAATTAAAAATGGGTTATAGGTTCATTCTCTTTCAATTCCCACACAATATGTCCAAATTCACAAGCCCCATCTGAAGAACCGGTAAAAGTCTCTGTTTCGATTCCCCATGCCAATTTATATGCAGATAGGATTTGTGTCAGAGATGTGGATATATCACCATAACCAAGGATAGCAACAGTCCCACCACCGCCGCCCCCAGTGATTTTTGCACCGTAGATTCCACCTTGTTCTCCAATTTTTTGCGCGATGTTCACAATACCGTCTATCTCAGGTGAACCAAGTCCTACCAAATCACGATAACTATCATTTGATTCATACATCATATTACCAGCTTCTTTGAGATAATTATGTGCATTTTCAGGATAAATCGTTGCATTCTTCAGTGCATAAGTAAATTTTAGGACGCGTTCGTTTTCAAAAATGGGATGCTTTACGCAATCTCTGACTGCATATTCTTTGTCAGGATCAACTCTGGTTGCAGTATCTACTGTTTCTCCATACTGCTTTTGAAAATCGCTACCCTGCATTCGTTGAGGCAATAAGTGTTCACAGTGTTGTTGATATTCTTGAACAGATATTTCACATAGATAGTTATCATCAAGTTTTTTCCAACCAAGCTCCTCTTTCAGGATAGACAAACCCATAAATGCCGCAGTGCGTGCGTCAATATAGGCACTACTTTTTGTGCTACGAGGCACTTTCGTATGGATTCCTACAAAACTCACATTTTTGGGGCATTCAACAAGCTCAAGTATATGATCAGGTCTACAGAGGATTGATAGAATCTTGTTCTTCACACCTGATGTAGAAGTGATCTGATCCATTATTCCACAAGGGGCACCAACAATTCTGTTTTCAGTTATCTGGGCAAGTTGCGCGATTTCCTTTGCTTGCAATTGTAGATTATATAATTGATTGATAGCGGTTAGAACTGTTACCTCTATTGCGGCGGATGATGCAATTCCTGCTCCCATTGGTATATCGCTCTTGATGACAACCGCTGCTCCATGAGGGAACTTATTCACCTTATTTTCTTTTAAGAGCGTAAAGAAACAACCGAGTACATATCCTGCCCATGATGAAAGCGAATCTGTGTTGAAAATCTCTTTGACCTGAGAATAAGATTTAAGGTTTCCCTCATCATAAAAATCATCAAGTGAAATCTTAACATTTTGTTTAATCTGACTGTCTATTTGAAGTGTTATTGCAGATAGAATATTATCTCCTCTTGCCTGACATGCAGCAACTACCGCAAGGTTCAGTGGCATTTCAAATACATGCGAACCACAGTAATCGGCTATTCCGCCCATTATGTCGAGTCTTGCTGGTGCCCGAGTAACTATTATTTCCCCTTCTTTTTGTAAACCGAAGGAAGAAAGGACAGCAGGGGAGTCACTTTGTAAAAGGTATTCAAGCTCAACAACCTGAAGGGGTTTTACTTTGGGACCGTGTATCTGCTCAACTTTCATTAGCTTAGTTCAATTAAATATAGGACTTACGCATTACCTCTTAAATCCCTTTATAACCTTTATAAGAGGACTTGGGGTTAAAATTCCGAAATAACGACTTTTTAAGTCCAATATGTCCTTTTTCTACCCAATTTGCTTAAGTCCTTTATAAACTTTTCCTTTATTCATCTAATAACCAATTACTCTATATCACGTACCACCTGTCCTTCTTTTTCAATCAAATATTCGGCTAATTCATGTGGTATTGCTCCGCTCTTCTTAACACAGTCAATACAGTCCCAAAAATATTGTATGGTATCGTCTCTTGCTGCCTTCCGAACCAGTTCACGATGTTTTCCGCAGTCTTCACACTCTGGAGAATGTCCTTTTTTCAACTTACCTATTAATATCTGCTTCTTTAGTTCGTCAAAATCATATACCGTTTGTCCTTCATTTTGAATTAAATGTTCGGAGAGGACATGTGGTATTGCTCCGCTCATCTTATTGCAGTCAACACAGACCCAATAATACTGTATGGAATCGCCTTTTGCTGCCTTCCGAACCAGTTCACGATGTTTTCCGCAGTCTTCACACTTTGGAGGATGTTTTTTGATTAACTTACCTATTCTGTCTATAATATACCAAATATTATCAGCAGATCTTTTCACGATAATATTTGCCTCTTTTAATGATACTTTATTGCCGCGATAGTAATCCCAGAATTTCTGATTTGGTACTTCAGCAAAACCTTTAGTTTCCAAATCGGGTAACCGTTCAATTATATTTTGTCGTAATTCTGTTATATTCATTATTTTCGACTCCTTTTACTTCTATTACATATATAAATCAGCAGGATTTATGCACTGATATAAAATTGTGTTACACCATACCATTCCGTTATCACTATATTCACACTTCATAAAAAGGAACAAAGCTCATATTCCGATATCATGTTTTCGGCTCATTTTCTTTATTCAAATTTTTAAGTGTTTCTTTGATAGATTCACCACCTTTTTCTGATACTGGTTCTTTTGATCGCATCATTGCTGCTGCCATTATATCACCCAAAATATTTATTTCTTGTTTGTTGAAATCAAAAAACTCTGAAATCAACGAAATTAGAGTGAGAACATAGTCACGACTGTTGCATTCTCTTGTAAAGTATGATGTTGTTATCCGCATAACATTTGACGCTAATTGTAGTGTTTTCATTTTGGTTTCCTATTGTTTAGATACTGCCCATGCTAAAGCATAGACTCCGGTATCTACATTCCCGCGTAGTCTACTAATAGATGTTTAGATATCTATATTTCATCATCGTTACTTTGTGTTTATGTTATCCATAACTCCTTTCTCAAATTCAGAAGAGGTGATCGGTTTTAATTGATCGTCGTTGGTTTTCTCGTAAAAATTCCATAATTTGCTGTTAGTACTATTTGCCATTATCCCATAATTTGTATTAGTAGATGCAGAAAGGTATTCGTGTAACTGTTTTTCTCCATCAATACCACTTTGTTTACACTCTACTAAAGCTGCGACCTTTTGTTTAGAATAGATCAATGCAACGTCTGCTCTTTCTTTACCATCAATTAGAATCTCATATTCCAGTTTTATATCAAACTCAGGAAAAGTGGATTCAAAATAACTAATTACCTCACTTTTAACTTTTTCTTCACCTTCCTCTTTCTCTGCATAAGTTCCGGTATCTTCAAATAGGGACATTTGCTCAGGAGTATCTACGGCAGATATTTCATTCATCGTTTTGACACTCAATTGAGGTAGTTCATCAAGAAAATCGTTAACTGTGTCAATACGCTGTGCACCATTTTTAATTAACTTATGACAACCGTTTAAATGCTCTGGATTAATCTGACCGGGCACAGCGAACACCTTTCGTCCTTGTTTCTTCGCATCTTTTGCTGTAATTAGCGACCCGCTTTCATTAGGTGCTTCTACCACAACTGTTCCTAATGTTAATCCGCTAATGATGCGGTTTCGTTGCGGAAACTTTACACTTTCCTGTTTAATATCCATTGGAAATTCAGAAATTAAAGCACCTGACTGTATAATTTCTTCAGCAAGTTCTTTATTTTCAGGTGGATAGATATGATTCAAACCGGTTCCTAAGACAGCTATTGTTCTGCCACCAGCATCAAGGGAACCACGGTGTGCACAGGTGTCAATACCCTTTGCTAATCCACTCACTACCGTCATACCTTGTTTAGCAAGCGCGGAACTAAGTTTACGACTGAATTCTTGACCGGAATCGAGTGCCTTGCGTGGTCCAACTATGGCAACGCTATTAGTATCTTCAGTTTTTAATTTACCTTTAACGTAAAGCACTACCGGAGGTCTGTCAATGTATTTGAGAAGAGAAGGATACTCTTCATCAAAAAGTGTTATGATTTGACACCCATTTTGAGTGATAAGTTCCAATTCATGTGTTAGTGGTTCATTTGTATGTTGATAGTGATATGTCCTCTTAATTAAGCCGGCACGCGGTTTCTTGCCTATCCTACGAAATTCGTTTTCGATATCCTCTGATGACGCATTTAAGGCTTCCTCAGCACTACCAAACCGTTCAATCAACAATTGAACGGTTTTTGATCCAACATCCTGCATTAAATTGAGATGGATTAAACTTTTTGTTTCCTCAGAAAACATAACGTCCTCCTATATGTGTTTGTGATAGATTTTACAATTTGACGACATACCGAAAAACCAACGGGCCTACTGAAAAATCGTTACTCTATTAGACGTTTCAGATCCTGATCGGTTTATGTTTTTACCATTCACATTTGCGCATATCTCCCACATATTTTCAAGGACTCAAAGGATTTGCATGAAGGTTCTAAGGATTTACAACAGTTACAACGTCACCAATTTTTAATGAATGTTGGCCAGCAACTATTACCGATTCACCTTCATTCAGCCCGTTTAGGATTTCGACTTCTGCACCGCGAGCAAGACCAATCTCAACAGGACGCCGTTCGCTTTTTCCATCCGCAACGACAAATACGTTCTGCGTTCTTGACTCTACATCTTCAATAAGCGATATTCTTGGAATTAGAATGGTATTTTCTCGCACATCTACAGGGATAGTAATTTTAGCAAACATGCCAGGCTTTAATGTGCCATCCGGATTATCTATGAGAAATTCTATTTTTGCTGTTCTTTGCATCGGTTGCAATGTAGGACTGATATAAGAAATCGTGCCTGTCAAAGAAGTCTGGACACCATCAATAATGATAGATGCCTCTTGGTTCAGACTTAAATCACTCAAATGTGCTTCAATTACATCTGCTGTGGCTTTGACAGTGTCAATCTCCACAATTTCAAACAGTGGTGCCGTTGGAATTGCCATTCCACCTAAATCTAAAAACCTTTGCGAAACAACACCTGCAATAGGTGCTACAATGGTTGCATCACGGAGCCGTTTTTGTGCAAGTTTGAGTGCAATTTCGGCTTGTGTGCGTAAAGTTTTCGCTGAAGTGATTTCGGCTTCCCAACTTTTTGCGGATTCTAACGCTTCTGCTGACAGAACACCTGCTTTTGCTGTTTCAACTTGTGATTGGGCAAGTGCAATATCATTCTCCCAAGTTTTTGTTGTAACTTGTGCTTGTGCCAACTTAAGTGCTGCTTTTGCTCGTTCTACTTGTGCTTCTATTGCTTTGATATCTTCCTCGCGTGCTCCATTCTCAATCAATTGCAGTTGTTCAGAGGCGATTTTGTACTGTGCTTTTACCACATCTACCTGTGTCTGACTATTTTCAAGAGATTGTTGACTGATTGCACCGTTCTTAAATAGATTCTCCAGTCGGATATGATTATTTTCTACATTATCCAGATTTGCTTTTGCTTGATTTAATCCCGCTTGTGCTTGTCGACGATCTTCATCACGGGCACCAGTCTTTATCTTTTCCAGATTTGCTACAAGTGACCTTAAACCTGCATCTGCTTGTTCAATTTGTGTTACAGTTCGGATCTCGGAAAGTTCTTGAACTTGTTGAAGTGAAACTTCTGCAGCTTTCAGTTGTGCCTTTGCTTGCATTACCTGAGACTCAACTTTGACTTTAGCAAGCTGTTGAACTTGTGAATATGCAGATTCAGTTGATGTAAGTGTTGCTTCAGCTTGTTGAACTGCAAGATCCAATTCTTCATGTTCTATGATTGCAAGTGTGTCTCCTTTTGCAACCCTATCTCCTTCAGATACAGACAGTGTAATAATACGACCCGATATTTTTGGTATCACGTTTACACGAGATTTCGCCTCTATTGTCCCAGAAAGTTGCAACTCTGAACGAATTTCGCCACGTTTTGCTCTTGCAATCTCTACTGGAATTATATCATCTGTTTCATCTGTATCTCCGATTGCTGGTTGTTCTGGTTTCAGAAATCGGAACATCGCTATGACTGCTACTATCAAAATTATGATAATAGGAATCCAAATCTTCTTCAATTGTTTAATTCTCCTTCAATATGTGGTCTAATGTCAATTATTTGTAAATATCAATTAATGTCTTTCCGATGCTATTCTATTTTTTGTCCGATAGCTTTTTCAAGTTGTGCCAAACCCACTACATAATCGTGTTGTGCTTGAAGTCTATTTACTTTTGCTTGCATTAGTGCAAGTTGTGTATCTGTAAGTTCCACGGTTGTGATCATACCGTTCTCAAATTGTAGATTAGCAATTCTGACACTCTCTTCTGCTTGAGCAACTGTTTCGCGTTGGACATCTATTAATGTCTTCGCTTCAAGAAGTGCCAGGTATGCATTACGCACTTCAAATTCAACTGTAGATTTTGTCTGTTGAGTTCCTAACTGAAGTTGTGATAACACCGATTTACTCTGTTGAATCGCTGCACGCGATGCAAACCCATCAAAAATAGGTATGTTGATTTGCAAGCCTAAACTCCAGATACGGTTCATTTCTGTTAATCTTTCGTTTTGGGAGATTTGATAGTTTGAGAAGAAAGACAGATCTGGAAGTTGACGAGTTTTACTTACTTTCAGTTGTTTTTCTCCAGCTTGTTCATTTAGTTTTGATTGAGTGACTTCAGGTCGTTTATCAAGTGCTACCTTAAGTAATTCATCAAGTTGAATTGATACTTCAGGAGTCTCAAACGAACCTTCAACCGCTACTTGTTCAGAGAGTGGTAGATTCAAGAGTGTTTTGAATGTATTCTTGGCTGTTCTCACACCATTCTTTGCACGAATCAATTGTGATTGTGCATTTGCAAGTAGGACTTTTGCCCGAAGTACATCAAAATTCGCTGTCACCCCTGCTTCAAAAGATGTTTCTGCAATTTTGAGTTGTTTCTGAACAAGTTCTATTCTCTGTTCAGCTACCTTTACAAATTCTTGTGCTATGAGGACACGATAGAAAGATTGATATACTTCCAACCTGAGTTTATTTTCAGTTGCGATAAATTCTTTCTCTGATGCTTCGTATTGGAATTTTGCTGCCTGATATCCGTAGTAATAACGTCCCCAAGCGAAGATTGGCTGAGTCAAACTCACATTGCCCTGCAGATTATGGTGTGCACCAAATTCCAATTCTATTAACTCTGATTCATTATCAACATTGGGAGTGGACATTTCATCCATGTCTCCATTCTGCATAGGGAAACCGAAACCACCTTCTGCTGAAATGACCGACTTCTGTACATCTTTGAAATAAGTATAATTGCCATTTGCAGATATACGCGGTAGTAAAGATGAACGTGCAATTTTGAGTTGTGCTTTTGCAGATTCCAAGCCTTGCTCTGCCACCTTCAGCAGAAGATTATTCTGTTTGGCAATTTGTAAACTATCTTCCAGATTTAACAGTTTGTGCTCATCTGCTGAAACAGAATTAGCGAACAATAATAGTAAAAAGGTTCCCACCCAAAACAGGTGATGGAACCGTGGCAAATTCATAAACGAAATTTTCCTCCTACTGCATACAGCATATTCTTACCAAGATTTATGTGATAATATCTCACAATAAAACGGACAATTTACGGATATTCTTAACTGAATGAAATTATGAAAATTAGTAACGGAGAATTGTGGTTGAATCACCGATGACCCACAATTCTCCGTTATCTGTTCTAACAATGTCTCTTAAATTATTTGTTGTAGGTGAACCGTGATTCAACCAAGTTACACCACCATCTTGTGTATATAAGATAGTGCCTTTATCACCAACCGCCCAACCTTCCTTCTCTGTAATGAATAGAACAGCATTTATATTCTCTTGTGTAGGTACTGTCTGATCAATCCATGTTTCGCCACCATCTGTTGTGATCATGATTGTCCCTTGGTTACCAACTGCCCAAGCCGTTTGTGGGTTAATTGCAAAAACATCTTGTAACTCTGCGAATCCAGATGTTATCTTCCAAGTCATCCCACCATCTGCTGTGCCTGCTATTGTACCTCCAAACCCAACAATCCAGCCAGTTTTGTTGTCAATAAAATGAACACCGAATAGATTGTTAAATCCCACACCTGTAAATCCAGGGTCAATGTCAACGCCTTGCCACGTTTCACCACCATCTGAAGTTGTCATAACTTTGCCAGTTTCTCCAACTGCCCATCCATGTGTTGAAGAACCGAAACTCATTGCATAAGAACCTAAAGCACTTTTCCAACTCATAGCACCTTCAAATTTGATTCTTGTGGCTCTACCGTGTCCTTCATCACCAGGATCACTTACACTTTTCCAAGTTTTTCCACCGTCAAGCGTTTCAAGTAAAGCGGCATTACTTCCAACAATATAACCTTTATTTGCATTTACAAATCCAACGCCGAAAAGTTCAAATACATCACCACTGTTTTGTGGTGCCCAGGTTTTTCCACCATCGTTAGTATGAATGACACTTCCAGATAATCCTACAGCCCATCCGAGATTATTTTTGTGAAAATGTACGGCACGCAGTTCTTTTGCGTTTGAGACCACACTCCACGTTTTTCCACCGTCCATTGTGTGTAGGATAGTTGACTTATCTCCGACTACCCATGCCTCATTCATGTCTTTCATGTGAACACCTTGTAATCGAGCAGCAACAGGACGATAATTAAGCGGTTTCCATGTCCTTCCACCATCCACCGTTCTTAGCACTACACCGAATTCCGCCGCTGCAATTCCTACGTTCTTATTGGCGAAATGAACATCCCATATAGGCTCTGGCATACCATTTGAATTTGGCACATTGCTCTGTTGTACTTCCCAACTGATACCATCCTGAGTAGAAACAACAGCACCACCAGCACCCACTGCCCATCCTGTAGTATCGTCAAGCATAGAGATTGCATCAAGCGTATTGACCGTTGCACTTGTCTGAAACTGCCAATTTAAGCCGCCGTCTGTAGTATGTAGTAAAGTGCCACCGCCACCAGCAGCCCAGCCTACATGCGGATTGACAAAGTGTACGCCTTCAATAGTGTTATTTGTATCTATTTCCTGCCGTTGCCACGAAACGCCTCCGTTGTCAGTGTGCATCAGAAAACCACCATCACCACAAGCCCAACCGTGCTGGTCATCAACAAATGAGACACCTAAAAGTGCTACGCGGGTACCTGTATTCAATTTCGTCCACTCTTGACCACCATCAACTGTTTTGAGTACCATGCCGTTCTCACCGACGATCCAACCCAGTTTAGGATTAATAAACCGGACTTTCTTAAACTCATTGACAAAAGGTAAGAGTTGGTTTGGTTGCTGATTCCAAGTCTTACCTCCATCAGCAGTATTTAAAATAGTTGAATTGCTCCCGACAATCCATCCGTTCATATCATCTACAAAAAAGACATCAGAAAAACTTGCTTGCCAAGTTGATTCAACTACGACTTTCCATTCTTTTTGGGCAAAAACAAAAGGAGTTACGCAAAATAGTAATGTCAATAATGATGCAAAAATAATTCTCCTTTTCATAATAATTTCTCCTCCAATTCTCATAATTATTCACACAAATTAGCAATATACGTTAGACAAAAAGCGACGGATATAAAGAGATAAAATCCATAAATCCGTTAAAGTATATCACGATTCACAAATCTAAGTCAATGTGAATTTGGATTGCACCCAGAGGCATTCAATTGTCGAGTTTCGTTGTTATAGGAGGGGTTTCTAACTCCGATTTTAGAACCCTGCAGCAAGATTCGGGGTTAGAAACCCCTCCTACAAAGATGCTTTGGGACAATTGAATGCCTCTGGGATTGCACCAACGGCTGAAAACCGAAAAAATGTTATTGATATAGAACATTAAATTTGCTATGATTGTTTAATAAACTGATACCATTTCTAATAAATGATTTCGCAGGACAGGTTCTTATTTGATATAATCCGATATGGCACAAACTGGAAAGTTTGTGCTACAAAAAAGAGACATTATATAATAGAAATGGTATGACATGATTATGGATTACGTCACAGGTAAACCAAAGACAGATGAACACAAAAATTCAATTAGGAATTTAGAATGATTAATTACGGAAAAGGCTCGGTACATCCTTCAGAACGACAGGAATTTGAAGACGAAAAAACTGGGGCACATATTTATCAACTCACCAACGACAACACTATCAACCACAACCTATATTTCCTAACTTCATCCTTTACACCCGACCAAAAACGTTTGATTTTCACTTCTTATCGGTCTGGAACAGCCAACTTCTACCAACTTGAATTTCCAGATGGTGATATAACCCAATTGACTGATGGTGAAGCAGTCCACGGATACTCTGGTGTTATATCAAAAGATGGAACTGAACTTTATTACACTGAAGGTGATTTGATAAAGGCAATTAATCTCAATACACTAAAAGAACGGGAGTTAGCGGAATTTCCAGGGGGTAGTCTCGGTGAATGTAGTGTGAGTGCTGATGAGCGGTTTATCGTAACTGCTATGAAACGGGATGATAAATCACACATTACCGTAACTGCTACAGATGGTAGTGGTGGTGAGATTATCTATACTTCACCTAATCAGACGATAATTCATCCGCAGTTCCATCCAAAACATGCGGACTTAATTGCTTATTCTGGTGATCCTGCTCCACGAATGTGGACGATTAAACGTGATGGATCCGATAACCTCAATCTCTATCAACATAATAACAGTGAATTTCTTGTGCATGAAACCTTTCTCGGAGATCAGGACGAATTGATAGTAACCCATTGGCCTTATTCTCTACGTCGCATATCGTTAGATACACTTGAGATGCGGACAATCTCCGATTTTAATGCATGGCATATTGCAAGTAATCGCGCAGGCACTAAGGTGTTGTGTGACACTGTTCATCCCGATATAGGGTTACGGTTAGTTGATGTGGAAACAGGTGAACATGTGCCTATTTGCTATCCGCAGAGTTCATCAAACGGTAGCCAGTGGAAAAAGGATAGATATGCGGTGGCTGAAGATTGGGCAGCCGCACAACAATCAAGTGATAGAGAGAAATCGTTGAGTTGGATGGAGATGAAGGTGGATACGGTTTATGGTCCTCAGTGGACACACCCGCATCCATCATTTAGTCCTGATGAGAAAGCTGTGGTTTATACCTCGGATGTATCGGGGCATTCGCAGGTTTATGCCGCTGTGATTCCGTGATAGATATCAAGTTGAGTGTTAAATGCTGTCAATTATTTAGCATGGGTAGGATGTGTTGTAATGCACCTTCTTGTTCAGCGAAATCTTTGAGTTCTGGATCAAGTTCAATTGCTTTTTTTAAGGATTTTGTCGCTTCCCCTACGTCATCCGTAAGAGCATAAGCAATAGAAAGATTGTAATGCAGAAATGGTGCATCAGGGAAAGATTGCAGTGCATGGAGACATATCTCGCGGGCGTTTTCCGGTTCGTTCATCTGTAAATATACGGTCGCGAAATTAATATAACCTTCAGGTCTTTCAGGATACTTTTGAATTACCATTTTGAAGGTGTCAACCGCTTCTGTAAATTTACCTGCGTACATGTATGCATGTCCAAGATTGTTATATGCCGATGGTTCATTTTTGAAGAATATCGTACGGCTTTTGTTTTTGATCGCTTTCTGATACGATTCTATTGCCTTTTCATGTTCTCCGTTTCGCATAAAGAATAGTGCTTTTCTATAGTTGTCGTTGAACTGGGATTGATGTTGCCACACCCATAAGAATAGCACAGTCACTGCAATAACAAATGTCATGCAACCGATTCTTAAACCTTTATTTATAGATGCTTGGTCAGCATCAGAATCACTGTTTACATCAGTATCAATATTTTCTATCGGTTCCTGATTTTGAATAGAAGTATCGTTTTTATTCATAATTTGCTACAATAATGTAATTTTTGAATTCTTTTTGAGGAATAATACAGGTAATGAAAACTTACGGTTTTGGTATCATTGGTTGCGGGATGATTTCAGATTTTCATTCTGCTGCAATTGCTGATTTAGAACACGGAAAATTAGTTGCTGTGAGTTCTCGTAATGCTGACAATGCAAAACGACTCACTGATAAATACGATGTTGCTGGTTATACCGATTACAACGAGATGCTCAAACGCGATGACCTTGATATAGTATGTATCTGTACACCCAGTGGTGCGCATCTTGAACCTGCTGTTGCCGCTGCCAAGGCAGGTAAACATGTCATCGTAGAAAAGCCACTTGAAATAACCTTACAAAGATGCGATGAAATAATCCAAGCCTGTGATAAAGCAAATGTACGTCTCTGTGCCATATTTAATTCACGTTTTACTGAAGGTGCTCAACTCATCAAATCTACCATTGATACTGGTCGGTTCGGTAAGTTAACTTTAGGTAGTGCATACATCAAATGGTATCGTTCTCAAGAATACTACGACAGTGGTGGTTGGCGTGGCACCTGGAACCTCGATGGCGGCGGTGCACTGATGAATCAGTCCATTCACGCTATTGACCTGCTTCAATATTATATGGGTCCTGTCAAATCTGTGCAAGCATTTACAGGGACATTAGCACACGAACGCATTGAAGTGGAAGATGCAGCCGTTGCAGCTCTTCGGTTTGAAAACGGTGCGTTAGGTGTTATTGAAGGCACAACTGCTGCCTATCCCGGTATGTTCAAAAAAACCGAAATTTGTGGGACTAAAGGCACTGCTATATTGGAAGAGGAGGACATCGTGAAATGGGAATTTGATCCTGAACTCCAAGAAGATGCCGAGATACGACAGAAATTCGCACAACAGACTGATACCGGTGGCGGTGCTTCCGACCCACGTGCAATCAACAATGATAATCATAGAAGACAGATGGAAAACTTTATCATTGGTCTTGAAACCGATGCATCCCATTTAGTTGACGGACGTGAAGGACGCAAAGCAGTCGAAATTATACTCGCCATCTATCAGTCAAGTCGTGAAGGACGTATCGTTGAGTTACCCCTTTCAGTTTAATGGTAGTAGACACACGCCGTTGTGCCGTCAAAATCATGGTAGTAGGCACTCCGTTGTGCCATTGAAATCACGGATAATCAAACACAATCTTTACTGCCTCATTTTTCTTATGCAATGCCATCTCAAAACCTTTTTGTGCTTCGGTGAATGGCAAATGATGCGTGATTATAGGTGATACATCTATGCGTCCTTGAGCAATCAAATCCATGGCTAATGGAAAATCATTCAACACATCTGGTCCAACAGAACCTATAAATCGAATGTTCTTTCTGAAAAACTCAGAAAAGTGAAAATCGTAGACTTCATCGTCAGGCACACCGAATGCCAGTAGTGTGCCACCACGTTTTAATAGTTGAAGACAGGTGTTAATAGTCTCAGTCTGATGTCCTACGACCTCAATAACAAGATCTGCCATTTCCCCATCAGTGATCTCTTTGACAGCAGCAACTATATCTTCATTCGCAGAATTAACCGTATGTGTAGCACGCATCTGTTTTGAAACTTTAAGACGAAAGTCAGCCAAATCGGTTGTAATGATAGTTTTTGCACCGAGATTACTTATCATGTGTGTAATCAGTAATCCCATAGGTCCTTGTCCAATAATGACAACATCCTGATTGATTATATTTCCTAACTTCCGACAAGCCCATACCACAGTCCCTAAAGGTTGAGACATCAGCATACAATCTTTTCTATGAAAATCTACCAAAGGGACAGTCACGCTCTCGTCAGACAGAAAGTATTCTGAACATCCCCCAATATGTCTTGGGAGTGCAAGGACTTCATCTCCTTCCTTGAATTTTTTAGATTTGCTATCAACTATCACCCCAATAACTTCGTGTATGGAAAGTCCCTTTCCAAGTGGATAATGATCTTTAGGTTTTTCAAGGACGAAATGTGGCATATCACTCCCACAGATTGCACTATGGAGCGTTTTTATCATTACAGTACCTTCAGGGTAATCAGCAAGATTCGGTTTCTCCATATCAATAATTTCTATTTGAAACGGGGCAATAATCTGTCCTGCTTTCATAAAAACTTCTTTGTTCTTTCTTTGAAACCAAACTATGTTCACTATTTATCTTGCAGATATTATAACCCAAGTTGCTACCTATTCTTTGTATGAGGGGTTTCTAACCTCGAATTCTGCTGCTGTGTATCTCAAATCGGGGTTAGAAACCCCTCATACAAATGTGAATCTCGACAATTGAATGCATCTGGCAACTTAGGTGATTATTGACAATGCTTCTGCATGTATTATTCCATTTGTCGCAATAACACCACGATTATTTATCATCCTTCTACCATCAAGAAAGTTCAACGGTTTTCCATCTGCATCGGTAACTTTACCACCTGCCTCTTCAACGACTATCTGTCCCGCAGCGTGATCCCAGATACATTCTCTGTACTCAGGGTATGAAGGATTCGGAAGACGGAGATAAAGCGCAGCTTCACCTCGTGCTACAACACCATATTTCGCTTGACTGTCTATTTGTAGGGGTGGTTTATTGAGACCGAGTTGGTTCGCAATTTTTATGTGTTTATTACTATCACCGTGGGTAGACTCAAAACTTTCTGCTAACCGAGCGGAATTATCTGAAACGGTTGCCTTACATACATATTCGCCATTTGATGTATATATAGATGTGCCTTCACCTTTAACAGCGACAAATAGGCAACCGATGTCTGAATCAGGCTCGTCCATTCTATGAGGAAGATTGGGACAACCTAAAACACCCAGCTGTACTTCACCCTGATTTATCCATGCTAATGCAATTGCGTATTGATCTTGCCGCAAAAAACCCTTCGTTCCGTCAATCGGATCGAGTGTCCAGAAACTATCAGCATTTGCACCATCCCCCATATCAATCCAATCGCAAACTTTATTTGATGAGATAGTGTTTTTTATCTGAGCATCTTCTGAAACAAAACGGTTAACATATTCAGTCACACGTTCAAGAAGTTCTGAATTCTGTTTGAGGGATTGGGAATTTTCTTCAGCTACAATGATTTCATCAGGAAAGGCATCACTAATTGCTTTACATATTAGGGCTTGTGAAGCGAAATCAGCGATAGTCACCGGACTTCGGTCCCGCTTTTGTATTGCATCCGTTGATACCATCTCCGATTGCACAAACCTGCAGAGTTCACTTGAAATCTTGACTGCATCAATTGCAATCTCAGTTTTTTGCTTAAGCATGTGTGTTGAGTTATTAATTCCAAATAATTACTTGGATCCACCTTCTGTCTTCATGAACTGAATACTTGCGTGGATCAACGAGTCCGTTTCGCCAAACGTCAACATATATATCGGTTTATCCCAACTATACTTATATTCACTTCCATACGCTGAGACACCTGTTGGAATATAGTCTTCTGGCACATGAATGAATACACTACCTTCAACTTTGCGGGGCGGCTGACAGATGACAAGGTAACTTTGGCTATGTTCGTCCCATCCCGCAGAAATAATTTCTACACGTCCTTGTGTATAATGCATATCTGTTGAAAGAATCTGTGGCGTTTGTTGTTGTTCTCTTAAACACAATAATTTTGCTGAACGTGGAGCCATATTCAAAAGCGTTACATGTTTAGAAACAACGCCTAAATAATGGCGCATCCAAAAATCGTGAACAAGGTAGTCTTTTCCAGGATTAAGTCCAATTCCATCTAAATCTAATTGTAAATCTTCTTGTTGATCATTCCAATTAAAGATACCTATGAGTTCCCAAGATTCCCTCTCTGTTTCAATAGGTAAATGCCAAATACGCGGAAGGATTTCATCAAAAACGTCAACTGCTTTGGCTGCTTGCCCAATAAGTGGAAATATCTTAGCCATTAATTCAGCACGATATTTTGAAATTTGATTAGGTGTGTTTGCACATTGCACCGATGCACCACTCATTGCAGCAGCTGTCAATTCTACTATGGTCTCATTCACCGGACGAGGTTCGTCAATAACTAATTCTCCAAAAACATGATTCCATAACACTCCATAGTCGCTCAAATAACCCGCATAACGACAAAGTCTATGTTTAATCCCCTTCTGCTGATGCCAATTATCACTGTGATCTATGGATTTTTGGCGTAGCTGAGGGTAATTAAGAGGAAAACTTCCAATACATAAACTATCAATGACGTTATACCCCGCAAGTTTAACATCATTTTCAATTGACTCAGCCGAATCTTTCAAAATCTTTAACGCACATCTATATAATTCTGTTGATGAAAGAGATTTGTCATACCATGTTGCATTTGAAGCAACCGTCATCATACCACTTGTATAACTTGATAGATCCACCTTAATTATATCAAATTCCCATTCATTTGCTATCCTCTTAATGATCATTTGAACATGTTTTTGTGCTTTTGGATTTGAAACATCTAAGATTGAAAGGGCATTCTCTTTCCATGGCAAATGGACTTCAACAGGTTTGTCTGCTATTACCTGACTTTCTGATTCAGATGATTCTGAAGCCTTGTACCTTAAACAAGCGTCAGGGTTACGTTTAATGAAATCTGAATTTGTTTCAATTGCAAAGGGATCGATTCGTATACCTGCTTTATAGCCATTCTTATGAATCATATCAACTACTGATGACATCCCTTCAGGAAAACTATCTCGGTTCAAGGTTAAGTTACCTGGGTGCGGTTGCCAACCTGATTCTATATGAATGTAATCTATTCCTCCAACGAGAGTGGGATCAAATAATGGGCTTTGAGAAATTGATTCTACCTCTTTCTTTATCGTCTTCGCACTCACTCTTTCCTGCATGTTGACTTCCGAAAAACTCCATCCAACATCCACTTTGTTACCTATATCATAAGGTGTATCATAAGGTGACTTATTGATAATGTCAGTGTCATTTTCGGTAGATGTATTTTCTACGCCAGCGAGACGTTTAGTATACCGAGTGTAGGTTGACTTGGCTTCATCTGAAAAATCTAAATATCCGATTTCTGATGAAATTACTTTACCTGGTGGACACTCTGTCCCTTCACAATCGTTATAGAGTGACCATGAATTCAGACCTTGCTGAGATTTCCGCTTTGGTCCTTCATATCCAATCTGCATACGTGGCCACCATTTATTACTCGTGATGAACCCAAATAGGAGTGACTTTTTACTAACTGTGTCGTGAAGTATGCCATCCTGACAAGGCTGTACTGTGTTATCACGATTAAAGTGGAATCCGTCATAGATTTTATGACGTGCAGTAGAATTGGGAGAAATTGGAGGTATCCTTAAGAACAGATGGTATTGAGATGGGTGACTATCTAATTGGATTGCTCCATGTTGTGCTGAAATATCAATCAGTGTGATATTTGCTAAACAAATTGGAATCTTATTTCGGTTTTCTACCTCAACTTTCAATAGAACATAAGGATGATTAGCGTAACAAGTTAGGTAGGTATGAACACGGATTTCAGATTCATTAATATCCTTATCTGGATCAATTGATTTCTCTGTTGAAGAGTTCTCAGGAAATTCCGATTTAGAAGACTTTTCTATCTGACTTGAATTAACGCCTTTAGAGAGATTAGTTTCGGATTTCTGAGAAAGTTCATCTCGTGATGTAGTTTCGTAGATAAAATGTAGTGTTTGGTATGTGCCATACGCATCAGTGTTTACAGGTTCTGTGCGGAATTCTCTAAACCCAGGATTCAAGGTTTTCAGATTCGTTCCATCCGATAAACTTATATGTGTAAAACCATTCTTGATTATAGACTTACCTTTATTATCACTATAATTCCATGTTCCTTTTGTTAGATTATATTCAATTTGGTATTTTTGATGGTTAATTACGACAAGTTTTCCTTGTCGAGATATGGATAGGTCCTCAAGTTTCATGCACGTTTTCCTTTATCGAACAATTTAACACAATCTTTAAATTTCTTAGTGGAATACATCAGTTCTGTTCAATTCGGTAGAAACCTAAGCAGGTATCTCCATACTGCTTAGTCCTATAACAGCATAGTCTACCAGCAATAGATGGGAGTTTTATGTGTTTACGATGTTCTACGAGAAGTATTCCAGATGTCTCAAGAACGCATGTGTCAGATATGCAGGATAGGCACTGAATGTATAGGTCAGAATCATAAGGCGGATCTAAGTAAATTAGTTCAAAGGTTTCGGATTGTGCTTTAAGCAGATTAATTCCTTGAATTGCCTCTGCTCGTATCAACTGAACTTCAGGTTGGTTGATATCTAATCCTATCCATTTTAGGTTCTGTTCAATCAAGCGAATACATTTCAGGTTTTTCTCCAAAAACGTAACCTGTTTTGCACCACGACTCAGTGCCTCTATCCCAATGTTGCCAGTACCTGCACACAGATCTAAAAATTTTGCATCAATGACACGGTCTTGTATAATACTGAAGATAGACTCTTTGACCCGATCCTTTGTTGGTCGCACAACAGTGTCTTTCGGGGCAGTAAGATGTCTGCCTTTATATCTCCCCGCAATAATTCGCATTTATTCTACCTTTGCAAGGACTATATATTATAGTGACACAGGTAAGGTCAAGGCAATATGTCAGATGAATTACACATATGTATAAGTAGTCAGAAGACTATACAAACAATTCCTCAACCACGTTACCATCATTGACAACCCGTATTGGCCGTCCAGAACGAGACATATTCTCTTCTTGATAGTCAATGCCAAGTGCAAAGCATAATGAAGCAAACAGGTCAGGCACACCAACTGGTGCAGAGGCAACTTTGGAACCATCTGCGTTCGTGCTGCCAACAACTTGTCCACCCCGTACGCCGCCACCGGCTATCACAGCAGACCAGCCATTCGGATGATGATCACGTCCATCATTCATATTAATTTTCGGTGTTCGTCCAAATTCTCCAAGCCACAACACAATGGTTTCATCAAGGAGATCGCGTTCACTCAAGTCTTTGATTAGCATTGCGTAAGCTGGGTCAACTACATCAAGCAGTTCTTTTGTCCTTTCAAAGTTATTTTCATGGGTGTCCCAACCATCAAGCGTGATTTCTACAAATTTCACACCCGCTTCAATCAGTCTTCGTGCCATCAAACAACCTTGTCCAAACCGATTTTTTCCATAAGCCAGACGCACTTCTTCAGGCTCCTCGTCAAGTTCAAATGCTTTTATTTTGGGGGAGTTAATTAACTCATCCGCTTTCTTATAAATCGCTTCATGAGTTTCTGTCCCTATACCAGAACGTTTGGAGATGAAATCTTCTTCCAAGTTCTTTAGCATTTTAAGACGTTCACGGAAACGGTGTGTATCCATCTGCTTCGGATACTTAATATCTTCAACTTCTTCTAAAGGATTATTTACAACAAAAGGATCGTGTGCAGCTCCCAGAAATCCACCAGAGTATGTTGGAGAACTGATATTTACACATGCAGGTAGTTTGGACTCATCGTCATCGAGATAGTACGAAGTCAATGACCCTAATGTAGGATGACGCACAGCACCACCCGGTGCATAACCGGTATGTAATAGATACCGGGCACGTTCATGATTACCTTCGCGGGATACCATAGAACGAATAATAGAAAGGTGATGTGCTTGATCAGCAACATTCGGTAAATGTTCCGATATTTCTATCCCTTTCACACTTGTAGGAATCGCTTTGAAGGGTCCACTATTTGCCTCAGAAGGATCTTTGGGATCAAAGGTATCTAATTGACTTGGTCCACCACTCATAAACATTACGATACACTGTTTGGCACGCGGTATAACATGCTCTAACTGTGCGTTGCCAGTTGTCCCAAAGTGTTGCATTGCAACAAGCCCAAGGAAACTACTGACTCCATATTTAAAGAAACTTCGTCGGGAAATTTCATTATGCCATATTTCAGGCGTGTCGTATTCAGGGATCCATATTCCTGTTCTCATTCCTCTTTTCAGCATATCTTAGGCAAGTAAAATTACCTACGAATGCATCTCCTTTATTATATTACCCGCAATATACGTCATCTGTGATACACACCTGCGGGAAAGATGCCAAATTTGACGTTGATAGACATACATAACAACCATTTTGTCCATTCTATTTCTTACAACTACCTAACAATTCAATCTATAAATAAACCTAAGTAATATAATATCACAATAAAACTCCATAATCAAGAAAAAAGTTAGAATGACATTAAATCATCCTTGCTAATTATACACGCCCATGCTACTATACAAGAAAAGTATCAAAGGAGACATAAGAATGTTTAAAATTGGTGTCATAGGCGATGAGGTATCTCAAGATTTTTCTACCGTAGTCAATTTTGTCCAAGAGCATAACTTAGATTCAATCGAAATTCGGTCAGTATGGGATAAATTACCACATCAACTGACAGACAATGATATTGACCAAATAAAAGGTTTATTAGATGGAACAGATATAGAAATCATTGGTATCGCATCTCCATTCTTCAAGTGCGATATGGACAACGCAGAAGAACGAAAGGAACATCTTGATATTTTAAAAGGATGTATACACACAGCAAAGGCATTTGACACAAATCTTATTCGCACTTTCGTATTTTGGGATACCGGTAAGACCGAGGAACGTTGGGATGAAATAATCGATGCTTATGATGAACCCCGTAGAATAATCGATGGTGAAGGAATAATATTGGGTATGGAGAATGAATCCACAACCTCGCTCAGTACTGCCAAACTTACTGCACGATTTATAGAAGAAATCAATTCACCCAACATCCGCGGAATCTGGGATCCAGCAAATGAAGCACATGCAAAAGACGGTGTAACACCATTTCCTGACGCATACAATCAGATGAAACCTACCATGATACATGCACATCTAAAGGACGCAGCACCAAATCCTGAAAGCGGAGAAATGGAATCTGTTCCTGTTGGAGATGGTATCATAGATTGGCAAGGTCAACTACAAGCGTTTGTTGACGATGGATATGAAGGTCATCTGTGTCTTGAAACACATTGGAGACCTACACTCAAAATTGACGATGACTTGCTAAACAGGCCCGGTGGAAAAGCCTTCTCTGAAGCAGGTGAAGAAGCATCGCGTATCTGTGTTGAAAATTTGCAGAATATGATTAAAAAATTAAATTAGTTATGTTATTTCTAAAGTATTGCATGTCGGTTGTAGAAAGCACTATCTGATATGCAATACACTATTTGTCTACTCTAAAAAACACAATAAAATAACTATATGGAGAATACTGTGAATACCAAACAGAAAACAAAACCAATCAAATACACACCAACAGATGATAAAGATATATATTATCCAGAAACTGATGGAAGACCATTAGCTGAAACAGACTTACATCGGATAAACATTATTGATACATACTATAAGCTAAAATCACATTATGAAGAATATGATGATATATATGTTTCTGGCAATCTCCTCATCTATGACATTCCAGGGAACACACGACGTTTTATTTCTCCCGATGTAATGGTTGTATTCGGTATTGAGAAGAAAATGAGACGCACATATAAAACTTGGGAAGAAGGAAAAGCACCAGACTTCGTTATGGAATTCTCAAGTAAGAGTACTTACAAGCAGGATCTTGGTCGGAAGAAAACCAGATATGCCTATATTGGTGTACGCGAATACTTCCTTTACGACCCTGAACGTAGTTACTTGGATGAATCACTGATAGGATTTCGGTTAAACGATAATGGAATCTATAATACCATTGAATATCTTCCAAACGGTGGCTTATATTCTGAAGTATTAGGTATGGAGTTCAGAATTCAAGAAGATGGAATCGGTCTATTTGACACAACAGCAGGTGAATGGTTACTTACACCTGAAGAAAAGACAGCTGCAATTGCACAAAAAGAAGCAAGGGCGAGACGGCAAGCGGAAGCAGAAGCAGCACGTCTACGAACCGAATTAGAAAAGTTAAAGGCAATTCAACAGAAAAATGAAAATTAAATCTGTTCGTACCGCTCTATACGACATTCCACCACAAGTTCAACGCACCGATGCAATTCAAGCTTTCGTCTCTATGGAATTCCCATTCATTGAGATAGAAGATGCTGACGGTATCATCGGAACAGGTTTTTCTTACACAATTGGCAAAGGTGGAGAAGCAATTAAACAGATTATTGACGCATATCTTACACCGATTCTGCTTGAAGAAGATGCCTCAAATATAGACAGAATTTGGAATCGGATGTGGATGGAAACACATTGGGTTGGCAGGGGTGGAATAGTGGGATTAGCAATGGCTGCTGTTGATATCGCACTCTGGGACCTTATGGCTAAACGGGCGGAATTACCACTCTATCAACTTCTCGGAGGTGCTCGTGCATCTGTTCCTGTCTACAATACGGATGGAGGCTGGCTCCATCTAACAGAAGATGAACTTGTCAGGCAATCTGTTGAATATGTTGAGCAAGGTTACAAAGGTATCAAAATCAAAGTGGGGCGTGATAGCCTACACGAAGATATCAATCGGATTTTCGCTGTCAGAAAAGCAATTGGTCAAGAACCATATCTGATGATCGATGCAAACATGAAGTGGAATGCTCGTGAAGCAATACAGCTGACATGTCGTGTGGAAGAAGCAGACATTTTTTGGTTTGAAGAACCCATTGAAGCAGATGATGTTGAAAGCCATGTCGTTTTACGCGAAAAAACAACTATACCAATCGCCATCGGTGAAACAATATACAACAAATACGTCTTTAAAGAATACATTGCTCAAGGGGCAGTAGATATATTACAACCCGATGCAGTTCGTGTAGGAGGTATATCTGAATGGATGAAGGTTGCACATACTGCTGAATGCTTCGGTCTATCTGTTTCTCCGCACTTTCTCATGGATTTACATGTACATCTATCAGCTGCAGTACCACATTCGTTATTTGTGGAATACATTCCATCACTTGACCCTGTGCTAAGCGATACCTTAACACTGAAGGATGGATACTTTTCTCCACCTGACCGTCCAGGTCACGGCATTCTATTTGACAAGCAGAGATTGACAAAATATCAAGTATCTTAAGCTTGGTATTTTAGGATATGCATATCGCATTCATATAAGATCAGAAACATAGAAACCACACTCATTGAGGTATAAATGTGAAACTTGAAAACCACATAGCAATTATCACAGGTGCAGGACGGGGAATTGGACGTTCAACTGCTATAGCATTCGCAAAAGAAGGGGCAGATATTGTTCTTGCTGCGCGTACTGAATCGGAAATAAATTCAGTTGCATCTGAGATAGAAAAACTCGGTAGACGCGCTCTACCCATCAAAACCGACGTTCAAAAGAAAATAGATGTTGAAACATTAGTATCAAAAGCAATTGGCAACTTCGGTAAGGTTGATATCCTTGTGAATAATGCTGGCGTAGCTGTTCACAATCCAATATCGAAGATACGTGAAGCAGATTGGGACTTGACAATGGCAGTTAACTTAAAAGGTGTCTTCCTTTGCACACAAGCAGTATTCAGTTATATGTGTGAACAGAAATACGGACATATTGTTAACGTTTCATCGGTATCAGGCAAATACGGTCACGTCAATGGTGGGGCATATTGCGCCTCAAAATTCGCTGTCATCGGTTTCACTGAAACAACTAACAATGAAGGCAGACCACACGGTGTAAAAGCGTCTGTTGTGTGTCCCGGTCCTGTTGATACAAAGATGCGTCGTGACAATCATCCAGACGATGTAATTGAAAACCTTACCCAACCCGAAGATGTCGCAGAACTCATCCTATTCCTTGTTACACAATCACACCAAGCACACACACTTGAAGCAGTTATTAGAACACCATTAATGTAATATGTTCATAGATTCACACGCACATATCCAGATTTCTCAATTTAATTCTGACCGAGATGCAGTACTTACACGCGCAAAAGATGTCGGAGTAACGAATATCTTGGTTATCGGATTTGATTTAGACTCAAGCCAAAAAGCTGTTGAACTTGTAGAGAATCACGACAACCTCTATGCAACTGTGGGAATGCATCCCCACAGTGCTAAGGATTTAACACCAGATATTCTATCAACATTCCGAGACCTATTAGACAATCCAAAAGTTATCGCTCTTGGTGAAATCGGGTTAGATTACTACCGCAACCTATCACCCCATCAAGTACAAAAGGATGCATTCGAAAAACAGTTAGACCTTGCAGAAGATATGGAAATGCCTATCATCATTCATAACCGTGATGCTTATGCGGATATCCTGCCGATATTGGAGCAACGTAGAGGCAAAATGCATGGTGTCTTACACTGCTTTACGGGTGATGTTGATATGATGCACAGAAGTATTGAAATCGGATGCCACATCGGCATTGGCGGTATTGTCACCTATCCAAATGCAAAAGAAGTGCAAGAAGTTGCTAAACAAATTCCGTTGGAACGACTATTGGTAGAAACCGATTGCCCTTGGTTAACGCCTCAATTCCGTCGTGGAAAACGGAACGAACCAGCGTATGTTAAAGCAGTTGCAGAAAAAATCGCGAAACTACGTAATATTACTTCCGAGGAAATCGGCGATATTACGACTAACAACTTTAACACATTGTTCGGTCTTACGCTGTAATAACAGACTATCAAATATGAAGCACCTGAATCTACGCACGTATGCGATGGTGATTGCCCTCATCTCTATCTGGATCATCTTCACTCTCCTCACAAATGGCACATTCCTCACGACACGTAACTTATCAATTCTATCCCGACAAGCTACAGTCACAGCAATTCTCGCAATAGGAATGGTCCTAGTCATCATCTCAGCAAACATAGACCTATCTGTCGGTTTCGGTTCAGGTCTACTCGGTGCTATCACAGCAATATTACACGTCTGGTGGGACATACCAATTGTCCTGACTCTTATTACAGCAATCTTCATAGGTATATTAATCGGTGTTTTACATGGATTTCTCATTGCATATCAACGTATACCAGCATTTATTGTCACACTCGGTGGATTTCTGTTGTATCGTGGATTGATGTTGGCATTTACAAAAGGGGAAACTATCCTCCTGCCCGATAACTGGTTAAAAGCAATAGGAACTGCTCATCTGCTGCCTCCGATTGGATGGGGTATGATGATCACTGGAATAGGATTGAGTGTCTATGTATTTTACAGACAAATAACATTATCTCAAACACCTAAAATATCCAAAGAACATCTCCCCACATTGATAAAGTTAATAGTTACACTGAGTTGTATTATAGTCTTCGTCAAGGTAATGAATTCATATAGAGGAATTCCACTTCCCGTATGTATATTATTGAGTCTCGCATTCATATTTCATTTTATTACCAACCACACCCGGTTCGGAAGGTATGTTTATGCAATCGGTGGGAATGCAGAAGCATCTTATCTATCAGGAATTAATGTACGTCTCAGGACGATACAAGTCTTTGCATTAATGGGGGCTCTAATGGCAATCGCTGGTGTTGTCATGACAGCACGACTTGGGAGTGCAGGACCTGATGCGGGACGTTTGCTTGAATTGGATGCAATCGCAGCCTGTGTCATTGGTGGTGCAAGCTTGATGGGTGGACGCGGAACAATATTTGGAGCAATTTTAGGGGCATTTGTTATGGCAAGTCTCAGTAACGGAATGAGTTTAGCAAATATGGGACCCGCATGGCAGGACATTATAAAGGGTATTGTCCTCGTTGCAGCAGTAGGTTTTGACATGGCATCAAGAAAAAACAACTAATTTTGACGATTTTTTTAAACCAATTTCCAATTTTTCATCCTCATTAATGCCAAATCCTAAAGGGGAATCTATCTATGAACTTTAATTTCCATAATCCTAACAACTTAACTGATGCAGAATTGGTTCGTCTTGTCCAATGTCAAGATGATGAAGCATTCACCGAATTAATATCTCGGTATAGTCCAAAAATATGGAGTATCGTATTAGACAATTCAAGAGAAACACGAGATGCAGAAGAAATCCTTATGGATATCTGGTTGGCTGTTTGGCAGAACATAATTGGACTCCGAAACATTGGAAGTTTTGGAGCTTGGTTACGAAAAATTGCTAAGAATGCATGCAATCGGTATTATGCATCAAAAACGAACCAACATGCAGAAATCATCATGGACTATGAAGATTTAACCGTCCAGATTGATAGAGAATCAGAACAACGGTTTCACGATGCAAAACTACGTACAGCTGCAAGAGAAGCAGTACATCAACTTCCAAATAAGGTGCGTTCTATTGCAGAAATGTACTATCTGGATTTATTTAGCGTCAACGATCTCGCTGAAGAATTCAACCTACCAGTTGGTACGATAAAGTCAAAACTAAGTGAAGTGAGACAACTACTACGAAAAGAGTTTGAAATTGAACAAGATAAGGAGGACACAATGTCAACGCAACATAAAGATTCTAAAAGCGGAAGAACTAAATGTAAGATAGTTGGTGTAGGTGGGGCAGGATGCAATGCTGTCAAACAACTTTATAAGAAAGAAGACACTGACATAATAGATTATGGGATGGAAGATGGCATTGAATTAGTATACTATGCAATTGATACAGACATTGATGCATTAAATTCATGCAATGAAATCTCTCAGATACAAATCGGTAGAAACGTTACACAAGGACAGGGAACGGGTGGTAAACTTGAACTTGGTAGACGAGCAGCTGCTGAAAACATGGAAGAACTTCAATCTATAGTTTCCGATGCAGATATGCTGTTTATTATTGCAGGCATGGGTGGTGGAACAGGTACTGCCGTTGCACCTGTCATTGCATCTATGGCACGAGCACAGAAAACAGTAACAGTATGCATAGCAACACGACCATTTGACACAGAAGGAAAACATCGTGAAGATATTGCTGATCAAGGTGTGAGTGAACTCAAAAATGATCCAGATTCGTGTGCAGATGCCATAATCGTTGTACCGAACGAGCAAATGTTGGAATCACAAAAACTGAACCTGCAAATCAGTGAATTATTCCAGCAGAACAATGAAATCCTCGTTCATGGGGTTAGCATCATTTTAGATATATTGGTAGAATCTGGTGAAATTAATGTAGGATTTGAGGACTTACAGAATATGTTTAGTGATCAAGGAACAATGCTGATGGGAATTGGAAAGGCAAAAGGCGAGAATCGCGCAACAATTGCTGCCAGAAACGCTCTAAATTCACTTTTCATTCAAGAATACAATATTGGTTCTAATCCTGCTATGTTGATTAATATATATTCACCACCAAATTTCACAATGCATGAACTTGACCAAACGATGAGGGCCATTGTTGAACAATGTCAGGAGGCAGAACCAATCTTTGGATTAGTCTACAAAGATGAATTAGAGAAGAATGATGAAGTAATTGTCACGATAATATCTGGTTGTACAGAAAAACAAGAATCATCTCCACCATCAATTCCTACAAAAGAAGAGGGAAAAACTCCCAAACAAGATGCAGAAACACCATCATCTGATCCAGATTCTGTAACTTCACAAAGTCGGAATTTCTTTAATATGCTAATTGACGACCAACAAGTACCTGAATCTGTACAGATAGCTATTGATAACAGTGTATCTGTTGTAATTATGCCAGACTAAGTCTCGGAGCACCACCACACTATCTGTTGAAAGGGTTTCCAACAATAGAGTAATACCAATTCTAAATACAGCGTATCTCATAAATATTAATTAGTTTAAAATTATTTTTTGATATAGAATCATCTCTGTTAAACTATTTGTATTTCTACTATGAGTAAGGAGATGATTTGAATGGAATTAGGGGTTAAGGAATGGGAAGTTATTGAACCACTAAAGCCAGAACTGCCTTCGGGTAAACCAGGGAGACCTTGGCGTGGTATATGAGATACGCTGTAGTTAAAGAATGAGATGTACGGTTTGTCATCCACAAGTTACTCAAACTATTTGAGACAGGATTCCTAAATGGTTTCCTGTCTCTTTTTTATTGCATGCTAAGTCCTTTCATGCTATCCTATTCCCTAAGGAGATAGTGATATGCACCAACCCACAGACACCTATCGCACAACAAAAGACCTATCACCAGAGGAATTAAAGGAATACAGAAAACGTCTCAACGAGTACTGGCAAAATCGCAAGGTAGATGAGGCATTGCTACAACGCGCGTGGCATACCGCACACAAAATAGCAGCCATGCTTTATGACGATTTCGGTGCAACGCAAGTTGCTGTATTTGGGTCGCTTGCAGAACAGAAATCGTTTGCAAAATGGTCGGATATTGATATTGCTGTCTGGGGTATTCCGAGTGAAATGTATTTTCGGGCATCTTCAAAGGCTTCAGACATCAGTGGGTTGTTTAAGGTTGATTTAGTTGAATATGAAAAATGTGAAGGCATATTTCGTGAGAGAATACAAAAACAACTTGCACCTATTAAAAAAGGAGTCATCTATAGAGTGGACAGAAGTGGCCTTATACAACGTATTTCAAATGAACGCAGTTTAATTGAAGAAACTATTGAGAAAATCTTGGAAAGGTTGGAAAAGGTGAAGGTTGCACCGATTGAATACAAGGAAGAGATAGAATTGGCGATTGCCAAAAATCTCGTTGACTGTTACCGAGGTATTGAGACAATTTTTAGTCAGATTGCACTTGATGTTGACTTATACACCCCTGATGGGAGTAGGTGGCATAAAGAATTGCTTATGCAAATGGCTGAACCTTATGCTGACAGACAGCCTGTGATTTCCCAAGAAACTTTAGAGCTTTTGCAGGAACTTTTGGAATTTCGTCATGTATACAATCATATCTACGAACAAAGATTGGTCTACGATAAAACTGAGAAAGTTGCAATACAGATTGAAATGATATATAACAAAATATCAAAAGAACTTGATACTTTCATTGAATTCATAAAAAAAGAAAATGACTGAACAGACGCTCTTACAACAGATCAACGACTTCTGCAGACTGCTCCGACAGATGGATGTTAAAGTTACCACAACTAATCAACTCAGTTGGTGTAACAGTGTTAAGTTGGTAGACATTAGCGATAGAGATACGTTTTATCACACAGCAAGGACAAACCTGATTGCCAATCAAACAGACCGAGAGACATTTGACACTGCTTTTGACCTTTTTTGGCGTTATCCAAGATCCGAATTTGAAACCGTTGATACGGGTGGAGATGAACCAGAACCGTCTGCTTTACAAGACCTTTCTGATGTAGAAGATGAGGAGAACATCCTTGATCAATGGATGGATTATGAAGAGGATGCAGGTGAGGAAGGACAAGAGGACGATCCTATCGCATATAGTGTTGAGGAGGTGCTGACACAGAAGGATTTCAGTGAATTTACGGAAGAGGATATGGAACGGGCTCGACAGATTGTTGCTAAGTTAGCAGCACTGTTGGCTACAAGACTGAGCAGAAGAAAGGTCATTAGCAAAAAGGGCAGGACCATTGATTTCCGTAGAAGTTGGCGAAAGAGTCTGGCACACGGTGGTGAACCGATTGAACTCATGCGGAAACAGCAGAAAATAAAAAAGACAAAGATTCTGCTACTATGCGATGTGAGTGGATCAATGGATTGCTATTCCAAGTTTCTTATTCAGTTTATTTACGGCATGCAACAGGAATTGCGAGAGGTAGAGGTGGCGGTTTTCAGCACACATTTGACCAACATTACAGGATTGCTTCGGCGTAAAGGGTTAACAGAAGGTTTGAATGAAGTTGCGAACACTGTTCCGGACTGGTCAGGTGGCACAAAGATAGGTGAGAGTCTGTTAGCGTTTTGTCGTCAGTTTGCTCCATCTTTTTCGGCATATCGGTCAGTTGTGATTCTGATTAGTGATGGTTGGGATAGGGGAGATGTTGACCTACTCAGGCATTCAATGGAGATGCTGCATCGGCATGCTTATAAACTGATTTGGCTCAATCCGTTACTTGGAAGTGATACCTATCAACCGATTTGTCGAGGTATCCGCACTGCTTTACCTTATGTAGATTACTTTCTCCCTGCTCATAATTTGGAAAGTTTAGCGCGATTGACAAAAGTATTGATACCACTTTGGACGCGATGAGTAACTATAGTAATAAATAGAAATAAACAAGGATTACAGATTATGCAAGTTCAAGCAGCGGTGATGCTACAACCGGGGCAGATAGAAATTCGAGAATTTGACAAACCCACACCAGCAAAAGATGCACTCCTGCTTCAAGTAGATAAGGTCGGCATTTGTGGTAGTGATAAACACATGTATCTTGGGCATACTGCATTGAAGTTTCCTGTTATCCCTGGACATGAAGTTGTTGGAACGGTCGTGGAAATTGGTAAAGATGCTAATCAGATGATGAATGTGATGGGCGGTCCAGTCAAAGAAGGGGACCGTATCACTGTGGTGCCTGGATCTAAAAACTGCGGTAGATGTTACTACTGTTTGCATGTGCCGGGTCGTCCGACATTGTGTTCCGGACGCACAATTTATGGATTTAGCAATAGTGAGTCTCCCCCATATCTGACAGGTGAATTCTCTGAATATACCTATATTCACGGAAACTCTTGGGTCTACAAAATACCGGAAGAGATTCCAGAGGAAATTGCGGTGTTGACAGAACCTGTCGCCGTAGCAACGCGGGCTGTAGAACGTGCTTGTTCTCCCGGTTTACCACAAGTCGGAGATGGATATAGTATCGGCAGCAGTGTCGCCGTGTTAGGTTGCGGTCCGATCGGTCTTCTTGTCATTGCTGTGTTGAGAGATAGTGGTGCGGGGACAATCATTGCAACCGATCTTGTTGATAGTCGTTTAGAAATGGCACAGCAGATGGGAGCAGATGTAGTCATTAATGTTGGAAATACAGCCCCTGAAGAACGGGTTGATGAGATTCAATCGCTTACAAACGGTGTTGGTGTAGACATTGCAATTGAGTGTGCGGGTATACCCACCGTTTTCTCAGAAGCGTTAGATGTTGTGCGACGCGGTGGGAAGGTTATTGAAGTTGGACACTACACCGATTCAGGTGATACCAAAGTGAGACCACATCAGATATGTAACAAAGACCTTGATGTGTGTGGCGTGTGGGCATATCCGCAAATCCAATTTCAGACAGCGTTGGATTTTCTACAACGAACCCGCGCACCATTACATGAATTGATTACGCATCATCTTCCATTGAATCAACTGGAATCGGGGATCGAAATGCTTGGCAATGAAGGTGTATATAAAGTTGTAATTGAACCGCAATCCTGATGGGATGCCATCCACGGTGAGTTGACTTTTGACCATTATAAAAAACTATATGTGTAGGTGAAAGAGATGAAAATTCAGAAAAGTGTCCCCATATTGCTATGTTGTCAGATGTTGTTGTGCTTGTTCTGTATCAATAATGTGAATGCACAACCCGCCAAGCAATCCAAGAAAATACCAAAAGAGTCTGCCATCTTTAGGACTATAGACAAAGCAAAAACCTATATTGTTAATAACCAAAACAGGGATGGCGGTTGGCCACTGGTCCCAGGAGATGAAAGTGATGTTGAAGTCACTGCACTGGCTATCTGGGCATTGACTGAAGCTGGTTGGGGTACTGGGTCTCGTGTTATTCGGGGTGGAGTCAGATACCTAAGGAATAAACAACGTGAAGATGGTAGTTGGAACAACAACACTGCCCATACAGCATTCGCGCTTGTCGCTTTAGCAAATGCTAAAACGGATGAAGTAGATGCTCGTTTAAATGGACTGCGTTGGCTCAAAAATGCCCAGAATCGTAGCGGAAGTTGGGGGCGTAAAAGCAAAAGCCCCGGACACATTCTTAATACGGCAGCGACTCTTGTTGGATTTAAAAAACTCGGTTTTATCCAGAAACATTTCGAACCTATTCTCCCCGGCATGGAATGGCTTGCTAAACAGAATAATTTTGAAAACCTCTGGAATCTGCCAGGTGGAACCCAATCGGATATTTTTGTGACATCCTGGGTACTGCAAGGATTATTACCTTCAGATAAATCCGATCATATTGTATACGACCTTGATGAACACTTTGTTTGGTTAAAGCAATTTCAAAATGATAATGGCGGATTCAGCAGGTTTAGAGGTAGACCGAGTGATCCAGAGGCTACCGCTGCTGCTATAATGACACTTGCTGCTAGAAATGATCCACTCAATACACGCAGAATTGCTATTACCTACCTTACAAAAGCACAAGAACCTGATGGGAGTTATAAGAGTGCTACGCCTATAGAACTCCTAACTCCCAAATCTAATTTACAGACTACCAGCTTTGTTCTTATTGCAATACATACAAAACCTGAAAGCGAATAGTAGGTATATTGTTTCTCATAAATATTTTAGCCTTATTCACCTCAGAAATACACCTTAAATTATAGGGCGGGGTCTCTGTGCCCCGCCTTTATTTCGTTTATTGGACATAGCGTGGCACAGAGACCCGCCCTACATAAGATTTTTGTGAGATGATCTTGTATTTGTTCAGATGGTCATTCCTCAAAATTCTACCAGCAGCTGCGGGATAATTGATGCACTTCGTGTCGGTTTTTCAACGTTGTTAACTTGATATACAAGTCGTGCAGATGCGCCTTCCGCAAAATGCCATGTTAATGCTCCACCGAGTGTTGACCAAACCTGTTCATCATGTTCACGGTTGAATGTAAGCGTACGATATTTTGCTATATTTGGATTCCAAATATCATATTTCAAGCGAACATCTAAAGCGTCTGTCAAAGGCAATTCAACGTGGAAATAGTACCCTTCCACATTTGCATTGCGATCTTCTCCAAGAATAGGAATATGCAGATACTTTAGGAGTTGTGTATCTCTACCACGAACCCATTCAGCTGCAAAATCAAAACGCCATAATCTGAAACTTGTTGCCACACCGACGCGCCGTTTGTATATCAAAGTTGATGGGTTGACATCACCGTTTGTGGCATTAAACGGATAACTGTTTCCATCAAAATAGGATGTTCCAAGCCAAATTCGCTTTCCAAAGATAGGGAGGGTCCCGTTTAGGTGTAGAAACAGTGGTGGACTGTTATTTTGTATCGGTTTCAGAACACCTCCCCCGCTTCCGTGCGGACCGATTCGGATGCCTGTATTCACTGTTCCTTCTGTAACAGTGCGGAGTGAATCCGGACCATCGGCAAGTGAGAAGGTGTATGACACAGGTCCTACGAACCCATTTAATTGTAAACCACGGTCAGAGATGAAACCGATGTTCTTTCGAACAAGATTATATAGTGGATTCGCTGCTGCGTCAGACTTAGTATCAATGCCGAAACCGTGCCGAAATCGACCAATTTTCAAGGATGCACCCTTCGGTAAAACGGGTAATCCGGTAAGGATGGCGTAGACAAATCCGTGATCATCAGCGACTTGTGTGCCTAACGGAGAGGTGGTGAGCAGCTGCTCACCTAAGACGCTTACATTATCTCCAACGTTAGTTGTTACCACAAATTCAGCGACATGTATGAGTGTGGTGCCAGAGTTCCAATTGTTCCTATCAGGGATCAAATCTGTACCGCGAGTAATTCTCCGTATATCCAAGGCACCACCGAATACTAAATTGCTGAATGCCCCACCCAGAAAATCAGATGAACTGGTATCTTCGGATACTTCTGTTTCATCAAAACTAAAGATGTCCTCATCATTTTCAGATATGTCATCTGCATCAGTGAGATTGTTTGATATTTCAACATTTTCAGGCGTACTTTCAGCATCACCTGGGTATGCTCGTGCTAATATTTCCGCAACATTACTGTATCCATCTTTATCAGAATCCATTTCAGCAATACGGATAAAGGTTGAGATATTCATACCGTTATGTAGGAATGCTCTGCCGTAAGGATTTGGGGAATCGCCTCCCTTTTTAGAGAAATGGCAGACATTACAACCCCCTGCCCATTCATATTTAGAACGGAACATCTTGTAGAAGGCTGGTAGAGCAAAAGAATGTTCAACAATTACCGTTAGACAGAAAACTATTGAGAAGAAGACAATGATTTTTCGCATGGTAAGTTCCTTTTTTGTAGTTGATTTTGAAACGCGGATTCTATTCATCCACGATTAATAGGACTCAAGGTCAATATCTTCTTCAGTAAATCGGATATGTGCTTGTTTGATCAACGCATCAATTTCTTCCCATTGCTTACGTGTATCATCTGTTATTCCGTTCTTATCAATTGCTTCAGCAAATTCTTTTAATGTTTTGCTGAACTTATTCTGCATCGCAACATATTCTTCTTTCTGATCTGCATTTTTGGGTGGATCAAATTGGGATATTGCTTTGGCGTAAGTGGCAAGTTTTTTTGCTGATGCAACTGCATCTGCCTTCTCCTCTTTTTCGTCAAAGTAATCAACGATGACAAAATATTCGTCAACCATCATGATCATGAGTTCCTTAAGGTCTTCAACTTCAGGTAACTCTTCAGGTTCTTGTTCCGGTTGTGGTGTCTTTTCCACATCCGTTTTAGGTTTGCGTTTGAGGAAAAGCGCGTAACTCATGACAAGGGTCTTTTTCGGGAGTAATGCCACCGCTTTTGAAGCGTCCTCCTGTCCCTTAACTACCATAATATCCTTGCCAATCTGTAAGTCATCATCTATGCCTTTGTTGACAAATTGTTTGAGAAATTTTTCCATCGTAATGGCATCTGATTCCTTGTGTTCATAGATTGCTACTTTGACTATTTTGCCCTTCATGTTGAGTCCGACAGCACCGTCAATAGTCCCGCGAGGCCCCTTGACATCTACGAACAGCACTAATCCCATAGGTTTCTTTTGGTCGTTGAGTGGGATATAGAAAACAGGTTTCTGGTCCTCTTTGCGAAGTTTTGACCCGAGTTCTTTTTCAATTGATTTGACTTTTTCTGGTGTGAGAACCGCATTTCGCTGAACAAATTTTTTTGCTTTTGGAAAGATAGCTGCAAGTTTCTCTCCAGGCCATTCGGTTTCATGTGCGTTAATGAACAGTGGTGTAAATGACAATAAGATAGCTAATAAAATGAAAATGCCTGATAGTTTGGAACGGAAATTTTGGAATAACATCTTTCTCTCCTTTTTTGTGTTGTGTTTGGGAAGGTAAATGTGCCTTCCCAAACAGTTTCAAGTGATTTGCGTTACTTATCAACCTTGACCATGAATGTGGGAAACAGAATCTGATCTTTATGCTTGAGCTGGCCGAAAATCTGATAATATCCTGCTTTCGGGAATGTAGTCATGAGCATCACGGTAGGACCAAATTTCTCCGGCGTTGGACCTTGATGCTGATGACCTGAAGCAGGTTCTTTTTTCATCTTATGTCCAGCATGCGGTTCTTTCTTCATCTTTTCACCGATATCTCCATTCATGGGGACTGTACCATGCGTATGTAGTATACCATCTAAATGGGTACTAACGATAGCAAAATGCATAGGTGCATCCAAAAATGGGACAAGGTCGTTGATCGGTTTGTCATCAAGTGAAAAATGATATTTGATATGAACCATCTTACCTGCTTTGATCTGTTCTGGCACTTCTATTTTCGCTTCATAAGGAGCTATATCCATTTTATCAATAATGGACACAGCTTTTGTGAAACGATCTCCACCTTCTTCTTTATATCCATATACATCTTTTTCGGTGCGAAAGTCGTGATTTATTTCCTGCATCTTATTTTTACCTTCAACATCTACATAGAGATGTTTTGAAAATTCGGCATCAGCAGTCATCACGTCAAGAGCTAAGATGTATCTGCCTGCCACAGGAAATGTGAAGTGCACAGTATAAACACCTTCAAGTTCCGTCATCATGTCGCGCGACTCAAAATCTTCAGGATGAATATGTCCAAGGATCTGTAGATTTTCGCTGACTATAAGCACATGTAGAATTCTATCATGATGTACCATTAGATCCGTTACAGGTTCACCTTTTGCATCGGTAAGGTGAAACAGCATAGTTACAGGTTTTCCTACTTCAATCTTTTGTGGTTCAGTGTGAAGTTTGACGTTAAGTTCAGCGGCTTTATCTGTCTGATGTTTTTCGTGGTTTACATGTTCTTCGGTATGACCGAGGTTGATAGATAACAGTATGGTCAAAGCCATTGCCATGGCAAATTGAAAACTGAAAAATGTTGAATTCCGGGATTGCATGTTTATTCCTCCAAATGTAAATCCGTTAATAAATAGTGGATTATAATACCAATTCTAAAAATAAAGTTGCATTATGAGACTAATTAGGCTTTATGAGTATAAGAGGCGCAATGAATTGCGCGACTACGAACTTACTATTTCTTTGTAGTAATGCTATTTAGGAACGGTTCAACGGAGGACCGCGGTGGGAGATTACCGAGCTTAGGTGTGCGTCAGGTAGTTTGGGAAGACCAGGAAGATTAAGCAATTGTTGTTGGGACACCGACAGAATAGAAGATAATTGAACTTTAGATATGGGGTGTTGTACTGCCGATTCACGAACTGAATCAATATTGTTTGCGTCTGTTGGAAGAATGCGTTCTAAACCATCTAAGCAGCAAGCAGTTCCATTTTCGGAGGGTGTCCCGCTATCATTTGTGGTATCTGTATTAACTTTAATACAACAGGATGCATCGGTTTCAGCACGGTGAGACTGCATATCACTGCACATCTTCTGCCCATAAGTTGCACAGAAGAGTGGACATACAAAATGAACACAGACTAAAGCGATTAGAAAAATCTGTAAATACCGATTTTTTAGAAACATTGCTTATTTGCTCCAATATTATGTCAATAGTATGAGATGAATTGACATTCTATGGTTTTATACACCTTCAATCCAGAATAGTTGCAAGAAAATTGCAGATGCTAAGAAAATGGATATTGTGACCTTGACAGTTTGATGGCTTTATGTGGTATTTTTCACAAAAATTCCATTGGTGAATTAGATGCCATTTAATACCAAATGAAGATTACTTAATCGGGTGATAATCCAACATAAGACCACTCAAGGCGACTTTATGGGGAGACATCCCTGAGCCGATCTTCAATATCGCAGCAGCACATTCACGCAAATAAGCCGGTTGTCCATTATCTCGCATTTTGCAGAGTGCAGTTTTTTGTTCATCAGTGAGGTGAAGAGTGTGTCTTGGCATAGATTATATCCTCCTTGATGAACACTATAACAGATTTTTAGAATTACCCGAAGTATTTTTTAATCTTCATACGGGACTGAAGACAGGACACATATATAAATGAGAATTGCTTTCACAGTATCTTCTTATGTAAAATAAAGCGTTATTAAGAGCAATTTGGGACAACCCATCAAACTACATTCTTGATAGCAATCATTTCATTCTGCTTCCATCTTTCAAGGGGATGTTCACGCGGTTTTAATGGCATGTAAACACGTGATTTTTGCCGATGAGATTCCCACGTGGTATGTATCATTTCAAGACAATCTCGTCCATCTCTGCCACTTGCGAATGGCTCTCTGTTTTCTTCAATTGCATTGATAAGATCCCGTAACATAAGACGTTGTAATAGTAAGCGTATTGAACCTTTATCGCGTTGATTTCCCCTTTCGTCAATATCTTCTTCAGAGAGATGCACTGGTTCCCATGCATCTGCAGGTGTCTTATGTTGTCCTTTATGTATAAACATTGTCGTTCCAACACTCTCTCGGATAGCGACGCGTCCTTCTGTACCGATAATATCTATACCGTAAGCGTTATCATTGGTTTGTGGTTGTGCGAGGAATTGGACATCGGCATGGATGCCGTTTTTAAAGCGAAAGGAGGCATGTCCGCGTTCACCTAATACAAGTCCTGCATCTCGGTCATGAAGGTGAACTTCTTGTGTGTTTTTGATGTCATTAACGGTAGATTCGCGTCCATCCATCTGCACAAGATGTGCATGTGTCCATTCAACATCACCACCGAAAAGTCGTAACCAATCGTATAAATGAGTCCCCATTTCCATCAATGAATTACCTACTTTGCGTCCACCCTTATCAGTCGCTTTCATCAAGACAACATCACCGATTTCGCCCTTGTCTATCAGTGAAAGGACATGGCGATTGTAAGGACTCGCACGTTTGATGTGGTTAATAGCGAACTTTACACTGTTCTGGTCACAGGTATCTACCATCTCATCCGCTTGAATCAGGTTGAGTGCGATTGGCTTTTCGCAGAAGACATGGATACCGCGCTGTGCAGCTGCAATCGTGGGAGGGTGGTGCATCGGTGCTTGCGTTGGAATGATGATGATGTCCGGTTTCTGTTCGTCAAGCATCTTTTCATAATTGTCATAAATTGCTTTGACACCGAATCGCTCGCTCCAGGCTTTTGCGCGCTCTGGATTGATTTCTGCTCCTGCAATGAGTTCGCAGTTTTCCTCTAATTTTGCTGCTTGGGCATGATGACCGCCCATTCCACCAAGGCCGATGATTGCAATTCGGTATTTTTTCATACATTTCTCCAAAGTTGGATATACAAGCATTAGACTATATTAACAAGTATAGCACGAATGGGCAATAAAAAACGGTACTGTTGAAGTACCGGAACAGAATGTGTATTGTGTGTATGAAAGTATTATTGTGTTTTGATGTTTGCCCAGGTCGTTGTCAATTTATCCTCGTCTGGCATAACATCGTAAGCACCCGGGAGAAGTATATCAAGACTTGTTCCATGCTCTAAATCCGTAAGAACATCTATAACATCTGTGCCATCAAGGTTGGCACTACCGATTTTACTTTTTCCCACATCCTTATCAGCCTGCAGCCAATAAATCTTGCGCGAGCTTGTGTCTAAAGCGAAATCTACAGGAAATCTTAATCCAGTGACGGTGTCTTCTATGTTATCTCCATTGAGAGAAGATTGTAGTATCCTACCTTGGAAAACGTCAATCCAATATATCTTGTTAGCCTGTTCATCCACTACAAGTTCCCCTGAATCAAAAAATTGGTTAACAAGTCGTTCAATTTCAGTTCCATTTAGATTCGTTCGTGTGATACCGGGTAGCATAAAGTCCATCCAGTAAATCTTTTTTCCATTCTGGGCTATATCTATATTCTCAGGACTTGTGAATATCCCATCTATTAAGAATCCTTCAATATTCGTTCCATCAAGGTTCGATCGGTAAAATTTTCTTATGAATATTCCCGCCCAGTATATTTTCTTTGCGCTACTGTCAATTGCCATACACGTTATACGATGGAAATCAAATTTACCGGCACCTATTTCGTCATCTATATCGTGAATAGTTTCACTATTGGTTCCATCAAGATTTGCGCGCTTCATCAGCGAACCCAGGTCCTCAGTCCAATACATCTTACCATTTCTTGGATCTAAAGTAAGGTCCCATGGCACACCTAGATCTGTCACTACGTCTTCAACATCGGTTCCGTCAAGGTTAGCACGTCTGATTTTATTCCATTCTGTCCAGTATATTTTGCCTTCTCCGATTGCATCTGTTGGACCTTGGAAAACAATCGTCAACAGCACAGAAACAAGAAAAAGCACGATTCCTTTCTTCCACAATAGGTTAGTGTTCATGCTATAGATTCCTCCCATTCAACAGCACTATTTATTGTACGATATTACCACAGCATGCGAATAGATGCAAGTAATTATGTAAAATAGTGGTTGTAACATTTCTGATGGAATTCAGTGTATATATTTAACACAATAATGTTCATTCCACAGTTTTCACATTTGCCCATGTCGTTGTCAACTTATTTCTGTCAGGAGAAACTTCATGAGCACCTTTTGTGTCTATATCTAAACCTGATGGAGAATCCAAACCAGTGATTATATCTCTAACGTTAGTACCATCAAGGTTTGATCTTCGTATTCTACCTGTATCAGTATCCCAATCTAATTCTAACCAGTATATTTTACTCGAACGTACATCTAAAGTGATGTCGTAAGGAAAACTCAATCCTGAAACAAGGGTTTCTATCTTATCACCGTTTAGTGAAGACCGTTGAATCTTACCTGTGACTGTGTTTGACCAGTACATCTTTCCATTATCAATATCTAATGCTAATGCATAAGCAGTTCGTGTATCTGTGATAAGGTCCTCTGGATCAGAACCATCAAGGTTAGCACGTTGGATTTTGCTTGCATAAGCGTCAGTCCAGTATATCTTGTCCGCATCACTGTCAATTTCAATATTAATGGGATAAAGCCATTGTTTCATTCTAATGTTAAAGGGTCCAATTAATTCTCTAATTTCAATATCTTTAATATTGGTGCCGTCAAAATTAGAACTTTGAAAGATATCTAAGTGATTGTTTCCCCAGTATATCTTGTTTTCGTCTATAGCGATACAAATGGGAGCAATTAGTTTCTCATGTGGAATTACAATAGGATTACCACCTTTGGGGGTTGCTTTGCCTTCGCATTTCCCATTAAAACATTTTATAGCCATACCACCTCCCCCTGGTGGAAGATTGAATCCAGTGATGATATTTTCAATATTGGAACCATCTAAGTTTGATCGCTGAATTATGGAGGAAAAGTTTGCTATCCAATACATCTGACGGTTACGTAAATCTAATGTTATGTCCCCCGCAGCTTGTAGATCAGTTACTACATTTTCAATATCAGAACCATTCAAATTCGCGCGTTTAATCTTGCTTTGTGAAGTGTCTAAATCTGTTTCAATCCAGTATAGTCTACCTTTACCATAAACATAATTAATATCTGAATGAATAGTTATCAATAAAATCGCAGTCAAGACTAACGGGATACGAGGTAGTTTCAAGAACAGATTGTGCATAACATTCCCTCCTATTTCTGATATAGAATAGATTAATGTCTTATTCTCATTTCCTGATAAGCATTTTGCGTGTTGCTGAGAAGTCACCTGCAGTGATAGTGTAGTAATAGATTCCACTACTGACAGATTCACCATTGTCATTTTTTCCATCCCAATGTACTGCATCTGACTGCTCAGAATACTCACCTGGTTTCATTGTTCCTTGTGATACTTTACGTACCAATTCACCTGTGGAGTTGTATATGTTTATGGTGACTCGACTTTCATCTGCGAGACGGAATGGAATCCAAGTTTCTGGATTGAATGGATTAGGATAATTTTGCAATAGTTGATTACGTTTAATCTGTCCAAGTCTAACTATTTTCTTATCTCTAAGCTCGTCGTTGATTAATCCATATATTGAAGGAAATAGTCTTCTACCATCATAGATCTGGATTTGACCATCTTCATTCATAGCAGTGACAACAGAGACATCTTTACTAACAGTATATAATCTGGGAATAACGACATTTTCATTTGGAGTTTGAGTTTGCCAGTCCCAGATTTGTATTTCATCATCTCGACTGGTACTAAGATAATCACCGTTGGAACTGAAGTGTCCCATTTGCCACCCTTTGATTGTTGATAGAAGTTTTGGACTGACGGGGAGCAATTTCCAAATACTAATGCCGTCTAAATTGTTTGTAGCAAGTACTGCTATACCATCTTCTGTAAATGCGAAATCTACCATTGATACTGTCGGATTATTTGATTCACTCCAAGAGTATAAATACTCGAAAGCATCTCCTACACGTTTCCATATCAGTATTGAATATTGATTATTCGCTGGATGACTGGTAGCAACCAAATAATCATCGTTTTCGCTGATAGCCACCTCAGAAAATAGACAGATTGGGTTTCCATTTATACCAGTATTAATCTCCTGAATAGTAACATGACTGTTGGTGTCCAGAATGAATAATTTACCAAAGTCATTACCAACAGCAAGCAACTTACCAGATGGACTGAATGCTATTGCTTCAACTCTTCTGATGTAGGTGGGAAACTGTTTATCAACTTTACCGGTTTGTAAGTCATATAGTACAACCCAAGGGTCGTTACCAACTGCCAATTTCTTTCCATCTGACGAGAATGCAAAATTCTCAAAGAGTTCTCCTTCGGATGATACTAATTGACTCAACTTTCGTGAAGGGACATTCCATATCTTCAGATGTGTATGAGATAAAGAAATGAATGTCTTCCCATTAGGACTCAGTCCTGTTAGCCAACTTGGATAATCTGCCCAGACTTTGGGCTTTCGTTTTTCTTCTATATCCCATAAGACCACTCCATCCCTATAATGTATGAGTGCCATTTTCTCGTTTGGAGATACTGCTATATTGAACAAATCCCGATATTCTGTGCCAAACATTTCATTCTGTTGACCAGACTTGACATCCCATACACGTACTTGATCGTCCCATCCTTGCATGACACCAGTACTTGATCTCCTTACACCAGAAGTGGCAGTCGCAATATATAGATTTTGGCTATCAGGACTAAATTTCATGTCTTTAATTCTGCCAAAACCACTGCGTTTTTTCCAAAGATGTTTCCGAGTTTCTACATTCCAGACATGAAAATATGAGGAATCTCTTTCATAGACTGCAATAAACTCTCCGTTAGGACATATAGCAATACCTTCCAAATTTTCAAAGACTCTCGAATCATAGTTTCCATCAAAGTGTGCTGTTTCAACATTCCATAACTCAAGAGAATGTTCCGATGCAATAAAGAGATTACGTCCATCAACACTAAATGCCATGGCACGAAATGCAGGATGATTTTTACGCGGCATTTTCGCAACAGACTCTCCTGTTTCCCAATTCCATAGATGAATTTCGAATGGCAAATAGGTGGCAAATATGGGTTGGTTAGGACTAAACACAGCGTGGTCATGGACTATTGATGGAATCACCCACTGGGAAATCTGCTCGCGCGTATTGACATTCCAAATTGTTACAGTAGTAGTTCTTGGATTGGTAGTGTGGTTCAGTATAGCTAAATGTGATGCTGATGGACTAAAAATCACATCACTAAATTCATTACACTTTCCAAATTCATCTACTACCTGATGAGTATTAGCATCAACGATATGTATTCGTGTTGGCACAACGCGAATTATCGTATCGTTGTTAAGGAAAGTATGTTGTACTGGACGCGGTTGTCCAATCTTGCCAATTGGTTCAATTGCAGCTAAATTGGATATACATATAAGACAAAATATAAAGATATGAATCTTCAAACCTCGGTCCATCAGTGTCGTAAGAATCTTCATAAAAGTTCTCCAAATTAATATATTAATGTTCGTGCCAGAACCATTGTTGCTTGCTATTCAAATTGCAGCTGAATTCATGCAATCATTGTCCATGTTTTGCAGGAACGTTCTACGGAACACAATCTACACAATAACAATGGGTATAATATAAGTCTCTGCAAGAATATAACGCAATTTTCGTGCCAACGGCATTCGCTCTGATTACACCAATATTCTGTTATTGGAAGGAATATTGTACTATTCGTCTGCACGTGAATGTGCAGATGTCGTAGATGTTGCACAATTATGTACATACATGGATTTCAAATACTACGGCTAAACAAGGAGAAAACTTAACATATTTTGAAATTTAGATTGAAAATCTGTAAAACTATCTTATTTTCTTATATGCATTTTGCGTGTAGCAGAGAAACCACCTGCATTGATTGTGTAGTAATAGATTCCACTACTTACAGCTTCGCCATTGTCATTTTTTCCATCCCAGTGAACTGCATCTGATTGTGCAGAATAATCACCGACTTTCATTTTTCCTTGTGAAAGTGATCTGACTAATTCTCCTGTGGAATTGTATATGTCTATAATGACTTGACTTTCATCAGCAAGTTTGAATGGGATCCAAGTTTCTGGGTTGAACGGGTTAGGATAGTTCTGTAATAGTTGATTCCGTTTAATCTGTCCGAGTGTAACGAACAATTTATCTTGTGCTTCTATGGAATAAGGTAGATTCGTTATGAGTCTTTCTATGTCCCAAATTTGGTATTGCCCTGGTATATTGTATGATAACAGAACCGCTCCATTACCACTCAATGAAACGTATCTGGGATACTGTTGATGCCTGATCTGTCTGTTTCTCTTCCAATCCCAGATCTGAAAGTTCTCGTTGTAATTTGCAAGCAGGAATCGGCTATCCTGTGCAAATTGTATTGGCGTACCAGCATCCAATGAAGAGATGTGTTCCACACGTTTATCCAGTATCTTGAATATATCTGTTTCATCCCAATCTGCCACTGCAACTATAGTAGAACCATCACCTAATGTTGTAAATGCAGGGACAGCATTATTCAGTTGAATTTGCACTGAACTATGAAAGACATAATTGTTGATCTCACGTTTCCATAAAACTAAGTAATTTTCACTAATATTATTTTCTCTTACTTCACAAGTTGCAGCAAAGAATCTGTCATTTTCACTGAAAGCTACGTTATGGCAGTAGGGACGATCAATTCCTAATTCTGTGTCAAGTCTCTGTACCGCATTTGGATCTATGGTATTTAGTATTAGTATGTCTTTCCAGAAAGAAACTACTCCAAGCCGTCTACCTGTGGGACTGTATGCAATATGTCTAAGTGAAGATATACGATCTAAAAATCGAGATTCCACATTACCAGTTTGAATATCACGAATTTCAACAAAGGGATCCTTACCAACGGCAAACCTTTTACTGTCAGGTGAGATTGCAAAACCATCAAACTCATAATCTTCTGCTGATATAAGAAGCTGCATCTGTTGTGTAGTAACATCCCATGTCTTTATGAAATCTCGTGAGACAGAGACAACAGTTTTACCATCCGGGCTTAACTGTACTTCTGCAGGCCAGTCACTGATGAAATCACTCCATTTGTTGATTATAGTCTTCTGCTGTATATCAAATAACACAACACCATCACTATATTTTACGAGTGCTGATTTACCATTAGGCGATACAATAACTGAAGTTAAACGTTTGAATTCAGTTTCATAAGTATCAATTAATCGTCCTGTTTCAACATCCCAGATTCGGACTTTGTCATCCCACCCTACCCAAGGATCTGTGCCGGTCTTTCTCAAGCCAGTAGTATGTGTTGATACATAAATGCGTAGGTTGTCCGGACTAAACGAGATTTCTGTAATGATGTCATATCCACATTTTCTTGTCCATAGCAGCTGCTTTGTCTCCCAATTCCATACATAGACATTTGCTGACATCTTTTCAAAAGATGCGATGTATCTACCATCTGGACTAATTGCTACCCCATCAACCCAGTTCCCTGGGTGTTTTCCAATATGTCCTACTAATTGTCTTGTGTCAACATTCCATACTTCAATCTCAGAACGCATTGAACCAACAATTAGGAATCTTCCATCAGGAGTAAATTCCATATCATAAACACGTGCAGGACTTCTACAACCCCCTCTAATAATCCTTCCAGTGGATTCATCACGTTCTACAACAAAACACCCTTCCGCTGGATGTCTCTTCCCTATCATCTGTCCGATTTCTTCACCTATTTGCCAATTCCAAATGAATATCTCGTCATCTTCTGCAATTGCAAGCAGGGGTTGTGTTGGACTAAATGCAACCAATGTAATGCGTTTTTCAGTTATCCATTCACTGATCAATTCACGTTCATTGACATCTCATACATTAATTGTGTAATCCTTAGTATGGCTTAAATAATTGGCATTTGCGATATATGCCCCATTTGAACTCAACCATACCCTATATCTATCCGTAATACTGCCAAATTCTTCAATAACATTGCCGGCATTAGCATCAATAATTTGAAAGTGCGTTGGTACAACTTGAAGAATTGTATTGTCATTGAGAAAGACCTGCTTTATTGGCAGTGGATTCCCAATTGTCGCTATAGGTTCGTTAGCTAAGAGAATGTGTGGTATGGACAGGGATGAGATAAATGTGATAACAAATAGTATCTTAAGTTTTTGGCATGTGGATAATCTAACCATGGTTCATCTCCTTATATTCTATTTAGCATTCTTTGTTACAGAGAATTTAGCTGCATATTTTATACAAGATGACTTAATTTTCAAGAATAATTGATGACAGGATCAAAAACCTGCCATGGCTCTAACATACATTGTATTACTGACCGTATGCTTGAATAGATTTGTTGTTCTACGGAAACCTGCGAGAACGATAATAGTTGCCCCCAACCATTGCCCTCTGTTGATTGTTTGTATTTCAAGAATACGGGTTCTGATATCAGGACGATAAATTCTTGGGACTGGTGTATTAACAGGATATTTCTGCAAGTATTTTTTGAAGTTTTGATCTCTGTTCACGAACTTCCTGTATTGGAAACCACCAAGCAACTTAACTTTAGGTGAAAATTGATAATCCACTCTAACGCCAAGAATATCCTCACGACTTCTCCGATTGAATCGTAGGTATTCAACGACTTCTAAATCAGTTGGAGCAAACAAATTAGGGTTAAGAGTTTTCGGTATTTCCTCTGCGGTTCGGTCAAAAGCCCTATCCCAAACATACTTAACCATTGGTGTTAAAACGAGATCAACAGCAATTCTTTTTACATACGGCAGGTCACCAAGTGGTATTTCATATCTGCCCTTTAGAATTGTTAATTGATTTCGTATGTTTCTTTCTGGATAACGGCGTTTTTTCCAGTTCATTTCGTCATATATCAGACCTGTATCACTCGGATCCAATGCATTAATTCCGTGATCAGGATAGAATGGAGATTCCCTTCGGTATGCGGATTCACGAATTTGATTGTCAAGTACCATAAAATCAAAGCGTTCATCTGCTTCGAATCTTTCTGTGATAGGATCATATGTTACATCTGTGAAAAGTGCGTTTGATTTATCTTGCTCAAGCTGTTTTTGCATCACCACCAATGATTTCGCTTCAAGTGTTAGGTTATGCACTGCTGAATAGATACATTGAAAGATTGTCGTATTCACACGAGCGTTATAATAATCGAGTTCATCGTTAATAGCTACAGTCTCTAATTCGCCAACAGGTAAGGTGATCGCGTAATCGGGAATATCATCCTGTACTCTGACAAACCGATTTTGAAATGCTAAACTACCAAAATCAGGTATGTCACGATCATAGATGAGATGGACATATTTTGAGTTATTTTTTCTTCTACTTGATACTTCTCTTTCGTTCAACCATCCTATCTGTAGAGAAAGATTATTTAGCACTTCGTATTTTGCCTTAATGTGATAGCCTTGACGATCAATACCGTATTCATATTGTGGTTCAAAATCATCCTCAATAGTATCAATTGTTCCGTTATTATTCAGGTCAATAATTCCCTTAAAAACAGGTGGATCCGCATCAAAAATCAGAAAATCCTCATGATAGTCCAAAACCCCATTCTGATCTCTGTCATCTGCCCGTGGAATTACACCGTCAAAGTCAACATCATCTGGCCAGCCATCTTCATCGTCGTCATCCTCAATCAGAATATAGTTATTGACATCCCATGTGTCAATTTCTTCAGGAAGTCGATCAGGTCCGACATTTCTATCAAGTGTAAAAACTGAACCTCTGTTCGGATTTGTACCAAAATTCAAGTAAGTGGTTGTGTATCCTGGATCTATATGAAATAAGACACCTTCTAAGTGAAGTTTTTCATATCTCGACTCAAGGTGAATGAACCATGCCTTTTCTCTACCCAATTTGCCGTCTGCATCAACATCTGTTCCATCTCCACCTAAAAACGCCTCAAAACGTTCACCTTCAGTTTCTGAATAGGTAGGAATCCCGTTTCCGTCGACATATAGTCCCGTTCTCGGATCAATAGTCACGCCAGAAAGTTGATCTCCTTCAGGTGTTTTGACAATTAGATTCTTTCGACTATATCCTACTTTATCTTTTGGAATTGTAGGATACTGTTTGTATTTGCCATTAATAGAATAATGCGTTCTGATGAAAACATTGCCGATTCTTCCTTCAATATCAATGCCGTATAACGTGGCAGCACGCGCAGCACCGTAGCGGTAACTAACTTTGCGGGGTCTGCCTTCTCCTTTCCATTGACCTGGATTATCTTTTAGTTTGTCTCTATTCATTATGTATTCTGGAGATTGTCCGTAGTTCCCTGGTGCTTGTATGATGTCCCGATATGGCATCTGAATATGTCCATCAGTAGTTTTAATCCATTCCTGAAGTGCTGGATTCTCTGCAGCTTGGTTTGCCTGACTCACTCCAATAACAGCAATGTTGTAATCACCCGCGACAATCATGTCAAAGACAACAGACTTGACTGTTCGCGGGTCTATGTTTATACTAATATCATTAAAGCCAAGGTCATATTTCATCTTATTGAAACCAGTCACAATTTTCCATTCACCGTCAACGGAATCATGTATGTCGTTAGGACCAGACGCATGTGTTACAGGTACAAGTTGGTCTGCAGTTATATCAAATTCGTGAATTTCTTTAGGTAATGGATTGGGTTCAAGACCTTTCTTAATGTCATTTGGATGTAATGTTTCAAGTGCTTGAGTGACGATTGTAATTCGCATACTTTTAAATGCCGCACCTACACCTTCTTGGATGTTTTTACTATGTTCATCAGGATCGTAATATTCAAAATCAGTAAATGCTCTCGTGTGATTATCCTCCGGTGAGTCATCACGGAATACGATAGAGATTGTCTCTGGTGGCGTATTTGGGACTGTTCCCATGTAGGTGGATATTATACGTTCAGGATGTTGTTTGTGCATATTAATGTAAGTATAGCCGAGACGAAGATTTTCAGTTAGAAGTGTTTGTCCACGAAAACCTATGAGTCGGGCATTTTCAATATTTCTGACACCTGAAAAAGGGTTCCATCCATTTCTCCGTCCAAGATCCAATCCTAATCCATGAGTATCCCCCGCTGCTCTTCGTAACCTAATAGAATTAGAAATACGGGAATGAAGGAATGAAAAAAGATGATGCTCTTGCGCGAAAGTCAAGTCCCAACGGAGTCCATCAAATTCGGTTTTAGATATTATGTATTGGTTTGGAAATAGCGTATCCGGTTTTAGTCTTATGTGATCTCCAATAGCAATATCCGTATGTCTACCAAATAAAGTTTCTTCTACTAATATTGCCCGGTCCAATTGCGTTGTGAATCTTATGCTGTCAAGTTGTCCATTCCATCCAATAACTAATTTTCCATTTTTATCAAATTCTTGATGATCAGAGTATCTGCTAATTTCACTTCCTTCCACTACCTCTTTACCATATAGATCATGGAAGAATTGAGCTTCCTCTTCTAACACGAATCTATCTGAAAATTTCTTCTCACTTTCTATTGCTGGTAATAGTGGTCTGTAAGGTCCGAGAGGCTGTGCCCCACATCCACAGAGAAGTAATGTGCTGAACATATAGATGAATGCCAGTAGGGAATAAATCACATATGTTAATTTGTTCATTTGGATTTATTCTCCTTATTCAAATAATTTGTAGTGCATGGCAATCATCTCTGCCAATTAAGCTCTTCAGGTTAATGAGCAAGATTCATGCCACAAAATTAGAACGGTGAATGCCTAAAATTCAATATCAGTGAGTATTGATGAGATATATGTTGCACATTCATGTGCAACACTTAATGCTGTTGCACATGAATGTGCAAAATGTAGGTATATGAAAGGTCCAATGAGAATAGGGCATCTACATTTCCATTCAACAATTCTATCTAATGATCAGCATCTTGCGTGTAGACGAAAAGTCACCTGCAATAATTGTATAGAAATACACACCACTACCCACAGGTTCACCATCATTATTGAGTCCATCCCAATAAACAGCATCTGTTTGTGATGTGTAATCACCTGCTGCTAATTTACCAACTGAAAGCATCCGAACCAATTTACCTGTCGGTTTGTAGATGTGTATGGTTACATCATTCTCATCAGTAAGGCTAAACGGTATCCACGTCTCTGGGTTGAAAGGGTTTGGAAAATTTTGTAAGAGCTGATTTCGTTTTACTTGTCCGAGGGTTACAAGTTCCTTGCCATGAGGATTGACGGGGTTAGGTAAGGATGAGAGTATGCTTGTAATATCCCAAATTTTGTGCTGACCGCGTTCATCATACGACACTAATTTAGAACCATGCTCATTCAGAGACATAATATAATGAATAGTCGGATGCTCAAATGGTATTCCTGTAGACCTATCGATTATTTGTAAACTGTTGTCTTTTTCTGTCAAAAGATAGCGTCCATCTTTAGTAAATTTTATCGGATAATACCCACTAAACGAACTTAACAGCTGTGGTGATTCAGGTAATAGTTTCCATATTTTTGCTTCCTTACTTTTCATGCCAGCAAGCACTATTGAATTGTCTGTGATTGTTGCAAACGTAGGTTTATCTGATAGATATCCCTCCCACATGTATTGTAAGACATAACTATCTCCTTCCCGTTTCCACAGTATTATCCAATTCATATAGTTGTTATTAATACCTGTTCGAGCATAAGCTGCGAAATATTCATCATTATTGCTGAAGCCAAATACACCGAAATTAGTTGTTTCTTCGAAATTGACATGGGTGTGCAAAAACTGAGGTTTATCAGGATGATTCATATCTAAGATTGCCAGTTCATCCCATTCATCAGATACTGCAAGCCATCTTCCTGTCGTACCAAAATTAATCCTTTCTACATACGAAATATGTTGCGGAATGAGAGATTCTATATTACCATTTTCAAGATTACGTAGTTCAAGCACGCGATGAAGTCCTTTCCAACGATAATTTTTTGGCTATCGGAGGTAAATGCGAGGCCTCTAAATTCAGTGCCCTCCGCAGAAACAAGCAACTTTAGCTGCTGAGTAGCAACATCCCAGGTCTTGATGAAATGGTAGGATACTTCGGCGTATGTCTTTCCATCAGGACTCAAACCTGTCTCTGAGAAAATCGAAATAAAATCTGCCCAAGTATATTGTTCTTTTTTATTTTCTATATCCCACATCACCTCACCATCTCGATAGTATAGGAGCATTTTGTTTCCATCAGGTGATAAAGAGATTCTTCCTAAATAGGTAAATTTAGTGTGAATAATGTCAATCTGTTCAAGAGTATTGACATCCCAAACACGCACCTTATCATCCCAACCTTCATAGATTCTGTTTACAGTACCGCGTAATCCTCCTGTTACTGATGCAACATAAAGGAATTGACTGTTTAGACCGAATTTTAAGTCTGTAATATATCCAATTCCACTCTGAAATATCCTTTGAAGTTGTCGAGACTCCATATCCCACACATAAACACTCCCCTGTTCTTTATCAAACGATGCCATTAGTTTTCCATCTGGACTGATATCTGCCCCTTCAACCCAGTTACCAACATGTCCTTCAAAATGACCTTCTAATTCTCGTTTCTCTATATTCCATAATTCTATATCGGGCCTGTGTGATGCAACTATTAGGTATTTTCCATCTGGAGTAAATTCCGCTATAATCTCATCTGTCCCATGGCAGGTTCTACCGTTTTCTCTGACATAACAAAATCTTATGGGACGACGTTCACCAATCATTGAGCCTATATGTTCTCCTGTTTGCCAATTCCATAGTTCCATGGATCGATTCGATACCGTAGCTAAAAGAGGATCGATAGGACTGAACGCGCCGTAATATATATCGTCTGAATCAATCTCCCAGTTGGAAATAATCTCTTTGACATTAATATCCCATATTTCTACAATTGTCTTATTATCCTTCCAAGAAGAATCTAAAATTGCAACATGTGAAGTAGATGGACTGAATGCAACTTCACTATAGTCCGTAAGGTTTGCAAATATATCTTTCACCTCGCCAGTATTAGCATCAACGATTTCAATATGTGTTTGAACAACACGAAGCATCTGATCATTGGTAAAAAAAACATGTTCTCTCGGTAATTGATGTCCGATTGTGCCAATAGGTTCTAAAGCAAGAGTAATGCCAGGGATGTTGATAACACATAGCGTAACAATATGCACGATTAGACTTTTCATAAGATTCCTCCTTGTACCAGGACTTAGAGTGGGCTACTTTATTAACAGAATTCTATCTACAACCTATCTCATAAATGGTAGGAGGGGTTTCTAACCCCGATGGACCAAATACACGATTCGGTGAATTTGGACAAAATTGCATTTATGAGATACACTGTAATATAAGCCAAGTTACCATCTATTATTCACCTTAATGATAAGTTGTAGATGGAAATTACAGACTGCTTACGATGTTTATAGTAGTCAAGCAATTGTGATGCCAAACATAGAATCATTATACATGAGGTATTAATCCCAATTTTCTGTAAATTTGAACAGTTGATGCAATTTCTTGTGTTCATTTTCTGAACAGGTATGTATAGAATATTATCAATAACTTGTAATTTCTTGACGCACGTTAATTTTTCAAGTATAGTTACGCAATGTTAGTATATAACCTAAGTTGCCACCTATGTAGCACAATCTGTTAGATTGTGCATCTTAGGACACAAACTGACAGTTTGTGCTACAAAGACTTGAGAAAAGTGTCCAATACTCTATAAAAAATGGTGTCTGCAGGTCTAAATCCTGTAGGTAGCAACTTGAGTTTATATAGTTGAATTAAATTTGGAGGACTCTATGGTTGAACGCTGGGGATTACATGAAGTGACCTTGAATGGACCCAATACTGGAAATCCATTCGTAGAGGTAGCATTATCAGCTGAATTTGTACAAAATGGTCGCACATTCCAACCACAAGGATTCTACGATGGCAATGGAATATACAAAATCCGTTTCATGCCTGACGAAGTTGGAGAATGGACCTACATCACAAACAGCAACTGCCCCGAACTGAACGGAATAACCGGACAATTCACTTGCATTGAACCGACTGAAGGCAACAATGGACCGGTTAAAGTGTATAAGGATTTTACCTACAATACGCTGACGGTACGCCGTATCATCAGTTTGGAACGACCTGCTACGCTTGGACACATCAGGGAGAGGCTATGGAGGAACAAACCCTAAAGACCCTCGCTGACACACCCTTCAACAAGATGCGGATGTGTGTTTTTCCAAAAGATTACTCCTACAATAAGAATGAACCCGTCTACTATCCGTATGAAGGAAAACCGTTAACAGATTGGGATTTCACACGATTCAATCCAGAATTCTGGCAGCATTTTGAACAAAGAGTCCAAGGCTTGTTAGACCTTGGTATTGAAGCGGATATAATCCTATTCCACACTTATGACCGATGGGGTTTTGAGAATATGGATGCTGAAAGTGATGATCACTACATCCGTTATGCTATAGCACGTTTAGCCGCTTTCCGGAACGTATGGTGGTCTCTGGCAAATGAATATGACATTATGCCAGCAAAAGAAGAATCTGACTGGGATCGGTTCTTCCAGATTATACGAGACCACGATCCATATCAACGGTTACGCGGGATACACAACTGCAGAGGTTGGTATGATCACAGTAAACCTTGGGTGACACATACAAGTATACAAACATCAAATATGGCAGAAGGTATCCTTTATCGCACACGCTACAATAAACCGGTTATCTATGATGAGTGTCGTTATGAGGGAGACATTCCGCAGGGATGGGGAAACATCACAGCACGACAGATGGTGCAAAATTTCTGGGCAGGTACAGTTTCAGGATGTTATGTTGGACACGGAGAAACATACAAACATCCTGAAGACCTTTTGTGGTGGGCAAAGGGAGGGATATTACGGGGTGAAAGTCCTGCTCGGATAGCATTCCTCAAAGACTTCATGGCAGACGCGCCGCCATTTGATACACTTGAACCGATTGGTGATGATAAGGGACGATATGTTCTTGCCAAACAGGGAGAGTATTATCTTGCTTATACTACTCAGCCGCAGACGATCACGATACAACTGCACGGAGACCAGCCATATAAAATTGATGGCATTGATACGTGGAACATGGAGATATTGCCCATCGGGACAGCACAACCTGGAGAATATACGTTCACTTCACCGCATAGTGATTTCGCCTACCGTTTTACGCCTTATGCTCCAGATGAAAAACTTCGTCCTGAAGCGAATGCATCCGCAGATGTTCTTCAAGGCAGCGCGCCGCTCACTGTTGCTTTCTCGGCTGCACGGAATTTGACACAACACTGGGATTTTGGAGACGGTACAACGTCGGATGCATCGAATCCGACACATATCTTTGAAAATCTTGGACAATACACCGTAATGCTGACTGTTACAGATGCAGAGGGAGCATCATCAACAACAGGTCTAACTATAAATGTCTTACCTGCAGCACCAGCAGACATTGGCTCACATGCTGATTTTCCTGGTTCTCGCGACGGACTTGTGTTTGCTTGGAACGGCACGTTTGAGGATAGTAATGAAATTGAATCGCGCGACAACGCATCAATTACACAAGATGGACAAATGGAGTTGACAGGTGGTGCATTTCTCGCAAAAAATGTGAATGAATCTCTGCTCGCAGCATGTCAAGAAAGCAACCAATTAACGCTTGAGTGTCTTGTTACGACAGAAAATCTCAATCAGAATGGTCCTGCACGAATTATATCCTTTTCAAAGGATGTCACCCATCGTAACTTTACCTTGGGACAGGGCGGTAATCGTTATGCAGTTAGGATATGCACCCCACGAACAGGGACAAACGGTCAGGGTGGAGAATTCTCTTTCGGTAAAATTGAGTCTGGGAAACCAACACATGTCATCGTCAGCTACTTTTCTGGGAACGTCTATTGTTATGTTGATGGTGAATTAGTCCATACCAGTAAAGGAATTCAAGGTGACTTCAGTAATTGGGAGCAATATCCGCTTATTTTCGGTGATGAAGCAAGTGGTGGAAGGAATTGGGAAGGTAAGCTTAGCCACGTTGCGATTTATAGTCGGTTTGTTGATTTGGAAGAGGCTGCACATAAGTTTAAGTTGATTCAAAATAAGTGAAAATTACATTATACTTTTGAGTGAAGTCGTGATAATAAAGGAACACATAAATGAAAAGCATTCCGATAACAATTCTAACTCTAATTTTATTGAGTATATTGGCTTTGGGCAATGCACCGCAGGCACAAGATGAAGTAAAACAGGATAACTGGAATCAGTTCCGAGGTCCAAACGGAGATGGAACAACATCTGCTAATAATCTCCCAATAGAATTCAACGAGAACAAGAATATCCGTTGGAAAACGCCAATTCACGATAAAGGGTATTCCTCACCTATTGTCTGGGACAATCAGATTTGGCTCACAACAGCTCGGGCAGATGGCACTGAACTCTTTGCAATATGTGTGGATCTTGAAAGCGGAGACATTATTCATGACATCAAGGTGTTTGATGTTGAAAATCCTCAACTTGAACATCCCGATATGAATAGTCATGCATCACCTACACCTGTTATAGAAGAGGGGCGTGTATATGTCCACTATGGCACTTACGGCACAGCATGTCTGGATACCAAAACTGGAGATGTACTATGGGAACGTAGAAATCTCAACTGCGACCACAGAGTGCGTCCGGGTTCTTCACCGATTATTGATGAAGATGCAATATTTCTCACCTATGATGGGGTTGATGTTCAATTTATTGCCGCCCTCAACAAAAGGACAGGTGATACCTTATGGTTAAAACATAGAAGTGTAGACTCAGATTTTGGAGAAGTCCTCAAAGCAAAAGGTGTTAAGGATATTGAAAAAGTTAAAAAGGAAAAATCGAACGATAACAGAAAATCTTATGCTACACCTACAATCATCACATACCGGGGAAAGAAGCAATTGATAAGTCCTGCTGCAGAAGTCACAATTTCTTATGACCCAAAGACAGGAGATGAACTTTGGCGTGTCCGCCATGTCGGTTGGGGATGGAACGTTGCTTGTCGTCCTATTTTTGCTAACGATCTCGTCTATTTTACAACGGGTATTGAAAAACGGCTGCTAGCAGTTGATCCATCTGGTTCAGGAGATGTCACAGATACACATATCGTTTGGAACCATAGAAAGGGGGCTCCAGAAATTCCTTCTCCACTAATCATAGATAATCTGTTGTATATGGTGAATGAAGGGGGAGTGATCACTTGTTTAAATGCAAAAAATGGGGAAACTGTATGGAAAGACCGTGTAAGTGGCAATTATTGGGCATCGCCTTTATATGCAGATGGGAAAATCTATTTTTTTAATATAGATGGGAGTGTGCCAGTAATATCTGTGAGACAGAATTTTGAATTATTAGCAAACAATCGGTTTGAGACTGAATTTGTCGCTTCTGGCGCAGTTGTAGGTAATAAGTTAATACTACGATCAATGACACATCTTTATTGTTTTGAAAAGTTACATGACACTGATGATCATTGATATTATTTCTAAAGGTGTGTAAAGTTTTTGTCACTTAAAAAACGCAAAACTGAACAGTAATTCAAACTATTTTCAGCAAATTCACGAATAAATAGAATATAATTTACTTTTTTACTTGATAACTACATTTTAGAATGGTATAATTCACACATGTTTAGAATGTGGGCCTACACAACTGTCGCTCCAAAACTTGACGATAAGTCAAAGACCGTCTCTTCCGAGCGCGAAAACAAAAAAGAGACACACCATGCAAGTAATCAAAAAACACGGAAAAATACTGAATATCACATCAATTAGAAAACCGAAAAGTATACCAAAATCACGAATATCTAAAAAATTTGAAGAACATAATAAACACTATAAGCCTCTATGAACGCTGATATCATAACCAATTCATTCAATATACCACTGTATACTATTTGGTATACTCTTATTTCTAATTCACGCGACTATCACATTCAAGGTGTAGAAAGAGAATATCAATTATAGAACTAGTAGAAACCTGTAGGGTAATATCATGTTAATGCAATACAACAAGAAAATTACACGCCCTGAATTGAGAAATGCTACATTTATTACCTTGTTTGTTATACCAGCCATCTTTACATTATATAATGCCTATCAGGACACCATAAACTTAAAACACAAAACGTACCGGATCAAAAAACTGAAATTCAAGGAAATACACACAAAGATCATTCACAAACTTATATGCAGACTGGACTCACAGCACCGTACCGAAAAAGTACCAAAAACGTACCGTAATCCGAAAAAACGTACCAAATGGTACTTTTTCAAAGATCAATAAAAGCAATGTTTATTCAAGAAATTAAGACATAAAGTGCCAAGAACTTTACGCACCCATTTCTAAACGCCTCTTGATTATGGTCCGTATTAATGGCATAATTGCTGTCAGGATTTGCACCATACTATATTTTGTGCCCATACCAGCAGAAGGTAAAATATGAAAGTCATTTTGAAATTAGATGAAAACGATCCTCCCTTAAAATCTCACATATACCTTCGGTTATCTTACCTTACCATAGTTTCTGTCTTGTTTCTCATAATTCTGTTTCAGATTGTTGGATGCGGTCCATTAGGTATCACTGACCCAGAATCCGATACTCCGTTCAGAATGTCTCGTAATGAATCCAAACCTAAAAAGAATTGGGAAATAAAACGCACACTGATTAGTAACGAAGTTAACTGTATTGCTGCTGATCCAGAGAATGTGTGGATTGCAACCTCAAAAGGTGTCTCTCGTTGGTTACGTACTGAAGATAAATGGCTTCACTACACGATGGAAAATGGTTTAGCAAATGACCTTGTCAACGCAGTGGCGATTGATGGGAAATGGGTTTGGTTTGCCACAGAGGAAGGTGTAAGTCGTTATGATGCTGAGACCGATACATTTACAACATTCCGAAGTATTGACGGACTCGCAAGTGATGAGGTGTCTTCTATTGCAGTAGATGGAAATTATGTATGGTTCGGTACTTCAAATGGACTGAACAGATATGATAAAACGATTGACAGTTGGGCGGTGCGAACTCGTAAAGATGGTTTAGTCAGCAGAATTGTAACTGCAATCGCTGTAGAACCTGAGTATGTGTGGGTTGGTACCGATAGAGAGATAAATCCTGATCCACACGGATGGGACGAAGATCCAAGATTCAGTAAAGGTGGTGTAAGCCGATATCATAGAGACACAGATTCGTGGAATAACTATACAAAATCGGACGGATTGATTGACAATGAAATCGCAACAATAGCAGTAGATGACGACAGCGTTTGGTTTGGTACACAACACAGAGGTGTCAGTCAATACAATCAGGTTGATCAGACTTATGTGAAAACATATACCAAAACAGATCTATTGAAAAGTGATGTAATCAGTTCTATCCGAGCAGACGGTTTTCAGGTCTGGTTCGGAACGGCAAATGCAGGTGTACACCGTTTCATAAAACCCGTCAATACATGGGTTCATTACACAACAGCAGACGGGTTGGCGAGTAATAATGTCAGTTGGATTACAACACAAGGAAATGATGTTTGGTTTGCAAGTAGAGAAAATGGAATAAGTCGTTTTGATAAGGTTACGGGTGAATGGACTATCTATAAACAAGCTGATTTTTTAGCCGATAACGATGTCCGAGACATAGCAAAGGATGCTGATGGGAAACTTTGGATAGCGACTGTTTCTGGACTCTCAGTTTATTCTCCACAAGAACGCACTTGGGAAGTAATATCTAAAGAAGATGGACTCCCAACTAACTATGTGATGGCAGTAGGAATCACCAATCTACCACCAGAAATCAATCAGAAAGAAATCGAAAATCAGCAAAACGATATTCCAAATAATGCTTCAATATGGATTGGTACAGCTCGTGGTTTAGGTTCATTCTCACAATTTGGGGGACAGTGGAATATACACCGTCCTGAACAGGGAGAAGCATTTGTAACTGCAGTTGCTTCTGTTGGTTTAGATTCAGACTCACAAATTAACACAAACCAGGTATGGTTGGGTACGAATTTAGGTCCAGCTACCTACAACTTAGACACAAAAAAATGGACACAACTTAAATTCCCAGAAACGCCACTGAATCCGCTCATTACATCCGTTCAGATTCATAATCAATATGCTTGGTTCGGAGGCGTGAATGGAATATGGCGATGTTCAATTACAGATGCACAACTCCAAAACATGTCTGAAGGACTGTCTAATAGATCTGTAAATACCATCCTTGCCAAAGATAATACACTTTGGATTGGAACACAAGAAGGATTAGCAAAATTTGATAGCGTAAAGCAGCGATGGATTTCTATATCATTTGATGATACAGCTAAAACTAAATTATCATCCTCAAGCATCACAGCACTTGCATACCATGATGGTGTGCTATGGATAGGAACACCAAAAGGATTAGGAAAGTATACAATTGCAAAAAAGAAATGGGAGACTTGCAAAATTAGGTATAATATTCGCGACATAATTTGTGATACGCATGAAAAAATTTGGTTAGCTACATCAATAGGACTTGTTGAATACAATATTCCTGATGAAAGAGAAGTATTTCATCAGTCGCTTCCTGTGCGACAACCTTTAGTTGAAACCCAAGTATCACATATAATGTTTGATGGGGATTACATCTGGTTTTCTAACTGGAAGTCTTCACGAAATGGTGGCATACTACGTTACCACCGTCCAACGCAAACTTGGCAACGATTCACTCGTTTTGATATTTTTAAGTCTACTATGAAGAAAACCATGACAGTGTTACGTTGGACTTATGTAGATAAGGAAGCAGTTTGGTTCACAACAGATTATGGGGCACTCAGATATGACAAAGCAAAAGATACTTGGCAGCATTTTACAATGAAAGACGGAATATCTGTAGATGACCTAAATAAAATTGCCGTAAGTGAAAAGAGTGTGTGGATACTTCCAATGGTAGGCATGGAGTTGAACAAATATGATAAAGTTACAGAAGCATGGGAGATAGTCAGGCAACCAGATAGACATGAAGAACACGAAAGATTAAGAGCACTTGCAGTTGATGGGCCCGAAGTTTGGTTTGCATCAGGACATTCAGTCACACGATATAATGAAGAAACAAAGGAATGGAAGGAGTTCTCTCCAACAGATGGTCTGGCAGGTAGAGGAGCAGAATGGATTACAATTGATAAAGACTTCATTTGGATAGCACGATCAGAATATGATAGAGGAAGCAATCGTCCATTATCCCGATACGACAAAAAAGAAAAAAAATGGGCAACTTTTTCCACCAATGATGTACTCGCAGCAAAAACTATAAGACGTGTAATCGCTACCGATACAGATGTTTGGATTCTTTACAGACCTTGGGATAATGTCGTAACGCGTTATGACAGGATGAACAAAGAATGGACGACGATATCGTCAGAACGAGGCACACTTGAACTTGCTGCAGATGATGACTATTTATGGTTAGCAGTACCTAATGATGGTCTGCGAAGGTTTCACTTTGCCTCTGGTACCTGGACAACTTTTAGAAACATCAAAGGGTTGCTACATAACCACGTAGGAGAATATGGATTGGCAGTTGATGAGCGATATGTTTGGGTTGGAACTATACGTGGACTTTCTCGTTATGACAAACACCGTGAATCTTGGACACCTTTACCACAATTACCAACACTTTCTGGAAGAACCGTCCGCACAGTGGATACCGATGAAAGATTTGTGTGGGTAGGAACGGATAACGGACTATCCAGATATGATAAGGAATTTGGCACTTGGAAAAATTATAGACAGACTGGTGGATCTGAGGAAATAGCCACCCATAACGGACACTGGCACAGACATAGACCAAAATCGCGCGGGATGCTTTCTGATAACGCAGTTAGTTCAATTGTAGTTGATCAACAATATGTTTGGGTAGGAACACGCGATGGGGCGAATAGGTTTGATAAAATTGCCCTTCGATGGGATCAATATAAGTCAGAGCATGGTTTACCTGCTAATAATGTTACATCTGTGAGCACAGATGGGAACAATATATGGGTTGGAACCAATTCTGGCATCGGTAAATATCCAAGAACCGCTGATGACCTAAACGCCTGGATTGCATATACATCTGGAACTGAGATACAACCATCTTCGGTGTCTAAGGAGTTCGCTGAGTCATTGGTCACCGATGAAATTTGGTGCATCACTGCAAGCAGGAAACATGTATGGGTAGGCACACGACGAGGTATAAGTAAGTATGATATCGGTCGGGATATCTGGAAGACGATTACAGAAGAGGACGGCCTTGCAAGTAATGAAATCAGTTGTATTGCAATAGATGGACATCGTGTATGGTTTGGTAGTGATCAAGGTGTGACACTTTACAATGAGAGATCAGGAGATTGGCGAGTTTACAAAACTGAAGATGGTCTCGCAAGCGATAAAATTACAACCATTGGTGTTGATAATACTAATGTATGGGTTGGTACTTACAATGCTGGAATCAGTCGCTATGACCAATTGAATAACACTTGGACAACTTATACGCGTAAAGATGGTTTAGCACACAACGGGATTTTGTCAATGGCAATTGGAAATAAGTACGTGTGGTTTGGTACCTATCGCGGGTTGAGTCGTTTCGATAAAAGCACAGGTATATGGACAACTTTCACTGAGGCTTATGGTCCAGAGGATATTGTTAGGTAACGTGAGTTTGATATATAGCACATTCTGAACATAAAGGCATTTTTTCGTAGGGGTTAGGTTTCCTAACCCCTACGGGACCTCTACGGGCGAGGCAACCTCGCCCCTACGAAGTCCAACATCTTGTTTTTATCAAACTCACGTTAGATAAGTAAAATGTGGACTTAATAGTATGGATTTATGATTCACATTATCTATACTTACAGATTCTCTGGTGCCGATAAAGACATATAATTTATGTATCTAAATAACAACTCCAAAAAGGACCGGCTTTTCAAACCTATTTGTGTGATAGGTTGCCAATTGTCCATAATCATCATTCTCTGCTTTTCTTACACCAAACATATTTATGCTGAGGACGTATACAGTCTATTCGGTAAGTTGTTTTTATCCGGACGCGTAGAATATGACTTTACAAACAGACGGAATTTCCTTGCTGATACAGAGGAGGAACGAGTCAGACAGGACAATTTTGATTTTGACAGACTCTTTCGGCGGGGTTTTCATAGCGTTCTGGTAATTGAAGAGACTGCTGGCAGCGTCAAGAATATCCTTAGTCTCGGTGAGGTGCCTACTACTTTTACAAAGTTCACTTTCGATCAGATTGATCTCAACGGTATCCGTTGGGAAGTCCGGTCTCCCTATACCGATTGGACAATATTAATGGTACCTGGCACACTCAACAGACTAAACGGGCAAGAGGGAAATATTGATGGTTCTGGAATCGGTTTACGAGAAGTGACGAAATTCGGCAGATCCCAGATCGGTTTCTCATGGTATTTCAGAAAAGCACCCGTATATTCGGTGGATATGGAGACAAATTTCACAAATTATGGTCTGAAAGCTGAGATAGCAGTAACCCCAAGAAGTGCGTTGCAGCAAAACTTAACCTCACGTTTTGATGCGACGACTACTGTATTTAAAGCCTTCCGTACCATTGGAGATACACTCTTTCAAGCAGAAGCATTTCGTGTCGGTCCACGATTTGATGCATCGCGCTCTGTAGGCGACAACGATGACCAAGATAGATACTCAGATAATACATATCCTGATCCTCCATCGCTAATAATACCCGGTGATTTGGATAAAAATAACAACGGTTCCTTTGACTATGAAGACGACATTTTACTCTTCGATGTTGATGAGGATTTCCTTGATGAGATAGATCGGAACAACAATGGAATACGTGACGAGGAGGAAAATGACAAAGACCCAAATTACGAATTTGACATTGGACTACAAGGTATACGGTTATTCATGAACCAGCAAATTACTCGACAGAAAAGTATCATTGATCTGGATCTTGGGGTGCAATATGAGAAGAATCTTAGATTTCGCAATCACCCTACCTCAAGGAAAGCATTTGCCAACATAATTTACCAAAAAGAACTTCTGAACGCATCTTCATTGATAATTGAGAATGAACTCAAATTAGTAGAAGACAATATTCCTGACGAAACCTGGTATTATGCTGGATTTTTAACTTGGCAAGATGAAAACTTATACCGTAGACAGCCTGAAACCCAAGAGATGTTGTCTGATGAAAACATTCAGTTTTTCTATATAGATGGCGGATCAGAACTTGAAAAACGGAGAGAAGACCCTTTATTGATGCAAAATGATCTGATTAACACTGCAAAAGTCACATGGGAATATAAGGGGATTGATCGAATGATAACCACTGTACGTGGAAAGCTGCAATATGATATTGACTTTGACGGTGATAATGAACATTATGAAGTAGGCATTTTTAAATCTCTATATCGCTTTCGCCCATCAAAATCTCTTGAAATCAGTCCGATGTTCAAATATACTATCCGTAACGGCTTCCGTATGGCAGAAGACCGGCTTGAATATCTCAATCTTCAAGGAAGAATTGATGAAAGAGATGTAACACGAGAAATTAGATTGCGTCAATTTGAACAAGCACATGTGCGAGATATGACTCCTGCCCTTATTCTCAAAGTCGTTTATCAATTCACAAAAACAATCAAATTAACAGGTGGTGGTCAGATATTGTTATTCAATGATATGCTGGAAGATGACAACGATTATGTACGTCAAGCACTGTTGGCTGAAATGGAGAAGAGTTTTTTTGCCTATAGAAAGCAGCTTTTTCTTCATATAGGTGCACGGTACATTGACCAGCGAGCGATTGGCGATGTTAACGATCAAAACTTTATGGAAATATTTGTGCGGGTATTCGGCAAGTTTTAAATTCTAACATTCGCGTGAATGTTCTGTCATATTGTATAGTTTATTCAAAATTAATATTTTCAATAGGGGAAAAGGAAATGAAAACAAAACAATTACTCAATTTTAGATTTAAGATGATGAAAATTAAATCAACAACCAACTCCACCACTACATGTAATATCAAAAAAGTTATGCAACCAAACCGATGTCTTCTGGTTTTTGCACTATATTTTCTATTAGTATGTCTTTCTACAGATGCACAGGCTCAACTTGTACCATTAGTGTCATACCAAGATTCTCTTTTCGTGCAAACTCCTCAAGAATCGGAAGATTCTATAGAAAAAACTGATAAGAAAATTGCAAAACCGAAAATGACTGCTGAAATGAAAAAGAAAAAAGAGTATAAAGAAGACAAATCAATCAAGGTTAAGGACCCAGAAGGTTTTTTCACAAATCAAGGAAACCGTTTGTTCTCAGGTCCACAATCTGGTGAAAAACTCCCTCCATTCCAAGTTAAAGGACTTGATGGTAAGAAATTTGATATAACTGCTCAGGCAGATGGGAAACCTACCGTTTTATTCCTGCAAGATTCTAATGGAGTAGGTATAAAAGGACTTGTAAATGCTACCAGTCTGCTACTGAAAATTGACAGTATTCATAAACGTCGTATGTCAACTAAAACAAAAATATCTAATCAAGGATTACATATTGGTGTTGTCATTCTTGCAGATGATATAGAGGAATTACCTGAATGGTCACAACGAATGTTTAAGGATGAGATTCCAGATGTGATTAAAAAAGGTATATCTCAAGATGGACGTGAAGGGCCGGGTAGTTATGGGTTGAACCGTAATGTGTTACAGACTGTCATTGTGGTTAAGGATGGTAAAGTATTGCACAATTTTGCCTTCGTACAACCCATGCTCTATGCCGACGCACATCTCCTTGGGGCAGTTGCTCAAGCGATTGAAATAGAATCTGCACAACTTGAAAAATGGTTGAACGAAGTATCCCATGATACATCTAAAAAAGAGATGAAGTCCAACGAAGCTTTATATGCTCAAATACAAAAGGCTGTTAAAGAAGAACGATTGTCAAAAGCCGATGCATTAGAAAAGTTGAAAATATTGGGTTTGCAAGTGGAAGAAGGTGATGAACTTCTCAAGAAAACAGAAGATAACCCACAGTCTACGGAGAAAAAACGTCCATCAATTAATTTAGAAAAAATGGATGCTAAAGAACGGATGGAACGTGAAAGTAAGTCTGACCAAGCGCGAAATCCATCAAGAGCGGAAATCGTCAAAAGGTTTGACAAAGATGGTGATGGTGTATTAAACCTTGAAGAAGGAAAGGCAGCGCGCCGGGCATTAGCCAACCGTGTGGCACAGAATCGACAACGTTATACCCGTGTTTCTGTAAAAGAACCCGCTGAGTTCAAGAAGACTCAGAAAAAAGAACTTTTCTCCGGACCACAACCAGGCGAAAAACTTCCACCTCTGATGGTTACAGGTATCAACGGTGAAACGAAAGACAAAACGTATGATGTCATCGCCAAGGCAGATGGACAACTACTCGTTCTTTTCCTGCAGGATGAAAGTGGGCTCGGCCTACGTGGGTTACTTGGCGTTTCGCGTTTACTCACTCAAATCACCGAAAAATCTAAACAGACAATGCATATAAATGCTGTGTTCTTAGGGGATACACCAGATACCTTGGAAAATCAAGCCAGTAAGTTAATCCCGCATATTCCAAGTGGTATCTTACTCGGTATCTCTCTGGACGGTCGTGAAGGACCAGGTAATTATGGACTGAACCGCAGCATCGCGCAGACAGTTATTATCGCTAAAGATGGAAAAGTGCTTTATAACTTTGCTTTCACGCAACCAATGCTCCGTCCCGACCCTCATGTGCTTGGTGCCATCGGAGAAGCAATTGGTGTCCAACCTGCCACACTGGAAAAATGGTTGAATGTAAAAAATCCTGTTATCGAAATCAAAAAACCTGCTGAGGGTGAAGAAGCTGGTAAAATGCTCTTAAACGGAACATTTGTATTAGATGGAAACGTCGTACACTTAGATGGAACCGTTGTACAGTTTGATGGGTTGCTTACGCTCCTCCGTGACTTACCTGAAGAACAAAAATCTATGCTTATTATCCAAGCTGAACGAGATGTACCTCATGAACAGATCGTCAAGGTAATGGATATCACAAAAGAGGCAGGTATTGATAAAATTGGATTCGGAATTAGTGAGGCTGAAAATAAGCGTATGGACCCTAACAAAGCACAGGAACAACGGGGCAAGGAATCCAAATAGGTTATAGAAGGAGAAACAAATGAACGCAGTAAAACGATGCGATGGCATTAGCCGCCGTGATTTCCTACGTGTCGGTGGATTAGCAGCATTTGGATTAGGATTAGGCGACTTTTTTCACCTGCAACGCGCCTTTGCCGTAGGGGCGAGGTCACCTCGCCCCTACACAGCAAAAGCAAAATCCTGCATCCTCATCTGGTTGGATAGAGGACCAAGTCATCTGGAAACCTTTGACCCAAAACCAGATGCACCACAAGAAGTGCGAGGTCCCTTAAAGACTATTCCTACAAATGTAACAGGAATCCACATCAGTGAGTGTCTTGAAAGAACAGCTGGAATGATGGATAAATTTGCTATTATTCGCTCTATGACATCATCCCTTGGTGAACATAACCTCGGAACACAATACCTGATGACAGGATACAAACCGACACCAGCATTGGAGTATCCAACTTTTGGGTCAACGGTAGCCTATATCCGATCACAAAATAGCCAGAAATCTAATGGAGATGCACTATCTGCTTTACCACCTAATATCGCAGTGCCAAACTTTACAGGTGAATTATCAGGAAACGGATATCTACCCAGTGCAACACGTCCGTTTTCTGTAAGTAGTAATTCCAAAACCAGTGATTTTAAGGTTCGCGACCTTGATTTCTACAAAGGGATTGATCTCACTCGTCTATCACGTCGTAAGCAATTCGTCAATGCACTCAATGAATTTAGTAGTGCAAAAGACGCAGATCCAACCACAACAACAGATCCAGAGTTAGAACGTGCATACAACTTAATTACATCTCCTGAAGCAAAAGCTGCGTTTTCACTCTCTGAAGAATCACATGATGTGCGACAACGATATGGTCAAGGAGGAGGCAACGGCATCGGACAAGCATGTTTATTGGCACGAAGGTTAGTGGAAAGGGGAGTCCCATTTGTAACAGTCAATCATGCTGGATGGGATACGCATCAAAATATCTTCACACTGAAGGAACGATATCCAACAGATCATAATGCACATTTACCGTCTCTCGATCGTGCCTTGAGTGCATTAGTCCAAGATCTATCGGACAGACGTATGCTTGATGAAACGCTCGTAATTGTGATGGGTGAGTTCGGACGCACACCAAAAATTAATCCACAAGGTGGACGGGATCACTGGCCGAATGTTTTCAGCGTGATGTTAGCTGGTGGTGGTGTGCAAGGAGGACAAGTTATCGGACGCAGCGATGCACTCGGTGAATTTCCAAAAGAACGTCCTATAACACCATCCGACTTAGCTACGTCAATATACACATTGCTTGGTATTAATCCAAGTTTGGAACTGCACACAAGTGATGGCAGACCTGTCCGCATCACACCCGATGGGGCAAAAGCAGTTTCAGAATTGTTTGCATAGGTAAAAGGCGGATCAATGAAGGTAATCCAGTTAATTCTCATCTCATCAGTACTATACTTCTGGGGATATTTAGTTCATAATGTTTCCATTGCTAACGACCACCTTACACATGATCCTGCATTAGATGTCTCTGAGTTAGTAGACTTTGAAAATGATCTGATACCGATATTCACAAAGTTTGGATGTAATGCTGGAGCATGTCATGGTGCAGCTGCTGGTAGGGGTGAGTTCAAACTGTCGCTCTTTGGCGGCAATCCGAGTTCAGACTATACAGCCATTGTCAGACAGCTCGCTGGTAGACGAATCAACCTAATCCATCCAGAACAAAGTCTTGTTATTCTAAAACCCACTGCACAAACAAGCCATGGAGGTGGTCAAGTCCTATCTGAAGATGGAGAAGCCACACAATTACTACGCAATTGGATTAAACAAGGTGCACTTTTTCAATCCTTACGTCAGTTGGAACATATTGAAATTTCACCACAAAAACAGGTAATCACAAATCTTGATAAACAGATTCAATTGCACGCAACAGCACTCTATTCAGATAAAACATCAAAGGATATTACACGATGGACTGTTTTTATGCCAGAGGATACATCAGCAATTGAGATTGACTCATCAACTGCTACAGCAAAATTAAATCGTCCTGGCAGACATCTCATACTTGCTCGTTACCTAACGGAAGTCGTTCCGATAGAACTTATTGCCCCTTTAAATGACGGTAACATACACGATGATCTGAAAACGATAGAAAAACCGCATCCTGCATCATCAACTGACACAATCATTGATAGTGAAATCCAAAAATTACTCTCTATTTTGAGATTGCCTGTTTCTGGTACTATAGATGATACCGCCTTTTTGCGTAGGGTGACACTTGATCTCACGGGTCGTATTCCAAGCACAGATGCTGTGAAAGCATTTCTTGCAGATTCCAATACAAAGAAACGAGAAATATTAGTAGATAAATTGCTTGAGCCAGACAAATTTAACGAGTATTGGACACTACAATTTGCCAAACTACTACGGATTGGTGCGAAGGAAAGAAACGCACGAGGTGCGTATGTCTACCACCAATGGCTTTTCGATCAGATTCGCGATGGTGTCGGATATGATGAAATTGCGCGTTCTGTTATTTTGGCAACTGGTGATACGCATGAGATTGGACCTGCGAATTTTTACCGAACCGTTGATGGACCGCGTGAGCAAACGGAATTTATGAGTGAACTCTTCATGGGTGTTCGGTTGCGGTGTGCGAATTGCCATAATCACCCGCTCGACAAATGGACACAAGACGATTATCACGGCCTGACTGCAATCTTCGCAAAAATTGAAGATGAGCAAGTTGTCAAAGTAAAACTGTCTGCTGAAGTCATGCATCCAGCAACGCGTGAAAAAGCAGTTCCTCGAATTCCTGGAGTTAAGTATTTACCAATAGACGTTAATGATGGTCGTGTTGATTTAGTTGAATGGCTAACAAAACCGGATAATCCATATTTCGCAAAAGCGATTGTCAATCGGTTATGGAAAGCGATGATGGGACGCGGGTTAGTTGAACCCGTTGATGATTTTCGATCTACCAATCCGGCAACACATCCAGAATTGTTGACCGCTTTGGCAGATGACTTTGTGGCACACGGCTACAACCTAAAACGAACACTCAAACTTATTACCATGAGTGATGCTTATGCACGTAGTTCCCATGCCCTTTCACAAAACAAATCTGACGATCGCTTCTACTCACATGCATTACCGAAACCTTTATCACCAGAAGTGTTAGCCGATGCAATTTCTGATGTTCTCGGAGTCCCTGATTCGTATGGGAACGAACCGCTGGGTACTCGGGCAGTCTCTCTGTTCAATCCGAATACAGAATCTGACGCGCTTGATATTCTTGGAAGGTGTTCACGAGAATCTTCCTGTGAGAATGCTGAAGATGTCATTGATGGACTTCAAACTAAACTACACCTATTCAACGGAGATCTTCTCAATGCTCGAATCGGTGTTCAAGGCAGTAGATTGGATAAACTGATTTCTCAAAATCATTCACCTAAGGAAATTGTTACTGAATTCTATATTTCTGCGTTAAATCGGTATCCTACAGATATTGAAACAGAGTTTTGGCAACAACACATTGATTTCAACGAGCCTGCAGATACCCAACGCACTATCCTTGAGGATATGGTGTGGAGTCTCCTTACCTGCAATGAATTTGTTACTAATCATTAATCAGTCAAGAAATAATATGAATGAATTAAGATTACCACTTTTCATAACGTTTACGATATTCCTTCTATCTACCTCTGCCCTATTTGCTAATCCCCAAACAGAAATAGATTTTGAGTCAAGCATCTTACCTATACTTCAGAATCGCTGCTTCAAATGTCACAGTGCCCCTACCGGAAATGTCCCTAAACCAAAGGGTGGTGTCCAACTGGATAGTGTGAAAGGAATTGATGAAAGCAGACATGGTGAGGTAATAATTGCTGGTGAACCGCAAGATAGCCTTCTTTATCAACGTGTTACATTGCCTGAAGGTGAAATAGGTGTTATGCCACCAACAGAAGATGGTCCTCCATTGACAAAACAGGAAACTGATATTATTGGAAAGTGGATTAAGCAAGGGGCAGATTATGGTGATTGGACAGGGAATCAATCACAGTCCATTCCATCAAAATCAAATACACATCAACCTACCGTTATGCCACCGATTACCTCGCTTGTGTTTTCTCCCGATGGTAAATCTGTTATTGCAACTTCACAAGCAGGATTGCATATTTACGATTACCCATCACTTAACCAAACAAAGGTGATTAAAGTAGATGCATACAATATCCATAATGTCGCATTCTCACCGAATGGTGAACGGTTTGCTGTGGGTGGAGGAAATCCCGCAAGAGAAGGTATTATAGAGATATTCACATGGAATGAGTTGGAATCTCTGCCAAAACTTAAGAAACATAAAGATTCAGTCATGGATGTATCTTGGCGGGATAATAACACTCTCGCCTCAGCAAGTTTGGACAGAAGTATAATCTTGTGGGACCTATCAAATGGAAAACCAATTCAGCATTTAGAAGGTCATTCACGCGGTGTGTCATCTCTCTGTTTTCTCAACGATAATCAGATTCTTGTGAGTACAGGAATTGACCAGAATCTTCGAGTATGGAACGTAGCAACGGGTGAGTTAATCCGAAGTATGAATAATCATACACTCCCAGTTCACGACCTTGACTTACGACCAAATGATTCAGGACTGCCTATGCTTGTTTCTGTAGGTGATGACAAAACCGTGCGATTCTGGCAACCGACTATAGGAAGAATGGTTAAGTTTGCGCGTTTGAAGGGAACACCTTTGGATGTTTCGTGGATGAGCAACGGCTCTAAAGTTGTTGCATCCTGTGATGATGGTGTAATTCGTATTGTAGACCCTGAATCTGTGGAGGTCAAAGATGAGATACAAGGACTATCAGGTTGGGCTTATGCACTGGCAGTACATCCAACAGATGGTAGTATCATAATCGGTGGTGTAAACGGTCAAGTGAAACGGATTATACCTAAGTAACCTCTGTGATTTGTTTTACATTAAAAGAACTTCAATTTTGTCAAACTTGCTATATACTGAAGGAAAATCGTAAATGCTGAAATACCGATGTTTGTTATTTTTATTCCTAATTTGCTGCATTATGTCTATTGCTGGTTGTGCGAAAGTACAGGAAGATTATGATTTTGTTGAAACCAATTTCCCGGTGCAAAAACCTGTTGATAAACCGAAGGATGTCTTAATTTATATAGGTAGCACATCATGGATAACTAATGAACTTGCTGCAGTTGAAGCAAATATGACAAAGAACCTTTTGGAAGCCAAAGGAATCCGAGTGGATATTACAGGGAGCGTAGATTCTGTCGGTGATTGGATGCTTCAGACAACAGCAAACGGAGCCGTGAATGTGTGCATTCTTTACGGTGTGATACCTGCAACAATTTATGCTGCGGAAAATACACAACCTGATGAGTCTATAGCAGAGAATTGGATTGAATCAACTGATGGCGATACGATTTTGAATCATGCAGATTATTTTGGTTATTACAGTTCAGATGAAACCCCTAACTACAAAGCAACGCTACAAAATCTGATGGACCTTCCCAATCTTGACATTAATGTTGAGAATTTTGAGGAGTTTCAGATGCTAATCACTGAAAGTGGAAGAAAAATAACTCCGAGTTTAGTTAGTTTTCAATCAGACAGACCTTTCCCATTGGAACAACTGGCTTCTGAATGGTTTGCAGAAAAGATATTGGCAAGTAATACCGGTGATGATGAAGCAGAAGGAGCAGATCCTATTATTCTAAGAGATGGAAAACGCGGTAGAATTGCGATGGTGCATCAAACCCATCATGGGAATGAAAGCAAAGGAGAAGTTGCTGCACAGATAATCATAAACTATCTATTAAAAGATGAGAAGGAGAAATACTAATGCAAAAATACCAAGGAATAATTATTGTTATCTTTATTATATGCATCTTATCCATTATCAGTTGCAATAAAATGCAGCAAATGGAGGTAGCAGATACAGCTGTTGTAGAACCTTTTGAAATTGTGGTGGAGGAATCACCTGTTGATGTCCTGATTTATGTAGGTAAGACCTTGTGGATAAGACCTGAACCTGCAAAAGTCGAAGCTGAAATAACGAAGAACTTATTGGCATCTCAAGGGATACAAGTCGGGATCACTGGAAGTGATGATTCAGTCAGAGACTGGATGCTTCAAACAACAGCAAACGAAGCAGTGAATGTATGCATCCTTTATGGCACTTTACCTTACACAATTTATCCTTCAGGAAATACTCAACCCGATGATTCTGTACTTGAAAAATGGCTTGAATCAACGGATGGTGATACAATTATGAATCATGCTGATTATTTCGGATATAACAGTTCTGAAGGTAAGGCAAACGAGCGAGGCGCATTACAAAACCTAATGGACATTTCTGATATTGAGATTGATGTCTACACACACAACACAAGGATGATTGTTACAGAAGAAGGTAGAACGTTAACACCGAGTTTGGATAATTTCGCCTCTGACAGAACATTTCCTTTGGATCAGTTTGAAGGAGAATGGTTTGCTGAAATGATATTGGCAACCGATACCGGTGACACGAAGGCATCTTTTGCTGATCCCATTATTGTTCGAGACGGTGATCGTGGCAGAATAGCGATTGTTTTTCACACGTTGTATAAAGATAATCCGAAAGGTGAAGTTGCTGCCGAAATAATCAATTATCTTTTGTCTGAATAAGACATGAGTGCATATCATTTTCAGGACTTACGCAGTTTTTCTCATAGTCTCATAGTCCCACTGATAAGGGGGATTTAGGGGGGTAAATCACTGAAATATCATTGAAATAACGACTTTTAATCCCCTACCCCCCTGATAAGCTTACTGTTACCCATAAGTTTTTGGAGTGGAAACTGTGTTTTTATGAGTTGATTTTGTGTTGGTTTGAATGTGCGATGTGAGGTATTACGCCTACTATTGATATTTTCTTTGGTTAATGTGAGGTGTTGTGTGATACTATAGGCTCAGTCATCTTTCAAAACCTCACAGAAGGTGGAGAAACCAACAAATGAAACTTATAGAATGATTAGACAATACTTATGGGTAACAGTAAGTTGATAAGGGGGGTTAAAAAGGCGTTATTTCAGTCATTTAACCCCGCCAAATGCATTAATGGCATTTGTAGCGTTGATTTACTAAATCCCCATAAGCGTCAATTTAGGGATCTATCATCTTGTGGGAGGGGTTTCTAACCCCGATTAACATTTTAAATTTCGGTCAAAATCGGGGTTAGAAACCCCTCCCACAAGAGAAAATTCAGCAACTTTTTCTTAAATTGACGCCTATGCGTTGATTTACTAAATCCCCCTTATCAGAGGGACTTTAAGAGAAACTGCGTAAGTCCTGCAATATAAGAGGGTGTGTAAAGTTATTGTCACCTTACAAAAAACGCACAATTTGACAGAAATTCAAGCAATTGTCAAAAAATTCACAAAAAAATATAATATTCTTTACATTTTACTTGACAACCACAATTAAGAATGGTATAATTAACACGTGTTTAGAATGTAAACCCAAATCGGCAACGCAAGTTTAGAAACTCATGAGGTGGCGCAATTCCCTGATGAAGCGACAACAAGGGAACGCAAATTTACAACCGCAACAGTCGCTCAAAAACTTGACGAAAAGTCGTGGGCAGTCTCTTCGGAGCGCGAAACCAACGGAGACGCAATAAAACACGAAAAACATCGCAAAAATTCTCACGAAGTCGCGGGAGGTACACCGTTGACTGATGACAGCAACGGCACCTAATCTAATGTCCAAAATACCAACATAAATGTTAATCAGATCCGTCATAAACTGAATAACATTCAAATCCTTACGGTAATTTCTTTTGAATGGGGGTTTAAAATACAATTACAATAGGATCCATGTGATATTACGGACATACCCGTACGAATATGTCATCTAAAATCTCATTGAGTCATGGTAGTTTCTGAGAAACCGGAACATCTCAGCAATCGGTCAATCCATGCTTATGTTGCGAAAATACCAGTCTGTAAAACTGGAACTTGTCAAGTCAATTTGGGTTTTGCATTCCACGTTTTGTCCACTTCTTACTGCCCACTTACAGTTTGTCTTGAATAATATCATTTCTAATATATGATGTCTCTTTTGTAGCACAAACTTTCCAGTTTGTGCAGTATTTCAATGTAATTAACAAATGTTAATAAAAAACACTTATAGAAATGGTGTTACATATCAGGACACCAAAAACTTAAATCACAAAATGTACCGGATCAAAAAATTGAAATTCCCAGAAATCCGAACAAAAAATCACTCACAAACCCATACACAGACTGGACTCACAACCCGGTACGAAAAACCGTACCAAAACCGTACCGTAATCCGAAAAAACGCACAATACGGTACGATTTCAAGGACACAAAGAATCAATATTGTTCTTACTTAGGCGTTGTCTTATGCACTATAACTTTTGCATTATGTTCTTCAGTCCCGCTGAATGCCATAAAGGCATTCATAGCGTTGATTTGGTAGGGACGATTTGTTTATACAAAAAATGTAGACCACCTCTCTTGAGTTCCGTAGGAACGGCATAGAAAGATAAACATATCGTCCCTACGGGACTAAAGAAAACAGAAGTTTGTCCCTCTGTGCCAAAACTTTACACACACCATATAGAATACTATATTGACGGTAACACAGATATCTGATAAATTGAAACCAATATATATTATGCAAATTGGGTGAATTCTTTGTGAACACATGCTTGATAGTTTTCGTAAAAAACCCAATACCAAATCAAGTTAAAACACGACTTCTGCCTGTCCTATCTGCCGAACAAGCAGCATCGTTATACAGTGCATTTCTCAAAGATTGGTTCACAACATTTAGTACATTATATGATTTTGACCTGATAATTGCTTATACCCCGCCGGATAGTCAACCAGATTTAGAAAAATTGATTGGAAAAAAAGTGACCTATATACCGCAAATTGGGATAGATCTTGGTGAACGACTAACTAATGCAACGAAATGGGGGGCAAAAAACGGTTATGAAAAGATCATTATCGTCGGATCCGACAGTCCAACCCTACCAAAATCGTATATTACAGATGCTGCCGCAGCTCTTGACTCACGAGAAATGGTCATCGGTCCAAGTGTAGATGGTGGGTATTATCTTATTGGGTTTGCTATGAATGCTCTTGCCAAGACTGTACCATCTGTTTTTGAGGAAGTCAAATGGAGTACTGCACAAGTTCTTCAACAGACTTTAACACGCATTAAAGCCTGCAAAGCAACCCTAAAACTACTTCCACCGTGGTATGATGTAGATACTCCAGCAGATTTAGAATTATTAAGCACACATCTTCAGGCAATACGACTCGCAGATGGAGCAACACAAGCAGGTAGAACTGAAAAGTTCTTATTAGAATTGAATAAGGAGAATGCGTTATGGGAAAATTAGATGGAAAAGTTGCAATTGTAACAGGTGGCAACAGAGGAATTGGTAAAGCAATTGCAAAAGGGTTTGCTACCGAAGGAGCGAACCTAACTATCGCTGCAAGAGATGCAGCACTACTCAAACAAACGGCAAATGAACTACGCGAAAATGGAACAAAGGTACTGACAATTCCAACCGATGTTACACAAGAGGAACAAATTAAATCTCTATTTGAAAAAGCAATGGCAGAGTATGATCGCTTGGATATCCTCGTTAATAATGCAGGTGCATTTGATGGAGGTCCAATAGACCAACTATCAACAGAGGCATGGGACAAAGTCATCAGTGTGAACCTGCGCGCGCCGTTTCTCTGTTCACGCGAGGCAATGCGAATAATGAAGGAACAAGGTGAAGGTGGACGTATCATCAATGTCGGTAGCATCTCCGCACACAGGGTCCGTCCAAACAGTGCACCATACAGTTCAAGCAAATTTGGAATATGGGGATTGACTCAAGTAACCGCTTTAGAAGGTAGACCACATGGAATTACAGCAAGTTGTCTACAGCCCGGTAACACTTTCGTTGAAAGAATACAAAACCGACCTGAACCGCCAGCTGAACCGATGATGAATGTTGATGACCTCGCTCAAGCAGCTGTGCTTATGGCTACGCTTCCACCGAATATGAACATGTTAGAGGCTACGGTGTTACCCGTCGAGCAACTCTATGTCGGACGCGGGTAACTCAAGATAATCTCATTTATCTTTGATGGTAGGGTTTCTGTGCCCCGTTGTAGTTGATGAATTAAAAGATGGGAAACAGAGACCCAACAAATACCAAACGCACTTTTGTCGTTGAATTGGATTGTTTGTCTTTTAGCAACATTGGTGCAGCTTATCTTATCAATAGCACTTTAAAACTTCAGACGCTGATTCGACTCAAGTTTTTGTGTTTCCGCTTGTTGTGGGATATTCAATCCCTCTGAAAACGCATCCACGATCCGATGCACTATCTCATGGCTCACTTTTATCCCGTAATACGACAACTCCTCAGACGCTTCTCTAAAGTCAAGACGCACCGCAAGACGACATATCACCTCCACAACGCGACGCGTATATTGACCTGTCAACTCTTGTTTGTTATCCCACTGCACATGGTAATGACCCGACGCACAACCATATACCCAACGCTCTACACCGATAACACCACATAACGTCGTAATACGACGCTTTCTCTTATATCGACGACACGCTTGACCACACTCAGGACATTCTATAGGTTCACTCGGTCCTTCATTTGCTTGACAAGATAAAAACATCTCTAAAAACTTTTGACTTATTAGACGAAATCCCTCAAAGACACGAGACTCTGCCTCTGACAAGGATATACCAGGTTCAGAAAAAATATCGCTCACCATCGTATTTATTGCTTCTACAAAACTTTCACACGCTTCTTGATTCTTATTGATTTCACAAAGCACTCAAGACCGTTTTCTAACAGAACACAAAATTCAAATAGAACAAGACACACGCTTACCCCGATTTTCTTTGACTTTTTCGTCATAGTGCTTTATAATTTGAGTTATTGATTGAACTTTGTTGAAGGATATAGTACTACAGTGTATCTCATAAATAGTTTAACCTTATTCACCTCAGAAATCCAACTTCATTGTAGGGCGGGGTCTCTGTGCCCCGCCTTTATTTCCTATGCATAGCGTGAACAGAGACCCCACACTACAATGATTTATGAGATATGCTCTAATAGATGAAGCAAATTTACAGAATGAAGAGCTCAAATTAGGAGGAATTTAATGTCACAACCAAAGTATGTCTACTTCTTTGGCGGCGGTGATTCAGAAGGAAATGCAACGATGCGGCTCCTACTCGGTGGGAAAGGTGCAAACCTTGCAGAAATGTCTACGCTTGGTATTCCCGTGCCACCAGGATTCACTATCTCCACTGAAGTATGCAAATTCTATTATGATAACAATAAGAAGTATCCGAGTGGCCTTGACCAACAGATAACCGAAAACATTCAGAAATTGGAAGATGTGCTTGATGCGAAGTTCGGTGATACAGAGAATCCGATGCTTTTATCAGTTCGGTCAGGGGCTGCAGTTTCAATGCCCGGAATGATGGACACAATCCTAAATCTCGGTTTGAATGATGATGCCGTGAAAGGACTCATTGCTAAGTCTGGCAATGAACGGTTTTCCTACGATGCATATCGCCGATTTGTTCAGATGTTCGGTAACGTGGTTTTAGATGTTGACCACGACGCGTTTGAACACCTGCTTGAAGAAAAAAAGAAAGACAACGGTGTTACATTAGATACAGAATTAGAAGCATCCGATCTTGAAGAACTTGTCAAAGAATTTAAGGGTATCATCAAACAGAAAACAGGCAATGATTTCCCCGATGAACCACGTCGTCAGTTAGACATGGCGCGCGATGCTGTGTTTGAATCTTCCGGTAATCAACGGGCGATTACCTACCGTCGAATCAACGACATATCTGAAGAACTTGGACGCACTGCCGTGAATGTTCAAGCGATGGTGTTTGGAAATATGGGCGGTAGTTCAGGGACAGGTGTAGCATTCTCACGCAACCCATCTACCGGTGCAAATCAATTCTATGGTGAATTTCTCATGAATGCACAAGGTGAGGATGTTGTCGCAGGTATTCGCACCCCTCTGCCAATTTCCGAACTGAGAAATATCAACGCTGATGCTTATGATGAATTAGTCGCCATCGGAGTGAAATTAGAGAAACACTACAAGGATATGCAGGATGTAGAATTCACAATTCAAGATGGTACGCTCTATATGCTTCAAACACGGAATGGTAAACGCACGGGTCAAGCCGCTGTTCGCATAGCCGTAGAGATGGTTGAAGAAGGTTTGATTGATAAAGAAACTGCATTGACACGAGTCCCTGCAAACGATCTGGATCAATTATTGCATCCGAGTGTTGACCCGGACGCATCTGTTGAGGTAATTGCACAAGGGTTACCAGCATCACCGGGGGCAGCTGTCGGTAAAGTCGTATTCACAGCACTTCGCGCAGAGGAAATGGCTGCAAAAGGCGAAAAAGTAATACTCGTCCGCTCCGAAACTTCTCCAGAAGACATCGGGGGTATGGATGCAGCGGAAGGTATTCTTACCGCCCGTGGTGGAATGACAAGCCACGCAGCAGTTGTCGCACGCGGTATGGGTAAATGTTGTGTTGCTGGATGTTCCGATCTGTTTATCCATGAAAAGGCATTGGAATTTTATGCAGGTGGTAATCGATACGTTGAAGGTGATTTTATCACACTTAACGGTTCCACTGGAGATGTGCTTAAGGGGCAAGTATCCCTCATACAACCTGAACTGAGTGGACAATTCGGCACGCTTATGGAGTGGGCAGATGATGTGCGGACACTGGATGTTCGGACAAATGCTGATACGCCTGATGATGCGAAAACTGCAAGAAGTTTTGGGGCGGAAGGTATTGGGCTCTGTCGGACTGAACACATGTTTTTCGGAACTGGAATTGATGCGGTTAGAGAGATGATTCTTGCAGATGATACGTTAGAACGCAAACAGGCATTGGCAAAACTGTTGGCACATCAACGCACTGATTTTATCGGTATCTTTGAAGCGATGGCTGGATATCCTGTTACGATACGGACACTTGACCCACCATTGCATGAATTCCTACCGAAAAACGAATCAGAAATCAACGAACTTGCAGGAAGAATTAACGTAGATGCTCAAAAACTCCGTGAACGCGTTGAAGAATTGCATGAGTTCAATCCAATGCTTGGACATCGTGGTTGCCGACTCGGTATCGTCTACCCTGAGATAACGGAGATGCAGGCACGTGCAATCTTCGAAGCTTCAGTTGATGTTAACAAACGCGGTATAAAGGTCCTGCCAGAGATTATGATACCGCTTGTTGGACATATCAATGAGTTCTCATTGCAGCGTGAAGTCGTTGTTGAAACTGCGGAGGAAGTATTCAAGGAAACAGGTACTCGTGTTGAATATCTTGTTGGAACAATGATAGAACTTCCGCGTGCTGCACTCACAGCAGACAAAATTGCTGCGGAAGCCGAATTCTTCTCCTACGGCACAAACGACCTGACGCAAACGACTTTCGGTATGAGTCGTGATGATGCGGTGAAATTTCTTGACGACTATGTTAGAAATGGTGTGCTTGAATACGATCCCTTCCAAGTGTTAGACCAAGAAGGTGTTGGCAGCCTATTGCAAATCGGTTGCGAAAAAGGCCGTTCTGTCCGTCCTGAACTGAAGGTCGGTATCTGTGGTGAACATGGTGGTGAACCGAATTCTGTGAAGTTCTGTTACGGATTGGACTTCAATTATGTATCCTGTTCTCCGTTCCGCGTACCGATAGCGCGTCTTTCTGCAGCACAGGCTGTTATTGAAGCAAAAGCATAGCATATACTGCCTATCTCACATCTATAGGTGTGTGTGTAAAAATTGCACACACACCTTTGCTTTTATGAATACTTTCTACGAAAGAAAATCAGTTGAAATTCAATATCTAATTGTGGTAAATTGACATTAGTAAATAGAAAAAATAGGAGAATAAAAAATGAATGCTCAAGAAGTGCAACACATCACACCCGATAGTCTTACACCAGATATTCCCAAGATGACATTGGAGGAATTTCTTGAAAGTGACTTAGAGAGATATGAATATATAAAAGGAGAATTAATTCCGATGCCACCCACTTCAGTGGAACACGGCTACATTAGTGTGAACCTAAGCTCGTTGCTACACTTGTACGTTCGTGAAAATCAACTGGGACGTGTTCTTTCAGAAACAGGCTTCCGGGTAGGTGAACGCGTGTTGATACCAGATATTGCCTTTATTTCAACAGATCGGATCCCAATTGATCCGAGTAAAGCATCCCCTGTTCCACCAGACCTTGCTGTTGAAGTTGTCTCCCCTACTGACATTTTACAGCGAATTCAGGATAAGGTGTTTGCATATCTTGAGGCAGGCACACAGTTGGTATGGGTACTTGAACCCCGAGCCAAATCAGTAACTGTCTATCGTTCTGAAACAGACATCACGACTCTAACGCGAAATGATACACTCAGTGGGGAAGATGTTGTTGAAGGATTTTCTTGTCAGGTGGCAAAACTTTTTGAATAGAGACTTATAAAATTTACTTGGAAAGGATAATACAATGTTAATCGCAGATGTAAATGAAATGGAAGGTAGAACATATCCTGCTCGTAGGTTAACCAGAAATCTTGTTGGCGGTGCATCCTCGATACAGATAGACGAATTTTGCATGGGGTTTGTGGTTTTAGAACCGAACGGCGGACAAGTCCCGTGGCACAACCACGAACAGGAAGAGATATACTTTATCGTTGAAGGTGAAGGCGAAATGTGTCTCGGTGAAGAACGCCAAACGATCTCCACAGGGCAGACCGTTTTCATTCCGTCATGGGTTTTCCATCAATTGACAAATACCAGTGACACACCGATGCACATGGTATATTGCTACGGTCCAGCAGGAGATGTTGACCATTGGAAACAGGAACTTGCTGGCACACTGCCAAAAGCCGGTATTGATGTACCACCCCTCCCTGAAGGCGCAGCCCCGCAATGCACTGACAAACCTTGAGAATGGCAGTCAGCCGTCGGCTATCAGTTTTCAGTTTTTCTGATAACCATATACTGACAACTAAAGGATAATATATGACAAATCAGACCGCAAAAACACATCGTGTCGGCATCATTATGAACGGTGTCACTGGCAGGATGGGAACAAATCAACACCTCATCCGATCCATTTTAGCAATCGCTGAAGATGGTGGTATCCCCATCGGTGATGGCGAAGTGATTATGCCCGATCCATTCCTCGTTGGGAGAAATCCGGCGAAACTTGAAAAACTATCAGAATCCACAGGTGTGGAAAAGTGGAGCACAGACCTTGACGTTGCCCTTACTGACGATAATTATACCGTCTATTTTGATGCACAAGTAACATCCAGACGTGTTGACGCAGTGCAAACTGCAATAGCAGCAGGTAAACACATCTATTGTGAAAAACCAACTGCTACTAATACAGATGATGCTTATAGATTATATGAACAGGCAGCAAAAGCAGGATTGAAAAACGGAGTCGTTCAGGATAAACTCTGGTTGCCTGGAATTCAGAAATTGAAACGTCTGATTGATGCTGACTTTTTTGGCAGAATCATCGCTGTTCGTGGGGAATTCGGCTATTGGGTTTTTCAGGGTGATGCTATCCCGACACAACGCCCATCGTGGAACTACCGGGCTGAGGATGGCGGTGGCATCATCCTTGATATGTTCAGCCATTGGCGATATGTGTTAGACAACCTTTTTGGTGCAGTCAAAGGTGTTTCCTGTATTGCTACGACACACCTTCCTCAACGATGGGATGAGTCTAATGAGATATATGAATGTACTGCAGAAGATGCTGCGTATGCTTCCTTTGAAATAGAAAATGGGATAATAGCACATTTTAACTCATCTTGGGCAGTTCGTGTCAGGCGCGATGATCTGCTAACTATACATGTAGATGGCATTAACGGATCAGCAGTTGCAGGATTGCGAGATTGCTGGATTCAACCGCTATCTGGAACACCGCGCCCTGTCTGGAATCCTGATATTGAACAAACTATCAAATTTTTTGATGGATGGCTTAAAATTCCTGAACAAGAAACCTACGAAAATGCGTTCAGAGCACAATGGGAATTGTTTCTCCGACATGTTGTTGCAGATGAACCTTTTCCATGGACGTTACTGGAAGGTGCGAAAGGTGTACAGTTAGCAGATAAAGGTATGGAATCTTGGAAAACACGTAAATGGGTGGATTTACCTGAACTCTCCGCAATTCCGTGATAACACAATTATACAATGAGGTAGAGAAATGGCATCAAACGTTGTCCTACAAAAAATAGATGATTACAGATGGCGTATTCCGAAAAGTTACATGAAAGGAATGCGCGTAGATGGAATAATTTACGCTAACGAAAAACTTCTTGAACAAGCAAAGAGTGATGAAGCATTGCAGCAGGTTGCTAATGTTGCGCATCTCCCCGGCATCGTTAAACACTCCCTTGCCATGCCAGATTTACATTGGGGATATGGGTTTGTCATTGGAGGCGTCGCAGCAACGGATCCACAGGCAGATGGTGTGGTTTCTCCCGGTGGCATCGGTTATGATATTAATTGCGGTGTGCGTTTAGTCCGAAGCAACCTTAATGCGAAACAATTAGAAGGTAAAACGAAAGGGCTCATCGGTGAACTCTTTGATAATATCCCTTGCGGTGTCGGGTCTAAAGGCAAGATACAACTCTCACTCAACGAAGAACGGTATATGTTAGAAAAAGGGGCAAATTGGGCAATTGAGCGAGAATACGGACATCCCCATGATCTGCAATATACTGAAGCATCGGGATTCCTTGAACATGCCAACGCGGACGCTGCGAGTCAACGCGCATTAGAACGTGGTAAGAATCAACTCGGTACCCTCGGTTCAGGCAACCATTTTCTTGAGGTACAAGTCGTTGACCGTATCTTTTACCGTGAAGCTGCGGATGCTATGGGATTGAGTGAAGGCAACGTCTGTGTCATGATTCATACAGGTTCACGAGGTTTTGGTTACCAAATTTGCGATGAGCACGTTAAGAGTTGGGTGCAAGTCGCTGAAAGATATGGGATAAATCTGCCTGACCGTCAACTTGCTTCTGCACCGATAAACTCACCTGAGGGACAAGATTATATTACTGCTATGGCGTGTAGTGCGAATTATGCGTGGAACAATCGCCAATGTATTATGCACCTTGTCCGTCAAACCTTTATGAAGTATTTTGATACAACTGAGGATGAACTCGGATTGGAACTTGTCTATGATGTCGCACATAACATCGGTAAGTTTGAAAAACATACTGTTGATGGTAAGGAACGCGAGTTGTTTATCCACCGCAAAGGTGCAACACGTGCTTTTCCGGCGGGACATCCAGAAATACCTGAAAAATATCAGAAAGTTGGGCAACCTGTGTTGATTCCTGGAGATATGGGAACTGCTTCCTATGTATTGGTGGGCAATCCGGGTGCAATGGCTGAAACATTTGGCACAACCTGTCACGGTGCGGGGAGGGTTCTCTCACGAAGGAAAGCGATTGACTTGACAAAAGAAAGATCCATCAAGGACGAACTGGAAAAACGAGGTATCTACGTCCGTGCAGAAGGCAAACGCACTTTGCAAGAGGAAGTTCCTGAGGCGTATAAAGATGTTGATGAGGTAGTCCGTGTTGTTGATGAGGCGGGGTTATCCCGTCGCGTTGCACGTCTAAGACCTATTGGGGTTGTGAAGGGGTAGATCAAGAATTCACTCTATTGAAGACATTAACGGAATACTATATAGACACACAGTCAGCATATTAATTTTGTTTCAACAATACCTTCGCCAATTATCCAGGATTAAGATTGACTTGCGTGTTGTGAATAGCACCGATTGAACTCAGACGGTCAATGATTTTCGGTTCTCAGGGTGTCCGTTGTCTGTGTAAAAACAGCGTCCTTTTCATCAATCTTATGTGGGTGTATCCGTTCTCCATAGATTGCGGGGCATCCGAGTCCCTTGTAATCTGCTGTCGGTGGCAGGGACAACGCAGCATCGGCACGCAGTTTTGAAATAAGATGGAGCCCACATTGATTTACCATTTGTAAAACGTTGTTATTCCCAAAATATCCATCCAAGACAAAATAACGGATGGGTATCAAGTTACCAATGAGTTGTAGCACATCTTTGAGCATCGTTTGAAGTTGTTTCAATGTATCACTGAGAACGACATCTCTTTTATTTTTGTTTCGGCTCCCTTTGGGACACCCGCGTTTAGATTTTGCTGTCTTGGTGTTGTCTGACTTTTCAGGTGAAGAAGTAGCAGGATTTGGAGTTGTTTCACACCGAACGATTTGCTCAAAAGCTATCGGGTAGGAACGCCGCCGGGATACATTGACTATGGACACGGCAAAAAACGATAAGCCGCGAATGCTTCTCCCATACAATGAGGAAAAAAAGCGCGATAAACCATAGGTGCAGTTTCCATCTTTGTTTCTGACGACTTCATCGCCCGCTAAGATATGAACACTTTTCTGATCGAGCAAGTGTGTGCGAAAAAACGTCCAACACATTGTCGTCCAAGGAAAACCGTATTGAAAAAGCGTTGTATCGTGCGATAGCTACCTCCTTTTGATGTCCAACGAGAGATATTTAACATGGTGACCCGACCTGTCATCGCAAGCAGGGCAAAGACAACTTGACATAACTGACGGATCGTTGTTTTAGATATACATATAAGAACTGAAAAAAGTACTATAATTTCTAACATGGGTTTTTGTCCTTTTTTTGTTATATAGTGTAAACTATAAGACAAAAGGCCATTTTATTCAACTAATTTTGGCGAAGATATTGATGTAGGTCAGATAGTAGTTAGCAACATATTGAAATAAGTGTTAGAATTCATCTTTTTCAAGAATCGCATGTTTAACCATGGGTCTGATTAGATTATTGGAGTCGACAGCAAACCATTTCTTTGTAGAAAAAATCAAAGCTATTGGTATTTCATCACTATCCAGAGATTTATTTTCAGGTTTTCCTGAAGGTCCCCAATTGGTATGTGTTAAGGGTTTGCCACTGTTCCACTGCCATTCTTTTCCAATTGATGGAACCTGTAATCCAATCCAATAGAATTTTCGCTCTCTAAATACAGACTCAACCCATTTTCGTTCAACATCATCCATAATTTCAACCAGATACGCATTTTCTGCTTTTGCTATTTCTAAGGCATTATCCCAACTTTCACATTCTATTTTCTTATAGGCATGATTATTGGTAGGATTAACCACCCACATATCTTGCCGAACTTTATCTCTTCTTTCTTGATTACGTTGGTGTTCCTTTAGACCATTGAGTCTGAGAGTGATACCTTTCTTACTTTTACCTTTCTTTAGGCGAAACCATCTTGACACTGAGGTTATACCTTCATACTGCACTGATACTGCATATTCTGCTGCTTCACGGGGAGTAAAAGTGATGAAGTAACCCTCTGCATCCGTAATAACATGTCGTGATGTTCTCCCGCCGCTGCCACCGGAACTGAAGAAAAGAAACTTTGTTATTCTATTTCTATGCATTGTTGTAAGATAAACTTCGGTATTTGACAAGGGGGTGCCATCAGCTAACAATACACGCCCACTAATTGACATGCCATGCTTTTTGACTCTGACAACAACATCTTTTAGATGAGAACCTGGTTCAATTGAAAGAGTAGGTTTGCCATACCAGGTTGGTGCTTGTGCACGAAATGCTGTGGACTGTACAGTGACGTTTCCAATCCGTATTGTAATAATACCGAAACCTGAACCAAGTTCGGGATAGACTACTAACCGAAATCGTTTAGAATCTATGTCTTTTATAGTGAATTGACCATCTTTGTTGGTTATTGCCTTTGGCCATGTTGAGCCGCGTGTATGTGGTACTCGCTGCGTTCCGCTATCAAATTCAACTGGTTTTACAACAAGTTTGAGATTTCGAACCGGTTCACCATCCATATCTACGACAACACCAGAGAGTGTTGAATATGTGCTCTGTCCTTTGCTTTCAATATTAAGGATGAACAATATTAATAGAATTACAATTAACTGAATGATAGATGTTACAGATTTTGTATACTTCATCACTTCAAGATCCTATCATATAAATACCGAAGGGTTAACATGAAAACGGCTCGCTAAGGCACGGATTTGTTTGATCGTTAATTCCCTTTCTTCCTTTAGGATTTTCAATACGGTATCTTGTGAACCCAACTCAGGTAAGTCATAAGGTGTGCATTGATGTTCTTCCATTAAGTATTTCAACATCTCAATACCGCTACAATCAGGAATAGGGTGATGTTTTTCTTCATAGACATGTATTAGCGTTCCAAGTATATCAAGAAGTTCATACAACGGGTGTTCCTCATTTGTACCCACTTCATCAATCAATGCATTCAGTGTCATCACAGCTTTATCATATTCCTCTTCATTACGAATTGCAATTAGTGGTTGCACAACATTCCAATGTGTCTGTATTTCTTTCACCATGAAACTCACTTTTTCCATCCTCCTTTGTCATATTCACTGTGTGTCAACACCTGACGCACATATACTTTACCCCTATTGAAATGTATTGAAGCGATTAATCGATACTTGTTACCGCCAATATTAAAAACTACTAGATCCTCTACCATATCCGCACTTGGAAAAACTACGCGTAATTCTGAGAAACTATTGTAAGAATTATGAGTCATGAGTTTAAACCAACGCATAAGCGGTATTTGACTATCAGGATGTCTTTCCCAGAATTCGCGCAGTGCCTTTTTACTGATTACGTGCATATTTTTCAAATCTACTCTTCTGCGAACTGTGGTCTGCCGAGGGCATCTGTTCTGCCTTGGCGCTTGTAATGTGGTAGATTTCCACCTGCATCTGCTAAGATACGTTCATGTGCAAGTGCAATTCTATCTGCACCTTTATCGGTTATATCGTTCTGGCAAGTCGGATCTGCCTCGAGATCAAACAGACGTGTACCACTATTGAGATCAACACTTGAAAAATACCAACTCTTCGCGTCTTTATACCACACTGAGTTGACATAACGACAAGTAAGATATTCACGCGAATTGAAACCGTTTTTACCTTCAACAAGAGGTAACAGACTCTGTCCTTGAATTTCTCCCGTAGGCTCAACTTGACTTGCTGCCATGACCGTTGCGGGTACATCAAGTGTATACACGAATTCATCGCAAGTTGTGCCAGCATTTACCCCAGAGGGATGTCGGACTAATAGAGGTATATCCATTGTGCCTGGATACATAAAGTTTGCAGGTTTCCCTGTTGCTTTATCTGGATTCTCAGCAAAGTTTGTGCCGTGATCACTCAAGAACATAATCAAAGTGTTATCACGTAGTCCGAGATTATCTATGGTGTCTACCAATCTTCCAAACCAAGTATCTACGAGCGTTACCAAACCCGCGTAATTCGCTCTTACACTTGGCAACCGATCTTCAAGTTCTTCATCTTTGAGTGAACCGTAAGGTAAGTTTAGAGTAATTGGTTCGCGATCCTCTCTGCTTCCGTATAGATCGTAATAGTGGATAGGAGCTTCCCATGTTTCGTGTGGTGTGAATCCATCTACATATAGATAGAAAGGTGTATTGTTATGATTGTGTTCTACAAACTCAATAGCTGCGCGGAACAATCTTGCAGTGGGCCAATTTTCCTCTTCACGTTCAGGTTGGACGTTGACAATGTGTGAACGGATGCGATTTGGGTTTCCACGGTATCTTGCGACCTGTTTTGGATCAGCATGGGCACCACCTCTGTATCTATCTTCTGCTTGTCCTCTGACATATTGCCACTGTTGGAATCCTCGTGTAAAGTTCATGCCCGGCACGAAATAGTGTGGCACATCAGCAAAGAAACCTGTGTGATATCCGTTTCGGACAAGTGACTCAGCGATAGCAGGTTCGTCCGATGACATCGGCTGCCAGCCTGGTGTGTAGACGTTATCCCAAGGTACTGGGTTGTATGAACTAAACGGATAGACCCGCCTTCCAGTGTGTAGTGTGCGGCGCGTTGGGATTGTGGGTAAGCATTCAGGATGTGCATTAGTAAATCGCACGCCTTGTTCTGCGAAACGTGCCAAGTTTGGGGTTTGTACCCAATCGTTACCATAAGGACTTAAATATGCTGTTCGAAGTGTATCTGAAACAACAACGACAATGTTCCAACTCATATATTTCCTCCAATGAATTAATTGTAAATTGTTTATGTTAATTTATTCAATATGAATTATACTGTATAATCGAAAACGAGAACATCCTCAACAAGTGGACGAATATGTTCTCCTGCGACTTGACGGTGAAACGGATGTGGAAGGTATGCATCACGTGCAGCTTCATCAGTGAATCTGACGATAAATCCGTAAGAAAAATCTTGGCTTTTTCCTTCGGGACTGTTGTTTGTGCCAGCAGTGATAGATTCAATACCGGGAATCTCCTCTTTCATTTTCTTCAAGGCATCAGGTAAGGCATCCAATTGTGTTGAGGTGACATTAGACTTTAACTTTAGTAGGACAATATGTTCAACCATATATAGTCTCCATTTCGTGTGTTATGTTTGATTTAGGGTGGAATAATAATCGTGAGATGATATATACTATTAGTATTACACAAGTTTTGTTTTTTCTCAAGGTTTTTCTTTCACATTGTCGCTCACCATTATTCCTGTATTTTCCATACATTGATAAGGAGAAACTAATGAAACAAATAAAGACCTATTTCCTAATATTATTCCTTATTTTCATAACAAATACATCAATAATTGCTGAAGATAACACACAAGTTGGCTTGCCAGATGGTGCAATCGCACGTCTTGGAAAAGGCGGGATTAATATCATGCGATTTTCACCCGATGGATCCTATCTGGCAGTCGGAACAGATGTTGGTGTCTGGTTATATGAATTACCTCATGCCAAAGAGACTGCTCTATTCACAGGACATACTGGACATGTCAATGCACTTGCGTTTTCACCTGATGGCAAATATCTTGCCAGCGGAGGTTTCAATAACCCAATCATACAGGTTTGGGATGTTGAATCTAAAAGAAAACACTCGGCTATCACTATCTCAGATGATCATAATGTAATCTCCAATTTGGCTTTTTATGGCAGGACGCTTATCAGCATAGATGGAGCAGGAGGATTCTCCTATTGGAATATTGATACAGGTAGTAAATTGTCAAGCATAAAATTTGAGGATTTTTGTGATGTATATGCATTCTCAGATGATGGCAGTAGACTTGTAGGGGCTGACCGAGAAATATCAATTCACTTGTGGGATACAACTACGAATGTGAAAGAATTAACTTTTGAGCGAAATTGGCAAGGAGATGACAACGATGTTTTGGCATTAGCAATCTCACCAGAAAATCATATAATCGCAAATGCAGGAGGAAACAAAACAATACAGTTATGGGATAGCAATAAAGATGCTGAGCTTGCTATACTATCAGGACATGACGCTTGGATTACGGCTCTTGCATTCTCAGAAGATGGAAAAACTCTTGCAAGTGGGGATGCAGGTAAGGTTATCAAACTTTGGGATTTAGAAAAACAAGAAGAAAGGGTAACTCTTACAGGTCATAAGAATACTATAAATGCGTTAACCTTCGCGCCAATTGGAACACCACTTTATGGAAATTGTTTAGCAAGCAGTAGTATGGATGGGACTATTCGTTTTTGGAACCCTCACAACGGAAAAGAACTTGCTTTATTTACAACTGGTCACACAGAAAACATAAAAGCAGTTGCGTTTTCTAAAGATGATTCAACGCTCACAAGTGCTGCATTTAATGGATCTGTAGATACCTGGGACCTAATGACCCATCAGAGAAGCTCTACATTTAGTGAAGTACAAAGCGACACATCCGAAACAGTTGCACTATCCAACGATGCTCAGTATTATATATTCCATGGTAGCACTGGTATGATTTGGTTTAAACCTGATGGATTTGGAATGCGGGGTTCAACAAGTGGTTCTTTCAATATTCAAGTTTGGGATTTAATTAAAAACGAGAAACTCAATCCGCTATGGCAAGTAGGTCTACTTAGAAGTCCAGCAGTAACTATCTCGCCTGACAACAACATTATTGCAATAGATGGAAACAAAGATATTCTTGGGTTGCACTTCAGGACAAGCACAGAACTGTTCAAATTGAATATGAAACAAACTTTGCATGAAGGAAAATTGATATTTTCTCCTGACGGACAAAAACTTGCTGCTGTTAGTGAGCCTCAAAAACCGCAGGTATGGGATATTGCTACTCAACGTGACATCACACCATCTAACATAAAAAATGCAAATGCAATAGCATTCTCTCCAGATAGTTCAACACTTGCTGCAGTAAGTTATGATGGTATTTATTTTTGGCAATTAGATAAAGATTCTGAGAAAAGACATACCTTGATTCCTGCAAAATTAGGCAGATTTGACATTCAATTGAACTACTCTCCAGATGGTCAAATACTTGTTAGTTCAGGGATGGATATATGGACAACTACACTGAAATTATGGCATGTGGATACAGGGACATATTTGGGTAACCTTTCTGGTCATACAGAATCTATAGAATCTCTTGTATTTTCGCACGACGGTAAAACACTTGCAAGTGGTAGCCAAGACGGTACAGTCTTACTTTGGGATTGGAATAAAATCTCAACGAAGTTGAAGTCTGAGAAATTAGGAAAAGAGGTTACCAATAACTTGATTACTGTTCCTGACCCGATAAAATTTGATGGTAAAGCAGAGGAAGCTGAAGTAGTACTAAACTGGTTGAATGACAAAGGTTATCAGATTACTAAACTCAACAATGGGTATAGGGTGACACGCAATGGAAGTACTTCCACAATTTCTGGTGGTGGAGGAACAATGAGTGTAGGGGATGTCACAGTAACTGTTGATAGAAAAACTGTTGATAGAAAAGGTGTTCTTGATATTCGTACAGAAGTAGGTTCGGCAAACTTTATATTTGATGCGAAAGGCAATCTAAAGTATAAAACAACTGACAATGAGTAGAATATCGAATAAAGGATATACTGAAATGAAAATCAACTTCTTCAATATGCTTTTTTTGATCACTGCAGTTATTTCAGCCTGTCACGCACAAGATAACACGCAAGTTGACATTCCAAATAATGTAATTGCAAGATTTGGTGGTAAAGGTGAAATAAGTGTAATGGAGTTTTCTCCAGATGGCAACCATCTTGCAGTAGCAACAGAAATCGGTGTATGGTTTTATGATGTTTCTAATGGGAAAGGTGAGCTATTACATAGAGTAAAACCTGAAGCAATTACAGCAATTCTTTTTTCATCTGATGGAAAGAAACTTGTTTGTGCCAGTGCAACGAATCAGGTCATTCAGTTGTGGGATATAAGTGGAGAAGAAAAGAAACACTATCTCACACTATACGATAGATTTGATACTGTCATAGATTTGGTTTTCTCAAAGGACAATAGGACATTATATAGTCTTAGTCGTTACGGCTATCTTGCCAAATGGGACCTCAATTTGCGAAAAGAGGTATCAGCAATCCAATTCAGCGAAAATCGGTCAATTGCAGCATTTGCAGACGATGGAAAGAAATTTATACATGAGCAGCCTAATGATTCATCTATCAAGATATGGAAAATAGATGATGAGATATTTAGTGATGAGTTTGAAAGTGATACTAATCCAAAGACGATAAATGGAATACAAAAGGACACGGATATTCAAAATAGTCTTACAGTATTAGGAATTTCTTCAGATAATAATACCATAGTAAGCACACGTAAGGATAATATCATACGACTATGGGATTCTGAAGCCAGAACTCTACGTTACAGTTTGGAGAGACATACAAAAAGGATTAATTCCGTTGCATTTTCACCAGACAATAAGATTCTGGCAACTGGAGGTGATGATAAGAGAGTAATGCTGTGGGATATCGAAAAAGGGAAACTGCATAAAACACTAACAGGACATATAAGTAGTATTAGGACAATTGTATTCTCACCTACTAACTCAGATCAACTGGCAAGCGGCAGTTCTGATGGTACTATTCGTTTCTGGAATACGCAAACTGGTCAAGAACTTCAAACCCTTACAGAAGGTCATATAGATTCCATCCATGATTTAGCATTTTCCGAAGACAATACCGTGCTAAGTGCTGTTACAAGTGAGGGTGCAATTCATGTATGGGACATTAAGACTGGTAAAACACTTCCTACCCCTAATGTTGAAAGTTTAGATATAAATCGTCCCTTGTCTTTATCACATGATGCAACTATCCTTGCTTACAACGGTATAGATATAGATAGCAGTTCAAGTGTAACGAAGAATGGCATTAGTGAGAAACCACGTGCTGGATTAAAGTTGTGGCTGCTTCCTTTAGGTGAACAAATTAGCGTCTCCCCACAAAATACACTATCACTTACATTTTCATCTGATAGCAAAATGCTTGCATTCTCAGATCCCTTATCCGGGCTCAAAATATGGAGTATTGAAGCACAAAGTGAAATAAGTAGTATCAAGAAAAAATTTTCTCATCCAACAGAGATGGAGTTCTCACCTGATGGGATACTACTTGCAGTTAACGACGCATTTTCAAATATTGAGGTGTGGGATACAAATACACAACGCATCATTCCAATGCTGAATATGCAAGATCCCAAAGCTCAAAATACACAAGATCTAAAATGTCTAACCTTTTCACCTGATAGTAGTATGCTGGCACTCAAACATACAAATTATATTGACATTTATCAGATAGATCCAAGCGGAATGGCATTACATAGGAGATTTACACCTGATGGTAGTTTGGGCACTTCTGATATTTTAGTCTTCTCTCCCAATGGAAAGCTGTTGCTTGATGTTGATTGGGTAGGTAATGATATACAGATATGGGAATTGGATTCAGAAAACTTATTGGGTACATTTAGTGTTCAATCACAACCTATCAATAAACTTGTTTTCTCACATGACGGAAACAACCTTGCCTGTGGGAGTATGAATGGCATCGTTCTTATTTGGGATTGGGAGAAAGTCTTGCAAGATATCAAGAAAAAATGAGGAACCAAGCATTATGCAATTGATACGATTTATTCATTTTGCATGACATTGCACGATTGTGGCTATTTTACGAGTTTACAAAGTGCTTCTATAGATTTTACGTAAATCCACTAAATTATTGTACACCACTTGTCCATTCAAGATCGTCAATTTCAAGTCTATTTTATGTCTTTCTGAGCACCACTCAAACAGAATAAAATCATCACCAATTCTACTATTATCTTTTTCTTTTCCGAGTAGTTTTAGCGGATTTATAGTTGCTAAAGAGATCGCTTCCGACAAAGAGATTCCTGCAAAACGTACAACATTTTCTATTCCACATGCTAACTCAATTGCTGAACCAGCAAGATACTCAGTTCCCAATAGATGTATTCGTCGATCAGCAGTCAATTTGACAGCTTGACCAGCAAACTCGTACTGTCCAGAAGGCATTCTTGCTAAAGCAGTTGAATCACTGATAAGAATACATCGTTCCAAAGTTTTGGCACGTATCATTGACTTGACAACAGACGGAGGAAGATGGAATCCATCAACAATAAGACTTGCCCAAAGTTCATCTGCACCGAGTTGTTCCCAAATATAGTTTGGATGTCGTTGTATTCGAGCATGTGCTCCATTGCCAAGATGTGTGGAAAGTTTCGCACCGGCACTGATTGCATCTTGGATCTGTTCTGGAGATGCATCGGTGTGTCCAATTGAGACAACAATGTTCTCTGCAACAAGCTTTTCAATAAACGGAAGTACTCCTGTTCTCTCAGGTGCAAGGGTTACGATCTTTATTGTTCCTTCTGCGATATCCTGCAGACGACAAAATTCATCCCAATTCGGTTTTCTAACATGTTGGATAGGATGTGCACCTCTTGGTCCATCTTCTGGTGAGATATAGGGACCTTCAAGATGGATACCAAGTATCGATCTATCTACCAATGGATCAGAATGACAGGCAGCTACAAGTGCCTTAATAGAATTCCTTATATCCTCATAAGATGCAGTCACTATTGTTGGACACAAGAAGCCTGTACCTACACGCCAAAGCGAACGAACCATCTCAATCACATCTAATGCATTGACAGTTGAGACATTAATATCATATCCTCTAAAACCGTTGACTTGAATATCTACAAGTGCAGGAGTAATCAACAGTTCGCTATCAACTGATTCTACTTCTTGGATAGAATAAATGCAGTTATTTTCAATTGTAATTTCAATTGGTTGATTATCAAAGATTTTATATGCTCTTACTTTCATTTTCTTAACTTTTTTATTTGGGTCTCATAACATTTCATCTTTCAAATGATACGGAGATTCTTGATTGGATGCAACAAAAATGTATTGCATTTTTGATGAAAATCAGGTAATGTATTTGTATAGGCACGTTTCTCACGTGACATTTTGAAAGACACTATACGCCATTCTCAATAGTGGAGGCATCAATGGAATACTTAACTTACGGAAAAACAGGATTAGAAATCTCACGTCTTTGTTATGGTGCTGGACGTCTGCAGGATACATGCAAGACTATTCAAACTGGTGCTAAACTGATGTTGAGAGCATATAACGAAGGTGTTACCTTCTGGGACACTGCTGAAGGATATGGAACACAGCCACATCTGGGTGAAGCAATCAGTCAGATAAACAGGGATGAAATCGTAATTCAGACGAAAACTGCAGTGAAAGATCACGACAGTGCCGCCAGCATTGACAAAGCATTGAAGGAATTAAAGACTGATTATATTGATGTGATGTTACTGCATGCTATCTCATCGCCTGATGATTTACTAAACCGAGAACGTGAAGGGGCATTTGATGCATTTCGTGAAGCAAAAGCAGCAGGTAAAATCAAGGTTATCGGATGTTCAACACATGTATACACAGGTGCTGTCATGGATGCAGTCATCGACCATCCTGAGATAGATGTCATCCTAACGACTGCTAATAAAGAAGGTAAGATGTTAGAAGGGGGCACGCTTGATAGGCATTTGGAATATATTGAACGTGCATACAATCTTGGAAAGGGCATCAGTATTATGAAGGTTGTCGTAGCAGGCGATATTCCTGAACAGGACATGCCCGAATGGATTGAATGGGGTTTCAACCTTGATACTGCACATGCGATTAACCTTGGTATGACTGAAGAAACGCATATTACACTTGATGTTGGACTCGCACGAGCAAGTGCAAGAAAACGCCTTATTCAAAGTAAGGCAGCATAATTCGCCTATATCCAAGGATTCGTTAGGATGTCAGAAACAATGCGGGCAATTGTTTGCTATGCTCCTCTGGACTATAGACTTGAGGAAGTACCAATTCCTAACGCAGGACCTGGGGAAGTTGTCATCCAAGTTAATGCATGTGGCGTTTGTGCAAGTGATATAAAGTGTTATACAGGGGCTCCGTTGTTTTGGGGTGACAAAAACCGGAAACCTTATGTCGAAGCTCCTGTCATTGCTGGACATGAATTCATAGGCGAAGTTGTCCAACTCGGTGAAGGAGCAGGAGAGGAATACGGTCTGAAACTTGGGGACACTGCTATTGCTGAACAGATCGTACCGTGTTGGAATTGTCGGTACTGCCGAACTGGGAAATATTGGTTATGTCAAGTTCATAACATTTTCGGTTTTCAACCAGTCGCTAACGGTGGTATGGCTGAATATATGAAGTTTCCTGCACAATCGCTTGTTCACAGAGTACCTTCGGATATGCCAATAACTGATGCAGCAATGATTGAACCATTATCATGTTCCATTCATGCAGTGCAGCGCGGAAACATTGAATTCGGTGATGTTGTCGTCATTGCAGGAGCAGGCACACTCGGTCTGGGGATGGTTGGTGCAGCAAAACTGAAAAATCCGAGTATACTGATTTCCATTGACCTACATCATAAGAGATTAACAGTCGCAAAGAAATTGGGGGCGGATATAACATTTAACCCTTATGAAACCGATGTAGTACAAGAAGTACTGGATTTGACTGAAGGCTATGGATGTGATGTCTACATAGAAGCAACGGGACACCCCAAAGCTGTTGAGCAAGGTCTCCACATGATACGAAAGGCAGGAACATTTGTTGAATTCAGTGTGATGCGAGAACCTGTAACTGTGGATTGGACAATCATTGGGGACACGAAAGAGTTGAATATACACGGTTCTCATTTAGGTCCATATACCTATCCACTTGCAATTGACTATATTTCTAATGGGAAGATAGATGTCCGTCAGATTGTAACACATCAATTTGGGTTAGAGGAATTCCAGACTGCTTTTGAAATGGTGCAAAAAGGAACAGATTCTATTAAAGTTCAGTTAGTTCCTTAGCATGATTTTTGAATTGAACAACTATATTAATATCTGGCAACTCACATATAAAAGTGATATAATATAAATCAGAAACAATTTGCATTCGCTGAGATCTGAAAATCCAACAAATATATGCTATTAGATGTCAAAAAACCAAAGGAATCCCGTATTTCTCTTATAGAAAGCAATACACTAAAGGCATTTCAACAACTAATTACGGACTATTGGACATGGCATTATAATGATTCACTTGATGATGCAATCAAATTGTTATTAAGTTTAGACTTAGGTTGGGAAAACCCACCACAACTTACAACGCCTCCTATAGGTGAGATAATATCTCCCTTAGGACATGCACTTTCTCACGTAGAAAAGGTAGTTCGTGATGCTGCACTACAAATCTTGGATGTTAAGGTATCTATTCCTGCAGGAACCGCACTCATTGGAGAAGAGTGTGAATCATTAGAAATTGATACTTTTCAAATCGGTGTCTACCCCGTAACAAACGCACAATATTATAAGTTCATTGAAGATTCAGGATATTCACCACCAAAGAATTGGACAGAAAGTCAGACTATCAGTTACGAAATATATGGACAGAAGGGAGATCACCCTATAGTTTGGGTGAATTGTGAGGATGCGGAGGAATATGCAAAATTTGTCGGTGGAAGGTTACCATCCTTTCCTGAATGGCAGTATGCAGCACGTGGTAATGACGATAGACTGTTTCCTTGGGGATACGAAATTGACATACCCAGATGCAACACAGTTGAACTCGGTGCAAATGACACAACACCCGTCGGGGCATTTAAAGACGGAATCAGTCCTTTTGGATGCTATGACATGGTTGGCAATGTTTGGGAATGGACAAACACCTCCTATGATGAGAATGAACTTTTTCGTGTTGCATGTGGTGGAGCATGGTATTATAGTCACGATTATAGCACCTGCATAAGTTATGATTTTTTCAGTAAAAACTACGCTGAGTTCGTATTAGGTTTTCGTCCTGCTTACTAATTGATAACATGCTTTAGTTTTTGTTAAATCAAATATTCTGTTACTTTTGTAGAATATAGGTGTTAACACATTAAGGTTACCTAAGTTGCCACCTATGGCTTGTAGGAGGGGTTTCTAACCCCGATTTACTATAATTGACACCAGAATTCGTTGTTGCTATGTTTTTTGTTTATCCATCGGGGTTAGAAACCCCTCCTACAAATAATAGGTAGCAACTTAGGTTAAGGTTATTAGGATGAAAGATAGGAATATAGTAAAAGAACATCAAGAAGTTAGCACTAACGCCAACCTTAAGCGTGATGATACCTCAATAACCTCAGAGACATTGCAGAATAGATTTATACAACGGGGAAGATTGGATATACACCTGCAGGAATTAGTTGCTAAACATCTACAACAGGGAGCAGATGCATTAAACGCACGTAACTTTACAAAAGCAATTGAAGAATTTCTCACTGTAATTCAACATAACAAAGAATCCGCTGAAGCACACTTCCATCTCGGATTGGCTTACTTTATGATAGAAGAATACGAAAAAGCAATTGATGCATATAAAATGGCAATTGTGTGTGAACCTACGGAACTGGATGTATATATCAATTTAGCATCTACTTATCGGATATTAAAACGGTATGACAAAGCAATTGAAGTATATGAACGGGCTATACAGCTAATACCAAACAGGCCGGAATTACATTCAGAACTCGGTACAGTCTACTCACTCCAGGGAAAACGCAATGAGGCTGTGAATTCCTTTAAAACGGCAATGCGACTGAAATTAAAACCTACAAGAGAGTTCCTTTTAGATGAAACTATAGGTACTAATGAAGAATAGTTAGCAAAATACACGGATTTTAGCATGGATTTGCAAATAACATCAGGAATACATTATGATAGTTAATGATGAAGATTTGATGTTGGAATGTCGTAAGGGGGATATGAGTGCATTTGAGCTGCTTGTCAGAAGGCATCAAGATGCCCTTGTCAACTATATATCATTTACAATTAATGACTATCATCGCGCTGAGGACTTAGCACAGGAAACGTTTCTTCGAGTTTTCAAGAGTGCCAGTCGTTATGAACCGAAATCTACCTTCAAAAGTTGGCTATATACAATTGCCACCAATCTGTCAAGGAATGAATTACGGAATCGTGGACGCAGAAAGACATATTTTCTGGAAGACATGGTAGATGAAAATGAAGATGTTTACCACTCAGAATATATGATAGACACAAGATTTCAACCTGATATTCTCTATGAAAAGAAAGAACAACAACAGCAAATAAAGAAAGCGTTGAATAGGCTTCCCGAAAATCAACGTCTTGCACTTACATTAGTGACATATCAAGAATTAAGTTATGAAGAAATTTCAGAAATTTTACAATGTTCTGTAGGTGCTGTGAAATCCTTAATTCACAGAGCACGTCAGAACATGAAAAACCTACTAATTAAGGTTGGTATAGGAGAAAATGTAAATGCAAAAAGTTAAAATCAACGAATGTCACAATATTGAATCACAACTTTCAGCATATATTGACCGAGAACTACCATCGTGGAAAATTCATATATTTCAATGGCATTTGAAGCGATGTTCAAACTGCAGAACAAAATATACGGAATTAGAACAGACACATACACTTCTTAGTAATATAGAACCGGTCAAGGCTTCAGATAGTTTTTTGTCAAACGTCATGGTAGATGTAACATCAGCGAATACGATGCATAAAGAAAATCGTTCAGTCATAAACCGTCTGAGTGTCTTATTTGATAAGGTCCAGATATGGATGAGAGGGAATATCCGTGCATACAACTCATATTATATCCTGGGATTCTTTGTGGGCGTTTTCTTGATGGTCGGTGTTACGCTCTATTCTCCAAAGATTGAAGATTTTAACCGTTTTACACTTTTCAATACAAAGTCAATGAAAGAACAAGAAAGACTGGTTGCATTTGAGGTTATCTTGCAGCCGGAACCAAAACGCACATTAAAAATACGATGATGAGGTGGAATTATGAAATTCTTTACAAAAAGGCACGTAAAAACAATTACACACAAAGCATTATTGGTTTCAATGGTACTCCATATAATTCTAATCATTACATTCTCTTATTTCACTGTCAATGAGCAAGTATTGCAAACATTTAAAGACAGTCTTGATGTAAGCATAACAACAGTCCCGAAACAACCTTTATCAAAGATGAAAGCACCTAAACTGCAAGAAAGAAAGACCGCTATTGTTGATGTGACTAAAATGGCACAATCAAAAATTGAAGCAATCACACCAGAAATTACAATAAAGCAACGGCTTGACCATACCTCCCCTATCATAACTGAACAACCACGGCTTGAAGATACTAAGACTGCACCCGATATAGATGTGAATGTTAGCACCGCACTCCGTGAACTCCGACAAGTTGAAGATGGATTGTCAAATGTGGAATCAGATCAACCCACTTATGGAGATTCTCTCGGTTCAAAACGAACTGGTAACTTTGGAGTTCAACGTACCCCTATTCGTTCTAATCTTGACGTTGCTGGTCAGATAGGTGGTGAAGGTGATGAGCCAGCAGGCATTGGGGACTTTATTGAAACTAAACCAGAATTACCCAAAATAACTTTCGGCAATGTCATGCAAACTCTCGGAGAGGAAATTGCTGAAACAAGTGATGGCGGACCTATTGATGTTGTTTTTGTCATTGATGCAAGCGGTAGCATGGGGGATAATATCAAAGCAGTTGCAACACATTTGTCAGAAATGATAGATGTATACAAATCGTCTGACATAGATTATCAATTGGGTTTAACAAAATTCAATACAAAATTAGATACAAAAGTCAATAATATAGAAGTCATGCAATTGACCAATAATTTGAATGAATACAAACGCAAAATTAATGCTATTATGGTGGGTAAAGATGAAAATGCATTAGATGCAATTGAAAAAACTGTAAGCGAAATGCTGTTTAGACCTACTTCAAAAAAGCACATTATTCTGGTTACGGATGAACCGCTAACAAGCATTGAAGGAAAAACAGTCCGCGGAACTATTGACCTGTGTCGTGAGTTTGGTATCTATGTAAATGTCCTCGGTCTACCAGATGCTAAACATCAATTACTTTCTATGAAAACTGATGGAAGATGGCATGAAATCCCGGAAAATCGAAAAAGTGGACAATTCGGACAACAAACCACTCCTTCCAATGAAAAAGCAAAAGCACAGTATTTAAAAATGACACAATGGACAGAGCTGAATAAGATCGGAAAGTTAGTACTGGCAAAAGCAGAGAGTTCCCCTGTTGATATAATACTGTTTGTTGATGGAAGCAATAGCATGGAAGATAAAATTGTTCCATTTTTAAGGCAAATGGAATTCTGGTTCCGTGATTGGGATAATGCACTGCTTGACTATCAAGTTGGTGTAGTTAGATTTAGAATGCGTGGTTCTGTAAATATGGTAAATGTATATAATCCACCCCAATCACTTGAGCAAACACGAAAAATCATCGAACTGCCTAATAAACTAAATGAAAACCTAATACAGGCAATTAATGAAGGCATGAGAAAAATTAAATTACGCCCAGATGCACAAACACATCTAATCATTGTTACTGATGAACCGACTAGTACAAAAATGTCTTATGATGGTGTAATTCAATTTCTAGCTGAGAAACATGTGATAGTCAGTGTTGTCGGAACTTTTGATGGATTTCTTCAACAAGTTACAGAAAAGACTGGTGGTGTGTGGGTAGCAATACCAAATGGAAATTTGATTAATCAGACATATCACTAAGGTAATCATTTATGGTGAAGTATGAAAAAAAATATCGACACTCTCACCTCCACGGTAGGTCCGGTTTCCTAACCATTTCAGATTACCAAACGTATATTCTGACGGACATCTCCAAGAAATTACCTGATTTATTTTTAATCTTCATATATAAGCAATATTAAATAATGAATTATCAATTTTCCGATAATCCTGCAGGCACCGAACCCGTAGGGGCGGGGAAACCCCGCCCGTCATCATCGTGCAACCTGCATATTTAATATTCAAACTTGCTTAAGGTATTCTGAGGAATAATAAAAAATAGTGAAAATTGCGGTACTCGTTTCAGGCAGTGGAACAAATCTGCAAACCTTAATCAATCAATTACATCATGACAAATCCAGCGGAATAGCAATCGCTGTTGTAATCAGTGATCGTAGTAAAGCTTATGCACTCACCCGCGCAAAACGCGCTGGAATTCCTACGCATATTGTCAGAGCTCAAGAATATAAGAATCGGATAGATTTTGACGCTGAAATCTCACGATTATTAGATCACTATGCAATTGACTTAATTGTCCTCGCAGGTTTTATGAAATTGTTTCAACCTCCATTCGTCCAAAAATACCGTAATAAGATAATCAACGTTCATCCAAGTCTATTGCCTGCATTCCCTGGTGCAAATGCTGTTGCTGATACATTAGTTTATGGGGTTAAAGTCACTGGAGTTACGGTACATTTCGTTGATGAAGATATGGATACTGGACCAATTATTGCACAAACTACGGTGCCAGTCTATGATACCGATGACGAAGAGAGTTTGCACCAACGAATTCAGATTGAAGAACATAAACTTTATCCAGAAGTGATCAGATGGTACGCTCAAGGTGCTATAAAAGTTGAAGGACGGAAAGTTATCAAGGCATCTATAGAAACATAAACTCCCTATTGGCAAATCATTCCTTCAATCTTAAATCATACATAAATTCATAATTACATGTTAGCTATATCAACAAGATGGAACGCATTAAAACAACCAGATGGTACTGCGCTGATTGATGAGTTGAGAGACTTCGGATTTGGTAGTGTCGCGTTGAGCAGACATCTCACCCACGAGCAAATTGAACAACTCAAACCTTCGTTCAGTGAAATTGGACAATCCTCACCTTGTTGTATCCAGAATTTTTGCCCTATTCTCCCTGGCACATCACAAGAAGATGCTGAAAGTGATATTATACATCTATCAAGTCTTGATAACGATGAGCGGATAGAGGCAATTCGTAGAACGGTCCAGACAATGCAACTTGCAATTGAAATGGAAATCCCAAATGTAATTCTACGACTGGGTAAAGTAGATACTTATGATCGTTCCCATTTGATGAAAGAATTATATGAATATGGAGAACGGGAATTTGAGGCATTTAGCAAAAAGGTTACTGAAGCAACTGAATGGCGTAAGCGAAAAGCAGCAAAACATCATGATGCAGTCATGCGCAGTATCGATGAACTGAATGAACGCGCTCTAAAGATGGAAATCTGCATTGCGATTGAAAACCCACCAGACTATATTCAAATTCCAAGTTTTGATGAAGTTGAACTGTTATTCAGTAAATTTTATGGCAGTCCGATGCGATATTGGCATAATGTTGGACATGCTGTTTTTCAGGAAAAACTTGGACTGTGTTGGTCACATGAATGGTTGGAATCCTATAATGAACATTTGATAGGGGTTTCATTACACGACCTAAAAGACCTTGAGATGTCCCATCCGCCGGGGGCAGGTGATATAGATTGGGATGAAACATTTCCATTGATCAAACCTGATGTAATAAAGGTAATGGATATAAAACACGGAGATGAAGGCGAAGTCATACAGGCACGTGAATTGTGTGAAGCGTTTTTTGCTACTCAGGACGATGAAATCAATACGATCTGTTTATGAATTGATGTACTCTGTTTGTCTTTTTTGAAAATCTAATTTATTGACAAATTTTGAGTAATTTGGCATAATAGAAAAAAGGATAATATGAAGAAATGTATCAAAGGAGGTCGTTCAATGATCACAATTAAAAGTCAGTATAACTTCTTCAGATCATCATGCTTATTCTTCTGTTTCTCTCTATTGCTTCTATCATTTATGTTTTGCTTATCTGTTGAAGCACAACGTGACGAAGGAACTGTCGCAGGTATCTGGACATTTGATGATGGAACTGCTGCGGATAGCTCAAATCAGAAGTTAAACGGAGTTATTGTTGGCAAACCTGAACAAGTAAAAGGGATTGTAAATGACGCATTAAGATTTAATGGTGAAAGGGACGGAATAAAAATCCCCGATTCACCCAGAATCAATACCGGTGGACCATTCCCTAAACGTACTGTTGCTGCTTATTTCAATTGCAATGATGTAAACGCTGATCTTCATCAAGTTATTTTTGAGGAGGGTGGTAGAACACGTGGATTAGTTGTTTATGTGTTTGATGGAAAAATCTACGGCGGTGCATGGAATCGTGCTGAATACACTTGGAATGGCGAATGGTTATCTGAGGATATAAAGTCAAACCAATGGTATCACGTAGCAGTAGTCATCCGTGATGCTGCTGGAAAAGTTGAAAAAGATAAATTAGAATTGTGGTTAGATGGAAAACTCATCGGTACTGCGGATGGTGGGCAACTTCATGCACACGGCGACGATAATGGAATCGGTTTTGTCAACCAAAATGCTGTTTTTCATGATGACGATGGTGCTGGCAACAACATCAACTGGTTCTCAGGTATAATTGACGAAGTTGTAATTTACAGTTCATCATTTACGGAAAACGAAATTGTTGAACTCACAAAAGCGTTAAGTGTTGAACCTGAAGGAAAGTATACCACAACCTGGGCAACTATGAAAACCCAACGTGACTATAAGTAGTTTTTGATATGTTCAATATCACTTTGTAAGTAATTTGTCATATATATAGACAATATAAACCTTTACACAATAACAATGGAGATCAAATAATGTCAAAGTATCTTTCAATAATTTGCGTTTTACTCATGTTAATCAGTTTTTCAATCTATGCAGCGAGAGACGAAGCCACTGTTCAAGCAATTTGGACTTTTGATGAAGGTGATGCCGCAGATGCCTCCGGCAAAAACGTGAACGGAACGTTAGCCGGTGAACCTGAAGTCGTTGACGGCATAGTTGGTAAAGCATTAATGTTTGATGGTGTAGACGATGGGGTGAAACTACCCGATTCAAACGGTCTCAATACCGGTGGTCCGTTTATAAACCGGACAATTGCAGCGTTTTTCAAGTGTACTGATGTAGATATCACAGATCATAAACAGACAATTTTTGAAGAGGGTGGACGTACCCGTGGTTTTGTAATTAATGTATTTGATGGAGATGTTTATGTCGGTGCCTGGAATCGGGCAGAATATCAGTGGGCGGGTGCATGGCCTTCAGCTAAAGTTGAGTCTGATAGATGGTATCATGTTGCCTTAGTACTACGGGATACGATCAATGAAGTACAGGACAATAAATTTGAGATGTGGCTTGATGGTGAAATGATCGCAAGTGAACCTGGTGGTCAACTTTTCGCACATGGTGATGATACGGGTATTGCACATACAAATGCAAATGCAGTTTTTCATGATGACGATGGTGGTGGCACGAATATCCACTACTTTGGGGGAGTAATTGATGAAGTAATTGTCTATAACTCCGCTTTTGATGCTTCTGATTTTGCTGAATATGCTGATATTATCCAAGAGGCAACAAGTGTTGAACCGCAAGATAAATTCACAACAACTTGGGGGGCACTTAAGGCACAACGAATTTCACAATAATTATCAATTACACATTTTGATACTTTAGTTTTAAATGAAATACAACAGCACGGTAGTCGTTTACTACCGTGCTTTTTTGTGTAACGGATAGGACATTTAGTGTCATTATGACACATTTTCTGCCAAATGAGTCAATATCAGTTCTAAGAAATAGAAAATGTTTGGCACTGATATTGCTAAAATAGTTAACAAATACTTAGAATAATGGAGTGGAAAATGAGACTTGATAAATTTACAATAAAAGCACAAGAAGCATTACAATCCGCACAAACCTTAGCAAGTGAAGAACAGAATCCAGAAATCAGAGTTGAGCACCTATTACTTTCACTGATCAAACAGACTGATGGAATAGTTACACCGATTCTTCAGAAATTAGGGGCAGATATTCAAGATATTGCATCATCACTTGAATCAATTATTGAGAAAGCACCCAAAGTCCAAGGTGTAAATACAGACCTTCATATTTCAGCGGCACTTCAGTCTGTTCTTGAAACTGCTCTCAAAGAAGCCACTGCACTCAAGGATGAATATGTTAGTACCGAACATCTTCTGATAGCATGTTCCGAAACGAAACAGAGTGATGTTGGGAAAATATTACGAGATGCTGATGTGACGAAGGATATAATCCTAAAAGCTCTCGTTGATATCCGGGGCACACAACGAATAACTGATCAGAATCCAGAGGATAAGTACCAAGCACTGACCCGATTTGGCAGAGAACTGACACAAGAAGCGATGTCGGGTAAACTTGACCCCGTCATCGGACGGGATGATGAAATTCGCCGGGTAATGCAAGTGTTATCACGACGAAGGAAGAATAATCCTGTGCTTATCGGAGAGCCGGGTGTCGGTAAAACTGCAATCGTTGAAGGATTAGCACAACGTATTGCTGATAGTGATGTTCCAGAAAGTTTACGTCATAAAAGACTTATCGCGCTTGATATAGGTGCACTTATTGCAGGAAGCAAATATCGTGGTGAGTTTGAGGATAGACTCAAAGCTGTTCTCGCTGATGTTGAACAAGCTGAAGGCGAGGTTGTTCTCTTTTATTGACGAACTACATACAATCGTCGGTGCTGGTGCTGCAGAAGGAGCTGTAGATGCATCCAATATGCTCAAGCCTGCTTTAGCACGTGGTGAATTACGGTGTATCGGTGCAACTACGCTTGATGAATACCGTAAACATATAGAAAAAGATGCTGCACTTGAAAGACGATTCCAACCAGTACAAGTTCACGAACCGTCTGTGGAAGGGACAATTGCCATCCTTCGTGGTCTGAAGGAACGATATGAAACACATCATGGCGTTCAGATCCAAGACAATGCAATTGTTGCTGCCGCTACTTTGTCAAAACGGTATATTTCAGACCGCTTTCTTCCTGATAAAGCAGTTGATTTAGTTGATGAAGCAGCATCACGATTAAGAATTGAAATAGACAGTGTACCAGAAGTGATTGATGAAGTTGAAAGGCGAATAATCCAGCTCCAAATTGAACAACAAGCGTTGGAAAAAGAAGATGATGACACTTCAAAACAACGTTTGGAGAAGTTGAACCTTGAACTCGCTGAATTGAAAGAAAAAGTGAATGCACTAAAAGCCGGATGGCAGAACGAAAAAGCAAATCTGATACAGATGCGTGAGTTGATGGAGCAAATTGAGTCGCTTCGCATTGAATCAGAACAGGCAAAACGTGCTGGTAATCTTGCAACTGCATCAGAAATAGAATACGGCAAAGTACCTGAACTTGAAGCACAGCTAAATACTTTGAGAGAAGAATTAGAAGCCGATGGAAACGGAACACACTTGCTAAAAGAACGGGTCAGTGCCGAGGATATAGCAGAGATTGTAGCAAAATGGACTGGTATTCCTGTCTACAGACTCATGGAAGGCGAAACAGAAAAATTACTACACATGGAAGACAGACTTCGTGATAATGTTATAGGACAAGATGAACCTGTTTCAGCAGTATCCAATGCAATTCGAAGATCACGTGTCGGTCTTGGAGACCCAGATCGTCCACTCGGTTCATTCCTATTTATGGGTCCTACGGGTGTTGGAAAGACGCATCTTGCAAAATCACTTGCTGAGTTTCTATTTGATGATGTGAATGCTTTGATACGTATAGACATGAGTGAGTATATGGAGAAACATACTGTATCAAGACTGATCGGAGCTCCACCAGGCTATGTCGGTTACGATGAAGGAGGTCAATTGACTGAAGCCGTCAGACGGCACCCTTATTCAGTTCTACTTCTTGACGAAGTTGAAAAAGCACATCCAGAAGTATTCAATGTGTTGTTACAGATGCTTGATGATGGCAGAATGACTGATGGTCAGGGACGTACGGTAGACTTCAAGAATACGGTTGTCATTATGACATCAAACATCGGAAGTCAATGGATTAGTGATACTCACCTGACAAAAGAAGAGATACGTAGTAAAGTGATGGATGCCCTCCAAACACATTTCCCACCTGAATTCCTCAATCGTGTGGATGACCTGATTATCTTTGATCGTCTTGGCGTTGAAGAATTGAAAGAAATTGTGTCATTGGAACTTTCTAAACTGAGTGTCCGATTCGCTGAAAAGGATATGACTCTAACACTCACAGACTCAGCGAAAGCAGAACTGGTCCATCGTGGGTTTGATGCTGTCTATGGTGCCAGACCGCTCCGACGTACAATTCAGCGCGATATTCTTAACCCGTTAGCTGTTGATATGCTTGAAGGAAAGTTTCATGATGGGGATGTTGTTGTCGTGAATTTCATTGATGATGCGTTTGATTTCAGTATAGAAAATGAATAATTTATTAAGACGGGTCTCTGTACCCACCCTTCATTGACTACTGCGCCTTCAAATTGCCCCACGTCTGGAACGACTTTCCTCTGGCAGATACATCACCTTTCATTCTAACTGTCGTCAATTGTTGTCGAATACCAGCAAACGATACATCCTCTATCCGGTAATAATACATTACATTTGGTTTAGCGGTGGTGTCTGTCCACGTATAGGTGTGACGTTTACCTGTGGTGCCCGCGCCTTGAATCAGCGTTGTATTGATGACTTTGAACGTCCCGTTCTTTGTCTCACTCCGTAAAATGTTAAAACCAGCATTGTCTAATTCCGATTCAGTTGTCCATTTGACAACAACACCTACATCTGTGCGTTCTGCACGGAAATAGGACAGATCAACAGGCAGCACCCCACCAAGTGTGTAGCCAGGGTTACCAATGTCTGTCCGATCTCCCCAATAGGTTGACTTACCGAGTTTCACATCCACGGCGCGCTGCCAACTTGATACCTCGGTGCCAACAAGCGGTCTCCGTGTGATATGATGATAACGACGAAGCATGGAACTACGCACGCCATTTTCCGCTATTCCAGAAGGTAATTCCCATGTAGGAGTATCTTGCGTTTCGCTATTACCATCAAGGTTTCCAACCGTGTCGGCTATAGTACCATCCGGGGTCAACACCTGAAGAAAAAACCCATCCGGACTTAGAACATTATTACTTCTAAACTGGAACGCAAGTTCAAAAGGATGGTGACCGCGTAGATTATAAACCCGATTTGTCGGTATGTTTTGAGAGGCTTGCAATATGTCTGACACCAAAAGCACTGTCTGATTCGGTAAAATATCTAAACCCCTAAACGCAAGGACTACATAGTGGTTCTGTTTACCGTGACGTGCCTCAATAGTAATTTTCCATCCATTCAGATTTAGAGCTTCTGTGTGAGAATTATTATAAAGTTCAATCCACTGTGGTACATCTCGGTTACCGATTTTATTGAAAAACATCACCTCACTTATGCTGACCTGTCCGGTGCGACTTCGGTTTACCAACGCATCATTGCTGTATCCGGGTGTCCCGTGGCTTGTTTCTTCTGATGCTACGGGTTGATATCCAATGCCTCCTTTGTAGCCACTTGCCTCCCAAGCTTCTGCATTATAACCCACCTCACTAATCGTCGATCGTTCCCAGGCTGTTCCCTCTGTTAACGGTTGGTCTGCCGTTAACATGTCAAAGAAATGAGTGCCAGCCACATCCTCAATCGCTTCCTGTGTCCCATTTTTATCTTGTGCACTTCGTAATATCAACATATACTGGGTATTTGGTAACTTGAGTTTATCTGCGACGAGGTAATGATGCTGCGCGCCGTTTCTGATATTTGGCGTATTGATATTTTTACCCCGTAGCAATGTGGTCTGACGCGGATCGGTGTTGACTATCAGCAAAATCCCACCAGCAGGGAACATATAGTTAGGAAACGTTACAATATCGTTTTCCTCTTCGTTAATTAGGATGCTAATTTCCCATTCCTGCAAAGGAATATCTCGATTGCTAATGTTCCGAAGTTCTATCCAGTCGTTTCTATCGTTTGACGCATTACGGATTTCGTTGAACAGCACCCGCGTTAGTGCTACCTGTGATTCGTGTGGCACTGCGGTCTCAAAATCAACCTCTACACCTGCAGCAATGAAATCATGAATTTGGGAAATATCTGAGATCGGGTTATTCGTTATATACAATTCCTCTAAATTGGTTAGTGTGTAAAGCGGACGTATACTCTCTATTCGGTTAGAACTCAGGTTTACTATCTCCAGTTTTAGTAAGGATCTAAGTGGGGTTACTATTCTTATTTGATTATCTGCAAGGTCCAATTCTATCAGTTGTGTCAATCCATGAAGCGAGACTATATTATTAATTTCATTGGAATCAAGCAACAACTCTTCCAAGTGTATCAATTCTGAAAGCGGTCTGATGTTACTGATCTGATTATCTGAAAGCCTTAACGCTAACAGACTTGTTAACTCCGCAAGTGGCGTGAGGTCACTGATTTGATTGGATTCAAGAGATAAACTCTCTAATTCTGTCAATCCTGCAAGGGGTGTGAGGTCGCTGATTTGATTATTGTTCAGATTCAAATTTCTCAAATTCGTTGCATGCTCCAATCCTGTTAAATCGGTAATCTCTAAATTGCTACCATTCAGTGCTGTTAATTGTAGCATCAGTTGTTGTGTGATAGGTGTTTCTTGTGGCAAGTCAATAGCGTTCCGCACTGCAGATGCTAAATTTGGGTCGGGGATTGACACCTCTTGTGCATTAGCAATTCCGTTTAATCCGATAATAACAATAAGAACACAAAGTCCTATAAAAAGCCGTTTTGTCATATTTTCTCCTTTTCTTTACAACCTATTTCTTATACCAATTCTTTTTATTCTTATCTCATTCTTCCGTAGGTCGGGTAGAGGCACGAAACCCGACATGATAGAATCAATCAATACGTGCCTAAATCAACGCCAATTGCGCGTTTGAGATTTGTCGGGTTTCGTGCCTCTACCCGACCTACGAAAGAATGCGGGACAATTAATTTGAAACGGTATTACTTTCGTATCAACATTTTCCGTGTCGCAGTGTAATCTCCCGCAGTGAATTTAACAAAATAGAGACCTGTCGCCACCTTCTCACCGATGTTATTTCTACCGTCCCAATGCGCCGCACGGTTTTGACTATAGTAGACACCTGCAGGCCGATGTCCTAATGTCAACTGCCGAACTACGACACCCCGCACATTGTAAATCGTCAATGTAACTTCAGCAGGTTTTGCTAACTGATACGGTATCCACGTCTCTGGATTGAACGGATTGGGGTAGTTGGGTAGTAGTACTGTTTGATTGGGAATTGTCAGTGCCGCTGGAGCAGCCCCAATATCGATATCTATAAATAAATTTGGATTCTTCGTCTTGAGTCTGCGGAGCGGGACGTAATCTGTAATCGGATTTCCTGAAAGAGTCAAGCTATTGAGTGCTGTTAAATTTTCAAGAGATGTGACATCGCTAATTTGATTATTCCAGAGATTTAATATCGTGAGTTTTGTCAAACCTGCAAGGGGACTAATATCGCTAATTTGATTATCAGTGAGATGTAATATCGTGAGTTCTATCAAATTTTCAAGATGACTGATATCACTGATTTGATTTTCACTGAGAGCTAAATCTGTGAGTTTTGTCAAGTTTTCGAGGGGTTTGATGTCGCTGATTTGATTATTCCAGAGTGATAACCCTGTAAGTTCTGTCAAACCTGCAAGGGGACTAATATCGCTAATTTGATTACGATTAAGATATATACCTGTAAGAGCTGTCAAATTTTTAAGGGGACTAATATCCTTAATTTGATTCTTAGCGAGACTTGCTCGTGTGAGTTCTCTCATATTTTCAAGCGGGCTAATATCGCTAATTTGGTTAACTCCAATGAATAACAATGTAAGAGCTGTCAAATCTGCAAGCGGACTGATATCACTGATCTGATTACTTTGTAGTTGTAACCACGTGAGAGTTGTCAAATCTGCAAGCGGACTGATATCACTGATCTGATTATCATAGAGATCTAAGACTTGCAGTTTTGTTGCATATTTTAATCCAGAGATGTCGCTAATTTCAGAACTTCTTGCAGTTAGGTGTGTTACTCTTTGCATCGCTTGTTGTGTGAGGGGCTGATCTGCTGCCAAGCCGAGGATATTTCGCACTGTTGCACGTAAGTTTGCATCTGGCATCCACTCCTCTTCAGAAATAGTTGGTTCTGGGGAAGCAGAGACTGTTACAGAGACAGTTTGATTAGTTGAAAACACACCATCACTTGCTGTCACCGTGATGGTTGCACTGCCAGCACCAACGGGTGTTATATACACCCATGTGCCAGCCTGACCAATAACCAAACCGATTGTCGCAGTTGCTATGCTGGTATCACTGGAAGTCGGTTGTGAATAACCGAGTGTATCACCATCAGGATCAGAAAAATAATCTGATATTTTCACACTTTGGTCTGGATCCCCTTCTGACATAGTAAGAGAAGGAACTGTACCTACTGCGATAGGTGCACTATTCGTAACAGTTTCGACTGGTTCCTCGGTTTCCTCTGGTATCACAATATCTATTTGAACACTTGGATTCTTTGCCTTGAGTCTACGGAGTGGTGCCAAATCTTCAATCCGATTTCCCTCAAGATCTAATCGTCTGAGTCCTGTCAGACCTTCAAGTGGACTTACATCGGTAATCTGATTGTTACTCAGTAATAAAAGCCAAAGATTTTTCAAATCTTTAAGTGGCGTTATGTCGCTAATTTGATTATTCCAAAGATTTAAGGATTCGAGACTCGTCAAATCTTTAAGAGGTGTAATGTCACTAATTTGATTTTCACGAAGTCCTATTCTTGTGAGATTTGTCAAGTTTTCAAGTGGTGTGAGATCCTTTATTTGATTGTAAGACAATTCTATTCTTGTGAGTGCTGTCAAGTTTTCAAGCGGACTGATGTTACTAATTTTGTTATTATCGAGAATCAAGTAATCAAGCTCTCTCAAGTTTTGCAGTGGACCTATATCTACAAGGCCTTGCCACGATAGAAATAGATGCGTGAGTTGTGTTAAACCTGACAATGCATTGATGTCTTTAACCTCCGTAAAACTGAGATCAAGATGAGTGAGTTGTGTTAAATCTGATAACGCACTGATGTCTTTAACCCCCGTAAAACTGAGATCAAGATGAGTGAGTTGTGTTAAATCTGATAACGCACTGATGTCTGAGAAACCATGGCCCGAGAGAGACAACTCGATCAGTTGTGTGGAATATTCTAATCCTGTTAGTTCATTTATTCTATTGTAAGGTCCTGGTTCAGGGGGCACATCAACTTCCAGATGTTTCAATCTCTGCATCGCTTCTTGTGTGAGAGCTTCGTTATCTTGTAAAGCAAGAGCATTTCGCACAACGACGCGTAAGTTTACATCTGGCATCCACACCTCTTCGGGTTGATTGGTAAAATCGGGTACATCGGGTTCAACGGACACATCAGGAATATCGCCTATATCAATGTCAATATATATTCCCGGGTTTTTTTGCTTCAACCTGTGAAGTGGTCTGTAATCCATAATGTTATTACCATCTGCATCTGTTCCAAGGATATTATCAAGATATAATCTGTTAAGTGCTATTAGCTCTTCTAAAGGGGTAACATCACTAATTTTATTGTCATAGAGATATAAAATTGATAGTTTTGTTAAATTCTTAAGTGGTGTTAGATCGTGAATCCTGTTAAAAGAAAGGTCTAATTTGGTAAGCTGTGTCAATCCTGACAGTGCGCTGATGTCAGACAAACCATGTAGAGTGAGACCAAGATCAGTCAGTTGTGTTGCATATTCTAACCCGGTAATATCTTTTATCAATCCGACTGCTTCTCCCGGTTCACCTGGAGCAAATGGCAAACCAGCATCTAGATGCGTTAAACTCTGCATTGCCTCTTGCGTAAGAATGTCCCTTGATGTTAAACCAAGTACCTTCTTAATAGTTGCACGCAAGTTCGCGTCTGGCATCCAATCTGCTTCTGATATTATTGCAGTGACAGTAATAGTAAACATCTGCGTTGCAGTAAACTCGTTATCGCGTGCTGTTACCGTGATAGTGGCAGTGCCAGCGCGTTTTGGTGTGATTATCACTTGGGCATCAGACACACTTGCAGTCGCAATATTGTCATCACTGGAATTCGCGCTGTAGGTAAGTGTATCGTTGTTCCGATCAGTGAAATAAGGCGAGACATCAATATTAAAAGGAGTCCCTGCTTGCAACGTTTCCTCTACCACAATTGTCCCTTTTATCACAGGTGCTACATTTAAGACAGTGATTGGGATAGGTACAGAACAGTTATTCTCCGTATCAATTTCATTTGTTAGACCATCTACACAGACAAAACAGTAGAAAACGCCTGATGTCCAAGGGAAGCGGATTATTGTAGACTGTACGTTGATTGATGCACCAGAATTTATGGCACTTATACTAGCTATGTGAACTTCAGAATCATCTGTTGAAAGGGTTTGGTCGGCGGAAATATAATAACGGACGGTTGTCGTAGCTGCATCCCCTGTTCCCTGATTTTTGATGGTGGCATTCAGTCTAAAACTTCCGTTTGGATTGATACCCCCTGTTTGTCCCAATAAATCTACCGAAACCGAATCAACAATCAAGTCGGAACCGCGAACATTAATTGTGAGAATGTTAGAGCAGTTATTGTCTGTCCATTCTTCACCTGTTACACTATTTACGCACGCATAGTAATAGTATGTGCCGGGTTGACTCGGCGCACGAATTCTAAGATCCTCTGCGTCTGAATTGCCGTTTCTTAGACTCCTGACCGAATCTGTACCAATTTGTTGATCATCCGATGAAATCGCTGCATCTGTGGAAAGATAGTAACGTAGTGTTGTAGAACTTGGTGCATCTGCCGCTCCCTGATTGCGGACAGTGGCACTCAACATTACATTTTCATTCGGATCAACGAGACTATTGTTTGATGTTGATGAAAGTGAGACAACCAAATCAGGGGAACCGGTAATTACGGGGGTAGTTGCAGGACGTACAGTAATCGCAACAGCAGCGGAGCAATTATTGCTTGTATTACTCTCATTTCTCACATCCGATACACATGCTCCGTAATAATAGACACCTGGCTCGGTCGGTGCAGTCAGACTAACAGATTCCCTACCAGTTTCGTTTCTATCTAATTTGGAAACTCGGTCATTATCAACCCATCTGTCCCTACTCGAAATACGGGCATCGGTGGATCGGTAATAGTCCAAGTCAGGGGAAGATGTTGGTGCACCTAATCCCTGATTACGAACAGTGGCTGTCAGCGTAAATGATCCACCAGGGTCAAGAGTCGTCTTGCTTACTGAAATGGATTCGACGATATAGTCAGGACGACCGTTAACCGTAACTCGCTGTTCGCTGGCAAGGTTGTTACTAATCATTCTGGATGTTAAATGGTCTGTATTATCTGTATCATGAACATTAGATGGTAAAAACGCGCCATAATAGTAACGATCAGGAACAGAGGGGGCATCCACTCTGAGTGTTAACGTTCTGCTTCTACGTTCTCGCAGAGAAGGGACGCTTAGTTTCCCAGTCCCAGGAATTCGTAAATCTGTTTCTCTACTTAAATCATCAAGGTCATAGTTCTTACTCCCTGAATGATAGTAAAAATAGACTTCTGTTGCAGCGGACTCACCGGGACCGTTGTTCCGGATCTCTACTTCTAACTCAATTCTTTCACCTATGCTCACTTGACTTTTACTGACATCAAAATCACGAATTTCCAAGTCTGGCGGTCGGCGGAATAATAGCTGCACATCATCCACAACTTCTGCACTCCATCCTTCTATATTCGCACGATCCCAGTCTATTTTCCACCATCTGTATATCCCCACGTCTTTGGGACCCTCAGTGACAATTCCGGTGACACCGTTACCCAGAAGTTCTATTACATCGTTCTTACCGGTTCCTGGTTCCTCTCTTACTTTAAGTGTATTTCCTGTAGCAAGTCCATCTACAATAACAGAAACGCCTTCTCTAAGTCCTTCAGCGCGTGGATTGCTGTCAGGAGGAGTAAAGGTTGGATCCGTATTCGTGGGAGGACGAACAATAACAGCACTGGTTTGATACACTACCACAGAGATAGTCTGTATAGCAGTTAAGTTCGTGACCGTATCTCGTGCTGTGACAACAACTGTTGTAACTCCTGCTGATACTGGGGTAATCGTGACCCGTGAACCAGAAACAGATGCATTTGCAATACCGCTGGGATTTACCTCTGCCTCGTAGGTGAGACTGTTTGAAGAAGAGAAATATTGTGCAACGTTTACTGTTGTGCCAGAACCATCCTCTGGTAACGATTGAGACGGAATCGAGTCTTTTGGTAAAGGGGGTTTAGGCGTTTCCTTCTCATTAACCATCACTGCAAAACTAAGTGAGGCTGATAACCCATTCGGGTCTGTAGCAGTGACTGTTATCGTAGCAGTTCCAGATTTCAACGCCCAAATTGTGAGTTGAGAACCTAGCTTTTGTGTTATTGCTACATCAGTATTATCTGACCTTACCTCGTACGTGAGTGTATCACCATCAGGATCGCTGAAATAGTTTGAGACATCCAAGGGTGAAGATGAAATCCCAACCGTTAATGATTGCGTAGGAATCGTGCCTACAGGTACCGGTGCCTGATAGGATGCTTGTTCCCTCACTCTCACTGTAATGTAAAGTGATGCAGATAACCCATCGGGGTCTGTAGCAGTGACAGTTATTGTAGCAGTTCCAGATTTCAACGCCTGAATTGTGATTTGAGAACCTGACTTTTGTATTGTTGCCACATCAGTATTATCTGACCTTACCTCGTATGTGAGTATATCACCCATGTTAGGATCGCTGAAATAGTTTGAGACATCCAAGGGTGAAGATGAAGTCCCAACCGTTAGGGATTGTGCCTCAATTGTATCTGTCCGTATAGGTTTCTGATTCTGGTTTGCTGGAACCACTTTTACTGTCCAAGTAACTTGTTCTGTATTTTTTTCAGTTTTAACCGTTCCTGATACTTTGTAATCTCCGACGTTATTGAATGTATAACTTCTATTGTGTGAATGCTTTTTGCAACCGATAATACAAGAATCCTTATTCAAAAAAGCATCCAAAATAGAAGGGTTTGGATCACCACTATTTGAGAATTCAATATACTTAATATCGTCTTCACTTTCTGCTTCCAACACAAAATTAACACTCTCCCCTACCTCAATTCTAACTTCGTTGTCAACGTCCAAAACAAGAGTATAAGGTATGAAACCACGCCAGAATCTCTGTACAGCTTCTGCTTTTGTTATATTTATGTCAGCTGGCGGATTAAGTAAGTCTTCTAACTCTTCATCCGTTAAATCAAATGGAGGCTTAACAATTACGATCCAATTATGTGTGACAGACTCTCCATTTGTAGCAACAGCCTTTACCTCTACTGAGTAAGTTCCAACTTTACTCCACTCGTACTTAACCTCAAAAGTCAAAGAATATACTGGATCCAACCGCCAAAACGTCCCTTTCTTACGTTTGTCCAATCCTTTTGCACCTTTAGCATAGAATTCAATGGATTTAATCTCAGGACCACCTGGCGTAATACTCGCTGTGACTTTGAATTTTTGCTCTGTTTTTGGTGCTAAATAAATGCTGGAATTACTCGGTTCTTTAGAGTGTAGTTTCAATCCCAGATCAATTACAGCACCTTGAGATTGAGCCGTTAGCGGCAATACTAAAATGAACAGCATAAGACTCAAAACCACAAAAATGCTTTTTACTTTACCCTTACAACCTTGCAATAAAATAGAACAAAAATGCATAAAAATTCTCCTCACAATATTCATAATGTTTTTGATGATGTAACAACAAAATCCGCGACAATCCAAAATAGACGTACGGGCACAAAAGCGGCAGAATTGCCAACACTTTCAAAATTGTTTTATCGTCCTGTAATGTTATATTCAATGGCACGGGGACTTAAAACCGGATGTAAAAACGAAACTATAAAGCAGAACACCTATTCTATTTCCCGCAGACAATAACCAATCGTTAATGCATCACACCTTTCCACTGTGAATGCGAAAAGTCTGAAGACGAAAAGTAAAAAACAAACTTTTGTGTAAATTGAATAGGAATCCTTTGCAGCTGATTGATTCCACAAAGAATGTAGGACACTTGGGCTTAACGTCTACTGGATATATAAATATAGGTGGGAAAATTTGGAATCTGTGAATAACTAATTGCAACACAAAATTTAAACAAAGTATAATATTTGTATTGATAAGAAAACACGATTACCAAATTACTTGGTATGATAGGGATTGAACTGTCTAAAATACGTTGTCGGTTTGACATAAGATAATCCCTTAATTGACGATTTGCGGACATTCCCGGTGCTCGCGGGGCAATCTGCAGAAAAGAAATCTCAACTGTTTTTCCTAACGCAAGGCGAGGAAAATAACCTTAGTAAAAGAACATTTTTAATAATATCTGAAAAGACAGTATTTGTCAAGTTTAATTTCGCAGAGATATTTAGTTTTCCTATAAGATTCTATTTCGTCAATCGATTATCAATATCATACTGAAAAGGACAAGTTTTGCCAAATGTTTTTTGGTGGAAATTCCATCAAATAAATTGAAAATGACAAGTTTTTATGATAGCATATTATAATCCTGCATTTTACGGAGAAATAACAGTGGAACACACAAATTGGACAGAAGCCGATTCACACAAAGCCAAACATATCTGGGCAAAATATCAAAAGAGTCACAATATTGCTCACCTTATTGGACAGACAGTTGGTATTGATCCGAAAACTGAACGGATTTGGTTCGGTGATTCAGCACTTGAGATCGTTCAGCAACGTCTCGCGGAAGGTTTGACTTCTCCTCTCTTCTTTGAACGAGTCGGGTATACATCCTACTTGCGCAAAGGTGTACATCGATGATTCACGGAACAGTGTCGGATGCTGGTGTGCCAACAATCACGCTCTCAGTCGCAGGGCAAGAGTGGTCAGCAACTATTGACACAGGTTTTAACGGATATCTGGAACTCCTGAAACACTACGAAATGCGTTGAATCCTCTATATATTGGTCGAGTGACTTCAGTATTAGCTGGTGGGCAAACAATTGAAGAAGAACTTTATCAGGTTAATTTCCTGTTTGATGGAAGAGTGATTCCTACAGAGGCAACATTCGTTGTTGATAGTGATATTCTTATAGGGACTCGTTTATTACAAAATTACTTCCTACAGATCGATTTTGTCAGGCAAACCGTTCTATTGAAAAGGGTTATTATCAAATAAGTATTTAGTAGTTATCAAAATGAAAGGATGATGCCTTGTTCCCGTCCCATTTTATTGAAGGAGGTGCTGTGTTTACCATTCTCAATTTGTAAAACGGAAACGGGAATCTTATTTCGTTAACCGTTCAACAATCTTATCGACAATTCCATCGGCACGGCTCCGAATCTGTTCCTTTGTTAGACTTTGGATGGGATGTTCAACGGTAAGTGGTTCTAAGTCATTATAACCAAGCACACGCGCCTGAACTTTTCCTGCTGAGAAAAACACCTCAGTACAAATCGCTACGCTTGGAACACCGCGTTCCTCTAAGACACTGCCATCGTGCATACTGCACGATATACAGGAACCTCAGTCAGCAAGCCCTTCAATAATGAAATCCACTTGTTCAGCCAAGTTAATCAGTAGTTCAGTCGGTGCGGGACGTGAAAATGTAGGCTTTTTTACACACACAACATCCGCAATATCAAATCTTGCACGGATCAATTCCTCAACACGGTCAAGGAAAATATCACTACCTTTCTTCGTAATGTCCAGTAATCCCATAACTTTTCCATCAAGATTATCAAGGCGGGGCGCAAGGTATCTCTCATAGGCATCGCCTTGAGAAGTAGGATCGAGTAAGGTATAATTACCCATTGTCAATCATCTCCACAATTACTTATTGGTTGATTGCATCTGAATTTCTTGCGATTTTGCCATAGCATCTTCTGCTTCCTGAATCATACCTTTGCGTTGGAAACAGATTGATAAACTTGTGTATGCAAGCGGATCATTTGGGTTGATTTCAATAGCCTTTTTCACAGCTTCAATTGCCTCATCGTATTTGCTGAGTCTTTCATACGCGTGTCCTAAACCGAGATAACCCTCAATATAATCAGGGTATGTCTCAATCAGTTCCTCAAATGCTTTGACAGCAGCATCAAGGTCATTATCTGCGAAATGTGTAAGTGCAATATCGTATAGTTCTTCTTTTGTTTGCATATTCTTATCCTATCAGAATTTGAATTGATTCTAACTAAATTTAGTCCGAATGTCAACTAATTTATCTGTAACCTGTTCCTCTGTTCCTTGACAATCCCTGCCTAAGAATGTTAAAATAAATGCTAACATTTCACTAACTATACGCCAAACATACATATAATGAAAATCTCTTTTCAAACAACATAAGTTATTATGAAAAAGATCTACCTATCCGTAATTCTCATACTCATCCTATTCCAAGTCTCACTATCAAGCAGCATTGCCCAAGATTACATCCGATGGCAATTACCACAAGGTGCAATCGCACGTTTAGGTAAAGGGAAATTATATGAGATAAAATATATTCCAAATAGTAATTTTATCGCAGTCTCAACATCCATCGGTGTTTGGCTTTACGACACGGATACAGGTGCAGAAATTGCACTTATCTCTGGACACACAGACAGTATAGAGTGCATCGCAATTAGCTCTGATGGCAAATTAATGGCAACAGGTAGCAACGACAACACCATAAAAATATGGGACTTAGAAACACGAAAGCGAAAAGCAACTCTTATCAGACACATAGATGATGTCCGATCAGTTGCATTTAGTCCCGATGGAAGAACCCTCGCAAGTACCAGTGAAGATGCAACTGTATGTCTATGGGACATACAGAATGCTAAACATATAAGAACGCTGTCTGGACATACACGTTGGGGGCGATCAGTTGCATTCAGTCCCGATGGCACAATCCTCGCAACTGCTAATAACGACTCAACCATACACCTATGGGATGCTTCTAATTATGAACTTCTAAGAATCCTATCGGGTCATGAACGCGCTGTAACCTCACTTGCATTCAGTCCAAACGGAAAAACCATCGTTACAGGCTGTGATGATGGTACCGTAGGAATTTGGGAAACAAATACCGGTCTAAACAAACACATAATCGCAGGACATTCATGGTATGTCGTATCCGTAGCAATGTCTCCTGATGGAAAGTCATTCGCAAGTGCAAGCTGGGATAATGATATACACCTGTGGGATATCAACACTGGCGAACAATTGGGAACACTTACTGGACATACTAACCATGTCGTATCAGTAACATTTTCCGAAAATGGAGACACTATTGCAAGTGGTAGTTATGATGGTACTGTCCGTTTTTGGCATACACGCACAGGCAGAGAGAAAATGATGTTTGTCGGTCATAATCGTGATATAAAATCTGTTGCTTTCTCTCCAGATGGAAAGATACTTGCGAGTGGAAATTCTGGTAACACTATAGATCTTTGGAACCCTCAAACTGGCGAATATAATAATACACTCTTTGGACATACACAGACGGTCTACAGTGTCGCATTTTCTCCAGATGGTAAAACGCTTGCAAGTGGAAGTCAGGACAATACAATCCGTTTGTGGAACGCGCATACTGGACAACTTGAGAAAACACTGGGTGAACATTGGAACGTCGTTGCTTCAGTCGCATTTTCTCCGGACGGGACTAAACTCGCAAGTGGAAGTTATGACTTAACTGCTCGTATATGGAACCTCCATTCTGGCGAAACAATACATACTCTGGAGTATCACAAAGAGAAAGTACGTGCTGTCGCATTTTCACCAAATGGAAAAACACTTGTCACAGGTGCGGGGGATAACAAGGTCATATTTTGGAACTCAGATACGGGTAAAAGGAAGAAACTTTCCATTCCTAATTTTATCGTTATCAACCAACATAATCAACATACCAATGAAATTACAGGACTTACCTTCAGTCCAGATGGCAGATTATTGATCACTTCAAGTGATGATAGAAGAGTCGGTTTGTGGGACGGACACACGGGACAAAATAACCGTTTGTTAACTGGTCATACTTGGTATGTGCTTTCTGTGGCACATTCACCATTAGATGATACGATAGCAAGCTGCAGTTGGGATAAGAAAATCCGTTTGTGGGATACAAATACTGGAATACCTAAACCGGGTTTTGCCGGACATACAGGTTATGTTTTATCTGTTGCATTTTCTCCTGACGGAAAAACGCTCGCAAGCGGAAGCGCAGATGGAACCGTCCTCTTATGGAATGTTTCAAATTCACAATGAAAATCAAAAAACCGTATCGCATTCAACTATATCTAATTTTTCTACTCTCTTTATCACTCTGTTATGCTGTGGAACACACCCAATGGCAATTACCAGAAGGTGCAACCCGCCGCTTTGGCAAAGGGGTCATACGAGATATTGCTTATGTCCCTGATGGAAATCTAATCGCAGTAAGTACTTCAATCGGTATCTGGATATACGATGTCTACTCTGGTGACGAACTCGCACTTCTCACAGACGGTGTTCATGACAACGCTGCAATTGCAATCAATCCTAACGGACATATACTTGCTGCTGCAAGCGAAAACAACATACAGCTCTGGAATATAAATGATTACAAATTACAAGATATTTACACTGGACACACATCTGAAATTAGGTATTTGGTTTATAGTAATAATGGGAAAACGCTGATAAGTGGAAGTACTGATGCTACTATTCGCGTATGGGATACTACAAAGGGTGAGGCGTTATTCTCATTGGTAGGTTTCTCAGACAATACATCTAAAGTAACTATTTCTCCTGATGGCAATACAATCGCAACTTCATCTTTCTCTAATATAGGCAATATCCGCGTGTTTAACTTGGAAACGAGAGAACTTGCAATGACCATTCCAACGAATAATGACATTTTATATGAACTATTATTCTTGCCGGATGGACGTAGAATTGCTGCGGGAGATAGAAACGGTGATATACTTATGTGGGATGTGAATACTGGTGAATTTCTGAAGAAACTGTCTGGTAAAATCGGGTATATTACATCATTAGATTCCTCAAAAAACGGTTTGTATATTCTATCGGGATCATCTGAGGAAATTATCCAAATATGGGCAGTCGAAATTGAAATGCTTATAAATACCTATAATCAAGATATTGATCCCATTACCAAAGCAGCATTTTCACCTGATGGCAGAACTTTTTCCGCCGCAAGTATAAGTGAAGGAACAATCCATTTCTGGAACATTGAAAACGGAACACTATTGAATACAATCTCTGGACATACAAACTACAGCAGATCGGTCGCTTTTTCTCCAGATGGACAATTCCTCGCAACCACCGTGATGGCAGATGATACCGTTAACATCCGAAATGTACAGACAGGAGAGGTCCATCTGGCACTCAAAGGACATACACGTCGTCCATATTCTCTCGTTTACTCACAAAATGGAGATATACTCGCATCTGGAAGTTACAACGGACAGATAATTCTGTGGGATACGAGCAATGGAAATATTATAAATCAATTTAGGGGACATAGCCAAAACGTAAGCTCTTTGGCATTAAAGACCAATGGCAATATCCTTATCAGTGGCGGATGGGATGCTACCATCAATTTTTGGAACATATATACAGGTGATCATTTACAGAAATTCGATATAATAAACAAGGTCCGGGATATAGCCATCAGTCCTGATGGGAATATACTCGCAACTGCCACCGATGAGAAAACTGTCCGATTATGGGATACAAATACACGTAAGTCAAAAGGAATACTTGAGGGACATAAAGAATCCGCTGAATGTGTAGCATTTTCACCCAACGGAAACCTAATTGCGACAGGAAGCAATGACAACACAATAAAAATCTGGAATCTAAAATCTCAAGAACTCATAAACACCTTTTCAGAACCAACCAACAAAAATACAGATTGTGTTGCCTTTAGTCCAGATGGAAACCTTATCGCAAGCAGCAGTCTCAAGGTAATTAGGATATGGGATGTTATGACTGGCAAAATCCAAAAGTCGCTAACAGGACACACAACCTGGGTCCGTTCAGTCCAGTTCAGTCCTGACGGTCGTTTACTCGTCAGCTCCTCATCCGATGGTACAGTCCTCCTATGGGATGTGTCAGATACACCCATTCATAACAATAGATAATCATCTTGTTGGAGAAACTAAATGAACATAAACGATATAGACACACCTGCTCTAATAGCTGATTTGGATGTACTTGAACAAAATATCAGTGGAATGGCAACCCTATGTCGTAACCTTGACATACCACTACGCGTTCACACAAAGACACACAAAGTCGCAGAAATTGCAAAATTACAACTCAACGCAGGTTCACAAGGAATTACATGTCAAAAATTGGGTGAAGTTGAAGTGATGGCAGATGCAGGAATTGACGACATTCTAATTCCATACAACATCGTTGGAAAACCCAAACTAAAAAGATTGACATCTCTACTGAAACGTGCAAAAATCACTGTCGCACTCGATTCCGAAGAAACCGCAAGAGGAATATCTCAACAAGCAATTTCAGATGACTGCACAGTTCTAGTAATAATTGAAATGGACACTGGCGGGGGTAGATGTGGGGTAGACTCATCCAAGAACACGCTTCTACTCGCCCATAAAGTTGTGAAACTACCCGGTCTTGATTTTCAAGGTCTGATGACCTATCCAAGCAATGTCAACGCTAAAGAATTTATCACAGAAACCATAGATCTCTTGAATAAAGACGGTATTCCTGTTAATATTATTAGCGGCGGTGGAACAGGTTCTGAAGCAGCATCAAAAGAAATCGGATGCACCGAAACACGTAGCGGTTCTTATGTCTACGAAGGCATGACACGCATAGGAAATTCCGAGATGCTATCACCTGACAGATGCGTGCTACGCGTCATCGTTACCGTTGTTAGCACGCCAACACCAGACCGAATCATCATTGACGGCGGACAAAAGACCTTTACAAGTTATCCACCTTCACCTTATGGACACATCATAGAGTATCCTGATGCAAAGATCTACGGCATGTCGGTAGAACACGGACATGTTGATGTTAGCAAGTGTTCACATAAGTTTAGAGTCGGTGATAGACTTTCAGTAATCCCCCTACATCAAGGGATGACAAGCAATCTTCACGACGAATTGATAGCAGTGCGAAGTGAAAAAGTTGAAACAATTTGGAAAATAATCGGCAGAGGAAAGGTGAAATAATGATACGACCAACACCAGAACAGAAAGAACAGTGGGAACAAGAAGGCTATCTTGTGTTTGAAAACGCAATCCAAGGTGAACAATTAAATAGGTTACAATCAGTTTTTGATTACTGGGCAGCGGAATGTAAAGATGAATGGTTAGACAGAGTTGAAGCAGGTGAAGCAGCGGCGACATTTTACGACATTCCAAACCCCCTTGAAAAAGATACGATTTTCATTGACCTGATTGACCATCCCAATTATTACGGGGCATTGATGGAGTTCACTGATGATGATCTGATTCTGCTCGGTCCACAAGTCAGAACAGTCGCCCCGTGGCCAGTGAGTTATACAGCATGGCATCCGGATGTAGGGCAAAGTAATCCACTCCACATCAAAGTGCAAATATATGTAAATGATGTACCAAAAGGTTGTGGAGAGTTTGGATTTGTCCCAGGAAGTCATAAACCTTATTCAGGTCCATACAAACGTCCACAGTTACAAGAGAGTATGCACGGACACAAAACTTTCCCAGGCAAAGCAGGCACAGCCATTATGTTCAATTCATGTGGATGGCATACATCAATGGACAATAAATCGGACACACCACGAAAATCCATCATCTTGATATATGAAAAACGTACACCCGGACGCATTGGACCTGAACAGTTCGCAGCAATCGCTGAACACTGCAAAACTCCAGAACGCCGCAAACTATTCAGTCTTGGAGAATAGAAATTAAAGGAACAAAAATGCCACGAATAGACGCACATCTTCATGTCTTCGCAAAGGTATCCCCCGAGTTCCCACGTGAAGTTACACCCATCTGTCCAGCCGATCGCGAAGAACCTGCTGAAAAACTCTTAGCCGAAATGGACAAAAACAATATAGACCAAGCAGTTCTTGTTCAGATAGGTGGAACAAGCATTGAACACCACAGCTATCTACTTCACTGTCTCAGAAATTATCCTGATAGGTTTCTTGGCATAGGACTCGTTCCACCTGATCACCCAAATCCTGCTGAGCACATGACAGAATTGACCGACGGAACCGGAATTATCGGATTCAGACTATTTGATCTCGGTGGACCGAGAGACATATTTGCTACGAAAGATGTTCGTGAATTTAAAACCTTTCCAATCTGGGAATGTGCAGCAGAAAAGGATTATGTGATGTGGTTATATCCACGCTCTATTGATGCACACTTGCTGCCATATCTCATAGAAACTTTTCCACAAGTTCGGGTCGTTCTCAATCATCTTGGGATGACTCCGGGAACTGGAAAATTCACACTTGACGATCTTGGAAGACCGCAAATACAAATACCTGGATATAATCTTAATATGCACACAACATATCGCTTAGCTCGATATGAAAACGTTACTGTACATCTATCAGGTCAATATGCTTTCAGTAGCGAACCGTTTCCATATCAGAATTTAGCAGGAAAGCATCATAACCTACTAAACGACTTCGGTCCAAAACGTCTGATGTGGGCAACCGATTTTCCCTGGATATTGGAAAACCCAGGCTACGGTGAACTGACGACAATAATTGAGAAATTGCTGCCAAACTTGTCTGAGTCGGAGTTAGCAGACATCATGGGGGGCAATGCAAAAAGATTCCTTCGCTTCCCCGACAGACTAACGTAATAATCCTGTAGGAGAGGTTTCTAACCCCGCAGGATACCAAACGCGTATTCTGTGTCGATTTGGATTTCTTACTGGAGGGGTTTCCAACCCCGATTGATTGTATTTTACCAACATAGGAGCAGCTCATCTTATCAAAAGCACTCTGAAACTTCAGACTCATAATCCTGAAAATCTACTAATCCTGAAAATCCTGGTTCAGACAAGCAATACATTATTCTTCCTGAAAACGCGACAAAACATAATACAACAACACAATAACACCCAACCCAATAAGTATCCCAATATAAGAAGGCAATCCCAAAGCAGCTGGCAGATAACCACACAACAAAGCGATCACAGCAACCGTCAAAGCATAAGGCATCTGCGTCCTCACATGATGCATCGGATCACAACTACTCACAATCGCACTCAGGATAGTCGTGTCCGAAATTGGCGAACAGTGATCACCAAAGATAGCACCGTCCAACACTGCCCCTAAACAGATGATAGTAGTGATACCGTAGGCATCTCCATCAAGAACATAAGCAACGGGAATCGCAGTCGGAATAAGAATCGCCATCGTCCCCCAACTTGTGCCGGTAGCAAATGATGTCAGTGAAGCAACGATAAAAACAAGGGCAGGAAACCAAAGTGGAGAAACAACATCACTGAGCAATGATGAGATATATTGACCTGTCATCAACTTATCACAACTTGCTTTTATCCCCCACGCACATAATATGATCGCTATGGGCAACAACGCACCAGATAGTCCTTCTTTAGCTGCTGCAAAAATCTCTGAAAAAGTCCTCTTTGAAAAGACGCGAGCACAAATAATGGCTGCAACAAACGAACTAATCGCAGCTGAAGCAAGTATTTTGACATTATTCGCATTTGAAAGTGCATCTCTCCATGAAGTCAGTGAAAAAATTGAGCCACTACCTTTACCATCAATCCATAAACCACCAAGGATCAAACCAAATAGTAAAATCAATGGAATAAACGCAGACAAAATCTGCGTGCTTATTTTCTCAAAATCACTGTCAACTTTGATACCCCCCATAACCTTCGCATCAGGTTCAGACACATCACCAGTATCTCGCGCCCGTTTCTGAGCACGTCGCATCATCCCGTAATCACGTCCACTAATTGCATTGACAATAACAAATAAGATAGTCAAAATACAGTAGAAACGGAACGGCAGCGCATCAAAGAACATAGAATAGCCATCACTGTCTAATCCGATAGTTTCTGCCACACTATTAAACAACCCAACTTCATAGCCAATCCAAGTGCTAACAAAGGCGAGACCAGCGATTGGAGCACTGGTAGAATCAACGATATATGCCAACTTTTCACGACACACCCTATATTTGTCTGTAATCGGTCGCATCGTTGGTCCAACAAGCATCGCATTGCTATAGTCGCCAATAAAGATAGCAGTTCCCATGAGGGCAGTTATCACTTGCGTTGAACGAGCACCTTTAGCAAGGTAGGATAACAGTGAAATCGCACTACCAATCCCACCCGATGCTATCACAACCGAAATCATTGACATCATGAATAAGACAAATAGGATTACCCAGAAGTTGAAAAGATCAATTCCATCATTCCCAACAGTGACTGCCCGAACAAACCATACCATCTCAGTGAAAAATGATCCAATCGACAACTTCTGTTGACCCCATGCAAGCAACAACCCCGAACCCACTGCAACACCAAGACTTAAGAACAGTCGTGTTGTTATCACCGCCAATGTGATAGCAATAAGGGGCGGCATAACACTATACCACCACACAGTGCCATCATCAGATATCACACTTGGAAACTGCAATATCAGGACAGCACAAATAACTATGAATATCGGAACACAAATATAAGCTTTCTGTTTATAGTTCAAAATATCCTCCCCAAAATACACTGATAAAATACCACATTAACAAAAAATAATCAATATTCACATTTCTGAGAAATCATTGTAGGGCCGGGTCCCTGTGCCCGTCGTTGTTGAAGAATGGAAGATGTTGTAATACAGACACCTCTAAAATCCAGGGTTATTTAGTTTTCGGTATTTCTGATGCATTTTATCACAAATGTTAATGTCCTGTCCGTTAAGTATTATAGTAAACCTTGAAATTAATGAGACATTTTCATAACCCTACTAAATCTTCTAAAACCATTGTCTAACAGATACATATATGATATAATACACACAATATACAAACTCTTTACCTTAATAACAAGATACACTTGTGAAAATACTTGGAATTGATACCTCTTGCGATGAAACAGCTGCAGCGATTGTTGAAGATGGACGTGAAGTCATTTCAAATGTAGTTGCATCTCAAATCAAAGCACATCAAGAATACGGTGGCGTTGTTCCAGAGTTGGCATCACGGAAACACATTGAAGCCATCAACTACATCGTCAATAAGGCGTTAAATGAGGCAAAGGTAACATTCGCTGATATAGATGCGATTGCAGTAACAAACCGCCCTGGATTAATCGGGGCATTGCTTGTGGGTGTTGCAGCTGCGAAGAGCATGGCGTATTGCCATAATCTACCACTACTTGGCATAAATCACATTGAAGGACATATTTACGCCAATTATATGGTGCATGATACATTGACATTCCCGCATGTGTGCTTGACTGTATCAGGTGGACACACCCTACTTGTTGAAGTGCATGAAGGATGGAAATACAAAGTCTTAGGCACAACACAAGACGATGCTGCAGGTGAAGTCTACGATAAAGTTTCCAAGTATCTCGGACTCGGTTTTCCCGGAGGTCGTATTATTGATGAGTTAGCACAAAAGGGTAACCCCACAGCAATAGACTTCCCACGTCCGATGCTTCGAAGCGGAGACTACCAGTTCAGTTTTAGTGGAATAAAAACCTCAGTCCGTTATTTCGTGGAGAAAGCAGAACGTGCAGATAAAATTGCAAATGGAGAAATCCTAATTGAAGATATTGCAGCCAGTTTTCAGGCGGCTGTCGTTGAAGTGCTTGTTGCCAAGACTGTCCACGCTGCAAAAACTACAGATGCACGCACTATTACATTAACAGGTGGCGTTGCAGCGAACAGCCACTTACGATCTTCTCTAAAGTCTGCTGCATCAGAAATTGATGCTGAAGTTTACTATCCACCAATTAACCTATGTACAGACAACGGGGCAATGATAGCAGGTATCGCTTATGAAAAATATCAACAAGGGTTGCGCGATGAACTTTCTCTCAACGCCACAGCAAACGGTTCTATCGTTGATGTCTAACGGGAGTACTATACTTGAATTCGGATTCGCGCGTCAATGATGCAGTAAATGCTCTAAAATCAGGCGGTATCATCGCTATACCTACCGATACTGTCTACGGAATAGGTGCTGACCCTTTTAATCCCGAAGCAGTTCAAAAACTATATACGATCAAAGGAAGACCTGAAGAAAAACCGATACCTTTAGTCCTCGGTTCTGTTGAAGATGTTCATAAAGTCTCCCAGAACTTACCACCTTTCTTTTTCCACCTCACAGAAAAATTTTGGCCCGGAGGACTAACAATCATCGTCCAAGCAAAAAACCTACTACCACAACTCACTGCAGGCGGAACCACAGTCGGTTTGCGTATTCCAAATCAACCTTTACTCTTGAAAATACTGCAGAACTTTGGAGGCCCCCTTGCGATTACAAGTGCAAACCTCTCTGGTCAACCAGCTGCAACATCCCCAAATGAATTTGGAGATGAACTGTCAGCAAAATTAGATTACATCGTAGATGACGGAAAAACACCCGGCCCCATTCCATCAACGGTATATGATATATCTGTATCCCCACCGCAAGTCCGAAGAGAAGGTGTGATCTCTACTGAAACACTGCATAAGGAGTTGATGTGCTTCAACAAACTTTCAAAGAACTCCTGAAGTTATTCACTACATCAACAGGACATTGGATTTTACTCGGTTTGGGATGTATTGTTATATTAGTGGTCATTTACCACAGATGGCGACAAATACCTGGATTGACAGTACAGATAATACAGGATGACACATGGTTTATCAATCGTGATGACAATAACAAGTTAGCAATTGTTGTCTCGTTACATCTGATCAACAAATCAGGTGCACCTATTCAGATAAACAGATGTAAGTTAAGCGGATATACCCCCAAAACCCCTCCTGAACAACTTTTTTTAGAGGGATACGACAAAACTATCGAACTCACCTATCCAAAGTACGATTCATTCTCTGAAATTGTAGGACAATCTGAAGATATCAATTCTGCTTATGTGCTAAATCCTTATACTGAACAACAGATGTGGGTATATTTTGAATCAGGTATAGTTACCTTAACGAATATGCTTCGCACCCCGATAGTGCTAAAGGATGTGTATAGAAAGAGGAAATCTCTGCAAGTTAGAGTACCACGCAATATGGAACAGATTCAGTTGTATCGTGAAGCAGCGACACGGTGGTAATAAATTCCTCTATTTGAATGTTTATTCATACTTAACCTACCCTATTATTGATTACATTCTTAAACTTATTCCAATTTATTTGCCATTTTTCCTTATGTGTGGTATCCTATATCTTCAAGGGGGATTACGCAACCTGTGGCATCAATAAATGACATCGCGAACGAATTCATCCGTGAAGAAATTGAAGAATACCTCGAACGTCCTGATGAGATAGAAAGTTTTATTAAGATGTTCGCGCAGGCAACACCCGCTATGCAGGATATTTCCGCTGCACTAATTGATGGTGACCATCACACCGTTGACGAACTCACAGAAGAAGCACTTGTAAATGGCACTGAAGCTTTAGAAATCATGGATGATGGTTTGATAGCGGGTATGGGTATTGTCGGCATCAAGTTTCGTGAGAATTTTATCTTTGTTCCAGAAGTCCTCGCATGTGCAAGAGCCATGAAAGCAGGAATGACACATATTGAACCCATTCTCTCCGACTCTGGTATTGAACCCATTGGTACCGTCATAATGGGAACTGTCAAAGGTGACCTCCATGACATCGGCAAAAACCTTTGTATCATGATGCTGCGCGGTGCGGGTTTTGTCGTTTACGATTTAGGGGTAGATACCTCTGAAGATGAATTTATTGAAGCAGTCGAAGAATACGAAGCACCCATCTTAGGTATGTCAGCCCTTTTGACAACCACAATGCCAAATATGGGTAAAACGATTGACGCATTTATTGATGAAGACCTTCGCGAAGAAGTAAAGATTATGGTCGGTGGTGCTCCTGTCACACAAACATTTGCTGACGATATGGGGGCAGATGGATACGGAAAAGATGCACTTGCATGTGTCGCATTAGCAAAACAGTTTCTTGAAGAACCTGACGAAGAATGGTAACATTTATAGATTAATTTATATGAAGAAAATTGATAAAACCGAATACGAAAAACGCCTCAACAAAATCACACAAATATTTGAAGACCTCGTCACCCACGCAGACGAACAAGCAACCTACCGCTGCCCATATAAAAATAGATTTGACCACTGCACAGCACAATTCGGATGCCGAAACCAACGGAAAATAGATGAAGGCACTGGACTTCTGTGCGTCGGGGACGACAAACTGGACTATCGTGATGCATGGGAAACAGATACACCCGAAGATATAGGCGAATTGGACACTTCATCTAACGGCACAATTACCTGTGATGGTAAGACATATCAGCTCTCACCCGGCAAGACAGTATTTGATTATGCAGACGATTTAGCCGTTCAAGTGCCTACCTCTTGCTTCCGAACAGGACAATGCCATGAGTGCATTGTTGAGATAAAGCAAGGTATGGAACATCTTCGCCCCCCAAATGAAGCAGAGGCATTCCTGCAAGACAACTATCGCCTTGCATGTCAATCTATTGTTTTGGATATTGATGCACATATTGAGTTCACTCCACTTCGCCGCTCACCCCGTATCCTTACACATATCGGGACAGTTAAAGAAAAAATCGACACTTCCAAATCCCTAAACCCACTGGTCACACAGAAAGATGAAATCGTCTATTACAATAACGAACCAATTGATAGATACCGAGGGCATCTCTATGGACTTGCATTAGACATCGGTACTACCACTATAGTGGCAAATCTTGTGGATTTAGAAAACGGAGAGACAGTCTCTGTCAGTTCTTTTGAAAACCCACAACGGTTCGGTGGCAGCGACATCATGCATCGCATCTCTTATGATGGCGAATTTGAGGGAGAACTACGAAAATCACTCATTGCAGCGTTGAACAGCCAAATTATGGATATGTGTGAAACGCACGACTTCGTTAGGCAGGAAATATATGAAATCGTAGTCGCAGGTAACACAACCATGCGAGACATCTTTTTCCGACAAGATGTACAAAGCATAGGGCAAAAACCGTATAAATCCATAATAGAACACGAATTCCTTGACGGTATACGTTCAACAACATCATTAACAGAAAAAGCACGACGTATAGGAATCCGTTCAAATCCCAAGGCAATGGTCTATAGTTTACCACTCATCGCAAGCCATGTTGGTGCTGATGTCGCTGCTGATTTAGTTTCTATTGACATGCACTCACAAGATAACATCCTAATGTTAGTAGACGTGGGTACAAACACTGAGGTGGTTGTAGGAAATTCAAAACGGATGGTAGCAGCATCTTGTCCCGCAGGTCCAGCATTTGAGGGTGGAGGAATAGAATACGGCATGCCTGCATACCCCGGCGCGATTGAATCTATGAAATGGAATCATGGAAATATTGAATACGAGGCTATTGACGGTAAAGAACCACAAGGATTGTGTGGTTCTGGTCTTATCTCTCTACTTGCTGAACTGCTTCGGAACGAACAGATGAGTCCGAAGGGTGTTTTTGCTGACAGAAAACAACGGATTTTAGAACTTTTACCAGAACACGGAATCACTTTTTCACGCGAAGATGCAAGTAACTTAGCACAAGCAAAGGCTGCAAACTACTGCGGACAGTATATCGTCCTACGTCATTTTGGGTGTTCACCACAAGACATCAGCAAACTCTATTTAGCAGGCGGATTTGCCAATTACGTCAACATCCAAGACGCTATTGATATTGGCTTTCTTGCACCTGTGCTGGAGGATAGAATTGTCAAAATCGGCAACGCAGCTGTCGGCGGAGCAAAAGAGGTACTGCTTTCAAGAGAAAAACGGACTGAGATTGAAGATTTCGTAAAAAACATTGAGCATATTGAACTTGAAACTACGCCTGATTTCTTTGAAGTCTTCGTTGAGGGTTGTCAGTTCAAACCCATGCCAACTGATATTACATAAATATTTAGGAGAATATACTTATATCGTGATTGACTTTCGTGAACGATTAAAACTTGAAAAACCTATCCTATTTGATGGTGGATTCGGTTCTCAGCTATTTGCACGAGACATTCAACTCGCTAATAGTGCTATAGCAAACGAATCGCATTCGGATGCAGTTGTTGACATCCATAAAGATTATATCAATTCAGGTGCGGAGGCAATCGGCACAAACACATTCGTCGCTTCTCCACTTCATTTAGATATGGCAGGACAGGACAAATCGGATGCCCAACGACTCATTCGACTCGCAGTTCAACACGCAAAACAAGCAGTATCTGAGAGCGAAAAAGATGTCTACATTGCAGGTTCTGTCGGTCCATCTCCAGGTGCAATAGAAGCGGATAGTGGTGATACTACATTCGGTATTGCCAATGATGATGTGCGAGAAGCACACAAACTCGTAATCCACACACTGGCAGATGAAGGTGTGGACTTTCTTTGTCTTGAAACGATGTTTTCGGCAAAAGAAGCCGCAATTGCAGCTGGTATTGCAAGGGAAACTGATCTCCCAATCGCGGTCAATATGACATACAAATGGACCAAAGAAAGAAGAACTGGCAAAGAAATCTATAAAACTGACTGGGGACATTCCGCTTCAGATTTACTTCAGATACTTGCCAGCGGTGAGTTTTCAAACGGTGATAACCTATTGGATTGTATAGATATTATTGGAACTAACTGTGGTGCAGAATCAAAAAATGCAGAACATACTGGGATGCCCTATGCAATTACAGGCACACAACAACTACAATCAGCGATGAATGAGAAGAATATACTCAACATCCGTATGATGGCATATCCAAACGCAGGCATGCCCGAACTTGATGAAAACTATAAAACCGTCTATACACAAACACCTACAGAGATGGCTGGACATGTCCATGCGCTTATTGATACAGGAGCATACTTGATCGGTGGTTGTTGTGGAACAACTCCCGCACACATCAAAGCATTTCGCGATGTAATTGACACATAACAAAACAATGAAAACAATAACACTCACCTATAAAAGATTACCTGACCGTGTCAATTACTTTGAACAACAGGTGCTATATAAAGACAAAGAGGTGATCGTCACAACCCAAAGCGTAACACCTTCTGCCCCAATCATAATTAATGGTGAAACAGTTTTAGATGATAATTTCAATGTTATCTGGTTTGTATTCACTGGATTATGGTATGACATCGGTAAAGTCTATAACCTCAATAACGAATGGACAGGATATTATTGTGATATAATATTGCCTGTGGAACGCACTCCTGATAAATTTGAAATCGTTGACCTATTCCTTGACTTATGGATTTCACCCGATGGCACTTACGAAATTCAAGATGAAGATGAATTTGAAATCGCACTTGAAAACGGTATAATCGAGACAAAATTAGCAGAAAAAGCGCGAAATGCACTAAACAATTTGATAGATGAAGTAGAATCAGGAAATTTTCCACCAGAATTCGTGAAGAATTACAGAACCGAAAAACTATCGGAGCAATAAAATGTCAACCTTAGCAATAAATGGCGGAGACCCAATCAGAACAAAATCCTTTCCATCTTGGCCAACCCTTGATCCATCCGATTTAGAAGCGTTTGAAAGCATCTATAACAGTGGACGATGGGGTGTAGGTGGTACAAAAGTTCCTGAATTTGCACAGCAATTTGCCGAATTTCAAGGTGCGAACTTTGGTGTATGTGTTAATAGTGGTACCACAGCACTCTATATAGCACTAAAAGCCGCCGGTGTGAACCCTGGCGACGAAGTCATCACCACACCATATACATTCCAAGCCACAGTGGTTGCCATCCTAATGACCCACGCAGTACCTGTTTTTGTGGATACTGCACCGGACAGTTTCCTGATTGATGTGTCCAAGATTGAAGAGGCAATCACGGAAAAAACGAAAGCTATTCTCCCTGTTCACATTGCTGGATACCCATCCGATTTAGACACACTCGTTGACATATCCAAAAAACACAACATCAAGATTATAGAGGACTGTGCACAAGCACACGGAGCTGAATGGCGTGGCAAAGGTGTTGGTAGTTGGGGAGATTTCGGTTGCTTCAGTTTTCAATCCTCAAAAAACCTTTGTGCCGGTGAAGGTGGTATCATCATAATGAACGACAGAGAACGCTATGAACGCGCATGGGCACTTCACAACTGTGGACGCACGCCACCCGATGCAGAATCGGGTAATATTGAACCTTTCGGCGGGAACTTTAGAATGACTGAATGGCAGGCAGCACTTCTCCTCTCCCGTCTAACCCGACTTGAAGAGGAAACAAATCATAGACACATGAATATGCGTTGGTTAGACGGTTGGTTTGGTGAGATACCCGGTATCAAAGTAATACCTTTAGACCCTCGCGCAACACGATGCGGTTCACACGGATACAAGGCACTTTTTGATTCTGAGGAGTTCGAAGGTATCTCACGCAAAATGTTCTTGGATGCAATGCGTGCGGAAGGCATCCCTATCGGATATTGGTATACAACCCCGATGTACCGTTCCACATTTCTAAACACCAACCTATTCGGTCAAAACCTTGACTATACCAATGCCCATTGTCCAGAAACTGAAAAAATATGTCATACCGGTCTTGCCTTAAGTCAGAATGTCTTGATGGGAACAGAGGAAGACATGGAGGACATCATCAAGGCAGCCATCAAAATCAGACGTAACGTCGGAGAGTTAAAGGAAAATTGATGTTTTTTTGATATTTAACTATCCTTTCTGTCCGTCAAGACTCTATTATATCAAATACCAAAATTAAGGAGATTTGAAATGAGTAACGAACGTGATACCAAAAGGGAAATTCGGAGAATTGTTCGCATGTTGGAGACAACATCAAAGCATCTTGAACGTGCCTCCGTATTAGACAATTTTTCAGCTGGTGAAGCAAGGTGCATCCGACAATTCAACAACGCTTTGGCAAGACTAAATGATTTAGAAGCACTGCCAGAAGGATTGTTTGATCCGTTAGAAGAAAATGCATCCCTCGGAGACATCGGATTTGCCTATAATCAAGTTGCTACATACCTCAAAGAAGGGTTCGGGTTTGATATAGAGTACGAATTTAAGCAAGAGAAGGAAACTATCGGCAACATTATGAAAGATGTTGGTGATGCAGTAAGTCGCACTATCTTCAGCGCAAGAGAAGATGCTGATGATCCCGATTCAGACGGTTCTGCCACAGTTGAAGTCGTTGAAATTGAAGATGACGAGCAACCCGATCCGGTGGAACCACGTCTTGAAAAGCTTGAAGAACAGATGGAAACGGTTGTCCAGATACTTCAGGAATTGCGTCCGAAAAAGGATAAAAAGGACAAAAAGGAAGACAAAGAATAGCGTCCGATGAAGTATTGATTACGGTTCAGCAGTAATGTTTTGAAATCAGCGCGCATAAGATGTCGCCTATAAAAAACGTGACATTCCCAAAATATTGCTGAACTTTAACTTGATACTTCATCAGTGCGCGTTAAAATGTCCTTCTTATACCATTTTATATCAAACCCAAATGCTCATTTAGTATCTGTCGTTTTTGACATTCCAACACAAAAGGGATAACCAATAATTCGAATGGTATAAGAATATGAAATCATAGTGGAAGAAAAAGTTAATTCCTTGAAATTCACAGGTAAAACTTGTATAATTAGTATTAACATTATACTATGATTTGAGGTGACAAATGAAAGAATCAAAACTTGTCGTTGGACACCTTATGAACGATCAATTGTTCGTGAAATCTGTTACCCCTTCAAAATCATTCGCTTGGCTCAAATGGTTAGATGCAGAGGAACTTGTGGAGTTTTTTGCAGAATTGTTCAAGTTGCTAACACAGATCTCGGAAGGTAAGAAAGATGTTGAAACGCTTTCGATCTTTCTCTCCGAATGGCGTGAAACTGCTTTGATTAATTCAGAACCAGGTGTATTAGCTGATATTGTTGAAGCACAAAAAGAATTAGCAACGGGCGGAGGAAAGGGATGGTCACAGATTAAAAGGGAAATTGGACTTTGAACTTTCGCCCATACACACTTGCACCACTTCCAAGGAAGGTCGAGAATTTCATCAGACGGTTAGAGCAGGAAACACAAGCGCGAATTGATGCTGCTTTTGAGTACATCGTTAATTCTCCCTTCCGGCACGAAAATCCTACAACAATCAAAGCATTACATGGAAAAAAGAAAGGACTCTTTCGGTATCGAGTAGGAGACCTTCGTTTCATTTATCAGGTTGACAGAGAAGAACGAGTAATACATATACTGCAAATTGACAATCGTGGAGATATATATTAAAAGACGATAAAAGGCTCTATTACATTACCAATGCTTGAATGAATACATCCTTTGTCCTGTCGACAGACCTAATATTGCCCACAGGCTACCCATAACGAATTCACCAAGCATTGCACCAAAAAACAGAGGGAGAGCCTTACGATAAGCACCGATGCCACCGTGTCGCACTAACACGGTCTTGATTAACCATGCAAGAAAAACCGGGAACCATAATCTGCCGAAGTTCCAATTGCCAGCAAGCGGATAGGCAAGCGGATGCAGTTGCCACCAGATAAATCTTAAACGCATATACAATGTGCAGAGTGTAAAGGTAATACCGAACCCGAAGAAACCGATGTGTCGCCACTCCGTATCACTCGGTAGTGTCAACCAACGTTGAAGGTCATTGAACGCCTCTTGTCCACGCCATGTGCCCAAACTCCCGTGTTGATATCCAGCATGCAGGAATGCAACAAAACCGATCATTAGACCGATGACCGTTGCTCCCCACATAACCCATAACAGTTGACGGTTATTGATTGAACCTTTTTCAGCAAGCTTGAAACCCTCCAACTGATTCGGCATCGGTTGTGAACGGTAGTTACGGGTGAACCCGTAAAGAAAAGAAAATCCTGTCAATGTCTGTGCCCCAATCTTTCTTGAACCAAAGAGTGAGGTAAGGAAAAAACCAGGACCCGCTCGATAGAAATCCATAGTCGGTGTACCAAGTTCAGCACGCATCCGTGTAAACGCTAAAACCAGTATGAAATGAATACTAAAAAAACCAATGATTCCCCACCACGACATACCTGCCTTCAGACAAAAGCCAAATACAACTGCAATACTAATCAGAAATCCGAAAAATGAACTGCGATATCCTATCGGTTCACCTTCAGCATTTATCTCTGACTGGACACCAATGATATTACGAAACACTTTCCATAAATGCTTATGCGTAATCCAAAGTGCAAAGAAGCAAAGTCCGAAATACGCACCAAGCGATTGCATGTCAATGTGAGGATAACCGGGTGTCTGATTCAACCCCGTCATTGCACCAAAAACCAGTTGCACTTTCCAAAATAGATAAAATAACCAACACGATAACGACAAATCAAGTGGCATCAAGAATCCGATACCGATGGCATAAGGATTTAGATGGATTGGCGTTGATCCGATTGCATTGAGCGGCTTTTCAGTAAACATCCTTCCGATGTCATGCCGTATCGGAATTGCAGGTATGTTTGGAAAAAGGAAATTCATACCATTCAGTAGATCAAGCCCAAATCCGATACCAAAACCGATCCAGAGCAGACGATTCCGATAGAAAAGAGGTCCCTTCGTCATTTCAAATGGCAGTAGAATGATAGGGTAACTCAGTTTTTCATGTTCAATCCACTGTTTCCTGAGAATAGCACTTAACATCATCATAGAAAATGCAAGTGCTGAGAAGAATAACGTCCAGAATAGCACGGGTGTCGACCATGCACGTATATGATCTATGACAAATAGATTAGATGTGCCTTCATAGTATCCTGTCAGTGCACGACGATCCATCACAGCAATCCAATCTGGGATGTATCGGAAGAATAGAGATTGCCATTCGTTTTCAGGGGTTGCGAACCAAGCTGCATGCCCCAGAATACACATCGTTGCCTGTAATAAGTCATGTCCACAGACAACACATGCTAACGTTACCATTAGGTATACAGTCAACATTTCTGCTTGTGTCAACTGCCATTTTGGAATAAAACGCGTTAGGAAGAGGTTACAAATCGCTATACAGAACAGTGTAAAGATGGCATTGAACAGAATCGCCATCGTGGTGGGGTATTGTGTTGTCCATACCGTTTCTGTTTGAACAACGAGGTAGATATTGAGCGGAAGCGAGAGCAGTCCTAAAATGATGGCACGCCAAGTGATGTTTTCAGTTAACGGATGTGAAGGTTTATCCATAACTGTATGATTCCAATTCGCTTAGAATGCTCGCATAAATCCAAAATCAAACTTCGGTTTTAAAGATGGGGTGAAAGGAGGATCCAGTGGAAAAGCAAGTTCAAGACGAAAAATACCAGCATTGCTGACTCTGGAAAGACCACCGCGCAGCTCTAATCCAACACTTCGCTTCGGTTCACGAATATCAAATGTATTAGTTCCATTCCAAATGTATCCTATGTCAGTGAATAACGTTCCACCCAATACAACCCCAAGACGAATGGGCCCCTTGACAAACGGACTCGCAATGAACGTCACTACAGCAGCGACTGCATCGTCAATCTTCTCAAAAATCGCGCCGCCAAAAATTGTACGCGATTCCAATCTCAGCAACATCATCTTTTCACCACTAAACTGCCGATAATCATACCCTCTTAATCCACTGAAAGACCCAAGAATAACTTGGCTTTCTCCGCTCAATCCAAACTGCATCTCTGACTTAAATTGGATAACAAAAGAGTGGTAAAAATCAAAAAGTCCGTTCTTACGATACCCTTTTGATACTGTATAGATATCGTCCCCTGAATTAAATGTATCCTTAAAAAAGAGCGTACTATGAACTTGCAACACAGAACGTTCAAAGCGATCAGTGAATATTGAACTTACACCAACAATAGATTCACTTATAAATTTTTCACCTATTGTCCATCCTGACCGCACTGCTGTACCTAAAATTGACTCTCGCCTATCTGAGCCATACCAAGGGGATGCATATCCATAGGAGACATTATATTCTGCCCCAGTATTAAAGTCTTCAACGGGTCCCATCTTTTTGAGAAATCTTGTTTTTCTGTGATAGACCCGTTTCCGCCCAACTGTAATACCGATTCTGTTGATATTTCTATCTAACGGTGCTGCTGTGGTATCATCCAATCTATCCACCGCAACATATCTCGATCTTTGTGAACGCATCCATAGTCCAGTATATATCTGTTGATGCCTTTCTCCAAAATAACGCATCATATCGCCAGAACCAATTTGAACATTGCGATTGAATGTCGCAGTTTTTTCACCTGATTCGTACCACCGCACCTGATCCACTCCTTCTGCAAGCACAAACCGTGTACTCCAGCGACTTTTTAAGGTATATTGTGGTCGTTCTAAAGAAACAACCCATGAGTCACCTTCGCGTTTCTGAATATATTCACCATCAAAGTTCCAATATGAACTGAAAAGACGTGGCATCTCATACTGCCATTTAAAATAACTACGCGCTTGTTCATCTACTTCATTAATCCGTTCATATCGCAATTGTGTGCCATGACCAGTCCCGTTGAGATTTGTTTCTTGAACATTCAGAAGAAATGTTGAACTGTTCCTACCAATAGGAACATCAATGGCACCCGTTATAGACCAATCTTCAGAGACGCTCACATGTATTTTTACTACTTCCAACTCCTCATCCCAAAATGAGTCTATATTTGCATCACTAATATATCTTTTTTGACGTATTATTCTTTCACTTTCTTCTCTATCATCCTTCGTATATATTTCACCTATTTTGAACAGGAGCTCTTGAAGAATTACATCGTCATGTGTTTTTCGGTTTCCCTCAAGTGTTATTTCTCCAATAACCCCTTTATCTATCACAATACCGATATGTATTTCATTCTCAACAAGCTTTACAGTTTCATCCGTTTTATCAATTCGCACATAAGTAAAGCCTTTATTTTTAAAATACCTGACGATAGTGGAAAGGTCCTCATTCAATACACTATCGTCAAAATCACTACCAACTTTTGTCTGCATTAACTGGAGAATCTGCTTTTCATCTGGTGTTGAAAAGGTGTTTTTCTCTCTGATTATAATACTCTTTACCGTCCGCGCTTGATCACCAAAAACTGACTGTCCAATATACAGAAATAATATACATAATATGAAGCTGCTGAATATATCATTGACAACCTTACGAAATGTCAATTTATATAATCCAAGTATGTTGAAGGGAGTGGATTGGGTAGGTTTTTTCATGATGCTTCACTCAATGTAGACTTACTCCCACGGTTTGATAAGAAACCTTCAATGAGCAATAGACAAACGGCAAGAATAAGCAATTCACCCCATATTTCTCTACCATGTCTTCTGATGTCTAATTCTTCTGTATCCAATACTCCTATTTCAGTTGATATTTCAGTCTGAGCATTAACACGTTCAGATGCTTGTTCCAGAGAAATTGGGGTTAAATCCGCTTCAGTAGAAGACGTATTTACTACAAAGAAATCTCTATATAGTCTATCTTTAGCTTTTACCTCTATCTGATATATGCCTGGTTCCTGAGTTAATTCATAACGCATCGTTCCATCTTCCCCAATTACAACAGCAGTCATCTCATCGGCTTCATTAGCATCAAGCCGTTTTATCCAAGCACGTTCTCCAGGATTCTGTGGATAACTCGTAATATAAGTATCTCCAACGGTGATGTTCCTTTGTGTAGTATTGGACATAACATACAGGACACACTGTTGGATAAGCGGTAAAAAATATGGATTAACAAGAAATTCATTGCTATCGGTCTGTTGCTGAAGACTACAATTGAATAACAATATGTTACTTCTTCCAGCACGACTCTGAATAAGGAACGGTGTATCATCACCATACCACGCAATTATCTTTGAAGAATCGGAAGTCGGTGTTACAGACATACTCTGGTAGAATTGTGGACCATATTGACCAGCAAGCACGTTATCAGGAAATATCTCAAAAATTGGATGCGTCTCATCATATTTTCTCACTTTTTGTGGGACTTGCCATGTCATAGATTGACCAAACTGAACTGGTAACCAAGATTGTTTGTTATCTTTAGATGCAAATGCAATGACATGCTTTCCCTGTCGTATAAACTCCTGGACTTGTGTGTTAGATTCTGCGGATAACTTTGAAATGTCCGCTATGAGAACAACTTCAAAATCTTGTAGTGGATATGTTTCAAACGCTGCTGGTGTGCAATTAGTTGGTTGAATCATTGATGACTTGACAAGTGCTCCTGTGGTCTGTTTATGTGTTAATGGATTGAGTGCCAAAGACAGGTATTCGGCCTTTTCACTCACACAGAGCACCCGTATCTCACCCAATGCATCATAAGCAGAATATCTACGGTTATCTGTTTTCAATCGATCATCTGTCAACTCAAAATAACCTGTATGTGTGCCAGGATTTGAAAAAGTATGTGTTATCTGTGTCACCATGGATTCATTTGCGTCAATTGAAAAGGTCTGCGTTTTCTCTTTCTGATCATCTACATAATATGTCAATGTCGTTTCTTCTATCGGTGTATCAGATTGATTGTGTATCGTAGTATTCACATAGAATGGTAAATCAACACCGATTAGTTGATGGGAAGGTGCTGTTTCTTCAACAAAAGTATTATGTGCAACCCCTTTCCTAATGGGAAGTAAGACAATTCTCGAACCAGATCGGTTAGGAATTATACCTATATCCTCCCAACCGTTTTTTGCAAAATCTGATACGATGTAAATCTCTTTGTTCTGTTGTTTAGATTCAGATAGCAACTCGTGTGCAAGTTCAAGACTCGGCTGGGCATTCGTTGAACGATAAGATGACTTTGCAGTTCGGATAGCTGTAATAACCGAGTCTATGTCCGGTGTAAGTTGACGAAAAACGGCTTGAGGTATATCAGACATCAATATGAGTGTTGCGGAATCCCCGTGTCTTAATGAACGCAGTACATCTGATGCAACACTTTTTGCCTTATCAAACCATACCCCATCTACATCCTCATATTGCATACTATATGAAATATCTAAAACGATGACGACATCAGTCTTCGCACGCACAGCAGCAAGAGGCAATCCGAGTGTAAGAAAAGGACGCGCCAATGCCAGAGCTATCAGAGCAATAATTAGCATCCGTAGAAGAAGAATTAGGAGTTGTTTGAGCTGCAAACGTCGGACATTTTGACGATGTGCTGCTACCAAGAACATTATGCTACTGAAGTCTACGGTTACAACCTGTCGACGACTCCAAAGATGTATAAGTAATGGTACTCCTGCTGCAAACAGACCTAAAAGAAACAACGGATTGAGAAATGCCAATCGATATTATCTCCTACAATGTAAATATATGCCAGATTATCACCTTATTCAACAACATCAATTTCAAGCTGATTCATTGTCCTGAATACGCCTTCGGTATACTCAACCATCGTCCCTGACTCAAGCATACCTCCTTGAAGTAATATGTGATTAGCATCAGCCACAACCTGACCAAATGTCGGATCCATCTGAACCCATTCACCCACGTACACATCAGGCCAAAAATGATAATAAAATGCGTCTTTTGCAAAAACAAGTCCGGCACAGATTCTCGCGGGTATCCCAACAGAACGTGCCAATGCCATCAACAGAACAGTATGCTCCGTACAATCACCTGAAAGTGTCTTTAACGTTGTCAATGATGTACTGTAGCCACCGCTTAAACCCTTTTCATCTATGGATTTATAGACCCATCTACATAACTTCTCCGCTGCACGCCAAGAATTGGTTTCACCATCTAATATTCTTAATGCCGCGGCATGAATATCAGGATGATCTGCTTCCACAAATACTGTTGAAGATAAATATTCCTTAAGTTCTGGACTCTGTATCGGCAGCTCAGGACATTTCTCTTGATCTATCTCAACCATCTCAATCTGAAGAGTACCAGACTTTTCAGAATCCAAATTCAACGTCTGATGATCGTTTGTCATGATAATTTCTGTCAGGTTACCTTCAGAGTGTTGAATATTTGCAATGAACTGATTCGCTCCTTTTCTCGGCTTCTTTCCAGATGGAATAATTCGAGTCCGCAACACAATATCCAATTCTTCAATTTCACCAAGTGCGGTTTTGCTATCAGTTTTCGTTGCGACAACAGATATTCCAGGCATTTCAGTAATGAATTTGTAAGTTGTGCCTTCCCTATCAATCCATAGACGAATGGTAATTCCGCCCATTATATCAACGCTGTTTTCAAGGATAAAAACCGACTTCTCTTCAGACTGAATTGTTAATTCCGATTCTTCAATAACACGCAATTCAGAGTTAATTATTTTTTGTAAGTCTAAATTGAATGTCTGATATGCAAGTTTTTCCCCTGCTTTCAATAGGTTCTTGGAGAGTAGATTATCAATTGCCACAGAATCTGAAATCGTTTCTGGAGGAACAGCAACTTCTGTCTCCGTTTCTTCACCATTCATTGTCGTTGTGATATAGGCAACACCGTCTATTATTTTGCCTTCCACCCGCTTCTCACCAGATTCATTAGAAGTCATGACAAAGTAACGCGGCATAAATTTAGCATCAGAATATTCAATCCTGTTGTTCTCTACACGAAGATCATTTCCAACACCTTTAAATTGCATTACCATGTCTGTTTTCGTCCGAATCATCTCCTCTCCCTGGTAAACTGTTTTGTCAATAAACTGATGAACATATCCTATTTTCATACCCATCATCGTCAAGTTATACCAATGTTCTTGAGGATATTTCACATCTCTACCTGTTTCCAACTGTCCATTCTCCACTGCATAACTGATTGAGGAAATTGTAATAAACATTATGAATATTAGTGTGATTTTTTGAAATAGTTTCACGATGTCCTCTCCATCTTTTATCTTTCTATTATCTGTTTTCTATATCAATCCTACATTAACGTTGCCATTGCCACCGTATAGGTATTTCGCTGTTTTAGTTTCTGATAATTACCAAAAACCTTCATAAAATTCCACTTGATAAATTCGCGTAAACCTGAAATTGTAACAACATACATTCTCCCATTAGGTTTTAGATACCGTTTAGCATCATGAAAAAAAATGTGCATGAGTTCTTTGCCAACATTCGCAGGTAAATTAGATGCAATCACATCAAATTGGATATTTGGTAGATGACTAAATCCATTGCTCAACAGAACATGACAGTTCTGTAAATTATTCTGTTTAACATTCTTCCTGGTATATTCAACTGCGATAAAATCCTTGTCTACCATATAAACTTCAGCATCTGATGCACATTTCGACATCGCCATGCCAATAGCACCATAACCACATCCAAGATCAAGACAAATATCACCTTTGTCAATTTCCAAATACTCAATTAACAGTTGTGTCCCCACATCAATCGCCTTCGGTGAAAAGAGTCCCCAGGTTGTCGTAAATGTAAATTCATATCCGCACAAATTAACGTCAAAGGTTATCTCAGTTGGAACATTTGCATTCATATATGAAAATCCATCTTTACCACTTTATCAGTACCCCAAGCGTATCTCCCGGCGTATGCCATAATAGATCAAAGGCTGCTTTCGCTTCGGTATAATCAAAACGGTGGGTAGTCATTGTATCCGTACGGATTTCCCTATTCTGTATTTTTTGTAATGCCCGCGCAGCTAAATTGACGCGCGGTTCATCGGTTAGGATGCCTGCCACTAAACGTTTGTTCATCATTTTTGACGAATGTAATGGAAGAGGTTTCTGTTGGTATAGTGCGATAAGTTGAATTATACCAAATTGCCGAACCATATCCTGCGCTTGTTCAAAAGACTTAACACCAGCATGTCCTCCAACACAATCTATAACCAAATCTGCTCCCTTGCCAGCCGTTAGTCGACGAACAGCCTGTATCGGATCTTCTTCATCAGCGTTGATACAAACATCCGCCCCTAATTGTATTGATTTTTGACAACGAAAAGCAAGTGTATCAACAGTAATTATCTGTCCAGGTGAATAACTCCGTAATACCTGCAGCATCAAACTGCCCACTAATCCTTGACCTAAAATAACAACAGTGTTTCCCGACTTCACACCTGAAGAATCTGACCATGCCACAGCACTTGTTGCTAAAGGTAAAAATGCTCCTGCTTCAAAAGAAACTTCATCCAGCAGTTTAACAACTCTACCATCTGTCGGATTAGGTTCCATAACAACATATTGTGCATGCGGAGCTACTGCCATCACACGATCACCAACTGTATAGCCAACCACCTGTGCTCCTACGACATCCACAGTGCCTGTCAGCGAATATCCCATGATCGAAGGTGAAACCGCTTCTTCAAGAATGTAACGTCTGAAAAGTTCCGATCCACGACTAATTAAAGTGGTGTCTGCCTTCACACGAATTTGGTTGGTTTGGACTTCAGGTGTTTCAACCTCCTCAAGTTGTATATTACCAAACCCTTCAGGTTTTATTACACGTAGCATAGTCAACCTCCAAAATTGCAACGAGACACGATCACAAAAAGGACAGGCACTAATCCCTTAACCGTCTAACTAAATCTTGCTGTGTAATAGGCTTATTCAGATCCATCAAATAGATATGAAATGCATCACTCCTATCAGATACAAAAGCAATATAGCGACCATCTGGTGAAAATTTAGGTTGTATCGACCTTCCGATGTCATTTGTAATTTGCCTCTCGTTTTTTCCATTTGCATCAATGAGATAGATTTCCCAGTCACCATATCTGGCTGACATAAATGTAATTGTCTTTCCATCCGGTGAAACTGAAGGATTATAGCAATCGAAACGGGTTGGATTAAAATGTCTTTCATTCTTCCCATCTATATTTATCGTATAGAGTTGGTTCACATCGTTCCGTGAAGAGACAAAAATTATTTGCTTACCATCAGGAAAAAAACTTGGACTACCATCATCTGTTTCATTATAGGTAATTCGTTTAGGATTGATGTGTTCTGGAGTGATTTGGGAAAGATCAAATTCACTTAATTCAAGAAGGAACAACTCTAAGTTCTCATCAACATTTGATTCGTAGACAACCATTTGTCCTGTGCGTGAAGATTGCGGTACACGAGTTCCGAAACTATTGGGAATAACACTACGTGTAACTTTGCTGTGGACATGGGTCAGATTCAAACCTGCAAAGATTGGGGTTGAACCGCTACTCTGAATAAGAAGTTTGATTTCACGTGTATCTTTAAGGTCACTACTATAGAAAACATAATCGGTGGAATGAAGAAATGCTGGAGAGTCGTCATTATAGTCTGTTGTATATGTTACACGCCGTGTGATTCTTCCATTCAAATCCATCAGATATATTTCACCATTGTCAAGACGAAATGAAGCAAACGCAATTTGGGTGCCATCAGGTGAAAAGACCGGTGAATAATTGTCAGAATCCCCATGCGTCAGCTGTTTTGTTCTGTAACTATCCCCGACAAGTTCAATGACTCTCTGTATAACCTTGGCGTTTTTTGTGTTCTGTTCCACTTCAATCAATAGACGAAATGCAGAATCTCTATCACCAATATGAAGATAAGTATTTGCTAACTCTATTCTTGCCTCATTAAGCTTCTCTGGTTCTGAAGAATAAAGTTGGACAGCACTTTCAAACTGCATCACTCCTTCATTGTATCGTCCCAATTCGTTATACGATTTACCAAGTAACATTAGGATTCTGGGATCCTTCTCATCTGTTTGTAAATACGCCTCTAATTTCCCCAACGCTGTTTGGGCATCACCACCATCCAGCAATTCCTCTATCTCTCTATAATCGTCAAATTTGCATCCAAGCAAAAGTAATACTAACAATGAACAAAATAATACGAATGATGTGTATATTAGTTTTGTTCTAAACATATTACTCTATAACATAATTCCAGTTGGTAAAATGCCTTATGGCATTCCCAGAATGTCAACTTAAGAAATCTATACATTGTTGGACGGGTTTCTAACCCCCGACTGGACAGATATTGACTCAAAAATCAGGGTTAATAATCCTACAACAAATAATAGGTAGCAACTGTAGGTTACAGGACTTACGCGTTCCCCCCTTGAATGAAGATTAATTTATTAATTCGGTAATTTTATTTTTATGTTATACTGTTGTCCAAGGAGGTATTTACTTATGGCAAAACACCATACGCTTGAACTCAGTGAAAATGAACGACAACAACTGATTGAACTACGCGATAACGGGGAACCCGCTTATCTCCGTGAACGCGCGGCTGCCCTGCTAAAAACACATGCGGGTTCTTCTCCTCATAAGGTCGCACTAAAAGGTCTCTTGAAAAAGCGTGATCCTGACACTATCTATGCTTGGCTTCGCAGATACAAAGAAAATGGCATTCAAGGTTTATTTCATAAACCGGGGCGTGGGCGTAAACCCGCCTATGCACCCAAATCGTCTGAAGAAGCCGAGTCGGAGGTCTATAATACTATCGCACAGGGCCCTGAACAAGTCAATGTCCATCAAACGCGCTGGACGCTCCGCACACTTGGAAACATCGTGCCGTGGCTCTGCGATGTTTCTGTGCCAGGTATCCATCGAATCCTTTCACGACTGGGCATCAGTTATAAACGCGCCAGGGCATACGTGCGTAGTCCCGATACAGACTACGCCCAAAAAATTGCCCGACTTCAGCAAGTTTTGGAAGAGACACGCCAACATCCACAGACTTCTGTCGCGCTTTACCAAGATGAGTTCTCGTTTTATCGTAACCCTACCTTAGCAAAAGACTGGGCACGCACAGGCACCAAAACGCCGATAGCCCGGCAGAGCTATAAAACCAACGAAACTTGCTACGGTATCGGGGCTCTGAACCCTCACACAGGAGATGTTGTTTATCAGCAAGTCCCCAGCTGCACAGTGGAAGCACTCCATGCGTTTTATACCGAGATATGCCAACGCTACCCAAAAGCAGAACGGATATACCTGATACAGGATAATCGGGCGATCCACTTTCACGCCAACTTGTTGGCTGCACTTCAACCTCAGACAGTGTCGTTTGTAAAACCGACACCACCGAATTGGACAGGGAAACTCTCAAAAAAAATCGGAGACCTCACAAAACTACCGATTGAGATAATACAACTACCGACCTATGCTCCGTGGACAAACCCGATTGAAAAGTTATGGCGATGGGTGCGTCAATCGGTTTTACATATCCATCGTCTTTGCGATGACTGGCAAACCCTCAAAAACAAGGTGATTGACTTTATGTCGCAGTTCATAGGCGGATCACAGACATTGCTACGCTATGTCGGATTATTACCGAATTAATAAATTAATCTTCATATAAGGGGGGTAGGGGGGTTAAAGTCGTTATTTCAATGATATTTCAGTGATTTAACCCCGCCAAATGCCTTAATGGCATTTGTAGCGTTGATTTACTAAATCCCCTTATCAGTGGGACTTTAAGAAAAACTGCGTAAGTCCTGAACTTAGGTTACTAAACCAAACTCATATTGATCATGAATCTTGGATGTTTTGGTTTCTTCGATATGTCCTAACATCTATTTCATGCTCTACACGCCATCCATCATAAACAGCATAAATCCAACATAAGAGTATTTGGACAAGGGCAGTGACTTTTAGTATCATAGAAGGACGAAACCACAGACTTTTTCCATCGTCAAATGTCCAGAGTTGAATTGCATTTTCAACAACCCTATCACCACTATCACCTGCAACAAATCCGCTACCAGAATCAGATTGAAATTTGAGAAGATCGCTCAATTCTTTTACTGGGTATGAATTGAGATAGAATAATACAACCCCAGTCAAGAAAATGAAAAATACAATAAATGCTTTTATCAATCTGTGTAAATATAACTGACCCAAACCTGGAATTATTCCCGACAGAATCATTGCAGTATATGAACGTCGGGGGGAGACATGCATCTGATTGTTTGCATCTGATTGAACTTGAGAAGCAGATTCACGCATAGACTATGCTTCTCCTTGCGCAACAAGATATACGCCTATACATATAATTATCGCTCCGATGATACGGATTTTAGGGATAGTTTCTTTAAAAAATAGCCAAGAAAATGGAATCGCAAGAACATAACCTAAACTCAACATTGGATACGCAATACTAAGCTTAACACGAGACAGGATAACAAGCCATACAAATGTCGTAAATCCGTATATGCCAATACCACCTATAACAAAAGGATTAAATATCACTTGTGTCAGTTTAGGAAAAAGTTCACGAAAACTGTTGATTCGTCCGACTTCACTGACTCCCTGTTTGAGTAAGATTTGCCCAAACACTGTCAACAAGACGTTAAAAATTAAAAGTATATAGTCTTTCATAAAAGTATTATACCACAGAAAGACATGATTTTCAATTTGGATGTGTAAAGTTATTGTCACCTTACAAAAAACGCCATTTATTTAACAGGAATTCAAGCAATTGTCAACAAATTCACAAAAAAATACCATAATTATTACATTTTTACTTGAAAACCACAATTTAGAATGGTATAATTAACATGTGTTTAGAATATAGGCACAAATCGGTTACGCAAGTTCTGTCCACAGATTATTCAAATATTGTTAACAAAAACAAAACACAAAAGAACCCCAAAATAAAAAAATACGATAACAACAAAAACCCTTACGAAACTATGTTATTACTATGTTCACAGCCAATTTACCAATAACACCAAAAAGGCAAAAACTGGTGTCTTTTGGGGTTATTTGGTGTTGTTTTATTCAAGAATGTCAAAGGGCTTTCCTAACCCAAAAGAGTCCAATAGTTCAACAATTGAATGCTTCTGCCATCATGTCAGGATATGAAAAAATAAAAGTTTGACAACGACAATCATATACAGTAAAATATCAACACGATACAATATATCAAAACACATAAAAACGCTACATTAGGAGAGAATATTCCGCAATGCCAATCAAGGACGCATTACCAGACCTCAATAGAGAACTAAAGTTCTTTCCAGTTGAAAACGAATCCCCATCTACATTATCAAAAGACCAGATTCAACACTTTAATGATAACGGCTTCATCTCCCCATTAGATGTATATTCCGAAGACGAAATATCAGAACATCGCGAGTATTTCAACAAATTGATGGAAAAAGTCTTAGCGGATGGTGGAAATAGTTATTCCATTAACGGATGGCATACGCGTTGTGCTGGAATCCACGATCTTATTACAGAAGACAAAATACTGGATTATGTCCAAGACCTACTTGGAGAAAACCTTATCTGTTGGGGAACGCACTACTTTTGCAAACTACCGGGTGAAGAAAAACAAGTAAGTTGGCATCAGGATGCATCCTATTGGCCCCTTTCACCAAGTAAAACTGTCACTGTGTGGCTTGCAATAGATGACGCATCAGTTGAAAATGGAGCGATGTCGGTTATTCCAAAATCACACCTACACGGACAGATTGAATTTGAACGAAGTACTGCAGAAGAAAAAAATGTCCTTAGCCAGACAGTCACTCAACCAGAACAGTACGGTGATTCACCTTTCCCATTTGAGATGAAAGCAGGACAAATGTCTCTACATTCAGACCTATTACTACACGGATCTGAACCAAACACATCTGATCGAAGAAGGTGTGGGTTGACAATGCGATTTGTACCACCAGAAGTCCACGCGGCGAACAATTGGAACCAACGGGCAATTATCGCAAGAGGCAGTGACTCTACGGGTCATTGGGTACATAATCCGCGTCCAGAAAACGATACAATATGAGAGTTAAACAATAGAATAACACATTAGCATTAACCTTTGAAACGAAAAGTTCATTAATGTTCCCAAAACGTATCATCTTCGCTGCCTTTTCCATCGCTTTCGCCGCCAGTTTTCTCTTATGCGGATATGAGTTTATCCGTGCTGTTTCAACATCTCTGTTCATTGAGGCGTATACTGCAGAAAGACTACCACGCGTATGGATCGCAGTCTTTCTAAGTATCCTACTTTTTCTGTATATTTATGGTCGTTTACTATCACGATATGGGGCAACACGGACATTAGCAATTACATCTCTCCTTTCAAGTGCTGTGATATTTGGATGTTACATCGCCCTAAAGAGCGATATAAAAATAGCCACAGCAATTATCTATGTACTTCGTGAAGCATACATCGTCATAATAATTGAACAGTATTGGTCCTTTGTGAATAGCACGTTAACAAACAAACAGGCAAAAATCATCAACGGTCCCTTCTGTGCAATTGCGTCAGTAGGTTCTGTCGCCGGAGGCCTACTTGTAAGTCAATGGGCAGTGTCAATGGGCTCGATAACACTACTTCTTTTTGCCGCATCATCACTCATACCCGCAGCAATTTTCGGTGTTATCGCATACAAATTTGCCGGTGAACCAAAACCATCTGTCGCAGAAGAAGGCGGACGACGTGGACATTTAGGCGTGAAAACTCTGTTTTCATCAAGATACCTGATCTTTATAGGTATCCTAATCTTAACGACACAATTGATTTCTACTGTTCTTAATTTGAGATTTGACATGTTAGTCGCAGAAGATCTGACAGATACAGATGTAAGAACTGCATATTACGGCAAGTTTTTTGCAGGACTCGGGGCTATCTCTGCATTTCTGCAATTAATTATCGTACCATTTGCACTTCGGTTTGTTTCTCTTAGAATAATCCATGCAGGTATACCGATAATCCACCTACTCAATGGATTAGTACTATCACTGAGTCCTACTTTACGCACAGGCGGAACAGCATTTCTTACGTTTAAAGCACTCGACTATTCACTGTTTAGAGCTGCCAAAGAACTGTTCTATATGCCACTGACTTATGATGAACGATACCGGGCAAAGCAGATAATAGACTCATTCGGATACCGATCTGCAAAAGGTGGCAGTGCCGGTGTTATCGAATTGGTAAATATCGCTATAAGAACCCTTACACGCAGCAATAAGTCTGTACCCGGTGTCGCTCTATCTATTACTGCAATGGTTGCATCTTGTATCTGGGGTGGTGTTGTATTCAATTTAACATCACAATATCAAAAGTTAATCCAAACTAATAAAAACCTTGACAATGAAAACCCTCTTGTGTAAAATATAATTAAGTATCACTTATGAAAGGAGGACACGGTTCATGCATTACCATAATCTAACAAGTTGGAAAGGACATTATCTTAACCTATCTATACTCATTCTTGCTGGTTTGACGCTATTTGGGTGTGCAGTAGCACCACAACCATCAGTAGACATCTTTATTGAAGCAGTTGAAGGACAAGCAAACTCAAAAATTGATCCTGTAACGGGGGCTGTCACCATCGTTCAGAATGGGGTCGCTGTTACAATCGAGCCGCTTGATGAAGTAGAAATCTATGCTTTAACCGATAATCCTCATATCAATCCTTATGTTGTTGTCGGAAATCGCGGAAATGTTGAACCACTTTACACAATTTTTGATGTAACAGTCCTAAACATTGATACACCCCGCGTATTAGTGGATGAATCCGCTACACTGATTGACAAAAACGGGGCACAATACGCAAACTTACCTTACGCATTCTTTAAAGACCTATACGAAAACATTAATGAATCTGAATACAACACCAACCAATACTCAAGATATCCGCACTACTATTCTCACTATCCAAGATACCATTCTTACTTAGATGTCGCATCCTTGGAAGAGGGACATGCAATTGTGGCGGAAAGTCTTTTTGAAAGTGGAAAGTTGTTCAGGGGTGCAAAGAAACGTGGACTCCTGATTTTTGATCGTCTACATCATGACACTACAGATATGACGGTAATTGTGTCTGATGTTCGTATTGTTGACTCGGATGGAAAACAAGAAAAATTACAGTTTAATTTCGATTTTAGACAGGTTGTGACAGAAGATTAACTGATAATAATGATTTATTTATTGCATACAAATCGCTTATACTAATGAAGGGAGCATTTAAGATGAAAAATTGGTTTATTGGATTACTGATTATGGGACTCATATCCTTTTGGGGATGTCAACCTCCAGACAAGAAGACTGAAGTAAGTTCGGATGAAACTGAAGTATCTCAAGAAACATCTGAACAAGTAAAAGTTGCTGTCGCAGGACCTTTTACAGGCACCGCCGCAGCATTTGGCGAAATGATCAAACGTGGTGCAGAGTTAAAAGCAAAAGAGATAAATACGGCTGGTGGCATAAATGGTATGAAGCTCACATTGAAGTTTGGAGACGATGCTGGCACTGATAAAGAGGCAAAATCTGTTGCAACAAGATTTGCTACTGACAAAGAGATTCTCGCTGTTGTTGGTCATTTTAACAGTTCTTGTTCCTTAGCAGGAAAACCTATCTATAAAGATAATGAAATTGTCGCTTTGTCTCCAGGTTCAACGAATGTCAGTGTTGCTGAAGGAAGTGATTGGACATTCCGCAATCTCTATAGAGATGACTTTCAAGGGAAATTCATCGCAAGATACATCCAGAACGTCTTGACCGATGCCAAAACAGTTGCAGTTCTATTTGACAATGATGATTATGGCAGAGGATTGAGGGATGCGTTCACAGCAGAAGCAAAAGTAATTAACCTTGAGGTAGTCAGATCCGTTGCTTATGATCGTGAGAATACAGACTTTAGCACGCAGCTTACAGACATCAAAGGCAAAAAACCTGATATCATCTTTATTTCTGGTCTATATGAGCAAGCAGCCTTAATCGTCAAACAGGCGCGTAAACTTGGTATCAGGTCACTATTTTTTGGAGCTGATGGTATTGATTCACCCGATTTTCTCAAAAATGCTGGTGTGTCTGCCGAAGGGACATATCTGACCACACCCTTTACTTTTGGAGCAGGTGGAGAAAAAGCAGCAAAAGTTGCATCTGCATTTGAAGCCGAATTTGGTGTGCCTCCTGATACATGGGCAGCATTAACTTATGATGCTATGGGAATGATTGCTGAAGCAATTGAAAAAACCTACAACAAAGATGCAACGCTTGCTGAAAACCGAAAAGCAATAAGAGTCCATTTAGCATCCTTAGATACTCCAGAAGAGGGATACAAAGGCATCACAGGATTGACATATTTTGATAAAAACGGCGATACAGTAAATAAACCTGCCTATGTTAAAATCGTTAAAAATGGTGAATATACAACTGCTCCTGAACAAATGCTTAATTTAGATGCATTCGAATAACCAATGTATCGACCTATTCTTTGTCCAAGGGGTTTCTAACCCGATATATTATCACTCGTCCGAGGGGTTTCTAACCCGATATATAAAAGCAGCATCAAAAATGTTGAAAACCTTAATTTTTTATAGAAACTGTATTCTGATAATTGATAAGCAGCGAATAGCAACTTAGTAGGCTATGACAAATAGGAATAAATGATATGGAGTTATTTTTCCAGCAGCTGATAAACGGTCTTGTTCTTGGTGGAATCTATGCACTCATCGCTGTCGGTTATACCATGGTGTACGGTATCATTCAATTGATAAATTTTGCACATGGTGAAATTTTCATGTTGGGGGCATACATGGCATTTACTTTGATGATGTTTTTCCCAATACCGCTTTGGGTTGCTATTATCGTTAGTATGCTGTTCTGTGCGGGGATAGGTATGCTGATGGATTTTGTTGCATACAAACCACTGAGAAGTGCACCCCGTCTATCCGCACTGATTACAGCTATAGGTGTCTCTATCGGTTTGCAAAACCTTGTCCGTATGATCTGGGGAGCAAAACCGCAATCTTTTACAGATGACAAACTGCCAACACTTTTTCGTCAAGTCAATTTCTTAGATGAACCAAAGTCCTACTTTTCCATTTTCGGCGCATCGTTTAATGAGAATGCGATACAATTTTCTGAAAATGTATCATTAGCATATCTCGACCTGACGATCATCCTCCTCGCCATTATTTTAATGATCGGGTTAAATCGCTTGGTATCCCTGACAAAGATAGGTAAAGCCATGCGAGCATGTGCACAAAATCGTGTCGCTGCAAATCTTATGGGTATCAAGACTAACCAAGTGATCGCTATTACATTTGCCATCGGTTCTGCATTAGGGGCAGTTGCAGGTGTAATGGTTGGTGTTCGTGAGAATATAAGTCCAATTATGGGGTTTCATAAGGGAGTCGCGGCATTTGCTGCTGCTGTGCTCGGAGGAATTGGCAATATCACTGGTGCTATGGTTGGTGGACTCCTTATGGGACTGGCAGAAGTATTTGGGGCAGGATACATTGACCCATTTCTTGAGTTCGTGTTTCATACAATAGGACTTGGTGAGATGTATGATAATGAAGCAATTTCACATAGTTACGGCTCCGGGTACCGTATCGCTATATCATACATTGTTATGATTCTTGTTATACTGATTCGTCCTACTGGATTATTTGGAAAATCCTCTGCACATCGTGCGTAGACTGAGCAAACTTACAACATAGATTCACGAGTTTGTGCTAAATAACTTTTAGTAACCAAGTGTTCACATAAATAAAGGTTTATCTGAATATCTTTCATTAGATGAGACGCCCCTTAATCCCGTAGAGACGAAATGTTTATAGAAGACACCAAACAAACGCTCTTTAGTCCCGTAGGGACGAAATGTTTATAGCACAAAACCCAAAATATGTGAAAACAACAAAAACAAATGGTTAACTGGCACAAATCGTTAGTTTCATAATTATGTTTTAGGAATTCAATATCATGGAGAATAAAGTTAAGCCAAAGACAAATATTATACTTGCGATGAAGAACCTTATTAGAAAAACACTTGATAGGTTTTCATTAACAAGCATATTGCTCGTTGTATTAATCTGCCTTTTTCCATTATTGACTTATGCTACGGATGGAATAGCTAAACTGTTTTCCATGTGGAACATCTTCTTACCAATTCCATCTGGTGATTACATCCTTTATATATCAGTCCAAGTGTGTGTCTATATCCTTCTCGCTGTCGGGTTAAACATTGTCTGCGGTTACACAGGATTGCTTGACCTTGGTTATGTGGCATTCTATCTTGTTGGAGGATATACAGCTGGTCTGCTAATGAGACATGTAGGTTTTCCTTATTTATTGGTTGTTCCAATTGCTATACTGAACGGAGCACTCTGGGGATTAATTCGTGGTGCACCTACATTACGACTCACTGGTGATTATTTTGCAATCGTTACATTCGGTTTTGCAGAAGTGCTTTTCAGGATAGTTAAGAATGAAATTTGGTTGATAAGGGACATCAACGGTTTTGTTAAGGACATTCCTCACATTTCTTTCATATTTCCGAATATTTGGGAAATCGTACATAACTTTCCGGCTTTTGTTAAGAACCCCAATCTTCCAGATTTCTACTCTCTTATTGAATTAAATCAGAATTGGCATCACTATTATCACATTCTCATCTTGACAGGTATTGTCATCTTTGTTAGTCACAGACTACAACATTCACGAATTGGCAGAGCGTGGATTGCAATACGAGAAGATGAGCAAGCCGCAGCATCCATGGGAATCAATATAAGTCGTTACAAATCACTCGGGTTTGCCATCAGTGCAGCGATTGGAGCCCTTGGTGGGGCTTTCTTAGCACAGTTCTGGGGAAACCTAAGTGCAAAAACATTTGAGTTCTGGGAATCCATTATCATTTTATGTATGGTTATCCTGGGAGGAAAAGGTAGCATAAAAGGGGCAATCATCGGGGCAATCATCATCGGTTCAATGAGTGAAGTGCTACGCGAAATCTTACTAAAATTTCCACCTGCCTACTCTGGAGCACGATATCTCATCTTTGGCATCATTTTGGTTCTATTGATGCGTTTCCGACCAGCAGGTCTGATTTTCAAGAAAACTTAAGGCATTTTTATTCAAATCGTTCCTTCATCAAAATACCGATAAACATTTCTCCAATCAATAAAATCAGGGCAATCCCAACAAACCACTGAAATCTATCCTGCAATTTACCATCTGCACGAACGCTATACTTCTGTTTCTCAAGTTTTTTCAAATCTTTCGTGAGTTGTGCGATCCCCGCAGACGCATGGTAATACTTACCATTTCCTGCACTTGCAATGTCTTGTAATCCTTTCTCATCCAATGCAGTCAACACAATTTTCCCTTGCATATCTCGTTTATATCCTGCTTTCTCCGCTACAAGTGGGATAGGAACTGCTTGATCTGAATTGCCAACCCCAACGCAATAGATGTATATACCTTTCCTTTTTGCTGTTTCTGCTGCCGCAACTGTATTCACACCAAAATCTTCACCATCCGTGAACAGGACCAAAACCTTTTGTCCAGCAGATTGCGAATCTATCAAAGTCAAATCATTCTGTTCTGAGACAAGACGATCTGTAGCTACTTCTATAGCATTACCTATGTTAGTACCTCTATGTACAAGGGAATCAGGAGTCATCGCAGTTAGATATTCTCGCAACGTTCCAACATCCCTTGTCAATGGACATACCACTACACTCGCTTCTGCAAAGTAGAGCAAACCGAGACGATCACCTTCAAGTTGCTCCATCAAAGAGAATACAATATCTTTTACACGGGTTAACCGACGAAATGAGTTTCCATCTGTTGCCAACATACTGGTCGAAATATCCACAGCAAGCATGACATCCAAACTTTCATCTACCGTCTCAGGTTTTTTACTCCACTGCGGAAACGCGATCGCGAATGACACACACAGAAAACTCAACATAAGCAACACACCTTGAAGTATCATCCGTTTCAGATGTATCACATTGAAATTAGTTTGAAATAGCAGCATTGCATTTCGTTTCATGTATAATCCGTAAATGAGTAACAAAACCACAATAGGAAGGACTACCCATAAGAAAAAAAGCAAATCAGGATTACCGAAACGAAACCAATTCATGTTTCAATTATTTGTTCTCTTTGAATATATTGTGAGGAAAATGTAATATAGAAAAAAACAGGTAAAGTTTAATTTTCTTTCTTTAATGAATTGACTATCATATCTGCATGATTAGAAACTTTACGAATTGCTGCAAGTATCTGTTCAGCTGCACCATCAACAGGTTTCGTCAACAGAGGTAAAAAAATCAACTGTGAACAGACCTTCTCAGTGATAGGCAAATCTCCCGCTGAATATCCTTCATAATCTCCACCCATTTCTGCAGTACAAAGTGAACCGCGTCCATTCGTAAAAATATCAATTCCTTCTGAGAAGAGTGGAAGTGTATGCAAAAGCGGATACGGATTGCTATTCCTTGGTATATCTTTTGAAATAACGGGTACACCTTCACCAACTACATAAGGATACGGATTATTGTTGGCTAACACCCCTTCCCTCCGCAACGCTTCGGCAAATACGGGTGCTGGTAATCCAGACATATCCTCTTGTATATATAAAATAGGAAATCCGTAGAATGCCGCAGGTTCCGATCCCTCATATCTATCAACGGCACGGACACCAGAAATATCCTTCAATCCCTCCATAATCTCTTCAATATACGCACGACGATTTCTATTCAACTCGTCAAGTTTATCCAACTGTACCGATGCGATTCCAATCGCTAAAGGATGTGCCCGATACTTTACACCTAAACCCATCGGTGGAAAATGTGCATATTTGAGTGAAGAGGATTCCAAATCAGGATCACCAATACTATTTATTGCTCGATTAACCTGTCCTAATAGACATGCACGTTCAAATACCTCAATGTCATTCGTTGCAAGTACACCACCTTCACCAGCACTCAACGCTTTATTCCCCTGCAAACTCCATGCACCCGCTTGTCCGATGCTACCAACCGGCTCACCATTGTAGGATGCCCCGTGTGCGTGTGAACAATCCTCAATCACTGCTACACCGGTATCCGCACTCAGTGCCATCAAGGCATCCATATCACACACATTACCCCAGAGATGTACAGCAACAATTGCCTTTGTTCGTGAGGTTATTCTCTTCCGAACATCTTCAACATCCAACAACAATGTTGTAGGATCAACTTCACAAAACACGGGGCTTGCATGCAACATCAATGCAGGCGTAATAGATGCCATCCATGTGTATGTCGGACAGATCACCTCATCACCTGGACCAACACCGACACCAAACATAGCACTGTGGAGCGCAGCAGTTCCGTTAGTAAGACTCGTGGCAAATTTAGTTTGATGTCTTACACGCCATTTCCGCTCAAATTCCTGAACTGTTGTAGACGAACCGGATAACTCGTTCCGTAACGTCATTTCATAGACAATTTGTGCTTCTGCATCAGTAATCTGTTTCCAACGGTCCAGCTTTGGAAATGGCATCTCTTTAGTTATTGAAAAAACAGGTGTGCCACCTAAAATCGCAGGAAGATTAATATTAGATATTTGAGTATGGTTCATAATATTGCTAAATGCTGAATATAAAATAAGAAATTGCTTATACTTTTTTTAATAGATTCAATACTGTTTGTATTATTACCTTACTTATGCTATACTGACAACTGATGAACTATATGACAGAAATAAAAGTCAGATTTGTCATATCCAAACCTGAAACATGATAACACGGGACTATACAATCTGTCAATTGTATGTGTCATAAACTCCCACATCTCTCTAAAAATTATTGAAAGTCCTCCAAACGTTACTACATAATCTCAGCAACATTTTTGTTCAAATCCGACACATCCTAATTCAAAGTATGCCACCAGTACTTGCTATCTGCGGATTTTTTCTACTATGTGGGATTGTGTTAATCATACGCGGGCAGAACGCTTTTGAATTCTACAAAATCATCTTTCTCAGCGGGTTTTCCAACTTTGATGAATTTGGAAGTGTTCTATTTAACGCTACTCCACTTATCTTTACAGGTCTGGCAGTTGCCATCGGATATAAGGCAGGTTTATTCAATATCGGTTGTGAAGGACAACTCTATGTCGCTGCCTTTGCTGCAGCATGGGTTGGGATACACATCAACCTTCCTTCAGTTATATTGATTCCTCTCTGCTTATGTGCTGCTGTGTTTGCTGGCGCAATATGGGGCGGTGTTCCAGGTATCCTAAAAGCAAAGTTCGGAGCACACGAAGTTATCAACACCATTATGATGAACTTCATCGCATTAGCAATAACCAATTTCCTCGTTACATCTGTATACAGAGAACCCGGACAGATGATACCTCACACATCACCGATTTCAGAATCCGCACAGTTACCGCGTTTAGCAGGAGCATTACTTTTCATTCCAGAAAGTAACTTATTGAATGCAAGTTTCATAATTGCCTGTATCTGTGTGATATTCACTTACATTTTGTTGAAATATACACGATGGGGTTACGAACTCAGATTGGTTGGCAATGCACCTGATGTTGCCGAATATGGTGGAATAAATCCTCGTGTGGTAACAGTATGGGTAATGGCACTGAGTGGAGCAATAGCAGGCTTAGCAGGTGTCGCTGATGTCATGGGATATCGGTATAGGTATGCCGATAGTTTCTCTTCGGGATGGGGATTCACTGGTATTGCAGTTGCATTATTGGGAAGAAACCACCCATTTGGTGTATTTGCTGCTGCACTCCTGTTCGGTTTACTCAATAAAGTCGCATTGGATATTGAACTGTTCTTGAATGTACCCCGAGGTTTATTTCTTGTAGGTCAAGGATTACTCATCATCTGGTTAGTATGTCAGGAAGGTATCACAAAGAGGAAAACATGATTATTCTTGATTTGATTCCAAGCACACTGCGAATGACAACACCAATAGGCTATGCAGCACTTGGTGGTATTTACTCGGAACGCTCAGGTATTATCAATATCGCACTTGAGGGTATGATGCTGATGGGTGCTTACGGTTATGTGATTGGCGCACACGCTTCAGGTTCAGCATGGATAGGATTAACTATCGGTATCGGATTAGGTGTTATCATTTCACTGTTGCATGCAGTTGCTACAATAACTTTTCATGCTGAACAGATAGTCACAGGAATTGCAATTAACATCCTTGCTTTAGGGATTACTGAATATCTCATTCCTACAACACAAAGAGTCCCAGGTTTACCAGTCATCGGTGCATTCAGTATTCTTGTCTATTTACTGCCTATTATGATGGTAGGCAGTCATGTCTTTCTATATAAAACACCATGGGGATTACGTCTGCGTGCAGCGGGAGAATCAACAGAAGCACTAAAAACACTCAGTCTAAGTCGTGCAAAATGGCAATATCTCGGAGTAATTATGAGTGGCATCTTAGCTGGAATAGGAGGATGCTTTCTTGTTTCCGATGTTCACATCTTTACAAAAGGAATAATCGGAGGAAGAGGATATGTCGCTTTAGCAGCGGTAATCTTTGGAAATTGGCGACCACTTTATGGTATTGCAGCATGTCTATTTTTCGGTTTTGCATCTTCATTAGATCTTATTGATCTATGGAATATACCTGATCAATTCTTAAAAATCTTACCGTACATATTGACGATGGTTGTCCTTGCTGGTCTTGTCGGTAGATCACGTCCGCCTGCAGCATTGGGCAAATGAAATCATAATTTACGATTACACTCCTCATGAACTACTCTCATCGGTCAGTTGGTAGTATTCAGAATGCTTCGTATAATAACCGTAGGACTTAGCATGCTTCGGATTTATCATATTACACAACACACCAATACCTTTTGCAGGTAATACCTCCTTGAGATGCTTGAGACCAGTCAGCACATCAAATCGTTTAGTCTTTGTGATGTCAAACACATAAACGACAGCATCAACCACAGTTGCCAAAATAACCGGATCTGCTACAGCACGAACTGGTGGGGAATCAATGACAATCACATCGTATTCTGATTTAGCCATTTCCAACAATTGTGTCATCATATCAGAATTCAACAGTTCAATCGGATTTGGTGGCACAGTACCTCCAGTAATTAGATGTAGATTCGTAATACCAGTCTGTCTTACTGTGGAATGTAATACTTCATAACCGTTTTCGTCATTTAGACTGATAAGTGCTTCACTCAATCCAGGTTTACGCGTATCACTGTGTGTTACAACTGTTGAATTGTCAAAAGTATCTTCCTCCGCCTCTGTACTTATCTGAAGCAGTTGTTCTGTTGGAAACGCAGTATGTTGTGAAGGTCTACGCATATCAGCATCTATCAGCAGTACTTTATTCCCTTTCTGGACAAGTGTAGCAGCAAGGTTAGATGAAACCGTACTCTTCCCTTCGCCACGTGTTGAACTTGTCACCAGCACAGTTTTCAGATCACTACTAAGGTTCAGGAAAGGTAATTTCGCTGCAATAACACGAAATGCCTCGGATGTCCTTGAAGTAGGAGCATCATTAACGACAAGAGGAATACGATAAGTGCTACTTTTCTTAATGGATGGAATAACACCGAGAAAATTAGGTGGTTCTGGTAAGGAATCTAACTGACGAACTGAATCCTCTAAACGCAAATATGTATCCTTAAAATAATTCTTTACAACAGCATAAGTCAAACCGAGTAATCCACCTAACATCACACCCAAAACCAAATTTATCTTCATACGCGGTTTAATCGGTTCTTCAGACAGTCGGGCTTGATCTAACACCTTAAGTGCTTCTGTTCGTGTTTCATCAATAATCTGTGATTCACGTATTTTCGCTTCTAAAGCGATCAATTGTGCGTTGTATATTTCCACATCACGTTTATGTTTGAACAGCTCAAGTTGTTCGTCTGACCATCCGCTCAGTTGATTCACATATTCATCTATTTGTGCAGATACAACCGCTCTTTGTTCTTTTAATCCAACGATAGTTGCTTCTGTTTCATTCACTTTTTCTGTGAGAAGTTGATGAAGAGGATTTTGGGATGTCGTTGTACTCTTTATCTCCTTATCCTCATTCTTCAGACGTTCTTCTGTCTCACTTATCTTTTCATCAACAACAGTAATTTCAGGATGCTTGACATTACCGTATTTTCCAATAAGTGCTCTACGTTCGATCTTATATTCATTCAAATCATCTTGTAGTTTAGAATAACTCGGATTCTTTGTAACAGATTCAGAAATAAGTATTTCTTCAACATTCGCAAGTTCTTCCTGATATGCTTTCAATCTCAATTCGGCACCAATCAATTGGCTTGCTAATTCATTTTCACTCAACTGTGACGCTAATATTAACTGTGCCTGTGTACCACCTTCAGCATTTATAGTTATTTCTGGATGAGACTTCTGAAACTCAAACAGTGCCTTCTCTACCTCATCCAATTGCTGTTTTGCTTCAATAAGAAGTGATTGAGGTAGCGGCTTTTCCCACCATCGCATATTCTCTGCTTGTTCAGTTTCCACTACATCTGTCAACACTTCTGCAATTTTGTTACTAAGAAGTTGGGCGTATTCTGGATTCCTATTTCTTACCTTAAGTGTTATAATGTTTCCATCCTGTGACTCTTCCACTGTCATTTTTTCGTCAATTAGTGTTTTTACAAAATAATCTCTCCATTCTTCATCTGTGAGATCACCTTGCTCAGTCCGAGTAGCATCAAATTTCACATTGAAAAGATTGGCAAACCATCGGATACTTCTACCTCGATGTACCGGGAGTGGTTTCAATTCACCAGAATCTATGAGTTGATCAACTGCAGGTGTGATAACTAAATCGCGAGACTGTATGAGGGTAGCATAGGTGCCTAACGAAGGTCCCCTAAGCAGTCCAGTCAGTGGGAGTCCTGACAATAATGAAGAAGGTGCTTGTCCATCAAATATGCGAACAGTCGTTTCCGATTGATAGACAGGCGGGGTAAAGTCTGTAACAAGGAATGCACCTATAACACACAACAAAAAGATAACAATAACACTCCACTTATTTCGCCACAATATCCAAAAATAATCTAATAATCGTACTTCAGTTATTTCTTCAAGTTGCTTGTCGTTATTTTCTTGCATTTTTCCCTCATGTTCGAAATCCATTGTCTCAAATATTCATTGCAAACCCAATAAGTGCAGCTGCCCATTCACTCCAGACTTTGCTGTAATATTTCAAATACTCTTAATTTCCATCAAAGCGCGTATATAAGTAACTGACCAAATTGCGTGAGATTATTCCTTAAATCAAATTTCACTCTTTCTATCTGTATCTGAACCAAACACTAACGACTATATTTGTTAGAGAAGCAGCAAAAGTCAGCACACGCCAATCAATGCGGGTTCGCTCTAATATACGCAGTTGGTCATTGGGATAGAGAAGAACTTCTGATTGCACCAAATTGTAGTTCAGTTCCTCTTGCGTGCCATTTGCACGAGTAAGAATACATTTCTTTGGATTGGCTTTCTCTTCATTCAATCCTCCCGCCATGGCAACAGCATCTCTTAACAATATTGGTTCTGTAATTACATATTGACCCGGTTTGTCAACCGCTCCGACAACACTGATTTTTGCTTCAGCAAGTGGAACATACAATGTATCCCCCGGTCCCATGGTCGTTACCATGTTCTCAGAAGTAAGATCCACTGTAGTATTCCCGTCCTTTGTAATGATTTCTGCCTTCTTTAAATCTGCAAAGTCTGTTCTCGATCCACCAGCAAGTTTTAAAGCTTGTGTTGCAAGAATCTCTTCACTTGTGATTGGGAAAGCACCCGGCACCATGACTGCACCAATTACACGTATCTTTCGCTGGGCATAAATTGATGGCACGATCACTACATCGTAATCTCTTAATGGTAAATCAATACTACCTGATTCCATCTGCTCTTCAATATTAACTGTTTTGAACACCTTCCCACTACGCCATACAACCACCTTTGTAAGATCAGCTACTTCATTATTAATACCTGCAGCAGCCAATGCCTGAATCAGATACACCTGACCAGTTTCGAACACATGCACATTACCACGCGGTCTCTGTTCAACGGCACCAAATACCAAGATATTTCGTCTCGGTTGCATTAACGTAACAAACACACGCGCACTCGGAAGTTTCTCGGAAAACACTTCCTGCATCTGTTCCTGGAGTTCTGGCACAGTTAATTCCGTTGCCTTAATTAATCCAATCAGCGGATATGAGATAAACCCATCGGGTTGCACAGGAACGGGAACACGGTCCTTGGTATATTCTGGAAATCCCTCTACCGTAACAACGATGCTATCCCCGACCTGCAATTTATAGGTAGAGGTTTCGGGGTATTCTGGACTTTGAGTAACAACATTCTCGGTTGGTGGATCTTCTGAAAAAACTTGTGATGGGTTAAAGAAATGTCCAATTACAATCAAAATTAAACAGATAATACGGAAATTCATCTTCATCTATTTTCAATATACCTTTTTAGTCAATATCTTGAATTACATCTATACAGAACTTTGTTTTTTGATGTTATTTATTCGTATATTCTTCATTAATTCTTGAAGATTCACTTGAAATTTACTATATGCCAAAAATCAAATCAATTAAATATGACAAGTCAGGACAAAATAATACCTACCTATTCTACCAACACTAAAGCAAAAATACAAGTAAAATAACCCTGTTGATTCACAGAGACATTCAATTGTCACTTGAAACTCTTGTAGGAGGGGTTTCTAACCCCGATTGTAAAGGTTTTTTCTCATCCAATCACGGTTAGAAACCCCTCCTACAAAGACGTTTTTGACAATTGAATGCCTCTGGTTGATTCAGAATGTTTGTTGATTAACCTATCAAGTTATGGTAATATAATCTTGTGAACTATAAAAAAATACTTACTCAATTTCAAGATAAACAGATAATGATTGTAGGGGATATCATCTTAGATGAGTATATCTGGGGTGATGTTCACCGTATCTCACCTGAGGCACCTGTACCAGTAATTGAAATTTGTGGCGAAAGATCAGGTTGTGGGGGTGCGGCAAATGTCGCACAGAATATCGTTAGCTTGGGAGGAAAAGCCGAACTTATTGGCGTTGTTGGAAAGGATAGAGATGGAGAACAGATGCTCCAGATGCTAAATTCTATAGGGATCGGCACAACTGACTTATGTGTAGATGTCTCAAGACACACGAGCAAGAAAACTCGCGTTATCGTACAATCTGACAACACTAATTCCTTACAATTACACTACAACACCAACTCTGATGCTGAAGTGCCACATCAAGGACAACATCTCTTGCGTATTGATAAAGAGACTAAGCATGAAATTACTGGACCGGTAAGAACTGCAATAATAAATGCTTTCCGATCACAATTGGAAAATACAGACGCTATTATCTTTGCCGATTATGACAAAGGGGTTTTTAGTCCAATATTAATAAATGAACTTGTAAATCTTGCAAAATCTCACACCGTTCCAATTGTCGTAGATCCTAAGCATGATAATTTCTGGCATTACGACGGTGTAACTGCACTCACACCGAACCATAAAGAAGCAGGTAATTCTAATCAGCAAGAGATAACTGATGAATCCACTCTGATCTCCATAGGTTACAACATATTGGAAAAACTTTCGTTACAAACATTACTTATCACGCGTGAAGAGGAAGGAATGTCACTGTTCCAGCGGAATTCTGATAGCGAATTAAAAGTTAATCATATTCCTCCGCACGCTAATGATGTCGTTGATGTCACTGGAGCAGGAGATACTGTGGTATCAGTTTTCACCCTTGCACTTGCCGCTGGGGCAGATAACTACAGTGCCGCAATGCTTTCAAGTATTGCTGGCGGAATAGTCGTTGGAAAAATGGGATGTGCCAATGTCACCCCAGATGAACTTCAGAAGGCTATTGAGAAATGGATATAAGCAAATCGAGGGTTTTCTCTAATAATAACCCAAGTTGCCACCTATGGCATAGCTTCACCCTTTCTACTCGTGATGTCCAATCTTTCGCTCCAGCGGAGCGATATGTTTATAGCATGCTTTAAGTGGCAACTTGGGTTAATAATAAGGAAGATAAAATCAGGTAGGAAATAAAAAAGGCAGATATTCAAAATGAATACCTGCCTAATGAGATTTGACATTCAAGTTCGGCAATGACAGACGTAGGGGTTGGGTTTCCCAACCCATCTGTACCTTTGTTGATCGCACACCAGGCGAGGGCACCTCGCCCCTACGAATACCAAATTTGAATGTCAAAGTTCATTAGGTTCGGTTGCGAAAATTAGCGACTAATTCACATGGTGGGCACTCCCTGAATGTGTCCATCCATAGAAACAAGTATTTGGATTTGAACAACTGTAAAACGACTGCCCACAAGGCACTCCGTTTTTGGTGCGTTTGCAAGTCTTCTGTTGCGTATGCCATCTCAACCCAACAAGCTTACACGTGTAATAGGCTTTGTTGCATAGAGAACACCGCCGCCAGTGTACCCACTTATAATTCACCGTCGTGCTACAACCATTACATGTGATCGCCGGGGCAGGATATTGATGTGTATGAGACTGACACACATAATAAGACCCCGATGTGCAAGCGTTTCCATTGGAATCGGTTGGACACGTCACGGAACGATGACTATTAGACTGAGCAGAAGTATACGTATGCCCACAAACCCCTGAAATCAACGCAGGATACTGGTGCGTATGCGACTGGCATTTATAGAACCCCGTCACCGTACACTGCTGCCCATGACTATCCGTCACCGAACAACTCGCTTGTAAAGCATGGCTGGAAACAGGGTCCGATCCCACATCATGCACACCACACGCATAAGTAACCGTGTCAGGAGGCGGTGGCGTTGTTTGCGTGTTACGCTCCTCACAAACACGAAGCTCATTCGGGTCTGTTGGACATCGCGGCCCCTGCGTATGAAGGTTCATGCCGGGTATCCTTACAATCGGATATTCACACAAACGGAATGTGCCGTTACACACACGACCCCCCAGCATCTTCTCCCAATTGCACGTCCGCAAACGGTGCTCATCATAGTCATCACTATCACAAGTCCAATAGGACGTGGCACACGAACTACTCGGACACGTCACATAGTGCTCCCTGCTACTACTCACCTGCACAGAACAACTATTCTCAGTTTGCTTTTGACACGCAACTGTATCCGTACCTGCAGGGGGCAACGAAAAGTCATTCGGTGGATCGCCCGCGCTATTCTGATTTTCATCCTCTGCTCTTGCCTTCCAGTCCCTCGGTGCCCAGTCCGCATGCACATGCGTCTTGTTCGGATACTTCTGAGAGAAACGGGCTGGCGGAGTCGCGTTCTTTGCAGCTTGCACCATCTTACTTTGGTCTGCTCCACTCTTACCATCAATGTCTCTGCCGTTCACATCCAACGCATACCCATACATGTGCGAACTCAGCAACGATATAGAACCTGCGTGGTCAAAGTTGTGATGCGGCTGCCGAAACCCACTATTCAACGTAAAATCAGCCTTTGTTAAATCAGGTAAAATTTCAGCGTTGTTGCCTTTTTTAGCATTCTCTGTATTTATATCTTGACGCTGCTTATTCATTGAGTCGATCCAGTTTTGAAAGTTATCACCAAGACTTTCATTAAGCATATTTGTGTAATGCCCAAAATCGTAGGTGTCTTCATCCTCAAAATCGTCATACGACGGGATCGGTTTATCGTAATCAACATATTCCTGCCGTAACTGGTCTGTTTTATCGGCTTCCAACGCCAGCACAGCAGAAACAGGTTGACCCGCTTCTGTCTGTGCGGAGAAGTTAAGCTTAAACTTCATCTTCGCCCCATCACGGTGAACAGGCACTCTATTGGCACGATTCGCATCAGTCGTGCAGGCTGTCCATCCCTTCTTATAATCCGGAACGATCTTCGGTCCCTTTGACGTTTGTACAACACGAGTTCCCACAACTTTCTCAACTGTAACCACTCCCACAACATTGAAACGTGTGGTGCTATCCAGTCTCGCAGGATTCGGACCTGACCAATTGTGCTGCACAGAACCTTCCTTTAACGCTATCTCATTACTGCCTTTCGTAACACTCCACCCCACTGATGTTGGATCAATCGGAGACGTGTTCGCCTTATTCGTGATCTCACCATACCCCACAGACGCAGAAAAACGACACAACTCTTGCGTACTCGTAATAAACGTTTTACTGCTTGTTGTTTCAGGACTCCGACCAATACGCCACTTCTTGAACGCTACCGGTGGCTCGACTTTAGAACCTGAACCCGTCTCCGAACCTGTTTGTTGGGCTGTAAAACCACGAAACATTATTGAAAATGCAAAGAGTAAAATACAAAAAACAGAAAACTTTTTAATCATGACAATAACCTCCTTACTAAAAGGGAAAAACATTATTGAAGTCTATTTAGAGCTTCACGTGCATATCTAATTGTCGTCGCCCCAAAATGTTCAAAATCTTCATCTGCAATAATCACTTCTAACTTTGGAATGATGATATGGTCAACAATACCATCAAGATCATCTTGATACCGAGCACCTATCCGACCTAACGCGTCATACATTCCAGTTGACATATCCAGCCCTTGCGTCATATCTTTTTCAAGATATGTAAGAAGATATGGCACAGCAGGGGGACCGATCTCTTCTAACGTATCAACCATCACTTGACCAAGCGTATCTCCATCACACATGTGTGCTATCAATACTGCCGCGGCACGGGGATCGCCTTGTTCACAAAGTTCTTCAATCTGTCCTATAACTTCATCACCGTGATTATGGTCTATTAACCTAATCGGACCCGATTCAGTCATCAGTTGGTCTATCAGTTCTGTAGCACGCTCGGAGTGAACACCACCCCATGCATAAGGATTGTTCTTGATATATTCCAGCCGTTTATACGCAGCTTTGACAGGATCCTCATTGGGATCAATTTTCGGGAAATCGGGCTTTGTCACAGCCCCTTCTGGTGCGGTGTATTCCACTTTCGGTTCATCGTGCGTGCCAATGTGAGGCGTGCCATCTTCGTGAACATGAAAATCGGGATGTGACGTATCCAAGTCACCATCAGCCACCCCTTCTGGTGTCTGTTGCTGATTTTGACGTTGTTCTAATAACTTATCATTTTTGGCTGCTTCTCGTTTAAGTTCACGTATTTCCATCTGATTCTTGACAATCAGAAAAACGAAAACACCAATGATAAGAACGAGCGGACAGATAAAATAAAACTTCCTATTCATCGGAATAACCTCCTCCTTCTAAAAGGAAAAATAAAAAATTATTGAAGTCCATCAAGGGCTTCACGGGCATCTATAACGGTGCCTGAATCATATCGCTCATTATCTTCATCCGCAGCGATCACTTCTAACTTTGGAATGATGATATGATCCACAATACCATCAAGATCATCTCGATACTGATCACCAATGAGACCTAAACTCTTAAATACTGCCATCCTAATATATCCTCCCTGTTCCATACCTTTTTCAAGATATGGGAGAATATAAGGCACAGCAGGGGGACCGATCTCTGCCAACGTATCAAACATCACTCGACCAACCGTATCTCCATCACACATGTGTGCTATCAATACCGCCGCGGCACGGGGATCGCCTTGTTCACAAAGTTCTTCAATCTGTCCTATAACTTCATCACCGTGATTATGGTCTATTAACCTAATCGGACCCGATGATGTCATCAGTTGGTCTATCAGTTCTGTAGCACGTTCAGAATGCACCCCGCCCCATGCATACGGATTGTTCTTGATATATTCCAGCCGTTTATACGCAGCTTTGACAGGATCCTCATTGGGATCAATTTTCGGGAAATCGGGCTTTGTCACAGCCCCTTCTGGTGCGGTGTATTCCACTTTCGGTTCATCGTGCGTGCCAATGTGAGGCGTGCCATCTTCGTGAACATGAAAATCGGGATGCGACATATCCAAGTCACCATCAGCCACCCCTTCCGGTGTCTGTTGCTGATTTTGACGTTGTTCTAACAATTTATCTGCTTCCGCAGCATCTTTTTTGTATTGCTGGAGTTCTGTGTATTGCCACACTGCCATATAAGAAACACCAGCAAGTAGTCCAATAATGAGGATAACTAACCCCCATTTCATCTTTTTTGACATGTCCATTTCTCCTTAATAACGTTTCCACTTTCATGACTTAGCATCCCCAAACAATAAAATCCCACCCAAAAGCTTCGTTTTTCTTCAAACGCTCATAGGCATCATCGTCGGGAAGTCCGTGTGGGTTTAAATGATACTTCTGATAATACTTCAATGCCTCAGCTTTGTATGCCTCTGCATGTTTTTTATCCTGCTCTGGGTCATCACTGGCATAACCCTCACCCATACGACCACCAGCACTTGGTTCGTCAGGATATGTTAGCACTGCCCAAAGCCCATGATGAAAATGTGCAATATCAAGGTATGCCATATAAACTTCAAACCGACCTGTCTTTTCATATTTATCAATATACGCGTAGAGTTTCTCAAGTACGTCACCATCACCAGGAACACATATTGGCACTGGATAATTCTTTTGTATAAGATAGTATTCTGCGACCGGACGACGTGAACTTTCTGGATAACGATCTATGAGCTGCTGCAGGAAACTACACCTGTAACCAAAGTTGATCTCAATATTATCAAAATCCGCACCAAAATTGTTTATGATGTCGATTTGTTCATCTGTAATCGTTTGCTCCCAATTCAGTGTTATCACGTGAGCCATCCAAAAAGCTTCTTCTTGTGCTTCACTTTTTCGATCACTTGTCAATAGCGGTTTCAACGCAAGGATTGCCTCGTAATAGTTACCTTCTGTGATAAGTTTTTCTGCTGCTGCAATATGTGCATCTACTTTTGTTTGCGCGTTTATCTGATGCAGCACAGCACAGATACCAACAGTGAGGAGAATGAGGGTCGCGAACCCCCATTTTACTTTTTTACTCATGAGATTTTCTCCTTTTGCTCTTGGCAATTAGAGGTTTGTGTGCCGCGACACGCGATTAACGTGCCGCGGTTGTTTGTCTTACCCATCCTGTTGCGGGCAAGGATCAACTTGTTTTGGACACACGGGTGTCTCCTTCGGATAAAATCCAAAATTGTTGGGACACCCCGGTAGTACGGGATGATAGTAAGGTTGACACCTTTCTATTTCAGAAGGTTCACACCTTCCCGTGCCAATAGGTTCACACTGCGATTTTTCTGGTGGTGTATCGGGATGTGTCGCTTTTATGGTTACCATACTTCCCAACACCAGCGCACCGAATATGTATCCGATCACAAAATATCGGATGTAATGACGAATAAGTTTCATCTTTTTTCAGTACCTCCTTAATAGTATTTTGCTTGGTTGCTGGGGTGCCGCCATCTTAAAAAATGACGGGCACCCCAGCAACCAAGCCAATAAATCCAAAATATGTTTTAGATCCGAGGTACCCATATTCTTGATTTATTGGTTTGGTTGATATAAGTATTATACACTATTTTAATTTTTTGTGCAAAATCTTTTGCATATTAATCGTATTTTATATTAAAATATAGTTATCTAAGGAAGGCACATTGATTTATGAATTGGATGATTACACAAGACATCAACTCGCAAATCATTACAATAATCTTTAAAACTGCCTAAGTCCTGTTTGGTATTACATTCTCTTCAATGGAGAAGCAGCATGAAAACCATCTTCCTTGATAGAGACGGTGTGATCAATAAGAATCCTCCGAATAGAGGTTATGTACGTAGTTGGAACGATTTCAGTTTCCTACCGAATGCATTACAGGCAATTACTATGTTGACAAAGAGCGGTTTTCGTATTCTTTTGGCAACAAATCAAGCAGGAATTGGCAAAGGTATTTTCACTGAGAAACAACTCGCTGACATCCATCAACGGATGCTGGCTGAAATAAATAGTAACGGTGGAGAAATAGCAAACATATACTACTGTCCGCACCATCCAGATGATGGTTGTCCATGTCGTAAACCGAAACCGGGAATGTTGAAATCCGCAGCGAATGAGTACGGATTTAACATATCTGATACTTTTTTCATTGGTGATTCAATTACAGACATATCAGCCGCTCAAAGTGCAGGTGCATCACCAATACTCGTTCTGACTGGACACGGACGAGAAACATTCAACTACTATTCAAATGAAAAAACCGATATGCCTGAAAAGATATTCACAAGTCTATATTCCGCTTCACGATGGTTACAGAATATATAATAACGAGTTGTGCTAAATAACTGATTGTTAAATAGTGTATCACATTAGCAGGTGAATTTGGACGTATTTCTTTTTCTTTGAACTTTCTTTAGTCCCGTAGGGACGATATGTTTATATGTTAAATCAAATTTGTGTGAATAGAAAATAAACATATTATTAACTGGCACAAGTCGTAAAATAACATAACTAAAACACAATCCAATCTGAGAACATGCTAATAAAAAAAATTGAATCTTGTAGTATACATGCAGGGGTCATCGGACTCGGATACGTCGGTTTACCACTCATGGTTGCTATGGCAGAGGCAGGATTCAGAGTCACAGGAATTGACATCAGTCAAGAAAAATTAGAACGCCTAAAAAATGGAATCTCGGATATTCCAGATGTTCCCGATACAATTCTTGGACAACTCATAAAGTCAAAACAGATACAAGTTACCAATGATTTCAGTGTTCTTACGAAACTGGATACCGTCAACATCTGTGTACCATCACCTTTAGATGAAAATAGAATACCGGATATGCAATATATCAAGTCTGCAGTTGAAAATGTTGCAAAGAATATACATGCTGAACAACTGATTATCCTTGAAAGCACTACCTTTCCTGGCACTACAGAAGAAATCGTGCTCCCAATGCTACTATCAAATTCCAACATCCAACAAACTGATTCGTTAGAAGTGGGTCAAGATTTTTATCTTGCTTATTCACCTGAACGCATTGAACCCGGTAATGACACCTATTTTATGACGAATACCCCTAAAATCGTTGGCGGGGTAACAGAAAAATGCACGCAAGTTGCAAAGGTCTTCTATGAACAATTTATTAATAAGACCCACACTGTATCTTCACCACGTATCGCTGAAATGGCAAAATTGTTAGAGAACACATTTCGGAACGTGAATATTGGCTTGATCAATGAAATAGCACTGATCTGTGATAAGATGGAATTGGATGTTTGGGAAATTATAGACGCTGCTGCTACAAAACCCTTCGGATTCATGCCATTTTATCCAGGTCCCGGGCCAGGTGGACATTGTATTCCGATTGATCCACATTATCTTTCTTGGAAGGCAAAAACTTATCAAGAAAGTGCAAAGTTCATTGAGCTCGCAAGCGAAATTAATAACAGAATGCCAAAATATGTCCTTGATAAAGTTATTCACGCACTAAATTTACACAAGAAACCTATAAACGGTTCAAAAATCTTGATTATTGGTGTCGCATACAAGAAAGACATCGGTGACACGCGAGAATCGCCTGCATTTAAAGTCATAAGATTAATGCTTGACAAAGGTGCACATATTTTATATCATGACCCGTACGTTTCAAAAATTATCCTACAGGGAGTGGATACTTATCATTCCGAAACGTTGACTTCTTCAGTGATAGAAAGTGTCGATTGTGTTGTTATCCTCACAGACCACAGCAATATTGACTACAATATGATTGTACAATATGCTGATGTTGTCGTTGATACGCGCAACGCTACTCGCTCCATACCCATCGGATCCAACAAAATAATCAAATTATAAAGATTATTTTAACCGTTAAACACGGTAAAATCATGGCTGTAGTCCTATACATATTAGGAGGTATTACAGCATAATATTTCAATTCTCTTAAAATATAGACTATAATGTTGATGTTTTCACATTAACATGAAGCAAAAATAAAAACATGGAGGAAGTTCATGACTGAACACGATATAAAATCATTAATACCCAGCGAAAAACTCAAGTGGTTATTTGCTCTAATCTTTACAGAAAAAGAGGTATTTCAACTGCTTATAGACGCTGGTCTTATTACCGAACCAGATAAAATACCCTCATCTCCAAAGAATGAACTGGTAAACACGTTAACTGACGCTTTTTACAATCAATCTCAAATATACGAAATTATCGGTGAAAACATCGCCCAGAAAGCTGAAACAGCAATTTCGCGAGTGGGATATATGTTAGTTGATGAAATTAAGACATTCTTTAAATCGCCTACCTCCTTAATTGAATCAGGTGAATTTGGTAATGTCGTGTGGGCTCTTATAATTGACGCACGCGAGGATGTGCATGCTCACGGGTTCCACTTGATGACTACTGCCTACGAGGCATATATAGACTCAGAAGAAGTAGTAAATAATCTAACAGATATAAAAGAGTTTCCTACTGAACAACAAACCCCTTCCACAGAAGTTCAGGATACCCAACAACAATATACGAACCAATTGAACGAAAACAGTGCTGAACTTCATGAAAAACACCTGGAAATCGAAAGACTTGGAAACACGATAGATGAAATAAAGACACAGCAAGGGGCAATTCTAAAAAAGAACAAGCGGTTGGAGCAACACTGCAAATTCCTGATTGAAGATAACGAAAGATTGAAAAATAGAATTTCTACATTTCAAGAAAAAGAAGAAAAACTCGTATTACTGCAAAGGGAAAATGAAAGCCTCAAGGAAATTGCTGATCAATTTGCTCAAACATCTACTAATCTTGAGAAGTTAGATGCTAAACATCAAAATTTATTGACGAAACACGAAGAAATTACTACGCAACTCCACGAACTTGATCAATTCAAAGCATCTACTGAATCATTCTTGGTTCAATTGAAGTTGGTTGAAGAAGCCATGTTCAAGGAAAACAAAGCATTAGTACAATTAAAATCCGATTTACAAAACCATTTTGACTTGTTAGACAAATCACAAGAGGAATCCAGAGTTGCACTAAACAAAATTCGGATGACAGTTAAACATATTGAAATACCTAATAAGGAATTGAGTCCTGAAACTGAGAAAAGTACTCCACATGAACGTGTCGGAGTTTTTGTGGATGTACAAAATATGTTTTACGCCGCCAAAGACCGTTTCGAACGAAGAGTTGATTACATTAAACTTCTTGACCTGATCGTTGGACCACGTGAACTCCTCTGTGCTTATGCATATATCGTACAAATTCCAGAAATAAAACAAGGCAATTTCATCTCTCTCTTAGAACACAACGGATACACAATTCGCAGTAAGGACTTAAGATTACGGGGAGACGGTTCCGCAAAAGGTGATTGGGATGTCGGAATTGCTGTTGATGTTGTTTCAATGCTCAGATCCTTGGATGTCGTAATCTTAGCAAGTGGAGATGGGGATTTCTGTCCCTTGGCAGAACTCATAAAACAGCAACAGAAAAGAATAGAGGTGGTTGCATTCGAACATAACACCTCAATGGACTTGCAGGCAATGGCTGACCAGTTCTTCCCAATTGGTGAAGAACTGTTGATGTAATTTTTCCCAATTGTTGGAGGGGTTTCCAACCCCGATTTATACCGTTCATAGTCGCGCCTCGGACATTCAGAAATCGAGAATAAACCTACAAATGCATAATGACACCATATTTATTAGAATTAGTACTATTACCTGTTTCTGCTTGTTTCTATCAATAGTCCCCTATACCGGCTACACAGAATGGAAACACACTGAAAACATACCAATATGCACCGCTGAAAACGAACAATATTTCCCTACAATTATAACGGATGGGAAAGATGGTGGTATCGTCACTTGGCGGGATGGAAGAAATGGGAACTATGACATTTACGCACAAAGAGTCGGCAGCAACGGTGACATCCTTTGGAAAGAGAACGGAATCCCCGTTTGCAAGCATGAAGCATCTCAAAGTGCCCCTGCAATTGTCTCTGACCTAAACGGTGGCGCAATCATTGTTTGGGGTGATACAAGAAACGGATTACAAGACAGCTATGCACAACGTATAAATGCAAATGGTGACATATTGTGGGAACAGGACGGTGTCCCAATCTGTGTAGAACCTAACTTACAAGACGATTTTACCGCTATCTCCGATGGAAATGGAGGCGTAATTGTTGTCTGGGAAGATTGGCGTGCTGACAATCAAGATATCTATGCACAAAAATTGTCATCAGAAGGAAAAACTATCTGGGAACAGAACGGTATTGCTGTATTTAAAGGAGAAGGCGACCAATACGATCCCGCAATAATCAGTGATGGTGATGGTGGAGCATTCATCGTTTGGTGGGATATTAGCACACCAGATTGGAATATCTTTGCACAGCGGATTGATAGTAATGGTAGTCTTGCATGGGATTTGCCTATTTCTGTATGTTCAGCACAAGGCAACCAAGGTGCACCTGCAATCGTAACTGACGGTAAAAGTGGAGCATTTTGCGTTTGGGCAGACTATCGTAATGATCCGAGTTTTCTCACGACTGCACAACTTTATGCACAACATATAACTGCTGATGGAAAAACCTTATGGACGAAAGACGGAATACCTATCAATAAACTTACTGCCAATCAGCAACAACACAATTGTGTCAGCGATGGTAATGGTGGATTCATTGTGACGTGGTGGGATGACCGAGATATCTTCGCAGACATATACGCGCAACGCGTCAATGCAGACGGAATAGTCCTATGGGATAAGAAGGGAATTCCAATTTGCATAGAGGGAGGCATGCAGCAAAATCCTATGCTTGTTACAGACGGTGTAGGTGGAGCAATCGCCTATTGGATTGACTTTAGAGAAGATATTGGTAACACGACTGAGGACGCAATCTATGCACAACGGATAGATGCAGATGGAAAAGTGATTTGGAAAGAAAACGGTGTCCCAGTGTGTGATGCCGCAAAAGAGCAAATATCTCCGCAGGCAATTTCTGTAGGCACCGGGAGTGCAATCGTTGTGTGGAGTGATGCTCGCGGGAAAGATCATGACATCTATATCCATCGTGTCCAATAATCAGTGACATCAATACACTCCTCACACAAGGACATTCTTATTCCAATTCTCCCAATCGCGTCAGATGCCAATTTGGATCTTCCAAGGCTTCATAAACCACACCACCCTCTACATTTGCAGGCATCGGAAGACCTAACAAATAACAGAGTGTCGGTGCAATATCTACCACGCGGACTTGTCGTCTTAATGCAACGCCTTGACGAACACCCGCACCAGAGAGGATAAACGTAGAGTGCTGACCTCCAATTCCAAAACTTACCGATGGCAACTGCTTTCCGTGCGCACCATCAAACTCTGGACGAAGTGCATAGACCACATCTCCAACAAGATCACCATGTAGATTCAACATTTCTGCATCCTCACGGGTTACTGCTAATGAAAAAGGATGTCTACCTGTTTCTGGATCACGGTATGCGTGGAGGGCTGCAATTATCTCACGTTGTGTCGCTTCATAATCTTCGGCAGCAACAATACCGTTCGGTTCGCGTCCCATAAGGTTGATGAAGACATGGACCAAACCGACATTGAGTGCACGAGTTTCTGTCCAGTCTATCTCACCGTTTTCCTGTCTGACAATAAAACCCGTCTCCTCTAACACTTTTTCAATGTCAACTGCCCGAAATTGATTCGGTGTGCCTCCGTGGTCCGCACAAATCAATACTACAGTATCGTCATCAGCAAGTTCCGCAATCTGTCCAATCATCCGGTCTACTGATTGATATGTCCGCCGCAAACCTTCCCGACAACGATGGACCGTCTCTTCTGATGCCCCACTGATTTCATCTGCTTGACTAAGAAAAAAATGACTCGCATAGTCCGGCGCATGTGTTTCTACCATAAGTACATCCCAGTCATTTTCGGTAGCGAGATAGGTTGCAACATCCGCAAGACGTTGATGATGATAGTCTAACAGTTCGAAATAGGTATCGTCATCCACTTGACCAAGCGCGTCACGAGCTGGATTCTGAAGGAAAGATCCAACATGCGTGTCAATCGATGTCGCAACATCAGATGGAACCGTATAATCTGAACGAGGCCATATCTGTGGTACAAAAAGTTCAAAGGCATCAGCAGTTGATGTCAATGTTATGAGTTTCATGCGCACATAACCCTCAACATCAGCTCCATCAATTTCAAAGGAATCAAGCCACCACTCACTCCAATCTCCAACGCCGAGATCAGCAACAACATCATCACCTGAACGACTGCTATATACCTTGATCCTATCATATCCATTTTCGCCAGTTGCGAAAATCAATCCATAATATGATTTTGGAACACCGGTTTTGCCACGATTCATATTCTCTCTGCCGCGTGCTAAAGGCTGTATAGTTAATTCTACTTCAAGCAAAGGATTATTAGATTTAGGTAGTGTTCCCTGCCACTCTTTCTCGTCAAATGGGATGATCGACACCGAATCGATGTGTTTAATTTTCTGTAATGCACTTGGATCAAGTGATTCAGGATCGCGCTGCCCACCGATTGGACGTGGTGCCCATTTTCCCGCAACAAAAAGGTGATAGCCTGCAACTTGATGATGATTAGATACGCCTGGACCAGTGCCTTCAACCTGTACACCTGTTTTCACAGTTGGCGGCCAAGACATTTCCCACTTCACTAAAATCGGTTTGCCACCTACCCGTTCTACAAGGTTCCAGATATATTCCGATTGACACAATCCTGTATCAATACCCCACACGGTTTTATCAAGTCCTTTTCCAACTGCACGTATATTAAAATCCATCACACCATGCGTCCCAGGCCACGAACCTGTTGACAGTGCTGTCCATCCAGGTGGGGTCAAAGTCGGAAATACGCCGATCATCGGTCGGGACACACCTTGATCGCGCAACTTTTTCATATTCGGCGTGTGTCCCCAGTCAATCATATTGTTTACAAGTTCCATACTTGCCCCATCCATACCAATTATGATGGCGCGTTTTGCTGGAGAAAGTAGACTTCGTTTCACATTCACTCCTTTCAGTTTATGTTGCGTTGTAAAATCTGAAGTAGTTTTCCTAATGGATAAGTATTGACAACATCCTCTCTTGTCAATCCACCACGACGTGCAACATTCACGCCATACCTATATCGTTCAGATTCCGGTATTGAATGCGCATCAGTGTTCACTGCAATCAACACCCCTGCATCTTTCGCTTTCCGCACAAATTCAGGACCTAAATCCAACCGACTCGGGGAACCATTTATCTCCAAAATTGTGTCGTTCTCTGCTGCGGCAGCAATCACTTCGTCAAGATCAATCGCATATTCCTTTCTTCTACCGAGTAATCGTCCGGTGGGATGTCCAATTATCATGACATACGGATTCTCAATCGCACGAATCACACGTTTCGTCATTTCTACTTCCGATAGGGTAAAGAGACTATGCACACTTGCAACAACAATATCAAGCTGGGCAAGAATGTCATCTGGAAAATCAAGTGTCCCATCTCTAAGAATATCCACCTCTGAACCCGCTAACAACTCAATACCTTCAGTCTCCTCATTTAATTTACACACATATTTAATTTGTTTCAATAACCGTTCTTGATCCAGTCCGTTGGCTACAGAAGATGAAACAGAATGGTCTGTAATCGCATAGTAGTCTAATTCTCGTTCAATGGCAGCTGCAACCATGTCTTCCATAGTATGTGCCCCATCACTCCAATCTGTGTGTGTATGCAAATCGCCTCGCAAATCATTGTAATCTAAAAGTAATGGTAACTTGTCATTACAGGCCAAGGCAACCGAGTCAGGATATTTCCGCAGTTCTGGAGGAATGAACGACATTCCTAATTCATCATATATTTCAGACTCTGATCTATTCCGTGATTCAACCAAAAACGCTGACACTTCACTTTGTCCACTCATATCAGGATATTCTGCTAAGTGTTCGTCCGTTGGTGTTGTTAGGAATAGGACAGACTCAAAATCTTCTGCCATACATAAATAGAAGGTAACAGGAAAACCGTTGTCTACAAGGAGTTGTAGTTTTTCTAATGAATTTAATGAGGGAATCTTGGCAGTTAAAGATTGGTCATTGTTAATCTCGGTCTGAAGAGGCTGTTTATGTGTGGAAAATATCCCGATAAGCGAGGTGTGGGTTTCGTTAATGTTGTCTGCACATTCTACTACGATTTCAATGCTATTACATACCTCTTCAAGTCTACGGACATCACCTGAGAATTCATACCGATTGACTGTCTCACATGTATTGATAATATCAGATAGGTGTGCTGCTAAATCTAAGCATCTTGCAAGTATGCGCGTCCCTTTATAGGTGTTTAGAAATTCAAGACTTTCTGAAATTGACTCCAGTGTCTTTTTACCAATACCTTTTATACCTTGTAGTTTGCCAGCCTCAATCATATCGGAGAGTTGATTTAGATTTCTAATACCCAGATCTTTATAGAGAAGATTTGCCGTTTTACCGCCGATCCCTCGCAATTCCAAAAGATCCAGCACCTCAAATCCCATCTCGTCTAACAGTTTTTCATAAGCTTGGCAGGTTCCAGTTTCCAGTATTTCTTTTGACTTTTCCTCTATTGTCTTGCCAATACCTGATATGCTTTGGAATTTGCCTTCCTCAATCAGCGAACTTACATCTTCAGCCAAATCACTAATAATATCTGCAGCTTTCTCATAAGACCTAATGCGGAAGGATGCTTCACCTTTAATTGTCAGAAGTTTAGCAATATTTTTAAAAACAATACTTATTTCTATATTTCTCATTGTTAACTAATACCATTTCTATAAAAGAATATACCATTAATGAAGCAACTGGTTCGTAGTCGCGCAATTCATTGCGCGACTTATATTCACAATGTCGGACAGATCTCATAATGTGACTTTATTTCTTAGAATTGGTATTACATGTTTCTTACCAACATCAGAACAGCTTATCTTGTCAAAAACTCTCTGAAACATCAGACCCATAATCTTGGAAATCTACTAATCCTGAAAATCCTGGTTCAGACAAAGACATAGAATATATCTATATCCTTCTCATGTAACTAACCTTTTTTTATAATTCTCTGCATACTTTCGAAATGCAGAAAAACCAGAAAAAACACCAACAATTGCACCTGCAACCAGAATCGTAATCAGTTGATAATGTGGAAGGAAATCAAGAACACCAATTTGGTAAGTAAATATGCAGTAGAGCAAGTAAAAACAGGTTATACCTAAAAGTGATCCAAGAAATCCAAGCACGAATCCCTGAATAAGGAAAGGAAACCGAATATATCCACGAGTTGCACCGATAATGTTAATTAAATGTATCTCATCATCCCGAGTCTGACCTATTTTCAATACAGCAGCACGAATTAAAAGAAATGAAATTAGAACTGTTAATGCAATACTTGCAATAGTTATACGGTTCATTTGACGATACATATCTGTCAAGATGCCGTGTCCTGTAAAAATCACATCGTCAATAGTGTCATAAGCCTCTATATCAAATGCAATTTTTTCCAATGTTTTCCGTGATAGACTATCAGATCTAACATATACTTCTAATGAGGCGGGGTAAGGATTACTGCCAGAAAAACCGTTCTTTATCAATTTGCCAAGAGGTCCAAAATGCTTCTCAGCACGGTTTAGGTTCTCTTCTTTAGAAATATAATCTATATATAGAATCTTTTCATTTTTCTGAATCTGGTTAGCAAAAACCCTGGCATCACTTTCAACGACTGTATCATTAGCAAACGCTACAAGTGGAGCTTCTGTTTCTTTCAATGATAATTCCTTGTATATGGAACTATCATTGAAAAGAAATGTATTCATAATTAAGATGAAAAATGCAAGCGCAATAAGACATAAGATATTATTTGTTTTTGTTAGACCCAAATGTATCAGTGCGTTTTGAATCAAGTATCGCATTTTATATTTGATATTATTAAATTGTAGGAGGGGTTTCTAACCCTGATTCAACTGAAAACCTATCTGTAGTAGTACAATTCATTGTGTCCTTGTTCGTAGTCGCACAATTTATTGCGCCTCTTATATTCATAAAACCTAATTAATCTCATAATACGACTTTATTTTTTAGAAATAGCATTATGTTGAAATATGTCCATCCTTCAATGTAAATACCCGTTTTGGTGCGGCGTTTTGAGAACGTATATATCTTTCTGGGAGTTCAGGATCCGTCGTGGAAACCAATACCGTTGTACCTTGAAAATTGAGAGCATCAAAAAGTGCAAGCATTTCAAGGGTAAGTGTTGGATCAAGTGTATCCGTAGGTTGGTCAGCAATTAGTAACAATGGACTATTGATAATTGCCATTGCAATTGCAAGCCGTTGACGTTCATTGCTGGAAATTTGACTCGGATACGATCTCTTATGGTGAACCAACCCCATTTGGTGTAATAGATTATTCACATTTTCACGCAAAATCTGTACTTTTGTTTTTACTAATTTTTGTGGAATTGCAAGGTTTTGTTCAACAGTTTTGTACTCAATAAGATGGCAGTCTTGAAAAATTACACCAATTTTACGCCTGAAATAGGGCAGTGTAGAGGGAGTAAGTTCAGCAAGCGATTGTCCAAGAACATTCACAGACCCAGAGGTAGGTGTTAAGGCTCCATATAACAGCTTAAGAAGCGTTGTTTTCCCAGCACCACTCCCACCTACAAGGAAACCGAATTCCCCAGGTTCAAGTCGAAAACTCGCTCGTTCCAACACACTGAGGTCATGATAACTGAAATTTACTTGATGTAGTTGAATCATAATGCATCACATCAAAGCGAAAATACGTATTCGTTACACAAAACAACTAATGAATGTAGAAATATTTATGCTATTGCTTTTGTAAAATCACAGGTTTTGGAGGCACAAGTGTGAATTGTCTCACCGTCTTTTTGTGCTTTCTCAACAATATAAGGGGCATCACAATCTGGGCAAGGTTCTGCAATCGGTTTATTCCAACTCGCAAAATTACATGTTGGATAGTTGCTGCAGCCATAGAAAATTCTACCCCGTTTACTACGGCGTTCTCCTAAGTAACCATCACAATCGGGTTCTGGGCAATCAACTCCCATAGGTATCGGTTTGGCATTCTTACACTTGGGATAAGCACTACATGCCATAAACTTTGCACCGGAACGACTCTGCTTGATCACCATCGGTTCACCACACTTATCGCAAGCCGTATCTGTCTCTTCGGGCTCTTCCGCTGCAGTATCATCACCATTGAGACGTTTGATGTTTTCACATTCTGGATAATTTGAACATCCGAGGAATCTTCCATACCTTCCCCATTTTATTATCATGTTTCCACCACACTTTTCACACGCCTCATCCGATACAGTTTCCATGGCTTTTCGCGCCTCGTACATCTTGTCAGGGGCATCCTTCAGTGCTTCTTCGAAAGATGGATAAAATTCACCTAATGTCTCCACCCATGCTGTCTTCCCTTCGGCAATAGTATCAAGTTTCTCTTCCATCTCCTTAGTAAATTCAACATCAACAATATCAGGAAAACCGTGAATCAAGAGTTCGTTGACAAGTCTGCCAACATCGGTTGGTAAGAGACGACGTTGTTCTTTCTCAATGTATCCGCGATCCTGAATCGTTGACAAAATTGTGGCATAAGTACTTGGTCTGCCTATCCCTTTTGCTTCTAATGCTTTAACAAGCGTTGCTTCGTTGTACCTCGGAGGAGGTTGCGTAAAGTGTTGTTTCGGATCAAGTTTACGTAGGTCAAGTGTCTCACCCTCCTTAACATCAGGCAGATTTACGTTCTCATCACCATTACCATTAGCCTCATTCGTAACATCGTCCTGTCCTTCCATATAAATCCGTCTAAATCCATCAAATTTGATAACAGAACCGGTAGCGCGGAATAAATACTTGCCTGCCTTAATGTCTATCGTTGTAGCATCTAAAATCGCTGGTTTCATTTGACTTGCAATAAAACGTTTCCATATCAGTTCATATAGACGAAACTGATCCTTGTTCAAATATTTTTTTAAAGACTCTGGGGTACGCAGTTGCAATGTAGGACGAATCGCCTCGTGTGCGTCTTGTGCCCCACTGTTTCTTGCATGAGAAATTGCCCGTTGTGGTAAATATTCAGAACCAAAGGTTGTTTTTATATGCTCTCTAACTGCAGTTATTGCGTCTTGGGCAACGCGCGTTGAATCAGTACGCATGTAGGTAATAAGTCCGACTAATCCCTCTTTTTCAATTTCTAAACCTTCATATAGCTGCTGCGCAATCATCATGGTTCTTTTCGCTGTAAAACGCAGTTTTCTGGAGGCTTCCTGTTGTAGTGTACTCGTTTTAAAGGGTGCTGCTGTATTCTGTTTGCGTTCACGCTTTTGAACTTTCTCAACTATGAAAGCCTCTTCTTTCGCATCGGCAGCTAATTCCTTGGCACGTTCTTCTTCTACCTTAAATCCATAGTTATTGATCTCACCTTTCTTAGTGCCAATTTTATGCAATTTAGCAGGAAAAAGATGCTCCTTTGGTGTTGGTGTAAGCGTTGCTGTTAATGTCCAATATTCTACAGGTTTAAAGGCTTCTATTTCTGCTTCACGCTCACAAATAAGCCGAACAGCAACAGATTGCACACGACCTGCACTTAAGCCGGGTTTAATGCTTCTCCATAAAATTGGACTAATCTTCCATCCAATCAGTCTGTCCAATACGCGTCGCGCTTGCTGCGCATCTACAAGAGCCTGATCTATAGTTCCAGGATTCTCTATTGCTTCTAAAATTGCACTTTGTGTTACCTCATTGTAGATAATACGGTAGATAGGTTTTTTCGCTTTTTTGAGTTCCGTAGCAAGATGCCAACAAATTGCTTCACCTTCTCTATCTGGGTCCGCTGCGAGATAGATACAATCTACTTTTTTCGCTTTTTCCTGAATTGACTTAACGACAGGTCCCTTTCCACGTATCAGTACATATTTTGGAGAGAAGTTATTATCAACATCAACTCCAAGCTCTTTTTTGGGTAAGTCCCGAATATGTCCAACGGAGGAATCAACTATAAAGTCTTTTCCTAAAATCTTCTCGATTGTTTTTGCTTTTGCAGGAGATTCAACTACGACTAATGATTTCGCCATTTTTTACTTCAATTGTCCTTATTTGATAGATTATAAATTGTTAAACGGTCTATATTCGCTCTTATACATACTATACTACTATTTACATAATATACATATTCTTCGGCTGCTTTTATTTAAAACGTCAAAAATCTGATATAGTGACAGAAAAAGGTGTGATTTCACAATACATCAGTTTATTAGGGCGTTTTACAAATGATATTTGCATAGATAGGGTCGCAAACTATGCCTGAAAACAAAAAGTATTAGCAATTGTAACACATGTATCAAAAATTGTCAAATGAAAACAACACATGTAACATTTATAGTTATTAATTATCATATATATGATTAGATATGTTGAATATTATACCATTATCTATACTCTGATCTTTTAATATCACTTTTATAGGACCTTGTATGTAATTATGATATTGCACCCAATCATATGAAACTCCAGAAGGTATAGATATTGGACTAAAACTTTTGTGAAAAACTTCATATGTATCATATTCTTTACTATGCATATCGTCTATAACAGATTTCTTATTAATATCTGACAATATCTGTATGAAAATATTATTACTATTTCTACTAATATCGTTTAGTGTATTCAATTCCGATATTTGTGTCATCTCTTTAGTTTTTCCACCGTAGAATTTAAAAATAACTTCATCTTGTGTTAACTCTTTAGAAAGTATTTTATCTAAACTTATTACCTGTATTGGATTATCATTTATAAGTTGTGCCGTGTCAGAATTATTATAACATCTAACAGCAATACCTATTAATATTTTGGGATGTATTATTTTTCCACCTTCTGTTCCTGGATATCGAGTTATTTTTCTAAGATCTGTTACTGCAATATCATAATTAAATCTGCTATCAGATAGTTTTCCAACATTTTTAGACTCTGCAGATTTATCTTGATTTTCCCATATACTTGATTGCCAACTAGATACTTTTATGCTACATCCTGAAGATATTAAAATTATTAGAAACACAGAAAAACTATATATTTTGAATTTTAACATTATATAACTCCTTTAAAATATACAACACATACAATTGCATGTGTTCTAGTATAGATCTTAATGTATCAAATGTTAGAATCATTAGATGAACAGGAGACTGGTGTATATGCTGTCGACTGAGTTATATTCCTCAACCCAACCTACTATCTAATTCACTTTTCTTATTCCGATCTCACGTTAAATTTTCACTATATCAGGGATCAGTCAACAAATGAGAGCAAATCAATGAGTAAATTTCTCATTCCTGTACGGTGAACAACATGGTCAATAAATCCATGAGCGACCAATGACTCAGCTTTTTGGAAGTTTTCCGGTAGTTCATCTTGCAGACTCGCAACAGCCAATGGACCAGCAAACCCAATACGTGCACCGGGTTCAGCAACAATCACGTCTCCAAGTGATGAATAACTTGCAGTTGCCCCACCAAACGTTGGGTCTGTGACGATGGAGATATAGAAACCACCATTTTTTGCGTATTCAGCACATGCAGCAGCGGTCTTTGCCATCTGCATTAATGCTAAAGTGCCTTCCTGCATCCGCATCCCACCACTCACAGACACAATAACGAGAGGCAAATTGTACTTGCCAGCATACTCAATACATCGGGTAACCTTCTCACCAATGACTGCACCACAAGTCCCCCCGATAAAACCAACATCACCAATTGCAATTGCAGCCGCATACCCACCGATTTCTGCTGTTCCTGAGAGCATCTCGGATCTGAGTCCAGTTTTAGCAATATCCCGTTCAAGCTTTTCAGGATACTCAGGGAATTCTAACGCATCTATAGAGTATAAGTTTACATCGGTTTCATGGAAACTATCCTTATCCACAAGTAGGTCCATCCTTTCATGAGCACTCATTGGGTAATGTGCATCACAATCAGGACAAACCTTTAGGTTTTTGATAAATGCCTTAACTTTAATATCTGCATTGCAATTTTTGCAGACAAAGGTTTCGGGAGTCTTATCCATGTTATATCTCTACTGGTGTTACTCAATTCATTCCCTTTAATGATACTCTCAACATGTGGGTTTGTCAACCTAAATATCCCCTTGACTAGAGTTATTTAGGTTTCAATATTTTTTCACATGTGTTTATTTTTATGAAAAGCAGATATAGTGTGACTTTTTACACTATATCTGTTGGACTTCACCTCAAAACTATTCCATATTTGAGGTGAATAATGACAAGAAAATCATCTTGTCACTTAAAAAATGTTATCAGAAGTTCCAGACCCCCGCAAGAGTAAAGGTAAACGACATCCATTAGCATCTATTCTGGCACTTATAGTGACTGGATTGATGTGTGGACATAAAGGATGGACATCTATAGCGACTTGAGTTCGCTCACAACCAGCACTCGCAAAAGCACTCGGTTGGACACATAAGAAAACGCCTTGCTCCGCAACGCTTCACAATCTCTTGAAGATATTAGATGCTGATGCTATAGAATGACATTGAGTCAGTGGATAAATAGTGTCAGTGACAAAACCAACGAAATACCGATCTCAACAGAGATCCTCAAAGCTTTTGATGTCCGTGGTAAAGTCATCACTACAGACGCACTTTTGACACAGAAAACTTTCTGCCAAGAAATCATAGAGGGAATGGCGATTATGTGCTTTCTGTCAAAAACAACCACCCTGACCTTTGCGATGATATCCAAAAACTCTTTCAAGACGTTCCTGACACACTTTCTGAGGACGCTACACATCCTCTGTTGGGAGACCCTATTTACACTCACGAGACTTATGAAAAATCACATGGCAGACTTGAGACAAGGTGTATCAAGCGCAAGTCTCAACGCATATCTGGACTGGCCATGTATAGAACAGGTGATCCAATATCGTTATATTCACAAAAATCCAAACACAGGAGAAGAAACAACCAAAGTCCACTATGGTAGGACAAGTCTGACACCCGAAGAAGCATCTGCTGAACGCTTGCTTACCCTAAAGCGTGGGCATTGGTCAATAGAGAACAAATCCCACTGGAGGCGGGGATGCTGCTTGGAGAAGATGTCTCGTCTGTCCGATGCAGTGCTATGCCAAAAATCATATTCGTTGTGCGAAGGACAGCATTATCTGTATCTCAAGTGGCAGGAATAGCACATATAGGTGATAAAATGAAATATCTATCTTCAAAATCTAAACTCATAGTTAACACGGAAAAATGAAAATCTATAAAACTGAATAACCCTACTAACCGAACTTGACGCTGGACTACCTTCATGCTAAAATGTCGTAATGAAAATAGACAAACCGTTTCCAAAAATACAAATTGAACAAATGACGAAGGATGACCTGAAACAGGTGATGGAGATAGAAAAGGACTCCTTCCCTGATCCGTGGCATGTGTCCTTTTACAAAAGACTACTTCACACGCGAAAAGAACATTCATATTTATATGTTGCACGATTACACAACGAAGTTATTGGGTATGTTGTATTATACATTAATTGTGGTGAAGCACACATAATGAATATTGCGGTTGCAGCAGAACACAGGCGGCAAGGTGTGGGACGAACACTCATGCTATTTGCTTTGAATATCATCAAGACAAATGATGCAGATGTCGTATTCCTTGAGGTTGCTGTCAATAACAGTGCTGCATGCCAGCTTTATCGTCAATTCGGTTTTGAAGTTTACGGTAGACGAAAAAGATACTATCGCAACGGTGGAGACGCTTACGTCATGCGAAAAGAAATCTAATGCTTATCTCATGAATTTAATGTAGGTCGGTTTTTTTATCTAATGTAGGTCGGGTCTCTGTGCCCCGACACATATCATAAACGGTAATAATGGATGGGCACAGAGCCCCATCCCTACAATGAAGGAGCTGTAAATATATGATATTTGATATTGCACGAAACGCTTTTCATGCTACACCCAACGGAGAGAAGTTATCTCTATGTCTACGAAGACAGGAAGCGCGGACTGTCGGTAGACACGGATGGCGTATCATTGAAGAAGAAGTGGACTGGCAGGCAAATGAAACTGCTATTATTGTGGTGGATATGTGGAATAAACACTGGTCGTGGGGAGCAACCGAACGGGTGAACATTATGGCACCGCGAATGAACATCGTGCTGCAGCGTGCAAGACAGCGCGGTGTGCAGATAATCCATGCCCCTTCTGATACGATGGATTTCTACAAGGAACATCCTGCACGCATTGTCATGAAGGAGTTCCCGCATGCTGATCCACCAGAGGAGCGCGAAATGCCCGACCCACCACAGCCGGTTGATGCTTCTGATGGTGGTTCAGACACAGGTGAAACAAACATGTATGGCGCATGGCACAGACAACATCCTGACATTGAGATTGATGACGCAGACGCTATCAGTGATAATGGACAGGAAGTTTATAACTTACTTGCACAAAAAGGTATTCAGAACCTGATATTTATGGGTGTTCATACGAATATGTGTGTGTTGGGGCGTTCCTTTGCGATTAAGCAGATGGTTAAGTGGGGTTTCAATGCTGTATTGGTACGTGATCTTACAGATGCAATGTATAATCCATTCAAGCCACCTTATGTTAGCCATGAAGAGGGAACACGGTTGATTATAGAATATATTGAGAAGTTTTGGTGTCCTACGATATTGAGTGGTGACCTGACTACACCTGAACCGGAATAAAGTTGTCTATTCCATATAAATAAAATGCCCGTTGCAGATAAATTACAACGGGCATTTGAATTAGATATGTATTGAGTTATTTGCGATTACCTTTCAATGCCCCCCATGTGGTTGTTAACTTTGCTTTGGGATCAACAGGCGTGGCAGCACTTTCAACTGCCTCAAGTGCACTGAACATGGCATTTAGATCGCCTTTACCAGTATCAGCATTTCCAGCAAAGTTAAAATCAAGCGTTTCATCAGTCACTTCAATACCTTCGTAGGTTTTGATGTCAATTTCATCCTTACCGGGTGTGACATAGAGTGGTTCTACCACCTCATCTTCAATGATTATGTCAAAACCGCGATTGTTCGGCGACCAATGTTCACCGACGAGATAGGTTACGTCAAAAAAGCCATTGCCAGTTTTGAACTGATATTTCACGGTAGCGGGAAATTGTGCCCAACTAACAGCATGAAAGAGAACTTCATCGTAACCTGCCTCTGCTGCTTGTGCTTTAGCGTCTGCAGTTAGATTAGCGGCTGCAGCAGTACGTGGTGCCGCTTCAATCCATCCACCCCATGATTGGTTTTGCTGTTGTGCACCGTGCCAAACACGTCCCTGTGTGTCAGTATAGTCATCCGCAGTGCCACCACGGACACGATATTCTTCAGCAAAGAGTATGCACGGTGTCAATGCAACCGCAATAAATAAAGTTAAAGTCAAAATACTCAAAAATCTCATAATTTTCTCCTTTTGGTTAATCTTGGCGTTGCCCTTTTAGAGCCCCCCAAGTTGTTGTAAGTTTCTGTTTTGGATCTACGTCTAATTGAGATGGAATGACTTCTATTCCACTGAACATTGCGTTAAGGTCACCTGCCCCAGTTTTCTCATTACCCGCAAATACGAGACTCATCACTTTGTCCTTAACCTCAATACCTTCATACCGTTTAATGTCTATCTCATGATTACCTGGTGTAACGTAAAGTGGCTCAACGACTTCGTCTTCAATAATGATGTCAAAACCACGATTATTCGGTGACCAATGTTCACCAACGAGATAGGTTACATCAAAAACACCTTTACCAGTGTTCAGATCAACTTCAACGATTGCCGGAAATTGTGCCCAACTTACAGCATGGAAGATTTTTTCATCATAACCTTCCTCTTTAGCTAAATCTTTAGCGTTTTGAGTCAGAGTAGCATTAGCTGCTGTCCGTGGTAGTAGCGTAATCCAACCACCCCAGTCCTGTTTCTCTTTCTGTCCACTGTACCAGATACGTCCATCGTTATCTTCATAATCATTATTGATACCGCCAATCACACGAATTTCTTCGGCAGGGATAGCATCGTGAATTAACACTGCAATAAGTAATACACATAGACAGAACAATAACTTTCTTTGCATCATATCCTCCTATATCGGAAATTAGGTTTTATCGATTTAAATAACTATCAGAGTGCCCCTGATAATTGAATATACGTATATTGTGAAAGTAATCATACAAAATTACTTGAAAAATGTCAACTATTTAATTAATTGTACATCAAATAGCTGGTTTTATTGTCAATATCATATCTCAATCAGCTCAGAGGCATTCAATTGTTGAGATTCACTTATGTAGGAGGGTTTCTAACCCCAATTTGAGATACAAAGCAGTAGAATTCGGGGTTAGAAACCCCTCCTACAATAATGCATTGTGCCAATTGAATACCTCTGTCAATCAGCTCTTTCTGTTATTACAAGCGTTTGATTCACAGCAACATGGGTTAGGGTTCGTTCAATCCCACTTGGCCATCTGATGATAACCTTATCAACGATGTCATGGTTTCCAAGACCAAATTCTACTTCTGGACTGTGCTGTGATAGATAGCTACTACCAGAAGCGACTTCACGGATTTGGTGCGTATCACCGATGATAACTTTGATACGTGTTCCAATTCCATCTCGGTTACTCTCTACACCGACAGTTCGTATATGAAGCCAATTCAGTTTGTTGCCACCGTTATTTTGAAGCAACCGTGGTTTCTCACCACTATTTACGACAAAAAGATCAATATCCCCATCTGCATCATAGTCTGCTGCGGCGACACCTCTCCCAACGCCTGGTGTTTCAAATTGTCGGAGTCCAACTTGTTCGGATATATCGGTGAAGGTGCCATCTCCATTATTACGCAGGAGAACGTCCTGCTGTCCGTGGCTTTCCCAAGTTGCGGGGTCAATATGTCCAGCTGAGAAAAACAGATCTAAATCTGTGTCGTTGTCCATATCAAAAAATACCGTTCCCCAACATGTTTTGCCGAGACCTGATTCAAAAATGCCGCTTTTTGCGGATACATCGGTGAATGTGCCATCTCCGTTATTTCTGTAGAGAACGTTGTTCTCGTCGAGCCAGTTTGTGACGAATAGGTCTAACGCACCATCGTTGTCATAATCTCCCCATGCAATACCCATACCGCTGCGAATGTCTCCTGTGCGGCTCCTTGCATTCGGTTGATTGGTATTCATAAACGTCATTTCCCCATCATTACGATAGAGTATGTTTTGGTCAGAATCGTTCGCGAGATATATGTCCAAGTCTCCATCATTGTCGTAGTCTGCTGCAGCGACTCCAAGGGTGAGGTGAAACCCACCGTTCACCTTAGCAGAATCGGTTATTTCAATAAACCCACCGTCACCTTTGTTTAAATAAAAGATATTTGTCTGTCCAAAAAAATCGTAAGGAAAGAACACCTCATCACCTTGAGGGACTTTGGTATATTCAATATAGTTACCTACATAAAGTTCAAGGAATCCATCTGTATCAAAATCTCCCCACGCAACACCAGACCCAAAGCCTTTGTTTCCAATACCTCCTGCCCCTGAGGTAAACTTTTTGAAAGTTGCATCTCCCCTGTTCAGATAGAATACATTTGCTTTATAGTTGGTAACATATAGATCGGCATCCCCATCGTTATCATAATCAGCAAAGGCACAACCCATTCCCCATCCTGTATCCCCGACACCAGCGATGTCTGTCACATCCGTAAATGTACCGTCTCCGTTATTTCGGTATAGAACGTTTTTAGGAAGGATCGTGTCCGGTTCTGGTCTGACTGCAGTGCTGTTTACGATATAAAGGTCAAGCGTGCCGTTGTTATCATAATCTCTCCATGCTGCACCAGAACCTACCAACGCAGGCACTACACGATGGTCTATTCCACCTGCATGCTGAAAGTGGATACCTGCTGTTTCTGTTACATCTATAAACTGGATTTCAGTAGTGTTTCCGTTCCAAACAGGAACTATGGTACAGAATACAATACATAAGTAGGTAAGCAGAACCTTCTTACACATTCAAGATTTCATCCTAACAATATACAATTCTGACTTTTCCTTAAGCCTATCATATTTCAAGTTTATTTCCAACCATGATTTTCATGTTGACAAACAGATGATGATAATTTATACTTTCAAAATACAAACAATTCAATTTTCTGCTGGAAGTGATTAATATGCTTACACTTTCAGAGAAAAACAAACATCTAATTCATTATCATCTATATAAATAGGTTTTTGTTGGAAAAAACCTGCACATTCAATGAAATGATAATAACCAACAATATTGGAGAAATAAAATGTCTAAGAAAATGTTAAAAGTAATTCACTTAAGCCTTATAGTTTTTTTATTTGTGGGGTTAGTCTCGTTTTCTGCTGAAGCAGTCGAACGTGATGCTTCACTCTCAGTCCACTATAGTTTTGATGGCGAAGGTGAAACAGTCGTTGATAGTTCAACTTATGGTAACAACGGCACAGTTAAAGGTAGTCTTGAACGAGCAGAAGGGGTTTATGAACAAGCATTAGTTTTTGATGGAAGCACTACTTGGGTAGATATGAATGGTCCTGAATTCAAGAACGCCCCTGTTGACGGTTTCACACTTGCATTTTGGGTGAACCATACCGGACCTGCCGGTTCGCAGTCAGTATTTGATGCAGTTGGCACGGATCATGGGAGCGGACTATTCCACGTCGAAATTGAGACAGGAAATGAACGTGTCAGATAGTTTCATCGTGACGGCACACAAACAACTGTTTTCAGTATCAGACAGGGACCAGCTATAGAACCAAATAAATGGGTTCATTTTGCTGGAACGTATGACAGTGAAAGTGGCGATGTCATAACTTATTTTGATGGCGAGGAAACCAATACAGCGACTGGTAATGGCAAAATGTCGGACAACTGGGGCGTTAGGGCTGGCATCGGGCATCACAATAATGGTCGCTGGTTGAGCGGATTATTGGATGAGTTCTATATGTTTTCACGGGCGTTGTCCGAAGATGAAGTCATGGAAGTGATGAACGGTGTACTCCTGTCTGTGGAACCGGAAGGTAAACTTGCAACCACATGGGGTAGTATCAAATCACAGCGATAAGTAAAATGGAACCTATTGAATTGGTTTGAATTCAGTGTTTTGCTGGATTCAAACCAATAACCCATCTTATAATTAAACAAACATTAAGGAGAAAAAAATGCACTGTAATATATATAGATTTTCCCAAGGATGTTTTGCCATTCTCATAATTATGGTTGCATGTCTGTTCACGGATGCAGCAACGATAGATGATCCAACGCTTTCTGTCTACTATAGTTTTGACGATGAAGATCAAACGGTAAAAGATGGTTCTCCCCATGGAAATGATGGGACGGTCGTTGGGAATGCAAAATGGAGAGATGGCGTTATTGACAAAGCCATTTCTTTAGAACCCAATGTATGGGTAGATATGAATGGACCGGAGTTTAAGAATATACCTGTTGATGCTATCACGATGGCATTTTGGGTGAACCATACCGGTGTAGTCACGGATCAGTCTGTGTTTGATGCAATCGGGGATGTTGTTGGGAGTGGACTATTCCATGTGGAGATTGAAGTTGAGGGTATCAGATGGACTGGTCGTGATGTAGGCGGTTCAAATGTTTTTCAGATCAGACCTGGTCCAATAATTACTGCAAATGAGTGGGTTCATTTTGCGGGTACTTACGATAGTGAAAGCCGCGAGGTGAAAACGTTCCTTAACGGAGTAGAGGATAAAACTGCCCAAGGTGCTGGCAAACTTTCAGACAACTGGAATCGAAAGGCTGGGATTGGTCATCATAATAACAGTCGTTGGTTTACAGGGCTGCTGGATGAGTTCTATATTTTCAGTCGTGCCTTATCGGAAGATGAAATTAATCAGTTGAAGGATGGAAAATTTCTCAGTGTAGATCCTTCTGATAAATTGACTACAACTTGGGGAGACATTAAATCCTATCGGTAGATCTAACTAAAATTACCCAAGTTGCTACTTATGTAGCATAATCTGTTAGATTGTGCCAGTAAATGCACAAACTGAATGAAGATTAAGAAAATATTTCGGTAATCCAGTCATAAAAATTATCGTAGGGGCGGGGTTTCCCCGCCCGAATATTACCGAATTAATAAATTAATCTTCATACAGTTTGTGCTACAAAACTTTCGCAAATAATGCACTATTTTCGATTAAAACGGTGTCTGCATGTCTAAAAACTTGTAGGTAGCAACTTGGGTTATAACTGTTTATGAAGGCTTGATTTCAGCATTTACTGGATTCAAGCCTTTTTCATTGTAGCTTAGGAATCAGTATCGGGCACCGTTTTGTTCTATTTATCTACATTATCATTTCGTTTCATTTCCTCTTGTCTATGACTTGTGTCAATGATATAATATACATTAACTTGAGATTTTAGGAGAAAGTATATGCAACTTACACCTGAACAGAAGGAAACCTATCGAACACAAGGTGTTTTAATAGTCAAAAACGCTCTGACAGATGAAGATACGCAACCTGTTATAGACGAAATTGCGGATTGGATTTCAGAACGTGCTGATGAATTACACCAGCATGGTAAGATTGAGAACTTGTATCAGGACGAACCTTTTGATAGACGTTTTGGTAAACTCCTTGCTCAATCGGGAGAGATTGGCGGTGGGATGGACATTATGCACTATCGGGGGAAAGCCATCTTTGAGTTTATGAGAAACGACAATTTGCTGGATGTTATTGAGGGTGTTGTGGGACCAGAAATCACTTGCAACCCGATTCAACATGTGCGTGCAAAACCACCTGTCGTTGATGGAAATGCGAGTTGGGCGGGAGGCGTTCCGTGGCATCAGGACGCAGGTGTTATGATGGAAGAGGCTGAAGGTTCAAATGTCGTTACATGTTGGTTGCCGTTAGGCGATAGCACTATTGAAATGGGGTGTTTGGAAGCGTTACCTGGTGTTACCGAAGATATTGGATACCTGACACATCAGAGAGAGGGTGGCACTATGATAGTGCCCGATCTGATGCCAGATGTAGAACCGATGATGCTTGAGTGTTATCGCGGTGATATTATCTTGTTCAGTCGTTTTGCACCTCACCGTTCGCAACCGAACAAATCTGATAGGTGCCGTTGGTCATTAGACCTTCGCTTCCAAACAACAGGACACCATTCGGGTAGAACTGCCCATCCAGATTTTGTTGTTCGCAGTCGGAAGAATCCTGATTCTGTATTGACAGACCATGCAGAGTGGTGTCATTTGTGGATGGATGCATTTGAAAATCCACGCGGCATGGCTAAACATAGGTCAATTTAACACTATTTATTGTATTTAATCTTTTTTCTTGATAAAATGAGAAATACGTACATTTAAGCATAGAATTTCAACAATATGAAAACTTTTCTGTTTTCTCTTTATGATATTTCACAGGAGGTATATTTTGAGAAGAACATTCTCTTATGCACTGATTCTACTGCTAATACTGTGTGTCAATATGACAGGTTTGGCAGAGATTTCGGAAGATTCTATTGTCGCGGCATGGCTTTTTGATGGCGATGCTAAAGATATGTCTGTAAATGGTTTTGATGGTGAACCTCAAGGTGGAAAATATGTTGAGGGTAAGATAGGTCAAGCGATTGAACTCAACGGAACAAACGAATGGGTAAGCATTCCTCAAAATTAGGGTCGTTTGAAGAAATCACTTTTTCTCATTGGGTCAAATGTACTGGACGCGAAAATGGGTGGCGCGTATTCTATAACGTCAATGCTTGGAAAGGAGGAGATATCCACTATCAACTGCATACCAACAATAAGGTCGAGTTTTCTATTAATGGTAACCCTGGAGGAAACGACTCATTTGCTGACTACACCGTGTTAGGTGATGAATTGAATAAATGGGTTCACATAGCAACCGCTTACAGTGCAAAGGAAAAAAGATCAGGTTTTATATTAACGGTGAGCTTGACGCTGAGAGAGACTGGGGCGGAAATCCTGGTGTCCTTGATCCCGGTAAAATTGGTGCATGGACAAATGCCGGAGGACAACATTCACGATTCTGGCAAGGTATGATTGACGAATTTGCTATCTTCAATACCGTGTTGAGTGAAGATGACATAAATTCTGTCATGGATGATGGTATCGCAGGTGGACTCGCTGTTGATCCTAAGGAGAAAATCGCAGTCACATGGGGTAGTCTAAAAAAATAAGTCATATATGAATCACTTCTATACACAAGTTCTCTGTTGGAAATGAAGGTGGACATTGATCCGCCTTCATTTCTAATGGTAGTAGATGAAAATTTCTAAAACTTTACTAAAAGGTAAAGATAACTATTCAATGAGGATTCTAATGAAATAACATTTAAATTTACTCGAGGGTATGAAAAGTATATATGCCATTATTATGATATTTATACTAATTTTAGGTTGGACTGAATTTACTTCGGCAGCGGAACGCGATAAAGAATATGTCGCAAAACAGATTTCTAACCTTAAGATTGATGGGGATATCAGTGAATGGGAGCGTGCAGAAATAGTTGCCTTTGACGAAATAAAAGATGTTGGTGGCGGATTGCCTAATGCCAAAGATTTTACTGGTCAAGGACGCGTCGCATGGAATGCATCCGACCCCACTCGTATCTATTTTCTTGTTGAAATCACTGATGATAAACTCCAGGACATCAATCCTGCAAATAATAGATGGTGGGAAGACGATAGTGTTGAATTGATGTTTGATTTTGACAACGATATTATTAGAGATTCACTTGTTCAATGGACACTTGGTGCGAATGGTGAAGATCTTTCCGCTGCTGCTTCAGAAGCAAATACGGAATGGGTTCTTGTCAACGATGGTGATGCCTACATCTATGAAATTGCAGTAGACGCATCAGCTGCACGTGGTCCAAACCCAGGGAACGCGGAAAAGGGTAAGGATTTTAAAGCAGAGAATGGGTTAACTATTGGTCTGAGTTTCCATTACAATGATTGTGAAAATGGCAGTCGCGAGCATCAGATTGGGTGGATGCCCGGTCAGGCATGGGATGCGGCGGCTTATGGTGACCTCACTTTTGACAGAGAGTTTTTGGATGTGGAACCTTCCGGCAAACTTGCGTTGACTTGGGGTGCTCTCAAGAAATAATTCCCCGTCAGTCTCGTCCATAATCTTTATCGTCCCTTCGTCATACCTCTAAGTGATAAGGCAATACTCAAGTGATGTATAATTTATATGGCAAAGTTGCATTGGTTACGGGGGCAGGAGGCAAAAACGGTATCGGACGCGCTATCGCCTTACGTTTAGCAGAAGAAGGCGCGGATGTTGCTGTGAACGATATCGTTGAACATCCTTACGCAAATGATGATGTAGGATGGGGTGGTTTGCCAGATGTCGTTGTGGAAATAGAAGCGATGAACCGGCGTGCAATTAGCGTTGTTGCTGATGTTTCTGATGCAAAGCAGGTTGAGGAGATGGTTGATAAAGTCGTTTCTCATTTCGGTAAAATTGACATCCTCGTCAACAATGCTGGCACAAAAGCTGGTAAGGACCGTGTTCCTGTGGTCGATCTTGCTGAGGAGGATTGGGATCGGGTACAGCGCGTGAATGTGAAAGGTGTGTTTCTCTGCTGCAAAGCGGTGACGAAGTATCTTATTGCACAAGGCACCGGTGGAAAAATTATCAATCTTTCTTCTGTTCGTGGCAAACAAGGTGCAGCAAGTTATGCAGCATATAGTGCCTCAAAATTTGCAGTCATCGGATTGACGCAATCTCTGGCACACGAACTTGCTCCCTATCAGATAAACGTCAATGCGTTGTGTCCAAGTCTTGTAGATACGGAACGTGTCTCGCATTTGGCATCTGCCCTGATGTCAAAAGACCTTTCTGTAGAGGAACAACATGCAGAATTCGTCCGACTTTCTGAGGAGATAGTGCCTTTTGGTCGTTTAGCTGAGGGTGCGGATGTTGCGAAGATGACAGCGTTTCTTGCTTCTGAAGAATCTGCGTATTTGACAGGATTGTCTATTCCTGTTGCTGGGGGTTCTTTAATGGATTAGTGCTGTGTCCATATTAAACTTTGTAGGTCGAGTAGAGGCACGAAACCCGACCTACAATTTGAACATGGACAGAGGTGTGTAAAGTTTTTGTCACCTTAGAATAACACAATACAACAGAAACTCAGGAGATTATCAACAATATCTAAAATAACGTGAGTTTGATAACAATATTAAAGTGGGTTTGACACAATGATTTAGAGGATTTCAATACGATATATCACACCTATCCAAATTTGATGTTGAATAAATCGCAGCACTCCAGCGGAGTGCTATGTTTATAGAATATCGGATTTTAAAGTTCTCGCACTCCAGCGGAGTGCTATGTGTTCTGAAACCATATGCCGCTCCTACGGAGCGAGAGTGCTGAGCGTTGGATGGTTGCTATAAATATAATACTCCTACGGAGCAAGTGCCTTGTTCTGGTTTCCAACCAAGATTAACGTCAAGGAAACACAACATGCAAAATTGAATTGTTTTATCAAACCCACGTTAAAATAATATTGATTCTCTCAGGACTTACGCCTTCCCCTTGATAAGGGGGGTAGGGGGTTAAAAAGGCGTTTTTTCAGTGATTTAACCCCGCCAAATCATGCAGAATACCAAACGCGTATTCTGCCAATGGCATTTGTAGCGTTGGTTTACTAAATCCCCCTTATCAGTGGGACTTTAAGAGAAACTGCGTAAGTCCTGTCTCTATTATTTTACTTGACAATCACAAATATGCATAGTATACTTAACATGTGTTTAGCAGATAGATCCAATTCAACTACGCAAGTTTAGAAACGCAAAGAGGCAACTCAGTCAGAGAAATCTTATGATATAACCATGATTTCGCACATCACGATTGTTCTATGCAAGTTCTGAACATATCATGAAGGATAATAGAGGCATAGGCGCGCAATTCATTGCTCCTCAGACATTACAACAGAAAAGGTAATTTCAAGAAGAAAATTAGTCCAAACCAGCAGAAGAAATATTATGTTAACGCAGGACAATAGAAGTGAAAAACAGACCGCATCAGAATACACCACACGGATCAATCGGATTATGATGTGGTGTCCATATACCTCAAATAATACATATCAGGACACCCAAAACTTAAATCACAAAACGTACCGAATCGAAAAATTGAAATTTCCAGAAATATACACGAAAATCATTCACAAACCCATATACAGACTGGACTCACAGCACCGTACCAAAAACGTACCAAAAACGTACCGTAATCCGAAAAAACGTACCAAACGGTACCTTTTCAAAGATCAAAAATGCAATGTCCTTTCAAGAAATTGATGACTATGGTGACAAAAACTTTACACGCCCCATGGACAGCCCATTAGTTTATAGTGAACTTTAGAATTAATTGAACTCTTCTGTAGAAGGGAACTCTGCATGCACAATCTAAGAGCATGTGCTACCTATACCCGCACAAGCTCTAACAGCATGTACTACAATTTTCCATTTATTTAGGGAATACGAATCGGAGATTATACCATTTCTAATTGACAAGTCGTCATAACATGTTGTAGGTCGGGTTGAGGCACGAAACCCGACTTTATTATAGTGTCATGTCGGGTTTCGTGCCTCAACCCCATAGGTGTCAACTTAAGGACAGTTTTATGTTTTTTTAGTATAGATTATTGTTGCAAAATGGAAGCACCTCTTTCATAATATAGTCATATATTATCATTTACGGAGAGGTGCTCCGATGTGTATACTAACACAGGTTACAGACATAATGCAAGAAGTTTTTGATAATGCTGCGGAAACAGCATCTTTGGCTTGTGATTTTGTTCAGAGAAAGCGGATACTTACAGCACCTGCTTTTGCCAAAATCCTTGTCTTCGGATGGCTTGAAAATCCTGATGCGAGTTATACGGATCTCGCACATACCGCACGCGCTTTAGACATTGAGGTTTCCCGTCAAGCGATTGAAAAACGGATGTCCTTTGAGGCAGCCGATACCTTGAAAGCAATCCTTGAAGTCGCAGCATCCCAGAGTGTCGCAATGCCTCCACAGACCCTCCCACTCCTCAACCAGTTTACAGGTGTGTATGTGCACGACAGCACAACAATAACTTTACCGGATGAACTGAGAAAGGTATGGAAAGGCGGTCGTGGTAAAAACGATCATGAAAAAGCATCTCTGAAACTTCACCTCCGTTTTGATGTTTTGACAGGTGTTTTTGATCAGTTTCACCTCACAGATGGTGTCGCATCTGATAGTAAGGTAGAAGAACAGTTTGAACAACTTCCACCTAAGAGTTTGCGTTTAGCAGATCTCGGCTACTTTACCTTTGATACATTTGAACAACTCACACAAAATGATATATATTGGATATCACCATACAAAATGCGTTGTAATCTCTATGATGAAGCAGGTGAACGCATTTATTTAGATGAATATCTTTCCACAAAAACCGCAGACACCATAGACTTGGGATGTTTCATCGGGGCAAAAAAACGACTTCCAATACGGTTCATCGCAGTCCGACGCCTCGAACAAGAAACAAACTCGCGCCGCCGCCACATCAAACGCGAAGCAAAACAGAAAGGGAGAACACCTTCTAAAGAACGCCTGCTACTTGCTGGATGGGATATCTATATTACGAATGTGGACGCATCACTACTGACAGCAGAACAGATCGCACCTATTTATAGTATCCGATGGCAAGTAGAGTTGATGTTTAAGTCCTTCAAAAGTATTGGAAATCTAAATGAAACTCGCCGCTACAAAGCTGAAAATGTCTTATGTGAAGTGTATGCTAAACTGATCACACAAGTTCTAAGACACTGGATTATGTTGGCATCAGGTTGGCGATGTATTCAACAGGATATCATCAAAACAGCAGAACTTATCGGACGACACGCAAGGATGCTTACTATGAGTTTCAACAAATCAAAAACAGCATTATTGAAAACACTCAGAAACATAAAAAGGGATCTACAATACGGCGACCAAGGGAAACATAGAGCAGGAAAGCGGACAACATACAAACTCTTAAAGATGGCCGAAAGTCCTTAAGTTGACACCTATGGGGTAGAGGCACGAAACCCGACCTACGAAATAATGTCATATTCTCATTTAGAATTGGTATTACTCGGACAGAAAATGTCTCATTAATTTCAAGGTTTACTATAGTATCTGAAATATATTGACATTAAGCTTATAATGCCTTAAAATTCATAGAAAAAATTGGAACGGAGATAAGAATGAAACTCGCGATATGCAACGAAATGTTTGAAGATTGGAAGATAGAGGATGTGTTCACTTATGCTGCAGAACTGGGTTATGATGCGGTTGAAATAGCACCATTTACATTGTCAGATTCTGTGCTGGATATTAGTGAAGCAGAACGGACGCGGATACGAAAGGCTGCTAAAGATGCTGAGATTGAGATCGCAGGACTGCATTGGCTACTTGTTTCGCCCCCAGGACTCTACATCAATCATCCAGAGGAGGATATTCGGAACGAAACGAGAGACTATTTACTTGCACTAATCAATCTGTGCGCGGATTTGGATGGGAAGATATTGGTGTTTGGCTCGCCTCAACAACGGAATGTGATGGAACCCCTCAGTTTTGAACAAGCTTGGGATTATGCTCAGGAGACCTTTACAATAGGTGCGGAACTTGCTGGGAATAGGGGTGTCGTGTTATGCATGGAACCGTTGTCCAGTGATCAAACCAATTTTATCTCACATCCTGACAAAGCAGTTGAAATGGTTGAGACAGTGAATCATCCTAACTTTCAGATGATTTTGGACGTGTGTAGTACTGCTAAAGAAGGATTGGATATGCCGACACAGATACGGAACTGTGCCAAACACGTTGCTCACTTTCATTCCAATGACGATAATGGATACCTGCCAGGTTCTGGTAATGTTGATTACCCACCGATTATTGAAGCGTTGAAAGAAATAGATTATAGGGGTTATCTTTCAACAGAGGTGTTTGATTTCAAACCGGATCCGAAGACCATCGCAAAGAAGAGTATTGACTTTTTGAGTTCCCTGATATGAAATCTGAAATCCACGAATGTTATAACGTTTTCAATTCCTTAAGATCTGAGATGGGACGTTGGCTTAAACAGAGCATGCTTCTTGACCCGCCTGGACCTAACAAGGGTGGTGAAGATGAGGCAAACTACGCACTCTCTTGGTTTCCCCACTATTTGATAACTGGTGATCCGACCGTTCTTCGGCACTTTGATGTACTCAAATCGGAACTTATGGGTTGGGTAGAACGTGATTGCGTGCACGGATATGAACCGAAAGCAGAAGCACACCACGGACCTGAACCTTTCCTACTTTTCCTACCTCGCTATATTGGTCTCAAGCCTAATGATGCTGAGGCGATTTCACTTCTAATAGATGCTGCTGAACATATCGGCAATTGGGTATCGGATGTGCCACCGTGGTATGACTATACGCGAGATGTCTTTATTGGATACAATATTGGAACTGAATACGTTGAGAACGATGAACGGAACGCTTATGAACTTGCTGAACACTTCCGTTTTATACACATTGCACTTGCGGCATATCGTTATTCAGGAGAAAAGCGATATGTGGAGTGGGCATTGCGTTACGGACGAAAACGCGCTGAACGTATCATTGAAGCACCGAATCCGATGCCGTTGCTCTGGGATTTGAATGGGAATTGGTTAAGCGAAGAAGAGGTTAACACAAGGAATCTACATAGGTTAGTTGCAAGTTCACATCACATACCGGGGGATCCTTTAGCGGGTATTGAAGTTTTGCTTGCCTCCGGGGCAATCTATGCATTAGGGGACTTATATCTCCTGTCAGGAAATGAGATTTATCAGACTGCAGCGAAACGTATTGTTGAACCCCTTATCCTATCACTTGGCGATCCGTTTAACGATCCGGCAGCGGCTGCCTTGAGTTACTATCGTTGGACATTTAATGATACGTGCTTTGATGATTCGATTGTAGAAGGTTTGCAAGACCTTCCATCTACACCTCCAGAACTGCTTGCACTTGTGTTTCCTCAAGAGTATCGCCGCAGAGAGCCGGGTGTAGGTAAACGCGCGGATATGGCATACTGGGGTGAATGGTCGGATGATGGTTCTGTGAAACCGACTAAAGAACCTTCAACCGCAACGTTGACCCTTGCTTATCAGATAACTGGTGAAATAGGATATGCGTTACGGGCTTTGCAAAGTGCTGGTACTCGATTGAATATGGCGCGGCGTGTCCTACGTGGTGGTAGAGAACATGCGGATATGGGAGGGGCTGTATGTTCGGTTGCAGCGGGGCATGGACGTAATTGGGGACAAGGTGCAGTTACTGCATGTTATGGTCCTCTGATACTTGGCACACGGGAGATATTGGGTAAGGTTGCCCCACTAATTGGAATTAGAAAAGCGGATGGATCGCATCAACTTCCGTCTAATCTGCTATCTTTGGTAAGACCAATTGTAGATACAGAAGATCGGGTAGAAGTAACCTTCTATAATAGCGGAGATTCCTCGCTCAAATTCTCTTGGCAAGCACATTTACAGTTAGATGTAGAATGTGAGATTATTGAAGACAGTCAATGGTTTGAGGAGGTGCTTGAAGCTAGCGAAATGCGGCAGCGGATTATGTAGTTTTTAGTCTGATGCCTCGTTTGTTTCTTTTCCAAAATACTTTGCAACAAGTGTTAAGTCCAGAATATTCACTTCCCCATCGTTGTTAACGTCCCCCTCATCAGTTTCTTTCCCGAACCGAGATGCTACATAGACAAGATCTAATATGTTTATGACACCATCTCCTGTTACGTCATAAGTTGAGATGTCTGGTATAAGGTTGGAACTAACCAATGTGTAAACGATATCTTGACTGTTCTCAAATTTAACAGGACCGAAATTTGGAGCAAACCACTGATATGCGGTAGAGCGGGTTATTGATAGCGTCGATTGGCTGCTAGTACGTATCTTGATTTTTAGGCAATCTTCAAATATGCCTGCTGGTGTAACGACATCTTCTACTGCAACAACTTTGTTGACACTGGTAAATAAGACAGGTCCAACTAAGATGACTTCAGTTTCAGTAGAAAATTCCCATGTGTCATCAAGTTCAAGAGTCAACGGGTAAAATAGGATAGGGGGATATAATAAACCAGCTGCTACACCGAAAGGGTCACCGAGTTCCACTTCAAATCTATATAGTTTTATACCCTCATCGTCAAAATCCACATAATATTTTTCAGTTGTGATTGCATCTGTGCTTATGGTTTCATGCTTGATTTTCAGCAATGCAAGATTTATATCATTGATTGTTTCTTCAGAAGCATCTATTGTATATGTAATTCGTTCTGTTTTATCCTCGCTTTCTAACACCCATTCATTGCCGAGGTTTGTTGGATAATATGTTTGGGCATTTGCAATAGCAACGCAGCTCAATGATAATATTGCTACAAAGAGAAATACAGATGCGTTGTTTCTTTTCATTTTTTCTCCTCAACTGAATAGATATCATATTTAAGTTGACTTGTAAGAGGCGCAATGAATCGCTCGACTACGAACGGTCTATTTTAATGGCAAGTAATTTCTGAGAGATTGTATAAAATGACCAAATAGATGTCTATAAGAATATATATATATCATAGAAAAACGCCTTGATTTAGTCATTTCAAGCAATTTGTGTTAATGTTGAATTGCATGTTGTATCAAGGCGTTTTAACATAGTATTTGCGGTTATACTATTTGAGTATAACCATTCGTCGGGTTGCGGAGAAATCCTCTGTTTGTAAGGAATAGAAATATATACCGCTTGAAACAGATTCACCCGTATTATTTTTGCCATCCCAATAAGCCGCATTAGAAGTTGTCATGTATGCACCGATTGATTTATGTCCGAGATTCAACGTCCGCACTGTATACCCTGAAATGTCATAAATCTGGATTGTTACATTCGCAGCACGACTCAACTGATATGGAATCCAAGTCTCTGGATTGAACGGATTCGGGAAGTTCTGTGCAAGAATTGTCTCCTTCGGACGAACATCACCAACACGCATCTGCACACTTAGATATGCTTTGTGTATATCTGTGTTAGTTACTGTGCGTTGGAATGGACCGGATACGATTGTTCCCTTTTCGTCTACGAGTGTGAACTCAATTTTATCATTGATTTGGATGACACTCTTGCGATTTAGGTTTGCCCACACAGCCGAAACATATCCTTTGTCAGTTGCGACTTTCTGGCTTGTGATAACACCTGTACGTAGGTTTTTTGCAAGCATTGTGTAGGACGTGTCGTCTTTTTTACCTTGCAAGTTGCTTGTTATGACAAATGCCCATGCACTGTTGGTTGTGGGGACTTTAGGTGCAGCTGCTGCTGCTTCCGATTTCATTTCCCATGCTGTTCCTGTGAAGGTTGCCATACCACCTTCAGGGGTATTGACGATGTATCCGCTGCTACCATCTATTTCATATCCATCTTCCTCTTCCGCTGCGGAATATCCTACGAATGCTTGGTTTGCGGCATCTAATTTGATGACAATTGTGGCACTTAATTTCTCAGCGAGTGATTTAGCTGTGTAAGGCTCTGCTGGCATCAGTGGAATAGAAATCAGGTTTAAACCGGAAACAAGAGAAATGCTAAAAGTGGATTTTGTTACTTCTGGTTCTTCAGGAGTTTCTGGTTCTTCAGGAGTTTCTGGTTCTTCAGGAGTTTCTGGTTCTTCAGGAGTTTCTGGTTCTTCAACCAAGTTATAACTTTGCAATTCGTAGACTATACCCTGATCAACATCTTCATATTTGACAGGACCTATGTCTGGTCCCAACCACTGAATAGCAGTTGTTCGTATGACCGTAAGTGCAGTGACGGATTTTCGCCGTATCTCAAGTTTGACGCAGTTTTCAATAGTTCCAATTGGTGTTTCAACGTCTTCAATAGCCACAACTTCTATAGTACTTGTAGTTGTCGCTGTACCAACCAGATCGAGTTCTACTACCGTTATGATATCCCATGTGCGTCCGACTGGTAAATCGGCTGGGAAGAAAAGAGCAGGTGGGTCAAGAGTAGTCGCTGCGATACCGAATGCACCTTCTTCTGTTCTTAGCCGGTGAAGTTTTAAATCCCCGTTATCATCAGAAATATAATACACGTCGTTATCAACAGCGTCTGTGCCAAGAGTCTCAGTAAGAATTCTCAGAATAACAATTCCTTCACCTTCATCTGTTTCCGGTTCTTCTATAGAATATGTGCGTTTTTCAGTCCCATCAGAAGTCAGGAAAACCCAAGTGTTGCCGATATCAGTGGGATAATAATCTTGTGCTGTAGCAGTGAGTGCCAAACCAGATATAAGGCTTAGCACTAAAATCGTTTTGAACGATGATATGAATTTTGTTACCTTCATAAATTGTCTCCTTTTCAAATTAATAACTTAAGTGATGTGACATTACAACGACTAAGTACTTTTATTGATGTGTGAATGTAAAACGGGTTCTATGACTATGTTGATAATTCGTACTTCGTAGTGGATATCATCTTGTTCTGATATATATCGGTATCCTAACCACATCCCGATTGCCATGAGTAGAATTGCGATGACCAAAACAATTAATACCACTTTCCAATTTACCATTGTGGCTTTTCCAAATAATTCGACCTACTGACTTACGTTTATTGTTACAGTGATAGTTATTGGTCTTCTACCTTTGCTATTTTCAGCGAAAAGGATTATTGTTCCAATGATAGGTGCATTATCAAAACGTCCGGCAATCCATAAGTCTTGTTTTCCTTGAGAGTTTGTTGCGAAACCTGTTCCATCTCCAAGTTGAACGATATTTCCAGTTACAGAAACTATACCTAAATTTAGTAATTTATCAGGCTCTGATACATAATCTTCAATATTTTCAAGTATTTTGGCGTTGAGTATTCCGCCAAGGCGTGTTCCGGTGACTGTAATATTTCTATTTAGTAAACTCCATACGGGAAGGTTCTGTGCTTCTATGACAGGAGGCGGACTTCTTTTGAAGCTTGTGATTTTATAGACATTACCATCACTATTTTCAAATTGGACTGGTCCGACATTCGGTGCTAACCATTGATAGGAGGTAGTTGGTTCAACAAGTTTTATATTCCCACCTGCCGCAACAACTGATAATTTCAATTGAATCTTAGCACAATCATGAAAAGTTCCGACCTTCGTTTCAACGGATTCAATTGCTACTACCTCTAAATTTGTAGTACTGACTAAATCAATATCGGTTTCCAGAATATTTATTACAGCATCAGTCATTATGTCCCATTTTTTTCCTAAGGGTAATTCATTAGGAAAAAAAATAACTGGTGTAGTTAAATTTGCTCTTGCAGTTCCTGTAGCAAGCTCTAATTGTTGTTGTAGAATAGTTTTGTGGAGTTTAATTCCATCAGGTTCATCTGTCAAAAAGTATTGGTCTGTATCAACAACTTTGTTGTTGTTAAGGTTTTTAGTTTCAATTTTCAGTAGGATCAAATCCTTATCTGCACCATCTTCTGGTACTTCAAGAGTATATGTTTGGCGTTCTTTTCCATCAGTCCTATCCAGAATCCACTCATTACCTATTTCTGCGGGATAATAGTTTTGTGCTGTTGCTGTCAATGCAAAGGTATAAAATAATAAAAACACAATTAGTGATGTTAGGGACTGAATCAATGTAGGTTTTTTCAAGATTAAACTCCTAATGTGAATTGCTATAAATCGCATGAATGTAATTCTTTGTCCTTAGCAATGTTGACTCATTAAAGAATACGTGTGATAATGTTTATATGTTACTACAAAACACATATAGAATTCAAGTTTAAAAGACTAAATGTGTGAATAGAAGCGGGATGAACTACAACACTAAAAATAATTTAGGAGAACAGAGATGCGTTTGAATGGGCGCGTTGCTATAGTGACGGGTGGAGGTGGCGGTATTGGGAAAGCGACGTGTATTGCTTTCGCTCAAGAAGGGGCAGATATCGTTATCCCCGAAGTCAATATGACAAATGCAACTGCAGTATCGGAAGAAATTACGGTTCTCGGTAGGCGGTGCATTGTTGTTGAAACGGATGTTGCCGATGGTGAATCTGTGCATGCAATGGTAGACAGGACACTTGCGGAACTCGGTCGCATTGATATTTTAGTCAACAATGCAGGTATATTTAGTTATACACGTATTGATGCTTGTACTGAGGCGGAGTGGGATAGGATGATGGCGGTTAATCTGAAAGGTCCTTTTCTCTGCTCACAGGCAGTCATGGAGACGATGAAGGAACAGAGATTTGGACGGATAATCAATCTCGGTTCTTTGGCAGGACAAGTAGGTGGCTTAGTTGCTTCAGCACCTTATTCTGCTTCAAAAGCGGGTGTGATGTGTCTGACGAAATCGTTTGCCCGTGTCTTAGGAGAGTATGGGATTACGGTGAACTCTATTGCACCGGGTATTGCAGCGACAGAGATGGCAAAAAATCATCCGGATATGACCGATCAGATTCCGTTAGGACGCGTTGCGGATGCTTCAGAGATTGCGAGTGCAATTGTTTTTCTTGCTTCAGATGAAGGGCAGTATATTACAGGTGCGACTCTTGATGTTAATGGCGGCATTCGGATGGGATAGGATAATTGAGGAGTGTGCATAAATAGTTCAATCCCAAAGTTCAAGTCCTAACAGTTTTTTTCCAAGTTCGGTTAATTCTGCTGTTTCCCCAGTTTCATGCTCTTTTTCTGCCCGTTCACCACCGAAACCTGCCATACGATTTTTCCAACCGTTGATACGACGTTCTCGTGCTTCTTGATTTGCTTCACCTGTGGGTGTCATTGTGATGTATTGTGCGACGCGCGGTGTATCTGCCGTATTGATACCAGCACTATGTGGTAATGCACTGTGCCATATAATCAGATCCCCTGCGTTGGCGGGTACTGGAATCATTCCTAATGCTTCTAAGTTTTGTTGACGGGGGTCTGCATCTTTGGGTAGACTCTTGATCCACTCCTCAATTTTGTTGTGGAAGCCGGGGACGCAGACAAATGCTCCTTGGTTTTCTGTGGTATCTGTCAAATAGAGGACACCTTGCACATGGAATCGGATTGGCAGGTCTATGGACATATCCCAATGAAGTCCAACACTTGTCCGTTCATATTTGCCGGGGACGTTGGGTGGACTCATACTTGCTCTGTCAAAACTGACCCAAAGTTTTTCGTTTCCCCAAATTTCTGAGAAAGCTTGATGGACGCGTGGGTATTGACGCGTTGCCCATAATGCAGGATGTTGGTATATTTCTACCATGATTCCGCGAGGAGGATCTGTGTACCAACTCTCTGGGGAGTTTGCGTCCATCTCAAGGAAATTCCATACAGCGTTTGCTGCATTTTGAATTAATTCTGGTGGTGCCGCACTCTTGATGATGACATACCCTTTTTCTTCCCAAAATGTCCTATCTTCTTTGCTTAATACTGCCATTAGTTCTACTCCTCGTTAGACCGTTTGATTGATAGTTATACCATTTTTATAAATGTTTATCCCATTAACATTTGTTAAGGATGTCCTGAAGGACTGCACAAACTGGAAAGTTTATGCTACGTTAAAACAACATCCGACGTAAGAACGCCGATAAGAATATGATTATCAATCCCAAACCGATGGTGATGTTCAGCCACGGTGCCGGTTTTTTCTGAAATCCCTCAAATACTGGATACGGAAACGTTAACACAACTGCCAGTGTATAAATCAGAAATACGATAAAGAACTTGATACCTAAAATGAGTATGTATAGTGAATAATCTACCTCAGTTTCTTGTGCGGTTGCCCGTGCAGTTCTGAAGAATGATATAAAATTATATACGCCAGAAATAAGCACCGTCAATAGTGTCGTCCAAACAATACCGCTGAAACGTCTGAGTGCTGATGATATTATGGTTTTTGGATTAGGGAAACGGTTTGCAATTGGAATGAGAACAACGCGGAAGAAGAAGAATCCTCCTATCATCAGGACAACAGAACCGACGTGGATCCATTGGATTAAAGATTTTAGGAACACCATCATGAATTATAGGAAAATGCGGTCAAGTTATCGGTTATCAGAAAAAGCATTTTGATAACCGATAACTATAATGCGTAATTACACTATCGGTTTTGCACCAACAGGATTAAAACAGGAACGTGATTGCTTGCATGCGTTTGGTGATACGAACTGATCATCTGGCCCTACGACCTGCATTGTGCAGTTGCACCAATAATGTGTTCCTGGATTTTCTTCAACAAGGTTTTGCAGGTTTCCACCTGGAATGTAAAGTGCCTTTGTCCGCAGATTTTGACATATTGTGCGATTAAAAATTGGAAGTGTTTTTCCCTCTAACATATTATTCCTCCTTAGCTTACTGCCATCATCGCGGCACGACTGATGAGATTTTGGGTGAGTGTTACCTTGTATTCGTTGTCGTTCAAGGGTTGTGCTTTTTGGACTGCTTCCTCACCTGCCTTCATACTAACTGCTTTGTTAACCATCTTTCCTGTAAGAGCAGTTTCTGCTTCAGTAGAACGCCATGGTTTAGGTGCAACGCCGCCGAGAACGATGTTTGCAGATTGACATGTGTGTCCAACCATTTCAAAGACACCTGCTACACTTGCCAAAGCGAAGTCAGGTGCACCTTTCTCACGCGCCTTCAGATAGAAACTCTTTGTATTTGGTTTCGGATTAGGTATCTGAATTTCAACGACGATTTCATTCGGTTGTAACACATTTTCCCGAAATGGATTGTCTGATGGTAGGGTAAAGAATTCCTCAACTTTCATTGTTTTCTCACCTTCTGGACCAGTGATTTTCATTGATGCGTTGAGTGCGATTAATGCTGGTGCAATATCTGAAGGGTGAACGATATAGACAGGATCCCCTCCGAAGATAGCATGGTATTTGCTGAGTCCATCAACGGCATAACATAAGTCTCCACCTTTCTTGATGCAATTGACGGTTTCATCACGGTAGTACCAGCAGCGCGGACGTTGGCAGAGGTTACCGCCAATAGTGCCGACGTTTCGAATCTGCGGTGTTGCGACAGATGCGGCGGCTTGTGCAAGCACAGTGTAGTGTTGCTGAATTGATGAGTGCATTGCAATGTCTGCAACAGTGGTTAATGCACCGATTTTTATACCGGAAGCATCCGATGATATTCCATCCATGTCAGGCAATGTCTTGAGATTAATCAGCGTTTTTGGGGTTTCAATATATTCCTTCAGTTCACTGAGCAGGTCAGTTCCACCTGCTATGAGCATCACTTCCCCCCATCCGATGTCACTCAATAACGAGGTAACCTGTTTCAGACTTGTTGCGTTGACATAACTAAATTTATCCATTGCTTACCTCCTTATGCTTTTTTCTCAGCGAGTGCGGTGAGAACTTTGTCGGGTGTAATCGGTAGTTCACGGATGCGGACCCCGATTGCGTTGTAGACGGCATTTGCGATTGCTCCGAGTGTAGGAATACATGGTGGTTCACCGACACCAGTGACTTTACGGTGTGTGTCAAAAACGATAGACTTGATTTCGGGTATCTCAAAAGTACCGGGGACTTTGTAATCCTCAAGGTTTGCGTTGAGCATCCGTCCGGTTTGAGGATCCATAATCCGTTCCTCAAGGAGTGTTTGTCCTAATCCCATGACAACACCACCATTGATTTGACTTTCGGTTGTTAACCTGTTGATAGCCAAACCGCAATCTTGAACAGCGACTATCTTTAGGACTTGGACATTTCCCGTTTCGGTATCCACTTCTACCTCAGCAAACTGTGTTCCAGCAACTCCACCTTGTCGAAGTTCTTGATCCCAATTGCCACCTTCACTGATACTCTCCATTCCGAGTAATCCGGTTGCTTGATGCCAGGTGACAGTCTTTGTTCTGTCAGATGCGACATAGATAGTGCCATTGCCAACCCGTAGGTCGTCCATGGGGGCTTGAAGTAGTGGAGCTACGTGTTCAAACAGTTTCTGTTTTGCGGCTTCGGCAGCTGTCTTGATGACAGGAGCAACGGATGCAGTTGTTTGACTTCCGCCACTACCACCTGATGGTAGACCGGGAGCACTGTCTCCTATCTTTACAGCAATATCTGTGGTTTGTAGTCCGAATTCTTCTGCGACGATGATGGCAATAGCAGTTCGAATGCCTGTTCCGATGTCTTGTGTGCCAGTGACGGCTTCAACAGTGCCATCGGCATTGATGGTGACACGTGCTTGTGTGCCTCTTCCGCCGCCACCGCCCCATTGACCACTACCGACACCTATACCACGTTTCTTAACACCTGTGCCGGAACCGGGGACGGTATTGCGTCTGTGCCAGCCGATTTCTTGTGCGCCGAGGGTGTATTGTGCTTGACGGACTTCGCTTGAATCGTTTATGCGTCTAAACTCAAGTGGGTTCATTCCGAGTTTTTCAGCGAGTTCATCCATCAAGGAATCCATTGCAAACGCCCCTTGTGGGTGTCCTGGAGCACGCATTGCGCGCTGGTTGCCTGCGTTTGTAACAACGTTGAAACGTTCGGTTCGTCTATTTTCGACGTGATAGACATAGGGTGCTTGAAATCCTGCTCCGCTGGAGATCCCACCCGTGCCATAGCCTTGCATGTCATAAGCAATGAGGCGACCATCGCTTGATGCCCCTGCCTTAACGTGTTGTGTCATAGAGGGTCTGTTTCCAGCGACGAGGTGTTCTGCCTTTCTTGTCAACATTAATTTAATGGGTTTGCCAGTGATTTTGGATAATTGTGCTGCGGTGTGTCCTTCAACACCGGGACCGAATTTACTACCAAACCCACCCCCCATGTGTTCAGTGATAACCCTAACCTGATTTGCTGGAAGTTCAAAACGACGGGAAAAATCATTTCTGACCCCAAAAACCGCTTGCGTGGATGCCCAGACGGTTAGGTTTTGATCATCTGTCCATTCTACCACATGTCCGTGGGTTTCTAAACAGACGTGTGTTTGAACGGGTGTATGGTATGTTGCTTCTACTGTAACGGCAGCTTCATTGAAAGCTGCATCTACCTCACCTTGTTCATTTTTCCCAGGATTGCTCTTATTTCCTGCCCAATCATCTCGTATCTGTGGTGCACCTTCTGCCAGCGCATCTTCTTCTGTAACGACGAAGGGTAGCAACTCTAAGTCAACAAAAATCAATCGGAGTGCGTCTTTCGCGATGTCATCTGTTTCTGCAGCAACTGCGGCGATTTCCTGTCCTTGATAACGAAGTTTCTTACCGACTTCAATTATTGGCAGGACTGCTTTTACACCTGGCAGTTCTTCGGCCCGAGACAAATCTATATCCAACACATTTGCATGTGCTACCTCAGACCGCAAAATTCTCGCATATAACATACCCGGCCGATTGATATCATAAGTATATTTTGCTTTTCCAGTGACTTTATCCTTACCGGACAAACGGGCAATCCGCTTACCAATAAGTCTTGACTGGCTTGCTTCTCCCCATGATGCCATATTCTTTCTCCTTTTCAATAAATCACGCGTTTATATTGACAACCCAATAAAAATGGCATGTTTTCACTACATTTTCTGTGATGCGGTTTCAACAGCGTCGAATATAAACGGGTAAGTACCGCAACGACAAGTGTTGCCTGATAAGCCTTCCTTTATCTCTGCGCTCGTTGGTTTGTCGTTTTCGTTCAAGAGTGCTACGGATGATACAATGAAACCTGGGGTGCAGAATCCACACATTAGTGCATCGTGTTGAATGAATGCTTCCTGAACTGGATGTAGGTTATCACCGTTTGCGATGCCTTCAACTGTGGTAATCTGTTTTCCCTGTGCGTCCATTGCGAGCATCATACAGGCGTATACAGGTTTACCATTAACGAGGACGGTGCATCCACCACATTCACCTCTGTCGCAGATGAGTTTCGCACCAGTGAGATCGACGTTGTTTCCGGTTGTATCAATTCCATCGCGTAGTACAGATAATAAAGTTGTACGTGCTTCAACTTCAATTTCAGTTTCCTCTTTATTGATATCCAACTGGATTTTTGCTGATTCTACGGCTGCCTCGGTTTGTGCTTCTGCAGATTTCTCATCACCGACTAATATGGCGGGTGCGACGGTAGCTGCGACGGTGCCTGTGCCTACACCTTTGATAAAACTCCGTCGAGAAATATTTTTGCCCTGTTTCTGATCTTTTTCTTTCTCTGACATACCTTGCCTCCTTTACTTGAGATGATTCCTAAATTAAAAGGGTTATGATTCTTGATTTAATGCAGATGGGAACGAGTGTAGTTTTCAGATTGAGTAGACTATATCACGTTTTGCTTTTTTTATCAACTTAAAATATGTTGATAATTGGGTGGAAATAAATTTTAGATTAAGGTAACATATTTAAGCAATTCATCTAAGAGAGTATATCTATCAATCCAATGAATTATAGTTGATAGATGTCTCATGTTAATAAAACAAGATTACCACATGAATTGAGAATTGTGGTGGAAAACATACTTTATAAATTTTTCGTAAGGAGCTATGAGTGATGGCTAAAAATACTTTTGAAATCACCGATGACACTTTTGATGGGATGGTGATTGCATCCGATACACCTGTTGTTGTTGACTTTTGGGCAGAATGGTGCGGTCCGTGCAAAATGATTGCACCTATTTTGGATGAACTTGCCGCAGAAAATGCGGATACATTCAAGGTTGGAAAGGTCAACGTGGACGACAACCGTCAAACAGCAATGAAATATAGTGTGCGTAGCATTCCAACATTGCTTGTTTTCAAAGATGGAGAAGTAGCGGGGCAAATTGTCGGTGCTATGAATAAAGAAGTACTCAAGAAAAAGATTCTGGATGCTCTAAAGATTCTGGATACTCTATAATACCATCTGTATATTGAAGTAGAAGAGCCGAGGCATTTATGCTTCGGCGTGCTTCTATAAATGGTTATGTGCACCTTATTTCATGTTCTATTTTCTTTCAGGACATCATGTTTTGGAAATTCGTTTACAATGTCTTCGCGCTGCCTTTAATGTTCATCAGTTTTAATGTTACTGGTATGTTCAATCGTAAAATTCGTGAGGGTATAATTGGACGTCGACAGATATTCGAGAAATTGGAACGACAACTCAATGATGCCCGGAATTTAGAGAAAACAGCATGGTTTCACTTTACTTCAGTGGGAGAATTTGAGCAAGCAAAACCACTGATTGAAGCGATTCACTCAGAAACCCGGATTATATTAACTTTCTTCTCTCCTTCGGTTGCAACGAATATAGAATCCTATCCATATCTTGATGCGGCTGTTTACCTTCCTTTTGATACTTCCCCCAATGCGAAACGTTTGATTGACCTGATTAATCCCACGTGCCTCATTTTTTCCCGATACGATATATGGCCCAACCTCGTTTGGAATGCTGCAAAGAAGGAGATTCCAATCATTGTTATTGCAGGAACTATCCATCCACGTTCCAAACGTCTGGGTAAAATTGGCAAGTCGTTTTTCAGATGCGTTCATCAATATATTACGTTGCATTGTGCTATTTCAGATGAAGATGCAAAGCGATTTAGGCAACTTTGTGTTTCAGAAAACCAGGTTGTTATTACAGGCGACACAAGATATGAACAGGTTTACCAACGTGCCATTTCAGTTGAACCTGACACAGAGTTTTTCCCTGGTCAGACAACTCTAAAACGACCTATTTTCATTGCAGGTAGTACTTATACAAATGATGAAAAGGTGATATTTGATGCGTTTAATATACTGCAGGAAAGCATATCAGAACATATCCCACATCTGATTTTAGTTCCACATGAACCTACTTCTGAACGTGTTACTGAAATTCAAGATGAATTGAATAAGCGAAAATTATCACACATAAGTTATTCAAGACTTGGAGGCGAAACTGATTTCAGTGATATAGATGTTCTTATCGTTGATACAGTGGGGATTTTAGCACATTTGTATCAGTTAGCAGATGTTGCGTTTGTGGGAGGGAGTTTCCAAGGGAGTGTTCATAATGTAATGGAACCTGCTGCAATGGGTAAACCGATAATTGTTGGACCGACAATACAAAACTCTCATGAAACATCTCTCTTATTGGAGAAGGGAATAGCCAAAATTGTACGGACACCTCATCAGATGGCATCAGTTATTTCTGACTGGTTGAAAAATAAAGAGGTACGTATCACAACTGGGAATATAGGTAAGCAACTGATAGCGGATAATCTTGGTGCTGTGGAACGGACATTAAGACATTTGCGACAATATGTGTAAAGTGTCTATGAACATCTGTTACTATTGTTCTATTCCATTTGAATCTAAAGCCTTTTGGAAATCTTCTGAAGTATCAGCAAGGATTGCGGCCCGATGCAGCTCCTTTAGGTGTTGCATGTCGTCAATTTCATCAAGTAAAGGTTTGAAATTACTCACTGCTTCAGGATTAAGACGTAATTCCAACACATCAAGGATGTCTTCAAGTACTTGTGTCTTAACGCCCTGCTGTATTCCCTGCTGTAGGGCTTCGGCGGTTGCTTTTTCAGTTAGATATTGAACGAGAGGTGATTCTTGCACGGTTTCCTCCGAGATAATTTCATTAGTCTGATGTTAACTCTGATAACAATTAACGAACTGGAATAGTCTCCTCATCAGATTTTGTCTGATAGCGAATAGTTAACATTGGACGTAAGTTTTCATCAGCTGCTTCTTTTGAGGGGAAAGTGATAGGAGTACTGCCATCGCGTAAAGCGAATAGATAACCGTAGTTATAATCAGGATTTTTGACCCAAAAACGCACAGCATCGGTGATTAATTCACTTTTGAAGATATAACGTTTTCCTGTTTCATGAATTTCAAAAGATCCATCAATACGATGTGCGACATCCTCAGAACCGTTGTAATCGCTTTCGGTATCACCATCAATCCCTGCTAACATCGCTTGTGCAGGAGGTTTATTCCACGGTAGGTTACGATGTAATGGACTGTTGTATGTGAGTTCATCCTCTTTTGCGCGTTCGGATTTACCTCTGCCTTCTTTCCAAGGCAACAGAACACGTCGCAGTATTACTGTCTGAGCGGAATCAACTTCAGATTTATCAACATGAAGGCTGATCGTTGCATCTAAAACCTGTTTCGGTTCACGAATACCCATATCTTCAAATGCATCAAATAGATCAAAAGCAACAAAAAAGATAGTACCAGTGGGATTACAATGAAGTGTGGATTCTGCACCAGAATTGTTGTTTCGTGTCTTTCGGTCTTTATTGACGATAAGACTGGTGTCTTGTAGACCACCAGAAAATGTAACGGTGTTCCCATGACCAAATGTGATTTCATTATCTTCTGGCAATGTAATGTCAAATGCTGTCTGCGTGTTTTTTAGCGAAAATTGATATGTTTTCCCTATATCTAATGGAGATACGAAGAGCATAACACGGTTCAATCTATCATCAAGTAGAGCGAAATCAACTTTGATATCAGGTGTTATCTGATAAATTGAGGTGTCTTCAGCAGACTCTGGCTGCAATTCTCTGTCGTATTGGAGTTGAATCGCTGTTTGTGAAAGTGGGGTAACTTTCAATAATTGCGGTGTTTGTTCAGCTTGTTGACTTGACGGGACAAAACACAATAGTAACAGAATACATAGAAGTGACTTATAAGTCTTCACGTTATACCTCCTAAAGAAAATCATTCTACATCATTTGTAATTAACACTGCGTTAAGGACTTCCCGTTCTCTATTACCTGAAGGTTTGTTGATTACCTTATCATTGACTACAAATGTGCTTGAAGAACCACCATCAAGATTGATCGCTTCAGATGCCCCCAGTTCTATAAGGATGTCTGCCAGTTCATAGAGTGTCAACCCTGTACTATAACCTGGTTGCCGTCCATCCGCTACAACTAAATAAAGTGTATCTGCATTATAGGCGAGTGCAGTTCGGGGTTCATGACTAAGATTGAGGACTTGATTCCGTTTTCCAGGGACATGCTTCTTTTCTTTATTGTGCATATCAACAAGCATCTGGTTTATCTTTCCATTCTTGAGTAGACGTAATCTTCCACCGATTGCATGTTGCACCTGATTCCATTCGGGTGGTGTCAGTGAGACATTGATTTTACCTTTTGCTCCCGCTTTAAATTGAGAAATTGTAGGGTCTTTAAGCTGTGAACTTATCCAGAGAATAGCACTATCTTCTGGAATTTTAGTGTCACCATCGGTGGAAACTGCCTGAACACTGTAGGAATGTGTATAGTTTGGTGTCAATGGTAACGTAAGTCCACTAAGTGTGATTTCCCTGCCTCTGCGTCTGTTGGTGTGGGTAGATTCTCCAAGCCGTGGCGTGTAGAGTATTATCTTACATCCATCAAGTCTTCGTTGATTTATACAACCGATGTCCAATGTATGTGTACCTATTTGTATGGTCGCTTTCATCTGCACAGGAGTGCTGAGGAAATCACCGTTATCGGTTACGCCGAAGCAGGCATCCGTGTCCGTTGGTTGAGTGATGAGTTCTCCATCTTGTATATGTAGACTCTCTAAAACACCGCCGTAACCCCGCATATCACCCAGAACACCGAATCCTCCGTTTACTGCGACAACAACACGTCTATCACCCCGCTGTGTGCGGCGTTTGGCAATGGAACGGACAGTCTCTTTACCGAGAACTTGTGAATTTGCGAGTCCCACCTCAAAATGTAGTGTTGGTTCTTTCCGAGAAATCTCAGCAACATAGAGAACGCAGGTTTCCACATCCCAGTCGTAACGGTAGATATTGAGACCGGATGACATATCAGTAAAGAGTTGAGTTTTCTTACCGCCTGCGTAGACAATAGGACTGATGAGACATAGTAATATGATAACGATGCATTGTCTTATTCCAAAACGCATATTTATTCCTTTGAACGGCAGATCTCAACTGCAAAGTAGGTTATAGGTCGTTTTATTGGAGGATTAAGTTTCTTGACTGTAAGATGGACTGTTTCTATTGGAAACTGCTGACCTATCTCTGTTGCTATTGTTTCTGCTAATGCTTCAATCAGTTGAAACGATCTATTTGTGCCAATATCAACAATGAGATCAACAACACTTGCATAATCAATTGTGTCCTCAAGTGTATCGGACTTGCCTGCATTTATGAGCGGATAGCTCAGTGTAGCATCAACTTCATAATGTCCACCGACCTGACGTTCTGCTTCAGGAACGCCGTGATGTCCGTGAAATCTGATGCCTTTTATGATGATCTTGTCCATGTTTTATTGTGTTTCATTGTAGTCAATATCTAATCTATTTTATCAGATGAATGCGGAAAATACAAGAATTAACTTTTTTCTTGCCAGAGGCATAACGACTACATCAAAAAAAGTTGACATCCACTGTAACCAATATTGTTAAAATTCACGTAAAAGTTGTAACATAAGTAATATGTAGTCACAATAAGTAATAGGTAAATATAACTTAATGTGTTGGCAGTTCATTATCGGGAAGTGTATTCTCTACTATTTGAGGATTCAACAATGAACAATCAATATATAAATCACACAGTTCAAAATAATACTGAGCATGACAATTGCCACTTAATTGATAATAGTGGCCATCCGTTACTCTGCATATATATATAAGTTTTCAGTGCGATATTTTCTGTACCCGCACGCGCGCTTCGTCTTGGACGCAGTGGCACGTCGCGGGTTTTTGTGTTTAAGTTTTACGTATGATATGTTGGGTGTGTAAAGTTTTTGGCAAACATCTCATAAACCATTGTAGTGCGGGGTCTCCGTGCCCCGCAATTCTTGGTAGATTAAAGATGGCGGGGCACGGAGACCCCGCACTACAATGAATGGTCCGAAGTTTGTGCCAAAAACTTTACACACCCTGATATGTTTGACAAATTTTATTGGAGGATATATAATTGTGAAAATAAGAATACTTACAACGACAATTGATATAGTAAAGGTAGGCATCGCCACTGCATTTACAGTTCTTATTGGCAGCGGACTGTTGTTTGGCACAATCAAAACAATTGACGCTATACAGATAGCGAACCCACCACCACCATGTGAACAACGAACTGTGCCAGATTGTATCGATGAGGGACATAAACCAGAACCAGGATTGATTTGTCCAAACCCAAAAACACCTTGTCTGCAACCAGAACCAGGATTGATTTGTCCAAACCCAAGAACGCCTTGCCCGCTACAGGAGGAATAAGGCAAACAAACGCGGCATGAGGATCACATGTTGCACAATAAAACGCTAACTTCGCACAAAGCGAAAGGAGAATAGATATGTCAGTATTGAAATATACTCGCAAATATTTGCTTTACAGTTTGCTTGCACTCGTAGTTATCTGTGGTGTCGGTGCTATCGTGTCCCGTCAGATACAGAGGGGGCGTGACGTGCATGGTCATTATGCTGATTTTGCGTCTGGACAGCATACTCACAGCAGCGATCTGCAGCGTCCGAGTCTGTGGCAGAAGATAACGTCAAACTTTAAGAAGAAACCGAAGTCTCCAACGGGACATTCACATGATCACGATGATTCTTCATACAATGACGAGTATTCCATACGTGAGATACCCCGTTCCCTTAAAGAACGCTTAAATGAAGTGAGAATTAAGCACAATGGTCACTACAACCGTAATTATCTCACGAACCCGAACTATTATAGAGATGTGTATGAGGCAGTGAGCGATGGACGCGACATGGCAGCAACGATTCAACTGTTGAAAGAATATGGTATCTATACGCATGTTGTGCTTGACCACATGGAGCTCTACGATGCTTTCATATACGTGCAGAATACAGCAAATCTTGATATTCAAGTTCCTATTGCTATGAAATACGCGAAACGTGTTGTGAATGAGGATCCCAGTAGTGCAGAAGCATTGGAGGCTTGGCTTTACTTGGAACGTGTAACAAAAGACCGACAGGAAGATGAAAACTATCTTTATGCTGCCCTGGAGTACCATCCGAATTCTGCTCGTCTGTTATCGGAGCTTGGTAGCCACTTGAGACATGAAAAACCTGAAGAGGCTATTTTGTATTTGAAGCGTGCGAACCGTTTGGATTCTAAGGTAGGGGATCGGGATTTAGGCATAGCGTATCAACGTCTTGGTGATTACAAAACGGCTTGGGTTCACCTAAGAAAGGCAGCGGATTTGTATCCCAACTCTGCTATAACAGGTACGACTGTGATGTTTTTGGAGGCGATAGAAGAAGGGGCCCCCTTCTATCGCCTATAGAACGGGAGAAGCCTTTAGATTTGCCCGTTGAAGGCACAGTCCTGCCATCAGAAAATCCCGTTGATGTCCCCTCTGCTCCGCCTCCCGATGTGTTTGTAGATGGCTTTGTGATGCCAGCCGATGTGCCATCGTCTGCACACGCCCCTGAGCGTCTCTCTCCCGAAGATATTGCGCGTCAAGATGCGGCGCATGAAGCATATTTAGAGATGCTGCGTGAACAAGAGGAATTTGCGAGGCGTTTGGCAGCCGATGCTGAGTTCAAAGCCGAGTATTTTAGAGAGGTGGCAGCTTTCATCAACTGGGCGGAGTCTATTGAGAACGGTGATGTCCCGATAGATACGAACAACTTTTTAGCGAAGGAGATGGAACGGCATCTGTTAGGTAAGAAAACCACGATTGAACCGGATCGGATTAAACGCGGTTTTGAGTTTCTCAAGAAATATGGACGAGATGAGGGGCTCCATCGGTTACGGCAGTTAGACCCCGATCTTGCCAATCAAGTATCACCGCAGCTGAATGAAAGGGGCGTGCCACCCCGTAGAAGTCCACGTGATAAATAAATCATAAAAGGCGGTGTGAATAGATCACATCGCCTCTCATACAAAGGAGAAAAAACGATGAAATATATCGTCAAAGTTTTGCTAACTTTATGTCTTTTCAGCCTTCTTGGCATGTTTAACGCAGCCTATGCTGCAAAAGTTTATGTGCTTGGTGATCCGTGGGAACTCCCAGAACGGAATAAAACGCTGCCTGTGCGTATTAGAGTTGTAGACAGACCGATTTATGGGAAACTGGTTATCAAACTCACTGACAAATCCAGCATGAGAGGATATACCACGAATTATCTTGTGGATGATAGTACGGATATTATAGATATGTTGCTCCTCAAGAGTGATAACTCTGGCTGGAAAGAAGTCAGTACCGGTGTGCTGGAATTGGAATGGGCGAGTTATACAGGTGTCACCACTTTTGAGAAAAAGGTGTATGTCCGCTGCTACGACTATGGTGCGTGGGGCAAACTCAAAGCAACGCTCTATGAGAAAATAGGGGAGAACTCTTATAGAAAACTTGATGAAGACATCGGTACCGCGCCACGCGATGAGAATGGGAATCACATCGCGGACAGATGGAATAACGATTTCCATCCATATCAGTGGTCAGATGAAGAGAATGGACAAGTCGATCACGATCTGACCAGAGCCTCAGGCGTGAGTGACTTTCCTTATAGCGTTCCAAGCGGTATGAAGCGACAAGACACCGTAGATAAAGAAACGGGTCCCACGGGCAATACAGAAAATGGTGATGGGTTCACTGTATTTGAAGAATACAGAGGATTCATGCTAAAATCTGGGACATTTCAAAGATTCAGTCCGTTCACAAAAGAGGTCGGCATTGTCATAAACAACAATATGACACAGTATGGCAGTGGCAGTGCGAGTTCGCATCCACCATCGTTTAAAAGGTTCTATCCTGGATATGTCAGTCAACCTTTTGGTCCTGTTTGGAATAACAATCATGGCTACAGATGGTTTATATCCAAAGAGATTGGGTGGATCAATTCCAATTCTGATGGCATTCCCGATACCGACTATGTATATGCGGTCAGAATACAGGATGCGGGAGAACATCCGGATGATGACTCTCTCGGAATCGCAGACAGGTCTAAACCGAACAAAAAATCATTGATCTACATTTATATGGATTCAATAAGGGCGATGCGAGAAGGTTTAGAGGAAGTTTGGACTTTGCGTGACATTGTAAATCATGTCATCGGGCATGAAGTTGGGCATACGGTAAATCTGGCACACTGCCCACAAAGTTGTGTACACGCTTTATCCAGGTGCATGATGGACCCGCGTGCAAACACGGCTTCCATTGGAGCCGCTCCGAGAAGTTTTCACTACATAGACTACGACTTGGCAGGGTCTGTCAAATCCCCACAAAATGAGGCGAACCCAGGGCGGGGTGGCAAGAAAAAGAAAAAAAAATCTAACCCCACGCGCACGATATATGCTGCAAGCTACGCTGCGGAAGCGGGGGATAGTCACACTGCCTATTACTCTACGAGTTCACCTTATAGTTCTGTATATTGGTATGTGAAGTCCCCTTCAGATACTTCTACTCATGGCACAAACGAGGAGATAGATCAGGGCGATGGGAGTTTGACCACTGCGAGTTTTACATACACCTTCCCCACGGGTGTGAGTGGGGTTTATACGATCACTGCCTATATGTATGATAGTGATAGTAGTGTGTATGAAGATAGTTATACGGTGTCTGTATTGCTTCCTGCGACGGTCACGTATGCATGTGGTGTGCATTCGGGTCCGGCAAGTGATGCAAATGCTCACAGTTTACAAGCCAGTTGTCCGGTGACGAATGCAAATGGAGATAATTGTCCGGTGACCAGTTTCTATTTATGTCAGTCGCATACACACCAGTATCCTGCCCCGACGATCACGTGTAATGGCTGTAGCGCGACTGTGAATTATAAGTGGGTACACTGGCGGCGGTGTTCTCGATGCAACAAAGCCTATTATGAGTGTAAACCTGATGGGTTGAAATGGCATACACAAGTGGAGACGTGTCGGCGGCCTGGCTGTGGCGTGACCTTCACGCGGTGCACAAACGGAACGTGCACCAGTGATTGGGGCACCTTCTCAACACATTGGCGGCAGTAGACACACCAGATAAAACATTCAACATAACCTTTACAGGCAGGTATCCGAAAAGGTATCTGCCTATTTTATTTTCTACCCCTTATTTCTCTCCAAGACTTTCTTTCGGACCTCTGTTGATACACCATTGCACGTAGGCGAGGGTGTCTAATCCTTCTTCTTTTAGGCATTTTTGAAATTTCTCATTGCTGTAATATTTGAGTATTGTGCAAAAAACATTTCTCTAAGGGTGTGTAAAGTTTTTGTCACCTTAGAAAAACACAGGACGACAGAAATTCAGGAGATTATCAACAATATCTAAAATAACCCAAGTTGCTACCTATTGCACAGTTTCAACCATTCTACTCGTGATGTCCAATCTTTCGCTCCAGCGGAGCGATATGTTTATAGCACGCACATCGTTTCATTCTACCGCTCCAGCGGAGCGGTATGTGCAAAATTCTGAACGCTCTTAGCAGGAGATTATATTGTTTAGGTAGCAACTTGTGTTAAAATAACATAGATTCTCTATTATTTTTACTTGACAATCACAAATATGCATAGTATACTTAACATGTGTTTAGCAGATATGTACAATTCAACTACGCAAGTTTAGAAACTCAAAGAGGCGACTCAGACTGAGAAATCTTATGACAGGACTTACGCATTCCCCCTTGATAAGGGGGGTTAGGGGGGTTAAAAGCCGTTATTTCAATGATATTTCAGTGATTTAACCCCGCCAAATGCCTTAATGGCATTTGTAGCGTTGATTTACTAAATCCCCCTTATCAGTGGGACTTTAAGAAAAACTGCGTAAGTCCTGTTATAATATAACCATGATTTCGCACATCACGATTGTTCTAAGCAAGTTCTGAACATATCATGAAGGACAATAGAGGCATAGTCGCACAATTCATTGCTCCTCAGACATTACAACAGAAAAGGTAATTTCAAGAAGAAAATTAGTCCAAACCAGCAGAAGAAATATTATGTTAACGCAGGACAATAGAAGTGAAAAACAGACCGCATCAGAATACACCACACTGATCAATCGGATTATGATGTGGTGTCCATATACCTCAAATAATACATATCAGGACACCCAAAACATAAATCACAAAACGTACCGAATCGAAAAATTGAAATTTCCAGAAATATACACGAAAATCATTCACAAACCCATATACAGACTGGACTCACAGCACCGTACCAAAAACGTACCAAAAACGTACCGTAATCCGAAAAAACGTACCAAACGGTACCTTTTCAAAGATCAAAAATGCAATGTCCTTTCAAGAAATTGATGACTATAGTGACAAAAACTTTACACACCCTTTCTCTAAATTGAAACTATTTACATCTTATGATATACTTATAATATCAAAATTCTTAATGAGTTTAGAACACTTAAGGAGTCCGAATGAAGGTTACAGTCAAATACTTTGCGGTATGCCACGAAATGTTGAATAGATCCGAAGAAGAGATGCAGCTTCCTGAGGGTGCTACCGTCATGACGATTTTAAAGCAGCTGGAAGAAGAATGGCCAGAAATTGCGGAGTTTTATGAAGTGATGCAGATGGCAGTGAATTGGGAATATGCTACTGAAAACACAGAACTTGCCGATGGGGATGAAGTGGCGTTGATACCACCTGTGACAGGGGGAACAGATGTTCAAGATAACTGCTGATGTGATTACAGGGGCAGAGGTACGGGAAGCTGTGGAAACACCCGATGCTGGTGCAGTAGTTCTGTTTTTTGGCACTGTTCGGAATAACACCGATGGCAGACCGACAAAATACCTTGAATATGAGGCATATCCACCGATGGCAGAAAAAAAGATGGCGGAAATTGCACAAGAGATTGCAGATAAGTGGGGACTTCATCGTGTCGCCATAATACATCGCATCGGTAAGTTGGAAATAGGCGAAGTGAGTGTGGCTGTAGCCGTTGCCTCCCCACATCGTAAGGATGGGTTTGAAGCATGTCAGTATGCTATGAACCGTCTGAAACAGATTGTGCCTATCTGGAAGCGCGAGGTATGGGAAGATGGCGATGCTGAATGGGTGAAACCGGATGCCGTGTTTTTTGAAGAACTTCCTGAACAGACGTAGTTAGTATTCAGTTATCAGTTGTCAGAGAAGAAGTTATAAGAGATTATTCGTGTATCTGATTTGGGTAGTGACATGATGCTCACAGGAAACAACAATTACCCTCCTATATCCGTTTAACTAACGCAGAAGCGATCAACAAATTTGCTAAATATATTTATACCCTTCTCAAACTGATCTAATGCCATCCATTCATCAACAGTATGTGCCTGTAGAATACTTCCTGGTCCTATAATAACAGTTTCCATGTGATTAGCGAATTCCGCAGCATCAGTACTGTATGCCACAGTATGTGGTTTTGTGTCCCTCGTGATTTCCAATGCTGCTTTGATGATTTCTGCATCGGGTGGTGTTCGAACTGGTCCGGCATTGATAAATAGGTCAAATTCCAATCCGTGTTTTTCTGCTGCATTTCGTCCACGATCTATCCAATACTGAATATCATCACCCGGCATCGGACGGTAGTTGATATTACAGACACTCTTTGGTGCGGTGATGTTAGCAGTGCACTCTCCATCACTGAGAGTGATATTCCAATCCGTGTAAGGTGGTGTGAATTCAGAATTGAAATACTGCGGATCGGTCATCAATTCTTGATGGATATCGCGCATATCTGAAAGAAATGGAATGAGTTTAAGGTTTGCATTATCCCCTTCACCTGTACTGCTATGTGCTGCGCGTCCATACGCAGTGACAGAAAATCGCACTGCACCTTTATGAGCGTAAACGGCTTTTAGTTCAGTCGGTTCACCAACGACCCCATATTGTGGGAATCCGTATTTTTTAAACATTACTGATTTCTCAGCGACAGCAGTTGCCCCAAAATAACCTACCTCTTCATCAGCAGTGATAACTACATAGAGCGGTGCATGTAGATCAGCAGCATTGAAATGTGATGCAGTTTCAATCATGCAGGCAACACTGCCTTTCATATCGCAGCTGCCACGTCCATACATCTTCCCATCAACGATCCGTGCTTCAAAGGGATTCTCCGACCATCCGATAGCAGGAACGGTGTCTATGTGTCCGAGAAGTCCTAATCCGCGTTTTCCATTTTTGGGGCCTTTCCTCCCAACCAGATTTACTTTTAGGACACCTGCAGGATCTTTATATTCAACTCTTTCGATTTCACATCCGATTGATTCTAATGTTTCTGTTAAGAAGTCCATGACTTCAACATTACTATTTGGACTGACTGTGTTGTATCCAATGAGGGTTTTCGTTAATTCTATTGCATTCATAAGATTGATGGTCAATACTCTCCATTATTTGGTAACTCATAAAATTAAGATGAGACAAGCACATTTAGCCCATGCTTGATTATCTCAATCGTTGCGGGGGTTTCACACATCGGTTCACCATCAGCATATAGCATCACAGGCGGGTTAGTTTCAATTTTTAAGCTGCGTGTTTGATGTATTTCCACGGCTGGATGAAATGTATGTCCGCCCCAAAATAGTGTAACCATAAGTCCGAGTACCGTAAAGGATGAAACTGAACGAATGATACAGACATCAAAAAGTCCATCATCAAAACGAGCATTCGGTACAATTTTAAATCCTCCACCATAACTGCTTGTATTTCCTGTTGCAGTGAGAAGAATCGGATTTTCATATATCCCGAAGTCTCCTTCAATACGAACAGATGGACATTCGTAATCTTTGAGTGTTACTATTGCAGCATAAATGTATGATGCAGTTCCTGCAAATGGTGTGTCGCGAGATGCAGCAAGACGACTCACCTCAGTATCGTAACCACACGTGGCTATCGTGGTAAAATAGTGTTCACTCCCTTTTTCTGAACGAACATGCCCTAAATCCATACTTTTAGTAGTGCCAGTTAACAAGGTTTGAATGGCTTGTTGCGGTTTTCGTGAAATGTCCATAGCAGTTGCAAGGTCATTTCCACGTCCACACGGAAGTACTCCTAAAGTAACATCAGTATTGCCTGCAATTGTGTTGACGACTTCGTGCAGTGTTCCGTCACCACCACAAGCAAATATCCATTTGATACCGTTTGAGATAGCTTCCTGAGTAAAACGCTTTGCATCTCCCATACCAGTCGTAAGTTTTAACTCACCTTTACGTCCTGCAGATGTCAATGCCTTATGTGCTTGTTCGGCAACTGTTTTACCCTTACCTTTGCCAGAAATTGGGTTTGCGATGAGTATGAATTCGTCCATAATACAGTCCTATGTTGATTATGCTAAGAAAGTTTCTCGTATTAGCATATTACTTTATCACAGCAATTTTTCCAACCTTCTTTTGTGTCCCAAATTCAAGTATATATATATAGATTCCGGTTGCAACATCACCGATATTACCGTTTGTCAACCACCACTCTTTGCTGTTGCCGTCGCTTTCTGAAACGCTTAAATTCTCAAGAAGTTCACCCTTTGGTGTGAAAAGTTGTATATGAGTGCCAATGGGTACTTGATCAAAAGTGATTGCAGCTTTGTCTGCTATATCTGGACGGACAGGATTCGGATATACGCGTAGTTGTGTGAAATCTTTAACTTCAAAAGTATTTACATGCTGTTGTAAATCGACTGGACTCGCAGCGGCACGTATTGGGTTTTCATCAATGTCTGTTAGATTGGTAATTGCAATTTCATATTGATTGGTTGCTACGGATGATAGTGTTTGTAATTTCTCCGTATTAAATGTTAATAACACACGCGTTCCCATTCTATCACGGATAGCAGACATCGGTAGTAGTCCTGCAAGTTGATTCTTTTCCCGCAATAGATAACGTCTTTCATCGTTAATTGTGGAACTCATCCTTCTGTCAAAGGTGACAATTATCCAATTGGGAACATTGAAGTTAGTACTAACGATTTTAGGTGCTGTGCGTGGTGTAACTGAAACAGCTTCACTACGAGCTGTTTCAATACTGTTTTCTTCCTTCGCAGTGATTGCATACCAATAGGTCTTGTCAGTTTTGACTGTTCTATCTAAATATCTGGTTGTAGTCAGATTTTGCGCGATTGCTTCAAACTTTGTGTCAGATGGTTCCTTTTGCTTTTCTCCAAGTGCTCGATACACTGTGAATTTTGTTGGTGCTTTTCTTGTTTCTACTGCTTCCCACTTAACTTGAACCACATTCTGTGTTAGTGGTTTCGCAGAAATGTTCCACGGAATAAGGGAATCAACCGCGTTACTATTTGAAGCAGTAGCAGACTCTATGATATTTAATTTTTCGTCAACATTGATATAGAGTTCATCAAAACCATTTTTGTTCAAGTCAGCGGAGAGAAGGGAAGGTGTTTCAGTAACTTTTTTATGAAATGCCGGTATAAACGTCGTTCCATCCCATTCCAGAATATATAGATTGGGATAGGTGAGAATTATAAGGTCGTTATATCCATCTCCATTGATTTCTGCAATTGTAATACTATTTCCATTCATCCTATATGGTGCAATTACCTGTTCCCATACCAATCTATATTTACCAGAGAAGTATGAATAAACAAGAAACTTCCAGAAAGGTGATGCTGAAGTTAAATCTGGTGGTGAGAACGTACCACCAACAACTAATTCTGGTATTCCATCCCTTGTTAAATCCCCAGAACTAAATAACCTTATTTCATCAATATTGAGTTTCTGTTGCCACTGCAAATTATAACTATCGTTTGCCAAAACGGAATGGACAAATATATCCCCATCACTATCTCCAAATACAATATCGGAATTCCCATCTGCATTAAAGTCATCAATTGCCATCTGTTGTGCAAAGATATTTTTCCCTTCAGTTTCATTTGTTAATTCCGCAGTTATGTCAAACAAGTCATTTCCTCTATTCTCAAATATAAGAATTCGGTTATTATTGTTATCAACCCCAACGATTTCAATTTGTCCATCAGAATCGAGATCGGCACTTTTTCCACCTGAGATGAATGGTGTCTCCCAAACAATTTGTGTCGGATATCCCTTTGTTGTTTTGCTCTCTAACAGAAAAGTGCGTTCTTTGTCACTGGCAAGGACTTCCAGTAATCCATCGGAATCTGTATCACCAACAGACCAGACTTTAAATGTCCCTAAATCGATCTCTGAATTCTGACTGACAACAGAATCGCCGACACTTACATTCTTAGTAAGTGCATGTATCAGGTTATATTTACCTTCTGGAGAACGTTCGTATATGACAAGACTTTTGGGTACTATGAGACTTTTTGGTGATGGATCAGATAATGGTGTTGCGATAAGTTCTGGCAACCCGTCTTTATCAAAATCAGCAACTGTATTTGCAATATGTAGAGCTGAAATTCCAAGACTTGTGTCTACAAAACCGCTTGGAGAAACTGCACTACCGAAAACATCAATTGAATAATATTTCCCATTGTTATTGTCAATCGTCTCTAAACCTACGGTATTCAGGGCGGTAATGTAAAATTGATATTTTCCTGATGTCAAATTCAAAGAAAATAGATGTTCTTTTCCAAGTTGCCTCTCCTCAATAGGTGCAAAAGATGAGATTCTATCACTTTGTCTATAATAGAAGGTGCAACGGGTTATATCGTCTGTTGCCCAAGAAAAAATACTCGTAGAACTGTTGCTGTATAATGCTTCAGTGGCGGTGATGGAGAAAATATCTGGTGGTGATCTGTCTACTGTAACCACAACCTGATCGTGTGTCTGTGTTCCATCTCTCCCAGTGACGACAAGACGGACTGTGTAAACATCTTCGGGAATAGTTGATGTGTCCCAAGTGGCTAAGTGTTCAGAAACTTTTGGAGATGTTACGGGCTCGGTGAAGGGCTCAAATGTAGTCGGAACAGTAGAACTACCATATAGGAGTTGCCAATGATCAAATTTATAGCCACCTGCAGATCCGACAAATGTGATTGAATTCGCACCACCACTGTTGGTTTGGGGCAGATGAATTCGAGCTTGCATTACCCCACTTGATAGCAATGCCCGTTCAGCATTAACTGTTCCAGCCCCTACGAGCTTTGGATCAGGTTCATCACTATCTTTTTGTAAAATAACATCGGAAGTGTTAATAAGGATCTGTCTTATCTCTTCGTGTATGAGCGTGGGACGTTTTGATAGCATCAATGCAGCAACTCCTGCAACATGTGGTGCAGCCATAGATGTCCCGGTTAATGTGCGATAGTTGTTGTTGATTTGCGTACTAAGAATAGCATTGCCGGGGGCACCGATGTCAACTGACGCACCGAAATTGGTCCTGTGGAAACGTTGTTTCTCTTGGGTTGTTGAAGCCACAGAGATTACGTTTCGATATGCAGCTGGAAAAAAACTGTCAGATTCCTTTGAATTCCCTGCAGCCCCGATTAACACAACCCCGTGTTTATGTGCATAATTGATAGCATCTTGAATGACAAAGGAGTGTTGACTACTTCCCCAACTCATATTGATGATCCTTGCCCCGTTATCTGTAGCGTAGACGATGGCAGCTGCAGAATCATCATCCTGCATACGTGAACTGTCACCAAGTGATAGCCCTGCACGAACTGCCATCAATGGACAATTCCACGCAACCCCCGCGATACCGATGCCGTTGTCAGGCATTGCACCTGCTATCCCAGCAACATGTGTTCCATGACCAGATTCATCTATCGGTTCATTGTCTCCATCCGTGAAATCACCCTCAGCTTGTACATTCGGTGCATCGGTGAAATCCCATCCGTGTATGTCGTCAATGTAACCGTTCCCATCATCATCTAATCCGTTTTCGTGTATCTCACCAGGATTCACCCATATTTTCTGTTTCAGGTCTTCGTGTCTATAGTCAATTCCAGAATCTATGATAGCAATGATTACCTGTTTATCCCCCTTTTCAATTGCCCAAGTTTCTGGTAATTTTATCAACGGTAAATTCCACTGTTCAGGATATTGTGGGTCATCAGGTACAATTGTATCTGCTAATGTTGGACGCAGGTAGTTATAAGTAACCTCTTCAATAAGATTGCTCTCCTCAAACGATGTTTTAAGTTTTTGCAAGTCCGCAGTGATTGAAAACCTTAGAAGATACGTCCTCTGAAGATTTGATGAACGTGTGGAAATTGGAAAGATAAGTCTTTGTGATTCAACATTGTGCTTTAGAAACAGTCCCGATATTGCGGCTCTGGATTGCAATCGTTCTAATTCTGTTGCGGCATCGGGAGTCAACCGAATTAACAACTCGCCTGGGGTGATTTCAGGTGTAGCTGCATTTCCATTTTTAGAAGTATAAAAACTGATTATACCAATTATCAGGAAAACCGATAGATGAAGGATTTTTGTCAAGTGCTGTTGATTCATAAGGTACTAATCCTGTTTTTCACCTTCTAAAATGTCAATTATTTTCCCTGTTTTGTCGTCAACAACTGCAATTACGAGATTGCCCCAACCGTGGTTATAGTAACTGACTGTCCAAGCAAAACCTTGGAACCATGCATATTCGCGAACAACCTTATGATCTGAAATTAAGTTCTTTATACGATTACTGTTTTTTGCGATGTTAAGTATTGTTTTCTTTGTGTTCTGGGTTATATTTTGAGTACTTGGTTTCTGAACTTTTATTTTTTTACCTATTCTTAGATCTGTTGGTAATTTCTTAAGTGTTGGTTTCGCAAGGGTCCTCAGTAAAGTAGCATGGCGCAGATATGCATCCCGTTGTTCTACATAATCTTCCAATTCATTGGCTATTGGTATTTTATCATATAGTGCAGCGCACATCTCCGCTGCATCTGCTTCAAGTTTTAGGACTTTCGAATAATCCTTTATCAACTCAGCACGTTCCTGCTGTTCTTTAAAGAATGTGACATATATCCCGAAAGTGTAAAATCTATCAGGATAGTGCGGCAACCAAGTTTTCATGAATTTCACTATTTTTTTGCGTTCTGCGTTGAGAACTTTTTCAGAAGTTTTTGACTTCTTCCACGCGGCTTTTGCTTGTTCAAGGTGAAATTGTCTTTGTTCTCGAATTTCGAGTGCTTCCTTTTCTGTGCGTTCGGTCCATTTTTCATATACATTACTTTTGTAGTAATTATGCGTAATTTTGTTCATTGGAACAGAAATAAGATTGAGGCATTCAGCAGCTGTTTCGTGCCATAGAGCCAGTCTGCCGTAATCTCCGTGTTGCTCGTATATTCTGATAAATATGTCTGCATTGGCAGTTCCTTCAAAAATAGCATCACAAGGCTTAATGAGTAAGAATAGAATTGAGAAGAAAAGCAGAACGGTGTATCGCATTGTTCGGTTCATTTGGATTGATGTGTTAGATAAATACGCACGGTTGCAGAAAACACCTCATCAGGTGCAAGCACAATCACACCTGCAGGTATACCTTTTGCTTCTAAATTAATAGCATCTGTTGGACAAGTGTAAGGTTCAAAACAGATTGCATTTCTATCTGGCGGTGTATAAACGACCAATTCTCTAAATTGTGCGTCCGATTCCATTACCATACCGTGTCCTGTGTCTTTATTTTTAATACTACACCGACTCACGCCATCAACTAAATTGACATCAGTAAAGACATGGTCAAGTTTGAGTTTGGTAAATGGTTGTCCATTGCGTAAATCAAGAGTGTCTTTTACATCATGTTGTTTTCCAGTTGGAACGAGGACTTCATCCAATTCCCAATATTTGTTTGCCGGAACAGTTATAACTGCCTTTGACACATCCACTTTGGCGGCCCTGAACTTGGAAATAATTGGTACGCGTTTAGGGTAAATGTCTACCCGAAAATAAGGATGTATACCAAACCCCATCGGCATATTGCTTTTTCCTGTGTTCTTAATCATAGCATGCATCGTTAATACAGCATCTTTAATTGTATAGGTAATCTCAATTTTAAATGGAAAGGGGTATTGACGACCGATGTCAGAAAAATCTTGTGAGTTTAGTGAACAAACCAACGTAGCACCGTCTTTGCCTGCGGTATGTTTGTCAACGTTATAGAGACGGTTTAAAAGTAGACCGTGAATTGTCGTAGGCGATTCAGGTTGTTTGTCAAACTGATAGGTTTTTCCTTCAAATTCCCATTTGCCGTTTCGGATTCGGTTTGGAAATGGGAATAGTATTGGATTGCCGTAAGCAGTTGGCCGCTGTTCTAATGTTTCCAAATCTGGTGGAGAGTCTATCACGTGATACCAGAATTTTCCATCGCTTACCCTAAACGCGTAGCAATTATTTCCAAGTTCAGGGACAATCTCAGCAACGGCTTTTCCTTTTTGTTCTATGGAGTAGATGTCATAACCGTTTGAATCGTGTGAATGACCTGCTATATAAGTTGTTTCTGTCATGGTTTTTCCTTTATCAGTTGACCAAGTCTCCGATTTGACACTGTACGATCTCTCATAAGTTGTTTCTGTCATGGTTTTTCCTTTATCTCCCTTATCAGTGCTAACGAATATCTTTGTAAGCAATAAAATAACACAAATTGTTCCAAGACAGAGAAGAATGAGAATAGAGAAGGGGTAAACTTCATTGTTCTTTCTCTCAACTTTTATTAGCACACCACAGAATACCGCGCTGTAATACCTCTCGGAAGTTTGGATTTGAATAGGTAACATTGTCGTGTCCACTCTGCAGACAAAAGATACGCGAATTACCATACGCACGTGTCCAACCTAACACGTCCATACTGTCTGGATGATTCGTTGTTAACAGGATAGTGCTATCTTCACCCGCAGATTTCATCGTATAAGTTTCGTCTCCCATTTCCCAATCGGATAGTCCTTCGGTAATCTGATGGGTTTTGTCAGCAATTTGCACTTGGAAAGTCTGTTTTGGAAAGTAATCAAATTCAACACGTTCATCAATCCCACACATTTCAGAGTACGCATCCCATTCTGGAAATGCAAGAATCGCATGGTGAAGAATGACAATACCCTGCCCTCGTTCCGTAAGACCTAAGATAGTTTTTGCTTGTGCTTCTGTTGGAACTGGGCGGTGGAAATTGTAAAAGACAACGGTGTCATATTCATTCTGTTTGGGATTATCCACAAAGTCATCTAAATCTTCGCGAATGAATGTAGTGTTTTCCATACTTTGAAAAACCGCGTCAAAATCCTTTTCACGAAATCCGTGTTCACCTGTTATAACTGCTATTTCCATATATGTTCTTCCTATTATGGTCATTACTGAATTTCAATGTGTAATTAATAGAAGGAGTGTGTATTATATTTTTTCAAGAAGTTAGTCAATAGATTGGAACGAATAGTAAAACGTAACTTAGGAATCTTTTAACGTGGAGAGAATCTCCAATACTTTATCTAATTGCGGTGGGTGTTCGGGACTAAGGAGATAAATGAGAGTCTGCGGACTGAGATTTGTCCATGCAACAAGTTCTTCAATTCCACCTTGTGCTTCTGCAATATCTTTCATGGAAAATAATAGCATCTCAATGTTGCCATCTTTATCAAAATCTTGGAGTGCAGCTTCAAGATAACCTTTTGCAAATTCTGGTTGTGCCAGGTCTTTAAGAAGATAGTCTTTAAAAGGAGTTGTGCATTGCTGGAGTTTGATATCCATACTCATTCTGGTTATTCCTCCATTCGTTCCAAGAAGTCGTCCCAATAGTTTTGTGCTCTAATAATATCCCGTTGTTGTGTTCCTTTAGTCCCACCGCAAAGCAAGATAACAATGTCATTTTGAAAGACTCCAAAATAGATGCGATATCCAGGTCCGTGATGGATTCTCAATTCATATAAATCTTTACTCAATCGCTTGAAATCACCAAGATTCCCTGATCGTAATCGTGAAATTTTATTAGATATTGCGATCTGCGTCTTTTGATCCTTAATTCGCGTGTACCATTGCCGATACGGATTACGTCCGCTTGGTGTCGTATAATGGAGTATCTCTCTGGGACGAATTTGCATGTCTATAAGTATAATGAATTTTTAGCAAGTTTTCAACCATTTCCATCCAAACAGCGTGAGACTACCACACTTATACCGAACTCACGCTAAATTATATCCGCCATCGTTTTGCGAGGATTCATTCCCATAAATCCATTCGCGAATTTACTTTCCAGATTCAATCAATTATCGCCTGATAGGTCAGCACTCTGAATTGTGCATGAAACGGAGAATCACCGATTAATTGTGTCATAAAAATAGCAATCAGATCTTCCATTGGATCAATCCAAAATGTCGTACTTGCAAGACCACCCCAACTATAGGTACCCACTGAACCGAGTGCGTGCGTCTCAGCGACATCAGTAACAACAGCAAATCCTAATCCGAAACCACACCCTGATCTCCATAGCGGTTGCCAATTCTCCGATATATGATTCATTCTTATCAGTTCAACAGTTTTTCTGCCGAGTAAACGGTTGCCGTCCAATTCTCCTTCATTCAACATCATTTGGCAAAAGCGGAGGTAATCTGCTGCAGTTGACTGTAACCCCGCACCACCTGCATGGAAAAAACACAGTGGGTTTTTTGAAACAGGAGGATTCTCAAGTACCTCAATGCCGCCATCCTCAGTAGGTTCATATACTGTAGCATAGCGATCTGCTTTTGCTTCAGGGACAGAGAAATCTGTGTCTACCATACCTAATGGTTTAAAAATACGATTTTTCAAGAACTCTGCAAATGGTATGCCTGAAACAACTTCAACGAGATAACCAAGAACATCGGTAGACATGCCGTAATTCCACGCGTCGCCGGGATGGTGGAGGATGGGTATTTTCCCAAGTTCATTTACCATGTGTGCAAGGTCACCGTCAAAGAATGTTGCTTCTCTATACCGATCATTAATCGGATGCACCCAGTCACCACCATAGATAAGTCCAGAAGTATGTGTAAGAAGATGTTTGATGGTCATCTCCCGTTCCGCATCAATGATTGCATCACCGTGATTTGCGTAAACCTTCATATTCTTGAACGCAGGTATAAATTCAGACACAGGTGTAGTGAGTTGAAAAAGTCCCTCCTCATAAAGCATCATCACTGCCACGCTGGTTATCGGTTTTGTCATTGAATAGATACGGAAGATAGTGTCAAATGCTATCGGTGTTGCAGATGCAATGTCCTGCATGCCGACTTTTTCAAAATGGACGAGTTTCCCCGCTCTTGCTATCATCGTTAATGCGCCGGGGATTTTACCATCGTCAACCCAACGTTGCATAGTAGGTGCGATTCGTTCCAACCGCGCTGCTGACATACCGGCTTCTTCGGGGACAGCGCGCGGGAGTCCATATTCCATAAATCCGTTCTCCCTTCATAATACCAAGTTGTTAGTTTTCAGATTTGTTCGTGTCAATCATAGCCTGATATGTTAACCTCTCAAAGTCTCCTGCGAAACCGTGCCGATTGTTGAGCAACTGCGTCATTAGGACGGCGACAAGTTCATTTTCTGGGTCAATCCAGAAAGTAGTTGCAGCCGCACCGCCCCAACTGTATGATCCTGTAGCACGTTTGTCTTTCTCGGTATCTTTACGCGTGACAACATGGAAACCGAGGCCGAAAGCACCATTTTTACCATATTGGAGATGTGGATAACGCATAAGTTCAACGGTATCGGATTTTAATATTTGCACACCACCTAATTCACCACCGTTGAGTAGCATTTGGCAGAAACGTAGGTAATCCGCAGCCGTTGAAACGAGTCCGCCACCACCAGAAGGGAAGAATGTAAGATCATCAGTTGCAAGTGGGACGTTCCTCGCGAGTCTAAGTCCACCTTCTTCGGTAGGTCTATACAACGCAGCGAATCGCTCCATTTTTGCTTTAGGAACAGAAAACGCGGTATCTACCATACCGAGTGGTTGGAAGATTTTGGTTTGCAAAAATTCTTCAAACGGCATTTCAGAAACTACTTCAACAAGATAGCCGAGGACATCCGTTGAGACACCGTAGTTCCACCTTTCTCCGGGTTCAAAAACAAGCGGGATTTTTGCCAGCTTTTCTACCATATCGGATAACTCCGAACCTTTTTGAAATATCTTCAGTTCTCCATAAAGCTTATCTACCGGTTTGCCTCCCCACCCATAAGTCAGTCCTGAAGAATGTGTTAGAAGATGTTGAATTGTCATCTTCTTTTGTGCGTCATGCGTTTCTGTCTGTTCCTTGTTAAAGACTTTCAGGTCTTCAAACGCAGGAATATACTTTTCAACAGGGTCGTCGAGTTTTAATTTCCCCTCATCATAAAGTATCATCACCGCAACACTTGTAATCGGTTTGGACATAGAATAGATACGGAATATCGTGTCCGCTTCAACAGGTTTCTGTGCATCAACATCGCGCATGCCCTGTGATTGAAAATGGACGATCTTTCCATTTTTCGCTACAACAGTCAAGAATCCTGGGAGTTGTCCATTATCAATATACTCTTGCAATTTTGGTGCGATTTTATCAAGGCCTTCACTGGATACACCGACTTTCTCAGGTTCTACTAAGGGCAGACCATGTTCTGGGGCATAAGTAACAGCACCACAAGCAATTAAAACTATGCAGAATAACGAAAATAATGTGTATTTGAATATTCTCAAGTTGTTCTCCTTATAAGTCTATCGGATGTGTTTCATATATCCCCATCGCGTGGCAAGTTTTCCTCGCGGATCAACACTCAGAATTTGTGCCAAACCGATATTCATTGCCTCATTTATTTCAGCTTCAGTTCGCGCAACATTAGAAATACGAATCTCTTCAATTGTTCCTATGAGACCATTGGCATTATTAATATTCGGAACACCTATTGTAATCGGATCGTTGCTTTGAAATGATACTTCATTCGGTTGTTCACCTTCCAATTTACCATCTACATAAAGCCTCCCCATTTTACCATCATACGCAAATGCAAGATGCCGCCATATATTGTCTGTTATCACTGTGGTACCGTTCATGTTGAATCTACATCCACCATCTGCACCAATTTGCGCATGAAGCACTTGTTGCTGATCTTGTACCCATATTCCGTAGTTACGATTGGTACAACCCGCTTGCTGTTTACACACAATGCCTTGCCATTTCCCAGCATGTTCTTTTACTTTCACTAACGCTTCTATCGTGAGTGTTTCCAATTCCAATTTGTCGGTAGAATCCACGACAACATAACCACTTCCATCACCTGGGAATTCCAATCCTGTTCCTAACTTCGCTTTGACCCAGTTGAGATCACCTCTTATTTCACCGTGGTGTCCATTTCCTGATACATCTTTGACAGTTTTCCCACTGCCTTCCTCAAAAAGCCACACTGCGACGGTATGTCTATCAACTGCTGAATGTGATGAGGAAGTCCATAAGAACATCATAATTGATACGATGAGGAAACCTAAATGTTTTCTATTGAATAGTTTTAGATACACGGTCTATTCCTCCTATGCTGAAGGTATAAGTTCAATTTATCAAATCCCTTACGATATGTAAATTCAGAGTAGGTAATTTTAATTACATATTTGGTATAGGATTGTTTAGGATTGTTGTTATGTTATCAGATAAAAGATTTCCTGTCAAGATTGAGATTGTAGTTTTTATTATCTTTTGCCAGTGCATTTGATTAGTTGCGAATCTTAAAGAATCTATACACTTGAAAATTAACTATTATACCATTTCCAATTGATTCATTCTCATTATTATTGTATGATATTCAACAAGTTTATGTACTGCCATCGGAAATTCAGACCACTACCTAAGATAAGATTATGATATAATATCGTTCTAAACAAAGGAGAACCCGATGGCAAAACGAAGAAGATTCACTCCCGAATTTAAGGCTGAAGTTGTAATAGAGGCACTTAGTGGTCAAAGTTCTCAAGCGGAACTGTGTCGTAAACATAACCTCAGTGATGTTCAACTTTCAAAGTGGAAACGCCAGCTTCTTGAAAATGCGGCATCCTCTTTGAACCTATTGATAAACAGACCAATGCGTCAAAAGAGCGTATTGCTCAACTTGAACAACTTGTTGGTAAGTTAACCTTGGCATTGGACATCCAAAAAAAAGTCTTATCTTTGCTGAGTTGACGCCAGCTAAAAACGCAAGATAGTAGAAACTCTGCAAACCGACTACTCTGTGCGACAGATTTGTGATACACTCGGTTTTAATCGTAGCAATCTCTACTATCAACTGAAAAAGGATCCTTATGAAGTGTTGCTTCAACAGGAGATAGAAATGTTATCAGCCCGCTATCCAAGATATGGTTATAGGCGTATCACAGTAATGCTATTGCGTATGGGATACACCGTTGGATAGCGACGCGTCGCACGATTGATGAAATCCGCTAATCTGTTGGTTTCCACCAAACGTTCCTGTCAGACCACGAAATCTTTTGACTGTCCGTGTCAATGGGTGAATCTACTTGAAAACCTTGACATCTGCCGGCAAAATCAGGTCTGGGTTGCAGATATCACCTATGTTCGACTCAAAGGTTATTTCGTCTATTTTTCAGTTCTCATGGATGTGTTTACTCGCATGATAAGAAGTTGGCAAGGCAACTGAGCCAACACTTGACACAACCTTTGACATTGAGACCATTGCAGCGTGCATTACGGCAAAATGTTCCAGAGATCCATCATAGTGATCAGGGCGTTCAGTATCTTTCAGAAGACTATATTTCTACTCTCACCCGTTATGGAATGAGATCTCAATTGCTCACAGAGGGTGTCCTTGGGAAAACGGATATGCGGAAAGACTTATCCGAACTCTCAAGGAGGAAGAGATACACCTGAATGATTATGATGGTATAACGGACGCTAAAACTCGTATCGGACATTTTATTGAACAAATGAAGGACCGAGTGAACCTGTAGAATGTCCTGAGTGTGGTCAAGCGTGTCGTCGTTGATATAAGAGAAAGCGTCGTATTACGACGTTATGTGGTGTTATCGGTGTAGGGCGTTGGGTATATGGTTGTGCGTCGGGTCATTACCATGTGCAGTGGGATAACAAACAAGAGTTGACAGGTCAATATACGCGTCGCGTTGTGGAGGTGATATGTCGTCTTGCGGTGCGTCTTGACTTTAGAGAAGCGTCTGAGGAGTTGTCGTATCACGGGATAAAAGTGAACCATGAGATAGTGCATCGGATCGTGGATGCGTTTTCAGAGGGATTGCATATCCCACAACAAGCGGAAACACAAAAGCTTGAGCCGAATCAGCGTTGGTATGTGAGTTGTGATGGTTGTCATACAAACTCCCCGGATGGAAAGAAGTGAAAGCGGGGTGTGTTTATAGAGATTATCCACTCCCTCCAGATAGTTCTGGTGCGATATCGCGTGCCAGAACTATGAGCATTCGTTATGTTGCAAGTCGTAGTGATGCGACCCGTTTTGGTAAGGAGTTGTATGCGTTAGCGACAAACTGTGGTATCTATCAAGAAGATATAGATACACAAGAGATCGTCTATATTGGTGATGGTGCTCCGTGGATTTGGAACATTTCGAAAGAATACTTTCCGAATGCTGTTGAGATTGTAGATTACATGCATGCCACATCTCATCTGTATAATGTTGTAAAGTTGCCTTTGGGGAGGCAGAAACAGAAGTTGTTGAAACTTGGGTAGCAGAGATGGAACCCGTTCTTTATGAAGGGAACATAACAGAAGTTGCCTCGCGCATCCGGGGTTTAGGTATTCACAACGCTGAAGCTACCGCAATCTTTGACAGAGAAGCGAAGTATTTTGAAAAACATGCGAACCGTATGCAGTATAAAGCGTTTCGAGAGAAAGGCTATCAAATCGGAAGTGGTGTGATTGAAAGTGCTTGTAAACATGTTGTTAGGCAAAGATGTAAACAAACTTCAATGAGATGGAAGGAATAAGGGATCAATGCAATACTAAAGATGAGGTGTCTGTTGAAGAATGGTGGATGGAATGAATATTGGTATCCAGCAACAAAAGCCGCATAAGCATCTGTGCAAAAACTTTACACACCCAAAACCAACCCCGATATACCATAATTGACACTAGGTTTCGTTGTTTTTATATTTTTCGTTATCAATCCAAATCAACGCCAAATACGCGTTTGGCATTTGTCGGGGTTAGAAACCCCTCTTATAATATAAGTCATAATATAAGGTGGCAACTTGGGTTATGATAGTAATGAATAGAATAAAAAGATTTGGAGAATCTAATGAAAAGACCGACATGTTTAGTACTAACAATTATAGGAGTCTTGTTACTGATTGTTGGCTTAGTTGTCGTAGTGCCTTGGCTCGTTGATATAGTCCAAGAATTCACCAAGATGCAAGAAAAGCACGAGGATTACAGAATTTCAATCAGACAGTATGCCAATACACAACTAAGTGAAGAACAAGAACAACTCTTATCATTATTGCTAACGGAACAAAATGAAATATCTACCACACAAGAACCTGACGAATTAGAAAAGTTATTATCTACGGAGGCATATCTCACATATCTGAATATTCAAGATAGGGAAGATTATTCAGATTACAATGCGTATATCAATATGATGCCGACGCAGCGTCACAAATCTGTTGTTATGTCAAGACTCAGTGAGTTTTTTGATACGGAGATTGGGGAATCAACCCAAAATATTTGGTTAGATTTCAATTACAAACTTCGCGAATGGGGTAAGGATGGCAAAACTCAATCAAATTCAGGGAAAGAATTCAATGATCTGTTACAAAGGCATTTAGTAGATCCATTAATGGAGAATAGTTCTGAAACTAAGGGAATTTCGTCAAGGATCATTAAGATGGGTATAGTTTCTGCAATCATTATGGAAGACAATGAAGTGTTTCACAGAGCATGGTATCATCGCATCCAAAGTCATGGTCTGTTTGAAGGTTATCTGCGGAGTGCCATTGCAACCCCAGAAGAATTCGCATTGATGCGGTCATTTTTTGAAGATGCTGATGTATTTGTCAATTGGCTAACGGGACCTTTTGGTTTAGAGGAAGAAATTGAAGGACCAGAGAATCAATAGAACACTATAGTTAAGGTTTTATAAGTGTCTATCAATTCCTTTTCCTGCTATGTTCTGCCAAGGTAGAGATTAATTCGTTCAATGTTGGAAATTGGTCTCGTGCTTCGGGTGATAGGTCGGCAAGGTGTGTGCTACTAACCAAACGATACATATCTGCAGCACCTGTTAGTATATTTGGTGTCAACCCAACATCAGCAAAGGTGTCTGATATTTCTTCCATTTCACCAATCCATCGTTTCGCTTTTGTCGGCATGCTTGGGAGTCCTCTTTCCATCCTCTCATATAGGATAGACTGGCTTAGTTGAAATTCTTCTGCAAGTGCTTCGGATACACCCAACGATTCTGCAGCGGTGAGCAATTCGGTGCAAAGTGCGGTCAGTCCTTTTGTCAAGGAAGCATAACACATCTTAATTGCAGATGCGAGTCCGATCTCCTCTCCAAGAAAACGCACATCTAAACCGTATTTTTTCAGCTCAGAGAATGGGGTGATTTCTGGACCTGATGCATAGAATCGGGTTGCATTTGGTGTTCGCGGTGGAGGGCCGATGATTGAGGCATCAACGAAATTACCTCCTGCAGATTGTATTGTATCTCCAATTTTGCGTGCCGTCTGCGGAGAAATCGCATTGCAGTCAATGTATGTCAAGTCTGTGTCAATCTTCATCAGTGTTTCAGCGATGACTTCAGCTGCAGCAGTTGCTTGTGCTGGAACCATAATTGACAAAATTACGTCTGCTTCGGTTACCAGTGTTTGGTAGTTAGGCAAGTCAATTATACCTGCCTTCTGAGCAAGTTCCCGGGTACGTAGACTTCTCCCATCAAGACAACTGACAACTCGTAATCCATTCTGACGCAGGACATCTCCAACGGTGTGTCCCATATCTCCAGGACTAAGAATACCGACGGTTTTAAGCATTGAATTCCCTTAATCTGTGTGTAATCTTGATAAGAAGCAATAGCTGCTAAATATGAATACCAACGTCATTGAGAGCTTTGAATACTAACACAGCACCGAGTACGATTACAACGGTAGCACTGATAATAGGAAGACGTTGTAACCATATTCCTCTGCCCGTAAAACGTTCAATAACCGGTTTTGCCATTACCATTAGAATACCGATAACAACCAATACGGCAGCGAGTCCCAAAGAAAAGGCACAAAGTATGATTATACCCCATGTTAGTTTATTAACAGTAATAGCAAACAATAAACCTATAAGTGCATCCACACATGGGACAATTCCACCAGAGATACCCAGAGATAATAGACTCCAGAAACCTACTCGTTCCTTAGGCACGTGGGTATGTGTATGACCAAAGCCATGGCTGTGCGTATGTCCATTTTCATGGCTGTGTGTATGATTATGATCATGTGAATGATCATGTCCGTGAGTTTGTGCTCTTCCAGAATAATACTGCTTCATATTTCTTGCAAGCAGCCATCCCCCGATACCCACAATCAGTAGACCCGAGACAAGACTCAGCCAAAGAACTATATCCTCTTGTGCAATACTTTCTTTTGCAAACAACAGTAAGATACCGATTGAGATTACACTGAAGGTGTGTGTAAAGGTAACAACAAGGCCGAGAAAGATTGCATCAATTATCCTACCTTTAGATCCAACAAGGTATGCTGCAACAACCGCTTTACCGTGTCCAGGAGTCAATGCATGCAGACCACCTAACACAAATGAAACAACTAATGCAATTATTGCTAACTGTAAGGTGAGGGGTTGGGTAATTAACTTCTTTATCTTATCACCAGTTTGTTCATGATTAGCGTCCGCAAAAGCGAAGGTGCATATTGCAATTGCAATCAGAATAAGACTAAGTGTGTAAATGTATTGCTTTTTCAAAACTATTAAATCCTCCTAAACTTTTGGAGTCGTCTTTCAGCGATAACTTCGCTGACATAGATGTCTCTCTGTGAATCTATCCAGATACCGTGCGGTGAATCGCTGAATTGACCAGGTTCAGTTCCCTTCTCACCCCATCGTCCGATTATTTCACCATCAAGCGTCATGATACAGATACTTTGCCGTGCCTCAGCAATGTGAATGATATTGTCTGAGTCAATGAAAAGATCATTAGGGGAGCCGAGGTCTGTCCATTCAGTAAGGAATTCTCCTTGGTTATTGAATACCTGACACCTTAAGTTACCTCTGTCAAGGATATATACCTTGTCGTTATGGTCAACAGTCACATCGTGTGGAAGATTGAATTCACCAGGGCCGGTGCCGGGTCCGCCCCACGAAACGATAACTTCACCATCTGCAGTCATGCGATGAACGCGCGATTGGCCGTAACCATCGGAAACATACATCTCCCCAGATGACGAAAGGACAGCCCGCGTCGGTTGGTTGAAAGGTGTTCCTGGTGATCCCGGTTTATTTACTGTTCCGAATGTCTGCAACAGATCTCCATTGAGCGAGAATTTTCGAACAGTGTGGTCTATAGTGTCAGTCGTGTAGATTTCATCATTCGGACTAATCCAAATTCCATGTGGTTTTTTGAATATATCTTTACCCCATTCTGTGACAAAAGTTCCATCTGCGTCAAATACGAGCATGGCAGGTTGTGGGCTGCGGTTGTAGACATAGACACGATCATTTGAGTCGCATGCCACACCAGAAACGAGTCCAAGTTGTGGAATCATCCCCCAATCTTCAACTACCTCATATTGGTAATCTCCTGTTCCAATTTTAGACATCTATTATCTCCCGGCATAGTATCTTAATTTTTCAATGTAATATTTCAGAATCTATTGGCGTGAATAACCAATTCCTGAAAATGATAACGGGTATATTTGGAAGTTTTTGTGTTGTTTTCAACTGTTGTTGCTTATAGGTTAAGTATAATCATACGTTATTTTGAGTTTATTTGCAAGTTTTTTTGTTCTAAAATTCAATGTACATATAGTTTTTTCGTGTAATTTTGGAAAATTTCTCTCTTACTATAGCAAATTTTGTGTTAAATTTGAACGAATTTCAATAAAATGTCGTTCAAATTGATTTTTCTTGCACTAAATTTACCATTTCTGTATCATACGGGCAATAGAGAGATGCTGAATACCTATTCAATAGTTTCTCTGTTGATTTCTACTAATCGCAAAACCTTATATCTTGAAATAGAGATGAGCAATGTTTGCCTAAAAAGGAAAAAAAATGAAATACAGATATTTATTGACAATAGTAATCGCAATTAGTCTTTGTACTATGAGCGTGTATGCTGCAAAATTATCAGATGGACTTTTCGGATATTGGCCTCTTGACGGAAATGGTAAGGATGAATCAGGAAATGGACATGATGCGAAGTTAGAAGTAGGTGCGAAATTTGTTAATAATGGTTGGATAGATGGTGCAATTGAAGTTGATGGGGCTGGTGGACATGCGGTTGTTGATGGTGCCTTTAGTTTAAAAACAACAGAAATCACAGTCGCTGCACGTATCAACGGTTGGAAAACGATTAATTGGTCAGGTATAGTTGTTGGGCGAAGTGATCCAGCCTCGTTCTGGATGGGTGTAGCTGATAACGACACCTTGACGTATGTATGGAATAATAACAATGCAGCAACCTGGGCTTGGAAAGGGGCACCAGCAATTCCACAAGACACATGGGCACTTGTTGCAATTGCTATTGAAAAGGAAAAAGCAACGAGTTACATCTATCACAGGGATGACAATAAACTTGATTCCGCAGAGAATGAAATAGAACATATTGAGCAGACAGTACAAAACCTGAAATTCGGATGGGACGAATGCTGTGGTGCAAGGTATTTCAAAGGTATCATAGATGAAGTCATGGTTTATGATCGAACCCTAAGTGCAGATGAAATAAAGAAACTTGCAACTGATGGATTACCCGTTGAAAGCAAAGATAAACTTGCAATCACATGGGGATCACTCAAACGCCAGTAGATCTAAAACTAAAAGAAACCGTTTATAAAGAGAATGACACGGTATGTGTCTGCTTGCTGGAATCCTGTTGCATATAGGTCATCGGTTTCATCAATGTATATATAATTGTTTTTTCCGAAGAAATGAGTTACTTCAAAGTGTAGGCGGAATGTACGACTTAGGTCGTAATGGATTCCGCCACCCCAATCAGAGAGTTTTGCGTAGAAATCAAAAAATCTGAAGTTACTTCTATCAAGTGCCTCATTGATGAAATCAAGATTGATTGTGCTTAAGTATGCATATATCCGTGCCTCACGATGGTTATAGATGCCGTGGTCTCGGATCCAAGTGAAATCAAGCTGAATCCGATTATCCCAAGAGGATTCTGTTGACCTATCATCTTGATTGAAACTACCGCGGAAATCTTCAAAATCTTGTGCTCTGTAAAAACTCGTATCGGTCATCCGAACATAAGTGAGTTGGTTGGATAGTCCGATACGATAATTCTCACTCAGGTCATAAGTGAAAGTAAGGTGTGCATCAGCAGAATTCTGAATTATCTGCTCATCAAAATCGGATTTTGTGTATAGGTCAGCGTCAAGGTCATCCTGATTGTCTATTTCAATGTCCTGTATATCTCTTGAATAACGTAATTTCAGTTCTGTTTGGAACATAGAAGAGAATAGGGATGTTGTGGGAGCATATTTGCGAACCTTCAACAATGATGGATTGAGATAATAGAGGTTTCCAGTGCTGTCAATCCCTTTCAGTTGGAGATCGGTGTCAGTTTCTATCTCTCGTTGAAAAGGGACGAGTATCTTTTGTGTCAACTTCCCTTCTGTTGTAAATCGTTGGACTCTATGAATTCGGTAGCGAAATGTCTGCGTGATGCCATCAAGTCGGCGCGTTGGATCCTCAAGACGTTTTGGCAACGTAGAGAGGAAATCCTTGAGATACTTTGCTTTGTCAGCAACGAGGAGTGTTCCATCTGTTAGTGTTGTAATTCGGAATGGAGCGATAAATTCTCGGTCTGCATCCCCATATTCACCAAAGGTGAGAACAAACTTTCCATCAAGATTATATTTAACCACCCGATGTCCTTTTTCATCAACAATATAGAGGTTTCCCGATTTGTCTACGGTCATATCGGCAGGATGGATAACTTGTCCAACACCCGGTTGTGAAATTTCAAATTTGAGAATTGGTTTGCGATTGGCATCAAGTTTATGAATAGAACCATTGTCATATATATAGAGATTGTCTTCTGGATCAATAGTAAGTAGAAAATCTCGCTTGGTGTCACCTTGTGGAATGATGAGGGCGTATTTCCCATCACTGTCTAAACCGGGAGCTGCTGCTTCAAGGTTGTCAATTCTCTTACTGTAATCTTGCAATGGAAAAGTGGATACATATTGTCCTTGCGTGTCAAATTTGTGAATACAGGGACCGTAGTTGAAAACCTTTGGACTGTTTGTCCCCTCTATATGTTGTAAAACCCAGTCCATTACATAAATTGAACCGTCGGTGCCAATTGCCGTTGCAGTCGGATTGATAAATCGGAACTTAGAAGTATCCGTGACCTCAATATCAAACAGGAATTCTCTAGTCTCTGAGAATTTATTTACTTTGAAGTTCTCAGTATCAGTGACAAAGATATCCCCATCAGGACCAAATGCCATATATAAGGTTTTTGCAAATTGTGCTTTCCCTTCACCTTTTCCACCGAATTCTCCTATGTATTTATATTCTTGCGCTGCGTTGAGACACAAAGGAATTAACAGAATAGTGATGAGCAACAAGTTTCTAAATAAGTGCATTGATAGATTATAGATAATTCCTATTGGTAACGTGAGTTTGTAGTATCAAGAAAACCTTCGTTATCAGTGTAACATATCACCACTCTTTTTTCAAATCAAAATAAAAGGCAGATACCGTAACGATACCTGCCGTCTGTGAGTTGAACAATTAATCCAGTGAAATATGTTTCATCTAACTTGTTTCAAATGCCCCCACTGGGTTGTGAGTTTATCCAATGGAGACACTTCAAGTGCCCCCTCAATCCAATCTGGAAAGTAAGCGTGTCCTAACGGAAAATCGGTGAGTTTCGTCATTTTGCGGCTATTTAGATCATATCGATAAATATTACGCGCACCCTCCGGTTCTTTATATCCCATCAGCACTGTGGAATCATTGTCCATCCACGTTAAACCGCCCAAATACACCGATGTAAAGGGAAAATTGTGTGCGACACGTCTATCCGTAAAGACATTCTGAATAATAAGCTGGTGCCTAACAGTTTTGCCCTCACGTGTATACTCTACTTCATAATACATAATATATTTTACCTGAAGGGGACCAACGAGGTTGACCACGTGAAAGCATTGTGCCACCTTGGTGAATAGGCGTGATTCGTTCTTTTCTGCCGCCATCCGCATCCATCACCCAGATAGTGTCACCATTTTCATAAACAATCCGTTTGCCATCAGGAGACCAACTCGGAGTTTGCGACCATCCATGTTCTACTTTGTTATGTGTGAGTTGATTGAGTTCTTCACGTTCTAAATCGTAGGTGTAAATATCTAAATCTCCCCCACGGGTGCTATTAAAGGCGATGTACCTCCCATCAGGAGACACAACGGGATTGATATCTCTCCTATCATTGTCCATAAAACTGTGTTCATTCATACCTATAGCATCAATAATAAAGAACTCTCGGTGCATTGATTTCCCTGTGTTTCGCAGTCCTTCACCCCAGTCCCTTTCAAACAGAATCCGTTTGCCGTCAGGAAACCATCGAGCGAAGCGATCATAACGATTTGGATCTGTTATTCTCCGTAAATTGCTGCCATCATCCTCCATGGCGTAGATATGATAGCGCGATTCTCCGAGAAGTTTCATTTTCGCTGCGAACACTATTTTGGCATCACTATTCAACGAACAAAGTAGGAAAATAGCAAGACTGACGAACACACACAAAAATGTTAGGCAGTGTTTCATTCTCATGGCATATCTCCTTTATTCTATTGTCTGCGGGGCACTCATAAGAACCCCGCAGACAATAGAATAACAAAACGTTATCAATCAATATTAGGAATGAATATGTCTGCCTGATCTCCTACAGGTAACACATCCTGCTCGTCCGGATCCCCGCCCACATGTTGCGCGGTAATCTCCACCCGTGCTTCAACCCTATATGTTTCTCCTGGTTCTCCACCGTTAGGAAGTGTATAGTCATCAGAGTAATAATCATTTTCAGAATCATCATGGTTATCACTGTTTGCCTGAATAAATCCTACTTTCAATTTAGGTGGGTTAAGTATCTCAAGTACATCTGCTTCATGTCCGAGTGGTGTTAAGCGGATAACCTTATATCCTATACTCATCCCATACAGGAGTAACCGTCCCATATTGTCTTTGATGGAACCGGACACCTCGGCTTCTGCCCTGGTCCCGTTCCACGCGATATTTACCGACCCAGACATTGTCGCCATGGTCCAGTTACCATACTTTGTTCTCGTCTTGGGGAAGGTATAGACTGTAAAATCATAGTTAGCAGTATTAAACGACATCCAACCATCGATTTCTTTCTGTGCCAATACACTTATCACATACTTTCTACCTTTCGGAGCTCCTGGTAGGTAGGAAATAGAAAAATAATGGTCTTTCCTCACACCATCACCTTCGGTACTGTCAATTCTACGAGTTTCTTCTGTCGCAGCATCATAAACGTACCAGATAAGTTTGTCATAAGGCTTGTCCGTTCGGACATAAAAGGTAAAATATGGATCGCCATCATCGTATCCTACGTGGGTATCATATTCTACGTGGGTAACATTGGATGACCTCAGTTCTTCAATACTAATTGCATGACCACTATTGATCACTCCTAACAAAAACACAGTCGAAAGGACTGTTATTGTGAGTGCAATTGCTCTCATTTTTTGTCTCCTTATATTGAGTCATAAGTTTGTTATAACAATGTTCATGACAATAACAGGAGATATAAAGACATTGTAACTTTATCTCGTGTTATTGTCAAACAGAAAATTGCATCAACAAGTCAATTAGTGTGTGATGCAATAAAAAAAGCCCGCGACAAAACGTCCGGGCACAAAAATATCACAGATATCAAAATCTGTGATAAGACCTTTAGAGATTGATTTAAGGTAACGAATGTTAAATATTGTGCTATATATATATATATATATCGAGAGAGTTAATATGTGGCACAAACACGGACTGAACCCTTAGCGCGGACATCTTCTGCGTCCGAATTGTGTTGCCTGCATTTTGCTTATTAGTCATAAATCACCCAAATTCTCAATTGCAACTATATTTTAACATTAAGTCTTTAAGTAACTGTAAACGAAAATGCACTTTTTGTCAAGCATTTTTTTCAAAAAAATTGTAAAAGTGAAGGGATTCAGCTCTTTTTTTTAGAAATGAGGAAAAGAGATCGGTTTCGCTATTGACAACTGCATCAATCAGGTTTTCAAGTCGGGCACAATGGGAATGAAATAATTCATAAGTAGTTTTCACTAAGGGATGGTAAAACCTACCGAATAAAGCAGGAGAGGTATTCATGAGAACGGAGCAGTCCTTGGGATTCAGATTCCCATGTTCGCCAATAACGGTAATCTTCCAACTCAACGCTGATAATTCCATCAAACTTTTCATCTTCCAGACGTTGCACCACTTTTAGCCAATCCACAACGCCATCGCCAGGGATGGTATACCGCCACCAATCCTCGCCGAAACCGCGAGGTGAGGCAAAAGTTGGTCCTAAATTGCCGTGTAGGTAGAGTGCTTCCTCGTCAAAAGCGGTGTCTTTTCCGTGGACATGCTTCACGTAAGACGCGAATTCGTTGAGTGCACGGATGTGGTCAATACCTATTCTGACCAGATGTGATGGGTCATAATTGAGACCTAAACCAGATGACGGACATTCAGCAAACATTGCACGCCACATCTCAGGGGTACAGCCGAGAGCAGGATATGTAGGAGCACCTCCAGGCCAACCCTCTATGACGATTGTTACATCATGGGATTCGGCAAATTCCGCAACAGGTGGGACGGTTTCTTTCCATATATCGAAGTTTTTTGCACGGCCGAGGCTTGCATCTTCTGGAACAAAGACACAGAACATAATGTGAACGTCATTTTCTGCGGCAGCTTGAATGGCTGCTTTTGCTTTATCAGCCCCCGATTTCTGCGTTGATTTTTTGGCACTGAGAAGTTCGCGGGTTCCCGGTAAATCAGCAGATCCAATTTCCAATCCTGTATCTCTTGCTGTTTTCACAACTTCAGGGGTGACTTCTCCAATATCAATTGCTTCAAACCCATTATCAGCACACCACTTACAGAAATCCGCAAAGGGCATTTGATGAGCAGTGCCTGGAATACGTAGACCTATTTTCATATTATTTCCTTTTCTTTTTATATATTGTAATGCAAGTTGCCACCTAAACAATATAGTACCTTTTTTAAATAAGAGTATCTCATTCCTTCGTAGGTCGGGTAGAGGCACGAAACCCGACAAATGCTAAACGCGCATTTGGTGTTGATTTGGACATGTATTGATTAGGTTTACAATGTCGGGTTTCGTTCCTCAACCCGACCTACGAGATAATGGCGGACAATCACTTAGAAATGGTATAACCTTAAGATCGTTCAGAATTTTGGCACAAACCGCTCCGCTGGAGCGAAAGATTGGACATCATGAATAGAAAGGACGAAACTGTGCAATAGGTAGCAACTGGGGTTATTGTAGTATCTAAAATTGCTTTAAAATCCCATTAAACCACAACAGCGACGACATACTGGCATTGGTCCATCTGTACTGACAGATTGACGGAATTTCATTGCCTTCTGATTATTCCACATATCAACAACTTTGTCCTCTTTGATGTTGCCGATGATATAGTCATGGTAATCTCTGCAGAGACTAACATCACCGTTGCTATCAATCTCAAGCGTCATAAAGATACTGACACATTGATTGTAACCAAAGGTTTCACTATGGTCTGTGTAATATGTTTGTACTTCACCTTTTGAGTTTAACCTTGGCATCATGATTGGTGGACATCTTTTCTGTTCATGTGATAGGTTTTCCATCTCTTCAAACCGATCAAGTATAACGCCATGATCAAAGTCGTGCCATGTGCCGATCCATCCGTAATGTGTTTGCGGTTTAAACCCAAAACGTTGTTCAAAGTCTTCGGTATGTGCTTGTGCAGATTCTGAATCTATCCACCAAGTAAGGTAAAATATCTGTGCGTCGGCATATTGGCTTGTGAACTTATACAGATCAACCACATAATCTATGTTGTACATAGTGATACAACTGAGTGGGATTATATAGGGGAACGTCAAGTTTTTGCTTTCTTTTGCTGCATTTAGTGTCTCTAAAGCAGCTTTAACATCTTTGAAGTTGTCATAATTCTCGGATACACCTGGACGTTGTGTGTTATGGATTTCTTCATTGGGACCGTCAACACTGAGATATACTATTTTACAAGTTTCCAATATATCTTCAGCTCGTCTTGCGATGTTTGTTGCATTACTCACCAGCGAAATCGGCATGTCTTTTTCTTTGATGTAATGCATCAATTCAATGATACCGGGATATAACATCGGTTCTCCGCCCCAAATATACCATACAGGGGACCACCCGGCATCAACGATTTGATCAACGAGATTTTTATATATTTCTACAGGAACTTCTCGCTGTTTTAGCTCTTTGAGAGATTTGCCGAGAAGATATCCGTTATCTCCCCATTGTCCACAAGAATGACATCGGAGATTACACATATCTGTGATGCGTAGACTGACTAACTGGATATCATCCCCTTTTCCGTGTTTTGCACCAAAAGGGTGACGCATGTTAAAGGTCTCTTTTGCAAGTTGGTATCGCATGAGTTTGCGTGCGGTTTTCCAATCTTGTGTAACTGCTGTTGCGAGTTGGTTGACAAGGAACCGCGATGAGATTCTACTTCTTATTGCCATAATTTCTCCATTTTTTTCTTCAGGGATATTGACCATCAATGTATTATTGAATGTATGATTTCATATTAAGATTCATTCTATTATTTACTATAGTTTGGACAGTTTTTGAGTTTTCATTTGTAATTATACACATTTCGCCCCGCTGTGGCTTGAGTGTAGTGGTGGCATAGGTTTCTATATACATTCCGCCCCGCTGGGGTTGCCTATTGCATTAGTTAGATGTTTTTCTGAGAGTTACAATATCTTTCAAAACTTGCAGAAAAATAGAGTCCCCCTTTAAAACCTAACATGAAAGAGAAAGAAATTGTCCAAACTTTAGTATTATTTATTCAGATTCGTCCTCTGACTTGACAAGTGTGAGTGCAGCAGAGTTGAGACAGTATCGTTTGCCTGTTGGTTCTGGCCCGTCATCAAATACATGTCCGAGATGTGCATCACAACGACTACATAAAACCTCAGTGCGTGGCATAAAAAAAATGCTGAAATCCGTTTTTGTCTCAATACTTTCTGGAGATACTGGTTGCCAAAAACTTGGCCAACCCGTTCCAGATTCATATTTTGTTTCAGATGTAAACAGTGGACTCCCACAACAGATACAATGGTATATACCTTCATCTTTGCAATCGTGGTATCTACCTGTGAAGGCGCGTTCAGTGCCTTTCTTCCGAGTGACTTTATATTCTTCTGGTGATAGTTGTTCTTTCCATTCTTTGTCTGCCTTTGTTATTTTTTCTACATCCATAATAATCTCCTTGAATTTCTTGTGTATATTATCACATATTTGGAAAAAATGCAAGGGAGTTTTATATAGTGGGTGTGTAAAGTTTTTGCACAGATGCTTATGCGGCTTTTGTTGCTGGATACCAATATTCATTCCATCCACCATTCTCCAACAGACACCTCATCTTTAGTTGCATTGATCCCTTGTTCCTTCCATCTCATTGAAGCTTGTTTAAATTTTTGCCCAACAACATGTTTACAAGCACTTTCAATCACACCACTTCCGATTTGATAGCCTTTCTCTCGAAACGCTTTATACGGCATATCACCTCCACAACGCGACGCGTATATTGACCTGTCAACTCTTGTTTGTTATCCCACTGCACATGGTAATGACCCGACGCACAACCATATACCCAACGCTCTACACCGATAACACCACATAACGTCGTAATACGACGCTTTCTCTTATATCGACGACGACACGCTTGACTACACTCAGGACATTCTACAGGTTCACTCGGTCCTTCATTTGCTTGACAAGATAAAAACATCTCTAAAAACTTTTGACTTATTAGACGAAATCTCTCAAAGACACGAGACTCTGCCTCTGACAAGGATATACCAGGTTCAGAAAAAAATATCGCTCACCATCGTATTTATTGCTTCTACAAAACTTTCACACGCTTCTTGATTCTCATTGATTTCACAACGATCTAATGCTATACTAACCATCGGTATCCTCTCTTATTTTTAAGATTATTTGGAAAGGGTACCATTTTACTATATACATCGCAACAAATAAATATAGACTTGTGCAAAAACTTTACACACCCTATCGGGGTTAGAAACCACTCCTACAATATAAGGTGACTACTTATGTTATCGTAGCATCTTTCAGTCCAGTTGTAGGTCGGGTAGAGGCACGAAACCGACTTTATTATAGTGTCATGTCGGGTTTCGTGCCTCTACCCGACCTACGAAATAATGTTATATTATCATTTAGAGATGGTATAATACCATTTCTAAATAAAAAGACTTCATTATGGGCATATAGGTTCACCCGCATGTATGAAAATATAAGAGGCACAATGAATTGCGCAACTACGAACCAATTTCTGCATTATATGGTATATTCTTTTATAGAAATGGTATAAGATCATCCCTATTGCATAGGAACTCCTCCCATCACCATACCAAACATATTTATAAGTTGTCTAAAATCACCGAGAGTCAGGAGCAATTTAGCATCAATACCATTGTTATATGTTTTTGCGGAAACACCGATACTGTAATTATCAGGGAGATTATTAAACAATACCATAAACATTTGCAATGCCGCTGCACTATTTGGATCTGCTTTACCCAATATCGGCATAAAGTTTTTTATTGCAATTATTGGAGAAATAGCCAGAAAAACGTTATTGTCTGTTCCCAAACTTTCAACGAGTGTTTGATAACTTGGATTACCGGAAAACTTATCACCTTCATCAGTTCTACAATCCAATGCTGCTTTGATCGCTTCATCACTTGTGCCTGTTGTAAAATAGAGGTGTCCATCTGTAAATGCATAATGCCAGTGCCATTCAGATGGCACTAAATCGGAACCCTCGGGAAGATCGTCTTGATTAGGCATCTCAAATTCAGGAAAGATGAAACTTTTTATCTCAACATCGTTATACATGATTGACTCCCCTGCAAAAGCATTGCATTGTGATTGGAGTTTTTCTAAGAACTCGTTGCTCATAAATGAATTAGCACTTTCTTCATCTTTCAATTCATAGATAAAAAGGTAATTGGGAACAATATAGTCCTTAAAATCTACAGACATATTCCACCGATCTGCCAATGATTCATAGTGTTTCTTCACTTCTTGGAATAGCGGATTCAATTCTTTCTGTTGTCCTGGCGGGTCTTTTGGAAACATATCAAACCAGAAAGTACTGAAACTAACTAACAGTTGCGGCACACCTTGAAAAGCACAATTCACCATACTCACGTTTGGAAGAATATCTATATTAGACAATTCATCTGATGTTTCATTTATATCTTTTAGTATTTCACTGTCATCTTTGAATTTCATGAACGGTTTGAATTGAATGTCTGTATCTTTTACCTGTAGTGAAACACTAATATAATTTAAATGGTCAAGAAAACCTGCTATACTGCTAACCCCTCGCTTGATTGATGGAGCAAGTTCAGCCATTATTGGGTCGTCTTGAAACTCAAGATCTTCAGTTATCCCACTCAACACTTCTTCAATAGAACTGTCAAGTTCTGATGCAATAATATCAAAGTTAAAATATATGCTTAATTGATCGGTGCCATTCAAAATATCTGCAGGTAACATGCTGCTATCAGCATTCTGTATGATTGATTTTGATTTGTCGTTATGCGTATCAATCACCTTATTGCATATAGCTGCATCCTGTGAAAAGATGAGCGTGTTTTCCAATATAAGAAAATTACCACTTCCATCAGGCGTGTTCCAGTAGGTTACACCTTCATATACCGTCGGTTCACTATCTGCAGCTTCAGTCTCTATAACCTCCATCATCGCATCAGGGTTTGTTAGATGTATCGCTGCACTGACATGCATCGGTTGGATGTTTGAGAAAAAAACCGCAAAATCGCTGTCCATATCCAGGCCAATTTCTTCTAATTCATCCAAACTTTCAAAACCTGCCCCGAATGACCCAGCTAATATTTGGGCAAGCAAATTCCCTTGACCGGACTGTGGCATTAAATCGTCAATCATCATACGTATTCTATTGTCTAACGCATTCAGGCTTGGACAGTAAATAAGTCCTAAACTATCGTGTGGGATCAAATGTAGAACGCTTCCTTCTGGGACAGTTATTTTATCCGCAACCACATCTGAGTCTGTCTGTTCAGATTGCGCGATTGATTGGAGAGATAAACCTAATGTAAAAATTAGTGTTAAGACAATTAAAGTGATGAGGGATTGTCGTGTAATTTTATTGAACATAATAATTGCTCCTTGATTTAGTTTATGAAATTATATCACATATTATACGTGTTATCACCTATTTTCCTTATCAATAGGAATATGAAATATGCCACGATTTTTTGTTGCAACGTAGAAATGTTCGTCATGGATAACAAGTTGACTCACCTGATCTGGTATTTCTGAGGAAATAATTTCCCATTTTTCTTGATCATTTAGATAGTATAATCCAGAATTGTTGATACCATAAACTGTTGTTCCTTCTACTGCTAAACTCACAATTTCAATTATTGTATCTGAACTATCAGTCAAGATCTGCCATTTATCACCAGTGTGTGAAAGTAACACACCTGAGTCAGTTACAACATATACAGATAAGTCCACAAAGACTATTTCTCTGATTTTCTTAAACGTTAGAGGAAGGTCAGTAGTAATGTCATTCCAATTTTTTCCACCGTCATTCGAATGAAATAAATTACCGTCTGCTTTACTAACATATACTGTTTCACCAGAAACCGCAAGATTACCTCTGAACATACCAAAATCTTCACCTGTGTTAAATCCGGTATCTATCCATACTGGGGAACCGACATAACTTTTGTATAGTCTACCATCACGTTCCACGTAGAACGTATTACCAGAAACAGCAATACCTCCTATTGTAACACTATTAAGCATTGCTTGTAAATTCCGTGCTTGATCTCTCAATACTTCAGTTTCTGTGGGTCCATTAGTAATGTCTGGTTTTTCACTGTCGCCGATGTGGTTAATATAGTCTTTGTTTGGGATGTAACCGCTAATTGGTGGTACACCTTCAACAGGAACTAACATATCACTGTTTTCAGATATTTGGGCGATTCTCCATCTATTGTCTATATCACGTGATACGGTGTAGAATGTATCATTTGCGACCAATATATAGGGAAATATTAGAAAACGAGTATTACCTGAATCATCCATAGTATTTGTCCATGTCTGTCCTCCATCAGCGGAATAAACAAGTTCAAAACCTGAATGTGCGTATAGACGATCTTTGAAAGCTACAAAGCTGTTTACCCGGTTGCCCACAATTCCGCTCATAAAGGGTTGCCATGATTCACCTGCATCTTTTGAACGCATTAATTTGTAGAAACTTTCCTTATAAAATGTATTTTCATTTATTGCAAGAATAGAGGAATCTCTTACACCTGATGAATCAATACGATATCCGAGATCTGTCCAAGTTTCTCCATTATCATTGGAACGGTAACTATTACCGACTCCAAAGGCTATAAGGGTCTCTCCCGCTGCCATGACACTACCACCTATTATAGAAGCACCCGGAAGTAAGTCAACAAAACCTTTTTTGGAAGGTGTTATTTTTCTCCATGTATCTCCTAAGTTATCTGAACGATATATCTCCCACTTATTAGATGTTTCCTTACGTATTATTTCTCGTATTAACTTGGTTTTCAACTCATCTTGTGTTAATTCGGTGTCGTTAGGTGTTGTCACTACATATATCGTGTTATCTGCAACTGTCATTGATCTTATTGTTCTAAATGTCCCTACAGATAACTGCTCCCATCTATCAGAATTGAGTCGATAGACACCACGATCTGTTCCGATAAAGATAGTGTTTCCAATAGCAGCTGCTGTAGTAATTTCTCTCTTCTGTATGCCATCATTAAACAGAACCCAACTCTTACCAACATCTGTGGAAATGAAGACCTCATCATCCATCACAAGGTAGAACTTATCTTCAATTACGAACAACTCAATTGCTGTACCACTTGGACGTGAACCGATTGACTGCCAATTTACACCACTATCTTTAGATGCATAGATATCATCGGTTGATACAAGATACAACACACCGTTCGATTCAGCAATATGCGTTTTTGTATAAGTTTCTGATGGAACATTGTTGTTGAGAAGAATCCACCTACTTTCATCATCTGTCATTCTATAAATACCTGAAGGTGAAACAACGATGAGGTTTCCATCATAAGTCTGAAATATCTCATTTACATCTCCTTCTCCCGGACTTTTCGTCGAAGTCCATTTGCCGGTAAGAATAGAATTGTTCTCCGAATCACCTTGTATTTCCGATGCTAAATAGGAATCAGATTCTTGGTGATTGGAACCATTATCGTTTGCTATAACTATATTTGCATTTGGTCTCTGTATTTCAGGTTTCGGTTGAATATCAAGAAAAATAGGCGAATCAACGATTTCAATGCTTGTTTGTGAATGTGCCTCTAAACTGTAGGGTTTTTGGAAAAGCGTCAAAAATTGATTGCCTACACCCAACAACATAATCACTATAATAGCAGCTGAACCTAACGCCGCCCAAGGTAACAAAGGTTTGGTGTTTGTAGCAGTTGTCGCTTCAATGTCTGAAATCTGTTCCATTATATTCTGAGTAAAGTTGTTAGGAAGTTGGACACTACCAAACGTTTCGCGAATCATCTGTTCTTCCTCCTTAAGTCGTTTCCGAGCGCGTCGTAAGCGACTTTTAATCGTATTTACGGATACACCTAAAAACCTACTAATGGCTTCCGATGTCATTTCACCGAGATAGTGAAGTGTAATAACAGTACGTTCACTCTCAGGCAATTTCTCAAGTAGTTTTCTTACGAGTTCGCGACGGTGTTCAGCAGATTCTTTCTCACGTTGTTCTACCAAATAACGTTCATAGTCAGTTTTTTCCAATATCGTTGTATCGGTGGCATCTATCGATTGCATAGCAGGTTTCTTCATTCTGTGCCAGTCGTGGCAAAGATTATTTGTAATTACATACAACCATCCCGCAAACTGGTTTGCATTCTTTAACGTAGCCAGCTTCTTATATGCTTGTAGGAAGGCATCTTGAGCAATCTCTTCGGCAACCTGAAAGTCTCCCACCTTCCGCCACGCGAGTGCATGAACACTCTTCTGATATTTATTGACTAAGTCACTGAACGCTGAATCATCACCTAACAGTATACTGCGAATCAGTTCTACATCGTTTCTTTCCATCGGAATCCTCCACTATAGAAAAGTCTACGATTATTAGTGACGTAATTTGGATGGCAAAAAGGTGCATAATTTCAAGAAAATTTGGCATTTCTTCAGAATATTTGAAAATAAACAAAACGGCATAGTTACAATATGAGCTGCATTTTTGGTAAAATACACTTGACACAACCCTTATGAACATATATATTAAACCACATGATGAAACTCTTATCCATAAATGTTTCTAAACCGAAACCGATAGAATATAACGGAAAAACCGTTTATACAGGTATTTTCAAGGAGCCAGTATCCGGGACCGTGATGCTTAGAGAATACAACATAGATGGCGATGGTCAAGGAGATTTGAAGGTGCATGGTGGAACCTATAAAGCAATTTATGGGTATCCTTATGAACATTATTCACATTGGCAGCAAGAATTAGATAGAGACGATTTATCCTATGGACAATTCGGAGAGAATCTCACTGTGTCGGGTATGTTAGAGGAAGAAATCCACATCGGTGATGTCTTTCAAATTGGTTCAGATGTGAAACTACAGATTACACAACCCCGTGTTCCGTGTTTCAAATTGGGTTATAAGATGGGACTCCCAGAATTCCCAAAACAGTTTCTTGAAAGTAGACGCGTTGGTTTTTACTTTAGAGTGTTAGAAGAAGGTTGCATTACTGCCAACGATCCTATTTCGCGCATTGAAATTGCATCTGAACAGATGAGTGTAACAGAGATTCTCAACCTGCGTTATTTTGATTCAGACAATCATGCACAGATAAATAGAGCAAGAAAACTACCTGCACTATCACCGAGTTGGAAAAAGGATTTCATTAAAATCCTACAAACAAAAGACCTGATATAGATAAATGAATATATTCATAGCAGATACTAAACAAGCAACAAGTAAAGTAGCAGCAACCGCAGCAAGTTCTAAACTTAAAGAAGCGATTTCAAACAATGGACATGCCCGGTTCATTGTCGCAACGGGAGCGTCTCAATTCGATTTCCTAAACGGATTAACCGCAGATACATCTATTGACTGGACAAATACCACAATGTTTCATCTGGATGAATACATTGGAATATCAAATAAACATCCTGCCAGTTTTTGTAAATATTTGCAGGAAAGGTTTGTCGATTTAGTTAATCCAGGAACAGTACATTTTCTAAACGGTTGGGTGGAAAATCCAGAAGCAGAATGTGATAGACTCAACAATATTATATCACAGTATCAAATTGATGTGGCATTTGTAGGTATCGGTGAGAATGGACACCTTGCTTTTAACGACCCACCTGCAGATTTTGAGACTAAAGAACCTTATATTGTGGTTGAATTAGATGAAGCGTGTCGTCAGCAGCAGATTGGTGAAGGATGGTTTAATGGGTTAGATGAAGTGCCTACACATGCCATTTCAATGTCCATCCGTCAGATCATGAAAACTAAGACAATAATTTGTACGGTCCCAGATGAACGGAAAGCAGAAGCAGTCCAAAATTGCATGTTTGGTGGAATAACACGGATGCATCCAGCATCTATCTTACAAATGCATCCGGATTGCACGGTTTTTCTTGATGAAGGGTCGGCATCTAAATTACAAGGGCCGGTTACAAACCCCGCCCTTGTAAAGATTACAAATTAACGTGAGGTTTTGATCTGTCCCCAAGTAACCGCGAGTTTTTCTTGAGGAGTCACATCTGAAGCAATTTGACCTAAACCGTAAAGGATTGATCGGTGGATGAGTTCCCAACCATCATCTGTCACCATTGCCCAAGCAGTGGAGTGGGGCCAGATGTTGATATGTGTTGCTTTTGTTGTACCGTCAAGTGTTTTTGCACCCTTTTCATAGACAGATATGGCAACTAAATCATTATTATCAGCACGAACTGCTAATATATCTACATCACCCTCAAGACCACTACAAGTCATTAGTTGAGCAGCGGGATTACTGACCGTGAGGTCTCCTTCAAACCCCGCAGTGATAGCATGATCTATATCAAGAATAGTGATTTTATCACCAGCATCGGAATTGAAGGTGTTATTTGGGGCAAAACCCATATCATCGTAAGTAAACGTTTCAGCATTAACAACAGGGACAATTGAATCTTTGTATGCTCCCAGAATGTTGGCACTGGAGGTAGACTCTGAAATAAAGACAAGATCTATGCCATCAAGATTGACTGGATGTTTTGCTGTGTGTATGTGGGGTTCAACGACATATCCCCATTTTTCAAGGTTTTCTATGAGAAGATTGTCCTTCGGATCAGGATTTCCAGAACCGACGAGAACTAATTTTTCACCTTTAGCAAATGCTGTGCTTGTTAATAGTAGCAAAATGAGTACTGTATAGAAAAAGTGGCGAAACATAGTTAGAGTTTCCTCCTTTTAAAATGTTTTTAATTATATGGAATCTGAAGATTATCACTGCTTAGTATGGGAGTAAAAAAAAAAAAATACCAAGACAACTTGAAACGAACGTATCAGTTTTCAATTAGATATTTATATATTCTATAATAACTGGCAAAAATTGTCAACATATACAATTTGATTGGGTGTGTAAAGTTTTTGGCAAATGTTATCTCACGTTCAGACACATCGTAGGGGCGAGGTCTCCTCGCCCTCATTGGAACACATCCTATCCGTCAGCAGTGGTTGGGATGTAAATATGGCAAGGGGTGGTAATCGGGCGGGGAGACCCCGCCCCTACGTGCAGTGCCAAAAACTTTACACACCCATTTGATTTAAGTATTTATAGTAAAATTCAAAATATATGCCCATATTTGATCCATGGAATATCCTTATTGGACTGTGCTGTAGCATAAACTTTCCAGTTTGTGCAGTAGTGGCGCAAACTGGAAGTGGACGCTACAGAAGTGCACCATCAATTATATTTTACTACAAAATAGGAAAGAATAGATGAAAGATGTGATCAAGGTTGGAATCATTGGTGTTGGTGGAACAATTAGCAGTACCACAGTGATTCTTAATGGAGAACCGAATGTTAAACTCGTCGCATTGGCGGATATGGATGCTGATCGTAGGAAAAGGGTCTTAGGTGATATTAAAGGTGTGCGCGTTTTTGACGACTATCAGAAGATGTTTGATACATGTGAGTTAGACGCTGTCTGTATTGGACTTCCAACATGGTTGCATGCACCTGTTTCACTTGAGGCAGTGGAACGCGGGATGCATGTGCTTTGTGAAAAACCACCATCAAATAATGTAGAAGAACTGATTCCCGTAACACAACTTGCAAAAGACAAGGGTTTAACCTTTATGTTTGTCCGGCAGTCGCGATTCTCAGCACAGATTATGGAAGGTCGTAGACTTGTGCAAGCGGGTGAACTCGGTGATGTGTATTACGCAGAAACCCGATGGATACGAACACGATGGAGTTCAGCACGTGGGTGGCGGCACGATAAGGAGAAGGGTGGTGGTGTCCTGCTTGATCTCGGTATCCACGCAATTGACAACGTCTGGTTTATGATGGGCTGTCCACGCCCTACAGAAGTAATGGCTGGTTTATACTGTACGTTCTCTCACCTCGTGCCTCCAGAGCAGACCTACACTGCAGATGATGCTGCGTGTGGTTTTGTCAGGTTTGAGAACGGTTGTACCTTACATTTTGTTGTTGCATTTTCTATGAATACTGCAAACCGACACGTACCAGAAAACACAAGTGATCTTGTAAATAGAGAAATTCAGGAGTTTCACCTTTACGGTACAAAGGCAGGTCTTGAAAATGGGAAACTATTGGTTGGAACACCAGGTGGTGTAGAAGTCAAACCAATGAAACTACCCACACAAAAGGCTGATGATATTACTCTTCAGGCGCGCGAATTTATACGAGCGATTAGAGAACAAAATGAACCACTCAATTCAGGTTCCCAAGCGGTGATGTTAATGCAGATGCTTGATGCTGCGATGAAATCCAGTGAGATAAACAGTGCCGTTCCTATACAAGACATTACATAAGTTCTAAAGGAGAATTGAATGTCTACACGAAATTTTCAAACCGAACTCACAGAAGAACAAAAACAGCAATTCCACGATGATGGATTCCTACTCGTTAAAAATCTATTACCAATGCATGCACTCCAACCCTTAATGGATGAACTCTCTGATATGGTAGAAGAAGGCACGCAAGCAGCTGTCAAAGCAGGTGTTCTTGACGCATCCAAAACTTATCAAGATGAACCGTTTGAAACGCGATTGGGTTTGGTATCCCATGCATGTTCGGATCCGAATTGGATTTGGCGGAATAGTTTTAGCGACCAAAAAATTCGGACGGCCGGTATGTTTACGCTTAGAACAGCACCTGAATTGCTTGATGTCGTTGGCTCCCTCATTGGTCAGGAGATTTTTGCCCATCCGCAGTTCAATTTTCGTGCGAAGCTACCAAAGCAAGATATTACGGTAATTCCTTGGCATCAAGACCTTGCGTATCTTATACCTGAAGAGGCAGGAGAGACATTGGTTGTGAATGTTTGGCTGCCATTGGCTAAGGCATACAAAGAGAACGGATGCATGCAAGTCATACGTGGTTCACACAATTACAATCTCATCCCACACAACTACAATGATCCGACACCCGGTCATACTGGTGGAAAAGGCATTAGTGACGAAGAATTGCCTCCTGGTGACATCGTCACTGCTGAACTCGATGTTGGTGATATATTACTTACGAGTGAACGGGTTGTCCACCGTGGATTACCGAACACTGGTAAAACTGTCAGATGGAGTGTGGATACGCGGTATAGTCAAATTGGACTACCGACTGGACGTAAGCATGTGCCAGGTTTCATTGCACGTAGCAATAAGAGTCCTGAGCGTGTTGCTAAATCCCATCAAGATTGGAATCGAAACTTTGAATAGATGTCAATGTAACTTGTCAGATGTTTCCTTCCACTTCCACACCCGTTCCAAAAGAGTGTGTAAAGTTTTTGTTACCATAGACATCAATTTAGTGTAATTCATTTCGTCTGAACCCAGGATTTACCAAATCAAGAAATCAACGGTATGAATGCCATTGGGCATTCCCCGGATATGAATGCCATTGGTAGCATGCGCGTGAAGCATGCTACATGATTCCCTGTCCGGTATTCATCGGGTTAGACCCCCAAACAAGAGAGAATTTTCTTGAATTGACGGTTCTGGTGAGATTTCTTTAAGGACCTATCTATGAAAATGTGGAAATGCTTCGTGTTTTTTTGAGAGATTTCAAAAATGCTTGGAAGAAGAAGGATTAGACACCCTCGCTCTACGTGCAAGGTGTATCAACAGAGGTACGAAAGAAAGTTTAGGCGAGAAAATAAGGGATAGGAAATAAAAATAGGCAGATACCCAAAAAGGATACCTGCCTGAAAAGGTTCTATATGATTCTATTGTAGATCATGCTTTTGCCGTTGACCATTGACGGTTATGCACGTGTTCGGATTAGGCGCACACGCCCGAGTCATATAGGCAGACCTATTAACTCCACTTCCATGAGTATAGGACGGACAAGAAACACCACGTTGACAAGTAACCCACCTATGATTGTATGCCTGACACTTATAATACTCCTGACGGCAAGATTTTCCTGTGTTTCCTGTACAGGTAACAAGCGCATGATCGGCAGCATTGTCCGTATTGATACGCACATTACAACCGACAGCAGGACACAAGTTGGGATCGGGGAACTGGTGTGTATGTGTCTGACACGCATAAAAGCCTGTTACCGTGCAGGAATCCCCATTGGCATTTGTCTCGGAACAAGTCGCTTGCACCGCATGTGAACTGGCTTCACTCGCAGGACCACTATGCACACCACACACATAAGTAATAGAATTACTACCACCGGTGCTACTGCTGCTCACTGTCACTGTATAACTCCTCGTAGACCCTTGAGACAGATCAGAGTAACGTTTAGATACCGCAGTGATCGTCCAGGCACCAGAAACCGCATCCGAGGCAAATGTATAACTCAGACTCGCTTCCGTCTCCGTACCTGTAGAATACCCCTCATCCGTTTCCACAAGCGTCCCTAATCCCGAATCGCTCGGTGAAGCGACATACCAATAAACATAGTAGTAAGCTTCACTCGTGACAAGGTTCGCTTCGTGTGTATCACCCGCAGACGCAGTATAGGAACCATTGTCCGGGGATAAACCAGGCGGAGTGGACATCTCATTGTCATCATACCCAGAATCCGGTTCAAATAGATGGATATGGATATCACACGAATAGTCCAATTCAACAGTACATTGAAATAATTTTTTCTCTTTAGTGGTTTCATGCGTGAATTGACGCATCTGAGGGCAACGCACTGGAGGCGACAAGGCGTGCGAGCTTATCGGAATGTCAAATGTCAAACCACAATCCCCAAGACACGTAAATGATCTCGTAATATCCTCGAAACCCCAATGTTTTTTAGGCCGATGCACCCTTACAGACTGTGAAGGAGTCTCTGCAGAAGGTGTATCATCATTTGCCCACGGGTGATACCAACCGGACGTTTTCGCATTTATATGATCATGACGCCCCTCTGCGTCACGAACATTTACAGCAGCATAAACCTCATCTTTCGTATACACGCGAACCTCACCACGCCTGGTCAATCCACCATCATGTGACGCCATTATCTCCAAATATACGTCATACTTATCCGTGTACTTTGCGTAAGCAGCATCTATCTCCAACAGGACAGCATCCAACGCAGAGATGGCAGTACTCATCGCTTGTGCATAAGCAGGACCCTTCTTTATCTCGTTCGTTGTTTTTATCCCGCTCTTCGTTGCCAACCATCCCTGAAAGATTGAAGGGAGATATACCACAGCACCTGCGCCACCACTATAGGCTGTTGCTACCATACCAATCAACGCCCCCGCAGCACCACTTACTGTTACCGAGGTGCCTTTTCTTATTTCATCCCGGTTCTTCTCCCAATCTTTACTGAGTGTTTGCGCAGCATCACGCACTTCCGCAAACTTAGTTTTAAGACCATCCAAGTCTTCATACGCTATGTCAAGGTCTTGTTTAGCTGTCTCCCATTTTGTGTCATCCGAATCTGGGTAAGTATGCGTCAGGGTAACCCACACACAAATGGACAATAGACAAATAATACATGTGATGTAAAATAGCTTTCTGAAATACATAAACAAAAACTCCTTTATTCGAGCATCCCTTCCTTCTCAAGCTGCTCAATATATTCGTCTGTAAAAAGGTCTCTTAGTTTCCCTTCCTTCTGAAGCCGCTGAACAAATGCTTTAAAATATGGATTTTGATGTTTAAAATAGTCTGAAGGATGAAATCCCGGATGCCGATATACTTCATCCTCCGACATACTCGTCTTAATCCAACTCAATCTACGTAAATCCATTTTGCGCGCACCATAGGGGTATTCTCTTATAGTATCCAAATTATCTAAAAAAGCCTGCCCGACTTTTTTTCTGTCGGGATGCGTCTCATCTAAATATATGCTGAGATATATGTTCCGAGCAAACTCTTGTGCCTCCAGATCATCCGGCGGAAATGGCGGTATATGATTCTTGCTCCAGTGCCCAAGTTCTTCTGCCATGAGTCGCAAGGCTTTCACAGGATTCGTTTCAAGCAGTTCCGCATGGTACGTTAACCCTTCACTGTTCGTTTTCGGCACGGGTGCAACCAGCTTAACAGCTGGTGTTGTGTCCTCCGTTCCTTCTATCTTGACTTCATGGTAATGATCGCCATGTGGAACGATTTTATATCCAAGTCTCGCGGTTGGCTTCTGCTTTGAAATCTTATGACGCATTGGGTCGACATCCTCTTTTGAAGGTTCTATGTCGCCTCTGTAAATAGTAATCGGTACTTTGTTAGTCGGGCGTATTAGTAAGCCCAAAGCCACACCGATAAGCAATACCGCAAGGACACCGAGTCCCCAGTACAGTTTATTTCTCATGAGAATGTCCTCCAAATTGCGTTGTTCTTTGCACCACTGCGTCCAGTGGACAAGGCACTCTTGTTTTTTGACACTGTTTTATATAGATTGGATAAACATATTCATTCCCATCACAATCCCGTAGTATTGGATGGTAGTACGGTTGACAATTTTCTATTTGAGATGATTCGCAAATCCCGGTACCAAAAAGTTCACACGGCTGTGCATCAGGATGCGTTGCTTTAATGGTTACCATACTTCCCAACGCCAATGCAGCAACAATGACACCAAGAATAAAATATCGGATGTATTCACGGAGTTTTAACATGTAGCCTCGTCTCATCTTGTGCCTCCTCTATTTATATTGAGCAGGTTAATTGTTTTGATAGACTACAGAAATAGGAAGGTATCTGAGATATTTTCTATCTCTGTAGAGGCAGCTGGTCTCTATAATTCCACATGACATCAATGCCATATTGTGATATGATAGACACCAACTCTGTCGTACCTATTACTACGGCAGTGCTACGCATCGGTAGTGGTTGCACACTGTCGATGCATTTTGTTAAGCACCTCCGACGTAAAATCCACATGTTTCTGTGAATTTTTCAACGTCTAAAAAGAATTATATATAAATTGTCAAGAATTGTCAAGAATTGTCAAGAATTGTCAAGAAAAATTTGATTTGTTTTGTATGTAAAATATAACTTATTTTGTAATTTGCCTAATGGTATGATTGATAATTGGCTGTGATCGTTGTGACTGTCCGGGTTTATAGATATTTTTTTTGTCCAGTGTAAAATTTTCTATGCTGTGTATTTTTTTCTTTCTGTTAATTATGTTTTTTATGGTGGCAAAAACTTTACACACTCGTTTCAAAGGGCGTGTAAAGTTTTTGCCACTGCACATAGGGGCGGGGTCTCCCCGCCCGATTACCATCTCTTGCCACATTTCCACCCTACCCACTGCTGATGGATTGGATGTGTTCCAACGAGGGCGAGGAGCCCTCGCCCCTACGATGTGTCTGAATGTGAGATAACCTTTGGCAAAAACCTTACACACCCGTTCTAAAAATATCATTTGACATTTACGCCATTTTCTGCTATGGTTGATTCCATATCTATATTTAGGAGGAAAAATCTATGTATCGAATGATATTTTTGCTAATCATACTTGTGACAATGCTGGTGCTAACACACCATACAGATGCATTCAATCTTAAGGATAAGGAACTACTTCTCTATTTTTCATTTGATGGGGACAAAGGAATTGATGGTAATACGATGGTCGGTTCATGGGGACCAAACGCACAAAAGTTCAATGGTCTGATTGACGAAGTGATGTTATGGGATCGTGCCTTGACTGAAAAGGAAATTGCGTTCAGTATGGATCCGAGTTCAGCAGATGTTGAAGCAAGTGGTAAGCTTGCTACGACTTGGGCGCGTATTAAGAAGTAGGTTAGATTTCCCACTTTTCAAATAAAATTGTAGTGCGGGGTCTCTGTGCCCCGCATAGTACCATCAAATTTTATAATTATCCATCTCCAAACTTCTTACGAAATAGCGATATTGTGTCGTGATCAGGATGATTCGGCAGTTCAGCAGGAGATTCCCAGCCTTCACCTACTTCAGTCAATTTCACAGGTTTTCCATCATTTTCCAAGATAGATTTCCAGCCTGCAAGGAAGACGTTGGTCTTATGCATAATCTGTCCATAGGTCTGTGGCATTTCACTATGTAAAGCCATATTCTGAAATGACCAGATTGTCGGAATCCATATTTCTGTCTTGTCAAACGGGTAGCCAGTACCTGTGTGGATTCTGAAATTCTCTCCACCGTAAGCAGCAGCCGTGTGTATTTGCACAGTACCCCATGAACCACTCACTTGATGAAGTGTTCCATAAAACTTATGTCCCTCACCGTTCACATGTTCTATTGTAATGACTCCAGGTGGACTATGCCAACTGTCCGCTTGATATGCAACGGAAACAACAGGATTGCCAGCCTCAACAATTGCTTTACACACCATATAGACTCCGTGAATACCGTGCGTAGGGTAGTCATCAAACGAGTTGGTTGCAGTATAGCATACAATCTGTTTATCGCTCGCCCATGCCTTTGCCCTTGAAATTGGTTCGTTGTGTTCGTGGCTTGATGGCACCAATATCTTTGCACCATGTTTTTCCGCTAATACTACCATTTTCCGTGCCTTTGCAAGAGAATTCGCAAAAGGACGATTGATTAAGTTCGGTAAACCTGCTTCAAGATAAGGTTCATGTAAAATGTGATTCCACGGATGGTTATAGTATCCACCTGAAATTACACCATCCACTTTACCCAACATGTCATCAAAATTTTTGACCGCTTCACACCCGTATTCTTTTGCAACTGCTTGTGCTTTGTCGTGCTCAATATCCCAACAGTGTGTGATTCGCATACCTGTGAATGGGTTATCTTTCTGTCCGATTCTTGGATTTATTGCGGGTGCCCACAACGGCATGTGTGAATACGATGAGACATTCAGAAATCCAACGCGGAAAGGTTTATAATCATTATGGCGTGTTTCATTGGATGTTTGCATTATTCTCTCCCAATCATACATATCAAGTTGACTTATTTTTTATATCAGTAAAATGCATTGTAATACCATTTCTATTATTTTTTTTGCATTATCGGTTTCTGTGAGATGTAAACTAATGCGGCACAACCTAACAGGTTATGTTACAAAAAAGAGACATTATTAATTAGAAATAGTATAAGATAACACTGATGATTGTGGATAATTTATAGGAATCCATTGAAAAAGTCAAATATTATTCACTTTAGAATACACAACGCACTACCATGTATCTCGTACACTCACACCTTCGTCTGCCAGATAGGTTTTAATACCCTCAATCGTAAATTCACCGTAGTGTGTGATAGAGGCGACAATCGCAGCATCTGCATTGCTCTCAACAAATACGTCGCGTAGGTGTTGTGGATTACCCGCTCCCCCCGATGCGATAACTGGCACAGGTACAAGGTCTGCAATTGCCCCTGTCAGTTCCAATTCATAACCTGCTTTGGTGCCATCTGCGTCAATGCTATTGACGACAATCTCTCCTGCGCCTAAATCTACACCGCGAGCAGACCATTTTAGTGCATCCCATCCGATAGGTTTTCTTCCGCCATCAATGTAGATTTCATAACCGCTTGGAATCTGTTCACTCTTGGGAACTTTTTTTACCTGCATACTCAATACTACACATTGACTCCCAAATGCCTTTGCACCTTCTGAGATAATATCGGGATTTCGCACCGCACCAGAATCTATACTGACCTTTTCTGCACCTGCAAGTAGTACGCGTCGCATATCCTCAAGCGTCCGCAACCCACCGCCTACAGAAAATGGAATGAATATTTCTGAAGCAACAGCAGAAACAACATCAATCATAATATCCCGTTTTTCATTACTTGCAGTGATGTCATAAAAGACGAGTTCATCTGCCCCGCCTTCGTAATAGAACCGTGCCATTTCCACAGGGTCGCCAACATCTACATTACCTTGAAAAGCAATGCCTTTTGTAACCTTCCCATCACGTACATCTAAACATGGTATTATCCGTTTTGTTAGCATATTCTCCTCAAATCCAATTTTCTATTGATTTCGAAATCTCCGTTTAAATATGTTTAAAATGTCATCAAATTCTTCTACCTTCAACAATTTATACATCGCTGCCAACGCCAACACACTAAATCCAATCGGCACGAATACGTTAACACTACGCGAAAGGATCCCCTCAGTTCCAAGTAAATCTTGTTCTATAACCCCATTTGTTGTCCAACACACTATACCCATAACTGCAGAAGCAAGTAGGATTTTAAAAGTTAATGGAATTACGGATGTAAAACCTAAACGACCAACTTTGCGGCGAAGCAGTATTAATAAAACCGCACTATTGAGTGTCACTGTAAACACAGTTGAAAACACCACTGCACGCGGATCTAAAATAAGTTCACGATAAATAAACATATAATTGAGAATTATGTTGAGTACCACCCCGCATAGACTAACGATTACGGGGGCACGGATGTCTTTGTAGGCATAAAAACCATCCGTTACTATCTTAAGTGCTGAAAACCCACATAAGCCGAAAGCATAAACGAACAAAAGCCCTCCTGTAGCGATCGTATCTGTTTCTACATAAGCACCTCGTTCATAAAGCAGACGACAGATTGGTGTTGACAAAACCATCAAACCGATAGATGCAGGTAAAATCACTGTTAACATCAAACGGATGGCATACGATAGGGAATCACGAAATTGTTCTGTTTGACCTGCGTTTACATACTTAGCAAGATGTGGTAAAGCAACTGTGGAAATTGCAACGCCAAATATACCGAGGGGCAGATGCATGATACGATACGCGCCCTGCATCCACGGCAGCCATTCGTCACCTGAAGTGATAAACCATGTATTTACAAGCTGATTGATCGGAACTGCAGCAACACCTAAGATAGCAGGACCTATCAATCGCAGCACTTCCCGTACCCGTGTATCTTTCAAACTCAAAAGTGGTCTATAACGATATCCGACCCTATACATTGATGGAACTTGTATTAGGAATTGTGCAATCCCCCCAATAACTACACCTACTGCCATCCCTGTGGTTGGATGCATATCAAGCATTTGACACAGATAGTAACCACTGATACCGAGGACAAGTGAACTAAAATTGAAAAAAGTGGAAGCACTTGCAGGTATGCCAAATTTCCCTTTACTGTTTAGTAACCCCATTGCTGTTGCAGCGAGAGAAACAAAGAGCAGATAAGGGAACATCAGTTGTGTCAAATATATTGTTAATTTTACCTTAGTATCAAACCCAAAATGTTTACTACTATCTAAAATCTCGTCAAAATCCTCACGCGCTAATATTTCAACAATGGTAGGTGCAAATGCTATACCCATCAGGATGATACATATTAGGACAACACCTGTCAGATTGAAAATTCGGTTTGCAAGATTCCACGCTTCGGCTTCTCCATCTTCGGCTTCTGTAGCGATAAATGTGGTGATAAATGCCTTACTTAAAATGCCCTCGCCAAACATATCACGCAGGAAATTGGGTATGCGGAATGCAAGGTGAAAAGCACTTGCACCAAGTTTCGTGGGGAAATAGTTGAATATCACTATTTCTCGCGCAAGTCCAAGTAACCGGGATCCCATCACTGCAAGACTCACTATCCCCGCAGCACGAGTAACATTTTGATTCTGATCCTCAGCGGATTGCTTTGCTATTTCTTCCATATATGGTTGTCATTTTCTAAAATTGCAATTATAAATGTCAAAGATAACGAATTACAGTAAATGTAGGGACGAATTGGTCTTATTCGTTGGTCTAATTTGATTTTAGATGCTTGACATCTACTCTGAATTCGTATAAATTAACCTAAGTTACCACCTATGACTTGTAGGAGGGGTTTCTAACCCCGATTACCATATTTTGCACCAGAATTCGTTATTTTTATGTATTTTATTATCAATCGGGGTTAGAAACCCCTCCTACAAACCGTAGTTAGCAACTTGGATTAAACTAATGAAAACGAAGGAGCACAACAATGCAAGAGAAAAGATATTTTACGGTTGAGGAAGCAAACGCATGTATTCCAGATTTGAATATAGACATCACCGAACTGCTTGAACTGAAAGACCAACTGGAGGAACTTCACGCAGAACTTACGCCTTTCTTAGACGTAATTCCCCACAACGGAGGCAATAAAAATGCACTCTTACTTATGCGGACCGGCAATAAACTTAGGGAAATTGTCAGACGAATTGAACGTCTCGGCTGCCATCTCAAAGGACTTGACCCTGCATTGATCGATTTTCCACATATCCGTGATGGTAAAGAAGTTTATCTCTGTTGGAGATATGGAGAAAAGGAGATCAGATACTGGCATGAAATTGATAGTGGTTTTGCTGGTAGAAAACCTTTGTAATTAGTTCAAAAAGTAGAAATGATTAGTCGGACCGTGTCCGTGTCCAATATCTAATGCATGTTTTATGGCATTCGTAATATAAGTTTTTGACGCATGAATTGCCTCAATTAAATCCTTCCCAAGAGCCAGATGCGTTGCAATAGCTGCTGAGTAAGTACATCCAGTACCGTGTGTGTTTTTAGTTTCAATCCGTTCCGCTTCAAAAAATGACCAATCACCATCAGTATATAGGACATCCACCGCCTTTTCATCATCAAGATGTCCACCCTTAACAAGTACTGCATTGCATCCTAATTTGGCAATAGTTTTTGCTGCAGATTTTGCATCATCAGTAGAGCGAATTTCTTGTTCAGCAAGGAGTTCTGCCTCATAGATATTCGGTGTGATTACTGTTGCAAGTGGAATTAAGGAGTGTCTAAGACTGTTGATCGCTTCTGCTTTCAACAGTGGGAACTTGCTTTTAGAAATCATTACAGGATCTACCACTATTCCCTGCGGTTTATATTGTCTTAACTTCTGTGCTACGGTTTCAACAATCATAGACGATGAGAGCATCCCTGTTTTTACGCTTGCAACATCAAAGTCGGAAAATACAGCATTAAGTTGTGCTTCTATCAATGGGATAGGTAGATCAAAAGCCTCTGTGACTGCTACCGTATTCTGTGCTGTAACGGATATAATTGCGGACATAGCGTACCCGCCATTTGCAGAAATTGCTTTGATATCCGCCTGTATTCCTGCACCACCCCCTGAATCTGAACCTGCGATAGTTAAAATTTGTTTCATGTCTCCCCTTTCGTAAACACTATGAATATTATTCTCATAATCTCAAATTATATCATTGTTTATTGGCATTGTGCAAGCGTGTTAAATTCAACTTGATATATGGCATTCTATCTGATAAAATAACACACAATTGATTTTAAGATTAGGAGTTCTTAATGATATTTGGACAAGGAATACATCAATATATTGTAGAGGAAAATTGGTGGACATTGCCAGAGGGTTGGGAATTTGGTTGGATACCTGCTGTTGCAGTTGATTCTCAGGATCGCGTCTATGTCTATAGTCGTAGTGAACATCCGATGGTCGTATTTGACCGTGATGGCAATTTTCTAACCTCGTGGGGAGACGACCTCCTCAAAGACGCACACGGTATTTTTATTGATGAGGAGGATAACATATACTGCGTAGAACGTGAAACGCACGTCATGCATAAGTTCACAACGGATGGAGAACTGTTGATGACACTCGGAACAATAGATCAACCTGGTGCGGAAGGTGAACCCTTCAATTTACCGACAGATTTTGCACTCGGTCCGGATGGTGAAATATTTATCAGTGACGGTTACGGTAATGCACGTATCCACAAGTTTTCTCCTGATGGTGCGTTGATTAAATCTTGGGGTAAACCGGGAACTGGTCCGGGTGAATTTGACTTACCCCACTGTGTGCGTGTTGACCCGCGCAATAGAGTTATGGTGGCAGATCGTGAAAACAATCGCATTCAGTTCTTTACCTTGGATGGTGAATACATTGAAGAGTGGAGAGACCTTCTCCAACCTGATACTATTTTTATAGGTGATGACGAACTTGTGTATATTGCTGAACTTGAGCAACGTGTTTCTATTATGACATTAGATGGCGAAGTCGTTTCGCAATGGAGTAGTGAACGCGGTAGTACTGTCCCTGGTGAGTTTTTTGCATGTCCACACGGTATCTGGTTAGACTCACACGGAGATATGTATGTTGGTGAAGTTCAAGCGGACGCAAGGCTGCAAAAATATGTTCGGCAAAAATAAGTTAACGTAGATTTAAAATGAGCAGAATTCGTATAGGTTATCTTGCTTCTTTACAGCACAATATCGTTACAAATTATTCCGAAAGGTTCATATATGACGGAAAACCTATCATTTTTTCAAAGAATTAATGAGTCCTTTGATAAAGCCGCTAAGTTCACAGATTATCCACATGGACTCTTGGAACAAATAAAGATATGCAACAGTTCCTGCCATTTCACCTTTCCTATTAAACGTGACGATGGTACCATTCAGACGATCCACGGATGGCGTGCTGAACACAGTCACCACAAACTTCCAACGAAGGGTGGAATCCGGTATAGCACGTTGGTGAATGAAGACGAGATTATGGCACTCGCTGCCTTAATGACCTATAAGTGTGCATTGGTGGATCTACCTTTCGGCGGAGCAAAGGGCGGGATACAGATCAATCGGAAGGATTATTCCGATAGTGAATTGGAACGAATTACACGCCGTTATACCTATGAGTTGATACAAAAGAACTACATCGGACCGGGAATTGATGTGCCTGCCCCTGACTATGGTACAGGTGAAAGTGAGATGTCGTGGATTCTTGATACATATCTGTCAATGTCCCCTGACAAACTTGATGCTATCGCATGTGTAACAGGTAAACCGATAGAACAGAACGGGATAAAAGGACGCAAAGAGGCGACTGGGCGTGGTGTTGTGTTCGGATTGGAAGAGGTTTGCAGTTATGTAGATGATATGAAAGAGGTGGGAATTCAACCGGGGCTGCGTGGAAAAACTGTTGTTATTCAAGGATTTGGTAAGGTTGGTTATCCCGCAGCATTTTATCTAAAAGAAGCAGAGGCGAATGTTATCGCAATAGCAGAAGCGGATGGTGCTATCTACAATCCGAAAGGTTTGGATATAAAAGGCATTTCTGAGTTTAGGGATGAAACCGGTTCAATTCGGAATTTTCCGGACGCAACTTTCATTGAAAATCCGAATGACATATTTGCGTTGGAATGTGATATTTTAGTGCCAGCGGCCCTTGAAAACCAGATTACCGCGGAGAATGCGCCGCGTATCAAAGCACGTATTATTGCAGAAGCTGCAAATGGTCCTACAACTACAAAAGCCCATGAAATCCTAAAGAAACGTGGAGTCATGATCGTTCCAGATACCTTTCTCAATGCTGGTGGTGTTACCGTTTCTTATTTTGAATGGTTGAGAAATCTATCACACGTAGGTTTTGGTAGGCTTGCAAGACGATATGAAGAAAGTGCCTACACAGCAATGGTACATTTTATTGAACAAGCTACAGGATACCAATTCTCCGATGATGAACGTGAAACGGTTCATGGGGCAGATGAAACCGATTTGGTCAACTCTGGACTTCAAGATACGATGATCAATGCATATCAAGAAATACGCGAAACTCGGTTTAAGTACGGAAAAGATATTGTTGATTATAGAACAGCAGCATATATCAATGCGATTCATAAGATCGCACAATCCTATATGCAGCTTGGTATTTTTCCGTAGATTTTCATGTGGAAACAATATACAAAAGGAGTAAAAATGATCTGTCTAAGCGTCAATGTGAATAAAGTCGCAACATTACGAAATTCAAGAGGGGGTGATATCCCAAATGTCCTTACTGCCGTTGACACCTGTATTGATGCAGGTGCGCAGGGAATAACAGTGCATCCGCGCGAAGATCAACGGCATATCAGACCATCGGATGTTTATGAGGTCGCCAACCATCTAAAAAAAATCAATTCAGAAAATAATGCAAACATTGAATATAATATTGAAGGTGATCCGCGACCAGAACTGATTGATATGGTGTTAGATGTGCAACCAACGCAATGCACTCTCGTTCCTGTTGTCAGTGGCGAAATCACAAGTCACACCGTTTGGGATATTAAAAAAGATGGAGAGATGTTAAAACCCGTTATTACATCACTAAAAGATGCTGGTATCCGTGTCAGTCTATTTAGCGGAACAGATCTTGAACAGATAGAGCGGACAGTAGACATCGGAGCAGATAGAATTGAACTCTATACTGAACCTTATGCAATGGCTAAAACCGATGCAGACACTACCCACGAGTTTTCACTGCTGAAAAAGGCAGGTGAGAAGGCACTTGAAGTGGGACTTGGAACGAATGCAGGACACGATCTCAATCTTGACAATCTCCCGCTAATGCAGCAACTACCGGGATTACTTGAAGTATCAATCGGACACCATCTAATGGCAGATGCCCTCTATATTGGAATGACAGCAGCGGTCAAAGCCTACAGAACCGCGTTAGGACAGGATGTAAAATGAAGAAATCATGTGCAATTTTTGATCTTGATGGGACACTGATTAGTAAATCTTCAGAGAAGGTATTTCTCAAACACCTGATAAGTCAAGGGGAAATACCTATAACCAATTTACTTGCGTGGACTTCCAAATTTTTGAAGGTCAGATCGTATACAGTAGCAAAATCATACAAAATCCATCTACGCGGTTTAGAAGAACAGAACCTTTGTGAGCTTGCCCGTGAATGTTTTGACGCAACACTTCGTGAAAGTATTTCTCCAAACATTTCAACGTTAATTCACACCCATCGTAATGAAGGACGTACGGTTATTATAATGTCGGGTTCACTCTCATTTTTGGTGGAACTATTTCATGAACATCTTGAAACTGACCTCATGGTTGCTGACCATCTTGAAGTGGAAGATGGTAAGTTCACAGGAAATCGTATAGGTTTGCGTCCTTATGCAGAAAACAAAGCAGCACTTGCCAAAGAACTTGCAACAGAACATGGTTTTGATCTCAGTTCTTCTTATGCTTATGGAAATCACCACTCTGATGTCTACAAACTGGAACTGTTTGGTTACCCGGTTGCAGTGAATCCTGATCGTGAACTCAGACGTATTGCAGCAAAGAGAAATTGGCAAATAGAAATGTAGTCATGGTAGAGGACAATAGTGCGGTTGGAAAAATATATCTCCGATTCAGGTGTCGCATCTCGACGTGCAGTTAAGCGTGCTATTCGTGAAGGACATGTTACCGTTAACGGAACAATTATAACTATTCCCGGGCATCCGATTGATACAGAAACCGATGAAATTGAATATCGTGGGGATAAGGTTAAACCAATAACAGATTATGTCTATCTTATGTTGAATAAACCGCCTGGTTATTTAACAACCCGACACGATGAACGTGGGAGACCTACCGTCATGGATCTGCTAACCGACCTGCCTAAATCGATATATCCCGTTGGACGATTAGATTTAGAAACAGAGGGACTACTGTTGTTCACGAATGATGGCAATTTTGCATATCGGATGATGCATCCCAGTCATGAGATAGAAAAGACTTATCTTGTATGGGTTAGTGGTATTCCGAACAAACGCGCGATTGAACGTCTACGGAAAGGCGTTGCTATATCAGGAGGAACGACTGCCCCCGCAAAAGTTAAGCAACTGAATGTCAGAACCGACCCCAGACTTTCAACCAATAGAAAGGAAAAATGCCCTAAAGAAGTTGCTAAATTTAGTATAATAATTCACGAAGGCAAGAAAAGACAAGTGCGTTTGATGTTCAAGGCGGTAGGACATCGCGTTATCCGTTTGAGACGGATACGGATAGGTCCGTTAGCGTTGGGCAATCTTCCACAGGGAAAGTATCGTTTTCTCACCCCTGCGGAAGTTACCATGTTACAAAGTTAGAAACTCATTTTTTGAAAACTTACTGATTCTTAGGCGTTGACTCTAAGGAATCCTGAGCTCGTTTCAACATAACCTCAGCTTGCTGTAGTAGGTTCTCATTCTTCCCATGATTGAGTAACTTTTCAAGTACGACAATTGCTTTATCAAACTGCTTGAGGATATGATAAGTAACTCCCAAATAGTATTGAGCCGGTTCAGATTCATTACTTTCTGGATAGTTTTCAATGACTTTTTGGAAGTGCATCACAGTTTTTTCTGCTAATTTATCGTCACTCGGTTTTCTCTGCAGTTGCATTGCATAAGCAAGACCAATTTGTGTGTGCAACTTAGAAACATTCCCAGTTTCATTCTTCGGATCTTTTGCAAATACCTTTTCACTGAATGGTAGTGCTTTCTCCAATTCTTGAATATTCAAATATGCTAATGCAAATTGACTGTTTAGTTCAAGATCGTCTGGGAGTTTTTCGCTGATCGGAAGAGCTTTCTCGAATTGTTGACGTTTTATATAGAGAATAGCGATTTCTCGATTAAGTTTGAGATCCTCAGGATTCTTCTTGTATTCCGCCAATTTTGCTTTAAATTCCGTCTCTTTTTTGAGTGCTTCTTCCATAACAGGTGCGAATTTATCGGGGGCCAGGTAGCCTCTTTGGTAAGTGATTACACCACCATCCGGACTAATAAACAAAATTGCAGGGAAACCTCTAACTCCATATTTGGCGCGAGTTTCTTCGTTTATGGGACGCTCCTCGATCTCTGGATTTACTTTGATATTGATGAATTTCTCAGAAAGTGAGATAACTTTTGTATCTGTGAAGGTGTCGGCATCCAGCCGTTTACACCAACCTCACCATTCTGTATAGAAGTCCATCATAATTGGTTTGCCGGTTTCAGTGGATTGTTTTGTAGCTTCCTCAACTGTGTCCACCCATTGGATTTGTACCTCACTGGTTTCTTCAGTTTCAGTAGTAGCTTCATGACTATCAGCAAACACAGGTATTGAAACTGCCATCAGTAAGAGGACAGCGAGTGCAGCCGGATAACTGAAGTGTTTTTGTAAAACAGAATTAAACATTTATTCTCTCCTAATTTTGGTTTATTATAGACATAAGGGTTTTGCAACTTTCATTTCGTAAAATCGTAATATCTACTTAATCGTATATCTTTTAATTATTCATATTATAGCAGATTTTGTAGTGTCTGTCCAGAAAAATGAGATGTTTATAATTCCAAACTATATCTTGATTATGCACACACTGAATGAATAAAGGTTGCATCTGCATAGCAATTATACCTAAATTAACGCAAGTTGCCATCTAAACAATATAATCTCCCGCTAAGATCGTTCAGGATTTGGCACATACCGCTCCGCTGGAGCGGAAGAATGAAACGATGTGCGTGCTATAAATATATCGCTCCGCTGGAGCGAAAGATTGGACATTAGGAGTAAGAAAGGGCGAAACTGTGCAATAAATAGCAACTTGGGTTATAGTGGAATTTACAATTAATGAAACTTCATTAGTGGGCGAGGAAACCTCGCCCCTACGGGGCTTGTGGTAGTTGTCAGTTCATTGAAATGTCTTTTAAATTCTAAACTTTACCAATAAATTAACATCTATGTTTTTTCAAGAGGTTTCTAACCCGATTATTTTAGTCAAAACCTACCCAATCGGGGTTAGAAGCCCCTCCTACAAGTGGAATAATCCATAAGTCCAATCGGGGTTAGAAACGCCTCCTACAAGTGGAATAATTCCATAAGTTGACACTTATGGGTATTGTTTACTTACCTACACAAAACTGTGAGAAGATACGATCCAGGATATCTTCTGTCGTAGTTTTTCCAACAATGTCACCCAGTGCATCCAGGCTAATCCGTAAATCGACAGAAACAAGGTCAGGAGGCATATTGCTATCTAAGCTCATGATTGCATCATCAAGTGCTTCTTGGGAACGTCGTAGTGCGTCTTGATGACGGGTGTTCGTAATAATCGGTGATTCCCCGATAACAAAATCTCCACCAAGCAACACATCAAGTATAGTATTCTTTAATTTATCTATACCTATATCTTCAGTAATTGCAGTCTGAACGATACAGGCATTTGGACAATGGTCTGTTAAGTGTTGTGGCTGTGTAATTATGGTCAGATCAGTTTTATTCAGGATTAGGATTGCCCTGTTACATTTTGCTATTTCCAATAGTTCAATATCCGATTCATTCAATTGTTCTGATGCGTCAAACATCATGAGTAGTAATTCTACTTTATCAAGAACGTCTCTACTCCGTTGAACACCTTGCTGCTCAACGATATCATCTGTCTGTCTTATACCTGCTGTGTCAACGAGATTGATAGGGATTCCGTCGATATTAATTGTCTCCTGAATTGTGTCTCGTGTAGTTCCTGGTATGTCAGTAACAATAGCACGTGCAGTGGTAAGTAGTGCATTGAATAGACTTGATTTTCCAACATTCGGTTTACCTAATATTGCGACGTTAACACCTTCCTTGATAATCTGTCCTTCTGATGCAGACGTTAACAACTGCATTATATCCGATTGCACTGCGCGTGCAGTCTGAAGTTGGGTTTCTACCTTCATAAAATCAAGGTCTTCATCAGGAAAGTCAATTGACGCTTCTATTTCTGCTAATAATGCTGCAAGATGATCACTTAGTTGATTGACACTTTTTGAAAGTTTTCCCGAAAGTGCATCAACTGCGATTTTTCTACTAAATTCGGTTTTAGAGCTGATGAGATCAGCTACTGCTTCAGCTTGTGCAAGGTCCAGTCTCCCATTGAGAAATGCCCGTTTTGTAAACTCTCCCGGTTCTGCAAGTCTTGCACCTGCTTTTACTACCAACTCGAGCACAGATGATACTGGAATAAAACCACCGTGGCAGTTGAATTCCACAATGTCTTCAGTTGTATACGTATTGGGGGCACGCATTACTCCGAGCAATACTTCGTCAACGATTTCGTCAGAAGCATAAGTGTCGATAACGTACCCATGTGTAAGTGTGTGCGATTGTAGTTCGCTGGGTACAACGGAACGGGAGGTACGAAACAACTTGCCAGCGATTGGGATTGCGAGCGAACCACTGACGCGTACTATCCCAATACCGCCTTCCCCTCGTGGTGTCGCGATGGCAGCGATTGTATCGTCAAATTTCATAGGGCAATCCCGTTAAATGGATTTGTTTTATAATGTCTGCAAGGCATTTGTGGAATAGGTTTGAAATCTCACAATGTTTCTGAATTTTTTTATTCAATATTCATCTTGTCTTGCGATAACGACCCGTCGCATATCACCTTCTCCTTGGCTAAAGGTTGAAACGGTATCATCGGATTGTAAAGCGAGATGGACAATGCGTCTATCCTTGGCAGACATTGGTGCAAGCACAACATCTTGTCGTGTGCGTTTGACCTTTGCTGCGACCTGATGTGCAAGTTGAACCAGAGATTGTTCTCTCCGTTCACGGTAACCTTCAGTATCAACAAACACTTTTTTCTTTGCAAGAGCATTTTTATTGATGATACAGTTCAGGATTCTTTCAATAGCATCAAGTGTTTGCCCATGTTTTCCTATTAGGAGAGCGGGGGAATCGGATACCATGTTAAGGTGCAAACTCCCATCAATATGGTCAGAATTGACCTCGCCATCAATCCCCAATCGCGTAAGGATTTCTTTCAGGACGGTTTCAGGTGCAGTCGTTATATCTTCTTTGAGAGTTGCGCGGACTTTTGCGGGTTTCGCCCCAAAACTCAAAATGCCTTTTGTCGGTTCATTGATGATGATAATGTTGACATGTTCTCGAGTTGTATCCAGTTCTGTGAGTGCGATATCAATCGCCTCTTCTACAGTTTCTGCTTCAGTTTCAATATAGTTTTGCAAGTGGCAACCCTCCTTTCTTCATTGAAGATTGATGTATAAGGGCTAAATCTGTTCAATATGAAATAACGTGAGATTGATAATTATGCTGATATGTATCTGTAGGTTGGGTTGAGGAAAGAAGCCTAACATGCTGTCCTTCACTTAGCAAAAATGTTGGGTTTCGTTCCTCAACCCAACCTACATTAATCCTGTTTTCGTTTCGGAAGATTTTCTTGAGTATCGGGTTCACCGTCGTGGAAATATTTCATTTGTATAACTTGTTGTGCGACAGTAAAGACATTATTACAAAGCCAGTATAACACAAAACCGGAAGCCCAGTTATAGAACATAAATACAAAGATAAGTGGCATAAATTGCATGATTTTAGCTTGTGTATTCGTTGTTGTGGGTGTTGCAGTCATTCCTCCGACAAATTTCTGTTGAAGCCATGAAGTTAATCCATTTAGGAGTGGCAAAAATCGTATTGCATCTATTTGGGTGAGAATCAATGGTATTGTAAATGGGAGTTCTATCAAAATGTCTGGTGCCGATAGGTCATCAATCCAAAATAAGAAAGGGGCCCCTCGCAATTCGACTGCTCTTCCAAGTAGGTCAAAAAGAGCCAAAAAAATTGGCATTTGTGGTAGCCATGGGATACATCCACTTAAAGGGTTGACGCCATTTTCCTTGTAAATTCGCATTGTTGCTTTGTTTAGTCTTTGTGGATCATCTCTATATTTCTCCTTAAGTTCTAACAATTGGGGTTGAAGTTGCTGCATCTTCTTCATAGAAACATGTGCTTTACGTGTGAGTGGAAAAGTGATGATTTTCGTTAATGCAGTTAGGATTATGATAGATAACCCATAGTTGTGAAATACTTTGTACAGTTGCTTGACGAACCAGAGCATCGCTCGGGCAAGAGGATCGAACCAACCAAAATTGATGACTTTAGAAAGCCCAATCGGTGTTTCTGGTGCATTCGGTGCGGCGATCTCTTTCAGCAGTGCATTATCCTTAGGGCCGACGTACAGTCGAAAAGCATGCGTCTGTTTTTGCTGAGATGCCAGTTGAAAACTTGGGATTCTTAAGATAGCGGTCTCAGTAGGTGCAGTAACAAGTATATCTTTTTGTCCATTTGCTTTTGGGTTTTCAAGTTTATACGTTGCTTCAAGCTGTGGGTCGGGAATCATTATTGCACTAAAATAGTTGCTATTAATACCTGCCCAGAGTACTGTTGCGTATACAAGTTCATTTTTCAGTTCCCGTTTAGGTTTTCCTTCGCCGATGTAGGCTCTCGTTCCTTCTTCTCCACGACGCCCCGGTTTTCCTGTTTTCTTTTCGTAGACATTCAGGTCAGCATTGATTCCAGGTCCCCATCGTAGTTCATATCCATTTGCAGGTTCATTTCCTCCAATAAGCAGTAGATTAGCATCTTCATTTACATTTTCAAACATCAAGTCTAAATCAACAGAATAACTGTTATTAGAAAACGTAAATCTTTTTGATATTTTCAACTGATCTTTGATTGTCGTTGTAAATGTAAGTGCATCTTGATTTCTTGTGTCATTGAGTTCAATGTTCTTCTTGTCTGCTGTCCATTCTGCGCGCCGTAAATCTAAGTCGTATTGTAGGTCTGTGTTTCCCAACCGCATTGCGAGACAGTTAAGAGCAGTCTCAGGAATGAGATTCAAAGGAACATCCGTTGTGTCGGTTGATCTATCGGGGAAACGTAGGTTACCATTTTCCTTCTTTTCCACCAAATCCCATTTATTAACAATTGCCAATTTTTCGTTAAATGTAACTGCATAAGTATTTGTTTTGACATTGACAATTGGATCGTCAGGATTAACCTGGAAGGTGATCGGTTGTCCCGAATCATCTAAATTCGCTTCATTTGTTTCGCCTCCTGGGGTGTTGTCTTGTGGTGTCTGTTCAGAAATTGGTATTTCTTCTTGTTCTGGTGCGAAGCGATTGCCAAAAATTAGTGTCCATGCAATCATGACTGCCAGCATTAGAACAACTGCGAGAATATATCGTGCTCCCATTTAAATTTAGATGCTCCTATTTATTTTATTAGCGGAATTTGTACTGTGCCTATATATATATATTAACCTAAGTTGCTACATAGTAGCACAATCTGTATGAAGATTAATTTATTAATTCGGTAATATTCGGGCGGGGAAACCCCGCCCCTACGATAATTTTATGGTCTGAATTGCCGAAATATTTATTTATAGTGAACTTTGAAATTATTGGGACACTTTAATAAACCTATTGGAAAACATAACGGGCAACAGAAGTTGTAGCACCAACTTTTAGTTTGTGTCCCATCTGCACAAACTGACAGTTTGTGCTACAAAAATTTCCAAAAAGTGTATTGGACTCTATAAAAAACGGTGTCTGCAGGTCTAAAATCCTATAGGTAGCAATTTGAGTTATATGTAAGTGGAATAAAGTCAGTATTATAGTTACTTGAGTGGATCAAATCCCCCTGGGTGATAAGGATGGCATTTAACCAAACGTTTTATTGTTAACCAACTACCTTTAGAGATACCATACTTTTCAAATGCTTGTAGTGCATAGTGTGAACAGGTCGGATGAAAGCGGCACGATGGTGGTAAAAATGGGGAGATGAAGCGGCGATATCCGCGTATAACGTAAAGAACGATACGGCTCATTTTATTTATTCATTTTCGCGCACTTGAGGACGTTTAGTTTGAACTAACATACCTTATATTTCTCTCAAACCGATCAATTTTAACGCACATTCACCACAGAGATTATTTACGCAAGTGTACTATATGCTATTTTCTGTTTTCCTCAAGATAGATGCTCTTTGGAATAACTTGCGCAAACTTTCGTGGACCTGATGCATTGAAAGTCCACAAGCAGCAGCTCTGCCTACAATTACAATATCGTAACTTGGTATAAGTTCTAACTTAAGCCTGCGAAACGCTTCACGAATAAGCCGTTTAACACGATTCCTCTGGACGCTCTTTCCTACTTTTTTACTGGCAGTTATTCCTAAGCGCGTTTGTCTTAATTGCGTGTGGTAGACATATATAACGAAGTAGTTATCCCAGCATTTTTTACCTTTCTTATATGCTCTTTGAAATTCACATGACTTTTTCAGTCTATCGGGATGCGGTTGATAGGGCATAGTATCAGTGCATATTCAAATTGATTCTGACCACTTTTTTGGGCAATGCTTCCAACTTTACGTTGTTCAGTTAATGTAGAGATATTTTCTCCACGAAGGATGATAACCTCGAAAATGACGGTTGAGTTGCAAATAGGTCAAAATTGAAGGTGTTTTCGGTGCACGTTTCAACTTGTACTGCGTCTCATGCAGCATCTGATTACCTTTCTTGTTATTGCATCGTTTGCATGCGGTCACAACATTTTCCCATGTCGTTTTTCCACCTTTTGAAATTGGAACGACATGATCAAGTGTAAGCATGGAAGCGGAAAGTTCACGATGGCAGTACTGACAAGTATGCTGGTCGCGTGCGAGGACGTTTTTTCGAGAAAACTTAACGACACTGCGCGGTACGTGAACGTAATTTACCAAACGTATTACGTGTGGTACTTTGACTGCAGTTGATGGCGATTGTATTTCTGTTTCAGACACTTCTTCTGTCTGTGCTGTTCCCTTGAATACCATTTTCAAGGCGCGTCTGAGATTGCAAACATTGATTGCTTCATAACTTGCGTTTAGTACCAAAACGGTGACTTCCACTCGCCCGTCCTCCTCTACAAGCAAGGCATCAGACTATACGCAATATAATTTTAACACATCTAAACGGGAATTGCAACTAAAATTGAGATAAGGCATGATAGCAGAAGCATTCAATTGTCAAACTATTGGATTCTTTTAGGTTAGAAAAGCCCTTCAACATGCTTGAATAAAACAATCCCAAATAACCCCAGTTTTTGCCTTTTGGGGTTATGGGTCAATTGGCTGTGAACCCAGTTCTAACATAGTGTTGTTCGGCTTTTATTTTCTTCTTAAAAAATTTTTTTTGGGGTTATTTTGTCTTTTGTATTTGTTCACAATATTTATCCAATCCGTGTACAGAATATTGTTTGTGTTGCAGAATTTGATGTTGTAATTATGCCATCTCTAATAGATAAAGTGTCATTGTGCATTTGTAAATTTATCCTCGATTCCTGAATATAAGAGGCGCAATGAATTGCGCGACTACGTATAGGTTCATTTTGGTCTATGTATTCTCTCATTATTTCTATGCATGATTGCACTTTCTACTGCGTTTATGACAAGTTGAAGCGATTGGAGGTATTCCATTTCTGCTTTGATGAGGCGACTCGTCTCTCCTAATCCGCCATTAGCGCGCATTTTTGTAAGAACATTCCAGTTTTTGGTGAGTCTTTGGTTCGCTTTCTCAAGTTGACTAAAATGTGAATCGGAAATCATATTATTTTCTGGATTCATAAAAGGTGCCCTTCATTTTTTGCAGCTGCTAACTTTTATGTGATTAATATAGTATAACACATGTTAATTATGTTAAGCAACAAAAAAATAATAAAAAGTTAACGTTGGGGTGTTTTTTATATTAAGAATTCGGTTTTAGGATAGAGAAATGTAGAGGGAAATGGATTTTTGGATGGCATAGGTGTTTATTTTGTCTGAACCAGGATTTGCCAAATCAACGGTATGAATGCCTTTTGGGCATTCCCCGGGATTAGTAGATTTTCAGGATTATGAGTCTGAAGTTTCAGCGTGTTATTGATAAGATAAGCTGTTCCAATGTTGGTAAGAAACATAATAGTCGGGGTTAGAAACCCCTCCCACAATAGAGTAATCCCTAAATTGACGCTTATGGGGCGAGGAGACCTCGCCCCTACGAATACCTAACTTGAACGTCAAACTTCATTAGGTGGCAACTTAGGTTATATTTTCAATCAGACAGATTCCTTCTTGTAAAAATACTGTTTAGCATTTTCTTGCTTTAACAGCGTACATAGGCCATGAAAAATAGAAATCATCACCTGCCGGTTCAACGGTATAATGCTTTTTTGCCTCTTCAGGAGAGAGTAGTGCAAAGGCATCGCGAATTTCTTTAACTACTTCAGATGGGTTTTTCTGTGGACGCACCCACCACAAGAATGACATCTGGGCATTACGGATATGTGCGGTATCCTCAATTTCAAATCCGGCTTCCACGATCATTTTATCCCACTGAGATGGTGGATAACCGAATACATGAGAATCATCACGCAATTTCTCCACACGGTTCTGCCATTCAATTAACTTTTTAGATTCAGGTGAGACGGAATCTACGAGGCAGAAAAGACCTTCTGTTTGGAGGACACGGTGAACCTCACTCAGGAATTTGGGGACATCTTGAAAGTGATGGGGGGCAAGTCGACAGGTAACTAAATCAAAAGAAGCGGTAGTAAACGGTAGGGACTCTGCCGCTGCGACTGAAAACATAATATTTTCTATCGCTTGTTCCTGTGCTAATTCTGATGCCTTAACTACCATCTCTGGTGTGAGATCCGTTGCGACAACATTGGATACTTTCGGTGCAAGTGTAAATGCAGTAAAACCTGTGCCTGTTGCAATATCCAGTGTCTTTTCTGTTCCTATTGGATCTGCGAATTCAAGGATTACGTCGAGCGTATCACCTTGTGCGTGTGCACTACTTTGTGCATAATACTCAGCATGCTGGCTAAACTGTTCACGGACAGAAGTGTGTACGGATTTCATTTGACGTGTTCACTTTTTGTGAAATAGGAAGGGATTTAATTAAAGAGGATAACACCGCGTGCATTTTCACCGGCTTCCATATCAGCGAATGCTTGATTAATCTGCTCAAGTTGATAGTGCCGTGTAATTAACTCATCCAATTTCAACTTGCCTTCGGTGTATAAATTGAGAAGTTTCGGCATATCCACTCGTGGATGACATGAACCGTAGAATGAACCGATGATCTGTTTTTCAGTAGTAACGAAGTGTTGTGCGGGGATTCTAAACTCTTTTTCATGATGCGTTATTCCGACTATCACGGCAGTTCCCGCTGCACGCACCATACGGTATGCCTGAACGATAGTATCCGGATTCCCAATTACCTCAAAAGCATAATCTACCCCGCGTCCATCAGTCAACTCACGCACTGCCTTAACTGGGTCATCAACTTCAGCAGCATTGACGACATCGGTAGCACCAAAGGTCTTTGCAAAATCAAGTTTTTTCTGAGTAATATCAACAGCGATTATCTTCTCGGCTTGTGCGAGTCCAGCACCTTGAATAACATTCAAACCCACACCCCCTGTTCCAATAACTGCGACCGAACTACCGGGTTCCACTTTTGCTGTGTTGAGGACAGCACCAACCCCTGTCGTTACACCACATCCGACGAGTGCTGCTTTTTCTAATGAATAATGTGGGTCAATTCTGACGAGGTTTTGATGTGGCACGACCATGTATTCTGACATCGTTGCGATACGTGCCATCTGAAGGATACCCTCACCAGATTTGTTATAGAGTCGGTAAGTACCGTCTAATTGAAACCCGCGTGGTACATTATAACTTTCACACAGACAGACTTTTTCCATTTGGCACATACGGCATTTACTGCAATAAGTGACAAATGACAGAATCACATGGTCTCCAACATGAAAGTCTGTTACATCGTTGCCAACGCGTTCTACAATGCCAGCACCTTCATGTCCAAGTACAACGGCTGCATCGTAGTAGATTGCCCCAGTGACAACGGATAGGTCAGAATGGCAGACCCCGCTTGCGGTGGTTCGGACAAGTACCTCGTTTGCCTTGGGTTCTTCTAACTCCAATACCTCAACAACCACAGGTTGATTGTGCTCGTACATTACGGCAGCGCGGGTTTTCATGATTTCCTCAAAGATTAGAGATTATGTAGCAATGATTCCAAGTAATTTCTCGCCTTTCGCATGGACTCAATCGGATCTGATTGTCCTTCATAAACGACTGATAGACAACCGTTATATCCAAGACCTCGTAAGATGTCCAAAATGCGTGGATAATCTAACCATTCTTCAACACCACTATCAATCTGATAGAACTTTGTTCTGACATAAACTGCATGTGGTGCGGTTTGTTCAATACTTGCATAGCAGTCGTAGTCTGGATGTGGTGAACCGCGATGGCCGCTTGCCCCAGGAGAACCGGCATACTGTCCCGTATCCAAGATGTGTGTGAAATATGGGTGATCGGTTTCATTTAGAGCGCGTAGGACAGCATCCCCATTTCGTGTTACGTTATTATGGTTGTGGTTCTGTAGACCGACAAGGATTCCAGCTTCATAACCGTACTCTGCTACCTCTTTGAAACCTTCGATCATTGGGCCCCAAAGTGTTTCTTCATCCTCACAATCTGCTGGGACATAAGCGGCAAATACTCGCACGATTGGACAACTCATAAAAGCCGCAACGTCAATCCATTTCTTGATTAGAGCGATCTGTTCAGGATGTTCTGCAACAGGTTTACCAAAGTTATTACTGATACCGATATAACCTAACGGCAAACCTTTTCTCATAAGGTCTTTCTTCAGATCACGTAGATAGTTTACATCTGTAGATTCAAATGCGCCATAATGCAATTCAATAACATCATATCCAAGGTCGTATACGATCTGTGCAAAGTCCGTTGCTTTAGCACCTTTGACATTCAATGACATAGTGCCAAGTTTGATCATGAAGAGGTGCTCCTTTCAACATTATGCTCTGTTTGTTGCGAGTTAATTTTCTGAGTTGAAATCATCCGTGTCATCACTGACTTCTTGCAGTAAGGTTTGAGTCTGTCTGTTTGATGTTCTAAAATAGGTTGCTAATGTTTGTTGTAACTTGTCAAGATGATGACGGTCTTTTTCAAGAGAGTTGATACGTTTGTCAAAGTTTTGTAAGATATTAAGTTGATCAAAAATATCCTGTAGCAGTTTATCTTGATCTCGGTATCGTTGTTGTTCTTCCTCTAAGAATTGTATTTTTTCAGTCATTAAAGCGAGATTATCTGTTGCCTCTTTCAATTGAGATTGTAGCGTTCGAGTAAAGGTAATTAATTTTTCTAACGTATTAGTTGTTTTATATATCGGTATATCTGGATCTTTAGCAGTGAAGTTTGTAGGGATTTTTGGTTTTTCTTCTTTAATTGGGGGCTCTTGTATATTGTCTTCGGGAGTAGTAACTTCAATTTCTTCAGGGATCTCAGTATCTAAATCTGGCGAATCGGTGTGCTGAATGGTTGAAATACCCAATAGTTTAATGTTATATGCAGCGGGAATATAACTTTCCTTTCGTTCAGTAAAAGTAATCTGAACACGGAGTTCTTGGTCTATCTGTAGAGCATTGAGATGTGTATGGATATTCCGTATTGCAACTTCATTATATCCAAAAGCTTGATTTGTTTTTGGATTGAGTTGGCGTAAATAGCGATAGAGTTCCATTACATCAGTGCTTTCTCGCGCTATCCCATCTTTCGTCAAAACCCCAATTATGTCAGAATCTTCAGTATCTGAAACTGGCATATTCGGTAAGACAATATCTAATGGTACTTCCCCATGGATTGCTTTCATACCCAGGGTCCATTTGTTTTCTGCGATCCTACCGCTAAACGCTATAAAGTCATAAGTAATTGTCATTGTTTATACCAATCTTATCAAATTTCAACTGAATTATAGTTCAAATACCGGTTCCATCTTTGCCCACCATTCATCCGTTTGTGCTTCCTCAACAGGTTCTTGGAATGTTTGCATTAATTCGTCCCATTCTCTGCACTTTGGATGTTCTTCAAGATAACGAGGAAAATCGCGTTTTATGTCAAAAGTATCCACGGTTTCCATTGCCATAAACAACTGTCTTCCTAACAGATAGATATTCATTTTCGTGATACCTACTGCTTTTAAACCTGCTATTGTTTCTTTCCAAGCATCTCGGTGATACACTTTATATTGTTCAATTAAAGCGGGATCGTCTTTTAGGTTAATTGTTAAACCGAAGTGTTTCATTTTAATTTTTCTAAAGCCTTTATAATGATATCTTTATGGTCAAAAGCTAACTGTGGTAGTTCTTTAGTAGAAAACCAAGCAACTTCCGATGCATCAGAACCTGCGACTGCTTCTTGTAGTTCAGATTTCACGATTCCCAGATAAGCGATAGTGATTACTCGTCCGCGTGGATCGCGATTTACGTCTCCATAAGCACCTATCTGTGTCAACTGTACATCTGATATACCCGTTTCCTCGTGTAACTCACGCAAGGCACTCTCTTGCAGGGATTCCTCCATTTCCAAGAAACCGCCTGGAAGTGCCCACAAGTTTTTGAATGGCGGGTTCTTACGACGAATCAATAAGACTTGTGGATATGGAAGAATATCCATCAAGAGCACAATATCAACAGTAACTGAGGGGCGCGGGTAATCGTAGCAATACACTTTATTAGTATAATATCAGATTTTAATTAAATTTGTCAATTCATTTTTCTTAAATACCAGAGATATTTAGTTTTAGCGTTAAGTTCGGTGTGTATTTTCATTTTAACTTGAAATTGCACTGTTGTTTGTGAGATAATTGACATTACAAGGACGTTTATTCGGTTGATTTTCTTACTAAGGTTTGTATACATATTTTTCTGAATTGTTGGATGTGTGAGATGAAAACCAAATTTACAAAAAACATACACATTGCTCTCATTCTTTCCATTTGTATACATGTGATTCTGGTTTTTATTCTGACCAGATTGTACCAACGTGAACAAGGTTCTATTAGCGAGATAACATATCTGAAAATAATAGAGATACCGACGGAACGCGTTAAACGTCCAGTAAATCGCGATCAATATATTCCACCAAAGATTACACCTACAAAACAGAAACAAGTTGAAGTAGATGTCAATACTCCCGTGGTATCCTTACCGCCAGAGCAGTCAATTCCACATCAGAATCCTGTTGTTCCTATCATAGAAATGTCCCTACCGAATCCAAGTGAATTAGGAATAGGCGTATCCAACCAAACATCTAATTCTCCAATAGGAAATCAGAATTTAGGAAATCAATTTAGGTTAGGAAGAGTTGAATCTTCAGATGCGTTAAGAGTTACAAAACCCCAATTGTATGAACCCCCTATAGGTAGCAAGCTTCCACCTGTTAGTGAACTTAAGATGCCGAGTGCGATTATGGCTCGTATTGGGTATCACATCGTAGAACATCGTAACACTGATAATGTAGATATCGTCTTTGTTATTGATGGGAGTGGTAGTATGAAAGATAACATCAATGCTGTAAGGAGTCATTTGAACCGTATGACAAAGTTTTTTAATGATGCTGATCTGGATTTTACACTTGGTGTTGTGATCTTTCGTGAAAAAATGTTAGGTTTAGATTTTGAGATTTTTCCACAAACACGTTCTGTTTCCCATATCAAAAGACGTCTTGCTCAGGTAAGGTGCAGTGGTGGTGAAAAGGCATTAGATGCTCTTATACGTGCTGCTGATGAAGTTGATTATAGAGAAAATGCAGATGTCCACTTCATCTTAATAACAGATGAATTTGTTAGTGGAAACTACTCTGCAAGTGATGTCCTGCGTAAAATGCGTCAGAACGGCATCAGAGTAGATGTGGTTGGACGCGATGAACCGTTTCAAAAATTCATCACACGTAGCACTGGCGGTTTGTGGTTACCTATAGCAAGTTTAGGAGTACAATAGAGGGACTCAATGTTTCTCAAGCAAAACAGTCTATCTATATCATATCCATCCTTTGAATCTGTACATCCTCCCCGCCTACTATCTAAAGAGAATATTTTTGCGATAAGTGTGACAGTTGTATTTCTAATTGTTGGTGGTTTTGCAGCACTACACCATGAAATGTGGAGGGACGAAATACAAGCATGGCTTCTTGCGAGGGATAGTGCCTCTATCTTTGAACTTTTTGCCAATATGAAATATGAGGGGCATCCCGCCTTATGGCATCTATTTCTAATGCCGCTCAGTAGAATCACTGCATCACCTATCATCATGCAGGTATTCCATCTTCTGATTGCTGCTACAACTGTTTTCCTATTTGTTCGATATGCCCCATTCAATAAGGTTCAGAAATTTCTCTTCTCATTTGGATATTTCGCACTCTACGAATATGCGATTGTTGCGAGAAATTATGCCATCGGTGTGCTACTCATCACTATCTTCAGCGTGCTTTATAAAGATCGTTATAGACGATTCGTTTGGATTGGAGTTGTCCTGTTTCTACTTGCACATACAAGTGTGCATGCATTAATTGTTACAATTGCAATTGGTATTGCACTCTTATGTGAGTATCTCTATTTCTACTGTTGTAAGGAAAATGAACTACCCGAAAATAGACAACACATCTGGATAGGTTTTGTGCTTATCGGCATAGGTATTTTGACTGCTGTGTTACAACTCAATCCACCATCGGACACTGGTTTCGCAGTCGGATGGTACTTTAAGTTTGATGGACAACGTGTCAAAAACATCACAAAAATAATAACACAAGCAATGTTTCCACTGCCAAGAGCAAGTATGGGTTTTTGGGGAAGTCATCTGCTCAATCAATATGCATTTTTCCAATTTATTCGTTTGCCATTATGCTATCTTATAGTATTATGGTGTATACTTCGTTTCATAAAACGCCCTACAGCACTTCTTATCTACCTGATTGCTACTATTGGACTCCTTGCTTTTTTCTATGTCAAGTATGGTGGTAGTATACGACACCACGGATTCCTATTTTTTACATTTGTTCTGACGAGTTGGATATACCATGATTGTCCAGAGATTAACCTACCGTTTAATCTGCTATATGTATTAGCACAATGGTGTTTCAGTTTTGTATTTACTTGTATCCTAATTTTTCATTATCTTGGTGGAATTACGGCAGTTACTATGGACTATCGTTATGTTTTCTCTAACGGTAAAAGAACTGCTGAATATATCAAACAGCAGGATATGCAGGAGATGATAATGGTTGGGGATACAGATTTCGCAATCAGTACCGTCGTAGGATACTTAGGGAAGAATGAGATTTACTATCCGAAAGGCAGCCGATTCGGTTCTTTTGTCAGATGGGACAAAGCACGAACACACGGTGTTTCAAATGCGGACATAGTGGAAGTGGGTGAATTGCTAAGTACACAATATAATCAAGATGTGTTGATAATCATGAATCGTAAATTAGCTGATGAGTTGATTGAACAAAATGAACTTGAACTATTGAAATCATTCACGGGTTCCACAATTGGTGATGAAGGTTTTCATTTGTATCTAATCAGGGCAATTTAGTAACAAATTGTGTTTCGTTTCTCTACCCAACCTACAATGTATCTTTACATTCCAACAATATTGTTAGATGTTTCATTGTTTCATTTATTTTACTTGACAATATACACTACAAGTGTTAAGATATTTAAACTTGTCAGAGATAAAGAATTATGGAGTAATATTCATCGTATGTCAAAGCCGAAAAGAAAACGTAAAAACATACAAACAGCAGACGAAGTACCACATTTACCTAAAACGACACCGCTACAACTTAGATATTACGGTGATCCTGTCCTACGTAGAAGAGCAGAACCAGTTCACGAAATTACCGAAACAGAAATCAAACTTGCTGAGGATATGTTGATGACGCTTTACGCTACTGGAGTCGGTATCGGTCTGGCAGCCACACAGGTTGGCGTATTAAAACGGTTTCTCGTTGTTGACATTGGTGGGGACGAAGAGGAAGAAAAATTTGATCCGTTGCTATTATTTAATCCAGAGATAATAAGTACTGAAGGTGAATCTGTTGCTGAGGAGGGATGTCTAAGCATCCCAGATATCCGAGCCGATGTGAAACGTCCAGAGAAGATTGCTGTAAAAGCAATGGGAATAAACAGTAAAGAAATTGAATTTGAAGCAACGGGGTTACTTTCACGCGTGCTTCAACACGAAATTGACCACCTCAACGGTACTCTCTTTATAGATAGAATTAGTGGCTTGAAAAGACAACTACTCAGAGATGAACTCAAGAGAATCCAACAAGCCGATAGACCTTTGTAGAACTTTAGGACGTGATTTTATGTTACCAAATTCCTTACAAACCAAAGTTGACCAACTCTATGAATGCTTGAGTGATTATCAAAAGGTGATTGTGGCCTTCTCAGGAGGTGTTGATAGCACATTTCTGGCAGAGGCTGCACATCATGCATTAGGTGATAACGCACTTGCAGTTACCGCGATCTCCGATTCCTACCCTATCCGTGAAATGAAAGCAGCAAAGGATATTGCAAAACAGATTGGCATCCGGTTTGAGACAGTACATACCGAAGAGTTAGACCTTGAAGGATACGCAAGCAATCCAACGAATAGATGCTTCTTTTGTAAGACAGAACTTTTCGATAAACTAAGACCTATCGCAGATAAGTACGATGTTGGAACTATCGTTTACGGGGCAATTCCTGATGATGTCGGTGATCATCGACCCGGTATGGACGCTGCAAAACAGATGGGCATCAAAGCACCTTTAATTGATGTAGACCTAACAAAAGCAGAAATACGTGAAATCTCTAAAGCGTGGGATCTACCGACTTGGGATAAACCTGCATTTGCATGCCTTTCATCAAGGTTTCCCTACGGCATGCGTATCACGCGTGAGTTGTTGCGTCAGGTTGATGCTGCAGAACAATTTCTCTACGATTTAGGTATCCGTCAATTTCGTGTGCGCCATCACGGTGACCTTGCCAGAATTGAACTTGATGCAGAAGAGATTGAACGTTTACGGATAAAGTCAATACGAAATCAAATCAACAATCACTATAAAACACTTGGTTACGAACACATTACACTTGACCTACAGGGGTATCGTTCGGGCAGTCTAAATGAAGGGATAACCAAAATCATCACAGGAAAATAAAGTGATATAGAGGAGACAGAGATGTCCGATTTGGATGGTGTAATATTGCTGAAGTTATATAAATATTTAGTAAAAATCTGGAGTCGAAAGGGAAATTACCAAAGTAACAAAACCTGATATGTCCACCTATCAAACCCAACAACTAACCGGCTTAGAGACTTTCAGTTGGAAGAAATGGGATGCCTGCACCCACTGTGGTCTCTGCTTACCCACTTGTCCAACCTATCGCGAATTAGGATTAGAAACAGATTCCCCACGAGGTAGATTATATCTCATGGGAAGTGCGTTCAAACCACAAGATGCCACACCCCTCAACGAAGAGTGGGCTGAATATATCTATCGATGTTTAGATTGCCGCGCTTGTGAAACTGCCTGTCCATCGGGTGTTCATTTCGGAGAACTCTTGGAACAAGCTCGCGCAATCTATGAACAAAACGCACATCGCTCAACAAGCCACCGATTCTGGAGCAATCTTGTTTTCAAGCAGATCCTACCGAACAAAGAACGGTTAGACATGATTTTTGAATTGATGTGGTTATACCAAAAACTTGGTATAAGATGGTTAGTTCAGAAATCTGGCATACTTAAGTTGATGGGTCAACTCGGACAGATGGAGTCGTTATTGCCCAAAATCCCTCCGCCACGATTAAAATATACAATACGGGACGTTACATCTGCTGTGGGTGAAACGCGATATCGGGTTGGATTTATACCTGGATGTATCATGAACCAGGTATTCACAGATACCAATTTAGCAACAATCCGTGTCTTAGCAGAAAATGGGTGCGAAGTTGTTACACCACGCCAACAGACCTGCTGTGGTGCCTTGCACCTACACAACGGAGAACGCGATTTTGCTTCAAGTCTTGCCAAACAGAATATTGATGCATTTGATAATGAAAAATTAGATGCCATTATCATCAATTCTGCTGGTTGCGGTGCGGCACTGAAGGAATATGAAACCCTCCTTGAAAATGATCCAAATTTTTCAGAGAAAGCAGAAAACTTCAGTCACAAAATGCGTGATATCAGTGAATTCTTAGCAGAAATTGAAATGGTCCCACCAAAAGGTAAAATACCGCTCAAAGTTACTTATGATGAACCGTGCCATCTGCTGCATGGACAGCGCGTCAAATCACAACCCAGAAAAGTCTTACAAATAATACCCGAGCTTGAGTTAATTGAGTTAACAGAATCAGATTGGTGTTGTGGGAGTGCCGGCATATATAATATAACCCAACCAGAACTTTCTCAGGAGATACTTGAACGAAAGATGGAACACATTACTGATACTAAGGCGGATATAGTCGCAACTGGTAATCCTGGATGTTTACTTCAGATTCAACAAGGTATACATAAACACGGATTGGGTATGAAAGCAATGCATCCCGTTACGCTCTTAGATTATTCATACCGTGGTCTTTCTCCTGAAGCCTGGGTTGAATATGCCAATGTCAAGTAAAACTATCGTTGGAAGGGTTTCTGAATCCGATTTAAATGTCAGAGGTAAGAACGTATGACTCTGTACAAAAAACGTGACATCATTTCAAATTAATGGTAAGATATTAATATGGTATTATCAAATGTAGATATAGAAAAATATATACGCCAAGGTAGAATAAAGATTACCCCTGAACCAGATTCAGAAACACAGTGGGGAAGTTGTTCAATTGATTTTAGATTAGGAAATACTTTTCGCGTTTTTGAACATAGCAAACATCCATATATTGACTTAAAAGAGAAGGTGGATGCGGATGATCTTATGCGGGAAGTTAGGGTGCCTGATGGAGAGGCGTTTACAATGCAACCGGGGGAGTTTGTCCTCGCCGCAACTTATGAAAAGTTGGAATTAGCTGATGATGTGATGGCACGACTTGAAGGACGAAGCAGTCTCGGAAGACTCGGGATTATAGTTCACAGTACTGCTGGACTATTCGACCCTGGTTGGGTAGGGAATGCTACGTTGGAGTTAGGAAATCTTGGACGCATGCCGGTAAAACTCTATCCCGGGATGCGGATTTGTGCTTTCACATTTGAGCAACTTTCTTCTCCATCCAGTATGCCTTACCGACAAAAGCCGTCGAATAAATATGCTGGGCAAGATGGACCTGAAACAAGCAGATTTGCTGAAGATGTTGAATTAAAGAAAAAGTAAGTTCGTGATTCTGCTGAAATTTTGGGCAATTTTATGCCTAATAATTTAGCATTCGTTTTCGCTTGTTCTTGTTTCATATTTTTACTTCTCTTTCAAAAAGACATATTTCTCTATGTTCATACTCAATTGAGTATGTATCTATCGTCAAGATTGCGTTTTCAACGCACTTATATTGAGGTGTGTTTTCATATTGGCATAGACATTGCATAGTTTGACATAAGAAGAATTATCGTGAATTCTATACCTTTGTACAATCAATATGATAAACACTTCACGTACTATGATATGATTCCAAAATTTTGATTCATTAGGAGGAAATGCGAATGACACCAAGTGAGGTGGTTGCACTTGCAAAAGAAAATAATGTAAAAATAGTTGACCTAAAATTCATGGACCTACCGGGAATGTGGCAACACTTTTCCATTATGGTTGATGAATTAAGCGAGGACCTGTTTGCAGAAGGTATCGGTTTTGATGGGTCAAGTATCCGCGGTTTTCAAGCGATTAACGAGAGTGATATGTTGCTCTTTCCCGATCCGGAAACTGCATTGATCGATCCAGTATGCCAAATTCCAACATTGAGCATCACATGTAATATCAAAGACCCGATTACATTGGAGAATTACACGCGTGATGTGCGGCATATTGCACAGAAAGCTGAGGCATACCTGCAGTCCACAGGCATTGCCGATATTAGTTATTGGGGCCCTGAAGCAGAATTCTATCTTTTGAACGATATACGTTACAGTCAAACCCAAAATTCAGGTTTTTATCAGGTAGATTCGGTTGAAGGTAGTTGGAATTCTGGACGCGATGAAAATCCGAACCTCGGTTACAAACCGCGTTATAAGGAAGGATATTTTCCGGTTCCACCATCAGATACACTTCAAGACATCCGTTCTGAAATCTGTCTCAAGCTTATTGAATCCGGTGTTGATGTAGAAGTTCATCATCACGAGGTGGGAACCGCAGGACAGGGTGAAATTGATATCCGATATGACACACTTACCACTACCGGTGATAAAATCGCGTTGTACAAATACATTATTAAGAATGTTGCCCGTTCACACAATTTAGTTGCTACTTTCATGCCAAAACCACTTTTCCAAGATAACGGTTCGGGGATGCATGTACACCAAAGTTTGTGGAAAGATGGTAAGAATGTATTCTTTGATCCACAAGGTTACTCACTTCTCAGTGAAACGGCTCTTTATTATATCGGTGGATTGCTTGCACATGCACGTTCATTGTGTGCAATCATTGCTCCAACTACCAATTCCTATAAGCGATTAGTTCCTGGGTATGAAGCACCTGTCAACATTGCCTATTCACAGCGAAACCGTAGTGCTTGTGTGCGTATCCCTGTATATTCCAAGAGTGAAAAGGCGAAACGGGTTGAATTCAGAACACCGGATCCGTCTTGTAATCCATACCTTGCATTTAGTGCATTGCTTATGGCTGGACTTGATGGAATTCAGAACAGAATCCATCCAGGTGATCCATTGGATAAAGACCTATACGACCTTGAACCAGAGGAACTTGACGACATTGAATCTACGCCTATTTCTCTTGGAGATGCACTTGATGCACTTGAGGACGATCACGAATATCTTCTCAAAGGTGATGTCTTTACTGAAGATGTCCTGGATGTTTGGCTTGATTACAAACGTGAAAATGAGGTAGATGCCATTAATATGCGTCCGCATCCTTATGAATTCTTCCTCTATCACGATATATAGAAAACATTTTTGTAAAGGTGAGGACTCTATTCTGAGAAATAACATAAGTATAGATGTTGTTTGTTGATACACATAAGTTGGCAGGTAGGTTATTGATCTATTTCACAGAATAGGGTTCTACATCCTGCATTTCTCAAGATGTAACTTATAGGCAATCGTCAATTTAATGTCTGAATTTATAGGTGAGGATGGATTTCGTATCCGCTCATTAAACAACCTTAAGAAATCTAAGGCGAATCTCTGGATCCGCCAAGACAACCCTATCCAATTTGCGTAGGTATTAGGAGAAATCCAATGAAAAAATTAGAGTGTATTATTCGTCCCTTCAAACTGGAGGAAGTTAAAGAAGCTCTCAGCAATGTCGGTGTCCGGGGAATGACAGTCAGTGAAGTCCGCGGATTCGGACGTAGCCGTGGGCATACCGAACTCTATCGTGGTAGTGAATATACGATTGAGTTCGTTCCGAAATTGAAAATAGAAATCGTTGTTGCAGAAGAGAATGTAGATAAAGTCGTTGAAGCGGTGCAGCAAGCGGCGTCTACCGGAAAAATCGGAGATGGTAAAATCTTTATCATTCCTATTGATGAAACCATCCGTATCCGCACAGGAGAAAAAGGACCCGCTGCTATCTAAATTTATCTCTGTCGCACATTATGAATTATAAGTAAGGACAGGTGTTTATGCTTGTCCTTCTTTTTTTATCCGACCAAAATCGGTGGTGCGGTTTTCTATAACGAGGATAACGTTTTTCTAAAAACATATCGTTCCTACCAAATCAACGCCAAATGCGCGTTTGGCATTTGGCGGAACTAAAGAGGGTTCAAAGAAAAAGAAATACGGTCAAAACCACCTGTTTGTGTGAAACAGTGTTTAACAATAAGTTGTTTAGCACAACCCGTCTCTTAGTAAATATTTATCAAAGAGTATTCTTAAAACTAAATATCCCATTTTTTCCTTGACATTCAAAAAGTAATATGATAACATTATAAACGGTATTTATCCCGATAGGAAGTTGGTTAGAATCCCTATTCACCAACCAAATCTCTATACTAACATATAAAAGAATACAAGACATAATGATTGAAGTTAGAGAACTTACCAAATCTTACGGACCAACGCTTGCTGTTGACCAAGTCTCATTTGATGCGAATGCTGGTGAGGTCGTAGGATTCATTGGACCGAACGGTGCTGGCAAAACCACGACAATGCGTATTCTCACCTGTTATCTCACTGCAGATGCGGGGAATGCTACCGTTGCTGGCTACGATGTCCTTGAACACCCTATTGATGTTAGGAAAAATGTCGGTTACCTTCCTGAAAGTGCCCCACTTTATGCAGACATGGGAGTCGTTGAATACCTCAAGTTCATGACGGAAGTTCGTGATATACCCAAGAGTCAACGTAAAGAACGTATTAGTACGGTCATTGATATATGTGGTCTTGAAGGTGTAATACAGAAAGACATTGGCGAACTTTCCAAAGGATACCGACAACGTGTCGGATTAGCACAAAGTCTCATCCACGACCCACCTATTCTGATATTAGATGAACCCACATCTGGGCTTGACCCGACTCAAACAATTGAGATTCGAAATCTGATTATTGAGATGGGTAAAGAGAAACTCGTTCTATTCAGCACACACATTTTACCTGAAGTTGCTGCAACTTGTAGTCGTATCCTTATGATAAATCAAGGTAAGATAGTTGCAAACGGCACATTAGAGGATCTTATTGAACAAGTTCGGAGTGAGGAAAAGGTACACCTTACTATCAGAGACACTGCAGAAGAAATCACACCGCAACTAAGGGATATGGATGGCGTAACTGGGGTTTCCCATGTGAAGACAGATAACGGTGTCGTGAGTTATGAAATTACGACATCCCAAGAAGGATATGATGCGACAAGTGCATTATACCGCGCCGCACAACAAAATAGTTGGGATCTCGTTGAACTTCGAAATGAAACAATTGATTTGGAAAACATATTTCTACACTTTTCCACTGGAGAAAACAGAGACACATCTCCCAATACAGTAATGACAGAAGAAACAGAAGAAAAGGACACTTCAGAAGAAGAATAAAACGTCATAATTTTTGTTCTTCAATTACCATACATTGAACAGACAATTGAATACTATGCAAAACATAAACGCAATTTTCAAAAAGGAATTCAGAAGTTATTTCAATTCACCCATCGCATATATTTTCATCACATTTTTCCTCGCGATTTCGTCGTGGCTTTTCTTTAGAACTTTCTTCATCAGTGGTCAAGCCGAAATGCGAGGATTCTTCGGTTTAATGCCGTGGATATTTCTCTTTTTCATTCCTGCTGTTACCATGAAACTCTGGGCAGAGGAGAAGAAGATCGGTACTGCTGAAATCTTAATGACTTTGCCGTTGAAAGATTATGAGGTTGTCATCGGGAAGTTTCTTGCAAGTTTCGGTTTACTTGCAGTAACTGCATTTTTCTCTCTCGCACTTCCTATTTCAGTCATCATTCTCGGTGATCCGGACGGTGGCACAATAGTCTGTGGTTACATCGGGCTTCTATTGATGGGTGGTGCTTACCTTGCGATTGGGTTGTTTGCTTCTACGATTACTGAAAACCAAATTATTGCCTTTATTCTTGGGATTACTGCATGCTTTGCTCTGCTGATTATCGGGGAAGACATTGTACTTTTTAGCACTCCCAATTGGTTATTTCCGATTTTTAGTTATCTCGGTCTCGGAGTTCATTATAGCAGTATTCTACGCGGAGTCATTGATTCACGCGATATTATCTACTATTTAGCAATCACAGGATTCTTTCTATATCTGAGCACACTTATGGTAGAAAGCAGAAAATGGCGTTAGTTTCAGGAGGAAAACAGTTTTGGCTGATAAACGGATAAGATACGGTGCTAATACCTTAGCATTTGCTGCACTCATATTTGGTATTCTGGTTCTGATTAATTTTCTTTCCTCACGCCGTTTTGTGCGGATGGATCTCACAGAAGATAAACGTTATACCGTATCTAAATCAACCAAGGATGTGATTAAGAATTTAGACGATATTGTCACTATCACCGTATATTTCTCAACGGAACCCGCAAGAGTAGGCCAGATACTCCAAGACATCAGAGATGTCTTGGATGAATATAATGCGTTCTCTCGAAGACTGCAAATTGATTATGTCAATCCAGCTGATATGGACGATGGGGAGAAACAGGAACTTCGTTTTAAGGGAATACAGGAAGTTCCAATCAATGTTTTTGAGAAGGATAAAGCCGTCATAGCTAATGTCTATATGGCTATTTCTATCGGTTACAGTGGGAAAGAGGAAGTGCTGCCTGTTGTTCAATCTACAGCAAACTTAGAATATGAACTCACCTCTACAATAGTCAAGGTTACCACTAAAGAAGCAAAAACAGTTGGATTTTTGACAGGACATAATGAATACGACATTAACGGACAAACACCAGCAAACCAGCAGCTCCGTCAACTCTTAGATAAGAATGCTGAAGGACAATATAATATTACAGCGGTTGATCTGCAATCAGGAGAACCTGTAGATCTATCAGTGACAACTTTGGTCGTGGCTGGACCAAAACAGATGTTGACTGAAAGGGAGAAATATGAGATAGACCAGTTTATCATGCGGGGTGGCAGAGCATTATTCATGATTGATCCTATTACAATGCAACCTCAAACCTTACAAGGCACCCCACTTGCTACTGGTTTGAACGATCTACTTGAACACTATGGCGTTAAACTTGGAAATAATCTAATCGGGGATCGTAGATCGCACGATTCTGTGCAGCTACAACAAGGGAGAATGACCTTTATTCAACCTTACATCTATTTCATAAAAATACATAAATCCAATTTTTCTAAAGAAAATTCAATAACAAGCCAATTAGAGGAATTAACTTTACCTTGGACAAGTTCGTTAGAGACCGTGCCGAAAGAAGGAATCACTGCAACACCATTAGCGAAAACGACCGAATTTGGGCAGAGCTTCCAAGGTGTATACAACCTAATGCCTGGATCTCCTATTCCCCCCACAGATTTACAAGTATATACCGTCGCTGCTGCTTTAGAGGGAAAATTCAAAAGTTTCTATGCAGATAAAGAAATTCCTTCAATAGAAGATGCAGAAGATACCAGTGATGAAAACGATGATCATACACATACACCTACAAAAGATGTTGAAGACCGAACAACTATAATCGATAGTCCTGATACCCAAATAATTGTCATTGGTACCGGAGGTATGCTAACACAACTGAATCCGAATAGTGCTAAGTTTTTCCTAAACTGTATCGACTGGTTAACACTTGGAGATACGCTAATCGGTATCCGTTCTCATTCAATAACAAGCAGACCTCTAAATGAAGTCTCAGGTTTAGCAAAGAATTTCATCAAATACTTGTGCACTATTGGTATTCCTCTGTTAGTCGTTATTATCGGGTTAATCAGATATTTATTAAAAAGGAGGGTAAAACGGTTGGTAGGATCCTACGGTTCACGAATATAAATGTCTAAAACCAACAAATAGAACTATGAAAAAGAAACAACTACTGACTTTAGGTGGAATCTTTGTTTTTTTGCTGCTCCTTGTCCTGATATTTGAGAACCCATTCAGGAAAAGTGAGTATGAAAAGAAAGTTGATGAAGCAACCGCGCTTTTCCCGAAATTCGACGAGGAACAGGTAGTCAAGATAGAGATCATTGCTAAAGGTGTAACATCAACGTTGACAAAGCAAGATGATAAGTGGCTCGTCACTTCAATGGATAACTACCCCGCAGATATGGAAGCTATAGATGAGTTGTTTACCAAAGTGTCAGAATTTACTAATGCCGATAAAGTCTCCGATAACCCAGAAAAACAAGTTGAATTCCAAGTTGATAGTACTGGGATTGAAGCAAAATTGATGGATGCAAATGAGAAGATATTAGCACATCTGTTTGTTGGGAAAAACACTCCAGGTTTTTTAAGTAGTTATGTTCGCGCTGCAGATTCCAAGGATGTTTATATTGCAAAAGGTTACTTACAAGGTGTTTTTGATAAAAGCACGCGAACTTGGAAAGACCGAACTATTTTCAACTTCAACAAGGGCATTGTAACACAGATTAACATCACTTCACCTGAGGAATCTGTTGAACTCCGCATAGATGCTGAACATAAATGGCAAATGCTACAACCAACGGCAGCAGCTGTCGTTCAGAATGAAATTGATAACCTGCTCAATTCCTTAAGTCAATTAAAGACTGACGACTTTGCTGAGAAGAAAGAACTTTCTGAATACGGTTTAGACTCCCCCACTTCATCAATTTCTGCTATACTTAATGATGGCTCAACAAAAACGCTACATATTGGAAATGAGGATGGTGGAAAACTATACGTCAAGAGTGATGAAAAGGAACAAGTTTTCAGACTATTCAAATCAAATGTTGACAGTTTAATCAAGACATCGGACAAATTGATGGAGAATGCAACAACAGAAGATACTAACGAAAGCAATCCATCCCAAACAGTTGAGGAAGTATCTCCAGAGTAAAAACTTCTTTTGCAATATCACAGTGGTTTTCAACATCGTATTTGATACAAAACTAACAGTTGATCAAAATATTTATTGTTCAAATGGATTAAAGGAGTGTAATTATGAAAACTTTAACCTATCTTGCACTACCTATTTTCATACTTCTTACTGGATGTGCATCCATCTCCAAGACTCTATCCGATAATGCATCAGACGATTACGATTTCCGAAAGACCCGATGGGGAGACAGCCGTCAACGCGTGCTCCGTATTGAGAAGGATATGAAGATTTATCAACGGGCAGATGACGTGCTTATATATAGAACTAATATTGCGGGTGTTCCTGCATTACTCGTCTACACATTTAAAGACAACAAACTACGAGCAGCAGGATATATCACAGAAAAACCGGTAAAGAATGCACAGAATATGACCAAAATGTGTATTAAAGAACATGGACAGCCAACAGAAAAGTTAAAAAAAGGCATGGTATGGAAAACACCAGAAACTGTCATATATGCCCACGCATACCTATCACACATAACCTTAAGTAATACAAAATTTGAGCGGACATCAGGTGGTTTAATTGCAGACGTAATAAAGAATTATACAAAACTAAAATCAAAATCAATTGAGCGTTGGGACGGTGTATGGTCATATATAGATGCTGATTTTTACAATGAACAACAATCAAAAACACATTTCACAGATTTATCCTTATACGAAAAAGTGTTATTTGGTGTTATCAAGAGGAATGAAAACATCCATTTTACCAACAATGCGGGGGTGTCCATCTCTATTCCACCTGAACTGATCAAGTTATTTGGGAATTGATGTAATAAATATATAATGGTGTGAGGTATGGTTATTGGATTATTGTGGGATCATAATATGGACCAGTCCATACAAAAATGAGTAGTACCACCTATTCTGAACATACTCTCTTATTACAAAAATCAAGGAGACTATAATGTCAATATCGCAAGAAAGTTCGTGTAGGTATACTAATTCTTTCAATCTTCAAAATTGCATGCTTGTCATCTTAATATTGCTGGTTTCAATGCTTACAGCATGTGATGGAAACCTTGTTTCACAGGTGCTAAAACCATCCTTGTCTGGTAGAACAATAAATGTCAATGGGATTGGCTCGGTATCAGGTGAACCTGATATTGCGACGCTTTACCTGGGCGTTTCTGTTTCAAGAGATTCTGTTGCCGATGCACGTGAAGAAGCAGCAAGTGCAATGACAGCCTTGATTGATTCGCTAAAGGGAAACGGTATAGCGGAAAAAGATATAATAACACAGAATTTCAGTATTTATCCGCAATACGATTATTGGGAAGGTGAACGCAAACTACGCGGTTATAGAGTGAACAACACCGTTCAGACAAAGGTGAGAGAATTGGACACACTCAGTGATGTGATTGATGATGCCGCCGAAGCAGGTGGAGACAACATTGTTCTCAATTCTATACAATTTATGATTGAAGATACTACGCCATTACAGGAACAAGCGCGTGCGATGGCAGTGAAAAATGCTGAAGCAAAAGCACTCACAATTGCAGAAGCGATCGGTGTAACACTTGGAAAACCGATTACTATCACAGAAAACTCTTATTACGAGAGTCCACCAATTCCGTATGAAGTTGCTGAGGAAGCCTTCGCTGATGATGCTGAACGCACATTTACACCTATCGTTGCTGGTGAACTTACTGTCACTATAAATGTTACTGTGGTATATGAAATTGAGTCTGAATGAAACTGCTTATTGAAGAGTGATTTGATCAGTGCGTTTCCTATTCTTCAATAGATTCCTCTGTGTTTCGTTATTTATTCACAATTGACTCGTAAACAGTAAGTAGTTTCTTCCCAATGTTACGCCAATCGTAATCCTGTTCAACGCGTTTTCTTCCATTTTCACTGATTTTCTTGCGTAGTGCCGGATCTGTGAGTAATTGTGTTACGGCTTCTGCAAAATGGTTTGGTTCATCAGCAATCATGATCTCTTCTCCATTTTGAAGTGCCAAACCTTCTGCCCCAACTGTGGTAGAGACTACTGCCTTTCCCATTGCCAATGCTTCAAGTATTTTTAGGCGTGTACCACTACCGATACGTAACGGCACGACGAAGACCGTTGCAGCTGAGAAATAAGGTTTGATCTCTGGCACCCGCCCCGTGACGACTACACCGTCTCTATCTGCTAATTGTTGGACATGATCTGAAGGATTTCCACCGACTATTGAAAATTTGACGTTCTGGACGCTTTTCCGAACTATGGGTAACACCTCTTCTACAAAGAAGGTAACAGCATCTTCGTTTGGATACCAATCCATACTTCCGATGTAGATAAGATGTGCAGCGTCTTCTGCATCAAAATCAGGTGTAAAATGCGTTACATCCACTCCATTGGGAATGACCTTTACAATATCCATCGGACAGTGTTGTTCAAAAATCGCTGCATCAATTTCAGAAGTACATGTTACGGCATCAAACATTGGACTTTTCACACGTTCATAGCGTTGGAATGATATTCTCTGAGTCCAGTATGCAAATTTATAGCATAAGTTTGATGTTTCATCTGTAAGACGATGCCAAATTGCAGAGTCTACATTTTGCTGTGAAAGAACACTCGGAAGGTCTGATTCTGTATGGAACTGTGCTGTGTGAAACATCTCATAATGTATAATGTCAAAAGCCTTCGATGCTAACAAATCCTGTATCTTTTGGCGATAAGTAGACACATTATAACGAGCAACAGTGATCGGTTGTCTTTTATATACTGCTTTGAGAAGTGTAGACAAAGATACCCGAGGTAATGTGTGTAAATGTTTGACAAGGTGGACTGTTATGCCATATTGCTGGATATGGGATATACTATCAACATCGGATGATTGTGTCTCTAATGCAAGTAGTGTAACTTCGTGATCTTGTGCAATTTGTTTGAGTAGATTATAAACTCGGATGCGGCCTCCGTCTGTAAGAGGGTACGGTACGGTGGGTGAGAGAAAAAGGATCTTCATGTAATATGTTAGAGAAACTAATTGGGGATCTCACTGTTTTGGGGCGGATCAGGTTTTTTAAATACACCAAAAGCTGCTTTTACCCTATCGATGCCCCCAATTAACTTGATTTTTAGTTGCTGACGTGAACTGAGTGTTGGCTCTGGCGGATAGAATATAAACCCACTCTTACTTGGTATCCAACCTTTCAATCTATCTGTGATGTCGACATATAGCCAATCACTTTCAAGATTCAGATATACATTCAACCAACCGTCTTCGTTTCGGATAGTATACTTTTGTGTGCCATCGCTCATTTCCCAACTCATCTTATCTTCAGCAGCGATTAACTTTGTTTTTTTGGATAATGGTATTTTCTTTTTCTCGAATCCTTCGTAAATATCTGGCGTGAATGTTCCTTCTTTCAGTAAGTCATTAGATGCAGCATTAACTTTGAAAAGTAGTGTTACAATTGGATACTTGGATTGTTGTAATATATCCAATTTATTCTGCTCCAATTTAATTTCATAAGTCTGCAAGAGTTTTTTATCTTGCAACAACCACTGTTTTCCTGCTTTTACAACAGTGAAATCAAGGTCCTTTGAAAGGGAAACCTTATTTTTGCTAAACACATCTTCAAAATTTGGCAGATAGATATTGAGTTCATTTCCATTTCTCTGAACGGTGTAACCTGCTCCATTTTCGTCTGTGAGTATCCAATCTTTCCCGCTAAGAACGACCTTAACATTTGGGGATTTAGACTTTAATTCGATTCCGCCTAATGAATCTTGAAACATCTTTTTCCAATCAAAGGAGTTTTGCAGTTCTTTATCTAACAGACCTGCACTATATTTTGCACGTTGTCCCAGAGCCACACTGAATAACATTTCTCCGGAAAATACGCCTATGTTTAAATTACTGAGATATTTCATGTCAATATCAAAAAGATAATGACTTTTCGTATATGCAATCGGTTTTGAGTTAGTAGTCGGTCTTCCGCGTATTGCTGTGCGGGTGTGGACTTGTAATTTTGGTGGTTTCGACTCTGCTATCGGTGGTGCATTGAGAACATACACACTGAATAAGAACCCAATGACAATAGCAATAAACAGAACAATCAAGAATGTTTTAAGTATGGTTTTCATGAATCTATTATCATTTTATATTAATGTAGGAGTTTTAAAAATAAGTTTGTAGAATTGGGTTGACATTTAATCCGACTCAATTCACAATTGTAGACAATACTATATATATTTCTATTATAACATTACATTCAATAGAAAACAACATCAAATGCAAGATATTAATCCTTTTGCAGCGGAATTGAATAATCGTATTAGTACTGCAACACCTATAGTTTACAGATTACTTTCAGATTTAGGCAAACGTATCTATTTACCAAAAGGCATCTTAAGCCAGAGTGCGGAGGCATCTGAAAAAGCACGCCGAATTAATGCCACACGTGCTGTCGCATTAGCAGATGGACAACTGATGCATTTGGATGTTTCACTGCATAAGGAGCCAACTCTTTCACCAGAAAGCATTTACGGTTACCCGCCTATTCTCGGTAACAAAGAGTTACGTTTACTTTGGCAAACACACCTCCGCTCAAAAAACCCGTTACTTAAAGAGGCACAAATAAGTCTTCCTATCGTGACAAGCGGTATGACACACTGTTTCAGTCTTCTCTCGGAGCTATTTGTCAATACGGGTGATACGCTCATTCTTCCAGATAAATATTGGGGCAACTATAGACTGATGTTTGAGACAAAAGCAGGAGCGATAATCCAAACTTACCCATTTTTTGATACTGACCTATGTTTTAACATCAAAGAATTTAGTCAAACTTTACATAAAAGTGATTCCGATAAGGTGCTGTTATTGCTCAATTTTCCACACAATCCTACAGGATACGCCATAACACGAAATGAAGCAGATCAGATTAGAGATGTAGTTGTGAGGCATGCTGAAAAGGGAACATATATCCTTGTCATGGTTGATGATGCTTATTCAGGTTTCTGGTATGATACTGATGTTATGCATGAATCTCTTTTCGGTTTGTTAGTCGGATGCCATCCGAATGTTGTTTCTGTCAAGGTAGATGGTGCTACCAAAGAGGAATATGCTTGGGGTTTACGTGTTGGGTTTTTGACATTCGGGTTTCCAGATAGTGTGATGCAACCGATAGAAGAAAAACTCAGTGGGTTAATTCGTGTTAGCACATTAGGTGCAGCCCAAGTATCCCAAACACTCATCCTTGAAGCAATGAAGTCTGTGGTTTATGATGAACAGAAACAACGTAACTTTGAAATATTAAAAGACCGAGCGTTGAAGGTACAACAGATAGCAAATGATGTACGATATGCTGAACTTTGGGATGTCTATCCAAATCACGCTGGTTATTTCATCTGTCTCTCTCTGAAATCGGGTAACGCAGAAATTGTTCGTCAAATCCTACTCAATGAACACGGGATCGGCACAATTGCGCTGAGCGAAACTGAGTTGCGGGTAGCGTATTCCTGTATTGATTTAACCGATATTGATGAGGTATTCAGTAAAATTGCACAAGTTGTTCAATTGCAGAAATAACTATGATTAATCAGGACTTACGCAGTTTTTCTTAAGGTCCCACTGATAAGGGGGATTTAGTAAATCAACGCTACAAATGCCATTAAGGCATTTTGCGGGGTTATATCACTGAAATATCATTGAAATAACCGATTTTTAACCCCCCTAACCCCCCTTATCAAGGGGAGAATGCGTAAGTCCTGTAATATTAGTATTTCTTATGAATCTTATTGAACGGTAAAAGAACCGTTCAATAAGATAGCAAGTTTATCGTTCACTCTTCAATGCTCCCCATGTAGTCGTGATTTTTCCACTTGGTTCAACTGGGAGTTCCCCGATAGTATAACGGAAATAGATGTCATCTTCAACATTGTTTGGACCGCACCATACCCAATTTGCGGTACATTCTGGGTCACCAAAGTGAGCCCGCATATCATTAGCACCACCAGCCCAGATACCTCCACCAAATTTTTCATAAATTTGAAGTTTCGTTTCCCAATCGCTGTCATCAAAATCCACTTCTTCCCACCCATCATTCCGCTGTGCAACAGGTTTACCTGCTTGACATCGCCATCCGTCTTCGCCAGTACCGATATAGTCTGGTTTATCGTCAAGTATAATATCAGCAAGGAAACCACCACTACCGGCAGCACCAGGTTCTGCATCGTGTACATATACTGCAATCACAGCAAAACCATCATCTAATTCAAAGTCTGAGACAGTAGGTTGGTTCCAGTGAACGTGTTCTGCAACCTTCTCTCCGTTTACATAAGCGATCCAAGTGTTGTCACCACTGACACGTAACTTGCCTTTCTTGGGAGCAGCGTTAATAGTTAGAATTAGAAAAGTTCCACACAACAGTAGTGTGAGAGTTATAGAGAGTATACCTCGGTATTTCATATTATCCTCCAATTTTGTATATAACGTGAGTTTGAAAAAGTTTTCACCCGCAGCATTCTCTGTTATTTTTGGCAAAAACGGCACAACCTAACAGGTTATGCTACAAAAATACTGCTTTTTTTAAGCTTGAAAAGTGTTTAGAACAAACTCACATTTTATTATCAAACTCCCGTTATATAGTGATAATCGTATATAGATTTGGTATCACATCAATTTGGTTTATTTGTGTTATATTCAGTGTACACATTAAACATTTGTCTTATATTGATCTAAACATCACAGGAATATGGTTGAATTTAAAAAAGTGATGGAAAGTGCCTATGTGGATCTGCAGGTTCACGGAAAAGTATCTTTTGGCGTTCAGTTAATTCTATATCCTTCGGTTGTGCTACGCGGCGTGATGTCCATGCCATGTGGGACACGCAATATTTATATAAGAGTGAACGTCGTTGATGTTTTCCATTCCATGCTGCAGTTCCGTGTGTTAGAGCTTCAGAGAACATTATTGCTGACCCGGCAGGTGCGTTTGGGATTATAACACATGGTGCCTTTTCTGGTGCAACTGCTATCTCGTGTGGCAGTTTATAGTTGCTCTTATGGCTGCCGGGTATGCAGCAGAATCCACCATATTCAGGACCAGTATCTGCTAAATTCCATGTTACAACAACAAAACCGTTGTGTATTTCGTTATCTCTAAACGGGAAATATTCACCTGGTTCTGCATTTGAGGTAGGTGATGAAGCCCCATAGTCTGCATGCAATCCACCTCTGGGCATTCCATCTTTCATATACATTCCGTAAATTCGGTCAAGACGAAAGCAGTCTCCCAAACGGAAACGTAGTATTTCCATTATCTTTGGATGATCAAGTAAATTACAAAATGATTTACCCCACTGTAAAAAGCCGGCACCGTCAGGTGCGCTGCCAAATCTTTGAGCCTTTCCTGGTTCAGGCAATTTCTGTTCGTCAATCCGTTGATTGAGTTCAACTAACTCATCTGAATCCAAAACATCCTCAATGACTAAATAACCTTGTACATCAAATAGATATTGTTGTGTCAATAAGTCACTCATGAACATTGCTTCCTATAAGTAGATATTTGCTGGGTGTGTAAAGTTTTTAGCACTGCCCGTAGGGGCGGGGTCTCCCTGCCCGATTACCGCCTCTTGCCACATTTCCATCCCAACCACTGCTGATTGATGGGATGTGTTCCAATGAGGGCGAGGAGACCTCGCCCCTACGATGTGTCTGAATGTGAGATAACCTTTGCTAAAAACTCTACACACCTTATTTGCTTGGAATAGTATGCGTTGTTTCACTGATTGTTATCCGTAAGTGCCAATTGTCCAGCAAGATTTGTAATGAACTGATATGCAACACGTCCTGAACGTCCACTGGAAGATGCCTCCCATTCTAATGCAGCACGATGTAATTCATCCGTTTGTATATCAATTCCCAATTTTTGAGCATAATGGGAAACAATTTGCAGATATGTCCTCTGAGAGATTCTGTAGAAAGCGATTCGCAATCCAAAACGGTCACTTAACGATACTTTTTCTTCTGTTGCCTCCCGTGGAAAAAGTTCATCTTCTTCGTTTTGTGGATACTGATTTTCTCCGACTTGGCGTGGCATCAAGTGCCGACGATTGGATGTTGCATAAATAAGAATGTTTTCTGGACATTCAGAGATTCCACCTTCCAATACCGCTTTCAATTCCCTATATTCCGTTTCGTGATCGCTAAAAGCAAGGTCATCACAGAAAAGGAGAAAACGTTCCGGTCTGTCCCACAGTAATTCTGCAATTTCTTGTAGATGAACAAACCCTTCTTTCCCGATAGCGATTAACCGAAGCCCTTGTGCTGAATATTGTTTCAACATTGCTTTGACGAGAGATGACTTTCCGGTTCCCCTGTCTCCCCACAATAGCGCGTGATTTGCGGGTGCACCTTGAAGGAACTGACGCGTGTTTTGATCTAATACTCTATATTGTGTATTAATTCCAATTAAATCTGTACTATCAACAAGATGCGGATATTTAACAGGAACAAGGAGTCCGTTGCCGTTTTGGGTTTGCCATTTAAATGCGATATAGTTGTCAAGACATACACCAGACACGTTAGTTGTGTTTTCATCTAAGTGAGTGAGTAATATGTCTAATTTTTCCAGTAGTTTTATAAAAAGTTCTTCCTGTTTATTCGTTTTTTCTGCCATTGGGTGTCTGTATAGTTTAATATACCTACTATAGTTTGTCAATAAATTTGTGTATTAAGGGTGTGTAAAGTTCTTGCACAAGGGCGATTTACTCTTATTGTAATGCGTGGTCTCTGTGCCCTGCAATTTGTACGTAGATAGAAAGATGGTGGGGCACAGAGACCTCACCCTGCAATGTGTGGACGGTTTGCGCGTAAGTCTTGTTCATATCAAGCGAATTTTCTGTGTTTATCTTGAAGTTTCATTGAAATCTTCCTCGTAAAAATCGTACTATATGGTACAGTTTTTCGTACTATAGTACGATTTTTCAAATTGCTCTAATCATAGTGTACATAAGGGTTTGTAAGGATAATTCCTAAAATCGAAAAAAATTAAAATAGTACAGTTTCTGTTTTTGGGTTTTTGTCGTGTGAAATCGGTTTCCTGTTTAAGGCAATTGCCCAATATTTTACTCATGGATACTTGAATGTTGATAGAGGTTAAAATAGATGCAATAAAAATGCCCTTGGTAAATGTGTATAAGTCATGGACATTGACACTTATTGTTATTGAAATGTCGTTTTTTAGTTCTGATATTTTATATATTGAAAAGGGCCTGTATCGGATAATCGGTGTGAATTGTCCATCAGGATTTGTGTACATGTTTTTTGACCTTTAGAAGAATAAATATGGTGTGAAATATATTATAACGCATACAAATTGTTGATGTCAAGTTAAATATAACAATTATTTGATAATTTTTGTGTTTTTTTGTAAAAAAGGATATTTCCTTATGAGATCTGTAGGACATTGTGAGTATAAGAGGCGCAATGAATTGCGCGCCTACAAACCAGACTATTGTGAGAGAGTGGTTGTCAATGTGAATAAAGTGTTAGTTTTTGCATCTTTTTTACTCCTTATGTCGTGTTTTTTATTTTACAATCATTTTACTTGTTCACCTTTTATATGTCAAACAAAATTGGGAGTGTAGGGTTATTTAATTTTAGGGTTTTTGTTCAATATTGTCTGAACCAGGATTTTCAGGATTAGTAGATTTCCAAGATTAGAATTGGTGCATTTTTGCTTTTTGATTAGGATTTGCGTTATTGTATTATTGAATTGTTCATTGTCTGAACCAGGATTTTCAGGATTATTAGATTTCCAGGATAAGAAACTGAAAAATCAAACTGCTATTCTTGGGATGAAGTTCAACTTTAGATAGGCACTTTGGATTAGCAAACTCTAATCTTGGAAATCTACTAATCCTGAAAATCCTGGTTCAGACAACCGGGATTAGAAACCCCTCCAACAAGAGAAAATCCAGCAACTTTTTCTAAAATTGATGCTTACAGTTGCTTACTGTGGGATATCCCACAGCAACACCGTGCCATCGTATCCAGCAGTTGCGAGCGTCCGTCCATCTGGTGAATATTCCATATAGCAGACCCACTGTATATGTCCTGTGAAAGTTTGCAGCAGTTCACCGAGGTCAGAACTCCATATCTGAATTTTATCATCTGTATGCAGGCTGGCAACAGTGCGTCCATCGGGAGCATAAGCCAGATCCATTGCCTTCGTCTTTGGTACAATGTTTTTTATGGGTTCATCCACATCCGGATGCCAAACATGGATTATGCCATCGTCCCCTCTGCTTACAAATGTCTTCCAATCCGGTGAAAATGCAATAGTGTTCCCAGGAATCATACCGTAGAACGGATAACCTGTAGTAGCATCAGTGATGGAATATTCAATCGTTTTTATGGTATCCCCGGTATTTATATCCCAAAAGCAAATTTCTGAATCGTTCGTACTTACAAGCATCCGTCCATCAGGTGAGAATTTCAGAGTTCTGACAAAATCGTCGAACCATTCAAGTATTTTTAGGTTTTCTCCGGTAGCCACATCCCACAAATGAATAGCCCCGTCAGAATCTCCACTGGCAAGCATCTGTCCATCAGGACTAAACGTTACCGATTCAAAACTATTCTCGTAATTCTTTTTGTGCCCTGTGAAAACCTGTCCATATTCACCCGTTTCAGTATTCAAAAGATATACCGTATTGTCTGCAGCATTCCCACAAGCAAGCGTTACACCATCTGGTGAATAACCAATACAATCAATTCTTTTGGGATGGGGGAAGTACGTTTTCATGAGCTTGCGGGTGTGGACATTCCACAACATAAGCCTTTGCATAGAACTCACAACAGCAAGTGTATTTCCATCAGGTGAAAATTTTATAAGCGTAAGCATATCTAAGTACCCAGTGATAGTTCTCAATGGCGTGGTGGTAGCAAGATCCCAAAATCGTATTGTGCCGTCAGTTCCTGTGTTCACCAGCGTACTTCCATCCGGAGAGATCCTTATATGATAAGTTGTGTCTGGCGGACATGTAATCGTTTTCAGACGTTCACCTGTAGCTACGTCCCAAAACTGAATCACATCGTTTTCATAACTATTACTGAGGAGTGTTTTTCCATCTGGGCTGAACACGACTGACTTCACGTCTTCCGTAGAAGTCAAAGTTCTCTTGAGGTGTCCGGTGTGCGGGTCCCAAAACCGAAGTGTGCCATCTTCGCCGCCACTTGCTAAAGTTTTACCATCAGGAGAATATGCTATGAAATAAATATCTCCTGTATGCTCATTAAGGGTTCGGACGAGTTCTCCGGTGTTTGCATTCCACAGATGAATCATTTCATCTTTGCCACGACTTGCGAACATTTCCTCGTTTGGAGAATGGACTACTTCGGAAACACCGTCTGTATGTCCAACAAAGGAAAGAAGGCGTTCACCAGTAGACATATCCCAAAGACGAATTGTGCCATCTCCACCTCCGCTCACGAGTTTTTGTCCATTGGGACTAAACGCTACCGAACGGACACCGTCCTGATGTCCTGTGAATGTCATTTTATGTTGTCCGCTGTGCGGGTCCCATACCCGAATTGAGTTATCCTTACTACCGCTTACAAGCAGTTTATTGTCGGGACTGAAAGCCACTGCCGAAACGCCATGAATGTGTCCTATAAGTAAATTGCGTTCCTCTCCGGTTTGTGCATCATAAATCCAAATACCCATAGGTCCTGATGTAGCAAGTAACTTGCTATCGGGGGAATACACTAAATCATATACGAAAGCTTTTCCGAGGCGCGCTTTTGCACCTTTAGGCAATTTCCATTGCGTAGGATCTTGAACAATGTTGTTTTGCATAGATGTCTCCTTTCTTTGATTGATGTGGTTTACGGTCGCAGCATTCATTCGTTATGTTTTATCAGATGCGTGAATATCCGATCTCAAATTCGGAAGCTGTTTCAATAGTCTCTCAAGGGGTTCCATATTCTGAATCGGATTTCCTTCAAGATATAAATGTCTTAACTGTGTCAAGTTCGTAAGGGGTTTGATGTCTATAATCTGATTGTTTGAAAGCCGCAACCATCCCAACTGCGTTAACCCAGCAAGCGATGCAATATCGCTGATTTGATTATTCCCAAGGTATAACTCTTGCAATTGATTTAGCTCAGTGAGCGGGGCAATATCACTGATTTGATTATTCTTTAGGTATAACACTTTCAATTGATTTAGTTCAGTGAGCGGGGCAATATCACTGATCTGATTATCCCCAAGAGATAACTCTTTCAATTGGTTTAGTTGTTTTATAGGTTTGATGTCTCTAATCTGATTCGATTGAAGTTCTAAATCTGTCAATTGCGTCAAGTTCGTAAGCGGTTCAATGTCGCTAAGTTGATTGTTTGAAAGCCGTAATGTTGTCAACTGTGTGAATTCTGCAAGGAGTTTGATGTCGCTGATCTGATTATCTTCAAGTTCTAAATGTGTCAATTGGTTTAGTTGTGTGAGGGGGCTGATGTCCTTGATTTGATTGTTCTCGAGAGATAATTGTGTCAATTGTTTTAGTTCAGTGAGTGGTGTAATATCACTAATTTGATTATCCCCAAGAAATAGAGAAGTTAATTGTTTCAGTTGAGTGAGTGGTGCAATATCACTGATCTGATTATCCCCAAGAGATAAATAAGTTAATTGTTTCAGTTCAGTGAGTGGTGTAAGATCGCTGATTTGATTGCTTGGAAGAGATGTATAAATTTCATTTCCCGCAAGGATTAGATGGGTTAGTTGTTTTAGTTGCGTGAGTGGTGTAATATCACTGATTTGATTGCCCGCAAGTTCTAAATGTGTCAATTGTTTTAGTTGCGTGAGTGGTGAAATATCACTGACTATATTGTCTACAAGGTGTAAATGGGTCAATTGTGTCAACTCTGTGAGCGGTGTGATATCGCTAACGCCAATTTGATTATCTACATCAAGGTATACATTATTACGGTTGAGATATAAACCTGTCAGATTTTTTAATTGGGCGAGTGGTGTGATGTCAATGATTCGATTCCAATGAAGTTCTAAAGTGTTTAGTCCTGTCGCTTTTTCTAATCCTGTTAAGTCCCTTATCCTACCTTTTGCGCTTCCTTTAGCATTCAAATGCTTCAATTCTTCTAACTTCTTTTGCGGGATAGGATCAGTTGGACTTAAACCGAGTGCCTTACGTACGGCAGCGGCTAAGTTGGCATCCGGTATTTCTACATCTTGATTAGATGAGCAACCGAAGAAAACTATAGGGACTGCAAATAGCATATAAAAAGATTTCATAACTGTCTCCTCATGCTGTGATATAAGGACAAGAGTAAAGTTTACTATAAACGGGCAGCTGAAGTGGTTTCAATGCCACACAAAATAAGTTAATCCTGAAAATCAATGTCAAGTCTAAAATTCGGAATCTGTTGACAGAGTTTGTGAATCGGTGTCATGTCCTGAATTGGGTTACCCTTGATAGACAAGGAGGTTAATTCCGGCAAGTTCTCAAGAATGCTAACATCTCTGATGTTATTGTCTGCAATGCGTAGCCGTCTCAGTTTTACCAATCTGGCAAGTGGTGTTATGTCATCAATTTGACACCCTTCAATACTTAACTCAGTGAGTTGTGTTAATTCTGATAGTTGCCTAATGTCAATGATTCCTATGCCATTGAGCGATAGATGCAAAAGCTGCGTCAACTCAAACAGTGGTGTGATGTCATTAATAGGGTTGTGATCGAGAGACAAGATCTTTAACTCTGTTAAGTTCGTCAATATTGAGATGTCACTGATTTCCAAACGCCTTAGTTGTAACTCTTTGAGAAGTGTCAAACCCTTTAGTGGTGTAAAGTTCTTGATCCGATTGTTATCAAGAAATAAGTGTGTAAGTTGTGAACATTTTGAGAGTGGTTTGATGTCACTGATTTCATTGTTAACAAGGGACAAGCGAGTAAGTTGTGTCAAATTGGTTAACGGTGTAATATCACTAATATAGTTCTTTCCAAGGTACAAATACTTAAGTTGTCGCAAATCTGCAAGTGATTTGATGTCACGGACCTCATTATTCCATAGTTCTAAATCCCAGATTCTTGCCAGTCCTTCCAATGGTGAAATAACTTTAATTTTATTGTTACCAAGCCTTAGAGACTCAAGATTGGTTAGTTTTGCGAGTGGTTTGATGTCACTGATTTGGTTGTTTGTTAGCTTTAGCTGCTCTAACTGCCTCAATTCTGCGAGTGGTTTGATGTCACTGATTTGGTTTTTCTCAAGCATTAAGTTGGTGAGTTGCTTGTATTCAGCAAAAGGTGCAACACTACTAATCTGAAGTCGATCCATTGACAATGAAGTCAGTAAGGGGAATCGCTTGAGTAACCTATAAATGTGTGATAAATCTTGTATAGGATTCGTTCCAAGCCATAGTGACTGAAGCTGCGTCAAATCTGCAATTGGTGTAAAGTCGCTGATTTGATTGATCTCTAGAAATAAAGTCTGAAGATGCTTCAAACCTGCAAGTGGTGTAATGTCCTTAATTCTATTGTCATAGAGCGTTAAGTGCGTCAACTTATTCAAATTCGCTAACGGGCTGATGTCTTCAATTTCATTACTGTATAGGTGTAACATCTTTAGCTCTGTCAAATGTTCTATGCCTGATAGATTACTAATATGAAAGTATACAGCATACAGTTTCTCCACACGTGTTGGACTATCTGCAAAAATTGGTCTGATTAGTTTAGCTAATCTTTGATCGGGTATATGGATATATTCTTTATTAGAGTTATTCATAACTTTACGAATATATGGTTAATTGTCTGAACCAGGATTTTCAGGATTATTAGATTTTCAGGATTAGAGTTTGGCTCTCCTACGTTCCTTTTCAAAGAATAAGCGTTATCTATTGAATGGCACTTTGATAATTCAATCTCTAATCCTGGAAATCCTGGTTCAGACAATTCTATGCGTGCTACCCCTTTGGGGTTCTGTATATATCTTGAAATACTGCACAAACTAAAAGTTTATGCTACATTAAAGAGACATTAATTATTAGAAATGGCATTATTTTGCTATCGGGACATCCCACAACAGCACCGTGCCATCCCTACTCCCGCTCGCAATAAACTTACCTTCAGGCCCAAACGCCACGCTAAAGACCCCAGCCGTATGCCCATTCAGGGTATGCAGTAGCTCACCTGATCTAACATCCCACAAACGGATTGTGCCATCACTTACCCCGCTGGCAAGCACCTGACCATCAGGACTAAACGCCACGCTTAAGACCCAAGCCCACTGTCCACTCAAGGTATGCAGTGTTTCACCTGTGCTAACATCCCATAGACGGATTGCCCCATCGTCGTCCCCGCTTGCAAGCAGTTTACCATCAGGACTAAAGGACACGCTGTTGACATCATCCGTATGTCCAGTCAGTATGTGCAGTGTTTTACTTGTGCTAACATCCCATAAACGAATCGTGTCCCCGCCACTGCTACTTGCAATCAACTTACCATCAGGACTAAAAGAGATGCCATCAGCACTCACAGAGAATCTCCGGACGAAACCGCCATGTCCAATCATCGTGCCGTCCAGTGCACCGGATCTGACATCCCATAAACGAATTGTGTCGCCGCCACTGCCCGTTGCGAGCAATTTACCATCAGGACTAAAAGAGACGCTCAAATCCCAATCTTCAGCCTCATCAAGCGTGTGAAGGAGGAAACCAGTATTAACATCCCATAGACGGATCTTGTCATCCCTGCTACCGCTTGCAAGTATCTGACCATCAGGACTATACGCGACGCTATAGACATCAGCCCCTTCAGCCGACAGCGCATGCAAATGTCTACCTGTGCTAATATCCCATAAATGGATCATGTTATCGTCGCCGCCACTTGCAAGACGTTGACCATCTGGACTAAAGGATATGTTAAAGACCCAATTTGTGTGTCCTTCAATTGCGCGGTGGAGCTCACCTGTTTTAACATCCCATATACGTATTATCGTATCACCACTTCCACTTGCAAGCCGTTGTCCATCGGGACTAAAAGACACACTACATATCTCATATATATGTACATTTAAGGTTTGCAGTAATTCGCCTGAGTTGACAACCCATAACCGGATGGTGTCATCGTCGCTTCCACTTGCGAGAAGTCGTCCATCCGGACTAAACGATACACTACAGACATCCTCCGCATGCCCTTCGAGTGTGCTGTGCAACTCACCTGTGCTAACATCCCATAGGCGGATCGTTTTGTCTTCACTGCCACTTGCAAGCAGTTTACTATCAGGACTAAAAGACACACTGTTAACATCAGCAGTATGTTCTTTCAGTGTGTGCAGTGATTCCCCTGTTGCAACATTCCATAGCCGGATCGTGTCATCGGTACTCCCACTTGCAAGCAGTTTACCATCAGGACTAATGGAGACACTATTTATCCAAACGGTATGCTCTTCGATATGCTCAACGAATGTGCGTTGCAATTCACCTGTGCTAACACTCCATAAACAGATCGTCGCGTCTTCGCTGCCGCTTGCCAGCCGCTGACTATCCGGACTAAAAGATACACTGTTGACACCAGCCGTATGCGAACTCAAAGTGTGCAAGTGTCTACCCGTTTTGGCATCCCATAAACGGACCGTGTTATCTTCACTGCCACTTGCAAGGAGTTGTCCATCGGGACTAAAAGAGACAGTGTTGACACCAGCCGTATGTCCCGTGAGTAGTTGATGGGGTTCACCGGTCTGTACGTCATATATCCAGATACCGATATTACTTGCAACTGCAAGGTACTTGCTATCTGGAGAATATGCTGCTTCCGCTACCCCGCCTCTGCCGAAACGCATTTTTGCATCTTTCGGTAGACTCCACTGCGTGAAGTGGGTTTTATTGCCCAAAACTTGATTTGATTCCTGTTCAGTTCCACCACCTTTACCGTTATCATCAGCATGCACACCTAACTGATTTCGAGCATCGGGTTGTTTCTCAAGATTCAGCACAATAGGTGCCTCAATGAGTTCTATTGCTAATTCGGATTTGGAGTCCAAACTATATGGATTTTGGAAACGCGCTAAATATCGGCTGCCCAATCCGAGCATCAGGACAATCAATATCGCACTTGATGCCGCAATCGCCCACGGCAGTAAAGGTTTGCTACTGGACGGTGCAGCAGGTTTGATACGCGAAATTTTTTTCATGATGTTTTCTGTCAATTGTGTGGGTAGTTGGAAACTATTTATATTTTCTTTTATCACCGTTTCTTCCTTCCTTAATTTGTTGCGTGCGCGGTGAAGCCGACTGCGAACAGTATTTGTTGATACACCCAAAAACTTTCCAATCTCTTCACAAGTCATTTCAGCGATATAATACAGATTGACGACTGTTCGCTCACTCTCTTGCAGCTTACTTAGCAACTTCTGAACCAACTCTCGGCGTTTTTGATTTGCAGCTGCTTCACGTTGTTGTGTCATATACACTGAACAATACACCTCCTCCAATGCAACAGGGTCCATCGCATCTAACGATTGTGGTTGTGGTTTTTTCTTTCGGTGCCACGCGATACATTTACGGTTGGTAATCACATAGAGCCATCCAGATAAACGATTAGGGTCTTTTAACGTTGTGAGCTTATGATATGCTGTAAGGAACACATCCTGTGTAATCTCTTGTGCAATGTGAAAATCACCAATCTTTTGCCACGCCAACGCATGCACCTGTTTTTGGTATTTTTCGACAAGGGCTGCAAACGCTTGCTGATCCCCTTCTAAAGTGTGTTGAATCAGGTCAGCATCATTATATATCATCTAAAACCTCAATACGCAAATTGGTCGTTTGATTCATATAGACGCGATTTTGTGATGCAAAATTGCATATTTTGAAAAAAAATTGTCTGAACCAGGATTTTCCAAATCAACGGTATGAATGCCTTTTGGCATTCCCCGGGATTGGTGGATTAGCAGGATAAGAGATGGGGATTTCAAAGTCTTATTCAGAAGATAATGTCAAACTCACCATTCTATGCATCCTAATTGTCTGAACCAGGATTTTCAGGATTATGAGTTTGGAATGCAATATTTCTATTGAACGCAATCGTGGTTTGAAACCACTCCAACACTGCAAGATCAATCGGGGTTGGAAACCCCTTCTACAATATTGGGTGAAATTATAGCATCTAACTACGTATTTGCTCATTTAGACTTGCAGGATATATTTCAAGGTCGGAACGGGAGATGAATATGCCGACATAAAAGGTAAGCCAATTCCCGCAGAGTTCAATAGACATTAATTCTTCATTGTCGTTGATGTATTCATGGAGTTCTGCTTCAAATTCTTCTTTATTCTGTGCATCGGTAACGGTGAGTTTTGCGGGAACAATTTCTTGTCGGAAGTATTCAACAGCGATTTCCTCGTCCTCATTGTCTGGGTCAGGATAATAAAGGGTCATCTCGTCTGGTAACGGGTCTCCGAGTTCTTGTTCACCATCAACAATCCATCTCGAGATTTCATATTCGTCTTTTGTTCCGGCGATATGATCTACACCGACGACGAGTTCACCGTCTACATCCTTTATGTGATACATAAACCGTAGGAGACCGTTGCCCTCATATTTCTTACGCGTAAAGAGTGTGAAGGCATGGGATGTATTACCTGTTTCCTGATATGTCGTCAGGTCAGAGAGTTCAATGATACTGTTGATTGGAATATCAACTAACTCATGCCGTTCAGGTTTTCTCTTATCTTCCTCTTTTCGTTTGCCAAAAAGTGATTGTCCTTCTTTTTTCCCAAATAGTGCCATATCACCACCTAAAAAGTTAGTTTATAGTAGATTTTAGAATTAATTTGACACTGTGTGCCGGCGAGGTTAGGAAACCTCGCCGGCCAGTGAATGTCCGAGGCGCAATGAATTGTGCGACTACGAACGGTCTCTGTCTTAAACTGAATTTACGTTAGAAATATCCTTTGTTGTATAGTACTAACATAATACCGCCAACGATGAGAAGACTACAAAATACGAGAATGAACCATGTTGCTCCTGAAGTTTTCTTCTCAACGATAATCCTTTGCTCAACAGGTTCTGGTGGTGCCCGTTGCGTATTCGTATTGACAGACGGTGTTTCAGCGGTTGCAAGAAGTTCCTGCTTTATTGCCTCTTCATCTGGCAATTCATCAACCGTTACCACCTCTACATTGTCTCCATAGAACTTATCAGGATTTTCTTCTACGTAACTTGCGACAAAATCTTCATCCCGATTTGTGCCTGGGTCTACGTAGTTTTCGTTTTGTACGACCCCTTGGCTTTCGTAATAATCTTTATAAAATTCGTATTCTTCCTGCTTCTCACGACTCCAATGTGAGCGATCATAATTTGGGTGGTGATAGTGCCACAAATAACTACGGCGAATCGCATGGTTGTAGTAGTCATGGAAATAGATGCCGAACATAAGATTCTGAAATGCAAGGGATGAATGATAACTATATAGTGAATAGGTCGCTACTGGATAGTAACCATGGTAGTTTGCAACGGTGATGGTTTGGCGTTGTTGTCTGCGTGCATTTGCAGTTTGTCTGTTTGCTGTCGTGACCTTTCGTTTCAAACTACGGTTTTCTGCTTTTAGCTGCCGCACCTGTTTTCGATTCTGTGCTGTGGTGGCGCGTTGTTGATTTCTTGAGGTCGTGGCATTACGAGTTGATTGTGTATTCGTTGTTTTTGCACGGGTTGTGGCAGTCTGTTTTTGGCGTGCAGTTGAGCTGGGGCGAGTGGTCGTTGGTCTTGATGTGCGAGTACCACTGTAACTGCTTCCTGTGCTGCGTGTTGAAGTTGATGTGCGTGGCTTTGTATACGAACTCCGCGAGGAAGAAGTGCTGCTACGAGAACTACTACTATAAGAACGTTTCGGTGCGGAATAACTCTTTGAACTGCGCGAGTAACTTCGGCTTGAACTTCGACTGAAGCTACGACCGCCGCCAAAACTTCTGCGGCTTTCTACAATATCGGGTGCGATAGAAAATAAGAACAGTGCTATTCCAAATATTGCCAATATCTTTTTACATTTACTTCCAAATGATGGTTGCTGGTATTTGTGCATGATACTGAAATTCCTCCAAATGCTTTAGACAAAAAACTTGACAAATAATATCCATATTTGTTAAACTAATATCACCTTATAACGTATGTGCCTGTAGCTCAGTTGGATAGAGCGTCAGCCTCCGGAGCTGAAGGTCGGGCGTTCGAGTCGCCCCAGGCACGTTTTTTGTTCCTTCTCTGTCTGGTAAACCTCTAAAACTTATTCTATCATCTCATTTTAATTATGTTAATGTTAACATGAATGGGATTAGGTGTCAAGAGTTTTGCAGAGGTATTCAGTATTCAGTCTTCAATATCTCAATTAGGGTTGGATGCTTTACGACTATAATGTGTGCAAGGAAATCGGGGTTAGGAACCCCTCCAACAACGAATTGAAAGGAGAAATATGGCACTTGATGTACGTGATGAAAAACTATTGGAATTAGTTGATTCAGATGCTGAAGTGGAACAGTTGGCAACTGGATTTCAATTTACTGAAGGACCGCTCTGGAATTCTATTGGGAGATATTTGCTCTTTAGTGATATTCCAGCGAACAAAATTCGGCGATGGGATGAAGAATCTGGTATGTCCGTTTTTAGAGATCCATCTGGTAAATCAAACGGTCTTACTTATGATAGAGGTGGTCACCTGATTACTTGTGAACACGCGAACCGTCGAGTTTCAAGAACCACTGCGGATGGTGATGTTCAGACAATTGCGTCGGAGTATCAAGGGAAACGTCTGAACAGCCCAAACGATATCGTCGTCAAATCAGATGGGAGTATCTATTTTACGGATCCACCGTACGGGATAACATTGGAATCAGAGAAAGAACTTGATTTTCACGGTGTCTATCGGTTGTCTCCTGATAAACGAGATTTGACATTGCTTGTTGATGATTTTGATAGACCGAACGGTATCTGCTTTTCACCGGACGAGTCTATCCTCTATATTAATGATACGAAACGGATGCATGTGCGTGCTTTTGACGTGCAAGATGATGGCACGTTAGCCAATGATCGTGTTTTCGCTGAGGAAGAAGGAGATAACGGCGTGCCTGACGGTATGAAGGTAGATGTAAACGGTAATGTCTATTTGACAGGACCGAATGGTATATGGATATTCGCACCAGATGGGAAACATCTTGGTATTATTCTTGTTCCTGAACGCACTGCTAATCTTGCATGGGGTGGAGATTTTTGGAAAAGTCTGTTTATCACCGCGAGCACATCTATCTATCGCGTAGAATGCAAAGTAGAGGGGATAGCAGTATCCTAATGAAAGTAAAAATCAAGAGAGTGGACAAATCACTTCCATTGCCAAAATATGAAACGGATGGGGCTGTTGGATTTGATTTATTGTGTCGTGAATCCGCTGAAATTGCCCCACAAGAAATTGCATTAATTCCAGCAAATGTTATAGTGGAAACACCTCCTGGATACATGTTAATGTTATGTATGCGAAGTAGTACGCCCCGTAAAATTGGATTGATGATGGCACAAAGTGTCGGTATTATTGACAATGACTATTGCGGTGAAGAAGACGAGATTAAAATCCAGGTTTATAATTTCACCGATGAAACTGTGACCATTGAAAGGGGTAGTCGGATCGCACAAGCGATTTTTGTTCGTGTTGCAACTTTAGAATGGAATGAGGTAGAGGAGATGACAGAGTCTTCGCGTGGTGGATTTGGGAGTACTGATAGGTAACTTAATTCTCTACAAATTCGTAATTATATGAAATACGAATTTTAAGGGAGATATAGAACTAAATATGAAACAGTATCTTGAAGGACTACAGCAGATATTAGACACGGGTGTTGATCGTGATGGTAGGAATGGGAAAACGCGCGCGCTGTTCGGCATGCAGATGCGGTATAATCTGGAAGATGGTTTTCCTGCTGTGACGACGAAGAAACTTGCCTTTCGTTCTGTTAAGGCGGAACTTCTCGGTTTTATACGGGGTTATGATCACGTCAAACAATTTCAGAAACTGGGAACGCAAATATGGAATGCAAACGCTGCTGCATGGGGACGTGATGGTGCTCTCGGTTGTATTTATGGTGTTCAGTGGCGACGGTGGCGGAAAGAAAATGGCAGAATCGATCAACTCGCAGAGGTGATTGAACAGATAAAGACAAATCCGAATAGTCGTAGACACGTCGTAACGGCTTGGAATCCGGGAGAATTAGATCAGATGGCATTAGCACCGTGCCACATGTTCTTTCAATTCTTTGTTGCTGATGGCAAATTGTCGTTGCAGATGTATCAACGTAGTTGTGATATGTTTCTTGGTGTGCCTTTTAACATAGCGTCCTATTCGTTACTTCTGTCTATGGTAGCACAGATAACCGATCTTCAACCGAGTGAATTTATCCATGTCTTAGGGGATGCCCATATCTACCATGAACATTTTGATCAAGTCAAAACGCAACTCAAACGCCAGCCGTATCCGCTTCCGGAACTTATCCTTAACACGAAGGTGACATCAATTGATGACTTCAAAATCCAAGATTTGCAGTTACAAGACTATCAGCATCACGATGCAATTCACGCCAAAATGATTGTTTAAGAGAAAAGTGGCAATGGTAACATAAGAAGTTTTCTAAAGTATTATCAGAATATAAATGATGGTATTTTGTTAGACCGCTGAGGTATTGTTTGCTGTCAATTCGGAGAACTATCAGATGAAAACCAGGATTGTTTTTATTATCGGTCTCTTGCTGTTGTGTGTTAGTTGTAATGTTGAACAGAGACATCACCTGAGCTATGAGGGAGGAGGTGGCGGCAATGAATATCGCATGCTTGAGGTGCGTATGCCAGAAAACTGGAAAATAGTTAATGCGCAACTTGAGACCAAACAGGTGAACTTAGAGTTAGATAGAGGCAATGGTATTGAAAAACAGAGCTTACTGCTTCCGTGGCCAATTAAAGACCTGAATGAAAATATGAAATTTAGAGGTGCAAATAGGTTAGATGGATTAACACTTTTACATTTTTCCATAGAGGAAGATCCGCATAGCGAGTTTAACCCACCAATTGGCACGACCAAGATTTCGTCAGGTATAAAAGAACGTGAGGAATTTGCGATCTTTCGGACAAGTAATTGGCTTGTAATCCATTACTCAATTAAGAATACGGTTCTCGGTGAATTGACTTTTCACGACCTTGCAAAACGATATGCAAAAAACCCAAATAATAAAGGAAGCATTGCTTCATTTGAAACCATTGATGGTAAAATGCATTATAATTTAGTGTTTAATAATAAGGAGAAACGAAGTTTTCTCATTGATGGATATTATGGTCAGCATGAGACTTATGACGGTAGGTCAGTTGGTCGTAGTAAAAGCAATAATGAGTTAAGTTGGACTTGGCGTTATAAGGTTGTTTCTAATGAGAAAAAGATAATCTCAAATCAGGTCCTGGATAGGTAAATATTCAGTCAATTTAGACCGTTGAGGGTTATGTTCTCGATGTAAATTCGGAGAACTGTTCAATGAAAATCCAAATAGTCTACGTCATCAGTCTTATGCTACTATGTGTCAGTTGTTCAGTTGAAGAACATATTGCTAATCCTGGTTTGTCTGGAAATTACGAATGTTGCACAGTGAGGATGCGTATACCGGACAGTTGGAAGATAATTAATGCACAACTTGAGGGAAACCGATTGCACTTGGAATATGATAGGGGTAGAGGAATACAGAATCAGATTTTTGAGATTACATCCTTAATGGATTTTGATGGTAAAACCAAATTCAGAGGTGCAAATAGGATTGATGGATTAGTCGTATTATATTTTACCAAAGATGAAGTTCCTCAGCATAAATTCAATCCACCTTTGGGAACATACAAAATTACTACCAGCTTAATGGAACGTGAAGAATTTGCCATCTTTCGGACAAGTAATTGGCTTGTAATCCATTATTCAATTAAGAACACAGGTCTTGGTGAATTAACTTCTCACGACCTCACAAGACGCTATGCAAGAAAACGGAATAATAAAGGAATCATTTATTCCTTTAAAAACATTGACGGTAAAATGCACTATAATTTATTTTTTAATAATAAAGAGAAACGAAGTTTTCTCATTGATAGATACTATGGACAGCATGAGACGTATGGCAGTTATTCATTAGGACAAGGTGAAGGTAAGAATGAATTAAGTTGGAGATGGCAATATGAGATTACCTCTAATCAGGTAATGGATAAGTAAATAGTTTGCTGTCTTTGTAATTTATAGGAGTACATTTAAACTTTGCATATCTCAATGATTGCTGCGATAGATAAGAATAGACTAATTGGTAATGGTCCGCACATTCCTTGGAAATTACCTGCTGATCTCAAACACTTCCGTGAGATGACAATTGGCAAACCTGTTGTGATGGGACGGAAAACCTTTGAAACACTTCCTCGTCCGTTGGCAAAGCGAAAGAATATTATCTTAACACGTAATCAGAATTACAAAGTACCGAAAGGTTGTATTGTTGCTCATTCAGTAGAGGAAATCATTACAACTGTCAGTGAAATCTATGATGACAACACAACAGAACTCATGATTTGTGGTGGTGCGCCTATCTACGCTGCTTTTTTACCTCACGCAAGCAGACTTTATCTTACGCAGATTCATGCTACATTTAAAGGAGATGTCTATTTTCCTGAATTTGATTGGAATGATTGGGAAGAGGTACAACGTACTGACTGTGAAGCGGATGAGAAGAATCCGTATTCCTACAGTTTTTTTGTTTTGGAAAAGAAATAGAACAGTGGAGAGAATTAGTGCTTAATTTATGTATGCTTTCAGGTTCTTTTGAATATGACTCAGAAGCATCGTTGACTATTTTCAAAGAGTATGTTGAGAAAAACTATCCTATCCAAGCAGATATGATTGTCTACGAGTCAGAGGATGATGACCCATCTTTAGCTGCCATAGAGGATGCGGATGCTTTGTTAGTTTTTACGCGGAGACTCAATACTGATGGAGAATCGCTCAGACAGTTTCAGTCATATTGCGAACAGGGCAGACCGATTGTCTGTGTGAGAACTGCAAGTCACGCCTATCAGAACTGGTTGGAATTTGACAAAGAGGTATTGGGTGGGGACTATCAAGGACATTATGGACACGGCCCTGTCGTTCAATTAGAAACGGTAGCACCAGAACATCCGATTCTGAGAGATATACCAAAATTTGAAAGTTATGGAAGTCTCTATAAAAATCCATCAATAGGTGATGATGCATCTGTGCTGCTGATGGGGCATACAGATGAACGGACGGAACCTGTTGCTTGGACGCGTTTGCATAATGGTGGACGTATCTGTTATACTTCGTTAGGACATCAGAAGGATTTTGAAGTAGAGGCATTTTTGCGGTTTCTTGCTCAGAGTGTTCTATGGGTGGGAGAAAAGATATAGTGAGATTTAATTTAGGGATTTTTTGTATGCCTCTGTGATTATAGCAGGATATTTTTAAGATATGGAAACACTTGCGATAACGAATGGCGACATCTATACGCCGACACATTACGGTCATGGTAATCTCGTCATTCAAGGTGACAAAATTACTACAATTACTAAAGAGCAACTGCCTCCATCAGATGAGGTGATTGATGCGACTGGTTGTCTTGTTATTCCTGGATTGATTGATGGATTGATTCATGGCGGCGGTGGCTGCGATAGCATGACCGGTAAAGTTGAGGATATAGAAACAATTGCGCGGGCACATGCTATAAATGGTGTGACATCGTTAGTGGTGGGTATCTCGTCCGGGAGTATGGAGCAGATAAACGCATCTTTAGAAGCGATTGCACAGGTCGTTGACGAACCGGCAGAAGATGGAGCGAGGATTATAGGGTCGTACGTTGAAGGCAAATTTGGAAGTCATGCTAAGAATGGAGCACAGAATCCTAAGTATATTACACCACCGAACTTTGAAGAATTTCACACAATGTGGGCAGCCTCTGATGGGACATTAAAGGTAATTTCTGTCGCACCAGAAAACGATGAAAATTTGCAGTTTATTAAACATCTTACAGAACATAAAGCTGAAGCATATAACAATATCGTAATAGCAATTGGACATACAAATGCAACGTATCAACAAGCGATGGATGCAATTGATGCAGGAGTGACGCGTGCAACGCACACCTATAACGGCATGAGTGGCATGCATCACCGCGACCTCGGTGTCCTTGAGGCTGTTTTAGACCATCCGAACATTCACGCGGAATTGATTGTTGATGAACACCACGTTAATCCTTTTTGGGGTAAGCAATTGATACGGCATAAAGGTATTTCAGGCGTGGGATTGATTACGGATTGCACTGAACATGCGGGTCTTTTAACAGAAGAGTGGCAGAAGGATGCTGTATATGAAGCAGAACATAACGCGTTTCGACTTAAGGATATGGTTGGGACGGATACACATAAATATATTAAGGATGGTGCAATGTGGTTAGATGTGGGTAAACCGACTGAACGGCTCGCGGGGGCAATTATTACACTGATGGATGGTGTCCGTAATGTTGTGGAGTGGGGATTTTCTTTAGAGGAAGCATTGACGATGGCAACATTGACACCTGCAGAGAATTTAGGGGTAGACGATCGTGTTGGTTCTATTACACCTGAGAAAGCTGCGGATGTTGTGATTGTTGATGATGAATTGAATGTTCAGAAGGTAATTTTGCGTGGGAAAGTGATAAATTAGTTGAAATTCAACAATTTTACAATAAATTCATAATAATTCTTACATTTTTTTCAATTAAACTTGACAAGACCTTAATTTATGATTACAATATAGGTTTTGAGTATAGTTATAAATCTTGTCCGCAGAAATTCAAGGGGGCATTCAATTTGAAAACGGGCTAACGTCGTTTTACAGCAACGTTAATATGTTCAGTTGAATCCGAAGCCCCGCGAGGGCTTTTTCTTTTGTCTATCAGTAGTTCATGACAGTGAGGAGTGGAGATGCCAACAATAAATCAATTAATTAAGAAACCGCGTAAGAAATATCGCAAAAAAACGAAATCCCCGATTCTGCAGCAGTGTCCGCAACGGAGAGGTATCTGTTTACAGGTGAAAACGGTAACACCGAACAAACCGAATTCTGCTTTACGGAAGGTTGCACGTGTCCGGTTTACCTCTTCTGCTGATGAAGCAACATGTTATATTCCGGGTATTGACCACAATTTACAGGAGCACTCAGTTGTGTTGGTGCGTGGTGGTAGAGTCAAGGATTTATCTAATGTGCGATACCATATTGTACGTGGGAAATTAGATACCGCAGGTGTTGAAAATCGTCGTCAAGGACGTTCAAAATATGGTGCACGAAAGCCCAGTTAGTAGTCATCAAGATTGTTTGGAGGAGTTATAGATGCCGAGGCGTGGTAACGTTCCTAAGCGGGATGTCAATCCTGATCCTGTTCATAACAGCAAATTAGTTTCAAAGTTTATTAACCACATGATGTGGGATGGTAAGAAAGGGACAGCACAAAAGATCGTCTACACCAGTTTTAAGATTATTGAAGATCGAACGAGTGAAGATGGTTTTGATGTGTTTCGTGAGGCAATCAACAAAGTAAAACCTGTGCTTGAAATCCGTCCACGTCGCGTTGGGAGTCAGACGTATCAGGTGCCTGTTGATGTAAAAGCAGAACGTAGAACGACACTGGCAATTAACTGGATTATTGAATCTGCGCGAAACCGAGGTGAAAAGGGTATGGCTGCCCGGTTAGCAGGTGAACTTATGGACGCTGCAAAAGAAGAAGGTGCAGCAATAAATAGGAAGAGAGACCAACATCGAATGGCAGAAGCGAATAGAGCATTTGCACATTATAGATGGTAAATAATTTATACAACATTTTTGAACGGTGATATAGAGACCGACTAAACTAAGAGTGAATTAACTATGGCGGACAATAATCAGAGGGTGCCGCGAAGGTCAGCCCTATCGCATACGCGAAACATCGGTATTATGGCGCACATTGATGCGGGTAAAACAACCGTAACAGAACGTGTTCTTTTCTATACGGGTAGAGTGTATCGTATCGGTGAAGTTGACGAAGGCACGACCACAATGGATTGGATGGTGCAGGAACAGGAACGCGGTATCACTATTACTGCTGCGGCAACTACCTGTAACTGGAAAGAGCATCATATCAATATCATTGATACTCCTGGACATATAGACTTTACTGTTGAAGTTGAACGTTCTTTGCGGGTTCTTGATGGAGCGGTTGCTGTGTTTTGTGCAGTTGGCGGTGTTGAACCACAATCCGAGACCGTGTGGCGACAAGCGGATAAATATGAAATCCCTCGCATTGCTTACGTTAATAAAATGGACAGAACGGGTGCTGATTTTTTCCGAACTGTTGAAATGATGGAAGAACGTTTAGGCACAACTGCTGTTCCTATTCAATTACCGATTGGTTCTGCTGAACAATTCAAAGGGATCGTTGACCTCATCTCTATGAAAGGGCAGTTGTGGGACGATAGTAGTCAAGGTGTTGTTATTCATGAAACCGACATCCCTCAGGAAATGGAGGAAATGGTGCACGAATATCGGGATCACTTGTTCGCAGCTGTTGCTGAATGGGATGAAGAATTATGTGATAAATACCTTGATGGTGTTGAAATTACACCAGAGGAGATTAGAGTTGGTTTGCGACAAGCGGTGCTAAGTAGCAAGGTTGTTCCAGTGCTTTGTGGTAGCGCATTAAAGAACAAAGGTGTCCAACCACTTTTAGATAGCATAATCACATATCTCCCCGCCCCAACAGATGTCAGACCAGTTGCCGGTTTTAACCCAAAAACAGAAGAAGAAGAAACACGTAACTCAGATAAGGACGAACCGTTCTGTGCTCTTGCATTTAAAATCACCACCGATCCACACGTTGGAAAACTGACGTATCTGCGGGTTTACTCTGGGGTATTGAACAAAGGTGATACTGTTTACAATAGCACAAGTGAGAAATATGAACGTATAGGTAGGTTGATGCAGATGCATGCGAATAAGCGTGAGGAACATCAATCCGTTAGTGCGGGTGACATCGTTGCGGCAATTGGATTAAAAGACCTAAGCACAGGTGATACGATCTGTGATCCGAAAGCACCTATTGCGCTGGAAACAATGATTTTTCCGTTACCTGTTATGTCAGTTGCAGTTGAACCGCGTTCACAATCTGACATTGACAAATTGAATCTCGCGCTCTCAAAATTGGCTGAAGAAGATCCAACTTTCAAAGTTCACCAAGACCCAGACACCGGGCAAACCCTGTTATCGGGTATGGGTGAACTTCATTTGGAAATCATCGTGGACAGACTTGTGAGAGAGTTTAACGTTTCAGCTAACGTAGGTTCACCTGAAGTGGCATATCGTGAAACACTTCTGAAACCTGTAAAAGCCGAATACAAACTCGTACGACAAACAGGGGGTAGAGGTCAGTTTGCGTATGTCGTTATTGAAGTCACACCACTTGAAAAGGGTTCTGGTTTTGAATTTACTGATGGGACTAAAGGCGGCGTGATTCCACAAGAATTCGTCCCTGCGGTTAAAAAAGGTATTGAAAACGCACTGAATGTTGGCACAATGGCTGGATATCCTGTTGTTGATGTGGGAGTACGTCTCGTAGATGGCTCTTACCATCAGGTAGATTCCTCTGAGATGTCGTTTTCAAATGCTGGTTCTATGGCATTCAAAGAAGCGGCAAAAAAGGCGGGTTCTGTTTTACTTGAACCGATCATGGCTGTGGAGGTTATTGTGCCTGATGAGTATCTTGGCAAAGTGATTGGGGATCTAAATTCCCGTCGTGCACATATTAGAGATACAGAAGTGCATGCTAAATCTCGGGTTCAGGTTGTTCGTGTAGATGTACCACTATCTGAAATGTTCGGTTATGTGAAATCGCTTCGTTCGCTAACTCAAGGACGGGCTAACTATACTATGGAGTTTGCACATTACAGAGAAGTACCAGCGAGCGTAGCAGAAGAATTGATTACAAATACAACTTCATAAAACAGAAAACATATAAATGTTTCAACCCGCTTGGAATAAAACAGCGTTGACAAATAGTTTAGGAAATATCTATCAAGCAAACATTCGATAACTCAACGAAAACGGATTTTTAATACAGTAAATAATAGATGACTTGCCGAAGTGAATTATTTTTCGGCAGTATGTGAAAGTCCGAAGAGATTCGGACAATTTGAAACACGTTGTGCGCCTACTAAGTGCGCTGATGAGAACAAAGTAACCAAGGTTAATTGACACAAAAAACCTTATATTTAAACCTATAATTTGGAGTTTGGACAGAAATGGCAAAGCAAGCATTTGAAAGGACAAAGCCACACGTTAATATTGGTACAATCGGCCACGTTGACCATGGTAAAACGACGCTGACAGCAGCAATTACTATGGTTTTATCTAAACTCGCTGACAAAGACTATGTGATGACCTATGAGGACATTGACAAAGCCCCCGAGGAAAAAGAACGTGGCATAACAATTAACACAGCACACGTAGAATACGAGACAGAAAACCGACACTACGCCCACGTAGACTGTCCTGGGCACGCTGACTATATCAAGAATATGATTACCGGTGCTGCGCAGATGGATGGTGCCATTCTGGTTGTTTCTGCGGCGGATGGTCCAATGCCACAGACACGTGAACACGTGCTCCTTGCTCGGCAGGTAAACGTGCCTTCCCTGGTTGTCTTTCTAAATAAGGCGGACATGGTTGATGACGAAGAACTGCTTGAACTCGTGGAATTGGAAGTTCGCGAATTATTAGATGAATATGAATTTCCTGGAGACGACACGCCTGTAATCGCAGGTTCTGCTCTGGAAGCGATGGAATCTGCTGGTGACCCAACAAGTGATGCCTGTAAACCGATCCTTGAACTTATGTCAAATGTTGATGACTTTATTCCAGAACCGGTTCGTGATACCGAAAAACCGTTCTTGATGCCGATTGAAGACATCTTCACCATCAGTGGTCGTGGTACTGTTGTTACAGGCCGCGTTGAACGTGGCATCGTTAATGTCAATGATACAGTTGAAATCGTTGGACTTCGTGAAACTCAGGACACGGTTGTCACGGGTGTAGAGATGTTCAATAAGTTCCTTGATGAAGGTAGAGCGGGCGACAACATCGGAGCACTGCTTCGTGGTGTTGATAGAGATGATGTTGAACGTGGGCAGGTATTGGCAGTTCCCGGAACGGTTACTCCTCATACTAAGTTTGAAGCAGAAGCCTATATCTTAACAAAAGAGGAAGGTGGACGCTGGAATCCATTCTTTAGTGGATATCGTCCGCAGTTCTATTTCAGGACAACAGATGTCACCGGTGAAATGCATCTCGCTGAAGGCATTGAAATGATTATGCCGGGGGACAACGCACAGATTACCGTTGAACTGTCTAAGGCAATCGCAATGGAAGAGCAACTCCGATTTGCTATCCGCGAAGGTGGACACACTATAGGTGCAGGTGTTGTCTCTAAAATCCTTGAGTAACAAGGATTTTATTATAGGTACAGTTCTTTAGTTCACTTAGAAAGCAATGTGTTTCTGTATCTCGTAGAAGCGTTCATAACTCACTACTAATGTTTTATTAGTATGAACGCTTCTACAGATACATCATAAGATTACTAAGTGATGCATGTGGAAGCGTCGTTACTTTAGATGAAGGAACAAAGAGATGAACAATCAGAAAATACGGATACGACTCAAAGCGTTTGATCATCGTTTACTCGACCAGTCTGCCCAGCAAATTGCGTCTATTGCTAAACGCACTCAAGCGAGAGTCTCAGGACCGATTCCATTACCGACAAAAAAGCATATCTATACCGTGCAACGTTCTACATTCAAGGACAAAAAGTCTCGGGAACAATTTGAAATGCGTATCCACAAACGATTATTGGATATTCTTGAAACTGCCCCCAAGACTGTTCACGCGCTCATGCAGCTTGACCTACCCGCTGGGGTTGATGTCAAAATTACGCTTCTATAGCGGAGGTAGGAAATAGGAAAATGGTTACTGGTATTATTGGTAGAAAAGTCGGTATGACACAAATCTATGAAGAATCTGGAAAAGCAATTCCCGTTACCGTGATAGAAGCTGGACCTTGTCCAATCGTTCAGTTGAAAACGCAGGAACGTGATGGATATCAAGCAGTTCAATTAGGTTTTGGTGCCCGTAAAGAAAATAAATTTAATAGTCCAGAGCGTGGGCATTTTGCTAAAGCAGACGTGCAACCTACACGCGTACTCCGCGAATTTCGTGTAGACAGTCTTGATGAAGTGACAGTTGGTGCTACTGTTGATGCAAGTCTATTTTCAGAAGGTGAACTCGTTGATGTCACAGGTACATCTAAAGGACATGGATTCACAGGTGTTGTAAAACGGTGGGGATTTAAAGGTGGTAGAAAAAGTCACGGTGGTGAACAAGACTTACGTCGTCCTGGTGCTATCGGGGCAAGTGCTACACCTTCACGCGTTTTCAAAGGGAAGAAAATGCCAGGACGATACGGTGCTAAGCGACATACCGTCCAAAATTTACAAGTCATCCAAGCGGACGCTGAGCGAAATTTATTGGTTGTAAAAGGCTCAATCCCAGGACCACCCAATGGTCTCCTTCTAATTAAGAAGGCAATAAAAGCGTCAGAAGGAGACAAAACAGAAAGTTAACTTGGTAGAACATATTCCGTTAAAAACCCCAGCACCTCTGTAAGGATCGCAGGGGTAATTCATGCCGTGTAAATCGGAAAGAAGACAATAAAGTTATGGCAACATTAAATGTACACAATCGTTCAGGAGAAATCCTTCGGGAAAAAGACCTTGCGGACTCGTTTACACATGCTGCGGTAAACACAACAGTCGTCCACCAATGTGTAGTGGCGTATCTTGCAAATCAGAGGCTGGGAACTGCATCTACCAAAAGTCGTAGTGAAGTGAAGGGAAGTGGTAGGAAATTATACCGTCAAAAAGGAACTGGTAGAGCACGTGTGGGCGATGCAGGATCTCCAATTAGAGTGCATGGTGGTGTAGCATTTGGTCCAAAACCTCGTAGTTTCCGTCAAAACACACCAAAACAAGTCCGTAGACTCGGATTGAAAAGTGCTATCGCTGATCGATTTCAAAATGACCAGTGTATTCTCATTGAAGATTTCACACTGGAACGTCCACGAACAAAGGATATGGTGTCTGTCTTGAATGCACTGAATCTGGAGGGAAAGGTATTGTTCGTCCTTGATGAACATAATCCGAATATTTATCTTTCCTTACGGAATATCCCGCAAGTTAATTGCTGCACGTGGGATTTACTCAATATATACCAAGTGTTGTGGCATGACAGACTTGTTATAACCGAACGCGCTGCGGAGAAATTGGAAGCGAAATTTGTAGATTTAGAAGGTTAGTTTTATGAAAGACAATTACCAAATTATTTTGAGACCTCATATCACTGAAAAGAGTACTCTTCTCCGTGAGAATAACAAATACTGTTTTGTTGTGAACCGACAGGCAAGCAAAACTGAAATAAAACGAGCTGCTGAGGAATTGTTTAACATTAAAGGAAGTGTCATTGATGTTCATACGATGCGGGTTAGAGGTAAAATCAAAGGAAAAATGAACCGCTATCAACGTGGGAGACGGCCCCATTGGAAGAAGGCTATTATTACCGTGGTAGAAGGAACTCGTATCCCAGTTTTCGAAAGTATCTAAATTTGTAAACTGTTTCATTAACAAGCAAGTATAACGAGAGGATTTGAGAGTGGCTAAAACATATAAACCCGTCACACCGAGTCGTCGGTTCATGACCGGATATACCTTTGAAGAGATAACACGTCAGAAACCGGAAAAATCACTTGTCAAAGGTTCTAAGAAACATGCTGGACGTAACAATAAAGGTCGCATGACAGTGCGTAGACGAGGTGGTGGACACAAACGTCGTTACAGGATTATCGATTTCAAGCGAGATAAATTTGATATTCCTGCCAAGGTTGCTGCGATTGAGTACGATCCAAACCGTTCTGCCCATATCGCTTTACTTCATTATGCAGATGGAGAAAAACGTTATATCATCGCCCCTCTTGGACTTCAAGTCGGAGATACTGTTACATCTGGACCGAATTCAGAGATTAAAGTCGGAAATGCATTGCCACTTGAGAATATTCCATTAGGATCTTCAATTCATAACATAGAAATGCAGCCGGGGAAAGGTGGACAACTTGTTCGAAGTGCTGGTGGGGCAGCACAATTAGTTGATCGTGAGGGTAAATATGCACGTATACGTCTCCCCTCCAGTGAAATACGTCTTGTTCCCGTGAAATCAATGGCTACAATCGGTCAGGTTGGTAATGTAACCACTATCTCAATAGGGAAAGCAGGACGATCAAGATGGTTAGGTAGACGACCAAAAGTTAGAGGCGTTGCAATGAATCCAGTTGATCACCCACACGGTGGTGGTGAAGGGAAAAGTTCTGGTGGGAGACATCCTGTTACACCTTGGGGCGTACCGACAAAAGGATATAAAACTCGAAATAAGAAGAAAAAATCCAGTCAGTATATTTTTGGAAAACGTAAATAATTGAAACACAATTTGTCTATGTGGATACCGATACTTCAGTCTAAAGGAGACCTCAAATGGCGCGTTCTATTAAAAAAGGACCTTATGTAGACGCTAAACTTGCGAAGCATATAGCAGAAATGGAACAATCAGGTAGTAAACGTGTCATTCGCACTTGGGCACGAAGTTCTACTATTACACCGGAATTTGTTGGTCATACCGTCGCGATTCATAATGGAAAAAAGTTTTTTCCGGTTTATATCACAGAAAACATGGTAGGTCATAAACTTGGAGAATTCGCTCCAACTCGCACTTTCCGTTCACACGCAGGCGGTCAAAGAAGGGTAACTTAGTTCATCATTGTATATTCAGGTTTAGTGCATCTTTCATGAATGCACTTACAGAAATAATTTGTAGTTTAGAGAAATATGAAGCAAGGCAATACACAATATTTGTGTATTAGTTTTGTTAGGAGAAACTGATGGAAGGAAGGGCAAAGATTCGGAACGTTTCGGTTGCACCGCGCAAAGCGCGCCTTGTTGCCGACTTAGTTAGGAATCAGTATGTTGATGATGCGCTGAATCAACTGCTCTTTACACATAAAGCGGCAGCACCTATTATTTATAAGTTGATTAAATCCGCAGCAGCAAATGTCCAATATCAAGAGCCAAATGTGGATGCCGCTAATTTGTACGTCAAAGAGATTCGTGTTGATGAAGGAATTACACGAAAATGGATACGTCCTCGAGCACGAGGTATGGCAAATCGCATCTTAAAAAGGCAAAGTCATATCACTGTTGTTGTGGATGAGGAGATTGAAGATGATATTGAATAGGCGAAACCGCCTATACCTCCAAGACCACATACGGGATAGTATCTAACAGGAGGTTTGTGTGGGACAAAAAACACATCCACGAGGGTTACGATTAGGAATAATTGAAACGTGGGATTCGAAGTGGTATAGTGACCGAGATTATGCGAAATGGCTGCATGAAGACTTCACGATTCAGAAATATATAAAGGAGCAGCTACTGCGTGCAGGAATCTCACGAATTGAAGTTGAACGTGTTGCAGAAAAATGCACTATCAATATCCATACTGCCAGACCGGGGATTGTCATTGGGCGCCGTGGCGTAGAAAGAGAAAAATTGCAGACAGAACTTGGTAAACTCATTGATCGTCCGGTAAAGATTAACGTCACTGAGATTAAAGTGCCAGAACTTGATGCACAACTCCTCGCTGAAGCAGTTGCAACGCAAATTGAACGCCGAACAAGCTTTAAACAAGCGATGAGACGCAACATCGCAGATTCAATGCAAGCTGGCGCACAAGGTGTTAAAGTCATGGTCAGTGGCAGACTTGATGGAAAAGAGATAGCAAGATCCGAATCCAGTTTAGAAGGTCGTGTGCCGCTGCATACGCTCAGAGCAAATGTTGATTACGGTTTCACCGAAGCAAATACGACTTATGGAAAAATTGGTGTCAAAACCTGGATTTTCAAAGGTGAAATCCTCGGTGTCCCAGAAGCCTTAAGTGGAGAGGAGAGGCCTCGTCGTCAACAAAGTACTAAACGAACAGATTCTGGTGGTTCACGTCCTCCAAACAACCGACAATCAGGAAACCGTTCTTCAGGCAATAGACAACGAAATCAGGGGCGTAACAACAGACGTAGACAACAAAGAAATGACACAAAACCAAGAGATAACTAACCAATAGTGTGCTTTTTGCTTGGTCGTCTTTTAGATGATTTGAGGAGTAGTTCAAATGTTAATGCCGAAACGTGTGATGCACCGCAAGGTTCATCGCGGAAAACGTAGGGGAAAACCCCGAAGTGGTTCACAGATTAGCTTCGGTGAATACGGTTTGCAGGCTATGGAAGCTGGTTGGATAACAAGCAATCAAATTGAATCCGGTAGGGTTGCTATCACGCGTGCTGTTCGCCGTGGTGGAAAATTATGGATAAAAATATTTCCACATAAACCGATCACTAAAAAACCCGCTGAAACCCGCATGGGTGGTGGGAAAGGGGCACCAGAATTCTGGGTGGCTGTTGTTAAACCTGGTAGAATTATGTATGAATTAAGTGGTGTTTCCCGTGAAGTCGCAAAAGAAGCTATGGAACGTGCATCACATAAATTTCCAATTAAGACGAAATTCGTTGCCCGCGATGAGGTGTAATTATGAAAGCTCACGAGTTAAGAACTCGCTCTATTCAAGACTTGGAAAACGAATTGGAAGATCTTAAAGAAAACTTGTTTAATCAAAGATCCAGAAGCATTTTGGGTCAGTTGGAAGATTCAACGCTTATCGGTAAGATTCGCAAAGACATTGCACGTGTTAAGACTGAGTTACGCGCACGCGAGTTAAACCCTCAGGCGTAAACACTGTGTAAGGAATGACTATTCAGTGTGATTTGCACATTTTGAGTGTCTGTAATACTTATAGTCTTTGAAAAAGGATAAATTGAACGTGGAAAAAAGAAGACACCGCAAAATTCGAACGGGTACGGTTGTCAGTAATCGCATGGATAAAACTGTCTCCGTGGCGATAGTTCGAAGTTATCAACATCCGCTTTACAAAAAAGTTGTACGTTCAACAAAAAAGATTTTGGCACATGATGAACAGAATAATTGTAAAGTTGGCGATGTTATTCAGGTGATTGAAAGCCGTCCCATCAGTAAACGTAAACGGTGGCGGGTACAATCTGTAATAACAGCAGCGCAGACTGCTGATTAATTGGAAGGAAGGTACGGGCGATGGTTCAAAATTATACGCGATTAACCTGCGCTGATAATACAGGTGCAAGAAAACTGATGTGCATCAGTGTGCTTGGTGGAACTCGACGGAGATATGCACGGGTCGGTGACATAATTGTAGCCAGTATAAAAGAAGCAGCACCAAATACACAGGTTAAAGCAGGTGAAGTTGTTCGCGCTGTTGTTGTTCGAACTGCCAAGGAATATCGTCGTCCAGACGGGTCGTACATTAAGTTCGATCAGAATGCTGCTGTTTTGGTTACAGACGAAAATGAACCACGGGGAACACGCATTTTTGGACCGGTTGCTCGTGAACTACGAGAAAAATCGTTTACCAGAATTGTATCATTAGCCCCTGAAGTGATTTAGGAGTATTATGATGTCAAAGAAAAAGCTGCATATCAAAAAAGACGACTTGGTGTTGGTCTTGAGTGGTCAAGACCGTGGCAAACAGGGAGTTGTGTTAGAAGTATATCCAAAGAAAAACAGAGCTGTGGTTGAAGGTATTAACTTCGTGACATGTCATTTGCGTCCAAATCAGATGGGACAAGGTGGCATCGTTGAAAGAGAAGGTACTATACACATCTCTAACTTGAAGAAGATTGATGGATAGTATATTACATACCCAACTCGGTTTTAGGATCTAAATAGATAATAACTCAACTGTCAGGCAATAGGATTGAAGGCTAATGAGTCAATTTAAAACATTTTATCAAACAGAAGTTATTCCTGCTTTACAAAAAGAATTTAACTACAAAAATGTGATGCAGGTTCCAAAATTGGAAAAAATCACATTAAATATCGGGGTCGGTGAAGCAGTTCAAGACCCAAAAGCACTTGAAGATGCCGTTGAAGAGATGACACTTATTGCAGGTCAACGAGCGATCATCACCCGGGCAAGAAAATCTATCTCGGCATTCAAAATTAGAGGACCATCAAGGATGACGCGTTCTCCTGGTAATGCGATCGGGTGTAAAGTCACACTACGAAGAATTCGTATGTATGAATTCCTAAACCGTTTGATTAACGTCGTACTACCCCAAATTAGAGATTTCCGGGGTGTTTCCCCAGACTCTTTTGATGGACGCGGAAATTATTCGTTAGGATTAACCGAACAACTCATCTTTCCAGAAATTGATTATGACGACGTCAATGAAATACGTGGTATGAATGTGACAGTTGGAACTACCGCTGCTACTGATGAAGAAGCACGGGCATTGCTACGTGAACTCGGCATGCCTTTCCGACAGTAACACAAATTGTCTGATGGAGTTAACACAAGTAAGATTCATCTAAAGGAGTATATAATTTGGCAAGTAAATCATGGATTGCCAGAAATAAGAAAACCCCTCGTTTCAGCACACGAAAATATAACCGGTGCAAAACCTGTGGACGTGCACGAGGGTATCTGCGTAAGTTTGAATTATGTCGTATCTGCTTTCGCCTGTTTGCAAGAGCGGGGAAAATCCCTGGTGTCAAAAAGGCGAGTTGGTAAAAGGAGATTATTTCATGTCAATGACTGACCCGATCGCAGATATGTTAACGCGGATACGCAATGCTAATATGGCTGGACATGAGCGCGTTGAGATTTCTGCATCCAAACTAAAGTTAGAAATTGCTCGTGTTTTGTCTGATGAAGGTTTCATCCGAAACTACCGCTTAATTGAAGATGGAAAACAAGGCATTATACGAATCTATCTTAAATATGGTGCAAATAATAAAGAAAAAGCTATTACCAACCTAAAGCGAATTAGTAAACCTGGTAGACGAGTCTACACAAAATCGGACAAACTTCCACGGGTTTTTGGTGACTTAGGAATTGCTATCCTGTCAACATCACAAGGAGTCAAGACTTCTATTGAGTGTAGACGGGCCAGAATCGGTGGGGAAGTCCTCTGCTATGTTTGGTAAACAAGTCTTTTGCCCATTACCACATGTCGGCAGAAACTAATGTTAATTGGAGAAATAGAATGTCACGTATAGGACAAATTCCAATACCAATACCTAATTCAGTAAAAGTGGATTTCAACAACAGTGAAGTCCAAGTTGAAGGTCCCAAAGGTTCATTGAATTGGGTTATCCCACAAGGAATCGAAGCAACTATAGAAGAAAACACTATTACCATTTCACGTGAAAACGACCACAGAAAACAGAAAGCACTACACGGTTTGACACGGAGTCTCATCGCTAATATGGTGACAGGTGTGTCAGAGGGATTTGAAAAGAAATTACGCGTCGTGGGGACAGGATATCGGGCAGATGTCACTCGTCAGAATGTCTTAACGCTCGATGTTGGATATTCACACACTGTAACCTTCACACCTCCCGATGGAATCACATTGACTGTTGAACCGCCAGAAAATATTGATGGTCAAACACACATTCCTATTGTAGTGAGTGGGATAGATAAGCAAGTAGTGGGGCAGGTTGCTGCCTCTATTCGTCAAATAAAGAAACCTGAAACATATAAACCGAGTAAAGGTATCCGTTACGACGGTGAACGAGTCCGAGATAAAGAAGGTAAGGTTGCAGGATAATAAGAATATCCATACTTTATCAGCGTCCTTTCTGAGTACGCTGATAATTGCCTCTAAGAAATTATAAATTGTCAAAAAATGGAGTGGTTTAGCTGCGGGAGGAAATCCGTTGGATAAGTCTAAGAGAAAACAGAATAGCCATCTCAGGCGAAAACGTAGAGTTCGTCGAAAAATTAGCGGAACAACTCAACGCCCACGGCTTTCTGTTAGTAGAAGTTTAAAACATATATATGCCCAAATCATTGATGATGAGAAAGGTAAGACACTTGCTCATGCCTCCAGTTTATCTCCAGAAGTAAGAGATAATGCCATTGAAGGTGGAAAAATACAAGTCGCAAAAGACGTTGGGCAACTCATCGCACAAAAGGCAAAAGAACAACAGATTGAGGGGGTTGTCTTTGATAGGGGTGGTAATCTATATCATGGTCGAATCAAAGCCCTCGCTGAAGCTGCAAGGGAAGGCGGGTTAAAATTCTAATTACCCATATTATCTCTTGAGAGGAGACTTTTTTGCAAAAAGATAGAATCAATCCTGAAGATTATGAATTTGAAGAACGACCAATTGCAATAAATCGTGTTATGCGTGTCGGTAAGGGAAGAAGAACACCCAGTTTTAATGCTCTTTCTGTTGTCGGCAATCGAGATGGAATTGTTGGAATAGGTTTTGGAAGTGCAAGCGAAATTACGGGTGCATTACGAAAAAGTTTAGCCGATGCACGAAAAAACCTGATACGTGTCCCATTATCTGATGGCACACTTCCCCATGAAATAATCTGTGAATTCAAATCTGCTAAAGTATTACTAAAACCGGCAAGACCCGGTACAGGTATCATTGCCGGACACGCTACACGCGCTATTTTGGAATATGCAGGTGTCCGTGACGCACTCACAAAATGCCTCTCTTCCAGAAATGTAAAGAATATCGCTGAAGCGACAATGATCGGTTTGAAAAGCCTGAAAGATGTTAATGAAGTTGCTCGAATTCGAGGTAAAACAGTTGAAGAACTCTTTCATAAACGGCCTACAAATTCTAACAACTGAGAAAACTCAGTTATTTCTAAGGAACGAGAAATTAAATGAAACTTAATGAACTTAAACCTGCCCCCGGTTCAAAACGTAAACGCAAACGAATTGGACGTGGAAACGGATCAGGAAAAGGTGGAACTGCTGGACGTGGCCACAAAGGGCAAAAATCACGATCTGGTGCTTCAATCCCCGCTTGGTTTGAAGGCGGACAGATGCCTTTAGTCAGGCGTGTACCAAAACGCGGTCCACGCAGAATCGCACACAAACGCTTTGAATATGATGTCGTAAATATAAAGACACTAAATTTATTTGAAGATGAACTTGAAGTTAATCCTGAAAGCTTGCGGGAAGCAGGAATCGTCAAACGAAAAAACGCTCTCATAAAAATACTCGGTGATGGTGAACTAAGCAAAAAGTTGAAAGTGCGCGCACATCGTTTTTCAAAAACAGCAATCGAAAAAATTGAAGCACAAGGCGGCACAGTAGAGGTGATTTAAGTGATAAAGGCTATTCAAAACGCTTTTAAAATACCTGAATTGCGTAAGCGGATTATTTTCTCTTTACTGTTATTGGTTGTATATCGACTCGGTGCGCATATAACATTACCTGGTATTGATGATGGAGCACTTGAGATATTCTTCAATCAACTCATGGAACGGACTGGAAATATCCTTGCGTTGATCAATGTCTTCTCGGGTGGCGCATTCGGTCAAATGACGATTTTCGCGCTCGGAATACAACCGTATATTACCGCAGCAATTATCATGCAGTTGCTACCGATGATCATCCCATCCCTGGAAAAACTCTCAAAGGAACCGGATGGACGCAAAAAAATAACACAATACACCCGGTATGGTACCGTTCTCCTCAGTATTGTCCAAGGTATAACAATCACAATTCTATTGAGAAACCCAGAACAACTGATTGGTGCTGGGGCAGGTGTAATCGTTAACAATCCTACTATTTGGTGGCACGCACTTGCCGTGCTAACACTGACTGCTGGCACAGCTTTCGTCATGTGGCTTGGGGAACAGATAACCGAACGGGGCATTGGACAAGGTATCTCTATTATTATTACCGTTGGTATTATGGCGGGATTCCCAAGCGGAGTCGCTACTGTTTTCAATCAATTGATAAACGATACGCGTTTCGGGCTTTTTCAGTTGGCTGGTTTACTCGCTCTAATTATCATCGCTGTAGCAGGCACAATCTTCATCCATCTGTCTGTCCGAAAGATCCCCATCCAATACGGAAGGCAAATACGGGGTGGCAAAGTGTTCGGTGGACGTTCCATGCATTTCCCACTAAGAGTCAACGCCGCTGGGATGATACCTATTATTTTCGCTGTCTACCTGATGACTTTTCCAGGATTCTTTATCGGTATTATGCCACAGGATTGGGAATGGGTTGGAGCATTGGCAGGTATGATGGACCCAACAAGTCCTTCTATATTTTATCTAAGTATATATGCCTTGTTAATTATAGGATTTACATATTTCTACACAGCAGTACAAATCAATCCTGTTCAAATTGCTGAGGACTTACAGAAAAACGGCGGATTTGTTCCAGGACTACGTCCCGGTAAACAAACTGCAGATTATTTCAATACAACATTGACACGTATCACACTCCCCGGAGCACTGTTCCTGGCGGGTATTGCTGTAATTCCTATTGCTATTACAAGTGGACTTGGAGTCGGCAATATGGTTGATGGTGCATCCATCCTCATTGTCGTCGGTGTTGTACTGGATACTGTCTCACAAATTGAATCTTACTTAACAATGCGTCATTATGATGGGTTCTTAAAAGATCGACGTTTGAAAGGACGTAGAGGAAGATAAACACAGAATCTGCGGCTTTATTGATGACTTAATTACGTAAATGAATTTAAAGGGAAAAAAATGAAAGTCCGACCATCAGTTAAGAAAATGTGTAACCGCTGTAAAATAATCAAAAGAAAAGGAATTGTCCGCGTAATTTGTCCTTCAAATCCGAAGCATAAACAACGTCAAGGATAATTTCAACCTACATATAAGGAGACAACCATGGCACGTATAGCAGGTGTGGATTTGCCTCGTACGAAACGTATTGACATAGCATTGACAGTCATCTATGGTATAGGTCGTTATACCGCATCCCAAATCGTCAATGACCTTAATATCGACCCAGCCAAGAAAGTTGATGCTTTAGCAGAAAACGAAGTTAGTAGACTCAGAGATAAAATCAATGAAGAGTATCAAGTTGAAGGTGACTTACGGCGCGAAGTTGACCAGAACATCAAACGGCTTATGGATATTAACAGTTATCGTGGACTCCGACACAGACGGCAATTGCCCGTGCGAGGACAACGCACAAATACAAATGCACGCACACGCAAAGGTAAAGCTCGCACAATTTCTGTTGGTAGAAAAGCGAAAGAAGCAGCACGTAAAGGTGGTTGATATTCAAAAAATTATACGGCAATGGTTATACTCTTTTTTTCCAAGAAAACATTGCTGTTAACACTATACTTTACGTCAGTCAATATAAAGGAGAAATAGTTTGCGTTCACGAAGACGGGAACGAAAAAATGTGCCTGAAGGCATTGCACACATACAGGCTACGTTCAACAACACAATTGTGACTATCACTGACCTCAACGGGAATACGGTCGCATGGGCAAGTTCAGGGATGACGTTCCCAGGTTCAAGAAAGTCTACGCCTTTTGCTGCACAACAGACAGCAGAATCCTGTGCAAGAAAAGCAATGGAACACGGGATGAAACGCGTTGAAGTGAGAGTCAAAGGACCCGGTTCAGGACGAGAATCCTCTATACGAGCACTCGCCGCTGCCGGTTTAGAAATTACTTTGATGAAAGACATGACACCCATTCCACATAACGGATGTCGACCACCAAAAAGGCGAAGGGTGTAATTCAAGGAGACACATGAGTAGGTATTTAGATTCTGTCTGTAAATTATGTCGTCGTGAGGGTGAGAAACTTTTTCTGAAAGGTCGCAGATGCCTCGGACCAAAATGTTCATTTGAACGGAGAAGTTATCCACCCGGTGACCACGGGCAGAAACCACCCACACGCGCTCGCGGTGAATTCCGACGACAACTACGAACTAAGCAAAAAGCGAAGCGAATCTACGGGGTTTTTGAAAAACAATTCCGCAATTACTATTTTAAAGCTGCACGACAATCTGGTATCACAGGCGAGAACCTAATCGCGCTTCTTGAACGACGATTAGACAACGTCGTTTACAGACTTGGTTTTGCCACATCACGAAAACAAGCAAGACAATTAGTGAAGCACAACCATTTCACTGTCAATGGAAAACGCGTAAATATTCCCTCATATTTAGTTCAAATTGGTGATATTATTACGCCTCGTGAAAAAAGTCGTGATAACATTACGATTCAAGAGGCGTTGGAATTTTCAAGGCAACGTGGTGCACCAGAATGGCTCGAAATTGATGCTGATAAACCTGAAGGACGCGTGCAGGGCGCACCAATCGTTGAACAAATTGCAGCTGAGTTAGACACTCAACTTATTATTGAATTGTACTCAAGATAACAATATTCTGTCTCTTGATTCTGTCCAATATGGCACATTCAGTCATACTATTGGTATATTGGGCAGTAAGATAGGTAGGAACGCGTTTTGTCATCAAACATCCCGATTGAACAAGACATATTATGTTTCGTGCTTATCCACACATGGAGATATACCACGTTGTAATCTCATAATCCGCATTGTTGTTTCGTTCTCATTGTTACTTGAAACACCGCGGTGTTACAAAGAGCGGTATTAATGAGTACATAGGCTAAATAAAACTTTAAAGTTCTTACACACCACTAAAAGCCACAAACATACGATGGTATAAATGGTTATGTTTTAAGAACTGAACTTGTTTGCCTTTCAAAATAAAAAACTTAAGCCTATAGGAGGAAATTGATGGGTAGTTTGAACTTAACAGTGCCAGAACGCCTGGTAGCCGATACCGAAACCTTACAGACCAATTATGCAAAGTACACCGCTGAACCACTTGAAAGAGGATTCGGAACTACATTGGGAAACTCGCTACGACGTGTACTTCTCTCATCAATTAAAGGGGCTGCCATCACTGCAATTCAGATTGATCAAGTCAAGCATGAATATTCAACTATTCCAGGTATTTTAGAAGATGTTGTCCAAATAATACTTAACCTCAAGGCAATTCGGTTTCGGCTTTTATCAGACGAACCCGAACCCATGTTATTGGAACTCAAAGGCGATGGTTCAGGAGAACTTACTGCTGCTGACATCCGTTCAAATGCTCTGGTTGAGATCATCAACCCTGACCAACACATCGCCACACTTGATAAATGCCAAGGCATAGATATGGAAATTCAGATTGAGCCAGGACGCGGATACTCACTCGCTGAAGAACATCGCAGTGCAAATCAACCTATCGGATGGATTCCGGTCGACGCAAAGTTCTCTCCTGTTGAAAAGGTAAACTTCTATGTCCATGAAACACGGGTTGAGGATATGACGAATTTTGATCAACTCAACCTTGAAATCTGGACAGATGGAAGTATTACACCAAAACAGGCAATTACGGAGGCTGCAAATATCTTACGCAGCCAACTAAACATCTTCACCGAATTTGATGAAACTTATGTTGAACCAGAACTCGAAATTGACGAAGCGGAGATTCTCAGAAATAGATATCTGTCTAAACCTGTCGCTGACTTGGAACTCTCAGTCCGAGCTGGCAACTGTCTTGAGACTGCAAATATCAAAACCATTCGTGAACTTGTCGTCAAAAGTGAGAAGGAAATGTTGGAATACAAAAATTTTGGTAAAACTTCTCTCAATGAAATAAAAGACCAACTTGCTAATATGGGGTTAACTCTCAACATGAATTTGGATGAAGACACAAATAGTAAGACTGACGAGGAGAATTAAATGCGACACAGAAAACGTGGCAGGAAATTAGGACGGACCACAAGTCATAGAAAAGCACTCTTCCGTAACCAAGCCACCGCGCTTTTTGAACATGAGCAAATCCGAACCACTTTGCACAAATGCAAAGAACTTCGGAGAGTTGCTGAAAAACTTATCACGCTTGCCAAACAAGATTCCCTTCAGGCACGAAGACGTGCCGCACGCATGTTATATGGGAGCAACTTACACTATAAACCGCGTCGTGGGGAATCAGGAAGCATACAAAAACAAGCTATACTTCGGAAACTATTTGAGGACATAGCACCTCGATATCAAGATCGGAATGGCGGATATACTCGTATAATTCGTGGTGAATTGAGACGCGGTGATGGCGCACAGATGGCATATATTCAACTTGTATGACCAGATTGGTATGACAGTTTCCTTACGACATGAAATTAAATAATCAAGGGCGGAGAAGAACTCCGCCCTTGATTATTTTCACACTTTCAAATTAAAACTGGTATGCTCCTGATACGAAAAATCGGTGAGAATTGCGTTCTGTCACCAACTCGGCTCTTTCTTGCTGCCAACTTCCCCACATATATGCCAGGTCAAATTTTACGGATTCCTCAAAAACCTTCCCTATACCGAATGTCAGGTAATCACGCTCATTTTCTATCTCAGCATCTGTAAATGGAATCGTATCACGAAAATAACCTGTCCTAACATAAGAATCGATCACAGGTATACGGAATTCTACACCTATCCTCGCTTGGAGTGTTGTTGCGTAGTATTCTTCAAAAAAGTCGTCTGGAAAGTTTTCTGCTGGTGGTGGGTCATAACGTGTTTGCCGCCAATCCGTAAGTTGAACATCACCCGCTAATATCAACTGTTCATCTAACAGTTTAATAGCAACACCAGTGGCTATTTCAAAAGGTCTTTCTATATCAAAACCAATGATACCGTCTCCAACTGTGGGGGCACTTTCGCTATTGTCATTTTTGTATGCCTTCTCATATTGATACCAGTCTTCGTCAACTGTCAACTCTGTAGGGGCAATAAACGTAATACCAAGACTGATAACGTCAATAAAATTAGCCAATATGCCTACCCGACCACCAATACCTGTGTATTCTCGGTCAATTTCATCAACATTTTGAATCCTAGACAAGTTTTTATTTATATTCAAAGTATTTGTAGCGGTCACTTCCACATCCTTAAGACTACTGCCATTCCAAAAATCTATTGAACCACCTATCAGAAAGTTTTCAGATATGTATACGCTTCCACCAAAACTCCAGATCCCTATACCACCTGAGTTCCAGTGGGTTTCATCTACATAAAATCCGTTATATCTGCTTGATGAACTCGGGTCAATACCGTTGACGTTTGTCTGGAAATCAAAGTTTTGGGTGCGATTATAGCCAAATGCTATTGCAAGTCCACCCTGTTCAGCATAAAATGGGTAAACGAACCCTATTGAATTTGGACGTAGTTGCGAACGACTTGTTCCAGTGGGGTCATCATTCCCGAAGGATGTATCCGTACTTGCAATATTGTGAGAAAAACTTGTGAACAATTCATACTTCTTAATTTGTGCAAGTCCAGCTGGATTCCAATAGAGAGCGGTGAAATCGTCGGCAAGACCAAGCGTAGCACCCCCCATACCCATTGTCCTTGCACCTACACCGAATGTATTACCAATTGCTATCTCTTCATCTTGTGCTGGACATACGATAGCAAACATAGTTATGCTAAGTAGACAGACAAATACACCCAGAACTACTCGTTTCATCTCTTTTCTCCTTTATTGACTTCGTATATTCTATATTTACTACCTGGACAAGGCGTTTTTGTTTATCTCCGTTTCTCTTGAGAACGTTCCGATAGGGAGTTTCTTGAAGTTACGCTACGCGTATACTGTGCCCTACGATGTCCTCTCATCACATTCCTATTCTTATAAGTGCCGCAGGAAGTGGGATATACTCTACTGCCGTGGTATCTTCCATAATATCCACGATATGGATAGAAACTTCTGTAATGATAATATCCATAATAAGGCGTATAATACCCATAATACCAAGGATGGTGGTATGAGTAGGCGTAAGGTGGATAATATGTATATGTATAATAGTGTGGCGTATATGGCACCCAATAGGAGTCACTTAAGTATGAACGAGAATCTCGATATGTAGGTTTACGACGACCATAATAACCTTCGGAGGTATTTTCAATCTCTTTTTCAGTTTTTTCTATCTGTTGATCCTGCTTCTGTTTTAGATTCCCCCCATCGTAATAACCGAGTTTGGTATAACAACCGACAAATATAATTGTTGTAAAGAGAAGTAGCAGTGTAAAGATGTATTTGATATTCATTTATTTCTACCTCCATAGATCCGACCATAACTGATGTATTTGAATTCATCTGATAGACATGTTATAACAACTTGGGTTATTATAACATGTCCAATCCAACCTGTCCATACTATTTAGGTGTGTAAAGTCTATGTTAGTTGTCTGAACCAGAATTTTCAGGATTATAGTGTCACTCCGAAATCCCTATCCAAAATATGACAATTATCTTTTAAATGGACCTTTAGAAGCACCACACACCAATCCTGGAAATCTACTAATCCTGAAAATCCTGGTTCAGACACATAGGAATACAAACCTATAACAAAATAAACGCCTGTGAATAATATTGAACAAAAACCCTAAAACTAAATAATCCTGCGTGTACTCAGAGATTCTTGCAGAAATCCAAAACCTGTGCTATCATTGCAGAGAAGAGTAATGTAATAAGCAATTACTCATATTACTTCAGTTACCTAATAGGTAGTTGGTTTGTCAATTAAGGATGTTTATTTATGAAAATAGATCAGGTGAAATCATTTGTTGAAGATAACGAGATTGAGTTTTTTCTTTGTTCATTTGTAGAAATGAGTGGAACTCCGAAAGCAAAGGTTATTCCAGAGGCCCATCTTGAGGATATGGCTAATAATGGTGCAGGCTTTGGAGGATTTGCAGCTGGTGAAATTGGACAAGGTCCACATGACCCAGAGATGGCTTGTATACCCGACTTTCATTCACTGACATTAGTTCCGTGGAGAAAGAATTTAGCTTGGGTTGCGGGGGATATGTTTGTTGAAGGAGAATCCTGGCACTATTGTCCGCGAACTATTCTACGAAACCAACTGGAAAAAGCAAAACAGAAAGGTTACGTATTTAATGTCGGTATAGAAGCAGAATTCATGTTATTGAAACAGGAAGAAGATGGACAATATATTCCTTGGGACACACTTGATAGTTTGGACAAACCGTGTTACGACTTAAAGGCATTATACCGTAACCTTGATATGATGACAAGTCTGATTAAACACATGCAGGAATTAGGGTGGCAACCTTATGCCAATGACCATGAAGATGGCACATGTCAGTATGAAGTCAATTGGACATACGCTGATGCCTTGACAACTGCTGATAGACATACATTCTTTAAATGGATGGTCAAAACAATTGCTGAAGAACGTGGACTATTAGGCACTTTTATGCCAAAACCATTTACTAATTTGACCGGTAACGGTGCACATTTTCACATGAGTCTATGGAATGAAGAAAATCGGACTAACCTATTTCTTGATGAAAACGATAAAAACGGTATATCTCAACTTGCATATTGGTTTACGGGTGGTATTCTTAAACATGCATCAGCAGTGACTGCGATTACAAATCCACTTGTAAATAGTTACAAACGGTTAGTCCGAAAACCGCCGCGTTCTGGTGCATCGTGGGCACCGGTTTATGTTACTTATGGTGCGAACAATCGCACACAGATGATTCGTATTCCTGCCCCCGGACGCATTGAAAACCGCTTAGGTGATGGTGCCGCAAATCCTTATCTTGCTGCTACGGTATTGCTTGCAGCTGGTTTGGATGGTATAGAAAACCAGATTGATCCTGGAGAGCAAAATGTGGACAATCTGTATGAGGTTTCTGAAAATGAACTGCAGCGGAGAGGAATTCATTCACTACCATCAACACTCAGTGATGCTGCTGATGCACTTGAGGCAGATGATGTTATCAAGAACGCATTAGGGTTAGAATATGCCGACTATTACATTCAGGTCAAACGCGATGAATGGCGTGACTACCATTTGAGTGTTAGTCAATGGGAGACTGATAAATATATAGAAGTTTATTAAGTGAAGTTAATCTTCTCTGTTTTTCGTAGTACCTTATATTGATTGTATGTGATTATTTCTTTAAATAGGATAAAAATGTATCTAACTCTCAAACAAGCCAGTCAATGGGCATCAGACTTCCTGAATAAAAATGTGACAACCGCTAATATTTCCTATCTTATCCAGTATGGACATATTGAATCTGTGTTGGAAAATGGATCAAAGATGATCCCTTTGGAAAGCCTTGAAAATTATTACGGACATAGCAATCGTGAAAAACGTTGGAAAAATCAATTGGGTGATGACATAAACTGGACTTTGTCTTTTGAAAAGGTTAAAGAAGCAGAAACGACAAAGCATGTGCATCGCTTACATCCATATAAGGGTAAATTTATACCTCAATTAGTTGAGTATTTTTTGGATAGTCATGTTGATGATTTTAAGAAGGAAGTATATTTTCAACCTGGGGATATCGTCCTTGATCCATTCTGCGGTAGTGGTACCACATTGGTACAAGCAAATGAACTGGGTATGCATGCTGTGGGTATTGATATATCTGCGTTTAATGCGTTTATCAGTAATACAAAACTTGGACATTACAATTTCATCCATCTATACGAGCAAAGCAAGGAAATTACATCAGAACTGAGAAACTATGTATCTAAAACAGGAATATTAGAGTTTGAAGCAGAACTTGCTGAATCATTGTCAGTTTTCAATAACCAATACTTTCCAATATCGTTTAAAAGTCAGGTCAGATCGGGGGAAATAGATCAGAAAAAGTATGGTGCTGAAAAGGAAGCAGCTTTTTTAGAAACATACCTCAAACTTGTAAATGATTACAAAATTGATATAAAGATGTCTGAAGATTCTGCAAGATTTATGAAACAGTGGTATCTTCGTGGTGTGAGGGATGAGATTGAGTTTGTCCATAGTAAGATGCGAAAAATAAAAGAAACAGCAACACAGAATGCGTTAATGCTGATTTTAAGTAGGACCATTCGTTCCTGCCGTGCAACAACACATGCAGATTTAGGCACCTTACGAAAACCTGTAACAACTACATACTACTGCAGAAAGCATGGAAAGGTATGTAAACCTCTATTTTCAATATTAGGTTGGTGGGAACGTTATTGTAAAGATAGTATTGAACGATGGATTGCGTTTAGTAAGTTAAAATCGGATACCTTCCAGCACTGTATAACTGGGGATTCACGTACAATCGACATCTCCACAATGTTGAAACGAGAAAATCCACAGTTGGCAGAATTAACTCAAGCAAAGGGTATAAAGGGAATCTTCACAAGTCCACCCTATGTAGGACTCATTAATTATCATGAGCAGCATGCATACTCTTATGATCTTTTTGGTTTCAAAAGATTAGATGAATTAGAAATTGGACCTTTGTTCAGAGGTAGAGGTCGTGAGGCAAGAGAATCTTATGTTCAAGGTGTTGCAGCGGTATTCAAGAATTGTAAAAGGTTTTTAGCGGACGATTACGATGTCTTTATTGTTGCTAATGATAAATATAATATGTATCCTACTATTGCTGAAATGGCAGGGATGGATATTGTCAATCAACATAAGCGACCTGTTTTAAATCGAACTGAAAAGAATCGGGAATCAACATATTCCGAGACAATTTTTCATCTAAAAGAGAATGGTAGTCATAAATAAGATCGCGAAGTCATACAATAGTAATGTAACATGATTGATAATCTAAAAATCGGAGGATAAATATGTCTCAAATCAAATCAGTGTTATTGTGGGAAAACCAAAGACGATATGTTCGTGAAGCGATAGATGCTGGCACGCTCAAAGGTGCAATCATTCCCACAGGAAGCACAGAACAACATAACGAACACTTGGCGATGTACCACGACACACAAAGCGCGGTATATGTATCAAAACTGGCAGCAGAAAAGTTGTTCCCACAGGTGATTGTCACAACGCCTTTGGCGATTGGCGTATCGGAACATTGGATGGATCATAAGGGCACACTCACACTGCGTGCAGAGGTATTCGGTGAAGTGTTATATGATGTTGCAGATAGTATGCGTCGGCACGGTATTGAAAACATCTTAATTGTCAATGGACATGCGGGGAATGCGGGGCCTGTACATCAACGGTTAGATGGGTACAGGGAAAAACTTGGTATTAATATTGCCTTCCACTCATATTGGGAAGCGTATAGTAGTGAGTTAGTCCAAGAACAGATGGAGTCCGGTATCTGTCCGGGGCACGCAGCGGAATTTGAGACTGCGTTTGCACTCGCCGCGTTTGCTGAAAACGTAGATTGGAACGGTGTGGATTACGACAGTGCCAAACTCACTATTTCCAATGAAGGACAAGCAAAATCAGATAGAGAATATCATCATCAGGCAAAACTTGCCACTACAGAAAGTGGTCAGGTTATGATTGATGTTGCAGTGGATTGGGTTGCAGAAAAGATGCAGGCTATGCTTTAATAGTTATCCGTTATCAGTGGTCAGTTAAGAGGTGCGTTGATTGAACCAGAGTCCTCTTTAACTGACAACCGATAACTGACGACTGACAACTATTCTAATGTCCCTCTAGTGCTTTGCGTAAACCATCTCCATGCTTACGCCACCAGCCGTAAAGAATTGAAATATCGGCACCGATGCAGAAATGTCGCACCCCCATATCAAGAAAACGTTTCGCGCCATCGGCACTCCCAATTTCAGCACGCGGTGGCACCCCCATCTTTATAGCAGTTTTGAACACTTTTTCCTGTGCTTCGCGTACTTCAGGGGATCCGCTTTGACCAACCTTCCCAATGCTCATAGAATAATCTGATCCACCCCACTGGATCATGTCAACACCGTCAACAGATAGGACTTCTTCAAGGTTTTCAACCGTTCCCCTCTTTTCAATCATAATCACAACCACAACATCACGGAGTGCTTGGACGTATTCCGGTCCCCCGCCATATCCCATATAAGCAAACCTGCGCATTGCCACGCCGTAACTACCGCCATCTTCAGGCGTATCCGCCCGTGTAGTCCGAACACACTCTTTCACATCTTCAACGTTCTGACAATCAGCATAAAGCACACTTTGGAAACCGGAACCGATTGCGCGTTGTGCGATAAATCCTCGCGGTTCTTGGTCAACTTTAATCATCATTGAAATATTATGGAGCTCAGCGGCTCTACATAGATTATCTAAGTCGTACAAGTCAAATGGTACATATTCCCCCACAAATTCAACATAGTCATACATCCCTGTGTGACCAATCGCTTCAACGACGGAGGGCCAAGTGGTATGGATACGCGTGCCAACGGTCGGTTCGTCAGCATTGAGTGATTCTCGAAAGGTGTTTTTTCGCATCAATTTTCCTCTTTTGTATTGTAAGAACGATCTACAATTGCAATGTTTTGCATCTAAACGCATCTATATTAACAAGATTCCGTACTTTTTACAACGCTAAAATAACGTTTGCTAATGGTCGTAAATTTTGTTAAACTGATATAGCATTGCATCTTGTAATATCAGGGAGAAATCACATGGAAAGCTTGATAAAATTACCCACAAATTTCACAGATTACTTACAAATTGATAACGCAGAACTGCGCTTTTCCGAGGCAACTGAAGTTGCAGAACATATTACACGTGCAGGTGTTGAAATCTATCCGAACATGGATCACGCTGCTATTTTCTGTGATCCACCGCATATTGTCGCCGATGGCTTAAAACAACTCGGTTATGTAAATGGATGGGATGCGCGGTGTTATCCATCGCCTGTTGATGGATGCGACTATATAAATGTGTCTGCACAATTGTCAGCGGATAGTCCTGCACGGAAAGAGGGGTGGTTTGACTACGTTGCAGTTGTGCATCCTGTGGACAGAGCAGCACTGCAACACATGCTTGGTCAAGGATACGGTAATCCGTTTATCCATCACTTGACGTGGGGACTTGTGCCACCAGAACGCACCACCGCTGATGATTTTGAATACGCAAGTCGTGTTGTGCCGTTTATGGTAGAAAAAAGAGAGATTATTGGTAATGCAATCGGTGATGAACCAGGAACTCTAATTATCGCGCTCCCAGAAAATGTGATTGTACATCCGAAATTTGAAGCCGTACTCCCAGAATGGATTGGTGACCTTGACGCAGAAGAATATCAGGTTGAATCCATGCAGGGGGGTGGATTTCTTATCCAGTTTTTTGTGTTGACAGGTGGTAGAATTGAGGTTGCATTGCGCGTTGGGACATCGCAGACGTTCAATCCGAAGAGTGTCCACAAAATTTCTGAAGATGAGATTAGTGCTGTGCAGGGGGAATAACGTAACCTTTATTTATGTGAATTCTGATGTTAATAGTGGTATAATATTAAATGCAAATCAATGGAGGAATCAAGGAGGATGTAAAAATGGATACAAAATGGATACAATCGAATCCATCTATTATGATGGGAAAACCTGTTATTACCGGCACCCGCATACCTGTTGAATTGATTTTGGAAAAATTCGCAGCAGGTGAAACGATTGAGCAATTGCTTGAGGCATATCCGCGCCTAACTGAAGAGAGTATCCGTGCAGCTTTTCGTTTTGCGGCACAAGCCCTTCGCGCTGATGTCGTTTATCCTATTTCAGGCCAAACTCCATGAATCTAATAGCAGACGAAAACGTTGATAAACTTATTGTAGATACCCTTCGACAGGATGGACATGATGTTTTATACGTTGCTGAGTTTGCACCGAGTATTGACGATGAAACTGTATTAGAGCAAGCTAACCAAAATGGTGCGCTTTTGATTACGGAAGATAAGGACTTTGGTGAACTTGTTTACCGTCAAGGACTAATCCATACGGGGGTTGTTCTCATCCGCCTTGATGGTCTGTCGAAGCAAGCCAAAGCAAAAAGCATTTCAAATGTTTTTGCAAATCAAGGTCCCCAATTGCTGGGGGCTTTCAGTGTTATCTCTGCTGGAAGAGTCAGAATTCGTCAACCACAATAATCAAAAACCAAGCTATGTGTCCTGATTTTTCACCTCACTTAACATCCGTTCAGTTTCGATTGGTAAAAGGGATTTTGCATGATACACTTAACACAACTTTAATGCGTGGCAACGTTGGGGAAAATTTAACACTGAGGAGGTACTGAGGCAATGGCGTATAGCAATTTTACTATCGAAGAAGTACTGAAAACGTTTCAGTTAGAAACGGATGAAGCAGCGGATATATCTTCTGAAATTGAGTCGATAGTTCTAAGCGAGCATCTCACTACAACTTTGTCACGCAATGTCCCATTAGCCCTTGCTATCGGAACAGAAAAGGCGAAGTCCGAACTTATTGTTACCAATGTACTTGTTGAACTCCGAGAAAAGTTTGAACAGCGTATTAGCCTTTTTTCTGGAATCGACTTCAATGTTGATGTTGAAAAGGGGTTAACCGGTGTATGCGATTTTCTGATAAGTCTCTCACCCGTGCAATATTACTTAGAGGCACCCATCATTATTCTTGTAGAGGCAAAGAAGGATGAACCAACCACAGGTTTCGGCCAGTGCATCGCAGAAATGCTCGCCGCTCAACACTTTAATACCCAAAAAGGTAACGACATCCCTGTCATTTATGGTGCATCTACAACAGGCACAGTCTGGCAATTCCTTAAATTGGAAGGGCAGCAGCTCTACATTGATAAAGCACCCTATTCAATTGGACAGTGCGACAAAATCCTCGGTGTCCTTGTGAGTATGGTAGAGCAACAAGTGTAAGGTATTCCAGGAAGTACCCTCAATATAAACAATGGTAGAACTGATGAATTGTCCAAAAATTCCGCAAACCGATTCTATTCAGAAACTCGCTGATTTTTGGGATACACATGACTTGACCGATTTTGAAAACGAACTTGAAGAAGTAAGCGAACCTGTCTTTGACAACTCAGTTTCTGTTCAGTTAGAGTCCAAAGAATTAGAGATTATTGAAACACTTGCTAAGTCGCGTGGCATAACTCCTGAGAATCTAATTCGGGAGTGGGTTGTTGAACGGATTGCGGGAAGGTAGTTGGTGAAAAATGGCAGAAAATTATAGATGGTTGTCAAAAAAAGCATTGCAAGCGTATGAAAACGGTTTGCAAACGGTCAAAAATATCGACTTTACTTTCAATGAGTTAGATTTGATTATCCACGGCATGGACAGCATTGGTTATCATGCCCCTAACACTCCTGCGAAAGTTTATCTCCATAGTATGGTAACTAAATATGTTGATGAGTATGAGGCATGCACGCGTTTTGAGGTGCAGCGTGACAGTCTATTTCGTAAACTCAGCGAATTAGATGAAGAGGCATCACTTGCCTTGGTATACGCAATGGAGGATTTCATGTCAGGTGAACCGAGAAACTTCTATCGACTTGCCTATGCTGATCGTGCCGTTGAAGAAGATTCCAAATCGTAGGAGTTTTATATGAAACAAACCTATCGCTTTATTTCAACATTATTTCTTGTCCCTGTCCTATTCCTCTCAAACAGTTTTGCACAAGATTATGTTCACTATGCAACCCTTACTGGACATACAGATCGTATCTTCAGTATCGCGTTCAGTCCTGATGGTCAAACGCTTGCGAGTGGAGGTGCAGATACTACTATTCGTTTATGGGATGTGTCTATAGGGAAGCATAAAAATACGCTCACAGAACATACGGATTGGGTCAGGAGTGTATCGTTCAGTCCTGATGGTCGGACACTCATTAGTGGGGGTTCGGACACTATTCGTTTGCGGAATATAGCCACGCAGAAATGGATGTTCATAGGAAATACACTATTACGTAGAGAGTTTACATTCAGTCCTGATGGGAAGATGATTGCCTGCAGTAATCCAGACAACACCATTCGACTTTATGATGCCACGACTCTTACATATAAGAAAACGCTTATAGGACATACAAGAGAGTCCTTTAGTTTATCGTTTAGTTCTGATGGCAAAACGCTTGCGAATTCAAGTTGGAACGAACAAATTCGCTTGTGGGATGTTGGCACAGGAAAACACAAAAAAACTATAGATGGAGTTATGGAATTTGCGTTTAGTCCAGATGGGCAAACATTTGTTGGTAAAGGTGGTACAGGTAAAGGTGGCCACGGTAATAGAATCTGTTTATGGAATGCAGTCACAGGAAAACACAAAAAAACGCTCACAGAAAATGCTCAAGATATTCCAAACTTTACATTCAGTCCTAATGGAAAGACCCTTGCCAGCACGGCTTTACACGGTAACGATAAAGGGTACAAAATCCGCTTGTGGGATGTAGCCACAGGAAAACTTAAAAAAACGCTCACAGGACATACGAGTTATATCACGAGTATATTGTTTACCCCTGAAGGTTCTACGGTGGTAAGTGGTGGAGGTTATGACAATACAATTCGTTTGTGGGACGTAGCTACTGGGAAGCATAAAAAGACACTTAATGTCCCTGGTAGAAATGTAGATAAAAAAGTAGATCACTTAAGTTTGAGTCCTGATGGTAAGACGTTAGCATGTTCAAGTATAAAAACAATCCACTTATGGAAAGCAACAGACACGGATACTATAGACCTTGCTGAATATTTAGAATCTTTAGATTCTTCTAAACCATTCCAAAAAGCCGCAAACCAAGTCTATAATAACGCCATTCGCGCAGTCATGTGGATAGTCAACCCAGGCATAGGCGAGGGCAGCGGTGTACTACTTGACAAAAAATCAAAACTTGCCGTTACTAATGCACACGTCACAGGTAAACAGAACACAATAGACGTATATTTCCCCGCACAAGACGAAAAAGGCGAACTCATAAAAGATAGAAACTTCTACCTAACAAGTGGAAACGTGCTAAAACGACTCGGTTATTACACCAAAGGACACGTCATCGCCAAGAATGAGAAAACCGATTTGGCAATCATCAGACTTGACGGTTTACCCGAAACTGCCCGCGAAATAGATTGGAATCTCACACCACCCACAACAAAAGTAGGTGAACTGGTCTACATCCTCGGCAATCCTGCAAAACAAGAGTTGTGGCGTTGGACGCTCGGTGAATTTCTGAACGACCACCAAGATTTCTTGCATATTCAGTCCGATGTGTTCGGTGGCAACAGTGGCGGACCGGTGCTTAACAGACAAGGCATCCTAATCGGCATCGTGGCGCGGAGCGATCAACTCATGAATGCAGCTGCTATCCCCGCAAGGCACATAAGCCGGCTGCTATCTGAATCAAAGGTGAAACACTCACGGTCCCGCAGATAGCTTGAACATATAGGAGTAGGGCTGCTATACCAAATCTGTAGAAGGAGATTATCTCACAATGGTTTATAACGATTTTACCTTAGAAACGGTAGTCAAAACGTTTCAACTTGAAGTCATTGAAACCTTAGGCCTCTTTTCTGACATTGATCCGATTGTCCCACGTCCCCATTTCACGACAGATCTTAAGGAAAGGGTGCAATTAGCCTTTGCAGTAAATACAGATAAAGCGAAGTCAGAATTTGTTATTTCTTATATCCTTTTTGAGTTGTTAGTACACTTGGAGCCCCGTCCGACTCTTTTTTCTGGCATTGATTTCGATGTCGATCCTGAAAAGGGTTTGACTAGTATGTGCGATTTTTTAATAAGTCTGTACCCACTGTCATTTATTGTAGAGGCACCTGTTAGTCTTTCTGTTAAGGTTCCCAATATTTCTGGAAAGGATGAGTCCCACATAATTGGGTTCGGGGCATGTGTTGCAGAAATGATCGCCGCACAACGCTTTAATAAGGCAAAAGGGAACGAAATCCCTTGCATTTATGGTGCTACTACTTCAGGAATAAATTGGCACTTTCTCAAATTGGAAGGGCAAAGTCTCCACATTGATATGGCACTTTACCAAATCTCAAATTGCGACAAAATCCTCGGTATCCTCTCAAGCATGGTAGAACAAAAAGCATAAAGAGAGCAGGAGGTTCTACGACATGGCTTATAGCAATTTCACCTTAGAAACAGTCCAGCAAGAATTTCAGTTAGAAACAGTTCGGTCCATAGGCATTTTTTCTGGCATGGAACCGATGGACCCGAGCGAAATTCTCACGATAGTCTTAGAGAAAAAAGTTCCGGTAGCTGCCGCTATAGGCACAGAGAAGGCACGTTCAGAATTAATCGTAGCCAATGTCCTGTTTGAACTATTAGAGCAATTTGATTATCGTATCAGTTTCTTTTCAGGTATTGATTTCAACGTTGATGTTGAAAGAGGATTAACGGGCGTATCCGATTTTCTTGTAAGTTTGTCACCAGAACAGTTTTATTTACAAGCCCCCATCATTATTCTTGTTGAGGCAAAGAAGGATGACCCGAAGTTCGGGCTCGGCCAGTGTGTCGCTGAGATGATCGCTGCACAACGTTTTAACGCTGACAAAGGCAATGACATTTCGCGTATTTACGGTGCTGCCACTACAGGAACAGAGTGGCAATTCCTCAAATTGGAAGAGAAGTGCTTGCACATTGATATGGCAATCTACTCAATCGCACAATGCGACAAAATCCTCGGTATCCTCTCAAGCATGGTGGAACAAAAAGCATAACCATAAGCGTCAATTTAAGAAAAAGTTGCTAATTTTTTTCTTGTGGGAGGGGTTTCTAACCCCGATTTTGTTCGAATTTAAAATGTTAATCGGGGTTAGAAACTCCTCCCACAAGAAGATATATCCTTAAATTGACACCTATGGTGCGGTTAGGAAACCGCACCTACCGTGGGGTTGGAGTGTATAATTATTTCAATAATTCACCATAGTTATATTTTCTGGCATTCATACGAACAGAAATTGTATAATTTGAAGTAGTAAAAGAAATAGGAAGAAAAAGAGAATAGGAGTTACAAAGAATGAAGAATATCATCTGTCTACTGATGGTTCTGTTAATTCCGACAGTTGCCTTTTCTGATATAGGTGTCATCAATGGCACTGTCTATAGTCGTGAAACAGATGAACCGTTGGCAGGAGCAGAAGTTCAAATTATTGGAATCGACAAAAGTGTAATAACGGATGAGACAGGTTCGTTTTCGTTCAATGACATACCAAAGGGTGAATATACCCTATCTATAACTTTTCCTGGCACTGAAATAGAAGAGAAGATTACCATAGTCGTTCAGGAGGGGAAAAACCTTACCCCTATAATCTATATTGATGCTGTTGCGTATGACCTTAAGGGAGTAGAAATCAAAACGAAACGCGAAGCAAAGCCGGTTATCAAAAGAAGTCTTCAATCCCAAGAAATCACACGTATTCCTGGCACTGCGGGAGATGCGCTCCGTGCGTTACCTGCAATTCCAGGTATCGGTGTTGCGAACGATTTTAGTGGGGCACTTTATATCCGTGGTGGTTCTGATGAAGATAATCTGTATTACTTTGACCGTGTGCCTGTGGGTTATCCTTACCATTTTGGTGGACTTGTGTCGTCTCTGAGTTCCGAAATCATTGACAGGATTGATGTTTATGCGGGTGGTTATGGTGCTGAATTTGGTGTAGATTCTCAAGCAGTGATAGACATATATTCCCAAAATAGCAGTGCAGAAAATCTACGTGGCAAGTTCAATCTCAACCTATTATATTCTGAGGGATTACTTCAAGGAAAAATTGGCAATAAGGGATATTGGTACGCCGCTGGACGTAGGAGTTATATTGACCTATTCATCGGAAACCTTTCGTTTGCAGCAGGGGCATTTACTGCTTTTCCCCGTTTCTGGGATTATCAAGTAAAAGCCGGTTACGACCTCAGCGTAAAACACCAACTTTTTTTCAATCTCTTTGCGTCAGGGGATAAGTTTGCAATAACATTAGACGGTGAAAACGTAGACGAAGATTTTAGGGGAGATACAAGTTTTGACAGCGGTTTTGAGGGGGGAGGAATTCACCTACGTTCCATCCTGACAGATCGACTTACCTCTTATTTATCTTTTACACGTTCAAATTTCTTATTTGATGTCAACTTCGGACCTTTGATCTCGCTTAATATTGATGCTCCCAATTACACGTTACGGGAAGATTTAACTTATGAGTTAAACGAGAAAAACCGGTTAGAAACGGGACTGATAGTCGGTGTTGAACCGGGAGAGGTCTCTGGCACTTTCACACGGATACCGGATGAAGGTGAAGTTGAGTATGACATCCGGTTTGAAGAAAAGAATGCAATAGACGAGACGGTTCGTGGACAACGTATTGAAAGTTACTTACAGAATAGATATAATCTGTTACCTTTTTTATCTGTTGTGTATGGATTAAGAGTGGATTATTTTAACCGTATTGATGAACTTACTATACAACCACGCGGGAGTTTACGTCTTGAATTGCCCAACAGTTCGGAACTTCAATTTGCTTACGGAATATACAATCAGACACCTATTCCAGCGCAACTTTCGGATAGCGTTGGTAATCCAAATTTAAAGTCCAGTCAGGCGAGCCATTATATCCTTGAACTCAAACGTGAGGTATCTCCAGATACAGAAATCAAAATAGCTGCCTATTACAAAGACTTAGTGAACTTAGTGACATCTGATGATATCAATGTCTTTCTCAATCAAGGTGAAGGTTACGCTCAAGGTACAGAGATCTTTCTGAGACACCGAAGTGGTGATAAGTTTTTCGGTTGGGTTTCCTACGCCTATGCACTCTCAAAACGACGGGACCGTGATGGAGAACCCTATCGTTACTATTCCTTTGATCAAACACATGTTGCTACTATTGCAGCGAGTTATAACCTGACACCAACGTGGGAGTTCGGGGCGAAGTGGCAATATCGCACAGGTAATCCATATACACCTGTTGAAGGAGCAAACCGGGTGCCTGATCCGAGATTGAACGGAAGATGGATTTATCTTCCAATTTATGGAGAGACGAACTCAGAAAGATTGCCTCCATATCATCGGTTGGATTTGCGGGTGAGTAAAGTTTTTCGATTTAACAGTTGGGGTTTTGGCATCTTTTTAGAACTACTGAACGCATATAATCGGCAAAATCTACTGGATTATCGATATGAAGAGGACTATTCCGATAAAGACGAAATTTATCAATTTCCTATTATCCCATATTTAGGTATTACAGCCGAATTCTAATGCATTTTCTTGAGACTAAAACACTGAAAAAGATACTGATTTTATTCCTTCTCATTATACCATTCACTGTTTTTGCACAAGACGATGACCCTATCGAAAATGAAGCATCTGAGGATATTATCACGTTGCCGCCCGTAGTCAAGAAAGAAGAGCGGATTGAAAGGAAACAACGGCACACACTTGATGGCACATCAATTACAAGTGCTGTAGGAAGTGGTGGTGATCCGCTGCGAGCCTTAAATCAACTCCCCAGTGTTGGCACACTCAATGATTTTGTCGGCATTTTATCTGTCCGTGGTGGTGGACCCGAAGATAATATCTACTATTTTGATCGGTTACCTTTGGGTTATCCATATCATCTTTACGGCATCGTCTCCACGGTGAATGCGGATGTGCTACAAAAAATTGACGTGTATCCAGGTGGATACGGTGTGCAATATGGAGCCGATTCACAAGCAGTGATTGATATACATTCACGTGGTAATACTGACAAACATGTGGCTGCAAAACTCAATCTGAATCCTGTTTACGCCCAATCGTTTTTTGAAGGGGGTATAGGAGAAAACCGGGGGTATTGGTATATATTTGGTCGTAGGAGTTTTATGGGACCGCTTTTTGAGTTGTTAACAATATTGGTGAAGGTGGACGATGATCTGGTTACAGAAGTGCCAAGATTCTGGAGCTATCAAGGAAAAGCGGTTTACCAACTAAGTAAGTACAACAGATTGGTTGTCAATGCTATTGCAGCGGACGATTCTGCAAAATTTCGTTTTAGCGAAGATGAGGTGTCTAACAGCGATCTGCGTGGTCCACTGAATTCGGGAAATCCTTTTGATTCACAAGGCATCCATTTCTATTCTGAGAAAGAAGAAACTTTTAGTTCTGTTGTCTCATTAACACGGTCATTTTCACGCACGCAAATTGAATATGGGGATGGTTACTTCTATAAAGACTCGGATAGTGTGTATTCGTTACGCGGGGATCTTCAGTACTGGGTAGAATTTCCGAAGACACTGATAGAATCCGGTTTTGATATTGCAAGTATCCCATCAAACCTTACAAGTATTGGAGCACGACCACTTGAAGAAGGAGATTGGGATTTTGACTTCAGGTTGAAACAGGATGGAGAAAAGGTACATACCACATCATCTAAAGTCATGCATCGGCTTGAAGGCTATTTGCAGGGAACACAGGATCTATTCTCATCCCGTTATGTTGACTTATTTGGCACCGTTGGATTGCGAACAACTTACTATAATCTGATTGATAGGTTCTATATTCAACCACGAGGGCAATTTGGCTTAACACTCGGGCCTGAAAATATACGTGCTTACGGATTATCGCTTTTACCTGTTGATCTCCGTTTTCTGTATGGCAAATATGTCCAGAACCCGAAACTTTATCAAGTTGTTTTTGGCAAGGAAAATCCTGATATTGCACCCAGCAATGCCACACATTATGTCGTTTCAATAGAGAAAAGATTGACTGCTGAAACAAGGGTTGAGGTGGCAGGATATTACAAAAACTTGCAGGATATGATTACCTTCAACCTTGATGAAAAACGATACGAGAATCAGCGGACAGGTTCTGTGAGAGGGATTGAAGTATCGTTGGAACACGAAATTGGGGATGTGTTTCGGGGATGGTTGGCGTATTCTTATACTTTGTCGAGAAGACGTGATTTTGCTAAGGACAAAGAGAGGGATTTTATGTATAGCACCCCGCATGTAATGTCTCTTGGCTTGAACTATACTTATGCGTCTTTGGAATTCGGTGCTACCTGGCAATACAAAAGCGGTATATTGTACGCACCCTTGGCAGACAGAGAACGTTATACCAATCCGTTTACCAAAAATGAGACATGGATTCCTGTATATGGTGATTTAGCACGGGCAGCACCCTACCACCGTTTAGATTTGCGTATTCATTGGTCTTTCTTGAAAATCAATAGGTTTAAGTGTGGATTTACAGTAGAACTTTGGAATGCGTATAATCGGACGAATATATTGCAAGTAAGATACAATGCAAACTATACAAAAGAGGTGCCAGTTGCACAATTACCTTTGATCCCTTTCCTTGCATTTACTGCGGAATACTGATATTCTACCAACAGGGCGGATATAGGAACGGATGAAGATTTTTTTTCTTCCATAATTTCGTTGGTTGTTTCATAAATATTCTGCACATTTCGTGTCTCAAGGTAAATAATCAGTATCCTCAAGCAATGCTAAAAATAGAACCTACAAAGAGCGTAATACTGGTTTTATGCTCTCTCTAAGAGTCTTTCAATAGACATTAAATGTTCCTAACCCGTCCCATCCTATGTAGAGAATTGATTGAATACGCATATTTATCAGATTAATGATTGTAGGAGGGGTTTCTAACCCCGATTTGAGATATAGGGCAGCAGAATTCGGGTTAGAAACCCCTCTTACAATGATGCTTTGTGACAATTGAATGCCTCTGGAGAATGGTAGAATAATACTTGACAGAATCTTTAATATGAAGTATCTTTATTAATATTGTAGAATTTGAAAATATGGACAGAAATACAGTTAATACGATACTCATAATTACATATTACCATATCTAAAAATATCATTCCATTTGAGGGATTGTCGGTTCGTAGTCGCGCAATTCATTGCGCCTCGGACATTCCAACTCAAAAGGGAAATTCGTTTATAGAATTGGTATATTTATTGAGATGCAGAAAGGGTCTGTAATGACAGGCGGCTCGCTATTTGTTGAATGCTTGAAGGCACAAGGAATTAAGGTGATATTCGGCCTACCAGGAAACCATCTTGATACTGTGTATGAGGCATTATACTATAACAAGGATAGTATTCAGCATTATGTGACACGACATGAAGGTGGAACTGCCTTTATGGCGGACGGTTATGCCCGTGCAACAGGTGATGTCGGTGTCTGCATGACGGTACCAGGTCCTGGTTCGAATAATGCATCCATTGGGATATGTGAAGCATATACAGCATGTTCACCAGTACTATGGATTACGGGTCAAAACCCATCATACTTGTCACACAAAGATCCGCGTAAGAGTTTTCACGGTTTAGACCAAGCAGCTGCGTTCACACCAATGACGAAACATATTGAAATCGTACAACGTGGAGAGCAGATTCCGAATGCAGTCAACCGCGCATTTAGAGAGTTGCGATCTGGAAGACCTGGTCCAGTCTTGATCGAACTTGCTACGGATGCCTTACAGTCAGATGTAGAATTACCAATTCCTCCAAGAAATAACGGTATTCAGACAATAGCAAGTGATGAGGATATTGAGACAGCCGTTGCTTTACTGAAAGAATCAGAACGGCCTTTGATAATTTCTGGAGGCGGCATTAATCATACACGTGCAACCGCAGAACTGCTTGAATTCACCAAACTACTTGATGCACCGGTTGCTATGACTGGTATGGGTAAGGGTTCAATGCCTGAAGATTCTCCGTATTCCATTGGTCTATTCCGTGACGGAGTTGCACAAGCTGCTATGAAATCATCAGATCTCATTATCGCAATTGGGACTCGATTTACCTATCGTGACACTGGAAATTGGTCGTTACAAATACCACAACCCTTGATCCACATAGAAGCAGACGTTGATGAAATACGTAAAGAGTATCCCGCGACAGTAGGAATTGGTGCAAATCCAAAATTAGTACTACAACAATTGAATGCGAGACTGCATGATGAAAAACTGAACTGTGGATGGGGTGATGAACTAAAACAACTTCACAGTCAATTCAGATCAATTGAACCACCACGTATCCTCAAAGAAATGCGCGATGTGATGCCGCGCGATGCTATTCTATCTGTTGATGTCAATATAACTGGTTATGGCGCGCTATCGCATTTTCCAACTTATTCTGCTGGTAGTTATATCTTTTCAGGAATATCAGTTGCAATGGGCATAGGATTAACTGCGGCAATCGGTGCACAAGTCGCTTATCCACAACGAAAAGTTGTTGCTCTTTGCGGAGATGGTGGTTTCTTGATGACCAGTCCCGATCTTGCCACTGCTGTGATGTATGATCTCCCCGTAGTTACTCTTGTGATGAATGACAATCAATATACCTCCATTGAACGCGGGCAGTTACGTCGTTTCGGCAAACGTATCGGTGTGGAATTAGTTAATCCCGATTTTGTTCAGTTTGCAGAGTCTTATGGTGCAATCGGTTTACGTGTTGATGATCCTGAGGATTTTAAACCAACTTTGGAAAAAGCCCTTGTTCTTAATAAACCAGTTCTGGTAGAGGTTATGAAGTAAATAGCAGTATACTATATCACAGTTTATCTGATCGGCATTGTGTTAATCTACTTGGATTATCATTTGAAAATAAGATAGGAGTTTTCTATGAAAAGAAAAATAGGGGTTCTAACTGGAGGGGGCGATACAAGTGCCCTTAATGCTACCCTCAAAGGAATCGCACTGAAGTCCGAAGAACTCGGGTTTGAACTTATTGGTTTAATGGAAGGATGGAGAGGTGTCCTAAAAGGAGGACGCTACTTAACTCTGACACCAGACATGATAGATGAGAACCATGGGGGGACAATACTCAAGAGTTCCAGAACAAACCTTATTGCAATGGACAAGATAGACGAAGCAATTGATAACTTGAAAAAATTGAATATCAGTGGTCTTATCCCTATCGGTGGTGATGATACCCTTACGGTTGGTTCAGCACTTTCAGAGCAATTCACAACCGTATTTGTCACAAAAACGATTGACAATGATGTGGGAATAAATCCACCAGAAGGCGATTCCGTTGATTATTCCAAAATGGTCAACTATTTCTGTCCAGGTTTTCCAACTGCGGCAAGTAGAGTTATCAATGCAGTCAGAGATTTACGAACAACGACATATTCACATGACCGCATAATTGTTGTAGAGGCAATGGGGAGAGATGCAGGATGGCTCACACTCTCCGCTGCTTACGGTTTGGCAGACCTTATCGTTGTTCCAGAAGTGCCATATCAACCCGATAGATTGGCTGAAGCAATTCGAGAAAAACATGCACTACAAGGCAATGTAATTGTCGTTGTTTCAGAGGGTATACGTAATGACGATGGAGAATTGATGATTACATCACAAGCTGAGCTTGATGCCTTTGGACATACAAAGCCTGGAGGATGTTCCGAGATAATTGTGGAAGCGATGAAAAAACGACTCACGGATATACCCAGTTCTGCCTTACGGGCATTGATACTTGGATATATGCAGAGATGTGGTAGTCCGACAGAATTGGATAGAAATACTGCAATTAGTGCCGGTTCTCTTGCTGTCCGTTCACTTGCAGATGGTATGGTTAATGGTGTAGCAACAATCACCCGGACGGATGCAGGTATAGAACCCGTAATGTTACCAATTGAACAAGTGTTGAAACGTGATGAAACTGGACATGTGATTCGCCGCAGTCTTGACCCCAGGTTTTATGATGCAGATCGGTACCATCTATCACCAGAAGGTGCAGGTTATTTCCGACCTCTTTTCGGGGACCTTCCACGACGAAGACGGTCGTTGGAAGAAAGAGACATTGATATTGGTGTATTAGAATAATCATCAAAGAGACAATCAATGAACAAATCGGACACCTTACACATTCTTGCGTTAGATGGCGGTGGAACACGCGGAATATATTCTGCACACCTCCTCGCCAAAGTTGAAGAGACCTTTGATGTACATATCAAAAGCTGCTTCGATCTCATTGCTGGAACGAGTACTGGTGCAATCATCGCAGGTGCCGCTGTTTCTGATATTCCTATGGACGAAATTGTCCAACTCTTTGAATCTGAAGCACCTGACATATTCCGTAAAAAGTGGTATCGGAATCCACTGTTTTTCAGCAAGTATTCAAACGAGAAACTGGCAGAGATTATTGCACATCATATCCCGGCAACTCCGTTATTAGAAATAGACACACCACTTCTGATAACATGTTCAGAAATAACAACAAGCGATTCCCACACCTTTAGATCAAATTACTGTAATAATCTGAGTGAAACTGAATATACGGATGGCGGAGTTTGTCTGCGTGATGCAATTGTTGCCTCATGCGCTGCTCCCACATTTTTTGCTCCGAAAAACATAGAGAATCATCTTTTATCTGATGGTGGTTTGTGGGCAAACAATCCTTCTATTGCAGCTTATACAGAGGCACTCACATTTTTTGGAAAAGACCTATCACAGGTTAAGATATTGTCCATCGGAACAGGACATTCAATATCAATGTATAAAAAGAAACGTAGATGGGGATTCTTGTCTGGATGGGGTGGTATAAAGTTAGTCTCTTTTGTAATGACATTACAATCGCAAGCATCAGCGAATCTGGTTAGTCGTTTACTCAAAGAGAATTATTTAAGGATTGACCCAAAAATAAACTTTTGGGATATAGACACGACTACTCAGTTAGACAACCTAAAGTCATTGGCAGAGAGAGATTTCAATACACAAACATCAGAAATTGCTGCATTTATTGGTCAGTCAAAAAACTCATGACGATATTCGCAAACTGCACTGGGCAATCATCATATATAAAGTGTCCGGAAATGGTTGATTCCTCCGAACAACCGATTAAAACAAATTTTGCATTTGGAATATATTTTTCGTATTGCCGACTCCCATTTAGGGCAATGTCGTCGTCGTCACCGTGGATAATTAACGTTGGTGCCGTGATATGCCTAACTGCATCACGATAGTCTGGTGATCTACCCGTACTGAAGTAGACAGCAAATACACTCCATCCACCGGGCGTTGGCGGTGTATCCATTTTTGAAGAATCATATCCCATTCCTTTCAATATATAGTGTCCTACTTGTGTATGTAAATCTACCAGATCACTGTCCGTTTTTGAGAAGATGTTACCAAAATTGAAATATTCTTTCGTAAGCGAATCATATTTCGTCTGATCTTCTTCTGGAAGTTTTGCACGGACTGCATCAAATAAATTGTTGCCTTTCTTTGGTGGTGTTAACATACCCGCTGGTGCAACAAGGACCAACTTTTCAACCCTCATTGGAAACTCTGCAGCATAAAGTGAAGCAATAAATCCTCCGTAAGAATGGCCAACAAGCAATAGTTTTTCTTCATTGAGGAAATGTCGGATTCGCTCAATATCTGCGATTTGTGCCCCTATGCCAAGTCTTTCCTCAAGGTCTACAACATTTTTTTGATAGTTTCTTGGTGCAAAACGAACAATGCGTCCCATTGAGTTACCTGCACCTCGTTGATGATAATAGAAAAATGCGTACTGATCTTCTAACGGTTGCAATCCTTTCCAAGCATTTGCGTAAGGTATTCCCGGACCTCCGTGAACAATTAGGACAGGTCGTCCTTTACCATATACATCATAATGAAGCGTTAAATTCCATTCCACAGGCCACGATGATGATTTTCCACTCAACTTAGTTGGTTTCAAATGATTTTGTCTCAACTTAGTTGGTTTCAAAGGATATTGTATGGATTCCCAATTTCTAACAGAACCGAAGGTGTAAAGTGGCTGACCCATCTTCCAAAACATATATCCTACCGCAATAACAATCACAACAGCGACGATTCCAACACCTATCAGAAGTCTTTTTACAATCTTTTTCATAATTTGCCTAACATTAGAATGCCCGATTTATATCGGTCATCAATAGGATATATGTTTAATAGCGGAACAGATGACTGTATTAGATCAATCCATATTCCACAAGTGTATTTCGCAACGTTTCAAGATTCATAGGAGATAGCGGGGCAAGTGGTAGTCGCACTTTTCCATTGAGTTTGCCCATTAACATCAAAGCCGTTTTTGCTGGAATTGGATTTGTCTCTATGAAAAGATTAACTGCTAAAGTATATGTTTTGTAATGAAGTTTACGTGCAAGTTCAAGGTTACCTGCATGAAATGCATTACACATTTCTGCAATATCTGCAGGAGCGATGTTTGCTACCACAGAAATAACACCTTTTCCGCCAACCGACATAATCGGTAATGTGTTGACATCATCACCTGATAGCACAACAAAGTCGTCTGGACATAAGTTGACTACCTCGCTTGCGCGTTTGAGTTCCCCTGTTGCTTCTTTTAGTGCGACGATGTTCGGGTGTTCAGCAAGGCGTGCTATAGTAGGAGAAAGGATGTCTGTGCCACACCTGCCAGGGACGTTGTATACTACAATCGGAATATCAACTGCATCAGCAATTGTCATGTAGTGGGCATAAAGACCTTCTTGGTTCGGTTTGTTATAATAAGGCGTAACAATCAGCGCAGCATCAGCACCAGCAGTTTTTGCGTGTTTAGTGGCGCGGAGCGTACGAGTCGTTGAGTTTGATCCTGTTCCTGCAATGACAGGGACTCTTCCATTTACTGTTTCTAAAGTAATATCTATCACACGGTCATGTTCTGTATCAGAAAGCGCAGGAGATTCACCTGTTGTTCCACACGGGACGATGCCATGTGTTCCGCCTTCAATCTGAAACTGGACCAGTTCCTTGAGTTTTGCTTCATCTAACGAATCATCGTCCTTAAATGGTGTGACGAGTGCTACAAAAGACCCCTCAAACATGTAAATCCTCCTTGATTCTAATTCATAAACATTTGTGTTCTGTAACTAATAGTTCCACGCATCCGATGTGAGTTCACCAGCAAAGATAACGCGCGCATCCCCTTCAAGATAGACGTTTTTCGGTTCATCATTATTTAAATCAAAATGAATCTTCAAAACCACTCCACTTGCAGTCTTGACAGAAACTGGTGATTTGACTTTCCCTAAAGTCGCAGAGACAATCGCAGAAGCAATAGAACCTGTACCGCAGGCAAGTGTCTCATTTTCTACGCCGCGTTCATAAGTGCGTATTTCAAGCAGTTCTTCTGAATGGATATAGATAAAATTTGCATTCGTTCCATCTGGCGTAAAATCGCTATGGTAACGAGTCTGTTGTCCCATATCAAATACGTCTGTCTCTTTCAAGTCCTCTACAAAGAATACAACATGAGGAACACCGGTATTTGCAAATCCAACAGTGTGTTCACCATCGTCAAGTTTCAGTGGCACATTAATACGTATATCTGTCGGGTCGCTCATACCTACTTTAACGTTATCACCGACTACTTCTGCTTCATAAATCCCCGCATTCGTCAAAAATCGCATCTTTTCAGAAACGATTCCATGCAGAAATGCAAATTTTGAAATACAACGTGCACCGTTTCCACAGGTCTCAACTTCACCACCATCAGCATTAAAGTAACGCATTCGGAAATCAACATCCTCAGCATCTTCTACAAGAAGCACACCATCAGCCCCAACAGACATTCTTCGCTGACATACTTTTGTAACAAAATTCATGAACTGTGTATCATCACTATCAACAATTCTGTTGAGATTGTTGATGATAACAAAGTCGTTCCCTGCGCCACTAAGTTTCATAAATGGTATTTTATTCATCACTATATCCTAATTTTCCTTTACTAATATCATAGAATCATTACACGATTACGTCAAGACATTTTGATACTGCATCTGGTTTAGAGGTAGTTGGCATGTGTTTTCTTGAAATCGGTATGCATGTCTTCTGAGTTCCTCAATTATGGATAGGACACCATCATAGCTATCACAAGTGACCAAACGAGTGCGAAAAGGCTTGACGTGCGGGATTCCTTTAAAATAGTTGCTGTAGTGTCTTCGCATTTCTATCAGCCCCAGTTTCAACCCTTTCCATTTTATAGAAAAGTCCAGATGTTTTCTGAATACTGCAATACGAACATCAATCGGTGGCGGTGCAAGTATTTCACCTGTAGCAAAATAGTGTTTGATTTCGTTGAAAATCCAAGGATAACCTATTGCAGCACGACCAATCATAATTCCATCAACACCATATTTCTGTTGCATCTCTGCGGCTTTTTGTGGACTATCGACATCACCATTGCCGAATACAGGAATAGTCATGCGTGGATTGTCCTTTATCTTTCCGATCAGAGTCCAATCGGCTTCGCCTTTGTACATCTGACGACGTGTTCTACCGTGAATTGATATTGCGCGGATACCAACATCTTGCAATCGTTCGGCTACTTCAACTATATATTTCGTTTTATCATCCCAACCTAATCGTGTTTTCACAGTAACTGGCAAAATCGTCGCTTTCACCATTTCTGCAGTCATCTGTACCATCTTTGGGATGTCTTGCAGAATGCCAGCTCCTGCTCCCTTACATGTAACCTTTTTCACAGGACAACCATAATTTATATCAATGATGTCTGGTTCGACTCGCTCAGTGATCTCAACAGTTTCGCGCATCACACCAATATCGTGCCCAAATATTTGTATCCCTATAGGTTTTTCATATTTGAATATGTCTAACTTGGCAACACTCTGTGCAGCATCTCGGATGAGTGCTTCCGATGATATAAATTCAGTATACATGATGTCCGCGCCATTTTCTTTACAAACAGCGCGAAAAGGCGGATCACTGACATCTTCCATCGGTGCCAGTAGAAGTGGAAATTCTGGAATGTTGAGATTGCCAATATTTATCATTGTGTGTTGTGAGAAGTCGAGTAAAATTTAGTTTTATTATAACTTGCAAAAATGTTAAAGTCAAGCAATTCAGATGGGTATGCAGAGGCATTCAATTGTCGAGATTTACATTTGTAGGAGGGGTTTCTAACCCCGATTTGAGATACACAGCAGTAGAATTCGGGGTAGAAACTCCTCCTACAAATGTAAATCTCGACAATTGAATGCCTCTGCCTTGACAACAAACAGATTTGACATCCAGTTACAATCGTGCTATACTATCACAACATCCATGAACGGTAGCAAAATATGCACATACAACCAAACTTTCTGCATCAATCCATTGAATCTGCAATTACATTCCTATATCCTGCACAATGCAAAGTCTGTGAAGAACTACTCGGTCTTGAATCAGTACCTTATATCTGCAATTCTTGCTGGACAGATATTGAGTTTATTGAACTACCATGGTGTGAAATCTGCGGAATTCCAAATGCAGAAAACTTATGTGAAGTCTGTGCAACAAACCCACCACGTTATGGTAAGCTGAGAACGATTGCAATCTATGAAAATTCTATTCAACATGCAATTCATCTCCTCAAATTTGAAAAACGAATTTCACTCTGCAAACCACTTTCCCAACTTATTGTGGATTGTATTCCGGAGGATATAAACATTATTGACTATGACTACGTCATTCCCGTACCTATCCACAAAAAACGTTTACGCGAACGCGGTTTTAACCAGTCAACAATGCTTTCAAGAGGTATTTCAAAAGTAGTTAATCTTAATGTATTGGAGGATGTACTTATCAAACAAAAAAATACTTCCCCACAAAGCAGCTTAGACAGGGAAGCACGTCAAACTAACATAAAGGGGGCATTCGAACTACAGGATGCTGATAAAATACGTGATAAGCATATTCTTGTGTTTGATGATGTTTTTACCACGGGTGCTACTATCCGGGAAGTCGTAAACGTCCTATGGAATGCAGACCCAAGAGAAATTGACGTGTTAACTTTAGCAAGGACTTTAAACCCCTATTGAAACCTATCACTGATGATTTTCGTATATACAAGTAGGTTAAGTATATAATAATACAACGTTAAGTCTATATTGATTTCGTGTAAGATATTGTTGGTAGGAGGTGCGTATTGTATTTAAAAAGCATCAAAATTAGCGGCTTCAAAAGTTTCGCCGAAGAAGTAGATCTATTACTCGAACCAGGTATCACTACCATAGTTGGACCAAATGGTTGCGGCAAAAGTAACGTCTCCGATGCAATAAGATGGGTATTAGGAGAACAGAGTGCCCGCGCGCTCCGTTGCACCAGTATGCGTGACCTGTTGTTTAACGGTGGATCAAACTTTAGTCCAGCACAAAAAGCAAGTGTTACCCTGTCATTGACCGATATTTCTGAGAATCTATCAATTGAATCTCCTGATGTGGAAGTACGTAGACAACTCACACGCGACGGAGAGAGTAGTTATCTCATCAACCAAACAGCCTGTAGGCTACGCGATATCAGCGAACTATTTATGGATACAGGTGTTGGAGTGGATGCCTACTCTGTTATGGAACAGAGTAAAATTGATATGATACTTAACGTCCGCCCAGAAGAACGGCGATTCCTATTTGACGAAGTCGCAGGTATTACAAAATCAAAGCATAACAAAAAGACTGCTATACGTAAATTAGAAGACACAAAACAGAATTTAGTTCGCATCAACGATATTATACAGGAATTAGAACGCGAAACCGAAACTTTGAAATCTCAAGCTGAACAAGCTGAACACTTTAAATCACTAAAAGGAAAACAACAGGAGTTAGAATTAAGTCTTGCATATCGTGAATACGAAAAACTTGCAGTTGAACATCTTGAAGTGCAAAATAAACTGAATGAAATAACGAATCAAGTCAGTGAAGCAAATCAGGATATACAAGACGCTGAAGATAGAGTTGAAAACGCATCCATCAAAAGATCTGAACTGGATGCTAATATTGATTCTGCCCAAGAAAAGAAAAACGAAATAGAAGGTCAGATAGATAAAATAGAAAGGCAACTTGTAGTCTTTAAAGAAAATCAAGTAAGTATATCACAGCAGCGGCAAAGGGCATTGCAATCACTTGAATCTTCAAAATCACAGCTTATGCACTTACAGTCTCAGAAAAAGGAACGGATACAACAACAGAAAAGAACAGAGGCAACATTGAAAATAGAGCAAAGTCGCCTATCAGGTCGTAAGCAAGTCTTACAGGAGTTGAGCACACGAATTGATAAAACCAATGAGACTATACAAGAAGCACAAAATGAATTGCAGGAAACCAATTCAGAACTTACGCATCTTCAAAGTAAAAGAACATCTATAGAAGATAAGGTTACAGATACACAGAACAGTCTTAACAGGTTGAAAGAAGATTCTGATGTTTTAAATGAAGAACTAAACGCTGCCAATGACAAACGTGAGGAAATCCAACAAAACGCTACAAAATTAGATGCTGACTTAATACACATTGATACAGAGAAAAAGAAGGTTGAAGCAACATTAAACGAAGCTCAGGATGCTCTTCGCCAGATTGATACAAAAATACGCGGACTCCAAGATACCTTAGGTGTTAATGAAACCCAGCACAGAACCTTAATACAAATGCAATCATCCTATAGAGGGTACTACGCAGGGGTCAGCGCAATTATGCAAGCAAAAGAACACTTCCCTGAACAATTCAGTGGGATTTGCGGAGTTGTCGCAGAACTCATACAAACTCAAAATGATTATGAAGTTGCTATTGAAGTTGCACTCGGTAGTGCTATACAAAACGTCATTTCTGAGACTGCAGAAGATGCTGATGCTGGAATCAAATTTCTCAAAAAGCATCATGCAGGTAGAGTTACATTTCTACCCCTTGACATTATCCGTCGTAGAACTTTTACCGATGAAAAACTCCTTGACGAACCCGGTGTCATCGGTGTTGCTGAAGATTTGGTGGATTACGATTACTTTTATCAACCTGCAGTTCAACATCTCTTAGGAAACACACTTGTCATAGATAATTTGGACAATGCAATTTCACTTAAAAGACGTTTCAACCCAAACGCTCGATTAGTTACTGTAGAAGGTGAATTAATAAATACAACTGGGGCAATTACTGGTGGACATACAGAACAAAGAAAGACAGGACTTCTCAGCAGAAACAACGAACTTGATGTTTTACAGACAAAGATTGATGAATTAACACTATTGGTTGAGCAGACTGGACAGAAACGTAAATCGTATGCTGCCACGATTGCTCAAGCCCAACAATCAAGACAAAAACTTTCAGCTCAATGGCAAGACAAGAAAATTGAAAAAGCTGCTATATCAAAGGATATTGAACAGTTCGACCAAACCATTGAACGTATTGAAAAACAGATAGCAGAAAATGAAGCTGAAAATAAACAGCACAAAGAATCAGCTGATCTTTCAAGAGAGGAACAACAACAACTTAATGAAAGAATAGATGAACTCACGAAAAAAAGCATACAAACAGAAAATCGGATAAAACGTGTTACTGAAGGTATGGATAGTGATAAGCGGAAAAAGGAGGAAGTTGCAAACGAAGTTCAGGAAAGGGAAGTATTTTTAGCAGGCCTACAGGGAAACATTAACGGCATGATTACAGAACTTCAGGGCTTTGAAGAGAGGGAAGTTCAAATTAATGAGGATATGAAAAAACAACAGGAAATAATAGACAATGATGAACAATCCAAACAAGATATATCTGATCAAATTAAAGAATCAGAACGACAATTTCTCCAAATACAAGGAGATTTTGCAGAAGCTGAAGCAGAATGTGACGAACTGATAGAAGAACGTGATGAATTGATCTTAGAGATTGAAAATCTGCAGAAAGACATGCGTGGGACACGTAGACTCTATGAAAAGCAGAATCGAACACGAACGCAACTGGAGATAAAAATAACGCAACTTGAAATGCGAATAAAATCCAACTCTACACGTATCCTTGAAAAGTATCAAGTCTCTATTGAAGAACTGCCGAAACCGATGCTCAATGTTTCTGATTCTGAAGACGAAACAGATGACAACAAAACTAACCAAGTTGAGATTAATGATATTGATATGCTTGATGAAATTGAAAAGTTGAAGGCAGAATTGGCTGCTATGGGTGATGTCAATCTCAAAGCTATTGAAGCACATCAGGAACACAAGAAACGTTTGGATTTTCTTGTTTCACAACGTGAAGATGTACAGCAATCAATACAATCCTCATATCAAGCAATACAGAAAATTAACGAAACATCTTGTGAAGTATTCTTGAAAACTTTTGAACAAGTAAAAACCAATTTCCAAGAAGTCTTTGTCCAACTTTTTGGTGGTGGTGAAACTGAATTACGGCTGACAGACGAATCTAATATTTTAGAATCAGGCATTGATATTATTGCCCGTCCGCCAGGCAAACGTCCACAGAGCATTACACAACTTTCTGGTGGTGAACGTTCACTTGTTGCAATTGGGTTGTTGTTCGCTGTTTTCAAGATAAAACCGAGCCCATTTTGTGTGCTTGATGAAGTAGATGCAGCACTTGACGAAGCAAACGTACTTCGTTTTACAAATCTCATTCGCGCTTATGCAGATAATACGCAGTTCGTAATTATCACACATAACAATCGCACGATGGAAATTGCAGATGTAATGTATGGCGTTACAATGGAACAAGCTGGTATGTCAAAAATCGTCTCAGCAAAGTTTTCAAGATTCCAAGATAGGATATAACGGTTTGTTAGAAGGAATTCTAACCCGATTTGTCAAAAACTTAATTGAAAGCCCCATGTTTGATCGTTTTAAACTTAACATATTACCCCTCTCAGAACGGCAACATAAAATGACAGTAGAGGATATCTACGAGTTAGATGCCAAGACTCCCCCTTACGAGAATGAAAATCTCAACATCGTTGCTGAGCGAATAGTCCAAGCACGCAAAGATGGCAAGGAAGTCATCTGGATGATGGGTGCCCATGTTCTACGCCGTGGAAACTCACGATATATTATAGACCTACTGAATAAGCATGTAATAACGCATATAGCAACCAACGGTGCATGTGCCATACACGATTTTGAATTAGCACATATCGGAGCAACACTTGAAGACGTTGAGTTATACATAAAGGATGGCAAGTTTGGGAACTGGGAAGAAACAGGACGCTACTTGAACGAGGCTATCATCAACGGTTACAAGGACAAAATTGGGTTTGGTGAAGCAATCGGCAGACTAATTGCCTTTGATGAGGAGGAAATCTTATTTCCACATCAAGACATAAGCATTTTTGCTACAGCCTTCTGTTTAGGTATGAATATTACTGTACATAAAGGTATTGGGTACGATATAACCGACCAACATCCTGCAGCAGATTATGCTGCAATAGGTTGGACATCCGGAGAGGATTTTTTACGTTTTGCTTATGTCGTATCTCGTTTGGAAGGTGGCGTTTTTCTAAATTTAGGATCCGCCGTAATGGGGCCAGAAGTTTATCTCAAAAGTCTATCTATAGCACGGAACATTTCGGCACAACGAGGTGAAGAAATTCGGAATTTCACTACTGCTAACTTTGATCTTATTGATTTCCCAGACTTTCAGGATGAGGGGAATCCGACAGAAGCACATTACTATCACCGACCAAAAAAGACGATCCTTATCCGCACTGTAAAGGATGGAGGAGAAAGCTATCACATCTCTGGTGATTTTTCAGTTACCATACCCAAACTATACCAGTTGATTACTACAAAACTATAGATCAAAGAACATGAGTGGTATTAGGACAATCTTATGGCAAATCCTAATCGGATCGGATTCCGTAGTAGTTTGCATAAAATTGCTCACTCTCTTGACGCAACCATTCTTGATTATCAGCTTGAGTCCCAAAACGTTCTTGTGAGAACATTGACAAGTCTTCATCAACATTTCCGTTAATAACCCACTTAGCAAGCCATTTACCAATAGCAGCGGAACCTGCTATCCCTAAGGCAGCGCAGCCAGTGGCTAAGTAGAGTCTATGAATCCCTGGCACCGGACCAATCAGATATGCACCGTCGGGGGCAAAGGTAGTCATCCCACGGTGATATTCAGCAATTTCAAGATCCTTTAAAATTGGGAAGATTGGAGAGAGTCGTCTTTTCGCTTCAGCCATCACCTCTATTGGTGGTTCAATATCGCTTGTCCTGAAGTTCTTTGGCATCGTTTCTAAATCAATACTGACTGGATCCGGTTCAAAGAAACCGTAGAGGTATCCACCATTTTCAGGTCTCAAGTAGCAACTGACATCAGTGACACGCACAACAGGGTGATAATCAGGAATACCATGTGTGGGTACTGTCCGAACGCGTTGATGGCGAATCGGTTGTGCAGCAGTGGTTGCACCAATTTCCTTACAAAGTGCACCTCCCCACGGTCCAGCAGTGATAACAACATGATTTGAGGCAATAAAACCTCTATCTGTCTCAACACCAAGAATTTCTCCAACCTGCTGCCGAAACCCAGTTACAGAAGTATTCAATACGATCTGAACCCCCAAATCTTGTGCTGCGGCAGCAAAAGCGAATGCACACTTCTGAGGGTCTACATATCCATCGTTAGGCACGAAATATCCACCTTCTATCTTGGTTACATCCATTGCAGGCACAAGACGAGACATTTCAGCATGTGAAACAAAGTCTGCTTCAATTCCGTTTTGGAGAGATAGTTCAATTTGACGTGTATAGAAATCCATCCGTTCTGGAGTGAGGGCTATCATGAGACTGCCTGTTTGACATAAACCTATGTCATGTCCTGTCTTTTCTTGAATTTGAGAAAACAGTTCAAGTGCATATTGAACTGCATGCATCATAGTAACTGATGACCTTATTTGCCCGACAAGTCCTGCAGCTTGTGGTGTCGTCTCATTAGCAATTTCCTCGTTCCGTTCCAAAACGAGAATTCCTTTTTGTCCAAACTTTGCAAGATGATAGGCAGTACTCAGTCCCCAGATACCACCCCCGACAATTATCACTTCTGTTTGTTGTGTCATTTTGCTTAAATTTCCTACCTACAGAATGAAATGAATGTCTACGCAATTTCTTGATTTATCCTCTATCCAACAGATGCTATCTCTAAATGACCTTTCCAGTGTGCGTTTAACATCTTTTGCATCAGTTGATGTTCAGGTTTTTCCAATTTTGGATCGTCTTTAATCAATTCCATCGCCTCTTTTTTTGCCGTTTCCAGCAAAGTTGCATCACTTAATATATTAGCAATCTTAAATTTAGGTAGACCTGACTGACGAGTTCCAAAGAATTCGCCAGGACCACGGATATTCAAATCCTCTTCAGCGATGACAAAACCATCATTAGACCGAATCATCACCTGAATTCTACGATAAGATTCATCTGTTTTGGGTGTTGCCACAAGATAACAAAAGGATTTGTCACTTCCTCTACCGACTCTACCACGCAACTGATGCAGCTGTGCCAATCCGAACCGTTCCGCATTTTCTATAATCATTAGCGTTGCATTCGGCACATCTATACCTACTTCAATAACAGTTGTTGAAACTAATATATCAAGTTCCCGTGCATTAAACTGCGACATTATCTCCTGCTTTTCAATGGACTTCATCTGTCCGTGCAATAAGCCGACACGTAATTGGGGAAAGACATCTTTCTGTATATGCTCAGCCATACTCGTCGCAGCTTTCAACTCCTCAAGTTTTTCCGATTCTTCAACAAGAGGGTAGACTATATATGCCTGTCTCCCATTTCTAACTTCGCGTTGGATTTTGTTGTATAACTCTACACGGTCTTTTTCTTTAACCCATTTCGTCTCAACCTTCTGCCTACCCGGTGGCATCTCATCAATCACAGAGATGTTGAGGTCACCGTATATCGTTAAGGATAATGTCCTTGGGATTGGCGTAGCAGTCATAACCAACACATCGGGTTCATACTTGTCATCACTGCTATCTACCTCCGCAGATGATTTTGCTTTTCCCATCAGTGTTGCACGCTGCATAACACCAAAGCGATGTTGTTCATCAATAATTACAAGACCAAGGTTTTGAAATTCAACACCCTCCTGAATCAATGCTTGTGTTCCGACTATTATATTGGCAGTTCCGTCTGTAATTGTCGATAAAGCATCTTCACGTTCCGATTTTGATAAATCACTTTTGAGCAGTACCACCTTTACACCAAGAGGTGTTAATAAGGATGAAAGATTTTGTTGATGTTGTTCAGCGAGGATTTCGGTTGGCACCATAATTGCCCCTTGATAACCGTTCTCAATAGCACATATTAGAGCCATCGCAGCGACGACAGTCTTACCTGATCCTACATCGCCTTGTATCAAACGGTTCATCACACGTTGGCTTTGCATATCCTCACAAATTTCTTTGAATACCCTTTTTTGTGCAGTAGTCAAGCCAAATGGTAAGGAGGACACAAATTTCTTCAGAAGAGAACTTTCATTTTCTCTATCGTTGCTAATATCGAACGTGATTCCTTTTTGAGCAGTTCTGTTGTCCTTTCGCATCTCCATTCCGAGGCTTAGCAGAAAGAATTCATCATAAGCTAATCTCCGTTGGGCAGCCTGTCTATGTGCTTCCGATGTAGGAAAATGGATCTCATTTATTGCTTGTTGTCTATCAATTAGTTTGTGTTTTTTTCGTAATGAAAGTGGGAGGATTTCTGGAATTTCATCTCCATGTTGGTCTAATGCATTTCTGACAGCAGTTCGTACCATCTTGGCTGTAAGTTTCGCTGTCAACGGATATTTTGGCACGATACGCTTCGTGTGAATAAGATTGTCTTTTTCAAATATCTCAAATTCATAGTCTGTTGTTTGGATTTCGTTGTATCGGCGTGTGAATTTTCCACTAATCACTACCTCTGTATCAATCGGCAGAACTGATTTGATATAACCAATCCTCCTTCCAAAGTTAACTAAGATGGCAACACCAGTGCCATCATATATTGATACTTTTCCAATACTTTTACCACCTTTCTTCAAAGGTGGTGTCGTAACATGATTAACAACACGTCCCTGAATTGTTTCTGGTTCCCCATCCTCTCTTCTGCCTACACTATATATTTCCACTGATTTTGATCTGTCAATGTAGTCCCGGGGGTAGTATTCCAACATGCCACCGACAGTGTGTATGCCTATCTCGTCTGCTAAAATCTCAGCCCGTTTTGGACCAATGCCTTTGATATATTGAAGGGAATTGTTGAAAATATCAAGAGATTCTACATCAGTTGATACAGGGGTATCACCAAGAAGAACAGCAACATCTTTCTCATCATTTCCATCTTTCTGCGTTGCTATATTTTCATCAAAAGGTAATAAGGTCTCATTTGATTTCTGTGAAACCTTTTCTGTAGGCGTAATAACTGGGTTCTGGCCAATATCGGGGGAATCATTCAAATCTTGAAACAGTGGTAAGTTTTCAAACTGTTTATTAGATTTTGGGGATGTCTGTTTTTTATTCTCATCTGTAGGAGTTGAGATTTGTGCTTCATCATTTGAAGTAGAAATGTTGTTAATCGTATTTCCAGCGAGATATGCTTCAATCAGTTCAGATGCTTTTTCTATCGCACTTTTGCGTTCAATAGGATTCAAATTGGAATAGTTCTCAAAGAGACCCTCTATGTAATTGAGAAACTGCTTTTCATCCGATGTAAGATTGAGTTTCCTGGCATTTCCTATCCAGAGATTAACATAAGCCTCCAAACCATTGATTACTACATCGTCTTGACAACCTTTGCGAATTTCTTGCTGAAAAGGGCGACTAATTGTTGTTAGAATCTGCTTATATTCGATCATTATTTACCTATGAACTGCTTTAGGAATATATCACCACTATCACGTTTACTGTTGCTCCAGACTACCGACACCCTTTCGTTATTAACAGGTACTACAAAGGGTGGAAAATGTTCTCCAGCACTTGTTGATATTGGAGTGCCTTCTTCACTCCACAATAAATTGCCATCCAAATCAATTTTTTGACAATAGATTGCATCAACGCTTTTATCACCAAAATCACCTCGATAGTCTAACCATGCAACGAAGAAATGAGCATCTGAGGTACGCACAATGTCCGGCCTATCTTGATGACCACCTACGGTGCATATAGCGATACCATCTTTTTGCCAAACCAATGTCCCATCAGCACGAATTCTTTGTGCATATAAGTCTGAATATATGTCACGTTCATCACGCCAAACAACAATAGCCCCACCTTGTCCGTCGTCCACAATTGCTGGATTTTTCTGGATTCCATCAGCAGTGCAAATTGGAATCCCGTCCTCTTGCCACATCTTGCTTCCGCCTGGAGATATTCGCTGTGCATAGAGTTGGTCGTTAATGAAATTCTCGTATATCTGCCATACAACAATTATCCCATCTTCACCGTCAGAAACAACACGATGTACACCTTGAATTCCATCTCTTGGAGTAATCATGCATGGCGTATCCCAGTATGGTTTCCCTTCATTACTAATCCTATATGTCATAATGTGCCATTGATCAGTCCCAACAACATCCCACCAAACCACATAGAAGCCTCCCATATTATCTGAAATTAGGATAGGTTCACTTTGAAGAGATTCAGATGGAAATACAGGAATACCATCGTGTTCCCACACAGGTTCTCCTAAAGCATTTACGCGTTGTATATAAAGATCTTGAAATTCTGCACTTCTTCGTTCATCCTCCCACACAACGACTACACCACCCTCACCATCACTTACTATTGCTTGGGTGGATTGATCATAAGAATTAACGCAAATCGGTATGCCATCTTTTTTCCAAAGCACTTGACCTTCAAAATTGAATGCTTGTGCATAGATATCCCAACTACTCCTTCCCCGTCTATCATTCCAAACGACAACAGCATAGGTGTCGTATCCTACCATCCGTAAACGGCGTTGGTTATTATTTGCAAGAGAAATTGGTTGACCGTTCGGTTTCCACAAAGGATTGTTAGAATCATCTATGCGTTGCGCGTATACATTCCAATCCTTACCAGTTCTGTAATCTTCCCAGACAATTATTAGTCCGCCTTTACCGTCAGCAATTCCGCGTGGAAATAGTTGTCCATCATCAGCATTAGAGACGATAGTATCAGCGAATGTAATTATTGGAAGCAAATATGCGAAGATTCCTATCGTGATGGACAGAATTAGTAATATAAATTTGATATTTAGGTGTTGAAAAGTGATTTGGGTGTCCATAAATTGACCAATTTCCCTTTAGTGGACAAATCCAGCATTTTCCATTTTTCTATAGGAAGTTCAAAATGAGCAATTGCTGCGGTTGGCATCCGGTGGTGTTCCCCTGACAGGTGCGAGACAAGTTGTTCCATTGTAGGGTTATGTCCCACAGCCATCACACACTGATATTTGTTGGAAAGTTCCTGTATATACTCAAAGTAGACACCTGCTGGAGCAAGATATAGTCTATCTAATCGGATTATTTTATCAGTATATCCACATGCTTTAGCAACTTTAGATGCAGTTTTTCTTGCACGTTTTGCTGATGAGGAAAGTATATGATCAGGAATTAAACCTTGTTGTTTGATATGTTTTCCTATTCGTGGGGCATCCCGTTTACCGCGTTTGTTTAATGGACGATCATAATCTGATAGTGCAGGATTATCCCAACTGGATTTCGCATGACGTAGTATGAGTAACGTTTTCATATTTATATTCACAGTCTATATGAAGTTTGGTGCATAGATTAAATTTGAGTCCAATCCATAATGACCCCCAAATATTTATCTTTTTGATCTGTCAGTCCATCGTAAGCGGATTGTGCATCTTCCGGATTGATCACATGTGTTAGTAATTCCTCAACCTTAAACTTACCTTCTTTGATGAGTGAATAAACGATTTGTGAATTCCGTTCAAGAGAATGTTTCGATTCACCAGAGTGCATTGTCGGATAAACCCATTCATGGGCACTTCTTAGCGATATTGCCCCTCTACCAATAAGATGCGTATAGTTGAAAATGTCAGTAACATTTGTAATATATTCTCCACGCGGAGAACCGAGAAGGATTACTTCACCTTTGCTGCCTGTCAACTGATATGCTAATTCTACCAGTCTTGGATTTCCTATTGCTTCAACGGTAACCTCTGCTCTGTTTCCACCAGTTATTTCTTTGACACGTTCATGCACATCTTCTTTGTCTGGGTTTATCAGATGTTTTATCCCGCATTTACGTGCAATTTCTATACGTTCAGGTACACGTTCAACGCTAATAACATTCATTCCTGCTAAATTGAACAACTGAGAGGCTGAATTTCCTACTAATCCTAAACCGATGATTACGACCGTATCACCAAATTCTGCGGAGGAAACACGAAGTGAAGTCATTGCAACTGTTGCCATACGAACAAAGGGAATCAGTTTTGCATCTATCTCTAACGGAGGTTTGAAAGACAACATGACAGATGAAGTTTTGACGATTGAAGCATGTGAACTATAACAGAAAACAAAATCACCTACAGAACACTTTGTTACTTGTTCACCTACTTTAAGCACTTCACCGATGGCTGTATACCCAGAACCGTGGGGAAATCGGGTGCCACTTTCTAAACCGGTAAATCCTGCCCCTTCAGTTCCTGGACTTATTAGGCTGTAGTGTGTCTTGAGTAATATTTGGTTAGGCGCAAGTGATTCATCTAGTTCAAAATCTTCTAAAGTTGCCACCCTTTGTTCAGGCATGATAATCTGTTTGCCTTTCATATATCGCTCCTCAAACTAATATTCATCTCCAATTATTGATAACTCAATGATAGCAGTGATATTATAATATGTCAAGGTATTATCCAGAGAATTGCAGGAGGTTAGAGATATTTAGTTTCGGAATTAGTCGTTTTGGACATGTGAAATTTGACATTTTCTGTCAAAATGGCATCGTCTCCTTATTTGGTAAGCATTTAGAACTACGAACCAAGCGTCCTCAAAAGAATAAAGAATATCCTTGTTGTGAGAATAAAATTAGGCAATACCGCTTATGTTTACTGGGTTTATACCGTTATTTAGATATTTTCTTAAGTCCAAAACGACTAATTCCGTAATCTAATACTTTTTAAACCTGTACTCTCAATTTCAACCTGTTAATTTGCGTAAATTTTTCATCTATTTCTTCATCTTGTATTTGGATATAATATATTATGCCAATGATGAACCAGAAAAGTAAGAGTGAACGATGATGGAATACGTAATCTACAGTTCCATAGACAAGCGTTGAAATTAGAAATCCGCTGCCACCGATAAATGCTCCCATCTTCCAAAAGTCTCCTCTATCACCAATAGCTGAACGGATTGTCCAAAGTTGTTTCCAAAATAGACCGACCATCCACAAAAACAGAAGTAGCGATGGAATACCTTGTTCAACTGCGATATGCAGATAGATGTTATGCGCATGGAAGGGAATGTCCTGCACATCAGGAGGCGCGTGTAATTCTGCTTCATGACGGAACTGCCCCATGCCAACTCCGATGATAGGATATTTCTGAATAAGATCAAGCGATATACCCCACCACTGCGGACGTTCCCCCATAAAACCCGTAGGTCGCTGAATCATCGTGTCAACTCGAGTTTTGATGTGTTGCGGCGTTAGATATATATACGCACCTAATGTCATTGATAGTAGAATAACACCTATCAATATATATTTCAAAACATCACTAATCGATTTCATTCTTTCAAGACTAACCACAACTAAATATAAACTGATGCCTAATGTTGCAACTGCAACACCCACCCAAGCCCCACGAGTGAGTGTTAATGCCAGATTCACAGTCATCATGACAACGACAGCACCGAGTGCAAAGACAATCCATATTCCATGCTTCTGTTTACGTCCAGATTGCCAACTCGCTACAAAAAACCCCAACACAAAAGGAAGACCGAGGGCAAGATATGCACCAAGATAATTTGGTGCCTTGAAAGTACCAGTGAGACGTTGTTCAATCATATAGACATTAAGATGTGTTTCGTCTGTTTCAACAAAATAACGTCTGTCTCTCACTGAGTCGTCAATCCGCCATTCATCAGTTTTTTTGGTCTGTATAATAGATGCGGTTTGCGACAGCGGGATATTGATAAGACGTAAGTCGGCACGCAATCCATCTGAAAATCCTTCTCCATTTGCAAGTTCGTTCCGATATTCTAATCCAACTTTCCCCATAAAGGTGTGTGCTAAACCTGTGCCATTAATGTAATACCAGATACCAAGCATTGAACTGATGCCAGCAGCAACAAAAAACGCTATAAGCACATGTCTCCACCGACTTCCTAAACGACAATGGATCACCGCATAAAAAAGTAGGATTGCACGAAGCAGCTTCCAAGTATAACCGATGCTAATGTCTGATAGATTTGGTGCAAAAAGGGATGCGATCAACGCCAATCCTAAAAATAGAACAATAGGAATATCCAGAGGTGTGCGATGCCATCCGAGTTTCCGCTCATAGATGGTACGTCCAACCCATCCTATGAGAACAAGCGACATTCCGATATTTAGGAAAAGGGTTAAATTATCAAACGGAAGTGATATGGCAAAAATCAAAAAACCGAAATAAATCGTTGTATCGGATATTTTCTCTGATGTTAAAATGGACTTAATATTGCTCATTTATGTTGTTCTACTGATTATGTGTGATATAATGCCCTTTCGTTAAAAACTGTCAGATCCATCAATACATAGTAGCCTAAAACAGAAAACGGTACATAGGTTGATCCAGTCCAACAGCCAAAAGACTCCAGTCCCTTGATCCATAATAACTCCATTGATTTTACAACAATTCCCTCTATCATACAATATCAATATTGCATTGTCTATTGAGCACCGTTATGCTATAATCAATAATAATCAATACTTGATGCATCAGAGTAGGTATCTATCGTTATGAAAATCACAAGAAAAAAACTCATCCTCGTTATTCTGATTGCATTGATAGGTGTTATCGTTTTGTTTTCAGTAATTTATCATCAAACTGCACTCTGGAAACCTGAACAGAGTCTTATTACCTTATTACCTGAAACCCCATTGTGTTACCTAACCCTTAAGGAACTTGATGGATTGGTTAATACCTTTAACCGCAGTGAATTTGGAAAACAGGTAGCACAAATGCCTATCCTGAGTTATATCAAAAACCAACTCTGGTGGAAACAATTGGTATATCAGAAATTGGTATGGGAATATGAGATGGGTGGAAGACTTGATATGAAGGCAGTCAAGGGACACTTTGGAACAGAAGCAATTCTTGCCTTGTATCAACGTGAAGGAGAACTTTCTTTCTTACTCATCACAGAAGTTGGTGGGGCAGAAAAACTGGCAATTGAAGCAATCACTGCTACTGATGCCATAAATCCCAAATACGAACGGATTCAAACAAAATACAACGACCTGACAATAAACACTATCACAGGCTATCCGCTTGATTTTAGTTATACGTTCATAGGAAAAATTGGGGTATTAAGTCTCAATCCGCTACTATTGGCTGAAGTGGTTGACATATATGCTGGGAAAAAAGATGGTTTCCTTGCCAAACATAAAATAAAAGAGGATATACAACGTAGTTACGATACCGATAAAAACACCGGTTATTTTGATGTTTCTCAACTCTCGACATTATTAAATGGTCTGGTGGATAATAGCGATTCATTCATAGGAAGTTTATCTCAATGGAAAAATAGTAAAGATTATTGGGTATTTGGCAATCGTTACGAGAATGGCGTTATTATATCTCAGAGTCGTTATAGTAATTCTGATGCCCCACAATCATCTCAATCAGAGAAAAAGGTAAAACCCAAATATCTTCCTGAACAAACTGCTTTGGTAACATTTAATCCAAACCAAGATTGGACAAAGTTTGCGAAAATAGTGAATGACAACTTGGCAATTGAAGCGGATTCAGGGAACATCGATATATTACAGCATTTCAATAAAGAGATGACGCTTGCGTTGGTTTCACATAGAGAGGGTGATGTATCAAAGTTCCCATCTTTGATTCTGCGTGTACCCGTAAAAGAAATAGACACCTTTGTAACAGATTTGGATATGTTAAAGAACATGAAAATCACTGTATCGGGATTACCACTTGAGTTCCTTGAAACACAAGACTACAAAGGGATTACTGTACAACCTGTCAGGGTCCGTCTCAATTTCTTATTAGCACTTACAGGCGCGTCCGCAGTGGTAGGCGATGATTTCATCTTCAGCACAACGTTAACCGGTATGAAGTCAGTGCTTGATACGTATTCAGGAGACACTCCTGAACTAAGCGATGTAGCGTTTTCTAACGATAGTATACATATACAGACATATATTCAACCTAATTTATTAGTCCCAGAAATAACACGTTTCATACCGATAGGAACGATGATAGCCTCTTTATCTGGTTATAAATTAGATGCTGTTTTAATGAGACGACTTAAAGATAATCTCTTTCCGTTGGCATCTCTCGGTCCAATTACTGCCGATGTGCATGTTGATGAAAAAGGTGTTTTTACTGATGTCAGAATTGTGTTAGAAAAATAATATAGGAGGTATTAACAATGGAAAATGCAACACTTAATGATGTTATTATTCGTTTAGATAGACTTGAAAAAACTATGACTGAGTTGAGAGACCAAGTTTCTGTGCTTGTTGATCATATAGTAAAAAAGGAAGAAGATGAGTTAAGAACAGGTGAGCAAGTTATGGCACATTTTGGAAAAAACAAAGAGGAATATACTAAACTTGTTCAAGAAGCTTTTGACATTATGGACATTAATGGTGAACCAATTCCTGCAGAAGAATTACAAGCGCGTATGGAAAAGAATGGCATTCGACCAATGGATAATGAATTTAGCCGGGCAATTATTGAGGAAAGATATAGATAAGGATGTACTATTTTTATTTTGACGCAAGTGCGTTAGCTAAACGTTATACTAAAGAGTCTGGTAGTGAAAATATAAATTTCATTTTTTCTAACTTGCCTATGAACCGTATGATGTGTTCGATAATGGGTATCTCAGAGTTATATTGGATATTTGTTCGGAAGAAGAATGATGGCAGAATTAACGAACAAGATTTTTCTCAAGCAAGTATTAACTTAGAATCTGAAGTTTTAGACAGGCACTCTGATTTTCATATAATACCCATTCAGGATTCTTTGGTATTAAGATCAATGCCTATGATCCAGGCATATTCGCTCAATAGTGTTGATGCCATATTACTACGTTCTGCTGTTGACATCACAAGACCTCTCTGGAATACTGGAAATAGGTTAGTTCTTGTATCCTCTGATTAACGTCTAAACAGTGCTGCTACTTCAGAAGGATTGTTAGTCTTTAATCCTGAAACAGATTCACAACAAGACTTAACAAATTGGATTACACATAGATGAAGACAAAAATCGGTATCGGTATAATAAGTTTCGCACACGGTCATGCAAACGCTTATTGCAACAAAATGCGGGGTTTTGATGATGTCCAACTTATCACATGTTGGGACGACAACATAGCTCGCGGGAAAAATGCTGCAAATCAATATGGGATGAGTTTCTCACCTCGCCTTGAAGATGTTGTAAACAATAAAGAAATAGACGCTGTTATAGTGACGTGTGAGACAAATCGTCATGCTGAAATGGTAGCAGCTGCAGCATCTGCGGGGAAACATATCCTTTGCCAAAAACCGATGGCACTTACCTTAGAAGATTGCGATAGGATTGCGGAGGCAGTTGAAAAATCAGGTGTAAAGTTTATGATGGCACATCAAATGCGCCGGGATCCAGCAAACATAAAAATGAAGGAATTGATTGAGAGTGGAGTTTTAGGTAAAATTGGACTGCTTCGCAGACGACACTGTATCAACGTTCTTTTTAACGAAGGATTTGTAACAGGACCGAGTCGTTGGCACATTGATCCCGAAAAGAATATGGGTATGTTCATGGATGACGCGTCACATGCCACCGATTTTATCTATTGGATGCTGGGCAAACCGAGTAGTGTTATGGCAGAAATAGATAATGTTCTGACAGATGTCGCACCTGATGATACCGGTGTTGCAATTTACCGGTTTCCAAGTGGTGAAATGGCTATACTGATAAATACATCAGTTACACATGCGGGTGAAAATACGACTGAGATTTATGGTGATAAAGGCGTAGTCATTCAGAACTATGGAGACGGTCCTTCTTGCAACATACCGCGTTTAGAGGATGCAGTTGCGTTGAAATTGTATACAACAGAGCATCCTTTTTGGAAAGACCTTGGAATCGCAATTCCGAATAATCATGGAGAACGAATATCAGGAGTTCCTCGTCCGTTTATTGACTGTATCATTGATGATACTGAACCCAATGTGTCCGTTGAGGCAGGACGAGTTTCTGTGGAGATGGTATTAGGGGCATATCGTTCAGCACAAGAAGGGAGGCGAGTAACGTTTCTATTATAAAGAAAACACCATTACCTAATATCACTTACTAAACAAGGTTTACGGACTAACTCGCCGCATAATGCTAAGAATTTGACCGGTCATGCCGCTGTCAGTCGGTTGTGTAGCGAGGAACAAAGCGGAAGCAACAACTTTTTCTGGGTCCTTCCACGGGTCACTTTGAGCTCTGAATATTTTGTCACCTTCCCAAACAGGTCTTGAGAGTTCTGTTTTGACGGGACCGGGTATTAGAACATTGGCTATAATTCCATCCTCCCAGACCTCTTCTGCAATTGCTTGTGTCAATCCGTGTAACGCTGCTTTTGATGCACAATAAATACTGAGATTCGCATGACCGACCTGTCCCATACCTGAACCGATGTTGATAATATTGCCGCTTCCTTGCTGTTGCATTATCGGTAACACTGCACGACAACAGTGAACAACACCCATAACATTGATCTTCCAAACTTCATCCCATTCTTCGTCAGTTGTCTCTAAAAAGAAACCTCTGGGATTGATGCCAGCATTGTTGACGAGTATATCTATCTGTCCATATTTTTTTAATGTCTGTAGGACAAGATTCTCTACTTCAGCACGGTTGCGTATATCCGTTTGAACTGCGAATACATCTCCACCTTGTGCTGATATAACATTGGTTACTTCGTCAAGTTGATCCTGACTTCGTGCAGTAATAACAACCTTTGCACCTTCAGCAGCATAGCCAATGGCAATGGCTCTGCCGATACCACGTCCACCACCTGTAATGAGAGCGACTTTATTAGTCAGTTGCATGAATGATTCCTTCCATATTTATGTTAGATCATATATTGGATTTGGTTTATGAAATTGTATAGATTGAACAATTTAGGACTCTTGAAAGTAATAGTCTGGATTAATAGGAACACCTTCATAACTGTCAACTTGTGGGAGAACTTTCTGAGTCCGATTTGTCGCGAATTAACACCAAATGCTCTTGTGGTATTTGGCAAGGTGAAAACGTTGCCTTCAAAAAGATAGGTCCCTATACCCGCGCTACAATGTTTGACAGGTTTGCCTGATAGGTTGACGTATAAGGTTAGGATGACTTATTTTCGAAATCCGGGTCTAATTCCTTTGCCTTTGCAAAATCGGCTTCCGCTGCTTCGTGCTGTCCGAGTACCTCATTTGAAAGTCCACGGTCGTAATAGAGCAGTACTTTCTTCGGATTTAGGCGAATGGATTCATCAAAATCTTCTATTGCACCGTGATAATCACCGAGACCGGCTTTTGCTGCACCGCGTGTATGATAGGTAGCCGCCCTCAATTTATCATCCTTTAGTCCTAATTGGAGTGCTGCATCAGTATCGGATATTGCTTCTTGATATTGCTTACGTGCTTCAGTTGCGTTTCCTTGTTTATTTTCGAATTGTCCTAAAAGATATTTGCTCCATCCCTGCTATTATAAATTGATGCATTTTTCGGTTCCATCTGTATAGCTTCAGTACAATCAACTATCGCTGCTGCATATAATCCACGTGCTTCTTCTATATCTCCCTGGTCGGCTTTAGATTCACCGAATTCCTGCTTTGCCCCTGCCCGATTGTTATACACGTTGGTATTTTCAGGGTTCAGTTTGATAGCCTGATTAAAGTCATCTATTGCCCCCTCAAAATTACCAAGTTTGCTCTTTGCGAGTCCGCGATTATTGTAAGTGCCCGCATATTTAGGGTCAATCCGAATGGCGTTATCGTAGTCCTCTATCGCACCTTTAACATCATCAAGATAGTCCTTTGCAACCCCTCGATTGTTGTAGGCGTAGATATCTTCAGGGTTTAGTTTGATAACCTGATCAAAGTCCTCTATCGCACCTTCAAAATCACCAAGTTTGCGCTTCGCGAGTCCTCTATTTTTGTAAACATCGGCATCTTCAGGGTTCAGTTTGATAGCGTTATCATAGTCATCCATTGCCCCCTCAAAATCACCAAGTTTACGCTTCGCGAGTGCACGATTATTGTAAGTACCCGCATATTTAGGGTCAATCTGAATAGCGTTATCGTAGTCATCTATTGCACCTTTAACATCGTCAAGATAGTCCTTTGCAATGCCCCGATTGTTGTAGGTGTAAACATCTTCAGGGTTTAATTTGATAACATGATTATAGTCCTTTATTGCACCTTCAAAATCACCAAGGTCATGCTTTGTGAGTCCTCTATTTTTGTAGGCACCAGCAAATTCAGGGCTTAGTTTGATAGCCTGATCAAAGTCATCTATCGCGCCTTCAAGATCGCCAAGGTCGGCCTTTGCTGCCCCCCGGTTGTTGTAGGCACCAGCATATTCGGGGTTCAGGCGGATAGCACTATCAAAGTCCTCTATAGATCCTTTAAAGTCTCCAAGGTTGCCTTTAGCGATACCTCGAACGTTGTAAACTATAACCCTATCCGGATTGCACTTAATCGCTTTATTATAGGCGGCAATTGCTCCCTTATAGTTGCCCTTTTCAAACTTATCGTCTCCCTGAGAATCTATAATATATGCGCGAATCCGTGGCCGTTTTTGCCACGCCTTTAGAGATTCCACAGGCAAGGAGGCAGCACTTACTAATTTTGGGGGAGAAACTTCTGTTGAAATAGGTTCTAATTTACTCTTTGATCGAAACAAAGTGCTTATCCAAGAACGGACTCCTAGATAGACACTCGTAGCAGCCTGTTCTATCTGTCTTGTCCCAGTAAGTAATTTCTTGAGTCTGTTTACCGGAATAACATCACTAAATTCGTCAGTGCCTTGGTACAAAATCGCGATAATTTCACCCTTGTTGTTTAGCACGGGAGCACCACTATACCCCGGTCCAGCATCCGGTATGTTCAACTCGATCAATTTTCCATTATTCCGGATAGCACTTACAGTGCCTTCTGCCCTGCTTTTTTGTGTTTTAGGATAGCCAATGGTGTAAACCGTATCACCAATCCCCACTGTGTCGCTATCGCCAAGCGTGAAAGGCATCCCTTCCTCTGCAACCTTTAGGACAGCGAGATCATTTTTATCATCAAATGCTATAATACCTTCAATGGCGTATACTGTTTCTGTGTCTACGCACTTTGCAGTGACTTTTGCCGCCCCCGCAAGAACATGGATGTTGGTCGCGATTTTGTCAGTTGATATAAAGAACCCGCTGCCTGTGCTCCACTTGGATGAATAGGCATATTTCTTTTGCAAAAGAACCGTGGTCCCCGAAACTTCTTTTGTGTTCTGCTGAACATTTTCACTTTTTTCGTTTTCCATGAGGTATTGTAACCTAAGTTGCTACCTATATGATTTTAGACCTGCAGACACCATTTTTTATAGAGTATAGGACACTTTTCTCAAGTTTTTGTAGCACAAAATGTGTGAAGATTAATTTACTAAATCGGTAATATTCGGGCGGGGAAACCCCGCCCCTACGATCATTTTTATGGACTGAATTGCCGAAATACTTACTTAATCTTCATTCAGTTTGTGTGCTCAGATGCCCAACCTAAATGAAGATTAATTTATTAATTCGGTAATGTTTAATATTTCAACCAAGGCGGTGTCAATTTAGAGGTTCGACGCTGTTTTTGACATAGACATAGCACCAGCGGTGCGGAATGTGTATAGTTGTGCGTGGGTTTACCGAGTCTCAGCCCCAGAGGGCAGCATGCGCGTGTGGCATGCTGCATGAGGTGTCTGTAGGTGTGCATTGTTGGACACCTTTCGCACCGCTGGTGCTTATGTATGGGTGGGATACGATTCCTATACACCTTTCGCACTGCTGGTGCTGGAGACACCCGAAATATCCGCTTATTCCCTTAAATGGATGTCTATAAAGTGATTAGGAATCACATCCACCGATTTTACCGAATTTATTTCTTAATCTTCATACAGGTTGTGCTACATAGGTGGCAACTTGGGTTATAAGAGGAAATGCGTAAGTTCTGGAATAGTTAAGAGTTTTTTGAACGACTCCACAAACTAATCAGACGTGTCAATTGAGAACGACTTGACTGAACTTTTCGTTTGATATCTGCTGCGAGCGTTGTCAGCAGGTCATTTCCTTTCTTCTCTGCGTTTTCAACTTGTTGTTTGAGTTGATAGGTACGCCCTGCTTTTACCCGATTAATATCAGAACGTAATTCACTTGTTGCTCGGTTCAGACTACGCAGTTCATTATGAAGTCGCTCCATTTTTTCCGCGATGGGTTCTTCAGCTTGCAGCGTAGCCTCAGTTTCTCCGAAGCTTAGCCTTTCAAGAATTTGAAGATCATTCTCCTTATATGCCCGATTGATCAGCGGCATCAATTGCAGTCGTCGATTCTGCTCGTTAGTATCCTCGGATTTATCTGGATGAAACCGTTTCGCGAGTTTTCTATAAAGTGTCTGTAGATACTTCGCTTCTGCCTCTGGCAGATCGCTTGTTTCAGGACCTTCTTCAGATTCTGATTGTTCATTAGCTGCGTTAATACGCGCTCGATTTTCTCGGAAACAGGATTCTACACGTGCCTCAATCTCATCTTCAGAGATATCTTCGCGTTGCAATTGTAGTCTTAGACGATACTCTTTTGTTTCAAGATCAACTTCATCAAGTTCAAGATAATAACGTCCAACATGAGCATTATACCGATGTTGAAACAAGTCAACTTCTGCCTTTAGGTTCTCCATAGTCACAGTGAGTTCTTCAACCTGCTCACGTTTTTCCTCAATAGTCTGGAGTAATCTGTTTATCTCTTTTTCTTCTTTACTATTGATATAAACTAAGGTGGCAGGATTCATGGCACTATCCTAAAGAGGTTCAGAAGCAAATCTTGAATAGGTTAGTTTGTCTTACGATGTGTGATGCGTCCGCGTGTCAAATCATAAGGAGACAGTTCTACAGTAACTTTATCTCCAGGTTCAATTTTGATGAAGAATTTCCGCATCCTACCAGAGATATGTGCCAGGATTCTGTGCTTGTTCTCCAATTCTACACGGAACATTGCATTCGGTAAAGGTTCAACGACAACACCTTCCACCTCAATTTTATCTTTTTGAGATGGTGTGCGTTCAACTTCTTCTGCTTCAACATCGACTTCAACTGCATCATCTTGTCGATTTTTCTTTTTCTGTTGTTTTTTCCGATTTTTTCCTCGTTGGTTTGAAAACCGTGCTTGCGATTTTTTCTTATTTCCTGAGGGTTTGCGATTCAAAATAAAATTCTCCTTACAAATATATCTGTATTGTTATGCACTTTGTATGCCACAATACAAGTGTAAATCTATTCAGATGATTCATTATAACTGAAAGTTTTTCCAGCTTCAAGGACAAGTTCCTTGAATAAGTTTATAGCTAAGTTAAGTTGTTTTTCAGACTCCTCTTTATCTTCACATGTAGATACAATATCTACAGGCATAGTGTGCCCACCTTCCTCACGTAGGGAAACATAGGCTTTCAAATAGACTTCTGGATGTTGTTCCATCACCTTTTGCATCAGTGGTGAAACTTCAGCTTCAAACATATTGACATGAACCCGTGCCGTGCTAATCTCAGCACGGTAACGTTCTACTATCAGGGGTTGGATGTGTGTTTCAAAGATCGCCTTCATCTCACGCGGAGGACCTGGCATCATCATAATGGTGGATTCTTGATGTTCCACGCTAATACACGGTGCCCATCCTGCTGGATTCTGAAGGACTTGTGCTGTCTCTGGCATCGTTGCCATTTTCGTTAATGCTTCATTAAGCGGATCATCATCTGACATCTCGCGACGTTTGCGATATTCCGCAATAGTCTCATCACTGACAATAACTTTTGTTCCGATGAGAGAGGCAATAACTGCCACAGTCATATCATCTGGTGTGGGCCCGAGTCCCCCTGTTGTTAAAATGAGTGCGGTATCACGTTGGACTGCTGCGTTCAACGCTTCAGTCATCTCATCAAAATTATCGCGTAGCATGGTCACCCGTCGGAGTTCCCCACCGAGTTGGAGAATCTGCTGCGCGATCCAGTGTGCATTGGTATCCTGAATTTGACCGAGTACCAACTCAGTGCCAATTGAAAATAACTCTATTGCCACGCAATACTCCTTTTACAAAACCTTCTTTAGAAATTCAAACGCGCCGATTCCATAAAAACTGTGTCCAGCTTCAAACACCTCAAGACCTACGTTATCTTCTGTATTGAAGTGTTTATAAATAGACCTTGCACGTTCCACAGCGAATCGGGTAGCATCAATGGGAAAAATCGTATCTTCAGTGCCGGACTCCGCGAAAAGTGCGCGCGGTGCAATTAATCCTGCAATATCGTACATCTCCGCATATTTTAGCACATTTGGAATATAATTGTCCATACAATGACTAATACTCAAAATGCTATCCTTAAAAGTATTGAAATATCCGCTAATAACAGCAACCTTCACACGTTGGTCAACTGCAGCAGTGTAAAACGAAGTTGTACCACCACCTGAGATCCCCATAATTCCGAGTCTGTTCATATTAACTTCGGGACGGGTTTCAAGGTAATCATAAGCGCGAATAGCATCGTAGACTCTCCACCCTATCATCGTTTGCCCGAGAAGCAATGCTGCACCAGAACTCGGTTGACAGGAAGAACTACCACCGCCTCTGCCACGCGCTACTTCATCCCGTCTATGACCGAAACCGAATTGTTCTATGGCAAGGACATTATACCCATACGCCAAACATTGTAAAGCAAAATCGTTCTGATATCCACCATATTCCTCGCGCATCGTGCCGTCCTCTTCAATCCCAACGATGTCGTCTACACCGCGTCCGTGTCCTGCCAAACACAGAATTGTGGCGTTTGGATTGGGAATGTCTATATGTGTTGGTGTTAGGAAATATCCGTAGACTTCCATATTTGAACGGCTTTGGAACAGGACTGTTTCACGGATGTATCCCTCAAATTCCCGTGTCTCTAAAGTTTCTGGTTGTAATTCACACTTCGTTGAAGGAAACCCACCCATCAACTCTATCAGTTTTTCACGTAAGACATGCTGCCATGCTTCCGCTTCACTTTGAGATGTTGCACGGAATTCCAATTCACGCGGTGTTTCATCGTATAGGTGATGTGAGAATGCTAATGTGTCAAGGTGTTGTTGGTTGTGCATTTTTTTACTTTTTGTAGCGCAATAACTAATTTATCCAATCAATTTCATGTAATGTAAAATCTAGTTCAAAAAGCTCAATTTCTTCTGAAGGAAAAAAATGAACGATTGATCTAATTTCTTCTATATGAAATCCTATTAATCTAAGGAATAGAAGTTTAAAGAGCAATTTTAAGGTTTCATTAACTTTAGGTATATCTTCTTTATCTATATATTCAGGTTCATCATAATGTGTTAAATCATTTCTATAATCTTTGATTTTTTCTATAAATTTATTTATTTTCTTTTGATTACTAAATAATGATTCAAAAGGATATATTAATTGCTTTATCCGTTCTTGTAAACTTATTTGATTGAAATATTTTAATTTTCTTTTCACCCATTTTTTATGTTTTTCTGGAGATTTTTCAATAAATTCTTCTTTAAGTGTTTGAAACTCTGAATCATCTATATCTTCTTGATTTTCGGAAGTTAATCTGTGATATGATTCTAGTGCCAACATTAAAGTTAAAAAAGATGCTTCTGAATAAGGAAAATTATTCTTGTATACATGAAAATATAGTAAAAAAGGAAAATCAAGATATTTCCAAGATTCAAGCCATTTGTTAATTATTTCTTCAAAATTGCTTTCTATTTTTTCAAAATCAAACAGAGCCCATTTACGGAACATCTGTTTTGAATTTTGTTCAAAATCTTGAAATCTAAATAAATTAGGATTATAAATATCTATAAAATCATCAAAATCGCCATTTCTTTGATTAGAAATCTTTGCAGCTAAAGAATTTACAAACAGAACTTTATTACAAACAAAAGAAAAAAAAGCTACAATTCCATCTATAATTTCTTCATATTCTTTTAATTTCAATGGTTTAGTAGAATCTAATATAAAGAAAATAGTTTCTTTAATTGTAATTTGATTAACATTTATCTTCATTCTATGAGACCCTTCATAACCAAATCCAATAGTAAATTTCATATTATAATTGTTGAGATTACATTTATACCTTTCAACCCATTCAGAAGGACAGTTGATCTGATATTTATTTGATACCGATTCTATTTGCAGATATTCGTGTTTAAATCTCAAGTCAAAATCTTCTATAGAAAAACCTATTGTATTAAATTCAGAGGTTTCATTCTTATTAAATTCCCTATAGCTAAATATACTTTCTACTAGAAATGAGAAATGAATTTCCTTATCAAAAGGCGAATTTTCAAATAACATATCACCCTCTCTACTTCCTATGTTGATACAATAACACATATTTAATCTAACAAAAAAACTAGTCTTTTTCTTTCGAATATAACCATTTATATATTTAATATTCATATCTGAGCAATTTTCAGGTTTATTATTTTTTTCATTTCTATAAATAAATTCTTCCCTTTTGTTGATTAATTTTGATAAATCTAATTGAATTTTTTCTGGTGATATCAAAAGTGTTCCGTAAAATATTTCATTTGGATTTGAAGGAAACCAAAATTGTCCTTTTACTTTAGAGTTTGTTTTGAATTGCATCTTTTTTCTCCCTCCTACAATAAACGTTTTGTTAATTTTACGCAAATTTTCAATTTTCAAAATAATAGTGTAACTATATCAATTGTAATAACAAAATAATGAAGTGCCATCGGACAACTTTCTTATTTTTTCAGTAAGTGATTTTAGTTTCTAAACAAATAATTTCAGATTTGAGAACTTTAAGAGTTAAATAATCTGTATTGATGTGGACTTTCACGTATAATTTGTATCAAATGGTTTTTTGTCCATGATAGTGCAGATTGAAGGTCTATAGGTTCGTTAGGTTGTAAATATCCCTCTCGTTTGTTTTGTCTACGAAGTGAGCTAAGACTCATTGTATTTGATTTCATTGAGTTACATGGTTGACACAGTAGTGCGCGGTTATCTATATGGTTTGTGCCGCCATCACTTTTAGGAATAATGTGATCAAGGTGTAAATACCTTTTATCTGGTGGAATGTAATTGCAACCCCAACATTTTAGTCCGAACTGATTGACAAGGATTTCGTGCATTTCGGCATGGGTTAGTGGGTTTTCAGGTTCGGCAGAATAGACGTGTGGTAATTCTGGTAAACTTTGATTGTCTTGATCTGTGCGGGTTGGTGGTTCGGTTTGATAGTGGATTTCATATTTCTCGGTTTGTTTTTCAAGGTAGTCGTTGACCCAGCCAGCGTCCTGTGCGAGTTTCTCAATATCTTCGCGTTCTTTTTTGCTGATGCCCATCAACCGGGTGATGATGTGATAGCGTGCATCTACGCGACGGTCAATACCAACCCAACGACGTTTGAGGTTGTCTGCTGCAATAATCGTGGTAGCACATCCACAGAACGGGTCTAATATAAGGTCACCTTCATTACTGCTGGCTTTGATAATGCGTTCATAAAGGGCAAGTGGTTTTTGGTCGGGCGAGCCGGTCCATTCATCTCCCTTGTTATAATTTGTGAAACCAGAAATATCTATGAATAGAGATTGAACCGGATTGCCAGAGTCTGCTTCGGCGTACCGCTTAAGTCCAGGCCATCCAGAACGTCCTTTTTTGGGATGGTGAATTAATCCTACAGAATCAAGAATATCTAATCTATCATGAACCCCTTTTATAGATCTATAGTTTGGAATGATATTGTCTTCAATCCATTTGGCATAATTCCCTGTTAACGGGGCTGACCAAACGCGACCTTTCGACCTCACATCATACCCAGACCAAGGTTGTGAACTCTCCCCGCCACTATAACCGTGAGAGGGACCTGTTAAGTTATCTGATCTATACCTACCTCGCTCGTCTTGGAGCGGATATGCCCGATCAATTTCTTCTGGGGTTTTCGGAACAGCGATGGTAGATCCATTCCAAATTATCTTTTCACCTTTGGAGTAATACAACAATCGATCTGAGTTATTACCATATTTCTTCGGATCATTGTGAGCAATAGCTCTGCGCCACACGATTTCGTTTTTAAAGTTTTTTCTACCAAATATCGCATCCATACACATTTTGATGTAGTGACTTGCTGTAGGATCGCAATGCAAATAGATGCTACCCTTCGGTTTTAAGATACGGTGCATTTCAATGAGTCTAACGCTTAGAAAGCAGAGGAATGCGGCGGTATCTTCGCCTTGACAGTGTTTGGCTGCATCAATTGCATGATAAAGTTCAATATGATTGTCCTTAATTTCTTCAAGCCATTTTGGGTGGACTTCATTCCATTTCCATTGGTCAGGCAGTATGTCAGTATCTCCCCATTTCCAATTGTCAACATAAAAGCCTGCCGTTCCAGCACGGTTCCGTTTGGTATTAAACGGAGGATCGGTAGCAATCAGGTCTACCGTCTCACTATTCATTCCGCGAAGAACAACTAAATTGTCCATTTCATAGAGAGTATTATCTAAGAAATTTTGTGTCATATTAGAACTCCTATAAATAATATATAGGATTTACACATTGTGCTTGTTTTCAATCGTTTCAGCGTTCTTTAGTGTGTAGGTGCAAGTTGCTGTACGCTCCAGGTTTGTACATAAGTCTTGGCATATTACCTATTCAATAAGTTCAATACAAACCCAGTCGCCATCTTGGGATAGAAATAGGTTGATTTCTGCGGCATCACCGATCCTGCCATAGCAACATCTAAAACCTGTTCCACAGGTGTCGGATTCATGAGTAATGCAACACGATCAGAACCTGCTTTCACATGCACAACAACATCATCAGTATAAGCGGTATAACTGATATAGTCTGCTAATGTTTCAATTCTAAAGAGTTTCTGAATTATAGTCTCTTGAACAAGCGTAACATCTAATTGTCCTTTAGATATTAAACGCGGAATTAATAAACGATACTTGTTGTCAGGCGTGGACATCCCAACCGCAGGAGACTTCCCTCTAAACGTATCCAATTTTGCCATAAGGTTTGAAAGGGAGTCAATTTCTTGTACCTCAAATACTTCAGGCAAGTCAGCAATAGCATGATTAATCTGTTTCTCAGTTAGACCACTGAGTAAGCGGTGAATTGCCAAAACTGCTAAACCGGGTGATTCCATCCGAACGAGGTTCACCATCATATAGTCATATCCAAGTGGTGTGTTTATACCTCTCTGCCGAGACATCTCTTCTCTAAATGCAAGAGCAGTTTCATACCTATGGTGTCCATCTGCAATCAGGAGCGGTCTTGAGGTAAAAAGTTTCTGAATTTCGCGATTAGATTCGAGATTATCTAAACACCACAATTGATGCGTACTTCCAAATGTTTCAGGACAATCTGTTTCAGGCGGGTTGTCATCTGTAAAATCCTGCGTGATTTGTTCAATATCACCATTAGCATCTTGATAGAGAAGAAATATCGGACTAAGATTGGCGTGACATGTCCGCATGAGATTGAGACGGTCTATTTTCGGTCCAGCATGTGTTTTTTCGTGGGGAAGGACGACCTTGTTCTCAAACGGTTCAAGTTTGACGAGTGCAATTAAGGCACGACGCGTATAATGCTTTCCATCTGGGGCAGTAAATGATTGATCGTAGATATAAAAATGGGGGGTTGAATCTCGGACGAGGGTATTATTGGACATCCATTGATGCATCAATGCCGCTGCACGGGTATATTGATTGTCTTTATCAGTGTCATTGTCCTGTGGTTGACTCAATATTAGTCGGATGATATTTTCAGGGTGACGTACTTCCAATTCAATGCGTTCTTCAGGCTTTATTACATCGTAGGGCGGGGCAATTACATCTGCGATATCACCTACTTTCTCTACATTGTAACGCAAGCCTTGAAAAGGTAAAACCGTAGTTTCCATAAAATTCCAATCTCTTATAGGGTTTGTATATCAGAAAAAATACCTTAATCCCATAAACTCGTACTAAAATACCTTTCACCGAGGTCATTGAATACTGTAACAATAACGCCTTCTTGAATTTCTTGTGCAAGTTTGTATGCACCGTATAGATATCCACCTGAAGATTGTCCAACAAACCAACCTTTGTGTGTTAGACGGGTACACATATCATACGCATCTTCAATCGTGGCAGGAATATGACTATCAATTATATTTACATCAAGGATTTTAGGCACAATATCTTCTGAACTACCAAGTTTTTTCAATCCCTCAATACCGGGGAATTCATCAGGAGCTATTGAACAGATATGAATATCTGGATTGTAATCTTTTAGACGATGACCAACACCTGTGATAGTGCCACCAGTTCCCACACCCGCTACGAAGTGTGTAATTTTCCCGTCTGTTTGATTCCAAATTTCCTCACCGGTAGTATCATAATGGGCACGCCAGTTATTATCATTGTCATATTGGGAATTAAAGAAGTATCTATTCGGTTGTGCTTCGTATCTGCGTTGCACCTCTCGTAACGCTTCATCATATCCGAGTAATGCATCAGTATAAATTATCTGTGCACCGTGTGAACGAATCCGTTTTTTCCGTTCTTCACTGGCGTTATCTGGGATAACGAGTTCAACTTGGTACCCAAGTATCGCTCCAATCATGGCATAAGCGATCCCCGCGTTTCCAGAACTTGAATCCAATATGACTTTATCGCGTGTGAGTTCTCCAGAGGCAATTGCCTCTGTTACCATTCTCAGGACGGGTCTATCTTTAATAGAACCGCCAGGGTTATAGGTTTCCACTTTCGCATAGATCTCAACATTCGGTAATTCGTCTTTAAAGAGATCAATTTTGGCAAGCGGTGTATTCCCAATCTGCTGTAGTAGTGGATAATCAGAAAGATTCACTATTGAACCTGTTCGGTTGTCCATATAGTGTAATATACCCTACCTTTCTATATTATGTCTGCGATACGACCACATAGCAGTTTCTTCATATATGAAATCGCAGCGTCTTCAGTTAATTAGATGCGTAGGTCGGGTAGAGCGTGAGCGAAACCCGACATGATAACCACAATCAATACATGTCGGGTTTCGCTCACGCTCTACCCGACCTACGATATAAACTCTTAGTAACATACATCAACTGGTAATTCTTAAAACTGAATAATCCTGCCACATAGCAGTTTCTTCATATATGAAATCGCAGCGTCTTCAGTTAATTCACCGTTTAGGATAGGTTTTACTTCAAATTCTGCAAGTCTTATAGTGGGATTGAGTCCGTGTCGTGGGGGTAACCAATCCCTGAATGTATCAAAAAAAGCCCGTTGTGCTGCCCTTCCGTTTTTATAAGGAAAATCCGCTGTCCGCCTTCTGAATCGGTCTGGTCCTTTTGCAAGTGCTGCTTGATGGTATTCCTTGCAAAACATAACATATTTTTCCGGTTCGTAGGCAAGCGGTATGTCGTCAGAATAATATTTGAATGTCAATTCTCGATATTTTGTAAAGTGCTGTAACTCATCAAACTCAAAAATGAAATTATATGGCTCAGGGAAATATGCGTCAGGTGTAAGATAACCTTCTGCTTTTGCTTCAGTTCCCTGCCAATCTCCGTTGAGTTCTCCGTAAAGATCCATTAACTTTTCATAAAGATCTCCGAAATAATCAGAAGAAGGTTTATTCCGAAGCCATTCAAACTGTGCACGTTTTTCAGCAGTAATCTCTAATGTCTTTTCAAGGAGATCGATGATACCGACTTCTAACCGCATGTAAAAAAAACCGATTCTGTTTATACAGACTCGGTATCAAGATTTTTCAATGAATTCTCAACTAAAGGGGTAGTCAGACTTGCGAGAAAGTCTCTGTCTCGCTGTAAAGCATCCATTTTATTATCACCGCGGACAAATTCGACGTGAATATATCCATCATAACCTTCATTTCCAAGCGTTTCAACGATCCTGTTATAGTCCACAACACCGTCAGCGATTGGACATGCTTTACCGTTTTCATCAAAGTTCTGAGCATGAATATTCACAATGTGAGGAGCAAGCCGTTGGGCAGCAGTATGCGGTTCATCAGCATCATACCGTGAAAGTGGTTGGTAATATGTCTTTAGCGATGGCATATTGGTGTTTTCAATAACCTCAAGGATGCTGTCAACTGTATCAGTCAGATGGTTATTATGCATCTCCAATCCCATGATAATACTACGAAAATTTGCCCATTGTGCCAAACTCACTAATCGGAATAGGATCATACGTTTATCGTAGGGTGTGATAGATTTTGACGGACCGCCCCCAGACCAAATTCTAACCAGATTGGTACCAAGATCGTTTGCGATTTTATAGGCATCCTCAAAATGCTTCTGATGAAATTCCATTAAGGGATTAACATAGGACCCAAAAGCAGAGATCGCCAATCCTTTCTGCTGTGCCAATTCCTTGATATTTTTCACGTAAGTAGCATCGTATTCAAGTGGCATGTGCGGCGGTTTTCCCCATACTTCGATGCCATCAAATCCGTAATCAGCAGCAATATCAATTACCTCTTCCAAAGGTTTTTCTTCAAATGCGATTGTACATAAACCCAATTTCATTGATCTGTCCCCGCTTGAATATAACTTATAGATAGGATACCACAAATTATCGTGGATTGCAAGGAAAGTTTATTTTTAGTCAGGGTTATTTAGTTTTAGGGTTTTCAGGTAGATTTTATCACAAACGTTAATTTTGTTATAGGTTTATATTCCTATTTGTCTGAACCAGGATCTTCAGGATTATAGTCTGGTACTCCAAAGTTCCTATCTAACATAAGACAATTATCTTTTGAATGGACTTTTAGATAGAAGTACCACACACCTATCTTGGAAATCTACTAATCCTGAAAATCCTGGTTCAGAAAAGAATCAATAAATCCACTAAATCTAGTAATTTGTCCGATTCAGTGAATTAACATCCAGTTAACCTTTATGATTACGAATACTTAAAACTATAGTGAACTTTGAAAATAATTATACACCTCTTCTGTAGGAGCGACCTTTGGTCGCTCCTACAACTCAAAATGTAGAATTAATTGTATAATCTACCATAAATAACCCTGAGTACTTTTTGCTAAGGTTGATATTTATTCGGCAAACGTTTGCAACGAACTTACATATTCTGGTGGGATGGAATTTTTCAATGCCTCTAACATTTGAATGTAACGTTCTTTGTCGTCTGCATTCTTGCTTGCCTCAGCGATTTGTTTCCAAAAATAGTCCAATGAAGAATTGGAAGATATAATACTTAAAGCATATTTGTAATTTCTCAACGCTTCATCATAACGTTCATTCGCAAGGTAGGCATGCCCAAGTGTCATGGTGTAGTGATAATTCATCTCCGTATTGTCTTGCATAGCACGTTTCGCATATTTAAGTGCTGTTTCTGGAGAGATTCCCTTTTCAAGAAGTTCTGCAGCAAACCAACGTTGGCGATTTGCACCCTGAATGCTCACCTTTTGCTCTCTCAATTTCAACCACTTAGCATAAGCAAGTTCAGCTTTATCGGAATCCCCTATTTTTTTGTAGAGATCACCTAAAAGTTCGTGTAGGAGGATACTCTCCTGCATTTTCGGTTTTACTTCCTCAATGATAGCAATGAGTTTTTCTTCTTGACCTTCAGTAGCGTAAAGTTGAGTGATAGTGCGAATTATTGTTTCACGGGTTGTTTGTCCAATAGAAGCATCTGATGCTCGTAGATATACATAAGCAGCATCTGATATTTGGTTCTGATCTATATACAATTTTGCTAACCGTTCATAATACTGGTATGAAGTTGGTCTGAGTTCAATCGCTTTTTCATAATAGGATGCAGCCTTTGTGATGTTCTCAGCCTTTGAGTTTGCCAAAATTGGACGGTTGTATGGTTCAAGTTTAGCATTTCCAACAAGTTTGCCATCATGCTTATTGAGTGAACTATCGAAAACGCGTCCTTCATTTTCTGCATCAAATTTCCAATATCCGACTAAACCAGCTTCATCACCTTTTAGCTGCTTACGCATATCGGAACGAATTTGATTTTCAGTGCGCGCGATGTTCCAAACCTGCACTTCATCAATTAGTCCAGCAAAAGATGCGTGTTCAGATATTTCTTCTTCATGAGAACAACCGATACGCAATGGCAGTGTTGTCTTAGTCAAATTGTTCTCACCTTTGAAATTACTTCTTCTGATTTCAGTGCCGTTAAGAAATAACGTCACGCTGTCATTCCTTGCATCAATGGTTGCTGCAACGTGGTACCATACATTTCTTTGGACAGATTCACTATTAGAGGCAATCCATCTTATAAATCGTCCGTTTGGCGATGCGTCAAAATAGAAGCAACCTTCATCAAACAACCAGAGTGCAAATTGACGATGAGAAAGATCTGGGGTTCGTTTGTTACCTTTGAAAAGTATAGTCGTACAGGTGTTCGGAAAATCTGTTGGTTTTATCCATGCAGATACCGTAACTTGTTCGGAGATACTGTTAATCATCTCACTGTCAACGATTTCCACGAAACTGCCATCCCCATCTAAGCTAAGCGCATTGCTTTCTATTACTTCGGTTATTTCAAGATCAACTTTCTGATACAGATCCCCCAACTTGCTATACCACAGACTATTATCCGGCTGCAGTTTTATTAGTTTCTCATACTGCTCAATCGCTTCTTCAATTTTATCTGTAGTTTCATAACTTTGAGCAAGTTCCAATATTAGGTCGGGATCGTTAGGGTTCATCTCAACCTTCTGCAGTTGTTCTGGTATCCATTTTTCATAGAGTTTTACTTCTTTGGCGATTTCACGGATTGCATTTTTTGCCCATAATTGTGATTCTGATTCCTGATATATCTGATAAGCTTCTACGTAACGTTTTGTCTCACGGTAACTTTTTGCAAGTATATTGCGTAGCGTATCTTGAATATCAATATCTGTTTCGTTATTACTCTTATCAATTGCGGCTTTGGATAATTCAATTGCCGGCTCAAACATCCTATTTTCAATGCAGATTGTTGCAAGCGAACCGAGAAACCACGTATCATCTTTTTCTCTGTGGGATGCGAGTGCCTTTGCAGCTTGGTTGAGCATCTTTTCGGCTAATTCAGGTTGTTTGCTTCTTTTCAAAGCAGCGGCAGCATAATAAAAATAACGGACATCGTTAGAATCTACTTTGCCAAGTGTTTCATACATTTCAGCAGATTTTTGATAATCTTTTTCATCCCAATATATTCTTGCCAATATTATTAGTGCTATAGGATTCTCTTTGTTTTCTGTAAGTTGATCTTCATAATGTGTTTTTAACACTTCAAGTTTGTCTTGGCTCTTGAAAGCTTGTATCAATCTATCGCGTGCAGTCTCAAATTCATATATCACTGCAATTCTTGCAGTAGTCGTTGTAACTCTTTCGTTTGTGAAGATCTGTGTTTCGCTGTTTGTATACGAATTCACCTCAGTTTCATAAGGTTCTACTATTGAGTCCATATCTCCGAGTTGAATATATACCTTAAACAATTCAGCAGAGATTTTATCTCTCCCAGAAGAACTGATTGCCATGTCAAATGCTCTCTTATAAGCGTTAATTGCTTTTTCCAATTCGCCGTTTTTGTGAAAGTATTCGGCGCGAGCTTTCTGCATCTCGAAAGTGATTGTGCCATCATCTTCAGCTCTTTGTAACTTGTCTTCTAAATTTCCTTGGTAACGGTAAAAACTGATCAATTGTCGTTCAACCTTCTGTCGATCCGATGCTGTTGTAGCTGATAGGATGGCATTCTTCAATGCCATTTCTGCAGCATCTATGTCCTCATTGAGAAAATTAAGTCTTGCGAGTTTAAGATACGTTTGTTTAACACCAGGTGTCATTTCAACTGCTTTATTATAGTTAGTAATAGCTGCAGTTTCATTACCTTGAATTTCATAAAGTCTTGCGAGTCGTGCGTAGTGTCCGCCTACTGTTGGATCTGTTTGGATGTATGCCTGCGCGAATTCAAGTGCCTCGTTGTACTTACCTGCAGCTTGTAGGCTGCTAACCAGTCCATCTTGGTATGTAATGTTTTCTGAGTCAAATTCAAGTAGTTTCCTATAAGTTTGCGCCGCGCTTTCGTGCTGATTTGTACGTGAGTAAAGTATGGCGAGTTCCAAACGAGAATCGTAGTCATCAGGTGCAGCTATCACAATCCGTTCGTAGATTTCTATGGCTTCCTCTAATTGGTTACGTCTAACATAATTCTTAGCTCTATTGATGAATTCTTGTATAGATGAGTTCTCATCTTCGGTGTCTTGTGCCTCAAGACCTAATAAGAACACACCCACTGCGATTAGCATGAATATGACAAGACGGAAAGACAGTTGCGAATACGTCATTGAAAGATATCTCCTTGATTTGGATTACTACTCTAACGTTAGTTTGGTATAAGAAGTGAATTAGATTGTAGGTTGGGTTTCGTTCTTCTACCCATAGGTGTCAACTTAAGGATAGATTTAGTCATTTTAGTATTATTGTGGCAAAACAGCTGAACAGATCACACTTATTTATAGTATCCGATGGCAAGTGGAGCTGATGTTTAAGTCCTTAGCAACTATTGTAAGTACTGTCCCAACAAAAACGACTAATATGATAATGAGTTCTACACCGCCAGATAACATCATTATTAGACTCCTTGCTACAAGAAACTTAAATCTCTATGTCATTTAACTCGTCCTGATTTTAACACTACATTTTATCTTTACGTATCACAAGCACAACTAATGCAAGTATTGCCCCAATAATAGGAGTGCTGATTATTGCTAATACATCAGTTCCCAAGGACCAATAAACATCATTCATTATCTCCTTTGTCCTTATTCTGTGTTAACCTATTTGTTTAGTGAGTCTTTTTCTTTCCAACGATTAACAGCATCAATCTTCGTCTGCTGCCAATCTGTCCAATCCTTATCACCGTTATACCGAACAACATCGTGGATTGTTGCCCGCGGTTGATAAGTGATATAGTTGCCTGTGTGCCACGCAAGATTACGATAGATCATAAAATCTCCAGGTCCCAAATGCACCTGAACAGCACCTGGAAATTGTTGACAATGTTCAAGATAAAAACGCTCCGCTTCCACATTAGATTGTCCTTCAATAGGTTTACGCAAGGCAGGATTACCCGTAGATTGTTCTTCACCGGGTATGTCCCATTGTCGCAGATGACTACCGGGAACAAACCACGTGCAAGAATCCGCATAAATTGCACAATTAACCTGATTAAAATGCCGAAGATCGTGCCACACTTTTGCCAGTTTAGCTACTACAGTTTTATCACGCGCTTCAGGCGGCACTTCTACCACTCCATCACGATGCCAACCGAGATGCCAAGGATGTTCAAGGGGTTCAACAAGCAAACCCATTATGTCTACATGTCCGTGCGTATAGTCGTCACCGAGTAGTTTCTGCACAGCATCTCGAAGATCAGGTAATTCCGTGTAGTCATAAAAGGGTTTCAAATCTAAGTCTTCACCATAGTTTGAAAGCGGTTGAATCCGTTGCGTCTGCGGTCCATTAAGTTTGTGTGCTAAGTGCCGTGCCTTCTCCGCCTCCCGACGTAAATCGGTCAGTAAAGCGGGGGGAACAATCCCATGAAAAATCAGGTAACCTTGTGAGAGATATTCATTTACCATATAGTCTTGAAATTGAAATGCCATTTTTTAATCCAATTATCGTTAGACGGGAATATTCACATCATGCTTCACATATTTGTCAATTAATGTGTGTGAGTTGTTTCAGTTTGAAAAGAGATGAAATATGAAATGAAATATAGTTGCGTATTATTGTACTACACCTGATATTCATAAGTCAATCTGAAATAATATTCCCTTTGAGCCAGAAACCGTTCGTAATCGCGTATTTCTCGCGTCTCTTACATTTCTTCTCAAATAAGAAAATCATCTAAAGAAATAATCATCACAAACCATTTTAGTAACGAAAGCAGCTATCTTTTCGTTTTTAAGTCATGATTAAAATATCAAAATTTGCAAAGACATACCCGCTTACCAGAAGTCAATTCCAGGAAAAACTTCAAATAAGAACAAGCGGAGGAGAAAAACAGTGAAACCATGTGACCTTTGGACAATTATACTTTTATTCACAATTCTACTTACCGGATGTGCCACTACAATCAGTTATAATGAGTTAGCAAATCGGCACTACAATTATACAAGCGGAGAAGAGCAAGCAACACTTGCAGATTGGCACACCCTTATAACAGAACTTGAGCATTATATTCGTACAGATACGGAAACCGATACTGCAGATAACATACAATATACAATCGCTTCCAGTTGGGTGTGGTGTATCAAAGCAGGAGATTCAGAAGCACCGCCACGCGCCATCTCCGCATTCAGGAAACTTATTTACACCTATCCGAATTCAAAACACTTGCCCCAAGCACACTATTGGCTCGCCAAATGCTACACACTGATTGGCGATACTGCAAGAGCAGCACACCATCATCAGATTGTCATCAACCGATATGCCGAATCAGATGTTGCAGCAAGCGCAAAGTTGGCATTAGGACGCACTTATGCAGAAGAAGGATACGAAACACGGGCAAAAACGCTCTATGTTGACATCATTGAAACTGCAACACAAAAGGATATTGTCACGACCGCAACTGAAAAACTTGAAGCACTAAAATCTCCTCAGAAAACGTCTTCACCACAACCACAACCTGTAGTAATTCCAAAACCATCAAAAAATGATACAGAGACATTGGCACCAGAAACCCTCACACAAGAATTCGGTTTATCCGCAAAAACGATTGTCATTGATGCAGGACACGGTGGAAAAGACCCAGGTGGCGGCATAGGGAATATCATAGAAAAACCCATCGCACTTAACATAGCAAAGAAAGTAGGAGCGGTATTAACTACAAAAGGTTATACAGTACTACTCACACGAGACACAGACCGATATATACCACTAAAAGAAAGAACGGCTTATGCCACAAGACATAAGGCGGATCTATTTCTAAGCATTCATGCAAACGCAAGTGATAACCCAAAGGCTAACGGCATAGAAACATATTATTTAGATGTTACCAGCACAGATAAAGACGCTGAACTCCTCGCAGCACGCGAAAACGCAAACTCAGGATATAGTATTCAAGAATTGGAATCGTTATTGAAAGAGTTGATCGTAGAGAGCAAAAGCGAGGATAGTCGCAGATTAGCAGTATATGTACAACGAGAATTAGTCGCAGCAACGGGGGCAGCTGACCGAGGCGTAAAACATGCGCGCTTCGTCGTCCTTATCGGAACGCGTGTTCCGGCCATCTTGATTGAAACTGGATTTATAACCAACCCTACAGAAAGCAAAAAACTCACATCCGATGCATACCAACAGAAACTTGCAGATGCTATCGTCAGAGGAGTGGAAAAGTTCTTAGGCAACATGCAACAAATTAGCAATAGCACTAATCAAAACAACAAGTTCTTAGCAACAACAAAACGTTAATGCGATTGCAAAGTAATAGGCACACTCCTTGTGCCGTATTCCCTCTTGTTGGAAAAGTTTCGATTATTCTTGGGGGTTTCTAACCTCGATACTAATGGATATGAAAATGTTATCTGAAAAAATAGATTTTGACACCTTTCCTACAAAAACAATACTTACGTTTATCTTAGTTCTCTTGTGCTGGTCAGGAGCAACAACCAATACCACTGCACAACAATCGGATATTGCAATCCTCTTACCATCAACAGCATCAGGTGTTCCACAAGGGGATGTCGACTATGCCCGAACTGTCAGCAAGCGATTCGTCCGTATGCTTAGTAGTTTCGGTTTTACTGCAGACCAAATAGATGAGTCAATCGCTGCCAATCACTCGCGCTTAAAAGATACCTCAGCAAATCCGTATCGCCTGATAATACTTCCCTTGAATCCCAAAATAAGACATGAAACCGCCAATCTTCTAAAACATTTCGTCCAACGCGGTGGCAAACTCTTTGTAACTTATAACCTTGCAGATGAAGTCGCGCAACTTATGAATCTACGCAGCATAAAGTGGTTACGCGCAGATCCTCCAGGACAATTTTCGTCCGTGCAAATCAATGCTCCAGAGGTTTTAGGAATCCCAAAATCTATGCGTCAGACTTCGTGGAACATCACGGGCGCAGAACCAACAAATCCACAAACAAAAATCATCGGTCACTGGCACAATAAAGAAGGTGAACCGTCAGGTCATCCTGCCCTCTTTCTCAGCGATAAAGGTGTATTTTTTAGCCATGTCTTTCTGCCGGACGATATCCAAACAAAAACCCAACTCCTCGCAGCACTACTCGGCCATCTCGTGCCAGAATTTCAGCATGCAATCGCAAAACGCGAATTGGATGGAATGACCACGGTTGGACATATCAATAACCTAAATCACCTAACCAAATTTGTAGGGTTCGGTGGAGTTTCAGAAGCAAAACGAGCATTACAATCTGGTAAAACTTTGACAACCCAAGCACGCACTCAATACGCACAAAAAAAATATCACGCATCTATGACAGCAGCACGTCAAAGCCACGATGCATTGTCAAAAGCATATAATCTATCCCATTTCAGTGATGAAACAGAAGGACGTGGGTTGTGGAATCACTCAGGACTCGGGGCATACCCAGGGGATTGGGAACGTTCCATCAAAGAATTAGTCGCCGCTGGCATCAACATGGTCCTACCCAATATGGCGTGGGCAGGCGTAGCACACTATAATAGCAAAGTCCTGCCACAGAGCCAAAAGTTCAAGCAATACGGAGACCAAATCGCACAGTGCGTTGAAGCAGCACACAAACACAATATGCAAGTTCACGTCTGGAAAATAACATGGAATTTGGAAGGCTCACCGAAAGAGTTTGTTGAGAAACTGCAAAAGGAAGGTCGCACTCAAGTTTCTGATAAAGGTGAGATGATCAATTGGCTCTGTCCATCACACCCTGAAAATGTCAAATTAGAACTAAACACTATCATAGAAATCGTACGAAACTACGATGTTGATGGCATTCATCTCGATTATATACGTTATCCTGGCAGTCATGCCTGCTACTGCCAAGAATGTAAAAAGAGATTTACACTCGCTACAAGACAAGTTGTCAAGGACTTTCCCGCATCCGTTTTACCAAAATCGGGTGAACATGCGCAAACTTATATTGACTGGCGCGCACAACAGATTACCCGATTAGTCCGTTTAATCCACAAACGAGCGCGGGCAATAAAGTCTGACATCAAGATTTCCACTGCTGTCTTCGGTAGTTACCCATCCTGCGTTACCTCTATTGGACAGGATTGGATTGCGTGGGCAAAAGCAGGATATGTAGACTTCGTTTGTCCCATGAACTACACAGAAGACTCCAAGTATTTCACCGACCTGTTAGAAAACCAACTCGCTCTCATGCCTAAAGGAGTTGCGATCTATCCAGGTATCGGTGCAACCGCATCCAATTCACTCTTAACCCCCGACTCAGTGGTCGGTCAGATACACCTTGCACGTTTCTTAGGTGCATCCGGGTGGACAATCTTTGATTATACTGCAAACATCTCAAACACCGTCCTCCCCGCAATTCAGATGGGGATTGGCAAACAAAAAGCAACACCTCCGCATTGAGATTTTTGCTTGTAACGATATTGTCTGTACCAAGATTTCCAGGATTATAAGATTTTCAGGATAAGAATATGTCACTCCGAAATCCGTATCTAAAAGATGACCATTGTAGTGCGATTTGAGATCTAATACACTATATTCGGGATTCTGACATCTGTATTTTTCCATGAGTTTGGCACTGACATTTACCATAAACATTGACATATTCGCAGCATTGTTCACAGGAGTTTTGTTGACATTCATGAAACCTTGCAGACCCAATATTGTTTTGCGTCACGAAAGTTGAACTCGATTTGAAAACGGAGCGAATAATAATCTATCATTTTTTCTGCGTCAAGTTCTAAATCAGAACTGAACAATAAGACGTGTGCTTGCTGTTTCGTGGATAGGTTCGTTTTTAGGATACAAACCACGTTCAATGGATCGGGAACTTTTTATGGCGTTCTTCCATTTGATACACATCGGTTCTCAGGGTGTCCGTTGTCTGTGTAAAAACAGCGTCCTTACCCCCATTCAAAAGAAATTACAATTAGGATTTGAATGTTAATCAGTTTATGACGAGACTGATTAACATTTATGTGAAAGTATCTTGGACATTAGATTAGGTGCCGTTGCTATCATCTGTCAACGGTGTACCTCCCGCGACTTCGTGAAAATTTTTGCGATGTTTTCGTGTTTTATTCTTCCGTCTCTGATGGTTTCGCGCTCCGAAGAGACTGCCCACGACTTTTCGTCAGGTTTTCGAGCGACAGTTGTGGTTGTAAATTTGCGTTCCCTTGTTGTCGCTTCATCAGGGAATTGCACCACCTCATGAGTTTCTAAACTTGCGTAGCCGATTTGAGTTTGCATTCTAAACACGTGTTAATTATACTATTCTAAATTGTGGTTGTCAGGTGAAATGTAATAAATATTCTGTTTTTTGTCTGAATTAGAATTTTCAGTTTCCAACAAATCATCATAGTTCAGACGTGCATCATATACAATAAAGTGAAGCATAAGGGGACAATAACTTTACACATCCGTCTCAGATTAATTTCCTTGATATAGACTGTATGTTAGTGTATACTAAATAGGTGATATATTTCTTACTGGAGGAACTTTAAGTGTTCAATGTTTTTCGGTCACTTTTCACACTTTTACTCATATTCGGTCTCAGCGTGTCGTCAATGGGTAAAGAATGGGCAAAAATATACTTCCCCGATACAGTTGGAAGCACTTGGGTGTATATCGATCAAAATGGAGACGAATTAACCCGAACTGTTGTTGAAGAAAAGAATGTAAATGGAACTTCTTATCGGGCATTTTCATATCAACCCGAATTAGAGGATTTAGAACAATATCAATATTTGATGCATCCATTTCTATATAATGTTGGAGAGAAATGGGTGGCATTATATGTTGGTGCTGATATAGAGACTGCAACGAAATCAATCTTGAGTAAAAGACTTGACGAAACGATTGCATCAATGCGGCTTCTGATTGCAGAAAAACTTCCACCTGGAATTACGATTGATTTTAACTATACTGTCAATCCTACTGCTCAAGATTATTTCTATCTTTTTCCCATACCGATTACCTATAATGAAGAATGGATTGCAATGGAATTAACCGTAAAAGTAAACATGACTATGGATATAAATGGCGCAGCAGTAGAGCCTCCAGAAGAACTTAAGTCCATTATATCTACTACGAATTTTGAGGAGAGAGGAAAAATAATTCGGAAGGAAACTGTTGAGACACAAGCAGGTAAGTTTGACGACTGCATAAAAATTGAATATAGAACATTAACTTCCACCGATACAACACTACCTCCTCAAATAAAGCAGCTAATGCCAATACAGGAGATGCAGGAATCTGTCTCTACACTATGGTTAGCTCCAAATGTTGGTATTGTAAAATATATTAGCAATAGTGAGAATACAGATGAAGTTACCAGTTTTGAATTGAAAAGTTATGAGATCAAAAAGGACGAATCGGATAGCTCAAGTACTAAGTAATTTATCACACAATTTTTGATAATTTAGTTATAGTAGAATCCGAAAATATGTGGACATTTCAAGATACGATCTCACAGGACACCTTTGTAGGGGCTGGGTAACCCAGCCCCTACGTTCCCTGCCGCGTTTGAAAATAATTACGGGTTTTACTATAATGGTGAAAATTGTAAGGATGTGTAGCAATGTTGAAGAAATTTAGTCTAAACGTAATTTTTATATTCATCTTATGTTTGAGTGGAATTATATTCGCCAACGAACCTGTCAACACCTATTTTTCTTTTCCCCCTGGCAGTTTTTGGGTTTATGAAGACCAAGATGGTAATGAACTAAGACGAGAATCCGATGAAGATAAAGTAGTTCCACCTCAATCTTTTCATGCATTCAGTTACGAACCAGCAGTAGAAGAATGGTATGACTATATTCCCCAATTGCAACCGAATCGGTTTAGAATAGATGCTGATGGAGTTACTCTTTTTTCTAATGATGAAATAGAAAAGTTTTTCAAAGCTCGATTGACAAGAGAAATGGAGACGCTTCTTCTAATGGAGCCGCCTGATGATCAACAGGTTAGTTACGAAGTAGCAGCGGATATGTCAGATCCGCACGTTTTCTTGCCAATGCCAATTTCTTTTAACGAAGAGTGGGATACAAGCAAACTCAAGGCATCACTTACTATTAAGTTAGACGATTCGTCTCACCCTTCGGATAATGAACGTATGACATTAAATTTCGCAGTTTTTGAAACAGGGACTATCAAAGAGGCGGGAACAGTTGAGACACCAGCAGGTACATTTGAAAATTGCATAAAGATAGAGTACCGAACAGAAACTGAACTCAGTGCGTCATTTGACCATTTTGAAGGAAATCCTCCAGGTGAAACGGTGACTACCTTGTGGTTAGCACCAAATGTTGGACTTGTAAAATGCCACAGAGAAATGGAAGATATGCTACTCAAGACAGCACCGATTGATGAAATTCCATTTACGATAGATGTTAAAACACTGGAACTAAAAAAATTTGAAGTCATACCCACTGAAAATGGGACGAACAACAAATATTTTCCTGTTAGTCCCGGAAGTTATTGGGTATATGTTGACCAAGATGGGAATGAATTGACTCGACGCGCAATAGAGGACGAAGTGATTCCAGAAAAACGCCTAAAGGCATATAAACATAAGCCAGCAAAGCAGGATTGGGTAAATTACAGTGTCTACATGGATTCAAAATTGTATGAAGTTACGGATGATGGAATAGTAATACACGTGGGAGGTGGGGCTGCAAATGCAGTTAAAGCAGGACTGAACAAAGAATTAGATGTAATTGAAGAAATAACAAATAGAATTCAAGAATCAGAAAAAAGCGATCCTACATCTCAAGAACAAAGAGAATTTGAAATAAAATATGAAGTGGATGTAAATACACAAGAATTATTTCAATTGTTGCCTAACTCTCTTACAACTCATGAAAAATGGGAAGTAGCGAAATTTGAAGCAAATGCTGATTTACAGTATTTTAGCAAGAACACACAGAATTTACCTAACAACCGTCCATTTAGTAGAAATATATGGGACATTACTATAGTTGAAACGGGGGAAATTCTTGGAAAAGAAACTGTTGAAACACCCGCAGGTAAGTTCAACGACTGCTTGAAAGTTGAATTTCGTTCAGAAACGACAATGGACATATCTGACAGATGGCAAGAAGAGAATGCAGGTCCACCAGGAGAAACGATTACGACATTATGGTTAGCTCCGAATGTTGGTATTGTTAAGTACCATAAGAAAAGTGAAAATATAATTCTGAAGGCTATATCCAAGAGTTCAGAAAACGAAAAAGATATCACTGAAAAGGATTTGGCTATTTTCAATGCAATTGATGTAAAAACTCTTGAATTAAAAAGATATGAAATCAAAAATGTTGATGTAGATAAAGATAGCAGAGATTAACTGTCATTGACGCAACTGATAAAGGAAATATCACATGTTAAAGCGAATTAGTTTCATTTTTTCAAGCTTACTTCTCATTATTTTAAGTGCAACACTGAGTGGTAATGAAACGGCAAAGTTATATTTTCCAAGTTCACTTGGAAGTTATTGGGTTTATGAAGATCAGCACGGTAATGAATTGACTCGACAAGTCGTAGAAGGTGAAGAGATAGCTGGCGTAACATACCATGGGTTCAGTTATGATCCTGAATTGGAAGATTGGGTTGATTTTGACCGACATTTTGTCCCATATCTGTTCCATGTTGGTGATGAGTGGGTCTCATCTCTTGTCGGGGACGAAGTAGAGAATGCTGTGAAAGCCCGTCTGAGTAAAGAGATGGATACGCTTTCAGAACTGGCACAGAATGTACTTTCCGCCCAAATTCCTCCAGAATTGAATGTTACTATTAGCCTAATTTATGATGTGGAGGCAGAAGCTGAGGAGAACTTCTTTCTACTTCCATTGGATATGACTCCAAATGAAGAGTGGGATTCTATAAATATGAATGCAACTATTTCATTTACTATGGACGTACAGGGATTGCCAGACTTTCAAGGTGCGCCTGAATTTCCAACTATTACAATGGATATTGATATACAAGAAACTGGGATAATCCTCGGTACTGAAACCGTAGATGTTCCTGCTGGTACATTCGAAGATTGTCTGAAAATACAATTCCAAACTGAAACTGAATTTACTGCTTCTGAACCTAATCCAAATCAGGAACAACCGGGTGAATCTGTTACGACAATATGGTTGGCACCTAATGTTGGTATTGTAAAGTATTACCAAGAATCAGAAAATATAATGCTCAATACTATGTCAGATTCTGATTTCTCTGAAGCATCCTTAACACAACCAGAGATAGATACCCTCATTGCCCCTATTGTCACATCTTATGAATTACAGACTTATGAAATTGTTGCAGAAGAAGGTGAAGATGGAAGTGGTGAAGAATAGAAAGGTTTAGCATAAACCCAAGTCAATACTTTCGAATTGAAAAAATATAAAATAAAATCGGATGCAGTGGAGGGTGAATGAGCGTTTTTCCTATCTATCGTCCAAGACGACTTCGGGCAAATGAAAACCTGAGGCGGCTTGTGCGCGAGACCCATCTATCTGTGGACGACTTGATATATCCGATGTTTGTTGTTCATGGAGAAAATATAGCAAACGAAATATCATCTATGCCGGGATGTTATCAATACTCCGTAGATAGACTTGTCAATGCTGCAAAAGAACTTGCATCCCTTGGAATACCAGCAACCATACTTTTTGGAATTCCTGAAACCAAAGATCCACTTGGTGCTGAAGCTTACTCTGAAGATGGTATCATACAACAAGCAGTTCGCGCTATCAAGGATGCAGTCCCTGATCTGATAGTAATTACAGATGTCTGTCTGTGTGAATATACAGATCATGGGCATTGTGGTATAATTAAAGATGGTGAAGTTCTCAATGATTCAACACTTGACCTGCTTGTCAAAGAGAGTTTATCCCATGCACACGCTGGGGCTGATGTCATCGCACCATCGGATATGATGGATGGACGTGTGGGTGCAATACGGGACGTTTTAGATGAGGAGGGTTACGAACACATACCGATTATGGCATATTCAGCAAAATACGCTTCCGCATTCTATGGTCCCTTTCGTGAAGCAGCAGAATCTGCACCGCAATTTGGTGACCGCCGCTCATATCAGATGGATCCAGCAAACGCTGAAGAAGCATTACGCGAAGTTGCATTGGATATTGAAGAGGGAGCAGATATTGTCATGGTAAAACCAGCACTGTCATATCTTGACATCATCCATCAGGTAAAAACAGAATTTCAGATGCCTGTCGCAGCCTATAACGTCAGTGGTGAATATGCTATGGTAAAGGCTGCGGCACGAAATGGGTGGATAGATGAGAAAAGAGTAGCGTTGGAATTATTAACGAGTATCAAACGCGCTGGTGCAGACATGATTTTAACCTATTTCGCTAAGTCTGTTGTTGAGTGGCTTGAACAATAAGTTTTTTGAGATATAGCATATTGGACAATTGGAAAACCAAATAAATAGGAGGAATGACTTGGAGAGTAATAAATCGTTATCAGCTTGGAACAGATCACAACAATATATCCCTGGTGGTGTCAACAGTCCTGTTCGCAATTTCAGCAAGGTAGGTGGACATCCTCGCTTTATTGAACGTGGAAACGGATGCAAGATTTACGATATAGATGGTAACGAATATATAGATTATGTCGCCTCATGGGGACCACTAATATTAGGGCATGCACATCCATCTATTGTAGACGCAGTTAGTCAAGCGGCAACGCGTGGAACAAGTTTCGGTGCGCCAACTACATTGGAAACCGAACTTGCTGAAATCATAGTGGATGCTGTGCCATCTATTGAACAGGTCCGCCTTGTCAACTCAGGCACAGAAGCCACAATGAGTGCTATTCGTGTTGCGCGTGGGTTTACGGGGCGCAACAAAATCCTGAAGATTGATGGGTGTTATCATGGACATGTGGACTACCTATTAGCAAAAGCCGGTTCCGGTGTTGCCACCTTCGGTCTTTCTGATAGTGGAGGCGTTCCAGAAGATTTTGCAAAGAATACATTGACTATTCCATTTAATGACACTGATGCCTTAACAACCTCCGTTGAAGCAAATCCTGATGAAATCGCGTGCCTCATCCTTGAACCGATCATGGGTAACATGGGAATCATACCTCCGCGTGATGGCTACCTTAATGAAATTCGTGAGATTACGGAACAACACGGTATCGTGTTAATTTTTGACGAGGTGATAACTGGATTCCGCGTGGCTTATGGCGGGGCACAGTCTTTGTATAATGTTACGCCAGATATGACATGTCTCGGTAAGATTATCGGTGGCGGATTACCAGTCGGTGCTTATGGTGGGAAACGAGAGATTATGAAATGTGTTGCACCGGAAGGAGATGTATATCAGGCAGGAACTTTATCTGGCAATCCATTGGCTGTTTCTGCGGGAATAACTACACTTAAACACCTAACAGAGTCTGGCGTATACGATCAACTCGAAAGTCGGGCATCATCACTGGCGAATGGACTTTCAGATGCAACCAAAAAACATGGTATTGATGCATGCCACAGTCGCATAGGTTCTATGTTGATGCTCTATTTCACATCAGAAACTGTGTTGGATGCGGATGGTGCACGTACAGCAGATTCAGATCGTTTTCGTGCGTATTTCTATGGACTTCTTGAACGCGGTGTTTATGTCGCACCTTCTCAATTTGAAGCAGGATTTGTCTCATTAGTCCACACCAACGAAGATATAGAAAAAACAGTATCTGCTGCAAACGAGGTATTTGCTAAACTATAGTAAAGGAAATGAATGTCAAGTTTTGATCAAATCGTTAATCTAATATCCGATGATTTGGGTGCTGTTGAGTCTATCTTGACTGAAAACACAGCAAGTGAATACACTTTTGTGGATATGGCTGTTCAACATGTTGTTGAGGGAGGGGGAAAACGACTACGTCCTATTCTCGTTCTGCTTTCTGCACGAGCATGTGGATATGTCGGTAGCGATGCACACATACTTGCAGCTGTCGTTGAACTTATCCATGTTGCTTCGCTTGTACATGACGATGTTCTTGATGAAGCAGCGATCCGACGCGGGCGTGACACTTTACAGACAAAATGGGGGAACAAAGTCGCAGTACTTGTAGGTGATTATCTTCATGCACGTGTCCTCTCCATGCTTGTGTCAAGAAAATCCGATGACCCTGCCATGGATATCCTCGCAGATACAACTCAAGCAATGTGTGAAGGTGAAGTGATACATGCATACAAAAGTGGGGATTTTGACATTTCTGAGGAAGAATATCTAAAGATCATCAGTTTCAAAACGGGGAAGTTGATTACCGCTTCATGCACGCTCGGGGCAAATCTTGGAACAAATGATAAACAACAGATCAATGCTATCACAAAATATGGGGAACAGATCGGCATAGCATTTCAAATCGTAGATGACATACTTGATTTTGTTGAAGCACCTGAGAAATTAGGTAAAAATGCTTACGGCGATCTTCGTGAAGGAAAGCTAACTTTTCCTATCATCTATACGCGAAGAGTATGTGGTGATGATGAAAAGCATATGCTTGAAAAAGTCCTTAACGCTAACAGTGATGAATCTCAAGCAATTAATTATGTTGAATCACTGTTTAATATATATGATGTTGAATCCCACTGTCTGAAGATTGCACAGGATTATGCTGACCGTGCAAATGCAGCACTAACCAACATGCCTCAATCGGATGCTCGTAATGCCCTTGAAAACCTTGCGAATTATGTAGTATCACGGGATTCATAGTTTAACCTATATCATAACCCAAGTTGCCCCTATTGATTCACTCTAAAAAATAATAGACAGCAACTTAGGATATTCTTTATTGCAATGTTCTATCCTGCACACATAAATCTTCAGAATCAGAAATGCCTTGTCGTAGGAGGTGGGACAGTCGCTGAACGAAAAGTTGTGTCTATGCTAATAAGCGGAGCACATGTAACAGTTATTAGTCCTCATGCAACGGAATTAATTGCATTTCTTTCAGAAATAGGACTAATTCTATGGCACAAACGACAACTGATTGAAGGAGATACACAAGACTATTTTCTTGTCACTGCAGCCACCGATGATACTTCTATTAATACATCAGTCTTTTCAGAATCTTATGATGTATGCAACATACGATTGGTAAATGTTGTGGATGTAATTCCACAATGCACTTTCGCTGCTGCGTCTGTTGTAACAGATGGGAAGATTGTAATCAGCATATCTACAAGTGGTAAAAGTCCTGCAACAAGTCGTCGTATACGTGAATATCTTGAGGATATATTGAGGACATCCTCATTATACACGCTTGGATATGAGAATGGTGAACCAATTCCAATAGAAAACCAACAGCTGCCATATCCCGTTTATTTATTGTTAGAAGATAAAAAATGTGTTGTTTTGTGTGAGAATGAAACATCTGAAATAGAAAGACGGACCACTTTACTACGCAAATGTGGTGCTGATGTTGTTTGTTATAGTCCAAAATTGGTAAAATACCAAAATATCAAAGATGCATTTCTTGTAATTTCTGAGAAACACTCTTACTTAGATATTCTGGGGGATACAGGCGCGGAATTCATTTATGAGTCGCTCGCTAAACCAAACGCAGGGACATTCATCACTCCGAAGCTGGTAATTGACGACAATCTGATAATCAGTATTTCTGTTAGAAATGGATTAGATCCTGTATTAGCAGATGGCATATTTGATAGACTAAGATCTCAGTTTGAAAACAACGGATACGGTGATTTTATTGATATTCTTGGTAAGTACCGCTCAGAAATACTTGATACATTATCCACACCAGATGTGCGAAAAGACTTCTTGGAAACACTTATTGGATATGTGGAAAACGCTTCAAAAAATGAAATATGTTGTCTCGGTCTTGGTAACCTTACGTGTAATTCTGAATGTTTATTTAACTGGGTGCGACAAGGTAAAATTGAACATGCAAGAAACTTTATTTCAAACCAATTAACCTCACAAAGTAGAAACTTATAATCCAACTAAAAACAATGCATTTCTTATTTCTTGTCACAGTATTAGTCTATTTAGCAGCAAGTATTTTCCAAGCACTATATCTTGTCTTAGGGAAACAAACTGAAACTCCCACATTACGACCAACAATTACCAATATTGCTTACGGAATTACGTGTCTTGGATTTGGTCTTCTGACACTATTTATAATTGTGTGGTGGTTACAGCAGGGACATTTCCCGATGACACGGTGGACAGACACAACCGCTTTTTTTGCGTGGGCAATAACGCTAATCTACCTGATTGTTGGGCGAATAACGCATTTACGTGCTATTGGCTGTTTCATAATGCCTTTAGCATTCATTACAATCTTGATCTCGTATAGTTTCTCAAGAGGCACATCCGAGTTACCAGATAATTTAGAAACCTATTGGTTAGTTCCTCATGTAACATTGATATTATTTGCCTATGCAGCATTCATCACAGCTTTTGGTTTCGGTCTAATGTTTCTATTGACAGAAAAAAAGATTAGACAGAAGAACCACACACCTTTATACAATATATTACCCTCACTCGGTGCTTCTGACGAATTTGGACACAGATTCGCAATACTCGGTGTGATTCTACTGACTGCGGGGGTGATTATCGGTGCTGTGTGGACACAGTATATCAACGAGGAGATAATGTGGAGATGGCTTGATGCAAAAGTTCTCTTTACTGTTGTGACATGGTGTATATATGTTGTACAGATAGGGATACGCCAACTATGGGGATGGCGTGGAAGAAAAGCAGCATATTCGGAAATCATTGGATTCATCGCTGTACTATGTACCTATATCGGTGTAAACTTGTTTCTCGACAGCGTACATACATATCGATGATATTCACATCACGGAAATCCGTATGATAAACTATCTTCAAATTTTGACATTATTAATTAGGTGTGATATAATTTATTTACAAATGTTCCTTCGTAGGGTTTTCAGAAGTAATTATATAAAGACTATTCTTAATTGATTTAACGTTTTCAGTCTACAGAACTGAAATAATAAATATTGTTGTCATTTCTGTTGAGCAAGAACATGAACCAGATTGTATCTATTGGAACAAGTCATCATGTTGCCCCAATTGAATTCCGAGAAAAACTGGCTTTTTCCGATGAACAACTCATTGATTCTCTCCATAAACTTCGAGACTCTTATGCGTTACAAGAGGTTGTGATCCTCTCAACTTGTAACAGAGTTGAGGTATATGCTGTTGCAAATACACAACGGATAAACCAAACACCAACCAATATTCTGCTCGACTTTCTATCCCATTATCACCACATAGGTCCTGAAACTCTTAAAAAATGGATTTATCTTCATAACAACATGGATTCTATTCATCATCTATTCCGTGTAACATCAAGTCTTGATTCAATGGTTGTAGGTGAATCACAAATATTGGGACAAGTTAAAGAGGCGTATGACATTTCTCGGGCTGCTGGTGGTGCGGGAACTATACTGAATAAACTGTTTACTAAGGCATTCAGTGTTGGCAAACGAATTCGTTCAGAGACGACTATCTCTACGGGTGCTGTTTCAATCAGTTATGCAGCTGTAGAACTTGCAAAGAAGATTTTCAATACTTTAGAAGATAAGACAGTTGCTATTTTAGGGGCAGGTGAAATGAGTGAGTTGACTGCGAAACATCTCGTTGCAAACGGAGTTAATAAAGTAATTGTAGCAAATCGCACTTATCAAAGAGCAGTTAAAATAGCAGAAAAGATAAAAGGCACCCCAGTTGCTTTTGATGACGACCTTAATTTTCTTATTGATGCGGATATCGTTATAAGTTCTACAGATGCACCACATTACCTTATTCAACGAAAACCACTTGCTGAAATCATGAGAAAACGGAAGCACAGATATATGTTTCTTATTGACATCGCTGTTCCCAGAGACATTGAACCAGATGTTAGCAAAATCAACCATGCTTTCCTCTATAACATTGATGATTTAGAGGCAGTTGTTGCTTCAAATCTAAAGGATAGACAACAGGAAGCAACGCGTGCAGAATTGATAGTATCTGATGAAGCAAAACGGTTCCATGATCAATTAAAAATACTTGAAGTTAATCCCACCATCAAAGCCTTACACCAACAATTTCAAGAAGTTGTTGATGCTGAACTACAGTCATTCCTTGACAAAACAGGTTTATCTGATAAACAGGAAGCGAATGCTACTGCTATGACACAGGCAATTGTCAAAAAACTACTACATCTCCCAGTAGAAAACCTACGTCAGACTGTCCACGATGGAATGTCAGATCATGGTAAATATGTACAAGCACTTCAAGACTTGTTTGCCTTGGATGCCGATAAGGAAAAGGAACAGAAATGAAGTGTTCTGTTACAATTGGCACACGTGGTAGTCAACTCGCCCTCTGGCAAGCAAATTTTGTTCAACAGCAATTGTCAAAACACTTCCCTAATGTTGAAATAAACTTAAAGATAATCAAAACCACCGGTGATACGATCCAAAGTCGCTCATTAATTGGACTCGGTAAAGGTATTTTTACCAAAGAAATTGAAACGGCACTGCTGAATGGTGAAATAGACCTCGCTGTACATAGTCTGAAAGACCTTCCCACAGAATTACCGAATGGACTTTACATAGCTGCAATCCCACCACGCGAGGATCCACGCGATGTGTTTATATCCTCAACTGGTGTTTCATTGACGGAGATTCAGAAGGGGGCGAACATAGGAACCACGAGTCCCCGACGAAAAGCACAACTCCTCTATTTATACCCAGAATTGAACGTCATTGATGTGCGTGGCAATGTTGATACACGTTTGCGAAAACTTCATGAAACCGACCTTGATGGGATTATACTCGCTGCTGCAGGGCTAAAACGTCTTAATAAGCATGATGTAATCACACAATATTTTGATGTTGAACAGATGGTACCTGCTGTTGGTCAAGGTGCTCTTGCGATAGAAGCTCGTGAGAATGATAGTGCCATAGAAAAACTGCTTGCTCCTCTGAATGATGCTACGACTACTGCTGAAATAACTGCAGAGAGAATAGTGTTAGAATACCTCGGTGGTGGATGTCAACTTCCGATAGGTGCTTACGCCAAATACAGAGATGGTGAGCTATCTATAATCGCTACAGTATGTCACCCTGAAGGTAAACTACGTTTGATGGAAAATGCATCTGGGAAAATCAATATGCCACATCAATTAGGTAAAATCGTTGCTGATAAACTATTAAATAGTGGTGCAGATGAACTCTTGAATATCTAATCAAATCTCTGAAGAAAACACTCATGAAGTCAACCGAAACAGGTATTGTCTATATTGTAGGAGCTGGTCCTGGTGATAAGAAACTAATTACCGTAAAAGGATTGGAATGCCTACAGAAAGCGGATGTCGTAATTTACGATCTGCTATTAAATGATACCTTACTAGAACATTGTCCTTTGCACACCGTAAAGATTAAAGCACCAGACCCCAGAATCCGTGCTACACGCCAAGCTGAACTCAATAAGCTGCTTATCCAACATGCAGAAGCAGGTAAGGTCGTAGTTCGTCTAAAAGGTGGCGACCCGTATATTTTTGGGCGCGGCGGAGAGGAAGCAATGGCACTTGTGGAAGCAGGTATCCCGTTTGAAGTGGTACCGGGTGTAACATCTGCTGTTGCCGCGTCTGCGTATGCTGGCATACCTGTTACACATCGTGACTTTGCTTCATCGGTTGCATTTGTTACAGGACATTCTGCAGCACTACATCCCGATTCCAACATCAAATGGGAACATCTCGCGAAAGGTGTTGATACACTTGTTGTCTATATGGGGGTTGCACATCTAAGCCAGATTGTTGATCGACTTATGAGGTATGGACGAGATCCAAATACACCTGTGAGTTTGGTTCGCGTTGGAACAACACCACAACAGTTTGTAGTTCAAGGCACACTGGCAGATATTGTGAAAAATGTAGAATCTGCACAACTGAAAAGTCCTGCCATAATCGTTGTTGGTGAGGTGAATCAACTACGCGATCAACTCCAATGGTTTGATAACAAGCCTTTATTTGGCAAACGTATCCTTGTTACCCGTGCCCGCGCACAAGCAAGCGAATTTGCTGATATGCTTGAGGAAAACGGGGCAGAAGTGATTCAATTTCCTACCATTCAGATTCGTCCTCTTGATATAGATAGTTCTGACACAGATTCTCCTAACGAATATGACTGGGTGATATTTACAAGCGTCAATGCTGTTGAAATATACTATCACCACCTCCAAAAACAAGGAATGGATGCGCGCGCTTTCGGTAGCTGCAAAATTTGTGCCGTGGGTCCGAAAACAGTTGTAGCATTAAACTGTATTGGAATTGATCCTGATTTTGTTCCATCACAATCACGTGGAAGTGTCATCGCATCAGAAATTGATGATGTTGATAGAAAGAAAGTATTACTGCCGAGAACCAAAATCGCAAATGCAGACCTGCCGAATGCATTACATCACAAAGGTGCTATTGTTGATGACTTACCGATATATGATACCGTCAAGGTACAAAGTGAACACAACGAAGAAATAGAAGAAGACCTATTAGTGGGCAGAATTGATGTCGTCACGTTTACCAGTTCTTCAACCGTCACCAACTTCCTTGAGATGTTCCCTAATCACACACCAGCGAATTTGTTGGTAAATGTTAAGGTTGCTGTTATTGGTCCCTCAACTAAAGCAACTGCTGAGAAACACGGTGTCCATGTTGATTTAGTAGCGAAAGAGGCAACTATTGAAAGTCTTACAGAAGCAATTATTGCAGAATCCGCTCAAAACTGCTAAATTGTATAGTGCTTTCTGTTCTACCTTTCTAAAACAAAGGTAAAATATATTTCACAATCACCTGTTTGTAAACCGTTATTGTCCCAAATATAGAATAGAATAACGCACACAAAATGAGACCAATCTGTTTATATATTGGCGGTTGAATCTCCTTTGGTAAGAATCTTCTATTTACATACAGTGTGTGGATTGAACACATGACCAACTGATACCCACCGATTGTTGCTGACACAATAATCATCAATAATGGTTTTGCCAAATACATTGCTATGACACCCCATAAGACATATATGAGAACAATCGGATAGTAAATCCATTTTGCATTACGATCATCCATTTTTCTCGCACTTCTAAAACCTGTCCATATAATGTCAGTAAACCTGCGAGGCACACCATCTACACTCCCAAGCTGTGTTGAGAATAGCACCCAGAACCCACAGAGTAATGTCAGGTACCACATGATTCTTCCACCCCTTTGTGCAAGTCCTTCCGCTTGAAACGCTGCCGCAGCCCACTGGTCCATCTGTTGTCCTAAAGGCACATATTCAAGTGTCAACATAGCAGGTAATGCTAATCCGATAAAACACCCAACGACCCAGATATAGTATTGTTCGAATCTAACATATTTCCACCACTCTTTGAAGCGATTTATATTTTCAGGTGAAATTCTGAATACTTTACCGAAGTGTGAGAGTGTCACCTTTTGCCCACCGATGATGGATGGGATTGCACCAACTAAGCTACTCATACCCCATCCCTTATCTCGGACATAGTTTGAAATTGTGATATTGCCTAAGCCGCCAGCACCAGCATAAGCAGCGAATGCACCAAGTAGTAACCAATCAAAGTTTCCTCCTTGTGCTTCAGGTGGTAATGCCCCGAAACTAAAGAAACCTTTTATGACTGTCCACCATACACCTGGTGAGACAAGGATTAGATCAACAATAACCAAATAACTTATAATCCATACAACCATGAAAAGTAAAACCTTTTCCAGTGCATTGTATATCTTTCCTCCGAACATAATGATTGCTAAACATGCAAAAAAGATAATATAAGCAAATACTCGGACAGTATTCTGTTCAGCATCCGTAGGCATTTGTCCTATCCATGCTGCTGCCAGAGCGGTTGCTGCTGCCATTGCCCATCCAGGCCAAATGCTGAAAAAGTCAACACTGGAATAGAAAATAGCCCAAAACCGCGGTCCAGGTTTACAACGCATGTAACCACTCAACATCGGTTCACCCGTGTAAAGCGTGTATCGGATTGATTCTGTGTTTAGAACAGATTGCAGAATGATTGCTATGGTAGCAATCCAGAGCAATGTGCCACCATATTGTGCCGTAATTGCTGGTCCTAACAACCATTCTCCACTGCCGATTGAAGCACCTAAGGCAATAATACCTGGTCCTAATATATTTCTGAATGCTTTACCAAATTGGTATTGCGGTGGCGCAGGTAGTTCTCTAACCTCCCAATCGGGAAGCGTGCCACCATCTACATGTTCATTCATTTCTTCTACATTTTCAGTTGTTTCTTCCATAGATTACCACTCCCAAAAAATGTTAATATCTAATTTCTTTGCGATGTTAGCAAGACTGCGTAAATGATTTATGTGTATAGGAATGCCGTTTTCTAACCAATTATCGTAGTTGTTCCATTCGATTTCACCGGGGAGATAGACTTGTTCTACACCCTCTGCTGTTTTCGCATCGTGAATTTTACGGATACCATTCTCAACTTCAGAGGTATACATGTCATAATCGGTGAAACATTCAATATTTATTGCAAAAAAGAAGTGTTCAGATGTAGTTATGGTTTTATTGATTGTCATCATTCCACCAGAGAGAGGTCCCGCTAAAATACCCATTATTAGTGCTAAACCGTAACCTCGGGGGCCAGCAGCGGGTGCTAATAAACTACCTTGATTTGGATCGGCACTCGGTTGACCTGCATCGTCTAATAGCCATCCTTCAGGGATCTGTTTGCCGTACATTCGAAATGTACCGATCTTTCCCCATGAAGATACACCACAGGCCATATCTAAAACGATGGGATGTCCGTGTCCAGTCGGCAAAGCATAACTAAAAGCATTGTTACCTACCACTGCTTCAGCACTGCCGGGTGCAGCAACAGACGGTCTACCTGTATTCGTCGTTGAAAACCCTATCATCCGTTTTTCCGTTGCCATGAGAGCATAACAAGCCGCAGCACCGAAATGTCCAGCATTGTGAACACCTGCAGCTGCAACACCTGTTGTTCTTGCTTTTTCAATCGCTGTTTGCATAGCAAGAGTACTTGCCAGATGTCCCATGCCGTTGTCTCCATCGATAACTGCGAAACTTGGTCCCTCTGTTACAATTTGGAGATTAGGAGTAGGGTTTAACTTATCCTCAAGTATCAGATTCAGATAACCGGGTAGTGCCCGCGTTCCGTGAGAATGGACTCCACGCAAATCGGTTTGAACCTGCAATTTCGCCATCAGTTCCGCATCATCATAAGATAGACCTGCTTTTTCACAGAGTGCCCGAGCAAAATCATGCAACTTCTCTGCTTCAATAACAATCTCTTGCATAAATACCTCTGTCAATAAGAATATGTTGACATTTTACCAGACAGAATGGATTGAATCAAGGACTATTTCAGATTTGAAAGTCAAAGGCGAAATGAACGGGTGTGTAAAGTTTTTGGCACCTTAGAAAAACACAGGACGACAGAAATTCAGGAGATTATCAACAATATCTGAAATAACCCAAATTGCTACTTATTGCACAGTTTCAACCATTCTACTCGTGATGTCCAATCTTTCGCTCCAGCGGAGCGATATGTTTATAGCACCCACATCGTTTCATTCTTCCGCTCCAGCGGAGCGGTATGTGCAAAATTCTGAACGCTCTTAGCAAGAGATTATACTGTTTAGGTGGCAACTTGCGTTAAAATAATATAGATTCTCTATTATTTTTACTTGACAATCACATATGTGTATAGTATACTTAACATGTGTTTAGCATATAGATCCAATTCTAACTACGCAAGTTCTGAACTTATCATGAAGGACAATAGAAGTGAAAAACAGACTGAATCAGAATACACCACACGGACCAATCGGATTATGATGCGGTGGCCATATACCTCAAACAATACATATCAGGACCCCCAAAACTTAAATCACAAAATGTACCGAATCGAAAAATTGAAATTTCCAGAAATATACACGAAAATCATTCACAAACCCATATACAGACTGGACTCACAGCACCGTACCAAAAACGTACCAAAAACGTACCGTAATCCGAAAAAACGTACCAAACAGTACCTTTTCAAAGATCAAAAATGCAATGTCCTTTCAAGAAATTGATGACTATGGTGACAAAAACTTTACACACCCCAAATGAACTCATTTACTTGACAACCTAACTATTACAATGTTACAATTTGTGGGCAACAATTACACAAATAAAGGATTTTGAAATGGAAAAATTTACACGCCTTAGAAATACATACCAACGACTTAACGAACTTCATCTGATATCTTCTTGTTTATTAACTATACCGATTATTATATGCTTGTTTCTAATATCCTGCGCTAATCCTTTAGAACCTGTAGATATTGAAGAAGAGGAACGCGTAAAATCTGAATTACAGGATCGGTCATTTCGTCAGTTTGCTCCATCTAAAGATGCTTTGAAACGAAAAGGTGTCATCCTTGACTTTTTTGATAACGACAAACAAATTATTAATCTATGGGCTCAATATGCCGAAGGCGATACTGCTCTCAACGAGTGGGAGATCTTAGCTAAAGATTATCGCGTTGAAAAAAGTGGTTCAGAATATAGACTGTTTTTTGAGTCACCAAGTTCACATCAGAATTTACCTAATACATGTGATAATTGTATAGAAACCGAAGACATTTCCATTTCAGTCCGAAATCTCTTTCATAAAAACAAGCTTGAGTTTAGAATCAACGATCCTAATGAACGTTTGCCAATTCCCTTTCCTGTGTTCAATACTTGGACAAAGTTTAGTGAAGATGAGTATTTTGACTGATCAGAGAAATTCGTGAAATCGGAGTAAATCTGCGATTCTAACTACTGAATCTCGGATTTGCACGGATGACACATATAAGAGTTGGTGTTTATGTGTTTTTTCTGAGGATTGGTGTTTATGTTTTATGGAGTGATGCATTGTCTGAACCAGGATTTGTAGTTGGGAATCCGAAGTTCCTAACTAAAGTTTGATCTTTATTCTCTGGACAGCACTTTGATTTTCAGACTCTTATCCTGTAAATCTACTAATCCTGAAAATCCTGGTTCAGACAAATTGTGAACATGAACAAAAGACAAAAAAGACACAAAGGAAAAATTTTAGAAACAATAAAGAAACGGCCAACACTATGTTAGGACTGGGTTCGCAGTCAATTTACAAAAGATACCACGGTGTCCAAATTAGTGTCTTTTGGTGTTATTTCATCAAAGAAAGCTGAAGGTTTCTAACCGATAGAAATGCAAAATTATTGACTATTGAATACGTCTGATACTATTGAAAATATACTTGATGAATCTCAATATTAATGATATACTTGTCAAGTAGGTCTTACTATAACAGAAATGAAGACATTAGATCTGAATAAACTAAAATGAAACAACTAAAGGAGGTAATGATGAAATCTCTAACAATATTTGTTATTCTGCTTCTTGCTGTATGTTTCCTAATCCTTCCTACACAGGCAGCACTCAATGCCGATAATATTATGGGAATGTGGCTGTTTAATGAAGGTAATGGTAACACAGCAGAAGATTCCTCAGGCAACGGTAATGATGGAAAAATCAACGGTGGTGCTAAATGGGTTGACGGTCAATTTGGCAAAGCACTTGAATTTAATGGCACTGATGGCTGGGTTGAAGTTCAACATTCAGATACTGTAGCGTTTGAGAAAGGAACTTCTTTCTCTATTACGCTCCATTACAAAGGTTCGGGAGTTGGTGGGGCACTTGTTGGCAAAGGATATGAAGATACATCTCAAGTCAAACCTTGGTACCTGCTATGGAACGGTGGTGGGAACCCAAATGTATCTTTCTATCTTCGCACTACAGCAGATCAGAATTCCAAAATCGATAGTACCATTCCTGTAGCCGATGAAGCATGGCATTTTATCGCAGCTGTTGCAGATGCAGATGCAAAGAAAATATCTTTATGGATAGACGGAAAAAAGAATATTGAAGATGCCTTAAATGTCTCTGAAGGTTACGGCACGAATGATAGTGTTTTTCACATAGCACGACACTTTGACCGTTATACAAAAGGTATCATTGATGATGTTGGGATTTTCAATGTCGCATTGAGCGAAGATGAAATGAACTCAATTATGGATAATGGGTTGGAAGAGGCTGCGGCTGTTGATGCTGTCGGCAAACTCACAACAACTTGGGCAAACATTAAACGCAAAATAAAATAAGATTAGGAGATATATTGATGAAATATTTTGGATTTACGTTAGTTTTGTTTATTGGGACCGTTTTACTTATGGCATATTCAAGTAACGCAGAATTTGGATACGATAATATCACCGGGTTATGGCTTTTTGATGAAGGCGAAGGCACTGTAGCAGGCGATTCATCAAGCCAAAACAATGAAGGTCAAATCCATGGTGCAACTTGGGTTGATGGAAAATTTGGAAAAGCTCTACAATTTGATGGCACTGATGATTGGGTTGAAGTACAACATTCTGATACGGTTTCTTTTGAAGCAGGAACATCCTTTTCTGTCACAGTACATTTCAAAGGAACAAAGGTTGGTGGATCCCTTGCGGGAAAGAATTATGAAGATAAATCTCAGGCGACACCATGGTACTTGCTATGGAACGGTGGTGGTAATAACAAAGTAACTTTTTTCCTGCGTGACAGTGGTAATACAAGTTTCAGACCAGAAAGTACAACTGAAATTGGTGATGACCAGTGGCATTTTATTGCTGGCGTGGCAAATACCGATACTGGAAAAGCATCCTTATGGATTGATGGAACAATGGAAGCAGAAACTGATTTCAATACCGATGATGGATACGGAACTGCTGAAGGTGTGTTCCACATCGGACGACATTTTGACAGATACACGAATGGAATCATTGATGAAGTTGCACTCTATAACGTAGCATTAACTGAAGATGATATTAATTCTATCATGTCTGATGGACTTGTGAGCGTAACCAGTGTTGAAGCTCAGGGTAAACTTGCTACGACATGGAGTACAATCAAAAAACGTTCCACACAATAACCTGGTCGTAATCGCGCAATGAATTGCGCCTCGGACATTCGTAGGCAAGGAACCATAGCGAATACCATACATGCATTCGTCAAAGACATTCATACCGTTGTAGATTGGGTTTCGTGCCTTAACCCAATCTACAACAAATATACCGACCTAACGGTAAAATAATGAAGTATTTTATATTTTAAGGAAACATATAGTCATGCAAAAAACATTGTCACTCATTGCTTTAGCACTCTTGATATTCGTTGGATTGAATTGTGGTTCAACTGAAGACCCAATCGATAAACCTGAGGAGGTGCAGTTGGAACCGGGTAAACTTCAGGTGCAAGTTGAATCTATTGAAGGGGTTACAATTCATGTCCGCTTATTGCAAGACGGCAAACTCATTGCCCAAGCAAATTCTGAAGAAAATTATGATCTTGGTGAAATTGAGAAAGGTGAATACACTGTTGAAATTTCTGCAAAAGGATATGAAACAACAAAGTTGAATGTAACTATTGAAGCAGGTGAAACTAATGTGCTTGACAAAGTAACACTCTCACCCTTAGATGTCCCTGTTTCTCACTTGAACGGACAATTAACAGATGAAGAAACTGGAATTACCTTATTCAATGTTCTTGTCAAACTTACAGACACTTCTGGTGAAGAATATGAAACCTTGACAAGTGATGATGGAACTTTTATATTTGAAAATTTACATGCTGATCAATCTTTCACGCTAACAGTAAACCATACTTGTTATGAGATGTATGATGAATCTATTGATGCAATTGATGCTGGCAAAACCCTTGAAATAGATGTAAAACTTACTTCAATGATTATTGATAATGTGGACTTAGATCCTGGTCAAGGATTAGTCGACTGCAGTCAAGCACCAGAATTTAATCTGTCTGACAGCAACAATCAGAAACGTACACTTGATGAATTTATCGGAGACACAAAGTTAGTCATTGTCTTTTATCGTGGGGGTTGGTGAACGTTCTGTGTTGCACAACTCGGAGAGTTGCAAGATGACTATGACAAAATCAAAGCAGAAGGTGCAGAACTCATAGCAATAAGTTCCGATAATGTTGACGCTTCAAAAACCACAGTCAACAAAGAAGGTCTTAAATTCACTGTGCTTTCTGATAGCGATAAGGAAACGATTGCTGATTACAATGTCGTCGATCCGAATAACAAACATATTGCGCGACCTGCCACCTATATTCTAAATCAGAATGGTGTGATTTCTTGGTCATTTCTTGATGAACGTCTGGGACATCGCATTCCAAATGAAGAAATCATTGACCAGTTAGGGAGGTAATACCATCTCTAATTGATCGTCTAACATTAAGAAAAACGCGTATTCGGAGCATTCATTGTAGTGCGGGGTCTCCGTGCCCCGTTACCTTTCAAAACTAATTGCGGGGCACGGAGACCCCGCACTACAATGGATGTGAGATGTTTGCCGAAAACTTTACACACCCAATCATAGAATTGGTATGAGTTAATTGATTTCAACCTTACCAATATACCTAAAATATAAATTTACAAAAAACAAAAACATATAAATAGGAGCAAAAAATGACACGATTACTTACATTCCTCACAATTCCATTTCTACTTCTTGCTGTATTCGGATGTGAAACTACTGAAAAACCGTTAACCGATATCAAAGAAGTTGAATCCACAACAGGCATTGTCCGAGTCGTTGTACAATCAGAAGATGACGTGAATGTACGCATTCATTTAATTCAAGATGGCAAAGAGATACAACGAACAGAAGGTGACGGACGATTCACTTTGAGAAATCTTGATCCAGGTGAATATATATTACGTATTACAGCAAAAGGATTCCGTGAAACTGAACGCAATGTCACAGTCACTGCTGGTGAAACAACAACGCTGGATACCATCACACTAAAAGAATTTGGGTATCCTGTTTCACATATTATCGGTCTCGTCAGAAACAGTAGGACTGGCATACGACTGCCTGAAATCCTTGTCAAACTTACCAATCAGGATGGTAAACAATATGAGGAAATCACCTCTAATGATGGAATATTCAACTTTGAGAATCTTCCTACATCACAGAGGTTCGACTTGAGTATTGAAGATGCAGATTATGAACAATATGAACTTTCAATAGATCCTATCCCTGCCAATGAAACAAAGAAATTGAATGTAAAGATAAAACCCGTTGGAATTGGTGATAGAGAGATTGAACCTGAGGAACCTGGAGAAGGACTACCCATCTTTACAATGGCACCCGATTTTGAATTGCCAGACGGTGATGGCAAAATGCATTCACTTTATGATGTTCTTGATGAAGGGAAAAATGCTATCGTTGTCTTTTACATAGGCGGTCTCTGACCTGCATGTATAACGCAACTCGGCGAGTTGCAGGATAATTATGATAGAATAAAAGCAGATAATGCTGAAATATTTGCGATTAGTATTCAGAATATACAAAGAACAAAATTGACCGTTCAAAATGAAAAGCTTGAATTCCCTGTGCTTTCAGATACAGACCTTGAAGCAGTCATACCATTTAATGTAGAAGTTCCAGTAGATACAGGTGTACCCCATCCATCTACATTTCTTCTTGAATCTGATGGTACAGTCGTATGGAAATCAATAGATACTGTTGACAGACGAGTTTCAACAGCACAAATCATGAGAGAGTTAGGAAAACTTTGGTAATTACGCTGATATGTGTAGACCGTTCGTAGTGGCACAATTCATTGTGCCACTCACACATCCATTCAATAAGAAAAGCAATCATTGAAATTGCAAAAAAAACATAAACGAAACTTATAACATAATTTTGAAAATATCATACTATAAGGATAAAATATTATGAAACAAATATGTATACGCTTTGTATTAGCATCACTACTGATCGGAATAATCGGGTGTGGATCATCAGATAATCCAATTGATGTAAATAAAGACACAGAAACAACTACCATGCCAGTAACTGAACCTGAGGAAGAATTAGGTGAAGGTTTAGTCCTTGGCACACACGCACCTGATTTCGAACTATCCGATGGTTATGAAAATATGCACACACTCTCCGAACATCTTGATGATGGCAAGAATGTGGTAATCGTCTTTTATAGAACCGGTGGCTGAACACTGTGCACTACCCAGCTCGTTGAGTTGGAAGACAATTACGAAGCAATAAAAAACACTGGTTCTGAACTATTTGCTATCAGTTCTGAGAGTGTCAGTACTACAAAGATTACTACTGAAAAAGAAGGGTTAACTTATCCTGTACTGGCTGACGCTCATAAGGATGTAATCAACGCTTACAATGTCTTAGATCAAACGAGTGAATCAATTGCAAGACCCGCAGCGTATATTATTGCACAAGATGGAACAGTTGCGTGGAAGTCACTCGATTCTTTCTCTAATCGCGTGCCTACAGCAACGATTCTAACGGAGTTAGGTAAACTCTAATGAATACGCAAGATAAGGTTATCGCAGACATCAAGTCTGACTGTGAAGAGACAGTCCAGGAACGAAATAAGTTCAATCGTCGTGAATTCCTCACTACGATTGGTGCTGTGAGTGGTGCTGCACTTAGTACACTTCCAGCGTTTGCTCAAATTGGAGGTCGCGTTCTGACAACACCTGAACAGAAAGAGAATCTAACGCCTGCAGTAGAAGCTCTTGGAAAACAGGTGTGGGAAGATGACAGACTGAATGAAGATGCTGTCGGTGAGATGCTCGATCAGGCTATGATGAAACTCACTGGTAGGGAAACGGCAAAAGAAGCGTGGCGAGATTTTGTCTTGCCTGACGACATCGTAGGCATAAAAATCAACCCGCTTGCCGGTCCGAAATTAAGCACGCACGCTGTCATAGTCAATAAAATTGTTGAATCACTAAACAGTGCTGGCGTTCTCAGAAAACAGATAATTGTTTGGGATCGGTTTGAATCTCATCTATTGGGGGCAGGGTTTCCCCTTATCACCGAACAAGGCGATGTCCGCACATTAGCAACTGACTTAACTGACATCGGGTACGACGACAAAGTTTTCTACGAAACCGAAAAGGACAGCATCGCCCGACGCGAAAATGAAAGCACGCGTTCACTCTATTCTCGTATCGTAACTGAAATAGTGGATGTTGTTATAAATGTCCCTGTCCTGAAACACCATGACATGTCGGGTATCAGTGGTTGTCTGAAGAACATGGCATTCGGTAGTGTGGATAACACAAGAAGATTTCATGGCAGACCGCTCTACTGCAATCCTGCTATCGCTGAGATTTATGAGAATAAGGTGATTAAGGATAAAGTTGTCCTTAACATCGTTGATGGATTATTGGCTTCTTATGACAAAGGACCGACTTACGATGCGGAAAGTGTATGGCAATATGGTGGGATGTTTGTCAGTGCTGACCCTGTTATTCTTGATGTGCTAATCCTTCAAACTGTCAATCAGAAGCGCGAGGAGATGGGGTTAAGTTCTATGTCAAAATATGCAAACCATATTTCATCTGCAAGTGGTCTTGAATTAGGCAATAACTCTCTCGATCAAGTTAACCTTCAAAAAATTGAGGTATAATGAGTTGAAAACCAAAAACCTTCTTGTACTGACAGTCCTGTGTACATTTCTGTTGACTGTAATGTTCTCTGGTTGCACATTTACCTTGACCACAAACGACTCTTTGCAGATTAATCTAACAAAACCTGCAGAAAAAACAGAATCGTTAATATCGGAATTTGAATTAGGAGAAGAAAACAGTGTAGCCGGGGATGTAACTCAGAAAGCAGGAAGCGTCTGCGTCGGTGGGGCATGCATCATATATTGAAATCCTATCATATACATTGTAGTGCGGGGTCTCCGTGCCTCGCAATTGCTGTAGACTAAAGATGGCGAGCAGAGACTTTGCCCTACAATTAATATGGTTTTATGATGCCTGAGTTTAAACCTTTTTATGACATAAGATTGCTGAAATCCAACACAATTGTTTTAGGAATGGAAATGCGCGGAGTAGAATTCTATCAACCCGTTTGAGAAAAGTGAGTGTCCATCGATATAGGAACGGAATGGGGACAACTTTCTGCCAAAAGAGTGCACCTAATGATAGAAAATGAAATTCACGGTGTTCAGTAAATTCGAATGTTTCACTAATAACATCAATATCTGACAATGAGAAGTAATGTAATTCACGTGAATATTTCAAGAAGAGTTTGCGGTAAAGCCAAACGACAGGGTGATGACGCATATTCTCTATGAAAATCGCTTTTCCCCCCGGTTTTAAGACGCGGTAACACTCTTTTGCAGTTTGCGTGTGTTCGGTGAACACCAGAACAGATTTTGAGATTACAAAGTCAAAGGAGTTATCCTGAAATGCAAGTTGTGTGGCATCCATGAGAGAAAAGTTAACTGAATCTGAAACATCGTGGTGTTTGACCCTATCCTTCGCCTCATCTAAACGAAAGGGTAATAGGTCAATTCCAACGACTGATGCCCCTTTCTTTGCAAGGAGCGTGGCTGTTCCACCTGTTCCAGTGCCTAACTCAAGTACTCTTTTTCCTGTCAGATCACCCATTTTTGGAAGCACATACTCAAAGATAGGTAAATAATAATCTTCCCACCAGAGCAAGAGTTCTGTTTCAACGGTACCTGAATGACCGTTTGGTCGGGATGCATCGGGTTCACTCAAACCTATATTTTTCCCATTTTTCGTAGAGCGTCAAGGCATCGTTCAGCACATTCAAGTGGAGGATATGGGTAACTTTCCTGCTCAACGATATACCATTCAGTGCCGCCGACAGTTTCAAATGCGTTGAAGACCTCATCCCACGCCAAGTCACCTTCTCCAATGAGTGCTTTGTCATTGGTTGCGGAGAACTCTTTGATATGCACAATCTTGTATCTGCCAGGGTAACGTTCAATGAATGGGACATTGTCTTGACCTGCGCGGAGGACATGTCCCGTATCTATCTGTAGGACGACATCGTCTCGGGTGTTGCTGGCAAAAGTATCCCAAGGGATTGCTCCCTCCAACGGTCTAAACTCTCCTGCGTGATTGTGGTAGCCAGTATATAAACCTTGATCGGAGATTTTATCTGCTATATCGTTGAAGATTTTGGCGGTATCTTTCCAAGCAGCTTGTGAACCGGTATATTCTCCACCCAATCCTGGAACAATCAAATATGGATTACCGAGTGTTTTATTGAACTCAACAGTTTTATCAAGTTCATCGCCAAGGAGGGTGTTTAATCCTGTATGTGTGCCAACGATTTTTAGTTCAAGGTCGTCGCACATACCACGTAATTCATCTGCAGATCGGTCATAGTATCCAGCAAATTCTACACCTTCATACCCCATCTGTGCTACTGCTTGTAGTGTCAGGGATAGGTCTTTTGCACAGTCATCTCTGACGGAATATAACTGTAATGCTATAGGTATTCTTTCACTCAATTAGATTCTCCTTGTTTTATATTATACTACAATTATACTACAATTATACTACAGTGTATATCATAAATAGTTTAACCTTATTCACCTCAGAAATCCAACTTCATTGTAGGGCGGGGTCTCTGTGCCCCGCCGTTATTTCTGTTAATTGGACATTGGCGGGGCACAGAGACCCCGCCCTACATAAGATTTATGAGATACCCTCTAATCAAAATCCAAACTTATACCATTTCTATGAATGATAGCATGATTTAGAAGGAATGGAAGAGGCGCAATAAATTGCGCGACTACAAACCACATCATTTAGAAGGAATGTAAGCGGCGCGTGAATTGCGCGACTACAAACCATTTTTGCCACAGAACCTTATTTCATTGGTAAGCTGACAGCTTGTCCACTGTCGGAAGAAACAAGTCCTGCCTCTAAGATCTCTTGGGCATCTCGGCTTATATACGGGCAGCACAGACCATCAATATACTCACCTGTCTCTATACAGTGAATCAAGTATTCAGGGGCATTTCTTTTGCCTTCAGGTAAGGGGTCAGGTTCTATGGATTGGACATCGCTACCTGCGGGGGTAAGATTGACTTGGTTGCCTGAAACTGTCAATGCTCCTTCTGTGCCGTATACGACTGGATTTGGCGTGACATATCCAGTCTTTTGTGTCCAAGATGCTTCTGTAATGCCGAAGGCGTTACCATACTTCATCATGATGATTGCGTTGTCGTCAGGAACAGGATAGTCTTTGACAAAAGTGCCACGGAATGCAGTTACTTGTTCTGGTAATCCGAGTAAGTATGCACACATATCGGCACAATAACAGCAGTAATCCATCAAGGCACCTGCTCCATTTTTCTCCTCGTCATATAACCATTCATAGAAGTATCGTGAACAGCCGATTTCTTTGGGTCCATTATGTGCAGAACGCCATTTGAAATAGAATACATCACCAATTGCACCATCTTTAATGAGTTGCATCGCCTTATTCAGCGCGGGACTCCAAGCAGTTGGCCAATTGATCATCAGTAGTGTTTTTGCTGCTTCTGCAGATTTCAGCATTTGATCTGCTTGTGATAATCGGGCTGCCATCGGTTTTTCTGATACGACATGTATTCCTTTGGCAGCTGCTGCTTCAACAATTTCTGGTCCTGCATTATTCTCCGCACAGGCTTGAACGATATCTAATTCCTCTTTATCTATCATCTCTTGCCATGAATCGTATACGTTCTCAACATCTGTTTCTGACTTGAATTGGTCGCGTAGTTCAGCGTTGACATCTCCTGCTGCGACGATCTCTACTTGCGGATGTTCCTTCCAACGATTTAGTTCACCCCAAACATGATCGTGTACTAACGAAGCAAAACCAACGCGATAGGTTTTTGACATAGGTTATATCTCCTGTCTTAATTCAGTATATTCTCTTATTCTTGTGCCCGAATTGCAATTTTTATTGCTGTTTCACCATTGATACGGTATCCACCGTCAAGTGCCTTAAATCCATCTTCTACCTGGGTTAGAGGAAGTTGATGACTGATCATATCAGCGAAAGGTAGATCGCTTTTTTCAAGCAGTGGTAATCCACGAACAAAGTGCTCGTATTGACTACCCCATATTGCTTCAAGTCGTAGGTTTTTTCGCATGAGTAGTTGATTGATATTGAAATCAATAGAACCCATATCAACAAAGTGCCCGACTTCCACAAACGTGCCACTACGTCTCGTATATCCTAAACCTTCTGGTGTTGCGGGGAGAAAACCTGCACATTCAAAGACTACATCTGCCCCTTCACTTCGCGGTGTTTCTGCTTTCACAAGTTCAGTCCGTTCTTCGGGAGTGGTAACTTCTTCAATGTCAATTGTAACATCTGCCCCAAACCGTTTTGCAAGTTCCAACCTTCCTGCAGGACCGCCAACCATAATGATCTTTCCTGCACCGCTCATTTTTGCACAGGCAAGCGTTACGAGACCGATAGCACCTGATCCTTGCACGACAACAGTATCACCGAGTTTTATATCTCCTCGCATAACGGCGTGGACACCCACAGTGAAAGGCTCTGTTAGAACTGCTATCTCAGGTGACGTTTCAGTTTTCATAAAACAGGTATTCGGATAGGTGAGATACATGTAATCGGCAAAACCACCACGAAAATGTGGTGCCTCATCTGGATTCCATTGAAATCCATATCCACCATAATTCGTGCCGGGAGCGAAGATAAGTCTGTCACCTTCCTTGATCGGTTTACCTACATAGTCGGTTTTCACACCTTTTCCAATTGCTTCAACGACTCCGACATTTTCATGTCCTAACAGTATTTCCGTTTGGAATCCATTTTGCCAGTTATGTAGGTCTGTGCCGCAAATCCCTGCTAATTCTTGTCGTAGCAGTATTGTATCAGGTTCAGGTTCAGGAACTGGGTATTCTCGAATCTCGAAATCTTGTCCGAAAGCCACAACTGCTCTACCTGTTCGGGGCATTGTTTTCTCCTATTTGCATGTGAGTGAACAATATATCGGGGTTGGGAAACCCCTCCTACAATATGCCTGTCAGGAAGTTTGATATTTAGAAATACCGAACAATCCAAACCTTTTCAGTATCTCCGTTTTTTTCTTTTTGCGATAAAGTAAATTACAATTAATGTTCCTATTGAAATCCATATCCAATTTGCTTGGAAGATCTCAAAGAATATGTTAAATGCTATCCAGAGACCTACTTCAATGGCAATTATTAATAACGCTTTCGGCCATGGAAAATCTGCATTATGCTGTTTCTGTAATCTGTCGGCGAATACGAATGAAACAACAACAGTCCCTACTACAACAACAAAGAAGAGTAAGTTTACTGTTCCTTGTATGCTCTCAAAAATGAAATCTAACATTTGTTTCTCCTATATTTAGAATCAAAGTAATTTGTGACAAAAGCACATATTTTGTATTTGTAGTATAGAGACGGTATCTCAGAAAAAGATAGCATTTCTTGTTGAAACCATTGTACTGTGATTATTCGCAAGATATTCGTTCAGGGTGACTATAAACCACCATACGATTTTCCCGCATGAAACCAATTAGCGTTATGTTTCCTTCTTCAGCTAAATCAACTGCAAGCGTAGAAGCAGCGGATACAGCCACAACAATCGGAATTCGGGCAAATAGAGCTTTTTGAATTATTTCAAAACTTGCACGTCCACTGACCATCAAAATATGATTGTCAAGTGGAATCATATCAGATAATAGGGCATATCCTATTACCTTGTCAACTGCATTATGTCTACCGATATCCTCTCTAACAATTTGGAGTTCACCTTTTTCATTGAAAAGTCCAGCAGCATGTAATCCACCCGTCTTTTCAAATACGGACTGTTTTGCCAGCAATTGTGCATTGAGTTGATAACAGATATTTTGATGCAATCTAAATTCTACATCCAACGGGTCAACTTGATGTTTTACCGAATCAATTGTCATTTTTCCACATAACCCGCAGCTGGCATTTGCATGGAAATTTCGTTGCCATCCAGCTTCTTCAAGTATTATCTTATCCGTTAGATGAACATTGACAATGTTTTGAAATGAATCTATGTCTGTAGATTGATTCTTATTAAGAGTTTCACCATCTTCACAATAGGCTATAATTTCAATATCATTTTCTGATTTGATAAGGTCTTCGGTAAATAGGAATCCCGCTGCGAGTTCAAAATCATGCCCGGGTGTTCGCATTACGACGATAAGACTTTGTTCCCCAACCCGTATTTCAAGCGGTTCTTCAACGACCAATTCGTCTTCTATTTTTGAATGTTCTGACAGATTCCAGCGGACGACCTGTTTCGTATTTGTCTGTTGCATGATTTAGAGGGATTTGTGGACATAGGTCAGACTTGTCATTCTGTGAGTTGGACGATTTCATCTTTCTTTATCGTAAGCATACCTTTTGAAGTCCCGATCCAAGCCCGATATTTGTCAACTACAATACATTGAACTGATAGATCTTCCAGAACGATATTGGGATATCCTATACTTCCATCATATTCATCGTTAGTTGGATAGTATATGGTCACATATTCATTGTCAGCAACCCATAGTACTTGATATTCTGGTGGTTCGATGTCATCTACCTCTAAAAGACTATAGTCAACATATCCGGTAACATAGATATTCATTAGATCTTCTTTTCGTTCTGTTCCCTCATATATTGAAGAGGATCGTCCATTTGTGCCATCCCAATTAACGTGAAAGAAGCCGTTATTTCTCTCTTCTTCGTTATACCAGGAGAACAACATTTTTCCATCAATCACATCAAATTTGACAATTTGAGCTTCCTGTTTGATGTCAATGAATAAACTTGGATTCCAAATTTGTTCTTCTCGGTTGAACGCAGCTAAGTTATTACCTGATGTACCCACCCATACTGTGTCAGGTGTGAGTGCAATTGAATGAACATCATCGGGAACTGGGTCGTTCCCATAATATCTGAACTGTTCTCCAGTTTCAATTATATTCTGAATGACTCCTTTATCTGTTGCGAACCATATCTCTTCCTCATCTATTTTTATGTCCCTAATCCATGTCGGTGCATCTGCAATTGGATAATTTTTGACTTTGTTTGTAATTTTGCTATAGTGAATTACACCTTGGTTTCTGGTTCCTATCCATACACCGGAGGCGTTAACAGCGATTGATCGGACATCTGGTATTGTCGGTAAGTGATCGTTAATTGCCCAAGCGTCAGCCTCAACTGCTTTCCAACCGCCATTTCCTCCTGTTTCGATTTGTGCTACACCTTTCGGGGTGCCTATCCACAACGAGGTGCCATCAATAGCAATCGCTTGTATACTTGGATCAGGAATTTGGTCTGTATGTATGTTCCAGACACTTGCTCGGACTATTTCTTTGGCTTGTTCAACCATTGAATAATCATCAGGATTCTGCCGTAAGAGTAGGTTTGCAATGTCAACTGCTTCTTTTCTTATACCTTGCTGGAGATAGATTGTTGCTTGCTTTAATAGAGCATCATTGACATAAACGCTATCTTGATAAATACGAATGAATTGTCTCAACGTATTGAGGGCAATATCATAATCACCCGAATCTGCTTGTATTGTCCCGATTAAGTATACAGCTTTTTCATGATCAGGTGAATTAGGAAATTGTGATATTGCATGATTGAGCAGGTCAAGTGCAGCAGTAGGATCATCTAATTTTTCTGCAAATAAGAATCCTGTCTGATAACTAATCTTTGGTATTGATTTATGTTCTGGAAAGTGTGTTATGAGGAGTTGATAGGCGTTAACTGTCTGAAGATAATCCTCAGCAACTACTGCATTTTCTCCAATTTCTTGAAGAAGCGGTACAAGGTCGTACTTCTGTGCATCTATCAGTAGGACAGATTTAAAATGGACTAATGCTTTTTGGACGTTTCCATCCGCTTTATTTAGTAGTCCGAGTTGATAATGTGCATCTGCATACTTTGGTGATTCCTGTATTGCTAATTCAAATGAACCCTTTGCAGAATTTGGTAGTTCTAAATCTAATAGGTCAAGTCCATTTTGATAGTATTTCATAGCCAGTTGGTCAGGGACATTTTCAAGATTTGAAGGAAAACTTAGGGTATTTCCCTCTAATGGAAACTTTAATATCTGTCCATTGTATTCAATCTCAAAATGTGTGTCTGTAGCACTAATCATCCGCCCTGTAAGTCTATCACCGTTTGCTCGGTCAACTGTAACAAATTGTTCACTATTGACATATCTGGTGCAGCATGTAGAGAGGACAATGATAGAAAGAAGCACTATTTTGGAGTATAAGTTTTGCATTTTGCCTTTACCTACAATTAACTGTATAGTGTATAGATATAATACCAGATTCAAGTGATAATGTCAAGATGGGTGTGCAATGTTTTTGTCACTTGTCTGAACCAGGATTTGCCAAATCAACGGGACCAATGCCTTTTGCCGAATACGCGTGTGGTATTCGGCATGATTTACCGGGATTATGTGTCTGAAGTTTCAACGTGTTATTGACAAGATAAGCTGCACCTTTGTAGGTAAGCATCGGAAAATCGGGATTGGAAACCCCTCGGACAAGATGTTAAGTTTGCGCAATGAAAAGGCAAAAAGGGTGTGATAGGATAACCACACCCTATAATTAGATTAGGATTGTAAGACAAAGTAATAAAATAATGAATGTTACTTCAAAATCAAGTCAAGGTCCGAATCGCTTTCAGGCTTTGGATCAGATTTATCTGCTGCAGTTTCTCCTACGGATTTAAACCCAAAGAACTCAATTTCACTTATTCTTGCTGGGTATTTTTTATTATTTCTATCTGATCTTCGAAATTCCTTTCCAGCATTTTCAGGATTTCTTTCAAATTCATCCTTTTCTTTTTGAAATTTTGCTTTTTCTTGTCGTGCTAAAGCAGCACTGTCTGATGTGCCCAGGACGACTATTCGAAATCGTGAAGTAGGTGTTATATCCGTGTACGGAACTACTACAGGATCTGATCTCACCATTTTAATTTCCTCCACCAATTGCCAATCAGTGTCTGAATGAAGCGTACCTCCTTTGTCAGCATAAATGACAAACTTTTGGATATTATCAGAATGGATAACGATCTTCCGTATAAGTTTCTTTTCAGGTAATGTTACTATGACTTCTGTAGCATTACTTGAACCGTAAAGTTTGCCCGGTCCTGTAGAGGGTCTTGTTTTCCCTACAGTACTATGGTCTCCATCTATCATTTCAGGATTTGTAGAAAGAGTACCTTCCATTAACGCATAATTATCACTCCAATCTTGTTCGGCAAGAATACTCAAATCTTTCCCAGGAAGCAAAACATTACATCCTGCCATAAAAATTAATGAGCAAAAAATCAATGGTAAGAAACTAAACTTTGTATACATGATGTCTCCTATAATTTGGTTGGAAATCTAAATTAACAATTCCAATTTAATGTTATCTGTTTCACAGAAAGAGATTTTGTGTCAGATTAGACAAACTTGTCAAATAATTGTTCATAAATGGTGTAAATTTTTTGCATGAACCGTGTCATTTTCGTGTCGTAGGATATTGTAATCCCGATATATCGGGGTTGAAAACCCCTCCAACAAGAAAGGAGTAGTTTATGCCAAAAACTTTACATATCCTTCATATACCCATTACTAAAGCTACCGCTGCAAGTAGTATAAGTATTGAGACGACGCCCATTAAACTTGAGACTATGGACATTTGCTTACGAATTGATTGGACATCTGGAGGCAGTTCCTCTATGGATTCGTCTAATGATTCTATCGCATTTGCTAATTTTGGACCAAAAAGAAAACTGTGAAGACATGTCAATATGATCAGGACTATAAATAGACTCAATTTTATGAAAAGAGTTCTCATAAACGAAGTAATAACAGAGGCAGATAATCCAACTGCATTGAAAACGTTGATTAATCCCGTAAAGAATAGGATTCCAACACAACCCCAAACAATTGGTTCAAATCTTTTTCCAATCTGTGTTAGGAGTTTTATCCGTTGCACTGGCGGTAAGTTCTGACGAAAGTATGGAACGATGACCATTGCTAAAATAAGATTACCTCCAATCCATATAACTGCTGCAATAACATGTATCCATCTAATCAATAGATTTAATAAATCTGGCATTAGGTGTTGTCCTTGTAAATATAATGGTGAAATATGGAAATAATTATACACCCACTTGTAGGAACGATATCCAGATCGCGATCAAACCCTTTGATAGTCGGGAATCGGAGTTCCCTCCTACAACTCAGAATGTAGAATTAATTGTATTATCCACCATAAAATTCAAAAAAGATATAGATTCTATTATTTCTCCGATACTTAGGTATTATCCAGATGTTGTTTAACAACCTTTAGACGAGTGACTAAATCCATTCGTTCTTCATCAGAAAGCGGAACAGGTGCAAATCGGTGATATTCACATTTTGTTAGGATATCTTCAATTTCCTCAATAATTGTCTGAGATACTTTCACATTATTACAGATTTCATGGACTTTTGCAATAGTTAACTTTCGATATGGTTCATCTATCTTATCACACAGAAATTGGTGTAGTATTCGTGTCAATTCCTCGGCAAATGATGAAGAATCCAAATCTATATTTCCATTTTCTATGGCATCTATTGAGACAGGGACCGTGTCAGTTTGAGACTGTCCATTTTCCATAGATGATGCCCCTCTGTTAGATTTCGATTTAGCACGAAATAAGAGAAGTCCAGAATATATTACTGCCCCCACCAACAGAATTAACAATAACCACAGGGTCCAATACGGAAAACTTGAATTGGAATCAAGTGCAATTGATGACTTAGGTAACACGGTTATAGGAATAGGTTGTGTTTTAGTAATCTGATATGTTTTCGTGATTGGATTGAAGAATGAAAACTCTATTGCCGGTATCTGTAGTCTTCCAGCTTTTATAGGGACAACAACATAGTTGAATTGGAAGTTATCTTCAGTATCTCCCTTTACCTGTGTGGGTGGATTTACTCTGAATCCATGGAATGTTGAAATATTGGGAGGCGTTAGATTATTAAATTTTCCATTTCCCTTAATTTTCAGAGATAATGTTAGTGCATTTTTGACTTTAAGTTTCTTTCGGTCTACCTGAGCTGAAATACTAAAATTACCTATTGCACCACTGAAATTTGTAGGTTTTCCGATATTTGGAAGTGGTTGTACCGTGAGTGGAATGGACTTTGTTTTTAGAGTCTTTGGATTTCTCTTCAGATGCAATTTTAATTCAGCAGGTTCAATTAGGATTTTTCCAGAATATCGTGGGTACAATCGTCGGACATATTCTTGAACGTAGTATACTTTGCCGCCAACTTTAGTTGTGGTAGTGTCCTTTTCATCTGATAGTTCTTCAACTTTGAATCCGTTGAAGTCTGGTAACGATGGCGTGGGTGGTTCCACTGTAGGCAAAACTGTCGTATATAAGTAACGAAAACGATACTCTATTCTCTGATTAACATAAGGTTTCTGATTGTCCACTTCAGCAACGACCTTATGGACACCGCCAGTTGACGTGCTATAATATGTATCTGTTGCGCCTACTACTATCTTACCCGGATTTGCTAAATAGGGTATACCTTGATATAAAAAACTGATATTTGGCAGCGTGATCTCACCAATATTTTGGGGTATTAGTTCATAGACCCAAGCCATAGTGACTGCTACTTTGTCGTCTACTAATCGCGGTGTGGTTTTTGACTCAAGTGGAACTGTGAGGAAGTCAGGAAAGAAATTGAACTGCGGTGAACTGATATGATTTATCTGTGTTTTGCCGGAAATTGTAAGTTCTAAAGTTGCTTTTTCGTTATATTGGATGTAGCGGGGTGAAACTACCGCTGTAACTTCAATATCCTTAGATTCCACTCCAATTGTAAATAGCATCAGTGAAACCGTAAGCGTAATGACAGTATATAAGGAACTATTTAGAATGAAATGTATATTACCAATCTTTAGCACGTCTTATACCGGTATTGAGCTGCTTTTTGAGAATCTTTTGTCGTCGTCTGCTTTCATTCATACTCATAATTTCGAGGAGTTGATCTATCTCTGCTTTTGAGAGATTACTCGGCTCAGTTTTAGCAGGATCTTGTCTTTGAAGGTTTTTCTTTTGTTCTTGTGGGTTGTTAGGTTGTTCTGTTTCTAATTGTAGAAGTGCCAAAGCAAGATTATGTTTAGCATCTTCATCTTGCGGATTTAGTCTGAGAGCAGATCTGTACGACGTGATTGCTGCTGAAAAATCTCTCATTTTAAACTGTGCATTTCCTAAGTTGTAATGGACTGCAGCTCTATTTGGAACATTTGCTTTAAGAAGGGCTGTTTGAAAAGCATTCGCAGCATGTTGAAATTTGCCCTGCTTATATAAAGCAGTGCCTAAATTATTATGGACGATAGGATTGTTTGGTCTATTTAATGCTGCTTCTTGAAATGCAGATACTGCTGCGTCATAATCTTGATTGACATAAGCCTCGTGCCCACTTTTCATCAGCCGCTTCCAACTTCCTATCCATCCAATAAGTAAGGGGAAAAAGAGTGAAATAAATAAAATGCCGAAGATTCTGTTTTTCATATATTAATTATAACGATAAAAAGTGCAATTATCAAGAATATGTAAAGAATTTATAGTTAACTTTGAAATTTTTGGGACACTTTGCTAAGTGTATTTAGAAACATAAAGGATGTCAGAAGTTGTAGTACAAACTGTATGAAGATTAAGAAATAAATTCGGTAAAATCGGTGGATGTGATTCCTAATCACTTTATAGACATCCATTTAAGGGAATAAGCGGATATTTCGGGTGTCTTCAGCACCAGCGGTGCGAAAGGTGTATAGGAATCGTATCCCACCCATACATAAGCACCAGCGGTGCGAAAGGTGTCCAACAATGCCCACCTACAGACACCTCATGCAGCATGCCACACGCGCATGCTGCCCTCTGGGGCTGAGACTCGGTAAACCCATGCACAACTATACACATTCCGCACCGCTGGTGCTATGTCTATGTCAAAAACAGCGTCGAACCTCTAAATTGACACCGCCTTGGTTGAAATATTAAACATTACCGAATTAATAAATTAATCTTCATTTAGTTTGTGCTTATGAAACGCAAACTAACAGTTTGCTATACAGGAATGTAAGAGGCGCAATGAATTGCGCGACTACAAACAGATTTTTTGTCAATGTATAACGTAAAAGTATTTTTAGATTTTATTGTGACTCAAAAGTGGTGAATAGGAAAGTAGATTATTCCTATTCACCAAGTTATAGGTCGGACAAAAAAGAATGAATTATAGATTAATTCCGCTTAATATCTGCCCAAATGGTGGTCAACTTACCAATAGGTTCTACAGGCAAAACACCATCAATTTCCTTGAAGAATTCCTCTTTGTTTGTAGCTGCGTCAGGGTAGATATCGACGGTATCATGTGTTTCGTCGTCAAAATGGAGGTTCATGTAAGCATCTCCTCCACCTTCACTTACCCGGTATAGCAACACGTTAGCCCCTTTCTGCAGCTTGATTTCAACGTTGTAGTCAACCCTTTTTGCGCCGCCGGTCCAATCGGGGTGGTAATACCATTTTTCGCCGTTAATCCAGATTTGTGCATTATTATCGTGGGCGGGTGACATTACAGATGTCATTGCCTTCGGTGCATCGATTACAAGGATACCGTAGATGTCAATGTTATCGGTAGGTCCATCCCTATTCATGTTAGAGGCATTGTTAGGATCTAATTCAAAAACAGTCCATTCTCGAGGACCTCCGTTTGCATCTTCCCAATCAATCTCATCCATATTTTTTGTTTTCTGCAAACCGGCAAGGGTAGAAAGGGTAATCTGTGTCAGTTTGCTATCAGTACCTTCGTCAATGAGATCTCTTCTTATAACGTTTCCTGGCCCTCCAGTATTTGTGAAATTTCCATTAGGTCCATACCACTTGCTGATCCATGTGTCAAAACCAGAATGGTCTTCGTCTACTGTACCTGGTGGTTTTACGAAAAAATCAGCTTCTTTCAAAGGGCCGCCTTTCACATTAGCCTCACCTTGAGCGGATGCCAGATTTGTAAAACAAAACACGAAACATAAACAGGATGCTATTGCCATCAAAAGAAAACATATTCGTTGCATTTATTTCTCCTATAGAATAGATTATGATAGTAAATCTGATCAAATACGGATATCAGTCTTACCATGAATTATACATTATATTCTACCATATTTGATTAATATTTGGAATAGAAAATCTTAGATATGCAGGGTTATTTAGTTTTAGGATTTTTGTTCAATAGTATTCACAAACGTTTATTCTGTTATGGGTTTGTATTCCTATTTGTCTGAACCAGGATTTTCAGGATTAGTAGATTTCCAAGATTAGAGTTTGACACTCCGAAGTTCCTATCTAACATAAGACAATTATCTTTTGAATGGACCTTTAGAAACACCACACCCTTATCCTGAAAATCCTATAATCCTGCAAATCTTGGTTCAGACAATCCGAATCAACGCCAAATGCGCGTATGGTATTCATCGGGGTTGGAAACCCCTCCAACAATATGGTCATGAATAGGTAGCAACTTAGGATATTTAATGTTGTCTCTTGAGTGATTTCCTCTTTTATTTTGTTGGATAGGTATTCAGTGCTTCCTGCCACTTCGTAAGTTGTGCTACACGTTGTGTTGAGTCTAACGGTATTTCAAGCGGTCTTCCTCGCGTATCAACAACTAAACCGACAACCCCACCAATTACATCTGCTTCCAAGAGTGTTCCTCGTCCCGTACCCACATCAAATTTCTTGGATGGTTGGAGTTTCACAGAAGCAGATTCACCAATACCAAGTGGGTATAAATTTAGTTCTCCATAAGATATTTCTTCTGAAATAGTTGGTTTGTCTGGTGTCCTTACCTCTATAGACAGACATGCTTCACCTTCTTTTCCCTTACCAATAGGTGCAATACAGGTGCCAAGGTGTATTAGACAATCGCGTTCAAATACGTGTGTGGCAGCTTCAGCATTAACCTGTGCCAAGACACCGAGTTGAGGCATCATAAAGATACTGTCAACAGCAAGATGGGTAACACCTTCAGGTTGAAATGCATCAATCATCATAAGCATAGATTGTTGCCGTCTCGGTGCGTGTGATAGAACGCCGCCACTACCCACTAACATATCTAAAGAAAGCATACTAACAAGCGTTTGTCCGCTTTCAGCCTGATCGAAAGCTTCTGAGATTGTGCGTTGTTGTTGAACGCCTCGCAATTCTACTGCTAACTGTTTATGTTGTTCAAATGCTAAGCGAAGTGCTTCTCGTGCAATTGCTTGCTCTAAAACTAATTCTTGTAGGGTTTGTGGAATAGTCGTAGGTCGTATCATCTTGTTTTTCACGCGATTACGAAGATCCCCTTCCTCTATATCAAAAGGCACCCAGCGTAAAACATTATCTATACCAGCTTCAGCGAGCACATTGGAAACACTATAACTCATCCCAAGGTTTGCGCTCACTGTTCGGTTAAAGATGGCTTCTGATTCTCTGTTTTTGAATACTGAAAACACATCAGTGGTTGCTCCACCAATATCAACACCAACAACCTGCATATCATGCTGTGCGGAAACCGTTTGTATTATTTCTCCAACTGCCCCTGGTGTTGGCATGACAGGTGTATCTGTCCATTCAAGCAGTTTTTTGTAGCCTGGTGCATGTGCCATCACATGTTCAAGGAATTGTTCTTGAATTTTGTGTCGGGTCGGCATTAATTCTTCGCGTTCAAGGACTGGACGTAGGTTATCTACTATTTCCAAAGACATCACAGCATCTAAACGTTCACGGATGAGTTCACGTGCATCTTTGTTTCCTGCAAAAATGATAGGGAGTTCATAAGCGATTCCGAGACGTGGTTGGGGGCGCGCTGCTGCTATAATTTCTGCTAATTCAACAACATGTGATGTTGTTCCACCATCAATCCCACCAGATAGGAGAAGCATATCGGGACGAAGATGTCTGATCCGTTCAATTTTCTCATGCGGTAGACGTTTGTCGTTTGAGGCAATGACATCCATCACGATAGCACCTGCACCGAGAGCAGCACGTTCTGCACTCTCTGCAGTCATATTTCGGACAACCCCTGCTACCATCATCTGTAAGCCACCCCCTGCACTACTTGTAGATATATAAATATCAACCCCTACATCACCGTTCTGGGGTTTGATGATATTTTCGTCATTCAACAGTTTGCGTCCAGCAAGTTCCTCTACTTCAGTGATTGCATTAATTACGCCGGCAGTAACATCTTCTACAGGTGCTTCAACTGTAGTAGGTGCTTCACCACGGACGATAAGTTGATATTCATCTCCACGTTTTTCGATTAGTATTGCTTTTGTAGTGGTGCTACCACAATCTGTTGCGAGAATAGAGCGGATTTCTCCTCCCGATTCGTTCATAAATACCATCTCCTGTTCTATTTTTTCCATTTATAATTAGGTATGTTTAGTTCTGTCATTTGTGTATCCTTGTATCTTTTTTGAATATAGAATATAAAACCTTGCGTGTCAACCGCAATAAACCTACCAATATGTAGTATACACAAGTGAATAGATAGTATACCAGATAAAGATTAGCGATTATGATAATACCAGCAAGAAAACATTTGATTATCAAGATCAAAAAGTGTAGAGGTGTGCCTTCGCCTGTATATCCTGAAAAAGAAAGCGTCATAAAATAGATAATCCCCAACGTGGCAAATATCAAGCAAGCAAGACTAATGAAGAAAGTTTTGTAGTTCCAATTCTTCCGATGCTGTTTCATATTTATGATATTTACGGCTTGTGCCAGTTAACAATATGTTTGTATCAAATTCACATATATTTGGTATAACGTATAAACGTATCGTCCCTACCAAATCAACGCCAAATGCGCTTTTGGCATTTGTCGGGACTAAAGAAGGATAATCATGTGTGAAATCACAATAACCTGTTCTGCTTATGTGAAGAAATAAATTATAATCAGTTATTTAGCACAACTCGTAAACCTAATATCCCAATTGTCGTAGATATTCACGGTTAACTGTCATTCGTTCTTCGTCTGTTCGATCTTCTACCATCCCAGGACAAGCTGTTATCCATCGGTCATATTCCAGTTCTTCCAAAGTATTCATAATTGCTGGAAAATCCATTGCGTCTCCGCCTCCAACATCTACCCAATCCACCTCATAGGCGTTTCCATCTCCACCTGAAAAACCTGAATAATCCTGTAGATGCACGTAAACAAGTACATCGCTATAGCGGCGAATGGATTCAATTGGATCATATCCCCATAGCGCGGAGTGAGAAACATCAATACACAGTTTACACTTCCGTAGCAAACTCATATATTTTGCCCAATCCTCAATAGAATCAACGGTTGTATTGGTGTGAATATGATAACAGACATCTAATCCATAACGTGCCCCGTATTCTGCCCATTCTTCAGAGACATCGGCAAGTCTTGCCAAATCATCGTTGTTTATGGGTCTGTCATTTGGTTTTCCAGCTCCCATAAACATAAAACAATCCGCTCCGACCTCTGCGGCGAAGTCGATCCTACGCAAATTGATTTCCATCTGCTCATAATTCTTGTCTATTGGTAATCCCCGAGCAGTGACCGCACAAACAGGCATATCAGCATTATCACATATCCGTCGGATCCTACGTGGCGTGCCTGCCCAGTCTAAAGATTGCCGCATTTCCCATCCATCCCACCCTACTTCCTTCAGTTGGGTCAATAGTTCCTCAAAATTCGGTTGTTGCCAACGTAAAGTACTATATCCAAATTTGAAACCCATTAAGTTCTCTCCTCTTGATATTGTTTTAAGCATAGAATTTTGTTGGTTCAAATTATAACAGATTTTTATATCTCTTGCAATAAATGTTCATTTTTGTTAAACTTATGTGCATAAATTACAACTCAAGGATTTACAGTAACAGGACTTACGCATTCCCCCTTGATAAGGGGGATTAGGGGGGTTAAAAGTCGTTATTTCAATGATTTTTCAGTGATTTAACCCCCTAAATCCCCCTTATCAGTGGGACTTTAAGGAGAACTGCGTAAGTCCTGACAGTAACTAACCAATTTTAAGGAGAAATTATGGATCAAGTTAAACTTGGTTTTATTGGAACTGGTGGCATGGCAGGTGCGCATATGCGTAATCTTAAGGACAATTTTGAGGATGTTCAATTTTGTGCCATGTGTGATATTTCAGAAGATCGTGCGAAATCACGCGCTGAAGAATTCGGTGGGAATGCTTATACCGATTATCGTGTGATGTATGATAAAGAAGACTTGGACGCAGTCTATATATGCACACCTCCATTTGCACACGGTGAACAGGAACGGATTGCTTGTGAAAAAGGCATCGCAATGTTCATTGAAAAACCGATTCATTCTGAAATGGAACCTGCAATTATAATCAATGACTATGTTAAGGAAACCGGTGTCATAACCAGTGTTGGTTACCACTGGCGATACGGTGGTAATGCTCAAAGTGCTAAGAAAATGCTGGAAGAGCAACCACAAATACTTGGTGCCCTCGGCTATTGGATGGGTGGTATGCCCGGAACGCCTTGGTGGCGAGTGCGAGCACAATCTGGTGGACAGCACGTTGAACAGACAACGCACATCTTTGATCTTTGTCGATTTCTTGTTGGCAGTGATGGTAAAACGGTACACGGTGTTGCTAATAGTGGTAGCATGACACATATTGAAAACTACGATGTTGATGATATCAGCATGGTTAATATAGAGTTTGAAAATGGTGCTGTTGCAAATATCGTTTCTGCTTGTGCTTTGGAAGGATTTGGCCGTGTGCATCTTGAAGTATTCACACGGGGACTTGTCGTCACCGTAGGTGGTCCCAATAACGTAAATCGAAAAGGTGAAACTGAACCACTTTCAGGGGCAGGTGGGCAAGACCGTGACCGTGTGTTTATTGATGCTGTCAAGAGTGGTGATGACTCTCAAATCCTTTCACCGTATAGTGATGCATTACAGACACTTCGCATTATGCTTGCTGCAAGTACTTCGTTTAGGACAGGGAAAGCAATTGATCTATAAACGGTTACAGCAACGTCTTGTGTAGTGATTTACACGTTTGTCAGTTCAAGTTTTACTTTTTTATAATACATTTAGTTTATATTTAGAGAGATATATTATGCCAATTAATCAGTCTATTACTTTTGGAGGTTTTCGGCGCGATAGAGAGCCGATTGATGTTATCAAAAAAGCCTCCGAAATCGGATATAAATCAATTGAGATGCTACCTCAAGATCTCTGGTCCGTTGTTCAAGATCACGGAATGCGTGTTGCTATTGTTGTCGGACATTCTTCTCTACCGTCCGGATTGAATGACCCAAGCAATCACGATAGGATTGAGGATGAGTTGCTGAAAAACATTGACATAGCAGCGGAGAACGATATTCCCGGCCTTATCTGTTTTTCTGGTAATAGAGAAGGCAGATCCGAAGAAGAAGGTCGTGATAATACAATTGCCGGTCTGTCACGTGTGACAAAAGCTGCAGAAGAAAAGGGTGTTAACCTCTGTGTTGAACTGCTCAACAGTAAGGTTAACCATCCAGATTATCAGTGTGATAAAACGGAATGGGGTGTAGAGGTGTGTAAAGGTGTCGGTTCACCACGTGCCTTGTTGCTGTATGACATCTATCACATGCAGATTATGGAAGGTGATCTAATCCGTAATATTACGGATTATATTGAATATATTGGGCACTTCCATACTGCAGGAAACCCCGGCCGTCGTGATCTTGACGATGAGCAGGAAATCTATTATCCTGCAGTAATGCGTGCTATTGCAAACACTGGCTATGACCTTTATGTTGGGCATGAGTTTAGTCCGAAAGGTGATGCTTTTGATGCGATGCAACACGCTTATGATGTTTGTAATGTTTAGTCTAAGTTGCAGCCTATGTAGCTTAACTTTTATTTTGCGTCATAAGGGCGCAAAATAAAAGTGGACGCTACAATATTTCACCAATAACGAAAAGTACTCAATTAAAAATGGTGTCTGTGAGTCTAAAATCTAATAGGTAGCAACTTGAGTTAAAATTAAAATAAGGAAATATTAGAGAATTTATCTGACACTTGTATAGGTGGCATACTATGGAAACCGTACAAAAGGAATATAATCTCCCACTACCGCCTGCAGACAAAGTGCTGTTTCGCAAACAGGTACAGCGCGAATTAGACGAAGTCCGACAAGAAGTTGAGGAAGTTTATGCCTCGGATAACCAGATTGATCCTGTCCCTGATTCTGCATATAGACAGACAGCTGTTCTGTTGGAGATTCTTTATAATTACAATATTCCCATGCCACATATCGGTTGGGCAGAAGATGGTAGCATCGGGCTTGAATGGCGACCGGCGGGCGGTATAGTAACTATGGGAATCTATGGAGATGATGATGTCATTTATGGTGCCTTTTTTCAAGAAAACCGTCAAGTTGAAGGTATCTGTGAATTATCAGATATCCCAGTATTGTCGAGTTTTCTCATGACATTGACAAATATACTCTAATAAGGATTGTTGTTATGAATGTTTCACCGGGTGAGACACTCACCACTTGCTCACGCAAGCAAATTGGCAATCATACCTCCGGAAAACAATTAAGATAGTTATGGAGAGATGCGGATAGATAACACGAGGTGAGTTGTATGAGAAAAACAGAACTTGAAGTCCGTTTTACATTACCGCTTGATGAGGTCTTATTGCAGCATAAAACTGATGCTGAGTGCAAAGCTCGAGAAGCTTTTGTGCTTGAACTCTTACGTCAAGGCGACATTAGTGCTGGTAGGGCGGCACGACTACTAAATATTTCGCGATGGGATCTCTCGGATCTGATGTATGAAGCTGGAATCTCCCCTTTTGACGACAGGCCCACGGCGGAAACGTTAGACGCTGAAGTCAAAAGCGCGTTAAAAGATTTAGATGAAACTGATTCATGAAGGTAGTTACGAATAGTACACCGTTGATAGCACTCTCAAAAATCCATCGGTTAGAGTTACTGCGGGAAATATACCATTCAGTTTATATTCCAGAAGAAGTTTATACTGAAGTCGTCGTTAATGGGGTTGGAAAGCCTGGGGCGGCGGAGGTGGCATCGGCAGATTGGGTCATCTGCAAACCAGTAATAGATAAGGATCAAGTCTTAATACTTCACAACCGAACTCTGATTGATTTAGGCGAGTGCGGTACTATTGTGCTTGCTCAAGAAATTGGAGCAGAAAGAATCATTATTGATGACCGTGTGGCAAGAAAAGTAGCAATCACAAAAGGATTGTCAGTGATTGGAACATTTGGTGTTCTACGTTTAGCGAAAGCACGGCGTATTATTCCAGCAATCAAACCAATACTTGACGATCTTCGCTTCCATGGAACACGCATTAGCGATAAACTCTATCACCAAACACTTACAGCCGAAAGAGAGTAATCCAAAGGTGTCAAATGAATCAACAACAATTGTTCAAAAACTATGGAATTTCTGCAATGTTCTCCGAGATGACGGGTCAGTTACGGAGATTACGTTGAACAACTCACATATTTAATAAATTTCAAACTCTTTGTCATATAGAGTTGCAAATCAATACATAATCTAAAATACCTTTTGGTTCGGATTTGGAAAGTCTGAAAACGAAAGATTGCATTTAATCTAAGGAGGATTTACAAATGCACAAATTTAACACATTAACACTCATCACAATCATCATCACAGTTGCATTCAGTTCTATTGCAGTAGCAACTTTGCAGAACGGTTTAATCGTCTATTATCCATTCGATGAAACCGCTGGAAAAACTGCATCTGATGAAAGTAAAAACAACAACGATGGCGAACTTGTTGGTTCTGCTGCATGGGCACCAAATGAAGGTAAAATCGATGGTGCAGCAAGATTTGACGGTGGCGAAGGTTCTGTCGTTGACGAAAACGGAGCGGATTATATCAATGGACTTGATGCCTTTTCAGTTTCTGTTTGGGTAAAATCTGATTCCGTTGGACACGACAGAGGTATTATTTTAGGAAAAGATCCAACTGGAGGCGATGATGTCTTCGGATTTCGCTACGATTCCGCAAGTTGGTCAGTTCCCGGTGGAACAAATCTTATAAAAGCAGGTATTTCAACGACTGGTGGCGTTCAATCAATGGAAGGACAAAGTGATGTGCAAACGACAGACTGGCAACACATTGTTCTTACATGGCAGAGCGGTGAACAACTTGCTCTTTATTATGACGGTAAACTTGATGATGACCTAACACATAATGCTGATGCAAAAGAAGGTACTATTACAAGTGCCACTAAATTGCTTGTGGGTAAAGGTGCAAAAGATAACAATGGCACTTCATGGACAGGACTCATAGATGAACTTCGTATCTACGACAGAGTTTTGAACATGGATGAGATTGAAGAACTATCTACTGGTGTGCTTCCTGTTGAAGCCAAAGATAAGCTGGCTACCACCTGGGCACTACAAAAGAAAATAAGATATTAGATTGATTTGATTTTATGTCAGTGGGGAAGAATTCTTTCCCACTGATACATTTAAAAAAATACTAAACTGAATCATATTTTATAACGCAAGTTGCCACCTAAACAATATAACCTCCGCTAAGATCGTTCAGGATTTTGGCACATACCGCTCCGCTGGAGCGGAAGAATGAAACGGTGTGCGTTCTATAAACATTTCGCTCCGCTGGAGCGAAAGATTGGACATTACGAGTAGAAAGGACGAAACTGTGCAATAGGTAGCAACTTGGGTTTTTATACCAAAGCACAAGCATGCTAAATACATCTATATGAACACTTCAGAACTCATTGAAAATCTCCTCGGTTGCAAACTTGAAGACATCACAGAAGGAATGGATGTCAACCCAGATACATTACAAACCTTCCTAACTTCACTCCAATCAGATTCACTTGAAACTAAACTAACAATTCAGTGGGTTGTTCTTGCAGCAGGTAAAGGCACACGCATTGATCCAACAGGACGTTTTAGCAAAACATTGGATATAATGTTTGGTGAAAAGAATATGTTGCAGCTATCTCGTCAACATCTGCTGGGTAATCTCCCACATATTGTAGTTATCAATCCTCAAATGGCAAACCGACTATCAAAAAGCAATTCTGTTGAGCACCAATTAGGACCAGATGCAATCCCGTGCATTCAAGAGGAAATGAATGGCACTGGTGGTGCATTACAAGCTGCCCTACCAGAGATACAGAAGTCAGATGCTGAATGGATTGGTGTTTCATTTGGAGACGAACCATTCTTGGACAAAAGCATCTTTGTACAAACATGGTTATCTCATTTTATGTCAGGTGCAGACGTTACTTTATGTGGAAAAAAACCTGATACTGTAGTTGATAAAGGTGGACTATTTTTTGACTCAAATGTGAGATTCATAGGAACAAAAGAATGGTATGACATGACAGATTCTGAAAAAGATGAGATGTGGGAACGGTTGAAACATGGACAAGCCTATACGAATACTGGAATAACGATTATCAGAAAAAGTGCATTGCTTGAACGGATTCATCGTTTGCAGCCGCATACAAACCGAAATGATGAACTCCACCATGTTGATCTGATTCGTTTCTGTTATGAAGATGGATTAAAGACAAACGCATATATTTTCCACGGGGAAGTTTTGTCTGGGGTGAATCGCTGGTCAAACGTAATGTCTGGTGAAGCTGCAATGTATGCAAGAAATCGTAAAATCCTTGTTCATAAAGGGATTCGTGTTGATCCTGCAGCACAGATAACTTTGGAGAGTGATGATGTAAAAATTGGATCTGCCTGCTACTTAATTGGTAGGATTCATATTGGTCCGGATGTAAGAATAGGCGATTACTGCAGACTTGAAAATGTAACATTGACCGGTGTTACGAATATAGGAGATTCCGTTGGTTTACAGAATGTTGCTGCTAAGGATACAACAATTCAATCAAATGATTTACCAACAACTTTAGCAGAACCTATATCTGGTATCTCAACTGCAAGTACTATATACAATAGCGAATTTGATGGCGTGACAATCGGTGTTGGTGTAGAGTTATCAGATGTTAACGCCCATGCAACTGTTATTCCCGCTGGAATTAGACTCAGTAATCAAACGTTAGGTGTGCCTTATGCCAAAGCACCTTATGGTGTTCAAGCAACACTTTTCAACCAAATTATACCTACTGATTACAGGCCGGGGGTTTATACTTTCGGTGAAAAGAAAGAACTACCCGATTGGAATAATCTGCGTAATCATGTCAGTTCACATAGTGCATTCGAGTTAATTCCGCGCGCTACGCAAAACCCACAACTACAACAAGACATTTCTGAAGCAGTAAATTTATTGTTGGGTATGCGGCGTGCTAACGGAGACTATCTTATTGAACCACTTACAGCAGAAGAACTATGGGGGACTATTTTTGAGATGGTTCATCTGTTTTCTGGCAATCCTAACCCTTATGTTCACGATAAATTAAAGGCACGCCAAACGGCACTATCACTTCTTCCAGAATTCTGGAATGATAGTTGGTTGACGAGGTTAAAACTTGTCGTCTCAGGAAATGTGATTGATTATAGTAGTGCACGTGTGGTTGAAAAGGTGAATGCAAATCCAAATTATTTTTCTCAAGCACTCCGTGCAGCAGTTGAAACACCTTTTGCTATAGACAATTATGAGTTGTTTATGGAAAAAGTCATTGACGGCGGTCCAAAGCGAATTATGTGGCTTGCCGACAATGACGGTGAAATCATATTTGATATGGCATTCATTCAAAACATATTACAATGTGGACATAGAATCAGCATAGTTGGAAAAGCAGACAATGCAAGTAACGATGTTACTTTAGCAGATTTGCATAAAATTACGACCTATCCACAATTTGTTGAAATTAAACGTGCTATTCAGGATGGTGTTGTTACCCTCATTTCATCTGGTGCGAAAACTATTGGGACAAATCTGTATAATGCTACACCAGAATTCGTCAATGAACTGTTCCATACTGATTTGGTTATCTCAAAAGGACAAGGTAACTTCTTCACAACACCTGGATGGCAGATGGATACATTCTATCTCCTACTCTCAAAAGGGTTGACTGCCGAAAGAACAACAGGCGTTGTCGCAGATAAGAATCTTCCCGTTGATGGACTTATCTTAGCATATCTTCCTGCAGGCACAAAAAGGGATGCACCTTTACGTGATCTATGTAAGTTTTGAAATCGTATATTCTCTCTTACCAGACCTTGAAAGAGGGATATCTTCAACATATGCTACATCTACAGACACATCTGTTCCCAGTTTTTCTTGAATCTTCAATACTATTTCATCACTGATCTTTTCTGTCCATTTTTCATTACTCACAAGTTTCAATGTACACTTATCAAAAGAGTCCTGGATTAATTGAAATTGTGAAACCCCTTCTATATTATAAAACAGTTGCGTGAAATACCCTCCGTGTACCAAAGTTCCATTTCTTGTGCGAAAGGTTGCAGTGCTTCGTCCCAGAAGTTCAGCCAATATAGGCAGTTGATTACCACAAGGACACATCTCATCAGATAGTCTACCAATATCACCAATACGATATCGTATAAATGGCATAGCATAGTTATTTAGTTGTGTGATGAGTATTTCACCTGGAGTGTTGGACGGATCATCACTGTCTATCTCAAGGAATAAGTCTTTGCAGTTGATGTGCATCTGTCCTTCAGCACACTCCATTGCAATTAATCCTACTTCCCTACTTCCATATCTGTCATCTATCTTTGTTTCAAAGATAGATTCTACCAACATTCTGTAATGAGGGAACAACATCTCAGCTGAAGAGATAACACCCTTTAGTTCCCAGTTCGGTTTTAGATTCTTTTCACTGATAAATTTTGCAAACTGATATAGTGATGATGGATATGCCAGAATGGTTTTGGGTTTCCACAGTTGCATTTTCTCGAAAGTCCTATGCATTGCAGGTTCTGTAAGTTGGAACCCATCAAGCCAGAATTGATTTCTCCAATAACGGTTAATTCTCTGTTTCCAATGACTACCTGCGTTTATGTCTGTTGGAGAACCCCAAATCACCATTTGGGGTTCACCGAATTCCCATCCTGCCCATCTGTCAAAATAGTAAACACTGAGATTCCGTTGATTCCAGTAGGTTCTATCCTGAAAGAACTTCAACGGTGTACCAGTGGAGCCTCCTGTAGCATTCGGAATTCTCTTCTGAGTTGGAAATTTATCTGAAAGGAGATTGTCGAGTTGATCACGAATTGTCTGCTTCTCAAGTGGAGGCATCATTGATATGTCTGTTGATTCAGTAGAAATCAGTTGAGTCAAGTCATCCAGTCTCAATCCCGTCCCCTTGAACAGATCACGGTAGTAAGGTGTTGTATGGACAGCATGCTGGACGAGTTGTTTTAGACGTTTCCTCTGATGTTTTAGAATAGTATCACGAGAGGAATTGAAAAAAGCGATTGTTTTTGAAAATTTGTGAGGGAAGAATGGTCCCTTACGATAGGTATTGTATGTATACCAGGCAGTTTTTGAGAACAACATTTTGGCTGAACGATGGATTGGCATGTTTTTGATAATATAATGCCTAAAGACAGATAGACATTTAGATGCGATTTAGATTGATATTCATCTCCGTCTTCTTATCGGATCAATATGGGGTGAATAACCAGGCGGTAGTTGGTCGCTGGAAGAACGACCGTCTTGAAATAGTTGATCTGCGTCAGGGTTATCAGGTTCATAAGGTTGAGGGAATTCACGCCAATTATTGCCGTCAAGTGGTTGTTCATATCCATCATCCTTGAACCAATTGATCAGTCTTTCTCGATATTCTCTTTGAATACCCCCATAAGCATGGTTTCCTGCAAGATTCCGTTCATCAAGCCTACCAGCAAGTCTTCTGAACAACCATTCTTTTCTATCCGCTGCAGAATAGATGTACTTGTATTCGTCTGTCAATAGCATATACAATCCTCTGTTTTCATGAGCCAATTGTCCGATAATGGCATCACGATCAGCATTTCCGTTTGCTATCTCTGCCAGATCTATCCCACTTCGATCTGAATCAGGTATCAAACCCGCTGCACATAGACTTGTAGGAAAAGCATCCACAAGACTTGTTGGGGTGTCACACTGAAAGTTTGCTGCAAATCGCTCAGGATACCGAACAAGGAGCGGTATCCGTGCAGCTGCATCAAGCCAAGAACGTTTGCCATAACAGTCATAATCTCCAAGAAGTTCTCCATGATCAGATGTGAAAAGAATCAATGTGTTATCAAGTTCACCTTCTGACTCAAGATAGTCCATAATTCTACCAACTTGGTAATCAATAAATGAGATGGCGGCGTAATATGCAGCCCGCATCGTTCTGATAAGGTTCAAATTTCTACCTTGGTCACGGTATTTATAGCGATTCTGATGTCGATTCCAATGCGTATGAAGTTGCTCAAAATCAGGTGGCAGGAACGGCAGTGGCATTTCAACAGAACGGTAAAGTCTGTTCCAAGGAACGGGAGATTCAAAGGGAGGGTGTGGCTTGATGAAACTTGACCAGCACAGAAATGGTCTGTCAGTGTCACGACCAGAAAGGAACTGTAGTGTTTTGTCACCTACCCATTGTGTGTGGTGGAGCCGTGCTGGCAGTTGTGATTGCTGAGGTATGTAATAATATTCGCTCCGTTCACCGTGAGGAGCGATAATATGATCATATCCATTTTCTTGCAAAGATTCTGTAAAATCATCTGGGCCGGCTCCTTCTTCTGAGAAGTCTCTGGTCTCAAATCCCCATAACTTACGGGGTTGCGGGGTAAAGTGCATTTTACCTATACCGTGTGTCTGATACCCATCCTCGTTTAGAATATCCATAACTGATGACCGATCCTGTGGCATCGCAGAATTGGTAGTACAACCAGTTTCATGAGGCCACTGTCCAAGTAGGAAACTACACCGAGACGCAACGCACACTGGTGAAGGACAGTAAGCAGAGGTAAAACTTGTTCCCTCCTGGGCAAGTCTGTCAAGTGCTGGTGTTTGAATAATAGGATTTCCAAGTGCACCTACCGTATCAAATCGTTGCTGATCTGTCATCAAATACAAGATATTAGGTTTCTTTGCCATTTCGTGTTTCGTTCCTTTCTGTGAATATATTAAGATGTTTGATTTCATTGATGATAATATGATAACATCTTTTCGGACATCATACAATTAGAATATTGTTACGGGTGTGTAAAGTTTTTATCACTTGTCTGAACCAGGATTTTCAGGATTATTAGATTTCCAAGATTATGTGTCTGAAGTTCAGCTTGCTATTGATAAGATAAGCTGCACCGATGTCAGTAATACAATCAACGCCAAATACGCGCTTTGCAGAGGACGCTTTTGGTATTCTGTATGATTTGTCGGGGCCTCTGTGTCCCTCCGTCGTAGTTGATGAATTGAAAGACTATGGTGGTATTAGTGTTCATGAATTTCGCGTAATACCATTTTTAATAAATGATGTCGCAGGACAGATTTTTGTGAGATGAAATCTAATACAGCACAACCTGTATGGAGATTAAGTTATTAATTCGGTAATAATCGGGCGGGGAAACCCCGCCCCTACGATAATTCTTATGGGTTGGATTACCGAAATATTTATTTAATCTTCATTTAGGTTGTGCTACAAAGACACAACCTAACAGGTTGTACTACAACAAAGAAGCATAATATTAGAAATGGTATAACATTTGGCAGCGAATTCTCTGTGTTATCTTGAAGTTTCATTGAAATCTTCCTCCTAAAAATCGTACTATATGGTACAGTTTTTCGTACTATAGTACGATTTTTCAAATTGCTATAATCATAGTGTACATAAGGGTTTGTAAGGATAATTCCTAAAATCGAAAAAATTTAAAATAGTACAGTTTCTATTTTCGGTTTTGTCGTGTTAAATCGGTTTCCTGTTTCCGACAATTGCCCAATTTTTTACTCATGGATGATTGAATGTTGATAAAGGTTAAAATAGATGTAATAAAAATGCACTTGGTGAATGTGTATAAGACATGGACATTGACACTTTTTGTTATTGAAATGTCGTTTTTTAGTTCTGATATTTTATGTATTGAAAAGAGTCCGTATCGGATAATTGCAGTGAATTGTCTATCGGGATTTGTGTACATATTTTTTGACCTTTAGAAGAACAGATATGATGTAAAATATATTATAACACAAATAAATTGTTGATGTCAAGTTAATTATTACAATTACAAGATAATTTTTGTGTTTTTTGTAAAAAAAGGGTATTTCCTTGAGGGGAGATTAGACAGGTACAGAAGTGTCCAAATAATTATGGACTTTACTATAAGTCGCGATTCGGAGATCCCTCGGACAGAAGATATGTCTATTTGTTTTCGTATTTCACGAAAAATAAAAAGGCAGATAACGATAAACGCTATCTGCCTATGCTTAATGTGCTTTTGATTTGTCTAATCTACTGCTTTAACGTTCCCCACGTCACTTTTTTTTTATCTTTGGGGAATACAGGTAGCACATCATCACTGATCCAGTCCACGTAGGGAGAGACCCAAGTCTTTTCTGATATCCGCGTGAGTTGTTTTGAAGCGATATGATATTTATAGAGATGATACGGATTGTGCTTTTTCACACCGCCAATTTCTACTTCTACGACACTAAGAAGAATGGCTTTACCGTTATTCATCCAGTCCATTCCGCTGGTTTTATATGTTATGGGGATCCGCAGCTGCTCCGTTTTTCTTGTTTGCAAATCGTATATGAAGTAGCGATTCGCTTGTGGAATAAATCCTATCTGCGGATTAAAATTGAATTCATACTCATGGAAGACTATCTGTTTACCGTTTGGTGACCAGCGGGCATACGCACGATCGATGCTGTTCCTGCCTTGTAGCGGTGGGGGTAGTAGTTCACGGGGATGTCTACCATCGGCATCCATGATCCAAAGCGTAGAAGTAAAATCTCCTATTTTTGTAATCGGACTGTAGACGATCTCCTTGCCATTGAGGGACCAGTCGGGGAAGTTTACACCAAAATCCGTTATTTTTTTTATGTTTCCACTCTCTAAGTTTAGAATACAGACATTTCTTTTCAACTCGTTATTTACTCTCATACTTCTTGAAAACAGAACAGATTTGCCATCGGGAGAAAATACGGGGTGATGATCTTGTCCAGTCCCTTGTGTTAGGATACGTTCATTTGTGCCGTCTGCGTTTATGAGAACAATCTCGATCAATTGCGAATTCCCCGGTTCCCGAAATCTATCAAAAACAATCTGTTTGCTGTCGGGGGACCAGCGAGCACCAAAAAGGTTTCGGTTATCATCCGTGTGTATTGTTTGGATTCCGGTGCCGTCATCCTCCATTATGACGATGTGCTTTGCCCTCACATTTTCTGCAACGTAGGATGTGACAAGTATCTTTGCGTTGGCAACAGGGACAAACAGTAGAATCAAGCAGACCGTAAATATCAATATTCGCATGAGAACACTCCTTTATACTCAATCTTTGGAAGGGACGCGAAGTCCCTTCCAAAGATTGAGTGAATACTTATCGATGTAGACACGATATTAAATTCGTTATACGATAATTGTCGATCCCATCTTTACCGTCTACGACGAGACGGACGTATGCTTCACCGTCGTAATAACGTCCTTCCCGACCAAATTCCAAAGTGATGCCGTGGGAGCCTGAGTCAGAAAAGACTCTTGTGTCCCAAGAATCAGTAGGCTTCAATTGCCCTGCATTAGGTCTCCAATCTTTATTTTCTAAATTCAGATCGGGGAAAGAGGCTTTATACTCAGTCTCTACACTGACAGTGCCATCGGCTTTTGGTCCGTTATGATCTGCATATGTAGAGTAGTCAAACGACATATAGCCTGAATCGTAGTCATACGTTTGCTTACTGATTTCTACATATCCATGCACAAAAAGCAGTTTGCGATTATGGATAGGGGTAGATGTGTATTTCGGTTTATAGACGGTGATCTCGTATGAGTCGGTATCAGAGGCACTGTCACTGTGATCCTCTTGATCCCACGCGACAGCCTTGATCGTATGCCTTGTTCCTTCGATGTCTCCGGAGAGGTCGGAGAAATAGAAAGTCGCCGTTGTTGGTCCGTTTTCATCGCCCTCGTAACCGCCCGGGGTGCAGCCTTGATAGACATTGTTTATATACCATTCCACGACATAATAAGGGGTATCTGTTGTGACAGTCGCACTATGATAGGCACCCCAACCCCAATCATATTCTTCAGAGTCACCACTCATACTCGTTATCGTCAATGCATCACCACTACTAATTATCCCGAACAAGAGGAAACATATCGCTATAAGGGTAGCGATGGATTTGAACGTATTGATTTTCATTTGTGTTCTCCTTTTAGAACATTGTAAACGTTTTATTCGGTTATTTGACAGTTCCGAAAGGAGAGTTGGCAGGAAACTGAATAAAATGGGTTGCTATCAACTCTAACCTTCGGGCGTGCTGGTTCTCATATTTCTCCTATACATAGACCTGTATATGTGATAGCATGAAAACCAGCCCTGTCATAACTACTCTATGGCAGTGCTACGCGCGGATGGTGCTTTTGTAAGAGTTAGCACTGTCGGCGCGCCCCCGTAGGGGGTAGCTTGCCCCGGTGTCGGACACGTTTTCTGTGCATTCCTAACACCTTATCGATATTATACACCTTTTCAAATATTTTTGTCAACAACTTTTTTATATTTTATCACTTTTTATCGTGATTATTTATTGTTGAGGGTATTCGGTGGGGTGATATTTTGTTTATTTTCGAAGACGCGTTTTATGATTTCGGCAGTTCTAATATCAATTCTAATTAATAAAGTCACATTTATGAGACTATTGAAGGTTGAATATAAGAGGCACAATGAATTGCGCGACTACGAACAGCCAATTTGTATAAGGGTGTGTAAAGTTTTTGGCACAATGTCTCACATTATAGTGAAATGCAGGATATGTTTAGCACATTTTAGTCCCGTAGGGACGGAATGTTTATAGAAAACGTGTAGCCTCCCGTTTTTAGTCCCGTAGGGACGATATGTTTATCTTCTATGCCGTTCCTACGGAACTCAAGAGGGGTGGTCCACATTTTTTCTATAAACATATCGTCCCTACGGGACTAAGAAGCAATACTGACACTGCAAAAATTTGAAAGTTGACATCTATGGGATAACATAGAAGGACAGGTCTATAAAGTACTGTGTGCCAAAAACTTTACACACCCTGTATAAATATCTGATTGAAATTCTATCAACAACATGGTATTATGTTTATCATTGATAATTGTTATACATCGCCTATTAACATAGTTTATTTCACCACTAATTGTGATAGAAAATCAATGCAGCAATGGTATGAAAACAGAACCTTATTAAATACGCTAATTTTCCTAATGGTTGTAACTTTTATTTCATATTATTTCTTTCAATGGCGATGGGGAATGCCGTTATTTCTCATTCTTGGTACTGCGATAATGATAAGAGGAGTAATCAGAATAACAATGCGGATGCGTAGCAATAAATCCAATAATAATTCACATAACAAGGAGTTAGAATGAAAAGACGGACTTTCATTAAATTAAGTGCGATTGGTGCAGCTGGAATAGTTTTACCACTCCAATTAGAAGCACAAACGGACGATGCACCTTTACTTAAACCGCGAACTTTAATTACTCCAAACGAAGAATTCTATATCCTACAATTAGGCGACCCAGTAGAACTTGATGCAGACAGTTGGAGATTAGTAATCACAGGATTAGTAGAAAAAAAGATTAATCCACTTACGCTTGAAGATATAAAATCGATGGAATCCGTCGAAGTGATGCGAACATTGAAATGCATCGGTGATCCGATTGGTGAAGAACAGATGGGTAATGCTACTTGGAAGGGAGTTCGACTTCGCGATATTATTGAAAAGGCTGGTGTAAAAGCAAGGACGAAAGTTGTCGTATTTCAATGTGCGGATTCCTATCATACAGCCATCCCATTAGAAGACGCATTGCATGAGGGGACTATTCTTGCATACGAAATGAATGGTGAAACGCTCCCAATAGATCACGGTTTTCCTGTTCGTTTGCTCAATCCTGGTCATTACGGAACAAAAAACCCAAAATGGATAGTTAATATACAGTTGGCAGAAAAACATGAAAGTTATTGGGAAAAACGGGGGTGGGATCCAGTTGCAAATGTAAAAGTAGCAACTGTTATCGGCACGCCAAGTCAAGAGGAAGAAATTTTAGCAGGTTCTTCTTATGTAGTTAGCGGTGCAGCATTTGATGCCGGACACCATGGGGGTATCAAAAAAGTAGAAGTTAGCATTGATTACGGAGAAACTTGGCAGGAAGCTGATATCTGGGCTAAAGATACTCCGCTTGCATGGGTACTTTGGAAATGGAATTGGAAAGTACAAAAAAAGAAAGGGCCCTTTGAGATTTATGCAAGAGCGACTACAAACAGCGGGGTCACGCAAGATGAAACGGGTATTAAAATTAAACCTGTTGATGTCTTAGGTTATCACACAGTTGATGTCAATATTGTTGAGGAGTAGGTGCAAGTCTCTTAGATAGATTCAATATGCTTAATTCAGAATCAATCAGTTGTGTGAAATTGCCTTCTATTATACTTCATTAAGCAGAAGATGCTTTGACAGCAATTTTCTTTTATTCATACCATCTTCAGTCCCGTAGAAACGATATGTTAATCTTTATATGCCGTTCCTACGGAACTCTACAGATGTGTACAACATTTTTCTATAAACATATCGTCCCTACGGGACTGAAGTCAAATACAAAATATCAATAAATAAGATTAACGTAATTTGAAAATCAACTATTATATTGAGAACTAAATACACACCAGCACAATACTGCTATCAATGCGTATTAAACCAACACAACTTATCATTGTATATTTACCTGCTCTATTTATTGATTTTGCATTTAGCAGTGTCTTAACGAATTCCTCATTTTATACAAGCACGTTGAATTTTTCATCTACATTCTTAGGCGTGTTGGTTGCTATTGCCACAGCATTTTACACGTTCCTTGCAATTCCATGTGGTCAGTTGTCAGATAGAATTGAACGACATAGAATGCTATATCTCGGTTGTCTGCTAATTGCAGGTGTAAGTGTTTTACTTCGTTTTTGCAGCAGTAGATTTCATCTATTATTGATATTCCCGTGTATTGGTATTAGCATGGCACTCTTTTGGCCAGCTTATGAAGCCTGGCTTGCTGAACGTGAAGGTGAAGCAAAGCTCATTCACAGAGTCATGCTTTTCAATCTTTTCTGGAGTACGGGAATCACGATGGGACCAACTGTTTCAGGATATTTGTATAAAGACACACAACCGTTTACCCTATTATACGTTGCTGCTGGGGCTGGATTGATTACCTGTGTTACAATCTATTACTGTAATTCACGGACTGATAAGTCTATCTTACAAAAGGAATCAGATCAAACTCAAATCCTGTTTCCTCCTCCTTCAGAACGGAAGAAATATCTCAATATAGCGAGGTGTGCCAACTTTACTTCATGGTTTGCTCTCGGTGTTTTACGGTGGCTAAATCCAAAACTTACAAAGGATATGGGGATTTCTCCAGCAACTTTCGGTAACTTGATGCTTGCACTTGGCGGGATGCAAACAATCACATTTCTGTTTCTTGGAACCGGTTACTCTACACGTTGGCACTATCGCATCAGACCGTTAGTGATGATACAAGGATTAGCTATTTTATGCTTCGTTGGAATATGGTGGATTGATAATACGGTTTTCTGGGCAATAGCGTTTGTATTTATAGGCATATCTGTTGCTTACACATATTTTGGAAGTCTCTATTACGGATTGCACATGCATTCTGATAAAGGGAACAAAAGCGGTTGGCATGAAGCAGTTTTGGGTCTTGGTAGTCTGTTAGGTCCCTTATTTGGTGGTATTGCTGCTGATTCAGGATTTGGTATCAAGAGTCCATATCTGTTATGTGCAGGTGCTATTTTATTAAGTATAGTGGTTGAAATGATAATCAATTCAAAGAAACGTTTGGCAGAGGATGTTCTTTGATATAATCTTCATTCACGGCAATTCCGAGTCCCGGTGCATCTGGAACAGTTACAATGTGGTCGTGTATTTCTACGCCGCTGATGACCATATCATTTAGAAACACTGGTGCGTTCAGTTCTGCTGGAAGTGCTAAATCCAATGTTGAAAATAGATGCACACTTGCCATAAAACCTACTCCAGCTTCTGTTAGTCCGCTGCCAAGTAATTCTATGGCATTTGCTTCTGCTACATAAACACTCTTTAGACATTCAGATATACCACCAGATTTACAAATCTTCAAAACCACTGCATCTGCACAATCAAGACGTGCTATTTTCCCAAGATCAAAATATGTAAAACAACCTTCATCAATCGCAATGGGAACTGATGTTCCATCCTTGACTCTTTTCATGCCGTACCAGTCTTGACTCGCAACTGGTTGCTCCATACAATATATCTCGTGGATATCCTCAACGCGTCTTAATAATTGCAAAGCATTTGCAGGCGTATAAGATTGATTTGCATCAATCCACAGTTTTGCGTTTGGTGATGATTCGTGTATTGCTCTTAATCTCTCCTCATCCAATTCGGGATTACCTTCAACTTTCACTTTGAAACAAGTGCATGGAGATAGTGCTTTTGCTTTCAATGCCATTATTTTAGGTGTATCAATACTCAGAGCATAACTAAGCGGCAATGTTCTATGTTGCTTTCCACCGAGTAGTGTATGAATCGGTATATCTAAGATGTGTCCACACAAGTCATGTAGAGCAATGTCTACTGCAGCTTTGGCAAATGGGTGTCCATTACTCACTGCAGGCTTCAATGTTTGATAAATTGACCGATGTATTTCATTACGGTTGAGTGGATTTTTGCCAAGGAGTAGAGGGGCAATATGATTACGAATTGTTGTTGTAATTGATTCGGTTGTTTCATAACTCCAAGAAGGTAGGGCGCGTTGTTCTCCCCAACCGATATACCCATCATCCGTAGTAATTTTGACGAAGATGTGGCTACCTGCAGAGGACATATCTCCAACAAAACCGGTTCCTATTGTAAAAACGTCCTTCATAGCAATTGCAGTTGTAAAAACTTCAACTTGTGCAATTTTACTCATTTTGGTACTCTTATGCTCCAATTTAGTACTTATCTATCAAAAGATCTGTTTCTAAAGTTGACATATACATTTTACCACGATTCGGTTTATGTTTCAAAGAATAAGAAAAGTAAGGCAAGGTTATTTAGTTTTAGGGTTTTTGTTCAATATTATTCAGAAACGTTAATTTTGTTTTGGGTTTGCATTCCTATTGTCTGAACCAGGATTTTCAGGATTAGTAGATTTCCAGGATAAGAGTTTGTCACTTCATAGTTCCAATCTAAAATATGACAATTATCTTTTGAATGGACACATAGAAACGCGAAACACCTATCCTGGAAATCTACTAATCCTGAAAATCCTGGTTCAGACAATTAGGATGGCGGGGCACGGAGACCCCGTACTACAATAAGAGTAATCGTCCTTGTCCCAAAAACTTTATACATCCGTGTTATCATTTATCTCTTGACAAAACTATAGCTGATATGTGAAAATAATAACATAAGTCACGTTAAAGTATCCATTAAAGGACTGAAAATAGTATTGAAATTAATCCTAATACTATCAATAAAATGGACGAAGGAAATAGTATGAATACTGAAGAGAATAATATTCAAGAACAAACGCTGCCACTTTTCCCGTTGAATCTTGTCCTATTCCCAGGTGCTGTTCTACCGTTATACATTTTTGAGCAGCGATATCGTGAAATGGTGAAGTTCTGTATCAGAAGCGAATCCTCTATCGGGATTGTTATGATTAAAGATGGTGATGAGGTCGGTGAGAATGCAACACCATGCAAAATCGGGACAGCGGTTGATTTAGTTGAAGTAGATCGGTTTCCTGATGGGCGTATGAATATTATGACGACAGGACATTCAAGGTTTGAGATACTTGAAATTGATGATGAGTTACCTTATCTGGTTGGTCGTGTCAAAATGCTTGACTCTTTAGATTCTGAACCTGATTCAAGACTTGATGGGATTGCTGGTGATACTCGTGAACTGTATATAGAATATGAAACATTATCAAGTTTCTTAATGTTTGGTTGGTTGCCACCAGAAGAGATACCGGAACATCCGCAACAGTTAGCCTATCAAATAGGTACGCGATTACGCATATCTCTTGAACAAAAACAAGATTTATTAGAGTTACAATCATTTGATGAACTTCTTAGACGTGAAATTGATATACTAAAGAAACTGAATAAACAAATTGCTTTCCAATTATCAGCACGGAACAATTGAAAACAAGTAAGATAACCTAAGTTGCCACCTATGATTGTAGGAGGGGTTTCTAACTCCGAATGATAACAAAAAACATAAAAATAAAGAATTCTGCTGCCTATTATGGTAAATCGGGGTTAGAAACCCCTCCTACAAGTATAAGGTAGCAACTTGGGTTAAGATTATAGATTTTATACATTGTTAACTTCAATGTGTTTACATCAGTAGGTCTCAAAGATCAATGGCACTCAAGCCTCCTATTCCTCAATTCACGGATACACGGACAATCCACATCTCTGGGAGAGAATTTTTATATATCAGCAATTTACTTTCAATGTTCAGGTTGTTGATAGTTCCGCTCCTCTTCTGGTACATTTATAATGAACAATATAAACATGCAGTAGTAGTTGGAACAATCGCAATAATCTCAGACATCCTGGATGGTTTTTTTGCTCGTTTGCTGAATCAACATTCTGAGCTTGGCATTATTCTCGATCCTATTGCGGACAAATGTGCTATTGGGGCAGGAATAGTCGCGATAGCAATTTCAACTACCGATATACCTCCATGGGCATTGTTCGCTGTAATATTTCGTGATATTGCAATTGTTTTAGGTAATGTCTATCTGGCATATCGTGCAAAGATGATTACACGTTCAAATTGGTGGGGTAAGTGTACCAGTTTTTCTTTAGCAATTGCACTCATCTTATACCTAATTCGTTCGATGGATGCTGATTTTCCACTTCCAACCCAAATTGAATTTTATTGTTTATGTGTTGCATTGTGTTTTGTTGTCATTTCATTTGTAAGTTATTCAAGACATATGCTGCGGATTTTAAAAACTGAATCAATACAAGAAAACACGGTGCCTTGAATAAAGCGTTAATGATGTTTTTCTATAAACATATCGTCCCTACCAAATCAACGCCAAATGCGCTTGGACGAATACGCGTTTGGTATTCGTCATGATTTGTCGGGACTCAAGAAGGGTCAAAGCAAAAGAAATACTGTCAAAACCACTTGTTTATGTGAAACAATTTTTAACAATTGATTATTTAGTGCAACTCGTTATTGTACCATTTTTTATGTAAGGCAGAAGATATGGATCTCTATTTGAATCCTTCTCAAGTATCAGAAGTTATCGGTGTTGATGAGGAAATAATCAAGCAGACTTTGGAAAGAAAACATACCGATATTGAACCTTTTCTTCGTGTAGTTTCTTCAGCTTCAGATGATAGTGATGTAACACCTATAGCAATGCTACAGTTACGGATTGATGGTTTAGCACCGTTGATTAAACTCCTCAGTTTCAACATCCCCACAAATGATATTATTGAGAACTTAATTTCTCAAGTTGTCCACATCACATTTCTACGTGAAGACAATGAAAATTTACAAAATGATATTATTGAGCTCAAGAAAAAAATCAAAATTCTTCAGGGAGAAAAAGCGGATTTACGCGTACAAATAAATAATTTACAGGGAGAACAAACGAAGTCATGGATAAATAGATTGTTCAAAGTTGGCAAATGAGTTGAATGAGAAATTATCCTAATTTTTAAAATGAATCTACAAGTAAAGTGCTATGATTAAGCTGGAAAGAAATCAAATCCTTGCAATATCTTTCTTTATATTTGGTCTATTATTTCAATATATAAGATTAGATAACGTTGCATGGTTACCAGAACGTATTGCCCAGAGTGACGTTATTCTTAAAGGTATCTCATTTGTCTTATTGAGTAATGCTGCAATACTGTCAGGTGTTGCATTTAAAGACAAACAACTGATTTCACTAATTTCAGTGGGTGGCATAATAATAGGTTTAATTTTCCTTTTTCTACCAGTTCCGAAATTGCTTAAAGGATCCGCATTCCATCTGTTGTTTACATGTTCTATTGCTTTTGGAATGACTACTTCAAAAATACGAATTGCTACATTAGGTTCTTCAGTCTGCATAAGTCTTGGTCTCATTTTTCTTTATCAAACGATTTCACCCAACCTTGGAAATGCTTCTCTATCTTTACTGTTGCCAGGTATAATTATCTTCTCTATTGTCAATACACAAAAGGTTCTCTGTGAAAGAATATCAATAGGTCTGATTGCCTTGGGTTTAATCTCGCTCTGTCAACCCTTTCTTATCCTATTTTATCAAACAGGATTTCAGATATTACTAACTGGTCTAACAGGATTCATTGTAGTGGTTCATCGTTAAATACAAAATGCTGAACTTCAGATAAACCTTCCACAATTCACTTGACTTCCCATTGTTCCGGGCAATTACTACATCAAAATATCTATGTTATCAACTAATTACAAAGATATCGTTATAATTGGAGCAGGTGTAATTGGTGCTTCAATTGCGTATCATCTATCACTTAGGTCACAATGCAACATCACAATTCTTGAACGTGATACCCCAGGCTCAGGTGCATCGGGACATTCATTTGCCTGGGTAAATGCCTTTGGGAAGGATCCTCGTCATTACCATACGCTCAATCGTCGTTCTTTAGATATGTGGTATCGGTTGGAACATCAACTTGATGCAGATATCGGAATCCATTTCGGTGGAGAAATGCGGTGGGAGTGTGACGTAGAACGGGCTGGACAATTAGAAGCTCGCATACATCAACTTCAAATATGGGGCTATCCTTGTAAACTAATTTCACGAGATGAAATGTTAGATTTAGAACCAGAATTATGTCCAGGAGATGTCACAGCAGCATCATACTCTGATGCTGATTTGCATATAGAAACTGACAGATTTATAGATGTATGTCTTGAAAAAGCAGGTGAAAATGGAACAGAAGTCATTACAGATGCAAATGTTACGGATTTAACAATAGATAATGGGAAGGTCAAAACTGTCCTGACAACGCATGCCGAGTATCCGTGTGATATTGTAATTTTGGCCTGTGGTGTAGAGACAACACGATTGGCTTCAGGAGTTGGTGTGCAAATCCCTCAACAACGAAGTCCTGGAATCGTTATTGAGACAACACCGTGTCCAAGAGTATTACAGAATGTAGCAGTAATTCATGCACCATCAATTCATGAAAACTTGCAACATCTACATCTACGGCAATTGAATGATGGAACGCTTAGAATTGGACAAGGAACACAAGAAGGCATCAATAAGGACGACTCAAAGCACCGTGCCGATGAACTCCTTAGCAATGCTAAAGATTTTTTGCCATCTATCGGAAAAGCCCGTGCCATTCCAACGCCAGTAGGTTACCGTCCGATGCCTCTTGATGGTTATCCGATTATCGGTTTTGCCAATGCGATACGTAACATGTATATTGTGTTAATGCACAGTGGCGTTACGTTGGCTCCACTGGTAGGTGAAATGGCAACTATAGAAATTGTAGATGGTGTAGAAGTTGATTGGTTTAAACCGTATCGCTTGGATCGTTTTGAGTCCGTTAATTAACGCCCCTACGATTTAGCAGATTACTCAAAGGGCACTAATTTACCATCTTTAACAATCAAAACATGAGGTTCATATACGGCATCACCATTTTCGTCAAATGAGAACTTACCCATTACTGTGTCATAATCACGGATCTTAGCAAGTGTGTCTCGTATAGAGTCAGCATCATTAGCTTCAGCGTTTTTAATTGCTTCTGCAAGGACATAAAGTGTTGTATACGAACGCGCAGCATAGTTATTTGGGGCATAATCATATTCTGTAGTGTAATTCTCAATAAAAGTCTGATTGCCAGGGGTATCAACTGCGGATCCCCATCCTACATAAGTGATAGCCCCTTCCGCAGCTTCACCAGCTGCCTCAACATCAGCTTCAGTTAATGTTCGTAGGATAATTGGTACTGTGATTCCGAGTTCAGCTGCTTCATTGAGAAAAATAGATTTATCTGGCGGTGAGGAGGATATGAAAATTGCATCTGGTTCCAACGACTTTATACGACCTAACTGATCTTTGAAACTTGTTTCACCCCCCATGAATGTCTCAATTGCTACGACATCAATACCCAATGCATTAAATGTCTCCTGTAATGCTTGATCTGCATCAGTTGAGAAGGTATCGTTTTCATCATATAGTGTCGCCACTTTTTTGTATTCATGTTTTGCGTGAGTGGTTTTCACTCCGTTTGGGATCAAGACATCTGTAGTCAGAGCAATACGAAAAGTATAATCACTAATTGCACTTAGACTGCGTGCAGCAGAAGTTGGACTTATCGCCACAACCTTGTTTTTTCCTGCAATAGGAAATGTCTGTTTAGTCGCCGAGGATGTCGCAGGACCAAGAATAACAGATACACCCATTTCATGAATTAGTTTATTGTACGCTGCAACTGCCCCTTCAACTGTGCTTTGACTATCTTCAATGATAAAATTGAGTTGAGTACCCGCAAATTGTGAGGAATTTATCTCATCTTTAGCAAGTTCCAATGCGTTTTTTATATGTATACCAACTGCTAATTCGTTCCTTCCAGAAAGTGGTAAAACAAGACCAATATCAAGTTGTTCGCTTGATTCTTCCATTTCAGGAGGATCAGGATAGATAATTTCTGATGCATATTCACATCCAACTATCATACCAAACATCACAACAATCGCAATTACAGGGATAAATATTCTTATCTGTCTAATGTTCATAAAACTCCTTATAAAATAACCGTCAATTTAATTGAAGATGAGAAATCTGAAATACTGAAATTCAGTGAATTCAGGAATATACCTAACTATCATTTTACATCAATTCATAATGGATAGTCAAGTTCATTTAGTGAAGATTCTTAAACCTGTGATATGATTACACAAACTGTATCCATAGTCATAGCGACAAGCCAATGGATCGCTGCTCCATAAATAAATGAACGGGTTTCCAAAGCAAGAACACCCAGTAAAATACCAGCAACGATTGATCCAAGTGCTTCCGGCAACGGCTTGGAAAAGTGCATCACTGCAAATGGAATTGTTTGAATCAAGATGCTGTAGTTTCCAAATTTCTTCTCCAATCCAAATAGCATAAATCCACGGAAGAAGAACTCCCAAGAAAACATGTAGACACCGTAAGCCAACTGATACGGTAAAAATGCCTGCCAACTATTTGTAACCGCCTTGGAGAATGGATACTTTTCCAAAAATGGAGGGTAGACCTTGACTGCAACAATAACAACAGGTATCATCAAGAGCCATGCTGCAAATGCCACACTCCATCCGAGTTTCTGCTTACCCAGACGAATTCCATAATCATGTAGTTTTTCATTTGTGCCTAATACTGTAACAATAACAGGTAAGAGAAACAAGGTAATAGCAGTTGCCAAAAACCAATAGTAGTAAGGGTGGCTATCTGTTAATGGCAGAAAATTAAAATATCCTGTTAAATGTGCCTTGAAAAAACCTGTGCGACTATATCTCCTATGCAATGTCAATAACACTGCAGCAAAAAGCAATACAACAGTGGTTTGGCGGTCCCATCCGTGTAGATATTTCTGTTTCAGAGTTTTGAGATATGATTTCACCTTGACACTCCATCTATTTTGAGGTATTATAGCGTGACGATAAAAAATAAGCAATTCATAGCAACAGACAAAATATCACGATGTTTGCATCCGATCAAATTAGACGTATCTTAATCATCAGGCTCGCACCGTTAGGAGAAACCGTTTTAACCACACCTGTAATTCGTGCTATACGTCAACACTTTGCTAATGCATACATTGCCTATATGGTAGCTCCAACACGGGAGGATTTGGTATTAGCAAACCCACACTTAAATGAGGTTATTACCTATCAGTCGTCAGTTCCGAAGTTACTCTATCAACTTCTGCAAAGAAAATTTGATATGGCAGTTATCCTACAACCGACTTTCCGTTTAGTGTTCCTCACATGTCTTGCCAGAATTCCGTATCGTGTTGGTTTTGAAACCAATTCTGGGGGAAAAAGATTGTTACATGCTTCCGTTCCGAATAACACATCGCAGCACGAAACACAGCGATATCTTGATGTTGTTCGGGAAATTGGTATTGAAGTTTCAGATGATGAACCGGAGGTATTTGTAGACGAGAAAGGAAAAGCGTGGTGTAATGACTTTCTTGAAAGTCAAAATCTAAGTGATGGCAAACCGATTGTCGGTCTAAACCCTGGTGCAGGTACATCATACCGGAGATGGTCTACCGAAAACTTTGCAACTATCGGAGACATGCTCCACGATGCTTACGATGCACATATCATCATAACGACTGGACTGAATGAAGGTGAACTCGCGCAGCAGGTCAAGAAACATATTGCACATACACCCACTGTTGTTGATGATGTGACACTGATGCATCTCACAGCACTCTTGCAACGTTGTCATCTTTACATCAGCAATGATACAGGACCGATGCACCTTAGCACAGCAGTGAAAACACCAACGATAGCACTTTTTGGAGGGTCAAACCCAACACAGTGGGGACCAAAATGGGACAAACATACTGTGATTGCAAGGCAAGGATGTGAGTTGATGCAGACCTTATCACCGAAAGAATGGGACGACTACGCAGATGTTGCACACAAAAATCTGAAATACATCACGCCAGAAATGGTGTTTGCTGCTACGGAGAAGATGGAATGGAAGACCAAAGAGAAATAATCATAAATCAACTAAAAGCACTTCAAAATAGGGCACGCAATCAGGCAATGATAAAGTATATAACAATCTGCCTTTTCATAGGATTCTGTATTCTGGCAATTCTATCCATCACTATTCGTGTGTTCCATTACCATTTACTATATTACACATAGCAATAAGTATAGTTGGATTTGCTGTTGTAGTAGGTGTTTGTATCGGTCTTAGACATCGTGAAAAGTTGTCTGAGATTGCTTGCTTTGTTGATGACACTATGCAACTAAAAGAACGTGTTAACACATCATTAGAAGTAATTCTAAAAGACCAAAAAAGTGAAATTGTTGATCTGCAAATAGGAGATTCAGCAGAGGCAATAGCAGACTCTGATCCGAAAAAGATAATCACATATCTTATGCCACTATTATTAAAATGGGTGTCTATTCCTATTGTTATCATGGCATTATCTTATGCCATTCCTCGTCAATATGAACTGGCAAAGCCGTTAGTCGCTGCAGAACTGGATGCAATTGACAGGACAATTGCTAATCTGACTGAACAATCTGTTAGTATAAGTGATTCTAATATTGGAGATGAAATCAGTAGGACAATAGAAAAGTTGAAGAAGGTAACAGATATTAATGCTGCACATGAACATCTGCACGCATTGAATATTGAAGTGCGGAAACATAGATCGGAACTTCCTGATGAGAAGGCTATTGCTCAAGCAACTCAAAACACACAACACTTTAGAGATATGGATACCACTGCACTTGCAGATGAACTTAACAGACTCTCCGAACAACCAGAACTAACTCCTGAACTTCGAGACCAACTTGCGAAACTTTTTGCAAAACTGTCAGAAAACATACCTCAAGGGAAGCTGCGTCAGACATTAGATCAGATTGATGGTAGGACTGTCTCCCCCGACACATTGCATGAAATTGCTGAGGTACTACATCAAGTAAATCAACTCAAACTTCTTGAAGAACAATTAATTGATAGTCGTAAAGATATTGCATTAGCGGGTATTGAAACCGACCAGTCATCAGGGGACATTGCCAGTAGTGATAGTGCCCCGGGTCAAGAATTTGGTAACAAAGAAACCCAAGGCACTCAGGTAGAAAGAAACACATCTCGATTCAATCCCACGACCAATAATACTGCTTCTTCTGACCACAATGACACTACATCAGAGCCACTCATAGGGGATGAAACCCCACCAATAGAAATCTCAGGTAATGAATTAACATTAAAATCTGTGGAATCGACAGAAACCCAAATCATCAGCAGAGTCTTCACTGGCAATAAGGCAAATCAAGGGACAGAACCCGATTATTTGGAATTTAGTGATGTTGTTCTGACCGCACAACGTGAGTATGCACAGGCAATTGAAAACAATCGTATCCCTATGAGATACCGTTCACAGATAAAATCCTATTTAGAAGCTATTACTAAAGTAAATGAAAAGTAAGTTGATAAAACTGATAATCGTAATTGGACTTGGGGCATTTACCTATTTGCTGTTGAGACATTATGGCGTAACTGAATATATTCACCTGAAGAATATATCTAAACTCAAGGCATGGGTTTCAGGTTTTGGGATAATTGCACCCGTAGTCTATATCTGTCTTTACATTGTTGCGACCCTATTCTTCCTTCCAGGATCACCAATAACAGTGCTGTCAGGTATTGCATTCGGACCGGTGTGGGGTGTTGTTTATGTTTGGATTGGAGCAACAATCGGTGTTTCCCTTGCCTTTCTTGTTGCACGTTATGCTGCCCGTGAACTTGTTGCGGGATGGATATCTGGAAATACTCAATTCCAAAAAATAGATGCAAAGGTAGAACAGGAAGGATGGCGAATCGTCATGTTCACGCGGTTAATGCCGTATATTCCGTTTAATCTGCAAAATTATGCTTACGGATTGACGAAGGTTAGATTTTCTACCTACGTCCTTGTCTCAGCGATATTTATGTTGCCAGGTACTATTGCATACGTACAAATTGGAGGTGCGTTAGTCAGTGGTGAAGGAGATGTTGTTAAGACGTTTCTTTACTTATCGTTAGCTGCTGTCCTTATTCTTTTGGTTTCTCTGATTCCGAAATTTCTGCGTAAACGTGAAGTTGATCTATGAGGATTCCTCTTCCTCGCGAATAAGTTTCTCTACTGCAGCGAATGCTTCCTTACGCGTTGGTATTTCACCGTAGAACTGTAGCTCTTCTACTTGCTCCAACACTTTTCCGATGACTTCTCCTTCCTTCAGATCAAATCTCTGGATAAGATCTGCTCCTGTGATAAGTCGTCCCTGTTTGACAATAGGCAAAAAATGCTGGTAATATGTATCAACAATTTGCTTTAGTATATGATCAGGAATTGGTTGTATAACAGCAGAGAACAAAAGTACTCCCCACCACTCAGATCCTGTTACTCTTAAGAAATCAATTATTTTTTTCTTAGTTAGTTTGCCATCAGTAAGATGTATCTGCTTTTCTACCACACACTTCATAAACTGTACTGCTTTTCTACTGAGACGAAGTTGTTTGCCTATTTCTCTAACATCATCATGTAAAAGAATGCATAGTTTAATTAACGATTGTCGGATTGCATATTGACCTAATTCTTCAATCAGATAAGTTTCTATTTCATTTTGATTTGGTGAAAGTGCTGTGGGAATTGGGGTTTCTTCAAATCTCTCAAGTTCTGACCAATTCTCTATTTGTAGGTCAATGCTTGGAAATACTTGAGATAGTAGACATATTTCATCCATCTGTAGCAGATAGTACTTTGCTTTTGGGACGTTAAGCACTTTCAGCATTTCTTCTCGTATCCGTTCTTTTGAGACTTGCGGTAACAGGCTTTTATGCTTCTTGACCCACGCAAGAGATTGATCGGGCATTTCAAACCCTAACTCCGCACCAAAACGATATATTCGCAATAACCGAAGCGGATCATCAAGAATGACCTGTTCACTTGGAAAACGGAGTAAGCGTGTTTCCAAGTCCTTTACACCATTACACGGATCTATAATTACAGGATGTTCAGAAACCATGATAGATTCTAATGATATCGCCATAGTGTTGATTGTCAGATCGCGTAAACATAGGTCATCCTCAAGACTTACTGCTCTGTATTGCGCAAAATCTAAGCACATTTCAGTTAACACACGGTTGGACGGTTTCACTATTACACGAGCAGTAGGAGGGTTTTCTTCGAGAGGAATGCATGTGGCACGGATGCTTTCAGCGAACTTTTTTGCATAAGCAATCGCGTCCGAATTCAAGGTAAAATCATAATCTGTTGTCGGTCTGTTCAGCAGCAGATCTCGCACCACCCCTCCAACAAAGTAAATTTCAACGCCATGTGTCTTAGCAAAAGCGTGCAGTGATTGCAAGATTGGATTGTTGCGTATTTCTTGTAAATTGATTTTCTCTATTTTCATCGGTTTACTCTTGGTCTGCGGAAACGAAATAGAATTCCATCAAGGTAGAGGTGTGATGCATATCCGATCAAACCTGCAACATAGAATGCTAACCAACTTCGGAAGGTCTCATCAAGATTCTCGTACTCGACTAAAGAATCAAACAATTCTGGGAGTTCCTTCAATCCAACACCATAGTTGGAATATTCACTGTAAAGTGGAATAACCAAGAATAGACCGGGTAGCAGAATCATTGTTATCCTTGAGTGAGTCCAACCTCTATGTTTGCTGAGTATTGGTAGCATCGCAAATAGACCTAAAATCGCTGCCTCCAGGTATCTTTGAAAAAAGAGGATAAGCGATAGATTCAGTACAAATAGAAGGCTATAAAATATCTTCTGACTCTTGCTTTTGATATCTACATCGGGAAACAAACCGAAAAGCAACGCGATGGTAAAACATGCAAGGATACCTAAAGGATCCATTGAAATCGTTGGGTTCCAATCAAATGGTGATCCGTAAAAGATTGATATAGAAACTGTTACTATCAACGAAACTATGAAAAAGGCACTGTAGGCGGTCAATCCACCGAGCCAGTGTTCACGAAACATACTCATACAAATAGTATAACCTAAACTCCGCAGTTGTTTAAGTAGATTTTAAGATTTAATGTTATACTCCTTATATCTTGAATATAAGTAGATAATATTATTACTCAACCTACTTTTACAACCCAACGTTTAGATCACCTCAGCATAGTTGCTGGTGTATGTGATCGTATTGATTTGATAAACACTATTGATACTTTTATTTGCCCAACGAAACGGAAAGTTTCAGTGGGGCAGCAGTGAAAGCGATGATCTTGAATGCTTTAGGTATTGTTTCTTGTCCTCTTTACTTGACACCTGAGTTTTTTTAATAAACCTATGGGTGTGTAAAGTTTTCGGCAAACATCTCATATCCATTGTAATGCGGGGTCTCCGTGCCCCGCACTTGTTGGGAGATTAAAGATGGCGGGGCACCAAATCAACGGTATGAATGCCATTTAGGCATTCCCCGGAGACCCGCACTACATTGAATGGTCTGAAGTGAGTGCCAAAAACTTTACACCCCCTAAACCTCAGAGGCATTCAATTGTCGAGATTCACATTTGTGGGAGGGGTTTCTAACCCCGATTTGAGATACACAGCAGCAGAATTCGGGGTTAGAAACCCCTCCCACAATGGTTCAAGTGAAAATTGAACGCCTCTGCCCTAACCCTAATTTTCGTAGGTCGGGTAGAGGTACGAAACCCATAGGTGTCAACTTAAGGACAGTTTTATGTTTTTTTAGTATAGATTATTGTTGCAAAATGGAAGCACCTCTTTCATAATATAGTCATATATTATCATTTACGGAGAGGTGCTCCGATGTGTATACTAACACAGGTTACAGACATAATGCAAGAAGTTTTTGATAATGCTGCGGAAACAGCATCTTTGGCTTGTGATTTTGTTCAGAGAAAGCGGATACTTACAGCACCTGCTTTTGCCAAAATCCTTGTCTTCGGATGGCTTGAAAATCCTGATGCGAGTTATACGGATCTCGCACATACCGCACGCGCTTTAGACATTGAGGTTTCCCGTCAAGCGATTGAAAAACGGATGTCCTTTGAGGCAGCCGATACCTTGAAAGCAATCCTTGAAGTCGCAGCATCCCAGAGTGTCGCAATGCCTCCACAGACCCTCCCACTCCTCAACCAGTTTACAGGTGTGTATGTGCACGACAGCACAACAATAACTTTACCGGATGAACTGAGAAAGGTATGGAAAGGCGGTCGTGGTAAAAACGATCATGAAAAAGCATCTCTGAAACTTCACCTCCGTTTTGATGTTTTGACAGGTGTTTTTGATCAGTTTCACCTCACAGATGGTGTCGCATCTGATAGTAAGGTAGAAGAACAGTTTGAACAACTTCCACCTAAGAGTTTGCGTTTAGCAGATCTCGGCTACTTTACCTTTGATACATTTGAACAACTCACACAAAATGATATATATTGGATATCACCATACAAAATGCGTTGTAATCTCTATGATGAAGCAGGTGAACGCATTTATTTAGATGAATATCTTTCCACAAAAACCGCAGACACCATAGACTTGGGATGTTTCATCGGGGCAAAAAAACGACTTCCAATACGGTTCATCGCAGTCCGACGCCTCGAACAAGAAACAAACTCGCGCCGCCGCCACATCAAACGCGAAGCAAAACAGAAAGGGAGAACACCTTCTAAAGAACGCCTGCTACTTGCTGGATGGGATATCTATATTACGAATGTGGACGCATCACTACTGACAGCAGAACAGATCGCACCTATTTATAGTATCCGATGGCAAGTAGAGTTGATGTTTAAGTCCTTCAAAAGTATTGGAAATCTAAATGAAACTCGCCGCTACAAAGCTGAAAATGTCTTATGTGAAGTGTATGCTAAACTGATCACACAAGTTCTAAGACACTGGATTATGTTGGCATCAGGTTGGCGATGTATTCAACAGGATATCATCAAAACAGCAGAACTTATCGGACGACACGCAAGGATGCTTACTATGAGTTTCAACAAATCAAAAACAGCATTATTGAAAACACTCAGAAACATAAAAAGGGATCTACAATACGGCGACCAAGGGAAACATAGAGCAGGAAAGCGGACAACATACAAACTCTTAAAGATGGCCGAAAGTCCTTAAGTTGACACCTATGGGGTAGAGGTACGAAACCCGACATGATAGCCGCAGTCAATACATGTCCAAATCAACGCCAAATGCGCGTGGACGAATACACGTTTGGTATTCGTCATGATTTGTCGGGTTTCGTTCCTCTACCCGACCTACGGAAGAATGGTATAAAATAATTAGAATTGGTATAAGGAAATATTTTGTGTTTTTAATTTCTATAGAGAAGCAACTCACTAAATAAGATAACTCAAGTTGCTACCTATAGGATTTTAGACCTGCAGACACCATTTTTATAGAGTATAGGACACTTTTCTCAAGTTTTTGTAGCACAAACTGTCAGTTTGTGTACTCAGATGCACAATCTAACAGATTGTGCTACATTAGGTGGCAACTTAGGTTAAGATAGTGATAATTTGATAAAACTTATGATTCTTTTCGCAAAATCTCTGCTGCCTTATGAATTGCTTGAAGTTTCTGGGTTGCAATGTCTGTTGTATTTACTGGACGGTCTGCAAATGTTCCGAATCCACAATCGGGGTTAAGATAGACTTGCTCAGGTTTCCGATGTTTTAGGAGTGTTCTCACTTTGTCCAATATAAAATCAACGGCTTCCACTTCAACGGTTCGCGGATCAACTACACCGAGTCCTATCTCTTTGTCATCGGGTAGTTCACTCAACACCTCAATGCTACCTGCTCTTTCCGTAGCATATTCCAACACAAACTGATTAATGTTCATCTGACTAAAGTATGGAATTAGTAGATCATAGGAACCGCGGAGTAAAACATCTTCCTGTTGGCTCCAGTTTCCTCTACAAACGTGTAGGGCTGTTTTCATCTCTCCATCAATTCCTTCAATAACTCTATTGATAAGTTCCACGGCAAAGTTGAGTTCTTCTTCTGGACTGCTTTTTTCTGATAACGCTGCACACATGAATGAGTGTGTTTCATGCGGACCAGTGAATGCAACTTCTGTAAGTACTGGTTCATCAAATTGGACAAACTGACAACCTGCATTTTGTAAATCATGCAATTCCTGTTGAAGCATATCAACAACATCGTCTCCAAGGGACTCTTTGTCAGGATAGAATTCGTAGGAGAGTTTCTTTACCCACATTGATCTGGTTAATAGATAGGGGCCAGGGAGCGTGACTTTGATGGGTTTAGTGGTATGTTTCTTTAGGAATTGGAAGTCGTTTAGGACAAGGGGTGATGTGCGTTTGAGTTTTCCATCAACGACTGGGTTTTTTAGGGCAAATGCAGGGACATCTAATGCATTCAGCAGTTGTTCAAAAGCTGCTTTGTCTTCTACATAGTCAAGCATTTGCGCAAGTGTCATCAATCGTATACCATCAATGCATTCGGTGATGAAAGAATAGAAGTTGTCGCGGCGTTGTTCTCCATCGCTGACGATATCTACGCCGTTGTCTTCTTGCAATTTAATGCTGTCAATTACTGCATTGTTTGCTATGGTATTGAACTCGTTATCGGTGATACGTCCTCTCTGTTTGTCGCGTAATGCTCGTGCTATGTTTATGGGCCGTGGCATACTGCCGACTACGGTGACGGGGAATTGTGGTAAGTTGTTCATTGTTATATTCTCCTATTTTACGTTATACTCTATCTGGGATGTTGTTCCTACAAAAAATGAGCACTTCCGAGAGTTTAGTTGTCTCAAGAGATCGAAAGTATTTAATCATCTGATTATTCTATTAATTCTCTTTCAAAAATCAAGATCGCTTGATCTGATCGCCCGTTAAATGTCGGGAGGATGATTTGACAAAGTCTCCATCCTTCTTTTCCTTCGGAATTAAGCGTACTCTCTAGGTCTGGAACATTTCGGTCCGGAGTGCCCAGTAATCCTTTTACGTTAATTGTAACATCGAGTTTTACCGTTTTATATTCGTATTTTGTCATTGCAATGCCTCGCTTTCTAACATTAACTTTAGTACTGACCCATCGTAAGCAGCTACGATGAGATGTGGGTGTTCCAATATCCGAGCTGCTACTTCTTTGCTGAACTCAACTTACATAAACTGTTTAAAACTGACACAAATTGACATCAGTCCATGTTACAGGATATTGCTTCAAATTTTCAATTATCCACTTACGTTCGTACATTTGCACTTCATTCGTACGACTGAGACGGTGCGCCTCGTTAGTAAAAGTACGATTTGTTATGACGATGGGTTTAAAAGTTGTACCATATTTTTCTTCATAAAAAGGTATTGCCGCTCTAATCTCATCTACTGCTTCGTTCTTTGGTTTTCCACCCAATCGACGCTGTTTGACCTGTATCAAATACCCAGAATTCTCCCCTCGCGCCCCATGAACGATAACATCCGCTCCCTTATCACCTGAAGTGGGTGTTAATTCAACGCGGTGTCCCTGTTTCTGAAATAGGGCGGCGATAAAAACTTCAAAGAATCTTGGATCAAGTTTATCAATATCCTCCATTGTCAATGGCGGACCTATTTTCGGTTCAGGTGAGGTTTTCTGCAACTCAGATAAAAACTCCGCCGGCTTAACTTCTGCGCGTTCTGTAGGAAACAATGTATCTTGTGAAAGTTGGCGTTTTCGCTCAAGGAGTTCATGTAAAATGACATCAAAGGTTTTAAACTCGTTGTGGATTGCCATTGGTAGATAAATATGCACTGGTCGTTTTTGTCCGATACGGTATACTCTGTCACTCGCTTGGTCTTCTTTAGCAGGATTCCACCAGCGACTATAATGAATCACATGGTTTGCTTCAGTGATATTTAGACCGACACCAGCAGAAAGAGGTGACATGATGATTGCATTGAATCCTGAAGCATCTTGGAAACGGTCAACTGCTTGTTGACGACTCATTTTCATTGAACCTTCTCTTTGTTTATTTCCAGGGGTATCGCCATTCACAATAGAAACATTTTCTAACTCAAATCGTTCTTTCATGACCTTTGCAAGAAGATGCTGTGTCTTTCGACGTTCTGCAAACAGTATCACCTTTTCGTTATCAGAGCGAATTTTAGTAAGAAGTTCTTCAGTGACTATCAATTTTGCCGATTGATTGATTAACTCATCGGTAGGAACTTGCTCCAATTGCGAATCAGATAATGAGGGATGATCGGAGATGTCGCGTAATTGGTGAAGAATTTGTAAAATACGGTTACGTTGTTGCGGTCCTGTTGATCCACTATCTTTTGTGGATTGTAGAGCAGCTTTATAACGTTCCGTTTGTATCGGGGGCACTTCTTGTTGGCAATTTTCAATATGAATGTGTTTTTCAGGAAGATCATCCAGAATTTCAGTCTTTAAACGTCTTTTAAGGTGAACACCAATACGTTTACGGATTTGTTCTCCAAGCGCGCGAATGTCAGTTTCAGGATTTTCAAGGGGGAGGCAAAATTCATTATTGAATTTTTTCGCGCTATCAAGATAGCCTGGTGCCACAAAATCGGTGATACACCACAAATCCATCAGCGAATTTTCTACAGGTGTTCCTGTCATTGCAATCCGAAAATCTGTATTGAGTGCTTTCAGAGCATTCGTGACAAGTGTTCCCGGTGTTTTGATTTTTTGTGCTTCGTCTATGATAACCGTAGCCCAATGGATTAAACCTAAATCCAATTGGAAATCTCTAACAGTCTCATAGGTAGTTAGTACTACATCGGTTTTTTGGAGCAGTTTCACATCAAGTGCACCACGTTTTTTCCGTAATTCCTTTAGACGTTCTACGCCTTCTATTTCAGGTATTTGGATCCTGTTGGCTTTGGATAGGTCAATTTTATAGTTTTGCAGTTCCTTTCCATATAAAGTGATGAAATTCAGCGCACCGTTGTCAAAAAACTTTGGATATTCCGCAGCCCAATTTTCTAAAAGTGCAATCGGGGCAACAATGAGATAAGGTTTGTGTTCTGATTCTTGCACACGATATCTTACCTGATGCCATTCCAGATAACAGAGTACTTGTAACGTTTTTCCGAGTCCCATATCATCAGCAAGTAGGCCGCCGGGGTAGGATCGCTGCCAAAGCTGCTGTACCCATGCAAGCCCTTCCTCTTGGTGCGGTAACAAGTCAACTTCAGGTTTAATGTTTGGTGTAGATTCAAGTAGATGCCGAAACGTCTCTTTGTCCGTTGGCTTAGGCGTTGGCCCAATGAAACCTGACTCGTCAATATTTTCCTCAATGATTAATACAGTGGTTTCAGATTTTTCGCCTTGTTTGCGTCGTGGCTTTTTGCGATGTCTGCGTTGGTCTCTAATAAACGGGAGAAGTTCTTCAAGATCAGAAGTCAAAAACGACTGTCCCTTCCATGTCACCTTTCTTCGACCAGTTTGCCTTGCTTCACCAACCACATTTTCCAATTCTGAAAGTTCTTCATCAGTTTTGACCTGAATTCCTATACGTCCACCTGATTCATCTTCAACTAAAATACCAGGGATCCATTCACTTTTGTATGGTGAAACAAATGGATAGACCCTCGGTTGGTAAATGCCAATTTCAAGCACACGTTCACTGAAGGATAAAGTCTCATCCGTTGGATCAAGTTCAATGATTTCAGGATCAAAGTATGCTTGTGGGTGTTTAGCCATCTCCGCGAGTTGTTCGCGAGAAACGCGCCGATTTTCTTTAATTGATTCCAACGATTCACGTTGTTTCTCTCGAAAAAGGACGCGAGTTCTGCCACCGTCAGGACGAGGTAAATTATAGGTGGTTTCAGGATTAGGAAATTTATCAAAAACCTCTTCAAATTTTTCGTTGTCAACCCCTGCCACATCAGGAATTATTTCAACGTCATCACCCGACTCGCGAAGGTGTAAACGAACGGTTTTCGGTGCAATAACTTCTTCTTGGTTAAGGTAAAGGTCAAGGGCAGCACCTGTCCCTTTTGCAAGCCCTTTTATTTTTGCAAATTCAAGTAAATTGGTTTCAAAAATTCTGTCAGTTGTCTCACGAGAATTGAACGCATCTAAAGCCTCCAGAAGTACAAACTGTTCATGTGACAAGAGATATACCCAATTCTTTGTCAAACGCAAAATACAGCCAATCCGTTTTGGATGCAAAGGTTTTCGGTCCGGCTGTAGAAACTGATAATCGTATTGGAACTCTGGTTGATTGAGCGTGCCATGTGATTGGATTCCAATATCAAACGGATACGGTTCTGGCAAACCGAGTCTCTCTTGTTCAACTGACTCAAGTTGGCATATTTGCTCATTTGGGATGTGAATTCCTGTGTCTGATGATTCTGCTTGACCGTTATCAAGTAGCTCCTTGAGTAACATCCATTGTGCTTGTGCCTGGTGAGCATCTGCTGGTAGGTTCGCGGCATATTCAGTTAGAGGCAGGTTTTCTGATGGTGAAGTAAACAAAATGCCATCAGACTTTTCTTGCCAGTTTAGTTGTTCTCGTTCTGATTTATTTCTTTGGAATAGATTTCTCATTTTACTGTCCTAATAATCGATAACTTTGTTGCGGTTTTATACCAAGTTTATTGTAAATCCACGATGCAAATCTTCTTTGCCAAGAACCGGAATGAATTACTCGATGTACTGCCCAGTCTTGATTTCGTAACTCGTGCATGTAATATTCTGATTTCCCCAATTCAAAAGGAAGATTAACATTTTCATATACATAACATGCTCCCGCTGTACTAAACTCAACAAAGGTATAATTACCCATCTGAATAATGAAAGCGTGTTGATCACTATTCCCTCCTCTCAACGTCGCTGGACGACGATCATGATAGTATTGCAGAGCTTGCGAGTCATGTCTGAAAAGATACTCAGCATTTCCTCGTAACACTAGACAACAGAAAGAGATATGGTCAAAGTATGCCAACCAAAATGCTTTTCTGTAGGCAAATTTTTGGTCATGGCATGCTCTGGATACTATATCAAAGAAAAAGTGGAGGTCAGCTTCTGTAAGCCATTTGGTGAAGATTTTGCGCGCTTCAAGAGAGACTCCGCGCCAGTCCGATCCTGCAAGTCGCGGATCTCTCCACTTTTGAAGAACATAAGATTGAATAGGTTGGCGCAAACCTTCAGAGGCAACATATCCGAGTTGTTCAATAAGTTTAGATAAAACAGTACGACTTGTTTTATCATTATTATGTTTCTCGACAAATTCAACGACATCCTTAACAACCTCTATATCGTTAAAACTGCCGTTGGAAACATACGCCATTGCAACAGATCCAAAGTAAGAATAACGGTACATATAGTCATTTTTAGACGATTCGAGATCAAGGAATGACCAGACACCAGACAACTCCACTCGTGAACGCAATAGGGTTGTTGCAAGTTGAGTCGTGCCGTTCTCCTCACAATACCAACGCATGTTTGTTTTTAGTTTCTGAAAAAATTTTTGTTTTCCATCGTAATCTTTTAGATGCTTTTTAACAAACGCACGTAGAATATTTGCATTTGGGCTATCCCACGCCTCCAATAAAGTTTTAAAAACACCGCGCAGGGCACTCACACGAAAACGATTTTCAATTAACTGAAGTGCATCTTTGAGTTGCGGTATATCCACAATACGAGGCAGCCCACCTTCGGAGTAGGTCAATGCCCATGCAAGTTGTCGAATTCGTCTGAGCGTGTTAAATTCGTTTCGGAGATTACCTGGCGGAGTGTTTATGAAGATCCGGTAAATCTCGCGAAGAGTTTCCTGATTAGGTGGACCATTTCCCTTTCCATCATGATCTTTCATAATTTTTTCCAAAATAGCGAATCTTTCTGTTGGAATTTCAATTGGTTTCAGTGCACGGCGGGCAAATTCATCGGCATCAAAATTGAATTGAAGGAGCTTTTTTGCTGAATTCACGGTTTATCTCCGATAAGGTGTTCAAGTTCTTTGATTTTTTCAAGCTGCTTTTCTGCATTAGTCCGTACGCGAAACTCTACTCGTCTTGATTCTTCTTTATTCTGTGTGCCATCTGGATTATCAATCAGCTTACTTGAAGATAAACCGTTTGCAGTTAAGAGCTGTTGTATCCAGTCTCTATTAGTACCGATTTCATGTATATGCAGCACATATTGCAGCACACTTCTTGTTCTGTCTTGTGATAACTCCATATTGAGAATATATGCCTCTTCTTCACTAACTGCCTTTGACCATTCGCTTGATGTGTGACCCTCAATTCGAATTTCCGCTATGTTGTTGATATATTCAGGGCGTTTTAGAATTTTTATGTAACGAGGAAAAAAGTCATCCAATATCTCTTTGAAAGCAAACTGAACTTCTGCTTCTCCTTGCTTAAATAGTACTTTGGGTTCTCTGAATCGGACAGATAGTTTCTCTCGATCTAAGACAGCATTCCATTTTTGGAGATCTTTTTCAAACTCCTTCTTAAGGTCCTTGTATAATTCTTCCCGTAACTTAACATAATCTGTAAAAATTTCCAATAATCTCTTATTGATTTCATTATCACGTTCCTCCTTCTCCATCAAATCCAACATGAGAAAAGAGAGTAATAGCACGAAAATTAGCAATAAACCCGCCATTAAATCGCCTAACGAAAGGCTAAACGGATTTTCATCTGAAAGTGATTTTGATTTAGGCAGAGTTCTATACATTATCTACCTCTCCGTAACTTCGAAAATTGCTCAATCATGTCACTTAATTCCTCAACACTGTTGTCAAGTGCAGAAACACTACCAGCAAGCTTGTCTGCAGCATCTGCCAAATGCTTAGAGAATTCATCAAGAGATTTTCCCATAGCATCATGAGTAGTTGTGGAGTAATTGATCAAACCTTTATCTATTTCCTCAAAGATACCTTGCAACCCAGATTTAATTATATTAAATTCTTCAGCAAACTTAGTGAGCAAGTTTCGGGATTCTTGGAGGGACTCTTGAATCTGCTTATTTGTTTCCCGATTTGCCTCAAGATATTCGACGTTCTGTTGATTGAATGTTTCGCTTGCTTTTGCCAGGTTCTCTCCCGCAGTTGTAAGTGTTGACACCGATCCTTTTAATTGATCTGAAAACGCTTGCATTATCACAATCATATCATTTGCATTATTCAGAGTTGTATTAACTCCTTGCAATAGAACATTTCCAGTCTCAAGTACTTCTTTCGTTTTGGATATAGGTTTATCAATTGCTTCAATCAATTCATTTTGACGATCCAATAATTTGCTGATATTTGTTTCACCTTCCTTAAAAATTTCCTTAAGTCGATCTGTTGTTTCGTTCACACTGTCGCGGATTTGTTTAATCATTTCGGAAGACTCTGTGGCAGCTTTTGATGTGATTGAATCAATAGCACCATTTAACTCTGTAATAGCAGAACGCAGCCCTTCAAGAATCCCTTTGATTGTTTCTTCTGTAAGTTTTGTCTGGTCATCAGTTACCCTTCTAAGGGAATCACAAATATCTTCTATTTTCTTTTGGACACCTTCCATCATGTTTTCCATACGCGTTGGTAGATCAATGAGACTTTGGCTCACTGTGCTAAGTTCTTTAACGAGGGTTCCGATCTCCTCTGTAAATGATCCTGAAAGTGCTTTTTTAAATTCTTCAACCAATTCTCGGATGGCTTCAGTGGCAGATTTTTCTTTTTCTTGTCGCAATTTTTCTACGGTTTCGTTCAATTTATCGAGGCTTGGTCCCAACTTTTTTGCCACCGCTTCACTGAATGCATCAGGAGCTTTTTGGATCTCTGGAATAATTTCTTGTCTACCCTCCCTCATAGCACCTATTACATTTTTTTCAGAACTTGAAATAGCAGTATTCAAAGCATTAAGAGTAGGTTCCAATTTTTCAGTAATAGCATAACTAAAAATTTCAGTTGACTTGCGAAGTTCCTGAATTAGTTCTTGTCTACCATCTGTCATGGCACTTATAATTACATTTGATAAATCAGTTGAAAACGATTTAAGAGCTGCTGTCTGTTGTTCAAGTTCATCCGCCAGTTGGAATGCAATTTCCTCTTGAACTGTCAAAGTAAATAAATTATCAAGTGACCGATGCAGATTTGATATTTCACTATTTAAACTCCCAATTGTCAACTTCTCCACTGCATTAAACACTAGAGAAGCCACCATTCCCCATACAGATGTGACAAACGCAGTTGATACGCCAGAGAGAAGTCCTTCAATTGCAGTCTTGATATCATCTGTTTGTTGAAAATCAGTATCTGAAAACGGTATCAACCCCCAAACTAAGCCTACAAAAGTACCAAGGATCCCGAACCCGACCAATATAGCGGGAATGCTATTCCAAAATCGGACATTCATATATTCAACAAGTAGACGGTCTTCACTGAAGAAAAATGATGCTTCTTCTGTCTTGTAGACTATTTTTTCGTTTTCATCGCGTTGACGTGTAATCAGCGAATCCGAAAATTCTTGCCATGCCTCAGCAAATTTTGTTTCTCGATCAAACTCTTCTTTCAATTCCTGTAATATTGAAGGCTGAGCAGGTCTTTCGAATTGACTGATTTTGCGTGTTAAATTTCTAATTGAGTTGTATCGGAGGTAAATTCTTACAACAAAATAAATCAATAATATGAGGAAAGAAGCACCAATGGTGTAAACAAAAATGTCAGAAATCTGGTCATTAGGTGTCTCTTGCCATGGAAGTAATAGATTTAAAAATTTGTTCATATACTCCTTTTCCCGATTCGTTCATATACTCCTTTTCCCGATTTGTAGTATATTGTTTTTCTGTTATTTATATCACTCGTAAATCCACATTTATATCAACACCACGTGTCAACGAATTCGTCACAGGAGAAGCGGTGAGGGTTGCCTGCCAGAGCTCTTCTAACACTTCATCATCCGCATCGGATGCAACATAAATCGTTCCACGTATCTCTCTGAATCCACTATGTCCCTCCTGTTCCGTTATAAATTCCTTATATCACGCATAGGTCAACATCTATATCCACATCAGACGTAAGTGTGTTTGTTACGAGAGAGGCGACGAGGGTTTTCTCTCAAAGTTTATTAAGCAATTTCTCATATTCTGCATGTGGACCGATCCAAAACCATATAATATCTCCACCATCGACAATACCAACTGCCCGATAGTTGATATTGATACGGGTACTGTAAATTGCCTCAGTCCTGTGTGCCTTCTTGAATTGCAAACTGGGATGGTGTGAATTCTCTTTGAAGAGTTTATATGCATCTCTTGCTTGCTGTCGAACGTTGTTCGGTAATTTTGAAAGCATCTGTCGAAACAGTCTTGTCGTTTTTGAATTCATAGTTGGTCCGGATCAAGATCCTGCGTTTTGCCTCTACGATGTTCCTCAAGTGCTTCAGAAGCCATCTTGGATAATATCTCTTGCGATTCAGCAAAAGCTTTATCCCATCGCCGTTCATCTTCAAGTTCTTCAAGAATGATAGTAGCGATGGCATCTTGCTGTTCTGGAGGTAGTTTGTATACCTCACAGAGTACTTTTTCCAGTAGCTGCGTCATATTTTTCCTCCTTGCAAATTTTACACTTATATCACTCGTAGGTCTACGTTAATATCAACACCACGTGTCAACGAATTCGTTACTGGAGAAGCAACGAGGGTTTCTTGCCAGATCTCTTCTAATACCTCATCATCCGCATCAGATGCAACATATATCGTTCCACGTATCTCTTTAAAACCACTATGTCCCTCCTGCTCCGTGCCGAGAAATACAAAGATATTATCTATCTGAGCACTGAGTGAGATTTCTAATTCCTCAATTTCAATCTTTTGCTGCGATGCGCGAATTTGGAAACCCATCGCTAAACACGCGCCGAGTGCACCAAGGACATATTCTACTGCACTGGGTGCTTCATCTCTCACATCAAAACTTGCGGGTTGCCCAACTGACCATGAGTGATTTCTACAGAATACCTTTGCCTGCAGACCACCATCCCAATGGACCCGTGTTTGCCACCGATAATCTCGTGCTTGTTCGTAGGCAATTTCAGCATCTTGTTCTGCTTCACCACGTTGCACAAAATATTTGTTATGATCAGGGTCAGGTCGCCAACCGAGGTATGGGTTTTCTGTCATCCGACACCATGCTGGTAGGTCTTCTTTAACGCTGATTTCAGTACTCCGTATTTCCAAGACTTCACCATCTGGAACTTCTTCCATAGATTTCCGTATGAGTAGAAGTAGACCAGAACCACAGTCAAGGTTTCCGCCTTCACATATATGTTGTGTCTGTAAAGAATCAGGGGCCGCCAAATCTTCTTCTCGCATGTTTTACCTTCAGTGAAAGAGTGATTATATCTGAGATGTATTTATCTATTGTCTATTATGAATTATATGTTGTATTCTGGTGGCGGGTAATATTATTGTGGATATATTGAGAAGGAATATTTATAGTTCTTAATTAAGAAACCCTCCCTATGTATTTGTTGGTTCTAAGTAGGTAATAACAATAGAACTTCTGGTAAACTGCCATGTTTTACATTGGGAGGGAGACTTGTTTGTCAGGATTGGGATTCAACCGAATCCAATAGGATATTTCTGCAACAAACAGCAGGAACACCTTCACCCAATGTCAATAGGTAATACTTGATCCACCAGTAGTTAAGAACTCAACAGCCTTTGCCCCACCAACAATCAAAGCACTATCAACAAGGTTATTTTCATCAAGGTTTCGCTTCTTGAAACAAGGGGAACAAACCCATATTGTTCCACCCACCTCAGCAAAATCCGACATTAATTGTTTTAGCGGTGCAAAACCGTCTTCATGAATATCGTCAGCGTAACCATTTTGCGAAAGATGTACACCTTCAGTGCTGAGAAATACGACTGTTTCAACACCGGATGCAACTGAAGCATTTGCAACAACAAAACCGACAGTGGCTTTGTCGGTGTTATCTTTTGCGTACGTAATGCTTATCATTAACTTCGCCATAATATCTATACTCCTTTTTTAATATAAAAATAGGCATTGTCTTCTCCGCAGCAATCTGCGAGAAGTTCATTGCCTATCATGTTACACCATGCCGCGATGTCTACAGGTGCCCCTGGATCTAAGGCATGGACTTGTGCTATCTGTCCTTGTTCAAGAGTTCTCATGGACTTTAACAGAGCGACGATTAGGTCACCACATCCGAGTTCTCCAAAATCAAAGGCAGCATCTGGTTTTATGTCAGGTAATACTATTTTTTCTCCCATATGAAATAAGATACCATATTATTTATGTGATGTCAATAAAAATAAATTTAGTAAAGAAAGTTAACGTTCAAGCCATCCTGGTAGGTTTATGTTCTCCGACATTTTCCACGCAGTCAGAAACAGAGAAGCAGTCCAACGTACACCTTCTCGTGATCGTTCTTTTGTAAATTCTAACAATTTAGGTGATGGTTCTTTGAGCGTTTGATATTGTTCAACGAGTTTATATACTTTGTCTACCAACTTATGACCATCTTTTAGCTGCTTGACAATTGCTGGAAATAACTCACCTACCGTCTCAATTTGCTGATCCTTAGCAAGTTCATTCGGATCAAGTTTTAATATTTCAATTGATGAATCTACCTTTTCATGAATACCACCATGTAACTTAGATCCATCTTCCTGAACAATTCCATCGAAATGTACTGTTAAATGTAATGGTTGAACCATATCTTGCGCGTAATGACCGAGAAAACCTGCATATACATAGCACTTATATTGTATTATCGGGTTATCAGGCCATTTTCGATACTCTGCAAAAGCAATCGCAAGCCGTTCAGTCCATTCTGCAACTGCATAAGGAAGATACCCAACTTTTCTTGGTACGAGATTTAACTCAGCACACAACTTAATGAATGCATCGCGATCCACTGGAACAGGATTATCTTTGATGAGTTCAAGATCAAAGTAGTGTTCTCCGTATTCTGCTGCTCGTGCATGTGCCATATCCCGATTTTTTGATACATCCGGATCGTAAGTACAATGTGCAATCATAGCTTCTCCGATGGCAGATCTGAAAAATTCAGGTAATTCGTCAGGTAATGCCTTTATTGATGCTTGAGTAAGGATGTCGTGTCCTCCTCCCCACCATGCCCACGCGGGAGAGGTAAATACGACGAATAAAAGAACAGATAATTGTGGGATACGTTTCATAATGCTCCTTTCTGTGATTAGTCAGCTGCAAGATATTCAGAAGATTCGTCTTCATGCCATTGGAATTGAAGTTCAGCAGTTTCATGGGGTTTGAAAGGGACTGCAACGGATTCAATTTCAGGCCCGATGATGTCTATATTGTTGAGATCAGCAGTGCCATAACCTAATTCATTGGCATAGTTGAAGAGTCCAATTTCCATAGGTTCAAATCCCATTGCCTTTGATGTGACTGCATCTGCAGCAAATACATCACCGCTTGCGACTGCTATTCCGAGCGGAACTGAATTTGTGCCGCCAGGTCCGTTTCCTTGCAATCCAACTGTGCCATCAACAATAGCAATGTCCGGCTTTAGATATCGGGATAATCTCAGTAAATTTATGTTAAGACTCTGTGCTTCGCGCGGAAGTTCACGATCTGCATGGCTATGATAACCGTGCATTTTAATCCGATCTTCCTTATGTAGTGTACCCATTATCATATTTTTCATTGCGAGGGTCACCACACCAGCATCATGCGTCTTTGCAATAGCAACAGAAATGGTGCATGGACAGTCAAGGACGATCTTCGGCATCCGCACAGTATCTGACTCCCTATCCGAAAGAAAGACTTTGGTTTCCACCCATTCTGTTTCTTGGTGTAAGTCAACAAGTTTAATTGGGACATCGTACTCGGTTTGTAGTGCATCATACCCGAAGATTTGAAATGCCTCTCCAGAAAAAGATTCATTTGCCCCTTCAGCAATGATAATCTCGGTTGGTGGTTGTGGTGTGCTTAATAGAAAGTCTATGGCACCACGTATCACATCTACATGTGAGGATGCAAGTTGATTTGTACTTGAGAGGAAATTCGGTTTTAACAATACCTGTTCGCGCACTTTCGGTGTAATGTCATCGCGAACATTGTTGAGTGCTTCATAAACGTTTGAACGTCGTCTTCCAGTTTTGGCAAGACCTACTTTTGTATCATTCGTAGCCATAAAATTACTCCTTTTACGGACAAAGGGTACGTATTTGATGAGAATTATACGATTGCTCTCTCAGTCTAAAATCGGACGTAATAATCCTTGGTTTTCATCTAATAGTTTAATTGCATCATGTTTGTTAATTACTTTTGTCAACATAACAATTGCAATCTTTGCATTACCATCTGCTTCTTTCAAAGTCTTTTGAGCAATCGTGGGATCAACTCCTGTAACTGATTGAACAATTCTGATACTCCGCTCAATTAATTTTGTGTTAGTAGCATTCACATCTACCATAAGATTGTTGTGGACTTTTCCAATTTTCACCATTGAAACGGTTGTCAACATATTAAGAACTAATTTGGTTGCTGTTCCCGCTTTCAAACGGGTTGAACCAGTGATTATTTCGGGACCAACAATCGGGGTAATGAAGTGATCAACAAACTCCTTTAATTCTTCTGCGGGGGGAACACACGAAAAGAATATGGTTTTGACTCCGATTGTGTGTGCTTGGTTTAATGCGCCTAAGACATAAGGCGTTCTTCCACTTGTTGCAATACCGACAAGTAAATCCTTCTTTGTAAGTTTATGTTCTCGGATTGCATCTGCACCGCGTTCTGGTTTATCTTCTTCACCTTCTACTGCATTTCGTAAAGCTGTATCACCGCCTGCTATAATTCCTTGTACCATCTCAGGTGATGTGCTGAAAGTGGGTGGACATTCAGACGCGTCTAATACGCCAAGTCTTCCGCTTGTTCCAGCTCCTATGTAAAACAGTCTTCCTCCATTTTGAAACGTCGTAACAATCATCTCGATTGCTTTTGAAATAGATTCTGTTTCAGCTACGACTGCATCAATCGCTTTTTGATCTTCTTGATGAAAGATTTGAACAATTTCTGAGATTGACTTTAGGTCAATGTCTATTGAGTTTGGATTTCGTTGTTCTGTTATCACAATCAGGTAATCATATTTTTCTGTCAGTCTATGAGTTCTCAATTGCCAAGAGAACTGCGCCATAAGCAGGTTCGTGTTTTGGTCTCATCACTGTGCTACCAATTATTATCTTTTCAATCCATCTTTGAAGTTTATCTGCTAACATTGGTTGATTCAAGAGTATTCCACCGCTAAATATGATGTCAAACTGTTGAGAGAAATCCAATTGCACTGTCACTGTCTCGACCGCACATGCGAGTTCACTAAATGCGTCATCTACAATCTGAATTGCTCTTTCATCTTTCAATTCTGCTGCTTCAAACACCAATCCTGCTAATTGTGCAATTTCATCTCTACTCGCGGCCTGTGTCCACCCAATTAATTCATTAGGAGTATTCAACATAATTCTCTGCAGAATCAAGTCAGTTAAAAGTGTCGGTCGACCTCGTCTGTCTGCCGCGCGTGCTATTGCCTGTAACCCCTTTAGTGCTATATCGTATCCACTCCCTTCATCTCCGAGCAAGTATCCCCATCCACCTGTGCGAACCTCTTTTCCACTTTCATTGATTCCATAAACAATGGAACCTGTTCCAGAAATTACGATGACACCTGCGTGTTTTTCTGTTCCACCAACTAATGCGATGTGCGCGTCATGTGTAAGAATACGATTCTTGCTGATTCCTATCTGATCACATATCTTCCCGATAACAATTCTATCATCTTCTCGTCCTAATCCTGCCATACCAATGCATACTGGAATTGACTGTAATGGAGTTTTTCCATAATGTGTAGTGAGTCTGGTGATGATTTCATTTAGAACTTCATGTGTTTTTTCAATGCCTACAACATGATAATTTGATGGTCCTGTTTGAACTTTTGTTATGCATTCTCCCGTGTCAGTTGCTAACAGTCCAACTGTCTTTGTTCCACCACCATCAATTCCTATTTTATAGCTTAAGTTTGTCATTTGTCGTATTTTAAATTTTCAGTATTGCTTGAAGAATAACATAATCATTGACAATTGAGATAAAATCAGTTAATGTAATATATCACAATTCATATCAAAACACAATCAATTAATAGGTGTGTAAAGTTTTTGCACAATGTCTGACATTATGGTGAATTGCAGGATATGTTTATCTTTTATGCCGTTCCTACGGAACTCAAGAGGGGTGGTGACATTTTTTCTATAAACATATCGTCCCTACGGGACTAAGAAGCAATATGGACACTGCAAAAATTTGAAAGTTGACATCTATGAGGTAACATAGAAGGACAGGTCTATAAAGTACTGTATGCCAAAAACTTTACATACCCTCAATTAATCTGGAGATTCCTCATGAAAAAGGTACACCAACTTCTCTTGTTATCATTCACATTAACATTTTGTCTTAGTTGTACACAGGACAGTTCACAAGTTGCGTTGAAACAGGTAGACAGCGGAACTGAAGCACATCTCTACGGTATTCATTTTGGAGATGATAAGCATGGTTGGGCAGTCGGCACCAATGGCGTTATCCTATCTACAAATGATAGTGGGCAAACTTGGATTGAAACAGAAACTGAATCATCAACAGATAATACATATACACATGTTAACTTTACATCTCCTAAACATGGTTGGCTGGCAAGTATAGGAAAGGTCTTATATACTGGGAGTGGTGGAAATTCGTGGAGCATCCAATATCAAGAACGTGCTATAGGACAGAAACCTTCAGGTATATTAGACTTATATTTCATTACAACAACAGAAGGATGGGCAGTTGGGGGGTTCGGAACGATCCTACACACGCAGAATGGTGGTGGAAAATGGGATAAGATCAAGACATTTTCTGATAAACATCTGTGGAGTGTATTTTTTGTTGACACTGAACACGGTTGGATTGTTGGTGAAGAGGGCGAAATCCTTCATACACGGGACGGTGGTAAACAGTGGATACTCCAAGATAGTAAAGTAGAACAGCCTTTGTTTGCAGTCCATTTTGTTGATAATATGAATGGGTGGATTGTAGGAACAGATGGATTGATTTTACATACTGCTGATGGCGGAGAAACATGGAACCGTCAGACAAATCCTCTGAAGCAGAGTCTACGGGATGTTGAATTTCGTTCTGAGAATGAAGGTTGGACTGTTGGAGAAGAGGGTCTAATCTTACATACCGTAGATGGAGGCATCAATTGGAGTCGTTATCCATCACCAACAACACACAATTTGCAGGATATTTTCTTCTCAAAAAAATCGGGGTGGATCGTAGGTGAGAAAGGTACAATACTAAAAATCAAATAAAGATGTTAGTGCTTAGTCAACATCTGTTTGGTAGTTATTCTCAAAAAACGGTATCATTAGACTCAAGGTAATTATTCAAATAACTTTGAGTCTCTTATGCTATCAAAACAATATCGAGTTACCCTTGATCAGTGCAACTGTGAGCAATGTATTATATGTTTATCCATGGAAAATCACTTTTCTAATTCGATTATTACTGTTGCGCGTTTTTCTGGAGCGAAAATAGTTTTTGCTAAATTTTGTATATCTGCATCGGTTACGGCCTCGATTGTATCGCGTAATTCTTTGCCGTTGATTTGCAATTGATGTCGACGCCCAATAGCGAAGGCTAAACCGTACATATCATCCTTCCACTGCACATCAGGTATGTCAACTGTGCCTAAGTAAGCCAACATATCAATTGTTCGCCTTTTTTCCTGTGGTGTGAGTTTCGGTGTTAATGCGGCTTGTAGACGTTCATCAAGCTCTTTCAGTACTCTATCAAAGTCTGTTTTAGAAATTAATTCTGTTTGGATCGCAAATGTTGAGGTGTCAACAAGATACTGATAGTAAATTGGTTGAACTTTGCCGATTCTAAATTTTGTTCGTAGCATTACAAATAAACGTGTATAAACGATAAGGAATGGTGCATATTCTTTGCTATCTGGTAAAGGTGCTGCATATCCGATTGAAACGACTCCTGCTGCATTTGGCACCACAGGTTGGACCTTGATTTTGTTAACAGTGCCAGTTTTGGGTTCCAACCTCGGATGAGGTTCTGGTGGTAACTTGCCGGAAGCAATTTGACTAAAGTTTTCAAGAATGGATTTCTTCGCTTCCTCACCGTCAAATTTGCCTGCTACAATTAAGATAGCATTATTTGGCTTATAGTAATCCTTCCAAAATTGCTGTAATTCATCAAGTGTTATTGTTTGGATATGCGCAATAGCACCACCACGTTGTCCACCTTGAGGAATAGGATGCAATTGTGCTCGCGCATGGTTTATGCCTGCAAACATTGGGATTCCACCGTACATGTTTGTCAATTCCTGCTCCACGCGAGGTACTTCACGTTCAATGTCCGCTTTAGTGATGCGGAGGTCGCTCATACGTGCTGCAACGTCCTTGATTTCTTCTGCAAATTGTCCTGGATCAACTGTCCCAGCGATGACAGTAAAGTCCGTTCCTGTTTGCGCGTTCCAACCTGCTGGATAACGCCTCATGAACTGCCTCACATCGCGTGCAGGCGTGGCACCAGCTGCAGCGGTGACATACATGTGTTCCAGTAGATGAGCCATTCCTGATTTACCTATCGGATCGTGGTTTTCACCGATGTTGTATAGCACAACAAAAGCGACTTTGTTTGCTGTGGACACGGGACGCAGAATTACGGTGAGTCCATTGTCCAATTTATACGGTTCAAGCGTTTCTGCAGATATGATTGAAGCTGCAAACAAGACGTTTACGATTATTGTTGTTAAAATGATGTGCTTAATTCTGTTGGCCATTTTGTTACCTCCAAATGTTAAATCTTTAGACATTGATTTTCCTAAGTGAGTACAACAAGACGAAGGGAGCGCAGCACTGATTTGCTCATCTTTTTATCATTTGAATTTCACCTTTCTGCAACCACTCTGGCGGCATCTCGGGCAATCCGTACATATCTCGCAAACTCGTATAACGAAAATACGGTTCCAACTCGGATGGGATAGAGTCCTTAATCGCATCTTTTAACATCTGTAAATCAACGTCATAGGTCCATTCTTCCCCTTCAAAAAGCGCGAAGGTTACGGATCCAGGAAATTCCTCGGCAATACGCTGGAAGTAATCATACATTTTTGCTTCTATTACCCTCCCTCTTGCCTCAATCTCGGCAAACGCGGCATATCTTTCCCCTATCGGAATTCCTTGCATATCTTCCACGATTTCTAGTCCTTCACGATGGAATTTGTCAAATTCGGGAAATACTTCTTTGAGTAGGACAACCTTTGGGTCCTCTTGTGAAGGTTCTTGTGCTTCTGTTACAGAAAGTGCTTCTGAGGGTTCGGCAGACTCCACTTGTTCAGGCACCAATTCTTCAGAAACCTCTACTTCAGAAGCCCAGGTTTTTTCAATATCCACAGTTTCAGGTTGAGGCGCGACCTCAGGGGATGCGGTTGGCTTTACTGTCTTAGGTACTTGCTGAGAGGGCTCAGTGTCTTTATAGATATTTATAGGCTCTTGTGGCTGCGAATTTTGATAATGGTTAAAGATAATTACCGCAGCTATCAATAGAATTCCTATTCCTCCGCCGTAGAGGAAGTGAATGTGTTTACGCAACATGATAGATACCTCCTAAAATTAGCGTAAAATGGATTATCTCAAAAAATGTTGTTATTTCTTGACAAAACGTTGATGCTTTGAAATTTTATTCATTACATAGTTGATAGGACCCACCTTAATCAATTGTATATCTAATTCTACTGGTCATCTTTGTTATTGCTAAACGTTAGGTCTTCAGACATTGATTTTCTGAGTTCTGCTTTCCTGTATTCATGACGAAACACAAAGAAAAACGTACCAAATAGGAGTGTACTTATCAAACCACAGAGACCAAATCCGTACCATATCCCGTAAGGTTGCCCTAACAGATATGCGATGATACCAACTACAAGTGAAATAAGTCCCACTGCAAATGCAAAAGTGTTAACACCTAAAACGAGTTTCTTTGCCTTTCCTTTTGGGATGAATATTCCTGCCAAAGTCCCGACAAGCGCGCCAAGGATGCCGACAAAACCACCCAATAGACCTAACCATCCAGGGTGAAACCAAGGTTCATTCATGAGAAATCTCCTTTTCTTCTGTGTTACTGCTAAGTGTCAGATCTTCAGACATCAATTTTCTAAATTCGGCATCTCTTGCCCTTTTAAGAATTACCCAAAAACCGAAACTAAAAGAAGCTGCGCAGTACAATCCAAAGAAAACTGAGGACAACCATACTCCCCGAGGCTGCCCAAACAGATATGCAACTATACCGAATACAAACAGAGCGAAACCCAAAGCAACTGCGAAAGTGTTTACGCCTAAAGTGAGTTTCTTGGCTTTTCCCTTTGGAACGAACACACCTGCCAATGTGCCGACAAGTCCGCCAAGAATTCCAAATATCCCTCCTATTAAACTACCCAATATTCCTTGTGAAATCCAAGGTTCATTCATTAGATTTTCCTCCTATTTTGATTCCTCATAAGCTTTAATAAGTGTCCTTGCTGCGGCTTGCGTCAATGTGCCCTCCGCAACCATTAGTCGTATTTTCAGTAAAAACGGGTTTTCCTTATCCGAGTCATCAGCGATCTCGATCTTTTCAATCAACCGATTCAACCGAATTCTCAAGGTAGGATATGAAACTTTATACTGTTTTGCCAAGTCTTTGAGCGACCCAGAAGCGAGGACAAACCGTTTGATAAAATGGATTTCCTCTTCGCTCATAACAGATAACCACTTCGGATTTTGTGTCTCCATGATATTACCTTTCCTTAAATGCTAACGCGATTTGAAGGTATTAAAATATATTATAAACTTTAATAATATTAAAGTCAAGTTTAATTTTATTAAAGTTTATAATGGAATATTAAGACAGAATATCGGTGAAAAATTGTACGGGTAGGTATCAAGGAAGGGATAAGATGTTTGATGTTCTTGAAATTTTGTCAGATATACGCGAGCATCAGTTAACAGTTTTTTGTGTTCGGATTCTTATACCAATTCTAAAAAATAAAGTCACATTATGAGATTTGTCCGACATTGTGAATATAAAAGGCGCAATGAATTGCGCGGCTACGAACTAAGGACTTCATTAATGGTATATTCTTTTATAGAAATGGTATTAGGTGTTGACACAGTACTATGGTAAATTATTGAATTAATTCTACACATTAGCATAGGCGAGGTAAGGAAACCTCGCCTACCGTGGGATGTAGGTGTATAATTATTTGTATTCTTCACCATAAATGTTAAAGAAATATTCTATTTTACTATATAACCCCAGTTGCCACACATAGGGTTTCGTTCACCCATTCCAACGTACAAGTTTAAACTTGCCATTCCAGTTTAGAGGTTTTATTGTATCATTAGAGATGTTCTTGAACAAGCTCTTCAAGTTTCGCTATCCAAGCTGCTTGAGAATGTACATGTTCGTAGCGGGACATAACGATCTTGCTACTTTTATCAATCAGGACTACTGCTGGACGCGTTGGATCAAACCCAATGCCGAATTCCCTTGCCAACGGACTATTCAATCCTTTAGTATCACAATTGACATTTCCAATTATGTAATCCTCATGGAGTACTTCACGGAATGCTTCTTCGTTTGGCCACCCGAATATGTTCAAAACAACGACGTGAAAACCGTGTGAATGATATTTATCATAAATTGCTTCCACACCTTTCAGGATTTTTTCGGGATAGCCTAATACGAGTAGCACAACTTTCCCTTTGCATGTAGATGGTGATACAGTGTTTCCATCAAGATCAACCACAGAGAAATCTGGTATCATATCACCAACCCGTAATGCTTCTGTCCGATTTACCCTTTGCACAAGCCGCTGTTGCCTGGAATCAAAGGAAACGATCTTCCCATCTCGGTCAATAAGCCATATAGAAGGAATGCTATAGACACCAAAAAACTTAGCAGGACCGCTCAGCCAACCATCCTTTTCAAAAAGCTGAATCCCTGGAATTTCATGTTCCTCAATATGCTTACGTAGGTCCGCTTCACTTTCATCTACACTAATTCGAATAACTTCTAATCCGTTCTTATGATGTTCTTCATAGACCTGTTTGATATAGGGTATTTCAGTTTTGCAGGGACCACACCACCAGGCACAGAAATTGAGTAGGATCAATTTACCGCGATAATCAGATAGCGTAAATGGTGCCCCATCAAGTGTAGTCGCAGAAAAATTTGGAAGTTCTAATCCTTCCCATGCTTTCTTGTTCCAACTAATGTGTCGATCATCTATATGCGGTTCCCACGGATATTTTCGTGCCAATTCTGTTTGACCTAATGTTTGATAAATATCGCCGAGACCGCGTAATGCATACCAGTCATCAGCATCGACTTCAAGTCGTTGTAGAAAGACTTTTTCAGCTTGATCGATAAGCGGCTTACATCTTTCTATCTGTTCGGAATTCGCCTCTGGATGTCGCATCAGTTTCCGATAGATGTAGCAAGGTGTCTTGCCGATATCTTTATAGAGTTTCGTAAGCCAACTATACAATTCGGATCCGCCTTGCTGCTGTGCTCTTTCAAACAACTTTTCAAGTGCTGGCAGCGTTTTCTCGAAGTAAGCATTATCCTTACCACTATAACGTTTCATCGCTGAAAAGCATATTTCTGCGTTATTAGGTAACAAGTCAATTGCCTGTTCAAGGTATGGGAATTCATTCTTATCCACAAGAATTGCCAATACTTTTGCTGCAGCACCGTTGTTCGGCTGCGTTTCAAGTGCCTCTTCAGCGAATTCTTGAAGTTCAATACGCATCACCTTTGGGAATCGTGAAACGTATTTCTGTAGTTCCGCAGGTAAGGTTGTTTGCCCATCAACAACACCTACTTCCACCCGCTTCTTGAAATAAGTTAGAAGTTGCGTTTGAACCTTGGGTGTGAGTTTCCAACTACTACTTGACAGTTCTTGGTCGTCAAGTGATTTGAGATAAGTTTCCCAAAAGTCAATCTTATCAGAAGTAGGATTCCCATAGTCATGTTTTTCATCCAATTCTTGAAGTGATTCTTTTTGGAACGCTTTCTGCTCTTTGCTGAACAAATCTATACACCTCCTAATCCGTGCCTTGCATTCTGCAACTTCGTCTTTTCGTTCCTCATGCTGATCTGGATCTTCTGAGTCTTCCTTGAGTTCCAACAGTTTTTTCTTTGTCCTGCCATAAACTGTGCCAGGACTCCTGCCGATGTGATTGTAGGAAGACTTGACATCTCTATAGCGATCAGTAGTGCCTTCGTGAATTGCCCACTCATAGAGGTTATCAAGTACAGTGAGGAATGTTTCCAGTCCGTCAAAGTTTCCTCTCAAATCACCGTAGTTGCGGTGGAATTCGTGAATGATAATTAGGTTTGTGCCAGGGTCCTTCGGTACTAATCGCACCAATTTCTCCAAGTGTGCCTGATGTTCATGGTCTCTCTCCTGACCGGCAACGATTGTTAGAATCATGTGCGCAGCAGCATTTTCTGGGTCTGTTTCAAGAAAGCTATTCGCTAATGACCGTAGTTTTGGCAGCACCTCTTTTGGAATCCGCCATGCATAATCGTGAAGGCCAGGGGGTAGTGCCGTTTCTCCATCCGTCACCCCTTCTTCAATCTTTTCTTTGAGATAAGTAAGGATTTTCTCCTGCATCTCCTCATCTATCTCCAAATCGCCGCTACCCGATGAAAGTCCATAGTTATGTAGTGAGTTAAGGAACTTATACCAGAAATCATTGGATTCGTATTTCATACTCATTGTTTCCCTCCGTATTATTTGCTTCATTGGTGCAATGTTATAATCTTCCAACATCTCTCTAATCTTATGTTCATGTTTTTTTATACGTTGTTGTGCTCTGTAAAGACGACTCTTGATCGTATTTTCCGATATACCTAAATATTCACCTATTTCTGGGCACGTCATTTCATTGAAATAATATAAAGTAATGACAGTGCGTTCATTTTCTTGTAAATTAGCAAGCAATCTATCCACTGCTTCGCGCTGTTCCTCGGCTACTTCTCGTTGCTTTTCTTCAATTACATAGTCAGAATATATTGCCCCCTCAATCAGTTCACTGTCAGTCTCTTGCAAATATTCATAAGACTCTGTTGATACACGTTTTTTACGGAGCCACGCATAACACTGCCGCCTTGTTATAACAGTCAACCATCCTGCAAACCGTTGCGGTTCTTTTAGGTCATTCAATTGCAGGTAGGCGTTCAGAAATGCATCTTGTGCAATTTCTTCAGCGATATGATAATCCCCAACAATACGCCAGGCAATTGCATGTACCTGCTTCTGATATTTATTTACTAATGATGTGAACGCGTCTTCATCACCAGAAAGCACGAGTCGGACGAGTTCAGCGTCGCTGTATTGCATCAGTCACCTCTTGAATTTTTGGTCTTAGTTGCTCTTTAAATCCAGTGACGCGTCTTTGTCCAGATTTCGGTGCATAAAAATTCGCTTTATGTGGAGAAATGTTGGGTAGCAACTTGGGTTATATTGTCTTATTTTGAAATCAAGGTGAGATAGTATGCGTGAAATTTATTGATATAATGTTGTTGTATTGCAGTTGTAATGATGCCCAGACCAAAGAGTGTGAGTAAGACTGATGTAAGAGGTAAGTTTTTGTGTACATGTAATTTATATTTACGTTCTATCCAGATGATACTCTGTGCCATTTTATATTCTTCGAATACCTCGTAAATTCCACATGTAACAATACTAAGCAAGAACCAATTCCAGAAAACATGTTCCTCTCGCCCAATCCAAGCATTTAAGATTTTCATTTGCTTGTATTGCCAATAAAGTGCATATATTCCAAGTGTAATCAGAGATAGTATAATACTTATACCGATATTCCTTGTGATACTATAATCTTGATATGGATCTTTTTGATACATCTACATTTTCTCTGGTATATAGTGCACTTCCAAAATAGAAACTACCAAAAAGTAGACTTCAACTTTACAATCCACACAGATAAGCAAACAACTAATGCAAAAATAGATAGGTAATTTCGTGTTGCCATTGATTGACGCAACCAAAAATCTGTTACCTTAGATGGGCAAATTGCTACTACAATAGCTATACCTAAGATGAGAAATGAGAGCGGATGATACCGCCATGCATCAGTAAATTGTCCGTGTGTAATGGAAAGACAGGCGCGGGTCATGCCACATCCTGGACAAGGAACATCTGTAACAGTGTGAAATACACATGGAATTAGTGATACTTCATCTGGGGATTGTGCGGTGACTGCAGCGAAGATTGCGATCACCACCAACCCAATAAGAAAAATGCGAGCAATCAGAATATGATTAACCATCTGAATAATCACCATAGAACCTATTAATATGGTATTGTTGAATCGCTATTGAAGCAATACCGACACCGAATAATGCCAACAAAACACAGATTATTGGCAAACTTGTATCAGCATACATTCCTCTGTTTGTTTGAATTTCATTTATACCAGTCGCCATTTTGTACTCATAATATAAACCGAAAATTCCACAGGTGAAAAAGGTAAGTAATAACCACAAAATGAAGGAATAGTCATCTCTACCAAGCCAAGCATTTAGTGTGTCCATCTGTTTGTATTGCCAGTATAAACTGTAAATACCACATGTTATTATCGAAAGTAAAATACCTGATACTATATTACGTCTTCCTTCGTATTCAGGATATGGATATTGATTTTGCATAATTCTCCTAAATTAATTCTGTTACTGTCTGTTTGTTACCCGCACAAGCTAACAGCATGTGCTACAATTTTCCGTTTATTTAGGAAACATGAATCAGAGATCACTCGGACAGAAAATGTCTCATTAATTTCAAGGTTTACAATATTTCATATTTATTCACGCGGTAAAGTAATTGTGTCTGGGACGATGATTTCTCCATTGATTATTTTTTGCTTTAGCGATTCTATCTTAGCGATTATTTCGTCTGAGAGTAGTGGTTGGTTGTGTTCATCAATTGCATAATAAACGTCTCCATCTTCTAATCCAAAGTAACGCACTCCCGGCATAAAATTTCCTTCAATGGTTTCTTGGATGGTACGGTGAACGGATGCAGGAATTTCTTTTGCCATACTTGTCAAGACAAGTCCTGGAGCAAGCCCATTTCCGTTGGAATCCACCCAAATAATGTAGTTTTGAGATTCTTGCGCTGCTTCAAGGACCCCTTGACCGGAACCACCTGCTGCAGTGTATATTACATCTACACCACTTGCATATTGTGCTAATGCTATCTCTTTGGCCTTTTCTGGTTGACTGAAACCGGTTGCATCCAAACTGATGTATTCAACAGAAATTTCAGCCGTTGGATTAATTTCACGTATTCCTGCTATATAACCAGCTTCAAATTCATGGAGTAATGGCACATCAGCACCACCGATATAACCGATTTTTCCGTTTACTGACTTTAATGCTGCGATAGCCCCTACTAAGAATGAACCTTCATTTGATTTATAATTCACTGCAGCAACGTTTGGCATATCGAGAACAACATCAAAAATAGAGAATTTGACATCTGGAAAATCAAGTGCAACAAGTTTGAGTATATCTCCCATTTGATAACCTGCGGTTATAACAAGATCAGAATTTTGTGCTGCATCTCTCATCAACATCTCTGTTGCGACTGGATCGTTTTCATTTCCGTTTACTTCTGTTAGGATAATACCAAGTTCGGACTCAGCAGTTCTGACACCAATATGGAATCCATCACAGTATGCAGCTGAACCAACACAGTCATTTGGATAGATCATAGTTACTCTTAACTGCGTTGGATCTTTCGTAATTGTGTCATCTGTGTCTACCACGTTATCAACATATTCACATCCACTTATGGTAATAAACATCAATACAGTAATTGTTGGTAAACAAACATTCTTAATAAAGTTCATAGTCACTCCAAATCTATTAAAATATCGATAGCGTTTGTGATTAGAAAATCTTGGTTTTTATATATAAAATTGCTGATAAATTTCATAAGGGTTTGTGGCGTATACACGATATATAATTTTTCCATTGAAATCAAGCATGTCTTTAATGCGATCATGAAAAATTGGATTTGTAACTTGATCGAGAATTGAATCGCGTTCTACCCATTTTGTTTCAACACTTTCATCACTTGTCGTAAGTTCACCACTGACATATTCACCTAAGAAACCGAACATTACTTTTGATGGAGACCGAACGTTTGAATAAACACCTACCAGTGAGCTGATTGTTGCATTGACTCCGGATTCCTCTTTTATTTCACGTTGCAACGCTTCGATTAAATTTTCTCCTTCTTCCACTTGACCACCCGGAAACTCCCATCCGCGATGAGGACTTCGTATAAGTAAGACTTGACCGTTCGGATGACTTATCAATCCTGAGACAGCAACAATGTGTTTGGGATAATGCATAGATACCTCCCTCACTTTTTAGTAAGAAATCTCCAGATACGAATCCATCTTAACTGCCAAATTACTTTTTTTGAATGAAGTCGGTGTTTGAATAGCTGCTTCCCATTTAATTCAAGTACTGGAATTAGGCGTTTATATTTAGAAAAGAGTCCAAGATTCTTCGTAATGTCAATATCCTCAACAGAAATAAACGGTAACTTCGCTTCAATTTTTTCCAACTCTATTTTTGCCTCATCACAAAGAGGACAATCCGACTTCGTATAGAATTTTAGTTGAAGCGGTGGGTTCTGCATATTGGATATATGATACTTACAAGAGTGTCAACAATTTAAGCTAGCGACTTGTGCCAGTCAACAATATGTTTATTTTGTATTCACACATATTTGATTTAACATATAAACATATCGTCCCTACCAAATCAACGCCAAATGCGCGTGGACGAATACGCGTTTGGTATTCGTCATGATTTGTCGGGACTAAAGAGAGTGTTAAAGACGTTTTCTATAAACATATCGTCCCTACCAAATCAACGCCAAATGCGCGTGGACGAATACGCGTTTGGTATTCGTCATGATTTGTCGGGACTAAAGAAAGTTCAAAGAAAAAGAAATACGGTCAAAACCACTTGTTTGTGTGAAACAGTGTTTGACAATGAGTTATTTAGTACAACTCGTTAAGCTAATATATCTCGGACAACATGTCCGTGCACATCTGTCAATCGAAAATCTCTACCTTGGAATCGATAGGTTAGTTTTTCATGGTCAATACCTAAAAGATGGAGTATTGTTGCATGGAAGTCGTGAACATGGACGATATTTTCAACAGCGTTGTATCCGAGTTCGTCAGTATTTCCGTAACTTATTCCACCTTTGATTCCACCGCCAGCCATCCACATTGAGAAGCCTTTAATATGGTGGTCTCGTCCACTACCTTGTGCCATTGGTGTTCGCCCAAACTCTCCTCCCCATATCACCAAGGTTTCGTCTAACATTCCTCGTTGTTTAAGGTCGTTGACAAGTGCTGCTGTTGCTTTATCCACGTATCCCGCAGTCGTTTTAATTGCGTTTTGAATACCGCCGTGATGATCCCATCCTCTATGATAAAGTTGAATAAACCGCACACCGCGTTCCGCTAATCTTCTGGCAAGTAAACAGTTTGAGGCATACGAACCATCTCCGGGTTTTGCGCCATACATATCAAGGATTTCCTGTGGTTCTTTGGAAATGTCGGTCAATTCGGGTACACTTGTTTGCATGCGGAATGCCATTTCATATTGATTGATTCGGGTTGCGATTGTTGGGTCATCTACTGTTTCATCAAGTATAGTGTTTAAACTTTGAACTGCACCTACAACATCCTTCTGCTGATCATTACTTACACCATCAGGACTTGAGACATAATGGACTGGATCACCTTTTGAATTGAATTGAACGCCTTGAAATTGTCCGGGCAGAAATCCGCTATGCCACTGGCGTGTTGCGATCGGTTGGTCTTGTCCACCACCAGAAGAAATGAGAACAACGAAACCTGGTAGGTTTTCGTTTTCACTACCGAGTCCGTATAGCAGCCACGAACCCATACTGGGTCTTCCTGAGATTGCGGTTCCAGTGTTCATGAAGGTGTGTGCGGGATCATGATTTATCTGTTCGGTGCGCAAAGAACGTACGATACAGATATCGTCTGCAAGGTTGCCGATATGAGGAAATGCAGAACTCATCTCCTGTCCAGAATCGCCATATTTTTGAAATTCATGTGTCGGTCCTAAACACTTTAGTGAATTTGCCTGCCCTTGCAGCTGCGCAATCGGTTGTCCTTTTGTATATGATTGCGGCATCGGTTTACCGTGCATTTCTGCGAGTTTCGGTTTATAGTCTAAAGTCTCTAAATGAGATGGACCTCCAGCCATGCAAAGGTGTATTACACGTTTTGCTTTTGGGGGGACGTGGGGTTCGGTTATGATTCCTTGCCATCGCTCAATCTGTGGTGCAGCCTCTATTAACGTTGGGGTGAGTAAGGAAGCAAGTGCAACCGACCCGATGCCACGTACAGTTTTTCCTAAGAATGTGCGTCTTGTGAGACGTAGTTTGGATTCCTCTGAAATATTATTTGGCATATTAAAATCTCCTCTATCTAAACTGTGGATACTAATGAAATTTGTGTTAAACTTAATTTCATTTAATATAAACCGCTTTTATCAACATTATCTATGGTAAAATCATATATTAACATTCAGTTCCTTACAATCAAATTTACAATAAAATCAGGACTTTCTACAATAGGTAAAGAAACTTTGCAGTATGGAGAACTTAGGTTTCGCTGCATATTCAAGAGTCGCTGCTGAATTACTGCATGTTGTGTTTTCCATTGATTAATCATCGGTTTATCAAATGTTGCTACTCCATGCATACCCAAAATATCTCTGTCTTGAGTCGTCCCAAATGTAGCTAAAGCAAGCACTTCAGAATCCTCAATTGTAAAACCATATTCTTGCAGCCGTCTTTTCCACCTTTTGAAGTATTGAGCAGGATATAACACATGTGTATCTGCTTTGAAATACCGAATGATTTCTGTATAACGTGAAAGATGTTCTATCCGATTTAATATCTTATTAGTTTGAGGGTGGATATACAACTCAATCCCATTAATAATGGATTTGCGATAGAAGTATAGAGCAGATGTCTCTGCAGCAGCAATCTTGGTGTTTTCTACAAGTTTTAACATACCTTCCAGAATGTGTCGTGCAGTAACTTTATCAAGCAGGTAACGCATCTGAGTGAACCTTAATTTCCTCAAGATCATTAATATTCATCATACTCCACTGATCCCAAAGATTATTCCGTTCCTCTTCAGATAACTTCAAGTATTCTTCAAGTGTAAAGTTCCCTAAGAAATTTTCATCGGATAATAAGGGTTGTTCACTAGTTACTTCTAATAGTTCTACTTTTAAGTCCTCTACAATTTTATTAACATCATCTAAATTCTCTTTATGCAATTGTGCATCTATTATCAATTCCGGTACTAAAGTAATTAACTTTTGTCGTTGTTCTGGGGGCATCCTTTTAATCAATAGTGCCACTTGCTCCAGACTAACTGGTAGAGTGGAAGAAATTGATCTCATGGTTTTCTCCTTCAGTTATCTTTAGGTCTTCTTTTGTTTTATGTGAGAGTATCCATAAAGACTATAAGAACAATATAGTATGGAAAGAAAATGCAGTGTAATTCCGTTTTAAATGGGATTGCATATCGTTTATCCATTTAGTATCGTGTAATTGTCTCATGTAAATTCAAAATCACGCGAGCGATAGATGTCCACGATGCCAATTCAATAGGATCAATCCCTTGTGTTGCAGGTGCTTCCCCTACCATTGCTAATGTGTTTGCCTTATTTGGGTTCTCAGTATAATCGGTCTTGTGTTTCTCAAATAACTGTGTCAAAATCTCAAGCTCATTCGGTTGTGGTAGACGCGAAAGAGCACGTCGATATGCCCAATTGATTCGTTCACTTGGTGTACTACCACCTTCTCGGACAATGCGTGCAGCAAAAATCCGTGCTGCTTCAACATAAGTCGGATCGTTCAATAAAGTGAGTGCCTGCATTGGTGTATTAGATGTTGACCTTTCAGCGGTACATTCCTGCCTGCTTGGTGCATCAAATGCCATCATACTTGGATGCAGGAAAGTTCGTTGCCAATGTGTATATAGCCCACGCCGATATTGGCTTTCTCCTTTGTCATGAACATATTTACGCTTCGGGAAGTTTAGGTTTGAGTAATATCCCACAGGTTGATACGGTCGAACACTCGGACCACCGATTTTGGAAACAAGAAGTCCACTTAACAATAATGCGTTGTCACGCACGATTTCTGCATCAAGTCTCCACCGCGATTGTCGTGCAATAAGCCGATTATATGGGTCTTTTTCATTCAAAATATCACTCGGTTTTGATGATTGGCGGTATGCATTTGAGGAAACAATCAGTTTGACCATGTGTTTGACATTCCAACCACTTGACATAAACTCAACAGCCAACCAATCAAGCAGTTTCGCATGAACAGGAGGCTCACCTTGTGCCCCAAGGTCATCCAGAACGCGTGATATACCTGTCCCAAAGTAAAGTGCCCAGAGACGATTTACATAGGTGCGTGCAGTTAAAGGATTATTCTTTGACACTACCCAATTTGCCAGATCAAGCCGTGTCGGACGGCGATTCTTTATGTTAAAATCACCCATGAATTCAGGAATCATCGGATCAACAATTTCACCTGAATCATCCAACCAATTGCCTCTGGGTAGAATTCGGGTAGTTCGAGGTTGAACTGAAACAGTTGTAAGTGAATATGGGCTCTTCGCTCTGATTTCATTTTGACGTTTTTCTAAATCTGTTATCTGCCTACGGATACCATCAAGTGCAGGTGCTATTTGACGGTAGTAATCTTCAATCTGTTTTCGTTGATTGGTTGTTCGGACAAACGGATCAACTTGAATTGCATTGATGATAGCACCGTCATGTGAATTTCTTGTCACTACACCGACTGTGGTTTCAACACCCGCCAGATCCCAGTATGCAGTACCACCATACTGTGTAAATGCCATACCGTTCAGGACACTTCCTGCTTTTAGACCAACTAATTCGGGTTCAACTTCAAGTCTAACCCACTTTCCAAATTTTGGCAGATCACCCATCGGTTTATGAGCAGGTGTATCATTTCCAATTTCTCCATACACAATTTTGTCTTCACCCCAGAAAGCACGGTGCTCCCAACTCCCATCGTTCCATTGTAGCATGATTGTTTGGGGTGGGTTTTGTGGATCTATCCAGACATAAGCAAATAGTGTATCTCCATCAGCCAACGTTACTTTTCGATTTGCATTGTGGAATGAATGTTGAACAAGTTGATCTGGTGCGGCAGTCTGAATTCGTGCCTTTTCTTTACTGAAAACAGGTGCTTCAGTTTTATTAACAAATTTCCATGTGCCATCAGTTTTCCCGCCATTTGATTGTGCATCATCCACCCAAGCGAAATCTGCAGGTTCTGTTGACGTGAGAAGTGAACGAATCTCTTCCTCCCATTTCGTCTGTTCTGCCTTTAATCCGGGTGATGTTAACTTAAAAACTTTGCGTAGTCTGACTAATTCATCTTTAATCTCATCTAATTCTTCTTGTTGTTCTTGAGACGGTAACATCACAACAGGATCCCATTTGCTACCTCCTCTATAGACTCCAGGTCCTTCAACATCTGCGAAGAAAGCAGCAAAACTGTAAAAGTCTTTAGCGGTAAAAGGATCAAATTTATGGTCGTGGCATTGCGCACAACCAAGTGTTGCCCCTAACCACACAGAGGCAGTGGTGCGTACTCTGTCGGCTGCGTAGATTGTTAGGTATTCTTTTGCCTGTGCTCCACCTTCAGCGGTTGTTTGAATCAGTCTATTATATCCAGATGCGACTTTCTGTTCAGGTGTTGCATTAGTCAGTAGGTCGCCTGCAAGATTTTCAATTGTAAACTGGTTAAATGGCATATTGTCATTAAATGCTTTTATGACATAATCGCGATAGGGCCATACGCTAACATTTTCATCGGAATGATACCCACTTGTGTCGGCATATCGGACTAAATCGAGCCAATAGATAGCCATCCTTTCACCGAATTGTGGTTTGGAAAGCAAACGGTTAACAAGGTTTTCATAAGCATCTGGACTTTCATCTCTTATGAACTGGTCGACCTCTCCTGGAGTTGGCAGTAACCCTGTCAAATCAAAATGCAGACGACGAATGAGTGTGCGTTTATCTGCCTCAGCAGATGGTTCAAGATCCCCTACCTCCAATTTTGATAAAATAAATTGATCAATTGGATTTTTAACCCAATCAGGATTTTTTACTTCTGGAAGTTCAAGCCGTTTCGGAGGAATGTACGCCCAATGTTCCTCCCATTCCGCCCCTTCAGCAATCCACTGTATTAATGTATCTATCTGTTCTTGTGTTGGTTGACGATTTGAGCTCTGTGGAGGCATTCGCCTATCAATATCATCATGAGTTATTCTCAGAACCAATTCACTTTCTTCAGGTTTTCCCGGTACTATTATTGGGTAACCACTTGGTTCAGAAAAAGCACCTTCTTTAATATCAAGACGTAGGTTTGCTTGCCGTACTGCCGGATCTGGCCCGTGGCATGCGTAACATTTATCGGACAGAATCGGACGAATATCGCGATCAAATTGGAGTTTCTCAGCTTCAGTGTACTGTGAAAACAGTGTTAGAAACATTAAGGTGACGAACAAGCCAATTAGACCATTAAATAATTGCTTAGACGAAAATATCTTTGTTTTTTGGTATTTCCAAGACATTATGGAACATCTCCTCCTCAAAATATGGAACAAATAATGACCTTAAAACCGATGATTTTGTATGTCAAGTAATTTACCATATATCTCTTATATGTGCAAATAAAATACCTTCTTGACATTTTATATACTTTATATTATAATAATCTAAAGTATATAAAATGTCAAGGAGGTGAGGAACATGTTTATCAATCGAGAACAAGAACTTGATGGTTTAGAACTTAGGTATCGTGCAAAAACAGCAGAGTTATTTGTCTTATACGGAAGACGACGGATAGGTAAAACTGAGCTTCTGCTGCAGTTTTGTAAAGACAAACGAAGTGTCTATTTTCTTGCAAGTCAGTTGAAGGAAAGAGATCATCTCAATCAGATAATGGAAGTTGCTCAACATAAATTTAAAGACCCATTGCTACAGAACATGACATTTAACGACTGGGAATCAGTTCTGATTTATTTCGCGCAAAAATCTGAAGAAGCACCGTTAGTCGTAGTTCTTGATGAATTCCAATATCTATGTGAAGACAATACAGCACTACCCTCCTTAATACAAAGGTTCTGGGATTTACATGGGAAAAACAGCAATCTATTCCTGATACTATGTGGATCACATGTTAGTTTCATGGAACATGAGGTGTTAGCTGAACGTTCTCCTTTGTTTGGTAGACGAACTGGTCAACTAAAGTTGCAGCCTTTGACCTATCGAGAAAGTGGAAAATTCTATCCAGATTTTAACGCAAAGGAGAAAACACTGATATATGGTATGCTCGGGGGCGTTCCATCATATCTGAGTCGTTTTACATTAGAAAATTCTGGACATCTATATGAGACATATCATAAGTCCATAGAACAGAACATAATAAACGAATTACTCACACCTCAGGGATATTTATTTGATGAGGTTAATTTTCTATTACGAACTGAACTACGAGAACCCAGAACTTATGCGAGTATACTACAAGCAATATCCGGAGGCATGACACGAATAAATGAAATATCACAAAGAGTTGGACTAAACACAACAAGTGCAAATAAATATCTTAGTGTTTTAAGAGAATTAGGTTTAGTTAAGCGCGTTGTTCCGATAACTGAACGTGCCCCAAACAAAAGTAAAAAAGGAATATATAAAATAGCGGATAACTATGTCAAATTTTGGTATCGTTTTGTTTTGCCACATCGCAGTCTAATAGAATCTGGGAATTCAGAATTGGTTTACAATCGGATGATAGCACCTAATCTATCCCAATATATGGGAGAAATATTTGAAGATGTCTGTCGGCAGTATGTTAGGCATTATTGGCAGGAAAGGATAGAAATCGCACCGAAACGGGTCGGTGCACATTGGGGTTCAGATCTTGAGATAGACATAATGACAGAAAATATAGATGACAGTAATTGGTTTGGTGAGTGTAAATGGTGGAAAAGTGCAGTCGGTGAGAATGTGCTAAACCGACTCATAGAAAAAGTTGATAGAATGCCTGAACACTGGAAAAAAAGCCCAAAATATATGTTGTTTTCTGCTTCTGGTTTTACGGATTCATTGCAGCAGAGAGCAACCGATACAGGAGTTTTGCTAATTGATCTAAATGATCTATATGAGAATGACATTTGACTATCATTGGCATAGTTTATTGTGGAATAGGTTGATGTGGTTCAATGAAAGTGTTCTTATTATTCTTTTTACGAGGTGGAGGCAAAGAATTTACCTTTGTTCGAAGCCTCTTTAATACATCTGAATAATCCGGATTGTCTATCAGATTGTTACATTCATTCGGATCATTGGCAAGGTCAAAGAGTTGATCTTGCCACCCTTTATTGTTATCAAAGCGGAAATACTTCATATTGCCCTCTTTGACCATCACAGATGGACCGTTCTGTGCACGCCAGAGCTCGCTATACACAGTATCATTCCAATCATCTGCATTTCCTTCTATCAGAGGAACAAGTGATGCCCCATCAAGTTCATCTGGCGCAGGGATTTCAGCTAAGTCGCAAAGTGTTGGGAAAAGATCGACTAACGAGACATTCTGTTCAATAATTTTCGGTACTTGTTCAAACTTCTTTGGATACCAGATTGAAAACGGCACTCGTACGGAAGGTTCAAAATAGCTCTGTTTCTCCCACAGCCCTTTTGTTCCGAGCATTTCACCGTGGTCAGAAAGAAAGACGACAATGAAATCATCAAGAACATTAAGGTGTTCCATTTTCTCAATCACCCTACCGAACTGAGCATCCATCCACTCAATCATACCGTAATAGGCTGCAGTTGCACGGTGTGCCTGACGATAGGTTACATCTTTTCCTACTTGAACTCTGAAAAAGTTATCATAATCAAACTTATCATTAGGTTCTTCAACAATCGGTTCAACACGTTGCATATAATAGCTGAACAGATCGAGTGGGCATTGATATGGATAATGTGGGGCAATGAGACTAACTGCAAGACATAATGGTGCTGTTTTGGGTCTGTCATAGGATGCGTTGACGAAATATTCTTCAAGGAATAGCAATGCCCCATCTACATTATATTGATCGTGTAGCATCCAATGTCCTATTCCTGGTTGTGCATCCCGTATCTCTTGAGCGCACTTATCTCGTTTCATTCCAGTGCCAGGTTCACGTTCAATCTGTGCGGTGTGTTCATCCTTAACATTAGGATAAGGGTAACCGTTGTTACCAATAATATCGCGTCCAATCCGTTCATGCCAACCGTGCATGACATCAGTTCCCACAAAATGCATTTTTCCGGCACAACAAGAGTAATATCCGTAGTTTCCCAAATGACCGGGAATAGTTCGTACTTCTGTCGGCATAGGGTCACCGAAGTTTAGACATCCACAGTTGCGCGGATAGAGTCCTGAAAGAAAACTTTGGCGCGCAGGCACACAAACTGGAGATGGCGTATAAGCGTTGCGAAAGTAGACACCCTCATCCATAAATCGGGATAGTGTTGGTGTGCGGATAGCGGAATTTCCTTCTATTGGTAATATATCAGGTCTGTGTTCATCGTTGATGAGTAATAGAATATGTGGTTTATTATTTGGCATGGTATTTAGCAAAGATATAAGCAATGAATTTACGCCAATATTTCACATTTATTGAAACGTTCCTATTCTATCAATAGGGTGACATTAGGTTTTCTGCTCCAGGGATATGTTTCTTCTCAAATTCGGGTGATATCCACCTTTCACCAGGGTCTTTACCCGGTTTATAATATCCATAAACGACTGTCCATCTGGTGTCGCTATCGTGTTTTCTCGGCGTTACTGCATGTGCTGCATGTGTCCACATCAGGATGACCGTTCCCGTTGGTACTGATAATTCCTGAATCTCTAACGGTTTTCCAGTATCAAGATGTTTTTTTTCTGCCAACCAACCTTCTCGTAATGCTTCGTCTGTTGCCGCCTGAATTTTAGGATCACGGTAAAGATGACTACCGGGTACTACCTTCAAACCGCCATCGTCCGCTTCAAATCCGTTGACATAGAAGAATATACGGACATAACCGTAGCGCGGATCATCTTCAGAGTACCCATGGCTATGCCAACCGATTCCATTATTTCCCCCTGGACGATTGAGACTAACACAATGGTCGTAACGGACCTCTTCACCAAGCACCTGACGTGCGAGTTTGAGCATTTGCGGATGTGGGATAAGACTTTCAAGATAGTTATCAAATTCCGCTGCAAATCTATTCGGTTCATACCCTTTTTTACCACCAGGGATAAGTGATTCAATCCGTGTTAACGCGTCTGTCAATCGTTCCTGTGCATCAATAGTAAGAAGTTTAGGTAAAACATAGTGACCAACATGATTCAATTCTTTTCGTTCATTATCGTCAAAGATATAATCATGAAAAATTGGTTCTGGTGACATAAAGGACTCCTAACTATTAATACAGAGACATTAACCCTTCTGCACCGGGGATTGGTTTCTGTTCAAATTCGGGTGTAATCCAACGGGCATGAGAAGGTTTGCCTGGATTACGATAGGCATAAACGACTGTCCACCGTGTGTCACTATCCTGTTTTCTCGGCGAGACTGCATGTGCTGCATGTGTCCACATCAATATGACCGTTCCAGGTGGTACAGACAGAGCCTGAATCTCTAACGGTTCGCCTGTTTCAGGATGTGTTTTGCCTTTCAACCAACCCTCTTGCAATGCATCATCTGTACCCCCATGGATTCTTCCATCTCTATATAGATGGCTTCCTGGAACTGCCTTCAAACCACCATCATCTATCTCAAATCCATTGACATAGAAGAAGATGCGGACGAAACCGTAGCGCGGTTCATCATCTGAATATCCATGGCTATGCCAGCCGATACCGCCATTGCCACCGTGTCGATTAAGGCTAACGCAGTGATCATATCGGATATCGTCTCCAAGTACTTTACGTGCGAGTTTCAACATCTGCGGATGTGCAATTATACTCTCAAGATAACTGTCATATTCCGCAGAAAATCGGTTGGGTTCATGCCCTTCTTTACAATTAGGAATTAGCGATTGAATCCGTGCTAATGATTCTGTCAATCGTTCACGGGCATCTTCGGTTAACAGACTCGGTAGCACATAATGACCGTCTCTATCCAACTCTTTACGTTCTTTACTTCCAAATGTGTAATCTTGAAAAATAGGATTGAGGGACATGAAAACCTCCTATTCATGACAAATTTATATGCAATAAGTAGTTTTGGACTTGCAATAAGTCCATTTTCCTTGCCAACTTTTACTTCTTGTTATATCCTTAACTCAGCATAGTAGGTAGGATATGTTAGCTACCTCACACGAGGTAGTCCCTCATCAGATTGCTATGCAATGTGCCAAAATATTCTTGAAGTATTGAGTTCTGGTCAGAAAACATTAGGTAGTGTTTACATTTTTTATTTTGTTATAAGTATTGATGCAAAATATACAAACATGAGATATCGGACCGCGTATTTTTCATAACGTGTCGCTACACGACGATACTGTTTTAAACGATGGAAGAACCGTCTATTATGTTGCGTTGTTTATATAACTCTTTGTCATAAGTGTGTTTCTCCGTCCGATTTTTGCGTGGGGGTATCACCGCAATCGCATCATTGGAGACAATCTCTGCTATAAACACATCCGAATCATAAGCTTTGTCGCCTATTACATACTGATATGAATACCCTTGGATCAACTCGGATGTTTGCGTAATATCATTACATTGTCTCGCTGTCAAAGTAAATCTGAGAGGTATCCATTCATCGCTGAGAGATAAATTTATTTTCGAGGTAAACCGCCCTGAGTTCGTCCGAGTGCTTGTCCTCTTTTTTTGGGGGGGCACCCGCTGCACAAGAATGGGCACGTACCATCGTGCTATCAATAAGAATCGCAGAAATCTCAACAGCGTCATGGAAATGTTCATGGAGTGCTTGAAGAACACCCGCATCGCACCATCTACCGAACCTGCGATAGATAGTGTTCCAATAGCCGTAAACTTTAGGAATCGCACGCCAAGAAGCTCCTTCTTTCGCTATCCGCAAAACAGCAGAGAGAAACCTTCGGCAGTCTTCCACATCTCCTACATACACGTTTGTATGTGCCCGGAGAAAAGGTAAAAGACGCTCCCAAGTTGCGTCACTAATAACAAGCGGAAGTTCTTGGGATTTATCTGTATCAATATTGTTATTGTTCATGAATACAGACTACAAAAATGTTAGCAAAATGTCAATACTTTTTAAATGTAAACACTACCATGTGACTCCGTACGATTTCAACTGTCCATCTTCTTTCATGTCGCCTTATGTCTCGCGCAAAAAAGCGGTGAATGCATCCAGTTCTTTAGAGACATTATCAAAGAGTTTACTTACCCGCTTAGCCTGCTTTTCTGAGTTAGCGTATATTAATTCATCACCGTATATGTTCTTTTTTTTTATGGCGGTATTTTAACAATCTTCCCAATCTACGGTGAGTAACTTCGGATACTACAGGTGGACGTTCTGGTCGATGCTCAGCCATTTGTGTAAGTAGATCTTTATGCCATTGACTTCCACTCGGAATATGTTTGTCAACTTCAGAAGCAATCCGTTCGAAAATTTTTTCAAAACCCGTGTATACTTCAGCAAGATCAGCTGCAAGTGCTCTTTCAATGAATTCTTTTGCATCAATTGGAAGCGCATCTATTTTTTCTAACGCCCTTTCAATTCTTTTTATAGTTTTATCAATTTTCGTTAGTTCATTAGAAATACGTTGAATTAGACTTTCACGATTTACTTCATAATTGCCTTCAGCTTCTGCAGATAATGTCGTGTAGGTTTTCTGAATAAAACGATGTCTATCTTTTTCATCTTTGTTAATTGGAATTGCTTCGTTCAATACCCGTTGACGAAATAGTCTATTTATTGACTCAACATCAATCAGGTCAATCTCAAATTCAGTAGTTAAACCTTCTGTCTCCCAGAGTGCATCAAGACATCTGTTATACGATACACCCCACACAACGATATCAATATCCGATTTTTCAGTGAAACATATCGGTTGAGTCAAAGAACCAAAGACTGCAACTTTAGATGCACCATAGTCTTCATAGAGTACGGTTGCAATATGATGAGCAGCTTCCCACGCGCGTTGCAGTAACTTCTCGTCAATCTTTCGGTTTTCCCACTGACGTTTCAAGTTTTTTCTGCATTCCGCAAGTTCGGATGGGGATAAGTCTGTTGTTGTATTTAACATTCACACACCTCATGGTCTTTGTAAGATGTATCATTCTTACGGTTGGATGGATCCCGCATAAACATCTTCAAGAGCATCTTCAGGAAGTGGGTCGGGACTGTTCTTGGCAAATTCCAATGCTGCCTCAAGTTCATCTGCAAGTTCTGTTTCAAGTGCATCAAGTTCTTCTTGCGTAACCTCTTCCTCATCAATAAGGACCTGAGCGAGTCTTCGGATGGGATCACGTTGCCGTTCCTGCTCTTGTACCTCTTCACGATCGCGGTAAGATGTTCCCGGATCTCCGATGTGATGTCCGCGGAAACGATACGTATCACAATTGAGTAACGTAGGTCCGCCACCTTCACGCGCACGTGTGACAGCTTCATCTGCAGCAGCATATACCTTAAGAACATCGTTTCCATCAACGGTAACCCCTGGTATATCATAAGCGGGGGCGCGTACAGCGATATCCTCTACGCGTTGATGCTCATGTTGCGGGGTTCCCATACCGAATCGATTATTTTCACAGACAAAAACAACAGGCAATTCCCAGACTGCAGCAAGGTTTAGGGTTTCATGGAATACCCCTTGATTCGTAGCACCGTCTCCGAAGAAAGAAACAGCGATCTGTTGTGTGCCCCGGTATTTTGCAGAGAGAGCAGCACCCGCTGCAAGCGGAATCCCGGCACCGACAACACCATTTGCACCGAGAATACCAGTCTCTTTATCGGCAATATGCATGGAACCACCTTTGCCTTTGCAATATCCAGTCGTTCGTGCAAATAGTTCTGCCATCATTCGGTCGCGCTTGCCACCCTTAGCTATGAGATGTCCATGTCCACGATGTGTACTCGTAATGTAGTCATCATCTTCCAAATGTGTACAAACACCCACTGCAGTTGCTTCTTCACCTATGTATAGGTGTAGAAAACCGGGAAGTTGACCACTCTGATAGAGTGTTCCTGCTGCTTCCTCAAATTGACGAATTTCTACCATCTTGCGATACATAAAGAGCATCTGCTCTTTGGTCGGTTTTGACATAATCCCTTCCTAAATAGTGTTTAAACGAATTAGAATAAACTTTGTTCAATTTTCTGGTTATCTGTGTCCGTTTCGGACATACGTTGGATACATTCTGGAGAATCATTCGCCGGTCGATTGACGAAACGTGACACAGGATATGCCTCCATCTCATCATCTGGATAAGGTTTCAGCAAAGGTTGTAACATCTCTGTTGATTGTTCACCTGGGGTAAGCCATTGTGAATATACATTTTTAGGCAAAATCACAGGCATTCTATGGTGATATTCATCCAAAAATGAATTCGGTGAACAAGTAATGATTGTACAGGATCGGAGCGGATTCTCCATATAATTCGCTTTCCATTCTTCCCACAATCCAGCAAAAGCAAACGGATCCTGTGATTTAAGACGAACATATATCGGTTGTTTGGATTTTTCTCCTGGGACAGTTTGCCATTCATAGTATCCATCAGCCAAAATGAGGCACCGCCTGTGTTTGTATGCATTTCGGAAGGAGGGTTTCTCCGTGAGCGTTTCTGAGCGGGCATTTATCATTCGACTTCCGATTTTCGGGTCTTTTGCCCAAGATGGAATAAGTCCCCAATGGTAAAATTCTACTTTATGTTCATCTCCAAATTCATTCGTGTTAGCAATAACTGCTACATCTTGTGTCGGTGCGATATTATATCTGGGAGAAAACTCCAACTTTAGTTGTAGGTCATCAAAGTGCTCATTCAATTTATCAAGTTCGGTTGCAAGGGTAAATCTTCCACACATTATTACCCTCCTTTTTATGTTTACTATAGTTTGGACAATTCTTATCTCGTAGAAGTTGAGTTTCAACAGAAAATCTATTTTTCTACGACTTTCACATATCAGTGGAACACCACGAAAATGCTGCATTCCAGCGGAGTACTATGTCTATAGAAAACGGCGGACATACTTTTCGCACTCCAGCGGAGTGCTATGTGTCGAAAATCACATACCGCTCCGCTGGAGCGGATATGGTCGACACATTATGTTTCTATAAACATATTGCTCCGCTGGAGCAAAGAGGGTTTCCGTTTTGTCTGTTGTGCGTTGGTTTAACAACGTAAGTCGTGAACCAATTCTTATATCAACTCCCGTTTGAAAAAGTGTCCAACTATAGTTATATTTTATAGGTTCAGGTTCTTCACCTATAAAAATTAGACACACGTTGCGGGGAATTTCCCAGAGGCTAATCGGGTTCATCCCAACTCCACGTTTCACTCCATTCCCACGGTATCGGTTGACCTAATTTATCCAGTGGCTTCAAATTTATCTTGGGTATCCACTCATCAAGTAAAGGAAGTATGAGTTGATCATCTGCATTAACTAAGAGTTCAAACGTAGTAAAGTCATCCCAAGCCACCCAAGCGTCTTTGTAAACCCAAGCTACTACAAATTCTGCCCAATATTCCAAATGGTTTCTGCATGCATAAGTATTCCTAAACCTGCCGTTATAAGAACCATGAATATTAGGAGGACTAAAACAGCCTTTCCCGTAAGCTTCCAACAGCTGCTCATTAAAAGTTGGGTCTAACTCCGAAAGTGCGACCATGTGTAACGCGTGAGCGAATTCATGGACAAGCACACCCAAACCGAATCTAATTTTACCATCTCGCTGTGCGGGATCAACATGATCCCACCATATATGTGCCACAATATATTGACTATTCGCCCATCCGAGCTGCGCATAGTTTGGAGCCTCTGGAATTGTATTCCAACCTGTTTCACGACCATAATCACTATTAAATTCACTATCTAAAGGTTCTTCAGCGTTTATGAGTATTACACGAAACCTATTGTCACCACGAACATTACTGAGTGAAAGTGGTTCACGGAGTTCAGGACGTTTGGATGTCATGAGCAATATAACCTCTCGTGCGACATAAAACTGTTCATCTCTCACATAATGATTACCTACAATTGCGATCCCCCCAGCATCAATGTATTTCGTATAATATGCCAAGAATTTATCAGCATATTGATGTGCTTTGTAGTATTCTACCAGTTCTGGTGGAATGTCAGTGACCGCTACCTCACTATCGCCTGTAATCAAGAGTTTTGTTATTTGACTCTGTTGTGTATCGGTATCAAAGCAGCCAAAAAGACAAAATATAAATAAGGATAACGTGACTATCTTTGTCCATTTCCAAACCATTTCCATGTAAATTCACCTTGTTAGTGGTTTGTTAATTAGATACACGTTGCGGGGAATTTCCCACATGTGTAAATTCAATCAAGGAAACCAACGCGGACGGAGACCTATCTCTACATTTTGTAAAATTAACGTGAGTTTGATAATTAACAGAACAAGCGTAAATTGAACAGAGAACAGGCATATTTGCTTCAATAATCGCTATTTTGGTTTTTTAACCCCCTAAATCCCCCTTATCAGGGGGACTTTAAGAGAAAATGTGGAAGTCCTAACTATTTATCAAACTCACGTTAAAATTAGTATTAAAAGCACATTAATCCAATTCTTGAAAACTACTTTGACTGTGGTACTAAGATATCATCTCTCCAACGAAGACGGAAAGAGGGACGTACAAGTGCTTCAGGGGACTGCAATGTTAAACCGCCATCCGCGGTCAAGACAATTCCAGTGACAAAATCCGCCTCATCAGACGCTAAGAACAGTGCTACATTCGCGATATCTTCAGGTTTTCCGTATCTACCAATCGGGTAACAATCACGTGACGCTTTCTCCTCAAGTGCGTCCGCAGCAAGAGAGGCTTCTCCGCGTTCACCAACAATCTGGCCGGGAGCGATAGCGTTCGCACGAATACCTTCTCTACCGTAGTCAAGCGCGATGCTCCGTGTTAATGCGTTTAATCCGCCTTTACCCGCACCATATAACCCAAAACCTGGATTTGTTATCGTAGCATTGACAGTTGAGATAAAGACAATGGTGCCACCTCCGTTTTTTATCATCTCAGGGATGCAATACTTTGCCCCAAGCCACGGACCACCGAGTGTTACGCCAAGACTCTCGTTCCATTCTTCTTGAGTAAATTCAATTGCTTTTTTAGTATAAGAATGTGCAGCATTATGAACAAGTGTATTTATTTTACCGTAATTTGTTAATGCTGTTTCCACGAGTGTTTCCCAAGTCTTTTCGTCTGCCACATCACCCATAACTGCAACTGCTTTACCGCCTGCATCATTAATACGGGATACGGTTTCTGCGAGTTTTTCTTCACGTCTGCGTGTGTTAACGACTACTTTCGCACCTTCACAAGCAAATTTGTATGCTGTTGCCGCACCGATGCCACCCCAAGCAGCACCAGCAACAATTGCGACTTTTCCTTCCAACCTCATAAATAATCCTTTCTGTGCCTAATAACAATTAAGTAATTAACAATCTACGACGAATCCAGAAATTGGCTGTTAATGTTTCTATATCAACTCTAATACTGTTAATCCATTATGATTTATCTATAGAGTAATATTCGCTAATGGATTATCCATAAATTCCTCAATATCAATTTTTTCTTCTGTTATCAACTCCATCAATTGCATAGATTTAGTGAAATCAGACATGGCTGCATCAATCCTTCCGAGGTCAGCATAGGCAAGTGCTCTATGCGAGTAAGCCATTATATTATTTGGTTCTAACTGTATTGCTCTGTTATAGTCAGAAATTGACTCTTCAATTAATCCAGAATGGTATTTTCCAGTGCCTCGGTTGTAATATGAAAAAGATTTATCAGGTTGTAATCGAATTGCTTCCTCAAAATCTGCAATCGCCGCTTCATGCAATTGAATACCCATTTTTGCTAACCCTCTAAAATTGTAAGCATCAACATTGCCTGGTTGCCGACTAATCACTTCATCAAGATTATCCACAGCATCTTGGAAATCGGACAGTTGATACTTTGCCAACCCTAGTACTAAATATGCATCGATATTCTCAGGGTCTTGTTCTATTGCGTTCTCTGCGGTTTTAACTACAGCTTCAAATTCCCTAATCTCTTCATCAGATATTTCATAAGAAAAATCTGGAATTATAGGTAGAACGATTTCTGAATTCCCCTCCGACATTCCATTACTTTCAGGATTGGGTAAAATAACTACGCCATCAAAATCAAGCGGGTCTTCTTCCCCAGTTAACATTTCCATACATACTTTTCGGAAATCACGTGCTTGCTCATTCGTAGGGTCTAACGTTAATGTCTTATCGTAGTCGGTAATTGCATCTTCATATTCCTCATAGTCTTCTTTTAGATTTCCTCTATAGTAGTATGCATCAGCACATTTAGGATCTATCCGTATCGCCTCGTCATAATCTGCCAGTGCTTTGTCATAATCATCTAAATCCTCAAAAGCCCACGCACGAGTCAAAAATACTTCAACACATTTTGGATTGAGTTTCAATGCAGTGTTACAATCTGTTAACCCAGCTTCTATATCACCCACTAAAATATATGATTCAGCCCGTCTTATATGTGCATCTATGTGTTTAGGATTTAATTCAATGACTTTATTAAAATCTTCTAAAGCCTCTACTGTTTCATCTTGAGCTTTTTTTGAAATACCACGATTGTAGTATGCTTCAAGATAATCAGGTTTTAACTGAATTGCAGTAGTGAAATCCTTAACTGCATCATGATGTTGATCGCGTTCTGCTTTAGCAATTCCTTGATCGTAATAATATTTTGGGTTTTTGCTCTTAGTAGATGTTCTTTGGCTATTGCCACTCCTTTTTCGCTTATTCGTAGGTTTTTTCGCCATAGTACACGTTTCCTTCAATTTTGTTTTATAAATGGTTGTCTCAGAATGTCCCATCATTAACTATAATACCACATTTTTCGTTTTAATGCTATAATGCTGAAACTTAATGGATGTATAAAGTTTTTGGCACTTGTCTGAACCAGGATTTTCAGGATTAGTAGATTTCCATGATTATGAGTCTGAAGTTTCAGAGTGCTATTGATAAAATAAGCTGCATTGATGTTGGTAGAAAACAACAAAACAGGGTTGGAAACCTCTCCAACAATTCGTAGATGGCAACTGAGGTTATTATAAATCGGGGTTAGAAACCCCTCCCAACAAGAAGGAGTAGTTTTTATGCCAAAAACTTTACACACCCAAACTTAATTGAAGGGAGACTTTTGTGTGAAATCAGAATTATATGAGTGGCTCAACGATTGCATCAATAAACTTAACGCAGATGAATTAACCGAAGTTGATCTTAACAGTGTTATTGATGTGCTTAATGCTGAGAAACAAATTATCCTTTACCTTTACTCCAAATCAACCAACCTTCGGTCACCTCTTGGGGCATGGGCATTATATGACCCGACAGCACCAGATGAACCTGTGTTACCTTCTCAGGATCCACCTTATTCCTCTGTACTTGATGCTGTTCGTGACGGATGGCGTATCGTGCAGTTTCCACGACCAGAACTCTATAGTTTTTCAGATGTTGAAAATGCCTATCTCAATTTTGAATTTATATTAGAAAAAATAATCTGAGGAATACACTTATGTTAAACGTAGAACCAACATTAACTGATGACCAAGTCATGCAGTTTATACACAACGGATATATTACATTAGAAAGCATCATTCCTGAAGACTTTAATAGGGAATGTGATGCTGTTCATGGTGGACATCTCAGCGAATTTGTGCAAACAGATGACTTTCGTACTAATGTGCTGCTCCATCCAGAAGTTGCTGGTGTTGCTCGTTCACTTTTAGGTGAGGATTTCCTTGTCCCAACAAACGCGCATCACCACCTTTTTGAAGCACCGCATCGCGGACAGACTTGGCATTCAGACGGTCTTACAGAATATGGCTACGGTATCACGCATCTCCAATGCTACTACTATCCAAAGGAGGTAAGAATTGAAGATGGTCCTACAATGATCTTGCCGGGTTCACATTTTCGGCTTGTTGATAGGGAAGCGATTGCACATTATGGAGATATCCTCGGTCAGCTTTCACTAACTGTTCCCGCTGGCACTGTCGCTATGACACGATACGGTATTTGGCATAAGGCAGGACCAAAACTCAATGCAGATAGACGCGGTATGATTAAGTTTTCATATTTCCGATCATCAATGCCTAAACGGGATTGGAAGCGTGAGTCCGACGATATTCCGCTCTATCAGCACAAAGGGAGACATGCGTATGTAACAGAGGTGGAATCTTACAGAGATCGTCAACGAGGTCAATATACATGGAATTGGCTATGCGGTTTGACAGAAGTTGAAGAAGAACTCCCACCCAAGAAAATGTTCAATAGCGGTATCCGGTTATCTGAAATCAGTCTATAGATGCAATAGCGATATTACTTAAGCATTAGACTGATTTTCATCTGTGTCTGTATCTTCATTCTCCAATCTATATGGAGTCTCAAGTACACCTACGATTGATAGAATGAATCCAACAGCAGCCAAGAACGCACCATATTTGATTTCTGGATTTAAAGATCCTTCGATTCTTAGGTTTAAATTCAAACTAAACACGACAATCAGAAAGCAGAAAATCCCAACGGCAGCATTTGTAAACACGAAGGTACTGGCAAAGGAATGCCAATGACCTTGTCTATTTAAAATGAGACTACTACCTATGATAAATGATGACATGAAAAAAGCAATTGTTATGAAGCTGCTGCCAAGATCATTCTCATTTACGACCTCAAAGAATACACTCAACAGTATTAAAAAGAAGAAAAGGCAGATGGTTATGATAATGGTCCCCTGCATTTTGGAAATAGACTGAAAAGTGAATATGCCGATAGCAATTAATCCAATAGGTATCATTAAGATTACTAAAATAAAATGGAAACCACTGATCGCAAGTTCCACCCCAGAATGTATGTCTACCCAAGGTAAAGCAAAACTGAAAAATGCTATTATACCGCCAACAAGTGAAATAAACCTTGGATACTGCTTCATGCTTCTTCCCATTAGAAAATACCATTCTATACGACTTGTATTAGTTAACAAAATGTTTATTATGTATTCACATATGTTTGATTTAACATATAAACATATCGTCCCTACGGGACTAAAGAGCGTTCAAAGAAATAGAAATACGGTCAAATCCATCTACTTATGTGAAACAATGTTTAACAAAAAGTTATTTAGCACAACTCGTAATCTATGCTATTCTTTTGTGTTTGATTCAGTTCTCTATTCTGGTTTAGGAAAAAACCTTACACCTGCCATTGTGAGAAAAAATCCGACTATGGTAAGCGGCAAACCGTATTCAACAAAAAGCAGATTACTAAACAACTCTACCATTAGAAGAATAATACCGATCAAACTGCAACTGTATATCAGGGTCCTTGATTGCCAAAAAAAGATACATCCAATTATCATTAAAGTGACCATTAAAACTAAAGGGATAAGGAAAGTACCCTTACCAACAATTAGGTGAAATCCTGATTCGTCATTAATCCATGGCAGACAGAAGCAGAAAAATGTAAATAGACTGCAACCCAATATATAGAACCGTTGATAAAGTGTCATTGTTTATTCTTCTACATAAGATTGTTATTAGTTTCGTTGTTTTCATTCAATGGATTTTCTTTAGGAATTTTCCATGCCCCAATAAATGCAAGGACGAACCCAACAATTACACCAAACATTCCGATTTGGAGACTGGTTAAGTTATCTAAATTTGTATCAGGAGGTGCAAATCCAATCTCTTTTGACGCAATGTGAATGTCTGCTATTGTTGATACAATATATCCTACAGCAAAGTATATACACCCATAAGAACTACAAATTATTACTGTCATTCTGGATTTCCAAGGTGTTTTCTGTTTCAACATGTATATGCAGACACCAAGAATCGCCAGTATTGCAAGGAAAGTCAGGACCTCAAAAGTTGCCCCTCTCATCACAAACTGAAAACCAGAAATATAGATAGGTCCCTTTAGATCTGTGAAAACTGGATCTAATCCTAAAGCAGACATATCAAATTTAATCCACGGTAGAAAGAAGCAAATTAATGAAATGCTACCACCTACTAAAGGTAGCGTAAGTGAATTCTGTTTCAAGTTGAATACCGTAATATAATGATCATTAGAAGGTATGAAAGTAGGCAGGTTGTTCACCTACCTATTCGGTTTTATAGTGAAATTTACAATTAATGGGACACGCTGCATTGGGCGAGGAAACCTCGCCCCTACGTGATTTGTGATGCTTGCCAGTGTTTTGAAATGTCTTCATAATTCTAAACTTTACTATAGAATTAGCGTGCACCACATGCCTGCAGACACGCCTGCATGTGTCCTCTCGATTCTGCAGCAATTGTGCAACACTGTTCCATACTATATTCTTTCGCTCCGATAACTTCAAGGTTTAGCGGTCCTATATATCCATTTTCATGTAGTACGCGGATGTATCCAACAAGATCGATATCACCTCGACCGTTCGCTTGCAATTCAGGAGAACCCGGTCCACGCTGTGTTCCCTTGCAGTCTCGGATATGGACGTGTTTCACTCTTGAGACAACGGCGGCGATCGCTTCCACAGGATTTTCACCTGCGCGATGTATATGTGAAGGGTCCATGTCAATACCAAATGCTGGTGAATCAATTTCTTCCATCGCGCGAAGTGTTGTCGGCGTATTGTATATGCTTGCACCTACGTGTGCTTTCACACACAGGGTGACTCCGTAATGCTCTGCCCTATCAGACAGACTTCCTAATGAATCTATCACCTCTGACCAGGCATCTTCATTGTCAGATGAACCTCCAGGACCACAGTTAACTATCGGTATACCAATTTCAACAGCAGCTTGAAATGCCAACTCCATTCTTTCAGCATCGCGAGACGGTTGTTCCATCGCCAACAACTCAAGCTCATATTCCTTTGATAGCCGTTTGATGTCATCAGCAAGTTCTTGCCAATTTGCGAGGACAAGATGTTGACTCATACCATCAATTGCAGACAGTTCTATACCGTCATAACCAGCCATTGCAATGTGCTTAAAGGCGGTTTCCATATCGTATCCACCAAACAGCACTGAATTTGCACCTAATTTCAAGTGTAGTATCTCCTTCTATAATTAGGACTTACGCATTTTTTCTTAAAGTCCCCTTGATAAAGGGGATTTAGGGATTAAGAAAACTAAAAACAGTGAAATATTGGACAATTTAACCCCCCTGCCCCCCTTATCAAGGGGGAATGCGTAAGCCCTGTATAATAATTCGTGATTAGATGTCTCTTACCAACTATATCTTTACAGTCCATTCAACGAGGGTAGTGGGTGAGGCCGCACCAGAATCCCGCCTTGCTCATAAGATTCCATCGCTGCCCAGGTATACTCAAGCGCAGCAAGTGCATCTCTGCCAGAGGCGCGTATCTTCTCTTTCGGAACACCGTTTGTTATGTCTTCTAAGAAAGCATGTATTCTTAATGGAAATGTCTGTCCAAAGTCCGTAATACCCGATTCCGTTACGACGACATCGCCGCCTTCAGGAGCACCGGGTGATGGCCAGAACGTCACCTTCTCAATACAGTTTTCTATGCAGAATGTGCCGCGTGTACCAGCCAGCTCAACGCTCCACCATCCACCGAGACCGAAGGTCGCATCCCCACGTTGACTCAGTAGATAACCGATGCATCCATTTTCAAAACGCAGGTGAATGCTGTTGATTGAAACCATCAGATCCCCTTCACGACGACGAAAATGTGGACGTTCCATAAAGGCTTGCACATGCGTCACATCACCACAAAAATGACGCATCACGCTGAACGGATGTGATAGAAATGCTTTCACATGAAAATAGGGAAATCCATCAGAACGCGGTGCTTTAGAGTAACTGTAGTTGAATTCGCCTCCGGCAAATCCCATTTTGTGGAGGATGTAGACCATCTCCCCGATCTGTCCATTGTCAATATATTGTTTTGCTTGTTCAGCAGGGGGTGTGAAATAGTGATTGAGATTGCATGCGAGGTAAAGGTCTTCTTCTGTCGCTTTCGCAACCATTTCTCTCGCTTCTCCGATGTCATTAGAAATCGGTTTTTCAACCAGAACATGCTTTCCGTTATCCAGTGCCTCCATCGTCGGTTCATAGTGCCAACTACCGTTCTCATTTCCACCCGTTGTCACATCAACGATGTCTAAATCGGGTTCTCCATCAATCATATCTGCTAAACTGTAGTATGCTTTCACACCGAGACGTTCCGCCGCACTGTCCGCACGGTCTTTCACTATATCACACACTGCGACAAGTTCCGCTAAATCATCATTTGCGTGGCAATTCGCATGATTGTTTCCGATACCACTCATGCCGACTACGCCAACTTTTAATGCCATTATTTTATTCCTTCCAATAGGTAAATATAGAGTTTTATGCTTCAATTTTATATTGTCCGATGTGGTTTGTCAACTATTATCTTACCTAAGTCAGGGTTATACCATTTCTAAAAAATGATGTCGCATTATAGGTTTTTGTAAAATGTAATCTGATACCACACAACCTAACAGGTTATGCTACAAAGACACAACCTAACAGGTTATGCTACAAAGACACAACCTAACAGGTTATGCTACAAAGACACAACCTAACAGGTTATGCTACAAAGACACAACCTAACAGGTTATGCTACAAAGACACAACCTAACAGGTTATGCTACAAAGACACAACCTAACAGGTTATGCTACAAAGACACAACCTAACAGGTTATGCTACAAAGACACAACCTAACAGGTTATGCTACAACAAAGAGGCATTATCATTTAGAAGTGGTATAAATTCATTGATTTTCTTTATCCTTGTAACCGTACCGTATTGTACGTTTTTTCGGATTACGGTACGGTTTTGGTACGGTGCTGTGAACATAGTCTGTGCCTTGGTTTTTTAGTGATTTTTGTGCAAAATTTTGGAAATTTTATTTTTTTGATCCGGTACGTTTTGTGTTTTAAGTTTTTGATTTCCTTGTATGTATTATTCATGATATAAATATTCTGCATCATAACCCATGCGATAGATGTGGTATCTCTTAATTCAAAGTTTGTAATTCTTTTGTCGTATTGTGATAGCATGAGAAATCCATAAAAACTTATAGTCTATGTGATATATATCATAACATCATAAATAACTAATGTCAAATTAAACATTACAATAATCTTCATGTGGTCTGTTTTGCAAAATAAGAGTGTCTGCGATACATTATAATAGGCGATGGTTGGGTTTTGTTGTTATTTTGGTGTTTGAGACAATAGGTTTCATGTATATTTGGGGGGTGTCTGTTCGATTTTTTATTTTGGTGTCATTGACGTTCCATCGGACAACCGATATTCACTGATAGTAATATTCAGAAATGGATTATTCTTATTGTGAATTCGGTTTATATATGGATTCATAGACGTTTTTTCGTTGTGAAAAATTTTTGCGCGAGGTGTAACGTTACATCATGTTCGTAGGTTTTTCTAAACCTATTGGAAGTCCTATATCAAAGCAGTAGTCCGCTTGGATTACTGTAAACGGTATTTGATACGTCTTAACCTCTTTTGTCTTCTGGTTACGTGTTTCAAGTTTTGCTTTTCTACAGTAAAATTGATTTTCCGATTTCCAATATGCCCAGGCGGGAATACTTAGATTATAGTTTTTAAATTCTTTATAATCATTTTTTACTTCATCCTCAAACTCTATCGGTACCACATCGTAAGTCCGATAATTTTGTTCTCGAATAACGACTCTTCCCTCTTCTGCCTTTTCTCCTGCATAGTTGTCTTTTGGCTTTTTGCCAAAAATTAGATCATTGTGAATTGCTGCTGATAATTCGGTGTGCATAAGTGGTTCACATTCTTGATAAACAGCATTCACCCACTTGCACGCTTCATCAAACGTGTACCGATCTCCAATTACATTCCATGATTCACACAAGATGTCAGGTTCGTAAGGTAAACACGCCTTTTTATCTTCGTAAGCAGGCATAAGGTAAAAGCAATAGCTGCTATGGTCTACATCCCTATTATGATTACACGTTCTGCAACGTTCATATCCACACGGGACATCAATTTTCCATCCGTTTCGGTGTAATCTCCCGCCACGTTGAATGATTGAGTCAATCGGTGCAATTTCAGAATACATCACATCCGCGCTGATGTCTAAACTGAGTTCACTTACTTGTGTTGATACCAGCACACAGGGATCTGACCCTTTAAAAAGTGAACGGATAATTTTTTCCTTTTCGACACGATGCTTGCCAATAAAACCTGAATGATAGCAGATTAGGTTTTCACAAATTCCATGCTTTTCTAATTCAAGATAAACATGCTTTGCGCGGTTAACTTGATTTACGAAGATAATCTGTCTTTTGCCCTGATTCTGCTTAACCAGGTCCACAAGTTCTTGTGAAATTGTGTTTTCTTCATCCAATGGCGTTTGATTCAGTTTGACAATCTCAAAAGGAGTCTTTGGGTTTGATGTGTCATTGATAACTGCTGGTGCTTGTTGGAAAGTGTATTTTTCGGGATCGTTGAAACGTTCACGTACAGCGTCTGGGATCGTCGCGGTCATCACAAGATGCGGAATTTTTAACTGCGTTAATCTACGCATCGCCTCGGCAATTGCCTTAATCGTTTTTCCTTGGTAGTAGTGGACCTCATCAAAAACTACAAGAGAAGATGCGATATTGAAAAATGCACGATCGGCGTACTTGTAACCGTGATATAAACTCATCAACAAATGATCCACAGTTGAGATCGTAACAGGTTTGGCATAAAAATTATTCTCAAATTCCTGCGCTTTAACATTTTCATTTGTCTCTTCCGTTTCTCCTTGTGTTTCATCATCTGAGAGTTGCGTCAAAAATTGTTCTGAATCACCGTGTACAATACCAACCAATTCTTTGGGTATATCGTACCCTTCTGGACTAATAAGATCGCGATATAGGTTATTTGCTGTAAATTTTGTTGGCAGTGTTAGAATGATACGCTCAATTTTATTTTCCTGTAACAATTTCTGTGCAAAAAGTAGTGCCGCGGCAGTTTTCCCTTCACCGCATCCTGCATTCAGAATCAACCTATCTGAATCGGATGCTACAATTTTACGTTGCATCTCATTCTGTTGTTCCCCTTCTGGTAAAAATGATAATAATTTTAACGGTGTATTGTCGTAAAGTGGAAATTTATCATTAATCAGTAAAAGTTGCCCAAGCGTAAGATTTCTACCGTGGGGGTTATTCTGTGAACCATCCTTAGGTTCATTCTTGCTTGCATAGTTATCGGATGCTGTAAGTATGTTGAGCATTAATGAATAAAGGGTTTTGAATTGTAAATCCTTCTCATAACGCACTAAATCCTTTATTTCGTTTAGTTCTTCACAGAACTCCCCTAATCGTAGTTGTGGATTTTGCCATTCTAACGTTTTTATATTAGGTTCATGCTTGCGAAAAAACGCTAAATGCTCATTTACGTAGTCGTCCGGGAGTTTGACTATATCTCTACGATACCGGTTTTCAGGAAAAGAGTTGTCGTGAAGCATTTGCACATGATGTGCCAAAATGGCAAACAACGCAGCAAATTGTGGACTTTTCTCAAATTCATGGATACCGAGAACTATTGTACCGATTACAAAAGAGGGAAGAGCATGCGTAATCGGGTTTTTCGATTGCTCTTCTTTCGGTTTTCGTACGTAAGATTGCCATTTGTCTGAAGCTTTGCCAATATCATGAAACCACACCGCAAAGCGAATGCATCGCCGGACATCTTCCCAGTTCCAATTGTATCGCTCACAAAAACTGCGAAAAAATGGTTCTCGTCGTCTAAGCAGTTCGTCACAAATTGTCAAGCAGTCACGGGTATGTCCGAGTAATGTTTGATTTGATTTACCGAGAACTTTCATTGAAAACGATGTTCCTTCCCTTAATTGGATATGCTAATTTCGGTTCACTTAACTGAATACCTTCCCCTTCAGGTGGAATAGAATAGAGTTGCGGTTCAACACGCCAACTATTTTTGCCTTGTTGTATAAATCTGTTAGGAACTTTAACTAATCGACAACCTTCTGCAAATCTTGGAATAATTGAGTGAATACGTTCAACAGAAACGTTATCGACTTCAACAATTTCTGGAGAAACAACATCAACTACATCATCTGATTCACCAAGGTAAAGTGACCAATACGGATCCATTAACGTTGATAGTGCTTCTTCAAGTAAGGTGTCCCTTGATTTGATGTAAACAAAGTAATGAGCACCAACAATTTTCTGGCGTATAACCGTTTTCCTATTCGTGTCATACGGACTATCAGGGTTTTGATCGGCACGAGAAGTCTGCATGATTTTACTGAAAGTTTCAACAAGTTCCCCGGGATATTTAATAACCAACGCAAATTGCCATGCTTCACGGTCCTCATGCCAATCCGATGGCATGCCGCGTGCAGCATTCAACATGCCGTAGAGTGTGGTCGGTGGTGGAAATGGATAGGTTACATGAACGTTCACCGTACTCGGATTGCGGAAAGATGACCAGAACGGACAGATCAGCTCAAATGTGAGAATCTTCTCCATGATTACCTCCAATCATAATTTAGTACAAAGATTACTCTTTACTCAATTTTCCTTCCACCGCAGTACTCCGAACGGTTTCTGTCAGATTTCTCAAGGCCTGAATCGGATTCGCAGGTTCAAGTCCGAATTCTTTAACGGTTTCAAGTAAGGCATCGTCATTCTTTACGACATTCGGGGTGAAGCCGAAAAATAAGGTCGCTCCGTCATCCTGTAAATCCTGTAAAATAACCTGTAGTGTTTTGGTGTCAACACAGCCTTTATCGCTACACTCTAAAGCTCGCAAGGTTCTGTGAGAATAACGTGTATGGGTCGAAGCAATAAAAATGTCTGGGGAAAGCGATGCAGCATTTCGTGCTTGTTTTGCGAAATCTGTAATGCCGCCGATCGCGTCTAACACCGCCACCGCACGTTTTTTACGTTCTTCAACTCCTATTTTATCAGCTATACTACGGTTGACCTTACCATTTTCATAGTTGACATCTACAACCTTACCGATGTTTGCAACATCAAGAGATAACCCGACTCGGTAAACGTTCGACATTATCTGAACGTAAGCGATTCGTTGATCCATGCTTCCTGTTTCTGCATCAGGTTCGTCGTCCACCGATTCTTCTGTATCAATTTCATCAATGTCTTTAGGTTTATCACTCATACGGATTAAAAGATCGGTAACAATTTCATCCGCGATCTGACCAAGTGCGGGAGTAGCTTTGATGGGAGACCATCGCCTATTAGAACCTTGACCTGGTTTCGGATCTAAATAACCAAAAAGATCGCAAAGCCAACAGATTTTAACCTTACAGCAAGGCGATTCTGGCGTACAATGGAATACGCCTGGATTGTTACGTTCAATTGCCTCACGGAGTGCATGTCTAACAGACTGACCAGAAGCATACGGTTTGCTCCCGTCGTCATAGGTTTTCAGTTCGGTGATGTTCCCACCACCGCCCTCGCCTGCATTCAGATTGCTCAGGTTGGTTTTGCTCAACCAAACCAAAGTCACACCTTTTAAAGATACTGATTGATTATTCATTTTTCTCTCCTTTTGCTTTTCGTTTGGATAAATCTTGGGATAAATTCTCATTGAATGCCGATAGACTTGTAAAAGTGGATAAGGTTTCAGCGATTTGGGCCCAATTTTCCTGATTTAGTTTATCTAAAACATCTGATACTTTTTTAGGATCAACACGAGTAAGGGATTTTTTCTCATTCTTGACTTTGACTACTTTAACGCGAAATTTACCATCAGTTTCAACTTCTCCATCAAGAAGACCGATCTTGCAAAGTCGAAACATAATTTGCTTAAGTACAACTGTAAAAGCACCTTCGCTCGAGGCGTTATACAGTTTACTTATGAGTGTAATATCACGTGAAAAAACTTTACCGATTTGTGTTCCTAATGCCATTAAATCATTACGTAGTTTTTCATCATTTAACACAGCGTTCTCCTTCAAAAAATATTGAATAAAATGTGGTAACATCCGTACTGGACGTTGTGCATCTGTTTTGTTAATGCCATCGGCATACTTATAAAGATTGAAAATGGCTACCTTCATTAAACCAGTATCGCTTGTTGCAATAGCCTTACTAAGATATCGTAGTGAATTCTCTCCTCGGATGTCTCGTTTACCTTTGATTAAAGCCGGTTTAATCCGTGCAAGAATATCTGGAACTAATTGAATTTCGAAGCCACTATTAAACGAAAGTGGACAAATGAACTTATAGAGTCTATGGTCAATTTCAATGTGGTGAAAATTGCTAAATCGCATATCTCTCTGATTACGTCTTGGATTAGGTCTTGTAAAAGGTATTTTCACCCACCGTGTCAGGAGTGGGATGTTAAGTTTCGGATTATCAATTGGATTAAAAAGCAACCGTTTTTCCCTTTTTGAAAAACGATAGAAGATATTGTGGAAAAGATAAATTGCAAGAGAGTAGTCATCATAAGGAGCACGGAGGTCACGCAGATTTGTAGAGGTACTGGTTTCATCACTATCATTTAAATCTTTCAGATTATTACTTCCTAAAAGCCTGTTATATACCTCTGAAAGCAGATTAAGATTTGGAATTACGGGTAATATAAGCATGATCTCTGCTTCACGCGCATCACGCACGAATGGGATATTTGGACACAGAGTCGTTAACAAGTTGAGCAGGTAATGAATAGGACTACCTTTGTAGTAGCTTTTACTTGCAACACCACGGATCGGATGGTTGTGGGACTTATTGCTAAAGGGGTTAACATACTGAGTGATATATTTTTCGTTCTTGGATGAGAATGGCAACATGGAGACCGCGCATACTTTCTGACCAGATGGACTTTTCAAACTCTCCAAACTTTCTTCAACAATGGAATTCAGTTTGCCTTGAATTGTCTTAATGTTTGCTGGTAGACCTATAAAATTGTAGCGGCGTTCAAAGACTGGGACGTTATCTTCAATTTTTATGTTCCGCTTTATTTTTCTTTTGATGAGTTCCTTTTTAATAATTTCTCGTTCAACATTCGTAATATCAATCATTTCGTCAGGATTAATAAAGCCATCCTCTTGAATAGGTGTGTATTTAAGGACCTTCGCGATCAGACTTTTATGGTGAATATTATTCCATTTATCACGTAAAGTTTGATAAAACCACGTCTTCACCGTTTCAATATCTGAGACATCAATAGTAATCGTTGCCTCGTTTTCTGTCAAGATTGGATCCTCGACTAAGAAATGCGGCTTAGTCATTCGCAATTCTGCACAAAAACTAACAATACCAAAATCTGTCCACGGATTACCTGTTAATTCCAATACCAACGTTGATTCTTCGCTAAAACCAAGTTTTAATTGTTCTGGCATACCAACACCTCTCTTCCAGAAATGTTATGTGAAGTTAATGTTAACAAATAATTATAAGGATATCAACAATCAGAAAATCCTTGTGCAGACAATAGAAAACACATCGCAAATTAACACATAAGGAACACTAAGACTCCCTACAATGTTAATCAAGACATATTGTCAATATAACATCGATTCCCTGATATTTATGTAATGTTTTGTTGGGTTCCCGAATTTTTCCAACTAACTATTAGACCGTTAAATTGTGTGTTTAAGGTGTCTAATACATGAGATTAACACATTGCCCTATTTTTATCAAGTATTAATCAAACTCACGTTATTTTAATTGACTAAAATAGCGTTGTCAATTTTTCATATTTTTATTCCAAACTGGTGCGATTAGAAGCTATTGTAAGGAGATAAAAAATGATAAGGCTAAGATCAGCCCAATAGAGCATTGATTCCAAATTGGTGCGATTAAAATAAAAAGGAGATACTGAAATGTCGATATTTAAGTATAAACCCATATTGTATTGATTCCAAACTGGTGCGATTAGAAGTCATTCAGCTACACGTTCCCAAGTGGTGCCATCAGTGTGTATTGATTCCAAACTGGTGCGATTAGAAAATATTATTAGGAGAATTAAAATGAAAAGTTTCATCTATATAGCATTGATTCCATATTGGTGCGATTAAAAGATAGATAATAAAGGAGATGAAATGTAAAGATTGAGATCAATCGGTAAAGTATTGATTCCAAACTGGTGCGATTAGAAGTTGTGAGAACCGACGAACCGTACTACTAAGTAGATTGGTAAGTAGATAGTGATTAATTTCAAATGCGTTGATTCCACATTGGTGCGATTAAATATGTCAGAGTTTGTAAGTATCAACATTATAGGAGATTTATGCAGAAACAGTCAAGTAATATTTTTCTAAACCTCCACCATCCCAAACCCCGCACTGTTCTTATCACCAAACCCGCATTCATACCCAGTCCGAATCAATGCCGCACTTCCAGAAACCCGAAACGGACACAAAATCCCACGTATCTTGATACCCTTGAAATCTACCAAACGAGTCACACGCCCTCGCTTCCTACGGATATATTGGTCGTCAAAACGGAAGAACAACGTATCGTCTTGCGGAGAACATCGGTGTGTTGCCTCATGTTTACGAAGCAGGTTTTGTCGGATGAGTTCGGAGATGTGCGGATCATCAGGGAGGCAGTAGTGCATGCGACGGTGACCATCGTGTTCATGCACTGTGGACATTACAATCGGAGACAGGCACCGGAACGTCATCTCAGACTGAAAACGTGGGACACGCGGGATAGTGACATCTATAATCTTCAGTTCTTGTAGTCCAAGTGATAGCCTGCCTTGAGTCAGCAGTGTATCGGCGAAGTGGGATAGGAATTGTTCTATAGGAGAAGAGACGAACCATGTCAAGGTAGAACGAAAATGTATCTGTTCACCGATGATACGTCGGCGTTCTGCCATCAGTTGTGAGAAGGTAAAGAGTTTGAACCGCTTCTCGGCTGCATGATAACCTTCATCGTGGAGAAAGTCAGCATATTCAGGGTTAGATTCTGCAAGGAAGTGGTAGATCACACCAACAAGCAGATGGTTATAATTGATAGGTAGCGTTATACCTTTACCTACATCGGCAAGAACTTGTATACGCATAAGGTTTTCTCTTTTTTACATGATAGTCTAACACGGATGACATTTATCTCAAAGGGAAACTTTTTGTAATTGGTTAACATCCCACACGTTGTTAGGTTAAATGTTATTATAACGTGAGTTCGGAAGGAATTGATTGGACTCCAGTAGATTGAATTTCTGTCTCGTGTCCGGATGGCACAGACCAGACACAACGAAATCCTATGACATTCAGTGAAAAGGAAGGCGATTCTGCATTACGATTTGCAATTCGCACTAACGAGGCAGGAATACGCCAAGAACCACCACGCATTACACGGTTTGTTTCAACATCTATATAATTATTCACGATCCAGTCAACAGAGTTAGCACCAACTATTGGATTACGTGGTGTTGTCCCAATAGCAAAACCATCATGATACGCATCAAGACACCATTCCCATACGTTCCCACACATATCATACAAGTCAAATTCGTTGGGTGGATATTGCCCAACAGCACTTGTTTCGCCAATGTTCCAGTCATAATTTGCCATAGATGGATCTGGGTCATCACCCCATGTATATTTATTACCATTGACTCCCCCGCGCGCTGCCTTTTCCCATTCTGCTTCTGTGGGTAACCGTTTGCCTACCCATTGTGTGTATGCCATCGCAGCATACCAACTCACGTTAACGACAGGATGTTCTGCCTGACTACTTGAGAAACTGCTATTACGCCAATGCTTTAGATAGTCAACATCACCATACTTTTTAGGGATGTCGCGTTTGCTCCACTGTGGGTTTTCATCTATAAATAACTTATACTGGGCGTTTGTCACAGGATATTTATCCACATAAAACGCATCAAGGAAAACAGAGTGGATTGGATGTTCATCACCATAAGCTTCGTCATCATCGCTACCCATCTGAAACTCACCTTCAGGAATAAGTGTCATGTTTTCAAGATTTGGCGTTATCAACTCCTTATCAAGATTCACCGTCCCCTGTTGTTCTATGGTTGACAGGTGTTCCAGTCGTCTCTTCGGGTCGATCAAAGTGTTACGTGCTTGATTCAGAAGTGTCCGCCACTGTTCCTCTGTCTTGCCATCAGCACGAGGACGACCACCGGCTTTCAACGATTCTGCATATAACTTTTTGTGTGCTATTTCAACGCGATGAACATTATCTGCTTCGCTTCGGTTTTCAAATTCAGATATTGATAAACCTAACGCCTGAAAATAATCAATCTGCCCACCGATCTGAATTCCTGATGTCTTGAGTATTTCCGTTATTTCATCAACAGTGAGTCCATATTGCTGAACACCTAACCGAACAAACCCCTTACGTTGTTCGTCTGATATTATCGGTGAAGCCGTTTTGAGCGCGTTGATAAACGCAATATATTCTTCGCGCTTGGACATACATTTATTCCTATGACAGATTATTTAGAATAATGGCAGGAGTTAAAATTTCTCATTAACCATTGTAGGTCGGGGTCTCTGTGCCTCGAAATTGTTGATCAAAACACTATTCAACAACAAGATCCTGAAGTTCTGTTTTTGCCTGGGCAACTTCCTCTTCATTGAGCGTAGGGCGTTCAATAATGGAGAAGAGATCGTAAACAGCAGTTGCCTCATCATTTGAGAGAGATTTAGCGGTTACCTCAAGATTTTGGTCTAAGTTATATTTATAGTTCACCTCAATCGGCGACCCTTGTGGCAAACCGAGGGGTAGTTCAAGGGTACATTCACCCAATTTATATTCATCAAACAGATCTATATCATTCTTACGTTGATCCTGCTCAAGTCCTTGCACCACTTCAATTAACACTGAGGGTTGATTGTGATCCACGGTCAGAAACTTATCTGCTACCTCACAAGGAATTGCTGTCATTTTTGGAATCATCACATGAATAACATATTCACGCAGTGCATTAAGAACAACAAGACCGAGATTGTGTGTTGCACCATCGGTTATAGTTACCTTCGGAACACCATCTGGACCGATGAAACGGTCTATAACTGCTTCTGGCATATCTACCGTCTCTGTATCTCCCTCGGTAATCTGACGGAGAGTACCCTGAATCGCAGCACCAATAGCGACAACCTCGTCGGGATTGACTTCATGTGGATTTACATCTTTCCCACTAAGTGTCGTAATCATCTCTCGTATCATCGGCATCCGTGTTGAACCACCCACCAATAAGATTTTATCAATGTCCTCCCACGACATGTCTGCTTCTGAAAGGACAACATTGCACAACACACGACATTTTTCAAGCAGATCTGCAGTCAGTTGTTCAAACTTCTCACGTGTTAACTCCACACGTGTCGTTTTGCCATTGTAACCACATACTATCAATGCTCTTTGTCTTAATGACAAAGATTCTTTCGCAGTAATCGCATCCAATTGAAGGTCTTGGTATGAATGCAGGTCAACTAACGGATTCTCTCCATGTTCTATCTCAAACATCTCCGCAACATGCATGATGATTTTATCGTCCCAATCTTTTCCACCCAAACGATGGTCACCATTCGTCGCAAGCATCTGAATCTCTGTCTCAGATACACTCATGATCGTTACATCAAATGTGCCGCCCCCAAGATCAAACACAAATACATTCTGATTGCTACCCAATTGGTCTATTCCATAAGCAAGCGCAGCAGCAGTCGGTTCATTGAGAACCTGCAACACATTCAACCCCGCAATTCTACCAGCGTTACGTGTTGCCTCACGTTCAGCATCGTGAAAATAGGCGGGCACAGTAATAACAGCATCAGTTATCTCTTCATCGAGATATGTCTCTGCATCCTGTTTTAGTTTGGTGAGAATAATCGCAGAGAGTTCTTCAGGGGAATAATCTTTCTCATCAAAAGAGCGAAAGAATTCAGACTTGGACTTACCCATCTCGCGCTTAATAAATTCCACAATTTGTTCAGGCACTGCCCTGGCGTTTTGCTTTGCTATTTTCCCAACTGTTACCAGATTGTCTTCAAACATCACAACAGACGGTGTAATACGTTCACTCTCCAAGTTTGGTATTATCTCTGCTTGACCGTGTTCATTTACATGTGCAATCACAGAAAATGTCGTCCCAAGGTCAATCCCAACGACTTTACCCATCCGTATTGCCTCCTTTCTCACCAGAAGGAGAATCACTTACAAGTGCTTCACTGTATTGTGTAGAATCGGAATAACGATAAATTGTCACCTCTTCCGGTCGGAACACTTTATCACGCCAGATGAAACCAATTTTATGCACTTCAGCAATTGTCTTATCCAACTCAGGATCGTCTGTTGATATTGTTTGAAGAGTTTTATGCAGCTGCCGATCAAGTGCCGTTGAGGACTCTGCATAAGGCGTAACATCCAAACGGTATAACACCTCTTCCAATTTGTACCGAAAATTCTCAAGATTATTCCGATATTGTGTTAAACTATCAGATAGCACTTCTTCTTCATTCAGTATGACATCAAGTTGAGATTCAAGCAACACATAGCTGTCATAAAGTTGGATTAGGTTATGAATAATCGGTTTGTGAAGTACTTCCAGAAGGAAACTCTCTTTGTAATCCTTCATCTCCGCATAAATCTTGTCAAACATCTCTGTTTGATTTTGATTACGAGCAATCTGCTTTTCAAATGAATCTTGCAACGCAGCCAAACTTTGTTGGATTACTGAGAACTCAGTATGATGTGAGATTTCAGGATTTTCTTCTGACGTATAGGTGTCCACTGGTACATCCAAATCCATTTCATAGTCATCACTGTTCTCTTGTGAATGATCATCAATATCTATATTATCATTTTCATGTTTATCCAAATTCATCGCATACCTCCCAATTATAGAGATAGCTCACAACAAAAAGATAGCAATAACACCCTTGGATACCGCAATCATAGAATACTTTTACCCTTTCTGCCACGGCACACTCCCCGCTCTCTGAGTTTCTTCCTGAAACAGGCTTCTCATCTCATTATACAGTTTTTTGTCCGATTGAGAAACATCTGTTGTCTCCAAAGGATCATTGGATAGGTCGTAAAGTTCCAACGGTTCAAATGGTCGGTTATGAAGCAGCTTTATATTACCTCGACGAACAGCATGTTGACACTGTCCACTAAACTGTTGTCCACCTTCTCTGCGTATCCAATATAGGAGACGTTCAGATAAATCCTGTTTCTCTCCTTGAAATGTCCCCAAGATTGAACGGCCATCTATTTCATGTTGAATCGGAACATCTGCCACCTCACACAGTGTGGGGAAAAGATCGCTCAGCATAGCAACTTGATCCGTCACATGTCCTTCTGGCATGTTACCTTGCCACATAGCACAAGTCGGCACGCGTATTCCCCCTTCATACATCTCACCTTTTTGACCTCGCAAGGGACCGTTGTGTGCACCAACTCCCATTTGTCCACCATTATCTGAGGAATAGATGACAAGTGTGTTTGACAACTGATTTGTCTCTTCAAGTGCCTCAAGCACCCGTCCAATCCCAGCATCCATGTGTTCAACAAGGGCAACATACTTTGCACGCTGCTCTGAAATATCAGGTTCACGTTCTTTCACGCGTTCCACCCAATCGTCTGGCGGTTGTATCGGTGTATGCGGTGCATTATACGCAAGATAGAGGAAAAATGGATATGAAGTATGGGCGTGTGTTCGAACAAAATCAACACTCCAATCTGAGAACAGATCCGTTGCATGTCCTCTCGGATCAATAGTATCAAAATCGTCCCGCATATAGTTGTTATTATGCCGAAGGTGCGTATAATAATCATCCATCATATCCCCAAGGAAACCGTGAAAATGGTCAAATCCCCGTTTGCAAGGATGGTTCTCATCTTCAAGTCCCAAATGCCACTTACCGATGAGTGCTGTACGATAGTTTTTCTGTTTCAACATTGAAGGCAACGTGATTGCATCTTGCCGAAAGTACCCCCAGTTGCTTTGTGGATGGGTGCGAATCACACCTGGAACACCAACTCTGTCAGGATATCGTCCTGTCATCAGTGATGCACGACTCGGAGAACACACTGAACAATTCGCATAAAATCTCGTAAAACGCACCCCTTCATTAGCAATTCTATCTATGTTCGGGGTTTGTATTGAAGGTCCATCATGGGCAGAAATATCACCATAGCCGTGATCATCTGCAAGTATGAGGACAATGTTCGGTTTTTTTGCCATAAAAATCTCCAATTATGTTATACCATTTCCAATTGATCGTCTAACATTAAGAAAAAACGCGTTAGTAGTCGAGCAATTCATTGCGCCTCTTTAAACTTATGGAAACACTACTTTTACTCTTGAATTTGAAAGATATACAATTGGATACCACTGAATACAACCAAGGGGTGTGTATAGTTTTTGGCACCAACTTCGGACCATTCATTGTAGTGCGGGGTCTCCGTGCCCCGCCATCTATAATCTACCAACAATCGCGGGGCACGGAGACCCCGCACTACAATGTGCAATGAGATGTTTGCCAAAAACTTTACACACCCTAACCAAGTCACCTTTGACATACATAATCAGCACTTAAAAGCAAAACGCCCAAATTGGTGTGGGGTTCAGCCAAATTGGGCGCAAGCCGTATTGTTTCTGTCAACTTCTCTATAGCAGAATCAAGATCGTTTTCATCAATGTATTCACATGCCGAGAGGTTTAATTCTCGTGCAAGTTCAATATTCTCAGAACAACGATCTCCTCTCATCTTTATCTGTCCTCATCAGATTAGAGATTTTGGGCAATGCTGGAACAATATGCCTAATTTGAAAAGGAAACGACTAATTTTTGGATTTGATACTTCCCCAAGTAGTAGCAAGTTTTCCGGCAGGTTCTACTGGCAATAATGCTCCAAGTCCTTCATCCATTAGTTCACTAATATCATCCTCGGATAATGCAACACTAAAAATAGCAACATCATAAAGCATGCCATTTAATGTTTCAGAAGTGTTGTTTGTCCACCCTCCAATATGGACTTCCTCGGTATTCCTTGGTGCAGGTCCACCATGTCCACCACCTGAAGCTATTTCTTTGCCATTCTCATAGATTTTTATTGTATCCACACCATCATAAGTTGCTGTCATATAAAGCCAAGTATCTTTCTTTACATTTCCTTGTCTCCAAATTCCTTTCCAGCCATCTCGACTAAAGTATGCATCCCACTGTTTACCATCTGGACTGGTCCTGAAAGCGTAATTCGCCACAGCACCAGCAGCAGCCCTTTTGCCGACAATATGTCCATAGCCGTTCTCAGCACCATTCACATTAACCCAAGCGGTAATTGTCCAAGCTTTGTCGGCATATAAACTATCGGAATCTGGAACGATCACACGGTCATTTACACCATTTAGACTTAATGCTGGACCAGAGGGGCCATCAACCCATTTTCCGCCCATTAATTCACCATGATTTTCATTGCCAGAACTATCGTTAATGGTATTGCCATCACCTTCGTTAAGAAGCCAAATTCCTATCGCACTTCCAGGCTCTATCGCCGCTACATTCGATATAGTAAACAAAAGACAGATGACAAATATACTAAACCCGATGAATGTAGTGTTATCTACGATTTTTCTCATTATTTCCTCCAAATAATATTGTGTTAAAACACTGATATACATATATCAGTTTGTATCTGTTCTGCCCAATGCAGTCATACTTTATATTATTCTAACATAGTTTTAGGTTTGCGTCAATAAATTATCGCATCTAAAAGATCAGGTTGGTTGTCTTTCACAGGAAGCAAATAGTCGCCACCACGATTTATGATGCCGTGGCAGAAAGGTCGCTGTGTCAAAAGTGCGTCTGTTGTGATGACTTTACCACGGACATCAAAAGTTTTGAGGGGCTCAGTGGAGAACGGTATTTCATTGGTTTTATCACTGACACTTTGCTGTGTGAGTGTAATCCCTAACTCGTGAGAAACAACAGAGAGTCCGTGGCTCGTTGTCGCACCGCTTTTTTTGGAGGCACGCATTGTTTTGCCATCTATAGCGACCTGCGTCAAAACGCTCTGTCAAATCAGGACGACTTTCTAACATGGTGTTGACCCATTTTGTCAGGATTTTTTCTACATTTACAACATCTAACCTTTTCAATAGATTATGGATAGTTGAAGCAGCAGGTGTCCGTTTGTGTGTGAAACCGAGTTCCTTTGCGAGGGCGGGTTGAGATCGTGCCCAAGTCGCTATAGAAGTCCATCCTTTATGTCCACACATCAATCCGATTACCATAAGTGTAAGAATAGATTTCAACGGGTGTTGTTTCCCTTTATCCTTGCGTGGGTCTGTAACTTTTGCTAACATATCTAACAAGTGGCAAGATTTTACTTTTGTCATTATTCACCTCAAAAAAGGGTTTTATTTTAAGGTGAAGTATAGCAGATATAGTGTGAAAAGTCACACTATATCTGCTGTATATATAAAAAATAAACACTTGTGAAAAAATATTAAAAACTGAATAACCCTATCAGATGCACGAACTTGCTGGATTCGCAAGTGATTGAATTCAACTTCATCGCGTTTTATGGCAAAAATTTTGTCCTTCAAGTCTTCAGAACTTTCGCACCCAAGAATAACGACTTTTATACACTTCGGAGGCAACCTAAAGAGATGGACATCATGATTATTGGTAACTACGATTTTCTTATGTGTATCCGTTAGATTTTTTAAAATTCCGCCACTCTTTCTCATATTCCCAGTCAGAACCCTTAACGGAAAAATACCTTGCAGAAGCGGTTGACCGTTAGCAGCTTCCATGACCAAAAGCACTGTTGAAGCCAACGCCTTTTTAGCAATTTGCTGTGGACTTTAGGCATATGCTGTAGTAATTCCACAGAACAGGAAAACTGCTAAACAAAAGCAATGCCAAAACAATTTTTTGTTGTGTGTCATTATGTTCTCCCTGTGAATAGTTAAGTTTCTATCTTATCTATTTGGTGCTTTGATTCCAAATTGGTGCGATTAATAAGCATTAAACCGTATGAATTTCTAGATTTACCGTAAAAGCATTGATTCTAAAATAGTCCGATTAAAAGTAAAGCAACCGTTTTCCATACTTCTACGCTATCCTATTTGTAAGCAGTTGCATGAATCGAATCAGGTGATTCTGTAAAATATCAATTAAAACCCGTCAGTTTGCCAAAAGATGTGATGAGACGGGATGTCTTGTACTAAGTCCCCAGATTGACTGTGTAGGAAATCCGGTAGATCATCAGTAAGTTCTTCCCTAAAATGGAGTGGGAATGCATCCAGTAGGATAACACGATACATCGTGCTTCCATAAGACTCAACCTTCGGAGCATTGAATCCATCAGCAATCGGTGCGGGATATTCAACTACAAGACTTTCTTCACCCATCTGTGCAATTATATCAGATAACAGAATATCAAAAAATACTGTTTCTTTGCCTTGTGAAAACAACTCCTCTGAAACAGCAAACTCCTTGACCCCCAATTCTCCATCTCGTCTTCTGACAGAAACATAACCGTTAATGTTTCCATCCCATTCAGCAACCCATAATTGTGGTGATTCAGTCTGCACCCACTCTGTCCAATATGCAATGTCATCTCTGACGAATGTACCGTTGAATTTGCGGGTATATGTATTGTAGATGGATGCGAGTTTCTCAATCTCCTCTATGTCTTGGAAATTGGCAGGACGGACGTTCCATTGCTGTGCTTTGCTTCCCTGTATGGTTTTCTTTGCATAGAAACGTGGCACACTTACCCATCCTTCAATTGAATAGATACGTTGACCACCGTGTAGCATGGAAATGGCAATTCCACGGTCTTCCATAAACTGGATAGAATCCTTCAACAGTTGCGTTGCTATTCCGCGTTTACGGTATTCCGAGCGAGTACTAACTTCACCGATTCCACCAACCGTAACAGGTTCACCTTGAAAGTACATCTTACGGATAAAAACCCGCACAGTACTGACTATTTTGCCATCATCAAGAGCAATACGGATACCTTCAAAGTCTTTCCACGGATCGTTGTGCCAATGATTTGAAAAGTATTGACGACCTGCTGAAAAGACGTGTGACACATGGTCAAACCATGCTTCTAATTCATCTGGATAGAGTGCGCGAAACTCCATATCTATATTCCAATCAAAACTTAATCGTAAATTCACCGAGGAACTGTTGTGCCTTATTTCGACTTCCGAACACCTCATAGAGATCACCTGAAACATCATAAAACCTGCGGATAAAATTACGACTTGTTTCAGCTGGATTGAGATCCGCATAGCGTAACCATAGATTTGTCCGAGACCATATATCCCAATTTAACTCTAATACCGTTGAACTTGCATCACCTGTGTCAATTCTACGTTGTTTGTTCAGTTCTTGAAAGAGTGCATCCTGTGTCAGTTCAGTTGTACCATCAACACGTCCAACAGAGAAATTCAACTCTTTATACCGATACGGGTTTGGATTGGTGATAAATTTCAGGTTTAGAGCGAATGCATTTTCCAACGCTTGTGTTTCAAAATCAAAACTGTCCTCTTCTTTTGCAGGTGTAATATAACGTTCATCTTGTTCTGCGTAGGTCAATTCATCAAGGAAAGTCAAGTGCCAACGTTCAGATAGACTATACGTCCAACCGAATAGATTTTTGAGTTCTAATTGGTTCAGTTTGTCTTGAACATCGGTTAAGGTATCAACATCCTCGTAATCTTCAAGATAGTCATTGCTTAGATTTGCAACACGCGTACTATAGAAACCGTTCATGTGTGATGGTTTTACGGTAAAACCGGTAACAGAATATTGAGAGATGGTGAAATCACTTGTGTCTCGTAGATAGAGATAACCTGAGTTGTCAAGAGCCAAAAAAGTCAGGTTGTGCTTCTCTTCGCTGAGTTGATCAACTTCATAGATAATCCTTCCGATATATCTGCCGTTATTATCAAATTTCTGAACTCGTGAGATGATATTATGAAGGAGAGTCAACCGAATATCAGCGCGTTTCAGTTCTTCAGCAAGTTCTTTATCATCTTCATCGTCATATTCACTGTCATCATAATAGCGGCGAAATTCTGCTTCCTCAAGAAGTCGCAATCTACGATTTAGTGATGTGATGTCAACAGGAGAAATAGGATTTTGAGCAAATGGTCCGTATTGAGGACGGGTAGCATTTTTGATTGTATCTGCAAGTTCTGTCTGTCTGGGTGTACTTTCCGTCAATTGTGTCAAAGTTGGTGAAAGTGCGATTACCTCAGGCAAACCCCCGATTTTTCTGCGGAATATACTTGAATCTTTGACTAAAATCTCACCTGTAGGCATTGTGACAAGTGCTATCGGTTTGATAAATTCTCTGTTGTTACGCCCCTTTCTCCCAAAACTTAGAACGAATTTCCCATCGCCATCAAACTTTACAATGCGGTGGTTCCCCGTGTCTGCGATAAATACGTTGCCACGCGCATCTATTGCAATATCGGATGCATCTTTATCAAACTCACCGTTCCCTGCTCCATATCTCCCGAATGTTGATATTTTCTTTCCATCTGCACTAAATCTATGGATACGCCCACGTTCTGCATCCAATACATAAAGTTGGTTACTTGCGTTGACAGCGATACGAAGTTGCCTGTCGTATCCCTTGGGTTGTATGCCTAATGCAATTTTCCCATCTTCATCTATGAGATGTTTTGCAGGAATGACGACCCCCGGTTTTTCGTCAACAAGATCAACAAAGTATGTATTGAGTAACTCCCCAGTTAGACTCAATTTAAAGACACAAGGAGCAAACATGTATACTTTGGGTTCAGAAGTATCGGCAATATGGTGTGTCGTAATGTCAGCAACATAGATATTTCCGTTGTCATCAACAGCGATGTGTCCGGGTTTGCGTAGGAAATTGTCATAGGATTCAGGATTTTCTGGTATTTGAAGGAGAAATTCTCCTGTCGGAGATAGTTTTTGAATCAGTCTATTTTCTGTATCACTCACATAGATATTCTTCTTAAAGGCAAGGTGAATCGTTTTACCGAATGCACCTTGTGTTGAACCCTTGCCTGAGAACTCGCGTTCAAGTTTTATAAGATCAACTGCTGATGCTTGGTCTAACCCTATACCAATTGAGAAGAATAAGAGAGCAAATAAGAGAAGGAATGTAAAGTAGGTGTTTTTGAACATACGTAATCCTTATGTTTGTTTAGAAAATGGCTTATCCAATTGATGTTAAGTTGTAAGTAATTTATGGAAAGTGCCGCCCAGTATTTCTGATTTATCATCTTCCGTGATAAAGGTGCAATGTGTTCGGAATGCTTCAATTGCGTGTTGATATGTCATAAAGTTTCTGACTACCGGATAATCAGAACCCCAACAGAGACGTTCTGCACCAAAATGTTTATAGAGTGCACGCACAACTCTGTGTGTATCCTTGTATGGAAAATCCCACGAGACTTCAGAGACATAAGCAAATCCAGACATCTTTACATAGATGTTCGGAACTGATGCAGAGTCGAGAACTTGTTCAAGTTGTGGATAAGGTGGATCCTCACCTGCTCGTGCACCAGCCATGTGATGACATAGAAATGGCACAGTAGGAAACTGTGCTGCCAGTTTTCGTAGTGGTGGGTGATGATGGCTACCCATTGCAATGCTTGCTATTAATCCCAATTCTGCTGTGGTTTGGAAAAAACGTTGTCCCTCATCAGAGAAGAACCAATTGCAATCGTCATCACCTCTGAGGTAGTGTGTATATCCTTTTAGCTGGTATTTTTCAGCTGCAGTTTTTAGTCGGTCTGCAGCACCATCTGTGTGATATGTATCAGTCCACGAACAGTCTACGTCTGCAAACTGAATCAGTCTATCGGGATAGCGTTGAACGCAGTCTGCTGCATAATCGTTGTTATCTGGATTTCTCTCTATGCGCGCACAGATTAGCACAGCCTTATCAACATTGTGCAAATCCATTTCGTGGAGGAGTTGTTCGACTTTTCCGCGACTTTCATCATCGGGGACAGGGGGTTGGTAGGGCCATCGTGGCCACGCATGTGTATGGGAATCAATAATCATATAAGTTGTTTAGAGGTTGACATTATGTTGATGTTTTAGAGTTTCAATTTCACGAATCAGTCTTCTTACATAATACTTCATGACTTTAGTCTTTGTCAATGAATTATCGCTAATTACAGATTATTTAGTTTTATGAATTACCCATTGATGAGTATTTCTAAAAGTTTATATCGTAGGTCGGGTTTCGCTAACGCTCTACCTATAGGTGTAAACTTAAGGAATCCTCAAATGTCGAAACCCTCTTTAGTCCCGTAGGGACGATATGTTTATAGATAAAAGGTTGCCACCACCCTCTTTAGTCCCGTAGGGACGATATGTTTGCCCAATGAAGCAATGTACAAACATATCGTCCCTACGGGACTAAAGAACCTTTTTCAACCGCGATCTATAAACATATCGTCCCTATGGGACTGAAGAATGGACAATCCTAATAGCAATGCGTATTTAGAAACGGTCAAAGTGAATCAGAATCTTTCGTAAGTTTACACCTATAGGTTTCGCTAACGCTCTACCCGACCTACAACACTATTTTGATAAATCGGGGTTAGAAACCCCTCCTACAAAGAATAGGTAGCAACCTGGGTTATATTTATTCTCCATCAGTTTTTTCGTTCAAACCAAGCATGAGTTTACCTAATTCTTGTTGATTTGTCTCGTTGGGTTGGACCATACCTACGATCTCACCATTGAACATTACTGCTATTCTATCACTGAGTTCAAGCAGTTCATCCAATTCAGAAGAAACAAGTAGAATCGCTTTGCCACGATTCCGTGCTTGAATGAGTCGTGTATGAACAAATTTTGCAGCGTGAATGTCCAATCCGCGTGTTGGATGTGCAGTAATAATCAGGGTCGGATCACCTGATAACTCACGTGCGACAACAACCTTTTGCTGATTACCACCAGATAAAGTCCTAATTGGATCGTATATATTGCCAACTCGTATGTTGTATTTATCCAGTGCATTCATTGTAAATCGCTGAATATTTCTGGTGCGTAGTATAGTATTTTGAGAAAATAGTTTCTGCTTATGCCGTCCAATGATAAAGTTCTCATCAATTCGATTATTCAAACTTACACCGTGCCGATGTCTGTCCGCAGGTAGATGGACGACTTTTTTCTTGCGGAATTCAGCAGGTGATGCATTGGCAACAGATTCACCGTTTAATGTAATAGATCCTCTGTCTATACTTCGCAATCCAGTTAAGACTTCAACAAGTTCTGTCTGTCCATTCCCTTCAACGCCAGCAACTCCAACTATCTCACCTGAAAACACATCAAGCGTAATTCCGTTAAGTAAGTGTCTACTATTTTCAGATTTCACAGTTACATTATCCAAGTGTAATATTGGATTTTTCTGTTTTGAATCTTTTCGTTCAATAGCGTTTTGTGTTACAGGTTCTCCGAGTATGAGTTCTGCCAACTCATGTGTATCAGTTTCCGATACAGAACGTGTTGTGATTGATTTTCCGCTCCGCATTACTGTTACAGTGTCGGCTATTGTCATCACCTCGTTCAGTTTGTGTGTAATGATGATAATGCTCCTACCTTCCTTTTTCAGTCCTCGCATACATTCAAATAAACCTTCAATTTCTTGTGGAACAAGTACTGCTGTCGGTTCATCCATAATTAGTATTTCTGCACCGTGGTATAGGACTTTTAGGATTTCTGTGTGTTGTTGTGCTCCAATCGGTAGCGATTCAATTGGAACATTTAATGGGACATTAAACCCAATTTGTTCTGAGAGTTCAGTAATTTCGTTTTTAGCTTCATGATAGTCAATTAGCGTTCCAAATTTGCGTGTTTCTTTTGCCAAGATAATGTTCTGGAGTGCAGTAAAAGTAGGTATCAATGTGAAGTGTTGCTGGATCATCCCCAAACCGAGTTGCATTGCCTGTTTCGGTGTTGAGATGTTTGCAAGTTGTCCATCTACGTATATTTGTCCTGAATCCGGTTGCTGGAGACCGTAGAGTATATTCATCAATGTAGATTTGCCAGCACCGTTTTCTCCAACGATAGCATGAATTTCTCCTTGTTTGAGCGTAAAATTCACGTCATCGTTAGCATGCACATGTCCATATCTTTTGTTTATGTCGTGCATTTCTATTTTGGGTGTTTGTGACATTGTAATATACCTATCCAGAAAGCAGGGATATTTATAGTGACATTTAGAATTAAAGGGACATTTTGTAGCATAACCTGTTAGGTTGTGCAGAAACGGAACACAACCTAACAGGTTATGCTACAACAAAGAGGCATTATCATTTAGAAATGGTATAAATTCATTGATTTTCTTCATCCTTGTAACCGTACCGTATTGTACGTTTTTTCGGATTACGGTACGGTTTTGGTACGGTTTTGGTACGGTGCTGTGAACATAGTCTGTGCCTTGGTTTTTTAGTAATTTTTGTGCAAAATTTTGGAAATTTTATTTTTTTGATCTGGTACGTTTTGTGTTTTAAGTTTTTAGTGTCCTTGTATGTATTATTCATGATATAAATACTCTGCCTCATAACCCATGCGATAGATGTGGTATCTCTTAATTCAAAGTTTGTAATTCTTTTGTCGTATTGTGATAGCATGAGAAATCCATAAAAACATATAGTCTGTGTGATATATATATATTGTAACATAATAAATAACTTATGTCAAATTAAACATTACAATAATCTTCATGTAGTCTGTTTTGCAAAGAAACGTCGCCTGTTAGAAATGGTATATGCCCAAATTATACCAATTCTAAAAAATAAAGTTGGATTATGAGATTTATTAGACTTTATGAATATAAGAGGCGCAATGAATTGCGCGACTACAAACACGTTTTCTTGTAATGAGAAGTTATCATTTAGAAATGGTATTAGAAACTCCTCCTACAAGATGTTTTGTGACAATTGAATGCCTCTGGGATAAAGAGAACGACACAGGATAATAAATTTGACCGAAACTTATGGTTGTGCTAAAATCTATATGTGATGATCGGGGAATCATCATATATTCATTTACATCCGTAAATCTACATTCCGATGACAGCCCAAAACATATACCTAAAGTAATCCATTATACCTCTACAATTGCTTTATAAGGAGAAAGGCGGTGAACAATGAAAAAGAAAGAATCTGATGAGCCAATTCAAGAAACTGAACAACCAATTGAGCAAGAGGAAAACGGTTCAGATGAGAAACCAGACGTATATGCATCAATACAGCAGCGATTTAATGACTTACGGAGTGAATATCTTGATGCTCGCTCGAAATCTATAAATAGATGGTTGGGGTTTATTTGCATTGTGCTGATATTTTTCACTATACTCATTCCGATTATAACGGGGATTGCTGCATATTTTGTTTATGAGCGGTTTGAAGATTTACAATCACAGATGTTAATACACGTGAAGGCAGCAGAACAACATTCATCTGACGCTGCAACAAAAGCATCTGAAACGGGAAAATATCTCAAGGAAATCAAGGAACATAATGCCACAATCAAAGGAATTGTAGCTAAGTTAACAAGTAAGGATTTCACGAATCCTAATAAAGTAGCGGTTCTTCAGTCAACGATTGAAGATATATTAAAGAATCCAGCAATTTCACTTGAGGACAGGGCAATCATTGAAGCGTATAGACTCCAGAAGGAAGGTAAAACAACAGATGCTATTGAGAAATGGCGATCTATTGCGAACACTGCTAAAGGCGTTAATAATGCGTTGGTTGCAAGTGCGTTCTTTTCAATAGGTTTTCTCCATTCGCAACTCAACGAGAAAGATCAGGCTGTTTCTGCTTATGATCAAGCAATTGAATTGATGCCGACTTTCGCTGATGCATATACCAGTCGCGGTGTAGTGAAAAGTTCACTTGGTAATCTTGAGGAGGCTATTGCTGACCACAATGAGGCGATACGATTGAATCCGAATTTTGTTGAGGCTTATATCAATCGTGGGACTGCGAAACGTGCACTCAATCAGCATGAGGCAGCGATATCTGACTTTGATGAAGCGATACGATTGGATCCGAATTCTGCTGTTGCTTACACGTTTCGTGGCGTGTCAAAGGGAGCACTTGGACGACATGCAGAGGCTGTTGCTGACCATAATGAGGCTATCCGACTGAATCCCAATTATGTTGATGCGTATATTAATCGTGGATCTGCGAAACGTGCACTTGGGGATCATGCTGGCGGGAAGAAGGATATGGATAAGGCTGTGGATTTGGCTAAGGAGTTGAAGGTGAGTGAGGGGATGGTGGAGAATGAGAAAGAATAACATAACATATTATAGTCGTATTAACGTGAGTTTGATTAATACTTGATAAACATAGGGCAATGTGTTAATATCATGTATTAGACACGTTACGCACACAATTTAACGGTCTAATAGTTAGTTGGAAAAAATCGGGAACCCAACAAAACATAACATAAATATCAGAGAATTGATGTTATATTGACAATATGTCTTGATTAACATTGTAGGGAGTCTTAGTATTCCCTAATGGGTTAATTTGCAGCGTGTTGTCCTCTCTATTGTCTGCACTAAGGATTTACTGATTAAGGCAAAATGCGTCTTTGCCTCAATCTGTCCATTCCATGTTTAGATAATTGGGATAGTTATAGCATCGGGCCTGAAATCTTATCCAACAGTTGGAGTTGGGAAACCACATTGACTGTCTTGGGATAATAGGACTCTTATCGTAAGTTGGGTGTAAGAGATATGTTGTGCTAAATATTATGAACGAAACGTATACCACAGAAGTAGGTGTGGTTTTCTAACCATATTGAATACAAGAAAATGAATTATCAAACTCACGTTCGTATTACATAAATAGGTGTCCATTTCCTATATTTTTTTTCATAATTGGGTTGCGATTTTTCACAAATTCGTATATAATCTAAAGTAAAGTAAACAGAATAGGAGATTTTATATGGCGTACAGTAATGTTCCTATTGGGACATCAAATCCTGGATGTATTGTAATCTTAATTGACCAATCATGGTCTATGTCAGAACCTTTTGGAGATGGAACGAAGGCAGAGCGCGCATCACTTGCGGTAAACCGTGTTCTAGAGGAACTTGTCCTAGCTTGTAGACGGGGAGATGATATTAGGGATAGGTGTCATGTTGCTGTTATAGGTTACGGAGAAAAGGTTAATTGCATTGTTGATGGGATGATCTCTGAGATACCATCCTATCTTATTGAAGTTAAGGATACTAAAAAGAAGATACCTGATGGCGCAGGTGGATTAGTAGAAGTTGATGTAAAGATGCCAATATGGTTGGAACCACTAGCAAACGGAAACACACCAATGCATGAAGCATTTCAACGTGCCTCAGAAATCGTTGATGTATGGATTACTGATAGACCCGATGTATTTCCTCCTATTGTAATTAATATTACAGACGGAGCCGCGACACATCCAGATTTGACAGCTGATTTTGCAAGAAAAATCATGAATATCAGTTCCTTAGATGGAAACGCTTTGGTATTTAACCTACATATTGCGAACAGTGGTAATAAAGTCATATTACCACATGATAATTCTCAATTTACCGGTGAACCACTGGCAGAATTTCTTTTTCATATATCAAGGCCACTCCCTTCTCCTTTATACATAGCTGCTGACAAATTTGGCTTGCCAATTGAACAAGGTGCTAGATGTTTTGGTTACAACGTTGATGAGCCACAAATGATTCAACTATTACAATTTGGTAGTTTGGATGTTACACAAATACGTGCTTTACCAAATCCTACTGAATAACATTATGCTTAATCTAACGTTCAGCCCTTATATTACACATAAGGATGGAGAGTCCATTGACGACTGCCAAGATGCCATGCATGAAAATGTGAAAATTGGCCGTTTTGCAATAGCTGATGGTGCAACACGTTCATTTTTTCCTAAGATATGGGCAGAACTTCTTGTGAGGCATTTCTGTCAAGATTCCAATTTCTCATTTAGTGAACGAAATTGGAGAGATTGGTTAAAGCCAATTCAAGATGAATGGTACGAAATAGTGAAAGACAGTGTTAGAGAACGCGATGTATTTTATCTAACAAATTCATTTAACACAAGGGATGCGGCAGTATCTACTTTCATAGGCATTGAAATTGATAACACAGAAGGAAAGTGGCAAGCAGTGATCATAGGTGATAGTTGCCTCTTTCATAAAAATGATTCTGGGCTGAAAAGTTACCTAATTGAGAAATCAGATGATTTTACGAGTTTGCCAGAGGCATTTGCAAGCTATGGTGATAAAAACTACTACGACCCTATCTTTGAATCGGGTGAAATTCAATCTGGTGACACGTTAATTTTAGCTACTGACGCTTTAGCGAAATGGCTTCTGCAACATTATGAATCTGGAAATTTGGAAAATATTCTTGCCAGATTAGAACAAATTAATTCTGATGAACAATTCAACCAATTCGTTAATCAAGCACGTCGTGAAGATGTTCGTTTAGAGAATGATGATGTAACACTGATGTTAATTTCAATAGAAGAATCCAAGTCTTATGAAAATAACAAAAGTAGTAATGATGAAAGTTCAGAAACACATAACTCTGAAAATATAAATTCATCAACAAACGTCTTGGAAACGATCATTTGGGGATTAATAGCAGGTGTCACTGGAGTATGGATTTTTAGATGGGTTTTTTATTTTATTCAAGACCTTCTCCTTACGTTGTTCAAAACAAACTAATGAAAAGTAGGAACTTAGAATGCATTGGCCTAGGCGTGCAGATTATACACAAGCTGTGCGGGATTATCCAGATATAAGCATCAAAGATGGAAAACTTAAGGGTGGAAAACCAAGGTATGGAAAAGACGGTTTTCTGATAAGTTTTGCAGGGGGATTTTCAATTGTTTTTCCGATAGAAATGGTATCACAAATCTATGCATTGCGTTGTTGGACACAAGAAGTTGGTAATGCAGAATTTCGGTATAAGGAAATTTCTACCTATCTCAAGCAAGTCGGATTGCCATACTTTGTTGATTTTGAATATGTCTCTGAAGGGATTTTGATAAATGGCGAGAAGTACCCAATCACTCGAATGGAATGGACAAAAGGTGAAACACTTCTCGATTTTATTGAAAAAAATTTACAAGATGCCCATATTTTTAAGAAGGTTGCTGCCGAATTTCAAAAAATGGTGACTTCTCTACACAAGCATCAGATTGCCCACGGAGACCTACAAGATGGGAATATCTTACTTAAGCGAAACGGAACTGATATTAATATGAAATTGATAGACTACGACAGTCTGTTTGTACCAACCCTTAAGGGACTGTCAGACCAGATTGTCGGACTAAGAGAATATCAACATCCGAAGAGAATGGAAGGTGGTGGACAGATAAATGAAAAGGTTGATTATTTCTCAGAATTGGTAATTTACCTGTCCTTTCTGAGCTTATCAGAAAATCCATCACTCTGGCACGAGTATGGAAAGGAAGATCGAGTCAACAATGGATTACTGTTTTCAAAAGAGGATTATCAAAACCCAAACCAATCGGAAATCTTTAATCTACTTGCCAACCTATCACCTGAGATTCAACAATTAACAATTTGTCTCAAGAATTATTGTGCTAAGAATTCTATTGACGATTTACTACCATTGGAAGAAATATTGCCTAAACATGATGCTAAATTTTATTCTCAACGGGGACATAACCACATAAACAAGAATCGCTATAACGAAGCAATTCATGAATTTCATAAGGCTATATCTTTTGATCCAAATTACAAAGAAGCATTATATGGACTTGGCTTGGCCTACTTACATAATAATAAATATAGCAATGCAATTGATGTCTGCCTCCAAGCTACATATATTGATCCAAATTATAAAGAAGCATATTATGTGTTAGGACTTGCACATTTCAAATCCAACAAAGATGATGAGGCAATAGCTGCACTAAATGAAGTGTTAAAAATTGATCCAAATTACTTTCCAGCAAGACAACTGTTAGATACTATAAAGTTATCTAAAACCAAACCCACATTAACATCTTTAAACAAAACATCAACTAATTCTTCTCAAAAAGTTAATTCTCAACATAATTCAAAACCACCTACTCAATCAACATCTGGAATGAGGTTGAGCAAATCTCTAATAGGTTTATTGACAATAGTTTCGATCTTTAGCATTATAGCTTTAATATTACAAGTTGACGAGAAAAATGATGCTCTATCAGAAGTGAGTGAACTAAAGCGTCAACAGAGCAGTCAAGGAACGAATATACAAGAACTGACAGATGATATTAAAACACTTGAGAAAGCAAACGGAGAATTATCCAGCGAGAACAAGGAGTTGAAAAGTCAACTTGCTGAAAAAGATACAGTGATCAATAAATTAATTCAGACACTTGAAGGCATTAATGCACCATATCAAAATGATACCTCAAAAATGGCATTGATATCAGCAGGTGAATTTAAAATGGGTAGTGATGAACCAAACAATTATTCTGACGAGAGACCTGTGCATCGAGTTTATGTTGATGCATTTTACATTGACAAATTTGAGGTAACCAATCAAGAATTTAAAGATTTTATTACTGCTAATCCACGGTGGAGAAAAGATAATATCTTTAGCGGTTACCACGATGGAAACTATTTGAAGAATTGGAATGGGAATAACTATCCAAATGGAAAAAGTAACCATCCTGTTACTTATGTAAGTTGGTATGCAGCTATGGCGTATGCTCAGTGGGTAGACAAACGTCTTCCCACAGAAGCAGAATGGGAAAGAGCAGCCCGAGGAGGTATATTATATGTCAGATATCCTACCAGTAATCAAATAAGTTCAAGTGATGCAAACTATAACAATAATGTAGGTGATACTACTCCAACGGGTAGTTATTCTGCGAACCGTTATGGTATTTATGACATAGTAGGCAATGTGTCTGAGTGGTGTCTTGATGAATATAATAGCAACTATTATTCAAATTCTCAATATAGAAATCCTGTTGCAGGAGGAAACATAGACGAACTTACAAGTGAATTTAGGCAACAAGAGACTGTTCGCGTATTCCGAGGTGGAGGTTGGTCTAGTTCTGGTTTACGTGTTAGAGTTTCATACCGTTCTTTTCAGAAGCCAACATATACGTCACCAACTATTGGGTTTCGTTGTGTAAAACCTAAAAACTAAATTGTTGTAGGTAATTAACTAAATTGAACTACTATGAATTATAGAGGCTTTGCAAAACACAGAACATAACCAGCATGATCCTTCAACTTGAAAACACGTAAACCATCGTCAGTATCCTCAAGCGGTTCGTGGAATTCTAATCCACGAGATTGATACTTTGCATAATGCAAGGCTTATCACAATAATGCGATATAAGGCACACCAAGTTGTAATACATAAAGTCTTAACACACGCTGAGTATGATGTATGGAACAAAATGAGGTAACAGATGATGTTAAATGATATGCCAATTCCGCAAAGTATATTGTCAACCTTAATCCCTTTTGGAAGTGATAAACTCAAAGTTGATGTAGAACATCTCATCCAAGAAATCAATGACATCGAATAGCGATAGTATACAAATTTTTAAGTCATGTCATAGGTTTAAACAACATTATAGTTGCAATTTCTTTTTAATTATCGTATAATTCAAAATTAAATTTGGATGGAGGTTAAATTGATGTCTCGTATAAAAACAAGTTTTATTCCTTTTATTAAGACACACAAGGGTGATATTGAAAAAGCTCAGAAAGCAATTGATGCGGTTCAGGAAGTGGTTCGAGTTTCACGTAGAGTTAACACATCCAAAGTAGATAAAGCAAAGGCGGCGTACATCAAAATTCTTGATGGGACCGTTACTAAATTCGGCACTTCAAAATAATACTATTTCTAATTGATCGTCTAACATCAAAAAAAAAAAACGTATTAGTAGTCGCGCAATTCATTGCGCGACTACTAACACATGTTTTGATAATGACGAGTCATTTTTAGGAGTGGTATAACTTTAATTTAGAAGTGCTACTTGACCTTTTCTTATAAAGGGGCATCAGAAAAAAGAGGCTTAGGTTGTTAGATTGTTCACCTTTGAAGTTATAAAGTGCTATACCGTGGATTTGCAAAGTGAATATTCTACTTCTTTGTTGAAAGAGAATCATCCTACCATATCCCTCATAACGGTTTGGCAAAACACAGAACATAACCATCATGATCCTTCAGCTCAAAAGCACGTAAGCTATCGTCAGTATCCTCAAGCGGTTCGTGAAATTCTAATCCACGAGACTGGGCCTCAGCGCATAGGACATTGAAAATTATTTTGACTTTTCACACAAATTATCACATAATACTGTATCATCAAATATCGTACGGATAGACCTTATCAGAGGAGAAAAAGATGGACTACATTCAAACTGTCAAAATTCATGATGTAGAAGACGGTGAGAGTTATACCGCCAAAATCCAAAAAAATGGCAAGTTGTGGATAGGATGGATACAGGAACATCCCAAGGTGAAGTGTGAAGCAGATACACAAGACGCATTATTAGAAACCCTTGAAAGGACGCTTTATCAAGTCCTTGAAGCAGATTGGCAAGCGTGGGACAAACAGTTAGAAGAAGACGTAAAAGCAGGAAAACTTAATGCTACATTGGAACGAGTCGGTGCTGACTTTCATGCGGGCAAATGTGAGGACTTAGCAGTACTTCTCTCACAAAAAGTTACAGACAAATAGAACGTTGTGCCTGAAATAGAAATATGAATAACCATGTCGTACACGACGATTTTTGGGAGGCGTACAACAAACTACCACAAAACGTTCAAAGGAGTACACTCCGGAAAATTGAATTGTTACTTGAAAATCCCAGACACCCTTCTCTCTATTTGAAAAAGGTTGGTAGGCTTTGGTCAGCACGAATCAATAAGCAATATCGTATTTTGGCGCGCGAAGAAGAAGACACTTTAGTCTGGTATTGGGTCGGAAAACACGACGAGTATATGAGACAGATACGATAGGTTAGCATGGAATTACTCATTTTTATCCCCTTCGCTCAAATCGGATGTGCAAAACACAGAACATATCCATCATGATCCTTCAACTCGAAAGCACGTAAACCATCATCAGTATCCTCAAGCGGTTCGTGAAATTCTAATCCACGAGACTGAAATTCGGCATATAGACCATCAGGGTTTGGCGTATAAATAAATGCATCCCATCGTGCCCACTCATGTCGCGTGTGGTTTGGTACGGGATGGATATATTCCGTTATCTCTTTCAGCAGAATCTTGACGTTATCGCGTGCCACGATACCGAAATATGGGTCGTCTTCAGGCACAAGCAAGTCTGTTTTAAAACCGAGTTTGTTGTTGTAGAAGTCAATAGATTCTGCAAGGTTGTCAACTATGAAAAATGGGTAGATTCTCTCAAGTGTCGTCCTGTTTGTCATTGTCTGTTCTCCTGTTTCTTCCCAATATCCTAACAGGTTTCTCTTTGACATTCAACGGAAAAAGTTGGTCAGGGTGTGTAAAGTTTTTGTCACTGCACGTAGGGGCGGGGTCTCCCCGCCCGATTACCACCCCTTGCCACATTTCCATCCCAACCACTGCTGATGGATAGGATGTGTTCCAACGAGGGCGAGGAGACCTCGCCCCTACGATGTGCCTGAACGTGAGATAACCTTTGCCAAAAACTTTACACACCCCATCCTTGAAGAAGCGGTTGAAAAATTCAGCGTTTTACGGTATACTCATTGCAACTGCCTCACAGGCTATAAAACACAAAGCGGAGAGACATAATGGCACAACAAAGACGAAGGAAAAATCGAGCAAGAACCAAAGCGGCATATCTGAAACGCGGCGATATGTATAACAGACGACGGGAGTTTACTAAAGCGAAAGCAGATTTTTTGAAAGTGCTTGAGATGGATGCAGATGACGCGGACGCGCATCACAATATTGGCATAACCTACATGGCACTTGAGGCGTTTGAAACAGCGGGTTCCCACTTCGAGAAGGCACTCGCCCTGAATCCTAAAATGTCTGAGGTGTATTACAAACTTGGGTACGTTTACGTAGAATTGGAAAGATATGAAGATGCGGAGGAGATGGGTACTGCTGCACTCGCAGCCGATAGAGAGGAAGAAAAGGAAAAGGCACACTATGTCCTCGGCCGCGCCTACATCGGACTGGACGCTTACGAAAAGGCACTCCATCATTTTCAACAGGCACGCGAGCTTGGACTGGATAGCATAGAGCTTGATTTCTATATTGGGAACACTTACGGTTTCTTGCGCGAATATGATCTGGCATTTGAGCATTTGCAGAAGTCCCTTACCAAGAATCCAGAAATTCCCGCGGTACACAATAGCATTGCCCTGCTCTACATGAGGCAAGGAAAGTTGGAAGAAGCAGATAAATATCTCACCGACGCGCTTTTGCTTGATCCAAGTTGTGAGACCACCTACGAACTTTTGGAAATGTTTGAAAAGGATCAAAAGGCACAAAAACAGGAGGAAAACACTTGACAGCAACGCTCAGATGGGGCATACTCGGATGTGGCAATGTCGCTGAACATAAAGGCGGTCCACCACTCTATTCCGTTGATGATTCGGAACTCATCGCAGTGATGCGAAGGGATCAAGCGAAAGCAGAAGATTTCGCCGGAAGACATGGTGCAAAACGTGCCTATACGGATGTAGAAAAACTCCTTTCAGATGGCGAAATCAATGCGATCTACATTGCAACCCCGCCGCATGTTCACTGCGAACAGACTATCCGGACTGCCCGTGCAGGTAAACACGTTCTTTGTGAAAAACCGATGGCTATGTCGGTGAATGAATGTCAACAGATGGTTGATGTGTGTCATGAATCGGGTGTTACCTTGATGCTTGCCTACTACCGAAATCACTATCCGAATGTCGTGAAGATGAAAGCATTGATGAATGATGGTGTAATCGGTGATGTGGTGCTTGCACGTATCAACTGCACAGGTTACTATAACCCGAATCGTCAAGACTTGAAGAATTGGCGTATCAATCCTGAGATAAGTGGTGGTGGTGTTCTGATGGATATCGGTAGCCATCGTATCAGTCTGTTGCAGTATTTGATGGGAGATGTAGCGTCTGTCAGAGGATATGCAGAGACTGTACATTTAGATGCTGAAGTTGATGATTCTGCTGTGTTTACCCTCCGTTTCGAAAGTGGTGCGCATGCTGTTGCAAATATCAATTGGAATGTAGGAATTGGAATTGACGATGTGGAGGTATATGGCACACAAGGTTGTCTAAGGTGTTCACCTCTGAATTCAGGGAATCTGACACTGGAAACAAAATCTGATGACGTGAAAGATTTATCTCAAACACCTTTACCACACACACATACTGGGCTGGTCCAAGATTTTGTTAATCACATGAAAACAGGTGAACCGATCCGATGTTCTGGTGAATTGGGATTAGAGACGAACGCGATTATGGCAGAAATCTATAAAGGTGATAGATATTAATCGGCAGGACTTACGCATTTTTTCTTAAAGTCCCCTTGATAAGGGGGTTAAGAAGACTAAAAACAGTGAAATATTGGACAATTTAACCCCCTGCCCCCTTATCAAGGGGAATGCGTAAGTCCTGTCGGGGTTAGAAACCTCTCCAACAATTCAAGTATTAACTGATCCGCTTGGTTTCTTGTGTTAGCCATTCACCGTATCCGCGTGGCATATCTTCAGGTGGACTTAATCCTGACTCCTCGCGCCAACGTAATAACGGATGTGTGCGATCAGTTTGTGGTAGTTCTACCCTTTTGCCATAAGCAGCAGATTCAAAAATGCCCATCATCATCTCAATGACGTGTCTTCCTTCATGACCACTGCATACATGCGGTCTACCTTCATCCAAGGCGTTGACATAATCCTCAACGAACCAGTAATCCATTTCGGACGCACTGCTTTTCGGGTTGTAATGATCGGGATACATTAATTCTAACGATTCCCATTTGTCATTGTTACCATCCGGCAGATAGTGTGGCGTTGGTAAATGATATGCACCACCTATCCTCCAGAAAAGTCTACCTTCAGTTCCAAACAGTTCCATTGTGTAGGCATTCGTATCCATTTTAGCAAAACGGTGCTGCAGTAAAGTTCCAGTAACATTGCCTTCATATTGCATTGTTGCGGTGATATATTCTCCGGCAATAGTTCCCATACCACTTGGTGATGGAGCAACGTCTTCGGGAGTAATCGGTTTTCCACCAGTAGTCAACTGTGCGATCACACTCTTGCAACGTTTGCCAAAATGGAGCATGTTGTTGAGCATGTGAGTGCCGATGTTCATCAAGCCATATCCACCGTAATAGCCTTTGCCACTACCGTATATATATCGTAAATTACCGATTTTTCCATCGTTGAAGGCGCGGGAAATTGCTTGCATAGACGCACCAACTCTCCCTTGATGATGCACTGCAACCTGAACCCCTTTTTCTTCTGCTTTTGTGATGACATCATCTGCTTGATTGAGATCAACACACATCGGTTTTTCCACTTCAATATTGACACCGTGTTCTAAAACACGCATACATAAATCGTAGTGTAATTCAGTTGCTGTAGGAATAGCTACGATGTCTGGTGAAGTCTGCTTAATCATCTCATCCAGGTCAGTGAATCGCGCTGAGATGTTGAGTTCTTCTCCTAATGTGTTGTATCGTTCTTCTATGAGGTCGCAGAGCGCAACTATCTCTGTTCGCGGGTGTGCATGATATGCCCGCGCTGCCGCTGTGCCACGTCCTCTACAACCCAATATTGCTACCCGATATGTTTTCATAGACATTTCCTTTAGTTGTTCATAAGTTGTGTCATACCACCTATTTTCGTCTGGATAGATAGGCAGACAGTGCATGGTCAAAGGGAGTGGTCGTGTCCATCTGCACATAGTCAATCTGGCTTGCACCACACCCACGGCGATAATTCTGTATGAACTGGTTTAGATTGTCAAGATAAGCTGCTTTTAGTGAATCTGCTTGTGTTGAGAGTGTTTGTCCTGTTTCCATATCACGGAAAATGATTGAACCGTTGTATGGGAAAGTCAATTCTGCATTGTCAAGAAGGTGAAACACGATGACCTCATGTTTTTGGTGTCTGAGATGTTTGAGTGCTGAGATGACGTTTGAAGGTTCATCAAGTAGATCGGATATAACGATGACTAAACCGCGTCGAACGATCCGTTTTGCGAGTTCGTGGAAGAGACTGCTCAATTCTGTTTCTTCTCCAGGCGTGGCGTTTTCCAATGCTGACATAATCGCGCGTAAATGTGTAGCTGCACCTCTTGGCGGTATGTATTGATGGATGTCTGTATCAAAGAGTGCTAATCCGACTGAATCCCTCTGTTTTAGCATTAGATAAGTGAGCGTTGCTGCGAGATAACACCCGTATTCAAACTTCGTCAATGTGTTATCACTATGCTTGTAATTCATTGAGGCACTTGTGTCTAATAAGATATATGATCTTAGGTTGGTTTCCTCCTCAAATTTTTTGACATAATACCTGTCAGATTTACCGAAAACTTTCCAGTCAATATAACGGATTTCATCGCCGGGCATATATTGTCGGTGTTCAGCAAATTCTACGCTAAAGCCTTGATATGGACTTTTGTGCAGACCTGTGACGAATCCTTCCACGACAAGTCGTGCAACGAGTTCCATTCCACCGATACGTGAGAGTGCTACTGGGTCGAGATATTTGTGTGATGTTTGCATGGTTATCTTAATTAAAATGTGTATATAATATAACTGTGTGAAAGTCTGAGATGATGTTACTTTACTATCAGCGAAATTTCCTGAATTGCATAGATAGTGTTGGTAAAAACATAAATATTATGCATGGATTCACTTTATTCACATATAATAGCGAAATGATGGATGAGGTTGTTCCTTCTCTCCTACCTCTGCCATGATGCCTCCGACTCGTCGAGAAAAGAATAGCGTTACAGGGTGGGAACTGCTCATGCTTGCCGTATTCCAGTTCATGCGGGCGAGTCCTAATATATCTGAGGCAACCTGATGCATGTCAACATCATCGTTACTTATTAGTCGGACAGGGGCAGGAATGTGGGGCCCAGGGTACGTCCGCCATTCAGGCATATAACCCGTAGTGAATAGATATGTGGTTTCCCTATTGACTGTACACAAAGTGCCTTTTCTCGGGGGATATGCTCCATAAGTTAATAATCGAAATTGTGTCGGCATAATGTTAATTAATTCAACTAGGGGAATATCACGGAAACCGTGTCGAAATCCTTCTTGTTCAGAGTCGTCAAATCTTGATGTCTTATGTAGGACAACACGCTGCGGATTGCCGCCTGTCTGTTCACTATATTCTTGAAGGATTTGGCTTGCAAGTTTAGCTGCCTGATCCTTTGTTAGATGCACGTTCCTTCCCTGCTTTTCATCCCACGGAATAGCTTCTCCACGCAGTGCGAAACCTTCACCACGGCTTGAAAACGCTTGTGCTAAACTTGAATAGACAAGATGTTGTGAAGGTGTTCGTAAGTGATGAAAACTGATACCGACAAAGCAGGTTTCTGGCCCTTCTGTTTTAAAACGCCATGGTATTCCTCTCCCTTTATAATAGAGTGCTACGCTCATGTTCCATGCTCTTGTAGCAGCTTCTTGACCAGTTTCCATATCTTCAAACAATCTCTCAGTTCCAATTTGAATTGGCATTTCATATTTCATTGTTTGAGCTTTTAGAGCACGTCTAAAATCCCGGTTCAGCAGGTCTTCCTCGGTTTCTTCTATCTCTTCAAATAAGGAAAGTTGTCCACGTTCACGCGCAGCCTTACGTTTCTTGATGGATTCAAGTTGACTACGAGTCAAATTACTTGAAATGCTCCAACATGTTTGGGCGACCTCATTAGGTAAACAACACATTACTATGTCAGGACGGGTTTCAGTGCAATTGGCCAACCTATCTATACTATCGGTATAAAGATTCAATACATCCTCAAAACGGCTTTTTGAATTCTTTATTGCTAATGCTCTTTCAAGTTTTTTGTTGCCAATTGTTTGGACCCATTGGTTTCTTAACTCAAGCTTAGCTCGAAAAATATCTTGAAAACCAGGAAAATCTTGATATTGTGGAGAGTCTTTAATCTCGGTTGGGATTACTTTGCCACACTTTTCAATCCATTTATAGCCTTTATTCAATATTTCTGTGTTGCCAACGAAACCAACGCGTACCTCTCTTTTATGAGTGGCCCCGAAACGCAGGTCAAAAGGACCTGCTTCAATTAGACCTACTTTTGGATCTATAAATGTCCCTGGGCCACCAAATTCAATCTCTGGTGTAGGTAATTGGCTGATTTCCATTTGAATTAACATTTTCTTCCTCTGCTATTTGCGAAATCGTTTGTGAGATTTCTGACTCTAACTGTGCCAATTCGCTTGTATCCAATTTCTTAAGTTCTCCAATTCCCCATGCTTCATCTAATTCCATCACAGGAGCAACAACCGCTAACAAGTTGTTTCTAATAAGGATTTGATGCCCGTTGTCTTTATAGATTTTGTTTGCTGAAACCATATCTGATTTTATATCTGGTGCACCAGTGTCTAACGCAAAAGTTCCATGTTTTCCACCTGAAAGTACCCACACCCAGAATACAAGATCGTTGTGTACCACATTGTTGTAATCGTGACTCTGGAGCCGGGTGGAATATTTATTGGTCAAATCACCAGACAGATACGATGCTTTTCCATCAGTAGTAAAAACATAACTTGGAAGTAAGACAAGTGTCCAAACCTCTCCAAAGCGTTCGAACCGAAACCAAAAAGATTTGTGTTCCCAATAATTATTTACCTTTTTTACCACTTTTCGGGTAGCACGACGTACGCGCGCCTTGTAGGTGACTTTTCGAAAGTTTTCATCGGTTTTAGGAAAATAAGCACGTTTTCTATCTTTGTCTACCCATAAGCCTTGTGTTTTAAGGTGTCTGAAAAAACATGTATTGAGTAGCCAGACAAAAACTTTCTCATCATAGGTGTTAATAAATTCTTCAATAGTTATCTTTCCTATATCGTTCGTGTCAATTGCGGTGTAAAGTGGATTAGCAGAAGTTGATAGATTCTCAAAAGTAAAAAGCCTTTCTGCATAGGTCATGAATGGAGGCAGCCAATCTGCTTCTGTGCTTTCCCATACATCCTTTGCTTTTCGTGCTATAGTTCCAGCGTGCCAAACTACATCCGGTAGATTAACTACTTCAAGAAGATTGCTCGCGTAGCGGGTGAAGTGTTTGCTGCTGGAGGCAGTTCCAGTAATAGTATCTACTACTTCTGGACGGTGGGAAATTGTTATTTCAAAAGCAGTATTATCATCAATCGGTCCAAAATTTACTTCATTTTTGTTTTCATCACATTTCTGCCAAACGTCCGGTAGGCCCGAACCTGCTTTTTCCATATCTTCTGTGCCATAGAATAGGTCTGACACAACAGGATTCCGATATCCTTGAATACCACGTGTCCCGCCTTTGATTTTTGTTTCAAACGTGTCTCTTATCTCGTTATTAGGTGTGGTTGTCATCTGTTCTATAACAGATTGAACTAACCCGCCTGGATTGCGGACATGGATACTATTTTGCTCAATTTCAACCACGATTGGCTCATTCTTTTCATAGTCCCGATGTACAAGTGCATTAACAACTATTTCTCGCAAAGCATCTGGAGGATAGGGATACACAGATTTTGAGTGTTGCCCTCCCTTTAGAAGGAAGGATCGGTTAATGCGAGAAAGCAGCGCATAAATCTCGTCAAGTTGATACCAAAGGTTACCCTCAATTTCTTCTTCAATTTGATTGACGGAAGTATCAAAAATACTTTCGATCCAATCAGGATCTCCATTTATACGTACGATGACTTTAGCGGTTTGGATATGACGCTGCGGATTCTCAGCAAAAAGTAAGTAACCGCCCACCGTTGGAAAAATATTGTCTTCTTCAGTAGGTGAGGCAAGATCTAAATCGCATAGCAATCGGATAATCCAATCGTCGTCCACATTTGGCGGCACTCGGATGTCCATTCTATCACAGTACTGAAAAAGCCGAACTCTCATTGTCGGCCAATCAAAATCATCCAAAGCAGCTTCGGTAAGTTTCTGAAAATCAAAAGGAAGTAATGATAATTCTTCAGACGCAGAAGGAATTTGCGGCTGATAATCCGTGCCCTGCTGGCGAACATGCTGCCATAAAGTACACATCGCTTCGTCAAATCCATCAATAGAAACAACTTGAAAGTTTGTTTGGATCTCACCAGCGAGTGCCTGAACTAACAGAGGGAGATTGTCAGAATCGCCCTCTATATAATTTCGTACGCACCAATAAATCCCATGACGGTAACCATCTGCAGCCGCAGCGTTATCAATGAGAAGATGTCGCATTATAGAAGGTTCTGCTCCTCGATATCCTATGACAATCAAAGGATGATCTCTCAAAAGTGGGATCAATCTTGTAACAAGATTTGGATTAAGTTCTTCATTTACTTCGGCAAGAGTGTTTTTGTCAGTGTAATGTTGGACCGAACCATGTAAGTAAATTAATTGCGGACGTTGAGAACTTGTTGATATAATGGAAAAGTCAGACGGTGTTTGTATAACATCAATATGATGAAGTCGACGGTTCGCTTTACACAAGTTTAACAATACTGAATCAAAGTTTGTGGTAAGAATAGTATGAAAAAGTTTCCGTTCCATTAATTTCACCATATACTCATATCCTTCACCCGCTGACACTTGTGTATCTAAAATGTCCTCAAAGAATTGCCTTCGCGATTCGCTTGGTTGAAGTATATTTTCTACAGCAAAAGGAAAATTATCAGCTGATTTCAAATCCTTACGATACCAATTCTGTTTCTCCAACCACGGATACCAGTCACTGCGCCGTATGCGTGGATCTTCAGTAGCAAACTTATTATCCTTACAGTATCCCCATCTTGCTATTTTTTCAACCATTTCACCCGCAAGAGGAATACCTGAACTGTAGGAAGCACCAGCACCGAGTAAAAAGATCGGATCTGGTCCGTCTATCAAGAGAGAACATAGGTGTCCGATGCTTTTTGTATTAAATTGCAACTTGCTACCCTATCAGTTTCTTTACAATTCCAAATATTAATATAATGCGATCTTACAATGCATACTGACATTCTGATGTAGTTTATAAGAAAGTGGTTCACATCCACATTATAACTTATAATATTTAACATTAATTTTGGGAAATGTCAAGTCAAATAAATTACGTTATTACGTTACGATAGACATAAAAAAATAACATTTAACAAAATCCTTTACACAACAGAACCTGCTTTCAGATTTTCATTTTATTTTTGACACATCACGACTTAAATGCTATAATAAAACATTCATAAAGAATCAGGGTTGAGAACCCTACACACTTAAGGAGCCAAGAGATACTCATGGCAGATATTATCAAAGGTGCTGTTCTCGGATACGGTGCAGCGTTTAATATGGGAAAAGCACACGCAAATATGATGATGGGAACAGAAGGTATCACATGCGTTGCTGTGTGCGATATTGACCCAGAACGAACGAAAGCTGCGAAACAGGATTTTCCTGATGTCCGCACCTATAACAAAGTTGAAGACCTTGTGGCAGATGAAGATGTTGATCTCGTTGCTAATGTGCTTCCACACAGTCTCCACTGTGAACCGACCGTCGCAGCCCACAATGCTGGAAAACATGTCGTCGTTGAAAAACCGATGTGCATTACTATCGCTGAAGCGACGGAAATGATTACTGCTGCAAAAGAAAACGATGTAATGCTATCGGTTCACCACAACCGCAGATGGGATGCAGATTTTTGGACACTACGTGAAATTGTTCATTCTGGTGTCATCGGGAAGGTCTATTGTGCTGAGATGTGGAGCGGTGGCTACGGTAGACCGAACCCAAATTGGTGGCGGAGCGTAAAAGCGGTTTCTGGTGGACAATTTTATGATTGGGGGGCACACTTCCTTGATTGGCTACTCAACATCCTTGAAGCACCCATGATTAACGTCACTGGATTTTTTCAACCTAACCTTGTTTGGAAAGACATCACAAACGAAGATCATGTGCAAGCTGTGATACGATTTGCAGAAGGTGAATTTGTGGCGGATGGTGCATCAGCAAACATACAGATGTCTAACATTGCTAAAGTTGGTGGACCGAAATGGAAAATGTTGGGATCACACGGATCTATTGTTTCAGAAGGTGGACAATACCATGTTCTATCTGAAGTTGAAGGACATCCGAAGGAGCAGAAGGTCGGACATCACGGAAGACCCGGTCCAAGATACTATGAAAATATCGTTGACCACTTGAACGATGGCACGCCATTGCTTGTTACACCTGAGTCTGCTCGCCGTGTAATTGCTGTCATGGATCTGGCAGAGAAATCAGCAAAGACACATCAATCTGAAACAGTGCCTTATGAGTTTGAGTAGAAATTAAATTGTAAGTCCTCTTGGTAAGAGCGGGGTTTTCGCTTCGCTCTTACATCCATCTTACCCACCCGACACCACAGTATGCAAGCAATCATATTTGAAGAAACAAGGCAGTTACGTCTACAAGATATACCGATCCCAAATCTCAATTCTGGCGATGTCCTGATACAGATGGAGTTATGTGGTATTTGTGCATCTGACCTTGCTGCCCTTAAGGGAGATGTATCAGACTATTCACCACCAGTTGTGATGGGGCATGAACTTGCAGGTACCGTTGTGGAGAGTCGTCATCCAGATGTCCAGATTGGTGAACGAGTAACGGTGAATCCGATGCTATCCTGTGGGAAATGTCCCAACTGCATTAATGACCGAGACAAATACTGCGATTCTATTGAAGGTATCGGTCATGATATTGATGGTGGTTATGCAGAATACATCAGAATGCCGAAACACGGCGTTGATACAGGTAAACTCATCCGTGTACCTAATACAATCTCACCTGAAGAACTGCTGTTCCTTGAACCGTTGGGTTGCTGTCTCAATGCAATGCATGAAACGATTTTCAATAACACTGTTGCGATTCTGGGTGCTGGTCCAATCGGGTTGATTTTCACGCAGTTGTTGAAACGTAAGGGGTTAGCAGTTTATGTGTTTGAACCATTACCTCATCGCAGGTTAGCAGCAGAAACTGTTGGTGCAGATGATTGTTTTGATATAACTCAGGAAGATATCAACAACCTTCAAGATATTACACAGGGAGGCGTTGATACCGTTGTCTCTTCAACAACAAATAATGCTGCTGCGATTTCTCTTGCTTTTGAACTTGTTAGAAAAGGTGGATGCATTAACTTTTTTGGTCTTTCCCCTGAAGGTCAAACCCTCCATATTAATTTGGAAGAATTCCATTATTCTGGACACAAGTTGATGGCATCTTGGGCATTTTCTCGCGCCAGTCTTGAAGAATCCCGCCAACATATTCTTCAAAAATCTATCAACTTTACCCCTCTCTTAACTGATAAATTTCCTTTAGCTGAAGGATTAGAAGCATTTGATAATGCAATTTCCAATATTGGTATCAAGACGGTGTTGTTTCCTCAATGAAACTTCAACATTATGAACTAATAATTGGTTCTGGTCCTGTAACCCCTACCCCATTTTTAACGTCTTAAGTGTAGACACAGAAAAGAGATTTATATAGTCTAATTTAGTGGTTCTTTCGGCAATTAATTTTGTAATATAAAATAAAAGCAAAACGTTGAAGAACCCAGTGCTTAGCTGTTTTAGTAGTAGAGCATCAACTAACACAAACACAATTAGGAGATGATAAATTTTGGAATAGTATTTATTTCAAAATTTCTTAGATAATATGGTTCTCGGCGCACATGTATCTACTTCTGGTGGAATACACAATTCTATCAAGAATGGTAATAATCTAAAATGTGATGCAATTCAGATATTTCTTGCAAATCCAAACCGGTGGGAATCAAAACCACCAACTGAAGAGGTAATAGAGAAATTCTCAGAAGCTTGGAAAGACTCACCAATTCAGGATGTGATTGTGCATGATATTCACCTAAGTAATCTTGCCTCTCCGAAAAAGGATGTTTTAGAAAAATCACGAGTACAGTTTAGGGGGATGATGGAACTTTCACAGACAGTTGGCGTTCAACATATAGTAACGCATTTAGGGGCACATCTCGGTGAAGGTGAAGATTTCGGTTTAAAGCAGCTAAGCGATAGTTTTGATCTACTCTTTGAAACTTCTGAAGCACCTGATGTTGTCATCTTGCTTGAAACAACAGCTGGACAAGGAACAAACTTAGGTTCCCGTTTTGAACATTTGCGTGATGTGATTGGTATGTCAAAATACCCTGATAGATTCGGTGTATGTTTGGATACCTGCCATGTGTTTGCTGCGGGGTATGATATACGTACCGAATCTGATTGTGATTCAACATTTGACAAGTTTGACGAAATAATCGGTTTGGAACGATTGAAGGCATTCCATATCAACGACGCAAAGTCTGAATATCAAAGTCGTGTAGATAGACACGAACACATTGGTGAAGGAAATATCGGAACAACAGCATTCACATATATACTAAATGATTCTCGTTTTGCCGAAACTCCTCTGATCATTGAAACACCAGATATGAATACCATGCATGGTAAGAATCTGACAACCCTACGCGGTTTGGTTAATGAAACATAGTTATTCACGTATCTTAAGTGTAGGAATAATCTTGTCATTGGGAATGATATGACGATAGGAATTTGGGAGGTAACGTTCCTCATTATCCTCCTTATGGGAGTGATTATTGTATCTCGTATCGTGACTCAGCTACGAGCAAAACGTGTATGTCCAAAATGTGGTTTTGTAATGCGTGAATACTATGATAAATGTCCATCATGCAACTATAAATTTCCGCATACTGATATGGTTAACTGAATGTACGCTCCATAAGCGTCAATTTAAGGATATATCATCTTGTGGGAGGGGTTTCTAACCCCGATTAACATTTTAAATTTCGGTCAAAATCGGGGTTAGAAACCCCTCCCACAAGAGAAAATACAGCAACTTTTTCTTAAATTGACGCTTATGGGTCAACTGAATGTACGCCTTAACACTCAGACATTCAGCACCATGAAAGAAATTAGTATGAAAGAGTATGATGAAGAAGGCTATGATCCGGGTCATCTCAATCAACACAGATGGGATGATTAATCATCAGGCAAGAATGAAATAGGCGTTCTGCTCTAAAGGGGTGGGACATGGATACAGCAAAAATTCATATCAAGGCAGGCAACGGCGGTAACGGTTGTATCAGTTTTCGTCGTGAAAAATATGTGCCTCGTGGTGGACCTGATGGTGGCGATGGAGGTAATGGTGGTAACGTTATCCTCATCGCCACTCTCGGCATGAGTACATTGATTGATTTACGTCACAACCCGCGGCAAGTTGCTGAAAACGGTTCACACGGTTCTGGGAAGCAACGTGATGGTGCTGATGGAGATGATAGAATAATCAAAGTGCCTGTTGGTACCATTATCAAAGATTTAGCCACAGATGAATTGCTTGCAGACTTGACTGAACCTGACCAATTTGTTATTGCAGCGCGTGGTGGAATTGGTGGGAAAGGTAATTCACATTTCAAGAGCAGTACTTTCCAAGTTCCACGTGTAGCAGAAAAAGGCGAACCGGGTGAAGAACGCGAGATTAGTCTTGAAGTAAAACTTATCGCTGATGTTGGTTTGGTTGGTTATCCGAATGCGGGTAAATCCACATTGCTTGCACGCACATCTGCTGCTACCCCTAAAATCGCATCCTACCCGTTCACTACCCTTATTCCAAATTTAGGTGTTGTTCGTATTGATCAAGAACAGAATTTTGTGCTTGCAGATATACCAGGCTTGATAGAAGGGGCACATAAAGGTGCCGGTTTGGGACACCAATTTTTGCGACATATTGAACGCACTAAGATGTTGATACATGTGATTGATCTTAGTGCTGCAGATGGTAGAGACCCTATCAAAGACTATGAGCAGCTAAATCTTGAACTCGGTCATTACAATGCTTTGTTGACTGAACTTCCTCAAATCATCGCTCTCAATAAAATTGATATGCCTGACGCGAAGGAGAATTTGTTTCGTGTGCAGGAATACTTTGGTAAACGAAAAGTCTTCCCTATATCTGGTATAACTGGTGAAGGTGTCAATTCCCTTATGCAGCAGGCATACCGTTCCTTACAATACCTTGAAACGAAAGCACGAGAACAAGTTGAATCAACTATTGTTTTGGAACAGGAACTTCCGCCTGAACCGCGGGTGCGGTTTGAACTTCATAAAACTGAAGCAGGATTTGTTGTAAGCGGTGATGAACCGAGACGTGCAGTAGTGATGACCGACTTTGAGAATGAACAAGCGTTGATGCTACTATTTCGGAAGTTAAAAAAGATGGGCGTAATAAACGCTCTTGTCCGTGCTGGCGTCAAAGAAGGTGATACAATTCATATTGATGATTTTGAGTTTACCTTTAGCCCAAAAGTTATAAGATAAAGTGACATAAATGGATAAAACCGAAGAAATATTCTTACAAAACAGATCTCCTAAAAAGGTAAGAACGATTGACAAAGCTAAGTATAAACATAGTCGTGAATGTCTATCTAAAGTTCAACGTATCGTTGTAAAGGTCGGTAGTAGTACGATTTCGGACAATTTACGCATTAATGAAGCAGCACTTGATGGATTGGTTCACGATTTAGCGACTGTCAAACAAAATGGCGTAGAGGTAATACTTGTCACCTCTGGCGCGATTGCTGCGGGTCTTCCTCATCTTGGTGTCCATTCGCATCAGCAAACCCTTCCTGTATTACAAGCAGCTGCCGCTGTTGGACAGATTCGGTTGATGTCTGCATATCAAGAACGTTTCCGATCTTATGGACAGTGTCCTGCGCAGTTGTTGCTCACACAAGACGATTTCTCGGATAGAAAACGTTACACACGCATGAATGACGCGTTACACGAGCTTCTCCAACTCGGAGCGATTCCGATTATCAATGAAAATGACAGTGTTGCAGTAGACGAAATAAAAGTTGGAGACAACGACACGTTATCTGCTTATGTGACAAATCTTGCCCAAGCAGATTTGCTCATCCTACTATCAGATCAGCAAGGTCTATTCACAGCAGATCCGCGACATAATCCAGATGTGGAACTCATCCATACAGTTGATATGATTTCCGATGAGATATGGCAGTCTGCCGGCAAGGCTGGTACAACAAGCGGTACTGGCGGTATGTTAACCAAGTTGAGAGCTGCAGAAATAGTTACGTCATCTGGGGAGATGTTGGTAATTGCTTATGGCCGAGAGCCGCTTGTGGTTACGCGTCTTTTAAAAGGTGAACTGCTTGGAACACTTTTCCTGCCAAATGCACGTATTTCTGGTCGTAAAAGATGGATCGCCTATTCACGCCCTCCTAAAGGCTATATAGTTGTAGATAACGGGGCACGAGATGCCCTCATTCAAGGTGGCAAAAGTTTGTTACCCGCTGGAATTAAACGCGTTGAGGGGCATTTTAATTTTAGTGATACTGTCTCTTGTTTCACTGAAAATGGTGTAGAAATTGCCCGCGGTTTGATTAACTATAATTCTACAGAAACATCTAAACTTGCAGGTCAGCAGACTCAGGACATAGAGAAAATTCTCGGTTATCACGATTACGATGAAATTATCCATCGGGATAACCTTGTATTGTTGAATTGACACATTGGAATGCTCAAAACTAATCCTAATGCTTTTCTATATTCAAATAACTAGTGGACTGTCTACTGAAATTTTGCATGCAAAGGTCGCGATTCGGAGATCGCTCCTACCAATACCGCCTGCTCTTTGTAGGAGGGAACTCCGATTCCCGACTATTGCTGATACTTATAATTTTAGACTGGACAGACTACTAGTTGAGAAATAGGGATTACTTCTATAGAGAAATTGTCTGGTATGTATCTATGTAAATATAGCATTAATTATTTGATCCAAAAGAAATTGCCACCAGAAGCTGGCCATTCAAGAACATATAAAATTTGGACTTTAGTTTCATAGTTGCTAATTCCATCATGGATCTTAGCCCAACGCGCATTTAGTTTATCAGAATCAATGTCTTGTTGGATTTCAGCATTTTCCATTTCTGGAGCAACTTCCCGCCAACAGGTAATTGCAAGATGTTTTAGTCTTTCAATTTTCTTTTGTCTGGGTATATTCGTATCTCTGATTACTTCATCTATTTGGTGGATAATATGTTCTATTGACATTCAGGACTTACGCAGTTTCTCTTAAAGTCCCCTTGATAAGGGGGATTTAGGGGGTTAAATCACTAAAATATCATTGAAATTACGCCTTTTTAACCCCCCTACCCCTTATCAAGGGGGAATGCGTAAGTCCTGGACATTTTAATTATCCATTTCCATTACAAACCGATAAGAAACAATCTGGGGCATCCTTAATCATTAGATTGGTATACTTTTTCGCGTGTGTGGAAACCCCCTTCAATAATTACTTCATCAAGGTTGTTCTTGTCAACTTGAATTGGTGTAAGTATTATTGATGGCACATCAAATTTCCCGTTATTAATCGTCTGTGTTGCTTTTTTTATTTCCTCTCCTTTTGCGAGAGCAACAGCAGCATGTGCGGCTTCAGTTGCGATAAGATCAATAGGTTTGTATACTGTCATCGTTTGTGTGCCTTTAGCGATTCTCTGACACGCTTCGATATCAGCATCTTGTCCAGAAACGAGAACTTTTCCTGCCAGATTTTGTCCATCAAGAGCTTGAATAACTCCACCTGCAGTGCCATCATTTGATGCAACAACAGCGTCTATCTGATTATTTGTTTGGGTTAAGACTTGTTCAGTTTTGTTTAGTGCATCTTTGGGATCCCATCCAACTGCCCAATGATTTCCATCAGCGACTAACTTAATGTCGTGTGCCTCAATTGCAGCTTGAAGTGCACGAAGTTGCCCTTTCCGTAATAGGAACGCGTTATTATCACCCGGGTCACCACCGAGTAAGAAATAATTTCCTTTGGGTTTATGTCGAAGTAGATATTCTGCTTGTAAATAACCTACTTGTTCGTTATCAAAGGAGATGTAAAGGTCCGGTTCACTTTCTTTAATTAACCTGTCATAAGCGATTACCTTGATACCTTCTGCATGTGCTGCCTTTACAATTTGAGAGGATGCCACACTGTCTGTTGGAATCACTACAAGCACATCAACCCCTTGTGTTATTAGATTTTCAGCTTGCTCATTTTGTTTAACAGCATCTCCATCAGCAGATTGGACAATAACTTCAGCACCTAATTTCTCTGCTGCTTTGATGAATATATCTCTATCTTTCTGCCATCGCTCAACCCGTAACGAATCCATGGATAATCCAATTTTTATTTTTTTCTCAGTCGGATTTACGTTTTCACCTTGGGATGTATCTGATTTCTCCTTGTTAGATGTATCTGCACAACCGAGAACCGTCATTGAAAGACATATTATTGCCATGATTAAGGGATACATGAAAAAAATTGAAGTATCCTTATTTCTGAACAGTGACTGAAAATGAAAAAAAATCATAATAATTCCTCCAAGATTATTGTTCCTTTGGAACTTCATCTGTAGTAAGTGATTTTAGTAAATCTCCTCGTTTGATATCGTCTGTTTTTTCAACAATTTTTACGACAGAGAGTTTGTTGCTTAGGATTTCTGTAACAGAGACAGTGGCAATTTTCTTCTTTGTATAATCAAGTATTTCACCCGTATCAACATCACGAATTGGCGAGTCATCCGTGTATACTGCGAACTGTTGACCAATTGCTACTCCTTTAGCAGAGCCAGCATTAATATAAATCATATCTTGATCATCCGTGTCAACATAGGTAATTTTTATTGGACGTTTTAAATTCTCTTCATCAACTTGCTTCTTTTGGTCATCTTTTTGTTTGGGAGTTTCCCAAGGCGTAATGAAGTTTGGACCAAAACTATCTCGAAGTTCAATGACGGTCTTAATAAGTGCTTCATTTGTTGCTATACCAAAAAGCGTCAAATCGTACTCTGGTGAAGCAAATTTTATTTTATTTAGTTGTGTCGTTTTTGTGATTGGACGTCTACGGTTTCCCAGTTTTTCCTTAGTCTGTCCAAATTGAAATTCTGAACCGGATTCAGTAACAGAAGCCTTCAGTCCTGCGATATTTGTTCCGGCCAAACTGTCTCTACGGGAAACATCAATTGGGACAGTAGCGATTTCATTTCCAGATGCTTCATAAAATTTCATGTTAAGTTTTACATAAGCGCGATTTCGATGCCCCATAGCTGCGAACTTGGTCATATAACTTGTGGAAACGGGTACTGCTTGTGTTTCTCTGCCGCTTTCTGTTAGGGATCGTGATGCATTTGCTTTCATTCTTGATTGTCCGAAATCTTCTATTTCTCCGACTACGAGTACATCAGCATTGAGAAGTTTTGCGAGTTTTGCTCGTTGGTCTTTGTCAAGTTTCGTTAAATTATGTCGTGAAAGAGTCATCTCCGCCATAGCATCCAGTAGTTCATCTCGTGAAACAGGTTGATATATAGTTGTTTTTGCGAGTTTTCGGTCGAGCATTGTTGCGAAACCTGCTTCCAAATCCCACATTTTCTTTGTGCTAAAAATAGTGCCGACGAAGTTTGGGATACAACCACAACCGACTGGATCGTCAAAATTACTGTTATCTTTAAAATATAAAACTGCCACACGTTTTTCAGATGGGTGGGGTTGCTTTTCAGTAGTTGCCTTGTTTGTGTTTTCAGTAGTTGCTTCGTTTATAGCAGTAAATCCAACGATCATGTAGATGCTAAAGCAAAGTATAGATAAGTATGCCAAGAATCTATTCATTTTTACGTACTCCTTGTCATTTTAGCTCATATATTGTTAGTTTATCAACAATGGAAAGATTTATCAAGAGAAAATGTGTTATGGGGTATGTAAAGTTTTTGGCAAACATCCCACTGGACATTATAACGCAGGGTCTCAGTACCCTCCGCCGTAGTTGAAGAATTGAAAGACTATGGTGGCATTAGTGTTCATGAATTTGGCGTAACATTTGACAGCAAATTTTCTGTGTTTATCTTGAAATTTCATTGAAATCTTTCTCCTAAAAATCGTACTATATGGTACAGTTTTTCGTACTATAGTACGATTTTTAAAATTGCTCTAATCATAGTGTACATAAGGGTTTGTAAGGATAATTCCTAAAATCGAAAAAATTTAAAATAGTACAGTTTCTATTTTCGGTTTTTGTCGTGTTAAATCGGTTTCCTGTTTCAGGCAATTGTCCAATATTTTACTCATGGATAATTGAATATTGATAAAGGTTAAAATAGATGTAATGAAAATGCACTTGGTGAATGTGTATAAGACATGGACATTGACACTGATTGTTATTGAAATATCGTTTCTTAGTCCTGATATTTTATATATTGAAAAGGGCCTGTATCTGATAATCGGTGTGAATTGTCCATCAGGATTTGTGTACATATTTTCTGACCTTTAGAAAAATAAATTTGATGTAAAACATATTATAACATAGACAAATTTCTAATGTCAAGTTAATTATTACAATTATTTGATAATTTTTGTGTTTGTTGTAAAAAGGGAATATTTCCTTGTATTTTGCGTTTTATGCGAAAAGTTTTGATTACTCCCAACAGACATAATTGGGTGTGTAAAGTTTTTGCACAGATAAGACTGTCTCTAATTGTAGTGCATGGTCTCTGTGCCCCGCCATCATTCAAGCTCCCAACAATTGCGGGGCACGGAGACTCCGCACTACAATGGATCGTTTGGAGTTAGTGCCAAAAGCTTTACATATCCGTCCTATCAGATGCATTCAATTGTCACAAAGCATCATTGCAGGAGTGAATCTCGACAATTGAATGACTCTGTCGCTCGATCAATTAACTTGAAAATTGGGCAGAGGTATGATATTATCGGTTATCATAAACCTATTTCTAAAGGAATTCTAATGCGAAACAGACAGAATTATATTCAATTATGTGTTAGTTCTATTGTTTTAAGCCTGATTTTTCTTACAGGGTGTGGTGATAAACAGGAAAAAGAGTGGTATACCGTTTATGGAGGCGTGATTGGCGGAAGTTTTTCACAGTTTGCAGGCGGTATTAAACAAATTGTCGATCATAATGTATCTGACATGAAGCTCTCTGTAGTTGCTTCCGCGGGTTCTGTTGAAAATACACGTCGTGTTAATGAAGAGGAAAACGCGCTCGGGGTTGTATTTGCCTCTGAAAGTTCGCTTGGATACAATGGAGAGGAAGCATTTGCTGATGTGGGACCGAGAACAAATATCCGGATGGTTACGCTTTTGTATTATGCTTTTGGACAGTTCTCAACACTTGAAAACAGTGATATTCATCAGTTTGGAGATATTGTAGGTAATAAGGTTTCTTGTGGTGCGCCTGGTTCTGGAACGGCAAAGACTATGGAACGACTTGCGAAGGTGGCAGGAATATGGGAGCAAATAACACCGATTTATAGGGGCGGTACTGCTGGTGCACAAGCATTACAGGATGGTCAGGTCCAAGGTTTTTTATGGTTAGTGAGTGTTCCAAATAGTGCAATAATTGAGTTGACTGCCATCAAATCTATTCGCATGATAGACCTTGATACACCCGCTAAGCAGCACGGTTTTTATGACAAATACCCGTTCTATTTTTCTTCCAGTCTTCCAGAAGGTATGTATGAAGGGAAAGTTGAACCTGTGAGAACGATTACTATGCCGACTGTCCTAATTGCGAATAAAGCGATTCCAGAAGAGACCATTTATACTATTCTGAAACATGTTTATTCAGCGGAAGGAATAAAAACAATGCTCCAAACAAATCAAGCTGCATCCGTGATGACTTTAGAAAATGCTTCTAAGGCATTTGTAATTCCTCTGCACAAAGGTGCTTATAAGTTTTGGGATGAAAAAGAGGTGGAAATTCCGGAAAGTGCTATGCCTGTGGATTAGGATTGATAGGATATCGCCGTACAATGATTTGACAAAAACCCTCATCCATGCTAACATATCCCGCATGCAACAACTCAACCTGAAACCCACACATAAATCCATCAAAGACTACTACGCCATGTTAGAATAATACAGCGAACAGGACATCAGAGAAAATAATCGTAACTATTTTCTCTGAATATAGTATAATATGATAATCAAGTAATGGGTTGTAATACTAGTGTTAAGTCAATCGTTAATAGATGGATATAGTCGTTTGAGTTTTATACGTGCATCATCTGTTCTAAATCGCCAATTCATACTTGTTCGTTGCTCATTTCTACGGATTTGCCAAGAATGGATCTCCTGCTTTAAGGTCTCTTGGTCGGGGATACGCCTTGGAATACAGCCTCTAAATAGTACAGATAATTCAATCTCAGCCATATTCAACCAACTTCCATGTTTTGGTGTATAGTGGAACTGAATTTTTTCGGCAATACGCCTTGCTTGGTCTGGTGGAAAAGTTTTATACAGCGACGCGGGTTTATGTGTATTTAGATTATCGCAAACAAGTGTGCTCTTTTCAGCATCAGGAAAATGAACATCAACTAAATCTCGGCAGATATAAGCAAAATCAATACTTGTGCGTGTGTCGGTTACTTCAACGTGCCGAAATCCTTCAAGTGGTGCGAAAATCATGAACAGATTACTCACCCCATTACGTAGGTATTCACAATCATATCGGAGCGGAGAACCTTAACCATTGGTAAAGGTTTCCGTGTTTCTTTGATGTGCTGTTTACTTGTCTCATCAACACAAACTACAGGATTTGTAGCGTCTTGTGGACGCTGATAAATATCTAAGACATCTTCCATTGCAGCAACAAACTCCGCAGATGCTTTGGTGCTTTGTCAAGTGCTATTTTGTAGGTCGGGTAGAGGCACGAAACCCGTCATGATAGTCACAATAAATCCCTGTCCAAATCAACGCCAAATGCGCGTGGCAGAATACGCCTTTGGTATTCTGCATGATTTGTCGGGTTTTGTGCCTCTACCCGACCTACGAAAAATGGTATATTATAAAATAGAAATGGTATTAAGTTAACAGGTAAACTCTTGAAATAGTCCGTTATAGTTCCCTTTAGATTTCATATTTACCGATAAATCTCTAACTCTCTTATACATACTTCTACATTTGCAGAATTATGCACCCGTTGCACTTCAAAGTAGCGTCACAATTTATAAATCCAGAGTGATGCAACTATTCCTTTCGGAGGTGCTAAATGAAAAATGACGATGTTAAGCTTATCAAACGCGTTCTTGCAGGCGATGATGATGCCTTCTCTGTGCTCGTAAGAAAATATCAAAAGCAGGTTCACGCGCTTGCGTGGCGAAAAATCGGAGATTTTCATATCGCTGAAGAGATAACACAAGATACATTCCTGATAGCATACAAGCGGTTGACAACCCTAAAGGAACCGCAACGTTTTGTGGGTTGGCTTTATGTGATTACAGCGAACTGCTGCAGCACATGGCTTCGTAAAAAACGTTTACCGATACAGTCGCTGGAGCATCTGGATCAGGAAGACAAGGAGCAATTAGAAAAAGCAGCGTACTCTGAATTTGTTGTTGAGGAAAATGAACGTATATCTGGACAAGCACAGCGAGATGTCGTCAAAAAGTTGCTTGCGAAGCTTGGCGAAAGTGAACGCACTGTCATGACCTTACATTATTTTGGAGAGATGTCATGTTCAGAAATAGGAGTTTTCTTAGGTGTATCGGCAAATACGGTGAAGAGTCGTCTTCGTCGCGCACAGCAGCGTCTACAGAAGGAGGAAACGATGATAAGAGAGGCTTTAGACAATTTCAAAATTTCACCAAATCTGACAGAAAATGTCATGCAGGAGATTTCTCGTAACAGACCTGTTGTACCGTCCAGTAGTAAACCTTTAATGCCGTGGGCAGTAGCTGCTTCCACGTTAGTAGTGGTGTTGTTCATGCTTGGTTTTGGAAATAGCACATACTTAACGCGTTTTCAGAAACCTTATAGTTTAGATGCAAATGCAGAGATGACGGTTGACATCGTTGACGCACCTATTTTCGCGAACTTGGAGGCCAAACCTGATGTGCAGACGCAAATTGGAAGTGTTAATGCACTGGATAAACAAAATAACCCTGATCTGCAACCTAATGATGCCTCGGAATATGATGAGACAATTATGGATACTGCACTTAGCTTAGATGGCAATGGAAGTTACGTCGAAATCAGGGATAGCGAAACTTTAAATAACATAACTGAACAGGTAACGGTATCAGCATGGATTAAACTGACCGCTTTTCCTGAAGATTATGCCCCTATAATTTCCAAAACTGATGAGAGGGATCCCGAGTTCAAAAATCGAAGTTACTTCGTGAATCTTAAATCAGATGGATCAATTCGGTTCGCAGCATCCCCGGAAGGGGAGAGTGATGTAAAACTTTATTCTCCAAAGAATGCCATTAAACTCAACACTTGGCACCACATTGCAGGTGTTATTGATGCCCAAAACGATACCATCAAATTTTTGATTGATGGAGTTAAAGTAAGTAGTAGAGATTTTAAGAGCGTGAAAAGTATATATAATAGCAAACTACCACTCCGAATTGGGTGGACCCAAGAAGAAGTTGATGCCCATGCCTCTGTTAACGGGCTAATTGATGAAGTGCGTGTATGGAACATTGCACGTTCTGATGCTGACATCCGAAAAGATATGATCACCGAACTTAATGGTGATGAACCCGGTTTAGTTGGATATTGGAAATTTAACAAAGTAACAGATGGAATCATCGCGGATATGTCACCAAATCGTAATGATGGTAGACTGGTAGGCAATCCAAAACTGATTGAATACATCCGTCCAGTTTCTGTTTTGACCAGTGAGGAGCAACTTGCAAAAGCAACAGTTGCATATCAAAAACTACTTTCTAATGGGACAAACTATTATGAGGCGTTCCGTTATCTTGCTGAAATATATATCAAAACCGAGCGTTTCGCGGATGCAGAAAAGGTCTATTTACGTGCATTAGAGGTAGACCTCACACAAAGCGAACAAAACGATGCAATTAGAGGCCTCTGGAAACTATACTCTAAGAGAGATGCTGTGAAAAAATTCATTGCGCTCCTTGAAGAACTGAAACCAAGAATGGAAGGAAGTTTTGTTCTACACGAACTATTAGGTGATGCTTACATAGATGTTGGTGAAGAAGACAAAGCTGAGCTTGCTTATACACAGTGGATTAACATTCGAATAAAAGAGGTTGACAGAGAAAATCGTGCAGCTGCATATTGCAATCTTGCTGAAGAACTACTTAGGAAAAACCTATTTCCTGAAAAAGCGTTGGAATTGGCAGAAAACGCATTACAAATGGTATCAAGTTCAAGGTATAAGATTACCGTTGCACATGCTCTTCTCGTGAATGAGATGTATGAAAACGCTTTCCAACGCATCCATAGTTTTCTAAACTCGGGGTATTATGAATATACAGAGCGAGACATGTTCGCAAGGATTGTTGAAGCAGGAAAAAATATCAAAGACGAAGACGGATATGTCGAAATGTTAAACAATCTAATTGATGTTTTAGAATTAGATCTTCCTGCACAATTAAACACTATCATGGCTTTAGCCCAATTCTATAAAGCAAATAACCAATATGAAAAAGCTGATGCACTTGTCCAAAAAACAGGTTTTATGACTGAAGATACATGGATGATTCTCGGTCCCTTTGATAACCTTGACAGAATTGGTTTTAATACGAAATACATCCCAGAAAACTTACCGCAGATTGATACCACCGTAAAATACGATAGGAAAAATGGACAAGTGAGTTGGCAAAAATGTCCCGATGATTTCATAGACGGCTATATCCGTATTCTACCTAACGTTGATTGGAGTGTTACTTATTCTTTTGCAACTGTCCATTCTCCAGACGAACGGAAAGTTGAATTTCGTTTTGACTCTGATGACCAAGGTAAAGTATGGGTAAACGGTATACAGGTACATGCACATACAAGAACCTATGCTACAGATATTGATAGAGATATTATTCCTGTGACGCTCTTTCCAGGAAAAAATAGTATCCTCATCAAGGTGTGTGAAGAAACCAGAGGTTCGGGATTTTACCTGCGAATCACTGATGAAAATGGAAAACCTTTTGATGATTTAGTATTTTCTAATTCATCTGAGGAACGCTAAATCCCGCACCATAGGTGTAAACTTAAGGATATATCCTCTTGTGTAAGGGGTTTTCAACCCCGATTTTCTGCTTGAATCTCGTTGTATCGGGGTTGAAAACCCCTCCTACAAGAGAAAATTCAGCAGCTTTTCCTTAAATTGACACCTATGGGTTGAGGCACAAAACCCAACATACAAAACTCTTTTATCTGAATGTCCTCCAATTCATGCAGAATTATGCACCCGATTTGCACCTTCAAGGTGTCACTATATGTGAAATCGGAGGTGATCCATGAAAAACAATGATACACAATTAATCCACCTGACCCTTGATGGTGATGATTCTGCCTTCGCGGAACTTGTGGAAAAATATCAGAAACAGGTTCACGCGCTTGTGTGGCGAAAAATAGGTGATTTCCATATTGCCGAAGAGATTACGCAGGATACATTTTTGAAAGCATATCAGAAACTGGGAACGCTCAAGAAACCACAACGTTTCGTAAGTTGGCTTTATGTGATTGCATCAAACCGTTGTAAAACGTGGTTGGATAAAAAGAATACACGTAAACAGTTGTTAGAGGATAAGGACATTGCCCAATCCGATGAAACGACTTATTCTGAATATATGCTTGAGGAAAATGAACGGATCACCGTAGAGACACAACGCGATGTCGTCAAAAAGTTGCTTGCGAAGCTTGGAGAAAGTGAACGTACTATCATGACATTGCATTACTTCGGAGAGATGTCATGTTCAGAAATAGGAGCTTTCTTAGGTGTATCGGCAAATACGGTGAAGAGTCGGCTTCGCCGCGCACAGCAACGTCTACAGAAGGAGGAAACAATGATAAGAGAGGCTTTAGATAACTTCAAAATTTCACCGAATCTGACAGAAACCATTATGCAAGAAATTTCGCGCGCTAAGCCTACTGCACCGTCAGGTGGTAAACCTATAGTGCCGTGGGCAGTTGCTGCGTCTACGTTAGTAGTGGTATTGTTCATACTTGGTTTTGGAAATAGCACATACTTAACGCGTTTTCAGAAACCTTATAGTTTTGATGCCACAGCAGAGATGACGGTTGATATTATTGATGCACCGATTTTCGCGAACTTGGAACACAAGCCAGATGTGCGGACAGAAATTGGAAGTGCAAATGCCCAGGGAAAGCGTATTAACCGTGAACAACTTAATGATGTTCCTGCAGCAGTTGCAGAAGCGCAAGGAGGGGAAATAGTGGAAGATTACACAAAATGGAAACTACCGAAAGCGGCGAAAGCGCGTTTGGGTAAGGGTGGAATTAATGTCATAAAATACTCACCAGATGGCACCCAACTCGCTGTAGGCAGTAATATCGGCGTATGGCTTTATGATGTGAATACAGGAGAAGGAGTACCCATATTCCCTGGTATATGCCAATCCCTGGCATTTTCACCAGATGGACAATTTCTTGCCAGTGGCAGAAAGTCTAAGAAAAGCATGTTGTGGGAGTTAGCTACTGGAAGAGAAGTGGCACTCATTGACGCTCTTCCGCGTGCCACTTTGTTACGATTCTCTGAAGATGGTAAAACACTTTTAAGTTTAGAGGGTTCTGGAAACTCAATTAGCCAGTTAGATATTGAGACCAGAAAGGAAAATAAACTCCGTTTAGAGGGTGTTGGAGGCTCAATTGACCAGTTAGAGACCAGAAAGGAAAATGGAAAGAAAATTATTACAAGAATTCGGACTGCCCCTACAGTCTATGCACTCACGTATAATAAATTTGCGGTCGGAGGACAAGATGGAAAGATTGAGTTATGGGATACAACTGGCAAGAAATTGTCTACTCTGAGTGGACAAGAGGGAAAACACGTTTTCGCCTTGGCGTTTTCTCCAGATGGAACGCGACTTGCAAGTGGAAGTGAGGACACAACACAACTATGGAATACTGCCAGAAATGACGAACCGATCATCCTTGGAAAACACTTAGGTTGGATAACCGTGTTAGCCTTCTCTCCGGATGGGAAAATACTCGCTACTGGAAGTACCGATAAGACAGTGCAGTTGTGGGATACCGCCACAGGTGATCTTATCAAAATTTTGACAGGTCATATTGACGGTATTAACGCACTAACATTTTCACCAGATGGAGTAACACTTGCAAGCGCGAGTACAGATGGCACGGTCATGTTCTGGAATATAGACACCGGTGCCCCATTACCGACACGAATCACCGGACACACGCGCTTGATAGATGCGGTGGCTTTTGTTGAAAATAGCACGACGCTTGCCAGTGTTGCGTTTAATAGGGTAATTACTTTATGGGATCTAAAGACATCACAAAAAACTGAATTCCAGATGAATCAAGTTGCGCGAAAGGGGCAGGGGTACCACCAATTTCCTCAAGATTTGTTTCATGCATTAGCTTTTTCGCCTGATGGGACTAAACTTGTCAGTATCGGTAGAGAGGGTGAAGTGATCTTTTTTGTTGGATCAGGAATAGCAAGAACTAAGCAAAGGCAAGATCAACTAATTCAGTTGACAGATGTCAGTACCGGCCGTGAACTGTATAGTTTGACATGGGAAAAAGATTACAATTCTGTAGTTTTTTCGCCTGATGGAAAAACAATAGCCCTTAGTAGGAACGATAGATTTCGCATGTGGAATACAGAAATTGATATATCTCTCTCAAATCCGAACAATGGTGATTCTGTAATCAAGGGATTGGTATTTTCATCAGATGGGAAAAAACTTGTCATCGGAACCGTAGATGGAAAGGTACATGTGTGGGATGTGCAAACGGGAGATCCGTTAGAAGCTGTCTTTGCACGAGAAGAACAGGTGCTAACAGGCGAACAAGAATTTAATGGAACAATGGCATTCTCTCCAAATGGTAATTTACTTGCGATGGCAAGTAATGAACAGGTCTGTTTGGTTGGGATTCATGAACAGATCGCTTTTAAGGAAGTGTACCCCAGTGCCAGCACCAAAACGTTAGTGTTTTCACCGGATAATGCTGTGCTTGTTATTGGACTTTATGGTGGTATTGAATTATGGGATATGAAAACAGGAGACAAACTTACCGCATTTGATGTGCCTTCAGGATCAGTAAGAACGTTGGTCTTTTCACCTGATGGCAAAACACTCGTTAGTACGGGACAAGATGGTACAATTCTTCTGTGGGATTGGGATGAAGTGCTTAAGGGATTGGAACAGTAAGAGAATAAACAGGAAATCTTAGCGTTCAGACAATTTTTGTATAATTGCCTTCCTCACAACTTCGTTTAACTTTTTCTATAAGGGGCTCAAGACGACCAGCCTTCACGTCTGCTTCAAATTGCTCATCCCATGCTTCTTCTATAGCGACTAAAGTTCGGTGAAGAATATCGTGTAATTCTTTTCGGACGATCTCTACCGTCTCGTCTTCACATTTTACCTCTGGTAAATCTGGAATCCATCCAAGCCACACGGACACCGTTCTTTTTTATGTATGCTGTGAATGTCTCATCAAATGTCTCATTATGAACAACATGCGTCAATGGATACCCTTCCTTGAATTCCATATTACACCTCATACCTTTAGATTTTACTATATTAACCTAAGTTACAACCAGTCATCAATCGGGGTTAGAAACCCCTCTTACAATATTGGTGGCAACTTGGGTTATATTATAACAATGTCATTACGATATGTCAAGATTACTTTAAATATTACAACTTTCAGATTCCAACCACTTCTGAACCCGTGCTAACTTGTCAGCGGGGATGTGTGAGACATTTTCATCTCTTGGAAAATCTCCGTTTTCTACGTCGTATATATACTGCGATATTGCCTCAAAGGTGAGATGGTCATAGTCCTGATAACGTTTGGCGTGTTTGAAAAGAGGACCTATTCCTAAAACATCGTTGATAACGAGCACCTGTCCATCACAGTATCTGCCTGCCCCGATGCCGATGGTGGGGATGTCAAGCGTATCCGTGATGATTTGACTTATCTCTTCGGTGATTTTCTCAAGGACGATAAGTTTCGCACCTGCATCTGCAAGTGCCGATGCGGTTTGAATGAGTTCCTTCGCTTTGCTCACCGTTCTGCCGTGCGTTGCTGCTTTGGTACCGTGGATTTGTGGGTTGTGTCCAATGTGTGCACAGACGTCTATGTCCTGATCGGTGAGTGCGGCAACAATAGGGACTTTCTCTGTCCCACCTTCCAATTTAACACCATCAGCACCGTTGTCTAAGAATAGGTTGGCATTAGCCACAGCTTGCTTCTCATTACGGTCAGATGCGTAGGGCATATCAATGAGCAGATATGCCTCTGTTACACCTCGGCGAACAGCCTTGAGGTGGTGCAGCATGTCTGCCATTGTCACCTCCATCTCGCTTTTGTAACCGAGGACATTTGTACCAACGCTATCTCCAACAAAAACGATGTCTAAATCTGCTTCGTCCTGCATACGGGCAGTTGGATAATCGTAGCAGGTTAGCACGGTGATGGGTTGCTGCTCTTGCTTTTTTCTATGGAGATAGGTGATGTCTTTTTTCATTGTTTCGTGCCAGATAATACTTCTGCTACGGTTTCCCCGATAGTTGTAAGGTCGTCTGCAACAGCAATTCCAGCATTTTTGAGAGATTCTATTTTCTCTGCTGCGGTGCCTTGTCCACCTGAGATGATTGCACCTGCATGTCCCATCCGTTTGCCCGGTGGGGCAGTCTGTCCAGCGATAAAACCGACTACCGGTTTTGACATTTCATACTTAACGAACCGGGCAGCCTTTTCCTCAGCCGTGCCACCGATCTCACCGATTAAGACAACGGCATGTGTGTCATCATCTTCCTCAAATAGTTTGAGAACATCGACAAAGTTTGTGCCGATGACTGGGTCACCACCGATTCCGACACATGTAGACTGACCGATACCGAGTTGTTTGAGTTGATAGGCAGCTTCATAAGTTAACGTTCCGCTTCGTGAGACAATGCCGACATTTCCCGGAGAATATGCAAACGCAGGCATCACTCCGATTTTGCATTCTCCAGGGGTAATGATACCCGGACAGTTCGGACCGATTAAGCGAGTTGTGTTACGACCGATTAACTGCATCTGCTGACTGTCAAGGAATGCGTTTTCTTCTCTCCGCATTTTTGCAAAGACTCTATTAACGATAACTTTATTGCTACGGACGAAGGCTTTTGTCTTTACCATATCAAGAACCGGGATATGTTCTGAGATACAGATAATTAATTCAATTCCGGAATCTGCGGCTTCCATGATAGAATCCGCAGCATTGAATTGGGCGGGAACGAATATTAGAGATGTATCTGCACCTGTTTCTGCAACACCTTCTGCAACGGTGTCAAATACAGGGATACCGTTGACATCAGTGCCACCCCTACCGGGAACTGCACCAGCGACGATTTGTGTTCCGTAATCCACACACTGTTCCGTGTGAAAACGCCCGGAACGTCCTGTTATTCCTTGGACTATGACTTTTGTATTTTTGTTGACAAGTATGCTCATATTTCTAATTCAATCTTTGTTTAGCGGTTTACCTTTCGTTTCAATTTTGCCCATGTTGTGGTCAATTTCGCTTGCGGAGAAACCGATGCAAAACCGAGTGCGACAGATAATCCACTGTTTGCAATTACTTTCATATCATTGTCTGAGAGTACAGCATTGAAAAACGCAATTTCATCAATGAGACCTGTGTATGCCTCCTGTTTGTCATCTCTTGAACCGATATACTTGGGACCCGTTTTGAATGGACCTGCAGCAGCGTTAGATGCTTCTAACTCACCATCGACATAGACTTTGACTGTTTTACCGTCATAAGTACCTGCAAGATAATGCCACTCGTCATCATTCAACAAAGTTGTAGACCAGGTATTATGAGGTATCGGTTGTGCACACTGTCCTGCGAAATTTAATTTGTGGTTCTGCAATGTAAAGATAACATCGCCACAAGGACCTACAATAATATCTGACCACGCAGGGGCTGCGGCAGTTTTAATCAAAGCAAGGATTGAAACTTTATCCGTATAGTCAGCAAAATCTCCTACAGAAACATGTGCGCCACCCTCGAACATTAATGCTCCTCCAAACTTGCCTTCAACCCATTTTGCATCGACTATTTTCCCATCATTTCCATTTATGGATGTATCTTTCGCTGTGCCACCTGTGCCTTCATTGAATAACCAAATTCCCAAGGCTGCTATCCTATCGATTTTACCAAAACTCAGACCTATTTTCATGAAAATGAGGTAGATTATCGTCACGTAGACAAAAATTGCTTTTGAAAATTGAATGACTTTCATTTTTTTCCCTTTGTATCTTCTTGGTACGGTTTTATTGTATTTATTCTATTGGTTACAATATTGGTGTAGACTCATGGTTATGGTTCAATAACGAGATAACTAACGCTTTTTGCTTCCATCTTAATAGGGATTTCAACGTTATAGTTTCTGTCTATTTTGTATTGTTCAGGTTTTTCTTCTTTTTCACGAATGTTGGCAGTTTCAGACAATCCAGTATAGTAGAGCGGTAATTTCAGAGTTATATTTTGTTCTTTCTGCGTTGGATTATACAGCATTGCAAGTCCACATGGATTGAGTTGTGGGTTCACGTGGAGAATGCAATCAATGGAACGTCCATCTGGTCGACGCACATGTATTATATCAGACTCTAATATTGTACGATATTTCCTGAAAAAGTCAACCCATTTCTTGACAACTGCTTTTGTCTGCTCCGTATCAAAAAGTCGGGGACCACGATAGCATGCAATCACGCCACTACCAAAGTTCTGTGCAAGGTGTGATTCGTAATCATCAAGGTGTTCACAGAGTGGTTCAAATGTTGCTGCTTGTCCACCACCGTGATACTCAACTAACGGAACGAACATCCATCCCATACTCGGTGTCTTTTCGTAAGTGCCATCGTAGATGTTCTGGCGTGCAATTAATATTTGTCGTTCGCGTGGCAAACTAAAATTCGTTTCGCGATAACCCATACCGCATTTGTTTGAACCGTTGAGGTAATAATTATCTGGTGAATTGATGTAGATACCGCGTTTTCGGCATTCATGATAAAAGTTGACGCACACTTCCCACTGACGCAACTGCGAATCTTCCAATCCGTTATGGTGTTCGTGCTTCGTTGATGCACAGACATCGCCGTGATAGGGACCATCTGTCTCAATGATGTCCATACCCGTGGCATCCATAAAATTCAGCACTCGTTGGACATAGCCATCTCCCCATGCGCTCGCAAGACAAGCACTCTGACCAAACCTACTGCCGGGTTGCCCCGTTTCTGGGTCAATACAGTTGAATTCTTCACCCACGCCTCGCGATGCACACATCAACGTATAACCACCAAGTTCAATACCTTTGCTATGTGCATAATTTGCCAATTCCTTCATCGTAGCGATGTATTCCGGGTTTTCACTTTCTATATTGTATCCGCTGCCAAAGGTCATAATCACCATTTCAAAACCGACTTCAGCACACTGATCAATCGCTAACCGTACTGCATCTGGCTCAGCACTCCGCACGTGCATGAGGATTGGATTCTCCGTAACTTGTGGTGCAACTGTGCGGAACATCTTGCGGCGGGCAAGTCCTTTACGTTCACGATCATCGCTATCATGCAAAATCTCAAAGGTGCGGAAACTTGTGAATGTTTCTCCTGGCTGAAGAACTACTCCAGGACCGAGTGGATAGTGACTTGTCATCAACAGCGGCATCTGATAGCGATAATCTACTTGTGTCAGGTAATCCGCGTCTGGTCCCCACTGTGTTGTTTGCATTCTACTAAAGGCATAATCGCTCTCAACATGTAACCGATGCTGCTCCTGCTCGTTGACTGCAAGGATTTCACAGCTTAAGGAATCCAGTTGAATCGGTTTTTGACCCTTATTGCTAATAGTAATCCATTTGGATAGCACTGGAATGCCTTGGTATAGTTTATAATGCACGCATACCTTAAGGGAGTCAACGGATTCTGGTGGTGAGAATTCTACCGTCAGAGTTACGCCTTCTGGTGGATATGGTGATGATGTATCAGTGCGTCTTTTTACCCACGGATAGCATGCCTCAGGTTTACCGATACGATATTCTTGAAATTGAAATGTGTTCTCGTCACTGGTCAAGTCTGCAATCCAATCGTCATCAAGATAGGCGTAGTCAGGTTGTCCTTTTAAGCCACCTACTTCATATTCTTTTCCATCGATCGTAAGGATTGCCTCTGGTTTGATACCCCGAAGGAAACTGGTTTCGGTTATTTGATTGGAATAATCCACTGTTGCGAAATTCGGTGCGGTGACGAACCTTCGCTGAATGAGTCCGTTACTGAGAATAAGCTGATTGTCCGTTTCTTGGACTGAAGCGGGTTGACGAAAGGGCTGGACTAACCAGTCATTTTGTTGTGATGTGTGGTGCATGTTGAGTTTTTCTCGTATCTTATGTTTTTAGATAATTTGAATCAACAGAACTTACTTTAAGTGTTTTAAACCGGATTTGTCACTCAAGACCTCGGGCAGAAAAGTAATCCATTACTTCGGACATAAGTTGATTATATTTTTGATCCATGAAAGTGTCTTCACGAACATCCCTTTGAATCAAAGGGTACAAATATGCACTAAACCCCCGGATAGATTTATCTGGGTTGAACTGAGCAATCCATTCATTTAGATGAACATGAAAAGGGATATTGCCAAGATACGGTTCTAAAAGTTCAATATCTTCTATCGTTAACACGGTAAGCGGCATAATTTTCAAGTGTCCCATCAGGTTAACGCCATTCATCATCTCTCGGAATTCCAAGTTTAACAGCCAGTTCATGCATGGAACAGAAAAAATGCGATCAGAAAGGACCAAAACAGGGTAAATCTTTTTCACTTTAGAAATGTCTATCTCTTCAACCCTTTGTCTTTTCGTTTTGTCCAGATGAGTTAAAGACTTAACCGCATTAGACAGTTGTTTTACACCTTTCGCTCCCTCAGTGTCACTACCAATAATAATTTTTTCCTTCAACTCTGCATAAAACTTGTCAAAACTACCACTAAACTTAGTTTCCGCTCGTAAGATGGCAGCTTTGCACTCTAATAAGATAAGAGTATCGTCACCGCAAACCGCAATATCAGTACACTCAGTTTCTTCCTTTTGGACGTATTTAGGACTAATAATATACTTTTCCATAGATGGTGTTTGAGCATCAATTCCACTTTTAAAATTGACAAAGTATAACGAGCGAAAACTTCTCCCCACGAGGCAATTAAATTATCACCCTTACTTTTTTCGATTTTGTTCAGTTGTTCCAGAATAGTCCAAAAGCCTCCTGTTTGGAGTTTGTCTAAAAGAAAACCAAGGTCCATGCACAGGATTCGATTTTCACTTACTTTAACCAACGGGTATTTCCGCCATAAGCGATATTCATTTTTTAATCCGGAAGGCTTTTCTGCTTCGTCTCTCAGTTCATCTATTGAGATACAAGTGTGAGGTATTAATTTCTCGTATAACGAGGTTAGTGTCGGCGATGGCTGTGTGTTAACGAATAGGCTCTCACCGCTTAGAATATCATTTGGCGTGAAACTTAAGCATACCCTTAGTATACCAAAAATGAGATATTGGTAATCTTCTAATGTCAAACTAGTTGCCAAAGAAAAAATTTCATTCACGTCGAATTTTAAGCACATTTCCTGAAGCAAACACAAAAATTCAGAAGTTCGAACCATCAAATTTCTGGTGCGGTGGAGAGGAACAGAGTATATGGCATATTCCATAGTCTGAATTAATCCGATCAGGGCCTCTTTTCTTCGGTTTTCTTCTGAATTCGTTTCAAGAGGGGAGGATTCCGTGACAAGAAATTCGTTAGCAATTAGATAGCATCGTGCCAACGCATTTCTCGCGTCATAGCAAGTATCTGGAACACGAGTGGAAAGCGGATCAGAAACGCGAGCACTTTCACTTAACAAGTGCAGAGTTGACTGCCTGCTGAAGATCCAACCTCCAGTCAAACCTCTCGAATCAATTTGATCCTGCAAATAGCGGGAACAAAAATTTTTTTGCAGAATACTCTCTGCTGTTGGAAAGTTTTCAGAACACTGGAGAAGCAAGTTAATCCTGGCTAAAGTTACCAATACATGTTCATAATTGAACGATTGTAAAATTTCGGTTAGATGTTCTTTGGAATCTGGAAAACATACCTGCTTTGCTGCAATAACCTTGCCAATGTTCATATTTCCGGTAGGCAACAAACTTTGTTGATTCATATTCACGATCCTAACTTCAAATAATCTATAAAATAGATTTGAATGTTAAAAGGTTATAGATTTAGCACAACGAAATCCTGTCGAGGGCATTGGATATGAAGCTTCCGCCCAACTACGACAAGCAACCCGAACAAATCGGGCAGATATGAACCAGTTTCCTCCACGCATCACTCGCGGATTGTTAGACGTAATATTTCCAATTTTCTGTGTTTTATTTTCGTCCAAAATAGGATTATCACGTGGGGAGTGCACATAGAAATTGGCATCATACCCATCAAGGCACCACTCGTCAACGTTTCCTACCATATCGCACAAACCATAGTTGTTGACAGGATAATTGTCAACAGGGGTAGTATTGCCAACTTTCTTACCGTAGTTTGCCTTGCCGGAATCAATTGAGTTCCCCCATGGGTATTTTTGAACCACCAAACCACCTCGCGCTGCTTTTTCCCATTCTGCTTCCGTGGGCAACCGCTTGTCTGCCCATTTTGCATACGCCATTGCAGCATACCAACTCACCGAAACAACAGGGTGGTTCCCTTTCCCACTTGGAAAAATATTTCCATCCCAGTCAGACAAGTAAAATTTACTGAGATATTTAGGCGAGAAACCCTCTTTGCTCCACTCTGGATTTGCTTCCACAAATGCCTTATATTGGGCATTGGTAACGGGGTACTTATCCATGTAAAAAGCGTCTAGATAGACTGAATGCACTGGCTTTTCGTTGTCTCGAGTATCCTCACCGTCACTGCCCATTAAAAACTCACCTGCCGGAATTAGCACCATTTCAACACGATCGTTTCCAAAGATCGTTTGAGAAAGTTGTTGTTTCGCGTTCACAACAACGAGAAGATCACCCGGATTTCCACCGTAAACTCCAGCTTCTCCCATACCACATAACCGATATGTACCACCACCTTTGTCAAGTGTCAATTTGATTTTCCTGCCCTCTACTTCAAAAGTGAACTCTTTTAGCACTCCCTGTTTATCGTCTGTGCCATTTTTGAGTGAAACTTCCAAATGATATTCTAAATCTCGTCCTGGTTCCGGGGGATTAAGTCGATCATAACGTTTCCGTTCCACTACGTCTTGCAGTAATTCGTAAGCATTTTTTGCATCTCTAAATTTAGCTTCGGTTGTTTTATCACCAGGATTCTTATCGGGATGATATTTTAATGCGAGTCGTCGGTAAGCCTTCTTAATTTCATCTTCAGAAGCATTGCGAGAAACATTCAAAATTGCGTAGTAGTCTTTTTGTTTCATCTGTTGTCTTACCTAAACTTTTCCTTACAATTACCAAATTGCTACCTAAAACATATCGCTTCACTGAAGCGAAAATTCAACACGTCAATTGGGACAGAACTTTAACAACAGTTGGAATACACTGATCGGCAAATAACCGCAATCCCATTGTGCAACTTCCTCAGATCCTACTAAGCCGCGTGCATAATCAAGACCAGCATGAATCTGCGTTGCTTTGAGATGGGGAAATTCAACAATGATTTCTTCTGTGGTCCGCCCCGCAGCAAAGTAACCAAGAATGAGACTTACAGAAATCCTCGTGCCTTTTATACGCGGTTTACCCCATAGTACTTCTGGCGTGCTAACAATAAATGCGTAATCGTAGATGCTTGGTCTTTTGGTAAATACCCACTTCTATAACCGACACACAAAACAGGTCAGGACAATCCACTGGTACGAGTCGGCAGTTTTGCTTTTCTGTCTCCCCATTTTGGATTAATTGAGGGGGAACTAAGATGATCACGGTTATGTTCTAAAGCAGCAGCCGCATCGTAGTGTCCTCCTTCTTTCAATTCATCTATCTTCTGGTTATAATATGAGACCACGCGTTTGTATACCTCTTCTGCTGTCAAACCATCAGCAAACGCGCGATCAATTTCAGAATCGCAGTCGAAAAAAGCATCGGACACATACATCAAAACTATGAAATCTTCGTCGTATCCAAAGTAAGCGAGACATCCACAATTTACAAAGTCGGGTCCAAGTTTTGCAGCGGTTTGACAAGCGAAAAAGTGAACGATTTTTCCATCTGGTTCATCGGGTTGGTATTTCCCTATATCAAAAATTGGGTTGCCATATCCACCCATATATGTTGTCGCGGTACCGTGTCCAACACCGGTTATGTAGACGATGTCTTTTTGACATATTTCCAGTTCAACGTAGTTGCGCCGTGACGATTGCCCTTGACAACCGTACAAGTTCAAATCCTTTGGATTCCAGATAAGGATACACATGCCGATTTCGGTAGGTATAAGAGGCCTGTGTAATCTGGTCGTAACTGGAATCAATAGCAAGTATTTTCAAATCAGGTTCCGTTTTAAGATGCTTTCTTTTGTCTGGGACGCGTTTTTTTGGGGCAGTTCATAGGTTTCCTTGGCGTGCTCGTTCAAGCAACATTCTAATCATTCTATGTTCAATTTCAATTAGAGTGCGTCCTATAGACGTTCTTGTCCTGACTTCATTAATAGCACGTTTTCTGTCTAATATCCCTATACCTAAAATACCAACGTCAAATTTAGGACGTTGTCGAATACGTTCAACTACTAATTCTGATTGTTGTTCAGGAGATAATTGGATAAATGACAGCCGTGCGGGTTCTTCTTCTACGACTTCCCGTAAAGATAACCATTGCCCATCGGGATCCATTGCCACAGGACGACTCCAGTGGTCTTCTTGAGTCTCTGTTGCTTTAGTTGTCATGAGTGTCTCCTAAGAATCAAGTTGCTACAAATCTTAAGTGCAATTTGACAGGTAATTTTCTAAAGATAATGATAGAAATGTTACGATTGAGAAATTCTGTTAAAATTTGATATGGTCGTATCCGCAAGATAAATTGTACCACTTTTTCATGCGTTTTTCATACTTATTTCATTTCCTTGTCTGTGTTGATGTAGCGAATAATTATGCACACCTCTCAGTTAACTACAGCGCACCCTGGCCTTGCAACGCTGCCAGTAACCCATCACCGATCAACTCATCATGGCGATCACTGATGTTCTCCTCGTCACATTCCAACGTCCCTGCCAATGCCAGGAGTGGCGTTGCCTTATCCGAACTTTCTTGTTTTTCCGAGTCCCCTTCGGCTGTCCAAAGATCAGACTTCCGAAGAGCAACGAGATAGTTAAGGACGGCCTCAAGCTTTTCAGTCGAAAGTTGTTCAATATAAGCAATTGCTTGTTGTTTAAGTTCAACGTTTTTCATGATTCCTCAAATTGCTACACGTAACGTGAGTTTGATAAAAATGGAAGGACATCCCTTTAGTTGCATCTTTTCAGTACTACTACTTTAAATTTAAATAGATTTTAGCATAACTATTGGACAGTATCAAAATATAATTGATTGTCCGTTTCTTGGACTGATGCGGGTTGTGTGTATGGTTGGACTAACCAATCGTTTTGTTGTGATGTGTGGTGCATGTTAAGTCTGTCTCATATTTATGATGTTTGTAAGGTTTCAAAATCACATTTTCAAATTCGCCCACTTCGTTGTGAGTTTACCATCTGCTTCAACAGCAGCATATTTTTCTGCATAGTTCAGTAAATTCTCCATGAAAAGCCTTGCCTTGGTTTTGGTATTGTCATCATTACCTACAATATGATATTTATCGATTGCAATTGACATCATCAGGAATCTACCTTTTCCGTATTCTGCTTCCATGATGACCGGTTTTCCGGAACTCACCATCAGCACGCGAAATCCTTTTTGAGAAGCGATGATATCCCAAGCAGTTTGCCAGTTTAGATATTTCAATTCTTTAAACTCTTTCTCACGCATACGGTTTGGTTTGTTAAAAAGCGGATGGTTCGCTGCTTGTATTTTAAAATCTGAGCTATCAAGATCACCTCGAACACACTTCAATTTTCGGGGTAACCAATCTACATTCGCTTCGTCTATATCATTTTGTGTCGGCTCCCAGACGACACCACCATTTTCGACGAAATTTTGAATTGCTTTTGCATTCTTATCGAGGTTTTCGTGAAGTACAGGATTGCTGGTCACCACGCTACCGATTAAGAAGATTCTATGTTCTGCTTTAAAAGTTAGCTGCCCATCTTCAAGCGCATCAGTCAGATCATCATACGCAACTTCCAACCCATCCAATGTCTGACGCAACGCATCCACCCCTGTCCATTGGTCAGCAAAATCGACAACGGCAATTTCAGTGGCTTGGACAGCCATTACGCTCATAACGAGGGTCAAAATGCAGCACACTACAAACAGACGTGTAAGCATAAGTTCATCTCCTATAAGAATTTCTCGAATTGATGCCTTTCAATTTCGCCCACTTTGTGGTGAGCTTACCGTCAACTTCAACAGCGGCATATTCTTCAACATAGTTCAGCAAATTCTCCATAAAAAGCTTTGCCATGTCTTTCGTATTGTCATCATTGCCTACAATATGATATTTATCGGGTGCAATTGCCATCATCAGGAACTTACCTTTCCCGTATTCTGCTTCCATGATGACTGGTTGACCCACACTTTCCATTAGCACGTCAAATCCTTTTTGTGAGGAGATGACTTCCCACACAGTAGGCCAATTTCCAAATCCCCAGCCTTCAAATGATTTTTCATCCATACGATTTGGTTCGTTAAAGAGTTGATGCTCTGCTTCCAGTATTTCAAAATCTGGACTGTCACGGTCACTCCGAACACAACTTAAGTCTGGAGGCAACCAATCTACATTTGCTTCATTCTGATCAGCTTGTGTCGGTTCCCAAACTATACCACCATTCTTGACGAAATCTTGAATTGCTTTTGCATTCTTATCCAGGTTTTGGTGAAGGGTAGCACTGTTGGTCGTCATACTTCCGATTAGGAATATTTTATGTTCTGATTTAAATTGTAGTTGTCCACCTTCAATCGCAACTGTTAGATCATCATATTTAACATCGAATTCATCCAGTGTCTGACGCAAAGCGTCAACCTTTGTCCACTCGTCAGCAAAATCAACAACAGCAATTCCAGCGGCTTGGACAGCCATTACGTTCAAAACGAGGGTCAAAATACAGTACCCTGCAAACATACGGATTAGCATAAGTTCATCTCCTTATTTAAATTTTTCGAGTTGAAAACTTTCATTTTTCTCTTTTGATGTCTATAAGACAACCTTCATAAACATATCCTAATTCTATGTGCTTCTACCAAGAAAAGTTTGCCTTGATAATGTGTCATATCAGGATTGGCTGAAAGATAATCTTTTAGTGGCATTACTTCATATCCAGTACTGCGAAGGGGTTCAATAACAATAGTTTGAATACACTGGTCAGCAAATAACCACAATCCCATTATGCAATTTCCTCAAATTCTGCTAAGTCACGTGCATAAAAAGGTTGTCTCATGTTTCTATTATCTCAAGACCATATACAAAACTAAAGGAATAATTACAGCAAAAATTCCAATGTTGCACAGTATAAGAAGATTTGTCATAGTCCGTTGAGAGTTTCGCATCTCTTTGGTGTCATCTTTTAGATCTGTTTTAACTTCTCTGATGTCTTTTTCAAGGTCTGTTTTGATTGTATTAAAATGAAAATTCACTTTATAATAACTTCACTTATCAAAAGGTTTGAAAATTAAGATCCCTAAAATTATAAACAAAAGTAATGTGTTTACACATACCAATATCAAAATGGCGATATCAAAAGTAATATCATGTGAGCAACCACTAAAAGTGCATCCCAACCAAACTATACCCAAAACAGTCAGCAGCACTTTGCCTAAATACTTTATGTTATTCATGAGAAACATCCTAAATTCTTTAAAGATTACACAAATTGAACAGAATACGCGCGTAGTATTCTACGGACAGCAATATGGGGCAAATAGTGATTCATAATCGATAGGAAGACACGGTTTGGTTATATAAATCCTGATCCCATTTAGCATCCTGACGTTTGACCCAAACTTTAGGTTCACTCGGCGTGTCGTAGATACCAAGAAAATCCAGAACTTTCTTGAGGATATCTTTTTGCTGTGTTTCTGTTTCTAAATCTTTATACCAAATTGTTAGAGGGATAATCTTGTTTTCTTCAAAATAATATCTCCACGACATATCCTGGGCAGTCAATTCAAGTGTGCTGTATGCGATCTCATCACGCGTGATTTTGATTTGATTGAGATCGTCATTTTTCCGAGTTTTATCTGTCTCATAAAAGCAATTGCGTTTGTGAGCTTTCAAAAGGGAGATGGCTTGTTTTATTTTGTTTTCCCGACGGATCCAGATGCATTTTACGTTTTTGAAATCTATAAACTTTTCAACGACATGCTTTTCTGTGGACATGACTTGTATACCACAAACGCCATTCGGTGAAGTGGAAACGGATACATATTTTTGATACGTTGCTGTGTCGGTTATATCCAAGCCTTTTAGCGATTCGTGTCCTTCGTGGTATTCTCTCGGGTATCCTGCTACATCGGATGAAATCAACAAGTCACATAAAACGGTGCTGCGCGTGCGAGGCGTTCCACAGATAACGTAGTTCATTAATTTTTCCAATAAGATTCGTTTATATTTTAGGTGGTAACTTAGGTTCTGCTAATACGCCCGCGCGAAAATTGTAATCTCTTCTGCTTGCGCGCCGCACACAATACACACCCCATCGGAATCAGGTTGCTCCATCGGGATACATCGGATAGTTGCTTGTGTATTCTCTTTGACTTTATCTTCACACTCAGCATTGCCACACCACCATGCGCGCGCAAACCCGTTTTCAATAATCTCCTTAAATTCATCATAACCTGTCGGTTCAAAGGTGTTTGCATCTCGAAATTCAGTGGCACGTTTGAGCATATCCGACTGAATTGTGTCAAGCAGCTGTGTTGCTGTTTCTGCAACATCGGCAATTGGGACAAAGGTTTTGCCCTCTTTACCGGGGATATCTCGTCTGGCAAAGACGACCTGTTCATTTTCAATGTCGCGAGGACCAATCTCTATACGTAAAGGCACCCCTTTGAGTTCCCATTCGTTGAATCGCCAACCAGGAGAATATTCATATCGGTCATCAACATGATAACGGATGCTGTCTAACGTTTCACAGATAGCATCAACGGTTTGTGTGACGGCCTGTTTCGCTTCATCTTTGTTTTTCGGGACAATTGGCACAATAACAAGTTGCGTGGGAGCAAGACGCGGCGGTAGGACCAAACCTTGGTCGTCCCCATGTGTCATGATAATCGCGCCAATCATTCGTGTACTTACACCCCAACTGGTTGTCCAGCAGTGCTGTTGCTTCTGGTTTGCATCAAGATATTGAATATCAAAGGCTTTAGCAAAGTTTTGTCCAAGGTCGTGAGATGTCCCTGCTTGGAGTGCGCGCTTATCACCCATCATCGCTTCAATTGTATATGAGGTTAACGCACCGGGAAACTTTTCGCTATCACTTTTTCTGCCGGGGATGACAGGTATAGCAGCTTCGTTGACTGCAAAATCGGCATAGATGTCAAGGATGCGGAGCGTTTCCTCTTCTGCTTCTTCATGTGTTGCATGGGCAGTATGTCCCTCTTGCCAGAAAAACTCCGTTGTTCGGAGAAATAGACGGGGACGCAACTCCCACCGCACGACATTTCCCCACTGATTGATAAGCACGGGTAGGTCGCGGTAAGATTGTATCCATTGACTATACATATAGCCGATGATGGTTTCAGATGTCGGACGCACCACAAGCGGTTCTTCTAATTCTTTACCACCGCCATGCGTAACAATAGCGAGTTCAGGTTTGAAACCTTCGACGTGCTCTGCTTCTTTTTCTATGAAACTCATCGGGATGAATAACGGAAAGGCAGCGTTTTGATGTCCTGTCGCTTTGAAACGAATATCAAATTGTTCCTTGACGTTTTCCCAGAGAGCATAACCGTAAGGACGTACAACCATACATCCACGCACGGGTGCGTAATCTGCCATCTCTGCTTGTCGGATGACCTGTGTATACCATTTTGAGTAGTCTTCACTACGAGGCGTAATTTTATCAAACATAATTATAGTTATCAGTTTTCAGTTGTTAGTATTCAGTTATTTGTCGGTTAAGGCATTAATTCCCGGTAATGGTTTACCTTCCAAGAATTCCAGTGATGCCCCACCACCCGTAGAAACGTGTGTAATTCTATCGGATACTCCAGCTTGTTGTATCGCCGCGACACAGTCACCACCGCCGATAATGCTTACTGCATCAGATCCTGCGATCCATTTCGCCACTGCGATTGTACCTTTAGCAAACTTTTCAAACTCATAGACACCTAAAGGACCGTTCCATACTACTGTTTTCGCTGATGCGATTCGTTCACCAAATACGGCGACAGTTTTTGGCCCGATGTCTAATCCTTGCCAACCTTCAGGGATAAAGCCACCATCTACCGTTGCAGATTCGGTATCAGGATCAAATGCTTTTCCAGCAACATGATCAACAGGTAGGAAAACGGTATCTGAAAAACCTTTCTTCTTAATAAGAGATGCTGCTACGTCAAGTTTCTCTGTTTCAACAAGTGAGTTGCCAATAGAAACGCCTTTAGCAGCAAGAAATGTGTAAGCCATACCCCCACCGATGAGTAGATTATCAACCTTTCCTAATAGATTCTCAATCAGTGTGATTTTGTCTGATATTTTCGCACCACCAAGGATAGCTATGTATGGACGTTCAGGTTTTTCAAGAGTCATGCTTAGGTAATGTATTTCGCGTGCCATGAGTAGACCAGTAGCACATTGATCAAGGTAATGCGTTACCCCTTCTGTTGAAGCATGGGCGCGATGGGCAGTACCAAATGCATCGTTGACATAGATATCTGCTAATGAAGCGAGTTTCTCAGCAAACTCCGGATCGTTGTCTGTTTCCTGAGCATAAAATCTGACATTCTCAAGAAGTAGGATTTCTCCATCGTCTAACGTCTCAACAGCATCTTGGACTTTATCCCCGATGCAATCATCAACGTGTGCAACCCGTTTGCCAAGTTTTCGACTGAGTGCGTCAGCGATGGGTGCCGTAGAGAGTTCGTTGCGATCAGATTGCGATCCAACTGTAGGTCTTCCTAAATGCGTAACAAGAATGGTTTTCGCATTGCGATGAATAAGATCTAATAAGGTTGGTAAGGCTGCGGTAATTCGGGTTTCGTCCGTAATTTTTCCATCTTGAAGCGGGACGTTAAAGTCCACACGAACAAGAACACGTTTACCTGTTACCTCTAAATCTGCTAATTCAAGCTTTGCCATATTTCCTTCTACTATCCTATAAACATGCATTCATATCTGATCATAAATCTATCAGTATTTATTATGCACCATTTTGAATTGTTTGAACCGAACGTATAAAATCTTCCAAATGTTCAACATCTAATGCTTCATGGAACAGTTGTTTTACCTGTTGTAAATCGTCAATAGTTTCAAGCAGGGGTGTTAAAACAGGTGTAGTATTCATTTCAAAACGCTTGTCAAGTAGAACCACTATGGATTCAATTATGCCTTCTCTTGCACCTTGTTGTTACCCTTGTTGTATTCCCTGCTCCATGCCGCGTTCTATAATCATTTCATATACTGTTGAATTGTTCACAATACCCTCCGATAGACTTTGTATTAAGTCTTGACGTTCATGTCTCAAACCACTCATTACCCACAACTCAACCAGCAGATTATTTCGTGTTGGTGTGTCAACAGGTAATGCCTTCGTTACCTCTACACAGTGTGTTGTCCATTCAATGCCTGACATCCCCGCACGGGGTTTCATCAACGGAGTAAACGGCATCAGGCCCGGTTGTTTAGCCTGAAGAAATGTATCACCATCAATTTCGTTTAAACGAATTACTTGGTACTCAACAATGAATCTATGACCGGGTATGTCTTGGATATATCCACCCGGATCTCTTGCCCCTGCAGTTGATCTTAAATAAAGTACGTAGGAATAGATTGGCAATCCATATTTTTCAAAACATCTACCAAGATATCCAACATTCCTCTGTACCATGTTTGGATTTACGCTATCATCTGTTTGAATTTCGCAATAGATTAAGACTGGTTGTTCATCAATCAGAACCTTTACCAAAATGTCCATCTGCCGCACATCAACATTGGTTAAGTTGGTGTCAACATGTTCAATAAACTCAAAATCCTTGTTGCCCATTAGAAATTGGAGCATATCTTCTGGATAGGTATAAAATGGGTCTTTTGCTACGATGTCAAAACGTTGATGTGGTAAAACAATTGTGTTTGATTGAGTTTGTGTGTTTTCTTGTTCGTTCAAAATACCTCTAAACGTTTTTTGCTGCGTTCACAGCGAATTCTGCTGCTTCAGATAGACCTTCAGCCAATTGTAAGTTCAAATTCGATTCAGCGATAATTTGTTTTCCCAACTCAACATTAGTCCCTTCTAACCGAACCACAAGGGGGACATTGAGTTTAACCTGCTTTGCTGCTTCAACGATGCCTGTGGCGATAGTATCACATTTCATGATGCCGCCGAAAATGTTAACAAGTACTGCTTTTACGTTTTCATCAGCAAGGATGAGACGGAAAGCGTGTGCTACAGCTTCAACAGATGCACCACCCCCAACATCAAGAAAGTTTGCAGGCTCACCCCCTTTTTGTTTGATAATGTCCATCGTAGCCATTGCCAAACCTGCACCATTCACCATACAGCCGATATTGCCATCAAGACGAATGTAACTTAAGCCAGATTCACTTGCTTCTAATTCGCTCGGATCTTCTTCGTGTGGATCCCGCATCTCAGCGATGTCAGGATGCCTCCAGAGTGAATTATCATCAAGGTTAACTTTGGAATCAAGGGCAACAATCTCTATCTCATCACCTTCACCAACAATGGCTAACGGATTAATCTCAATTAACGAACAGTCGCATTCAACAAAGGCATTATACAGACAAGAAATTAACTCGGTGGCATTCGGTATCAGTTGACGATAGTTTGGCTCAGTGATCAATTCGAATGCAAACTCACGTGCTTGAAAGGCGGTTAGACCAAAGGCTGAATCAATCTGCGCCCTAATTATCTTTTCAGGAGACTTTTCAGCCACCTCCTCAATATCCATACCACCTTCTTCACTTCCAATTAAGGTGAGTTGTGATGTCTCTCGGTCAAGTAAAATGGCAAGATAGAATTCTTTCTGTATTTCTGCGGCTTGCACAATCAGAACTTTTCTAACGAGTTTTCCTTCAGAACCTGTCTGTGGTGTTACAAGCTGCATACCGATTATGTCTTCAGTAAGTTGTTTAACTTCAGCAATAGAATTCGCAAGTTTTACGCCGCCGCCCTTACCACGACCCCCAGCATGAATTTGTGCCTTGACCACATATCTTGAACTATTGATTGACTTTGCTATAGTTTCTGCTTCTTCAGGTGTTTCTGCAACTTGACCAGGTAGTGTATTCACACCATAAGATTCTAAAAGTAGTTTGGCTTGGTATTCGTGTATATTCATAGTGTAATTGTGTTAGGATAACCTAAGTTGCTACCTATTATTTGTAGGAGGGGTTTCTAACCCCGATTAATAAAGAGAACAGAGAAATAACTAATTCTGGTGTCAATTATGGTTAATCGGGGTTAGAAACCCCTCCTACAAGATGATTTGCAAAATAGGTAGCAACTTAAGTTAGAATAAATCCCTCGATATTGCTAAAAGAATGTGAGTAATGGTTGATTGTTTCAATTGAAATTTGTTTAAAGATTATACATTAGTTGCCCACAAATTGCAAGTATTTCAATTTGTGTGAGAGTGTGTAAAGTTTTTGTCACCATAGTCATCAATTTCTTGAAAGGACATTGCATTTTAACAACTTTTGCAAGTCCAAAACGACTTATTCCGATTTCATTTTATCACCTATATGTGTTATTCCTGCTACTTGAGATACAGATAATGCTGTATTTCTTTCAACGCATTTGATTTTTGGTATAGTACTGCATCGGACAAGCGAAGTCCCTTCTCCAAGTAAAGTATTTCGCATCCAAAAGGGCGTTAGGTTTTTTATTTTTACAAACTCGGACATTATCATGTTAGCTGCGAGTTTAGGTCTTGAAGCGAAATATTTGATTTTATCAGCTATACGCGTTATCCCTGCAAAGGTGTCCGTTTGTGTGTGAAACCGAACACCTTTGCGAGGTCTGGTTGAGATCGTGCCCACTTTGCTGTGGAAGTCCATCCTTTATGTCCAGTCATAAAACCAATAATGTTAAGTCCGAGGATTGAGTTCAACGGGTGTTGTTTTCCTTTTTCATTGCGCGGGTCTTGGATTTCTGCTAACCTATCTAACAAGTGTCGAGAGTCTTTCTCTGGCATTTTTCACCTCAAAGGTAAAGATTTTTAAGGTGAAGTATAGCAGATATAGCGTGAAAAATCACGCTATATCTGCATATCCAAAAATATTAACGTTTGTGATAAAAAATGACTAAAATGCCTAAAACTAAATAACCCTGACCAAATGCTATAACAGTATTGCCTACATTCAAGAATGCTGCTACAATTCATTTATTCAGAATAAACAAAGGGGTATGACATTATGGAAAAACAGTTCAAAGTTAGGGCAGCACATTGTGATTACCGTGCTACCGAAGAGGAAATCTACAATACACTACGTAGAATAACCGATCCACTTACCCGATCTTGGAAACCGATTGAGGCTGCCAAGAAGGTTGTTATCAAATTCAACATGATGAAACCGCATGAACGTATCATCTATTTTGAAGGTCGGAGACGTGAACTGGTGGACGATGCAATGTGCCGTGCTGTGTTACGATTGCTAAAGGAACACACGACTGCACAACTGGTCGCTACAGATACCAATCCGTACACGCATGGCAACAGAATGCCACCAGGTTTTAATTATGAACATCACCTCAAGGAATTTGATGTGCAATTTGTCGATTCAAATCTACCACCATTCAAAGATTACGATGTACCGGGGGGTGGTTCAATGTTTGATCGGTATACATTGAGTGCGTGTTTTGACGATGCGGATGCTGTTGTTTCTGTGGCGAAGATGAAAAACCACGCATTTATGGGTATTACTTTATGCACCAAGAATCTGTTCGGTTTGCCTCCTATGCTGCTTCCTGAAGGTAGAACGCGAAGTTACTATCATCACCTTATCCGTTTATCCTACGTCCTGCCAGACCTTGCGTTGATTACTAAACCGTGTCTAAACATCATAGACGCACTCACGGGACAGTGGGGACGCGAATGGGGTGGTGAAGGTAGAATATGCAACGCCCTCATTGCAGGTGACCATCCAATTTCAACGGATACTGTCGGTATGCACCTGATGGGACATGATCCAGAATCCGATTGGCCAACGCCGCCATTTAAACGGGATCGTAACCATATTCTTATTGCAGCACAACGCGGATTCGGCACTGTTGACTTGAATGAAATTGACTGCGAGAGTGAGGTTACCGCACCGCTTGCGGAATTTGACTCTGTGGAAACAGATACTCCAGAAATGGTGGCAAATTGGCGACGTACAACCTGTGAGCAAGGTTTGGTCTATCTTGAAAACCAGAAGAGAATGATCGACAAGTACCGAGGGGATTTTATCTATCTGCAAGGTGGAGAGGTAGTTTGGAATGGTCCCGACCCGTCTAATCTTGGGAGTCGTAGACAACTTAGCGGTCAAAAGAAAGACAGCGCGTTATGGCTCAAACTCGTAGATGCTGAGGAACACGAAGGTGAACAATTTAACGTCTATGAGGAGTGTTTGAAAGACTTTGCAGCGTAAATTGTAATACCATTTCTAAAAGGAACTTCACAACATTCCGCCTCGGACATTGTCCGAATGGTTTCCAACTCCGATTTCGGATATTATTGGAGGATTTTCCTAAGACTGACAGTCCCGTAGGGACGGAATGTTTATAGAAATACCTATTCATTACGGTCTTGAGTTCCGTAGGGACGGAATGTTTATAGTTTTTTGATGTTATAAAATTTCAAAATGGTAAAGGTATAGAAATATGAGTATTACCGAAGCACAAAAGAAGCAGTTGGATGAACAAGGGTGTATTGTCATTCCCAATGTGCTTTCTGACGAAGAAATTGCGATGTATCGTGCGGATATACTTCGTATAGCAGAGGAGGAAAAACAGGATGGGTCTGCCCTTCGGCATACTAACAATCGCGGTCAGCATGTGCGATGGTTGCCTAACAAAGGAGCGATTTACGATAAACTCGTTGCACATCCAAAGGTGATGCCATTCTTTGAACATCTGCTTGGGGCGGATTATACTCTAAGCACGCTTACCTCTAATATCATTGACCCTGGTGCGCCTGATGGCGGATACCACGTTGATAGTGTTTTAGGTGGCATGCCAGAACCGTTACCGAGTTTTCCAGTCGTGGCGAACAGTCTATGGTTACTTGACGATTTTACACCAGAGAATGGAGGCACACGTCATGTACCTGGTATCCATCGTCAACAAATTAAACCTCCGGCAGGAACAACACACCATCCTGATGAAGTCCGACTTTCTGCGCCAAAGGGCTCCGTCTTTTTATTCAACGGTGCTGTCTGGCATTCAGCAGGGGCAAACAACACAGATTGTCAGCGCGTTGCACTAATCTGCTTTTGCTGCCGTTCCTTTATCAAACCGATGTTTGATTTTGTGCATTTCTTAAAACCAGAGGCATTGGAACGTGCGACTCCAACAATGCGAAGAATCTATGGATTTGACTCACAACCCAGACCACCAGATTAGTTACTTCGCCTATGTACATTAAAGTTGAATTGTTGGTGTAAATTCTTTGCAAACATAGGACAGTTTCACATTGTAGTGCGGGGTCTCCGTGCCTCGCCATCATTCAAGCAATCAATAACGGTAGGGCACAGAGACCCGCACTACAATGAATAATCAGATGTTTTTACAATAACTTTAAGCACTTGACAAAAACAAAGTTGCATACAATAAAAAACAACAATGAAAACAAAACTTAATACAACAATCATTTCTGGAATACTTCTTTCACTTTTTTTCAATTCCACATCAATGGCAAATCAAGAACCTCTTAAACTCGGAGTTCACTTTGTCCAATTGCAAAATTATGATGCTGCAATCACAGAATACAAACGTTTCATATTCTTTCATCCAGACGATGTCCGAGTCGCGCAGATCTATGATAAGATCGGTCTTGCGTATCGTTCACAAGGACTATGGGAAGAAGCAATTTTGTCAATGAAAAGTGCTGTCCTAAACGCCAATTCAGATGAGGAGAAATCCCAATTTCAACTCAACCTTGCTGTAACGCTAATTGTTTCAAAGAACTACGATCTTGCACGATTAGAATTGATAAAGGTAGTGCTACGAAACACAAGTGAAAAAACTTATAAACGATCACTTTTCTTACAAGCAGTCACTTATATTTACCAGTATCGTTGGGATGATGCCCGTAAAGTCCTAAAAGACTACACCACTGATGAATCGCTCGATCAACTTCTTGAGAAAGCGATAAATTTACCACAAAAATCTGCAACACTTGCAAAGGTGTTATCCGCAGTCGTACCAGGAACCGGACAGATGTATGCAGGCAGATGGGGCGGAGGGTTGAACGCACTTGGACTAAACGGTGCACTTGGATATGTCGCAGTGGATGCTGTTTTGAAAGGTTATTACATAGATGCAACGTTATGGACATACTTTATTTTCAGAAGATACTATATGGGCAATCTCTATAGATCAGAAACAGCAGCAGAAACATATAATCAAGAAAAATCCCAACAAGCAGCCGAAAACATCTTACAACGTCTTCAGGAAATCGCAACTAAAAAGTGATGAAGCAATCTCTCACAATAAACATCACTTGCACAATTAATTCGTTGGTAGTCGCGCAATTCATTGCGCCTCTTGCATTCTTCAATTAAAGAATAATGGACTAATCACTATTAACCCATTATTTCACGTAAAATAACAAATGATCACGACTACATCCGTGTCTGCAAAATATAAACAGTGCCAAGGAGAACAATACCAACAACAAACGTCCAAATAGAATTCATATAAGCAAGCAAAGCTGCAACACCAAGAATAACAGACTCATACCAACGCGTTTTACGCATAAAGTATCCCATCGCTACAGTCGCAAAAATGATAGTGCCAGCAAGAGCAGTCACCACAGAAGTCACATATTGAATGGGGGTTCCGCCAATAAAAAGAATATGTGTGTACGCAAAAAGTAGGGGCATGATATACAACAGTTTAGCAAACTTAATACATGCCCAACCTGTTTTCCACGGATCAGCGCGCGCAATCGCAGCACCCGCATAAGCACCTAACGCAACAGGAGGCGTAATGTTGGAATCTTGACTTAACCAAAAGATAATCAAATGAGAGGCAATAACGGATATTCCCATCTCTGGACTTGTTAGTATCGGCACAGCAAGCTGCGAAGTAATCAGATACGCCGCAGTGACAGGAATACCCATACCAAGCACTAATGATGCAGCAGCAAGCAATAATACCGCTATCGCTCGGTTACTGCCGGCAACAGATAAAACTAAATCAGGAAATTTCGATCCCAGATCTGTTAGGTTGATGACACCGATGATAATACCGATGGTTCCTACAGCTCCTCCGATAGCAAGTGAGTTCTTGGCACCAGCAACCATCGCCTCCCAGATCCGTTTGGGTGTCAAGCGTGTTTCAGGACGGAAATAACTCACCACAATCGTCACGAGAATGGAGTAGAACGCAGCTTTATATGCAGAATACCCCGCCATGAGTGCACCAATAAGTGAAATCAGCGGCAATAAGTAATACCAACCCGTTTTTAGAAGCACAGATAACTTGGGTATCTCTGATTGTGGTATCGGTTCTATGCCCTGTTTTTTCGCTTCAAAATGCACCATCAACCATACGGACATAAAATAGAGGATAGCAGGCACAACAGAGATGAGAGCAATTTTACTATACGGGGCCCCGGTTCGTTCTGCAATCAGAAATGCACCAGCACCCATCACTGGCGGGAGGAATTGCCCACCGACAGACGCTGATGCTTCTACTGCCCCCGCTATGTGCGGCCGAAAACCGGTTCGCTTCATCAACGGAATAGTAAATGCTCCTGTTGTAACAGTATTGGCAATCGCACTGCCAGCAACTGAACCGAAAAAACCAGAGGTTACAACGGAAACTTTAGCAGCACCACCGATTGACCTGCCTGTGAGAGACATTGGCAAGTCAATAAAGAACTGACCTACACCCGATTTCTCTAAAAACGCGCCGAAGAAGATAAAAAGGATAACATAAGTCGCCATCACATTCGCCATAATTCCGAAAATACCGTCTTGATTGAAAAAACAGTGTTCAATAATACGCCGTAGTGAAAAACCAGGATTCTGAATAACTTCCGGCATAGCACGTCCAAACAAAGCGTAGAGGATACCCACTGCAGCGATAATTGACAAACCCCAACCGACTGTGCGACGACTCATCTCAAAACTAACGATGAGTCCGATAGCACCCATCAAAATATCTAACTGCGTATACGCTCCCGCACGGTCTGCAATATTGGGATAATCAATAATCCAATAACCAATGGAACATACAGCCAGAACTGCTAATAATATGTCAATTATAGATGGACGTGAGGAAGGAGAACTATGACGAAATTTGTAGACAATACCGATTAGGACAAATGTAAATAGGAGATATAAACCCAGATGATACTGTTCGGAAGATGTGCCAAAACCTGCACTATAGATATAGAAACCAACAAAAAGGACTGCGCAAATCTCAAAAATCCATTTAGAAATTACCTGTAAATCGGGACGTTGCTTTGTCCAGCCAGTTACTTCTTGTGTTTCTGTCTGTTCCATAAGATGCTAAAAATCTGTGGCAATCCCTACCATCACTGATGTCTTGTGGATAGGTTCGAATTGTGTAACACCGTCATCTGTTGTCACACGACGGTATCGGTATTCTTTGACAATAATCGTTTGGACAGGAGGTACAACAACATACCGGATTTCTAAGTTTAGAGCAGACTTCTCGTCAAGATCAATCAAATCATTGAAGAAACCTGTTTCTCCATCTTCACCAATATTCCGTTTAGTATAAAATGCGCGAAAAGATAGACGTGGAACTAACCCCGATTCCTTTACACCTAAATAGAGTTTTGATGTGTCGTTGTTATATCTTTCAAAAGCACCTAACAAATGAATTTGCGGCATTGGCTGCCAGATAAGTTGTGTGAAATAACCGTTTCTCGCTTCATCGGTTTTTTCGTATCCCCAAAACTCAGGCGTTCCAGTTTCATAAGTATAATCAAAAACGGAGGGTATATAACCTGCACTGAAGATACGGTATTCTATTTTGATAATCATTCTGTTAGATACAAAACCGATACCGGTTGCATTTCCAATTCCCAAATCTGAAACTGATGTAACTTCGTTTGTGTCAGCGTCCTCGGATTCAGTTTCAGACTCATCCTCATTGTCATTAGTTTCTAAATCACCGTCACCTGGTTTTGGAGGCGGATTAAGTGCAGCAATATCGTTATACAGATCAATACGAAAAGAACTACGTTCAAAAATAGGAAACCCAAAATCAACACCAACGACATTCAGCGGTTCTTCACCTTCTTCCAACGAGTTGGGGTCAATATCGGTAAGATAGGTAGTCCCCACTTCAAATCGCGTCAAGAGGTTGTTATTTTCTTCACGTAGAAAGGGACGGTAAAACCCACGTCCACCGAAAATAGTTGGATCACCGAAGTCATTCAACATCGTTTCAACACCATATTTGCTGTCAGATTTTCTGATGTTAAAATGCAACCCACGACGGTCGTGATTAGAATAACCAGACATGATTGAACCGTGCCCTATCGTGAGATAGTCGAATTCACCCAGTCGGAAGTATAAGGGATCGTAAGGTTGACCAAAACGGAAATAGCGTATCAACCTTAACCAAGTGCTAAAACTATCCCAAGTCTCACCATCCTCCGCAAGAAAACGAGCTTCACCAACTTCCGCATAAGGATTGTAGAGTAACACAAGATCAAAACCCAATCCGAAATTGCCGATGGGGAATTCCGGTTGAAGTTGAAGCCGAACAAAAACATCACCATCAATGAATGATAAACCCCCACCATATAACCCACTTGTGAGGAAGTTCTGTTCAACCAACGGTGTTGACATATCTTGGGCAAAAACTGGCGGGATAAAAAGATAAAGAAATGTGATTACAGCAAAAAGACTTCGTCCAAATAGACTAGCCAAAGTGTTAGTTCTCATGCATCAATTATCCTCCCATCCTTCATCTGAATAATGCGATCTGCATTCTCTTTGAGTCCTTCATGATGTGTTACAATCATAATTGTGGTTTGATGTTCATGTCGTAGTTCTTGTATCAGAGTCATCAAGTTATCACTTTGACGACTGTCTAAGTTTGCAGTCGGTTCATCCGCAAAGATGATTTTTGGCCGGTTTGCAAGGGCTCTGGCAAAAGACACACGTTGTTTCTCTCCACCAGAAAGTTGACCAGGCCGATGATGGAGACGATCACTTAACCCAACTCGGGACAGCAGGTCAATCGCACGATTTTCTGATTCTAACGACTTCGTCTTTGCAATGTCCATTGCAACCATCACATTTTCCAATGCAGTGAGATACGGTAACAGATGGAACATTTGGAACACAAAACCGATCTTGTCCCTGCGAATAGCACTCAAATCATCTTGGGCAAGATCAATTTCCGCTCCATCGATGCGGAGTTCACCTGCATCCGGTGTTAGTATACAGCCAAGGAGGCTTATCAATGTTGTTTTGCCACAACCACTATCCCCCATAATCATCACTAATTCACGTTCTTCTATGCGGATATCGACCGAATCAATAGCGACAACAGCAGCGTCCCCATATCCAAAACGTTTTGTCAAACCGATACCTTCAACAATTGTTGCCATGATTCTATCCTTCATAATAGTACTTTAACTTTGCGAAACTACCGCCATGACAGGTGACGCATCTTCATATCTTGATGGAGTACTATCAATTTCACCACGAAATGCCACCATCGGGTCAACTCTAATTACTTTGCGCGCAGCTAAGTAACCGCTACCACAACAGACAACAAAACTAATACATGCAACTATGATGGATTCAACGAAGTTAATCTTCACAAAAATAGGGGCTGCAGCAGCAAATATGTAAGAGAGGCAGTATCCAATGAATACACCTACAAGTGAAATTAAGGCAACTTGTTTAAGTAAGAGAAGTATCACATAGTTATTTGATGCACCGATGGCTTTCAAAACGCCTATTTCTTGTGTTTTTTCCAACATCGTAACATAAGTAATCATCCCAACGATCAAGCCTGCAGCTAACCATAGCATAACCCGTAAGAACTGCACCGCCTTCATCGGTTCGTCAACCCAATACTCCATTATATCCGACAACGTTTGGTCTAAACTACGTGCTTCAATCGTATCATAAGCATCTAAAGCAGCAGCAACTTCTGTAGGATCACTTTCCGATGATTTGGCAATCATCATATTGATATAAGGATTATTTTTAAGAATAACCCGTTGCGCAGCACGAACATCCATAAATAATAAGGGAGTATCCAATACGAACATCAAACTTTTGGCTTTACCTACAACTCGGACTTGTTCTTTACTAATGTTGATTATCTCACCGATTTCAAGTCCCATTTTCTCATCGACAACCACTTCATAAGGCACATTGTCTTGCGTGCGATAATCCTCATAGGTTCGGGGTGTGAACATCCTCCCTTCAACAACCTGTTTGGGCCCACCGAGTTTTCCTAATGTATATCCGACCACCATCGCTTTTGTAGGTTTCCCTTTAATATTTGGACGGGCTTGGGCAAAAATCAACGGTGAGGCGGAGTCGGGAACTAATTCTGGTTCTGAATTCAAAAACGCCATGTATTCCTCAGTAAGCAGCGAGAAACCGATAAACGCACCACCGGAACCTTCCCCAGAAATCCAGATGTCCGCTCCAGTGGATTTAACATACTGTTGTGCTTGGATACGCATACCGTTCATTATGCCACCCAACAGCAGTATAAGCGAAATCAGCACAATAATTCCAAGTGCTGTCAATACAACTCTCGCTCGACGATAACGCATGTCTTTCAGAAATAGGTTTTTCATTTTTTTTTATATTATCATTCAGATTCTATTTTCTTTGCATATTCAATTGCCCAATAGACTATTTTTCGAATCACAATCATCAACACAACAACTAACAGGCTTTCCCAATATAAAGATCTGATTGTCTCTCTAAAACGTTCAAAATTTGACAGGACAGGATCTGTAAGATTCCATGCTCTAATAAAAAAGTATGTTGCCAAACCCATTGGAATGAAACAAACCCACAAACCGAAAATAAACTCTACGGTAATGAGCACAAAATATGCTGCATCCGACATCAACTTTATTAATCTATTAAATTTATTCAAAGTCTTCCTCTCAAATTATCAATTTAGGTTTTTCATTGATACCATTCGTTCATGCATTGTCTGTCGTTTGCGTCTGTGTAGTTGGACATGCTCTAAATACATATCCGCATCTGTCTCTGAGCCCGTCTCACGTTCAAGAAAGAGTGGGAAATCTGATGCAGGAGGTTTAGCATTATGATATGCATGATTATAACTCCGCATTATGATTCGTTGTTCTCGATTGAGCGTTTCTAACCAATTTTTTGATGAATGAAACCGATCCGCAGGCGTAACCCAAGAAGGGCAATATGCAACAAAGATGTTGTATCGGACCACATCACTTTCGTTTGATTCTACACGATGCCAAATACTGGAATGCATCACTGTCATTGTTCCCTTCTGAGGACGAACTATCAACTCACCGGGCAGGCTTTTATGTGTATCGTATCCATCCATATACTGTTGTCTATGACTCCCCGGCAGCACAACAAGGTTGCCCATTTTCTCACGCGGTAGGTCTGTCAACCAATATCCTATTTTTATTTGCAACGGTAATTTGGGTGAAAACACGCCATAAGGGAGCGCGCGTGCACCATCTGGATGCCACTGATTATACTGTTTGCCACCCGGTGGACGCAGAAAAAACTGACTCTGATGTAATTTGAGAAGCTCACCGAATAGATCATAAGCGTATCCTACGTGACGTTCATGATCAATCAGACCTGTAAAGACAGGATCGCGTTCTACGATGTTCTCCATCCCAAGATAACCGCCTGGGGTATATTTCGGATTTCTTTCAGCAACACGATCTATTGCATCTTTATATATCTCAATATTATCTTCAGATATTGCGTCTTCTATAAAAATTATACCGTCTTTGTTGAATGTTTTCCACTGTTCCTGTGTAAATCCGGGCGGTGCAGTGCGGTATTTTTTATCAGTTTCCATTGGGTGACTCCTTCGGTTGAATTAACTAAACAACGTATAGGTTGGGTTAAACATGCGAATTCAACACTCAAATAGATGCTTGTTTAACCCACCTACTGGTTTAGTTTAACTCACCTAAAATAGAGCAAATTCTGTGCCAGTCTGAAATATTTCCTATTTTTGCGTGTCTGTGGCGTGTGCTTTCTGATTTTGTTTCTGTTGATTTTTCCTTTCTTTAGGAACGATTTCGAATTGATAGACGGCATGCCTATAGACGAGGACCATCTGGTTATTTACATTCATTGTAAAGTTATATTCAGTATATTCAATCGGTATGCCGTAAAGGATGTGTCCGTTTCGGAGTGTCACCTTGACGTTTTTCTGTGCTAACTTACTCATAGGACGTCTACCAATAATTTTGGGACGTTTATGTGGGTCTTTATCGGTTCGGAGTTTTTCTGCTTCAACTTCTTTGTTTATCCGCAAAGCGTTGCCTAAGTTATCTGCGGATTCTGGCATCAAACAGAAGAGAATATCTACTTTGTGGAACGAACCCGTAGATGTGTGGATCTCATATTTCTCTATTTCTGTGATATTTACTTTTTTGATGCCTTCGTAAGTTACGAGTAGCACCGGCCCCTGAAACCTCTCGAGCAGCGTTATACCTTCAAGGGTTTGTGTTGGATCGTTTTGTTTGGTTTCAGGGGTTTGTGTTGGATCATTTTGTTCTGTCATGGGATGTGCCTCCAAAATAATAATTTCTGATATTTTACCATGAATCAGACTTAATTTGTAAATCTTTGTTTAGACAATCTAAACAACTGATGGGCTGCTTTGTGAAATACCTGAGAGAACTGCACAAAAAGGTGCAGACTTTAATCCGAATGCACGGAATAGGGCAACATTATTTGAGCTTATTAAGTGCACTTTCAATTCTTTTCTTCAAATTTACATCGCCAGCATTTGATACAAGATTCAACGCAGTCTGCAGATCCTGTTTAGCTTCTAAGGTTTTGCCTTGATTTGCCTTTGACAATCCTCTGTTTAAGTAGGCTTTGTCATAATCCGGTTTGAGTCGTAGAGCTTTGTCATAATCAGCAATTGCTTCCTTATACAATCTACGTTTGAATTTTTCATTTCCTCTATAGAGATAGGTTTCTTCAGAAATATGTCTTTTAGTGTCTGCTAAAGGAATGATATTTTTGCTTACTTCAAATAGTGCGTTTACATAGTTTGAAGGAATAACGATGTTATATTTTTCCTCACCAATGAATTGATTTGACGTAACGCCAACTACCTCACCTTTTCCATTAAGTACTGGCAAACAACTATGCAACTGTGAGGATGTATCTGCTCTCAGATAACTTTTTTTATTGTCCTTCCTTTGAACACGAGTGATGGTTGTTCCAATGAAAAATAGATGCGTAATGTTCCTCTGTAAGATTGGGTTTGCAGTTATATATACACGTTCTCCGTTCTGAAGATTGTTACTGTCTGCGAGTCTTATTGACCTAAAATTTGGAATACTACATTTAAGGAGTACAAGGTCATTCTCCTGATCAATTGCGGCAATACCTCTTATCGGATATGATTGCTTAATGTCTATAGAATTTGCTGTTCCAGCTGCTGTCCATGCCACGGTGTGAAGATTCGCTACGATATATATGGATGAAACAAAAACCCCCCATCCATAAGAAATTGATTTACCATGTATATCGGTCATCTGCAAATTGACAATTGCCGGACGAGTTTTCCAAACACGTTTTGGTATAGATTGTTCCCGTACAGCACACCCCAGTAAGCAAAAAACCAAAATTAGAAGGAAAATATAGTGAAATCTGAAATTCAATTTGTAATCTCTTTTTTCTATCTCAAGTGTATCTCAACAAGACATGGTTCAGTACCTATCAAAACTTTATGAGATGCAGACAATCTTGTCAGTTCTGTCCTCGTCTATTCCTGAATATCTGTCAGATTTAGAAAATAATACATCAATTCTCCATCCTTGACAACGGGAATTAAGAGCGGTTGGAAAGTTGTGCCCGGAGCCGTTCTACCTCTGCCTCTAATGTTTGTCTTCGTTCAGCTTCTTCTTCGGCACGTGCTTCTGCTTCTATTCGCAATTGTTCCTCTTCCGTAGAGGTTGTAATCGGGGTGCCATCCGGCAGATACGGGCGCAAAAGCCTAACGTGCGTATCAAGTTGATCCTCCCACCGAAACCAGAGTTTGAGTGCCTCACTGAACAACCCTCCCGCCGCATCTGGCACTATCTCAACAATATCACCAGAAGCACGCCGTTGCCACCCAAAAAACTCCGCAGGTTTATCCATTTCAGGTTGATGGATAAAGAACTCTTGAACCCCCATCTCTTTCAGATATACTTCCACCTTTTCATGCCGATCCTGATCTGCTGTCGCATCTGATAGAAACTCAAAGACTGCTACTGGCACCGCACCTTCAGACCACGTATAAAAAGAACGCCGCAACGGGTATTTCTTAACACCAAACACAACGAAAATATCAGGCGCGACTACCTTCGTGATGTCACCTTCTTCATAATAGATAAAGTTGTCGTTACCGATGTGAACGTAATCATTAACTCTAAAATATCGGAGAAGTTGGTCATAAAATATGTTTATCTGCAAACCGTGAAATTCTGTTGCTGGCATCGGTTCATCATCCTCGTAAGGATAACCTTCTATGTATATAGTCGGTTTCCCATTCGCTTTTGGAAAGGTGGGCATATATTTTCTTTGCTTGAATGCAAAGTCCGTTAGGGTATTCATCATTTTCTCCCTGATATATTAAGAGCAGGCATGTTCCCATCACGGTTAAGGTGGTTAAAGGGAAATATACGACGTGTCTTCGTTTCTATTCTATTTTCAACCCCGGATGTATCTCAACAAGATAAGGTTTAGCGTCAGACAAAATTTGGTGCGTATTTCGTAATTTTCTGAGTTCTGTTTTTGTCTGTTCCTGAATGTTTGTTAGATTTGGAAAATTATACACCAATTTCCTATCTATGACAATAGGAATTAAGAGCGGTTCTCCTTCAGAATTCGGTTCATCCCAGGGTGTAACACAGTCCTTGCAATAAAATTCATCTGTATCAGTATAACGATATATCTGTTTTCTACCGGGAATAGTAGCTTTTGCAGGTTCATCAACTGACTGTTTACTAACAGGTATTCCATCCCGTTCTACAGACTTAAAGACTCCACCGAGGGCGGAGGGACCACCTGCTCCAGTGCGCGAATTAAAATTTGCTCCTGTTGCCAAACGTGTGCCAACACCGAAACTATCTATCGGTGCGCCATTCTCAAGAAGTTTATCTATCTCGTATTCATCAAGGTCATGGCTTGCGATAATTTGAACATATTCAAGTCCAGCATCATCAAGGATACTACGCACCTTTTTACTAAGCGACAAAAGGGCACCACTATCCAAACGGACTGCTTTTAGTCGTAATCCACGTCCTTCCATCTCTTTCCCGACAATACATGCATTTCTTGCTCCCTGAATCGTATCATAAGTATCTATCAGTAACGTGGAATTATGTGGAAAGACGTTGGTATAATCACGGAATGCATCTATCTCAGCGGGACGATCCATTACGAATTTATGTGCCATCGTACCGACATAAGGTATATCAAAATATCGTCCAGCAAGGACAAGCGATGTTCCACTTGCTCCACCAATATATGAAGCACGCGCTGCAAGGATACCTGCATCTCTACCGTGGGCCCGTCTTGCACCAAAATCAAACACAGGTTTTCCTCTCGCTGCACGGACTATACGTGAGGCTTTCGTAGCAATCAATGTTTGAAAATTCATCACACATAGCAGATAAGTTTCAAAAAGTTGAACATCACGGGATTTGCCTGTAACATTGATAATCGGTTCGTTAGGAAACACGATTGTGCCTTCAGGAACAGCATAAACAGAACCATCAAAACGGAAGTTTCTCAACGACTCAAGATAATCTTCGCTCAATTCTCCTCGTTGTAATAGCCAATTGAGAGTGTCCTCAGTGAATCTAACATTTAGCATATAGTGGATAACCTGTTCAAGCCCTGCTGCGACAAGATATTCGCCTTGTGGTATTCTACGCACAAAGTAGTTTACAGTAATAATGGACTCGTTTTGATTTTCAAAATCTGCTTGCCCCATGGTCAACTGATAATAGTCAACAAAGAGAGACATCTCAGATTCTGTCAGTAGAACAGATTTTGGTAAGGAAGATGGACATATTTGTTCTGAGGTATAAGAATTGTTGTTCATACAGATGCGGTATCGTTTATTGTTGGGTAATCTGTATTAATTGGTTAGCCGATATATTTTGAAGTGACTGTGTTTTACCGTTGGACCAGATAACCTTTAACATCTCAATCTGTGTTGATTTACCTATTCCAAATTCAGCAACATAACTGTTTGATGACATATAACTTTCACCAGCATATATCTCTCGTATTTGTGTAGCATCAGCAGTTGTAAGTTGAATTTTTGCACCGACTGCAAATCGGTTTATGTTAGTGCCAATCAACTTCACCTGCAACCAATTATTGCTATTTTTCATAGTATTGGTTTGATTCTGAAGTAAAGTTGGGTTGGCATAATTGTTGACAATGAAAATGTCTACATCACCATCATTATCATAATCTCCAAATGTTGCCCCACGACTAACACGGGAGTGGAGATTGGCAATACCCGTGCTTTTACTTACATCACTAAATACACTATCACCATCATTTTGGAACAGTTGATTGTGTTGAGGGATGAGCTCTGTAGGTTCATCTAATTTCTGGAAAGTGCTGCCGTTTGCAACGAATATATCTAAATCTCCATCGTTGTCAAAGTCAAAGAGGGAAGTACCCCAACCAATTTCCTTGATACTAACTTCAGCCAACATAGTGGTATAAGATTCGTCTACAAATCTGATTAGATTCGGGTTGTTTTCCTCCATCAACATATTTCTGTAAAGCACATTTTCTTGATCAATCCAGTGAGTGATGAATAAGTCAATATCTCCATCGTAATCGTAATCTCCCCCTGCTAATCCCATAGAACCGCGAAAATCTGCTGCCCAAGACTCAGCACTGACATCAGTAAACGAACCATTTCCATTATTACGATAGATGTGATTTTCTGAAGTGTCATTGGCAACATACAGATCCACATCGTTGTCATTATCAAAATCGCTGAAGATAGCCTGCATACTTCTTCCACCTGATGCCTCTACCGCTGCTGCAGCAGTTACATCTGTGAATGTCCCGTCACCATTGTTCTGGTACAAAACGTTGTCTTGCGATTCAAAAACTGTGGGATTGAGTGCACTCGGTCCATACAGACCTGCTTGGTTTGCCCCTATATTTTTTTCCTGAAGTTGCACAAGATCGTATTTCACGTAGTTACATACATAAAGGTCTAAATCGTCATCTCCATCATAATCAGCAAATGCGGCACCTGTACTCCATAGTGTACAACCTACGCCAGCCGTTTGTGTTACGTCGGTAAATGTGCTATCACCGTTATTCCTGTAGAGTACATTTTCACCGAAGTTCGTTACATACAAGTCAAGGTAACCATCAGCGTTGTAATCTGCAAAGACACACCCCATCCCGTAACCTGTATCACCGACCTTCGCGGCATCAGTGATGTCAGTGAAAGTTCCGTCACCGTTATTCCTATATAGGACATTTGTAGGGATTTTATTCATTTTCTTTGATGATATATCCTTAAAGGCACCAGGGATATTAACGACATATAGATCCAGATCACCATCGTTATCAATATCTGCGAAACTTGTCCCAGAACCCATATCTTCAGGGAGAAGGCTGGAACGTGAACCTATTGAGTGTTGGAAATGGATACCTGCATCGTGGGTTACATCAACAAAAGTGGGGGACTGTGCATCAGCATAAATTATAGCAAAAAGGAATACCACAAGACACAGTATTGAGATAGGAATGTGTCTCTCTTCCAATGTGGTATCTATATAGGTATTCATGAATTTAGGAAATTGGTAAAGATATTACGGTTTAGGAACCTTTCGTCATTCAGAATATTTTGATGGAGTGGTATAGTGGTCTTAATGCCTTCAATCTTAAATTCAGATAACGCCCGTTTCATGCGGGAAATTGCTTCGTTGCGATCACTACCTATTGCGATTAATTTAGCCACCAGTGAATCATAGTGGGGTGGCACAGTATAACCAGAGTAAACATATCCATCAACCCGAATCCCAATACCACCTGGGGGTTGATAGCCTGAAACCAATCCTGGTGAAGGCATAAATTGATTAGCAGGGTCTTCTGCATTGATGCGGCATTCAATTGCGTGTCCTTTTATGTGAATATCAGATTGGTTGTAACCAAGTTCCTCACCCATCGCTAACCTGATTTGTTCCTTGATCAGGTCAACTCCAGTAATACTTTCTGTAATAGTATGTTCCACTTGAATTCGGGTATTCATCTCAAGGAAATAGAAGTTCTCGTCTTTATCAACTACAAACTCTATTGTACCAGCGTTCCTATATCCGATTGATTTGGCTGCTTTGACTGCTGCTTTGCAGATTTCATTGCTCACTTTAGCAGAGATGGATGCTGCCGGTGCTTCCTCAAGCAATTTCTGCTGTTTTCGTTGGATAGAACATTCACGTTCCCCGAAGTGCACAACATTTCCGTATGAATCCCCTAAAACTTGTACTTCAATATGACGTGCGTCTTCAATCCATTTTTCAATGTAGACATCACCGTTACCAAAAGCTGCTTCGCTTTCCGCTTTTGCGGTGTGAAAGAGATTGAACAGACTGGGACGATTATATGCAATACGAATACCTCGTCCACCGCCACCTGCTGAAGCCTTAATACCGACTGGATAGCCGATTTTTTCTGCAAGTTCTGCTGCTTCTTCAGGAGTTTCAACAGTTGCTTTTTTATCCTTTTTTCGTTTCCTACTTTGACTACCTGGTACGAGTTTCAATCCAGCTTTTGCGACTGTCTCAAGTGCTGTTACTTTGTTCCCCATAGTGATTAGGTCTTTAATGGATGGTCCAATGAATTTTATCTGATGTGCTTCACATATTTCTGCAAATTGTGCATCTTCTGCAAGAAAACCTGCCCCCGGATGTATTGCATCAACATTAGCAAAATCTGCAACTGCTGTGATGTTTGCGTATTTCAGATAACTTTCTGCGGAGGGTGGTGGACCGATACAGTATGCCTCATCCGCATATTCTACATGAAGTGCATCTTTATCTGCTGTAGAATATACTGCCACAGTCTTTATATCCATGTCCTTACAGGCACGTATGACACGAATAGCGATCTCACCTCGGTTGGCAATTAGTATTTTCTGAAACATAGTCTTAGTTACGCCTCACACGGAAGAGGGGTTGATTATATTCAACTGCATCTCCATCCTCAATAAATATTTCAAGGATCTCACAATCGAAGGGTGCTTCAACATCGTTATAAGTCTTCATAACTTCCAAAGTAGCAATAGGATCACCGGCCGAAACTGCATCACCAACCTCAATAAATGGCGGTTCATCGGGTGCGGGTGAGCGATAAAATCGGGCAGGCATGGGGGAACGAATAATATCATCTCCAGATTCACTTTCTGTAATAAGGGATTGCGCCGGAGGACCTGTTGCCGCGGGTGCAGCTTGCACCTGTTGAACGGTGGTTGCACGCGCGATCTCTATTTCCATTTCTCCCTCACGAACCCGAATTGAGGCTAAATCTGCTTGTTCTGCAATTGAAATCAACTGTTCAAGGCGTTCGATGAGCGGATCAGAGCTGACTTCAGCATCCGCAGTAGAATCTTGGTCTTTACTATTATTGTTTTTGTTCATATTTTAAACCCTTTCAACATATTTTCCTGTCCGTGTGTCTACCTTTATAGTTGTTTCATTTTTTACAAAGAGTGGGACATTGACAACTGCCCCTGTCTCTAATTTAGCGGGCTTTGTTCCCCCGCTCACTGTATCTCCCCGTAACCCTGGGTCAGTTTCAACAATTTGGAGTTCAACGAAGGTTGGTAATTCCACAGCAAGTGGTGTAGTGCCATCCATTTTAACGATTACATTTTCACCTTCTTTTAAAAATTTCACGTTGTCTCCGAGCATTGCTTCAGAAAGTTGATGTTGATCAAAAGTTTCGTTATCCATGAACCATAACATCTTACCTTCACTATAGAGAAACTGCATCTCTTGGTCTGTAAGTCGCACAGTTTCAATAGATTCGCTGGCCCGAAAAGTGCGGTCAAGTACTGCTCCGTCTTTGACTCGTTTTATTTTTGTTCGGGCGAATGCCCCCCCTTTTCCGGGCTTAACGTGTTCACAGTCTACAACTGTGTAGACAATATCATCAAGTCGGATTACTAATCCGTTTCGTAAATCATTTAATGCTGCCATTAATATTCCTTTCTAAAAATAGCGAAGTCCATATTGCGATTTGTGTTTTACTATAAATGTGTGGCAAACTTGAAAAATAGCAATCAAAATTGCCTGTATTGAGAGTGGGTATATACTCATAATTAGAGTTTGTGCTCTCATCTATCCTCTTCTTTCGATAACGGATACGGGTCTTCCCTCGTTAATTCACCATTTGGCAGTTCATAGTAACGATACCCGTTAATATCATACACATTCGGAATCCCTTTTTTGCGGTTCTCCTCTTGTGCTCTTTTGACAGCACGATTCCCAATCCGCAGCATCTCACTCGCCCACTCATGGGTTTCAAGGCTTAATTTGTCGTTATGCATTATACACCTCCATTGCGAATGTCTTGCATAAATATCTCAAAGAAAGTTTCATTAATCACCTTAACTTCGTTACCCTCACCTGAAGCGACTTCTTGAAAGTGTTCCGTAGAATTATAGAACAGACTCCACCGATCTACCAAATTTCTATACGTATACCAGAAGTTGCGCTTGCTCCGATAAAACCGACGCACGACATCTTCCGTTGGCACATGGTGTCCGCCCGCCTGTACACGATTCCGTACACGCGCAACACTTGTCTCAGGTGATTTGAGAAAAATAAAAACAATGGTAACCGTATAACCGGCACTTTTTAATTGAGAGATAGTTCTTGCAAATCCTTTACCTGCAAGCGTCACCTCTACAATAAAATCTGTGCTTGCTTGGATAAGGCTCTGGATTTCTTGTATAAAAAGTCTCCCAGCTTGAACTTTAACGCTGTCCATCTCCTCCGGTTTGGATACCAGTCTTTCCGCGATCGCATCGGCACTGATATATACAGAGATCTCTGAATCTCGGAGATATTCGGACACAAAAGTCGTTTTTCCGGACCCGTTTGGACCGGCTATGATTAATACATTTTTTGACAAAGTACTACCTTCGACCTTTTTAGTATTGCGTCCGTTTCATCACCAATGTAGATCTTACCATTTTCAGTTGTGATGGGTGTGTAAAGTTATTGGCACAGAAATACAAACTTCTGTTTTCTTTAGTCCCGTAGGGACGATATGTTTATCTTTCTATGCCGTTCCTACGGAACTCAAGAGGGGTGGTCCACATTTTTTCTATAAACATATCGTCCCTACGGGACTAAAGACACAAACAAAATATATACAAAAACATTACCGAAATAGTAGAATTGCCTATAAATTGTTGAAAACTAAACAACTCTGAGAGGATAATCATAACAATTCAAGTGCTAACCGCAACGCTTCGCCTCTATGACTGATTCTATTCTTGATAGATTCACCTAATTCAGCAAATGTTTTCTCATACCCATTTGGTACAAAAATTGGGTCATAACCGAACCCGCTATCTCCTGCTGGCGTATGGATTATGCGTCCTTCACATTTCCCTACAACAACCTCTACGCGCTTACTATCATTCGGTTCAGCAATGGCGATTGCTGCGACAAAACGTGCCGTTCTATCCGCTGCCCCCTCTATCGCTTCAAGTAACTTCTGAATACGGATTGCATCTGTAGCATCTTCACCTGCCCATCGTTTTGAATGAACACCAGGTGCTCCATCAAGTGCATCAACTTCTAATCCTGCATCATCAGCAAGTGTGCGGTGTCCTGTCCAATCTGCAATCACTGTCGCTTTCTTTACCGCATTTTCTTGGTATGTATCCCTATCCTCAACGACCTCTGGTGCATCGGGAAAATCTTGAAGCGATAGGATCTGAATGTTTCGATGCCTGTTTTCTGTTTTGAGCATTGTCGTCAACTCTTGGACTTTACCAAGATTACGAGTTGCTAGTACTAACTTCATCAAGGTTCTCAATCACAATTTTGTTCTGTAAACGGACAAGTTCTTGAATTCCATTTACAGCAAGGTCAAGTAATTGATCCGACTCTTCACGAGTAAAGGGGTTATGTTCAGCAGTGCCTTGGATTTCTATGAACTTACCACTTCCTGTCATGACGACGTTCATATCAACATCCGCTGCAGAGTCTTCAGTATAACAGAGATCAAGCATGGGAATACCATCTATAATACCGACACTTGTAGCGGCGATATTCTCAACGATAGGCAATTCTTTTATTTTCTTCTCATCTTGTAAGGTTTTGCATGCGTCCCAAAGTGCCACATAAGCTCCCGTTATCGCAGCGGTGCGTGTGCCACCATCTGCTTGTATGACATCACAATCAATCCAAATTGACCTCTCACCTAAAAGGTCAAGGTCCATAGCTGCCCGTAAGGATCTGCCTATAAGCCGTTGTATCTCTTGAGTGCGTCCACCGAGTCGTCCTTGTGTTGCTTCCCGCTGCATGCGATTAGAAGTGGAACGTGGTAACATTGCATATTCTGCGGTAACCCATCCTTTTCCCTGAATGTTTTGGTCCCGCATAAACCGTGGTTGCCGATCATCCACAGATGCTGTGCAGATAATCTTCGTATTCCCTGTAGCTATCAATACTGAGCCTTCTGCGTGTATAGTATAATTGCGTTGTATTGTAACTGGGCGCATCTCATCCGGTTTTCTCCCATAATCTCGGGTAGTGGAACCCTCTGTATTTTGGACATTATTGGTATTTTGTGTTGTCATAAGTTAATAAAATCTATGTAATGTGTCAGTGCTGACAGTTATGTATATCCTATGGTTCAGATTGATCGTTGTTGTTGCGTTTCTATAACTCCTTAAGAAAATCCAACGCCTTTGTATAACTCTTCCGTTCCAAATAGTGCATTAGCATTTTCGGTGCAGTTTTCTCAATTTCAGCAGATAACTGATGAATTTGTAACAACTGATCGACAATATCGTCACCAGCAGAAATACGGTTCATCATATCTTCTAATGTGTTCTGAAGTTCAGTGGTTTGCTGTGTTGTCATTGTTCTCCATTCTCTTCCGTAGGTATAGGTGGTAGTTCGTTCACGGCTTTGCATGTTCGCAAACCTATGCTTTTCGGTGGTTCATCATATCCTTTCCAAGAATACGGGTCAACTCCGGAAACAGGAATAATACAGCGACGGTCAGCACTTGCAGGTCGTTCACCTTCTCTAATTGACCAAGGTAACAATGACCATGAATTACAGTAATGATTAACAAGCACACGTCGGAATGTGCTGCCGCGATTTTTTCGCGAACGATGAAGTAGATATCCGTTGAAGAAAACCAGTGCCCCGGTTTCCACCTCAACAGGTACTTCTGTAGAACCGTCAAAACCGTAACTCTCTTGAGCGAAGTCAAATTCATCCGGATTTTCGTGATTGCGTTGTGGATAGAGATACCCTTGACGATGTGAACCCGGAAGCACCCACAGACACCCGTTTTCAACATTTGCATCATCCATCGCTATCCACGCACCGATTAGAGAACGGTCGCGAGTGGGAATATAGATCTCATCCTGATGCCACGCCTGTCCTTGAAAATTAGGCGGCTTCACAAAAAGCATAGACTGCATACACTTGACACTACCATCCCAATAAGGCAAATGTGCAGCGGTAATTTGACTAAGAATGCCGCAGATTTTTGGATGCTTAACATACTTCTCAATAGTTTCACTTACGAAGTGGGGTTGGTGTATGCATAGAATCCTACTGATTGCTTCTTGGTCAGTAACATGATCAGGAAGCGGTTTCACATTATCGCATTCATAGCCACCGCGCGCAAGTCTGACTGTGTCTTGTCGGAGTTCTTCAATCTCGATTTTGGATAGCAAGTTAGGTACGACAAGGTAACCGTTGTCAATAAAGGATTGACATTCTTCGTCAGATACGATATTTGGAACATCAATTCGTTCTGATATTTCAGGACCCATTTGTTTATTCCTCCTACATTACTTTCAAAGTATGATGCCTTTTCTACGACTATAACCTAAGTTGCCACATATTATTTGTAGGAGGGGTTTCTAACCCCAATGGATGACAAAAAACATAGAAATAAAGAATTCTGGTGCCAATTATAGTGGTCCATCGGGGTTAGAAACCCCTCCTACAATCCTTATGTGTCTACTTAGGTGACTATACCCTATTTGCAAGGAACATTTCACCTATTGCAAGAGCAAATACTGCTAACAAAAGATAGGTTGCAAGACTCTGGTTTCTCTCTACATCTTCTTTGTATTTTTTCACAACTTCAGGCGTAAGTTTAGTCGGAGTCCGATCTGTTTCTGTTGTGCCAATTAGCATACTGGTCAATTCTTCTGGGTTACGAGGGGTTAGGTCCGACTCCACAGTATCAACATTAATGACGAAATAGTGTTGTTCTTCCCCAGATTGATGCACAGAATAGATACCAGGATTATGTGTATCTTCATAAAAGAGATTACCCTGTTCATTTAAGGACATTCGCGTTTCCTTACGGTCTGGATCAAAGACTGCTACCTCTTTGCCTGCATTTTCTTGAGAGCCGCTGTATTCTATGCCATCGCCAACACGATAATCAGGCACTTTCCCCGCTTGCTTCAGAGCCAAATATTTGATGGTTTCATGGAGAAATGGAAGATAGACACCGTGAATAGGCAAATCATTCCACTCCCGATCAATCGTAGAAGTATAGCATAGCACACGTCCATTACCGTATACTTTTTCTACAACTGCTGGGTTGCCATCATCAAAAACAGCGATAACAGAGGCATCAGATGTTGGCGTTGACTGGTAGTAACGGAAGAAACGTCCTTTAGCAAAATCACCATGATTTGGATTACTAAACGGGGCAAATATGGGATGACGATATTCAACATTCGCAATAACCTGAAAATCCTCCTTACCGATTGGATCACCGACTGCTTGCATCAATGTGCAAGGCAAGAGTGAATTCTCCATTCCACCAAGATGTTGTTGATAAACACCTGAATCCACCTGATCTCCCAAAGCCAGAATTAATCCGCCTCCAGAATTGACATAAGTTTTCAATCTTTCTGCTTCAGTAGCACTAATTTTGCTGACATTAGCAAGGATAAGCACATCATATCTTTGCATAGTATCTGCAGCTGGCATTGTCGTAGATTCTGTATAATCAATTGGCACGCCTTCATCCCCTACATCCACAAGTGCCCTTGTCAAAAAGAATGTTTCATCATCTATATCATTTCTCTTTCGTTCACCATTGACGCAGTGTACCTTGATAGACTTCATACTTTGCACTGTAAAATACCGGATATTGTCAATTTCCAGGGCATCACTTTCAATCTCAACCCTACCTGTATGTGCCGATTCTGTTTGAAGATTGATTTTAATCCTAAATGCAGCATCAATACTGTCATTAGGTTCAATATCCAATTGTGTTGTTTCTACCTTATCATTATCAATGAAAAGACTAACTGAGAGATTCTCAACGCGTTCCGAACTGTAATTGTGGATACGTGCCACCAATTCAGCATCTTTTTGATCAAGAAGGACAACAGGAGGGACATTGATTGCCGTAACCGCACGGTTGTTTTGTTGTTCAGCCCCAACGCCAACAAATTCTATGTCAACATCTGGGCTCAGACGATCAGTTTCAAGAAAGTTTTCCCAACCACTCTTTTGCAGATCAGCAACAAGATATATCTGTTTCTGACCCACTGAAACAACTTTTAGTATTTCATCGGCAGTTTGGACAGCATCAAGGTAATCCGTTGTATAATTGGTTAACTCCGCATTTTCTATTGCAGAATTAATGTGGCTATGTTCCGAGTCAATGGGTAACACCTGTCTTGCTTTGTCTGCCGACAATATAAGTGCGACAGCATCAGCACTTTCTAAACTATCAAGTCGTTCAATTGCCTGTTCCTTGGCTTCAGCAAATACATCCGCATACTGCATACTGTAAGATGTATCCAAGATTATAACAGCATTTCTCACACCACCTAATTCAGGTGCGGTTGTGGGGTCCTCAGCGAAATACGGTCGTGCAAAGGCAAAACCGAGTAGGAGCAACATCAATATCCGCATCAGTAGCAGAAGGAGTCGCTTTAGTTTATGCCGCTGCACATTTGTTTGATGCGACATCTGGATAAAACGAACAGTGCTGAAGACAAGTCGACGTGCCCGTTCACGGTTCAATAAATGAATAACCAGAGGGATAGATGCCCCTATTGCCCCAGCGATTGCAAATGCACCTACCAAAAAATTCGGAAACATGTTTGCTCCTTCATACCTACATGCAATGTGTGATATCGACTATATAAATCCTTGGCGTTTTGCCAAATAAGATGAGAGTGCTCTGTCAATCGGTGTTGTTGTATTCATCAAATTATAGTCTATATCCGATTGATTTAATGTCGTTCGATAATGATTGATAAATTCGTTAAAATTACTGAGATAACTTTCCTGTATCACCTGTGGTGTTGTAATAATCTCTTGGTCGCTTTCGGAATCGACGAAACGTATGAGTCTTTCGAACTCAAAGTCTACTTCCTGTTGCGATAGAATATGAAAAACTATAACTTCGTGTCCGTCATATCGCAAGTGTTCTAATCCTTCAATTACTTCCTCAGGATTATCATCATATAGGTCAGAAATCAGAATGACTAATCCACGTTTTGTCAACCGTTCTGCGATTTGGTGTAGCGGTTCTCCGATGCGCGTTTGTTTTTCTGTTTGAATATTCTCCAATGTTAACAAAATAGTGTGCATGTGTGATGCACTACTCCGCGCAGGTAAATATTGATGCACTTTGTCATCAAAATATGCGAAACCCACTGCATCTCGTTGCTTTGCCATGAAATAGGAGAGAGAAGCGATAAGGAAACATGCATAGCGGAGTTTAGATAATGGACCTGTTGTTGACGATTCATCGGTTTGTTGTCCCTCATCTATTTCCTCTAAGTCTTCAGGAGCGGGATGTGCCATAGATTGACTGGTATCCAGCAAAATATAACAATTTAGATTAGTCTCTTCCTCAAACTGCTTGATATAGTACCGGTCCGTCCGTCCGTAAACTTTCCAGTCAATATGTTTTGTATCGTCTCCCGGCATATATTGTCTATATTGCGAAAACTCAACACTAAACCCGTGATAAGGACTTTTGTGTAAGCCAGAAATAAATCCTTCCACAACATACTTTGCGATGAGTTCAAGGTTGCCAATTTGGGCAAGGATGGTAGGATTTAAATAATTTCGTCCTTCTAATCTCTGTTGCATGTGTTGGTTTCCTATTTCTTTCGTAGGACAAGTAAGGTTAAATCGTCAAATTGATCCGCAATTCCCTGAAAATCCATCACCGACTTGTAGATAAGTTCACATATTTGAGATGCATCGCTATCGGAGCCTGTTTTAGACACCTTTTCAAGTCGTTCTTCATCATAAAATTCATCGTCTATATTGACGGTCTCGGTTACCCCATCTGTATAAAAAATGACAATGTCCCCGCTTTCGAGTATTGTTTGTTCCGCTTCATATTTTGCGATGAGTGGGACCATATCATTTGGAAACATTCCGAGAGGTAATCCGCCAACTTCTTCTCCAAGCCACACGATGTCTCCGTTATTTTTCACAATCAACGGTGGGTTATGTCCACCATTTAATGATGTTAACGTGTCTGTTTCTGGACAGAGATGACTATAGAAGAAAGTCGCGTACTTTTCTTCTGTACCACTAACATATAATAATGAATTTAGGGTCATTGCCATGTCAATCAGTTCATTTTTCTTATCAGCAAGTTCATCTTTCTCAGGAAGTGTTGCACCTGACAATTCGGAAATAAGTCCAGCGCGAAGTGTAGCCATCAATAAGGCTGCTTGCATACCCTTTCCAGATACATCAGCGATAGCAAGTCCCCAACCACCTGCGGGTAGTTCAATGCAATCAAAATAATCTCCACCGACGGGCCCCCGCGGTTCATAGTGTCCTGCCACCTCGTACCCAGGTATGTCTGGGAGTGTATCAGGTATGAGGTTTTCTTGGATTTTACGCGCCTCCTCCATTTCAGCTTGTAATTGACGTGCTTCAAGTGCTTCTTGATGAAGATGAGCATTTTCCATCGCAACCCCTGCCTGCTTCGCAAAAGAGTCAAGAAGTGTTTCATCTTCAAATGTATATTCAGTATGTCTACCACCTCGTTCCTCTTTGGCACCTACAACAAGTACACCTAATACATCACCGTCTCGTCCCTGAATTGGACCCGCCATCAGGTTTATACCGCCAAAAAGTGAATCTATTTCTGCTGAACACTGTCCTGGTTTTCCCTCTTTAACAACATTAACCAACATTTGCTGAGACGTTTGTGATTCACTTTCATCTACCTCATCCATTGAAATTATAAACTTACTTTCAACTTCATGATCGGTATCGTTTGAAACCAAAATATCTTGTGGAAACACATAGTTTAATTCAAGGTTCGGTTGGTTAGGTTGAATTAGCATGAGTGCACCGACATTAGAGTCAAGGAGTGCTACGGCTTGATGAACAACCTGCTCAGCTGCATCTTCTGGTTGAAGAAGTTGACATATTTGGGGGGCACTTTCTGCCAACATAAATAACCGAAACTTTTCACTCTGAATGCGTTCCTCATTACGCGAATATGCAATGGCAATTGAAATTTGATGTGCCAGGATAGTAAGTAGTTCCTGTTCCCATGCTTCTAATTTTGCGCGTCCTAAAAATCTACCTAAACACAAGATACCGAGAAATTCATCGTGAATTTTTAGAGGAACCCAAAGTCGATGCATTGTTTCAATGTCTAACAATTTCGCATTTCTATTAATAAAATGTTGCAGGTCTTCAGGCGGTGAGTCTAAATCAACATTAGGAGAATCAAGGAGACATTTTACTTCTTCAGGTTCAATTTCTATCTGTGTCTCATCTAATTCAGGTGTTGAGGCAGCAATTGTAAGGTAATTATCTGTTTCGTGGTAACAGAGAATTGCCCCACGCGTTACCTGAAGGGTACCGAGTGTTATGCGTAAATATGTCTTACTTGAAACCTTAAAGTTACTATGTCCGGAGATTAGTGTCTGACCTAACTGCTCCAGTTCGGATAGGCTAAATATTAACCTTTGGATAGTTTCTTCTGCAGAACTGAGGTGCATATCGGATTGTTCCTTGTTGATTTCTAAACTAATGTTAGGTAATCAATCCTGTAACCGCTACGTGTTAGGGAACGAAGATTTAGGCAGTTTAGGTTCATGAGTGGGGCGAGATTAGTTTAAAACACTCTAAAAATTTGCGATCGCAGTCTTTTCATCTGGAAAGATACCAGCATACTTGGCGATTGCCATCATACGAAAAGTCCGTTCTTGTGTTGCGGATAGACCACAGAAATTCAAAGTGCCATCACGTTCATCAAGTGCCTCTATGATTTCTATGAGTATAGAGATACCAATGCTGTTAATCAATGCAGTTTGTTCTAAATTGATTACCAGTTGTGTATACCCTTTTTCAATTAGTTCTTGTGCTCTTTTTGATAGATCTTCACCGAGGGCATCATTTAAATATCCTGCTGTTTCCAGCACGGCATATTCGTGCTCAGCACGGACCTGAATATCGAATTTATTTGCCAAACCTTTTCCTCCTTGCTTTAAAGTGTGCTATACGGAAGATGTGCGGTCTTACGCTTCTTCATTATAACTGTCGTTCTTACTCTTTATCATCGTAATTGTCGTCCCGTTTTCTCCGCTAATAATATCTACGCTATCCATGAGGGTCATCATTATTTCTAACCCCCATCCGCGTTTCCGCATATCTGGGTGTAAATCTGGCTGGCTTGTAATGCGTCTTTTGCTGTTTCCAGGGGTGAAGCCGATGCCGTTGTCCGAAATCTTTAATTCCAATTCATCTGTCCTAATAGTGTACTCAATTAAAACCGATTGATCTGGACTCTTGCTATGCTCAAATGCATTTATACAAGATTCTATCGTCGCCAATTGGATTTCTTCTATCTGCTGATCGTTGAAACTCATAGATTCAGCAATCACAGAAGCTAATTTAGCAGCAGCAAGTTCCATATCACGACGCATCGGTATTGTGAGGAGCACTTGATCTTTGGAAAATGTGTTTACCACGTTGAGTTGCCTCCTTGTTAGAGTAATCCCGATTCAAACGTATAAGATAAATAATCACTGGGCAATTAAGATCTGTTTATATTATATAAATTTATGATATCAGAGTGTTGATCCAAGTTTGATTGCCAGTATTTTGATTTAAGGTTGATATATTTGAAACAACGTTAATTGATACAGAATTTTGCTATTTAAAAAATACGTTTCGTATTGAATGTTATTAAAGAATACCACAGACAGAAATTATTTACAAGGTATTTTCGCTTAATCTCCTAAACCCTATTGTCCATCTAAACCAAGATAAGGTATTTAAAATTATTACACAATTTGTTTTATTAGTCAAGATGCAATTTTGCTTTATAGGTTAGATAGGATTAAAGTTGTCCCAATCTTGTCAAATACTATGAATCTACTACTTTCGTTTCCTTCACAAACCTGCGAGCTTCTTCCATACATGCCCCCGCTTCATCGCGTTTCGGCTGATATTTGGTGAACTTTACAATATCACATTCGAAAAGAAAATCACGTAAATTTCTGACATATTTTTTATCAATTTGTTCATTTGACATCTGCAACAGAATTCCAAGAGTTGTCAACTCTAACGCGGGGATGTTATACCGTGATGAAATATATTCTCGGATGATGTATGATATTTGGGTATAGAAGGTTTCCATATCACTTGATGTTGCATCAAGTGTATTCAACTTTTCTATAGCAATTTCATGCGGAGGGAAAATAGCAACATCTTCTATTGGCGTAGGCGGTGCAGATTTGCGTTTACGAATATACAACCATGCGATTCCAAATAAAACTGCAAGTATGATGATACCAAGAATGATATAAGGCAACAGATTTGGTGGAACTTCATAGGGTGGTTTAATGTCACGTAATCTTTGGGCATTTAGTGATGTTTGTACAAGGAGTTGTGGAAGAAGGGACATCATGCTACGGAGAAACAGGTAAAGGTTCAATTACTATCGATTTTGGATCTGTAGGACAAGCATATTGACACACACCACAACCTGTACAACCTGAATCCTGAACTTCTACAGTCCCCTCTGGAGAGAACTTTATGGCTTCTTCTCCAATTGGACAGGTATCTACACAGTAACTACATTCAACCGATTTTGTACGTAGGCACGTTTCAACATTAAATACCGCGAGTCCGATTCGTATATCCTCTGCATAGACAAGTTGTAGCGCACCACTCGGACAAACATGCATGCATGCCAACGAATCGCAAATTACACAAGGTTGTTCTTCTGGGTCAATATAAGGTGTATTTCTGAGGTCGGGTGAGTGGCTTTGTAGAGGAAGTATTGCATTGGCAGGACAATTTCTGACACAATTTCCACACCGTAGACACGTTTCCAAGAATTCCGGCTCAGACAAAGCACCTGGTGGACGCAAGAGGACACGACTTTGATTTTCAGAAGGGAATGGGTTTAATATACTATCATCAATAAACTCTGCGACAGGTTTCATGATCTGATTGAAGGCTTCTTTGAAAAAGTCGCGTCTACCCGTTTCGTCAGACATTGATGTTAACCTTAATTTTAGGAAAAGATAACACGAATACCTCTGTATATGGTATCAATTAATATCTTCACTTGTTCATTTCGGTAGATTCGGATTTCTGTTTCATGCATTCTGCTTTAGGAATACGATAACAACACCTATGGCTCCCCTGCATTAGATGTTCCACTCGATACACCTTTGCATCTAACGATTGCCGAAAAAGTGCCAATTCTATCTCACACACATGCGGATATTCCTGAGCAATCGCTACGATAGGGCAATTATGTTCAATCAGGACAAAATCGGTATCGTTTTCCTCAAACCGTGCCATGTAGCCTTCTTCATCACGAATATGGGCAAGTTCTTTGATACGGTCTCTTATGTTTTTTCCATGAAGTCGTTCCTGATACATTTGGAGTTGGGATTTCATCCGACTACGAAACACTTTATTGATGAATCCAGGCCCGTTGAATTTCGCGACTTCTTGCATCAAACCGACTGCAAAATTTGCATAAGTCGTTGGAAATAGACTGTTTGCTTCATCAGTTAAACTGTAGATATGATGTGGACGCCCTCGTTCCTGCTTTTCTTGGTGAAATTCAACCAATCCTTCACCTTCTAAAATTGATAGGTGCTGTCTAATTCCCATAGAACTAATGTTTAGAGCGTCTGTCAGTTGGTTAACAGTCATGTTGCTACGCATCTTCAATAGTTGAAGGATTCGCATACGTGTTTCACTCATTTCGCAATTCATGTGAATTTTCCTCTTGTGCATTTGCGTTTGTAAATAGTATAACACAGTATAAAAGTAAATTCAAATGGATATTCATTTCGGGTGTGTAAAGTTATTGGCTTGTCTGAACCAGGATTTTCAGGATTTATAGATTACCAGGATTACCATATCCAAACTTTTTGATGCATGTCTGATGTCGTCTTTTGAAATAGGACTTGATGAGAAAAATCCTAAAAATCTATAAATCCTGAAAATCCTGGTTCAGACAAGTGAAAACAACTGAACACACAATTTATGCCAAAAACTTAACATACTTTTGTTAAGTTGTTCAGAATGTCTTGAAATACCGCACAAACTGAAAGTTTATGCTACATTTAAGCGACACTAATTATTAGGAATGGTATTATTGACATTTCAAACTGCCATTGGGCAGCAAGTTGAATACATAACATTGAGATTGTTGTTTAAATGATTAAATTGTCATTTTTTCTGAATTAGGATTTGTCTAAACAAGGATTTTCAGGATAAGAAACTGAAAAACCAAAGTGACATTCAAAAGAAAAACTCAAACTCTGAAAATGAGAGAATATTGAAATCTCAAATTCACAGATAGATTATTGATCTAACAGTTTGTTGCGATGCCACGCTAAAGCTTCTTGTGCAGGATAAAGTTGTTCACGATTTGGTAAAAGAATCTGCTTACCACCAAGTGCAGATAACTGAAATTCTGATGGTCCTTGTTCTGAGAATAAATCTGAAACAATAACATTGTAGGAGTCGTCTACAGAAAACAAGTATCTATCAAAAGCCCAGTGGTGCAATTTGCATAGAGAAATGCCATTTCAGAACATCATCATTGTTTGATTTATTGAACGGAATTATGTGAGCAGCCTCAGTAACACTTTCACCATTCAATGTTAAAATCTGCAGCTCACAGACAGCACAAGTATAATCGTATATCCTCATTATTGTCCGACGAAAACCGGGTTCCCGTATCTTTTTTTTACTTTCAATTGGTTCATCAAGTTCTGTTGAAAAATCTTGTTGAACATAATCCAATAGCTCCTTGCTAAAACCAGTAATCTGTTGTTCTTCTGAAATTATTCTTTGGATTTCATCCATTCTATCAGGTAAGTATTTGTCAATAAGTGTTTTTCGTAATATCTCTCTTTCCAAAGGTTGATTCAGTAAAGCAAAGAGTTCTTGATCAAGACTTGCATGTGAAATAATCTTACGGAGTTGAGAAAAGGTCTTAATTTGCGTGACGACTTCTAATGCTTTTTCATAGCCAGGATTTGGGTGGTGATGCCAAAAACTTCGGCTCTTTAGGTGAAAGAATGGTAAAGCAGGATTTGGTTTCCTATTTGTGATGCTATTCCAATACTTTAGAAATTTCTCAACCAAATGAGGCGATGGAGGAATTTCGTTAATTTCAATCTGTTCTTGCTCGATCATCTCAATAATTGTTAACAAGAGCACTGGTTGATGAGGGGCATTGCCATGTGCCCTATCTATTCGTAAATTCTTGAACTCATTGATGTATTTTCTCAGGATCTCTTCATTCATAATTCTTAAATTTTCTAATATGCCAGAAGTAGATTACCACAAAGGACAACCTACTTCCGCAACAACATCCGCCGCGTCGCACGAAAATCCCCAGCAGATAAGACATAATAGTACACACCACTCGCAACAGGTTCACCCCGATCATTCCGACCATCCCAATAAACAGCACTATCCCTATCAAAGTAAGTCCCCGCAGAGCGATGTCCCAAATCAAACGTCCTGACGACATGACCACGCGGATCATATATTGTTATCTTCACATCAGCATCATAAGCTAACTGATACGGAATCCACGTCTCAGGATTGAAAGGATTTGGATAGTTCACCAACAGACGGGTTTCTGACGGTATCAGCGCAGCAAAAAGTTGCTCAAGGCCCGTTATGCCTTTGCTTATGACAGCATCTCTTGCAGGTAAACCTTTCGCCTGGTCAATCCAACTTTGGACATCAATAGGATTGAGATCTGAAATTTGGGACGAGGACGATGGTGCCGCAGCATCACCGATATTGAGTTCATTTACCACCAATAATAAATCGATTACATTGACAACACCATCACCATTCACATCAGGATTCGGTATGACATTACTGATAATGGTTTCCCCAAAGTGAGCGGCAACAAGCACAAGATCAGCATTATCTACCGTGCCATCTCCGTTCACATCATATCGGTTCACGACGGACGACGGTTCTCCAACCTTTAGGACATAGCTTTGTTGCGTGATGTTGCCATAAACATCAATGACTTGTAGGACGATAGTGTTGAGTGGATAGGATGTTAGTGGTGTGATGTCAAATTCTACTGCAGCACTTTGAGCATCTATACGTTGGCAACTATGCAATTTGGTGCCGGATGCAGGATCATCATCTGTTGTTGGCACAAGCAACTGCACCTGATGAATACCATCAAGGTCAGTAATTTGGAATATAATGGAAAAATCAGAGGCATTTGGGGGATACGTATCTGAAGTGAGAATATGCATAGTCGTCAGATTGTTGAATGTAATGCTATCCGTATTGAAAAACCGACTCACACTCAACCATTCTGTAGCACAAAAAGAAAATTGATCAGGATTAGCACCGTAAGACATGATGAAACTATCGTCCCGAAAATCGTGGTCTAAACCGAAAGCGTGCCCAAGTTCATGTGCAGCGACAATTGTGCCGTAATCTTCATCAAAACAATCGCCGGATGCGGGGATAACGGCATAACCCCCTCGGGATTTTACTACATGCTCTAATCCACGCCACAAACTACCACCCACGCCACACACATGATCTTCTTCAATTGCTTGATTGCTTAACTCCGCAACAATCAGATAAACGTGTCTATCCACATCAAACTGAGTAGAGACTTCATCCAGAATCTTGTTTGTCGTATCCGAATGATAGTAGGAGTCATGGAAGTTCCCATCAACACGATATATGATTGTTTGTTCAGATTCATCCGTTTCAAAACTAAATGTCTTTCTTCCAAATCCGTTGAATTCCATCTGGTCAGCATAGAGTGTTTGAACATCTCTGATGAGTTTATCAAGTTTTGTCCACATATCTGGTTGTGCGGTGCGGTCCCTTGGAATGAAATAGATAATACGCACCATATCGGTTGAAACAGAATGAAAAGAGGTAATATCCCAGAGCCGTAATGTGCCATCACTGCCACCACTTGTAAGGTGTGTTCCATCAGGAGAAAAATCAGCGGAAAATACCCATCCTTTGTGTCCAAGCAGTGTGGTTAATTGTTCTCCAGTGCGTGTTGTCCAAAGATTCACAACTTCATAATCCGTACTTGCCAAAATGCTACTATCTGGAGAAAAGCTTAGTGCGGTGACTGTTCCTGCTGTTGGCAATGTGCCTATGAGCGACCAATTCGGAAGTTTCCACAACTTCACACTTCCATTGAATCCACCGCTTGCAAGGAATTGGTCATCAGGGGAAAACTTCAGTGCAGTAATAGAATCTGCATCCCCTCTAAATTGTGTGACATCCTGTTGCGTTTGAATATTCCGGACACTGATCTGTCCACTTGTGTCTCCATAAGCGAGGTATTTTCCATCATAAGAGAATGCCACGGCAAAAATCCATTCTTGATGTCTAATTGTGGTTATCTCTCTGAGTGTGTGAATATCCCAAATCTTGACATGCAGTCCAGCAGAAACTATCTTCTGACCATCTGGAGAGAAAGCAACCGTTTTGATTTGTGCCCGATATCTGTCGGTAACATGTGATAGCGTGGAAAGATGTCGTTTGCCAGATACGTCCCATAATTTCATAGTAAAATCATCGCTGCCACTAACAAGATATTTTCCATCAGGAGAAAAAGTGATAGAATTAACCCGCTCTTTATGACTACCTAAAGTTGTTACCACATCTTCATCCAAATCCCATAATTTGATGGTGTGATCCCCGCCTGCACTCGCGATAAGCGAAGAATTGATTGGAGAATATGCAACAGAATAGACATTACCACCATGGGTTAATATGGTGTGTTCCTGTGCGATGGTTGTGAAAGGAATAATAAGGAGAATAGATAGTGTGAGAAAGAGGCATCTGTGTTGCATGTCAATATCGCTCCATATCTTCTGCTTCAATAATATCTTCACCGATTGAGACATCTAATATTTCTGCACATTCTTGGAGTTGATTATATATTGTATCTGGTATCTCAATACCATTCTTTAGTCGTTCTGTGCGGTAACGTGATTCAAAATCTCCTGGAACTAATACTTCATCGAAACCGGCAGCAGGCGGGGTAGATTTGATCACATCCAGAAACGCACGAACACCTTTCTGATAGTCTGCGCTTGGCGTAATAGCATTCACATCAATAGCCTGCATATAGATTCCGCCCATGTTTCCTGTATCAGTGTTGAATGTACCTGCCAATCCACCGAGAAGGCATGTGAACATAGCGAGAGCGTATCCTTTATGCCTACCGAAAGGTAGCATAGCCCCACCATCATAGAAATCAGCAGGTTTTATACTCGGTTCACCGTGTTTATCTAATATACATCCTTCAGGCAAATCAGCATCCTTACTCCGTGCAACCTGTATTTTCCCTTCAGCGATTACACTCGTTGCATAGTCCACAATGAACGGGGATCCATCACCAGTCGGCACACCGATAGCAATAGGATTAGTACTAAAAGTTCCTTCTGCTCCACCGAAAGGCACCATAGGTCCTGCACCTTTGCCGCCTTTACCAACTGTAATAAGTCCTATACAACCAGATGCTGCAGCGTCTTCAGCATACTCCCCTAAACGACCGATATGTCCTGTATTGAAGATACTCACGCAACATGTTGCCGAAGTTTTTGACTTCTCAATTGCTTTCTGCATCGCCAATCGAGAAACGTAGTGTCCAAAACAGTTATTCCCATCAAATCGCAAAGTGTTTGCTGTTTCTGCAACAACGTCGGGTTCGGCAGAAGGCTTTATGTGTCCTGATTCAATCCCTCTCAAATATGCGGGTATACGTAGCACACCGTGTGAATCATGACCTGCTAAATGTGCATTTACAAGAATCTCTGCAACATCATTTGCAATATGTTCTGATGTTCCTGCAGCGACAAAGATTGTGCGTGAAATCGCATGAAGGTGTGGTGCAAAAAATAGATGAGTCTTTTCCATATATTCGTCCTTGTTATATCAAATTCTGTAGGCAATTTCTGTTATAGAATCTGTTCATATTATATTCAATTATCTTATTTTGTCAATAGAAACATGTCTGTTGAAAATACTATTCGTTACTGCTATACTGTGTGAAGAAATCAACTGTTAGGAGTATATAGATGCAGCAAGTAACAATATATCGTGAAGCGGGACGTTATGCGGGTTGGCCGGCAAACTATGGAATATGGTCATGGGGAAATGAAATCGTGGTCGGGTTTACCGTTGGATACCATAAATCAGATGCTGGGTTTCACAGACGCGATAGGGATAAACCATTTACAGCAATGCAAGCACGCAGCATAGACGGTGGAGAAACTTGGGTTGTTTCGGAGACACCGTGTCGTATTCCTGGGACTGGCACCTTGTCTGCGGATGAGCACGTACAAGATAAACACAGACATCAAAAGGATTCCACCTTTAGCATACCGCAAAGTGTCAACTTTAATCATCCCGATTTTGCAATGATGTGCAGCAGATCCGGTCTGAAAGCAGGAGCATACTCATGGTTTTATACCTCTACTGATCGTTGTCATAGTTGGGAGGGTCCCTATCAACTACCGATGTTCGGTTGGACTGGAATCGCTGCTCGCACTGATTATCTTGTCACAGATTCGGGTGAATGTCTACTTTTCCTAACTGCATCTAAATCGGATGGTCAAGAAGGATTGATATTCTGTGCGCGGACAACGGATGGTGGAAAATCCTTCTCATTGCTTTCGCAAATTGGCCCTGAACCCGATGGATTTGCTATCATGCCAGCAAGTGTCCGTCTCTCTGCAACCCGGATTTTAGTTGCAGTTCGGTGTCGTGGGAAAAGCAAACAGTCCAACAGAGATTGGGAAAAACTGCATAATTGGATTGATCTATATGCATCAGATGATAACGGACAGACATGGAACTATGTGAACCAACCCGTAGAGAATACGGGACGCGGTGGAAACCCTCCGACATTAACACGGCTAATAGATGGTAGATTGTGTCTGACTTATGGCTACCGTGATGCACCGCATCGTATCTGTGCAAAGTTGAGTGACAATGATGGACAGACATGGGGAGCAGAGATTGTTTTGCGTGATAACGGTGGGGATCACGATATCGGTTATCCTCGGACTACCCAACGTCCCGACGGTGTCATTGTAACAGTCTACTATTTTGATGAAGAACCCGATGGAGAACGTTTTATTGAAGCAACGCTGTGGAAACCTTAAAATCACTTGCCTGTTTTTATTTTGATATATTGTCGGGTGTGTAAAGTTTTTGGGACTGCATGTAGGGGGAGGTACCCTCGTCCCATAAGCGTCAATTTAAGAAAAGTTGCTGAATTTTCTCTTGTGGGAGTGAATCAACGCCAAATACGCGTATGGTATTTGGCGGGTTTCTAACCCCGATTTTGTCCGAATTTAAAATGTTAATCGGGTTAGAAACCCCTCCCACAAGAAGATATATCCTAAAATTGATGCCTATGGGGCGAGGGGACCTCGCCCCTACGATGTGTCTGAACGTCCGAATTTAAAATGTTAATCGGGGTTAGAAACCCCTCCCACAAGAAGATATATCCTAAAATTGATGCCTATGGGGCGAGGGGACCTCGCCCCTACGATGTGTCTGAACATGAGGTAACCTTTCCCAAAAACTTTACACACCCTACTGTCAAATTTATGTTGACAAATAAAATTAGATGTTGTATAATACATGTATCTACTAAACAATCAACTATAGATGGGTACCCTTCTAAAATTATATTTTAGTTGATTGCTTTAGTAGGCGGGGGTGCCCGAACCTTTTTAAAGGCGAGGATACCCGAAAGTTACGTTAACACTACACAACGTAAGAGTGTAACCAGACAGTAAGGAGGTCCAAGATGATTCGCGACATCTTTACCAATAAATGGATTATCGGCGCGGCATTCGGACTGCTTATCGTTGTTTGTGGATGTTATTGGTATTACCAACACACCACCGCACCGTATAAAGCAGAGGCAGATAAAGCCGATAAACTGCTGAAACAGTGGGAGGCTGACAAAGCAAAGCCAACCATAACAGCAGACACACCTGCGGAAAGCACAACGCCAACCGCAGAGAAACCGACAAACAAAATCGGTGAAGAGACAGAAACAAACACCGATAAATCAACCGAACCTGTTAACCATCGTAACATCAGAACAGGATAACACTGAAGCAGTCAAAGTATCGCCTTACGGCTTCGGGCCCTATCCAGAGGTGCCCGAAGGTTTCGAGGAAAATGTCATAACGCCTATCTGGATAAAGATAGACCGTTACTTCAAAGGACGTATGCCTGATTCTTTAGATGCCACAGATGCCCGAAACCTTGAATTAATATCTCGATTGCTGATAAAACTGTGGCAGGATGATCCTAAAAGCCGAGCGTATATGGAAGGCGGTTTTTATGATAGGGCAAATAGCAAGGTTTACGGGAATTACAGTAACCGTGCCTACGTCAGATATAAGACGATTGAACTCCCCGATGGGACAACACAACGTGTGATGACCTCTTGGACAGCAGGCTCCCTGGAATCTCCCGTTCCTGATCCTGTCAACCCTTTTCAATCGAGCGATTCCCAAATACCCGTCGAAATAGAATTAATAGACCTGGACAAAGAGGATCCAGGCATAGATCCCTACACATTCTTGGGGTTATAAAAAGGAGAAAAATAGTAATGTTTTATAGATTTTTGTTGTTTGTTTTGTTGCTTTTCGCAACAATTTCTTATATTATCACTGATGGATTAACCCATGGCGGTCATAAAAAGTATGATTCCGGATCTACGTCTTGGGACGGCGGGAATGCAGAGTGGGGAATGGAAACCGACGCGGGAGCAGACCATCCCACCATAACGGCTTATGCATCCGCCAATGTCACAAGGTATAAACGTGAAAATGACGACGAAAGCGGAAGCGGCAGTGGAAGCGGCAGCGAAACCGAAGATGAATATGAAGAATGGGGATTCGGGCACTCCAGAGTATCTGCAAAGACGGTCACAATCACAATAGATGGAAATTCAGATACGCATGAACCATACGGAAAGGTCGAGCACCTTGCTTACGTTTATTTTAACGGCGGTCATGATCCCGACGGCTCTCGTCGTCATTATATATGGATTGAAGGAGACAACAACGTCAATTATAAGAATTACGAAGGAGAATATAATGAGGCAACTTCTGCCTACAACCCCGTAGCCAACATTCAAAGGGACAACTGGTATCTTACTGGGAAAGGCGATTGTGAAATTAGCAACACTGTAGAAGAATTGCTTGGTGGTAGAGATTACTATGAAGAAGAAAAAACAACGGCATTCGCTGATGTTTTAGTGCCTCGACCGATTTCGCCTAGAGACTGGTATTAACGCCATCACAGGCAGGTAGCGTTTTGCGTTGCCTGCCTTTCTTATTTATGCGGTTCGGTTTCCCCTCGCTTACTTGTTATACCATTTCTAATAGACAATGTCTCTTTTTGATGTCGGAAGAACCCCCTGAATCTCCCTTATCAGTGGGACTTTAAGAAAAACTGGGTCCGTCCTGTGTTACTCATACTTCAATTCTGGATATTCCCCACAACAAAACGGGAAATATTATTAGACACAGCACACAGGACAAACCAACATTCCATAACCACATAGGACCTTCGTTAGATAGTAGAACTGAAAAAAGGACAACCAACGGACTTAATGTTTCTAACATCGGTATTTGTGTAAACGGTGAAAGTGGCAACAGTGGTCCGAAGGTAATGGTGAGGACAATTCCATAACTTATGCCCTTTGCATTGAGCGGAGACAAATAGAGTGCTAACCCGATTCCGATCAGTGAATACAACAGGCAACTTACAAATATTACAATTCCGCATTGCAAATACTGCAATATTGGCACCCCTCCCAGAAAACCTGAAAGTGCAAACAGTGGAATTGTGAACCATATCACACCGAAAGACCATAGGACAACTGAAATCAGTTTTCCACCTATTATTCTCCAATTGTCTAATGGGGTTAATCTCAATAGTGACCAATTGCTGTCGTTTCTTTGTAGACTATCTTTGAGATTAGTTCCTGTCAGTTCTAAACGGACCGCATCCACTGCATGTCTTGGTACTACAAATTGTGTGAAGAAAATAATTATGATAAAAATGGTATATGTTTTTTTGCCAACATCAATCAGTTTAACACTCTTATCCGTATCAGTCCCTTGTGCGTAGAACTCCAGTGTTCCAACAAATAGAATTAAAATAAGGATAGTTAAGATAACAAACTGAATAATCAGATATTTCCGAGTATTGGTAAAAGTCCGAAGGTCTTTTAGGACGATGGCTAACATATTTATAGTGACCTTTGAAATTATTGGGACACATTTCTGTAGGAGCGATCTTTGAATCGCGACCCAACCCATTGATAATCGGGAATCGGAGTTCCCTCCTACAACTGAAAATGCCTTGTTAATTCTAATGTTTACTATATATCCAAATTTCATTGACGCGTAGCAGCATTGATGTTATTTTAACTCAAGTTGTTACTTATGTAGCATAATCTGTTAGATTGTGCCGAAGTGGACGCAACCTAACAGGTTGCGCTACAATTGTGTGCAAGTAATTATAGATTTTACTATAACACACATAAATTGGATGAAACGCACAACAAAGGAGTTACGCTATGTCCAAACTTAATATTGCCCTCATCGGTGCAGGCAGGCGCGGCGGTGGTTCACACCTACCTGTCATCGCAAAACTCAAGGATGTCTACAATTTGGTCGCAATTTGCGATATGGAAGAAGAGACTGCAACACGATTTGCAGAACAATACGGTGCCAATCCTTACACTAACGTCCGAGATTTAGTCAAACATGAAGACCTTGATGTTGTTGACATCACAGTGCCGGGAGTAGCACATCATGCCATTGCATGCTTTATGGCAGATGCAGGTGTACATATCCTCTGTGAAACCCCGATTGCGGTTACGCTCCCAACATCAGATATGATGATTGAGAGTGCGAAAGCGAACAATGTAAAACTTGAGGTAGCAGAAAACTACTACCGCGCCCCGCGTGAGCGATTTCTGTCCAAAGTCATTGAAGCAGATGTTATCGGTGAAGTTGCCAGAATCTACCGTATTTTTCATGAAGGTGGTTGCCACGGGATGAGTATGCTACGTCTGCGTGCTGGTGGCAAACCTAAATCTGCTCTCGGTGTTACACAATCAACTCCCATTATCCCTATAATTGATAGAATGAAACGTGACCATAGTAGTGAAAGATGGAGTCTCGGTTTTATTGAATTTGATAACAACGCAACTGCTTTGATGGTCTACTCAAATGTCATTCATGCCCGTTCCCTTGGACGTGGACAATCGGGTATCTCTCAAATTGATGGTAGTAAGGGCACTATTGTTGGAGACGAAATATATGTTACGCCTGCTGCTGACCTGCAATCTGGTGCGAAGGGTATCCCCCATAAACCTAAACGCACTACTATTGACGTTGATGGCGTTGATGTGATTGACAAGATTAAACTGGAACTTCCAGACCAAATTGTATCATGGGAAAATCCTCTCAAGAACTACCCATTATCTGAAGGACAAATCGCTGTTGCGGATGAACTCCTGAGTATTGCCAATGCAGTCAACAATGGGACGGAACCTGAATACGGTGCTGCACTTGCAAGACAAGACCAAGAGATGAACATTGCTATGAATGAATCTGGTAATCGCAGCCGTGAAACCCTACTGTTCCCTCTGATAGACTTAACCGAAACAGAACGCGGTACAAACGAAAACTATCAGAAAAAATTTGGACATCCTATTGAAGACGTTGAAGCAGGGATTGATACCTTCTTTCCACGGCGTTGACATTAGAACACGGACATGATTCAATATCGGTTAGCGTTCATATTCTCACCATAAGCGTCAATTTGCGGAAAAGCTTCTGAATTTTCTCTTGTGGGAGTGAATCAACGCCAAATACGCGTATGGTATTTGGCGGGTTTCTAACCCCGATTTTGTCCGAATTTAAAATGTTAATCGGGGTTACAAACCCCTCCCACAAGATGGTTTATCTTTAAATTGACGCTTATGTTTAGCGTTCATATTCTCAACGACTCAAAGGATGCTGCCGATTAGCAATCGGAAACTGCACGCGTTGTCCTGTGAGTTGAGATTCATAAGCACCTAAAATCATCTCTAATGCTGCGACTGCATCTTCCGCCGCGGATATCGGTTTGCGATCATTCTCCATTGCATCAATTAGATCCAGTATTGCGAGTTCGTTTCCTTTGAAGAAAGGTGTATCGTCCAGATCAATCGCCTCCCATTCCTGATCAGAATTTGAAGGGACTAAAACTGGATACGGATAATGCATGACTCTGTTAGCTACATCTCCACGAAGAGAAAAAATGCCTTCGCTGCCTACGATCTCCATGCCGTATCTCCCAGATCCTGCCTGATCTTTTCGCGATTGGAAGAAACCTGCAACACCACTCTTGAAAGCGAAGTAACTATTTATACAATCCCCCGCCACCGGACCAACGGGCTCAGTGGGTTCATGATGACCACCGGTCACTACCTCGTTACCATCTTTGGTAACGTGTGCCTGCATCCAATCAACATCACCAACGTAGAACCGCATCATATTGAACAAATGTGTGCCGAGGACAATCATATCCTCACCGCCTCCGCGTCTGTCCTGTTTTCCACTGGCATATATGGCTTGCACAGTGCCAATCTTACCGTCTTGTAGCATCTGTCGGATTGTATGTGTTGCAGGAAGATAAACCGCTTGATGCGCAACTGCCACCTTACCACCGTTTGCTTTTGCACTCTCAACGATTTTGTCCCCCTCTTCAAGCGAACCTGTCATCGGTTTTTCACAGTAGACGCTGCCTCCAGCTTCAAGACATGCGGTTACCATGTCAACGTGTTCTGTAACCCAACGCGGTCCGACACTTACGATGTCTAATTCCTCTTTTTCTAACATATCACGATAATCAGTGTAGCTGCGTAGCGCGCCAGTTTCTTCAACTGCTTTTTTTCTTCCAGCTTCGTCTGGATCAGAGATTGCGATGAATTCAACATTTTCTATGTTGTTATAAGCAGTATGCAATCCGTGTCCGTAGTTGCCAGCACCTGTATGCCCGATAGCTGCAGCACGATATATCTTTTCACTCATAATGTCCGTCCTGAATGTAAATTTGATTATATTCAACAGTATATTAGATTATCAAATCTACCAAGTTTATTCAACGTATTCTTTAGTTTTGGATGTAAAGTTTTTGTCACTTGTCTGAACCAGGATTTCCAGGATTAGTAGATTTCCAGGATTAGGAGTTTGCTAATCTAAAGTCCCTATCTAAAGTTTAAACTTTATCCTAAGAATAGCACTTTGATTTTTCAGTTTCTTATCCTGGAAATCTACTAATCCCGGGGAATGCCAAAAGGCATTCATACCGTTGATTTGGTAAATCCTGGTTCAGACAAATAGGAATACAAACCTATAATAGAATTAACGTTTGTGAATAATATTGAACAAAAACCCTAAAAATAAATAACTCTGTAATTGACATTATTGCTTGCAATCACAGACCAATTCACATATAATTCGTTATATCAAGCAGCACAGCTGCAATAAGGACATGTTATGCCATCTCTCAGTATCAAACCGACGCACAAAGCGATCAAAACATACTATTCGGAACTTGCAGAATACGCACAATTAGGTGCAGAAAACGAGGGCAGCGTCCGAGCCGCATTTCAAAACCTACTGCAGCACTATTGCAGACAAACCAACTTCACACTCCTTTGCGAAAAAACACTCCGGACTCCACAAAACAGACGGATAACTCCCGATGGCGAAGTCGTTGACGTTTACGGGCTACCGCACGGCTATTGGGAAGCAAAGGATACACAGGACGATCTACACATTGAAGCGGACAAGAAATTTGCGGCAGGCTACCCCTCAAAAAACATCGTGTTTCAATCACCGACACATGCGCTTCTGTATCAAAACGGGCAGATGCGGCTTGACTTAGACATCATTGACCCGAAAAACCTTGTCCACGTTCTCCAGACATTCTTTGCATATCAAGAAGAAAACATCTCTGCATGGCATGAGGCTGTCGCCGAATTCAGAGAAATTGTCCCCGAACTCGGTGAGAAATTAGCAGAATTAATCGAAACGGAACGTCAAAACAATCCGCATTTTCATGATGCGTTCTCCAAATTTCATCAGCAGTGCCAAACCTCTATCAACCCGAACCTATCCATCGCGGCAGTTGAGGAGATGCTGATTCAACACCTGCTTACTGAACGGATTTTCGCCACTATTTTTGATAACCGCGATTTCACCCGCAGAAATATCATTGCACGCGAGATTGAAACCGTCATTGACGTGCTAACCGAACGCACCCTGAACCGATCCGAATTTCTCCGTCCCTTGAACCGATTTTATGTAGCAATAGAGAAAACCGCACTCACGATTACCGACTTCTCACAGAAACAGGGATTTCTGAATGCGGTTTATGAGCAGTTTTTTCAAGGCTTTTCTGTGAAAGTAGCAGACACGCACGGCATTGTCTATACACCGCAACCGATTGTTGACTTTATGGTGAAAAGTGTTGAACACATCGGGCAAACAACCTTCGGACGTTCTCTGTCTGACAGTGGTGTGCATATCATTGACCCGTTTGTTGGCACAGGCAACTTCATCGTCCGTATTATGCAGGAACTTGACCCCATTGCATTAGAACGGAAATACACAGCCGACTCGCCAGAACTTCAGTGCAATGAGGTGATGCTCCTGCCGTATTATATTGCCAGTCTGAACATTGAACATCAGTTTTTCACCACAACGAACCGATACGCTGCTTTTGAAGGCATCTGTCTCGTGGATACGTTTGAGATGGCAGAAGGACAGCAGATGCAGCTATTTTCTGCTGAAAATACGGCACGCGTTGAAAAACAGAAGCAGACCCCGATGTTTGTGGTTATCGGTAATCCGCCCTACAATATGCGACAAGTCAATGAGAACGATAACAACAAAAACCGCAAATATGAGACAATGGACAAACGAGTGCGCGAAACGTATTCGCAAGACTCAAAAGCAAGAAATAAGAACGTCCTCTCAGATACTTATGTCAAAGCGATTCGGTGGGCTTTAGACAGGATTGGTCAAGAAGGAATTGTTGCCTTTGTAACGAATAACAGCTTTCTCGACGGTGTGGCGTTTGATGGGGTGCGGAAACATCTTGCGGAAGATTGTGATGCAATTTACGTCCTTGATTTAGGGGGAAATGCGCGCAAGGGATTGAAGGTCTCCGATGCCAATGTGTTCGGCATTCGCGTAGGTGTGAGTATCAACCTATTTGTCAAGAACAAGGAAAATACATCAGATACTCCGCAAATTTTCTATTATCGCACCGATAACTTGTGGAACAAAAAACAGAAATTTGACTTTCTCAATGATCGTCAACATATAGGCGGTATTGAGTGGCAACCGATTCAACCGGATGCGCGGCACACATGGCTCACCGAAGGACTCCACCCTGAATATGATACTTTTATACCTATGGGAACAAAGGAAGCTAAAGCAGAAAAAGTAGTTACTGCGGATGTGATATTCAAAACCTATAGCAATGGTGTCAAGACTAATCGTGATGCTTGGGTTTACAACTTCAATCAAAACACACTCACTAAAAATGTAAGTATGATGATTAAGACATACAATGAACAAGTCTTTAAGTGGGAACAGAGAGATAATCGGGATATAAATGTGGATGATTTTGTAGTTTCTGACGACAAAAAATTTGGTTGGAGTTCCGGATTAAAACTGAAGTTGAAAAGCGGGATAACCGCTAATTTTTCACAAGAAAAAATTAGAACATCCTTATACCGTCCATTCACCAAAATGAATCTTTACTTTGAACGAATGATGACTGAGCGTGTTTATGTTTTTCCTTCTATCTTTCCGACAGCAGAATCTGAAAAAGAAAATCGAGTGATTTGTGTTAGTGCAATAGGTCACGATTTTTTCAGGTGTCAAATTGCAAATGCCATCCCAGAATTGAAATTTTCAAGCTCAGCAAATGGTGGTACGCAATGCTTCTCCTTCTATACTTATGACGAAGATGGTACAAACCGCCGAGAAAACATAACCGATTGGGCGTTGACGCAATTCCGAACACATTACAAAGACAACTCCATTAGCAAGTGGGACATCTTCCACTATACCTACGGCATTTTACACCATCCCGACTATCGCGAGAAATATCAAGCGAACCTCAAGCGTGACTTACCGCATATTCCAACCCCCCTCGCCCCCCTTGACAAGGGGGATAAAGAGGGGTTTCTTGACAAGGGGGTTGCTGCGGATTTTTGGGGATTTGCTAAAGCAGGCGCGCGGTTAGCAGAAATCCACGTCAACTACGAATCCCAACCCGAATATGACAACCTCAAGTCGATTCAAACTCCACCGCTCAATTGGCGTGTTGAGAAGATGAAACTCTCCAAAGACAAAACCTCGCTGGTCTATAACGATTTTCTAACGCTTGACGGTATTCCTACCAAAACTTATGACTATCGCCTCGGTACCCGTTCTGCGTTGGAGTGGATAGTGGATCAGTATCGTGTGAAAATGGATAAACGTAGCGGCATCATCAACGATCCAAACCGTGCGGATGATCCGCAATATATTGTGCGGTTGATTGGGCAGGTGATTTCGGTGAGTTTAGAGACGGTGGATATTGTTGGGGGTTTGCCTGCGTTACGGTAGTAGGCACACTCCGTGTGCCGTAATCTATGTTTTCTTGATATTTCTTTCGGAATATGCTACTATTTATTAAGGTTACGAATTGTGCTAAATAACTGATTATTAAACACTGTTTCACATAAACAAGTGGTTTTAACCGTATTTCTTTTTCTTTGAACCCTCTTTAGTCCCGTAGGGACGATATGTTTATAGAAAAAATGTGGACCACCCCTCTTGAGTTCCGTAGGAACGGCATAAAAAGATAAACATATCGTCCCTACGGGACTGAAGAACTGGGCGGCTACTCGTTTTCTATAAACATTCCGTCCCTACGGGACTAAAGAAAACAGAAGTATGTCCCTTTGTGCCAAAAACTTTACACACCCATAATCACCTATAAGATTGATTTATTAGCTCAGAAGTGTTATTATATTGTTAATATGGAACATTAGATTCAGTAAAAAAAATAAGGATCAGTCAAATGACTGCAGCAATTATTATCACAGGTTCAATTCTTGGTATTATAGGCATCGGTTTTTCCATTTGGTCCATCATAGATACCAGAAAACAGTATTTTGAGGACTACATGAGGAGGAAACGCGGTGAAGACGATTAAAAGTTTCGTCTTACGGAAGCACAAACTAACAGTTTGTGCTACAAAAAAGAGATGTATTCTATTAGAAATGGGGCGACTTTTCACTATAAACTCACAAACGATTTTACACCATGCACAATATCAGAAAAATAGCACAGGCGATCATAATACTTCATCACACGTTTCACATACTGCTGAGTCTCCCTATACCCTCTAAAATACCCGTGCGGCGGCACACCTGACTCCCAAACTTCACTATGCATTGCCTTATCTTTTTCCGTAAGAAGTACAAGATTTTTGCTGATACACTCCCATCGGTTTGGGTCATCATAGCGATGTTTAGTTATCATTTGTGCGTCTTTGATGTGTCCACGACCACCGTTATAACTTGCCAAAGCAATACGAATACGATTCGGATGTGAACTCTCAGGATATAGGTCATATAAACTACGGAAATAACGTGTCGCGCCTGCTATACTTTCATTTGCGTTGTATGGGTTCGTGACACCAAGTTCTTTCGCTGTCCCTGGCATCAGCTGCATCAAACCCATTGCACCAGCGTGACTCTCCGCATTCACGTTAAACCCAGATTCTTGGACAATCAGTGCTGTCATGAGTCGCCAATCCAATTGATGTTTCGCAGCATGTTCTTGTATCACAGGACGATACTTCAATATCTTGGGTGTAAGCACAAGCAACCGAACACCGTTCCAATCACGGACAAATATGATAAATCCAACTATCAGGACTACACATAAGATGAGTCTAACAAGAAAGCGTTTTGTTATATTGAGCATGTAGGTAATTCCTTATCATTAGCAGGACTTACGCATTCCCCTCTTGATAAGGGGGGGTAGGGGGTAAAAGTCGTTATTTCAATGATATTTCAGTGATTTAACCCCCTAAATCCCCCTTATCAGTGGGACTTTAAGAAAAACTGCGTAAGTCCTGTCATTAGTTTCCCGAAGCATAAGCAATCAAAAAAACAAAACGGTGTTGTTGTTCTGTTTCATCTTCGACGTGTTCTCTGTTTTGAATATGTCGCCAAGCGTAGTTGATAGAGCCTTTGAATCCATTTATAGGTCTATACTTCCAACCCAGTCGAAATTCAGTCAACCTTTCAACAATGCCTGATGGAAACGGTATGTTCTCAAAATCTTCACCGTAATATCGGTCCGTAATGTCTGCTTCGCCGTTTCGTTGATGACTAAGACTCCCTTCTATAACTGCAGAAGGTGTTGCATGATATGAAATACGCAATGTGACAAAATCCGCGTCTGTGCCAATCGGATGCCCAATCATTATGCCGAAGTGCGTGAACTGGTTGTCTGGTTCAAGATGTGTATATGCCCAACGATTGACGCGGACATATTCTGTGAGAAAACCGAGTTGTCTGTCAGTGAACTTTGGATACCACTCCACACCTGTAAGCCATGTAACAGCATGCGGGTCATTGGAATCAGATTGGTACTGAAAGTCATCAGCAAGCCACTCTGCATACAGTCGCACACCATCAAGTGGTCGCACTGCCCCGTCAAAACACAACATCATATTATCGTCATTCTTGGCATTGTATTGCACTGCATAATAAGGTATTATAGGATTGAGATAGTGCCATCTTACTGATTCCACATCTCCACCATAAAGCACCCATTCCGAAACACCAATTTCAAGCCAATCGCTAAGTCTATAGTCAACTCGATGCGCGCTCAGATAGCGTTTCGCAAGATATCGGGTAGTGCCATCGTCGTACCAGGTTGAATTCAGTTGTGCAGTAAACGCAGAGGCTTTGAGTGTGCCAATTTTACAAGGAATTGTTGCAGTAAGACGAACAAGTTCAAACGGTGGTGAATTGTCAGATATTCCGACAGATTTTATAGGACTCGCTCCCCAATAAACATAATCTCTACCAAAGAGAAGATTTATCTTTGCCTTTTCAGTGAATGATAGATTATATTGAAGATAACTTCTTTTGAAGTCTACCACATAATCCCAATGCCATTTCTCATAACGTTGGTCATCAGATTTCAACAGAGGAGCTGAATCTGGTAGATAGTAACTCTCCACAAAATCTTGACCTTGCTCAAAATTGGATATTTCCAACTCAGAATAGGCGTTGAATCTATGACTTTTGTTCCCGATAGAAAAGTGTAATCCACTCTGGAGGGCAGGCGCGATTTCCTTATTTGCTACACGAATTTCTGGTTGGATATTTATGTCTGTCCTTTGTAGTACTGTGTTTTGCAATTCTTGGGGATTTATCTGTGCTAACTCCTTGCGGAATTCCCGCTTGAGTTTTTCCAAGAGTTTTCTATCAATGTCGGATATAGAGACAACACCAGATTGGCCACGTTTTTCTGCTGATCGGATAATCTTTGCAACATCCTCGCGCGAAAGGGGCAGTGTGTGACGATGAGAACCACCTGTAACACCTGATACCTCAAGCTTATTCAACGTGTCAATCACCCAACCGTCAAAGTTATTCGGAATATTTGGGGTTGCATGAACTGAAAATGCTACAAGAAACAGAACAATTACAATTGTGTTTTGAAGAATATGTTTTTTACTTAGTATGGAGGGATTTGGTTTTATCATTCGTCTTGCATCTCCTCACAGATTTTGTCTATTTTCTTGAATTGCCAGTTCCATCGTGTGTTGTATAGAAACTGCCGAAGGTCAAATCGGTTATCTTCTGGAGAATAAGGTTCTGCATGGTATGAAGGGGTCAGTGTTGTCATCTTATGGCGATTAATCGCATAATATCGGAAAAACTTTTTCACCTTCTCTGCTACTTCATCCGGAGGAAGATGGTGCCATTCCTGAGCTAACTTTTCAAACATACTCACAGGTCCACATCGATGTACTTTCCGTAGCTGGCCGAAGCGACTCAACTCGGCATAAGTCATTCCCATATCATCTTCATCTGTCTGGGTATAGGTTTCCGTAATGGGTTCAAGTTCTGCTGTCGGTGGTGCTTCCAATATATCTCTGAGACTGGGATAACCGAGATTCTTCTGTGCCCATCGTAGAAAACTACGTAGATCCGTTTTGCTGATACTTCCAATCGGATTGATGTCTGCACTGCTACAATCGTATTTTGTGAGATAACCGCGTAATGCTTCGTCAACATTTCCAGTTCCCAACACCAGTAGTGTGCCCCGTTTATTGCGAACCCAAGGTAATGTCTGAGCAAAGAGATAACTGATGACCATTCGCAGACGTGCTTGTATGTTTTGTAATGCCTGATTCTCAACTGTGCTGCCACCTTCAGTTTTGAACTGGGGTGTTTTTCCTGTGATACCAGTAAATAACTTCTGCAGTGCGTTTACAAGTGTATCCATGTTGATATTGAGATGATAACTGCCTATTTCACTTGCTAACTGCTTTGCACGTTGCCGCGTTTCACGGGAACTATTCACGGTTCCCATGTAGCACGTGTATAGCAACAGATTGGCAAGATGTTGTGAGGCAAGAAATGGATCGGTATACTCAGTTTTGATAGTTTGGACGCAATCTTTTCCCAGCAATCGTTCAACATCCCGTATTACATGCTGTTCATCAGACAGAATTGATTTTGCAACAAGTTGACACATAGACCCGACAAGCGTTGCGACTGCACCGCTATCCGACCCACCTGAAAGCGGTACAAAATAGCCTGCAGATTCAGATCGTCTAAGATAATCCCATAACCAACATGCAGGACCGAGTGCGATCTCCTCTTCAGGTGAATGTATATTGAGCTCAACCATCGGAACGGTTACAGTCTGTATATCATAATCTGTCACCGAAAAATCGACGTTTATCTGTGGAATTGCTTTACTCCTGCTTGCTTGAACAGCACCGCTCATTCGCGAACCACGATATGAGCGCACATTTGAGAGGTCAACAGTTGCTGTAACCACTTCAACATCGCTGATTGAAAACTGCGATCCCTGTGAGAGAATATGTCCATTTTGAGCGATGGATGCACACCCATCAAAGTATAGTCTGCCGCCATCGCATCCCTGCTGATTTGCATATAGGTAAATTCCACCACATTTGTCGGTAGCATTGCAGATTAGAGATAAACGCGTATCAAGTTTGCGTAGTTCGTGATGTGAACCCGAACCATTCGCAATTATTTCAACACCGTTTGCAGCAAGGTCAATATGTGGTGAATGCGGGGCAAAAAGTTCTTCACAGGTTTCGGAGGCTAATATCGTATCATTTGTTACAATGACTGCACAACCTATCGGTGCAGATGTTTGTGATGTGATTTCACGGATTTCAGGAGGCAACTGGGACGGTTCGGTAGTCCACCCCCTTTGCCATGCAGCGAACCAACGCGGTTCTCTGTAGTTCCCTTCCGCTGCGAGTATCATTTTTGGACGTATGAGTAGGACTTTGCCATCACAGACAAACACCCTGCAGTTATATCGCACACTCTTGTGCATCACAGGCATACCGATGTCACACAAGATACCATCTGTATGACCACCGATAATGATCTGTGCAAGCGATTCCCAGCTGTGCCGTAATGTATCTTCTTCTAAAAAGTGGTCTTCGCAAGAATAACCTGTAATTTCCAGTTCAGGACCGAGTCGGTATCTTGCACCTGCTGCTTTCGCACGTTCAATTGACTCTATGATGCGTTCACAGTTACCTTCAAAATCAAGTGCCCACTGATTCAAGTTGCAGGTTGCGAGTGTTGCTTTCATATCTTATAGTTGTCAGTGTTCAGTTATCAGTTATCAGTGTTCAGCAAAGTGGACTTCAGTAAAGAGCAGTTGATGACTGATAACACTTAGGTTTTTTGTGGTTTTTTACGCGCGGCAGGAAATAGAATATTATTTAATATCAACCGATAACCGGGTGAATGTTTATGTAGGTCTAAATTGGTTGGTATCTTACCTTCACCAACAAGATGTCGGTAGTCTTCCGGGTCATGCCCTCCGAGAAAGGTAAATGTGCCTTTACCCAATGTCCCATGAACATATTTTACGTAGTCTGTGCCTTCAATATTGGCTAAAATCGTGACGGAACGGTGAATCGTGTTTTTGTTAAATGATGTTGTTTGTCCAAGAAAACCTGGTACTTCTGAGACGTGATTTTGGGTCAACATTGTTGGAATTGGATCATGTTTGGCAGAAAATTCAAAGAGTTGAAAATCCTCAACCCCTGTTTGCGGACTGCGGTCAGGATTTGGGTTATCTATGTCAGAGAATTCATATCTATTTGGATTCGGATAGAGTGTAAAATTCTCAAATGCAAATGTGTGTTCAAAGTCCAATTTATTTTGAAAATCTGGAGCAAGCGGGGTTGAATCTAACACAGGATCAACAATATCAAGCGTACCACCATGACAGGCTAATGCAATATCCAGCGTTTCTGGAGCTGAACACATTGCGAATATAAATCCACCCTTTGCGACATAATCTGCAATGTCTAATGCGGTTTGTCCTTTGTGGCGGGATACACTTTTAAATCCTGCTTCCTTTGCCGCCTTTTCAAACAGTGCCATCCGTTGTTGATACCAGACTTGATGCGAAAAAGAACCGTGAAATTTGCCGTGTTGCCCAGTAAAATCTTCATGGTGTAGATGTAGCCAATCATACCCCTCGGTATGTAATGCCCCACGTTGGACCTCTTTGTCCCAGATTTGGTCATAAGGAATCTCAGCGTAATCCAAAGCGATTTTCACTGCATCGTCCCACGGATCCTGATATGGAGATGCTTCTGGTGGGGCATAGACAGCAATCTTCGGTGCTTTTTCCAATAAAATCTCATCCATATTACTGGTTTCAATGATTGTCTCTTTGATTGTCTGATATTCGACTGCACTCATCGGTTCAACGGTAACACCCATCTGTGCTGCGCGTGTTTTGACATCCGCAGCATCAGGAGTAACAAACGATCCGCCACGATAGTTGAGCCACCAATAACAACTATATTCTCGCGGCACTTCCAATGCCCAATAGGTCAGTCCATAAGCTTTCAGGTGGTTTGTTTGGACATTGTCCATTGGGACGAGTAGATACTGTGCTGATGCTGTTGACAGCAGCAGCATAAAGCAAACCATTATTAAAATTAGTTGGAGAAATCTTCTTAAGTTATACATATAATTACACCTCGCTATATCTAATATTAGGACATCAAGAACTGAAAAGCTGCGATTACAATGCGTTGTTTTTGACCATTCAAATCTAACTGTATTTGCTATAATTTTATTGTATTTTCTCTTTTTTTACAATAAAAAAGGCAACTTTCAAATTTTGGAGGGTATTAACCGAATATTGATATATCCAATAATTTGAAGAGTGCTTAGTCAAGAACTGTTTGATAGTTCAATTGTAGGTCGGGTTGAGGAACGAAACCCGACAAGAATACATTTATTATAGGTAAAGTCGGGTTTCGTTCCTCAACCCGACCTACAACATGTTATGACGATTTGTCAATTAGAATTGGTATAATGTTCATGTTATGACGATTTGTCAATTAGAATTGGTATAATGTTTTTGTCACCATAGGCATCTATTTCTTGAAAGGACATTGCATTTTGTGTTCTTTGAAACCGTACCGAAATATGGGTTTTTTCGTGTTATGGTACGGTTTTGGTACGGTTTTTCGTACCGGTCTGTGAGTCAAGTCTGTGTATGGGTTTGTGAATGATTTTTTGTGTATATTTCTGGAAATTTCAATTTTTTGATTCGGTACGTTTTGTGTTTTAAGTTTTTGGTGTCCAGATACGAATTATTCATACAATAAATACTCCATGTCAAAATCCATGTGATGAAAGTAGTATTTCCTAACTCAGCCTGTACAATTCTTCTATCGTATTGTGTTAACATGGCATTTCACCTTGAGTTTTCTATTTTATGCTTCACGAACTGCAACTGGGCAGCAAAGGGTGAACAAAACGTGGAATGCAAAACCCAAATATGGTTTTACAAGTTCCAGCTTTACAGACTGGTAGTTTTCGCAACAAAGGCATGGTTAGACCAATTGCTGAGATGCTGCGTTTTCTCAGAAACTTCCATGACTCTATGAGATTTTAGATGACATATTCGTACGGGTATGTCTGTAATATCACATGGATCCTGTTGTAATTGTATTTTAAACCCCCATTCAAAAGAAATTACGATAAGGATTTGAATGTCTATCAGGTAATGACGGGTCTGATCAACATTTATGTGTGTATATTTTGGACATTAGATTAGGTGCCGTTGCTGTCATCAGTCAACGGTGTGCCTCCCGCGACTTCGTGAGAATTTTTCGCGATTTTTTTCGTGATTTTTTATTGCGTCTCTGTTGGTTTCGCGCTCCGAAGAGACTGCCCACGACTTGTTGTCAAGTTTTCGAGCGACTGTTGCGGTTGTAAATTTGCGTTCCCGTGTTATCGCTTCTTCAGGGAACTGCGCCGCCTCTTAGAGTTCTAAACTTGCGTAGCCGATTTGGGCTTGCATTCTAAACACATGTTAATTATACTATTCTAAATTGTGGTTGTCAAGTAAAATTGTAAAAAATATTATATTTTTTTGTGAATTTATTGAAAATAGTTTGGATTTGTGCTAAATTATGCGTTTTTTCTGGGTGACAATAATTTTACACACCCGATTTTGATTGATGTTATTTGCATTTTGCTTGAGAATATGATACAATATAAAATATATTCGATTAGCCGTTATATTGCTTAGGGGATTTTGTCATGAAAAAAGCATTGAAGATTACAGGTTTAGCAACGCTTGCACTTATTGTTTTAGGTATTGGTGCAATAACTTTTGCAGTGATTGGGGTTTTATTTGTTATAATTACAGCTTCTGGGATTATCGTATTAGCCGTCGTTGGGATAGTCACACCAAAAGAGAAGTTTAAGAAAATAGCCAAAACTATTGAAATTGCAATTGAAGACTGTGAAGACGAAGACTAACTATGGTAAAATAATCGGTTCATATTTTACATCAACAGTAAAATCTTGTATAGATATTAACCTAACATCTTCAGTAATCACACTCAAAATTCCATCTGTGTCATTTTTCTTGGAATCTTCTGGTTTAGACCTAAGTTTTGCCCTATCTACAGATGGTCTTTCTCCCCCGAGAAATGCAGTAGATTGAATTAGAATTTCACCAGATGCTTTGACAATGTAATGGGGAGGTGTTTTAGTGTTTAGTTCATTTGATTCAAATCGTCTATAGAGTTCTTCATCATTATCTATATAATCAGCTTCATTCATTAATTATCCATTCCCATACTTTCACATAGTTACTCTTGTGTAGTTTCTTAGTTCGGACTATCGTCCTTTTACCTTCTTTCCACACCTTCGTACACTTTGCACTTTGATGGCTGATGTCAAAATATAGACTCTTTCCATTTTCGCGCCACTCTATAGTTGCACCGCCATTTTCACCATTGGATATAGACGGTGTTTCTAAGGAAAATAATGAATATCCTGCTGAACTTATTGATGATATAAAATCGGACATAACACTTTTTGCGTTTTCCATATCTTCTGGACGTGGTTTCTCATAACCAATCTCATCCCAGTCATATTCATTAGTGAGAAGATTGTCTATCTGATCCAATATCTTTTGATATAACGCAAGTTGCCATCTAAACAATATAATCTCCCGCTAAGATCGTTCAGAATTTTGCACATACCGCTCCGCTGGAGCGGAAAAATGAAACGATGTGCGTGCTATAAACATATCGCTCCGCTGGAGCGAAAGATTGGACATTAGGAGTAGAAAGGGCGAAACTGTGCAATAAGTAGCAACTTGGGTTGATATAGCGTTTCATTGTTTGACTGGTTGAATTCTGAAGGTAATTGTCCTATTATCAATTTCCTTCGTGGGTTTCTACTCATTTTGTCTATCCTCTTCATTTCAGGAGTTAAGTGGTAAATCGCATAAATTTTTAGTTTAATATAAACCAACCCAACAAACACTTCTCACTCAAAAGACACAGCAACAGGTTGATATCCAAACACAACTTTCCCATTACTCAAAAGCGGAGATTCGCTGCCTGGATTTTGATAATCCACAGTCCAAAGTTGTCCATTATTTTCATAAATAATCCACCGTCCATTCGGTGGTACCCAGACAGGACGACTTCCACCCATTTCAGTTATCTGTTGTTCTGTGCGTTCCCCAGCAGATGAATAATTGACCACCCATATCTGTCGAATGCTTTCATCAGTTCCTCTTGAAAACACAAGTGTATTTCGGTCAGTAGGATGCCAGGAAGGTTCCGCATCATCTGCGGGAGATATAACAATAGGTTCAACACTGTTTGATCCCTGATTGTATAGATAAATGTTCCGATTTGTATCTGCAGCAGGATTTTCTATTGAACCGGCAGTAGCATAAGCAATGAATTGTCCATCTATACTCCAAGCAGGATTCGTCATTTCTCTCGCTGTTGAAGGGATAAGGAAGATATCTTCATTCCGTATATTTTGAATGACAATCCTCTTTCTATTGTTAGGTTCGTTCCGAGAATATGCAATATATTCCCCATCAGGTGAAATCACTACATCTTCTGCGAGTGCCCGACCATCAAAATAGACCGAACTCTTGCCAGTTTTAATATCTCTGATGATAACATTGTTATCAAAATCATGATAAACGAGCGTTCCATTCACAGATGCAGAGGGACGATAACCTGCATCAAGCGGAGCCATTCGCGAATCTACAGGCACTTCACGCAGCGCGTTTAATTTTATATCATCCGCTGTTGTTGGTGCAATTCTCCATAATATCCCATCGTGACTGTAGTAGATAGAAACTGATGCAGTTGTCATCGAAAATCTGCCTAAATCAACATTATCAGGTACAACTGTATTGGATTCATTTCCTTCGGTTTGCTGTTCCTCATCAGGTGTTTCTGTTTCTTTATTTATATTCTGCGTGTTTGGTTCAAACTGGTTCTGATCCTTTAATTCCCATCCAGCACCTTCCGCCACAAACTTAAATCCAAGCCCTTTCGTCCAATACATCCACTCCTCAATTTGTTTTCCCTGTTGTGTGTACTTGAAAATATCCTCCGGTTCACCGTGCATACGTGCGATATTCCACCTGCCTCCATCTTCAATTTCAGACATCGTTCCAGCTTCATCAACATAAGATGCCATAATATCAATATCTACATGGGGGGTTGTTTTGCCTTCTAAGACAGTAACAGGTGCAGGTGTGCCACGCACCGGATGATGTGTGCCGTAAACACCAATCCCATCTGATAAACCTGATGCTCCATCACGATTTTGGTCTAAAACAGCAAGGATAAAGTATCTACCAGGTTTTACATCCACAAGGTAGTTTCCCTCTTCGTCAAGGATGAGTGGCACCATCAAAGGAGAAGTGAAATCTGGTGTCGTAGAAAGGCTCAGAATACCATGAGGAGCTGGTATCTCCTCTTCAGATGAAGTGTTATTATTCTTGCGTTTGTCGTTACGCGCAGCAAAGAATGAAGTTACTTTCCCCGTAATACTTCCCATCTGGACTTCTTGTGGAACACCAGGTGTTGGATTCGCTCCTAAATCTACGACAGACGGGGTTATATTAGGATCGTTGATCGCAACAAGTTGACCTTCTGCATCGTATTTAGCACTTAATTGTATATTGATATCGTTTGTTTCACCCGCATCAAATACGACTGCAGCCGGTTGTTTTTCAGTTATAGACTCCGTTCCCAATCCACCCAACATATCTCCTTTGCTATATCTTCCATCTCCATCAACATCGTGATTGGCAATAATGTAGTATTCCCCAGGGGGAAGTTGGAGACGATATGTACCATCAGGATTAGTAACTGTTGTTGCAATGGGTTTTACAAAGGCTGAATTATCATATACTTCAATCCTAACTTCTGTTTGTGTTTGTGGTATCGGAAAAACGCGTCCTGATATAATCGATGCCCCATCTGATGACACTATAAGGTTTTTCCTGTTGTAGGTAGCAGTAAGATGTATTTCAACATTTTCAGCAAACGAACTGGTTTTTACCAATATAGGTTCTGGAAATGCCCCCTTTGCGTAAATGTCTTTAATACCGTAGAAACCAAAAATATCGCCTTCATCAAGTTTGTTGCTACCATTTTTATCCACTATTGCCATGAGATAATATTTCCCTGGTTTCAAACGCAGTTCCCATTCGTTTGTCTTGTCATTAACAATCGTAATCCCTGCACGATATTTCCACGACGTATCTGTATAAGCAAGAACAAGTTTGTGATTTTGGGCAATTGCTATTTCTCCTGTCCATTTGAGTACCCCTCGCAGACCCGATGTCGCCCGAATGAGTTCTGTTTTGAACAGTTTATTTTCACTGGGTTTATATGCAGAAGCGGGAACAAGTTTCTGTGTGTCATCTACACTCTGAAGTCTTGCTGTAATTGGTATCTCTATCCCTTTTAATGCCGTATTTTCGCCAACTTCAATGGGGATATGTTTCTGTTTTTCATCGCTCCAATCCTTTACTCCCAAGACACCGTATCCATCACCCTCATCAAATTTCCCTGAACCATCAATATCCACATAAGCCACCAAATAATACCTTCCAGGTTCCACACGAAGCGAAAAGGTTCCAGTTCCTAATTTTGATATACCACTGGTATAAATGTCCTTTAGTTTTTCATCTCGATACACAGAGACGTTCGTATGTGACAGGTCATACCCCTTCCAGACGACTTCTCCGGTCAATCTTGATGTCATACGTTTAATTTCCGGTTGGGATTCAGTTCCAACCAGAGGTGTTGTCTGTTGTGCATGAAGTATCCAATTACTGAGTAATCCAAAGCAAATCGCAATTAAGAAAATTACAGAACGTTTCATGTGGATTGTGTCTCCGTTTTATGCGAGAATTATGTATTCAATTTTATCTACTCCAAGCAATTTTAACATATTCAATCGCAATTATCAATGAATTAGTAGTAGGGTCCAGAGGCATTCAATTGTCGAGATTCACATTTGCAGGAGTGAATCAACGCCAAATGCGCCAAATCAACGGTATGAATGCCATTTAGGCATTCCCCGTATGGCATTTAGCGTTGATTCACTCCAACAAATAATAGGTAGCGGCTTAAGTTATATTACGCAAATGCGTCTTCTTCTACATCATTAAGAGAAATACGTGCATTATCTTGCAAAGCAGACCTATGAACAGCAGCCTCAAAAAGTAATTCATTCCACGCTGCGTTACCATCAGCAGGAAACGGTGTATCAGTCTGCATTGCTTTAATAACCCCATCTGCCATCCTTTTGAAAGATTCAGGCATTTCAGGATTGCCTTGTTCATTTTCCCATCGTTCTTCAACTTCAGAGTTACCTGCTTTACGGCGTAAGTATTTCCCGTCTAAACCTTTCGCTTCAGCATAAGATTTATCACCAAGTACTTTGATCCGAAGTGGATCATCATCGTAACCCCATAGATTTGTTCCACTGAGTGTGCCGATGACACCGTTCGGCCAACCGATATGAATCAATCGCGCCCATCCACCAGACTCATTTGGATCTCCAACGACACTCACCCAGTCAGGTCTACCAATCGTCCACAGGATCAGATCTATGATGTGAGACCAGCAATTGAAATGTGCGCGCGCATGAACCATTTTGATTTCACCTAACACCCCATCAGCAACATCATCATGTAGTTTTCTGAAGTGATGCATAAACCGATAATTAAAATCAATGCCAAATTTCAGACCGGATTGCCGCCAACTTTTGATCGCAGGAGCAGCAATCTTGAGATCCTCTTCACGCACACGGGCTTGTCCCTCTAAACCACATAAAGGTTTTTCAGTAAACACATTCCGTCCACCCGCAATCAGCTCACTTAATGGTGGAATGCGGCGTGTTTCGTTTACGATCAGCAGTACAAGTTCTGCGTCACAGTTGTCCAATAACTCTTGAATGGATGAATATCCAGGCACACCAAAGTGTTCTTTCGCTTTTTCAAGCAGCTCAGGATTCATTTCACACACCGCGACAACTTCCGCATCCGGGTGGTTATGGAAGTTCCCACCATGCATCATCCCCATACCTCTACCACTAAGTAATGCGCAATTAACCATATCTAATACCTCTCATTTCTGTGAAATGTGATTAAGTTTGAAACTATTCGCAATTCAAAATTTCCGCTTCAAACTTGTGGGTTGTAGCAAAAAGATTTTCAGTAGTATAGCACACACAACAAAAAACTCAAGAAAAATCTATAATAACCCATAATCCTGGCAATCTGTCCATCCTGAAAATCCTGGTTCAGATAATTTCTAACAACATCCAAATCCTGCAAATATACTTGAAATTTGACAATAGAGGCAGTATAATATTGACAATCATCGATTGAGATGTGTTTAGTTCGGCATCCTTGCCATATTTTCAACCCCCATTCACTACACAGTTATAATAAGTCTGTTATTCTAACGCAGACCAATAATAACTGCAATCCTGCGCGTGAATAATCACCAAACGATGAGGCACAAGACAAATCCACTCGCTTATAATAATGCAAAATACAAACAACATATCACAATGGTCACTACCAAAAGGTGCTAAAGCACGTTTAGGAAAAGGTGGTATTGGCAGAATAAGGTTTTCTCCTGACGGCGCACAGTTTGCAACGCTCGCACCCATAGGAATATGGATATATGATGCTAATACATATCAGGAGATCACATTTCTAAGTTCTAAACACAGTAATGGCTCTACTCAGTTACCGCCTTCATGGTCTGGTACCACACTCATCACAATATACGATGATGATTCAATATCTTTATGGGGTACTGACTCTGATGTGCGTCGGATCATTACCTCAAGACATTCAGAAGATGTCTACGACTTTGCAGTTTCACCAGACAATGCTACTCTTGTGACTGTAGGTTGGGATAAGAGAATATGCTATTTTGAAAGACATACAGGTCGATTTCTGTTTTCTGTTATTCATACCGACCGTATCAATACAGTTGCATTTTCTCCAGATGGACAAGTCGTTGCAACTGGCGGAGATGATAAGACTATTCATCTGTGGGATGCGAAAAATGGCATACACCTAAGGACATTAGGTGAGGATGATACATCAATTGAGGGATTAGCATATTCACCAAACGGTGTCCTTATCGCAAGTCGTAATTCCGATGAGGCAGTGAGTCTATGGGATGTCCAAACTGGTGAAAAAAGGGTAACCCTTGGCACAGAACTTGGCAATATTAATGAAATGTTTTTGGATTTTTCTCCTGATGGCACACTTATTGCTTGTGGAAGTGGTGATAACACGGTGAGAATATGGAATGCTATTACGGGACATCCGTTAACTGTGTTAAGAGACCATGATACCATCGTTGAAACAGTGATCTTTTCACCAGACAATACCACACTGGTTAGCGGGAGTTCAGATAAAACGATCAAGTTTTGGGACATTGAAACATATCAGGTCTTTTCAACGATCAAAGTACCTTGTCACGTCTATGTGTTATCTATTTCACCTGACGGAAGGATGCTTGCAAGTTCGGGTGAGGATGGTCCAATTTCGTTATGGGATATACACACAAAATCGGAAATTGCTATTCTTACTGGACATATCTTTGATGTAGATGCTTTAGAATTCAGTGTTGATGGTAGAACACTTGCAAGTGGCGGCACAGATGGCACAGTAATCCTTTGGGACATTGATGCCGTTGTAAACTCACAACATTAATATCAACAAAGGAGTCTTTTCAATATGACAAAATACTTTCCATTTCAGATAGATCACGGAAGCGCAGACCCAAGCACATGGATCTTGCCAGAAGGTGCAATTACACGTATTGGTCGAGGAGGGATACAGGATACAGCATTTTCACCCGATGGCAAACTACTTACAATTGCAACCTATCTCGGTATTTGGTGGTATGATGTGCAAAAACGCGAACTTATAACCCTATGGGAGAAAGGATATGGAGCTTATTCTGTAACTTTTTCTGCATGTGGAGAATGGATCGCAACGAGTTGGGGAGCACCCATTAGAATTTGGGAAGTAACTACTGGTGAATGTATTATTGAACTACCACGCGAAGAACGTATCCCATCAACTCAAATTGTCTTTTCTCCTAATCGTGAATATCTTGCTGTTGGGGGCTACAGTAGATATTCAAATCCAGAAAAGAAACTCTACTGCTGCACAGAAGTCTGGAAACTGCCAAAAAGTATACAGGAATTAGGAACAACTGATTTACCTAAACTTGTGGGAAAATATGTAGGTGCAAATCCGCTCGCATTTTCTCCAGACAACCGTCTCTTAGCATTCGCTTCTCCTGATGGAATCCCTGAACCTTATAACAAAAATGGATTTTCACAAATTGAAGAAAGAGGCGCGGTGTTGTCCTCAAACAAAGTCGTCGTATTTGAAATTGCAACAGGTAGACATCTAACAACACTGAGCGGCATAGAAGATATTGGTACAATATGCTTCTCACCAGACGGAAAGCAACTTGCAGCCTGTGATTGTAAAGGTTTGACACATGTTTGGAACGTTCCCAATACATTCACAGATGACCCACACACATGGAAACTTCAGAGGACATATCAGAAACCAAATGAAGAGGGATGGCAATCAATAAGTTATACACCAGAAAACAAGTTATTTTCCACTTTTTACCACTTCAAGGATGATACATTTTCAGTGAAAGACTTAGAAAACGGTGAAACACTTTATAGACATAAGAATGAAACAGGTTTCTATAATACCGACTTCTCAAATGGTGTCTATCTTGCTTTTGAGAGTGGAGACAATTTCCACTATTGGAAATTGGGTGATAGGCAACCAGTCAGTCTGGAACATCCGTCAGGAATCTGGCCGGCATCTCTACTGTTTTCTTCTGATGGAAAGACCTTACTCGCAACAACTGGCTATTGGGGAATTTCAAGCTATGATATAGCAAACCCAAATAAGCCTCCACAGATTTTCAATCCACATATACAAAAACATGAAAATAGTCTTGGTGAACGATACAAGTCTATTGAAATATCTCAGAATGGAAGCATGTATGTCACATCAGGCGATGAAAACAGTGTGCGTCTGTGGGAACTGGGTAATAATACACCGATTGCATCATTTCCAATAGAATCTGAGGTATCAGATGTTATCTTCTCACCTATTACAAACCTGCTTGCATGCAGAGACGATGACAATAAAATCTATATTTGGGATGTTACAACCAATGAAATTTATGACACCTTTATAACAAGAGACCCAGATTACAAACCCTACATCACTTTTAGTCCTGATGGAAAATATCTTGTCTGCCATTCATCCTGTCAAATATATGATGTGTCTCAACGAAAAACGATGGACGAGTATTCAATTCTTGACGAAGTTAACTTCCACTCTTTTTCATCAAATTCAACACAAGTATGGGGTGATTCTTTTTCATCCGAAAATGATACTTTAGTCTTATGGGACTTCTTAAAAGATGATTGTGTCATGTCTATACCAAAACCAGATTGGTGGGATAGTAATCATATTGAATCTCTCACTGTATCTACATGTGGTAAGTATCTGGCATGCAGTCCAGATACATGGGATTGTAATGACAATCTTTGCGTTTGGGATATTACCAAAGGGAAAGAATTGATTGCTAAATTTACGACACAGGATAGTCCGAAATGCCTAACATTTTCACATGACAACACGATTTTGGCAGGTTGTTATGGTGATGGATCTATCCTACTGTGGGACTTGAAACCCTATCTCTAATGCTACCTATTATTTGTAGGAGGGGTTTCTAACCCCGATAAATGCCAAAAACTTTACACACCCATAAACCAAATAGAACTTGACGTCAGCACATATAATTAGTATACTAACCCAAATTCGCTTTCAATACACAAGGAGAAATTATGGAAATACAACCCGCAGCACAACTCTATACGGTCAGGGAATTTACTAAGACTGAATCTGATATTGCAGCAACCATGAAAAAGGTGAAAGCACTCGGTTACGATGCAGTTCAATGTTCTGCACTTGGTCCAATTGAACCTGAGTCACTCAAGAAAATAGTTGAGAATGAAGGCATTACGATTTGTGCGACACACACCAGTTATACACGAATGCGTGATGAACCGCAAGCAGTTATTGATGAACATCAGTTATGGGGATGTAAGCATGCAGCAATTGGTGGACTTCCCGGTGAATACCGAAGTACAGAAGGATATTCTAAGTTTGCCAAAGAAGCATCTGAAGTCGCTGCACGTCTTGCTGAAGGAGATATCACCTTTTCCTATCATAATCACAGTTTTGAACTGGAACGTTATGATGATGGACGTACTGGATTACAAATTTTATATGAGGATAGTAATCCAGAATATTTCAATAGTGAAATTGATACATACTGGATACAACATGGTGGTGGCGATCCAGCAGACTGGATTCGCAAATTAAAGGGTCGTGCCCATATTGTACATCTCAAAGATATGGCAGTTGTAGGCAATTCTCAAAGGTATGCCGAAGTTGGTGAAGGGAATCTCAATTGGATAGCTATTCTGAATGCGTGTATATATTCAGGTGTAGAATGGTATATCATTGAGCAAGATTCTTGCTATGAACGAGATCCATTTGAGAGTTTAGGTATTAGCCTTAAGAACCTGCAAGAAATGGCACCTTCCCAGATCAGCACATCAAGTTAATGGATATGGCGGGACATTGAGTCATTCAGTGATCTGCCATATTTTTTCCACATGAATAACGCGAGTTGCCCCTAAACAATGTAATACCATTTCTATTATTTTTTTTTCGCATTACCGGTTTCTGTGAGATATAAACTAATACGGCACAACCTAATAGGTTATGCTACAAAAAAGAGACATTATCAATTAGAAATGGTATAACCTCCCGCTAAGATTGTTCAGAATTTTGCACATACCGCTCCGCTGGAGCGGAAGAATGAAACGATGTGCGTGCTATAAACATATCGCTCCGCTGGAGCGAAAGATTGGACATTAGGAGTAGAAAGGACGAAACTGTGCAATAAGTAGCAACTTGGGTATGAATAGAGGATTATGAGTCCATTTAACTTGACTTTTTCCCTCATTTATGATACTATATTGTGGTAATTATTAAATTTTTCGGGGCGTGGCGCAGCCCGGAAGCGCGCTTGAATGGGGTTCAAGAGGTCGCTGGTTCGAATCCAGTCGCCCCGATTTTTTCAGTACTGAAACAGATATATCAGAAAATATAAAGGCAGTTGGAGTCGTGGAAAAAACTTGTATTAATGTAGGAATTTTAGGATGGGGAACGGTTGGCACAGGCGTGTCAAAAATACTTGTTAACCAGAATACTCTTATTTCTAAAAATAATAACATCCAATTAAATCTAAAGAAAGTAGTAAAACGTACACTTCCTGCCACACGTGAAGGGATAGATCTTCCCTCTGATTGTCTTTCTACCGACCCTAACGAAGTTGTTGATGACCCTGAGATTGATATAGTCGTTGAACTCATTGGTGGCGTTTCAGAGGCATATTCACTCATAAAACGTGCGATTCAGAACGGAAAGCACGTAGTAACAGCGAATAAGGCACTATTGGCTGAACAAGGCAGTGACTTGTTCCAATTGGCACAGAAACATCGTGTTAGTCTTAATTTTGAAGCGAGTACTGCGGGAGGAATACCAATTATCAAGACGCTTCAGGAGAGTTTCACTGCCAATCAAATTCAATCCCTTTGCGGGATCGTGAACGGAACTTGTAATTACATCCTAACAGAAATGAGTGATGCGGGTGTTGACTATTCGGATGTATTATCTGCAGCACAGGAGAAAGGTTATGCCGAAGCGGATCCAACAATGGATGTTGAAGGAATAGATGCTGCTCAAAAGTTGTCATTGCTCATTGCGCTTGCTTATGGTGTGAATGTCTCCGTTGACAGATTTTATGTTGAAGGTATAACTGGTATTTCTCAGAAGGAGATTCAATATGCCCAGGAACTGGGATATGTCATAAAACTTCTTGCAATTGCTAAGTTAACAGAAGATAATCGTGTGGAAGCGAGGGTGCATCCGACACTTCTTCCGGAACGGAGTTTATTGGCAAATGTCGGTGGTCCCTTTAATGCGGTATGTGTTATAGGTTCAGCGGTCGGTCCTACGCTTTTTTATGGACAGGGTGCGGGTGAGATGCCTACAGCGAGTGCTGTTGTTGCTGATATCATTGACGCTGCAAAATCTATTCAATCAGGCGTAAGTTCTCCGATTTCACAAGCGTGGCTTGATAAATCGCACACAGAGATAAGTGTGTGTTCGATTGAAGATATTGAAACACGTTACTACTTACGTTTTGTTGTGATTGATAGACCAGGAGTTTTAGCAAGTATTGGCAGTATCTTGGGTAATTGTAATATTAGTATCGCCTCAGTAATTCAAAAGGAACCTCACTGTACCGAAACTGTATCGCTTATGATGTTGACGCATAAGGCAAAAGAAAAAGACATGCAAACTGCACTCAAACAGATTTATACGCTTGAAGTTGTTAAAGGTGATGCAAAACTAATTAGAATTGAAGAAGAAGTAGCATTTTAACTGCGATAGTCAAAACAATGAAAGACACGTTGGTTTTTGACGTAAGAAATATACAAGATGGGGTTTTCAATGCACATGAAGTGGATATCCCTATCTCACATTTTAATTTTGAATTAGAAGAGGTGCAATTTACCAGTTCTATACGTGGCAATATAGAGTTGTTGCGCCACGGAGAGGCTGATGTCTATGTAAAGTCTGAGGTAACTGCTGATATTGAGATGCAATGTGGGAAGTGTCTTGAGTTGTTCATAACCGATATTGAAGCGAGTTTTGAAATCCAGTTCACTCCGAGTAACAATCCTGATGAGATTGAATCTGTGTATATTGAAGATGGAGAACGTTACTATGATGGTGAGACATTAGACATTTCTGAAGATACACGAAGGGCATTAATGCTGCAAATTCCTGTCTGGCCTTTCTGTTCAAATAAATGTGAAGGACTATGTCTTTGGTGTGGTGTAAATCTTAATGTGGAAGAATGCGCCTGTGAAGAATCAGATGTGTTTGATACGGATTCTTCTGAAGTTACTTCGCCTTTTGCAGAACTCTCACAATTGTTAGAAGCAGCAAAATTGGAAAGTGAATCTAAGTGAAAGAAATATAAGGAGAATTACTTGAAAAATGGCACATCCAAAACGTAAAACATCGAAATCTAAAAAAAGAATGAGACGGAGCCATCATGCACTCTCAAGTCAGGTGCTAACTGACTGTTCATACTGCGGAGAAATGATGGTTTCACACCGAGTCTGCACCCATTGCGGTCACTATAAAGGACGGTCAGTTCTTAGGTCAACAGAAGAACCAGGATAGCTAAGACTACTATGTCTCAACTCATGCCACTTTATACAGATATAATGTTATCTTCTGTATTCGTATTAATCGGTTGAAAAGGATTCTTTAGAATGAATCGATATGCAAAAATCACAGGGACGGGTTCTTATCTACCTGAAACCGTATTGACAAATTTTGATCTTGAAAAAATGGTGGATACAAGCGATGAATGGATACGTCAACGTACTGGTATTGTTGAAAGAAGAATTGCAGAAGATAACATTGCAACATCGGACCTAAGTGTTCATGCTGCACGGTTAGCAATCAAGAGAGCACAAATTGATCCTCTTGACATTCAGATGATCCTTGTTGCTACTGTGACACCTGATACTTTTTTTCCTTCTACTGCTTGTTATGTTCAAAGAGGTATAGGTGCAAAAAATGCTTCTGCAATGGACATTTCCGCAGCGTGTGCGGGGTTCTTATACGGACTTGATTTAGCAAATGGTTTGATTGTTTCTGGACAGTATGATACTATTCTCGTTATTGGTGCAGAAGTCTTTAACAACATTGTGGATTGGAAGGATCGCAATACTTGTGTCTTGTTTGGTGATGGAGCTGGTGCAGCTGTTGTTCAAGGGACAGATGAAGAAAAAGGCATTATCGCATCCTATATTGGATCCGATGGAGACTACGCGGACATAGATTTACTTGGCATTCCAGCTGGCGGATCAAGGATGCCCGTAACGACAGATGCGTTAGATAACAATCTCAATAAAATACAGATGAATGGGAGAGAAGTTTTCAAATTAGGTGTGCGGTTGATGCCAGAAGCGGCTGAAAGAGTTCTAAAAAAGGCGAATGTCAGTGTTGATGAAGTGGACATGTTAATTCCGCATCAAGCAAACTTGCGAATTATTGAAGCAGTTGGTCATAGGCTTGGAGTACCACGCGAAAAGGTTTATGTAAATGTTGACAAATATGGCAATACCTCTGCGGCAACCGTTATCATTGCATTGGATGAAGCAATTCGGGAAGGGAGTGCAAAACCTGACGATCTTATTCTGCTTGTTACTTTCGGGGCTGGATTGACATGGGGAAGTACGCTTCTACGTTTGTAATAATTGATGTGTCTAACCTGAAATTCTAAATTTGGATATTCATTCGTTAATTAATACTATAATTCTGCCTTCAAAATGACACATTTTGCATTTATTTTTCCAGGACAGGGATCTCAAAAAGTTGGGATGGGTGCTGAATTGTCGAAGACCTATCCGGATGCTTATGAAGTTTTTGATGAAGCAAATGATTTTTTAGGTAGATCGATAAGTGAACTCTGTTTTGAAGGACCGGAAACAGAATTAAGACAGACTGAAAACACACAACTTGCAATTTTGACTTGTAGTATCGCAACACTAAGAATATTGACACAAAAAGGAATTGTTCCTAAGGTTGTAGCAGGACATAGTTTGGGGGAGTATGCCGCACTTATAGCCGCAGGTGTTCTTGATTTTACGGATGCATTAAGATTAGTCAGTGCGCGTGCTCAATTCATGGCAGAAGCTGGAGAACAAAAGAACGGCACAATGGCTGCAATACTCGGCATGCCACCTGAACAACTCCAGCACATAATCAATCAGGTTGATGGAGTAGTCGAGATCGCTAACTTTAACTGTCCTGGACAATTGGTTATTTCAGGTGAAACGGATGCAGTCAACGAGGTAGTTGCACTCGCTTCAGAGGAAATCGGAGCAAGGAGATGTCGTCCATTGCCTGTGAGTGGAGCGTTCCATTCACCCTTGATGAATTCTGCACAAGAGAATTTTAAACCTGTTATTGAATCGGCATCGTTTAAACCTTTACAAACTGAAATTGTAATGAATGTAACAGGGGAGTATGTAACAGATATTGATGAGATTAAAAGATTGCTATTGCAACAGATAATTGAACCTGTTCAATGGGAAAAAACGTTGAACTCTATTGACCAGCAAGGAATCACAAATTTTATTGAAGTTGGTCCGGGAACAGTTTTATCGGGATTGGTAAAGCGAACACTCCCCGACAGTTCAGTGCAAAATGTTGAAGACATCAAAACACTTACACACTTGACAGATGAAATTGGTGTATAAATGGATGAAAAAACCGATCGATGTGTATTTGACACAGATATGCTCAGTGGGAAGACTGCGATTGTAACAGGTGCGTCCCGTGGAATTGGTGCTGCAATTGCACACAGATTGTGTGAAGTTGGGGCAAATGTCGTTATCTGTTCACGTTCAACTGAAAGTGTTTCACAAACTGCAACTGCATTAGAAAATAAAGGATTCACGGTACATGCAATTGTTGCGGATATATCAAAGAAGGAAGACGTTGAGACACTTATTGATGAGACAATTAATCGATTTTCGCAGATTGATATTCTTGTAAATAACGCAGGTATAACACGCGATATGTTGCTGATGCGTCTCAAAGATGAAGATTGGAATGCCGTGTTACAGACAAATCTCACTGGAACAATGTATTGTACGCGTGCAGTGCTTCGTCCAATGATTCGTCAGAAAAACGGACGTATTATCAATATCTCGTCAGTAATCGGACTGATGGGAAATCCTGGACAAGCGAGTTATGCTGCAGCAAAAGCAGGAATTATTGGGTTAACAAAAACTACGGCAAAAGAGGTAGGAACACGCGGTATCACTGTCAACGCAATTGCTCCTGGATTTATCACAACCGACATGACAGCGAAAATACCTGAAGAATTTCAAAACAAAATTTTGGAACTTATACCATTACAAAACTTTGGCATACCGGAGGATGTTGCAGACACTGTTTGCTTTTTAGCTTCCGATGCAGCCCGTTATATCACTGGCCAAACCATACAAGTTGATGGTGGCATGGTGATGTAATTCTATTTATACTGTATTCTGACTGTTGAATTAAGAAACTTTGACTTTTTACCTAATGTAGGGATGTTATTTGAAATATTTCTTCCCTACAATTTTACTATACTAATTTTAACCTTTGTGGAGATACAATATTATTTGTATGGAAATCCACGTTTATGATAGGAGATGTAAATACAAAATGGCAACAAACGAAGATCGTCTTATTGAAATTATTGCGAACCAACTCGGTGTTGCATCTGATAATGTTACACCAGATGCATCATTTATGGAAGACTTGGGTGCAGATTCACTTGATACAGTTGAATTAGTCATGGCACTTGAAGAGGAATTTGACCTTGAAATCCCGGATAGTGATGCAGAAAAAATACAAACTGTTCAGGATGCTCTCGATTACTTAGATGAACATGTTTGATTTCTGACTTATGGAATAAACTGTTGAGGGTAAGTATTCTATAGTTACTGCCCTCCTAACCTATTTACGAAAAGGATCGGTCTTGTGGAGCGAGTAGTAATAACAGGTATTGGGGTTGTCAATGCAATCGGCAACACGAAAGAAGCATATTGGGATGCGCTTGCTAATGGCAAAAACGGAATCGGACCTTTAGACTCTTTTGATGCAAGCGAATATCGTACCCAGATCGTCGCACAAGTCAAAGATTTCCAAGCGGAAAAGTATCTGGACAAAAAAGCTGCATCTCGGTTTCCACTTTTCATCCAATATGCTCTCGCCGCTTCCATAATGGCACATGAAGACTCTGGATTAGATTTGAGCAAAGTAGATCCATACCGTGCGGGGGTGCAAATTGGGTCAGGTGTCGGTGGAATCGGTGTACTTGAGGAGAATGCTGCAATCCTAATTGAAAAAGGACCAAAACGCGTTAGTCCGTTTCTGGTGCCGTTTATGATTATTAATATGGCATCAGGACAAGTTTCTATCCATTTTGATCTCAGGGGCCCCAATTCTGCCTCTGTCACTGCTTGTGCTACTTCCAATCATTCCATCGGTGAATCCTTACGGTTGATACAACAGGGATATGCTGATGTTATGTTTACCGGTGGTGCAGAATCTGCGATTACACCTTTAGCTTTTGCTGGTTTCTGTTCAATGCGTGCAATGTCTGAACGGAACGAGGATCCTGAATCAGCGTCACGGCCATTTGACAAAGAACGGGATGGTTTTGTGATGGGTGAAGGTGCTGGAGTGCTTATCCTTGAATCACTATCACATGCAAAGCAGCGTGGAGCACACATCTATGCTGAAATTGTCGGATTCGGTATGACATCAGATGCACACGATATGGTAAGTCCTCCAACTAATGGTGAAGGTGCAGCCAAAGCAATGGAATTTGCCTTAAATGATGCTAAACTGACAACAGAATCCGTTGACTATATCAACGTACACGGTACTTCTACACCCCAAGGAGATATAGCAGAAACTAACGCAATTAAATCACTTTTCGGAGAGAAGGCATACAAAGTTCCTTTAAGTTCTACGAAATCTATGATAGGACATCTGCTCGGGGCTGCAGGTGCAGTTGAACTCATCGGTTGTATAGGGGCAATGCAGAAAGGTTTCATTCCCCCAACGATCAACTATGAAGTCCCAGATGATGACTGTGATTTAGATTGTGTTCCTAACGAGAGCCGGGAAGCAAAGGTAGAAGTAGCACTCTCCAACGCCTTTGGTTTCGGTGGACACAATACCTGTTTAGTGGTCCGAAATTTTTCCGTTTAGTAGATAATATTTTATCACCTTCCGCCACTTCTTATATTCAGTGCATACTACATATATCGGCTTCGGGAGCAACATTGGAAATAGACTTTCCTTTATACGAAATGCCCTTCATCTCTTAGTTCAAACAGATGGCATTACAATAAAAGAGATCTCCTCTCTTTATGAAACAGAACCTGTAGGCAATGAAGATCAAAGGAAGTTTCTAAATGGTGTTGTTGCAATTGAAACCTTCCTTTCACCACAGACATTGCTAACGACCTTAAAAGTTATTGAAACCAAAGTTGGTAGACAACACCGTAAACGTTGGGGGCCAAGAGAGATAGATTTGGATGTGTTAATCTATGGAGAGATGTGTCTTCGGACACCAGAACTTATTATCCCACATCCAGAGATGCATAATCGCCGCTTTGTACTTACCCCTTTAGCAGAAATCGCTCCAGACCTTGTACATCCAGTTCTTAATGTAACAATCAACGACATGCTGAATAATCTTATAGATGATTTGGATGTGGCAATTAAAGAAGGATATGATTCTCTACACCAGATCCTATAGACTTCCTCTGATTTATCTGCTATAATACTCCAACAAAATAATGGAGAATAAATATGCGATGGTTTGAAACGCGTGGCCCCATTTATCCTGAGGATAACTATTTCGTTGCCCGTACAGAAGAGGTAGAGGATTTTGTCTCTCGTTTGGAAAAGGGAAGATACATCGTCCTATTTGCACCGCGTCAGACAGGGAAGACCACATTATTCCGTAATGCACTTGATACGCTTGAAGAAAAACAGAACGGTTATATTCCAATACAACTAAATTTTGAAATGTATGTAGATGTTGACGATGCTGTTTTCTATAGTTCATTCTGTACAGAAATATGTAAAAAAATAGAGGCTGTAATCCAAAAGTGTGGTGAGAAACCTTCTGATCTAATCAGTCAATTTTTGACGAATGCATTGATAACTGACTCCGTTTCTATGTTAGAGTTTTTTGAAGAATTGGGTAGAAGAATTGGTACGCAGCGATTAGTCATAATTATTGATGAATTTGATGCAATTCCACCTACTGCTCTAAGAGGATTTCTGCACACACTCCGTCAAATCTACCTATCTGGTAAAGACCGTTGTCCATATAGTGTTGGCATCGTTGGCGTTAAGAACATAACCCAACTCAATTATGATCGATCCATTTCACCCTTTAACATACAAGACGAATTTAGATTGCCCAATTTCTCACTTGAGCAGGTCCAGGAACTTCTTTCACAATATACAGACGAAGTTGGACAACCTTTTGAAGCTGAAGTTATATCCGCTATCCACAAACAGACTGCAGGACAACCCGTGCTTGTCAATCGATTTGCTCAAATTCTTACTGAGGAAATGGATATCCCAAAAATCGAACCGATTACAATGGAGCACTTTTCTGAAGCACACTTGAAATTACTACGCGAAAGAAATACAAATATTGATCATCTAATAACCAATATCCGGAGAGATAGAAGATTTGAAAAACTATTGATGAAGATTGCTTCTTATGATGATGGTGTAGAATTCAACTTGGACAGTGATTTAATCAGTGAACTTGCAATATATGGCGTGATTTCTGAAGGTGCTGATGGAAGTTGTGAAATTGTCAATCCCATATATCAGTATCGTATTATTAGAGCCTTTAAACCGATTGTAAACGGACTTGAACAGGATTATCTTCCACAAGACAAACCGATAGAATTTGATGATTTTCTTACAGCAGATAGACATATTCAGATGGATGCAGTCATGGACAACTTCCGTGATTTTATTTCACGTGTGGGGTACAAGATTTTACAGGTTCCAGATACGCCACAAGAATATGTAGGACAACATCTTCTCTTTGCATATTTGAGCCAGTTTGTGAATATTATTGGTGGATTGATGTATCTTGAAGTGCCCACAGGTCGCGGAAGAATGGACTTGCTAATTATACACAATAACCGAAAATACATTGTTGAAACAAAAATATGGGGTGGAGACAGCAGGTATCAAGCTGGGAAATCACAACTTTCTGCTTATGTGCAATCTGAAAAGGCAGAGTCCGGATATTATGTCGTTTTTGATCATCGGAAGGAACCCGAATCAAGAGAAGAAACAGAAAAGATAGACGGTTTGTCTATTCGGAGTTATGTTATTCCTGTGATACAGGAAAAACCGACATCTGCAACATAGTTTAAGAGAAATTGGTCTTGATATTTTTACTGTAAATTGATATAATTCTATGTATAGGTTGTAAGAAGATAACTTTCTGAAACTGAATTTGAATTCATAAGGGAGAATAGTTATGAAGAAGTTAATTGTTTTGACAACAATTGCACTTATTTTTGCCTCTGGGATTGCCATTGCCACAAACACACCGTTTGTTAAGGGTGAGTATCTTGAAGCGAGATCGGCAAGCGTATATGTTGGAGCATGTCATTTTGGGGCTGAATATGTAGAAGGCGGAAAAGAAGCAACGCTTGTTTGGAATATTAATCACGGTAATTGGAACAACGTTACATTAAATGGATTAACCGTTGTTGCCGTTATCAGTGCTAAGGATAACTTAGCGATTGATACAAAAACTCGCAAGAGTGTGCTTTATATAGACAAAAATGCAACACCAGAACAGCAAGCAGCACTTTCCAATATGCTAACCACAAAACATGCGGATGTATTAGGGCATGTAGTTGCAACACAAATTGCACCAATTTCATACTCAAGAGCGGGAACGAAATATGATGTTACGGTTGGGAAAGTTCTGACACTTTCTGTTAACCGTTATCCTTGTGCAAAATGTACACAGCCACACCATATCTGGTATGAAACACTGACAGAAGTAAAGGATGCTATTGTTGGTAAATCTGAAGTCTATCAATATAAAGATACGCATCTTCCTGTTAACTGGCAGCAAGGTGATGCAGCCAATAACGTCTTTGTCGGTAGTTTTTCTCTGTAGTGTAATTGATGTTTGTAGTCGCTAATCACTGGTAATTACAAACATCTTTTATTTTTTGTAATGCATCAAAAATGGCAAATCAGAAGTTGTTATATAAATCAACAGAATTTGAGAGATTGTAAATAAAAATAAAATGTCCGAAGAACGAAAATTTAAACTGACTCCTGAAGAACGATCCTCTTGGGAGGAGAACGGTTACTTTGTCCGTAATGACGTTTTTTCAAAAGAAGAAAACGACATTATAGCAAATATCGCAGATGAAATAGCTGAAAGAAAGAGACCTTTCCCAGAATACCATATCTTTGACAATGCTTTAGTATTAGATGGTAAAGTTGAAGCGTCGGGTGTCTATGCTATGCACAATATCCAGTATGTAAGTTGTAATTGTGCAGAATTCCTTGAACGGACACGTGATCCTCGACTTACTGATCCAGCAGTTGATATTCTCGGACCAGATATACTTGGACTCAACAATCTATATATTTGGAAACCACCAAGAATTGGGTTAGGTTTTCCATGGCATCAAGATAAATGGTATTTCAACCTTCAGTTTAAAACGGGAACAACTGTCGCTACATGGACTGCTATTGATGATGCGGATATAGATAATGGATGTCTATATGTCATTCCCGGAAGTCATAAGCATGAAGTTTATGACCATTTGAAGATTGAAGGTACACAACAAGGAGAGTTTAGGCAAGCAGCAGGTGCCCGCGATGAAGATGGTGTTCCAGTTGAAGTACCTGCTGGCTCAGTCATCTGGTTTAATAGCCAAGTGCTTCATAAAAGTACAGATAACCACAGTAATCGTTTCAGACGTGCTAATATTGCACACTATGTTGATGCAAGAACAGAATGGACTCATCCAGAAGCGATAAATATAAAACGCCCTCCTATGTGGATACGCGGTAAAACCTACCCAGGTATGGAGAATGAAGTTCAATGGGATGTTATACCGATTATAGAATCCGATTAAAATATAGTAAGGTTGATGAATTATGAATGTAGTTCCCAAAGAATTTATTCGCGTCCTGCCAGATACGCTTAGAAACTTTATCAGTGAAATATTTCAGAAAGCGGCTGTTACAGAAGTTGACGCTGCACATATCGCGAACCTACTTGTTCAGACAGATTTGCGCGGCGTGTTTAGTCACGGTACGCGTCAAGTTGCTGGGTATGTTGGGATGATGCTTGATGGAAAGGTAAATCCAAAACCAAATGTGCAATGCATTGAAGAATCTCCGACAACTGCAGTCTTTGATGGGGATGGTGGCATGGGACACTTTGCTTCGTATCAGGCAGCGAAGACAGCGGTCAATAAAGCAAAAGATATGGGAATTGGGGCGGCAACGAGCCGGAATCACTTCCATTTCGGCAGTGCTGGCAAGTATACACGTCTTGCTCTTGAAGTGGACTGTGTTGGATTTGCGGTGTCTTGTCACCGTTTCAGACACGGTTCTGGTGGAACTATCATCAATGCCACGGGAGCGTCACCTATGAGTTTCGCCATTCCAGCAGGCGATCAACCTCCTATTGTCGTTGATATGGCAATAGGTATTGATGCCAGGTTACCTTTAGATCAGGCATTTGAAAACAGTCCTGCTGCATTTTTTAAAATGTTGGGTTTGAGTCATGTAAGTCATGCACTCGGTGGATTTATGGCAGGTATCTGGTTATTCGACAAACCCCCAGATCCACCAACAATATGGGAAGGTGCAAATCAAGGTGCTTTCATTGCAGTATTTGATATTTCACGGTTTAGGCCAATTGACGAATTTAAAGCAGAAATTGACCAACACATTAACGATGCGCGACAGATGCAACCTGCCCCCGGCTATGACAGAGCAGACCTGCCGGGTGGATTGGAATGGGAACGTGAACGGGAATGGACTGAGATCGGTATCCCAATAGGAGGAGACCATCAGCAACAGTTGAAAAATGTCGCTGAACGGGTTGGTATTACAGTGCCATTTTAATGCGAACTTCATTTATCATCTTATAGGAGAATTAATGGACACAAATATAACACCTGAAGAAATGAAGTATAGACTCTCTCATGAGGAACGATTATCTTGGAATGAAAATGGATACTTTATTCGTTATAATGTTTTTAATAAAGAAGAAAATGATATGTTACGTCAAATCGCTGATGATATAGCTGAATGTAAACGACCTTTCCCAGCAGCAAATGTACACCATAATGCTTTAGTTCGAGATGGTAAAGTTGATGCATCCGGTATCCACGCGATGCACTGTATTCACCATATTAACCATTATTCTCCCGAATTCCTTGAACGGACACGGGATCCACGTCTTACTGATCCTGTTGTTGACTTGATAGGTCCGAATATATTGGGTCTCAATAATCTGTATATCTGGAAACCACCCAAAATCGGATTAGGTTTTCCATGGCATCAAGATAAATGGTATTTTAACCGAAACTATATAACAGATCGGACAGTTGGCACGTGGACAGCTTTTGATGCAGCGGATCGTGATAACGGTTGTCTTTATGTTATCCCTGGTAGCCATAAATATGGTGTACTTGAACATGATGACCTTGATGGATCACAACAGAATGAGTTTAAGGTAGCACGCGAAGCAAAAGACGAAGACGGTGTCGCAGTTGAAGTGCCACCTGGTGCTGTTGTTTGGTTCAACAATTCAATCCTGCACAAAAGTACTGATAACCAAAGTAATCGTTTCCGACGTTGTAATGTCGCGCACTATATCAGTGCAGAAGCTGAACGACTTCCTAAAAAACAGGCAATTAAAGTCCGTCCTGTTATGTGGGTGCGAGGCGATACATATTCAGAAAAGATGGAACCAGTACACCATGATGTATTGCCTTTCCCCGAAGAATTGGAGAATTAATGAAACCTAATAAATCAACAGTACGCAAATTTGCCATGACACCCGAGGAATTATCCTCTTGGGATGAAAACGGTTACTTTGTGCGAAATGACGTTTTCACAAAAGAAGAAAACGACAATCTCCGTCAAATCGCTGATGACATTGTTGATGGAAAAAGACCTTTTCCTACAGAAAATATCAACCAAAATGCATTAGTCAGAGACAAAAAAGTTGAAGCATCAGGTATCCATGCGATGCACAAAATCCATCATGTGAGTGTTTATATCCCTGAATTCCTTGATCGTGTTCGCGATCCACGACTAACCGATCCGATTGTTGATTTGCTCGGACCAAATATACTCGGACTGGGCAATCTATATATTTGGAAATCCCCACAGATAGGTTTGGGTTTTCCATGGCATCAGGACAAATGGTATTTTAACTGGCAATATAAGACTGAGATGACAGTCGGAACGTGGACTGCTATTGATGCTGCTGACAAAGATAATGGGTGTTTATATGTTATTCCTGGGAGTCACAAATTGGGTATACTCAAACATGAGGACTTAGAGGGTTCACAGCAGAATGAATTTAAAATCGCTCGTGATGCAAAGGATGAAGATGGTGTCGCAGTTGAAGTGCCACCTGGTTCTGTAATATGGTTCAACAATCAACTCCTACATAAAAGCACTGATAACCACAGTCTACGTTTCCGAAGGTGTAACGTAGCTCACTATATCAGTGCAAATGCAGAACGTATACCAAAAAAAGAGGGATCTGTTATTCGTCCCGTTATGTGGATTCGGGGTGATTCATACTCAGAAAAGATGGAACCTGTGTATAGTGATGTCTTACCCATCCCAGAATCTGATGTTGATGATTAAACCATTATCTGTCTTTCACTCTGAATACCTGCCTTTTATATCACAAACAAATCTATTTTATTTCAAACAGAATTCTAAGTTAACTGTATATTGAAAGCAGATCTATTGTGAGTACTTTAGGACTGGAATACAAGAAAGAGGAGTATATGCATAAGTTTCCTTACAGAAAAATTCTTGTTGTTTTGTTATTTCTAACACTCATAATTATTGTATCTACAAACGCACAGAGACCCACTTTTCCTGAAGGGATGCCAATTGTAGAACGTCCCTTTACTAACGATCCTGAAAAATTCACCTTTGCAATTATTGGAGATAAAACAGGTGGAGGTTTGGATAAGTGGCACATTTTTGACAGATCAATAGATGAGATTAATATCTTGAAACCTGACTTCGCCATCATGGTTGGCGACCTTATTCAAGGTGATACATCGGATATAGGACAACTGAATACAGAATGGAAGGAATTTTGGGAACACCAATCTAAATTAAACATCCCATTTTTACCATTGCCTGGTAATCATGACATAACAAATCGTGTGATGTACGACTACTGGAAAAAACACATAGGACGCACATACTCTGCATTTACATACAAGAATTGTCTGTTTCTATTACTCAATACAGAGGAATGGCACACAAATAGCGGTGAATGGACGAACTGGTTTGGAGAGGAACAGATTAAATATGTCCAATCTCAACTGAAATTATACTCTGATGTACGACATACATTTGTCATGTTACATAGACCTTTGTGGCTTCAGAAAGACTCTGGATGGGAAGAAATTGAAGATGCGCTCGGTGAAAGACCATATACCGTTTTTTCAGGTCATTATCATAACCTAACACTCCATACCCGAAATGACAGACGATATTTTGTTCTCGGTGCTACAGGAGGTGGTTTCACCCCGCAGCAGGTGAAAGAATATGGAGCATTTGATCACTACAGTCTTGTAACAGTAGACAATGATGAGGTGAACATAGCAATTATAGAACCGGGGAATATACATCCAGCTGACCTATCAACAGCAGTATTCAAAGATAAGGTATCAAAACTACTGAAGTTCACTCCGAATTTCCAATTTACAAACTATCAGTCTATATCCAGTGGTAATCTTGAAATATCATTTGAAAATACTCTTAAAAAACCGATACGGTTAGATTTAGCATTCAACCAGAATGATAAATGGCAGATCACACCAAACCAACTAACAATTGATACTAAACCTGGTCAAACTTCAAAAACATTCGTTACTTTAACAGTTCAATCTGATGATTATCTACCCTTTCCAATCTATAAATATTCAGTCTTATATGGTGGAGAACAATTGCTCAATGGAACAAGGTTGTTTCACCCTATTGAAAGAGAACACATGCGTGTGTTGAAAAACTGGATGTTACTCGGTCCTTTTGATCTTGGTGTAGATAAAGTGCCAGCAAACACAAACGAAGTCCCACAACAATTCCTTGAAATACCTATTAAAAAGGTTAATCTTGAGAAATCCTATCAAGGAAAATCAGACGAAATCACATGGCAAGAACACATTTCTGAAATAGAACGAATCAAATTAGACAAACTATTTGGAAACGCTGAGATGGCTTACGGTTATGGGATAACCTATATCAAGAGTCCGTTGGAAAAACGAGTTTTTGCTCAAATGGGATGGGGGAGTAACCTTGGCAAAATATATCTCAACGGTGAAGAGATACTTGATGCTGCAATCCCCGGGAAAAATCTTTTCTCATGGTGGGCACACTTCGAAATGACATTGAAGGAAGGTTGGAACTCCTTAACAGTTCTGTCTGCTGATTACAATGGATGGTGGGATTTTCGCATGGAGATTGCTGATCCTGCTGATGAATTAATGTTTCGTTCTCAACCGAAAGATAATGATTAAAGATGTGTTCCAGCACGTTAGCAAGTTTGAATATTAAATATGCAAGTTGCGCGTTGATGACGGGCGGGGAGACCCCGCCCCTACGGGTTCGGTGCCTGCAGGATTATCGGAAAATTGATAATTCATTATTTAATATTGCTTACATGGAGATTAAGTTATTAATTCGGTAATATTCGGGCGGGGAAACCCCGCCCCTACGATAATTATTTTGGGTTGGATTACCGAAATATTTATTTAATCTTCATCAAAGCGCGCCTACTATTTCGATTTTGAGATAGGGTGGGATACAGAGATCCTCCTTACAAATATATGGGATACTTTCTAATATTCAAAAGGAAACGTAACAGGTGCACCGTTATTGGCACAGGAACGCCCCATCGCAACATCTATCTCTCTGTCTTTACGTCCATTGTATGCCCCATATTCCGGTTCTGTGTCATTTCGCACAGCATTAGCAATGCTCATTAACTCAGATGCAACAGTGATTTCCCCATCACTCAGTGGATAATACTGCAATGGATTTTCCCATACAACTTCTGGATCTGTGTCAGCAACAAGCGCAGCAGTTGTTTCATATCCATCCACATTATTGGTTTTACGAGTAATCGTAATGGGACGTTGTTCATCAGCAGTTTCATTTAGGATAACAGCATCCTCTCGGTGACACATGCCGCGTTCTGCATAGAATTTCGTACCATTGAATCCTCGTAAGGGAGACCCGTAAGAAAGACTGGAGAAGTTGAAAATACCAACTGCACCGTCAGCAAACTCTATGACTGCATGCAACCAATCTTCTTTCTTTCTGGTAGGTTGTCCCTTTCGCCACACATGCTCCTGCACGCTAAACGATTTATTGAAACCGGACACTTGCGTAGGTTCATTGTCAAATCCTACGTAGCTTCGTATGAGTCCAATTCCATGATAACCATGACCCCGAAAGTCATTAAAAGCAAGGTTTACTTTACCAAATACGCCTTTAAGTATCATCTCCCGTTTGATACGTTCTGATGGACGACGATAATAGTTTTCGTTTACCTCTATTTTTGTACCATGCTCTTCAGCTGCTTCAATCATCATATCAGCACGTTTTAGGTCGGTGTTTATCGGTGTTTCTGTGCAATAACTTACTCCGTGTTGTGAACAGAGGAGTCCCGGGACATGATTATTGCTTGGTGTAATCACAATAGAACATATATCCGGTTTTTCCTTCTCCAACATCTCTTCAGTATCTGTATATGCAGGTACATCATACTTTGATCCTTGTTCTGTGACTCTTCCTTCGTGCACATCACAGACTGCAATGAGTTCCAAATCTTGTGATAGCTTAGAGATGAGTGGTAAATATGTATTCGTTCCACGGTTTCCTGTTCCGATATGCGCTATTTTTATTTTTTCCATGTATACACTCCTTCATACGGCTGCTGGTGTAAAAACATATAGACATAGGCCTCATAAGCTGCTAACATAAAAGTGAGAATATATTAGCAATAGTTCACCAGAAAAGCAACTGTTTACATAAAAGGAATTGCTAAATGACAGGTCCATTAGACGGAATAAAGGTATTAGATCTAACGAGAGTTCTCGCAGGACCTTTTGCTACTATGATTCTAAGTGATCTGGGGGCAGACGTCATAAAAATTGAACAACCAGAGACGGGAGATGAATCAAGAAATTTCGGCCCCTTTAAGAATGGGTTCAGTTTGTATTTTATGAGTGTCAATCGTGGAAAACGCAGTATAACACTCAATCTGAAAACACAACGCGGGAAAACCATTTTCAAGCAACTCGTCAAACAAAATGATATAATAGTAGAAAATTTCCGTCCGGGAACAATGAAAAAACTCGGTTTGGATTACGAAACACTTGCTGTAGAAAATCCAAGACTGATATATGCCTCGTGTTCAGGTTTCGGACAAACTGGTCCCTATGCTGAAAAAGGTGCTTATGATATGATTATTCAGGGGATGGGAGGAATTATCAGTATTACAGGAGAACCGGATGGTCCTCCTGTCCGAGTTGGCACATCTATCAGCGATATTACTGCTGCGCTTTTCACTACTATCGGTATATTGTCCGCACTCCATCATCGCAGTTCCACAGGTAAGGGACAATATATTGATGTAGCAATGTTAGATAGTCTTGTCGCAGTGTTAGAGAATGCAATAGTCCGTTATGCCGCTACGGGTGATATTCCGCAACCACTTGGTAGCAGACATCCAGCAATTACGCCATTTGAAGCATTCAAATCCGCAGATGGACATATTATCATCGCTATTGGAAATGATGTTCTATGGTCAAAATTCTGTGAATACGTAGATCGGAAAGACTTGATTACAGACCCACGGTTCAGTACAAACAACAAACGCACGGATAACCATGATGCATTACATCCAATTCTTTCAGGAATTATGTGTCAAAGGAAAACAGAAGAGTGGATTGAATCACTTGAAAATATAGGCGTTCCGTGTGGTCCTATCAATACTATTGACAAAGTGGTCAATCATCCTCAGGTCCAGGCAAGAGAGATGATTACAAAAGTGGTCCACCAACTCACAGGATCGGTAGCAGTACCGGGGGTACCGATTAAACTCTCAGATACACCTGGGAATGTTGATATGCCAGCCCCAAGTCTTGGAGAGCATACAGATGAAGTGTTAATGAAGGACTTGAATATGACTATTGATGAAGTGGATTTGTTAAGACAGGAAGGGATTATATAATCATGTCAAATGATAACGAACAGGTTTTACAAGGAACTGCACTACTCACTTATGAAGGTGATCTTGCCGCTCAAATGGTAGAAGACCTTGATAACTATGTGACTCAGGCTATTGAGGCTACTGCAGAAAATCGAAAGTCTTTGTGGAATCGGGATTATAGTTCATACACAGCCTATGCTGAATCTATTGAACCTAATAGACAGCGTTTCATGAAGCAGATAGGGTGTCTTGATGAACGTTTACCGATTGATGAACTTACATTTATAGGAACAACAAAGTCCACAGCACACATTGGAAAAGGTGAGAACTTCACCATCTCACGAGTTCGTTGGCAAGTTTTTGACGAAGTTGAAGGGGAAGGACTGCTATTAGAACCCATGAAAAACGTGCCTGTGATTGCGCAGATAGTGGCTTTACCAGATGCTGATTGGACTCCTGAGATGATAACTGGAATTACAGATGAGCTGCCATCATCCGCACAGTTCGCAAAACATTTAGCACATACAGGATGCAGAGTTGTCATTCCGCTTCTCATCAATCGTGAGGATACATATTCTGGTAATCCAAAAATCGGTAGATATACCAATCAACCACACCGCGAATTCATATATCGTATGGCATACCAATTGGGGCGACACATCATCGGTTATGAGGGGCAAAAAGTTCTGTCACTGGTGGACTGGATGTCAAACTTTGATGTCCCCATCGGAGTTATTGGATATGGAGAAGGTGGGTTGATTGCGTTTCATAGTGCTGCAGTAGATACACGAATAAAGTCAACGGTTGTCAGTGGATACTTTCAATCACGCGAGGAAGTGTGGCGGGAGCCAATCTACCGAAATGTGTGGGGACTACTGCATGAATTTGGTGATGCTGAGATTGCAAGTCTCATAGCACCGCGCAACCTCATTATAGAAACGAGTCGTGGACCAGAGGTAATGGGTCCACCAGCAGGAAGAGATGGACGCGGCGGTGCAGCACCAGGGCAACTTGTTTCACCTCCCAAGAAATCCGCAGAAAGAGAATTCGGTCGTGCACAATCCATATATCAGGAGCTGGGTTGCGTTGATAACATAAAACTTAACGTTCCAGATGATGATTTACCGGGTTCCGATGAGACATTAACCACTTTTCTAACGAGTCTCACCAGAGAGGATTTCCGTATTGACAAAAAACGGATTCTTTCCGCCATAGTTGAAGAGTCTTACGACTATGAATCACGTCAACAGCGACAGTTTAACCAACTTGTGAATCTAACACAACGGTTTTTACGTGAAGCAGAAACACGTCGTGAGGAATTCTTTTGGAATAAAACGGACACATCTTCTTTAGACAAGTGGCAAGAAACTTGTGCAGAATTGAAGACCTATTTCTGGGATGAGGTTATCGGTAGATGTCCTGCACCAGATGTACCAGCGAATCCGGGAACGCGCCTGATTTATGACCAGCCCAAATTTAAAGGTTATGAAGTTGTATTAGATGTCTATAAAGATGTCTACGCCTACGGTATATTGCTGCTACCAAACGACCTTGAGTCAGATGAGAAACGTCCGGTAGTTGTTTGTCAACACGGATTAGAAGGTAGACCGCAAGACACTGCAGACCCAAACATTCAATCGGTGTATCATTCTTATGCTGCACAATTAGCAGATAGGGGTTTCATTACTTATGCCCCGCAAAATCCGTATATTGGCAACGATGCTTTCCGCGTGATTCAACGCAAAGCAAATCCAATCAAATGGTCACTCTTTTCGCTAATTATTCGTCAGCATGAACGCACACTTGACTGGTTAGCAGGACTGCCTTATGTTGATGAAGACCACATCGGTTTTTATGGATTGTCTTACGGTGGCAAAACCGCAATGCGAGTGCCAGCCGTTCTTGAAAGGTATGCTTGTTCTATCTGCTCAGCAGATTTCAACGAATGGATTGTAAAAAATGCGACTTACGATTCAGGATATAGTTACATGTTCACAGGTGAGTATGAGATGCCAGAGTTCGACTTAGGCAACACATTCAATTATGCGGAGATGGCAGGACTCATCGCACCTCGACCGTTTATGGTGGAACGCGGTCATGATGATGGCGTGGCACCAGATGAATGGGTAGCACATGAATTCGCAAGAGTACGCAGACTATATGTGCGTCTCGGTATAGCAGATAAAACCGAGATTGAGTTTTTTGATGGTGGACATCAGATCAACTCTGACAAAACATTCCAATTCTTGCATAGACATCTTAATTTTCCGCAACCATAGAAAGAGGCAGATGATATATTCTATTTTCGTAACTGCGGGGTTGGAGAACCTTGCCAGACAAGAAATTATCGCCCGCTTCGGTGATACAAAACAATTCAAAATTGTCATGCGGAAGCCGCAACGAATTATCTTTCAATACACGGGAAATCCAAAAGATCTACTATCTCTAAGGACAGCGGAGAGTCTATTTCTTGTTATCAAACACATTCCAAATATGACCCGTTCGCGGCGGTCACTCACGGCTATCAGCAATTTTCTCAACAGACAAAACTTTGCCCAAGCAATAACTGTATGTCGTCAGGTTGATATGCGCGTCCGGAAACGGATTTCATTTCGTGTCATCAGTCGTATGTCGGGATACCGAAATTTTCAAAAAAGGGATCTACAGCACATTGTAGAAAGAGCGTTAGTTGATAAAGGCTGGAATCTATCTCAATCGGAATCAGGATTGGATGTGTGGGCAGAGGTACACGGGGAAGATGGTTATATCAGCATTCGTCTATCAAAACCTGATATGTCGCGACGTTCCTACAAACAAGAGCAAGTTCCACAAACATTAAAACCGACAATTGCTTATAGTATGGTGATGCTTTCAAAACCACATCCGGACGACACTGTTTTAGATCCCATGTGTGGTGCAGGTACTATTTTGCTGGAACGTGCTTTTTCAGGACGTTACCGTTATCTTATTGGTGGGGATATATCTGAAGAAGCAGTTCGCGCAACGCATAAGAACTTTGGCAGAAAGCATCAACCCCGCCAATTCTTTCATTGGGATGCTCAATCTTTACCACTCCAACCAAATTCAGTTGACAAAATCATAAGCAATCTTCCGATTGAACAAGATAAACGGTATAGTACAGACCTGAATAATTTATATAGAGTCTGTCTCACACAATTTGAAGAAGTGATGAGGCCTGGTGGGAAAATGGTGTTGCTATCGATGAATCCTTCACTGCTAAATAAGATACTCAAGGAACAAAATGCGTTGAATGTAAGGCAGCAAGTTGGAATAAACTTTGGTGGGAAACGTGGAAGGATTTTTGTTATTCACTGTTGAAATATGGCGAGGCACAGAGACCTCGCCTTACAAATGTTTTATGTAGCAAGGCACAGAGACCTCGCCTTACAACTGTTTTATGTAGCAAGGTTCAGTTACCTCACCATTGAAATGAATATATATTTAGAATTCAGGCACCTTAACTGCAACCTCTTTGCCAGCTGCGTGTGAGCGGAAGATTCCATCCATAATCACATTTGTCAGGAGTACTCCCTCTGGTGATATGGGGGATGGTGCATCTGCTATGATCGCTTCACGGAATGCGGTCATCTGTGCAGCCCAATTATCTTCTGGTGGGAATCCTGAAAAACTGATAGTCGTCATGCCTTCGGGTGGGTCGGGTTCCGCTGTTAATCCCTCTGATTCGACAAACTTCTTGAGATCGCCTGCATAAGCATCAGCAAATACGACAGGTCCATCCAGAGAAATCCCTGCTTTTGTGCCGAGATGGAAGTTGCCACCGAGTGAGTTTGCGTGTACTGCCCATGAAATCTTAAACACCATGACACCACCATCTTCAAACCGAATCCACGCAGCACCGAATTCTTCTACATCCATCTTATCTTTGAATCTTTCATCTTGCATAGAGATGTAATCTTCAGTAATAGCGGAGACACGCACCGGTTTCGGATACCCCATCGCGAACAGCGATCTGTGCATATTGTAGACCCCGATATCAACGATAGCCCCGGCACCTGCTGTCTTTTTATAGATAAACGTATGTCCAGGATTACCACGTCTCCTACATCCTGCGGATTCAGAGTAATAGATATCACCGAGCAATCCTTCGTCATACAACTTCCTTGAAAATTGAAGTCTCGGACTAAAGGTTGGGTTGAGACCAATCTGTAGGATTTTACCCGATTCCTTTGCTGCCCGAACCATAGCAGTTGCGTCTGGAAGCGTTGCTGCCATCGGTTTTTCACAGAGAACGTGTTTACCTGCTTTCAATGCAGCAACCGTCGGTCGTCGATGTCCCTGATTGTAAGTTGTAACACTCACAGCATCAAGTTCGTCCATCTCAAGCATTTTGTTATAACTTGAAAAAGCGTTCTTTTTCGGGACACCCCACTCTTCTGCGGCTTGGTTTGCCTTACTTTTGATGATGTCGCACACCGCGATAATCTCAAAGCCGCCTACCTTGTCATAAGTGCCACGGTGAGCACGCGAGATTCCGCCTGTACCAATAATACCAACTTTGACAGCCATAAAGTCATCTCCTTTTGAGATAAGCAATTATTTTGATGTGTTAGTTTAGATGATTTTCAGTTGAAATGCAAGGAAATTTGTGTGTAAAGTTTCTGTTACCTCAGACAAGAAACCATAATTTAACAAAAATTCAAGCAATTTTCAACGAATTCATAAAAAAATGGACGTTTTTACATTTTATTTGACAACTACTATTTAGAATGAGAAGAAGAAAATTACACAGCATCGTAAATTTTACACTGGACAAAAAAACATCTATAAACCCTTACAGACACAACGCTCACAGCCAATTATCAAATCAAATCATACCATTAAGCAAATTACAAAATAAGTTATATTTTGCATACAAAATAAATCAAATTTTTCTTGACAATTTTTGACGTTTATTATATAATTCTTTTTAGACGTTGAAAAATCCGCAGAAACATGTGGATTTTACGTCGGAGGTGATAAACAAAATGCATCGACAGTGTGCAACCACTACCGATGCGTAGCACTGCCGTAGTAATAGGTACGACAGAGCTGGTGTCTATCATAACACGGTATGGCATTGATGTCATGTGGAATATAGAGACCAGCTACCTCTACAGGGATAGATATTGTTTACCCCCCTTTATCCCTCGCAAGCGAGGGAGAGAAGGCAGCTTTCCTATTTCTGTAGTCTGTCAAAACGATTAACCTGCTCAATATAAACAGAGGAGGCACAAGATGAGACGAGGCTACATGTTAAAACTCCGCGAATACATCCGATATTTTATTCTTGGTGTCATTGTTGCTGCACTGGCATTTGGAAGTATGGCTATTAAAGCAACGCATCCTGATGCACAGCCGTGTGAACTTTTTGGTACCGGGATTTGTGAACCATCTCAAATAGAAAATTGTCAACCGTACTACCATCCAATACTACGGGATTGTGATGGGAATGAATATGTTTATCCAATCTATATAAAACAGTGTCAAAAGACAAGAGTGCCTTGTCCACTGGACGCAGTGGAGCAAAGAACAACGCAATAAGGAGAAAGCTCATGAGAAAGAAAATGATATGGGGGTTCACAACCCTCATAATTCTCGTTGTCACTGCGACGGTGTGGAAAGTGATGCACGACCGCGCCTATATCAAACAACTTGAACAAGACGTTACGGAACAGAAGCAGCAAAGCCCCTTGATAAACAAAGTCACCGTTGTCGTGCCACCTACAGAACAAGCCGCACCGAAAGGACACGTTCACGAAGATGGCACTTTTCATGAAGGTGAACATCCCGAACCTGTAGAGGTACCCCCTTCAGATGTAACAGTTTCACGAGACTACACACCCGTCAAGGTGCAGATACCTGAAGGGATTACTGACTCCGATGTATTAGCAGCATGGGAACATGTGGAATACATCGCAAACAATATCTGGGACTGGGGTGGGGTGCCCGTCGCTGAAAATGAAGCCCTGATCGCTGCACTAATGCCACCGTCGAACGGTTTCTCTGGTCCCGACGGACACAGCGATGCTGAGGAAACCATTGAACTGCTTGGGGCACTGGATCCTAACGATCCTCGTGCTGCGCCTGTTCTGGTGGCTTACTTCTGTGGTGGGATTATTGGGGGGATGGGTCCGCGCGATACGTTGGTATATATAGGCCCGCCTGCTGTGCCCTTGCTGCTCTCTCATCTATTTGATGACAATACACCTCACATATTATTGGGGAGATCCGTTGATGCCTTGGGTGGGATTGCTGTCAAGTATCGTAAGGAAATACCCGGGATTGTCGACCACATACTTATTCCCAAATTCGAAGAGTTTGCGGCAATAGCAGATCCCCCAGGTGATATGACTTGGGCACGATATTGGGCAAGAGAAGCACTGGAACGTTTGAAATAATCAACATCTATTTATGAAAGGAGATTTGTGATGAAGTTTCGTTATTGTTTTTATGGTTTATTGATTCTGATATGTGCGTTTATTCCGTTTCGTCCGAGTTCTACAGACATAGAGCTTATATGGTACCCTTGTGTAGAGTGGGGAGCTTGGACAGTGGGGCAAAGTAGCGGTTATGGTAACTCGTTGAAAGTGGGGCAAAGTAGTGGTAATGGTAACTCGGTGGACGATTCCTTTATTACCAACTCGGAGCAGACGTGTTGTGTCTATGTTGAGGTTAAGTATTGTGAAGCACAATATGGGCATTGGGTGTATCCGATAACGTCCTTCAAGTTTGATATCACAATGAACAACGGTTTTGAGGTGAAAAAATATGTGTATGGGACGAGTGGTCCTGATGCTGCGTTGTTGTCTTCGGATACGTCTTTTTCTGTGAAGGCGAAACTGGAAGGTCCCCCGGATACACACGGGCTCTCTTGCTCGCTAAACGGCAGAAGTAACATTCCGATGGAGGTGACCGTCATATTCACAGGGTATTACGGGACCGATCCCGATGCCGAAGAGGCGGTGACTTTAGAAAAAACCTGGAAACAAGATGATGTGGATATGTGTAGGCAGGAATATGTAGATTATACCCCTACGATCCGAAGCAGCACCGGAAAACTGAAAGCCGAATTACCGTTGCCGAGTAAATCTTCCTTTGTGCCAACGATCTCGACCGACAATGGCTTCGATCAATGGAATACGGGGCATTACAAAAAAGGTTTTAGGGAAGATAAGGAGGAGGTAGATGAGAATGGGAATACCATCACGGTTCCGTATTTGGGCTTTATGATAGATGATGGATTGAAGGATAAAAAGGAAGACTGGCTCGCGAAAATTAATAAGGAATACCGCAAACCAAATGGATTATCAGCATTTACGGACACTGATTTTAAGGTGAACAGTGGGTATCGCAATCCGTATCATCAGCGTTTTCATATCGGTGCGAAGGCGTTTCATAGTCGTCACCTCTATGGGGATGCTTTGGATGTGCAGACTTTAGATGTGAATGGTCAAAATGGCGTTGAACAAGTATATGGGGGCGATGCAAGAACTCCCGAGGAAGAAGCAGCAGCAAAGGCAGCAAGTCCCGATGGCGTTGCTATGGAAGATGCTGCGAGAGCTGCAGGTGCGAAGTATGCAGCCTCTTGGAAGGATTATACGTCTAAAATCACGCATGCGGATTGGACCCAGCGTTGGATATTGAATAGACGGAATTGGTATCCTCCGGATGAGACAGTCTATTATCCGCCGTGTGATGTAGATGGCACGGCATCCGAGGGTCCGTGTGTGACGTGTGCGCCGTCGTCAGGCGGTTCCGAGGATGAGTCGGACGATGGGGATGCAGATGGCAATCAGGAAACACCGGTGCTAACAACGATTACTTATACATGTGGCATCCATAGTGGTGCTGCGAGTGCTGCGTCTAACGATCATAGCACAACGATTTCGGGATATAGTGGGACATTCTATGAGTGTCAACCGCATCAGACTTTTGGGTGTGGACATATTGATTTGAATAGCAATGCGAGTTCTCACAGTTTACAAGCCAGTTGCACATCAACGAATACCAATGGCGATAGCTGCACGGTGACCAATTTCTATTTATGTCAGTCTCATACACACCAGTATCCTGCCCCGACGATCACATGTAATGGCTGTAGCGCGACGGTGAATTATAAGTGGGTACACTGGCGGCGGTGTTCTCGATGCAACAAAGCTTATTACACGTGTAAGCTTGTTGGGTTGAGATGGCATACGCACCAGAAGACCTGCCTACGCACAAAAAACGGTGTGCCTTGTGGGCAGTCGTTTTACAGTTGTTCAAATCCAAATACTTGTTTCTATGGATGGACACATTCAGGGAGTGCCCACCATGTGAATTAGTCGCTAATTTTTACAACCTAATCCTTTGTCAAGAACTGTTTGATAGTTCAATTGTAGGTCGGGTAGAGGCACGAAACCCGACAGGAATACATTTATTATAGGTAAAGTCGGGTTTCGTGCCTCTACCCGACCTACAAGTTTTGAATGGACAGTCCATTAGTTTTGCATATAGACATTTTTAGATGATGGGGATTGAATTGCTATAATTGTCAATCAGCAGTTGCGGTTTCCAAGGGTGGTAACTCAGGATAATTCCCACGTGCATTTCTCCAAGCGATGATTCCTTCTGCAATCATCCATACCTGTAATCCCTCAACAATAAGACCAAATCCAAAGAGAAGATAATTGCCATTGAACAGCCATCCTGTGTCTGGATTGAACATCTGATGTAGCATCGCCCAAGCAGGCATGAGGAGCATAACGACCATTGGTAGGAAAGCGAACCAAATCGGTTTATTACGCCGCACAAGGTAGAAGACGATAACCATGAATGCCAAGCCTGCCAAGAGTTGATTAGTTGCACCGAAGAGTGGCCATAGAGTCATACCACCACTACCAGGACCACTCGGACCTTGTAACAACGCTACTGCTGCCGCAAGTATCAAAGCAAACGCTGTTGCGATATAACGATTTGTTAAAGGTTTGAACTTAGCAGTATGCGCGAGTTCCTGAATTACATACCGTTGTAAACGTGTTGCGGTATCAAGGGTTGTCGCTGCGAAACTTGCAACAAGAACTGCCATAATTGCGATTCCCATTTTTAGTGGAATTCCGAGAGAAGCGAGGAAATTTCCTCCACCATCAACAAAGGCACTTACCTTTTCTCTGAGTTTGTGGCTTGCCCAACCACCACCTACGACTGTAGTTATGCCATCGGCATTCGTTACTTCTTCACCAGTTGCGTAACGTGTTCTCCATGCGTCCTGATTAACAAGGGGTTGTGTGCTTCCTTCCTTGAGGATAGGTTGGAATGTGTAACCACCTGCCATCGTGGTGTCAGTAGTGCGGTTGAAAATACCCATACCGATTCCAGCACAACAGGCGATAATCACGACTACTGCAAGTCCTCCCTCAAGCAGCATTGCTCCGTATCCAACATATTGTGCATCGCTTTCGGATTCGACCTGTTTGCTTGAAGTGCCAGAACTGACCATACAGTGAAAGCCACTAACTGCGCCACATGCAATGGTAATAAAGAGGAAGGGCCAAATTGGTGGAGCATCTGGTGGAATGTCTGAGGCAACAGCGGGGGCAGATGCAAATAAGTTCGCTTGTCCTGTCATACCAGCAACTGCCAGACCGAGTACTAACAGAACAAGTGCTAATACTAATTCGTGGCTGTTGATAAAATCTCGCGGCTGTAAGAGCGTCCATACAGGTAGTACTGATGCAATGAAACAGTAGACAAAAAGGACTAATGTCCATATAACTACTACGTTCAGATAAGTTTGTCCAAGCAGTGGGATTCCTAACCATGTTCCTAAATCAATTGGCAGAATGTATGCACCGACAGCCATGCCGATGTACATAATTCCAAGTGCAACGATTGAAGGAATGAGGATATTTCCACCCCGACGATAAATCCACACACCAATCGCAACAGCAAGCGGTATTTCAATCCAGACAGAGAGGACAGATTCAGGATAGTAGGAAAAGATGAGGGCAATGACGAGTCCAAAGATAGCGAGGACGATAGTCAATCCCATAAAGAGGACAAAAAGGAACAGAAATTTGGCGCGCGGTCCGACCATTCTACCGGCTACTTCACCCACACTTTGTCCACGATTACGGAGTGAGACGACTAAGGAACCGAAGTCATGAACTGCCCCGATGAATACGGATCCGAGTACGACCCAGAGCAACGCGGGCAACCACCCCCAAAATACTGCAATTGCAGGACCGACGATTGGTCCTGTTCCAGCAATGCTTGTAAAGTGATGACCGAAGATAATCTCTTTTTTTGTCGGGACGTAATCTACATCGTCTTTAAGTTCTTGGCTCGGAACTTTGGCTTGTGGGTCTAAACCGAATATCTTTCTTGCTAACCATTTTCCGTACGTGTTGTATGCTACGATAAAGCCGATAAAGCTTAGGACAGCAATTATAAGTGTACTCATAGGCAAAATCCTGACTCATTAATGTAAAGTGTATCCCATAAACCGATTTTATCGGTTTTCCAGGGTTTAACTATGGTGAAATATGGAAATAATTATACACCCACTTGTAGGAACGATATCCAGATCGCGATCAAACCCTTTGATAGTCGGGAATCGGAGTTCCCTCCTACAACTCAGAATGTAGAATTAATTGTATTATCCACCATAAATCAATAACGCACAATGAATTGTGCTACTACAAACAAGGTATCTCGTAAATCGGGGTTAGAAACCCCTCCTACAATTCTCGTAAATCGGGGTTAGAAACCCCTCCTACAATTCTCGTAAATCGGGGTTAGAAACCCCTCCTACAATTTATGAGATAGCCAGTAGTCAAAGTGGAATCGAATGAGTTTATCTGACACCGGTTAGAATCTCAAATGTAAGTTGATCTAACTTTTCGTATCCAAGCCCTTTTTGAGCGATTGTATCAGGTTTGAAGTCAATTTTTCTCAATTTCGCAGCATTCTCTGCGCTGTAATTTGCCACAATGGCTTCAAGTTCGGGATCACGGGCGCGTAAATCAGAGAGAATTCCTTGAATCTCAGCATCTTCATTGAATTGGCACGCTTTTTCTTTAAGTATCAGATAACTCCGCATACATCCTGCAGCGAAATCCCAGACTCCTTGTTCATCTTCTGTCCGGTAAGCGTGTGCATCGAAGTGTCGGTTTCCATCCCAATTGACATCTTCAAGAAACTTTACGAGAAAGAATGCACTCTTAATATTTTCAGATCCGAAACGTAGGTCTTGGTCAAAACGACTCATTTTCTGGTCGTTTAGGTCAATATGGAATAGTTTCCCTGCTTCATAGGCTTGAGCGACACCGTGTAGAAAACTCAAACCTGCCATCGTTTCGTGAGCAAATTCTGGGTTGACACCGACCATATCTGGGTGATCAAGCGTCTCAATAAAATGGAGCATATGTCCTGTAGTCGGTAGGTATATGTCTCCACGCGGCTCATTCGGTTTTGCTTCTAATGCGAATTTAAGATCATAGCCTTGGTCAATGACGTAGTTCGTGAAGTAGTTCATTGCTTCACGGTTCCATTTTACTGTATCTGGTCCGTCTTTTGCTGCATCAACTTCTGCACCTTCGCGTCCACCCCAAAATACATAGATTTTTGCTCCGAGCTCTACACCGAGATCTATAGCATTCAAAGTTTTTTGTATAGCAAACGCTCTTACCTTTGGGTCATTGGCGGTAAACGCACCATCTTTGAAAATTGGATGGTAAAACAGGTTAGTTGTAGCCATCGGTACTTTCATACCGTTGTCATCAAGTGCCTGTTTGAATTCACGAACAATTTGATCACGTTCAGAGGAAGAAGCATCAAACGGAACGAGATCGTTGTCGTGTAAGTTGACTCCGTAAGCCCCTAATTCACTTAATTTTTTGACGCTGTAAGTGGGTTTCAGTGGTGGTCTAACGACATCTCCGAATGGGTCTCGTCCTGGATTTCCAACGGTCCACAACCCGAAAGTGAACTTGTGTTCAGGTTTGGGTTGAAACTGATCTGACATTCATAAACTCCTATTTTTCGGTTTAAGTTGGATTATAGCATATATGCATTATTTTTTACAGATTTTTTATACAGGACTTACGCATTCCCCCTTGATAAGGGGGTTAGGGGGTTAAAAGTTGTGATTTCAATGATATTTCAGTGATTTAACCCCCTAAATCCCCCTTATCAGTGGGATTTAGGGGGTTAAAAGTCGTGATTTCAATGATATTTCAGTGATTTAACCCCCTAAATCCCCCTTATCAGTGGGATTTAGGGGGTTAAAAGTCGTGATTTCAATGATATTTCAGTGATTTAACCCCCTAAATCCCCCTTATCAGTGGGACTTTAAGAAAAACTGCGTAAGTCCTGTTATAGATTTATGTGTTTATCAATATGATTTAGAACGGTATCATATTCAGCTTCCAATTCCAAAGGTTTGTTATGGTAACGTGGTTGTGGTTGTTCTGATGCTACATGATGATAGTCAACTTTGAAATTGGGGAATTTTAGGCCGTTTGCAGTTGAAATCACGATAACTCTATCATCCTTTTGTATCTGTTTCCGTTTTATCATTTTGATGAGGACAGCTAATGCGACCCCGGTATGTGGACAGTTGAATAAACCTGTTCTATCTGCTCTGGCAGCTGCATCTGCTAATTCCTCTTCTGATGCTTGGTCAACGATTCCATCAAACTGTTTTAGTACACGGATAGCTCTATGAACAGAAACCGGATTGCCAATCTGGATAGCAGTGGCTTGTGTCGATTGTGCTGTGATGGCTTTAAACTCCGTGAACCCAGTTTGAAAACTGCGGTAAAGGGGATTTGCTCGTTGTGCTTGGGCGCATGCAATACGCGGCAGTTTATCGATAATGCCAAGTTCTAACATCATCAGAAATCCTAATCCAAGTGCAGAGACGTTCCCAAGATTTCCTCCTGGTATGATTATCCAGTCAGGGACTTCCCAATCAAACTGCTGCACGATTTCAATACTGATGGTTTTCTGTCCTTCAATTCGAAGAGAGTTGATAGAGTTTGCAAGATAGAAGTCTTTCCTTGCAGCGAGTTTTTGTACGATTGTCATGCAACCATCAAAATCTGTTTCGAGAGAAAGCGTCAATGCCCCATTTGCGATGGGTTGTATCAATTGTTCTCTGGTAACCTTTTCTTTAGGTAATAAGATTATTGCAGGGATACCGGCAGCAGAGGCATAAGCTGCTAATGATGCAGATGTATCCCCTGTTGAAGCACACATGACTGCCCGGACGTTACCTGCCTCAGAGATAATCTGTTTGACCATAGAAACAAGGACTGTCATACCAAGGTCTTTGAATGAGCCGGTGTGGCTGTTCCCACACTGTTTTATCCAGAGATCGGAGAGGCCGAGTTGATTACCAAATCGTTCTGCCCAAAAAAGATTAGTGCCACCTTCATACATAGAGATGATATTATCATTATCAATATTTGGACAGACAAGTTCTTTTTTTCCCCAGACGCCGCTCCCGTAAGGATATTGTGTACGCATATAACGTTGTTCAAACAAGTGTTTCCAATCTTCCGCACTTCGTTGTTTCAACACATCTATGTCGTGTTTGACCTGTAGTAACCCATTACAATTTTTGCAGCGGTATATGATTTCTGTGAGTGGATACTTACATCCTTTATCACATTCGAACCATGCCTTGTAATTCATAGTTCTGTTCCCTCTTCAACTGCATGTGTATTATCAATACTACTGGATGCGGGGAGTAGTTGTTCAATCTCTTCAAGAGATGGTAATTCGGATGGGTCTTTCAGACCGAACTGATGAAGGAAAGTGTCAGTTGTAGAAAATAGAAGTGATCGTCCTGCCCCTTCTTTTCTTCCAGAAACGCGGACGAGTCCTTTTTCTACAAGTGCACTGATAACACTGTCGCTGTTTACGCCGCGTATAGAGGAAACGTCATTTCGCGTGACAGGTTGTTTGTAGGCTACTATTGCAAGTGTTTCTAATGCTGAAGGAGATAGTGTCACACGTACCTGTTGGATGTAGAACTTCCTAATCCATTCTGAATATTCTGGACGGGTACATATTTGATAACCGTTTGCAATTTCAATCAGCCGGAAACTTCTATTCATTTGTTGATAATCTTCTTTGAGTTCTGATAATGCTTTCCTAATCTCGCGGACAGACAATTTTTGAATAGCATGTTGAAACTGTTTAACTGTGATTGGTTCACTTGCTGCAAACAGAATTGCTTCCAATATTGATTTAGTGTTGTTTTCTGGTATATCATCAAGATTTTTTACTTGATTTTCTGCAATATCCATGGTCTGATAATTCCTTGTCCTCTATGTAACCTAAGTTGCTATCTATAAGATTTTAGTCATGCAAACACCATTTTTATAGAGTATAGGGCACTTTTCTCAAGTTTTTGTAGCACAAACTGTCAGTTTGTGTGTTAAGATGCACAATCTAACAGATTGTGCTACATAGTTGGCAACTTTGGTTATGTAGTTGAAGTAATACTTGTTGCTTTGACGAGATATATGCTTTCAAAAAGACCTGTCTGGACAGAAACGATCTTGCCTAATCTAATGAGCTCTAATATAGCAAGAAATGTGACAATAAGTTCTATTTTTCTTGATGTGAGTGGGAAAAGATCATCAAATAGTAATTGGTCTGAAATTTCTAATTGATTTTCAATAAACTCTATCTTCTCCTCAACGGTGATTGTTTGTTCTTCAACTGTCTCGTATTCATCATCGATATCATGTTGTGCTAATCGGTCATTGATGTTTTTGAAAGCGGTAAGCAGGTCAAAAAGCGTGGCTTTAATCTCGTAGGAACGCGTGCTGTCTAAATCTGCATGCAGTTTAGCACTTCTATTGTATATTGTTGTTCGTCGTTCTGCGTAGATATCTAAGACTTGGGCTGCTTCTTTGTATCGTTTATATTCTAATAGTTGTTGAACGAGTTGTTCTTGGTTACTGATTGAGTTTCCTGATTTAGTTACATTTTTTGGGAGAATGCTCTGTGATTTTATTTGTAATAACGTGGCTGCCATCACCAAGAATTCAGATGCTAAATCTAAATCTAACTGCTCCATAAGATTGATATATTCAAGATAACGGTCGGTGATTTTGGCGATCTGAATGTCGTAGATGTCCATCTCCTCCTTCTGGATCAAGTGCAGAAGCAGGTCGAGTGGTCCCTCAAAACCGTCAAGTTTTACAGCATATATTGGATGTGAGGATGGATGTGAAAGTGGTATTTCAGCTAACATATTTGTCTTAAACTAATTTTGATTATAGCAAATTTATCGTACTCCAACTGTTTTTGCAATAATATCAACAATCTCGCGACTGATATTGACGATGATCATCAATGGACTGTGCATCCTCACAAAGTATGGTAAAAAAATGAGAGCCATCAGTATTGGCATACCGTAAGGGGCAAGTTTTTCAAATTGGCGTGATGCGCGTTCTGGTAGTAAACCGTTTACAACACTAAATCCATCTAATGGGAAAAGTGGCAACATGTTGAACAACGCAAGGATTACACTATAAAATGCAGAAGTATTCAAAAAACTGTGAATAGCATAATAAGTCTGTGATGTATATGGTTTTAAATCAAAAATATATAGAACTTTTATGATGGTGAATATCCCAATTGTCAACAGGATATTCATAAATGGCCCCGCAGCTGCGATTAACATAAGGTCTCTTCTTGGTTTCTTTAGATTATACGGATCAACGGGAACAGGTTTCGCCCACCCAAAGAATCCACCACCAAAAAGCGACCCTAACAAAGGTAAAAAGAGTGTGCCTATGGGATCGATGTGTACTGCGGGGTTCAATGACATGCGTCCTAAATCTTTTGCTGTGGGATCTCCTAACATATTTGCAGATTTGGCATGTCCCCATTCGTGAAAGGTTAAGAGAATAATGAACTGTGTGACTGTAAGTATTGCAGCGTATATTCTATCTGGTGTGAACATATATATTGAATTCCAATCTAAAACATCTGGTATGTAAACCTAACAGGACTTACGCATTTCCCCCTTGATAAGGAGGGTTAGGGGGTTAAAAGTCGTTATTTCAATGATATTTTAGTGATTTAACCCCCTAAATCCCCCTTATCAGTGGGACTTTAAGAAAAACTGCGTAAGTCCTGCCTAATTGCTATCTTGGTTCTTTAGTTGTAGATAACGTGTATAAGCATCGGATTTTGTTTTGATTTTACCGTCCAATTGATTATAGAATATTTCCTTGAGTAAATATTCAAAGATTTTTCCAGGTTTTTCACCCCATTCAATTAAGTCATCACCGTTGATAATTGGTTTTATTGGACGCAAGTCAAGCAGGTAATTGCCAATCTTTGTCCGTTGCGTTGTAGATATATTTGTATCATTAAAAGCCAACACAATGGCTTCAAGTGGTAACGGTTTTAGGAGTTGATAAATTGTACTCGGTTCGGTTGTTGTTTCTAAGGATTCGACTATATGATACAGTGTGCGAAATGCGGTATTTGGCGTTTGCACACCGTAGAACTGTGAATGTCCATATACATAGGTTTTCGCATTTTCGTCATCTACGATACACCATTTTCCATTCTGGTATTCCAAGGATGTATCTTTTGAGAGAGATATTCCTATTTTCTCAAAACCACGTCGAATCTCTGCTTCATCTGAGAGTTCCATTCGCACACTTGAGATTCTTCGTAATTGATGTTTTAACGCTAATTTGAAGCTGAGTGCTTCAATTATGTGTATCGCTAAACTTTGTTCTTTATCTAAGCCAAAGAACGCAAACCAAAGCATTAGATTTGTTTCTAAACTTGTGTCGGTAATATGCTTAGAAGCCCACGAGATTGCAGATTGTGCTGTTTGAAAATCACAATTACAAGTAGAAGGGACTTTCCTTCCATATATTATTTCTTTAAATACACCAAAATCGTCAAGGATGCCCATGATTTTGGGGGTATGTTCTTCAGTCAATACATTCTCGATTTCCTTCCGTATCCGTTCACCACTGAGTTGTGAGATAAGAGGGACCGCCTTGTGTATGAGTTTTTTATCTGAATCTGATATTTGGAAGTTATATCTTCCTGCATACCTGCAAGCCCGAAAGATACGCGTTGGATCATCTGTATAACTGTTGTTGTGTAAAACACGTATAGTTCCAGTATTTAGGTCCTTTAGTCCATCAGTTTTATCAATAATAGTCCCAAAAGCATCATTATTTAGACACATTGCTAATGTATTGATAGTAAAATCTCTGCGGAGTAAATCCTGTGTTATTGTGCCTCGCTCTACTTTAGGTAACGTTGCGGGTTTTTGATACGTTTCACTTCGAGCAGAGACGAAATCTACTTTCGGTTTTTCTGGATTATCTGGTGTAACGGTTGCTGTGCCAAATTGTGGATGTGTTTGCAATGCCCCATTCCAATGTTCTTGCAACTGCTTTGCTACACTGATTGCATCTCCTTCAACTACGATATCAATATCTAAGTTCGGTCGTTTCAGAAGTAAGTCTCTGACAGACCCACCGACCAGATAGACATGTTTGCCACCTATCTTACCGATTTCACGTAATGCATCAGAGAGTGAATCTGGGATAATCAGTTCCATTATACTATGGTTATAGTAATCCGAGGGAGAGTGATAAGTATAGGACTTACGCATTTTTTCTTAAAGTCCCCTTGATAAGGGGGATTTAGCAAATCAACGCTACAAATGCCATTAAGGCATTTTGCGGGGTTAAAAAGACTAAAAACAGTGAAATATTGGACAAATTTAACCCCCCTGCCCCCCTTATCAAGGGGGAATGTGTAATTGCACGTTCCTGCAGTGCATGCCCGCGTAATTCAGACTGCCCCCCTTATCAAGGGGGAATGTGTAATTGCACGTTCCTGCAGTGCATGCCCGCGTAATTCAGACTGCCCCCCTTATCAAGGGGGAGTGAAATATTGGACAAATTTAACCCCCCTGCCCCCCTTATCAAGGGGGAATGTGTAATTGCACGTTCCTGCAGTGCATGCCCGCGTAATTCAGACTGCCCCCCTTATCAAGGGGGAATGTGTAATTGCACGTTCCTGCAGTGCATGCCCGCGTAATTCAGACTGCCCCCCTTATCAAGGGGAATGTGTAAGTCCTGAAGTACACTTAGATTAGACAAATGCAAGCACCCGGGTCGGTGCGCCAGAACTCTTTGCTAACTTTAAGGGCGCAATCACAACGAAGAAATGTGTTGGTAATTGACTCAAATTACACAAATCCTCTACATGCGGAATACCTGCCCCGAGAAAAACCAGATGTGCAGGTGGTAGACCATCGTGTAAAGGTGGATGACCTGCTACTGCGTCTATGCTACAAGCGTCTGTTCCTATAACTTTTATCCCTTTTTTGACGAGGAGTTCTGCGGCATCTTCACTGAAACCGATCCATTCACGGTTGAAGTTGTCTTGATAGACAAATCTGTCCATTCCTGTCCGCATAAACACGATACTATCTTTTGGTATATCCGAGTTTTCAGACATCCATGCTTCTACATCTTCAGCAGTCACTGCGTCAGTGGGTTCTTTGATGGCAGAGAAGTCCATCAATATAGCGTTTCCTGTCAATTTCTCTTTTGGTATTTCTGCGACGGTATAACCATCTGGATACATCAGACACGGAGCATCAATATGTGTTGAGCAGTGTCCGGACATGTCGACGCGGCTTTCAAAGTAACCGTCTTTTTCTAATGTGGCTTGATCATAGATATGTACTGGGTCTATTGGTAGTTCACGCGGACTATTTTCGTCTACTATGTATGAAAGATCCAATACTTCTTTGTAGTCAAGGTGCATTTTGTTCTCTCATTCTTTTCTATTAGGACTTACGCAGTTTTTCTTAAAGTCCCACTGATAAGGGAATTTAGTAAATCAACGCTACAAATGCGCTTGGACGAATACACGTTTGGTATTCGTCATGATTTGGCGGGGTTATATCACTGAAATAACGACTTTTAACCCCCCTACCCCCCCTTATCAAGGGGTTTTAACCCCCCTACCCCCCCTTATCAAGGGGTTTTAACCCCCCTACCCCCCTTATCAAGGGGGGAATGCGTAAGTCCTGTCTATTATGGATTATAGTATAGCACATGTCACAATACAATTCAAGCAGTAAAAAACTGTCGGGGTGTGTAAAGTTTTTGGCACTTGTCTGAACCAGGATTTTCAGGATTAGTAGATTTCCATGATTATGAGTCTGAAGTTTCAGAGTGCTATTGATAAAATAAGCTGCATCGATGTTGGTAGAAAACAACAAAACAGGGTTGGAAACCTCTCCAACAATCCGTAGGTAGCAACTGAAGTTATTGTAAATCGGGGTTAGAAACCCCTCCCACAAGAAGATATATCCTTAAATTGATGCCTATGGGGCGAGGAGACCCCGCCCCTACGATGTGTCTGAACGTGAGACGACCTTTGCCAAAAACACTACACCCCCCTGTTCCTATACGAGTGTGTAAAGTTTTTGCATAGATAAGACTGTCTCTTATTGTAGTGCCAAATCAACGCCAAACGCGCTTGGCAGAGGAGACTTATGGTATTCTGCATGATTTGTCGGGTTTCCGTGTCCGCGCTGTAGTTGATGAATTGAAAGACTATGGTGGTATTCGTGTTCATGAATTTCGCGTAACATTTGACAGCGAATTCTCTGTATTTTTCTTCAAATTTCGTTGAAATCTTCCTCCTAAAAATCGTACTATATGGTACAGTTTTTCGTACTATAGTACGATTTTTCAAATTGCTCTAAACATAGTGTACATAAGGATTTGTAAGGATAATCTCTAAAATCGAAAAAATTTAAAATAGTACAGTTTCTATTTTCGGTTTTTGTCATAGGAAATCGGTTTCCTGCTTCAGACAATTGCCCAATATTTTACTCATGGATAACTGAATGTTGGTAAAGGTTAAATTTGGGGCGTTTAGCGTGTGCTTTATGAGTATGTATAAGAGATTCATTTTGAATATTTTTGTCCTTGAAGTGTCGTTTTTGCGATATTACATTTTATGTAATGAAGAGCTTTTTGTAGGATAATCTTTGTCATTTATGTCCGCTGTTTTGTTTTGATAATTAGCTATTTTCACTACGATTTTCTCTTGTGTTTTGATTAGGAAAAGTTACGAAACTGTAAGGAATCTCTTACAGTGTGTAAGATTGAATAATTGCTCTTAGATTAGTGCCAGTAAGAGTTTATAGGCATTTTCTGAATTTGAAGAGATTATAAAATCCCAAAACTGTAAGATTTTGATTTTTCGTTAGTCTGATAATCAGTTTTTGTTTTCCTTTTGTGTAGTATGTAACACGCTACAGGACTTACGCAGTTTCTCTTAAAGTCCCCTTGATAAGGGGGATTTAGGGGTTAATTCACTGAAATAAAGACTTTTTAACCCTTCTAACCCCCCTAACCCCCCTTATCAAGGGGGAATGCGTAAGTCCTGACGCTATTGATAGTGTTCATTTATTCTTGTCCAATATATTTCAATGTCCGGTTGATATGCTGGCATAAGTGAAATGTGCTTGCCAACTCTATATCAATATAAGTATATTATATATTAACACAAATAATAACGTTTGTCAAGTTAAATGTCAATTATTGATTTAATATTGCATACATTACACACCCAAACTGTCCACTAAGCAGCCTTAAAAGGTGCATCCTTTGTTGTGTATTAAATGAAAACTATGTGCAAGTAAAGGAAACTTATGCCTAATACGATTATATACAGACATTGGCAGCCTGGTGATGATGACGCGGTTCTGAAATTGTTAGTGCCAGCTGAACAATGCAGAGAAGACTATTACCGAAAAAAATTTAACAGTCCAGACCTTGAACCAGAAGGAATTCGTTTAGCATTTGTTGGTGAAAGGGTTGTTGGACATGTACTTGGTTCAAGAGTTTCGCTTTTTCTTGAAGGAAGACTCCAAGATTTCGGTATTGTGACACTTGTATTTGTTGCTACAGACATGCGTCGACGTGGTATTGCATCCCACTTGATGCATGACCTAAACACATACTTTGAAAGGAAAGGTTATAGAGGAGGTATTCTCTATGTTGAGACTGCAGAGGCTTATCAAATGTATCAGAAGGTAGGGTATATTGAGGTGACAAGAGAGTTACGAACAGAACTTCCCCCTCAACCCAATTCCTCTCAACTTAAATGGAAAGCAGTAGAGCAAGAAAATTTCAATATCTTACATGAAATTAAAAGGTATTGGGGAAATCATAATTTTCCTGTATTTTGGAATTCTCAAGTTATAGGGATACACCAGTTTAATATGAAGCAGTATCGTGTCCTACACCGCGGAAATAGAATTATCGGTTATGCAAAATGGGACGACCCTTCAGAGCATCGTCCACAAGGATTGATCTGTGATCCAGTAGTACCAGATGAAGATCCTATGGATATCATTGAATCCGTGCAGGCAGAGATCACAGCAACACGTGCATGGAAAACTGCAGAAGGGAGTATATATGAAACTCCACTGCGGTCCTGTGGTTGCATATTCAAGCAAGAAAAGATGATTGATATGGTTGCATCCTTTGGGAAGGAAATTGATTTGACAGGAATTCCTCGCACCTTGTGGTGATTAGATGAACCCTAAAAATTGATTTCGGGAGGTATCACAGCAGTGAAAAAGAAAAAGATAGTTAAAATAATCATTGGTATACTTGGTGTTCTTGCAGTCGGATTCATTGGATTCCAAGCGTTGAAAATCCAATCGTCTGATGAAGAGAGAACACCACAAATCAAAACAGTCAAGTTAGAAGGGCGGAGAATCACTAAATCTCCATTTGTTAAGTCCGCTTCTGAAACAGCACCAGAAACACTACAAGAAGAGAAAGATATTAAATCATCTGAAATAGAAATGATACCAGTTCCAGAGACCGTACCTACCGCTCAGAGTAGCGATGCTGAAATCAGAGCGTTTCAAGCCTGGCTTTCTTCCATCCTGACAGAGGAGACACTTGAGGAAACAGAAAAAGAGGATTCCAATGAAGAAGAAGCAGATAATGATAAAATCGCTTATGATCTTGAGACATCACTTATAAAAATCACGATTGAGGATCTATGGAGAAACAGTCTTGAAACTCACGATATTGAAGGGTATATGTCTGCGATATGGGAGGATAGTTTTTTCTATGTCAGCGACATGGGTACACCTGATAATCCAGATGATGATGTGATATTTCGGAACAGTCAACAAGAACGTGAAGGCGTATTTAACATGTTCAATACATTAGATGACATTGAACTGAATCTCTATAGAAATGGAGATATAGAATTCTTAAGTGATACACTCGCTATGGCTGACTACGATTACGACCTCAATCTTTCCTCTCACTTGCATGGCAAATCCTATCCATCGGGACGCATGATTTTTCTGTTAGAACTTCGAGAAGATGGAGTTTGGCGAATTCTTGAATGGTATGACTATGCAACTCCGCAACCATAGGAATTACGCGGATCAATTTTTTTTTCAAATCCAGTAGGACTTACGCAGTTTTTCTTAAAGTCCTCTTGATAAGGGGGATTTAGCAAATCAACGCTACAAATGCGCTTGGACGAATACGCGTTTGGTATTCGTCATGATTTGGCGGGGTTAAAAAGACTAAAAACAGTGAAATATTAGACAATTTAACCCCCCTGCCCCCCTTATATGAAGATTAATTTATTAATTCGGTAATGTTTAATATTTCAACCAAGGCGGTGTCAATTTAGAGGGTCGACGCTGTTTTTGACATAGACATAGCACCAGCGGTGCGGAATGTGTATAGTTGTGCGTGGGTTTACCGAGTCTCAGCCCCAGAGGGCAGCATGCGCGTGTGGTATGCTGCATGAGGTGTCTGTAGGTGTGCATTGTTGGACACCTTTCGCACCGCTGGTGCTTATGTATGGGTGGGATACGATTCCTATACACCTTTCGCACCGCTGGTGCTGAAGACACGCGAAATATCCGCTTTTTCTCTTAAATGGATGTCTATAAAGTGATTAGGAATCACATCCACCGATTTTACCGAATTTATTTCTTAATCTTCATTCAAGGGGGAATGCGTAAGTCCTGTCCAGATTGAATCATCGTTAGTTGTTCATTGCTTATCGATCTGAATCGGAACTTCAAAATAGTTTTGGAGATCAGAATTACCGATTTTATGAGTTATTCTTCATACCAGGCTAAAGAAGATATTACTCAAAGAAGTAGATTTACTTCAACATATTCCTGTGTTATATTATGGACATTTACAGTTATTAGGACAAGTCGTTGAAGTAATTTAAAGCAGGACTATGTAGGTTTCCATTCGTTGCGATCAGTGAATCAGTTTGTTTTGAAATATCTTGTCCTTGTATATCTGTGACCATTCCACCTGCTTCCCGAACAATAACTGTAATCGCAGCAATGTCCCATATACTTATTGCTGCTTCAACCACAACGTCCGCTCTGCCAGAAGCAACAAGATGATACATATAGAAATCCCCAAACCCTCTGGAACGTGCTGTGTCGTTGATCAGGTTGTAGATACCGGAGAATGTGTCCTTTTCAACAAACCATTTCAATCCTCCGTGGCAGATCATTGCGTCTGAAGGTTGTGAGACATTTGATACTTTTATCTGTTCACCATTGAGAAATGCCCCTTTGCCTTTTTCAGCGTATAGCAGTTCGTTCAATAATGGTGCGTTGGAGATTCCAAGGACTAAGTCATCATTTTTCATCAGTGCTATTTGCGTTCCGAAGATTGGGATTTTACGAATGTAATTCTTCGTAGCATCAATTGGGTCAATAATCCACGTATATGGTGATGTTCCTACTTCAGTGCCAAATTCTTCACCTAAGAATCCGTGATCAGGAAAAGCGTTCTTTATAGTTTCTCTGATTGCCTTTTCTGCATCTGTATCTGCACGGGTGACAGGTGTTTCATCGCTTTTTAGTTCAACTTTAAGCGTGCTTTCATTATAGTATCTCGTTATTATGTCTTCTGCATTTTTTGCTGCATTTATGGCAACTGTTAAAAAGTCACTGGTCATGTATTCTCCTATCTGATTTCAATCCAAATGTTTTTTCCACAACCTTTGAGTCATTTTAGAGAAATGTTGTCGGTGTTTTGCGACAAATCGATAGACTGCTTCTGTTACGTAAGAAAAACCGGGAAAATTGGTGTAACACCAAAGTAACACACTGTTGTTCAAGGCGCGTAGAATTGCCTCTGCTCCAGAATAGACCTGTCCGGTATGTAATATCAACTTCACAGATGATTGGAATTCGGAGATGGATATCTCTGGGAAATCTGAATATATTTCCTGATAGGGTGAATAATCTATACGGTCTTTTGTAATATGCTTCCACCGAGAAATCCAATATTGACAGAAATCACAATCACCGTCATAAACAAGAATAGGTTTGTTAATTTGAGTTGCATCTATATTTGCCATTTCAATTGCAAATTTGTTTTGTCCTGCCTCTGATGAGCGTGTGATCAATTCCATGCATTGCCAATTTTTTCTATTGCTTCTACAATCTGATCCATATCCGATTCTGTTCCGAGGAGCATATTTTGGAAAAGCCATATACTCTTTTCACATACTATTTCTGTATTTGGACAGGTTAATGTGCGAATCAGGTGTGGGTATTTTTCTGCGACGTGTGCCATTCCAGGTTCTTCGGATAGCGGTGAACGGTAACCGATTGAACACGGAATGCCTTCAGCTGATAATGCATTTACAAATTCCTGTCGTGATTTACCACCGAATCCTTCTGGTTCATACTTCATACAGTAGAGGTGATATCCGTGTTTGGTTGCCCAAGATGCGAGTATTGGTGGCGTGATACCTGAGATTTTATCTAAAGCATTAGACAGATAGGTTGCATTTCGATTGCGTAAGTCAGTTTGAGATTCAAGGAGTTCTAATCGCACAGATAAAATGGCAGCGAGATATTCGGATGGACGATAATTCCATCCCAGTCGCGGGTATTCCCATCTTGCACCACCGGGTGCACGTCCCACGTTCATAAAGGCATGGACCCTATCGTGAATGTCTTTGTCGTCTGTCGTGACCATGCCACCTTCACCAGAAGTTAGGTTCTTTGATGATTGAAAACTAAATGCCCCTACATCACTTAGTCTACCTACCTTTTTTGTTTGGTATTCAGCACCGTGTGCTTGTGCACAATCCTCAATTAGTTTTAGTTGATGGCGGTTGGCAATTTCCTGTAATTCTCCCATGTCTGCTGGATGCCCACCGAGATGTACGGGAAGAATTGCGCGTGTTTCGGGTTTAATTGCTGCTTCCACTGCTGCGGGATCAATTGTGAATGTGTCAGGAGACACATCAACAAACGCTACGGTGCAGTTCCGTTCCAAAACTGCACTTGCAGTCGCAACAAAAGTATAGTTTGGTACGATGACTTCTCCACCATCGCTGAACCCGTCAAGGTCAAGTGCTCCTGCTAAAGCTGCGCTGATTGAGTCAGTCCCGTGTGGCATAAAGATGGCGTATTCTATTCCAGTATATTCAGCATACTGTTCACAAAATCGGGGTATCATTGAACCGCCAGAACCTTCATTACCACTCAGGTAGACATTACGGAGCAAAGGTTCAATCTTTGATTCCCATTCTTCTGTGGTATTTATTGGCCACTGTTGCCACGGGTGAGTCTTCGTGTTTCTAACGGGTGTCCCACCAGAAATCGCTAATTGGTTTGACATTAATCTCTCCGACTAAACAAGCATATATCAGGTAATCCATCTAAATGGACAAACTTTTTGCTTGAAAGAATTATACCATATTTTCTTATTGTAGATATAGAAAATGTCAGTTGTGTTCAAATTTACGAACCCCGTTCTCATAATTTACACGGTATGGAACATCAGGCACATCCATCATACGGATTGCAAGTTCACCAAAAGTAATAAGCGGTTCAGAAAGGAGTAGGAGTTCATCTAACGATTCTGATGGGGTTTTGTCCGTTGTATCAAGCAGAATTGTCCGTCCTTTGTGCGTAAACAAAGATTTATCAATTTCCTCTTGAAAGAGCTGTTTGAGTTTAGGTATATCCTTTGACTTGATAATCTGAAATTCATGCGGATCTGTTTCCATTCGTCGTTGAATTTCCTCATCACTTGCGGTTACGTGTATCATAACAACATCAGGTAAACGTGCCTCCATAACTTGTGTTTCATATCCACGTTGCGCTCGGTGATGGTAGTTACGATAATACGGACTATCCGGGTCATCACCATATACAGAAGTATAAACTATTTCCTCAATGTGCCAACCTGCTATCAGTGTGTTAGGATAGTTTTTGATTACCTCAACATGATATTGTATCTGCATGCGCTGCATACGTTCTTTTACATCATCTGGGAAACTGATGTATGCTGCTCTCGATTCTGGACTCAAGGTTGAATCTGGGATTGAAAAGTGATCGTCAACATGAACTGATAGTTTGCGATGACGGTAATATTCAGTTAATAGGTTAATCAAAGTTGATTTCCCAGCATATTCAATACCGACAAAAATACATCTCATAGAATTATTCCTCTCAATATTATAAGAAAAAGGTTGTCCGTTATCTTCATATAGGTTTATCACGAAATCAGTAAATTGTCAAGAATCTGGAAAAATTTAGGGGTGTGTAAAGTTTTTGGTACAAACTTCGGACCATTCATTGTAGTGCCAAATCAACGCCAAATGCCAATCTCCCAACAATTGCGGGGCACGGAGACCCCGCACTACAATGGATATGAGATGTTTGCCGAAAACTTTACACATTCAATAGATTATAGATAGTTGAAGCAGCAGGTGTCCGTTTGTGTGTGAAACCGAGTACCTTTGCGAGGGTGGGTTGAGATCGTGCCCACTTTGCTGTGGAAGTCCATCCTTTATGTCCAGTCATAAAACCAATAATGTTAAGTCCGAGGATTGAGTTCAACGGGTGTCGTTTTCCTTTTTCATTGCGCGGGTCTTGGATTTCTGCTAACCTATCTAACAAGTGTCGAGAGTCTTTCTCTGGCATTTTTCACCTCAAAGGGTTAAGATTTTTAAGGTGAAGTATAGCAGAAATAGCGTGATTTTTCACGCTATTTCTGCGTATCTAAAATTATTAACATTTGTGATAAAAAACGACTAAAATACCGAAAACTAAATAACCCTGCCCATATTGACTAAACTATTGATTATTTTACCGATATTAGGTATAATCATATATATAGTTAACTTTGAAATTTTTGGGACACTTTGCTAAGTGTATTTATGGTAGATTATACAATTAATTGGACATTTTGAGTTATAGGAGTGACCTTTGGTCGCGACCAAAGGTCGCTCCTACAGAAGAGGTGTCCAATTATTTCAATAATTCACCATAGAAACATAAAGGATGTCAGAAGTTATAACACAAACTGTATGAAGATTAAGAAAAAAATCGGGTATAATGACATCAATTTCCAGCGCGCCTACGAAGTTTGTGTGAAATGTGAATTACCCAATTATTAAATTAATCTTCATTTAGTTTGTGCTTATGAGACGCAAACTAAATGAAGATTAATTTATTAATTCGGTAATAATCCGACATAGCGTAGCAATGTCTGTGATCCGCCTATGAACTGCGACATAAAGTCAATCACCTTGTTTTTGAGGGTTTGCCAGTCATCGCAAAGACGATGGATATGTAAAACCGATTGACGCACCCATCGCCATAACTTTTCAATCGGGTTTGTCCACGGAGCATAGGTCGGTAGTTGTATTATCTCAATCGGTAGTTTTGTGAGGTCTCCGATTTTTTTTGAGAGTTTCCCTGTCCAATTCGGTGGTGTCGGTTTTACAAACGACACTGTCTGAGGTTGAAGTGCAGCCAACAAGTTGGCGTGAAAGTGGATCGCCCGATTATCCTGTATCAGGTATATCCGTTCTGCTTTTGGGTAGCGTTGGCATATCTCGGTATAAAACGCATGGAGTGCTTCCACTGTGCAGCTGGGGACTTGCTGATAAACAACATCTCCTGTGTGAGGGTTCAGAGCCCCGATACCGTAGCAAGTTTCGTTGGTTTTATAGCTCTGCCGGGCTATCGGCGTTTTGGTGCCTGTGCGTGCCCAGTCTTTTGCTAAGGTAGGGTTACGATAAAACGAGAACTCATCTTGGTAAAGCGCGACAGAAGTCTGTGGATGTTGGCGTGTCTCTTCCAAAACTTGCTGAAGTCGGGCAATTTTTTGGGCGTAGTCTGTATCGGGACTACGCACGTATGCCCTGGCGCGTTTATAACTGATGCCCAGTCGTGAAAGGATTCGATGGATACCTGGCACAGAAACATCGCAGAGCCACGGCACGATGTTTCCAAGTGTGCGGAGCGTCCAGCGCGTTTGATGGACATTGACTTGTTCAGGGCCCTGTGCGATAGTATTATAGACCTCCGACTCGGCTTCTTCAGACGATTTGGGTGCATAGGCGGGTTTACGCCCACGCCCCGGTTTATGAAATAAACCTTGAATGCCATTTTCTTTGTATCTGCGAAGCCAAGCATAGATAGTGTCAGGATCACGCTTTTTCAAGAGACCTTTTAGTGCGACCTTATGAGGAGAAGAACCCGCATGTGTTTTTAGCAGGGCAGCCGCGCGTTCACGGAGATAAGCGGGTTCCCCGTTATCGCGTAGTTCAATCAGTTGTTGTCGTTCATTTTCACTGAGTTCAAGCGTATGGTGTTTTGCCATAAGTAAATACCTCCTTGGACAACAGTATAACATAAAAATAAAATTACCGAATTAATAAATTAATCTTCATACAGTTTGCTATACAAGAATGTCCCAATAACTCTAAAGTTCACTATAGTTTGTGTTTATGAGACGCAAACTAACAGTTTGCTATACAGGAATGTCCCAATAACTCTAAAGTTCACTATAGTTTGTGTTTATGAGACGCAAACTAACAGTTTGCTATACAGGAATGTCCCAATAATTCTAAAGTTCACTATAATTAAATTTCTTCACTGAACATAAATTAACGTGAGTTCGGTATAAGGAAGAATGAAGTTGTTTGTTAAACGAATACATATTAGGAGAAAGATTGATGGCAGCAAGATTAAGAATACTACTAATTAGTGCTATATGTGTGCTATTTCTCACTACAACGATAACGAATGCCCAATTTCCTGAAGATGGTGTTGTTGGATATTGGTCATTTGATGATGGCACAATCAATGGAAAGAATGTCAAAGATGTTTTAGGTGATAACGACGGTGTTCTTGAAGGAAATCCAGATTCTGTAAAAGGGAAAGTCGGGAAAGGCCTCAAATTTGATAGTACTAATTTTGTTCATATACAAGGCACGGATACCTTGAACTTTAACGGTGCGGAGACTATGTCTGTTGCTGCTTGGATAAATGGTGATACCGATAGTCCTGTAGACGGTGCTATCGCTGGAGTATGTTGTGGTACTATTGTTGCCCAGCGCGACGCAAACGGTTGGGCATTAAGATATGATGGAAGAAATGCAGGAAGTGAATTAGAATTCATTACGCAACCAGGTTGGCAAGGTGATGGAGGATTTGGTGTTGCTGCACTGCCGAAAGGTGAGTGGCATCACCTCGTTGGTGTTGTTGATGGAAATAAGAAATTTCTCTATCTTGATGGGAAATTAGCAAAGGAAGACAATTTCAACGGTCCTATGCAAACAGGTGGAACAGAAACAGAAATCGGGAGTGCGAATGCTGATGGCGGCTTCATCGGTATAATTGATGAAGTCGTTATCTATAATAAAGCACTTTCTGCAAATGAGGTGGAAAGACTCTATAGATCAGAAGGTCTCCCAGTCGAACCTAATAGAAAACTTGCTACACGTTGGGGAGATATTAAAATGGGACGTTAAACATTCAAAAAGAACTATGCTTAAATGAAAAAGAGCATATTCTACAAGGTGAAACCTCAGTATATGCTCTTTTAATTTTCAGTTATATTGTTCAAATACGCCTTAATACCGGGACTTAACATTTCCCCAAGTAGTCGTCATTTTTCCTTCAGCTTCAACACAAGTGAGTATAGATACAACAATACGAAACTTCATAAATACTCCTCCTATACTTCAAATTGTGAATTATTCTGAATCGCACTAATCACTGAATTTAGTGGGTTATTTTCTTTTGTCTGAACCAGGATTTTCAGGATTAGTAGATTTCCAGGATTATAGGCTGTCACTCCGAAATCCCTATCCAAAATATGACAATTATCTTTTGAATGGACCTTTAGAAGCACCACACATCAATCCTGGAAATCTACTAATCCTGAAAATCCTGGTTCAGACATATAGGAATACAAACCTATAACAAAATTAACGTTTGTGAATAATATTGAACAAAAACCCTAAAACTAAATAACCCTATAATGCCTCCGAATACAATTAGTGCTTAGTCAACATCTGTTTGATAGTTCAATTGTAGGTCGGGTAGAGGCACGAACCCCGACAGGCACACATTTATTATAGGTAAAGTCGGGTTTCGTGCCTCAACCCCATAGGTGTCAACTTAAGGACAGTTTTATGTTTTTTTAGTATAGATTATTGTTGCAAAATGGAAGCACCTCTTTCATAATATAGTCATATATTATCATTTACGGAGAGGTGCTCCGATGTGTATACTAACACAGGTTACAGACATAATGCAAGAAGTTTTTGATAATGCTGCGGAAACAGCATCTTTGGCTTGTGATTTTGTTCAGAGAAAGCGGATACTTACAGCACCTGCTTTTGCCAAAATCCTTGTCTTCGGATGGCTTGAAAATCCTGATGCGAGTTATACGGATCTCGCACATACCGCACGCGCTTTAGACATTGAGGTTTCCCGTCAAGCGATTGAAAAACGGATGTCCTTTGAGGCAGCCGATACCTTGAAAGCAATCCTTGAAGTCGCAGCATCCCAGAGTGTCGCAATGCCTCCACAGACCCTCCCACTCCTCAACCAGTTTACAGGTGTGTATGTGCACGACAGCACAACAATAACTTTACCGGATGAACTGAGAAAGGTATGGAAAGGCGGTCGTGGTAAAAACGATCATGAAAAAGCATCTCTGAAACTTCACCTCCGTTTTGATGTTTTGACAGGTGTTTTTGATCAGTTTCACCTCACAGATGGTGTCGCATCTGATAGTAAGGTAGAAGAACAGTTTGAACAACTTCCACCTAAGAGTTTGCGTTTAGCAGATCTCGGCTACTTTACCTTTGATACATTTGAACAACTCACACAAAATGATATATATTGGATATCACCATACAAAATGCGTTGTAATCTCTATGATGAAGCAGGTGAACGCATTTATTTAGATGAATATCTTTCCACAAAAACCGCAGACACCATAGACTTGGGATGTTTCATCGGGGCAAAAAAACGACTTCCAATACGGTTCATCGCAGTCCGACGCCTCGAACAAGAAACAAACTCGCGCCGCCGCCACATCAAACGCGAAGCAAAACAGAAAGGGAGAACACCTTCTAAAGAACGCCTGCTACTTGCTGGATGGGATATCTATATTACGAATGTGGACGCATCACTACTGACAGCAGAACAGATCGCACCTATTTATAGTATCCGATGGCAAGTAGAGTTGATGTTTAAGTCCTTCAAAAGTATTGGAAATCTAAATGAAACTCGCCGCTACAAAGCTGAAAATGTCTTATGTGAAGTGTATGCTAAACTGATCACACAAGTTCTAAGACACTGGATTATGTTGGCATCAGGTTGGCGATGTATTCAACAGGATATCATCAAAACAGCAGAACTTATCGGACGACACGCAAGGATGCTTACTATGAGTTTCAACAAATCAAAAACAGCATTATTGAAAACACTCAGAAACATAAAAAGGGATCTACAATACGGCGACCAAGGGAAACATAGAGCAGGAAAGCGGACAACATACAAACTCTTAAAGATGGCCGAAAGTCCTTAAGTTGACACCTATGGGTTTCGTGCCTCTACCCGACCTACAAGTTAGGTGTTGACACAGCACTAGGGTGTGTAAAGTTTTTGGTACTGCACGTAGGGGCGGGGCTCCCCACCCGATTACCACCCCTTGCCACATTTCCATCCCAACCACTGCTGATGGATAGGATGTGTTCCAACGCGGGCGAGGGGAGCTCGCCCGGACGATGTGTCTGAACGTGAGATAACCTTTGCCAAAAACTTTACATACCCATACAACTACGATTACCTTGACAATCGCAAAAAACAGTGGTATTCTATAATAAGGTTCTCACACTACAACAATACATCTTTGTAGATAGAGGTGTTTCCTATGACTCCAGACATTTCAATTGCATGGCTACTACTAAATATCGTTGTGATAACGATTACACTAATTTGGGGTATCTATCGTTATCGCAGAGGAATATGGTATCGCAAGCTCTCACTAAAATTCCAAGCATATCTACTCTGGGGAATTGGTGGAATTGCACTACTCAGTAGTTTTTATCCTTACGCATACCTTTACACAGAACACCTCTGGTATTTTGAAAATGTCGGTTATCCTGATGCCTTTTGGAAAATCATAAAGATACGGTGGGGACTTTTCTTCGGATTTTTCTTCGCCGCATTAGTGTTTATGAATTTAAACGCGTTTATTGCCAAACGACTCTGCCCAGAACCGAGAGAGTTTTCCCGTTGGGTTCATGACCAAACCGTCGCCTTCCATCGCATATTCTTTTGTGGATCAGTAATCATCGCAATCATCTTTGCAGTCCCAATGATGTCCCTCCATGACGAATACATCCTCTACACAGGACAACCGAAAGAGGAGCAAGTTGCTCTTGCAGATGCCGAACAAGCGGAACAAAAAATAGCTGATGTTGACGAAGGGACAACAGAACCGGTGAAGGCAGAACTTGAGGATGACGAGATAGCAGATTTTGAACAACAGGCTACAGAAATCCCTGATGTCAACGTTAATGAGAAACCCAAAACTGAATCACTTTTCTTTGGCAAAGATGTTAATTTCTATCTTTTTTCCTACCCAATGCATAGTGCGCTTAGTCTATGGGTATGGGTTTTGCTATGGGTAACCTGTATTGTTGTAGGATTGTTATACAACTTCTATTATCGTCGTGATGCCCGTTCAATGGGATTTGTGAAAAGAAATATTGTCTTGCACGGTAGTATTCTATGGCTGATATTATTAGCAGTTGCAATCTGGCGAGGATATGTAAATCTTTGGGGGAAGGTATATACACCTTCACGCTCAGAACGACTCTCGGAATATCACGGTTTGTTTTATGCTGATAATATGCTAGCTGGGGCAACACATATTTACAGTATTGTTCTTATTGTTATTGGAGTCGTGGTCATCTTCAATCTTTTTTGGAGAAAACGCAAAATATGGTATGCATTAATTGTTTTTTCCATAATCAGTTACATCTGTTTGATACAACTTTACCCAATTGGTGCCCATTTATGGGCAGTCAGATCTGCGGGGGATGCAGAGGAGCCAGAATTAAAATTTTTAGATGATCATATCAAAGACACTCGAATAGCATTTGACATAAATAATATTACCAAAAAAGATTTTAATAAAGGACTGACAACAATTGATTTAATTGAACAGAACCCAGAGGTCAAACAGAATATCCAATTCTGGGATCGCCGAGTGTTCTATAATATACTCCGTAATGAACAACCTGAACGCCACCATGACTTTCATCCTTATGCGGATGTTGATAGATATTACTTAACCACTAAACCAACTCCAGCTGATCCCTTACTTGAGACACCAGAGGATAATACATCTGAGGGTTCTACGGATATCATTCAGAATAAATCTACTGAAGCAAACGATGAAGAGTCGGAATATCGACAAGTATTGATCGCTGCTCGCGAAATCGATCCAGATCCAGGTCACAAAGAGTGGGGAGAACTCAAACTAAAATTTACACACGGATATGGTGTCTGTTTAGCTCCTGTGAATGTTATAAGTGAAAATAATACACCAGATTTATGGGTGAAAGGTGTCCCTATTACTCAAAAAGAAGGTTTAAATTATCAAGAACTTGAGATAAATCAGCCGCGGATTTACTACGGTGAGATGACACATGATTATGTAATCGTAAATACAGAAAAACCTGAATACAATGTTGAAAAGGAAAATACAAAAGGAAATGAAGAACAAACAGACCTTACTGAGAGTAGAGAGAGCGAAATAGACATAAAGGGGAATAAAGAGAACGAGATTGATATAGAGAACTTAAATGACATAAACAAGGGATATCATTATAAAGGAACCGGTGGAGTCCGCTTAGGTGGATGGTACCGTAGGTTCTGCTATGCTGTTCGGTTCACTTCGTTTTATATTCTACGCCACTCAGCCTTGAATCAAGATAGTCGTGTTATGTATTGGCGTAAGATTGGCACAAGACATAATAACCGATTGGTAATTGATCGAATTTCACACATTGCCCCATTTCTTGATTACGATCCAGACCCATATATTGTTATTCATGATGGACAGTTGTGGTGGTTGGTAGATTTTTATGTAACAAGCAATAGATACCCAAATTCTCAATTCTATAAAGATGACACTGCACCTATCAAATATAATGATCTTGAACTCCATACTGAACCTCGGTTTAATAGGTTCAAAAAATTTAATTATGTACGCAACTCTGGGGTTGCAGTTGTGAATGCCTATAGCGGCGAGGTTAATTTCTATACAGAAGAAAATGATGAATTGATTACAAGTATCTACCAAAGAACATTCCCAACTCTATTTAAGAAAATCAGTGAAATGCCAGATGGCCTGAAAGCACACCGTCGGTTTCCAGATTATCTTAATCGGATTCAAGCAAAAATATATGGAAGTTATCACGTTACAGACGTTCAAGACTTTTACAATAACAAATATCAGTGGAAAATTCCTAAAGAAGCCTATTATACGGAATCTCCAAACCAAGAGATGATGCCATACTACATTATGTTAAAGTTACCTGGTGAAGAAAAAACAGAATTTGTAAATATGATTCCATTTACTCCTCCTTTTAAAGACAATTTTATGAAGGGATGGTTGATTACTCGTTGTGATCCACCTAACTATGGTGAACGTATTGTTTATTCACTCCCAGACAATATAAATGTGAAGGGACCTAAGCACGTTGAAGATGACATTCCTAAGAATCCTGAAATAGCTGAACGATTTCGTAACTGGAAACCCAACAGAATCATAAGAGGAAATCTACATGTTATTCCGATTGAGGAAGGTATTTTCTATGTTGAGCCGATTTATTTTGAGAGAATAAGTTCTGGGGAAGCAGAAAGCGATGACCCTACAGATCCCACATTGAATCTACCTACATTGCAAACTATTGTAGTAAAAGCAGCTGATCATGAACTTGCTGCAGATATATCGTTTGATGTTGCATTGGAGAAAGTCTATATGGGGAAACAACCATCTACTTTACAGGAAACTGAAAATGGAGAAAAAGAACCCACCACATTAGAACACCTTGATGCACTCGCAAAAGCAATCGAAGACCTTAGAAAAGCATATATTAATGAGCAAAACGGAAAGGGACAAACCGAACCACCAAAAAACGCCGGCAAAAAGAAACAGAATAAACAGAATTAATACAAAAAGGCGTTATTTGGATTAGAACCCTCCAAATAACGCCTTTGATACCATGCGTATTATCTCAACATAAAACGTTCTTTCCACTTCCGATTATCCAACCACTTCACAGAATAGAACAACAAATTCTCCATCAATTTATTGTTGATTGCTACATCTCTTTCTGTGTCATTCTTCAAACTCGTCACGATATACAGTCCCTTCTGAAACGGCAGGGTGAGCAGTGCAGATGCGTCCTCTTTCGTAGATTTTGCAAGTGAATTCCATTTACCTAATGGGTCAACCCACATATCGTCAAGTCGTACCAAAGGAATCTCTTTGGTATCAGGTGTGGTATTCAGCACATTCGGAATATTGAAAATGCGGCTCCTTCTACCTTGAGGTGTTGGTAGGAGTTCGTCCTCTTCGTCATATTCTAAACCTGTCAGCGGTTCAGGAATCCAACCGGCACCACGTCGCTGCCTGTAGCTCGCCTTCACATCCTGTCCAGAAACGATGACGACACCACCTTGACTTACGAAATTCTTGATACGGTGTTCAGAATCAATATTCAGACGATAACCACCTTTGTAAATTTCTCCATTTCCAATCCAGAGAATGTCCATTTTGGCAAGGCGGTCGTTTCGTAATGTGTCAACAGGTTCATAGAGCATGTGGTGTTCATTTATATATTCAAAACGTTCAAGGATAGGATATTCAAAATTCGTGCCATTGCTGGAGAATGCCATCACTTTCATAGGAAGACGGAGTTCAGCTTTAGATGGAATTATCTTCTGCATCATAGGAATTCGCAAACGTCTCTTGACCTTTTTCGGATAAGTCAACATAGCAAACGCTTCTTGTTGGAGTTTGTTCTCACGTATCTGTTCTACAATTTGGCTCTGAGCGGCAATCTTATGGGAGAAATAAGGAATCACCTTCCTGTGAATAGGAATCTTTTTGCGTAAGACACTATCAAAATGGGCATAAGCCCCTTCTACTTCCCACCGACGACTATAACTGGAATCAACAGACTTCACATCAAGTCTATCTTCATTGACGTTTGTAATGTATCCATGCACAAGGTTCATACCGTGTATTGGACGGCCTTGTGAATCCTCAATTGCGATTTCTTCAGTCTCACTCTTTTCAAGCATCGCTTCTGTCAATGCAGATATACTGAACGTTTCTATTTGCCGTTTTTCTCCACTTTCAATAATTGTACAGGATCTACGCGGAAAAATAACATCCGCATCACGAAAAGATCGGAAATCAACGTTGATTCTCTTGAAATTCCTGGGTGTGCGGTGTTCAGGGATTGACACACGATCAAAAGGTGCGATTTTGTGTTGTGATACTGGATTGATTCGTAATCTTCTAACACTAAGCGGTTCTATGTGCCACTTAAACTCCATATTTCTGCCCCATTCAGGAGATCCGTCATGCAATTTAATATGACCGACCTGGATGGAATAAGCTGTATTGTTTTCAAAGACTAAGAAATATTTGCCATCTTCCTCTATCATGCGTGTTCTGAGTCCGCGATCATCGCGACGGTTTATAGCATTAATATTGTGTTTGTATTCTATCCCATATCCCCATTGGTCTCTGAACCCATTCCCATCCTTATCTTTTACAGTCATGAAGGACATGTGCTTATCGTTGTAATCTTTTAAGAGCCCCATGTATTCACCATTAGCATGTTCTACGCCTGCAATTCTGAATTTTACACGAGTCCCGACAAGTCGTTCAATTATCCTTTCATAACTCTCTTCTGCCATAAAGCCTTTGGCTTCCTTCTCTATCTCAGTGAGTGTGCTCATCGCTTGACCTTGTCCACCCATGTCAGCGGCAGCCGCATCAATACGCTGCAACTGTTGTTGGACAGGTCTCGTAGCACCTTTGATACTATGCCCAATCATATTCAAAGCATTTTGCACTGCCCCTTTTAATTCAACAAACATGTTTCTAATTCTTCGGATAAGACGTTGAGAAAATGGAGGATTCAGCAGACGTTCATGATCCCATGCCCGTTCACGTTTTTCACGTTCATTCATAATATCAAGGTAACGAATATAAGCACCAATATTGTCCTGCAATTGATTCTGGCTAAAAATATAACTCGGAGCTTGCCCGCGTTGCCTCGATTCTTCGGATATAATCTCTGCACCTTTTATATCTATTCGCATTGTTCCGTGATAACGATGACCGTTTTTCATATGAAAGACTACATACTTGTTCATAAGCGTTTTTTGCAGTCTATCTTTTTTGAACAATCGGATAAGATAAGCAATACCATGGAAAATGAACACTGCAATAGCAACAAATACTGGAAAAAGGAATTTGTTCCCCCATATACCACCTGCACCATCCTGCAATTCGTCAGCAATTCCCTCTTCCTGACCAAATGCAGTGAAAGATATAAAGACCATACCTAAAATGAGAATCAAACATAAGAAATGTCTTTTGTTGAACATGATACAACCCTTCCCTTTAATAACGTGAGTTTGACAAAGTTTTCACCCGCAGCATTTCTGTTATTTTTGGCAAAAACGGCACAACCTAACAGGTTATGCTACAAAAATACTGCTTTTTTTAGGCTTGAAAAGTGTTTAGAGCAAACTCACATTTTATTATCAAACTCACGTTTTAATAGATATTAACTCCGTTTTCATAAGCGATTTTCCTGACATTTGCATTCGCAAGTGGGATTTTTTCATTTGGTAGATGTTCTATCAACCCATAACCATCCGGATAGAGAGCATCAAATCGTTTCAATGCAACTCCCAATTCCAACTCACCCTCACCCGGAACTTCCTCATTCAGATGTAAAACTAATCCATTTTCAACACGAATATCCTTTATATGTGCCATCGGAGCGACAGGTCCCATGACATTAAAAATATGATTGAGTCTCGCTTCACTATCATAAACCTGCCGCAATGTTTGAAAATGATTGACAAAATCCATCACTATCCGTAAGCGATCAGAACCGACCTTCTCAACGACTTCTCTGCATGTTTCAGGTGAATCTATTATTGAAACTGCGTGTGTCTCCATGACAAGTGTCAATTCCACACGTTCTGCATGCTCTGCTATCGGTTTTAATGTCTCAATTAACCGTTCCATCGATACTGGTAAATAGTTATCACGATGGGATGTCCACGCACCATCTGTATTTAGACTTCCCGGACGAAACAAGTAATGAAAAGCACCGAGTTCCTTCGCCACAGGCATACCACAATTCACTGCTTCAATCGATGCTTGTCGAACTGAAAGATTCGGATCAAACAAGCATTCTGAATACGTAATACCAAATTGTACCAGATCAAGATCTGCTTTTTCAAGGAGAAAACGAAATTGATCACATTCAGTTGCGGAAACCTGTGGGATATTCGAACTCGCAAAGTGGTAACTGATCCCTGTTAACTGCAATTCTTTAACTGCGTCAATCTCCTGCTGATTCAATTTTCGGAAATCACTAACTATACCGGCGACACCAAGTCTCATTGTGTAATTTCTCCTTTCAAGGTTTGTAATAACGCAAACGCATCAGTCAGGTCAACTGTTTCAAATCCTTCAGTAAACCAGTCATATATCGGTTTAAGCAGGTTGTATGCTTCCTCGTGTCTATTCTGTGTCATCATAAACCTACAATAACTCACAGCAGTTCGAAGTTCCCAAGATTTTGCAGACTGATTCCGCGCAATAGTCAACGCTTTCTCAAAGCATGTTTCTACAAAATGATTAAACCGTGATGAACAGTCAGATTGATCGTTCTGTTCCAAATCTGTTGATGACTTCTGGCAATCAGATTTTAGCAAAAGCTCACCATTTAGTCTATAGAGTTCTGCTTCATTAATACGTATCCCACTTTCTTCTACGAAATCAAGGGCAATTTCTATAGTCCGGAGTCCTTCATCAACCATTCCGCGTTGCTCATACGCCTGTGCCAAAATTCCAAGGTAGACTGGACTCAATATTCGTGAAAGGTTATCTTCCCATTCTGCAAATCCTTCACAAATTAAAGCGATGCCTTCTTCGTGAGAATTCTCAGAATTCTGCTGAAGTGCCCAGCCTTTGTAAATTTTACCAGTCGGTTCCCAAACAGAAAAACCGTGTTCTCTGCACAATTTGAGAATTTGGGTAGCACACTCTTCAACTTTCGCTATTTCACCGCGTTGTTGATATAGCAATGCACCAAAATGTAAAGAGACAACCTGACTAAAGGGATGGGGTCTTTCTTTACCCATCTGTTGTGATGCTTGCAGTTGTGTTAATGCTTGTTCAGGATACCCCAAATACCACAGCAACGGTGCTGCATAAGCATGCAATGTCATTCCCGGATCAGCGAGATAATGAAAAAATGCATGCACTGGGTGTTGGTGCTGATCATACTTTGCAATTCCCGCTTCAATATGTGCGCGTGCAGTCTTTAGCTCACCTTCATAAAAAAGCGTTGCGCCTAATGCACGATGTGCTTCTACCTCCAACACTGGATTCTCTTGTTGTTGTGCCATTACCAGACACTGTTCTCCAAGTTCACGTGCTGTTTGCAATTTTGCCCGGACCAGATAGGAGAGCCATAAACCAAATAAAATTGGGAATCTAAGTAACATCCGTTCATTATTCGGCATAGTTTCCAAGAGTTCCTTAGCGCGCAAGTATGTCTTTTCTACTTCAAGTGCAGCATATCCCTTCGTTGCAATCAGTGCCGGTCCTAATGTTGTTTGAATAACTAATTCACGTGCAGACCGGGCAGGTGTTTCAGGCAGATTTTCTAACAATGACAAACCTTGTGTCAAGTGGCGGACACCTTCTACATTCGCTGATCTTTCCACTGCACGTTGACCTGCCTGTTGCCAAAATTCTATTGCACGATCAGGCAATTCCCCTTCTGTGTAGTGATACGCAACCAATTCTGGTTGTGCCCTAACCACTTCACCAAATGACTGACGCAAAACAATCGCAATCCGGCGGTGGTATGCTTGCCGTGTGCTTTTCAACAACGCTTGATATGCAGTTTCTCGGATTAATGGATGCTTAAATGAATAGATCTGTTTGTTCTCATGGCTTTGACGAGATCTCAAAATCTCTGCATCTACAAGTTTTTGCAGTTCTTTTTCAAGCCATGTGAGATCTCCTTGTTGTTCGTCCTCAACACGAAAGAGTGTGAATTGATCCGGATGCGCAAGAAATTCTCCTTCCTCCGGTTCTTCAGTCATGCTGACCATAACTTTATGCAAAAGTTCTGCTGTCCACTCTCTGCCAAGTGTAGCTCCAAGTTGAATGAGTTCTTTACGTGCTCCCAGACGATCAAGTCTTGCAGTCAGTGATGCTTGAAGTGTTGCAGGTATTTCTGTTGACACATCTATATTCTCAAGTTCAGTTTCAAGTGCCATTCGTGTTAATTCTTCAATAAATAGCGGAACACCTTCTGTTTTAGTTGCAATCTGATTTGCGATTTCTTTGGGGATAGATTGATCTCCTGCTACCTTCTCTATCATCAACGAAACCTGTCTACGGTTCAACCGATTTAACTTCATTTGCGTAACCCAATTTAATTCAAGAAGGGTCTTTAGCATTGCCCTACCCTCTAAATGTGCGCTATCTTGGTGTAACCCTATTTCATCACGAGAAGTTAGAATAGCAAGAAGTGGAGCAGATTCCATTTGGGAAATTAGCTGGTGTAGAAACTCATAAGTAGATGGATCTGCCCAATGTAAATCTTCAACAATAAGCAATAAAGGCTCGCGTTGAGAAGATTTAAGGAGAATCTGCACCAGAGATTGTAAAGTCCTACGACGTTGCTGTCCTGGCTTTAATTCCACTTTTTGATAGTCCGCTTCTATTTCTAACAATTCTGCCAAAAGCGGTAACATATTTTGTGAAAGTTCATGTGAATTCAAAAAGTGTTCCAGTTTATTCAGTCGTATATATCCAGGATCCGATTCTCCGATACGTAATAATTGTTGTCGCAATAACGTCAATATAGGATACAACGGACTATTTTGTGAATCGGGTGAACCGCGACATTCCAAAATTTGGGCGTTGTTCTCAGCTGCATATTCTGCAATCACGGTAACTAAACGCGTTTTACCAATCCCCGCTTCACCCTCTATCAATACCACTTGTCCATCTGTTTCAATGGCACTTTTCCATAGTGTCTTTAATGTCGTGATCTGGCGTGTTCTACCAATTAATGGTGTTACACTGCTGCTCTGTGAAGGTGTTTCCGGGGCACCTTGAAAAACAAGAAATGCCTCTTCAGGTTGTTCGCTAAGAATCTGATAGATGGAAACAGGTTGCGCAATCCCTTTCAGTGAAATTGTACCCATATCTTGATAGGTAAAATATCCTTCGATCAATCTAAGCGTCGTCTCACCGACAACGATTCCGTTAGGTGGTGCGACTTGCTGCATACGTGCTGCAATGTTCGGTGTTTTACCGACAATATCTATTGCTTCAACATTATATCTTTCAAGAGATGAAATATCACGACCGGTCTTACCTGTAGGCATCCCTACTTCCCACACGACAACCAAACCAGTGTCAATACTCAAACGCACCTGTATCTTGATGCCAAAGGTCGTCAACAAACGAGAATTCAGTTTCTCCAATCCATCAACAATCCCTAAACCTGCTTGCACTGCCCTTCGTGTTGCATCTTCATGGGCAATCGGATATCCGAAATAGACTAAGATACCATCGCCAAAGTAACGTGCAATGTGTCCATCATATTCTAAAACAACATCTGCAACAGAAGCGCGATAGGCATCCAAAACTTGTCGTAAATCTTCTGGATCCAGTTGTTCGGTCAAAGCAGTTGAATCAATGACATCACAGAACAGAACAGTCAATTGCCGTCTTTCTGCTTTGCCAATAGGGGGCGTGCTTAACGATGTCTCTGAATTATCAAGTGTGTGACCACAGTCCCCACAAAACTTGACTGCAGGATTCATGAATCCACAATCAGGACAACGTTTTTGCATTAGGCTCTTCATAATATCTTATATGTTTATCAATAGCACAGTTTCCTATTTCATCTATGGCAGGACTTACGCAGTTTTTCTTAAAGTCCCACTGATAAGGGGGATTTAGTAAATCAACGCTACAAATGCCATTAAGGCATTTGGCGGGGTTATATCACTGAAATATCATTGAAATAACGACTTTTAACCCCCCTTATCAAGGGGGAAATGCGTAAGTCCTGTATGGTTAATATCCACCCTTAAATTGATGCAGATATTCCCCGAGTTCTGCATCATTTGGTTGACGTTTGTATGCATCTCGCAAATAATTAACCCCTTTATCTACTATGCCGATTTTTATGTAGAATGAACCGAGATTACGATACGGTTTTGCATAAGTAGATTTCAATTCTATTGCTCGGAGATAATATTCCTTTGCATATATGAAATGCTCTTTTGTAGGTCCAACCAAAATATTCAAGGTAGTAATTGTGCTTCCGTAAAACGGATACACATCCGCCTCTCTATTCTTAGCCTCCATCTGAATCACCTCTGCTATTTCAGAGGAACTGGTATTTATTCTAAAATAACCAGACTCTACATTCTGTAAAGCAAGATCAAGTTCTGCTAACGCCTCTTCGGTTGAACCGTCTAAATCTATATCATTCCATGAAGGCCATTCTGGTCCAGCGTTTTTCAATCCAAGGTCATAGTGAACTGCACCCAGATCATTTAAGATCTCAGCATTATTTGGACGTAACTCTAACGCTTCCTCGTAAAACGCTATCGCTTTTCCGTATTCCTTAGATGCATAAGCGTTCTCGGCATCGAACCGAATAGAACGGAAATTATGACTTTCCTCATTACTTTCTGAGACGGTTTGTGCGTTCTTCCCTCCCACAAAATGGATAGAGAGAATAATTACTAAAGAAAGACAGACAATAATGATGATAGGCAACTGCATTTTCATTTTTAGTTCTCCATATTCGAATTAGTTTAGTGATGTTGTCTCAATTCTGCACGACTTTCAGTTACATTCTGTGCTATCACTTATATTTTCCTAAAAAACACTTATCTCCTTTGATAGTTTCTATTAGTAACTGTGATAGATTCCTCTTTCCCATTTCTTTCATAGTATAAAGCGATTATTGTTCGGGCATGTATCTGTTCGTCTACTAATTTAAAGATTTCAAGTGTATGTATATCAATATCATTGATTCGAAAAATGACATCACCTTTTTTCAAAGAATCTGATAATCCACTATCTTTATCAATATCCGATATTACAACACCGCGTCTGTTATATTGTCGTGCCATTTCTTTATCTGGCTGCGTAAATGTTATCCCCCATCTTTGTGGAGTATATTCACATTCCAGTTGTTTAAATCTCAACTCAGTTTCTCTCTTTTGACCACGTCGGATATATTCACATCTAACGGGTTCATTGAGCGGCAGCATACGAACAATTGCTTTAAAGTCGTTTCTGTCTTTTACTTTCTGACCAGAAATTGACCATAATATATCTCCTCGCCTTATTCCCGATTCAGCAAAAGGACCCTTCCTCTCGATTTCCGAAACCAAAACACCACGAGAAAAAGTTGATTGCTGTGATTCTTCTTTCCCAAAGAGTTTTTCTGCCATTTCCTCATTAACAGACTGAATTTCTGCACCAAGATAGGGTGGGACCACAGTGCCATGTTCCGTAATCTTTGCTATAACTTGTCTTGCTTTATTTGCAGGAATAGCAAAACCAACCCCTTGAGATCCGCCGCTTGTTGAACGTATGACAGTGTTAATACCAATGAGTTCACCATTAACATTTACCAATGCCCCACCACTATTTCCTGGGTTAACAGAGGCATCTGTCTGTATAAGAGCTTCATAATAACGTGGTTCAACAGTCAATGAACGTTTGGTAGCACTGATAATTCCGATTGTTACTGTCGGTTGAGCATTACCGAGGGATAGCCCAAACGGATTCCCAATTGCAAGAGCCCATTCACCAATGAATAGTTTGTCAGAATCACTCCACTGAATAAGTGGCAAATCTTCCTCTGTATCCACTTTGAGTAAAGCTAAGTCCGACAGAAAATCATAACCAATGATATGTGCCCCAAACTCTCTCCCATCAGATATTGCCACTCTAATTTCTTCTGCCTGTTCAATGACATGATGGTTCGTGAGAATATATCCTTCTTTGCTAATAATCACACCCGATCCGACTTCACGCAATTTACGTTTAGGAGCATGTGGTATATGAAACCCAAATCCTTGGAAATATTCATCAAAAAAGGATCCGAATGATCCGTTTGAGACACTCCGTATAGCACTGATATTCACAACGGCAGGACTCGCCCGTTCCACTGCATTGACTATCGCTGTCCGCCGCGATTGTGTTACTGCATCCTGAATGCTTTCCTCAGCAAATTCTTCTGGGACATCTGATTGCAGCAAAAATACGTAGCATATGAAAATTATACCAATTATTAGCAGTAAAATAGAAAATCGTCTATATTTCATAATGTATTAAGGCTTTGGTCTAAATAATATACTGAGAAAATCCAAATAGATTAAATCTATACCTTCAATTTCAAAGAAATACGATAACCTTCCAAACCAGGATCGTTGTCTACAATCTCTTGAACATCTGTCTTTGTTCTGCGTTTCGCGGGAAAATCATCTGCATCTGCACAGCGGAGTGCGATCCTTGCCCCGATTGAACTTGCCCGTCGTAGATTGTCCAACTCCACCTTTTCAAGAGTATCGTAAGCAGTATGTCCAAATCCGCGTCCCGATGGTGCTGAAGTCGGATCCCCCATGTGACACGAAGGCACACCTTTAAGGAAGAAAGGAAAATGGTCAGAATAGGAATGCACCTTCTGTCCAATAGGCATATCTGCATGAATCTGTTCTTGTGCGGTGTTAAAGAACGGTTCCAACGATTCCCAATGATGCAGGACAATCCCCTTACGACTTGTCCCCCCCGCAGCATCCATATTCAACATTAACCTTATATTGTTTAATTCATCTGCATGAGCATCAACATAACGAAACGCACCCGTCAAGCCGATTTCCTCTGTTCCGAAGGCAATAAATCGGACAGTTCGTTTCAATATATCAGACGCATAAGTTGATAATACCCGTGCAGTTTCAATAACAGAGACCATACCTGATGCTGGGTCGTGTGCCCCTTGTGAAATGTCGTGTCCATCATAATGACACCCTAAAACGATCATTTCGTCAGGATATTCACTTCCCGGCAGGTCCCCAACGACATTCCATGAGGTGCGTGGTTCGTTTATGTCTGTTGTTTGCAAACGCATCACTACTTTGTCATATCGTTTTAAACATCGCGTCAAAAAATCACCATCTTCTTTGCAAACAGATATACCGGGTATTGGTGCGGGTCTGTTGTTCTGTAGACTGCCTGTTTCGGGTCCAACACCAGGATGTTCGCTCACGAAAACGAAGGCACTTGCACCACTCAACACTGCACGTTCATACTTTTCTTTGCGATGTACCCATCTACCAAGATCCCTCGGAGATGCACTGCTCGCCATCACAAGTTTTGACTGGGCAGTATCACCGAGTTCACTGTATTCATCAGGACTTCCATAGCCAACAGATAGAAGTTCAGCGGTAATATCGCCTGACGGACAGTACGGTAGTGAAATACAATGCAATGTCCGTTCTATGGGTTCAGTTATTGTTAGAGTAGCATCCCCTCGTGTCCATCCTGCATAGGGGTATTCTTCCATTCGGACATTTTTCAATCCGTAACGTGAAAATGTCTCAGAGATAAAGGTAGCAGCCTTAAATTCCTCTGGCGTTCCGGCAAAACGTGAACCGAAGTCATCACACAATACGGTGAGATTATCCATGACTTCGTTGCTCGTGTATATATCACCGACCATTTGTTGGTCAAGATTTAGGTATGGATTGCTGTTTTTCATATTCTCCAAATTTTCATGTCATTATTGTAGGTCGGGTAGAGGAACGAAACCCGACTTTCTTTATCAGGACTTACGCATTCCCCCCTTGATAAGGGGGTTAAAAGTCGTTATTTCAATGATATTTCAGGGATATAACCCCCTAAATCCCCCTTATCAGTGGGACTTTAAGAAAAACTGCGTAAGTCCTGTTTATGATAATGGGCATTTGTCCAAATCAACGCAAAATGCACTTTTGGCATTTGTCGGGTTTCGTTCCTCTACCCGACCTACCAGGTTCGTGTGGGCACAGCACTTTCAGACGTTCCTTGTGGTGGTTGCCCACTGATGATCGCCGCTAAATCAAAATCATCTTCTGGTAAAACGGTTGCTTCTTTCATTAACGTTAATGTTTTCATTCGAGCATCAGCGATTTTCTTTAACTGCCATGAATTCAATATCTGTATACGACCCCAACGTCTTTCAATCACCTGATGTCGTCCGAAAGTTTCAAATAGTTTATCCAATGTTTCAGTTGAAGTTCCAATTAATCTTGAAATTCGTTTGGATGACAATCGTGGTGTCATTAAAACACCCTTATTATCTGACACCACAGCGAGATTTTGCAACAAGAGCGCGAGTCTTGAGGACACTGTTCTAAAGGCTATATTACCGAAAGCATTGTAGTCTTTGCAGTCCATTGTCTTGTTGATCTTTAAAATATTATGCCTATTCAACTGTGTTTCTTGTTTCTTATGCCTATCTGTGTAGAGTGTATCTAACAAAGACGGACGGTGAAGTGGTAATGTTAAATGTGGTTTCCGTTTTAGATAAAATGAAAAATCACGTGTTGTCGCAATGCCGATACAGACTTCCGATAGACATTCTGCATAGGTAAGCACTTCAGAACTCTCACGCAACAACTTGTCTTCATTGGAAAAAACACCAAACATCTCTCCAGTTTCCAGTACCTCTTTAGTTTCCGCTTTCTCCTCCGATGTTGATTGATTTGAACGGTTTTCACGCTTTTCATGATTACTATCTGAAGGTTCTTCTGTAATCTTAATCCGTCCATCTTTGATAAAATACACCCCTTCTTCACAGATACGTTCCTCATGTTTCAGTTCTTTATATGTGAGAATCCGATCCAAATAAAAAGTGTCAGAATCAGAAAGGTCTTGAAAGATATTCAGTTGCTTTACGCACCAATATTTCTCTGTAATAAGATGTTTCATATTATCGATTTCTGTGCTTTTAACCTTTTTCTTGATATATCCACATAGTTCTCATCTATATCACACCCAGCAAAATTACGACAATTTCTCAATGCAGCAACACCCGTAGTCCCCGCACCAAGAAAAGGATCTACAACAAGGTCTCCTTGGTTACTATGTTTACGTACTAATTCCTCAAACAAAGATAACGGTTTCTGAGTGGGGTGTTGCTTTTTACCTTTATGACGTGGTATCGGATACTCATAGATACCAGAGTCATATTCACTATTGAACGTAGGTTTTCCACCTTTCACACCAACAACCGCCATTTCTCTGCTGTTAGATAAATAAGTCGCACGCATATTCAGCGGCACAGGGTTGGTTTTCTGCCATATAATCTGACGCATCATTTTGAATCCTGCTGACTCCATCGCATCCTTCACCTTACCTATTTTCCACAGGTCATACCAAACAATCGCAGTGCCACCACGACGTAGGGATTTATAAAAAACATGTGCCATATCATCAAGATTTATCTCAACATGATCCCAAGGACCGAAATCCATGCTTACAGCAAATCTTTCAACACCGTTCACGACATCGGCAAAACCAGTTTTTTTGCTAATACAATATGGTGGGTCAGTTAAGATAAGATCCACTGAACTATCGGGTTGCGAATCCATAAATTCATGAAAATCAGAGACCTTAATAGAAAATTTAGTAAACATTAAATCTTTACCTGTTGATTTTTAAAATATAGTGGCATTTAGAATTAAAGTGACATTTTGTAGCATAACCTGTTAGGTTGTGCAGAAACGGAACACAACCTAACAGGTTATGCTACAGCGTCTGCGTTAGTTTCGATTTTCTGACCGAACTGCTCATAATGTTCAATTAATTCTAAAGTATACTATAGTTAGTTGATCGAGCGGTGCAGAAAACCGTAACGAAAGAGTGTTGATAGTATTTTAATACCCGCTCGGAGACTTCCAATAAATGTCCCACTTATTTTTGATGTGCCAATCCGTTTACGATAACTCACAGGCACTTCACACACTATCATCCCCATTTTTGCTGCTTTGAGTTGCATCTCTATTGTCCATCCATAATTTTTGTCCTGCATGTTCAATGCCATGAGTTTATCATATCGGATTGCACGAAAAGGTCCCAAATCTGTATACTTCACCCCAAAAAAGACACACATTAATAAAGTTGCGAGTTTGTTGCCAAACCGTGCTTGTGGAAGCAATGCACCTTTTTCACTCGGTTGTCGTGTTCCGACAACAAATTCTGCTTGACCATCACGTATCGGTTGAACAAGGTCCGGCATCTCTGTTGGGTCATCACTATAATCGCCATCTAAAAAGACAATCACATCTGGTGATTGTACAGCTGCAATTCCTGCCAGACATGCCCTTCCGTAGCCTTTCCTCGGTTCAGATACAATCCTGGCACCGCGTTCTTTGGCGATTTCTACGGTGCGGTCTGTACACCCATTATCAACAACGATTATTTCTTTCACCAAACTCTTTGGTATATCATTGATGACGCATGCGATCCCTTCTTCTTCATTCAAAACAGGAATGATAACAGAGACGTTCATGGGATTTAATTCCGTTTAGTTGAATCAATGTAATATTTTATCCCATCCTACCCAACAAGAATTACATTCTAACTGAAGGTTCTTCAACTGTATCAATCAAACGTTCAACAACTGTATCAGGACCAACCCCTTCTGCTTCAGCATGGAAGTTTGTCAAAACACGGTGACGTAACACTGCAGGGGCAACCGCTTTCACATCTTCAATAGAGGCGTTGTAACGACCTTTGAGGATTGCTCTTGCTTTTGCCCCTAAAATTAGATATTGCCCCGCACGAGGTCCTGCACCCCATCGCACCCATTGCTGAACAAAATCGGGTGCATCCTTTTCTTTAGGACGCGTGGCACGTCCAAGTTTCACTGCGTATTGCACGACGTTATCTGCTGCAGGAACTCTACGGACGATTTGATGCAATGAGACAATTGCTTCACCGGAAAGTGCAGTTTCTAATTCAGGTTCTTCTGCTCCCGTTGTTGCGGAGATAATGTTCACCTCTTCATCTTCTGCGGGATAATCAATCACAATTTTGAACATGAAGCGATCCAGCTGCGCCTCTGGTAGTGGATAGGTGCCTTCCTGTTCAATCGGGTTTTGTGTAGCAAGCACAAAGAAAGGTGCGGTCAGTTGGTATTCTTCTCCACCTGCAGTAACGTGATATTCTTGCATCGCTTCTAAAAGAGCAGCCTGCGTTTTAGGCGGTGTTCGGTTTATTTCATCTGCCAGAAGGATATTCGCAAATATTGGACCTTGGATAAATCGGATAGTCCTATGTCCTGTAGTGCGATCCTCTTCAAGCACATCTGTACCGATAATATCGGCAGGCATTAAATCAGGCGTGAATTGAATCCGTTTGAATTTGAGATTGAGAATTTCGGCAAGGGTCTTGATCATCAACGTCTTTGCTAAACCCGGCACACCTTCAACAAGACAATGACCACCGGCAAAAAGTGCCATCAACATCTGATTGATAACCTCTTCTTGACCGATGATTACTTTTTTAAGCTGAGTCACAATCAACTCTTGACTTTCCATTAACTCTTCAATTGCTTTGACTTCTTCTGTTGCTGGCATCTACCTCTCCTTTATAAGTTTAAGGTTATGATAACTGGTCTAAATGAAAATACTGGACATGCTATGGTTCTTGGGTTAAGATAAATCGTTTTGTGCTTTTGCTTGCAGCAATTTTCACAACATCTGTCAGCTGTTCTATTTGGGTAGTATCCACTGTCGGCACATTGAAACGAACAATCTGTTTCATCTCAGCCTTCTTGTTAGATTTCTTGTAACTTAATTGAATTTCAGCGACATCGGTTTGCAGCTTATTATCCTGTGGAATCATGCTAATACTATAAGGTGCTTCTACGTCAACAGTAGTGTGGTTTTCATATATGAGAGCCTTACCAAGAACAGCAGGATGGTCACGGTCTTCATCTCGCAACAATTTCGCATAAGGATTACTAACGACTGGAAGTTCAAGAATAAATTGATCCGCAATCTCATATAAATACTCCTGACAAGACCATGTCAGTTTTATCTTTAATTCCGGACGCATCTCTGTAATATCTGATATTTCAAAATCATCAACTTTTGCCCGTTCATCCAATTCAAATAAATCGCGTAGAAATTGAACCCTCTCTTCCCGATGACTTGTAACTAAGAGACGCGCACGTAATCTTGAATTGAATTCGCCCGACACCCGTAACTCATGCGTAACCTCAAGACTTCTATCACTTTTGACAATTACATGTGTTTCTGTTTGACGAATATTTGTGTTAGCAGGAAGCATAGGACTCTTACGAAAGGCGTATAGATGTTGCTTTACTTTTTCACCATCCAATACTTCATCTTCAACGATGGGTGCCCCTAACTCTACACCGTCTGCTTTTTGAGCATCTGTGTTGATGATCAATGTCCACCTGTTTTGATCACTTGCAGGAAAATCCCCATAAGCACAAGTATGGGCAGTCGGATCAAGCCAAATCAACTCTTTATTTTTACCGCCATCTACTGCAAGTATCATGTGATTGAAATATGAAAGAGATGGTACATCATGCACAATTCTACTCGCCTTTCCAGCAGAAATCAGCACAGGATAGGAGTCAATCCCCGCAACACGGAGCATTGTTGACAATAAGGTTGATTTTCCTTTACAATCACCCCACTCTTTTTTCAGCACTTCACCAGCAGGATAGGGTTTGATCGCCCAAATTCCGCGTTCATCACCTGCATACTTTATCTTTGACGCAACAAATTCATACAGCCTCTTGATCTTTTCTTCACGTGTAAATGCACCAAAGAGCAGCTCCTTCGTCTTTGCTTCTATTTCATCTGTAACTCTATCTTGCTCCCGAATCAATGTCGCATACCAAGTTACTAATTCGTCCCATGAATCCAGTGTAGTCAAACTAATGCTATATGCTAAATCTGAAACAGCTGGCATCAGAGGTTCACTTCGTAAAGCAGGAACATCTTTCGTCTCAAATGTGTAGGTGCGTGTATAGTTATTTTCTGTAATTGTTGGCATTATTTTTGGTCCATCAACTTGGTAAAGCAGCTCTTTTTTCTTTGGGATATGTGCTGTGAGACGGTAATATTGGATAGGTTCATCTACTTGGAAGAATACCTGTCGCCAAAACTCACCTTTCATAGCATCCCGCAGATTTTTGGCAGAATAAGCATAGTCAATGATACAACCATCTGAAATCTCAGGTAATTCAAAATACAACAGACGTGTATTAACAAGTAACCCCATTTCAGCAGCACTTGCGGGAGTTATACCGCGCACAATATTACTTTCATCTAATTCTATTCGCGTTCCATCAGGTCGTATGGTGCGTGCATGATGTATCGTTACATCATCCCCTCCTTCCGCATAAGGTATACGAACTTCACCAAGATGATATCCATCTTTATTGAATAATTTTACAACACGACGGGTGGAATAAACACGTTTGCCATCCTCATCAAGGTCGAATACTTCTGATTCCCACAACACAATTGCCCCATCATCTGGATGATCTATTTGTGAAGGTGCATTCTCAGTCCGCCTTTGTATCTCTTGTTCATCGGTTTCACTGATAAAGTTGTAAGGAAGTGAGGATTTTCCTCGCATCCCAAACGGATCCTGTTCTATTGCGGTATCCTCAACTTGAACACTATCATCGTCTTCCGTATCTGGAACTGGTAATACGCCCCCATCTTCTTGCTGATTTTGCGCGGTTGTATCTATTTCTGGAAGTGGCGAAAGTCGCTTTCCCAGAAATGTTTTGTTTGCAAGTGTGCCTTCTCCGTTTGCCTCTACGTCTTTGCGGGAAGCACGTCCATCACCGTTGTCATCAAGGTGTGGATGTTCTACTTGCATCGCACCATCCTGTTCATACCATTCGCCTATGCGAGTTTGAAGCCACACATAAGCCTCAAATAGTGAAATAGCACCATCAGTATTTGTATCCGCCGTAGGCTCAGAGAAAACATCAACGAAAAGATCGCCAAATCCTGCTTGAGAGGCATAACCTTCCTTGGCAGAACTTGATGTGATAATAATACGTCCAGATGCACTGATGTCTTTGACGATCCTCGCACTATATTGAAAGCCAAATACAAGCAGCTGCTGTTCTGCTTTTATTTTGTTAATGTTATCGGTGTATTCCTGTTGAGTGATGTCACGTCCCGGCAAATTGAATTTCACACCAGACGAGGTGCGCGAAGCATGCCCAATCATGAATAGGATAAATCTATCTGTCGGTTGTACCTTTTCTGATAGTTGCGTAAATGCTTCCAATACTTGTTCACGTCTTGCTTCACCATTGACAAGTCCAGGAATCATGCCTTCATCTTCAAAAAGGAAAGTAATCTGTTCTGCAGGATAACCGTATTGCTGTGTAAGCAATTGATGAAAACGAGAGGTTGCACTCCAAAACTGGTCATAATAGGATTTCTCCCCACCAGCACCACCGAGTATCAGAACATAATCTGCTGCAATAGCAGTTGTGGTAACCATTAGAAAAACTAAAAGCATTGCTATGATTGTTTTACGCATTTTTCTTTCTCCGATTGAACATAATCTCTAACTATAATATGTAACTACCTGTCATCTATAACAAAACATCAACCTTTATGTGAACTTATTGAAATTATATCTCAAAATCTCCACCTATTCCACCTGTTTTCTTAACAAGTCTTATTTCAGAAATACACATCTCTCTGTCTACAGCTTTGCACATATCATATACAGTCAAACCTGTAACTGACACTGCTGTGAGTGCTTCCATTTCTACGCCTGTTCTACCTACGGTTTGCACCTCAGCTTCAATCTCAATTCTACCATCCACAATTGCAACATCAACACGAATAGATGTAAGATTGAGCGGATGACACAACGGAATAAGATCACTTGTCTTTTTGGCTGCCATATATCCCGCGAGGCGAGCAACTTCTAAAACGTTCCCTTTTTTCATCTGTTGCGCGGAGATAAGTTGTAACGTTTCTGGTTTTGCAGTTACATGACCTTTAGCAATAGCAGTTCGTAACGATTGCGGCTTTCCACCGACATCTACCATCTGTGTGTTGCCTTTTTCATCAATATGAGTTAATTCTTTCATAGAGGATATTCACTAATAATTTTTTCGTAGGTTTCGCGGAATCTTTGAAGGTACTTTCCATCACCATGATACACAGCAACATCAGTTGGATTGGGTTGTATAAGTTCCCCGCGTTTTTGTACTTTAGCACTAAAGACTTCCACGTCAAACGCTTCACCTATATGATTGTAATACCCTTTTGATCCCGCAACAGCAGCCCCAAGTGCTGCGCCACCTTTTTCTACAGAGGCAACAGGTCGGTTCCAAATTCCTGCAACGCGCCGCATAATTTGCGGACTCCCAGTCGCACCGCCTGTTACATATAACGGTTCTTGTGAAGGTTTCGTAAAGACTTTAGAATAGACATAAACAGCAGCCAGACTTGTCTCTATTACACCAGTATAATCCTCTGCCAAGTTCGGAGAGTCAGTATCATTAGTTCGTATCAGATCATAAGCACCGGAGACAGGAAAAGATTCAGTTTTCGGTTGCCAAAAAGTCATAAATTTGCCAAGAGAAACCCCTTGAAGAGCTGTCTCAGCAGGTTCATAGTCCTCTTTTGCAAGTCCATAGTTATTTCTAACAGCATCCCACACCATTGCACCATTCGTGCGGCAACCGAACATAAACGGACGACCAATGCCGTCATACATCGCATTCGCAAAACCTTCTGGGTCAAGTGTCTCCCCATCTGTAGACACCATATTGACAAAACTTGTGCCGAGACTGAGAAGGTCTCCCGCAACCGGAACTTTCGCCTGTGGATTATCTCCTGATCCAGCAATAATCGCACAATCTGTTGAAAAACCGTATTTCTCTACGAAATATGTGGCGATATTACCTACAACAGAATCTGGTGAGGCAAGTTCAGGTAATTTGTGCTGAAGACCTTCCATACCGCCAGGTAAATCATCTGCAGTTGCTGAAAGTAGTTCTGAATCCCATTCTTTCCTACGGTAGTTCATCAGCGACATACCGCATCCATTACCAGTATCAATCGGAACTAACGGATTGGCACACAACACAGCGGGGATAAAACTACTGATGAGTTGTATCTTATCTGTTGCTGCATAAGCGCGTGATGAGTGTTCTCCAACCCGACGAATAACTGCACCTGTAAATCGTAGTGGAGCGTCTGAACCGGAACGTTCTATCATCTCCGTTTTTCCACCAACCGCTTCTCGCACATGCTTGGTCTGTTCAACAGTATTAGCTGTCATCCAGATAGGGGCAGAAAAATATGAAAAAATACCACCTAAAAGTGTCTTTAATTCTAACGTACAACTTTCCGCTCTTTGAAGATTAGAAAGTATAATCCCAGCGTTTCTGTTCAGATATACATGCCCATGTTGTTGCCCTGATGTGTTGATAGCAACGATATTCTCTATAGCAACACCAGCATCACGCATATCTGAAAACATTGCATCCAGTGATGCCATATACATCAACGGAGGTTGTTCCGCTTCCCCTTCAGACTTCGGTGGTAAGATGTAATCCTCTCCAATACCAAACCCATTTGTTCGGGAATCAGCACGATAATCTATGGCGTGTTCAAAACACTTCTCTGCAGTATCCACATCAATAACGAATGCAGATAAACTCTGTGTACTTGAGTCTAAACCGAGGGCAAGACGTTGATTTTCTTGATTAGCCACTTCGTGTATTTCCTTTCAAGACCTGTAGACAGCCTAAGCAATTTACTAAAGAAACATAGACCTAAACTTGTTTGGTTATATCCTCTATCCTTTCCAAATGTTGTATGAAATCCTCACGATTTTGTGATTGTAGTGCCTTCTTATGTAAATCCATAAGAACTTTAATGTCATCAATATCTTCTAACAACGGACGCAACATGCGGGCAGTGATAGAATTAAACTGATATTCAAGGACACTATTGAGGGATTCAAGGGCGTTTTGCCACGCACCTTGTTGAAGTCCCTCTTGATAACGCTCATCTCCCGTTGTCTCTAAGAGATGTTGATATACTGAAGATTCTTGCACGATTCCCTCTTCCAACGACTTTCAATGTCACATTCCCGGTCAACAGAAATTTATATTGCATTTACCTATTTGTTTAGTAGTTTCCTAACCAAGTCAGAATACCAAACGCGTATTCTGATGGACAATTAACAGTAATCTCTATGCAAAGCAGCTATTGTCCATTCTCAAGAGTTTTCCATTTTTGAATGAAATCATCAAGTTCATGCACCTCAAGTGCAGTACTATGCAGCTGCTTAAGCACCTCAAAATCCTTAATTTCAACTAACGAGGTAATTAACATTCGAACTGCAAATGCATCAAACTTATGTTCAAGAACACTATAGAGTGCTTCAACCATGGCTTGACACTCACCCAACTCTTTTCCCTCTTGGTAACGTTCTTTCCCTGTTGTCTCTAACCAGTGTTGAAAAACTGAAGATTCTTGCATTATTCAATCCAATTCGCTTTCAATTGTTTCTAAATGTTGAATAAATTGCTCAAGATTCTGTACTTTTAATGCTTCGTTATGCAACTGTTTTAGTAGCTGTACATCGTTTATATTCTCCAACATAGGTTGAAAAAGGCGGACTGAGATAGAATTAAACTTATACTCAAGAACACTCAAAACAGATTCGAGGGTACTTTGACGCGCACCTTGTTCAATACCTTGTTGTATGCCACGTTCAGTACCTTGTTTTATGCCACGTTCAAAGTGTTCTTTTCCTGTTGTTTCTAATAGATGTTGATAAACTGAAGATTCTTGCACGATTCCCTCCTGTATAAAATCAGCAATTGCTTGATGTGGATGTACTAATCCGCTCATGACCCATTGAGAAACGAGAAGATTGCTCCGAATATTTGAAGACAACGAAAGAGACTTTGTCTTCTCATTACATTGAACAGCCCATTGGAATTTATCCAGGCCAGCCGGTGGTTTCATCAATGGAGCAAACGGAACAAGTCCTATATGCGGTGTTTCAAAAACTGATTCTCCTTCAAGTTCAATGAGACGAATCACCTTATACTCAACGATGAAACGATGTCCCGGAATGTCTTGTATATATCCACCAGAATCGTTACGACCAGCATTCGGACGAAGATAAACTACATGAGACAATATGGGCAAACCATACATTTCATAACATCTTCCAAGATAGCCAACATTGCGGCGAACCATATCTGTGGAAGTACTATCACTTACCTGAAACTCAATATGCACCAGAACAATCTCATCATCAAGTCGGACCTTTATCAGACTATCTGCCTGTCGCACATCAACTGTAACAAATTCACCATCAACAAACTCAAGAAATGTAAAATCTGTTCTTGCCAAGACTGACTGTAAGATGTCTTGCGGATATGTCTTGACAGCATCTTTCGTTATTATGTCGTATTTATTGTGCGGCAGTGATTTAAAGTCAAAATCAGTCTGCTCTCTCAAATAGATCATGTCAACATTAACTCTTCATTGCTCTATATAACCTAAGTTGCTACCTATTATTTGTGGGAGGGGTTTCTAACCCCGATTGATAAAAAGAAACATAAAAATAACGAATTTTGGTGCCAATTATGGTAAATCGGGGTTAGAAACCCCTCCTACAATCCTTATGTGGTAACTTAGGTTATATAATCAGTTTCCAGGATATGTGCGATTTTCCAATTCAGCAATGAATTTTTCCGATGCAATTGCTGCAGCTGCTCCAGCACCCGCAGCAGTAATCGCTTGACGAAACACATGGTCATGCACATCACCCGCCGCAAAAACACCATCTATGTTCGTCCGCTGCATCTCATCAACGATGATATAACCTTGATCGTCCATAGTTATGACATCTGTAAACAACTCAGTGTTCGGAATATGTCCTATAAAGATAAACACACCATCAATCGGGAAAAGTTCTGTTTCACCTGTTTTGACATTCTTGAGTTTTGCCCCTGTAACCTGTTCATCATTACCGCAAATTTCCTCAACAATAGTATCCCATATAAACTTGATTTTATCGTTCTTAAATGCACGTTCCTGCATAATTTGACTTGCACGCAGTTGGTCACGCCGATGAACGATATACACTTCAGATGCATATTTCGTTAAAAAGATGCCTTCCTCCAATGCAGCATCTCCACCACCCACAACAATGAGGCGTTGATCTTGGAAGAAAAAACCATCACAAGTAGCACAGTAGGATACACCGCGCCCACCGTAACCTTCTTCACCAGGAATATCAAGCGTACGGGGAGAAGCACCTGTGCAAACAATCACAGATTTTGCATGATACTCTTTACCGTAGGTTTTCACGATAAACGGATGTTTTCCAAAATCAACGGAAGTCACGGTGTCAAATTGGACTTCAGTTCCGAATCGTTCCGCCTGTTCTTGCATACCTTGAATAAAGGCCGATGCTTCGTTGCCAAAAAAGCCAGGATAATTCTCAAGGTCAAGTGTTAATGAAAGTTGTCCACCCAATGCCTCACCCGTAATGAGAACAGGTTCCAACATCGCACGAGAGGTGTAGACACCTGCGGCAAAACCAGCAGTCCCGCCACCAATTATTACAATATTTCTATTTTCAATGTTGTTTGTTTTAGTTTCCATTTTGTCCATTCAATTGTTTTAAAGAAAATCTTGGAATTCCATCAATAATCGGGTAAGATATATTGCATATATTACAGTGTAGGTTCTCTTTTTCCCATCTCAATTTACCTTTACACTGTGGACAAACAAGAATTTCCTTTAGTGTTTTTGTTTGACGGCTATTACTTTTTGCTAAAACCGATTTTGCCTGAGACACAATACTTCGCGGCACCGCGCTTTTAAGCATTAGCCAAAAACTGTTCTGCGTTTGATTTGACAACGTAGATGCGAGAAGTCCTTCAATAGCCTGTGGAGATTGCAAATCCAAAGGTGACTCTTTCTCATGCAATATTTCATAATCAATTCTTCCTTCCCATTCATATTGGACAAGGAAAAGGCGGTGGTGTGTAATATGAAACTTTCTCCAGTACTTATCTTTTGCAGCCAATGTGTGGAAAAGTTGACCAAATTGGGATCGCTTATCGTTTTTCTGTAGCACCAGACGACCATCAATTAAGTTAACTACCCAATTGTGATAATGCCATCCGTAGATACGTTCTCCAATCTCAGAGGGAGTCTCAATATAACCGCGAGGTGCTACACGTATCAATTCAGAAACAAGTAAATCTGGATCCTCAACATGTTCCAAAACATGTGAACATATAACGTAGTCAAACGCTCCATCTACAAAGGGAAGATACTGGCCATCCGCTTCAACTATTGGACGATCCGTGACAATCATGCCACCTCGTTGTTCATCATCATCTATGAACTTATCACACAGGACATCTGAACGCACATTCGGGTTGTGACCACTGCCAATCTCTAATACAAAATCATTCGCACGAATGTTCATTTTTGCACAACCATTGTTATATAGGGACTAAGATAAGGTATTATATTTGCAATTAATCTCCCTTTTATGCCAAATCCAACCGCTCTCTTTACTATCCTAAACCCATTCAACTTAAAAAAGTCCGCAAGATCAATGGGACAAGCATAATACGCACTGTCCGCATCACCACCGATAGCATCCATTTGTAAATCCGGCTCCCGATATAAGAAATGAGGTGTTTTGGTCAAGTATCGTTTTTTGAAATAGAGCTGACAATTCTTTTTTAATTGTTGATATGCTTGTTGTTTCGTCTCTGCCCACACAGGTCTACCATGTTTTCCACGTATCAATCGAATCCAGTCAAGTAAAGGTGTTATAGGTGAACAGAGATTCGGACCAGATAAAACCACTTTACCACCATTACGCACAACACGCACCATCTCAGACAATGCTGTTTCTACATCAGGTAGATGTTCTACAAGTTCATTTGAACAGATAGCATCAAAAGAATCATCAGCATAAGGTAACTCCAACACATCACAGACTTCATACCGTAACTTTGAATTTTCCCACTGCCGTGCATCTTCCAAGAATAAAGGAGATATATCTGTGCCAACAACTTCATATCCTGCCTGATTTAGCAAGCGAGAAGAGATACCGTTCCCACAGCCAAGATCCAAAACCTTTGCCCCCACAGGTGCATGACGTGACACCAATTCTACATAGTGTCTGAGATAAGTTTCGTCGTGTGCAGCTAATAATTCTTTATACGATTCTGATGTTTCGTAAAACTCACGCATCCGCTGCCTGAGTTCTAATGATGTGCTGACCATTTTATTCTTATACCGTCTTATCAGTTATTTCCGTAGTTCATTCCAAGGGGCTTCATCAAATACGTCAATCAGTTGATAACCTTCTTCACCCATACTCGGACTCAGCGTTACAAACAACTTTGCAGGCTGATTCGACACATTAAAGGAGGCATGCACCACATCCGCAGCAATGAAGACAGAGTCACCCGCATTTAATATCTGTTTCTTATCCTCAAGCCACTGTTCAACGCTACCCTCAATAACATATATCACCTCTTCCTGATCGGGATGTTTATGAAAATCATGACCAAAACCGGGTGAGAGACTCACTTCCATTGCCACAATGTCTTTCCCACCAGTTGTCGCAGGACGACTCAGCCAACCAATCGTTCCCCAATCTAATTCATCTCTTTCAACTTCTGAAGATGCAATAAATTTCCCATTCACTTTTGACTAACACTCCTTTTTTAATATCAAGAAATATGACAAATTCCTATACTATCAGGACTTACGCAGTTTCTCTTAAAGTCCCCTTGATAAGGGGGATTTAGGGGGTTAAAAAGACTAAAAACACTGAAATATGGCACTATTTAACCCCCTACCCCCCTTATCAAGGGGGAATGCGTAAGTCCTGACTATCTCAAAAATGTAGGTGAACCCATCCGAGTTCACCTACATAATAAAAACGTAAACAAAGAGATTGATTACCGTTATTTAATTGACTTTAGGTAACCCCACCTTGTAGCTAATTTATCAAGTGCCTCAACAGCGGTCCCCCGTTCAACACCGATATTCATCTCTCTGATGACTTCCTCTTCACTGAGAGCACGGTTCCAGATACGAACCTCGTCAATCAATCCGAGAAACCTTCGATTTGCACCTTCTGCTGTAGTTCCAACGAAGACGTTAGAGGTATCCGCGGTTCCGGGCGAAGCACTCTTGCCGCCAGATTCAAAAATGTTTTCACCATTGAGCCAATACCTATGTGTGCCACTATCTAATTGTGCTACGACATGTTGCCATTCATTAAGCGGAATTTTCGTTGTGCAGACACTACCACCACCAGCAACGAAGTGCATACATTCACTGGGTGATTCGGTGTAGAAACTATAAGAACGCGGACTGTTCCCTTTTGCAAGAATGCCTTGCCAACGTTGGTTATTCGGTCCCATGTGTCTTTCAGCATTTATCCAAGCCATCACGGTAACACTTGTTTCCACGGTAAGAATATCGTCATGCGGCACTTCTACCCAGTCAGTTGTACCATTGAATTTCATGGCTTTGCCAAATTTTCCATCAACCAATTCAGGGGTCCCGTTAATAACACCGTTGTTCCCATATTGTGAATGGTCAATCGCAGTGCCATTCTCTACTTCATCAAAGGAGAAATAGAGAATAAGTGAATCCTCTGTATCTACAGCTGCGTGCACGAAAGATACTACAAAGGTTGTAAGAATAAAGAAGACAAACAAATATCTCATTATTAGGTTTTCCTCCAAATTTATCAATTATATTAATATACTTCAAGCAACCTTGAAGTTGTGTTATGTAGTAGTCAGTAGATTGTATAGAATCTACTTTACTACTGTTTTTGAGTTTTTAAAGTCCCCCAAGTGGTTGCCAATTTGTGGCGTGGGTCAACAGGGAATAACTCGTCAAAACCTTTATTCATCTGTTCATTAACCTCTTCTTCGGTGAGAGCGCGGTTCCAAATACGAACTTCGTCAATTAAACCAAGGAACAAACGACTGGCTCCTTCGGCGGTAGTTCCGATAAAGACAGTAGATGTGTCTGCATTGCCCGGTGGATTCGCTTTGCCACCATATTCACCGACATTCTGGCCGTTAATCCAATATCGGTGCGTACCACTATCCAACTGTGCAGCCACGTGTTGCCATTCGTTTAACTTGACCTCACCCTGATTGCAGACACTACCATCACCAGCAACGAAGTGCATACATTTACTCGGTGATTCCGTATAGAAACTGTAGGAACGGGGAGCATTACTTTTCGAAAGAATACCTTGCCAACGTGCACCACCCGGGCCTGTATGTCTCTCAGTATGAATCCAGGCCATAACTGTGACATCCTTGTCCACGGTAAGCGTTTCATGGTGTGGAATTTCAATCCAATCTGTCGTGCCGTTAAATTCTAATGCTTTGCCGAATTTACCATCAACATGCTGCGGATCCCCCTTCATTTCACCGTTGTTTCCATACAAAGAATGATCAATTGTGGTTTTACCATCAACCGTATCAAACGACATATATAGAATGAGAGAATCCTCTGGTTCGTTTGCCGCATAAGCAATGGAAACCATAAGCATTGCTATCAATAAAACAACATATATCTTTTTCATAATTTCTCCTTCATGTATAATTAAAAGTTCTGCAGAAAAATCTTATATATACTGCAGAATCAACTATGGATGGCAATCATCACCATCCTTATTTCACTGTTTTGCCTTCAAATTACCCCACATCGTGGCTAATTTATGTTGAGGGTCAACAGCAAAAATCTCAAAATGCCCTTTATTCATCTGGGCATTAACCTCTTCATCAGACAGGGCACGATTCCAAATACGCACTTCATCTATCAAACCCGTAAAATAGGTCTCATTATTCACGCTGGCAGTTCCAATGACAACAGGCTTTAAATCATTCAATCCTGGCGGATTTGGTCTATTCGGAATTTCCTTAACCAACACACCGTTAAGCCAATAACGATGTGTCCCTTCATTAATCTGAGCAGTAACATGTTGCCACTCGTTTAGTTTGATTTCTGTGTTGCAAACGGTACCGCCTCCGTTCGGTGGTCCAACGCTAAAATGCAAACACTTTGTTTCTGCATCCGTCCAAAGACTATAGGAACGCGGATTGTTTCCTTTTGCCAGAATCCCCGCCCAACGTCCCTCGTTAGGTCCTGTTAGTTTTTCTGCATGAATCCAAGCCATTACTGTGGCATCTTTTTCCACTGTAAGCGATTCATCGTGCGGTATGTGAATAAAATCAGATGTGCCATTAAATTCAAGTGCTTTACCAAATCTACCGGTAACATGTTTAGGGGTACCCCGTATCTCTCCATGGTTTTCATACAATGAATGATCATAAGTCTGCTCATCATCAATAGTATCAAATGACATATAGAGGATAAGCGATTCCTCTGGTTCATTTGCCGCCTGCGTAGAAGGAACCACAAGCAGTATTACTAAGAAAATAAAGATTATTTGTTTCAAATGTTTCTCACCTTTACAATTTGGTGTATATCAACTCACCTTACAAATACACCAATTGGCAACCAAAATGTGCGCAATTCTTTTACTGTTTTCCCTTCAAATATCCCCAAGTAGTAGTTAATTTGTACTGAGGATCCACAGCAAAAATCTCAAAATGCCCCTTTTCCTTATGGTCATTTACCTCTTCTTTAGATAGTGCACGATTCCAAATACGCACTTCATCTATCATACCGAGTAAATATCTGATATTATTTGGCCCCGCTGCACCAACCGCAACAGTGGCTGTATCAGCATTGCCAAGAGCGTCCACTTTTCCTCCAATCTCCTTGACCATCTCACCGTTTATATAGTAGCGATGTGTTCCATTATCAAGTTGCGCAACAACATGATTCCATTCATCTAAACTGATGGGCGTGTCGCAGATACTGCCACCGAAACCACCTGCCGGACCAATACTAAGGTGTAAACACTTTGATGGTAAATGCGTATAAAAACTGTAAGAACGGGGCCCGTTGCCTTTAGCAGTTATCCCTTGCCAATTGGCACCGCCAGGACCGGAATGTCGCCCAATATTGATCCAAGCCATTACTGTCACTTCTTTGGTAACAGTAAGCGATTCATGATGTGGGATTTCAACATATTCGTCCTCGCCATTAAGTTGCAGAGCTTTACCAAATTTACCTTTCACGAGTTTTGGTTTGCCCCGCATCTCACCATGATTACCATAAATTGAATGGTCAATTGTCTCATTTCTATCAATCGTATCAAATGACATATAAAGAATAAGCGAATCCTCCAACTCATTTGCAGCAAACACAACTGATGAAACAAACAGTAATAAGATTAAGACAAGCATTACTTTTTTCATAATTCACCAAATATAAGCAAAATCTAATAATCCAATTCTACGGTTTTCCTACCCTCAATCACTAAATACCTCTGATTGACAACTAAATCTATTTTCTTGTCAACTTGACCGGAAGGCCATTGAACTTCAAGAAGATCAATCTGTTCCGCTTTTCCAACACCAAAATGTGCACGTATATCATGAAAAGAGAGATAACTACCCCCACTATGCACCTCTCGGGACTGAACATGTTCACCTGTCACAACCTTGATTTTCGCTCCAAAACCTGAACGGTTGCTTTTCAATCCATCTAACTGGACTTGTATCCAATTGTTCCTATTGCCAACAGCATTCTGAAGTAAATCAGGCCTTTGATTACAGTTCGTAACTAATATATCAAGATCACCATCATTATCATAATCTCCAATAGCCGCGCCACGACTAACCTTTTTCAATGATAACCCATCAGTCTCTGAAACGACATTAGAAAAAGTTCCATCTCCTAAATTCCGAAAAAGCAGATTTTTCTGAGGATACGATACATGTTTCTCCAAAACTGTGATGTTGTCCATCAAATGTCCATTTGCGACAAAGATGTCTTGATACCCATCGTTATCATAATCAAAGAACTTGATACCCCATCCAAGATAACCGTGTGTAACTTCAGCTATCCCCGACGGTATCGTGTTGTCCATGAAGAAACTGCTATCGTGATTGTGGTAAAGTGTGTTCGTTTCGGTTTGATAATTGCTGACAGTGATGTCAAGTTTCCCATCGTTATTATAGTCCCCAAAATCCGTACCCATACCAGCTTCTTCTTTTCCCATATCATTGTAGCAAACACCAGAAATTAATGCAACCTCTAAAAATTTACCTTTACCATCATTTTGAAAGAGAAAGTTTGGATCCTGATCGTTAGCTATATACAAATCCATATCCCCATCACCATCATAATCGCCAAAGGTAACACCTAACCCATGCATCGGCACAAGGTCTGAGGGACGATATTTCGCTGACACATCAGAAAACGTCCCGTCACCATCACTTAAGTAAAAAGTATCGTGAACAGCAGGATAGGCATGAGGTCCACAATAAACATGAACACCGCGTTCATCACAACGTTTATCTTCCTTCGGATCGTAAATTGCATAATTCGCCACATATATGTCCAAGTGCCCCTCGTTATCAATATCAACAAAGACACAACTCGTTCCCCATGCCTGATTACCGACTCCTGAAAATGCTGTTACATCTTTAAACGTACCATCACCCTGGTTCTGATAGAGTTGATCTGCCCCAAAGTTGGTCACATAAAGATCAAGATCACCATCGTTGTCATAATCGCCAACAGTTGCACCTGTGCCATAGGCAGTACTCCCAACGCCAGCGGCTTTAGTCACATCCGTAAATGTTCCATCTCCATCATTACGATACAACACATTATGAGGTAAATTTTCTTTAGGTTTCCCTACCTGTCCTGCCCCGTTCACAAGATATATGTCAAGATCACCATCACCATCATAATCAAAAAAACCGCCACCAGAACCGAGGAACTCATTGAACAATCGCTTTCCACTTCTTCCATCCGTATGTACAAAATCGATTCCAGCTGACTCAGTAACATCTACAAAAATCTGTTCTGCTGACACAACTAAACCAGACATCATACTACAGAAAACTATAATGAATACGATAAGCGATGTGGAAGGGAGATTGTGGGGAAAATTCAAACTATCTATTCTCATAAAATTCATACCGAAAACTATTTCCTTCGTGATGCTTTCTTCTTATCTTCCAATCTCCGCATTTCTGTCCAAGCATCTCTATCGGTAGGTGCGATTTTTGTAATATGGCGGTATATCTCAATCGCTTTATCAATGTGTCCTTGATGTGCATAAATTTCTGCCAATCCGTGATACGCCAAACTATGTTCAGGCATCTTCTCAATAGCCTTTTGAAGATGAAATATCGCCTTTTCATCGGAATTCTGTTGCGAATATATCCAACCTAACCTAACGTGTGCCTCAACAGAATCAGGTCTCAATTCAAGCACTTTATGGAATAGAGGTATTGCACGTTTCGGATTATTCATCTCCATATACAACCTACCCAACTGATCATAGCCTGCCACATATTCCGGACTTACCCGAATAACGGCTTGATAGGTCGCAATTGCTGCTGATATATTGCTGTGTTCTACATGCACTTTTGCCAATTGCATGCGGAGTGCTGCGTTGGCAGGATCTTCTGACAAGAAACCTTCTATGGCATAAGTCTTGTCATAGTAGGTCTTCATCTTTTGGAAAAGCTCTAACTGGATTGCTGCTGATTCCATATTTCCAATCAATCGGTATGCCTTCGCAAGATTGTAGTAGGCACTTTGAATATACGGCTTTTTCTGTATTGCAGTTTTATAATGCGTAATCGCTTCCTGCGGTTTTTTCTGCATTAAGGCAATCAACCCGAGCCACTGATACACTTCAGCAAAATCGGGTTTGCGTTCAAGCGTTTTCTTAAACGCAATTAATGCATCCTCAAATTTCGCTTGATGCGTATAGATAAAACCGAGACGGTAATGTGTATCAGCAACTTCTGAACATCTCTTAACTGCTAACTTTGCATGTCCTTCTGCAATATCCAATTTGCTCTGTTTGCAGTATATTTCGGCAAGTAAAAGATGTGTTAATCCGGTTTTATTGTCGTTTATCTTAGACGAAATAGAGAGTAACTTTTCTGAAGTTTCTATTGCTAATTCCAACGCATCTTGTAATTTATAAACATTCGCCAATGCAAACAAGGCATCAATATCATTCGGGTTATTTGATAATATCAATTTAAAGGTGTCTACTGCTTTTGGATAAATCTTTAGTCTAACATATTCCATACCTTGTTTCATTTCAGCCACCGATGTTTCAGAATAAACTAAAATCGGTGTATGCATCAAAATTATAAATAAAAACAAAACGGTATGAATAGACAATCTAAACATGAGATGTTTCAGTGTCTGTTCAACTTTCATGCATTTTTTCTCATTCAGTATCCGAATGTTTTTCCACGACATCTTTTATCCAAGACAGTGCAGCCATACTTGATGACCAACCAATAGAAGTTATAGCCAACAGCGCGACCTGTTGTATCTCTTCTGGCGTGATACCCTCACGCAACGCACGACGCGTATGTGAATGCACTGCACCTTCAGATTTCGCACCAATTGCCAACGCAAGCTTAACAAGACGCACAGTCTTAGGTTCAAGCGAACCCGACGCCCCACACGCTTCACCCAATGCCTGATACGCTTGCCACACTTCAGGATATTCTTCAATTACACCTTGAAGAAAATCAGGTAATTTATCTTTCATTATAACTCAAATCTAACTTACTTCTTCTTTCTGAGGTGCTTCTTTTTTTTGTTCTGAAGTGGTTTCGGTTTCGTCCTCCGGACTTTCATGAAGTCCCGATTTAAAGTTCGTTATACTCTTACCAAGACCACGAGCTAATTCAGGTAACTTCTTCCCACCAAATAGAAGTAGAGCAATTAATGCTATTGCCAATATCTCCCAACCACCAGTAAACATATCTGCCTCCAAATTTATCTAATGAATTAATTATTTTAGACATGAACACTATTTTCTAATTACATATTTTACTACATTTCTTGCATTATTTCATCTTAAAATTATGAAAATCACCAAAACACAACAGTTTGACAATCCTGCACACCTCCCAATCCACGATTCAGAACAGTTTGTAATCGCGCAATTCATTGCGCCTCTTCCATTGTCCGAGGGGTTCTAACCCCAATATTGTTTGCGATGTTCCGATTTGAAACCGTACCGTAATGTGCGTTTTTTTGTGTTACGGTACGGTTTTGGTACGGTTTTTCGTACCGGGTTGTGAGTTCAATTAGTGTCCGTGTTTGTTGGTGATTTCTTAAGTGAATTTCTGCGGATTCCATTTTTTTGATTCGGTACGGTTGCTGGTTTAATTTTTTGATGTCTTGGCATGGACGATTCATGGTATAAAAACGTGTCATCGGCATGCATGTGATAAGTAGAGCAAATTTTATTTCAAAGTGTGTAATTCTTCTGTAGAAATGGTTTAGCATGATAGATCACCAAAGGCTTGTAGTATAAGTAATATATATTATTACATAAGAAGATGGTTGTTGTCAAGTTAATTTTTCTAATAATAAAACGTCAGTTGCCACCTAAACAATATAACCTCCCGCTAAGATTGTTCAGAATTTTGCACATACCGCTCCGCTGGAGCGGCAGAATGAAACGCTGTGCGTGCTATAAACATATCGCTCCGCTGGAGCGAATGATAAGCAAGTATGAATATTAGATATGCAAGTTGCGCGTTGATGGCGGGCGGGGAAACCCCGCCCCTACGATCATTTTTGTGTACTGGATTACCGAAATATTTATTTAATCTTCATCTGGAGCGAATGATAAGCAAGTATGAATATTAGATATGCAAGTTGCGCGTTGATGGCGGGCGGGGAAACCCCGCCCCTACGATCATTTTTGTGTACTGGATTACCGAAATATTTATTTAATCTTCATCTGGAGCGAATGATTGGACATTAGGAGAAGAAAGGGTGAAGCTGTGCAATAGGTGGCAAGTTGGGTTATTATAGTGTCATGTCCAAATCAACGCCAAATGCGCGTGGCAGAATACGCGTTGGTATTCTGCATGATTTGTCGGGTTTCGTTCCTCTACCCGACCTACGAAATCAGGCAAAACACCCATGCATACTTATTGTGAATCTATTGTTGCAGACGCTACAAAAGCTACAAGTTCTATTTGCCGTAAGTTATAATATTCTGTATTATGACTAAAGTGACACCAACTCCCAATCAAAAGAGAAGTAAATATCAACGCACCTTAGACGAGTGGCACGAAGCTCAGAAGGAAATGATGGATGAGCTTATAGAATCATATAAGGATATAAGGGATGGCAAAGGAGATCCTGAAAGAATCAAACAGATATCCATTCATGTCAAAACGCTTGGTGATGCCATCAAATCATTCAAGACTATATTAGAATGCGAAAGGCTTGTACAGCCACAAACTGAAAATTCCGAGAATAATGATGTCCACCCCGAAGGAGAACAAACCTGCGAAAACCCACCAGCACTGGAACACGTACATCCAGTTATCCACGAATATGAAGAAAATCTACCCGCACATGATGAACCGAAGGAGGTCATCAAGAACATAAAAGTCGTAGCCCCAACGCCCAGCATCAAGTACAACCTTGATGGGTTCCGACCTTATGCGAAAATGATTGACCTCTTCAAATCGCATGCACCGATAAAGATAGCAGGTGGCACCTATGACGCAGGTAAAACTTACAGCTGCGTTGCTTACATAGACATGTTAGCGAGACAGTATCCAGGAGCAAGACTCACCTTTATCCACAGAAACCTCAACCGAATCTATAGGAATATTATACCCACTTATGAGAAGTATCTCGGCTTCCGACCTACACCTCGGACCGCACCAAACCCAACGCCTATCGTCAAGCACGGTGGCGAACAACCCATCTTCTTTGAATACTGGAACGGTTCGCGTATCTACATGAATGGATTGGATAATCCGAATAACTTACTATCTGATTTCTTTGATGCAGCATTTGTCAATCAAGCAGAGTTAATCCCGTTTGACAAATGGTTGGAAGTAACTGCCCGCGTTTCTGAACGTGCAGGCACAATGCCCATCGCATTCCTCATCGCAGATTGCAACCCAAGCTCTCCGGACCATTGGATACGGCATCAAACAAAAAATGGCAAAGTTGAGTATTTTGAGTTGTCATTCAGAGACAATCCCGAAATCTACAATCAAGAGACTGGGGAATTGACAGAAATCGGGGAACGACGCGTCTCCAGATTACAAAACCTTGAAGGATTGCGATATAAACGCGGCTACGAAGGCAAATGGGAATCCGCAGAAGGTCTCGTCTTTGATAAGTTTTCACCGGATATACATATCATTGATAGTTTCGAACTTGACCCAAATTGGAAACGTTTTCTCAGCGTTGACTGGGGTTTCCGTAATCCATCAAGTTGTATCTGGTGGGCAGAATCACCCGAGGACCGTCTCTATGCATACAAGGAAATCTACAAGACAGGTCTGACAAGAACCGATCTGATAGATATGATAGAGGCAAATTGTGACGATGACGATTATATTCGGTATGCAGCGGTTGACAGTGCGGATCAGGATGGTGTTGAACATCTCAGGCGTGCGCGGCTTACTGTCAAAGAACCGAAAAAATCGCGTATCGGACAGATTGACGCGATCAAGCAACGTCTGAAAGTAGACAAGACAGGTGAACCATCAATCTTCTTCTTTCGGGACAGAATGCTGCATCCACCCGATGAGGATTTGCGGCAAGAATACCGTCCGTTAGATGTCACTGATGAGTTTTTGAGTTGTGTCTATGATGAGAACGTAACCTACACCGACAAAGATGAAGAATCTATCAAGGGCGATCATCACGGTATAGACAGCACAGCTTATTTACTACTAAGTCTTGAACAGTTTGCCACCATCGGATCAGGAGCTGTGCTACATGCAACTGGCAGCTCGAATGCTCCCGCAGGTGTCGTTCCCCCATCAGACAGAAGGTAGGAGTGAATTACGATTAAAGACCATTTGTCTGAACCAGGATTTCAAATCAAGAAATCAACGGTATGAATGCCATTTAGGCATTCCCCGGGATTAGTAGATTTCCAGGATAAGAGGTTTTCGCTTTAGATTGTTGTTTTTAGCACAATGTCTGACATTATGGTGAATTGCAGGATATGTTTATCTTTCTATGCCGTTCCTACGGAACTCAAGAGGGGTGGTCCACATTTTTTCTATAAACATATCGTCCCTACGGGACTAAAGAACGGGAGGCTTACACGTTTTCTATAAACATCCCGTCCCTACGGGACTAAAGAAAGTTCAAAGAAAAAGAAATACGTCCAAATCCACCTGCTAATGTGATACACTATTTAACAATTGGTTATTTAGCACAACTCGTTTAGATAGGAACTTCGGAGCCCCAACTACCTATGCTGGAAATCTCCTAATCCTGCAAATCCTGGTTCAGACAATTTGAACGAATATGGCGTATGCCCTACTCAATGCTATCACTCTCAAATATTTGTCCATCTCTATTGACAGCAGTAAGCTGCAGTTTATTCGATTCACGACTACGAGAAAATGACAATTTCCATACGAAACCATCGGGAGCGACATTATTGGATTTGAGTCCCCTTTCACCTACATTCCATAATCGTATTAGCGGATCTCTACCGCCACTTGCCAGAATATTACCATCATCGGAGAAGGTTAGAGCATTCACAGAATCTGAATGTGCGCCGAATGTTGAAAGAAGGTGTTCACTCTCAAGTTCCCATAACCGTACGGTAGAGTCCGATCCACCACTTGCAAGTAGACTATCATCGGGAGACAATGCAACTGATAAAACTAAGCCATCGTGTGCAGAGATAGAGGATAATTGACGACCAGATTCCAACTCCCATATACGAATCTTTCCATCAGTTCCACCGCTAACAAGGATTTTACCATCAGAGGAGAATATTAATGATCTAATACGTGCTGGATCTGCTGTGGAGCCACTCAACATCCGTACAGTTTCTTCATTCCAGGCAGTCAGTGGAACGCCATCAGGAGATGATGCTAACGCTTTGACTAAATTTGACGTTTCACCAGCAAGTGTCGCAATTTCATTGGAGCTTTTTGTATCCCAAAGGCGTAGCGTACTATCTTCACTTGCACTTGCAAGTGTTCGGTTATCTGGGGAAAAGGCTACTGCCCGGATCCGGTCCGTATGTCCAGACAGAACTGCAGTTTGTTCAGCGATTTCTAAATTATACACCCATATCCGTTCGTCGCCACCGGCAGCAATATAGTAACCATCCGGTGAAAACGAAATATCGTTTATCTGTTTCTTACTGAGTCTTTCTTGTAAACTCATTGGCAATTCTATCTGATTATTCCTGTTGAACACAGCAGTATTCCTCAATCTGAATATAATTATTCGGATAAAATAACATCTTTGATGTAAGTTTATCAGAAATAGAATCAAAATTCAAATAGAATTCCATGATTGTGAGTGTAAAGTATTTGGCACTTGTCTGAACCAGGATTTTCAGGATTAGTAGATTTCCATGATTATGAGTCTGAAGTTTCAGAGTGCTATTGATAAAATAAGCTGCATTGATGTTGGTAGAAAACAACAAAACAGGGTTGGAAACCTCTCCAACAATCCGTAGGTAGCAACTGAGGTTATTGTAAATCGGGGTTAGAAACCCCTCTCAACAAGAAGGAGTAGTTTTTATGCCAAATACTTTATACAACCCCATGATTGTGAATGGGGTGTGTAAAGTTTTTCAAATTACTACAAAAATTAAATTTGACAATTGTTATTATATGTGTTAATATACATTATTCATATTGTTGTCAAATAGTAAAAAACGTTTATGATTCACTGATTTTCTGCCCGAATTGCAAATAATTTAAGATGCGCATTAAATGTAAATATATTTGAATTTGACAGATTAATATGTTAAAATTCAAAATCAACAGGAGGAAGATATGAAAGTAGGTATAAGAGACGGGATGATACCTGTCCCATTTGAAGAATCGTTTAAAAAAGCAAAAGAGATCGGATTTGACGGTATTGAGTTGTGTATGGGTGTCCAATATAGAGACCATACACTGTGGCAAGACGCAGGTATAGAAAAGGTAAATAAACTCGCTGAGGATGCTGATATTGAAGTATCATCACTTTCACCAGGTGGTTTTACCGCATTTTCTTTTATGCATCCCACAGACAGTGTCCGCACAGAAGGCATTGCGAAATTACAATATCTTGCAGAAACCGCTCCACAATTAGGCACACACGTCATTCTCGTCCCATTTTTCGGTGGTGGTCAAATTAAGGACGAACATATAAACGAATCAAGGTTCATTGATGGCTTTAAATTTGCAGCTGAAACTGCTGAGAAGCATAATGTTTATCTGGCAATAGAATCAACGTTAAGTGCAGAGCAACATCAGCAGATTATAGAACAAGTTGGTTCAAGTTACGTAGGTGTATATTATGACATGGGCAACGCAACTAACATCGGATATGATTCCCCATCAGAAATACGAAGTTTAGGCAGTTCCATTGTCCAAATGCATATAAAGGATACGGGAGGCAATCACGCAGGTGAAGGTTCAGTAGATTTCGATGCTGTATTTGAAGCTGCACACGCCATTGGATACGACAGTTGGTTTGTTCTTGAAACACCCGGAAAAGACGACCCCATAGCCTCAGCAGCTAAAAACATGAATTTTGTTAGAAATAACTTCTGATGTAGGACGATCACCTAACGTTCTACACTACATGTAGTGATACTCAGATATACTTTCCAAATAAACACATTGAATAAATAATTCGCTACAATTCATATTGCCTATCTGGAGGATTGTATGAGCAATCGGAAATTGGTTCTTCCGCAATCAGAAGCAAAGAAGTTACTTTCACTCCCAACTCGCAAAGCTGAACAACTCTTTCAAAGTTACGATAAAGAACAACAACTGGAAATAATACGATCCACCCGCAACCCAAGACAAAGAGAAGAATTGTACTATCTTGTCCCGGATTGTACGGAACTGATTCAGGACAGTCCCACAGAAGATGTCCTACAAGTGTTAGATACACTTCTTGGCACAGGGCTTGCCTGTGGTCTATTGCCGTGCTTATCAAACGAACAATTTGAAGAAATCATGGATATTGCGGTTTGGCGTGATGGAAAATTGGACGAACATTCATTGAGTCTATGGTTATTTGAGTTATCTGAATGTGAACGTGATGACCTGAGCCGATTCCTGCAGCAACTTGATATACGTATTCTTGCTGGTCTCCTCAAGAGCCGCGTAAAACTAAAAGGCACACTCAGTGCTATGATGTTGGACGAAGGCATTATAGATCCAAATTCTCCTTCTATTGAATGTAAAGATGATCAAGCAAGAGCAATCCTCAACGCCATCTGGGAAGCGGATGATGATCTCTTTGCACAATTATTACGTGAAATGTTCGCTATTGACAAAGAAACGGATGCAGTGAAGGATATAGACAAAGCATTAGAAAAGGCGAAAGCTGAAAGAGCTGAAAGAGTTGCGGCACGTGATCGGGAAGCTGGAATCGATATCACTGAATCTGAAATACAACAGAAAGTAGATTTGGATTCACTTGATCTTGCTGAGGATAAAGAGGAAGATGCAGACAAGTAAGTTCTCACTCGTTGCAGACGCAACCATTGATGGGAAATCTTTCCTTGCAAGAACTATGGGGCACGGCGATAGTCTCGGTAGAATTGACGATGAAAAATCTGAGATTCTTTCCGAAGACATCGCCGCTCTGGCACACAAACTTATTACCATGAAGGTTGATGACCTATCAGATACATCTGCACTTCGCACACAGATTCAAACTTCTTTTGCCTTGACCAGTCTCGGTTTAGAATTTGGTAGTAAAGGTAACTTAGACAAAGCTGTGAACCTGCTACTTGCTAATCCTATCATCAAGTTCTTCCAAATTGGGAATACACTTACGGATGAGTTAATTTCCAAAGCCGGTTACTTACTGGAAAATGCTATGATAAATCCGCCAGAAGAAATTGAATATCTGGATATTGATGGCATCCGAATCTACAACTTTGAAGAAGCTGAATTCCTTAATGCATTACCTTCTTATGCAACTACTATTTCATCAGCACAAATATCAATCAAGAAATCACATGAACCAAGATCCTTCAATACATTATCTGATTTGGAGATAATCCGACAACAGCTTGACTACATTGAAGCACGATGGATCTATGTTCAAGCATTACCTCATGATGAGATTTTCTCTGTTGATCCACCATTCAGTATCGCAATTGACCCGATACAGACGTTAACACTGAACTTGATGGCAAATCTCACTTTGTATTTCAAACCCGATTTTCAAATTGAACCTGACACACTTGAAGATTTTAAAGACATCATTTATGATGAGCGTATAAAGGAGACTCGAGCGGCACCAAGACAACGATTACTTGATTGGATTGAAGAATTTCTTAAACATGACAACCGATACGATGATATAATTGATTATGCTGTTTCATATTGGGATTCCTGTCTAATTGCATTGGTGGATCCAGAACTTAATTTGCCAAACTTCTAATTCTACGACAGATATCATGAGTTGACTATTATGAACTGTGACAAAACTCAAGAAATATACAACTTTGGGTGGGCAAAGTTTTTGTACCAATTCAAACTTTTTCATATCAGGTAACGCCCCTCTCTATCCATTGTAGGGGCGGGTCTCTGTGCCCCGCTATGTTTGAGAATTGGATGTAACGGGCGGGCACAGAGACCCGCCCCATGGGCATCAATTTAAGAAGAAATTGCTGAATTTTCTCTTGTGGGAGTGAATCAACGCCAAATGCGCGTTTGGCATTTGTCGGGTTTCTAACCCCGATTTTGTCCAAATCTAAAGTATTAATCGGGGTTAGAAACCCCTCCCACAAGAAGATATATCCTTAAATTGACGCTTATGGCGGGCACAGAGACCCGCCCCTACTGGACTGTCTACCGAAATTTTGCAGGTAAAGGTCGCGATTCGGAGATCGCTCCTACCAATACCGCCTGCTCTTTGTAGGAGGGAACTCCGATTCCCGACTATTGCTGATACTTACAATTTTAGACTGGACAGACTACTACAATGTGTAAAGAAGGCGGTTACCTGACATGAAAAAGTTTGAATTGGTACAAAAACTTTACACACCCACCTTGACTTTACGATACAAAATAATATATAATTCAAATATGGCACAAGAATATGATAACATGGCAAAATCAATTTTTATGCAGGATAAATGAACTGATCGGACTTATTTGAATTGAAGTGCTAAGAGTTATTTCATATATAGGTCCACCTATTATATCCAACAAAAAGAGGAATCTTGTTATTAGGAAAAGCGTAAAGAATAATGATGAAATTAGAAACTGCGACATTCGGAGCAGGTTGTTTTTGGTGTGTGGAAGCAGTCTTCCTTCAATTGGATGGCGTACTGAAAGTTGTATCAGGATATACTGGTGGAGCAACAGAGAATCCTGATTACCGTTCAGTTTGCACAGGTACAACAGGGCATGCGGAAGTCGTCCAAATAGAGTTTGACCCAGAAGTAATATCGTTCAAAGATCTATTGGAAGTTTTCTGGCACACACACGACCCAACCACATTAAACAGACAAGGTAACGATACAGGCACCCAGTACCGTTCTGCAATCTTTTACCATTCCGATACACAACGGAGAATTGCTGAAGAATCCAAATCTGAGACCGACCAATCCAATCTCTGGTCTGACCCAATTGTAACGGAAATAACGCCTATTGGTGTGTTTTATCCAGCAGAAGATTATCATCAGAACTATTTTGAATTGAATCCAACACAACCGTATTGCCAGTTCGTTATTCATCCAAAAATGAAAAAGTTCACAAAAGATTTTGAAGATAAGCTCAAATCCAACAAATAATCTAAAACAAGATTCCCTAATGAAGTTTGACGTTCAAATTCGGAATTGTCATACGTAGGGGTTGGGTTTCCCAATCTATCTGGACCTTTATTAATCGTTCACTGGGCGAGGGGCCCTCGCCCCTACGAATACCTAACACTGGGCGAGGGGCCCTCGCCCCTACGAATACCCAAGTTGAACGTCAAAGTTCATTAGAAATGGAGTAAGTTGGGAGGTAACTATATTGATACAGAAACATAACATTGTCTTTTTGATGACTGCAATCATATTATATGCAACCACCATTAATGTCCTTCCACAGGAAACAGAATCTAATATTCCTGTAAATGTTGAAACGCCACGAAAGATTACCATAGTATCTGAAAAGACTTTCAATGGACATTTGCAACCGCGTGCAGAAGTCAAAGTATATGCAAACATCTCAGGGAAAATCGTCCAACTCAATGCAGTTGCTGGTCAAACAGTGGCAAAAGGAGATGTGCTTGCACAGAGCAGTGCAAGGCAGGCAAGTATAGATGCGATTAAGGCTGAAGTTGCATTAAGTGTAGCAAAATCGCAGCTGACAACAACTGAAGCAAACGCACAAACTCGTGTTGAAACGCAACTTGTAACGGCAAAAGAGTCGGTAGCAGAAGCAGAAGCTAAGCTTGAGGAAACGAAGTCTCTTGCCGAAATGCGTATTCGCAACAAATTGGTAGAGGCGGAATCAGCACTAAAGGTTGCCGAATCAAACTTTGAACGTGCGAAAGTCAGTTCCGAAAAAGGATTGGAACGCGCGAAGACTGAGTTTGCAAAGACAACATCAGATCATGATCGCAATAAAGAATTACATACGCAACAACTCATCAGTGACAGCGACTTTGAAGCGTCTGAAACTCGGTATAAACTCGGTAAGAGCAGATATGAAGAAGCAGTCGCAGCAGCAGAACAGTTCAATGATGGTTCGGCTGAACTGACTGTGGAGAAAGCTAAAGCAGAATTGGTTGTCGCACAGAAAATCGTGGAAAGCCGTGGATGGGAACGGGAAATTGCTGCTGCCGGAACAAAGGTTACCCAAGCAAAATCTAACTTAGTAACAGCACAAAAACTTGTGGAAGCAAAATCGTGGGAACGGGAAATTGCAATTGCTAAATCAGCAGTCAGTGAAGCAGAAGAGCAATTGAAACTCGCGCGTGAACATGTAAATGAAGCAATAGTCACCTCCCCAATTGATGGTGTGATCGCTCAACGTCACTTGGAGGTAGGTGAATATGCAAAATCCGCTTCCGCTTCAGGAGAACCGATATTCACAATTATAGCAATGGATGTTCTAAAAGCAGTTTGGACTGTTCCTGTAAGCGACATCAACCTGATAAAGAATGGAAATATGGTGCTTGTCTCAACATCTTCGGGTATTCAAAATATAGTAGCAACAATTGACTACATAAGTCCTATGGTCAAACAAGGGGAGAATACGGTGGTTGTTCATGCCACATTACCTAAGTCATTACAGATGTTAACAAACAACGATTCAACTGCTCCGATCCAGAATAATGCTTTGAAACCTGGTGTCTCAACTACTATATCAATTAAAACAGGTGAACGTAAAAACGTAACTTTACTGCCGCGTCGTTCAGTTATCAATATCCAAAACGGAAGGGGGTATATATTTGTCGTTGAGGGGAATCTTGCTCGTGTAAAAGAGGTAAATGTTGGAGGCGTATACGGAAGTGAAATTGAAGTTAACACCCGGCTCTCACAAACTACCCGAGTGATAGTGGATAATCAGCATCTACTTAAAGACGGCATACCTGTTTCTGTGGTTCAGCAGTAAGATTATATAATTTACTCTATTGATGTTATTCAACATCCTTTCATGTATTGTGATTGACAATATTCAAAATGGCAGTAGTTGACATACCATATTCTTTTGATAGATAGGATAGAGATTCTCCATCTGCAGCTCGTTCCCGTATATCTCTGACCTGTTCTGCATTAACTTTTGCTTGTGTATTCTTGGGAGTGTCAACTTTTTCTGTTTCGGTAACATCAGTCTTATCAATCTCTGTTTCCAGTTGAGAACCGTTATTTGTTCCATAAGTATTAACTTCTTGCTCATGGATTATATGTTCTTTCTCAACACCTAAAGTTTCATGTATTTTCTCCCAAAGGTTTTCAATGGAGTCCATACCGAGTTGATAGGCTTCACGATTTACTTTTTCTTTCAGTTTTTTACCTTCGCAATATATCTTTGACTCCTCCAATTGTTTGTTTTCAGCGGGTAAAAGTTTGATTTCTTGATCAATTATTTCAATAAACTGGAGTTCCTCAAAAATATCAATACCGGTCTCTATAGTTGTATTTTTCAAATCCAATCCTTGATATAATTGTTCAATATTTACAGGTTTTCCGTATTCATTGATATATCCATATATCACCTTTAGTGTATCTCTATCTGGATACTTTTGTGTTAATTCTTCTCTATAAGAATCGAATTCTTGTGTGGTATCGTATATCAGATGCAAAAAGGTGTTTTGATTTGGAATGAAAGCAGGTTGGCACTGTTTGCAGAACTCATCTAAATCCAATATAGGATGGCAAAAGACAAAGTGTTCAATAATGTGCTGTTCGGTTATAGTCGGAAAAGTAGCATTTGATACAATAGCGATTAGATCGTTATTTGATAGTTTTCCTAACAACTCTCTTTCTTCGGTCTCAGATGCGTATTCGTTATGTCTTCCGATTGAATCTGCTTTTTCACCTGCAATGTGTGTAAAGAATACTTCTGTTTTCTCCTCACTGTCAACATAGATTATAGTAGGCTGCTTTAACTCTAATAGATTAGTTAGGTAAGCCTTTTTGTCAGTGTTGCGTCTGTCAAGAACACGGACTGATGAATCTATCTGATATAAAGGATATACTGGCAACGTTGTTGTATGAAGTTGATTTTCAATTGAATTGAGTCGTGCTTTGTAATCCTTGGTCTCTTTTTCTAACACTTCACATTTATCACTCATTGATTCAAGTTGTTTCTTATTGGATTTTTTCTCATCATCAAGTTTTGTCTTGTATCTGTTATTCTCATTTTCTGTTGCTTCAATTTGCTCAGTAAGGGATGATACATGTTCCTTTAGACTATCGTGTGCCTTGATCTCATCATTAAGTTGTTTTTCTTTTGACTTTAGACTCATGTCAGTCAAGTTCCATGCATCTTCGGTATCTTTAAGATCTTTAGATAGTTTAGCATTGTCTTTTTCTAATTGTTCCTTTTCATTTTTTATATCTAATAGTTCATCTATACGTTCCTTGTCTTCTAATTGCTCTTTTTTCATATCTTCTAATTTTCTATCAGTCTCCAAATATTGACTTTTATATTCTTTTTTTTCAGTTTCTACTTTCTCAATCTGTTCTGAAAGTTCTGTTATTTTCTTTTGATAGTCAGAAGATAATATTTCATTTAGGAGATTTACGACTTCATCTTGTTTGTCTGATCTGTTTATTACTTTCAAAACATCTGAAATTAGAAAGAGATGTGTTTGTGTAAATTCAATCTCCAAATCGTTTGCTGACCTATGTTCGCATATATTTCTCCCTTTCCTAATAAGCCAATGCATGCTTTGCATAACCAGATCATTTTCAAATTTATCTGCAAAAATATCTTCCCAATAAACTTTGATGATATGAGGAATATGTGTGAAATCTATAGCTGAACCTATATCATTATGTTCTTTAAGCATCTGACGAAACTGATCTATCTGATTTTCATACAGGACATCTTCAATCAGTTGTTGAACATTTTCTCCAGTGATTTGCTTTAAATTATGGACGATGAATGATCGCATAACATCTAAATAGATATCATTTGCTTTTCGTAGTGCATCACGATTTGGGTAGTCATTGTTGTTCATAAATTCATCACCTTTATTATATATCTTCTGTTTCACCTATTGTTTAACACACTCTTTATTGACCGTATAGATTGTGCTTTTACTTCTCTTTCAAAACATAAACCTGAATGTGTTCCCATTTGCGTTTTGACCTATGGGTTGCGACACGCTTTTTGATGATAGATTGACATTCAAAACCGGACTCGTCAATTATGGATTCAAGGTTCGATATAGCCTGCGGACCGGATGCATCTGCATATCCTAACAACACGATTCCATCAGTCTTTAAGTAGTCTGGAACTTGTTCAAAGAAACGTCTCAATGTTTGCTGTTTTTCATCGTGGATAGCGAGTTCTGCTCTATTTCGGACACGAGCAACCACCCACGGAGCATTAAATATAATAACATCAAACTGAACATAAGGAAACGGTTGAAACAGATCACCTGCAGGCATGACATGTATAATGTCTGTTTCTGATTGGTGATGCAGGACATTTAACTTTGTTGTTGCAACTGCTTCCGGGAGTATATCAGATGCGTAGATGTCTGCGGAATTACCAAGTTCTTGACGCGCAAGTAGTGTCAAACATCCACTGCCACAACCGACATCTGCAACCGTTACTTTTGAGTCAGAGACTACATTACATATCGACTGCATTGCTTCTTGAAAACACTCTATTGTTTCTTGTGAACGCGGCGCAAGCACATTTTCTGATGCTACGAAGGATACATTGAGTGCATGAACAGGATAGTTTTCAGCAAGTGAACTTTGGAGACGCTGCACTTTTGATACTGATACCAGAAATGGACATTCTTCGTTAGCATCAGGCTGCTCACCAAGTAGTTCCAATAGATAAGGTAAATCTGGTGTAGGATCAACTTGGAGAATGCCATCTTTATCTGCCCAACACATTAGCTTAGAAAGGGCATTTTCCCTATTCCGTTTTACGTTGTATCGTTTTTCTCGTGATCTGCCCTTTTCATATCGTTTGGTTTTTGTTTCTGATGCAAGTTCATTCTTGTGTTGCTCAATATAGTCCATTACAGCCGTAATCTGTTTCCATTCACCTTCAACAACAGCAATACCACCACGTTGAATGTGTGTGAAAATGCGATCTAAGTTTTTTAGTTCTTGATTAGGAAATAACTTAACACCGCCTCGGACAAACACTGCCTCACGAAATTCTGTGGGGACAAATAGTTCACCGATTGGACGGACAGAATAAAAATCATTCATCTACAAATTATACCAATTCTAAGAAATAAAGTCACATTATGAGATTGGGTGTGTAAAGTTTTTGGCAAAAGAATCTGCATATATTGTCGGATTTCGGACTGTTCCTACTCAGGCGTTGTCTTATGTACTATAACTTTTGCATTATGTTTTTCAGTCCCGTAGGGACGATATGTTTATAGAAAAAATGTGGACCACCCCTCTTGAGTTCCGTAGGAACGGCATAGAAAGATAAACATATCGTCCCTACGGGACTAAAGAACTATAGGCTATTCATTTTCTATAAACATTCCGTCCCTACGGGACTAAAGAAAACAGCAGTTTTTCCCTCTGTGCCAAAAACTTTACACACTCTATGAGATTTGCAAGACATTGAGAATATAAGAGGCGCAATGAATTGCGCGACTACGAACCAGTTCCTTCATTAATGGTATATTCTTTTATAGAAATAGTATTACTTATTGAATTGCTACAATTTCTCCAGTTTTAACAGATTCTGCTTCTTTGTAGCAGAGAAGGAGTGCATCTCTTGCCCCTACACCAGAAAGTGCTGTCGGTTCTTCGTTGTTGCTGATTGCATCAACTGCATACTGTATTTCAGCGGTAAAGGCATCAATTGGATCGACTTCACCTAAATCCACCTGTTCAACGTTACCATCTTCTGTGATGAGAGTTAGTGGTACTGCAGTGGAAGGTTCCCCTGCGAGTGTAGAGAAATCGAACAGTAGTGTTGCTTTCTCAAGAAACATCTCAAATCCGTGTGAAAATGCTCTGCCTTTTTGTGATATTGCTCCGGATGAACAGCTCACAGTGAGTTCTTTGTCGTTGTAAATATATTGGGTTGTTAGAAAGTCTACGAAATTGCCGCCAGCCAGCTTACCTTGTGAAAACACGGCATCTGGAACCCCACAAAGCAATTGGATAAAATGTGTGTCGTGTATGTGTAAGTCTATACCGGGACCCCCGCTTTTTTCAATATCTGCTAAATCACGTGACCAACTCGGTTTTGAGATGATTCTTTTGAAATGTGCCCCCAATAATTCACCGTATTCACCACTTTCGACGATTTGCTTTGCATAAGCATATTCAGCAAAGAATGGCAGCACATGTGCCACCATAAATTCTTTGTCGGTTTGGTCAGCAAGTGCTACGATTTCATTTGCATCATCAATGTCGATTGCTATCGGTTTTTCGAGTAGCGTGTGTTTTCCTGCGTTTAGCGATGCCATGCTAACAGATTTGTGCAGATGTGTGGGTAGGCAGATGTCCACAAGGTCAATCTCATCATCTGCGAGGAATTCGTCAATCTGATTGTATGTATTGATGTTGGAGAGGTCTTCCATTCCACCACGAGGACCAAAATTTCCTTGTATACTTGTCCAATCACCTTTTAGTTTTTTGGGGTCACGTGTGCAGATTGCGACCACTTCAGCACCAGTTCCGCGTTGTATGCCGTAGTAGTGTATCATCCCCATAAATCCGATGCCGATAATACCGATTTTTACCATTTGTCCGATCCTTGTTTTATAGAAGAAGGCACAGATGACTCATCCTAAAGGATAGGCATCTATGCCATACATAAGTGTGAACATTAGAGGTTAATAACTGATAGATTTATTCTTGATATACCCCCATGTAGTTGTTGCCTTATCTTTTGCTGTGACAGCAAGGAGTTCACCACCCATTGCTTGATTTATTTCATCCTCACTGAGAGCACGACTCCATATTGCTGCATCATCAATCATACCATTTTCAAATGTATACTGTGGACGGTCTTTTGAACATTCAATACGAAGGTCTTGGTCGTTGGTTCCTGTAAATTTGAATTGTTTCGGATCTTCAACTGCAAGATCACCATCAACATAAATCTTCATTGAGTCACCATCGTAAGTTCCAACGACATGATGCCCTGTCTTTACCTTCAGTGAGTGAGGTTTGTTTAAAGTCTGTCGGTTTTGGTCTGATCCCAAGAACATATTGAAATTGTTACCATCACCGAAAACACCTATACCGTACGAGGTATGTTCGCCTCCATTATGACAGTTTTTATCGATCCACTGGACATTTTTGTTCCAAGCTTCCATCCATACCCATGCTGCCATTGTAATTTCACCACTGATTTTCAGTTTTTCGTCAGCGGGGACATTGACACAATCTGCACCTGCAGCAGTGATTTTGATTGCATCTCCATTCTTGCCAGCAACAATTTCAGTATTTGCGATGATGTTTGCGTCCAAGCCATTTCCAGAACTATCTTTGATGGTTTTGCCATCAACATCGTCAAAAGTGAAGTAGATAACGAGACCATCTTCAAGAGCTGCAAATACTGAACCGACAGCGATCAACATAATTAGGGTCATGAGCGAATATACTATTGAACGTAACATTGTCAGATTCCTCCTATTATTGCGCAATCATGATACTTGGACATTTTCCACTATAAAATCTGAGGAGATTATATTCTCTCAAATTTCATAAATCATATTATATCAAATTGCGAAAATTAGTCAAGAATTGTTGAAGGGAGTGTGTAAAGTTTTTGGCAATATAGGTATCAATTTAGTGAAATTAATTTTTGTCTGAACCAGGATTTTCAGGATTAGTAGATTTATAGGATAAGTGTTTGGTGTATCTGTGTTTTTTGATTAGGATTGTGGTTTATGTTTGATGGGGTGACTCTTTGTCTGAACCAGGATTTGCAGGATGGAAGGATGGCTAGGATAAGAAGTTGAATTAGCAAAGTTTCAGTCAAAGATAGACGTTAACCTTTGAATAGGATAATGGGAGGAGTAAACTCACAATCCTGCAAATCTGTAAATCCTGCAAATCCTTGTTCAGACAAAGGTGGGCACGGAGACCCGCATTACAATAAAGCAAGTTGCCGCCTAAACAATATAATCTCCTGCTAAGAGCGTTCAGAATTTTGCACATACCGCTCCGCTGGAGCGGAAGAATGAATAGAAGCGTGCTATAAACATATCGCTCCGCTGGAGCGAAAAATTGGACATAACGAGTGGAATGGTTGAAACTGTGCAATAGGTAGCAACTTGGTTTATAATAGATGATGTGATGTTACTTGTCAGGTAAATCGCTGAGATTTAAGTCAGGAAAAGGTTTGCCATCATTGTCGGTGATTCTGAGGAAGAACCCCCAACTGCCATCTGAATTGCCGACTTTGACAAGAATGGAGTTTTTTCCTTGATTGAGTTTTACGGAAACGATGTTCTCGTCAAGAGTTGCCCATCCGCCGTCGGGTTCAGTGATTACTTCATGACCATTTAGCCAGACTTTTCCGTTGTCGTCACTTCCGAATCGTAGCTGGACTTCTCTATTATCAGGTGAGTAGATTGTTGCCCAGGCATAAGCGGTAGAAGATTTGACATTTCTGCCTAAATCAACAAGTCCATCAAAAGCATCATCGGTATGTTGTCTCCAACTTATTTCTCCATTTACCCCCTCATGTTTTGTGTTAAAATCGATCTCTGTTATATCCTCTGGTATGTAGGGCGTGTTATATCCAATATTCTCTTTATTGTCAAATGGTCCGAGTATTTTCCAAGAATATTCGTGAATGGCACCAGTCTGCTTCATTTCTTCCAATGCTTTGTCTGGCATGTTGTTTTTATGGTAGTATTCAGCCATACCGAGGTGTACATTGACATGGTAGGTCGGTTCTGGGGGTGGTGCTTTTAGTAGTTCATCGGCGGATTTATATGTCAGACCTTGTATTGGATTTCCATCTTTATCAGTCAGTCGCATATAGAAGTCCCACGTCATACTGGAATTGCTTATTTTGACAAGGATAGTATTTTCTCCCTGCTTCAGTGTAATAGGTGTTTTGTAGCGATCCATTTGGGTCCCACTTGTTCTGAAATGGCGAAAGACTTCTGTCCCGTTTAGCCATATAATGCCTTGGTCATCACTATCAAACCGCAGGACGACATCCTGTTTTTTAGGAGAGGAGACAATAGTCCAGACATACGCTAAACTCCAATCGTTGTTATCACCGTGAAAGACGTAATGGCCATCTAATAAGCGATAATCAGATTTATTCCAACTGATGAGTCCATTTCTTCCGTTATATTTGGCAGTTGGGTCGATTTGTGTTGTTTCTTCAGGAATGTAGGCGTATACGGTTCCCATAGTATCAATGTTTTTGAATGGACCTAATGTAATCCATCTCGATTCTGGGACGAAACCTGCCTTTGTAATAATATAGTTCTCAGTATTTTCACGAGAGTCGTTCTTACTGAGATATTGCGCGATCAAACGATATGCATTTGCTCGATTTGCCCAATTGGTGGAGGGAATAATATGTATCAACTCATCAAGTCTATCTATGTAATCTTCTTTGTTCTCAACTTTTTCTATAGTATCTGCGACTTTATTCCAATACCAATTGTATCCATAATTGGATGTAACATAGCCTAACGCTTGTTTGAAATGTCTGAGTGCTTCATCAACGTTTCCGTTTGCAATACACGCTTCGCCAAGTGTTGTGGTGTATGTATAACTTGTACCTGTGTAATCATGCACAGCAAGTTTGGCATTCATAAGAGCTATTTCTGGATAGATGCCTTTTTCAAGCAATTCCTCAGCAAAAGAACGATAACTTGACGCATAATTTCTCCTATTTACTTCTTTCTGCCGTATCTTCAACCATTTTTCGGTTGCAGCTTCGGTTTTCTCTGTATCACCTATTTTTTTGTGTAGACTTGCCAATTGGTCATGAAAAGCAGCACTATTCGTCAATTTATGTTCAATCTTTTCAAGGATTGCAATGAGTTTTTGCTCTTGACTTTCTTCAGAATATAAACTTGACATAGCTTGGACAGCGGATAAATAATTACTTTGAGAAAGCGGCGTTTCCAGAGCTCTGAGATATATGGTTTCAGCTTCAGTCTTGTTGTTAGATTTTAGATAATGTTTCGCTAATCTGTCATAGTTTTGGTATGAATTGGGTTCAAGTTCTAATGATTTTTCATAGTATGCTTTTGCTTTTTCCTGATTATCATGCCGGTTACTCTCATATATATGACGCGTGTAATCTTCCAGTTTTGCTTCGCCTATTAGTGTGCCATGGTTTTTGTTCGGTGAAGAATCAAATATCTTGTCATCTTGTTGTGTATCAAATTTCCAGTATCCGATTAGACCGGGTTCATCTCCGTTGAGTTGTTTGTTCATATCTGCTTGTATATCTTCAGTTGATCGTGCGATGTTCCATACGCGTACCTCATCAATGTAACCGTTTATATGGGTATACATAGGGTGTTCCTCATAAGACCACCCGATTCGGAGTGGGATTTTGCTGGTATATATTTCATTTACACCTTTAAATCCAGCCTTGGCAATTTCATTCCCATTGACAATTAGTTTTATAGTGTCATTTTTAGTATCAACAACACCTGCAATGTGTGCCCATGTGTTAGGTTGGACTACATAATTTGATGGAAAAAGGCTTACCTGACTTTCACCATTAGGGGATGCTGCAAACTCAATTGTACCGTCGTTCTTAAGATTTACGAATAAAGTTCTAGTTCTGAACTCAGTAATCGATGTATTGGTTTTTGACAATATAGGAGAATAATCCTTTGGATATTCTGTGCATTTGAACCACGTTGAAACAGTGACTTGATCTGTTAAGTTGTTTAATGTCTCACTGTCATCAATCTCAACATAACTTTCATTTCCATTGAGAGAAAGGGCAGTACCTTCAATTACTTCACCAGTTTCACGTTTCTCATCAGGCATGTTATTGTAAAGTTCCGCAAGTTTCTTATACCATTTCGGATTTTTGGGTTGTAGTTCTTTTATTGCTTCATACTGTTCAACTGCCTGTTTGAATTTTTTCGCAAGTTCATAACTCTCTGCCAGCTGGAGGCGTGCGTTTAGATTATTCGGTTGTTTTTCAACAGTTTCAATTTGTTTAGGTATCCATTTTTCATAGAGTTTACCTTGCAGCGTGATTTCCCGAATTTCACTTTCAGCATTTCTTCTATCATAATCATAGTCTGTTGTTATTGCTACCTGCCGATACATATTGACAGCATCTTCGTATTGTTCTTTATTCTTGTATACTTCTCCGAGCATTGCCCACAAAGTTTCTTGAAGTGTGCTACTTCCATATCTACGACTCAACTCAAGTGCAGTCTGTGCGTGTTTGAGTGCTAAATCGTTCATTCCATTCTGTAGACATATAGAAGCGACATGACTAACGATGTATCTATCGTCTTTCTCTGGGCTTGAAGTGAATGCGGTTTCTGCTTGTTCTAAAATCTCATTCGCTTTTTCGGGATGCCCGCTTTTATTTGTAGCGGCTGCTGCGTAGTAATAATTCCGCATGTTGTTAGGTTGGATTTTGTAAAGTGTTTGATAGTATTCAGCCGCTTTTTTATAATCTTCACTTTCCCAATTGATTCTTGCAAGCGTTTCAAGAATCTCTACATTGTTTGGACTGCTCTTGTGTTTATCTGCGTAAATCTCTTTTAACTTTTCAAGTTTATTCTGATTTTTGTAGGTGCGAATCATCGTATCGCGCGCCCTTATTGCATTTGATGAGACAGTAATACTTGTTGTTCCGTAAGAGGTGCTTCTACTGGAATTAGAACGTTGTGCAATTCTTTCATAGAGTTGTGTTGCTAATTCTGTTTGATCATGTTCAACATAAATTTCAAGTAATTCATTAGACAACCTATTCTTTTGGTATGTATCTAATGTCATATCAATTGCTTTCTTGAACGCTTCCACAGATTTTTGTGTGTCACCTATGTTTTGATAGTGACGTGCTATTTGTGCTTGTTTATCGGATGTAAGCGGTCCTTTTGCTTCTATATCCTTGAACTTTTCTTCTAACTTACCTTGATAACGATATATGTTTAGAATCTGGTCTTCAATATCTTCTCTTTGGTAGCTTGATGTAGTGAATTGTAATGCATCGTTGAAAGCTTTTTCAGCCTTTACAAAATTATCTGAACGTAGATAGATATTTGCTAAATGAAGATAGTTTTGTCGGTTTCCTGGTGCCAATTCAATTGCTTTCTCATAGTTTTTTACTGCGTCATCAATTCTATTATCATCGGCATAGAGTTTTGCGAGTCTTAGGTAGTGGACACCGGCATCAGGTTCTTCCTGTATGTATTGCTGTGTAAGTTCATAAGCATCTGTAAGTTTGTCGGCAGATTGTAGACTTTCGACCAGACCATCTTGGTATATTGTATTTTCTGGGTCAGTTTCAAGCAGTTTTATCCATAGATGATGAGACTTATCGTGCTGTCCGATGCGTGTATATAAGTGTGCAAGTTGTTTCTGTGAGTCATAATCTTCTGGTGTTGTTTTGATAATACGGTTGTATATCTGAATTGTCTTATTGACTTGTCCCATGTTTTCATACTCATCTGCATAGGCTTGCTGCAAACTGATCGGCAGTTGTATTATTTCCTCATCAGTTATAACACTGAGCTCACCACGGCGTTGTTTTATCTCTAAATAATCTTCTTGTGCGTCGCTGCGTTCCCAATATGATGCGTTGATGTTGTTGATAATTTCTGAATATAGGTTTAGGGCATCGTCCCACATTTGGTATTGCATGTATGTGTTTGCGAGTTTTCTTTTGTCAGTTGTTCTACCCCAACCATCGGACATAGATTTGAGATTTCCCATCTTCCGCGATGCGATTTGTGCTTTTTCTATGTCACCTTTTTTCAGGTATTCCTCAGCGAGTTTCTGCAAAGCCTCATCAAGTTGCCATGAATTATTGCTTTCTAATTTTTCAACTGCGGCTTCAAGAAGACGGAACTGCAGTTCTGGTAACGCATTGTCTCTACAAGCATCAGATAGCTCATATAACCACTGTGTCTTGATAGATGTGTTTGCTTTTTCAATAACTTGATTAACAAGTTCTTTCACAGCATCATTATCATCTGTTTTTAACTTCATAGAAGTTAAGATATATAGAATGTTTGTATCAGTGGGGTTTCCAGAAAGTTTTGTTTCGTATTCTGATATTAGATTGTGCAATTCATCGCTATTATTATATATCTCTGCAAGTTTTAGAACAAGTGGTATAGTTGATTCTGATTGTTCTTGTTCTGTGATCTTATCTTTTATGTAGTTCACAGCTCTCTCGGAATCACCTGATGCCTGATAGATTTCTGCTATTTTGATAATAAATCCTGTGTCGGATAGCGATGAACTATGACTTTTTTGTTTTTCAGTTAAGAACTGTATTGCCTTTTCAGGTTGTCCAGCGTTTACATATATGGAAGTTAATTCTTGGTGCAGTGATGTCCAACTGGGATGTGTCTGTATAACCTTTTCGAATAACTTAATAGCGTCTTCAGTTCTATTTTCGGATAGGCATCTGCGTGCGACGATAACAGAGAAATCGCTGCCGGCATATTGTCCAACGGGCATGATAATATCGTATGTGATTGCGATAAGTTCATCTAATTTTCCTGCATCAACATAAGCATCTATTGCGGTGTCATGCTCGTAGTCTAATGCATTGGAGTTACTTCTTAATAAGATAGTATAATCAGGAATTGCGTCAACTGCTTTATCGTTTCGTTCAAGCATCCTGATGTATTTCAGTCTTGTGTTATTGTCCTTTGGACGCAATGTTAGAGCTGCTTTATAAGCTGCTGTTGCTTTTTCAATTTGATGGGTTCGATCATAGTGGGTAGCCAATTTTATCTGAGCTTGAAATGAGTCGGGTTTATTTTGTGCATCTTGGACTAATTTGCTTTCATTATCCTGTTTATCTTGCGAAGTTGTAGATAGATTTGAATATTGAGAGATATTCTGTGATGTACTTGATCTTCTACTTCTTGCAGTCATGTTAGAGAATTGTAGTGCGCGTTTTGTAAGTTCAGCTGCATCTTGCCCTCTACCAAGCCAGTCGAGTTGATATGCTAAATCCGTCAATAGTGATGTGTTTCGTTGTTTCATGACTAATGACTTGGCTTTTAATGCGATTGTAATTGCATGCTGCGTAAAACCACGGTCATCAAGTGTTTCAGAAAACCCTAATAAAACTTCTGCATTATATGAGGAATTCAGGACTTTTGGAATTAACTGTTTTAACTTATTCGTATCCTTTAAGTGTGTAGCAAGCTGCAACATCAAGTCGTAGTATTGAAGTTGTTTACTTGTATCAACTTGAGCAAGTTTTTCAACTATATTCATTGCTTCTTGTATATTTCCATTTTGAATATAGAGACAAGCAACATTGAACTTGAGAATCAAGTCATCTGGGAATTCATTTTGTAATGATGTAAGGATATCTTTTGCCTTTTGTCGTTTTCCATCCCACCAATAACAGTAGGCTAAAGTTAAACTTGGATAGATACGGTTGTTACCTTCAGCAGTATCTAATACATGCTGTAGTTTTGAAAATAATGCCTCTGTTTGGTTGTGTATCCATAGTTCCCGGAAAATGTATTCAAGAAAGTCTAATTGGTCTTGATTGTAGTATGGAGATTGTGGCGGGAACTCTGTTGATATTGACCTATACCCACTTGAAAAAGAAGCTTGATATATTGACGATAGTCGTCTTGGGTTCACATTTTTTGGTTTCGTTTTTTCAAAGAATACCCAGAAGATGTCAATTGCCTTCTCGGGTTCACCTTTGCTAAGATATGTTTCTATGAGATGTTCAAATAAATAACTATAATTATATAGTGGTTGTGATGGTGGAGGCGGAGAGATACTGATTAGGTGTTTCCGAGCTGTATCTGGCTTTTCGGCAAGTATAAACGTCATCACAAAAGCATAGACGGTGTCAAAATTGGTGATTTTTTCATCTTCAATTTCACTTAATAGTTTATCTGCCTGCTCTTTATCTCCTTTTCGATATAGAGATTCAGCATATTCAGCTATATACTGCAATCGTTCTTCAGGCATGATTGAAGGTAATTCCGCAATTCTATTCTTGAACTTTTCCGGGGTTAATTCTTCGTCAAGAATACTTTCAAGACGTAAGTATCTGTATGTAGTATCGTTAGGTGTAATAGCAATCAATTTGTCGATTACGGCATCTGCTTTATCATGATGTTGTATAAGATTATATAGTCTTGCCAAGGTCTCATGTGCATTGACATCAGTCGGATTTGCATCGGCAGTATCTTGCAATTTCTTTACGAGTTCATTTAATTTTCCTTGCTGTTGTGCAATTGTTGTTAGTTGAACCAGTGATCCAACTTTTGCCTCATCTAAGGTTTTGGGTCTCCATCTTACTCTACTTGTTCCGGGGATGGGTTTACTCTGTATATTTGAGATAGTGCTACGTGGGACTGTGAAGTAATTGCGATTAATATCGTTTGTGTTTGTTGCGGATTGATCCGTGACTTTCTCAGTTACATTGTCTGTCGTTTCTGTCATGTTTAGAATGGCATGGAAATAAGGTGTAGCGCGTTCAGGTTCATTTATAGCCACTAACATTGCACCGAGTTGGTAGAGTGGAAGGTGAGCATCAGTGCCAGTTATTTTTTCCGCTGCGCGTTCCAACACTGTGAAAGCTTGTTCTTGCAGACCGTTGCGTAGCAACAGTGCAGCAAGTTTAACCTCTGCTTCAAGCGTCTGGTTTTTTGCATGCAATAGTTTTGTCCAGACTTGAATTGCTTCTTGTTCTCGTCCAAGATCAAATAAGATTTCACCGAGTTGCTGTTGGTTGTCAGAATTGGGTTGGACTTTGACAAGTTGTTGTTGATAAGTTAGAGCTTCTTGTATGTCTTCAAGTTCCAAGCAAATTAGGACTAAATGAAATAAGAGTGCAGGATTATCCCGTTGTTTATTCAATGCTTGTGCTAATTGGAATCGTGCATCTTCAATATTGCCCTTCATCTTTTGAAGTTCAGAAAGGGCGAGCACAGCTGCAACCCAAGAAGTGTTTGATCTTGCCAGTTTCTTTAGTTTCGTTTTTAATTCCTCCGGTCTACCAATGTCGTCATAAATTTCTGAGAGGGGTTTTATCAATGTGAGTTTGTCGTTGACATTATCACTAAGATTCCAACATCTCCAATATTGTGCCAAAGCGTGTTGTGGTTTTTCATCGAGTATATAGACCTTTGCCAATTCAATGCGTAATTTTATGTCCTCTGGTCGTAATCTTATTGCATTTTTTAGGCTATCAATAGCGTAGTCATAGCTTTCCGATTGGACAGCGATTTGTGCGAGGAGTTGATGTCCATCGGGATTGCGTGGACTATTAGCAATGACCTGCTTTGCGGTATCTGTAGCGGCATCAAAATCAAGGATATTCAGATAGGACTTGGCAATTTTAGTATAATATTCACGAGCATTTGCACTGTCTATCTCAATAAGATGTGTATAGATAGCATTTGCTGCATTACGTCTGCCTTGACGATTATATAAGTCTGCAAGCCAACGGTTAATGGTTATGTCATTGGGCTTCTTATGCTTTGCATTCAACAAAACTTCCATTGCATAACTGATATTCCCCATTTTCAGATACATCTTCGTGAGCTGCTTGTTATGTGCGAATCTTTCAGTTTCAGATATTTGAGGATTTTCAATTTCTGTTTCTAATTCTTTGACCTTTTCTGTGAGAGTTCCCTGTCTGCGATAGAGTTCAATCGCTTTATCGTTCATTTTATCAGCAAAAAACTGGTTGGGAGCAAGTTCCATAGCTGTGTTGTATTCAACGAGTGCTTTGTCAAATTGATCATTATCTGTCAGGTATTTTGCTAATGTTTCTCTATAACTATATTCTTCTGGCATCAACTCAACTGCTTTCCGCATGGCTACGATTGCATCACTTTTGAAATTCTTAGTTTTCAGGAGTTGTGCAAGTCGATGGTAGTTGGCAGCATTTGCTATGTCATCTGCAACCATTCTGTTCCAAGTTTCCAGTGCCTTCTCACGATTGCCTTGACGTAGATAGAAATCGCCAAAATACTCAATGTAATCTAAATTGTTTGGAGCAAGAGATAGTGCCTTTTTATAATGTGCTATTGCTTCGTCTAACGATTCGTGTCCAGTATATATTTCAGCCAAGATTAGATATGTGCTTGGATTATCAGGAGAACGGTCAATCATTCGTTGATAGACCTGTTTTGCTTTTTCGTGGTTGCCAATCTGATAATATAGTTCACCGAGTTCTCTGTATATGCCGATATTATCTGGATCTTGTTTGCTAAGGGTTTCATATTCCATTGCTGCCTCATCAAACTTTTCTGCATATCTGAGTGAAGCGATAAGATTTAATCGTAGATCAGTATCCGTAGGAGCAAGTTCTAACCCTTTATGGTATGTGTTGATTCCTTCGTCAAGTTGCTGGTTCTCAATGTATGCTGCAGCCAGCAGACCGAGAAGTTCTGGATCATTAGGATTTTCATCAAGTTTTTCTTTGTAATACTTGATCAATCCATCCCAATTGCTTTCTGTTGCGAAAATACCGATGATACGGTGTTGTATGTCTTTGCGTAACCAATTACCCTGCGCGGTAATTTCAAGTGCAGTATCGTATCTATTGACAGCATCTTGGAAATCGCCTTTTGTTTCAAGGATATTCCCGATTTCTCTGTGGCTCAAACAGACTCTGTATGGGTCGTCCTTTTTCAGTTTTATTATTTCTTCGTGTTGTGCGATTGCTTGTTGATAGAGTTCCTGTTCACGGAAAAGTTCAGCGAGTTCAATGCGTGCAAAGATGTCGTGTGGGTCAAGTTCAGCGATCTTTTGCCATGCTTGAATAGCTTCATCAACTCTATCCCGATGGAAATAAGCATGTCCGAGTGCCTGATAAATTGATGTCAGTTCTTCAGGTGGAACATTTTGCCCTTTTTCAGAGAGTTCGGCTGCCTTACGCAATTCCTTTATTGCTTCTTCATATTGACGGAGCGTTTTGTATAAGTTTCCTAATGCAAAATGTGGATAATAGTTGTCTGGTGCCAGTTCCACCGCACGTTGATAGGAAGTGGTTGCTTGTGTATCTTTACCAAGGTGTTTGTAAATATGACCTAAGATGAGTTGGAGGTTAGCGTTGTCAGGATTTGTCTGTGCTTCTGCTTGATAATCGTTAAGCATTTTGTCTAAGCCGTCCCCTTCAAGATAGAACTGGTAGACGCGGTCGAAAGTGCTTCCTTCTTTTGGCTTATTAAGCAGAATCTGTTTATAACGTGAGATGATGTTTTCTTCGTTAACTGCCTGCTGTGCAAAGGCAAGAATTGAGATAACTGAACATGCAATTAATAGACACAGAATGCATAAGTTTATTCTTCTTGACATAAGTACCTCCATGTGGAACCAGTTTTACCAACTCAATTATTGATGTTCCTTTGAAATTGAATGTAATACCATTTCTATAAAGAAAAATCTCATTTATGGTTGTCCTTCTTCGGGACACAAACTGGAAAGTTTGTGCTACAGAAATGGTATAAGAGGCGCAATGATGAAGATTAAGTTATTAATTGGGTAATGGACGGGCGGGGAAACCCCGCCCCTACGATCATTTTTATGTACTGGATTACCGAAATATTAATTTAAATCTTCATAATTGCGCGACTACAATGCAATTATTTCCTATTACGTCTGTTGTCTTAGAGATAAGTATTATGTTCATAGAAACACACGCGGAGAAGGTGTAGGGCATGACTGGTTAGTTTGGAAACTGAATTGTCTATGACTTATTAGGAAAAAGCGATTACCTCTTCCATCAACACTTGCCACCTATCCTCAAATTTCTCACCGAACTCTTTTTCTCCACCAGTGGCTAATGGACCTGAAATCATTGGTTTGGTTGTATTGTTTCGTTCCCAGATTTCTTTTCCTCCGAAATCGTTGTGTAGAAAATGGAGAGCTACGCCTGCGCGTTCTTTGTCAGATAGGTTTTGTCTTGTGCAGTGAGCTACACCATAGCAGAAGAATAAAACACCTCCAGCATTTAATTCAATAGGCACGGCACGTTCTTCAGGAGGGTCACATCTGATGTGATGATCGCTAAGTGGATCGCGGTAGTGTTCATAAGATTCACGGTGGCTGCCGGGAATAACGTGTATTGTTCCATTCTGAATATTTGCGTCGTGTATTGCAATCCACATTGCAGTCCCGCGTAGTGGGTCAGCGATTTTGAAATAGGCGTTATCCTGATGCCAACTTGTGCCAATACCGACTTTGGGTGGTTTCCAGAATGCTTGGTCTAATTCCAGCATAAATTCATCACCGATAAGTTGTTTAACAACTGAGACAACTTTGGGGTGAAAAGGTAATGCTTTGTGTAAATCGCTCCGGTTGTTTAGAGGGATCACTTGTAGGTTTTGCCGTTCACCTTCGTTGTCTCGTTTTGTGCCATCCTCTTGAACAGCACAGTTGATTCCGGTACCTTTTTCAAGTTCAGTGCTGTATATGCGTTCTAATTCAAGTCGAAGTGCTTCTGCTTCTGTCGGTGAGAAAAAACCTTCAAATGAGATATAACCAATTTCTCTGAATTGTGCAAGTTGGGTTTCTGTTAATTTCATATTGATTGTAATTCCTATCAGTTTAGGTTGTAAATTATCTTCCCTGTTTATGTTGTATACGGACGAAAACCACGGACCATCAACCCGCGATCAGAATTAGATTTCTTTGATTCTTCAGCCGCAGCTGCGCGTTTTTCAGCTTCAGCACGATTTGATGTAGTGGTGCCACCAATGATCACAAAGTCATCAGTGCGACGGTAGCGGTTAATGAATGCTGGGCGCGGTTTGTCTGACATATTTTGTTTTGAACCGTGCACTGTCTTAACATTAAAGAAGATAGCATCTCCTGCTTTTCCAATAACTGGGAGGGCACTTTCCCAAGGCCACTCATCCTCCTCTAAACCGAGGTGCGAAAATGTGTCCACATGTTTCAATTGTCCAAGCTGATGTGAGCCAGGGACGACATGTAATGCACCATTCACAAGGTCTGTATCCACTACATAGTTCAAAATACCAACGGGTCCTTGAAAGCGATGTTCAAAGTAAGCGGAGTCTTGATGCAGGTGTTTTGGATGTCCGCCGACAGGTTCTTTGTATAGACATTGTCCATTTCCGAATATCTCAACGTTCTGACCTAAAATTGCTTCAACGATACTTACAGCCTTTTCATCAAAAGCAGATCGGAAAAATGCTGCGCTTGTTTGATAATTGATTGAGAGTACCATAATCTGTTTGTCACGATCATATCCTTGCGGAGCTGGTATGAATAGAGTGCCGTTTGGTGTTCTCCATCCTTCAACTATCTGTTGTGCTTGGTCAAGAAGTGCCAAAGATTCTGCGGCGGCTGCTTCAATATCCTTGTGTAATTCTTTGATATAAGGATTCATCAAACCGCGCACGACGAGACACCCGTGCTGTTCAAATATGTCTGCTGCTTTTTGGAAATCTAAATTGTCTACTGACATTTCTATGTCTTCAACTGTTATCTTTTGTTCCTGATTCATATAATAACTCCTAACTATAGTGAACTTTGAAATTATTAGGACGCTTTAATAAACTTGTTTGGAAAACATAACGGACAACAGAAGTGGTAGCACAAACTTTATGAAGATTAATTTATTAATTGGGTAATATGTGGGCGGGAAACCCCGCCCCTACGATAATTCTTATGTTTTGTTTTACCGAATTTATTTTTTAATCTTCATAAAGTTTGTGCAACAAAAGCGTCCGTTTAATTCTAAATGTCACTATAATTTCAATTCAAGAAATATGAATTATCTTATAATCCATTACTATCAATACCTCAGATTATCCCCAGGAGGGTCTGTTGCCAGTTAATTTTTCTAAATAATCTGCACTTCTTTTAAGATCTTCCTTGATTTTCTTTGCTGCACGTATTTTCTCTGATGCTTCTGTTCTGTATCGAACTCTGTATGAACCTTTGGAATTGCGACGCAGGGCATATTCGCCCGGTACATTTCTGTTGATATACGAAATCATATCATGCAATAACCAATATATATCTGTTGGTGAAAATTGCAATTCACAATATTTCGCGTTGTCCTTGACGGCTTCCAAAGTGTTCTGTACTATATCCACAACTTCAGCAAGGGTATATGCCTTGTTTTCTTCCAAATTAATGTGTTGCATATTATTGTTCCTTATATTTTAATGGTAGGCATTTTTTCAGGTTGTGTTTCAAAGGATTTTCTACTATTTACACTATTCTGTACTTGTATGAGCTGAGACGCTATGCTAACAGCAATTTCTGGTACAGTTTTGGAGTTTATATCCAACCCAATTGGGGCATAAACACGTTGCAGTTTTTCTTTTGATATTCCAATCTCAAGAAGATCATCAAATATGAGTTTTATTTTTCTTCTGCTGCCGATTAATCCTATATATCGTGCATCCGATTCCACGACACTGTGGAGTGCAGATTCATCGTGTTGGTGACCTCTTGTAACAATAACTACATAGGTCAAATGATTCTTCGGATATTTTTTGAGCTCTTCAGCGATATCACCAACGATAATTTCATCTGCTTCAGGTAACCGTTCATAAGAAGCAAAATCTGCCCTATCGTCAACGATGACGATGTCAAAATCTAACCAATTACCGAGATGGCATAGTGCCTGTCCGACATGTCCAGCCCCTGCAATGAGCAAAGTAGGTCTGGGTTGAAGTGGTTCAAGAAAGATTGTTGTGCCTTCATTTTGATTGAAGATATCTGCATTGTTTTTTTCAAGGATGTCGGTCAGCTGCGTTTCTACATCCGATTCCAAAGAAGGATTGCCCAATGTGCCAATTCGCTCACCGTTAGATGCAAAAATCATCTTCATACCGACATTTGACTTTTGCTGTTCGCTTTTCACAACCGTTGCACAGACAAGCGGTACTTTCGCAGCATTTAATTCCTGTAGATGTGTGAAAATATCTGCTTCCTCGGGAGTTTTCGGTATATCAATGAAGATTTTCATATTTCCACCACAGATGAGTCCATCATCCCAACCGTAATCACTGTCCAGTTGAAACTCCAGAAGGCGTGGCGTGCCATCTTGCATTAATCCAATAGCTTGTCGACGTGCTTCTGCTTCAACGCATCCTCCGCCGAGAGTTCCGATATTCCGTAAATCGGGAAGAATCAGCAGTTTTGCTCCTGGTTTTTGTGGTGTAGAACCTTTGGTTTCAACCACAGTGCAGTAGGCACTGACCTGATCGGATCCGATTAATTTTGGGATTTTTTGATATATTTCTCTCATTGAATGAACTGCCTCTAATATTCGGGGTTAGAAACCCCTCCTACAAGTGTGCGGTCAAATATTCGGGGTTAGAAACCCCTCCTACAAGTGTGCGGTCAAATAATCGGGGTTAGAAACCCCTCCTACAAGTGTGTGGTCAAATAATCGGGGTTAGAAACCCCTCCTACAAGTGTGCGGACCAGATCGTTATCAACTAAAGTTCTGTGATGATGCACTTTGTGCGACGAGTTGTTTGAACTTTTCGCGCTGTGGGTCTGTTAGGTCTAATGGGATAATTGACTCTATACCGTTGCTTCCGATTTTTGATGGAACATTTAGAAATACAGAGGTCGTATCAGTCGTAATTAATGTACCGACACTCATCACACGTTTCTTATCCAGCCTGATAGATGAAAGAACTTGTAGAATGTGACTTGCTAATGTGTACTCACTTGCAGAAGTATATGGACACCGTTTTGAGACTGTCTCCGATAGTTCTCGTATGTCAGAATCACTCATCAATTGTGAAAGTGGAATGCCATTGACCCTACAGTATTGCGGTAATGGATGTGTAACATCGTCATTTCCAATTGCTAATGCGGAAATGTCGTTTACTGAGAGGCCGAGTCGGTTGGTTATTTCTGCTTTCAGATGTGCGGTTGAAACTCCATTAGCAATACCAATAATGTTTTTCAATCCATGTGTTTGATGTATCCATGCTGAAATGTGGTTTGCAAAAGGTGTTGCCACCAATAGGATTGCATTCTGGATATCTTCCAGAATTTTCGGAATAACTTGTCGAATTAGTGAGAGATTGGATGTTTTTAGAGCATGTGCAGCGTGAAAACCGAACGGCAAAGACGCTGGTAGCAACACGACGACTTGTGAATCAGATAGTTCCTCTGAGGCGTTTGCCGGACTGATCACTGTATCACTTGGACTCACCGCAGCTGCTATAGTAAGGTCTTCAATACCGTCTGCTATTGCCCTCCGATTTGATGTTCTTCTGTTGACATGTTTAATTCCGGTCTCTGAACCTGTAAATACAACAATTTGCTGTGCCAACTCATTTTGAGATATGCCCCATGCGACTGAAAGTGCTAAATGGCTATTTCCTATCAATGCTATTTTCATGACTATTGATCCTATAAGAGTGTTTCCACAATCTCTTGAAATCGAGATTCAAGATTTTCGCGTTGTACATCCATATCCGATTCAGCAACAAGTTTGGTCTCAAGTAGTTCGTCGTATCGTTCAACGTATTCCATTAAGTTTTCCACCTCTTTTTCATAGCATACTGCGGTAGTCAACACCTTTTCTTTTACGACTATTGGTAGTTCCTCAGGGGTAATCTGAGTTAGTTCCCACCGCCACACTTTTTCAGATATATAGGCTGTAAATTGATCTAAGACTTCACCTTGATAACTACTTTTCTGAAGTGCTTTAACCTCTTGAATTAATCCTAAAACTTGATTGAAAAGATCATCAGATAGTATTTTCCGCAACTCCATTAATATTCGTCCGGTTGTGGATATCGGGAGTTTATTCTGTAGTAGAAAAACTCTTAGATTTGGGTAATCATCCAAAGTTTTGACATCTGTAAGCCATGTTTCACCTATTGAAGGGAGATCATTTAGATCAAAGCTTAGTACTTGTTGTTTACGAATTTCTTCAACTTCAGATCCGTTTCTCTTGAGTCCAGCATTTGCAAGTATGCCAACCACATCAGAACCACCGTAGGGTTTCAAGAAAGAGATCATATCACCCACTTTTTTCTGTTCTGCTTGAATGGTTTCAAAGGTTACTTGCCCATTGTTTTTAGGATTGACAGCATTTCTTCTGTTGTCCTTTCGTTGCGGACTTGCCAAACGATTTGCACGTTTTGCAAGCGTTTCATCATATCGTATCAGTTCTTCTCGCAGAAGAGAAAGCGTAACATCTCCATGAATTGCGAGTTTTTCAATGGTCGTAATATCATGTAAGTTATGTCCGGTTTTTGACATAACAACTTTATTCAAGTTTCGCACCAGATTCTTACGGTCCTTTTCATTTTCTACGACTAATTGACTACTTAAAGTAAGATTCATCAGCCGTTTTGTCTGATCAGGCACACTGATGTTGATATCACAGGTAGGTTTATAATTGGATAGTAGTTTCTCACGGACTTTTCCATTGAGTATTAAACTCCACAAAGTTGCATAATATGTGCTCAGTTTTTCGGATTCAACAGATGCATTTTCAATCCACATTTTGAGAACGGCATCGTGGTTTTCAATCTGCCTAATAATATCCTCAAGTTCTTCATCACTAATTTCAAATCCAGGAAATTTTGAAGTTTGCCGGGTCGACTTTTTATTTCGTTGGTTAGCTGAAGATTTAGTTGACAATAGGATAGTCTCAATCGGTTGGAAAACCTGCTCAAAATCTTGTTTGTGCTGGCTTGCATAGTTTGCTATCTCAAGAAGATTTAACATTATGTTTCGCAACCTTTCAATTTGCTGTGGGTAGAAACTTGAACGTAAAGCTAAACGTGTCATCTTTTCACGGACAGTTCCAGATGTCCACTCTGGCAGATATATCACATCTTGTAATTCATCATTGGAATAAATCTCTAAATCAACTGGATTAATAAGTCCAGTGGCGATAAGTTCAGTTTCAAATACAAGGTCATGAAACAAAGCATTGGCATGCTCTACAACCTGATTTGTCAATATATAACTTGACTGAATCATTTGGTTGTAGGTCAGCTGTTCGTTCTCTTGTAGCTGCCAAAACGCAATTATAGGTTCAATCTTGTCTCTGAGCTGTTGTGATGCCTTTGTTGATGTATCCTCCTCAAAATGTTCATTCAGATATTCTGTATAGAAATCACAAAATGTATTTAAAGTATTCAACAATTCACGAATGACAAGGTCGTCCCAAACTTTATTGTGAATCCGTTGTCCTCTATTGAGCATGAGTGCTTTCAGACGACTTTCAACGCCTTGTTGATATTGCATCATCAATTGATATGCGTGGGGATTTGCTTTGATAATATAATTATCAAATATTTCTGAACACTTTGCAATTGCATCTTCAATTTCTTTTTTGGATGCCTTGAATTCAATTGGTTGAAGCTTAATTGCGTTGGGTTCAAGTGAATTTAGAACAGCAGCTGTAGGCAGAATTCTCACTTGTCTGTTCGATTCAGTTTCCGATTCCTCTACAAACTTTGAATGTAATGCTAAAGTGTATTCTAAATCAAGCAGATCAGGATACCGTTTATTGAGTGTTCGGACTACTACAAGAGCGATATCATAGCCTTCTTTCTCAATTGCAGAAAGCATTTCATCTTCGTTGAGATGCACTCTATTAATATGTGTCTGTTCAGGAATAATAACCTTTGCAGAATTGCTTTCAGTATCTCCTGACTTTGTAAGAATATACCCTCCTGTTTTAATATTATTCGGTAATGACAGTCGTACTTGCAAGACTTCTTCAGTCAGTTCAGTAAGTGTCAACGATTTTCCTAAGTGTTGAACAGTGATGTTGGTAATAACGCCATCAGCAAAATCAGTGATTTGTCGAGTATTACGTTCTAACTCCTGAACACTTTTATGAACACGGTCATAATCGTCAAGTGCATCTGCTTGTACCTTTGCCTCATCAATCCAAGAGATCCATGCCCCTGGACGATACTTCACTTTTAATGTAAGTTTACCGTCTTTTGAATCAAAGCCGGGAAGGATTGTGCTTTCGGATGTCACTTTCGGTGTCCAGATTATTAGATGCTTATTGCTTTTACTACCCAGAACTAATCCAAAAGTATCACCCCAACTTATTCGTCCTTCAAGACTGGCTTTTATTTTATCGGTTAATGTAAAGAGTGAGTCAGCGGTTAAATCAAGTGATATATCATTCATTGTGTCAATTAGACATGCCCTCCACATTGGTAATAATTATACGAGTAATATGAAACTACTTCGTAGAATAGTATTTACAAACTTCTTGAAGCTATTCTCTAATGAGATAACTTCAGGTGATATTCTCCATATTCAATTCGTTTTTAATTTCAAGTCCCCACACATCCCATCCTTTGACTTTCTTTCGTGCAAAAAGTTCAAGTTTACTCTGTTCAGGAAACATCTCATCAATTCTTTTTCGCACCTCATCCGGTTTTTCAGAATGTCGTGTGCGTTTAGATTGGACCAGTTGTCTAATATTCCGCATCCCTCTCGGTTTTGGAATTGTTCCGCGTTTAAAAACAAGACACAATTCACATTGACTCATCGTATAGAATCCAGGGTTTACGCGGCATTTATCCCATACAAATGCAACTGTTGCCCATCGGAATCCCCATGCCTTACCTAACAGTATGGCTTGGTCAAGATGAGGCGATGAACTCCACATGAAAAGTAAGCAGTTTTCAGAACTGATGGATGCAATGTTCCAATTCGCCATTTCAGAGACTGAAATGGTAGGATAATGCAGTATTGCTCCACCACTATCTTTACCACCGGAACCCGTGTGTTGCAGTTGGCCATTGTAGTCCCAAGGTGGGTCTGCGTAGAGTATTTGATACTGTTTATTCGGAAATGGTGGGTGTGATTTCATATTCTGTCGTGTTGTCGGTATCGCTTTCGCTATGGTAACCTAATGCTGAGTCAACACCTTGTAGGTCGGGTAGAGGCACGAAACCCGACTTTATTGCTGATAATGGGCATCATGTCGGGTTTCGCTTCGCTCTACCCGACCTACAAAGAAGACTTGACTGAGCACTAAGTTATTACATAATACTTGTTAGAGGGTTTCAAAACCCTTCAATATGTAAAAATGGTGCTAACTTGAGTAATAATATATCATATTTACTATTTTGCGTCAACACTTAATCCTTCCTGAGCGATGTCATTGTTTGCAACTAACATGTCACGATCAAAGATGAAATCACTACGTTTACTTCCGAGCTTCTCTCCTTCTGTTTGTCGTTCACGGAAGTATTGTGGTAACGTGAGTCCCGTCATACGAATAGCATCTTCTGGGCAAGCCTCAACGCAGTATCCGCAGAAAATGCATCGGAGCATATTGATTTCAAAGACATCTGGATATTTTTCACGTTGGTATCCTTCTTTGGTAGTCCACCCTTCTGGTGCGGGTGCTGCTTGTATTGTGATGCAATCAGCAGGACAAGCGGTTGCACATAAGAAGCATGCCACACACTTGATTTCGTCTTTTTCAGTTGTGGTCAGTTTATGGATACCCCGATAGCGGTCATTGCGTTCATTGACGCTTCGCGGATCTTCAGGATATTGGACGGTTAATTTCTTTTTCGGGATGTGTTTCAACGTTGTGAACATCCCTTTGAGTAAGGCTGGGATATAGAGTCTATCCCAAAAAGACATCTCTTCGTTAACTTTCATAAGTAATTTCCTTTCTGGTTGAAATTTATATAAAATTAGTTTTTTCCTACAAGTCCTCTTATGTGTGCGCGATGCATAAGGTATCACCTGCTAACCTAACTATCAGCATACACAAAACTTTCAATAGGTTTTCAGAAAACGATTCTGTGTCGTTATAATTTGCTATTGCTGTCGAATCGCAATAAGTTCCGTAAAGCACCTACGGTGTTTGTGGCGTTACAAACACATTATTTGATACTGTACTGAGACTATGACCATTGACAGCTCTGATTTGGAAAAAATGGTTCTTACCGTTAGTCAATCCTGTCACGGTATACGAAGTGGTTGCACTCCCCATTGATGTCCACGTTGTAAAATTGTAGTTACCTGGAGAAAAGTCTATTGCATATCGGTATTCATAATGCGTTATTGAAGAGCTCCCACTACTACTTGGTGTACTCCAATAAAGCGTTGCCTGCCCATCCCCGCTGATTTTGGTGTTTTTCTCAACACCATTGCCTGTCACAGGTCCAGTTTCTGCATCAGCAGGTGGTGTATGTCTACCGTTTACCCAGGCACCTCTTTCCCACGAATCAGCGATGTAATCTCCATTATCATCTTTCGGGATGTTAATTGTGGCATTCCCTCCGTTGAAAGATGCTTGAAGTATTCCGAATGAACCACCATCTTTGGATTTGACAGTGATCTTTATCGTAAATCCGTTTGGAGGAACATATGCCTTATGTGTCCAGGAGAAGGTTGCTGTTGATCCATCTTCAGGTACTATCCAATTTACATAAACTGGGTTATAGTCATCGCGGGTAGCACCGGGTGGTAGTGGTGGTAGTCCATCTGGTAGTTCCTTACCTTCTCGTGCTTTGTCTACATTTGCAAAAGCTTCTTTTAATTGATCTGATGCGTAGAAACGCAAGTCCGGTCGACTATTCTCGATTTCGATATCTGAATTTTTGTTCATGTAGATCCCAGACCAAGATGACACTTGCGTGAAACTAAACGATATTGATCCCGCTGACCGCACATCGCTGACAGTTACGAGAAAAGTAAGAGGGTTATTATATGTAGATTGCCATAGATCATACTCATACTGATCCTTCGGAACAATTCTGACGTTCGTTGCTTGCACAAACGGGATGACTGAAAACATCAGGAGCAAAACAGTCAGATAATATTTTTTCATATTGTTCATCCTTTACTATTTCTCTATCATAGATTTACGGGTTGGATCCGTGCCTACAAGAATTGAATTATGCAGTGGAGAATACCTATGTTGTTTAGTGCTTTCCAAAGAGAGAAAATTCACCGCGTTGTTTCGCGAGATTCGCATGAGCACTCTGGAATGTCAAATTGAAAGCAGCTCCCATTTGAATGGAAGGCATTCCATGGTAGACAATAAGCGTCTTTTCCCATTCTTCTAACTCAAAATAACACCATGCTAATAAGTAGTTATACCGTGGGATGCGGCTGTCAAGTTGTATCGCTGTCTGTGTATGGCGGAGTGCTTCTTCCACAAGGGTTATATGGGAACCAGGACTGGACTCTCTTTGAACCTTCAGAGCCTGAGAAAAGAGATTCTGCGCGAGTCCAATGTGGGCTGCGGCAGCGTTCGGGAACCTTGACAGCATCTTACGAAATGCCGCAATTCCCTTTTCTTTGTCCTTAGTGTTGCTGCTGCATCTTGCCCAGATGTACATAGCTTCAACAGAGTTGGGGTTTTCACGCATGGCGCGCTCGGCATATTCAACTCCGTGGGTGGAAGCATTTCTACTGCCACGTGTCATAAAATACTTAGCAGCGGTAAGGGAATCAACACCTATAAAATAAATCTCGTACATTTTTCGTTCGTAAATATCGGGTGGGAAACCTTCTGACCTTAAGGCATCCAATCTTTTTTCTTGTTCCGCTGTAGTTTGAATAGTGATTCTATCAAATCCGTATAATTTAGACAGTGGCTGTTCGCCTTTTTTGTAATCGCCTGCCGAGACAAAAAATGGCCAATCCAAAATATTGGGATTGGCAATCGCATTTCGTTTGCGTTCCAATGTTCCCGGATTACCACGGTTGGCTGCTACATCTGCTTTGAACTGTTCTATAAGTCCTTCGAAACTCGGTTCTTGGAATGGAGGTAGTTTTACCGGTTTATGTGCGTTTGATGCAACCGGCCCGTATTTAGACTGTTCATTGTAATCGTCTTGCAGTTCAATACCTTTTAATGCGTTTTTTTGTGTACACCCAGAACAACCCGCAAGAAGCATAACTGTTATTATCAATAATGTTGTAAGGTTCTCAATCCGAAGTTTCATTATGTTTCTCCTATTGCTTGACATACTGAATCTCAATAATCTATGTATTCAAGTTCGCAACCGTATAGTTCGGTGCTTCCTCCGTAATATCAATATCGTGCGGATGACTTTCTCTGTAACCACTGCTTGACATTCGCACAAACTGAACATCTCTCCGTAAAGACTCAATATCAGGTGTCCCACAATACCCCATGGCAGACCGAATCCCACCAACTAATTGATAGACAAAATTACTCAACTTGCCTTTATGCGGCACTCTTCCTTCTATCCCCCGTGGCACAAGTTTTGCCATTTCTTCATCACTCACTTGTTGACCCAGAGCAGATTCTCGTTTCCGTAACGCCCCTAATGACCCCATGCCACGATGCATTTTATATGTTCTGCCCTGATATATCACAGTGGAGCCTGGACTTTCATCTGTTCCAGCAAGCAGACTCCCTATCATCACGGAACTTGCCCCAGCCCCTATCGCCTTAGCGATGTCACCTGAGTAACGGATACCTCCATCAGCAATAATCGGCACACCTGCTTTGTCTGCTTCCTCAGCACAATCATATATCGCTGTGATTTGTGGAATACTCACACCAGCAACAACCCGTGTGGTGCAGATTGAACCTGGACCGACACCGACCTTAACTGCATCTGCCCCGGCATCTATCAGGCTGCGCGTTGCTTCAGGTGTAACAACATTTCCTGCGACGAGTTCTATATTTGGAAATTCTGTTTTAATATATTCAGTAGACCGAATTACATTCTTTGAATGACCATGTGCAGTATCTAACACTATTACATCTGCGTCTTTATCTACCAACATGCCTACATGATCCAACGGTGTGGATGGGGTCACTGCTGCCCCTACGCGTAATCTTCCTTCATTGTCCTTACAAGCCTGTGGGAACATCTGCACTTTATCAATATCTTTTATGGTAATAAGACCGCACAGATGGAATTTATCGTCTACGATTGGCAACTTCTCCTTGCGGGATTGATGTAGCACTTGTTTCGCTTTGTCAAGTGTTATCCCTGGAGAAGCCGTAATCAATTTGTCTCCAGGTGTCATCCGAGCGGTAACAGGTAGATCTAAGTTGTCTTCATATTTTAGGTCGCGGTTGGTAATCAAACCGACAAGATACCCATCTTCTCTAACAATCGGTACACCACCAATACGATAACGTGCGGAAATCTCAAGGGCATCGCGTATTCTTTTATCGGGTGTTAATGTAATCGGATCGCTTATCATTCCACTTTCAGAACGTTTCACTCTATCCACTTCTGACACCTGTTCCTCAATAGAACAGTTATAGTGAATTATGCCGAGCCCCCCCTCGCGTGCGATGGCAATTGCGAGCGTAGATTCGGTGACAGTATCCATAGGTGCGCTTAAGATAGGAATGTTAAGTTGTAGGTTTTTTGTCAACTGTGTGCTTGTGTCAACATCGTCAGGGAGGATGCTCGATTCCGCAGGAATGAGCAAAACATCATCAAAAGTTAATCCTTCTTTTGCAAACTTCGGGGGAAATTCTTCGGAAATTTTGGTGTCCATTGGAATCATCTCCTTAGGTGGGTGAGAATGGTTCACTACTCCCATTTTATTAATAAAGTAATGCTTGCCAACTATGTTAAATTATAGCATGTTCTCAGTTTTATGTCAAAATATTTTGGTGATGAAACAGAGGAATTCAATTGTATTTTCTGCAAAAAATAAATGCAAATGTGCTAAAATATCCTAAAAACTGATTAAGGAGTTAGTAAATGGGAAACCTAAACGTTGGAATCGTTGGACTTGGTTGGGTTGCGGGGGCACATATTGAGGCATTCAAGGCAGTGGAAGGCGCGGATGTCACAGCTATCTGTTCGCGACGCGAACATGATGAATCTGTATTAGCAGATACTTATGGTATACCATTAAAAGCATATACCGATTATGAAAAAATGCTTGCTGATCCAGATGTTCACATCATTGATATATGCACACCGCATCCATTCCATGCTGAACAGGCTCTCGCTGCAGCGAGAGCTGGAAAACATCTCATAATTGAAAAACCGATAAGCATTACTTACGAAGATGCTTTGGCAATTCGAGAAGCAGTTAAGTCAACAGGTGTCAATGTATGCGTCTGTTTCGAGTGCCGTTATAGTGCACACTTCACAATGATCCGCTCTGTTATTGACAATGGTCTACTCGGTGAATTGCATTACGCAGAAGTGGACTACTACCACGGCATCGGACCTTGGTACGGACAATATGAATGGAACATCAAAAAGGATTTCGGTGGAAGTACATTACTCACTGCGGGGTGTCATGCACTTGATGCACTACTCTTCTTTATGGATGGAAAAGTTGAGGAGGTAACAAGTTATCATACACAATCCGTAGGTGAAGCATTCCAACCTTACGAATATAAGACAACGAGTGTAAGTCTACTAAAGTTTGAGGGAGGACAGAAAATCGGCAAAGTTACCTCATGCGTGGATTGTCTGCAGCCTTATTATTTTCACATTCATCTTGTTGGCAGTGAAGGGAGTTTGCTTGATAACCGAATATATTCAGCAAAACTAAAGGGTATGGACAAAAGTAAGTGGAGCACTCTGGAAACCTCGCTCATCGATTCAGGTGATGTAAGTGACCATCCGTATGAGCCGCAGTTCCAAGCATTCATTGATAGTATCGGACGCGACGAACCGATGCCGTTGACAGATTTTGATACTGCTTTTGAAACACACCGCGTCGTCTTTGCTGCTGATATGTCTGCTGAAGCTGGGGGACAGACTGTTATGTTGTCTGATCTTGCCGTATAGTGCCATTTCCAAAAACAAATTCTGCTCAATTGTAGTGCGGGGTCTCCGTGCCACGCATTACAATGTGTTTTAGTATAACTTTAAGATCCAATATTTTACTTATCGCTACTTTGCCTTTTTAGTTTAAGATCAGTAGCGATGACTTTCTTTTTTTCTATCAGTGCCTTGTATTCTGCTTTATCCATGTCTTTTTCAATCTTTGCTACTTCTTTCATTGTAGATTTCATTTGCTTCTCGCTCTGTTTCGTAATTTTCGCATATCTTTTCTTTATAGCCTCAAGGTCAGCTGATTTAGAACGTGTACCTCTTTGATTGCTTTTTTCTGTTTCATTGTTACTATTATATTGTGAAGAGGAAACGTTGCGGGATGAACTACCATCAGTCTTGAGAAATTCCATACCACCAGTATTTAGGGTGATCGTTTCACCATTCTTGTCCAAAGTTATCCTTTTCTCTTCAATTTCTTTAATTCTAGCATCACCAATTTCATCACCAACACTGACAACATAAAACTGATTTGAACGATTTTCCACAACAAATGCTTCTGAATTGACTCCAATAGCAGTACCGAGCAATCTATATTCTGGTTCTTCCTTAGGGGGTTTCCATCCGAGTGGGCGAAAGAGATTATTGTTTACAATTATATGATAGAAAGCTGAATTATCATTAGGTTTTACACCATCAGATTCTCTTTTAGGTACATGTTTAAGTTTTTGATACTCCTCCACATCGAGTTTCAGTTGTGGTTCTGATGCTTTCAAATTTGCATCAAAGGTTTCCATTTTTGCAAGATTTCCCCACTGTTGGTCAACACCAAATACAAAAAGAAAACCAACAAGGCAACCGACTCCCAAAAAAAATAAGACTTTTGAATAGTTCACAGCAATTTCCTTTTTCACGACAAATGAAGTGAAGAATAAAACAAGTATTTCACAAATTCTCTACAAAAGTTATTTTTTCAACATAAGTAGTATACCTTGACTTTGAAAGAAAAGCAAGGAATAAACAGTTCTTCTGAAATTGCGTGTGTAGTGTATATGAATGTATTTGAAATGACAGGACATTGAAACCCTACCATGAAATGAATTATGGGAAACGCTATGTTTTATATTTTCAGGACTTACGCATTCCCCTTGATAAGGGGGACAGGGGGGTTAAATTGTCCAATATTTCACTGATTTTAGTCTTCTTAACCCCGCCAAATGCCTTAATGGCATTTGTAGCGTTGATTTGCTAAATCCCCCTTATCAAGGGGACTTTAAGAAAAAATGCGTAAGTCCTGATATTTTTATGTATGTGAATGATGCCATTCCTGAACTGCTTTCGGAATTTCTTGTAGGTTTTCAATTGTGGTTTGAAGTGGAATAGCACATTCAGGACCAATTAGTGGTACACCTGCCTCAAGGTTTCTCACAACTTCTGCTTTAACGTCTTCCGGTTCTTTGGCAAATAGCGTTTCAGGATTGTTTATATTACCTACTAATGCAATTCGTTGTTGCACAATTTCCATTGATTCATTCGGTTCATTCTTGGAATCGTAATGGAAGGCAGCCATTCCTGTTTGTGCAATATATTCCATCCGATCCACAGTACGTCCACAGATATGCAATATCAACGGAATTGGGATCCGTTCTACAAATTCTATGTGCAAGTCGCGGAGATAGCGTTTATAGTATTCCCCGCTAACAAGGTCTCCTGTAGCGTGGTCAGGGAGTGTGAGTGCATCCGCACCTGCTTCAATCTGTGCAATTCCAAATTGAACAGTCGCTTCTTTCATACGATCTAATGCCAGTTTTGTCTTGCCAGGATCATCAAGCGATAGCAACAAAAAGGGTTCTACACCGAAGCAGTGGTATCCAAGCGACCAAGGTCCCATCGTCTTACCGATGACAGCAACTTCATCACCATATTCTTTCTTCAGAATCTTGATCGCTTCAAGCACACATTGTGTATCGGGATGAGTTAGGAAATCATTTGGAATGGAAATGTCATCAACATCTTCCCAGATCGGTTCACGCATCTTGACGGTTGGCCAGTTATCCTTCTGTTCCCACTGTATTTTGCAACCGAGTGCACTGGATTCTTGGATAATCGTGAATACTGGCATTATCGTGTCAAAACCGAGTTCTGTATAACCAGTCGCAGCAAGCCGTGCCATCAATTCTGGTTCGCGATTTGCTTGTGGAAATGGAGCATCCACTAAGTCCATCAATTCCACAGTTGCAACGGAGGTAGGATTGCAAACAGGGGTGCGATCAGTTGTTTCATTGCGAAGGGCAGCAAGGACACGTTCACGACCATTCATCTGTTTGACGATTTGATTATCACTGTTCTGCATTTCGGTAACCTATAATTGTTGACTTGGGGCAGAAAGCACACCACGGGAAGCACTTGCTACCTCTTCACGCATTACGACACGGACATTCGGTGCACGGACTAATAGCAATCCGACAAGAGCATCATGTGAATGTCCACAGGCAAAACAGACTGCGTCACCATCCGTTTCCTGTGCAACATCCATTTCACCAAGTTTCATCAAACCACCAGCAATCGCAGAAACGCGCCGTTCAGTACTACGACCTTCACCGTTGGAAGTAACACGGTAAACCCCATTTCCAATAGAATCAACGGTAATCATCAATTTAGACTTTTTATCAAGTATATTCAATGGACGCGGTTCAGTTGCTGTATTTGGTGGAATTTTACAAGCCTCCAAAAAAACTCTACGACAGGCAGCCTCATGGTTATCTCCACAAGGAAAGATAAGTTTCCCATTTGGTAACGCACTCATTCCACCTAAAATATGCATGTAATTTGCGATCTGTTGAATTCTCTCGGATGCACCATCTTTACGACTGTATGTGTGTATTCGGAAAACAGTACACGCATCGAGTTCCTCTCGGTAAAGAGCAATCGTAATATCGTGAAAATGAGTGTCAATCGGAACGAGTTCAATACGTCTACCGATATTTATTATTGATGGCATATATGTCTAAATTGTTCAGGGCTTACGCAGTTTTTCTTAAAGTCCCACTGATAAGGGGGATTTAGGAGGTTAAATCACTGAAATATCATTGAAATAACGACTTTTAACCCCCCTAACCCCCTTATCAAGGGGGAATGCGTAAGTCCTGTTGTTTATTATGCTGTGAATAAACCCAACAATGTCAGATGTTCTTTATGTAGTCATACACTCTTTCAGATACCCTTCGCAGAACATTTGCACGTTGACCAACCCATGCACCAAATGATATACGACGTCTGCGTGCGTTTGTTTTAGATTTATCCTCTATCAAACCCGTAAAGACATAAGGTCTGAGTTTACCGTTTTTATCGCGCATCTCAATAATACCGCTATCTCCTATCAATCCGTATACGGTACCCGTTTTATTGTAGACTTTGACAGATGCTGGGATACGCGTCTTTTTGTAAATATAATCGCCATTTGGTCGTTCAAAGTAATATTTCATTTTGTCTGAGAATGGTAGTGTCTTTTTCCACATCTGAACATAGAACTTATTTAGATCACGTGCGCTGGTCATATTCTTATATGTCCGTCCATTTTTCGGGATATATTCAACGATTTCTGTCTGTTGAAAATAAGGGTAATTTGCTTTCAGCTTACGATGCACAGTCCGTGGACCTCCGATCAATCGTATAAAATAATTTGTTGAATCGTTTGAACTATATCGGATCATCCTTTCTAAATGGTAACGAGTTCTCTGCGTATGTTGTAGCCGTCCATGTTTTACTTCGTGAAAAAAAACAAGCATAACAAAATTCTTGACTAATGAGGCTGCCATGCGTGGTGTCTCCTCATTAATAGATACTAATTTAACATCACGCGACAGATCATACACCACAAAACTTGTCCGATCAGAATAGGTGAGTCCGCCTCTTGGACGGAAATTTTTCACTAATGTATCTATGGTTGCTTCAAGTGGGGAATCAATTGACGGATCGCGTGTTGCGTGAACAACTGTGGTACTACAGAGTAAGACGCTTAGACCACAGAATACCAATATTATGATGAGTATGTATTTATCAATTTTCATCAGTTTTGTGTCTTCCTCTTTTTATATAATGTGTTTCAAAATGTAAGGTTATGAATGCTTAAAAATATCGTGTAATGAATATAAAATCTTATTGTGTAGATAGGCGGTAACAGGCTGCCTCTCGATTATTACGGACAAGTAGATAGTTCCCTACGAGGGTCGGATTATTCCAAGTCTGTCCGTTAATTGCTTGGAATCGAGCCAGTTCTTTATGTTCATTAGGTGTTGGTTCTAATAATACAAGTTCACCCGCTTCGGTCAGAACTAACAATATATTTGAGATTAACATGGTCTGTCCATGTCCGTAACGCCCACGTTTCCATTGACGTTTGCCATCCTCAGCATTTATACAAGCAAAGATCCCATCGTCAAGGCCGTATAAATAACCGTGATGATATATTATAGTAGAGAATTTAACTTTGAATTGGATAGTCTCCCATAGAAGATTAACGTTAAATTCTTCTGATGGGTTACCTCTTGTAATCTCAAAAAGTTTAGAACCGATTCCGTAAGCAGTAGAGACAAGAAGTTTATCTTCAGGAAGCGGTGTCGGTTGTACAGCACACTCTGCAGCAGGCCACGCCTGCTTCCAAAAGAGTTCTCCTGTGGTAGGATTATGCGATGTAACAAGTCTGTTGTCAAATATAACAACTTGCTCTGTTCCTGCTAAAGTCAAGAGTGTTGGAGAACCATAACCGCTCTGATGTCTATGTCCTTTCCATGCAATTTCACCAGTATCTTTGAAATAAGCCACTGCACCACCGGCACTGACAATTACCAATTCATCATATACAAGAGGTGAACAACTGATTCCCCACGGTGGTTTGTTAGCGTTGTTTTCTTCAAAGATGTTGGTTGTCCAAATCTGTTCTCCTGTTTCAAAACGCAAACAGTTCAAGATTCCTGTAGAACCGAGAGTGAACACATATTCACCATCTATCGTTGGTGTAGCGCGTGGTCCTAGTCCACCGAGGGCTGTATAATACCTTGCATTGTCACGATGTATCCATTTTTCCTTACCTGAAAATAGGTCATAACACACAACCTTTTCCCATTCATCCTCCTGTTCCTGCGTAATCGCAGAATTACCTACAACCGCAAAACTACCCCATCCATCACCAATCGGTTGTCGCCATACCAATTCTGGCGGATGTTTTTTCCAGTCAGTATTTAGTTCTATACTTGTAATAACTGCGTTGCGGTTAGGACCGAGGAACTGTGGAAAGTCTGTCAGAGGTATTCCAGTTGGTTCATCTGTCAAGGATGTATCAACAGACTGTATTGAGGAGTTTCCCCATCGATACACAAATCTTGGCACAAGATCACCACTGAATCCATCAAATCGAAATAGTAAAAGAGAGGCAACAACGATTAAAAGGAAAAATTGAAAAGATGTAAATTTAACTTTCCAATTTAAGCGTGAAAATGCAATCAACCAAACTAAATCAAGAACAACTGTTAGAAAAAGAATAAAAACCGTAAGTGCCACTCTATCCTGTCGATGACCAGCATTCATTAACCACACGTAACCTAAACCTATAACCGTGAGACTATGGATGAGGAGTAAAGGCCACAAACGGATACCTTTTGTCTTTTCGCTCATAAATCCGAATATTTCTGTATACCTTTCTACGGAATAACGTTAATTATATAATAAGAGATTGGAGAAGAATTGTCAATAGAAATTTTCTGCTGGGGGTGTATAAAGTTTTTGGCACTACAATGGTCTATGGGATGTTTGTGCAAACACTTACACACCAAATTAAAATTGACACTATGCCATGTTGATGCTACAATGTTAACTGATAGAGCAGTTGTTGGAGGAAATACTATTATGGACAAAGTGTTGGTGAGTGACTTGCTTTCACAGCAGGGATTAGATGTTCTGATCAAGAGTGGCAACTTCAAGGTTGATGTTGAATTAGACCTAACACAGGAAGAATTGATAGAACGTATTTCTGAATATGACGCATTATTAATAAGAAGTGGGACAAGTGTAACAGCGGATGTTATTAATGCAGCACAACGACTAAAGGTAATAGGTCGTGCTGGAGTAGGAGTAGATAACATCGATATTGAAACAGCCACGCGGAATGGTATATTAGTTGTCAATACACCTACTGGAAATACGATTGCAGCAGCAGAACACACAATTGCTATGTTATTGGCACTTGCACGAAACATCGTCCCAGCAGGAATCTCTCTGAGAAATCGCTCTTGGGTGCGTAATAACTTTATTGGCGTTGAACTCTATGGTAAGGTATTCGGTACAATCGGCCTTGGTAGAATTGGACGCGAAGTGGCAAAACGCGCGCAAGCATTCGGTATGCAACTCTTAGCTTTTGACCCCTTTATCTCCGCAAACGCAGCAGAAAGAATGGGTGTTCGCCTCGTTGATCGAGAAACCTTATTCAAAGAATCAGATTATATCTCAATCCATACCATCCTTGACGCTGAAACCTATCATAGCATCGGTGAAGCTGAATTTCAACTCATGAAACCTACTACTCGTCTGATAAACTGTGCGCGTGGCGGGATTATTGACGAAAAAGCACTCTATACTGCCCTAAAGGAGAAACAAATTTCTGGAGCTGCTTTAGATGTATTTGAAGATGAACCTGCAACGGATAGTCCCCTTCTTGAGTTAGAAAACTTTCTCGCACTACCGCATCTGGGGGCATCAACGACAGAAGCACAAGAGCATGTTGCTGTTGAGGTGGCACAACAGGTCATTGATGCACTACGAGGGAAACCTGTTGCGAATGCCGTAAATCAACCTAAGCTTGATCCGAGAGTCTTTGAAATTTTAGGGCCTTATCTCGAACTTGCAGAAAAAATAGGTAGTTTTCATGCACAAATTGTTGAAGGGCAGATGTCCGCAATAAAAATACACTATAGCGGTTCTCTCTTTCAGAAAGAGGATGTAACGCCTATCACTGTAGCACTACAAAAAGGGCTATTGTCACCTGTATTGACAGAGGTGAATTATGTGAATGCCCCTTTTTTGGTCAAGCAAAGAGGAATTTCTGTAACGGAAACAAAAAGTGAGTCACATGCAGATTTTGCTAACTTAATCACAGTGACCATCATCACGGATAAAGGGGAGACAGTCCTGGCAGGAACAACATTTGGCAAGAAAGATATCCGCATCGTACGCATTAATCAACTGCACCTCAATGCAACACCAGAGGGATACATACTATTGATATATAATCGCGATCAACCGGGAATGATCGGATTAATCGGGACTATCTTGGGTGAACATGACATCAACATTGCGGATATGACGGTGGGTCGCTCTCGTGCTGAAGATGTTGCATTTACGCTTATCAATGTTGATAGTTTAGTTCCACGTGATGTTATTCAGAAAATCGCGTCACAGGAAAAAATTGCTTTTGTCAAACAGGTTATTCTATAGTGGGGTGTAGAATTTTTATCACTGACTTCGGCCACCCATTGTAGTGCCAATTGATAGGTTTTACTCAGAGTTAGATTATGAGTAGTAGCAATGCAAAGTAGTAGGCACACCCCCTCCCACAAACCTTAGATTATGGTATATCGGGATTAGAAACCCCTCCCACAATCATTAATAGGTGCAAATCGGGGTTAGAAACCCCTCCCACGGGTGTAAAGTTTTTGGCACAAACTTCGGACCATTCATTGTAGTGCGGGGTCTCCGTGCCCCGCCATCTATCTATAATCTCCCAACAATTGCAGGGCACGGAGACCCCGCACTACAATGGATATGAGATGTTTGCCGAAAACTTTACACACCCCCTTTCACCCTCCCACAAACCTTAGATTATGGTATATCGGGATTAGAAACCCCTCCTACAAAGGGTAGGTAGCAACTTATGTTATGGTTGCTTAATGATGATAAATAAAATTTGTTAATTAGAATAAAAATTTGACTTAATATAACGATATATGCTATAATACGATTAATAACTATAGTTTGGACAGTTTTTGAGTTGTGGTGTATAAAAAATGATACAAACGAAAACTGTCCCAAACTATAGTATACTACTAAAATCTAAGTGGTAAACTCTAAGTTTGGAATAGGACAAATGCAAAATGGATGGGCTAATTTTAGCATTAAAAATAGCACTAAAAATAGCACTATTTCCGCGCATCAATTGGACAGTGCATATACTGAAAATGTGTGTGGCCGCTTGGTTTTTCCGTTATTAACTTGCAATATTAACTTAAAGTTAATCACCCCCCCCCCCCCTACGTCACATTCTATAAAACTATCAGTTAATAAATTTAAAAAATCGGTATCGGTCCTCATACCGTCCTTTTTATGTATGTACTCGTACGCTCGCTGTCTTGTGCAGTGGATGTACGGGTTTTTTGTTGCATTAGGACATATTCTGATACCTAATTACAAAGAAAGGAGATTTTTATGAAAACATACTTACATGTTTTAGCGGTCCTTCTAACTGGTATATTTGTCATTTTCATGATCAGCTGTGACCGAGATGAAACAGAGACAAACCCTACCGAAAAAGAAGACGAAGGTGAGAAGGTTTGGGATGCGTCTACGGTCAACCTTGCGAATCACGAGAATGAGATTATCTCTGTTCAAGGAACCGTAACCCTCCACGATCATTGGGGTACCGACAAAACTCTTAGTCTAATTGTGCTTGATAATAATGTGTGGTGTTACTTCGCGCGAAAGCTTGGTGAGCGTTGGGAGCTCTTCAGAACGGCTATGCGTGTAAGAGGTATAGTAAATGGCAGAACGGTCCTGAGAGATCTGGTTATGCAATTATTACTCTTGGTTAACCAAGGAGAAGATATGACAATGAAATCCAATCATTGTTAAGCTTATTTGTGCTATTAGGGATATTCCGCTTTACATCAAACATATTGAGCGCGTTTTCTCTTAATCTTAGATGATCAATTAGAAAGCGAATTCGTAGGAGGGCTTTCCAAAGTTCGATTGTTTGTAGTCGTGCAATTCATTGCGCCTTTTACATTCTTCACCTGCATGTGCGATGCACGTGGTAATCTCTACCAAACCGAGGTATTGGATAGCAATACGGGACAATAATGCGATCTCAATCACAAGACGCATGCAATCCTTACAAAGGAGAAATAATAAAATGACAATTAAAACTTTATCGTTTGTAATGGCAATGATGCTTTTCACAATGCCATTCTTCACGCTTGCACAGCAGAATAGTGACGCTATGCAAGCAATTACTGATGGTAGAAAAGATGCACAAGATTCTGATCGTCTTATGTGGGGTTTAGGCAGTTTCCTATCTGCCATTGCTTGTGGTTGTATTGGCGGATTAGCCGTTGTCGCAGGCAGCCAATTCATTGACCCTTCTCCACCAGCACAACGTTTCCTTGGAAAATCACACGAATATGTCTTTCTTTACACTGATACATATAAGAAGGAAATAAAAAGTATACGTTTACAAGCGTCTGTAGGAGGTTGTCTTGGTGGCATGGCGGTTAATGCGAGTGTTTGGTGGCTTCTCGTCTATTCCGACTATTAATAACCGAACGCAAATTGAATTTTCCTGTGGACTTCGTCCACAACTAATGAGAATCTTTATCTTCCCAAAATCAGATATTTTCGATATCTGATACCAAATTACCTTAATTATACCTCTCACTTTGTGTGAGAAAGGAGATTTTTATGAAAACGAGTTTACGTGTTTTAGCGATGCTTCTGGTTATCTGTTTAAGTGCTTTTATATTCGCTTGTGATGAGTGGTGGAACAAGGAGGACGAACCCCCTCCTGAACCAGAGACAATCCTTATTGAAACAGAGCCAGAGACAACCCCTACTGAAACAAATCCAGAGACAACCCCTGTTGATGTTCCTACTTTCAATGTAGATTTCACAAATGAGTGGTCTTTTGATGGCGTTTATGAGTTGACCCTCATAAATGGTGTTGTGGCGAAGGATTTCGATACAGTCGGAACATTGTTTTTAAGTATCGAGTCCGGTCGATGGTCCCTAAATACACAAATTGCTGACAACGATCCTTTGCGTTGGCGTGGTAACCGTTGGGATACTTTTGATGTCGTCACTCAGACCATAGAACATGATGATGCAACGTATGTTGTGAAGTATCCAAGTAGGATGCGTTTAACCTTCGAAGATGGAGCCAAGCTTAATTGCAAGATCTCTGGCGTGGAATTTAACCTTGAGAGGGCGTGGCAAAAAAAAGTAAGTTTCATGTCCATGGAGCTATGGGTTGGGGAAATAATTGGGGAACGGGATGCTCTGTATTGGTGGAATCGGAAATAGTATCAAATGACCTTATGATATACAAAAGTTGAAAGTTTTCTGTTAGGGACCTGTTTAATTCTACAACGGAGGCGTATTGATGTCGTCCAGTTCTAACACAACTAAAATTATTTGTGGACTTCGTTCACAAATAATGAGAATCTTTATTTTCCAAAAATCAGATACTTGCGATATCTGATACCAAATTACCTTAATTATACCTCTCACTTTGTGTGAGAAAGGAGATTTTATAAAAATGAGTTTACGTGTTTTGAAGGTCCTGCTAATTGGTTTATTTACCATTTCCATGATCGGCTGCGAACTACTTGATGACGGCGATGGTGGAACAGAAAGAGAAACGCCTATGGAAATAGTAACGCCGTCTAATTCTTATGAGAAAGAACTGAGTGGAACATATAGCTTAACTTCGGTAACAAAGGACGTTACAGTAAAACTTGAACCACCGGATGTGGAGGGTTTTCTGTTAATATTTTCCGGATCTTCCATCGCTCTTAATGTCAAGGAGGCAGGCCTCTTTGGCGAGACTATCATCAATATCACAAGTCCTAAATGGAGTGCAACCTCCACACAGATCATTGTTGAAGGTGATTATCATTACTATGAATTGCAAGGAACAGACCTCACACTAATCTTGCATGATGAGGCTCTTCTTCTAAAGTTCAAAAAGAAAAGATAAGAAAGTAAGTTCAACAACCGCACTTTTTTATAGCACGAACTTTTAGTACCACACTTGATTTGTATCAATTACATCTCACTTTATGTGAGAAAGGAAATTTTTTATGAAAATTATGAAAACAAGTTTACGTATTTTCGGCATAATTCTGCTCGCTTTATTTGTTATTTCCATGTCGGAATGTGGTCGAGACGAGACCCCTGACGAAGAAGTTACCACACCACCCCCCGAAGGCATGGTGCTGATACCTGCGGGTGAATTTCAGATGGGCAGCAACGATGCGGAGGCAGATAACGATGAACAACCTGTCCGTACTGTTTATGTAGACGCTTTTTATATGGACGGAACCGAGGTGACCAACGCGCAATTCAAGGAGTTCCTGCTGGAGAACCCACGCTGGCAAAAGGACCGGATTGAATCAAGGTTCCACAGCGGCAGCTACTTGAAACTTTGGAACGGGAATAATTATCCAAATGGCAAAGGTAACCACCCTGTTGTGTGGGTAAGTTGGTATGCGGCAATGGCTTATGCGGAGTGGGCAGATAAACGACTCCCGACAGAGGCGGAGTGGGAATACGCTGCGCGTGGCGGTTTGGCAGGCAAAAAGTATCCAAATGGAGATACGATGACGCCGCGAGATGCAAACTACGGTCGTAATGTAGGTGATACCACACCAGTGGGACGATATCCTGCAAACGGGTATGGTTTATATGATATGGCAGGTAACGTAATGGAATGGTGTCTGGATGAATATGATAGCGATTTCTATTTTACATTTCCACGGGATGGTGTGGCGCGCAATCCCTTATCAGGTGCCAATAGTCCAGCATGGTTAATAAATAATTTCACAAATATTAATAATTCAAATGAACGCACTTGGCGTGGCGGTTCGTTCTTTAATAGTGAAAAAGACCATCGGGTCGCCAGTCGCTTTCGTGGATGGGGACCGACAACCCTTTCAAGCGAGATCGGTTTTCGTTGTGTGAGGGCTGTAACCCCTTAATTTCTTTACTGCTTTACTTCTTAAATCTTCTATCTGCTTAGCAGAACGGGGCTTAAGTTTGTTCTTTGTTTATAGGCGGGGCCTTCGTGCCTCGCCTTTTTTGTTGTTTTCATTGGAAAAATTGTGTATAATTCCTTTAGTGATAAATTAGAGATATCCAAAAAGGAATAAACCATGTTGAAATCTATTTACTGTTTCTCGGTCTGTTTGTGTGCGATTACGTTGCCATCAATTGCTGAGTTGACACCTCAAGACCTCAAAGAAATTCGCTTGACTGTCAAAGAGGAAATCGAAACAGTCCTTAACAAGGAACTCGCGCCTATAAAAGCTGATATCGTATCTATGAAATCCGATATTGCGTCTTTAAAAGAGGGTTTTGCCCGATTAGATGAACGTTTAACCGGTGTTGAAAAGCAGATCGCAATGGTTGCAAACCTTGTATACGCTTTGATAGCACTCATAGTGATAGCCGTAGGTATTCCACAGATCATCATGACATGGCGTAGTAGGAAGGATAGCACGTCAGAGACACAGATCGCGGCACTCGTACAGAAACAGAGTGAAATGATCAGTTTACTCACAGCCGAGGTAGAAACGCTCAGAGTAAAGATGTATCGTTACTTCAATGATTAGCGCGAAAATCGAATTGAGGCTAAAAATTTGGATACCACTGTTTGCCCTGCTCCATTCCATAACGAAATACCACTTAATGTTGCGTAAATCACAGAAATTCTGTATAATTCTACACGTAGAGAAATATATGCTAATGTATGAATTATAGGGAGTTTTAGTTTGGATGCAAAACAATTATGTCTGTTTATAAATGATGAAATCCCGAAAGAAAAGTTATTTTCCGCTGAAAAACGGGATGTCCACCCCGATTGTAATACTTCATGGAGAATCTCACCAGAACCGTTTTTAATCTCACAAGACGAATTAAATTGGTTTGAGGAACTTGGACCTCATCTTTTACAATTTTATAGAGCATGTAATTTGCTTTATTCCCAAAGTGTGCGAGGCATTCAACCCGCTTGGGTATCAGAATATTTAGACATTGGAAAACCAGAAAGTGTTATCCAGCAAGGTCGGATGAACCGCTTCAAAAGTCAACTCCCCGGTGTTATTCGTCCCGATATTTTACCCACATCCGATGAAACACGGGTGATAACGGAATTAGATTCTATCCCTGGCTTCATCGGCGCGACAGGCTGTTTAGCAAGGTTATATACAAAACTCGGTTATTCCATCATCGGTGGAAAAGATGGCATGGTGAATGGATTTGCTGAGATGATACGCGCTCTGGCAAAAAATGATGAACCTAATCTGGCGATTGTTGTTTCAGATGAATCTGAAGACTACCGTCCTGAGATGTTGTGGCTTGCAAACGCGCTTTGTGATGCTGGGCTCAAAACAGCAGCTGTCCACCCACAGGAAGTAACTTTTACTGAAGATGGATTGATGGTTAAAAGTCAATACGGGAAAATCAACGTTGATGTTGTCTATCGTTTTTACGAGATGTTCGATCTTCCCAATATCCCAAAAGCAGAACTCATCTTTTATAGCGCGAAGAAACGTAAAGTTGTCATGACACCGCCACCAAAAGCATATTTGGAAGAGAAATTGTGTCTGTCACTTTTCCATCATCCGTTTCTGCAACAATTCTGGCAACGGCAACTTGGTAAGGGGACATATTCTTTCCTACAAGAAGTTGTCCCACAGACTTGGATACTCGATCCGCGCCCACTGCCACCCCATGCTGTGATTCCAAATTTAGAAATTGAAAGTGTTCCTGTAACCGATTGGCGACAACTATCTGCTATAACACAACGACAACGGGAATTGGTCATCAAACCATCCGGTTTTTCCGAACTTGCCTGGGGAAGTCGTGGTGTGAAGATCGGGCATGATCTACCTACAGAGGAGTGGGAGTCAGCGATTGAAAATGGTCTTACAAACTTTGAGAAAACCCCTCACGTCCTTCAAGAATTCCACACTGCACATCGAGTTCGAATGCAATACTATGACTTTGAGACTGAAGATATGGTAGAGATGCCAGCCCGTCCCTTATTGCGTCCATACTATTTTGTATATGGGGATACAGTGAAACTTGGTGGAATTCAAGCAACCGTCTGTCCCGCTGATAAGAAATTACTTCACGGAATGGTGGATTCCATAATTGTTCCGTGTGCTTTAAGGGAATAACTTCCAATGCCTTTTTGTATTTTATACAATCATACATCAACACCGGTAAATTGATACCTCCATCCCATCACGCCTGCCGGGTCGCCGTCTACTTTCAAACCAGTGTGTTTCGGATTCATAGTTTGAACGCACATGTTCCAGATATTCTGCCATCTGATCCACTCTACTAACATTATCTGCTACAATCGTTGCTGGATTCGTAAGTCGTGATTCAATTGCTTGAAAACATGCAAAATATCCGTCTTTATTGTTGTCAAGAAACAGGAAATCAACAGGATCCTCAATAGTCTTTAGGACTTCTGCAGCATCTCCGATCCGTGAATCCACAAGGTCTGCGACCCCTGCTCTTTCAAAATTTGCACGTGCCCGTTGTGCATTAGCATCTTCTATTTCAACTGTTATCAACTTTCCGGAACCTAAGTTTTTCAACACGCGGCATATCCACAATCCAGAATAACCGATAGCAGTTCCACATTCAACAATCAGAGAAGGTTTGGCTTCTTCAATACAACTTGCAAGCAGTTTTGCTTTATCCGGTCCGAGCATCGGAACCCGTTCTTCTCTACACTGTTCCTCAACTTCCTTTATAACCTGGTCTAACATTAGCGTTTCTCCTTAATATCTGTTGGCTGCAGACGGACAATAGTGTAATCAAACAACATTTCACTCATTTTGTGATGGTCAGCAAGAACATAATGCTCTAACAATGTTCTCGGACCGCGATTCAAAGCAAAAATACCGTAATCTTTCCCAGTAGGTGAACGGGTAATTGTATGGATGTGGTTCGGTCTACCACCACTGCGAGCTTCGTCATTGAATTCTATCCATACCGCAGGATTAAAGACACGATAATAAACAGAATCTTTCTCGGTTGTGCCACCAATCCAGACAAAATATGTATCGTCTATGCCAGCATCAATATCTTTCATCCAGATATCCGCAAACTCCGTTTCAAGATTGTAGATGTATGATTTAATCAGATTCCTAAGTTTCTCTTTTTGAGCATCGTTCATGTCTGATGCCTTCAAACCGACACCCACAAAATCAGAAAAATCGTAATTCAGATACGGATCGGTTGTACTACCAGGCCCAACTTTTAATCCTCTACGACCAGTCTGAATCGTCTTTTCTCTTTGCCCTTCGTTTAGACTATTCAGTAGAGATAGAGCATGACCTCTTTCACCTTCAAGTACTTCAACGTCGTTGATAAATGTAGGTTGTGTCCCAAGATGTGCTGGGACTATAGTAACTTCATCGCCGTGCACTAATAAGTTAAGCGACAGATGATGTCCATCTAACTGGAAACCCCAAGATCCGTCAGTTTCAGGATTCCCAAATAACGCGATATAATAAGGACGAGAAGACCAAAAATCGTGTCTGCTTTTGAGTAGATCAGTTTCCGCTCTTGTTGTAATCAGGGAAACTTTAGTGTAACCTTCATCACTCAAAAAAGCATCAAGGACATTCTGAAATAATGACAATTGATCTACGGACAACTTATTGAATTTAATTCCGCCTCTATCCTGATTCATTGATGGTGGTAAATTCGACCAAGAATACATTTCTTTATGTCCAAGTGGATAGGAAGCAGCAGTTAGCAGTTCTTCACTCAGAGAATCGCGAAAAGTATTCATAGTTGTCGCCAAAGCGATAATGGAAGGTTTTTCTGAAATTTCGGCAATTTCTAACTCTTTTTCTGCATCAACTTCTGCTGAATCAAAAACGTTGAGCAGGAGTGATATGATAACTGCAGATGACATAATAACGATAAAAAGATATATTTTCCGTTTCATAGTTTTCCTTTCAAATATGATGTAGGATAGATGTATATATTAAGACTGATCTGACATAAAAATGTTCTATAAATCACCATTTCCAAATCTAAACTTTGCACCATCTGGTAATTCCCACCTTGTATAATCATCTGCTAAGATGGACGAAAGAAAAATTGTAGTGAAAAGCACGGTCAGAATCAATACGGATTTAGGTCTCATAAGAATATTCTCCTCTTTATCCCATCTGATAGAGCATCAGATAAATAAGAACTCCCGTAACAGAAACATATAACCAGATTGGCAAAGTGATTTTAGCAATGCGACGGTGTCTATCAAACTTTTCACGCCATGCCAAATAGAGCGTGACCAACGCTAAAGGGACTATAATGAACGCTAAAATTATATGCGAAATCAGAATTGTAAAGTAGACTGGACGTATCCATCCCTGTAGTAAAAACTTAGTTGATCCTACATTTGCGTGGTAAATACAATAACTAATTAGAAATAGAACAGACACACCAAATGCAGCAAGCATACATTTCTTGTGTTGTTCTATTTTCTTTTTGCGGATAAAAGTATAACCTACGACTAACAGGATAGCACTAATTGAATTTAGTGCTGCATTTACTGTAGGAAGATCTGTAATTTCTATCATATCTTTTTTATCACCGAGGCCATCGGTATGCCTGAACTCCTTTGGAATTTTCCAGGGCAAATTCCCACCGTTTACACCATGTTTCATAATCTGTTTGACAGGCTTCTGGACGCAAACGACTCCGAAACAGAAATGAAGGAAAATAGGGTCTACCTGTGGGTTGATATACATCGTGATACCGCAGATCAAAACTCCATCTGACAGTATTAGATTTATTCGGCTTAGCACTGTGAAGGGTGTAATTATGGAATAGAATGACACCACCTGCATTTATAGGTAGAGACTTCGGTATAAGGTTTGGTGGTTGATGTTCTGGTGGAACTGCTAATCCTGCTTCATTCCACACATGTGTGAACAACCCAAATTTATGGCTACCCGGTAGCACCAGCAGACACCCATTTTCTTCTGTCGTATCTACAATTGGAATCCAGATCGTTAGCATGAAATATGGGTCAGTGTCTGGCCAACAAACGCCTGCATCCTGATGCCATGGTGTTGGAAATCGCTGTGTATCCTTCATTGGAAGGACAGCTCGGATATGTTGAATTGGATTACAGATAATTTCAGAACCTACAAATGCTTCAGCAAGATCAAGTATTTTTGGATTTTTGAGAAAGTTAAATGTTGATTCACCGCGTGCATGCATAATATCTAAATCTGCGAAATTCTCTTGCGATTCGGCTGCGAGGTAACACAATCGTTCGGTGAACGGTTTTTCGGCGTAGGTAGAAGTCGTCTTGCCATCATTATGTAAATTCTTGGCACGTTCATCAATAATACTTGAATACTCATCAATCACAGGACCTAAGTCGTTATCATCCAATACATCTTCAAGTTGAAGATATCCGTTCTCATGGAAAAACGATATTTCCGATTCAGTTAAACGCATAATAATCCTCCAATGTTGTCATTATCCCCATCTATGTTCTGGCGGATCAAAGACGAATCCGTGAAAAAACTTACGTTGTTCAGGTGAAAGCTGCGAATTATAAAAGTCTTTTGGATAACCCCAATGTTCTTGTGAGGCAATCATCCATGGATGTTCATAGGCATAATATAACATCTCACGACTTCCCTCAGGTTTTGTAAAGATGCCAGCAGAATGCCAGAGTGCATTATGAAACAGGATGGCACTTCCTGCAGGTGCACACACCTCCAATGCTCCGGGATATTGATACGGATAACGTAGGTCTTCATGATTTGGGTCATTCATAGCTTTATGACTGCCCGGTATTAGCCAAAGATTACCTTGTCCGCCATCTGTCATATCTGTAAGATAATATCCAACTTTGAGTTGTAGCAAAGGAATTGGACGCAGGTTACGATAACCGTCATCATGTCCATCAATGTGCCACCCCATCGCACGATCCTTTAGTTCTTCTCCATATTCAACAATAGCATCTGAAGCATGATGGTGTGGCATCTGATTGAGAAGACCAGTGACATAAGGAAGCATCGGCTGCCAATCCAACAGTTCCAAAAACAACGGATGATCACCGAGAATATAGAAGATTCGTGTGCTCTTTTCTCCGTGGATGTGTGTCATTCCTGTTTGCGGAATACCTTTTTCCTCACATTCACGACGTTTTTCAATTGATTCTGCTAATGCCCATCTTAGGGATGCAATATGTGTCTTGTCAAGAAAGGACTCTAAAATTAAATAACCGTTATTTTGAAAGAAGAAACGTTGTGCATCCGATAACTCGTGTGTCATATTCTAATTCCTTTATCATAGCTTAAAGAGTGCAGCTGCATTTTCTCCAAAGATACGCGCTTTCGCTTTATCGGGAATTTCCATAGTATTAATTAAATCCACAAACCGTGGCATATCCACCCATGGATGATCTGTCCCGAATAGTAGATGGTTCTCTCCTGAAAACTGATATACATAATATAGTGCCTGAAGCGAAGGTGAAACAGTGTCAAAATAGATTCGACGTAAATACGCACTCGGTGGTTTTGTGATGTTCTCTCTTGCTCTTCCTAATACTTCTGTTTGATGATCTATACGACCACACATATATGGAAGTACTCCACCCACATGAGGCATCACAATTTGTAATTTTGAAAACTTATCTAAGATACCGCTCAGAATCAATCGTAATAATGCGAAACTATTATCCACCTGTAACCCCAGCATACCTATCATCCAGTGATCTTTAATTGCATCTCCCCAAGTCGGTACTGTGGGGTGCATAACGATTGGTAGTTGAAGCGAAACAGCATGAGCAAAAACAGGTTCAAATTCTGGTGCATCAACAGGTTTTCCTCCGACCTGTGAATAGAGCATTATCCCACGAAAACCCATTTCCTTAACTCTGTCCATCTCCGTTATGGCTTCTTCTGGATTTTGCCACGGTAGACACGCTAATCCAGCAAATCGGTGTGGGTGCTTTTCAACAAGTTCAGCGATTGCGTTGTTAATGGCTTGTGCCCCTTTTTTACCAAGATCAGCAGATAACATGCACGGTGGAGGAATATTTGTACTGATCAGTGCCATGTCTACTCCCGCTGCATCCATATCTTTCAGTTTGCGTTTCGGATCGTAGGCTTCGTCTTGTAGGTGAAAAGTTTGAACATCTCCATAAGTAACGATGGACTCATTTCCACGACGAATTACTCGAGGTGGATGTGGGTTTTGCAACAGGATTTCTATATACTCACTTGGAAATATATGACTCTGACAATCAATACGCATATTCATTAAATTAATACAGTTTGGTTTCTTTCTTAGTATGCCATGTATAACAATTTTTTTCAAGGTGACTTTTAGTTAACTCACAGAGGCATTCAATTGTCACTTGAAACTCTTGTAGGAGGGGTTTCTAACCCCGAATTCTGCTGCTGTGTATCTCAAATCGGGGTTAGAAACCCCTCCTACAAATGTGAATCTCGACAATTGAATGCTTCTGTGAGTTAACTGACACAAGTTGTTATGTACCAAACATCAGTCTTAATTCGTTCAATTTATGTACCAAACATCAGTCTTAATTCGTTTAATTGTAAGAGTATGAATCTTACATGATATAGAAATATAAGACATTAAAGGAAATTTTGAAACTATGAAAACTGCAAAACATTTATCGTTAGCTTTAATCGGATGTATCCTGATTATACTTTTTAGCATAACAGGATGTTCCGAAGTGCCTTATACAGGTCCGGTCCTCACTATTAACCACATAGATACATACCTTAATGCAATTGGTCAAGATACCGTTTGCCTGCAGGATGGATTTGATTCTGTTTGCGTCAAACTTGAGCTGGATAAAATAGAGATTGATAGGGCAGATATAGGTTACACACCTACTGTTCACGTTCATCCGGAAAACGTTGCCTATGTATTCGATTATCAAGGAAGTCCCATTTTGCGTGCCAAAAGATCGATGGATACCACGGAACTCGTGCAAGAATTAGAAGATGCGGGTAAAGTCAATTTACCTTCAAACGGCAATAATCTGAATGTTGCCCCCATTCCTGAAGGATGGACTATCCAGATATATTCCACGGCTCCGATGAATGTCAGAGTTGTTGAAGGATTAACCATAGGCACTAACAGGCAAAAAGACCTTAAGATAACCCAAACGAAACAAATTGATAGTGGCGTTCAATTTGCCGTTGAAACGAAGGTCGCGGAAATAACGATTCAAGTCAATGGGTTGATCCCTGGCAACACAGCAACATTCCATATCAGTGCGGATGACATTAACTCTGATGATAACACGAATATTCTGAAGTTAGAACCGCTACGTTGACCATCAAGAAGGAGTCATACATGAAAAGCTTAAAGAGTGTCATGTCAAGGGGCCAACTATTATTGTTTGGAATCATCAATAGTGGACTAATTATTCTTTTCAGTATAGCGGGGTGTTCCGATCCTTCCCATACGGGATCGATGGCTTCTTATGCAGGTTCAATGCTAACACCTGGAGATGTGGACGATTATCTCATCTCCAATCGTGGTGGGACATACTGCATTCACAGTGCAACGGACTCCTCCTGCATTGATCTTATCCGACTTGTAAATGGTAGGGCAGATGCTAAGGGACCTATTATCCATATATATCCAGAAAGAACACTTTATCTGTTCTATCATGAAGGCAAACCTATTGCGCGAGTTGAAAGGGTAGGAGATACCACTGACCTTGTTAATACATTGACAAACGATGACGATGACGACGATGACGATAACAACAACGGCGGTGGTAATAATAACGGCAACAATGGCGATGACGATAACAACAACGGCGGTGGTAATAATAACGGCAACAACGACGATGACGATAACAACAACGGCGGTGGTAATAACAACGGAAACAATGGCGATGACGACGATGACGATAACAACGGCGGGGATGATAACAACGACAACAACGACGATGACAACAATAACGATAATCCTGACAATACCGATCCTAATGATGACCCAAGTGATGGACATGGATGGCTTATCTGGATATACTACCCAGAGGGAACAGCACCGATAAATCCACCAACGCTTAGTAAAAGTAATGTGACAGTTACAATAAATGGTAAACAGTTAACGGATGAGGACATAACAGGCTTTGCACAATTCATCGGGGCTGATGGCGAAAGAGGTATTCAATTCTTCTATCCGACAGAATCTGCAGAACTTTTAGACCTAAAGGTTCAAATGGATGGTATAACTGATCGTGAAGGTAATGTGCGATTCAATATTAACTATTTGTGGTATTCACAATAGCATCATTTTCATCGCTTCTCAGGTTGTGTCCATAACGAGAACAGTAAAAGAACTCAGAATAAACTAGTGCTGCGTCAACACCTACAATTGAACTATCAAACAGATGTTGACCAAGCACTAGCCAAAGATGATATTGTGAATGGTCGGTATAAGTAAGAGTCATGCACTAAAGAAATGCATTTTGGAAAACCGTTTCAGTACCAACTTGGATATTTACTTGAACCAAATATTGACTGATAGCTTCCATATCCACTTGCACACCAAGACCGGGATGTTCCTTTGCTTGCACCATCCCATCAGCATCAACCTGAAATGGTTTTCTTATAATTCGTTGTGAGAGTTCGGAACCCGCTGCAGGATATTCTAATAGATCAAAATCTGGATTTGTTGCAAAAACATGGAGCGCAGCTGCAAGACTTAGATGACTCTTAAAGGTATGATTTACATACTGAACACCGTGTTTTTCAGCGAGGTGACGCACCTGAAAAGATGGCATTATACCACCAATCCGTCCAGTGTCAATCTGAACGAACTGGATACCACCATTCACGATTATGTCTTCTGCCATGCGATAGGTACTTGAACCTTCACCTCCAGCGATTGGTACACTTGGATTCTTACTTGTAAGCAATCTATATGCTTCAATAGCATCAGGAGCAAGTGGTTCTTCTAACCATGTCGGAGAAAATTCAGCAAATGCTTCGGCACGTTTATAGGCAGTTTCGTAATCGGTTCCCCAAACAACACCTGCATCTATCATAATCTGTGAATCAGTTCCCATACCCTCGCGTGCTGCACACACAAGGGCAATGTCGTTTTCTTCACCGAAATTACCCATAGGACCCCATCCAAATTTTGCTGCACGATAACCCCGTTCATGCAGTTTCTTAGCAAGTTGAAATGTGTCTTCTGGGGTATCTCCAAAGAGAACAGATGCATACGGGAGTTTAGGGTAGGCAGTGGCGGATGAGTCGGACATTTCTGCAAGTAATCGGTAAACCGGTTTACCTAACTTTTTTCCTAAAATATCCCATAATGCAATTTCTGCTCCACTATAGGCATGTTGTATCTGTTGAATGTCCAATCCGTTCCTAAGAACTTTCTCGCTTAGTCTGAGTATATCATCTGCGCTGCTAATCGTCTCACCAATTAACGATGTTCTGATATTGATGATATTGCCATGCGACATTGGACAGCAATAGACTGCTATACTGACTAAAGGTGAGGCATCACATTCTCCCCATCCTTCAATTCCTTCATCAGTACGGATTCTGACTAACAGCGTATCTTGGGTGCCATCTGCTGCGGTTGTAATATCTGGCATCCGCAAATAAAATGGATCTACTGCGATGATCTTCATGCTTCTGCCGATTGTTCTTCTTGAGCGGTTTCAACTTCATCTGTAGAAATAGAAGTTATTGTAGTTTCTTCCTGATTCTTAGCTGATACCGCCAGTGCACGCATTACAGAAACAAAAAACCAACCTAATAAACCAGCTGCAGCCCCAGCACACACAGCAATTGCCGCCCCTCTCGGTGTGACAAATTCATCTAATGTGTCTCTATCCACTGAACAGGTAATGTTATTAATGTTCTTAACTGCAAAACTATGATTATCACCGTTTTGCACATATTCTAAAGTTGGTGGTTCATCAGATTCCAATGTCAGGTTAGCATTCCAATCACCTGTATCCACATCAATACTACGTTCTCCTTGTTGACCAACCCATGACGCTTTAATACCTTTGATACCTTCATCATCACGGATGGGTTCTAAATGCGTATTTGACATGACACGCCCCAGAAAATTGAGTGTAACGTCTTTGGACTTAGAAATTGCAAGTCGTAAATCTTGTAAGTTCATCGTTAATCCTCCTAAGTAATTCGTCCCTATTATTGTCACATATTTTAGGAAAAAAATCAAACTTATTGAGAATAAGGAGTGTGTAAAGTTTTTGGCACTTGTCTGAACCAGGATTTGCAGGATTAGTAGATTTACAGGATTACCATATACAGGCTTTTTGATGTATGTTTGGTGTCGTCTTTTGAAATAGGAATTGATGAGAAAAATCCTGAAAATCTATAAATCCTATAAATCCTGGTTCAGACAAAGAAAATAACTGGACACACAATTTATGCCAAAAACTTTACACACCCCCTGAAGTTAATCAAAGTTGACTTGACACATCTATTGTGATATAATTCGTTGATTGAAATATCCTAAGTATAAAAGCAAATGATAAAACAATAATTTGATTGATAATCATGGATGAAATAAAATCAGACATTTACGACATATTAGAAACTGCAATTCGATCTGCTATTGAGATAGGAGAACTACCTATATCTGAAGTGCCAGAAATACCATTTTCGCCAACGAAAACGCCAGAACATGGTGATATCGCTACGCCAATTGCTTTAGGATTAGCAAAACAAGCAAAGATGGCACCACGGGCAATTGCAGAAACAATAATCAAGCATGCCAATCAAAATAAACACCCGAATATTCGCAAGATTGAGATAGCGGGACCGGGTTTTATTAATGTCTACCTATCAAACAAATGGCTGTTTGATACAATAAAAGCAATAATAGCACAAAATGACAATTACGGGAGAATTGGTACTGGTAAAGGGAAACGTATTCAAATTGAGTTTGTCAGTGCAAATCCAACAGGCCCCCTAAACATTGTCAGTGGTCGTGCTGCAGCAGTAGGTGATACACTTGTAAATCTTTTAAATGCAGTCGGATATGACGCAATCCGTGAATTTTACGTCAACGATGCAGGTGGACAAGTAGAGAAACTCGGAGAATCTATAGACATACGTTATCGGCAAGCATTAGGTGAAACCAATTTAGAAATACCTGAGGGCGGATATCAAGGAAAATACTTACAAGAATTTGCAGAATCTATTGTTGCTGAAGAAGGTAGAAAGCATATTAATCTATCACGTGAAAAACGGATAGAATTGTTCAAAGATAAGGGAATAGAACATCTACTTGGGCAGCAAAAAGAATCACTGGAACGATTTAGGGTCAGTTTTGATGTATGGACAAGTGAAAAAGTTATTCGTGCAAGCGGAAAACCTGAGGAAATTATAAACTTTTTTCGTGATAAAAATTACCTATATGATGCAGAGGGTGCAACTTGGTTTCGGATGACAGATTTTGGAGACGATAAGGATTGTGTAGTTATTCGTAAGAATGGTGAATATACCTATTTCGTTCCTGATGCAGCTTATCATCGTGATAAATATGAACGTGGCTTTAACAAAGTTATAGATTTACTGGGGCCTGACCATCAAGGACATGTTTTGCGGCTAAAAAACTTTGTGAAAGCACTCGGACTTGAAGATGATTGGTTGGAAATAGATATTATCCAACAGGTGAATCTGGTTGATACTGAAGGCAATCGGAGGGATATGTCTAAACGACAAGGACAATTCTTAACGCTTGATACATTAATTGACGAATTGTCGGATGCTGTGGGCGAACAATTCGCTGTTGATGTCGCTCGATATTTTTTCCTAATGCGTGCAAATAACACACATCTCGATTTCAATCTTGACTTAGCGGTTACACAAGCAAATGAAAATCCCGTTTTTTATATACAGTATGCACATGCCAGATGTTGTAGTATTTTTCAACAGGCAAATGAACATAATATACAGTTGAAACCAATAGAAGAAATAGACTTGGAGATGCTTTCTGAACCATCAGAACATGAAATTATTCGGAAGTTAGCAGATCTTCCATCTATTATCCTTTTTAGTGCTGAGGAGCGTGAAGCACATCGTATTCCACATTATCTTCATGAATTAGCAGGTCTGTTTCATCCATACTATAACCAACATCGGGTTTTAGACACAGATAATATAAAACGGTCACAGGCAAGACTTATCCTTGTCCGTTGTGTCCAAACAGTTTTAGCAAATGGCTTGAGCCTCTTAGGTATATCAACACCAGAAACCATGTAATGATGTCTCGGAGATTTTTCAATGGAAACAAATTATAGAAAAATAGATAAATCCCATGTGTGGCACCCACTGTACCAACACCAACAACTTAACGAATCGGATCTGATAGTTTTCAAATCAGCACATGGCACTACACTTGTAGATATAGAGGGCAGGGAATATTTAGACGCATATTCTGCTTTGTGGAATGTTAACGTAGGATATGGAAGGCAAGAGATTGCTGAGGCAGTATATGAACAAATACAAGAACTGTCTTACTATCCACACTCACAGATTAATGTGCCTGCAACAGAATTAGCAAAGCAGTTAGCTGAATGTCTTCCAGGTGATTTGAACCATGTCTATTTCTGTAACAGTGGATCAGAAGCAAATGAAACAGCAATAAAAATTGCACGTCAGTATGGAAGACAAACCTATCCAGGAGAAAACCGATACAAGATTATTAGCAGATATAGAGGGTACCACGGATTTACTTATGGTGCAATGTCAGCAACAGGACAAGCGCGTAGACGGAAAGCATTTGAACCCTTAGCACCAGGATTCCATCACGCGCATCCGCCATACTGTTATCGGTGCCCACTCGGTTTAGAACCATCATCATGCAATGTTGAATGTGCAAATGACATTGAGCGGATAATACGGTCAGAAGGACCAGAAACAATTATCGCTGTCATTGCTGAACCCATTATCGGTGGTGGCGGCGTTATTGTTCCACCAGAGGATTATTTTCCAAAATTACGAAAAATCTGTGACAAATATGGGTTATTACTTATTCTTGATGAGGTAATCACAGGTTTTGGTCGGACAGGGAAAATGTTTGCTTGCGAACATTGGAATGTACAACCTGACATTATTACGCTTGCTAAGGGACTGACAAGCGGTTATATTCCACTTGGTGCATGTGTCACATCTACCTCTGTATTCAACACATTTCTTGGAGAACCAGGTGATAATCGTGAGTTTTCACAAGTCTGTACCTATGGTGGACACCCCGTTGCATGTGCTGCAGGTGTTGCAAATTTGAAAATCCTACAATCGGAACGACTTTGGGAGAATGCTGAAAAGGTAGGTGATTATCTGTTTGAGAAACTAAAAGGATTAAAGAAACTACCTATAGTTGGTGATGTTCGAGGTAAAGGGTTGATGCTTGCTGTAGAATTCGTCAAAGACAATGGAAAGCCCCTTGAAACCGAACATACCAATAGCATCGTAGGACAATTAAGAGAAAGTGGTGTAATTGTTGGTAAAATCGGTCATGCTGTTGATGAACCAGAGAACATTATTTATATCGCACCACCACTCATACTTACTGAATCGGAGGCGGATATAATATACAATAAATTATATGAGGTACTTATCCAACAATAGTTTTAGTTCATGACGTTTAGTAACTGGAATCTTGTCTGGTTGTGTAGCGATTGCGTATTGAAGAGCGTTTACACAAGTGCATTCGCGTTTTGCAGTTGGGATTTTGGACACCAGATTCTTCACAATTTGTTTGGATAGTTCCACATTGGATCGGAGATTCTCAAGAATCATTTCGGTAGTAACGTTGTCATGATCAGAATGCCAACAATCGTAATCCGTAGAACATGCGAGGATGGCATAACACATTTCCGCTTCTCGGGCAAGTTTAGCTTCTGGTGCTGCGGTCATTCCGATGATGTCAAAACCTAATTGTCTGTATACATTGGATTCCGCTTGAGTAGAAAAACCGGGGCCTTCCATACATAAGTATGTGCCACCGTTATGGACAGTTGCTCCTGTTTCAATTGCGGCACTGTATAGGAGTGTACTGAGGAGAGAACAAAACGGGTGTGCCATACTAATATGTGCGGCTATTCCATGTCCAAAAAAAGTTGAAATACGATTTTTTGTATGATCGTAGAGTTGATCGGGAACGACAAAATGACGCGGTTCAATTTCCTGTTTCAGACTACCCACTGCACTGACAGAGATGACCCATTCTACACCAAGTGTTTTCAATGCATAAATATTAGCACGAACATTAATATCAGATGGAAGGAGTGGATGACCGACACCGTGTCTCGGCAAAAAAACCAGAGCTTGTTCATCAAGTTTACCATAGATTAAAGTATCACTCGGTTTACCAAAAGGTGTATCAATATCAATGGTTTCTATTTCTGAAAGACCTTCAATCTGATAGAATCCACTACCACCTATAATACCTATTTTGACCTGCATATCAAACTATACTCCTGAGGAAGCAATTTTAATTGCATTAATGATTTACTATGCCAATGTTACAATTTGGAAATTTGACACTTGAAGGAAAATCCAGTTCCGCTGTCGCTACTTATATAAGAATAAAAGAATTAGACCTAATATTTGATTTAGGTAGATGTCCTATGCGTTTTATTGGAACGAATCATATATTTATTTCGCACTTTCATCTTGACCACTATTTCGGGTTACCAGTTTATATTAGTCAACGTTGGCTTGCTGACATGCCACCGGGAAACATTTTCGTTCCCTCTAACGGATTTAAGCAATTACATAATATTCTCAACAAAATTTCAATGTTAGATGGTGGAAGGAACTGGGGATATCATCTCACACCAGTTGATGTTGGGTGTTCAATTAAGTTTCGTCAGAATTTAGTCGCTCACATCTTACCGGGTAACCATAGTGTTCCATCTGTATCCTATCTAATTTGTGAGATTCGTAAAAAACTAAAGCCTGAATACCACAATTTATCTGATAGAGAAATTATCGCACTCAAGCATTCAGGGACTGAAATTACTAATGAAATGCAGATACCATTAGTTGCCTATTTCGGAGATACCCAAGGTATTTCAGTTGATGCCCATCCATTACTTAAGCACTGCAAACTTCTTATATGTGAATGTACCTTCATAACACCGGACCATCGTGAACGAGCAAAGAAAACAAAACATATACATTTGGATATGATACCCTCATTGTTGAAACAGTTTGAGAGTGAACATATCGTTCTAAATCACTTCTCCCGTAGGTATACCCCTGAGTTAATACGACATGAGGTATACAAACGATTACCTACCTCAGAGCATCACCGCGTAAAACTATTTCTTTAGATATAGTTTTATAGTTAATGACTGTCTAAATTCAACAGGACTTACGCATTCCCCCTTGATAAGGGGGTTAGGGGGGTTAGAAGGGTTAAAAAGTCGTTATTTCAGTGAATTAACCCCCTAAATCCCCCTTATCAAGGGGACTTTAAGAGAAACTGCGTAAGTCTTGTTCAATACAGAAACTTAATTGATGTGATGAGAAACCTCATCAATTAAGTTTAATACAAATTGCATCCCTATCAGAACCTAACATAATCCAACAAATCAGTTTGATTAACATTCATGTTTCTTATGAATCAAACCGATCCTTAATTTCCTGCTCCAGGATATGAATTTGGATCCTGGTCAGAGGTGCCTTCCTCTTGCTCTACATAGAACATAAAACCATCTTGATCTTGATCCAGTTCAAACTGACGAATAATCTGTTGTGCCTCCCGTTGATGCGGGGTTTCTCCTTTTGTAAGACTAATATAAGTTCTGAAACCTTCATAAGCAGAACGGAATTCACGAATAGCACGGTAGCAAATTGACTGTTGATAGACAGCTTCATTCCGCCATATTGATTCTGGTGAATTTTGAAGCAAGTCTTCGAATGCATGAATTGCACGTTCATACTGTCCGCTTTGTTGGTAGAGTGAACCGATTTTGAACAAAGCATCAGCGACTGCAAATTTCTTATGAGATAAATCGGCAACCAATACCTTATTTGTTTCTATTGCATTCGGGTAGTTTTTGAGTTTCTCCCAATTCCGTGCAATTTGTTGGTAATTCTGTACAATCAGGTCAGTTTTACCTTGAATGTATTTCTCAGACGGGAGCACATATCGACCGAGTTCTTCAAACTGCTGTGCCTTTTTACTTTTGTTCCGTTGAATTTCATCCTGTAGATTCTTAATTTCCTTTAATAAGGCTTCAGCTTTGTTTAGATCTTTAACGACTTGCTTTGCTTCAAAAGTATCAGGAAACTTTTGTGCAACTGTAACAAATGCACCCCAGCCTCCAGAATTGGTATAATCATACAAATCGTAAAAATAGATATTCCCCACCCGTAATTGGGCTTGGACTGCTTTATCATGCTCTGGAAACTCAGAGACTAACCTTTCATAGGTGACAATCGCTTCATTATAATTTTCTAAAGCCTCATACGCCTGTCCAACTTTATAAAGGGAATCCGCAGCAATATCATAAGATTCTTTTGAGGGTTCAGTATCATAAAGAGCTTTATAATTCTGATAATTTGCCAATTCTTGCTGGATGAGTGCACGGTTTTTTCGGATATTGGCTATGCCTGTTTTTGCTTCACTGGCATAATAGCCAGTTGGCGCAAGGTCAATGATTGCTTGATAATGTTCATTTGCTTTATCCCACTCATAATATCTCTTGTATATTTTTGCTATCTGATGGTGGGAACGTTGGGCATATTTACCTTTTGCATCGTTTGCTATGATTTCAAGATAAAGTGACAATGCTGAATCGTATAGTTTTTTCTGTTTCGCTTCCGCTTTCTGTTTCTCATCTGCATCATCTGATCGTGTTGAAACAGCTTCTGCTTGATCAAAGGTATTATCAGCATTTTGGATTTTCGCACTCAACGGCACGAGGTTAACGCCACCTATACAACCAATATTCGATGCAAGTAGAATGCCAAGTAAGAGAATGATAATGTGGTTCCAATCCATTTTTTGAAAGAAACCGGTAAAAAAACGGGTCATCTTAGTAGATCCTCCTCAGGTATAATAATGAAAATCTGCCAGTAATGATGATGTACTTACTGAAATGATTTATGATGTTAATATAACATATTTACAAAATTAGTCAAGGAAATTATTTTGCACTTGCCCAAGTTGTTTCAACCATCATTCTTAAAATCTGCAGAGACTTTCTAATTCTTGGTGTATATACAAAAACTTGACTGATATGTGGAGCATGTTTTATAATTGTATAGAGCATATTTTAGCGTGACATACACTTTAAGGGATTTATCTATCAAGTTGAATTCAATCAGAAACCGACAAATTTGTACAAGTTATGTTAGAAATTGACAATCTTTCAGTGAAGAGATCACAAAAAAGAAACAACGAGATGTCATGAATAAAGAACAATTTTTAGGTATCACAAAAATAGCAGTAAAAGGCTTCAAATCAATTGTGGATGAGTGTGAAATTGACATTCGCCCATTGACGATTCTTGCCGGTGCTAACAGTTCTGGAAAATCAAGCATCATGCAGCCGCTTTTGATGCTAAAGCAAACTTTGGAAGCACCTTATGATCCTGGACCGTTGTTGATTGATGGCCCGAATGTGAGGTTTACAGAAGCAGAACAGTTTTTATCCAAATTCACCGACAAACAAAGAACAGATCGTTTCCAAATTGGGACCGGCGTGGGTGATGTTGGTGAATTAATCAAAACGACTTTTAAAAAGGAAAAATCGAGTGAGTTTGAAATTGTCGAAATGGTTAGTGAGATGCCTTCAGAGACAGATCAATCATTTGCAATATATCCGAAGCACTGTACCCTGTATCCTGGGATGTCTCCTAAAGAAATTAAAAAATTGGGCGATCACCGACATCAGTTTGTCAGAGCTTTTGATGTCGTGGGACGTTCACGCTGTTTTTTGCGTTTGGAATCTAAAGATGGTATAAAGATTGTAAGTTTTGCCAATAATGTTGAGATCGATATTTTTAATACCATTCACCTACCTGGATTACGTGGAAATCCGGAACGTACATACAAACTGAGTAGTACAGGTCCTCGATATCCCGGCACGTTTGAACATTATGTAGCAAGTATTATCCACGAGTGGCAGGAAACCCACGATAAACGCTTAACAACACTGTTAGATACACTCTATATTCTTGAACTGACAGGTCGAGTGAATACAAAGAAGATTGGTGACGTTGGAGTTGAAGTTCAAGTTGGTCGGCTCCCATATAGCAATACCAGTGAAGATGACATGGTTAATATTGCCGATGTCGGTTTCGGTGTATCTCAAGTTTTACCTGTTTTAGTTGCACTGATTGCAGCAGAACCTGGTCGTTTAGTTTATATTGAACAACCAGAGCTGCACTTACATCCTAATGCACAAGTGGCATTGTCTCAAATATTGGCAGATGCTGCAAAACGAGGTGTGCGTGTTGTTATAGAAACACATAGTTCACTACTGCTATTAGGAATCCAAACACTTGTAGCAGAAGGTAAACTCCCACCTGAATTGGTAAAACTACATTGGTTCTCACGAACTAAAGAAGGTGTCACCAAAGTTAACAGCAAGGGTTTAGATAAAGATGGGACTTACGGTAGGTGGCCTGTTGATTTTGATAAGGTAAACCTCCGTGAACAGAGTCGTTACATTAAAGCATCACGAATGCATGACATTGAAGGGATATAATATGCCTTCAAGAAGAACAAAACGAATTGTAGTGAATGCTTCTGTTGCGCGTGCTGCAGGAGGGGAAGGCGCAACAGCATCCACATCAATCAATTGCACAGAATTCCTTGAAACCTTTGGAAACAATACGTCCAACAAAATAGTTATGACACTTGAGTTAGCCGAAGAATGGGACAAACATCAATCTAATTATGCAGCAACATGGTTAGCACATATGATCGCAACTAAGAGATTCCATTATATCGAACTACCCAATAACGATTTGTTGAACGAGAAGATTGAAGCAACTGCCACTCATGATAAAGAAGTCAACGCGATGTTAAAAGATTTTCACCTTTTGGGAGCTGCACTTGCAACAGACATGATTGTCATTTCACTTGACGAGACTATCCGAACACTTTTCGCAGTAGCATCGCAATAGGTTGGTGAAATCCGAGACATCATCTGGGTAAATCCTGAACGGACAATAGAAGAACAACCCATTACTTGGTTAAAAAACGGGGCACCATCTGAAGCACATCGTCAACTTTCAGTATATCTGTCCACTAATTGACTATCCCCGCCAACCCGTATCAATACTGGTATATCCGTGTGTATATTTATGCAGGTGTGAAGGCAAATCCGCTAAGAATTTCTTTCCGACTTCAGGTATTTCCCAAGGTATATCTATGTGATGATCGCGTTTTCTAAAACCGATAGCACATGACAGTCGTATTTCGGCAATCTGGTTTGGAAATGCTCCATGATATGTACGATGTGCAAACACAATCATATCACCCGGATTTGTAAAAAGTGGTACACAACCCGGTATATCAAAGTCATTGTAAGCCTTTTCTTCACCACCCGCTTTGTAAAATGAACGTTTATCTGCAGTCAGATTGAAACCCTCAGGGCCTTCCCAGTTTTCCACATGCGAGTCTTCAATCACACAGAGACCACCGTGTTCTGGACGCGAACCTGTGATATAAAACCATTTGCCTGAGGGCCACATACCCCTATTCAGCACATCACCAGAATTTTTCGGTGCATCTGTAGAGAATCCACACCAATCAGTGTGCCATGCAACTGGATGTGAACCCGGCATCCGAATGATAGCTGCTGACCTATGAACAGTCAACTCATCACTACCTATTAAATGTCGGTGAATCTTCATAAACGGTTCATATTCAAGTAATTGCCAGGCCCCTTCGCCTGTTTCTATCCAAGCGTGTCGTGTACTGCTCTGTCCATGCTGTAATTGTCGATTTGGATCAGTGCCGTCAAAGACTGCCTGCTTTAGACTTTCCACTAATTCATCAGGTAGGACATCCTTGATAATGGCGAATCCGTGCGCTTCTATACATTCAGACGCTTTAGAAAGTTGATCTATTTCAAACTCATAAGTATATTCTAACTCAGGTTTTTGTATATCTAAATAGTGTTCCATTGTGATTTACCCCAAATTGGTTTGGTTGAATTTTATTGTAAATATAGTTTGCTGTCAATTCCTTTCTTGTTTTCTCTTTGGGTTCATTCTTGCACTCCATACATAAATTTGATAAAATAGATGAAACCAATAAACAGATTAGGATTACTTTAAAATATGCCTCGAATCTTTGACAACATAGACCAACCCCTCCTACAAGCCCTTCAACAAACCCTTGAATCTTCCACGCATGCCGATTTCTGTGTCGGTTATTTTAACCTTAGAGGATGGCGGAGAATTGCAAAGTACATTGAAAATTGGCACGGTGGTGAAAATGAATGCTGCCGACTTCTCGTAGGCATGCATCAGACACCTGATGATGAACTCCGATATGCGATGCGTATTATTAAGGAGTCGGGTAGGATTGACAATCAGACTGCTCTTCGTCTTAAGAAAAAGTTGGCGGAGGAGTTCAGAGAACAGTTGACTGTTGGAATTCCCACTCGTGACGATGAAATTGGATTACGGCAATTAGCACATCAACTTCGGGATGAGAAGGTCAAGGCAAAACTCTTCCTAAAACACCCCTTACATGCCAAACTTTACCTACTTTACAGAGAAGACCCTATCTCACCAATTGTCGGTTATCTCGGTAGTAGTAATCTAACACTTGCTGGATTGTCCCAACAAGGAGAACTCAACATTGATGTGCTTGATTCTGATGCATGCCAGAAATTGCAGGACTGGTTTGAAGATAGATGGAACGATAGATGGTGTATTGATATTTCTAAGGATTTAGCAGAGATAATAGAGGAAAGTTGGGCACGTGAAGCGTTAATTCCCCCTTACCACATCTACATAAAAATGGCATATCATCTCTCACAGGAAGCGCGGGCAGGTTTGAACGAATTTCGCATTCCAAGCAAATTTGAAGATATACTGCTCGATTTTCAAGTTGCTGCAGTAAAAATCGCTGCACATCACCTCAATAAACGTGATGGTGTGCTTATCGGGGATGTTGTTGGTTTGGGAAAAACACTTATGGGCACTGCACTGGCAGGGATAATGGAAGATGATTTTGGCCTTGAAACGCTGATAATTTGCCCAAGAAATCTTGTCAGCATGTGGGAGCAATATCGTGAACAATATGGATTACGTGGAAAAGTCCTTTCCATTAGTAGAGTGCTTAACGAACTTACCGATCTCAGGCGATATAGATTAGTTATGATTGATGAAAGTCATAATCTCAGAAACCGTGAAGGAAAACGATATCGCGCAATACAGGACTACATTTTGAAAAATGAGAGTAAAGTCATCTTACTTTCTGCCACACCTTACAACAAAACCTTCCTTGACCTTTCAAATCAACTCCGCCTTTTTGTTGATGAAACCGAAGATTTGGGTATACGACCAGAACACTACATCAACGAAATTGGTGGTGAACTACAATTTATAACGAAACATCAGAGCGGGATACACACGCTTGCTGCTTTTGAACATAGTGAGGAAATCGACGACTGGCGAGAACTGATGCGGCGGTATCTTGTCCGAAGAACACGTAGTTTCATCATGCAAAACTATGCAGAAGAAGATTCCGATACAAATAGAAGATACCTGCTATTTCCTGATGGAACGCGCTCCTACTTCCCGAACCGTCTTCCAAAGACTGTCAAATTCTCTATTGACGAAAATAACTTAGAGGATACCTACGCACAACTTTATTCTGAATCTGTCGTGAATACAATTAACAAACTCAATCTGGCACGATACGGACTTGCACATTATATTGATGAGAATGCACTGGAATCAGCAACTGAAGCAGAAAAGGTCCAGATACAGGATTTATCCCGTGCCCGTCAAAGGCTCAAGGGTTTTTGCCGTACAAATCTGTTCAAAAGACTCGAAAGTAGTGGAAAGGCATTTATACAATCTGTTGATAGGCATATCTTGCGAAACTATATCTTCCTATATGCCATAGAGAACAATCAACCCTTTCCAATCGGCGGACTTGACGCATCCATGTTGGATACACGTTTTAGTGATGATGATACGGATGATCCGAATTTACTCACGGCTATATCTGATGATGAAGATGCAGAACAGATTGATTCTGAAGATAAACCTGATACTGTATACACTCATGAGAACTATCAAGAACGCGCTGCTCTGTTCTATCTGCTCTATTTAGAAAAATATAAGAGACGATTCAAATGGATTCGGCCTAACCTATTCCTGCCGATCCTAAAAGATCAACTTGCAGAAGATGCCGAAGCACTTATCAGTATCTTACAGGAATACGGGAGTTGGGATGAAACAAAAGATGCAAAACTCAACGCACTTGAGAAACTATTAACACGGACACACTCAGATACTAAGGTGTTGGTTTTCACACAATTTGCTGATACGGTGCATTATCTAACAGACACATTAAAATCGCGCGGGTTGACAAAAATTGCAGCAGCTACTGGTGACTCCGCTAATCCTACGCTGTTGGCAGCACGGTTCAGCCCTGTTAGCAACAACAGAAAAGGTGCTTTTAGAATAGAAGATCAGTTGCGCGTTCTTATCAGTACCGATGTCCTGAGTGAAGGTCAGAATTTACAGGATTGTGCCATCGTTGTCAACTACGATCTGCCGTGGGCAATTATACGTTTGGTACAACGGGCTGGTCGTGTTGACAGAATCGGACAAACAGCAGAAGAGATTCTATGCTACTCCTTTTTGCCGGCAGATGGCGTTGAACGTATTATCAATCTACGGGGACGTGTACGATCACGTTTACAAGAGAGCGGAGAAGTTATCGGAACAGATGAGGCGTTTTTTGAAGATGACGGAGAAAACGGTAACCAAGCAATCGTTGACCTGTATAATGAACACGCTGGACTACTTGACGATGATATGGATAACGACGTAGACCTTGTCTCTCATGCTTATCAGATTTGGAAAAATGCTATTACGGATGACCCGGATTTAGAGAAAACAGTCAAAGAACTCCCATCGGTGGTGTATTCAACAAAACCACATCAACCGACAGAAACCCAACCAGAAGGTGCGTTAGTCTATATCAGAACAGGAGAAGATAATGATGCACTGGCATGGGTTAATAAACACGGAGAAAGTGTAACAGAATCACAATTTACAATTCTTCAAGCTGCAGCATGTGAACCTGAGACTGAAGCATTGGAACCTTTAGAGGAACACCATCAACTTGTCGATGAGGCAGCAAAAATTATCATATCGGAAGACAGACGGATCGGTGGGCAACTTGGGAGACCTTCAGGAGCACGTTTCCGCACCTATCAACGACTGAAAGATTATGCCTCAGAGGTAGAAGGCAATCTGTTTGCAACACCAGAACTCAAACAGGTCATAGAAAATATCTATCGTTACCCGTTGCGTCCAGTAGCAAAAGATATACTCAATCGTCAACTTCGACTCGGTATTTCAAACGAGAATCTTGCTGATGTTGTGATTGAACTATGGGATGAGGGTAGGCTCTGTATTGTTGAAGAAGAACACGAAATGCAGGAACCCAAAATCGTCTGTTCGTTAGGGCTTTCCAACGATAATGGATAAACCACCTATTCATAACGGCTTGCGATATAAAAGTCAAACAAAGAAGTTCCCCTGGGTATGTAAAGTTTTGCACATATAAGACTGTCTCTTATTGTAGTGCGGGGTCTCCGTGCCCCGCACTTGTTGGGAGATTGAAACATGGCGGGGCACGGAGACCCCGCACTACAATCGTTTATGGGATGTTTGTGCAAAAACTTTACACACCCAGTTCCCCTTTATCCCCGAAAGCGGGGAAATGCATCTGTCTTATAGGTTTTATAGATGAGGTATTGATTCCATATTGGTTCGATTAAAAGTAGAAGGCCACATAAAGATCACAAAGTATGAAATAACGGATTGATTCCATATTGGTTCGATTAAAAAAGAACAACATTGCAGACGGTTGGGAAAAAAAGCATGAGTATTGATTCCATATTGGTTCGATTAAAAGTACCAGGCCACGTAAAAGGCAAAAAGTATAATATAAAGTATTGATTCCACATTGGTTCGATTAAAAGACCGTTTTGAAAGAACCGTTTATCTTGCAGAATATTATATCATATAACACAGATAATTGCAACCTTGAATTTTATGTTTAAATCAGATATAATTCGGATTAACATGAACAGGACTTACGCATTCCCCCCTTGATAAGGGGGGTTAGGGGGGGTAAAAGTCGTTATTTCAATGATATTTCAGTGATTTAACCCCGCCAAATCATGCAGAATACCAAACGCGTATTCTGCCAATGGCATTTGTAGCGTTGATTTACTAAATCCCCCTTATCAGTGGGACTTTAAGAAAAACTGCGTAAGTCCTGATGAATATTAATAAAATATTTCGGTAATCCAGTCATAAAAATTATCGTAGGGGCGGGGTTTCCCCGCCCGAATATTACCGAATTTATTAATTAATCTTCATCATAATCCGTACTGTTAAACTATGTTTTTGAGATACTCCTCAGATAGTTTATTACCTTTAATCTACAAGAACACCTATGCAATACAATCACCAAGAAGTCCGAGAATACCTTCAAGAATCCGAATTTGAAAACCTCTTTACACAAACTCTCGGTTGGGATAATCATTCTCAAACACTCACAGTTATCGTAGATGAAACCGAATATCTTCTCACTGCAATTGCAGAGAAACGCGGTATGGCTGTCTATGAATGTCCACAGATAACTTATGAACAACCATTCCCAGATTATGCAACCCGCCGGAAAATACAGAAACAGGTCGCAAAAACTTCACATGAGAACTTTATCATCTATACGAACACAGATAAATCCATCCAAATATGGCAGTGGGTTAAAAAAGAACAAGGCAAACCGGATGCATGCCGTGAACACCGCTATGAACAACGGCAGTCAGGAGAATCCCTCATCCAGAAACTTCAGAGCATTATGTTTACACTTGATCAAGAAGAGGAACTTACCTTATTTGGGGTAATAGGTCAAGTTTATGCAGGTTTTGACGTAGAGAAAGTTACAAAGAAGTTTTACGACCACTTCAAAAAAGAACACGATGCATTTCTTGAATTCCTCTCAGGTATCCCCGATGAAGATATGCAAAAGTGGTACGTCTCCGTGATGCTCAACCGACTGATGTTCATATACTTCATTCAAAAGAAAGGTTTTCTGAATAGCGATATAAACTATCTGCAAACAAAGCTAACAGAAACGCAAGAAAACGGCACGGATAAATACTACAAAGAATTCCTCTGTCCACTCTTTTTTGAAGGATTTGCAAAACCAGAAAATGAACGTGATCGTGATATGAGAAACCTACTCGGTAAAATCCCATATCTCAACGGTGGCATCTTTCTGAAACATCAACTTGAGGCACGACACGGTGACACCATAGAAATTCCTGATGCTGCTTTTGAAAAGTTGTTCATATTCTTTGAAAAATACCAGTGGCATCTTGATGAACGTCTGCTCCGTAATGACAACGAAATCAACCCCGACGTTTTAGGTTACATCTTTGAAAAGTATATCAATCAGAAGCAAATGGGGGCATACTACACCAAAGAGGACATCACAGAATACATCAGCAAAAACACCATCATTCCGTTCCTGTTTGATACTGCGCGGGAGAAGTGCAAAATTGCTTTTGAAGGGGATGCATCCGTTTGGAAACTGCTACAAGAAGACCCTGACCGATACATCTACGATGCTGTCAAAAAAGGTGCAGATGTGGACTTACCAGATGAAATTGCTGCTGGCATTGATGATGTCTCCAAACGCACGGAATGGAACACACTTGCAACAGAAGAATTTTCCCTGCCGACAGAAATTTGGCGAGAAACGGTTGCACGACAACAACGATATAGAACTATCAAGTCAAAAATGGAAAATGGTGAGATTGACAGCATCAACGATCTGATTACCTATAACCTCAATATCCGTCAATTTGCACAAGACGTTATTGAGAACTGTGAAGGTCCGGAGTTACTCCGCGCCTTCTGGAAAGCCATCACAAAAGTGACAGTCCTTGACCCCACATGTGGATCCGGTGCGTTCCTGTTTGCCGCACTGAACATCCTTGAACCGCTCTATGAGGCATGCCTTGATCGGATGCAGGTTTTCGTTGACGAACTGTTAACGGTTTCCCCTCAGACAAGAGGGGCAGGGGAGTTACAGGTTTCCCCTCTGGCAAGAGGGGCAGGGGAGTTACAGGTTTCCCTTCAGACAAGCGGGGCAGGGGAGTTACAGGTTTCCCCTCAGACAAGCGGGGCAGGGGAGTTACAGGTTTCCCCTCAGACAAGCGGGGCAGGGGAGTTACAGGTTTCCCCTCAGACAAGCGGGGCAGGGGAGTTACAGGTTTCCCCTCAGACAAGCGGGGCAGGGGAGTTACAGGTTTCCCCTCTTGATAAGGGGGGCAGGGGGGTTACCACATCCCGCAAATACAAAGACTTCCGCCAAACACTTGACAGCATTGCAGAACACCCCAATCGTAAGTATTTTATCCTGAAATCCATCATCGTGCATAACCTATACGGTGTAGACATTATGGACGAGGCGATTGAGATTTGCAAACTCCGACTCTTTCTCAAAATGGTTGCACAGATTGAGGATGTTAAGGATATTGAGCCGCTGCCTGATATTGACTTTAACATTCAAGCGGGGAATACGCTTGTCGGGTTTGCTACATACAACGAGGTAGAGAGATCAGTTAGTGAAAGACTTTCATCTCACTATGATGATACAATGACACAAATTAGGGAAAAAGCAGAGAACGTAAAGATTCTGTTCGATAAGTTTCGTGAACAACAAACAACATTAGGCGGAGACGTGACTCTCGCGGACAAACAAGAATTACAGCTCAGACTTGGCGTTTTAGAAGATGAATTGAACGATTACCTTGCAAAGGATTACGGTATAGACCCTTTCAAACATCCTGATTATCAGAACTGGTTAGATTCACACAAACCTTTTCACTGGTTTATTGCGTTTTATGGTATTCTGCAAGAGGGTGGTTTTGACGTGATTATCGGTAATCCGCCTTATGTTGAGTATAGAAAAGTTAAGAAGGATTACACGATTAAGGGTTTTGACACAGAATCGTGTGGTAATCTCTATGCCTATATGATGGAACGCGGGATATATTTGAATTCTGGAAGAACTGGTTGGATTGTCCCGATTTCTTATGTGTCTACAGATCGAATGGGTACTGTTCGCAATGTCATTGCCGAATCGTATCCTATGCTATATATAAATAACCACGCAGATCGTCCAGGATCGTTGTTTACTGGTGTCCACCAAAAAGTCACTATTATTTTTTGTGTCAAAAGTAGTCCAGCTATGTTCACTACTGAATTCTGCCGTTGTTACTCAAAAGAAGGAGAAAGAGACCATCTATTTACGACTCTTACTTACCAACAAGTGGACTGGGCAGGTGGAGTCATACGAAAATTTTCCCATGATGTTGAGGCAAATATATATCACAAAATTGCTCAAAAATCTAAGTCAATCACCAGGACGTTCACATCTTCACAACGAACTAATAACACTCGTCCATTTTACTTGAATCAAAGATTGATGATGTGGGTAAAGTGTTTTCTATCTTCTAAAAAATCAAACGAATATAAACCATGTTATCCCACCCAAGAATTTTCTGCGGAAGAATTATCAGCAGTTTTGAATTCTAGTCTGTTCTTCTGGTTTTGGGAAACGAAAGGAGACTGCTGGCATCTAACAAAAGGCGATTTGAACGCTTTCCGTATAGACTTTGGGCAATTCTCTAACACCAACCGGAAATCTCTAATTAGACTTGCTAAAACCTTAGAACTTCACTTAGAAGAAAACAAGAAATTTGTTGGCACAAAGCAAACTGATTATGAATATTACCACAAAAAATCAAAGCATATTATTGATGACATTGATCATGTCCTTGCCCAACACTATAACCTAACAGAAGAAGAATTAGACTTTATTATTAACTATGCCATCAAGTATCGTATGGGTTTGGGAAATTGATGTAAAGGAAGTTTATTATGAGTAGTACAGATAGCGTTTCACCCGAATTGCGAAAAGCGGAAAAAGAGATAGACAACTATTACAAGTCTAATCCGCTTCTCAAACAATCGTTTACGACTGCGGTATGGCATTTGCTGGCGTTTGGTGAAGAGGTTATGTTGAAGGAGACATCTCAAAATTTGACATTTCAGGACAGAGAAAGAATACATGATAATCTTGTTAATAACCTTAAGTATCCCGTTAACTGGCTCTACCGTGGGTGTAAACAAGGTGGCAAAATTCCATTTGCTTTTGATGGGCATAAATTCCAAGCGTCTTGGAATTTATTTAAGTTAGTACAAGAATACATATCGTTTTTTACAGCATATTTCCTTGCTTATCAAGAGTGGATTGAATTGGATCTTCAAGGATTTACTATTCATCCTGCAGAAGAACTTTTCAATGGGATAGAGTACGAAGCTTACAATCGTTTGATTAAACCTTATCAATTACAAGAAGCATTATCTTTAATAGATGTTGACAATTTCCATTTACTGATTGATGTAATCAATAACTCAGTAAAGGTAAAAGGCGATAGATTTTCTTGTAAACTGAATCCGAGGATAGTTTCTGATATGATGATAGTTAGGGAACCTATCCTTGACAAAATATTTCTGTTGCGTAGTGAATGGGAATTTAGTCGCTACTCGTTAGGAGATTTTCGTAAGGTTTTTGAGGTAATTTCAGCTATGGCAGATATTCGTTGGATAGCACGTAAAGAAGCTATTAATCAAGGATGCGCTAACCGTGGCTATGCGGACAGTATTTACGTGCCAACCTGTAATGAATTGCTAAGGCGAGTTGTTAGATATTCTGGTGTGCCTGACGAAAAGGCACAAAGCATCTTTGATGATTTAACTTATGGAAATCAAGGTATCAAACATCCCGATCCTGCTTTGCAGCCCTTGATCAAACTGAATTCAAATCAATATGCGATTATGCCTAATCTATGGCTTTCTTCTGCAGCAGAACGGAATTTAACTGTACTTTTGAATAAAATACCGTCTGAAAGGGAAATTTACGCAAAATTGGTTGATGAAAAAGAAAAACTAATGCGGGAACGTTTTACCACTGATTTGTCTGATAAAGATTTTAAGTTCATTTCGGGGAGGGTAAAAAACTTACCAGACGTTGACCTTGCAATTGTCAATGATATTGAAAAGGTGTGTTTACTATTAGAATTCAAATGGTTTATTGATCCTGCAGAAGTACGTGAAATTATAGAAAAATCTGAAGAGATTGAAAAAGGCATTTCTCAAATGCTTAAATTTAAGCAAGCTTTCGTTGATAATCACGAACCTATGTTAACAAAACTCGGAATTGATTCCAGTTATAAATTTGACGGAATTGTAGTCTCGCAGAATTGGATAGGACACGCTCACATTCAATCTCCAGAAGTTCCTGTTATTCGAGCTAACCATCTTATAGAAAAATTAAAAATGACAAACAGTCTTCAATCTACAATGGAATGGTTGATGGATAAAAAATACTTACCAAAGGAAGGAAAACATTTTAAGATACACAGATTTACTGCCAGAATTGAAAAGTGGTACTTGAAATGGTATGGTATTAAACCCCTTATCAAAGACGCGTTTTTTCCTTTGTAATGCCGTTGCAATCAATGCCAATTTCTGTTAAAATTGTTATGTAAAAGGAGAACAAAATATCATGAAAACACCACAACCCACAAACACAACTAACGACAAACAGACGCAACGTTTTTCTTTTCTATTATATGACGAAGAAGATTTACTTGATTGGGACGCAGCTATAACCACGCCACCGCCACGCCGATCAGGGACAGTCCGGGTTAGGTTGATATACAAAGGACGTAGTAAACCAATTCCTGTTGAAAACTTCTGGGAAGAATAGGTAATGGGATTATGGCAAACTATACGCTAAGTTCAGGCAATGTATTTAAAGATTTAGAATTTCCTTCACCTGATGAAAGATTGGCAAAAGCAAAATTGGCTTATAAGATCAATACTCTAATTGCCGAACAAGGAATGACTCAAAAAGCAGCTGCGAATTGCTTGGGAATTACTACGGACAAAATGACGCAACTGAGAAACGGCAGACTCAATCGTTTTCCGGTGAATCTTATGTATTCTCTACTGAAAAAACTTGAAGAACACACACAACATTATTCATTTCGTAAACACATTTTGTTGAAATTGCAAGTGGCAATCAAACGATATAGGATTATTTAGTTTTAGGGTTTTTGTTCAATATTATTCACAAACGTTTATTTTGTTATAGGTTTGTATTCCTACTTGTCTGAACCAGGATTTTCAGGATTAGTAGATTTCCAGGATTAGCGTGTAGTGCTTCTAAAGGTTCATTCAAAAGATAATCACCATATTTTAGATAAGAACTTCGGAGTGTCAAACTCTTATCCGGGGAATGCCAAAAAGGCATTCATACCGTTGATTTGGAAATCTACTAATCCCGGGGAATGCCAAAAGGCATTCATACCCGGGGAATGCCTAAATGGCATTCATACCGTTGATTTCTTGATTTGGAAAATCCTGGTTCAGACAATAAACAACGATGCCACAAAAACACCTGTCCTACGCCCTTTAACAATCTAAACCATAAGTTAACCTTGAAAAGACAAAATTCTTAAAACTAACAACCCTGAAGGCACTGATAAATCATTGCACAAATCACCGATTCCTGATTATTTTTACTTGACAATCACAAATATATATAGTATACTTAACATGTGTTTAGCGGTTGCAATTCAACGACGCAAAATTTTACAATTTCTAAATGATAATACCTCTTTGTTGTAGCACAACCTGTTAGGTTGTGCGCTATCAGATTCATTTTACAAAAACCTATAATACGACATCATTTCTTAGAAATGGTATTACAACAGAAAGGTAATTTCAAGAATAGAATTGGTCCAAACCAGCAGAGGAAATTTCATGTTAACGCAGGACAATAGAAGTGAAAAACAGACTGAATCAGAAAACATCACACCGATCAATCGGATTATGATGTGGTGTCCATATACCTCAAATAATACATATCAGGACACCCAAAACTTAAATCACAAAACGTACCGAATCGAAAAATTGAAATTTCCAGAAATATACACGAAAATCATTCACAAACCCATATACAGACTGGACTCACAGCACCGTACCAAAACCGTACCAAAAACGTACCGTAATCCGAAAAAACGTACCAAACGGGACCTTTTCAAAGATCAAAAATGCAATGTCCTTTCAAGAAATTGATGACTACGGTGACAAAACTTTACACACCCTTATCATCAGTTCTTCTTGAAAATGCAAGCAAAGGGTATTATACTTACCATGAAAACACAACAACGCACAAACACAACTAACGACAAACAGACGCAACGTCTCGCCTTTCCAACTTACGATGAGGAAGACATCCTTAACAGGACTTACGCATTTCCCCCCTTGATAAGGGGGGTTAGGGGGTTAAAAGCCATTATTTCAATGATATTTCAGTGATTTAACCCCGCCAAATGCCTTAATGGCATTTGTAGCGTTGATTTACTAAATCCCCCTTATCAGTGGGACTTTAAGAAAAACTGCGTAAGTCCTGCTTAACTGGAATGTTGCAATAACGTCACCGCCACGCCGATCAGGGACAATTCGGGTTAAGTTGATATATAAAGGACGCACCAAACCGTTTCCTGTTGAAGATCCTTGGGAAGAATAGATAAGTGGCATTTATCAAAACTATGCAAACCGCAGAACTGAAACAACTCATTAAGCAAGGTGAAAATAACACAACCGAATTTAAAGAACGGCTTGATCAAGAAGCGATTGAAACCGCTTCCGCATTTGCCAATACCAGTGGAGGGTCCATTCTTATCGGAGTTTCTGATGAGCGTGAAATCACTGGAATTACGATTGGCAAAGAGACGTTAAGAAATATGTCTAACAGGATTTCTCAAGTAATTGATCCGCGAGTGATGTTGGAAGTTGAATCGGTTGCCGTAGAAGAAAAATCAGTCCTGTTAGTGCATATTACGGAATCTTCTATAAAACCTGTCTCTGTTAAAGGAATATGCTATAAGAGAGTAGGGAATAGCAACCGAGTCATGTCTCCACAAGAGATTGCTCAGATGCACCTAAAGTCTGTCGGTCAGACGTGGGATCAACTTGCTATTGTAAGTGCAAGAAGTGACGATATAGATGAACAAAAGATCCAATGGTACCTGACCCAAAGAGAAACGCGACGGAATGTAACGCAATCACAAGGCATGAATACAACAGACTTGTTAAGAAATATTAACTGCATTAACGATGAAAAAACACCGACTCATGCGGGAATTCTCTTTTTTGGTAAACATCCTCAAAGATTCTTCCAAAATGCCCAGTTGCGAGTAGTCAAATTCAGAGGGATATCGGTTACTCATCCAGTCATTGATCGACTTGACTGTTCAGGAACATTATGGGAAATCGTTATTAATGCAGAAGAATTTATACGAAAGAATATTCGTTTACTTAGTCTTCGGAACTCAAATAGTTTTCAACGAGACGATAAGTTTGAGTACCCGATTGAGGCATTGCGGGAAGCAATTATCAATGCGTTAATTCATCGCAATTATCAAGAACCTGCTGATGTGCGAGTCTTCATATTTGATAACCGAGTTGAGATCATTAATCCTGGCAGTTTCCCAGAAGACGTTAGTCCACATAAACCGATCCACAGGCCGGTAAATCCTATTTTGAGTCAATTGATGTATGATGTGGGTTTCGTTGAACGGTACGGATCTGGAATTATTATGATGCAGAGATTATGTAAGGAGTGGGAAAACAAAGAACCACGTTACGATCTGCACCCACTTGAAACCAAAGTGATCTTCGATTCACCGATCCAAGATACGACTTTATTAGAAGTTGAGGATATATCAGAACAGTTGAATGATAGACAAAAGAAAGCTTTTTCCTATGCACAAAAGCATGGAGTAATTTCAAAGAAAGAATATATGGATATTAATCAAGTTTCACATCGAACTGCCTACGAAGAACTAAAGGACATGATAGGTAAAAGGTTGCTGTTTATGATAGGGAAGGGTAGAGGAACGAAGTACACACGAAAAGTAACTGATAAGTAACTGATAAGGTAACTGATAAGTAACTGATTTTCTCCATAGATGCCTGCTCAATAGTCTTTTACTGCTTGTAATGGTAGGCATAGAGACCAATCTATCCAAAAAGTAAACGATTAAGTAAACGATTAACACCGCATTATATCATTTAACATCAGAAGTGACATCGCCAATTCAACACATCACGCAAACAGACAAAGGCTTTCCATCTTCAATAAAGGCATACTTAAAAGCCGATGCACCAGAAACGATATGGACGCGTGGGAATTTAGAGTTATTACCTAATAAGAATAATAGTACTTTGACCAAAGATATTTGGGCAATATTCTGTTCCAGTAAATGTCCAGGAGAGATTATCCTAAAAGCACACGATTTGGCACAGGATTTTAAGAATAGAAATATTCCAACAATTGGAGGGTTTCATTCACCGATTGAAAAGGAATGCTTGCGCGTGTTGCTTCGTGGTTCACAACCGATTATTATTAGTCCCGCTCGGAGTATTGAAAACATGCGTATAAAACAAGAATGGAAGAAACCTTTGTCAGAAAATAGACTCCTGATCTTATCAATTTTTGACAATCAACCGCAACAATCTGCTATAATGGCATGCAAACGCAATGCATTCGTTGCTGCATTGGCAAATCAGGTGTTAATTGCACACGCTGCAGAAGGGAGTAAGACTCTAAAATTTGCAAGGACAGTCCTGAAATGGGATAAACCCGTTTACACCTTTGATTCGTCATATAACAAAGTACTTTTAAATCTTGGGGGACTACCCTATTCGGAGGGAAATAATGGCTGAAACTGTATTTGTTGGAGATCATGAAGTTACATTTCCAGGACCGCACCTCGGTGTGCTACGGGATTGTAATGACGTGCTTGATTCAGCAGAGGGACTACATCAACAGATAGCAGAGGATGGGTATTTACTCGTTCGCGGTTTAATTGACAAGGACAAGGTGAATGCCGCACGACGTGCCATCCTTGAATACGCAGAAGGAAACGGTAAAGATGAGGTATTCAAACCGGGAACTGACATGATGGATGCGATTGCTGGATCAGGCAGCCCAGGTCGCACGATGGGGGCACCTGCAGTCACACACCACCCTGATGTCCTATCCGTTTTGGAAGGTGATGAACTCTTTGCCTTCTTCCGCAACTTCTTCAGCGGAGAGACACGCACGTTTGACTACAAGTGGCTTCGGTTTGTCCGTCCTGATGGTTGGTCTGGTCCGCATTTTGATTTTGTCTATATGGGGAGAGGATCAAAGCAGTTGCACACCTGCTGGATCCCATTTGGCGATGTGCCTGCGACAATGGGTACGCTCACTGTGCTTGAAGGTTCACACCGTCTGGATAGTTTCGCACCTGTGCGTGATACTTACGGAAAAACCGATGTTGACAAAGATGGCACACCAGGACATTTCGGAAGAGACCCAATGGAAATCAGTGATAAATACGGCGGAGAATGGAAGACAGCAGATTTTGAAATGGGAGATATTATCGTCTTTACGATGCACACAATGCACACTTCAACCAAGAATCTCTCTGATCGATGGCGTATCAGTTGTGACATCCGATTTCAACCTGCTGAACATCCGATTGATGAACGGTGGATAGGCAAGAATCCTATTTCTCATACGGGTAGTCAGAAGATTTCATTTGAAGAGGCGAAAAAACAGTGGGGATTGGAATAGTACTTAGGTTCACTCTGATAATAGTGCCACAAGTTCACTATTGATGTAGTAATACTCTCTTCCCATCTTCACTCGCTTAAGTAGACCGAGTGCTGCGATTTCATTCAAGTACCTTGTAGCTGTAATGCGACTACAATCCAGTTCTCTTTCAACGATACTTATTTTGCAGTAAGGCCATTTAAATAGGAGATCGATAAAACCTTCGCGCTCAATGGTTTTCGTTCTTCCACGGGCATTTTTCATGAAATCGCTAATAAGGCGATTAATCGCTTCTATTTTGTCTGCAGTGTCTTTTGATGTCTGTTCCACTGCTGCCAAGATGTATAAAATCCATTGCTCCCAACTTCCATTTTCAGTGACTTCACGAAGATAGTGGTAATATTGATCCCGATTCTCAATAAAGAAACGACTTAGGTATAGTATTGGTAAGTCAAGCAATCCCTGCTGGACTAAATAGAGGATGTTGAGTATGCGTCCTGTTCGTCCATTACCATCCATGAACGGATGTATTGCCTCAAACTTGTAATGCAAAACGGCCATTTTCACAAGGGGCTGGATTCCATCCGTTTTATCATTTATGAATCGCTCAAGATTAGTTAGCAGCTTGATAAGGATTGCATATCCTGTTGGTGGTCTGTAAATCAGTTGTTGTGTTGCCCGGTTTTCAATGACGACCGTGTCGTTACGCACTTTCATTTTTTCGTCAAGAATACGGGAGCAGATCTGCTGAAAGAGTTGTATATTTAGTTTTGAGCCATCCCGTATAGTACTGACACCTTCCCACAATGCCTCACGGTATCGCAGTACTTCTTTAAGGTTGGAGTCAATTCGGTTTTTGTCTGATGCCATTGCACGGTAGAGGTCATCACTGGTAGTGACGATGTTTTCAATTTCAGAACTACGACGTGCCTCCTGAAGCGGTAATGTGTTTATCAGTATTTCTTCGTTTGGCAATATCTTTACCAAAGCATTTGCTCTGGCAAGTTCTGACATTGCCGATATGCACGATTTAAGTATGTCAGGAGATTCAAGGTTCACAGAGGGTGGAAGTTCAGGTAGATCGTTCCATGGAATATTAGGATTGAATTGAGCCATTCTGTCACCAGTGTAGATGATTGGACTTATACCATTTTATGGTTCTGATATAAAGGGTATACATATCCAGCCTGATATGTATACTTTTTCGCATTTTCTATATATATCCAGCCTGATATGTATACTTTTTCGCATTTTCTATACATATCCAGCCTGATATGTATACTTTGTATACATATTGATTAATCGTTATCCAAATAATGCCCTGCGAATTTGTCGCAATGCTTGCCGAATTCTGTCTTCATTTTCGACAAGCGCGATGCGGATATATCCTTCACCGTTGTGTCCAAACCCAGCACCTGGTGAAACGCAAACCTCTGCTTCATTCAGGAGTTTCATGGAAAAATCCAATGAGTTAAGGGGTTTCCACGCTTCAGGGATTGGTGCCCAGACAAACATAGAAGCTTGCGGTTTTGGTACTTTCCACCCCATACGGTTTAGTCCCTCAACAAGTACATCGCGTCTTTTGCGGTAAATATCTGCGTTTTCAGTGACGACATCTTCCGGAGTGCGGAGTGCCATGATAGCAGCAACCTGAATAGGTGCAAATATTCCATAATCGTAATAGCCTTTTATTCTTGCGAGTGCCTCAATGATGTCTCTGTTGCCAGCTGCAAACCCACATCGCCAACCTGCCATGTTATACGACTTTGAAAGAGAGATAAACTCTACACCAACATCCTTCGCGCCTCTTGCCTGCAAGAAACTCGGTGCTTGGTACCCATCAAACACAATATCAGCGTATGCTAAATCATGGATGACTATCATATCTTGTTGTTTAGCGAAATGAACGACTTCTTCAAAGAAATCTAACTCCACGACGGCACCAGTCGGATTGTGCGGGAAACTCAATATCAACACTTTCGGTCTTGGCCATATATCCCGCGTAATCTCTGCAAGAGAAGGCACAAAATCATTCTCTTCAGACAACGGGATGCTAACAACACTGCCACCAGCCAAAACCACACTATACATGTGAATAGGAAATGTTGGATTAGGCACCATCGCCAAGTCGCCCTCATCAATCAAAGCTAATGCCAGGTGTCCAAGACCTTCCTTTGTACCAATGACAGATATTGCCTCTTCATTCGGATCAATATGGACATTGTACCTACGTTCATAGTGCCAACTTACCTCTCTACGAAAATTGTATATCCCACGAGAAGCGGAGTATCGGTGATTTCGCAGTTCTTGTGCTGCCTCTGTAAGTTTATCTATAATAGGCTGTGGTGTCGGTTGATTAGGATTCCCCATACCTAAATCAATAATATCTATCCCCTGCTGTCGTCTTTCGTGTGTTAACTGCTTGAGTTTACCAAACATGTATGGTGGTAGACGATTTAACCTTTTTGAAAAAATATTCATCTTTTTCTATCCTGTTCTTTGTGTTAGTTTTTCTATCCTATCTACCGTGTTCCCAATATTCACGTAGACGATTACCCCAATTTCTTATCGTTCTCTTCGGACTTGGATGAACAATTTCTCGTCTATTGAGACGACTTTCTTGTTCAAGGAGTTTATCTCTGCAAAAATTAATAACTTCCTGATGTTCTGGTGAATCAACGAGATTGACAGTTTCATAAGGATCATTGTTTCTATCAAATAATTGCACAAGTCCAAGTTGTTCTGCATCAGGACCGGGTGGTAAAAAATTTTCTATTTCATTTGGTTTATATTCTGTAATGTATTTATAGTTATCAGTTACAATTGAACGGCCCCAGTAATTACTTTCTATGTAAGCATATTCCTGCCAAGGAATATGCTTACCTTCTGCCAACGGACGAAGACTCATGCCTTGACACATTTCTGGTATATCAATCCCAGCATAATCACAGATGGTTGGGAATAGGTCTACACCTGAGACGAAATACTTCTCATCTAATCGGTTTTTCTTAATCGGAATACCTTCACCTAAACAAGAAATAATAAACGGTACGCGTACTGACTCTTCATAGAGAGCGAATTTCTGAAACGACTGATGACTTCCTGATGCTTCACCGTGGTCAGCACTAAAGATAATCACCGTATTGTTGCAGAAAGGAGTTTGTCTAAGCAGTGAAAGCGTTCTTCCAATTTCTGCATCAACCTTTTCAATAAATCTGTAATAGTTCCATCTGAAATACCGCCAGTGATATTCATCCCATTTTTTGACTGCCTTCAAAATGGGGGCATGAATAAGTGCATCGTCAATACGTCTACAGACGCGATGTAGTACAGTTTCCCTTTCATCATAGTTGAAGTTTTCTGGTAAAGGCGGTAAATCGTCTTCAGTAAGAATGCCTTGGTCCAATGGATTTGGAATGAATTTCTCCTCATGGTTGTGCAAATATTCACATACATCATGCGGGTCAATATATCCGATTTGCAGACAAAAAGGTTTTTTACCCTGGTAATTCGTTAGGAAATCAGCGACAGCGTGTGTTGATGCTGAATCGTAATATGCGGCACCACCTGCCCCTATATTTCGGTTTCCATAATACAACACCTCAAAACTCTCACGGACATTTCTACCAGGGACATGCCATTTCCCACAATGGAAAACCCTATAACCGTTGCTTCTAAGGACCTGTCCGATATCAGGAATATCAGGGTGTAGTTGTCCACCGTTGAAAGGCACACCTGTTTCAGATGTGTATAATCCTGTTGCCCAACTTGATCGTGCAGCGGCACAAACTGGATCAGAACAGTACGATTTTTTGAAGGAAGTTCCGTTTCGGTGGAGTAGGTCAATATTTGGCGTATTAAGATACGGATTTCCATAAGCGGATACAGCATCCCACGTGTGTTGGTCAGTATTAATAAAGAGAATATTTGGGCGATCATTCATGAGGAACACACTGTAATCTCTTTCAGCACCAGAGTTTCAAAGACAGCAGAAACGACTACGACTCTATCTTTTGCATCAATCCACCAATATGAGGGTAAGAGACCGTTTCCATATAGGAAATAACCGTCAAGCTGAATTGGATATTGTATTGTATCAAGAAAACCGAGATAGCATTTATGTCTGAGGTATTCAAGGTCTTCAAGTAATGAGATCGCAATTTTGCTGTCTAACGATCCTCTATTCTTGGCAAGTTGCGGTATGACATCGAGAAGTGCCCAATTACAAGTTAACGGTAACGAATCCTCCATTGTTCCTATGCCAATATCGGTATCATTTATGAAAAGTTGAATATCTCCTTGTGAAGTAAAGGACCCATTCAATGATATTTTGGAGTATCTATCACTTGAAGTATTGCGAACATCAATGTTCCAACTGCCGTGAAGTGGAAGGTAATGCTCATCACGGCAACAGAAAGAGAATCTTATGTCTTCCCCACTTGTGGTATTCTTATATTGAACATTATAATTCCAGATATTATCTTCGTCATACTTACGTTCAATGACAACTTTTCCGATACTCAACCCATCATTTCTGCCTTTATATCCGCGCCAAGTATTAGGTAAAATCTGATAAACCCGTCTTTCGTTTTGTTTCGTTTTCGTCCTTTCCTCGATATTACTTGTATCTGATTGATACGCATTAAGTGTTTTGAGCATCGTCTCTGCAAAATCAATCCTTTGTGCCCCATAGTTATGGTCAAATGACCAGTGTAGTAGTTTACTTTCGTTCATCATTCTATCATTTTTTTTACGTTATTTGAGGTGACATTGTGTAATGAGAATTAAACACAATCTTTAAATAATTCTCAATATATCATCTATGGGTCTATGTTACCTCATTTAGAAATGTCACACCATTGGGGATTTTTCCGGTTGCGGCTTGATGTGCAAAACGAGTCGTTTCGGGTAAGCGGTATTTTGGACAACACGCCAATGTTATCTCTCGTGCTGTTTCAAGTGAAATAAGATGCCCTACGGATACATAGACTATACTGACATCTGTACGCGTTCTTAATGTAATTCCAATGACATCGTCATTATCTAAAAGATAGGACCATGATCCTTTTTCTTTATCTGGTTCAGTATATTGTCCACACAAACGAGACTTAGCACATCCAATGGTCGGTTTATCCAATATCAATCCTAAGTGTGAAGCAAGTCCAAACCTTCTTGGATGAGCGATTCCTTGACCATCTACGATAACTAAATCTGGTTCTGTGTGCAGGCGCGCAAAAGCCACCAGAAGTGGTGGTATTTCGCGGAATGATAAATATCCTGGTATATACGGAAAATTTATACGACTTTCAGCAACTATCCCATCTATAACTTGTAGATTAGGAAAGTTAAGGACAACCACGGATGCTGTAGCGATATCGTTTCTGATACCAATATCCACACCCGCGACTGTCCTTATTTCATCAAACGGGTCTATCTGGACTATCTGATGACGTAACTCATTTTGAATTTGTCGCGCTTCATCAGTTGTTACATTCCAAGCGTGTAGTTCATTATATTCCATTATGATGGTTGCATTCACACTTCAAATGTGCCATTTCTGATTGATGCGTTGATGAGTCCAATATAAAACATTATAACTGCACTATCGTCAGTTGTCAAAAATTTTGTATTACTTTTTTCTTTTTAATGATTCAAGATTAGGTTTCGCAATATGTTCAACTCCAGCAAAAAACGCATTTAGTACAAGGTATCCTGCACCAACACCTACTAAGGAGCCGATTCCTCCAAGTACAATTACGTTAAACATAAAAATTATTCCTCCTGCAAACCTATATTTGTCCGATTTCTCATCAGGAGTAACTTACAAATATAATTAACTTGGTTTGCAATTCTCCAACTCATGTATGTTTATTTACAACTTGCATATTTCATTTGAGATGCACAAAGTATGTAAATACTAATTAAACTAAAACTTTGTGGTATTTCAGCAAACATAAGAATATATTATATTCCGTATAGTTTGCAGATTTTATGCACAAAGGACCGTTCCAACAACTAACACTTTTACTATGATTATCTAAACCGATATTTATATAAATAATTGTTGCAAAAGTGTTGCATTACATAACGATTTTTGCAACTTATGCGTTTCAAATCCAACTATTTATTTCTTGTTAGATGCAATAATGATGCCATTATCAACAACATTAATTTATACATAATGAATTTGTTTCAGAATCAAATAGTTGATAGAGGTATCTTTACTTTACAGAAACAATGAATTCTACGTAACTGAAGGAAAAATATAAATTGATATGGGTAATGATGTGAAACACCAGTGTGTCAAATTTGAAACATAAAACCAAGCAATATATCTATTTTGAAATTAAATATGCCCTATTGTAGAAATGTGAGACAATTATCAAGATTCGTTTGTCTGCAAAAATTTGATGCATTTCAACGTAATTCAAGGTATAATTACAAAGCAGTGAAATTGCGTATTGTCCGTTTTCGTTATGGAGAAACAGATGCTTGATCCCCAACAGGAAAATGATTACTCACTGAATAACCTTTCATTTATTGACAGAATAAAGCGAAAATATGATTTAACGCCATCAATCATACTTATCCTTGTATTAACAACTTTATTTTTTGTAATATTCCTCGTTTATCCCCTCCTATATGTTTTCAAAGAAGCGTTCTGGATTGAAGGTAAATTTGACTTGTCTTTTTTCAAACTGATGGTAACCGACCCGAATAAGAGGGAACTTGTTGTCAATAGTTTCAAAATTGGTGTCATGGTCACACTGATGACAAGTGTCTTTAGTTTACCGTTAGCATATTTCCTGACTCGCTTCCGTTTTCCGGGTCGTAATTTGTTGCGTTCTGTCATTTTAATTCCTATGATCATGCCACCATTTGTTGGTGCACTTGGCATGCAAAAATTTTTCGGTCAATATGGCAGCATAAACATGTTTCTGGTGAAACTCGGTTTGATGGATATGAGTAAAACGATTGATTGGTTTGAGGGAGGATTCTGGGGTGTAGTCTTATTGTCAACATTACACCTTTACCCGATAATGTATCTAAACATCGTCGCTGCGTTAGCAAATGTAGATCCAAGTTTAGAAGAAGCTGCAGAAAATCTCGGTGCATCACGTTTTAATATATTTCGACGTATCACTTTGCCGTTAATGATGCCTGGATATTTCGCAGGGGCGATTCTGGTTTTTATTTGGGCATTCACAGACCTTGGTACCCCTCTTATTTTCGATTACAACGAAGTAATCGCTGTTGAGATTTTCAGACTTGTAACTGCAGCGAATTTGAATCCGATGGGGTATGCACTTGTTGTACTTGTAATTGTCCTGACAGCACTTGCATTCTATATTTCTAAACGATGGACAGCGACAAGACATTATGAAATGCTCGGGCGCGGACATGTAACGACGCGTGAAACTGATGCAAAATGGTTAATGCGCGGCATCATATATCTGTTTATTGGTGGATTGACATTTATCGCATTGTTGCCACATATCAGTGTTATATTGGTTTCTCTTACGCCTGGTCCAAGTGAATGGTATCAGACAGTGTTACCCAAATCCTATACCTTTGAACATTTTATTGATACATTTACCCATTCAGACACACTTCCAAGTATTCTTAATAGCCTTAAATATAGTATCTTCAGCACATTGATTGCACTCATTGTAGGTGTCGCCATTGCCTATCTACTGACACGTAAACGTATTCCTTTTCAGAATCTATTAGATGCCGTTGCTATGTTGCCGTTAGCCTTACCTGGTGTAGCGATTGCTTTCGGCTATATGGGAAGTTTCTCAGATACATCACTTCTGTTAAAATATCTTCCAGATGGTATTATTGCAGTAATTGATCCGAGAAAAAACCCGACTCTTCTCTTGATTATAGGTTATGCGGTGCGTCGATTACCGTATATGTTGCGTTCAATATATGCAGGTTTCCAGCAAACCAGTGTTTCTTATGAAGAAGCATCGCAGAATATGGGGGCAACACCAGTAAAAACTTTGTATAAAATTACGTTACCATTGGTGTTTGCAAATATACTTGCTGGGGCAATTCTGGTATTCTCTTTCTCAATGCTTGAGGTGAGTGAAAGTCTGATATTGGCACAACAAAATCATTTCTATCCAATAACCAAAGCAATTTGGTCATTGTCTCAACGTCTTGGTGAAGGACCATACATCGCAAGTGCATTGGGTGTTGTTGGAATGTTGATCTTGATTGCCTGTCTGTTAGGCGCAGGGCGTGTGCTTGGTGGGAAGTTGGGTGAGATATTTAGGATATAATCTTCCTTTTGAATACGGGGTGTGTAAAGTTTTTGGCAAACATCTCACAGGACATTGTAGTGCAGGGTTTCCGTGCCTCGCGATTGTTGGGAAATTAAAGGAAACAGGGCACGGAGACCCCGCACTACAATGGACGGTCCGAAGTTTGTATCAAAAAATTTACACACCCTTTTTGTACCAGAGGCGTTCAATTGTCGATGTTTGCTCCTAAAAGCGTGAGTGCTTCTTTAGGTTTTGCTGCAAAATAGCGGAATGCAGAAACTATGGCTGTGTTTCCAAATGCCTCTGATTCTTCCATAGATATTGATTGACAAATTACAATAAAAACAATAATATATTACATTATGATGTACATTGGAGGGAATAATGGATAAATTGCAGATTATTGATACACATGTTCATCTGTGGCATCCAAAGCAGCTCAGATATCCTTGGCTGAAAGAACTTCCAGCGTTAAATAGACCGTATCTTCTGAACGATTATTCTGCTGCGCATGAGAATCTGGCAGTAGAATCTATTGTCTTTGTTCAATGTGACACACATCCAGATGATGGACTCAAAGAAGCAGCTTGGGTTACTTCACTTGTAGCGACTGAACCACGTATAGAAGGCATTGTTGCTTGGGCACCACTTGAGGAAGGTGAACAAGTTGCACCTTTCATAGAAAAATTAGCTGAAGAACACCTTGTCAAAGGTATCCGTAGACTGATTCAAGGTGAAAGTGTTGATTTCTGTATCCAACCTAATTTTGTAAACGGCGTGAAAACACTTGCAAGGTATGGATTGAGTTTTGATATTTGTATCTTTCATCCACAACTTGCAAATGCTATTCAACTTGTTGAGCAGTGTCCTAATGTCCAGTTTATATTAGACCATATTGGTAAACCGGACATCAAAAATCAGTTGTTTACCCCGTGGAAACAGGAACTGAAAACACTGGCAGAATTCCCGAATGTCCACTGTAAAATATCTGGGATGGTAACAGAAGCGGACCATGAAACTTGGACACCAGCTGATCTGCAACCCTATATTGACCATGTAATAGAATGTTTTGGGTTTAATAGAGTAATGTATGGAAGTGACTGGCCCGTATCAACACTGGCATCGGATTATAAACGTTGGGTGCATACATTACAGGTTGCAGTAGCGGGATGTAGTGATGATGAGCTGAGCAAACTATTTCATGATAATGCTGAGATTTTTTATAAACTGAAGTAAGAAGGTTAATACATAGCCAACCGATGTATCAAGTGTCTAAGTATCCTAACGTAACTTAATTCGGTTGTCTCCGAATTATTCTATCATAAGTCTTGTGGTCTCCTATCCAAAACCAACATAGCCCTTCTTCATCTGCAAATGCTAATGCTCTGTAACCGTCTCCTACCTTTACTCTCCAGTATCCAATGGCAAGTTTCTCAAACTCAAGTGAAGGATGTCTTGGATTCCGCTTGAATAGTTCAAATTTCCTCTTGGCCCGTTTTTGAACCGCATCTGGCAGGTTATTAAAGCAATCCCAAAACTCTGAGGTCGTTTTATAGATACGTGAATCTTCCTGCATGAATATCCTCAAGAGCTTTTTCTCGAAGATGATCAAGTTTTCCAGCCTTTATATCTTCTTCAATTTGCTTATCCCATGCTTTATCGCGGGCTTTCAATGTTTCATGAAGTTCGTATGTAAGCGTTTCAAGCAGTGCTGATTTAGTTTTTTCCTCATATCTTAACTCAGGAAAATCAGGAATCCAACCACACCAGCGAGACGATTTTTGGGTTACATAGGCAGTATATTTTTCAAGAAACGCATTGTCTTCAATCTCAATTAGTTGAATTCGAGATTTCTTTACTTTTGGCACTAATACTTCATTTTGTGTGTGTTGATCTTCAATACCTGGAGTCATTACGGCGACACTAATGGTTGTGTGCTTTAGTGACATTTCGGGCAATGGGCTTAAAGTGTATATCATAGAGGTCAATTGCTGTTTCATGGAGTCCCTCCTTGTATAAGTTTGGCAAGTGGTTTTTGACGAATCCACCGAAAATCGTAATAAGGTGTCACGAGTGCAATATCAATACTTCCCCCTACATTTGGAATTTCTGGGGAGAACCTTTGATAATCAATTGTTGTTCGTATCAAGAATTCGACGTAGTCAATTGCCTCCTGTAGTGAAAATATTCTGTATAAAGGCTCCGTTCCGATCTCTTTCTTGTAATGCTCGCGTATCATTTCAACGATTTTTGTATTCCCTGAAGCATAACAAGCTAATCCTTCAAACACATTCATTTTTACTTCTTTTCCCAACAGTACTTCAATAATTTTTGGTTGTTTTAGATCGTATCCTACGACTTGAAAGCCGACAAAGAGATGATTATCGGGGAAATCATCAATTGATTGCTTTTGCCTTTCAATTTCTTTTACTAACAAATTATGCTGGTTTACACCGAGTTCTCTGGCGAGGTCGGACACGCCATTTATATATAAGTGCCCTTTCGCTATCCGTGGTTTAACGTAGTCCTCAAAACTACGGATTAAAAAGTTCACTGAAAAGTTTCCGATAAGCCCTGCCCCAAACACCCCAATTCCATACTTATCTAAAAAAGGAAAAACCTTTTCAGTATGTGAGTAAGTGGACTGCCTTACATTTCCCTGAAAATTTGCTTGGACTATATGTGTATGATCACAATTCGGACATGTGATTTCGTTGGACTGTCTCACGTTGACCTGTCCGTGCAACGATGCAAGGCTATCCCCTGCAATAACAATACCATCGGCTGATATGACAGATACGATAAGTGTCATGTAAGTTTACCTTTCCGATAAGAATAGTGATGGTTTTATAATAAATGTAAATTTTGGGTCCCTTGCTACTTAATTGCTTACTACCGTACGGGTATGGACAAGACTCGGCACGGGTGTATGCCGAGATGGAACAACTTACCATAAGCATATATAATATATAATATTTAGATTGGGATGTCAAACTAAATAACCCTATCTCTTTCCTTTACCTCGCGTCTGCGGGGGTGTAACACATATTCTGTATATCCATTTGGTAACTCACATCCCTTAAAAACCAGCTCTAATGCGGCTTGGAAAGCGATGCTTTCATCATAATTTGGAGACATATTCCTGTAATTTGGGTCATCAGCGTTTTGTTCGTCAACCACCTTCGCCATCTGTTGGAATGTTTCAGTAACCTGCTCTTTAGATACAATACCGTGATGTAACCAGTTGGCAATATGTTGACTTGAGATCCGAAGTGTTGCGCGATCTTCCATCAGACCAATGCCATTAATGTCAGGAATCTTTGAACAACCGATCCCTTGATCTACCCATCGTACAACATAACCCAGTATACCTTGTGCATTGTTTTCCATTTCCCTTTGGATTTCATCTGCAGACAACGCTTTATCCTTTAGTAGAGGTGGAGTTAAAAGGTTTTTTATGCTTGCCCGTTCACGCGTAGATAATTCTTCCAATCTTGTAGCAACATTCACGCGGTGATAATGGACTGCATGGAGCGTGGCTGCTGTTGGGGATGGTACCCAGGCAGTCGTTGCACCTGCTAACGGATGATTCACTTTGGTTTCAAGCATCTCTGCCATCTCATCAGGTTTCGTCCACATACCTTTGCCAATCTGTGAAATCCCTGGTAATCCAGTTTCAATACCGATGTCAACATTCCAATCTTCATAAGCACGCATCCAAGGTTCATTGCGTATGTCCATTTTCGGTATCATTGCTTCTGCTTGCATGCTTGTATGTATTTCATCACCCGTTCTATCTAAAAAACCCGTGTTAATAAAGACAAGTCGTTCCGAAGCATTCCTTAGCACTTCCTTGAGATTGACGGTTGTGCGGCGTTCTTCGTCCATTATGCCAATCTTGATAGTGTTTTTGGGAAGACCGAGTGCTGATTCAATTCTTTGGAATAAACGAACTGTCATATCCACTTCTTCAGAACCGTGGAATTTCGGTTTGACAATATATATGCTACCTGTCTTGCTATTTGTATGTTTTCCGTTGCCTTGTAAATCATGCATCGCTGCGAATGTCGTAATCATTGCATCCAGAAAACCTTCAGGTATTTCTTCACCATCTGATGTAATGACTGCATCTGTATACATGTGGAGACCGACGTTACGTATCAGTAGGAGGCTTCGTCCGGGTAGTGTGTAGTTGTTTCCATCGGTTGAAATCCAGGTCTTATCTGGTGTTAATTTTCTATTGATTGTCTTACCATTTTTCTCAAAAGTGGTTTCCAAAGTGCCTTTCATGATTCCATTCCAGTTTCTGTAGACACGCACCTTATCCTCAGCATCAACAGCAGCAACCGAATCCTCACAATCTTGTATGGTTGTAATCGCAGATTCAAGTAGGACATCTGACACACCAGCCGGATGGGCTTTTCCTATTGGGTGATCTCTGTCAATCTTGATTTCTATATGTAAACCGTTATTTTGAAATAGAATTGCACTTAGTTCTTCATCTCTTAATGTGAAGCCAACAAATCTATTCGGTTCTTCTAAACCGACTTCGTTCCCATTTTGAAGTGAAGCGTATAAATGAAATTTACCCTCTGTTTCCTTGAGGTAGAATTGTATAATCTCAGAATAACTTACCGATTCGAACGAAACAACTTCATCCAAAAGCTGTTCGGTGAATGCAATGACTTTTGCCCCACGTATTGGATTATAGGTTCCATCACGACCTGCACCATCTGATTCATCAATTACATCTGTTCCGTATAATGCATCGTAGAGACTGCCCCAACGTGCATTTGTTGCATTTAGAGCATAGCGTGCATTATCAACTGGAACTACTAACTGCGGACCGGCAATGGAGGCAATTTCAATATCAACATTTTCTGTTGTAACCTTAAAATCATCACCTTCAGGTAGTAGATAACCGATTTCTTTAAGGAAAGTAGAATATAGTCCAAAGTCAATAGGTTCGTTCTTGTGTTCCTGATACCAAGTGTCGATCTGTTGCTGAAGTGTGTCACGTTTTTGCAATAATGCCAGGTTTTCTGTGGCAAAGTCAGTTACAATGGTTTCAAATGCTGTCCAGAATGTATCAACATTAAGCCCTGTACCTGGTGCAATCTCATCTCGGACTAATACATATAATTCTTCATCAATTTTTAGATTGCCGATATCAATTCTGTTATTCATATTTTCTCTGATCCTCCAAAACACTTTTACATCAAGGTTAATTGTTAAAATCAGTTTAGAATCTTCGTGTCTATAATATTATCAACTGTTGTATATAGTGTCAAATACTATCTGCAGGGTTATTTAGTTTTCGGTTTTTCGGACGATTTTTTAACACCCGCTATATACCCAGGCTGGTAGGTGCGGTTAGGAAACCGCACCTACCAGCCTGGGGTATTAACTCACAGTACATCTCAATAACGGAAAACTCTTAAAACTAAATAACCCTGTACTATCTGTTGGATGAGTGTGTAAAGTTGTTGGCAAATATCTCATTATCCATTGTAATGGCGAGGTCTCTGTGCCCCGCGACTACTGGTAGATTAAAGGTAGCGGGGCACGGAGACCCCGCACTACAATAAGAGACAGGCGAATCTGTGCAATAACTTTACACACCCCATATCTAATTTTCCTTGGGGGGGTAAAGTTATTGTCTCCTTAAAAAACGCACAATGTAACAAAAATTCAAGCAATTTTCAGCAAATTCACGAAAAATACCATAATTATTACTTTTTTACTTGACAACTACAATATAGAATGGTATAATTAACATGTGTTTAGAATTTTCACCCAAATCGGATACGCAAGTTTAGAAACTCTAAGAGACGGGGCAGTTTCCTGAAGAAGCGACAACACAGGAACGCAGAATTACAAACACAACAGTCGCTTGAAAACTTGGCGAAAAGTCGTGGGTAGTTTGGTATACTTTTATATACAATTCACGCAACTATTACATTTAAAGAGAATATCAATTATAGAATCGGTAGAAACCAGCAGGTGGAATATCATGTCAACACAATACAACCGGAAAATTACACAGTCTAAATTAAGAAACGCTACAATAATTCCAGGGATCATAATGCTATATATCTGCACCAGACATAATACATATCAGGACATCAAAAAACTAAACAACAAAACGTACCGGATCAAAAAATTGAAATTACCAGAAATACGCTCAAGAAATTACTCACAAACCTATACACAGACTGGACTTACAACCCGGTACGAAAAACCGTACCAAAACCGTACCATAACACAAAAAATCACACATTTCGGTACGGTTTCAAAGAACATAAAAAGCAATGTTCTTTCAAGAAATCGATGCCAATGGTGACAATAACTTTACACACCCATTTTCCTTTGACAATATGACACTGATGGGTTATAGTAACAAAATGCAACATGTTCATGTCATCATAAGGATATAAACGATGTTTTTTGTTTTTTGTGTATTCATTTTACCCATAATAGTATTTGTGATTTTGCATTTAGTATCTAAACAAAAAACAGAAGATGAAATGTCATCAACAGAACAGATGGAAGTTTGTGCATTCTGTCAGAAAGACTTTCCAATCAACGAGTTGCTGGAAAAAGAGGTAGGGACTTACGGTAAAATTTACTGTTTCTGTGAAGAATGTGTGGAGAAATTATACAACGAATTTAAAGAAAAAACTGGAATAAAAACAGGAGAATAGTATATGTACGATTTGGTTACATTTGGTGAAGCAATGATTCGACTCACTGCCCCAGAGTTTATGCGTTTAGAGCAGGTCTCATCATTATCAATTACTGCAGGTGGTGCGGAGATGAACGTCGCTGTCAACGCAGCACAGCTCGGATTGAAAACTGCCTGGGTTTCAAGACTCGTAGATAATTGGTCAGGCCGTTATATTCGCAACAAAGGACAAGAGTTGGGAGTGGACATGTCCAATATCGTTTGGGTGGACTTTGACGGTGTTGGCTATGAACGAAACGGATTTTACCACCTTGAGATGGGAGCCGGTCCCAGAGCAAGTAGTGTGACCTATGACCGAGGACATTCGGCTATCTCTAAGGTTCAACCTGGTGAGATTGATTGGTCTACTATCTTTAGCAATGCAAAATGGTTTCATTTGAGTGGAATTACGCCTGCATTGTCGGAGTCAGCTGCAGCAGTTTCCGCAGAAGCACTGAAAGCAGCGCGAGCAGCAGGAGTAACAACAAGTTATGACCTCAACTTTCGTTCAAAATTGTGGAATGCTGAACAAGCGCAAGCTGCAAACCGACCGATGATGGAGCACGTCTCTGTTCTTATCGGTAATGAGGAGGATTTTGAGAAATCACTCGGTTTTGCTGCAGAAGGTGCAACCGAATCGTATAGTAAACTTGAACCAGATAGTTATAAAGAGGTCGCAGAAAGAGTCAAAGAAGCATTCCCGAACATAGATATGATTGGCACAACGTTGCGTGATGCAAAAACAGGATGGTTGAATGACTGGCGGACACTATTGTATGATGGAGACAATTTCTACCTTTCCCGTATTTATGAAGATTTAGAGTTAGTGGATAGAGTTGGTGGGGGAGATAGTTTTTCGTCTGGATTGATTTATAGTCTATTGAATAAGAAATCACCTCAAGAGGCAGTTGACTTTGCAGGTGGTTATTCTGCTTTAGCACATACTTTCCCAGGCGACTTTAACTGGGCAACGGTAGCAGAGGCAGAGAAAGCAATGCAAGCGGGAAGTGTACGTATCAGTCGCTAAATTTTCTCAAGTAGGAAAAGAAACTCACGATTCGGCTTTTCAGGCGCACTTAACCATTCATTCGTCCATTTCATACTTGCCATAACGTTGCGTTTATAGTTCACCTCAACAACTGCAAGCAGATTCCCATTTGATTGCAGGACATCGTTGAGTTCTTCAGCAGTTGCGCGTCCACCTGAACTATATGACAGGATAATCCATTGAGTTTGTGTCATCTTTATCAACTTTTCGAGTGCCTCAACAGCAATGAATCGTCCATCATCATTACGTCTAAATTCCTCAAAAACGGATGCAGAGAGTTGATCGGATGTATCCTCACGCCTCTTTGCTTTACCGAATAGGTTCGGTTTATCAAACAGAATGATGCTTTTCCATAGATGGTAATATGCCGCATATCTCACACGAGATGGCGGCATCTTTTCGTTGTTTGAACCGTAAGGAGGATCAAAGTATGCAAGGTCGGCAGAAACTTGTGGCACAAGTTCAAATATGTCTGATCTATGGATTTGATGATTTCCTTGTGATGTAAAAAGTTTAGGCACTTCAAGCACAAGGTTTTTGTAGGAACGAGGCGACCAATCCTTAAGATATGCAGAATAGTGTCCGAGTGTGCTATCTACGCGATCCATCCCTAACATCAGACTTGTTAGTGCAACAGACTTATCAACTAAATCAAGGTTTAGATTCTCAATTTCTTCACGAATTGCATCTAATTTGCGTGTATTATGCAACTGCCACGGTTTCTTGAGTCCATCCGTCTGTATAGCACATCCATCGTTTGCATCTCCACCGTAATGTTCTGTGAACCATCCATTTATTGGTGCAACAGCGTTTAAGTGGTCAATAAGCGGTTGATACTCGGATCGCGGTCTTTTGTTGAGAAGATAGCATGTTCCTAATACTTCTGACCAATGCGCGATGTCGTTGCAGTGGACAGAATAACCGAGTTTGGCGAATGCTTGTGATACGCGGGTTGTGCCTGAGAAACCGTCTAATATTGTCTTTGCGTTGACTTTTTTGGTGAGTTGGAGGATTTGTGGGATGAGTTTTAGTTTGGAGCCGGCGTATTTTATGCCTTCTGTGGGAGGAACATCAAGGACCAACTCATCAAACAGAGAAAGTGTTTTTGCCATGCCTTTAAACCTTCTCTATTTTTGAATCTCCGATTAAGAAACTTGGACATTGGCACGTGAAAGTTCTCTGGCATGTCCCTTTTCTAAAACAGTTTCTTAAATAAAAGTACTTGCATTGAGAATCTCAATACCGATGAGTTCGCCGCTATCATTCAATTCATCTGTGATATTAGTACTCAATTCTATACTGCCACTTTGGGGTTCATCAGAGATAACGAGATGTATTATATCTTCTTGGTCAAAATATGTCATTTTTGGTTTATTCATAAGAATATCATAGCGTTTTAATCCTGAACTGAATCTATTGTATTTTCTATCTTGTCTTTTTCTGGATCGTAAAGACGGTATTTTCCCTTCCCTACTCGCCAATATTTGTTCTCGCCGGAACTCGGAAATGCTTGGTCGTTATTCACAGTATCAGATACCAAAATCCCCATTACTGTGTTGGGATTAATATTAGAATTTTTTCTAAAGACTGAATCCTTAACATCTTTTAGGTCAAATTCAATATTTGTTTTTGCTTCTGTTAATTCTTTAACAGCCTCCCAAATTATCTGTCTTTCTGCTTGTCTTGACAATCGTGGAAGACGCGAAGTAGTCATTCTTTGGTTTCTTGATAAAGAGATTTCTTCATCTCCAACTTTTACATCCATACTAACAAGTCTTTCTCCTGCTTCAGTTTGAAAGGTTGCGACATCTATACAGTTGATATCCATGCCCTGTGAAGTTCGGAGGAATCTACAGACACGTGCTACTCTTGCAGGTACATTTCCTGCTACAATGTACAGGCGCAAGTTTCGATTTAAAGGAGGGACTTCATCCGTGTCAGCTACTTCAAAAGCATCCTTAAATACATCATAAAACTGTTTTCCTTTGAATCTGTCGTGTGTTTCAAAATATTCTTCTGCAAATTGCTGAATTTGTTTATCTGATAGTTCATTTGCCCATGCTGCGTACTCCAACAGCTGCGCAACTACTTCCCGTGGTGCCTCGTCACGTTTCAGTTCGACAACAACAAGGTTTCCTTCAATATCCACGCCAAGTAAGTCAGGAAAAATAGTTCCTTCTTCATCTGCAGCACTTGTTTGTCTACCAATCCAGAGAATAGGTTCTTGAGCAAGTGCCCAAGGACTATTTTCAAGCCAATCCTCCAGATGGCTCTCAAGTTCCAGTTCCGTTTCTTGTGCTATGACGAGTTCAGCGTTAGAGATATCGTCACCTTCTAATCTAAAAATTGGCATTATTTTACACCTTTATCTTAGCCCAGGTTGCTACCTATCACCACACATTTTTTATATTTATCGTCCAAACTGCTACAATAGTTAATTCCATGGGGTTTCCTCCATTTGTTTGTAGCAAATAAAAACATTATAGAAGAAATCCTATGGGATATAAAGAAATTTATAGGTGGCAACTTGGGTATATAGAGAGAGTTAGTATGTGGTGGTACAAACATAGGTTGAACCCTTAGCGTGTACATCTTCTGCATAAGAATTGAAATGCTTACATTTTGCTTGTTAGTCATAAATCACCCCATATTCTCCATCACGAATTTATATATTAACATTAAGCCTTTAAATAATACCATTTCTAAAAAATGATGTCGCATTATAGGATTTTGTAAAATATAATCTGATACCGCACAACCTAACAGGTTATGCTACAACAAGAGTATTGTCATTTAGAAATAGTATAACTATAAACGAAAATGTAATTATTATCAAACATTATTTTGAAAAATGGGTGTGTAAAGTTTTTAACACCATAAGCGTCAATTTAAGGATTGCTCTGCTGTAGGAGGACTTTCCCAAGCTCGATTTTCTGTCTTATTTCTCTTAAATCGGGGTTAGAACCCCTCGGACAATATAATGATAGACTGGATATGTAATGGTTTGGGTTATTGCTCTGGTGGTTCCTGATGTCTTTTGCGTATATTGTCAAGCACGCCGTTAATAAACTTGGGGGAATTCGGTGTGCTGTATGATTTTGCAATTTCCACCGCTTCATTTATGGATGTTGCCGCATCAATTTCATCTAAAAATAAGATTTCATAGGTTGCAAGTCTGAGAATTGACAGGTCAACAATAGGCATCCGATGTATTTTCCAGTTTTTAGAAGAGGCTTTGAGTTCAGCATCTATCGTATCCAAATTCGAAGTTGTGCCTACAACAAGTTGTTGGGTAAAGGGACGCATCTCTACAGAAACTTCCCTGTTCAACCAGAACTGTTTTATGACAAGTTGTACGGGGTCTGCGTTTTGGTGGATTTGATATAGCATTTGCATTGCTATGATGCGAGACTGTCTACGAGAGGGCATTTGTATTCCAAACTTGTGAAGTATAATTACGATGTGTTATATTATACGGGTTTTTTGGCGACGTGTCAAGTGAATTGCTCGACTACGGGTATGTAAAGTTTTTGCACAGCTGAGACTTTCTCTTATTGTAGTGCGGGGTCTCCGTGCCCCGCCATCTTTGAATCTACCAAGAATTGTGGGGCACCAAATCAACGGTATGAATGCCATTTAGGCATTCCCCGGAGACCCCGCACTACAATGGGAAATGGGATGTTTGTGCAAAAACTTTACACACCTACCTTATCAGAAAAACTTGACAATTCTGAAAAAACACTTTAAAATACCTTGCATTATTCATCTACAAAAAGGAATTCACCGTGGAATCACATAAAATAGAATATGGTACTGTTGTCGGACCACATCCTCGTACAGCGAAGGCAGGATTTGAGATGCTGTTTGCGGGTGGGAATGCTGTGGATGCTGCTGTGGCAGCTGCGTTTGCTGAAGGTGTCGTTGAACCCATGCATAATGGAATAGCTGGCTATGGTGGGTGTATGCTCATCTATCGTAAGAAAACACAAGATGTTATTGCGCTTGATTACAACAGTGCTGCACCTGCCGCTGCTTCCGAAGATATGTTCACGATTGAGGATGCCCCCGATGCAGTTGCAGGATACCGTGTAGCGGGACGTGTCAATGTTCACGGTCCGCTATCAATTGGAGTGCCGGGAGTTGTCGCGGGTCTCTGTTTAGCGTCTAAAGAATATGGCAGTCTTCCACTCTCGGATGTTTTACGTCCTGCAATTAACTCAGCACGATATGGATATGCCCCCAACGGTGCTACTCGTAGTGGGATTTCAGGAAATGCTGAACGTTGGAAGAGAGAGTTTCCTGAAACAGCACGTGTATTCCTAAAAAATGGCACACCACCGAAAAAAGGTGAAGTGCTCACCAATCCTGATCTTGCAAGAACCTTGGAAGCAGTCGCTGAAGGTGGACACGAAGCCTTTTATGAAGGTCATATCGCCGAAGCAATTGCGAGCCATATTCAGGAATTAGGTGGGTGTTTGACCTTTGATGACCTGAAGAATTATCGTCCCTTTATCACAGATCCTTACAGAATTCAGTATCGTGAATATTCTGTCTATACTTCACCGCTCGGAGCGGGTGGACTCACCACATTACAGATGCTTCGTTTGGTGGAAGGATATGACGTTGCTGGCATGTCTCTCACAGAAAGGCTTCACTTGTTTGCTGAAGCAATGAAGATTTGTTGGGTGGAAAGATTACGTCGTTTTGGTGATCCTGCTTTTGTTGATATTGACATTGACGACGAGCTGTCTGATAGTTTCACAGCGGAACTCAGTGAACAATTGAAATCGGGACTTGAATCACCACAACCTGGAGAAGTGGTCTACTATGAACCGATGAGCTGCACAAGTCATATTTCTACTGCTGATGCGGAAGGGAACATGGTATCTTTGACGCAGACGCACGGTGGGGGATTCGGATCTATGGTAACGGTGCCAGGAACAGGTCTGCTATTCGGGCACGGTGTGGGGCGTTTTGATCCGAGACCTGGATTGGCGAACTCTATTGGACCTGGAAAACGTCCGCTTCACAATATGGGGCCTTGCCTTGCTACATTGGACGGGATGCCTTTTGCTACTTACGGGATACCTGGAGGACGAACAATCCCGAATAATCAATTCAATATCAGTGTTAGTCTAATGGATTTGCAAGTTTCTGCACAAGCTGCCTTAGATGCACCTCGTTTTCACTGTGATGGTGCTGAGCCTATTCAGGTAGAATCTCGTGCAGGTGAAGAAACCCTTGAAGGATTGAGAGAACTTGGTCATGAAATTTCAGCAAGTGGTGGTATCGGTGGCCCGGGGCATGCTATTCGTTTGTGGGATGGTGGGATATGTCAAGATGGCGGCACTGATCCACGTGGAGAGGGTAAAGTCATATCACGATAATGTTTATCTGTGTTGAAACGATAAAATGGAAAAGGATCGTTTATCTCAATATGTATAATACAACGATTGGAGTTTGAACAGATATGTCACAATTTGTAAAAGCTGCGACAACCGAACAGATACAACCGGGTAGATGTATTGGTGTCAAAGTTGACGGTGTTTTTATCGGTATCTATAATGTTGAAGGTGAATATTACGCCATGAATAATATATGTCCACATCTTGGCGGGATTTTGACTTACGGTTTCATTGACAAAAACTGTGTCACTTGCCCGATGCACATGTGGGAATTTGATGTAAAAACAGGTGAATGTGTTTGGCCTGGCGAGGAGAAGCTTCCCATTTATCCTGTAAAGATTGAGGGTGATGATATTCTCGTAAATGTGGATGAACCGATGAATATGGACAAACCTGAATAAAATAGTGAAAACAATAGGTAAAGGTATCAAAACATCATTTTGGAGTAATTTGTATGGCATATCTACTCACTGGTGGTATGGGTTGCATCGGTACTTATGTTATTCGTGATTTCTTAGCCGCTGGTGAAAAGGTGGTCGTTTACGATTTTGCTTATGACCTTACCATTCCCAAAATGGTACTCACAGATGAGCAAATAGAAGGTTTAACTTTTGTACAAGGTGATATAACAGACCTTCCACATGTCTTACGCACCGTGCAGGAGCATGAGATTGATCGTATCATCCACCTTGCTTCGTGGCAAGTGCCAGCTTGCAATGCGAATCCGCCTCAAGCATTAAAAATAGTGTGTGAAGGTACAATCAATATATTTGAAGCTGCGCGTATTTTCAATCTGAAACGTGTTGTTTGGGCAAGTAGTGTTGCGGTGTTTGGTTCTCCTGAAGACTATAACAATCAACAGATACATAACGATGCCCCACACTATCCTAAGTTTATCTACGGTGCTTGCAAGTCGCTGAACGAAAGATATGCAATGCACTATTTTGATGCCTACGGTGTTGATTCAATCGGACTACGTTTTACTGCTGTTTACGGTGTAGGTAGGACGCGAGGTATGAGTTCATTCACAACAAAGATGATTGAAACGGTTGCTATGGGTGAACCGCATGTCTGTCCGTTTGGGGACGACTCTGTGGATTGGCAATATGTTGAGGATGTCTCACATTCCATCATTATGGCATGCACATGTCCGACAACGAAGACTCGTGTTTTCAATGTCAAAGGTGGGATACGACCTGTCAAAGAGGGGGTTGCATATCTTAAGTCTTTGGTGCCAGATGCGCAGATTACATTAGAACCGGGAGTGTTTGGTATCTCGTGGGATTATGATGCGACTGCTATTGCTGATGAGATGGGTTTTACGCCTGCATATACGATGGAGGAAGGGATATTGAAAACGTATAACAAGTTTCGGGAACGTGCAGGATTGGAATTAATCTCTCCGTGAGTGAGGCGTGTAGCATTATGAGATGTAAGCGCGCTTTGAAAGCGCGCTTACCTTCTGTTTCGGTTCTGTTTAGTAATACTTTTTCATTTGAGCCCAACTGACAGCTAATTTTCCGCGGGCATCAACTGCGAGCACTCTATCCCACGGTATATTATTTCCGTCTTTATCGGCTTGATGTATGTCGTCAAAGTTTGGGTGTCCCCAACCTCCGGTATGGTTATCAACCACCCTAAGTTGGGCAGTTTTACCTTTCAAATCAGAGACATCCCACTCTCTGCGTGTCATAGTTTCTGTGTTACTACCAGTCATTGTCCGTTCAACCTTGTCATTAATCAAGAGATTAACACAACATGGATTATTCTTTCCATCTTCTCCCCAGGGACGATTGCCTCCTCCCATAAGAAAATTCATCGTTTCACCGACAATAGTGAACTCAATAGAGGTTAATGTGCCTGTTGGAAGATCCGGTGCGTTTCCACCTGCAGCATTTTTGTTCATATCCCCTGGCTTTTGTCCCAATTTTTCTCCTTTATCAGGTCCTTGGTACTTTTCAGCAAGCCCAAGCCACCAATCCCCTTGATGGTTTGAGGGTTGACCTCTACCTCGTGCTGTTGGATTGTCTCCCCATGTGGGTTGAAAATCAAACGCGGTTCCTGTTTTTTCTTCCCAATCGGTTAGATCTCCTGTTTCAAAGTCATTATTGAATGTTCTTGCAAAAGCAGTGTCTGCACTCAAAATGACAAAGACTGCGATAAAGCAGAGAATCAGGAGTGCCAATGTGAATTTATTCATCAGTCATTTCTCCTTCTTTTAGAAAAGTTATAATATATTCGGTTCATGGTTCCTCATGAACCGAATATATTTTGAGAATTACGATATACCGTTTTTTCAGTGTTTGTAATGGTTATTGATGCACAGTTCAATCTATGACTTAATAGTACTTTTTCATCTGTGCCCAACTGACAGCTAACTTTCCACGTGCGTCAACGGCAGTTACCTGTGACCATGGGATGTTATCTCCACCAGCATCAGCTTGATGAACATCGTCAAAGTTGGGATGTCCCCATCCACCACTGCTTTGATCAACAACGACAAGTTGAGCGACTTCACCTTTCAAATCGGACACATCCCATTCTCTGCGTGTCATACTTTCTGTATTACTACCTGTCATAGTTCGGACTACCTCATCATCAATGACAAGGTTGACACAACAAGGTTCGGCTGTGCCCCAGGCACGGCTGCCGCCACCCATCAGAAAATTCATTGTTTCACCGACGATAGTGAACTCAATAGAGGTTAATGTGCCTTGTGGCGCATCAGGGTTAATGTTTCCGTTTGAGTCCCGTTCCAGGTCTCCTGGATTTTGTCCAAGTGCTGCCCCTTTTTCTGGTCCTTGGTATCTTTCTGCGAGTCCAAGCCACCAATCGCCTTGGTGTTGTGAGGGTTGTCCTCTGTTGCGTGCTGTTGGGTTATCACCCCAAGTGGGTTGGAAATCAAACGCGGTACCTGTTTTTTCCCAATCTGTAAGGTCTCCTGTTTCAAAGTCATTATTGAAAGTTCTTGCAAAAGCAGTGTCTACACTTACAATGACAAAGAGTGCGATAAAGCAGAGAATCAGGAGCGACAAAGCAAATTTATTCATCAGGTATTTCTCCTTTGTTTTGAAGTAGGTATAAAATATTCAATTAATGAATATACATGAACCGAATTCTAATTGAGACTCTCAATATACGGTTCTTTCATCGTGTGTGATGGTGATAGATGTAAGTTCAACCAATCATTTAATAGTACTTTTTCATCTGTGCCCAGCTGACAGCTAACTTTCCGCGAGCTTCCACAGCGGTTGCTTGTGACCATGGAATATTATCACCACTGGAGTCAGCTTGATTAATATCGTCAAAGTTGATATGTCCCCATCCGGCAGGGTGGTTATCCACAACAACGATTTGAGCGACCATTCCTTTCAAATCGGATACATCCCATTCCTTGCGGCTCATGGTTTCATTATTATCGCCGGTTGCAGTGCGTTCAACGTTTTCATCAATTACGAGGTTAACACAACAAGGTGACGGATCGGTTTCCCAAGGATGAGTCCCCCCTCCGATCAGGAAATTCATAGTTTCTCCAACGATAACGAACTCAATTGAGGTAATAGTTCCTTGAGGACCATCTCCCTGGACATCCCCAGGATTCTGTCCTAAGGCATTCCCTTTATCTGGGCCTTGGTATTTTTCAAATCCGCCTATCCACCAATCTCCTTGATGATTTGAGGCTTGTCCACGGTTACGTGCGGTTGGGTTGTCTCCCCATGTGGGTTGGTAATCAAATGCCGTTCCATCCTTCTCCCAATCTGTTAAATCTCCTGTCTCAAAATCGTTGTTAAAAAATCTGGCATGCGTTGAATGAACGAAGAGAATACATACAAACGTTAACATTGAAAGAAAAATAAGGGTGAAAAACAATCTTTTCATTAGATATAACTCCTTAATATCGTGTCTTAAATTAGTAATATTTTTTCATCTGTGCCCAGCTGACAGCTAATTTTCCGCGTGCTTCAATTGCCAGAACTCTATCCCACGGAATATTTTCGCCATCTGCATCTGCTTGATGTACATCATCAAAATTTGGATGTCCCCAACCGCCGCTATTATTATCAACGACGACAAGTTTAGCGGTCTTACCTTTGAATTCGGCAACATCCCACTCTTGTCTTGTCATGCTTTCGTTGCCACCATTGACTGGGGTTCCGGTTGCTGTCCGTTCAACTTCACCGTCAATCTCCAGATTGACACAACATGGGTTTTGATCATCTATCCAAGGGTGGAATCCACCACCGATAAGAAAATTCATTGTTTCACCAATTATTTTGAATTCCATAGAGGTAAGTGTGCCTTGTGGTCCATCTCCTTGCGTGGCACCAGGGTTTACTCCAAGTGCTTTTGCCTTTTCTTTCCCGGGGTATTTTTCAAATAAACCGAGCCACCAATCACCTTGATGTTGTGAGGGTTGATTTCGGTTACGGGCTGTTGGATTATCTCCCCATGTGGGTTGGAAATCAAATGCTGTGCCCTCTTTCTCCCAATCTGTGAGATCACCTGTCTCAAAATCATTGTTAAAAGCACGTGCAAAAGCGAGATTTACTGGCAGGATAAACAGAATTGCAAGCATTGCGGGTATGATAAGAGCGTAAAACTTTTTATTCATCTTATTTTTCTCCTTCTGTTTGAATATTTGGCGTGTATTGAATCATCACTCACGAACCTTCAAATGGTTCTACATAGTTGGTGTGTTAGTCAACAAATTCGTCTATGTAATCCTAAAGGTTCGGAGCAGGTTGGTCTTTGACGACGTAATTCTTATGCTTGATAATTACGATATTAATATATTACATCTTTTATGTTATGACTGTCAAGTAAATTTTGTGTAAAGATGTTGGCACAGTAATTCATTCATACCAACTTTCTAACCAGAATGCCTCCGATGACACAGATAATAGCGGTCAATGTGCGTTTTTCACTTTTGAATGCGCGTGACCAAGAAAAGTCGTGGGATGATGGATTCTTATAGTGCCGAAAATTAGGTATAATACGTGACACTTCTCTTTGATATTCTTCATACACTTGTCCACAAGATTCTAACAGGTATGTTTCTTCAACGGCGATGATAGGCATATATTGAATGAAATATCCTATGATTAGGACAGGGATTAACCAAGGGACATGAGAGAAAATTGTGATGCCGAGACTGAGTAATAAGTTGCCAAGATATAGGGGGTTCCGAACATAACTATAAGGTCCAGTGGTGACAAGATCGCGTGCGGCACCGAGAGCTGTTGCGCGAGTTGTACCACCTGCATATCCGACCGCCCAAATACGTAGCAATTCTCCTATTGTAATGAATGGAATACCTATGGATATACTGATCCATGTGGGATTAGCGAAATAGAGAAGTGCGATGATAAATGGGATAGGCGTGAAACTGCGGATTTTGAAGAAGAAATTACCGAGTTTTGAAGTATTCATTTATGGTGGAAATTCACATCAGCATCTATCTTGGAGTGCGCCATATTAGGAGAGTGCCGACAATTCCATAGATTATGTTTGCCCCCCAACACGCTAAAAACGGGTGTAGTTTTCCGTTCTCACTTAATCCTTCCAAAGTTGCGAAGGAGATAGCCCAATAGATAAAAACAAGAAAAAACGCGATGACCAATCCAGCGAAAAATCCTGCTTTGCCGAAACGGATTGCAATTGGTGCACCTAACATTACCACGACAACAGCAGCAAACGGATATGCAATTTTGTGGTGTAACTTTACGTGTTCAATCCGAGAGATTTGCCCTGCTGTCTTTTTATATGCGATTTGTTCCCTTAATTCTTTGATCGTCATGGCGCGTGGGTCTTTGTCGCTGCCAATAAAACGTGCGGGGTCTTCGGAGCGTTCTATAGACTTCTCATCAAAAGTTTCATAACCTATTTCTGCTCCATTTTCAAATAAACGTATATATCCATTGCTCAACTGCCAATGTGCCTCTGTCCATGTCGCCTTTTTTGCATAAATGATACGTTCAAGTTCCCCCGTGTCATCTGATTCCCAGATAGTTAATTTGCTTATCGTCTTATCATCCAAACTAATTTGATGTGAATAAAAGATACGATTGTCTTTCCCTTTGAAAACAAGATATCTTCCGTGTTTTGGACGGGCTTTTTTCTGCAATAGATTTGCTTCATGATATATTGGGGAGGCAACTCTGTCATAAAATATAGCAAAGGCTATACATAGTATAAGCGTAACAATGATGACGGGTGTAAGGATTCTATAGACGCTGATTCCCCCGGCTTTCATAGCAACAAATTCGTTGTTGCGAACCATGCGGCCCAAAACGAAGAAAATGGCGACGAAACCTGAGACCGGTACGATCTCCATAATCCTGCGAGGTGCTTGGTATAAAACTATTTTCACTGCAGTGAGATAAGAGATACCTTCATCAAAGTGTTTAATATCCTTATCTAATAATCGGACGACAACAACGAGTGCACTAAAAAATAGGAAACCTACAAAAAAGGCTTTGAGGTAATCTTTGATCAGATACCTGTCTAAAATATTCAAGTTTTCTTTCCTATGAGAAACAGATTAAGATTCTTCGTTTCTATTGACAATGATAGGGATTTTGCGTTCTCTTTTCTGTATTGCTTTTAGTTTCCCTTCACCGAACATTCTGATGAGGAGTGCTAAACCGATCACACCGATGACGAGATTTGGAAACCACATTGCTAAGACTGGATTTAATCTCCCATTGATTCCAGAGTTTTGCCCTATCTGGAGCAGGAGATAATATAGTAATATTACTGCCAACCCAATTCCAAATCCGATCATTCTACCGTTCTTTTTCACCATAAATCCAAGAGGGATACCGATAATACCAAACGCTAAACATGCAAAGGGGAGTGCAAACTTTTTGTGCAATTCTACTTTCGCATATCGGAGTTTATTGATGGTATATTCCGAAACTTTATCTGGTTTTAGGTTTATGGAATCTTCTAATTTTTTAATATGTGCCTTCAGTTCTCCGACACGTCTCGTCTGGGGATGTTGCGACTTATATTCCCCGCGTTGTAAGTTCTGGGTAAAATCAAGAGCAATGCGTTGTTGCTGAAATTGTGTTACTCTAAACCCTTCCGATCCATCGGTTTGCGGTTCAAAAGTTTCACCATCGTAGAGAGTCAATTTAGCGTTACCGTTCTCATATCCGAGGGTAGCGGATTTTGCAAGCGTTAGGCGGGGTTGTCCTGGATATATTTCGTCCCAGATTCTTACATTCTGAAGTCGTTCCGTTTTTGGGTCAGTCGATTCGTACATCCAGATTTTACCTTCACTCTGAAGTTCTTTCATGACGGTGTCTTCTTCCAGAATGAGGGCAGGATTGTGTCTTTGGATGTCGCGTTTTAGAGAAACCGATGCGAGAGTAGCTTTTGGTAGAACATATTCCATCATTGCTAAGTCTATTGCACTTAATAGGATAGTAGCACTTAAAAGCGGAACCATGAGTTGATGGAATGCGATCCCGTGTGCGCGCATTGCCATAATCTCCGAATCTGTGGAGAGTCTTCCTAACGCTAACAGGATTGCGACTAATGCAGCCATCGGAATGGATAAGACAACTGTCGCTGGCATTACATACAACAGTGATTCCATTAAATAGAAAGGACTTACACCCTTTTTAACAAAAAGCTTTATAAGTCGAAAAAGTTCATCAAATAATATTATACAAGTAAAACATAAGAGTGATATTAGGAAAGGTGGAATGAACTCTTTAAGACAATAACGAGAAAGTATTTTCATAACTTCTTGAAACTAAAACATATCTATATTAACCTATGTTAATACCTATGACTTGTAGGAGAGGTTTCTAACCCCGATTAATAAGAAAAAACATAGAAAAAGCGAATTCTGATGTCAATTATGGTAATTCGGGGTTAGAAACCCCTCCTACAAATATTCCAATGTGTGAGTGTATAAATATTCAGAGAAATTGCGTGCTTAATCCATTAGTTGCTATTCTTGAAGAAAATGTTTATAAAATAATCGTTTTTAATTAGAATTTGCCTTGCGAACATGTTATCATGTTTATTATGAAGATTACATTGGAATCAATTCAGTTAACAGCATCGGATTTGTCAGATTATTCTGCACGTCTTAGTTCACAACAAGAGTTATATTCGCTTACTGCCCCTGCCAAGCCAATTGCCCAATTTGGATGGCGTGATCGGTGGTGGTTGAACCGTGCTCCTGCTGAGCAAATCGCCCTTAATTACTGGTTTTATCAAACTGCAGATGAAGCATACACAGCAGCGGATACGGGGCGTGTTCGGTTGTCTGCGCAATCATTGTCAAAATTTGGTGGCCGCGAATCTGTTTATCAACCCGTTGACAATGCTCAGGTAGAAATTGGAGATTCAGTGTGGCAAGCTGGAGCGAATTGGCTTTTCGTCCGGGACACTGTTGTCGTTTTAGTTGCTGAAATAGGTGGACAAATTCCTGCAGAGACAACACTTGAAATTGCCCGTAAGATCAAGAATAAACTTGACAATTTGCTTGCGTAGGATCGTTTCCAATTGCATTTTTAGTCAATGTTTGGAGATCATTCTAACTGAAGAGAGTCCGTTTATTTTGCTAAACCCATTTAATATTCTTGGACCCAATTTTCAGATTGTTTTTCAAGTTGAATATTCTCTGAACCTCCAAATTGGCGATGCTCAAACCATGGCATTGCTTTTCCTGCGGCTGCATTAGAATTATGGAAATTCGTTGTTGCCTCATTCTCAAGGAATTCTGTTACAGCACTGATATCAGGATAATATTCAAAAACTTTCTTCCATATAGCACGTCCACATAGGAATCCACTTGCGCCAGCTGCCGTTGCCAGTTTTACGTTTTCAATAAACTCCTCAATATCTACGCCTGCGCTCAAAATAACCCAAGGTAATGTTGAAGTTTCATCTAATTTCTGGCAGATGTCATTAACCTCATTTAAGTCATAAGCAGATGCGCCTGCATAGAAGGTCCTGTCCTTGTATTCATCGGTATATTTTAGATCCGCAGGAAATTCTAACTTTAGAATATCAACTTTATATGAAGGATCGGTGAATTCTTCAACGCTACGGATGACCAAATCCGGTTTCTGCTTAGCAAACTCAAGGCTTTTCGTCGTTCCTTCAAATGCATAACTCACAAGTTCAAGCAGAAATGGCAAGTCTTGCTTTTCACATTCGTCGCCAACATGACGGACAAAAGCTTGTTGATGTTTCAAGGTTGTTTCAGAAGCGTCTGGATGGTAATAAGCGAGAAGTTTGATAGCATCTGCCCCTGCGCGCTGCGCCTTTGCAATCGTCCAATTTTCAATCGGGTTGGAAAGGCGTTCATTTTCACTGACACCATCACTTACATATCCAGATTCTTCGTAAGCCAAAAGTAGCGCGACATCGCGCGGTATTTCAGTAATTGAGTACGGGTGTCCATAGATTGGGTCAGTCAAAATTGCCGTAGCATTTGGTGCGAGTATTCTTGTAATCAAGGTTTTTAGGGATGCGACATCATCGTATTTCACATCCGTTTTTTCTATGCCGAGTACATCCGCAAGTGCGGTCACCATAGAACCGCGCTGGTCAATCGCCATCATTTTGAATCTGCCACTTGCATCTGCAAGTTTCATAAGTCCTCTCAATTTCCCGGAGGATATAGCCGTAGTAGCCATTGAGTCGTATTCTCCTTCTTAATATTCGCGTTCAACAAAAAAATGAATTAAAGATAAAAACAGTTGTTTTGCCCTATTATTGGGTAGATGGGCAAATTTCTGAGTAAATAGTTCTGCTGCTTCCTGTAATAGTTTTATAGAACACTTCTGTGCATACTGAATAGAGTTATATTTATGCATCAGTTGCAGGACACTTTGAATTTCTTCTTCAGTTTTTTCAGTTCGGGGTCGTGCCATGATGTCAATAACGGTTTGAGCTTCATTAGGTGTACAAGAATTGAACAGATGGATAAGGACAAGTGTTCGTTTACCTTCACTAATGTCTCCAGCGATCTCTTTTCCGTATCTACCAACATCACCAATTAAGTTCAGAACATCATCTTGAATTTGAAATGCAACGCCCAAAGTTTTGCCAAGTTCAATAAAAACATCTGTTTCTTCAGCACTTGCTCCTCCGATGATAGCTCCGACACGACATGGTGTAATACATGTGTACCATGCAGTTTTCTGGATACACATAGCCCAGTAATCCTTTTCGTTTATGTTCCACCGATTATTGCGTACCCAACTGAGTTCGATGTGTTGCCCCTCAACGACTTGATTACTTAATTGAATAAATTCAGAAAGTATCTTGAAAGCGAGTTGGTGTCCAAGTATATTATTGTTTCGGTGTAGCATCTCCCACATTTTGCAGTGCAATGCATCACCGACATTAATTGCCATTGGGATACCGTGTTTTTGATGGAGGCAAGGATCACCGCGTCGTAATTCAGAACCGTCTTCAATATCATCATGAATGAGAAGCCAATTCTGTAGCAGTTCAAGAGCAGCAGCGGTATTGACTGCGCGTTCAGGATTCCCACCGAATGCTTCACAGATAAGCAGACAGAGTGCAGGTCTCAATCCTTTTCCCGCACGTTGTGGATAGTCTAACATCATCTGATATAGTTCATGCACGTCCTGGTGTTCATGGGATGTAGGAAGAAAATCAAAGATACATGCATCTACTCTGGTTTTGACTTCCTTTAGATATGCGTTGACGAGATCTTGGGTTGGTGCTGGTTCGCTTTCAGGTGTTGGCGTGGGACTCATTTTTCTGTAACTGGATAGTTCTCCTAAAAATTGTGCATGTATCAATTATAAAGTATACTACATTATATATTGAAAATCAAATATTTATGAGAAGAGCATGGGTAAAGTTCTTGTTATATAGACTAAATCTGATATGAATTGCATAAGCTCTTTCACAGCGAATTTCTCTTGTGTTTTGACTATAAAATGTTACGAAACTGTAAGAAATGTCTTACATGCTGTAAGACGGTGTAATTGACTGTTAGATCAGATACTGTAAGGATTCATAGACATTTTTTTGTATATCCAAAATTGTAAACCCTAAAACTGTAAGATTTTGATTTTTGTTAGGTTGATTGTCATTTTTGCCATTTCTTTGTGTGTAATGTTTTTGTCCATAAAGGGTTATCCTGGTATAATGTCCATAAGAAAATAGGGGGCGATAACCTCCTATTTAAACCGTAAAAAGCGAGTTGCTTTTTCGGACTAAACTTGCTTGATATTATATCAGAAACTGTCAGAAAAAGCAACTGCTAATTATAGAAGCATAGGAGTTTTTCTGATGGATGTGATTAGAGTTATGGAAGCATTCTCGACACAAGGGCATTGTATAACGTATTTGGAGCAACTGAGATGGCAAGGTTCACCAGAATGTCCGCATTGCCAGAGTTTGTCGGTCAGACGACGAAACGCACAGGATATAGGTCGTATCGGACGCTGGAACTGCCACGCTACCTTCAAAGTGACACAAGGCACGATTTTTCACGGCACGAAGATCCCGCTTCAAAAGTGGTTTCTTGCCATTGCCCTGATGGCAAACGCAAAGAAAAGTTTATCAAGTCACCAACTTGCGCGCGATTTAGGATTACCTCAAAAAACAACTTGGCGTTTGATGATGTGTATCCGGGCAGAGATGGGGAAGGACAATGTCCTGCTACAAGGAATTGTAAAAGCAGACGAAACCTATATCGGGGGTAAGTCTCGTAAAGACTATGACCGAGAGGAAACTGAACAGCACAAACGGGGGCGTGGCACCACGAAGGATGTTGTCTTAGGTGCTGTAGAACGAGGTGGAAAGGTTGTCGCTCAACTCGTAGAAAACGTCAAAGCGGAAACAATCACTAAGTTTATCAAGAAGTTTGTAGACACAGATAAGACTGAATTCTATACGGATCAGTTTAGAGCATATAACGATGTCGGTGAAATTATGCAGAAGCATGAAACAATGAAACGGAGTGAGCAGTGGGAACCGGATGGGATACATACCAACACAATAGAAGGGTTCTGGTCTTTCGTCAAGCGTGCATGGTATGGAACGCATCACCACTACTCCACAGGATACACCCCCCTGTATCTCGCAGAGGCGTGCTATAAATACAACTATAGAAGAGAAACGAATATATTGCTAAGTTTCTTACAGAAAGTATGGAATAAGGTCATTTCTTAAAGCCTCTCAAGTCCAAAACGACTTATTCCGAATGAAATATCTATCTTCAAAATTTAAACTCGTAGTTAACACGGAAAAATGAAAATCTATAAAACTGAATAACCCTGATCATTTATAGAGTTTCTATAATATGTTCATAGAAATCCGTATAAACGCAAAAGATAATTTCTCATGACAACAACCTTGAAAACTGATCTTATACCCCATAAGTTTTTATTGTCTATCTTTTTGATATACATATTTGTGCCTATCTGGACAGGATCAGCAGATATTAGCAATGAACTAATATCAAAAGTCCAAGTTGATATATTGGAAAAACATGTTATTGAATTACAAGAGAATATCTCTCATTTCCCAACCAAATTGACTTTCAGAACGCGAAATGCACATCATCAAGAAGCAACAGAAAATGCAGTCAATTACATCAAGTCAGTTTTTCGCAGCTACGGGAGTTTACAAGTAACAGAACAGAATATTGGAGGTATCCGGAACGTCATTGCTGAACTTCCACCGAAAGTAAATTCATCAAGCAAGCATGTTTTTATAATTTGTGCTCATTACGACACAAAAGCTGATCGGGAAGCCAACTGGAATCCATTAGCATCAAAGGCACCAGGAGCAAACAAAAATGGAACTGGCATGGCAGCTATGTTGTCAATTGCAGAAATCTTAAGTCAAAATGAATATGACCACAAGATCAAATTTATCGCATTTGGTGGAGAGGAACTCGGGTTCTCTGGCAGTAGAAATTATATTCAGCAGGCAATTGGGCGTGAAAGTACACACATTGGATCTCTGGCGAAATCACGCACACCTGAATCTGAGAAGATAACTGCTGTTTTCAATTTAGATATGCTTGGTTATAATTGGAAAAATGAGCTGGTTGAAGTGATCGCAAATAGAGATTCTTTATGGATTAGTCGGGCACTTTCGATAGCAAATTCGTGGCACAATATCGGATTGACAATTCGTCAAACTCAAGATGAATTTGTTGACATCTCCTCACATAAGCCTTTTTGGGATGCTGGATACCATGCAGTGACTTTGATTGAAAGTTCTACACCGTGGCGTGATTCGCAGAACTATAACGCAAATCCATATTATCATACTTATGCTGATACTATTGATAAAATCAACTTTCCTTTGGTGACAAAGGTGACACAACTCATTCTAATCACAATACATAGTCTACTCACTGATATATTCAAATCTGAGAGAGAATTACCTCATGTATCACTGGATTTGCCTGAAACGGTAAAACAAAATCCATTACGAATTACAGGCACATACAAAACAAATTATCCAATAGACATTATTATACATCCAAGTAAAGTGAAGGCTGAATTGGACAAAGAGACTCAGACATATTGGGCAACGATTCCGTTGACACCGGGGAGAAATACGATCACTGTTGTTGCTCAGTATCCACTCGGTGCTTCTTCTGTGAAACGATCTGTCCTTTTAGATGAAGCATTCATATTGAAAGATGTTAGCATCTCACCAAATCCTGTTCGTTTCAACGATCGAACTGAATTTCGTGTTGAAGGAAATTTGGAAATTACCAATATGAAGATAGTTGTTTATGATGTTCGAGGAAAAATCATTCAAAGGATTGAAGGAATAGACGATAGACTTGACAAACGAATATGGAGAACCTGGTGGAATCAGCAGACTGTGTATGGATTAGTAGTATCACCTGGGATATATATATGCTATATTTCAGTTGAGTCAAAAGGAGAAACCTTTGCTATCGTAAGAAAGTTAGCAATTATACGATGAGATTCATACTACTGCTGTGTCAACACCTAAATTGTAGGTCGGGTAGAGGAACGAAACCCGACATGATGCCACTTATGGTGTGAGAAGTCGGGTTTCGTTCCTCTACCCGACCTACATTTGAACTATTAAACAGCTGTTGACTAAGCACTACCTTAGTTTTCTCCACTTGTTTGTTAGAAACCCCTTCTACAAAGATGCTTTGGAAAAATTGAGTGTTTCTGTTTAAAAATTGGACAATTACCCGTTTTTATGGTATCATTAACTTTGGTATTACACTTTTCAAAGGAGAAATTACGTTTTGCACAGACAATCTGCAAAGAAACATGTAAGAGCGGACGCGAAAAAACGCGATCGTAACAGACACCGCAAGGCAACACTCAGAACTTCGCTCAAAAATACAGAATTAGCATTGGAAGCAGGCGATGTTGAAACTGCGGCACAGTTATGCCAGGTCACTTCAAGTTTGCTTGATAGAGCTGCGGGTAAAGGTGTCATCAAAAAAGGCACAGCAAACAGACAGAAATCTCGTATTGCTCGCAAACTAAACGCACTCACCGTCTAATTTTGACCAGATAATGAACGCCCGCGAAGTTGCATTATCATGCCTGATAGACCTATCTCAAGCTAATGTGTCCATTTCATCTGTCATTGATAAAGCATTTGACCGATACAACTTAGAAGAACGGGACCGTCGGTTGGCGAATACCTTTGTTTATGGGGTTATTCGTTGGAAACAACAACTGGATTGGGTACTTAAACACTTTATCAATCCCCGCTTCCGACTAAATGTTAGACATCGCTCTATCCTACGACTTGGTACCTATCAGTTATTACACCTTGATGGCATTCCTCCCCATGCAGCCATTTATGAAACAGTCCAACTTGCCAAAAAGAGCAGAAAAACAATAGGCTTTATCAACGCAGTATTGCGATCTGTTCAACGAAAAAAGACAGAATTAACTTACCCTTTGCTTGAAACACATCCCATAGATCATATATCAAACCGTCTATCATATCCTAAATGGTTAGTGAAAAGGTGGATACAAACACGTGGACTGACTTGGACGTTGGCATTTTGTGAAGCAAGCAACCAGATAGCACCATTAACAGTTCGGACAAATTCACTTGTTACAGATCGTGATAAGTTATGTAAATCCTTGAAAGCAGAAGGTTTTAACACAAAAATATCGGAGATTTCTCCTGATGGCATAGTGATAGAAAATAGGTCAATTACAACAAACGATGCAGTATCAAATTCTAACCGAGAGATAAGTTTGAAAGATCTGTTAAACCGTGGTGATGTCTACGCACAAGATGAAAGTGCGATGTTAGTGCCTTATCTTCTCATATCTGAAAATCCTAAATTTGTTGTTGATCTCTGTGCAGCACCAGGGGGAAAAACAACGCACATTGGATGTTTGATGGAAAATACCGGTAAGGTTATCGCTGTGGATTTAAATGAAAATAAACTTGATGTGTTAAGTGAGAACTGCAGGCGTTTGGGTGTTCAAAACGTAGAAACAAAGGTTTTGGATTCAACGGATGCAGATCTCGATTTCATCAGTGCTGCGGACGCTGTTCTTATAGATGCCCCGTGTTCTGGATTTGGCACACTGCGACGACATCCAGATATTCGTTGGAATAAATCTGAAGATCAATTACATGCCCTCAACGACCTACAGTACCGTCTTTTGGATAACGCGGGGAAACATATCAAACGAGGGGGTATATTGGTATACAGTACTTGCACCATTGAGCCATCTGAAAACGAGGCAATTATAGATCGCTTCATAAAGAACTATCCAATGTTCTCTATAGAACACGTAGGTGAATTTTTGCCTAATATACCGAAATCTGCTACTACACAAGAAGGTTTTTTACAGACATTACCACATGAACATGGAGTCGATGGTACATTCGCTGTAAGGCTTCGGCGCGTATCAGAATAATCTATGATTGAATTTAAGCTATATGTCATTACCGAGAGAAAAAGGTGTGCTCCTAAACCTTTACTGGAAGTAATCTCAGAGATCTTGGATGCAGGTGTCAAGGCAATCCAGTTGCGTGAAAAGGATTTAGATGAGAAATCTCTCTTTGGATTAGCAGAACCCATTTCAGAGTTGTGTAAGAGAAATCAGGCACACCTGTTTATCAATACCAATTTGCAGGTAGCGATTGATGTTGACGCTGCAGGTGTTCATCTACCTGATAATAATACCCCTGTAAATGAAGTTCGCGAACAAACAAACAAAGATATATTGATTGGATGTTCTATACACAATATTGAAACTGCCAAAAAACGAGAAGCAGAAGGAGCTGATTTTATTACGTATAGTCCAATATATCCAACTTACAATCTACCTGGCGTTGGTATAGAAAAACTCGAGCTGTTAGCGAATGAAGTTGATGTGCCAATGTTTGCTCTGGGTGGTATCACACCAGACCGAGTAAATGAATGCTTAGCTGCCGGTGCATCTGGAATTGCGGTGATGTCTGGAATCATAAGACCGTCAGGTGCAGATGAGAAAGCGAAAGCGTACCTATCAGAATTGAAAACTGATTCCTGCTTGTAGATTCAACGGATTCCCTGGTGTAAAGTGTATTTCAGATACAGGTTCTGTTTCATTGAATAATCGAGATTCTGTGTCAAACTGTGCTTCGTTCCATTCAACATTAAAGATGTTTTCTGCATTAACAAAATAGTTGAATGGTCCATAGGTATAAGATAGTCCAAGATTCACAATTGTATAGCCTTCTGCGGTTACACTTGCATCCTCGTTAGCAGGACGGTCACCTATATGGCGATAACGTAAACTGACATCCCATCCAGAAGGGTGAATTGCAGTGATACCACCAGTTGAGGTAGTGCGTGGTGCGAGAGGAATCTGATTTCTATCAACAGGTTCATCAACGAATATGCCTCGTGATAGGTTCACATCTGCATCTACCCATAACCAAGGAAGAATCTGTAAACGTCCTTCAATATCAATGCCAATTCGTTGTGATTTTCCGCTAATTTCTGTTTCACCTGCATCACCGACAAATACTAATTCTTCGTCCAATTCCAGCCACCATCCAGCTAACCCAATATTTAGACGGTTGAAAAATCTGTAACGGTTTCCAATTTCCGCTCCAATGGCACGAGGTAAAGTGTTGATTCCAGCTTGTTCACGGCTAAAGTTCATATTAGTAAGTTGTTCATTAATTTGGGAGTCATTTAATCCTTGACGAGTCAGTGTTCGCTCCAGGTCAGAAATTGTCTGTTCAATAATAACATCGCGAGCATCGTTGGAGTGAAATCCTGTGCCGAAATTCAAAAAGAGGTCATAAGTGCTGATAGGGCTAAAGACCATGTTGAATTTAGGGTTCAGCATTGCATCTTGTGCATATCCTGAAGCGTGTGGCAGGGTTACTGTTTCATCTGTCAATGTATCAAGATGGTCTTCGACGTTAAAAGTGAAATAATCGCCGCGAAGACCTAATTGAAATCGTAGTTTTGGGCTGATGATTATTTCTTCTTGGGTCCATAGGAAGAGGTTACGTTCAATGATGTCTGAATTCACTCTTTGCGTTATTCTCCTACGGTTTGGACTATGCCAGAGACTAACAGAAATATCATCTGATCGAAATCCTCCTCCGAATGTTGTATTTAGCTGTAGTGATGAAAAAAGATGCGTGAATTTATACTCAGAATTTAAACCGATAATTGTGCGATCATCGGTTTGCTCAATCATGTCACCTTTCTCGGGATCGTCTAAAAAGAAGGTAAAATTTGAGAACAGTTTGAAGTTGTACTGGCTGAAATAAGGTTGAATCAATAACTGCGCATTATTCTTATTGGTATTAGTATAAATAAAGTTAAGGTTCTGTCTACCTGTTTGTCCACCTTCGAGGTCATCAATTGATCCGAAATGTGTAATCAAACCGCTATCAACTGCCCGTTGCGGAATTTGTCCGGATGCATTCCAGGCAGAACTAAACGAACTTGCTGATAAAGATATTCTGCTTGTATCATTCAGATGAATATACATTTTGCCGAAGAGGTTAAATCTTTGAAAATCCTGATTGCTTTCCACAGGACCATCTGTGTTGTAAAACTGCCCGGCAAAGTAAGCATTCTGTTTTTCATCTGAATGAGGGAACTGAAACATACCGGTGAATTTTTGGGTGTTAAATTCACCACCTTCGATTTTTAGCATATTTCCTTCAATATTGTCTTTTGTTTGGAATTGTACTGAACCTGCGGTGGAGAAATTTCCGTATCTGGCGAAGTAGGGGCCTTTAAACACATCAATAGAGTCCACCAATTCAGGAATTGCATAGTGTATGTCTGCGTATCCTTGACCGTGTCCGTGTGAAACCATATTCACAGGAATACCATCAGTTGATATGGCAACATCAGTGCCATGGTCTGCATCAAACCCTCGTAAAAAGATTTGTTCTGCTTTACCACCACCAGCATGCTGTGCGATAACCAGACCTGGTGCAAGTTGTAGCATATCCTGTGCTGTGTTGACTGGTCGGATGTTGAGATCGAAATCTCGTATTAACCTTGAAGAGGCTGTTGAATATGCTCGTTCACCAGTGATCAAGATTCTATCCAGTTCAATTATTTCATCTGAAGATGTGGAATCTGTTATAGTTTCCTCCTTTTCTTTCTGATCTTCTTCTGCAAGAGATGATGAAACAACTAATAGTAACGAAGTTAGAGTAAATAGTATCAACAATAGGTAAATGAATGATGGGTTAGTTTTTTTCATAGATTTCCCTCTTATAGTGTAACTATATTTTGGTTAGTTTTGAGTTCATTTTTGATTTTAGTTATACACATTTCGCCCCTTTGTGCTGAAGATTGCGAGGCACAGAGACCTCGCACTACAATGACTGGCGTATTTTCTTGAGAGTGGTGGCATAGGTTTCTATGCACATTCCGCCCCTTTGTGCTGAAGATTGCGAGGCACAGAGACCTCGCACTACAATGACTGGCGTATTTTCTTGAGAGTGGTGGCATAGGTTTCTATGCACATTCCGCCCCTCTGGTGCTGAAGATTGCGAGGCACAGAGACCTCGCACTACAATGACTGGGTATCTTTTGCTAATTACCGAATAAATAAATTAATCTTCATACAGTTTGTGCTACATAGGTGGCAACTTAGGTTAAAATAAGCTGAGCTGCACACCGGTAAAATCACTATTACCGGAAACGACTTTGATAAGATCTGTATTATTCATAACACCTTCAACGGGTTCAGTGTTTTTTCCCCAACCATACAGTGGCACATTGCTGACAGTGTGACCACCAGTACTCCAAGAGATGTCAGGAATCTCTCCTTGTCCATTGTTTTCGTGGACTCTGAGTCCACCTGTTTCATGATCTGCTGTTACCAAAATGATAGTGTCGTCATCGTCAGAAACCCGTTCATATACGGTTTGTACTGCTTTAGAAAACTCAATGGTTTCTAAGACTTGCCTATCAATATCATTGGAATGTCCAGCATGATCAATACGTCCTCCCTCGACGAGCAGGAAAAATCCATCATCTGTTTGGAGCAGGATATCTAATGCGACTGATGCCATTTCAGAAAGATACGGTAGATCATCGGTGCCATCAAACATATAAGGGAGATTGGTCTGACCAAACTGTCCAGAAACGCGGATTTCAGTTTCTGTGTTCAGGTTCAATAGTGCCTTACGATCAGTGACAACAGTATAGCCAGCAGTTTCCGCTCGTTCTTCTGTGATTCCGTTTCCTCCACCACCTAACAGTACATTTGGACGCGTCAAATGTAGATAATCATGTGCTATTTCACCGAGATTGTTCCGTTGTGAGTTATGTGCCCCGAATGCAGCAGGGGTTGCATGGGTGATATAGGTGGTTGAGACAAGTCCCGTCCTTTTGTTAAGGTCTTGAGAAATCTCAAGGAGTGTTTTCAAAGGTGTTCCATCTCCAGGAATTTCCATGCTGATTACACCGTTGTTGACTTTGCGTCCAGTTGCCATGGCTGTTGCTGCAGCGGCTGAATCTGTCATCGGTGTGTTTGCTGCATGCGTTGCGATTTCTGCATGTTGAGGGAACTGTTCAAAGGATAACGTGCCCGTTTCCGCTGATGCATAAATACTCGCAGCTTTGACAGCCTCGAACCCCATTCCATCTCCAATGCAGATTATTACATTCTTAGGGAAATGTTCACCTATAGTAAACGAATCGGAATCCATTTATTTTTCCTTTGATTGTCCTTTTAAACACATATCGTATTTGTCTGAACCAGGATTTTCCAAATCAAGAAATCAACGGTATGAATGCCTTTTGGCATTCCCCGGGATTAGTAGATTTCCAAGATTATGTGTCTGAAGTTTCAGAGTGCTATTGATAAGATAAGCTGTTCCGATGTTGGTAAAGACAATCAATCCAAATCAATGCCAAATTATATGAGAATTACTCGTAAGATCGGGGTTAGAAACCCCTCCAACAAGACAGTATCTTCTTTAATTGACACATCCCACAGATAATCTTTCAGTTGACAAGAATTTCATTGAATAGTGTTCGAGTTTTTTCTGTCCACTTACCATAGTCTTGTAAAAATGCCTCAATTATGGATGCATCTTCTGTTTCCTCATATCCAAGTCTCCGTGCTAATTGTGACAATTCTGTTCGATTGGTAGGCAAAGCATCTGATGCCCGATCATGAACTATCCTTAGTGCATTTTCAACACTTCTTAGATATTGATAAGACTCAGTTAAACCTTTACGTTGCGTTTCCGTTAGAATTCCTATCTGAAACAGTTTGTCAATTGCCATGAGCGTGTTTGGTTCTCGTATTGATTTACATTCAGTACCGTGTATTAGCTGCAGCGTTTGAACTGCAAATTCAATGTCAACCAAGCCGCCGTAACCGGATTTCACGTTTGCAGTAGACCTTTGCCCTTTTCCGCTGCGTCTTCGGCGAGACTTTGTTTTTCGGGTGGCTTGGCTCTCTTTGCGTTGACGCGTGTGTACAATCTCGGATTTTTCTTCTGAATTAATCGGGTGTGAATAGCAGAATGCGTGTGCGATTTCAATATATTTGTTTCCTAAACCATCGATATCTCCTGCGACAACTCGTGCGCGTGTGAGAGCTTGTCGTTCCCAGATTTCTGCGGAATTATCGTAGTAATTCTGATAACCTTTTAGCGGCAATGCGATTGCACCACCAGCCCCGTAAGGCCGGAGTCGAAGATCCAGTTCATAAACGCTCATTGCCTGATTTCCACCAAGCTGATTGACCAACTCCAACCCAAGGATAGAGAAATACTCAGCATTTGGCATCCCTTGTGATGTCTTGCCATCTTCTGTGTAGACATACATGATATCTAAATCAGAACTGAAATTGAGATCACGTCCTCCGAATTTTCCCATTGCGATGATTGCGAATGTCACTGTTGCTCCATCATCGTTGGTGGGGGTGCCGTGTTCTTTACGCAGTTGAGTATCAATCTGTCGGTATACCCCTTGTAGAATTGCTTCAGCTAAATCGGAGAGTTCCTCTGTTGTTGTAGGTAGGTCAGCTTTGCCGAGAATGTTTCGCAAGGCGATACGCCATATCTCATCATTTTTGTATCGTCTGAGAGAACTTAATACTTGTGATTCAGCTGTGTTCTTTAGAATCTGGTTAACCTCTTCATGTTTTTGAATAAGAGTTTTCGGGTATTCTGTGAATGTTGACACTGTCAAAAGATCAAACAGTTCTGGGCTTGCAATCAAAAGATCTGCTAAGTAAAGGCTTGAACCACAGACCGATGTAATTGCTTCAAGTGCGCCTTGTCTTTCCATAAACATGGTGTAGTAACTACTTCTTGCTCCGACTTTTGCGGCAAATGCCTCAAAATACCGTAGTGCCATGTCTGGGTCAGGTGCATCACTTATACATTTCAATAGAGATGGAGCAAGTTTGAAGAAGGTCCGTCTGACAGATGGGGAAAACTGTTGTCCTTCTCCACCGTTGGCAAGTTGACGCAATAAACGATGTGCCTCGCGGACATTTACAAACCCGAATTTCCCTAACTGTTGTTCTATCAGTTCAATATCATCTTGGTTTAGCAGTACTGCCACATCTAATTGCTCCGGATCTGTTACATTCACAACTTTTTCAAATATGGCACGAACTTGCATAGTATGTATCTGATAATCTTGCTGAAATGACTCAAGAGCATCTTGACGATATCCTAACCTCCGAGCAAGTTGTGTTGCCTCATCCGATTTGGCAGGAATTGAATATCGTTGTTGATCGGATTCAATTTGTATAGCATTTTCAACTCTCCGTAAGAATCGGTATGCGTCGGATAAAACATTTACATCATCGGAATCAAGTAATTTGTTTGTCTTCAATGCAGCAAGTGTTTCCAAAGTGTTCTGTGAACATAAAGACCTACTTTTTCCACCATGTATCATCTGTAGACATTGGACAGTAAATTCAATATCACGAATAGCTCCAGGACCGAGTTTTACATGTTTTTCTATGTCAATTCTTTCACCTAAGAGTCGCTCTTCAATACGTTCTTTTGTGTTCCGAATGTCAGTCTTTATTTCATTGAGTGTAACTCCGTCTAAATAGCGTTGATAAACAAAGGGTTGTATCATGCGGATGAATTCTTCGCCGAACTCCATATCTCCTGCGACGGTTCGTGCCTTAATTAACGCTTGACGTTCCCATAAGTCGCCCCAACCTTCATAATAACTTTCGTAGCTTTCCATTGATCGGATGATGACTCCTGCACTACTTTCTGGTCGCAATCGGATGTCCACACGGAACACATAACCGTCAGCTGTTACATCACTCATCGCCTTTATGATAAACTCACATAGGCGTGAATAGTATTCGCTATTATCAATGCCTTGATCAGTTTTTCCTTCATCTGAATACACAAAGATTAGGTCAATATCTGAACTAAAATTGAGTTCATAACCACCGAGTTTTCCCATTCCTATTATGACGAAACGACACGGAGATGTGCCATCTTCATTTAATGGCGTTCCATATTTCTGTTTCATAATGTCGTTACAAGCGATTTCATAACAGTTTTGTAATGCAGCTTCTGCTAAATTTGCTAATTCCAGTGTCGTTGTCTCAACATTAGCATCTTGTAGGAGATCACGTAATGCTATTCTTAGGCTTTCGCGTCTCTTATACCTTCTTATGATTCGTAGTTTCTGCTCAATATCTCTGTATCTATTGATTGATGTTGAGAGCTCTTGATACATTGTTTCGCGTGATTTAGGTGTTTCCATCACATTAGAATCAATAATGTCGTAAAAATAGATTGGATTACGAACCAGGATGTCAGATAGATAGGAGGATGCTCCGAAAGTAAACATAAGCAGTGGTATCAAAAAGGGGGCATCTCGTAGGAGTTGATAAACACATCTTCGGTTGAAAGTTACATGAGCGAAACGAGAAAAGTTATTTAATGCTGCTTCTGGATTAGGTGTGTTTAGGCAAGATGTCAATATCGGTATAACGATTTCTTCAAAACAGGACTGAATTTCAATATTGTCTGTGACGAGTTCTTGTAGACTTCGCAATATAGATTCACTGTCTATATTTCCGTGCTTCTCAGCTGTGTTGGATAGCAATTGATGAATTTCTTCTCTCTGACTTTGTGGTAGTGGCAATTCTTCGTAATTCATCATATCTCCTAACATAAAACTTGACGATTATTAATATGTTACCAGAATATAGTTTGCATTGCAAATTAATGCATGTAAGGGCCAGAGGCATTCAATTGTCGAGTTTCGTTGTTGTTGGAGAAGTTTGTAACCCTGAATTTTCCTGCTGGGTATCTGAAATTGGGGTTAGAAACCCCAACCACAATCATTAATAGTTGCAAATTGGGGTTAGAAACCCCTCCCACAATAGATTCAAGTGACAATTGAATGCCTCTGATGTAAGGGGTGTGTAAAGTTTTTGGCATTGCACGTAGGGGTGGGTCTCCCCGCCCGGTTACCACCTCTTTCCACATTTGCATCCCAACCACTGCTGATGGAAAGGATGTGTTCCAAAAAGGACGTTGCTTTTTATGTTCTTTGAAACCGTACCGTAATGTGCGTTTTTTCGTGTTACGGTACGGTATTGGTACGGTTTTTCGTACCGGGTTGTGAGACCAGTCTGTGTATGGGTTTGCGAGTGATTTCTTATGCGAATTTCTGGCAATTTCAGTTTTTTGATCCGGTACGTTTTGTGATTTAATTTTTGGGTGTCCTGATATGTATTATTCAATGTATGAATAACTGGCATCACAAACCGTGTAATAGATGTAGCATTTCTCAATTCAGATTGTGTAATTTCTCTGTTGTATAGCGTTAACATGATATTGCCTATTGGTTTATTCTTATCCCATTTTTAATAAATGATTTCGCAGGACAGGTTTTTGTATGATATAGTCCGATACGGAAACCCAAACTGGAAAGTTTGTGCTACAAAAAAGAAACATTATATTAGAAATTGTAATATTTATAGTGGAATTTACAATTAATGAAACACTCATTAGTGGGCGAGGAAACCTCGTCTCTACGAGACTTGTGGTAGTTGTCAGTTCATTGAAATGTCTTTTTAATTCTAAACTTTACGATAACATGAACAGCATGTGGGCAGCAAGAAACATAGCAAATGTGGAATGCAAAACCCAAATTGGCTTGACAAGTTCCAGTTTTACAGACTGGTATTTTCGCAACAAATGCATGGTTTTCCCAATTGCTGAGATGCTGCGTTTTCTCAGAAACTTCCATGACTCTATGAGATTTTAGATGACATATTCGTACGGGTATGTCCGTAATATCACATGGATCCTGTTGTAATTGTATTTTAAACCCCCATTCAAAAGAAATTACAATTGGGATTTTAATGTTAATCAGTTTATGACGAGACTGATTTGCATTTATGTTGGTATTTTGGACATTAGATTAGGTGCCGTTGCTATCATCTGTCAACGGTGTGCCTCCCGCGACTTCGTGAGAATTTTTGCGATGTTTTTCGTGTTATATAATTGCGTCTCTGTTGGTTTCGCGCTCCGAAGAGACTGCCCACGACTTTTTGTCAAGTTTTCGAGCGACTGTTGCGGTTGTAAATTTGCGTTCCCGTGTTGTCGCTTCTTCAGGGAATTGCGCCGCCTCATGAGTTTCTCAACTTGCGTAGCCGGTTTAGGCTTGCATTCTAAACACGTGTTAATTATACTATTCTAAAATGTGGTTGTCAAGTAAAAATGTAATAATTTTAATATTTTTTTGTGAATTTAGTAAAAATTGTCTGAACAAGGATTTACCAAATCAAGAAATCAACTGTATGAATGCCATTGGGCATTCCGCGGGATTATGGGTTTGTGTCTTTAGAGTGCTATTGGTGAGATAAGCTGCACTGATGTTATTAGAATACGGGATGAATGGCATACTCCTTTCTAATACCACTGCTAATAAATTAGATTTCATTATGAGACGATAGTTTCACATTGGGGTGAAGAATGTAAGAGGCGCAATGAATTGCGCGACTACGAACAAATGCTCTGATAATGATGTGTCATTTTTTAGAATTGGTCAGGACTTAGGCATTTCCCCTTGATAAGGGAGCAGGGGGGTAAATTGTCCAATATTTCACTGTTTTTAGCCTTTTTAACCCCCTAAATCCCCCTTATCAAGGGGACTTTAAGAAAAAATGCGTAAGTCCTGATTGGTATAATATGATGATCTTATTCCGCTTGTTGAAGTTTTAGGAATAGATCTTTGAAGATTGCATCGCGATTAACACTTGTTGCTACACGCATTAGGTGTCTGCTGTTGTCAAAACTCCAGGTTATAGAATCAGTCAGAATTGGACTATGCACTATATCGGTTGGTATCCAACTGCTATTGACAAGATAGGCTGTTGCAGAAATATCCCATATTACTTTTGACCAGCCGAAGTGGTCATTATGATATTCTTTGAATATTTGTACTAGGTAATCGCCAATTTTTCCTTGTCCTTGGACATATCGTTCCATCTCAGAGACAGTAGTTAACAGGTGTGAAACCACTCCGCGTGCTGGTAGGTGGACAAATGGAACGCCACTATCAAGAACTACTCGTGCGGCGTGTATGTCCTGTGCGAGGTTAAATTCTCGTGTATGAGACCAGTAATGGGGATTTCCTCCGAGCCATACGACGACAATATTCTTGATGATTTCCGGTTCAAGCAATATTGCAGATGCAACATTTGTAATTGCTCCTACTGCTACGACATATAGCGGTTCATCTGAACCAGACATAGCACGTTCAACTATATCACTTGCTGCTTCACTGTGTAGCGGGGTTTCATCATCAGAGAGGAATCCTCTTGAACCCCTATACACAAAGTTATCGGATTTGACTTGAAGGAAATCTAACAGTCTTAGAATCTCGTCATAACTTTTCTCCATACCATCTTCAGGTCCTGTTGAACGGTTGTTGTGAAAGGGAGCAGCATAGATTGCTTCAAGGTTTAGTTTATCAGGTGAAAGGATGGCGTGAACGACAGCAAATTGATCGTCAATTTCGTTATATGTGTCTGTGTCAAGGACTGTTCTAACGCGACCTTGCGGCGGTTGCAGCATCTCTATACGTTTTGCTTCAGATAGGATTGGATAGTTCATCAGTTCTATTGCCCTTATATTATGTATTTGGATATTCTATAGTTTATCATAGATACAGTTGAATTTCAGTATAATAATCATGGTAGGTGATGTGTGTGTTAGCAGCATAGAGATAATTGAACGGCACGCGGAGCGTGCCTACTACTTTTAAGAGATACCTGATTTTATTAACGAAATGATAATAACTTACGAATAGAGAATACAGATATTACACAGGTGATATATGATATTGAGACTCAATATAGTTATTGTATATTGTTTACGAGTCTCAATATCAATAAAATTATATGATATTGAGACTCGTTATTATTTATATAAATTGATGTTAAGTCTCATTATCATGTATATTGATTTTTTACTATTGCTTTATTTATTACATTTGTAATATCAACATTATCTTTAAGGGCAAGTAGGTGAATTCATTTCTAATTTTAAAGGGTTATTGCAACTTTCGCTTTTTGTAAAACGGTTGACATAGATATGGTTTTGTAGTATAATTTTTGACAACAAACAACTATGTATATTCCAGATTGTAGATGGCGCAACCTATATATGAACATAATCCGCCTCTTTGTAAATGGTTTTCTGATTGGTATTGCGAACATTATACCAGGTATGAGTGGAGGAACGCTTGCACTTGTCTTAGGCATTTATGAAAGATTGATCACTTCTTTACGCAACATTGGACTACAAACGGTAAAAAGACTGTTTGGGGTACTGACATTTAGAAGAAGTGCCGTAGAAAACTTAAAATCCGAACTTCACCGCATTGATTTTGGTTTTCTAATGATTTTAGGCGTAGGTGCTGTTGCAGCAGTGTTGGTATCTACTAAATTGATAGTCTATCTATTGGATTCACAGCATGAGGCGACTTATGGTTTCTTTTTTGGGTTGGTGTTAACATCTATAATCATACCAATCCGTATGTTGCGAGGCTTTAGTTGGCGTGAACTGATCATATTGTTGGTTGCTGCGGCTTTTATTGTTTTTATAGAAGAGTTGAAGAAGGATGCTGCGGTTGTAGTTTCGGCAACTGATAGAGTTGTAGAACTCTCAATGAGTTCAATTATCACTTTCTTTTTCTGTGGAGCAATTGCTATTTCAGCGATGATTCTTCCGGGTGTTAGCGGGTCGTTTTTATTACTTGCATTCGGCATCTATTTTCCACTTTTGACCTTGATTAAGGACTTTATGGAAATTATACCGTCGTTGCTGGCGGGAGAAATTACCCAACTATTTCTGAGTCAACTGTTGATTCTTACTTTCTTTGCATTTGGATGCATATTTGGTATTTTAGTATTCACAAGGTTGCTGAAGTTTCTTTTGGAACGGTATCGTAATCTTACAATTTCATTTCTTATAGGCCTGATGTTTGGGTCATTATACGGTTTGTGGCCGTTTCGCGAATTTCGGGAGGTTGGTGAAAAACGTTATGATACCGCACACATTCTACCTCAACTTGATATGAATTTGCTGATCACAGTGTGTGTTTTTTTGGTTGGGTGTGTTGTTATCTATGGGTTTTCCCGATTAGAGAAGGAGACGGGATGACGAAAAAAGTTGGCTTTTTTGTCCATACCGGTAAGGAGCATGCGCGACACGTTGTTGCTGAAGTATCGGAATTGCTCAAAAAAGCAGGTGTTGAGCCGGTCGTACCTGATGAACAAGCGCATGCTCTTGGCATTCCAAGAACTGGTATTGACACAGCAGAGATGGTTGAAATAGTTGACTTGGTTCTTGTGCTTGGTGGTGATGGGACACTTCTGAGTGCAGCGCATACGCCGAAGATTGAAAATGTGCCAATTCTTGCTATCAACATCGGTAATTTAGGTTTTTTGACAGATGCTTCGTTGGATGAGTTGAAGCCGACTTTACAAGCTACATTAAGAGGAAACTACCGCATAGAGCATCGGATGATGTTGGAAGTATTTGTGAATAGTCAGAGTCCTCATCCATTTCACGCTTATGCTTTGAATGATGTTGTCATAAGGCACTACACAAGACTAATAGAATTGGACGTTTATATTGATGGAGAGTTATTTATTCCGTATAATGCTGATGGATTGATTATTGCTACACCGAGTGGTTCAACCGGATATTCGCTTGCATGTGGTGGGACGATAGTTGCCCCACAGTTGGAAGCGATATTGCTAACACCTATTGCACCGCATAGTCTTACAGTGCGTCCGTTTATTGCCCACGGTGATGCTGAGATAACGGTAGAAATGCATTCTACTTATGAGAGTCTGGATCTGTTCATTGATGGACAACGCGAAACACACACACTTACAAGAGAAGTAGAGATAAAGGTTCAGAAGGCGAAACGAACGATACAACTTATACGATCACAAAGTCATAGTTATTACAGAGCATTGCGTGAGAAATTGATGTTGGGAGAAAGATTCAAATAAGTTTAATGTATGTGATATACATTCCGTAGGTCAGAAGCATAGTTACGTATGTAAGTAGGATTTTGCAGCACAATCAACAAGGAAAAAACTGTGATAGAAGCAATCTCTATCCGCAATATTGCCCTTATAGACGAACTTCAACTGGAATTATCACCTGGTCTGAACATTTTTACAGGTGAAACAGGCGCGGGAAAATCGGTTATTCTCAAATCTATTGGATTAGTATTGGGAGAACGAACATCAGCAGATATTGTGCGTGAGGGGACTGATGCAGCATCGGTGGAAATAGGGATTTCTCCTACAACAGCAATTTCTAAGCTTAATGATATAGGTGATACCATCGTACTCTCCAGACAGATTAGTTCAAACGGTAGAAGTCGGTGTCGTATCAATGGAGAGTTAGCAAATTTGAAGCAACTTGAGGAATTAGGAGCGTTATTAGTTGACATTCATGGACAACACGAACATCAATCCTTATTTAGAACAGAAACACATCTTGAATTATTGGACGATTTTGGAGAAACAGAAACGGAACGTCAACAGGTCAGTAAAAATTACCATCATCTTCTTGATTTGCAGAGAGAGTTGGATTCTCTTTTACATACTTTGACGACATCAGAACGGGAAAAGGAATTGCTTCAATTTGAGGTAAAGGAACTTGCCTCAGCAAAACTACAGGAAGGAGAAGAGGAAAAACTTACAGAGGAGTTAAATATACTGAACAACGCTGAGGAATTGTATGAGTCTGCTAATCTTGTTTATGAGCAGCTTGATGGTGATGGGCAAGGTGGATACGATGGGTCTAATTCAGGTGGTAGTTTCTCAGTGATACAAAACTTGAGAGATGCTGCCAAGACATTCGCTAAATTGTCAGAAATGGATGGAAGTCTCTCAGAATTGAGTGAACGTATAGATTCGTCACTGTATGAACTTGAAGATATTACTGCCCAAATCAGTCAGTATGCTGAAACTATAGAGTTCAATCCTGCGCGTCATGCTGAAGTGATAGATCGTCTGGAACTGATTTCAAAATTCAAACGGCGTTATGGTAATACGATTTCGGAAATGATTGACTATCAGGTTGATGCAGAGCAGAAGTTAGAGAATTTAGAACTCGGTTCTGAAAAAATAGATGATTTACAAATGCAGATTAAGGGGATGAAACTGGAGGCAATGGACTTATGTATTGCATTATCAGACAAACGAAAAAAGGTTGCAGAAAGACTTTCAGGTTTAGTAGAAAAAGAACTGCAAGAATTGGGTATGGAAAAAGCGGCGTTTTACACATCTGTTGAGCCAATAGAAGATGAGAATGGGATACTTAGGATAGATGGAAAACGGTATGCCTTCCGTGAACACGGTATGGATAAAGTTGAGTTCTTGATTGCCCCGAATGTCGGATCAGAGTTGCGTCCATTGGCACGGATTGCTTCTGGCGGAGAGATATCCCGTGTCATGCTTGCGTTGAAAACCGTGTTAGTTCAAGTTGATAGCATCCCCACGGTGTTATTTGACGAGATTGATAGTGGTATAGGAGGACAAATTGCGGATGTAGTAGGGAAAAAATTGAAGGAACTATCGCAGTCTGCTCAGGTTATCTGTATTACTCATTTACCCCAGATTGCTCGTTTTGCTGACAGACATTTTCTTGTAGAAAAAGATGTGGTAGGTGAACGGACATTGATTTCTGCAAGGTCACTTACAGATGCTGAGCGGGTGACAGAAATTGCCCGTATGCAGGGTGGCAGAGAGACTGAAGTCGGTCTCGCTCATGCCCGTGAATTATTGAATGCATAAGACATTCAAAGGATTATTTAAACTATGGATGAAAGGTTTTCTCAATCAAACGGCACAAATGTCTATACCGGCTGTGAGTTGCTTGTAAAAGGTTCATTAGAGAGCGGGGTGAGTTTGCTTACGGGTTATCCGGGTTCCCCACTTTCTGAGGTATTTGATGTTCTGCAACGAAATTCGGCTTTACTCAAGACTAACGGTATTGTAGCACAAATAGCCAATAATGAAGCCTTGAGTATTGCGCGGTTGAATGGTTCTCAAATGGCTGATATGCGCGCCATTGCCTTTATGAAGAGTGTCGGTATGCATGTTGCGTCTGATAGTCTTGCAATAAGCAATCTTGCAGGAACAAGCGGGGGTGCAGTTGTCGTTGTGGGTGATGACACATGGTCGTATAGTACTCAAGTCCCTGCCGATTCGCGTGTATTAGCACGACACCTCTATATGCCATTATTAGAACCTTCAACTTGGCAGGAAATGAAAGATTGGGTCAATTACGCTTTTGAAATCTCCACAGCATCAAATCTTTATACATGTTATTTGACAACCCAGAATCAAGCAGATGGTGGTGGCAATGTTGAACTACATCCCAATAATTATCCAAAAATTAGCAAAATTACACCGACAGAAATAGACACCTCATTAATTTCTACAGATGATCGCGTCTTACTGCCACCTGACACTGTTCGGGTTGAGGTAGAATTGCTTAGTGAACGTTTTCCTACCGCACTTGAAACGGCAAGACGATTAGGTCTCAACAAAATTATCTTCCCTCCCAATGAGAATGGAAAATCAGGGACATCTCAATCATCTCATAAAATTGGTTTCATTACAGCGGGTTTTAGTTATTGCTATTTGGAGCATGCATTAACTGAACTTAACATCAGTGATACCATTCCCATTCTCAAACTTGGAATGACTCATCCGATTGATACGGATATTATTCATGAGTTTGCCAGAAACGTTGATGAAATAGTAGTCATTGAAGAGAAACGACCTATTTTAGAAAACGAAATTAAGGCGTTTTTGACCCAGATATATCAGGAAGGAGTCCTTGAAAAGTATGTGAAGGTGTGGGGTAAACAGTTTCCAAGCGGTTTGCCCGGTATTCCTGCTGAAGCTGGATTAGATGCATCGATTTTAATTCAACGATTGATATCACTTTTTGCAGGAAATGTCAGAGAATATGCTTCGGATATTTCTGTTGATACAGCCCATTTTGCATCAGTTGCAGCGTTACAGCAGCAAGCCTCAGATATCAAAGTTGACCTACCGAAACGTACTCCGACATTCTGCCCAGGATGTCCACACAGAGATTCCTCAAGCGTTTTGCTTGATATTACGAAGCAATTTATGGATCCTGAATACATGAAAAAACACCACAATTCTCCACCAATTGATCTTGTTTTTCACGGAGACATTGGGTGTTATTCCATGCTGAAATATGAACCGTTTCCACGTTTGATGCATAATCTCTCTGCGATGACACTTGGCGGTGGAACAGGTGCGGGAATTGATCCGTTCATCATTAATAAACAGGTTGTGTTTATGGGAGACTCAACTTTCTTTCACGGTGGCATGTCTGCTATTTCTGATTCTATCAAAAATAACCAAGATTTAGCCTATATCATATTGGATAATCAGACAACAGCGATGACAGGACACCAACCGACCCCTGCAGATGAACTGGATATCCTTGGTAATCCCACATTTGCGCAAGATATAGAAAAAGTTGTCCAAGGCTTAGCAGGGGATTCTGAGATCACTATCGTTCGAGTGAATCCAGAAGACCGATTGAACTATAAAAAATATCTTGAGAAAGCATTCCTGAGATCAGGCGTAAAAATAATCATTGCGGATAAAGAATGTGCGATTACACTACACAGACGCCTCAGGCGTGAGCAACAAGCGGTGAAAGAGAAAAAGGGGTTTTTGAAGGTAGAAAAACACATTAACATTACACATGAAGTATGTGAGTTCTGTTTGGAATGTACCAAATCAACCGGATGTCCTGCCCTAAAGATCGTAGATACAGATTACGGGAACAAAATAGCGATTGATAAATCTAACTGTGTCACCGATGGAGCTTGTGCTCGTATTAAATGGGCATGTCCTTCTTTTGAAGAAGTCGTCATCACCCGTAAACGTCCGCCTCGTAAACAGCGACTGCAGCAGATCGGAAAACCTATAGAAAAGGGTCAAGGGACAGATAAGATTTGGGATGAGACAGGTTTAACTGATTTGCTGATGAAGATAGATTTGGATGGAGTACATCCCTTACCACCGCCGCCGCCGCAACCATTTAATGATGTATGGAGTGCGTATGCTGCAGGTGTTGGCGGCATGGGCATCGGCACAATATCCAAAATCCTTGTTGTAGCAGGATATTTACAAGGTTTTGATGTCCATTTCTGTGATAGAAAAGGCTTAGCTATACGGAATGGTGGTGTCTATACACACGTCACCTATACTAACTCAGATATTAAGATTTCTCCGATTATTCCTTATGGTAAAGCAGACCTTGTGATGGGTCTTGACATATTGGAAGCAGTTCGTGGAATTACAGGAGAGTCGGTATTTCGTGTTGCATCATCGCAAAGGACAGATGCAGTTGTCAATACTGCTAAAACAGAAACTATCAGAATGCTCATCGGTGAGGATAATTTTGAGACTGCTGATCTGGAATCAACTATTCAAGAGAATTCAAAAACATATTTCGGATTAAACCTCTTTGAAATTTCTGAACAATTATTCGGAACAAAATTATACGCGAATATAATGCTATTGGGAGTTACGTTCCAACGTGGTGTGATGCCGCTTGAACTTGAACCTATCAGGATCGCTTTGAAGCAGATGGTTCGCAGATCCGATTTACAACAGAATCTCAACGCTTTTGAAATTGGAAGATACCTTGCTGTAAATGAGAATACTCAAAATACTATATCGCAACTTTTGGCAGAAGGCACTCCAGAAAACTATGAAGTTACATTGGAAGAGAAGAGAAAAATACTATCTGAAAAACGTCGAGGCAAACGTCTTGCTGAAACTTATGTTCAGATAGTTGAAGGGATTGTTGAGAAGCTTGAGCTTGATGAAAACACAAACAGATCGCTTGCAATTTTTATATATGACCTGATCCAGTTCGAAAACATAGAATATGCGCAAAAGTATATAGAAAAGGTTGAACATGTCCACGTAAACGACAATGGTGACTATAGGGCAACAAAAGCAACAATAAAGTATCTACATAAAGTGATGTTGATTAAAGATGAAGTCTATGTATCTCATCTGCTGACCAGTAAAGAAAAATTTGCTCGTGATAAGATTAGATATAATGTTGATGAGAAGAACGGTGATAAGATTAAGTATCTCCATCTCAATCGTCCACATTTCACTGTAATGGGGTTTGAAATTGAACATGATATTGACACTCGGAATTGGATGTTGCACATCATGAAACGGATGAAGTTTTTACGGAGATGGTTATCCAAATGGCATGCAAAAGAACGTGCATTCCGAGACTGGTATATCCGAGATGTAATAGATACATTTTCATCAGACGGTGATGTTGATTACGACAAACATGTTCAAGCAATTGAAAGTGTTGAAACTGTTCGTGGATATCGTGAAGTTCGATATCCGACAATGGATGCAGCCAAACAATTGGTGGAAAGTCTACTTTCCAAACAGAAGACTGAAATTCAGACGACAGATAACAGTTAACAGTTAACAGTTAACAGTTAACAACATTCGTATAAAGTAACTAATAGGTCAATGGACAAGCAGCACACAATCACTGGTAACACCCGGATTGTTGGTGTTATAGGGGATCCGGTTTCACACAGTCGTTCACCACAGATGCATAATGCAGCACTTGCAGAAGCTGGACTTGATTATGTTTATGTTCCGTTTCATGTTGCTTCAGAAGCAATATCCGATGCCTTGAACGGATTTTTAGCTCTCAACATAGTTGGGATAAATATTACACTTCCACATAAACAGTCTGTCATACCGTATCTTGCGACTATTTCACGTGAAGCAGAACTGATCGGAGCAGTAAATACGCTTACATTTACCGATGGACAGATTCACGGTGAGAATACAGATGCCCCAGGATTTTTGCGTTCTTTGGAGGAAACAGGTGCTGTTGTCCCAGTGGGTGAAGATGTCGTTGTGCTGGGCGCAGGGGGTTCAGCGCGGGCAATAGTTGTCGCTTTAGCACTTGCTGGTGTCCGTTCTATTGTCATTGCTAATAGAACAGTTTCAAAGGCAGTTGCTTTAGCAGAAGAATTAACAGATAAAATATTTGGAGAAAAGGGTCCGGAAGATAATAGATCAGTTTCTAATTCCGGTATTGACACTGCAACAATGCATCGGACAAAGTTGATTGGTATGGGATTGCAGGATTCACGTTTACCTGATGCCGTGAATAGTAGTGCATTACTTGTTAATACATCTTCATCAAGTATGGACACATCAATTCCGCTTCTCATTAATCCGGATTGGCTTCAAAAGAGGACAACTGTATGTGATATTGTATACACTCCACCGATCACATCGTTATTAATAGCAGCGGAAAAGAGATGTAGAATCGTTGGAGGAATCGGCATGTTGGTTCATCAAGGTGCTATATCTTTTCAAAGGTGGACAGGCGTTGAGCCTTGTGTTGATACGATGCGAAAGGCACTAACTTAGGTGTAAATATATGTATGTGTGTATGTATAAACAAATACTACTTTTCATACAAATAACATAAACGCATCAACAGAAATTTGAAGTATTCTGAAAGGAACAGATATGCAAGAAGAACAGTTAGACGAACAACCCAAAGAAGAAGATGAACAATCTACTCAGGATGTCCAAGCAATCCGATTTGTGATCTTGGGAATCCCTTATTCTATCAAACCTTCTGAGGAATTAAGTGCTGAAGATATTGATGTCCTTGTTGCTTATGTTAAGAACCGAGTAGAGAGTTATGCTAATAAACGTTATGAAGAAGCACGGATTCCGATGCTTGTTGCATTTGATATTGCAAACGAATTGCGTGAGTTACAAAAGTTCTATGAATTACCAATTAATCGTGTTATTGACAAACTGAAATTCGTACTTGAACCGGAGTAATAGTAAATTTGCAGCTAAAAAATAAGTAACAGTATAACCGCGAGAAAAATCGGTAATAATATCATTAGAATTTTCGTTTCAATTAGGTAATCGTAAAACCGCTTTATGCCAACATCCCCCTCAATAAACCGATTAACAAAATCAATACGACGATGGATGGAAGGGTGTGTATTGAAAAATTCTACAATTCGTCTAACGGACCTTGGAATGTTATTGAATAATGCTAATCGTTCTAATGCGGAAATAAATGCTTCTGGCTTATTTGTAAGTGAGGCTGCATATAGGTCTGCTTGATATTCAAAACGACGCGATATATATCGGAATCCGAATACAAAATATAATATAAAAAACATAATAGAACCGATTGAAGAAATTATTGGATAATTTTCTAATAGTGTCGTAGGTAAGAAATTGAGTATTGGTTCTTCTATGAATATCAAAAAGAGTGGGTAACTGAGTAGGTAGAGTATAGAAAACAGCACATAAGTTGGGATGTGTTTATACCGTATATGACCAAGTTCATGTGCAACGATTGTTTCAATTTGATCATCGGTAAAATATTTTAGTAATGTATCAGTGATGAAGATTCGTCTATTCCACTGAAGGGTGCCAGCCACTGCAGCATTTGCAATTAATAACGACCCTGTTTGCCAAACGACAATATCCTTATATTTCGTCTGACTCTTTTTTGTTAACTCTTCTAATCTTTCCTTTAATATCACATCTGTCAGTGCCTTTGTCTTCCACATAAAACGCATCAGCAGCGGTGCAAATATGTAAGCACCAGCAAGTACCGGCAAGAGAAGTCCTATGAGTAGATATGGATGTAATATCAGAAATTCCAAAACGCTATCTGGTAGGCGGACCAAAATGTCCAGGGATGTCAAGTATATCAGCAACGGTATAAGTGGAATGAGTAGAAATTTAATGTGGAATGACAACAATTCCCTATAACGCACCTCATCTCCCTGGCTAATACTATGAAAAACCAGTTTAACACCGATTAGACTCATCAATAATGGTAGTAATGCGAAGCTTTGACGTAATTTAAAAAAAGGGAAAAATCTGAAATGAATATTGATAAATTCAAGTAAGTCTAATAGATAGAGATTACACAAGAAAGTCCCTAAACAGAGTACTTCAAGTAGTAGACGGATTGTGCCAAAACGTGATTCTAAGAATTTGCCAATAGGTTTTTCTGAATTTAGGTAGCGGGGTGCAACGAAGGAAATTTGATAAGCAATCAATATTGGAATGAATGTAAGGATTATGTACCAGAAAAGCGTTGGAAATATGTTTATTCTCTCAACACTATCCGGTAGATCATAACTGAATAGACATAGGAAACCTATAATAAAGATTATACTCAATTGACCCATATTGTTATTTTACAGTATTTTGTCTGAATTTTCAAGTAAACCAGAAGAATTGGGGTGTGTAAAGTTTTTGGCATAAATTGTGTGTCCAGTTATTTTCTTTGTCTGAACCAGGATTTTCAGGATTTACAGATTACCAGGATTACCATATCCATGCTTTTTGATGCATGTTTGGTGTTGTCTTTATGAAATAGGACTTGATGAGAAAAATCCTGATAAATCATCAAAATCGTATTCCACAATAATAACAACCCCTCTACACCTATTCTCAACCTACCAAACAATAATTCATAATAAAAAGTGATTAAATATAAAAAAGTTGTTGCACAAAAAATTATAAAAGTGTATAATACAAATAACGATCAAAACAATACTTTCAAGATGGGGCCCCTTCTCAACATTATTTTGGAGAGTATTGGTTTGATCGCCAGGGTGCCCCAAATCTTTATTATCATTGGTGGAAGGTCTACCGAACAAGGATGGGGAACCCGATTAATCATTAGATATGCTTTTAGCATGTCAATATTAAAGGAGATTTCAAATGAAGAATATAAAATTGGGAGTTATCGCACTCGCGATAACATCTTCCCTTCTGTTCGGGATGATGAGTAGCAGTCAGGCAGCGGAGATTACGTCGTTATCTGTCTATGCGAATCCGGATTACGGTAGCGGAACGAACCTCTACCCATCTTTGACAGCAGATGAAGACATCATGTATATTGATTGGTACGTCAAACAGACGTACCCGAAAATAGATGCAGATAGTGATTATGAACATGTCCATACCAGTATGCATAGTCATGGCACAAGAAGTGTCTCTCTCCGCCTTCCGCAGTCGTACGACGGTCACATAAAGATCGCAGCGTATGATATAAAAGCAAAGGTTTGTTTTGATAATCAGATTTATGTCTCCGCTACGACTACGGTAGATGTCTATAGACCCGTTTATGAGGGTGGCTACAAAAAAACAGGGGTCTATGGGTACTCAGAGCTCACTGCTCACTACTTTAATGGTTCCTCTATCGTGATGGATGGTTTTGCCTGGGCATATAACGGCACGGGTGATCCGGCGAGAATAACAGGCAGGTTCAGACATACCGCTCTGAACAAACCGCTGGATGAGTTAGAAAGGGAACTGCCAGGTGTAACTTTAAAAGACGGTGAATTTGTCCATTATACCACCAGTGACTGGGGAGAAACTTTCTTCCACTTCAACACCACACTCGAGGATGGTGAAGAGTGGCACTGTGATGCGTATCTTCGGATCCATGCGGGTATAGGAGCAGGAAAGCCAGACAACTGGTGGGCGACCGATCAGAATTGGTTTGATCGTCGTGACCATAGATAAATCGGGACAAACGGCAGGGGCACGTGTCCCTGCCACATTCTTAAGGAGCGTACCCATGCATATACGAAAGATCAGTCTGCTGTGTCTACTGGTCCTATTCATTTTCGGGACGGTCGCAGATGCCAGAATCGTTTTTAGTTCCAGGCGTGACGACGGTATAAAAGTTATTTACGTGATGGACGATGACGGTAGCAACCAGACACTTATCAGAGAAGATGGTGATCGGGGGTTGCCAGCCATTCCTTCTTGGTCCCCCGATGGTCAACTGATTGCATTTGAAGGGATACTTCAGGGATATGGCCTATACGTGATGCATCCAGATGGCACAAACGTTCGGAAACTCCCAACCCCTAAAGGACACAGCGTCGGTAGAGTTTCATTTTCGCCGGACAGCAAATCTCTCGTTTTTAAAATGAGGGCGAAAATAGATGGCAAACATAAACACAGCGTCAACGTGATGAACATAGAAACGGGAGAGATCAAAGAGATATCGGATGTCATTGCAATCAATTGTGATTTGTCGCCCGATGGCGAGTTGATTGCGTTCTCAAAGCCAGGGGTTGTCGGTCAGCATAATAGTAGCACAATCTGGGTAATGGGATCGGAGGGGCAGAACCCACGTAAACTGATACCGCCACCCCTGAGAGGACGTTTCAAAGGCCCGCGCTGGTCGCCCGACGGCAAACAGCTCGTCTATCTCTATGACGATTACGCCTGGGAACGACGGCCGGAGGTCGGTGCCGGTGTTTTTCTCATCTACAAGGCGCATCGGTATCTAATCTGCGATCGCAACGGAAAAAACATCAAACAACTACGGATACGGAAAGACTGGAGACCCATACAAATTGACTGGATGGATGACGGCGAATCGGTTGTTTTCAGTGCGTATACCGAGCTGCCACTCGATGAACCGGGACCGCCACCCGATCAGTTTCCCACTGCCAATATCTATAAGTATCATATTCGGAGTCACACGATTACGCGCCTCACAGACCACCCGGGCGTGGATCAAACAGTGGATTGGATCAGTGATGATGTGCTGCCAGTATTCCCCAAAGGTAAAAAAAAAGTGACGTGGGGAAAACTGAAGCAGTAGAGTAGACAAAATCAGAAGCACATTAAGCATAGGCAGGTAGCGTTTATCGTTATCTGCCTATGCTTAATGTGTGAAATATGAAAACAGATAGACATATCTTCTGTCCAAGCGATCTCCGAATCGCGGCTTAACTCGCTGATAGTCGGGAATCCAAATCAACGGTATCGGTGTGTAAAGTTTTTGGTACTGCACGTAGGGGCGGGGTCTCCCCGCCCGATTACCACTCCTTGCCATATTTCTATTCCAACTACTGCTGATGGATAGGATGTGTTCCAACGAGGGCGAGGAAACCTCGCCCCTACGATGTGTCTGAACGTGGGAAAACCTTTGCCAAAAACTTTATATACCCATACATAACATTTTTTTTGAATTAAACGCTAAATTGTGGTAAACTATTATAACACATCTATTGTGGACTAAATAAATTACTCAGTTTACGTATTAAATTTTGGAGGAATTCCATGAAAATCAGAGGAACACTTTTTGTTGCAGTGCTGTTAGTTTTGAGCATTGCCATCGTTGGTTGCGGTAAGTTAGACCAATCAGAATTTGAAATGTGGAAGAATGAGCATGTTGCTCAGGTAGAACAATCCACGAGTGAAATCAAAGCTGATATTACAAAACTCGAAGGCAAAGTTGATCAGAACAATAAGGATAATATGGAAGCGATCTCTAAGGCGAAGGATGAGGCTATTGCCACATCGCAACAAGGAGATGCTGACACAATCGCTGCTGCAAATCAAACCATTAAAGAAGAAAGTGCCAAACTTCGTGCGGACCATACAAAGGATCTTGATATGGCAGGTAAAAAGGCGAATGATTTTGCCAAAGCCGAAGATGCCAAGATCCAAAAAGATTTATCCGATCTTGCCAAGATGGTGAATACGCAAGGCATGGATATAAAGAAAGCGTTATCTCAAATTGCCTCTATGATGGAGGAATTGGGGATAGTTAAAGCTGAAATTGCATCTAAACCGACGCTTTTGGTTACAGTCAACTTTTCCAGTGGACAGACAAGATTGTCTGCCAAAGCAAAAGAGATGATTGACGGTGTAGTCGGTCAGATTATGGAAAATCCAGATGCAGAAATACTTGTCGTTGGACATGCCGATGGCACCCCTGTCCTGCGTGGTGGCTATCAAAGTAATTGGGATTTGTCACAAGCGCGTGCAAATGCCGCAGCAACATATCTCAAAGATAAGGGTGTAGACGCAGCGAGAGTCAAGTCTGTTGGAAGGGCACACACAGACCCTGTTGCACCTCAGAACACATCCGCTGGCAGAGCCATGAATCGTCGGGTAGAGATAATTCTCAACCCAACAGGTTCTATGTGATGTAGTTATTATCCATCATGTTGTTTCTGCGATTTTTCGTCAAGTGTTGTTAGGATGTCCAGTTTAATCGGGGCATCCTAACTTTTTATCACTTGTCTCTTATTTGCAGTGCGGGGTCTCCGTCCCCGCATGTTGGTGGATTAAAGATGACGGGGCACAGAGACCCTGCACTACAATGGTGGATTAGAGATGGCGGGGCACAGAGACCCCGCACTACGATTGTAGATTATAGATTGCGGGGCACAGAGACCCCACACTACAACGAATATTGAGATGAATAAATACAAGTTATATAATCATAATATGAGATATCTGATTGTTGTTCTGTTTCTTATTTACCTTTTTCCTAATCTCTCAATGGCACATCCAGTTGAGGAACAGGAGACGAACTCATCTTCCCACTTAAACAATTTTTTTAACCAAAACATAAAATCTTCATCACTCCAATTTTCTATCTATTCCTATAGACCAAAATTAGGAGATTTAAATAATGTTCTTCAGAATGTTGGTATATCCAAAACACCCGTAGCACTCATGCCGACATTTTCTATAGTTTTTCAGCACTTGCAAGAACTTGATTCTCGTCTTGAGATTGGGTATTGGCGGACAGAACTTCAAACGCCCGGACCAAACTCACTTTCAATTACAACATCACTTGTTCCTATTTCATACCAACTGATCTATCGTCCGGTGTTGTTATATCAGTATTTGCCGATTTATTTTGGCGCGGGAATTGGCTTGTTAAGAGCAAATTTTGATGGCAGTATGGTAGATCTGCTGGCAGAACAAGGTATCACACTTTCAAATAGTGGGTCAACTACGACAGGTTATGTTATTATTGGATTAGAGTTGTTTCAGTGGCAAGCTGCTTCAAATACACGAGCATCCATTGGAAATAATGCTGCTATAACATTCGAATTGAAGCGAATTCTTAAAACTGTAGAAACCACTGGAACTCCACCCATCAACATAATATTAGATGGCACTGCGATTGGATTTGGAGTCAGGACGCAGTTTTGATATTAGGCAGGTTCTTGAAGCACGCAAACCGTATCCTACCATTTTTAGTTTGCATTGTATTTGGGATAATCCTTGGACTCTATTCAGAATCACTTCTTGCTGTTCTCTGTTTATTGGTGGCATCTGGATTGTTTGTATTTTTCGGAATGGATTTGGCACTCTATCTCCTCTTAATATGTCTACCATTTTCATTTCGTTATATTATCCCTCAACTGCTTGAAATACAAACCCCAACTGAACCTTTGTTGGGTATGTTGTGTGCTGTCTACTTAATAAAGAAGATATTAGATTTTGCCCTCGGAAGAAAGCAGGATAAACCTATATTTCCATTCTTATTGCCTCTCTGTTTGTTTGTTTGCGTTACGTTTCTTTCAGCAATCAATACCCCTGATCTATTTGGCACTTTGAAGGGTACAATCAGATATACAACTTATATATTGCTCAGTTTGGTTGTATATGATATGGTGCAACACCGTCAATGTCTAACACGATTATTTGTTGCATCTTTTCCAAGTGCAGCCATCGCAGTTGTGTGGACGATCATTGTCTTGATAGTCCATATTGATCAATGGCAGTGGACAAGCGCATTTCGGAGTTCACCGTTCACGAATTATTCTGTATACGGAGCATTCACTGCAATCTTCTTCTTGATCTGTCTGAGTCGTTTGTTATTTGACAATCAAGGTTATGATCGTGTGCAGTGGGTCGGGTGTCTTACATGTTTTGGGTTAGGTCTTATCATGTGTTTCTCACGCGGGGTATGGTTATCTGTTATTGTTGCGGTAGGTTTTATGTTATTGCAATTGGGGAAAGGGGTTACACATAAAAAGGTTTTGTTTATCGGTGCTGCCTGCCTTGTCTTGTTGTTATGTGCGAGTTTGCCGGGTGTCTACAGTGCCCTTATGGAACGGATATTAACTACGGTAGATTTGAACTATGCATCTAACCAGGCGCGCCTCATGCGATGGGGACAAGCGGTTACAATGTTTTTGGATAGTCCTGTATTGGGTAATGGATATGGGGCATTTGCCATGCTTTATGAAGAGGATGTGTCACTTGTAGGTAGTTACATCGCGCAGTTTCAGTTGGGGGCACATAGTGAATATCTTCAGGTGATGGCAGAACTTGGTGTTGTAGGATTGGTCGTGTGGATTTGGCTCAATCTTGCTTTTTTACGTTATGGATTTCGTGCCATAAGACGAATCGAGAATGGTTTTTATCGTTCTATTATTATTGGTCTCATGGCTGCTGAAATTTCATTAATGGTGCATTTCGTTGTCAATAATCTGTTGAATGGGGATGCTATCGGTGTACCGTTCTGGGTAATCTATGGATTATTACCTGCTGTAGTTCAAATTGCTGAACGTGAAAAGGAAAAGATGACACATGAAAGTGAAATTCATGAATAACTTTAAGGCTATAATGTAGTTGGATTATGTCCAATTATAGAATTAGTTTTCATATCATAGAGGAAATTATGAATATTATTCATATCATATCAGATACATTTAGGCGTGATAATTTAGAAGTTTACGGTGGTAAAGGATATAGTCCTGCCCTAAACGCTTTTGCAGAGAAGTGTGTGGTTTTTAACAAAGCTTACGTCTGTAGTTATCCGACAGTGCCGATACGTGGTGATTTGGTCACTGGTGAGGTAGGTATATGTCGTCGCGGCTGGGAACCGCTGGCACGTAACGTTCCTGTGATTGCTAACGATCTAACAAAAGCAGGCGTTGTGAGTATGATGATTGCTGATACACCACACCATCTTAAAGACGGATACTTCTACAATAGAGGATTTACGGGATGGAATTGGATACGTGGACAGGAAACAGATCAATTGGAAACGCAACCATACAACTTTGGGACAGAGATAGCACTACGTTTTCGCGAACACACGCGTCCACATCCAGATAGATTACCAGCTGGTCTTAGCAATCATCTAAAAAATAGTGAATATCGTAGAAACGAAGGCGATACCTTTGTTGCACAAACGGTAAAGACCGCATGTGATTGGCTGGAACGTAACTATCAACACAAGAGTTTCTATTTGATGGTTGATACTTTTGACCCCCACGAACCGTGGGATGTGCCTGATTGGTATGTTAGAAGGTTTGATCCGGATGATTACGATGGTCCTGAACCCATCTATCCCACTTATGGTGTCAATAAGATGGATGAACGGACAACACAACGACTAAATGCGCTCTATAGGGCAGAAGCGTACCTTGTAGACCATTGGATTGGCAAATTGCTGAATAAGATTGACTATATGGGTTTGATGGAAGACACGATGGTAATCTTTATGGCAGATCACGGATTTTTGTTGGGAGAACACGGTCTTATTGCAAAGAATCTCAGTATGTATGAGGAGATAGTGCATATTCCACTATTGATATATCATCCAGAAGTTACGCCACGTCGAACAGATGCACTTGCAAGTATTATTGATATTCCAGCAACCGTGATTGATATATTTGGAGCTGAACGCGGAAAACAAGTTGAAGGGAATAGTCTGTTACCTGTTGTTCTTGGTGATACAGATAAAGGCAGAGATTATGCTATCACACACGGAGCATGGGGTGGTGGTTGGAGTCCTGATGGTGGCAGTCCTCACGGAAGTGTTACGGATGGAGAATGGTCGTTATTGTTGGAAAATCAAGGTGCGCCGAAAAGTTTGTTCCATCTTCCATCTGATCCTGAACAGATGCATAATCGGTTTGAGTCGGACAATGAGGAAGCGCGTAGGTTGTATCAAGGATTCTTAGCGTTTTTAGGTCAGCATGGTGGACCTGATGTGATGGTAGAACAATTTCAGAATAGATGGCAACTCTGACTGTTCTAATGTAGTAAAGAAAGGAGATGAGGTCTTATGAAAATAGGAAAATATGTTGCAGAATTTATCGGCACGTTTGCGTTGATCTTTATCGGTGCAGGTGCTTTAGCAATAACGGGTATTAGTTTAGATGGACACTCATACTCACTTGACAATTTATTGGGTGTAGCACTTGCTCACGGGTTTGTGGTCATTGCTTTTGTGTATGCTTATGGACATATATCTGGATCGCATATCAATCCTGCTGTAACACTCGGTCTCCTTGTAGCAGGAGAAATCCGATTTGCTGCAGCCATAGGATATTGGATTGTTCAGTTTGCAGGTGGTATTGCGGGGGCATTGGTGCTAAAAGGATTGCTCCCTGTAGATGGAGATTTAGGGGTTACCATTTTGGCGGAGAATGTATCTGTAACACAGGGTCTCTTTGTTGAAATCATACTCACATTTTTCCTCGTTAATACGATTTTCAATACTGCTATAAGTGGAAAGGCGGGGAACTTTGCTGGGCTCGCCATCGGATTAACTTTAGTGTTTTGCATCCTGATGGGTGGACCGTTGACTCGTGCTTCGCTCAATCCTGCCCGGACGTTGGGACCTGCGATTGCTGCGGGGAATTATGCGGACCTATGGCTTTACTTTGTCGGTCCGTGTGTTGGTGCAGTGCTTGCTGCATTACTCTATCTTTGGATGGCAAGAGACAAGGATGCATGATATGCATGCGGATGGGCACAGAGACCCATCCGTACAATCAAGTAAGATTTATGTGTCCACATTGATAGGTATTTCTATCGGTTTAGCTTCTTCCTTCTTTGGAATCGCTATCGTTAGAATACCTTCCTTAAACTCAGCCTTAATACCGTCCGTTTTTGCTATTGGTGGAATTGGAAATGCACGATGAAATTTTCCGTACTTGAGTTCTGATTTACCGAAGTTATGCTGTTATTCAGTTTGCTTCTGATGCTTTTTGCCTTTTACTAACAACATTTTTCTTGCAACAGAAACACTAATATCCTTTTCTTCAACACCTGGAAGTTCAACAATAACCTCAATTCTATCATCATAACTGGTGAAACCGGCAGCTGGTTTAAATACATCTCTTCTTCTCTGTTGAAATGGCGATCCTCTGTCAAAGTCTTGTCGCATTCTATTACGATGTGCAAAGTGTTCTCTCATTGGGTGTTGTTTTCTTCTTCTCGGGGGACGATTTTCTCGGTTTCTAAAACCTTCTTGTGGTTTCCTTCTACGGTTTCGTTTCCCCTGTGGGGGCGGACCTTGTTGTTCTCCTTGAGGATGTCTGTGCCTATTTCTACCACGCCTATTTCTATGGTTGTTAGGACGTGGACCTTGCGCATCTCCTCTTGGTCGGTTCTGACCTGAATTTCTCATTACTATTCTCCTTAATTTTGGTTTATTCTTTCCCCTGATATGACCACTGAAATTGGTAATTTGTTCGTAAAATATGTCGTAACAAGAAAAGGTTGGCATAGCGGAATATGCCAACCTTTTTTGGTTTTCAGTTGAATGGTTACTTATCTTCAGAAACATCAACAACCGTATGCGAACTGATCGGAATTTCTTTCGGTTTTACCTCTTCCGGTTTTGGAATTGATAGTGTCAACACGCCATCGTTGAAACTGGCGTTGATATTGTCTGTATCAACTTTCGGAGGGAGTGTAAAGTTCCGTTCAAAAGTGCCGTAACGTCTTTCAATCCGTTTGTAATTCTTGCTATCGTCCAGATTTTCCTGCCGTTTTTCACCTTTGATTGTTAAGAGGTTTTCTTTGACAGAGATTTGGACATCGTCCTTGGAAACACCGGGAAGTTCGGCACGTACCTCAAAACTGTCATCTGTCTCTGAAATGTCAGTTGTAGGTCTCCATCTGTATTCACCTGTTACTACATTAGGACGATTGAAAACAGAAGGTGTGGTAAAAAACTTAAATGGGGTAAGTGTTGGTCTGCGTAAGGTCAAATAAGTCATTTTTCCTCTCCTTTGATTTTTAGTTTATTCTGTAATATAATTAGCAATTTCTGTGCCAATTTATGACACATTGTCTTTCATAATGTTCCTACTGAAAATAATATGAGCAATTTTGATGCCAAACCAAGGATAATAGTTACAAATTGTTGATTGTACCCCTAATGAATTCAGATATAGACTAATACCGTAGTATATAATGCGGTAATGCTAATTTTGGTTTTGTGAGTATAAAGGACTACTTGGAAAGGGATGTATAATGGGATGCGTAAATATGTCGTATTGACATATCTATGCCATTTTGAAAAGGTGTATCTGTCAAAAAGGCATATAGGGATAAGAATTGAAGGTAGGTGTTAATTAATCAGGACTTACGCAGTTTTTCTTAAAGTCCCACTGATAAGGGGATTTAGTAAATCAACGCTACAAATGCCATTAAGGCATTTGGCGGGGTTAAATCACTGAAATATCATTGAAATAACGACTTTTAACCCCCCTAACCCCCCTTATCAAGGGGGAATGCGTAAGTCCTGTTAATATCAGAAAGTTGTGCACGTATTCCTGCTACAACTGTTTGTAGTGCTATTGGATTTTCATTGAGGAAAGGGATTATGAGGTCAGCGTATTGCTTGCAAGGTTCTGTATAAATGGGGAAATTAGGGAGCACGTCGCGTCGGTACCAACTGATTGCACTTTCGAGGTTTCCGCTGCGTGTGCCGACATCGCGTAGTAGCCGTCTGAGCACACGTTCATGAGCGTCAACATCTAAAAACAGTTTTATATCAATAAGGTTGCGGAGTTGCTCATTCCAATAGATGAGGTGGCCTTCTACAATCACTATTTGGCTGGGTTGTGTTGTTTTCTTTTTATCACCGCGACTTGCTGCACGTGTGCCGGGGGCAGGTGTTTCTATCGGATTATAAGCCCGTAGTTTTTCAACGTCCGTAATCAAGACATCCCAACGGACAGCATCGGGGTGATTTGCTGTTATGACTTTTTCACGTTCTTCAGGTGTGAATTCTGACCAGTCTCTGAAATATAAGTCCTGATGTAAAGTAATAGGTGAATAATCTGCAAGTTCTTCTGCCAATGCAGTGGCGAAGGTTGTTTTACCCGATGCAGACCCACCCATTATTCCAATGATAATCGGTTTAGGATTTACCTCTTTTGTCATTTTTTATGTCTTTTCCAGATTGTAAGTTATTGTAAAGCAGGTATAGCGTATCATTTTTCGGTGATATTGTCAATCGGGTGTGTAAAGTTTTTGGCACAAACTTCGGACCATCCATTGTAGTGCGGGGTCTCCGTGCCTCGCGATTGTTGGTAGATTATAGATGGCGGGGCACGGAGACCCCGCACTACAATGTCCAGTGAGATGTTTGCCAAAAACTTTACACACCCTTGTCAATCTAAATCGTTTGACTTTGTAATCGTTAATGTGGTATTCTATATGTTAGTAGGACGGTTTATCTTACATAGGATTGTCACTCGGTTTACTTGGAGAGAGAGCATGTTTTGGGATAATATAGAATCACAATATAAAGTTGCTGCAGCACATCAATTTTTATTACATTTTAATGTTGGCGACCTGCAATTTGATGAATATTTTGGTTATCTACCTGCGCTGGACTATGTGATGGAACAGTTGAATGTACTTGGGTGTCGTATAGTTTTGGGATATAATGCGACACAAGGTTTTATGTGGCCTGGTACAGGACGTTGGATAGATACACAGAAAGTATTAGGACTTATACCTAAAGAACAGGCAGCACCTGAAGAGACAGAGCATAGAAAGCGGATAAATAGTACGCTTGCCCTCAATAAACTTCATGAGGATCCATTTTTGAAAAGTGATCCATTGCCTACGAGAGATTTAGCCAACAAGATGCATGAACTCCTGAAACAGGATAGGGTAAGAATAGGTTTAGTAATCAATCACCTTGAACAGATTGCTCCAAGTGATCCTGTTTTTGAGGGTGCAGCAAAAGACAATCAACAATATTTCCTTTTTCAGCTTCAGAATTGGGCAGCGGACCTGGAAATCCGCAGGAAAAAACACATCATCATACTTCTTACACAGAATACTTATGACATTCATCCACATTTTCTTGTGAATCAGGAGATACCCATTGTTGAAGTGCCGTTTCCAGACTATGATGATCGATTGAAGTTTATCAATCATTTGACTCGAATCCCACAGGAGATTTCACATCAGGATAATCCGGATCAAAAAGTACAAGTGAATCTAAATCTGGGCAATGATCGTGATAGACAGACATTAGCCCGTGACACAGCTGGTTTGAATCTGTTCGGTATCCATGATTTAGTTAGACATGCTGCATCTGTAAAACAGAAAGTAGAAGGACCTTTACTCAATAATTATAGAAGACAGAGTGTCCGGACATTTAGTCACGGAATTATTGAGGTGAATGAACCCCTAACCGAACCGAGACAACACTGGTCGGGCCATGTCACACGTGTGATTGAAGATGTAGCAGAAGGATTAAAAGAGAACGATATGAGACGTGTGCCGCGTGGTATTTTGATGCTTGGACCGACAGGTAATGGGAACATATTTGCAGCCCGTATGCTCGCTGGCCAAACGAATATGGCGTTTGTCCAACTCCGTTATGCCACTCAGGTCAGCGAAGTAACACTCACTATTAATGAGAATGGCAATAGTTACGAAAGGAATTTGAATTCTGCCCTAAATTTTATACGCGGTCTTGCTCCTGTAGTTGTATTTATGGATGAAGTTGAGCGCGCCTCACCTCATACAGGGATACAACAAGGGAGTAGGGACCACGGTTTCCCAATTCTGTTGACAAATGCAATTAGTGATACTTCCTTACAGGGCAAGGTAATATGGGTAGGTACATCCAGTCGACCTGATTTAATGCCGCCTATTTTTCGTAAACCTGAGATATTTAACCATAAATTAGTGTTACTGCCACCGATGCGTGAAAGTCGTGCGGGTATATTGCAATTCTTTTGCAGGTTTCATACTCGCGAAGAGATGAACTTTCAAGAGATCGCGAGAGATGAGAAACTACGTGGTGTGAGTGTTGGTGATCTTATGCAAATAGCCAATCGTAGTCATAACTTAGCTAAACGCAATAACAGAAATTCATTTATAGAAGAAGATTTGCGTCAGACGGTGGCAGATTATATGCCTGACCATTCGGCTGAGATGCAGATGTTTATGTCCTTACTTGCATTGAAAGAAGCAAATTCACGTGCTATGATACCTGATAGGCTTCCGCGACCCTACGAAGAGTTTGTGGAAGACAACAAGATTGACAAAACAAAGATTAATGAACGTTTGATGGAATTGAGTAAGGAGCTTGGGTTGAGTGCGTGATGGTGTAGTGTTCAATAGACTTTAAAAATAGCAGGAAATAGAGAGCAACCCATAATAGTTTGGAAAAGCAGAATGCTCCTGTTGGTTTACGACAGGAGCATTATAATTCTGCGAAGTGTGATCTAAAATGTAGTGAGGAATTCCCCACGATGTGTGATTACTCTTCTTCGTAGCGGCTTCGGTTTTGGTATCGGGGTTCTGAGCGACGTTCGCGTGGACGTGCGGGATTGACTTTCAATGGACGTCCCATCAACTCTTGTCCATCAAGAGCTTCAATTGCGCGTTCACCGTCTTCTTGGTTTTCCATCTCAACAAACCCATACCCTTTGGAGCGACCGTCATAGCGGTCACGGATAATAGTTACCGATGTCAGTGGTCCATGCGGCTCAAATATTTCTTCCAAATCTGTTTCTGTGGCTGCATAGGGCACATTGCCAACGTAGATGTTCATCTCGTTTCTCCTTTTGAAATTGAAAATAAACGGGAATGTGAGAAAACTGAGTACTGTCAGCATGTTCTATAGGCAGGCATTTGGCAGTGGCAAGATTGGTAAAAATGAACTCGGGATTCTCATCAATCTTCTTCGGAAGCCGCACACTATCAACAAGAATGCTTCTGGTTCCAAACCGTATAACTGTCAAAATACTACGCATAACGTGGTTCGCAGACACCATCACATTTCCCAAACATAAACATGATACTATAAATTAACAAATTTGTCAAATTTGATTTACTTAAATACGGTTGTGTAAAGTTTTTGGCAAACGTTATCTCACGTTCAGGCACATCGTAGGGGCGAGGTCTCCTCGCCCTCGTTGGAACACATCCTATCCATCAGCAGTGGTTGGGATGGAAATGTAGCAAGGGGTGGTAATCGGGCGGGGAGACCCCGCCCCTACGTGCAGTGTTAAAAACTTTACACACCCTGTCGTGCGGGGTCTCTGTCCCGCCATTATTTCTGTTTGTTGGACATTGCGGGGCACGGAGACCCCGCACTACAATGATTTAGGAGTTACGCTCCAATTATTTCGCGTCCATCCAATTATCCCCGATACCTGTTTCGGTACGGAGTGGTACATTGAGTTTCAGGGCATTTTCCATTTCTTCTGATACGATGGTAGCGTGTTCTTCTACGAAATCAATCGGAGATTCAAGAACAAGTTCATCGTGTATCTGTAGTAGTAACTTCATGTTCAATTTGTCTCGGTCTATTCTATGTTGAACTTTGACCATAGCTGCTTTGATGAGGTCTGCTGCTGTCCCTTGAATTACGGTGTTGATTGCTAATCGTTCTCCAAGACTTTGCCTGCTTTGAGAAGGTTCAAAGAGTTCAGGAATAGCACGGCGTCTACCTGTTAGAGTAGAAACATATCCTTGGTCTAATGCTTGTTGCACACAATCTTGGAAAAATGTGTTGATACCTGGGAATCGTGCTTTATAGTCAGTGATCAACTCTCTTGCCTCATTCACATTCATTCCTTGTATTCTACGTGCTAATCCAGATGGTGAGACTCCGTAGATGATACCGAAATTCACGATTTTGGCTTTGTCTCTCATCTCTTTTGATACATCATCGGGTTCAATCTTGAACACTTCTGCTGCAACGGATGTATGGATATCCATGTCATTTGTGAAGATTTCCACCAGTTTTGGGTCGTCGCTGAAGTGAGCAAGTACACGAAGTTCAATCTGTGAATAGTCTGCGCATATCAACTTATGTCCTTCTGGTGCGATGAATACCTTTCGTAATTGTCTGCCTATTTCGGATCGGACAGGTATATTCTGTAGATTTGGACTATCAGATTTCAGTCGTCCGGTGGCAGTCGTCAGTTGATAGAGATGCGTATGAATGCGTTTCGTATCTTCATTTACTGAATGTCGTAGGTTGCCAAGATAAGTACTTTGTAGATTACGGCATTGGCGATATTCAATTATTAATCGTGGAACAGATGTTTTCGGGTTGTTTATGTCCTCTTGTGCTGCGAGAGCTTCAAGCACATTTGCATCAGTGGAATTTTTCCCTGTTTTTGTGCGTCTGACAGATTTGAATCCGATGTCATCAAACAGGATGTCTGCTAACCGTGCGGGGGAATCTATATTGAATTCGTATCCGACCAAGTCGTGAATCTCTTTTTCTTTTTCAAGGACCAATTGTCTTACAATGTTTGTTTGCTTCTCCAATTCCTCTGTGTCACATACGACTCCGTTAAACTCCATGAGTGCAAGAACAGGAGCGAGCGGTGACTCTATTTCCTTTACTAACTCAGTTGTTTCCGTTTTCTCAAGTTTGGGTTTGAAATAGTGATAGAGTTGAAGGACAATATCAGTATCCTCAGAGGCGTATTTTGTCACATCTTCATAAGGAACTTTGTCAATGGATATGGAGTCTTCTTTATCACCGAGTAAGTCTGAGAGTGGAATCATTTTGTGGTTTAGGTGTAGGAGTGCAAGATTATCCAAATTATGTGAGGGTTGTCTCGGATCCACAAGTTGACTTGCTAACATTGTATCAAAAACAACGCCTTGTAGTTGAACACCGTGCCAAACGAAGATGCTTGCATCAAACTTCAGATTGTGTCCGCATTTCGGCAATTCAGGATTTTCTAATATTGGTTTGAGTTTGGCTATCACTGTTTCTTCATCTAAATGGCTTTCAGGATTGGGGGAACGGATAGGTACATATACACCCTGCTGCGGTTTCCAAGAGAAACTTATCCCACACAGTGCAGAATTTCGATACAACCCATCAGTTTCTGTATCAACTGCGATGATTGGTTGTGATGCAAGAGTTTCTGCAAGTTTTTCCAATTCAGATTCAGTTGTAATTGCTGTATAGTCACCTGTTGCTGCAGTCGTGAATTTTCCCTCTTCTATGATAGATTCTTTTTCCTTCTCCATTGCTTCTAATCGTTCTTTTCTGGTAGACTTGACTTCAGTTTTAACTTGGTCTGATACAGTGCTGCCAGATGCCAATTCAGCAAGCGGATTGTAGAACCGTTTGAGTTCAAGTTGTTCTAATAAAGGGTTGATTTTGCTAAGGTCAGGTTTTTTGAATCGTGCTTGTTCGAGAGAAAAACCTAAATCTTCATCCCGTTTAAGGGTGACAAGTTGTTGTGACAGAGAGATGTATTCTTGTGCTTTCTCTAAATTCTCGCGGCGTTTACCCTTTATTTCGTCAATATTTGCATAGATATTCTCAATAGAACCGAACTCTTGTATCAACTTCGCAGCAGTTTTCAAGCCAATTCCTTCAACACCCGGCACATTGTCAGAAGTATCACCCATCAGTGCCAATGTGTCAATGACTTGGTCAGGTTTAATCCCTTTGTCTTCCCATAATGAAGCAACATCAATAGTTACGTCTTTACGTAGGTCAAGCATCGTAACCCGGTCGCATAATAACTGCTCAAGGTCTTTGTCTCTTGAGATGATACAGACATGTACATCCTGTGTGTCAGGAGAATCCAATATGTATTGTGTAACTGAAGCGATAATGTCGTCAGCTTCCAGTTCTGGCTTTCCTATGACGGGAATTTGAAGGGTTTCAAGCACCTGTTGAATACGAGGAATCTGTGTTACAAGGTCGTCTGGTGGGGTTCTGCGATGTCCTTTATATTCTTCATACATCTCATTCCGGAAGGTATCTCCGGGCATGTCTATCGCAGCGATAATGTATTCTGCTTTGTAGTCAGTCAGCAGTTTCATGACAGTTGTCATGAAACCGTAGATAGCGTTTGTGGGTTCTCCCGTTACGCCGCTTACTAATCGGGTTTGAATTGCATAAAATGAACGAAAAATCTCTGCGAGTGTGTCTATAATATAGAGCGTCTTTGAACTATCATTTGGTGTCATATAGTATTCCTTTCATTGGCGTCAATTTAAGAAAAAGTTGCTGAATTTTCTCTTGTGGGAGGGGTTTCTAACCTCGATTTTGTCCGAATTTAAAATGTTAATCGGGGTTAGAAACCCCTCCCACAAGAAGATATATCCTTAAATTGACGCTTATGGTGTCATATAGTATTCCTTTTGGTGTATTGGCGGTGCGGTAGGAAACCGCACCTACCAGCCTATGATTAGTCTTTGGGATAATGCCATTTTCGGAGTGAGTCGGATGCGGATAAGCCTGCTTCTTGACCGAGTGCAAAGGCAGTTGCAATTAGGTTGCGTTCACCAGAAATTATATCACCTGCTGCATAAAGACCATGGATTGGTTCCCCATTTGTGTCCAACATCTGCATATCTTCATTTGCGATGATTAGACCTTCTTCGTCTTTCTGGTAGTCCCATCCATCCAAGAATTTCGTGTTGGGGATTAATCCTTCGTCAACGAGAAATCCGTGGAAGAAGAGTTCAGTTCTGTCAACCATTTCAAAGCCGAGAAGATCAGTTTTTTCTCCGATATGTCGCTTTATCTTTGTTTCAATGATCTGGATGTTTCTCTCTTTAATCTGGTTCAGAATTGGGGGAGACATTGCATGGGGTCTTCCATTGGTAAGGATAGTGATTTTGTCGGTGAAATCTTGTGCGCCTATTGCTGCCTCATAGATATAGTCGCCAACACCGAGTAGTGCTAAATGCTCATTGACATGCAGGTGTCCATCGCAACGGATACAGACGTGCCATCCTTTACGATTACCAGCGTAACGAAACACAGTAGCATACTGTTTATACAACCGTTCTGCATCTGCTTGGAATTCAATATCGGGCCATTTGTCATCAAAACCCGATGCGACGACGATGGTGCGGGATTTGAAATGTTCTATCTGCAGCGGTGTCCCTTTCTTTAAGGTTTTTGTTGATGCCTCTAATTCAAAGATACCGTTGTTTTTCGTTAGATGGGTAACCATGCCGTCTCTGATGTCAATTCCTGTTTTCCGATTTTCGTTTCCAAGCATGAAATCCATCACTGGTCTACTCTCCATCCACTTCATGAGTTCTTTGGCGAAGTTTGGACCGATGATACCTGGAAATACAGGAGCATCTTCAATTTCAACCGATTTTGACCAATATGCTCTGCCACGGCTGAAACTAACTTTGCCGGAATGTAGTACTAAAACATGCCGCATCTGATGACTTGCAGATACTGCTGCTTGCGTTCCTGCTGGACCTGCACCTATGACCGCGACATCGTAAATTGTTTCTGCCATTTTTTCACTCCATGTATTAAATATAAACGTATATATGGATAAATTAACTACAGAAACAGATATAATGTTTACAGACCGTATTTCTTCCAACGTTCATTAACGAGTTCAACGATTTCTTCTGACATCTGAATTTCGGGGGGCCAATCTCGGTGGTATCCTTCTTCTGGCCATTTTGTTGTTGCATCAATACCCATCTTTGAGCCAGCACCGAGAAGGGGAGCGGCGTGGTCAAGTACATCAACGGGTCCTTCAACGATTGTAACATCGCGTTTGGGGTCAACATTGCTGCCGACATAAAATAGGACTTCTTCAACGTTTTGAACATCAACATCCTTATCAACAACGATGATGAATTTGCTAAACATAAGTTGTCCAAGCCCCCAAAAACTATGCATCATCTTTTTGGCTTGATATGGATAACGTTTGTCAATAGAAATCAGTGCGAAATTGTGGAAAACACCGAACAGGGGTAGGTTCATATCGACGAGTTCGGGGAGTTGTGTTTTTATCAGTGGCATAAAGATGCGTTCAGTTGCTTTGCCCATGTAGCAATCTTCCATCGGTGGTTTACCAACAATGATGGTTTGATAAATAGGATCTTTGCGGTGTGTGATGGCGGAGATACGAAAAACCGGGTATTCATCTGGCATAGAATAGAAACCTGTATGGTCACCGAATGGTCCTTCAATACAGGTCTCATCAGGTTCAATGAAACCTTCAATCACTATATCAGCCTCTGCGGGAACCATCATATCTATCGTTTTTGCTTCTACCATCTCAACATTTGCTTTTCGTAGGAAGCCTGCGAACAGCAGTTCGTCAATTCCTGAAGGTAGTGGTGCTGTGCCGATGTATGACATGATAGGATCCCCGCCGATTGCGATTGCTACAGGCATCTGCTCTCCTGCTTGTTTGTATTCCCGATGATGTGCTGCACCGTCATGATGTATCTGCCAATGCATGGCTAAGGCGTGCGGATTTAGTTTCTGTAAGCGATATGTACCAACATTACGTTGTCCTGTCTTTAGACTATGGGTAAATACCTGTGGTAAAGTAATGTATTTATCCGCATCCATTGGCCAACATTTGATTAAAGGTAGTTTATCTAACGATGCATTTTCACCAGTTAGGACTACCTCTTGAGATGCACCACGTTTGACAGTTTTCGGAGGGAAGTTAGTGAGTTGAGATAGGATACGTAGCATTTTCACTTTATCCAGCAGTGACTCAGGTGGTCCGATTTTAATCATTCCTTCGATTTCATAGGCAATTCTGGATAGGTCATCCACACCGAGTGCCATCGCCATGCGTGAATACGAACCGAAGGCATTGATAAGCAGCGGCATATCACTGCCTTCCACGTTTTCAAATAATAGTGCGGGCCCCTCTGCTTTACTAACACGGTCGGTAATTTCGCTGATTTCAAGGTCTGGTGATACTTCTGTTTTAATGCGTTTGAGTTCACCTGCACGATCAAGTGCTTTTACAAATTCTCTTAAACTGGAATATGCCATGTTTACCTCTTATCACTAAATTCTGGTGAATTATAGGTTGAACGTTCTCCACTATTAGGTTTTTGGATGAATTTTCATCGTCAATTTCAAATTCAGGACATCAAAATACCTGTTTGAGTCCACTCCACGTCGTTGTCAGTTTTCTATTAGGATCGACAGCATGTGTATTTTTAATCTTTTCACCTTCAATGGAGAAATAATCTATACTTGCTGATGTTTTCCATGCCCAGACTCCGACCTTACCATTAATATATTCTGCGTCACTATTTTCTTCCTGCATTATTCCATTGATATATAACGCAAATGTAGGACCTTTGATATCCACCATCATTTCATACCATTCACCGTTCTCAATTATTACTCCATCAACAGCAGGGATTTGTGCGATATTTTGACGGTTTGTCCAAGCTCCTGCGGTGTGTTTCCAAAGTTCCGTCTTATTATTTGGTATGCTAAGATAATAGACATAATACTCCATCTCGCTTCTGGCGCGAAAAACTAATCCTGCCCAATGATGATCATCCAGTCGTATTTTCGCTCTTATTGTGTAATCATCCCAATCCTTTTCTCCTACGAGTGAATGCTCAATTTCAACTCCTTTTTTGACCTGATAGAATCCATCTTTAACTTCCCAGTTTCCGTTAGCTACTTTCCAATCCTTAGTTTCTTTTTCAAAATTCCATAGCTGGGTACCAGCATTTGATGTATTCGATTTTAATAAACTGGATAAAATAACAAAGCATAGAATCAATATAATTCGTAATAATGTAGAAATCATTTGCAATGTAATGTTTCCTTTATTTCTCATGTATTCTATGAACGTGAATAACGATAATGAATCATATTCTTTTGAAATAGATCAAAGTTTCTTAATAAGATACGCATTAAGTGGAAAAATGTCAAATTGAAAGTTGGATACTTCTTCTGTAATATCTGTGAACTTCACACTTTCATGAATCGGAGGGGGTTTCTGTGTTCTTCCACTTTCTGGTTCGATTAAAAATAAAACTACAGAGAAAATGAGAAGGAAAATTGGCAGATTGTATTGCATAGCGTGCAAATTTCTTATTGAGGTGAAGAGATTTTGAAATAAATCTTTGAAAATGTAAATTTCGTTGCTGCGAAAAATATCAGAAAATGGCTTAAAATTTTAATGCTCACGTTGGCGTACAACGCATTTTTTGTTGCGTGTGATATATAATATACTGAAAAACGCTTAAACAAGCGAATTTTGTGAATTATGAAATTTCGTCTGAAAATTTATCAGCGGATGTATCTTCTTTCCCCACTTTTGAACGATTTTGGTAAAAATGCAAGATACGTGTGTTTCTATAATTCATTCTATCATTCAATATTACCCCTGTCAATAGATAATAATGGGATATTTGTGATGTTAACAAGGTTAACATAGACAATTTTTAATAGTGTTGTATAAGTGGATTTATATAACACTATTATTTTTTGTTGAAATTCAGTGAATTTAAACTCTTTTTTACATTTGTTATAGCAGTAACATTTAGGTTTGACACAGTACCTTCTTGATGTATTCCAATACGAAATATCTTGCATTCATATTCTCATTAGTGTATCCTATTTATAGTGAACTTTGAAATTATTGGGATACTTTAATAAACTTGTTTGGAAAACATAACGGACAACAGAAGTGGTAGCACGAACTTTTAGTTTGTGTCCGCATCTGCACAAACTGGAAAGTTTGTGCTACAAAAGTTCCCCTTTAATTCTAAATGTCATTATCATATATTCTTATCTTAATTCCGACACAGTATCGTTACAATAAAATTCAGGAGGCATTGTCTTGAGGAAAAATATCGGACTTATTTTATGCTTATGTATTAGTATTCTTATATTCTGTCAAACATCACTTGCAACGATTAAAGTTGGTCTTATCTATGATGTGCGTGGTCGTGGGGACCTTTCCTTTTGTGACGCTGCGTATGCTGGTGCGAAAAAAGCAGAAGAAAAATGGGAAATCAAACTTACTGAAATAAATCCTGTGCAGAATACCGATACAGAAATGGCTGTTCGTCGTCTTGCAAAATTGAAATTTGATCTCATCATCGGTGTTGGTTTTCTCTTTCGTGAACCGATGGAACGAGTTGCCCCTGATTTTCCTAATGTCAACTTTGCACTGATTGATGCTGTTGCGAAACCTGAAAATGTCGCTTCTCTGATCTATAAGGCACATGAGGGGACGTTCCTTGCAGGTGTTATTGCAGGGATGAAAACAGAAACGAAAAAAGTTGGTTTTGTAGGTGGAATGAAAATACCTCTGGTTGAGGCATTTGAAATAGGTTTTGCGGCAGGCATTAAAGCAACAAATCCAGAAGTTGAGCTTCTTGTCAATTATGTTGGGGTTACCCCGCAAGCTTTTGATGATCCAGCGAAAGGTAAAGAATTGGCACTTGCCCAGTATAAGAAAGGTGCGGATATAATTATAGCTGCCGCTGGGGCAAGCGGGTTGGGTGTGCTTGAAGCTGCTGAACAGACTAAGAAGTATCTTATTTGGGTCGATTCTAATGGAAATGGTTTGATTCCCGGACAAGTTCTCACAAGTGTAATTAAAGGTGTGGAACTATCGGTATTTCAGATGATTGGAGATGTGGTATCTGATACTTTTACCGGTGGCGTGAAAAACTATGGTTTGAAAGAGGGTGGGATAGAATTTATCGTTGACGATGACAATCGATCGTTGTTGTCTGAAGATATTCTCAAAAAGGTTGAGGATTTCAAATCAAAGATTATTGCTGGTGAAATAGAAGTACCGCATTTACGTTCACAAACAAAATCTGATGAGAAGTAAAGGAAAACTTTGTGGATAGACTGAAGATTGTTGTCCCTGGTGATTCGCCTCCTCAAATTCAAGGTTCTCCACATTTAGAACGTCTTCATCCTTATGGAGATATTGTACTGTATGATGATCGTCCAGAAACTTTGGAAGATAAAATCGACCGTGCAGCAGAGGCAGATATTCTTATTAATTCAAGAGGGATGGTAAAATGGCATGCGGATGTCCTACCTCATTTGCCAAAACTTAAGATGATTTCGCTCTGTTCAATCGGAACGGATATGATTGATCTTGAAGTAGCAAAAGATAGAGGCATTGTCGTTTGCAACCAACCTGGTCGAACTGCCCCTGTCGTTGCAGAACATAGTTTCGGTCTGATGTTTGCACTTGCAAAACGTGTTGCATTCATGACTTCTGCATTGAAAACAGGTGAATGGCCAAGAATGGATAATGTGTATCTTCAAGGAAAAACTTTAGGGATTGTGGGAACAGGACATATTGGATCTGAGATGGCACGACTTGCAAACGCAATTGGAATGAACGTGATTGCCTGGACATACAACCCATCATTAGATCGTGCAAATAAACTCGGAGTAAAATATGTATCCTTTGATGATTTGCTTCGTTTATCTGATGTGGTGAGTATACATGTTAAATTGACAGCTGAAAGTTATCATCTTATTGGTGAACGTGAACTTGGCATGATGAAACCTAACGCGCTATTAATTAATGTCGCACGTGGACAAGTTTTAGGGACAGATGCGTTAATACAGGCTCTAAACAGTGGACACCTCGGTGGGGCAGCAATTGATGTTTATGATCAAGAACCGATTCCCAAAGATCATCCACTGCTATCCTGTGAACAGGTGATTTTGACTCCACATTGTGCGGATATGACTCCCGAAGGCGTTGATTTACTCAATGAAGGTGCAGTTGATAATATCATTGCATTCTTAGATGGCAATCCACAAAATGTAGTTGTATAACATTTTGTAACCCTCACGACTATAGTGAACTTTGAAATTATTGGGACACTTTAATAAACTTGTTGGAAAACCTGGCGGTCAACAGAAGTTGTAGCACAAACTTTATGAAGATTTATTAAATCGGTAATATTCGGGCGGGGAAACCCCGCCCCTACGATCATTTTTATGTGTTGAATTACCGAAATATTTATTTAGTTGTGTCTGCATCTGCACAAACTGGAAAGTTTGTGCTACAAAAGCGTGCCTTTAATTCTAAATGTCACTATAAATACTAACACATGCGAGAAAAGAATATAATGAGGAAAATCGGTGTTGACACTGGTGGGACTTTCACAGATATTGTGATGTCTGTGAACGGGAATCTCTTTACACATAAGGTTTTGTCTACACCAAGAAATCCTGCCCTCGCTGTTATCAAAGGTGTTAGTGAAATCCTAAAACAGCATAACATCAAATCATATCAAGATGTGGAAATCGTTCACGGGTCTACCGTTGCTACGAATGCCCTGCTGGAACGTAAAGGTGCACGAATTGCTGTTGTTACGACAAAAGGTTTTGAAGATGTTTTAGAGATAGGGAGACAGTCGCGTCCACATCTATACGATCTTTTTGTGCAACGTCCGCCTCCGCTCGTACCTGCTGAATATCGAATCGGTATTAATGAACGGACATTGCACACAGGTGAAATTCAAACTAAAATAAAACCATCCGATCTTGAGGAACTTAATTCTCGACTTTCATCTTTAGAATTAGATGCGATTGCAATTTGTTTTCTCTTTTCATACATTAATCCGACTAATGAACAGATTGTGGCGGAATATCTAACAGATCAACTAAAAATACCGATTTCATGCTCCCATCAAATTTTACCTGAATATCGTGAGTATGCGCGATTTAGTACTACAGTTGCTAACGCGTATATTCGTCCTACATTAGAAAAACATCTTTCCACACTTGCTGATTCGGATGATTTTCCTGAATCTTTCCAATTGATGTTATCCAATGGTGGATGTATTTCAACGAATAATTTTGAATCTGCTGGTATTCAGACAGTCCTTTCTGGTCCTGCGGGAGGTGTTATCGGTGCTTACCATATTGCGAAAACTGCTGGATTTGATAAGATAATCACTTTTGATATGGGTGGAACTTCAACTGATGTTAGTTTATGTGATAGTGATATTTCAATGACAACCGAAAGCAATATTAGCGGGTTGCCGATTAAAGTGCCATTGATTGATATTCATACGGTAGGTGCTGGCGGTGGATCCATTGCATACTTAGATTCTGGTGGAGCGTTGCGTGTAGGACCTGAAAGTGCCGGTGCTGTCCCAGGACCGATATGTTATGACAATAATGGGAAGGATATAACTGTTACCGATGCTAATTTGTTCTTAGGTCGTATTTTACCGACACTATTTTTAGGTGGTAGGATGTCGCTTGCTTATGATATGACGCGGCAGTATATACATGCGTTTTCTGAAAAACTGGGATTATCTGGACGTGAGACTGCTGATGGCATATTGAAAATTGCAAATGCGACAATGGAACGGGCAATCAAAGTGATTTCTGTTGAACGTGGGTATGATACCCGTGATTTTACACTTGTTTCGTTTGGTGGTGCCGGTGGTTTGCATGCTGCGTTTCTTGCGGAAAACCTTGGCATGCAAAATGTGTTGATACCTCCGAATGGTGGTTTGCTTTCTGCTTACGGCATGTTGTTTGCAGATGTTGTCAAAGATTACTCACAGACCGTGTTAGTGAAAATTGATGGTGACAGCTGGGATATTCACAATCAATTGGAGATGGGTTTTAACACGGTTGTTGAACGTGCGTTAGACGATATGAAAAATGAGGATATTAAATTCTCTCAAACCATCATCAGGCGTTCACTTGATATGCGATATGAAGGACAATCTTATGAGTTGAACGTCCCTTATGAGAATGAAAACTCAGATTTTGTCAATCAATTTCATACATTACACGAACAACGGTTTAGCTATGCGCGTCCTGAGGCATCGGTTGAGGTGGTGAATTTACGTCTTTCTGCTATCGGTGAAACGGATAAACCTGAAATTACATCACAGGAAATAACAGATGCTGAACCTCCTGATACGGTAAGTGCAAGTAACTCAATGGTTTTTGATGGTGAAACTTATTCAACTAAATTCTATCAACGTGAGGGACTACGACCTGGTAATCGGATTAAAGGCCCTGCAATCATCGTTGAATTTAGTGCTACGACTGTTGTTCCTCCCAATTTTTCTGCTTTTGTTGATACATATCAGAATCTGATTTTGCAGCAGAAATAATGCCTGTATTCTGTTAGACCTTCCTAATATCATTTCAAAATGATAACTTTTCATTATCAAGAAATCAACGGTATGAATGCCATTTAGGCATTCTTCGGAGACCTCGCGCTACAGATTATGTTATACCATTTCTATATGATAATATGACATTACTTTGTAGGTCGGGTAGAAGTGGTAGCGAAACCCGACTTTTTATAGTGTCATGTCGGGTTTCGTTCCTCTACCCGACCTACAATATGTTATGACAATTTGTCAATTAGAAATGGTATTAGTTTGGTATTAGACTAAATCGGGATTAGAAATCCTTCCAACAATAGTTGTCATTATTTGTTGTTCTTGTATTTTGCGATTCTATCAAGTAAGTTTTGAGCGAGTTGTAAGTTCTTGATGGTTCTGTCAGATGGTGTCAATCCATATATACTCTGTTTTACATATCCATAGAGTGCTTCAAGTTCTTGGACAATGTTGTCTGTGCCTTGTATCTCTTGCACAATGTAACTCAACATGTGTTCTTGGCGTGTTTGATTAAAGAGTTCCCTATATTTCTCGGGAAATTCTTGGTGTCTGATGTCATACCTTCTTAATTGGTTTCTGAGTTTTTCCTTAATGTTTTGCCTATGTTGTTCAACTTGAAGGCTATATTCTTCTGGGTCTTGACTTACCTGGATCTGCTGGGGTTTGGGTATGTCGTCCTGAAAGTGTTGCATGAATGCATCAAGCATTTGAGATGGTTGCATAAAAGAAGCATAGCATTTGACAGCATATTCTCTATGTTTGTCTTGCAATTTCATAGTTTCATTCTCCTTATAGAAAGTACCATTTGGTACGTTTTTTTGGATTACGGTACGGTTTTGGTACGTTTTTGGTACGGCGTTGTTAATCCAGTCTGTGACTGGGTTTGATAGCGAATTCTGCACAAAATATTGAAGAATCTATTTTTTCGAAACGGTACGTTTTGTGTTTTTTGACTTTGTTTATTTTTGGAATAGTTTCCCGTGATCATCGATCGAATGCGATGGGTGATATTTTGTGATTTAGTCTGTGTTATTTTTCTATCATAAGTTGCTTTCATAACAGTTTACCAAAAGACGTTTATTGTATGTAATATATAGTATAACATATAAAATAACGAATGTCAAGTAAAATCATACATTTTTTGCATTTAATTGCATTTTTTTTATTAAAAATGGGTATGTAAAGTTATTGGCACTATAGACATCAATTTAGTGGAATTCTCTTTTGTCTGAACCAGGATTTGAAAATCAACGGTATGAATGCGCGTATGGCATTCCCCGGGATTAGTAGATTTCCATGATTATGAGTCTGAAGTTTCAGAGTGCTATTGATAAAATAAGCTGCATCGATGTTGGTAGAAAACAACAAAACAGGGTTGGAAACCTCTCCAACAATCCGTAGGTAGAACTGAGGTTATTGTAAAATCGGGGTTAGAAACCCCTCCAACAAGAAGGAGTAGTTTTTATGCCAAAAACTTTACACACCTGAACTTACACCGCTACATTGACAATATTTGTTAGGTGTGATAATATTGTGATTAGAAGGATTAACTTGAGCAAATCACCTCAATGTTAATATAGGTTGAAAATTCATAGAATAAATTGAAAAAATAAAGAAAGGAGAGATTACAATGAAACAGTTCTTATTTGTTCTGACATCCTCGGTTCTTCTAATGTTCCTAACTTTGGGCGTATCAGCAGAAGAAGCGTTAGTTGCCTACTATTCGTTTGATGGTGATGCGGATGATTCATCAGGAAATGAAAACCATGGCGTGATTAAAGGTGGCTCTAATTTCGATACAGGAGAATTTGGCGATGCAATTCATCTTGATGTTGGTGCACACGTTGAGATGACGGTATCCGACTCGTTACACGGTGATCTATTCAAAACTGACCCGTTTACGATTTCAGTCTGGATCAATCCTACCTTTGAAGGTGGAGAATGGCAACAGATCTGGCGAAGTCTACCTGGGGATGCAGGACACAACACCTTATTTGTGAACTCAGCTCAAGGTTTATTGTCATGGCGAGGACAAGTCGGAGGTTGGACTGTGTTATGTGAAACTTATGGTGGTGTCATCAAACAGGGAGAGTGGAGTCATGCTGTCGTTCAGAGTGATGGAAAGAATTTTAGGATATATGTTAATGGTGAGATGGTTAAAGAGACAGCCTTTCAAGAAACCCGCGGTGCAAATGAAACCTACCGTCTCGGTGGAGAAGGTGGTGAGGGATATGGTGGTGCGATTGATGATGCCGCTGTCTTTTCACGGGATTTGAGTGAAGATGAGATTTCAGCATTGAGTGATGGATATGATGCGTTTTTGTCAGTTGAAGCGAAAGGTAAACTGACGACAAGGTGGGGGCAAATTAAGGGTTTTGGATTGTCACGTTAGTTGTTGGTCAAAATATAGACTGAATATCTCTAAGTGATTTCTGTGATATTCAGTCTATATGGTAGTAGTTGAAATTTAAGGTGTTCCTTTTTTCTGTTGATTTTCCCATTCCTTAGCTCCATCCTTTGTAATTATTTGGAATACTTCATAATAACAAGGCGTTCTCCATTTACCAGTTTTTAATTATCAAACTCACGTTAATATTTACGCTCGTGGTAGCGGAGCAGTTCTCTGAGTTTGTTTATGGCGGTATTTATTTTCTTTGGGAGTATCCTGTTTGGGATATATTGGTGCTGATAATACCTTCAGCTGCATCTTGGTAACGTTTAGACATGCCAACAGATACTAACTCTACTGCTTCAGAGAGAGTTAGTTTAAAAATTGGATTCCATCGTTTTAGGTTTATCAAAAACGTCTTTATGAAATCCTTGTTTCCAGAACAGAATTGTGAGTATGGACTAAATTGTATGGAGGATTATAATTATTAAGAAGATCACGTTCACTACTCTTGCGTGATGATTCGTTTACATCTATATGAACACATAGTGTGTTAAATCCACTTGTAAGTGCTATACTCCATGCTTCATGGTTTGGAGTTAGTCTCTGTGTAAGTGAGTTAGTTTGACCAATATATAATGGTTGAAAACTTACCTTACCTTGATAATCAACAGATTGTTTTGTGAAGATGTAAACACCACCAATATTGAGAAATTGAGTGTCTTTAGAACAAACTTCAAAAACATACTGATTCCCAGAAGCACCATAAAAGACGGCTTGTGACATTTTCATTTCCAGGCCCCCGTTTGTTTTATATTTCAGAAAAACTGATTATCCTTGGATCTATATTATAGCATTCTAATAGCTTCTCAAATGTTTGGTAAAAATAACGATTAAAATTTGGAGATACTACAATTCTTTTAAGTAAGATTTGTAAGTTAGTTTCAACAGATACGCCTTTCTCTATCTCCTTTATTGCGTTTAAATTATCTATGTTAGGTTGTCCTTCTTTATCTAATAATTCGCTGCAATAAGGAATTTCAGATGTGTAGACACGACCAAAGTATTTGTTACATATATTTTCAAACGAGATGATTGCTCTTACTTCATCTTCATCCTGATATATATCGTTCTTGTGCAGAACAGGAGCGTAAAATAATTTGAGAACAACATTCGGATCTGTTAAATCTTTTTCTATAAAGTTCTCATAACTTTTAATATAACCTGTCTTGTAGTCTATATATTTCACCGTACCTATGTGAATCTCATAACAAGTTAATTTAAGACTATCAATAAGATCACCTACAGTAGTTTGAATAGCAACAGATGTTGGATTTCTCTTATCTCCATATTCAGACCACATAGCGTTGCTTTCATTTTCTCTTAGAAACCAGCTGCTACAAAACATTAGATGGTTTGATAAATTTTGTAGTAATACATCAAATGAGTGTTTATGATATAAATAACCACTATTAGCATGAAGCAGCTCAGTAACTTCTCCTGTTGTATGTTGCGAATTTCCTTCAGAAACGCCACTCAATTCCAGGATTTCTTCATTTTCTTTTTTCATTTTTCTGAATTCATCATCCTGCGTTATTGGCGTGTTGTTTTCATTAAATAAGTGTGTACTATAGACCATTGATGAAGTGTGTGGTGGTAGTGTTCCTTCATATTTGTCATCTTCTTTGAATTTAGTAACATTAGGAAAATAAAGAGATTTCTCATTGAGCATTGTCAAAAACTTATCAATAGGCATGTATCTCCATAGAGGTTCTGTTGGATCTGGAGTTTCAAAGTACTTGCTTTCTTCGTAAGGCATTATTCTTTACTATAGATGAACTTTACGGATAAATATGTATGTGTGATTTAGTGATGTCTTGCACGAGAAACCTGACATTGATTAACGGCACTTAACGCTAATATCAACAGCTGACAGTTTATCTGCATTATAAATAAATTAAGGCAATGTCCATGGTAAAGGGGCTTGATGTTTGGGTTTATGTTCATTGTGCTGAGGATTATATTCAGAGGGGTTGTCATTACTTGAATGCTTATCGTTTTTCTTGTTAATATGCCTATTAATAAGCATTAAGATAATCGCAGCTGGTGCTAAAATCCAAAAACTTGCTGCTGCCATGATAAAGAGTGTGATGAAAAACATGAGTAGACCTCCAGTATACTTTCACTGCATTAAACCTGTACAATAAAAATTAATCAACAAAAACATGTTAACGCTAAACAACATCATCTGTGAATCAAACCTTTCACCTTATACCCATATTAACCTGATCGGGGCTGATTGTCAATCACTATTACTATAAATGCAGATGCAGATGGATATAACGCCGAATCGGATTTAGGAACTTTTATAGGAAAGGTGTTGTCAAATCCGCGTAGGATGTTGAGGTTGTCACCTTCAAATATGGTTCGGTTTTATACGTTCATGATTTATTACCAGCCGCGATATTCTTTTCGCTGTTTATGCAAATCTTTGTGGCATCTTTCGCAGAGGGAGACGAGATCGAATAGGGATTCGTTACCAATGTTCGCCTTAATTACAAACGACACAAACTGGTCGTAATAAGACTATTTTCCTCACAATGTATGTGCAGATAAGTCGTTGGCAATCGTTAATCGTCTTTGGCGGGTAAAAGTTCGGGGACGCGTATATCCTTCACCAGTCGGTCCAGCGATAGTCATCGCTAAAAAGCCTTCACCTTCCAATCCACAACATGCATAAGAAGGGGCATTGACAACAACAACGGAACAATTCATCTCCTTGTAGAATTGTGTGGTCCGTTTTGTGTTGTTTGTGTGGAGCATGGCGGTGTGTCCTCTACCACCATCTGCTGCGAGGGCACCTTTGAGTGCTTCGTCAAAATCACGCACACGAACCACAGGCAAAATTGGCATAAGATATTCGTTGATAACAAAGTTGTGGTCTGCTGGCACTTCCACTACGATAGCAACCGTTTGGGCAGGTGCAGTAATACCAGCTGCTTCAAGGATGACCTTTGCATCCTTACCGATATATTCCTTATTTGATTCACCATTTTCTGTGACAACTGCCTCAAGTGCTTCGCGTTGACTTGCATTGAGTAGGTGTCCACCGTTCTGTGATAATTCCCGGACTGTATCATCTGCAACAGATTCAACGACAAAGAGTGCTTTTTCTCCAATACATAGCAGGTTATTGTCAAAACTTGTTCCTGCGATAACGTGTCTTGCGGCTTTAGGAATATCAGCCGTTTCGTCTATAATAGCGGGGGGATTGCCGGGGCCGGCGGCGATTGCTTTCTTACCACTTGTCAATGCTGCCCGGACGACACTTGCACCGCCAGTTGCAACGACCATCGCTATGTCGGTGTGATCCATAATTTGTTTTGCTGTTCGCAGTGTAGCGTTTGCAACAGATGTCAATAAGTTCGCCGGTCCACCAGCCTTCACAATTGCATCGTTGATAACATGCATTGTCTCTTCAGTGCATTCGCTTGCGTTGGGGTGTGGACTAAAGACGACAGCATTGCCCGCAGAAATCATGATAATTGCATGGTTGATAACAGTGGATGTAGGATTTGTGGTGGGAGTAATAGAATTTATAATACCAAACGGAACATACTCAATCAGAAGCGTGCCATCATCTCCGGACATAGACTCCGACACAAGGTCTTCCATACCGGGCGACAAGTTCACAGCACCTTCATTTTTCATCACCTTGTGTTCCACGGTGCCCATTTTTGTATCTTGAACAGCCAGCTCCGCGAGTCGTTTTGCGTTTTCAAGAGAAACCTGTTTGATTGCTTCAATGATTTCACGTCTTTTGGCAAACCCAAGTTTGATGAGTGCTTCTTGTGCTGTTTTTGCTGCGCCGATAGCCTCCTCCACAGATGCGAAAACACCTGACCGAGAAGAACTTACACCAGACGTTACAGTAGGCACAGTAACCGTTCCATCTTTCTGTAACGTTGTTAGGACTTGTGAAACAATTTGTTCAATCTGTTTCTCATCAATTTGTGCCATTCAGACCTCCAATATTTCAAATGTGCATGCCTATCCGATTTGAATAACACGGATACGTGCTTAGGACTCAAGCATCACCAAGATTGTTTGATGATTGGTAGTTTCTATGTGTCGGTGGGTTGTATTATGATGATATGTTGGTTTTACGTTCCCCAAAGGCGCGATTGTGAATATCGCGCCATATCCAACACAAACAATGGATTTACGCATCCGAATCGGCAGCGGCAGCTTTACCAGCGAGAATAGTTTCAACATCCGAATGTGGACGCGGAATGACGTGTACCGATACCAGTTCACCGACCGCTTTGGCAGCTTCTGCCCCAGCATCTGTGGCAGCTTGCACTGCACCCACATCTCCACGGACCATGACGGTTACAAAACCACCGCCAACCTGTTCTTTCCCGATCAATTTGACGTTTGCAGCTTTGACCATCGTGTCGGCAGCTTCAACCGCACCGACCAATCCACGTGTTTCAACCATTCCTAATGCTTCATTGCTCATATTTTTTGCTCCTTATCTGTCGTAAAAGTAGAACGCAGGATACTGCTGATGATTTACCTTGATGGTAGTAGCAGTATCTAAAAAATTTATAAAATGTGCATGCTTATATGATACTATAAATGCATATTTTCTGCAAATCAAATTTTCATTTTTTGGTGTGAAAATTACTTGACATAATGGCAAGTATGTAGTATAATTATAATTGCCAGTGGACAAAATTCGGGTTCATCCGTGTGATTGGGAGGCTACGGCTCAGACCAATCCTATATCCCTGGCGTTTATTTTCTACCCTTTAAGGTTTCTGCTGTAAGTGGTTTGTTCTGTGTATAATATACACCATACTCCGTATTACGTGTGTCATCAATATCATGGACAAGACCGAACGCCTGCCATAGATATGCCAAATATCTATCTTCACCTCGTTCATAAAGCCTCTGTAACGCCCAAATAAAGTAATCAACCGCTTGCAATCCTACATATTCTTTCGGTGTTGCTGCTGATACATTAAGGGACACATGTTGTAGCGAATTGTAGTTCAAAATGTCCTGAGTTTGTAGTAGGTTAGGAGAAACTTCAATCGCTTTGCGCAAGGCATCGGTACGTCCAGATTTACCGCGTTTAGAGAAAACGACATCATATCTACCATGCTGACGCAATCTTTCATTAAACAACTTACCTGTCAAATAGTCGTAAAGTTCGTTAGGATGATAACGATAATCAGGTTCTCGTTTGTTCCGTTGACGAACATATTCAAGAACACACAATTTATCTGCAACAACTGCATAAAAGCGTAATCCTTCAGTCTCATGTAATATTCTAAATACATCCCTCCGCACTTCAGGTAAATCGTCCTTCGCATGGAATGCAACTGCAGTTTTTCGTTTGCTTGGTTGCATAGAAGGCACATCGTTGAAATAGGAATCACTCATTAGTTGTGCGCGTAGTCTATCAAAACGTTCCTTTAATGTTACAGGGTCCGGTACATCTAATAAACCAAGTATGAAAAATCGGGAACATCCTTCTGTACCAACTAAAACTTTGCCTGTCCTGGAAAAGAGTGTGCTGTCACCACCTTCGTCTACATAATAGCGTGAGAATGATAGGTGTGAATTTGAAATATGTTTTTTCTCCATTTAACTTTTATTGATTTTCTCAATTTCCTCAAATCTCCGTTCTGTAATCTATAGTTTTCAGAATGGAATAGTGATGGTTAAGATATTCTTTAGTTTACCATATACGAAGTGTCAAAACAAAGAGATATTCCATCCATAACCATTTTCCCTTTGCAAAATCACAAATATATGCTATCATAACATAAAACAACAGAAAGCAGGAAAACTATGATCCAACAAATCGAAATAACCTTACCAGCATACCCACGCGGTTTCCATCTCATCACAGATGAAATCGTCCATTTGCTTGGAGAACTCCCAGAAACAGGTATTCTACATCTTTTTATCAAGCACACCTCAGCAGGTATAACAATCAACGAAAATGACGATCCGACAGTGCGTGAAGATTTTGCCAATAGTTTCGACCGTCTCGTAAAGGAGCGCGAACCGTTCTATAAGCACACAATAGAAGGGGATGACGATATGCCAGCACATATCAAAGCGTCGCTTGTTGGCTTTGCCGTATCCATCCCGATTACGAACCATCACCTAAATTTAGGGATATGGCAAGGAATCTATCTCTGCGAATTTCGCAATCAGGGTGGCAAACGAAACCTAACAGCAACGCTTTATTCTTAAAAGTATCACATGAATCATTGGCAGGGCGGGGTCTCTGTGCCCCGCCATCTCTCATAAACGGAAATAACGGATGGGCACAGAGACCCATCCCTACAATGAAGTTGGATTTTCTGATGTGAATCAGACTAAACTGTTTATGAGATATACTGTAGCAAATTTGTCTGATTTGAAGACTGTTTTATACCCATGACGATTTTAGTTCATGCACTTTCAATGATACAAGTGTAGCAGCACCCCCCTCAGCGTAAATCCCTATGTCTGCGTTGTCCAAATCAGGCAGAAAATAGGAAGTCATTGAGAGAGCACCTGCATTGCCAAATGCTTCAATAGAGATGCGATCAACTAAAATCTGCAGCTGAATTTTGCCATCTTGTGGGGTAAGCGGTCCGCTCCTTTCAAGGAACGTCAACTGCTTTTCAGCAACATCGTATCGGACATCTTGACCACGAATGTTGAAACCGACAGCAGTGGCCTCATTCAATTCAATTTCAGCACGGATGTCAAAGAGTTCCCCAGTCAATCCTGCAAGTAGGTTCTCATCCGGATTAAGCGTTATGTTGCTCCATGCGTGTGTCCAATCGTGGATATTTTCTATTTCTGCAACCGGTTCACGATGCAGACGAATTCCTTCTTCTGTTGTCCGAAGCGTTAACACACAAGGGAAACTCATCTGTTGATTGAAAGGCATTTCTGGCGGGTTACTTCCATTCATCCAAGCAATTTGGATTCGTCGACCGTCAGAGTCAGGAATATCGCTCCAAGTTTGTGCAGCATAGAAGTTTCTACCGAAGTCTGCACGTTGTGATTCACCGTCTTGGATGAAGTGAGTACCATCAAAATCTCCGACATAGTATTTGCCGCCAGCACCCCAGAAAACCCATTTGGTATTATCAGGGTCGTCATCAACAGCAAGTTCAAATAAATCGGGGCATTCGCCATCTGGAATCTTGATGTCAGAGAGTCGTTCCCATTCCTTTAGGTTTGTAGAACTGAAAAAGGTGAAGTCATTACCATCAAGGAAAAGCGTCATCACCCATTTTTGTGTTGGTTCGTGCCATATCACCTTCGGGTCACGGTTGCTTCCAACGATGTGTTCAATGGCGGGATTGCCTTCATATTTTGTCCAACTCCGTCCACGGTCGTTGCTATAGGCAATGCTCTGCGTAAACGGTACTTTCTCTGGAGCGTGGCTACCAGCAGAAGTATAAAATACCACAAGTACCGCCTCGTCACCTGTTTGGAAACCAGCAGTATTGTTATAATCCACTACCCCGGAACCGGAGAAAATCGTTCCGAGTTCATCGGGGTGGATAGCGTGTGGCAATTGTTTCCAGTGCACAAGGTCAGGACTGACAGCATGCCCCCACGTCATATTACCCCAGTTGATGCCGAAGGGATTGTGTTGAAAGAAAAGGTGATACTCACCTTTGTAATAAATCAACCCGTTTGGGTCATTTGTCCAGTTGGTCTTAGGTGTAAAATGGTATTGCGGACGATATGTCTCCTTGTAAGCAGTTTGAATCATAATCTGTTCCTTTCCGTATTAAAGGTTGTAAGGATTAAATGCAGTTCACTCTTAACGTCTTGTTTAGTATACTATTCACAATCATCTAATTTGTCAAGTATGGTGTTTTATGTAGCGTGATATTTAATTGTTACATTTGATTGGAGTTGCAATAAGTTTAGATCGTAAACGGATTAATTTCAATAAAAATGTGATTAATTCCTATATTTATTGCAGAATTAGGCAACCGTTTTATATCTTACTCGCGTCACTATATATCAATTTACGAATGTTTGGATAAAATTTCTGTTATTATATGTATAGGTTTCATCTATCCAAACTATTATAAAGCATTCTAAGATATTACTATAGTTTGGACAGTTTTTTGAGTTGTGATGCTTTTCATTTTCATTTTTAAATCTCGTGCTAAAACACATTTCGCCCCTCTGGGGCTTAGAGTGGGACTGGAAATGATCTATACACATTCCGTCCCTCTGGGACTGTCACTTTGATGTCTGATATATTTTCATTGAGTTCCAACACTGTCCGAAACTCACAGAAAAAGCATTTTATTGTCCATTTCGGTAGCACCAGCGGTGCGACAGGTGTCTAAAAAACAATACAGACGAAAACACGAAAACTGTCCAAACTATAGTAAGATATTACCTGAATTTTAAATAATTAGGAGATAGAAATGAAGATATTAAACATAAGTTTCCTCATTCTGATAGTGATGAGCGGACAACTTAATGCCGATAACCACACGGTAACAAAAAACGAAATAACACTCAAACTTGATGATTCATTGAAAGTAACAGTTACAGGGAATATTGCCCCAATAGGAGGAGTCGTTTCCAAAAACTTCAAAGATTGGGAAACCTTGATAAATCTACGAGTTGCAGAACCTGAGAAGAAGTATCCAGCATCGGTTTTCGAATCTTTCCTACCTAACAAACCGGTTTCCATCGGTGAACTTTGGGTAGTAAATCAGACAGGTGTACTCACCTTACTTAAGCAACTGCATCCGAATCCGAGTATGTTCTTACACATCAATGCAGGTGATTCTCTCGGTTTATGGGCATGCCTGCGTGCTTACAATGATAAATACGCTGACATCGTGTTTCGTATCCATGCCGAGTTTGTTTTGAAGGATGGGTGGTTCACACCTTCACAGTTTACAGGACACTTGGTTATTGACCGAATCCATGAGAAAGTCGCCTTCTTTGAGATGTATGTCCCTGAAGGCACAGTAAACTTTGATGTCAATCGGAAACTACATGGAATGCGTATTGCTGGCGCGGGTTTTTGCTTGAAAATGGAACTTCGAACAGGAACGAAAGATATATTGGAGAAAATCCAGTTTACAGAATCCATTACCCAAAAAGCAGCGGAACGTGCCTTGATTCTACGTTTCTACAAATCGCAACAAATAAATTGGGTGCATCCAGATCAAGTGTTGGAGATGTCAAAAGCACAGCAAAAACCGATTCATGCGATCTCCATAGATGGACCGTTGGTTGATGAATCGTGCTGAGGGAGCGGTAAAAGCTTGAGGGCAGGTGTCCTCTCCGATGAAAAAAATATCCAATTCTTGAACGATAACTTTATCAATACATGGATATCAAATGTTGAATTAGAACGTACACCTAATAAGAAACAATTGATTACGCTCAGACGTCAACAAGGATTCAAACCTTTTGATAAAACACATCCGTTAGCACAAGCGATCATGAAAGGATGGAAGAAACATTCACCAGCAGATACTTTGGTTCTATCGCCGGAACTCGAACTTTTGGGAAGATTACCGGTAAATGAACGGAGTAGACCATACAACGGAGCGCAAGGATATCAATTATTTCTCAAAGAGGCATTAGATAGTAAAATGCCAGGATTGAATGAGGATATCCTTGAACCATCTACAACAGATTGGGATACTCTCGTAGAATCCGGGGCAATTAAAGATAGTGATTTAAAAGTTGTACTCACAAATGAGAAGTCTGAACAAGAAGTACTAAGTGTACTTCGCTCACCTGAAACCGATTCTTACGAATACACAATCGTTGAAGTTGATGTGACCAGATTTAAAGAGGGTGGTGTACTCACTATAGAGGTGTGGATAGGTGATGCAGAACTTGCTGGATCATTTGATCTGTTTTCGGGCGATACGCAACCGCCTGTGGAACTATTACCAGAAAACTCCCTAACTTCAGTAAGAAACATTCAACCTGATGAAAGAAAAACACTCAGCTATCGTTTCAGTCAGGGTCGTATCTTTAAGTTAGGGGCTATCGGGGATTCAAGTGAAAAGTCTAAAATAAACGGCTTTCTCGCGAATATTTCTGTTAAACCATAATACATTTTCAACAATGATGGTATCCCTCGCTGGAGGTATCAGATGAAAAACGATGATGTTGAACTGATTCATAAAATCCTTGATGGTGACCAAAATGCCTTTGCAACATTGGTGCGAAAATACCAAAAACCTGTTCACGCGCTTGCTTGGCGGAAAGTTGGTGATTTCCATATTGCAGAAGAGATTACTCAAGATACATTCCTGATAGTCTACCAAAAAATGGCTACTTTAAAAGACCATCGTCGTTTTGCGGGGTGGCTTTATAGGATAGCAGCCCGTCAATGTAACGCATGGTTGAGAAAGAAACGGATGCCAACGCAATCACTTGATGATACAGATAATAATCTGATAGAAAAAATGACCTATTCTCGTTATATTGCGGAAGAAAAGGCAAAATCATCACAGGCTGCGCAACGAGATCTCGTACATAAATTGCTTTCACGACTACAGGAGAGTGAACGTACCGTTGTTACACTCCACTACTTCGGTGAAATGACGTGTGAAGAAATTAGCAGATTTTTGGGTGTATCGTCAAGTACAGTTAAGAGCCGCCTACGGCGAGCTCGACTCCGTCTAAAAAGAGCGGAACCCATAATCCGAGAGGCGTTAGAGGGTTTTCACATTAGAACAAATCTCACTGAGAATATCATGAATGAGATTCCACATATCAAACCCGATTCTCCTTCTGGTGGAAAACCGTTTATACCGTGGACAATCGCTCTTTCAACTGTCGTTTTCGTTATGACATTGTTAGGAATAGGCGAGCAATTACTATCTCATTTTCAACAACCATACAACTTTGATGTGAAATCCGAGATGACGGTAGAGATTATTGATGCTCCTATCGTTCTGGATATTTCCTCAAAACCGAATGTGCAAACTCAGCAGGCAAAATCCATGACACCCAGTCAAGGAAACGGATATGATCTCAACGTAGTGCAATCGGAATATGTTTCCAGATTCCTCTCTGCACAGGCAAAAAACATTGTACTCAACGATAAAAAAACCTCACAGGATATTTTGAGTATATTTCGTACGCCGACGGCAGGCTATCAAGATTATACTGTAGTTGAAATTGATGCAACAGCATTTAGAGGTGGTGGGATGCTAACGATTGATATCCGTGTTGGAAGTGCCGAGGCTTCCGGGGCATTTATTCTGTTCGCAAATGATAGCAAACTATCTATCGGAGATGTCCCTAAGACGATACTTGCCGCAGCATCGGGAATTCCACGCGGTAAATTAGGGAGAATCACGCATCGTTTTGATAAAGGGGCAACCTTCTTGTTAGGAGCAACCGGGAAGGCATTCAGTGGAAAGGGAAAAGCCAATTCTTTTCTCGCAAGTATTTCTATAGATCCTGAATCAAGGAAGAATGAAAATTAGTATACAATACTAAAAAGGACATCAAATGAAATCTACGAAAACTCTCTCTTATATTTTCCTCATAACCCTTGCTGTTCTGTCGCTGAACGTTTCTGCACAAGATTTACCCAAGGGGGCAATAACACAAATCAATACAGGTCAGGGACCAATTTATGCAATAGCATATTCTCGCGCAACAAATCAACTTGCTGTGGCAGCAGACAAAGTAATAAAAATATATGATGCAAGCACTTATAAAGAGGCTATGCAATTAACTGGACATACCGATGTGATATTAGCACTTGACTTTTCTCCAAACGGCAAACTTCTTGTAAGTGGCGGTTCAGACAAGACAGTACGGTTGTGGGAGACAGAAACGGGAAAACTCAGACGGACCCGAGAAGAGCATACAGCACCTGTTAATACTGTTGCATTCTCTCTTAACGGAAAAAGGTTTTGGAGTGGAAGCAGTAAAGACGACACAATTCGATCGTGGTACCCGCGCGATGGTGGTAAATGGACTTCTCAAATTACCACAAGGACAGACGTTACATTCATAACAATTGCATGTTCACACGAGAGGGAAACCGTGGCAAAGGTGTACAAAAGCATGCCGATTAAATGCAAAATTAAAATCGGTGGGAATCATTGGGATGTTGTAAGTGGACATACTGATACGGTTAACGTATTAACCCTTTACGAAGGTGGGAAAGCTTTCGCTACTGGAAGCCTGGACAAGACAATCCAATTATGGAATATATCAGACAGGGACAAACCTCTATATACTTTTATAGGTCACACAGATGCTGTATGCGCGGTGGACTTCTCAATAAATGGTAAACTGCTTGCAAGTGGGAGTTCTGATAAAACGGTTCGATTGTGGGATGTTACAACTGGGCAGCATCTGCATACGTTTATAGGGCATATAGGTGAAGTTGGTGCAGTGACATTCTTGGGTGATAAAGCACTCGCAAATACTGCATTTGCCAAAGACAAAGCTCTTGCGAGTGGAAGTTCCGATGGTAGCGTTATTATTTGGGATTTGAGTAATCTCTTCCGTTAAATGTCAAGATATACAATGAATAAATGTCAAGATATACAATGAAATCTATAAATATACTAAAAAAGGAAATAATAAATGAAGACAATAAATGTTATTTGGACTGTTCTATTGTTAACTGTTGCTGTATTTGTAGTGAACGGAAATGCACAGGATTTACCGAAGGGAGCAATAACACAAATCAATACAGGTCAAGGACCAATTTATGCAATAGCATACTCTCGCTCAGCAAATCAAATCGCTGTGGCTGCAGATAAAACCATCCATATATATGATGCAAGCACATATAAAAAGTTGAGGTTGTTAACAGGACATACCGACACAATTTTAGCACTAACTTATTCCCCAAATGGCAAATTTCTTGTGAGTGGTAGTTCAGACAAGACTACGCGTTCATGGGATACAGAATCCGGAAAATACATACGTACCCACAAAAAATATAACGGACCTATCAATGCAATTGCGTTTGATGCTAATGGTGAAGAGTTTAAGTGTGGTGGAAACGAGCATGCAGACATTTGGTATTGGTACCCGACAAACATCAACAAATCAGGTAAAACTGGGGGTTATATGCCTACGAAGATATTCACTGCAAGCTCATTCTCATCTACAGGTAAATATGAAGCTCGAGCGTTTGAAAGTACAACAGTTTTAGACGATATGTTAGTCACCAACTTAACCGAAAGCGGTAGGAAACTTGAGAATAGCATAGTTTTCGTAGAAAGTGCAGATTATGCTGGTTTCTTGTCAGCACACACAGACACAGTTAATGTCTTGACCATACATGAAAATGGAAACATCTTTGCAACGGGTAGTGCGGATAAGACAATACAATTGTGGAGTATAGAAAAAACAAATAAACCTATTCACATCACTAATCCTAAACACGTTCTTTCAGGACATACGGGTGGTATATCAGTTCTGGACTTCTCAATCAATGGAAAACTGCTTGCAAGTGGGAGTTCCGATAAAACGGTTCGAGTGTGGGATGTTAGAACTGGGCAGCATCTGCATACGTTTTCAGGACATACAGGCAAGATTGGTGCAGTGACATTCTTGGGTGACAAAGCACTCGCAAATACTGCATTTGCCAAAGACAAAGCTCTTGCAAGTGGAAGCTCCGATGGCACCTTGATCATCTGGGATCTGGGTAGAGTCGTTCCTTAAATGCCATTGTAAGGTAGAGTAAGTCAGATTGTGCTCCGTTCAATCCGATTTACGAGATCAGAGGCATTCAATTGTCACTTGAAACTCTTGTAGGAGGGGTTTCTAACCCCGATTGTAAAGGTTTTTGCTCATCTAATCGGGGTTAGAAACCCCTCCTACAAAAACGCTTTTGACAATTGAATGCCTCTGTTTACGAGATGCATGCCTTGACATCATGTAGAGGGGGATGTATAATAGACCTACACATTAGAACAATCTTCCTCTCAAGCATTCCATGTCAAACAGTGATAACCAACCCCAAACTTCCTTACTCAAAAATCTACTGCTAATCACGCCACTAAGCCTTATAGCACGCGTTGGCACACTATTAATCTATATCGTACTTGCCACTTGGTTTGGTGACACTGCCGAGATGGATTTCATCTACTATTACTGGGGCATCGCAGCATTTCTGATTGAGTTACTAAGTGCTGCTACTGCATATTCTGTGCTTGTGCCATTGTTAGCTGAAGCAATAGCAAAGGGTGAAACGGAAGCACAACGTTGTGTGCAATCTATCATGACTTGGTACATTTTGACGATGCCTATTGTTTGCTGTGCGTTGGGTACTATTGCATGGGGAATCTCACACCTCTTTTTTCCAGATGTTGGACTCTCTTCAGCTATCACAATTGGTATCATCTGTGGATTTCTGGTGCTAACGATTATTTCATCTGTGCGTTGGTTGCTCAAGGCTATTTTAGATACTTACCAAGTGTTTCATATTCCCGTCATCTTACAAGGACTCCGCGCTGTCTTGGTCATAGCTGCAATCTATTTATGCAAACCTTATGTAAGTTGGCTTAGCATTCCGATAGCACTCATCATCGGTGAACTTTTTCAAGCGATTGTTTTACTTCAAAGATGCTGTGTTGTCCTTGAATTACCATTGTTAAGATTATTTAGTGTTGAGCAAATCCGTTTAGATACAGAAGGTATTATTTATCCAAAAAAGTTTCTGAAACAGTGCTTTCTAATGATGGGAGCTGCGATCTCAGATGGAATGAACCCCGTTGTTGACAGAGGTATGGCAAGTTCACTCGGACCGAGTTCCGTCTCAAAACTGGATTATTCTCTCCGTTTGTGTGCAATTCCTGAAAATCTGACAGGTGTTACAATGCCTGTTCTACTTTCACACTGGGCAAAGATTTCTTCTTCAAAAAATACGAAGCAATTACAGCAGAGCGTGTGGAGAGGGGTTATCGTTGTTATCGTTTTGATGTCACCGTTCCTTCTCTGTTTCTATCTCTTTCGTGGAGAAATTGTAGCAATTTTGTTTGGACGTGGTGAGTTGTCTGTAGAGGGACAATTACACATTGCTTCCCTGCTTGGCATTTACCTAATTGGCATGTTACCAAGACTCATCAGTCGGTTGCTAATCCGCGCACATCTGGCGCGTCAAGACCATTTGACAGTTCTCACTGCAACGCTCATCAGACTTATCCTGAATCCGGTATTGAATTGGATATTCATGCAGCATTGGGGATTAGAAGGGATTGCTTGGTCAACTGCTTTGCTTTCTTATCCCATCTGTGCATTCATAGCGATTGAATTCTGGCGGAAAACTAAACCTTTTGAAAATACTCTGGATGATTAGATGTAATTCCTTGCACCCCTACGTCTCGCAGCTGCCGCATCAGAGCAATATCATCCACTGTCCAGGTCCATAGACTAATGCCACGTCGCCGAACTTCGTCCGAAAATTCCTCGGTAATCAGCAAGTGATTGACATTGAGTAGACTACATCCGACAGAACAGACCTTTTGACACAATTGGATTGGATCTTTGTGTCCATTGTTGCTACTGATAAGCCATCCGATGGGGATACGCGGTTCTATGGCGCGAACAGTATGCAAATCGGATATGTTGAATGAGATGATAACTACTCGGTCAAGTAGATTCATTTTAACAATCTTTTGGACAACTGACTCGGTAATAGGTGAATCTTTGATCTCCAACACCGCAATTGTCTTATCTACGATACATACTAATGCTTCTTCAAGTGTCGGTATTGTTTCACCTTTGAACTGAGGATGAAACCATGAACCTGCATCCGCTTGCTTGATGTTCTTTAGAGGCGTTTGTTTTATCTGACCACGCATATTTGTGGTTCGTTCTAACGAGGAATCGTGTATGACAACGACTTCACCGTCTGATGTGCCGTGCAGGTCGAGTTCAACAGCATCCACACCGATTTCAATTGCTTTGTTGAAAGCAGATATTGTGTTTTCAGGTGCGATTCCCGACGCACCGCGGTGTGCAATCCGAATCCACGAATCCATAAATTGTTATTCTCCGTTTTCTCCAATTTTATGCTGCTTCATCTTTTTAATAAGCGTGGTTCTGCTAATTCCGAGCAATTCTGCGGTTTTGCTTTGATTGTGTGAACATTCAGTGAGTGCCAGTTCAATGAGTGCCTGATCTAACAATGCAAGCACATCATCGTAGAGCTGCGTGCTGCCTTCTGCGATACTTGCTTTTGCTATGTCTTGTAGCACATATTTCAGGGATGTTTCCATATTTGATGTTTCGGAGACGACTTCACCTTGTCCAGCATGTATTTCCTCAGGCAGATCGTCCGGTAGGATTACATCTGACCGTGATAGTGCAGCAGCACTTCTGATGCAGTTCTCTAATTCGCGAACATTACCGGGCCATGCGTAATTTTGCAGTAATGTCATACCTTCTTCAGAAATACCGCGTATCGATTTACCAAGTTCACCCTGCACGAGTTGAAGGAAGTGAGTGATAAGTAAAGGTATATCTTCTTTCCGTTCTCTCAAAGGTGGTAGATGGAGAGCAATACGTTTGAAGCGGTAGTATAGGTCTGCTCGGAATCCTCCCAATTTAACCATTTGGCTGAGGTCTTGATTAGTAGCAGCGATGACACGCACATCAACATTTAGAGTTTGCGTACCGCCTAACCTCTCAAATTCATGTGTCTGCAATGTGCGTAGCAATTTGACTTGCAATGCAGGACTCATATTTGCGACTTCATCAATAAATAGTGTGCCACCATTTGCTAATTCAAAACGACCGGGTTTGCCTTCAGATTTTGCCCCCGTGAACGCGCCTGCTTCATAACCGAACAACTCACTTTCAAGCAGATCATCTGGCAGTGCACCACAATCAACAGGAATGAATGGCATATCTTTGCGTTCACTGCCGGCGTGAATTGCGCGTGCAACAAGGTCTTTGCCAGTTCCCGTTTCTCCTTCAATGAGGACTGTGGTAGTATTACTCGCCAACACACCGATAAGTTTATATATCTCGCGCATCTGATCGCTTTTTCCAACGAGTCTATGTCCGCGCTGTTCAATTGGAGAATCAGGTACTGATTCAGTGGTTAAAGTGCTTCGGACTGTCTGTGTTCTAAAAGCACGTTCAAGAACGCTTTTGACAACATCTAAATCTATCGGTTTTGGGACGAAATCAAAGGCGTGCAATCGCATCGCCTCAATAGTCGTTTCAACATCGTCATAAGCAGTGATGATGACTACAATGACCGATGGATGATCTGTTTTTATTTTTGCCAACGCTTCTAAGCCGCTCATGCCGGGAAGATTGATATCTAACAAAACAACATCCGGTTTGTCTGTAGCAATACGTTGCAGTCCTTCCTCAGCGTTGTTCGCTATGCTGGGATTGTATCCCTCACCTTCAAGGAACTGCTGAAACGCCCAACAGATCTTCTCATCGTCATCAATCACCAATACATTCTTCATGATAATAAATCCGTTACTTTTCTTTCCGAGGACCGCCTTCTATTGAGAGGAGAAACTTTTTACCATCATCACTCATTTCAGGTTCACTTACTTCTGCTGCTTTTTCCTCAAGTTTTTTCTTTAGAACAGGATAGGAATCCACTACCGGTATTTCACGGAGAGAAGTCAATTCAGGTTTACGTGCTTCTGCTGACGTAAGTGCGTTAGCGAGTCGATCATATTTCAGTTTTGTGCGTTCAACGTCGCGTGCCTTGAAGTCGGGCAATACCTTATCTGCAAACAGTTGCAGAGATTCGCAAATATCTTCATGTTGATTCATGCCTGCTTGCTGAATGAATACGACTTGATCCACACCTGCGTTCTCCATGATTTCTAAATGTTCTCGTACTTGGTCGGGGGTGCCGATTCCTGCGCGTGCTTCGGCGGGGTCCTGCTGTGATCGCTTGAATTTACTCCAGATATCTGTTTCACCCGGAATTTGTGAACCATTGTAATAGTAATGGGCAAGAGCAAATCTGAAGAATCGCAACCCCTCTAACCCGCGGGTGAGTGCAGTCTCCTCGTTTTCATGACAGGAAAATCCGGATACCATAGCAATATTTGGGTTTGCTCTTTGCGTAAGCGGGGTGCATTCCTTTTCAAAGATGTCATAGTATTCCTCCACCCAGAATTTTGCTTCATTTGCATCAACGAAAGCGAATGTCAGCGCACCTAACCCATTTTTTGCAGCATGACGAAGACTATCACGGCTCGAACAGGCTACCCAGGGCGGCGGATGTGGTGTTTGTAACGGTTTTGGAACGACATTGCGAACTGGCATAGCGAAGTATTTACCATCATACCCAGCATAAGGAGATTGTGTCATCATTTTTGCAGTTTCGCGCGTACAATCCTCCCACATCTCTCGTTTACATTTTGGGTCAACTCTGAATCCACCGAGCTCCATGTGTGATGCGGATTCTCCTGTTCCCCAATCCACGCGTCCATTTGATACCAAGTCCAGCGTAGCAATTCTTTCAGCGACACGCGCAGGATGATTATACGCAGGTGGCATCAGGACAATACCGTGCCCAAGCCGTATCTGTTTTGTGCGTTGACTACACGCGGCGAGGAATACCTCAGGGGCAGAAGAATGCGAATATTCTTCAAGAAAATGATGTTCTACCTCCCAAATATAGTCAAATCCAAGTTTGTCGGCTAATTCTACCTGTTCTAATGCATCTTGAAAGAGTTTGTGTTCTGCTCCATCGTGCCATGGGCGTGGGATTTGGTGCTCATAAAACAACCCGAATTTCATCTGTGTTTGTTTTTCCTTTCTCTATACTTAACCCAAGTTGCAACCTTATATTGTAGGAGGGGTTTCTAACCCGATTTAGAAAGACTAACCAAATGATTGCATCTCTTCATCAGATAACTGCCAATCAAAGATGTCTAAATTCTCGCGTAGATGGGGTTCTGAACCGGATTTTGGAATTGTAATAATTCCTTTCTGAACAAGCCATCTTAATGCCACCTGTGCTGCGGTCTTTCCGTATCTCTTACCGATTTCTGTCAATTCTTTGTCTTCCGCTAAGTTTCCAACAGCAAGAGGTCTGTGCGCGGTGATAGGAATGTTCCGTGTTTCGCAATGTGCACGCAATGCTTCCTTATTATTACGGACATGGTATTCAACCTGATTTGTGCAAATCGGGAGTTCAGACACATCACACGCTTTGTCTACTTGTTCAATGCTGAAATTACTAATTCCGATGCTTTTCACTTTACCCGCATCGTATATCTCCTTGAACGCACCAAAGGTTTCCTCAAAAGGCACAGAATCGCTTGGCCAATGAATTAAAAGCAGATCCACATAGTCCATCTGCAAATCATTTATACACACATCAAATTGGCTAAGCACTTCGTCATGTTTCAGATGCGTATGCCAAATTTTGGAGGTAATAAATAGTTCTTCCCGTTCAACATTAATATCGCGCAGTGCATTCCCAATCTGCGTTTGGTTTTGATACATCCACGCAGTGTCAATATGGGTATATCCCAATTCAATAGCTACTTTGATAATCCGTTCACATTGACTACCCTTTAGTTGCCATGTGCCTAAACCTAATATCGGTATTTCGTGTCCTGATGCCAGTTTTACGTTTTCCATATATCACTCCCGCTTTCATACACTCCTTTTTATTCCATGATAGTCAATATCAGAAAAAAGTCAAGGGAATTGTGATATGAGGTGTGTAAGGTTTTTGGCACAAACTTCGGACCATCCATTGTAGTGCGGGGTCTCCGTGCCCCGCAATTGTTGGAAAATTAAAGGTAGCGGGGCACCAAATCAACGGTATGAATGCCATTTAGGCATTCCCCGGAGACCCCGCACTACAATGGACATGAGATGTTTGCCAAAAACTTTACACACCCCTATATAAATAATTTGTTGCAAAATAAATTAAAATACTGTGTAATATTAAAAAGTGACCAGCTCATAGTGTGCCATTTTATGGGTGCCTCTTATCTAAAATAACATTACATTAGGTAACTTATGGCTTGGTCGCTGGGGTGCCCGCTATTTTTTAAGAATGGTAGGTCCCCCACGACCAAGCAATGCACAATGGAGGTGCTGCAATGAAAATCTATCGTCTTTACATCCGGTATTTTATTATCGGATTCCTATTCGCTCCACTGGTGTTGGGAAGTATGGCTATCAAAGCAACACATCCCGATACCCCGCTGTGTCAACCCTTTGACACAGAAAGGTGTGAACCTCAAACAGAAAATTGTCAGCCGTTCTATCATCCAATACTACGGGATTGTGATGGGAATGAATATTGTTATCCCATCTATATAAAACCGTGCCAAAAATCAAGAGTGCCTTGCCCGCTGGACATCGCTGTGGCGCAAGAGACAACGCAGTTAGGAGGACATTTTCATGAGAAATAAACTGTACTGGGGACTCGGTGTCCTCATAATCCTATTCATTGCCATAAGTAGTTTTGTATTCTACAAGCAATGGACAGAAATACAGCAGCTGAAACAAGAGGTTGCACAAGATGAGAAGTTGCTACAAGAGAGCAACAAGCCCATTGTATCCTCTGACAAACCGATTACGAAGGATGACCTGCCTGCTGCGGATGAAGGTTTCAAATGGGTGCAGCATGGTGACCATTTTCATCAAGTGCCGATGGACGCACCCGATGAGTGGCAAGGTGGCCCGCACGAACCAAACGTGCCAGTGGATCTCCCCGTGCCAGCACCAAAAACGCATATCGGCTCGTTGACATACCACAAGGAACTTTTAGAGACGCATCCTGTAGAGGCAGTGCGTCAGCAAGCTCGGGAGTTGGGGCATTGGAGTGCTGACCATATTCCGCCTTTTCCGCCAGAAGATACAGAGGCAGCCGAATTCGCACGAGCACTGTATATAGAGAGATACTATAGGTGGACAGGACAGAAAGACCACCCTGAGTTTCTGAAAGCCCTCTCTGCAAGTCAAAGAATATTTTATGTGCTGCGTGAACAGGGAGAGGAAAAGAAAACCCCCTGGGAACAAGCACGGTACCACGATTTGATGAAATTAATATGGCCCGATACGACGGGGGAGCCGCTCACAGACATGCGTTATCCGACAACCTTCACAGAGGGATTCAACCCATTAACTGCCCGTCCTTTACTCCCGTTTGAACTGGAAATGTCAAATATGGGAACGACTGAAAACAAGTGAATACAAGGAGGTATATAATCATGCAAAGATTTTTCACAGTCCTTATACTAACATGTTTAATGCTCACGTTTTTTGTGTCGCACGCCGCACACTCCGACTTGGAAGATGATGATCTTGCCATCGCAGAAAGGAACGAAATAACCTATAAAGACAGAGGGGATACGGCATACGATGCCGTGCGGAATGCCAATTTTCTATATCTTCTGGCGAAAGCAGAATATGATAAAAACGCAGCAAAGATAGAGAGAGGGGTGGCTGTCACCGCTTCTAAACTAATGGCAGCAACTGTGTCTATGTATGTTACCGGTGGTCTGACCGCTCCCGTCGCCGTCGGTGTGCTTGTAGATGCGCTTGGCTTAGCTGGGGATATTCATGCTTCCGCTTCGCTACTTGACGCGTTTGAAGCGGCTATCTCCCACAAACAGAGTGCAATCACCTCTTTTGAAAGTGCTAAAACGACATACAATACCAAGTATGACGCGCTTATCGAGGTGCTTGCGACACATTTAGGGTGGACAAAATCTAACGTATACTCGTACATCTCAGATGATGAAAATCGCGACAGCGGACTCATACATAAAAACAGTCCGAGCCGTGGAAAGAACGGGTGGTGGGAAAAAAGACATGGAACGATTATGATAAATCCCTTCCCGAGTATACTTGCAAAGGTGTCTGTTCAGATACGTTCATCACACCAACACTTGCGAAAACATCGCATCGCTCAAAATGTGGTACTGCTAAAGGTCTTTCTCAGTTGATTAAAGAAAGTATGTATTCTACACATCCATGGAACGCAACTTCTTTTACAATTGAATTGAGAAGGCGCACTGTGGATCAGGGGTGTGGTGATTATTATTATGATAAATGTCCACACCCCGCTGCTTCGGCCCAAGGAGCACCTCATGAAGAACGCACCTGCAATAAGTGGATATGGGAGAAACCGACTGGCTATCTCAAAGCCTTCAAATCCTATCGGTGTGGTCAAGAGTTCAGAAGGTGCATGGGGCATAAACGTGATCATAACCCTTATGTTATAGGGAGTAGTGCTCATTCTGACGAAGCGGATAGTGGCACGCCGCCTGTAGCATCAACGACACCAACAACGCCTGTGATGCATGCGTGTGGTGTTCATGAGACGACTGTATCAGGCGATCATTCTTGGGTATATAGAGAGTGTCCATCAGGGCATGCACATTATGCTTGTGATGGGAGTAATCATTCGGTGCAAGCAACTTGTTTAGAGACAAATGCCAATGGGGATTCCTGCACGGTAACAGGCTTTTATGCGTGTCAGACACATACACACTAGTTCCCAACGCGTGTGAGATGCAGACGGAGTGCTTGCACTGAGATGGTACTTTCTGATCTGGATCATCGGGTCACTTGTAACTATGGACGTAAATCACACTACTATTGGACGTGCAACCCCGATGATGTTGAAATGCACAGGACTCGCATCTGTACGCGTCAAAAACGCATAAAAGTGGTATGGAACGCGCGGCTCGGCAGAAATGAAGCAAAATGGGGGGTTTGTGGTGAGTCGTGGGCAATGTGTTATAGACTGAGTTGTCGCGATATTTACAGAGCGACTCGCAACCACGAATAAATGACTGTGCCGCACAACCTAACAATAGGCAGGTATCCGTTTTGGGTATCTGCCTTTTTTGTTTCCTACCTATTTTCTCTCCAAGACTTTCTTTCGGATTTCTATTGATGCACCTTTGCACGTAGACGAGTCTGTCTAATACCAAACTAATACCATTTCTATTTTATAATATACCATTTTGACGTTTATCTTTTAATTGGCACTTTGAAACGCCAGACTCCTAATCCTGGAAATCTATAAATCCTGAAAATCCTGGTTCAGACAAAACCAAAAACTTGACACACCCTTTGCCCGATGTGGTATACTTAACTACAAAATGTAAATGTAGAGTGCAGGTGACATTATGAGCATTACACAATTCACAATGGAAGAGGTGCGGTGTTTCGGTGAACGTCAGACACTTGAAATTCGTCCTCTGACATTATTGGTAGGTGAAAATAGCACGGGGAAAACAACTGCACTTGCATGTTTCCATGTCCTATCCAATTATCTGCGAAATGGAGATTTGGATTTTAATTCGGAGCCTTACGCATTAGGCACTTTTAAAGATATTGTCAGAAACAGTAATAGAAAAGAGAAAAACTTCAAACTCGGTTATACTAACAGAGCTAATAACGAAGATGTCCAAGTAATAGTTGAATTTGTTGAGAAAAAAGGAAGTATTGAACCTTCAGCCAATTCAATAAGAATGAAATTCGTTGATGGTGAAATCAATCTTGAAACAGAAGAACAAACCGACATAGCAGTTCGTTTAGACTCTTATGATGTACAACAAAATCAATATAATTTAACTTGTAGTTCTGATGCATTGAGTCCACCCTTTTTTAAAATACTATCACTAATTTTCAGCGAGAAATCTGATGGAGAAATTGCTTTAGACGCATATATGAGCAAAAAGACTCAACATATAGGAATCTTTGATTTTCGACCGTGGAGGACATTCGGAGGTTTATCGGTAAATAGTAGTTCGCCAATTAGGTCAAAACCTAAACGCACTTACGATCCAGCACGAGAATTTAACGATCCTGAAGGCAGTGATGTTCCAATGATGTTGATGCGATTAGCAGTTACCCGAAAAAAAGAGTGGGAGAAACTGAAACAGCATCTAATTGAGTTTGGGATGAGTTCTGGTCTTTTTCAAGACATAAAAATAAAAAACTTTAGCGGAACACTTGGTGGACCATTCCAGTTACAATTCAAGGTAAGAGGACCTACTAAAAACATCGTTGATGTTGGTTATGGAATCAGTCAAATACTTCCGCTTTTAGTGCAAGTATTATATCCGAGTATATCTCAGTATAGTGAAAATAAACCCACACCTCTAACGTATTCCTTACTGCAGCAACCAGAGGTGCATCTACATCCAAGGGCACAAGCGGAATTTACTACACTATTGACAAAATTGACAAATCAGGGAAATCAGTCATTCATTATTGAAACGCACAGCGACTATATAGTAGACCGTGCACGCATAGAAATCAGGAAAGGTAACATCAAACCCGAAAATGTGTCATTGATTTACTTTGAACCAGTCCGAAATATTGTTAAAGTGCATAATATCGGGTTTGATGAAATGGGAAACATGATTGACGTTCCACCACATTATCGCGATTTTTTCCTCAAAGAATCTAAACGGCTTATGGGATTTGAGGATTAATATATGTGCGCAATTTTGGATGCAAATACGTTTCATAAATTCAAGGATCCTTCCAATGAAGATATGAAACCTGTATGGAAATGGTTAGAGAATAGAAACGGAAAAATAGTCTATACGAATACCAAGAAATTTGAGGAAGAATGGTATAGAGGTGGAATGGATCAAATAAGAGATCAACTCGTGCGTTCAGGCAATGTCAAATTGGTATCTCAAGACATTGAAGAAAAAGAGAATGAGCTCAAAGACATTATCAAATCAGATGATCCACACATAATTGCATTGGCAGTAATTGCTGAAGTAAAGGTATTGATCTCCGATGATAGAAAACTCATTCAAGATTTTAAGGAGCATGTATCTCAAGGGAAAGTGTACAAAACAAAAGGACATAAACATCTATTGACCAAAGATATATGTCCATGAACAGAAACTATAGTAAAGTTTAGAATTAAAAAGATATTTCAATGAACTGACAACTACCACAAGCCCCGTAGGGGCGAGGTTTCCTCGCCCTCTAATGAGTGTTTCATTAATTGTAAATTCCACTATAAACGAAAAAGATTGATGTGATTAGGTAAGAACATGGCACAGCAATGGCATTCAGAACAGGTATCAATAGATGAGGGGATTGACCCGATAGAGGCGTGCTATCAGAACGGGTGGACAGATGGACTTCCCGTTGTTCCACCAACGCCAGCACGCGTTGAAAAGATGCTGCGTGGCACCAAACGATCACCTGATGAACTGATTGCACCGCTGCCACCGAAATGGGGCAAAGCCACTGTTGAACGGATAGCAATAAATGCAGTGATGGCCGGTTGTCTGCCTGAGTATCTTCCTGTTGTACTTGCTGCTGTTGAAGCAATGACTAATGAGAGGTTTAATCTACACGGTGTGCAAGTTACTACATCCCATGTTGCCCCAATGCTTGTGATAAATGGACCGATACGGAAGGAATTGGGTATCAACGACGGTTTCAATCTATTTGGACAAGGATGGCGTGCAAATGCTACTATCGGCAGAGCAGTTCGACTCATCTGTACAAACATTGGTGGGGCATTGCCCGCTGAATTAGACCGTGCTGCATTTGGACATGTTGGAAAATACACGTGCTGTATTGCTGAAAATGAAGGTGAGGAAAACCCGTGGACACCGTTGCATGTGGAACGCGGTTTTGAACCTGAAGATAGTACCGTTACCGTATTCGCTGGAGCAGGTCCACAAAGTATCAACGACCACGGAAGCAACACTGCAGAAGGTATTCTCACGACAATTTGTCAAAATATGGTAGCAACGGGGAATAGTAGGGGTGAAACATTGTTGGTTATCGGAATTGAACATGCAAAGACGATTTCAGGTGATGGGTTTAGTAAATCGGATGTGCGTAAATATATCGCTGAAACGACGAATCAATATTCTGAAGAAGATCTATTACTTATGGTAGCAGGTGGTCCGGCTGGGAGATGGAGCATGCTGGTACAAGGTTGGGGTTCTCCATCATCCCGGGCAATTACAACTGCATTAAAAGATTGACATTTATTGGTTTTTATGGTTTTATAAACATTAGAGGAGGAAAAGACTATGAACATTCAGGGAATACAACTGACTGATGAACAGATGCGGGATTTCATCATCAATGGATACATCAAGGTGGAAACAGACTTTCCCGCAAGTTTTCACGAACATATTTTCCAACAGTTGGAAGCGATGTTCGAAAAGACTGGGAACTGGGGTAACAATGTGCTGCCACTGATTCCAGAGATTCAACATATTTTTGAGCATCCTGTTGTGCATGGAGCAATGCAGGGCGTGCTCGGAAAAAACTACATGATGCATCCCCACCGTTACTGTCATTACAATCCATCAGGTAGTGGTGGACAAGGGTTTCATAAGGATACTTATGAGGGGGATGAGCAGATACGTCGGCACAAATGCCGGTGGACAATGGCGTTTTATTATCCGCAAGATGTAAGTGATGATATGGGACCGACTGCTGTGTTGCCCGGTTCCCATTATTACGAAACACATGAAAGTGCACATGAACAACCGGATACCTCACTATGTGGTGAAGCAGGCACCGTGACTATCGTTCATTATGATTTGTGGCATCGTGCTACACCAAATCAGAGCGAAAATAAGCGGTATATGTTGAAGTTTCTGTTCTCTCGTCTTGACGAACCGTCATCGCCTGATTGGGACAGTGATACTGCCAATTGGCAGTCTGTTGCTGATGGCATTGACCCAGACCATCCAGAACTATGGGAATCTCAATGGGATTGGAATTATGGTAGGCAAAACGGTTCTGCTAATGGTGTTTCTGCTGGTGAGATGGGGACTTTGCTGGAAACATTGCAAAATGAAGATGAGAAACAACGATTGAATGCCGCATATCGTTTGGGACGAGTGGGTGCTTCCGCAGTACCAACGTTACATCAGGTATTTCACGAGACTTCAGAATCAATTCGCAGTTATGTTGGCGTTGCATTAAGTCTGATTGGTGAAGCTGCTGTTCCTACATTGATTGATGCGTTGTCAAACTCAGAGGAATCCATTCGTACAAGTGCATCGTATACCTTAACAGATATGGGTAAAACTGCATTGGAGGCAGTACCTGCCTTGACAGAGACAGCATCAGATGAATCCCCTTGGGTGCGTCGGCATTCCATGGAGGGTTTAGGTATCATCGGTCAATATGTGAATGGCACCATAGATTTAGAACCCACAGTTAAGGTATTAACAGACGGCTTAAATGATGAACTCTACTGGGTGCGATATAACGCTGCACGTTCCTTAGCACAACTGGGATCAGTTTCTGAACCTGCTATTCCTACTTTGGTAGAACAATTGGAAGATGAGAACCGATATGTGCGGTTTAATGCAGCCTTAGCATTAAAACAGATAGATACACCTGAAGCCAGAGAAGAATTGCTGAATCATCTGTTTTCTACGAGATGGTGTGCGTTAACGACTAATGAAACACCTTACTAAATCGTATTTCATAAATCTTATGTAGTGCGGGGTCTCTGTGCCCCGCTATCTCTCAATTCATCAACAACTACCGGGGCACAGAGACCCCGCACTACAATAAAGAAAGCGACTGACTTCAACAGAAATGAACCAATTTGATTTTCTAATCATTATTCCAAACTTGCCAAAACAACCCTATCCTTACCAGAATAATCCTTAATAAAGCGAAACTTCTTATATTCAAGCTGATTTTCAAGAAGTGCCTTGACTGGTTCTTTTTGGGTGTCCCCAATTTCAAAGATGAGTTTGCCGTCAGGATAGAGATAATCTGGTGCCGCAGCAATAAGAGTGCGAATGATGGACAATCCATCTTCACCAGCAAAGAGAGCAATATGCGGTTCATAGTCACGCACATCAGAACTCAAGGTGTCGTGATCATTAGTCGTTACATAAGGTGGATTGGAAACAACCCAATTATATCGTGCGGATTCTAACGGTCTTATCGGTTCAAATAGATCACCTTGCAATAGTGTTATGCGTTCATTGCAGTCGTGTGCGTCTCTATTTATTTCAGCAACTGCCAAAGCGTCTTTACATATATCAGTTGCGGTAATTTCCCACTCAGGTTTGTTAACGGCAAGAGCAGTAGCGATCACTCCACTTCCTGTTCCTATCTCAAGTATTCTTTGACAGGTATCGGGATTCGATTTGAGTATTGTTTCAACGATGAATTCGGTTTCTGGCCGAGGAATAAGCACCCGCTCATCAACATAGAAATCCAGCGACATGAATTCCTTGCGATTTATGAGATAACTAATCGGTGTTCGTGCGACCCGTTTTTTAATCATCTCTCGGAATACATCTAAATCTTTCTGAAAAACGGGCATATCAAAGTGTAGATATAGTTGTAGCCTGCTTTTCTCAAGTAGGTGTCCGAGTAGAACTTCTGCGTCTAATCGTGGGTTTGGAATGTTATGCTTTTCAAAATAACCAGTTGTCCACTCAAGGAGTTCAAGCACATGCCATTTTTGGGTAGCCATAGAATCTTATATAATCCAAGAACTCCATCCGAGCGATAGCAATAAGGAAGTGAAACAAGGAAGGATGATCAATGTTCCTAATTTTCAGTTATTAATCCAATCGCAATTGATATTCAAAATATCAATAATTTAGTCAATTCTCTTCAAATTTTAGTTTTTCTGCTTGATCAGCAGTGATTAGCCGTTCAATAAACGCATCTATATCACCATCTAAAACAGAATCCAATTGATGTGAACTGAATTGAATTCGGTGATCAGTTACGCGTGATTGCGGGAAATTATATGTGCGTATTTTTTCGCTTCTATCCCCACTACCAACCATAGACCTACGCGTTTCTGAACGTTCTTTATCGAGTTCCGCCTGTTTTCTCTCTTGCAAACGTGCACGAAGAATCTTCATCGCTTTTGAACGGTTCTTATGCTGCGATTTTTCATCTTGTTGGGTTACAACGATACCTGTTGGAATGTGTGTGATACGGATAGCTGAATCCGTAGTATTAACGCTTTGTCCACCGGGCCCTGAGGAACGATAGGTATCTATCCGTAATTCAGTAGCTTCATCGATTTGTATATCAACTTCTTCCGCTTCAGGTAGTACTGCGACAGTGACAGCTGATGTATGAATACGTCCACTTGTTTCAGTAGTTGGAATACGTTGTACACGATGTATCCCACCTTCGTATTTAAGCAGACTATATGCAGATTTTCCTTCAATAGAAAAGATAACCTCTTTGAAGCCTTTTAATCCTGTAGCATTTGCACTGAGCATATCAATTTTCCAACCTTTTCTCTCAGCGTATCGGGTGTATAAACGAAATATCTCAGATGCAAACAGACTTGCTTCTTCGCCACCAGTCCCTGCTCGAATTTCAATAATGACATTTTTCTCGTCATTTGGGTCTTTTGGAATAAGAAGCATTTTTAGTGTATCAATGAGCTCATCTTGCTGTTCCTTGAGATCCTCCAATTCCTCTTGTGCCAACGCCAACATATCGGCATCACTTTCATCTGCTAACATTGTCTGTGTTTCCTCAATAGCAGTTTCCAATTGTTGATAGTCCTTATATGCGGAAACAATTGGTGAAAGCTCAGCGTGTGTTTTTGAGAGTTCCTGCAACCGTTGTGGGTTGGAAATTTGGTCAGGATCACTTAAAGCTTTCTCTACATCAATGAAGTTATTCTGAATGTCTTTGAGTTTGTCAAACATATCAAATCTCTATATGGGTCAAAGGATTAGAAGCATTACGATTTTTCTTCAGTAAGTCCGTATCTACGTCTAAAACTCTCAACGCGTCCTGCTGTATCAATAAACCTTGTTTGCTGACCTGTATAGAATGGATGGCATTTTGCACAAACGTCTACACGCATATCCGATTGGATGGTAACCGTTTGGTATGTTGCACCACAAACGCAATTGATAGTACACTCAGTTGTTTCTGGATGTATTTCAGGTTTCATAATTTTCTCCATGTTTCATAAGTGAAATATATAGTTAGTCATGCTGAGATATGTTATTGCTCATAAGTTCTTACTAACTACTAATATTATACATTAAATTTGATTAAATTTCTTGCATAGATGAGAAAAACACAATTAAATTCTATTAATTTGTGTGAGTATCTCATTTTGCAGTTCTTGCTGGTTTAGGTCGGGCTTTTGCGTTCTGTCCAGCATCTGCGGTCATCATTTCAAGAAATTCTTCATTTGTTTTGGTCTTGCCGAGTTGCTTAATCAGGAGCTCCATAGATTCCGTCATACTCATTTGACTGATAACCTTTCTTAGAACCCAAACTTTGTTGAGGACATCTGGTTCTAACAAGAGTTCTTCTCTACGAGTCTTGGATTTTTCGATGTTGATTGCAGGGAATATTCGAAGTTCCAACAAGGTGCGATCCATATGGATTTCCATGTTGGCAGTCCCTTTGAATTCTTCGTAGATGTGTGAATCTGAACGACTTTCAGTATCCACAAGAACTGAAGCGACAATAGTCAGACTTCCACCCTCTTCAAATTTCCGGGCTGCCCCGCAGAATTTGCGAGGTTCTACAATCGCCATTGCATCTAATCCACCTGAAAGCGTCCTGCCACTGTGGGGTGCGGTCATGTTATATGCTCTTGCCAGACGTGTCATACTATCAAGCAGTATAACGACATCTTCACCACATTCCACCATTCGTTTAGCCTTTTCAACTGCCATTTCAGCGACCTGTATGTGTCGTTCTGGTGGTTCATCAAATGTAGAACTAATGACTTCGCCTTTAACCGTGCGCACGACATCAGTTACTTCCTCAGGCCTTTCATCAATGAGCAAAAAGATGAGTGAAACTTCAGGGTGGTTTGTTTCAATACCGCATGCAATATTTTTGAGAAGGGTTGTTTTACCACTAAAAGGTGGGGCGACAATTAGACCGCGTTGTCCTTTGCCGATCGGGGCAATCAGGTCAATGATGCGCGTTCCGAATTCAGAAGCTTTGTGTTCTAACTTCAATTTTTCGTACGGGAAAATCGGGTCGAGATGTCCGAAAGGGGTTCGTGTCTTAACCATTTCGGGGGGTGAACCGTTCACTTTCTCAATCTGTAGCAAAGCAAAATAACGTTCAGTTTTGTTCTCCGATTTCTTAGGTGGACGAACTAATCCTTCCACGACATGCCCCGTTTGCAATCCGAACAATCGAATTTGTGAGGATGAAACATATATATCTTCGTCACTCTGGAAATAATTTGAACGTGGTGATCGAAGAAAACCGTAATTTTGGTCACGATCATCTAAGATTTGCAGCACACCCTTTCCATAGAGAGGTATATTCTGTTCAGTTACCTGTTCAATAATCCGATTGATGAGTTCATCCTTACGTAAAGAATTTGTATCTTCAAGTCCGCAGGATTGCGCCATAGTATTTAAGGTCGAAATCTCCATTTCTTGGAGCTTGCCTATTTCCAAGCTCTCCATATTTACTTATACTCCTCGTGGATACCTGTTTCCCATAACAATTCAAAGTCCGTTTTTTGTATTATGTGACAAATTGCTAAATGGAATCAGAAAAATACTTACATATTTGATAGCACTGATTAAATGCTGTGCTATTACCTTTATTTTCGTAATGATATTCCTGACTATGAAGCAGGAAAGTAAATTAAATTGAATTGTTAAGATAGTTGGAACCGTATTAAACATTTTTGGGAAATTCATTGTGCCCGGGGGGCAAACAAGTCTATGGAATCACAATTGAATTATTGTGGTGGGAACTTGTCTGACAAAACTTATATGGGATTGATTCTTATGGGGTCCGTAATGAAAATTATGGAAGGAATTTGACATCCTTTTTGAGTTGGGACCGATTATTTGACCAGTCATTTGATCATATCAATTACTATTATACACAATTTATAATTAATTGTCAAGTCTTTTTTGAAAAAAGTTAAATTTTGATATAATACCGTTAATTTTTGCTTATATCAGTTCTATCTATGGTTATCACTTTTGAACTTGAGTGTAAGAGGCGTAATGAATTACGCGACTACGAACGCTTTAGTGATTAATTCAGGGTTAGAAACCCCTCCTACAATGCGGATGGCGGGGCACAGAGACCCCGCACTACATAAACTTATAGGATAGGCATTATTCAGAACTACCCTTTAGTGATTTTAGTCTCCGCATTACTTGAGCGTTGTATTTATCCTTCTCCAAATATCCTTCCCAGAGAGTTATTGCCTCGTCATTGTATCCTTTAGATACATAGAAATCTCCAAGAGCAATGATAGGTATATCCGATTGTGGGGCTTTATCAATAGCCTCTTTAAATGCGTCTATAGCAACTTTTTCATCGCCTTTGATAAGTGCGATTTCACCTTTAGCATAAGGAAGCAAAGAATGATCTGGATATTCAGTGGTGAGCGTATCAATCAACTTTTGACCATCTTCTTCTCTGCCTTGTTTGTAGACAGCCATTGCTGCGAGTATTGTACCATATCCGTATTGCTGTGTAAGTGCCTTTTTCTCAGCAGCATTTTCAGATTTATCCAGATGTCGTTTGGCGGTTCTGGCAGCAGCCCTATACTTTATATTTGCTTTACCATATTCACCGTGTTTATAACAAACGTCACCAAGTGTCTTCATAGTTACAAAAGAATCTTTCTTATTTTCAACGAGGTCTTGGAAAATAACGGCGGTTTTTCGGTCTTTCAATCGGAAATGAAGTACTTCTGCAAGGCTTTGCAGAGCATCAGTATCATCAGGATTTTTTGCGACAGCGCGTTCAAATGCCTCTCTTTCTTTTTCGTATTCACCAAGTTTTTCATAGACTTTTCCAATAAACCAGTATAATTCTGCATCTTTCGTACGATTTATACCAATGACAGAGCTAAACGTTTCTAATGCTTTTTCATACTCTTCATTTGTATACTGATTCTGTCCGGTACTAAGTATTGCATCAATTACTTTTGGGTCTCGTGCTGCAGCTTTTTTAAGGACATTGGCTGCTTTTTGGTGCATACCGAGTTTGCGATAACAAATTGATAGGCGTATGTAATTGATCGGTTCAACTATAGCCTTTTCAGCTTCTGCACGTGCAAGGGCATCAAATAGCAAAGCACCTGCATCCCGATATTGTTCGTCTCCATAATAGAATCCAGCGATCATCAACTGAGCGTCATAGTAAGTACCTTGATCATCCCCTGCTATTGGGTTTCCGCCGCCGAAACTTCTCATGAGTTCTTCTGCAGTAATTCCAAATCCAGAATCCTCGATCTCCACATTGGATTGCATTGCACGACTTTTTACAGCATCTTCTGGAAGGTCACGTTCCCGTCGTGCCTCTTGCTTTGCCATGGCACGTCCGATTTGCGTATCTTCAGGATTTTCTGGTTCAGGAATTGCAGCGTTGAGTTCGTTCAGTTCCTCTTTTGCTTTTTCAATTTCTGATTGTGCTGAATCGAGTTTCCCGTACTTTTTCACCATATATTGGTAAGTACGTTTTGCCTCATCATCATCCTTAAGTAGTGTTCGTTGGATTCTTGCCTTGTTTGCCAGAGCTACAGCGGCGCGTTCACTTTGCGGATTTCGGTTAGCAAAGTTATCAAACACTTCCACAGCTTGTTCATATTTCTTTCCTTCTTCATAACTTTTTGCTAACATTAACTGAGCTTTGTGGCTCAACTCAAGATGTGGATATTTATTAATAATAGTATCAAATTGAGATTGTGCTGAATCATAATCTTGTTGACGTTGGTAATAATACATACCCAGATTGTAGTGTGCTTCGGCTGCTTCGTCACTTTCGGGGGCATCAGCGATGATGGCTTCATAAGCCTTGATGCCTGCTTCCGGACGATTCATCCTTTCTATGTTAAGTTCTGCAATTGCAAGTTGTGCCTTTCGTGCTTCAACAGTACCGGGTTGGCTATCAACTACCCTTTGATATGCATCTAATGCCCCACGATAGTCTTTGGCTTCAACCAAATTGTCTGCGGTACTCAGTGCATTTCCAGATAGACACCCAACTTGTGTAATAGATAAAAGCAATAAAGCAGTAAGCAGACAGCAGTTGACATATCTCATTGTTTTTCTCCTTACTATTTGTATTAATCACGCGTTTATATTTAGTCGCATAAACATTCATTCTTCAATTTATTGTGGACGAGCCGACTAATACATCTGTTTTGATGCACATTGGTCAATTAAGTCTAACACTTCTTGTCGACTATAGCCCTCCTTTTCAATTAGTTCATCACAATCCACACTATTTTTTTCGTCTGGACCTTTACCTGCTTCAAGTATCGAGTTTGTCAACCAGCTTGTTCGTATTCCATTGATGCCAGACGTATAGTTTGCATCATATTCACCTTTAACAAGTCCGACAAGTTGATCAATCTTACTCTTTGGATATCCTTCGGGACGTGGATATGAAAGGTCTTCTGTTTCTCCACCTTTGGCTGTAAAACGGATTCCGTTTTTTATCTCTATTGTTCCTTGATCCCCTTCAAGGATAACCCATTCTTCAAAACCGACCCGTGTGTTTCCCATAATAGTGATTGTGCCTTCTGCGCTGTTATCAAGGGTTACATCAGAGTATGAATTAATCTCAACGAATTTCGGCACAAGATTACCTTCATCGTCTTGAAACTTCATGTCGGTAGTACCATGAACTTTAGCAGGTAATCTATCGGTCATCCAAAGAAAGATATCCTGTAGGTGGCTTCCTGAATCATTCGGTTGTCCACCACCAGAGAAGCGGGGATCCCCACGCCATCCGCCAGCACCCCATCGTTGTGCCATGTAGACTTCAAATTTCTGAAGTTCCCCTATGCGTCCATCTGCAATTGCAAGTCTTCCCGTAATGTAAGTGTTATCATAATGTCGTTGATAGCCACCGACAAGGTGTAGTCCACTACCGAGAGCGATTTTTGTTATTGTTATTGCATCTCCGACAATGTTTGCCATCGGTTTTTCAACGATGACATGACATCCTGCACGCAGCGCGTATTTGACATGAATATCGTGCAAGGAATGTGGGGAGAAAACTCCGACAATATCCAAATCTTCATGATTGAGCATCTCAATGAATTCGTGTTCACCGAGATAACGTTTTAGACTTTTTGGTTTGTAATCTTCAACCCGTTGCTGTAATGCGTTTTCTAAAGCGTCTAAACTTCCTTCATGGGCATCAGCAGCAGCGACGACTTGACAATCGGGACGTGTTGCAAACCCCATTGTGTTGCCTCGTCCTGCGCCGCCGGGCCCAATTACGCCTACTCTTAAAATATCGTTCTTACTTGGCATTCTATTATATCTCCGAGGTATGTCAGTTTATTTACAGTCGTTGGCTCAATTTGTGAACTCGTATACAGGTAATGTCACAGTTTGGACAGGTTGCTGTCCTTTCCACACAATCTGCTGTAGACGATCAACAGTGTCGGGTGAAAAAAATTGTTCTCCTGTTTCAAGATTGATACATGTTATTTTTCAAGCATCAATTTGAAGGCATCAAGGTTTTGGACTTGTGGCGCAGCGAAGAGCAACTGATCAAGTCGTTCTAAATCAGTAATCCGATGTAGTTGAGGTATTAGGTCATTGACTTCCTCTGCTGTAAATCTGTTATTTAGGAATTTTAAGATGTTTCTAATGGTAGATTCTCTTGCGCCTTGTTCAAGTCCTTGTTCAAGCCCTTGTTCAATTCCGATAGCAACGAATTCGTCGCGTAGGAGTTGATAGTATTTTGATTCTTGCATACGTTCCTCCCGTATCATTCTTTTGAAAAGTAATGGATCATAGACAATGCCACCGAACAACGATAGCGCACAGAATAGGTCTCCTTGCGTCTGTTCATCAAAAGGGGTGGCAGCAACTGCGTTGATACATTCTTGCACCCACTGCTCAATGGAAATTCCTGTTGGACGTTTCATCAGCGGGGTAAACGGTAACAACCCTGGTGCCTGCATCTCCAATATCGCTTGTCCATCAATGTCAATCAGTCGTATTACCTTATATCGTAAGGTGTATTCATATCCGTGGGCATTATAGTGATAAAAACCCGTATCATTTCTCCCAGCATTCGGATGGAAATAGATGACATTGGAATAAACAGGTATCTGGTGTTTTTTGATAAGGTACCCGTGATATGCGGCGTTACGTGCCCACATCGGTTGATATGTGCTATCGCGAAGTTGTAACTCAATGTGCAGAATCGCTTCGCTACCGTTGATACGGATCCGTTTTGTACTATCGGTTAGTTGTTCTACAACCAGATGTTGTTCAGTGTCTATGTTTTCTATTACTTCAACATCATATTGTGTGCCGACTACATACTGTGAGATGTCACCAGCAAAATCTGTAAATATTGATTTTGCCATATTGTCGTAGTATTTTGCCATATTGGAAATTATATATTATTGAGTTGGAACATGTCAACATTAAAGCCAAGCGTATGTAAGGTTGTTTCGTTTTGAATATCCTCATTCTAAAGACTTGCACTACAAACACTTACTTATACCGATCTCACGTTAACATAAGAAAAAACACATTATGAAACATATAGAAATTGGACATACAAACTATAGAAACTTATCCACCAAAAACGCGGAAAAGTTTTTTTATCGGGTCGTAAAACTGATCAACAACCCGTTCTTTTAACGGAATAATTGCATTATCAGTAATCGTGATGTGTTCCGGACAAACTTTCGTACAGCATTTTGTGATGTTACAATATCCTATACCATCTGAATCTTTCAATTCTTCCAAACGATTTTCTGTGTCAATCGGGTGCATCTCCAAAGAAGCTGCATAAACGAAGAATCTCGGTCCGATGAATTCATCGTGAAGATGATGTTCGCGCAGGACATGGCAAACATCTTGGCAGAGAAAACATTCAATACATTTCCGAAACTCTTGCACATGATCAATGTCCTCTTGTTCCATTCGCCATGTACCGTCCTCAGCATCTGCAGGTCTCGGTGTGAAAGGTTTCATTTTCTCTTTAACTTTAAAGTTCCACGACACATCTGTAACAAGGTCCTTGATAAGTGGAAAAGCACGCATCGGTTCAACGGTGACAGGTTGGTCAAGTGGAAGATCGTTTAGACGTGTCATACACATCAATTTCGGATTGCCGTTTACCTCTGCAGAACACGAACCGCATTTACCTGCCTTGCAGTTCCATCTGACAGCCAAATCATTCGCTTGTTCTGCTTGGATACGGTGAACTGCATCCAAAACCACCATCCCTACAGAGACTTCGGTTTCATAATCAACGAAATCAGCTTCGTTTGCATCTCCACGCCAGATTCTAAATGTCGCTTTATCCATTATGTTTCCTTCCTGTTTTGATTATCCCATTTCTTCTATTATTTGCTGATACTCTTCAGTTAATTCAGGAACAAGTTCACGTCGAATAACCATTGTTCCGTCTTCAGCTTTTTTGAGAATAGTGTTATATTTTCCTGCACCTGGTTCCTCTTTTTCAGGAAAATCGTCGCGCGAATGTGCCCCGATACTTGCTCTGCGTTCAAGTGCTGCAAGTGCAATCGCCTCTGAAACCGTGAGTAGACAGTCAAGGTCAAGTGCTGTATGCCATCCTGAATTGTATTCGCGATTGCCAATGGTATGGACATTCTCCGCTTTTTCGCGTAAGGTCTGCACCTCTTCCAATGCTTGTGTTAGACTTTCTTGGCTTCGGGCAATTCCAACAAGTTCCTGCATCTTATCTTGAAGTTCTGCTTGAATCTGATATGGATTCTCACCCCCTTCCGGATTATCAAAAGGTTTGAGAAAATGCTGAGCGATTTCTTCAACTGAACTTTCTTCGAGCGGTACTGCTTCGTTTTCTTGAGCAAATTGTGCTGCATATTCACCTGCCCGTTTTCCGAAGACAAGAAGATCGGACAATGAATTACCACCGAGACGGTTTGCCCCGTGAAGTCCCGCTGCACATTCACCTGCTGCGAACAGACCAGGAACACATGTCATCTGTGTATCAGCATCAACACGAATTCCACCCATAATATAGTGAGTCGTGGGGCCAACTTCCATCGGTTCTTCGGTGATGTCAATATCTGCCAGTTCTTTGAACTGATGATACATGCTTGGGAGTTTTCTGCGGATATGTTCTTGTGCGTTCGGTATTTTCTCCTTTATCCATGCAATGTCTAAATAAACACCACCGTGCGGGCTGCCTCTGCCTTCATGAACTTCACGGACGATACAACGCGCTATATGGTCGCGCGTCAACAGTTCTGGAGGTCTACGCGCATCACGATCCCCTTGTGTGTAAAGCCATCCTTCTTCAGGGTTGTCCGCAGTTTGGTTCACATATAGTTCGGGAATATCATCAAACATGAAGCGGTTGCCTTCGCTGTTTGTAAGGATGCCACCTTCACCTCTCACCCCTTCTGTGACTAATATACCTCTTACGCTTGGGGGCCATACCATTCCTGTTGGGTGAAATTGGACAAATTCCATATCAATCAGTTCTGCCCCTGCATGATATGCAAGAGAATGTCCATCCCCCGTGTATTCCCAACTATTGCTTGTGATTTTATATGCTTTTCCGACTCCGCCTGTAGCCAAGACAACGGCTTTCGCAGAAAAGATTTTGAACCGTCCTTTTTCACGTTCATAACCGAAAGCACCTGAGACCCTATCACCCGTTTTGAGAAGTGTTGTGATGGTATTCTCCATGTGGACTTCAATGCCTTGGTGAATGCCGTGGTCCTGGAGGGCACGTATCATCTCCAAACCAGTTCTGTCTCCGACGTGTGCAAGTCGTGGATATTGATGTCCCCCGAAGTTTCGTTGTAGGATACTTCCATCTTGTGTACGATCAAAGAGAGCACCCCATGCTTCAAGCTCACGAACCCGGTCAGGGGATTCCTTTGCATGTAGTTCTGCCATACGAGCGTTTGATAGATACTGTCCACCCTTCATTGTGTCAGCAAAATGGACTCTCCAACTGTCTCTTTCATCTACATTTGCTAAAGCAGCGGCAACACCACCTTCAGCCATCACGGTATGTGCTTTTCCAAGCAGAGACTTGCATACTAATCCAACCTTCAGATCCTCAGTAGCTGCCGCAATAGCAGCACGTAATCCTGCTCCGCCGGCTCCAATTATTAGTACATCGTAATCAAAAGTTTCGTAAGATGTCAAGCTAAAATTTCCTCTCTATAGACATTGACTAAAACGTAATCCAATCTTTAAAATCATATACAGAAGCGATAAAAACATAGAGGTCAGAAAAACCGACCCAGCATAAACTCATCCATGCCCACAGCATGTGTTTGCTGTTTAGACAACTGATACAGTTGTACATATTTCTACGTATAGGTGCTTTAGATAGTAGATCAACCACACCACCTACAAGATGTCTCAAAGAATGACAACCGAAGGTATATCCACCCAAAAGTACTACATTTCCCGCTAATATAATGGTCCCTATTCCAATACCAAATTTCCCATCTTCAAACCAAAGTGCTTTCCATACATCGTAAGATAAGATTCCTATGAATATAATAGCAATATACATAAAATATCTATGGATGTTCTGGATAACTAATGGAAATGAGTGTTCACCGCGATACCCTTTGCGTGGTTCAGAAACTGAACATGACGGTGGATCTGCCCAAAACGCCTTGTAATATGCCCCGCGATAGTAGTAGCATGTAAAACGGAATCCGAGTGGTGCCCACAAAATGAGAACTGCAGGAGTGATAAAAGCAGGCATCCATTCTGGCATTATTCCAAACCAACTATGTGAACCATCAGGACTAAAAAGTAAGGGTGAATAAAAAGGCGACAAGTAAGATTCATGGAGGTAATGTTGCCCCCAAAATACCCGAAACGTTGCGTAGACTATGAAAGCACCCAACCCGATAAATACTGCTAAAGGTTGTACCCACCATGTGTCTTTTCTTTGGGTTTGGAATGGTCTGTCATCAATTAATGTTAATTCTGGATGTGCCATGGACAATTTTCCTATCTATTTTCTATAAAATACCACATTTAAATGATAAGTGCAAGTTATTTAAAATCCATTTATTGGAAAATGGATTTTATCTATGTTATGGTTTTAGATTTCAGCAAATTGAAATAACAACTTCGAAAAGAGTAGAGATTTAACCTGGATAGCTTAATCTTTTTTATTAGGTTTAGTTCGGGGTAGTGGTGCATATTTCCAACCGAGGGCTTTATATTTGTTTTGTCTTGCTTTTAAATAATCGTAAAGTTCTTGAGCAGAATGGAACTTAGCAGCAAATGCTTCCTTTATTCGATAGCATTCTTCAAGGATAGGGTCGGTTTGAGGATCGGGTTTCTCTTCCATCGGTTTACTTTCTGTATATTTTAGCATTAAGTTAAGTCTTTGTCAAATTTACAGGAATGACGAATTCATTAATGTTTTTTATAATACCAATGTATGTGTCAACGGTTCCCAACCCAGCAACCGTTTTGCTTTTGAAAGATTGATCTCCTTCTGCTCATAGTCGCCAGCGATAAAGAATGCGTTGAAACCTTCGTGTTCTACCGAAATAGCAGCAAGATAGGCACGCGCCAAATCCTCCTCATCTGTCCACCAGATATGAACTGATTGATCTTTAGGTTGTGCGCGCCGTTCTAACCACTGTTCACGGGTAGATGGACCTGTAATTCGCAAAGCGATTAGGGACATATCGTGTTCACGGGCAAAGTATTCACAAACTTGTTCACCAAAACTTTTTGTCAAACCGTAAACGCCAGGATTATCTCTCGGTACGATGTCTTCATAAGGAAAACTGTTTCGGGTACGTTCATGCACGGTGAATGTGCTGGTATAGACTCCATGCTTAATTCCTGCTTCTTTTGCAGCATGCAGAAGGATATGAAGTCCCTTTGCATTCACATCATAGTTTGCAACGATGTCTGGGAAATCAGCGACAGATGAGCGGTCACTTGTGGGACGCAACATCACCATGTAGACAAACGTGTCCATCCCTTTCAACGCATCCTGTACGATGTCCACATCCGTGACAGATCCTTGAATATACTCAATAGATTCGTCTTTCGGTGGAGACAAATCAAGCACGCGAAAATTGTGATGCTCCTTCATATAAGGAAGTGTCATTGTTCCGACATGACCGGATCCGCCTACAAGTAGTACGTTCATTGTGTTCCTCAAATTTTGTTAGTATTTTCTGGTTTATCTGAATGTCTTTCTATATCGTAAGTTGAAATAATTGCTGTGATGGAGTTGTTTACGGTATATTAGAAAAGTCCCATAGCAATACCGTGCCGTCTGCCCCGCCGCTTGCAAGTGTCTTTCCATCCGGACTAAATGCCAAACTATCAACTGAACTGGTGTGTCCTTCTATGGTTCTGATGTGTTCCCAAGAATTAACTTTCCAAACATGAATTCTGCTAGCTAAACCCCTATAATGCATATCTCCACTTACGAGTATTTTTCCATCAGGACGAAGTGCTACATCCGTAACACCATTGAAGCCTTCCATTCCTATCGTTTTGAGATGTTCACCAGTGTTTACATGCCACAAATCGATTCTTCCGAAAGCACCACCCTCCTCACCGTGGTCAAATCCACCAGTGATAATCATATTTCCATCCAAAATGAAGAGTATGCTGTTAATCGTATCTATTTGTTCTGTGAAGGTTTTTAGGTGTTCACCACTGTTGACATCAAATAGGTCAATTACACCCGAACCACTGGCTGCAATTGTATTTCCCCCCGGACTGAAAGCGACCCTACTGACATACCTTGAATGTCCAGTGAGAGTTTTGAGTAATTCCCCGGTATGAACATCAAATATTCGGATTTCATTCCATCCGTCACAAACGATTATATCGCCATCTGGATTGAAGTCTATACTACTAACCGATCCTTTGTGGGCATTGAGGGTTTTTCGGTGTACATAAGTATGAGCATCCCATAGACGTATAGTATTATCGTAACTCCCCGTGGCGATTGTGTTTCCATCCGGACTATAGGTCACACTTGTGACAGGACCGCTATGTCCAGTGAGAGTTTTGATGATTCTTCCCGTGTTTGCATCCCACACGCGGATTGTCCTATTGAGATTTCCACTGACAATAGTGTTGCCATCTGCACTATAGGCAACACTGCTAACCGAATCGGAATATCCCTCAATCGTTTTCAGAAGTTCCTTGGTATGTGCGTCCCACACACGAATACCGTCCGAACTTCCACTTACGAATGTCTTACCATCAGGACTAAAAACTACACTCACAGCAGAAATTTCAATAAAGTTGATGAGTTCAGCAGTGTGGGAATTCCATAAACGAATACCATCTTCACCTGCACTTATGAGTGTTTTACCATCTGCACTGAAAACCACATCTTTGACCTGTGCACTATGTTTCAGAGTTTGGAGTAACAAACCTGTGTGAGGACTCCAAAGACGTACCGTTTTATCAGCACTTGCACTTGCAATTATGTTTCCATCTGGACTAAAAACAACACTGTTGATACTTTCAAACTCCTCATGACCTGTAAGATTCCTGATGAGTTCACCAGTGTCCACATTCCAAACAGAAATTCCGTTTCTCCTTCTTGTATCCCCACTCACGAGTGTTTTCCCATTTGGGCTAAAACAAACGCTCAACGGAGAATACGGTCCAGCGAATTCTTTGAGTAATTTTCCTGTGTTGACATTCAATAAGTTTATTGTCGGATCCATACCTTCTGCAGTACTGCCACAAATAGCAAGTGTGTTACCATCATGAGTTAACGTTACACAGTCGACTCCCCAAAAATACGTTGTTAGTGTCTTGTTCAGTTTCCTAGTACTGGTATCCCAAAAATAGACTGCACCATCCCAACTACCACTAATAATTGTCTTTCCATCTGGACTGAAGACGACACTATCTGTATGTCCTTCAGGTCCAGTCAGCAGTGCCACCTCTTGATACGTTTTCATATCATAGAGCCAGATACCGATACTTGCCGCCACTGCTAAATACTTGCCATCCGGCGAATAAGCAATCTCATTTATTATACCTTTCCCAAGACGCACTATTGCCCCTTCTGGCAATTGCCATTGTGTGACATCCTCAGCGAATGAGTTGAATGGAAAGTACATTAAGAAAGTAATGAACAAGAAGAATGTCAAGTATGTATTTTTCTTCATGAGATATGTTTCAATCCTAACCTATAGTGATTAAAGTTCTGTTCATCAAATTAATATAGACTAAAAACGCGAATCGAGCGTGAATCTTCTGATCATAAACGACAGTAATTGCTGCGATAGGAATGCTCAAGGTATATTGGAAAAGTCCCACAGCAAGATCGTGCCGTCTGTCCGGCCACTAACGAGTGTCTTCCCATCAGGACTAAACGCTAAACTTGAAACACCCCCTGTATGTCCCTCAAGAGTTTTGAGGTATTCACCCGTGTGAGCATCCCACACACGGATTTCACCGCTCTCAGTCCCACTAACGATAAGATTTCCATCGAGGCTGAATACCACACTTGAGACCACAACATCATGTCCTTTTAGGTTTTTGATGAGTTCACCGGTGTTGGCATTCCATAAGCGTACTTCCTCACCAGCACTGTATGTGCTTTCATAACCCATCCACTGCCCACTGCCACTTGCGATAGTGTTTCCATCCGGTCTGAAAACTACACTATTGACTACGGACGTATGTCCTGTCAAAGTCCTTATGTGCTCACCGGTGTTGGTATTCCAAAAACGGATTTCCTGTCCCTCACATGTTCCTTGATCCTCACCTCTTCCGTGATATACCAACCTACCACTACCACTGGCGACAGTGTTTCCATCTGGACTAAATGCGACAGTGTTGACATTTTCAATATGTCCTGAGAGGGTTTTGAGAAGTTCACCAGTGTTGGCATTCCATAAGCGGACGGTTCTATCGTTACCTGCACTTGCTATTGTCTCTCCATCTGAACTGAAAACTACACTATTCACCGAATCCGTATGACCCATCAATGTTTTGGAAAGTTCACGTGTGTTAACATCCCATAGTCTGATGGTTCTGTCGTCACTTGCACTTGCGATCATCTCTCCATCCGGACTAAAAATGATGCTGTTGATTGAATCCCTATGTTCTTTCAGCGTTTTGAGGAGTTGGTTAGTGTGGGGATCCCATAGGCGGATGTCGTTCCTATCACAACTGGCGATTATGTTTCCATCTGGACTGAAAGACACACTTCTCACTGAACCAATATTTACTGAAAGATTCTTGAGGTATTTGAAAGTTTGAGCATCCCGTACGGATACAAACCTCATATTTCCAATTGCGAATGTCCTTCCATCTGGACTGAAAGCTGCACTGGGCGAAGTAGTATGAAGTGGAAAGTCTTCTATGAATTCACCGGTATTGACATGCCATAAGCAGACACCCTCCGCGCCAGCACTCATGAGTGTATTTCCGTTTGGACTGAAAGCCACGCTGTTGACCGACTTCGTATGTCCTTCAAAATATTTGATGAATTTACCCGTGTTGGCATTCCATAGACGGATACTTCCATTGCCACTGCCGCTGGCGATCATATTGCCATCCGGACTAAAAACAACACTGTTGACATCACGACCCTCAAAATCTTCAAAAGCCGTACGTTTTTCAAGGGTTCTGAGGAGTTCACCTGTCTGAACATCCCACAAACGGACATTGCTGTTCCATTCATCGCCACTACTGGCGAGCGTCTTTCCATCCGGACTGAAACTTAGGCTCAAAGTAGTATAGAGACCTCCAAATGATTTAAGCTGTTCGCCTGTTTGGATATCCAATAATGTGATTCCTGGGCACAGACCTTCCTCACATGCACCTCCACTTGCGATTGTTTTACCATCTGGACTGAACGCTACACTACTGACCCATTCTTGTACGGTTGGCAAAGTTTGCTTGCGTTTGCCTGTTTTAACCTCCCACACCAAGATGCCCCCACTGTCATAGCCACTAACGATAGTACTTCCATCTGGACTGAATGCAACACTACTGACAGGTCCGGCATTTCCTGTGAGGAGTGCCACCTCTTGATACGTTTTCATATCATAGAGCCAGATACCGATACTTGCCGCCACTGCTAAATACTTGCCATCCGGCGAATATGTTATTTCGTTGATAATACCTTTCCCAAGACGCGCTATTGCCCCCTCTGGCAAATTCATTCGTGTGGTGTCCACAGCGAATGAACTAAAGGGAAAGGACATTAGGAGGGCAATAAACACTAAGAATAACAAGATGATGGATTTCTTCATTTGATAAGTCTCAAATTCTAAATAAATCATGGCTATCCCTTATAAGCATAAGCACGGTGCTGAATTCGTAAGTCAAAGTTATCATCTGGATCCCATGTCGGCATATCGGATGGCACTTCGTAAGCAAATTGCTCCGTATCTGAGGAATACGGGTTAGTACTACGTTCATGCAGTGCGCGCTGATACATCTTACACCTTTGCGTCAAAAATTCAGTCTCCCACCATTTGTAACGCTCATTCCATCGTGGTGTCCGCTGGTCAAAATAAATGACACGCCGTAACGTATCACTTGTATTGATTTTACTACCGTGCAAGACTTTCGTATGATGTAGCAGAATATCACCCGGTTCCACTTCAGCAGGCACAGCATCAGGACGATCAAAATTCGCCTCCCCTTTTTCAATCTGTTTCTGTGCCTCTTCAATTCCCCAAAGATGACTTTCGGGTATCACCCAAACACAACCGTTGTCAACAGTGGAATGATCAATGTATATGTCAACATTGAAAATTGGATGGTTTTCTCGGATCGTATTGCCGTCCCTATGCCATCTGACAGAGGAGCCGTTTTTCGGTAATTTAAAAACAAGTGATTCCCAGCACGGAATAAAATCGGGACCGATAATACGATTCAGTAAGTCTCCAATGAAGGGATGACCAAGTAATCGTAAAGAAAAATCGTTTGAATGAGAATGGAGATAAGTGAGATAGTAAGGAATACCTTCTGGGCCCCGCATGCACCATTCATCTGCCGGACCACCATCTAAAATCTCATCAATTAGTCGTTGGCTTTCACCCTGTATAACAGTAAGTTCATCAGATTGAATTACGGATTTGAGAATCAGGTATCCGTTATCGTTGAAGAATTGTATTTCGTTATCAGTAATTTTTTGCATAAATATTGTTCCTATTACTGCCAGAACTGTGTCAGACACTTGGAATATTACTTGTCTCGCTTGCGGTGTGCCACGCTGAAACAAATTCTTGGACAGATTGGTATTGCAACTACTTGTCTGCATTTGTTGCTTTTTTCACTACGTACCACAGCGAAAGATTGGTAAAAGTCTTCAGCAATGAACCCTCTTTTTTCTATAAGTGACGTAAACATCGTAGATGACGCTGAGTGTCGCAATTATCTCATCTGCTGGCAACGTACAAAATTTATCGCGCGGATGGAGCTTGCCAACATCAAGTGCCCTTTCAGGACGCAGCCCTTCCCCATTTACCCAGTCGTAGACCAATGTAAATCCATTAGGTGTGGTAAAAGCATTGTGCAATTGAGGGAGTGCTTCGTGCTGCACTGTGTCATGAAAACGAACAGCTTGCTTGAGCCACCTTACACTTTGTGAGGTGTTACCGTATTTGACGAACCAACGTTGGTTGACCACTACTGTACGAAAGGATTGACACCCTGAGTCGTGTTCTGGAAATAGATATGTCACTTCACCAATTTGCCTCAGGTATGTCTCAATATCTGTGTCAATTTCCGTAACTTCCAAAAATGGGTGCTGGGTGGGCATTTCATTTATCCTCAGGTGTGGCAAAACTATTTCTAAACTGTTTTACGTAGGTCTTGTAGAATCAAAATAATAGTATACACCAAAACGAGAAATAAGTCACATTTTCTTTTTGATCGAGGGTGTGTAAAGTTTTTGGCAAGAGAATCTGCAGATATTGCCGGATGTCGGACTGTTCCTACTTAGGCATTGTCTTATGGACTATAACTTTTGCCATACGTTCTTCAGTCCCGTATGAAGATTAATTAATCTTCATTAGAAGATAACTCTGCATGCACAATCTAAGAGAATGTGCTACGCATAACCGCACAAGCGGGTGTGTAAAGTTTTTGTCACCTTAGAATAACACAGGACGACAAAAATTCAGGAGATTATCAACAATATCTAAAACAGGACTTACGCATTCCCCTTGATAAGGGGGGTAGGGGGGTTAAAAAGGCGTAATTTCAATGATATTTTAGTGATTTAACCCCCTAAATCCCCTTATCAAGGGGACTTTAAGAGAAACTGCGTAAGTCCTGCTAAAATAATATAGATTCTCTATTATTTTACTTGACAATCACATATATGTATAGTATACTTAACATTTGTTTAGCAGATAGATCCGATTTAACTACGCAAGTTTAGAAACGCAAAAAGTCGACTCTCAGAGAAATCTTATGATATAACCATGATTTGGCACATCACGATTGTTCTATGCAAGTTCTGAACATATCATGAAGGACAATAGGGGCATAGTCGCACAATTCATTGCTCCTCAGACATTACAACAGAAATGGTAATTTCAAGAATAGAATTGGCATAAACCAGCAGAGAGAATATCATGTTAACGCAGGACAATAGAAGTGAAAAACAGACTAAATCAGAAAACACCACACGGATCAATCGGATTATGATGTGGTGTCCATATACCTCAAATAATACATATCAGGACACCCAAAACTTAAATCACAAAACGTACCGAATCGAAAAATTGAAATTTCCAGAAATATACACGAAAATCATTCACAAACCCATATACAGACTGGACTCACAGCACCGTACCAAAAACGTACCAAAAACGTACCGTAATCCGAAAAAACGTACCAAACGGTACCTTTTCAAAGATCAAAAATGCAATGTCCTTTCAAGAAATTGATGACTATGATGACAAAAACTTTACACGCCCCGCACAAGCTATCAGGATGTGCTACAATCGGACAGAAAATGTCTCATTAATTTCAAGGTTTACTATAAAATATAGTTGTGTAAAGAGAATTCAATACTGCCAACGCTTGTTTTTTTTCGGCTTTAATATCGGTATTATGAAACTTACACCGACTGTAACAAAGCGAATCGTGACTACTGTGAAATGTCAAATATTCCTCTGTAATATATCGCAAGCCAGTGATCTCAGTTCCAAACGGAAAAACAAATAAGATCATAGATATCTACTTGACATCCACGCCCCATTTTGTTAACATTACAAAAAGTAAATCTTACACATATCAACATATCAATGTTATAAGGTGAACTATTAGAGGAGACATCATGCCACAAATATATAAGACCGTTCTAATCGGATGTGGACGGATGGGGGCAACAATTGATGATGAGGTTGCAAACCGTCCCGATAGTTTTATATGGCAACCATTCTCACATGCAGCAGCTGCTGTTGCTTGTGAAAGAACAAATCTTATCGCAGTTTCTGATGTTTTTGAAGAGAAAGCAGAAGTTATACGCAAACGTTACGGTGCAGAACGCGCCTATACAGATTATCAAGAGATGATTGAGAAGGAAAAACCTGATATTGCTTGTATTGCAACGCGTCCTGGTCCACATGCAGACATTACTGTCTTCGCTGCAGAAAACGGAGTAAAAGGTATCTATTGTGAAAAACCACTCTGCTGCTCTATGGAAGAAGCGGATATTATGGTAGATATTGTTGAGAAACACGGTGTCAAATTCAACTATGGCACACAACGGCGTTACATGCCGATTTATCGCAAAGTGCGTGAACTCGTTGAAGCTGGAGAAATCGGTGATATCCAGTGTACTATCGCACAATATGGAGCTGGTTCAGCACTCTGGGGGTTAACGCACGCTGCTGACATGCTTCTGTTTCTGGCTAAAGACCCCGAAGTCGACTTTGTTCAAGGCACTATCTCTTGTAAAGATTCGGATTGGGATGGTAACCGCTTGAATGTAGATCCTGGTATACACTGTGGATATATCCGTTATGCAAATGGAGTCCACGGATATAACACTGCTGGCACTGGCCCAGAATATGAAGTCTGTGGCACAGGTGGTAAAATCCGTATCCAAAACAACAGTAGAGAAATTCAATTCCGTAAGAAGCAGGGAACATTCTATGAAGAGGTGTCCTTCCCTGAAGTTTCTCGCGCAACCGGGACTGTTATGGGTATCACTGACATCGCAGAAGCACTTGACGAAGACAGAGAGACAAAAGGGCCTGTCCATCTTGCCCGTCGCAGTCAAGAAACATTGATGGGTATGATTGAATCGAGTCGCTTGGGTGGACAACGGGTTTCACTTCCGATGGAAAATCGATCGCTGTATGTTACAAGAGATAACTGGTAGTCTGTACAGATAATTCTGGATATCACATTGTCAAAATAGCACGAAAATGACAACATTATTATTTCTATTGTCAAAAACGAAGAAAAATGATAATATAAATATTGGGATTGTCAAAAACAGGCAAAAATGACAACATAATATTACTGGTTATCAATGTTGCAGAATAACTACACAGCAGGAAATTACCGACAGCAGAAAGAATATAAGAGTTTCACACCTTCATTCATCAATCATCAATTTACATGGGCAAATCCAGAAATAGATGTTTTAATCGAACAAGGTGCGAAACTATTAGGCGAGTTAAACGCCTATACATCAATTCGTCAAGATGTGGATTTCTTCATTCCGATGAACATTGCAAAAGAAGCAACTTACTCTAATCAGATTGAAGGAACTAAAACTGAACTTGATGAAACTATATTACAAGCTGCGGAGATTAATCCTGAAAGACGAGACGATTGGCAAGAAGTCCAAAATTATATTGATGCAATGAACTATGCAATCGCCAGATTACCCAAACTGCCATTGTCAATACGACTATTAAGAGAAACACATAAAATATTGATGTCCGGTGTGCGTGGTAAACATAAAGCACCTGGAGAAATTCGAAGGAGTCAAAATTGGATCGGTGGATCATCGCTTTCTGATGCATTCTTTGTACCTCCATCTCCAGAAGAATTACCCGATCTCTTAAGTGACTTAGAAAAGTTCTGGCACAATCAATCGTTACAGATTCCAATATTAATCAAAATCGCTATTACACACTATCAGTTTGAAACCATCCATCCTTTTCTTGATGGCAACGGTAGATGTGGGCGGCTATTAATTGTCCTCCAGCTTATTGATGCAAACATATTGAATAGACCTAACCTTTACATGTCAACATTTTTTGAGAAACATAAAAACACATACTACAATTCACTAACAAAAGTCCGGACTGATAATGACTTGGAACAGTGGATAATATTTTTTTTAGGTGTATTGGTAGAAAGTGCCGAACACGGTATAGATACCTACAAATCTATTATTATCCTCCGTGAGGAATATGAGAGAAAGATATTAACTCTCGGTGCTCGAACGAAGAACGCACAAAAATTGCTTCAACAAATGTACAAGACACCTATTCTTAGCGTTAGATCTGTGGAAAAAAAGTTGGAAATAAGTTTTTCAAGTGCAAATCGATTGCTTAAATCTATGGAAGAAATGGGTATACTCACTGAAATCAAAGGACATTCTCAAAGCAGATTGTTTGTGCTTGAAAAGTACCTTGACCTATTTAGGAGTTAGTGAATTATATCAATAACCTAAAACCAATATAGTTCTGGAATTGAATCCATTTATGGTGGATAATACAATTAATTCTACATTCTGAGTTGTAGGAGGGAACTCCGATTCCCGACTATCAAAGGGTTTGATCGCGATCTGGATATCGTTCCTACAAGTGGGTGTATAATTATTTCCATATTTCACCATAAATATATCAACTGCTCTCCATGTTCAATTAAAAGGGAGTGGTTGCGAAACCTTTGCTAACGAAATGCGCGTCAGTTCGCCTCACACTTCATCCTATTTTTATCCAGATGTCGGTGTTGTCTGTGATGAACCACGTTTCGAAGACGATGTATTTGACATTCTTCTAAACCCAATTGTTATAATTGAGGTGTTATCTCCTTCAACAGAAGCGTATGACAGAGGAGAAAAATTCTCACATTACCGACAAATAGAATCCCTAAAAGAATACATCCTTATTTCACAAGACAAAGTGAATGTAGAACGTTATCTTCGAAATACGGATGAATGGATTTTTTATGATTATCAAAAACTTGACCTGCAACTTCCATTCACTTCCATTCAGTGTGAAGTGTCTTTACAGGAAATATATGATAGAGTCATATTTCCTGATTAGGTTATCTTTTTGTAAATATGTATTTTCCTTTTCTCTTGCCTTGTCCCACCAATCATGCTAAAATAAACATAGCATGAATGACCACAACTCCCCCAAATATCATAACGAACTTCTATCACTTCTGGGGACACGTTTTTGTGTAGACAATTCTGTTAGACAATCGCATGCACAAGATGCATCATATCATATTGGTTCATTGCCAGATGCGGTTGTTTTTCCAAAAATTAATGAAGAAGTATCTACAATTGTAAAAATCTGTAGTAAATACAACATACCTATTATACCTTACGGAACAGGAACCGGCGTGGAAGGGGCAGTAGTTGCAAATGAAGATACTTTATGTATATCTTTAAAGGAAATGAACCGTATCATCAGGGTGAATGAAGATGATAGAGATGCTACAGTGCAAGCAGGAGTAACACGTGGTCAATTGAACGAACACCTGACTAATCTGGGAACAAAACTCCATTTTCCAGTTGATCCGGGGGCAAATGCATCATTAGGTGGGATGGTTGCAACACGTGCCTCAGGCACAAGTGCTGTCAAATATGGTACTATGTTGGAAAACACACTTGGATTAACTGTAATTACAGCAGATGGAACACGCATACAGACAGGGGGCAGAGCAAGAAAATCTGCTGCAGGATACGATCTCACCCGCCTATTCATCGGTTCTGAAGGAACATTAGGCATTATTACAGAGATAACCGTCAAATTAACACGGCTGCCAGATGCAGTTGCAGCAGCAGTTTGCGCATTTCCTACAGTAGACGCTGCGGTCAACACAGTCATCAAAGTGATGGATGCGGGTATTAGTATCGCTCGTATTGAACTTTTAGATAGTCTTCAGATGGATGCGGTCAATAGGTATTCTGGGTTGGATTATGAGGTTGCACCAACACTTTTCTTTGAATTTCACGGTGCTGAGAATACCGTAGCAGAAAATTCAAAGATAACAGGAGAGATTGCATCAAAACATGGTAGTGCTGATTTCCGTTGGGCAACTGACGAAAATGAAAGGAAAAGACTTTGGCAAGCACGTTACAATAGTTACTATGCCGCACTCAACCTTCGTCCCGGTTCTGTTGGATATGTCACTGATGTTTGTGTGCCAATTTCTCGACTTGCGGAGTGTATTGCAAGAACAAAAATGCTCCTTTCTAACACATATCTACTCGCTACGATGTTGGGACACGTTGGTGATGGAAACTTCCATGTCGTTTTTCCACTTGAAGCTGAAAATAATGAAGAATTAGCAGAAGCACAAAAAATCAGTGAACAAATTGTAGACATCGCTTTAGAGATGAAGGGGACAAGTACAGGCGAACATGGAATCGGTATTGGAAAACGAGCAGCTTTAGTTAAAGAACATGGAAGTGCAGTTGATGTAATGCGTGCTATCAAACTTGCCTTAGATCCAAAGAATATAATGAATCCGGGAAAAATATTTGATCTTAATCAGAATTTGATGATTTCTTAGGAATTTCATAAGATAACGTGAGTTTGATAAAAACAAGATGTTGGATTTTCGTAGGGGCGAGGTCGCCTCGCCCGTAGGGTTAGGAAACCTAACCCCTACGAAAATAGGTTTCCTTTATGTTCAGAATGTGTTATATATCAAACTCACGTTAAGATACAATATGTCAAACAACTTGAAAATCTTAATAACCGATTATGCATGGGCATCAGTTGAACCTGAGCGACAGGTGCTATCTGAAATCAATGCAGAATTAATCGTAACTGAAACGGGTGATGAAGAAGAACTATTGACTTATGCACACAAGGTTGATGGTATTCTTACATGTTGGAAACCAGTTAGAGAATCAGTAATTTCTCAAGCAACAAAGTGTCAAATAATCGCACGATACGGTATTGGATTAGACAATATTGATGTTGAGTCTGCAACTGAGAATGGCATTATTGTGACCAATGTCCCTGCTTACTGTGTAGATGAAGTCTCTGACCATGCAATTGCATTGCTTCTTGCATGTGCAAGAAACATTGCTATATATAATACTGCAGTCAAAACTGGCACTTGGAATCAGAATATTGGACAGCAGATGTCCCGTTTGCATGGGAAAACTATAGGTGTCATAGGATTTGGACGTATAGCAAAAGCATTAATCCCGAAAGCAACTGCTTTCGGATTGAAAGTAATTGTCTATTCACCACGCACATCTTACGATATAATTGAAAAGTACAATGCAGATAAAGTGACTTATGATGAACTTCTCAAAACATCTGACTTTGTTTCAATACATGCTCCCTTAACAGCAGAAACAAAACACATGTTTAGTCATGATGAGTTTCATGCAATGAAAAGGACCGCATATTTGATAAATACAGCACGAGGTGGCATCGTGGATACTGCTGCCCTGACTGAAGCACTCAAAAATGGTGAAATTGCCGGTGCGGGGTTAGATGTCTTGGAAACCGAACCACCAGAAATTGATGAAACACTTCTTCATCTTGAAAATGTCATTATCACTCCACATGCTGCTTTCATATCTGAGGAATCAATTCTTGAATTAGAAGTTACAGCTGCAACTTGTGTCCTACAAGTCTTAACTGGAAAACTACCAGATACCATTGTAAACCCTTATGTATTAGAACGTCCAAACCTACGTGCAAAATCATTGATAAAGAAATAGACATTTTCGCAGACCTAAGAATAACAAGATAATGAATGGAGAATATACATGCAACAACTTCCTGACGCATCAGGACACTTCGGACAGTTCGGTGGAAGATATGTTCCCGAAACCCTTATGCCTGCCTTGTTAGAACTCGAAGAGGCTTATGCAACACTCAAGGATAATCCAGATTTCCAAAGTGAATTTCAGTTTTATCTGAGTGAATATGTAGGTCGTCCGAATCCGTTGTATTATGCAGAACGCTTAACACAAACACTCGGTGGGGCAAAGATTTATCTGAAAAGAGAAGACCTGAATCATACGGGTGCACACAAAATCAATAGTGCAATCGGACAAATCCTGCTTGCAAGGTGGATGGGCAAAAAACGGATAATCGCAGAAACGGGAGCAGGCCAGCACGGGGTCGCTACTGCAACTGTCGCTGCAAAATTTGATATGGAATGTGAAGTCTATATGGGTGAAGAAGATATAGAACGGCAAGCACTTAATGTTTTCAGAATGCAGTTGATGGGAACGAAGGTTGTCCCTGTGAATTCTGGTTCACGCACATTAAAAGATGCGATCAATGCGTGTTTCAGAGATTGGGTTACCAATGTGCGTACTACCTACTTGCTTTTAGGGTCAGTAGTTGGTGCACATCCTTATCCGATGATTGTTAGAGACTTCCAAGCAGTTATAGGACAAGAAGCAAGAAATCAGATTTTGGAACAGGAAGAACAATTACCGGATTGTATTGTCGCGTGTGTTGGCGGAGGGAGCAATTCTCTTGGAATGTTCTATCCATTCTACCATGATGAATCGGTTCGTCTGATCGGTGTTGAAGCAGCAGGTGAAAGCATCCGTAGCGGTCGTCATGCAGCACCGCTAACTGCTGGCAGCGTGGGTGTGTTCCATGGTGCAAAGTGCTATTTGCTACAGGAAGATGATGGACAGATTACACCCGCACACTCCATCTCTGCAGGATTGGATTATCCTGGTGTGGGGCCGGAACACAGTTACTATAGAGAAACAGGCAGAGCAGAATATGTGCCAATTACCGATAAGGAAGCAGTGGAAGGTTTCCAGTTGCTTTCTGAGACAGAAGGTATCATCCCCGCGTTAGAATCTGCACATGCCATTGCATATCTCCGAGAACTTGCACCACAACTTGATGAAGATAAAATTATTGTCGTGTGTCTATCGGGACGTGGTGACAAAGATGTGTATACTATTGCGAAGGAATTAGGTATTACACTATAACGATAGAATTCCCTATTTCATATCTATGGTGACATTTAGAATTAAAGTGACATTGTGTAGCATAACCTGTTAGGTTGTGCAGAAACGGAACACAACCTAACAGGTTATGCTACAGCGTCTGCGTTAGTTTCGGTTTTCTGAACGAACTGCTCATAATGTTCAATTAATTCTAAAGTTTACTATAATTGAATTCATTCGACCTTGTCTTCTAAATATGTTAATCCGATTCCACTTCGTTTGCTACAGACAGAACAACTTGTTTCCGTTCAATGTGACTGCTATAGAGGTAATATGATGGAACGCGAAGTATCAAACACAGTTTCGGATAATTCTATTCAACAGAAGATCCGCAGAATGGTCCGCTTGTTGGCACATAAAAATGGACCACTTCGGAATTGGCGTTTTTTTCCAACAAGGTTATTACTTCGTAAACTGCATTCAGATTCCGCTGAGATTCGTGCTTATGCAGCTGAAGGTTTAGGGAATGTTGGCGATGTGTATGCAGTTGCTCCGCTTATTGAAGCGTTATCTGATGACAACGTAACTGTCAGACGTTTTGCTATTTCTGCCCTCGGACATCTACGGGATGCCCGGGCTATAGATGGACTTATCACTTTCCTAAGTGATGAAGAACCTGACATGAGATGTGCTGCAGTCGTCGCACTCGGTGAATTAGGTCTCACTGAAGAACGTGCTGTAAACCCGCCTACACAAGTGATAGAAGCATTGATCAGCAGTGTCACAGATTCTGATAGGGCGGTATGCTCGGCTGCTGTCGTGGCTTTAGGTCGAATTGGTAATCCACAAGCAATAACTGCATTGAAATCATTAGCAGAAACAACTGAGAGTGAATGGATCCGTCGTTACATCAGCGAAGCATTACATCAAATAAGTGAACAGAATGAATAGTTTATTTTGGTGCTGATTCTCTTATGTTATCCCACTAAAAATCGGGGTTAGAAACCCCTCCAACAAGAGATAAGAAATAGGGTGACTGTTTGCCACCCTATTTCTTTCAACGTTACCAAGAAGACTAATTCGCCAACTCAAACACAACCGGAAGTTCAAGACGAATACTGCTTCCAGACTGACTCTCGGGGAAAGGTGGGTAGGGTTCAGCATTTTGGACAGCAGCAAGAGCAGCATTGTCTAATACACGCGAACCGGAAGACGTTGATACGGTTGGATTCATAATGGTGCCATCTCTAAGAAGTGTAAAACGGACAGTCGTAGACGAACCCGCATCTAAATTTCGAACATTGGGTGGGAAACGTTGAAACTGTTTAATCCGTTCGCGAACCTTTCTTAAAAATTCTGATAAGGACTGTTTTGTATCTCCAAAGTCAGTTGCAGATAATCCGAGATCTTCTGTCATCCCAAAATCAACAGATGCCAAACTTGTACCCATATCCATTGTCATAGTTAACCCTGTTGTTTCAAACTTAGGCATTTCAAATTTTGGTACTGTGGATACTATTTTGACCTGTCTTGATTTTTCTGTCATCAATGTAGCAGCACTTAGGGTGGTTAGTTGCATCGTGTCATCAGTAGGCAAATCAGAAAATGGCATCGTAAAATCAGCAGGGCCTAAATTTATGTTTGTGTTTGGCGTGACAGTATTGCCTTTTGGCATTAGCACTTCAACTGCTTTAGGTCTTGTTGTTTTTTGAGGGACACGTGCAGTGCTTGCTCGTTTTTTCTGTGGCGTTTGTTCATCAACGACTACGGTCTGTATCTTATCTTCATCTATCTGCAAAACTGTCTTTTTTACAAACCAAACTGCAAGTACTACAAGTGCGGCTGCGTGAAGACCTATTGCAAGTCCAAATGCAAACTTGCGCGCTTTTGCCTTCCATCTTTTGGAGGCTTGGCGATTTTCGCGCTGGGCATCAGCAACTGTGATGGTTACTTCAGACGCTTTTTCAGAAGCCATCTTTTTGGCGACATTAGGTGCTTTTTGTCCTGCCCTTTCAGCTATTTCTTTCTGCTTTCTAAGACGTTTTCTCTTGTGTTTACCAGATACATAGTTTGAGAGTGCGTAACTCATTCAATATAGTCCTCCAGGATATGATAAATAAAGATAATAATGACTTCTTCTTACCAAAATCTTGATAAGAAGATTCCTACAAATTTCATTGAAAGTCGATAATTAACCGTCGTCATAACTGAGCAATTTGTAACGGTTGTTCGTCACAACAATAGAACCTAATATATTCAATTCAAGTTTTTTTCCAATGGTATCCTGTAACTTCAAAATGGTTCCTCGTAGCAGATGGAAACCTTTATAAGATTTTTCTGGTTTATTAAATCGTATATTTACGAAACTTAAGTTGAGATCACCATAAGTCTGAATCCACCTTTTCATACCGATGTTACAGTTCTTATTTAGATTATTCCATGCGAAATCTGGTGGAAAATTACTCTTAGGAAAAGCAGGATAAATCCAAGATACATATTCCTCACGTTGTACTCTCAACCTGTTTAATGCTTCAATATCTTTGTTATTAAGAGCGTCAACGACTGCCAGACCGATCTGGTCTGGCGAGTCGAGACTGTTCTCCCATGTTCGCCGCTCACACCCAATCAAACATAAGCTAAACAGTAGCACTGCAGTCGCAAAGTAAGACAGGTGGCAGCGAACTGAGAAGGCGTTATACGTTTTAGTTTCGTGCACTCGTAGTCCAACCTTTTGTCCAGTCATTATTTGGATCTACACCACCAATGAAGTCAACTTTGTCAAAGAATCCATCGGAAGGTATATCGGGTGACATAGAAGATGCACCTGAACCGGGTGTGAAATCGGGGTTACTTTTATTAAAGGCATCAGCAAGATTTGGGTCATTTTCCTTGTTGCCAAGTCCCGTTGCCCATGCTGCCTCATCAAATCCATCGCTATCTTTTTCATCACCGAAGTTACCACCATAGTTGTTGAAGAAGATGCTGTTTTTGACAACCAAACCACCATCCTCAGCTTGTTTGTGTGAGGATTCATTGTTGACATCAAGACCAACTTTATTGAATCCGACAACAATGAAATTGGTTTATATACCTGCAGCACCTTCTCGGATTAGCATCCCGTTATCACTTTCAGGACCATCTGGATCACCAATGAGTGTAACATTAGAAATAGTAGGTGCGGAACGCGGCAATGCTTCGTTATTCTTGTTGCTGTTATCATTTTCAAAGCCGTTATCTGCGTCGTCACCGTATTGTTGTGCGACCCAGAACTGACCTTTACCTGTCCAACCGTCTGTCCAGTCAAACGAATCGTCACGCGCACCTGTGACCAACACATACTTCAAGTTGACTGTGCCACCGAACATTTCAATACCATCGTCTTGGTTCATGTGTACCTGGACATATTCTACGACAGTACCAGAACCAACACCTTGGAATGCGATTCCGTTCAGTTCGTTATCATCACTGAATTCGATACCAGCATATTCAATACGGACATAACGTAGCACGCCGCTGTTATCGTTGGGGTCGTCACCACCGAAAGCACCTGTGTCCCCTTCACCGAAAGTTACACCTTGGTTTGAGGGGGCTCTACCTTTGATAATCAGTCCACCCCATTGTCCGCGTGCACGAGAGCCAATAGCTGCATCACTTGTCATCACGATAGGTGCATCAGCTGTGCCATCCGCCATAATCTTTCCACCTTGGGATATGATGAGTGTTCCGTTTGTGGCATTTTCACCATATACCGTTACGCCAGGTTGAATGGTAAGGGTGACACCATCTTTTACGAACACGGCATCACGCAAGAGATAATCGTAGTCTGATGATAGTGTTCTATCTTCTAAAATGTCACCGGTCAGGACAACAACTTCACGTCCATCAACGGTGATAGTTTCTTCAACAATTTCTTCTTGTTCGTCAGTTACATCATCGTCTTCCCCACATCCAACCAAAGACAACGCAATACCAATTGAGAAAATGACCATTAACTGAAACAACCAATTAAATTTTCCCTGTTTCCATGTGGATTTCAGATTTGACACAATAATTGACATTAACTTATCTAAGCTCCTTCTTTTATTTTATTAATTCCACTATATTTTATTAGTGAAATATTATGTTTCTGTCACGTTTAATTTACTCTTCAATTGTTGCAAAATACTAACGATATTATGACTGTTATTTTGATTGAAATCCTACATTTATAATCGTATTTTATTGTTTACCAGCAATGCAGTGAGACGTGCATGACTTGACTATAAATCGGGGTTAGAAACCCCTCCAACAAACCTTATGTTGCAACTTAGGTTATAAATTGTAACTTATACCGAATGAAAAGGATCTCCCGACTTTATATTTGACTGATGTGGCACCGCCCTGTTTGAATTCAACTGGACGGTCAAGTAAATTTTTGGCAGAAACACTAAATTTATATGTATCTGCAACTGTCCTACTAAAACTGAAATCTAATTCACCGCGTGGTTGTTCATAAATATCTGGTGCCCCGTGGTTGCCTACATCAGAAAGTCTGCGTCCATAAATGTTATATGCTACGGAGCTTGATATCCCCCAGTTTGAGGATTCATAACCGATAGAAATATTCACAATATATGGACACTGTCCTTGTAAGGGGCGTTCGGTGGAGGTCTGGATACCAACATCCTCTGGTAACTCAACCCTTGAGGATATAAACGCAGCATTTGTATTAATTGAAAAAGCACTCAATTTCTTCGTGATAACACCTAAGTTCTGACGCGCTTCCAATTCTAATCCGTAATTATAAGCACCTTCAGCATTTGCATAAGTAATACGAACTTCTGCTTGTGGTTGAATTATCTGTTCAATAGGTTTATTGAACTTTTTGTAAAATGCACTTACTGCAACAACACCGCCCCCCGTTGTATCAGGAAAAACTTCCCAGCGGAAGTCATAGTTATCAATCAGTGTCCGTTCTAAACTCGTATTTCCAAGTATAGTTCTACCACCGACAAAATCGGTAAACTCAAAAGGTGCAAGTTCACGTAAATCGGGGCGTGTGACTGTGCGAGATGCAGCGAGGCGTAAGTTCATTCTTTCAGTTAAACGATATGTAATGTTGAGTCCCGGAAGTCCATCAGATGTCTTCAGATCTGCTTTGTCCTTTTCAAGAACAACCGTAGAGAATAGGTCAAAAGCTGTAAGAATCTGGTCTGAATATTCCCAACGCAAACCGGTCATCACCTGCCATTTCTTGCTGAGAGGGATATCAAGCATCAGGTATCCTGAGTAGATACTATGGTCTGCCTCGTAGTTGTCAGATCGTCGGGTAGATTCACGTAATTCAAAGACACGCGGCGCAATATTTTCTGTTTGGAAAAGGATTTCCGGCGGTGAAGACAGATCAACGGTAGCGTCAACATTATCTGAAGGGTGGAATCTGAATTTTCGAACATCAAATGCACGGGATCTATCACGCACAAGACCACCAAATTTGAGGAAACCTGTTTTCCTTATTGGAATTGTCCAATCCAAACGACCATTGTAATCATGATCTTCAAGGTCAAAGAAGAATCTACTTGCGCTACTTGAAGAATCGCGGAATATGTATTTCCCCGACCCATCATCCTCATAAATAGTTTCACGCGTATCGGGTTCATTCCGTCCGGCACGAGAGTAAGTTAACCGCCATTCCATAGAGAGATCGGGCTGATCCATTCCCATTTCAGCTGCTTCTTCTACTGCTTGTTCAATAGATTCAGGTTTTTCATCTAAAGTACCATTATCAAGTTCTGATTCACCGAAATTGAACCCGTGTGTTCCAGCTAATTGTCCAGAAAAAAGTTGTCGTTCTACATATTGAAGTCGGGCACTTTTATATATTGTATTTCTATCTGCATTATCTCCTTCCCAAGTTCTCGTTTGATCTTCAGCTGCATGTGTTGTAAGTGTGCGTACACTAAGGAGATGATCAGGTGAGAGTCGTAGACTGGCACTCAGGACACTCCCCCAATCTACTTCATTTCCACTCTGTTCAATGTTGTAATCTGTGACGGGTGATAGTTTTTCATTCAAACCGATTCGGAAATCTCTCCTCTCTTGTGTGCTATAACTATGACTATTGCCATAAGAGATGACACCAAGATAACCGAATTCCTTACCAAATATGGTATTGCTATTTCCAAGACTGAATTTATACCCTTGATTTGCGGGAACTGCTTTTCGTTCAGGAGACCACACGTTATCGAATGCGCGTCCGAACTCTTGGATTTCTTCATTCGTAAATCCAGTAGTTGTAAAACGTCCTTGTTCACGTATCGGGACTTCGTCTGCTCTTTCTTCAATGATTTCAGGGAGTTTACGGGATCCATCATCAAATCCTAAAAAATCGAGGCTTCCACCAGGATATGTCAATCCATCATTACCCGTTGCCTGAGTATTAAAGCCAGTAGATAAAGATAACGACATCATCAATGCCTCTGGGAAGTCTTTTGTGAAGACTTGTACTGACCCACCTGCAAACCCACCTGGTTGGTCTGGGGAAAATGTCTTAACGGTTTGCAGACTTGACAGTAGACTTGCAGGGAAAATATCCATAGGCACAACACGTCGATTCGGTTCTGGACTTGGAATCTCAACATTGTTGAGTAATGTGTTACTATACCGTTCTCCTAACCCACGCACAAACACATATTTTCCACCGACAATACTGACACCAGTTACACGCCTGATCGCCTGTGCAGCAGAGGAATCTGGTAAACGACTAATCTCTTCAGTGCTAATACTGTCCTCAATACGAGAGCTACGCATCCGTTTTTCAAGCAAACCGCGCTCACCAGATTGACTGAGTCGAACTTTCATTTTAATGGTATCTAACTTCACAACTTGTGGTTCAAGCGTAACCTCTAAAGGTTCTGACAAACCTTGGTCGTTGACAACAACATCAGCAATTACAGCTGCATTGTAAAATTGCGTGGATACCTGAAAAGTATAAGTTCCAGTTGGTAAGTCTAATGAAAACATACCATTTTCATCTGTCTTTACCTTAATATTTGTGTCTAAAACTTTGATGGTCACATCTGCAAGTGGCGTATCGGCATCACTCTCAGTTACGACACCCGTAATATTAACAGTCTGTTGTGCTTCCTGCGCAAGTGCAGCCACTGATAAGACAAGTGTCATACCAAACATTAATAACAGAATCCCGATGTTAAGACCTTTCATATTTCCTCTTTAATTCGTCGTCTATGATAAACCTTATATTCTCAAAGCAATATCCAATGTTAGCAAAATTTTACCCTTAGAATGAAACAAAATTGTGTTATTTTTTTGGCAAATACAAGAAATTGTTTTCTCTTGTAAATGTGTCATAAATCTGTCATAATTAAACATTTATACAGATTGTTATTTGGGTAATGTCGTAAAATGTTTGCAGAATTGTTAAGAAAAAGTACACATCTTTCAGGATTAATCTTGCCGATTCTGTACTTCTTTTTTGATAAACCTTTCATGTTAATCGTCGTTGGGAGTATAACTTTTATTGCCTATAGTGTAGAATTTGGGAAACGATATTTTCCCAAGTTCAGTAAATATTTCTTTCAGTATCTCAAACCGTTGCTCCGATCACATGAACTGGAAGGTGCTATTACTGGTGCTACTTACTATATTACCGGCGTGTTTCTATGTATAATCATCTTTGACAAATCTATTGCAATTGCATGTATCTTTTTCATTATCTTGGGAGATACAGCAGCTGCACTTGTAGGAAAAAGATGGGGCCGGACTAAACTCATTGGGAATAAGAGTTTAGAAGGTAGTGCTGCTTGTTTCATTGTATGTAGTCTGATTACGCTATTATTGATAAATCCAATTGTTGGTAATACAGGGGCAATTAATCCGATTGTCGGTATTACAGGTGCATTCTTTGCAACATTGACAGAACTGCTCCCTCTTCGCATTGACGATAACTTAACCGTTCCTCTTATTTCAGGTGCTATCATGCAGTACTTGCCGCTGTAATAATTGCTTGTATTTCAAACACCAATCCACCATCTTTTGCACTTGACAATATACCTAATTTCCATTACCTTAATATTATGTCTAAACATACTTCCGAAATTATACATAATCCTGCTGAAAGTTTCCGCGCCCTTCAAGTTGATGTTCCCAAGAATCTTGCGAATATCCGAGTTATTCTCTTTGAACCGCGTGAACCGGGGAATATCGGTTCTGTAGCGAGAGTTGTGAAAGGTATGGGATTATCAAAACTATACTTGGTAAATCCCGTACCGTTTCAGAATGAAGATGCTGCGTGGAAAATGGCACACGGTGCCAAAGAGGTTCTGCGAAATAGCGTTGTTGTACCAGAATTGAAAGACGCGCTTGTTGGGATAAAATATCTTGTAGGTACTACACATCGCCGCAGAGATCCCCGTTTGCCTCAGCCTGTCACTGCTCGGGAAGCAGCACATAAAGTCGCATCCGTTTCTCAGGATCAATCTGTGGCATTGCTATTTGGACGCGAAGATTTCGGACTATCTACAGATCAGTTGAGTCTTTGTCAGATGATTGCAAGTGTTCCGATGGCTACTAAGAATCCTTCTCTAAATTTGGCTCAAGCTGCACAGATATTTGCTTATGAAGTATTTATTGCAAGTTTAGATGAACATACATCAGACGATATTGAATATGCTGAAATAAATGCTCTGGAAGAATTTTATGCACGGGTTACTCGGTTGTTAGATAAGGTTGGCGTGATTCCGTATAATCAGGATTGGGAGACGTATCTGAAATCGTTGAGACGCGTTTTTTCGCGTGCACCGCTTGAAGAAAGGGATATTGCAACGCTTGATATGATCTTCTCAACGACTTATCGGCATATTGTTCGTTTGGAAGATAAATTAGGAGTGACACAAAAGTAGCAGACAGGCAGCTGATTTAACTGTGTCATTATAGAGGAAAAATGAGAACATTTGGCACGCACGGTCCAGTGAATCCTGAAGATCATTATGTTGTCTCACGCCAGGAAGAACTCGCTGATTTCATCAACCGCGTCAAACTTGGACGATATATCGTTATATTTGCCCCTCGGCAGACAGGTAAAACCACATTCTTCCAATGGGCTCTTGAAGTACTGACAACTGATCCGACAGAAACCTACTTCCCGATCGAACTGAATTTCCATGTTTATGCGGACTATAGTGTATCCGATTTCTATGCATCACTCTATGAAAGCATTTATGAGGAAATTGAGCGCGTATTTCAAGAGCGCGGCACCCTTCCTTCTGAAACTTTATCCGATTTCTTAAAAAACACAAAGATAACTGATCACGTTGCAATGCTCAGATTCTTTCAACAGTTAGATACTTTTCTCGGAAATGAGAAATTTGTTCTCATCATTGACGAATTTGATGGCATCCCACGGGATGCTGTAAGTGGCTTCCTTAACGCACTCCGTACCATCTATGTTCAACGTTCTATGCGGGATTGTCCTTATAGCATTGGCATTGTTGGTGTCAAGAGTATTACACAACTCAATCTAAACCGCTCTATTTCACCGTTCAATATTCAGGATGAGTTCACTTTGCCAAACTTCACCATTGAACAGGTGCGTGAACTATTGACACAGTACACAGATGAGGTAGGTCAAACCTTCGCGCCAGAGGTAATTGAGAGTATTCACCAACAGACTGCTGGACAACCTTTCCTTGTCAACCGATTTGCACAGATACTCACAGACGAGATGGATATTCCGAAATCAGAAGCAATTACGATGACGCACTTTTCTCAAGCACATATAGTAATACGTGAAGAAGACAACGCAAACCTAACACATTTGATGACAAACATCCGTAGAGATCAAAACTATAAGAATATCCTGATGCGAATCGTTTCTTATGAGAGGGGCGTTCGCTTCAACCCACGTAGAGAAATTATCAGTGAACTTGTTACACTTGGTGTTATCGGTAAAGCAGCGGATGGGATGTGTCAAATCGTTAATCCGATTTACCACTATTGCATCCTGCAAGCGTTCAAACCTGAGATAAATGGACTTGAGCAGGACTATCTTCCTGAAGATACCGATTTTCTGGATTATCTCTCACCGACGGGGCAGCTCAATATGGAGTTACTCCTTGATAACTTCCAAAATTTCATTGCACGCGTAGGATATAGAATACTCCAAGTACCAGAAACCCCAAAAGAATACGTTGGACAAGACCTGCTCTATGCCTATCTTGACCAGTTTGTCAGTCTGATCCGTGGTGCAATGTTCCTTGAAGTACAAACGGGTCGGGGAAGAATGGATATGGTAATCTTTCACAATGGACACAAATATATCGTTGAAACTAAGATTTGGGAAGGAAAACTACAATATGATAGAGGTAAGAAACAACTATCTGCATATCTCAAATTAGAACGTGTGCAGGAGGGATATTATGTCGTTTTTGATCATCGTTCTGAACCGGAAACACGTGTTGAAACAGAAACGATAGACGGGGTGACAATCAGAAGCTACGTCATTCCTGTGGTGCAGGAAGTTCCTTCACAAGGGACATAGGTTATTATACAAGCACATAGCGGCATATTGTGCAGTTGGAGAAGCAGATAGAAGATTCTGCTTGAAAAATTGGGTCTACTGACGTATTATATTTAATGTGACATTTCTAACTGACAAATTGTTTACGTAAATGGTAAAGAACAGTGCGACACATAAAACCCCTCGTTTGGCTCATCTTTATCCTATCAGGTGCAAGTGCACTCATCTATGAAGTTATCTGGATGCGGCAGTTAACACTTGTCTTCGGCAGTACCGTATTCGCTACAAGCACTGTGCTGACTGCATTCATGGCAGGACTTGCCCTCGGTAGTTACTACTTCGGCAGAAAGATAGATGAGAGCAAAATGTCCCCTCTGAAACTCTATGCTTTCCTTGAATTTGGCATCGGTGGATTTTGTCTCATTTGGCCCTTACTTCTATCTGTTCTAACAGCACTTTATGTGCTAATTTTCCGTCACGTAACATCTGAATTTTACACACTCTCAATCATCCGTTTTATCTTAACCTTTGGAATATTGCTTATTCCTTCTACTCTAATGGGTGGAACATTACCTGTCCTGACACGGTTTTTTGTCAAGAGGTTAGAACAACTTGGTACGAACATCGGCATATTATATGCATTGAATACCTTTGGCGCGGTTGTCGGGACAGTCGCAGCAGGCTTTTTCCTGATAGAAGCAGTGGGAGTCACTTGGTCACTCTATATAGCAATCATCATAAATTTCGGTGTCGCGTTGGTTGCGTTGTTATTGGCAAAACAGGCACAGGAAATAGAATCAGATGATGCAGATATGTCTATGACAGCACAAGAAGAAAAGGACACTAATGAACAAGAAACTCATCCACCTGAGATTACAACATCAGGTGTTAGTGGATATGAGCAGCGAATAGTCCTGTTGGCAATTGGGATATCCGGTTTCTGCGCATTAGCTTATGAGGTGTTGTGGACTCGTATACTTGTATTTTTTCTTGGAAGTACGACTTATGCGTTTGCTACGATGCTCGCGGCGTTTCTGTTTGGAATTGCACTTGGAAGTATGATATTAGCACGTTGGGTGGATCGTATCAAACAACCTGTCATTACATTCGGTATTATTCAACTTGGAATTGGTCTGTTTGCTCTGATTCTCTTGCCGGCATTTGAGCAGTTGTATGGGTTGACTTATGCATTGCAGTCTACTTTCGGTGGTAGCAGATTTTGGGCGTTTTTTTCCTGTTTCCTTGTGATGTGTTTGCCAACGTTTCTGATGGGAGCAAGTTTTCCATTGGTCACTAAAATCTATACCGGTGATGCACAAAAACTTGGAAGGAGTATTGGCAATGTATATGCTGTTAACACGGTTGGAAGTATTTTAGGTGCATTTTGTGCGGGATTTATCCTCATACCACTATTTAATATCCGACCAAGTATTGTGCTGATGGTGGCACTAAACACAGGTATCGGTTGTTTTCTTGTTATGAAGGGTTGGCGTACAGCCCAAGATGCCGATAGTGAAAACGTTACATCACGTGGAGGAAAACGAGGGTTCTTTCAAGGACTTGGTATCGGTGTACCGATTGTCACTGTTGGGTTGGCAGTAATTATATTATTTACTTTAAACCAACCTTTATTTTTAAGGAGCACGATTTTCAAAACACAACGTCCGGGTGATACCGTCGTAGATTACGAGGAAGAGGTAGATGCAACGGTAACCACTTTGAAAGATGATGAAGGTGTCCATCGTCTCTATGTAGATGCGAATCAAGCGGCGGATGCTTCGCGCTGGGATTCACCTTCACATCGTGTAATCGCACATCTGCCATTGCTTTTACATCCGAATCCGAAACGCGCACTTGTTGTCGGTTTTGGCATGGGTTTAACCTCACATTCTATTACACAACACGGTGTGCAGGTGGATGCGATTGAATTGTCAAAAGGTGTGCTTAATGCTGCACAAGAACATTTCAAACACATTAATGAAAACATATTTGAAAATCGCTTGTTTAACTACCAACTGAACGATGGACGTAATCATATCCTGATGACGCAAACCAAGTATGATATGATTTCAACGGGTATCATTCACCCACTTGTCAGTGCTGGGAGTTCAAATATATATACAGAAGATTTTTACAAGTTGTGTAAAAGAATATTGACTGAAGATGGCGTAATGTGTCAATGGGTGCCGTTGCATCGGTTACCTGAATCGCACTATAAGATGATTGTGCGTACCTTTATCCATGTTTTTCCTGAGACAACTCTATGGTATAAATGGACACCTGATTTTGTTATTCTCATAGGAACTAAAGATCCGCTGAAAATTGATTACAACGACTTTATAAGACGTTCAAAGATACAGAGTATTCGTGATGGGCTCGCAGCAGATGATCTGGATGGTCCGTCCTTATTGGATTCATTTATGATGGGACCAGAAGCAGTTCGTGAGTATGTTGGCGACGGTCCAATACACACAGATGACAGACCGAGGTTAGAGTTCTTCAAAACTTCAGATTTGACGACATCAACTGCTGTTAATATTAATGGTATGAAGAAATTACGCCAACGGATTAAACCACCATTTCTAACTAACTATGGAACAACACATACAGAAAGAAGGGATGTTCAGGATAAAATTGATACCTACTTCAAAGCGACACAACAATTGATTCGTGGTCAGATTGCTTATGCAGAAGCACAGACGGAACATGCAAAAGGGAACATACCTAATTTCAATGCAAAAATGCAGAGTGCAAGTGCCATTATGCTACAAGCGTTGAGAATCAATCCTGACGACCAAACAATAGGCTACAATTACGGCGTTGTGAGTGGGGTAATTCATGAAGATGATAAGGAACAACTTCAACGAATTGAAGAGCAGGTCCAACGAACAATGCAGCAAAATCCTAATGATATTCAAGGTCATTTACAATTAGGTGTTGTATATGAACGTAAGGCGAGTGAGTATGAGGCAGCAGGAGATTTTGATAAAGCAGGAAATGAACTTACAAAGGCATCTAAAGAGTTTGAAAAAGCACTTCAACTTGACTCCAGTAGGTTAGAGGTATATGTGATGCTCGGTCCAATATATCAACGTCAAGAAAAACATAAAGAAGCGTTACAAACTTACCAAAGACTTGAACAACAAGACCCTCATTTACCAGCACCAATTTTTGCAGCAATGGCAGAACTTCATTGGAATTTAGAAAATGTAGCGGAAGCAGAAAGGTATGCACAAAAAGGATTAGATACAGATAGAAATTCATGGCGTTCACATCATGTCCTCGGCAAGGTATATCATGCCATGAATCAACCAGATAAACTGCTTGAACACTATTCCAACGCGTTGAAAATAATTGAAGCAGAAATTACGCTCACCTCTGATCCAAGCAATTTATTGAGTTACAAACAAGAGATACAAAACGAACTTGACCAAATACAAAAATAGGAGGAAAAAAGACCTATTATGTCCCAAGAACCTTCTCTAAAACGGACACATTATTGTGGCGATCTACGTTTATCAGATGCGGGAACAACTGCACACCTTAACGGATGGGTTAGGCGTCGTCGTGATCACGGCGGCGTGATTTTTATTGATTTGCGTGATAGAACTGGGATTACGCAGGTTGTCTTTGATCCGCAGATAGATGAAAAGGCACATGCACTTGCAGATTCTGTTCGTAGTGAATATGTGCTTAACGTTAGTGGTGTCGTCCGTGAACGCGCACCAGGTGAATTGCTATTTAAGACAGATGCAGCATTTCAAGCAGAACTGTCTGAAGGCACATCATTGTCCACTGAATTCCAATCTCTTTTTTCAGATTTAGACACTAAGTATACCCTATCTAACGATATAAATATAAGTGAACGCGAAAATGGTAAACATTGGCTTCTTACTGATGTTGAAAACAATCGCACTTATGACATCATTCGGGAAGAAGATGGATTGAATGTGTATCAAGGCACCGTAAATCCTGAGTTGGATACGGGTGAGATAGAGGTAGCAGTTAATACCCTAAGCATTCTCAATACAGCCAAAACGCCTCCATTTCCAGTTGAAGATGATATTGAGGTTGCAGAAGATATACGGATGCGTTATCGGTTCGTTGATTTGCGACGGCCTGTCATGCAGAAAACGATGGTGATGCGGCACAAAGCAGCACTCGCTGCTCGTAACTATATGAACGAACACGGTTTCCTTGAAATCGAAACACCGATACTTATGAACAGCACACCTGAAGGGGCACGCGATGTGCTGGTACCGAGTAGATATTATCCGGGTAAATTTTATGCATTACCACAATCCCCTCAGCAATTCAAGCAGATTCTGATGATGAGCGGTGTGGACCGATATTTTCAGATTGCTCGCTGTTTCCGGGATGAGGACACACGCGCAGATAGACAACTTGAATTCACGCAGCTCGATATAGAGATGTCTTTCGCAAGTGTTGATGATGTGTTGGAAGTTACTGAAGGTTTGATGAAAAGGATATTTGAGGAAGCAGGTGGAATACCCGTTGAAACTCCATTCCTACGGTTACCTTACCACGAATCTATGGCACGATATGGGAATGATAAACCCGATACACGTTTTGGTATGGAGTTAACCGACCTTTCCGATGTTATGGAAGACTGTGATTTCCAAGTATTCACAAGAGCTCTCTCTTCGGATGGACAGGTAAAAGGGATTGCTGTTCCTGGCGGTGCAGATTTTTCACGCAAGGACATTGAAGATCTGACAGACTTCGTTGCCACATATCGCGCAAAAGGATTGGCTTGGGTGAAAGTTACCACAGATGGTTTCTCATCAGGCATAGTCAAGTTTTTCAAACCTGGGCAGCTTGAAACTGCACAGGAACGGATGGGGGCAAATACAGGGGACATCATGTTTTTTGTTGCTGATCGTCCCAAAGTTGTTGCTGATGCACTTGGAAATCTACGTTTACATCTTGGTCGTAAACTTGACTTAATTGACGAAAGCAAATACAACTTCTTGTGGATTGTGGATTACCCGTTGTTTGAGTGGAACGAAGAACAGAATCGGTATGAACCTTTTCACCATCTTTTCACTGGTGCAACTGAAGAAACCATGCAGTTTTTAGACGCTGATCCTGGTAAGGTGCAAAGTCAACACTATGATTTGGTGTGCAATGGTTATGAAATCTGCAGTGGTAGTGTCAGAATACACGATTGGGATGTCCAGCAGAAGATATTTGATATACTAAAAATCAAACCTGAAGAAGTTGAAAATAGATTCGGATACTTCATTGACGCATTGGAATATGGAACACCGCCGCATGCTGGGATAGCCCCCGGTCTTGATCGAATTGTAATGTTAATGCGTAATGAGGAAAACATTCGAGAAGTGATAGCATTTCCGAAATCTCAACAAGGTTTGTGTCTACTGACGCATGCCCCTTCAAATGTATCTGAAGAACAATTGGAAGAATTATCAATTAGCGTAGATGTTGAATCATAGCGAAGTGACTATATTTACGTCAAAATATTATTCACTTCATTAATACTGGAACATTATTAAAATATTGTAATATCCAACTCAATAAAGGAAATTAATTATGAATCAGAACGGTAATTCTGAAAGCAATTTTGGACTACTCATTGGCATCGTCATCGCTATTGTTGTCGGTGCAATTGTTGGAGGGTTTTTTCCAGATGTCGCTAAGCATACACATATATTAGGGGACATTTTCCTAACTTTACTGAAAATGGTTGTTGTCCCTCTTGTGATATTCTCAATGGTTGTTGGAATCACAAACCTTGGCGATATCCGCAACCTCGGTTCTATAGGAGGACGTACCGTCCTTTACTATATGGCAACGACTGCCATTTTTGTTATCATCGGAATGATTCTTGTCAACATCATCGCACCAGGTAAAGGGATTGAGTTATCAGAAGAGGGTGACAAATATCCTGAACTTTCATATAGTTTGAGTGGTGAGAATAATCTTAATGTAACATTACCAGAGGATCAGATTAAAGAAGGTTATACCAACAAATTTGTAATTACACTTGTTGACCAAAATTTGGTAGGTGAAATTGATTCTATTGAAGGCAACCAGATGACTGTAGCCAATTGGCAAGACTTGTCTGGTGAGATTGACTACATTATCACTGAGAGTGGTAAGACCTTGATGATTGCAGAAAACCAATTTACCGATCTTAAAGTTGAACCGACAGGTACAGGTGTTGAAATTGCCTTACCCAAAGTTTCAGAAGTAAAAGGGAAAGAAGATCGCACGATGTTGCAAACCCTTATGGAGGTCTTCTTGGGTAATCCAGAAACTGGAAAACAGGGCATGATTCCATCAAACATCTTTATGGCGATGGCGAATATGGATATCTTGCCGTTAATCTTTTTCTCTCTGTTGATAGGTGCTGCTTTGTCGGTTATTGGAGATGTAGGTAAACCAGCAATATCTATCTTTAACGCATTTAATGAAGCTGTGATGCGAATTGTAAACTGGATTATGATCCTTGCCCCAGTAGGAATTTTCGGTTTAATTGCAGGAAGAATAGGTGAAGCAGGAGGATTCGAGGAATTCCTACCCGAATTAGCTGCTGTTGGTAAATACAGTTTGACAGTAATTATAGCACTCGGTTTCCACGGTTTTGTTGTCCTACCGACTTTGCTATTCCTATTAGGACGCAGGAATCCGATTGGATATGCCCAAGGAATGGGAACAGCCTTATTGAATGCTTTCTCAACTGCAAGTTCAAGTGCCACGTTGCCTTTAACAATGGAAAATGTTGAGGAACAGAACGGTATCTCAAACCGCACAGCAAGTTTTGTGTTGCCGTTAGGGGCAACCATCAATATGGATGGCACTGCACTTTATGAGGCGGTTGCTGTTATGTTCATCGCACAAGTATATGGCATAACAATGGGTCCCGCAGAACAACTTATTATTGTCTTGACTGCGACACTTGCTGCAATTGGGGCAGCGGGTATACCTGAAGCGGGACTTGTTACGATGGTAATCGTCCTCAAGGCAGTTGGTTTGCCGATTGAAGGTGTGGCATTGATACTTTCAATTGATTGGTTACTTGATAGATTCCGCACAACTGTCAACGTTTGGGGTGATAGCGTTGGAGCAGGAATCATTGAAACTTATGAAACTCGTGAACCTGCTGAAGTTGCAGCGACATAATTAATCTTTTATATTCTTCCTTGTGGATGTTTTTTAGGATTTAAAATTCCTAAAGTGCATCTACATGGAAGATAACATCGTTACATACTGAACATGAACACCAAAGACGAAACAACTCAACGACAATCTGGGATTTCTGGAGAGTCCGCGCTTGCCATAATCAGTGTTGCCCTTGCTGCATTCTGGATTGCATTTGCTTACTACCAGGGTGGTACCACAGATGCAGAAGGGAATCAGATTCTCCTGTTACATCCACTTGTACCCATCGCACTGATTGCGCTGCTTATCCGAATTTACCGATATGTTGGGATAAAATTTGTCGTGTATCTTGAGATTATCATGATTGGTCTCTGGATATTTGTTAGGATGCTTGGTGTCTTTATGCCGTTTATCCTCGGCTTTGGATTTGCCTATCTTTTCAGATTCCTATGGCGTGCACTGCCCTTCAAGAAGTATTATCAAAGAGCCATCGCAACTGTTTTGATAGTCATTGTTTGTACAGGTGTATTAATTTTCACCGGAATAGCCGTTGGTAATCAGTTGAACCAAATGGCGAAAGGGTTACAAATTTATTTTCATGAGACATTATTTCCGTTTGTAGTAGGAGAAGAGTTCGTTGACTTAGTATACGATGAAGTAGATGAAGAAAAAATACTCTTTCTCGCAACAGATCATGGTATATATTTCTTATACAATGAAAAAAACAAAAAAACAGGTAAAGAAAAATTGAAGAAAAAGGGTATTACAAATGGTGAAATTGTCGGGAGGAAAATTAGTGCAATTTCTGTAAATAACGACTATATCTACGCGGGAACTGATTCTGGTGTCTATAGATGCAATAAGAAAATAGTACAAGTGAAACCAAAAAAGGAGTCCTCAGATAAAGAAACAGATGATGCAAAGGATACATCAAAAAATAAAAATACAGATGATTTTGAATGGACCAAAATAAACACAAATGTATTTGACACACGTCCTATTCAAGCTATCAACACCCCATCTTGGAATTCAGATTTAATTTATGTAGGAACAAATAGTGGATTATTCTTTAGTGAAGATGCAGGAGTTGAATGGGATGAGGAAAAGCTAGCTCCCTTTCATCGTCAATCAATAATTGATATTACTTCTATAGAGAAATATGATTTTAAACGTGATGAAGTACCAAAGGCAACAGGACGAAAAAAAATACCAATATACATTGCAAGTATTGGTAAGAAAGAGCAAGAGACTCAACAACCCGCTCAGGAAAATGGCACAAATTCTGATGTCTCCCAAGATACTAAGGAAACACAGAAAAAGGATGTGGAGATTACAGTTGTGTATGAGCGTACAGATCCTTCACAGAAATGGAAGAGAATTACCAATGAATCAGATAACATTCAAAAAATTAAAAAACTTGCAGCAATCGATAACAAAGAAAAAAAGAATGAAGAGCTCTATGCTGGGACGGTGAATGGAGTATACGAATACATTAAACCTAACAGCTGGGAGCCAATGCGAGATTCTACCCGTCTACCACGATCAGTAACTTTATTGGCGGCTTCACCATCTGGATTATATGCCGGGGATAATAGTGTTATCCATTTTCGTTTAAACGAAACGAAAACTTGGAATAATGTAACAGAAAAGGAAACCGGTATATTAGCATATAGAGATGACCCAATTGTCCAACAATTTCAAGATTATCTTACGGAAAAAATACCCGGATGGACAGCAAGTGGTGGAGCATTTATTAAGTGGTTATCTGGATTAGCGGGTTCCATTGCATTTCAGTTTGGTGGCTTCATTGCTACTCTCTTTCTTGCATTCATTGTATTTGTCTATGCAAGCCAAGGATTTGACAAGTACACACACGGATTTATTGGTTTAGTCCCTGAAAAGCACCGTGAAACTGCTATGGCTTATTTACGTGAAATAGATAGAAATATGCACCAATTTCTTAAAGGACAATTTATAGTTATTGTGATTATTTCTATACTATCTTGTATCGTATATCATATTATCGGAGTTCCGTTTGCGTTGCTTGTTGGATTAATGGCTGGACTCTGTAATGCTATACCGACCTTCGGTCCCTTTATTGGTGGTGGATTCGCTTATATCGCAATGTTAATGGGACTCGCAGCAGGTGAATTCACAGACCCTTATATCTTCCTACTGCGATGTGTGTTTGTCCTTGGTGCTATATTGGGAATTCAGACAATTGACAACTCACTCATTTCACCGAATGTTATGAGTCATGCAGTTGATATTGACCCGTTGCTAATTATGTTTGCAGTTATCGTTGGGGCTTCAATCCTCGGTTTCTGGGGTGTGTTGCTTGCTATTCCGATTATTGTTGTCATAAAATCAATTCTGACTGTATCTAAAACTGTAGGGAATGGAACAGAACCCGTGCAAAAACAGGAGCAATCCTAATGCCAAATCAACTTCCAATTGTCGCGATTGTCGGCAGACCTAACGTTGGTAAATCCTCACTTTTCAATCGCATCGCTGCTGATGCACGTCCAAGTTCTGAAAAACCGAAGCAGTTTGCTGTTGTCAACGATACACCTGGTGTAACTCGTGACCGCAACTATGCCGAAGTAAAGTGGCAGAATACACCATTTAAAATCGTGGATACAGGTGGCATAGATGTTGATCCTGATGACCCATTAATCGATAACGTCCAACTTCAAGTAGACCAAGCGTTATCAGAAGCAGCACTCATCCTATTCGTCGTTGATGTGCGCGATGGAATTATGCCGCATGACAACATAATCGCAGAAAAACTCCGCTCATCTGGAAAACCGGTCTTACTCGTTGGAAATAAAGCGGATAGTGTCAGTCTTAGCATGGAAACTGCTGAATTTTATTCACTCGGATTGGATGAACCGATTTTAACCTCATGTGTTCAGAATATCGGTATACATCAACTGCTCGATCAAGTTGTTGAAATATTGCCAGAGGATGCTGATACATCGGAAGATTCATCTGCTCCCATTAAAATTTCCATTGTAGGTCGACCTAATGTCGGAAAATCATCTCTTCTCAATTCACTTCTCGGTGAAGAACGTATGATTGTGGACAACCGGCCCGGGACGACACGAGATGCTGTGAATATAAGATTTGTTTATGACAACATCCCTTTTGAGCTTGTTGACACGGCAGGAATGCGGCGAAAATCATCAATTAAAGATGATTTGGAATCTGCAACAGTGAAAAGTGCTATAAATAGCATACGACAGAGCGACATTGCAGCATTGGTATTAGATGTCACACAAGAATTAGCGCAGCAAGATAAGACAATTGCGAGTTTTATTGAGCGAAATGGTAAGGCTGCCGTGCTGGTTCTCAACAAATGGGATCTCGTTGAGAAAGATAATGCAACGCATGGGGATTATATACGGTTTATATCAGCACAAGTCCCACAACTTGATTATGTCCCGAAGATTTTCGTTTCGGCTATTACAGGCCAACGTGTTACTAAAATACTTGATGTTGCACTTGATGTGCATCGCGAATACTGCACACGCATTCCGACACCTGCTCTGAATGACTTGTTATTGGAATTACGCACATCACACCCGCCTCCTCGAGTGAAAGGCACCCGTCCAGCATTGAAATATATCACACAAGTGGAAACGCAACCGCCAACATTCCTAATTTTTGGGCGGAATACACACAGAATACGGCCACCTTATACAGCCTATTTAGTCAATAGTTTGCGTAACTCATTCGGATTTCATGGCACACCCATTCGCATTTTTTATCGTAGAAATTGAGATATTACTTTTCATTTCTTAATACATCAAGCAATAAAACATCACAATTTTGCATTTTTCAAACCCGAGGAATATAATGGCAAAACCCAAAATCTTTATCACTCGTCCAATTCCTGATCCTGTACTTGTTCAAATTCAAACTGTATGTGATGTTGACATGTGGCATACGAGTGCTATTCTACCACCTATCGCTGAAAAGATGCCACCCCTTGACGGATTGATGACTTATGGACATGAACCTGTTACTGATGAGATGTTTGATACATCTCCCAATCTAAAGGTTGTGTCTGTTGTCGGTGTTGGATATGATCATGTTGATGAAGATGCAGCCAGAAAACGTGGTATTGCACTTGGACACACACCCGGTGTTCTCAGCGACACCACTGCTGATATGACATGGGCACTCTTACTTGCAACTGCAAGGAATGTTGTTCCTGCCTATAATCACGTTCAGGTTGACAAACAGTGGCACTATTACGATCCAAACATACTCTGGGGATATGATGTGCATCACGCAACGATTGGTATTGTTGGTATGGGACGGATCGGTTATGCAGTTGCAAAACGGGCTAAGGCATTTGATATGAAAGTACTATATTACAAACGTAATCGCAGACCTGATTGGGAGGAGGAACTTGGTATTGAATACACAGACTTTGACCACCTTCTAAGAGTCTCTGATTTTGTCACACTTCATGTTCCTCTGACAGAAGAGACGACGCACATGATTGGAAAGGCTGAGTTTGAATTGATGAAACCTACTGCAATTCTCGTCAATATAGCCAGAGGTCCTGTAGTAGATCACGATGCATTATATATTGCACTTAAGGATGGACAGATTGCTGGTGCTGCACTGGACGTAACGGAGCCAGAACCTATCAATACCAATCATCCTCTTCTCGATTTGGATAATCTTCTGATTGCACCACATCTTGGCAGTGCTACGATTCAAACGCGTATGAAAATGGCTACGATGGCAATGGAGAATCTGTTTGCTGGGTTAAAGGGTGAAAAGTTACCTTATGGGGTTGTACAGCCGGTTGGTGCATCATAGATTGATTCACTTAAAATCAAATATGTATTTGATTTAGGATAGTTTATTGATAAGCGATGCACTATAACCCGCCCCGAATCCGTTATCAATGTTTACGACGGTTACTCCAGAAGCACAACTATTTAGCATTCCGAGTAATGCTGCGAGACCACCGAAACTGGCACCATAACCCACACTTGTCGGAACAGCGATGACTGGTGTATTCACTAATCCTCCAACTACACTCGGTAATGCACCTTCCATACCTGCCACTACTATAATGACACGAGCATTGAGAAGTTTTTCGTGATTACCAATTAGTCTATGTAATCCTGCAACACCGACATCGTAAAGTCGCTCTGGTGGGCAACCCATCATGAGTGCTGTTTCGACGGCTTCTTCTGCTACTGGCAAGTCAGATGTTCCAGCAGAAACTATGAGAACACCTTCTTTTCCATCAGAAGTGGTTTGCTTAACGGAAATTGTCCGTCCCAACTCATTATAACGTGCCTCCGGATGCAGCTTTTTGACCCCTTCGTACATTGAAGGCGTAGCACGTGTCGCCAACAGTGGATGTCCTGCATTCAGGATACGTTCACTTATTTTGGTGACATGTTCATCTGTTTTTCCTTCACAGAAAATGACTTCAGGAAAACCTGTCCGAAGCTGGCGATGATGGTCAATTTTGGAAAAACCGAGGTCTTCATAAGGAAGGGTGCGGAGAGATTTCAAGGCATCACTGACCTCCATCTCTCCACTTTTGACCTTCTCAAGTAGGTTGATTAACTTTTCAACTTCCATATTGACTGAAACTATGTCAAGAGAGTGTAATAGATATGGGTGTGTAAAGTTGTTTTTAGCACAAGGACGATTTACCCTTATTGTAGAGCGGGGTCTCCGTGCCCCGCCATCTTAAAACTGCCAACAATTGCGGGGCACGGAGACCCCGCTCTACAATTTCCAATGAGGTGTTTGCCAAAAACTTTACACCTAATAGATATTACTGCTATAACAAACAGATAAGAGATATCTAAGTTGTACTCTAAGTTGTACGTTCTAACAAACTCTACATCTTGAGTTTACGCTTCTTCTGATTCTTTCTTATCTGATTTCTTGTTTTCAGCAAGACCGGGTATTGTCTCAGTGATTTTGCTGCGAACATCAGATGAAACTTTTTTACCAGTTTCAACAGCTGTTTTCACTTGATTCTTTGCATCCTTGACACGTTCTTTGCCTACTTCAACGAGTCCTTGAACACCTTCTTTCCCCTGATCAACGATTTGCTGTACATTTTCTCTTGCAGTTTCAGATGCCTGTTGAGCCAATTCAAGTGTTTTGTCTTTTGCCTGAATGGATGTGTCCCGGATTTTCTGTCGGGTTTCTTTTCCTGGTGCTGGTGCATAGAGCAGACTCAGAACTGCTCCCGTCAAAAAACCGGTGAAGAAGGCAAAAATCATTGTCAATCCGTTGTTGCGTCCATCATTACTCATGAGTCTATCCTTTCTATCTTTAGATATTCGTTCTTACTTTTCTAACTATTTACTCTTGAAATGTAACGATACATTCCTATTAGGTACATACGTAATTTCTATAAAAACATTTACAATTAGTTGATATTTGGAACTGATTTATTTCAACTTTCCGCTATATTTTCTTCTGATTCCTCTGGTGGCACTTCGTTTTGTGTTCCATCTGATTCATGTTGCGATTGGGGTTCATTTTGTTCACTATTAGTTTGCGAATCTTCACTTGAATTTGAAGGCTTATAAAACCTTTCCCAACCAGCCTTTAAGCCGTGCCACACACTGATAATGTCTGCAAGAGAAACTGCAATCTGATTGCGGAAATATTCTGCTTGTTCTAAAGTCTGACCAGAAAATGTGGAGACAGAATTAACAAGCGATTGAAGTTCTTGTATGCTTTGATTCAACTTATCTGTCATTTCTTGAACATTATGTAACGTGGGTTGAATCTCATTTTCACTAATCTGCTGAATAGATGCAGTCACTCCGTTCAGGTTTTGTAGGAGTTGTGGTAATTCTTTATTGATTTCTTTCACTGTCTGAGTGACATCTGTAATGAGAATTCCAACTTCTTGATTTACAAGATTCTCAGTAGAATTAAGAGTATTCTGTATGCTATTCATAGATTTTCTTAAACTACTCAATGTCGCACATAGATAAATGAACAAAGCCGTTAGAGCGAGTAGTGCGAGCCCAAGACTACATTGCCAGAAAATCGTAAGAATTGAATTCGGGTCCATATATTTTGTCCTCTCTTATGCTATATGACACTTGACATGATAAATAAATAATGCAAATTTCAGGTAACCTTTATTACAAATCAAATATCACAGATATTTATTTCAGGAGATAACTTTTTGCTACTTAACAGATCTAGCAACGGTTTTTGAAAATATTCCCAACCAATTTTGGATATCGCAACAGACTTGATTAGTTTTTTTAAGTTTATTCTAATTCGAATGCCATCAGAGGGGACATCCTTCATTAAGTTTGTCGTATCTGAATTAAAATATCGTGAATCTTCTGCGAACATTCTATCACTGTAGAAAGGTATTTTTGATGTATCAATTTGATCTTCTAAGTGATGATTGCAAATAGATTTGAATGATATAGTTGCCCTGACTTCATGCTCGTCATCAAATACCCTTTTTTTGTGTAGAATTGGGGCATAGAATAACTTTAAGACATTATCAGGATTGTTCAAGTTCTCTTCGTCAAAATTCTCGTACCCCTCAATATGTTCTTTACGATAATCTTTATATTTTACCTTACCAATGTGAACATCATAATCTTCATCATATTCAAAACCGTCTATGAGATCTCCAACAGTCGATTGAAGGGCTATTGATGAGGGGTGTCTTTTGTCTCCATATTCTCCCCACATTGTATAACTCTCGTGTTCTTTTCTAAACCAGCAGCTACAAAACATGAAATGGTTTGAAAAGTCTTTTAACAATGTGGCAAATGAGTGTAGTGTCGTTATTTTCTCTTCTGATTGTTCTGTTGTGTGTGATTTTGTATATTGTTCTATATATTCTTTTTGATTAATGAAAGCTTCATCTTGTTTTATGGAGTATTTTTTTCATTAAATAAATTTGTTTTATAGACTTCCTCTAAAGATTTATCTGATAATGTGCCTTCACTTTTGTCATCAAATTTCTTGATATTAGGGAAATAAAGTGTTTGACTATTCAGAATTAACATGAATTTGTCTATAGTCATGTATCGCCAAATTATCGCCTCTCGGGGTGGAGTGCAAAAATAAGGACTTTCTTGGTAAGGCATATATGATAGTTTTCCTAATTCGTTTTGCTTATTACCACGGTAGATTTATCGTAAAATATGGATTCATAGGCAATGGTCGTTGTTTATTTTCCAGCGGATAAAGGTTCTGAATAAGATACGCTTCGGCGTTACGCTGTTCGTTCTCATTGGGAATATATGTCCATGTAACACACAATGAATTTGTGAATACTCTGCGAGCTCTCATTGGATTGTACAAAGTATATTCTCCAAGTCTTTCTTTTATTTGTCCTCTACCAACATAATGAGCTATGGGAATGTTATTGTAATTTGAAAAAATAACATAAACTCCTTCACGACCAGCAATAACGTTGTTATTTATCGTATTTTCATTGAATATAAACCAAGAACCATCTAAGTTTTTTGACCAAATCTTATTCATTTTTTCTACTCCTGTCAAAATAATATTTTACTATCAATTGTTCTTGAAAACATTATTATAACTGGTTCTCAATAATTTTTGTAGTCGCCGCAATGGCTTCGTTGACTTTCTTTGGATTTTTTCCGCCGCCTTGTGCCAATTCGGGGCGACCACCGCCGCGTCCATCCGCAATTTGTGTTATCTCCCGTATCAGTTTTCCAGCATCCAAACCACGATTTTTCACAAGATCGGATGTGACCCCAACGATAAAGGCTGCATCGTCTCCTGTCACGGAGGCAAGTGCGACTACACCAGATTCTAATCGGGTTTTTAGTGTGTCTACCATTTGTCTCAGACTGTCTCTATCGGTTTTTTCTATACATGAAGCTACAACCTTAACTCCATCAACAAGTGTTGCACCATCGACTAATGTATCAATGTTTGAGAGTGCGTTCTGATTTTTCAACTTTTGCACTTGCTGTTCCAACTCACGATGATCTTGAAGCAGTTGTAATATTCTTTCTGATAAATCGGATTTCGGTGTTTTTAGGATATTTGAGACATCTGATAGAATCATATCATCTTCTTGGACGGCTGTGAGTGCATCACTCCCTGTGAATGCTTCAACACGACGTACACCCGCTGCTATACTACTTTCACTGATCAATCGGACAAAACCGAGTTCACCCGTAGCATTGACATGTGTTCCACCGCATAACTCAATGCTATAATCTCCTGCTTGTACCACACGTACGATGTCACCATATTTATCACCAAAGAATGCTAATGCACCTTTTTCTTTTGCCTTATCTAACGACATTTCGTTGATCTCAATTGTGTCATTGGTTCGTACCTTCTCGTTAACGTAGGACTCAATCTCGCGGAGTTGTTCAGATGAAACTGCTTCAAAATGATTGAAATCAAAACGTAGTCTACCGGACTGAACAAGTGAACCTGCTTGTGCAACATGTGTTCCTAAGATACTTCTTAGTCCACTGTGAAGCAGATGCGTGGCAGTATGACTAACTGCTATTGCACTACGTCTATCACTGTCAATCTGTGCTTTCACTTTAGTAAATGGTGTAATTTCCCCTTCAAGCACTTTACACTTATGCACTATCAGATCGGCTGAAGGTTTGATAGTATCAACCACTTTGAGTTTTGCCCCTGAACTCTCAAGTAGACCTACATCCCCAACTTGTCCCCCTGATTCACCATAAAATGGAGTGTGTTGAAGTAGAACTGATACCTTATCATCTTGTTTTGCACGTGCAACAGATTCTGATCCAGAAATCAATGCAACAATATCTGTGTCAATAATATGGTCAGTGTATCCGACGAATTCTGTACTACCCGTTTCCTTAAGCACTTCAGCATAAATGGATATTTCATCGTCATTTGCACCACCTATTGCCTGCCATGCTGCCCTCCCCCGTTTGCGTTGTTCAGACATGCTGTCTTCAAATCCAACTTCATCAACGGTAATACCGCGTTCCTGTGTAAGCAATTGGGTCAGATCAAGTGGAAAACCGTAAGTATCGTATAATTCAAAAGCACGGCCCCCTTCAAGTTCGGTCTTACCTTCTGTTTCTAAGGTATCAATAGACTGTTCAAGAATGTCTAATCCACGGGCAAGTGTTTGATGAAAACGATTCTCCTCTGCTTGAATAGTACGTGTAATAAAATCTTTTCGAGGTAATACATCTGGAAAAACATTACCGAGTAAACCTATGACTTTATCAACAAGACGGTATATAAACGGTTCATTCATATCCAACTTTTTTCCATAAAGTACTGCCCGTCGTAGAATCCTACGTATCACATATCCGCGTCCATCGTTTGATGGCATCACGCCGTCACCGATTGTAAATGTCAAACAACGGATATGGTCTGCAATTACCCTATGTGGAAGTCCGTTGATGTCATGAGCATAGTCCTTACCTGTCATATCAGAGATCGTTTCAAGTAGTGGAATAAACAGGTCAGTTTTATAGTTTGAGTCAACTTCTTGCAGTATTGAGGTTATTCTTTCAAAACCCATACCGGTGTCAACATGTGTTGCAGGAAGGGGTTCAAGGATACCGCTTTGATCGCGATTGTATTGAATAAAAACAAGATTCCAAAATTCAAGGAATCTATCACTTGTGTTAGGACCCGCATCAGGATCGTTTGCAGTTTCAGGAAATGCTTCAACCCCTAAATCAATAAAAAGCTCGCTACACGGACCACAGGGACCAGTCTCCCCCATTTCCCAGAAGTTATCCTTATTACAACGTCGAATCCGTTCAAGTGGCAGGTCTGTCTCTTGTAGCCAAAGTTTTTCTGCCTCATCATCTTCAATATAAACCGTCGCCCAGAGCAGTTCTGTTGGGATTTTCCACAACTCAGTGACTAATTCCCATGCAAAAGCGATTGCTTCCTGTTTATAGTAATCTCCGAATGACCAATTCCCAAGCATCTCAAAAAAAGTGTGATGACTTGGTGAGTGTCCTACTTCTTCAAGGTCATTGTGTTTACCACTAACCCGCAGACATTTTTGGGTGTCAACAGCACGCGTATATTCCCGCTGTCCAATACCAAGGAATACATCCTTGAATTGGTTCATTCCAGCATTTGTAAACAACAAAGTTGGGTCATCGGCGGGAATTAAAGAAGCACTTGGAACAACTGTATGTCCCTTCGTTTTGAAATATTGTAAGAAACTTGTTCTAATTTCATCTGATGTCATAGTGACACATCTCCCATATACCCAATTATAGTCTAATCTTAGTTCTGAAGTCAAGAACAAAAGAATGCTTGTTCTGTTAAATCATAATACTTGCTGAATTATCTTCATGATCAAATCAGAATCGTATCCTCTTCGTGCTAAATATCCATGTAATCTACGATGTGCCACTTGATTAGACAGATGTTTATATTTCTTTCCCTGTTTCTCTGCTATCTGAAGTGCTAATCTCTCTTCATCATCTTCGTTAACTTCATTCACAACCTGTTCAGCAGTTTTCCTGTCAACACCTTTCTCAATAAGTTCCATCTTTAACAACTTTCGTCCTCGGGGATTTGATTTTAAACGGCGTTGAACCCATTTTTCTGCGAACTCTTGATCACGGATGTGTCCAGATTGGATTAATTCTGTTACTATTGTCTTTACTGTTTCATCACTATATCCTTCTTTTTCAAGGTATCGTGACATTTGAGTTTTGCTATAAATCTCTTCCCGTAGCATTTCAAGTGCGAACTTTTTAGCACGCATCATTTCTTCCGCTGCAATCAGTTTTTCAATAACTTCTGCTTCAATTTCTAAACCGATTCGTAAACCTAAATTTTCTACAAGAATGGATGGAACAACTACATGGTGTTTGTCATCTAAATAAATCTTTAAGTGTAAAGGGTTTTGTAAATGGGGTTGAATATCTGTTATTTTCTGTTTCATTTGTGCTAATTTCAAAATCAGTTATGGGCAGATACACAGATCCGCCCATAACTGATTTTCAGAAATAGAGAAGATTACCTATTTCTACTGAAAATGTAGAAACTCATTTATTCACTGCCGTTTGAACCTGCCCATAATGCACCGCGTTGCAGTAACGTACTGAACATTTCATGTTGGCATGCTGCAGGATCGTGTCCGAGTGCAAGGTAGAATACTTTGCCTTCACCCCAATTCTTTGTCCATGCCACCGGCATTGCTGCGCCTTTCCATAATGCTGAGGCAAGCACATGATTACGCGGGTCGTAATCAAGGATGTATTGTTCATCTTTCACGACAAATTCGTCAAGCCCCTGGGTAATTTCATGCTCACTGTCAACAATACTAACCTGATAATCACGATAACGTGGATGTGTCGTAAAGTATCCACCCACCATAGAACGATATTCAGGACAACCACGGAAAGAATCTGCTGCAGAATGGATACCAACATATCCTTTACCTGAAGCAACGTGGTTTAACAAACCATTTTTCTGCGCGTCAGATATTTCACCAACAGTATAATAGAAGACAATAAGATCATACGGATCCAAGTTCGGTGCAACCAATGCATCTAAGTCGTCTTCAACAGTCGTCAGTTCAAATTCTTCTCGTTGTGAAAGTGATTTGACAATTTCTTCACTACAGCCTTTCCAGTTGTGAATTGCACCACCTGCAAAAACGAGTGTATTTATCTTTGCCATTTGTAACCTCCTAATATATAATATCCGAATTATACCATACATCTATCAAAATTACAAATTGAGAATCAGTGGTGGGTGTGTAAAGTTTTGGACAATAGACTTGCATGTTGCCACATCAATTGCTATAATAAACACTATGACATTTCTTGAAGCAGTTCTACTCGGGATTTTGCAAGGCTTAACAGAATTCCTCCCCATAAGCAGCTCAGGACACCTCGTCTTAGCACAAGAGTTCCTCGGATTGAAAGAGCACCTCGTCTTTTTTGATGTGATGCTACATTTAGGGACTCTGTTCGCTGTGCTGGTCGCATATCGTAAAGCATTAGGAAGGTTATTAGATGTAGGAATATCAACGCTCGGTAATGGACAGTTTTATCGCAAGCCAATTACAACAGTCAACGCATCGGTTGAACTTAGATTTATATGGTTAATTCTGCTTGGATCTATTCCGACAGGTATCATTGCACTATTCTTCAAATCCGATTTGGAATCCTTCTTTAATGATGTGCAGCTTGTAAGCATCATGCTAATCATCACTGGTGTAATTCTTCAATTACCCCGTCTTCGAAAACACAAGACTGAAGACAGCAACGCAACATCTGAAAAAATCAAGACTTGGCACGCACCACTTATCGGAATCGCACAAGGAGGTGCTATCACACCAGGCATCTCTCGTTCTGGTACAACAATCTCGCTTGCTTTATTTTTGGGAATTCCCGCAAAAACTGCGGCAGAATACTCGTTCCTTCTTTCAATACCAGCAATACTCGGGGCAGTAGTGCTTAAAATTCGTGATGTTGAGGAGATTACTATCCCTTACCACATTTTAGCAGCGGGTATGCTCGCTTCATTTATAGTGGGATATATTGCGTTGCGGTTTCTATTGACAGTATTGAATCGCGGCAAGTTCTCTTTGTTTTCGTATTACTGCGTGGTTTTGGGACTCATCTCGCTCTATGTCTCCACCTTCGTTGCCCCAATCCAGTAGGTAGAGACACATCCAAAGACCCTTTTATTATGATGCAAGACATCCACTGTCAAACCGATGCTGTTGAGTATTTTGCAAATCTTCTTGTTGTTTTGTAGTGTGTTTCGAATCAACTTTTTTCCAGTGCATTTATAGATGAGACTGGCAAGATACATCTGCAAAGGTTTGAATCTAAAACGTTTGAGATAACGCAGCGGGAAACCTAACCCATGACCAGATAATGCAAGCATACCCCCCGGTTTAAGAACACGCGCAAGTTCTGATAACGCTAACTTATCATCAGGCACATGCGGCATCACAAGAAAGCATGTTACAAGGTCAAAAGTGGAATCCGCAAACGGTAAGGTAGGAAGTGCAGCACAAATCAAGGAAGGAAATGTTGAAGAAAGGGAAATTAATTCATCCATCTTTGGACGACCAGTAGCCAAAAATCTCTCGTCAATGTCAACACCGACAAGTAGTTTCGGATCGCCCGCGGACAAAGCAACGAGATGATTTCCAGGTCCGCAACCGACATCCAGGACGTTTTTATCTGTTGTCTCAATATTGAGCGCGTCAAGTTGCTTCTGCGTTTTGCCTGTTTCTAATTCGAGATAGGCATTCTGAATATAGGCGCGGTGCCATTTCGTTAGTTCATTATTCGCCATAAGATAGAATTCGCCCATCTACCAAACCGTTGCGGGATCGTCGTCAACTCCGCACGAAAACGGATAAATCCTGCATCATCACTGATCGGTATAGCCTTCAACTGATACGGAGATGTCCCACACGTATTCCACCCAATATTAGAAGTGCGTGCAGAACGGAAACCACCCGCTTTGACAATCTCAATCTCACGGTCGGTATAATCACCATTCGGATAACTAAAATGAAAACATTCCTTATCCAAAAGTGCCTCTAAATCCGACTTGCTGCCAAGTATCTCCTGTTTAGATTCTATTTCATTACACTGAGGCAAAATCGGGTGAGATTGCGTATGCGGTTGAAAATCCACATGATCCATCATCTCTTTCATTTCATCTATATTCAGTGCCTGCCTATCCCGATATTCCTTTTTTGGTTCAAAGTTAGTTGCCTCTTTCAGACGTGCTAATCTTTCTGTATTCGGTACTCTTTTCATAAGTTCCTTGTCTCTTTTGGACAGTTTGGGGATTTTAAACCAAAATTGCCGATGTGTATTGATGATTTCTGTGCAGACATAGATCGTCGGACAGATGTGGTTCTGTTTGATAATCGACAAAAGTGCGATATTACCCGCATGCCCATCATCTATTGTTATCACAACACTTTTCGGAGCAATTTGAGAAAAATCTTTATTGTGGATTGCTGATACAAGTGTGTCTAATGTGATGATCTTGTAATGCCTTGAGAGATAGGTCAAATGCTTTGTGAATACATGAGGTGAGACATCGTGATACAAGAGAATGGCAACCTTATTTTTACAAATCCATCGTACAAGCAATGGAATACCGAATAAGAAAATAACAGTTGAAACAGTGTTTTTGATAAAGTTCGCAAGTCGGTTAGGTGCCATTTTTTTGTAAGAAACTGTGATATATATCTTCTAATCTTTGTATAGATTTCGCAGTATTGAATTTTTGCTGGATAGTTGTGCGTGCATTTCTTCCCAACTCACTTGCAAACTCAGGTGCTACCAACATACGATGCAATGCCGTTGCTAAAGCCTTCGAATCTTGGGCAGGAACGCGAATGCCATTCTTCTCATTTTCTATCAGATCCTTAATACCACCCACATCCGATGCAATACACGGCATGCCAATACCCATCGCCTCTATCAACGCATTGGGTGAACCTTCGTGAAGGGATGGCAGCACAAAAACATCCGATTTCAATAACTCAGCATAGACATCGTCACAAAAGCCAGGGAAGATTACCTTATCTGATAAATTATGCTCTTCGCTGAGTGTGCGAAGTTCTGCCTCTAATTCGCCTTCACCGAGAAACGTGCATCGCCAACTAATATCCTTATGGTTCAACAAACCTAACGCTTCAATCAGATAACGATGCCCTTTTTCAGGTGCTAATCTCCCTACACAGACAATTAACTTCTCTTCGGAAACATCCTTCTGCTGATGAGTCCATACCTCAGCTGGTAATTCCAGTATATTGGGAATGCTAATAATATATCTATTTGGATAACGTTGGTGGAGATGGCGTTGAATCTGTTCTGAATTCGTCAATAGGCAATCTGCGGTATTGTATATTACTTTTTCTGTCCACCAGAGTCTGAATTTGCTATATCTTGCATGATAATCACCCCGTTGTGACGCAATGAACGGGATATCTGCCCACAATCCGAATTTACATGAAACACCACACAAGAAATTAGAATACCACAACCAACTATGAACGATGTCCGGTTCAACTGCCTTGACAATACCACCAAGAGTAAATGCTTTTTCTATTAGTTTCCGTCGACTATTTTTACCGGCAAGTATGGTAACATCTCTCACACAAGGGAGCGCGGTAAGTTCACTAAAACGTTCACCTTCCGCACGACTCAGCACAACATGCACATCATATCGGTCTGGTTCGAAATGTGCCAACGTCTTGAGTAATTGTGACTCAGCACCGTCTTTTGTCATAGAATCAATGACGTAGAGAATTCGCATTTGATTATATTCTCAATTTCACGGACAATTCAGTGCTATTATATAGATTTGTGTGAAATAGTTGGGATATTCTACTGAGAACATATCAGTGGAATATATATGAATATGGTCATTATAAACAACTTATTCGAAGTTGTTTCGTGGGTGATAACCTAATCCATCCAGAATATCTAATATGCTACTCATTTGGACAGGCTGTTTTCCATTGAATATTCCGTGGAGTTGTTTCGGATTGCATTTAGTGTGTCTGGCAAATTTGGTGATTCCACCTTGTGCTTCTATGACATTTCGCATAGATTGTATAAGTATTTCAACATTCTTATCTTTTTTATATTCTTCTAAAGAGGCTTCTAAATAATACTTGGCAGCTTCAAGGTCCGTCAATAGTTCAAGCAAAAATTCGTCATAACTTGATGTGCATTCTTCAAGTTGTTTTTCAGTATTCATTCTGTTGTTGCTCCATTTGTTCCAAAAAATCATTGTAATAGTTTTGTGCTCTTGTAATATCTTGCTGTTGTGTTCTTTTAGAACCACCGCAAAACAGTAAAACAATGGTATCTTGGTAAATAGTGTAATACACGCGATATCCAGGTCCGTAATGAATCCGTAGTTCGTATATATTCTTGTTTATTCTTTTCAGATCACCTGGGTTGCCTTGTCGTAAACGTTCAATTCGTTGTGTGATATTTGCTTGTGCTTTCTTATCCCGCAGTTGCATAATCCATTCTCGGAAAGGTTCACGACCATCTTTAGTAGTATAATTACGCAAAGTTCTGCGTTGAATTGTCATATCTAAATGTAATTGCTTCTGTGGAGTGTTTTATGTGTTGTGGTTTAATTCTACAATTTTTTTGAATATACATCAAGCAAAGATTTCAACACTGTTTTCTGCCTTATGTTACCAATATGTATAAAGCAGCACTTCTGATAGAATCAGTTGTACAACTAACATTCCTCCAACCCAATATAAATCTGAACGTGGTCGTTCTGTAAGATAATTCGCAACAGGGATAACGAAAAACGGCACCATGAAAATCCAGATGCGTTCCACCTCCATCGTAAACCATGATGAAAATGTAAAATAGAAAAGCGTTATCACGAAACCGATAACAAAAGTATCTGATTTTTCAAGGTTCAAAATCCAAGAAATCCATCTTTGATTATCTGATGTGCTGTTCAGTTGTAATTCCTGCACTGATGAGAACAGTTGACGTATCCAGACAACTGTTATCGGAATACCGACACCAATCAGGAAGGCGAATAGGTTAGCAATACTCAGATGAAGATACCGATCAATAGTTTCAAAACCGCTCCCCATACCTGCTTCATCTTTTTTGATTGCTGCCCAAAGTGCTTCAAATGGTTGAAAACCAGTAATCACATAAAGTAACAAGTAAAACCCGATAAAACCTGTTGCAGCAAACGCTAAAACCTTTAAGTACTGAACAAATCTACTCCGTTCCAATAATGCAACTACACATAGAAATACCCCAACAACTACCGTCACATAAGTCATAAACATTCCGAATGCCAGCGAAATCCCTATCAACAAACTATAGGGACGAAATGTATCCAACGCAATATCAGGTGAAGTTTCCCGTTCTCTCGCTTCATAAAACAGATAGATACTGAGAATCGGGAACACGCTGAAAGGACCATCCATAGATGTCGTGGTGAACATAACAAAGTTGGGCGTGATAAGGAAAAGTAGCAGGGCATAAAGTGCCACCTTTTCACCGTAGAGCCGTTCCGCGAGTTTATAGAATGGTATCACCACAAGCACGGTAAAAAGTACTGATGCTAACGACGCAGATATGAGATTATGACCGAAGATTTTACTTAAAAACCATAAGAAGACCACACCCCCTGGTGGATGTGTTTGGGTGTGTCCTGAAAGCGACGTGAACAACTCCGGTTTGCTGAAGTCTCGCAAAAATGTCCGGAGGCCCAATTCATCAATACGCGGCACATCGGCATAGTATTCGAGACGTGCCCGTGTATAGGGTTCTAAAAGTACTAAAATCCGTTTAGGATCGTCTTCTGTTCCTATATTTCGAAACCCATCAATTTGTGCAACACTGATATTGATAGCGATGAAACAAATAATTGTGATCAATATCAACTGTCGTGAATCAATATTATTCGGTAGGATATATTTATAGCAAAGATATAGAAATCCGATGCAGACTATTAGAGCAGGGAATATCCACCAACTCAGGTCAAGTAGAGGTTCAGCATAAAGAGGGACAAAATGTCGACTATAGTTGATAGCACCGAGGTCAAGTCCTGTCTCCCGCATGATAGTTTTCAATATTATGTGATATAACAAGAAAAACAAAGCGAGAACACCCGTTTGCCCGGCAATAGATCGTAACACTTTCTGCAGATGTTGCATTCGTTTTATGTGGCAAAATCAGAATAGTATAATCTACTATTTTAGCATGTTTATTGTAGGTGTCAATGTAAATTTCATTTTGTAGCGAGGCATCGCGGAGGAATAGAGTTTCTCATAGACATATTTTTTCGCAATAAGTAGTTTTGGGATTGCGTTTCCCATTATTTTCAAAAAATCAAATATATTTGATTTTTTGAAAATATATTTGACTCTGTTTTTATTTTGTGATATACTATTTATGTTCATTAAAAAGACCTCCGAATAACGTATGGAGCAGACGGGATTCGAACCCGTATTTTTTGAGCGTCAACCACAACTGTGTTTCCAGTTACACTACTGCCCCATATTTAAGTTATTCGGAGGTCTTCTTAATTATACTCTGAAACCTGCCGAATTACAAATTGAGACAATAGTTTTAATTTGTTGACATTTCCCCTTTAAAATTGTAGAATCCTTAACAGACGAAACTAAAACACTCGTTGAACTGCGGGTATCCCACATTCAGTATAAATTGGGTGTTTTGGTTTCGTCACCAGGGGTGCCCATTTCTCTTTAATAAGTAGGAACCCTGGTGATGAAACTAAACCAAAACTAATAACTACTAATCTTAAAGGAGTGAAAAATGTTATTTCTCCCTGTTATTATCGTCTTTATTGTTTCTAGACGAGTATGGGTAAAAGTAGTTGCTGCATTGATATGGGGTGCTGGTATGTTCATTACCCCAGATTATATCATTCACTATCTTATTGCTACTGCTATATTTTACCCAATTATCTACCTTATTGTTCGTTATTTTCGTAACAGAAAGTCTAATGACTAAATCCTATTTTTAAGGAGATTAACAATGTTTAAGAAACTGTTGAATAAACTGTCGGGAGATTTTCCCCCTAAATTTATTCCTCTTTGCGACCAATGTCGAACTGCTTATACAGTTGCAGGACTATCCAAACCGCCATCATTACCTTATGACGAAATGGTGATTGGGCTACATATACACGGATTATTATGTGAAAGTTTTTGCGGTGTAACAGGACGACTCTTAAAAACCGTAAGAATAATCCCTTTAATCCTTGCTAAAAAATCTCGTGAAGCTTCAAATATACTTAGCGAATTGGGGATAAATTGTAGAAATTGTCAAAAATCACTCATAACTATGGCAATTTTTATCCACTATACCAGTATAGATGATTTCAAATCACGTGTGCAGGTACTTCGCAATAAGGACCTTATTTGCGACAATTGCCATTCTATATCTGTAAATCGTTATCAAGACCACGCAAAACCTCTTGAGAACATTCTACAGAGTTCTGAAAACGATATGGCAACAATCTTAAATAACTTGTAGGTCTAAAAACTCCTTTGATTTCATTCTTTGGAGTTGACCAATATGACAATCTCATTAGTAAATTTGTTAAAAATCTCATATTTCACCTCATACTCTCATTAACAAACTTTCCGAAGATGTTATTTACATTTCGGTTGTTATATCTATAGCACCCCTCAGCAATATAGAGGGGTGCATACATACTTTGGTAATGGTAATGTGTCCCATACCACGCCCTTTTAAGTAATGACCAGAACCCTTCTATTGTATTGGTATGTTTATCACCTTTGGCATATTGTATCTGATGATTTATGACAGTATGTTTCATATATTTACCAACAGTTTGGTAAGCTTTATATTCGTCTGTCATAAGTTCTGAATCTTTCATACTAACACAAGACCTAATAAACGATAGAATACTCCTTCCTGAAACATCTTGTGAAATCCTTGCTACTAACCCTTCCACCACGCTCAACTGCTCCGAGAACAGCCAATTTCTTAGTTCCACGTCCCCGTTTAGATGGTTTGAAGTCCTTTCTTTTCTTTGGCTTATGGGGTTTTCCACCGATATAGGTTCATCTGCTTCTACAATACCCTATAGTAATGCCCCACCCTTTTTGCCATCGTGGTCTGAATTTCCGATGACAGTACACTGAATGATTATGAGATTCTTTAAACATCTTCATCTAAACAAATGTTTCGGTGCCAACAAGGTCAACATTATACCACGAATAATTAACAGCACCGTTATTGCGCCCCAAAGTCCGTGATTCCCATAAGGAAGGAAAAGATAAACTGAGCTGATAAATAGCAGCATTGATACAATCATAGTATTCCGCAACGGTTTTGTTGCAGTTGCACCCAGATAAATCCCATCCCAAATATATGCGGCAACATTCACAACTGGTGCAATAATAACCCAAAATAAAAATGGTCTTGCACTTTCAATTAGATTAACCTGATCAGTAAACAGATATAGCAAATGTCTCCCAAATAGAAGAAATGTAAGCATCACTGCTAAACCAAACAAAAAAGACCAGAGAAAAATCTGGGATGTAGTTCGTTTTAAATTCTGTATATCCTTTGCCCCTTTATATTTGCCGATTATGCTCTCCGCAGCAAATGCAAATCCATCTATCGCATAAGACATTAGGTTGATATATTGCAGCAGGATTGTATTTATGGCTAAGATTGTATCACTTAATTCAGCGGATTTTGCAGTGAAGAAGGAGAAACTGAAGACGAGACAGAGTGTGCGAATGAAAATGTCTCCGCTTATAATCAGGAAACGTTTCAACTTTGAAAATGCAAGGACTATTTTGAGATTCCAAGTAGTGAATAGATTTTGGTAGCGATGGTAACAGAGGAAAATGGCGAGAATCAGTCCAATATATTGCGCGATGACTGTTGCTAATGCTACTCCCTCCACCTTCATGCCAAGAATGCTAACAAATACAAGATTCAACACGATGTTGGTAAGATTGACGAGAATAGTCAATATCATCGGATATTTGGCGTTTTGCAATCCAAGAAATACTCCATGGAATGCATGTAGACAGAGTGTTGCTGGTGCAGCTAAGATTCGGATGTGGAAATATGTCCGAGCAAGATGTTCAACTTCTGCACTTGTTTTGATTAGAACGAAACTAATATCTGCTAATATCCACTGAAATATCAATAATAGAATACTTACAATGATACCAAATGATAAACTTCGTTGGAGCAGTAGACCACATTCTGTTCTGTCATTTTTACCATAAGCTTGTGCGGTCAATCCTGTTGATGCCATTCTGATGAAACCGAAACCCCAATAAATAAAACTAAAAATCATACCACCGATACCGACTGCGCCAAGATAATGATCCGTTTCCATACGTCCCATCAAAGCAGTATCTACTGCACCAAGCAGTGGAATGGAGAAGTTGCTAATGATATTCGGAATTGTGAGTCGAAATATCTGTTTGTTGATGTTTTCAGTTTTCTGCATATTATGTTCCGTTCATTTCGATTATATCTGATTATCTCAGTCAAATTCAACCGACTACTTATTGTAGCAGGTTATTTAGTTTTAAAGATTCGTAATCACTAAGGTTAACTTAATGTTAAGTTTCTGAATCGCACTAATCACTGAATTTAGTGGGTTATCTGTTTCTTGTCTGAACCAGAATTTGCAGGATTAGTAGATTTACAGGATAAGAGTTTGACACTCCGAAGTTCCTATCTAATACCATTTCTATATGATAATATAACATTATTTCGTAGGTCGGGTTGAGGAACGAAACCCGACATGCCACTATAAAAAGTCGGGTTTTGCTACCGCTTCTACCCGACCTACAATATGTTATGACAATTTGTCAATTAGAAATGGTATAACATAAGACAATTATCTTTTGAATGGACCTTTAGAAGCACCACACACCAATCCTGGAAATCTACTAATCCTGAAAATCCTGGTTCAGACAAATAGAAATACAAACCCATAACAAAATTAACGTCTGTGAATAATATTGAACAAAAACCCTAAAACTAAATACCCTATTATTGTAGCGTGTGGTTTCTGTGCTACGCCGAATATCAAACGTGGATCTGGCGATGATTTTACCAAAAAATAGTTAATGAATTGCAGTTACAAAAGCTCTATACACTCTGATACTCATATTATACAAAGAAAAACATGAAATAAGACAACAAAGTAATGTATCAAAAATAAATGGATCAGAATTGTTGGTTTCGCAAATTCTTTTGTAATTTTACATAAATTTTGGTATACTATTTGTCTAATGAAAGATTGGTGTTATGGTTTTACTGCCAAACTGATCGGATACAGTATCTATCTACTGCCGCGATCGGTAGCGTTGGTTATCGGAGGGTGGTTGGGGACGCTTGCGTATCGATTCGCCTCACAACAGAGAAAGTTGGCATGTGAACACATACAGCAAGCATTGGATATTACAGACGAACGGACCATCAAAACTATTGTAAAGAACTGTTTTTCGAATTTAGGGAAAAACATGGTGGAATTCATGCTGCTTCCCCGCATGAAGCCGAAACTGCTCCGACAGTATGTTCGTTTTGAAGGTGTTCAGCATGTGAAGGATGCTTTAGCTAAAGGAAAGGGTGCGATTATCTTAACCGGACATTTTGGGAATTGGGAACTATTGGCTGCAGGTATCAGCGCAACAGTTGCCCCGCTGACCCCAATTGTTCGAGAGTTACGTTCACCCCGCTTGAATGCATTGGTCTCCAGATATAGAGAAAAAGCAGGCTATTCTACTATTGATCGGGATACTGGCGTAAGACAAGCATTGCGATGCCTGAGAAATAACAATCTCTTAGGTATTGTTGCTGACGTGGATACATCTGTAAATGGTGTGTTTGTTGACTTTTTTGGAAGACTTGCATATACGCCATACAGTCCGATTGCTTTTGCCCTTAAAACAGGTGCAGCTATATTACCGTCTTTTATTGTCCGTCAACCTGATGGGACACATCAGGCGATAATTGAACCACCGTTAACATTAGATCGGTGTGATGATAAAGAGAAAGAACTTGTTATTAATACACAGAAGTATACAAAAGTCATTGAATCCTATATTCGAAAAAATCCAGAACAGTGGATTTGGATGCATCAGCGATGGAAAACACGTCCTGAATAGTGTAAACACACTTATTGGACATTCGTTATTGAGAAGAATCGATCTTGTCGTATTCTTTTGTATCTTTCTTTTACTTGTGATAGGTTGTGAACGTGAGGAGGAGAATCTACCAACAACAGAACCTGCCCCGATTCAACAACTTGATACATTTACAACGCAACACACTGAAGAGGGGGTTTTGAAGTGGACACTCGTTGGCGATTCATCTGAGATGCAAGAAAACAAGGCGCGTGGAAATAAAATCATTGTCCAAAATCCTAAAGTTCAAATATATGAAGAAGGCAAAGTTTCCATTACATTGACGAGTCTGACTGGTGAACTTTACAGTTCAGGTAGAAAGAAGAATAATGTGTATCTACAAGGTAAAGTCGTCGGTGTGAACGAAAACGGCACATTACATACTGAATTGCTTGAATGGCAAAACAAAGACGGCACACTTTATGCCCCTAACGAAGTGAAAATTATGCGTGGGGACTCCACTTGGTACGGCACAGAAATGGTAGCCAATCCAAACCTTGAAACCTTAACGATGCAAAATAATCGATTTAGACTTTATCCTAAAGACGAGGAAATAAATGAAGAATAAGAAAATCATCTCGAAAGAAAACAAAGGTCTCTCCGTAAATCAACAGGTATTTAGATGTAATTGGTTAGTCTATTTGGGGATAGTCCTATGTTTGATAACATTACATGTTTTGGCAGCAGAAACACCAGATACAGAGAAAAAGGAAGCTGAAGTTGTCCAGGAAGGAGAACAAACACCTGAAAACACAGAAGGCACTTCTTCGGAAATATCGGATCAGGAAGGAAATAAAACAGATACTGAACGAGTTAAAGTGACGAAAGAGGTAATTACTGGAACCTCTGATAGAATGGAAAGATATGAAAAAGAGGGAATTACAATCCTTATTGGCAATGCAAAGACAAAAAGACATTCTGAGGAAGGTGTCGAAATTGGCTTTCTAAACGCGGATACAATCACATTAAAGACCGACCCTGAGACTGGAGAGACAATTGAAATCATTGCTGAGAAGAATGTTGAAATAAGAGATGATAAGATCTTTGCAACCTGTGACCATGCAACAATGAACAACCTTACAAGTGTCATTACATTAAAAGAAAATGTGGTTGTCTTACAAAAGAATGATAGACTTGAAACAAAACTCTTCACATATAACAGAGTTACTGGGAAACAGACTGGGATTGGTGACGTTAAATTCAAGGTGACCGTTACGCAAGCAGCACCTACCGCAACTGAGGAATCAGAAGAAACTGATTCTGATGAAACAGAGTCTTCAGAATCATCTGATTCAAGTGAAGATAATGTAGACTCTGCAGAAACGGACAAAGAGGATGAGAAAAAGCCTGAGACCAATTCTGACAAAGAAGATAGCGAAGAAAAGGAAACACCTAAAGAAACTGATAAGGAAAAGGAAGAAGCTAAATCTGAAGCGGAAAGTGAAACTGAAGAAAACGAACAACCTGAAACTGAAGAGGTTGAAGATACCGAATCAGATAATACTAACGGAGAAGAAACTCAAGAATAAATTCATGACACTCCATACTGTTACGGTATTCAATAATTCAGTAATAGGAGAAGATAGGTAGCAATAACGTGGCAATAGAATTACAAACACATCATCTTGTAAAACGGTATACACGTCGGGGGCCGATTGTCGTAAATGAAGTAAGTCTATCGGTTCAACAAGGTGAAATAGTAGGATTGTTGGGACCGAACGGTGCTGGGAAATCAACTACATTCTATATGGTGGTCGGTCTAATCCGACCAAATGCAGGACGGATTACTTATGGAGAGAGGGATATTACATTCTTACCGATGTACAAACGGGCCAGACTCGGTATAGGGTATCTTTCACAGGAAACATCAATATTTCGAAAATTGACAGTAAAACAGAATATTGAAGCGATTCTGGAAGCACGGGGCATGTCAAAGACTGACCGTGAAGAACGGATAATTGAATTTACTGATGAACTTGGTATAACTAATCTATTAGACCGGAAGGCATATACACTTTCAGGAGGAGAGTGTCGTCGTGCAGAAATTGCACGAGCACTTGCTGCACAACCTGACTTCATCCTTCTGGATGAACCACTTTCTGGGATTGATCCAATTGCTGTAGCTGATATAAAACAACTGATATTACATTTGCGCAACCGCAATCTTGGCATTCTAATTACAGATCATAATGCAGTTGAAACGCTCAATATTGTTGATCGGGCATATCTGATTGCTGACGGTAAAATAACTCTGTCTGGAACACCCAACGAACTACTGAATAGTGAAGTTGCAAGAGAACTCTATTTTGGCAAGAACTTTCAATATTCGTTACATGAGAATACTCAGTAGTCAATCTATAGAAGCATTCGACTTCTTAAATCAATTTCAAACACATTCTAAAACATACCTTTAATGTCTGATATGGAATTTGGAGTACCATGCGATGAAAATGCAACAAAAACTCACACCAAGTCAGACTCAACAACAAAGAATAGTCATGACACCCAAATTGCAACAAGCAATTAAGGTGCTGATGATGCCCCAACTTGAATTGAGACAATACATAGACCAAGAGTTGATTCAGAACCCGTTGTTGGAAATTGAGGAAGAACCTGATACAGCGTTGAGTATGGAGAATTACGATCCTGCCCTTGAATGGAATAAACCTGAAGAAAATATTGATAAAGAGGATACCTCCGTCGATATAGACTGGCAATCTGTTTTTGACGACATGCGGATGCCTGTTACAAGTGGCAATGGACAATATGAGGATAGTGATGCTCCAGAACCAGACATCGTTGAAGTTGTCTCTCTAAAAAACTATCTTCTGGAACAACTTCAATTAGCACCGTTCACAGAAGAAGAACATAAAATTGGAGAGTTAATAATAGGTAACCTAAATGATGATGGTCAACTTCAACTCAAGTTGTTTTCTCTTCCTATAGAACATCTTGTTGATTTTGAAAACGGTATTCTATCCGATGAATTGCTAAATACATTATCAAAAAAACTCAGTGATAACACATCAAAAGAAGATATTGAAAATAAGCAATATGAAATTGGATTGATTGATACAGTCCCTGAAAACAGATTAAAAAAATGGCATTTTGTAGATACGCTTGACAAAAAGAAATATACGGTTATTCATGAAGGTGAAGAACTAAACCTATATGAACTTACTTTGGAAGATATTGCAGTAGAAGTAGGATGTCCGGTTGAAAAAGTTGAGTCAGTCTTACGGACAATACAAGAAACATTTGAACCAATCGGTATCGCATATCGTGATCTGGAAGAATCACTGCGTATACAAATTCGATATTATGAAATGCAGCATCACAAACATAACGGTTCAACCCCGTATGATACCGATGTTCCCTATCAACTTGCACAATTGATAGTAGAAGAACACCTACAGGATCTATTAGAGAATCGTATTACCTCAATATCAGAAAAACTGAAGATAGATAAAACTGAAATTCAGAAAGTTTCTTCTTGGATTGGTACGCTATCACCATATCCAGGCAGATACTATTCAGATCCTTCTGTAAAAGACTTGGCTAAGTCACCTGAAACAGTGCAAGGTGTCACACCAGATGTAAAATTAGTAGAAATTGATGGAGAAAACTATATCTTACCGAATGATAATTACATTCCGCGTCTCCGCATGAATCCATATTATGTAAGTTTAATGCAAGACGAAAAAAATACATTAGACCCAGAAGCCAAAAAATGGATACAAAAAAAATACAATGACGCAATAGATATTCTGAGTAGTATATCACAACGAGGACGCACAATTGAACGCGTCACAGAAGCGATATTTCAGGTGCAATCCGATTTCTTAAAACAAGGTCCACAGAGCCTTAAACCTTTGACATTGAAAACTGTCGCTGAAATGGCAGGTGTTCATGAATCAACAGTCAGTCGTGTTACGAGCAATAAATATGTTGAAACGCCAATCGGCACCTACCCATTGAAGTTCTTTTTTAGAAATCAATTGGCTACGACACAGGGAAGTTCAGTGTCGCCTGAACATGTCAAAGCCGCAATAAAAGGTCTGATAAGTAATGAAGACACTGCAAAACCATTAAGTGATCAAGCATTGAGTACAATGTTGAAGAAACAAGGTATGGTGGTCGCAAGACGGACAGTACAAAAGTATCGTGAAGAACTTGGTATACTATCCTCCCGTCAAAGAAAAAACATTGAAAAGTAATTGTCAAAATATCTATGTGATTCCAGCAATTTTACACAAGTTAAAACAATTCAAACACGATAAATCATGGGGAGAAATTATTATGAAAATCACTTATTCCGGTCATAATCTCAAAATTACTGATGACTTGCATGATTATATCATCAAACGGGCAGAGAAAGTTGAATCTCGTTTCGGTGAGATACATGAATTTAATGTTATTCTTAAAGCAGAAAAGCATCGTTTTGAAGTTGAGGTCAAAGTTACTGCACCGAGAGTCTCATTCTATGCCAATAACGAGACTCATGATTTGATGTCCGCTTTAGATGGTGCTTCAGACAAAGTCATCAAACAGATCCGTAAATACAAAGAAAGAGTAAAAGATAAACGCCATGATATTCCCCATCGCGAGGTCGTTGAACAGCTGAATCAAGATAAAACGGATATTCCAGCAGATTTAGATTTGACTGATTCACCTATTATTGTTCCTGCCAGTGAGAAGTTTGCTGCAAAACCACTTACTTTGAATGAAGCAGCCACGGAACTTCATGCCTCTGGTGAAACGTTGCTGATGTTCTTGAATTCAGAAACGCGGCAGGTCAACTTACTCTATCAATCTGATAATGGTGCGTATGGTTGGGTTGAACCTTCCTTTACGTAGGTATGTTGTATATCATTGTTTATAGAGATAGATATTATGGTTATATAGCGCGCTCAGTAGGCGTGCTATAACTTCAGAAATCTGGTTAACTTTGTGTAATAGATTTCCTTTTAGGTAAGAATATGACAAGTCTCTCAAAGATTTACGACCCTCATGATATCGAGGGCAAGTGGTACAAATATTGGCTAAGCAATAACTTTTTTCACGCAGAAGCTACTTCCGACAAATCTCCCTACGCCATAGTCATCCCACCCCCTAATATTACTGGTAGTCTACACATGGGACATGCCCTTGATAACACACTCCAAGATTGTCTTATCCGATGGAAACGGATGCAAGGTCTAAACACACTATGGATGCCAGGAACTGATCATGCTGGGATTGTCACTGAACTCATCATGGAACGAAAACTCGAAGAAGAAGGATCAAGTCGAAACGAAATCGGACGCGAGAAATTCATTGAACGGATGTGGCAATGGAAAGAGGAAACTGCTGGTTATATCGTCTCACAACTGCAACAACTCGGATGTTCCTGTGATTGGGAACGCGAGCGATTCACGCTTGATGAAGGGCTGTCTAAAGCAGTTCGCACTGCATTTGTAAAACTATACAACCAAGGCCTAATCTATCGTGATACCTATATGGTCAATTGGTGTCCTCAATGTCAAACTGCAGTGAGTAACCTTGAGGTAGAACAGGTTGAAATCGATGGCAACTTCTACCACATTCGTTATCCAGTTATTGATACTGATATAATGCTTGAAATTGCTACGACTCGTCCTGAAACGATGTTAGGCGATACAGCAGTCGCTGTCCATCCTAATGATGAACGTTACCAGCATTTGATAGGAAAAAAGGTTCTCCTACCTCTGTGTGATAGAGAAATACCAATTGTATCTGATGAATATGTTGATACAACGTTTGGCACAGGTGCGTTGAAAGTAACCCCCGCACACGATGTCAACGACTATGAAATCGGGTTGAGACACGATCTTGAACAACGGAATATCTTCACCACTGACGGACACATGAATGAAGACGCAGGTGAAAGATACACCGGTTTATCCCGTTGGGATTGTCGGAAACAGGTCATTGACGATCTGAAAAAAGAGGATTATCTTGTCAAAATAGTTCCACATCGACATGCAGTTGGACACCATGACAGGTGCAACGCAATTGTTGAACCTGCAATTTCATTGCAATGGTTTATGAATGTACGTCCACTGGCTGATCGTGCAATAGAAGCAATCAAAAAGGGTGATGTCAAATTTATACCTGAACGTGAGACCTCACGGTTCTATCATTGGATGGAGAATATAGAACCGTGGACGATTTCACGACAAAGATGGTGGGGACACAGACTGCCAATCTGGTATTGCAATTCATGTGAAGAAGTTACTGCTGCGATGGACACACCTGAACAATGCAAATGTGGATCAACCGATTTTCGTCAGGACGAGGATGTATTAGACACATGGTTCAGTTCAGGATTGTGGCCCTTCTCAACAATGGGATGGCCAGAAGAAACAGACGAATTGAAGACGTTTTATCCCACATCAGTCCTTGTCAGTGGATGGGATATTCTTTTCTTTTGGATTGCCCGGATGATTATGTTAGGACTCGGATGTATGGATGAAGTGCCATTCCGAACTGTCTACCTTCACGGTCTTGTTGCTGATGAGAAGGGACAGAAGATGAGTAAGTCTAAGGGGAATAGTATTGATCCTTTGGAAACTATTGAGAAATATGGTACGGATGCCGTTCGCTTCGCCCTGGCAAATACAAGCACTCCTATCCCTTATGTAGCATTGCCAGAATCTCAGATTGAAGCAGGCAGAAGGTTTGCGAATAAAATATGGAATGCAGCACGATTCCTACTTATGAATTTGGAAAAATACCCATTTCCTACAGATGGTATTGATGACAATGACCAGCTCCCATTAGAATCTTTATGGATACAAAGCAGATTAGATTATACAATCAAAACTACGACTGACGCATTGGAGAACTTCCGATTTTATGAAGTCGCACAGACACTATATGCTTTTCTGTGGCATGAATTCTGTGATTGGTATCTGGAATTTGCAAAGCAGCGATTATCCAATGATCAACCTACAGCGTTATGGGTTGCAGCGGATGTATTAGAACAGATTATGCGGTTACTCCACCCATTGATGCCATTTATCACAGAAGAAATATGGCAGCAACTCCCCATCGGTACACGGAAAAATGTATCTGATGAGAATGCCTCCGTTACCGTTGCTCCTTGGCCTCAACCTGCAGCCCAGAATCCTGCTGCAGAAGCCACGATGGATACGCTTATGAAGATTATTGATAATATTAGAAGCATTCGGGGTGAGTTGAATGTGCCGATAGGTGCATCTGTGGAGGTCCACATACAATCGACTAATGCTGAAATTAGAGAACGACTTGAAACCTATCTTGAACACTATCTACCCGCATTTACCCGTGTGGAATCCATTACAATTGCGGAATCTTTACAGAAACCTCCCTCATCAGCAGAGGCAGTCATAGGAGATCTTGCAATCTATATCCCCTTGGCAGAGGTGATTGATCTTGATGCGGAAAAAGCACGTCTCAGCAAACGTCATCAACAGACAGTAAAAGATGTTGCAGCGGCACAGAAAACATTAGATAATCCTAACTTTATTGAACGGGCACCAGAGAATGTCGTTGCTCAAAAACGTGATCTTCTCAATAGGTTGTTGATTGAACAAGAGAAATTAGAACGAAGCCTATTAATGTTTACTTCTTCCTAACCAGAAAGCACCTATGAATTTTTAGCATTGGGGTGATTATGAAGACAGTCTCTTTAATATGCCCGCAAAACAAAAATAATTACACTGCTCAATAAGGAAGCAGAAGAAAACAATTTACAAATTTGGATTACGAGAAGCGATGCAAAAAACAGTTAAAAGCCCACTACGGTACCCTGGTGGGAAATCAAGAGCACTAAAACAGATTCTGCCACTGATTCCTACAAAGATAACCGAGTTCCGGGAACCTCTTGTCGGTGGAGGTTCTGTTTTCTTTGCTATCCGAAGCATTTTTGGGAACAATATCAAATCGTACTGGATCAATGATTTGAACTATGATCTATACTGTTTTTGGAAGCAAGCAAGGGACAACGTTTCTGATCTCGTTGATGAGTTGACAAAGATACATAAGACCACTAAAGACGGTCGCGCGTTATTTGAAGTGTTAACACAGGACAAGGATTTGTTGTGCCATAACAAGGATATGCTATCCGAATTTGAGCGGGCGGTACGTTTTTTTGTTCTTAATCGTATCACTTTTTCAGGGGTCGTAGATTCTGGGGGATATTCGCAAGGTGCCTATGAGAAGCGGTTCACACGATCGTCTATTGATCGGGTAGAAATGATTTCACGAGCACTTTCCGAAGTCAAAATCACAAACGAAGATTACACAACAAATCTTTTTGATGGGAACAACGATGTCTTTATTTTTCTTGATCCACCCTATCGGAAAGCAACGGAATCAAAGTTATATGGAACGAGAGGCACTTTACACACCACTTTTAATCACAAGCAGTTCGCTGACAATATGAAAAAGTGCCCGCACAAATGGCTTATCACCTACGATGATTCGCCAAAGATTCGTAGGTTGTTTGATTTCGCAGATATTTGTGAATGGACTTTGCAATACGGCATGAACAATTATCGGAAGGATTCAGCTGCTAAAGGTAGAGAGTTATTTATCAAGAATTACCATATTCACTCTAAAGTTCATGCTTTTAGTTAGCGTGTGGGTTCAGAGTCATTCAATTGCCTAATTTATTGTGCCTCCTTTTAACTTTTGTGGCAATATTTAACGCTTTTGAGGTAGAAAGCTCGAAGATTGAATGACTCTACTACCTAATCAATATGTATTGACACGATACGATTTTAGGATAAACATGGCAATAGAAAATAACAACCGATGTTTTGTATGTGGAATGAAAAATCCGTATGGCTTGCAAGTCAATCCTGAAGTCATAGATTCGGGTGCTGCAGTTCACATAGAATGCACACCTCCAGAACACATGCAAGGATGGGCAAACATTCTACACGGTGGTATAATAAGTACTCTATTAGATGAAGCAATAACACACATCGGTATAGGAACATACAATGGTCCGGCTGTTACTGCACAACTTGAAGTGCGTTTTCGAAAACCCGCACCGACTGGTGTAAAACTCTATGTATCCGCAGAAAGAATTAAAGTATCACGACGGCTAATTGAAGCAAAGGCAGAAATAAAACTGGGTGATAACACCGTTATTGCTACCGGTATTGGCAAAGTGATGCCAGTAGACGATAGTTTTGCTCCAACACCTAAATCACAATAGTCGTGATCACCGAAAGGTTTGTAGGTCAATATGGATAATGAATCAGATGTTTCAGTCCTGAATTCAGCAGTGTCATCGGAATCGTGGACTGATGTCCTCATCATCGGCAGTGGTGCTGCAGGTTTGCGTGCTGCACTCGCAGCAAGTGAAAGTGCTGATGTTACGCTCATCACGAAGACTACACTCAAAGAAAGTAATACCCTTTACGCACAAGGCGGAATCGCAGTTGCCATGAATATTGATGACACTGTTGACCTGCATGTTGAGGATACATGTAGTGCGGGATGTGGTCTCTGTGATGTAGATGTCGTGCAAACTATGGTGTCTGAAGGAATACCACGTGTAACAGAACTCTTAGAATGGGGTGCTAACTTTGACTGGGAGGGAACGCTTCCTCGTTTTACGCAAGAAGCAGCACATAGCCGAAAGAGAATAGTACACAAAGGAGACGCAACTGGCAGAGAAACAACCGATGTGCTCGTCCAACGTGTGCTAAATACTGAACATATAAACGTCATTTCAGATGCTTTCGCAGTCGATTTGCTTACAGATGCATCATCGGTATCAGAAAACGACAATACTACCTGTTACGGAGTTTCCGCTATCATTGAAGGTGAATTGATATGTCTGTATGCCAAGTCTACAATACTTGCAACAGGTGGACTTGGACGACTTTATCCATGCACCTCAAATCCGGAGGTAGCAACAGGTGATGGTTTCGCAGCAGCGTGGCGGGCAGGTTGTGAAATGGTTGATATGGAGTTTGTCCAGTTTCATCCAACCACGCTCTTTCTTGATGGTGCCCCCAATTTCCTCATATCTGAAGCGGTGCGTGGTGAAGGTGGACGACTCATCAATATCCGTGGTGAACGTTTTATGGAGAAATATCATGAAAATGGTGAGCTCGCGCCGCGTGATGTCGTCAGTCGCGCCATACAGAATGAGATGTTCCTGACTGACTTTCCATGTGTATATCTTGATATTACACACAAACCCGCAGACTTCATATACGAACGTTTTCCTACAATATCTTCAACAACAGAACGTTATGGGTTAGATATTAACATAGACTTAATCCCTGTCCGACCAGGTGCTCACTTCATGATGGGTGGTGTCCGTACTAATGCCGACACAGAAACAAACATCACTGGTCTATTCGCATGTGGTGAAGTTGCATGTACAGGGGTGCATGGTGCTAACCGTTTAGCAAGTAATTCTCTATTAGAATGTCTGGTCTTCGGCGTACGAGCTGGAAACAATGCTGCAGCCCACGCAAAATTACAAACATCACTGTCAACACCATCAATACCGAGACTAAACTATCATTCTAAGGATATGATAGGTGAAATCGACGGTGATACGATAAATACTATTAAAGATGCAATTAGAGAGACTCTTTGGGAAAATGTTGCGATTGAACGTGATGGTGAGGGGTTAGAACTTACACTCAATGATTTAGATGAAATTGGGACAGAGATAGGATTCTGCCCATTTTCATCAACACCACTTCACACAACAGATGTGGGGTTATGTGAGACAGTCAATATGCTTAATGTAGCAAAGTTAATTGCACAAGCTGCGTTGTTACGAACTGAAAGTCGTGGGGCACATTATCGATCAGATTGCCCCGCCCAAGATGACAACGAATGGAACCGTCGGATCATCATGACCGGGGAAAACGATCCTGAATTTATTAAACTGTAATTGCTAAATCTACTCTATTGGGTTGAGTTGTCCAAGAATAGGACTGTTTCCTTTCTTTTTGTTCAAGTCAAACGCAGAATTGACTGCTGGCACTTCGGGTTGACCATATATTTCAACATAATTGTCCATACTATTGATGACTTTCTTGATATGAAGACGGGTTTCTCTAATGGTAATCTTTTCGACGAATTCGTCAAGATCTTTGATCTTTTTCGTTTCCAACCATCGCTTCATTCTACCAGGTCCACCGTTGTATGCACCAGAAACCAACATAGCATTCCCATCAAACATATCGTTGAGTTCATCTATATATTTTGTTCCCATCCGAATGTTTATGTCAGGTATCTTCAACATAGACGAGCGGAATCGACTTATTTTGAGTTTCCGTGCAATCTCTCTACCGGTAGCAGGCATAATCTGCATCAACCCAATCGCACCTGCCCAACTAATCGCATCCGTCCGATATCTGCTTTCTTCCAAGATCATCGCATAGATTAAAGCACTGTCAACATCATACTCCTTAGCGTACTTCTCAACTAACGCTTCATAATGTAAAGGGTAAAGTTTCTTGCGAAATTTTGCTAATTCATCACTTGCCTGAAATTTGAATGAAGTACTCAGCAGTGCTTTGGCCGCAATTTCACGCGCTTTGTCATACAGTGAAAGTTTTTCATAAGACTTAATCAAGGCGTAATAACATTCCTGCGCTGCATCAGGGGTTTCAGTAATATAACGCGATAACAGATACGCTGCATCTTCGTAGAGTCGGAGTTTCATCAATGTGGCAAGTTGCTCAGGACATTTCTTTTCTTCAGACAATTCTGCATCAGGCACAGCTTTTGGTTCTAATTCGGATGTTCTGATATTCAATATCGTCTTTGCTCTGGCACTATAGTACCAATATCTTGCCTTTGCTACTTCTTGATATATCTGTTTTGCAAGTTCAGGTTTATTTTGTCGTTCCCTTATTTTTGCCATCCAGAAGTGTGCTCCCATAGCGTATCTATTTCCAGGAAAGTTTTCTTTTAGTCCTTCAAATGCCTTGTAACTTTCTTCATACCGTTTATCGTCAAACCTTTGCCATCCGATACGCCATGCCGCCCAATCGGCATATTCACTACTGGGCTTAATTTCAATTAACTGTGAAAACGCATTTAGCATCAACTCCGGCTTCTCTCTTTGCTGATGAATCGTTGCGATATCGTAGAGAGCGTTATCTACCATTTCACTCCAGGGATATGTTTTTACAAAACTTTCAAGACGATTTACTGCAGTTGTGAGACTTCCCTTAATCCTATAAACATGAGCGATCTTGTAATGTGCCCGTGTTAGATAATCTGATTTAGAACCGAGTGCCACCACTGCGTTATAGTTTTTGATTGCCGTATTATACCACTTTCGTCCTTGGTTGCTCAGACCGAGATGGTAAAGTGCACGGCCTTTCTGTTTCAAATCTGTGCTATTCGAAAGTTGTGTAAATTCATTCACTGCTGTCTTATAGTTTCTTTGGTAATATTCAACTAATCCACAATTAAATCTATCATTCACTGTCAATTTGAGAGATTTTTGTGATCGGGCGAGCATTTTCAACTTGCCTACAGCGTCATCAGCGACCGAATCTGACTGTTTTTCATTGATCAACCTTTGGTGTATTTTGAATGCTTCAGAATAGTTGCCTAATCCTTCTTCACACCGACCTAATGCAAAAGTTGCCTTACGCCCATAAGTAGGATGATTGGTTATGTCAACTAATACAGACTTTGCCTCTTTATAGTTCTTATATTTGAGATGAAGTTCAGCCAAAGTCCATTTTGCCTCATCCATATATATACTCTCTGGGTAGTTGTTTATAAGTTGCGTGTACCATTTTTTGGCTTTTGTATCGTTTTTCATTCCAGAATACAACTTTACCAAGCGATAGGTTGCACTGTCAGCAAGTGGATAGTCATTTGTAATGACTCTCACATAGTAACCAACAGCCTTCGGGCGATTGTTCAATTTATCATAGTAGTATCCGAGTGCATGATATATCTCAAGTTTTGCCATCCTTGACAAATTGGTTTGTAATAAACTCTCTAATTTTGGTACTGCTCGTTTGTAATCTCCTTTATCTACCAAGGCAAAAGCAGCGTCCCGAATTGGATTGTAATCTTCTTCTGCAGAAATGGTGCCACCAACACTTAAGCAAAAAATTGCAAGTACTAATGCACCAAGAAAATATTGTAGATATTTTGTGATATGTTTCTTGACAGTTGAGTCCATCTAACTAAAAAACGGCTTAACCTCCGCTTTTTCCTCCTAATGCGAATTTACATCAAATTTCCTATTATTGTAATCTGTATCACTTTAACGTTATTACATTTTATTTAATTACACTAAAATAGTAATTATAACGTTAAATGATGGTGAATGGCAACAAAATTTGACATAATGACATGATGGCAGAAGCATTCACTTGTCTGAACAAGGATTTGCAGGATTATGAGTCTGAAATTTCAGGGTGCTATTGATAAAATTTGGTACTGCGATGATGGCAAAAATAGATTCAATCCGAATCAACGCAGAATACGCGTTCGGTATTCTGCAGGGTTGGAAACCTCGCCAACAAGCTATATGTGGCAACTTATACCATTTCTATATGGTAATATAACATTATTTCGTAGGTCGGGTAGAAGCGGTAGCGAAACCCGACTTTTTATAGTGTCATGTCCAAATCAACGCCAAATGCGCGTGTGGTATTTGGCGGGCTTCGTTCCTCTACCCGACCTACAATATGTTATGACAATTTGTCAATTAGAAATGGTATTAGATTACTTTAGAATTAAGAAAATATAAATTATGTCGGAATTCTCCTCAAATTTACGTCATTGCTTAATGAAGGTAATTAGAAGTGAGAATTCCGCGTTGCTCATCTATCCTTTTACAAATATAGGTTGACCCTTATGAACTAACTGCAAGTGTAAGCCAATTAAATTTGTAAGCATATACTTCAGTTCATTTCTTAAACTTTTCTCCAAAAAATCCTCCTCTATCTTTTAGAAACCAAAATAGGACTTAGATTATGCACTACGAAATTGATTACATTGAAAAACTAAAAGATAATGAACTCATCCAATTAGTTCAAAACAGGGATGAAGCTGCTTTTTCTGAACTCATCTCACGATATAAACCCCAAATTTGGCGAATTGTTCTGGCAAATTCACGGCAATATCGAGATGCAGAAGAGATCATCACGGATATCTGGGTAGCAGTTTGGGAAAATATTGGTGGACTTCAGAATGTGGATAGTTTTGGTCCGTGGCTACGGAAAATTGCATATAACGCTTGTAGCAGATATTATTCGTCGTCTAAACGAACAATGAGCGAAATCCCTTATGAAGATGCAGTTTTAGTAGAACGGATTGATCTGGATGCAACACCACGTTTCAGAAAAAATGAACTCCTTATGCAGGCAAAAGAAGCAGTTTATCATCTACCGCAACGAGTCCGTTCAATTGCAATATACTTTTACTTAGAATCATGGAGCATGAAAGAGATTGCAAATGAACTTAATATTTCATTAGGAACGGTTAAGACAAAACTCAGAGAAATTCGATCGCTTCTACAAATGGAATTTGATGTTCAACCAAATAGAGGAGATATTATGAAATCGGAATTAACACAATCTCAAAATCAAGACGAAATGAATTATTCAGATAAAGAACCTATCATACCAGCAAGAATTCAGTCAGAAACTGAGAAAGCCCCTTCATCATGGGGATTGTCAGACGATGCACTCCATAGATTTGGTCGTGGATATATCAAATGTATGGCAGTATCACCCGATGGAAAACAACTTGTATTTGGCACGCCAATCGGGTTGTGGTGGTATGATGTTAATACACTTACTCCAATTACTTTCTGGAACACCGACTGTCAGCAAATCACAGCACTTGACTTTTCATCAACAGGAAACTGGATCGCTACAGGACATGAAAATGGAAATGTCAAAATATGGGATGTCCAACAGGGAAAATGCATTAAGCAAATGCAACGAAAATCCCATTTTCTTCAACAGCGAATAGAACAACTGATCTTTTCTCCTGATTGCCAATATTTAGCAGCTAATGGCGTAAATGACTATGTCGTTGATATTTGGAATCTTGAAACAGGAAAACAGCTTGCGAGATTCGGTGATCCTGAAATCAGATTTCACGTCTGTATGAAAAGACAACCCTTGGCATTTTCACCAGACAACAGATTTCTGGCATGTGTCAGTCCGCCAGACGATGTCAAAACCATCACAGGTGGATTTGCAAAGATTGCACCTGAGAGAGACAATATTTCTATTTACGATGTCCATAGCGGAAATCTTGTAACTATTTTACATAACTGCACTGATTTCTTGTATGGTCTTACTTTTTCTCCTTGTGGTAAGAAACTCGTTGCTACCGTAGAAAATGAAGAAGAATGGACATTAAATGTGTGGGATACAGAAACCTGGCAATTACTATCAACTGACAACAGTTTTGGAAGTAATCAATTGATGCCAGCATATTCTCAAGAAGCGGAATTAAGGGTTTTCTCTTTCTCTGAAAAAGAAGCAACTGTATGGGATGCAACCTCACATGACCAAATAGTAACATATAACGTACCACAGTGGAATGAGATACGACACTGTTTCTTTAACGGTTCAAAACTCACACTCGCTACGAATAATGAAGTAAATATATGGACTTTAGAAAAACAGATACAACATAAGATAATTGCTAATGAACATCAAGATCCTGCTATTTCACTTGTTTTTTCTTCAGACAATAAAACTGTGGTAACCGAATATCAATCTCCAGAGGGAACATTTTTATGTTGGGATTACAGCACTTATACACAAAAGCCTAATATAATAAATGTCCCTGGCGAAAGACACCGTATCTATAAGGGCACTTCAGGAATACTCCACACCACAAGTATTGAAGGGAAATCCATAGTTGTAAGAGAATTTGGCATAGAAAAACCTATTGCACAATGTCCAATCAAGGAGCGACCCCGATATAGGGCTGTGGCTTATGCACATGATGCACAACTACTTGCTTTTGGAGATTCTAAGGAAGACATATTCTTGTGGGACATTGAACAACAAGAAATGCAACGTACTTTCACATTGAATGGAACTTATGCAACATTTATGGAATTCTGTCCAACTGGTAAGTACCTTGCTTGTGATCCCTATGCTGATTACTATAGACTATGGGAAATCAAAACAGGAAAAGAAATACAACAATTTCAAAGTCTGAAGATAGAGCATGTTATATTTTCACCATGCGGTAACTTTATTGCAGGTGAAGTTGAAAAGGAATTTATAATGTGGGATCTCTATGGAGAAAAGATTAAACTAACCATTCCGAAGCCTGTGGAGTATCAATATTGGTGGCAAGGAGGAATTGCATTTTCGCCAAATAGTCAATATCTTGCTACAGGTTTATATAAGAGAGATGAAATAGAATCTGCACCTATTATTGTGTGGAATATTGAGACTGGTGAGAACGTTGCCACCTTGTCTGGACATCCGTCCAGTATTATCTCTTTAACTTTTTCACCAGATGGAACAACTTTGGCAAGTAACAGCGGGGATGGGACAATCACACTATGGGATATGAAACCTATCTATAATTTGAAAATCTAACTTAAGATAACCTAATACCAATTCTATATGATAATACAACATGTTATGACGATTTGTCATTTAGAAACGGTACAGGACTTACGCATTCCCCCCTTGATAAGGGGGGTTAGGGGGGTTAAAAATCGGTTATTTCAATGATATTTCAGTGATATAACCCCGCCAAATGCCTTAATGGCATTTGTAGCGTTGATTTACTAAATCCCCCTTATCAGTGGGACCTTAAGAAAAACTGCGTAAGCCCTGAACGGTATAATAAATATCAACATTTAGATCGGAACATTGAATTCTCAAAATCACAATCCTGGAAATCTACTAATCCTGAAAATCCTGGTTCAGACAAGAAAGCATTTCATCAAACACAACCCCTATCCTAATAATGACACCTTATATATTACTAAACTTTGGACAATTTTCACGTTTTCAAGTGGTATATTATTGCATAAGTCCTCATTAAAACGAGGTTTAAACCAGCGTAACTGGAACGGCAGTAAAGTTTGTCTCAGAGTTATCCGTAAGGTGAGGTCTGTTGACCTCGCCTTATTTTAATTTAACAGAAGAAACTATTTGCTTAGATAGATTGGAGACTTGACTAATGGACATTTAGTGTTCGTGATTTCCTTGATTTCGGAGGGAATCGCGGGGTAGAATCGGAATCGGAGCTCCTTCTATAGTTGTAAATCATTTCCTGACAAAATATTTTTTTCACGTGATGTAACGTTTTGACAAAAAATTGTGTCTTTAATTAAGTGTGATAACGTATGAATTTATTCATGAGGAGAGAACTCTATGGAGAAAGAAGACGATGTTCAATTGATTCATGCTGTTTTATCAGGCGACGACTCAGCATTCAATATTTTAGTTGAAAAATACCAAAAAAGTGTTCACGCCCTTGTGTGGCGGAAAATCGGTGATTTCCACTATGCAGAAGAAATTACACAAGATACCTTCCTCCGCGCATATCAAAAACTCTCCACGTTGAGAGATCCGAACCAGTTCCTTAGGTGGTTGTATGTCATTGCGAATCGGCTTTGTCTGAATTGGCTGCGCAAAAAAAGAAAACATGAGAAACACTTGCAATCATTGGAGGATACATCTATAGAAGAAATGACGGAATCCACTTATGAGCGTTACGTATTGGAACAGCGCGAAATAGAAGCATCTGAACAGCGTTTTGAGATCGTCAAAAAACTGTTGGAAAAATTGTCGGAAGGTGAGCGTACAGTGATGACGCTCTATTACCTCGGCGAAATGACAACGCAGGAGATTAGCAAATCCCTGGGGGTGTCCGTGGAGACAATAAGGACTCGACTCCATCGCGCCCGAAAACGGTTACAAGAAGAAGAGCAACTCTTGGTCCAAGAAGTTCTTGGTGGCGTGCAGATATCATCAAGTATAAAGCAGAACATCATGCGAGAAATTGTTGACATGAAACCAACACCTTCTTCAAAAATGAAACCGTCCTTGCCGTGGGTGGTATTTGGAACTGCTTTGGCTGTAGCAACCGTATTGATTCTCAGTGTCAACAACCAATACCTTGCACATTTTCAGAAACTTTACAGTACTTACTTTGCGCGCGATGGTGAAGATACAAAAAATGAAAAGGGTTTCACTGCTGATTTTACCATAACACTCGGAACCCATAAGAGTGGTGCTGCTCTTTTAGGTGCACTGATCGAAGAAAAATGCCAGATCAGCCTATGGTCCATGCAAGCCCTTGGAAATCCGGATTTTCCGGTGGTGACATAGGAAACAACGGTTGATATCGTTGTTGTTTCTATGCTGGAGATGGGGTTTGCTGAGAATGAATTCGTCACCCTTGAAATTATTTATGATCGTGCAAAAGAACTGGGACTGGAAACTTGCCCGGTTGAGACTGCCGCGCAGCTGCGTCTGTCATTTCTCGACCAGCCACTCTGGGCAACCGGAGGGAGGCTGGGGAAGTTTTTCGTCGCGAGTGAACCGTTTGTTCTGACACCTGATGGCTTCCCAAAAATTTTCAGTGTCGTGCGGGGTGATATATTCCCGCATCCTGAAATCGGTATCGGTCTATGGCTGATTGCAAATGGTACCGTTGATGCCGAAAATGCGGAACACCCTGGCAGACTGTTTAATCCATTAGATGAGGATCGTGACCACGGAGGTCGTTTTGCATTCGTTATTCCGAAATAATACCGTTTCTGTTCATAAATCTCTCTTCATGTATAGGATGTCTTATGAAAAAACTATTCTCTTTACTTTTAGTTTCAACAACTGTCTACCTTTTGTCCATAACACAGAGTCCCGCTCAGCAGAACACAAACCCGTTAGATGATCTATTCGATGACCAGCGGCGCGGTTTGTTTTTGGGTGGAACGGTCAGTTACGGAATAACACAATCAGGATTGTCTATTTTCGCAGACCGATTTAATGAAGACGATAAGTTTGACAATTCAAATAGCCGGAATCTGTCGGGAAACGTTCAGTGGCGGATCGGATACGCAGTTTCAGAATATATGGGATTCTATATCACATCCCCGTTCCTATCCGTGCAACCAGCGTTCGGCGGGTTATTTTTTAGCCGACAATTTCCAGATACTTTCTACACCGTCCAGATCGGATACACAAGAAAAGCTCCCTCTTCAAGAATCGCAGACGCAAATTTAGACCAATATATTCTTACAGCAGGCAACACACCGGCTGATGCCTGGTCCTTTCACTTAGGAATCGGCCACGAATTTAGAACACACTACGCCTTTGAACTCACAGCCGGTTTCAGCCGAATAACTATCCCCAATGGATATTGGGACTCAGGTTTTCACAATGTACATCTAAACGGACTATCCCTCTTTGCTTCGTTTAACTATTGGTTCTACTAAAAGACTATGATTTACTCAATGGAGGTAAATAGAAATATGAAAGTAATGTTACAAAACTTTTTACTAACCCTTATACTGGTTAATGTATTGTGCTTCTGTTTTCTTGGATGTTCTGGTGACGAGGATGGGAGTCCATCGGACACGTTGATCCCTACTGGAGCAGAACTGGAGGAATTGATTGCCCAAGCATTAGACGCAGATAAGTTGCAGATCCGCGGTCCATCAGACGATGAACTTTTTTACCAACCGAATGAGGAAACACCTTATACAGGATGGGTGAAATCATACCATGACGATGAGGATGAAGATATTCAGTCACTCAGTCAAGTGCGTAACGGCAAACTTCACGGTCCGGCAACCAGATGGTATGACAACGGGCAGAAAGAGGCGGAAGGCACATACACAGAAAACAAATTAGATGGCACCTGGACTTTCTGGTATGAAAATGGACAGAAATCGGTGGAAGGCACATTCAAAAAAGGTAAGAGAAATGGTGCCTGGACTTTCTGGTATGAAAATGGACAGAAAGATGGAGCAGGCACATTTACAGACGATGAACGCGATGGTAAGTGGACAGAATGGTATCGTGACAACGGGCAGAAATATTTAGAAGGCACATACAAAAACGGTGTGCGCAATGGAATGTGGGCGTTCTGGTATGAAAACGGAGAGAAAAGAGCGGAAGGCACATTCAAAAATGCTGACGAAGCCGGCGAGGTGTGAAGAGATGGTGCCTGGTCTTTCTGGTATTCAAATGGAAACCAAGTTGCAAAAGGCAGATACAAAGACGGCAGCCGAGATGGTATGTGGACATTCTGGTTTGAAGAAAACAAACAGAAATGGGCTGAAGGCGCATACAAAGACGGTTGGCGTGATGGGAACTGGACTTTCTGGCATTCAAATGGACAGAAATATTTAGAAGGCACATACACAGATGGCAGAGGAAGTGGTTGGACAGCCTGGACTGAAGATGGACAGCCGTGGTTTGGGCGGATATATACCGATCTACCAGAACTTCCATACATACCTTGACATACCAATCATCGTATGGACGGGTTCTCCCCTCCCCCCATACGACACATTGTAGAGCGGGGTCTCCGTGCCCCGCAATACAATGGTCTATGCGATGTTGGTTCAGAAACTTTACACGCCCAGCTAAAGCATGGGGGATTTGACAGGAAGAGTGATGAAATAGAAGGTTTTCATGAAAGACGTAATTACGTTCAAGATTCTAATAGGTGTTATCGCATTTACTATTCTTGAATGAGAACTTTCTACTATGCTCTGCAGAGTTTTACTGGCAGAGAATAGTAAAGAGTTTTGTTTAACTCTTTGGTACGATTCAACAAATAATGGAGACATATTTTATGAAAACGAACTTCAGTTTTTCAATTCTAACAACTTTAATAATACTGCTATTCTGTGGTTCATCCTTCATAGCACATGCGCAATTTATTGATGGAGAACGTGAGGGATTGTTTTTCGGGGGTGGCATTGGATACTCCGTAATTGCTGCTGGTGACGAAAGTTCCAGTTTTACAGGTTCCGGTTTCACAACAAATGGCAAACTAGGATATGCCATTTCGGATCAATTCGCTTTTTTTCTCTCATCGTCTATTCAACATCTGTTTCCTGGATTAGGGATCATGTATTTTCCTGATCGTAACTCTAAATACTTCTTACAAGGGACGCTTGGATATACGAGTGCAGACCAAGACAGTCTATTTGCAATTTCAGGTGGAATCGGATATGAGATAAGGAAATACGTGACGCTTGAGTTAACATTGGGTTACAATAGGTTCTCTGATACCTATACCAGTTCAATTGACATTTGGAGCGGCACTACAACTACTTCCACATCTCAAACAAATATAATTACGCTATCAGCGACGTTTAATGTTCTTTTGTACTGATGAGCTAAAATTGAGCAGAAAAGTCGTTATTTCGGTGTTTTTAACCCTAAATCTCCCTTAAGCAATATTAAATAATGAATTATCAATTTTCCGATTTTCCTGCAGGCACCGAACCCGTAGGGGCGGGGTTTCCCCGCCCGCCATCATCGTGCAACCTGCATATTTAATATTCAAACTTGCTTATGAAGATTAATTTATTAATTCGGTAATATTCGGGCGGGGAAACCCCGCCCCTACGATAATTTTTTGTGACTGGATTACCGAAATATTTTCTTAATCTTCATACAGTTTGTGCTACTACTTCTGTTTTCCAAACAAGTTTATTAAAGTGTCCTAATAATTTCAAAGTTCACTATAGATTGGAACGTTGGAGTCGCAAAATCACAATCCTGGAAATCTACTAATCCTGAAAATCCTGGTTCAGACAATAAAGCATTTCACTAAACACAAACCCCCATCCTAATAATGATACCTTATCTATCAGAAATAGCATTATTTCATTGATGAAAATCCATTTTTTATCTATAATGCACGATAATATATCTACGGAATAACACAAACAAGGACGGAAAGATAGTGACAAGAATAGAAATACCGCGCCCAGAATATCCGAGACCTGATTTTCAACGCGGAACATCAGAGGGTATGGATTGGATAAACCTTAATGGCACTTGGGAATTTGCTTTTGACCCAGACGATGTTGGAAACAGTGAAGAATGGTTTTCTTCAGATGCTCCAGAATATCCATTGGAAATACGCGTGCCGTATCCGTGGGAAAGTCTTGCAGCGTGGGGAGAAGAAGACCGGGCAGATAGTGCTACCTACCTCAGCACAAATGCCTACCTTAAACCGGATGAGATAACTTGTGGTGGACTTGTAAATAGTGGAAACTACAAACACGAACCACGGCATACAATTGGTTGGTACCGCAGAACGGTCGAAATTCCTGAAAATTGGGGAGATGAACGCGTCATTCTTCATTTCTGTGCTGTTGACTGGGAAACGGCAGTATGGGTAAATGGCAAGAAAATTGGTGAACATGAAGGTGGGTATCTCCCTTTTGAATTTGACATCACAGATGCACTTACCGCCGGTGAATCTGCTACCATAGTTGTGCGTACTTACGATGCACAAGACCACGGAGAACAACTCGCTGGAAAACAGATAGGATGGTATACCAGAACAAGCGGTATCTGGCAAACAGTCTACATTGAACCCAGAAGCTCAACCTATATCAAACAGTGTCCAATTACGCCTGATATTGATAACAGCACAGCTACTATTAATGTGACAATTGATGGTGAAATTGCATCGGATACTGAGTTACATTGGGAATGCGATGGTATGCGTGGACAGGTTACTGCATCAGAAAATACGGAAATCGTTGTTGAGATTCCTCCTGAAAAACTCCGACTGTGGGATGTGGATACACCAAATCTATATGATGTTACGCTGAAATTGGTCTCAAATGACGCTGTTATAGATTCCATTCAGACATATTTCGGCATGCGGAAGGTTTCAATTGAGAAGGCACCAGGCGGGGACTACAACTACATATATCTTAACAACCGTCCTGTATATTTATTAGGCGCACTCAATCAGTCATTCAACCCAGAAGGTGTATATACTTTCCTCACCGATGAAGCAATCCGAACCGATGTGGAACGTTCCAAAGAATTCGGCTTCAACTTCCTTCGCTTGCATATCAAAGTTGACGAACCGCGTCTGTACTATTGGGCAGACAAATTAGGTTTGCTTTTTATGTGCGACATTCCTAACTTTGGCAACTATACAGATTTAGCAAAAAGCAGATTTGAAGAAACACTTCGAGGAAATATTGTACGTGATTTCAATCATCCATCCATCATATCATGGTGTAACTTCAATGAAACGTGGGGACTCGGTGGTGGCGGTTACAAGGAACAAAAGGATCGGCAGGAATGGGTGCGTGAGATGTATCATCTTGCAAAATTACTTGATCCCACGCGTCTTGTTGAGGACAACTCTCCATGTCTGTATGACCACGTGGAAACAGACATCAACTCCTGGCACTTCTATATCAACAATTACCAGCATGCAAAGGATCACATTGCCAACGTTGTTGAACAGACATATCCCGGTTCTAAGTTTAATTATGCTGGTGATAATGAACAAACAGATGTCCCACTGATCAATAGTGAATATGGTGGCATTAGTGCAGGTGCTGGTGACAAAGATGTTGCCTGGTGCTTTAAGTATCTGACGAATGAATTACGCCTACATCCAAAAATCTGTGGATATGTCTACACCGAACTACAGGACATTGAATGGGAACACAACGGTTTTATGAACTATGACCGTTCTGTAAAGAAATTCGGATACGATTACAATGACATCAATACCCTTGACTTTATTGCGATTGATTATCCTCCCGGCACCACGGTTGCTCCCGGTGATATTGTTACGGCAGACATATACACAAGTCACTTCTCACACAAAAATATTGAAGGAACAACATTACACTGGCAGTTGGATACACTTGATAAAAACGGTGAACTGACGTATGGACATATCAGCAACAGTGTTGAAGTCCCATTCCCACAATATCAGGTAGAACATGTCCATCAACTGAAACTTACCATTCCAGATACGAACACTGCAGTCGGTACATTGCATGTGTGGGTGTCCGATGAGACCGGGGCAGTTGTCGCCCGAAATTACATCAATTTTGAGATATACATTGAAGATGCAGCAGGATTGACATCACTCAGTCATCTACCAGGTGATATTTCATCCAGCAAATGGGATGGAGCATCCGAAGTCAAGGAGCAACTTCTGATGGCACAAGGTACTGGATATGCTGAATATCAGATGCCGCTACCAGCGACACTCAATCCTGATGACATATCAAAGATGGAACTTGTATTTGAAGCATCGTCTTCAAATGGGGGTTCAAGACAAACCGAACCTGAGAAATATCCATCAGATGTTACAATCTCAGTCAACGGGACAGAAGTAGATACAATCTCAATACGTGATTGTCCCGCAGATGCGCGCGGTGTTCTCACCTATATTCACGAAAACCTTGGGAACTACGGCTACCTATACCGTGTCAAATTGGATAAGGAAACGTGCTTAAGTGATAATTCTAATGGGATAATCACCGTGCGTTATGAAGTCAAAGGAAATGCAGAAAACAGAGGTGGACTTACACTATACGGCAATCGACGCGGTAGATACCCAGCAGCACCACATATTGTAATAACATAAGTTAGGAGGAATCTTTGAATGGCAACACACCATTTTTTATTTACACGTTCACCAGGATTGGAAGGTTCTTGGCCCTTCGTTCACGAACAGATGGTAAAACGGCTTGAGGATTTAGGGGTAACACTTGTTCTAAATACGACAAGTAAAGACCCTATCCATCAACAGGTAGATTTGAGCGAAGTCATTGGAATCTCACATTTTGGCGGTAGTTTCACAGAGGATTGCCTTGAAAATGCTCCCAAACTCAAAGTCTTCGGCACAATGACAGACAATACAGGACACGGTATCCCATACTCAAAATTTCAAGAACGTGGTATTCCTGTAATTGAATCCACGCGTGCATGGTCACAATCTGTTGCTGAATGTGCATTTGGTCTTGCATTGTCATCACTACGCCGCACAGCACAATGGCATCATAAGATGACAATCGGAGAGAAACTGTGGGATTGGGTCAATCCGATTTGGGGACCAGAGAAACTACCTGTAGCACATCAATTCTGCGATGACCCAGATTTTGTAAACGGTGATCTCGGAACAAAACAGATCGGTGTGATGGGACTTGGACAGATTGGCGGAAAGATTGCAAAGTGGTGCCGTGTATTCGGTGCAACCGTGATGGGATACGACCCTTATGTTCCTGATGCATTACTTCAAGAATGGGATGTTGAACGCGTTGATATGGACGAACTCGTTGACCGAGCAGATATTGTATTCGTCGCTATTCCTCCCACACCATCCGCACGCCACTTACTGAACCGTGAACGAATCCACAATCTACGTAAAGGAGCACTGGTAGTAATCATTACGCGTGCACACGCAGTTGATATGTCTGCCTTGCGTGAACGTATTGTCAAAGATGAACTGGCAGGGGCATTTGATGTCTATGACAGAGAACCCGTCCCTATAGATGACGAACTCAGAAATAGAGATAACGTCGTTCTCACGCCACATATAGCAGGCAGAACAAAAGATGCGAATCTTCGCGTTGCGGATATGATTGTTGATGATTTTGAACGCGTGCTAAAGGGTGAAGAACCCCTCGGAGCGTTGACACCTGATGCAATTAAAGTGCGAACATCTGAGAACCCTCTTGAATAAATCCGTGTAAATTGAGGACTATCCTCAATACATTGTAGTGCGGGGTCTCTGTGCCCCGCCAATGTTGATGAATTGTAAAGTGGCCAGGCACAGAGACCTTGCACTAAATAAGATACATGATATTCACACAAATCATCCAAAGAGTCAACCCACCTTCATTCCATATCGTTTACCATTTCAAATAAGTCTGTATATTCAATTTGTTTCTTGACATCCTATCTTGCAATGGATAAAATGACTTATGGATTGCGAAGATAGAAGATTCTAAGTTATACCATTTCTAATATATAATGTCTCTTTTCTGTAGCACAAACTTTCCAGTTTGTGCCGAATTAAAGGATATTTCACAAAAACCTGGAATGTGACATCATTTTTTAGAATTGGTATTAAATAGGAGAAAAGATGTTCAAAGCTATTACTTTTGATTATTGGCAAACACTTTATGCAGACACACAGGAAAACTGGGAAAAACGGCAAGCAATACGGATTGACAATTGTCATGAATACCTAACAAATCAAGGACATGCATGTAATAAGGAGAATATAGCGGTCGCTATGGATGATGCATATATGGTTTCAAATAGGTATTGGCATGAACACAAAGGTATATCTGTAGAAACTTGCATGCTGACCTTTGCCGAATCGTTAAAACTTTCGCTTGATGAAACAGAAATAGCTGCTCTGATTGTATGTCTTGGCAAGGCATTCTTAGCAGCTCCACCAGTATTGATTGCACATGTAAAACCTATGCTGGAAAGACTTAGTGATAAATATACACTCGGGATAATCTCTGATTCTGCTTTGTCCCCAGGGAAATATGCACGGAAGTTAATGGAATGTGATGATATATATCAATACTTCTCAGCGTTTACTTTTTCTGATGAAACAGAACACACAAAGCCTGAAGTCGTGCAATTCATCTCTACTTTGGAGCAACTCAATGCGAAACCAGAAGAAGCGATCCATATCGGTGACATTGTGAGAACGGATATTGTTGGAGCGAAAAATGCTGAAATGAAAGCAATTCGGTTTGCTGGATTCAATAAATCCGAAACCGATGATACCCTCAGCGATGCTGTGATTGATGATTATCGGCAACTGGAAGACACTATAGCAGAACTCTCAAAATAGACTTGCGGGAGGAAAACCATGAAGAAAGTATTGGTTACAGGTGGAACAGGTTTTATTGGAAGACGTGTGTGTGATGCCCTTCAAACGAAAGATTATGTAGTGAATGTCGTATCAAGAGACACGGAACGCGCAAAAGAAAAATTACAATCTGTAGAAAAAATATATGCATGGAGCCCGGAAACAGAACAACTTCCAACAGATGCCATCTCCGATACACATGCAGTCATTAATCTCGCAGGTGAATCTATTGCAGGTAGGTGGAATGCTAAGAAAAAACAGCGGATACGAGACAGTCGGGTTCAATCAACACGGAATCTTGTTGCCTCGTTAGCTTCATCTGAATCCAAACCAGATGTGCTTGTATGCGCTTCTGCTATCGGTCTTTACGGGGCAACAGGTGACGATAGTTTTACAGAAGAATCACCCACTGGCACAGACTTTCTCGCAGAAGTATGCCAAGAATGGGAAGCTGAAGGACAAAAAGCAAGTGAACTTGGAATACGGGTCGTCCATGTTCGTATCGGCCTTGTGCTTGGAATTGGTGGTGGACTTTTAGACCAGGTGCTGCCGCCATTCAAAATTGGTGCTGGCGGTAAACTTGGAACTGGTAAACAGTGGATGTCCTGGATTCATATCGATGATGTTGTTGGAATCATCGTGCATGCTTTGGAAAATGCAGAGATACAAGGTGCATTGAATGCAACAGCACCTCATCCTGTTAGAAACATTGAGTTCACAAAAACGCTTGGTTCTGTTCTGCGAAAGCCTGCGATATTTCCAGTCCCTGCTTTCGCTTTACACCTGCTTATGGGTGAATTCGCTGAATTTGTGATGCTGAGTCAAAATGTCCTCCCCGCCAAAACAGAAGCAAGCGGATATGAATTTCAATTTAGTACACTTGAATCTGCACTTGAGAATTTACTGAAATAGACAAGAATGAAAATTGACGAAATTAGACTTTCTGATTATGGGAAAGCCTCAAGTATTCCTGCACCTGTCAATCAGATGATGACCGATTTTGCAGTCGGTTTTCGTGATGGATATGATATAAATCTTGGTGTGGGATATGTCAATGAAAACACGATTCCTCGCCTTGATATACAGACTGCATGTGTTGCAGTCCTTTCCAATCCTCAGAAATACCGAGCATCTCTAAATTATGGTGGCGCGCAAGGTTCTCCAAATCTGATTGAATCTATCAAGAGATACCATCTGAACAACAAAATAGGCGGTATCACACAGGATGCCTTTTCTAAAAGAGATGTTGTAATCGGTGCGAATGGGGCAACCAGTTTGCTGGAAAGTATCACACATGTGCTCTCTACTGGTATCGTGATAACTGCTGACCCGATGTATTATATCTATTGCAACGACCTTGAACGGAAAGGCTTCACTGTCATTACAATACCAGAAGATAGTGAAGGGATACAGACGGATCTCTTGAAGTCAAAAATAGAAGAATTAGCCAGTGCAAAATCTGCTATTCAGTTCTTCTATGTTGTTACAGTCAACAACCCTACTTGCACTATTCTGTCAAATAACCGTAAGAGAGAATTAGTTGAGATTGTCACTCAACTTTCGCATGAAGTTGGACACAAAATCCCGCTTATTTTAGATAATGCTTATAGCGAACTTGTTCATGATGACACCGTTGAACCTTTGGAGTCAGCCTCCTGCTACGATGAACTCGGTATCGTATATGAGCTTGGGACACTGTCAAAGATACTTGCACCAGGATTACGAATAGGTTATCTTTTTGGTCCAAAAGGTGCGTTTCTAAATAGCATCGTTCAACGCACCAGTGACATCGGTTTCAGCGCGCCACTTATCAATCAGGAAATTGCAAGTTATCTGCTTGATAACGGAATTGAAAGTCAAATTGAAAAGGTTAACATCGGATATCGTCAGAAAGCTGAACAAGTGAAACTCTGGATTGACGAATTACTTGGAGATAGTGTCAAATCCTGTAGTGGTGGACAGGCAGGTTTCTATTATTATCTTACATTAACAGATACCCTAACCGATTCACACTCTGATTTCTTCAAGTTTTTGACCCGAACTATAGGGATTGATGATATTGATGGACCTGTGAACAATCTTTATCCAAAGGTGATATATATTCCTGGTGAATACTGCGTGCATCCAAAGGGTGAAATGGTTGAAATTGGAAAAAGACAGATGCGAATTTCCTATGGATTTGAGGAACTTCCGCAAATACAAAGTGCGTTGAAACACATGAAAGATGCAATAGAATATAGTGATAGTTTTGACAATGCAATATAGTTGTCAGATGGGATGTTCCTTCATATAAAGAATCTACATTCTATTCATCTTGTGATTCTGATTGTGGCTGTATAGTGGAAAGCAACCCGTCATTTTCAAGGATTGCTTGACGCGTCATAAACCATATTGTAGACTGAGGACCTGTTGACTGCCATGCACCATTAAGATTCATAACAACATAATCCTTTTCTGCATCTGTAAGATCTCCATCAAGAAAAAGTTCATTCTTCTCCCAAACTTCATAAGTAACTGCTTCTCCACCATCCCACTTCCACTCTCCCTCTTTTTCCAAATCATTGAGTCCAATCCAGAAGAATCCGCGGCCAAATATTTCCGATATCCACTTATGTTCTGCTTCATCGTTAATCGAGATGAGATGCGCCCCGTTTTGTATTGCTTTGTGGTGAGCATCATACCAATCTTCACATTCAATCAACTTGTAGGAATGACCATTTGATGGATTAACAACCCAGACATCGACTAATTGTTCTTCATCAGCGGTGGCTTGGTCCTCAGATGATGAATCTGGAAAAAGTAGTTTTCCATTCAGTTTCAGGATAAGGTCTTCTTGTTGCACCTCGTCTTTGATTGTGATCGGACCTGCTTCTGCAGAGAGGAGAATGTATTTGACGTGAAAGTAGTAATCACCTGGTTTTTCAACATATATAGAAAAATTTCCATAGTCATCAGTCTGAATGTTTACACTTGATGTGTAACCATCGGCATCCCCTAATCTAACTCTTTTACCTTGCGGTTCCTTTATTCTTAACTTAGTAATTCGGCTTTTTAATGGTGTTCCATCTGCATAGACAATTTTCCCACTTATACTTGCTTTCCGTTTCACGGTAATCTTTACGTTGTTGATTTTAGCACCTGGGTTAATTGCAAAAGTACCTTGATTCAAAGGAGAAAATTGATGATCTATGAAATCACCGAAAATCATGGAGCCAATTCTAATTGAAAAAATCTCAAATTCGGACTCTAATTGGTCTGGATTGGATTTCTTTGATGATTCAAGTATTCCATAATCGGGTCGTTTTTTTGATGATTCAAGTATTCCATAATCGGGTCGAATGAATAGTCGGAGTGGACCGTACTCAATCTCATTGAATGAGAATGTCCCTGTAGTTGATAATACAGAAATTAAGGTATTTCGAGGTGGTAGTTTGTTGTCAATGTCTTCTGATTCTATAGATGAATCTATCGGTTTTGTCTGTGATATGTCATCAATCACACCGATACGAAACATCTCAGGAAAGAATAAACCGTGTCGGAGTTGCATTGGTTTCAGTCCAATCTGCAGCTCCGAAACAGTGTTCCCTTGTGTATCCACGACACGGCCAGAAAAAGATGATTTTTCTTTTGATGAGAGTGTTGTGATTGGTTCAATTTCGCTTATTTCTCTATGTTGCCGTTGTAGTTGTTTTTGTAAATCCTTTTCTTCATCGTTTAGATTTGTCGCAGTTTTTCCACCGAGCATCAAAACGAGTTTATCCTTTTCAGGTTTACCTGTAATGAACATTTCATCTGTTGTCGCTATTTTCTTCTGATATTCCACTGAAAACGTATAATAACCTGGACCGTCAACATATTTTTGAAAGTAACCTTCAGCATCAAGTTGGATCAACATTCCGCGTATTATTGGAGATGAGCCATTTATAGACTGTCCACTTAGGTCTAAACGCACATCCACATTGCTTAATGGCGTGCCATCAGGATTCAGTACACGCCCTCTAATCAAAGTTCGTTTACGCACTTGTATTTGGACATTCTTAATATCTACTCCACCTACTATTGAAAACACGAGACCTTTAGAAAAGTTTGGGTGTAAACCTGGATAGTAGATTATTCCATCTATAATTATCCTACTTATTGCATACGGCGTATTATTTTTTGGATGTAAGTTCAATTTGACTGGAAAAGAGGTACTTGTTATAGAGAAATCACCATCATCGTCGGTAATTGATAATTCTGCCATTTCATTTTTGTATTCATGTAGTGCTACCGTAACATCAGGAACAGGATTTCCACTACCATCAACGACACGACCTGAAAATGTCTCTGCCTGTGTTAGTGGTGAAAATAATAGCAAGAATACCTGACATAAAATGAATACTGATACGGAATGGAAGCTTTTAAGTTTCATATAATGGATTTCCTACAGATGATTGATTTTGATAGTTACGGTTAGCATGAGTATATAATACCAATTTTAAGAAATAAAATCACATTAAAAGATTTATTAGGCAGAAGCATTCAATTGTCTCAAAGCATCTTTGTAGGAGGGGTTTCTAACCCCGAATTTTGCTGCTGCTTTCTAAAATCGGGGTTGGGAATCTCTCCTACAATCCTTATGTGGCAACTTAGGTTATTGCAGAGTTATTGAATACTTTTTAATATTAATGTTAATTCCTCATACCGTTCTCCTGGTTTAAGGAGAATAGGTTCAGATTCTGCTACCATGCCTTTATATCTGAGACCAAAAACATAATATCTGGGATCGTGCTCCTCTTCCGGATAATAGATAAAGTAGCCTTCGGCATCTGTTTTCGGATTTCCACCAGAACTACCACCACCCCCCTTTCCATCTTCTGTATACCTTGATTCACGAAGATTGATCCTTGTATTGGCAACCGGAGTGCGATCTTCATTTAAAAGTTGTCCTCTTATACGCATCCGTTGTTTTACCGTTACCACGACATCTTTGCTGTGTTTTCCTGGATGAATACCAAATATTATTGGGTCAGAGTCGATGTGCGGATAGATAGTTATCCCTTGTCTACTTATAGATAGGACTTCATAATCTGGTTCAAAATCATCTTGTTCCCTTTCAAAGAAGTCCGTAGAACGTAACGTGTTTATCTCTTTTCGATCTAATGCACCACGTAACTTTTCTGCAAGTCCTTCTGGTAGGAATGTGTTAATATTATTTGGTAGCATACTGAAGTATGTTACCCCTGAAGGGATGTTATTGATGGTAAAGCTTCCATCTATATCTGTTTGTGAATGTTGTGATTTGAGAACATCAAGTGCGGAAAATGATGAAATCCTAATACGAGAATCGGATACCTGAACTGAACGCATGAATACTGGCAAATCAGCGACTGGTTTGCCTTTTACATCAACAACCCGTCCAGAGAGTATAGAAGTCTGCTGTGGCAGAATACTGGGTGATGGTCTATCATTCTGATTGCTGGGACTTATCTGAGCAGGAGAATTTGTGCTGCTATCGTTCTGTAGTTGGGAAGTTGGCACTTGTTCCTCTCCGAATATGAGCACAACATCATGTGTGCGTCCAGTAGACTTAAATTCATAAGGACCTAAACTTGCTTTTTGATTTTCATAAGTAGCAGTTATCTTATAAACAAAAGTTTTATTATTTCCTATGATTTCATCGCTGTAGTGGACGAAGTATCCATTTTCATCTGTATCTACTGTCTCCTCTGAAGTAGAATATCCTTCTTTACTCTCTATTCTAATATCACAACTAATTGTAGCGTTTGCAAGTGCAGTCCCGTCACTATTTAGTACTTTTACTCGGATTTGCGGTTGCTTTAGTACAACTTGAATATCTTCATGCTGTGCATCTGGAGATATTGCAAACACAACACCTCTACTGCTTGGAAAATCAGACGGAAAGAGGAACATGTCTGCCATTTGAACTTTTGATATTCTATATCCAGACCTACGAACAGGAAAGAGTGACAAATGTACAGGTCCACCCAACTGATTAGTAACCGTGAAGTGTCCTTCTATATTAGTTTCCGCAATAATCAGTAACGGGCGTTTACTATATGTAATATATTGATACACATAAAATATAACGAATGTTATTATATTATTAATATTGTTTCGTTGTGATGCGTCATATAAATGCGATAAATTCAGTCTATGTATGCGTTTATATGACGCATTTTTATTTGCATTTTGTGTTAATATGTTGTATAATATTAACGTGAAATATTATCAATGTGAATTGACAATATTTCACGAAAGGAGTCGATAAGACATGTTTCGGTTTGACTTGACTCGTCTTGTCGCTTAGGATTAGTAGAATGCTAAATTTACGTTTAGCATTCTACTAATTGTAGTATAAAAAGTTTGAGATTGCAAGAAAAAATGGAACTGTTGGAGCAGTTCCATTCGTTATACAAATACAAAAAAACTGATTGCGTTTTTCTATTGTATGTGCATTTACATTATATCAAATACATCAGAAAAATGCAACGTTAAATTGAAGGGGATCTATACTGATGGATTTGATTGAAGTGATGCAACGTTTTCCAGATCAAAATGCATGCATTGAACATTTGGAAAAGATTAGATGGAAAGGTGAACCGCGTTGTCCACATTGTGATAGTCGTAAGATCTATAAACGTCTGAGTGAGACTGAAACAGGTCGTATTGGTAGATGGAAATGTGAAACATGTGGTGTAAGTTTCAAGGTGACTCAAGGCACTGTATTTCATGGAACGAAAATAGCGTTACAGAAATGGTTTTTGGCTATTTCCTTGATGGTGAATGCGAAGAAAAGTTTATCCAGTCATCAGTTAGCACGTGATTTGAAAATGAATCAGTCTACGGCATGGTCAATAATGCATCGTATCCGTGGTGAGATGGCAAAGAAAAGCGATGTTTTATTGCAAGGCATTATTGAAGCGGACGAAACCTATATCGGTGGAAAACCGAGAAAACGGAATAAGAAAGAAGATCGTGAACCTGTCAAGCGTGGTCGTGGCACTTCTAAGACTGCCGTTATCGGTGCAGTGGAACGTGGTGGCAAAGTTGTCGCTAAGGTTGCGGATGACTTGACAGGTCGGACTATCCTGAACTTTATTCAGGATAATGTGGATATGTTGGGATCAGAATTGATGACAGATGAGTTTAGAGGTTATCAGCAAGTCTCTCGCGAGATGAAACATAGGATTATTAATCACAAAGAACAGTACGTTGACGGTGAAGTGCATACCAATACGATAGAAGGCTTTTGGTCGTTGTTAAAAAGGGCTTGGTACGGACAGCATCATCACTATAAGACAGTCTATACCAATCTATATGTAGCGGAAACGTGCTACAAGTATAACTATAGAAATATAGACAGCATATTTGATAAGTTTGTCAATGAGAGTATGAGAGATTAAGTTAACTTAGAGTATAGAATTTAGATTGAAACCATAATTCTATTTGTAATTCACTTGATATTAGCTTGATAGTTTTAATTTTTACCTTGACAAAATAGTAATTTATGATTACAATATTTACATATAATGTGGAGGTGAGGGGATTCGAACCCCTAACCTTATGAATGGCGTTCATCTGCTCTACCAATTAGAGCTACACCCCCACAGCTGAATTATACAATTTATTAGAGGTATATGTCAATTCAATGACATATACCTCTAATTTTTTATGGAATTAATTCTATTATTAAGGTAAAATTAGAAGATATTATAAAGATTTTTGAGAAATAAGGATAATATTGAAAAAAAGATTGGACAAAAAGGATTAAAAGAGTTATAATACTTATATCGTCTAATAGTTCAAATCAATACGGGATCCCTTTTCTAATATTATATTGGATTTGAACTTTAGACGGTAGGGATCCCTCACTATTTAATTAGGGATCCGAATTGAACATCAATGCTACATAATTATATGTAGCAAAACAACTAACCGACATTGCCTCAAAAGCTTGTCAATCTTATAGGAGAAAACTTATGTTACGCAAGATTTTTAATATGCAGGACTTTCGCACAACCAAATTGTATATCCTCACTGCGGTTCTCTCTATTGCTTTATTTTTCCCAGCTAATATGTTGGTAAAACGAATAACTGATCCTCCATTTGAAAAATGGCTGGAATCAAGAAATGAAGCTAAAAGAAAGTCTTTTGAAGAAGAAGTTACTCGAAGACGTGATGAAAGGAAAGAAACTGATAAAAACATCGTGAAGACACCACATGGCTCACATGTTGAATCTGTAGATACTATAGATGGAACGTCAACTGAATCAACAAACGTGTTGGAATTCCCACAAAAAAGTTCTGATCCTCCTCCACGTGTCTTAATCAGTGGCCCTTACAAAGGCATGACACCTGAAGAAGTTCAAGTAATTGAACAGCGACAAATGCAGCACATTGAAAGACGTAAAGCATTAGCCGATAAGGTGGATGCAGCTTGGGAAATTCGCTTACGAAATGCGCGTGATAATAAATTACTCATGCTATCAGTTTTCAAAAGTCTATCGTCAGAACAGTTAGGGTTTTTACGGAAAGAAGCATTAAAAACGCTACCTGCGGAAGATGTCAATTACTTTTTTAACGATGTAGAAAACAAGGGAACATCGAAGACGGATGAACAATTAATTGCAGACGGTGATCGAATTCTTACTTCCGATAAAGTGCTTGATAACATATTTATAGAATTGGAAATAGAGAGGGAAGAACTCAAGCAAGAATATAAAGAACTATTCGGTGAGGAATCGTATAACGAAGTCTACGGTAATGAATAAAACTTTTGTTCTAATACCAAAAAAAGAAATGGAGATTATTATGATAACGTCAAGAAGGAAAGTCAAATTTATTGCCACATTAATGATAACGATTTTCTTGTTTCAATTTTTCACGACTCTTATCCAAACAGGAATAGGACACACGCCAAAAGAGTGTGAAAAGTTGCTTAAGCAGTTTGAAAAGAAGCGGCAAAAAGCAACCGAGTTAAACACTAAACTGAAAGAACTCGAAAACGATCAAGCATGGACGATAATCAAAGAGGTTATAAGGGAAGCTACTCTAGCTGGACTTCTAACAGGTGGTTTGGGTTGGATACTTCTTAAAGAGAAGTTGAAAAACGCTTTTAGAAAAGCAGGTCTTTTCGGTTTTACCTATAATGGAATAAAGGCACTTATAGATTCTTACCGTGAAACTGAGGCAGAGATAGAAAGGGTTCGACAGAAACGTGATGAAAAAAATAGAGAGGCCTTAGAGTTATGGAAAAGATATTTAGAATGTATGAAGCATGATCATCCTACTGGATCATTATCACCATACATGAACACTCCAACGACTGTCAAATATGGTGATTCACATACTGCACTCTTCCAAGCAAGCGTTGCTTATGATAGAGTATATTGGTATGTTCGAGCACCTGATCAATCTGGATATGGAACGAATGTTTCAACTGAAGAAGGTGACGGATCAAAATTATCATCAACACTATGTTTTACAGCACCACATACAACTGGAACATATACCATAACTGCTTATGTCTATTTTTCTGATACAATCATAGAAAACAGTTATGATATAGTTGTTATTACGCCTTGAGGTGTTGAAAACTACAAAAACTCAATAGGCAGGTATCCGTTTTGGATATATGCCTATTTGTTTGATTCGTATTAACACACAGTAAACGCCCGTTACCGATTATTGCGTTAGTTTCTGCCTGAAATAAAGACTCATCTATGGGATTCCCGTTTTCATCCTGAGGTATTACTGGAAACCATCCTCCGGATCTATTTTCAACTGGTATGAGTGCGATTTTTATACTTGAAATAGGATTTCCGGCTTCATCCACAACACGACCAGAGTTAGAGGATGATACCTTTGCATTCAAATTCTGATTTGCACCGTCGCGCGTATCTTGTGCATCAACATTGCCAATCTGATTGCGAACATTCGGGTCTGATGGGAGATTCGTTATTAGGGCTGCGTCAACGATTTCCACCGACATTTTTGAGGTGGCATCAAGGCTATAAGGTTTTTGAAAACGAGCAAGGTGTTGAGAACCGAGTCCGAGCATGAGTATGAGGAAAATGATGGATGACGCTGCAGACACAATTGGAATGAATGGCTTGCTTGTCGGTGAGTCAATCTGTGTTGCTGTCTGCTTAATATTCCTCATGATATTATCTGTTAAGTCTGATGGTGGTTGGAAATTTCCTAATGTTTCGTGTAGCATGTGTTCCTCCTTCTGTAATCGTTTTCGGGCGCGATGGAGACGGCTTTTCACTGTATTCATTGATACACCTAAAAATTCGCTTATCTCTTTAACTGAACTGTCAGCGAGATAATGGAGTGTTATGACAATTCTTTCACTCTCTGGCAGTTTTTTGAGAAGACGTTTGACAAGTTCTACACGGACATCTGATGTCCGTTCTTCACGTTGTTTTGCTGTCCAATCTGAGTATGTGTGTTGTTCAAGTTCTTCTGTAGGAACAGTTTCCAGCGATTGCATCTCATGTGCTTTTTTAGAATACCATGTTTTACATAGCCTGTTTGCTATCACATAGAGCCAGCCTGCTAACAATTTTGGATTCTGCAGTGAACCGAGTTTCCTATATGCGCGTAAGAAGGTATCCTGGGTAATCTCTTCGGCAACATGAAAATCTCCTGTTTTTCGCCAGGCAAGTGCATGCACTCGATTTTGATATCTACGCACTAATGCAGCAAAAGCGTCCTGATTTCCTGATAAAGTCTTGTGTATCAGTTCTGTGTCTGTTAATTCCATGTCACTACTCCAAAGTATGTTTCATATAGTAAAGACTCGTATTTTTAGTGCAAAGGTTGCATAAATTTGCAGAAAAGTGTGATAATTTTAGTTGATAAGTACTTATACCAATTCTAAAGAATAAAGTTGCATTAGAAGTTATATTAGGTTATGTGAATGTCCGAGGCGCGTGAATTGCGCGACTACGAATTGTCTGAACCAGGATTTTCCAAATCAACGGTATGAATGCCTTTTGGGCATTCCCCGGGATTAGTAGATTACCAAGATTATGTGTCTGAAGTTTCAAGGTGCTATTCATAAGTTAGACTGTTCTGAGGCTGCTTAATGCGGACGGCACACGGCGTGTGCCTACTACCATGAATGTCCGAGGCGCGTGAATTGCGCGACTACGAATGGTCACAAGCTAACAGCATGTGCTACATCGAGGTTAGGAAAACCCTCCTACCTTCTGTCTGACGGTGGAACGACACCTGCAGGAGCATTCGAGCTGCCAGTTGCATGTAGCACAGCTCCTGATCCGATGGTGGCAAACTGTTCCAGACTCAGTAGTAAATAAGCGGTGCTGTCTATACCGTGATGATCGCCCTTGATGGATTCTTCATCTTTGTCGGTGTAGGTTACATTCTCATCATAGACACAACTCAAAAACTCGTCTGTAACATCTAACGGACGGTATTCTTGCCTTAGATCCTCATCGGGTGGATGCAGCATTCTGTCCCGAAAGAAGAAGATTGCGGGTTGTCCAGTTTTATCTACCTTCAGACGTTGTTTGATCGCGTCAATCTGTCCAATACGCGATTTCTTCGGTTCTTTGACAGTAAGCCGCGCACGTCTGAGATGTTCAACACCATCCTGATCCGCACTGTCAACAGCTGCATACCGAATATAATCGTCATCGTCACAATTTGCTTCTATCATATCTATCAGATCGGTTCTTGTCAGACCTGTTTTGTAGATCTCTTTATAAGCATAGAGGCGGTCCTCGGGTGATTCTGCCCACCAGATACAACTTGATGGGTTGCGGAAACCCCAGTCGACGCTGAGAAAACGTTTCCAATTTGGGTCAAGTTCAAAACTATCAATGATATGTATATCCGGTGAAAACTTATCAAAGACGAGACCTTCTGCGGATTCCCATTTGCCTTCGTAGCCGCGTTTATATCGCAATCCTTCAAGGTTTTTCAGTCTGGAAACTCTCCGTTCACCTATCTCCGTTAACTCTCCTGTCTCTTGATTGTAGATTTCAGGATTGTCTCTGAATGACAACTCAAAATATTCTACTTTGCCATTTTTTGTTTGATGACGTATCCAGTGGTCCGGAGAGCTTGGGTTGCAATCTGCGATGAGGAATGCGATGGGCATTGTCCCAGCACGTTCAGAAACGCGGGCAGTAACTTCCAACCATTTGTCAAACGGGATTAATTCTGCTTGATTGACAAATGCTGCATCAAAGAAATCAGATAGTAAGTTATTCGGATTGTCTAATCCGTTCATATAAATTCGTGAACCGTTCCAGTATTCAAAGAAGATGGGTTGTTCGCCACCGTGCTTGACGATAGGCGTTGGATTTGGTGCGGTCCGAGCTGTAGGTCTGAAACCTAAGTATTTCTCATAAGTGGGTATGATATTTCTATAGATTCGGTTGAGGGTTCTGTGAATGAATGTGAGTCTTGCACCTGGATACTGTCTGGCTAACATGTCTATGTAAGCAACGCAGCTATACGTTTTTCCTGCATCATAAGTGCCACCTGCTATCTTTATCGGTGCATGCGATTTGAAGAGGTCAATCATTTTCGCATAAGGTCGGAATCCATCAAGGTTGTACTTGATGCTGGGCGTTGGGGCTACGACTTTTATGTTTTTGATGATCTCCTTCGGTTCATCATGTGCGGGTAGATTCTCCTCATATTCGTGGACAACTGGATGTACGTGTTCCAGTGCGGGTTGATTTTCGTTGGTTTGTTCTCCATCGGGATGGACATCATTTTCGGAATTATCGGATTGTGGCTGTACAAGCCTTTCGCATTCTAATATAGTCTTGAATGATTTGATGGCATCACCAATCGTTTTGACATGAATGGATATCTGTTTGATTCTCTCAGGATCTCCTTTGCCATCCCTTATATCCTTATATGATTCTATAAGCTCATCCATCATTTCCTTCTGAGCTTCGTGCCACTCGTCTAATGTGCGTTGATATTTACTTCTCTTTTGATTGGGAGTTGGTGTCACTTTAGTCATAATACAGAATATTATAACTAATGGCAAATAGAACTTGTAGCTTTTGTAGCGTCTGCAACAATGGAATTCTAATAGGTTTCATGCTGAATCGCGGATTTCACGGATAACGTAAATAAAAATGTAAAAACAAACTTGACATCAACCATCTTTTTATGTAATAATATATATTACTTATACTACAAGCCTTTGGTGATCTATCATGCTAAACCATTTCTACAGAAGAATTACACACTTTGAAATAAAATTTGCTCTACTTATCACATGCATGCCGATGACACGTTTTTATACCATGAATCGTCCATGCCAAGACATCAAAAAATTAAATCAACAAACGTACCGAATCAAAAAAATGAAATTCTCAAGAATTCACCTAAAAAATTACAAACAAACCCACACACTGACTGAACTCACAACCCGGTACGAAAAACCGTACCAAAACCGTACCGTAACACAAAAAACGCACATTACGGTACGGTTTCAAATCGGAACATCGCAAACAATATCGAGGTTAGGAAACCCCTCCTACAAATGTGAATTTCGACAATTGAATGCCTCTGGCTTACACGTAAATGAAATGGACATATTAGCAATCACATAGTATAATATTGAAGCAAATTACCTACAAAATTGGGGGAAACATGATAGATACTGAACGGATACAACACCTAAAAAAAATACTAAATGAACGTATATTAGTCCTTGATGGTGCTATGGGTTCACTTATACAAACCTACAGACTCACAGAAGAGGACTTTCGCGGAGAACAATTCGCCAGCCATCCGAGTGAACTTAAAGGATATAACGACCTGCTATCTATCACACAACCCCATATTGTCCGTGAAATTCATTCAAATTACTGCGAAGCAGGATCAGACATCATAGAAACGAACACCTTTACAAGTACATCCGTTTCTATGGCAGACTACCAGCTCCAAGATCAAGCATATCAAGTCAACTACGCATCTGCACAAATTGCACGGGAAGTCGCTGATGAATACACCTCTCAAGAAAAACCGCGTTTCGTAGCTGGCAGTATTGGACCAACAAACCGCAGCTGCTCAATCTCACCTGATGTCAATGACCCAGGATACAGAAACATTACTTTCTCAGAACTTGCGGATTCCTATACAACGCAGGTAGAAGGATTAATTGACGGTGGTGTTGATATACTCCTTGTTGAAACCGTGATGGACACGCTCAATTGTAAAGCAGCACTCTTTGCAATTCAATCACTTTTTGAAGAACGTGAGATGACCTTACCTATAATTGTCTCTTCAGACAGAAGCGGCGGCGGTGGACGCAACTTATCTGGACAGACAGTTGAGGCATTTTGGAACTCCATTAGACATGTAGATTTACTGGCTGTTGGTTTGAATTGCGGTTTGGGGGCAGAACAGATACGCCCCTTCTTAGTTGAAATCTCCAAACTTGCTGACATTCCTGTTATCTGCTATCCAAATGCTGGTCTGCCTAATGAATTGGGACACTATACACAAACCCCAGAAGAAATGGGGAATTGGATGCATGAATTCGCTCAAAACGGTTTTGTTAACATAGTCGGTGGTTGTTGTGGAAGTCAACCGGAACACATTGAGGCTATTGTAAAAGTTGCTGCAGAATATCCGCCTCGTCAACCAGGACAACAAGAACGTGCATGCAGATTGAGCGGTTTAGAAGCATTTAACATCACTCCTGAATCTCTATTCGTAAACGTAGGTGAACGCACAAATATCTCAGGTTCCAGACGTTTTGCATCTCTTATCAAAAATGAAGATTACGAGACAGCATTAGAAGTGGCACGCGATCAGGTTGAAAATGGGGCACAAATCATTGACATCAATATGGATGAAGGATTGTTAGATTCTAAAGATGCTATGGTAAAGTTTCTAAATCTAATCGCTGCTGAACCAGATATTAGTCGTGTACCGATTATGATTGATTCCAGTGATTGGCAAGTCATTGAGACAGGTTTAGAATGCATTCAAGGCAAAGGTGTCGTCAACTCAATTAGTCTGAAAGAGGGAGAGGAAGATTTTTTAGATAAAGCCAGTCTAATAAAGAAATATGGTGCTGCTGTTGTCGTCTTTGCATTTGACGAAAGTGGACAAGCTGAGACATTTCATCATAGAGTTGAAATCTGCCAAAGAGCCTATAGACTATTAACTGAAAAAATCGGGTTTCCTCCTCAAGATGTTATTTTTGATCCAAATATTTTTGCAGTTGCAACCGGTTTTCCTGAACACAACGAATACGCGTTAGCATTTATGCAAGCATGCACAGAAATCAAGAAAACTTGCCCACATGTTTTGGTGAGTGGCGGGGTTAGTAATATCTCATTTTCATTCCGTGGAAACGATAGAGTACGAGAAGCAATGCACGCTGCATTTCTCTACCATGCTATCAATGCCGGTTTAGACATGGGAATTGTCAATGCAGGACAACTTGCTGTTTATGATGATATTCCAAAACCTCTATTAGAAGCAGTTGAAGATGTCCTGTTAAATCGTCGGGAAGATGCAACCGACCGTCTACTTGAACTTGCGAAATCGCATAAAGGTAAAAGCAAGAAGACCCGCATTAATAAAGCATGGAGAAAATTACCTGTTGAGCAACGTATCAGTCATGCGCTTGTAGAAGGCATCATTGAACACATTGAGGCAGACACCGAAGAAGCCCGGCTCAATTATGAACGTCCGATTCAGGTCATTGAAGGTCCATTAATGGATGGTATGGATCGTGTTGGCGAACTCTTTGGTGATGGCAAGATGTTCCTCCCACAAGTTATCAAAAGCGCGCAGGTTATGAAAAAGGCTGTAGCACATCTCATCCCTTATATTGAACAAGAACAAGCAGAAGGTGAAATCAAATCCAGAGGAAAGATTGTCATGGCAACTGTCAAGGGGGACGTTCATGACATAGGCAAGAATATCGTCGGTGTCGTACTCGGTTGTAACAATTACGATGTCATAGATTTAGGGGTTATGGTGTCTGCGGAAGACATCTTACAAACAGCACACAAAGAGAATGCGGATATTATTGGATTGAGCGGACTTATCACACCCTCTTTAGATGAAATGGTGCATGTCGCAAAGGAGATGGAACGAGATGGTCTCCGTATCCCGCTTCTCATCGGGGGTGCAACGACTTCAAAGGTTCATACCGCCATTCAGATTGAACCTGCCTACGACGGTCCGACTATTCACGTCAAAGATGCTTCACGCAGCGTAGGCGTTGTTAGCAACCTTATGAACAGTGAGAATCATCAGAAATTTGTGGATAAGACGCGCGAAGAATATGATGAAATCCGTCAAAATCGTTCAAAAAGTCGTCAGAAAACGAAATTATTACCTTTTAGTGTTTCTCAAAGACGTAAATTGACACTTGATTGGAACAATTATCTGCCACCCAAACCAAATATGTTAGGTGTAAAGGTTTTTGACGGTTTTCCATTAGATGAACTTGTTGACTATATTGACTGGACACCTTTCTTTATCACCTGGGAAATGACAGGCAAATATCCAAATATATTTGAAAATCCGAAGATAGGAACGAAGGCAAAAGAACTTTTTGAGGATGGCAATAAACTCCTACAAAAAATCGTTGAACAGAAAAAGTTTCGTGCTAACGCAGTCGTCGGAATCTTTCCAGCAAATAGTGTTGGTGAAGGGACAGAGATATATGCTGACGAAAGCAGAACAGAGGTGATTGCTACAGTCCATCATTTACGTCAGCAGACAGAACAACCATTTACCCGACCTAATCTATGTCTGGGGGACTTTATTGCTCCAAAGGAAACAGCAGTACCAGATTATATTGGTGCTTTCGCAGTAACTACAGGTATCGGTGTTCCTGAACTCTGTGCAGCGTTTGAACAACAACACGATGATTATAACAGCATTATGGCAAAAGCATTGGCAGATAGGTTAGCGGAGGCGTTTGCTGAATGTATGCATCAACGCGTCAGAACATCGCTATGGGGGTATGCTAACGATGAATCGTTGGATAACAGTGCTTTGATTGCCGAAAAGTATTGTGGCATTCGTCCTGCACCTGGGTATCCTGCCTGTCCTGACCATAATCAAAAACGGGTATTGTTTGATCTGTTAGACGCAACAGCAAACACCGAAATCACTTTAACCGAAAGTCTTGCGATGTTTCCAGCAGCATCAGTCAGTGGTTGGTATTTTTCTCATCCAGATTCGCGCTATTTCAGCATTGCACGCATCGGAGATGACCAAGTTGCAGATTATGCAGAACGCACCGGTATGGATATTGACACTGCAAGACGGTGGTTGAAACCACTGCTCACATAAAGATTCTATGACTAATTTTAAGTAAAAAGACAGACTGATAATTTGTTATTTGAAAGCCTGTCTTTCTAATGGACTGCCCATTCTAAAACCTTGTAGGTCGGGTAGAGGAACGAAACCCGACATGCAGCCCATTATCATTAGAAAGTCGGGTTTCGTTCCTCTACCCGACCTACTATGTATCAATTAGTCAGGTATTGCTAAGGAATTTGATCTATTGTTTATGTAGACCGATTAGGTTTCCGCCTGGGTCCGCAAACCAAGCAAATGAACCCATGCCCCCCGGTATTTCAGTTGGTGGAATGATGATCTTGCCGCCATTGCTCTCGACCTTTGCTACGGATGCTTCAAGGTCCTCTACTGAAATATAAATTGTTACGTGGTTTGTGGTTGGCATTTCATCGGATGTAGGGAAAATATGTCCTTTTATACCATCATCAGGTGACGGATCACACATGTGAACTCCGTTAGTTTCTGGAGATACTTCCCATCCAAACGATGAACGGTAGAACTCGCATAGTTCTTCTCCATTCTTACCTGCTATTTCAAACCACATGACTGGATTACTCATTGTAATTTACTCCTTTTTATTATATTTATACTATAGTTTGGACAGTTTTTTGAGTTGTGATGCTTTTCATTTTCATTTTTAAATCTCGTGCTAAAACACATTTCGCCCCTCTGGGGCTTAGAGTGGGACTGGAAATGATCTATACACATTCCGTCCCTCTGGGACTGTCACTTTGATGTCTGATATATTTTCATTGAGTTCCAACACTGTCCGAAACTCACAGAAAAAGCATTTTATTGTCCATTTCGGTAGCACCAGCGGTGCGACAGGTGTATAGAAACGTCAATACATTCAGTAACCAAGCACCAGCGGTGCGACAGGTGTCTAAAAAACAATACAGACGAAAACACGAAAACTGTCCAAACTATAGTATATTTATAGTAAAAACCGTTTTTATTTGTACACACGGCAGGGAACGTAGGGGCTGGGTAACCCAGCCCCTACAAAGGTGTCTTATGAGATTCCATCGCTGAGTGTCCACATATTTTTGGATTCTACTATATCTAATTTTGATGCAAACCGACAACATTCCCACTCGGATCAAGGAACATTGCGATTGACCCCAAACCATCTGGCAGCACCTGCGGGGTGACAAGCGTTTTACCACCACTGTTTTCGATCTTATCAAGTGTAGATTGTAGATCATCAACCTGTATGAAAATAGAGACGCGATTGTTTATCTCCATGTCACCAGATAGTGGATAAATATGACCTTTTAACCCTTTATCTTCAAGTGGAGGCGGGGTCGGGTCAATTGCAAATATATCATTCGGAAAATGTGGTATTGACCATCCGAAAGGTAAAATTGTCCAATCAAATAGATCACGATAAAAGTCACGTAACAATTCACCATTCTTACCGGCAATTTCAAAAAACAAAACAGGATTACCCATTGATATCACTCCATTTCGATTTCATTTATGACAACTATTTTTGATATAATCCGATCCGATTTCCACTCGGATCGATGAACATACCAATTTTCTCACCTTTTTCTGATACCACTGCAGGAGGCATTAACATTCTGCCACCAAGTTTCTCAAGTTTATTCATTGTAGCATCAATATCTTCCACTGCTACATAGATGGTGACGTTATTTCCAAATGGCACGTCGTCAACTAAATTCATCTCATCATTAGGTGGATAAATATGTCCTTCTATGCCTCTTTTAGTCTCAGCACCGGTCATAAACCCGTAGAAACCTTCTTCATATTCGGTCATTTTCCAATCAAACACCTTACTATAGAACTCGGACAACTGTTTCCCTTCCGTTCCTGCAATTTCAATATTCAGTACTGGATTACCCATTTAGATTTACTCCTAAACCTTGTCTGTAGTTATTCCATATCTAATAAAGTTTATCACATTAACATCTGTTCAGAATTTCTTGAAATACTGCACAAACTGGAAAGTTTGTGCTACAAATAAGAGACATAATATATTAGAAATGGTATTATAATCACTACAACTGTTTTCTTCGCTGCAACAGCCCAATTGAGTTTCCACTCGGATCGCGGAATAACGCATAGTGACTGGCATTCCCCGGTATTTCTTGGGGTTGAATGAGTATTGTTCCACCAAGATCCTCAGCCTTTTTCAAACAATCTGCAATATCATCAACCATCACATAGATGATAACCAGGTTCTTGAAATTCATCTCATCGGTTGTTTCAAATAAATGTCCTTCAATGCCAAGGTCTGATTCTGGATCTGCAATGTATAACTCCTCATTAAGAGGAAATATCTTCCATTCAAATACTGAAGTATAAAATGCGATTAATCTTGATACATCACTACCTGCAATTTCAAAATGCACCACAGGACAGTCCATAACATTCTCCAACAATTTATGACTGAAATAGACCGAGGCAGTTTCCGCTTGGATCCAAGAACATAGCGAAATTCCCCTCTCCATCTGGAACAGGCATGGGACCCATAATTACCTTCCCCCCATGACTTTCCACCTTCTTTGCAGACGCATTTATATCATCAACCTGAATATAGAAAGTGACGTGGTTTGTAATAGGCATTTCTTCGGTAGTCTGCACAATGTGTCCTTGAATTCCATCATCTGAACCTGTGTTGATAGAATTTCCACAATCATCGTCTTGGTTAATATCCCACTCAAATAATGAACTATAAAAGTCACATATTGAATCTTCTTTTCTGCCTGCTATTTCAAAAATGGTGACAGGATTTGCCATCTGTTATTGCTCCTTTGTGTGTTATATTACTGATGTGAATCTGGGTACTTATACAAACCAATGCAATTTCCGCCTGGATCCAAAAACATTGCAAATGAACCCATATTTTCACCGATTACTTGTGGTGGTACAACCGTCTTTCCCCCAAGACTTTCCGCCTTAGAAAGATACTCCTGAAGATCGTCTACTTCAACATAAAAGGATATTCCGTTGTCCATACCCATATCTTCAGTTACTGGTAGAATGTGTCCTGGAATACCTTGTTCAGAATTTGTGTCAATAAAATAATTGCCACCATGTGGGTTTACTTGTGTTTTCCATTCGAATACTGAACAGTAAAAGTCGTTTAGTTTTTCACTGTCTTTACCTGCGATTTCAAAGTACGTGACAGGATTTCCCATCTAAATTTACTCCTTATTCAAATTATATAAATCAACTTTAGAATGTATGATAAAATGCCAACGGGATAGGCTAAGGTATATTGTGTATGCAGAAAAAATCCGTGAGGATTAAATCTGTTTTCCAACGAAATATATAACGATAGATTTGGTTGATCGTTGCACTATTTTGAATGAATTATGAACAAAGATTCCACTGATTGGAAGACACAGAGGCATTCAATTGTCAAGTTTCGTTTTTGTAGGAGGGTTCTAACCCCGATTTGAGATACACAGCAGCAAAAATCGGGGTTAGAAACCCCTCCTACAAAGATGCTTTGGACAGCAGCAAAAATCGGGGTTAGAAACCCCTCCTACAAAGATGCTTTGGACAATTGAATGCCTCTGTAGAAAGAAATAGATCACTGGACAGTAAAATGCCTACTATGAAAGCGTCTCTCACAGTAGGCAGATATAAACTAAGTATTGTCAGAACATTACTTTGACTTCAATTGCCCCCAGGTGACTGCGATTTTTCCAGATGCTTCTACGGCGGTAGGGTTAGTTTCCATTAACGCACCGATTTCACCTTCATCCAGTGCCTTGTCAAATAGGCATACTTCATCAATCATACCTCTGAACCTGTAATTGTGGTTTGCAGTCTCATTTGCCCCTGCACCGATGAGAAATTCTTGTGCGGTATTAATTTGTAGTGCACCGTCGTCTCTTTCTCCAACAAGTTCACCATTCACATAAAATTTCTGATTACCGTCACTATAAACACCTGCAAGATGATCCCAATTATCAAGGTTCACAGCTGGACCTTGGACAGATTTCCATCCGCCGCCACCAGTCCAAAACTGCCAGGTATTGCCAGGTTCTGCATAAAAAATAAAACCCCGTTGCGGAAAGTCATCACGCGAAGAAACAACGGCTCTGTGCCCCGTACCACCAGTTTCGGCGTTTGCCCATGCACAAATAGTGAAGGTTTCCTGATTGAGATTAGCGTGAAATGGTACATCCACTTCATCCCCATCTTGATCAAACACAAGTGCGCCATTGAATTTTCCATCTTCGGTCCATTGTGGGTCTCCCACCAATGTGCCATCGTGACCATTCCCGCTCGAGTCACCCACACTATCTCCTTCTGTTTCATCAAGAGCCCAATATGCTACGAGTCCTTCAACGACATTTTGAGATAATGCAGGTTGGATTGTAATTGCAAAGATAAATATCAGAGCAACTGTAAAGGTAAATTTTTTCATATTTTACTCCATTGTGTATTCAGTATTAGTTATTTTGAAATTATAAGTTATGAATAGATGTTATCTATCCTTTAATTTTCCCCATGTAACAGCAATTTTACCAGTAGCTTCAACTGCTAACGAATCACTTTCCATCACGGCAGCGACTTCATCTTCATCAAGTACTCGGTTATACAACCGCACTTCATCAATTATTCCTTTAAAGAGATATTCATGTGCAGCACGCTCGTTTGCACCTGCACCTATGAGAAACTCTTGCTCTGCATTGAAGTTGGGGGCAGAATCCCTTTCTCCTGCAAGTTCTCCGTTTACATAAAACCTCTGTTTTCCATCTGCATAGACTCCAGCAACGTGATCCCAATCACCAAGACTGACCGCTGGTCCTTGAACTGAAACCCACGGTGTTGCTCCATCGCCTGTCCAAAACTGCCATGAATTTCCGGGTTCTGCGTAAATGATATATCCGCTCGTAGGGGGTTCATCACGAGAGGAAATAACTGCACGATGTCCTGCGCTACCAACTTCAACGTTTGCCCAAGCACAGATGGTAAAAACTTCTTGATTGAGGTCTTTATGAAATGGAATGTTCACTTCATCTCCAACTTGATCGAATTCAATTCCACCGCCGTACTTGCCATCTTTTGTCCATTGCGGGTCTCCCAACAATGTTCCATCATGACCGTTTCCTGTTGAGTCGCTTGCGGTTTCTCCTTTCATTTCATTGAATGCCCAATATGCTACAAGTCCTTCATCAATATCTTGGGATAGCACTGGCAGTGTCATTAATCCAACAAATAGTAGAATTAATGCGCTCAATAATATTTTTGATTTCATTTTAGACTCCTTTTTCATATTTCTTGGATAGTGGATTCAAAATCCAAAAGACAATTACATCATTTTACAATAACGCCTTGTGTTAGTTAACTAAATGTTTATATTGAATTCACAGATATTGGGTTTGTCATATAAACATATCGTCCCTACGGGACTAAAGAAGGTGTTTGAATACGTTTTCTATAAACATATCGTCCCTACGGGACTAAAGCAGGTCTTAATAAAAGAAGGACAGATCAAAATGACCTGTATATGTGAAACGATATTTAATCTTTAGTTATACCATTTCTAAATGATAATATAACATTATTTCGTAGGTCGGGTAGAGGCACGAAACCCGACATGACACTATAATAAAGTCGGGTTTCGTGCCTCTACCCGACCTACAACATGTTATGACGATTTGTCAATTAGAAATGGTATTATTTAGCACAACTCGTTACAATAACGTAATTATACCATTTCTAATTAAAAGTTGCTTTTATGAGATTATTGACGGTTGAATGTAAGAGGCACAATAAATTGCGCGGCTACAAGCGGTTAATTTCTTAATGTGAAGTTACTCTTTAGAAATGGTATTATATAGGCAGAATCAATTTTAAACAAGTAAAATATTTCGATTTCAATGAGAAGGAAGGAGGATTTATGCCAATTTCCGCTGGCGTATTTCACTCCAAGGACCGGTAATGGCAATAGTCACACCAGGGTTTTGGATATTGACAAAGAGTGTTGTGCCATCAGCGGAAAACGTTGATCCTGCTAACTCAGAGGTGTTTGAAGCATTTCTTGCAAATTGATAGGTGTTGCCTTCAGGTGTTACCCCAACTATGTATTGGTCTTGTGAACCGTCTTCACAGATGATGATATCTCCCCAGGGTGCTACCGTGAGGTTATCAGCGTTTTCCATAAGTGTGCTATCATTGGGTTCAATGAAGAGTTCCATAGTTCCAGGCTCTTTTTCTTCGCGACTTGTGCCTTCATAGGGACTTGGTGTATATCGCCAAATTTGTCCCTTCTTTTCAAGACCACCGTTCGTACAAGCAATATAAAATGATTTACCACAGAACCATATACCTTCACCGCGTGCAAACATTGCAGCATTCTTGCCTTCTATTCCTTGCTTTCGAAGGTCGTCATCAGGTGCTTCTACGTTTTCAATATCCACCCATTCTACAGACAACTTCTGTAGTGTCTGAATCGGTTCATATAGCCACGGTGCAATTTTATGTATCTGTGTTTTCCAGTTACGTGTATCCGCAGCCGCCTTGTCTTTGATTATCAGTGCCTGTAGCCGTCCACCCTTGACAAGTGCTCCTGGGGTTTCTGGTATAAACCGATAAAATAACCCATCATCTCTATCTTCTGTTTGATAGACTATTCCTGTGCGATTGTCAACAGCGATCGCTTCATGATTAAAACGCCCCATTGCTTTTAATGCGACAGCTTCCACTAAACCTGGAGAAGTTGTAACTGGTACTTCAAAATTATATCCGTGATCTTGTTCATGGGTAAATTCCGCTTTTTGCACCGTTTCTTCACATGTGACCCAAGTATTCCACGGGGTTATACCACCAGCACAATTACGAATTGTTCCAGCCAAACTCAAGAAATGTTTATCAAGAGTCCCTGTTCGAGTATCATAGATAAGTGTAGTTGTTGCACCAAGTGGGGGTGCTTTTGTAAATCCCAAGTCGTAGAATTTATCGGTATCAACCAGATTTAGCTTTTCGTTGTTCCAACCAAAGGGGCCAACAATCTTGTCGTTTGCTGTTAGCTCATGGTTACGGATAAGGATAGTTTTTCCATCAGGACCTGGAAAAGCTGCCATGCCATCATGTTTTCCAGGAACCCATAATCCATCATCCATCTTCTCACCTGTCCGAGAAAATGCATGGGCGACGAATCCATCAGGCAAATCAAGGAGTTGGTTTCGCGTTGGTCTAAATCTATATGGTGGTTCAGGTTTGAGACCAGGGATATGTTTTTTCAGTTTTTTACTTACACCAGAAAAACCGAAACCTACAGCTGCTGAGGCAGCAGCCACTGCTCCATAACTTAAAAACTGACGACGGGATATGTTGAATTTCACGGATACACTTCTCCTACTCTGAATTTAGAACAATTAACAATCGCAACACTATTTACGTTGTCTTTAATTTAAAGGATAGTCTTAAAATGTTTCATTTGTTTTGAGATTTCTGTAAGTTTTGTTGACAAGGTATTCTCTGTATACCCCCTGCATTTGTTTTGACACAGCATACCATTATGTGTTAAAATTCAATAACGAATTAAGTATAACATAGATTTCAGATTAATCCATATAATTTTAATATTATACTAAGCAGAAAGCAGACACTATCTTATCACGTGTGATGAAAGTTAGGAGATCAATTATAATGGAGAACCACAGTTATGCCCCTGGAGAGATAGAACCGTATTGGCAAGCAAAGTGGCAGGAAGGGGAAGCGTTTAAAATTCCAAACGATATTGACACATTAAAGAAGAAGCCAAAATTTTATGTGCTTGGTATGTTTCCATACACTTCAGGAGCAGGACTACATATAGGACACGCTAAAAACTACGTTCCTACAGATGTTCTTGCAAATTATAAAAGAATGCAAGGATACCACGTAATGCATCCGATGGGATGGGATGCATTCGGACTTCCCACCGAGAGAACTGCAGTCCGTGAAAATGAACATCCAGCCCATATTACAAAACGGAATACAGAGACATTTCAACAGCAAATTCAACGTATCGGTCTTTCTTACGATTGGTCTCGGAAAATTGACACATCCCTCCCCGAATACTATAGATGGACGCAGTGGATTTTTCTCCGTTTATACGAGCAAGACTTGGCATATTTGGCAGAAGTTCCGGTGAATTGGTGTCCGGCATTAGGCACCGTCCTATCAAATGAAGAGGTGAAGGACGGTAAATATGTTGAGACAGGGGATCCCGTTGAACGTCGTCTGATGCATCAGTGGATGCTCAAAATCACTGCGTATGCTGAACGATTGTTAGATGACTTGGATTTACTGGATTGGCCGGATGGTTTGAAGGAGATGCAAAGAAATTGGATCGGTAAATCTGAAGGGGCAGAAATCACTTTTGGTATAAAGGATAGTGATTCCAACTTTACAGTCTTTACAACACGTCCAGATACACTCTTCGGTGCAACTTATTGTGTGCTTGCCCCAGAACATCCGCTTGTTTCTCAAATTACAAAACCGGAATTGGTCTCAGAAGTCTATAAATACGTGCAAGATGCAAGTAATAAATCCGATCTGCAACGAACAGACCTTGCCACAGAAAAAACAGGTGTTTTCACAGGTGCTTATGCTATCAATCCGTGTAACCAAAAACCTGTTCCAATTTGGGTGGCGGATTATGTGCTGATGACTTATGGAACAGGGGCGATCATGGCTGTTCCAGGACACGATGAAAGAGATCACGAATTTGCTAAGACCTTTGACATTCCAATCGTTGAAGTAATCAGTGGTGGTGATAAACCGATAGATGTGGAAGCTTACGAACGAGACGGAGTCTGTGTTAACTCAGACTTTCTGGATGGATTGAGAGTTGATGAAGCAAAAGAGAAGATGATTGCATGGCTTGAGACAGAGAAAAGGGGAACGCGTCAAGTGCAGTATCGACTTCGTGATTGGCTGTTCTCACGTCAACGATATTGGGGAGAACCCTTTCCACTTGCGCATCTTGATGATGGTACTATTGTTCAATTGCCAGATGACCAACTTCCCATAAAACTGCCACCGATTGATGCTTATAAACCTACTGAAGATGGTAAACCGCCTCTTGCTCGTGCAGATGAGAGTTGGCTAAAAGTAGTTCTACCTGATGGAAGAATTGCTACGCGAGAGACAAATATTATGCCACAGTGGGCAGGTTCATGCTGGTATTATCTTCGATTTTTGGATGCACACAATACGGATGCCCCTTTTGATCCTGAACTTGAACGTTATTGGATGCCGGTAGACCAATATATGGGGGGTGCAGAACACGCAGTGCTACATCTGCTTTATGCCCGTTTTTGGCACAAAGTGCTTTACGATTGTGGTTTAGTTTCTACAATAGAACCTTTTCAACGACTCCTTAACCAAGGAACCATTCTGGCTGAATCTTTTCAAGATGATGCAGGTAAATACTTTTATCCTCACGAAGTTGAGCGAGATAAGGATAATGCATCTGTTAAGATATCTGGAAAACCGCTACATGTCCAGATGGAAAAGATGTCTAAATCCCGTTTCAATGTTATCAATACGAATGATGTCATTGATAAGTATGGGGCGGATGCGCTTCGTCTATATCTCTTATTTATCGGTCCAGTTACAAAAAGTGCTCCATGGCAAGATGCGGGTGTAGAGGGAGTCTATACCTTTCTACAACGCGTGTGGCGGTTAGTTGTGGATCAAGAGACAAATGAACTTAACGAGAAACTGACTGATGCTGCAGGAACAACGGAATCTGAACTCTGGCGAGAACTTCACCAAACAATCAAACAGGTAACCGAAGACACAGCGTCGATTGATAAAATGAATACGGCAGTAAGCCAAATGATGATCTTTGTCAATACGGCAACGCAGTCAGAGTTTTTACCAATTGAGACAGTAAAGATATTTCTGCATGTGCTTTCACCTTATGCGCCGCATATCGCACAAGAGTTGTGGCACCGTCTGGGCGAGCCTGGATTTATTGCGCATGAGTCATGGCCTCAATATGATGAGAAGGTGTTGGAAACCGCAACTGTAACAATTGTGGTGCAAATCAACGGGAAACTCCGAAGCCGTTTACAACTCCCTGCTGATGCATCTGAAAAAGAAATTGAGGAAGCTGCACTCGCAGATGAAAAAGTCCAAAAATACCTTGATGGTAAACAAGTTCGCAAAGTGATTGTTGTGCCAAATAGAGGATTAATTAACATCGTTGTATAATAATTGAGGAGAGATTATGCGTTTATTATGTAGTTTATGTCTATTAATCATTTTAATGTTGACAGGGACAGTTGATTATACTGAGGCTAATGAAGGTAAATTGGTCTTTGCCATCCGTGAACCGTTACAAAATGAAGATGGATTCCGTGCTACAACAAATACGTTGGAGAAGGGGCGCGATACATCTAATTGGTGGGAATTCCATCAATATGATATCGGTATTATGAACCCTGATGGAACGGATTTCAAACGACTCACTGATGATGGATTATCACGCAAACCGAGATTGTCACCTGATGGTGAGTCAATTGCGTACATATCTGGTGTAACTGGAGCGAAGTCATTATATATGATATGGACAGAAGGAACAGAAAAAAAGGAAATGCTAAAGAAGATGTACAATATACACGATTTCTGGTGGTCTCCTACAAGTCACGCTGTTCTCGTTGTTATAGAATTTGACCGTCCCAAAGATAAACTTGAGAACTGGGAAATCCCTGTGAATGGAAAAGTAAGCAAATGGCGTACAAGATATTGGGCAAAGGGATGGTTACATTGGGATGCAAAAGGTGAGAAGGTCAAGGAGCCGAATAGAAGGGTGCTTGAAGTGTTACCGGAGGAAATACAATGGCCTGAGTGGTCACCAGATAAGAAATGGATTGCCTTTATGACCGAAGGCGTATTGGCATTAGCAGAACCGAGTGTCGTTAGTATGGGAAGGTCATGGTTTTTGCAACTAAACGAACCCCCTTGTACTTACATTGAGGAGTGGTCGCCAGATGGTAAACAGATTCTGTTTTATACAAATGGAGACATTTGTGTTGCGAATGTTGAGAAAGGTAAATTTGAGAGTTATAGAAATTTGAGTCTTTACAATGGACGTTCTGCCACATGGAGTCCAGATGGTAGCCAAATTGCTTTTGTTGGGGCAGATAAGAATGGGAGACGCACAAGTGAAATCTTCGTTGTAGATGTTGAAACTGGAAGTATGCGACAGATTACCTCAACAACTCACGATTTCTTGGATCTACATTGGCGATAATGCATTCCGAATAATAATTTTTGATATATCTCAGTTTTTATGGAAAATACATATAATACAGATGAAAAGAATAATGAACTAACCTGGGATCGTTCCACTAACTCTAACCCAGTTTCTATCATTCCTTTGGGTGGATTAGGCGAATTCGGACTCAACATGATGGTCTACGAAACCGAAAATGACATAATCGTCATTGATACAGGTTTCATGTTGCCAAATGCTGAAATGCCTGGTGTTGATCTGATATTTCCAGATATCCACTACCTAATTGAACGCAAGGAGAAAGTCCGTGCAATACTTCTGACACACGGTCATGAAGATCATATTGGTGCATTAGCCTACGTACTTCAGCAATTAGATGTCCCTGTCTACGGTACACAACTGACACTCTCCATCGCAAGTGGAAGGTTGAGAGAATACGGCGTTTTAGGTGATGCTCAATTGAACGCAATTGCACCAGGTGACAACGTTAGTTTAGGAGATTTTTCTGCTGAATTCATACATGTTACGCATAGTATACCGGACTCAGTTGCAATTGCACTCCGAACACCTGTAGGGGTAATTGTTCATACGGGAGATTTTAAGTTTGATGGTACCCCCATTGATGGTAAGCTGACTGACATTCAAGCTTTGGCACGGTTGGGAGCAGATGGAGTTCACCTACTCCTCTCAGACAGCACTAATGCCAATTGGTCAGGTCAAACGCCATCTGAACGTAGTATCTATGAGGCAATTGACAACATCTATCAGAATACAGAGCAGAGACTGTATCTTTGCACATTTTCTTCAAGTCTACACCGAATCCAACAATTCATTGATTTAGCGATGAAACATCGCAGACTCGTTGCTGTTACGGGGCGTTCACTTACCAACAACATCCGCATCGCTACAGAACTTGGTATTCTCAAGATCAATCCTGATTACTTAATTGATGCAAAAGATGCCGCGATGTTCAAACCGCATGAGGTTGTTATTTTAAGTACTGGAAGCCAAGGTGAACCCCGTTCAGCGATGGCTTTGATTGCACTTGACAACCACCCGTTTTTGAATGTTGAACCGAATGACACAGTAGTAATCTCTGCAAGAATTATACCTGGAAATGAGAGATCAGTTGGGAATGTCATCAACCATCTACTGAGACGTGGCGTGAACATATTCCATGAACGCAATGCAAATGTGCATGTTTCTGGTCACGGCTCAAGTGAAGACCTGAAACTCATGCTAAATCTATTGCGTCCAAAGTTCTTTATTCCAATTCATGGAGAATATCAGAACCTTGTCCGACATGCTGAACTTGCCGAAGCAGTCGGTATTCCGAGAGAAAACATAAATGTAGCAGAAGATGGGGAACTTATTCAACTTACACCTGAATCATGTGAAGTGTTTGAAAGACAAGGACGTTCTGGAAGAGTGTTGGTGGATGGAAAACCGGAAATTGAACTTGAGGATATAGTTCTAAGAGACAGAATCCAACTTTCACAAGATGGCATGGTAATACCTATCATCGTGCTTCACAGTGATGGAAGTGCAATTGCAACTGAACCTGAGATTATATCTCGCGGATTTGTCTATATGGACGAATCTGAAGAACTTTTCAACGAGGCAAAAGAACTTACTCGCAATGTCATTGATAACTTGACAAATGAACAGAAGCAAGAGACAGAAATAGTGCAAGATGAGATTCGTGTTGCACTCCGTAGGTTGTTTGCCAAACAGATGCAACGGAGCCCGTTAGTGCTTCCTGTTGTTATGCGGGTGTAGGAATATAACTACAGCAGGACTTACGCATTCCCCTCTTGATAAGGGGGGTTAAAAGTCGTTATTTCAATGATATTTCGGTGATTTAACCCCGCCTTGTAGCGTTGATTTGCTAAATCCCCCTTATCAGTGGGACTTTAAGAAAAACTGCGTAAGTCCTATACAGTTGTGCTATTGATTAAGTTCCCATAGAAGTACAGAATGGTCCTCACTGCCACTTGCGATTGTATTGCCATCTGGAGAAAATGCAACACTTCTTACTGAACCGATGTGTCCTTTCAATTCCTTTATCGTCCTTCCATTGCCAGCATTCACAATTCGCACTGCTCCATCTCTACCCCCGATTGCGATTGTGCTGCCATCTGGAGAATATGTCACTCCCCAAATATAGAACTTAAATTCTGCAAGTGTGTTTTTTTTACGAGTATTGAATGCATCCCATACCCTCACTGTGCCATCAGAACTACCGGTTACGACTGTAGTGCCATCGGGTGAGAATGCCACTGAATTGATCACGTGTGTATGTCCCTTGAAGACTGTTTTAGATTGTCCAGTGGCAGCTTGCCATAATATCACCGTCTCGTCTGAACTGGCAGTAGCAATCGTGCTTCCATCAGGTGAATATGCGATACTCCGAATTGAACCCGAATGACCTTTGAGTGTTGCTTTTGCCTCTTCTGTAGCAACATCCCACAGTATGCCAATGTTGTCAGCACCGCCACTTGCAAGTATGTTGCCATCAGGTGCATAAGCTAATGCTCTCACATAATCTCTATGTTCTGAAAGTGTTGCTTTTGGGAGACCAGACTCACTATCCCATAACCATATCTCTTCATAACTTCCAGAAGCAACTGTGCCTCCATGAGGAGAATATGCAATACTCCAAACGTACTCTGTATGTCCTGCGAGTAGACTTACTTCCTCACCCGTTTGTACATCATAAATCCACGTTCCTATATCACCTGCAACAGCAAGTCGTGTGCCATCGGGAGAAAACGCAACATTACCTGTTATACTACTTTTACCGAAGCGATATTTTGCACCTTCAGGCAATTCTGATTGAGGTATATCTTGACTAATTTCTGTATTCATCAAATATTTTCCTTTCATTAATTCAATAGTAACTATAACACACTTATAGGAATTAAACAATACTCAATATTTATGGGTGTGTAAAGTTTTTGGCACACATCTCATATCCATTGTAGTGCGGGGTCTCCGTGCCCCGCACTTGTTCGGAGATTATAGCTAGGCGGGGCACGGAGACCCCGCACTACAATAAATGGTCCGAAGTTTGTGCCAAAAACTTTACACACCCTTTATGTGGGGTGTGTAAAGTTTTTGGCACACAGTATTCTGCAGACCTATATTCTATGTTTAACCCATAGATGTCAACATTCAAATTTTTGTAGTGTCCGTATTGCTCTTTAGTCCCGTATGAAGATTAAATAAATATTTCGGTAATTTCTTTAGTCCCGTAGGGACGATATGTTTATAGAAAAAATGTGGACCACCCCTCTTGAGTTCCGTAGGAACGGCATAGAAAGATAAACATATCGTCCCTACGGGACTAAAGAGGTTGTATATGAAGTTTCAATAAACATACACAATGGTTAACGTCTCGCAACAAGCATTAGATCGTTTGGCGGAGATGGCAGTCTTTGGGCATTACAATGAGATTACAGGGGACAGTCCGCGTATCAATGACTATCTGAATCAACTTCGCACCTGGAATAAGACATTAGAGGAAGAAGCTTTCACTGCTGTGTTCGTTTCTAATACTGTGCTGAAACGGTATGACGCTTTGACGTTACCTGATTATCTGGGGGATCGCAATCCGTTCCTACGTATCTTTACGAAGTTCATGGCGTGGCCCGTGCAACACCATTCCTATTTATACCGGCAGTTACGGACAGCTGCTGCTGAAGTTCGCACGAATCAGAACTGGCAGCCGACGTGGAATCTCCTCGCCACTTCTTTTTTCACGGCGGCTATCGGTGGGTCTACTGCGATGCTGTTTGCTGCGTTACAGGGGGCGTGATGATGACCAGTGGTATGAAACAGCTCTGAAAGGGGTTACAGGTTCTCACGCTATCGGTATGGCATCTATGCTGTTAGAAGCAGGCTTGTTTGCGGAAGGCAATGCATGGTTGCTTGAAAAGGCATTGACGACACGGGGTGCTGGTCCGACTATCGGTATCTGGTCACGATTAGGCGCGCCTGTGCTTGTTGGGGATTGGGAAGAAGCGGGTGAACAGGCACTCAGACGTATTCCTGTGTTTAGAGAATCGTTCTCTGTTACCCCGCTTCGGAAAGCTTTTGAAGATGAATAGCAGAAAAGAAGGCAGGTATCAGTAGACAGGCATTTTCCAATTGATATAGAACAGGTCTCAAAGTCGTCTATTGCTTGTCTACAACTGAACCTTATTACGCTTTTAGAAGCAATACTCGGAACTGAACATATACGTAATCCAGATGATTTAGTGCCAATACTCACATGGTTATCTGTTGAAGATAATGCACTCGTTTTACAAGCTGCATATATTGGAAAGAAATCTGCACTTGAATCATTAGTAAGTTTTTCAGATATCACTATCCATGGGATTTTGTCCTCAATAACAAAGCCATCCGGTCAATAATTTGATGAGAGAACGAATTTAGCCTTTATACCTTCAGAGATTACTCCTAAACCTCGCAATTCTAAACTTTTTCACACTTTACCCCAGCCTGGTAGGCGGGGAATGCTATATAGCATTCATACCGTTGATTTTCGGTTTCCTAACCGCATATACCAGACTGATGACTCTTTATTTCTGTTGAATTCTCAAGGTACATTGTGTATAATTAATTCTGTTTAATTTTTTATTAAAGACATACAAGACAGAGGTAAAGAAAACTATGAAAAAAACGATGTACGAAAAGATGTGGGAATTGAAAACATTTACGTTTATTGTGGCAATTGCCACGTTGATAGTCGGATTATCTGCTTGTGAGCGGGTGTCCGAAATCATCCAACCCCCTCCAGAAGATAAAAGTGACGAGATTTCTATCGGAGTTGTTTTGCCTTTCACAGGGCACTTGGCTTCTGCTGGCAAACTCATGAAACAGGGTTACGACCTTGCTCTTACTGAAATTAACATGGCACAACTCGGTTCTACCCAATTCAAGTTTATTTTTGAGGACAGCACCAGCACCCCGGATGGGGCCGTTGAGGTTTTCAATAAACTGATTCACGAAGATGGTGTGTCTGTTATTATCGGTCCCGCGACCTCAAGCGCGACTGAGGCGGCATTTCCGGTTGCACGAGACAATCAGATCGTGGCAATTAGTTCGACGGCGGGTGCCCGTGGTCTGGGTGCAATCAGTGATTTTGTTTTTCGCATCGCGCTCACGACAGAAATCGTGACTGCCAGAGGTATCAAGGCAACGCATGCCAAACTCGACTATCAACGGGTCGCTACGTTATATGACAAAACTGATCTCTTTTCCACGGATAGAGACGCGGCATTGCGGGAAGCATTCACAGCAAACGATATTGAGGTGCTCACCACGGAGACCTTCCAGAGTGGGGATATTGACTTCTCCACACAACTAACGCGGATAAAGGAATTGAATCCCGAGGCAGTTTTTGTCTCCGCGTTGCCGCCGGAAAAACCGAGAATACTGATTCAAGCACACGAACTCGGTATATCCGTTCCTTTCATCGTGAGCTCATTAACCGACGTTGAGGTCCAAGCTGCAGGAGCTGCCGCCGAAGGTGCAATTACTTTTATCGGTTGGCTTCCCACAGATGACACACCCGGAAACCGAGTCTTCGTTCAGAATTATACCGACACTTTCGGCATGGAGCCAAATGCCTTTGCCACAGCATCATACACCACCGTCTATATTTTAGCAGAGGCAATTAAGAATGCACCATCAACCGATTCAACTGCAATTCGAGACGCGTTGGCGAGCATCAAAGACTTTGACACAGTTTTTGGCAAGTTCTCTTTTAATGCCGATGGAGATGCCGTCTATGAACCGAAGGTGTTGATAGTCCAAGATGGCACATTGCAACCCTTTGAGTAATCTTCAATTTACCAAGAGAGTACGAAAATATGAAAACACAAACAATGTACGAAAAGATATGGGAGACGCATCTCGTGCGGGCATCCGCAAATGAGGTGCCGATTCTGTATATTGATACACACCTTGTTCACGAAGTGACATCTCCCCAAGCATTCGAGGGACTAAGGCTCAACAACCGAAAAGTGCGCCGCCCCGATCTCACATTCGCTACGATGGATCACAACGTGCCGACAACAGATAGAAGTCTACCCATCAAAGACCTCATCGCAGCAAAACAGATGGAAACACTTGCACAAAACTGTGCAGAGTTTGATATTCCACTTTATGACATCAACAGTCCAGAACAAGGTATCGTCCACGTAATCGGTCCAGAACTCGGTATTACGCAACCCGGTAAAACCATCGTCTGTGGAGATAGTCACACATCAACACACGGAGCACTCGGCGCACTTGCATTCGGTATTGGTACAAGTGAAATTGAACATGTCCTTGCTACACAATGTCTTTTACAACACAAGTCTGAAACATTCGAGATCAGAGTTGATGGCACACTGCCTTACGGTGTTACCGCAAAAGACATTATCCTCTCAATTATTGGACATATCGGTATAGATGGTGGCAACGGTGCAGTCGTGGAATATACAGGTTCTACAATACGTGCACTCAGTATTGAAGAACGGATGACGGTATGCAATATGTCAATTGAGGCAGGCGCGCGTGCCGGTATGATAGCACCTGATGATACAACTTACGAATATATTGCTGGCAAACGTTTTGCACCGAAAGGTGAGGTTTATGATAAAGCAGTTGAGCAATGGAAGCAACTCCCCACTGACGAAGGTGCAACCTATGATCGTGTGCTAAAACTTGATGCAGCCGATATCTCACCACAGGTGACATGGGGCACAAACCCTGGCATGGTGACGGATGTAACAGGACATGTCCCGAATCCCGCAGACATGCAAACAACTGATGAAAAACGTGCAGCTGAACATGCCTTGCAATACATGGATCTTACACCCGGAACTCCTATAACAGATATAAGTATAGACAGAGTATTCATCGGGAGTTGCACAAATTCACGTATCAGTGATTTACGGGCTGCAGCTGAAGTGGTAAAAGGCAGAAAAGTTGCGGATACCGTCAATGCAATGGTTGTGCCTGGTTCACAGGCAGTAAAACGGCAGGCAGAATCTGAAGGACTCCACGAGGTATTTCGTGCAGCAGGTTTTCAATGGCGCGAAGCTGGTTGTAGCATGTGTCTCGGTATGAACCCCGATATTTTGATGCCGGGTCAACGTTGTGCCAGCACATCAAACAGGAATTTTGAAGGTAGACAAGGCAAAGGTGGACGCACGCACCTTGTTAGTCCGCAAATGGCTGCTGCAACTGCAGTCACAGGTCATTTTGTTGATATACGGACGTTTGGATAGGTCAAATACGAACTTACATAGGATGGAATAATAAACCAATTACCCCTCACGATAAGGAAAGATGGAGGAAATAATGGAATCTATCATTATTGAAAAAATCAGAGATCTTCCATTGGAACTTCAAGAAGAAGTCATACATTTCATTGATTTTTTACGAACTAAAAAAAGTTCTAATCGGAAGAAAATACCAAACTTGGAATGGGTTGGTGGATTAAAAGCGTATCGTGATGAGTATACTGCTCTTGAACTTCAGAAAAAAGCATCAGATTGGAGGGAATAGTGTACCTCGTGGATACGAATATATTTCTTGAAGCATTGTTGGGACAAGACACAAAGGATGATGTCCAATCATTCTTACAGAGAATTGACAAGGAGAAAACATAAGAAATGGAAGCATTCAAAGAACACGTTGGACTTGTTGTCCCACTTGACCGAATTAACGTAGACACCGACCAGATAATTCCAAAACAATTTCTGAAACGGATTGAACGGACTGGCTTCGGTGAATTTTTATTTTTTGATTGGTGTTACCTCGAAAATGGTGATCCGAATCCTGAATTTGTACTTAACCATTCGCGTTATGCCGGCGCAAGTATCCTAATTGCAGGCGCAAACTTCGGGTGTGGAAGTTCCCGTGAACATGCGCCATGGGCATTGCAGCAATATGGCTTCAAAGCAATTCTTGCGCCATCATTTGCCGATATTTTTCGAAATAATTGCTATAAGAACGGTATCTTGCCTATTTCACTTCCTGCAGATGTTATTACATCCCTAAGTCAAGCAGCACATGACACCGAAGGGTATCGACTCATGGTGGATTTAGAAGAACAATCGGTTATCAGTCCTGATGGCACTGCACACACGTTTGAAATTGGTGATTTTGAGAAGTATTGTTTGCTCAACGGATTGGATGAGATTGGGTGGACTTTGCAGTATGAATCTGACATTACTGCTTATGAAAATCAAAATCGCACATAATAAATAGACATCCTTATTCATCTACGGAATTAGTCGTTTTGGACTTAAGAAAACATTTAAAAATCGGTATAAACCCAGTAAATATAAGGATATTACCTGATTTAATTCTCACAACAGACAAAGATCAACGCACGATACGAGTTCTCCAAATAGACAATCGCAGAGATATTTATTAAAAACACTTGATAAAATAGGAGACAAAAATGGCAAACAGTCCAATATTAAAAGGCGAACCTTTCAGTGAAGAGAAAACTAACCAAATTGCAGAACAATTCTTTCAAGATGGATTTGTGTATTTACCGGGTGTCCTTACTGATGGCGAAGTCACTGCCCTACGAGATAAGACAGATTCGTTTTTTGATGATCCAGAACTTGCAAATAGAACAAATCCACACCTTGCCGATGTCAGATACATCCAAATGGGAAGACACGCGGACGCTGGTGAGGAATTGCCGTTCATTCTACGCAATACGATAGAACTTGATCCGATTTTTCGGGATATGCTTCTCCGTGAACCTATCCTAAGTCTCGCAGAAGCAATCGTTGGGCAAAACTGCAAATTTTGTGGGCAAAATGTACTCCGAAATCTACCCGGACTATCCATTAGTTCTTGGCATGTAGACGGTTCTGTGCACTTCCCAGTTACAGAGGAGATGCCACGTCACGACCCACGTTTGAGGATGCCTGTGATGTGGTTCACTGTTCAGATGGCACTCAGCGATATTGATACACTTGAAGAAGGTCCGACACAATATGTGCGTGGTAGCCACTATTCAGGTAGGGGTCCTAACAGTCAAGAAAATCCAGAATTTGAAGGAAACAAACCTGAATCAATTTACTGTAAAGCCGGGGATATCTATCTGCAAGACCCGCAGTGTTGGCATCGCGGTGCACCGAACACATCAAACAAGACACGATATATCATACAATCACAGTATGCAGCATATTGGGCATATTGGCGGTTTAGTCTGTGTAACAGTGTTCCTGTGCCAGAGGATGCACTCCAAACCGCAGATGACCGACTACTGAATTTATTGGGACGAAGCCGACCAGATGAAGACTTTTAAACAGAAATCTATTCAAATCAACATTAAAGTATTGATATTATTGTCTTTTCTTATATTGATGTGTGTTAGTCTGGTACCACAACATATTGCAATTGCTGCAGATTTACAGAATCTTAATCCAAGAAAAAACGATTGGGTCCAGACTAATGGTCCTTATGGCGGAGAGGTGCGTTTACTATTTGCTACTTCAAAAGGAACCCTCTTTCTTGGTACTGATGATGAAGGTATTTTCCGTTCAAGAGACCTTGGTGAAACTTGGACTAAAGCCAATGATGGTTTACCTAAAAAAATTGCAACTGATAACCGTTATGTAACCGCTTTCGCACAAAATGATGATACGCTATATGTCGGTGTAAGTACACAATTATATAAATCAACTGATGACGGTGACACGTGGAATCCTACTCCCACTCCTCATATTGGAAGACATATTTCGGGCATTGTCATAGACGGTGAACGTATATACATAAGCCTTTTTTCAAGTGGAATAAGTGGTCGGAAAGGCGTATGGTATTCAGATAATGGAAAAGCTTGGGTAGAATATAACAACGGTTTGACAGATTTGAGAATACGTAAATTTTCAAAAGTTGGAACGACACTTATCGTTGGGGCAGTAAAAGGTGTATTTCGTAGAAAAAGTAATGAGGATAGATGGCAAGCTATCCATGCAGGATTAGTGGCAAAACCCATTGAGAAAGGATCAGAATTTTCACAGGAGTATATTAACCCTTCAATAGCGAGGGTAGATTCAATTGTTGCCAAAGATAATCTACTTTATATAAGCGTAATTTTGAAAAAAGACGGTGGGTTATTCCGATCTGAAGATGAAGGTGATACATGGACTCGCATCTCAGCAAAAGAGATGTGGGACTGGATTGAAGGAGTAGACATTTATGACTCCACACTGTATGTCAGTTGCTTCGGTGGCACTGTTTACCGTTCAACTGATAAAGGAGAATCCTGGAAAGATGTTGGAAATAACTTACCTGATGGGGCGGGTACTGGCTTGGTGGCAATTAATGCGAACACTTTATTCGTTAGTACAATGGATAAAGGTATTTTTCGTTCTACAGATGGTGGTAAATCTTGGCAGGAAACAAACACCGGCATAATTCTTTCCGACGTAACCGAATTAGTAGCATTAGATAATACAATTTACGCATTAAGCGGTAATAGACTTTTTTATAGTGCAAGTGGAGGCGAGTCTTGGGATTTAGTTGAAATGCCCCTGGATCCAAATTTTGAATTCAAATTCGCAAGGTTAGCTGCAGGGAACGGTAAACTATTTGTTGGCGCAATGAGAACTAATCTCAAAACCCATGCTTCTGTGGGTGGTATTTACATGATCGATGAACAGAAGAATGTTTTTACAGAAATGCAAATTATCCCAAGAATGATTGGAATCGAATTTATCCACATTGAAGGAACAAACATCTATGTAGCAACACATGGAAATGGATTATATCTATTGAATGAAGGCTGGGATACAGGGATCAATTTAGGATTAGAAAGAAAGTTCTTCACTGAGATAACAGTATTCAAGAAAAATGTCTATGCAAGAACCATAGAAGGTGATATTTATCTGTTTAAGGATACCCAACAACCATGGGAAAAGATTGAAAAGAGGAAAATAGAGGGAAAGTTCGCAAAATCAATACATATTGACAATAAACTTTACGCACTCTCCACAAAAGATGGTTTTCTTCAATCTGACGATGATGGTGATACTTGGCAATATGTAGATTATGAAAGAAGACTACCCCCTTTTGAATCTATGGAAATAGATGGTAGTGATTTTTACATAGGCACTTATGAGGATGGAGTATTTAAGTGGAACCACCACCTTGTGAGATGGGATGAAATAGGCTCACTACAACATTTTGCTCAAACATTGGCTGCAATGAACGGCTACTTATACGTTGGAACAGCAGGTAAAGGTGTATTTCGTATAAAGGTTGAAGAATAAACTTTTAGACTTTTAGATTAGAAACTTGAGAATCGAATGCCTTTGTTATATGAGACAATAATTATGTCAGATACTCCACTTTTCTACAAACCGATTACAGAAATAGCTGAATTACTCTCTTCAAAGAAGCTATCACCTATTGAATTGACAAAGGTAATGCTTAATCGTATTGAAAGACTTGATGGTCAATTGAAGAGTTATGCCACAGTAATTGCTGAAGATGCTTTGACAGCAGCACAGAAAGCTGAACAGGAGATTGCTGAAGGCAACTATCGTGGTCCACTTCACGGTATACCAATCGGTGTAAAAGATCTATGCTTTACGAAAGGCATTCGCACGATGGGTGGGGCTTATGTTATGGCAGCTCACATTCCGAATTACGACGGCACAGTTGTCAAAAGACTTAAGGAAGCTGGCGCAGTGATACTCGGTAAATTGAACCTCACAGAGGGGGCTATGGGTGGGTACCATCCAGAATTTGATATACCGATAAACCCTTGGAATTCAGGCAGGTGGACAGGTTCGTCATCAAGTGGTTCAGGTGTTGCAACTGCTGCGGGATTGTGTTCGGGATCAATCGGTAGTGATACAGGTGGTTCAATCCGATTTCCGTCGGCAGCTTGCGGTGTCGTTGGTTTAAAGCCGACCTTTGGCAGAGTGAGTAGATATGGCGTTTTGGAACTTGCGCCCTCTATGGATCATGTCGGTCCGATGACACGAAGTGTCGCAGATGCGGGAATCATGCTTGAAGCTATCTCTGGATATGACATAAATGACGAATGGTCACGAAAGGATCCTGTGCCAAAAATGCTTGAAAAGATTGATCGAGGAATCGAAGGTGTTCGAATCGGTTATGATGAGAATTACGCAACAAAGGATGTGGACGCAGAACTTGCTGAAGCTGTATCAAATGGTGTGAATCTACTACAAGAATTAGGTGCTGAGATAGTAGATGTAGAATTGCCTGATTTGGATGAGTATGTATTAGCGTGGCCAACAATCTGTTCACTTGAAGCAGTGAAATCACATGCAGAGTGTTATCCTTCACATCGTGAACATTACGGTCCTTGGTTCCAAGGGTGGCTTGACATGGGGGCAAATGTTACGTCGAATGAATATATTAAGGCACAAGAATTACGCGTAGAATGTACTGAACATTTCAAGCGTGTGTTTCAAAATATAGATGTGTTGGTATGTCCATCAATGTCAGCACCACCACACCCTGTCACACCGGAGATTTTATATGGACCGATGGATACTAGACCAGCAAGGTTTCAAAATTTTACAGTACCGTTTAACTACAACGGTGCCCCAACGTTATCTGTTCCGTGTGGCATGAACAGTGAAGGATTACCGTTAAGTATTCAGTTTGTTGGCAAGGATTTATCGGAACCGTTATTGTTGCAAGTTGGGCATGCCTATGAAAGTACGACTTTATGGCATACCCTACATCCAGATGTATGAATATCTCATAAGGTTATTTTTTTGGAAGATGATAACCATCTTTAGCAACACGAATTCTAAGGAGACTACCACCAGCAGTAATGTAGAGTATTTTACTTGCTTCACCTCGACCAAACGCAACATTCGTAGGTAATTCAGGGGTCTCAATATACGCCAATTCTGTTCCATCAGGAGAATAAACACAGATACCAAACCGAGTTGCATCGCGGACAGCAACATAGAGATTGCCTTCTACATCGACTTCAAAACCGTCTGGTCCGTGTTCTGGATGATAGTCAACAAGTGTTTCACGGTAGGTAGCATTTCCATCCGATGCTAAATCATAAGCGAGGAGAGCCATACGCCCCGTATAGGTTGGCATTTCATCTGGCAACTCACGAAACGATCCACTATCGTTGCTACCGACATAGAGCGTTTTTTGGTCAGGTGATACAGCAATGCCGTTCGGTTTTCCAGAATCGGCAATAATCAGATGCACTGATCCATCAGTATCTATCCGATAAACACCCATAACGGGTTGTTCTACCGGTTCATTTCCAACATAGCGGGGATCAGTGAAATAGATTCGTCCTTTTTCATCAATGGTAAGGTCATTTGGTGAGTTGAATGGTCTACCTTCGTATAGTCCGGCAATGATATCGCTTTTGCCCGTAGCCATATCGGTTCGGGTAATTCGTCTGCCTCCGAAATCTGCCCCTTCTGCGACAACTAATCGTCCGTGCGCGTCAAACTTCATGCCGTTTGACATCCCGCTCGGTGAGCGGAAAACAGTTGTCTCATTGGTATCAGGATCGTATTTCATGATGTGGCCGGCTTGCATGTTGGCTTGATGCGTGAAAGTGATGTCACTGAAATAGACTTTCCCATCTGGTGCGACGGTAGGTCCTTCAGTGAAATGTGCATCACTAAACACCTCTTCTAATTCAGAATCTGGAGGTATAATTTCTATATTTTGTGAATTTGTCATATTAAATCCTCTATGTCTTTGTATGGATTAGATTATCCCGTAACGTGAGTATGATAAAAACAAGATGTTGGACTTTCGTAGGGGCGAGGTCGCCTCGCCCGTAGGGTTAGGAAACCTAACCCCTACGAAAATAGGTTTCCTTTATGTTCAGGATGTGCTATATATCAAACTCTCGTTATCCCATAGGATATGGACCGTTGGTTGACTTACTTTTTCGAGCATGGGCATAAACAGCATCCTGAATTTCCAGTATTCGCACAGCATCAACAACAGATGGTTCAAAAGCGTTGCCGTTACTGATTGCATCATAAGCACTGCCCATGATACCTTTGATTCTCGCACCGTGTGAAATGTCCTCACTGAACTGGACTCCATCTGTTGTGTGAACTTCTATGAGCGGTTCACCGTTTTTACCGTATTGCTCAAATACGGATGCTTTTGTGCCGATAAATCTGAAGAAGTGATCCCCACCTCGTTTGCCTGATGGATATGTATAACCTGATTCTATGATACCTGTGATACCGTTTTCTGTTCTTAGCACACCAATGCCGTTGTCTTCCACAACGCGCCCGGACATTGCATTGGACATCACCGCACCGACGACAGTGATTTCTTGATCACCAACAAATTGGAGAAACGTATCAATACCGTGAGCAGCTTCAACTGCCCAACACCCACCACCGGAAATGCTCGGATCGTTGTGCCAATAGGATGGCGTGGGATCATAACGGGAAGGAGGTCCGTTGTTAAGTCTGCTGTTGTATAACACAAGATCACCGAGACTGCCATCTTCAAGCATTTCTGTGACGACACTCACTATTTTGCTTGCCCGATTCGGCAGGACAAGCGCGCTGAGGACACCGTGCTTCTCAGATGCTTCCGCCGCAGGACGCAGACGATCTGCACTATCAGCAAAGGGTTTATCCAAAAGATATGGAATTCGTCTGTCTACACATGCTTGCACGTGAGATGGCATCTCGGTATGCTTTCCTGCAACAAGTGCTGCATCTGGTTTGCATGCATCAAGGCAGTTGCTTGCAGAATCATAGGCTGGTGCCTGAAAGTGATGTGCTAACTGTTCACGCGGTGAATGCTCTGCATCCATCACGCCAACAATTTCGTGTCCGAGTGATTGTGTCGTTTGTGCCATACTCCGTCCGTGATGGCTATAGGAGAGTACTGCTATTTTCAAATTTTGCTCCAATGCAAATATAATTGTAGATTGGATTTTTCATCAATTTGTATCTTCATGAAGATACGGGACATTTGATTTCAATTTCTGGGAAACAAGGGCGTATAAACTTATTCCTGCATTTGCAGCTTCGTCCTCTAAGGCAATATATAGTTGTTCGTCCACAGGTACATTGAATAATCTGTCGTAAGTTTGTCGCATAGGTGCTTTTGGAACAGGTTCCTGATGTTTTTGATAACTATCCTTAACACCCTTCCAAGCGATTGCTAGCTCTTTTATTGCCCCTTCTGGAGTATCGGAAAATGCAGATACGTTTGGCATTTCAACAAAATGGGCGAGGTAATCGCCATCTTCATCTAAAAAAATGTTGACAGAGAATCCATCAAAAATATTTCTATCCATCATCCATCTCCTTGTCATATTGTTTAAGAAACTGTTTCACTTGATATCCTTTCGCTTGTCCTTTCCTTGATTGAATCGGAAGACGATAGCCTTGGGGTGAATACCAAATCCATGACTACCGGTCTGATGGTCAAACACCCACCTACATTGAGTTAACAAAGTCTCAAACTGGCGAAAAGAAATATTGTTTGGATTATTTCTGGCTTTAGCAAACAGTTTATCTTTTCTATTCATAAAACTAGTAGTTTATTTCTTGAATCTGATTCTTTAGCTCGATGTCAAAACTCCGTCCGTGATGACTATAGGAGAGTACTGCTATTTTCAAATTTTGCTCCAATGCAAATATTGTGCCATGCATTTTGTTCAATTATTTCTTTCTCGGTTTCATATTTTTCAATGAGTGTATCAACTACTCCCACCAATGATGCTAAAGGATGATTATCATTATCCCTTACGATAGCAATTAGATCATTGCGCACTGTAGAAAGTCTGTCATAATCGCTTTCTGAGTGTGGAACAAAAACAATAGATGTAAGTTTAGTCCATATATCTTGAATATTCCGTATTTTAGGTTTCATGTTTACTCCTATTGACGCATTATGATCTCAAGAAAATTGACGGACTACCCAACTGCATAATCATCAGGATTATTCTTTCGCCAGTTTGGGAGATAGCCTTCTGAGTGTCCAAATCCGTAAGAGGGTGCGATCTGATTTATACTGGACCAGGGCCATGCTTGTCCACCGATGAGACGAAATTCATCTGCTTTACCACATAACCAATAGAACATGTGAGCGACATACCGTGCCACGCCGTGTCCACCATACGAAGCAGTTTGAAAGTCAAAATCTGGTTCTTGTATCCAGTCGCGTGATGGTGGGACTGTTCTCCAATAACTATATTTCAACATGTGGCGAAGACCGGTGGCAGTAGACTCACCTCTACGATGTAAGATGCTTTGCGAATGGATTATGAACGAACCTGCTGGACCATCACTTGCAAAACCTTTCTCTGTTATATCTCGTTCTTTCGGTGCGATGTGAGAAGTGGGTAGAAGTTCTGTTGGTCCCATCTCCAAAGGTGTGTCTTGTGGAAGATAGAATACCTCTACGAAGTTGGTTTCTGGACCGAAAACATGGTCTGCATCGTGGTGCCACGGTTGTGCTTCCATCGGACATTCTACACGATGGTTGCTTATCAGGACAGGTAAACCGACATTCTTACCAAGCAGAGAACGTAATGCCCCTGCGAGTTCAGGGTTGAGTAGGACATGCTCAATATACCAATCTTCAAGTAATAGAGTACTCGGTTCGTGAGTGTCCCGTATCCGTTCCAAATCTGCATGCGTCATTCCATTTGGAATATAGATGGGATTTATAGGTATTTCCCCGTTCAGATAATCAAAGGTTCGTTGATTGATTTCATCTGGAACGACACCTTTGAGTTGTAGAAATCCGTCGTTGCAATATTGTAGAACCTGTGAATCTGTGAGTGTCGGTTCGCAGTTAAAAGTTCGGTTTGTTTTGTCGTATTTCATAAGTGTTTCCTATTTTCAACCCTTTAGAATACCCAGCCTTCTCTTTGCATGAATCCTTGCAGGTTTGTGCAGTCAATGTTAAAATGTTCACACACATTTGGTATATTCGGAGCATTCGGTTTTTTTGATTCTTCGGTAACAACACAACCGTCCAACATTTTAGCAGCAATTATGAAGGGATCAGCACACGGTTTACCCTCAAATCGATGTTCATGTCTAAGCATATCTCCAAAATTCTTTGTTGATAGAATCTGGTTAACAAAATTCATTTCTTCTACACTTGTTCTTCTAAATATATCTTTATGTTCCTGCACCCAAGAAATTATATGAGCATGACGAGTATAGTTTTCCAATTCCCTGTATACTTCTCGGACAGAAACAACAATCTTTGTATCTTCTACTGCCCTATTGAATTCTCTCCAGAATGATGGAAACTGCTCTGGATAATAACTACCAAGTTCTCTAAAACAATTTGTATCAAATACATAGATCATTTATTGATTGCCTTACGTGAAAATCGTCTTTCAAGTTCTTCTAAATTTCTAACTTTTACATTTAAACAATCAGAGAGTTTCTCAATGGAAATTAACTCCTGATGGTATTTTTCAAACGCAAGTCTTGTGTATTTTTCACCTAAATATGTTAGGTGAGTGTTATAATAATCACCTCCACCTGATGTTTTATTACTTTTTTCATTACGTTTTTGGTGTTCGCATTGGTCTGCCCAATTTCTTACTTTCTGATTATATATGTCTTGCGGGAGAATGCCGATATTGATTAGTTTCAATAGAATAACATGACGACTAACTTTATAGTATTTTGCCAACTTCTGAATTACTTCGTCATTGTATTCAGAATAGTTTAGCCGTTTCTTAAAGTCTTTTGTTGGCACAAGAAATTCGTGTGCAAATTGGTTGCAAAATATTTCCAATTCAGTCGATTCTGTTTTTATCATTCCAGTAATATCAGGAGTAATGCCATTCTTGCCTATTAAGATATGTCCCAATTCATGGCTTAATGTGAATACCTTTCTGACCGAAGGTCTACTATTATTCAGATAAATTATTGGAAATTCATTATGTAACAAGCAAAATCCATCTACTAAGTCATCTTTGAATGCATCTTTGAAGACAAAAACACCTTTATCCTGAATGTGGTTCCTCCAATTCTCAAAAGCAATTTTCTCATTTGCCCAATTTGATTGCATTTCAACACTGATTTTCAAATAAACACGACATCTTTCTGCCAATTCAAATGCATATTTTTCGTTTAGGTCAATTTTAGATGATGTAGGTTGAATATCCCGAAAGATTAAATCTTCTGATGGATTCTTTTCGTTATTCAACTCCGTCAATGAAAGCTGTCGTGAATAAGCTTGGCGGAACAGGAAAAGCGTTCTGGGTTCTAATTTCTTCACATCACGATTTCTCAGCGCAAGTTTCTCTTCCAATTTTGGTTCTTCAGGTGGATTTGGGAGGAAAAAGAGGGCGACAGGACGTTTGTATTTATCAGCAAGTTTCTCAAGTTGGACATAAGTAGGGGCACGATCACCAGCCTCGCATTCTGATATAAATGACTTTTTCTTATTTAATGTCTTGGCGGCCGCTTCAACGGAATAACCTGAACGTTCACGCGCCCATTTGAGGATTTCTGGATTAATGCCATTAACATATTCTGCCATACTGTTATTCTCACTGTTATAGCTATATATCAATTTCAAAATAATTATCTTGTCTTTACTAACAATTCCAATCCATCATTTATAAATGTTAAACACATAATAACATGATAGGCAGTATGAATCAATGAAATATTGATTTATGGTTGTAAACCGAGTTTTTGATATGATTCAGCGGTTGGGAAGATTTTGCCGGGGTTGCAGAGTCCTGTTGGATTGAAGATGTCTTTCACGTTTGCCATAACCTGTAAATCAGCAGGACTGAAGATGAGCGGCATATAATCCATCTTTTCAACACCTATCCCGTGTTCCCCTGTAATGGTGCCACCTACTTCAGCACAGACAGTCAGTATTTCTTTATTCACATGTTCCACGCGTTCACATTGGTCAGCATCGCGTTCATCAAATAGGACTATAGGATGTATGTTCCCATCACCTGCATGGAACACATTTGCAATTGCTATCTGATATTTCTCGGAGATTTCAGAAATACGGCGCAACACCTTCGGCAACGTTGTGCGTGGTACAACACCGTCTTGTGTGATGTAGTTCGGTGCAAGTCTACCGAATGAACCGAACGCACTTTTGCGCGCTTTCCAAAGTTCTTGACGTTCAGCGTCATCCTTTGCATAGTTTACCTCACGCGCATTATGCTGATTGAATATTTCGAGTATCCTATCAGTCTGATTCTGCATGCCTGCTTCAATTCCGTCCAGTTCCACGATAAGAATTGCCTCTGCATCAAGTGGAAAACCGAAGTGAAATGCATCTTCCAATGCCTGTATGACAAGGGTATCCATCATTTCAAGCGCGGCTGGTATAATCCCTGCTCCAATGATTGTTGTCACTGCGTTAGATGCCTCATCCATTCTGTCAAAAACAGCGAGTGCGGTTTGATATGCTTGTGGATTGCGTGTAAGACGGACTGTGGCTTTAGTCACAATCCCGAAAGTTCCTTCGGATGCGATAAACAGACCGCGTAGGTCATATCCGAGTACTTCCTCAACTTCCCCGCCTAATTCTATGATTTCACTATCAGGCATGACCACTTCCATACCGATGATATGGTCAGAGGTAACACCGTATTTTAAAGTATGTGGCCCCCCTGAGTTTTCAGCGATATTACCCCCGATAGTGCATGCCTTCTGACTTGATGGGTCGGGGGCGTAATGGTATCCTTGACTTTGCACTGCTTGGGATAGGAGAAGATTGACGACACCGGGTTCTACGACGGCTCTTTCGTTTTCAATGTCTATTTCCAAGATACGATCCATGCGATTGAGAGCAATGATAATACCGCCTTGAACAGAGAGCATTCCACCACTCAATCCTGTTCCCCCACCTCGTGCGATGAAAGGTGTGTTGAACCTATTCGCTATCTTGACAATATCCGAGACTTGTTGCGTGGTATCTGCAAGGACGACCACATCCGGTAGTGCTTTAAATGAGGGGGCTGCATCACATTCATAGACTGACAGAGCAGTTGGGTCTGTTAGGACATTCCTTTTTCCGAGAAGATCTGTTAGTTCTGTGATGAGTTGTTCTTTTTCTTCCATTATGCTATTCCTTTCCGAATATCTTGATATTGTAGATTATCATATTTTGTTTCGGAATTAGTCGTTTTGGGATTAACAAAAATTTCTATAACCTTGATACAACTTTAAATATATTAAAAACTATATCACACTATAAAAATCAAATAGCACAAGTCGTTATATACATTGCAACAAATAAATATAGACTTGTGCAAAAACTTTACACCCCCTTATATAGTTATAATCACGTAAGGTTCTTTTCACAAGGAAGTTGTTTTATCATGACGTTTCTTTCTTTTATCCCTTACGCGTCCCAATATCCTGCATCTCGTAGCAGATAGTATTTCATATCTAACTCCACCCCAAACAATTTTACGTTGAAACATTGCATAGAACGCGTTGATTCCGGCAAGACATATAGAAAAAGGTGCGGCGAATTTACTGATTCGCAGTGTGTCACGGACTCCAGGCATATCCCGTAACCATTGCGGCAGGTTTCTACAACATAGGTGGAAACCGATGACTTCTAAAAAAGGGATGAAAGTTACGGGTAAGAGTGCCTGACGTGAGAATAGAAATGGAATAACGCCAACAATCAGTACTGATTTTGGTAGGAATAGAAACAGACTACCAAACCACTGTGCCCACAAACCCATGTGCCGCGTCATAATCATCTGTCTATTCGTAAACTCAAAAATTTGTTTCCAAGAGCGGTTTGATGTTTCTGTTACCGCTACACAATCAGGAACGAAGTGTATTTTACATTTTACATCTCGAACTGCGCGCGTTGTATTTAGGTCTTCAATTGTGGCATTTTCCCATCGTTGGAGGATCTGCCCCTTCTCAAGAAATTCGCGACGAAATGCATTTGAACCACCCCATACCATCGTCAATTTATGGTCACCTTGTAATGACAATTGAAAGTTGACCCACGTTGCTTCAACAAGTGATGGAAAGTTCCATGTTTGAGGAAAATAAAATCTTCCACCGACTGTAGCACCAATTGAATCGTCTTGAAGGGGTGTAACGAGAAGCCTGAGCCAATCACTCTGGATTCTTACATCTGCATCTACAAAAGCGATGACTTCAACATCCTGTGGTAGACTTTCAATAACTGTAATAAGGTTCTGTACTTTCTGTGAACGTGGTAGGTTGTTATCAATGATATTCGGTGCTAAAGAGACATCTGCATGTGTAACGTCTTTCACAAGTTCTCGTAAATGCGGGAATGAAATATCGTGACCTTTGTCTGCCATTTCGTGTGTTACAAAATAGATGTGATATTCTCCATCATATTCCTGAACCAATAGGCTTTTTGCATGTTCTTCAGTGTCATCATCCCAACCGTAGTGCGGAGCGATTATGGCAACCTTAGGTGTATATGTAGGTCTCTCTTTCTTTCGTTCACGTCGTGTATAAAAAAAGGATTGACTGACCAATAACATTTCGAGAATGAAGAGAAAATATGTTGTAAATATAATTATATTTGTGAGCATAATTACAAGTATAGAGTCTACAAACTGATGTCCTCGTTGTATTACATAAAATGCTTTACTTTACAGATCTTCTGAGCCGCGAAACCATTCAAGTTTCGGTTTAAGCTTTGGTATCAATTCCGATTTGATTAGAAAGACATGTTCTGGTTGATTTTGCGTTCTTGCATAGTAATTTCCATAAGAATCTGTATCACCGACCTGCAAAGTAAAAACTGACTTATTCCGTAATTCTACAGTAATTTGTATTTTTGGAGATTCAAAACTATCTATCGTTTCAGTTAGACTATTTTTTTTGCCATCAAAGGTTAAGCCAACAAATCTTTCTGCCTTAATGTCTATTAATTCATACAGAAGCGTGTTTACTTCTGCATTCTTAGCATTTTCTTGGACAGGTTTGGTTAATCTCCAATTCGTTCCAAGTCGTTGGCAAGTGAATTGGACAGTTTCATTTTCACCTTCAGTATATTTTACACTACACCGTATTGGATCATCAATAGTAAATTTGAATATCTGTTTATCTCTCAACCATGCAATCCCTTCCCCTATCTTGTCAGTGAGATCGCGTTTGACAAGTGTTATCTGGTCGGATTTATTGGTTTTGACATATACCGTGTTGTCTTTAGCGAAATCCCCAATATGTAGTTCAACAGGTTTTTCGTCATCCCGTATCGTGAATTTGACAATTAATAGAGACTTATCTAATCCATATTCTGCGAGGTTTTTTGTAGAGTTAGTTATGTATGCAACTGCCTCAAGTGAATCGACACCGTATATCAAGTCACTGACTGCTAACGGGTCTGCTATTATTGTTGTATTGCCCTGTATTTCCCACAAGTCTTTTTGTCGTCTTATACCCTCAATTGTTTCTCTTCCTCGTTGAATTTCAAATTTTGTAACGTCACCCCGTTGAAAATCAAGTATTCGTTTGTCCCGCAAGTCAAAAAGAGTTTTATTGAGCAGTTTGACAATGTCATCATTAACAGTATAAATCCCACCTTGGTGAATGGACTGGACGTAGACAGACTTTTTATCTCTATTCTGCTGATCAGTTGAATGTGCTACTGTGGAACCTATAGCAAGACCATAACGCTTAGTTGTATCTTTCAATGTGATATGAATGCGAGGCGTATCTAACCCATATTTTGCTAAAGATGATTTTACCAATTCTCCATCTAATTCAAAAGTTGAAACTTCCATCGCTTTTAATTCTGATAGGATATGTCTTATATCATCCGAATCCGCATTCACAGATATAGGTTTCGTCATCTGCCAAGAGTTCCCTTTTTTCACACACGTAAACGGTTCAGGTTTTTGATACTCTATTTCTGTGATTAAATCTGGATTGAATGATATGACAGATCTGTCCCGAACATCAGTTGTTGATATTGCTAAGTCGTCAAGTGCGCTGGATTCAATAATAAATATATGCTGTTCAGATTGTTCCTTGATATATACAGAATAGTTAACGCCCTTTTTTCCGATGAAAAAAGTCTTTGGATTGCTATCGTCATGTTTCCACAGTTGTACAGTAATAGCAGGCGTATCTAACCCATACTGGTCATATTCAGAGACTTCCAAGGTCTGTCTTATCTGTTTGTTTAGAAAATCGTCTAATACAGTGTTGACTTTGGACAGATCGGCATTAGCAATAAATGGTGAAGTAATTTGCCACATTCCTTTATCATCTTTGAAAATGGTTATGGATTGATAAGCTTTGTCTGCGTAGGAAAGTTGAAGTTTAGTTATGTCCTCACGAGGCAGTTTGTAGTTTTCAGAGATGGATGGTTTATTGTTATTCTCTTCTACGAGTTCGTCAAAAAACAAAAAATATGATGCCGCCAAAGCAATCAATAACAGGATGATGATAAGAGTGGTTCTGTAATTCACACATTACCTCCTTCTCGTCTGTTCCACCATACAATCAATCCTGCAATAAACACAACAATGGGTATAAAGAAGATTGCAGTTATCCGCACAACACCTGCTTGCTGTCCAGTCATGCTGCGTAATTTCTGTTTGTTTCTATCTGGTTCTGTTATAGCAATCAGGTCTCCATCTTCTGTAAGCCAATTCACTGAAGTCAATAATAGATCTCGATTTGCTTTTTTCAAATCATTGTTGGTAGCAAAAATTGAATTCCCAAATACTATAATTCGGGTCGGACTCATTTTATTGGCATCATTTGTATTCGCTGATCTGTGTTTTTCAACAGCAACCGCGATAGACACAGGAGCCGGAAGATCAATTCCTGCAGTATAACCATTGCCGCTGAACTTCCCATCTGAAGTTCGTTCTTTTTCTGCCCAACTTACACCTAATTGACTGACAGTCTTAGCCAGTGATTTAACGGTGAGATCAGATTTTATATTTTTCTTAGGTGTTACAGAACGCGTCTTAGGAAATGCAAGAGAAGATTGTAATTGACGTGTAATTTCATGAAATTCAAACATAGGAACAAGAGCACTGGTACCCCTATTCACATCAAATACCACTCTATCTATCACCAAATCATTTCCCACTGTCACTCCCCACTTTGCCATGAGTTGCACAAGTCTCCCATTGACATCCTCAGCTGAATCTGATGGTTGGAACAACAGTAATAGTTTACCGTCATTTTCAAGATATTTGCTTATTTTCTGTATTTCATTGCTTGTTAATGTTTCCGTAGAACCAACAATTGCCAATAGATCACAATCTGAGGGAATATCTGGTTCTGTGAGAAATGACAAAGATATTGGTTCATAATTCTGATTTTCTAATTCTGTCTTCAAGTGACTAAGACCGAAAGGGCTTAAATCATCTATTTGATATTCGCCATGTCCAATCAGAAAATATATCTTCTTTGTTTTGTCCTGGATAAGTTTGAGAATTGCGCTTGCAAATTTCTGCTCGCTAACAATAGTTACCTCTTCCTTTCTGTCTTCCGTACTAAATACAACGGTTCCATCCCGTAAGTTGGGATTTACAAGTTGTACATCTATATATGGATTTTTTAATGATACGGTGATAAATTTTGATTCACGTTGGAACAGTTCTAATTCATGAATGGCGCGTATTGCCATCTGTGAATGCTCATCGCTGAAAAAGGCAATAACTTCAACATCTTTATTCAGAGATTTTAGTATCTTTTTTGTTTGCTCTGATAAGGAATTATCTCTTAACTCAGTTAAATCTATTGCCGTATCAAAACGTTGTGCAACTATGACATTCACAAAAACTGCTATTCCTATTACACCAATTAGACTCAGGGCAACATTAGTACCATACCGTAATTGTCGACTAACAAATAGGTCAACAAAAGCTTGGTGGTGTAAGGCAGAGAAGACAGCTAGTGTTGCAACGAAGAGAATAAGAAATATCCAAAACAAAAACCATGCTCTTAGAAAAAGACAAGCGATAGAGATAAAACAAAAAATTAAGGTTAAGAAACCAAATATCGGTCCAGTAACATTTTTTCTTTGCATGCTTTATCTCCATTTTGAGGACTCAATGGATTTGAATGTTGCAAACAAACAGGCACAAGTAAAACTGATATAATAAACAACATCATTAATCAAGATAGCCCCGCGTGGAAAATCACTAAAATGTTCACTAAATGATAGATACTTTAGGAAATTACCAATAGATCCAGCACGTTCAGAGACAGCTCCAATCACCCATAACATCAATAAAAAACCAAAACTTGTCAATGCAGCCACAATCTGATTTTTACTCATAGATGACATCAATAATCCGAAAGAGAGAAAACATGAACCGAGTAGAATGAGACCAAGATAACCGCTAAAAACAAGGCCGATATCTAATGGTCCGAACCGTTGTGTCAGGATAGGAAAAATAAGTGTGAGACCGAGCATAATGATAAGCAGGACGCAGCTTGCAAGATATTTTCCAAGTACTACCTGACTATCGGTAATCGGAGAAGTAAGCAGTAGTTCAATGGTGCCAGATTTACGCTCTTCTGCAAATAACTTCATAGTCAATATAGAGGTAAAGAAGAGGAGAATAGTTGCCATTATTCCGAAGGTAGATTGCATCACCCCATTTCCATATCCATTATTAATGGTTGATACAATCAGAAAAATCTGGAACAGATAACCGGAAATTGCTATAAAGACAAAACAAACAAAATAGGCAATGGGTGAAACAAAATATGTATATAGTTCTTTTGTGCAAACGGCAAATATGTTTCTCATTTATCTGTAATAGTGTGTGGATTGGGAGACAAGGAATACTAACAAAACTGCCTATGTACTTTTCCAACAAAGAATGGACCGAGAGATTCTATATACTTTGTTGTCTGCTCCGTTTTCCGCATATCCTGTATCAAACGTGATAAGGGATATAGTTCTTTTCCAACTAACCCGATTACGAATTCGTTGTCATTCGTATCCAAACCGAAACATGCCAAACGTATATCGCTGGCATATCCACCTGCAGCATAACTACGACCAAGCATAGCGTGTTCACTAAGAATTCTACCCCTATCAGATGGATCCAGTTGATAAAAATCTGGTCTTCGTCGGAGAGGATACCAAATTGCCCAAGGAAAGTCTGGATTGAGAACATTGTTGCGCGGTTTATTGATAAGCCATTGCTCCAAATCAGGTTCTCGTCCACTTGAGTAGGTGCGTCCAACCATAGTCATCTCTGGACGATAGTTGAGATTTGAATGGTCGTTTACTCTTTGTAACAAAATCCGTGATTCAGTCATTAACACTGCAGGATCTTCAGCCATAAAAAGCACACTAATTCCAGTTGGATGATTTAGATCGTCGTAAAGAACAGTGTTTAATTTTCCCGTTTCAAGTGTCTCAATCACACTTGTAGGGTCGTAACAATTGCTGAAAACGTGGAGTTGAAAGTACAATCGATTATCACTGTATTGTGGTTCTCCATCAATAGGTACACCTATCTCGCGTATTTCTACTGGTTCGGGGCGTTTAGGTCTCTCTGCATTAGATTGCATGATGTGTGTTGTAAATTCCTCGTAGTTTTAACGTTTTGTGTTATATGAGTCCCTAATCCACTGCTCTAATAATGGATCGGGGTTTTCAACAACTTGTATCGGAAATGTGAATGAAGTCTGTCCGGTATTCTGTTTTATTAAGTTCAATCCGTGTTGATAACTTGGTAGGATTTCATCACATATTTGCTTTACAGTTTTATCTTCCGAAGCAACCCGTTCACAGATAGCATCGGTTGCCTCGTTATCAAAATGTATTTCTAAACTGTGGTCTATTCTGAACTGTGCTTCATATCTCCGAACATGTTCTCTTGAAATAGTGTTTTGATTATATACACTATCTTCTATAATCTGATGCAATAATTTATCAGGATCGTCTACAACATCTGCTGTGACAACAAATTCGGTGGTCCTCGTTGATGGAAGTTCAAATTTGTAATTGCGTAAGACCTTTTCACAGACAGTCATCAGAGCCCGCGCACCCGTTTTTTGCTCAATTGCTTGTTCTGCAATCCTTTGTAGTCCACAATCTGCAAAAAGCACTGAAATACCGTAAGCATTGAAGGCATTCTCATATTGATGGATAATGGATCCTTCAGAATGCTTCAAAATATGAAAGAGATCATCTACCTCCAATTCATTACAGACAACATGCACTGGTAAACGGCCTATAAATTCTGGTTCAAAACCGAAATCAATAAAATCCTTTGGTGTGACATGCGTAAGATATTGTGCAGCATCATCCGTTTGACTTGCTATATCAGCATTAAAACCTATTCTACTTTGATGCATGCGTTTCTTAATTATCTTTTCCATGCCAGTGAACGCACCACTGATTATGAACAGAATATGCCGTGTATTGATAACTTCCTTGTCAACTTTCCCGCTTTTCTGGAATTCCATTGCCGCACGCATCTGTGATGCGACATCGTTACCTGATCTTAGGTCTACCTCGGTCTCTTCCATCAATTTGAGTAGGCCGATCTGGACCCCGCGTCCACTAACATCACGTCCGATAATATTCGGTGGTGTGGCGATTTTGTCCGCTTCATCAAGATAGATAATCCCATATTGTGCCAGTTCAAGGTTGTCATCTGCTTGCGTAACAAGTTCTCGGATTAAGTCGTCAACATTTGCACCGACGTAACCAGTTTCACTAAATCTTGTAGCATCTGCTTTGACAAATGGAACACCAATGAGTTTAGCAATATGTCTAATAAGATATGTCTTACCCACACCTGTCGGTCCGAGCATGACAATATTCTGTTTTGAATAATCTGTATCTGCAGCATCGGGATTTTCATGGCATTCTCGAACGTGATTGTAGTGATCACAAACAGCAATAGCAAGTGCTTTTTTGGCATCATCCTGTTTGATGACATATCTGTCCAAATACTGCTTAATTTCTTTCGGTTTTAGGTCAAACTTCAGGTCAAATGTTTCTTGGGGTTCTGGTGCGTCTTCCTGAGTTGCATCTGGTGAAACATTACCACCAGTAACATTACCAAGTTGTATTCCGATACCCACACCGTATTTTTTCTCTAAACTTTCTTTAAAATCTTGAAGTTCCTTTTGCATTTCTTCTTGTGTCGGGATTCTCTTATTAGTAATCATAATGATACATTTAGTTTTCAGTTTTTGGTTGATGTGTTTCAGACGTTGATATTTCACTTTGCGATTGGTTATTGTTTATTTTTTTATTTTTACGTTGAATTTCTTCATTCCGCAAATATTCAATATAGCGATTGATGTCATGATCAAATTGCAATGAGATTAGATAGCGAACTTGGCGAGTATCTTCTACTATTGGGGAATTATAAATCATCTGAAACTCCTATGATATGCTGTAGAATTACATTCCTACATTTGCATAGAAAAACGGCGGCATAGTCAAGGCAACAACATCATCTTCCCCAGAAATTTCACGTGCCATTGCAAGTGCATCATCCAAATTCTTCGCCCATTCAACTCCTAAACGATGAGCGACTCGCGGCTCTTTCGGTCCTACTAAAATCACTTTTGACAAATACTTTAACGGATAAGTTGCCCAATACCATACGGTAAATGGGTGAAAACCGTGATGTGCATACTTGTTACGATAACAATCAATCAAATACTCGTCTTTTGCGTATTTTTTCTGATACTTCTGCTGCATTTCAAACGGTTCAGTTGTATCCTCTAAAACTTCATCATAAAACATCTTATAAGCAACGTGATATTCTTCGTGAAATATCTCATAAGTTGGATTCATAATGATGACAACACCATTCTCTTTTATGATCGGTTTGTTGTAGAACCAGTTGAACACATATCCCAGTATATCACTGACTACCAAAACAGGATTGATTCGCGCATCAACCGCATAAGGACTCATATCAGGTAAGCCAAAAACTAATGTACTATATTGACGCGGTATATCAATCGCTAATTGATCCTTCATCAATTCAAGCGTTTTTGCGTGAACAGCATCTATATCACCTGCGTTGACATCCATAGGTTCGTAATCAGTCTGGACGCTCTTTAGTATTTTATACCTTGCTGATTCTGGCAAAATGGATAAAGTTGCGGGAGTAAAGGCTTTGATCACCTTCTCAACAATGTTGCAATCTTTATTTGGTTTTCCAACATAACGAAGATGGAATGGGTATATTGCCCCATTCATAGCTGCTTCAAGAACAAAAATCGGTGTCTCTTTCTGAATAAGTCGACTCATCCGCTCAATACAAGCATGCATGTGAGAACCTTCAGGTTGCATCACATGTGGACATTCCGATGTCATGTGTGGCGAATGATGGGGGGCGATTGAGTTATATGTGCCAAGTCCTACAGCGACAGATTTATGCCCACCATTGAGCGGAATTTGTATCATATCAACATATATTATCAGATCTGCATCAAGTGCAGCTTTATCTGTCTCAACGACTTCATCCTCTTCAGTCTTCCCAACTTCAACAATCTGTTCTGCATCCTCTGCATCAAAATTTCTAAGCTGATGAGGATAGAACTCATCCATGATGTCTTTACCTAACATATACTCAAGTTCATGCTTCTTCATTTTTCGGTGAAGTGCGACAGCACACATGAGTTCTATATTCTTTTTTTCTACCTCATATTCATATAACAACTTCAAAAGCGTCTCTATCATGATTTGTCGTAAATCAGGTTTCTTGGTAGCAGGAAAAGGTTGGCAGTTGTCATCAAACAGGATTAAAACTTTTGAATTACCGTCTACGAGTTCCCGTAGCGGAGGCATCTCAAGTGGGTTTTCAAATGCTTGTTGTGTCTTTTCCCTGAGTGCAGTTCGCTTTATCCCCGGAATCGGTGGTTTCGCGAAAAATACATCGGAGTTATCTGGAATTTTTGCGTTAATGAGATGGTTTCCAAAGTAGGTGAAGTATTTCATTGAAAAAGAAATCTGTTGTATAGAATGAATACGTTGGTCTTAATTTTCCTTATTTTAGCACAATAAGGGGAATAGTGCAAGATTATTTTTGTAGCACGGTGTGTAAAGTTCTTGCACAAACAACCCAATTTATCCATTGTAGTGCGAGGTCTCTGTGCCTCGCCATCTTCAATCTACCAACAATTGCGGGGCACGGAGACCCCGCACTACAATAAAAGAAAGTCTCATCTGTGCCAAAACCTTACATACCCGTTCTCCTCAGAGGCATTCAATTGTCGAAATCAGTTTGTGCATATTCTTTATATATCAGATATGGCGTGACTTCTCACGCCATATCTGATATACTTTACCTCATAGTTATATAAGCATTTATGCTTTGGAGGTAAAAATGACGAAAGAAGAATCTCGCCACTTACTTAATAGATTAGCAGAAGTTCCTGATAGACGCAACCCTCGTGGAAAACGACATCCGTTATCTGCTATTTTAGACCTTTCGGTGGTTGGTATGATGTGTAGATATCACCGTTATAGTGCTATCACAGAATGGGGACGCATTTATCCTCCTGAATTCGCTATAGCTCTTGGGTTCACGCACCAGAAAACACCTTGTGCCTCAACACTCCATTATTGTTTCAACGATTTAGACATTGTTGCTTTAGAAAAAACACTCAGTGCGTGGGCAGCTGATGTGTTCGCAGCTACGCAGGAAGACGATAAGAATGCGGTAGCAATAGATGGCAAAACCTTATGTGGTAGTCTCACTCAAGATGCTCAAATCACACGGCTGTTATCTGTTGTGACACATCAACTCTGTATCACACTCACACAGCAACCTGTGTCTGACAAAACGCTTTTAGGAGCAAACATCGACAATTGAATGCTTCTGCATCTAATTCAATATCCTTGACATATAAGTGTGTTGTTGCTATATTTTCAATGAAATCAGTCAATAATTCCAACCAGATTATACTGTCTTAGGAGTTACAAAATGAAAGTAACAAACATAGAACGTATTTTAGTTGATGTCCCATTCACCCCTCGTCAACAAGAAATAACCACTACAAGTGTCTCAACAGTTTACAACTGGTCCCTCCTTGAACTTTGCAAAGTTACTACTGATACAGGACATACTGGATGGGGTGAAACTGTAATACACTATACCTATAGTCGTGTAAGTGATGGAAGTGTGGAACGCGTGCTTGGAGAAAGTCCCGCAAAACACATGAACGACGACTCTCTCGGGGCAGGATTGCAGATCGCACTTTTTGATGTAGTTGGGAAAATCTTGGAAGTGCCAGTACATAAGCTTCTTGGCAATAAATGTAGAGACGATGTGCCAATCTCTTGGTGGAGCATTGACTCATCACCAGAGAATTGGGCAGCAGAAGCAGCGGATTCAGTTGCAGATGGGTATACCAGTTTCAAGAATAAACCGCGTCCATGGTGGGATATTGTTGAGCAAGTTGAAGCAGTCGCTGAAGTTGTACCGAGCGACTATAAATTAGATCTTGATCCAAATGCTTGCTTACGTGATGCAGAAACTGCAATCCCTTTGCTACAGAAACTTGCAGCACATCCAAATGTTGCAATCTTTGAATCACCTATTCCACAAGGTGATGTTGAGGGAAACAAGCAGATACGACAGGAAGTTGATTGTCCGATTGCAATGCATTTCGGTTCTCCACCTTATGTCACTTGTATTAGAGAAGATGTATGCAATGGCTTTGTTATCGGTGGTGGTAAATCTCGTACGATGTACGACGGACATCTCAGTGCAGCAGCGGATATGCCATTCTGGCTCCAAATTGTAGGGAATGGATTAACAACCACATGGGCAGCACATCTCGGTAGTGTTCTAACACATGCCACTTGGCCAGCAATCACATGCCTTAATCTATATAGCGATCATCTTATTACAAAACCGATAGAAGTATCAGAAGGATGCCACACTGTTCCCGATACTCCAGGATTAGGTGTTGAGGTTGATGAAGCAGCGATTGAAAGATTCCGTGTCCCCGATGAAAAATTAGATGATGATGGATACACTATTCATCCCCATCCACGAATCATAAAGACAGCAATCTATCCTGATCGCAGTTGTATCCACATGGCAGGTGATGGTTTAAGTTATTTCAACGCAGGAAATGGAGATGCTTATGTTGAAGGGGCACGACTTGAATTGACTTATGATGATGGGACAAAAGAATGGTCTGATCTATATGAGAAAGCACTTGAAACACCCGTGCATGCCCATTGGTAGAAGAATGATAAAAAACGGATGCAGGTAATACGAAGAAACACTTAGGATTTCACGGAACACTTAGTTTTGTAGGAGTGACCTCTCGGTCACATCCAGGAGGTCACTCCTACAGAAGAAATTCAGGATTACAAAGCATTCAAACAGGATAAAACAGGATTATTGTTTTTGTATCTTTTTCAACCAATATTGACCAAGTTTCCCAAAACTCACACCGTAGTGTTTTTCTACTGGATTATCTGGTTTCTCAGTCATAGGAGTTCCTTGTTTCCTGTCAATATAATTGATAGTCACAGTGTCACTATTCGGCATTTCCAATGATAATTTCTCGATCTCTACGCGATCTCCAAGAATGACTTCATCAACACTTTTTAGTTTAACTTTGTCGATTGCAGTCAGATAGTAAAAAGTGCCAGTACCACTCCAGTTATAAGAAACTACTGCAAAGATATACTTATTTCCCTCAACTACATGTTCTTTATGAAAGGTATACTGAAACCTATGAGGGTCACCATGGTTGATTGAGTATTGTCCTCTACCGTTATAGGAATTCCCAACTGGAATTTCATAAGGTATTTCGTGTTCAACATCATCTATCGGAACGATTAATGTAATTTTTGGTAACACTTCTTCAAGTGTACCATCCAATTTAACGAAATCTTCACCTCGTTTTTGATTGCAACTGCATATTAGGACGGCTACCAAGAGTATTAGCCCAAGGCTGTGTGCTTTCAAAAACTTCCGAAAAACTTTATAAGCAACTTGATATAACATCAATTTGTACCTCCGTAAAAAATCAGAAGTATCATTGGTAAATACTAAAACAGTGTTGTAATTCACATTATATCACAAATCAGTGAGATTAACGCCAAAAACTATACGTCCAACAGATTTTAAAACTTGACAGCGTATCTAAATTAGGTTACTATTAAACGAAATAGCGTTGCAAATTTGTATATCCAAGATTTTACGCAAAAGGCAAATTTGCGATATGAGGGAGTTTTGCAATATATTTATGAAAACCTATCGCGTTGCAATACTTGGCTGTCGTAGTCGTGGCACATCTGCAGCAAAGGCATATTTCGCACATCCACGCACAGAGATCGTTGCACTTTGTGACCTTGTGCCAGAACGACTTGAAGCACTCGGTAAAATCGTCAATGTCACATCCCATTTCACTGATTTAGATGAAATGATTCGACAGACCACTCCTGATATTGTCGCCATACCCACCGCAACTGAGATGCACTACCCATTATGCATGCGTGTGCTTGAACACGGCGTAAACATTGAAGTAGAAAAACCGCTTTGTGCTGACTTAGTTCAAGCTGATGCTGTCTTGGCAAAAGCAGAAGAGAAAAATGCAAAAGTCGTCGTTCATCATCAGAGAAGGGTAAGTCCCACACTGCAAGCTGTGGCAAAGGTACTTGACGAAGGTAAAATTGGAGAACTGCGTTATATTTATGCTTGTGGAAAGGGGTATTATGCAGGATACGGTTTGATGAATATCGGCACACATGTCGTCAATAACATGCTACGTTTTGGTGGACATTGTCGGAGTGTCGTTACACAGGCGACTGCAGGAGGACGTGCACTTACACCGGAGGATGTACTGCCTTCACCTGCAGGAATGGGAACAGTCGTAGGAGAATACACGACATCAACACTCCAATTTGATGGGAATATAACTGGAACGTTAATACAACAAAGGTTTCCAAAAGTAAGTAGTGATGCATACATTATGGAACTTTACGGAAGTGAAGGAAGATTATTTTGGTCGGAGTTAAAAGGTGCGTGGTGGTTACCTAACCCCCACTTTGTTCCTGATGACACACACGACAAATGGGAAAGACTCACGCCAATCTATCCAGAACATTTTGATAGAGATAAAGGGGCAGATGCTGACGATTATTGTATGGTTGATGAATATGTAAATGCTTTGGATGAGGATCGCGAGCATGAATGCAGCGGTGAAGAAGGTCGTCATGTTATGGAGATTTTAATGGGAATCTTTGAGTCTGCAGTTTATGGAACACGTGTAGAATTACCTCAGAAAAATCGCGAACACCCCTTAATCCGATGGCGTGCAGAAAACGGTCTCGGTCCACTTAAAGACATGCCACGGGATTATGGTTCATGGTTATCATTAGAAGATGAACGTTTATATGGACAAAAGAAGTGACACAAGGTACTAACGGTCGGCGCGCTTTAAAAGCATGCTGAACATTCATATAATAAAGACAAATTTTATATTGAGAGTAACTTATGCCAAACCCTACAACGAATGCTGACAATTTACCACCAATATCTCTCACAGAAGATCAACGATTCCTTTTTGATACACGCGGTTGGATCCTATTTCCAGGTGCGTTAACTGAAGATGAAACTAAAGAGATGCGTGAGTTCTGTTATCAACTAAAACAGGATCCTGAATCTATACCTGAACACCATCGTTCATCAATTGGAGGTCCATTAGAATCGTTGACCGATCATCCAGTAGTCCTCGGTTTTATGAATGAATTTTTGACATCTGGGTATGCTAACGATAACTGTTACGGTTTCCGATTTGAGGGAACGTTCCTGACAATACGAGAAAATGGACATGACAACTTCCGACCGCACGGTGGAAGAGGTATGCTCAACTTTCCAGGGAATTCCCACACTTACCACTTACACCATGATAAGGCACATAGTGGTTTAACGCGGGTTGTGTGGGAACTTAATCCCGTTAAAGAACGTGGCGGTGGCACGATGTTTCTAACGGGGAGCCATAAAGGGGCATTTCCCGCACCAAAATCAACTGCAGACAGAAACTCGCCGCTTTGGGAGGATTATAGTTGTCCCGCAGGTTCAGTGCTAATTTTTACTGAGGCAATCACTCACACTGGTGCAAAATGGACAGACGAAGAATTAGACCGTGTTGCTATTTTCAACTGCTACAATACGGTTGGCAACAAATGGCACAGATGGGAACCGCATCCCAAACATGTTGAAGAGATGTCATTTAAACGCAAGACGCTTTTTCGACCAGTTTATTGTCAAGATAACACCCCAACGTTAGATGCGGTTTGATTCATTTAATAAATCAGTATCATCAATATAACGAGTTCTTTTATGAAAATCACCAATGTCAAAACCTTTGTTACATCATCTGGACATTTCTTCGTCAAGGTAGAAACTGATGCGGGAATATACGGTGTCGGTGAAGGCGGCATTAGACGACGTGCAACCGCTTTAGCAGAAGTTGTCCGTTCATTTGATCCTATTCTTATCGGATCAGATCCATTTCAGATTGAACACTTATGGCAAGTGATGTTCCGTGGTGGATTCTTTCCTGGTGGCGTTGTTCAATCCGCTGCAGTCAGTGCAGTAGACATTGCCTTGTGGGACATCAAGGGCAAAGCTCTTAATGTTCCCGTTTATGAACTTTTAGGTGGACGCACAAGAGATAAAGTCGTCTGTTATCCACATAATGGGGGTGGAGATTTGGATGCCCTGGTTGAAAGTTGTAGACAAACATATCAGGCAGGTTGGAAATTCGTACGGTGGGGGTTGGCTGATAGGACAGGATCTGGAACTTTTGAACCACGCCGGGCTGTGCAATTCGGGTTGGAAGAGGTCCAGGCAGTCCGAGAAGCATTAGGTGGTGAAGTAAACATCCTCGTTGATGTACATACCCGGCTGGATCCTGCGGATAGTATTGATTTTTGCACCAAAGTAGAACAGTATAATCCGTTCTTCATTGAAGATCCTTTGCGGAGTGAAAATACTGCAAGTCTTAGAAGGTTACGACAACAAACATCTGTTCCCATTGCAGTCGGTGAACAGTATGATAGTAAATGGAAATTCAGAGAAGTTATTGAAGAAGACCTATTAGATTATTGTCGTGTTGACCTTTGCATTGCTGGTGGTTTGACTGAAGCACGAAAGATCGCAGGATGGTGTGAAACACATTATATCCATCTGGCACCTCATAATCCGTTAGGACCTGTTTCTACCGCAGCGTGTCTACATCTCTGTTTAGCATCATCACTTGTTGGTGTGCAGGAACTTCCACGCGCACCAATGTCCTCTCTTACTGATATTTTTCCAGTGCAAGTGCCGTTTGAATCTGGTTATTTATTACCACCAGAATCACCAGGACTCGGCATTGAATTCAACGAGGATGCATTGCGTAATGTGTCTACACAAGAATTTGGTCCTCCACACGGCTATCAACGGGAGGATGGTTCTTATACGAATTGGTAGGTATTAGTTACTGGTTGTATCAAAAATTGCCTATAATGTGAATTACAACGATGATCGTAGTGAGGGACAGAATGAATGAATTAAAAGAAACATTTGACTTTATAAAACAGCATATATCAATCTCCGATGAGTACGATAGCAGCGCGGAAGTCGTTCTTTTTAATGGAGATTGTAACCAGATTCTGAAAGATATCCCATCAAGTTCGGTGGATTTAGTAATCACTTCCCCACCATACAACGTAGGCAAAAAATATGAGAAAAAAATGTCTCTGCGAGCATATTTAAAGAACCATGAACCAGCAATTGTAGAACTTGTTCGTGTGCTTGCAGATAGTGGAAACCTATGTTGGCAAGTAGGCAATTATATTGAAAAGGGAGAAGTGTTCCCGCTTGATATTTACTATTATGAAATATTTAAACGTTTCGGTCTAAAGTTGCGTAATAGGATTATTTGGCGATTTAACCACGGTTTGCACTGCAAAAATCGGTTTTCGGGTCGTTATGAGGTAATCCTATGGTTTTCAAAAAGTGATAACTATGTATTTAATCTTGATCCTGTACGCATTCCTGCTAAATACCCAGGTAAACGTCATTTCAAAGGACCAAAACGGGGACAACTTTCAGGAAATCCGCTTGGCAAAAACCCATCTGATGTATGGGATATAGTGACACATGACTGGGAAGATGGCGTGTGGGATATTCCAAACGTGAAAGCGAACCATCCAGAGAAAACCGAACATCCGTGCCAGTTTCCTGTGGAATTAGTTCAGCGATGCGTGTTAGCACTCACGGAGCCAGAGGGAGTCGTTTTTGACCCATATTGTGGTGTTGGGTCAACGATAATCGCTGCCTTGCAGCATGACCGCAAAGCAATTGCCGCAGAACTTGATTCAAGCTATATTAAGATTACGCGTGAACGGATACAGAAGTTTGCGGATGGGGAATTGCCGCTGCGTCCACTTGGAAAGCCTATTCACGAACCATCAGGAAAAGAACGTGCAGTACAGATGCCTTTGGATTTGATAACAAACAATTCTTACTTGAATTAGGCAACAAGATACAGTAAAATTAAAATATTCATATTGAAAAAACCTTAATAAAGACAAGAAACGTTCCTGCATTATCGGTCTACTTCTACTATACTGAAAGGACTTCAAAAATGTCCTATATACACTGCTACGATGATAATTACTACAGACCCAGTGACAGTCTTCGAGAATTATTAGAGTCGCAGATTGTTCAACCATTTAGAGACGCGAAGCCGGACGTAGTACGACTGTATCATCGACGACCAGCCCCTGATTACAATACAATTAATTCTCTCCAAAAGAATATATTAAAAAGAGGAAGTACCAACTTTGATATTCAATCCGTTGATGAGCATTTCGGTGTTTTTTCTCCAAGAGAGAAAGTGCTATTTTACTGTGCCGATTACATGCCTATGCACCTTACTGGAAGTTACCACATTTATAGCAAATATATTATGCAACATAAACAAGTGTCAGAAAGCAATCACATAATTTTTGTAGACTATGGATGTGGTCCTTTAACTTCGGGTATTGCGTTTTGGAGTGCAGTGGGTCAACGTAACATCACTTATATAGGTATTGATATCTCACAAAACATGCTTACTAAGGCATCGGAAATCAATAGAAATAGTCCTATTGGTGATAGTATTCCATTTTTCAAGAATATTACTTTAAGTCAAAATTACGAAATAGTTCCCGAGTTATTAAGTGCTTTGCAGAGGGATACTCCTTCCGATACAGTGATTGTATTTAACTTCTGTTATGTCCTTGCACCAATAACATTCATTGGTGACATCCAAAATCTTATTGATTCGATTCACAGTGCAGTACAAGCTTCTAACGATAATAAAATATGTATGTTATATCAAAATCCTTCAAACTTTAGGGATGCACATAAACATTGGTCGAAACTTCAAAATGAGGTGTTAAACTATCGTTATTTTCCTATACAAAATTTTGTAACACAGGGCGAAGATGTTAGTTATAGATATGAAGTTTTAATGACGGGTAGAATGAGTCAAGCGATAGGTGTCAGTTACGGTATGATATACAATTGGTAGTGTTTTTAGGGAGCCAAGACATGGAAGCAACACAATTATCATTACTGCCCGAAGATAAGCAAACCCCTCAACTACAACTTAATCGAAAAAGAGAGGTATTGATTCGGGATATTCCAGGACTAAAGTATATAGAAAATTATATCAGTGAGGATGAACAGGAGGAATTATTAACACATGTGAACAAAGGACTTTGGCTCAAAGATCTAAAGCGTCGCGTTCAGCATTATGGTTTTAAGTACGACTATAAGGCGCGAAAAGTGAACCATGATATGCGTATTGGTGAGTTGCCAAAATGGCTGAAAGATCTCAGCGTAAAATTGTCTCAAAAGGGATACATGCCAGAAGTAGCGGATCAGGTGATCGTTAATGAATACGAGCCTGGACAAGGAATATCAAAGCATATTGATTGTGAGCCCTGTTTTGAGGATACAATTGTTTCTTTAAGTTTAGAGTCAAGTTGTGTTATGGATTTCACAAAAAGAGATGATAAGATAAAAAAGATACCAGTCTGGCTTGCTCCAAGAAGTCTTATTGTGCTGAATGGTGAAGCAAGATCTGAGTGGTTACACGGTATTCCCGCCAGAAAATCGGATGTGTGGGATGGTGTCAAATATCCACGGCAACGGCGAGTATCGCTTACATTTAGAAAGGTGATCATAGGTTAATGTATTTCGTGGTTGGTTGCACATAAGCGAAACCGAACACTATTGTGTTTGAAATAACCACTTGGACAGTGTATTAACAACAATAGACTTTTCTGTATAGGGTACATCAGGCACCGTTTCAAATCACAACTATTAGAAGAAAACAAGGAGAAAATAAGATGTCAATAACAGATATTAAAGCAATGGCAACTGAGTATATCATAAACACTTATGGCGACAGAAGTCTTGCCTTCGTTAAAGGTGAAGGACCCTATCTATGGGATGCCGAAGGTAAGAAATATCTTGATTTTTTAGGTGGGTTGGCTGTCAACGGACTTGGGCATGCACATCCGAAGGTTGTAGATGCAATACGTGAGCAAGCAGGAAACATCATCCATACATCTAACCTTTACTACATAAAACCGCAAGCTGAATTAGCAAAACTTCTCATTGATAATTCAGATATGGATCAATGTTTCTTCTGTAATAGTGGTGCTGAGGCAAATGAAGCAGCGATCAAATTAGCAAGAAAATATACCAAAGACAGCGGTAGAACCGATGCTTATGAAATCATCACCATGGACAATTCGTTTCACGGAAGAACAATGGCTACGATTACTGCTACTGCCCAAACGAAATACCACGTTGGATTTGAACCGATGCTTGAAGGTTTCACTTATGTGCCTTTTGATGATCTTGATGCGACTGCAGCTGCAATCAATGAAAAAACATGTGCCATATTAGTGGAACCGATCCAATCTGAAGGTGGTGTTAATATCCCAAGTGATGGTTATCTACAAGGATTACGCGAACTCTGTGATAAACATAATCTGCTGTTGATTTTTGATGAAGTACAAACTGCAATGGGTAGATTAGGGACATTTTTTGGTTATCAAAGTTATGGGGTAGTTCCTGATGTAATTACCATGGCAAAGGCACTTGGTAGTGGCGTTCCTATCGGTGCAATGTTAGCTAAACGTGATGTAGCAGAGAGTTTCGTTCCTGGGACACATGCAGCGACTTTCGGTGGAAATTTCTTATCCTCCGCAGCTGCAGTTGCGACAATCAAAACTATATTAGAAGAGAATCTCGCAGTAAATGCAGTAAAAATGGGGAACTATCTTGCAGGTGGACTTATGGAACTCACAGATAAGTACCCTATAAAAGAAGTGCGTGGGAAAGGATTATTACGTGGTCTCGTAATGGCAGAAGATGCCAAACCGCTTGCTTCTAAATGCATTGAAAACGGTTTAGTAACAATATGTACAAACGACTATGTGCTCCGTTTTCTACCACCTCTGAATATCAATAATTCACACGTTGAGGAAGCAGTGAATATCGTTGAGAAATCTATGTCGGAGGTTTACTAAATGAGAAACCATCAAAATAGTGGAATTTTAATTTTGTTAGGTTTCTTGATTTTCTATGTATGTTCATTCAATTTTGGTTGTAGTATAAAGAACCCAAAGATGAGTTGGACCCCTATGGAAATGTCTAACTTTGAACCGTATTTAGTAACTCTGCAAGCACGATATGACCTTACTGAAACGCTAAAATCCACGGAGATGATGGTAACTATTGAAGAAATAGGTCAAAGTTCCGAAGAACTCCGAGAATTGTTATGGTATAAAAAGGCTGAGAATGGAGGCGAACTACTTCGTATTAATGTTTTAGGGGCATTTAATGATACAAAAGGATTGGCAATTGCTAACAGAGAAGAATTCATACTTACACTACTTGATTCACAGGAAACATACGTCGGAAAAATTTCCGATAGTATTTTGGATAAAATATTTGGGATTGATATACGTATATCTGATGTTTTAAGTGCAATTTTTGCAAATCCATTCCTTGATGGTCGTAATAATTCATTACAGATAGAGAAATATGGGAAATTAATTCGGGTCACCAGACCAGGTAGCGAAAGCGATTACATAGAAACAATTATTCTAAATGTTCAATACGATGAACCACGAGTCACTGAATGGCAAATTAAGAACAGTGATGGATTGTTGCAACGTGTTATTTTCAGTGAATACAAGGATGTTGACGGCATTCTACGCGCTAACAAGATTGAAATATTTAGACCACCCGAACAAACACGAGTAATCGTAAAAACAGGACAGGTACAAATGAATGTCAATATAAAAGATAGTAGATTTGATACGAAGCCATTCAAGTCTAATGACTTTGAAATAATTGACATATCTAACGGCGTTAAACCAGTTAAACAGAATGAAGAAACTGAAGGAAATTAGACTTCGTGCCCATGCGAAAATAAACTTATATCTGGATGTTCTAAGTAAACGCGAGGATGGTTATCACAACATTGAAACGGTTTTTCATTCGATCGGTTTGTATGACGATGTAATTCTATGCGAAAGATCAGATAAAGATATTACTATCTCTTGCAATCATCCTGATGTTCCCTCAGATAACAGTAACATAGCATATCGTGCTGCAGAGTCTATTCACGATTTCGTTGGTGACATAGGCGGATTAGATATACAGATTAACAAACGAATCCCTGTAGCAGCAGGACTTGCTGGTGGAAGTGCTAACGCGGCTGCTGTGCTATACGGCGTAAATGAGTTATTCAAATTAGGCCTATCTGATAAGAAATTGTTGGAAATAGGTGCAAAATTAGGTGCTGATGTCCCTTTCTGTCTACAAGGCGGAGCTGCAATAGGTACTGGTATTGGAAATATACTAAAACCTTTACCGCCGTTAAAAGATGTTTCACTGCTTCTCATTAACCCAGGTATTACGGTCTCAACATCTGATGTATTCAAGAATTTACATATTTCCTTGACAAAGCAAGAAAATGAAAGTATAATTATGAGGAAATGTGTTGAGAATGGTGATATTATTGGGGTTGCAAATAACCTCTACAATATCCTTGAATCAGAGGTTTTTCAGAATTACCCTATACTATCAAAGTTAAAAAGTCAGTTATCTACGCAGACTGGTTGTTATGGAACCTTGATGTCGGGTAGTGGGGCAACAATATTTGCCATTATGCAAGATAACAGTGCTGCAACAAGAAGCAAATCACATTTCAAAAACATAATTAGTTATAGCACAATTACAACTACCAATATAGTTGGCGTGTGTATTGATAATTGAAGGGCGGTGGCCAAGCGGTAAGGCACAGGTCTTTGGAACCTGCACGCGTAGGTTCGAATCCTACCCGCCCTGTTCATTCTTTCAGAAAAAGGTTTAGATGTCCAATGCAACAAGCAAATTTAGAAGTTCAACAAAGAGACACTTTTGGGAAACAGAGTGCGCGAGCACTTCGCCGCGCTGGCGATGTACCTGCCGTTGTTTATGGTCGAAAACAGGAAACGATACCATTAAAAATTAATGAACGTGCATTTAAACAGTTTCTACGCAATTACGGTGAAAACGTCATTATTAATATTGAAGTAACTGAAGGCAATTCGGAACCAGTTATAATTAAAGAAATACAACGTGATCCTGTAGAAAAACGGGTTTTGCTACATGCAGATTTTATCCGGATTTCTTTAGATGAACCCGTAACCTCTTCTGTTCCTATTGTATTAGTCGGTACGCCTGCTGGTATACAAGAAGGGGGTGTTATTGAATTCCCACTTAGAGTCTTAACTCTTAAGTGTCTACCCGCATTGATGCCTAACGAAATCTCTGTTGATGTTACAGATATGAATATCGGTGATATTATATATGTCCAAGACATTGAACTTGAGGATGAAATTGAAGTTTTGGATGAACTACAACGGATGATCGTTTCGGTAAGTCAACCACGCGTAATTGTAGAAGAAGTTGTTGAGGTAGAAGAAGGTGAGGAAGGCGAAGAAGGTGAAGAAGGTGAGGAAGGCGAAGAAGGCACAGAAACTGAAGATACTGCAGCAGATGATGCCGAAGAAGAACGGACTGAACCTGAGGTAATTTCACGTAGACGACGTAAAGACGACGATGAATAACTTATAAAATGTGGGTACGCGTTTTTAGTTCATTATTTCTCCTCCAATTCATTATTATTGTAGTTATCATAACGCACGGTTTTGCACAAGCAAATACCGTGCGTTTTGTTGATGAACAGGGAAAAACTATTGCAGATGTGGAATCTGTTATACACGAAGATGTAACTTACCTACCTGTTGATGTACTTAAATCAGTTGTCGATCCAAATCTACAATCAGAATACCATCGACCTCGCAAGCAACTTACTATAAATACAAAAGGTAAGAAACTACTCATTGGTGTAGGCAAGACCTCTATTACTATTGACCCAGGAAAGCAGACATTTACTATGTCTGTACCACCTCGTGTTCTTCAGGGTCAACCGATGTTACCAATTGATTTTTTCACTGAAATACTTCCCGAAATAGACGATGTAGAGGTACAATACAACGCGAACCTTCAACGGATAAGAATAATATCCAAGACCATTTGGGAGGGCCAGTCAACAGATGAAATGCGTAAATGGACAATAATTATTGATCCTGGTCATGGTGGAGCAGATGATGTAGGATCTAAAAGTCAGAATGGTCTACTTGAAAAAGATATTGTACTCACTGTTGCCAAGCAGATACAGCAGCAAGGAAAACAAGATGGACTTTCAATTGTTCTAACTCGCACCGAAGATGCATCAATGAAACGTATCCGTCGAGTCCAAATATCAAACCAGAATCAAGGACAACTCTTTATTAGTCTACACTGCAATGCGTCTTATTCCCCAGATCACAAAGGTATACGAATATATCTCAATAATCCAAATGGAGTGCTTCGGTTCAGACAAAAACCTATTCCCTTATTAGGAAAAGAAAGTCTTAATATTCTAACGCAGGACGATTTCATTAAACAAAGCAAAGACTTTTCAGTAGTATTGCAGAAAGAATTAAATTTTCTTGTTGAAGAGTCAATTAAAATTACTGAATTTCCTCTCATTTCTTTATCAGATGTTTATATGCCAGCCGTTCAAGTAGAACTTGGTTACCTTTCAAATCTTGATGATGTGACCCGACTTTCCAGATCGGAACATATTGCACAACTCTCTAACGCAATTGTTCGTGCAATACAAGTATATTCTGTTTCTAAAAATACATCCTCAGTGCCAAATGGAATACAAACAGAAGATTCTGCAGATTCAAATTGAAAATATCAATATAGATTGTAGGTTAATCTAATTTTTTGAGTTATTTGGAACAACACTATGAGTATTTTGAGGAAGATATTACATTCAAGGCTCTTTATTACATGGTGTATTACCTTGGTTGGCATCATAATATGTCTCTCTATTTCACTTTTGCTAATTTCACATTCAAAACGGACAATAATTCAGGATGCTCCACCTAAACTCCCCGATATAGCGAATCCTACAAATACCTTGCCAGAATCACAAGAGATAAATCTATTTCTATTAGAAACGGATGGAACTGAACTAATTCCAAAGAAAGTTGAATTAAGACTGTATCTTGATACGACAGAACGTATGAAACAGATAATCTCCGCACTTATAAAAGAAACACCACCAAATTTCAGAAATCCTATTCCAAGAGGAACTATCCTAAACCATGTATATATGGATAATCAAAGGACTGCGTATTTGGATTTTTCTCACCATCTTTCATCTGGGCAAATCGGTGGTACAACTGCTGAATTTTTGACCATATCTTCAATTTTAAAGACTGTTTTTGACGCTTTTCCTAACGCCGTTTTGCATATTCAGATTCTGATTGAGGGTGCAGAACAAGAGACACTTTCAGGTCATATTGACATATCTCAACCCTTACGGTTTTAAGAAAACCGATACCAAGTAATATAGGTAAAACCGTGAAACTTATTGTTGGACTCGGTAATCCAGGACTTCGCTACGAGAATACGAAACACAATATAGGATTTAGAGTTATTGATGCACTCTATGACAAGTTACTCTCAACTACTTCAGAGGATTTTAGCAAAACCAAGCGTGCCTTATCTATATGTAGATCGCTAATATACCAAACTGACTGGAATGATTCGCCTATTATTCTTGCTAAACCTATGACATATATGAATAATAGCGGTTCTGCAGTTTCTGCTTTGGTCAGTAGATTTGATATACAATTGACAGATCTGTTGATCATCTATGACGATGTACATTTGGATATCGGCATGATAAGATTCAGGAGGAAAGGCAGCGATGGTGGACAAAAAGGGATGCAGTCTATTATACATCACCTTGGTTCAGTAGACTTTCCTCGATTGCGTATCGGAATTGGAGAACCTATATGTGACATCGTAGATTATGTGCTTTCTGAGTTCTCTGAGAATGAGGAAATAACAATAGAACAGACCGTGGAAGTAGTAATAGAAGCAATTGAGATTTACATGAAAGATGGTATCCAGACTGCAATGAATCAGTATAACGGTCGCCTAATGACATCAATGTCTGGCTCATCCGAGGAGTAAGAAATGGATAAAGAGTATCAAATTAAAAATGTCAATAACATACCAAGTCCTGTTCTCGTAGTTTATCGTGATATTGTACAAAAGAACATTGAACATGCAATTAAAACGATAAATGGTGATTTATCAAGATTAAGACCGCATGCCAAAACACACAAGACATCTGAGATAATTCAAATGGAGCGGGAAGCAGGTATCCTCAAACATAAATGTGCTACCTTACGAGAAGCAGAAATGCTTGCCGAAAACGGTATTGAGGATATAGTAATTGCATATCAGATGGTAGGTCCAAATGTAAATAGATTTCTATCGCTACAGCAACAATATCCAAATGTTGATTTTAAAGTGATCGTTGATCATATTGACGCAGTTACACAACTATCTGATGAATCTAAGAAACTCGGTTTGAATGTAAAAGTTATGCTTGATCTTGATGTAGGTATGCGGCGAACAGGTGTTCCTGTCGGTGACGATGCTGTCAAGATTTACGAAACTATTGATCAGTCAGATGGGTTGCAACCGTGGGGTTTGCATGTCTACGATGGTCATATCCATGATGTAGATGTTATAGTTAGATTGAATGCGTGCCACAAAAGTATAGCACAAGTTGAAATTATGCAGAATAGGTTATCAAAGAAAGGGCTCTCTGTGCCTATAGTTGTTATGGGAGGCACACCGACTTTCCCTATTTATGCTGAGACACCGGGAGTAGAGGCATCACCTGGCACTTTTGTTTTCCACGACTATGGCTATGCAACACGGTATCCTGATCTCGGTTTCATACCTGCTGCCTTATTGTTAAGTCGTGTCATTAGTATACCTTCTTCAACTCGCTTCACGCTTGATTTAGGACATAAAGCTATCGCTGCAGATCCAGAAGGGGCGCGTGGCACGATATTAAATATTGATAGGACTGAAGTAGACACACAACACGAGGAACATTGGGCGATAAATGTTCCTGATACATCACAAATTCATATTGGACAAGAGGTATATGTCTGTCCAACGCATATCTGTCCATCGGTAGCGTTACATCCATTTTACTATGTGATAGATTCTGATGGGTATTACCGAGAGGCGTGGGAAGTTACTGCACGAAATCGCACTGAGTCATAAACAATCATGACATGCTTTTACTTCAATGTATCAAATTTCCTTTAAGTTTTATTGTAGTTTTCCATCTAACCAAAGTTCATATTGAAAATCAAATATTCTTGGTGAAATACGAACGATACAAGGTAGTCCTTCAACTTTGAATCTATATTCCAGCCCAAAATCGAGTAGTTTTCTGCATCTTTCATAGATTAACTCATTGTCAACATAAATATGAACCCTACCCGACCAAATCCACCAATGATCGACTTGCACAGTATGCGGCGTTTCGGTTTCTACTAACCATTTGCGAGTCTCCATAGAATTATTCCTTTCTGATAGCGGTTTACAGAGAATGTAGATTGGGATTCATCACATTAACCCATAGGTGTCAACTTGAGGAATTATTCCTCTTGTAGGAGGGGTTTCTAACCCCGATTTTTGTACCAAGACCTGTCCAATCGGGGTTAGAAATCCCTCCTACAATGTCCAAAACTCTTAAGTTGATACCTATAGGTTTCTCACTTCAACCCAACCATCAAGTCCTATGCAGAAATTATGTTAGTACTATTCAATTTTGATTCGGTTTGTTTATCAATATCGCCTCTCTACTTATTCATTTTTTTTAGTTCAGACCAAATTCCGGCCAACATTGATGCGATGGCCGCCAACATAAATGGTTCCATTGAGTAAGTTTCTGGATGCATAATCATAGAAGCTCCAACAACTATAGATAGTATAACGGGAACAGACATAAGCGACCAGTTAGGTTTTGACTTAAACATTCTTTCCTCCAACATTAATTCTGTGAAATTTTATTCTTGTGTCTAATAAATACAGTGATTCTACAACTTTTGAATAGCATCAACCAATTTCTCTGCCCCATACTTTACTACATCTGTTGCAGGTAATCCTGTTTCTTTTTCTATATCATTAATTGCTTTGACAGTATCCTTTTCGGTGAGATCAAAACAATTGAGTGCTATACCTATTACCTTGGCAGGTTTTATAGGTGCAGTTAACATCTCATAATGGTTTATCATATCTGTCAGTGATGGTAACGGAATTGTGTAACGTGCAACGGTATCTCGCGAGGGTTGATGACAAAAGATCATAGCATCAGGCATGCTGCCGTGTAGCAGGCTTAATGTAACACCTGAATAACCCGGATGTACTAACGAACCTTGTCCTTCAACGATAAGCAAGTCGTAATTCTTAGCACCTTCAAGAACAATCTGTTCAGCTGCACCTGCTGTGAAATCTGACACTACTGCATCAATTGCAATTCCCCAACCCCATACCATAATCCCATTTTGTCCAGTGGGACAAAATTCAGCGTTGAGTCCGCGTGTTCTTGCAGTTTTTGTTATCTCTATACCAGATAGCATTTTCCCAACCCTACAATCCGAACCGACTGTGAGGACCACGGTTGCATCCACATTGTCTGCTTTACAGGTTGCAACGGGTAGGTTTTCGGGTGGTTTTCTTGCATCCCACAGAAACACGTTGTTCTTCGCTGCTAATGCAGCTAGTTCGTCGTTATCACTCAAAAAATGGTGGAGACCACTCATAATGTGCAATCCATGACTGATAGCATCACGAATAATCCCATCCCATTCAGTTGGTAATTCACCACCGGGCGGTGCAATTCCGATTGCTAACATTGTTGGTTTGAACTGCATAGCATCTGACAGATTCTTGACAACCGGTATTCCTTTGCCAATTTCAATGACTTCGCTGACATCCTTTCCTGCTTTAGTGCTGTCAATTACAGCGACAACGTTCTCTGGAAGGTAACGCACCAACACGGTTGCAGTCTTAGATTCAAGCACACCAAATGAACCTTCTGCAAGTATTACTATTCTATGTGATTTTGGATTTAATTGTTTCATCATTATTGTTTAGATTACCACATATCATCTTGTTTTTCAAGGATTTGGTAGGAATTGACGAAGGTGTCTACATCCTATAGCAAACCCCTCTAAACCCGGTGCACCCCTGTCCTCATTTTCTACACATAAGACATAATCATATTCAGATTCTATCAGTGCTCCGATGATAGTTCCCCAATTTAACTGTCCTCTACCTGGCACTCTATATTGCCACCACCAATTACCTATTATCCCTTGTCTGAACAACATCCGTGGACTTATTTCACAATCCTTTACATCTGCATAATACCACTTTCCATTGAACATACGGATTGCATCTTCTGCAGGCATAATACCCATCCATAGCCAGTGTGATGGATCGCAGGATAGACCGAGATAATCGGATGGAATTGCATCAAGGATACGTTCCCACATCTCCGGATTACATGCGATGTTACCCATCCGCACAGCACAATCTAAAGCGAGTTTCACTCCCTTTTCCTCAGCGAATTTGATCACAGGAGTCCACATCTCTTTGAATCTGTCTACGAGTTGTAAAGAGCGATCCCCTGGATTACCCGGTTCAGAAGAAAATTGCCCATAAAAATGCCAACTCACCGGACTACCAGCATAAGTGACAATCACAGGTATGTTTAGTATATGTGCAGCTTTAATGGCATTAAGTAAAGAATTCCGTGCATTTTCACGTTTTTCTAAATCATCATCTAACAAGTTTGAATGTGCTGTTAATGCTGCGAGAAAGATGTCTGTCCGAGATAATTCCTTCTTGACTTCTTCCCCGTTTGTTTGTATAATCTGGTTCGGTTCAAAGAGTCCGCTTGCGTTGGGTCGGATTGCGTCAAAATCATTTGATTTTGCCCAATTGGTGCATTCTTCAAGACTCCATGCACCACCACCAACAGTTGTGCTAAAACTGATCTTCATTATTACCTCACTACAAATTCAGGAATATTATACCATTTCTAAAAAATGATGTTGCCTTATAGGTTTTTGTGAAGCGTAATTTAATACGGAAACCCAAACTGGAAAGTTGGTGCTACAAAAAAGAGATATTATAAATTAGAAATGGTATTACCAATTATACAGATATGCGAATTGTTTGTGAACAGAATCTTGACAAAAGACTACTTGAGTTATATCGGCAACTACAGTTTGAGCACGGTAACCTTAGATGGTGGCCTGCAGATACACCGTTTGAAGTTGCATTAGGTGCGATCTTAACACAAGCAACTGCTTGGCGGAACGTTGAGAAAGCGATTGATAATCTCAAAGCTGCAAATGCATTCACACCAGAGCAGATTCATGCAATCAGTCAAGATGCGTTGGAGAAACTACTACACCCCTCCGGTTATTTTCGTATGAAAGCCAAGAAAGTGCGTGCTTTCGTTGACCATATCATAGAACGTCCAATGTCGGTTATGTTCCAGCAAGATGTTCCTGAATTACGAAAGGAATTGCTTTCAATTTACGGTGTTGGTCCAGAAACTGCAGATTCAATCATTCTCTATGCTGCAGAAAAACCGAGTTTTGTTGTTGATACCTATACCTACCGTCTATTCAATCGGTTGGGTTGGGTTGAAGGTAACTTCCATTATGAAAGACTGCGCGCTCTTTTTATGGATAATCTCCCTCATGATGTCAATCTGTTCAACGAATATCACGCGTTAATAGTTCGGCATGGTGCGAGAGTGTGTCAGAAAACACCTGACTGTGAAATATGTTGTCTTCAAAGTCAATGTGATTTCTTTCAGGATAATTCTGGTTAATTCCTCCTTTTTTATACATCCACATTTTTAATATTGCACAGAAACACATTTGTGATATAATACCATCAAGTTGAAATTTATTCTAACAACCAGACTTAGACTTTATCTGTCTGGTGTTATGTTTTGGACTGAATTCTGTTTAGATTCGATATTAGGAGTGAATTTTATGGCTAATAATCTACGTTTTGGTGTTGTCGGTTTAGGTATGGGTATGAATCGTTCAGGTGTTATTCATAGCACAGATGGAGCTGAACTTGTCGCAGTAGCAGACTTGAAAGCAGATAGGCGTAAATCCGCAGAAGAAAAGTTCGGTTGTGAAAGTCACGAAGACGCTCTTGAGATGTTTGACCGTGACGATATTGATGTTGCAATGATTATGACTCCCAGTGGATTACATGGACATTTCGGCGAGGAAGCTGCCCGTCGTGGTAAACATGTGATTACGACTAAACCTATGGATGTCAGTCTTGAGAATTGTGATTCCCTCATCAAGACATGTGAGGACAACGATGTAAAACTCATGGTAGACTTCAGTGAAAGATACGGTACGTTCAACAGAAAAATCAAGGCTGCGTTAGAACAAGGTGCAATTGGTAGACCGCTCTTGTGTGAACTTCGAATGAAATGGAAACGCCCCGATAGTTATTATGTCGGTTGGCACGGCACATGGGAATTAGATGGTGGTGGTTCTATTATGAACCAGGGTGTCCATTCCATTGATCTGATGCTGTGGTTGATGGGTCCTGTAAAACGCGTCATCGGTGCTCATTATGATGTCTATGATCATGAAAATTGTGAAACTGAAGATATGACCTCGGCTATTTTAGAGTTTGAGAACGGTGCTTTGGGGCATGTCCTAACGACTACAACCTACCCCGGTGGTAGTATTACCATGATTCATATTCACGGTCAAACAGGTATTGTCGGTGTTGGTCCGGATGTCTGGCAGTTCCCTGAAGGTGAAGAACCTGAGATAGAACTTCCACCTTATCCCGGCAGTGTTATCGAGGATGCTATACGTGTCATTAACGAGGATGCTACTCCTGCCGTAGATGGTTATGAAGGTAGACGTTCTGTTGAACTCAACATGGCTATCTATGAATGTGCGCGTAGTGGTAAATCTGTAATGCTATAAACGACATAGATATTTTGAGAGATTTGAACGGTAGGATTGGTCTGTTAACCATTCTACCGTTCATTGATTGGCATTGAGATCAAATAAAAGTTTCATTTCATTGTCCTATTCTATAATTCTTTCCTCGTTTCACTGACAATGACGATTTGAGTGCACCCCACCGAACCGTTTGTTTGCCTTTCGGTGAAACTATGTAAAGATCGTCACTTATCCAGTCTACTGATTGATCATCCCCATCATTTTGGTCAGTTAAACGTATTATTTCTCCACTTTCAATATGGTATTTATAAATGTTCTTTGGAGGTATCACAAAATTTGGTTTGTTTATTTCTATCTCACATCCACTGAAAACAATTGATTGGTCATTATTCATCCAATCTATACTAACGCAAAATCTGTTTATCGGTATATCCAACTGTCGTATGAAATTACCATTGCTATCGCTAATCATAAATCGGTTTGCCTTCCAGATACGGTGTCCTTTGAATTGATTGTCTGCCAGACCTTTCTCTCGTTGTACATACAATATCTGTTGACCATCACGCGACCAACGTGGATATCGTCGTGTAATAATAAAATCATCTGCAGGTGGCGGTAGTAAAAACTCTTGTAGATTATTACCATCAGCATCCATTATAAAGATATTTGAATCATGTCCATCTACCATAATGTAATCTGAAAAAATAATCCGCTTACCGTTAGGAGACCATGCGAGATCATGTGCAGGATGCTTACTAATCTCATGAATCTCGTGGTTCACAAGATTCAACACGTTTATACTAAACTTGTTGTTTCCGTTTTCCAATCTCTCATATCTTAAAAATAGGATTGACCTGCCATCTGGTGAAAATGTTGGGAATTCATCAATGGCGTTATGTGGACCAGTAAGTTGTGTGATGTTTGTGCCGTCTGAATTCATTAAGAAGAGGTACCTACGTTGTAAGTCATCAGGGATTGCACCTCTTATAAAAACAATTTTCTTACCGTTAGGTGACCAACGTGGATGAGCAGGTAAATGTTCATCAGTCAGCAGCATCTTATTGCTACCATCGTCGTCCATTACGTAAATTCCTCCTTCTCCATTTCTTACAGCAACAAAGAGGATTTTTGCACTTGCAATTGATGTGAAAAGAAGAAAGAGTATGCAAATAAAGAAGTATTTCCGCATTGTATATTCCTTACAATAAAGAATCATGATTCTTCTGCCTTTGACTTCAAGTCATATAATAAATTCACAGCATCCAGAGGTGTAATTTGAGAGAGTTCCAACTGTCGTAACTCTTCCACAAGGGGATGTGTTTTTGGTGTGAATAGTGCCATCTGCAATGAATCGCTTTGTAAGGTTTTTCGTGTAATCTGACGTTTTGGTCGTGGCATTTTCTGTGTAGTTTTCTGTGGTTTCTCAGTTTCGTTACCTGCTTCAACGCTGAGATTGTGCTGCTCAAGCACTTCAAGAATCTGTTGTGCCCGTGAAATAACAGCATTTGGTAGACCTGCGAGTCTTGCTACGTGAATTCCGTAGCTTTGATCCGCACCACCTTGAACAACTTTGCGTAGAAAGGTTACTTTCTGTCCATCTTCATGCACTGCTACATTATAGTTCTTTGCACGTTTGTATTTACTTGCCATTTCTACAAGTTCATGATAGTGAGTTGCAAATAGTGTTTTTGCACCGATTTTCTTTTCATCTAATAGATATTCCGATACTGCCCATGCAATGCTGAGTCCATCAAATGTACTCGTCCCCCGTCCCACTTCATCCAGTATAATAAGGCTTTTTCGGGTTGCATTGTTGAGGATATTGGCTGTTTCGTTCATCTCCACAAGAAATGTGCTTTGCCCCATTACAAGATTGTCTGTAGCCCCCACACGTGTGAAAATCCTATCTACCAATCCGATTTTCGCAGCAGATGCAGGTACAAAACTCCCGATTTGGGACATCAAGACAATCAGTGCAGTCTGACGCAAATAAGTACTTTTTCCACTCATATTCGGTCCAGTGATGATATGGAGTTGCTCATCATCACAGTTCAAATTCGTATCGTTAGGGACAAAACCTTCTTGGATGTTTAGCTGCTCTACTACGGGATGTCGTCCATCACGAATAATTATCTCCTCGCTGTCTACTACAGTCGGTTTTATATAGTTGTATTTTGAGGCACAAAATGCGAAACTTGCAATAACATCAATCATAGCGATGACCGAAGCGATTTTTTGTATCTCCTCAGTATGTTCTGCTACTTGGTCTCTCATCTCACAAAATAGATCATATTCCAGCGTCTGTATGCGATCTTCAGCGTTTAGGACTTTTGCTTCCTGTTCTTTGAGTTCAGGTGTGATGAAACGTTCAGCGTTTCGTAGAGTCTGTTTGCGGATATAGTGTTCAGGCACTAAGTTAAGATTTGGTTTGGTAACCTCAATATAGTAGCCAAATACTTGATTGAATCCGATTTTCAACGATGCAATACCGCTTCGTTTTCTTTCCTCTTCTTGAAGGGCAGCCATCCAATCCCTACCTTGTCCAACAATCTGTCGTAATTCGTCAAGTTCAGCATTATAACCGTCATTTATCACGCCTCCCTCACGAATAGTTGCAGGTGGATCAGGATGTATCCCGTTTTCAATCAATTCTACTAAAGGGGTCATCGGATTTAATTCTGTATTGAGTTCTGATAGTAGTTGCGAACTACAACTGTCAAGTTGGACTTTTACATCAGGTAGAAGTGTCAGTGAATCTTTGAGAGAATGTAAATCCCGACCATTGACCGATCCCAGACTGATTCGTGTAATGAGACGTTCAATGTCAGACATATTACCCAGTGCTTCTCGTAGTTCTTCCTGTCTGTTTATCTCTGTTTTGAGTTCTTCGACTGCATCTAAACGTTCTTGTATTTCATTTTCATTTAGCAAAGGTTGTAACAGACACTGCCGTAACTTTCTGCCCCCCATGGATGTAACTGTTTGATCCAACACTTCAAGCAAAGTGCCTTTCGTTGAACCATCTCGGATTGATGCTGTTAATTCGAGATTGCGTTGTGTATCTGCATCCAACACCATATAATCTGAGAGCGTGTATGTATGTAGAGAAATAATATGTTGGACTTCCTGTTTCTGTGTATCATGGAGGTAATAGATGAGAGCCCCCGCAGCACTGATTGCAGTAGGAAGCTGCTCACAACCGAATCCATCCAGAGAAACAGTTTGGAAATGTTCAAGAAGTTCCGTTCTGGCAGAATCGTGATCAAAACGCCAATCTGGAAGATAATTTATAACAGCCTTGAGTTCAATCTTGAGTTGTTCTATCAGTTCTTCATCTTCAAAAGTCTCTGAAAAAAGGAATTCTTTCGGTGAGAATCGATGTATCTCTGCCAATAACCGCGAACGATCTATTAGTTCCGTTACTTTGAATTCACCTGTGGAGAGATCAGCAACTGCTATTCCGTAAGTCTCTTTTTGCTGATAAATAGAGACAAGAAAGTTGTTAGTTTTGTGTTCAAGCACTTTAGGATCAGTGACAGTGCCGGGGGTTACAATACGGACGACATCTCGCTTTACGAGCCGATTTTCGTCGCGTGCAACTTTCGCGTCCTCCGTTTGGTCTAATATAGCGACTTTGTGTCCAGCAGAAACTAATTTGTAAAGGTAGGAGTCAAGGGCGTGATGTGGAATTCCTGCCATTGGAGGAGGGGGAGTCTTTTGATTTTTATGACTTCTTTTGGTGAGTGCTATCTCAAGGAGTTTTGAAATTAATTCTGCATCTTCATAAAATGCTTCGTAGAAATCACCGACACGACAAAGGAGGATAGCATCTTCATGCTGTTTTTTCACCTGTCTGTAAAGTTCCATCATAGAGGGTTCTGACTGTTTTAACCTTGGCATATAGATGTCCTTGCTAATTTTCTGAGATTAGTTTCTATCAAATTAATTGTCTTTATATCATATCATAGACATTTCAACATGTCAAATTTTGTGTCTGTGTAGCAGGGTTATTTAGTTTTAGGATTTTTGTTCAATATTATTCACAAACGTTTATTTTGTTATAGGGTTGTATTCCTATTTGTTTGTGTTCCTATTTGTCTGAACCAGGATTTGCAGGATTAGCAGATTTCCAGGATTATAGTTCTGTCCCTCCGAAGTTCCTATCTAAAATATGACAATTATCTTTTGAATGGACCTCAGGACTTACGCATTCCCCCCTTGATAAGGGGGGTTAGGGGGGTTAAAAAGTCGTTATTTCAACGATATTTCAGTGATTTAACCCCCTAAATCCCCCTTATCAGTGGGACTTTAAGAAAAACTGCGTAAGTCCTGTGGACCTTTAGAAGCACCACACACCTATCCTGGAAATCTACTAATCCTGCAAATCCTGGTTCAGACAATAATCAATAAATCCACTAAATCCAGTGATTTGTCCGATTCAGTGACTTAACATTAAGTTAACCTTAACGATTTCGAAGCCTTAAAACTAAATTACCCTGTCTGTGTAGCAATTTCAATAACCTGCAATGTTATATTTTGATATAATATAATATAATTGTTCACATATTTATGAATTTATTGAATATTGAAAGGAGGAGATGATGAACAACTATAGAACTGTTATTGTTGGAGGCAGACGGGGTGTACATCACGCACGGATGTATGAAGGTATTGAAAACATGGAGGTCATTGCAATCTGTGAGATTGATGCGGAGCGACTCAAAAATGCTGTAAATGAGTTGAATGTAACTGGATATTCTGATTATGAGGAGATGCTAAAGATTGAAAAACCAGATATTGTTCATGCAGTTACGGATCCGACAGTATCACGTCATATATGGGTTGAACCTGCTGCAGATGCTGGTGTTAAAGCCTTAGTCATTGAGAAACCGATTGCATTAAGACCACGAGATTCTGAATTACTTGCTGCTGCCCATGAAAAAACAGGATTGAAAATCGTAGTTAATCACCAACGTAGGTATCTGCCATTTGCAGAAAAAATGTTGGAATTTTTTGACGATGACAGTCTCGGTGATATACACTTTATTCGAGCTTGCACTGAATGTGAATTAACGGATATGGTGACACATTTGATGGATGTTGTGTTGTTTGCTCTGAGAGATATTTCGATTACGCATGTATGGGGTGCAGTTCAGGGCAGTGAAACCTATCAAAAACCGAATTTGGATTGTCCAGATGATCTGATTGCTCAATATACTTTTGAAAATGGTGCGCGTGTATTTTTTGAATCAGCGAGAAATGCGTTTGGTACTATTGACTTTCCCGGTAGTAATCCGCGTTGTAACCTTGATTTTTGGGGAACGAAAGGTCGTATGTGGTGGCGTGAAAATGGGTCCTGGGGATATCATCTTGATGGTATGTCGGAACCGTTTGTAGAGGAAACCAATTTTGGTATAGATGATCGATATGGGCAAGTTGCTTTCACAAAAGCGATAGCTACATGGCTTGATGATGAGAACCAACCGCATCGGAATCGAGTGGAATACGCATTATTGGGATTTGATTTGATTATGGCAGCTTATCGTTCAGCATTGATCGGTGAACGGACTGCTTATCCTCCGAAGCTGTCGGATGATGAATGGGTTGAACTAAAGAATCGTCTATTAGCAAGATAATGTAATTGTCTGAACCAGGATGGACAGGATTGACAGATGACCGGGGTTAGAATCAGAAGGATAAATGAGTCATTATTTAATCCTCCTTATTTGACAAATTCAGAAAAGTGTACGGATTAATCCCAGCTTCGTCATAAAGTTTCACTGTGACATCAGATGGAATATCTACATCGGTCATTGCACCTCTTTCACCGAGTCTCGCAATGTTGTTTTCTACGATACGTAGACATGCCGGTGGATAACCGCCAAGATCAGTTATATACTGAATGGGATTGCCATCGTCATCGATTGTTTCATCCCAACGGATATAGACAGTGTCTATGTAATTGGGATATACCAGGCCGTCTCCCATCGTAACTCCCATGGTTTTTATACCTTGGGTCCAAAGTTTGATGACAACGCGTGCCATGAGTTCATGCCCCGCGTCACTACCGGGAAATTCCCATTCAACAGGAAAAGGAAAGTCTGCTGGTATTTCCGGGTAGGGGCCGAACCCATAAGGTGAAACCCCTGTATCTAATTGCGTAGTTTCTTCTTGCTCTATGGTTTCAACTGGCCGTGTTTGTACAATTTCATTCTTCCGCTTTGGCAACTCGTCCAGATGGAATACGACTCTATTCTTCCCTTCTGCCAATCTTTCCCCTATTTCACCAGGAGAAAGTGTTTCGGTATCTTCTTTGGCTGCTGGTGTTTTTGCTTTGTTAGCTTTCCATTCCTGCAGCACTTCCTCGGTTTGTTCAGCTTCTGCTTTATAGGGTGCTGTGGTGTGTTGGTAATACCAATAACACCCCGCAGCAACGATAAGCAGTCCGAACGCCGCGCCGATAATCCATTTGTTGGTAAAAATATCGCGAATCATCTTAAACCTCCTTATTGTTTGCTTTACGTGATCAGGGTAAAGCGTTATCATTCATTTTGGGTATCCTTACCCTTAAAAAAGGTTCGGGTATTTTGCCGTCTAAAGCATGTTACTAAAGTTATATTTTAACTCAAGTTGCTACCTATAAGTTTTTAAACCTTGAATCACGTCTTTAATGAAAAATGCTAATAATTAGCCTATATTTTGTAGCGTAAACTGCCAGTTTGCGTCCTTATGACACAATCTGGCAGATTGTGCTACAAGGTGGCAACTTAGGTTATTTTAGTAAACGGGTACCCATCCGTAGTAACATGTAGACGATACTGTTATTATACACCTTTATAATTTTTTGTCAACATAATTTGACAAAATAACAAAATAAAAGTTATCGGAATTAGTCGTTTTGGACTTAAGAAAACATCTAAAAACCGGTATAAACCCAGTAAACATAAGGGTACTGCCTAATTTAATTCTCTTAGCAAGGATATTCTTTTTTCTTTTGAGGACGCTTGGTTCGTTGTTCTAAATGCTTACTAAATAAAGAAACGATGTCTTTTGACAGAAAATGTCAAATTTTCAATGTCCAAACGACTAATTCCGAAAAATTAAATCTTCATTCTATTGTATATCAGGTTTTGACATTCTTGATAATGGCATGTTGTGTGTAACACTCTTCAGTCCCGCCAAATGCGCGTATGGCATTTAGCGGGACTAAAGAAGACAGAAGTTTGTTCCTCAGTGCCAAAAACCTTACACACCAATTTGACAGAAAAAATATTAATTGCTATAATGCGGATAGATAAATACCTTTAGGAGAAATATATGCTTACCCAAACACAGGTGGATACTTTTCTTGAAAAAGGCTTTTTGCTCGGGAACCGTGTCCTCACTGACGAACAAGTTGAAGAATTGCGTGACGAGTTAGCGCGCGTTATTGATGATTATGAGAAGGATAATGTCAAACAACCCGTGCGTATTACGAACCTTGGTAGACAGGTAAAAAATCCTGTCATGCAAATTGTTAATATATGGGAGGCGAGTGATGCCTACCACAAACTGATATTTAATCCCACCATAGTTGAGGAAATCGGGCAGCTGACTTCTGCAACAGAACTACGTGTATGGCACGACCAGATTCAATACAAGCCGCCCGAGATCGGCGGTAAAAATGGGTGGCATCAGGATTCACCACTGTGGGGAATACTTATGCCGAAAACAAGCCAGGTGACAGCTTGGGTCGCATTAGACGATATTGATGAAAGCAATGGATGTATGCGGATGGTTCCCGGTTCCTATAGATGGGGACCGCAGATGAAATTTTTGGGTTCTGTCGGTGACATCCACAAAATGCACGACAAGTTTGAAGATAACGATTTGTCGGTTGAACTGTGCCCCGTCCCAAAAGGACATGTGCATTTCCACCATTCACTGACATGGCACGGTTCACATGACAACACGAGTGGTGGTCCGAGACGCGCTATAGCAGTCCATTATATGACAAACGAAACCATATATCATGAGGAAGGAAATCATCTCATGAAACCTTTTGTTACGGTCAATGATGGAGATGTTCTGTCAGGAGATCATTTCCCGCTTGTTATGGAATCTGGTGTGCCGACTCATCCAGAACTATAGAGTCCTATTATGCAATTTTGTATTGGAGATAAAAATGCTTAACCAAGCCCAAATTGATAGTTTTCGTGAGAAGGGTTTTCTGCTGGGTAGTCATGTCGTTAATGATGATCAGGTTGAGGAATTACGTTCTGAATTGGCGCGTGTTATTGATGACTACGAAAAAGAAGATATACCGCAACCCGTTCATATTGCTAACCTTGGTGGTAGACAAGAGACACCTGTCTGGCAAATTGTAAATATTTGGGAAGCAAGTCCTGCATACCGAGAACTTATACATAATCCAATTATCGTAGAGGAAATTGGACAACTCACAGATGCTACAGAAGTGCGTGTATGGCACGATCAGATTCAATATAAACCACCAGAGATAGGTGGTGTGAATATGTGGCATCAAGATTCCCCATATTGGCCTATTCTTACGCCGAAGACCAGTCAAGTAACTGCATGGGTTGCATTGGACGATGTTGATGAAGGCAATGGGTGTATGCGAATGGTTCCGAGGTCATGTCATTGGGGCAACCAGATTCCGTTTTTACATGCTGTCAAGGATATCCATTCTATGCCTAACAAGTTTGAAGAACACGAATTGGAAGTTGAACTTTGCCCGGTACCAAAAGGTTATGTGCATTATCATCATTCGTTGACATGGCACGGTTCGCATGACAACAGCAGTGGTCAACCGAGACGTGCTATCGCAGTTCACTATATGACAGGCGAAACGTTATACGACGAAAGCGGAAATCATGTTATGAAACGGTTTGTAACTATCAAGGATGGAGAAAAGTTATCAGGTGACCATTTTCCGCTTGTCATGGATGCAGGAAATCCGATTAATATTTAAGGTAAATCCAAATTAGGAGAAATATATGCAAGTTATTGATGCGATAGCCAAAGTCCTAAAGACTGAGGGAGTAGAATACCTATTCGCATATCCAGTTAACCATATTATTGAAGCCGCAGCAAAAGTTGATATCCGTCCAATAATTGTTCGCCAGGAACGGATCGGATTACACATGGCGGATGCTTTGAGTCGAATGACATCAGGGGAAAAGATAGGTGTATTCTGTATGCAGAGCGGTCCTGGTTCAGAAAATGCATTTGGTGGCGTAGCACAAGCTTATGGAGATTCCGCACCAATTGTTGTCCTACCGATGGGATATTCAAGAACACTGTCGCAAATTCAACCCAACTTCAGTTCTGCTTTGAACTATAAACATGTGACTAAGTCTTGTGAACAACTCACTGTACCGGAGGCACTTCCAGAAGTGATGCGGCGTGCATTTACGCAAGTGCGAAACGGTAGACCGAGACCAGCACTTGTTGAAATTCCGACAGATCTCATGAGGGAGGATGTTCCCGAACCTTTTGAACCGAAACCTGTTCCAATAGTACGATACGGTCCAAGCAGTGCAGAAATAGAATCTGTCGCTGAAGCGTTGTTGAATGCAGAGTGTCCAGTAATCTATGCGGGACAGGGAGTACATTATGCACAAGCATGGGACAAACTGAAAGAACTTGCTGAACTTCTTGCTGCACCAGTTACAACCAGTTTGGGAGGAAAAAGTGCATTCCCAGAAAGTCATCCGTTGTCACTCGGATCAGGTGGACGTTCCATTCCCAAACCTGTTCACCATTTTTTACAAAAGACGGATCTATTATTTGGAATTGGGTGTAGTTTCAGTAGAACACATTTCGCTGTTACAATCCCTGAAGGAAAACGGGTAATCCATGCAACATTAGATCCTGCTGACATCAACAAAGACGTTCCCGTAGAATCTGCCCTTGTCGGCGATGCAGGATTGATTTTAGATGGGTTGGTTGAGGCTGTTAAGGACGGTTCCAATGGTGCATCCGAGAGCAAAACAGCAGAAGTTACAGATGAAATTAGCACTGTGAAATCAGAATGGCTTGAAGAATGGATGCCAAAGCTCACATCAGATGAAGTACCAATGACCCCCTATCGTGTGATATGGGATTTGATGCGGACAGTGGACGTGAAAAACACGATAATTACACATGATGCCGGGAGTCCCCGTGATCAACTGTCGCCATTCTGGCAATGTGAATCACCACTTTCATACATCGGTTGGGGAAAGACTACCCAGCTCGGATATGGACTCGGATTGGCGATGGGTGCTAAACTTGCAAAACCGGATGCACTCTGTGTGAATGTATGGGGAGATGCAGCAATAGGATTCACAGGAATGGACTTTGAGACTGCTGTTCGTGAAAGAATACCTATTCTCTCAGTCCTTTTCAACAATTTTTCTATGGCAATTGAGATACCAATTATGCAGGTGTCAACAGAGAAATACCGTAGTACTGATATATCTGGACATTATGCAGATATGGCAAAAGCATTCGGTGGATACGGTGAACGCGTTGAAACACCTGACCAAATAATTCCTGCAATTCAAAGGGGAATACAAAAAACGCAGGAAGGTATTCCTGCATTACTTGAATTCATTACAGCAAAAGAGTTAGAGATTTCAAAGTATTAAAACAACTTTAATGTATCATCAAGGAGTTAGAAATGAAGTATACTATTGTATTACTACTCATCGGATTATGTATGAGTCCTTATGTTTGGGCAATAAAAGATGATAAAGACCTGATGCTGTATCTACCATTTGATGAAGGCAAAGGTGATACGGCAATGGACGCAAGTGGAAATGACCTTGAAGCAGTTTTACATGGAGCAACTTGGTCTGAAGATGGAAAAATTGGAGGGTGCGTGCAACTTCCAGATACTGAGAAGTATTTAGAAATTGAATCAGTCCCTGAGCTTGATATTACAGAAGAACTCACAATTCAAGCATGGTTTTTCCCTAAACAAGATCAAGGAGATTCTAACCTAATGGGACGCAGAACACCGGGCAATACAGGGGGTTATTGTCTTCAATGGAGTTCGAATCCCACAGGTTCACCACAAATTGAAACGTGGATGAATGTTGGTGGTGGTTGGCAAGGATCTCGCAATAAACAGACAATTAAACCTGTCTTAAATGAATGGCATCATGTCTCATCTACTTTTGATGGGGACATGATCCGACAGTATATTGATGGTGAATTAGATGTTGAATGGAAACCGCCTGGAAATGAGATATTCAGTGTTGATATTGTCTTCCGAATAGGAAAATCTCAAACAGGTCTCGCTGGTACTGTCTGTTCTGTTGATGAAGTGGCAATTTACAAACGCGCACTTACTGAAGATGAAATAAAAAGTGATATGAACAACGGTGTCTCCTTTGATGTATCACCAAAAGGAAAATTAGCGACAACATGGGCAAATTTGAAGAGATAGTTTAACTTTACAGATAATGTGTTTACAATCGTTCCGAAATGGTTTGAACGAATCATCAATTATTTGCAGGAGGAATTGCAATGAGATTTCAAAGTATATTAGCCTTCAGCACCATTATCGTCCTGTTTTGGTGTCAGATTGTGTATGCAGCTGGAGGAAAGGGGAACGTTGACCAGCTTGGTAAAAAGATATATGTTTGGCATTTTGACGAAGGTGGTGGAAAAGAGACGAAGGATGCAACTGCCGGTTTAGTAGGAAAATTAAATGGTGATATTGATTGGACAGATGGCATTCTTGGTAAAGCTGTGAAAATGGATGGTACAGCTGGGGATGCCGAATTTATTGAGGTAGCACAGGCCAATGAAATTGATATTGATGAGTCTATTACAATGATGGCATGGATTTATCTTGATGAACTGCCTGTTGGAGGTCAAGAGAACAAGAATACCATCTTTTACAAAAATACTTATTACCTGCAGATTGAACCTGGAGCAGGTCAACTTGCATATTATTTCTATGATACAAACAATGAAGGATATCATATTTCTAATGGAAAACTGAAGGTAAAAGATTGGACACATGTTGCAGTTGCATGGGATGGGAATGAAGCACGATTCTACATAAACGGAGAACACGATGGTAAGGTTATCCCTCAGAAAGGACCTGGTAGAAGTTCACCTGATAGGGCATTGCGTTTTGGGGGAGAAAATAATGCATGTTGTCCACGGTTCTTTGTTGGAATAATGGACGAGTTGATGTTAGCGAACTACGCCCTTTCTGAAGCTGAATTGCAGAGAATCATCAAAGAAACGCTTGATGTTTCTGCTCGTGATAAGTTAGCAACAACATGGGCTAATCTTAAGTTATAACCATATTTCGTCAAAATTAAGTTCTGCAAAATAAAGGATTCAATGCATGAAATTCAAACGTGAAGATATATTGGAACGACTACGCACGAATATTGATGCAGGAAAACCAATCATCGGAGCTGGTGCGGGAACAGGAATCTCAGCAAAATGTGAAGAAGCAGGGGGTATTGACCTAATTATCATCTACAACTCAGGCAGGTTCCGAATGGCAGGAAGAGGATCACTTGCCGGGATGATGCCTTATGGAGATGCCAACCAGATTGTCATTGAGATGGCAAGTGAAGTACTCCCTGTTGTCAAAAATACACCCGTTCTTGCTGGAGTCTGTGGCACTGATCCATTTCGATTGATGGACATATTCTTAACTCAAGTTGATGCGGTTGGATTTAGTGGCGTGCAGAACTTCCCAACGGTCGGACTAATTGATGGAACGTTCCGTCAACTTCTTGAAGAAACAGATATGGGTTACGGTCCAGAAGTAGAGATGATTCGCACTGCACACCAGATGAATCTATTGACTACACCTTATGCATTTAACGAATCTGAGGCAGAACAGATGGCTGATGCGGGTGCCGATATACTTGTTGCACACATGGGGCTCACGACGAAAGGTTCAATCGGTGCAAAAACTGCATTTACACTTGAGGATGCTGCAAAACGGGTTCAAGCAATCCATGATGCCGCAAAAGGAGTGAATCCTGATATTTTGGTGATATGTCATGGTGGACCGATTGCTGAGCCTGAAGACGCTACTTATATCTTGGAAAACACTAAGGGTGTAGTTGGTTTCTATGGTGCATCAAGTGCGGAACGGCTGCCAACGGAGCGTGCAATTACAGCACAGATTGAAGCATTCAAAAAGATACGTCTATAGATTATTCAATTTTTCTCTGAACTGGAGTTTAACTATGACTGATGAAGAAAAATTTAGGTTTGACCTAACTGGTTTTCTTGTGCGTCCTGCGATTATAAGCAAGGATGAAGTGAACGATATTGTTGACCAACTAAAACGAATACGTAACAATCCAGAATCCCTTCCTCCTGAACACCGTGCAGTGCCTGGTGGTGCTTCAAGTGTTCTCATTGATCACCCTAAAGTAGTTGATGTTTTACACGAAATCATCGGACCGGATATACGTATGGAAAGTACGTTTTTTGTGATACGTAATAAAGGACAAGAACATGGTGGTCTCCACGGTGGTGGTCCACGTCAAGGTGATCCTATTTTTGGGTATCGTGTGAATAATGGTAGGATTCATGCGGGTATGGTGCGCGTTGTTTTTGAACTGACTGATATATCCAAAAACGACGGTGCCACACATTTCATTGTCGGTAGTCATAAGTCAAACTTTCCAATGCATCCGGACCACATGTCCTTAGAAGATGATAAACGTAGTCCCTATCTGATGACGTATGAGTGTCCTGCGGGTAGTGCTATCTTTTTTACTGAAAACCTATGCCATGCAGGGCCTGTTTGGCAGCGTGAAACCCCTCGTATAGCGATTTTAAATGCCTATGCACACCTTGCAACACATTGGCATCGTCTGCGCATTCCTCCAGCGGTGCTACATGGACTACCAAAGGAGAAGCAGGCATACTTCCGTGAACCTTGGATTGCGGATTTTCGCACCAGTCCTGCGACACGGAATTCAATTGAAAGGTTTATTGAAAAAGATGAACCACCAATCAACACAGATCACAGTCCGTAATGTTCCATCCAGTTTCAAATTATGGGTATTGTAATAGTCGGGAATCGGAGTTCCCTCCTACAATACAACATTTTCTGTAGGAGCGATCTCCGAATCGCGACCTACAAAATAGGACTTGACAAAGCACTAATGCATTTTGGTCTTAGAATTAATGGCACAAATCAGATTAGAATACATTGAAAAACGCTTCGGTGATGTTGTTGCGGTGAAAGACTTTAACTTACAGGTTGAAGATAAGGAGTTTGTAGTATTCTTAGGTCCTTCAGGTTGCGGAAAAACAACAACGCTCCGATTGATTGCAGGCTTAGAACATCCCAATAAAGGTCATATTCTAATTGACGGCAATCGTGTCAACGATCTTTCACCTGCTGACCGTGATATTGCTTTTGTTTTTCAATTCTATGCCCTTTATCCACACTTGAGTGTATATGATAACATAGCATTTCCACTCAAAGCAGTGAAGGTTTCGAAATCTGAGATATATAAACAGGTGGAAAAGGTCGCTGGAATTCTTCAGATTACAGATATATTAAATCGTAAACCGAGTGTGTTGAGTGGCGGCGAGATGCAACGTGTGGCACTTGGAAGGGCAATGGTGCGTCAACCTAAAGTTTATCTTCTTGATGAACCGATGGCGAACTTAGATGCAAAACTACGAATAGACACTCGCGCAGAAATCAAAAGACTGCAACATGAAATTGGGGCAACCACGATTTTTGTTACTCATGACCAAGTTGAAGCTATGTCTCTTGCTGATCGAATTGCAGTAATACATCAAGGTGTCCTTCAACAAATCGGAACACCTTATGAAGTCTACAATGAACCAAAAAGCCTATTCGTTGCGGGCTTCATGGGTATGCCGACTATGAACTTACTTGATGCTGAGGTGACATCTCACGAGGGAACAACTGCATTGCAATTGAGTCATACTACGGTAAACATAGCACTATCATCAGAAAAACAGTCAATATTAGACAAGTCTACCGAGGATAGACGATTTGTATTTGGCGTGCGCCCAGAACATATAGGTGCCAGCAGAGAATCGTCTGAAGGAAGTATTTCTGCAGATGTCCATCTGATTGAACCACTCGGCTCAGTAAATATCCTTGATATGCTTCTCGGCACCAATCAGGAAACGCAAGATCCTATCCTTCTCCGCGTAAGAACCCATCCCTCATTCCAAGTTTCCGTTGGAGATACTATATGGTTAGATTTTGATGCTGAACACATGCATCTATTTGACCGGGACACAGAACAAGCAATTTGGTAAAGATACCGATGAGATATAATATATGAAAATACCGTGCCGTTTGGCAGCATTTGATTTAGATGGTACTCTGCTAAATAGTCATCACACACTCTCTGATGAGAATCGTGAAGCATTACAAGCATTATCTGATAATGAAATCCTTGTTGTTTTAGTGTCTGGTAGAATGCATAGATCTATTTTGCCTATCAGTGAAATGATTGGATTAGAAAATCCAATCATTTCATATAACGGTGGCATGGTGAAACATGCAAGGACAAACGAGATATATCACCATACACCAATGTCAGCAGAGAATGCAAATGAGATTGTAAATGACTGTATAGAACAGGATTTACATCTGAATTTCTGTTGGAATGACGAACTTTTTGTCGCAGAAAAGAATGAATGGAGTGAGCTCTATGAATTACGGACAGGTGTTCCTGCTTCTCCGATAGGTGATCTGAATTTGATGTCTGACAAATCTCCAACGAAACTTCTAATTATTCATCCTGCAGAACACTTATTACCACTTCTTGAAAGTTTCAAATCAGAATATGCAGATAAACTCTATGTTACGCAAACACAACCGGAATACATAGAATTCATGAATCCAAATGTTGCAAAAGGCAGAGCCCTTACGGCATTGGCAAAGCAGTGTGATATACCGATAGATACTGTTGTTGCTTTCGGTGATAGTTACAACGACGAGAGTCTACTTAAGACAGCAGGATTCGGCATAGCGATGGAAAACGCGGTTGATCCTATTAAAGCTTGTGCAGACTTTATCACTACTACAAATGATGCCAACGGTGTAGCGAAAGCAATATGGGAATTAATACTCTAACACTGAGTGTAGTGACAAAGAATAGTATTCATACCAAATTAACTTGATAAGTCCTTTCTGATAAAGTTAGCATTGCGAGGCACGGAGACCTCGCGCTACAAATTACGTTAGTTTGGTATCACAAGGTCACAACTGAATATTCATTGAAGTTTGGTAGATTCTTGGTATGGAAAATCTGCCACTAACACATAGGAATTGCCTTCACGTTTTAGAGACATACTGACAGAATTCATTGTAAATTCAAAGTATTTCGCCAACACTTCAGTTAATTCAAACTGTAACTTTTTCATAGAATCCTCTGTAACATCAAACCTATCCTGCGTGAGTATGAGTTTGAGGCGCTGCGTTGCAATATTGCTTGATTTAGATTTACGACCAAATAAACTTTTGAAATCCATGTTATCCTCTATTTAATTTCGTGAGAACCAGTTCAGAATATTAGAAAAAAAGTTATCTTCCCTCATTTCAGGAATTGGCACGCGTTGTCCAGTCATACGCCGTGCAATACGCATGTAGGCATCTGCACCAGGAGAACCTTCATTATGTACGAGTGGGACTCCACGATTTGTTGATGCAATTACACCTTCATCCTCAGGCACAATTCCGAGAAGATCGATGTTCAGAATGTCTAACACATCATTCTTACTAATCATATTACCTTTTCTGACAAGTGTTGGCGATAGTCTATTTAGGATTAGACTAATAGGATCTATATTTTGGTTTTGTAGTAATCCGATGATACGATCTGCATCACGGATTGCGGATACATCGGGCGTAGTGATTATGATTGCTTCCTCTGCCCCGGCAGCAGCATTGTGAAACCCTTGTTCAATACCTGCTGGTGAATCCACAAGTACAAAATCATACTCCTCTTTTAGTCTTTCACAGATGTCGTACATCTGTTCAGGTTTGATATCATCTTTTCGATTGCGCTGAGATGCTGCGAGTAGCATTAAATCTTCAACCCGTCTGTCTTTTACAAGGGCTTTACCCAGTTCACATCTTTTTTCTATAACATCCATAGATGTAAAGACAACGCGACTTTCTAACCCCATTACTACATCAAGGTTCCGCAACCCGACATCAGCATCAATAATTACCACCGTTTTGCCGATCATCGCTAATGCGGTACCAAGGTTTGCTGTTGATGTCGTTTTACCGACTCCCCCTTTTCCAGAAGTAATCACGATTACCTTACCCATAATCAACCTTCCTTCATTTAGAATTTTATGAATTCTTCTACGATGATAATATTTTCAGCACCTACGCGTGCAATTTCTGGATACCCTCTCGGTTTTTGAACTAATGGTGGTCGGTTCACATACGAACCAATTTGTAGTTGTAATGGAACCAACTCCATAGCAATAATGACAGATGATAACCTTCCGTTTGCCCCTGCATGTGCATTGCCACGCAAAGCCCCAAGGACTATGATATCCCCAGATGCAACGACTTCCGCACCTGCATTAACATCTCCATATACTATTACACTTCCGGTTAAACAAGATGCTGTTTGACCGGAACGAATTGTTTGTCGGACAATTTCTGCATGTCCAAAATCTTGTTGATTGTCTGCAGGTAACCCCTGTGGAATACTATGTACTGCCGGTGCGGCTATAATTGGAGATTCCTCATTATCATCAAATATATTAACACCACTCACTATAAGATCATATTTTTTTGTTAGGTACGTTTCTAATTCTTTTAGGTCTTCAGAAGTTAAGGGTGATGTTGACATATCAATGTGGACAGCTGTGCCTGCTAAGGGTTGATTCATCCCATTGATTAATTCATGAATTGCAGTCTCCACCTCTTTAAGAGAGACTTTCGGTTTGATGATAAGATGCAAACCATCTTTATAACCCCTGAGTTTTACGATTGCATTTTCCATTTGTCTCTCTCATGAAACAATATTGTAGTGTGATGTTGTTTATTGGTTCAATTGATTATACGGTTTCATCCTCAACTTTAGCTAACACATACGGTCCTTCAGGAATTGCAGCAATCTGAGCATCATTACCGTATCGTTTTAAAATATCTTCAATTCCATCTTGTGGATTTTTCAATGGGTAAACAAATAGTTTTGACCGTTGTTGATACGGAATACCTTCTGTATAAAAATAGATGTCTGCTTTACGAGCAACTTTAGCCAATTCTTCTAACTGCCACTGGTCAATGACGAAATTTGCTGGATTGTATAAACCTTCAACAAATGCAGTCAAATCGTCAGTTTTGAAGAGTAGGTCTGTAAATGGTTTGCTACCGATACCTTCACTACATTCAGCTACAAGTAGGATACTTCCTCCCTGTTTAACAATTTCAACTGCGGTCAGCAATCCTTTTATTGCCTGATAGAAGGTTGTATCTAAAGGATATCCAGCACTTGAAACAACAACTGCATCTACGGGTGAGGGAATAGTAACTTTCGCCTGACTTTCAACGAACTGTGCTCCTTTTAGATGAGATTCAACCAACTCCCCTGCAAAAACACCTGTTATCTGTCGTTCTTTATCAATTGCAACATTTAAGCTAAAATCAACACCTGCCATCAATGCAATTTCAGTCGCCTCCATGTGAAATGGGTTTCCTTCCAAGATACCGACTGCAGATTTTGGATGCTCCATCAATTCCGGCCCGTGCATGATTTTCATTGTCTCTACTGATGCAAGTCCAGGGCAGATTGCTTTTCTCCCACCTGAAAAACCTGCCATCAAGTGTGGTTCAATTAAACCTGTAACTATTTTTAAATCTGCTGCAAGATAAGTATTGTCAATATAGACTGGTGTTTCATTGTTTGTTTTGCCAAGAAATGTATGTGTTTCCAGTTTTTGTGAATAATGATTGACGATACGGTAGGCGTTCATTATTGAACTACCAACCATTTCCTCAAGTTCTTTGCCTTCATTGGGACGATGAATACCGGTCGCTATAAGGATTGTAATTTTTTCACGAGGGATGCCAACCTGTTCAAGAGTCTCAAGCATAGGTGGCAATATAATTTTATTTGGAACAGGACGCGTAATATCTGATATTACAATGCATGCAGAATCTCGACCTTCAGCAAGTTTAACTAAAGGTGGTGAAGATATAGGTTCAGAGATGGCTTCTTGAACAGCACCATCAGGATCATTTAAAGGAACGGAAGGTGCAGTTTCTAAAACGTCTGCTAAGTTATTATCAGGAATCTCCACCGATACTGTACCTTGACCATATCTCATCTCTACTTGCATCTCATTTAATCCTTGTGACAAATATATCAATACAAAGTTTAATTATTTTGTTAGAAATAAACGTAATTTGACTTGATAAATCTTACGCTACATGTTAAAATTTGCTTGTTGTTTAATGGATTCGCCAAACAGTTCAGAATAATATATACAACTAATGTACGGAGAATGAATATATGAATCGCATAGAAGTTACAACAAAACCAAATGGAGCAGGTCGCAATTGGTTAGAGGTCGGTTCATTCGAAATAGACTCACTCGGCCGTAAACAGTGGATAAAGAACAATGTTCCGTATCAAGATAACAAACTTACTGTTGACCGTCAGTATTCAGACCGTGGTGAAACGATTGATTGGATTGTGCTTATTCCTGAAAGTTATCCCTATACACTTGTGAAGATAACCTATGATAGATTAAATCCAAAAGATCTTGAAATTCTATGGGAACCGGGCAATACCTTGGAGAATACCGACGACGGTTTGGAAAATAAAAAGAAACGTGCTTATGAATTGGCTGCTGACAATGAAGAGCTCTTGTCTCTACTTAAGGAACTACTTGCAGATTAACAAGTAAATTGCTTGTCGATCCTTTTTCTTTTACCACCCATACATGTCAGGTCCCCAAGGTTTTGTAATCAGTTCCTGTTTTGCTAACACCATAGTTTTACTCGGGACATCGTCATATAAAATTACGCCAGGTCCTACTACACTATAAGAACCAATCCGTCTCCCGGGCATAATCATTGCATTCACGCCAGTTCTGCAATAATCACCGATGTAAGTAGCATTTGCACCATAAGTTGGCACTTCATACCGTCCTTCAATCTGGATTGCAGTGTCACGGTCATCAAATCTGAGAGTTCCACACACTGTCGCAGCACCTATATCAGTTGCATTTCCAAATACACCGGACATCTCACAATAGTGATATAGGTATACTTTATCAAACATCACGCCGGACATTTCTGCTCCGTGTCCAACGATACACCGATTCCCGATAGTGCTGCTACCAACATCACAATAATCGCTGATACGGCAATGATTACCAATGTGTAAATTTCCGTGTAATATTGCCCCGTTAGTGATGTTGTTATTTGATCCTGCAATGAGAGTTCCGTTGACGACAACTCGCGGACCGATGACTGAGTTTTTTCCTAAAACAACTTTCCCGTTTATTTCAGCTGCATCAGATATTCTTGCACCTTCAGCAATTTGATCTGTATCAACTTGTTTAGCAAGATAATCAACTAACCTACGATTTGCTTCCAACACATGCCAAGGTTTGTCAACGTCAACGAAAAAGTCTGGTGTTTCAACTGCTAATACATCTATACCTTCATCAATCATGAGTTGGACAGATTGTGCGATTTCAGACTCTGGTGGTGGCATGCCACCGACAGGAACTTGTGTGACGATACCGGGATTTCTTAACAAATATGATATTGCAGTAGATTTAAATGCATAGATTCCACATAGACGATGTGAACCACCGCGTGGATGCCCCTCAATACCAGTTAAACATCCATTGGAAAACTTGGCACAAAGCCAATTACTTGTGTCCTCATCGTTTAACGGATGAATTAATGCAGCAGCTTCTGCATTCTGACAATTAAACTGTTGTATGATATTACGTATATTATCAGAAGTGGTTACAATATCTCCGTAAATTACTAAAAAATCTTCATCATTTTGGTTATTTAGTGCAGTCAAAACCGCATCTGCTGTGCCATTTAGTGGATTTTGTGTAACAAATTCAACATTAGAAATATCACCAATTGCACCGTGTACCTGTTGAGCGTAATGTCCGACTACTACGATGATGTTACCTATTCCAACTTCCTTTAAGTTTTCAACGATTCGGCGTATAATTGGTTTATTTGCAACAGGGACAGTGCATTTCTGCCTGAATTCACCATAGGGCCAAACTTTTCGACCTAATCCTGCTGCTAATACTATTGCATTGTTCATAATTATTTATATCGTTTCTGTTATTTGTCTAATTCTGTTATTATCAACATGCTGACTAAAAAAGTCTACCATAAATTTTCTGTCAGGTTTTAGAGAGTTTAATCGCTTTTGATATGGCAATACACCAATAACAGGCACTTGTGTTAATTTCTCAATTTCATGCGGATTAGTTTGTTCAGCAAGTCCTGTTTCATCGGGATGAAGTTGATTCAGTATAATTCCTACTATCTTTAGGTTGAATGCTTGTGCAAAAGAAACAGTAAGCATGGTATGATTTATCGTTCCTAAACCTACATCGGCAACGATCAATATAGGTAATTGTAAGTGTTGTATGAGATGTGCAACAAGATAGTTGTCCTTTATGGGAACAGCAATGCCACCAACACCTTCTACAATTAAGAAATCATATTTTTCAGATAGTGTGTTGAGTGCTTTATTAATATCGTTGATGACGATCTCTTTTCCTTCTATCCTTGCTGAAACTGATGGTGCTAACGGATATTTTAGGTAAATGGGATTAATCAGTGTAAGGGGGTCATTTACTTGTGCTGCATGTTTTAGATATTGTGCATCTAAATTGCCACCTGAGCAAATAGGTTTCATCACACCGACATTTATACCAGCATGTTTCAATGTGGCTGCCAAGCATCCAGCTATCACTGTTTTCCCAATTTCTGTTCCTGTTCCAGTTATGAATAAACCTTTAGTTTTCACAAGATTCAATTTTACAATAGAATTGCAAGATTCGTAAATACTTCTCCTTGAATTCCCCTTATAGTACTTCCACAATGTTTCTTCTCAACTATTATTCTACTACATGAGACAAAGAATGGCAACTTTAAGAAATAGTCACATCGTCTCAGATTTCATTAATTCCTTGCATTTTGTATATAGTCGTGGTAATTTATATCAAAAAGGGAGTGAAGAAAATATATGGCAAAACAGAAATTAAGATTTGGTTTTATTGGGTGTGGTGGTAACTCACGCGGACATGGGCGGAGTGTATCAGGTGTAGAGAATATTGAAATTGTCGGTCTTGCCGACCCAAGTGAAAACGCACTCAAAGCATTTAAAGAGACCGTCGGTTTAGACGATTCAGTTCCGACATACTCTGACCATGTTGAGATGTTGACCGATGTTAAACCTGATGCAGTCGTCATCAGTTCGCCGCACGGGTTACATTTTGAACATATCATGGCTGCGCTCGATGTTGGTTGCCATGTGCATACAGAAAAGCCAATGGTATGTACCGTTGACCATGCAAAACAGGTGATGGCAAAAGTAGAAGAAACCGGTTTACATCTAATGATCGGTTATCAACGGCATTTGAGTCCTACATATCAATACTGCCGACAAGTTGTTCAGAGTGGAGAGCTTGGTAAAGTTAACTTTGTCGCAGCACATCAATCGCAAAATTGGTATCGCAATCAACAGGGTAAATGGCGGCAAGACCCATTCCTCGGCGGTGGTGGACAACTCAATGATTCTGGTAGTCATCTGATTGATATCCTTCTATGGGTGTTAGAAGCAAGTCCTGAGAATGTTTTTGCTATGATTGATAACATAGATATTGAGGTCGACGTTCTCACTGCAATGTCCATCAAATTTGACACTGGTGCATTATGTAATATCAGTATCGTTGGACATGCCTATGGAGGCGTGCAAGAAGACTTTTCCATCTGGATGGAAGCCGGCGCACTCTTTCTACGCGCTGGCAAATTATATCGGCAAGGACAGGGAGGAAAACCTGAACTTGTTGATGAATCTGACCTCCCTAAAGGTGGAAATAAAGACGTTGCCTTTATTGAACTCATCCGTGGAGAACGCACAGAGAATCCAATCGGGGTTGAAAACGGTTTACGTGTGATTCAACTCACAGAAGCTGCATGGCAATCCGCTGAACTTGGTAGACCTGTCAAGGTTGATCTGAGTTAACGCAGTCAAATTTACTTGTATTCCTAAATTTTGGAAGGATAACATATCATTGGAGGATGTAATTGCTTGATGTTCAAGAACTTAGTAAATCCATTGATAATAAACCTTTTCTCACAGATCTTACATTCCAAGTTGCAACGGGAGAATCCCTTATTCTGCTTGGGAGAAACGGTGCAGGAAAAACACTACTGCTCAATATCTTAGCAACATTAGTGAAACCAACATCAGGTACTGTCTCAATATCTGGTATAGATGCATTTTCAAACTTAAAGCAGGTGCGACCGCAGATCGGTTATATCACGGCAACTTATGAAGGTTATCCTAAGTTGTCTGTTGTGGACTATCTTAAATTTTTCGCATCAGCATATAAAATTGGTAAACCGGATCAAAATGCAGCAATTGATGCAGTACTTGAATTAGTGGACGGACAGCATCTATATGATCAGCAAATCGGTGTTCTCTCTACTGGAGAACGACAACGACTCTTGTTTGCCAAAACCTTTCTTCACGATCCACTATTGTGGTTACTTGATGAACCGTTAGCACATCTCGATCCACAAGGACAAATTGAGATGGTAGAATTACTTAGTGAACTTCAGACTATGGGAAAATCCCTTGTCATTGCTACTAATCGTTTGGAAGATGTGATTAAGTTAGGTAATACTTCCAACGCAGATAAACTTGGCATACTTCATAATGGTAAGTTTGCTGTGTTCAATACATTCAATCACATACAAAAGGAACTCAAAGAAAAGGACAAAACTGAAGAACTGAAACCGAATTGGCTTGCTGAACTCTATTTGGAGGTAACAAAATCGTAATGTCAGACATTGGACAATTTTTTCACGAAAATGGCTACTATTTCGCAAAAGGTGTCTATTCATCCGAAGAGATAAATGTGATGGAGAATGACTTTGACCGTGTAGTTGACCAGTTAGTAAAAAGTGATGAGAACATCAACGCACGATGGGGTGGTAGATTGATGGACGCACTGGATGGTGGTGAATCTATTATTATCCATACACACAATATCCAAAGTTTTTCTGGTGTGTGGTTGCAGGCATTTATGCATGAAAAATTTCTTGACATCACAGAGGAAATCCTTGGACCGGATATCATGCTACATCATTCTAAACTATTCTGCAAACCACCTGAGGAAGGTTCACCGTTTCCGATGCATCAAGATTGGCAATATTTTCCTTCTGTCAAGGATACGATGATTGCTGCCATTATTTATGTATCCGATGCCACAGATGAGATGGGGTGTGTCAGAGTTTATCCGGGTTCTCATAGAGAATTGGAACGGACAGATGGGATGATGGGCAGAGGTGATAACGAGGAGATTACTGACCGATACCCAATAGAGAATGCAACCGTATTAGAAGCAGAACCGGGAGATGTGCTGTTCTTTAGCTATTTCACATTGCACGGTTCAATGCCGAACCGATCAAATAAGACGCGAAAGAGTGTTCTCGTTCAGATGCTTGCAGGTAACGATCAGATTGTGGAAGGGAATAGGCATACAAATGTTAAATTAGTCCTACGGGGTTGGAATCATTTCGCAACAAGATCTTCTGTCGGAAGTATTGGATAGTAAATAAAGGAGGTTTCTTATGAACGATCAAGAATTCCGCGAACGTATTTTAGTATGGATGGAACGGATAGATGCGCGGAGTGAGAACATGGAAAAATGGATGGAACGTACAGAAAAATGGATGGAACGATCGGAAATATGGATGGACGAAACAGACGCGTGGAAAAACCGAACGACTGAACAACTCGGTTGGATACGCGGGAAGATTGAAGGTAAACAAGAAGAGAGTGCTACGCGCCTGAGTAAAATTGCCGTTGCTGCCGCAGTCGGATCAGCGGTAATCGCTTTGGCAGCATTGATTATTGGACTACTCTAATTTCTACGAATCTATCCTTGCATTATCACTTAGTTGTCACACAATATAAGTGCTTCACTTGGATTATTGACATTTCTGTTGAGTTAAAAAGGAGTAATAAATGATAAGAGTTGGAAAAATTAGTATGGCGCATGTCCACGCAGGTGGATATGCAAGACAAATTCACGAAAACCCAGAAACAGAACTCGTTGCAGTATGGGATGAGGAAGAATACGGCGGCAAAGCAGCTGCCGAACAGTACGAAGTGGCGTTCTATACCGATCTTGACGAGATGTTAAGTCGCGACGATGTTGATGCTGTCGCTGTTGATGCTATAACATCAGACCATCCGCGTGTGATGATCGCCGCTGCCGAAGCTGGCAAACATATCTTCACTGAAAAAGCACTTGCTATCACTGTTGCAGAATGTGATCCGATTATTGAGGCAGTTGAAAAAGCAGATGTGAAGTTCATGATTTCGCTCCCTTCACGAGCCAACGCTGAGATTTTGTTCGCGAAAAAGGCAATTGATGATGGACTGCTCGGTGATATTACTTTCGGCAGAGGGCGTATAGCACATTCCGCTGCCCTTGATAAATGGTTTGGTGGTTCAAGTGCTTGGTTCGCAGACCCAGTCCGTGCTGGTGGCGGTGCTCTATTTGATTTGGGTTGCCACCGTGTTGATGTCATTCGTTGGTTAATGGGTGAACCGAAAAGCGCAATCGCTAAGATAAACAATTTCACCGGTAACTTCCCGATTGATGATAACAGCGTTTCTGTCGTTGAGTTTGCTAACAAAGCACTCGGTGTGATTGATGTTGCATGGACACATCGTTCCGGTCCGAATATGCTTGAGATTTATGGTACTGAAGGTTCGTTTGCCGCTGGCCACGGTGAGATGCACTTCCAGACGCGAAAACTCTCTGATGAAGAGAAGGCAAAATACATCGCAGATGCACCCGCAGCACCACCGCCACCAATGCAGCAGTGGATCAACGCTATCCTTCGTGATGAACCGATGACGATTACCATTCAAGATGGACGAAACCTGACAGAACTGATGCAGGCGTTCTATATGTCCTCTGAACAGGGGAAAGCGATAGAATTTCCGCTTTAAGTTTGTTATATTTTATTTACACAAAGTATGAAAGAAAATAAAGACCAACAGGTTACCAGTATATCTCAGGCACGAACTTTGGAGGAAATTGCCGACTATTGGGACACGCACAGCTTGGATGACCACTGGGATGAAACACATGCAGTCAATTTTGAGGTTCGGATGCAGCGCAAGTGTCGCGTAACGCTTACCCCAGAGATATATGAAAAAATTGAAAAGCAAGCACTGGAACAGGGAATCTTACCAGAAACTTTGGTTAACTTGTGGTTAGCTGAACGCCTCCAAACGATTGAATCATCGTAGGTGATAATTACCTGGCACAACTATAAGAGCAGTAGAAAAACCTTTATGAACTTAAAACGAGAACAGTATTTTGTTTATGCTTGGCGATACGAAGGCGATGACACTGCCTGCAAGATTGGCAAATCGTCTGCGGGAAGTTTCTGGGGACGCACTGCGCCGGCCCGGACGACTCACTACCAAGACATTGAAATATTAGGTATTCAACTCTGTGCTGCTGAAGCAGAGGCAGAATCTCTGGAAAAGTATCTACGTGATGAGCGTTTCAAGCGCGTTCGTCAAGATAGAGAATGGGTTTATCTGACCGACGACGTATGGTGCTGGATCGAGACTGACTGTATGGAGAACCCACCACAAATAGAAGAATTTGATGCGTTGGCGAATCACAGGGAACAGCATAAAAACACCGAGAAGGCACGCCAACGAAAAATACGTGCAAAAGAGAAACTCGACGCGGAAGAATATGAGGATGCTCTTGAGAGGTTTGACGGGGTGATTGAGCTTAGACCCGATTGGGCGGATGCCTACCTTTATCGCGGGATCGCGCGTTTCAAACTGGATTGGACCGACGATGCTGTGATAGTAGATTTTGACGAAGCGATACGACTAAAACCCGATCTGGTTGAAGTATACCTTTATCGTGGTCAACTTAAAGAGCTTGGGGCACAATATGATAATGCTATTGCTGACTATGACAAAGCGATTCAACTGAAACCTGATTTTGTAGCAGCCTATGTTGCAAGAGGAGATATAAAACACACGTATTTAAAGCATCATGAGGATGCTATTACCGATTATGACACTGCGATACATCTAACCCCTGATGATACGCAGATCTATTTCAAGCGCGGGAAGGTGAAGATAGAACTGGCAGAATATCAAGCTGCTATTACCGATTTTGATGAGGTTATACGTTTCAATCCCGAGTCAGCCAAGTCTTATTTTTATCGCGGTGTGGCAAAGTTTAAGCTAAACTACCGTAAGGAAGCCAAGCAAGATTTTCTAACTGCATGGCAGCAAACTCCTGAGAGCAACCTTGGACTAAGAAAAAAAATAGATAGTTACCTGTCTTTATATAGTGGTTACCTGTCTTTATATAACGATATTTGAGCTGTATCTACCCACCAACCCCAAATTGAGGAAAACCATGCAAGACTATCAACCTATCTCACTAACCGATTTATGCAATGTCAACGCAGAAATCATCGGTGTCAACGCAACACCCGACATAGGACAACAAACATTTCACGGACTTCCATTCAACATCTCCGAAGCTGAAAAATGCTTTATGGGATTCGGTGAAGGTGTCCACACAGAACCAATCCAAATTCCAGTCAATTCAACAGCAAAGCGTATCATTATAGCACATCGACTGCTTGAGTCCGACATTCATGAAGGCGAACCGATTGGGAAGTTAATCGCAAACTATGTGTTCCATTACGCCAATGGTGAACAACAAAGCATTCCAATCCGCGAACGATTTGAGATTGGCAGTGTGCCGCAAGGATGGGGACAACAAACCTTCATTGCCATACCTGATACCAAAGAAAGTTTGCATGCACGGCATCAAGGACCGTGGGGTGCTGCTGGAAATCGTCAAACAGAAGCATTACAATGTGTTCCTCGCAACTATTACCTTTATATATGGAAAAACCCCAATCCTGATAAAGAAATTGACTATATCGAAATTTGTCCACAAGAACGTAAGTTTATCATCGCAGCAGTTACGCTTGGACATCTTGACGAAGACCCAATCCCACGACGCTCAAACCGTGAAGTCAAAATCACGCTCCCACAAGCAGAAGATGCAGACAAACCTTTTGACATGGAAGTCAATGTTGACCGTGGTACTGCTACCTATCCGTATGCTTTACCAGAAAACCCAACAGATGCCTTTCTCAATGACGATTTTAAAGGTTGGGGAGAATTTCAGAACAATAAGAGCAGTCCTGCATACACTGAGATATCTGCTACACCATCTGCATCTGTTGAAGTAATCAACCAAGGGGAATCGCTTGGTAGTGTCAACTGGGGAGAACTACAAGAGAAAGGTGCTGTTCAACCGAATGATCGTGTCAAGGTAGAAGTAATAGATACAGGTAGAAACTGGGTACATACCACTGTCATAGATGAAGAAACGAACAAACCTGTGCCGTGTCGTATTCATTTCCGTTCCCCGCACGGTGTGCCTTATGCCCCGCATGGACACCACGCGCATGTCAATTCAAACATGGGAACATGGCACATAGACATAGGTGGAGATGTGCGTTTGGGACAGATCAGTTATGCCTATATTGATCGCACTTGTCAAGGATGGCTGCCTCGTGGTGATGTGATTGTTGATGTCGCACGCGGTTTTGAATACACACCTTTGCGAACAACTGTCAACATCAAACCGGGACAACGTGAGTTGACACTGCGTATCAAACGTTGGTGTGATATGAACGCAGAACGTTATTTCAGCGGGGACACGCACGTCCACTTCCTATCCACACAAGGCGCACATACCGAAGCACAAGGTGAGGACCTTGGAGTTGTCAATTTGCTCTTATCTCAGTGGGGACATCTCTTTACCAACACAGAGGAATTCATTGGAAGACCCACAACATCTGCTGATGGTCGTAGCATTGTCTACGCAACGCAGGAGAACAGACAGCATGTGCTTGGACATCTGACACTACTCGGATTAAAAGAACAGGTTTCTCCTTGGTGTTCTGATGGACCTGGTGAAGCAGAACTCGGTGGGAATCTGGAGGTCACGCTTTCTCACTGGGCAGATGCTTGTCATGCACAAGGTGGCACAGTTGTTTTACCCCACATTCCAAATCCGAATTGTGAACCGGCAACACTGATAGCAACAGAACGCGTTGATGCCGTTGAATACCTTACCAACGCTATGTATGGACACATTGAATACTATCGCTACCTCAATTGTGGCTATAAATTGCCACTTGTCGGTGGGACAGACAAGATGACTGCTGATGTGCCTGTCGGTGTTTATCGCACGTACGTTCACATACCCGATGACGAGGAATTCAACTACGATAACTGGTGCAAATACATGAGTGCAGGAAATACCTTCCTCAGTGGAGGACCAATCATTAGACTCATCGTAGACGGACAACCCATCGGCAGCACGATCAATCTACCGGGGAATGGTGGCACAGTGGAAGTCGAGGCATCAGCTGATTCTATCTTTCCTATCCATACCTTACAGATTGTGCAAGCAGGAAAAGTTGTGGCTACTACTGAGGAAAGCAACGGTTCTCATAATTTGTCTATCAAAGCAAAATTAAAGGTTGATAAACATTCGTGGATTGCAGCTCGATGCGGTGGACCGAACTATGCACAGGCAATCCCACATCACGATGGATGGAGACGTGGAATCATTGCACATACATCTCCTGTATACATCGCGGTGGGAGGTGAATGGTGGATGTTCGACCCAGAGACAGCAAATTATATGTTAACTCTAATTGAAGGCGGGTTATCTTACATTCAGCAATCTGCACGCCACTATGAACCAGGATCAGTGACGCACCATCACGGTGAAGACGATCATTTGGAATATCTCTCGCGTCCATTTCAGGAAGCACGTGAAGCAATACATAAACGGATGCATCAACTGGGTATTCCGCATTAATAACAAAATAATGTGGGATGTAAGGCACGTTTTAACGATGTATTCAAAAATGCAGTCAAGACTTGCAAAATCCTATTATAAGATACACTTCGCTGCCATTATATGGGGCTAAACTCGTTGACGGATTTTTATTTGACAAATAGCGAATTCTATCGTACAATTGTTGTGCGGGTCTCATTTACTACTAATACCACTTCTAATTGATCGTCTTTCATTAGCAATAAACCTATTTGTAGTCACGCAATTCATTTAGCCTCTTACATTTGATTTCAATGTGATCCGACCAATCTAATAATGTAACTTTTTCAAATAGAAGTGGTATAAGACTGGATAAACTAATGGAGTGTTACAATGTCAGTCGAAAGAATGACCGTGGAGGAGATGTCTAAGAAATATCCAAACGAATGGCTGTTTATCATTGAACCTAAAACGCGTGAGAATACTACACATCTTGTGTCAGGCATCGTCCAAGTACATAGCAAATCGCGTGATGATGTGTATGAAGCATCAAGGAAGTTCAAAGGGGATGCAGCTATTAGGTTTACGGGAGATTACACAACTCCAAGACCTAAAATGACTTCGTATAGACCAAGAAATCTGAATTAACAGATAACCAAAACCCTTATTGTATTTGATGAAGTAAAGTATAATAAGGGTTTACTGTTAGAAGGTTAATTAATTTGATAGAAAATAATAGAATACCGATTAAGTTCAGAGGAAGATATGGACAGATTACAGTAGAATGTAGGATATATAGTGTTGATAATCAATATTCAAGAATATTTGACTTAGTAGTAGATACTGGGGCCACAATCAGTGGAATTAGTGAAAGTGTTGCCTTACAATTAGGTTATGACCCATCAGACCCAGAATATTTAGATGATTTTGATACTGCAGCAGGTATAAAAGAAAAAGTACCAATGATTAAAATTAGCAGAATTGATGTCCATAATCATAATCTTGAAAACCTAATAGTCTCATGCAACAGACACTTTGATGATATCTATTTACACGGAGTCCTTGGTCTTGATTTTCTCTCTCAATACAACCTAATAATTAACTTTGATGAGAACTTTATGCAAACTTGCGAAAGGAAGATGAAAATAATTACACCATAATAAAATTCAGAACTTCATATCACTTCACTGAGATTACGTTAAAAAGTACATTTAACGTTTATTACGGCACACGGCGTGTGCCTTCTACTTTAAGGAGAATATATGCCAAAAGAATTAGTAGCAGTTGCCCCACGGCAACCAGTTTTAAGAGACTATGAAGACGGCCCCGTTCCAGACAATAGCGTCAGAGTACAAATCGAATTCGGTGCACCGAAACGCGGCACAGAAATGACGATGTATTACGGTCTTAGAGGAGCAGGATTTCCGCATGGACTCGGAAATATGTGCGTCGGGAAAATCATAGAGATCGGAGAGGGTGTTGAAGATTGTGAAATCGGGGAACGGGTTGCAGGATATGGCAACCTAAAAGAAACGCATACATGGCGTGCAAATGGTATACTTAAAATGCCTGAACAGATGACGTGGAAACAGGCAGTCTGTTACGACCCGGCACACTTTGCTTTATCTGCAATACGCGACGGACAGGTACGTGCCGGTGACCGTATCGCTGTTTTCGGACTCGGTGCAATCGGATTAATGACACAACAATATGCCAAGGAAGCAGGTGCTGATTTCATCGCTTGTGTTGACCCAATTGAGAGACGACGTGCTGTTGCTGAAAAGACAAGTGCTGATCTCGTCTTAGACCCAACTGCATGTAATATCGGGGAAGTGCTGAAAGAAGCAACAGGAGGATTAGGTCTTGATGTTGCAATTGAAACAAGCGCGAATTACAACGCCCTTGACGATGCCATTCGGAGTGTAGCGTTTGAGGGGACAGTCGTCGTGGCAGGTTGGGCAAAAGAGTGCACAGGTGGATTGGATCTCGGTGCTGTGGCACATTTCAACATACCAAACCTTATCTTTGCACGTGCAAACAGCGACCCAAACCGAGACCATCCGCGTTGGAATTTCGGACGCATCAGAGAAACTTGCTGGAAATGGCTTGCTGAAGGACGATTTGATTGTGAAGATATCGTTGACCCAGTTGTTCCTTTTGAAGACTCAGTTGAGGCATACATTGAAATGGACAACCATCCTGAACGTAGTGTCAAATTAGGTGTCTCTTTCTAAGAGAAAGACAAACACTACTCCATATTTGTAGTGCGGGGACTCTGTGCTCCCGCCATCTTTCAAACCATAAACAACAGCGGGGCACTGAGACCCCGCACTACAATGAAACCGGATTTCTTCTACACTACTATGCAGCAGTCAATATCTCAACCGCCTTCTCCAACGCCTTCTCTTCCACTTTCAACTTAGCGTTTTCAACTTCGCGCTTAACATACGTCAATGTATGTTCAAGGTTCATCGGTGTCGCAATATCTTCTATAATTTTGTGGAGACGTTTTACATCAGTTTTCTTAATCCCTGTCTGTTCTTCCACTCGATTGTGTAATTCCGCAGGAGTTTCAGGTTCCTCTACTTTCATTTCCGGTTTTTTTGATGCAGGTTTTGCAGTTTTCGTGGATCGTGTGCGTTTACGAGGAGTTGACTTCTGAATTTTCCCCACCTCCAATGCCTTAACACCACACTCTTTACACAATTTTGCAGTAACGTCTGCCAACGTCATCGTAACAATCACTTCACTGATAGCACCACACAATTCACATTCTGTTAGACTCTCAATTCCTGTAAGGATTTCAGTTTGCAGTGCCAACATCTTCTGTTTATCAGTTTTTGTCGGTTTCTCTTTCTGACACAACACAATTAGTTTCTGTGCAGATTTCTCAATATTGTCTAATTTTCCCATTATATACCTCCAATATATGTTATAATTAGTATAACATATTTGAAAATATTTGTCAAGGAAAGTTTAGAGGGCAATCCAACCGATTCATTTTACAGAATATTTGTCTTTGTGCAGCTTATATTCAAAACTATCAATGAGTGCATCATAACTTGCAGAGATGATATTTTCAGATACCCCAACAGTCCGCCAACTATTTTTACCATCGCTCGCTTCAATCAGGACACGCACCTTTGAACCAGTGCCAGCCTTCGTGTCCAATACACGTACCTTGTAATCTATCAATCGTACTTTTTGCAATGCTGGATAATACTGTTCCAACGCCTTTCGTAATGCAGTATCCAATGCGTTGACCGGACCATCCCCATCTGCTGCAGTGTGTGTTGTAGCATCATCTGGTGTAGTAACTTTCACTGTGGCTTCTGATCGCATTGTGTGGTCTGTGAACTTCTCTATAATGACACGAAAACCTAAATGCTCAAAAAACGACTCATAACCATTAAAAACTCTATGTGTCAGTAACTCAAACGATGCTTCAGCAGCTTCATATTGATAGCCTTCGTTCTCTAATTCTTTGAGACGATTAAAGAGTTCTAAAATCTGTGGTGAGTTCTTATCGTAATCAGGATATTCCTTCTCAATCTTCTTCATAATTGTTCCGCGTCCTGCTTGGTCAGACACGAGAATACGTTGCGTATTGCCAACTTTTTCTGGTTCAATATGCTCGTAAGTAAGTCTGTTTTTTCGGATTGCATCGGTATGTAATCCACCTTTGTGAGCAAAGGCTGAACGTCCAACATACGGCTGACGTTCATCATGGGGTAAATTCGCTAATTCACTAACTAACCTGGATACACTTGTTATGGATTGCAACTGAGACTCACTGATACATTCAATTCCCAATTTCAATTGAATCGTAGGAATAATCGAAGCGAGATTTGCATTGCCACATCGTTCTCCATATCCATTGAACGTTCCCTGAACATGATTTGCACCTGCTTGAACTGCTAATACGGAGTTTGCAGCACCCATTCCTGCATCATTGTGTGCATGAATGCCAATAGGTAAAGAAAAAAAAGACATCGCTGCTTTTACACCTTCTTGTATTTCAATTGGTAACCTACCACCATTCGTATCGCAAAGCACCAAACATTTTGCACCACCTGCAGTCGCAGCACGAAGTGTTTCTATAGCATAATCCGGGTCATCAGCATAGCCATCAAAAAAGTGTTCTGCATCATATATAACTTCACGACCATTCTCCACAAGATACCGAACAGAACTCTCAATTAGTTCCAAGTTCTCTTCTGCAGAAACACGCAGCACGTCAGTTGCATGTAGCCGCCAAGTCTTACCAAAAATCGTAACTATTCTGGCACCAGTATCCAACAATGCTAACAAATTGGGATCTTCATCGGGTTGATATATGGGATAACGCGTACTACCAAATGGAACCACAGTTGCTGTTTCTAAAGTCATACCTTTCGCACGTTTGAAAAACTCAATATCTTTAGGATTAGAACCGGGATACCCGCCTTCAATGTAACGAATACCTAATTCATCAAGTGCTTCAATAATGATTAGTTTATCTTCAACCGAAAAGGCTACACCTTCTGCTTGGCTTCCATCCCTAAGCGTTGTATCGTAAAATTCAACCATGTTATCTAACAGCACATTTTGGTTTAGGTTATTTCTTGTAAGAAAATAACATGTTAAAACGCAAAAATTCTGTGCCTCCTTATTCTTGCAGTACACCGTTTTTCTAACCAGAATTTTATCACAATATAGGTCAAAAGTCAAGATTATTGTAATATAAGATCAACTTATATATTGGGGTTTCCAAGTCCAATTGTCTGAACGTGAGATAACCTTTGCCAAAAACTTTACATACTCACTTATATGCTTAGGAGAAATTATATCTGTTCAGAGTAATGAAAACTTTTCGCATAAAACACAAAATACAGGGAAATACCCCTCTTTTTTACAAAAATACACAAACGGAATTAGTCGTTTTGGACATAGGAAATTTGACATTTTCTGTCAAAAGGGCATCGTTTCCTTATTTGGTCCGCATTTAGAACGACGAACCAAGCGTCCTCAAAAGAATAAAGAATATCCTTGTTGTGAGAATTAAATTAGGCAATACACCTTATGTTTACTGGGTTTATACCGCAATGGCAACGTACGAGATAAAAGCAGTCGCTGATTTTTGGAATGGACAGCAGTGGAATCAGGATACTGCTATAACGACGGTAGATGTCTGTCAACCTGATTTGGAAATGGGCCGCAAAGGAATAGAAAAGAACTTGTTTGGATTCTCAGAGGTCACTGCTCATTACTTTAATGGTTCTGCTATTACTATGGAGGAATACTGTAGTGTATCTAATGGCGCGAACCAAGATGCAAGCATAACAGGTACGTTTAGACATACTAATAATGCTGACCGGTTGAACCCCAAAGAAAAGGAGTTTGCTAATACTCTAAAACATAGAGGATTTACCTTTCATAGCAGCAGTGATTGGAGTGCTACTTTCTTCGACTTTCCCACTACACTCAAGCTAGGCGAAGAGTGGGACTGTAGTGCGTATATACGGATCGAAGCCGCTTATGGACGATTTCCGAAAGTTGACTGGTTCGGAGGGGCAAACAACACGTTTGATCATAACGACCACAGATAAACTCATACAAACGGCAGGGGTGCGAGCTCCTGCCACATTTCTTAAGGAGCCTAACCATGCATACACGAAAAATCAGCCTACTGTGTTCACTGATGCTATTCATTTTCGGGACGTTCGCAGATGCCAGAATCCTTTTCAGTTCCACGCGTGACGGTATAGCAGGTATCTACGTGATGGACGATGACGGTAGCAACCAAACACTACTCAGAACAGAAGGGCATCACGTGTATCCATACCCTTATTGTTGGTCCCCCGACGGTCAATGGATTGCATTCAGCGGGACACTTCGCGGTATATATCTGATGCATCCGGATGGCACAAATGTTCGGAGACTCTCAATCCCTAAAGGACATAGCGTCGGTAGAGTTTCATTTTCGCCAGATAGCACATCGCTTGTTTTTCATATAACAGTGAATATAGATAAAAAAATTAGACGTAGCATCAACGTGATGAGCATAGAAACGGGAGCAATCAAAGAAATAGCTGAGGTTAATGGAATAAATTGTGATTTGTCGCCCGATGGTGAATTGATTGCATTCACAGAGCCTGGCGTTGTCGGCGAGCATAATAGGGGCACCCTCTGGGTAATGGATGCCGATAGTGGTGTCCCCCGCAAATTGCTAAAACCACCCGTACGGGGGCGTTACAAAGGTCCAAAATGGTCACCTGACGGTAAACAGATCGTCTATCTCTATGACGATTATGCCTGGGAAGACCTGGGCAACGGCGGTCTTACACTCATCTATAAGGCACATCGGTATCTCATCTGCGATCGCAACGGAAAAAACGTCAAACAACTCCGGATACTGAAAAACTGGAGAGCTATATCCATAGACTGGATGATGGTGAATCTGTTGTTTTCAGTGCGTATGCTGGCATGCCCCTTGATGAACCCGTACAACCTGATCAGATTCCCCCTGCTAATATCTATAAGCATCATATACGGACGCAGACAACTACACGTCTTACAAACCACCCTGGCAAAGATCAAACGGTAGATTGGATCAGTGATGATGTGCTACCTGTATTCCCCAAAGATAAAAAAAAAAGTGACGTGGGGAACGTTAAAGCAGTAGATTAGACAAATCAAAAACACATTAAGCAGCATAGGCAGGTAGCGTTTATCGTTATCTGCCTTTTTTATGCGGGATGGACGCATTTTCCCTTGATAAGGGGGCAGGGGGTAAAAAGGCGTTATTTCAATGATATTTCAGTGATTTATCCTCCTAAATCCCTCTTATCAGTGGGATTTTATAGTGGAATATATAATTACTTGCACACAATTGTAGAGCAACCTGTTAGGTTGCGTCCACTACGGAAACCCCATAGGTGTCAACTTAAGAAAACGGTTTCATCATTATGACGCTTTCTCAATACGCATTGTTACTGGGATTGTCCGCTCTTCAGTCCCGTAGGGACGATATGTTTATAGATCGTGGTTGAAGAAGGCTCTTTTAGTCCCGTAGGGACGATATGTTTGTCTCATGTCTTTGTTCTTCACATATCGTCCCTACGGGACTAAAGAGGGTTTTAATGACGTTTATCTATAAACATATCGTCCCTACGGGACTGAAGATGGTTTCTGCAATTAAAAATTCCTTAAGTTGACACCTATGCGTCCACTACGGAAACCCAACCTAACAGGTTGTGCTACAGCACAGTATAGTCCGGCCGTTTAGGTCCTACGGACCAAAAGTGTGCATATAATTTTGGATTTTACTATAAGAGAAAATGCGTAAGTCCTGGGTATGAATCATGGAGCATGCCAAACGCTTATTTAGCGTTGATTTGGCAGAACAATGTCCAATTGGAGGTTTGTGTAAAACTTTACACACCCCTATTGCAACAACTCTTGAAAAATGCTAAAATGATAGAAAAACTATGAATGTAGAAGAAATTGGAGAAATATGAATACAGATGTCAGCATCGTGGAAGATGCATTTTATATAAATGGTGAAATTACTTATGCTGGACGTAACTACGAAGGTCATAAGATAGAAGGTCTGTTACTTAATAGTCGTATGGTACAGGGCATCTTTGATGACCGAAATCCTGAGACAATTCATCTTTGGAAATATCCCGATACAGATAAATGGGATGCAGAACGCAATACACGCGAGTTTTTATCAGCAATGCCTGCATGGCGTGCACACGGACTATTAGCATTCACTATAAACCTTCAAGGAGGAAGTCCAGAAGGATATTCAAAATCTCAACCCTGGCATAATTCGGGTATTGAAGCAGATGGAAGTCTAAATCCTGATTACCTTTCTCGTCTCAAACGTATCATTGACTTTGCAGATGAACTCGGTATGGTGGTAATTCTCGGTTATTTCTATTTTGGACAAGACCACCGTCTAAAGGATGAAGATGCAGTAAAACGGGCAACAGATAATGCAACCGGATGGTTGTTTGATAACGGATATACTAACGTTATTGTTGAAGTCAACAACGAATGCAATGTCAGGTATTCCCATGAGATACTACAGCCAGAAAGAGTTCACGAATTGATTGAACGAGTCAAATCAATATCACAAGATGGGAGAAGGTATCTTGCGGGGACAAGTTATGGTGGTGGACGTGTGCCCTTTGAAAATGTAGTACGTTCATCAGATTTTATACTTGTTCACGGCAACGGAGTCAGAGATCCGAATCGTATAATGGAAATGGTTCAGCAGACACGTCATGTCCCTGGATACCGTCCGATGCCCATTCTGTTCAATGAAGACGACCATTTTGATTTTGATAAGCCGATGAATAACTGTATAGCTGCCATCAGTCAATACGCTTCTTGGGGGTATTTTGATCCAGGTGAAAACGACTACCACCATGGGTATCAATCTGTTCCAGTGCAGTGGCAAATTAACACTCCGAGGAAACGGGCCTTTTTTCAAAAAGTACGCAATATAACAGGACACGGTGCATAGAAAGGAAATATAGGATGCCACAAGGAATAGAACCATATCATGTTGCCATAGCAATCGGTGTGATCGTTATGCTTGTAACGAGTGTTCGAATTCTCAAAGAATACGAACGCGCTGTCATATTCAGATTAGGAAGATTCATCAATACGCGTGGACCGGGGTTAGTTCTCATGATACCTTTTTGGATTGAACGGATGCAGCGCGTTAGCCTAAGAGTCATCGTAAACGATGTCACCCCGCAAGATGTAATTACTAAGGATAACGTATCAGTCAATGTAAATGCGGTTCTTACATTTCGGGTTACCGAACCTGAAAAAGCGGTGATTGAAGTGGAAGATTTCGGTTTTGCTATAGGTCAAATCGCCCAAACAACACTCCGAAGTGCACTTGGACGTGCAGAACTTGACGATTTGTTGTCTGAACGTGAAAAACTCAATCAAGATTTAGGCGAGATAATAAAGAAGCAGTGTGAACCGTGGGGGGTTGAAGTTCATTCAATGGAGATAAAGCACGTTGACTTACCAGTTGAAATGCAACGTCTGATGGCGAAACAAGCGGAGGCAGAACGTGAACGAAGAGCAAAGGTGGTTCACGCTGAAGGTGAATTTGAGTCTGCCGAAGTTCTGACAAATGCTGCCGAAATCCTCAGTAGAACACCAACTGCTGTGCAACTGCGATTCCTACAAGCGTTAGTTGAAGTCAGTGCGGAGAATAATTCAACATTGATTTTCCCAATTCCGATAGACTTGTTGAGTCCATTCATAAAACAGCAAATTGATGAAAAAGAAGATAAGGAATAAGAAATTATAACCAATCTTCATCATAGAAGGGGGTACTCGGATAACTGTAGGTATTCCCTTCAAAGTTGCGGAGTTTAATTTCATCGTCATCAAAAGCAACGACAGGATCTGGGATTAATGCGATTTTTCCGCCGCCACCAGGGGCATCAATGACATAATGCGGTACACCAAGTCCAGAGATATGCCCGCGTAATGCAGAAACGATTTCTAATCCTGTTTTGACTGCTGTTCTAAAATGGTCGGTTCCAACGACAAGATCGGCTTGATAGATATAGTAAGGTTTGACACGAATCCGCAATAGACCTTTCATTAGTTCTACCATTACTTCAGGATCGTCATTTACGCCTTTGAGTAAAACGGCTTGGTTTCCGAGTGGAATACCGGCATCGGCTAACATACCGCACGCTTTTTCCGTTTCCGGTGTGATTTCACGGGGATGATTGAAGTGGGTATTGATGTAGAATGGATGGTTGCGTTTTAAGATCTCACACAATTCGGGAGTAATACGTTGGGGTAAGGTTACTGGGACACGCGAACCGATACGAATGATTTCTATATGCTCAATTGCACGGAGACCGCTAACTATCAGGTCAATTTTCTTATCAGTGAGCATTAGCGGGTCACCACCTGAAATAATTACATCGCGAATTTCAGGATGTTCCTGAATATACGCCAGTCCTATTTCGATGTTGTTTTCAGAAATAGAGTGTGGATCTCCGACCTTCCGTTTGCGTGTGCAGAAACGGCAATAGATAGGACACATGTAATTCACGTAGAAGAGAACACGGTCGGGATACCGATGTGTGACGTTTGGTACATCACTATCATCCTCTTCATGAAGCGGATCTTCAACACCTGTGCTGATGAGTTCTCTTGTATCAGGAACTACCTGCTTCCAGATCGGGTCACCAGGTTTCTCGATGAGACTGAGATAATATGGATTTATTCGGATAGGAAATTCTTTATGTATTCGACGCATTTCTTCAACGTCAACATCGAATATAGCAGCAAGTTTTTCTGGGGTGTTAACAGTATCCCTAACAAGTTGTTTCCATACTTCCATATAGGACTATCCTTTCAATATCTAATTGCATTGACATTAATCAGTTCGTGTTTCGGTAGATGTGTGGGTAACTTCGTTCATTATATCCCCTTCGCGAAGTTTATCTACTACATCAATTCCTTCTATGACGCGCCCGAATGTAGTATAACTGCCGTTTAAATGTGTATAGCCGCTTTTATCACTGTTGAGACAGATATAGAATTGACTTCCTGCAGAATCAGGAGAAGGTTTGCGTGCCATAGCAATAACACCTTTCTCATGTGGTGGCATTTTCTTACGAAGATCGGGATTTTGGAATTCCCCTGGGATAGTCCAACCCGGTCCACCAGTACCATTACCGTCTGGGTCACCGCCTTGTATTACAAAACCTTTTACATAACGGTGGAATGTCAAACCGTCATAAAATCCTGCTTCGACTAATTTTACAAAATTCTTGACGGTGGCAGGTGCACAATCGGGGTAAAGTTCAATAATTATGTTTCCTTTATCTGTTTTAAACGTTACAATTGATAACTGATTTTCAGAACTTGAAAATGATGCGGATAGAAGATTACTTAATAGACTTATGTGCATTATTCCTCGTTGATTTTACTTTTGTTTTCTAATGATTGAACTATTCAGATATTGGAAATAGGTATATACCTTTTTGAATATTCCAATTACTCATGATACATGTTTTTGACCGTGAAGTCAAGTGAATTATAAGTTGTGGGGTGTATAAAGCTTTTGCCCAGATGAGACTGTCTCTTATTGTAGGGTGGGGTCTCTGTGCCCCGACATGTCTGAGAATTGGATGTAACGGGCGGGCACAGAGACCCGCCCCTACAATGTATAAAGAAAGGTGTTCCCTGATATGTAAAGTTTGAATTGGCACAAAAAGTTTACACACTCTTTCACGTGAGATTACCTTGACATCATAATCTTCATTGTGTTACCCTAATTCATGATTAATGAGTTAATAGCAGTATAAAGATCTCCAATATTAATGAAAGGTCAGGAATATCATTCAATTGTGAAGCTGCTATCTCCAGAAGAATCTCTTACCTTTTACAGAAGGAGTCGATAAATGAAACATTTCTGTGTATTGAAAGAACAGACATTTTTGGGTATAAAATCTCATTCATTTTATTCTTTTCTTGTGTTTGCAGTGTTCATAAGCACGTTATTACTTGCATCGTGCAGTGGAAAACTGGGAACGATTGAATCCCAGGATGTAGAAACTCAGATTCACCAAGCAGAACAGGAAATTAATTCTGCGCGTGAAGCAAATGCCCATTCACTTGCTTATGAAGAATTTGAAAGAGCAGAAACATATCTTGAGCAAGCGAAAGATGCATTTAAAGAGAAGAATGGCATAGATGCACTTAAGTATGCTAACCAAGCAATTGCACATGCAAAGATAGCAAAACGAAAAGCCACTCAGAATACAACAAATGCTGAATATAACGCAAAAATCCTTGAAAAAGACGCTCTGATCGCGGAACTCAGAAGAGACCTAAGTTCTAATGAAAGAAAACGTAGTGAATTAGAAACAGATGTTCAACAACTTCGTGATACAGAGAAGGTCCTTCAAAATAATATTAGGACTTTAGAAAACCAAAACCAGGAATTGGTGAACAATCAGAGAGAAAACCAACAGAAAGTAAGGGAACTTAATGCGTCTATTGATTCATTTCGCGTAAGAATCTCAGGGTTTGAGAACGAAGTCAAGACTTATGGAAACAAGGTGAATGAACTCACCCAAAAGCTTGATGTTACCGATACTATGATGAAATCTGCGAACAAACAGAAACGTGCAGCTATTGCAGAGGCAGAATCTGTGAGGAAACAGATGCGCGAACAAGCAAAAATCTTCACTGACAAACTTGTAGTTGCAAATAAGAAGAATGTTGCTGCTGAGCATGCTGAATATTTACGTAAAGCAGCTGCGGAAGCGCGCGCTTTTGAAAAAGAATTGCACAGTAACGAACCTAAACGGACAGGTAGGACATCCCTTTCTACCCAACAGATCAATGCAGGAAAAGCAGCACTCAATCAATGGGAGAGTTCTTGGAATAGTAAGAATCTTGATGCCCATTTGGCGTACTACACACCAGATGTTTCAGCAAATAAGATTGTGACAATAGAAAGTAAAGAAAATCAGAACAAGATTAATCGTGGACAAATGGAAACTGATCTGCGTGAGATGAATACTCAGACCTGGGAAAAATTTGACAATACTGTTGAGGTGGAACAGGAGAGTGTCATCGGTACATATAAATATAGGCGGTTAGTTGCTGCAGCCGAAACTGAGGATGATACAGCTTTATATGATATCTGGTTCCGCGAAATATGGATACATCAGGTGCAGGGAAAATGGAAAGCATATCGTGAGATATGGCAAATCTATAAGAATGTACCAAAATTCTAAGGAGTCATGTAAATGAATAATTTTCAAAACAGCACGAGAATCTCAAAAGCAGATATTATCAAATGGGGTTCAATTCCTGCGATAATTGTCATAATTGCATTAGCTGGTATTTTACTTACCCGTTCAAGTGAAACATCTTCTGGTTTTTTGGCAAAATGGAAAAGTTCTATGGAATCTGGCAATATTGAGAGTTATGATGCCCTATGGGCAAAAAACGCACGTGAGCAAATAGATTCTGGTTATCAAGACACGGCGCGGCTTTTTGCCGAAAACTTCGTAATTGAAGTGATTATTAAAAATGCTGTTGATAGAACAAGGAAGGTTGCACAATATCCAAACTATCTACAGATTGAGGAAATACCTTTACTTATACATGCAATAGGTGAACCGATACTTCAAGCCAGAACATTAACTATTGCGAAAGAGGGATTCATCAGGCAGCATTGGAAATTGATTAGTGATGTGGTTGTTAGTGAGGAAATTGGTGGAGATCTTTCCGCGTTTGAAGCGACAAGATCGGATGATACGCCATCTCAATCCACCAGTCCTGCTGCTCCTATAGTCATGGAATGGAAAACAGCACTTGAATCTGGAGACAAAAAGAAGTACATATCTCTCTGGGACAAAAGTGCACGTCAAAAACGACAAAATAACTACCAACTTGCACTTGAACTGATGTCTGAAGTTGCTGATGTTGATATTAGGCATGCATCCTATAAACTTCTTGCGAATGCAAAAACACGACATGTTGTTGATAACATAAGCGTTACTACTTACAGTAATGGTACTCCTATTGAACCTCACTCCCGTACATTAACTGTTGAGAAGAAAGGGTTTTTCGTTAGACGTTGGAAAATAATCAACGATGAAGTTGATGGTGATTATATTTCTGAACAACCGATTCCTCAAGAAGAGATTCCAAGTGTTGAACCTATATCTGAAGAGTCATCTTCTGGTATCTATGAAGGAAATGCCCCGATTGATACACAACTCAAGGTAAGTCAGATTCTTGGGAAATGGCAAAAAGCGTGGGAAGATAAAGATATGGATACCTATATGTCCATCTATGCTGAAAGAGCATTGATAACAAGAGTTTCTGTCAGAAATGGAAAAGAATCACATTCATATCTCACGAAGAAACAACTCCATCAGAAAATGAAACGGTTGAATGTCTATTACTCCGATATTCAAGTCAAGATTTCTAATCTTCAAATCAATGGTGATAGAGCAGTAGCAGATGTAGAGTTTTTACAAGAGTTCAAGGGTATCCCAGCATCAGGTTCCCGGCCAGCATATTCCGATATCGGTACAAAAAAGTTGGATTTAATGATAGATCCTTCTGATGGATATTGGAAGATATATGGTGAGACGTGGAGCCGTTACGAAGATGTGCCAAAATTCCCTAAAAACTAACTTAACTGAATACCTATAGACATGCCAGATTGGATTTAGGTACATACTAAGTCGTTAACAGCATGAGTCTTTCATAATGCACACTGAGTATCGTACGAAACGGAAGATTGAGTTTACCGATACCGATATGGCGGGTATCGTCCATTTTTCAAGGTTTTTTGTCTTTATGGAGACTGCAGAACACGAATTCCTGCGGAGTTTAGGTACAAGTGTCGCAACTGAATGGAATGGTGATAAAATTGGATGGCCCAGGCTTGCTGCATCCTGTGAATATCAAAGTCCATTGAGATTTGAAGATGAGGTGGACATACATCTTTGGGTTTCCAACAAAGGGACAAAGTCACTGACATATCAGTTTTTATTTACGCTTGAAGGTAAGGAAATTGCACGTGGACAACTAACGACTGTTTGCTGTGTGACTAATCCTGGAGAAACATTACGCGCAATTCCGATTCCTGAATTTATTGCCTCTCAAATTACCCCAAAATAAGATTATGAAATATATCTATCATCAAGAAGATGCCGAAGTGGTTCGCATTGAAGGAGATGCCCCACGAACACTCTATACGCTTATTGAACCGAACACGCAACAAGACACGCAGTTTGCTATGGGGCTTGAGGAAATTGATCCACACAGCGAGATCCCAATGCATTCACATAGCAACTCGGAGGAGATTATATTTGTATATGGAGGGAAAGGACAGGCACACATTGATGGTGAGATTACAGATTTGACCCCCGGTACAGTGATTTATCTTCCACCGAATGTAGAGCATCGTTTTGTCAATACAGGAGATGAACCACTCTGGATTACATGGACACTTTCCCCTCCCGGATTTGAGAAGCAGATTCGCAAAATTGCTGATGGGTCGGCTGGGATGGAAGTGTTTAGTGAGTAGTCTTGACAGGATTATACAGTGCTGCTGACAGACGATGGAGCGACATCATAATGTGAAAATTCCAATGTAAATGCCCCGCGTCCTTGCGTCATAGAACGAAGACGGGTTGTATATTGGAATGTCTCCGCTAATGGGATGATGGCGTTGATAACGTTGTTCAAGTCTTGCGAAGTTGTCTCGTTGATTTGTGCACGTCGTGCATTCAAGTCCCCGATGACCTTACCTAAATGTTCATCTGACACAGTAATATGAATTTGCATTATCGGCTCAAGTAGGAGAGGTTTTGCTTGCCTGACAGCCCTTTCAAAAGCCTGAACTGCGGCTGCTTCATACGCAATCTCCGACGAGTCGGTAGGATGTATTGAACCACCGATAAGCGTAACCTTAATATCTTGTAATGCATATCCCTTAAGCGCGCCTGTTCCCATTGCACCTTCAAGCGCAGTTTCTATGGCTGGAACAAATTGGCGTGGTATCTGTGTCTCATCGGTTATATCTTGAAATTGAAAACCCTCCTCACGTTCTAAAGGTTCAACACGAACTTCAACATCACCAAAAATACCTTCCTCATCGGTCTTATGGATATGTGTTGCCCGTCCTTCTGCTGTAGTGCTTATTGTCTCTCGGTATGCAACCTGCAGTTTACTCACACGTGCATTGACACCGAACTCACGAATCATACGGTCAGTAAGTATCTCTAAGTGAAGTTCACCCATACCAGAGATAATACGTTGTCCAGTTTCCTGGTCGATACCAACGGTAAATGTAGGGTCTTCGTCCATAAGTTTTTCAAGTGTTTCTTCCAAAGCGTCTGTATCGCTTGCGCGTTCGGGTTCAATCGCAACAGAGATAACGGGTGGCGGAAATTCAATGGATTCAAGTAACAGCGGATGCTGCAGATCACTTAGCGTGTGTCCTGTTTTTGTGCTTCGCATGCCTACAAGTGCAACGATGTCCCCTGCATAAGCCGCATCGCAAGTCTCCTCTTTATTTGCGTGCATCTGTAGAATCCGATTAACTCTTTCGCGTTTTTCTGTTGCTACATTGTAGACGACTTCACCCCGTTTGAGCGTTCCCGAATAGACACGGCAGTAGACTAACTTATCCACAGTATCATGACTTGCCACCTTAAATGCTAATGCGGAGAAGGGTTCCTTGTCGTCTGCATGACGCACTGCTTTGTCAACCTGTTGTGTTTCTTCTTTTTTTGACGATTTTCTCTTAGTCTGTTTTGACACCTCACCTTCTATAGGCGGCACATCAATGGGAGAAGGTAAATAGTCTATGACTGCGTTCAGAAGCGGTTGGACTCCTTGATTTTTTAGAGAACTTCCGCAAAGAATGGGAATCAAACTTCCATTGAGTGTTGCACTTCGTGTTGCATCAATTAATTCTTGGTTTGAAATATCTATACCTTCAAGGTATTTTTCAAGTAGATTATCATCTTCTGATGCGATATTTTCAACAAGCGATTCACGGGCAGTATTTGCTGCTTCTTGGAATTCAGGTGGAATGTCCTTTTCTTCATAAGTTTTGCCTTGATCTGTATCATCCCAGTAGATTGCTTTCATCGTAATCAGGTCAATAACTCCGGTGAAATCGCGTCCCTCACCAATCGGTATCTGCATGGGGACAGGATTTGTGCCAAAGCGTTCTTGCATCATTTCAAGCACACGCGAGAAATTCGCACCTACTCTATCCATCTTATTGACAAATGCAATGCGGGGTATGTTGTATCGTTCTGCTTGATTCCACACCGTTTCTGATTGAGGCTCCACACCACCGACCGCACAAAAAAGTGCAATCACACCGTCCAAAACCCGTAATGATCGTTCTACTTCTACGGTAAAATCAACGTGTCCTGGGGTGTCAATTAGATGGATTGCATGGTCTTGCCAGAAGCAGGTTGTTGCTGCCGCAGTGATTGTTACACCGCGTTCACGTTCCTGCACCATCCAATCCATTTCTGCGGTACCTTCATCTACTGTGCCGATTTTGTGTTTTTTTCCTGTATAGAAAAGGATGCGTTCGGTAGTTGTTGTTTTTCCAGCATCAATGTGTGCTGCAATTCCGATGTTGCGCACCTTTTCAATGGGATATTCGCGTGCCATTTAAATCGTTCCCCATTTCTCTGATAGGTCTTACTTCATACCATCCTGAAAGAGTTCAGGATGTGCCATGATGTGTATTATACATACCGCTAAGGAAAATATCAAGGAAATGCTTTGTGAATATAGGGTTATTTAGTTTTAGGGTTCTTGTTCAATATTATTCACAGACGTTAATTTTGTTATGGGTTTGTATTTCTATTTGTCTGAACCAGGATTTTCAGGATTAGTAGATTTCCAGGATTTTTCTCATCAAGTTCTATTTCAAAAGACAACACTAAACATGCATCAAAAAGCCTGGATATGGTAATCCTGGTAATCTACTAATCCTGAAAATCCTGGTTCAGACAGAGGCGGGGCACGGAGACCCCGCACTACAATGTATGGTCCGAAGCTTTTGTCACCATAGTCATCAATTTCTTGAAAGGACATTGCTTTTCTTGATCTTTGAAAAGGTACCAAATGGTACGTTTTTTCGGTTTACGGTACGTCTTTGGTACGTTTTCGGTACGGTGCTGTGATCCCAGTCTGTGTATGGGTTTATGTGTGATTTATAGCGCGAATTTCTGGAAATTTTAATTTTTGATCCGGTAAGTTTTGGGTGTCCTGAAATGTATTATTTGAGATATATAGACACCATATTATTATCTGATTGATCAGTGTGGTGTTTTCTGATTCAGTCTGTTTTACACTTCTATTGTATGGCGTTAACATGATACTTCCTCTATTGGTTTGGACTAATTCTATTCTTAAGATTACCTTTTCAGCAAGTTTGAATATTAAAGATGCAAGTTGCGCGTTGATGGCGGGCGGGGAAACCCCGCCCCTACGGTTTCGGAGCCTGCAGGAAAATCGGAAAATTAATAATTTATTATTTAATCAGGACTTACGCAGTTTTTCTTAAAGTCCCACTGATAAGGGGGATTTAGTAAATCAACGCTACAAATGCGCTTGGACGAATACGCGTTTGGTATTCGTCATGATTTGGCGGGGTTAAATCACTGAAATATCATTGAAATAACGGCTTTTAACCCCCCTACCCCCCTTATCAAGGGGGGAATGCGTAAGTCCTGTTAATATTGCTTCTGTTGTAATGTCTAAGGTGCAATGAATTGCGCGACTATGCACCTATTATACTTCATGATATGTTCAGAACTTGTATAAAACGATCGTGATGTGCGAAATCATGGTTATATCATAAGGTTTCTTAGACTGAACCGACTCTTTGAGTTTCTAAACTTGCGACATTGAATTTGGCATATTCACTAAACACATGTTAAGTATATCATATATATTTGTGATTGTCAAGTAAAAATAATGGAGAATCTATATTTTTTTCAGATATTGTTGATAATCTCCCGATTTTCTGTCGTATTGTGTTTTCTTCTGAGGGTGACAAAAGTTTTACACATTCCTTTGTGAATGCGCGGCTGAGTCGTTAGAAAACAGAAACCCGTGTCCTCTGCAATCATACAACAGCAGTCTATTTCCGTATCAACATCTTGCGCGTTGCAGAAAAATCGCCTGCGGTCAACTTATAGAAATAGATACCGCTTGCAACTGGCTCCCCTGTTTCGTTTTTACCATCCCAATGCGCCGCGCGGCTACGACTCTGATACGTTCCTGCAGCTTGATGTCCCAGTGCTAACTGACGGACGGCTTGCCCATCTGCAGCATAGATGGTTAGCGTGACCTTTGCAGGGGTTGCTAACTGATACGGTATCCACGTCTCTGGGTTGAATGGATTGGGGTAGTTTGGTAGCAGTGCGTTTTTGTCGGGTAAGGTAACCTGAACGGTGGGTGCTGATTGTGTTTCGTCAGTTACTTCAAAACGCGTGATTTCAGTAAAATCATGGTAAATGGTATTCCTTGCTTTGTCGGTAACACCTATGCCGATAACCCCCCAAACACCGGGATAACTGCCTTCTGGCAATGTAATATACGCAGTATATTTCCGATAAACAGTTGGATCCTCTTGAAAATAGATTTCATCTGTCCATCTATAAGTATAGGGTCCCCAAATATCATATCTTCGTTCACCCCCCAACGGGTCTCTGATAGCGATATGCCCTTCTTCAAACCCACTTATATCGTCTTTGACATAATATTCTACTGTGACGAATGTCTCACCATTCGGATTTGCAGGATTTGCGGGTTTGGCATCCACAGTGATCCTGTTAACATCGAGTATAGGCGGTGTCGTATCCGGGGTCTTCGTTTCTATTGTTACTTTTTGTATCTGTTCATCAATATTAGGTAACCAAGCACTCTCACGATTTATGGCATCCTTAAAGTAGAGTCTTTTTAATTCATACACCCCGCCGGACATATAATGTGGGAAGAAAAAAGTAGCTTTCAATGTCCAAATGTCACCTTCGCGGCTGACTTTACTAGCATACACCCACGAATCAGATAAACGGTATTGGATTAGACTTAGGTAGGAGGCATCTTGGTCACGTTCTTCGGGTTGTATATAGGTATGTCCGCTGAGTGTCTTATTCTCTTTTACTTGCCACGTTGCGGTGACGGCATAGAAATGCTCGTTATTCGCGGTGTATGCATCTGAGACTGTCAACTTTGCGGAATTCGGCACATATTCCGGTGGGTAAGAGTCCTCATATATGTTATTGAGATAGATTTGCAATCCGAAGCCACCCGAATTATATCTTGTAAGTCTATTCGCATCATAAGTGAACACCTGTGTTATTGTGTAATACCCTGTAGCATAAGACGAAGGCACATGGGTATGTCCGCGCAATATATTGCTCTGGCTTCGACGATAAGAAGTTCGCCCCTGTGCATCTACAGGGCGTAATTGAACATAGAACCAACCAGGACGATCTTGATCATTATTTAACAATTGGAAGTACGCAACACCTCCTGTTGAGTAATCTAATTCACTTTCTGTATGGGTTTCTATTTCAATCTCAACCCGTTTACTGCTTTCTGGTTCACCTTCCACTGTCACATCAACCCGGACGACTTCCCCGGGGTATACATAATCGGGATATAAGTTATAGACAACAAAGGTAAGGTCTTCGCGTATTAGCGAAATATAGCGTGTGCCGTGCATAATCCTGTTCTGGACAAACTCATACTTAGCAGGCGATCTTGACCTGAGTTTATCCGGTGTGACGATATAGTAAGCGATACTTTCTGCCATATCTTCATTTGGATTTACGCCATGTGCGTAGTCGGATACAAACTCGGTCTGATTGGTTGTCTTCCACCTTTCATCTTCATAATACCACTCACCTAATTCTATCCAGTCTGCTTTGAGTTGCTCATCAAATAGATACGCCCACAAGAAGTGTGCTTTTTCATGGAGAATGATCCGCTGTGTTTCGTGTGTGATTCCATCTATAAAAGCTTTGTCGGTAAACTCTATAAAGCCCTTCCCCGTATTTGCGCGTGCTGTGTATTTTACATACGGATCGGGTGCGCGTCTGATAAGATATTTCAACCCTGGCGTTACATGCATGCCTGATGGATATTCTTCAAACATTATCATGATACCCAGGATTTCTTGGTATGTAAATTTGCTAAAGTTATGGGCAGGTTCCTCTGTTAATGCTTCATAATCGGGCACATGCACCGTAACACCATACTTATACCGGAGTATGGTGTCTATCGCACGGTCTTGGATTCCTTGACCTGGTATGTCCGTAACAAATCTGAGGACAGCTCGCCAAAGTCGCTTGGAAAAATATCGTCCTTGGATACCATCTATTTTGGCGACAAACGGATGTGCATAAGTGAAAGCCTCTGATGCAATTGTTATCGTCCGAAGACTACCTCGTTCGACATCGGGCCCCAGATCAATGTCTTGTGCCACATGAGCATCACTCAATATCCAATAAGTGGGGTTTTGTCTCCAAGTTAAAGAATATCGGCTCATATCTTGCAATGCCTGTAGCAGCAGATATGCTTTATCTTCATCCCATTCAGACGATAAATACACTTTATACCAATTTGCTAATCTCAAACTTGCACTATCTGTTATAGCATTTTTTATATCAGTCCCTTCTATTTCCACCTCTATCGGTTGGGGAACAAAGACTGTTTCTTGTCCTGAAGGGACTTCATCTTTTTCCCAGTGATAGGTAGTCGTTTCGGATTCTGCAATCGCCTGCCCTGAAAATAGGCTTATTGAGAAAAGCGCGATCATATAAAGCACTAATATTTTGCTGCCTGCCAAAGTTTCACGCATGGCACTGTTCCTCTATAATTATTAAGTTGGTTATTAGATATTACTATAGTTTGGACAATTCTTGTCTCGTGGATGTTGAGTTTCAACGGAAAATCTATTTTTCTATGAGTTCCGCATATCAGGGAAATACCGCTAAAATGCCGCACTCCAGCGGAGTGCTATGTGTTGAAAATCACATACCGCTCCGCTGGAGCGGATATGTCGGTTCATCATGTGGCTATAAACATATTGCTCCGCTGGAGCAAAGAAGGTTTCCATGTTTAGAAAATCCTTAAGTTCTCGTAGGTTGGGTTGAACCGAAGGTGAAACCCAACATTTCAAGCCTATAAAAGCGTTTGATGTTGGGTTTCGTGCCTCAACCCCATAGGTGTCAACTTAAGGACAGTTTTATGTTTTTTTAGTATAGATTATTGTTGCAAAATGGAAGCACCTCTTTCATAATATAGTCATATATTATCATTTACGGAGAGGTGCTCCGATGTGTATACTAACACAGGTTACAGACATAATGCAAGAAGTTTTTGATAATGCTGCGGAAACAGCATCTTTGGCTTGTGATTTTGTTCAGAGAAAGCGGATACTTACAGCACCTGCTTTTGCCAAAATCCTTGTCTTCGGATGGCTTGAAAATCCTGATGCGAGTTATACGGATCTCGCACATACCGCACGCGCTTTAGACATTGAGGTTTCCCGTCAAGCGATTGAAAAACGGATGTCCTTTGAGGCAGCCGATACCTTGAAAGCAATCCTTGAAGTCGCAGCATCCCAGAGTGTCGCAATGCCTCCACAGACCCTCCCACTCCTCAACCAGTTTACAGGTGTGTATGTGCACGACAGCACAACAATAACTTTACCGGATGAACTGAGAAAGGTATGGAAAGGCGGTCGTGGTAAAAACGATCATGAAAAAGCATCTCTGAAACTTCACCTCCGTTTTGATGTTTTGACAGGTGTTTTTGATCAGTTTCACCTCACAGATGGTGTCGCATCTGATAGTAAGGTAGAAGAACAGTTTGAACAACTTCCACCTAAGAGTTTGCGTTTAGCAGATCTCGGCTACTTTACCTTTGATACATTTGAACAACTCACACAAAATGATATATATTGGATATCACCATACAAAATGCGTTGTAATCTCTATGATGAAGCAGGTGAACGCATTTATTTAGATGAATATCTTTCCACAAAAACCGCAGACACCATAGACTTGGGATGTTTCATCGGGGCAAAAAAACGACTTCCAATACGGTTCATCGCAGTCCGACGCCTCGAACAAGAAACAAACTCGCGCCGCCGCCACATCAAACGCGAAGCAAAACAGAAAGGGAGAACACCTTCTAAAGAACGCCTGCTACTTGCTGGATGGGATATCTATATTACGAATGTGGACGCATCACTACTGACAGCAGAACAGATCGCACCTATTTATAGTATCCGATGGCAAGTAGAGTTGATGTTTAAGTCCTTCAAAAGTATTGGAAATCTAAATGAAACTCGCCGCTACAAAGCTGAAAATGTCTTATGTGAAGTGTATGCTAAACTGATCACACAAGTTCTAAGACACTGGATTATGTTGGCATCAGGTTGGCGATGTATTCAACAGGATATCATCAAAACAGCAGAACTTATCGGACGACACGCAAGGATGCTTACTATGAGTTTCAACAAATCAAAAACAGCATTATTGAAAACACTCAGAAACATAAAAAGGGATCTACAATACGGCGACCAAGGGAAACATAGAGCAGGAAAGCGGACAACATACAAACTCTTAAAGATGGCCGAAAGTCCTTAAGTTGACACCTATGGGTTTCGTGCCTCAACCCAACCTACAAGAGGGATAGAAACCACCGAAACATGATTCGAAATCCTTAAATTGACACTCACTGAATACCATAGAGGTATTCATAGCGTTGATTTATGGGTTTCGTTCCTCAACCCGACCTACGAAATATGGTCATTTGATACTATTTGCGTATCAACATCTTGCGCGTTGCGGTAAATTCGCCTGCGGTGAGCGTATAGAAATAGAGTCCACTTGCCACAGGCTCCCCTATTTGGTTTCTACCATCCCAGTATACTGCACGATTGCGACTGTGATACATACCAGCGGACTGATGTCCGAGTGTTAGAGTTCTCACGAAAGCACCGTCCACACTATAGATCGTCAGTGTAACATCTGCGGGTTTCGCGAGTTGATAAGGTATCCATGTTTCAGGATTGAACGGGTTTGGATAGTTTGCCAAGAGTGCCGTTGCTTTCGGCATCGTCTCGGTTTCTCTCAGTGTTGTTAAAAGATGTTGCAGCACAGCAATTCCTTTTGAAAACGCGCATCTGTCCGGTTGAGTTGCTTCGCTTGGTCAATCCATCGTTGGAGTCTTGCGGTTGTGGGGACAGCTGCAGGTGCAGCGACTGCTGCCTCAAGTGCGTCTAAAACTGCGTTGATGTCCTCACGGTTCACTTCACCGTCGCCGTTGACATCCCCTGTAAGAGGGCGTATCAAACTACCGAAGTTCTCAGCGACTATCACAAGATCTAACACATCCACGACACCATCAGCGTTGACATCTGTCGCGGGCATAAACGCCGCGTAAAGGGTATAGTCGCCAGTCTTTTGCTCAGGACTTTCGACTTTGATGTAATATGTTCCCGGTTCCACAACGCGTTCTATTCTGAAACCTAATGCTTCATCTCCGTTTCCATCTGCATGCGTTGCTAATGTGATCCCTTCACTATTTTGTAATGTGCCTATTGTATCAAGGGAACCTGTCGTCCAAAGTGTGAGTGAACCCCGTACCGCTATGGGGATACTGAAGTAATCCACATCATTGCCAGGGTCTATCTGTGCTGTGAGGGATCCCCCCAGATGTAGCACGGTCGCTTCAATCAGTGTATTGCCATGGTCGGCGGATGTGATGTTCCACAACAACACTGTGCCGTCATCACTCCCACTTGCGATGGTTTTGCCACCCGGACTAAACGCAACACTATTGACCGCATCGATATGCCCCTTAAGTATGCCCATGCCCGTCTGCGTTGCGACATCCCATAGACGCACGGTGCCGTCACTGCTCCCACTTACGATTGTTGTGCCATACGGACTGAACGCGACACTATTGACAGCAGCAGTATGCCCCTCAAGCGTTCCTATTTCTGTCTGTGAAGCGACATCCCACAGACGCACGGTGCCGTCATTACTCCCACTTGCAATTATTTTGCCATACGGACTGAACGCGACACTCTTAACCCACCCGGTATGTCCTCGAAGTATCGCTATTTCTGTCCATGTATCCACATCCCACAGACGCACCGTGGCATCAACACTCCCCGCGCTTGCGAGGATGCGTCCATTCGGACTGAAAACAACACTATTGACACCCCAGTAATTGCCACCATAGCGAAAATTCCCGAAATGTTCCACATGTCTGCTTATTTCTATATGCGTAGCAACATCCCACAAACTCACAATACCGTAACCCGATCCAAGTGCGATTGTGTGTCCATCTGGGCTAAACGCTACAGTATAGTTAAAACTGATGCCTATCTGACTGTATATTTTTGTCTGCGTAGGAACATTCCATAAATCCGTCCCGCCAACACCTCCACTGGCAATTGTGGTGCCATCTGGACTGAACGCAACACACTTGACACGCGAATATTGAAGTCTGCTTATTTTTGTCAGCGTAGCAACATCCCACAAAAAGGTGCCATAGTTACGGCGAGGACCAACATAGAAGGTGCCGTCATCAGAATTCCCCGTTGCGAGGGTACGCCCATCTGGACTGAACGCGACACTCTTTACAGCATAAATATGCTCCTCAAGTATAGTTCTTATATTACTTATTGGCGCAGCAACCCACAAGACCTCCCATATAAGTCCAATATACCCGAAATCACTGATATATCCGTTACCGTACCAAACTGTATGTGTCAGTGTAGCAACTCTCCAAAAGCCGGCCGAACTATACCTACTGCTCCTTGTTGCGATTGTGGTGCCATCTGGACTGAACGATACACCCATAACACCACGATTGCTGCGAGTCGCCTCAAGTATAGCTATTCCTGTCTGCATAGCAACATCCCACAGACGCACCGTACCGTCAATACTCCCACTTGCGAGGGTGTGTCCATCCGGACTGAAAGATACACTATTGACAGCAGCAGTATGCTCCTCAAGTGCGCCTATTTCTGTCTGTGCATCCACATCCCACAAACGCACGGTGGTGTCATAGCTTCCCGTTGCGATTGTTTTTCCATCTGGACTGAAAGATACACTACTGACATATCCGACATGCCCCTCAAGCGTTCCTATTTCTGTCTGTGTATCCACATCCCATAGACGCACAATGTCGTCCTGACCACCCGTTGCGATTGTTTTTCCATCTGGACTGAACGATACACTCTCTAACGACCCGGTATATCCTTCAAGGGTGCGTATTTGCGTCTGTGTATCCACATCCCATAAACGCAACGTGTTATCATCATCCAGACTTGTGAGGGTGTGTCCATCCGGACTGAAGAATATAGTATCTGGTCCTCCGGTATGTCCCGCAAGCATTCCTATTTCTGTCTGCGTCGCCACATCCCACAAACGCACGGTGTTGTCCCGACCGCCACTTGCAAGGATGCGTCCATCCGGACTGAACGCTACACGATCTACCTCCCCGGTATGACCGGTGAGTAGTGCAAGTGCTTCGCTTGTCTGTACATCGTAAATCCATATACCGATTTGACTCGCCACGGCAAGCACTGCCCCATCTGATGTGCATGTTATATCATTTATCCCGCTTTTACCGAGCCGCGCTTTAGCACCTTCGGGTAAACCCCATTGTGTGTAGGGTTCAATTTCAGCGGTTGTGTCAGATACATATAGAAACATTGAAGCAATCAAGAACATCAGACTGAAAAATACTTTGAGTTTCATAAGAAATTCCTTCAGGACTTACGCATTTTCTCTTAAAGTCCCCTTGATAACGGGGATTTATGGTGAAATATGGAAATAATTATACACCCACTTGTAGGAACGATATCCAGATCGTGATCAAACCCTTTGATAGTCGGGAATCGGAGTTCCCTCCTACAACTCAGAATGTAGAATTAATTGTATTATCCACCATAGTAAATCAACGCTACAAATGCCATTAAGGCATTTGGCGGGGTTAAATCATTGAAATATCATTGAGATAATGCCTTTTTAACCCCCTTATATGAAGATTAATTTATTAATTCGGTAATATTCGGGCGGGGAAACCCCGCCCCTACGATCATTTTTATGGGTTGGATTACCGAAATATTTATTTAATTTTCATTCAAGGGGGATGCGTAAGTCCTGTTCCTTTTTGAAATCTGATCATCAGATACGGTATGACGTGCCAGTTCAGGCAGTGAACTTGTTATATCTTGTTTCATTTTGGTTCTCTCCTTTAAAAACCTGGCACCAGATCCCAAATAAATCGTTCCTCTTTTAAACCAAATAACACTTGTTCAGAGAGCGAAAGTTCATGTGACGGAAATTCAACTTCTTGCATTTCACTATGAAAGTTTCTGTCCGTATAACTCCATACACTGCTCCATCTCGTTATTATACCCGGGTATGTAGAACGTTGGGTTGGTAAACCAGAATCGAAAACACCAGAATCTAAGATCATCACGGTTGCCGTTGGTCCCTGTGGTACAACTGCTTTTAAATACGATGTATACGATTTGGCATATATAACGGTATTGCCGCGTATCCATACATCACCACTATTGGTGCTATATGTAGGCTCACCGTGTTTTTCTATGCTTAACTTATGAAACCTATTATCTACTTTGCCTTTTACCGGATGCTTTGTAACATACCCTGCACATCGCAACCGGTTATTCTTAAATGTATAGATACGCAATGCTTTAACATCACCTAACCAGCATTGATATATAAGCGTGTCTGGTGTTCTTAAAACTATTTTGCTATTCTGTTCTATTTCGGATAGTTCTACCAGTGCTTGTGTGTATCCCCAACTTGTTTCATGAAAGTCGTAACTACGTTTATCTTGACTAAGACCGTCAATTACAGATGAACAACTTATTAGAAATAATAGAAATGAGCTCGTGAGCATCAAACTCACAAGTCTCCAGTAAATATTGTTTTTCATAATTTTACCTCGTAAATGTAATTTTCAGTTTCTAAATAAAAAGACTTCATTATAGGACATATAGGTTCACCCCATAAGCGTCAATTTAGGGAAATATCATCTTGTGGGAGGGGTTTCTAACCCCGATTAACATTTTAAATTTCGGTCAAAATCGGGGTTAGAAACCCCTCCCACAAGAGAAAATTCAGCAACTTTTTCTTAAATTGACGCTTATGGTATGGTTAGAAAACTACACCTACTTCTGTGGTAAGAGTTTCGTTCTTAGTATTTAGCACAACATATCTCTTACACCGAACTTATGATAAGAGTCTAATTATCCAAAGACAATCTATGTGGTTTCCTAACCCCAACTCCAACTGTTGGAGAAGATTTCAAACCCAATATTATAAGTTATCCCAATTATCTAAACATGGCATGGACCGATCAATGCAAAAGACGCATTTTGTCTTGATCAGTAAATCCTTGTGCAGACAACAGAGAGGACAACACGTCGCAAATTAACACATTAGGGGACACTCAAGACTCCTTACAATGTTAATCGAGACATATCGTCAATAAAACATCGATGCTCTGATATTTATGTAATGTTTTGTTGGGTTCCCGATTATTTCCAACTAACTCTTAGACCGTTAAATTGTGTGCCTAACGTGTCTAATACATGAGATTAACACATTTCTCTATTTTCATCAAGTATTAATCAAACTCACGTTAATGGTATATTCTTATAGGACTTACGCATTTTTCTTAAAGTCCCCTTGATAAGGGGGATTTAGCAAATCAACGCTACAAATGCCATTAAGGCATTTGGCGGGGTTAAGAAGACTAAAAACAGTGAAATATTGGACAATTTAACCCCCCTGCCCCCCTTATATGAAGATTAATTTATTAATTCGGTAATTTTATTTTTATGTTATACTGTTGTCCAAGGAGGTATTTACTTATGGCAAAACACCATACGCTTGAACTCAGTGAAAATGAACGACAACAACTGATTGAACTACGCGATAACGGGGAACCCGCTTATCTCCGTGAACGCGCGGCTGCCCTGCTAAAAACACATGCGGGTTCTTCTCCTCATAAGGTCGCACTAAAAGGTCTCTTGAAAAAGCGTGATCCTGACACTATCTATGCTTGGCTTCGCAGATACAAAGAAAATGGCATTCAAGGTTTATTTCATAAACCGGGGCGTGGGCGTAAACCCGCCTATGCACCCAAATCGTCTGAAGAAGCCGAGTCGGAGGTCTATAATACTATCGCACAGGGCCCTGAACAAGTCAATGTCCATCAAACGCGCTGGACGCTCCGCACACTTGGAAACATCGTGCCGTGGCTCTGCGATGTTTCTGTGCCAGGTATCCATCGAATCCTTTCACGACTGGGCATCAGTTATAAACGCGCCAGGGCATACGTGCGTAGTCCCGATACAGACTACGCCCAAAAAATTGCCCGACTTCAGCAAGTTTTGGAAGAGACACGCCAACATCCACAGACTTCTGTCGCGCTTTACCAAGATGAGTTCTCGTTTTATCGTAACCCTACCTTAGCAAAAGACTGGGCACGCACAGGCACCAAAACGCCGATAGCCCGGCAGAGCTATAAAACCAACGAAACTTGCTACGGTATCGGGGCTCTGAACCCTCACACAGGAGATGTTGTTTATCAGCAAGTCCCCAGCTGCACAGTGGAAGCACTCCATGCGTTTTATACCGAGATATGCCAACGCTACCCAAAAGCAGAACGGATATACCTGATACAGGATAATCGGGCGATCCACTTTCACGCCAACTTGTTGGCTGCACTTCAACCTCAGACAGTGTCGTTTGTAAAACCGACACCACCGAATTGGACAGGGAAACTCTCAAAAAAAATCGGAGACCTCACAAAACTACCGATTGAGATAATACAACTACCGACCTATGCTCCGTGGACAAACCCGATTGAAAAGTTATGGCGATGGGTGCGTCAATCGGTTTTACATATCCATCGTCTTTGCGATGACTGGCAAACCCTCAAAAACAAGGTGATTGACTTTATGTCGCAGTTCATAGGCGGATCACAGACATTGCTACGCTATGTCGGATTATTACCGAATTAATAAATTAATCTTCATTCAAGGGGGAATGCGTAAGTCCTGTTCTTATATAGAATTGGACAATTTAACCCCCCTTATCAAGGGGGAATGCGTAAGTCCTGTTCTTATATAGAATTGGTATAACAAAAATGTTGGGTTTCGTTCCTCAACCCAACCTACGGTGGTAATTGGATTTAATTATCAAACTCACGTCACAGTATCAAGTATCTATTGTATCACTACGGCATCTAACCGCGTCATATCTTAAGAGAATAGTTCACTCTTACATATCTTTGTTCCACTGAAGGACAACACCGAGTAATCCAGGATGCCATTCCATAAGCAATTGATATGCTTTCGGTGCTTCGGGACCAGGAACTTTATGACTTATCAGTGGAGCGACATTAAACCTTTTGTGTGATATAAGCGATAACATCAAACGACTGTCATCATCACTTGTCCAGAAATTTGGTGAAGATTCTTGACGAGGACGAATAGAATTGTGTGCTCCATATAGCATTAATCCCTTTTTATGTACATCTCGGTAGAAGTTGACCTTTGGCGTTTCACCGCGTGTGCTTGCCAACAGAACAACCCTTGCTCCCCAACCTGCGACTTTCATTGCAGTGGAAATGGCGTCAGGATGACCGGTTGCTTCAATAACTATTGATGGACCTTTTCCCATTGTTGCATCGTTTAGTTGATGAGAAAATTCTTTATCTTCAGGATTTAGGGTGTGGTCTGCTCCGACGGTTTTTGAAAGTTCAAGTCGGCTGTCTGTTAGGTCTGCTGCTAATAATGGAAATGCTCCACTCAATTTTGCGAGTTGTAAAGCAAGCAAACCGATGAGTCCCTGTCCAAGTACCATAGCAGATTCACCGAGTTCAATCTTTGCTTTTCGCACGCCTTGCAATGCAATTGCACTGAGGTTGAAAAAGACGAGTTCCTCAGCAGGAACATCAGCAGAGTCTACCTTAATTAATCTATTCGGAGATGTGATGGCGTGGCTGGTATGTCCGATGGTAGATGCGACACGGTCATCTACTGCTATACCGTTAACATTCTTCCCTACTTCTACAACTTTACCAATATTGCTATATCCGGGACGCGTAGGGTAACTTCCTTGTGCATTTGGTAATCCTAACAGAAACGCTCGTTCTGTACCGGGACTGATGAGTGTGCATTCGGATGCAACCAATACTTCATCGTCTTTGACGGCATGTATTTCAAAATCTTCAATATCTACTTTGGCGCGACTTGGCCATACAACACGTTGTCCTATCATGATTCTCGACCTCTTAACATAAGAAGGATAGTCGTTTTGAAGTATACCACAAATACGACTATCCTTCAAGTTTAAATTATCAGAAGTCAGAGGCAATCAATTGTCGAGTTTCGTTGTTGTAGGAGGGGTTGTATCCCTTTTTTGTCTGAACCAGGATTTTCAGGATTAGTAGATTTCCATGATTATGAGTCTGATGTTTCAGAGTGCTATTGATAAGATAGGCTGCACCGATGTTAGTAAAAAATAATCAATTCGAATCAACGTCAAATGCGCCTGGCAGAATACACCAAATCAACGGTATGAATGCCTTTTGGGCATTCCCCGTATGGTATTCTGCATGATTTGAGGGGTTAGAAACCCCTACAGCAATGAATAATTGTTGGATGATTATCTATCATCCGATTGGATTCTTAGCGTCTCATAATTTGCACGATTGCGTAGGTCTTTGAAGTAGACAAGAGCTAACTTTTCATTGCTTTCTTTTAGTTTAGCAACAACCTTCTCAAAATCATCTATGGTTTGAATTTCAGTGTAATCTATTTCTTTGATGAGATAACCAGGTCTAATACCGCTTCTTGCGGCAGGACTTCTTTGTTCAACCTCAACGACAATAACACCTGTTTCATCTTGGTGTCCATAACGGTTTGCCAGTTCCGGCGTTAAGTTTTGAACATGCATACCGGACAAAGTTACTTGACTGGTACCAGATTGTTCATTACCGGTAACAGATTGTTCAGAAGAGTCAAAGCTAGCCAATGCTTCTTCAGTTCGTTTGTTGAGTTTTGCGGTTAAGAGAATTTCTTTTCCTTCTCTTAGGACTTTTATCTGAACTTTTTTCCCAACCCCCGCGGCTGCAACAACTTGCATGAGATGTGAAGTGTCTTTGATTGTTTTCCCATTAAATTCAAGGACGACATCACGCCGTTGTATTCCCGCCTTTTCAGCAGGACTATTTCGTCCTACTTCAACAACAAAAGCCCCTCGTGGTTCACCAAGATTCAGTTTTTCTGCCATATCGTGATCAACAACGTCCATTCTTATTCCGAGCCAACCACGGACGACTTTTCCATGTTCAATGAGTTGTGGTAGCAGTTCGCTTGCAATATTACTTGGGATTGCAAAACCGATACCTACATTACCAGCGGAGTATCCACTTGTAGCAATTAGGGTATTTATTCCAATCAATTCGCCGCGTATATTAATCAATGCACCGCCGCTGTTTCCTTGATTTATCGGTGCGTCAGTCTGAATGAAGTTGCTATATCTGATATTGGAGCGGTATCTATCCTTGGCACTCACAACACCGCGTGTTACTGTCTGAGAGAGATTAAAGGGAGTGCCGATTGCAACAACCCATTCACCGACTTCAAGTGCATCTGAATCCCCGAAAGGGAGAGTAGATAGTCCTTTTTCATCAATTTTAAGAACTGCTAAATCGGTTCCGTTAACTTCCGTTCCAGCTGGATCCGTTCCGATCAACTCTGCATCGTATTGTTTTCCATTTGATAAGGTAATTATTATTTCATCAGCCTTATCAATAACATGGTTGTTTGTAAGTATATATCCATCATCACTAACGATTACACCTGATCCGATTCCAAATGTTTGCATAGTAGGTGGTGGGTTGTTTGGATTAGCTTCTTCAAAATCTCTCGGATCCAAGTCAAACCTGTCAAAGAACCTTCTGAATTCTTCTGTATCAAAACCATCTGGAGGGATGATTTGATACCTCTGATTTGTTCGCTCAACTGTTTGTTCTCTAAGCGTTGTTATTTGAACAACAGAAGGACTTGTGTGCTTAACTAAATTTATAAATGCTCGGTTTGCCCGGTCAAGATATTGAAAATCTTCTGATTCTACGAATTTTTTGTGTGTATCACCGATTGCTGTCGGTATAACGAATTTATCTGCATCATTGCTAATAATGAATCCAGCTGCAACTACAAGTGCAGATATAATCAAAATGAGTGCTAATTTTCTTGGCAGTAAGTTTCTTAAGTTTAACATGATCTTATTCCTCCTATAATTTGTTCACAAAATAAAGATTCTTTCTGTTTTGTTTTTGCAATAGAAACACACCATTATATAAAATAAGTTGCAAAAAATTGGTGTCAATAATTTACTCTCCTCTTGATATTCTATCTACATGTTCTTGAACTATATGCTCAGGACAGGATTTGATGAATAACCATGCGCCCGGGACAAGTATGACAAACGCGCCTATGCATATATCATCAATACGTCCAAATATAGGGAGAATGAAATCTCCATCAAATGGAAAGATGAAGTATGCGATTGCAAAAATAACAGCAAGTATCTCAAAGACGACGAGTATTGCTTTACGATATATGGGTATGCGTTCATCTCTAAAAAGTCGCATCGTTAACCGAACGAAGTTTGGTAGATTGAGTAAAATACGAAGAAAGCGGAAGATTCCTCGTCCTTTACTACCGAAGAAAAAAGGATTCATCATATATCAATTTTATCAAAAATATTGATTTTTGTGCAAATCATTTTCATCCATAAGGGTGTGTAAAGTTTTTGGCACTATAGGTGTCAATTTCTTGAAAGGAAATTGCTTTTTTGATTTTTGAAAAGGTACCGTTTGGTACGTTTTATTGGATTACGGTACGTTTTTGGTACGTTTTCGGTACGGTGCTGTCAGTCCAGTCTGTATATGGATTTGTGAATGATCTGTTGTCGTATTTCTTTGAATTTCAATTTTTTGATTCGGTACGTTTTGGACTTTATGTTTTTTGCGTCGTGATATGTATTATTCATGGTATTGATAGATGGGCTCACATTCAATGTGATAAATGGAGCATTCTTAATTCAGGTTGTGTAATTTTCTGTTGAATAGCGTTAACATGATATTGCCCTGCTGGTTTGTTCTTATTTTACACGAACAGCATGTGGGCAGCAAAAGATGGACAAAACGTGGAATGCAAACCCCAAATTGGCTGACAAGTTCCAGTTTTACAGACTGGTGTTTTCGCAACAAAGGCATGGTTTTCCCAATTGCTGAGATGCTGCGTTTTCTCAGAAGCTTCCATGACTCTATGAGATTTTAGATGACATATTCGTACGAGTATGTCCGTAATATCACATGGATCCTATTGTAATTGTATTTTAAACCCCCATTCAAAAGAAATTACAATTAGGATTTGAATGTTAATCAGTTTATGACGAGACTGATTTGCATTTATGTTGGTATTTTGGACATTAGATTAGGTGCCGTTGCTATCATCTGTCAACGGTGTACCTCCCGCGACTTCGTGAGAATTTTTGCGATGTTTTTCGTGATTTTTTATTGCGTCTCTGTTGGTTTCGCGCTCCGAAGAGACTGCCCACGACTTTTTGTCAAGTTTTCGAGCGACAGTTGCGGTTGTAAATTTGCGTTCCTGTGTTGTCGCTTCTTCAGAGAACTGCGCCGCCTCATTGAGTTTCTAAACTTGCGTAGTCGATTTGGGCTTGCATTCTAAACACATGTTAAGTATACGATATATATTTGTGATTGTCAAGTAAAAATGTAGTAATTATGCTGACATTTATTAAATAATCTTGTTCCACAATATCTATTGATGCATTTTTCTGTTGTATGGTAATATAATCCAAAGTTATACTTTAATTCATACTATATTCTTACATACATATAAGATCCTCTAATCTGCCAAAATATTCATACGCAACAAATTGATTTCGTCTTTTTCTGTAACGTAATATACTTATGTTTCGTTATTATTGTAAGCGAAACTGCGAAAATGGTTTTATATTACCTTTGGCTAAAGGAGGACCAGGGAGGGTTTTACCTATGGCGCGCCAAGCGAAGAATGACCTCAATGCAACCGAAGATACTTACTTAGCCACACAAGCCAAACAGGGGGATGAAGCAGCATTTAGTCAGTTGTTTGATAAACATTACAATTGGGTGTATAGTAAAGCATATAGAATATTGAAAGACCATCATGATACAGAAGAAGTTAGTTTAGATGTTTTTACTAAAGTCTGGCAAAAATTGCACAATGATAAATGGGACCCCGAAAAAGGTAGTTTTCAAGCATGGTTAAATATAGTTGCCCGGAATACCATAATTGACGCGATACGTAAAAGGGATCGGATTCGGGAATCGCTCCTGACACTTGAAGAACAGGATGATTTGCCATTAAATGAATACGAAGATAATAGACCTGGACCTGATAAGCATATAATTGCTCAGGAAGCACAAGAGATATTAGAGAAAGCACTTGAACAGGTCACCAAACCCAACCACCGCATTGCATGGATTCTACGGCATTTAGAAGGATGTAGTGTAGCGGATATATCACGAATACTTAACCGTAAAGACGGTACCGTAAAAATCTGGATATTCCGTTGTACACAAGAATTAAGGCAGATATTAATTAATAAAGGAATTCAATGGATACAATAGTTTGCTTTATTGTTTCCATACATGGAGGATACCTAATGCGTTTTTTTAGAAAAACACCAATATCCGCTCGGTATACCGATACCGATATTTATGAAGCAGAGATTCAGGAAGCTTATACTTGTTGGTTGAAAAATGAAAAACTCAGTCGCAAGCAGAAGAGTCTTCTAAAGAATATACAAGGCTCCAGTCACTTCCATAAAGTCAAAGATCTTATTGATTTTGCCCATTATCGTTTCCAAGAAACAGCAAGCGTTACCCCGAGAGAAGGTTCTAAGGAACGGGTCGCTGAAAAACTGATGGACGCGATTAAGGGTAAAAGGCAACCACAAGTTAGTGAAGAAGGTTACGTTCTCAATCCTCAACCTGCCTATAGTCCAGAGGTCATGGGGAATGTTGATACGGATGTAATGCCAAATTCTCTGAAACCACCTTCAGAAGAAGATTTGAAGAAATGGCAAAATCCTGAAGAGTCTCAAGATGCTTCATCGCGAACATTGGCTCATCTCCATCTTTCTATTGAGAAAGAGCAGGATGAATTATCAATTTCAGATTTGGGAAGTTCTACCCCGACGTATGTTGATGGGGTACGCGTAAAAGACTCATCACCTATACATGAAGGTGGCGAGTTCAAGTGTGGACAGATTACTTTCCAAATCGTTGATATTGATAAGAAGTAAGAAGATGAGGAACAGGGGAGCAGCAAACTTATGATCATATACGGTTTCTTATGAATTTGATTGGCAACCGTTTATTCACATACTCCCCTTTTTCTCATACATTATATAAATTCTCAATAATCTATAATAATCCCGTGTCTGATACAAGTGCACTTGCTATGTCCCATTTTCAACAAGCGGCAGCTTGTTATCAGCAAGCCCGTTATGTTGAAGCCATTCAAAACTACTTATCAGGTTTAGAGTTTGATAAGAGTCATTTCCATATCTATGCTGACCTTGCGAAAGCTTATGAAATGGTAGGTAGATGGGATCAAGCGTTGTCATACTTAGACATTGCATTGCAGTTATGTCCCAATTCGCCTACGATTCATAGACGACTATCACGTATCAAAGAAGAAAAAACCTACTATCAACAAATAATTGCTGATGCAGTATTAAAAGTTAACCCACCACCTGAGTTTATCCACATCCTTGAAGACAAGAATCTTGAAAATCCACAAAGTATAGTTGAAGATAAGTTTTTGAAGTTATCAGTTGAACCTGAACTTATGCCACAGACACTTTGGTCTATCTGCCAACTCATTGTAAAGACATACAAGGAAGTGGGATCTAAGCTTGATTGTTTTCCTGAAGGTCAAATATCAATATCCATCACCAACACGAACAATTCACCATTACAAACAGACATGCCATCATGGGCAAGTGGTTGTTATGATGGACATGTAATTCTGAAGTATTGTTCTGATGGTGAACCGGAACTGGGTGTGCTATGGACACTGCTTCGGCATGAGTGGACACATCTGTTAGTGGATCTGTTAACAGATGGAAATTGCCCAATTTGGTTGAATGAAGGACTTGCGCAAGTCATTGCACGTCCACTATTATCCTTTGAGAAACTTGCCTTAGAACAAGCGGATAAAAACGGCACATTACCAACGTTGGATGAACTCAGTCATCCGTTTGCCCATAAGTCAACTTCAGATCGTAAAATAGCCTATCTCCAATCTGCTGCCATAGTGTCTTCTTTGATTGATGCGTCTGGATTTCATGCTATCAGAAATCTCCTACAACTTATACGAAATGACACACCGATTGATATAGCGTTGCAACTCGTCTACGATACAGGTGTCATTCCAAATTAATAATTGCCATTCAATCTCATAAAAACTTTCTCAGCTCTTTACACCTATTTTAGTACCTCGCTTCAATTCTGTAAGATAACCATGTTCACTTTTCACGATGCTTTTTAACTATGTCAATACTTGATATTATTGTCCTCATTCTCGTTGGTTTAGCAGGATTTAGTTGTTTCAAAGCAGGATTTACCCGCAGTATATGGGGAGTCTTTGCTTTAGGTGTAGGTCTGGTGGTTGCAAGTCAAGTGTGGCAGGAACTTGCTTATATAATAGAAAAAGTAATACCGCAAGAAGATATTGCTAAATGGATAAGTATTGTAGTGGTGATGTTAATTACCTCTATTATTGTAGATTTGATCTTTAGTCGTATTCACAGATTATTTGAGGAAGGAATTTTGGGCTGGTTGAATAGTCTTCTTGGCTTATGTCTTGGTGTTGCCTCCAGTGTGATCATAATTTCACTTCTACTACATTTCCTAAATCCACAAATCAGCGAAAATTTGAGTGGGCAATTAGAGAATTCGCTTTTTGCTTCTTATTTACAGGAATTTGGTGAAGAGGTATGGGCATTTGGTAAGGAGAATGTTGAAAGACATCTTGAATTTGAATGATATCTATAGTAACTTTGAAATTTTTGATACACTTAGCAAAGTGTATTTAGAAACATAAAGGATGTCAGAAGTTGTAGCACAAACTGTTAGTTTGTGCTTATGAGACGCAAACTAAATGAAGATTAATTTATTAATTCGGTAATTTTATTTTTATGTTATACTGTTGTCCAAGGAGGTATTTACTTATGGCAAAACACCATACGCTTGAACTCAGTGAAAATGAACGACAACAACTGATTGAACTACGCGATAACGGGGAACCCGCTTATCTCCGTGAACGCGCGGCTGCCCTGCTAAAAACACATGCGGGTTCTTCTCCTCATAAGGTCGCACTAAAAGGTCTCTTGAAAAAGCGTGATCCTGACACTATCTATGCTTGGCTTCGCAGATACAAAGAAAATGGCATTCAAGGTTTATTTCATAAACCGGGGCGTGGGCGTAAACCCGCCTATGCACCCAAATCGTCTGAAGAAGCCGAGTCGGAGGTCTATAATACTATCGCACAGGGCCCTGAACAAGTCAATGTCCATCAAACGCGCTGGACGCTCCGCACACTTGGAAACATCGTGCCGTGGCTCTGCGATGTTTCTGTGCCAGGTATCCATCGAATCCTTTCACGACTGGGCATCAGTTATAAACGCGCCAGGGCATACGTGCGTAGTCCCGATACAGACTACGCCCAAAAAATTGCCCGACTTCAGCAAGTTTTGGAAGAGACACGCCAACATCCACAGACTTCTGTCGCGCTTTACCAAGATGAGTTCTCGTTTTATCGTAACCCTACCTTAGCAAAAGACTGGGCACGCACAGGCACCAAAACGCCGATAGCCCGGCAGAGCTATAAAACCAACGAAACTTGCTACGGTATCGGGGCTCTGAACCCTCACACAGGAGATGTTGTTTATCAGCAAGTCCCCAGCTGCACAGTGGAAGCACTCCATGCGTTTTATACCGAGATATGCCAACGCTACCCAAAAGCAGAACGGATATACCTGATACAGGATAATCGGGCGATCCACTTTCACGCCAACTTGTTGGCTGCACTTCAACCTCAGACAGTGTCGTTTGTAAAACCGACACCACCGAATTGGACAGGGAAACTCTCAAAAAAAATCGGAGACCTCACAAAACTACCGATTGAGATAATACAACTACCGACCTATGCTCCGTGGACAAACCCGATTGAAAAGTTATGGCGATGGGTGCGTCAATCGGTTTTACATATCCATCGTCTTTGCGATGACTGGCAAACCCTCAAAAACAAGGTGATTGACTTTATGTCGCAGTTCATAGGCGGATCACAGACATTGCTACGCTATGTCGGATTATTACCGAATTAATAAATTAATCTTCATACAGTTTGCTATACAGGAATGTTCCAATAATTCTAAAGTTCACTATATATTGAATATTATGTTGAGATTGTGGCTGTTCTGGAGTAATCAGTAAAATTCCGTGTTATAGCGGGGCACAGAGACCCCGCCATACAACACTTTGGACGAATATTCGCCAAAAACTTCACGAAATCTTTACCAACCTGCCAGTTTCAGGAATTCTAACGCCATCAAGGTATGTCCTTCTGCATTTGGATGGACACCATCTCGTGTAGTCCATAATGCCCCTGGGCGCGCGGCAACTGCCCGATCAAATGCCTCATTTGTCTGAATCAGTCGCGCATCAAATCTCTCAGCAAGTCTATGGATACAGGCGTTATATTCATCTACGGCCACTGGACGCGGGTTTTCAACATCTTCTTCAATATAGAAAATCTCAAACAGGAATAGCGGTGCAGCCAACTCATTTTTCACACGTGTTAGAATACGTTGATAACATGCTTCCCATTCTGGTAAATAATCCTCATTTGAGACACCTTGATTTAGTTGACGATTTGCATTGTTGATACCGATTTTCACAGAGACCCAATCAGGATTTTCATCAATCACATCAGTATCCCATCGATTTTCCAATCCTTCAACAATATCCCCACCGATTCCTTTATTTACATAAGTGATTTCGCGTTCAGGATATTTTGCAGTAATCAATTCGGTAATTTTACGAACATACCCATGTCCATAAGGTGCATGGTCTCCACGTCTTCCACAATCCGTGATGCTATCACCAATGAATAACACCGTATCTCCGGATTTAAACAACAAATTACTCACAAACAAACTCCTTTATGTGTTATACTAATTAGGAACAATCGTCCTTCTGAGAATGACATTCTGAATAGACATTTCCTATAACATAGCATATTATCAATATAAATCCAACATGAAAAATATCGGTGTTCTACACGTCATCACTGATACATCATTACAAACAAGGTTCACCCATCCACAACTTGCTGAACTTGCAATTCGAGGGGGAACAGATACAATCCAATTTCGTCAGAAACAGGGAACGACTCGCGAATTGGTAGACATTGCAAAACAGATGCAGGAAATATGCACAAAACACAACGTCCCTTTGATTGTAAACGATAGGGCAGATATTGCCCTGGCAGTTGGAGCAGATGGAACGCATTTTGGACAAGATGATATGCCAATTGCAATCGGTAGAAAAATCTTACCAACAGAGACCATTATTGGTGCATCTGCACGAACAGAGGAAAAGATATTTGAGGCAATTTCTCAAGGGGCAGATTATATTGGATATGGACCTATTTTTCAGACATCCTCAAAATCGGATGCAGAAAATCCAAAGGGTTTAGAACGATTGCGTCAGATGTGTGAGGTCGCTGCATGTCCAGTGATAGCAATTGGTGGAATAACGATAGATACCGCTGCGGATGTGATCCGGGCAGGTGCACACGGCATCGCAGTGATCTCTGCAGTTTGTGCACGGAAGGATCCCCTTGAAGCAACACGAAAGTTAATGCAAGAGATACAATCAGTAAAACAGACATAAAATTGGGTGCGGAGTATAAATAAGATATGACAGAACATTATCCTGTAGATAAATCGGATACATTAACAGATGGCGTATTATTAAAGGAATTTAGGGAAGTAGATCAGGTATATGAACCGGATTTTGACAAGATAGAAGAAGAATTCGTGCAGAAATTGTGGGATGGACAACGTTTTTTTCATACAAATCTCATATCAATAGATGGTAAAGAGATACGTGTGCTAAAACCTGGAGTTTGGAATAAGGAAGATGGTCCGGATTTCATGCATGCTGAAATAGAAATTAATGGTAAACTACTTGTAGGTGATATTGAAATACATGTCAAATCGTCAGAATGGTATGCACATAAACATCACCTCAATTCAAGATATAACCGAGTTGTTTTGCATGTTGTGCTATTTGGTGATGACTTCAATCTTCGCACCCGTCTGCAGAATGGAAAACGGATTTCAACGTTGGAACTCCTAAAATGGATTGATGCTCCCATTGGCGACCTATATGACGAAACAACACAAGCAGAAGAGGACGCTTCCAATTTCTGCAGAGTTACTGGAAACCGATTAAATATAGACAATCTAAAAAATGTGTTTGATTCGTTAGGAACAGAACGATTTTTAGAGAAAGTGGACGCAGTGCGTCTTTTGCGAACTCGTCTCAATTTTGAACAGATTCTTTATGAAGGAATAATGGAAGCATTAGGGTATTCGCAAAATAGTAAACCATTACGTGAGTTAGCGCAACGAGTGCCGTTTTCCGAATTTGACTACAAGTCAGAACATGAGATACAAGCCATGCTCTTTGGCGTGGCGGGTTTGTTGCCATCGCAGTTGGAGAAATCGCTACCGGTTAGTGAAACAGAAAATCCGTATATCGTGGCATTAGAAAAATTATGGGACGTAAGCGAACATGCCAAACGAGCAGAACGGATGGAAGTTTCAAAATGGCGTTTTGGTAGGATTCGACCAAATAACCATCCAGTCAGACGTATCGTAGCGATGAGTCAGTTGATTTTTCAGTGTAAAGGGAGTTTGATGATGTATTTTCTCCCGACATGTGAAATGGTCGGCAATAAAGATGCTCCGCTAAGTATGCGTGAAATCCGTAGTCAACTCCTAAATCTGTTGATACTTGAACCAACAGGATATTGGGTTGCACACTCAAATTTCGGTAAAGGTGGCACAAAGAATGCGAAACTCATTGGATCGGATAGAGCATTGGACATCTTGGTTAATAAAATACTTCCTGTAGCGTATATTTGGGCAGTGGAAGCAGAGAGCAAAAAACTACAAGATGCCATTCTTACACTTTATAGCGACTTAACAAAGATGCAAGATAACAGCATCATTCGACAGGTAGGAAAACAGGTCTTTAACGAAGCACAACCGATGCGTTTGATAAAACCTACAGCCAAAATTCAACAAGGCATAATTCGTCTTTACAAAAATTACTGCATTGACCAACTCTGTGATTTATGTCCTATTATTGAGCATAATTGTGTGCTTTCAACTGAGAAAACGAATTCATAATTAACCCAACCCAATATTACAAAAAAGGAGAAAATTGATGAGAATTTTGTGTATAGTTACAATAATGTTGCTGTGTTGCTCCTATGCCTCAGCAAAAGAGACCTTCTTCTCTGCCCTTGAAAGTCAAGCGGAAGTTGAAAAAGAGGGGGCTACTGTAGATGGTGGTAGATTTGTTCCCGGCAAATTCGGTAACGGTTTCGTAAGTGAAAATGTTGATGATGTTATTCATTTTCCTGTGGAAGATAGATTTATAAATCTTAAAGCGGGAACAGTAGAGTTATGGGTAACAATGGGTCTTGATGCTGCAGAAATCACTGGTGAGCTCTTCTTATTCATGACCTACAAACGAGGAAGTGATGCAGTCTTCCTACAGTTTGACAATGGCGGTAAAGCACGGATGCGAGTAAAAAGTGCAAATAGTTGGTTTAATGCAGACAGTGGTGCGCTGAATTGGAAAAAAGGGGAACACCACCACATGGCTGGCACATGGGGACCGGATGGGCTGAAACTGTTCCTGGATGGTGAACTTGCCGCCGAAAACCCAACAGACAGAGGACCCACTGTATTTGCAGAAACATTTGAAATCAATAACGCATCCCCGCCAGATCCCAGATTCCCAACAAATTGTGTCGTTGATGGACTTCGCATATCAGATCATCAGAAGGAAGTTAATGAATTGGTGCTTGATGACCCAGCCTCTGTGCAACCAACAGGGAAATTAGCGGTTACTTGGGGAAAATTGAAAGCTGTTAGATAATTAATCGTAAACTGTATTATAATTCCATATCTAAAATATAACATCCACTTAAGAGGTAAACGGTTCGTAGTTGTGCAATTCATTGCGCCTCTTATATTGTCAGATTCTGTCTGAACGAGGATTTTCAGGATTTATAGTTTTTTTTTGGATACCAGAACGTTTATTCTTTGAGAATGTATGGATGCGTGCCAAACTCCTAATCCTGGAAATCTACTAATTCTGTAAATCTTGGTTCAGACAGAATCGCGGATTTCGCGTATAAGAAGGTTTTGTCACAGGTTTATGCTTTCTTCTGGCAGTATGCGGATACATGCTACTTTAAATTGTTTATTGCACTTTTAATTTCATCTTTAAGTGGTTGAGTTTTTTCACACTTAGCGAATTTTAATGCAGTTCGGAAATCAATCTTTGCGTCTAAGACATTATCTATTTCAATTTTTGCTTTTCCTCGTTGAAAGTATGCCTTGGCGTAATCCGGTTGTAAATAGATTGCTGTATCATAATCTTTGATGGCTTCCTTATAGTTAAATAGATTGTACTTCGCGTCCCCTCGGATCTTATATGCTTCTGGTATGTCTGAATGCAATTGTATAGCGGAATCACAGTCTTCAATTGCCTCGTTATTGTCACCTATTTTAACTTTCACAGCGGCTCTTTTGCTATAGATGTAAGCTGTGACCTTGGTATTGCCTGCGGAAATACGGATTGCCTCATTATAATCTTTGACCGAACCAAGATTGTCCCCCAATTCAGATTTTGCAGCGGCGCGGTTAATGTATGCGTTTTGTAGAATACCGCTATTTGGTTTCATTCGGATAACCACGTCAAAATCACTGATTGCTTCTTTATTTTTCCCTATATTTAATTTTGCAATACCTCGATTGAGATAAGCAACCTTTAGAATGTGCGTATTGTTTGTTTGTAGGTGAATCACTTTATTGTAATCTTGGATTGCACTTATTTTATTTCCTAATTCAGCTTTAACAGCAGCACGTTTAAGATAGATCATCGCAAGAATAAAACGCTCTGGTTTTAAGCTAATTGCGGTATTGTAGTCTTGAATCGCCATTTTGTAGTTTTCCAATTTCACAAGGGCATCTCCACGGTTAATATAGGCTTCAGCACTCTCTGGATCAAGGTGAATAGCAGTCTCACAGTCTTGTAAAGCACCAATATATTTCCCCAAAGCTCTTTTCGCATTGCTACGGTTGATGTAGATGCCTATATCAATGTCCCCTAAACGAATGGCTGCATCATAATCCTTGATAACCCCCTTATAGTCTTTCACATTAATTTTCGCTGCTGCACGTTTTGTATAAGCAACCGTAAAATCAGGTATTAAATATATAGCAGCATCATAACCTTGAATAGCCTCCTCATATTTACCTAATTGCATTTTTACGTCTGCTTGTTTAACTATTCCATAAGCACGAATGGAAGGTTCTTCTCGCCATTTTTCCAACGGCTGTTCCTGAAAAGGCACGTCTTTTAACATTGCCTTGAGATAATTTGAAGGTATGACATATCCGTATCTTTGATTTTCCCCTCCTGATACACAAACCGCTATTACGTCTCCAACATCATTTAGGACTGGACCACCACTATATCCTGAAGGGAGTGTTGCTTTCACACGAAAATAATTAGGTGTAATCTGCTTGATCGTACCTTTTACGATTTCACTTGGCTTATTCCAAGGTGTGCCAAGAGCGTAAACTTTATCACCAAGTTTCACTAAACTACTATCGCTCAGTTGAAGTCTACTTACAGCTTCAGCTTCAGTTTTTAAGATCACAAGGTCGTGTTCCGGATCACTTGCCATAACACCTTTGATATTATATTCTGTTGTTCGATTAATCAACTTTGCACTGCAACTCTGTGGTTTTCCGTGTATTCCAGCAACGACATGGATATTGGTGACTATTAGTCCTTGCTGGATAAAGAAACCACTGCCGCTACCAAGCACACCATCTGGAGTTTTAACTACTATTTCAACCGTTGCAGCTTTTCCGATCCGCTCAATATCGTTTTGTGTAGTGGTTTTTTTGATTGGTAGTTCTTGCGCGTTAGACAAGAAACAACCGAAAGCGAGGATTCCTGCTAACACTAAAAATATCCACACTGAAAGTATCTGTATAAATCTCATTCAACCCTTGTTATTACTCTTCAATGGTTATGGTTTCTATATTTGTGACGGTTGCCTGTTCCACAACATGCTCTTGTAATTCAGAGGGAACGTTCTCCATATCAGTGACGACATAGACACTACCTCCCTGACCTTTCATCTGACGTAACATCGTAAGGATACGCATCAAATTCTGTCGATTTTCCTGTTGCTCATCAGGCAAAAGCTCAATCCAATCCTCAAAAAGCGCAGTTATATCCTCAAGTTCGACAGTACCGCCTGACATCTGTTTCAGTCTATCCATTATTGCTTCGACTTCTGCTGATTGACCGTATTGCTCTTGCAGGTATGCTTGTGCCTGTTCATAGTCTACCTTATCTGGTTCTCCATCTAATAGCGAAGTGACCTCTTCTGGTATACCAAATGTTGAAAATAAGTGTGTCGGATCAAAGTCGGATCCCTCTGCTTTTTCTGCAGATACTTCTCTATCTTCAGTCTCATTCATCGAATGAGATTCAACTATAGGTATCTGTTTGATTTCAAGATGTTCGTTTACCGATTCTGGTGATAGTGTTGACTTAGTTTGTTCTGAAGGGGTGATAGGTTTATTCGTTGTTTTAGACTGAGGAGGCACATCAAATTCTGATACAAATTGTTTGTAACTCCACTGTGTGTATATGTATGTGCTTGACACGAGAAGTATAGCAATAAACACTATACCTCCGATAACTTTAAGATTAAATTGTTTGAACATGTTTACTCCTTTTCTATATTTAGCGTTTCATCGAATCATCAAGTGTAAAGCGGAACACTCCTTGTCCTTTTGTTCCGACGTAGACTGTATTTCCATCCACTTCAAAAGCAGAAATAGAATGTGCGATTTTAGGTGTCATCTGCTGCCATGTCTTTGATTTCTCAGATAATTTATAAACGCTCTGTTCGGATAGTCCATAAACCATTGATTTGTCAACCGCAAAGCTATCCACCACAAGAATTTTGCCTTGTGTATCCGTAATGACATGCCAATCATTACCATCCATAGAACTCACAACACCTTTGTCGGTAGCAACATAGACGGTTTTCCCTACAAATACGATCTCCTTGAAACAGTCAACAGGTAACGGAAGATCTGCGGTTACATCATTCCAGGTGTCACCTTCATCAAAGGACTGCATAAGCCGCCCGTCCTGCGTACCTACGTAAACAGTGTTTTTCAAAACTGCAAGCTTTAAACCAAGACTGAAAGCATCAAAGAGGTCTTCTGAATTAACCGAAAACTCAAGCTCATATTCATCTTTCAGTCCGGTATCATGCCATTCTGTAGTACCGGGTTTCCATCTGTAGAGTTTCTGATCGAATTCTACATAGTAGGCTGTATCACTTACCGCAAAACTCTTGAAAGATGATACCATCAATAATTTAGTATTAACGTCGTAATCTTTAAAAGTCAAATTATTGTCTATGGTATCGACAACAATATCCCCTTTCTGTTGAAAATATATGTCAGTTTTGACTTTTTCTTCACCCCCAAACTTGTGTGTTTCCACTATAATTGTTCCCGGTTTCTGGGTATCTGTTTTATCAATAGCAGGTACATCAGGTATTTCAATGAACCTATTATCCTTATGTGAAAATCTAAAAAGATTAGGAGAAGAACCTATATCGTTCATTGCATAAAGAGTGCCGTCAAATTCTAATATCCGTGTGAATTCATCTGTGTCTCCAGCAACCGGCATCCACGTTTCTCCACTGTCAGTGGAGTTGACAACCCTGAGCTCATCAATGTACGCGAAAACCGTGTTGTTCAAGATTATCAACTGATGGATAAATGTATTGATGATTCCAATATTAAAGTTCTGCCATGATTCGTCATCTTTAGTTGTTTGATGAATTCCGGTTAACCCACTCCTATAAATTGTGCTATCATTTTGTAACACAACCCCTGAAACATCGTTGACATCTCCTATATCCTCTAAATGTGTCCACGTCTGACCAACATCAGTTGAGTATGAATGATATTTCCCGACAACCACCAAGACTTTTTCTCCAGATGCTGCTAATAGAATAGGAGGACTATCTAAGACTACTGTCCTATATATTGATGCCGAATAATCACGTAATGAATAATCTTTTCTGTTCGTAGTATCAGGTTTTGGTGTTATATTATTCCATGTATTTCCCATGTCGTTTGAGTGATAAAGCGACCATGAAGGTTGCCGTAATTTCAATTCCACTAATTTTAGATCCAAACCTATTTCAGTAGCATCACTCCTCTCAACTATCCGTGCTGCTACATATATATGGTTCCCCGTGACAGCTACGGACGGTATGTCAAGTAATTTGTCTTGGAATTTCTCTTTATCTATTGATATTTGTTCCCATATATTGTCATTGAGACGGTATAGTCCTTTATGCGTACCAGCAAATATCGTGTCTTGTATCTTAGTAATTGAGCGTATATTTGTGCCTATCAATCCATTGAACAATAGTGTCCAAGTTTTTCCAATATTATCTGATCGGAAGACACCAAACTTGTAAGCGAGATAGATTGTCATTTCCGCCCCACGCTCACCTTCTGTCAATATCATACCTACAAGATGCCCCATATTTTTTTCTACACCTTCACACAGTGTTTTCCATGTTTCACCTCTATCCGCCGATACTAAGATCTCTGTATCTGTAGCAAGGTAGAGTCTTCCTCCTTTTTCTGCTACGGGCCACCACCATACGTTTTCATATAGTTGTAGGGACGGACCTTTGATAGAGTCGTTTATGAGTTGCCACGTGGCGCGGTCATCCGTAAGCCTATAGAGACCGTTTAGCGTTCCTGCAAATATATCTCCACGTGTTGTCGTGAATAAAGTAGAGATCGCACCACCTTCTGGACCTTTCGTTTGAGTCCATTCCAAATCCGAATGTGAAGCCATTGTATCATTTGCCTGTTCTGCCCCGAATAAGGGGGTATCCTGTCGTTGTTCTGGACCGTCATTTCTACCGATAACATTTGAACGTCCAACCTGTATCTGTGCCACTCTTTCTGCTGGAAATTCGCGGACAAGTTGTGCGTCAATAATTTCAATCGTTTCTTCTGATGTTGACTCTAAACTATAGGGTTTTTGAAAACGATGTATATGCATACCACCAACTCCAATCAGCAATAAAACTATTATCGCTGACCCAGCGGATATACCTATCGGCACCAGCTGTTTGATACCGGATGGAGCATTAGGTTTTAGTTGAGATATTTTTCTCATGATGTTTTCTGTTGTATGTGTAGGAAATTGTAAACTGCTTAGGCTTTCTCGGAGTATTGCTTCCTCTGACTTTAACCGTTCCCGTGCACGATGCAAACGACTCTTAATCGTGTTTACAGAAACACCTAAGAACAGACTAACTTCTTTGACAGTCATTTCACCTAAATAATGTAGCGTCATGACAGTCCGTTCACTTTCAGGCAGTTTTTTCAGTAACTTGTCTACTATTTCAAGTCGACTTTCGATTGCCGCTATATCCCTTTGTTCGGATGTATATTTATTATATGAAGTTAAGTCTATCTCTGACATTGATGTACACTCCAAAGATTGAGACGTTGATTTTCTCTTTTGTTTCCATTTGATACATAAACGATTGGCAATTACATATAACCATCCAGCAAACAAGCTCGGGTTCCGTAGTGTGGAAAGGTTTTCATATACCTGGACGAAAGTATCCTGAGTAATCTCTTCTGCAAAGTGAAAATCACCGATTTTCTTCCAGACAAAAGCATGAACTCCGCGTTGATACTTTTCAACTAAAGTGCTGAATGCTGCCTCTTCTCCGGATAATATTCTATGTATTAATAAAGTATCGTCGTCTACCATTGAAATACTCCAATACTGTTTTGATGAAATCAATGTATTCTCTGTTTACACTTGTTGGAGATAAACGTTTCACCCGAATAAATCAATTGCTTGTAATGAAATTACTTTCGGATAATAAACAGATCATAGCTATAAAACTAAAATAACCAGAAATGAATACATCTCATACTATTATAAGATACAATTTTCAAATAGAAAGGTTGCATAATTTAAGATCTTTCTCATAAATTGTCAAAAAGTATAAAGATTTTAGTAAGTAATCATCTGAGCCCATTCAATAGTGAGGAGTATGTTAGTATTCGCGTCTCGTTCAATTTCATAGTTAACTCCAACCTACGAGGGGTGTGTAAAGTTTTTGTCACTGCACGTAGGGGCGGGGTCTCCCGGCCCGATTACCACCCCTTGCCACATTTCCAGCCCAACCACTGCTGATGGATAGGATGTGTTCCAACGAGGGCGAGGAGACCTCGCCCCTACGACGTGTCTGAACGTGAGATAACCTTTGCCAAAAACTTTACACACCCACCTACGAGAGAATGGTAGAAAAATAAATAGAATTGTTATAAAATGAGTTGATTCACTATCCATTTTATTCCTTATGTCTCTATAGAAGATAAAACAGGAATAATTTGGATTACTGGACAGTATCTTTACATTCTTATATTAAAGAAGAGGTTATAGATGTATAAAACAGAAAGTCCATTATTTACATCAGGGACAGAAGGATATAACACATTTCGCATTCCAGCACTCGTCGCATCTAATGAAGGAACATTATTGGCGTTCTGTGAAGGTAGACGAAAGGGTGGAGGCGATTCTGGTGATATAGATATTGTTTTGAAACGGAGTTTTGACAACGGAGAGACATGGCAACCGATGCAAGTTGCCGTTTCCACCGGGGCAGATACTGATGGCAATCCCGCACCTGTTGTTGACAGGGATACAGGAACTATTTGGCTACTGTTCTGTAAGAACTTTGCTGATGGTGGTGAAGGAAAGATAATCGCTGGAGAAGCACCACGGACTGTCTGGGTCACTTCCAGTTCAGATGATGGAGAAACTTGGGCTGAACCAAGAGAAATCACTGCTGATACAAAATTGGATACGTGGACATGGTATGCTACAGGTCCGTGTCATGGTATTCAATTGGCAAGTGGTAGATTGGTAATACCGTGCGATCATGTTCTCGGTCAAAGCCGGAACTATGCTGAGATGGGGTATTCACACCTAATTGTAAGTGATGACCACGGTGAGACATGGCATATTGCAGGGGAGGCACAACCCGGAACAAACGAGTCAGTTGTGGTTGAAACAGTGGATGGTGATCTCTATTTCAATTGTCGCAACTATGTTGCACCAAAACGTCGTGCTTACGCATGGAGTTCTGACGGTGGGGATACATTCACTGAATTTGGGTATGACGATGATCTAATTGAACCGATATGTCAAGCAAGTATGGTGCGTTTTACGGATGCCAATTCTCATGATAAGAATCGTGTCTTGTTCTCAAATCCTGCGAGTACTGGTAGAGAGAAGATGACGATCCGTATCAGTTACGATGAATGTCGCAGCTGGAACGAAGGGAAAGTCTTGCATGAAGGTCCCGCAGCTTACTCCGATCTCTGCATTGATTCTGATATGAATATATGCTGTCTCTATGAACGGGGTGAACGGGGGGCTTATGAAACTTTATCGTTTGCTAAGTTTGATTTAGCTTGGTTGACAGATGGGCAGGACACGTTGTAAAGTAGTTTACATAGAATCCCGCCAGTCCTTTCGATCGGCAGGCACGGTCCTTCTCTCTGTTAATACTTCCAAGTCATTGAAGCAAGGCACTTTAATTGACCAATTGTGGGTGGATTGTAGTAGTCCACCCACAATTGAAGGAGAGAAACCGATGAACTTAAAACACAGAATCAGCAAACATCTCTTTGGTCGTATACGAAACAAGAGAAAAAAGAGAATATGGAATTATATTTGGCTTGTTATATCAATTGCCGCATGTGATGTTTTAATTCTTTATGTTCTGTTCTGGATTTTTCTACCCCTCCTGTTAGATTCCACTCCATTTCTTCTCCCTGAAGATATACAAGAATATAGTCACCTATCTACGCACTTCGATTCTTTTAGTGCAGTTTCAACCCTTGCATTCTCACCTGATGACAAAGTATTGGCTAAGGGTCTGTATGAGAAAATTGTCATGTTGAATATTGAAACTGGTATGCAGCAGGAAATCCTGATTGAGGCTAATAAGACTGTTATATCACTTGCATTTTCACCCGATGGAAGAACTTTAGCAAGTAGTAATACATCAAATGACAAATCTGTAATTCTGTATGATACTACCACAAACCAAGTAAAGTCACATCTATCTGGACATCCGTCATGGATTACCTATTTGGACTATTCTCCTGATGGCAAAACACTTGTTGGTGCAAGTGAAAATGGCATGATAACCGCCTGGGATACAAACACAGGTGTTTCATTCCAACCCACGCTTGGAACAGTGGCTTATGCCAATCCTTCTACCAAACTTGGAACAGTTCCTTATGCTAATCTATCTATTCATGGATATTACTACTCAGGGAATATAATAGTCAGATGGAATTGGATTATCAACGAGAATCATATTGGGAATACACCAGATTACTTAAAATCTGTTCTTGAATCAGATGCATTTCATGATACTGGCATAATAGCAATGGCACCTGGTCCAAATACTTTGCCAATTTATCTTTCTTCACATGCCTATCCTATTGGTGGATTGGCATTTTCTCCAGATGGCATGACACTTGCAAGTTGCAGTCGTAGTGGGTATCAACCATTTAATATTACTATGGGTAAAATTCACTTGTGGAATATAGAGACAGCAATGCCGATATCAACCCTAAGAACACCAGGTTGGAAAGTTGAAAGACTTGCATTTTCTCTTGATGGAAAATACCTTGCGAGTGATGGTAGCAAAAGATTGGCAGATAGTCGAAAAATCCTCGTATGGGACTTGACGACTCGTCAGTTGATTACTATGATTGACACAAATTCAGTATGTGAGATTACTGCGTTGGAGTTTGCTTCTGATAACAGAACACTTGCAAGTGGTGATAAGTACGGAAGAGTAAGTCTATGGTATATAGGGTCAAATTAGAAAAGAATGTAATAAACAGTTCAATATAATACCTGTCAATGACTGTATCCTGTAAAATGCTACAAACCGTGTAATTTAATTTGAAAGACACAAATTTTCATGCTAAAATATGAAATAATAAGACCGAGAGTCTACCTTTTCAACTGATGGAGGAAACTCAGATGAAAGAAACTCCGGAAAAACAAACAGAATATGATCCCGAGACTTACACAAATCCTATACTTGAAGAATGTTATCGCATCAAAGAAGAGATAAACAATGAATTCAAGACTTTGGATGAATTATTTGCATATTTGAAGGTGAAGGAAGAAGAGGGTAAACGCAATGGGTTAAAATATGTATCCTATGCTGATCCATCCAAGCATAATAGACCTAAGAAAACTGAGGATGAAGTATCAACTACAAAAGGACCATCTGAAAACAGTAGTACTTAGACTGTTAACATAACTCAAGTTGCTACCTATAGGATTTAGACCTGCAGACACCATTTTTTATAGAGTATTGGACACTTTTCTCAAGTCTTTGTAGCACAAACTGTCAGTTTGTGTCCTAAGATGCACAATCTAACAGATTGTGCTACATAGGTGGCAACTTAGGTTAACATAGGTATCTTGAAAGAACCCTACTTCACATATTCCTCTCCGCGATGTTTGGCAATCCATGTTTTCAATGGGACATCTGCATCGGTGGGTTGCCACCACCCTTTGATATTCACACCATCACCTAACAACTGCCGCCGAATTGGATCACATTTTTCAAGGAGTTCTTGTGGCATCAGGTTGTAATCTAATCCGCGTAGCCATCTATAACTATATCCCATAAACAGCACCTTCCGTGTTATATCGGAAAAATTCCATCCGCGTGAATGCCACATTCTTCTATCAAATAAGACAGCGGTTCCACGTTTGACAAGCAGATCTATCGCCCCATCTGGGTCTTCATCAGGATTAGGTCTTGGTGGTAATTTGTCAAGTTTATGGCTTCTCGGTATAAGCCGCATTGCCCCGTTATCACGATGCGTAACATCACTTAGCCAGTAACTCACTTTCAGTGAAAGGCGAGGATGTGGACGTTCCATCTCAGGAATAGGTCTACCACCATCCTGATGCCAATGTGCTGCTTTGCTGACACGTGGCGTATCGGCAGGTTCAGGAGGATACATGATGAGATGTGAGATGTATAGTTGAATGTTCCAACCTAAGATGTCCCAGAGTAATGGGAAAACTTTCTTATTATCAAGCAATTCCAATAAGATGTCGTCTTCAATGACAGTGCGAAACTTTGATAAGAGTTTATGTGATGCCAATCCTGTCTTAGCGCGTTCTTCTGCGTCAATACGATCTGCTACTTCCTCTAACTTGTCTACCATATCCGAGGTAATTGCATCTTCGACAATCAAAAACCCAGATTCGTTGAATGTGTTGAGTTGTTCTTCCGTAGCACAATATTTGAGCCAGCTTGCATCCATTTTTCTATACTATTATTTCGGTAGATTATGAATTTTGGTTATGTGGAATAAATGAATTTGTTTCTATGTGTTTGAGTTTTTCTTTGAGCTCTTCCAATTCTGTTTCGGCTTTCAGACGTGCATCTGCTTCCATATCTGCGCGTGTTTTTAACCATTTTCCCGTTGCTGGCTCATATATATTGACATCCTTATCATGTAATACAAAATCAAGATTCAACGTTTGCGATTTTATGTGTCCATCTTCAAGTTGAGGGATTTCAATATAAACGTCATCTACAAGCCGATAGCCCATTAAAGGGTTGGGTAAGCAGGTGCGAAACGGATCATATAGGAAATACTCCGTAACACCAATGGCAGCGTATATATCTTTCTTGTGCCCTAAATCATTCTCATAAGTACTTTTACTTGCAAACTCCATGATGAAATCTGGTGGTTTGCCTTCCTCCCATATCTGATAAACCAATCGCTCATGTTTGCCAACTCCGAAGGAAACAAATATATCGGGTTTTAGGAAAAGTTGAGGATTGCCCTTTACATAATACAGCATCATATTACTCCAAACATAAACATCTACAATATCAGCAAAGTGCGTCTCAAGAATATCTAACATCCGAAAAATGCAACGTAGGTGTCGTTCTGATTCTGCCAATGGTTTTCCATCTGAATCTGGATAGACATCATTCTCATCGGCAAAGTCGTACGGTATATATAATTTCTTTGTATATGTCATTTTACTTCTTATCTTTCCTTGTATGTTGAAATGAGATTGTCTTTAATCGAAAATGCTATTATAGTGAAATCCAAAAATATATGCACACTTTTGGTCTGTAGGACTTAAACCAACCTATTGGACTGGGTCCCCGTAGGACAAACTTTCCAGTTTGTGCAGAGTGTACGCAACCTAACAGGTTACGCTACAATTGTGTGCAAGTAATTATGGTTTCCACTATAATGTCAATTGTAGCGAATGTATCTGTGCTTGTTAGTTTTCCATATATCAGTCACATGACGAGGTAATTATAGTGATAGACATTAGTGCTTAATCAACATCTGTTTGATAGTTCAATTGTAGGTCGGGTAGAGGCACGAAACCCGACATGATAGCCACAATCAATTCATGTCCAAATCAACGCCAAATTCGCATTTGGCATTTGTCGGGTTTCGTGCCTCTACCCGACCTACAGTTAGGCGTTGACACAGCATTAGTTTGTTATCCGTTATGTGGTTTAAGCATCCACAACCCGTTCAATAATCTCACCAGTTTCGCGGTTTCTGAAGATTCGTTTCTTTCTTCCATCAGGCATCAGTTCATCCTTAAGATGTGCCAATTGTCCATCAGTATCTTGCTGATCTGACAACATATCTTCAGTATCGGTTTCGCCTCGCCAATCATCAATTTCAACCGTTTCCCACTGTTTTGACTTAGCAGATTTGTAACAGGCATCAATGATCGCATTGACAACATAGCCATCATAGAACGTCTCCATAGGTTCTCTACCTTCATCAATGGCGTTGAACATATCCAGGAACATATCTCGGTATCCAAGTTCTGCAACTTCATCGCCGACAGGGAAAAGCCAACCGGTATCGCCTTCCGCTTTTTCAGCGACATATCCACCTTGTCCTACAGCAGTGAACATCTCAAAACCAGTCCGGAGCCAGTGATTGAGCCAAATTGTTCCTTCACTTCCAGACACTTCATCTCGCAAATCCATTCCCCCACGGAATGCCCAACTTACTTCGAACTGTCCCATCGCACCGCTTTCAAAACGGATAAGTGCGATTCCGTGATCCTCCGCATCAATTGGGTGTACAAGTGTGTCTGCCCAACACATAACTTCAAGCGGCTTATTGTTTTTCCCGACGAAATTTCGTATAATCTCAATACAGTGGCATCCCATATCAACGATCGCGCCACCACCCGCTTGTTCCAGATCCCAAAACCAATCGCTGTGTGGACCTGGATGTGTTTCGCGTGAACGTACCCACAGAATCTTACCGAGAGCACCGTTCTGTACGGACTCTAACGCCTTTAGAGTTTTTGGAGGATAAACTAAATCTTCAAGATAACCACCAAAAACCCCGGCGTTTTCAACTGCATCCAACATAGCTTTTCCCTCTGCAGCTGTGCGTCCGAGAGGTTTCGTGCAGAGAATGGATTTACCCGCATCAGCAGCGAGTTCAACGGCATTCAGATGTAGGTTATTCGGTAATCCGATGACCACGACACCTGTTTCAGGATGATTTATGGCTTCTGCTAAATCAGTTGTTGCATTTGGGATATTCCATTCTTCTGCAAATTCGTTTGCCCGTTCTTCACGACGTGAGTAGACGACGTGAACGCGATCACTACCTCGCTGATTGTGGAGTGTCATCGTGTAAAACATTCCGATGAGCCCCGTACCGAGCATTGTTACTTTATGGTTTTTCTGTTCTGACATTTGTCTCCTTTTGAAATAGAAATTATTGCAAATATTTTAGAACATTATTTGTTTTCGTATGCTGAGATAACCCCCCAGTCGTCCACGATCCAACAATGGTCTTTATCAGTTGCGAATAATCCTTTGATAGTGCCACTTCCTCCTGCTTTTGAAGATTTCCATGTGCTGCCACCGTCAGTAGTGTGCAGAACGGATCCGAAATCTCCTGCTGCCCAGCCAACTTTTTCATCAACAAACATTATATCATGTAAATTATCGAAAGAGTCTGTTTCTTGCTGTTTCCATGTTTTACCGCCATCAATGGTGTGCAGTATTAGTCCTTCCTGTCCACTAATCCATCCGATTTGTTCATTGAAGAAATGAATTCCGAATAAGTTATTATCTACTCCAGCGTTCTGTTTTTTCCAAGTTTCACCACCATCAGTTGTATGTAATAAGGTTCCATACGAACCTATCACCCAACCTGTTGTGGGAGAAACAAACCAAATATTCTCTAAATTGTTACGTGTTTCGCCAACACGAGCGCGTTCTGAACTGCCTAACCAAGTTTCACCACCATCAGTTGTCTTAAGGATAGTATTCTCTGAACCAGCGATAAAGCCGACTGTATCGCTAATCATCTGAATTCCCATTAGGTGTGCACGTATTCCTCCACCGCCACGACGATTAGGATTCGGTCTTGCGTTCTCATTTCTTGCGATTTTTCGGTTCCATGTTTTTCCGCCATCTTCAGTCTTTAGGATAGTTCCTCTTGCTCCAGTAATGTAACCTATGTTTTCATTGGCAAAATAGATGTTGTAGAGTGTCGGTATTCCGCCACCACCAAAACCAGCGGGTGGACCGCCACCAGTCCCTCCAGGACGTCCTGGTCTTTGTCCAGGCGTCTCGCCTTGTGGTCGTGTGTTAACTTCTTTTTTCTTCCAAGTTTTCCCACCGTCGTCGGTGGTAAGCATTAATCCGTTATCACCAACCACTAAGCCTCTATTCTGATCAAAAAAATGCACATCATGTAACATCCCTTGAATGCCATCACCACGGATGATATCATCCTCTCGAAGGACAGTCCATTTTCCTTCAACAGTAGTCTGTGAAAATAGAACAGTGATGCCGATAAGCATGATGGTCAACATGTTATTTCTTCTGGTCATAATTTCCTCCTTTTCATTATTCGCTGATAAAACTTGCTTACGTGAAGAATTCCTCGTTATGTGGTCTAACATCGACCTCAAAACTCCAGGCACTTCTTTCCTGTTGCACAAGTGCCCAATATGTGCTTGCGATTGCATCTGGTTCAAGTAAAGGATCACCTTCCTGCACTTGATACCGTTCTCGGAGGTTAGGTGTGTTAATAATACCATCAATGATTATATGTGCGACATGTATGCCCTGTGGACCGACTTCACGAGCAAGTGAAGATGCCAATCCACGCATCGCGTATTTTGCACTACTAAATGCAATTGCCCCTGCTCTACCACGGACAGCTGATGTCGCACCTGAAAATAGGACTGTTCCACTCCCCTTTGCAATCATATCCGGTACAACTTGCTTAACGCAAAGAAACGCACCAAGAGTGCAAACTCGCCATGCACTTTCAAATGCTTCTGGTGTAAGTTCTGAGAGGTTACCCCATGCCGCATTTCCCGCATGATTCACTAAGATATCAGGTGTTCCTAATTCTGCACGAATTTGGTCAAAACTTGCTTCAACCATTGCAGAATCCGTAATATCAGTAGGGATTGGAAGCACAGATGTGCCAGTTTCTTCCAACCTGTTTGATAGATTGATAATATATGGCGATGAACGTGAAAGTAGCGCGAGGTTGCATCCTTCGTCAGCAAATTTCCGTGCGATTGCTGCACCTAATCCTGGTCCTACACCTGCTATGACTGCAGTTTGTGACATGTCAATCCCTCCTCAGAAAGATTTAGAAGTAGATTTTTTTACAATACGACCATACAAAATAATGTGTTATTCATGACGCAAGGCATCTATCGGATGGAGTTTGGCTGCTTTCCATGCTGGATATGCACCGAAGAAAATCCCCACCAGTGCACTGACAACAAAGGATAGCAACCCGTATATAGGTGAGATAACAGTCCGCCATCCCCAAAGTGACGGAACCATTTCTGCACCAATAATGCCAACACCAACACCAACAAGACCACCGATCAAAGCCAATGTCGTAGATTCAACAAGAAACTGAAACAGAATATCTAAACGTTGGGCTCCGACTGCTTTACGAAGACCGATCTCCTTTGTCCGTTCTGTAACAGAGACAAGCATGATGTTCATTATACCAATACCACCGACAAGTAAAGATACAATAGCAATTCCAAGAATCATGTTCGTGAAGGTTTGGCTTGACTCTTCTAAGGTTTCCATGAATTCGGCTTGGTTACGTATGTGAAAGTCTGCTTCCTTATTGGCAGGAATTTTATGTTGTTTTCGTATCAACTCATACGCCTCTGTCTCTGCTGCTTCAAGAGCTTTATCTGTTTTTGCTTGTAAACTGATACTTGATAAATAATCAACACCGAAGACACGTTTCATTGCTGTTGTATAAGGAATGAAAATTTGATCATCAGGATTCCGCCATCCACTTGCCCCCTTTTCTTTCATTACCCCTAAAACGTGAAACCCAATATTTCGAATCTTCACTGTTTTGCCCACTGGATCTTTCGTTTCAAAAAGATTGTCCACAACAGTTTTACCGAGTACACAGACACGTTTACGGTACAGAATATCGTTCTCACTGAAAAACTTCCCATTCTCCACAGTGAAATTTGCAGTGACGAGATAGTCTGGAGAAGTGCCAACTATCGTAGTGTTCGAATTCTTGTTAAGGTATTTTACTTGTGCGCGATTGCTAACTTCAGGGTAACATACCAAAAATTCTGTCCACGTTCACGTAGTATTTCTGCATCTTCCACAGTGAGACTTCTTCGGACATCTGCAGAACTACGTCCACGGAACATACTTTGCCCTGGACGAACAGCCAGGATGTTTGCTCCTAATGTTTGTATCCGTTCAGTTATATCAGCCTTTGCCCCCTCACCGATTGAGGTGGTTGTTATTATTGCTCCGACCCCAATGATTACCCCCAACATAGTTAATAGAGAACGTAGTTTATTTGCCAGTAGACCACGAAAGGCGTTTGCAAGACTTTCAAATATGTTCATAGGATTTCTCCTTAATAACTATCTACCGCCTCTTGGAGGTCCGCCTCCACCACCCATCCTGCGAACTGTTGAAGCTGGATTAGACATCATACGTCGGAACATCTCACTACCACTGTTACCGCGTTGAAATCCACCTATAGCAACGACATCTCCCTCAGCGAGTCCAGATATGATTTCAACTTTATCAAAGCTGCTCACACCGACAACAATGGGTTGTGGTCGACCAGGCTGCCCATCTTCTCCAATAAGTCTAACCATTTTTCGTCCACGCATATCCAGAATAGCTTCTGTTGGAAGCGTTAAAATCCCAGTTTTATTGACTGCTGAGATTTGGACACTCGCGTTCATGCCGGGTTTGAGAAAAGGTCTCTTTGGAGATTCGGGTTGTTCAGAAAAATTTGGAGGGGCAACTGGTGGCACCTCTGCCATAAAACCACCAAAAAGTGCTCCCCAATCATCTTCACCTTCATCTTCTACTTCGGTAACTGATTCTTCAGCAGGTTTTTGTGTTGTAGTTTCCTGTTCTTCTGGTGGACGCTTCTGATTTGGATTTTGACCATCTGCTTCACGTTGTTGCCGCATTTGTCTGAATCGTTGTCGTTGTTCCTCAGTCATATTACCCCTATCTCCACCTTGCATCCTACCTGATCCTCTACCCATGCCTCGTTGAGGACCGGTAGTATCAACATTCTTCAATTCTAATGTAACTTCAAATGTAGTGATATTCTGAATGACTTGTCCCAATGGTGCGATTTTCAAGACTTGTCCTTCAAAAGGCATATCAGGATATGCTTCGACTGTAATTGTTACGGGTTGGCCAATTTCAACTTTTCCGATGTCTGTTTCATCAACTTCGGTTACCACATATACTGAATTAAGGTCTGCCATAGTTACCAACGTCTGTCCCTCAGAGGATGCTATTGATGAAAGACGTGAAGTAATCACTTGTCCCTCTTCCACTCTCTTTTCTAAAATAGTTCCTGAGATAGGTGCTTTGATGACCGTGTCTTCAAATTCAATTTGGCGTAAGTCGCGTTGTCCCTGACTCCGTTTGAGAGAAGCACTTGCACTTTGTAGGTCTCGTTTTTTTCTGTCAATCTGTTTCTGATTAGTGAGTGCAAGTTTGAGTGAATCTTGGGCTTGAGCAATTCGTTGTTGCTGTAATTCAATATCCATATCACGCGACGGTTCAGCTTCAATCTTTTCATTCGCTGTCTCAAGAGAAAATTCAGCCTTTTTTATATCCGCTTGAGCAAGTTCAAGCTCAACTTCACTTGCAGGTTGTTCCACCAATTTCAGTTGTTCAACAGCCGACTCGTATCGTGCTTTGGCAGAACTGTATTGTGCTTCTGATGCCTCAAGTGCAGCATTTGAGATTAGTTCTTGTCCATGTAATTCTACATTTCTGTTGTGCTCTTTCTCTGCCAAGTCAAGATTGACTTTTTCTTGTGTGACGGAAGCTTTTGCACGTTTTTTAGTTTCCTCACGCACAGTTTCAGAAGTCAACAATTTATATCTAAGATTTGCTATTTTTAGACTATTTTCTGCATCTAACACACCGCGTCTATTTGCGATTTTCTCAAGGCGTATCTGTTCCTTGAGTTGTTCTAATTTTTTCTTTGCTTCTGCAAGTGATTCTCTTGCCTGTCTTATCTGAATTTCCGATTGTTCTGTTTGGAGTTGAATATCAATCTCTGCTTGTTCGAAACGTGCTTTTGCTGCATTCAAATCTGCTTCAGCCTGTTCCAAACTAATCTGAACATAAGTTGTTTCAATTACTGCAATGATTTGGTCTTTTTCAACGTAATCACCTGCATCAACATTCAACTCTAAAATTTTACCACTGGCTTTAGAACTGATTTCAACGATATTCAACGGTTTTATCGTGCCTGTTGCATCAATGTTGACAGCAATTTCCCCAAGTTCTACGGTTGCGGTCTGTATTGCTGATATATCAGCATTGTTGTCACCATTTGTTGTAATAATCATACTACCAATGACAACTGCGGTACCTACGACAAGTACAACCACACCTACAATTGCAATAACTCTCCACTTACCCATCGGAATTCCTCCTACTGATACTAATTAGTCAGACATCAATAAAATAAACCCATATTCTATACTACACAAATATTACATTTACCTACAATTTAGTCAAATTTGTTGGTGAAATGTTCGTCTCTATTCATCGTACGAAGTTGTAGTTATATTCCTATTCTGATTTGTATCAAGATAGACGTAATGGCATATCAACTGCGGAGTCTCGACGTTCATGCATATTCTTTTCCATCGCTTCAGGATAACGGTTAGGTAAATGAGAGACCTTGGTTAGTCTATCCAAGAGTTCTTCCTCTAACGTCCAACCTGCAGCACCGAGATTATCATGCAAATGCTGTGTATGACGTGCGCCAATTATTGCAGAGGAGATTGCCCGTTGTTGAAGTGTCCAACGGATAGCAACCTGAGCTGGACTATATCCCAATTCATTTGCAACTTCAAATAGCGTCCGTAAAGTTTCATCTGCATTTTCAGCAAAATAACGTTGTGGAAATGCCCATCCTTCTTCAGAACGTGAACCAATTTGTTCCCTTTCACCCGGTTTATATTTTCCTGTGAGAAAACCACCTGCCAATGGACTCCAAACGACAATTCCCAATCCTTTATTCTCACAAAGTGGAACCAATTCTTGTTCAATGTCACGCACCACAAGGTTGTATAATGGTTGGTAACAAGCAAACCTTGCTAAGTTCTTTGAATCACTTATCCACAAAGCTTCGGATAATCGCCATGCTTGGTAGTTGCTGCATGCTGTGTATCGGACTTTCCCTTGATGAACAAGGTCATCTAATGCACGGAGCATCTCTTCTAATGGTGTTTGTGTATCAACGTGGTGGATATAATATATGTCTACATATTCCATCTGTAGTCGTCTAAGACTGTCATCAATTGCTTGCATAATATGCACGCGAGACATGCCCGAATCGTTAGGTCCTGGTCCCATCGGATTGAAGAATTTTGTTGCGACTATTGCATCACGTCGTCTACCTTTGAGTGCTTTACCAAGTATTATCTCTGATTCTCCTTCGCCATAAGAATTAGCAGTATCAAAGAAGTTGACACCTGCATCCCAAGCGAGGTGCACCATACGTGTAGATTCTGTTTCATCTGCTCCGTGACCGAATGTCATTGTTCCTAAACATATTTCAGATACTTTTAGACCACTATTGCCTAATCTTCTATATTCCATTTGTTTTATCCTACAAACTACTCAACGGTTTTGCTTTATTAGCCACTTCTAAAATTGCATCCAGTACTTCTGTAACTTCCGGATCAATTTGCTCTGGTGGAACATATTGGACTAAAGTATGATAATTTGTTTTTTGCATTAGGTTTGGCAAACCAAGATGTTTGAAAAATGTGGAGAAAAGAGGATCAAGGAAATCAGTACTCACCTTTGTGTTTGCAGACCAAGGTGATTCTTGCTCAAGAGTTCTACGAGCATTTTCTATATCTGTAATCTTATCTTCCATTATAGAGACACATTCATCTACAGACATGTCTCCAGCAATCTGTTTCTCAACTACATCTTGCACCCAATTAATCAGGACTTGTTTGTTTGAAACTATATAATTTTCAATTTCACGACACTCCCATGCATACTCCGTTAATTCAGGTTGCGTTCTGAGCTTGATCTCAATTCGATCGAATAAACAGAATCCTACTAAATCTGGTTTTACTTCACGTAAACCGTAAAAATGTCTGCGAGCTTCACGAGGTTGATTGCCAACATAATGTACAAAAGGTGATTCTAATACTGACTTAGCAGGATGATTAAGCTTTTGTGAGAATGCACTTAAGATTGGAAGATCTGTAGCACCTTCAAGATAAAGTACCCACCCTAACTGTTCGGCTTGAATGTATTGATCAGAACTAATCATTTGAAGTGATTTCAATAATTGACTCCCTCGATCATCTATACGATGTGGTTTACCAAGAAATGCGATAACAACATCTCGTTTCGCAGCTTCATTGAGAATCACTTCGGAATGACTTGCAATTAAAACTTGACAACTATGCTCATGAGATAATTCTGTAAGCAATTGGTATATGTGTCGTTGTCGTAGAATTTCAAGATGTGCATCGGGTTCATCAAGCAGTAGTATAGAACTGGGATGTGCAATAATAAATGCAAGAAGTAGTAATGTCTGTTGTAAACCACGGCCAGATGATGATATGTCAAGAGTGGTGCCAGATTCATCGTAATAGGTCATTGTTATTTCACCGCGTTCGGTAACATATATAGGTTTATCAAGTTGTACACCGAATAATGTAGAAATCTTCTCATATATTATTTCCCATTTACTTTTTTCTGAATCCTCTGATACTTGATAGCAGAGATTTCGTAGGACCTCTGCTGTACGTCCTTCTCCAATTCGGACATTGACAGCACCTTGATAAAGTCGTGTTTCATTTGCTGCGAGACCTGACATCGGTGGTAGATATGCAACTGATAGATTGTCTAATTCTTCGGGAACGATCATTCGTTCGGTAACTTTGCCATCTGTCTCAGATGCTCTTAATGGTCGGCAATAAAGAGATTCCTGATTAGCATAGTCAAATTCTAAACCACACTGCCACACTTTACCATCTGTAACTCCTTCTACAATAATATCAATTCGTATCTTTTTGTAGGAATCACGGACTTGAAGATTACGCCACAACAGATTTGACTGTGGTACTGGAACAGAGGTCAGATGTAGACGGTTGATAACAACACCCGATTGCTTCTGACTATTGGAATTACTTCTACGATTTTCGTTCCAACGTTTGAGACCTATTTCCCATAATGTAAGTGCCTGTAAAGCGGTAGTTTTTCCAGAATTATTTGGTCCAATAAATACAACTGGATTCCCTAATTCTACTTCAATCTCTCCGAACCTTTTGAAATTCCGACAAATTAATTTTGTTAACATCTTTCCTCCAAAAGGACATTACTCAACCGGCACCGTATCACCTTCTGAACGCAGCCCTGCCTCATATACCTTCATCACCTCTAAAGCAAACTCAAGCGAACCTTTCACTGCAGGTTTTCCTTCCAAAATACAATCACAGAAGTATCGCATCTCTTGGTAGAAACCTTGAATGAATGGACCTTTATTCTCAAGTGTACCGAGACTGTATTGTGGCTCCCATACAATCGCACCGCTATCAAACCCTTCAGGAACAAAACTTGTGCTGTCATGATAATCAAATCGCATACCGCGTTGAAGAATTACCTGTGTACCGTTGCGAATTTCTGCATGACATCCATCCCCGAAAAACTGATAAAGTTCGGAAGGTTGTCCGTGTCTTGCCCCATCTGCAAGATGGAAATTTCCGAGTGCTCCGCTGGCAAATTGTAAAAGACATACTCCGCCTCCGCGTTCACCTCTGTGGACGGTGACAGATGCTACTTTTCCACCGACTGCCAATAAAAGTGATAACGGATGTACTCCATTCTGAAGCCAATTGGTATGTTCACCTTCGCGCAGAATACGTTTACCATCACTCGGAATAGTCATCGGATAGATACCCAATAGCGTGCGTAGTGGTCCAAAGTCATCTGTCCCAAAGATTTCAATAATTTTCTGGGTTGCAGGCATGAACGCTTTTTTGAATCCCACTACAACAACACGGTCATTTCTATGACGAATCATTTCCTCAACTTCACTTGCGAACATTCCTGGTGGTTTTTCTAACCAGACATGGACACCCGCGGCCAATGCTTCACACGTCAGTTCAGGATGGAGACGCGGCGGCACACAGAGAAATACTGCATCCAGTTCCTCATTACGAAACATCTCTGACATATCGTCATAACACCGTTTCACACCATACTGTTCAGCAGTGATTTTGGCACGATCAATGTTAACATCACAGAATGCTTTCAGACGAATAGGTAAGAATGTCAACGTTGGCAGGACATTTCTATAGCCGTGAGAACCTACGCCTACCACAGCCACATTCAATCTGTTTTCAAAATCTCTTTGATAACTCATACCTGCCTTGGAATTCTTTCAATATGTGAGTGCTAAATATCGGAGAGTACGTCATCAAGGTACGCATCCATATCCGCTTTCATTTTCTTCAGTTCATCCATGTCAATATACATCATGTGTCCAGCTTTGTAATAGGACATCGTGATGTTATCTTGCAATGATTTATCCAATCCAAGATGGCTGAATGTGTATTCTGTCGCTAAGAACGGGGTTGCTAAATCGAAGTATCCATTTGCGACATATACTTTCAATGATGGGTTTGTTGTCATAGCTTTGCGAAGCGTATCTGCGACGTTTACATATTCGTTCTGATGGCTACCATAGTCCCACGGATGTACACGACCGCTCAGGATTTCATAAGGTAGATCGCTTTCAAATGCAAGATCCCCACGAACATAATCGTTTAATGTAGCAGTATACGCACCTTGTAACACCGCTGAACTTGGGTCATATTCGTAGTTTTCACCAGCGGAATCTCTATCAATACCTGTAAAACGACTATCAAATCGACCAACCGTGTGTCCTTCCTCTCGCAGCAACTCCTTACAAAATCTATTTATCTTGATACGCAAATCGGTCTTTTCAATGTATTCGGGTGTCAGTCCTGTATACATTGCCAGTTTCTTTACAATCGATTGCCTTCTGCGATCAGAAACATCTGAACCTTGCATCATTGCAACTGTATAATCTCCTAAAGCAAATTCTCTCACTTCATCCAATATCTTTTCAAAACTATCTTCTGCAGAGGTATCCAATTCACTAAGTTTGTTATGGTGGAAAGCAGTTGCAGTGTATGTCGGGAGAAATAGGATATACGGAAGATCGTTACCCACTGCAAACCTTATGGTCTGAAAGTTTAGGACAACAGACACAAGCATGATACCGTTCAAGTAAGTTCCATTTTTGTCTTGTAAATAACCTGATAAACCACAAGCACGCGTAGTGCCATAACTTTCACCAATAAGGAATTTTGGTGAACGCCACCGTTTATAACGTCCTAAGTATAAGAGTATAAAATTACCAACGGATTCAATATCCTTTTGAAAACCGTGAAATTGCTTTGCTTCTTCTCCCGGTACTGCCCGACTGAATCCTGTGCTGACTGGATCAATGAAAACCAAATCTGTTTTATCAAGTATGGAAAATTCGTTGTTCGTCAATTGATATGGTGGTTGAGGTGGGTTACCATCCTCATCCGGTTTAACACGACGCGGTCCCAAAACACCCAAATGCAACCAAACCGATGACGAACCAGGGCCACCATTGAAAGAAAAGGTCACTGGTCGTTTAGAAACGTCATCTACATCATCAAGAGTATATGCTACAAAGAAAATAGAGGCTTTCGGTTTCTCACCTTCTTTATCATCTTCCGCTTTCAAGACAAGTGTCCCTGCAGTTGCAGTATAGTTGAGTTCTTTACCATTAATTGTTACACTATGATGTGTAACAGATAAATTATCTTCAGGAACAGAATTGTCTTTGTCCTCAGAACTTTCATCTTCACTGTTTTTATGTTCTTCTTTGCTCATAAGTCCATCCTTTGCTGTTTAGATATATGTTATTCCATTATAGCAGATGTTTTAGAACAGGTGTTAGAAAATTGTTTGATTTATCCTGGAGATGTGATACACTCTATCAAAAGGAGGCAAAGATGGAAAAACCAATTCGTATAGGTCTCATAGGGTGTGGTGGTATCGTCCAAAAGACTCATGCCCGTGCATATCATACGCTTACAGATACCGTCAAAATATCTGCTGTTACTGATGTGGTAGCGGAAAATCTACAAAAAGTTGGTGATGAATTTGATGTGCCTGTAAAACATAGATATTCAGATTACCGTGATATGTTGGAGAAAGCCGAAATAGATGCGGTGACAATTGCAACACCACATTCACTACATGCAGAACAAGTGACTGAGTCTGCAAAAGCTGGAGTAGCAATTATTTCAGAAAAACCGATGGCGACATCTATTGAAGAAGCAGATCAGATCGTAGAGGTAGTTAAAAAGAACAATGTTCCATATACAGTTGTGCATAATTATCTCTTTACTGCAGGAATGCAGACTGCAATCGCACAACTCCCTGAAATAGGAGAAACATATTACGGACGAAGCACAGGTATGGGATTAAGATCAACTGATTTCAACGCCAATCATCCGAATCCAGCGTTTGCATGGCGTGCAAGCAAGTCAAAAGGTGGAGGTTGTATAAGTGATACCAGTTATCATGAAATCTACTCTGTATGTACTTTGATTCAATCACCTGTCCGTTATGTTGAAGCACGTGTCAGAACAATGGTTCTTGACATTGATGTTGACGATTTTGCTATGCTATTACTTGAACATGAAAATGGGCAATTACTACTGTTTCTGGTGCTTGGAGTGTTCCTGCGAACGATTTTGGTTGGTGTGAAGTGCATGCAGAAAACGGTTCTCTGAGAGTTAAACATCGTTACAATGTCAAAGATGCACTTCAGAAATATACAAGACCAGAAGGTTGGAAGCAAATTGAACTTTCTGACCTTGATGAAGAGGGATTGAAAGATTCAAGCGGACATGCAGGATACTTTACTGCAACCTTTAATGCACTTGCAGAGAACAAACCATTACCAATAAGTGCTGAAAAGGCATACCATAATCTCGCGATTATTGACGCTGCAAGGAGGGCAACAAAGGAACGTCGCGCAATCGAAATCTGATTGGAAGTAGGAAGGTGTTAAAATATATCCGATTCATCAAATTGTCTTATTCTTTTAAATGCGAAATGGAGGAAAACATGAATGCAAATGTACATCAAATCCGAATGACTGCTGAACAAGATGCTGAAAACGATTCAAGCAAGATTCTATGGTTTTTTGTTGGCTTAGTTTTAAGTATTTTGGGCGTTCTTGTCGCATATATCTATCAACAAGCACCCCCTGCATCTCGATTTCTTGATAAATCACAGGAATGGACTGTGCTGTATTCAGATGCATATAAAGCAAAATTACGTAGTATTCAATTAAAATATTCACTTATCGGCTTCTTTATATCTGGTGTCCTGATTGTAATATACATTATATTGATGTTATCTTTTTATTTCAGTATGTTTGACCAGATCGATTTCAATAGGTATGAATTTGATAACAGATGATTCTATAATTCAATTTAGTGTTGACGATTAATATAGAAATCAGGTAAAATTTCACTTATGCGTTTAAGATATACCTAACATTACTTTCATTTTTGCTATGTTTCTTCAAACTTAAGGAGACTAATCTATGAATAATGATCAACAACAAGCAAGAATAGATGCTGAACAAGATGCTGAACTTGATGTTTCAAAAATACTATGGATTGTAGTAGGCTTTTTTATCAGTCTTATAGGAATTCTAATTGCTTATATTTATCAACCTAATCCACCTGCGACCAAACTGATTGATAAATCACAAGAATACGCAATGTTTTACACCGAGGCATATAAGGAAAAAGCAAGAGGTATTCAGTTAACCTATTCTGCAATTGGCTTTGCAATAAGTGCAGGTATTAGTATTATCTTTTTTTTAGCAGGCGTTGCTATCATTGGTAGTATGGCACCTAATTTCTAATCCATCTTGCTTTATCAAAGACACATATCATAAATTATCGTATGATAAATGTATGCATGCCAGTAAGGTTTTTAATGTGAACTTTAGAATGAATTGAAAATTATGAGTAGTTCGGACAGAAAACCGAAACTTACGCAGAGACTGTAGCATAACCTGTTAGGTTGTGTTCCTTTTCTGCACAACCTAACAGGTTATGCTACAAAATGTCCCTTTAATTCTAAATGTCACCATAAATTCCAAATTAGTATGTATAGTCGCTACAAATAAGAATTGTGATTTTTCAGATATGTAACTGGTTCTCTAAGGAACAATCCCATGGTTAGTTCAAAAGACATTCAAGCAACTTGTGAGGACATTGTCCGTGAATTTTCTCCGTTACAAGTGATTCTTTTTGGTTCTTACGCATACGGTACTCCATCGGAAGAATCAGATGTTGACTTGTTAGTCGTGATGCCAATCCCTAAGTCGGAATTTCGCAACAAAGCTGTAGAGATCCGGCAAAGAATTCCATATCGCTTTGGAATGGACCTTCTCGTAAGATCACCTGAAGAAATTGCCTATCGGGTTTCGTATAATGATTGGTTTCTTCGTGAGATCACTGAAAAAGGTAAACTTTTACACGGTTCCTATACTGACTATAATTTAGACAAACAACAAGATAAACCGAGTTTAGTCAAAAAGGAAAAAGTCTGCATGAATCCGTTGACGGTAGAATGGATAGAGAAAGCTGAAGAAGATTATAATTCTGCGAAGTGGCTTCAGGAATCGCCAAACCCTGTCCACAATTCTATCTGTTTTCATGCGCAACAGTGTATTGAAAAGTATCTGAAAACGTGGTTACAAGAGGAAAACATCCCTTTTTCCAAAACACATGATCTTGAAGAATTACTCAATTTAATTGTACCAACACAACCCTTATGGAATACTTGGCAATCTGATTTAAAGATAACTAGTACTTATGCTGTGGAATCTCGTTATCCAGGTGATTCTGCGACAGAAGATGATACAAAACATGCCATTCAAATCTGTGATGAGGTGCGACAAAAAATTCGGGCAGAATTGAAAATAAATTTATAGTGTGCATAAAATTATCACATTTCATTCTAAGTTATAAGCATACATATACGTCAGTTATATGAGAGTAATTGACTTGCAGCAAAAGATTTGAAATGTGCCCGAAAAGCAAAATATATGAAATGTGCCCAAAATTATAAAGAAAAACCTATCATATATCAACCAATTACATATAAATGGCAAATTGCCTAATATGCCCATGAATTATTATAACTGTAGGGAGATGAAAATGTATACTAAACTAATTTATCGGTATTTTGTCCTTTGTTTATTTCTGCTGACTTGTGTAATTCCGTTTACTGTCTATTCCCAACAGAATTCAGAATCTGTTGAATCTAAAGCCGCTGTTCTGTTGATTGGTGACCATACCGGAATGGAAGAAGTTGAAGTAAATAGCGCAGCACACTTGATAGCAGTTGAATTGCGAAAACTTGGTATATCTGTCAATGATCCTGTAATCAATGCACCTGCAACAGCGAATGTATATCGCATCTCTTTTAATCTATTAGGTGAAAAAATACTTGTTCGTCTCACTCACGAATCACCTATAGAAAATATTATTGATGAGCGTCAACTCTGGATTAGCAATATTGAAGAGATGATTGAAGCTGCTCCAAGACTCGTTGATGCTCTTATCAATAAGAAACCTATATCATCCACTGCTGATGTTGAAAGTGTCGTCCAAGGTGATTCGCCGGTAATGAGGAAAATATCTGGTGAGTCATTTTGGTCTGTAGGACTATTTGGTACTTTTGTACCAGGGACAAATCTCATGGGGGAGTTTGGTGTTGAGGCAGGTTTGTCCTATGAGAGACCAACTTATGGTATAGAAACTGAGTTCCGTTTCACTGGCGGTGAAGAATCTGAGGGAGATAACTTTATCTATACCTCTTGGTCAATTGGAGGACGGTATTTCTTCAGCAAACAGAATATTTCTCCTTATGTAGGCGGAGGATTAGGTTTGTCTATCGCTAACTATCAAACCAAAATAACAAGACGAGATAAGGACTGGTTTAGTGATGACTGGTGGTACTACGACGATTACGATTCAGAAACCGATACTGGTATGGGTGCTTATGTAATCGGGGGTATTGAGATGCTGCGCCTATATAGGAATCGCTTGAATCTCGAAATACGAATTGATAGAACATTTTTTCAGTTACCTAACCAAGATGTAGTGCCAATTACATTCGGTATATACTATTCAAGTAATTATCTATTAGGAGATCTTGGGTTATTCTGATCATTTAACCTAAGTTGCTAGAAATAAATAGGAGATTTGATTGTGAAGAATAAATTTGTATCACCTTCAAGATTCATTGCGTTTATAGTGCTGTGTCTTATTTTATACTCGCCGTTTGCCTCTTTTGCTCTTCAAAATACAATTCAAACAAGTGCTATTGCCGCTGCAGAACGAGATGCTGCTGCTCGAGTCAATAAATCTCTTTGGTTTTTTGGAGGATGTCTTGGCGGAATACTTGTAATTATTATAGCAAATATACATGAGCCTTATCCGCCTGCTTCAGCCCTCCTTGGAAAATCGCCAGAATATGTAGGTTTTTATACCGATGCCTATAGAGCAAAAACCCGTAACCTTCAAAGCAGCCAAGCAATGAGAGGCTGTGCTGCGAATTGCATTGTAGTCGCAGGTTGTTATGGCTGTATGATCTTTAACATGATTATTGAAGAATCTTACTATTATTAACCCAAGTTGCTACTTATCACCATACATTTGTTTTATATTTGTTGCGATGATGAATAAGTATAACTTCAACTCAAAACCTGACGCAGTCACTGCATGTATAGACTTTGGCAGGAGTTGTGTAATGAGACTATTTGTCACTTCAACCCGCTTTCTGTATTTATGTTGAAAGTATACTTCCCAAGGTGGAAACTGCCTTTTGAGATTTTTCTTCCGAAGTGGTTTGAAGGTAATACCTATGGTGGATAGTCCATCTTCAATACCATAGTCGCAATAGGCTTTGTCCGCATATACCACTGAACCCTGGGATAAATCAAATGGAAAACATCGCATCCCTAATACATCATTACAGTTGCCGGGAGTAAAGAACGCTTCCACAATATGTCCACTTTCTGTAACCATGAGATGTGCCTTGAGACCATAAAAGTATTGGCGTTTGCTTGCTATTTTGCCACGCCATTGTTTACCTTGATAGAGACGACACCGACTAATACGAATGTTATCACATACAGATACAGGATAGGTGTCAATCGCATAAATGTTATTCGGATTATTGCATTTAGCGGCTTCTGCGATATATTCAAAAAGTATTTGAAACAATGAAGATATTCTATGGAGTCTCCGATTATATCGTGAGTGTCCTAACATATTCGGGATAAATCCGAATGTTTTCAACATACAGCAAGCGGTTTGATGATTGCCTCCATAATAGAGTGCTGCGATGATCGCTGTCGTCATCACTTCAGCATCTGACATCTGTGCTTGTGGATGTGTGCGATGACCGATAAATTTTAAAAGGTCGTCACAAATCGTATAAACTGCTACAATAGTTAATTCCATGGGGTTTCCTCCATTTGTTTGTAGTAAATAAAAACATTATAGAAGAAATCCCATGGATATAAAAGAAATTTATAGGTAGCAACTTAGGTTATTATTAGAAACATCGGTTTGGTTACAAGTATGTCAAAATTTAACAACCTTATTCCATGAATATCAAATGTCAAAAATCTTGCACTTTCCCACTCTAATTTTATTCCTGTTCTTAATTTCCAAACCGTTATATGCAGCACCATTAAAAACGCTTTCGTTAGATTTCACACGGGAATTAACCGAAAACAATAAAACTGAAGAAATCATAGGCACTCTACACTATGATGTAAAAGCAGCACGAGTTGTTGTTGAGGTAACAAAACCGATTCAACAGATAATGATAGCAAAGGACAAAGTCTTAGAGATATATTATCCAGTTGAAAAACAGGCATTCCGTTTCTTATCTGAAGGTAGAATCCCACTCCCGTTTGTTGAATCCATCATCCAGACTACACAAGCGGAATATGGGTTGACAGCACTGGGGTATACATTACACAAACACGATGTTGTTGATAAAGTGCTTTTTACCCATTGGAATCCTCCTGAAAAAGCTAAAGATAAACTCGGTTCTATTATACTCGGAATGCAGGATGATAAACTTATCTCCGCTGAAATTAAGAATCCTAAAGGACAGGTTATTGCAAGGTCAACCTATAAGAACCACCATAAACTTGGAAACTACTATGTGCCAATGACTGTTGCCTCCAATACTTATGGTGAAAAATCTAAAGTTGTGCAACAAGAAATAATTGAATATAGCAAACCAGAAGTAAATGTGGTACCGAAAAACGAAATACTGAATTTCACAATACCTGAATCCGTAAAAGTTAAGGTGGTCAAATGGTAAATTACGGTTGTCTTCACATTGCACGCTTAAGTATTTGCACATTCTGTTTACTCATCGTTATCCTCAGCAATTCTTCTTATGCAAATGAATCGTCCGATCTTGCTTTCATCCTTCAAGTTAATCCAATAATAAAGGAAAAACGACAAGAAGCAATCCGCGTCAAACCACAAGAAAGTTCGGAGTTGAAGTTCGCTGCAACCGCGCTTATTCGTCTGTATCAGGTTTTTGTCTCAAGTCAGGATGGACCATCTTGTGGTTTCAGTCCCAGTTGTTCACGATTTGGTATGGCTGCAATAAAGGAGTATGGTATAATGCGAGGCGTACTCCTTACCGCAGATAGATTACTACGATGCAACGGTTCACAAGCACAACACTACCATAAAGAACCTAATTCCGAGAAGTATGCTGATCCAATTTCAGATTATGCCAAGTAAACAGATTATAAGATTATTGCTCATTATACTTCTCAATATTGCGTGTTTGAACTACGCAGCATCAGAGGAAGTTACAGACTATTACAGTCCAGAAAATGTCCTTAAATTTGCAGATCATCTTTTTAGTCAAGGCGATTTTCTACGTGCGATAAGTGAATATCAACGTTACCTGTTTTCTCAACCGATCGATAATGAAGAAGTTCGTCTCAAAATTGCCTTGTGTTACCGTTTAGGTGGTAAACCAGAAAAGTCAATTCAAGCATTTCAGAATTTACTATCAGATTCTTCTGATAGTAAATTTGTTAGTAGTGCCTATTATCAGATTGGCGTATCCTATTTTCTAATGGAACAGTTTGGCAAATCAGTAGAATTCCTTAAATCATCGTTACCAAGTATTTCAGATGTTAAATATAGCACAAATGCACAGCAAGTCATTGGACTGTCTTACCTAATGCAAAGGGAGTGGTTTTCAGCAGAAAAAATATTCAACAATCTACAACAATCAGATGTTATTGAAGTAAGAGAAAATGCGTCATTGTATAGCAATTATGCCAAACAAGGTCAACAACTTCCGAAACGAAGTCCGTTATTAGCAGGTCTTATGTCTACAATTATTCCAGGTTCTGGAAGATTATACACGGGTCGCATTAATGATGCCATAACTTCATTAATCACCGTAGGCATTGCAGGTTGGCAAGCTTATGATGGTTTTAATAGAGATGGACTTTCATCTGTAAAGGGTTGGACACTCGGCACGCTAAGTGGCATCTTCTATCTGGGAAACATATATGGATCGGTCCTATCTGCACGCGTCTATAATGATCATGTATCAGAAGAATTCTTGTCAACCCTATATATAACGCTCCCATATTGAACAGCATAATACTTACTGAAAAGACCTTGTCTTGATTCTTCCCCAGGTCGAAGTTAATTTGTCCTTCGGTGTTACGGATAACACACCTTCAATACCGATCTTCATCAACTCTTGTATTTCCTTTTGACTACGTGCAATATTTGATATACGAACTTCGTCAATGTACCCATCAAGAAAGGGACCTGCGCCGCGTCCAAGCCAAAGAACATCATTATTTGTTTGGATTTTCCCACCTATATCACCTTCATTATCGATCTCACCATCAATATAGACTTTACCTTTTCCAGAAGCAGCATCATAAGTCGCAGCGGTATGCACCCATTTCTTGAGTGGCAATTTTGTACTGCTAATCACTACAGCATTGCCCCAGCCTACAGTTGTAGTTGTCATGCGGAGTAGAACCTTTGTATCGCTCCGTGGACCAACCTTGTATGCCCCCTCTTTTGTTGCACCCGTTCCACCAGCAGTTAATGCGGTGTTCAGAAAAATCCACATCTCTACAGTGAGCCCATCTTCAAGATCAAGACTATCGCTATCAGGAATTTCAACAAAGTCTCTCGGTCCATTTCCACCCAATACGATTCCTCCCCTAAATTTTCCATCATCCCACTTGGGACCCATCAGTTTGCCGTCGTTGTTGTTACCAGAAATGTCTTTGACGGTTTCTCCTTCACCCATATCAAATGTATAAAGAAGTACCGTGTTCTCATCTTGAGCATCAACTTGAGGACACAGAATACATGTCAAAATTAAAATCATTGATATTGAGAGAGTAAAATTAAATCTTCTAATCATCTGCAATCTCCTTATTTTGATTACAATCATTGAATTGATATATCATATCACATATTCAGTATATTGGGAAAAATTATGTTAGACTATGGAATAGTTTAGTTTTCTGTTTGAAATAGGAAATATAGTAAGAATAGTCATAACCTTTTGACTAAATTTGATTTCAGATAGAAATAATTTGTCTTTCTATGGTCAAATATGATATACTATTAAATATATCTTTTTGCCATATTTCATCAAAGGAGGTACTAAGAACATGTCAATAGGTGGAATGGAGGTGTTTTTTATCTTATTAGCTGCCTTAATCATTTTCGGTCCACAGAAGTTACCGGAAATGGGACGTTCTTTAGGAAAGGCAATCCGTGAATTCAAGAGTGCTGGCAGCCAAATCCAAGATGAAATTACAAAGGTAACTGATGAGGTAGACCCAAACAAAATAGACAAACCACCCAAATCAATGTAACTCCGTGAGCATATAAAATTATGAAATCAAACGATGTAGCAATGACCTTTTTGGAACATCTTGGGGAACTTCGACGTCGTATAATTATTTCACTCGTCGCTTTAGGTGTTTGTACAATACTTGGTTTGACTTTCAATAAACCGTTAAGATATCTACTTGAGTTACCGATGCGGAGTCCTGTAACCAACATTGTCGCCGATGCAATAGAATTAAGGTCAGGTGCTGAAAGTTCAACACTCGGTTTTCTATCGTTGACACTCCGCACAAGTTCATCAAATGTTGAAGCAGAACTGATACTGACCGGTGCTTTTCAAGGCATAATGGCATACCTCACAATAGGTATAGCCGCAGGTATATTACTTTCACTTCCCATAGTCCTATATCAAATATGGATGTTTATCTTTCCAGCATTAAACAGTCATGAACGTAGATACGCATTACCCCTATTCTTTACAATAGTATTCTTCTTTTTACTTGGCGCAGTCTTTTCATATTTTATTGTCGTTCCAGTAGTGCTGCAGTTCGCAGCAGGTCTCTTTCCAGAATATCAAAACCTTTGGGATTTAAAATCATATCTCAGCTTTGTTACAGGGTTAATATTGGGATTCGGTATTGCATTTGAGTTACCCGTTGTAATGGCGTTTCTTGCACGCATTGGTATCATTGATTCTCGTGGATTTCGTAGCAAGCAGCGCATCGCTCTAATGGGTATCTGTGTCATATCAGCCATATTAACTCCTGCAGATCCAGGTTCAATGATTCTCATGGCAGTTCCACTCTTCGTATTGTATCAACTGGGGATATTCTTCGCATTCCTCGTTGAAAAGGAGGTCGAAATATAATGGCTAACGGATCTTTACGGCAACAACTTGCAGTGCTCTACCAGCTACAGGAGCATGATAGAGAGTTGTTGTCTATGCACAAACGATTAAAAACGATCCCTCGTCAATTAAAACAGTTAGAAGATACTGTAACAAAATTTAAAACAGAAATGAACGAAATATCTGATGAACTTGCAGAAGTGGAAAAATCTTTAAGATCTAAAAATGCTGAATTAGAAATGAACGATGTCCAACGTGAAAAGTACAAAACTGAACAACGCACAGTTACCACAAATGAGCAATATACAGCACTTGAAAATCAGATTGATTTTCTCGATCAAAAGGACTTAGAAACTGAGGAAGAGATCTTAGAACTGATGGAAAAGTCTGATCAGTTGAAAGATGAATTAACAGATCTTGAAGCTGAAATTGCTCGTGAAGATGAGAAAAATGCAGAGATCAAATCTGAATTTCAGGAGGAACAGAGAAAACTAAAGGAACTTATAGATGAGAAGAAAAAACAACGTTCACAATATTTACCAAATATTAGCAAAGAACTCGGCACACTATATCACAACTGGGTAAACCGTCATAATTCTGATTTTGTGTCATTAGGTAAGAACGGAACTTGCGGTAGTTGCCGCCTTACAATACAGCCGCAAAATCTGAAGGAAGCCCAAAAATATGAAAAATTAGTATATTGTACAAGCTGTAAGCGACTTCTTTACGTAGAACCCCTCTCATCCGATATTCCATATCCATAAATAAGTTACATTTTATTCATATATGGAGTCATCTATGCCATTTATTGATATCAATGTCCAACCTGAACAGCATGTATTTGATGGAGTAACAATAAGGACAATTCATGGTGAAAAGTTAATGATGTCCTATGTTCTTATGCAACCGCACAGTATAGTCACAGAACATAGTCATCATCATGAGCAGATGGGCATGGTTTTGGAAGGTTCATTTGAACTAACCATTGATGGAGAATCACGCACACTAAGTAAGGGTGATACTTACCTAATACCCTCTCATGTAAAACACAGTGCAAAAGCAAATGGCAATTCTGCAATTGCACTTGACATTTTTAGTCCACCTCGGGAAGATTATATATCTTGACAAAAGATTTGTATCTTACAATCCAAGAGTTAACAGAAACAAATTTGGTCAAGGCAGGAATCACACTACGTTTTGGAGGAGTAAGTAATACCCCCTATAGTTCTTTAAACTTAGCAACTCATGTCGGAGACAATCCTGAAGCAGTAATCCAAAATAGACATCGTTTTTCCAAAAGTTCAGGTATTAACTCAATCAAATATTGCCAGCAGATTCATAGTGATAAAGTAATCAATGCAGATACTTTGCCAAATACAGCATTTGATAAGATAGATCAGAACCTTACATCAGTATCGGGGGATGCGTTGATTTCTGCAACGCAAGGCGATGCATTAGGGGTGTTCGCAGCAGATTGTGTGTCTATTTTCATACTGGATATTGCGACTCCCGCAATAGGTATTGTGCATGCTGGTTGGCGTGGTACTATAGAATGTATCGGGACAAAAGTCCTGTTACAAATGAATGACAGCTTTGGCACACTCACAGAAAATTGTCGGATCCACTTAGGTCCTTCTATACAACAGTGCTGCTATGAGGTAAGTGCAGATTTGCTATCTCAATTTGAAGAACACTTTGGAGAAAATGTTCACAATGGACATTCATTGTCCCTACATACTGCAAATGTAATTCAATTAGTGGATATAGGTGTGCCAACTGAATTCATATCCTCTTCTCATTTTTGCACTGCATGTCGGACAGATATGTTCTATTCATATCGTGCTGAGGGTGGACAGACAGGTCGAATGCTATCATATATACAACTTATATAAGGACCCCTTTTTAGTGGTTTGATAGAATAGCATTGTAATATAGAATGCATTCAATCCTGTCTTGTTATACATTCAAATGAAATAAATGTGAATTCAGTAATTATAGATTACCCGCAAAGTAATAATAGACACCATTGAAACAAATTTGCAATGCCGTGCAAAAAATGGTATCATGAAACGATAGGTTATGTCATCGGTCTTAGACCTAAGTGAGAATAGAACATGCGGACATTCTTTATTTCACTATCAATCTTATCGTGTGTTCTCGGTCTAATCTTCATTTTGAAAGGCTGCGATCATCCTTCAAAATATCAAAAGGAATTATCAAAGGAAATAACTACTGCAGTTAGAGTGACTCAAGTTTATTCGGAAGCAACACATTCTGTTGTTGTAGGTATCGGTTTTGTAAGTTTAGGAATCCTATTTGCATCAATGGGAAGACTAATAGACAATAAAGAAGTGGCACATATTTTTGATAAGATTCTTGGCAGAAACAGAGATCATCCCAAGGATTCTCGGGATGAATAATTTTTGATTGTGAGGAGCAAGCAAGTAATTGAACAAGATTGCTGATAACCTTACGAAAGTAAAGGCACGAATTGCGTTAGCTGCAGAACGGAGTGGTCGCACACCACAAGAAATAAAACTTGTAGTTGTAACAAAAGGACGCACATTAGAAGAAATAAACACATTACTTGAAACTGGTCATAATGTCATTGGCGAAAACCGAGTGCAGGAAGCACAACAGAAATACGAAAATATAAATCAAAAAAAACTACACATATCGTCCGATCCAGTATGTGAATGGCACCTTATTGGCCATCTACAGAGAAATAAAGTTAAGTCCGCATTAAGAATGTTTGAAATGATTCATTCGGTGGATAGTTTGCGATTATTGAAGGAGATATCCCGACACGCAGAAATAAATGATCAGAAAGTGGACATATTAATGCAGATAAACACTACCAAAGAAGTGAGTAAGTTCGGTTTAGATGCTGCGGATGTATTTCAATTTATTGAAGATTCATCGACAAGCCCTGGAGTACATATTAAAGGTCTAATGACTATGGGGATGTTGAGTGATTCCCCAGAAGAGAACCGGCCTGCATTTGCATTATTGCGAACTATAGCCGAGAAGATACAGACTGAGAAATTTCCAAGAATATCAATGCAATACTTGTCTATGGGAATGACAAACGACTTTGAAATTGCAATTGAAGAAGGTGCAAATATTGTCAGAATTGGAAGGGCTATCTTTGAATAACGGGATTGATAAGTATTTTTCTTATTTCAGTTAGGAGCTTAGTGGTGGAAGAAAACATAAAAATAGGTTTTATTGGTGTTGGAAAAATGGGAGGCATCATCGTACGAAGTATTGTTGACATTCTGTTACCAGCACAACAGATTTGGATAACTGATTTGGATCAGAAACTTGTACATCACCTGTACGAAGAAACAGGGGTTAACGTCGCATCAAGTATTGACGAGCTTATACCCAAAATAGATGTTATTGTCTGTGCAGTGCCACCAGTTGCCATACCACATATTCTTCCTCAAGTCGCTTTATCTCTTTCATCATCCCAATTAATCATTAGCATCGCAGCGGGAGTCACGACTGAATCACTTGAATCTTACTTTCATACACCGCCACCTATTGTACGTGTTATGCCAAATATCGCGGCATCAGTCCAAGCTGCTATTTCTGTCTTGACCCCCGGTACCGCAGCAGAAGATAGTCACCTCACCATCACAGAAAAGATATTTAATACATGTGGAACAACATTAGTAATGGATGAACGACACCTGAATGCCGTAACAGGAGTTAGCGGCAGTGGTCCAGCCTATGTTGCACTATTCATAGAGGCAATAGCGGATGCAGGAGTTCATGTTGGTTTGCCACGGCAGGAAGCACAAATTCTTGCTGCCCATACAGTTTTAGGAGCCGCTAAGATGTTGGCAGAGACAGAAGAACATCCAGCTACATTAAAAAATAAGGTTACAACACCTGGAGGAACAACAGCCGCTGGACTCCATGAGCTTGAGAGAGGCGGAATCCGCGCAACGCTTGCCGAAGCAATAATTGCCGCTACCGACCAGGCTAATCAACTTGGTATGACAAAATAGGAAAAGGATAAATTGGTAATGGCGAATCTTGCTATCGTTCTTAGTCTAGTACTTGACGTTTACATTTTCATCGTACTCGTAAACGTAATACTCTCATGGATTGTATTTAGCATACAAAATGATATTATCCGACAAATCTATTCGTTCACAGGACAACTTGTTGATCCTATTCTACAACCGATCCGAAGTATAATGCAACCAGTGAGTAGAAACATAGGTATCGATTTTTCACCGATGGTGTTATTGTTCTTATTATATTTTCTGAAGCAATTATATCCTTGAAATTCACCTATAAAAGAATTCTTTAGGTTACAACTGTGGATTAGAATATGATTGCATTGTCAATACAGTATTTATATGAAACAGAAAAAGATTTCAGACAAAAACTCTACTACAACTCGGTCTAATCGTAACTCAAAACAAAAAGACATCGTTTCTGCACCCACAGACAAGATTCAGCACAAATCACTTGAAACTGATATACAAAATTTGTGGGATAAGCGAAAGGTGTATAACTTTGATGAAAAAACAGCTGAGTTGCCAACTTATGTCATACGTGAAATGCCGACACCAGTCCATAGACTGAGTACAGACACACTACGTAGAAAGATATATCAGGACATATTCCTAAAGTGTGAAACGATGCAAGGACATACTGTTGCTTATACACCACTATGGGAGACGTTTCCTTTTAGCATTGAAGCAAGTGTGATAAAAGAGAATAATATAAAAACAACGGGAAATATTATTAATTTCAGAAAACACTGTCGGCAATTATATAGTGAACGTCTGAAATCACAACAACAGAAATTAAAAAATCTCGGTGTTTTTGCAGATTGGAGTTCTGCCGAAAAAACTTTGGAAGCCCGTCACGAAACAAAACTATTTAGTTTCTTTGATAGACTAAGAGACACAAATTATCTTCAAGATGAACTTAGACTCAGCCATTGGTGCCCCAATTGCGTTACGCCACTGGAACAAGGCAAAACAGTTACACCTGTTTCTACAAATATCTTATATACTTATGTCAAATTCCCATTCAACACCGGTTTTGAAGAATTTGGAAGAGAAATATTTTTTGCAATACGATTTCCAATTAGTCATTTGTGGGAGATCGCAGGTATTATAGGTATAGGTATATATGAAAACACTCCATTTTGCCTTACTGAATATGATGACCAATATCTTATCTTTGCTGAACCACAACTAAAACAATTTGATAATCAGAATACTAAAAATGAGGAGGTTCCCAAACTTCTTACAAAATTAAGTGCAAAACAACTAAATAATTGCACGCTTTCACACCCACTATTTTCATTAACAGACCTTCCATTTTTTACAATACCAGAGAACACATTAGATAACTTATCTGATTCATCAGAAAAAAGAGAACTGATGGATGGAATCATACCACTTAATCCTGCACATCACACGCTTAGTCATAACATATTCAATGAGTTACCTCATATTCGTAACATCATTAATTCCAAGTTTTTATCATCTACATCAATAACGCCTATATTTGATGAAACGGGCAGGTTTACAGAAGATGCTGATACGTTATGCGGTTTATACCTGAATAATGCAATTCAGTTTATTACAGATGAATTGGAAAGTCGTGAATGCTTGATTAATGCACGAAAACGGAAGATTGAGTATCTTGAATGTCAACACTGCAATGGCATATCGGTTCTACGTCCTTTCCGTCATTGGACCTTTACAACATCCTCAGTAGGCGTATCTGACGAAATTACCACATCTCCAGAATATTGGGAACATTATGATGAGGAAATTCGCAATGATATTAAAATCGAAATGATGGGGGTATCTGATATGCAAATATCATCGCAAAGGCAGTGGGGCATTCCCCTACCTGTGCTAAGATGTGACAACTGTAACCACCTTATAACTGATAAGAAAATACTTCGTACAGTTCGAAGTGCGATTAGACGAGGTTCCGAACACTGGTTCCGATTAAGCGTTGAAGAGTTACTACCTACAGATGCGACCTGTATGAATTGTAATTCAAAGGATTTTCGGAAGGAGTCTACTTGCATTGAAAGCTATTTTGCAAACTTACTCCAAACACTTGATATATCTGATTTTAAGAAATCCACTCTTGAGACCACTACCAATGTTGCCTTTGTACCAAGAACGTCATTTATTAAATGGTTAGGTGAATTGAGTGTATTAGCTGTATCCCTTCAACTCAGTAGACCTTCTAAAGAAAGCCATCCATTTAAACACTTAAAACTTAATGAAATTGACGAAGTAGTCCGGAAAACTGAGATTAATCAAAATATATTAGAAAAATATCCGGCGGACATAATCAGATTGTTCTCCATTACTCCTGATATACATCAGGATCTACAAAAAAATGCGGAAGCAAAACAACTTGAAACTTTAATAGAAAAACACTGTCAAAGTTATGAAAATATAAAAAAGACATTTTATCAAGCTGCGGAAATATTATCTGGTTTCAAGAAAACTGCAAAGGAAAAACAGCAAGCAATTCTACATGGGAGTAATGTGAATGACTATGACAAACTTCAGAAACAAGATACACTTGCGATAGTGAAAACACATCAACTTTTAACACTTCTACAAGAAGAATATGAGAAGAATGATTTTTACAAGATGTGTGTATTGCTGTTTGAATTTTGCCAGTCAGAATTAGACTTTTACATCGGTATATGTAAAACAAAAAAATCAGATTCTGTACATATTGCACTAACTACTATTTATATAGTACTACTTCAACGGATTGCTCCAATTCTTCCTTACTTGGCTGAAGAGTTATACAGAGAAGTGTTTTCAACTACAACAAGCATTTTTGAAGAAAAGTGGTACCATATCCCACAAATAATAGACGAAATTAATATAGATGATGAGTGGGAATCACTGAAACAGTCTAATTGATCAAAAAACTGATAGTTTTAAGATATTCAGGATGTTATGTCACCAATTCAATACTTTAAGAATATTTTTCCATTAATCATAGTTGCAATTCCGTCGTTAGTCCTTGACATCATCACCAAACGTCTGGTCCATGCCCATATTCCTAAAGGGACCGGTATTACAATAATTGACGGTTTTTTTAACTTACGACACGATAGAAATACAGGCGCGGCATTCGGTATTTTAGCTGACCAACGCACCCTACTGGTCATAATTACAATTGCTGCTTTGATTTTCATACTCGTCTATTCGTTTAGATTCAGCCACAGTCGATGGATGCAAGTCTCTTTAGGGTTCCTTCTTGGTGGTGCTGTAGGAAATTTTATTGACAGAATCTATCTGGGTGAAGTGGTTGATTTCCTTCAGTTTGGAATTGAAAGCAAAAGGTTATATTGGCCTACATTTAATATTGCTGATATATCTGTATGTATCGGTGCTGGTATGCTTATCGTGTATCTCTTTCGTGTACAAAAAACTACAAACTGAAAGACAAAACAATAAAATTATCTATTACACAATATACATACACTGTAGATGAAATTAGGTGAAATCTATGTTTAGATATTACATTAGTCTATTTACAATCTCTATAATCTGTATGTTTGGTACATCTGCACATACACAAGAACATGAACATGAACATGAAACGCAACATGAAGAATATAGCGAAAGTGCTCTCCGTCGTTTTGAAATAGTAACTTTAAGTTCTCTGCCCTTCACTGCAGTGCATAGTTATTTAGGTGTTCGTGGTATAAAGATGATCCAGACAAACAAAATCGCACCAATATTGACACCACAAAATTATCGTGTGATGGGCATTAGTGCAGTTTCGTTATCACTCTTTATAGGAATATGGGATTGGTTACATACTCGAAATGTTGATAGGTCTGCCCCGAGTGTTCCCGGGCGAAAACCACCACCCCCTCCTACTGAGGAGGAAGTTCCGCCTGATGGAACCCTTGCAGGTATACCAAGTTTAGATCCACATGTAAACCTAAATGGCTTTTCAACTTATGTTGGTCACCCGCATGAATCCATGACAAAGAACCAACTGAATATGTGGGTTAATGATTCACCCATCGGTATAGTCATTCCGCTGCTTGAAATTCGATTCTAATCTTATTTTATGCTGATTAAGCAATTCTTGAAGTATTAAGGTAGTAATCATAATATGCGTGTTCTATTTATGGGAACAAGTGAATTTGCAATTCCTGCACTGACTGCATTAATTACACAAAATCAAGAAACAATAGGAGTTGTCACGCAGCCTGATCGTCCAAGTGGAAGAGGCAAAAAATTAAAAACTTCACCAGTCAAGGAGATAGCAATAAAACATCACTTACTGGTGTTTCAACCCGAAAAAGTAAGAAAGAAAGAATTTGTTGATACTCTAAAACAACTTAAGCCAGATGTTATGGTCGTGGCTGCTTTTGGTCAACTATTGCCACAAACAGTATTAGACATCCCACCCTGTGGGGTCATTAACATACACCCATCTCTTTTACCAAAATACAGAGGAGCTGCCCCTATTCAATGGGCATTAATTAATGGTGAGGAAGAGACAGGTGTAACGCTAATGCTCTTGGATGCTGGTGAAGATACGGGCGATATAATCTGCATGGAGCAAATACCAATTGAACTTGAGGATACTGCAATAACATTACATCAGAAATTAGCAGACATTGGAGCAAGACTATTGATGCAAGTCCTAACTAACTTACAACCAGGACAACACCCACCAGCATCACCTCAATACCACGTAAAGGCAACACATGCACCACGATTGACAAAAGACATGGGATGCATCAATTGGTCTGAATCTTCAATCAAAATCCATAATTTAATCAGAGGCACATCGGGTTGGCCAAGTGCATACACTTTCTTTCATGACAATACACTTATAAAGATTATTCAAGCCATACCAAGAAACACGAAAGAAATATTGTTGGATAACCAACCAGGAACAATTAGAATAAATACTGAGCAGCAATTATTTGTCAATACTGGTCAAGGTGAAATCGAGTTACTACAAGTTCAACCCGAGACAAAAAAGGTAATGTCATCAAAAGATTTTGTCAATGGGTACCAAATAAAAACAGGTGAGTGTTTTACAAGTACAAAATCAATCACCCGTAAATAGAAACAGGAACTTGCTATGGGATGAACAAACTCAATACTATATTATGGGCAGTGGTCAAAATTGCTATCTATTGGATGATTGTAATGGGTATTGTCGGATTGTTAACAGTATTCATTGTTATACCTCAGTGGGTTAAGTCAACTGAAGTCCTGGTACCAAACATTGTCGGTAAACACTACTATCAAGCTGCACCAGCACTTTCTGAAGTCGGGTTAAAAATAGAAAGACCAATCATTCAAGCAAGTAGCAGCGAAACCAAGGGGAATGTCATTGAGCAAGACCCACCTGCCAATTCCAGCATTAAGCCACACCAGCCAATAAGAATAACAGTAAGTATCGGTGCTGTATTATCTCCAATCCCTTCGGTAATTGGCAAATCCGAGGTTGCTGCTTATGAAACATTGAAAGCGGCAGGATTTCGTTCCAATTCTATTGCACGTGTTCATTCTACAACATATTTGACGAATACAGTAATCGCTCAAGATCCTGTAGAAGGGACCGGAAAGGAGCGTGGACACCCAGTTAATTTATTAATTAGTTTGGGTAGAAAACCTGAAGTTGTCAAACTACCGAACCTAAAGAACGAACTTCTCACCGATGTTTTACCTGCCCTTGAAGCAATAGGACTCAGTGTTGACACAAAATATGGTCCACATCCTATTATTAAAGTAGGGCGGATTATAGGACACAAACGACTGGTTCAAATAGGAGACTTAATAACACTTGAGGTCAGCGGTAAACGTGACATTGCTGAAAACAGAGGGAGATGGTTGACACATAAACACACCGTCAGCAAAGAGGGAAACCGAGCACGTCTTGTAAAAATCATTATTGTTGATGAATATCAAGAAAGGACGGTATTAAAAGCACCTTATGCACCGGGAACGCTAATTGACTTAGAACAGAATAGGATAAGAGTCTTTGGTTCAACGCTGGTAATTGTGTTTGAAAATGGTAAGAAAATGTATGAACGCCAATATCAATGAAACCTTATCTCACTTCATATCAAGTTTAATTTCAATATTTTTTTATACCTCTTAGTTTTTCCACTTCTCAATTGAACTCATAGCGATTAACTTTAAGAATCGCTAAAAGTCCCAAAAATATATCACTGAATATGCTAATTAACCTAATTAGGTTTCTATGAGTTTATCATAACTTAGAACAAGTCTCTGGTAATACCATTTCTATAAATGTTTATCCCATTAACACTTGTTAAGAATATCCTGAAGGACTGCACAAACTGGAAAATTTATGCTACGCTAAAAGGGACATTAATTATTAGAAGGTTCTGAGTCATTTTGAGAAATATCAGATAAATTTATCATACTTAAAAATTGAAATGCAGCATACCTTGATCTTGTGTGCCTACGTAAATAGTATTTCCATCAACAGCGAGAGATGTTATGCCATCAGGCATGTCTGACACAATCTGATTCCATGTGCCATTTTCCAAGCGATAGATGCCTGTCCCTTTGGTAATACCATAAAGCGTTGTGCCATCAACAGTTAAATGTTCCATAACGAGATTAGTGCCTTCTGTATCGGTGATAGGACCCCAATTATTTCCTTGATCTGATGCTACGACACCCGCATCTGTTGCTATAAACACTTTGGTATTGACAATCACGATATCATTGAAAGTTTTTACAGGAAATGGTAATGCTGAGGTGAGATCAACCCAATTATTCCCCTTATCCAGCGAAACGACGAGATGACCATCCCGTTTTCCTGCGTAGACAGTATCCCCTGAAACAGCGAGTTTGAGATCTTTATCTATTATATTCCAAGTCAACCTAACGGTTTCTTCTTGTCCGGTGTCGTACCATTCAGTATCACCAGGTTCCCATCGGAAGAGCTTATAGTTGTGTTCCATATAGAACGTGTCGCCACTGACTGCAAAGGCACCACGTAATCCTGATCCACGTAACCCATATAGGTGAGATAGAGTTGATGAACTGAAGACGGGCATACCTTTAATCGGTACTAACATATTGCGATCCTCAGAAATTTGAGACACACCTGTGATTGCCCAACTGGTAGGTCCCCGCCTTTTGGCGTATAGAACACCACCAGACTCGACCATTCGAGTAAAGGAAGGTATCTCTTCTTGAGTTTGTATTTCTGGATTTACCACATGCCAAGACTTTCCCTTATCACTGGATTTAAACACCCATGTATCGTTCATCCCTCCGGTGAACATCGCATAGAGGGAGTTGGATGTGTTTCGTACTTTTCCTGTGTTAACAGAGATTACATCAATAATGCTGCCTTTCAACTTTGGACTAAATCTCGTCCAAGATATACCGCCATCAATTGACCGATACATGCCTGAATGCCCTTGTAGATAAAATGTGTTTTCATCTACTGCTACTGCACTGTCAACACTATAAGGCATCAATGGAATATTGCTGGTTTTTTCAACCGTCCATGTATCACCGTTGTCAACAGAGCGAACCACTGCAGCCCCACTCCATCCAATTAATAATACTTTATTTTTAACTGCGACAAGTGTTGCCTCAGGTAAATCTTCAGAAGGTTCATTCCCCATAATAGGTGATGCGTTTGTTGGTGTAATATCTGTCCACGACTGTCCTTTATCGGTTGATCTGAAAAGCCACCAAGTCTGATTTTGCGGTCCAATATTTTCCCAATCCCATGTTGTCAGGGCATATAAATTATCTTCAGTTCCAGTGAACGAAACAACTGCTTTGGCTTCGGCTATCGGAAATTGCAATCTTTGCCAACTGTCACCGTCAATGTGATATAGGCCTCCATCTGTTGCAGCCAATGGCATGTTTTGAATTATATTCAATGTTTTCACTTCTCCTATCAATCTCACGTCAAGGTCAAGATTAGACCACGTTTTTCCAGTGTCCTTGGAAACGAATATACTATTTTCATAGGCAAGGTAAAACCTATCATTCATCGCCTCAAATCCAACGACCCTTCCTGCTGAACATCTTCCAACTGAAACCCAGGTTTCTCCATCATCCGTTGAAGCGTATAGTTCATTAAAATCATCATTTAAAGCAACGAGATAGAGGGTACCATTCCACTTAGACATATAGACTGTACCATACCTAATATCTTGTAGTAATGAACTAATATCACTGACGTATTGCCATTCAGTCCCATCAACTGGTAGTTTATATAGTTTAAAGTTCCCTTCCTCGTAAACAATGTAGATTTCACCCTCAGGTGTAGGGAATTGCGTCATCAAATGCCCTGAGCCTACTGGCCCGTTTTCCTGAATCCACTGCCGTTTAGGAACAGCAATATCTTCTCCTTTGGCTTGGGCGGCAGCTAATAGGACCTCATCAGGTTTTTGACCGTTATTATCACTTTTACCAAATGCGTTTGAACTCCCAAGTTCATGCCGAACATCCGGCTTCATATCAAGATTTAGCACAACGGGAGCATCAATAAACTCAACTGTCATCTCAGTCTGTGCATCCAAACTATAGGGTTTCTGAAAATATGCTAAGTGTTGACTCTTTATGCCAAACATTAACATCATCAAAACAACACTTGATGCAGCAATTGCCCACGGCACAATCGGTTTGCTGGCGGAAGGCGTAGGTTTAAGACGTGAAACTTCTTGCATAATGTTGTTGGTAAGGTTCGGGGAAAGTTGGAAATGTTCGAGTGCGTCTCTAATCATCGTTTCCTCCTTCTGTAAACGGTTCCGAGCACGTCTAAGACGGCTTTTAATTGTACTTGCAGAGACACCTAAAAAGCGACTTATCTCTTCAACCTTCATCTCACCAAGATAATGAAGGGACATCACCGTACGTTCACTCTCTTTCAACTTCGCGAGCAACTTTTTTACCACCTCACGTTGTGATTCCACAGCAGTATTTTTCCGTTCTTCTACGACATGCTGTGAATAAGCATCTCTCGGTGCCATCGTTGTATCTGTATCCTCCAAAGGTTGTGTTTGCACACGTTTTTTACGAAGCCATGTGGAACATAGGTTTGATGTAATCACATAGAGCCACCCAGAAAATTGACTCGGATCTTTCAGGGTATGCAGTCTCTGATACACTTTCAGGAAGGTATCTTGCGTGATGTCCTCTGCAATGTGAAAATCCCCAATCTTTCGCCAAGCAAGTGTATGTACTGCCTTCCTATACTTGTTCACAAGTTCTTCAAAAGCAGCTTCATCATCGGCGAGAATGCGTTGAATAAGGGCAATATCATCGTTTTTCATCAGATACATCCAGTCTAAGATATAAGGATTTATGTTATATCAACCTATAGTGACGCAAGATAGGTGCAAAATGGTTGCCAAATTCTGCAGATGGACAGATTGGTTGGTCGGAAACAGTGTAATACTATTCTACCAAATCAGGAGGGTTTGTCAAGATGTGAGTTGGTTGTAGACTCTTTATAGAAAATGTAAAAGCATAATCTTGTCGGTGCACTTACAAAACGCGCGACAAGATTATGTTTTAGTCTATTGCTAAATCTATTTATCATTAAGATTATAATGCAGCATACCTTGGTCTCGTGTTCCCACGTATAAGATATTTCCTGCTACAGCGAGAGATGTTACTTTTTCAGGTATCTCTGACACAATCTGATTCCATGTGCCATTTTCCAAGCGATAGATGCCTGTCCCTTTGGTAACACCATAAAGCAAAGTGCCATCAGCAGCCAAGCGTTCCATGACGAGATTAGTGCCTTCTGTATCGGTGATAGGACCCCAATTATTTCCTTGATCTGATGCAGCGACACCTGCATCTGTTGCTATAAACACTTTGGTATTGACAATCACGATATCATTGAAAGTTTTTACAGGAAATGGTAATGCTGAGGTGAGATCAATCCAATTGTTCCCCTTATCCAGCGAAACGACGAGATGACCGTCCCGTTTTCCAGCATAGACAGTATCCCCTGAAACAGCGAGTTTGAGATCTTTCTTTATTATGTCCTTAGTCAATTCGATGGTTTCTTCCTGCTTAGTATCAAACAATTCTGTATCACCCAATTTCCACCTGAAGAGCTTATAGTTATGTTCAATATAGAAGGTGTCTTTGTTAACATTAAACGCTCCTTGTAATCCCTTTTCTATAAGGTTTTTTCTGAGCCCTCCACCCTCTTCGAATTTAGGTTGATCCAGCTGTTTAAAGAACTGCGCTGCTCCAAGAGTCAGTCCATTAGATAACTTTTCGGCATTTAATGCAGGCATGCCTTGAATAGGATCAAGCGTCCTACCGTCGCTGGAGACGCGATGTATATACACTTTTTTGCTACCGAAGACAGCATCCCTACTTTTTACATAAATCACATCACCGGATTTAACAATTTGGGTAGAATTTGGAGAACTTCTTCTAATAGGGTCTGTCATTGGTTTGGCAACTTGGACGGATTTCCAAGAATTGCCGCCGTCATCGGTTTTTTGAATTTCATTTGCCGATTGTGTTTCTCCATCTACTATTGCATAGAGAAGGGAACGAGTGCTTTGGTTCTCATCAGTCTTTTTTAATGCGATTAGATTATATATACTCCCTCCCTTTTGCCGAATGTTCATCTTGTGCCACGTTTCACCGAGATTAGTAGAAGAATAGAGTCCATCACCGCTCCCGACATAAATGGTTTGGTCATCTATAACTGCAGCAGGGGAAAGATTGCCCATTGAAGGAGATATGTCTTGGGACTGAGGACTCATCCATGTGTCTCCACTATCCATTGAACGCACCATCCCATGCTCCATTGCCAAGAGTGTTTCACCAACAGCAATAAGTACCATATTTGGAGGATTGCCATCTAATTGCCAAGCATTTGTAGGTGTGATATCCTTCCACGAATCACCGAGATCAGTTGATCGGAATATTCCCCATGTGCGATTCAACTCTTTAGAAGTTTTCCACTTCAAGCGTGCGGCAACATAGAGTTTTCCTGCATCTGTTGCAATTGAAGCAACATCGTCAATTGCGATTGGGAATTTCATGCGTTCCCAACCATCACCGCTGTAACGATAACAACCAGTGTTAGTACCCGCAAAAAGCGTGTTCTCGATCTCAATGAATGATTCAATAAAGTGTTCAGTTCTTCCTTCCAATCCATCACTAATGTTTATCCATGTTTTGCCGTCGTCCTTAGACTGGAAAACACCACTCCTAAAAGCAAGGTAAAACGCTTGTTCTGTTAATATCAATTCAATTGGAAACCCGAACTTTGTTCCTTTCCAAGAATAGAGCAAATCCCAAGTTTCACCATCATCCGTTGAAGTGAAAAATTCATCGTGCGGAATAAAATATAAAGAATTGTTCCATTTTGCTATAGAGTGTGCACCGCCCCAATCCGTTCTTAATTTATTAATGCTGGAGAGATGTTGCCATGTATTTCCATCTTTTGATAGTCTATAGACAGAAAGATAATTTGTCATTACATAGAGATCTCCATCAGGTGTAGTGCACAAGTTCCATGCTGGGGCACCTTTTGCCCGTTTTGCGTGAATCCACTGTTGTTTTTGATTAGACATGTCTTCTCCTTCCACCTGCGCGGTGGTTAATAATACCTCATCTGGTTTCTGACCACTATTATCACTTACACCAAGGACATTTGCACGTCCAACGTCCCGTCGTACATTTGGTTTTGCATCTACATTTAGCACAATAGGTGCATCTATGAGCTCAACTGTCATCTCAGATTGTGCATCTAATGAATAAGGTTGCTGAAAACGGAGTAACTGTTGACTGCCTACGCCAAGTAGCAACACGATTAAGATTGCACTTGAAGCAGCAATTGCCCACGGCACAAGTGGTTTGCTGGCAGTTGGAGTAGGTGTAGGTTTCAGACGTGAAACTTCTTGCATAATGTTGTCGGTAAGGTTCGGGGAAAGTTGGAAATGTTCGAGTGCTTCTCTAATCATCGTTTCCTCTTTCTGTAAACGTTTCCGTGCCCGTTGTAACCGACTCTTAATCGTTCCTACAGAAACCCCTAAGAACTTGCTAATTTCCTCTACTTTCATCTCACCGAGATAATGGAGCGTCATTACTGTGCGTTCACTCTCTTTCAACTTCGCGAGCAGTCTCTTGACAACTTCGCGTTGCACATCAATAACCGAGTTCGCACGTTCATCTGCGACATGTTGGGAATAAACATCTTTTCCGATCATAGTTGTTTCTGCGTCCTCCAAAGGTTGTGTGTGTATTCGTTTCTTGCGGAGCCAAGCGTAGCATCGGCGTCTTGTAATCACATAGAGCCACCCAAGAAACTGGTTTGGATCTTTCAAGGTGTGAAGTCTCTGATAGACTATCAGGAAGGTGTCCTGAGTAATATCTTCTGCAATGTGGAAGTCCCCAAGCACCCGCCATGCAAGTGCGTGGACAGCCTTCTTATGTTTATTCACAAGTTCTGCGAAAGCGTCTTCATCACCAGAAAGAACACTTTGAATTAGTTCAACATCATTGTTTTTCATCAAGTGCCTCCAGAAAGTGTAGGTTCAATTTTATATTTGAAACCTTGTGACGCGACTTTGGAGGAAAACGGTTGCATAATTCTGCAAGTTTTTTATTAAAGTGGTTAGATGTGGTAGGGAATTATTGTATCAAATCAGGAGGGTTTGTCAAGGTGTGAGTTAATTAGAGTATGTAAAGTTTTTGGTACACAATATTTTATAGACCTGTCCTTCTATGTTATCCCATAGATGTCAACTTTCAAATTTTTGCAGTGTCCGTATTGCTTCTTAGTCCCGCTAAATGCCAAACGCGCATTTGTCGGGACTAAAACGTGCTAAACATATCCTGCAATTCACCATAATGTGAGACATTGTGCCAAAAACTTTACACACCCATAATTGCAGGGCACAGAGACCCCGCCCTACAATAGGCGTAAGTCGCATTTGTGCCAAAAACATTAGACACTCGTTAGTTGTACAGGTTTATTTATCGTAAATATAAAAGTATGTAAAATCTACTTATCATTAAGATTGTAATGAAGCATACCGCGGTTTTGTGTGCCTACGTATATAGTATTCCCATCAACAGCAAGAGAAATCACGCTATCAGGTATTTTTGAGATAATCTGTTCCCAAGCATCCTTTTCTAAGCGATAGATACCAGTATTTTTAGTAACACCATAAACCTTTGTCTCATTAACAGCTAAGCGTTCCATAATGAGGTGTGTTCCTACTGCATCGGTGATCGCATACCAATGTTTTCCTGCATTTGATGCAGCGACACCTGCGTCCGTTGCCACATATACCGTAGAATCCGCAAACACGATATCTTTAAAGACTTCAATAGGTGTAGAAAACATAAAGTCCAAAGGGATATCTTTCCAAGTATCTCCTGCATCGAAGGATTGAACAAGGTGACCATCCCGTTTACCGAAGTAGACAGTATCTCCTGACACAGCAAGTTTGGTATCTTTCTTTGCCCTGTCTAAAGTCAATTCAACGGTTTCTTCCGCACCGGTGTCGTGCCATTCAGTATCACCAGGTTTCCATCGAAATAGTTTATAATTGTATTCCATATAGAATGTGTCACCACTGACAGCAAACGGACTACGCTGGGCGACTCTAAAAAGTTTAAACCGATTTTCTTGGTCTGTTTGTGTCAACTGTTCGAAGAGCTGGGTTGCGCCAGGAATTTCCTCTTGCATCTGTTCAAGGACCGATTTATCTGAAATGTTAAATCGATTATTCAATATTTCGCCCGACTTGCTATAAGATTCCAGTGAGTCGAAGATGGGCATGCCTTGAATCTGCACAAGCATATTACCGTCTGTAGATACGCGATATATATGTGTTTTTCCTCTGTTAAAAGAGCCGCCTCCCTTTGCGTAGAGAACACCGTCAGATTTGATTATATGCGTAATATCTGGTGGTTTTTCTCTATTGGGGTCCGTCATCGGAATTTCTATTTGAACAGCATTCCAAGACTTGCCTTCATCGGAAGTTTTTGCGATTCTTCCTTCATATCTTGCATAGAGCGTTGGCGGTATATCATGCCTTTTATCGTTCCCTTTATACGCGATTAAAGCCTCTATTTTACCCCTATCCACAGTGATATTAACCTTATTCCATGATTTACCATTATCAGTGGAACGATGCAGTCCGTTTCTCCCACTAACATAAAAAACATCTGCGTTTACTGCTGCTGCTTTAAAGATTACATCAGGATGGATTGAAGGCGTAGGACCCGATAATTGTGATGTAAACCATGTTTTTCCACTATCAGAAGAACTAACCGTACCATGTTCCATCGCCAGAAGTGTTTCCCCTACAGCAATAAGTTTGAGACGGGGCGGTAACCCTTTTACGGGCCAAGCGTTTGTTGGCGTTATATCATCCCATGAATCACCGGAGTCAGTTGATCGAAATATCCACCAACCACGTTCCTGTCCTTGAGATACTTTACCAGAATCTAATACATCATCACTCGCCTCTGTCATAACATATAGTTTCTCTTCAGCCGCTGCAACTGAACGGATTTCTCCAGTAGACACTGGAAATTCCAAACGTTGCCAATTTTCATCGCTAAAGCGATGGAGGGCGATATTTGTCCTTGCAAACAACTTGTTCTGTATATTGACAATTGAATAAATGTGTCTATCTATCGGACCATTTATGACCTCCCATGTCTTGCCAGAATCTTCAGAACGAAAAAGGTCGTTAGTTTGAAAATTGTTTCCCACATAGAAAAGTATATAAAAAGCTTGTTCTGTTAGCACCAATTCGATAGGAAACCAAAGATCTCTTGGCCATGAGTAAACTAAATTCCACGTTTTGCCATCATCTTTTGAAGCGAAGAGGTCTGTAGACAGTATCAAATAGAGTGTATTGTTCCACTTTTTCATAACTGCCTCGCCTTCTTCATAGTCAGTATCCAATAAGTTGGTATCAAAGATGTGTTTCCACCCTTTCCCATCGGTTTCTAATTTGTAGATATTCCTATCAGCAAAAGCGTAAAATTCACCCTCTGGTGTTGCAAGTAAGCTAATCGCCTCGCTTCCTCTGATGGGTTCAGACTGAATCCACTGTTGTTTGGCGACAGCAATATCTTCTCCTTCTATCTGGGCGGCAGCCGATAAGACCTCATCAGGTTGCTGACCATTATTATCGTTTTTATCAATCGCATTTGCATTCGCAAGTTGATTTCGGATATTTGGTTTTACTTCAAGATTTAGGAAAACAGGGACATCAACGAGTTCAACCGTTGTTTCAGCATGAGCTTCTAAACTATAAGGTTTCTGAAAATTCACTAAGTGTTGACTGCCCATACCGAGCATCAACAGAATTAAAACTAAACTTGATGCAGCAGCAACTGCCCACGGTGCAGCAGGTTTGCTCGCCGAAGGTATAGAAGGTGTAAGTTGTGAAATTTCTTTCATTATATTTTCAGTAAGTGTTGGAGATATTTTGAAGTTCGTAATTGCTTCTCGGATCATCGGTTCCTCCTGTTTTAATCTTTGCCGTGCGCGGCGGAGTCTGCTCTTAATCGTGTTAGCGGATACCCCTAAAAACTCGCTCATACTTTCGCAGGTCATCTCCCCAAAGTAGTGCAACGTTATCACCGTGCGTTCACTTTCAGGCAACATTGCAAGCAGTTTCTTGACAACTTGACGTTGGGCTGCAACGGTTACCTTCGTCTCCTCTTCCGAAACATATCGTGAATACGCTTCCGGTTCTAACGTTTCACTATCAATTTCTTCTAACGATTCGGTTTCTATGTGCTTTTTGCGTAGCCACGCTTGGCAGCAACGCGTTGCAATAACATAGAGCCAACCTGCAAATCGTTGTGGATTCTTAAGTGTTGCGAGTTTCTGATATGCCTTCAGGAAGGTGTCCTGTGTAATGTCTTCTGCAATATGGAAATCACCGATTTTTCGCCATGCAAGTGCGTGTACCTGTTTCTTGTATTTCTCCACTAAAGTAGAGAAAGCAGAATCATCACCTTCAAGAACGCGGCGGATTAATTCAATGTCATTGTTCTTCATTATGTCACCTTCCAAAGTGTATGCGAAAAGTAAGTATTCAAACCATGTGTCTGTACTTAATGACGCGGGTGAGGTACAAGTTGGGTGCATACTGCTGAAAAAAATGTTAACAAGATGATCCGATAGAATAGTTTATTTTAACCTAAGTTGCTACCTATTTGGAGGGGACATCCCAAAGCAAGATAGTTCCTGCAAAGTGAGAATGCAAATTTGTGCTTGCAAGCGTTTTGCCATCAGGTGAAAAGACTAATTGGGTAATTGGACTTGCATAGGGTCTAAATATTGCGAGTTTCTCTCCTGACGGAATCTCCCATAAATGGATTACACCACTTACATCTCCACTTGCCAGTATTGATCCATCGTTTGTAAGTGCTAATTTGCATACTGTGTGTTTATGGTCTTTGATTGTTAAGATGCGTTCTTTTGTAGCAATATTCCACAGATAAATCGCCATATCTTTGTTTGCAGCTAAGATACTTTTTTCACCGTGTGCCAAGGTTACTGCGTCAATCTTCTGAATGACAGGCTTTTTGACAAAAATAGATATAAATTTGTCTATAATATTCGGTTTCTTCTCAGGTATCTTATATTTTGCTAAGGTTTCACCAGAATGGACATCTGACAAGTGAATATCCTTGCCATCACGGATTGCAAGCACATTTCCATCTTCTGAAAATTCTAATATAATCGCAGGATTGTTTCCCACGTTTGGATTTTGCACTGCAAGTGTGTATAAACGGCTTGGTATAGTAAGATCCCATACCTCAACTGCCCCTTCTTGATTTTTGGTTGCTAATAACTCTCCATTAGACGAGAAAGCTGCTTCGGGAATAAACACTGATATGTTATCAAAAGATGTTGCAATCAAGTGGTATATATTTGGTGCCCAAGGCATAGGGACTCTCGCCACTCCCTTGGCTAATGGGTTAGAATGTATTGGTAATGCCCCCGCAAGAATGTTAGAGATACGGTATTTCTCTGTGGTAACATCCAAGACACCAATTTTGCCAGATATATTAAGAGTATTTAGGATTCTATTGTTTTTAGAGTAGGCAAGGCTGATAATATCACTTCCACGATCTGCAGGCACAACTGCAGCCCGTGAATGCCATTCGGAATATTTGTTTTTAATCGCGCTATACATTGGTACTTGTATGTGCAAATTATCAGTACCAGTGTCAACATTCCACAAGTTTATATTTCCTCGAGTAGTACTTGCGATGGTTTTTCCATCATGATCAAACGTCAAAGCGGTGAATCTGCCCGTATAGCCAGTTGTCAATGTCCGTTCATGTTTGTCATTTGTAACCGACCAAACATCAACCGCGCCCTGATAGTCCATAGTGACAACCGTTGACCCATCCGCAGATAACACAAATTCCCATAAACCTCCTTTAACATTCATGAATGAAGTAATATGAGCATGTGTTTCAACGTTCCATACAGTGATACCTTGCACGTCAGCAGCAGCAAGTGTTTTGCCATCCTTTGAAAAAGAGAGTGTAGATTGATTTCCGAAGAAGTTGGCAATGTGAATTGGAAATATCGCTATCTGATTACCTGAATCAAAACCAATATCCCAGAGGTGTACACTCCTGTCATAAGCGATTGCAAGTCGTTTACCATCTGGAGAGAAGGCAAATTCCCTTATCTCTTGTCCTGTTCTTGGAATTTTGATTATCTCTTGGTCTGTGTTTCCATCTTTTATGATGGTTTCATGCTCTTTATTTTGATAAGCGAAAAGGACACGTGATCCGTTTGTAAAGCCTTGAAATGGAACACTACTTCGAGCATCTGTAAGTAGATCCAATTTCGGTAGTTCTGTGGTGTAGGTGTTTAATATCTTTCCCGTATTGCTGTCCCACATCCACACTTTCGGCACATCCCATCTCAATATCTTTCCGCCCAGTGTGTGTGATCTCTTGTCAATAAATCCCTCACCGACGAGTGTTTTTCCATCATCCAAAAATCTTATAGAGCGGATCCAATAATTTGGTAATTTGAATGTTAACAGAAGTTCTTGGTTTTCAACATCCCAGATTTGACAGGTGTTGTCACCACCAGTACTTGCGAGGGTTTTTCCATCAGGCGTAAATGCAACTAACCCGATTAAATCAGCATTTTTTGTAAGCAGTGCTGTCTCTTTACCTGTCTTTACATCATAAATCCAGATTCCAGCGGAACTTGCAATTGCTAAGCGGGTGCCATCTTGTGAAAGTTGCATATCGGTAAACATCCCTTTACCGAGCCTCCGTTTAGCACCTTCTGGTAATCCCCATAGTGTATAATCCGTTAAAGACTGATCCGTATTATCTTCATTGCCATAACTTCCATTACCTATACCAAGCATTATGGTAATCAATACTGCACCTGCAGCACTAATCACCCACGGAATGATGGGTTTGATTATTGAAGGGACAGTGGATTTAAGGCGTGATACTTCTTTCATAATAATCTCCATAAGGTTGGGGGATGTTTGGAAGTTCAAGGATGAGATATGCTCTGGATATATTTTAGCAGATTGTAGCGGTTTGTCAATATGTTATCTAATTCTAAGTGATGTTACATTAGTAGATATATTCTGTATTGTGAATGTAAGAGGCGCAATGAATTGCGCGACTACAAACAAGTAATCATTTAATGAGATGTTATATTTCAGAAATGGTATTATTTTGATGGCACGTCCCAGAGAAAAATCGTTCCGCCGGGAGTTTTAGGGAAATTGCGTGAGCCGCTTGTGCTTGCAAGGGTTTTTCCATCAGGTGCGAATGCCAACTCGCTGACATATCCTTCTCCAAGTGCATCATAAGTAGCAAGGAGTTTTCTATCGGATATTGACCATAGACAAATCCCGCTCCCTGTATCTCCACTTGCAAGGATTGTATTGCCAGGTGAAAACTTTAATGCACATACTGCATGCTTATGTGCTTTGAGGATTCCAATGTGTTCAAAACTATTTGAATCCCATAGATGTATTTCTTTTTTATTAGTACCACCCGCTAAAATCTTTCCATCGTGAGAAAATGCTAAAGAAGATATGTTATTGTATTTTACTAACAACTTCTTTGATATACTTAGTTTGGTAAGTAGTTCACCACTGTTTGCATTCCACAAATCAACGCCGTTGTCAGAGTTACTTGCACTTGTGAGTTTAGACCCATCAGGAGAAAGCGCGACTGGACCCCATCGATGTTCAATTTCTGTGAGATGGTTAGGTTCTTTTCCTATAGAAATATCCCATACGTCAACCATCTTCGTCTTTTTGTTTCTAGTAGCTAATCTTTTACCGTTTGATGAGAATGAGAGTGTCTTCACACGTAATTGTGTTCCATCGTCTAACGATGCACTACCACTCCAGTTTTGCGCATTCAATATAGTGTGAGTTTCAAGAGGATAAAGTCTTAAAAGAATGCTGTCACTCACAACGGTTAGGATTGTGTTATCTTTGTGGGCATGCAAACCGTTGATGTTTCCTTTCACCAGTTCAGACACACTTTTTAGGTTCCCAGTATTAACATCCCAAGATTGCAGGTAACCGTTCGCGCTTCCACTTACGAGTGTTTTACCGTCGTGTTTGAATGTCAATGATGTGAACGTCTTTTCATAGTCTTTGGCGAATGTTCTTATTTTTAAGGGAGTTGTTTCCCATACAAAGATTATACCGTTTACATCCGCAGTAGCAAGAAGATTTCCATTCTGTGATAACATAAAACTTTCAGGGAAATAAATCAGGTTTCCTTGCACTCCAAATGGATTCATTGTAGATATTTCACGGCGCGTGTTGACATCCCAAAATGTAAAGCGATTGTTTTCTATGATACAGAGGGTTTTTCCATCACCTGAAAACGTTGCTTTTACATTCCCTGTAAATACACATATCTCTTGTCGTGAACGAATATCCCAGACAGAAACACCACCATCACCAGTAATAGCAAGTGTTTTTCCATCTCCTGAGAATGTTACATCTATAACCCGCAACGTGAGTGATGCAAGTTGTTCACCTGTCTCAACATCCCATATTTCAGTCGGTCCTTCACTGCCACTATAGCTAGTAGAACTTTCTCTCAACAGATATCGACTCGTACTTACGAGCGTATTACCATCGGGAGCAAAATCTAAGGTATTTATCCATTTCGTAGGTCGCTTTTCATAATTATGACTGGAATGACCCGGTGCAGACAACAGATATTGGATTGGAAAAGGCGTTCCATCAGTTTTAAGTTGTTTTGGAACTGTTGGTTTATCACCAGGACGGACTAAAGATCTTCTCACTGTAGGTTTTCTTGGGTTAAGAGGATCATGTTCACTATCCACTTTGAAGTATTGTGATTCATCTGTATACCCAACAAGTCTAACTTTCTCCAGACCAGTACGTCCTTCTCGGATGCTAATCGTCCCATCCTTATTTCCAACAGCAAATGTAATATTACCAATGGGATCAAAAAAAGTGTCAATTGCAAACTGCCAATCTCTGTCTTGTCCTAATCTAATCATAGGAAGTTTCGGACGGTATGACTCAACAAATTTACCTGTTGTAACATCCCACAGATAGACTTTATAGTCATCCCAATAACGTCCAACAAGGGTTTTACCATCTCTAATGAATTTCACGGAACGAAATTCACCTGTAGGTTTAGGTGTGGTCAATGTGAACAAGTGTTTGCCGGTGCTGGTTTCCCATAATCGAATTGTTTTGTCCACTCCTATACTGGCGAACATTTTACCATCCGGTGAAAAAGTCAACTGCCTAACGACGCCTTCATGACCAGTAAGTAACGCAATCTCAGACCTATCCATTTCCTGTTTTGCATTGACATCGTAAAGCCAAATACCAGCGGAACTTGCAATTGCCAATCGGGACCCATCAGGTGAAACTTTCATGTCGGATAGAACACCTTTACCGAGCCACCGTTTTGCACCTTCTGGTAATCCCCATAGTGTATAATCCGTTAAAGCCTGATCCGCATTATCTTCATTGCCATAACTGCTACCACCAATACCAAGCATTATGGCAATCAATACTGCACTTACAGCACCTATCACCAACGGGATTAATAGTTTGTTTGTTGTTGGTGTCGCGGGTTTGAGTTGTGATCCATATTGCATAACAACCTCCATAAATTCAGTGGTATTTGGAACACGCTGAATGAGATATGCTCTGGGTATATTTTAGCAGATTGGAGCAGTTTGTCAATATATTAGGATGACTTGGGATGGTATTCAAACAATTATTGATCGGAAGTGTGTCTCATAAAAGAAATGTGATACAAATCATTTATGGATTGTCTTACTCTACATTTGGAACATCCCATAGGAATATGGTTCCACCTTTCCTTGTATCAGAAGATACACCGTCTGAACGACCGTTTGTGCTTGCGAAACTTTTGCTATCAGGTGCAAATGTGATATTGCTGATATGTCCACCAGGTGACTGGAATGTAGCAAGGTGTTCACCTGAAGGCATTTTCCACAAACGAATTTCACCATTCGAATCCCCACTGGCAAGAATAGTTCCATCCGGTGAAACTGTTAATCTGCAAACAACGTGTCCATGTCCGCTGAGCGTTGCGAAAAGTGTCTGTGTTTTAATATTCCATAGAAAGATTGAATTATTTCCATAACTCCCAGTGGCAGCAAACGTTTTGCTATCGCGTGTGAAAACTCCAGCATAAATATCAGGGAGATTGAAGTTATTTACTGGCTCCTTAGGCACGTCGAAAGTTGCTAATTTTTTGCCAGTATATGTATCCCATAAGTACACTATACTTTTATCTAAACCTGCAACTTTTTTACCAGTATTTTCATCTACAGTGTAAGATATATCCATTCCCAAAGTAGCAAACATATCCCCATCGGACGTGAATGCTAAGGCTTTACCAACACGAGATTCATGTGTTACGGTACATAAGTGTTCGCCAGTCTGAATATCCCATACCTTAAACTCACTTTCATCTTCCCCAGTCTTTTTTTCACGCGAAGACCATATAGCCCTAGCAATTTTTCCACCTCTTGGTGTCAATGCTATTACCGTAGTGGGCCATGTAAAGACGGTATCGGCTGTACCCCCAATACCATGATGACTGGTACTGTAACTTTGTGGCACTGGACCTTGTATGGTGTAGGTGTTAGTTCTTTTTCCAGTGATGATATTCCATTCATTGATGTTTTTTATACTTTCACTAACGAGGATGGTATTATCCTCTGCCAAGACTAAGCTAAAAATACTTTTGCTTTCAGGTGATGTTAGTGTCCTGCGTACTGTACCCGTGTCTAAATCCCAGAGATGAATGTTACCGGAAGCATCCCCACTTACAAGCGTCTTGCCATCGTGTGTGAATGCCATCGTTGTAATTGGTGTTGTATAGTCTGTAGTGAGGGTGCGCAAGTGTGCATTGGTTTGTGTTTCCCATAAATTGATTGTTCCATATCTATCTATAGCTGCAAAGATTGTGCCATCTCCTGAAAGAGCGTGTCGTTCTGGCAGAAGTGCTAACAGATCTGGAGGTGTTTGTATTGATGAGATTTTGCTGCGTGTGGCAATATCCCATTTCTCTATACTGTCCTTCCGTAAAATAGTAAATGTATTCCCGTCTCTTGAAAACTTTACGTCAACATTGTCTGTAAATTCAGCAATTTCACGACGGTCTTCAATATCCCATATCGCAGATCCATTGTATTCAAAAACCTCGTTATTCATAAATGCAATCACTTTGCCATTCCAAGAGAACTTTATATCTGTCCCTAATTCATGTCTTGTTAGCAGTTCACCTGTTTTGACATCCCATAGTTCAACGGCACCACTATAACTACTGCTTTTGCTGTTTCTGAATCGGCTTTTACTTACAAGTGTTTTGCCATCTGGTGCAAAATGTAATTCCGTTATCCATTCTACTCCTATCCGAGGTCCCTTATGTGAAAAAACCTTTTTTATGCCCGGAATCCGCATGCGGTTTTGAATAGGTGTTTTTTGTCCATAACCTATCTGGCCTTTGGTATTTTCTTTGCTTATAATTACACTTTGTCCTTCCAGTGTGCGTATGCGTTTACCAGTGAGTCCATCTTGTATGTAAATTGTACCGTACCTATCTCCCGCAGCGAGAGCATAAATAACTTCACCTGAAGGAGCAATATGGACATCAGCTGCAATCCGCCACATATCAGGACTATAACTCACCCAATTAATGTAACTATCAAGTTTCAGTCCAGGCAGTTTTGGACGGTATGTTGCTTTCTGTTCACCTGTAGTGATATCCCATAACCAGACTGTACCATCTAAATTTTGTGTCATAAGCGTTTTACTGTCTGCCATGAATCTGTATGATTTGAGCGGACCAGCAGGAACAATAAATTTGGCTTTCGTTTTCTTACTACTAAAACCACCAAAACCTATCAAGGATGTCCCATCATCATCAGGATTATATTGGCTAAGAGGAATAACGGTTGTTGACCAAGTGCCATCCTTCATGAATAGATAGCCTGTTGCGGGGGCATTCGGCACTTTGATTGTACGTAAGTGTTTACCCGTTTCCGCATCCCATAACCAAATTGTTCTACGATACCCTTTGCTTGCAAATGTTTTGCCACCAGGTGAAAATACTGTTTCTGGTTTAGAATAATCTTTCTTGTGTTTATGATCTGTAATGAAGGCGATTTCGTTTCCTTTCTGAACATCATAAAGCCATATACCACCGGAACCTGAGATTGCCAAACGAGAACCATCAGGTGAGAGTTCCATGTCATTCAATATACCTTTGCCGAGTCTCCGTTTTGCTCCTATTGGCAAATTCATTCGAGTATAATCACCTTGGTCGCTTAAAGCCTGATCCCCGTTCTCTTCATTGCCATTACCTGGACCACCTAAATCGTTTATATTCCCAGGTTGATTTCGATTAGTTGATTCTACCTCGAGGTTTTGAACATCGCGTGCGTCAACAAGTTCAACAGTCCTTTCAGACTGTGCATCTAAACTATACGGTTTTTGGAATTGTGCTAAATATTGACCACCAATCCCAAACATCAATGCAATCAGGACTGCACCTGCTGTGCCTATTACCCACGGAATGATAGGTTTGCTGGTAGAAGGAGGAATAGGTTTGATCCGTGAGACCTCTTGCATTATGTTATCGGTTAAAGTTGGTGAGATTTGGAAATTGCCGATTGCTTCTCGGATCATCGGTTCCTCCTGTTTCAAGCGGTTCCGTGCGCGGCGGAGTCTGCTCTTTATTGTGTTTGCGGATACCCCTAAAAACTCACTCATCTGTTCACATGTCATCTCTGCAAAGTAGTGTAACGTGATGACGGTCCGATCACTCTCCTTCAACGTCTCAAGCAACTTCTTGACAACTTCCTGTTGTTCCTGTTCAACAGTTTTTGCTTTTTCCTCTACGATGTGTCTTGAGTATGCATCACTGTTAGCCTTGGGTGTGTCTATGTTCTCTAATGTTTGCTTGTGCAGACGTTTTTGCCGAAACCATGCAAGGCATTGCCGATTTGCAATGACATAAAGCCATCCTGCAAATCTATTGGGTTGCTTAAGTGTGTGGAGTCTCTGATATGCCTTAAGAAAAGTATCTTGCGTAATATCTTCAGCTGTGTGAAAATCTCCTATTTTCCGCCATGCAAGTGCGTGAACTTGCTTCTGATATTTCTCAACTAATTCTGCGAAGGCACTGTCATCACCAGAAACTGTGCGTTGAATCAGTTCAACATCTTCGTTTTTCATTGGATTCCTCCGTTAAAGGATCACTCGGATTTTTCATCTCAACCTTTAGTGACGCGTGAAACGGCAAAACGGGTGCATAATTTTACAATAAATGTTGAATTCGGTGCAACTATCTTGTTGGAGTGTACTGCCATCGCAAATTTGGACCACTACCAAAAACAAGATTGTGATATAATTACAACGCAATTTGAAGGAGAAATCCAATAGCGATACGAAGAAACTTCACACCTGAATTTAATGTTGAGGTCGTAATTGAGGTGCTGTGTGGTCAAAGTTCACAAGCGGAACTGTGTCGCAAACATAGCCTTAGCGATGTTCAACTTTAAGGGAACAGTTTACGGTAAAGTCGTAATGGAATTCGTTTATTAACTTATGGCATACATACTATTTTGTATCTTTTTAGTCATTGCAGCACGTATCTGGAGAAGAATATTTTTCGGAACGATTAGCGGCAAGGTTGTTATGGGCAATAGTAACATCCTACCGCAGCAATTTGAAAATATAGAGTTTTCCTTGACTGCTAAAGACCTGAAAAAGAAAGTTCGTCCCGTTTTAACCAACGTTAAGGGGGAATATTCTTTTGAATGTAGAGTTCCTGTTTGGTATTATCTAACATTAAGGGCGAAAGTTGGAAATAATGAGTTCATAACCGAACCTATAGGGAAAATTGAAGGTGTTAGATGGTTATTTGGGATCCTTTATTTTAGATTGCCCATTTCGTCAGGGAATCCGATACACGTTGATCTTGTCATCTCTGATATACCAGATCCAAATATTGTTCTTAATAGAGAACAATCTGACTATACTATCCAAACTTCTAATGAAGGTTCGCAGAAAATACAAACTCCCGTTCATCCCATCTTGAACGAACGGTGGATGCCTATATTGATAGTTGTAGTTTCTTTAATGATAGAATTTGTCTTTGGATCGCCAACAGAAATATGGAGTAAATTTTTTGAGGGAACGGTTTACGGAAAAGTCGTAATGGAAAATGGAGATACGGATCCTAATAGATTAGCGAATATAGAGATTTCTTTGTATATCAGTAACTTTGCCAAGAAGTGTAAGCCTGTTTTAACAGATTCAAATGGCGAGTACCGCTTTGAACGTGACGTGCCAGTAAATGCTGAAAGCCTATCTATGACTGCAAAATATGAGGCGGGTAGACCTGGCTATTATCGTGAGGTGCATCAAAGGGTTGATGGAATTGAGGGTGTCAGAAGGTTTCTTGGTCTTCCTATCTCTTCTGGCATTCCGAAGCGGGTTGATTTTGTAATTCCTGATATTCCGCCCCCGATAATTGGGAATTGATAGTGTCATTTTCTATCAGAATCGTGGATTACTCAGATCACATGGAAGAACGTGGAATAAGAGGGTTTCGCGCAGTTTCGGTTGTCTTAGAGATGTCACGTGGTGCAGTTATAAGGGAATGAATATGATAAATACATTTCACAAATTCTTCAACAATAGATGGTATCCAGTTACGATTCTAATATTGATATTCGTAATGTTTATAGTGATTCCCATTTTGCATGCAATAGTAAATGAAGTATGGTGTAGTTTTTTTAGGGGAACAGTTTACGGTAAAGTCGTCATGGAAAATGGAGATATGGATCCCAGGAATTTAGAGAATATAGAGATTTCTTGGTCTACCAAAAACATCTTTAAGAGATGTAATCCGGTTTTGACAGATGCTAACGGTGAGTATACATTTGAACGTGATGTTCCTGTGGGTTATTATGTTATTATGCATGCCAAATATAAGACAGGAAATCCTGTATACACTCGCACAATTTATGAAGGTTTTGATGGAATTGCGGGTGTCAGGTGGTTTTTGGGGCTTCCTTTTTCTTCTGGGATTCCAATGCGAGTTGATTTTGTGATTCCTGATATCTCGCCTCCGATAATTGGTAATGAATAGTCGTTATTGGAATTCGCCTCTGACTGTTAAGGCACTTGCAATTGAAATGAAATCTCTTCCCTCTTCAACTCTATCGTTGTTGTAACTTACGCCAAGATGTAGATTTGCAGTGAGATGGTTGCTGAGTTTGTAACCGACGCGCAGTGTTGTTTCATATCGTTCAGAACGTTCCTCTTTGTTTGCACCGTAGTTCTCTCTGCGGATTGCTAACGATAAGGTATTGGTGAGGTCAAGGTCGTGTCTTAGTGGTATCCTACCGAAAATCGGTAAGCGGATCCCGCCTTCCGTGTGGTATTTGTAGTCAATGCTAAAGTTTGGAGTGATTATAAGTGCGTTGCTCTCAATACCACTTCGGAGATGGTCGCGGAGTGTTGTGCGGATACCTAATGAAGTCCTGGTTTCGTTGCTCCATTTATGTATCCAACTGAGTGATGGTGTGTGTGCAGTACTATCGCTGAGGGTGACATCAAGGTTTGTATTATTCCGCGTCGTGAAACTGTAGCGGAGTTGGAAACTTGTTGCTTTTTGTGTATTAAGTTTTATATCACCCTCATAAGTTTCTGCGTGTGAAGTGTAGGTTGTAGCGTAACTTTTGCGGAAACTATCTGCTGTGCTTAGATTTGTTCCAAAGATGAGCCATTTCCACGGTTCAACCGAAGTGCGAATAGAATAGCGATTGCTTTTACGTGAATTTGTGCGTTCTTCCGCATCGTTTTCAAGTTGCCATACATTTAATAGGTTCTGATCAGATTCAAGTTGGCGGAAGGATTCGGTTGCGTTGAAGTTTGCACTGGTATTGATAGAGAATGTGTTGATAATGCGTTGGACAAGTCCTTCCTGTTTTTGTTGCGCTGCGAGATTTGTGGGTTGACTTTGGTCTATTTCTGCTTTGTCCCGATTTATCCAATTACTCTGTTCTTCTGCCATTTCTTGTATTTTTGCCTCATCAATACCTTTTTCACGTAATTGTTCAATTAGCTGCTGACTTGTACCTTGATTTTGAGGTGTATCAATAGGTTTTTCCATGCCGTTTTGCGTGGTTTCCTTCTTAGGTTCTCTTTCTTTGAATATCCATCCGAACCATTTTTGTATGCGAAGGTTTAGACCGAGATTAATGTTTCCGTTGAGTGATGCGTCTTTCTGCGTTGTGAACCAGTTTTCACGGAAACTTGCGCGGCTTGTGACAGTGGGACGCAAACCGAGCAAGTCTCGGTTTAGACGGGGAGTGAGGGACACGCGATGTTCTCTTTGTGCAATGGTGAAGTCTGATTGTGTGTCCTCATTGTCATCCGCAGTGGCAGTGGTGTCAAATCCCGTTGTGAAAGAGGTAGGTCTGTATCGGCTTTGATCCCGTCTTTCAAGCGTTCTGCGAATATCATAACTTGGATTGAGACTAAATGCGTTGATTGGACTGATGTTGAGCGAAATGGATCCACTATCTGTTTTCTCATCACGATTTCTACCGTAACCGTAGCTATAGTAGGAATTAGAAGATGTCGTTGTGTCGGTTGCGGTTTCAGGTTGTGCAATAATGTCTTCGTGACGATATTGCATGTTGAAACCGATTCTTGTTCCAATGCTGTAGCGAAGAGTGCCCGTATAAAGATGACTAATCTGTGTGCCTTGGCGTTCATTCCAAAAATCTTGGTAGTTGTATGCAAAACCGAGGTTTGGAAAGGGATTTCGGTTGAAATTGACAGACACATCTCTGTTTTGTGTTTGGCTTTTACCGCTTTGAAAAGAGGTGTAGCTGCCCCGAAGTGCTTCCGTTTCAGATTCCTGTTCTCGTATAGAGTATCGGATGGGTAACCATTGGAAGATAGTGACATCTGCGTTGATGTTGTAATCGTTATTTGTAGTGCTGTAGCCACGTGAAGATAGGCGTTGCCTTCCGATTTCACCTGTCCCGCTCTCAAAGTCTTTGTCCTGACTTGCGTATCCCCCGCGGAGTCTGACGATGCGACCAAGGGAAACAGACATATCACCGCGGCGTGCCCATCCAGAACGTATCAGTGGATCACCGAGATGTATTTCGTTCACCCATACCTCACCGCTGAGTTCTTGGTTTGTGTCGTTTCGAATGCCGAGTAGAACTCCGCCGATGTTTTTTATCGTCAGCCGTGAACTACTTACACCCATTCCAGTTTTTCTGACGGTGAAACCGTCAGGATGTCCATCAGGCGCGTTTTCTACAGGGTCGGATTGGGTTTCCTGATTTGTAATATCAGAACCATCCTCCTGATTCTCTACACTATCGGGATATTCATTTCGTCTATCATCGCGCAAGTCAATTTCGACCAGTTTCCAACCATTGAAGTCAAGTGGGATTGTATATTCGTAATAATCAGTCAGGTTTTCAAAGATGTTAACATCCTCTTCCTGTTGTGGTTGATTGAGGAACGGGTCGGAACTGTAAAATGAACTTCTGTATCCTGTACGCACGCTGGGAGCAAGTTGTAGGACAAAGGTAGTATCACTGTTGTCTCCGTATAACCAAAATCGGAGAGTATCGTGCCTGCTAAAATCCTGTCCTTCGCTTTGTGTGAAACCTTTGAGTTGTTTGGATGTGATACCGTGTGAGCCGGGATGGAGATAGTATTCCAAGCTGAGCGTTTGTTCTCGTTGCTGTTGTGTTTGAAAAGCGAGTGATGATGCTGTGTATGGGTGTAGTTTTCTGAAGAGTTCATCATCCTCAATTTCAAGGTATGCACTCTGATAGTCGTCAAAACTGAAGTTGTCCTTTGTGCCAACGATGAACTTTTCTAATGTATCTGCCACAACTTGGCTATCTGAAAGATTGGATGTTGTATCGTTTAATGATCTTGTGACCACCCCTTGTTGCCATCTATTTCCGACGATTTCAATAGATGCCCATTGGAATGTGCCATTAACGTTTCCTGTACGGTTCTTCATCAACCACAGACGGAAGTGTTGAACAAACACAAGACTTGGTAGGCGTGTGCCTTTAGGTGCAAATTCTGTGAGAGGGATGCTAAGGAACATCCACCCATTTGTGTTTTTACCTTTTATCCATTCGTTTGGAATTTCATTAAGGGGAATAGCGACTTGGAAATATGCGTCAACAGTATCCAGCACACCGTCGCCGTTTAGGTCCTCGCTATCTAAAATATCGTTGTTTTCACCAAAAGATGTAGGTTGAAAAACGCCATCAAATTGCCATCCGACATCCTCCCCTTTATCTATGTTCCCGTTAGCACTATTCTGCTGATCTGCCGGTAAGTTCTCAAGGTCAAGGTCAAGTGCGTCAACAACGTCGTCTCCATTGGTGTCGACTAAAGATTGAGGAAGGTCTTCGCTATCAAGCCTTTGGTCTGTGTCAGAGTCTTCACTGACAGCCCCGATATTGAGATAGAGCGTAACATCGTCATCGCCTTGTACCCGGACCCACATTTCAATGAAACCGCGTTCAGAAAAATCAGTACCAGATTTTGAGATACCGTTTGAGAATCCACCCCATTCTTCAACGACATCGGTAAAATCGTATCCGATTTCCATAATCAATCGTTCTTCGGTAGAAAGCGAAAGAGGTTGAATGGAGGATGCGGGGACAAATCTGTTTCGCATATAGTTGCCGACAGCCTCCGCTTCTTCTCTGTCTCTGAGGACAACATTAAAGAGAGCCCTATTTTCCTGAGTTGGTAGGACTTGGTAATCGGATGCAGATGTCTCGTTGATATAAGGCACGCTGCTTGGTTTCCAATTGTATTTTCTCGTGAGTATTGTTGTGGTTTGTTTTACACCTTCCATGCTATCAATCATAGCGACACCGACGCTGTTTGGGTTGTTATGTGAATATGCGGCCTCACCACTGAAGTCAAAGGAAAGTGGGAAATAACGTGTGTTGACATAAGGAAGTGGATTGACCAACCATGCGATGTTGAATTCTCTCCCAAAACTTGTGTTGATATTGAATGCTTGTAACCTGTTTGGTGCACTGTTGACATCTGGTATCTGTGCGGGTCTTTGTCCTGTTGTTAGGATGTAACCAGTTGAGATGTTGAATCCTTTTTGGAAGACAGGATTGAAGTAATTCATACCAGTTCCGTATCCGCCGAAGTAGCTGGGACCGATTCTGGATCGCCCACCGAAACCACCGTAGCTACTGTATCCTCCGCCGCCAAATCCGCTGCCATAACCACCACCGAAACCACTTGAGCCAAAGCCAGTATTACCAAAGCCGCGTCCTGAGCGAATACCAGTGTTAGTCAAGCCACCAGAAAAAGGGTCAGTATTTAGGTTGTTATCCAAACCTGTAGACGTAGTTTGAAATCCACCTAATCTATTGAACCTGTCTTCAAGGTTCTGTTGTTTTTCAGATTTCGGTTTAGGTTTGTGTGTGTATTCAAGCCATAAACCTGCGACTGCTTGCTGTGTGCCTCCACCGAATGGTGTTTTTTCAAATTCCACTACGATCTCATCAAACTCATCAAGTTCTCTGAAAAATCGTATTGACCCGACTTCGTAGACCATTAAATAGTCTGTATCGCGTGTAAGGAGTTCACCGTTTAGTCGTACGGTTTCGCTTTCAGGAATGACGAACAAACCAACATTATATGTTTCGGATTGATAGGAATAATCTGCAACTATGGTGTAGATTCGATCAGAACTACGTAAGGATTCCAGATAGATTGCCTCATTGTTTAGTGAATCGCGGTATTTGTAATATGGGTGTTGAGGGTCCTGTATCTCAAAAGGACGCATCGTTGGAAAACGGAGTAATCCTCTATCATAGTCAATGAACTCAGGATCGACGATACCGTCACCGTTCTGGTCTAATCCAAATATCTGAATATAAGGTACAGGTCCGGTATCCGTATCAAATGTTTCACTCTGTCCTTCTCTGATAATAGTCAATGTAAAATCACGAGGGTTAATGTTTCTATTTCCGATGTAGTAGACGTGTGATGCGGCTGTGCCGCGAAACCCTTTCTCTTTTAAGACAACAAAACCTATTTCTTCACCCTCTTCATCAATAGAACCGTCAGCATTTTCATCTGCAAAGACGTTTCCTGGATTTCCGACACTTCCACCACCATCTCCTAAATATTCGTAAGCGACAACGATAGTGTAACTTGATGAGATTGGGGAGAGAAATTCAATTTCACCTGTTTCGTAGTCAATATTATAGTCTTGTCCGGGGAACTGTGGGTTGAAATAGCCTTGGCTGGTTCGTTGTCCACCTTGGTTGTTTCCTACGACACTATCATCAATATAGATTTCCACACTTCCTGATTTGATAGGGAGATATGCTTCGTGTAGAAGATCGTCTTCACCTTTATGAATTAGGTAGTATCTATTCTTAACATAGTTTGAATCAGCGACCTGAATACCGCGTGGACCGTATCCGAAACTTGCTCTGCGCGATTGCCCTCGGAATGTACGTACTTCACGAATACCTTTACTTCGTGAACCGAATGCAGTTAAGCGCGTGTTCTTATATTCAAACACACCTTCAAGTCCGAACAGATTTCGGTTGATGTTGAGAAAACGGGTATTAGGTAGGCTGAGCGTGATGTCGCCGAATGAGATTGTCTTGATGATACTGTCAGGTTTGCCTTCATACCATATTTTGATCTTCTGCTCTTTTGCCCCCCCGAGTCCATATCCGCTATAACCACTACCATAGCCACCGTATCCACCACCGTAGGAATCACCTGCGTTATAATCAACAGCGATATGTGTACGTGCTCCGACGCGTCCATGTAGTCCTATCTTCTGTTGTTGACGTATGTTGATACCGGATGCACGCGGGATTCCTCTGCTTCCATAAGTACTATATCCGCTTCCGTAGCTTGAACCGAAACTATCATAGCCACCACCAAAGCCACTGTATCCGAAATCTTCATATCCGTATGATGAACTGAGCCCAAGGTCGAGTCCGGAATTGTAGCCACTATAGCCGCCATATCCGTATCCTCCATATCTGTTCAGATCTCCTGCTCCGAAATAGTGTGTCTTATTGACTTCAACTGTTACTGACTGGAAACCTGTTATCTGTAGGTTTGAATCCATAGGTAAGTCAATGCCTTTTGTATCGGATTTCTTGCGAGGAGTCCAATTATATAGTTTGGAGAGATCGCCGAGGTCAGGTGGGTTTCTCCAACGGCGTATGGATTCTAAATAAGGCATTAGCAACTGACGACGTAGTGCTTGTTCTGTCCCTTCGTCTCGTGTTTCAGATTCGTCTTCAGTGGTTTCTGTTTGCGTTTCACTCTGCAACCAATTGTCTTTTTTCGGTTTTTTAGTAAAAAGGTTTTCTACTGATGTATTTGCAGTACTTTCTTTTTGTGGCGGTGGTGTGGATTCGTCCTTATTCGCAGCCAAGGCAGGTTTTGCGAGAAAAAACAAAATGAGCGCGAAGATAAATAGACATCTATATCCGTCTGTGGATATTGGGTTCAAGAGAGTTCTCCGTTGTTGTTTTGGGTTGTAATAGTATTGTAACGCAGAAGGATTGGGTGGGTTTACTTTGGATGGAAATATTTTTCTGGATTGGAGAATTTGTCTGAACCAGGATTTGCAGGATTCGTAAACGCTTATGGGTTTTGCTTCGTTATGCACAGTTGACGAATAATGTGCTATAATTACCTGGTAGTATACGGAGGAAGGAGATCTGTTATGAAGAGGCTTGTACTTCTATTGCTGAGTGTAATTGTTTTGGTGCCAGATGTATTCGCCAATGGGGTGCCAATTCCTCCGCCACGGGCATTGCCTGAAGGTGCCGAGATGCGTATCAGCAATAGAAATATTACCCGGTCTGTGTTTTCACCCGATAGCACTCAGCTTGCAGTTGTCTGTACTTATTCCGGCATTTGGATTTATGATGGACGGACAGGCAATGAACTTGCGTTACTTACTGGACACACCGACACTATTACTGCTATAAAGTATTCTCCTGATGGGAAAACGATTGCAAGCGGGAGTCTTGATAGGACGGTTCGCTTGTGGGATGCCCAGACTTTTGAACTTCGTGCTACACTTGAGGGGCATGATGGGAATACCAATGTTTTAGCGTTTTCACCGGACAGTAAACATCTTGCGACTGGTGCCAGTCATCAGGTTTTCTCTGAACGATTGCCTCGAGGTCGTTTCCACATTGAAGAGCCGATTGATGAAGAATCTCAACCTGAAAAAATAATGGATGGTAGAGTGCGTCTTTGGGATGTTGCGACAGGCGAACTTGTTAAGACAATGCTTACAACAAACGATGGTTGGGTCAATAGATTGGTGTATGCGTCCGACGATATCTCGCTTATATGCGTCAGTACTGATGGGATCTATCGTATCTGGAATACTAAAACTGGACAGGACAAGAAATTTGATACAAATTATCCCAACGGTAATTTAACCTTTTCTTCAGATGGTACCCGTTTTATTCAGAGAATGAAAGAGGAGATTATTTTATGTGATTCGGATACAGGCGTGGAAGTTGCCACATTGGAATCGGGACCTGACAGTCGTTTTATGGGTTTTAAGTTTTCTCAAAATGGCGAAACGGTGATGACTTTCCATCAGGAACAGACTGAAATTCGTGTATTTGATACACGGACAGGACAACTCCGTTCGCGTATTCCTATACCTCCTCCTGTGCATCAATCCTTTCAAAGACCGAGAGCGATGTCTGTTGATGGAAATAGACTTGCCATTCAAGAATATCAAAGAAAGAAATATGTTGAAATCTGGAATACACAGACAGGGACGAGTGAACTAAAACTTCCTATTCAGGCGCGGGTGCACTCATTTAGTTTTTCACCCAATGGTCAGACACTTGCTATGATGGGAACTATACGTAGCAAGCGTGGAACTGAATATGGACGACAGATCAGGCTATGGAATATTCCAGCAAATACAGAGACGGGTTCAATAGTTAATATAGGTCTGCCGAGACATGCTGATAGAGGTCCATTCGTTGCTTACGGCAAAGGTGGAATTCTCGCATGTGGAATCAGTGAATCTGATATATTGTTATTTGATGCGAAATCAGGCAAATATATGAGCACACTTAAAGGTCATACGAATGCTGTTAACACTGTGTCATTTTCTTCTGATGGAACGATGCTTGCAAGTGCCAGTAATGACGGGACTGTTCGGTTATGGGATACAAGAGCAAAAAAACACGTCGGCACACTTGATGTGAAAGCTAATTTTGAGAGGATAGCCCCTCAGGTACATTCAGTTGCTTTCTCTGTTGATGGATTAAAACTTGTAAGTATGAATCGACTTGACTATACAGATAAACTGGGAATCCAATTGTGGAACGTGGATACGGAGGAACTTGAATGGACGTTGGAAGGACATCCGAATGGTGTTTTAGCCACAGCAATTTCTCCGGATGGGACTACCCTCGCAAGCAGTGGATTGAGTGGAGACGCTACAATTAAATTGTGGGACATACGAACAGGCAAACTGAAAGACACATATATAGGGCATACGAACAGTGTAGGTACTTTAGCCTATTCTCCAAACGGATTGCTCCTTGCAAGCGGTGGTAGTGGATATAATGACAAGTCTGTGCAAATATGGAATACCACTACAGGTGAAAATCATGTTTTGCATGATGATGTGCATACCAGTTCGGTGCATTCTTTAGCGTTTGCACAGGATGGTACGCTTCTGGCAAGTGCTGGTGGGAGCGATATTGAGGTGTGGGATATCGGTTTCCGACAACATGTAGCTACATTGAAAGGACATAGACATGCTATCTCTTCGTTAGCGTTTATAGGAGATGGTAGACTTGCAAGTGCGGGTGTTGATGAAATAATTGTGTTATGGAAGTCGGTTCCGCAAGTTGAAGAGAAAGTTATATTTTCAATTACGCCTTCGTCTGTCGTGTCCCCAGAAATCGGAAAACAACTGGTGTTCAAAATACAGATTGCAGGTAGTGAAAAAGTTGCCGCATATCAGTTCACTTTGCAGTATGATATATCAGTACTCCGATATATCTCGGCAACGAATGGTGACTATCTTCCTGAAGATGTGATCTTTTTGAAGCCGGTTATAGAGAACGGTCAAATAACGCTAACATCAACAGTGCTTACAGGCGAAGTGAGTCGGAATGGCACGCTTGCTACTGTGACTTTCGAAGTGATTGATGTAAAGACTTCAACGTTAAGTCTACATAATGCGAGTCTATCTGATCGGGGTGGTAATCGCATTCGTCCGACAGTCAAAAGTGGGAAGGTGGAAGTAAAATGAAATGTATGAACCTTTTTGTTATTTTGATGCTGTCGGTGTTCATGTTCATATCGTCTGGTGGTGCGGTAGATGTATCACAATGGGAGCTGCCTGAAGATGTAGTTGCACGTATAGGGAAAGGAAAAATAACGAATATGGCATATTCACCAGACGGTTCACTACTGGCTGTCGGCGGGTATATCGGAACATGGGTATACGATACACACACATGGGAGGAACTTTTCCTGTTTACCGGACACACGCAGCCTATTGCTGCTGTTGCGTTTTCACCGGATGGCAAAACCATAGCAAGCGCAAGCTACGACCAAACGATTCGATTGTGGAACGCAAAGACAGGGGAACATAGAGCAACGCTCAAAACATCTCAGAGTAACGTCTTGTTTTCTCCCGATGGTAAAACCATAGCAAGCGCAAGCTATAACATTCAACTGTGGGATGCCGATACACTCAAACTGAGAACAAATGTTGATGCACACAGCTGGAGTAAGAGTGCTCTCGCGTTCTCACCAGATGGGAAGTCATTAGTCAGTGGAAATACTGAAAATACAATTTGCCTGTGGGATGTAAATACAGGTAAACGGACCAGAGTCCTCAATGGACATAAAGGATCTATCAATTCAACGGCATTCTCGCCTGATGGCGCAATACTTGCCAGCGGAAGTTGGGATAATACTATACGACTATGGAATCCAGAAACAGGGAAACTATTGGAGACACTGACAGGACATACTTCAAGTGTCAATGCAGTAGCATTCTCTCCAAATGGCATAATACTTGCCAGTGGGAGTTGGGACAATACAATACGACTGTGGAACTCAAAAACAAGAAGTCTATTAGGAACACTCACAGGACATACTGAAAGTGTCTCCACAATAACATTCTCACCAGAAACAGGCATACTTACAAGTGGCAGTACTGACGGTACAATTCGTTTTTGGAATGAAAAAGTTGACCATCAAAAGAAAGCAATTCTTCATGCACTCAACGCACCGCTTATTGCTCTTTCTCCAGATAGCAAAACACTTGCCACCACTGGAAATAAGAGAATACTATTGTGGGACACTGACACTCTAAAACAAAAGGCAAGTTTAACAGGACATACTCATCGAGTTTCCTCAATTACCTTTTCACAGGATGGAACCACCCTCACAAGCAGAAGTTATATAGAAACTCGTTTATGGGACGCACGCACAAGAACACTGCTAAAAGATACCAGAGTATCCACTGACGATTCTCCTACAAAACCTGTTTTCTATCCAAACGGACTATCACCAGACGGTAAAACGTATGTTAAGCGCAATAAGGACGGCACGGTAGAATTGTGGGACACACAGACAAAAAAACAAAGAGTTATCCTGAAAAAACATACGAAACCTATTTCTGTCATAGCCTTCTCTGCAGACAGCAGCATGCTTGCGACAACTGGTAAGGACAATACAATCCAATTGTGGGAGATTGCCACTGCTCAACATAAAGCAACTATGCCGAATAAAGGTGGTTCAACTGAAGTTCTAACATTCTCATCAGATGGCACGATGCTTGCAAGGGGAAACAACTACGGACAAGTTCACCTATGGAATCTAAAAACTGGAGATTATATATCAACCCTTGGTCATCAGACACCAAACAGAAATCGCAGCATCAGTTCGTTGGCATTTTCTAATGATGGTTTAACGCTTGCAAGTGGAAGCAAAGACCATACAATATGTCTGTGGGATACAGCGACTGGTGCCCGGAGGGATATGTTCGTTGGACATGTAGATGAAATCATTTCATTAGCGTTCTCAACTACTCATCATCTCCTCGTTAGCAGCAGTCGCGATGGCACAATCCTCTTTTGGGACACAACACCTTTTGTTGAAACGAGTGCCATCGTTCGTATCTCTCCATCTCCAATTCAGTCTCCTGCCATCGGTGAACGACTAACCCTTAACATAGATATTTCTGGTGCGAAAAACGTCAACGGCTATAAGATCGCAGTTGATTTTGATAACACTGCACTACGTTACATATCAAGCGAAAATGGAAACTACCTCACAAACGCCGCTTCCTTTAGAGCAACATCAGAAAGTGTTTCTACTTCCTTTAGAGCAACATCAGAAAGTGTTTTTAAACAACCTCCAAATCGAGTCAATCTTGAAAACGCATCCTCAGAAGCTAAAGATGGCGATGGAACACTCGCAAGTATTACTTACGAAGTCATTGCTCAGAAACCCTCAACTCTAAAACTATCGAAAGTACGACTTAAAAAAAGGGATAACAACCAGGCGATACCTATCATCGTACAAGGTTCCGTACTTCCACGACCCGTTAAAGAAGATAGTCCAACTGATTACACACAATTTTCATTACCGGAAGGTGCAATTGCTCGTTTAGGAAAAGGCGTTATCAACGACATGAAGTTATCTCCAGATAGATCACTACTTGCAGTATCAAGTTCAGTCGGAATATGGTTATATGACGCAATCACTGGGAAGGAACTCGCGCTGCTTACTGAACACACGAAACCAACCACAGTAATAGACTTTTCTCCTCACGGTGATCTGCTTGTGGGTGCTGATTATGATGGAAAACTCCATATATGGAATCCACATACACATCAATTACTTAGAATACTTAATGCTGAGTCTAAGATCTCTGCAGTGGCATTTTCTCCAGATGGCAGAACGCTGGCAAACACAGCTGGTGGTGGCGTTCAATTGTGGGATATATATACGGGGCATCATAAATTTAACATCATTCAGGGTGGTAGTTCCATCTTTTACTTAGTTTTCTCTCCAGATGGACAAACCCTTGCAAGCGCAACTTTAAGCGATACTATCCAACTATGGGATACGAAAACTGGGCAGCAGATATTTACCTTTGATAAAGGAAGTGGTGGAGGTATAACTTCAAGAGTCTTCAGATTCGGTGGACCAAGACTCTCATTTTCACCTGATGGAAAAGTACTCGCAAGTACGGCAGTATACAATATGAGGGGGACAAACAAGAGAATTAAATTGTGGAACACTCAAACAGGTGAACTGCAGGCTACCCTCGCTGAAGAAGATAGACATGGATCTTCATACCCTATCACCACTGTACAATTCTCTGATGATGGCAATACACTTTTCTCTGGAAGTAGGGATGGGACATTACAAGAATGGAACATAAAGACTGGTGAAAATAACAAACCTTTCGGAATTGCAGATTATAACAAATACAATCTGCTCCCATTTATCGTGGATAGTACCACACTGGCACGCGCAACTAAGGATGATGTAATACATGTATTTAACACTGAAACAGGAGAGACTCTTCTTTCAATGGCAGGTTATGGTGGATTAATCAAATCAATAGCATTGTCAGATGACGGAAAACATCTGGCAATGTTATGTGATAGTAAATATATCAAACTGTGGGATATGGAAACGCGACGACATAAAGCAACAATTAAATCGGAGAGAGGCTTCTCTCCTCCTACCTTTTCACCAGACAGCAAGATTCTTGCAAGCGGAGAAAGAGGCAAAATTCTGTTGTGGGACGCGCACACAGCAGAACTTAAAAAAACAATAGATGGGCATAAGAGTGGTGTTTCTAAAGTTATTTTTGCACCAGATGGACGAACGCTTGCAGGTAGCACACACAACGTTATTAAATTATGGAACTTACACACAGGAGAACTTATAAAAACGATTCAAGGACATACAAGTCATATCAATTCCATAGCGTTTTCTCCTGATGGAACAATGCTGGCAAGTGGGAGTGGATATAGAAACGGGGATGGCGGCGACAATACGATCCGCGTCTGGAATATAAGGACTGGTAAACAACGTTCAATATATAAAAACTTTGTCCGTGAACACCAGGAAAACCCCTTGCCTTTCACTTCTGTTGCGTTTTCACCAGATGGGAAAACGGTCGCAGGAATTGATCGGAGTGAAGAGATTCAGTTATGGGATGTAGGCACAGGAAAACGCAAAACCAAGGTGAAAAACTATAAGGGCATTAGTACATTCACATTTTCACCAAATGTTCCAACGGTGGTCTGTACTGCCTCTGGGTCTAACATTTACGTCTGGGATGTAGAAACAGGAAAACACAAGAGCACCTTTACAGGGTACACAAACATTGTCACATCACTTGTATATTCAACCGATGGAACCACGCTTGTGAGTGGCAGTGAAGATGGTACCGTGTTATTGTGGGAGATGAGTCCATCCCCTACAACACGGTTGAACATCACACCGCATTTCGTTGAATCTCCCCCTTTTGGTGAACACCTCACCTTTAACATCAATTTGGTCAATGGGAAAGTCGTTTCTGATTATCAATTCACGATACAGTATAATGCATCTGCCCTCCGATATATTCCGAACCGAGCAATAGATCAATCTAAGATTGTTACAGGTGAAGATTCTATTACAATTTCGGGGAATGCATCTGCTGTGGATGGTCACATTGCTACCATCACTTTTGAAGTTCTTGAGATTGTGGATTCAATTATCACCTTGACTAACGATAGCAATGAACAGACACTTTCTGTGCCTGTATATGCATGGGTTGTTACACCACCTCGTATTCCTGGGGATGTTAACCAAGACTGGCAGTTGAACGATGCAGACATTGAATATGTTTCAGCACGTCTTGGGCAGACAGGAAAAGATATGAGTGCAGATGTTAACAAAGATGGGGTTGTTGACCTTGCTGACCTTGTTTTTGTTACGAATGCGCTAAGTGGCACCCTCCCGAAACCCTCCACTGATTGACACCTATAAATTATTTCTATACCTACTCATTAATGCACGATTTGGTACACCTAATGTACATCTTTGTGCGAATTTCCAGTTTGAAATCGGTAAAACTGCATAATATCTGTAAATGATGTTGGCACACAAATTGCGTAGATAGAAATATGGTATTAGATATCTGTGGAGAGACATTTCTATGAAAGTGGTACATTTTTTCATCACAATTCTATTGTTGACGACTGCACTTTTTCCGAGAAACATACAGGCAAGCGGGAGACGTAGATCACCGATGTTGCCGATAGGTGCTAAGGTGCGCCTTGGTTCTTCGGGCCCAATAGATTTTGCATTCTCACCTGATGCTACTCGGTTAGCGGCGGCACACGGATACATCGGGATATGGTTGTACGATGCTAACAACGGTACTGAACTTACACTACTTACTGGACATACAAAGTCTATCGCATCCGTTGCGTTCTCACCAAATGGGAAAACCCTTGTGAGTGGTAGTAGTGACCTTACAATACGGCTATGGGATGTGGATACCTATAAACATAAAACGACCTTATTGGGGCATACGGGTATTCCGACAGTTTTTGCGTTTTCTCCAGATGGAAAAACACTCGCAAGCGGAGCACAAGATGGAAGTGGTATTTTTTGGGGTGAGGAAAATTTGCTTTCTAAAGATGATGAGTCAATAGATAGTGCCATCCGATTGTGGGATATTGAGACTGGTAAATTTAAAAGGACATTGACAGGACAGACAGGTTGGATTACCGCATTAACATTCTCCGCAGATGGTGCGATGATTGCTTGTCGAAGTACAACTGGAAACATAAGCACCTGGAACATTGTAACAGGTCAACACAGAATGCTTAAGAGCAGTCCAGACAATCAGTGGCGGACAATTGGTGTTAATTCCTTAGCATTTTCACAAGACAATATGTTCTTGATCAGTTCAGATACAAAGGGTGTAGTGAAGGTATGGCAAGTAAAAAGTGGAAAAGAGATTGCTAAATATGAAAGTGATGAATCTTTCCCCGCAGCTGGCTTCACCTCAGATGAGAAGATACTACATGTTACCCAAGATAGTGACACAATCAGCGTAGTGGATTTACGGACAGGTGAACAGCATGCTGTGCTTAACGGTTTTTCCGATCAGACGAATTCCTTCAGGTTTTCACCAGATATGGCAACTATTGTCAGTGGTGGTCATGGTAAAATCGTTCGGTTGTGGGATGCTAACACGGGCAAACTTCGGTCTACTCTAACAGGAAACAAAGAAGACTTCTGGTCACTGTTGTTTTCTCCTGATAGTTCAACGCTTCTTACGATGAGTAACACTTCAAGAGAGATTTTACTTTGGGATGTGAACACTGGTGAACACAAGACGACTATTGGCACTTTAACCAATTCTGGAAATCTGATGGAGTTTTCACCGGATGGTAGCACGATCACCTGTGGAGATGGAGAAAGAATTTGGTTATGGGATGTGAAAACTGGCAGATATCGTTCTACCTTGCTTGGTCATACAGGAGGCGTCAAGTCTGTTGCATTCTCTCCTGATGGCACAATGCTTGCCTCTGGTAGTGAAGACAAAACAGTGCGTTTATGGGATGTCCGAACAAACGAAGAGATTATAACGCTTGAAGGACATACGGACGCTGTTAATGCAGTTGCGTTTTCTCCTGATGGAAGAACACTTGCCAGTGGCAGTAAGGACAAAACAGTTCGGTTGTGGAATGTAACTGCAACGCATCCGGGAAATCGTGTTGATGCCAAACATATTACTACATTAGATGGGCATGAGAAGGAGGTTAAGAAAGTAGTTTATTCATCTGATGGAAAGACTATCGCGAGTGCAACATGGAAAGAAATATTTCTATGGGACATACATAGCAGAGAACAGATCGCAATTCTGAATGAACATCAAAGTTGGATTTCTGACTTCCAATTTTCACCGGACGGAAAAACCCTTGCAAGTTGTGGGAGAGAGGAAGACCCAATTGTATATTTATGGGAAACCCGTACTGGTAAGCAGAAGAAACTGTTATTTGGACATTTAGGTTATAATATCTCTACCTTGGCGTTTTCTCCTGATGGGACGCTCCTTGCAAGTGGGAATTGGTATTCTGATGAGCTTATACTATGGGATATTGCATCAGGTAAAATACGATCGAGACTTTCTGGAGATTATCACGGTGTCGGTTCTCTTGCTTTTTCAGCAGATGGGTTACTGCTTGCATGTGGTGGATTCAACTCTGATTATATTCAAGTGTGGGATACCCAATTCCTGCAAAAGAAAGCCGTTCTCGATCAAGGGGGAACAACTTCTTTAGCCTTTGCTCCGAACAGCACAATGCTCGCAAGTTATAGTGGTTCGATTGTATTGTGGGATCCGATTGAAACTGTGGACAGGGACGTTGTTGTGAAAATTATCCCATCGCAAGTGAAGGCTACTGTTAATGGAGAACAGCAGACGTTCAATATTGAGATCGTTGGAGGGAAAGATGTATCTGGGTATCAGTTAATGCTTGATTATGATGTATCTACATTGCGATTTATCTCTTGCAATAACGGTGATTTTCTGGGGAAAAATGCTTTCTTTGCGAAACCGATTGTGGATAAGAACAAAGTGACACTTACATCTACCGCATTAACATATACAGGTAATGGTGATGGCACACTTGCAAGTGTGATTTTTGAAGTCGTCGCTGAAAAACCGATAGTTCCTAAAATCATAAATTCGATAATTTCTGATGATACTGGGCAACGATTACGCCCTTTCATTGAAAATGGGCAGAATATTGAATCTGCAGATATACCAAAGGAATAAACAAATGAACTATATTCGACTTACAATTATACTTATGTCGTTATTGATTACCATGTTTGTATCAAACTCCGTTGCTGATGATCCTGCATATTGGTATTTACCTGCAGATGTCAAGGTGCGCATCGGTAAAGGCCACATAAAAGATATTAAGTATTCTCCTGATGGTGAGAAATTGGCAGTTGGAAGTTCAATCGGTGTGTGGTTGTATGATGTACATACTGGTGCTGTCCTCGCTTTGTTTGCGGGTCATACAGAAGACGTTACATCCATAGCGTTTTTTCCTGATGGAAAAACATTGGTGAGTGCAAGTTATGATGATACGATTCGCTTATGGGATCTTGAGACAGGAAAACATAAAGCAACTATTTCAGCACGGGCATTCCATATAGAGTTTTCACCGGATGGCAAGACGTTTGCGAGTGCGGGTTCAAATGTAGATTTGTGGGATGTCCAAACGCTACAATTGAGAGGCAGACTTACCGGTCATAGAAGCAGTCGTGTGAGTGTGACATATTCACCTGATGGAAAGACGATTGCCATTGAATCAGGTAGGACTGTTAAATTGTGGAATGCACAAACAGGAGAACGTAGGACATCATTTACAGCACATGAACACTTGGTGTCTCCATTGGCTTTTTCACCAGATAGCAAGGTGTTAGCAAGTGGTGGCAGCAAGGACAAGCTCGTGTGTTTGTGGGATGCACAAACTGGTAAAAGAATACGAACTTTTATAGGGCATACCAAAGGTGTCAACTCCGTAGCGTTTTCACCAGATGGGAAAACAGTTGTGAGTGCAAGTTATGACAACACAATTCGCTTATGGGATATTGAGACAGGAGAACATAAAACAACACTCACAGGACATATTGAATCGGTGGAAATCATAACATTTTCTCCAGATGGAGACACGCTTATGAGCGGAAGTAGGGATGGCACGTTTCGGGCATGGGACCCGACAACCGGCGAACTCAAAAACACCTTTATACATTCGCCGAACTTGACTCATCCCGCTATTTCACAGGATGGCAAGTTATTAGCAGTAGGATATGACAAGGAGATTCAGTTGTGGGAGACAGATACTGAGAAGCTAAGGACTACGCTTATTGGTCATACGCATCCTATCTATTCACTCAAATTTTCTCAGGACGGATTAACCTTGCGGAGTAGAGATAAAGAACATATTTTGGTATGGGATGTTGAGAGAGAAAAACACAAACAGACACTACCCAATCCATTTGAAATAAGCTCTGAAATTACTACGAATCAAAGCACAAAAGTATTATCACCTAATAAGGACTTACTGGCAGTAGGTAAGACAGATGGGACGATAGAATTGTGTGACACATCCACAGGGGAACAACGCGCGCTATTCACTAAACACACAGATTGGATTTCAGTGATAGCATTTTCTCCGGATGGAACAATCCTCGCGAGTACTGGGAACGATGACACAATTCAGTTGTGGGATATGGTTAATCTGAAACATATTGGATCGCTTAAAAATAACATATATGGATCCGATGCTTTGGCATTCTCTGAAGATAACACCTTCTTTGCATGTGGTAATTCGTGGGGTGATGTTGGCTTGTGGAACCTTCGGAAAAATACATATATCCCTATTTCTGGGCATCGGTCATCCTGGGGAGCCAATTCAATTTATTCATTTGCATTTTCAAAAGATGGCACTAAATTTGCAAGTTTGAGTGCAGATAAGACCATCCGGTTGTGGGATACTGCCACAGGTGAGCATAAAGGAACACTGGTCGGACATACAAATAATCCCTATTTCGCTGTGTTTGCCAATGACGATAAGACTTTAGTTAGTAAAGGTTTTGACAGAACTATTCTATTGTGGGACATAACCCCTTCAGTCAATACAGATGCAATTGTTCGTGTTATTCCAGATTCAGTCGATTCTCTTACCTTTGGTGAACATTTTACCTTTAATATTGACATTATTGATGGGGAGAATATCGCCGGTTATCAGATATTTCTTGAGTATGACACAAATATCCTCCGTTACCTCTCTGCAAAAAATGGTGACTATCTCAAAGGAAAAATATCATCTCAAGTTAAAGTTGCATATCCATCATTTTCACTTGTCAATCAGCATTTATCCATGATTAAGATTGCGAGTCAGCATCAACCTGAAAGACATAATGTAAGGTTTAAACGGGTTGATAAAGCAACCGTATCTGGTGCAGGCACACTTGCAAAAGTTACGTTTGAAGTACTCGCTGAAAAGTCCACAACACTGCGTTTGCCGAAGGTGAAACTTATGACAAGAAATCAAACTTATTCCTGTCCTGTTATTGTAAACGGATCTATTATCGCACCTACACAAACTGATAATGTTCCAATAAAGGATCCGAGATTCCATCCAGATATTGATACAGTTCATACGATGTATTCTTTGCCGGAAGGTGCAGTAGGACGGCTTGGTAAAGGCACAATAAACGATATTAAGTTATCACCTGACAAGTCACTTCTTGCAGTAGCCGGATCAATCGGAATCTGGTTGTATGATACACATACTGGTATGGAACTGGCACTCTTGACGGGACATAAAGCATCCGTTACGTCAATTGCCTTTTCTCCACATGGTGATCTGCTTGCAAGTGGAAGTTATGATAATACATTACGTTTGTGGAACCCACGTACACACGAACAACTCATGAATCTTGATAGTGGAGATAAAATAGCCGCTATAGTCTTTTCCCCAGATGGAAGGATATTAGCCAACGGATCTGGTACAAGGATTCAATTATGGGATACTTACACCGGACATCAGAAAACCACTTTTTCTGGATCTGGTAGTACTGTCTTCGCAGTGGAATTCTCACCAGATGGACAGATGCTTGCCAGCGCGAGTATAAGTGACAATATCCATTTATGGGATCCGTATACGGGAAAGTGCAAATTTCACTTAAGTAACAGTGGTAGTGGATCCAGCACATCAATGAAGTTCTACCCGGGTGGACCAAAACTTGCGTTTTCTCCAGACGGTAAAACACTTGCTGGGACTGCCCTGAAAGACAGGAGAGACAAGAATAAAATCAAATTGTGGGATACGCACACAGGAATACTAAAAGTTACTCTTGAACAAGATGCACGAGGACTCCCAGATTCAGTCTCTAATGTTCAATTTGCTTCTGATGGGAGAACCCTCATCAGTGGAAGTGAACGTGGTATATTTCGAGTATGGGATCCGAAAACAGGTCAAAACATGAAAACAGTTGACAAAATAGAAGATGAAGAGGGTTTCTTGTTGCCATTTGCACCAGATAGAACTACCTTTGTAAGTGCTGAAAATGATGGTGTAATACGTTTGTGGGATACGAGCACCGGAAAGCCTTGCATGCTTATCACAGGACATACAGATGCAGTTTCTTCAATAGCGTTCTCACCAGATAGTAAATTGCTGGCTTGTGGGAGTCAAACTGGGAAAACTTATTTGTGGGATATGAAAACTCGTCATTCTAATCTAATCCATAAAGACAAACAGAATGTCGCACACGATGTTTCATTTGCCCCAGATGGACTAACACTTGCAAGTTCTGGTAGAGGTGGTATTTCCCTGTACGATGTCCAAACGTTTCAACACAAAGCGAAATTGCCTAAAATTGGAGGACGTGCATACACATTTTCACCAGATGGGCAAACCGTAGCAAGTGTAAGGGGACACTCAATTAGCATCACAGATTCACATACTGGAAACCACAAAATGACACTTTGGGGACATTTGGACGATGTTCGTTCTTTAGTCTATTCCCCTGATGGTGCAATCCTCGCAAGTCAAAGTGAGTCAGGTTGGTATAAAGAAAAACAGACCTCGGAGATTAGGTTGTGGGACACAAAAAGCGGAGAAGAACGCATGGTATTCACAGAAAATGATCCTTACATTAATTCAATAGCATTCTCGCCTGATGGTAATACCCTCGCAATTACTAACGATGCTACAATTAAATTTTGGGACATTTCTATAGGAGAGTACACATCCATTCTTAATGCATATCATAAAGGTGAAAGTCCGAAGTATATTAGCGTAGGAAAATTTGTTTATTCACCAGATGGCACAACACTTGCAGCAATTGTTAGAAAAGATGGCAAATATACTATTAATGTTTGGGATTTAGAAAAGGGTTCTCGTAAGGTAATTCAACCTAATCATACACTTCCTATTACCTCGATCGCCTATTCTCCTGATAGCATGACGCTTGCGAGTGGAAGTCAAGATGGCACCGTTTTATTGTGGAACATGCGGGAATCACCTGTCACCCGATTGAATATCACACCGTTGACAGAAGTTGCTTCACCTATCGGTAAACGTCTGACCTTTAACGTCAATATGCGTGATGCTCAAAATGTTACTGGATATCAATTCGGGTTGCATTATGATAGCAAAGTACTTCGTTTTATCTCTAATACCGAAAATATTACTGATAGAAACATCAAAACACCATCCCCTGTTGTAGGTGAAAATATCATTACTTTCACAGGTAATGCACCAGAAAGTTCTATCATAGCAGATGGCACAATCGCTACCGTAACGTTTGAAGTGCTAAGACGTGCGGATGTGACCTTAGAAATATCTGATGTACACCTTAGACATAATAACGGTGAACGGACACTTCCTGTCGTTGGGCGCGCATGGATTCTTGAACCAGAACGGATACCAGAAGATGTTAATCGGGATTGGCAATTAGATGCTGCAGACCTTGAATTTGTATCATCTCGTATTGGACAGACCGGAATAGATAATGATGCGGATGTCAACAAAGACGGACAGATCGATATTGCAGATCTTGTCTTGGTCCGAAATGCGTTATATGGTGTTCCAATTGAATCTGATATAGAATGAGATACCGTCTCTTGCTTATAATCGTATCGGTAGGGTATTTGTGAATTGAATTGTTCGAACCAAGATTTTTAAGACTATATTTTACTATGAAAAAATTCGGTGAACTATGCTATACTATAATTCGGATGATTGAATACTCTAATACATTTAGATTGGGAAACACGTGGATACAACACAGAAGACATTAACACCGAATCCCGGTATTGAAACGATCAAAGCCTATCAGGGTGGAAAACCGATTGAAGAGGTAAAACGCGAACTCGGTATCTCTGATATAATCAAGTTGGCATCAAATGAGAACCCGCTGGGTCCCTCACCATTAGCATTGCAAGCAATTGAGGAGAGTGCCAGACAGGTGCATTTCTACCCTGATGGAAATGCCTATTATCTCAAAGCAGATTTAGCGAAACATCTTGGCGTTCCTGAAGATTACCTGATTTTGACAAACGGGTCCAACGAGGTGTTGACACTCGTTGGAGAGACCTATCTTAGACCTGGAGACGAGGTGATTTACGCTGAAGGTGCGTTTGTTGTATATGAACATGTGGCTCAGGTCTCTGGGGCAACCGCAGTTGTTGTGCCGATGCAGAACGATACACACCACTTGGCATCAATGGCATCGGCGATTACCGATAAAACGAAGGTCATCTTCATTGCGAACCCGAACAATCCTACTGGCACGATGGTTACTGCAGCGGAAACAGCGCAGTTTATGGCACAGGTGCCAGAGAATGTCTTGGTCGTGTTTGACGAAGCGTATTATGAATATGTTACAAATCCCGATTATCCACATACGTTGCCTTATGTAATGGAAGAACGAAACTTCATTATTACGCGAACGTTTTCCAAGATTTACGGGCTTGCAGGGTTGCGGGTAGGTTATGGGATCGCTCCACCATCCATCATTTCAACGATGAATCCTGTCCGTCAACCTTTTAACTGCAATGCCATAGCACAAGCAGCAGCACGGGCAGCACTCAAAGATACCGATTATGTCAAGAAAAGTCAAGAATTGAATGCTGAAGGTAAGACATTCCTATACGCTGCTTTTGATAGATTGGGGCTGTGTTATATCAAAACGGAAGGCAATTTTATCATGGTGTTTGTCAACCAGACGGGCGCGGATTTAGTAGATGCAATGATGAAAAAAGGGGTTATTGTTCGCGGCATGGCAGGTTACGGTTTTCCAAATGCAATTCGTGTGACAATTGGTAGGCAGGAGGAGAATGAACGTTTTATTGAGGTGCTTGCATCGCTTGTTTAAACGAAGGCAAGTTATGAACCCACTAACCAACAACCGATAGACCAAAACCTTTAGCAAGGGCATTATGAAAGAACTATTACAAATTAATAATCGGAAACCGACGCGAACTATCCAAGTTGGCAACGTGGCGATAGGTGGTGGTAATCCGATATCCATTCAGACGATGACGACGACGTTAACACACGACGTTGATGCGACATTGGCACAAGTGGAACGATGTGCAGAAGCAGGCGCGCAGATTGTCCGAGTTGCCGTGCCAGAAGAAAAAGACGCGAAAGCACTCAGCGAAATCGTCAAACGTTCTCCTGTGCCAATTGTGTCCGACATACATTTCACCTACCGATACGCGCTTGATGCTATTGATGCAGGTGTGGCAAAGGTACGCATCAATCCCGGCAACATCGGCAATGAAGAACGCATCGCACAAATCCTGTCCGCTGCCAAAGCAGCAAACATCCCTATTCGCATCGGGGTTAACGAAGGGTCACTTGAAAAAGACTTGTTGGAAAAGTATCCTTCCCCGACAGCAGAAGCGTTGGTAGAGAGTGCGATGCGGCATGTCAATATCTGTGAAGAACACGACTTTACAGATATTGCAATCTCTGTCAAATCCAGCGATCCGCTACGGATGATAGAAGCGAATAGACTACTTTCTGCAAAGGTGCGTTATCCGCTGCATCTTGGTGTGACAGAAGCGGGGACTCCACGGCGCGCGCATGTCAAATCCACACTTGGTATCGGCACGTTGCTGTTAGAAGGCATCGGGGATACGATACGGATTTCCATTACAGGTGATCCAGTTGAAGAAGTGTTGACTGCGAAGGAACTGCTACGTGCTCTCGGTATGGCAGAAAATATATTAAATGTTATCTCTTGTCCTTTCTGTGGACGTGGTGACCCTGATGCAAATTATGAAAACATCGTTGCTGCCGCAGAAGAACTTTTAGAAAAACATGGTATAAACATGGATATAGCAGTGATGGGATGTGAAGTCAACGGCCCCGGAGAAACGCGCAACGCAAAACTCGGTATTCATCTCGGTGGCAAAGAACTTGCAGTGCTAAAGGTGAATGGTGAACGGGTTCGGACTTTTCGCGGGAAAGATGAGGTTAATCCGCAGTTTTTGGCAAATGCGTTATTGGACGCAGCACTGGCGTTGCAGACTTCTGAAACGTAATCCCTTTATAGTACATATCTCAATTGTCAAACACTCATCCCATTCTAATCACAAACTCCAAACTGCCAAAAACCCTTCTGGACAATCTGCGTAATCTACGTTTCTGACAAAAAATTCGAATTACCGATGTGTCGGAGGACGCTACGTTTGACGCGCAATGAATTGCTCCGTTACAAACAAGTACTCATTTAATGAGATGTTATATTTCAGAAATGGTATAATATAATCAAGCAATACCGTTTTTCAGTATTATTGGAGATATATCATGAAACGCTTATTCTTTCTTATCTATTTGGGTCTGCTTTTAGTGGTGCCAATTACAACCTCTGCCGAACTCACCGGTGAAATCATTTTGGGACCTCCAGGTGATGGTAACTATGAATTGCATATTACGACGATCGAAAACCCGCTGGAATCACGCAAAATATTCAGTCAGAAAGATAGATTTTTGGGTCTATCCGTTCAAAAAAATGGGGATCTACTCGTCACCAAGTTGAGTGGACGAGATCATCCAAGAGACCTCATCCTTTTTAATAGGAGAACAAATGAAGTACGCAACCTTACACAAGGTCAGTTTGGTATATATATAAGTTTCGACATTTCAGTTAAGGGAGATATCGTTTTCTCAAATCCACGCTCAGGACCAGAGAAACTCGGACTCTTTTTTATATCCAGTGATGAGATACAAAAAGTGAAACCGAAAATAGTTCGATTAGACCGACAGCAAGCGTTTTCGGTAGACTTTTCACCGGATGGAGAACAGGTAGTCTTTTTCAACGAAGACGGGATGTATATCAGAGATTTGCGAACGAAACGAGTTACTCGCCTTGACCACGGCGGATACAGTCCAAGTTTCTCTCCGAATGGAAAACAGATCGCTTTTCTTGCCGAAGAAGCAATAGGAGTGAATGTGAAGACTCTAAGCATTGTCTCGCTTGTAAATCCTCTCAAAAAAACAGATATTGCACTTGAAGAACGTTTTTTCTTCTATGACAACCTAAACTGGTCACCAGATGGAAAGTATATTACATATAGTGCCTGGACCTTTGCTAAGAATGATTATTTCATATACGCGGTCCCGGTTGATGGTGGTCAACCTGAAAGGGTGTTGGAGCAGTTTGATGGGAAAATTGTTTTCTTTGATTGGACATATTCTCCTTTACCTGTGCATCCTGCCGATCTGATGACGACAACGTGGGGCGATCTGAAAGTAAGACGGGTGGGGAATTGAGGTATCTGTCAGAATTGTGGATTACGCAGATATACCCGGATGTACCCGGAAACCCTTTTACCCATCCAGAATAGCATCTCCAAGACACCAAACTTTCGGAAGTACCTCTTATTCTGAAAATCTTGGTTCAGACAGTCTGGATTGGAAACACCTCTAATAAGAAATTCTTCTCATATCTTCTGTGGCATCCCTAAGACAATGAACTGCGCGACACTTCTCATACCATTTCTAATTGATTATACTGCATCCGCTGCTTCTGTAAAGAATGAAAATGGGTCTGTAGACTGATTAAAAATCTAATGTCAAACCGAAATAAATCAGACGCGGCAATTGTCCACTTTCCCCAATTTCCTGCTCTTCAATTTCGATCTCCTCACCTTGTATCTCAAATGTTCCCTCTTCAAGAATAAACTCAAATGTGTTTTTTTGGTTGTATACATTCAATAGTTCAAGAAAACCTCCGACCTTCATTCCAAATATGTTCCACTTTCTGCTAAGACGAAAATCCAACCTATGGTATGGTGTTAATTTCGCGCTTAGTGCTTTGTCAAAACTTGCAAACAGAGGATTTAACCCACGAGTCACTGGGTCTTGAATAAGAACAATCGTACTAATCGGTGCCTCAGATGTTCCACTTAAGTATTGCCATTTCGCACCCACCTCAAAATCTGCATTGAAACTATAGTTCGCCACAACGCTTACGATGTGAGTATTATCAAAAAGATGCGGTTGATATAAGTCTTCAGGATTGTCTTTCCTTTCTGCATGTGTGTAGGCATAAGAAATCCACCCAAAGAATTTATCTGGTACTCTATGCCGCAGAAATCCTTCTATACCACCAACGTATCCATAACCTTGGTTGAGATAATTAGCAACTTCATCCTCGGTTATTAACTTCCGGGAATCCTTGTAATAGGTCGCAAACTTCAGTTCTGTTTGAGCAGAAAGTTCATGCTCTATCTCCATAATATAGTGGCGTGATAGACTGGACTTCAAAGCATCATTTCCATTTTCCGATAACAACTGAGAAAGGAGCGGACTCTGTTCATAATGCCCGTAAGCAAATCGTAGGTTAGAGCCAATCGGAAGTTTAATACTCACACTACCGCGTGGTTGTGCAGAAACCTGATCAATCAGATCGAGATAATCCAGTCTGAGTCCAAAAGCAAATGATAGTATCTCGGATGGTTCATATCGTGCCTGTAGATAGCCTTCAGTGCGTTGTAAATCATGTCCAAATTCATAATCGTTTGTTTTAGTCGTCCGTAGAAAAGCAATTCCATCTTCGTCATACTCAATATCAGATGGGTCTGTCCGTCGTATTTCTTCTATTCTTTCTTCATCTTCGATTTCTTCTAAAGTGGGATAACTTGAATGTTCAGTACTATTTGCAGGACTGAATGCAAACAGAAAACCCGGTTCAAGTTGAAGTGTCGGTGTTAACTTATATGATATGTCCTCTCGTAACGTATATACTGGAACGTCGACTCTTAATTTGTAATAAGCCGATTCTGTAGACCTCTCAACTATAGTACCATCTTCATCATACGTAGTAGTTTCTGATATAGTAGCATCCAAATCTATATCAAGGAAATTAAGTGACCGTGTCAACGATAGATGTGATTTGAGGTTATCATTGAAGTTTGAACGGAGATGGATTCCCTGTCCATTGAAGCCGTTTTTGAAGAAAATAGATGAAGTAACGGGGTCGGATTCTGTCTCGGGAGTCTCAATTTCATCAAATTCTGAATCAAATATCTCATTGTCATCAGATGACTCTTCGGATGTAAAATGGAAATGGTCTGTCGCTGCGAATGTATTGACTGTCAGGTGATGCTTCTCTGTTAGCGAGTAGGCGAGTTTGAGTTGATAGTCTGAAAAAAATGGGAACTGCTGTTCCGATCCAGATTCCCGCTCAAGTATCGGTCCAACGATGAGATCAAGATAACTCCTGCGTCCAGAGACAGATACATACCCCTTGTCACCGATACTCCCTTCAAGCAAACCTTCAGAATACCATATATTTATGTTAAACTTTCCATCAATCCATTCATCTATACTATCACGCGCGTGGATATCCAGCACCGCTTGCGAATCTAATCCAAATTGTGCACCATACCCACCCGCATAGATGTCAATTGTATCAATCGTCTCTGAACTGATAGTTGATAATAGCCCACCCCAGTGAAATGGATATCCGAGCGGCGTACGGTCAAGATAGTAGAGATTAGAACCGGGTTCGGTACCACGAATATACAGCACACCAAAAAAATCGTTTGGAATACCGATGCTTGGCAGTGTTGTCAATCCTTTCAGAGCATCTGTGCCTGCCCCCGCAATCCGTAGTAGTTCACTCCCACGGATGTCTTTCTTACTCACAGTTGGAGGGATACGTTCCCCTTCTACCACAACTGTTTCTAACTCAAATACATCTCCGAGTGACATTTTTACCTGTGTTGTATGTCCTGCAGTAACCGAAACGGTGGTTTTCGTTGGTGTCGTAAAATTGGGGTGTGTGATGGTGAGTGTATATGTGCCGGGGGCAACGCCTGTGAACCAGACTTTTCCTTCTGCGTCACTTTTTTGACGTTCATCTGTTTCAAGGATGTGGACTTCTGCATTTCTTAGTGGTTTACCGGTTGTTTGATTATAGACTGTGCCTTCAATTGTGCCTGTTTGTGCGAAAACTGTTAATGGTGTGATTGTCAACAGAAATAGATATATAAAAAAGTGTTGTTTCATCTAAGCGCGAAAACTCCTGTTTTAGTTTATTACGTTTTATGAAACGAAAAAAATGGATTTTTGTTTACTTGAAATGAAATTTATCTATGAGGCATCTGAATCTTGGAAGATTGGGGAGAGGTAGGAGGGGTCAGTTTCAATGCGGAAAAGGATGTGCCATTCATCTGCAAATGATTGTCTATCCTCGTCAGGATATTTACGGATTAGGTTAGACATACTGGTTCTTGAAATCATATAGGCATCCATTTGCACAAGTTCACCGCGAAAGCGTTCATGAGAAAGGTTGCGTAATCTTTTGAAAAGAGTTATTTTGTCGTTGTGTTCGTTGATGACTTCATGTACCATGCCGTGGGGTTCAACAAAAACGATACGTTGTTTTTTCCCTTCGAGTATCCAGAGGATAAAGTCGGGGTAAAAACCTTCATTTACGAAAAAACCGATTCCTTTGCCGCGGCTATGGTTACGTAAGAGGAAAACCTGTTTCTTAGCAAGGAGTTGCTCACCTTGATCACGTACGTAACGACGAAGATCTTCAACAAAATGTTTTTCACTTTCCTCTAAGGCTGGTGGGGTTGTACGTAACAATGCGTCTGCTCCACCTACGGTAAGAAGTGGTTGGTAAAGATGGCGATCATTATAAATATTGGGAAGATCAGTTAGATCAGGTCCGTATATTTCACCATTTTCTATGAGATGTTTGATTTGCGGTTCAAGCTCACTTGCATCTTCTCGAGGAATAGATACCTTCCAATTTGTGAAGTTACGGTTGTCTTTATCTAATTTCCCTGGACGCACTGCTTCATCATTCCAACGTTTCTGAATGATGCGGTAGAATTTGGAGATATATTTGCGGAGGAGCGTCAGGACTAATTCCTCTAATCGTTTCAATTCAGCAAATGATTTCGGCATAACTTCAGACTCATCCATGATATAAAGTTCATATAAACCTTCGTTTGGATTAAGTATCTGCTTGAGAATCTCGGTGTTAAAGATCAGATTATGAAATTGTTTTTCCTGCTTATATTCAAGGAGTTGCAGATAAATGCTCTCCCAGTCCACCAGTTTCAAGTATTTATCTTCAATATGAGTTTGGAGTGCCGCATCTGCGCGATCGCCTTGGATGCCACTTTGTGAACTACTGCCAATAATCTCAACGCTTTGAGTCGTATGGGTAATAATAGCAGCTGGATCTGCGTCAAGCAGGACACACTTTCCTTTAGCAGCTTCATTATATTCCAGCACTTTAGGAACAAAAAGTTGATTTGCAAGGTAATTCATGTTGGTTCTGATGGGTAATTCCAATTGGACCGGTTCCTCGGGCGGGACACCTTCACGCATAAGATAATCTCGGAATTGTACCATGAAATTGGCGCGGACAGCGAATATGTTAAGTGTTTCCAAAAGAGGAAGATTGGGCGGATGATCACCCTCAATTGCGCTACTTCGTTTGAGGCACATATCCTTACCTCGTAGGCGGACTCCTCTACCAAACAGTTGAATAATCTGAGATCCTTCCTGTTTGCCAATGTTTAACAGCCCCATAGCAGTAACACGCCAACTGTCCCACCCCTCAATAAACTTTTTCGCACCAATGAGGATATTAATTGGACTGTCAAAGGTATTAATATCGTTAAACAGACTCTCGGTGAGAACATCTTCAGAATCCGTTTTAATCCTCGCATCATCATTTTCGACAAGTTTTTTGAAAGTAGAGGTGTCGCCAATGTAAATAAGTCCGAATTCTTTACTACCGTGTGTAGTTCTCAAAGCGATTTCACCTGGGGTGTTTCGGATGTCACACAGGTGCAATTCCCCACTTGAGTCTGTATGAAATACCTCGTTGAGAATAGCCTGGTAAATTTGTGTTGGTGTGTTTTCGGATTCTTTTAGATAACTGAATCTATTGTAAAAGACATCGCTACCGTTGTCATCTTTTAATCCGGAATCGTTGTTACAGATTTTCTCAATAGTATCAATTGCCCATCGCTTTTCATTTTTCAGGAACTTGTGCAGAAAGCGGATAACATTAAGAACATCAGAACGTGATTGTTTGTTTTCGGTATAAACGGCATTCACTCTGCTACCGACAAATGCCCATAGTGGCGAGTCTAAACCGTAGTCACGCACTGCTTCAGTGTTTTGCTTGAAATGACGTCTCTGTTCATAGAAACTCAGGAGATTGCCTAAAAGTAGCATCTCCGTTTGGGTTGCGTCGTCATGTCTAACGTTGAGAATGCGGAAGTTCTTACCGTATCCATCACCGTAGAAATATCGATAGGAGTAGTCAAATACGATGGCTTTCCCGTACTCATCAATGAGGTCGGCATTGCTTGCAGCGGCGAGTGCCTGTCCAAAGGTTGCGCTGTATTCAAAAGTGAAACCCGTTTCGGCAAGTGCTTCTCGGTATTCACGCCAAACTTTACCACCACTGCCTTTATGTCCTTCATCTACAAAAATGAGATTATTTCCCTCAAATGCCTCAACTGGAACGCTTACCCCGCTACCTGTTTTTTCTTCTACTAACTTTGTAATTTCGATGACTTGCATGGTGTCGCGCGCATGCGCGAGACGATTACCTTCAACGTTAAAACGTTCACATCGGATGTCTGAATTTGCTAATTCGCGCAGGTGCTGTTCACTTAATCCTTCGTTTGGTGTGATTAGGACAATGTGGTCTAATTTTTCTTTACAGTAATGCAGGAACTGATGATAGTTGATGTGCATGATGAGGGTTTTACCTGCACCCGTTGCCATCCAGAAAGCGAGTTTTTCAACGTCTGCTTCTGAAAAAGGGGTATCCATCGTGTCACTGGGTGCTCTTGCATCGTTACGAGTTTGGACAAAATCATTGAGTTGACGCAAGAACTCTGCAGGTTTGTTGAATTTCCAATCCAAGAAGATTTCCGTGTAAAGCAGTGCCAGGTATTGAAAATAGCGAAGGACAATTGGCTGTGTTCGTTTATTGTTTATCGCAGCTAAGTGCCGTCTGATGTTGGCATCGTAGGTTGGAAGTGCTTCGGTAATCGGTGAATCTGGATCTGCGCGAGAGATAAGAAATTCACAGATTGGAGAGTGTCCATCTGGGTTAAATCCTTCCTCTTCGTTTTTTGCGTCGTTAAGGAGGTCGCGCGTGGTCTTGTACCCAAAATGACCGTTCAACCATCCGTGGAGTGTGAGGTGGTTATCGAGTTTGCGTGCTGTATTGTTTCTGGGCATATCTGTTGTGTACTTTACTGTCGAGAAGCAGCAGCTTTGCTCACTGTTTCAACGATTTGTGGCGCAGCATTACGAAAAACATCAGGGGCAATTTCACGAAACATTTTTTCGAGTTGTTCATCCTTAAATGCGTTTTCAAAACTACTATCACTGAACGCACCCTTATCAAGATCCATTGGAACTGCTTGTTCTTGTTCAATACCATTAAATGCGTACAGAACTCGCGCGAACGGAATTCTCCCATAAGCTTCGCTGTATGGAACTTCTACTCTCAAAAATTCTATTAATTCACTATCTGAAACAAGTTCATGAAGGGAAACAGTCTGGATTTTGTATGGTGCCATTTTGATGGACTGTGTCTGATTTTTAGACATGACGACTTCTCCTATTTCCGTGTGAAGTTTCAATCAATACACCTCAAACTTATGTTTAACACAACCAGCAGGTATTATGCCTTCTGCAAGGATCTCCGCGTCCCGTAGTGTTCTCACAAGCGTTTCTAAATCAATTGTGAGATTAGGCGTTCTCAGTGTGCCTTCACTGTCGGGCGGCTGCGGTGCGTGTTGTGTTAGGTACTCTCTCATATTTATTGGGTCAACAACGCCTAACAGGAAAGCGGGGCCGCCATCATGCTGGTATGGCGGATTTGTACCGAGAGGTTGTGGTAAAACAGGTGCAACCTCCTTGATTGGATCAATAATTTTAAGCCCTGAAGGGACCGGTTCATTTATCTCTATTTCATAGACATACGCTGGACGCTGTGGTGTAGGAATTTCTGTACCAAAAAAGTTAGCATAATTTAACGCGATTCCGTAAGATCGTGTCAGTGAGATAAAGGGACTGTTCACTGTTCCTCTGGCAATATGGAGCATTAACCGATCCGGGGTTGGATGCATTTTCGGTGCCCGTGCAATGAACCCTATCTGTCTCGCATCATGAATATGCCAATAAGTACCAATTCCTGCTCCTCTATAAAATATCGCCACAATCCGATTCCGTTTCTTGCAAAAGCGTTGATCTTAAATTAATAATAACCTACGGTATTTTGTTTGTCAAGAAAAACATTAATCAGTACTATTCTTGCTGAAACATCAATCTTTTGAAAAGCGGATCTAAAGATTTTGCCTCTGGTACATTGCTATCTGTGTTAACATACACCTCGTTTGCACCTTCTGTCAGATTGTGTTCCTGAATGAATTGATAATCTCGTTCATAATCTTCTTGTTTCCACCCTGCAGTTTCACGCCAGATGATGACGAAGGTTTTTTGGTCGACTGTGCCTTTGTAGACAAGATAATGTCTGTCCCCATCCTTCAGGGACTGACGAGTCTGGACTGATAAACCGAGTAGATAATTAAAAGTTTCAGGTAAATCTATATCCTGTTTCTGTTTTTGCATATCTTTGACAATCTTGAGTTGATAACTGAACGGTGTTTGTAGTTTAGAGACATTTAGAAACGTTGAACTTTCCTTTGTCTCACTATCCAACATATAACGCAATTGGTGTTCGTCAGATAGTAGATTCTTATGTTCAGTTTCATTGAATTCAATGTTGTTGAGTGCGTCTTCATAAGATTCAATACGTTGATATTTGAACATGTGAGAGAGGCGACTCTCACGGGATATAGGTTTGGCATCTTTCCATTTTTCTGCATAAACGGCTTTCTTGATACGTGGTATTAGAGCAGTTTCAAAATAATGTCCCATTTCAACGAGGATATATTTGCGCCGACCACAATCATGACGGTTTAGATTGATAGTTGCATGGGCAGTGGTACCAGAACCTCCAAAGTAATCCAATACTGTTTCATTGAAATCTAAGCAGCAAGCACGAAGACAATCAGCAACTAAATACACAGATTTTGGAAAATCAAATATCTTTTTCTCCAGCATTTCTTCTAATAAAGTGGTTCCGTAACGTGCTGCAGCATAACTACCTTGATCCCACCAAGTTTTTGGAGGTGTTTTCTCCTTCATACGCAGCTTAAAATCAATACGAACGTTATCTTCTCTACGAACTCTATAATCCTCTAATTCGCTTGATACTTTTTCCCATCCCCGACGCCAATGTTTTTCAACACCTTCTTTGATAGGTAAAACAATTACTTCATCCTTGTCTGGTGGTTCTAAAATATCATATTCCCGATTTTCTTCATTCCAAGTCATCTTGGGAATGCGTATAGTATTATCATCCCGCGCGTAAATCGGATAATAAAGCCGTGGTCTATCTTCACGTTCATCTTTTGGTGGTCGCCGAATTAGATTATCCCACAAGTATCTTCCCTTTGTATCTTGATACGGGAAACTCTGCATTTGTTTCTTTGTTTTCGGTAAACTTCCTGGGGATGAATCTGATTTTCCATAAAATAGTGCGTATTCATGGACCGGTGAAAAATTTCCTTTACTCGAACGTCCTTGTGGATTTGAACGAACAGTTGCAATGCCTAATTCTCTCTCAAAAAGATTGCTTAAAATTAACCGAAGTGATGATACCTCTACATCATCAATTGCCACACAAATAACTCCATCATCAAACATAAATTCTCTTGACAATTCAAGACGGCCTTTCATCAGCGATAACCATGATGAATCTTTATAGCTGTTTTTATATAGAATCGCGGAAGCATCGGTATTATAAGGAGGGTCAATGTAGATACTTTTTAGTGATTTTCTGTATTTATACTTTAATAGGTTCAGTGCTTGAAAGTTCTCCCCATGAATTAGCAAACCATCAGTTTCATTGTCCAGATCGTCAAAGCAGGATAAGAGGCGATCCTTGAAGTTTAAATCAAAGTGGCAGGTATCCAGCACAAGATTTGGGTTTTCTTTGAGGAAATCAACAGAGAGCGGTTCAGTGTAATCAGTCCCGACGAGACTATTATCTATTTCGTCAATAGCAAATAATTCCTTCCATTCCTCAAGTTGTTTGGAATTCTCTACAATTTCAGGATAAAATTCATCTGGTACGCGATCAAGCGTCATGCAGTAATCTGTGGCAAGGACAAACTTTTTCTTAAGCCAGAGAAGTTTCTGAAATTCCTCTATGTGAGAGAGAAAATCAATAATTTGGGAGGCGATGTTATGGACAAGTGTTGCTGTTTCAATCCAACTAAAGTTGATGTGGGAATTGGATGTAGAGTACTCTCTCTCTTGTTAAAAAATGTTTTGTTAAAATTAACTCTGACAATGGAATGACTTCGTTTTTAATGTATACATCAAGTTCACGATTGAGAAACTTTTTCAGGTCTTTATGAATGAAAAAGTCTGCGGTGTTGCGGCGTGTATAGGTTTGAAGGTGTTTCTTAAGAGGAGTTACACCGTCTTTTTCGTGTCCGAGTTCACTCTGGATGTCGTAGTAATCACCCAATTGTTCTATGATTTTTGGTTCAGCAGTATCAATAATCTTGTCTTGTTGCTTTTGTTTTCCATAAAGTTTCTTCTCTTCTTCAGTAAGAGGACGATATTCAAACGGGAGACATAACTCATCGGTTTCCGAATTGTAATTTGTTTCTGCTGATAGAGGAATAAAGAAACGTTTATCACCTTTGACGTTATCTTTCTCAATATCTACATCCCGAAGCTCAAAAATAACGGTAGTGTCTTTTGCCTTGAATCTATAATCGGTAAAGTGTTCACCGCTCTTGACATAGTATTGATCCTTGTTTGCCCAATGGAGATATACCTCTTCACCGTTATAGGGAACAGCGTAACGTTCAGTTTGTGAGTAACGTCTGCGTGGGATAAAATCACCGTTATCGTAGTAGCGTGAGAAGAATGTGTATAGGTGATTGAAAACAGCATCGGCACGTTGGTTACGTGTTTGTGGCGATCCGATTTGTTCCCTTGCTTTAAGGTATTTCTGAACAAGTGGCGTTTCTCTATATGTTTCGTTAATCAGATTTCCATCTGCATCTAACACATTATTACCGAGAGTTTGGCGGATGTCTTTTGCAAGATTCTCAATTTCTTCGCGATCAGATTCAATTTCGGCGTTAGCATCAAGCACTTTGTTTATTTCGCGGGGAAGTTCTTCGTCAATGAAAGTTTGGAGTTGTACGCGACGAAAGTTGATGATGCGGTATATGCCAAAGTCAAGGTCGGCAGCATCAGCACGGAAAAGTTTTTGTAGTAACCCTTGCAGTTTTTCAAGGGATTCTGAGATGTAGTTTTGATCTTGTTGCATATACGGAATTCTCTTATGTGATTATATGTTGTAATGAGATTATACGATTCTATCAAATTGATGTCAAGAAAAAATAAAGAGGGTGTATAAAGTTTCTGACACTTGTCTGAACCAGGATTTTCAGGATTTATAGATTTTCAGGATTTTTCTCATCAATTCCTATTTCAAAAGACGACACCAAACATGCATCGAAAAGCCTGGATATGGTAATCCTGGTAATCTGTAAATCCTGGTTCAGACAAATAGGAATACAAACCCATAACAAAATAAACCTTTGTGAATAATATTGAACAAAAACCCTAAAACTAAATAACCCTGAAAACACCATTTTCCCTAACATAAATCCTAAAATTATGCTAAAATAAATACAAAACGAGGAAATCACAATGAAAAACTGCATACTCATCATCTGCCTAATACTCCTATCCATACTCAGCGTCCTCTTTCAATACCACTACCGCGTTGAAGCAGATTCGCGGGAAAATACACAACCACCCGACACCGCTTTTTCCCATGATCTATTCAATCAAGTTCTGCAAGAACACGTTGAAGATGGACGCGTTGACTACGCAAAACTGAAAGCAAGCCCAGAGACATTTGAGAAATATTTAGACCAATTAGCAACCGCAGAACCCGCGGAAATGTCCTACAACGCACAATTGGCTTTTTGGATAAATGCCTACAACGCACTTGTCATCAAGGGCGTAATTGACCACTACCCTATAAAGAGTGTGAAAAAGGTCAAGCTGTTTAACGGCTTCTTCTCTCGTCTAAAGTTTCAGGTAGCAGGTGAAACATACTCACTTGATAACATAGAACACGACATCATCCGCAAAGAGTTTGTTGACCCGCGTGTCCATTTTGCCCTGATATGTGCTTCAATAGGATGTCCACTTATAGAAAACACGGTTTTCCTACCTGAAACAATAGAAGAACGATTAGATGCAGTCACACTCAAATTTGTCACCAACCCAGAGAAGGTGTGGTTAGACCGAGACAAACGCAGAGTCTATCTCTCAAAAATCTTCAAGTGGTATAAAAAAGATTTTACCGAAGGATACGAGGGAGTTGCAGATTTTCTCTCAGATTATTTATCACCAGAAGATGCAGAATTTGTTGCAGCAAAAGATGTTAAGTTTCACTATTTACACTATGATTGGAATTTGAACGACAAAAAATGAAAGGAAGTTGTTGGCGAAATCTATTGCCAACAGGAAAGAACTTATGATAAATACCGCAGTAATTGGTTACGGATATGCCGGACGCGCATTTCATTCCTATCTTGTCGGTTTAGCAGATGGGCTAAACCTATATGCAATTGCAACTCGTAATGATGAACGACGTGCAGCCGCACGCGAAGCATACCCAGACGTACAGATATACCAAACGATTGATGAAGTCATCGCTGACGACAACGTTGACCTCGTTGTGTTAGCAACCCCACACGATACACATGCAGAACTTGCAATAAAAGCGATGGACGCGAGTAAACACCTCGTCACAGACAAAATTATGGCAATGAACACCGCTGAAGCAGATGCGATGATTGAAGCAAGTGAACGTAATGACGTTCTGCTCAGCGTTTTCCATAATCGCAGATGGGATTGGGATTACCTCACCGTCAAAAAGGTTATTGCCGATGGTCTGTTAGGTACACCATATCTCTTCCAAGTAGCAATTATGCGTTATGGAGCACCCGGCGGTTGGCGTGGTGTAAAAAGTCAAAGCGGAGGCATCCTTTATGATTGGCCCGCACACTTTGTAGATCAGGCATTGCAGTTCGGACAAGCCCCTGTCCAATCTGTCTTCTGCGATATTCACTACAGCACAAAATGGGACACAGATATCGGCAACTATGCAAACCTCATCATAAAGTTTGAGGACGATGTTCGCTATCAAATTGAGATAAGCAATCTATCTAAAGCGGAAAAACCGCGTTGGTATGTTGTCGGGGATGAAGGTGGGTTAATCAAATACGGATTGGATCCACAAGAAGGACCGATGCGTGATGGAAACATAGATGCTGCCGAACAAGACCCCGCAAACTATGCGAAAGTTTGGACAGCCGCTGGTGGAGAAAATCGTGAACTTGTGATTGAAAGTGTTCGTGGCACATGGAAATCTTATTATCAAAACATAGCCGATGTCCTCAACAATGGTGCGGCGTTAGTCGTTAAACCGGAAGAGATGCGAAAAGTCATGCAAGTCTACGACGCAGCCATGCAATCCGCTGAAACTGGAGAAACCGTCCGGTTTTAATCAACTTTTGGAAAAATAATGAAAATCAACTTTTTACAAATAATAGTCTTAATCATCGTTATTTTGATATGTCTGTCCAACGTTCATGCTCAAGATGCTTTACAATGGCATCTACCTGAAGGTGCAAAAGCCCGATTCGGAAAAGGTAGTATCAACAAAGTTGCCTATTCACCAGACGGTAATACTTATGCTATAGCAACAGGTATCGGTATTTGGCTTTATGATGCACATACATACCAAGAAAAGGCTTTACTCGCTGCGCATAAAAAAAGTATCCGAAGCATTGCCTACAGTCCAGATAGTAGTACCCTTACTGCTGCAGTTGATGGCAAAGTGGTGTTGTGGAACGTTGCTAACAGCACGCAAAAAACAACTTATGACACTAAAAAGGATTATGTTGTAAGTATCGCCTATAGTCCTGATGGCACTACATTAGCAGGTGTAACCCGTGAAGGAAACATTATCCTATGGGACACCGATAAAGCCATGCAAAAAGATGTACTCACCGGACATAAAGAAGCTCTCAATCATGTCGTATTCAGTTCAGATGGTAAAACACTTGCCAGTAGCGGTTTCAACGGTCCAATTCATCTATGGGATGTTGAGACTGGTAAACAGAAAGATGTTCTCACCCAATATACAGGAAAAATAGGAGACCTCACATTTCATCCTACCAAAGAGAATTTGCTGGCAATTGCTGGATGGAACGAAAATGATCGTGGGATAGTATGGCTCATGGATCTTGGGACAACATTTATTGACTCGCTTGAAGTCAAGACATGGAGCGTTTCCAGTTTAGCCTTCAGTCCAGATGGTGAAATTCTTGCGCTTGCGTCTTGGAGTAACGATGAGATGCAGTTGTGGGACGTAAACACTCGCAAGCGAATAGCAGAGCGACAATTCGGATTTTCAAATTATGTCAAAAGTATTGCTTTCAATCCAAATGGTAGCATTTTAGTCAGTGCCACAGAGGATAAGGTCAATTTCTGGGATATTGCTGGTGCAAAATCAAGAGCGACGTTCAAGGCACATAAGAAGCCAGTTAATAGTGTTGCAATTAGTCCTGATGGACGCACACTTGCCAGTGGGAGTAATGATGGCACCGCGATTCTATGGGACATTGAAACTGGTAGTACTATCAAAACATTCCTTATGTATCCAAGTTCAGTGTACTCTATGGCATTTAGTCCGGACGGTAACACCTTGGCATGTGGTGCAGAGGGTGGTATTTATATCTGGAATGTTGACACAACCGAGTTGAAAACAACCCTCACTGGACATACTGGACCCATATTTAGTCTTACATTCACTCCTGATGGCAAAACCCTTGTAAGTGGTGGTGAGGACAACATAGTAATTGTATGGAATATAAATACTGGAGAACACAAATTTGTGCTCAGAGAACATACAGGCCAAATCAAAAGTGTTGCCATTAGTCCAGACGGTGTTGTCTTGGCAAGCGGCGGCAGAGACGGTTTAATCTTTTTATGGGATGTGAGAACTGGGGTCCAACTATCAAAAATCAAAGCTTATGGCCACGATGTCACAAGTATTACATTCAGCCCAGATGGGATGACGCTTGCCAGTGGTAATGGACGCGGTGAAGTAATACTGTGGGACGTTAGCACAAATGAACAAAAACTGAATTTTGCCGGGGGCGAAGAAGCACCATTTCTCAGAAGTTTCGCTTTCAGTCCAGACGGTAAAAAAATAGCACTGGGATATTGGAAAGGCCTGCTTCTGTACGATGTTGCGACTGGAAAAAATATTGCTACCTTTATAGGACATACATCACAAGTCCTAAGTGTCGCATTTAGTCCAGATGGCAACACAATAGCATCGGGGAGTATTGATTCCACTGTTCGACTTTGGGATAGTAGCGGTGGGCAAGATATTTCTCAACTTACTGGACATATAGGAGATGTATGGAGTGTTGCATTTAGTCCAGTTGGAAAAACATTCGCATATGGTGGAGATCATTGGTCAGTATATACCTGGGATGAAACGAATAATAGTTACAAGAACGTCTACACAAAGACTTATCCGAGACCCTTAAGTATTGAATTCAGTCCGGATGGAAGGACATTTGCAATCGGAGGTTTTCATTCGAATGTATTCCTGTTTGATGCAATGACTGGGGAACAAAAGGCACGTTATAAGGGGCACGAAATGAGGACGCAAGGTAAAGGTTCAAATTGTATAGAAAGTGCAGCATTCAGTTCTGATGGAAATATGCTCGCAAGTGGTTGTAGAAACGGTACAGTGCTTCTGTGGAACACAACCACAGGACAGCAAAAAGCAACACTCATAGGACATCAAGACAGTATTGACAGAGTAGCCTTCAGTCCAGATGGAAAAATGCTTGCCAGTGTCGGAAATGATGGTATGTATCTTTGGGATGTCGACGCTGCAACCGAAATAACCAAGTACACCGAGAAAAAATATTGGATGAACGGTGTTGTATTCAGTCCAGACGGAGGCACCATCGCTATAGGCGTTGATAAGGAAGTACATCTTTGGGATGTCGGGACAAGACAACAAGCTGCAATATTAACAGTACCAAAACCTGAAGAGCGGGGTACCATTTTGGACGTTGCCTTCAGTCCGGATGGCAGACATATTGCCGCAGTTACAGGTGTTGACGATTTTGATGTATATCTCTGGGACATCGCAACTGGCACACAGAAAGCAAAATTCAAAGGACATACAGGGCAGATTAACTCTGTTAAGTTTAGTTCTGATGGCAATACCATCGCAAGCGGAAGTTTAGATGGCACAGTCCTTCTGTGGGATATCTCATCATACCGATAAACATTTGTTAGAAGAGGTTCTCTTATTGGGGGCTAACTCAATTGTCCAAATTATGAACAGCACTGTCCAAATTGTGACAGATTATCCGATCATCAGATAGATAGAACCCAGTAATACTGCGTTTTCAACATCAACACAAATTGGCATAAAATTTGCTCAACCCTTTTCATAACATCAAGAGGAGAGACATAAAAAATGAAGAACATAGTCGGAATAATACTGATATTGGCAATGGTCAGTATCATCTTGCCTGTCAGTGCAGACTCACATGGCAATGCAAAAGTAACGAATTACGATCAATTAAACAAACGCGTCATTGCAAGTATTGACAAAGGATTAGAATGGTTGAAGACTCAACAAGGTAAAGACGGTCTGTTTGAGATGGCACCAGGTGAAGGACATCCTGGTATCACTGCACTTGCTATCACTGCCTTTTTGCGTCATCCACAGAAAAAATATTCAGATGAAAAGCATCCTTTTATCCAAAAAGCAATTGACCGCTTAATCGCAATGCAGCAGGAAAACGGTGCAATATATGACGCATCAAAACAACCTGCTTTACCAAACTACAATACCGCTATCTCCGTGATGGCACTTTCATCAACCGCAAATCCGAAGAAATATGAAAAAGTCATCAAAAAAGCACAAGGATTCTTGAAAAGTCTCCAAGTCCAAGATGAAGAGAGCGTCTATTATGGTGGCATCGGCTACGGTAGTCGCGAATCTGTGCATGACCTTTCCAATCTAAACCTCGCTATCCAGGCACTAAAAGAGAGCGGTTCCGATGACGATGAAGTCTGGAACAAAGCGATCAAATTCCTTGAACGCACACAGAACCGTAGTGAAAGCAACGACCAACCGTGGTCAGGCAACGATGGTGGTTTCATCTATTCTCCTGATGGCGAAAGCAAAGCAGGAACAGACGAAGCAGGCAGCCCACGATCCTATGCCAGTATGACTTATGCCGGTTTGTTGAGTTTCATCTACGCAAAGGTTGATAAGAATGACGATCGCGTCCAAGCCGCTGTCAAATGGATACAAGAACACTTTACCGTTGAAGAGAACTACGGTATGGGTGCACAAGGTCTCTACTACAACTACCACACAATGGCAAAAGCATTACGTCTATACGGAAAAGCTACCATTACTGACGCAAAAGGAGTCTCACACGACTGGTACCAGGAACTTGCTGAAAAACTTATATCAGTCCAGAAACCTAATGGCTCTTGGATGAATGAAAACAGTCGATGGATGGAGGCACTCCCAGTCCTCGCAACCAGTTATGCCATTCTTTCTCTTGATACAGCCTACCCGAAATAAAACTAAATCTATTTCACCTCACAAGGCGGATTGCACATCCGCCTTTCTTATTTTCACCCCACAATAAATAATAAACCAATTCTTTTCAATAACGTTTAACTTATGTATTTTGTAATACTATTGATATATGTAGTGCAAGGTCTCCGTGCCTTGCAATGCTAACTCTATCAGATGATTTGGTATAAGAATGGGTAAAATACCATTGGAACAATAATATGCGATTCTTTCAGGGACTATCTATCGGGGTAAACGCTATCCGATCAAACAAGATGCGTTCATTGCTGACGATGCTTGGAATCATCATCGGTGTTGCTTCAGTACTTGCGATGATTGCTATCGGAGATGGAGCAAAAGAAATCGTTTTACGCGATGCTCAAAAACTCGGTGGTGCTAACCAGTTCACGTTCTACCGCACATGGTATAAACGCGTAGGAACTCGATGGGTTAGAACGCGAAGTAATGAGTATATGAAATACGATGATGTTTTGGCAATTGCAGCGGAATGTCCTTCGGTTATTGACGTATCTCCAAGAATACCCGAATGGAGAGGGGCATTAATTCAGGCATCTCGTGGTAGAGAAGCACGTGCTGGATATAACGGCGTAGATGCAACATATCATACTGCAATGGATTGGAAAGTTCAGGAGGGACGATTTATTACTGACGAGGACGTGGAAAACGCAGCAACAATCTGTGTTCTCGGTGATGAGGTCGCAAGAAACTTGTTCGGCGATGAATCCCCACTTGGAAAAGAAATAAAAATCGCAAGAGGTGATGGTCGTTATGACCGATATGGTCGTAGAGACAAAAAGCGGTACACAGAACGGTTTACCGTTGTCGGCAAAATGATGCCGAGAGGAAGAAGTTTGCGATTCGGTTGGAGTTACGATAATCTCGTCTTTATGCCAATCACAACAACACAAGAAAGGTTCACTGGAGATGATAGGATACAGGATATAGTCATTTATGCCAAAACTGTTGATCTTGTTCCAAAAGCGATTGAAGAGGCTAAGGCCGTTATACGGAAACGGCACAGAAACCAAGACGATTTCATCGGTGTTTTTGATATGCGTGAAGGTATGGCACAATTAGAGAAAATCAGTAAAGTTATAAAGATCGCACTGGGTAGTATTGCGGGTTTCTCGTTGCTTGTTGGCGGTATTGGCATCATGAATATGATGCTTGTCGCTGTAAGTGAAAGAACGCGCGAGATAGGACTACGGAAAGCACTCGGTGCAAAAAGGCATCACATCCTAACCCAGTTCCTGATTGAGGCTGTTGCAATGTGCAGTGTAGGTGGATTGATAGGCGTAGTTTTAGGTTATTTTGCCGGTGAAGGTATGGCAATTCTCGCTGTGAAAATAGCAAAAGTCGTCCCTGAATGGCCGTCGGTCATCTCAACCGAGTGGGTCTTGATTTCGATATCGTTCTCTGCATTAATCGGCATATCATTTGGCTTGTATCCCGCCATCAAAGCCTCCTCACTTTCACCTATTGAAGCATTGCGGACAGAGTAAATTTCTTAGATTGGCATTTCATCATAAATCTGTCCATCCAATTCTCTGCCCTTTTTTGATTTGTGGACACCTCCCCACTGTTTAAAGAAAAAGTGTACATTCTCTGCTGCACACTGATTCCGAATATCAATAGCCCATTCTTCCTTCATTTCACGCGCACCAGGACCTGACTCTCCACCCACGATCACCCAATCTATTCCGTTCAAGTCCAAATTAGCAAGCGGACCGATTAGTGGTTCAAGAGAGAGAAATTTTATATGTGCTTTTGTCTGACGTAGATCATCTATTCTATCCAGGACGCGGTTATCTTCAACACTGACACCCATCCAAACGTTCTCAGGCCACGGCAGTTCAGAACTGTATTCTAACAACAGTGAAGATCGTTTAGTCAAGACTTGGAATTTGTGCCAATGTGCTTTTTCCATTACAGCAAAGACTTGCTGAATATAGTCCAATTCAATCTTTTCGTGAAACAGATCGCTCATGGAATTCACAAATATACGTCTGGGTTTTTTCCATTTTAATGGTTCATTTAGTAGAGAATAAACAGGACGCACCTCACGAGTCCACTGTGGACCGGATTCTGTGTTTTTTGCTAATCCTTCATAAGCCATGCCTTTACCAGAAAATCGAGCTGCCATCCTTTCAGCATAACAGAAACGGCAGCCTTCGGATACACGCGTACACCCGCGTACGGGATTCCATGTGGATTCTGTCCATTCTATACTTGATGATATGGTTGCCATGAGTTACTCCTTATGGAAACATTAGTAATTTTGATGTCAAAAACCTTGGTGTAACTGTTTCAGGAGAATATCTTCCGCAATTTTAACTGCAGTAGACGCACCTCGTGGGTTAGCAGCTGCAAAACACAATAGATATAACGGAACATTCTTTGAATTCCGTAAAGCAAGTGGATTTGGAGCAACCTCTGCAAATATCGCACGTAGCCGCTTTAAGAAATATTGTTCAATTTCAGTGAATCATAATAGTTGTGTAAGCATTTAGATACTTACTCACACATTCTAACTTTTGTTCTGTCCAATCTCCACCAAATTGTTGACTAACTGTATTCATCTACCACCTCATATTAAGTTAATTGAATTATCACGATATTGTATTATACCAATTTTAGTTATATTTTGTCAAATAAGTTTCATAGATAAGGGTATATAAAGTTTTTGCACAGATAAGACTGTCTCTTATTGTAGTGCGGGGCTTCGTGCCTCTCCGCCGTAGTTGATGAATTAAAAGACTATGGTGGCATTGGTGTTGATGAATTTCGCGTAATGCCATTTCTAAAAAATGATGTCGCATTTCAGGTTTTTTTGAGATGAAATCTAATACAGCACAACCTAATAGGTTATGCTACAAAGACACAACCTAACAGGTTATGCTACAAAGACACAACCTAACAGGTTATGCTACCACAAAGAGGCATTTATATATCAGGACTTACGCATTTCCCCTTGATAAGGGGGAGAAGGGGGTTAAAAGTTGTTATTTCTAATGATATTTCAGTGATTTAACCCCCTAAATCCCCCTTATCAGTGGGACTTTAAGAAAAACTGTGTAAGTCCTGTATATTAGAAATGGTATAACATTTGAAGGTGAATTTTCTGTGTTTATCTTCAAATTTTATTGAAATCTTCCTCCTAAAAATCGTACTATATGGTACAGTTTTTCGTACTATAGTACGATTTTTCAAATTGCTCTAATCATAGTGTACATAAGGGTTTGTAAGGATAATTCCTTAAATCGAAAAAATTTAAAATAGTACAGTTTCTATTTTCAGTTTTTGTCGTGTTAAATCGGTTTCCTGTTTCAGACAATTGTCCAATATTTTCCTAATGGATGATTGCATGTTGATAAAGGTTAAAATAGATGTAATAAAAATGCGCTTGGTAAATTTGTATAAGTCATGGACATTGACACTTATTGTTATTGAAATGTTATTTTTAGTCCTGATATTTTATATATTGAAAAGAGTCCGTATCGGATAATCGTTGTGAATTGTCCATCAGGATTTGTATACATATTTTTTGACCTTTAGAAAAATAAATATGATGTGAAACACATTATAACATAAATAAATTGTTGATGTCAAGTTAATTATTACAATTTCAAGATAATTTTTATGTTTTTTTGCAAAAAAGAGAATATTTCCTTGTATTTTACGTTTTATGCGAAAAAGTTTTCATTACTCCGAACAGATTCCGACCAATAGCACCTAAATACACAAACTCTTACATTCTCCGGGTAATCCGAGTAATCTGAGATTCAGAAACAGAATCCACCCAATCCCCAGTTATCTGCAATTCAGTCAACAGTGATTTTCACATAAACCTATCTAACGATTATTACGTCTCTATAATAATCCAAGTTGCTACCTATAAGTTTTTGACACGGAAACACCGTCTTTAATGAAAATATGCTGATAATTAGCCAATATTTGTAGAGCAAACTGTCAGTTTGCGGACTAATATGCACAATCTAACAGATTATGCTACAAGGTGGCAACTTAGGTTATAATAATTGCAATATCCAACAACACTACGTGATATTTGTTGATTTTACGAACATTCTCAACTTTTTCCAGTCTAAATAACCAAGCATAGAACTATTATCTTTTGTGTTGTTGGAGGCGAGAAATGCGCATATTTGAAGGGTTATTCGTTGGGATTTCGGCAATTCGTAGCAACAAACTACGATCATTGTTGACGATGCTTGGAATTATCATCGGTGTCGCCTCTGTGCTTGCGATGATTTCAATCGGTGACGGAGCCAAGGAGATTGTGTTACAAGACGCACAAAAACTTGGTGGTGTCAATCAATTCACCATGTATCGCAGCAGATACAAACGTGTTGGTTCCCGGTGGATGCCAAACCGCAGTAATGAACACTTTAAATATGATGACGTTCTGGCTATTGAAGCTGAATGTCCCTCTGTAAAGGTCGTTGTCCCTCGAATCCCTGAATGGCGAGGTGTACTCATCCAAACGAACGATGGGTCCGAAGCACGTAGCGGATATAACGGTGTCAACGCATCATTTTCCGAAGCAATGGATTGGAAAGTTAAAGATGGCCGTTTTATCTCAGAAGAAGATATGGAAAACAAAGCGAAGGTTTGCGTTTTAGGTACTGAGGTCGCTTTTAATCTATTCGGACCAGCAGACCCGATCGATAAAGAGATTAAGATCGGTAGAGGTGATGGTCGGTATGACCGGTACGGAAGAAGAGATCAAGCACGAATCGCAGAGAGATTTACCGTTGTTGGTACAATGGAAGCACGCGGCAGAAGTCTTCGGTTCGGGTGGAACCTTGACGACATGGTATTTCTTCCACTCACTACTGCACAAGAAAGATTTACCGGTAACGATAATGTTGTTATGTTATCAGTTCAAGCACATACTGTTGATGATGTTCCAAAAGCGATTGAAGAGGTAAAAGCGGTAATGCGGAAGATGCACAACAATCAGGATGACTTCTTTGATCTCAGGGATATGCGTGAAGGTATGGCACAGTTGGAGAAAATTAGTAGAGTCATAAAGATCGCATTAGGTAGCATTGCTGGATTTTCACTCCTTGTGGGTGGCATCGGCATTATGAATATGATGTTAGTTGCTGTTAGCGAGCGTACTCGGGAAATCGGTTTGCGAAAAGCCATAGGTGCTAAACGTATAGATATTATGCTGCAGTTCCTCATTGAATCTATTGCCATGTGCATAATAGGTGGTGCATTAGGAGTCGGATTGGGTTATCTTGCGGGTGAAGGTATGTCCCTCCTTGCAGTCAATATCGTCAAAATTGTACCGGATTGGCCATCCGTTATCTCAATGCAGTGGGTTATTATCTCTGTCTCATTTTCTGCTTTGATAGGTGTGTCTTTTGGGTTATATCCGGCACTAAAAGCGTCTGCACTTTCACCCATAGAGGCGTTACGTACTGAGTAAAAGGAGAACTATATGAACCTTTTTGAATGTATCATCTTAGGAATCACGAGTTTAACAAGAAATCCGCTTCGTTCAAGTCTTACGATTTTAGGTATTATCGTCGGGGTCGGTTCTGTTGTAAGTATGGTTTCTGTTGGAGACGGTTCCAGAGCTATGGTGTTGCGAGAGATTGAACGCACTGGCGGCACAAAGATTATTGAAATATACAAAGATGATTGGGATAAGCAGTCCGGTACTTTAAGCCGCGCTGCAGGCGAAGCAGTTAGAGGCAGGAGTCGATGGAGAAGAAACCGAGCAGAACACTTGGAAACTGAAGATGCTTTTGAAATATTGAAAAATGCCCGCGGTATCGTTGATGTTGTTGCTGAAGATGATATGCCGGGATGGAGCGTTAGTTACAAAGGACGCAAAAAGGAATCACGGATTGTCGCTTCTACTGCGGGTTATGATCGTTCCCATAACTGGTACACATCAAATGGTAGATTCTTTACTCCAGAAGAAGTTGATGACTCAAGTAGTGTCGCAGTCATCGGTTCTAAAATTGCAGAAGAGGTGTTTCTACACGAAGACCCAGTTGGAAAAGAGATTAAAGCCTCAAGACCATCTTATTGGAGAGGCAGGAGCGGCCTCTACGAAGTGAGGCTTAAAGTCATCGGTGTGATGGAAGAAAAAGGCGATGCAATGGACACCACGGGATGGGACGACAGATTCATCATTCCAATTACAACCCTCCAGGAACGGTTTAAAGGACGACAAGATGTGGAACGTATACGCGTTGAAGCCGTAGACATAAAGGATATTCCACTTGCAATTTCGGATTCAAAACAGGTGTTAGGAAGACAGCACAACAACACTGGAGAAGAATATAACTATTGGACAGCCGAAGAGGAATTGAAAACTGCTGATAAAGTCGGTTTAGTCATGAAATTATTGATGGGAGGGATCGCTGGTATTGCATTGATGGTAGCTGGAATTGGTGTTATGAATATTATGCTCGTATCCGTAACCGACCGTACACAAGAAATTGGACTGCGGAAAGCACTCGGTGCCACATTCAATGACATCATCACACAATTCCTGATTGAGGCTTCCGTCCTAACATTCGCTGGTGGCATTCTCGGATCTATCTTAGGGGTTTTTATGGGTAGGGGGACAGCATTGTTAATCTCAAAATTCGTATGGGAAGGTAGTAACTGGCCCTCCGTCATTTCGTTTTTAACTATGTTCATAGCATTACTCGTATCAGTTGCTATTGGTGTTTTCTTTGGATTATATCCAGCCTATAAGGCGGCGAAGCTTACACCCGTTGAAGCTCTCCGAACCGATTAGATTGCTAAACAACCTTGTGTAGAACCCATAAATTCCGAACAAACGCAATGAAAGATATGGCACTTTATTACACATAAATTTGAGGAGGAATTAGGTTTTGAAGAAACTAATTATTACTGTAGCAACTATCATCGTTCTTTTAGGTGCAGGTGTAATTGTTGTTAGGAGTCTTGATAAAGATAATGGCACCGATCCAGCACTTGCGCCGAAAATTGAACTCGTCAAACGCGGCAACTTTCAAATGACCATCAGAGCCACTGGGAATTTAGAACCCCTTCTTGACGTTGAAGTCAAATCAAATGTTGAAGGTGAAGTCATAGAACTGCTTGTTGATGATGGTGACTATGTTGAAAAAGATGACATTTTAGTACGTCTTGACCCAGAATTATATCAGGAGGAGGAGAAACAAGCCAAAGCAGATGTCAAGGCAGCTGAAGCGCAGCTCATGCAGTCAAAATTAAACATTGAACTCAAAAAGGAACGTTTGAATAGCGATAAAACACAGAGAGAGGCTGCTGTCAGAATTGCAAAGGCAAACCTTGAAACCACAAAAGCGGAATCTTTAACTCGCATCAGTTCCGCTGAAACCGATATCCAGTCAACAAAGAACTTGTTAGAACAGGATAATATCTCTTTAGAACAAGCGAAAATATCACTTGAGCAAGCGAAACTATCTCTCGCCGAATATGAGACATCCTTAAATTCATCAAAGGTATCATTAGATTCAGCGAAATCGGAGTTAGACCGCAACACAGAACTTCATGCACAGGAGTTAGTTTCACAGCAGGTGTTAGAAGATGCACAGACTCGATACGCAAATGCGAATACACAACATGAAAACGCAAAAAAACGGGTTGAATCGCAGAAACAAACCATCGTTTCCCAACAACGGACCATTGAAGCGCGGAAAACTGGCATAAAAACGCGCGAAGCGCAGCTACAGTATCAACAATTAAATCTCGAACACCTCAAAAAGACACGACAAAAAGCAGAAGAGGAGAGCCAAATTCGTTTGGATAACTCAAAAACCCAGTTGCAAGAACTATTGCTGACTATTGATAATGAGAAGTTGCTGACGGAACAGTCAAGGGTGAGTGCTGATGCAAACCTTCTCCGAAGAGAAAGCAGTTTGAAGAATCAGAAAGAACGACTTGAATGGACAACTATTACGGCACCGATGTCTGGCACCGTGACACAACTTGAGATTGAAGAAGGTGAAATCGTCACCTCCGGTCGTTCCGCGTTTTCACAGAGTCCACCCATCATGACTATCGCTGATCTCTCAAAAATGGTGGTAAAAACGTTCATCAACGAAGTTGATATGGAACGTCTTGAGATCAACCAATCCGCTGTGATAAAGATTGATGCTTTCCAAACGTCAAAATATGATGGCAGAGTCTATGAAATCTCACCGAGTGGACAACAGCAAGACAACATTATCTCTTTTGAGGTCATGATAGAAGTGCTCGATTCCTCTGGTAAAATCAAACCCGGCATGAGTGCTGATGTGGACATCATTACTTATGAAGAAAAGAATGTTCTAATGCTACCACTTGATGCAGTCATATCAAAAACTTCTGCCACCGCTGTCGCACAGGTAGGTAACACATCCCCCTTTAAGGTTGGCAAACCTGTCGCTATGCAATCGTTGAGTGAAAAGATATTCAACGGCACTGTCAAAGATGTTGCAAACGGAAGCGTCACAATTGAGCTTGATAGTTCGCAACGCGGTCTCATGTCTGGTGCTTCTACCGTATCGCTCTTAATTAATGGCGATAAGAAGGCAGACGGTGTTCAAGCACAGGTCAATGTTATAAGAGGCAAGTATGTCATGTTGGATAGTAGTGGCGATGGAAAAGGTGTTGAAACCCTTATTGAAACTGGTATGCAGAACGAGACAAACGTCATTGTCAAGAGCGGTATCAAAGAAGGTGACCGTGTCATCCTACAACGCAGACAAAGACAGCAAGGCGGTTGGGGAAGATAGGAGACGTATTCCGATATTGTAGGCGGGGTTTCCTATCCCGATTACCAAACATTGTAGTGGCGGGGTCTCTGTGCCCTGTCATATTCATGTTGCTAAGCAACAGGCGGGCACAGAGACCCGCCACTACAATATAGACAGGCAACAGGCGGGCACAGAGACCCGCCACTACAATATAGACAGGCAACAGGCGGGCACAGAGACCCGCCACTACAATATAGACAGCGCGGTTTCCTAATTACACATCAAAAACTGTAATCTACTACAAATCAATCACTTGACCATCATACGCTAAATAAGCATTATCAGGCAGGTCAATATCATGTTCCGCACACTGATCTTTGAAATACCGATGATCAAGCCGATGCATAATGTGCGTAAAATAGGTTTCTCTCGGTTGTAAGGCAGCACTAACCTCCAACGCTTCTCTCACCGAGAAATGTGTCGGATGCCCCGGATTGAAACTCAACGCATCAATCACCAACACCTCAATTCCTCCAAGCAATGCTTGGGATGTTTCTGGCAACCGCTTTACATCGGGTATATACCCAAAGTTGTCTATTCGGTAGCCATTCGTATCTACGTTACCGTGATCTACTGGAATAGGGGTGATTTCAAATCCATGCAATTCAAACCTACCATCAACTACATTCGGGAGTAGGTGACCGACACCACCACCTTGGAAGGTCTCTTTGGTGAACATATAATCGTAGTTGCGTTGCAATATATCAAGGGTCTGTTCAGGTCCGTAGATAGGCATATCCATCTGTTGTTTTCTGCACGGCATCACAATGTCGTTTGTTCCACTGATATGATCCGCATGGCAGTGCGTAAAGATGACAGCATCTATCCATTCAATCTTGTTCCGATTGATTTGATCCATGAAGTTCGGTCCGAGGTCAAATTGCAGGTTTTTACCATCCTTTTGAATATGGACAGACGAACGCGTGCGGTAATTTTTTGAGCCAACCTGCATTGAATCTTGACAAGTTTCGCATTCACACTTATACTCAGGTACACCTGTGGAAGTGCCTGAACCTAATATCGTTATCTTCATTAACAGAGAATCCTTTCTACAAACAATGAATAAACTAACACCTGATGAATGTCTTGTTTTAATAGATGTTATCGGTGATACCCCGATAACTTTGAATGTCTTAGACTGTCTTAAGCAGGGGATGTGTCGTGCTTATGTCTGTGGTGATTTTCCGCACATAACCGCCTACTTAGTAATTGATACACTTTACGATGATGCCTTCTGCTTTGCTACAGATGTCAATGCTATATGGCACCTGTTAGAAGTACAGCAAGGGTTAGAAGGTCTCATTATCAATGTAGATCCTGTCCACGCTGAAACCCTTGGGCAACGCATATCAGCGAAAATAGGTGGACCTGTTAGTTATTTCAATGAAATCCATCAAGCCCTTTTAGAACCTGTTCATTCCTATCACGATGAGACCGTCAGATTATTAACTCTGGCAGATGAAGCACTTTTAGCAAAAGCACCAGAGGGAATTCGAGGAAATTGTTATCAAATACCTCATAAGACTTTGTCAACCGGTCCCGTTGCTGGTGCTATTGTGGATGATAATATTGTCTCAATTGCCCGAACTTATGCCCAAACGGATTTGCATGGCGGAATAAGTATATACACATTAGAGGAATGGCGAGGAAAAGGCTATGCTACCTCAGCTGCATCTCTCGTCGCAGAAACACTCCAGGCTATGGGCAAAGTCCCTGTCTGGTATTGCGGTGAAGAAAACGGTGCATCGCTTCGAACTGCAGAAAAGTTAGGATTTGTTGAAGTCTCAAGACGTATTGATATTGTCTGTACCTCTCATTAACCATTTTGAGAGACTTCCAACCCCGGTTGTTTCTCTCGTGGGAGGGGTTTCTAACCCCGATTTTCGCGTTATCCTATCCCAAGGCATCATCAACCTTATTGATAGCAGCTGCCATTAACCGGGCATGGTCCTCCTGCATATTGACATTAAATCCAAATCGTAATGCCCGACCAAGAATAGAAAGCGTTTCTGGACACATATCCCGTGAATATTCAACATTACCTTTATATCGTGGGTCGCTCCACGGATAACCTGCTGCATTAGGTGAATGCTTGAACAGAATGGAATCCCAGTATGTATAGATATGTCTGTCAGGGAAACCTTCGTTGTAGGCAGTACCTGCGCCAAGTCCTTCTGCTCTGAGTGCTTCCGTATATTTCTTGGCGAGTTCAACATCCCGCACGATTATCGCTGCACTGATGCCGCACTCACCGCTCGGATCGTCCACGTGCTGACGGGTATAACCCTTCGGTTCATCAGACAGTTCAGCCATAAATGCTTTCTTGAGCAGACGTGTCCGTCCAAGGATATCATCCAGTTTAGAAAGTTGCACACGAGCAATTGCACCCAATATTTCACCCGGGCGATATGTTTGACACGAAAACGGTTTGTTCTGCCATTCAGAATCGCTCATCCACATCGGCAAACCGGGTTCAGAAGCAAACGCTGCGCGTTCGTAAGTGTCGTAATCATCAGAAAAGACTAAACCACCTTCACCACAAGTGATAATCTTGAAGTAGTTGAGACTCCACGCACCTGCATCACCCCATGTGCCAGCATATTTTCCGTTGTATTCACCGCCGACACATTGGCAACAATCTTCAACGACCTTGAGATCATGTTTCTTTGCGATAGACAGAATTGCTTCCAGACGACACGGGACACCCTGCATGTGAACAGGTAATATTGCTTTGGTATGCGGTGTGATTTTACGTTCTACGTCATCAGGGTCTAATCCGAGTGAATCATCTATTTCTGCAATGACTGGAATTGCACCGACACCGACGATTGCCGCTGCAGTTGCTATAAAGGTATACCCTGGTAGTATTACTTCATCTCCTGGACCTATGCCTACACCAGTCAAGGCACAGATAATAGCCGATGTGCCAGAATTCACCATCAAAGCGTGGTTGACCCCGAGTCGGGCTGCAGCTTCTTTCTCAAATGCCGCCACATTAGAATTCTCTACAAATCGAAAGAGTCTACCGCTACGTAATACCTCTGTCACAGCATCAATCTCGCGATCATCTATGACACTCGGTCCGTGCATTCCACCAGGAATCGGTTCCGTGATGATTGGGGTTCCACCATCTACTGCTAAACGTTCTGACATCTTATCCTCCAGTAAATAACATCCGAATTTGTGACACTTTACCCGATACAGTCATTTTTGTCAAGTGTGGTTTTACACATCCCAAAAACATAGGGTTATTCAGTTTTATAGATTTTCATTTTTCCGTGTTAACCATGAGTTTAGATTTTGCAGATAGATATTTCATTTTATCACCTCTAACAAGTGGCAAGATTTTACTTTTGTCATTATTCACCTCAAAAAAGGGTTTTATTTTAAGGTGAAGTATAACAGATATAGTGTGAAAAGTCACATTATATCTGCTGTATATAAAAAATAAACACTTGTGAAAAAATAGTGAAAACTGAATAACCCTAACACACCCAAATCGGTTATTGACGTAACCTCTCATGTGTGTTATGCTTAAAATGGAATTTGTAAATATGGTGAGAAAATGAAAGCAGCACTATTTTACGGTGGAAAAGACATCAGAGTTGAAACAGTACCCAATCCGATACCGACAACAGACCAAGTTCTTGTCCAGGTAGATGCAGCAGGAATATGCGGCAGCGACCTACACGGATACCACCGACAACCCGAAAAACCGCAATCACCTCGTATCGGCGGACATGAACTGACAGGAGAAATAGTAGACATCGGCAAGGATGTTCCTAAACATAAAACGGGAGCGCGAGTTGCAATTGAACCGATAAGTCCCTGCAATACCTGTCCAGAATGTTTGAACGGTTACTACAACATCTGTTCTAAATTACGACATGCGGGTGGTGGTTTTGCGGAGTATATGGTAGCGTCCACATCAAACGCTTATTTTCTTCCCAATAGTGTTTCAGTTGAAGGTGGTGCATTAGCAGAGGTATATGCCGTGGCTGTCCACGCTGTCAATAGAGCGATGGTCTCCCCTGGTGATTGTGTTGCAATTATCGGCAGCGGTCCTGTCGGTTTGACGATTGCACAGGTTGCGGATGTAGCTGGAGCAACGTCTATAGCCGTTTTAGGAAAACCTGATGTCCCGATACAGATTGCACATGATGCGGTCAACGCAATGCCGATAAATGTGGATAAGACAGATGCAGTCGCAGCAGTTATGGAGTGGAGTGATGGACGCGGTGCAGATGTCGTTTTTGAGGCGGTAGGAGGGAAAGCGAATACATTAGAACAGGCTACACAAATAGCAGCGAAACGGGGTCGTGTTTGCATGGTAGGTGGACATGGCGCGCCACTCACCTTTTCCGAAAGGTTCGCACGGAGCAAGGAACTTACTATAGTATGGTCATTCTGCTACGGTAGACGCGGCGGTAAGACCGAATTTCAGGTTGCGATTGATCTGCTTGCCGCAGGTAAACTTGATCCGAGTCCGTTAGTTACACATCGATTCCAGTTGGATGAGATATCTGAAGCATTTGCCGTTGCATCTGGACGTGATGAACACGGTTCTGTGAAAGTACTTGTCCTACCAAATAATTAATTCGGAGATAATATATGGATATACTAAATACACTCATATTTGTTGGAACAGAAGGTATTTACCACGATCATAAAGGAAATGGTAAGTATATCACTGCGATGCTCAATGAAACTGAAAACATCAAAGCGGATTTCTCACAAGACTATAATGTGCTTGCTGATGGTCTTGATGCTTATCAGACTGTGCTATTCTACACGGATATTGGTGAACTCACAACTGAACAAGAGGAAGGTTTACTCAGTTATATAAGTTCAGGTGGTGGTTTTTTTGGACTGCATACTGCTGCCGCATCCTTTAGGGAATCAGAAGGATACCACGACATGCTCAACGGGTTTTTCAACGGACATAGTCCTTATATGGACTTTACCGTAAATGTGAGTGATGCTGATCACCCCATCACCCAAGGATTAGATGACTATGATGTGAAGGATGAACTCTACTATCTTAAACACAACCCTGATACTTCACATCATCTAATGCATGCGTATGATGATACTAAAGAAGAAACACACGTCATGGCATATCATCACACTTACGGTGAGGGGAGAGTATTCTATTATGCACTCGGACATGATATGGTGGTACTTGAGAATCCAAGTTTTCAGGAGGTAATTCGGCGCGGCGTGTTATGGGTAGGAAATAAGATTTAATCCTAATCTGAGACAGAACAGTCTACTGTGTCAATATCTCATTTGCAACAGCAATATCTTGATTTATCTGCTTAACTAAAGCGTGCAGATCTGAAAATTTCCGTTCATTACGTATCTTTTCAATGAAACAAATTTCTATTGTTTCACCGTATACAATTTCGTTGAAATCGAATAAGTGGCTTTCAACTTGGAGTTTTGTGCCATCAAATGTAGGTCGAGTTCCGATATTCAGGACACCGTCAAACCATTTATCTGTTAATTTAGCACGGATAGCGTAGACTCCGTTCGGTGGACAGATCTGTTGACCCGGTTCTATATTTGCGGTAGGAAATCCGATTTGACTGCCGCGCCCATCACCCTGAACGATAGTCCCACGCATTGAATAGTTTCTACCCAACAGTTGTGAAGCTAAACCGAGGTCACCTCGAGCTATTGCTTCACGAATGCGAGTACTGTGCACCGGGAAACCGTTGAGCTGCGTAGGAGGCACAATTGAAACACCGAATCCAGACTGATGTCCTATAGATGCTAATAACTCGGCATCCCCTTCCCTATCCTTCCCAAATTGGCATGCGTAACCAACGACTACATGCTTAGCACGACATACCTTTTGCAGGATGTTCTCTACAAAAGTATAAGGAGACATAGAAGCGATCTTTTCATTGAAGTTCACAAATATAGCGATATCAAAACCAAGTTCTTCAAGTATTTCAATGCGTTTAGGTAAGCACATTAAAACGGGGGGACATTTCTCTGGGGCAAGATATGTAAGTGGATGTGGATAAAACCCGAAGAGAACACTTGCCAGTTTATCGGCAGTGGCACATTCACGAACCTTGTCAAGAACATCTTGATGACCAATATGTAATCCATCAAATACCCCAAAGGTAACCACCGAATCCTGCGTAGAATCAGGGATAGATTCCAAATTATAATAGGTTTGCAAAATTATCTCCACGAATTGTAATCATTAGGAAAGATTACTCAGTCTTAATCAACTGATATTGTAAATCATAAGTCTATATCTTTAATACGTTGATTAGCACTTTCCAATAACAATTTTATCGCAGAAGTTGGCGGATGCTTAATACGACACCCTGAAGCACGTTCATGTCCACCACCTTTAAATTCGGCTGCAAGTGCTGCTACATCAACTTTACCTTCGCTTCGCAGACTAACCTTTGTATTACCATCCGGTAGTTCACATAAACAGAAAGCAACTTCTACACTTTCAATCGCTTGAATCTGATTTACAAAACCTTCCACATCATCAAAGGTGGTGTTAGTATCTTTTAACATCGCCTGACTAACCAAAACCCATGCTATCCTTCCGTCGTTGCTGAGTTCTAATGTCTGCAGCGTTTGACCTAATAGATGGATTTTTCCCAATGGTATATGTTCATATATCCTTCTGTAGACTTCATCGGGGACAATGTCTCCCAACTCAATCAATTCTGCTGCGATCCGATGTGTTTCAGGTGTTGTGTTGCTGTAACGAAAACAACCTGTATCAAACACAAGACCTGTATATAGACATAAAGCACATTCTGGATCAATCTGTACTTTCGTTGATTTTATGAATCTGTAAATGATCTCAGCTGTTGATGATGCATCGGGTTGAATAATGTTGTAGTCTGCAAATGCTTCCGTAGTAATATGATGATCAATATTAACGACAGCATTGAGCGGTATTAGACTTTTGTTGAGAAAGTTGCCAATCCGATTACGCGAACTTGAATCAAGGATGATTAATATTTCTGGACTATAGTTTATTGCTGCTCGAGCATCCTCTATGTTCTCCCAATTTGGAAGGAACTGATACTTTTCTGGAACGGGATCAGTATTAAATATTTTTACAGTCTTTCCTAACTTTTTTAGATATGAGTAAACCGCTAATTCAGAACCGATTGCATCGCCATCCGGGTTAACGTGCGTTGTAAGTGCATAAGTCTTGTATTGATTAATAAGAGAATGGAGGGTGTGAAAACTATTCATTACAACTCATTTCTTGTGGTTCATTTTCCATTACTTCTACTTCATCTTCAATTTCTTTGAGGAGTCCATCAATTTTCATAAGATGGTCAACTGAATCGTCTAAACTAAATCGAAGTTCAGGTGAATGTTTGAGTGATAAACGGCGGTTCATCTCCCGTCTAAGAAACCCCGCAGCACTCTTAAGACCAACAAGGGTAGCCTCCTTCTGTTCAGTTCCTCCGATCACACTAACTTTCACATTTACATATTTTAAGTCAGCGGATACTTCAACATGCGTAATGGTGCAAAATGCAACTCGTGGGTCCTTCACATCACGGTGAATTATCTCGCTCAATTCCCTCTGAATAAGAGCACTCACCCTGTCTTGTCTTCTATTTTCTATCATAGTTGTTACCCTTTCTGGGTTTGGAGGAATATGAGGTTGAATATATTGTTTGTATGTTATTACAATGAAATAGGATTAGTAAAAGAAATCGGTTTCATAATCAAGCAAGACAACAGATGAATTTGCTTCAATAAATTTGACGCATTGCGACAATACTTGATTTACAAATTTGACTTCATTTGCTACAGAAACCGCTCCTATGACAGCAGATTGATGCATATCAAGGGCATCAACTTCGGCTATAGAAATGTTGAATTTGTTTTTTAGCCGTGAAATTAAACTCTTTAATATCCGCCGTTTTTCCTTCAGAGACTGACTTTCCGGCAAATATAATTTTATTTTACAGACACCTATGTGCATTGGATTTTATCTATAATTTAGGACGTATCTATACTATTTTAACTCAAATTGTTACCTGTGAGTTGTTGTCGGGGTTTCTAACCCCGACAAATACCAAAAGTATATTTGGCATTGATTTGATAACTAAAAACATAAGAAACAACGAAATAAGCAAATTGTTCTGATGGTTTCGTGTGCGATGAAGTAATGGTAGAGGGTGACATTTGCTTTCACCAAATATCAATTGTGGTTGACAAAAGAAAACAACTACGGAATGATTGTTAACTGACAACGTTTGAAAAGAGTTTATAGATACGATTAAGATGTAGTTTTACGTATGGTTCTTGATATTTTATTATCCGTAAGAGTTGCCTGTTACATTATTCTTGATTGAGTGTTTTTTCTTTACATAATCTTTGATTTTTCGCTGAAATCTATATGAACTGTCCCCATTGTATTATAGAGTACGTGCGACCTGTTCATGGACATAACATTCTAACACATCTCCAATTTTAATGTCATCAAATTCGTCTATGCCGATTCCACATTCATAATTGGCTTGAACTTCATTAACATTGTCCTTGAATCGTCTGAGTGAATCAACCTTACCTTCGTAAATCAACCGATTGTCACGTAAAACACGTAGAGGTTCATTAAATGTTATTTTGCCCCAATTGACGTAGCTGCCAGCAACTAACCCGCTTCGTGGCACTTTGAAGATTTCCCTAACTTCTGCGCGTCCGATAATGACTTCGCGGACTTCTGGATCTAACAGACCTTCCATTGCGGATTTGATGTCCGTGATGATGTCGTAGATCACCGTATAGGTGCGGACATCAATCCCTTCAGTTTCCGTGGCTTTAACTGCCTCTGTCGTAGGATGAACATTGAAACCGACAACGATAGCATCTGATGCTGAAGCGAGTAGTATATCGGTTTCTGTGATACCACCTGTAGCTTCATGTATTATATTTATTTTTACTTCTGGCGTGCTTAATTTTAGGAGAGATTCTGAAATGGCTTGAACTGAACCTTGTACATCTCCTTTAACAATGACATTTAATTCTTTGATGTCCCCTTCCTGTATCTGTTGGAATAGGTCATCAAGACTAACATGGCTGTGTGCTCCGAGTTTTGAGATACGGTATTTATCTTGTCGTTCTTCGCTGATGGCACGTGCGTCTTTTTCAGATTCAACAGCGAAAAATAGGTCGCCAGCTTCGGGTACTCCTGTGAAGCCGAGGACTACTACAGGCGTTGACGGACCGGCGACTTTAAGACGTTTACCATCATCACTCATCATTGCCCTGACTTTTCCAGAGTATCTTCCTGACACGAATGTATCACCAACATTCAAAGTACCAGATTGTACTAAAACAGTGGCTACTGCTCCCTTTCCTGTATCAACTTGTGCCTCTATAACGACCCCACGAGCGGGTTTGTTCGGGTTTGCTTTGAGCTCAAGAAGTGCAGCTTCAAGGAGTAACATTTCTAATAACGACTCTATCCCAGTCCCTTCAGTTGCTGACACTTCAACAACGATGGTTTGTCCACCCCAATCTTCTGGAACCAAATCATTTTCAACCAACTGCTGTTTTACGTGGTCTGGTCTTGCACCTGGAATATCCATTTTATTGATAGCAACTACAATAGGTACTTTTGCTGCTTTTGCATGGTTAATTGCCTCAATGGTCTGTGGCATGACTCCGTCATCTGCAGCAACGATGAGGACAACAATATCGGTTGCTTGTGCACCTCTTGCTCGCATTGCAGTGAATGCTGCGTGACCTGGAGTGTCAAGAAATACAATGTTACCTTCTCTTAGTTCTACGTGATATGCACCAATATGTTGTGTGATATTTCCTGCTTCAGATTCACTGACATTTGACTTCCGAATAGAGTCCAACAATGATGTTTTTCCATGATCAACATGCCCCATTATCGTAATAACAGGTGCACGGGGAACCAAGGATTCAGGGAGGTCTTCATCATCAGCTAATAACTTTTCTTCAAGTGTTTGTTCCTGAATGACTTGGAAACCGAAATGTTCGCCAAGCACTAACAGTGTTTGGTAATCTAAACGTTGGTTAATGGATGCCATTATCTTCATTTTCATCAATTGCATGATCAGTTGCGTTGATTGTAAATCCAACAATGAAGCTAATGTCCCTACCGTCACACCCTCCTGTACCTGCAGGATGTCATCATTGGGTGATTCATCTTCTTTGAATATTTCTCCAATTTCTTCGATTTCATCTTCTTTTTCCGCTTTTATCACAGTCTCAACTGTTTGTGTTTCATCTTTTTCTGGTTCTGGTTGTACCTCTTGTTCAGGAACTAATTCAGATTCCACTAACATGATTGTTTCGGGGTCCAAAGTACTCATGTGGTTTCCTATTTCAAGACCTAAACCTTCAAGAAAAACAATCAACTCCTTGCTACTCATTCCGTGGCGTTTTGCCAATTCGTAGACGCGGACATTCTGACTTTGTGCAGTTTTTCTTTGGATGTCATCTGATTGCTGTTTACTTTTACTCATCGGCATTTATCTCCTTATCAAGAACTGTGTGTTTGAACTCGTCGATAACTGATTTCGGTAATTGGACACGTAGCAAGGCGTTAAACCGTTTAGTGACTCGAAATGCTTCCTGAATGCATGACTTAGAACGACAGACATAAGCCCCGCGGCCGGGTAGTTTTGTAAATTCTTGTAGTTCCAATGACTCACCTTTATGGCATACAAAACGGATTAGTGTGTTTTGTGGAAATCTACAATGGCACCCAATACAGGTGCGAATAGGTATTTTCACGTTCTTCATCTTATGACTACGGAAACATTTTGCATCAAACATGTCTCCAATTTTTACAATACATTACAAACATGACTTTGTGCGACTATTAATCTTCGTCACTTTCAGGCGTATCATCCGTTGCAATATCTGGTTCAGAAGTCGTCCCGTTATCACCTTCAACGGCAGTATTATCTTCACTGTTTACAGATGTCTCATCTGCATCTTCATCAGAATCTTCCATATTGTCTTTAAATAGTGATTGTAATGAGATGGAGACTTCGGATTCACTCTTTATGTCAATATTCCATCCAGTCACTCTTGCTGCGAGTCTGGCGTTTTGTCCGCGTCTTCCAATTGCCAATGACAATTGGTCTTCTGCGACAACGACATTTGCGCTTTTGTCTTCTTCATTAAGTTCAACGTGTCGTATTTCGGGAAGCTTTAGGGCATTCGTGATAAAGACTCGAGGATCTTCATCCCAATCAAGAAAATCAATTCTTTCGTTCTTGAGTTCACGAACCATTGTGCGTACCCTTGCCCCTCTCACACCGACACAAGTTCCAACAGCATCAATTCCATCTTCAGTCGCAGTGACAGCAACTTTAGCGCGGTATCCTGGGTCTCGTGCAACAGCCATCACGCGAACTTGCCCTTCATAGACTTCAGGTACCTCTTGTTCACAAAGCCTTGTGATTAGGTCAGGTTCTGTTCTGGAAACAATTAACTGCTCACCAGTCACGGTATCTTTAACTTCAATAATCAAACACCGTAAGGTGTCTCCACGATTATACCGATGTGGTCGTGGTATGTGACTGGCTGGTAACAACGCCTCTGTCCTCAGGACTTCTGTCCGTTCCAAATCCATAATTACATTTGGTCCGTCGTATCGTTGAACATAACCAACTACCACCTCACCTTCACGCCCTTCAAATTCTTTATAAATAAGTTCGCGTTCAGCTTCTCTGAGTTTTCCGAGGAGTATCTGTCGTCCCAATTGTGCCTGGATACGCCCAAATTCATCAGGATTGATTTCAACATCCAACATATCTCCAATTTCTGCAGCAGGATCAATTTTTTTCGCTTCCTCAATCGGAATTTCCGTCGAGAAATCTTGCATTATATTTACAACCTTTTTTGGAACATGACACTTTATCTCCTCACTATCCAGTTGAATATCAATAGATACCTTAGCTTCTGGACCGTAATGACGTAATGCTATGACACGCAATGCTTCTTCAATGGCACTTAAAAATACATCTTCCGGTAAATCGGTGTGTCCCATCATTTGGCGAATAGAATTTTGTAGACTCTCTCTTCTATCTTCAGTTTTCTGTTTCATAATTCTCCTATCCATGACACAGTCTGTAAACTTTGGAATGTTGTCTATTATTTAGACACGCTATACATATAACGAAATTATGAAATCTCGCTTCCGTGTCAGAAACGTGTCTACTTATAGTTAAATTAGACCATATTACATTGCTGACTACCAAGTCAGTTGAATGTAACCTTTACAAACCTGTGTAATATCAATATTCTTGTTTTTTCCTGATGCCTGTTCTAATACTATACATCCATCTACGACATCTTTTAGCATTCCTTGAACATCAAACAAGTGTCCGTTAGTTGAAGTGGTTTCAATTGTAACGGTTCTCCCTATATTTCGTTGAAAATCGCGTAGTGTTGTCAACGGACGGTCTATTCCCGGTGAAGCAATTTCTAACTGTTTATATACATCCAATATATGATGTACTTCCAAAACCGGACGAACCGCTTGATCTACAACTTTACAATCTTGAACGGATAATCCTCCCTGTTTGTGTATCAATAAACGGAGTATCTGATTTTTTCGACTGACTGCCGTTTCTACAGCAACCAATTCATAACCCTCTCTTTCAAGCAAAGGGGTTATAATCTCCGACACAATTATTTCTATTCCTCCTGCCATATATCTATTACCTTTCTAAAAACAAAAAACGCGATCGTTCTCGGTTGTGGAGAGACCTCGCGGTTCTTCATAAGCGGTTTTCTATCCCATAAAATTGGGAAAAGACATTAACTAATACCATTGTAACAACAGCGGTATGATGAATTTGACCTACAAACATTAGATTAGCATGTTAACACTATCCTTTTTGGTATTCCAGCCAAATTCAAGATCCACACCAATGAAAATTAAAAAACCTGATAACTTCACCGCAAGTTCCTTCAAAAAGGTTTTTGTTTAAGACGTATGTATGCAAATAAGTTTAACCTATGTACATACTTTTGTCAAGATTTATTTCATTTTTCCAGGGTTATTCAGTTTTATAGATTTTCATTTTTCTGTGTTAACTATGAGTTTAGATTTTGAAGATAGAATTTCATTTTATCACCTATATGTGCTATTCCTGCTACTTGAGATACAGATAATGCTGTCCTTTGCACAACGAATATGATTTTTGGCATAGCACTGCATCGGACAAGCGAAGTCCCTTCTTCAAGTAAAGTATTTCGCATCCAAAAGGGCGTTAGGTTCTTTATTTTTTACAAAGTCTCATATTATCATGTGAGCTGCGAGTTTAGGTCTTGAAGCGAAATATCTGATTTTATCAGCTATACGCGTTATCCCTGCAAATCGGAATACAGATAATGCTGTCCTTCACATAGCAGCCATAACTTGTGGAATAGAGCCGCATCGGACAGACGATGCGGCTTCTCCAAGTTGCGTATCGCGCATCCAATGCGATTTGTTCTCTATTGACCAATGCCCACGCTTTAGGGTAAGCAAGCATTCGGCAGATGTTTCTTCGGGTGTCAGACTTGTCCTACCATAGTGAACTTTGGTTGTTTCTTCTCCTGTTTTTAGGTTTTTGTCCGTATAATGACATTGGAACACTTGTGCTATACCTGGCCACTCCAGATATAATACCTTGAGACTTGTGCTTGCTTTGATACACCTTGTCTCAAGTCTCCCATGTGATTTTTCAACTGTTCGTTCAATGTAGATGGGTTCTCTCAAAATAGGGTGCGTTGTGTCTTGTGAAACCGTATCAGGTATGTCTTGAAAAAGTTTCTCAATCGCATCTAAAAGATCAGACTGATTGTTTTTCACAGCAAGCAAATAGTCTCCACAACGATTTACGATGGCGTGGCAGAAAGGGTGCTGTGTCAAAAGTGCGTCTGTTGTAATGACTTTACCATTTACATCAAATGCTTTGAGGATCTCTGTGGAGATCGGTATTTCATTGGTTTTATCACTGACACTTTGCTGTGTGAGTGTAATCCCTAACTCGTGAGAAACAACAGAGAGTCCGTGGCTCGTTGTCGCACCGCTTTTTTGGGAGGCACGCATTGTTTTGCCGTCTATAGCAACTGCGTCAAAACGCTCTGTCAATTCGGGTCGACTTTCTAACACGGTGTTGACCCATTTTGTCAGGATTTTTTCTACATCTATAACATCTAACCTTTTCAATAGATTATGGATAGTTGAAGCAGCAGGTGTCCGTTTGTGTGTGAAACCGAGTCCCTTTGCGAGGGCGGATTGAGATCGTGCCCAAGTCGCGATAGAAGGCCATCCTTTATGTCCACACATCAATCCGATTACCATAAGTGCGAGAATAGATTTCAACGGGTGTCGTTTCCCTTTATCCTTGCGTGGGTCTATAACTTGTGCTAACATATCTAACAAGTGGCAAGATTTTACTTTTGTCATTATTCACCTCAAAAAAGGGTTTCATTTTAAGGTGAAGTCCATCAGATATAGTGTGAAAAGTCAAACTATATCTGCTATACATAAAAAATAAACACTTGTGAAAAAATATTGAAAACTGAATAACCCTACTACGGAAATGGTATTGCTTGTATTTCCTTTGTGTTTTTGCTATAATACCATCACTTCAGAAAAACAGAGAGAGTAAAGCAAAAAACACTTTGTAAAGGAGACAGGTAACTTGATTAATCTATTTGGAGAAGCTTATGATAAGATGCAGTTGCTCCACCACTTAGGTGACATCTCACAAGTGGCAGAGGCGAAGGTTTACCAACTGAATGATGGAAACGAGAAAGGAACCGATGCTATTGGATTTCGAACAGGTTCAGGCTTAAATTTCACTGTATTGCCAAATAGGGGCTTGGACATATCTTATGCAGAATATAATGGGATTCCGTTATGTTGGCGATCAGGAACTGGAGATGTAGCAGCCGCACATTATGAACCGCAAGGAGTCGGATGGTTACGCGGATTCTATGGAGGTCTACTAACAACCTGTGGGATGACACAAGCAGGTGCACCTAATAAAGATGGAGAAGATGAACTCGGTTTACACGGAAGAATATCACATATTCCTGCAAAAAATGTCTGGGTAGATACACGATGGGAAGGCAATCGTTATATATTATGGGTACAAGGAAAAGTAACAGAAACAACTGCATTAGGTGAACATCTGTGTCGCACCCGAAGAATATGGACTGAATTGGGTTCAAATAAAATACATATTGAAGATATCGTTGAAAATCTTGGGTATAAGGAATGTCCTCTAATGTATCTTTTCCATATAAATATTGGTTTTCCGATTCTTACAGACAGAAGCGAACTAATTGCACCTACTTCACAGGTAACTCCGCGTGATGAACATGCTAAGAAAAACCTAACAAATTACAACTTTGGGGAACCACCCACTGTTGATTTCCAAGAACAAGTTTATTATCATAAAATGGAACCGGATGCTGATAATCATATACGTGTAGCTCTTGTAAACCGGACGTTTAACAAGAAACAAGGAATAGGAATAGCTGTTAGATACCACAAAACACAATTCCCACATTTTGTGCAGTGGAAAATGTGTGGTAAAGGGGCTTATGTGATGGGATTAGAACCATCTAATTGTAAGGTTGATGGAAGGGCATCTGAACGTGAACGTGGTTCACTTCAGCATATAGAACCAGGAGGTAGACGGCATTACGAAGTAGAAATAAGTGTATTAACTTCTAAAGATGAAATTAATACACTACAGGAAAAAATCTCAAAAACACAGAATTGATGCTCCCATAAATATGGGTATTAAGAATAGGAGAAACTTATGAAAAGACAATTTCTTATGATCACTGTTACATTCATGCTTACCACACTTTTGTTACTTGCCGGGTGTGGTGCCAAAGAGAAACCAGACTTTCAACCAACTGTTGAGAATGTAGAAGGAGAATTATCAACTGAAAATGATATAACACAATCGCCTGAAGCAGAACTGAGAGATAACCCGCGCAGGTCTCCCGAAGCAGAACTGAAGGATAATCCGCGCAGGTCTCCCGAAGCTGAAATTAAAGATAAACTCCAATCACCTGAATCGCAAAAGATCGAAAAATTAGTCCCCTCTCCAAAAGCAGAATTCCAAATAGAAGCAGTATCCGCTGAGGCAGAGCCAGAAACTGAAGAAAAGTCAGAAGTAGAAATAGCAGAGGGTAGTGTTTTACATTTAATTCCTGACTCAGCAATGGGAGTTATTTATTGTCCAAGTCTGTTAGAACTAAACGATAGAATTAATAATGTAGCATCAGAACTTGCGCCACAAGCTGGACCTGCTCCCGAACTCCTTGCACAATTCTTAGCCTCTACTTTCGATGCAGGATTTGAAAGTATAGGGGAATTAGAAGATATTGGTTTGGATTTAGAAGGAGATTTTGCGGTTTTCTTGACAAGTTTTGAACCACCAAGTGTTGCTGCTATTGTCCATATAAGAGATCCAGATACAATAAAATCAGTAATTGACTCTGAAGCCGATGAAAGCACACCTAATGAATATGGCGGTTTTACCTATTGGGATTCAGATGAGGGTAGTTATACAATATTGGATAATGTCCTTTTGTACGCACAGTATCCTGAGATCTGTGAAAATGTAATTGATATCAAAAACGGAGATTTAATGCCGATTACCCAGAATATGAATTACACTTCATTCTTTTTTACAATAGAGCAAGGAACTGAACAGGTAGCAGCCTTTTTCAACCTGCAATCTGTTATAGAACCCGTTATTGAAGGGTTTAGAGAAGAATTTCAAGATGCAATAGATAGCATGCAAAGCGATCCTAATTCTGCTGCGGTTGTGCCATTCATTGAAGGTATGTCTGAATGGATCCTTGAATTCTTGGTAGAGTTAAACGCTGTCAGTGTTTCGCTCCAGATTGAAGAAACGGATGTAATGCTCTCACAGAACCTGCATTTCAAAAAAGATGGTAAAATTGAACAAGCATTAATGAATCTTGAACCGGATGAATTAACTCTCATCAATGATTTACCAAATCAAGCATTTGCTTGTGGCGGCTTTAATATAGATTTTAAACTGCTTTTTGAAATAAATAAACAACTGCTTAAAGCAATTTCAATTGCTGGTGAGCTGGATGATGATTCTGAAAACATCCCTGAAATTATTGATCATATAGAAACAATAGTTCAGGATTTTTCAGAGTTTGAAGATACTTTTTCAGACGAAATGAGTTTCTCTGTGAATTATAATGAGAGTTTAATCCCTGATTATTTATATATCATAGCTCTCAATAATGAAGAAAAACTGAAGACATATATGAATGAAAGTTTCTTAACTCAGGTACAGAAATTAGCAGACTTGCTTCAAGAGAATGTTGAAGATGTGCCGCAACTAAGTATGTTTGATGGAGTACATTATGGCAATGCTATTGTTCATAATGAAGCAGAGATTAAGACTATCATCTTCCCAAATTTCGGTGATGCTTTTATTGATGTTGACCCAGATGCTGCGATGATGTTACCACAAGAATTGCAGTGGTCCTATGCATTTTCAGATGGTCTCATGTATTTTGCATTGGGTGGACCACAACAGATTCAAGATGCTCTTGATAGCAAAGCAAAAATCGGTGAGAGTATAGCAGAAGACATTAGTTTTCAGGTACTCATTGAGAAATTAGGTGCTGACAATAATGTTCTATATGGATTCTCACCCATAACAATGGCAAACAGTATTATTGCTCTGATATCAAACGCAGATCCAAATGCAGCTGCAGGATTACAAATGTTCTCTGGTATTTTAGATGGAATTGACGAAAATTATAGTATCGGTTTTTCTGCAAAAATTCAAGACGGTGGCATAGGCGCGAAAATCCTTGTTACACTTGGTGACTTCAAACAACTGATAAACACAATTATGCTGTTATCAGGTATGGATATGCTATAATAACCTTAGTTGCCAACTATGTAGCACAATCTGTTAGATTGTGCATCTTAACACACAAACTGACAGTTTGTGCTACAAAAACTTGAGAAAAGTGTCCTATACTCTATAAAAAATGGTGTTTGCATGACTAAAATCTTATAGATAGCAACTTAGTGCTTAGTCAACATCTGTTTGATAGTTCAATTGTAGATCGGGTAGAGGCACGAAACCCGACAGACTGACATTCATTTTAAGTAAAGTCGGGTTTCGTGCCTCTACCCGACCTACAAGTTAGGTGTTGACACAGCATTAGGTTATAATAAATTGCAATTACGGACAATTTATATGTATAATTAGTGTTCTATAATTAAAATAGAAACTGCGTATTTACTTGTGATGTATGTGTCCAACTGGATATATCAGTCACTTACGAGGGAGGCAATATGCACATTCATAATATTAGGAATTCTTATTCCTGTTGTAAGATTAGATATAGAAATGTTTTAGGTATCTTAATTTTAATGTTGTTATCAGTTTCTTCGTTATCACTTGTTGGGGCAAGTGAAAATGTAGAGATAATAGCTGAGGAGGAAGTCAAAAAGAAAAGCCCAATAAAAATCGGCGGGGCAATGCGAGCCAATTATGTATACGGAACTTACACAGATGGCAGAGGAGATGATAATGGAGATGTAGATCTTGAGATTCTCCGCGTCAACGCCGACCTTGACTTTAATAACATCATTGGTAGATTAGAATACCGTTGGTATCCAAGGTGGTTCGGATATGACAGCGGCTACAGTATGATTCACACTGCATGGTTAGGCTATAATTTCGAAGATTTAGGCACACTTAAAGCAGGTATTGTTCGGGTACCCTTCGGACCAACCGCTTACGGTGTTTCCACAAGCTGGTTTTTTGACCAGCATTTTTATGTCGGTCTATCAGATGATATGGACTTAGGAATTAGATGGAACAGTATTTTTGACAAGTTAACACTTGATGCGGCTTACTATCTTCAAAGCGAATTCCAAACGGATGGAAGTAGTCTCAACAGTTCTCGGTACGCTTATGATGTTGTAACACGGAGAGTTGGAGATGGGGACGATGGAGAAGGATATGATGAGCAACATCAATTTAACCTCCGTGCAATCTACGCAGTTGAGAATATCGCTGACGTAGGTGTGTCGTTTCAATACGGGTTACTCAAAGCAACAAATGTAGGGGATGATGAGAACGGAAGTCACTACGCGTTTTCAGCACACATGAAAAACTCGTATGCCAACTTTACGCTCTTTTCACAGTTCTCTTATTACGACCATATTATTGCTGAAGAAACGCCTTGGGGAACTGGAGACACGATTCTCATGGGAGCTTACGATTACGCATCACCCGTTGCATCTAACGGGATGATACCGGCTGTATCGCTGCGTTATGAAGGTATTAAGACCTCAGGCATCTCATGGCTTGACAGTGTCACACCTTATGTAGAGTGGAGTTCTATCATTAAAACAGCAGAGGACTTTAACCCGAGTACGCTTATAACAATCGGGGCAAGTTGGACGTTCTACGGTGCCCTCTATGTCTATAGCGATTTTGCACTTTCTAATGGTAACCCCTTTGTTGGGAACGATGGGGCTGGTGATCTCGCTGCCAACGAAGATAGCGATGAGAAAAAGCAGAATTGGAGACTAAACCTTAACTTCGGTTATTATTTCTAATTGGTTTACCCACCTTTCAAAAAGGAGAATATTGAAATGAACGAAGAAGGAAAACAACCCCAACAGATGCCGCATCAAGTAGATGTAGGTAGGTACAAGAAACTATTCGGTTTAGAGATTTACTTGACTCCTGTATTCGTAATTTCCAGTATCACTATTGTTGCTTTCATTGTTGGTTCACTTATCTTTCAAGAACAAGCGGAAACACTCTTCAAAAGTGTCCGAGTCTGGCTAACCACCAACCTTGATTGGTTGTTCATGATCACTGCCAATCTTGTTTTTCTCTTTTGTCTGGTTGTGGCACTCTCGCCACTCGGTAAGGTGCGTCTCGGAGGAGCAGAGGCAAAACCCGAATATTCCTACTTAACATGGCTTGCCATGCTTTTTGCTGCAGGCGTGGGAATCGGACTTCTGTTCTTTGGCGTGTCGGAACCAGTCACCTATTTTCAAGGGGACAGTGGTGTTGTTAAATATTCGCCGCTCGGGACAGAAACGGTTTATGAAGCAAAGGCAATTTACAATGCTAAAGATATCCCTGCCATCGACGATCCTGCTTATGACCCAGAGGCAGATTACAGTGTTAAAGATGTTCCTGACATCTCAGATCCTAAAGTTAAAACGGCGGCTTCCTTGAGTATAGCAACAACAGTTTTTCACTGGGGACTACAAGGGTGGGCGATTTACGGTGTCGTCGGACTCGCCCTCGCGTTTTATGCCTATAACCGTGGGCTCCCACTCCTCATCCGATCCGCGTTTTATCCTATATTTGGGGATAGAATATGGGGGTGGACCGGACACATCATCGATACTTTCGCCATATTTGCTGGGATTTTTGGACTTGCTACTTCACTCGGATTAGGGGTGCAACAGGTAACTACCGGGCTTGACCATCTGTTTGGCATACCAGATAACAACTGGACCATGATCCTGCTGATTGTGGGGATTACCTGCATAGCACTCATATCAGTGATGACAGGTATTAACGTCGGTATCAAACGTTTGAGCCAGTTCAACATTATCCTTGCGTTCATTCTGCTGTTAACTATTTTTGTGCTTGGTCCAACACGTTACATTTTCCAAAGCATGTTCGCTGGACTTGGGACCTATATCATGAAGATAGTACCGCTCAGCAACTGGGTCGGACGCGAGGATACAGGCTTTTTTCACGATTGGACAACGTTCTATTGGGCATGGTGGATTGCCTGGGCTCCCTTCATCGGCACGTTCATCGCCCGAATTTCAAAGGGGCGAACCGTTCGCGAGTTCGTTATCTTTGTGCTGCTGCTACCGACGCTGTTATGTTTAATATGGTTTGGCGCGTTCGGTGGCACTGCTATCCATCAATTCTTAGCCGATGGCTACACCGGCGTAACCGAACAAGTTGAGTCTTATGATTATCCAATCGCTCTGTTCGAAATGTTAGGCGAACTGCCATGGTCACTGTTTCTCTCATGTGCTGCGATGCTGTTGACAATCATCTTTTTCGTCACGTCATCCGACTCTGGCTCTCTGATAATTGACATCATCGCTGCAGGTGGAAGAGTTGACGCTCCTAAACCGCAACGCGTATTCTGGTGCACCGTTGAAGGGTTAGTAGCAATTGCATTGTTACTTGGTGGAGGATTACAAGCACTGCAAGCTGCTTCACTTGCGACAGGTTTCCCATTTGCAATTGTCCTATTAGGTATGGGTGCTTGCGTTTTATATGGACTAATCAATGAACGACGTGAATCTCAGACTGAAGGTAAACATATAGATGGATAAAAATTCATATAAATATGTTGATCTTCCATTGACTCCGTTAATGGCAATGGAACTGATATTAGAACTTTTTGCTGGTCAGACTGTTGAGAAACAGGAATTATCTGATTTGGTTGTTCTAACACATCTTGAACGTGGTGGGGATCCTGTTCGGTCTAAACAGGATCCTACAACACGCGCGTTAACTTTGTTGAAGCAATCTGGAAAAGCGGAGAATCCGATGCAGGGTGTTTGGAGAATATTTGAGAAATAGATGTAAGAAAATACACTTTCTATATTATCTACAACTCAAATAGTTTGACTTGCAGAAACATAAGTTTGTAAATGCTGCAATGCACTGCCATCCTCCATCACTGCCTTCGTCCGTTTGAGTGCATGATGTGGGTCGGGACAAATGCCTAATAGATAGTCTGTCATTGCTGTGTTTAGGAGAATCCTATCATAGATGTGTCCCTTTTCTCCAGACAAGGCAGCGACACCTGCCTTTGCATACGCTTCCGCTGAAACTTCTTCTGGTCTTGGATTGATTTTATATTCAAAACCGTAAGTCTTTGGGTCTATGTCCAAAGCAAAGTCTTCGCGTTTTCCATCTGTGATACGGAAGCCTTGTGAATAGTTAACAGCCATCCTTTCTGGTGTAGAGGGTTTTCCAAGTCTCAAACCGTAATGGCTTGTGCCTTCCTCGCCTTTGATAGCAACTGCAGCCTGAAATCCACGTTCCGCAGCCATTTGTAGTAACGGTTTTTCATAGCCGATATGATAGTATCCAAGTACCATATAGTTATTCTCACGTGCGGAAAAGAACTGTTGTGCCTTTTCTGTTGCTGCCCACGGCGGACGTTTCATAATATGCACACGTAACTCACGCAATCCATAAGCACCTGGTGAATATTCACGTTGACTGATATACCCAAATCCTATCTGCTTGTCTGTAATCAGTGATGCAGTTTGTTCAAGTGACAAATCTGTTCTTGCACCGAGTGACTTCAAGAGAGATTCTTCTGTAATTCCGTTCTTAGGAGGCATAACATCAACACTGTGTAGGAGAGAAGGTTCACCTAACGCTGCACGAACTGCTGCGACAAAAAGCGTTGGACGAAAATAGCGAGTTGCGCCGTCATAAGGTTGTCCAAAATGGGTAAGACTATCAACATCAATTGGACACACTTTTTCTGGTGCGTAAAAGGCATCAAGATATCCTCTAACTTCTTGATATGTTTCTCTATTCATACGTTGTCCGATAAGTGCTGCAGCTTTGAGAGCAGGTCTCACATCTTCAGTAAGAATTGCTTCACACATCTGACGGGTTTCGGTATAACTTAGGTGCTTTGCCCTTAATATCTTTTCCAATGCGGCAACAACTACGGCTTCAGTTGGATTTCTCGGTATATATCCATTATCAGGGTTTATCAGATATCGTATCTCATTGGGCAGTTGTGACAATAGTGTTGATTGGGACTTCTGAAATGCAGCCTTCTCAGCAGGAGACCACTGCGTTGCTTCGGGAAAATATTTGCGTATCGTCATCGCCACAAAAAATGCTCCCATTTGTGCCTCTGATACTGTCTCTCTTTCTTGCAATTTTCCATTCAACGACTCTATTATAGTTTCAAACACGGCATCAGGTTGCGGGCCATCGTTTGCCCTTTTCCCTAATGGACGCGTTTGGTGAGGTCCTGTACATACTCTTGCTTGTGCTTCAAGTACATCTTCGTTGGGACCTGGAAATTGTGGGATATACATTATCGTCTTCCTCTATTATCATCTGATTGGTTTAGTTTACCACATTATACCATTTCTAAAAAGTAACTTCACATTAAGAAATTGACTGTTCGTAGTCGTGCAATTTATTGCGCCTCTTATGTTCAATCTGCAATAGTCTCATATATACGACTTTATTAATTAGAATTGGTATTACTTGTATTTTAGTCAAATCTGGCATCTGTTATGCATGGTTATTTAGTTTTAGGTTTTTGTTCAATATTATTCACAAACGTTAATTTTGTTATGGGTTTGTATTCCTATTTGTCTGAACCAGGATTTTCAGGATTAGTAGATTTTCAGGATAAGAGTTTGACACTCCGAAGTTCCTATCTAAAATATGACAATTATCTTTGAATGTACACTTAGAAACACCACACACCAATCCTGAAAATCTACTAATCCTGAAAATCCTGGTTCAGACAAATAGGAATTACCCTAAATTGACACCTATGGTGCGGTTTCCTAATCACACCGAATACATAAGTTGATTTATCAGAATCACCTTTAAAACCTACAAAGGCAGTGATATTGGCACACCAGATTGAGATGATAGATACGTTGCTTCAGCTAATTCTATCCCATCTCTCCCAATCTGTCCATGCGTTGTCGGTTCTGCTTCACCAGCAATACATTGCAACCAATGATCAATACTCGCTCCTTTTGCTGCAATGCCCCAATAGCGTTGATTCCGTTGTGCGTCAGGGATATTCCGATATGTCCCGTCATCTGGAACGGGGGCAGTAAATTCCTCTGCTGATTCCATATCGTGCGTTTTCCAACGAAGTCCCGGTCTCTCTATAGATGCTGAACCATTACTTGTAACAAGTCCGTTACCACTATGACCGATCTGTGCAGCCCAACTTTTCATCATCATACCAACACCCCCATTCTTGAAATGCACAGTCAAAACAGCGTTGTTTTCCACCGCTTGATCAACGGGAGGGTATGTGCCACCAAGTGGAACGTGTGATGTCCACCCATAGACAGATGTAGCAGGTCCATATAACCACAACCACAAATCTAAGTGATGGATCGCTTGTTCTACAAGCATCCCACCCGATTCTGCTTTGACAAATAGCCACAGATGACGTTCAGGTGAAAAGTATCCGACCTGATTAGAATATGCCATCTGCAGAGTGCCAAGAGTTCCATCTTCAAGTAGCGATTTCAACTTTATGTATCCCGGATCAAACCGCATCATATATGCCACCATGAGAAGCACGCCAGCATCTTCCGCTGCTTTGACCATTTCGTCACCTTCAGCAACATTACAACACATCGGCTTTTCCATTAGGATATGCTTACCTGCATCAGCAGCTGCACGTGTTATCTCAAGATGTGGACGCGGATGGACACAAACATCAACTGCATCAATATCTTTTCTATCCAAAAGTTCACGATAATCTGTGTAAGCATCTGCTTCAAAACGGTCTGCTTGTTCTTTCGCAGAAATCTCGTTGATGTCGGCTATGGCAACAATGTCTGCGCGGCGTGTGGGTTCATGGTAATATGGGGAATGTAGATTGCGAAAGATACCACCACATCCTATTATTCCAACCCTTATTTTGTCCATTTTATTCTCCTTTCTGTATACTATTTTTTAGAATAGGAGGGGTTGCCTCATCTTGTAAGAGTGAAAGTGTCTCCGTGATAATCGCATGTTGTAATTCTGGATTGTTCGGTTCTCCGAGTGGATGCCCAAAACCGTAAGGTACAAGCAATGCCCGTGGCGGTTTCACCTTCCTCGTAATATCCTCTAATAATGTTATAGACACAGTAGAAATTCCGACTTCTTCTACTGCACGTTGGATCAATCCTACAGATTGATTGCATAGTGGTCATACGGGTGTTAAGAATGCCACTTCCACACCATCCTCTTTAAGCATCTGTGCAACTTCTGGGGAAGTTTCCGTTATAAGACGTTTCGGTTTTGATATGGATCCCATAAAACTGAAGTGTCTATAATTAAGAGAACCTATCTTATCTTCATTCTCTAACTCCCTGAATCTATCCAGTGGAAAGACAAGATTTGCATCTGTCTTTGTATCAGCTTTATCGTATGCCACACTCTTATGTCCAATTTTTAATTCCTGTGTGTCTATTGAATTCGGAATTTCTCTGTATGAACAGTCATTGTTTACATAAGGCTGCTGTCCATTGATATAAAACCCCGCAGTTGTTATGAGAGCAACACTACACTCATTCAAAGGTTTTTTGAGCGGGGTGTTTGGCGTGGTGCCATATCGTTTCCCACGATAAAACCGCATAAAGAAACGGAATAAAGGTTCAAGTTCACTTATTGATGCCATAGTTTATTACATCGCACCTCATAAATAGTTTAACCTTATTCACCTCAGAAATCCAACTTCATTGTAGGGCGAGGTCTCTGTGCCCCGCCGTTATTTCCGTTTATTTAGGCATAGCAGGGCACAGAGACCCCGCCCTACAATGATTTATGAGATACATTATTATAGTATGTGTGAAATTTCATTTACGCTTTATTTACAAGAGGCCATCCACCGTGTTGTTCCACAGTATTATCAATTTCTTCCATAACTTCGATAGTTTTTTCAATTTCACCACAGATATGTCCATAGTGTTGAACTTCATCAAAAGTCAAATTTCTTGATTTACGATCATCAAGCCATTTTTTTGCGGGTTGGTGCCCACCTACGCGAAATTCCCAAACATCTCGCTGAATTGGTTCGAAATACTGGGTTTGATTAACCCATACACGTTGATCCACTTCTGTCCAACGAACATCTTCAACTCGTTGATTACCGCTTGCTGGAAACGCTGGCAGATTTAGGTTTCCACTTTGAAAGAGCTGCGACTCCACTAATTGTTTCCCTAACAGGACAAGTTCTTGAAATAAAGATCGATTAGTTGTCAACGGAATATATGGGAAATCAATTTTAAGTTGATCTGCATACCGTTGTCGGTACCCTGGAGCATGTAAGATTGCATAGATGTAGTGGAAAATATCCTCCGGACCAATAGTCGTGTTGCAATCTCCTTTACCATCATGAATGAAACGTATTGTGGCAGCGTGTTCATTTTCAAAATTGAGATGGTGGCAAACTTCTTCCCAAAATTGTTGTGACATATTTGGGACTCTTTGCACTCGCTGATCTCCGTAACAGTAAAGTGGGAATACACGGTTTCCACCGCGTCGAAAAATATTCAAATCAACTATTGTATTTGAGATAGAGATCAGATTCCATGTAGAATCCTCAACCGCTTGACCGGCTCTGCCGACACACATTGCGATGTTTTCACCAGTAATGAGGTGATTCATCACTTCTCTCCTGGGTCGTGCGACCAAGTCATCGTGGTAAAAAATGAATCGTTCATCGTAAAGACGATATAAGATTAGTTGAATATATCTGTTTATATCTTGTTCAGCGTTAAGTGTTTCGCGTGCTCTACTGATATTCCATTCGGCGATCATATTTATAGGTAATTGCTCACATAGTCTCTCATCGGATTCCGTTGAATTTCGGAAATAATTTACTCGTTCAAGTATCGGTTCTGATTCAAAATCTACCACCATTTTGTCCCGTTTTGTTGATATACCGCTAACCTTCACCAAAAAAATATCTGTGAGTTTCCAAAAACGTTCGTATTCTTCAGTTATGCTTTCACTATGTGGCACAAAGAGATAATTAGGATATGTTGGAACCAATTCTGTCCATGGGGTTGTGTCAACAGTGTTTGCCTCAAGCCAGTTGTACTTGCCCTCTCGGTTTCCCCATAACTCCGAATGATAGACACGCGCTGGAGAAGGTTTTTCTGATGCATTTTTAACAAAGATACCGATGGACACACCTTGTTGAATATTAAAAACGTTTTGGTCTTCGCCGCCATTAGGAGGTTGGTCATTTGTCCGCTTATTCCCGTGCAGGTCAAGAATGTAAATAGTGTCAAAGGTTTTCAAGAGACTTTGGCGCATGCCGCGAAATGTGATATTGTTTAGGTAACCGTGATTGGAAATAAAAGCGAGGACTCCGTATCCAGTGCGTGCAATACGCCATTGGGCAAAACGGATAAACTTGACATAATCGTCACTTAACCATCTTTGTGTATTTTCTCCAAGCGGTTGTCCATCCACCTCATAATAACTCTCTGTTACTATATCTCCATCAAGTCCACGTAATAGATTTGTAATCCATTCTCCTTTGTTTTCTGACTCCCCCAGATATGGTGGATTTTTGACGATAACCATCACTGGCAGATCCCGTTTAACAGTGGCAGCGGATTCTGCTTCTCTGGCAATTTCATCTAAAAAGGTAAACAACCCTTCTTGAGGATCCCTTGCCTCAAGTGTATCTGTAAGGTAGACATTGAGACGTTCCCCATCTTGTAAATTGTATCCAAGTTGCGTAAGTTGATGTGTAAGGGTTAGGTGGCACATCGTGTAAGGTGCAACCATACGTTCAAACCCGTGAAGACGTGGTAAAAGATGTTGAGATACATATTCCTGCCATGCCCCTCCCATCCCACTGTTGATTATGGTGTGATGTATCTGTTCAATTACCGACCGAAGAAAAGTCCCAGTACCGGCAGCTGGGTCAAGGATTTGAACCTTTGGCAAATGGCTACCGTTCACATCAACTGTGCCTGTATGTGCAAGCCCATTAGACAAATTGAACTGGTCAGTTAGGACTTTATCAACACTTCGGACAATATACGAGACTACGGGTTCGGGGGTATAATAAACACCACGTTTTTTGCGAATATCAGGAGCGTAGTCACTGAGAAAGTCTTCATAAAAGTGTATAATTGGACCCGCTTGCCTACCTTCAGTGCCAAACTCGGATATGATACTCTCCATATCAGCCAAGTCAAGTGATTCGGCAATAGGATCAATAATCCAATGCAATTGTGTTAATCTTTGGATAGATACCCAAAGGAGTTGTGAAAGAAAAGGGTTCATTTCTTCAAGGGTTTCTATGGCGTTGGTTCGAGTAAACGTCCCGTGAGTATGATGGCACCGTGCAGCGAAAAGACTGTAAGTGATCGTCTGTGCCATCATATCTGCAAAGTCAACTTCAGACAAATCAGCGATGAGATGTTCACGGAACGCTGCTAACCGATTCTTGAGTTCGTTACTTGATGTCCCCTTGAGGAGATTGGCAATTGCAGCCTTGAGCAATTGTGCTTTGCCACTGAGCATCTGTGCTAAGTCTGACGCTTTACCAATTCTGATAGGTTCCGATCCAAAAAACGCTGATAAAAAGGTAGGGATTTCAGAGTCATCATTGCATTGATTTATTAAACCTTGGTTGGCATCATCTATGTCTGCAATACGGACAGAGAAACAATTTTCACCTGAACTATAAAGCCGAAATTCTATGTAATCGGTTAATATAAGATTAGAAAACGCTTGACGATACCTTTGGAGTTGTTCAGATTTCTCTTCTTTACCTAAGTCTGTTCCAGGAGGTTTTGTTTCAATCCATCCTAATGATATATCACCTTGTTTCACAAGGAAATCTGGGGCATTTCCTGCAATCCGTTTGGGTTCATTGGTAATTCTGTAATCCGTTGAAGTAGATAAGTCTTGACTCCACTCGCTTAAAAACTGTTGGAGAATTGGACGATAGGTATGTTCAGTTGAATCTCCAGATTGTAGTGAACTCTCAATGCCATTAAGGTATTCTGTAATTGTCATAATTTCCTTAGCCGTTGGCAAAGATTAGCCGTGTTCTGTTCTGACATGGCAGTTCAATTGTCTGTCCAGTAATGCCACTCTCTATCGTAGCAAAACCGATTTCATTCACAGCAGTATAATCATCACGCGAACAGTGAGGGAGTTCTCCACCACCAAGATAATCCGTAATCTGCTTATAAGCAATCTTAAATGGACTTGCATTTTCAGGTAAATCAAGCGTTGAATTATCAACCACCTTACCGCCTTTCTGTACCGTAGTCCCGCTATAGAAACCGGTTTCCACAGATCCTTCACTACCAAGTACATCAACAGAAAATGCACCTCTAATCCCATGCTTTCCAACATGATAACCTATTGCCCCGTTTTCAAACTTAATCGTTGCCCCCACAACTGCTGGTTCTGGTTCATAAGGTTCAGGTACATTACCACCACCTTCCACATACCCAGTGACTGAAACGGGGTCGTATCCAGCAAACTGACAGATCATATCTGTGGTATGGATAGAAAAGGATAACACACCGCCTCCACAATATCCAATAACACTCTGTACCTCACCGATGAGACCGTCCTTAATCAAAGATTGTAGCTTGATGAGATGGGGTCCCCAATGCCGTGTATAGTCAACGACAATCGGAATACCTTTCGCATCAGCACCAGTCGTCATGGTGTCTACCTCTTCAAGGGAACAACCTGCGGGTTTTTCAAGAAAGATAGCTTTGATGTCTGCTCTTAAGACATTTTGCATCACCTCAAAATGGTGTGGTCCTCGCACACAGACAGCGACAATATCTAACTTCTCACTCTCTAACATTTGCACATCGGTTTCATAGTAATTGATGGAATTGTCAGGAAACCCCGGTCCCCATGTGCTTTTGAAGTCTGCTTGACGTTCAGCAGACATATCTGCAACCGCAACTAACTCGGTTGTTTCACACAGGCGGATTCCACCAGCATGACAATACGGGTAAGGATCCTCTGGATTTGAATAACGTGCAGCGATACTTCCTAATCCAATTATTCCGACACGATACATTGCGTTTACTCCTTATGCTTTGGGATGTTAAGAAATTAGCATACTGACATACTCCCCGTGCTAAAGCATCGGGGGTTCTTAGCTCTTACGCTGGAAACAAACTGAGCTGTTTCCAAGTGGCTTTTCCTGTTTCTATGTCTTGTGCGTCTATCCTGAACGCTTCCTGAACAAACGACTGATTTAGGACTCCGCAGGCGTTTTGTGTCTCGGTATGCCCTACCGCGACATTTCTAAGATTTATTGCAGCGTTTATATCTCTGTCTATGGAGATACCACATTGACTGCAATGATACGTTCTGTTTTTGAGTTGCAAGTCTTTCTTTTTATGTCCACAACTGCTACAGGTCTTACTACTGGCAAAGAACGTATCTGCTTCGGTTATAGAAATACCACGTGTTTCTGCTTTCGTTTTGAGTATCGTTAGAAAATTACCTAATCCTGATCTGATAATGCTTTAGACAACTTCCTATTCTTTAGCATATTCGTAATTTTCAATGTTTCTATACTGATAGCAGATGTTTTATTAACAACAGCATTTGTCACCTTCTGGTGCGTATCATTTCTAATGCATGCAACCTTATAGTGTGTTCTCTGCACTTTTCGCAGTTGTTTATACCAGTTGTTAGACTTTGCCTTCTTTTTAGAGAGCCTACGTTGCTCTCTTACCAGTTTTCTCTCATATCGTTTAAGTGGTCTCGGATTATCATATTTTTCACCATCAGAACCTGTAGCAAGTGTGTTTATACCTACATCAATACCAATTGCAGGGTGCATTGAGTTATCAATAGCTGCGGTATCCTCTGCAACTTCTACAGTTATAGATACAAACCAACGATGTGCTGTCCTTGAGATAGTAACCTTGATAATCTTACCAACAAAACGTAATGACTCAAACATACGAACCCAACCAATCTTTGGCAGCCTGATTCGTTTCCCTTTCACTTCTACAGATTGGTTGTTTGTTGTGAAACTATCATGTTTGCCACGTCTTTTGAACTTCGGGAACTTTGCACGCTTTCCAACCCAATTATTTATAGCAGACGACAAATTCACAAAGATACTTTTGTTCGCAACAACTTGATCCATACCTTTTATCCAATCATGCTCTTTCTTAGCATCATTAAACCTTTTATTCAACTTCGGTGCAGACAAGAAGTTGCCCTTATCTAACTCTGATTTGAAATCTGCTAAAGCTTGATTATACGCAAAACGCGCATACCCGCATTGTTGGGCAAACCAGTTGCGTTGTATATTGTTCGGATCTAAAGCAACCTTGTGTGTTTTTAACATTGTATTCCAGTTCTGAAAAGATTCCAGTTCCCATTGTAGTGGTGTGGTAGCTGCTACAACAACTACCACTGAACTGGCCTAATCATCATACTATATTCTAACCTAAAAGTCAAGTTTTTTGTCGCCACTACATCCCCGAGCTAAAGCAACGGGGTCTTGTGGCGAAAGAGTGATAAATTAATCTTCATATAGTTTGTACTACAGAAGTGGCACATTAATTATAGGTTTGACTATATTACCACGAATCGGTTCTGAACGGTGATACTGGCAAACCCTCTTTGTTCATCAAATTGGGTTCTGCGATCTGATTCCAACCTAAACGCACTGCCACAGGAGACTCAACCGAATCACTTGATACAACTATTGTATCCCCATCAATCTCAGCAACGGCATCAACGAACTGCCTATCTTCACCTGCAATCTGTACCCACGACAAAGGTTCACCATCTCGTGATACTAAACCGCTGCCAGTATGCTCAAAATGAACACGGATTGAATTGCCTTCAATTTCCATTGATTTATAGAGAGGACCAGAATAAACAAGATCTGCCTTATTGTATGTTTTCCCAAGTGCCCACAACGCAAGTCTCAAACCAACATCCTGCTTGTTTCTGGGATGAATATCCCTGACATTACCAATGTCAGTTGTAACAACCATACCTGTGTTCGGTAATGCTAAAGTAGCAGATTGTGCTTCCCATATTCTGGGTAAGTGAGTAGGATCATCTCTATCATAACCACCCCACGGTGCGAGTTGGACAAAGTAGAATGGAAAATCACCCTGTTTCCATACTTTACGCCATCCCTCTATAAGTCCCTTCATCTTCTCATGATACATCATCCCTTCTTTCATATTTGACTCACCTTGATACCACAATGCACCACGAATGGCATAAGGAACGATGGGATATATCATGTGGTTATAGAGTGCGGTGGGTCTATTGTGGGGGTTCAATGCATGATCAATTTCAGGCATCTTATATATGATACCGTCTTTTTCCAATGCTTTTCGTGTTTCTGCTATCCACTCTTCAATTTCGTTCATTTTTTCTGGTAACTGTCTGCGATAGTTTCTATTGATATCGTGGACTTCTTCGGAGATAGCTGAGAGTTTTGGAATTGCGTCAAATCCTTCAGGTGCAGTCCATGCCTCAATGCGTGTGCCACCCCAAGCAGCGTTGATTAAACCGATGGGTATATCAAGTTCTTTGTGGACATGTCTACCGAAGTAATATGCAACTGCAGAGAAATGTCTAACGCTATCTGGCGTAGTTGGTCTCCATTCTGCATGCACATCTGCGACAGGTAAACCAGAAGCCCTCTGTGGAATATGGAATAAACGGATATTCGGATAGTGTGCTGCGGCAATCTCTTCCTGACTGTTGTTTGAAGTGTTGACTGACCACGCCATATTTGATTGACCTGAACAAACCCACACTTCACCGAAGAGAACATCCGTTAGTTCAATGGCATTTTCACCAGAGATTTCAATTTTGTATGGACCTCCTGCCGGTGTCGCTTTAAGCGTTGTTCTCCAAAGACCTTCTTCATCAGCTTTTACGATATAAGTGTCAATTTCACTTTCAACATCTTGTCTTGATATGGTAATCGTGAGTGCTGCATTGGGGTTAGCCCATCCCCATATCGGTGCAGGCATATCACGTTGTATAACCATGTTGTTGCCGAATACTCGCGGTAATCTGATTTCAGCAAACGTTATTGTCTGTAACAAGAAAATTAGTGAACTTATTACTACAAGCATAAGTATTTTCATAAAGTAACTCCTTTTTAGACATTATAATGATTTGATTGTCATAATGTCTGTTCCGTTGCTGTGCGTAGGGGCGGGGTCTCCTCGCCCGATTAGAAGTCCGTTTGTAAGGCGAGGAGACCCCGCCCCTACGATGTTCACAGACTACTCTGATTAAATCATTATAATGTCTTTTGTATATATTTCTCTTTAAGTTGTATCAAATGATACTATAGTAATAATTATACTACTGAATAAAATGATTTTCAAAAAAAACTTCCACAATAAATGTAAAAAGTGTATAATATTTAAAAGTTGTGGAAATGTATTGACTTTTTTCAATGCTTTTTCTATAATAACTTTAGACATAAAAAATTCGTTATATGTGTGGATTTTATGTCGGAGGTGCTTTTTGAATGCACCGACAGTGATACCACACTGCCGATGCGTAGGACTGCCGTAGGTAAGTACGACAGAGCTGGTGTCTATCATCTGTAAAGATCATAGCATATTTTGGGGATGAGGGTGAGCACTCTATTACAGAGTCCTCACCTGTTGTTGTAGAGTAATATCCTTATTTTTTGTATATAGGCAGGTAGCGTTTATCTTTATCTGCCGTCCCTTATAGATGAGAAAACCGATGCACAAAACAGGGAGAAAACAATGGCAATAGGCATAAGCATTGAGTCGCTTTTATTCGTCGCTTTTTATGCGATGGCGATCGCTTTTGCGATAAAGTTGTGGAAGGGGCTTGACTACATACGCGAGGCGTGTGAAGTTATTATCGCAGAAAAGGGAGACAGAAAAGACCGGGCAATCGCATTGTTCAAACAAGGAAAAAGTAGAAAAAAGATCGCACGTATATTGAAAGTCAACTTAGAAGATGTTAACAAATGGGTTGATACACACGACACCGAAAGCAATGGACGGGGTTGAACCCCAAGTCATTTCCAATTTGAAAACGGACTTTTCTATATTCTTGAATAACCTATAACCTTAAATCTTTACAGGCAAGTATCCGTTTTGGGTATCTGCCTTTTTGTTTTGGACCCTTATTTTTCCCCTAAGCTTTCTTTCATGCCTCCTTTGATGCATCTTTCCACGTAAGCGAGGGTGTCTAAACCTTCCTCCAGACATTTTTGAAACTTCTCATCGCTGTAATATGGGTGTGTAAAGTTTTTGGCACTGCACGTAGGGGCGAGGTCCCCTCGCCCGATTACCACCCCTTATCACGTTCCCATTCCAACGAGGGCGAGGGGACCTGCCCCATATAGGTGTCAATTTAAGAATAAGTTGCTGATTTTTCTCTTGTGGGAGTGAATCAACGCCAAATGCGCGTTTGGCATTTGTCGGGTTTCTAACCCCGATTTTGTCCGAATTTAAAATGTTAATCGGGGTTAGAAACCCCTCCCACAAGAAGATATATCCCTCCCACAAGAAGATATATCCCTCCCACAAGAAGATATATCCCTCCCACAAGAAGATATATCCTTAAATTAACGCTTATAGGGCGAGGGGACCTCGCCCCTACGATGTGTCTGAACGTGAGGTAACCTTTGCCAAAAACTTTACATACCTCTGTAATATCCGAGTATTGTATCTGATGATACTATAGATGTTAGAGATTATCTGAAGCATCTTGTAGGCGTTCAGCAAGATAACTGTTTCGTCTGATGACCTGATTATTGCGTATGCATATATTGAGTGCTTGCCTTGTGCCGACGATTACAACCATTTCCTTAGCACGTGTGATCCCAGTATAAAGTAGATTCCGCTGTAGCATAATATAATGCTGTGTATGTATCGGCATAACAACAACAGGATACTCGCTTCCTTGAGCTTTGTGGATAGTTGTGGCATAAGCAAGAACAAGCTCATTCAGGTCTGCCATATCATAAACAACCTGTTTGTCAGAAAAACGGACCGCCAAGAGTTTTTCAACCTGATCTATTGCTGCTATTCGTCCTATATCTCCGTTGAATACATCATAATCGTAATTGTTGCGGATTTGCATGACCTTATCACCAGACTTAAATGTATGCCATCCTCTGATAGTTTGTTCAGCATAAGGATTCAACTCATCTTGAAGACACTTGTTGAAATTTTCTGTTCCAAGTATACCGCGTCGCATCGGACATAACAATTGTATGTCGTCAATTGGATGATAGTTGTTATGTCGTGGAAGTCTGTCAGAAATTAAGGATGTTATCTGTTCGACAATATCTTCAGGTTCTTCTTCCTCAATAAAAAAGAAGTTGCGATCCTTGGGACCTGTTAATATCGGTGTATCTCCAGAGTTGATAAGATGTGCGTTGGTTACAATCATACTCTGTTGTGCTTGGCGAAAGATTTCTGTTAGTGTGACAACGGGAATCCTATTGGATTCTATCAATCCTTTAAGGACATTTCCTGCGCCAACTGATGGGAGTTGGTCAGTATCACCGATGAGGATAACGGTAGCATGTGATGGGATTGCCTGCATCAATTTGTTCATCAGGACAATATCAACCATTGACATTTCATCAATAATAACCACATCTGCATCTAATGGGTTTTCACGGTTTCGTTTGAAGCCGCCATCATGAGGAGAAAATTCCAGTAGTCTGTGTATCGTTTTTGCTTCTCTGTCTGTGGTTTCACTGAGTCTTTTCGCTGCGCGTCCTGTAGGTGCTGCTAACACAATACGTCTATTGTCAACTTCAAACAAGCGAATCATTCCTATTGTCGTTGTGGTTTTGCCGGTGCCAGGACCACCCGTGAGAATCAATGCTCTTTTTGTCAATGCGGCAACAATAGCTTCCTTTTGTTGAAAAGCAAATTGTATGTCCATTTCCTGCTCTAACTGTGTCAATGATTGAGAGATATCTAAGTTGCTGGAATATTGTCTTCCACTGGAGAGCAGTCGTTGAAATTGGTTAACGACTCCCATTTCTGCATAGTAAAATGGAGCAAGATAGACCGCAGTCTCTTCCTTAATTTTGAATGCGTGATCTGGTATGTCTTCATCAGGAAGTTCGCCAGTTTCATCATAGACATCTATATATATGTTTTCTGACTCAGCTAATGTCTCATCTTTTGAACCATTGAGCCAATTGGTTATCTCCCCATCTTCCGCAAAGATTTCCACTTGACCATCCTGTGAAGTTAGTACTACCTCTTCCTTCTGATTTAGTGTCAGGACTCCTAACTCAATTGTCCGTGTATCTTGTTGAAGAATTTCCTCACATGCCTCTATGAGTTGGTATGGATGTTGAAAGACATGCCCTTCATCTGCTTTTTGGCTAAGCACATATTTGATACCCGCTTGTATACGATGCGGGTTGTTCCTATCAATACCGAGGTTTTGTGCAATCGTATCTGCGGTGACAAACCCGATTCCGTAAATATCATCTGCCAGTCGGTAGGGGTTTGAAGTTACAATGGGGATAGATTCATTTTGATATGTTTTGTAAATCTTTGTGGCATGGGAAGTGCTAACATTGTGCGATTGTAAGAACAGCATAACATTTTTTATTTCGCGCTGTTCCTCCCACGCTTGTTGTATCATCTTTACACGTTTCTTGCCGATTCCTTCCACATCTGCCAATTTCTCTGGCGTTTGTTCAATAACATCAATAGTATCCATTCCAAACTTACTAACGATGCGGGTTGCCATCTTCGGTCCAATCCCCTTAATCATTCCTGATCCGAGATATTTCCTTATACCGTTTACAGTTGCAGGTTGAATAGTCTCATATCTATCAATTTGAAACTGGGCACCATACTTTGGGTTGTTTGTCCATTTACCACTCAGCAGTAGACTCTCACCTGCATTTACGGATGCAAGGTTGCCGACTATCGTTACGAGTTCGGAATGACCGTAAGCAGAAAACCTACCGACAGTATAACCGCTATCGGGGTTTTCATAGACTATACGTTCAAGAATACCGCTTAATGTTTCCATGTTTGTACCACTATTCAAACAAGAGTTCAACAGGACAAGAGAAACCGGGAACTACATCGTCGCCAGTGAGTGTATCTTCACGTGTGAATATCTTTATATCGGTATCGGACTTATATACTGTCACAGTTTTTGATACTGGGTCAACAATCCAAACACAACGTGTTCCCGCATCCAGATAGGCAAATACTTTACCAATGATACGGGAATGGATATCTGAAGGAGAAACCACCTCAATTGCGAGATCAGGTGGAATTGGTAGTCCTTTGTCTTCGTCTACATCCAAGCGTTCTGCGGTAATAAACGCAAGATCTGGCTTTAACACGCGTTCCCCTACCTTAAATGATGTTTCAGATGTATACAATTCGCCAAGCTTAGAATTATAGACCTGTGGGTCCAAATATCTAAGGATGTTAACATTTATTCTACCATGTCTTCTTGACGTACCAGCAATTGGAACTAATTCTCCTTTAATAAATTCATATCCTTCTACATCATTCTCAAGAAACTCATCTAAAGTCATTGTGGCATGTTTTATGGATAAATCTTGTGAAAGTTCGTGTGCTTCTACTTGTGACATGCTATTATCCTCCAAGTATTACTACGAGGTTTTGAATATAAAGAAACAGGTTACTCAATATTTGCCATCAGTTTCCGAAATGCATTCAGTTGCGGCGCAATAATATGCGGTTCATCTGTCTTGTTTTCAAGTGCCTCAATTGTCTTAAAGCCGTTACCTGTAATTGCTACAACAATGCTTTCATCGCGTCCGATGTGCCCATCTTCAATGAGTTTCTTCGTCGCTGCAAGTGTGACTCCACCTGCAGTTTCCGTGAAAATACCTTCGGTTGCAGCAAGTAGTTTAATTGCTTCTACGATTTCTTCATCATTTGCATGTTCACCGATACCACCAGACTTGCGAACAGTATCAACAGCATAGATACCATCTGCAGGATTTCCAATAGCAAGAGATTTTGCAATTGTAACGGGTTTTACAGGTTTGACATAATCACTGTTTTCTTTGTATGTATTAACTATCGGACCACATCCTTCTGCTTGTGCTACATGGATTTTTGTATTTGGTTTGTCAATTAATCCTAACAAATGAAATTCTTTTAATGCTTTCCCAATCTTTGTTATTAGAGAACCGCCAGCAGCGGGAGCTATGATGTGGTCTGGTGCTTCCCAACCGAGTTGTTCAATTAATTCAAAACAGAGCGTTTTTGAACCTTCCGCATAGTAAGGACGAATGTTGATGTTGACAAATGCCCAAGGATATACACCGGCAATTTCACTACACAGACGGTTTACTTCATCGTAAGTCCCCATGATACCTACAACTGTGGGGGCATAGACTAATGAGGCGACAACTTTACCGAGTTCAAGGTCTGCGGGAATGAAGATAAAACAGTTAAAGTTGGCAATAGCCGCATGCGCAGCGACCGCATTTGCTAAGTTGCCAGTGGATGCACACGAAACCGTGTCAAAATCGAATTCCTTTGATTTGCTAAGTGCGATTGCAACCACTCGGTCTTTGAATGACAGTGTTGGGTGGCAGACAGAATCGTCTTTTATGTATATTTCCTGGACACCGAGTGCATCGCCAAGATTTTTGGCTCTGATGAGTGGTGTCCAACCAGATTTTAGTCCATCAGTGGGTTCACCGTCAATTGGCAATAAATCAATGTATCTCCATAAACTTTCTGGTCCTTGTTCTATTGAACGTCTTGAGATTGATTTTTGAATGACTTCATAGTTATAGTTTACCTCTAAAGGACCGAAACAGAACTCGCAAACGTGAAGTGGCTCCTTTGGATACTCACGGTCACATTCGCGGCATTTTAAGCCTAAAACTTTATCCATATTTCCTCCAAATATATTATTTCAATATAGATATTTAAAAATTCAATTTATATTTGTATTTTGTCTTCTATATCTTTTATAGTGAAATCAATAATTGCTTGTACACGATTGTATCGCAACCTGTTAGGTTGCGTCCACTACGTCACAACCTAACAGGTTGTGCTACAGCAAAGTCCAGTCCGGCTTTTAGTTTTAGGTCCCATGGATCAAAAGCGTGCACATATTCTTGGATTTTACTATATCATATTGATAGGACGATCTCAAAATCGTTATCGTCTTTTTCTAATGAAAGTCTAATGAAGAGCAGATGCTTATCTATCCATTTAACTTCTTTGGCATTTGACTGGGTTAACTGTAATCCAAGATGATTGCCCCAAACGGCAACAGCATAAGGCATCGCTTTTGTAGACTCAATCGTAAAATTGATATGTAATTTTGAACGTTTCCTAATTGGTTGGTAATTTGTAATTTTTGGTAAATGGTATTCTACGCCATAATTTGAAAAACTGTGTTCTGAAACACCGATGCCGATATTCTCTAAAACTGGTGGCGTGATGTAATTCTTCATCTCAACAGGTTCCATCGTGCCTTCAACAAACGAACATTGACATTCTGCATCGTAATAAGTTAACGCTTTATTGTGTTCATTGTGTGTTTCGGTATTGTCTGTGGACGTGTTTTCAGATTCAGCATTTGAAACTATTGGATTAACAACTACATAAGTCGGTTCAGTCATCTGGCAGTTTGTCCAATAGTCGTCTACTATATCAGAAAGAGGCAAAAACTTGATGGTTTCTATATTCGTTATATATTCAAAATATGCATCCAGTCTTGCTAATGTTTCTTGACCTAATTGGCCGACATCCATTACATTGATATGCTCCACATAAGAGAGCCACCGATTCCAACTATCATTTTCTACATATACATTGATATTCTGTTGAAGGACATCGTTTATGAGTGAAGACCGAAGATTGTGTTCCTCCTTCTGAATGTGCGCTGCTGTGTTGTGAGGAATTCCTACGATACTGCCCGCTGCAGGCGTGCTGAAGTTATGTTGTTCTGTAGAAGGATAGAAATAACCGAAAGGACACCCACGATCTACCTCTGCAAAGGAGTCACGTTCTTCCCAACGGTATCCCCACAAACCACGAAATCCTTCCTGTTCCAATGCTTGAACTAATATCTGGTTTTTCCATTCTGCACCAGCGATATTTGGTACTGTCCAATCCAATGCCCGTTCAAATTTTTTCCATTCAGATCGGATAAATCTCGGCACAACTTCTCGCATCTTTACAAGATGTTCTGCTATTGTGTTTGAAGATGCGGTTTCGTATAGTGTATTTATGTTTTCATGGTCATTTTCCGTGTCTGAATTAGTTTCTTCTGTAATGGAGTACCATCCTTCTTTCCATATTGAGGTTATATCCAGCATTAACAAAGGTTCATCACTGTATTCATGATGCCATTCTGTTAAATCGTTCGCAAGAAATTGGACTAAATCAGCATTGATAGCCCACGTAATCGGTATACTGTATTTATGAGCGATGGTAGCTAATTGTCGCATCCCCTCTCGTAGTGCCTGCCGATCTTCATTTATTGCTGAGCAAACAAGTCCATAATATAACATCTTCAGACTATTCTAAGAACACGGTAACACCCATATCTGCATACTTGCTGCGTGTGCTTGGGTTACCGTTTCTAAAACAGACAGTCGTTGAACTATCTTCTAACTCTCGGACAACATACTGCACACAAGCATCCACCGTTTGTAAAGCATGATTCGGATGACCTTCCATACTGAAAGTCAGGTCTACTGGACCGAACGAGAGGCAGTCCACACCTGTTTTGGCAAGCCGTCGCGCATGTGTTACGCCTTCTATCGACTCAATCTGCATCCAGAGCATACCGTTGTTATTCCACCAGTCAGCATATTCCAGTCGTTCCATATTTGCCGAATTCTTTCGCGCGGCACCCCCCCAACTACGTATGCCTTGTTGCGGATAATAAAAAGAAGCAACTGCTTCGTCTACAGTTTTTTCTAATTCCACTTGTGGTACTTCAATACCGGTAGGTCCCAAATCAAGGTAGTTTCCAATAAGATATGCGTTTCGTGTATGTTTAATCCGAAAATTGACTGGTATACCTAAATCGTCAGCCATATTACAGAAAGCGACAAGTCTGTTTTCACTGTATGGAGCATGTTGACTGTCTACCGCAACAAAATCGTATCCACCTTTCTCTATTCTTTCAGCAAGACTATCACGATCTATCGTCATTGATACGGCTGCTCCATAAACATGTTGTCCATCACGAATAAGTTTTTTTAGGTTTGTTTCCGACATATCTCCCTCCTCGTAGAGATCTGTCTTTTTTATCAATAGATGCAAGACTATTTGGAAAAACGTCCTCAATTATCACAAAAGTGATATATTCCTTTTATTATATCATATTTCATTATCCTGTGCCAAAAACTTTACACACCCTGTTGTTTACCTTTACTCTGGCGGGAACTGGAACTAATGTCACTATAAATAATCCTGCTCAATAACAAAACCTATTGACAATTACAAACAAAATTTGTAAAATAACTTATCGGGACAGACAAAATCTATTACTTCTATCAACATTTAGTAGTGTAAGGAGAAAGATATGGCAAACGCAGATTATAAAATAGGTGTAGTAGGTGTAGGAAGAATGGGGGCAAACATTGCACGACACCTAAATGAGGAAGGATTTCAGGTAGTTGCTGTATACGACGTTGCAAGTGAACGTGCAAAAGAATTGGCAGAAGAAATTGATGCAACTGCCGCAGACAAATTGGCACAAGTCACCCAACTCGCAGATTATATCATCACTGTTGTTACGGATGATGATGCAATGCGTCAGATATATTCTGATGATGGTTCAGATAGTTTGCTTAAAGGTGCATCAGGTAAGGTCTTTATAAACTGTGCTACATTAAGTCCACAAATTCATGTGGATATTGAGAGACTTGCTGCAAAACATGGGGCAGAAAGTCTTGAAGGATGTATGGCAAGTAGTATCACACAAGCACGAGAAGGCACACTATATCTCATGTGTGGTGGTAAAAAGGATACTTTTGACAAAGTACATCCAATATTAGAATCAATGAGTGTCTCATTACGATATATCGGTGAAGCAGGTAAAGCAGCACAAGTCAAAGCATTGGTCAACATGGTAATGAATATCAACACCGCTGGCCTTGCTGAAGGGCTCGGTTTAGGGGCTGCACTCGATCTTGACCTTGAAATGTTACAGGAAGTTTTCGCACAAACAGGGGCAAATTCACGTGTTTTAGAAACAGATGGTGAAGATATGCAAATCCGCGATCATGAATGTTATTTCTCCGCAGCACACGCATCCAAAGATTCTGGAATCGCTCTTGACCTTGCAGATGAAGCTGGAATCACACTCCCGCTTGCACAAGCAACAAAAGACCAATATGACAGAATGATTGAACAAGGGTTAGGTGATTTGGACAAGTCAGGTGTTGCAGAATTAACTTTCCCCGGACGCGGTAAAAACGCATAATTACAAGACACAAGGGGCTCTAATCAGATTGTAATTTACAACTCTTTTAGATATTGATTAATGTCGAATTCCAATACGCAACAACCCCTCAAAGGAGTTGTTCTTGCAGGGGGATTAGGAACACGTTTATACCCTCTAACAAAGGTCACCAGCAAACACCTGCTTCCTGTAGGTACTGAACCGATGGTCTTTCATACCATCAAACAACTAAAAGAGGCAGGCATCATTGACATACTTATTGTAACCAATCCAGAATACATCGGTGACTTTGGAAGTGTGTTGGGGAGTGGTAAAGAATTCGGTTGTGAATTTACCTACCGTGTTCAAGAAGATCCCAAAGGTATTGCACACGCTCTTAAATTGGCAGAAGGATTTGCAGCGGGTGGAAGGATCGTTGTGATGCTCGCAGACAATATTTTTGAATCATCTATCAAACAAGTAGTAACTGAGTTTCAAATACAAGAAACAGGGGCTCGTGTTCTATTGAAAGAGGTAGATGACCCAGAACGTTTTGGGGTTGCAAACCTAAATGGAGACCGTATCGTTTCTATAGATGAAAAACCGATTCATCCAAAAAGTAATTTCGCTGTTGTCGGTGTTTATTGCTACGACTCAACAGTATTTGATATAATCAGAACGATAAAACCTTCAGCGCGCGGAGAATATGAAATTACTTCGGTCAATAATGTGTATATTGAACGTGGAAATCTTGAACACAGTTACTTACAAGGTCAATGGGTCGACGCTGGCACGTTTGAAACCCTTGTCAAAGCAAATTATATTCTATTAAATCAAGAGAGGTAGCATTGGACGCTACACAGAAACCATACCTATCGATTGTTGTACCTGTCTACAACGAAGAGGAGAATGTCAGACCACTGTACGAAAAGATAAGTGTAGTCTGTGGAGTCAACGGACTGTCTTATGAAGTGCTTTTTGTAGATGATGGCAGTCAAGACAACACTTATGAAGTGCTCTCTGAAATGCGCGAAACTGAACCGAATATCTCCGTAATAAAATTCCAAGAGAATGCCGGTCAAACTGCTGCTATGGCTGCAGGTTTTGAATATGCTCAAGGTGAACACATTATCAGTATGGACGGTGATCTGCAAAATGATCCTGAGGACATACCGCTACTCCTTGAGAAACTTGATGAAGACTACGATTTGGTGTGCGGTTGGCGAAAGGAACGGCAGGATAAATTTTGGACACGAAGAGTTCCATCAATTATCGCAAATTGGATTATTAGTTTGGTAACTGGGGTTGCAATTCATGATAATGGATGTTCTTTGAAGGCATATCGATCTGCTGTCATAAAACAAGTTCCCCTCTATGGAGAGATGCATCGCTTTATTCCGGCGATGTCCACTGTTGTCGGGGCAAGGATCACTGAAATTGTGGTGAAACATCACCCCCGACGGTTTGGTACAAGCAAATACGGTCTCGGTAGAATCTGGCGTGTCATCCTTGATATTTTAGCATTTAAGTTGATTTTATCAGTTTTTGCACGTAAGACCAATCCGATCAATCCCGCTATACAACAATCCTTTCATAAACAATTAAATCCACATATTAATGTATACAGAGCCGCAGCATTATTTACGCTACCTATTTTCATTATTGGTTTCTTTCTGATAAATCACGACATAAATACATCAATCTGTTTTATTGTATTAGGTGTTTCTGTCTTATTTGTCAGTGCATTAACTGGATGGTCAATTGGAATATCAGAAGTCTGTACTGCCGATCTAAGTCCGTTTGCATCGTTTTTTATACACCGTTGCGCGCGGCGTCCGATACGGTACTTTGGTCCTATAGGAGCATTGTTGTTTATAACAGGTGTGATTCTCGCATTACTTTTTCACTATTACGGAATTATTCTGTTAAACATTGGTATACTCATTTTTATCATCGGGCTCTTCGGTGAAACTATAGCTTATGCAAATGCCAAACGTGTCATAGATTACAAGGTTGATATTATATTAGACGCAAGGAACAGTGGAAAACATGTTGACATCTATAACTAAAAAGTGGCGCACCGAATTTCCAGTAACAGATAATTATGTCTATATGAACCATGCAGGGGTTGCTCCTATATCCCGACCAGTTAGAGATGCAATGATAGATTTTGTCAATGATGCCACAGACAACGGGGCTGTAAACGTAGAATTATGGGGAGAAACGGCTGAGAGATGTCGGAACGTTGCTGCAAAACTTATCAACGCAGATGTATCTGAAATTGCATTCATGAAGAATACTACCCAGGGAATACTTATCGCAGCAAACGGGATTGATTGGTCTCCAGGAGATAACGTTGTTACTACTGCTGTGGAATTCCCCGCAAATGTATATCCTTGGTGGAGTCTGAAAGAACGATATGGTGTTGAAACGCGGATGGTCCCAGAACTTGATGGACGCATACATCTTAATGATATAGCTGAATCTATTGATGAAAGAACACGAGCTGTTACTATCAGTCATGTAGAATTTGCTTCTGGATTCCGAAACGACATCAAGGCTATCGGGGAAATCTGTCGCGAACGCGATATCTGGTTTGTTGTGGATGCAATTCAGAGTGTAGGTGTTATTGAGGTAGATGTCCAATCTTGTCACATTGATATACTCGCAGCAGATGGACACAAATGGCTACTGGCACCAGAAGGTGCTGCGATATTTTACATTTCTAAAGAAAAACTGGATAGACTTATCAACACAAATGTTGGATGGGCAAGTGTTATAAATCCTCGCGAATTTCTCGATTACAACTTAACGCTGAAACCCGATGCTACACGATTTGAAGAGGGTTCTTATAATAGTATTGGACTCTATGGACTTAATGCATCGATAAATCTATTGCTTGAAGTCGGTATCTCAACAATTGAGAAGCGTGTCCTTGAACTTACATCAGAATTAATCTCAGGTTTAGAGGATAAGGGTTATTGTGTGACTACCCCTAAAGATGATTCTGAACGGGCAGGTATAGTAATATTTGAAACGAATAGTCACACGCCAACCGAAATTGTTGAATTGTTACAGGAGAATAAAATAATCACTGCTGAACGTGGAACGGGTGTGAGAGTATCTCCACATTTTTACAACACTGAGGCAGAAATAACACAACTGCTTGAAATACTCCCTGATTGAAATTTATTTTCTAACTGAAACAGCCTTGAGATTATTGTGAATATACATCTAAATTACAAAACTAAAAAACATTATATAAGATATAGCCTGAATCTAATTATTTCTTTTCTACTGATCATGATGGGATGTACATTCCCAGGGGGTAAACAGGAAACAAACCGCATTAGTTTATCTATTCAAAATACCTTACGCGTCGATAGAGATAATATACCTATCGTCCTTACTTTAGAACAACTAAAGAAAGTCCGTGCAGATTTCTCACTTAACGCGTTTTCCGTTGTCACTGGAAAAGTACCGCGGGAAGCCATGATTCCTGCACAAGCAGACGATGTGGATTATGATGGTGTGCGTGACCAGTTGATATTCCTATTAGACCTCAAATCAGAAGAAACTAAAGAAATTTCTATCCTTTACGACCCAAATGTGAAGGCAACTTTTACGCTTGATGTTCAGAAATTGACTCGCGCTGGTATATTTCCTGAACTAAATGCTACCGCAGCGATAGAATCTGATTTAGTTGCATTCATACTAAAACGTAATGGTGCAATCTATGCGTTCGGGAAAAAGAGACAAGAACTATTCAGTGTAGATACGATGTTTCAGGCAGAATTAGATTTGGCAGAACAACTTTCCCCAGAGTTTAGATTACACTTTGATAGAAACAATGTTTCACTGACACAAAACCCACAGGCACTCAATATTGGGGTTGAAAAAAAGGAATTCCGATGGGTAATTCATGATTTTGAAAATCAGCAAAACTACTATGTACGAAAAAATGATGAACAACTGAATCTTTACAAATCAATTGGATTGTCATTAAACGAACTTCTTGATTTAGAAACTACGAATATGGTTGCGTTAACTACAGAAGAAGGTCTAATAGGATGTGGTGGGGTTGCACTATGGAACAAAAGTAAAAAACAGATGATTCCTCTACCTATAGACGGGGATTACGTCCGGATAATCGCTAATGGGGCGATGCGCTCAATTGTTCAACGAATTATACCAAGCTTAAAAATAAACGGTGAGTCGTACCTTATGACGATAAACACCTACATCTATGGTAGAAATGCTGGAATCGAACAGCACATTGAGACAGATAGAGCATTACCTTCCGATTACACTTATGTCGTTGGGATACCAAAGATAAGTGATAATAATAATGTGGATGAAGATCAGGCAGTCCTATGGAGTTGGGGGACCGACCCTAAAGGCACACATGCACTCGGATTTGCTCTGAACTATCCAAAAACGCTAACTGATGGAGTTATTGAAACTGATCCATCTTTTTTATTAATGAGTCTGAAACCCGATATTGATGGGAAAATAACTTACAGAGTTTTAGCGATTTGGGATGGTGGAATAAATGGGGTACAATCTGAAACAGAATTTTTACAGCAACTCCAATTGATGACAACAAACGTATTAAATCCTCCTACAATTAAATTTATACGCACAGAAGACAAATAGGTGAGTAATCATGCTCAACAAAGAAGAATGTCTCAAACTAATCGCATCGCAACGGACAGACGAAATCGTCATAACTACAATGGGTATGGCAGTCCCGTGGGCAAAAATATCTACTCACCCCTTGGACTATGCATCGGTAGGAAGTGCTATGGGACATGCAGCGGATTTAGCACTCGGAATCGCACTCGCAAAGCCTGACAAGAAGGTTGTTGTGCTAAACGGTGACGGTAGCATGTTGATGTGTTTAGGTACACTCGCAACGATCACTGGTTTAAGTAAACCACCCACCAATTATCTCCTTTTCGTATGTGATAACGGCACTTATGAGGTGACTGGAAACCAATCTGTTCCCTATAATACAAACTTTAGTTGGACCACAATAGCAAAGGGAACAGGATTTCAGCAAGTCCATGAATTTGATGATATAAATACACTTGATGCTGAATTACTAAAAATCTGGAATCAAGAGGGGCCGACTTTTGTAAATCTTAAAATCGCAAAAGCAAATGAACCGCCACCAGATAGATGGGGCGGTTTCCAATACCCGTACTTACAGGAATCACTTGCTACATCAACACACAAGTTGAGAAACAGTCTTGAAAATATGTAGCGATTCAATTATTAGGATACTATTATGGCAAATAAATTGGAAACTCGAAGGATGGGACGGACAGAGATGCGACCAAATGCTTTGGCTCTTGGCGCAGCATGGTTGACTTCAAAACCAGATGAAGAGGTAATAGGCGCAATCAGAAGAGCAATTGAACTCGGTATCAATTATATTGACACCTATCCTGGACACAGAGAACATCTTTGGGGTGAAGCACTTTCTGATGGACTGAGAGAAAAGGTGTATTTACAAGCAAAAGTTGGCACACATCCAGAACGAAGAAAAGATTTCTCCGCAGATGGCACACGGTGGAGTGTGATGAATAGCCTAAAAGACATGAAAACAGACTATCTTGATGCCTTGTTGATACATGACCCACTGGATATGGAAAGTGTGTTAGGAAAAAGGTGTGCATTGGATACACTTTTGGAAATGAAAGATGAAGGTTTAATCAGGAATATCGGGGCAGGAGTGCGTTCACATGACTTTCACAAGCAACTAATTGAAACGGGACATATTGATATAATCCTTACATTTTTAGATTATACATTGCTCTCTCAATCTGTAGCAAAAACCACATTACCTTTAGCCCGTGAACACGATGTCGGTATTATCCTTGCAAGTCCATTGGGAATGGGAAGCTTAACAGGGGCTGAACCAAACGTTGATGAGGAACGTCGACGAAATCCAGATGAAGAACCTAAGGCGCATGCAATGTGGAAGTGGTGTCAAGAACGTAATGTCAATATCCGACATATAGCACTGCAGTTTTGTCTCGCTGCACCGATAGATGGCGTTGTGATGTTCGGTCCCGCAGATAAAGCACAAGTGGAAGATGGATATGAAGCAGCAACTGCAGAAATACCTGAAGAAATATGGCTAGAATTTGAGACAGAATTTGGAATTAAACGCGGTATGTAAGATATAATTTATGCTTTCACACCTGCCGCAAGTTCTGATGCAAATTGCTTCACAGCAGCAAGCAGTTTCGTCTCGTCATCCTTATGCTCTTCAATAACATTGACAATGGCACTCCCCACAATAACTCCATCAGCAACTTCTGCCACCTGACCCGCATGCTCAGGTGTGGAAACACCAAAACCGACACTTAGCGGCTTATCTGTATGCTTTCGGAGTTCTGCTATCATCGGGGCAACTTCGGCAGACAATGCTTTTCTTGCTCCTGTGACCCCTGTCAACGATACACAATAGATGAAGCCTGTGCTCACGGTTGCGATGCTTTTCATACGTGCAGGTGGACTTGTCGGTGCGACAAGGAATATAGTTGAGAGACCATACTGTGGGGCAACATCCAACAACGGTTGTGCCTCCTCAACAGGTAGGTCCGGCACAATAACGCCATCAACGCCTGCTTCTTGTGCAGCTTTACAAAATTGCTCCTCACCCATCCGAAAAATCGGGTTGTAATAACTCATCAACGCGATAGGAATTTCTGTCTTGCGCCGAAGTTCACGGACCATGTCAATTATTTGCAGCAGCGAAATACGGTGTTGTAATGCACGTTCACTTGCACGTTGAATAGTAGGTCCATCAGCAATTGGATCGGAAAAAGGCACACCAAGTTCTATCAGGTCTGCTCCTGCTGCTTCAAGTGTCAGGAGGAGTTCAGTAGTTAATTGTGGGGTAGGGTCACCTGCACACAAGTAGGGCATAAATGCACGTGTATTCTGCTGGTGCAGGTCTTGAAATTTCTTTTCAATTCGATTCATCTAACTAATAACGTTTCAACTTTCTTATTAATTGTCTTTTCAATTATACTTTACACATGCTGTAATGTCAAGTGTGTTTGTTGTGAAACAGATTTTACACAGCGTCATACGCCAATTTCTCCGCTTTTGCCTTCTCCTCATTCACAAACGCAAGTAGAATAAATCCAAGGATAAAGAAAACCATCAATGAGATAATAGCAAGTCTTGCTTCACCGGTTACCTGTTTGATGAAGCCAAAAATGAACGGTCCCCATATAGCAGAAAACTTACTAAAGACAGAAAAGAACCCATAGAACTCTGCACTTGCATTCTCAGGAATCATTGCGCCATAGAAGGAACGACTCAATGCTTGCGTTCCTCCAAGCACCAATCCCACGACCATTCCTAAAACAAAAAACTCTGTTGCAGAGTGAATGAAATACGCATAAATCACAACCCCACTCCATAAGACTAAAGAAATCATCACTGCACGTCTGGCACCAATACGGTTTGCAATTCTGCTGAATACCAATGCCCCACAAATCGCAACGATCTGAACAAGTAAGAGCGTAACCATAAGATATGTTGCCCCAAGTCCCAATTCTTCACTTCCGTATATTGCCGCCATGCTTGTTACAGTGTGTGCACCATCGTTATATGCCATATAGGCAATTACAAATATAGTGAGTTGCCTAAAATTTCCTACTTTCTTGACTGTGTGGATAGTGCGATCTATACCGAGTGACAGATAGGCAAAAGGTTTAGACAATTTCCAATACTTTTCAGGTAATTTTTCATCGTTCTTTACTTCTTTTAGGTATTTCACAGTAAAGAGTGTCCATCCTGCCCACCAAATTCCTGTCATCGCCATACCAATGCGGACAGCAAGTGTCTGCTCTATCCCAATCTTCTCGTGTAAAGCAACCAAAGCAAGCGCGATGCCAAATTGAAATGAACCACCTACATATCCATAAGCATAACCTTTCGCAGAAACAGAATCAATTTTGTCCTCAGAAGCAATATGTGGCAAAAAAGCATCGTAGAATACATTTGCACCAACAAAACATACTTGCGTGCATATATATAAGACCACTGTAAACCATACATCACCGGTTTGGACTACTTTACCAGTTTCGTCAACAACACCTGGCATGCAAAAGAAGAGGAAAGCTGCAAACAGACTCCCGAAATATGCAAAACTAATCAGAAACTTCTTTTTCGCCGCAGAGAAATCCGCTATGGAACCAAGCACAGGAGCAAACAGAAAAACAAGCAATGCAGCGAATCCCAACATGAATCCCCACATTGCTGTCGCACTGACATTGAGTCCAAATACATCTATACCAATATCACCAACAATACCTTGTCTAAAATAAATCGGCAATAATGCTGCGCTCACAGTCGTTATGTATGCTGAATTTGCCAAATCATACATACACCAGCCAAATATTGTCTTTTTGTCGTTCTTCATATTCATCCTTGAATTTATGATTCTATATGTATTTTCTCATATTTGATTAGAACTATCAATACAATTCGCAATAATTAACCTATTCATCATACTTTACATATTATCAATTTCATGATAGACTTTTGCTAATAAATACCATAAATGTAGAGTTGCAAATAGCATCAACGCAAACAACTGACAATAGATATCAAAAGGAGATAGTTTTGGCAACAACCCAACCGAATGTTCTGTGGATATACGGAGAAGATCTCTCGCCAGACTTGGAGTGCTATGGAACACCAGCAGTTGCAACACCAAATATAGATAGGCTCGCAGAAGAAGGCACACGATTTTCTAATGCTTATGTAACTTGCCCAGTCTGTTCCCCAAGCCGTTCTGCTCTGATTACTGGAACATATCAGACACACTTTGATGCACATAATCATCGCAGCAATCGTGAGAAACCATTGCGTGTAGATATGAAATTAATCACAGATTGTTTCAGAGAAGCTGGATATTTCACCTGTAATAGTCCTGGACCTCCTTATAACCGGCGCGGAAAAACAGATTTCAACTTTCAACGTGAGAACCCATTTGATGGAATAGATTGGAAGGAACGTGATGAGGGACAACCTTTTTATGCCCAGATCAACATTCCAGACACACATCGCGTTTTCAAACCGGATCCAGAACGACCCATAAATCCCGATGATGTGGATTTACCAGAATACTATCCAGACCATCCGCTAACACGAAAGGATTGGGCACTTTATCTGGAAAGCATCCAGATTTTAGACAAAAAAGTCGGACAGATACTCAATCGTTTGGATGATGAAGGACTCTCAGATAATACAATCGTCTTTTTCATCAGCGATCACGGACGCGCACATATTCGCTGCAAACAGTTTCTATATGATGGGGGCATCCATATTCCTCTTATAGTCAGATTTCCAAACAATATTGATGCTGGCGTTGTCAGCGATGAACTTGTCAGTGGCGTTGACTTTATGCCCACAACACTTTCTCTAACAGGTATTGATATACCAAATTATGTTCAAGGGCAAGTCTTTCTTGGAAAGGAGGCAACATCTCGCAATGCTATCTTCGCTGCGCGTGACCGATGTGATGGCACTGATGATCGCATTCGATGCATCCGCACAAAAGACTATAAACTTATCCGCAACTATCATCCTGAATTACCTTATATGCAATTCAACGGTTATAAGAAACTTCAATATCCAGTGTGGACATTGATACGTATCTTAGCCGAGAAAGGCGAACTGACGCAAGCGCAGCAACATTTTCTACAGCAGACACGTCCTGAAGTAGAGCTATACGACATAAAGAACGATCCCTATGAAGTCAACAATCTTGCGGGTGATAAGAAGTTTGATGAAGTGCAAAAGGACTTAAGCAATCAATTGGATGCATGGACACAGACAACAGGAGATATGGGAGAGACCCCAGAGTCTGATGAAATAAAAAACTACTGGGATCAAAACATGGCGGAATCCTTCCGAGAAAAAATGGAACAACGCAGTCTTTCACCCGATATTAGCGATGCAGACTATCTCAATTGGTGGGAACAAAAACTCTTATAAATACAGGACTTACGCATTTCCCCTTGAATGAAGATTAATTTATTAATTCGGCAATGTTTAATATTTCAACCAAGGCGGTGTCAATTTAGAGGTTCGACGCTGTTTTTGACATAGACATAGCACCAGCGGTGCGGAATGTGTATAGTTTGCGTGGGTTTACCGAGTCTCAGCCCCAGCGGGGCGACAGTTGTCTGTAGGTGTGGGTTGTTGGACACTTTCGCACCGCTGGTGCTTATGTATGGGTGGGATACGATTCCTATACACCTTTCGCACCGCTGGTGCTGAAGACACCCGAAATATCCGCTTATTCCCTTAGATGGATGTCTATAAAGTGATTAGGAATCACATCCACCGATTTTACCGAATTTATTTCTTAATCTTCATATAAGGGGGATTAGGGGGTTAAAAGTCGTTATTTCAATGATATTTCAGTGATATAACCCCGCCAAATGCCTTAATGGCATTTGTAGCGTTGATTTACTAAATCCCCCTTATCAGTGGGACTTCAAGAAAAACTGCGTAAGTCCTGAAATATCAATTGTCAAGATGTTGTAATCTTCTAAAGGGCACACCACCTTCTTGATACCGTTGCATTACTTTGTCAATAAATTCGTATTTCGCAATTGAACATGTGCGAAGTTCATTCGGACGTGAAAGATAAAATGCAACACTTTCTGCCCAATCTTCATTTGGATTTTTTGCGTAAGCATAGTCTGTAACAAATTCACTTCGATTATTTGACTTTAACCATCTGTTTTTATTATTCGGATCTTTGTGCCAACCTCCCAGGGCAGACCATTCTTTTCTAAGTTTTCCATTGAGGGCATATTCCCACAGAAAATGTGCTTTTTCATGAATGATTATTCTCTTGAATTCACTTTGATTTCTTATGCGAAAAGTGCGCGCATCATACTCAATACAATCGGCAACAATCCATGCTGAACCGGCATAAGGGGCTTTCTGTCTACGAAGCAGGTGTTTCATTCGGGGTATTTTATCTAATCCTCTGGGGAAAAATTCATATACTGACATGAGCATCATCAGTTCTTGGTTCGTAAATTCTGTAACATGCACTTCACCAACGTATTTTCGTAGTTTCTGTGCTATTTTTTTTGCTTCAGGTGTCCCTTTGCGAACAATTCTGAGTCCAAACATTTCTTGCAAAACCAGTTCAATTGCGTTTCTGTCTGAACCATCTTTCAGTATGAGTTTCGCTGCACTAACATTTGTCCAATTCTCCGTAATGAATTGAGCAACAACATGAAATAGTCGTTCATTAGTTTCTAAAGTCTCTTCTGATTCCTCAAGTGCAAATATATCAGGATTCAAAGTGACAAGTTTCAAACTGTTGACAGTTTCAATCTTGATGTCATCTTGCATTTTTTCACTGCTTATCTTCCAAACAGAAGGAGGCATTGTATGATTCTGGGGTTCAGCGTGCTGATAGATAGAATCAAGAGTAGCTAACAAACTGATTGCCTTTTCTTCATTCCAAGTAGAGTTTAAGCTGATTGAGTACCTATTTTTTAACTCTAATAAAGTCGTCTGCTTCTGTATATTAAAGAGATTGACATTACAACCTGAGTAAAAAACAAGAACAATAGAGAGTAAAACGGTATATTTTAAAAATTGTTTGATCATGATATGTTTCTTGTATCCTTTAATGTGCAGTGTTTCACATAAATAGTTTTGCCTTATTCAACTCATAAATCATTGTAGTGCGGGGTCTCTGTGCCCCGCCATTATTTCAGTTTATTTTGACATTGCGGGGCACAGAGACCCCGCACTACAATAAAGTTGGATTTCTGAGTTGAATAAGGTCAGACTATTTATGAGATACGTTGTAATATCACATGGATCCGATTGTAATTTTGTTTTAAACCCAATTCCAAAAGAAATGACAATACGGATTTGAATGTTATTCAGTTTATTGAGTTTCTAAGCTTGCGTAGTCGATTTGTGCCTACATTTTAAACATGTGTTAATTATACAATTCTTAATTGTGGTTGTCAAGTAAAAATGTAAAGAATATTATATTTTTTTGTGAATTTGTTGGCGATTGCTTGAATTTCTGTCAAATTGTGTGTTCTTTGTAGGGTGTGTAAAGTTTTTGGCACAATAGCCGTCAATTTAAGGATATATCTTCTTGTAGGAGTGGTTTCTAACCCCGATTTTGAACGTTTAGGATCAAGAAATCGTGGTTGAAAACCATGCCAGCAAGACAGTGCACCAAAGTGGACAGAGGAACGACAACCTTGACACAAGCAAACGCCAGCGTACAGACAGAAAGCACACATTGATGGGAATGTGGGTGAGTACAAATACTGATATAAAAAAGACAGATACCGCAAGGATACCTGCCTGTAATTGTGGTCTATAGATTAAGGTTTTACTGCTTCAGCACACCCCACGTTACTTTTTTTTTACCAACTGGAGTCACAGACAACACATCATCGCTGATCCAGTCTACTGTCTGTTCATCGCCAAGATCATCCGTGAGTTGTGTCAAGACACCTTCAGCAATATTATACTTATAGATATTGATGGGTTCTCGTTCTTCTGGCAACGGGGGTGGTTCGTTTATTGGATACTTTCTTGCACTGAAAACAATAGATTTGCCATTGTCCATCCAGTCATTACCAAAATGACGCAAATCTTTGCGGATATTCAACGTTTGAAGTGTTTTGCCGTTTTTATCGCAAATGATATATTTGAACTCCTCACGTATCAATGCATTGACATTCGGGGCAAGCTGACGCCAGCTATATTTCATTTGGGAATATAGCAGTTTTTGACTATCAGGCGACCATCTCGGACGCGATGCACTCAGAATAGCGTTTCCCACCTGCACGGAGGGTACAATCGTTTTCAGATTACGCCCACTTGTTGTCATCACCGTAATACTGCTCCCCAATCCACCTCCTACACCAATAGCACCTGAACACGCAATATATTTGCCATCAGGCGACCAATCGGGAGAAGTTGCCTGTATTTCGGCTATCCGATGAACCTTACCGCTTTTTAGATTGAGCACCATGAGATAGTATTCATTAGGTCCGTCTGCTATGTCTGTCTTTCTACGAAACACAATGGATTTGCCATCAGGGGAAAAAGCACCTGGCCAGTCAAGTGCGTTTTCAGGGGGATCGGTAATCTCTCGGATATTGGTGCCATCCGCATTCATCAAAAAAAGCGGAGGTTTTCCAATTTTTCTAAACAAAATAGATTTGCCATCAGGCGACCAGTTTGGTAAAGTAGAACTATTTTCATTTGTGAGTAGTTTAATGTTGCTGCCATCATCGTCCATAACATAGATACCTTTGACACCGTCGCGTGTTGAAGTAAAAAGGATTCTGGCACTTGCAACAGTTGAAAAGAACACCAATAAAACAGTCAGCATACTCATTGTCAATAAACGCATAGTAAGCTCCTTGTTTATGGAAGGGGCGGTGAGGCCCCTTCCGCAAAAGACGTTATCGATTATCATCCTCTGTAAAGTCTTCGTTATGTCCAACAAACCAGGTGTCTGCTATACCGCTAACGGTAAGGCGGATATATGCATCAGAATTATATGTTTGACCTTCAAGGATCCTACCGACAGGGAATGAGAGGGAATCGGACTCAGAATAAGTGCCCCCATTCTTTCTCAAAAATTTTGCCGGTTTTTGGCGATCATCAGGCTCCTCGTGAAGAAATCCATTTAAACGCAGGGTATGCCTGTACTTACTACTGGCCAACCGGTGTGTATCTGTTGGGTTAGAGGCAGAGGTAGAACAAACTATCGTGATAAGATTTCCATCGTAGGATTGAGACCACAGATGTGCCCATCCATATATCCCCTCCTTACGATCGTAAGTCGTTTTCGCTTTATAGGCATAGACTGTATTCACAGCGGTGTCAGGCTCATGATTCGCATTCGCAAAAATAACTTCTGCTTTTACCTTGTATTCTGCGATCTTTAGGTGCCCTTCTAAATAACCGACGTTTACAGTAACACTTCTTGGGCCATCAGGATGCCCACTGGTATGGACACATTCATAATCACTATCTGCTTCTGATTTCGGATACGTCTGTTTGACGTACCAGTTTATAACCCATATATCTTCATCTGTTGTCAAAGACACGTAGCAGCCAGATGCACCGTTCTCAGCAGACATCGACGTGATAGAAGCAGCCTCACTATTTCCAACAAAAAAGCAACTCAAACCGAATAATCCGGTCAGGGAAAGTATCAATATTCTGTTCATTGTTTGTCTCCTTTATACCACACAAACATACTGTATGGCAATAAAAATTAGAGGGAATTTTCTAATTGAAGGTGCAAAACCGATAAAACTGGTCATTGCACCAAATACATTAATTGAAATGATAACATATCGCAAAAATAAAGTCAACATTTTCTAAACTTTTGTGGGTATAAAGATTTTGGTCCTAACTTCGGACCATCCATTGTGGGGCGGATCTTTGTGCCCGCCCCGTTACATCCAATTTATCAGACATGGCGGGGCACAGAGACCCCGCCCTACATAAGATTTATGAGATACGCTCAAGTATTAATCAAACTGACGTTAAAAGTAATATAGTTCGGACAGTTTTTTTGAGTCGTGATGCTTTTCATTTTCACTTTTAAATCTCGTCAGGACTTACGCAGTTTTTCTTAAAGTCCCACTGATAAGGGGGATTTAGTAAATCAACGCTACAAATGCCCATTGGCAGAATACGCGTTTGGTATTCTGCATGATTTGGCGGGGTTAAATCACTGAAATATCATTGAAATAACGGCTTTTAACCCCCCTAACCCCCCTTATCAAGGGGGAATGCGTAAGTCCTACTCGTGCTAAAACACATTACGCCCCTCTGGGGCTTGGCTTACTATTACCCATAAGTTTTTGAGGGTGGTATATTCAGTTTTTCACCGGTTCTGCTGGGGAAACGGACATGAAAATAGACCCAAATTTTGAAATCAGGATGCCTTTATGTGCCTTTTGGATGATTTCGGTCGTTTTTTCGTCTTTATGAGACGTTTTATGTCAGAAATCGGGGTTAGAAACCCCTCCTACAAGAAGTTGAAACCATTCATTCGACTTGTGGGTAATAGTAAGCTTATCAAGGGGGGAATGCGTAAGTCCTGTGCATTATATAAAGGATTTGATTGCGTGTCAAATTCATCGGTAAAATGAATATACAGACACACCCCAAATCAGTCGGATTATAACCCATGCACCACCAACAATGAACTCACCTAATATCAGTCCCAAAAACAGAGGTAAGACCTTATGATAGAGACGAATACCTCCAAATCGTAAGATAATATATTTCGCTAACCAACTTACGAATACAGAAAACCAGAGCCATCCAAAAGTCCACATACTACTTGCAACAGCATAGCCAGTCGGGTGGAAAGGGAAAGCTGGAAATCGTGTTCGTAGCCACCACAACAATCCGGTGAATAGAAATCCCACACCCATGAAGGTTACTGCAGGAATGTTTGTTTCACTTGGATAATAAAGCCAAGTTCTAAGTCTGTTATATCCACCGTTTCCCAGCCCAGGATTCGCCCCTATATCATAAGATACAACCAGATATGACCAAAATGCAGCAAGAATACCAAACACAACCGCACACATCATCGCTATAACCATTCTTCCGGCTTTCATATTTGCTACTTCAACAAGTTTGAATCCCTCCAATGTATGGGGCATCGGATGTGCGCGATACCCACGATTGAAGGCATAGTATAGAGACATCATTGTCAGGCTGGGTGGCGGAATGCGTCTTGAACCAAGTGTGTCAATAATAAACTGTCGTGGGTTTGCCACAAACATCTCATGTGTCGGTGGCCCGACCTCTGCACGCACACGTGTAATTCCAAGCGCGAGCAGATAATATATTATAAAATAAAGCGCAATCATCCAAATAGCCATCCCCCCATATCTTGAAAAAATAAATAGGAATAACACACCCGCAGCCAATCCGAAGACTGCCCAACGATTTCCCGTTGCTTCTTTATTTTCAATCAGATGTTTCTGTCTACTAAATCTAAAAGTCCCTATAAAATTTGTAAATATCGTGTAAAGATGTTTGCGTCCACCATATAGGGCAAAGCAAGCAATCGCAAGATATGCACCGACACCTTGGGGACCGTCATAAGGAAAACCCGGCAATATCTGTAAACCCATTGCCCTGCCTAATATCCGTTCTCCTTTCCAAAATAGGTAGAAAAACCAGAGTGAAAAAGACATCTCAAGTGGCATCAAAAATGCAAGTCCTACGCCAAATGAAAGAATATAGATAGGTGTCCAACCCATAGCATCCCAAGGTTTCTCAGTAAAATAAGCACCAAGATTCGCTTTGCGAATAGGTATCTCAGGAAATGCAGGAAAAAATGCGTGGATACCGTTAATCAGATCTATCCCTCCAGCAATTGCAAATCCTACCCATAACATCTTGTTCCTGAATAACCTACCATCATCATGTGTCATCTCAATCGGTAATCGGACAATTGGATATGTCAACCTTTCATGTTCAATCCACTGCTTACGGATGAGCAGATCGATACATATCATCACCCATATTATGACAGATAACAATAGAGTCCACCAAAGGATCGGTTCCCACCATGCTGATAGATACCGTTTTGAATAGAATGTCGTGTCCCCATCATAGAAATCCTGTAGCACGGACATATTATCAAGCGTCATCCAACTCGGTAGAAACCGCCAAAACAACTGTTGCCATTCATTTTCTTGTGTGGCAAACCAAAAGCCGTTTGGAATAATCGGCACGACAGTCTGCATCATATCATGTCCTGCGATCGCTGAAGAAATCGACAAAATCACATATACCGTAAGCAATTCCCCCTGACGAAGTGCATATCGCGGAATTATTAATTTGAGTAAGAAATTAAGACATGTCAACAATGTCAATGTAATCACAACATTATAGATTAGCGACATTGTTGTTGGCAGAGTACTCCAGAAACGGAGGTGGTTTGCCATAATGAAATAGGAATTGGGTGGAATGAGAATAATCCCTATCAGAATTGCACGGAAGGAAACACCTGAATGCATCTTTTGCTGTTGATGGCTTTTTGTATTAGTCATATTGTGCGTGTATTCGTAGCACATGCTGTTAGCTTGTGCGTGTATGCGTAACACATTCTTCCAGATTGTGCAGGCAAAGTTCCCTTCTACAGAAGAGTTCAATTAATTCTAAAGTTCACTATAAAAGTGGACGCTACAAGTGTGTGCAAGAATTATAGATTTTACTATAAGAATCAAACTATTCTTGTGTTGTATCCAGTACAAAACAGATAAGTCTATCTTTTCCACGAACATAGAGTCGACCATCTGCCAATACAGGTGCAGCCCATGCAGGATAGTTTATTAACTGTTTTCCACTTCTGTCAGTTGGGATTGATTGGGATATGACATCAAGTTTATCAGGTGTGCATTTCAATAACAGCAAACGCCCATACTCACCGAGATAGATGAAGTAATCATTCACCCATAGCAATGATGCACGTTCATTCACACGACTCCGCCACATCACTTTCCCGGTCTTAAGTTCTACACATCGAAACTCAGCACCGCCAGAATGTCTACCGCTACATCCATAGAGATATCCTTCATGGTAAATTGCGGTGTGCCAATGCATCTCCATTGATCTGTTTCGTGTGTTTGGTCTATCTTTCCAAACAACTTTATATCCACCCGGGTTCACTTGCAGAACTGAACTGCCAATCCCATAAGATTCACTGATAAAAACAAGGTCATCAGCAATGACGGGAGACGATGCATTAACAGATTCAACTTGATTATGCCGCCAGGGATAGTGAAAGTCAATTTTTCCTGACTTCGGTTCAAACCCAATAAGTCCACCACGCATGAATGCAAATCCCCATCTTCTGCCGTTGATGTCAGCAAAGATTGGACTTGCATAACTTGTTAATTCATCTGCGATCTGGTAAATCACATCACCTGTGAACTTATTGAAAGCAACGATTCCGCTTCCATTCGGTTCAGGTCTACCTTTTGATTCCCAGATATCCTTCGGGGTCCCTGGGGGTGAACCACCAATCTGAACGATGAGTTTATCACCTTCAACTGCAGGTGCAGATGCAACACCGAAAAAGTTATCTACAACATTGAACTGTTTGACAGTATCAACTTTCCATATCGGTTTGCCGTTAGTTGTGTTGACACAGTGCAACATCCCTTCTGCACCGAAAATATAGACGCGATCATCGTCAACAATGGGACAACTTCGGGGGCCGTTGTTGTAGCCATACATATCCTCATAATCAGTGGGATACTCAAATCTCCAAAGTTCGTTTCCTGTCCCACTCTCCAAAGATGATAACCGTGCCTTATCACCATATCTTGCAAATGTATAAACCTTACCTTTAGCTATAGAAGGGGAACCGTAACTCGTGCCAATTTCTTTGATCCATAGAACATTCGGACCTGTTTCGTTCCAAGGTTTTATATCAATCTTCTCTTTTGATCTGCCATTCCGTTCTGGACCCAAGAAGTCATTCCAATCTAAAGAATACACTTCAATATTTGCTAAAAGCAATAGTGTGATTATTGGGTTCATGATGTATTGGATTAAGTATTTCATAGTAAAATAATCGAATAAATTTTTTCTGTATTAATGGTTGTTCTAAATCGTCTGTCAAAATTACTTTTATCCAAATAATTATTATACCATTTCTAAATAGTAACTTCACATTAAGAAATTGGCTGTCAGGGGGGTGTGTAAAGTTTTTGGCACAAACTTTGGACCATTCATTGTAGTGCGGGGTCTCCGTGCCCCGCTACCTTTATAGTGGAATATATAATTACTTGCACACAATTGTAGAGCAACCTGTTAGGTTGCGTCCACTACGGCACAACCTAACAGGTTGTGCTACAGCACAGAATAGTCCGGCCGTTTAGGTCCTACGGACCAAAAGTGTGCATATAATTTTGGATTTTACTATAATCTACCAAGAATTGCGGGGCACGGAGACCCCGCACTACAATGGATATGAAATGTTTGCCAAAAACTTTACATACCCCTGTCAGGGTTATTTAGTTTTAGGGTTTTTGTTCAATATTATTCACAGACGTTTATTTTGTTATGGGTTTGTATTCCTCTTTGTCTGAACCAGGATTTTCCAAATCAAGAAATCAACGGTATGAATGCCTTTTGGGCATTCCTCGGGTATGAATGCCTTTTGGGCATTCCCCGGGATTAGTAGATTTCCAAGATTATGTGTCTGAAGTTTCAATGTGCTATTCATAAGTTAGACTGTTCTGAGGCTGCTTAATGCGGACGGAGAACCCACGGCGTGTGCCTACTACCATGAATGTCCGAGGCGCGTGAATTGCGCAACTACGAATGGGCACAAGCTAACAGCATGTGCTACATCGAGGTTAGGAAAACCCTCCTACCTTCTGTCTGACGGTGGAACGACACCTGCGGGGGCATTTGATCTGCCAGTGGCATGTAGCACAGCTCCTGATCCGATGGTGGCAAACTGTTCAAGACTCAGTAGTAAATAAGCGGTGCTGTCTATGCCGTGATGATCGCCTTTGATGGATTCTTCATCTTTGTCGGTGTAGGTTACATTCTCATCATAGACACAACTCAAAAACTCATCGGTAACATCTAACGGACGGTATTCTTGCCGCAAATCCTCATCAGGTGGATGCAACATTCTGTCCCGAAAAAAGAAGATTGCGGGTTGTCCTGTCTTGTCTACCTTCAGACGTTGTTTGATCGCGTCAATCTGTCCGATACGCGATTTTTTCGGTTCTTTGACAGTAAGCCGCGCACGTCTGAGATGTTCAACACCATCCTGATCCGCACTGTCAACGGCTGCATACCGAATATAATCGTCATCGTCACAATTTGCCTCTATCATATCAATCAGATCGGTTCTTGTGAGACCTGTTTTGTAGATCTCTTTATAAGCATAGAGGCGGTCCTCGGGTGATTCTGCCCACCAGATACAACTTGATGGATTACGGAAACCCCAGTCGACGCTGAGAAAACGTTTCCAATTTGGGTCAAGTTCAAAACTATCAATGATATGTATATCCGGTGAAAATTTATCAAAGACGAGACCTTCTGCAGATTCCCATTTGCCTTCGTAGCCGCGTTTATATCGCAATCCTTCAAGGTTTTGTAATCTGGAAACTCTCCGTTCACCTATCTCCGTTAACTCTCCTGTCTCTTGATTGTAGATTTCAGGATTGTCTCTGAATGACAACTCAAAATACTCAACTTTGCCATTTTTTGTTTGATGCCGTATCCAATGGTCTGGAGAGCTTGGGTTGCAATCTGCGATGAGGAATGCGATGGGCATTGTGCCTGCACGTTCAGAAACGCGGGCAGTTACTTCCAACCATTTGTCAAACGGGATTAACTCTGCTTGATTGACAAATGCTGCATCAAAGAAATCAGATAGTAAGTTATTCGGATTGTCTAATCCATTCATGTAGATACGCGAACCGTTCCAGTATTCAAAGAAGATAGGTTGTTCGCCACCGTGTTTCACGATGGGCGTTGGGTTTGGTGCGGTCCGAGCTGTAGGTCTGAAACCGAGATACTTTTCATAAGTAGGTATAATATTTCTATAGATTCGGTTGAGGGTTCTGTGAATGAATGTGAGTCTTGCTCCTGGATACTGTCTCGCTAACATGTCTATGTAAGCAACGCAGTTGTAAGTTTTACCTGCATCATAAGTGCCACCTGCTATTTTTATCGGGGCATGCGATTTGAAGAGGTCAATCATTTTCGCATAAGGTCGGAATCCATCAAGGTTGTACTTGATGCTGGGCGTTGGGGCTACGACTTTTATGTTCTTGATGATCTCCTTCGGTTCATCGTGTGCGGGTAGATTCTCCTCATATTCGTGCACAACTGGATGTACGTGTTCCAGTGCTGGTTGATTTTCGTTGGTTTGTTCTCCTTCGGGATGGACATCTTGCTCGGAATTTTCAGTTTGTGGCTGTACAAGCTTTTCGCATTCTATCATTGCCTTGAATGATTTTATGGCATCACCAAGCGTTTTGACATGAATGGATATCTGTTTGATTCTCTCAGGATCTCCTTTGCCATCCCTTATATCCTTATATGATTCTATAAGCTCATCCATCATTTCCTTCTGAGCTTCGTGCCACTCGTCTAATGTCCGTTGATATTTGCTTCTCTTTTGGCTGGGGATTTGTGTTACTTTTGTCATAATACTGAGTATTATAACTTACGGCAAATGTGAATTGTATTTATTGCAGTGTCTGAAACAATGGAATTCTAATAGGTTTCATGCTGAATCGCGGATTTCACGGATAACGTAAATAAAAATGTAAAAATTAACTTGACAACAACCATCTTCTTATGTAATAATATATATTACTTATACTACAAGCCTTTGGTGATCTATCATGCTAAACCATTTCTACAGAAGAATTACACACTTTGAAATAAAATTTGCTCTATTTATCACATGCATGCCGATGACACGTTTTTATACCATGAATCGTCCATGTCAAGACATCAAAAAATTAAACCAGCAACCGTACCGAATCAAAAAAATGAAATTCTCAAGAATTCACCTAAAAAATTACAAACAAACCCACACACTGACTGAACTCACAACCCGGTACGAAAAACCGTACCAAAACCGTACCGTAACACAAAAAAACGCACATTACGGTACGGTTTCAAATCGGAACATCGCAAACAATATCGAGGTTAGGAAACCCTCCTACAAAGACACTTTTGACAATTGAATGCCTCTGCAGAAATTAGATTGACAAAATACAAACGAGGTGGTACTATAAATAAATATTGCATGTACACTTGGTGTGCATTTAAGGTGAACTCTATATGAAAATAACGAAATTAGAAACTTTCCTTGTACAACCCCGTTGGCTCTTTCTCAAAATACATACCGATGAAGGATTGGTCGGCCTTGGTGAACCGATTTTAGAAGGACGTGCCAAGACTTGTGCTCAAGCAGTGGACGAACTTGCCCCCTATTTAATTGGTGAAGATCCAAGACGAGTTGTGCATCATTGGCAAGCGATGTATCGGCATGCATTTTATCGTGGTGGACCTATTCTCACAAGTGCACTAAGTGGTGTTGAACAAGCATTGTGGGATTTAGCAGGAAAATCTCTCGGCGTACCCGTCTACCAACTTTTTGGTGGACCGACTCGGGATCGTATTAGATTGTACAAAGGAGGCGGTGATCCTGAGGGAATTAAAGAATGGATTGATAAAGGGTTCACTGCATTTAAAACAGGCGTTGCTGGTGGCAGACCTGCACGTATCATTGAAAACAAGGCATTCATAGACAAGGCAGTTGACCATTTTGCTGCGCTGCGTGAAGCTGCAGGAACTGAGGTAGACTTGGCAATCGACTTTCACGGTGCGGTAAGTCCGCAGACTGCCAAGGTGTTAATTAAGGCATTGGAACCGTATCAACCAATGTTTGTTGAAGAACCGATCCAGTGTCAAAATGTAGATACAATGGCAGAAATTGCTCGGAGCACACACTTACCGATTGCAACAGGAGAACGGATCTTTACCAAGTGGGGATTCCGTGAGATTTTGGAGAAACAGGCAGCATCCGTTCTACAACCGGATCTATGCCATGCAGGTGGTATCAATGAGGTGCGTATCATTGCGGGTATGGCAGAAGCATATTATGGTGGGATCGCGCCACACAACCCTCTGGGACCGATTTCATTAGCAGCATGCATCCAATTAGACGCATCTATTCCAAACTTCGTGATGCAGGAACATACTACACTCGGTGAAGGGTATCTCAAAAATCCGTTTGTATTCAAAGATGGTTTCGTTGAACTGCCGACGGGTCCTGGTTTAGGGATTGAGTTGGATGAAGATGCACTTGAAGATAAAATTGATCATGATTGGAGAAATCCAGAATCCTACCATCCTGATGATGGTTCTGTAGTGGATTGGTAGGGCATAGTTGTCAGCAGTCAGTAATCAGTTGTCAGCTATTAGTAATCAGTTGTCAGTCGTCAGTTATTAGCATTCAGTTGATAACGGATATGATAATCCTAACATTCTTGGGACTGACAGTTGACAACTAACAACTGAAAACTGATTACTAATAGCTGACAACTGATTACTGACAACTAACAACTCTAAAAACTATTATGAAATTTATTATGTTTACAAAACATCTGGAAGGTTTAGAAATTCCAGAGATTATTACTGCATTAAAATCAGTTGGTGTTGAAGGTGCGGACCTTTGTGTGCGTCCCGGTTATCCTGTCAACCCAGAAAATGCTATTAAGGAATTACCCGTTGCCGCAGAACAGTTTGCAGACGCGGGTATGTCCATTCCACTTGTTACTACTCCTGGCGACTTCTTAGACCCTACAAGTAAAGACGCACAACGGGTTTATGCCGCTGCAGGTGATGCTGGTGTTGAGAATATCAAATTGGGATATTGGCATTGGCATGCAGGAGATGGTGGATATTGGTCTCAGGTTGAAGTTATTCGTAAGCAACTTGATGGGTTTGCAAAACTTTCTGAGATATATGGACCTCGCACTTGTATCCATAACCATTCGGGAACATCTATGGGACTCAACTCATGCGCGGTGATGAACCTTGTGAAAGATTTCAATTCTAAATATGTTGGTGTTTTTGCTGATACGGGCCATCTTTCTATTGTCGGTGAACCGATTAATATGGCACTTGATATTGTCAGTTCACACCTGGCAGTGATTGCCTTCAAAGACCTTGCACGTACGCCTGGTATGAAAGGTGGTAAAGTTGTTCGTATGGGGAAAGGATTTGTTGATTGGGAAACCACGATTAATACTTTACAAACGATGGAATATACAGGTCCTGTGAGTTTTCATAGTGAATATGGTGGTGAACCTGTGAAGAGTGTGATTGACCTTGCCCGCGTAGATGTGCGTTTTATTCGGGCTTTGATGAATAAATAAGGAGATAGCATGGGACAATTTCAGTTAGGGTTGAATACAAGCACGATTCGCCCTGCGAGTTTGATGGATAAGATACGGATTGCAGGCGAAACGGGTTATACAGCGATTGAGTTGTGGAATAACGATCTATCGGAATATGAGGATCAGGGTGGATCACTTGCTGATGTGAAAAAAGCATTGGACGATCAGGGGCTTTCTGTGCCTACCGTCATTGCCTTGCATGGATGGTTGAATGCAACGGGTTCTGATCTTGAAAAGGCATTAGAGGATGCCAAAAAACGGATGGCACAGGCTGCTGCTGTAGGATCAACCTATATTATCTCAAGTCCACCGCGCGAAGTGGCAGACCTACAATTAGGTGGTGAGAACTACCGTAAACTGCTTGAACTCGGACGTGAATTTGGTGTTAAACCTGCGATGGAATTCCTCGGTTTTGTTGATGGTGTTAATCAGGTGAAACATGCTTGGGAAGTGATGGAAGTTGCTGACCATCCTGATAGCACGATTGTGCTTGACCCGTTTCATATCTTTCGTGGTGGTGGGGAAATAGCGGATATGGAAGGTATTCCCGGCGAGAAAATCGCTGTGTTCCATTTCAACGATGCTCCTGCTGAACCTGCGCGTGCGGAACAGACTGATGCTGATAGGGTTTATCCTGGGGATGGTATTCTTGATCTGAAGCGGATGATCTCTATTTTGAAAGATGCGGGTTATTCGGGTGTTATTTCGTTGGAGTTGTTCAATCCGAGTTATTGGGAGGAAGACCCTGCGGAGGTTGCTCGGATTGGTTTGGAGAAGATGCGGGTTGTTGCGGAATCGTAATAAATTTCATCATCTCATCGGATTGTGAATTCGTCTTGTCTTTTTGAAATGTCATAAGGTCCTCTACGGTTCATTATCGGGGATCTCATTCCAATTATATTCAGGTGAATATCCCAAATCCTTTTCTGCTTGTTTCCAGTCAAAACGCGAGTCTTCTCGTCCTGCGACAGCGTTATATGCACCATAATTGATAGTTTCGTTTTCAATTGCCCGTTCTACACACTGTGCGACATCCCTCGGATCCACATAAACAAACCAAGGATCTGTAACTACATCGGGTGGATTAGGCCCGGGATTATGTCCATCACCTTCGATTACTCCCGGACGGATATGGATGACTTTCAATCCGTGTGCTTGATGGTAGGCTAAACCTATCTGTTCACCAAGGTGTTTTGAGAGCGAATAATATAGGTCGCCACTACCAAACTGAAACGTATCTCCAACTTGATATGGTAATTGAACACCTGCGGCAGGCGGACATGAAGAGATACTTGAGATGTTCACAAGTTTTTGCACTCCCTGACGAACACAAGCTTCCGCTACATTCCAAGTGCCCTTTACCATCACATCTGTATATAAAGATAGCGGTTTACCATGCCGTTCCCTTACTAAAGCAACCAGATGGATTACAGCATCATGATTTGCACATGCAGCTTCAATTTCTGACAACTTTGTAACATCCGCTTTGATGAAGGTAATGCCTTCAAACACTTGATCAGGTTCAATGATGTCAGTCAACGTTAGAGTATAGTTAGAACGTAATCGCTCAATGATAAATTTCGCCAAGTATCCAGCTGCGCCAGTGATCAGAATCTTCTTAATTTCCATCAGTTGAAAACTACCCTTTTAGAAAAGGAGGATCGGAATAGAGAGCATCGTTATAACCTACATAATAGATACCACCTGATTTTATAGTTGGTGCACGCAAGCTACCGCTCCGTCCAAGTACTGCTTTGAGCAGGGATTCACGAACTTCTTCGTTAGGCTGGAAGGTCTCCACACTTTTACCTTTTGCCACCACGATACTTTCAGCAGATCCGATTAAATCCCATACCGCATCTGCCTCTAACTTCTCTTTTCGTGCATCTGTCCGATCATTTACATCTAAGTTATGTGTGTCAAGAAACTCTTGAACTTTTTTACATGAGTTTCAACTGTTCCTAAAATAAACCCAATCTATCATTATAAGTCCTCCACTTTGACGAAATTTCCAGTATTACGGCTATGAATCGCTGCGTCAATCAATGATAGTGTTTCAAGCGAATCAGCAAAATCTGAACGGATAAGCGTTTTGTCATCCGTTTCAATGGCACGAAGCCAAGCACTTGTCTTGTTTAAACCTAAGCTGTTAGTCGGCGGTGCAGGTTCATCTATTGTTTCACCGTTAAGATACCCACGAATTGCATTCTCCGACATTTTTCCTTGTAAGTGTATATGAGGTCCAACCACCTCAACATCAAAACAGAATCCTTCGGTACCACAGTGATTCATGTGTGTTCCGAAGACACCGTTATCTAATTCGTAAGTCATTTGGATAGCATTTTCAGCGTCAAATTCAGTTCTATCCAATGCCATGTTTTTTGCAGCTAAAGCGTGTGCTTGAATCGGTTTTGGGTTTCCCAACACATATCGCGCACAATCCAATACATGCACTGCTTGCTCAGCTAAGGGACCACCACTAATCTCAGACTGTAGGAACCAGAACGGCATCTGAAAATTGAGATAGTAATTAATTGTGCAAACTGTTCTGACAAGATGGACAGTTTCAGTTGCAATCAGTTCCTTCATCCGTTCATAGAGTGGATGGTAACGGAGTTGAAATCCGATAGCTGCCATCACATCTGCTTCTTCAATGTAATCAAGGCATTTTCGCCCATCAGACATATTTAAGGCAGGTGGCTTTTCAACCAACATTGGAATGCCACGTTCACATGCCATCTGGATAGGTTCTAAACGAATAGGGGGTGGTGTTGTAATCACCACCCCATCTATTTCTGTATCAAAGAAATCATTTAACACATCGGTAGAAAGTTCTGCGTTAGAATGTGCAGCCAACACTTTCGCTGTTTCAAGCAGAATATCATGAACAGCCACGACACGAGCACCGTAATTGGTTACCGCATCACAGTGATGTCTGCCCATCCTTCCTGCACCGATAATGCCAATTGATAAAGGATTCACGTTGTTAATTCACTCACAAGAGTCTGTTGTGGTTTTACTTGAGTTTCAAGTTACCCCAAGTTACTGCAATTTTGCCCTTTGGTTCAACAGGCGTGGGTGTGCCGCCAGGTGTTACAACATACAAGTTATCGTATTGGGCATGTTCGGCACCGCTCATGCGGAAACCAATTTTTCCTTTAGAGAAGGCTTTTTGTGAATCTGTCCATTCACTCACGAAAGAGAGGTCTGCAGCATCAGCACCTACTGGTCCAAGATAAGCCTTAAAATTGGAACCAGAACGCACTTCAAATTTCGCTCGATACCAGACACCTCCCTCACGGTCAACGCCGTCTTCAAATGCCCCTGGTTCAGCTGCCCATCCACCATTAACTCTTCTGTGCCATCGTATATGTTGCGGTGTATGTCCAGAGGCTGCAGTAGAAACTTGATGCATGTAAATATTGTTAGCATCTTGTCCGTGAAAGACAAAGCCTGTCAATCCATTTTGCACAGTCTTAAAATCTGCGTAATAATCGTATTCTTCGGGGAAGTCATCAATGCTAAGTCCAACCTCACCACCTGGAACGAATAGAACACTATTTCCTAATACATCATGTCCATCGGTATTGTCTTGAATCACCCAAGTGCCTTGCGGTGCCCATTTTGTATCGTCAATGTTTCCACTCTCAAAATCATCATGAAATAGGATTTCAGCAGACACTGTAGCAGCACACAGTAACAGTGCTAAACAAACAATATATCGCATATAAATCATCTCCTTGTGATATAAAGAAAATCGGATTACATTATGTTCATCCTGATTTTCTTTTGATTTAGATTTTACCTTTAAAGTAATTTCAATCAACTATATTTCAATTATACCATATTTCTGTATTTTAAGGTTACATTAATGGTATATAAACATGTAAAATGGTAAACAATGATTAGAAGTATTTAATCGAGAGGGTTATTGTTTCTTTAAATTTCCCCATGTCACCGCGAGTTTGTCTTTTGGTTCAACTGGGAATATGTCAAATTCTGGTGTGGCAACGACAATGTTGTCATATTGAGCCCGTTCGCCTCCGCTCATTCGGATGCCAATTTTACCATTTTGAAATGACTTTTGTCCATCGGTCCATTCACTTACCAGTGTAAGTTCATCGTCTTGAGCACCGACATCTCCCAAATATGCTTTGAACATATAGTTCTTACGTACTTCAAATTTAACACGATACCATACATTTTGTTCACGATTTTCCTTGTCTGCAAAGGGCAATGCTTCTACAGCATATCCTCCACCTACTTTTCTGTGCCATCGTATGTGTTGTGGTGTATGAGCAGATCCAGCAGTTGAAACTTGATGCATATATACATTATTTGTGTCTTGTGCGTGGAAGACAAAACCGGTCAAACCAGCAGTGACAGTCTTAAAATCTGCATAATAATCAAATTCTTCGGGAAATTCTTCAACGCTGAGACCAATTTCACTTGATTGTACAGCAAGTACTTTTTTACCGAGTACTTCGTGATCGTCAGCATTATCTTCAATTACCCAAGTACCAAGTGGTGTCCAATTATTATTCTCAACTTTACCACTCTCAAAGTCGTCTTGAAAGAGAATTTCAGCTGAAACGATGTTCACACATAGTATCAGCATCAAACAAATTGCATAACGCATAATAGATCTCCTATTATTTTAGTATTTATTAGTTTTAATCTGTGCCCAGATTATTGTTAGTTTATCAGTTGGTTCAACAGCAGTAGGATCACTGCCGCCATAAATTTCTATTTCATCAATACGCGCACCATCAATACCACGAATGTGGATACGTAACCATCGAGCTTCTACATCGTCAAATTCAATCTCAGTAGTTTTACTAACTGGTTCACCTTTATGTGTATAGACCTTTTCCCATGTATTTGCTTCAGAGTTTGCGTCTGCAACTGTTGTAGCGACGAGGATATCAAAGTCTGCTGTTGTTCTGTCAAGAAAGTCTTGTGCATGGTCACTACCAAAAATTATGCGATTTACATTTGCAACTTCACCAATATCAATCTGTGCCCACCCCGGAATGGCACCAATAATCCAACTTCTGCAGTTGTTATAGAAGCCATCGTTAAGATATTCAGTGCAGTGCCGTTTCGGGCACCACCCGCCTAACAAAGATGATGCTTCAGCTTTAGAATCTTTCAACAATGCTAAATTCGGTTCTTTATCCCGAACGGTTGGGACAAATTCTGGTCCTGATTGACCGCCCGCATCACATGCCTTCGTTGCTGCATCAATATCTTGTTCTTTGAATTCGTAACGTCCATATTTCTCTGGTCCTTTTCCTTCTTCATGTTTAGCGAAAACTGTAGGAGTATTTACTATTAATGTCACGAGTAAACAGAGATGTACAATTTTCATTTTCATTCCTCCAGAGGTTTAGTATATAACCCAAGTTGCAACCTATAAGATTTTTGACACATAGACACCATTTTTAATAGATAACAGTTCGTTATTGGTGAATATTGTAGCGTTCACTTTCAGTTTGCGGACTAATATGCACAAACTATGAAGTTTGTGCTACATAGGTGGCAACTTAGGTTATATAGTGTTTAATTTATTCAATTCTGAATAGTCTCTTATGCTTTGAGTATACTTAGACATATACAGCAATTACTCGTATCGTGGTTTTCTTCCAGTCGGATTTCTTTGTAAGCGTATTTTTGAGTTTTTCAATGGGAGTTCAATTCGTTCTCCGTTGTTTAGATGTGATTCAATTATACCGAATATCAGTTCTGTGCTTGCATAGGCACATCTGACTCCACCGCGTGTTGTTTCGCCAGTGTCTAATGCGTTAACAAGGTCCTTGATTAGGTTTGCTGTGCTGCTTGTTCGTTCAAACGGAGGGAATGTTTCTGGTACTTGACAGGACCTCCATCCAGTTATTTCCTGTTGTTTTCGGAGATGCCACTGCCAACCGTTGTTCCAACATGTGATGGTTCCTCCATCACAGATTGCTTCCCAATCACTATTGCGTGGCGATAATAAAGCATGTGCTGTCACCCCATTTTCAAATTGGATTGTTCCACAGCCAATAGGATCAGTTTTTAAGAATTCGCCATCAAATATTGAATCATCTTGTGGTAGGTAACCAGTCACCCAAATAGCGGTTTTGTCATTATTTAGGCGTAAAATCAAGTCTAAGTGATGACTTGCAGCATTAAAGAGACTGCCGTTATTATAGACGATAAGTGTTCGCAGTTTTCCAATTTCTCCGCTATCAATAATCTCTTTCATTTTGTCGAAACCGGAATGCCAACGACGGTTTGTTCCAAGGTTAAATGCAACATTGTTATTCTCAACAGCAGCGACCATCACAGCTGCTTCTTCCAATGATGCTGCCATCGCTTTTTCTGCATAAATTGCTTTAATCCCATTTTCTGCAGCATATATTACTATCTCAGCACGATGTTCAGGCTGCGTTGCAACGCTGACAATATCCAATTGTTCCTTCTGTATCATCTCGCGATAATCAGTATACTGTTTCTCTTTAGGGACATTATACCGATTTCCGAATTGTTCCATTACTTCAGTTCGCAAATCGGAGCAAGCTACAAGATCAGTTCGTTCTTCGGCAAAGAACCCTGCAGCGTGAGAATATGGGAGTTCTATTGCTTTATAATCAGGAACTTCGTTATCAATGAATGCTCCCATTCGGCTGCAACCAATTACTGCTGCGCGATACGTTTTCACTATTTTCTCCCTACTTATTAATTGAATTAGAACACTGAATAGAGTTATTATTCCTCAAAATACTTGTCTGCAACTACACTCACAAAATTATTACCCATCACTCTATATCCTTCAGCATCTGGATGTAAGTTATCTGGAAGCAGGTCTACAAAATCAGCTCCAAACACGTCTAACCCGCTGACATAGTGAACGTTTTCATCACCGTAGGATTGAAGTGCATTTGCTGCAGCTTCTACCTCTTCCCGCATTTTCTGCAGATTGAATCCGACAGCGTTTGGGTTTTCCTCTCTGTTTGGACAATAGATAGGTGACATCAGGACGATAGGAATATCGGTGTGTTTTTCACGAATGATTTGCACTGCCCCAGTAATTGCAGGACGAAACGCGCGCGGTCCTAAACTGGATGCCCCTTGTATGTTAATTCCGAGACACATTGAGATGTAGTTTGCTGGAAGATCGCGTATCATCCTTGCTACCATTGAATCGAGATGACATTGCCCGCCATATCCCAAACAGGTTAAGTTGAATCTTTTACTACGAGCGACAATACCTGGCCAGGTCTGTACTGGAGAAGCAGCTGAGCGACACTGCGTAATTGAACTACCATAAGTTATCCATTTTGGACGTTTGTCTATGTATGGGTCTATTGATGCCCCCTCTTCTATTTCCAAATGTCGAAGTTGAAACCTACCAAATTGTGGCAACCATAATTCAATGAGTTTATTTTTATCTGAAAGATTCTCAAAGACGAAACTGTTCTTTCCCCGCAGATCGTAAGATGCAATGAATTCTCCATTACAACATAGATCTAACATACCAGAATCGCGTTGTTCAACAATATTACCCGATATATAAGTTGTGTTGCTACGAAAGCTAATCCGTACACCTGCAGGCATTGCAGAACGTTCCAACAACGGTTCTGGAAACAGAACATGTTCTTCGTAAGGTGTTCGCCACGGCATCAGTGCATCACCTGTTTTCTCTACAGATACAACACCTTGCCAATTCAAATTCGGTGAATCAGGTTTCAAGTGCATAACAAAAGTCCTCCTTATTATTCTAATAATGGTTCCATTGTATCAACAACTGCTCGTAGTTGACGGATTCCTTCTAACATCTGCTGTGGGTTTCCCCAATGTTCAATACTTGCTGCCCCTTCAAAACCATCATTAATAAGGGTTCCTAACAGTTCATTATAGTGTAATTCCGTATCTCTAATAGGGTCCAGATTCTTCTCACGATTCGGTTTTACATGAACATGCCGCACAAGACCCTTGATATGTGAATATCCACTGGGTAATGGATGTTCACCGCAGTGAATACCGTTATTGACATCCCAACATGAAGCGAGTGCGGGGCTGTTGCCGAGAGCATCAATAACTGCCCGTGTCTCTTCACAGGAACCAGCAAGCGTAGCATCTTCGTTTTCAAATGCCAGTATTACGTTTTCTTTCTCGGCAATTGGCACAACAGGAGAAAGTTTTTCAGCAATCTGCTCAAGATAATCGTTTATATTTGGACGAGATGATTCTTTCAGGCGGCGATTTGGATTCCAAAATGCAAATCCACGAATGATTGGTGTATCAAAAGCATGTGCCAGTTCAACCATTCTGTCAAAATGTCTGAGGTGTCTTTCATATTCCTGTTGATTGTCTATGGGGCATTTTCCAAAAGGTGAACCGATGCTTGCAACACGCACACTGTATTTGCTCAGAACATCCTGTGCACGTTTGACATCATCATCGTCAATTTCAGTTACGTGTTTTCCCCATACACCACCCCGTACTTCAACAGTTGTGGCTCCTGCTTCAACGCCGAGTTTGATGGCTTCCTCAAAATCTTCTCTTGAAACTTCATCAGCAAAAAAACATACTTCAATCATTACAAATCTCTTGTGAGTTCTCAAGGAATACATTAAATCAGGGTGAGTTGTTAGTAACGCTAATTTCTTCCTGACAAGTATTCAACGAGAAAACGCATACTCCTTTCTATTGTAAAAAACCATTCAAAATAACGATAGACCAATCATTATGCAATAAATAACAGTTCATATACTCAGATAACGGTGTGTAAAGTTTTTAGCACTAACTTCGGACCATCCATTGTAGTGCGGGTCTCCGTGCCCCGCTACCTTTAATCTCCCAACAATTGCGGGGCACGGAGACCCCGCACTACAATGCCAAATGAGATGTTTGCAAAAACTCTACACATCTCTCAAATGAGATTAATTAAGGTATGGCACGACATAAGGTACAAATTTCAGTAGTACCTCAAGCGGGGACTCTTTCTCTGATACCGTAACCTCAAACATAGCTGAGTTTTCTTGAACATCGATCCATGCAAGTAGTGGAGAAAACTCTTTGGTCATTCCATCTTCGTTTATTGTGATATTGCCTTCGCTTACCAATTCCAAAATCTTCAGTAGATTTAGTTTTGCGAATGCAAGCGGCTTTTTAGGCACAGTTTTCATATACGACAGTTTCTTCTTTTGTTCTATACCATCAATCATTGAAAACATCTGCTCATCTGAAAAACTTAATAGAGAAAGTCCTCCCTTTTCAGCATAGTAAATGTTTGTACCAAATATTGAGATATCAGTATCTTTATAATCTGTTTTTGACACTGAAGTGTTCTGTATGTTTGAAAGACTATTCTTAATCTGTTCCCATTTACCTGAATTTGCGGAATTAAAGATTATCCCTCCATTTGTATGAACATTACCTGCATCTATATGGAAACTTTCAAATAATTCAAGATTGAGATTCTCAATGGAACTGGGTTCAAAGAGAGTTAGGTTGTCAATAGATAATGCGAATTCTCCAGTCAGTCCTTCGACAACATCTTCATCAAAGTTGAGATTCAGGAGTCCTTCCAGAAATGTGATGAGCGCAAAAGCATCGTCCGTTTCACTATTGTCGAATTCATCGTAGATAAGTTCCCAGACAGTTTCCGTTATTCCCGGGGCAACTGTAATGAATAGATCTTCGTCACCAGATAAACTTTTCAATGATAAAAGTTCTTCTCCTTCTTTCAAGAAACGACTGAGTGTACTCTCAGCCTTTTCTAAATCAAATTTCACCTGTAACTGTAGTATAGGACCTTCTTCCAACAAATTCAGGACTGCATTAACAATTGTTATATCTTCAACTTGTTCTTGAGATTCTTCATCCAGATCTTCTTGTTCTACCAAATAAGGTAAGAACGACCTGATATCAACATACATGTTCACTTGACCAATTTCCATTGATTTAGCAGTCTCAACATAAGATTCGTTGCGTTTTATGGAATCTGATTTCTTTCTATAGGTATCAATCAACATTTCAAAACTATTCTCTTGAATACCTACTACGAGAAAATCACCGACAAAACCGTAAACCAAAAGAAAATCAGGCATTTGGAGTGTGTCGTATTTTACTTTCCGATGTTCTCCCGCATCAAGGGTCAATGTGCCCTCTGACATACCCAAGAGCCCCGTAGCAATTTTAGTAAGACGTTTGAGTTCAGCCAGATTTCCCCCTGAATGCACAACGATGCCACTTTGTGGATTTCCTGTTTCATTCAACCACATTGCAAAACCAATTTGGTATCCAACTGTTTCAATGACAGTGTACACATCAGTACCGATGATGTTTTGTACCAACATCAAACCGTTTTTTATCTCTTTCTTTTCCTCTTCACCAATTAGGGGTTCAAGTTCTTCTTGCCAAGCTTCTGACATTTTAATCTCGTTATACACTTCATCTAAATCATTTATTTGTAAATATGCAACACTTTCTTTAGGTATAAAATCTGTTACTTTTGCGGCTTGAGAAGAGATAGGAAACGAAAATAATAGAGTGCATAGAATAACTGTAACTGCGTTTTTCCAAGAGTGTGTTGATATAATGTCAACTTTAGAAGTGATTTTGGATTTCATTTGAACACCTCCTAATTATGGCACCCGAATATCTTCTACCAATGCTTGCACCCCTTCGGGTGGTGGTGTGGTGAAAGCAGAGACCACGGTTGCGACAATGAAATTTAGGACCATTCCAAGAGTCCCGATTCCTTCAGGGGATATTCCCCATAGCCAGAACTCTGGTTTGTCAAGTTGTTCAACAAAAACAATTGAAAAAAGGTATGAAGTAATAAACCAAATGCCAAGAAGGATAGAAAGGTATTGCAGATTTTTCCGCCAATAGGATTTCTTATTTTCAGAAGTTGCCAAAGAGTCTCCTCCAGGTTTGTGATGGGTGGGATTATGTGATTTTCAGATTCCTCCATATTGATGTATAATATCAGAATAAAATAATTCTGTCAATAATTTTCTGGGAACATCATTCTCTCAACTTGTTCAATCAGTATATGCAATACCTTTATATGTATCTCTTGAATGCGATCAGCTGTTTTACCGGGTGCCATGAGATAACTGGCGCAGTGGTGTATGAGTTGACCGCCATCCTTCCCAACTAAACCGAATACGTGCATCTCTTTTGATTGTGCTGCCTTTGCTGCCCGAATGATGTTTTCAGAATTTCCACTGGTAGAAATAGCAATCAGTAGGTCACCAGGATTTCCGAGAGCAAGCAGCGGTCTTGCGAATATCTCCGCAAATCCGTAATCGTTTGCAGTGCATGTGATATGTCCTGCATCACTGAGGGCAATTGCAGGAAGTGGGTCTCTATCATCACGAAATTTGCCTGTGCATTCTTCTGCAAAGTGGATTGCATCGCATAAACTGCCACCATTACCACAAGTGAAGACTTTACCTTGTTTTTCAAATACATCACATATCAACTTAGCAGTTTCTGCGATGACTTTGATGTTGTCAGGTTTATTGATGAACTGATTTAATGTGTCTTGCGCATCCAATAGTGAACCTTGAATGCAATGCAAGATATCCATTTTTTGTTGTTCCTACTAAATTGATTCTATTTTACCCTAATGTCCTGTCTATAGTGATACTCACTACGCCTAAAGGCGTGTGCTTCTTTATAGCACACATCCCTCCTGCTATGTGATTCCTGCTTCCGTCTCTCGTGCCTCTATCCTGAACTGCTTAAGGTCTTATTTGGACTCCACAGGCGTTTAGGCTCTCTGTCTATCCGACAGCGAGGGTTCTCAAGTTTATTGCAGCGTTAACATCTCTATCCATAGAAACATCACATTGACTGCAATGATACGTTCTTTCTGAAAGTGTTAAGTCGTCTTTCTTGTGTCCGCAGCTGCTACACGTCTTGCTACTTGCAAAGAACTGGTCTGCTTCTGTGACAGGTATTCCAAGCGTTTCTGCTTTTGTCTTGAGTTTAGAGAGAAAACCGCCTAATGCACTATCCGATAACGCCTTTGCGAGTTTCCTATTCTTTAGCATATTTGTAATTTTTAGCGTTTCTATACCAATAGCACTTGCTTTCTTGACAATTTCTGTTGTTGCTTTGTGGTGTGCATCGTTTCGGATGCAGACTATCCTATAATGCAGTCTCGCAATCTTTGCTTTCTGCTTAAACCAATTTTTAGACTTTCGGACTTTGCGACTCAACTTACGTTGTGCTCTTTTGAGTTTTCGCTCATAACATTTGAGGGGTCTTGGATTATCGTATTGCGTGCCGTCACTCAAGGTGGCTAATGTATTGATACCGACATCTATGCCGAGAACAGGGTGCGTTGAGGTATCAACTGCTTCAGTGTCCTCTGTTTCTACGGTGATAGAGACAAACCAACGATGTGCTGTTCTTGAGATCGTCACCTTGATAATCTTTCCTACAAAACGTAATGCTTGACGCATTTTAACCCATCCGATTTTGGGCAGTTTTATTTTCTTGCCTTCCACTCTCACGGCTTGCTCATCCGTTGTGAAAGATTGCCGACTCCCGCGCCCCTTAAACTTCGGAAACTTCGCGCGTTTGCTAACCCAATTTGCAATCGCTTTGCCAAGATGATTGATGGCATATAACGCAGCACGCTGATCCATCAATGCTGTCCAATCATAACGCTTTTTGGTCTTGTTGAAGTTGACATTCAGTGTCCGCCACGATTGGAAGTTATTCTGATCTAAACCTGCCTTAAAATCTGATAAAGCATGGTTGTAAGCAAAACGTGCATAACCACATTGAGAAGCAAACCAGTGTCTTTCTCTAAATGTCGGAGCTAATGCAATTTTGTGAGTTTTGTAAGGCATAGGACTGGTCCTTGATAGGTTTCTGATCCCCGTTGTTAGCGGTGTGCAGGCACTAACAATACCTGCACTGAACCAGTCCAAATAGTATAACACAAAACATATCATAAACCAACTCTTTCTTAGCACAAACAACGGGGTTGGACCCAAGTCTAAAGACTTGGGATTGTTAGAGAATTCCCTTCAAATTGTAGGGCGGGTAGAGGCACGAAACCCGTTTCTCCCATCAAAAGTGGCTGTCTGTCGGGTTTCGTTCCTCTACCCGACCTACAATTTGAACGATTGAACAGATGTTGACTAAGCATTAGGTTATTTTACTTCAATATCAACATCTTGCGCGTTGCGGTGAAATCATCAGCAGTGAGCATATAGAAGTATACACCACTTGCGGCAAGTTCTCCCGCACTGTTCTTACCATCCCAATACGCGGCACGGTTACGGTGCTGATACATACCTGCTACCTGATACCCAAGTTCTATTGTCCGCACCAGTGTGCCGTTGATCGCATAGATATGCAAGGTAACCTCAGCATTTTTTGCTAAATGATACGGTATCCATGTTTCCGGATTAAATGGGTTTGGATAGTTAGGCAAAAGAACCGTCCGTTTTGGTGTCAACACATCAAGTATCCGTGTCAAGACATCAATACCACGCATGAAGTCTGGATCGAGACGATTGATTTTCTGTGCTTGTGCCAGCCATCCCTTGACATCCGAAGTAGTAAGCATCTGTAATTCTTTTGGGTTCAAAGTAGGAGCTGCGCCACCACCCATTGCATTCGCAACGAGTACGAGGTCTACGATATCCACAAAACCATCACCGTTGACATCTGCTCGATCTTTCCCAACAGTAAAGAACCGTCGGCTCACAAGAATTAGGTCTTGGATATTGACGACACCGTCGCGGTTGATGTCACCAAAAACATCGTGAAAAGGTTCGACGACTTTTGTGCCACCATCATCAATTTCTGTTTCTAAACGCACACCGTTGGAATCTACTACATAACAACCGATAATTGTAATGTCTGACTCTTCCACTTCAAGCACATTAAACGTAAACGTTGCGAGTGTGCCATTACCATTACCAACACCCTCAATTGCGGTTGCGGAAAGTGGCAAAAATTCATCCCATTCATAACGTTCCCGCTCCGTATAAATGTAGTCAGTCGCGAAGAAGGCACCTGCGGGCAGGTATGTGCCGACATTTGCATTCCTAAAAGAGAGTGTTGAAGTGTCGTATTCCACGAGAGCGTAGAATCCAGCGACATCTTCACCGCCTGAGATATTCAGGGTGACAGATATCTGTCCGCCGATTGGTGCGGAAATAACTGGATTCGGAGCAAGACTGACCGTCGCGTTGGATTGTTTAATTGCAGTGACAGAGAGCTGCGCGGACAAAGGTTTTTCGTAGCCCGCAATTGCATCCGCTGGTACGTTAAATGTCAAAACACTGTCTACATCAAAATCTTCTCCATCATATAACAATTCGAACTCAAGTATGTTATCTTCCACGAGATCAAAGTCATATTCATATAGAGTTACACCCTCAATTCCGGTAACTTCAATAGTTTCCATTAAGTCGTAAGCATCCTTTATAAAATCGCGTCCATTCAAAGTCAGTGTTAACTTAGTAAAATTCAGATTTATTTCTGACAATGGAAACTCGGATGAGATACTCAATGATTCTTCAACAGCGGGAACGTTATATTGTGTGGTGAACGGTTTATCGTAACCTGCAATGGCATTTTCTTTGATGGTGAGAGTTAGTGTTGCATCTTCGTGAAGGTCGCCAGAGAAAATGAGTGGAACGACCACTTGTGAAAAATTATCAGTTATAATGTCTTCTTCACCAACTGTTACACCGTCAATGCCGGCAACTGTTACTAAATTTGGAATTTCATCTCTCCACCATGTAATATCCCGTCCAGTTAAAGTCAATATTACTTGATGTCCATGTAATGTTGCCTCTGTCAGTGGTTCAGCCAAAGTTGCTGTTAATGTTTCTTCTACTGCGGTGACTGTGAATTCTTGAGAGAACGGTAGATCATAACCAGCTATAGTATCTGCCCCCACTTCAATCGCGAGTTTTGTATCTTCATCAATGTTCCCTGCATAGATTAGATCAAATGTCGCGACAGTATCGCTTTCGCGCTCCACACTATATCTATATGCGTAAACACCTTCAATACCGGAGAATGTCAACGCCTCCCAGATGTCATAAGTGCTGTGAACAAAAGAACGTCCACCCAATGTGAGTGTCACTGTCGTACCGGTCATTGTATCTTCCGATAAAGGCGATTCGGTAGACATTACTAACGATTCCACTAAGGCGGTGACAGGTAGTGATACAGTGAACGCTTGATTATAGCCAATGATGGCATCTGCTCCTATCGTGATAGTGACGTTACTATCTTCGTCAAAGTCGCCGGAGAATTGTAATCCAAGAGTCCATTGTGTATCGTTAACGCGATCTAAGTCGAACCAATGATAAGAGACCCCCTCAATGCCGGATACTGTCAACGCATCGTCAAAATCAAAGGTAGAACCTATAAAGATACGCCCGGTGAGTGTGAGTGTAACAACAGCTCCGTGCAGCGTTACCTCTGTCAGGGGTGCTTCTGTCGTTGCGACGAGTGTTTCCTCTACCGCAGTAACAGGTAGTGATATAGTAAACGCTTGATCATAGCCAACGATTGCAGCCGCACCGACTGTCATGGTGAGTGTGATATCTGTGTCTATGTTGCCAGAGAATCCCAATATCACTGTCACCTGTGTATTACTTATACGGTCTATTGCAGATGATGCTGTGAAAACACCATCAATACCAGAGAAAGTTATTGCCTCGGCAATGTCTGATCGCCAAGAGGCAAAATTGCGTCCGGTAAGCGTAAGTGTCACAACACTGCCGGCAAGTGTTCCTTCTGATAGAGGTGCTTCTGTCGTTGCGACGAGTGTTTCCTCTACTGCGGTGACAGGTAGTGATACAGTGAAAGCCTCATTATAGTTATTTATTGCACCTGCCCCCACGGTGAAAGTGAGTGTCGCATCGGTGTCAATGTTGCCGGAAAATGCTAAGGAGACGGTTGCCTGCATGTCATTCACGCGTGTGACTCTACTTTTGGTCACGCCATCAATGCCTGATATTGTCAGAGCTCGCTCTATGTCATAACGCGATGAATCGAAAGAACGTCCGTTGAGAGTGAGGGTCACTACACTGCCACTAAGAGTTGCCTCTGTCAAGGGTGCTGCGACTGTCGCCTCCATTGATTCTTGAAATGCTGTTACAGGAAGCTGAGCGGTGAGGGCGGCACCTTCATAGTTTGCAATAGCATCCGCAGTGACGGTGAAGGTCAGTGTGGCAGCTGCATCAAAATCCGTGCCATCAAATTCCAATTCCAGCGTGATTTCTGTATCACTTTCTCTGTCCGGGTCGTGCCACGGAATTGTCACGCCTGTTATGCCCGATACGGATACACCATCTCTGATGTCAGAATTAGAACGTTCAAATGATGCTCCGGTAAGCGTGATTGTAACTGTTTGTCCATTTAGATTTGCTTCTGTCAACGGCACCTCAACGGATGCTGTTATTGTTGGGTTTGCTTCTTGGGCATAACTCTGCTGTTGGGCACCAAAGGCAGCGAACATCACTATAACTAAAATAAAGACTACACTTAAATCTTTGAGTTTACTAATAATCATATTTATCCTTTATAATTTTCTTTATGGAAGTGTTAACTGTTTTTTGTGTACCAGGACTTACGCATTCCCCTCTTGATAAGGGGGTTAAAAGTCGTGATTTCAATGATATTTCAGTGATTTAACCCCCTAAATCCCCCTTATCAGTGGGACTTTAAGAAAAACTGCGTAAGTCCTGGTGTACAATTATGACTATTATACTTATTTCGTATCCTTATGTCAAATTAGGTTGTGCAAAAGGGTCTGTGCAAAAACTTTACATACTTCAAAGATGGCGGGGCATGGAACCCCCGCGCTAGAATAAAAAACATTCTTATCTATGCAATACCTTTACACACCTTTTCTTTTCATTTTCCATTGACTTTCATAAATTAATCAGATACACTTAACATTATCTAAATTATATATTTATGAAAGGAATATACAGAATCATGATACATTTGAGTCTGAAACCGAAAGGTATACTAATTGGAATACTCTGTTTAGTCTTTCTTAGTTTAACGATTTCGCCTGTTCAAGCAAAGAAACGATCAAATGGTCTACCGATTACTTTGCTGATTTCCGGTATTGGGTTTCAGGTTGGAAGTACATTTTTGAATACTTCTGCTGAAAACAAATATGAGGAATATCTTTCTGCAACCACCCAAGCTGATATCCAAAGTCTAAAAGATGAAACAGTTGCAAGAGAAAATGCAACGATTATTATGTCTCGTGTTGGGTATGGGTGTATTGGATTGGCTGTTTTGTTATCTATAATGAACCAATTTCATAATGCTACAGTTGATGATGCTTCAACAATCGACAATCTTGGAAATGTTTCACAATATGAAGAATTTCCGTTGAGCATATCATCGTCACCTCAAACAAAATATTATCAGGTTTACGGTAGAACACAATTATTTAGCATATTACCAAATTATGATTTTCAAACGCAACGCGCAAGTTTACAATTCTTATACCGTTTCTGATTTCTTACGACAAATAATCTTTGGAGGAAAAAATAGATGTTTTCATTGTATCGTTTTAATAGAATTCAATCTATATATCTATATAGAATAAAGGCAGCTCTATTTCTATTACCTTTGTTCCTAATAGTAGCAATGATGGGGGCATGCACAAATAGTGATGATTTTGCAAACCCTCTGGACTCAGAAAATTTGCGCACATCCGGTTCACCTGATGGATTAACCTTATTTCCAGGTGACCAAGAGGTGCTTGTGTCTTGGAACAAGATAGCAGGAGAAGGGGTCAAGGAATACCGAATCTATCGCCGCTCAGATAGCAAATCTGATGAACCGTTTGAGTTAATCGGGACTGTGGATGCTACAGAAAACAAATTTGTAGATAATCAAAATATTGAAAATGACCGTAAATTTGAAGATGGAACAAATGTCTCTTACGAATATAGAATCTCTTATGTGGATATAAACGATGTTGAGACACCAAATCCGGAATCTTTTCTTGACGATTCTGCAGACATTTTACGGATATGGCCGACAGCAACCGTAACGCCAAGCGTTGCCCCGCCACAACCGAATGTAATTCTCGGTGAACCAGCTGATCTCACTGTAAGTTTATTTTGGGAAGACTATCTTTTCCCAGACGATTTTGTTATGTTTCGAGTCTACATAGCATTTGATGAGGGGCCTGATGTTCCATTAGAGTTTAGAATTGCCAATGAACTTACACGAAATCAGATCTTCTATATTGATGGGGGTTTTCGTTACGATAATACTAAGAAAGTCTACCGCATCGCTGCAGTTGATGAATTTGGAGTTGAAGGAATTACAGAGATTACTGCTACTTCTCCCAATCTTCCACCTGCACCACCAGAAGGTTTTGAAGCACACTATGCCTTTCGTTCCATTTTCAATTTTAAATACGATGTTTTGTGTCTTTGGGACGATAATAACAAAGAAAATGACCTTGCTGGATTCCAGATATATTCTCAAGCACAAAACGAGAATATTGTACCACGTAAGTTACTCGAACCAGGAGAAACGCATGTAGTTATTGCTGGTGAAGACCCTCTCGTACGTGATGGTATTCCATATTTCAAAGTATACTTCATTTCCTCATTTGACGACACCCCAACACCCACTGGTGAACGAGACGAAAGTATTAAAGTGGAAGCACAAGCTTTCTATCCATAGACAATCATTTAATATAAAGGATTTATTATGCACTTCATAAACCGAATCGCTACTGTAGTTTTATTTGTATTCATTAGTATTAATGCGACAATATTGGCGCAAACCCCACCAGTTTCCCAACTTACATCTATTCAAACTGCTGAACCTTTAGGCAAAGGCGGATCCTTGACAACAATTGGATTTTTCCAGTATGCAAAGCAGACATTAGATCCTGAAGAGATGCAGTCGGTCTTCATAGGAGGATTTGAAAGACAAACACATGCTCGGCTTGAAATAGAAACTTTCTTCATTCCTGTCCGATTCACTTACGGATTAAGTACTCAGGTTGACCTGCTTCTTGGTGCAACCCTCTCTGTAGGTAATGTGCACAAAGTTGTTGATGATTATTACGATACAGCAGATCCAGATATCAATTCACGTGTATACGACCAACCCTTATACGAAGGAATTATTGGTCTAAAATATAATCTGAAACCCGAAAAAAACGATGGGTTACCAAGTTTATCCATTGGTACAGAATTCTCTTCAGGTTTTACTGCTGATGATCGCCTGAATACTAAAGGAGAATTTCTTGATCCTGATCCAATTGACGGATATCCGTTTGCTGGTGTAAACACCTATTTTGTAGCCACGCAAAGAGTCGGAGCGTTCATAAAATTACACGGTGGGGCAGGCGTACTCCTTTCTACAAAATCAGTCCGTACCACTGACTCATTTGGTTTTAGTTACTTCGGGGGTGGTGAAATTGCAATCGCAGATAATATGTGGTTTGCTGCAGATTACTCACGTGAACAGTTATACTCTGGGGTGAGTTTATCAAACGTAATGGGGCTTGCATTCCGTTATGAAGTTTCCAGTACATTAGCATTTCAAATCGGGATCAACAACCTACCCGGTTTCCAGTTCAATCTCACACTTGGTGGAGAAAGATCAAAAGAAATGGAAGGGACAAAGTTGTTATTTTAGAAATACAGGACTTACGCATTCCTCCCCCTTGATAAGGGGGTTAGGGGGTTAAAAGTCGTTATTTCAATGATATTTCAGTGATTTAACCCCCTAAATCCCCCTTATCAGTGGGACTTTAAGAAAAACTACGTAAGTCCTGAAATAATGAGAAATAACGGCATAATACTATGAGAGCAGTTGTCCAGCGCGTCAAATCTGCAAGTGTGAAAGTTAATGGTGAATTTGTCTCTGAAATCGGGGTGGGGCTGCTCATATTTCTCGGTGTTGCACATAACGACACGGAATCAGAACTGGAATACATTGCCAATAAAGTTGCCAATCTACGTATCTTTGAAGATGCTGATGGAAAAATGAACCTTTCCTTGCTTGATACAGGTGGTTCAGCATTGGTAGTATCTCAATTCACTCTCTACGGAGATTGTCGTAAGGGCAGACGCCCCAGTTTTATCAACGCTGCCCGACCTGAAGTTGCTAACGCCCTATATGAGCAGTTCATCTCTCTCCTAAATGCGTTGAACATTCCAACAAAAGGCGGTACTTTCCAAGCCATGATGGATGTTCAACTCGTAAATGACGGTCCCGTAACCATACTATTGGATAGTGATAAACAGTTTTGATCTAACCCTAATTACCTACTAATCATGCAACATCCGAATTATATTGATACAATCAAATTAGGTGACTGTATAGAATTGATGTCCGAAATGCCACCTAAATGTGTTGATCTTGTCATAACAGATCCGCCTTTTGCCATTGACTTCAAAGCAACGCGTCACAATTATAACCGTGAAGATAGTCGTGTCCTACAAGGATACAATGAGATTGAAGGCAGTGACTATTTCTCTTTTTCGCTTGAATGGCTTTCGGAAGCAACAAGAGTGTTAAAAGATTCTGGTAGCATGTATATCTTCTCAGGTTGGAATTACCTAAAAGATATTTTGATAGCAATTGATGAATGTAAACTTACGACGGTCAATCATCTAATTTGGAAATATCAATTTGGGGTAGTCACTAAGCGAAAATATGTGACTTCCCACTATCACTGTTTGTATTTATGTAAGAACGATAAAAAAAGGATATTCTATCCATATCATCGCTTTGATAAGGACGCAAAGACAGAGAGTGGAGGTTCTGCACACTACAAAGATAAAGAAGATGTATGGGAAATCAAGAGAGAATACTGGCAAGGTGCAATGAAAACACCAACGAAATTACCTGCTGAACTGATTGAAAAAATACTTGATTATTCAAGCCAAAAAGGAGATGTTGTTTTGGATCCGTTTTTAGGTTCTGGACAGGTTGCAGTTGTTAGTAAAATGAAAGGTAGACATTACATTGGGTTTGAGATTGTTCCTGCCTATTATGAATTTGCATGTAAGAGACTTGAATCGGGGAAATACCTAATTCAGAAAGCTGAAGAAGAACCTGAATGTTTTCTTATTGATAAAGAACTTGATGACACAACAGACATTTTTGGTATAGAATTGAATCAATAATCATAATTCTGATTAAAATACATTCCATACTATTTGTAATTCTACGATATGAGTTAATCAAAATGACGCAAGTTGTTCCCTTACGATACGACACCGCTTTCAAAAAAGCGTTCAGCCAACCAGAGATCTTCTGTCAATTTGCCGAAGATGTCTTAGGTATCAATTCTATACCGATGAGGTACATCGCGGCTACAAATTCCTTGAACCCATTGGACAGGTTGATATTGAATACGATCTGTTTGCTGAGGATCCAGAATCTCGTATTGTGGTTGAGATACAACACGTCAAAGAACGCCACTTTTATGATCGTTTCCTATATTATCATCTCATCAACCTCGTCGAACAAGTAAAAAACAGCAAAGCGTACCAGTTTAATCGAACAGTTTACACAATTGTTGTCCTTACAAGTCCGTATAGTGAAGGCGAAATTGACTTTAGTGTGGCAATCACAGATTTCAATCCAATCAACGAATTTAGTCGTAAAGTCGATGTCTATCCGCATCAACTTGTGTTTGTGGTGCCCCGTATGGTTAATGAAAAAACACCATCTGGCATCAAAGCGTGGTTGGAACTTGTGCTGGATTCTCTGGATGGAGAGATAGACGAAAGTCACTACGACTCCCCGATTTTTGGAAAGGTGATTGAAGCGGTTAAACTTGACAACATTTCGCCATCAGAACGTAGGGTACTCAAAGATGAAGAGTCTTGGGAAGATACCCTCATAGATGTGAGACAGAAGGAAAAGGAAGACATTGCACGCGCACTGATTAGCGAAGGGGTAAGCACTGAAGTCATCGCGAGATCAACAGGTATCCCTGAAGTAGACATCGAAACATTGCGGCAATCATAAGCACCGAGGCGTTCTTCCAATTCTCTTCTGTGATCTGTCTCTAAAAACAACACACAACGAGGTGAAACCATGCGAAACATCCCAAAATCCATTGGTGAATACCTACTCAAAAAACTCCAAAGTTACGATATAAATCACATCTTCGGCATTCCAGGTGATTATGTCCTCCGATTCTACAAACTCATTGAAGAAAGTGATATACAACACATCGGCATGACCCGCGAAGACGCTGCGGGATACGCCGCAGATGCCTATGCACGCACAAAAGGAATGGGAGCAGTGTGTATCACCTATTGTGTCGGCGGTCTATCAACAGTAAACGCTATTGCAGGTGCTTATGCAGAAAAATCACCTGTAATTGTAATTAGTGGAGCACCGGGAATCAAAGAACGCGACAAAGATGCCCTCCTTCACCATAAAGTCAGAGATTTCCACACACAACAGCGGATATATGACGAGATAACTGTTGCTACCGCACTCCTTGACGATCCTTTTACTGCATTCAACGAGATTGACCGTGTACTGGATGCCGTTTATCAATACAAACGACCAGGATACATTGAACTCCCACGTGATATGGTAGATGTTCGTGGCACGCATTATAAAAATCCTACAGATGGAAACCACGCAAGTGACCCTGATATATTAAATGCTGCCATTGAAGATGCAATCAACTTCATAAATCAGAGCAAGAATCCAGTCATTCTCGCAGGAGTTGAGTTACATAGATTCGGATTCCAAGAAAAATTATTGAATCTCGTAGAAGAAAAACGAATACCTGTCGTTGCAACGCTACTTGGTAAATCTGTTATACCAGAATCACATCCGCTCTACTTAGGTATTTATGAAGGAGCAATGGGACGAAAGGAGATTAGTGAGTTTGTTGAAGGTTCTGATTGTGTCATCATTCTCGGTGCATTTATGACCGATGTAAATCTTGGAATATACACCGCAAACCTTGACCGAGCGCGTTCAATCTATGCTACATCAGAAAAAATAAATGTCGGATACCATACTTATGAGAGTGTCCTGTTTGTAGATTTTATAGATGGAATCAATTCCTCAAAACTTCGAAGACGTAGAAAACCGAACTTAGACTGGGCATCACAAGAATCAGAACCATTTGAAGTGAATCCAAAGGCACCACTAAAAGTTGAACGTCTGTTTCAACATCTCAATGCATTTATTACCGATGAAATTACTGTGATTGCTGATGTAGGTGATAGCCTATTCGGTGCCGCTGAATTACGTATACAGCAACATACCAATTTCCTTAGTCCTGCCTACTACACCTCAATGGGATTCGCAGTTCCCGCATCTGTCGGAGCACAACTCAGTACACCGAATTCCCGTCCACTCGTCATAGTAGGGGATGGTGCCTTCCAAATGACAGGAACAGAACTATCAACTGTTGTTCGATACGGATTAAACCCTATCGTTCTTCTCTTAAACAACCACGGTTACGGCACAGAAAGACATCTACTTGAAGGAGAATTCAACGACATCGGATGTTGGAACTATAGCAGCATTACATCACTATTTGGGGCAGGACGCGGTTTTCATGTCCGAACCGAAGGTGAATTTGACGATGCGATGAATGCTGCACTAAACGAAACTCAACAATTTTCGCTTATAGAGATTGAACTTGAAAAACTGGACAGATCTCCTGCTCTTGCTCGGTTAGCAGAACGCATGTCCGAAACAGTCTAATAATATATTGCATATTACAACGTATCTATCTTTTCTTGCAAAAAATTCACACAAAATGGCACTTGTTCTTCAGACAATCCGTGTAACACAACTGCCCCGTCATAACCAACTTCATTTAGCAAACTAATATATTGATCGTAATCCAGCAAACCAGTACCTGCTGCAAGATTACCAGCATGACCATCTCGGTCTAAATCCTTTGCATGAGCAAGTGCAATATCCTCACCAAGCAAAGCAAACGCCTCGTCCAGAATTTCGCGCATCTTCGGTAATTCGCCTTTATGAAATATATTTGCACCATCCATAACGACTTTTAGATACGGAGATTTCATCTCGTCAAGTAGACGACGTGCCTTCTGTGCTGAATCAATCACATTTGATACTTCTGGTTCAAATGCTAAGGACACATTGAATTCCGCTGCAACTTCCAATGCCAAATTCATAGACTCAACAAGGTCTTTCCAAGCAGATGCTGCGTTGTTGTCAGGATGAGCACGCCACATACTGTGCGGATCACGAGAACCAGTACAGAGTGTAATCACAGATGTTCCAAGTGGTTCGCACTGTGCAGCGACATGGCGCAACTTCCTTAATCCTGCTTCACGTTTCTGAATATCAGGATCAATCATGTTGTAAGTGCCAGAGAGTGCCACAATTTGAATACCATGTTCATCCATTTCTTTGCGGACTTCCTCAGCAGAAATAGAAGGTGAAATATGATATTGTAGATGGTGAAGCCCTTGTTTAACAGTAGCATCCAATGTTTTACCAAGTGTATTCCGTCGTATCGTTCCTTCCATAAGACCAATATGCATAACTTACCTCGAATAAAAATTCAAACTTCGGGGTGTGTAAAGTTTTTGTTACTAACTTCTCACCAACTATTGTAGAGCGGGGTCTCTGTGCCCCGCCATGTTTGAGAAATTGGATGTAACGGGCGGGCACAGAGACCCGCCCCTACAATGTGTAGAGAGAGGCGTTACCTGATATGAAAAAGTTTGAATTGGTACAAAAACTTTACACACCCTTTCGTCATTACTTGACCATTTAGTGAATACATGATAGCATAGATTATCCATTATGTTGGAAGATTTGAATGTCATTCCTAATCAGTAATAGTAAGGACAGCATAGAAGAGAAATGATCGTAACTACAAAACAAGAAAGGAACAATATGGCACGAGTACCAATTGGTTTAGAACTGTTTTCAGTCCGAAATGAGTTAGCAGAAGATGCACGTGGTACAATTAAAGCAGTCGCCGAAATGGGATATGAAGGCGTAGAATTCGCTGGTCCACCACAACATCCTGCCGAGGAGTTAAAAGGTTACCTTGACGAGTTTGGAATAGTCTGCTGTGGATGGCATACACCATTCAACCTTGTTCAAGAAGACACACTTGAAGACACGATAGAATTCAATAAGATTCTTGAGAATAGATATGTCATTATACCTGGTATTCCGGGCGAACTGCGTCAATCCCGTGATGATTGGTTGAAATTAGCAGATTTCTTCAACGACCTTGCAGACAAACTTGCGCCACACGGCATGGTGACAGGTTATCATAACCACCACGTTGAATTTTCACCGATGGATGGTGAAGTGCAGTGGGATACCTTCTTCGGAAATACGAATGAAGGAGTAGTGATGCAACTGGATATGGGAAACGCGATGTCTGGTGGTGCAGACCTCGTGGACATTCTGAAAAGATATCCTGGACGATCAGGCACAGTCCATCTCAAACCTTATACAATCTCCAATGATGAATCTGATAGACATGCAGGTTTTCGTCCTATTATCGGGGAAGATAGCGTTCCATGGGCTGAAATCTTTGACATCTGCGAAACCACGGGTGGCACAGAATGGTATATTGTTGAATATGAAAGCGATGCCTATCCACCATTAGAAGCAGTCGAACGTTGTTTGAAGGCACTTCAGGCAATGGGTAAGTAAGACAGGACTTACGCAGTTTTTCTTAAAGTCCCACTGATAAGGGGGATTTAGGGGGTTATATCACTAAAATACCATTGAAATAACGACTTTTAACCCCTACCCCCCTTATCAAGGGGAATGCGTAAGTCCTGTAAGAGTATTTTCTATATCTGACACAAAGTTGTAGGAGGGGTTTCCTAACCCCGATTTTAGATGCCCTGCATGAAAATTCGGGGTTAGAAACCCGCCAAATGCCATACGCGCATTTGGCGTTGATTCACTCCTACAAGATGTTTTGTGACAATTGAATGCCTCTGTTATGTTAAATCCGTCAGTTGCGGCATGACTTCATTCTTGAGAAGTTCCATTGAATGCACCCACTGCTCTTTAGGTTCCCATTCGTGTCCCATCGCAAGTAGGACGCCAAACCCACCGACATCTTCATACAGTTGTCGCAAACGGTTAGCAACATGATCAGGACTTCCAACAATCCACAATGTATCCAACAAACCTTCTAAACAAGATTCTACATCAGGAATGTCCGGTTTCATTTTGAATTTTTCCCATCCCCACAGTCTAAACCAATAATCACGAAAATCCCGCCCCAGAGTGCCTTCTATTGCCTCTTTTCGTGCCTTTTCATTGGTGTCAGCAACATAAACTTCACGGGCAATTCGCCATGTGGACCGAGAAGGAGTCTGTCCAGTCTTTTCTGCACCTTCTTCAACGGCATCCCAATGGGTTTTGATAACAGAAACAGGAGCAAGATTAATACTCATCGGAATCCAACCGCGTTCGCCAGCAAAGATTAATGTATCCGATTTTGTTGAAGAACCCGCCAATGCTATCGGTGGATGTGGTTTCTGATACGGTTTCATGTGAATACTCACAATATCTGGGTGTCCACCGGGAATTTTGAATTCCCAAGAACCACTTTTGTAGTGTCCCGGTTCTGGATCTGACCAAATTTTAAGGACAGCATCAATTCCCTCCCGCGTTGCTTTTCGTCTATCATCAGATGCCATGAACATTTCTGCATCGCTCGGCGTGGAACTTGAACCCACACCCCAATGAAAACGTCCGTGTGCCATGTGGTCCAATTGAGCAATACGGTGTGCCACAACAGCAGGATTATGAATCGGCATACACGTTATACCAGTACCAAATATGATATTTTCTGTCATTGCAAGTGCTTTTGCAATGAAGAGATCAGGAGATGGAATATTCTCCCATGTGAATGTAAAATGTTCACCGACATAAGCTTCACTATAACCCATCTTATCTAAGGTCACCATCTGTTCAAGGTCATCATCTAATGTTTTTGTCGTATTGCTTCCTGGTGGGTGCAGTGGCATTGTGAAAAAACCGAGTTCCATAGTTAAACTCCTTTCTTGTTGCATTGTGTGTGGAGGACCGATGAATTTGTTGTCTAAATATTATAGGACTTACGCAGTTTCTCTTAAAGTCCCCTTGATAAGGGGGATTTAGGGGGTTAAATTACTAAAATATCATTGAAATAACGGCTTTTTAACCCCCCTAACCCCCTTATCAAGGGGGAATGCGAAACTTACGCAGTTTCTCTTAAAGTCCCCTTGATAAGGGGGATTTAGGGGGTTAAATTACTAAAATATCATTGAAATAACGGCTTTTTAACCCCCCTAACCCCCTTATCAAGGGGGAATGCGTAAGTCCTGAATTGGTATGAAAACCGACATGGAATAAATTACTTCCGTATTAACATCTTGCGTGTTGAAGTGAAATCACCAGTAGTTAATGTATAGAAATAGATTCCACTTGCAACCGCTTCACCAACATCATTCTTGCCATCCCAATGCACCGCACGGTCACGATTCTGATAGATACCTGCAGCTTGATGTCCCAATTCCAATGTCCGAACCACAGCACCATTCGCAGCGTAGATCGTCAAAGTAACTTCCGATGGTTTTGCAAGATGATACGGTATCCACGTCTCTGGATTAAACGGATTCGGATAGTTGGCAAGCAATACAGTTTTTTCAGGAAGCAACGTTGCTAATAGTTTCTTAAGATTCTCTATTCCCCGTTGGAAAACAAGCGAACCATCATCTTCAACTTGTGCCTGTTCAATCCATGCTTGTACCATTGCTGGCGTTAGTTCATTGCTATCTAAAGCAACAATTGGAGCTGCCGCGGAATCTGTTGACTCACCCATGTGTTGTGCGACAATGATAAGGTCTTGGATGTTGATTTCACCATCTCGATTTACGTCCGTTCGCAAGTTAGCAGGCGCGCCTGAACCTAAGTCATTCGCCACAAGTACAAGGTCTTGAATACTCACACGTCCATCTTGATTCACATCCCAGGCAGGATATTCTCCCACAGTGATAGTAATATTAGGATGAACAGTAGGGATGATGTCTCCAGTGATAGAAATGAACTCAAAGTTTTCCAGTGTTACTTGTGTTTCACCGCCTGCTTTTGCCTTGAATGTCGCCGATAGCAGTGTACCTGAACTGCTAACACCGCTTTCAGCTATCCGCGCCGAATACAGATTTGCGATTTTCCCTGCTGTGTTGTCAATCGTGCCAGCTTGGAAGAAGGTGTCTCCACCTTCTGACTTCAAAAAATCGCCTTCAGTAACTTCAACTGCTTCCAATACATTCGGGTCAAACGTAATATCCGCTTGCCATCCTGCTAAATCGGTTATGTTTTCTGCGTTGAGGTTGAGTGTAAATGTATCGCCAGCGAGGAGGTTGTCGGTCTCGGTTGTAGAAAACGAGAAACCGACACCTGGAGGAATTAACGTATACTTTGTACCTTCTTCAAACCCGAAAAAGCCTGACCAATCGTGGTTTTTATTTTGAATAGCTACTAATAAAACATTTGCTCCCTCCTTTAAGGTAACAGGTAAAAAACTACCATAACCATAAGGCCATCCATTTCCATTTATACCTTGTATATAAACCAATTCACCATTTAACCAAACTTTTATTTTATCGTCACCAGCTGTATTGCCACCTCCCACAAACATACTTGTTTGTTTGTCTTCTGGAGAAGCAAATATGATTGATCCGTAAATCACTTGACGGTCTCGATCTTCCTCTCCTTCAAGCGAATCTAACATTCTATTGATATTATTCTTATTCCTGTCAATTTTTCCTTTTTTCCAAACATTGTTTCCAATAGGTTTTCTTTCTGTTGCACCGTATGTAGCAATTAGTTCTTCTGTCACAGTCCCACCACTCGCTACAGATAACCAATCTGTGTCAAGGTGTTCCGCAGGAAATTTCATCCATAACCACGGACCTTCAATTGCTGGTCCACTCTTAGGGCTACCAGGGTTCTCTGTCCACATAATATTCGGAAATACAAGCAAATTATCCAAAGATGAAATGTCAACAATTCGATTGTCTATAAGGTTTAATATTTCCAAATTGATTAATCCTGCAAGGGGAGATACATCGTAAATTGAATTACCAAGAAGGTCTAAATGAATTAAATTGGTTAATCCTTCCAAAGGAGATAAATCGGTTAATAAACAATGAGGTAATGCTAATACTTCAAGGTTAATTAACCCATTAAGCGAAGTTATATCATATATTTTGTTCCAACTTAGGTTCAGCGATGTCAATTCTGTTAATCTTGACAGATGAGAAATATCTTCTACATCACATTGGTACAAGTTCAGTCTTTTAAGGCTTGTTATCCCTGCCAATGGAGAAAGATCAGATATTGGAGCATTAGGAAACTCTAACCATCTCAGTTTCGTTAATCCTGCCAAAGGTGAGAGATCAGATATAGGCGTTTCCCACGCTCCTAAACCTACAAGATTTGTCAATTTTGAAAGTGGCGAAATGTCAGATACAGGATTTTTTGATATCCACAACTCTTCCAGATTTGTTGCGTGCTCAATGCCTGTCAAATCTTTAATGTCCCTGTTACTTGCTCTTAGAGTTGTCAACGTTGCCATCTCTTCAAACGTAATTGGTATAACCCCAGTTCCATCTTTACCAAGTGCTTCTGCTATTGCCGCACGTAAGTTTCGGTCCGGAATATTAACACTACCTGCAATTATATTTGTATTTTGAGCAAGTTCAGTCAAAGGTGTGAAATCAGTTATTGAATTGTTGGTAAGTTTTAACCATTTCAGATTAGTTAATACTGCTAATGGAGACACATCCGATATGTTGTTAGTGTCAAGATTTAACCGTTCTAAACCTGTGAAGTTCTGTAAAAAAGTTAGATCTGTAATTCCACAATTGATAACCCATAGTTCCTTCAAATTTTTTGCTTCTGCTAAAGGAGATAGATCGGGTAGATTTTCACCCGACCCCCAAAACTCAAATCTTTCTAAAGTGTCTACCTTTGCTAATGGCGATAGATCACCTGTGCTTACACCACGAATATCTATTGTTATCAGTTTAGGCAAATTTATTAACGGGGTCAAGTCGGGGACTGGATTGCCAGAACCCCAATAATAAAGAACACGCAAATCGGTTAATTCTGCTAATGGTGATAGGTCCCCTGGTTCTTCTACGCTCACCCTCATTGCATCCATTCTCTTTAAATTTGCAAGTGGTGAAAGGTCGGTAACTGGGTTACCATACATTGATAACCATGCTACATTTGTTAATCCTGTAAGCGGTGAGATGTCAGTGATTTCATTGGCATATATTTCTAATGAACTTATGTTGGTTAATCCTGCGATTGCAGATATATCTGAAATATTGTTATCTGCTATTCGTAATAAACTCAAATTGCTTAAATCTGAAACTGACGAAATATCAGAGATCATATTTCCACGAATTTGCAAGACACGCAGATTGATGGCATACTCAAGACTTGTAATATCTTTAATCCCTAATCCTTCAGCGTGAAATTCTGTCAATGACTCCATATCCTCAACAGTAATCACATCACCCGCTGCTTTACCAAGAGCTTCCTCAAGTGCAGCCCGTAAATTTGGATCGGGAATATGAACAGATGCCCCAGGTATCCGTTCTGGTCGATCTTCAACGGGTGGCAAGACGGTATCAGGAGAGTTCAACTCAGAAATCACATCGTGAAAACTTGATGTCCACGCATCCCGCTTTATTGTCCCACCATCTACGACGAGAACACCTAATAAGTTCTGTAAACTTACACTGTTACTGACTCTCTCAAGAAATGTATTGGTTTTTAATCCGACAGCAGCTGCAGCATGTACAGCACTAAGTGGACCTTGAAATACTTCATGGAAACGTTGGATCGGTTCAATGCCACCGAACACACCACCTGCTGCTTCAAGGGCATCTCTATAACGTTGTGTATCCTTCTCCACGAGGTCATCCATTACCGTTTTTTGGACATACAACTCCAAGGCACGCTCTTTGTTATAAGGTGGGTTATCTGCTTGTTCAACAACAGCACGCACTTCATCTTCAAAAGTCTTCATCCCTTCCGTATGACATCCGATACACGAAAGTCCGTTATACACTGCCGGATCACTTACAGCAGGATTTGAAACAATGTCTGTGGGTGCGACATCAAGCCGACTACCTACGCCATCTACAAGAAAATATGCTTGTAAACCGTTCGGTAGATTGAAGATAATCTCTCCACCATCATGTATGAAATCAAGTGGGTGTGTAAAGATATTCTGTGATTCAGCACTTCCAGCAAAATCGTAACTTTTCCAATACGCACCATGACTTGATGTGTGACGTTCTACAACACGATTGTGTCTTGAAACACCAGAATCGTTAAATCCTGCACGCCAAACCCGTATCCCCGGTGCATTTTGTAGGTTCTGCGTAACAGAGACATCCAGTGATTCCTCTAATTCGTTAGCAGTTTCAGGTAATGCAAGAATGTTGTTGTAAAGAGGTGGAAGAGAAGCAGTGGCAATAAACCAATCCACATTGACAAACGGCACTTCACTGTTTGTCTCTTGCTGTAGTAGTGTTAGTTTCTCTTTAAGTTGTGTTTGTGTTGGTGCATCAAACGTCATTTGGTATGGATATACCTGTTCAATCTGTGTCCATGCTTCATTTCTGACATCCCACTCATATTTTCGTAGGTCAATATAGAAAACAGTTTGTTCCGCATCAATAGGCTGCGGTTTGACTATTTCACGTCCCCAAGAGAGACTATTAATCAGTTTTGAGAGTGCGCGCCGATAAGCGTTGAGTGTCTCAGCCGTCTCACCAGCATTATAGAGATGTGTTAATGTAAAATAACGTGCAAACGATTTGTCACGTGGTGAAAGAGAATTGACGTGGTTTTCAATCGTTTCAAGCATCACATCGGTTGTAATGAAATTGGGTAATGGAGCGGGATTAGCATCCCAATCGGGTGCCCCTGCTGCAATCCATTGACGGATTGTTTCAATTGCTGCGGGGTCAAGCGCAGGTTGTCCAAGTGGCATCCGTTTAGCAACATCTGTTTCAATGAGTCGTTGATAGACCACAGATTCGTCTGGCTTTCCTGGTACAACTTTACCATTTTCAATAAGTGTTGTGTGATCAATGATGAGTGATTCCCTATATGCACCGTTTTCCCCGTGGCAAATTACACAAGATTGCTCAAAAATCGCATAAGCTTCCTGTGCTAAATTCTGTTGTGCATTCACACTTTCAACCAACATCAACACCAATATGATAAAAGTTAAGATGATAGATTGAATAAATTTCATATTTTTTACCTAACCTATGATTAATTGTATTGCAGATTTATAACTAACCTATACCTATAGAATATATGACAATTATGTTCTTGTCAAGTTACCAATCAATGGGGGTATGTAAAGTATTTGGCACTACAATAAGCGACAGTCGTCCCTGTGCCAATAACTTTACATATCCTTGCAGTTGGGTATGTAAAGTTATTGCACAGATGAGACTGTTTCTTATTTTAATGCTGTGTCAACGCCTAACTTGTAGGTCGGGTAGAGGCACGAAACCCGACTTTACCTATAATAAATGTCAGCCTGGCGGGTTTCGTGCCTCTACCCGACCTACAATTGAACTATCAAATAGATGTTGACTAAGCACTAGTAGTCTGTCCAGTCTAAAATTGTAAGTAGCAGCAATAGTCGGGAATCGGAGTTCCCTCCTACAAAGAGCAGGCGGTATTGGTAGGAGCGATCTCCGAATCGCGACCTTTACATGTAAAATTTCGGTAGACAGTCCACTAGTAGTCTGTCCAGTCTAAAATTGTAAGTAGCAGCAATAGTCGGGAATCGGAGTTCCCTCCTACAAAGAGCAGGCGGTATTGGTAGGAGCGATCTCCGAATCGCGACCTTTACATGCAAAATTTCGGTAGACAGTCCACTAGAGCGGGGTCTCCGTGCCCCGCAATGTTGGTAAATTGAAAGATGGCGGGGCACGGAGACCCCGCACTACAATCATTTATGGGATGTTTGTGCCAGAAACTTTACACACCTCTCTTGCAGTTTTGAGTTCTTGACAAGTTCAATGTAATCTGTTATTGTTTATATAAAGAAATAGTTATGTTCAAACGTTTGCATTAACCTTACTTTTTTTCAAGCATTTTACTCAGAAAGGAATTTCACAGAATGAAGAAAACAAAGAATAACTTAATATTGATTTTTCTATTGGTAGTCCTAAGTGCATCACTATTCGGATGCGAAAGAGTTGAGACAATAATAGACGATACCACTTCTACAATGGATACAACCATAAAAATTGGGATAATCCAACCGGCACATAGTTACACCACCTTTAGTCAAGGCGCAGAAACTGCACGTGTCCAGATAAATGATAATGGCGGAGTCCTCAACATGCAGGTGGAATTTATTTCACGAAATAATCAACCTGTGGAAGGGGAAGAACCGACATCAGAAATGAGCATCACTGCTGCAAATGAACTTATTGAAATGGAGAACGTATTTGCTTTACTCGGTCCCGTCCGTTCAACAATGGCTACAGAAGTAGGTCCAATTGCACAACAAGCCCAAAGACTTATGTTGCCTGGATCCAGTGGATCACACGTGCCAGAAACAGGCGATCATGTTTTTCTTATCACAGTCCCTAACCCTTTTCAAGGTAAGGTGATGGCAAGTTTCGCTATGAATCCAGAGGAACTCAATGCAACAACTGCAGCAACTATCTATGAAGAAGGAGACAGTTATTCAATTGATCTCGTTCAAGCATTTGAGGCAGCATTCAAGGCTATTGGTGGAGAAGTCGTTCACAGCGGTTCTTATGCAACAGATGCGACTTCTTTTACTGATTTGCTAACAAAAATTCAAAATTTAGAACCAGATGTAATCTTTTGTCCCGGTTCACAACCAGAAGTCCCAATGTTGATAGGCGCGGCGCGAGAAATTGAAATCGACGCTATATTTCTCGGTGGTAGTGCCTGGGATGACAGGGAACGATTCCTCAGTATATTAGAGGATAATTCGGTTTTAGATGGGAGTTATTATCCTACCAATTTTTCTGTTGCGACACAGGATGCAGAAGTACAAGAATTTGTTCAAGATTATATGACTTTGTATGACAGTCCACCAGATGGCATTGCAGCCTCCGGCTATGATGCGATGCGACTCTTAGCGCGTGCAATTGAGACTGCCGGTTCGCTTGATCCGGTTGCAGTTCGAGATGCTTTTGCAGAAGTAAAAGATTACAAAGGTGCTACTACCATATCTCATTACGATGAAAATCGACATCCGGTCAAAAGTCTTGCAATTCAGACAATCCGAAATGGAGAAGTTGAACATTATAAAGTTGTTGAACCATAACAGGACTTACGCAGTTTCTCTTAAAGTCCCCTTGATAAGGGGGATTTAGGGGGTTAAATCACTAAAATATTATTGAAATAACGACTTTTTACCCCTAACCCCTTATCAAGGGGAATGCGTAAGTCCTGCATAATCTACATATTTGAGGTATATAAACATGAATAACGAAGTAATCCAACTTGGTGTTGTAGGTTGTGGATGGGCAGGTTGCAGAGCTATTGAATCTGCAAATGCTACCTCACGACTGAATGTGATTGCAATTGCAGAGAAGGACGAAACCCGTCAACAACAGGCAGGCGATGACAACGCTGTTGAACATCGCTACGATGATTATCAACAACTTCTCGACAATCCTGCCGTTGATGCTGTCTACCTTGCTACATCGCCTGATGGTAGACTCCAACAAGTGTTGGATACTCTCAATGCAGGTAAGCATGTCTTAGTCCAAAAACCGCATGCAATCCGCGCACCAGAAATATTAGAGATGGAAACAGCAGCACAACAGTCCGGCAAAACGCTCCAATTCTGTTATTTTATGCGACACTTTCCGCATAACCGCCAAATTCGGCGCGCTGTCCAAAATGGGGCAATCGGAGAACCATTTCACGCCCGCGTGTTTGGAAAATTCAACGCTATTCCTGCCCTTGATGCCAACAGCCGATGGTTACATGTTTATGGGCAGAAAGGTGGTTCATTAGGACAGCACTATTCACATGAACTCAACCTGACATGGTGGTGGATGGGATGTCCGAAACCATTGTGGGCGTATGCTTCAAAACATGTGCTATATCCACAATATGAAGGTCCAGAAGGCGCGGCAGAGGACTATTTCACAGGTATACTCGGATGTGAAGGTGGAAATACCATTCAAATTGACTGTTCACGTATGAGTCATTCAGATTCTGGGAGCGTTGTGGAACTATATGGAACAACAGGAGCAATCACAAACGGTGGTATCTCACGTTTTAAAGATGGTGAATTTATCCGAGAATCGATAGCAGAACCCAACGAAATTGATCACGGAGAAGTGCCATCCGATGCCCCTGTTTTCTTTTACGAACTCAATCATTTTGCAATGGCAATAGCTGGTGAAGTCGCTCCTGATGTAGACGTTTCTAATGCCTTTACTTTTATGCAAATACTGGATGCACTTTACGATAGTGCAAAAAGTGGTGAGAAAGTTCTCATTTGACAAAAACCCTCTATTCTGATAATCTATTTCAAAATTTAATTGTCTAACTAAGGAGACATTATATGTATAAAAGTGCAATGTTAGGGTGCGGCGGCCGCGCAGGTGGACACGCAAGTGCCTATCGCTTTGTTAAAAATGGAAAACTCGCAGCTATCTGTGATATGAACGAGGAACGCCTCAATGGTTTCGGTGATAGATTTGAAATCTCATCACGGTACACCGATTTAGATGAGATGCTCAACAAAGAGAAACCGGATCTTCTCCACATAGTCACTGCACCTGTGCTGCGCGGTTCCAATGAACGTATTCGCTATCCGTTGATGAAACAAGCATCTGACCACGGTGTACCTGCCGCAATCGTAGAAAAACCGATTGCTGTTGAAAGCGAAGATTGGAAACAGATTGCTGGATTGGCAGAAGAGACGAAAACCAAGTTTGTCGTCAACACACAACTCAACTTCCATCCAAAAAACCTTGAGTTAAAACGCGATGTAGCAGATGGAAAGATAGGTGAGATAAAGTTTATTGACGCAAGTGCACGAAGCACACCTGTAGATCAAGGTCCACATGTGCTGCAGTTAGTATCATCTTATATTGACAATTCTCGTCCAGTACGGGTATTAGGTCAAATCGCGGGGAGAGATCATTTGGATTCTGCTCAACCTTCTCCAATGCATGCTGCAGCACAAGTGTTATATGAAAATGGATTACACGTATCTGTTGCATTTGGACAGGGCATGGGGACTATGGCATCTGATAATCAAGGAATATACTGTCATAAACGCGTTTTTGTTGTTGGCACCAAAGGGTTTGTCCATTGGCGTTTTAGTAGTTGGGAACGTTCAACACAGGATGGCGGATATGAGGGCGGACCACTCAACTATGGTGAACAAGATGTTGAGGCACAAGGTAACCTAACTGAAGCAGTCTTTGATTGGCTTGACGATGAGAAGAATCAGCATCCTACACATCTTAAGCAATCACTCGCAGAATTCAATCTACTCTTAGGTATGTATCAGAGCGGTGTTACCAAGAACATGATTGATCTACCGTTTGATCCACCTGATGGTTTATTTGATTCTCTTAGAGAGCAATTGTAGTACTATTTGATATTTCAAATAGATTGGAATTAGCGGTAGCAGCGAACTTGTTTGCCTCTACCGCTACTTAATATATGTGTAGGACATTATGTATGTGCAGAATAGAATGCTGAGGAGACACATCTATGTATAAAAGCGCAATATTAGGCTGTGGAGGTCGTGCGCGTGGACATGCAGGTGCTTATCGTTTTGTTAAACAAGGAAAACTCGCAGCTATTTGTGATATGAACGAAGAACGACTCAATGACTTTGGAGATCGCTTCGATATCTCTTCTCGATATACGGATTTAGATGAGATGCTTGAAAAGGAAAAACCAGATCTGCTTCATATTGTTACAGCCCCACTGTTGCGCGGAACTAATCAACGCATCCGCTATCCGTTGATGAAACAGGTATCTGACCACGGAGTGCCTGCAGCAATCGTCGAAAAGCCGATTGCTGTTGATAGCGATGACTGGAAACAGATTGCCGGATTATCTGATGACACTAATACAAAATTTGTCGTGAACACGCAGCTTAACTTTCACCCACAAAATATCCAACTGAAGAAAGATGTTGCAGATGGAAAAATTGGTGAAATTAAATTCATTGATGCAAGTGCACGCAATACAGCAGTCAACCAAGGACCACACGTACTTCAATTGGTATCTTCCTATATTGATAACGCTCGTCCTGTGAGTGTACTTGGGCAAATTTCAGGTAGAGATCGTTTGAATTCTGATGAACCATCACCTTTGCATGCAGCAGCACATGTCCTGTATGAAAATGACTTACATGTATCCCTTGCTTTTGGAACGGGAATGGGTGCAAAAGTGTCAAATAGACCCGCGAATTTCAGACATAAACGGGTCTTTGTTGTAGGAACAAAAGGTTATGTGCATTGGCGGTTCAGCAATTGGGAACGTTTTACACAAAACAGTGGTTATGAAACGGGGCGCCTGAGTTATCCTGATCAAGATGTTCAAGCACAGGGCAATCTAACGGATGCAGTCTTTGATTGGCTTGACGATGAAAACAAAATCCATCCAACACATCTAAAACAATCCCTTGCAGAATTTAACCTGTTATTAGGAATGTACTATAGTGGTATAACCAATCAGATCATTGACCTACCTTTCGAACCACCAGATGGGTTGATTGATTTACTCAAAGATAAATTGTAAACTGAAAAACCAAATTGGAAAATAATACATACACATGATATAATTTGAAAAACCCAACTGGCGATAATAAATATCATTGGAAAGGAAACCATGTTACAACCTCCAATTGTAGAAATTGTTGAAGAACTAGCTCAAGAACTTCGTACAAGTAAGATCTACACGAATACATATACTTAAAGCACTTTCACTTCGATTAGGAATTGACGCATCACAATCTTTCAAGTCAAAATTAGACACTATTGACGATCTACAACTTCTTAAGAAGTTATTGACTAAAGCATTTCAAGTTGAAAGTTCTGAGGAATTCAATCAAGCACTTCAAAAACCAATACTTAGTCATTACAAACTGAGAATTTAAGAATAATCTATTTCAATAGTGTAATTACACATTCAGGAGTAAATTTATATGTATAAAAGTGCATTTTTAGGGTGTGGTGGTCGCGCACGTGCTCATGCAGATGCATACCGTTTCGTCCAAAATGGCAAGATAGCTGCCATCTGTGATATGAATGAAGAACTGCTAAATCGGTTCGGTGATGATTTCAATATTTCTTCGCGTTATACAGATTTAGACGAGATGTTGGAGAAAGAAAAACCTGATCTGCTCCATATTGTCACTGCTCCTGTATTGCGTGGCACCAATCAACGTATCCGCTATCCGTTGATGAAGCAGGCATCAGATCACGGCGTGCCAGCAGCAATTGTAGAGAAACCGATTGCCGTTGAAAGTGAGGACTGGAAACAGATTGCTGGCTTGGCAGAAGAGACGAAAACAAAGTTTGTTGTCAACACGCAGCTCAACTTTCATCCGCAAAACCTTGAACTGAAGCAGGACGTAGCAGAAGGTAAAATCGGTGAAATCAAGTTTATTGATGCAACCGCTCTCAGCACACCTGTAGATCAGGGTCCACATGTCCTTCAGTTAGTTTCATCTTATATTGACAATTCGCATCCGGTCCGTGTATTAGGGCAAATTTCTGGAGGTGCACATTTGGATTCTGCGCAGCCATCTCCAGAATATGCTGCTGCGCGAGTTCAGTATGAGAATGGACTGCATGTCTCTTTCGCATTTGGGACAGCCATCGCACCCTTTGGCTCCGATGATCCGAAGGCTTTCTTTATTAAACGCGTCTTTGTTGTTGGCACAGACGGATATGTGCATTGGCGGTTCAATAGTTGGGAACGTTCAACCCGAGAAGGCGGCTACGAAGGTGGACCGCTCAACTATGGAGAACAAGATGTTAAAGCACAAGGAAACCTTACTGAAGCTGTTTTGATTGGTTAGACGATGAGCAAAAACAGCATCCTACACATCTAAAGCAATCTCTTGCAGAATTCAATCTGCTCTTAGGGATCTATTACAGCGGTGTTACGAATGAAATTATTGATCTACCTTTTGATCCACCTGACGGATTAATTGATTTACTTAGGGAGAAATTGTAATCTACTTGACTATGTTTCAATAAATTGAATACACGGTAACAGCGGTTATATTCGCAACTACTGTTAATTATTATTGCCTTGTGTAGACACTATATCCGGCACATGGCGTTAAATTGTATAAGGAGATATTTCTATGTATAAAAGTGCGTTTTTAGGTTGTGGTGGTAGGGCACGTGCTCATGCAAGTGCATACCGATTTGTGAAAGGTGGCAAAATCGGTGCAATCTGTGATATGAACGAAGAGTTACTCAATAAATTCGGTGAGGATTTTGGTGTCTCATCCCGTTACACAGATTTAGATGAAATGTTGGAGAAGGAAAAACCAGACCTACTTCACATTGTCACCGCTCCGGTTTTACGGGGGACCAACCAACGTATACGCTATCCATTAATGAAGCAAGCATCTGATCATAATGTTCCTGCTGCAATTGTTGAGAAACCGATTGCTGTTGAAAGCGAAGACTGGAAGCAGATTGCAGGTTTGGCAGAAGAGACCTCTACGAAATTCATTGTTAACACGCAGCTTAACTTCCATCCCAAAAACCTTGAGTTGAAACGGGATGTCGCAGATGGAAAAATCGGTGAAATCAAGTTTATTGATGCAAGTGCACGTAGTACGCCTGTTGACCAAGCACCACACGTTTTGCAGTTGGTATCATCATATATAGACAACTCGCGACCAGTAAAGGTATTAGGACAAATCGCAGGGAAAGAGCAGCTGGATTCAGCACAACCTTCACCGATGCATGCTGCTGGACAAGCTATTTATGAAAATGGTCTACATGTTTCTCTTGCATTTGGAACAGGTATGGGTACGTTAGCATCAGAGACTGGCGGCACAGTAACACATAAACGTGTTTTTGTAGTCGGCACAAAAGGTTTTGTGCATTGGCGGTTCAGTAGTTGGGAACGTTCAACACATGATGGCGGCTATGAAGGTGGTCCACTCAACTATGGTGAGCAGGACATTGAAGCTCAAGGTAATCTCACTGAAGCTGCTTTCGATTGGCTTGACGATGAAAAGAACGAGCACCCAACTCACCTAAAACAATCGCTCGCAGAATTTAATCTGTTATTGGGTATTTACTACAGTGGAATAACCAATCAGATTATTGATTTGCCGTTTGATCCACCAGATGGATTAATGGCTTCTCTCAAAGAACATTTATAGACTAACCTTTTTCTGTGGAGGTAGTAATCATATCTACCTCCATAGAATATATCTAAAGATTTGAAACCTATAGAACTAATACCTTTTACTCCGCTCATGCAACACGATCCAAATATTGATGATGTGGTAGGAGGAAACCATGTTACAGCCTCAAATTGTGGAATATGTCGCACCACAAGCACGCGAACTGGGTATACAACAAGGTACTCAAGAAACAACACGAAAACTCATTCTTGAAGCACTTTCACTTCGATTAGAAATTGATTCAACCCAAACATTGAAGTCAACACTGGATGCAATAGACGATCTGGAGATTCTTGAAAGTATATACCGTGCTGCAATCGTTTCAGAAACCCTTGATGACTTTAAACATGAATTAAATGAATTAACAAATTAAACTGTTGTAGATCATGTTATCACGTTCAATCAATTTCCTGATTGGGATGCTTGCTGTGTTCTGCGACGTTGAAGTTCCATTGCTGCGTTTTTCTGTGCATCGGCATTCTGTTGATCTTGAATACCAACGCCATCAGGTGCTCCAGCAATCGGTTTATAGACGAATATAAACAGGACTCTCTCATCCTCATTTACAGTAAATTCAATTCCACGTTTCAAGAACCAATGTCTAATACCACCGAATTCATCTTCGTCAATTTCTTCTGCATTTCCAAATTCTCTTTCAACATTATCAAGGGTACTTCCAATTCCATTGCCCTCTGCTGTCTTAGCTCTATTTGGATGTGAAAGAAATATATCTTCTACAAGTCCAATACCATCTACATGTCCAGCAAATCCTTTATCAGGATCCCAATATGTAAAGACCCTATCAGCACCTATTGGACTGTCCGGTTCTCCGTGAAGTGCTTCAACTCGCTTAAACGGTATACCTAATTTCACACCATACGCACCTATACCTGGTACAATAAGGTCTAAGGGAGGATCAGGTACTATATCATTTTCTGGGTCAGGTGGAACAACTGGTTCAGGCTCAGTAAATTGTTTATTTGTAATTATCTTAACTCGTTTAATAGTTTGCCCTACGCCATCACTGATATGGACCGTGACTTTAACTGATTCAACACCATCTGTCGCTGTCCATTTTGCATTTGTTCCTGTAGATTCCAATAGTTTACCATCTACTTCCCAAGTATAACTTAGAGTATCCCCATCCTTGTCATGAGCAATAACCTTAAATTCAAGGACATCTCCAGGAGAGAATTCTTCTGGAACTATAAAACTGTCAACTGTTGGAGGATTGTTAGTTGGTTCGGTATCCTCATCGTCCGAACCACAACCAATAATATAAAACGTGAGTAAACAACCAATTATCATGCTGATAAAGCAAATTTGACTTCTCATTTGTTCTCCTTAATATGCTGTAGATTCTTCTGTTTTTAGGACGACATAACTGCGATAACGTTCAGGATGGATATCCCCTGATTCAACTGCATTCTGTATAGCACAATCGGACTCCTTTACATGTGCACAGTCGTTGTATTTACATTCTCCAAGATAAGTTTCCATTTCAGGAAAATAGAGTTCAAGGTTATCAGTATCCACACCCCATAAACCGACTTCACGTATTCCTGGCGTGTCTGCTACTTCCCCTCCAATGTCATCAAGTGGGAATAACTCTACCAATGTCGTTGTATGTCTTCCTTTGCGTGTTTTCTGACCTACCTCACCAGTACGTAATTCAAGATTGGGTTGAATGGCATTGAGAATGCTTGATTTTCCTACACCTGACGCACCCACTATTACACTAAATTTATCTTTTAGAGTATGCTTCAAGGATTCAAAACTTTCTGGTTTTTTGATACTGGTATAAAAGACTTGATATCCGAGTTTTTCATATATTTCAAACGTTGTAGTAATTTCGTCGTGTTCACTTTTTTCGAGCAAATCCATCTTATTTAGACAGATTATGGCAATCATTTCTCCTGCTTCGGCTAAAATAAGAAAACGATCTAATGTGCGAAAGTTCAGAGGAGGCATGTGAGTTGAAACAACTGCAACAACTTGGTCTGCATTTGCAACGATAATTTGTTCTATTTCATCTTGTTTTCCAGCGTATCGGCGTGAAAACTTAGTCTGTCGCGGAAGAATTTCCTCTACAACGCCTTCTTCGTGATCAAGTTGAGAGAAAATAACGCGATCACCCACAGCAACTGGATCCGCATATAGTCTTCGGCCGGTTTCGGAACGTCGTTGCTTCTTTAATGTTCCACGCAATGTGCATCGCAGTACAAGTTCACCGTGTTCAACATCATAAAATCCTGCTCGTGCTCGGATTATTCTGCCTTGTTCACTTTTGAGAATAAACGCCACCTCCCAATGGAATTATCAGATATAACCTTTCATTGTTTTCAAAGTAGTTTCAATGTTAGTCTCAAATTCGTCAAATTTGCATTCGCATGAGACACGACCGTTGTATACAGCATCTTTTAGGGCAGTAAAGAACTCTGTAAAATCAAAGTCATCGTTTCCGGGATATGATCGTTTGATAGGTTCAGCGATATGAACATGTGCTAAATATGATGCAGCATTGACGATGTTTTGCACATGTTCGTCTTCTTGCCATAAGTGGTAAAGATCAGCCAATACCTTTATACCATTCCTATTGACCCGTTTCGCCATTGCAAGTCCATCTGCGACCGTGCGGATAATGTTTCCTTCTTTCATACATATCGGTTCAATAGCAATAATCATGCCGTGTGCTTCTGCATGATCTGCTGACATATCAAGGAATTCTGCAATCTGTGTTAAGGCACGTTCTTCAGAATATCCTTGCTCAACATTTCGAGAACCACTGCTGCCGTATACGATTACTTCACCCCCAATTTGTTTTGCTCTGCGACAGGCATTTTCTACATACCGAGATAGTCGTTGAAAATCCACCGAATCACCAACTACCCGCAGATCTCTCGGTATAAAACCAGCATAAGCTTCAGGTTTTATGGGTGCTTTTGCAACGCGTTCTTTTATCTTCTTAAATTCTGATTCATCTGCTTCGGGCATCAACGCATTTCGCACTCCCAATTCAATATAGTCATACCCAACTTCTGCAAGTCGATTCACATTATCTAAACCTGTGCAAATTCCAAAACGCATCAAGAACTCCTTACATAATGAACCATTGTAGTGTGGGGTCTCCGTGCCCCACCATCTCTCAAATCATCAACTACGTCGGGGCACAGAGACCCCGCACTACAATAAGAGTCAATGACGTTTGTGCAATACTTCAAACCCTTATATTATTAGACGTAAAGCATATTCACCTATAATAATCAAAAATGCTACAAAGAATGTGCTGAAAAAACCATTCAATTCAAATTTTTTTATCGCAACATTTGCAATACCCATTAGAACTGCGATGAATACTAAATATGCAGGAAATCTTACTAAATAAGGCAATAATTCTAATATACATTCTGTACATCCCAAAGCATGCCCAATATCATTGGGTGGTGGAGATGATAAAATGGACTTAACTCCAAGTGGAAATGATTTCGATCTGACTATTCCAGAGAGTATCATCTTCATTAGACCAAAACCGAATGCGATGCCGACTGCAATTGACCAATGTTCAATCTTGACCATAGGTAGAAACCAGATAACAATAAATGTGGGTATACCTATCATGAGAAAGATGAGTGGCAATGGCAAACCTTGATTATGTCCTGGAATAGACTTATCATTTGGAAAGTCTCTAACTGGTCCGCCTCGCGCAAGAAGCGTCTTCAATGTATTTACAGGAATAGCAAAATTCAGGTTTTGACCGTCGTCTATTGTTTCAGTAACTATACCGATGACTTCACCCCATCTATTGACAACTGCACCACCACTACTCCCACGAGAAATAGCTGCGGTAAACTGGAACACTTTATCTTTGATTCGAGCTGTTCCTTTTTCTCTAATGCTGCTAATCTCACCTGATGAGAATGTTCCTTCTAATCCACGTGGATTGCCAACTGCATATATCGTTTGTCCCTGCTGAACAGTATCGCTGTCTCCAAGCGGGAGAGGCGGTGCATTTAATGTGTCAACACTTATTATTGCAAGGTCGTGATCTTTGTCAATTGCAGTGGCACCTTCAATATCAAAACGATTCTCTTGATCGACTAATTTTACTTTTCCTGTATGTGCGCCATTAATCACATGATAGTTTGTAGCAACAAGATTTTGACCAATGAAAAAACCACTCCCTTGTGTTGAACGCCCCAAGGCATCTCTCATTTCCAATAACACTGTAGATGCTTTAGTCATTTCAGCAATCTGTTCAGGTGTCTGTGCATTAATTGTTGTTGCCAGGAAAAGCAGCATAGCAGCTGCAGTAATGACAATTATCCATCTATCCATATCTCTCTCCTTTCTTTATACCATTTCTTATTGATAATGTCTCTTTATTGTAGCTAAACTGTTAGTTGGTGCCGTTCTCCGTTTCATTTCTAACAGCCGGTAATGAGAGAAAATTAATAGAAATGGTATTATTTTCCGAAACGTCTTTTTCTATGGCTATAGTCTCGTATAGCACGTAGAAAGTCAATCTTCCTAAATGAAGGCCAATAGGTATCGCAGAAATAAAATTCAGAATAGACGCTCTGCCACAACAGAAAACCAGACAACCGCACTTCTCCACTTGTGCGTATTATCAATTCAGGGTCTGGTAGATTTGAAGTGTAAAGATATGGCGCGATTGTATCTACACTCAGTTCGTCCGCTATTTGAAGGGCATCTTTCCCTTTTTTTATTTCCGCTTTTAAGTGTCCTCTAACGGCTTCTATTATCTCCTCACGTCCACCATAAGCTACAGCGACATTCAAAATAAATTTGTCATAATCTTTTGTCGCTTCCTCTGCTTGACGAATTGCCTCTTGAAGACTCTGTGGTAGTCGTTCAATCTGCCCCATTGCACGCACCTTAATCTGATTTGTGTGAAGCCCTTTGATAGTAACCAACTCACGCATTTTTCTCTCGATTAAACCTAATATCCCCTCAACTTCATCATCAGCCCGTTTGAAGTTATCAAGGGAAAAGATCCAAATAGAAAATATTTCTACTCCCAGTTCATCACACCAATGGAGCACTTCTTCAAGTTTATCTGCCCCTTCATAGTGTCCCTTAATCACATTATCTAATCCACTGGCTTTAGCATACCGTCGGTTTCCATCAAGAATGACACCGATATGGCGCGGTATATTCCACGTTCCAGCTTCTGACTCTAACTGTTTTTGATAAGCTCTGTAGAATCGTTTTTCTGCTTGAAGTTTTAGATATTTGAAAGGATTCATTGATCTTCTTGATATAATGCTATCTGTCTTTTAATTGCTATCGTCAAATATGTTTATTACCAGTCAATTGTTGGTAAACATTGTCATTTTAATTGCATATCTCAATTATACCATATTTGCATTGTTAAGAAAAAGAGAAACTATATGAAGGCAGGGTTATTTAGTTTTCGGTATTTTAGTCGTTTTTTATCACAAACGTTAATAATTTTAGATACGCAGAAATAGCGTGAAAAATCACGCTATTTCTGCTATACTTCACCTTAAAAATCTTAACCCTTTGAGGTGAAAAATGACAGAGAATAACTCTCGCCACTTGTTAGATAGATTAGCAGAAATCGAAGACCCGCGCAACGAAAAAGGAAAACGACATCCGTTGAATTCAATCCTTGGCCTTAACATTATTGGTTTTATGACTGGACATAAAGGATATACATCCACCGCAAAGTGGGCACGATCTCAACCAGATCTCGTCCAAGCACTCGGTTTTACACACGAGAAATCACCTTGTTCCGCAACGATACATAATGTTCTAAAAATATTAGATGCGGATGCTATGGTAGGACAAGTCTGACACTTGAAGAAGCCTCTGCTGAACACTTACTTGAACTACGCCGTGGGCATTGGTCAATATAGAAAAATCGCATTGGGTACGCGATACGCAGCTTGGAGAAGACACATCGTCTGTCCGATGTGGTGTTATTCCGCAGGTTATGGCTGCTTTGCGAAATGCCGCATTAGCAGTATTGAGATTTGCTGGCGTTACAAGTATAGCTGATAAAATAAAATATTATGCTTCATAACCTTTACTCGCAGTTAACTTGATAACTGAGTGTTTTTAAAACTAAATAACCCTGTAAGAGGGTTTCCAACCCCGATTGTCTGAACCAGGATTAGTAGATGAACAGGATTTATCGTATCAAGGTTGTTTTGAAAAGTTGAGCTTTTGTTGTGATATACATTTCTGTATACTTAGAGAGAACTCTAATAAGGAAAATCCTGTCCATCTACTAATCTTGAAAATCCTGGTTCAGACAATATTCATTACAACTCCCCCAAAATCTTAATCCAACGTTTCCATGCAGATTTCACAGCAGCCTTCTGCGAATCATTCGCATCCGCTGTCATACCGCGCCGCAAAAACCCGTGACCAACATCCTCATAGATCACAGGTTCATACTTAACTTCTGCAGCATCTGCAGCCGCTTTCGTCCGTTCAATCGTGGCATTTATACGATTATCGTTCTCACCATAGAACCCGTAGACAGGCACAGAAATCTTCGGAATGTCCTCAACCGCAGGAGCAGAGCCATAAAACACGAATGCACCAGCAATCTCATCAGATTGCACCGCATAACTGAAAGTCTTTCCACCACCCCAACAGAAACCAGAGACAGCAACCTTGTCGTTAGTAGAAGGCAGATCCCGCAGATATTTGCTCACTGAATCAAGATCAGCATTCACCCGTTTTGGTGTAAGATTACGGATAGTCTTCCGGACCTCATCACCGGATTCAAAACTCTCAGTGCCGCCGCCATCCGGTCCCATACCAGAGAGCAGGTCCGGGCAAATCGCAACAAAACCGTCCGCAGCAAGTCTATCCGCCACAAACCGAATCCAATCGGTCAAACCAAAAATCTCGTGAATAACGATAATAGACGTAGCCGGTTCTTTCACCTCTGGAAAAACGATGAACGCGTTGACTTCGCGGTCATCGGCGGAAGTAATCTTAACCCACTCCCCGTGCCGAGGTGAATTCTCAAGTTCATCCTTGATGCTATCCGCATCAGCATTAACAGACAAGAATAAACCAGTGAAAATAATAGTCAGCATCAAAAAAAAAATAATTCATTTTTTCTCCTTATACCGTTTGTAGTGCGAGGTCTCCGTGCCTCGCCTGCCCAAACTCACAAATAAAATAGACAGGTACAGAGACCTGTCTCTACAATATATGACTTATCAATAACTTACTTTTTATCATTCTTCAAGATAATAGACTCAACAACTTTCTGTAATTCGGAATGAGGTATAGGACCAGATATAAAGAAATTGACACCGTGGCTTTTCCAACCGAACCCGTTATCTGGACCACGTTGATATTTGCGAACCGATGTCTCACCAATTTTAATCACAGGTACTTCTCTATTTCTATCACCACGGTTAGAGGGTCTATTAGTGTTATCAGACCTTACCTCATCTGTTGTTTCATAAATACTGAAATCCAACAAACCATCTGTATATTTCAAACGAATGGGACGGTTGTCTCTAATTTGAAGTTTATATAAACCTGACAGTTGGAAACCTGGTGGTAGGTATGTCGGTTGGATCGGTTTTTTCTTGAGGATTTTTTCTGCTTCAGCAAATGTAATTTTAGGACGGTTATGCCACGGTTGCGGTTTAATTTCTGCTTTTAGATTCTTCCATTTGGTTTCCAAAGTCTTCGGATCAAAACTAATTCGCGTATAAACGAACATGTCACGAAGGATACCTGCAGCATCTAAATCCTCAACGCGTAAGATAACACCGTTTTTACGGGAAAAATAGATATGTTTTGTGGGTCTACCGGGATGTTTCGGCTTAATGAGCAGGAGATCTGTCTCATGACCTGCGATCTTTTCTCCCCAATGTCTGAGATCCAATTCATAGTTTTGTGCGATCAACTCTATGGCTTTGACAGAAAACTGGCTTCGCTGGCGTTCCCACCTAAATTCCCTACTTCGCCTACTACGTGTATCTTTATCACCATCCGCTTCTTTATTCTCTACTCCGTTTCCCTCTGTGATTGATTTGGGCGCACCCACAATAGACACAACCTTACGATAAGAATCCTCTGCTGTCCGATGGATAACAATCTCCTCCATCGTCCGTGATCCTCGGGATGTGCTCAAGGTTTTGAGCCGTAAACCTACATAACGCACATCACTTTCCGCTTCTGCAATACGTTTCAACGTATCAACATCAGCAAAAAGGTAACTGGAGGATAGCACAAAAACGATTAGCGTAAAATAGCAGAACACAGAAATAGGTTTTGTTAGCATAGAATCACCCGAATCATTTTCAGTTAGATGAAAACTTAATCACTAAAAAAGATATCCAATAGCGAATCTGCCCCTTCATCAAAATCCTCGGTGTCCGTTGCGGGGGTACTCAGGGGTGTCGCAACATTCGACTTCAATGGATTATTCGCCACCTCTTCGGAATGAACACCAAAATAGAAATCCACAAGTTCATCATATTGCGGTGCAGGTGAAGATGAAAAGTAGATGAACGCAAAGATGAAACAGAGCGTAGAAAATGCTGTTGCCCCCACAGTGAATGGACGAAACACCCACCGTTTAAAGATGTGGATGAACGTACTACGTTGTGCTGCTTCTACTTCACGAATCTTTGCCAAAACCGCATGCTTCATAGACGGCGCGGGATGCACAAGTCCAGCAATCTGCTGACGATTTTCTTTGAAATCTGCCAACATCTCAGCACAATCTTCACAGCTATGCAGATGATCCTCAACCTTTTTACGCAATGCAGGTGCTAATTCGTTGTCTAAATATGCTGATAAATGTTTTTGGATACGTTGATGTCTCATTTTTCTAAACCAATATTAGTTGATGTTTGTAAAACTCACAAAACAAGCTTACCACTCTATTCGTTCAAGTTCTTCCCTCAAAGCTTTTCGTGCTTCGTGCAATCGGGATTTGACGCGACCGAGTGTGCAGTTTAGCACTTCAGCTATCTCTTCATAAGAAAGTTCACGCAATTCTCGCAGCACTAAAATCGTCCGATAACTCTCTTTCAACCTACCAAGTGCAGCATGCAGAATCTCACTCTGTTCATTACGAAGTGTTTCCTGTTCAGGAGTCGTATTGTCAAGCGGCACCCACGGCTGTGAGTCATCAATATCCATCGGATCTGTTTTTCTGCGTTTGCGTTGATCAATCACATTCAAACATTTGTTTTTTACTATACGATACAACCATGTAGAAAACCGTGATCGGAATTTAAAACTCTCTATATTTTGCCAAACAGATAAGAACGCATCCTGCGCCGCATCCTCAGCATCTTCACGATGCCCCAGCATACCGTAAGCGATATTGTAGACCCAGTGCTGGTACTGCACAATGAGGGTTCCCATCGCAGCGGTATCTCTCTCTTGGCATCGCAAGATAAGTTCGCGTTCCTGTTCGGTATCAAAATCTTCCACTTGTGCAATTTCCGAATAGGTTTCCATATTAACCGTAAGTGTCGTAACGCACATTTATCTCCTCCAGAAGTCCTGAAAGTCCAACGAAATAGTCTGATATTCCTTTAAAATTCTGCTTTTAATCCGTTAGACACCACATATTGAAAAAGGTTCGTACTTCTTTTAGAGATTTCATTTTGAATGATAGAAACTACCTATTTGGTTTTCCCGGTGTCATCGGTAAAACTTGAAACTTACCTTTAGCATTTGGCGATCTACCAATTGCTGCATCTGTCTCTAGCTGCTCAAAAGTAATAATATCAACTATCTGATTGTTGCGTGCATCCGTATCCACCAGCATCACAGTTTCACCGTTTCGGGCCAGTTTAAAGTTAGCATGCAGCCCTTCAGTTGCCTTGCCATCTTCATCTAACCATACAATTAAATAACCGCGTGCAGGAATCGTAGTATCATCGGGGAATTCCCATTTCTTCAAATTATCAGTTTTATCCGTGAGATACATACCTGTAAGCACCACCGGTTTGTCCGTAATGTTGTGCAGTTCAAGCCAGTCATCATAATCACCTTGGGGATCAGTTATGCTCTGTGTATTTGCTGCCATCAACTCATTTATTACAACAGATACCTCTTTTGCTCGTGGTGCAGTGACTCGGTAACGTGCTGCCCCAAATTCCGCCCGTGCAGGTGAAAAGTTAGTCGTGCCGTGTGTTTTCACAGCACTCGCTTCAACATAATAATATACAGTTGTCTCCGCAGGAAAACCCGGAATACTACCGACATATCTATCACCTTTCTTGGCCATTTCCTTATGCTTAAAAGGTGCATGTCTGTCAGTACCATAATACAACAGAACCGAATCCGCTGCCACAGTATTATCTAATTCTGCAATTATCTCAACAGCTTGAGACGCAATAGGATTGTCTGGTGTGGATATGGATATAATCTGCGGTGTCGGTTTGTTCAATTCTGGATGATTGAGTAGATTATCGCGACGTTGCGTAATAAATACTTTAAAACTCGGTGTGCGTCGAACACCCTCACGATCAACACTATCCATAAAACTGCTGTAGTCGTACAATTTCTTATCGTCTTTTTTAACTTCCGCTGCAATCAAGTTGTGGTATTCTCTGATGACTGGTTCCATCACCTCCCAATCAAGCCACTCATCCACGACAGTTTGGACATGGGCGATATACCTCGCTTTCCATTCTGGTATACCGAGTAGACGGCTAATCACTGGACGCATGGCGTTATCGGCATGTGTCACTGGTGATACCATCCCAGTCGACAGTTCTCCCCACGACCAACCGCCAGGTCCTCCTCTGCCCCCTGGACCACCGCCTCCGCGTCGCTCAGCACCAAATCTGAAACTTTCATTGTTATCATGAGATATGAGGTGAAATCTATCGTTGACATCTTGGTAAATGGAAAAATCTCCACCTTTGTGAATATAACTGTCATCATCCATAAAGACGTTTGAGACAGCAAGTTGCCACAGTGTACGATCAACGTTTAATAGTGAAGGTAGCTCTGATTTCAACTTCTCATCAGGTGTTTTGGCATCCAGCATTTCAGTGAGTTCAATTAGTCTTTCCCACGGGTTTTCAACATTTGCGGTTTTCAGCTGGTATGTCCGTTGATATGACTCAACATTGTCTCCTGCATAAGTCAACCCACCACCGCCAGGGCCCACTTTATAACGTATACCGCCACGTGTGCCAAACCACTCATCTAAAAAATCCTTGTTGTACTGCTGAAGGTTGATATAGACACCCCAACTTTCTCCGTTGATTACCAATTTTACAAGATTTGTTTTCATTGCAGGAAAATAGTCGCGTGCAATTCGATTGAACAACACTTCACGGAGAAATGACGCGTCAACATGTCCATTGAGCAGATTGAGAGTTTTATATCCATAAAGTCTTTGGGAATCGTCGCCATAGTCAATGGCAATATTAAACGATTTTTTAGGTGATTCTACTGTAAAGTAGGATGAAGTACCACGTGCGCGTACACCTATCTCCTTGTAGACTTTTCCATCAACAACCAAATCTGCAGGAACTTCAACATCTGTGCGATAAAATGCGTTCAGTTGTGCATACCAATCTTTATCGTGGAAGCGAAGATATAATGTGCGGAGTGTCCCCGCATCGTAAAATGGTGGCGCATCTTTTGGGACCGAAGCAAGACTGTCCTTCAGATCATCTTTAATATCTCCAACAGGTGTACCAGCACGTTGTCCAGGTTGGTATGCTTCGCCTCGTGCTGCAATAGCTTTCTTTCGCTCATCACCCGTTAATTTGCCATCTTTATTGGTATCATACTGTTCAACCATTTTTTCCGGTGGACGAGGTCCGCCTCTTCGTCCTCCAAAACCTTGCGGCGGGCCTCCAAAACCTGGAGGTGGTCCATTACCAAAATTGGGTCCGGCAACATCACGAAGCCTTTCTATCTCTTCTTTGCTTAGTTTGCTACCAGAGAAAGCTTCAATATTTGTAACCCTAAACATAACAAGGTTTTCTTGAGGACTTAGCGTGCCATTTCTATCAAAGTCAAAACGTTTCTGTTCTTCAGTAAGTTTCTGTGATGAAGCATTATCTTGTGCATAAGTATAAGTATATGTAACAAAGCAAAATATGATGCCTAGTATTAATATTAACTTTATCTGTTTCATTGTATTCTCCTTTCGCTGTTTCAGGTTTAGACAACCGATGTACAGAAGTGTTCGTATTTTACTCCTTATCCAATTTCACTTCTACGATGTTTTCATTCTGCAAGAGTTCATTATAAAACGTCAACCAGTTGTATGGTTTTGCCAATTTGACACGGAAATTCAACTCAACAACCTGTGTCTTTTTGACTCGTTTTTCTATAAGACGTTCCTGAATAACGTGTTTATCAAATATAGGACGATATACCGTTTCGGATATTTTGTCAGTTGGCATGCAAATTTCAAGTGTAAATTCATCACCTTTATCAAAATGTTGATGCCAATGATACATACATAGTATGATGGTCCCGATAAGAAAAGTCGCAAGTATAGCAACTGCAGGACTTCCAGCACCAACTGCCATGCCAACGGCTAAGGCGTAAAACACGAAAGCGATGTCACGTGGGTCTTGGATAGCAGCGCGAAAACGGATAATTGACAAGGCTCCAACAAGACTGAATGCACGAGCAATACTATCACCAATAACTACCATCACCACTGAAATTAGCATACACAAAATGATGAGTGTATTGGTAAATGACCTTTGTGGTACCTTGGTATGTGTCCACTGATAGATGAGTACAATAAATAGACCCAGTGCAAATGAGAGGAATATCCTGAGTGCATTCAAACCGAGTGTATTATACGCTGGCAGCGTTAAGAATTCTGACAAAATATCAATTACCTAAATTATTTTTTAGCAAGTTTTACTACGGTGAACATGTTGGGCAGGAATGTTCTGAGAAAATCCTAACTGTTCATGAAATCAATTCACAAAAAGACAATATTCACGCATTATACCAAAATTAGACAAATATGTCCAAGAATTGTTGAAATAAGGGTGTGTAAAGATTTTGTACCAATTCAAACTTTTTCATATCAGGTAACACCTCTCTCTACACATTGTAGGGGCGGGTCTCTGTGCCCGCCCGTTACATCCAATTTCTCAGACATGGCGGGGCACAGAGACCCCGCCCTACAATGGTTGGTGAGAAGACCCTACAATGGTTGGTGAGAAGTTAGTGCTAAAAATTTTACACACCCATTATCCAGAATCTCTTTCTCTGCAAGTTAGAATTGTGATATAATAGACTTAAGAATAACACAAATTGCTACCTATAGATTGTAAAAGTAATGAAGGAGAAATCGGATGTCAAATGAAGGAAGACGTTCTTTTTTACAAATCGCATCAGCTTTCATCGGTGGGATAATCGGCTTAGCTGCCGGTATTCCACTAATCGGATTTGCAATCTCACCTGCGTGGAAAAAAGAAGAATCGCAGTGGGTTGACCTCGGTTTGGTAGACCGTCTAAAAAACAGCCGCTACAAAAAGGTAAATTATACTTTCACAGCAAAAGATGGTTGGGTGAAAGCTACGAAAAAACGCTCTGTTTACGTGACAGATGTAGGTGATGGGAACTGGGATGTTTTCTCACGGACCTGTTCACATCTCGGTTGCCTTGTCAGATGGAACGAGAGCCAAGAATCCTTCCTCTGCCCGTGTCACGGCGCGGTGTTTGATAAAAACGGTGCTGTTGTTGCAGGTCCACCACCAAGACCATTGCAAAAACTTGAAGTCAAAATAGAAGCAGGCGTTTTATACGTGAAGGAGGCGTAAATGAAGCACTTTCTAAATGATCGCCTTCCGTTAGATGGGATGATGGCACATCTACGCAAACCGTTGCCGAAACATATCAATCTGCTTTTCTCACTGGGTAGTTTAGCCATGTTTCTGCTACTACTACAAGCAGCGACAGGTGCATTTTTAGCCATGTCCTATTCTCCATCACCAGACCATGCCCATAATGCTGTCACATATATCAGCGAAGAGATGCCTTTCGGTAGTTTTGTGCGCGGATTGCACCATTGGGGTGCAAGTGCGATGGTCATCATCGTCTTTCTCCACATACTCCGCGTTGTGTTATATGGATCATACAAGGCACCGCGCGAACTCACATGGGTTGTCGGTGTGCTCCTGTTTTTGGTTACCCTCGGTTTCGGATTTACAGGGTATCTGCTGCCGTGGGACGAAAAGGCGTATTGGGCAACAGTTGTCGGTATAGAGATCGCAGGCACAGCACCTGGGTTAGGTGATGTGGTTGCTAAAGTCCTGCGCGGAGGTGCTGAAGTTGGTGCGGTCACACTATCACGATTTTACGCACTGCACACAATTTGGCTACCGTGGATGGCATTCGGTTTAGTCGGTGGACACCTTTTTCTCGTCAGATATTACGGTTCTTCAGGATTACCAAAAAACACACCTGAAGAAATGAATACTGGCAAACCCTTCTTTCCAGATCAAGTATTTGAAGACGTTGTCGGCATGTTCATTTTGTTTGTCGTGCTTGCTTGTGCTGCACTGTTCGCTGAAGTCCCTCTTGAGAAAGTCGCAGACCCAACAAACGCAAATTACGACCCACGTCCCGAATGGTATTTCCTATTCCTCTTTCAACTGCTGAAATACTTCCAAGGACCTTTTGAAATTATCGGCACATTTGTCATCCCAACAGTCGGTATGTTGCTATTGCTATTCCTCCCCTTCTTAGACAGAAGCGAGCGCAAAGTCCTTTGGAAACGTCCGATTGCCCTTACAGTAACAACAGTGTCTGTAGTAGCGATTGTCGGATTGACAATACTGGGTGCAACTGCCCCCAAACTTGATACTGTGGAAGCAGAACCTCCTATAGAAGAAGTGCAGCAGGTCACTCCGCCAGAAACACAAACAGAGGAAGAGCAAGATGTGTTTGAATTCAATTTGACAGAGGAAGAAATTGAAGGAGCGAGAGGAGTAGGAGAAGACTCGCAATAACTTTATGATACGATGCATGGGTTGGGTTAAGCGAAACGCAACTCAGCTTTATCATTCTATTGTTGGTTTCACTACACATAATCACTGATGAAAAGCCACAATATGGAAGATCAATTACCGCTTTTCCCTATAGATACTGATTTTGAAATTCCAAATAAGAGAACGACATCTGACAAGTTAGCGTTAGTGTCTTTCCGCGAGTTAGTACCCGAAATCACCGATACGGGTTACCTAACACATGCAATCGTATCCTATCCCGCCAAATTCATCCCGCAAGTCGTCAGATATGCAATAAACACTTACACGAAAGAAGATGATTGGATCATAGATCCATTCGCAGGATCAGGCACTGTAGGCGTTGAAGCGTCTCTCTGCAAACGCAATGCTATCCTTTATGACCTCAACCTATTTCTAAATCACATCATGCCTTTGAAGGTCTATCAAGGAGAAGAACGGTTAGGTAAAGAACATCTATGTAATCTGCTGGACGACATGCAAAACAGTAAGACACATCAGTTCACACCTGCCTGGTCCAATGTTGAATACTGGTACGCACCTGAAATCTTAACACTGCTCTCACAATATTGGGGATTTGTCCAAAACATAGAACAGGATGTCTATACAGGTATTATCAAATCCGCACTGCTAAAGGTTAGCAAACGGTTCTCATACACTGAGCACAGAACACCAAAGTTAGCCAGATCCAAACGTAAATTAGCAGCAATCGATGAATTGCTCCATGAAAATTGGCAAGAACAGTTGAAGCAGATGGTGCATGACCATTGTTTGAAAACGCTAACAGACATCAACAATTTTATGATGCACACACACCATCATAAGAATCAAGTGGAATTTCAAGGAGGTGTAGATTCTTCCTACATAGATGTGCCACGCGAGTGTGACGCACTGATAACATCACCACCCTATCTACAAGCACAGGAATATATACGTTCCACAAAATTGGATCTTTTTTGGTTAGGACACACTGAGGAAGAAATTCGTGAGTTATCTCGACTTGAAATCCCGTATCGGAAAGCAGATAGAATAATTCACACCGATACGTTGGATAAAGTCAGAGAAAAACTGACTCGGAAAGATCTGATTAACCGCCTCGACTCCTACTTCTGCCACACGATAAATGCACTTGAAAATACCATGAACCGATTGAAACCTAATGCCGCCGCATGCATTTTCGTCGGTAATCCTCGCATTGATGGTATTACCGTTGAGTTGTGGAGAATCCTGTCGGAATACTGGACGGAACGTGAATTTTCGCACGAAAAAGTTTATGAAGACAGGATAAAAACCCGGCAACTGTTCGGTGTACGGAAGAATAAAAATCCTGATGGAATGAAGTCAGAATTTTTGTTGATTTTGAGAAAGACTGCCTAAACACAGTTCTCTGTGCATGCACTCCCCATTTTTCATTGACACTTTCCCCTTTTTGTTATAAAATAAAACAAAATAGTAACGACGATCCCACCATTATCGTCCACAAGGAGACATCATGAAACCGAAACACATCTTATGCCAAATGGCAACAGCACTGCTCATCACACTTCTTTTTGTGTTACCACTATCAGCAGAGGAACATCAAGAAGAGAAACCACCCCTCAAAAAGTATGTTGAATTCACACTCAGCGGCACCTATTCCGATACCAAAGAGATGAATTTCTTTGGAACTGCAACAACGAAAACATTACGCGGACTATTCAAAAAAATAGACGATCTCAAAACCAACCGTGAAGTTGCTGGAATCGTATTCAAAATCGGCAACATCGGTATCGGATGGGCGAACCTACAGGAAATTAGAGAAAAACTCAGCGAATTACGTGATACCGATAAAGAGATGATCGCCTATCTTGAAGGCAGTGGCAATGCAGCCTATCTACTTGCAACCACAATGGATCGGATTGTGCTAATGCCTACTGGAAACCTCAATCTAATTGGTCTACGTGCCGAAATCCTCTTTCTAAAAGGACTACTGGAAAAACTGGATATTGAAGCGGACATGCTCGCAATGGGTAAATTCAAGTCCGGTGTTGAACCCTATACGCGCGACAGCATGTCAGATGAATTCCGTGAATCAATGACCGCTCTACTTGACGATCTATATAATCAAATGTTGCAAAAGATTGCTGACGGTAGAGACGGAATTACACCCGAAGACGCAGCGAAGTTGATTGATAACGGTCCTTTCACCGCACAAGAAGCACATCATGCAAAACTTGTTGATGAACTAAAATACTATGATGAACTCCTTGAAGCAATTGATGAGGAAAAAGAGGGTGAAGCACAAGTCGTCAAAGAGGACGGGACAAAGAAACGCAAGATGCCAGATATGAACAGCTTTGCTGGACTGATGCAGCTGTTTAGTATGTTAAACCCACAACCGCGCGCAAAGGCACGTCCCGCAGACAAGCAGATCGCACTTATCTACGCCAGCGGACCCATATTACCTGATCTCAACTCACCTTTTACCACCATGTCAATGATTACACCCAAAACGTTGAAAAAAGCGTTTAAAAAAGCACGGACAGACGATGCCGTTCAGGCTATTGTGTTCCGGGTGGATAGTCCCGGTGGTTCCGCGCTCGCATCAGACCTGATATGGCGTGAGGTGATGCTCACACAACGCGAAAAACCAGTCATCGTATCAATGGCAAATATGGCTGCTTCTGGCGGGTATTACATATCAATGGCAGCACAAAAAATCGTAGCACAACCCGGCACACTCACCGGTTCAATCGGGGTCTACGGTGGCAAACTCAATCTCAAAGGTCTTTATAACAAAGCCGGTTTGAATAAAGAAATCATCGCACATGGACAAAACGCAACTCTCTATTCAGATTACGGAAACTTTACAGAGTCAGAACGCGAACGCATTGAAAAGATGATGAAAACCGTCTATGAACAATTTGTCAATAAAGCAGCTGCGGGTAGACAAACCACCTTTGACGAAATTGATGCTGTCGCGCAAGGAAGAGTCTGGACTGGAAAACAGGCAAAAGAACTCGGACTCGTCGATGAACTCGGTGGACTTGACACTGCCCTCGCTATCGCAAAGAAAGAAGTGGGGATTACAGATGATGATAAAGTGGACATCATTGTGCTACCCGAACAGAAAACCTTCTTTGAACAAATCATGGAAGGCATGCTTGACGAAGAGATGAGCATATCAGAAACAGTGTCTATACAGTTGGCACAACGTCATCCCCTGTTTCCAATGCTAAAACTGCAATGGCATCGCATAATAACATGGTTAACCTTATTTGAAAATGAACGAGTAGTGACTGCACTACCTTACGACATTATAATTCGGTGATTTTATGAATAACAACAATGACTTTAACGTTGATGTAACTGACGAACAGGTTACCTTCTTCCAAGAAAACGGATATCTCAGCATTCCACGCATCACAACAGATGATGAAATTGAATGGCTAAAAGGTATCTACGATAAACTCTTCAATGATAGAACAGGTGAAGAACAGGGACGCTATTTTGATCTCGCAGGTCCACGCGCACATACTGGTCAAGAAACGTTACCACAAGTCTTAGGACCAGAGGGACAGTTCCCAGAACTCCGAGAATCTATCTATTTCCATAACGCACGCCGACTCGCAGCAAAATTGCTCAGTGTAGAACAAGAAAAGGTCGGTGGTGGTGGACACATGATACTGAAACCCGCACACTACGGAAACGAAACACCATGGCATCAGGACGAAGCATATTGGAATCCAGAAGTCTTACCACATAGTTTGAGTGTGTGGCTTCCGTTGGATAAAGCAACACTTGAAAGTGGTTGTATGCAGTTTATTCCAAAATCTCACAAAGGCGAAGTCCGTTGGCATCGCCACATCAACGATGACCCACTTGTGCATGGTTTGGTCACAGATGATGTTGACCCATCCGAAGCAGTTGCCTGTCCCATACCCGCAGGCGGTGCAACGTTCCACCACTGTCGCACCTTACACTATTCCGCGCCGAACAGTACTGACCAAGAACGTAGGGCATATATCCTTGTGTTTAGCGGTCCTCCAAAGAAATTGGATAAACCAGATGACCGTCCGTGGCAGAAAGCGGAACAGGAGGCACTTGCAAAACTAAAGTCTTTAGCGGCAGATAGGGAATAGCAATTAGATAGGGCAAATATATTGACAAGAATACAAGGAGACACATCAGTGAGAAAAATGGGTAAATGGCGCGAGTACCTCATTGAAAAACTTGCTGACAGGGAAAGCGCAATAAACTATCTCCAAGCTATCCTTGAAGATTATCAAATTTTTCAAGATTCGACAGTAGTTCTAAGATCTCTTCATACCGTTGTCAAAGCACAGGGGGGTATTTCTGAACTGGCAAAGCAGACAGATATGGACCCACAAGTGCTTTCAAAAGTCCTGTCTAATGAAGATGCACCTTTGATTGATGTTCTTACAGCTGTCCTTAAAGCACTTGGTTATCAACTCTCAATCCAACCGATAGACCCTGAAAACCTAAGCCTTGAAGCGTACACCGATGTGTTAGAGACACAAAACACATTGACACAGATAGCAGAAAATTAGTTACAGGCAAAAGGAACAAATGGATAGTGATCGACACAACTACACAGCAGTAAAGGATAGAAGCAAATGAATTTCTCAAATTGGCTTGAAAAATGGGGAATGACATCTTTGAAAATCGAGCCTCCTTTCCTGCAAATGGAGTGGACTCCAAAGGATGCAGACAAAAATGCCGCTTGGGCACTCTATATTGAATTACTTACTCGGATTACGACGCAACCATTACCTATTGAACACGGCGATGAAAAAGCTGCTTTGGATAGTGTCTATTCACTGTTCGAAACGACAAGAGAAGTTATCAGAGAATATGGACCGGAATGTATTAACTTTACAAAAATCGCAATTGTTGTTCTCAACCAAGTAATTCGTCCGTTTACCGCAAAGTGGCACCGAAAAAGCATAGCAGGAGACTTTGAGGACGAAACAGAACGTACCGTTTTTCGCAACGAATTGGCTGCACTACAAGAGGAATTACGTAAATATTCTCGAATGTTGGCGGATATTGCTGATGTTGAAGACTTAACCGATCTTGAGGATACAGAGAACACTGAGTGAATAGACATTATAACGTTATAACGTTATAATGTTATAATTGTGAATGGTTATTGGTCTAACAAAATCTAAAATTCTTCTGTCAAGCAGAGCAACGCTAAACCCTAATGTGTCAATTTAAGGATTATTTTAATATGAGTTTCGTTCTTCAGTCCCGTAGGGACGATATGTTTATAGATAACGTTGATAACCTTCATTTTAGTCCCGTAGGGACGATATGTTTATAGAAAAAATGTGTACCACCCCTCTTGAGTTCCATAGGAACGGCATAGAAAGATAGACATATCGTCCCTACGGGACTAAAAACGGGAGGCTACACGTTTTCTATATACATTCCGTCCCTACGGGACTAAAATGTGCTAAACATATCCTGCAATTCACCATAATGTCCGACATTGTGCCAAAAACTTTACACACCCCATCTATTTGTTTTTGCTTGACGCATAAACACAAATTGTGGTATTTTATTTATTTATAGTGTCGTTTGGAATTGTAACGAGGGATCTTTATGGAGGAAAAGAACAATAGATCAACGCTGTTTACCACCAGAAGTACTGAGAATGCCATGCTTTTTTTCACAGTTGTTGGGGTGTTAATCTTTGCTGGAATATTTCTACATGAAAAATTTATTGACAAAGAAAAATGGCGTGATGTACTTTACACAACTTTAGAAAGTACACCTAACAGTACTATCATCTGCAACAATTTTAACTATTTTTAAGGAAGGATTGGATATCATGTTTACGCGACTTCGAAACTATCTTGATACACGAAATAAGATAATTGAAAAAGCAAGAGAAGACGGTTATCGTAAAGGCTATGAAGCTGCAAAAGCTGAAATACAGAATAACGAAATCAATCAGGAAAACACTGACGTTAAGGATAACAGAAACAATGACATATCTAATTCTGTTTCACCGAAAACACAGCAAAAATAGTGTCACTCAATTATGCAGTCAATTGATGTAATTGTGCTTTTTCGTAGGAATACTTCCAGAACCAAACGCCTACCACCGGTAAACAGCAATCACCGAAATGAACCTAAACGGTTAGTTTGATGACCCGTGTGACCTTGTCACCGCAATAAAGCACATTATTCCTGTCAGCGTCTAAACCGCACGCATTATTGAAAGTCTACCTACTCAGATAGCACAGGAATAAGTTATGAGAGTGGAGTTTCAGAATAGGTAAAGGTTACGAAACAATGAACATCATCTGCACAGGCATCAGTTGTTCAGGACGCAAAGAACTCATCAAAGACTTCGAAGCACTCTGCGTTCAACGACAACTCAACATCGGCTTCTTCAACATCGGTGACTACATGCACCGAGTCGCAGCAGAAGCACGTGTCCACTTCACAGAGAAGGTCCTGGACTCAGACCCAGCAGTCCTATCCTTAGCACGTCGCAACGCATTCTACGAAATCGCACGAGATGCACAAGCATATCAACACGCAATCATCGGGCTGCACGCCTGTTTCCGATGGCGAGGCAGTCTACTGGAAGGATTTACATTCAAAGACATAGAAATCCTCCCACCCGATATGTTCATCAACGTAGTAGACAACATCGCAGACATCTACGGACGGATGGAAAAAAATGCACAGTGGGCAGGACTACAAAAAACAGCACTCAATGTCTGGTTAGACGAGGAAGAATTCCTCACCAGACACCTCGCCCATCTCACAGAAAAACCGTATTACACCGTCGCACGCCAACACGACCTCGCTAATTTCTATGAACTGCTCTTTACAGACAAACCCAAATTCTATCTCAGTTATCCGATAACACTGCTAAGAGACACACCAGAAGAGATAAAGAAAATTCGTGAGCTAGGTAAGAAACTGTCCCGGTCATACATCTGCTTCGATCCGCTTGCAATCAAGGATATGGCACTCGTCACCTTCTCAAAAGCAGAAAATGACGACCAAGATTTAGATGTCCCCGAAACAATGAGCGAATTAGACGATCAAGTAATTGAGCAGATAAAAACCCGAACCATCTCGCGCGATTATCAATTTGTCCATCAGAGCGATTTCGTCGTAGTCATCTATCCGACAGACAAATTATCTCCCGGCGTTCTCAGCGAAATGAACTATGCAACACGACACAACAAACCCGTATATGCTGTCTACAACGAAACCCGCAGTATCTTCTTTGAAAACCTATGCGATAAAATCTTCGACACATATCAGGAGTTAGACGACTTTCTGAAGGAAACATACCAAAGTAGTTAACACAAGACATACTCAAAAACGGAAGGCGGGGAATGCTATATAGCATTCATATCCGCCAAATGCCTAAATGGCATTTGTAGCGTTGATTTCTTGATTTGCAGTTTCTTAACCGTACCGTGTATCTCTACGAAATTAACTGATAGCCGAAACTGAAAGCTGATAACTAATAATGGCATTTGTAGCGTTGATTTCTTGATTTGCAGTTTCTTAACCGTACCGTGTATCTCTACGAAATTAACTGAAAACTGAAAACTGATAGCCGAAAACTGATAACTAACAACTGAAAACTGATAACTAACAACTGAAAACCATCTTGACCATGAAAATAGCCATCCTATCCCGTGGACCCCAAAATCACTCAACCCGCAGCCTCGTAGAAGCTGCCCAAAAAGCAGGACACACAGCCGATGTCTGTGACCCTTTCGGATTCTACCTACAAATCGGTGGAAACGGACACCGAATCACATACCACGGTGAACCAGCAGAAGATTATGATGTCGTCATTCCAAGGCTTTCAAGTGCAACAGCACGATACGGAGGAGAGGTCGTCCTACACTATGAATGGCTCGGAATTCCCGTTGTCAATACGGCAAACGCAATCGCAGAAGCACGACACAAGTTCAAATCACTACGAACCCTTGCACAACACGGATTACCGATTCCACCCAGTCTCACCGTCGGTTCAGCGACCTATTTAGAAGACACTTCACAGGAAATAGGAGATTATCCTTACATCATAAAGCCGTTTTACGGCACGCACGGAATCGGTGTGATGTTATTAGACACACCAACATCTCTCACCTCAACGATAGAAGCAATGTGTGACCTACATCGTGACTACATCATTCAATCCTTCATAGCAGAAGCGGCAGGTGTAGACATCCGCGTTCTCGTAGTAGGTGGAAATATTATCGCAGCCATGGAAAGATACGCAGGCCCCGGAGAATTTCGATCAAACATACATCAAGGGGCTTATGGAACACAGATCACACTCACAGACGAAAACAAACGAATTGCAATTGATGCCGCATCCGCATTGCAATTAGACATCGCTGGCGTGGATATAATGAAAACAAAAAACGGACCCGTCATCCTTGAAGTCAACCCGTCCCCCGGATTTGAGGAGTTAGAATCCGTTTCGGGAGTAAATATCGCAAAATCAATGATTGACTTTGCTGTGCAATTAGCAGAAAATCACATCCAAAAAGGTGCGGGTAATTAATTGACTTCTCATCAACGAAAAATCCTAATGTTCAATCACGAATTCCCACCTATAGGCGGTGGTGGTGGCTGGGTCAGTTATTATTTAGGCAAGCATTTCGCTACTGCAGGACACAATGTACATCTCATCACATCACAATTCCGTGATTGCAAAAGCATGGAGGAAGTGGATGGCATACATATACATCGTGTCCCCGCCCTTCGCAAAAATCCAAATGTCTGTGCGGTGCATGAGATGTTCACCTACGCAATCAGTTCCAGCATCTACGGATTGAAATTCGCAAAGCAGTTCAAACCAGATATCGTCCAAGTCTTTTTCGGAATACCCGCAGGAGGCGGTGCTTATCTGCTACAGAAATTCAGAAATGTCCCCTATGTCGTCTTTTTAGGAGGGAGAGACGTACCACGTCCAGACCCCGATCCACCTTACTACCGATGGTTATACCTGATACTAAAACCAATTATCCGTGCAATATGGAAGGATGCGGCAGCGGTCATTTCCTGTAGTGAAGGACTACAAGACTTAGCACATGTAACCGACAAAAATGTCAACATAGACATCATACCGGACGGTTTAGACCCTGACAGTTTTGAACCCACACAGCGTGAGGCACACCCAAAAGTAGTAAGGTGTTTATCCATCGGCAGACTCATTCCACGCAAAGGATTTCAATTTCTCATTCGCGCACTACCACACGTCATTGAAAGAGCGAAGCATAAATTTGAGATTGAGATCGTAGGGGACGGACCTTATGAGGAAGAACTCACAAATATAGCAAAGCACCTTAACGTGAATTCTTATATCCATTTCACAGGTGCGGTGGAATATCCAGAATTACCACAGAAATACCGTGACGCAGACATTTTCATTTTACCTTCACTCGCAGAAGGCATGCCACTTGTCGTATTAGAAGCGATGGGAACAGGACTGCCGATTATCGCCAGTCGCGTTCAAGGAATTGACGAACTCGTCGCAGATACTGTCAACGGTGCCTTGTTTAACCCAGGTGATGTTGATGGACTCGCAGAATGTATCATCAAACTCATAGACGCAGGACAAACACGGCTTGAAATGGGCAATGCAAGTATAGAAATGCTAAAACAGAATGAACGTTACAATTGGAAAAACATCGCTGAGGAATATCTCACACTCTATGACAAAATCCTAATATCAGATAAAGTCGGTTCGTAGTCGCGCAATTGATTGCGCCTCTTACATTTTTCACTAATGTGTGAACCGAGAATCCCATATTGACATAAGAACGCAAGACAAAAAGGAGAACAGACAAACACATGCTTCCAACTAAAATACTCGCTATCGGTGCGGGTGGTTTACAACGCGCCTTAACACATCAATTCGTTCATATCCTCAACCAAAGGAAACTGTATAACGGAGGAATCTATATTGGACAACCGACAGGCACAGAGAAAGCAGATGCATTTAACAGACAAAATGGAGTATACCATGTCGTCACATTTGACCTTGGCGGAATACATGACATCCAACAGATTTCAAGTGTAGTCGGTGCAACAACCCTCGCAACAAAGGACGGACGCGAACAATTCTACGCACAAACCGAAAATCCGTTAGACCTTATTCTCATTGGTGTAACCGAAGCAGGCATCGCAAAAGGCGAACTTGCAATGGATGTGTTAGATGAAACCTTATATCGCTACTATTGCAAGCATGGAGCAGATACTCCGCTGTGTGTTGTCAATACCGACAACCTACGAAATAATGGAGACGTTATCCGAGATATTCTATGCAATGAATATCCAAAACGCACCGATGATTACACAAAATGGTTGGATACCAAAGTCGGATTTCTCAATGAGATGGGAGATCGGCTTGTCCCCCAAGTCTATGCAGTTCCCGATGACATAAAGGAAGCAGCACAAGCACAGATAGAAGGTTCAGACGATCTTATAACTTATGCAGAGCAGATGCCTGCAACCCCGCTCATTCTTGAAGACATAGACAATAAACTGCGCGTCCCCTTTGCAGAACTTGACGACTATGGGGTTGTTGTCAAACAAGAGAGTATTGAACCTTATCACGATTGGAAACTGCTACTCGTCAATTCCGTGCACGTGCCGGGAATTACGCACAAAGGTTTTCTTGCTGGGTTTGAATATGTGAACGAAGCTGCAGAGCATCCACTGTTCGCTCCACATCTGGAAAGGTTGATGAAAGGTTACGCTGAAATCGTCCAAGCAGACATTCCAATTGCAGGCAAAAGTGCGGAAGCTTATGCGCTGGAATTTGTTGATCGAATCCGTCGCGTCAAAGATGACAACGCACGGATAAATATCATTGAAACAGTGAAACTCCGTGAACGTGCAGCAGATATCGTCCGCTCACCGAACTACCGTAATAGCACAGAACTATTCAAATCCGATTTCGCCTATTCCTTTGCCACAGTCCTCCGCTTTCTGACTCCATCTATTATCTCTGGTGATGACGATTATAGAGGCATTACAGATATTGGCACAGAATACGAAATCCGTGACCCAAATAGAACGATACAGGATGTTCTCACAGGTGCATTCGGAGCAAGCATTTCAGATGTAGCAAACCGACTCAATACTATCTTCTCCAATGCAACACTTTGGTCACCTCAGAATGCTACACCGGAAAAAGCATTGAGTCATAATCCAGATTTTAGCAAACGCGTCGCACAGTATTATCATCAATTGGTAAATGGCAAATCATGTCTGGAGGTATTAGAAAGTATCAACTCCAAAAACCCATTGTAGATCAAGGTTTCGTTCCCGCACAATCACACATGGTAGCACTGGGTCTCTATACCTCTTTATATCCGATTCAATTATACATTGGAGGAATACAAGAACCCACCAAATACTATCCGCTTAATCGGGTATATTTGGTGATTGAGTCAGAAAAAACAATTGATTGGTTCTGAGTTATCTCCAGAAGCATTCAATTGTCGATGTTTGCTCCTAAAAGCGTGAGTGCTTCTTTAGGTTTTGCTGCAAAATATTTGCCTGTGACATCAAACGCTTGTAGGATGCGTGAAGCAATAGGGATTTCATTCGTTTTGTCAGACACAGGTTGCTGTGTGAGTGTGATATCGAGTTGATGTGTCACAACAGATAACAGCTGTGTGATTTGAGCATCTGAATGTCTCTGGTAAAGGTCCAGGGTAATTTGGTTTGCGTTTTTTACTCATGCTATTTTATGCTTTTTGAAACCGTACCGTAAAGTGCGTTTTTTTGTGTTACGGTACGGTTTTGGTACGGTTTTTCGTACCGGGTTGTGAGCCCCATCTGTGTATAGGTTTGTGAGTGATTTTTTGTGCGAATTTCTGGGAATTTCAATTTTTTGATCCGGTACGTTTTGTTGTTTAGTTTTTTGGTGTCCTGATATGTATTATTGATGGTGTAGATATACGTCATCATAACCCATGTGATAAATGGAACATTTCTTAATTCGGACTGTGATATTCTCCTGTCGTATTGTGTTATCATGACATTTCACCTTCAGGTTTATTTATGTGATACGAACTGCAACTGGGCAGCAAGAAGTGGACAAAACGTGGAATGCAAAACCCAAATATGGCTTAACAAGTTCCAGTTTTACAGACTGGTGTTTTCGCAACAAAGGCATGGTTTTACCAATTGCTGAGATGCTGCGGTTTCTCAGAAACTTCCATGACTCTATGAGATTTTAGATGACATATTCATGCAGGTATGTCCGTAATATCACATGGATCCTATTGTAATTATATTTTAAACCCCCATTCAAAAGAAATTACCATAAGGATTTGAATGTTATTCAGGTTATGACGGATCTGATTAACATTTATGTGAGCGTATTTTGGACATTAGATTAGGTTCCGTTGCTGTCATCAGTCAACGATGGACCTCCTGCGACTTCGTGAGGATTTACGCGATCTTTTTCGTGTTATTTTTACCATTCTATAGATAATTATCTCATTTACGGTTGCAATTCTTCGGGACACAAACTATGAAGTTTGTGCTACAAAAATGAGCCATTATATATTAGAAATAGTATTATTGCGTCTCTGTTGGTTTCGCGCTCCGCAGAGACTGCCCACGACTTTTGGTCAAGTTTTCGAGCGACTGTTGCGTTTGTAAATTTGCGTTCCCGTGTTGTCGCTTCTTCAGGGAACTGCGCCGCCTCATTGAGTTTCTAAACTTGCGTAGCCGATTTGGGCTTGCATTCTAAACACGTGTTAATTATACCATTCTTAATTGTAGTTGTCAAGTAAAAATGTAATAATTATAGTATTTTTTTGTGAATTCGTTGAAAATTGCTTGAATTTTATCTGAATTTTGGGATTTTTTATCTGAATTAGGGTTGTCTGAACCAGGATTTGCGTGGTTATTAGATGGACAGGATAATGAGTCTGGAGTTTCAGAGTGCTATTGATAAAATAAACTGGATCGATGTTGTAAAGTAACAGACAATCCAAATCAACGCCAAATGCGCGTGGCAGAATACGCGTTTGGTATTTTGCATGATTTGGCGAGGTTAGAAACCAGTCTAACAATGCATGAACAGCACGCGGAGCGCGCCTGCTACTTAAGATATGAATGTTTGGCGTGGCACAGAGCCCCCGCTCTACAATAGGAGTAAGTTGTATCTGTGCAAAAACTTTACACTCCCATTCTATATTATGTTGACAGGAGTACGGTAATGTGTTAGATTTTACATAGTAATAATTGAAGACTTCATCAGATGTATATTTAGTGCAATGGATGCATACTTAATTATTCACCTACCCGTTAGGAAAGTTTAGAAATGAAAGTAACAGAAGAAACTGTAGATTCCTTATTTGGTAAGAAAGCCCAGTTTAAGATACCTCTTTTTCAACGTCATTACGTTTGGGATAAAGAAGATCAGTGGCAGCCTCTTTGGAATGATATCAAAGACAGATTCTCACAACAAGGAAGCCATTTTACTGGTACATTAGTAATTCAGAAAGAGACTCAATCGAATGACAATGAAGCAACAAAGAATGAAATATATGAGATTATTGATGGTCAACAGCGTCTAACAACTTTTCAAATTATTCTTTGTGCCCTTAGAGATATAGCAAAAAAAGATGACAAGTATGAAGGCTCAGCTTTTCCCAGAAGACTCTACCATAGTTTTTCCAGATAATCGTGCTGTCAGGGCCGCATTGGAGAGACGTTGGTTCGAAACCGCAGGGGACATTAAGCAAAAACTTATCCGTTATATCTTATATCAAATTGAAATTATGAAAAGGAACGAAAATAGGTTCACTGAAACAAACGAACTCACTTTTAACAACCGTCTTACTTTAGAACATATAATGCCAATCAAATGGAAAGGAACTTGGACTTTGCTGATTGGAGAAGGATCTGTAATTTATGAGAACGACTCTGCCAGAAATTATACTGTTTCTGTGGATAGAGATGTTGCAAGCAATGAACTTTTTTACAAAGACTTGTTTTCTGAAACAGACTTAGATAACCCTTCAAGGGAAAATTTAGCTGAGGAGTCCTATTCGGATGCATTTAATCTTGCATTAGCAAGAGATCATTTATTGCAAAGTATAGGCAATCTAACGCTGGTAACAAGGAAGCTTAACGCAAGTATGAGCAATGCTCCATTTTCCGATAAGAAAGGGGCTTTAAATGAACATTCAATCTTACATCTGAATAACGAAATTTGCGAACATGATACATGGGATATCAATGAAATTCAGGCAAGAGCTGAAAAGTTAATCGCTGATGTATGCAAAATATGGCCTTCATTAGACTGGTTTGCTGAAAATCTGCCGTAACTTGATAAACATATTCCAAATCTGCAACTGAAATAGAAGTTAACCATTAATCAAGGTTCCGTGAAAGAAGGAGACACAAACATGGCAAAGTTAGCAATAAACGGCGGCGACCCCGTTGTCAAACAAGGTTTAGGCAAAGGTTGGCCCATTCATGATGAAACTGATGAGAACGCTGTTTTAGAAGTTATACGTAGCGGTGCATGGAACAGGCGCGAAAAAGTTGATGAAGTTGCAGAAAAATTTGCTTCATATCACGATGCAAAATACGGCATTCCGCTTGCAAATGGTACTGTGGCGTTGCAATGTGCATTGAAAGCCGCTGAAATCACTGCGGGTGATGAAGTCATCGTTCCCGCGCTCACGTTTGTAGCGACAGGGACATCGGCTGTTTGCGTCAATGCAGTGCCGGTTATCGTTGACATAGACCCTCTCACCTACAACATCGCACCCGATGCTATTGAAGCAGCAATTACCCCACGAACCCGCGCTGTCATCCCAGTGCATAATGGCGGTTATCCCGCAGATATGGACGCTATTATGGAGATTGCTGAAAAACACAATCTCAAGGTGATAGAGGATTGTGCCCATGCACACGGTTCACAATGGCGTGGCAAAGGAGTCGGTTCTATTGGACATCTCGGTACATTCAGTTTTCAGATTGGCAAAACATTGACATGCGGTGAAGGCGGGATGGTACTAACAAATGATGAAGATCTTGCAAGCAGTGCAGGTCAAGTCGCAAATCTTAACATGCGTATGACAAACTTACAAGCTGCACTCCTTTTATCGCAATTGGATCGTCTTGATGAGCAAGTAGAGACGCGCGAACGTAATATGGCGTATCTTGTGAAAGGAATGGAGGAAATAGAAGGACTCCATCCGATACCACGCGACGAACGCGTCACACGATGGTGTTTCTACTATTGGGATTTCCGTTTCGTATCAGATGAATTTGGCGGTGTTTCACGCGGACGATTTTTAGAAGCACTCGGTGCAGAAGGTGTGCCGTGCGGTGTAGGTGCTCACGGGCAACCCATCTATAACGAAGGACCTTTTGCTGATGCAGTTTTATTTGACAGACTCGGATTACCGCGTGAATATCTTGGTGATCGGGCAATTGATTATAGTAAGGTTCACTGTCCAGAGGCGGAACGTGTGTATCACAACGAGGTATGCAGTTTCGGACATGCCATGTTTTTAGGCGACACAGACGATATGCAACTGATTTTAGATGCGTTCCAAAAAATACGAACACATGTGGATGAACTGTAATGCCTGATAATGAAATGTCAGGCAGTTACTGCAACTTCAACGGAACATCTATCGTCTGTGGAAACGAACACTCTGTCTCATTGCAAGGTTGGTAATCAAGTTTTAGTATAATCAGCACATCTTTCTTGAGGACAGTATTCGGTTTCTGTTTTATCTTCAATGGAATCGTGAACGTGCCTTCGTATACGTTCACGGCTTCAGGACTAAACTCAAATATAACCGATTTACCTATTGGATATTGCACTTGAGATATTTCTATTGGTGCCTCTTCTGCCACAGTAATTGTCGTTGGGATAAGGTTGTCTTGACCTGCAGGATTTGCATTGATATGCCAACCTTCAGCAATTTTAACCTGGACCTCTACGTCAATTTGCTTACTTTTAGCTGGTGAAGTTATCTTAGCAGTTGCGGTTACAAGTTGCTGCGTTGAATCGCCAAATCCCAATTCACCCAGCGGTGTTTGCGGTAGGATTGAAACATTAGAGACAGGTTTTTCTTTTGATGATGTGTCATCTAAAGTAAAGTATCCATTGAGTGCATAGAGCATGTGCATAAAAGAAGACGGAGATTCTTCCATAGATCTTGCGAAGCTGCGTAACGTTTTTTCAGCATAATCTCGGTAACTTGCCTCAAGCATTAAGAGGTTATTAACTGCAACAGCATTCCCCGAAGGAATTGCCGAATCGTGCGGTTTTTTGGTGCGAACAATTAGTTGCTTTGCATCTGATTTTGTGTAAAAGAAACCGCTATTTTTGTCGTCCCAAAATAGTTCAATCATCTTATCGGTAAGTGTCTTTGCAGTCTGTAGCCAACGGTTTTCTCCAGTGGCATTTGCCATACCAATCAGCCCTCGCACCAAAAAGGAGTAATCATCCAGATATGCATCAAAACTTGCAACATCAGCAATATAGGTATGCCACAGTTCACCGTTCGGTTTTGTCATGTTATCCAGAATAAATTGTGTTGCATTTGTCGCAGCAGTGAGATACTTTTCGTCTCCTAACACTTCATATCCATAAGCAAGAGCATCTATCATCAAACCGTTCCAACTCACAATAACCTTTGTATCAAGGAGTGGATATTCACGTTCAGTTCGGGCTGCCAATAGTGTTTCCCGTGCAGATTCTAAAGATTGTAATGCTGCTTCCGATTCTTCCCCCTTGGGAATATATAACACATTTTTTCCTTCAAAATTAGGTCCTTCATCCACACCATAAACTGAGGTGAATTGCTTTAGATCTTTTTTAGGAAGAACGTTCTCTATTTCGTCTTTTGTCCAAACATAGTATTTTCCTTCTTCTGCATCTGTTTCTGCGTCTAATGCCGCATAAAACCCACCTTCGGGAGATGTCATTTCGCGAGCAACAAAACTGAATATTTCCTTTGCAACACGTTTATACTGTGGCTTTTTTGTCAACTGATATGCCCGCAGATAGATTTTCGCCAATTGTGCATTGTCGTATAACATCTTTTCAAAGTGAGGAACAAGCCACATGTCATCAACAGAATACCTGTGAAAACCGCCACCTATCTGGTCATACATGCCACCGTAAGCCATCTTATCTAAGGTATATGTCACCATCTTCAATAGCAGTTCATTGTCTGTTGGAGGAGTTTCTAATCCCGATTGTCGTTCATACGCTCTCAGCAAAAACGCCAAATTCGCGGGACTTGGAAACTTCGGTGCAGCGTCAAATCCACCATTGACGTGGTCATAGGTCTTCTTCAAGTGTTCCACAGCCGTTGTAATAGTAGAAGGTTCGAGTTCGTTTGTGTTGAGAGCAGTGAATGCTTTGCTTGTTACTGCTTCAATGATCTTTGTAATTTCGTTTGCTGTGTCAATCACCTCGTCCTCTCGTGTTGTCCAAGCGTCCTGCACTGCTTCCAATATGGTAGGAAATCCCGGTCTATTCGGCATATCCGTAGGTGGAAAATACGTGCCTGCAAAGAAAGGTTTTAAGTCAGGTGTAAGAAAGACGGAGTTAGGCCACCCACCGCGTTGCATCAATATCTGTGTTGCAGTCATATAGATTGCGTCAAGGTCTGGTCGTTCTTCCCTATCAATTTTGATATTGATAAAGTCCTTGTTCATCTGCTTAGCGATTTCTGGATTTGAAAACACCTCACGTTCCATCACATGACACCAGTAGCATGTCGAATAGCCAACAGATAGAAATATCAGTTTGTGTTCTTTCTTAGCACGTTCCAATGCTTCATCACCCCACGGATACCATTCTACTGGGTTATGTGCGTGAAGCAGTAGATAGGGGCTGGTTTCTTTGCTAAGTCTATTTGTCCATTTCCATGAACCGTCTGGATTTTTAAGTGCACTTTCATCCGCACTCCCTATCAAGGCGATACTGAACAGAATTATGTATAAGAATAAGTTTCGTATAATATATTTCATGATTAACACCTTTAATTTTCAGGAAATGTGACTCGCTCATATATTTCCAGCAACGGCAATTCGCACTGAATAGAAGAAATCGGAAGAACATCATTAAGGTCTTGGCAGTAAGTATATTTCCACTCATCTTGTATTCGGAGATACCTTTCCACATTTACTCTGTCTTGTAATACAAGTATGTATTCTTTCAAGGATTCAAGTTGCCGGTAGTGAGAGAATTTCTCTCCTCTATCATAAGCCTCGGTACTTGGTGAGAGAACCTCTACAAGAACGATTGGGTTCAGGAGTATGTCAAAAACATCGTCTTCAAAACGGGGTTCATCACAAACGACCACGATATCTGGGTAGAAATAGGATGAAGTGCTGGTGGTGCTTACACGCATTTCGCCTGCATAAGCTTCACACCCACCATCTTTCAATTGATTGCGGAGTTCACCAGAGATGTTGAATGAAATGAGATTATGCGCGCGGCTTGCACCAGACATAGCGACTATTTTCCCGTTGACGTATTCACTTCTGACAGTGTGATATGTAGGGATCGCTTTACGTTCTAATGTGATATATTCTTCTGGACTTAGATATGTTTGGACTGCACTTATTGCCATGTTTTACCCCAC